>NZ_LQIK01000001.1 GCF_001499855.1 Mycobacterium sp. GA-0227b
CGGTGAACGCCCCGACTGGTGGTGGTACAACCCCTTCGAACCCCAACCCCCACCACCACCCAACTGAACCCGCCACCACGGCCGTCCGTAACGCCGCGTCAACGATAAACCAGTTGAGGCTCAACAGAGTTCGGCCTGAGTCAGCGCATGGCCAGATCACCGCAGCATGTAAGTCGCTGCGCACCCGACAGCCCGCTAGATCGCCGTTGGCCAGACCGCCGCGCGCTGGACCGCCGTTCGCTCGATCGCGCGGCGTCCGCGGGCATCGTTCGAAGCGTCAGCCAGCCGCCGTCTGACACCTCCTGACCCGCAGGATTAGACAGCCACCCCAGCGGGCACGCCTCCTCCAGACAATCAGGAGGCCCCCATGCGAGCAGTGACGTGGCACGGTCGGCGGAAGGTGTCCGTCGACGACGTGCCCGATCCCGCGATCAAGGAACCGACCGACGCGATCATCCGGGTCACCAGCACCAACATCTGCGGCTCGGACCTGCACCTCTACGAAGTGCTCGGCGCCTTCATGACTCCCGGCGACATCCTCGGCCACGAAGCGATGGGCATCGTGGAAGAGGTCGGCCGTGGGGTCAACGGTCTGCAACCCGGCGACCGCGTCGTGATCCCGTTCAACATCTCCTGTGGGCACTGCTTCATGTGCGACCACGGCCTGCAGAGTCAATGCGAGACCACGCAGAACCGCGATCAAGGCACCGGCGCCGCACTGTTCGGCTACTCCAAGCTCTACGGCGAAGTCGCCGGCGGACAGGCGGAGTATCTGCGCGTCCCGCAGGCTCAGTACACCCACATCAAGGTGCCCGAGGACGGGCCCGACGACCGCTACGTCTACCTCTCCGATGTGCTGCCCACCGCATGGCAGGCCGTCGAGTACGCCGCGGTGCCCGACGGCGGCACCCTCGTCGTCCTCGGCCTGGGACCGATCGGCTCGATGGCCTGCCGTATCGCGGCGCATCGCAAGGGCTGCAAGGTGATCGGCGTCGATCTGGTCGACGAACGAATCTCACGCGCCCGCGCCTACTGCGACGAAATCATCGACCTGCGCACCGACAACGCCGAAGAGGTCGTCAAGAGCCAGACCGACGGCCGCGGCGCCGACTCCGTCATCGACGCCGTCGGAATGGAAGCGCACGGTTCGCCCGTCGCCGAAACCATGCAGACCGCCAGCGGGTTCCTGCCCTCGCCGATTGGCCGCGTGGTGATGAAGAATGCCGGCGTCGACCGGCTCGCCGCGTTGAACTCCGCCATCTCCCTGGTCCGCCGCGGCGGCACCATCTCTCTGTCCGGGGTCTACGGCGGCGCCGCCGATCCCATCAACATGATGACGTTGTTCGACAAGCAGATTCAGCTGCGGATGGGCCAGGCCAACGTCAAGAAGTGGGTGCCCGACATCATGCCGCTGCTGACCGCCGAGGACCCGCTACGCCTCGAGCAGTTCGCCACCCACCGGCTTCCGCTGGACGCCGCACCCGAGGCTTATGCAAGCTTCCAGAAGAAGGAGGACGGCATGGTCAAGGTGATCCTCAAGCCGTGAGCCACATGGATCAATCAGAAGCACCGCTGCTCGACGCGCTGGTCGACTACCGAAAACGCAACCGCTACGGCTTCACCCCGCCGGGTCACCGGCAGGGGCGCGGCACCGACGCCCGCGTTCTCGAGGTGCTCGGCCGTGAAGCCTTCGCCGACGACCTGCTCGCCAACGGCGGACTCGACGACCGTCGCAGCAGCAACAAATACCTCCAGCACGCCGAAGACCTGATGGCCGAAGCAGTCGGCGCCGAGGTCGCCTGGTTCTCCACCTGCGGTAGTTCACTCTCCGTGAAGGCCGCGATGATGGCCGTCGCCGGCGGGGACGGCGGGCTGCTCGTCCCACGCGACAGCCACAAATCCATCGTCGCCGGCCTCATCTTCTCCGGCGTCCAGCCGCAATGGGTCACCCCGCGCTGGGACGCCCAGCGCCACTTCAGCCATCCACCGTCGGCGCAGGACTTCCGCGACGCCTGGGACCGTCATCCCGACGCAGCCGGAGCCCTCGTCGTCAGCCCCAGCGCGTATGGCACCTGCACAAACCTGTCCGAAATCGCCGAGGTCTGCCACGAACGCGGCAAGCCGCTGATCGTCGACGAGGCCTGGGGTGCACACCTGCCGTTCCATGAAGACCTGCCGACCTGGGCGATGGACGCCGGGGCCGACGTCTGCGTGGTGAGCGTGCACAAGATGGGCGCCGGTTTCGAGCAGGGCTCGGTCTTTCATCTGCAGGGCGACCTCGTCGACCAGGACCGCCTCTCGGCGTGCGCGGACCTACTGATGACTACCAGCCCGAACGTGTTGATCTATGCCGCGATGGACGGCTGGCGCCGGCAGATGGTCGAATGCGGCCGCGAATTGCTCGGCGACGCACTGGGACTCGCGCGTCAGCTACGCCAGGACATCGAGCTCATCCCCGACGTCGCGGTGATGGAGGACGAACTGCTCGGCAAAGAAGCGTCCCACGCCCTCGATCGCATGCAGATCCTGATCGACGTCTCCGCCACCGGCACGTCCGGCTACCAGGCGCACGACTGGCTGCGTGAACACAAGCAACTCGACGTCGGCATGAGCGACCACCGGCGCATCCTGGCGACCATGTCGTTCGCCGACAACAAGGCCAGCGCGGAACGGTTGCTCGACGCGCTGTGGGCGTGGCGCAAGCAGGCCAACCACTTCGATCCGCCCCCGCCGATGCACCTGCCGTCGCCCGAGGAGATCGAATTGGAAACCGTCGAACTGCCTCGTGACGCGTTCTTCGGGCCGGTCGAGGAGGTGCCGATCGAGAAGGCGAGCGGGCGCGTCTGCGCGGAGCAGATCACCCCGTATCCGCCGGGTATCCCGGCGGTCGTCCCCGGCGAACTGCTGAACGACGCGGTCCTCGACTACCTACGAACCGGGTTGAAAGCGGGCATGAACATTCCCGATGCGGCAGACACCTCGCTTGAGACAATCCGCGTCGTCGCCACCTGATACCTCTGGTTTCGGGTCGGTGGCTTCTGGCAACATTACCGACGAGTAAGAAGTTTCCTCCGACAGTCAGCAGGTGGGCAGATGACGGGAAGTGCGGAAATTTCGTTTATCGCGCAGGACGAGGGCGGTGGTGCCGCGCTCAACGAAGTGATCGGCCTCTCGGTCGCCGGCGCGGTGGTCGCGGCATTGCTGTTGTGGATCGGCTGGATGCACCGCAACCACAAGATCACCTGGTTGGCTCGCCTCGGCGACTGGTCCGGACGGCGGTTCAAGCGCCCGTCGTGGGTGGCCCTGCCGATCGCGTTGTTCATCGCGTCGATCATCTGCGCCCTGTTCGGCTTCATCTGGGACGTCAGCCTGCACATCGGCAACGGCCGTGACGACGGGGCGCTGGCCAATCCGGCGCACTACTTCATCCTGATCGGCCTGTTCGGCATCTTCGTCGCGGGCTGCACCGCGATGGTGCTGCCGTATGACCGGCCCGGCCCGTCCGCCGTGCGCATCACCGACGACTGGTACGCCCCGGTCGGCGGGATCGTGATGGCCGGTTGCGGGCTCTACGCGCTGATGGGTTTCCCGCTCGACGACATCTGGCACCGCATCTTCGGCCAGGACGTCACGCTGTGGGGACCCACGCACCTGATGATGATCGGCGGCGCGGGCTTTTCCACGTTGGCCGCGCTGTACCTGGAGAAGGAAGGCCAGCGCGTCCGGACGGAGGACACCCCACCCGACGGCATCGGCCTCAAGTTCGTGCAGTACCTGGCGTTCGCCGGCGTGCTCATCGGCGCGTCCGTCTACCAGATCGAATTCGACTTCGGCGTGCCGCAGTTCCGGCAGGTGTTCCAGCCCATGCTGATCGCCGCCGCCGCGGCGCTGGCACTGGTGGCCGCCCGCATCTACATGGGCCGAGGCGCGGCCCTGATCGCTGCGATCATCGCGATCGGGTTGCGCGGCCTGGTCGCGCTTGCGGTCGGTCCCATCCTCGATGCGCCGATCAACTGGTTCCCGCTCTATCTCGGGGCGGCAGTGGTCGTCGAACTCCTGGCACTGACCCCTCTGTTGAAGCGGCCTCTGGTGTTCGGTCTGGTCGCCGGCCTGGGTATTGGCACCGTGGGACTGTGGCTGGAATCGCTTTGGATCAACGCCGTCTATCACTTGCCGTGGCCCACCAGCATCTGGCCGGAAGCATTGGCCATGGCGGTGCCGGTCGCGGTGCTCGTCGGCGCCTGCGGCGCGATGGTCGGCATGGTGTTGACCTCGCAGCGGCTACCCCGCCGCGCCGTCGGGGTCGGCCTCGTCGTGCTGACGGTGTTGGCGATCGGCGGCGCAACGGCCAACGGACTTCGCTATGACGTCCCCGAAAGTGCCTCGGCGGCAATCACTCTCACCGAGGTCCCGAACGCCGAAGGGGAACGATACGTGACCGCGGACGTGCAGATCACGCCCGCAAACCTGGTGAGTGACGATCCTAACTGGGTTTCCGTGCTCGGGTGGCAGGGCGAATTGCCCAACGACCGCGGCATCTTCATCGACCACCTCGAACAGGTGGGGCCGGGGCACTATCGCTCCACCGAACCGATGCCGGTGTCCGGTACGTGGAAGACGTTGCTGCGCGTGCACGACGGGCGCACGCTGGCCGCGGTGCCGATCTACCTGGCGGGCGATCCGGGGATCGGCGCCGAAGAGGTGCCCGCCGAGGCGTCGATGACACGTCCCTTCGTCGCCGAGATCACGATCCTGCAGCGTGAGCGCAGCCCGGACATCCCCCAGTCGCTGTGGCTGATCGGCTGCCTGATTGTGCTGGTCTGCAGCCTCGCAATGGTCGCGGGCGTCACCTGGGGTGGCGGCCGGATCAACAACAGCGAACCGTCCGGCAGCGAAGCAGAACTACAGCCGACCGCCCAAGCATGATCGGCGACCCGGACGGCACAGATGTTGTGATTCTGGCCGACCATCCGGTGTGGCTTGCGGTGCCCGCTTTCGCCCCGGCGATCGTGGTCGCCGGGGTGGTGGTGTACATCGCGGTGAAGAACCGGCGCAAACGCGAAACCCGACCGACCGACGAAGGGACACCGTGACACCGACACTGCGCCGACGATCCGCAATAGGCATCGTGACCGCTGTGACGCTCCTGGCCGCCGGATGCGGCGGCTCGCAGAGCACCGAGACCGAAGCGGGCAGTCCGGCGCAGCCGACGGTGAGCCCGTCGGACATGCCCGATCAGCAGCGACCACCGGATCGGCTCACCATCGACATCACGATTGAGGGCGGCAACGTCACCCCCACCAACGCGCAGGCGCAGGGCAAGGTGAACGAGCCGATTGTGCTGCGGGTCAACAGCGACGCGGCCGACGAGCTTCACGTGCACTCGGTGCCTGAGCACACGTTCGAGGTGGCGCCCAAGCCCGGCCAACAGTTCCAGTTCACCGTGGAGGTGCCGGGCAACGTCGAGATCGAACTGCATGAGCTGAACCGCGTCGTCGCCACCGTCCAAGTTCAGCAGTGATGCCGGGGCCGTCGGTTTCCGTACTGGCCCACGGTCTCGGCGGTTCGACCGATCTGCCGATCCCTTTCACCTATGCGCTGATCGGTGGGGCGTGGGCGTTGACGTTCACGTTCGCGGTGGTCGCGCTCGCTTGGCGGAAGCCGCGGTTCGATCCGACGAATTCCGTTCGACCCCTTCCCCGTTGGGTGTCGACGGTGGTGGACGCGCCGGTGACCCGGTGGATTGTCGCGCTCGCAGGCTTGGCGTTCGCGGTGTGGGTGGGCATCGCCGCGGTCGCGGGTCCCCAGGACGAGAGGAACCCGCTACCCGGCGTGTTCTACGTCTTGTTGTGGGTGGGTCTGGTGGCGGTGTCGCTGGTCATCGGGCCCGTGTGGCGGGCGATATCGCCGGTGCGGGCGGTGCTTCGGCTGTTGGGCAGTCGTTCGCTGGGCCTGGCCTACCCCGCGTGGCTGGGGTACTGGCCGGCGGTCTTCGGCCTGTTCGCGTTCGTCTGGCTGGAACTGGCCAGCCCCGAACCGGGTTCGCTTACCGCCATTCGGATCTGGCTGCTGATCTACCTCGGCGTCACTCTCGCCGGTGCGCTCTGCTTCGGTGAGCGGTGGTGCGCGCGGGCCGACCCGTTCGAAGTGTACAGCGTGGTGGCGTCACGGCTGTCGCCCTTTCGTCGCGACCCCGACACCGGCCGGATCGCGATCGGCAACCCGTTCGACCACCTTCCGTCGCTGCCGGTGCGCCCGGGCACCGTTGCGGCCGTCGCCGTGCTCCTGGGATCGACTGCGTTCGACAGCTTCTCGGCGATGCCGGCGTGGCGAAACTTCGTCGACGACAACTCCTCGTCAGAGTTCACGGCAACCCTCATCAGAACCGCCGGCCTGCTCTCGTTCGCCGCGATCGTCGCCTGCACGTTCTGGCTCGCGTCGATCGCCACCGGCGGTGTCGACCGCGACCGTCGCCGCCGACTGCCCGGCCTGATGGCGCATTCGCTGATCCCGATCGTCATCGGATATGTGTTCGCCCACTATCTGACGTATCTGATCGAGCGTGGACAGCAGACCATCATCCTGTTGGCCGATCCGCTGGGCCGCGGCTGGAACCTCCTCGGTATAGGCAACGCCGAGGTCAGCTACTTCCTGTCCCAACATCCGACGGTTCTCTCGAGCCTCAAGGTCGGGTTCGTCGTCGCCGGTCACATCGCCGGCGTGGTCGCGGCGCACGACCGCGCGCTGCGGATCCTGCCGTCCGGCTATCAACTCACCGGACAACTCGCGATGATGCTGGTCATGGTGGGCTACACGTTCACCGGGCTGTACCTGCTGTTCGGCGGGTAGCGTCGGAAGGATGAAGGCGCTCATCATCGTCGACGTCCAGAACGACTTCTGCGAGGGCGGCTCGCTGGCCGTCACCGGCGGCAGCGACGTCGCAGGGGCCATCAGCGAGTTGCTCGCCGGCGAGAGCGACTACGCACATGTTGTGGCCACCAAGGACTTTCACGTCGATCCCGGCGACCATTTCTCCGAAAGCCCGGATTTCGTCACGTCCTGGCCGCGGCATTGCGTGGTCGGCACTGCCGGCGCCGACTTCCACCCGCACTTCCAATTCGACGCGGTCGAGGCGGTCTTCACCAAGGGCGAGTATTCGGCAGCCTACAGCGGGTTCGAAGGCACCGACGACGACGGCACCTCGCTGGCCGACTGGCTGCGCCAGCGCGGGGTCGACGAGGTGGACGTGGTCGGCATCGCGACCGACCACTGCGTCAAGGCGACCGCCGCCGACGCCGCGGCCAACGGCTTCGCCACCCGGGTGCTGCTCGACCTGACGGCCGGTGTCGCGCCAGAGTCGACCGAGCAGGCCGTCGCCGACCTACGCAAGGCGGGCGTCGAAATCGCCTAGCCGGCCGTCGGATCGACCGGCCTGCCCGTCCACGACGGCGCCCGCCGCTGCAGGTAGGCACGCACACCTTCCCTCGCGTCGTCATGGCCCATGAGCGCGACGTGGATGGCCGTCTCGCGCACGCCCACCGCAGCGCGGTCGAGGTCGAACGAGTCCCACAGCAGCCGCTTGCTGGCCGCCACCGACATCGGCGCGCTGTTCGTCGCGATGTCGTGCGCGACCTCCAATGCCGCAGGCAACACCTCCTCGGCCGGCAGCACCCTGTTGGCCACCCCCAGCTCGACAGCTCGGTGGCCGTCGAAAACCGCACCGGTCAACAGGATTTCGGCGGCCCGCGCAATGCCGATCAACCGCGGCAGCACCCAATGTGAACAGGCGTCTCCGACGACGCCGCGCCGCACCTGCACCACGCCGTAGCGCGCATCGGCCGCGAAAATGCGGATATCGCACTGCAAGGCCAGGGTGAGTCCGAGCCCGATGGCGTGCCCGTTGACAGCCGCGATGACGGGTTTAGCCAGCGCCCAAGCGGGCACGTCGACGCCCGCGGCGCTGAAGCCCGCACCTGGCGCGGCGAAGGTGTCCTCGCCGGACCCGAGGTCGGCGCCAGCGCAGAAAGCGGGCGGCGTCCCGGTGAGCACGACGACGCGGACCCGATCGTCACGGTCCAACCTTCGGTAGGCGTCGGCCAGTTCTTCGCGCATGCCGTCGCCGACCGCATTGCGCTGCCGCGGCCGGTTGAGCGTGACAGTTGCCACACCATCATCGACGTCGGTCACCAACGTCCGATAAGTGGGCAGGTCGGGACGGCTGGACACATGTTCTCCTGCGCTGGCGAACTTCGATGCGATTTGGTTGTGATGTTGCCTCACCGGGCACACCCGTATGGTTCCGTTGGTCTGTTCGTTCGTCGTCTGGAGTGTGCATTGACCCAAGCCGCCACCGCCCAAGCCGCCCCCGTGGAGATCTGGCCGGGCAAGGCCTACCCGCTGGGCGCCACCTATGACGGCTTCGGCACCAACTTCGCGGTGTTCAGCGAAGCCGCCGAAAAGGTCGAGCTGTGTCTGTTCGACGCTGACGGCACCGAGACCCGGGTCACGCTGCCCGAGGTCGACGCGTTCGTGTGGCATGGCTTCATCCCGAACATCGAGCCCGGCCAGCGCTACGGATACCGGGTACACGGCGCGTATGAGCCGGCCGCGGGGCATAGGTGCAATCCGAACAAGCTGCTGATCGACCCGTATGCGAAGGCCATCGACGGCCAATTCGACTGGGGCCAGTCGCTGTTCAGCTACAACTTCGGTGACCCCGACAGCCGCAACGACGACGACTCGGCGCCCAACATGCCGAAGTGCGTCGTGATCAACCCGTACTTCGACTGGGGCGTGGACCGGCCGCCGGGCCACGAGTACGCCGATTCGATCATCTACGAGGCGCACGTAAAGGGCCTGACGCAAACGCATCCCGACATCCCCGAACAGATCCGCGGCACCTACGCCGCGGTGGGCCATCCGGTCATCATCGAGCACCTCAAGTCGCTGGGCGTGACCGCGATCGAGTTGATGCCGGTGCACCACTTCGCCAACGACTCCACCCTGGTCGACAAGGGCCTGTCCAACTACTGGGGCTACAACACCATCGCTTTCCTCGCACCGGATTCCAAGTACAGCTCCAACCCCAACCCGGGTGGTCAGGTGCAGGAGTTCAAGGCGATGGTGCGCGCGCTGCACGAAGCCGACATCGAGGTGATCCTCGACGTGGTCTACAACCACACCGCCGAGGGCAATCATCTGGGGCCGACCCTGTCGTTCCGCGGTATCGACAACTCCGCGTACTACCGGCTCGTCGACGACGACAAGCGCTACTACATGGATTACACCGGCACGGGCAACAGCCTGAACGTCGGCCACCCGCATGCGCTGCAGCTGATCATGGATTCACTGCGGTACTGGGTCACCGAGATGCACGTCGACGGGTTCCGGTTCGACCTCGCCTCGACGCTGGCCCGGGAGTTCTACGACGTCGACCGGCTGGCGACGTTTTTCGAACTCGTGCAACAGGATCCGACGGTCAGCCAGGTCAAGCTGATCGCCGAGCCGTGGGACGTCGGCCCCGGCGGCTATCAGGTCGGCGGCTTCCCGCCGCAGTGGACGGAGTGGAACGGCAAGTACCGCGACACCGTTCGCGACTACTGGCGCGGCGAGTCGGCGACCATCGACGAGTTCGCCTCCCGGCTCACCGGTTCGTCGGACCTCTACGAGCAGACCGGCCGACGTCCAGTCGCATCCATCAACTTCGTCGTCGCCCACGACGGCTTCACACTGCGGGATCTGGTGTCCTACAACGAGAAACACAACGACGCCAACGGCGAGGACAACCGCGACGGCGAGAGCCACAACCGGTCCTGGAACTGCGGCGTCGAAGGGCCCACCGACGATCCGGAGGTCAACGCCCTGCGAGCCCGGCAACAACGCAATTTCCTCACCACGCTGCTGCTGTCGCAGGGCGTGCCGATGATTGCGCACGGCGACGAACTCGGCCGCACGCAGCAGGGCAACAACAACGTCTACTGCCAGGACAACGAGCTGTCCTGGATCGACTGGGCCACCGCCGACGCCGACCTGATGGACTTCACCCGCACGGTGTCGGCCCTGCGCTCGGGTCACCCGATATTCCGTCGGCGCCGGTTCTTCTCCGGCCGCCCCGTGCGGCAGCGCGGGGGTGAGCGGCTGCCCGACATCGCCTGGTTCGCACCTGACGGTTCCGAGATGAGCGACGAGGACTGGGAGAGCGGTTTCGCCAAGACGATCGCGGTCTACCTCAACGGCAACGGGATCCCCGACCGCGACGTCCGCGGTCAGCGGGTGGTCGACGACTCGTTCGTGCTGTGCTTCAACGCCCACCACGAGGCCATCGACTTCACGCTGCCCGGTGAACAGTTCGGGCCGGCGTGGATTCCGGTGATCAACACCGGCAAGGATCCGGCCGACGAGTCGGAGCCAAAGCCGCTCAACGCCGGCTCCGCCATCACCGTCGAAGCCCGTTCAGTGGTGGTGCTGCAGGCGCCGATGGCCTAGAGGGCTATTCGACGACGGGGAAGAACGAATCGCCGTCCTCGGGCGTCCCACTGATCTGGCCCTCGTCGGTGCCGTGGTCGTCCGGATTGACGCGGTCCATCTGCACGCCCTCGTCGGTCGGCCGCTCGGCCACATCGGGCTCCTCGGCGGCGAGTTTCTCGTCGAGAGTCTCGTCGATCTCGCCGTCGGCATTGACCTTGTCCGCCTCGCGCCAATGATCTGGCGGATCGACGGTTTCATCGCCGTCGTCGTTGCGCACGTCATCGGAGTCGAACGCCTCCGTCGGGCGCAGCGTGTCGCCGACGCCGCCACCGTCGTTGGGTGAAGTACCTGGGTCCGGATTCGCGTTCACATTAGTTCGGTTGCCCGCCTGCCTTGACGCTAAACGCCGGGCCGGCGCCGGCGCGTCAGCCGACGATCCGGGCGATCGACTTCAGCGGGATCGGCAACCAACTCGGCCGGAAGCGCGCCTCGTATGCGGCCTCGTAGACCGCCTTGTCCAATTCGTAGGCCGCCAGCAGCTGCCCGGAATCGCGCGGATCCGCGCCGGACACTTCGGCGTAGCCGTCGCAGAACGATGCGGCGTTGCGGTCCACCCACTCCCTTGCCCGCGCCCCGAGCTGACGGTCGTGGTCCTCGTCGGTGGACTGTTCCATCAGCCGCTGGTAGGCGGCGTACTCGTAGGACCGCAGCAGCCCGGCCACATCGCGCAACGGCGAGTCGGGGCGACGACGTTCCTCGAGCGGCTGGCCGGGCTCGCCTTCGAAGTCGATCAGCAGCCAACCCTCGGGGATGCGCAGCACCTGACCGAGATGCAGGTCGCCGTGGATGCGCTGAACCCTGATGGTCTCCTCGGAAAGCTTGCGGTATCGCTCCTCGATCAGCGGCGCGTACTGCTCGAGGGCGGGTACCGACTTGGCCGCCGACGCCAACCGCTCCAACGCCGTGTCGGCCGGGAACAGCGCGGTCTCCGTGCCCAGTTCGTCGGCCAGCGTCGCATGCACCGACGCGACCGCCTCGCCGAGCCGGTAGGACTCCCCGGCGAAGTCGCCGCCCACCTCGTCGGCGTACAGGTCACCTTCGGCGAACAGGTCGCGGGTGCTCGCGGTCGCCATGTCCCAGCCCTCGGCCGAGGTCGCCGCGAACTCCGTGACCATGCCCAGCGCGCACGGCTCGCCGTGCCCGTCCACTGGCCAAGTCGTCTCGAAAGAGCCGAGCAGCCGCGCCACATGCGGGTTGCCGGCGCGCGCCAGCACGCGGTTCAACTCGATGTCGGGGTTCGTCCCGGGCGTGATGCGGCGGAACAGCTTGAGGATCGCCTCCTCCTCGAACACCACGCTGGTGTTGCTCTGTTCGGCCGCCGACACCCGCGGTGCGGCGTCCAGCGGTAACTCGACGTCGGGCTCCTTGACGAAGCGCACTGTGTTCTCGCCGGAGCCCACCGTCGCCGACGAGTCGATGAGCGACAGCAGGAACAGCGCGGCGTCGGGCTCGTAGAGCGCGTCGTAGGCAGTGCGGTCGCCGTCCGTCCCGATCGTCGCGACCTCCGCGTACTCCTCGATAGGTCCGGTATTCCAGCGCACCACCACTTGATATCGCTCACTCGAGCCGTCGGTGTAGGACACGTCGAGCAGCATGAGGTCCAGATCGTCGCGCAACGCAACGCGCGCGGCCTCCCGAACGGACGCCAACTCGCGGCTGCGCCCGGCATACCACCGCTGGTGGGGCAGCCATTCGTCGAACGGCAGGGACATCACTGTTCTCCAAGCTCCGGGCTGGGCGCCTTCAGCGAGAACCAGTAGAACCCGTGACCGGGCAGGGTCAGCAGGTAGGGCAACTGGCCGATGCGGGGGAACTCAACGTACCCGGTCATCTCGATAGGCGTGTACCCGTTGTAGTGCTGCAGATTCATCTCGATGGGCTGCGGGAAACGGGACAGGTTGTTGACGCACAGCACGATGTCCTTTTCGCCGCTGTCCTTCTCGATCTCGCGGACATAGGTGAGCACGGAGGGGTTCGAGCCCCCCAACTCGTGGAAGCTGCCGATCGCGAACGCGTCGTGGCGGCTGCGCACGGTGAGCATGGTGCGGGTCCAGTTCAACAGCGAGTTCGAGATGTCGCGCTGGGCTTCGACGTTGACCGCTTGATAGCCGTAGATCGCATCCTGGTTCGGCGGCAGATAGACCCGGCCGGGCGTCGCGGTGGAGAAGCCGGCGTTGCGGTCGGGCGTCCACTGCATCGGGGTGCGCACGGCATCGCGGTCGCCGAGCCAGATGATGTCGCCCATGCCGATCTCGTCGCCGTAGTACAGCACCGGCGAACCGGGCAGCGACAACAGCAGCGCGGTGAACAACTCCATCTGATTGCGGTCGTTGTCCAGTAGCGGCGCCAGCCGTCGCCGGATCCCGACGTTGGCCTTCATCCGCGGATCCTTGGCGTACTCGGCGTACATGTAGTCGCGCTCTTCGTCGGTGACCATCTCCAACGTCAACTCGTCGTGGTTGCGAAGGAAGATGCCCCACTGCGCCATCTCCGGGATGTCGGGCGTCTGCGCCAGAATTTCGGAGATCGGGAACCGCGATTCGCGCCGGACCGCCATGAAGATGCGCGGCATCAACGGGAAGTGGAACGCCATGTGGCATTCGTCGCCGCCGGTGTCGGGGTCGCCGAAGTACTCGACCACGTCGGCCGGCCACTGATTCGCCTCGGCCAACAGCACGCGGCCCGGGTACTCGTCGTCGATCACCTTGCGGCAGTGCTTGAGGAACGCGTGCGTCTCGGGCAGGTTCTCGCAGTTGGTGCCCTCTCGCTCGAACAGGTACGGCACCGCATCCAACCGGAAGCCGTCGATGCCGATGTCGAGCCAGAACCGCAGGACGTCGAGCATCGCCTCCTGGACGGCGGGGTTGTCGTAGTTGAGGTCGGGCTGATGGCTGAAGAACCGGTGCCAGTAGAACTGGCGCCGCACCGGGTCGAAGGTCCAGTTCGACTCCTCGGTGTCGACGAAGATGATCCGGGCGTCCTTGTACTTGTCGCTGGTGTCGCTCCACACATAGAAGTCGCCGTACGGCCCGTCCGGGTCCCTGCGTGACTCCTGAAACCATGCGTGCGAGTCGGACGTGTGGTTCATGACGAGATCGGTGATGACCCGGATACCCCGGCGGTGCGCTGCGTCGAGCAGATCGACGAAGTCGTCGACGGTGCCGAACTCCGGCAGCACCTTGTAGAAGTCGCGGATGTCGTAGCCGCCGTCGCGTAGCGGCGAATCGTAGAACGGGGGCAGCCAAAGACAGTCCACCCCAAGCCACTTCACGTAGTCGAGTTGTTCGGTCAGCCCGCACAGATCGCCGATGCCGTCGGAGTTCGAGTCGTAGAACGCGCGCACCAGCACCTCGTAGAAAACGGCACGCTTGAACCACGTGCGGTCCTCGGGCAGCACCCGGGCGTGGCCGAAGTCTTCGGCGGTGGGGTGCTCGACGACACCGTCCTCGACGTGACTACCCTCCGCCGGGTCGTGGTCGGCGGATGCGTCGGATGCTCTGACACCGCTGCGTTGATCCATACGGTCTCCAACCTACCCACGTCGCGAAGAATCGAATCGCCGTAGATCCGTGCGCCGGGGTGCCTGCGGATTCGTTCAGGGTCGGCGGCGTCGAACCCATTCGGAACGGTTGAATCGGCGAAGGAGACAAGCTACGGTTTTCGACGTCTTGTGATCTTGATCTCCGAACGAAGTGGGTGCTGTGGCTGATTCGACGCCGAACGACGGTGAAGCTCCGGTAATTGTCGGGATGGCCGATGCGGCGATGCACATGTACGACGCCGCCATCGAAGCGCTTCCCGGCCACAGCGACCCGGAGTTCTCGGAGCGGGCCGGCGTCATCCTCGCGGGCCTGCGCAAGTTGCAAGGCTCGCTGACGGAGGCGGCGGGTCGCAGCCGCCCGACACCGTCGGTCATCGTCGCGCTCAGCGGGGTCCGCAAGCGCTACGACGAGTTGATGGAGAACGCCGCGACGGGACCGAACGCCACGCTCGGCCAGCGACTCTATGTCGCGCGGGTGCACGCGAAGCTGTCGAGCAAGGAGGCGGCCAACGGCGTCGGACTGCGCAGGGATCTGATCGAAGCCGTGGAGGCGGAGGAACCCGCCACCGAGGAAGAAACCACCCGGATCAAAGACCTGATCGCAGCGCTCGGCGGCTGAGGCTCGAGGCGGCTACGGGCGATCGCTTCGGTATCGTTCCGGCGTGGCAACACGTGATCACGGCGACCCCGGCGACGCACCGTCGACTCCTCCGCCGCTGACGGAGGTGGTCAACGCGTCCCGGCCGTCGGCGGCCGAGGAAGCCCGCACGATCGCCGCGTCCACCAACACCGGAACACTCGCGACGCTGACCTCCGACGGCGACCCGTGGGCGTCGTTCGTGACGTACGGCCTGCTCGACGGCGCCCCGGTGCTGTGCGTGTCCAACCTCGCCGAGCACGGCCGCAACCTCCTGAAGGATCCGCGGGCCAGCATCGCGATCGTCGCGCCGGATTCGGAAACCGACCCGCTGGCCAGCGGTCGGATCACGCTCGCGGGCGTGGCGGAGCGACCCGTCGGCGACGAGTTGGCCGCCGCGCGGGAGGCGCACCTGTCGGCCGTCGCGGCCGCGAAGTACTACATCGACTACAGCGACTTCACGCTGTGGGTGCTGCGGGTGCACCGCGTGCGCTGGGTCGGTGGGTACGGCCGCATGGACTCGGCGACGGGTGAGGCCTACGCCGCGGCGCAGCCCGATCCGGTGCAGCCGCTGGCGGCCGGCGCTATCGAACACCTCAACGCCGACCACGCCGACGCGCTGGTCGCGATGGCCAAAGTCCTCGGCGGCTACCCGGACACCACGGCGGCGACCTGCACGAGCGTCGACCGGTACGGCCTGGACCTACGGATCACCACCGACCGCGGCATGGCCTACACCCGGATCGGCTACCGCGCGCCGATCGATTCCATCGGCGAATTGCGTTCGGCCGCCGTGGAGCTGACGCGGCTGGCGCGTCGGGACTGAAATACGATTGCGGGTATGTCTGCAGCCGCCGGGCGACCGGCCTCCTGGCAAGCGGCGTTCGACCTGATCGCCACCCGCGGTCACGAACGTCGCGAGGAGCCGTTCAAATTGGCCAGCGGCCAGCTGTCCCACGACTACATCGACGGCAAATACGCGATCGACACCGGCGAGCGGTTGGCGATCGTCAGCCGGGCGGTCGCGGAGTTGGCCGACAGCCGCGGCATCGAGTTCGACGCGGTCGGCGGCCTCACCATGGGGGCGGACCCGTTGGCGCACGGCGTCGCGATGGTGACCGGCAAGGCCTGGTTCTCGGTCCGCAAGGAACAGAAGCAGCGGGGCCGCGAGCAGTGGATCGAGGGCACGCGGCTGCAGGCGGGCACCCGGGTGCTGCTCGTCGACGACGTGATCAGCACCGGTGGCTCGACGGAGATCGCGTTCGACCGCGTGACCGCGGCGGGGGCGGTCGTCACCGGGGTGATCCCGATGGTGGACCGCGGGGACATCGCGGCCAAGCGCTTCGCCGCTCGCAATGTGCCGTTCGCCGCGCTGGTGACATACCGCGACCTGGGCATCGAGCCGGTCAAGGACGTCTAGCCCGACTGCGCCACGTTCGCGCTCAGGCAGGGACCACCAGGACGCCGTCGGCCTGGACACCGACCGTCACGGCGTCCCCCGGCGCGAAGGCGCGGGCGGCCGAACTGGCCATCTGCGCGCTGACCGGCACGCCGTCGGGCAGCGTCAGATGGACGCGGGACGACGGACCGAGGAACACCACCGAGCTGACCGTCGACGTGCCGGCCGGGTCCGCGGTCACCATGACCGATTCCGGCCGCACCATCGCCAGGCCCGAGCCGGAAGCCACCGACCCAGGCAGCGTCGGCACCGACGTGCCGAGCAGATGCGCGCGACCGCCGGAGATCATCGCCGGCACTTTGTTGTTCAGCCCGACGAAGTCCGCGACGAACGGCGTCGCCGGGTTGGCGTAGAGGTCCGCGGGCGCCGCCACTTGTTCGAGCTTGCCGTGGCTCATGACCGCGACACGGTCGGCGACGGCGAGCGCCTCCTCCTGGTCGTGGGTGACGAACAGCGTCGTCGTGCCGACTTCGGACTGCACGCGGCGGATCTCGTCACGCAACTGTGAGCGGACCTTGGCGTCCAACGCCGAAAGCGGTTCGTCGAGCAGCAGCACGCGCGGCTGGACGGCCAGGGCGCGGGCCAGCGCGACGCGCTGTTGCTGTCCACCCGACAACTCGCTTGCGAACTTGTGGGTGTGTGCGGACAGCCCGACCAAGTCGATCATGTCGGCCGCCCGAGATAGCCGCTCGCGCTTCGACTTTCGACGCATCTTCAACCCGAACGCGATGTTGTCGAGCACCGTGAGGTGCGGGAAGAGGCTGTAGGCCTGAAACACCATGCCCATGTCGCGCTTGTTCGCCGGAATCCCGCTCAGATCCCGCCCGTCGACCGACACCGTCCCCGAGGTGGCTCGATCCAGGCCGGCGAGGATGCGCAGCGCGGTGGTCTTGCCGCAGCCGGACGGTCCGAGCAACGCGACCAGCTCGCCCGGTTCGATGTGCAGGGTCAGCCCGTCGAGCGCCTTCACCGACCCGTACACACGCGTAAGGTCGTTGAGTTCGACGGCGACTCCGGCGGTCATGGCGCGACTCCTCGCACGCCACGGCGCCCGCGGGTGACAAGCGAAAGTGCAAGCAGGAGACCGAAACCGAGTAGCAGCACGGCCAACGACGCCGCCACCGAGGTCGGGCCGTCGGACTTGCCGATCGCCACGATCTGCACCGGCAACGTCTGGTACCCGCTGAGCGAGGCGATCGTGTACTCGCCGAGCACGACGGCGATCGAGATGAACGCCGCGGACAGGATGCCCGACCAGATGTTGGGCACCACGACATGCAGAATCGTCGTCGTCCATCCGGCGCCGAGCGAGCGCGCGGCCTCGGTGAGCGTCGGCAGATCGATCGACGACAGCGCCGCGTCCAGCGCACGGTAGGCGAACGGGAACACCAACACGAGGTATACGAATGTCAGCGTCAACGCGGATTCCCCGAACAGGTACGTGACCCACAGGTACACGTTGCGCAGGCCGACGACGATGACCAACGCCGGAATCGTCAACGGCAGCAGGCACAGAAACTCCACCACACCGGTGGCCCACTGTGCGCGAAGGCGCACCCAGATCATCGTGGGCAGCAGGATCACCAACACCGCAAACACGGTAAACACCGCAAGCAGCAGCGAGACCACGATGGCCTGATACAGCGCGTCGTCGGCCACCAGGTTGGCCCACGCCCGAAGAGTTCGTCCGCCGGCAATCAGGTTGCGCGTGGAGAAGTCGGCCATCGCATACAGCGGGAACAGGAAGAACAATCCGAACAACACCCACAGCGCGCCTCGAAACAGCTTGGCACCGAAGCTCATCGGAGCCACCGCGCGGTGCGTCGCACCAACCTGTGGTAGATCACCATCACCACGGCGACGACGACGATCATCTCCAGCGCCAGGGCGTAGGCGAAGCCGGACTGACCCAACACCACCTCGCTGGTGAGCGCCGACCGGATCAGCAGCGGCACGATCGGACTGCCCTGGCTGACCAACGCCGCGGCCGTCGCGTACGCCGCAAAAGCGTTGGCGAACAACAGCAGCGCGGAACCCAGGAACGCCGGCGCCAACAGCGGCACGACCACTTCGCGGAAGTACTGGCCGCGCGACGCCCCCAGGCTCACCGCCGCTTCCCGCCACTGCTCGCGCAGACCCTCCAGCGCCGGCGCGAACACGATCACCATCAGCGGGATCTGAAAGTAGGCGTAGACGACGGTCAGTCCAGGGAGATCGTAGAGCCAGCCCGACGCCGCGAGATTCCATCCGAGCACCTGCTCGATCCACAGCGTCAGGACTCCGTTCAGCCCGATCGTCGCGAGAAACGCGAAAGCCAGTGCCACACCGCCGAACTGCGCGAGCACGCTGCACAGTGCGGTCACCGCGCGGCGCACCATCGAATTGGCCGGGCTCGACACGATCAACCACGAGAGGACGGCACCCAGCAACGCGCCGATGAGCGCGGTGCTGCCCGACAACACCAGGCTCTTGGTCAGCGCCGAGAGCGCCGGGCCGGAGAACAACGCGTTGATGCGGGCCAGCGTGAACACGCTGTCGGCCCCATCTTCTCTGAACGCGTTGACGATCACCGTGACGGTCGGGACGACCAGGAACGTCGCCACCACGGCCAGAAACGGCAGCAGGGGCACGGCATCCCGCAGTTTCTTCAGCGTCGCTCCTCAGCCGATCGCGGCGGCCCAGTGCTCGGACAGGTACTTGGTGGCCGCCTTGGTCTGCTGCGGGGACGGCACGGTGACGGGCCCGTCGATGACCGGGACGGTCGCCGCGGCGTCCAATTTGCCGTCGGCGGCCATGATGTCGGCACGCACCGGTCGCACGCCGCCGAGCGCGAACAGGTTCTGTCCCTCGTCGCTGTAGAGGAATTCCTGCCACAACCGCGCGGCGGCCGGATGCGGCGCGTCCTTGTTGATCGCCTGGTAGTAGTAACCGGCCACCGCGTGGTCCGACGGCACCAGCACCTGCCACGACGGCAACCTCTTGGTTTCGGCGGCGTTGGTGAAATTCCAATCGATGACCACCGGCGTCTGCCCGGACTCGATGGTTGCCGGCGTCGGGTCGACGGGCAGGAAGTTGCCCGCGTCGGCGAGCTTTCGGAAGAACTCGACGCCCGGAACGATGTCGTCGACCGAACCGCCTTGGGAGAGCGCGACCATCAGCACACCGGAGAACGCGGCACCGGCCTGGGTGGGATCGCCGTTGAGCGCGACCTTGCCGCGGTACTCCGGTTTGAGGAGATCATCGACAGCCGTCACCGGCGGGACTTTGGCCGAGTCGTATCCGATCGACATGTAACCGCCGTAATCGTTGACCCAGGTGCCGTTCGGGTCCTTGAACGCCGCGGGGATGTCGTCGAAGTTGGCCACCTTGTACGGCGCGAACATCGCGGTGTTGGCCAACGCAACGGACTGGCCGAGGTCGAAAACGTCGGGCGCGGTGCTCTTACCCTTCTGCTGGGTGGCCGCGTTGATCTCATCCTGGCTCGACGCGTCGGGCTGCGCGGAGTTCACCTTGATGCCGTACTTGTCCGAGAACGCCTTGATGATCGCGCCGTAGTTCGCCCAATCCGGTGGCAGCGCAATGACATTGAGCTCGCCTTCCTTCTTGGCTGCCGCCACGAGCCCGTCGATTCCACCGAAATCCTCGGCGGAGGTGGCCTCGGCGGCCTTCACGCCGGACTCCGTCTGTGCGCCGTCTCCGCTCTTCTGCGGCGGCGCGCACGCGGTCGAACCGACCAGCAGGAGAACGGATGCGGCTGATGCGGCCACCAGGCCTGTGAAGTTCATTGCCGAACCTTCCGATGGTCTGGCGAAACGGCGCAGTGGCGCAGCGGTTACCGCATCCGATCGCCGCGGTGAATCAATCTGTGCGGGGCGCTCGAACCCTATCGCGGCCGTACAGAGGACGGGAAACTTGCTTCTGTTCAGTTTGTCCGACCGGACATTTGTGCAGGTCTGTCGGCGTTAACATTCCTGTGTGGCGGAACGCGAAGCCTCGGGGGACTTCGACTACCTGTCCGACATCGTCGATGTCGCGGACGCCGATGAGGCCCGCGACGATGAACTGCCGGAACCGAACATGGCGTTCGACGCCTTCGACGAGCGCACCTGGTACTTCGAACCCGCCCCGCCGCCCTGGTATCGAACCAAGCCCATGCTGACCGTGCTGGTCGCCGCGTCGGTCGCGGCCGTCGCGCTCGTCGTCTCCGGTGTCCTGCTCATGTTCCGCGGACCCGGCGAGCCCGCCGGCGAGGAGGCCACCACGGTCACCCCGACCGCGCAGACCACGGCCGCCCCGGCGCGCACCGCATCGGCGCCCAGGAAGTCACCGCCGCCACCTGCAGCACCACCGCCGGTCGTGAGGTCGGCGGCACCCGCCGCCCCGCCGCCTGCCGCGACCAACCGGCCGCCCCCGCCGCAGACGAGGGCCACCCGCGACGCGGAGTTCGGCGTGACGCGCACGCCGGTGACGCGATCGCCGATCAGCGTCGCACCGCGGCGACCGGGGCAGGCTCAGCGGTGATGCCACCGCCGGAGGGATCCGGAATACGCTGAACGTATGGCCGAATTCGATGCCGAGGCCGTCTTCGCCGAGTCGCCGGTGGCGATGCTGGCCACGGTGGGGCCGGAGTCGACGCCGCACGTCGTTCCGGTGGTGTTCGCGGTGCACCGCAACGTCGTCTACACCGCGGTGGACGCCAAGCGGAAGTCGACACACCGGCTGCGCAGGCTGGTCAACATCGAAGCCAACCCGCAGGTGAGCATGCTGGCCCATCACTACGACGACGATTGGGCCAAGCTGTGGTGGGTGCGCGCCGACGGCCGCGCCGAAATTCATTACAGCGGCGAGGAAATGGCGGCCGGTTACGCGCTGCTGCGCCGCAAGTACCCGCAATACCAGCGGCTCGAGCTGGCCGGGCCCGTGGTGACCGTCGACATCGAGCGATTGTCGTCATGGCAGGCCTGAACAGCTTCGCGCAGCCCTTGTGCTCGCTGACGGTTAGAGGAATTGTGGTCTAACACACACTGCGGCGGCTGGGCGGCCGCCATCGGACGGGCGGTGGGAAGGGAACGTCATGGCCGACAAGACGACACATGCCCAGGGCGCCGGAGCCGCTCCAACCGCGGACAGTCCGGCCGCCATCCGAAACGTGGTGCTGGTGGGCCCATCGGGTGGCGGCAAAACCACACTTGTCGAGGCGCTTCTGGTGGCCTCGGGTGTGCTGACCAGAGCCGGCTCCGTGCAGGACGGCAGCACCGTCTGCGACAACGACGAGGCCGAGATCTCCCAGCAGCGTTCGGTGGGCCTCGCGCTCGCGTCGCTGCGACACGACGGCATCAAGGTCAATCTCATCGACACGCCCGGCTACGCAGACTTCGTCGGCGAACTGCGCGCGGGGCTGCGGGCCGCCGACTGCGCGCTGTTCGTCATCGCCGCCAACGAAGGCATCGACGGACCCACCAGGTCGCTGTGGATGGAGTGCAGCCAGGTCGGCATGCCACGCGCGGTGGTGATCACCAAACTCGACCACGCCCGCGCGAACTACGACAACGCGTTGGCCGCCGCGCAGCAGGCGTTCGGCGACAAAGTGCTTCCGCTGTACCTGCCGGCCACGCAGGCGAAGCCCGGCGCCAACGGAGCGGATTCACCGTGCACCGGGCTGATCGGGCTGCTGTCCCAGACGCACTACGAGTACGCCGACGGCAAACGCACCGCGACGCACGATCCCGACGACGCTTACGCCGAGGCGATCGAGGAGCACCGCGGCGCGCTGATCGAGGGGATCATCGAGGAGTCCGAGGACGAGACGCTGATGGAGCGCTACCTCGGCGGTGAGCAGATCGATCAGTCGGTGCTCATCGACGACTTGGAGAAGGCCGTCGCGAGGGCGTCGTTCTTCCCGGTCATCCCGGTGTGCAGCAGCACCGGGGTGGGCACCGCCGAACTCCTCGAGATCATCACCGCGGGATTCCCCTCGCCGCCCGAGCATCAGCTGCCGGAGGTCTTCACCCCGCAGGGCAAGGGACGCGACCGGCTGCCGTGCGACGCGGCCGGCCCACTGCTGGCCGAGGTCGTCAAGACCACCTCCGATCCCTACGTCGGGCGGGTCAGCCTGGTCCGGGTGTTCTCCGGGACCATCTCCCCCGACGCGACCGTGCATGTGTCCGGCCACTTCTCGTCGTTCTTCGGCGGCAACGGCTCCCTCACCGGTTCGCCGGCCGGCTCGCTGGCCGGGCATGAGGACCACGACGAGGACGAGCGCATCGGCACGCTGTCCTTCCCGCTCGGCAAGCAGCAGCGGCCCGCACCGTCGGTGATCGCCGGTGACATCTGCGCGATCGGGCGCCTCAGCCGCGCCGAGACCGGGGACACGCTGTCGGACAAGTCCGATCCGCTGGTGTTGCGGCCATGGACGATGCCGGAACCACTGTTGCCCATCGCAGTGCAGCCCCGGGCGAAGACCGACGAAGACAAGCTCTCCGTGGGGTTGCAGCGGTTGGCCGCCGAAGATCCCACCCTGCGCATCGAACAGAATCCCGAGACGCACCAGATCGTGCTGTGGACCATGGGCGAGGCGCACGCCAGCGTCGTGCTCGACGCGTTGTCCCGGCGCTACGGTGTCGCCGTCGACACCGTCGAGTTGCGTGTGCCGTTGCGAGAAACCTTCGCGGGCAAGGCCAAAGGTCACGGCAGGCACGTCAAACAGTCAGGCGGACACGGTCAGTACGCCGTGTGCGACATCGAAGTCGAACCTCTACCCGAGGGCTCGGGTTTCGAATTCGTCGACAAGGTGGTCGGCGGCGCGGTGCCCCGCCAGTTCATTCCGAGCGTCGAGAAGGGCGTGCGGGCGCAGATGGAGAAGGGGGTCGGGCCGGGCTATCCGGTCGTCGACATCCGCGTCACGCTGTTCGACGGTAAGGCGCACAGCGTGGACTCGTCGGACTTCGCCTTCCAGATGGCCGGCGGGCTGGCGCTGCGTGAGGCGGCCGCGGCCACGAAGGTGAACCTGCTCGAACCCGTCGACGAGGTGTCGATCCTGGTTCCGGACGACTTCGTCGGCGCGATCATGGGCGATCTGGCCGGGCGGCGGGGCCGTGTACTGGGCACCGACAAGGTCGGCGAGGACCGCACGTTGGTGAAGGCCGAGATCCCTGAGGTCGAACTGACCCGCTATGCCGTCGATCTGCGTTCGCTGGCGCACGGCGCCGGTACCTTCACCCGCTCGTTCGCCCGCTACGAACCGATGCCCGAGCACGCCGCTGCGAAGGTCAAGGCCTCGGCCTGACTCAACCGGACTTCAGCGCGGTGAGTGCCTCGTCCAACGTCGAATACAGCGAGAACACCTGATCGAGTCCGGTCAGCTGGATCGGCCGACTGGTCGCCGGGCCGTCCGCCACCACCGCGAAGCGGGCGGCCTTGCTGACACTCTCGTGTGTCGCGACCAGCGCCTGCAGCCCCGCGGATGCGAGGAAGTCCACCGCCGACAGATCCACCACCAGCGCCGACGGCTCCTGTGTGAGTGCCTCGGTGATCGCCGCCTGGAACACGGGGACGGTGGCGAGGTCGACGTCGCCGCCGACCTCCAGCACAGCGATGCCGCCCTCGTGCGAGATCGAGGTGGAAATCGGGTCATTACGTGACAAGGCCGTCCTCCGGTCAGCGCCGCCACCGCGACGGCAATGGGCCGAGCTTAACCCGTGGCGTGCGGGCGGATATCAAAGCTTCAGCTGATCGGGCCGCGATGCGCAGGCTACTGTCGAATCGACAGACCTGAGGTGCTCGGGGATTCCGGTGCGCGCGAGCTGGGAGGGCCGACTGCGTCGAACATGACCGACCCCGGAGACTTGTACCACCGCTATGAGCGGGAGCGGGCGCGCGCCGACGATCTGGCCGATCGCGATGAGTTCCGCGGCGCACTGGTCAATTCGCTGCAGGAAGGCTTCTTCGTCGCCGACGACCACGGGTGCGTTGTCGAGATCAACGACGCCTTCGCCGAGATCACCGGGTACGGCCAGGAAGGCTTGCCCTATCCGATGCCCCATCCGTGGGTGATCGACGACGCAGCGGCGCATCACCGGAACAAGGCGCTCCTCCGCAACGGCAGGATCACCGCCGAGATCAGGATCCGGCACCGCGACGGGCGCCTGCGTTGGGTGGCGGTCAGCATCAACGCCGTCCCGGATCATCACTCCCGCCGAGGCTTGTACGTGGGCACCATCCGCGACGTCACCGGGCCGCGCGCCGCCGCGGAGCGCGACCGTGCGGTAGCGCGCCTGGCCACCGCCGTCAGCGTCGCGAGGAACGTCGATGAGGTGCTGGCGATCACGTTGGCCCAGTGCCGCGTACCGCTGGATGCGCAGCGGCTGATGGCGGTCATATGGCCGAAGACCGAGGGCGAGCAGCCGACGGTACGGGTCGCGGGCGAACCGGGGTTGGCCGGCTGGGAGGACCTGGACGAGGACTGGCGCCGCACATTCGAGGACGCCCGCATGTGGATACCGCTGACCGTGACACCGGTCGGCGCGGCGCCCAGCGCCGGCACCACCCGCGGTTTCGTCGCCGTCCTCTCCGGCGCGCGCGACGTCGTGTTGTGCCTCGAGCACCGGGAGCCGCGGGTCGTCAGCGCGGAGGACCGGCGCTTGATCGGGGCACTGGTCGGCCACCTCAGCCTGGCCATGCAACACGTCCGGCAGTTCGAAAGCGCCCGGGAGACGTCGCTGACGCTGCAGCGGTCGCTGCTGGCACCGACCGATCTGCCGGCAGGGTTCGCCGTCCGCTACGAGCCGGCGGTGCATCCGCTGGAGATCGGCGGGGACTTCTACGAAGTGCTTCCCGTCGGTGAACGCCGGATCGGGCTGGTCGTCGGAGACTGTGTGGGCCGCGGCCTGGCGGCGGCCGCGGTGATGGGCCAGTTGCGCGCGTCGACACGCGCGTTGCTGCTGACCGGCGCGCAGCCCTCGACCGTGCTCGAACACCTCGACTCGGTCGCCGAGTTCATCCCGGATGCCTTCTGCACCACCGTGTTCGTCGCGATCATCGACACCGAATCCGCGACGGTGCAGTACAGCAGCGCCGGACATGTGCCGCCGGTGCTGGTGTCCGAAGCGGCGCCACCGCAGTTGCTGGACGCGGCGTGCTCGGTTCCGTTGGCGGTCAAGCACACCCAACCGCGCCCGCAGGCAACGCACCTGTTGGCCCCGCTCTCGACGCTGATGCTCTACACCGACGGTCTGGTCGAACGCCGCAGCCGACCGATCGACGCCCAGATCGAGCAGGTGGCCACCGTGGTGGCCGACACCGCGGATCTGCCGATCGAAGAAGTCGCCGACGCGGTGCTGGCCAGAATGTCACCCGAGGGCGGCTACGACGACGACGTGGCGATCGTGCTCTATCGGTCCACCCGCGCCGCGCTTGTCATCGACGACACCGCGACCGCCCCGAAGCTGACGGAGGTGCGGCATCGACTGGCGGCGTGGCTCAGGTCGAACGGTATCTCCGACGCGGCGGCGGCCGACCTCGTCCTCGTCGTCAACGAGGCGTGCTCCAACAGCGTCGAGCACGCCTACCGCGGACGTGCGCCCGGGCGCATGCGCGTGGAAGCCGAGATTCACGACGACGCCGTGCATGTGCGGGTCACCGACTTCGGGTCGTGGAAGGCGCCACCCGCCGATCCCGGCACCCGGGGCCGCGGCCTGTTGTTGATGCGCGCGGTCAGCGATCACGTCGACCTGGACGGCACTCCGGCGGGGACGACCGTGGCTATGACGTTTCAATTACCGGAGATTCAACTTTGACGAAGTTCTACGCGGCGTCGACGCCGTCCGCGTGGTATTACATCTATCGGCAAGGACGTCTGTCGAGGAAAGGCAGCGGTGCGGACTATTTGGTATGCACGGAGGCGGCGGCGCCTCTAGGACACGGAGGTGCTGTGACTGGAACCGCTCACGTTGCCGTCGATGGGTGTGCCCGACTGTCGGTGAGACTCTGAAAGCCATGGGGCAAGACCAGTTCCGGTTCACCGCCGGAAGCGCCGAAGCGCGTCCGGTCGTCACCGCGGTCGGCGAGATCGACTTGGCGAACGTCGATGAGTTCAGCGCGGTCTTGTCGCGCGCTGCGACGGACAGCTCAGCGGTGACGGTCGATCTCACGCGGGTGACGTACTGCGACAGCGCCGCGTTGCGCGCGCTGTTCTCCGTCGCGGCGAGCGCCAAGCTGGATTTGATCGTGCCCGCGAAAGGACCGATCACCACCCTGCTCACCATTTCCGGCCTCGACAAGGTCGCCACGGTCACCGTCGTCGACTGATCGGTTCGCCTGACGGCTAAGACCCGCGCTTCGCGGCCGCTTCGAGTTCCTCTTCCAGCGCGCCCTCGTCGCGGCCGAGCGCGATCGTCGCCGCCGTCATCGCGGCGATTGCGATCGTGATCGCGATGGCCTTTCCGCCGTCGACGGTCAGATCCTCGCCGAGCACCACCGCGCCCAGCACGACGGCGATCACGGGTTCGAGCACCAACATGGTGGGCACGGAGGTCTGCAAGGAGCCGGCGTGAAATGCGGACTGCTGCAGGAACACCGCGACGACGCCCAGCACGAGAAGCAGATACAGTCCCGGTGCGGTGAGGACGGCGCGCACGCCCTCATGCGTGAGCAGGTGCATGACGATCTTGGTCAGCACCGCGACGACGCCGAACAACACACCCACCGCGACCGCCAGCAGCACCGCCCGCTTCCATCCGCCGTTGCGGACCGCGACGGTGACACACACCATCACCGCCCCGGTACAGACGACGGCGACGAGCGCCGACAGCGGGGCAGACGCCTCGTAGTCGCCGGGCCGCGTCTTGGCCAGCAACACGAAAACGGCCAGTGCCGTGGTGAGCACCAAAGCCCACATCCACTCTCCGCGGGTGACCCGGCGGTTGGCCAGCCGTGCACTCATCGGCAGCGCGAACAGCAGAGCGGACACCAGGATCGGTTGCACCAGCAGCAACGATCCGTTGGCCAAGGCGAGAGCCTGAAAGACGTAGCCCGCAACGGCCGCGGCCGTGCCCGCCCACCACAGCCGTCTACGTAGCAGCGTCATCACCATCACGGTGCTGACACCGTGCTCCTCGGGGACGTCCATGGTCGCGCGCTGTCGAACCACGATGCCGATCGCCAAAAAGACCGCGGCGAGCAGGGCGAGCACGACGACCAGGCCCTGGCCTACCACGACGGGCCTACCAAAGCTGGCCTACCAAAGCGTTCCGCCCCTTTCCGGCCACAGCGAGCACATCGGACAAGCACAACATACGGCCGGCCGGTCCGCCGAACTGGCGACCGCCCGCGAGGTTTGGTGCCCCAACTATCGGGGCATCAAACCGATCATGAACTTGCGACGTTTGATCCTGCTGGTCGGCGCAGTCGTACTCGTCATCGGGGTCGTCGGGCTGCTGATGCCCGTATCGATCTCGGGACCCGACAACCAGGAGATCGGATGTGGCAACGCCGTCGCCGCGGACGACTCCGCGGCCCGCGAGGCCAACACCAACGACCCGAACCAGCTGAAGAACCTGCCGGTAATCGACGAGCTGACGGAGGATCCGCCCGACTACGTCGCGCAGTGCAACTCGGCGGTCTCCGACCGCCGCATGTGGTCGATTCCCGTGGCCGTCATCGGTTTGGTGGTGCTCGTCGGCGGCTTCCTGGTCGGCGGACGCGCGACCCGCGCGGGTTAGCTGGCCTCGCGACCGCCCGCGACGACCCGCAGGGTCGGGGCCGTACTGTCGGGCGCGATCCTGTCGTTGACGTTCGCGACGACCGAGTCGACGCGATGGACCGCCCGGTCGCACAGGCCGCGTACCTTGTCGCTGGCCGTGTCCACGTCGTCGGCCGCGCTCAGCAGATAGGCCCGCACGTTGACGCGCAGTCGTTCGCCGGCGGAGCGCACACGGCGGCGCAGCCGATCGTCGATCTCGACCGTGACGTAGGGCATCACGTGAAGCTTCATAGGCCCACCTTAGCCGCGGGGACCTGCTGGTCGCTGGTTTGGACGAGCGGTCGGCCCGCGGACTCGCGCAGAGTGAGGATCGCCGCGAGCGAGACGACGGCGGCGACGATCAGGTACCACGCGGGCGCCAGGTCGCTGCCGGTCTCGGAGGCGAGCCAGGTGACGACGTAGGGCGTCGTACCGCCGAATCCGGCGACGCAGATGTTGTAGCCGATCGAGAACCCGCTGTAGCGCACGGTGGTGGCGAACAGTTCGACGCCCGCCGACACCGCGGCCGAGACGTAGATCGACTCGATGACCGCGAGCCCGCAGTGCGCGGCGATCGCGGCGACCATCGATCCGGAATTCAACAGCAGGAAGAACGGATAGCCGAGCACCGCGAACGCCACCGAGCCGGCGATCAGCATCGGCCGGCGGCCGATCCGGTCGGACAGCGCGGCCAGCGGAAGAATGAGTATCAGCGCGACGAGGCTGGCCAGGGTGATCGAGACGAAGGCGTCGGTCTTGCTGAACCCGAGTGTCTTGATGAAATAGGTCGGCAGGAACGTGAACACCACGTAGTAGCCGATGTTGAAGACGATGAACAGGCCGATCACCTGCAGGATGAGCCGCCACGACGTCCTCACCGCTTCGCGCAGCGGCGACTTGGCGACCCGGTCGCTTCTGCTGAGCTCGGCGAACTGCGGCGTGTCGTCGAGGCGAAGCCGGATGTAGAGGCCGACGAGGCCCAGCGGCCCGGCGATCAGGAAAGGAATGCGCCA
The DNA here is from genome assembly GCF_001499855.1 of Mycobacterium sp. GA-0227b. Classification (GTDB taxonomy): domain Bacteria; phylum Actinomycetota; class Actinomycetes; order Mycobacteriales; family Mycobacteriaceae; genus Mycobacterium. The sequence goes on from NZ_LQIK01000001.1 coordinate 28,915, forward strand.
GCCATAGCTCTCCATCGCCGCGGGCGGCAGCAGCGCCTGCAGCAGCGTCACGGTCACCGAGCCGAGAAGAAAGCCCAGGACACCGGACCATGCCATGAACGTGATCGTCAGCCCGCGACGCCGGTCGGACGCGAACTCAGCGAGATAGACTGCGCCGCCGCCATATTCGCCACCAGCCGAGAATCCCTGCAGGCAGCGCAGGAACAGCAGCAGCAGCGGAGCGGCCACACCGATCGAGGCGTATGTCGGCAGCAGGCCGATCAGTACCGTTGCGCCGCTCATCAGCAGGATCACCAGTGCCAGTACCCGCTGCCTGCCCAGCTTGTCGCCGAGCGGGCCGAAGACGAACCCGCCCAGCGGCCGCATGAAGAAGGCCGCCGCGAAGATCGCGAAGGTGTTGAGCAGCGCTGCCGTCTCGTTGCCCGCCGGGAAGAAGTTGGCGGCGATGAACGTCGCCAGGAAGCCGTAGATCGCGAAGTCGAACCACTCGACCGCGTTGCTGATCGAGGCGCCGGTGATCGCCTTGCGCACCTCGCTTGGCATCCCGGCCTCCTGAAAGTAAGCGTCCCGCTGAGCATTTCGCTTATCGTTTGATAAGCGTCCTAAGACGATATCGGGCAGCGCGTCAACGGCCCACCGTCTCTTGGTATGAGGTCGACGTCAAGCGCGCCTCTACCGTCGCCGCTCCCCCACCCAGAACGGCCGCGTCGCCAACACCACGGCCGTCAGCACTGCAAGCGGCGCCAGCAACGGCACCCACGGCAGCTCCAGCGGTAACGCGACCGCCGCCAGCCCGATGGCCGCGAAGCCGAGCGCACCGATGACTGTCGGGGCGGTGACGTCCGCGGTGTGCCGCAACACCAGATACGCGGCCCCCGACAGTCCACACAACGCCGCCACAGCGGGAGTCGCCGAAGCAAGGACGATCGCCGCGGCGGTGGACACCACCGCCAATGTCGCGGCTGCACGAAACACGTTGCCCGCCAAGATGAGTACTACCGCCACGCCACACGCGGCCAACGCCGCACCCTCGGACTGCAACGTGGCCGCGGCCACCATGACCAAGCCGAACGCCGTCGACAATGCGCGGTTCACCGTCGCCCCCGCACCGGTCGCCGTCGATGGGGCACGAGTTGCATGGATTGGTCGAGGGTGTCCTCGTCGCGCCATGCCACGATGTCGACGCCGACGGTGCCCATGTCTCGGTACATGAACGACCGTTGCAGGGACCACATTCGGGCCACCAGCCCGTCGCACTCACCCTCGAACGGAGCGCCCTGCAGCACGTCGACCGCGATGACGGTGTGGCCACGCTTACGGAGATCGATCAGCGCCAGCGCGAACTCGGTGTCGAGCAGCGTGGAGAACGCGACGACGATGGCGCCCGGCGGGATCGCGGCGCGCGGCGCCAGCGTGCCCGAAGTGGTGTCGTATCCACCGCTGACCCCGAGCATCGCGTCGAGCACCCGGTAGAACTGCCTGCGACCGATGTCGGCGCTCAGCCATCGCGGATGCCGGTCCCCGAGTGCGACGACGCCTGCCCGGTCACCACTGCGCAACGCGCTCTGCACCACCTGCACGGCGCCGCGTGCGGTGCGTTCGGTGGCTTCGGTCGCGGGGCCCGCCGGTTGCGCATAGTTGTCGATGAGCACGACCACGTCGACGGCGCGATCGGTCAGTCGCTCGGTGACGTGCAGGCTGCCCCGGCGCGCGCTGACCGCCCAATTGACCGTCCGGAGCTGATCGCCCGGCACGTACCGCCGGACGTCGGCGTACTCCACGCCGGGGCCGATGTGCCGGGTCAGGTGGGTCCCTAGGCGGTCGAGCAGTTCCGTGCGCGGCATCCCCGTCGACTGCGGCGGGGCCATCGGAAACACGTAGACGTCCGCGGCGTCGACCACTGCGATGCCCTCGACGAGACCGCCGCGCGCAGTGGCGGTCACCTGCGCGCGAAGCGGATACCGGCCCCACCGTTGCGCGGCCGCCACCACGGTCTGCCGGCTTACGCTCTCCCGCTCGGCGACCTCCAGTGTCATCCCTTCTACCGCAGCGGCTTTCATCGCCGCCGCATCGTTCTCGGCCTCGGCCCACAGCGTGATCCGCGCCGGCTCGCCTTCGAAGCATCGGTGGATCCCGGGGTCGGCGTACACGTGCACCTTCGGCACCGGCCGCTGCCAACCCACCGAACACAGCACCCCGATCAGCGGCGCGGCGAACACGATGAGTTCCCAGCGCGAGCCAATCACCGCGGCGGCCATCGACAGCACCGCGCAGGTCAACAGCGCTCGCGCGAGTGGCGATGCACGCCAGTCCAGTTCGGCCTCGGTGCAGCGGGTTTCGATCACGGGTTAGTCCGCGGCACCGGCAGCCGTCGTAGCAGCTCGTCGACCACGTCGCTGCCCCGAACCCGCCGCACCCACATCTCCGGGCGCAGCGTGATGCGGTGCGCAATCGCAGGTATGGCAAGGGTTTTCACATCTTCGGGGACGACGTAGTCCCGGCCGAGCAGCAGCGCGCGGGCGCGGGCCAGCGCAACGAGGTCGAGTTCGGCCCGTGGGCTGGCGCCCACCGCGATCTGCGGGTGCTGGCGGGTGGCGGCGGCCAAGGACACGACGTAGCGCAGCACGTCGTCGTGCACGCTGACCTGTTCCACCGATTCCCGCATCGCGACGAGTTCGTGCGCGTCGACGACCTGCCCAACTGTGGGCTCCGCCGATCCGCGGTCGATGCGGCGGCGCAACATCGAGGCCTCCTCCTGCTCGGACAGATACCGCAGTTCGAGCCGGATCGTGAAACGGTCCAGTTGGGCCTCGGGCAGTGGATAAGTGCCCTCGTACTCGATCGGGTTGTCGGTCGCCAGCACGATGAACGGCGACGGAAGCTTGTGTGTGGCGCCGTCGATGCTCACCTGGCTTTCGGCCATCGCCTCGAGCAATGCCGCCTGTGTCTTGGGAGGCGTGCGGTTGATCTCGTCGGCGAGCAAGAGGTTGGTGAAGATCGGGCCGGGACGGAATTCGAAGCGACCCGACTGCATGTCGTACACGGTCGAGCCGAGCAGGTCGGCCGGCAGCAGGTCCGGGGTGAACTGAACGCGCTTGAACTCCAGGCCGAGCGCCGCCGCGAACGAGCGGGCGATCAGCGTCTTTCCGAGGCCCGGCAGGTCCTCGATGAGCACGTGGCCGCCGGCGAGCACGGTGGTGAGGATCAGGGTCAGCGCCCCGCGTTTGCCGACCACGACCCGCCCGATCTCGTCGAGCACGGTTTCGCAGTTCGCGGTGGTAGTCGCCGCAGGCAATCCTGCTGTCATACCCGCTCCAACCGTTGCAGGATCTCATCTAGCGTCGCGCGGCCGGGACCGGGTTGGTCCGCAACGCTTTTCACGACGTTCTCCGGGTTGACCCACTCCCACAGTTCCGGGCCGAACAGCATCTCACCGGTGGCGTGATAGGCGGTGCGGTTCCGGTTCCGGCGTTGGCCCGTCGCCAACTCGAACTGCCGGGCGAGCATCGGCCGCAGGTGCCGGTCCCAATCCTTGCGCGTGGCCTCCGCGCGGCTGATCAGCGTCTCGGTGCGAGATCGCCAGCGAAGCAGCGACTCCGCGGCGTCGTCGGAAGGCGTTGCCTCATAACTGGTCTCGTCCTCCCGCGCGAGCTGCCACCGCACGCCGAGCAGCGCCAACGCCAGCGCGCCACCCGTGACAATGAGGATCAGTTGGCGGTCGCGGGTTGCGATCGCGATCAGTTCGGTCCCCGCCACCAACAGGAATGCCGCTGCCGCAAGCTTTCTCATGAGACCGCCCCCGCGGTCCGCTGTGGCAGTTCGGCCAGCACCCGATTCAGGACGTGCACGGCGGCGTCGCGGTGCGACTCGCTCATCACATGCGGCGAGAATCGGGCCTCCTCGAACAGATCGACCAGTTCGGTCGCGCTGTCGGAGCGCAACGCGCCGCTCGCTACGGCCCGGGCAAGTACCTCGGTGGGGGTGTCGCAGGCCTGGGGCACCGCACCGGGGACGCGGGTGAGCTCGCGTTCCATGGCGGCATAGCACGCGATGATCGCCTCTCGTGGTTCTCGGCTGAGATCGCCGATCTCGGCGAGCCCGATCTCGGCGGCCCTGGCAAGCGACGTCGCGGTCGCCGGCCTCGCCGGTTCGTCGACGGCGTCGAGGACGGCGGCCGGAACAGGGGCGCGAGTCCGCCGCCGGGAGGCGACCGCCATGCTGACGACGATCAGCGCCATCAAGATCAGCATCGGCGGGATGAGGTAGCTGATCACATTCGGGCCGGCGGCGTCGTCCTCGCCCGGCGGGCGCGGAGCAGCCGGATCAGCAGGAACCCGATCATCGGGAACCGATTCCGGCGGACTGCTCGGCGGCGGTTCGATCGGCCCCGGATCGGGCAGCCGTGACAGCAGCACGACCACCAGCAGCAACACGATCACGGCCGCGAGCGCGACGACCGCGAAACGCCACGTCGGCCGCTCGGAGGTCCCCACGCTGCGCGGCAGGTCGCCCGCAGGCGCGCGGCGTGGTCGCGGGTTGCGCATCCGCACGACGATCGCCAAACCCAGGATCGCCACCGCCACACACAGCAACACGACGACGGCGGCCAGCGCGGCCGGATTGCTGCGCTGTGGTTCCGTCCGGTCGACTGTCCGCTCGACGCCGGGTACGTAGCCGCGCAGCGCCCATGCAGCAAGCACCATGAGCGTGATCACCGCAATCACGCGTCGCGTCGACGTGCCGGAAGCGCCCATGGCCCTGTCGCCATCCTGGCACGGAAGGGTGTCGGCCATTTCAGTTCGGCCCGATACGTTGGACGTCATGGGCATCTCACTGCACAACCCCGAAGTCGCCTCGGCACTCGACCGGATGTACGCCGAAGCCGGCGACCAGATGGCGGCGCTGCGTGACCGGGGCGCCGACTTCTCCCGCCTGTCGGAGGCGAGCCCGCAGGAGCGCGCCGATGCGCTCAGCGACTTCTATATGCCGGTCACCCCGGAGGCGGGTCGGCTGCTCTATGCGCTGGTGCGGGCGAGCAGACCCGCAACCATCGTCGAGTTCGGGATGTCCCTGGGGATCTCCGCCATTCACTTGGCCGCCGCCGTGCGGGACAACGGCAGCGGTCGCGTCGTCACCACAGAGCTGAGCGAAGCCAAGGTCGCCGCCGCGACGAAGACCTTCGCCGACATCGGGCTCGACGATGTCATCACGGTGCTGGCCGGTGATGCGCTCAAAACCCTGCAGACGCTGGAGGGCCCAGTCGATTTCGTCCTGCTCGACGGCTGGAAGGAGCTCTACCTACCGGTACTCGAGCTGCTGGCGCCCCGCCTGTCGCCGGGCGCACTGGTCATAGCCGACAACACGTCGATGGCCGACCTCGCGCCGTACCTCGAGCACGTGCGCGACCCGAGCAACGGCTACGTCAGCGTCCCGTTCCCCGCGAGGGAGAGCGACAGCATGGAGATCAGCTGTCGCGCAGTCACTTAACGCGCCGCAGCCGCGTCTTGGCCTCCTTGACGACGGCGGCGGCGTCGCGGCTGGCTTGCTTGGCCTTGTCGTAGGCGTCCTCGGCGCCGGCCAGGGCGCGTTCGGCTTCCTGCAACCGCCGCTTCGCATCCTGGTGTCTCAGGCGCGCTGCCGCCAGATCCGATTGCAGCTCGGACAGCGCATCGTCGGCCTCGGCTTTGGCGTGTTCGGCGGCGGCCAGCGCGGCGCGCGCCTGTTGCTTTTCCCGCCGGGCCGCCGCATCTTTGTCGTCGCGCGGCTCGTCCTTCGCCGCCGGTTCGGGTTCGGGTTTGCGCTCCGGTTTACGTCTGGTCGTCGGGCTGACAACGATTGCGGTGTCGCCGAACTCGCCGAAGCCGGACCACTCCTCGGCCTTGGTCAACCGACCCAGCCGGTCGGCGACGTCCGGGTCGGCGACCGCGGCCTGCAGCGTGCCGGTGACGTCGTCACGCAACGCCCCGGTCGCGCTCTTGAGCTCGGCCTCCTCGAACGCGGTGCGGGTCAGGTCGTTGACCAGCCGGCGCTGCTCGGCGGACAGCTCGCGGATACGTTCGCCGTCCATCGCGGCGTGGGCGTCGCGCAGCCGCTCGCCCAGATCCTTCAGGCGCCGCTTGACGCCGTCGTCGCCCAGCGCCAGCCGGTTGACCACCCAGGCCGCGGACGTCGGCTTGCGCGCGGCCGAGATCCGTTTGGCCACATCGGTGTCGCCCCGCTTCTTCGCCTCGCCGGCGAGCTTGGTGCGCAGCGCGGTGAAGTCTTCGGGCTTCGCGGCGTACAGCTCGTCGAGCGCGTCGTCGGCCATCGGATCATCCTCAGGCCATGCCGAACGGTGCCAGCAGAACGGCCGTACGCCACCACACCAGCAGCGCGAACACCACGAGTGTGGCCGCGGTGGCTCCGGCCTGAACCAGGTTGCGGGAGCCGCGCGGGGCGTAGGCGTACGCCGTCGCGATCACGGCACCGGTGACCAGCCCGCCGATGTGGCCCTGCCAGCTGATGTTCTGCGAGCTGACCAGCGGTATGACGAACGTGAACGCCAGGTTGATCGCGATGAGCGCGACCACCCACCGCACGTCCATGTTCAGCCGTTTGCCGACCACGAAGACCGCGCCGAACAACCCGAACACCGCGCCCGACGCCCCCGCGGTCTGCGCGACCGGCGAGGACAGCAGGTACACCAGCACCGATCCGCCCAGCGCGCTGAGCAGGTAGAGACTCGAGTACCGCAGCCTGCCCAGCGCCGCCTCCAGCGGCGGGCCCACCACGTACAGGGCCCACATGTTGAACAGGATGTGCGCCGGACCGTAGTGCAGGAAAGCCGACGTCACCATGCGGTACAGCTCGCCGTCGGCCACGGCGTAGGACTGCAGCACCAGTTCGCGTTGCAGGCCCGGTACCAGGATCTGGAGCGCGAACATCACCACGTTCACGCCGATCAGCACGTAGGTGACCGTCGGTTTGGCCGTCGGCACCCCGCCGAACTGGGTGCGCACTTGGCGGACCTGGCTTGCGCCCGAGTTCACGCAGTCCACGCACTGATGGCCGACCGCCGCGTCGCGCATGCATTCCGCGCAGATGTAGCGGTTACACCGGGCGCAGCGGACATACGTCACCCGGTCGGGGTGCCGGTAGCACGTCGGCGTCACGGGCGGGGTCGACATGGACACCACCTTAGGTTCGGCCCGTCGGGGCCATCCGAACAGCTGGGTCGATAACAATTCGGTCACCATCTGCATCACGATCAATTAAGGGCGGTCGGCGAATTCTGAGAGTTTTCAAGATCTGTACATCGATCTGCCCGCGCGCTTATCGAATTCGGCCGGAATTGCGGCACAGATCACGGCGATCCGATGTAACGCCTGCTGGTGAGCCGTTTTCGGGCCCTGCGGCCACGTTTGCATCCGTTTGCCTTGGGTACCTTGGATTTCGCGGACGGGGGATCCGCGACCATCCCAATTCAAAGGAAAGAAACGCTATGAAAATCCGTGGAATCGCCGCGCGTCGGCGAATCGCAGGCGCCTGTGCTGCCAGCCTGCTAGGGGGTCTGGCCGCAGCAACCATCGCCGCACCGTCGGCGGCGGCCGCGCCGGACTGCAGCGCCAGCGCCGTGTCCGGCACCGTCAGCTCGGTGACCGGCTCGGCCCGGTCCTATCTGGACAGCCATCCCGGTGCCAACCAGGCCGTGACCACCGCGTTCAGCCAGCCTCGTGCTGAGGCGTCGGCCACTCTTCGCGGCTACTTCACCGCGAACCCGCAGGAGTACTACGACCTGCGCGGCATCCTCGCGCCGATTGGCGACGTGCAGCGCACGTGCAACATCCAGGCGCTGCCGCCGGACTTGGCATCGGCCTATGACGAGTTCATGGCCGGCTGATTCCGGGTTGCAACCGGTTGAATCCGTCTGAAGTGACCCGCCGCCGCAGCTCCCGCTGTGGCGGCGGGTTTTTGATTGCCATCGGCAACTTGCGCTTAGACTGGCTCCCTATGAAGCTGACGCGACCCGCAACCGTCGCCGCGACGGTGCTCCTCGCCCTGGGTGGGGCGGGTGCCGCGCAGGCCCAGCCGGACGAACCTCACCATCCGGATCCAGCCGCCCCGGGGCCATCTGCCGCGCCCGGGCCGGCACCGGCACCGGGGCCGGGACCGGCCCCGCAGGCTGCGCCCGCGACGCGCATCGACCGCGACGGCACCTACAAGGTCGGCACCGACATCCTGCCGGGTACCTATTCGACGGCAGGTCCGATCGCCGACGGCGCCTGCTACTGGAAGCGCGTCAACAACGACGAGATGCCGGACAACGCGCTCACCAAGAAGCCTCAGGTGGTTCGCATCGAGGCGACCGACACCGCGTTCACCACAAGCGACTGCCAGCCGTGGCAGCAGACCAACGCCGCCCCGCCGCCCCAGGCCGCGCCCAGCGACCTGCTCGGACAGCTCGGCGCGTTCATCGGCAAGGGAATCCTGAACGGCGGCCCCGGCTAGCCTGGCGGCGTGGCTGATCTTCGCGCCGAGGGCCGGATCCGCGTGCCCGCCGATCTCGACGCCGTGACTGCGGTCGGCGAAGAGGACCATTCCGGAGTCGACCCCGCCTCGGTCGAGCGCATCTGGGACGCCGCCCGGCATTGGTATCGAGCCGGTATGCAGCCCGCGATCCAGTTGTGCCTACGCCGCAACGGCAGAGTCGTGCTGAACCGGGCGATCGGGCACGGTTGGGGCAACGGTCCCGCCGATCCGCCCGATGCGGAGAAGGTGCCCGTCACGACCGAAACACCGTTCTGCGCGTACTCGGCGGCCAAGGCGATCACGTCGACGGTGGTGCACATGCTCGTCGAGCGCGGGTGCTTCTCGCTCGACGACCGCGTCTGTGAGTACCTGCCCAGCTACACCAGCCACGGCAAGCACCGCACCACGATCCGGCATGTGCTGACCCACAGCGCGGGGATTCCGATCCACACCGGACCGCGTCCGGACCTGCGCCGCATGGACGACAGCGAGTACACCCGCGAGAAGCTGGGCGAACTCAAACCGCTGTATCGGCCCGGCCTCGTCCACATCTATCACGGGTTGACGTGGGGTCCGCTGATCCGCGAGATCGTCGGCGCCGCGGCAGGCCGCAACATCCGCGATGTCCTGGCGTCTGAGATCCTCGAGCCACTCGGATTCCGGTGGACCAATTATGGCGTTGCGGCACAGGATGTTCCGCTGGTTGCGCCGAGCCACGCGACCGGCAAAGAGCTCCCCCAGCCGGCCGCCACCGTATTCCGGTTGGCGGTCGGCGGGTCGCTGTACAAGATCATTCCGTTCTCGAACAGCCCGCAGTACCTCACCAGCGTGCTGCCGTCGTCGAACACCGTGTCTACCGCTTTCGAGCTGTCGCGCTTCGCCGAATTGTTGCGTCGCGGCGGCGAACTCGACGGTGTGCGGGTGTTGGCACCCGAGACACTGCGCGCTGCGACCGCCGAATGCCGACGGCTGCGGCCGGATGTCGCGGTCGGGTTGGCGCCGCTGCGCTGGGGCACCGGCTACATGCTGGGGTCCAAGCGGTTCGGACCATTCGGCCGCAATACTCCCTCAGCGTTCGGGCACACCGGCCTGACGAACATCGCCGTGTGGGCCGATCCGCAACGCGGGCTCGCCGCGGGTTTGATCAGCAGCGGCAAGCCGGGACCGCATCGCGAGGCCAACCGGTACACCGCGCTGCTGGACTGCATCACCTCGGAGCTCCAGCCGAACTGACCCTGCGCCAGAGCCCCTACGCGACTTCAGTTTCGACGCACGCCGCGGTAGATGCCGCGCCATACGATCCAGGGCATCAGCACCCGATCGATCGACCAGCCGGGAAAACCGAACGCCTGGCCATTGGGCGTGAACACCTCGAGCCCGTCGGGCTGCGGTCCGAGCACCGACCCCCAGCGACGGCTCGCCGGCCGATAGGACCGCAACGGCTTTCCGGCCAACTCGGCGCGAATGTTGTGGGCCAGCAGCCCGTCGGCGCGGTTGCGGGCCGACGTGCGCAGCGGATCGGTCGCGGCGACGTCACCGATCGCGTACACACCGCGCTGCCCCGGAACCCGAAGCTCGGGTGACACTCGCACGAAGCCGTGCTCGTCGAGCATCTCCGGCGGCAGCCACTGCGTGTTGGGCCGAACCCGGCCGATCGCCCACAGCACCGCATCCGCGGCGGTTTCGGGTTGGGCGGTGCTCCACTGCACCGGCCCGGTGGTGAGATCGTCGCACTCGAAGCCGTCCGGTACGACTGCCCGGTGACCGGCGTGCACTCCGACGCCGAAGTCGTTCAGCCGGCGGCTCACCCGGTCCCAGACGCGGGCGTGGTGGTGCACCAGCGCACGGTCGCCGGGGTAGTACAGCCCGATGCGCTTGCCGGGGTAGGTGCGCGCGAGGTTGGCGGCGCTGCTCACCGCGGCGGCGCCACCGCCGATGACGACGACCGAACGGGCTGCGGCCAGGCGCTGATGCGCCTCGCGGAGGTCGGTGGCGATCTCGTCGGCCGACTGCAGGCGCGGTTGGCGCCAGAACCCGTTGGTGACGCCGGTCGAAATGACCAGGGCGTCATAAGGTTCGGCGGTCGTGCTGCCGTCGCCCTGTTGTACGAACACCTTTCGCGCGGCCAGGTCGACTCCGGACAGCGTGCCGTGAAGTGTCCGAACACGATCGAGGCCGCGGAATCGGTCGAAGGTGATCCAGTTGTAGCGGGCCCAGTCGTTCGGACGGCTCAGCCGCATCCCGAGTTCCTGGCCGCTGAGCAGACCCGGCTTGGCGGAGATGCCGACGACGTCGGCGTGCCGCGCTAGCTTGATCGCGGTCAGCACACCGCTGTCACCGAGGCCCGCGATGACCACCCGCGCGCGGCTCATCGACCGCCGTTCTTCAGGTGTCGCACCCAGTCACCCTAGCCAGTCGGCAGGTTGCCGACCTCCAGACCGGCGATCTCGGACTCTCCGTCGAAGATCACCCGCCCGAAATCTTTGACCACGCAGCGCAACCGGCCGCCGAGATGCTCGAAGTCGGTGTCGACGTTGCATCGCTCGGCGGGCAGCGGCACGGGAAGCGTGTGCGGCTCCAGATGTGTGCCGTCGCCGTGTAATTCGATCTGATAGCGCAGCGACGTCGCGCGCAGGCGCCATGTGCGGTCCCCGATGTCCGAGCGCACCCACGCCGTCGGCGGAGTCAGGCGAAAACCCTCTACGACGGCGTGGGCAACCGGACCCGGTACATCGACGGCCAGAACTTGCCGGTCAACAGATATTCGTCGCCGTCGACGTGGGCGATGCCGTTGAGCACCTTTTCACGGCCGGCGTCCTGCTCGGGCCACAGCCCGGCGGCATCGACCACGGTGTCGACCCTGCCCGTCGCCGGATCGATGCGCACGATCAAGTCGGTCTGCCAGACGTTGGCCCAGACCCGGCCGTCGACGCACTCCAACTCGTTGAGGTTCCGCAATGGCTGATCGTCGCGGGTGACGGCGATGGAGCCGGTCTCGGCGAACGTCGACGGGTCGTGGAACCGCAGCTGGTCGGTGCCGTCACTGCGGACCAGCCGGTCACCGTCTCGGCACAAACCCCAGCCTTCCCCGTCGACCGGAACCTCCCGCAGCGGGGTGAGGGAGCTCTTGTCCCATTCGACCGCAACCCCGTCCTCCCAGGTCAACTCCCAGATCCGGTCGTCGACGACCGTGATGCCCTCGCCGTAGTAGTTGTTCGGGACGGGCACCGCTCGGCGCAGCTCGCCGGTGTTCGGGTCGAGTTCGCGGAGCTGCGATTTGCCGGCGACGCCGGTGCCCTCGTACAACGTCGACCCGTCGAGCTCGAGCCCCTGGGTCCACGCCGTGCTGTCGTGGGGAATCTGGGCCAGCACAACGGGTTTGATCACCGGTGCCGGACCGGTCGACGGGTCACTCTGCGCGGTCGGCGACGAACCGCCACACGCCACGGGGACGACGGCGAACATCGCGATCGCCACACGGCGGGCAACCCAGGAATACATAGGCCCTATGCCTACCGGATGCAACGGCTTCGCGCGCGGTTGCGGCGAACTACGCGCTACCGGGTCAGGGCGGTCCGCAGTTGCGCCGTCAGGGCCGGACCGCGTCGATCGCCCGGTAGATGCGCTGTTCGCTGACCGGCCGCGGGGTGCCGAGCTGTTGCGCCCACAAACTGACCCGCAACTCCTCGATCTGCCGGCCGATGTCGCGGACGTCGGCGGCGGCCGCGCGCGCGGGCGACAATGCGTGCACCAGCTCGTCGTAGGCGTCCTGCACCGCGTGCACCCGCTGCATCCGGTCACGGTCGGCGCCGGGCGCGTGCGGCAGCCGATCCAGCCGCCTGCCGATCGCGAGCAGGTAGCGGCGCAGGTCGGCCAGATGCGCGGCCCCGGTCGCCGTGACAAAGCCGCGGGGCAACAACCGGTCGAGCTGCGCTCGGATGTCAGCGACCGCGTCGGCCTGGGCGGCCGACGGCGCCGCCGGCAGCGCCACTTCCACATCGTGCGCCGCCGCGAGCACCTGCTCGACGCGCGTGACGATTTCGACGGTGGTGCGCACCAGGTCGGAGGCGACGCGGTCGCGCAGCGCAGCGAACTCGTCGCCTGTCCACGCCGGTGTGGGTGCCAGCAGGTCGGTCGCCGCGTCGGCGCAGTCTTCGAGCAACGCCTGCAGTGAGCCAGCCGGGTTGGCGCCGAGAACCAGCCGGGTCCGCGGCTGTAGCTGGCGTTCGACGGCTTTCACCGGAGAAGACACGGCGATGCGCAGCAGTCTGCGGGTACCCGGCCCCATCGACGCCTGTTGTTCGGCAGCTGTCGGGAACACGTGGACGTCGACCGCGGCGCCGGCGTCGACGAGTGCCGGATATCCCCGCACGGTGTGGCCGCCGACGACCCGTTCGACGCTGCGCGGCAACACATCCAGGTCTTCGGGCCACGAACGCAGACCGATCCGGTCCAGGTCGCCGGCGACCGCGTCGGCAACCGCGCGTCGCACCGGGGCCGCGAGCCGCTGCTGGAGGGCTTCGAGGTCCTTGCCACGTGCCAGTTCGGTGCCGTCGGCGTTCTCGACGGCGAAGGTGACGCGCAGGTGCGACGGCAGCTTGTCGAGGTCGAACGCGTCGATCGGCACCAGAACGCCGGTGCGCCGGTGCAGTTCGCGCTGCACGGCCTCGAGGAGCGGTTCGCCGCCGGGTGTGATTCCGGCCAACACCGCGCGCGCCGTGTCCGGAGCGGGAACGAAGTTGCGGCGCAGGTTTTTCGGCAGCGACCGGATCAGCGCGGTGACCAGTTCCTCGCGCAGCGCGGGCACCTGCCAGGCGAACTCGTCGCCGCCGAGCCGGGCCAGCACCTCGACCGGCACGTGCACCGTGACACCATCGTCCGCGGCGCCCGGTTCGAATCGGTAGCTCAACGGCAGCGACAGCGCGCCGGCCTGCCAAGCATCCGGCTGGCCGTCGACCGCGTCGTCAGTTCGCAGGAGATCGTCGCGGGCGAAGGTCAGCAGCTCCGGCGTCACGTGGCGCTGCTTCTTCCACCACGCGTCAAAGTGCCGCGCCGACACCACATCCGCCGGAATGCGGGCGTCGTAGAACGCGAAGACCTCGTCATCGCCGACGAGCAGGTCGCGTCGGCGCGCCTTCTCCTCGAGCTCCTCCAGTTCCGCCCGCAGCCGGGCGTTGTCACGGAAGAAGTGGTGGCGGGTCTGCCAGTCGCCCTCGACGAGGGCATGCCGAATGAACAACTCGCGGGCGAGGTCGGGTTCGATCTGCGAGTAGTTCACGCGGCGGCGCGGCACCAGCGGCAGCCCGTAGAGCGTCACCCGCTCATAGGCCATCACGGCGCCGCGCTGGGCGTCCCAGTGCGGCTCGCTGTAGGTGCGCTGAACGAGATGCGCGCCAACCCTTTCGGTGACTTCGGGTTGGATACGCGCGCCGATTCGCCCGTAGAGCCTGCTGGTTTCGACGAGGTCGGCGACGACGATCCAGCGCGGCGGGCGTTTCGTCAGCGCGGAACCCGGCGCGAGAACGAACTTCGCGTTGCGCGCGCCCTGGTATTCGCGGCCGTCGCCGTCGCGCAGCCCGATGTGCGACAGCAGGCCGGCGAGCAGCGCGGCGTGCACCCGCGCCGGATCGGCAGGCTCCCGGTCATCGGACTCCGTGATACCCAAGTCCCTGGCGATGCTGCGCAGCTGCCCGGTGAGGTCCTGCCACTCGCGGATCCGCAGGTAGTGCAGGAACTCCTCGCGGCACATGCGACGAAACGCATTGCCGGACAATTCCTGTCGCTGCTCGCGCAGATAGCGCCACAGGTTGAGGTAAGAGACGAAATCCGAGTGCTCGTCGGCGAACCGAGCGTGCTTTTGCCTGGCGGCCTCCTCGCGGTCGGCGGGCCGTTCCCGCGGATCGGGGATCGACAGCGCCGCGGCCAACACCAGGATCTCCCGCACGCAGCCTTCGGTGTCGGCCTGCAGGATCATCCGGCCCAGCCGCGGGTCGATCGGCAACTGCGCGAGCCGCCGGCCGATGTCGGTGATCGCACCGTCGGCGTCGAACGCGCCGAGTTCCTGCAGCAGCTGCACACCGTCGCGGACGCTGCGCCGATCCGGCGGGTCGAGAAACGGAAACGTCTCGATATCACCGAGATTCAATGCCGCCATCTGCAGAATCACCGCGGCCAGGTTGGTGCGCAGGATCTCCGGGTCGGTGTAGCGCGGCCGCGATGCGAAGTCTTCCTCGGAGTAGAGGCGGATGCACACACCGGGTGCCGTGCGGCCCGAGCGGCCGGCCCGCTGCGCGGCGGAGGCCTGTGAGATCGGCTCGATCGGCAGCCGCTGAACTTTGGTCCTGCGGCTGTAGCGGGAGATGCGGGCGGTGCCCGGGTCGACGACGTACCGGATGCCGGGCACCGTCAACGACGTCTCGGCGACATTGGTGGCCAGCACGATGCGACGCAAGGCGCGGCTGGGCTGAAACACCTTCTGCTGCTCGGCCGTTGGCAGCCGGGCGTACAGCGGCAGCACTTCGGTGTTGTCATCGACGATGCCGCTCAGGACCTGACTGGTGTCGCGGATCTCGCGCTCACCGGACAGGAAGACCAGCACGTCGCCCGGCGGCTCACTCGCCAGCTCACCGATGGCGTCGACGATCGCTTCGGTCTGGTCGCGCATCTCGGTGCGCACCACCTCGTGGTCGGGATCGTCGGGGTCCGCCGCGTCCGGGTCGTCGACCGGTGCGACGGCGACTTCCAAAGGCCGGTAACGAATCTCAACGGGATAGGTGCGTCCCGACACCTCGACGATCGGCGCACCCGCGAAATGGGCGGCGAAGCGTTGCGGCTCGATCGTCGCCGAAGTGACGATCACCTTGAGGTCCGGCCGCCTAGGCAGCAGTTCGCGCAGGTATCCGAGCAAGAAGTCGATGTTGAGGCTGCGCTCGTGGGCCTCGTCGAGGATCAGCGTGTCATAGCGCAGCAGGCGGCGGTCGCGTTGGATCTCGGCCAGCAGGATGCCGTCGGTCATCAACTTCACCAGCGTGCGGTCGCTCGCCTGGTCGGTGAAGCGCACCGTGTAGCCGATCGCATCACCGAGCGGACTGCCGAGTTCGTCGGCGATGCGCGCAGCGACGGTCCGGGCGGCCAGGCGCCGCGGCTGCGTGTGCCCGATGGTGCCGCGCACACCGCGGCCGAGTTCGAGGCAGATCTTCGGCAGCTGCGTCGTCTTGCCCGAACCGGTTTCGCCGGCGACGACCACCACCTGATGCGCGTTGATCGCCTCGGCGATGTCGTCGCGGCGGTCGCTGACCGGCAGGTCGGGATAGGTGATTTCGGGCATCGCGGCCATCCGGGTGGCCACCAGCGCCTCCGCGGCGGCGATCTGTTCGGCGATCCGGCGCAGGTTCTCCGGTCGCTTGTCGCGGAGGTTCTTCAGGCGGCGGCCGATGCGGGCCGCGTCGCGGATCGTCAGTGCGTCGAGCCGCGCTCGCAACTCAGCGGCTGACAGTCCGGACACTCGGGTCAGAATAGGCGTCGCGCGCGGAGTCAACTTCCTCGCAGAGGCGCTGGGCGTCGGTGTAGAGGC
This sequence comes from Mycobacterium sp. GA-0227b, assembly GCF_001499855.1. Taxonomy (GTDB): domain Bacteria; phylum Actinomycetota; class Actinomycetes; order Mycobacteriales; family Mycobacteriaceae; genus Mycobacterium. The sequence continues at coordinate 44,996 of NZ_LQIK01000001.1, forward strand.
CACCGTAGATGGCCCACTGCGTCGGCCGGTCGAGCTCGCGGTTTCGGACATGCACCGTCAGTTCGTCGAACGCCGATGTGCACCTGCGGGCCTCCTCGGCCAGAGGTTCGTCGCCGAAGTCCGCGACGGTGTGCATCGCTCCTGCGGCCGCCACGGCGTCGCGCACGGCCGCGAGCAGGGTGCCGTAGTCGCGCAGGAACTCATCGTGTTGCATGCCCGACTCGTCGCGCTCGACGGCGCGGGCCAAACCGGTCGTCACCCATCGCAGCTCTTCGCTGATCCGCTCGAGCGCGTGGATCGTCACCCGGTGACCCGCGACCCCGGTGTCGGAGCGGACCAGGAGTCGCCGCAAATTCAGCTTTGTGGTGCGCACGGCGTGGTCGAGGGTGTGGCGCGCCTGCGCCGCCTTATTCGGCAGGGCGTCGGCGCGCCAACGCCAATCGCGCGCCGCCTCGATGCTGACGTCGCCGTCCACCAGCTCCTCGGCCATGTCCGACATCAGTTCGACCATCGATCCGCTGACCGATTCGACGGCGTACCGGGCGCTGCGATAGCGCAACGGCGGAGCGATGACCAGCGTCACCACGAGCGCCACCGCGGCGCCCAGCAGCACCATGCCCGCGATGGACGGCAGAGGGCTGCCGGTCGAGGCGTTGCCGGACGGCTGCGCGAAGGCGCCATACGCGAAGATCGCCGCGACCGTGACGTTTATCCCCTGGCTACCCAACCGGCGCCAACGCCCGATGACCAGCGCGACGATGAGCATCACCGGAAACAGCCACACCGCGACTCCCCACACCCACACCCCCGCTCCGGCCAGGCCGATGCCGGCGAGCATGGCCGCCGTGTACCGAAAAGCCTTCGCGACCGAGTCGGCGATCGTGATGTCGACCAGCAACAGCGCGGAGAACGCAGCGAAGGTGGCGTGTGAGGCGTCGAACACCTCGGCGGCCAGCAGCCAGGCGATGGTGCACGCGATAACGGACTTCACCAACGCGAGTGCCGTTTCGCGGTCCAGGCTCACCTGCGCGAAGCCCCGGGCGCGCGCTACGAGACTGCCCACCACCTCATCTGGCCTTCCCGCTGCCGCGGGACTTAACCGTCAAGCCTTGTCGGGTGCCCAGTACTCGAGCATCTCGGCGAAGGTCTCGAACGCGGGCGTGGACACGCCGTACGTCGCCTCGAGGTGGATGCTCAGCGGAAAGCCGAGGTCCGCGACGCCGTCGATGACGCGCTTGTACAGGTCGAGCATCAGCTTGCGCTTTTCCCCCGGCTCCGTGGCGGCCAGGCGCTTGACGAACTCCTGCTCCTCGGCGACCGCGGCGTTACCCGGATCCTGGATCAGCCAGTCGATCAACCCGACTTTGCTCTCCATCTTCGGCACGAAGCCGAACGACAGCAGGATCTCCGGCCGGTGATCGGTGTTCTCGGCGAAGTCGCGCAGGAAGCCCACGATCGCGTCCGAGTAGAGCAACTGGGTCATGCCGTAGGTAGCGCCCCGCTCACACTTGAAGGTGAACCGGCCCTGCTCCCCGTCGCGGGTCGGAATGAGGATCGCCCCGCGGTTCGGCACGAGATCGTCGTAGATCGACAGCGCATCCACCGGTGCGACGCCAGAGCCCTCGCCGTCGTTCATCGTGCGCGGCACCCCGACGAACGCGATGCCGTCGAATCCGGCACGCGACAGCTCCGTCAGGCGGCGCCGCAGCGTCGGTTCGTCCATGAACGCGGTGACCTGAGTGCACAAGCCGTTCACCCCGGCAAGCTCGGGCGTGATCATCGACCAGAAGTCGAGCACGTCGAGTTTCGGCTTCATCTCGATGGGCCGGTCGGCGTCCTCTTCGATCATGCCGGGGATCATCACGTGCCTGATGCGACCCTCGAGACCCGTCTCGGCGGAGCATCGCAGCACCTTGTGCGCATCCGCCAGCGCCTGCTCGCGGCCCCGCTCGACGTTCGGCGGCACGAGCTCGAGCGCGATGGTGTTCAGCGTCACCGAACTGCTCCTCATCAGACAATTACTTCCCGCGGCGCGGCAGGTCCACGATGACCACTGGTCGCGAATTCGCGCTGCTGCCCCGGGAGCATCACCATACAGCCCCGCGCGTTTGTGAATCTGACGACGCAAACGCGCCTCAAACCGTCGCCGGATTCACAAATGAAGACCCGGCGGATCCGCTCGTACTGTGGAAGGGGTGAGCATCGCACCGCCAGCCTTCGCTTTCGCCGACCACTACGCCAGCCAGCTGCCGGAGTTGGCGGTCCGCTGGCAGGCCGAGGCGGCGCCCGACCCGCGGCTGCTTGTGCTCAACGAGTCGTTGGCCGCCGAACTGGGAATCGACGCTGAGTGGTTGCGCGGGCCCGACGGGCTGCGGCTGCTGGTCGGCACGCTGGTGCCGAGCGGCGCCACGCCGGTCGCGCAGGCATACGCCGGGCATCAGTTCGGCGGTTACGTCCCGCGGTTGGGCGACGGACGGGCCCTGTTGCTCGGCGAGCTCACGACGACCTCCGGAGAGCTGCGCGACCTGCACCTGAAGGGATCCGGCGCGACGCCGTTCGCCCGCGGCGGCGACGGGCTGGCGGCGGTGGGCCCGATGCTGCGCGAGTACATCGTCAGCGAGGCGATGCACGCGATGGGGATACCGACCACGCGCTCGCTGGCCGTCGTCGCGACCGGCCGCCAAGTGCAGCGCGAGACGCTCCTGCCGGGCGCGGTGCTGGCTCGCGTCGCCCGCAGCCATCTGCGCGTCGGCACGTTCCAGTACGCCGCGAACACCGGCGACACCGACCTGTTGCGGCGCCTCGCCGACCACGCGATCGAACGGCACCACCCGGCGGCCGCGGACGCGGGCAACCGTTATGTCGCGCTGTTCGAATCGGTGGTGGCGGTGCAGGCGGCGCTGCTCGCGAAGTGGATGCTCGTCGGTTTCGTGCACGGCGTGATGAACACCGACAACATGACGATCTCGGGCGAGACCATCGACTACGGGCCGTGTGCGTTCATGGAGGCCTACGACCCCGAAACGGTGTTCAGCTCGATCGACTCGTGGGGTCGCTATGCCTACGGCAACCAGCCGGCCATCGCGGTGTGGAACCTGGCCCGGTTCGCCGAGGCGCTGCTGCCTCTGTTCGCCGACGATCAACAGCAGGCGATCGCGATCGCCGAAGGCGGTCTCACCGGCTTCACGCCCCGGTTCCAGGAGGCGCTTTCGGCGGGCATGTGCGCCAAGCTCGGCCTCGCGGACACCACCCCGGACGAGATCGCGGTGCCGCTGATGAACGACCTGATCGCGCAACTGCACCAGAGCCACGTCGACTTCACGTCGTTCTTCCGCCATCTCGGTCAGGCCGCCCGCGGCGACCACGAACCCGCCCGCGGCCTGTTCCTCGACCTCGCCGCGTTCGACGACTGGCTGGCGCGGTGGCAGGCGTTGAAGCCCGACCCCGCGGTGATGGACCGCGCCAACCCGGTTTACATTCCGCGCAATCATCTCGTCGAGGAGGCGCTGACGGCGGCCACCGGCGGCAACCTCGAGCCGCTGCACCGGTTGCTGGACGCCGTGACCGCGCCTTACGACGAGCGCCCGGGGCTCGAACGTTACGCCGAGCCGGCGCCGGAGGACTTCGGGAAGTACCGAACCTTCTGTGGGACCTGACCCGCGAAGCACCGGGCTGTGCGTGCCGGTGATGACAAGGTATCCGCATCCGCCGGTCGCCTAGCGGCCGTCGCGTCGCCGCGAAGATTAGGCCGACGGCGTCACGGGCAATATCAAGATCTATGGCCACCGACGATGCGCTGCACCGCGACCTGCTTCAAGAATTGCTCCACGCGTACGGGCCGTGCGGCCAGGAAGACGCCGTGCGGGAGATCTGCCACCGCGAGTTGGGCCCACACGTCGACGAGGTATGGGTCGATGAGGCGGGCAACCTGGTTGGCCTGATCCGCGGCGCCGACAGCGAGGCGCCCGCCGTTCGTGTGATGGCGCACATGGATGAGTTGTCGATGCTCGTCAAGCGCATCGACTCGGACGGCATCCTGCACATGACGCCGCTGGGCACGATGTATCCGGGCAACTTCGGTCTCGGGCCGGTCGCGCTGCTCGGCGACAAGGAGACCGTCTGCGGCGTGTTGACGCTCGGTTCGGAGCACACCACCAAGGAGAGCGAGCGGATCTGGGAGACCAAGCCGGATCAGGGCGACAAGGCGCTGGACTGGATGCACGTGTACGTGTTCACCGGGCACAGTCCCGACGATCTCGCCGACGCGGGCATCAGACCCGGCACCCGGGCGTGCGTGCACCGAAGCAAGCGCACGCTGATCGACGTCGGCTCCGATTACCTCGGCTGCTATTTCATGGACGACCGCGCCGCGGTGACCGCACTGCTCGATGTGCCCCACCGGTTGGGGAAACGCGGGCAACGCCCCGCGCGGGACACCTATCTCGTGTTCACCACGAGCGAGGAGGTCGGCGGTATCGGCGGCTCGTACGCCAGCCATTCGCTGCCCGGCGATCTGACCCTGGCGTTGGAGGTGGGTCCGACGGAGGCCGAGTACGGCACCACCTGCAGCGGCGGCCCGATCATCGCGTATAGGGACGCCGAGAGCGTCTACGACAAGGTGGTGGCCGACACGTTGCTCGAAATCGCCTCCGGCCTCGGGATGTCCCCTCAGCCGGCGGTGCTGGGCGCGTTCGAATCCGACGCGTCGCACGCGAAGGCCAGCGGGCTGACGCCGCGCGCGGGCCTGTTGTGCCTGCCGACGCTCAGCACGCACGGCTACGAAGTGATTGCCCGACAAGCGATTCCGGACATGGCCGCGGTGCTTGCCGAGTTTCTGCGGCGCGGCGCGTAACGGCGCGCTCAGCCGTCGAGTTCGCCGGCGATACCCCGCTCGATGGCGGCGCGGGCACGCTCGGGCAGCACGATCAACCCGTCGAGTTCGCGACGCGCCAGCTCGTAGCCGCGTTCACGCTCCTGCGGGGTGGCCGCAGTGTCGGTGGCGACGCGCAGCATGTTCTGCGCGCGGGCGAGCCGCAGCTGCTCCTGTGCCGAGAAATCGCTGCGCCGACGCCGGACCGCCTCGTTCTCCGCGGCGTCGAAGGCGGTGACGTAGTCGGTCACCGCGTCGACGTACTCGCGCGCGGCCTCGCCGTCGACGGCGAGGTCCTCGGCCTTTGCCGGCCGCAGCAGGTCGGCGCGCAGCTTGGTGCGGTGAAACCGCTCGGTCAGCGGGTCGCGCATGTCGGTCATCAGCGGGAAGTCGAGCAGCTTGGCCAGATCCAACTCGTACTCCAGCCAGCGGGTGTCGGTGCGGTCGTGCTCCTTGACCGCGCGGGCGATCGCTTGCCAAGGGGCGGCGGTGTTCGCGCGCCGCGGCGGTTCGGCGGCGGATGGTCGGGGCGGCTCGCCGTGGCGTGCGCGGGCCGCCGCCACCGCCCGCCATCCGCCGTACAGCACGCCGGCGAGCGGGACGAGCACGATCAACAGCTCGACCAGGCGGAAGATCAGGCCCATACCGACTCCATGGAGCCAGGATGCCACTGCCGGTGCAAGGGGTGCCGGTCCGTGGACCTACGCGCGAGATTGCACTCAGGGTTGCGGATGTGCGCTTGAATCGGAGGCAGCGAGCACAACCCTGACCGCAATCTCGGCGGTAGCTTCGACACCCATTAGCTACTCGGCGCCGGTGCCGTACGCGCGCGCGATGTCGGGCGAGTCGAGCCAGCCCGAGTACGTCGGGCGCTGCGGCCAGCCCTCGGGCGAATCCTGCCACTCCTCCTGGCGACCCCAGGGCAGCACGTCGATGAGCGCGAACGAATGGCTGAGTTGTTCGGTGCCGCGGCCATTGGTGTGCCATGTCCGGTACACGGTGTCACCGTCTCGCAGAAACACGTTTACCGCGAACCCTTCGCCGGGCGCGGCATCGACGTCGGCGCCGAACGAACTCTCCGACGACGAGTACCAGGTCATCTTGTTGCCGACCTTGGTGCGGTAGGCCAGCGCCTCCTCGATAGGGCCGTTGGTGACGATCACGAACCGGGCGTCGTAATTGTCGAGGAACTCCAGCCGGGTGAACTGGGAGGTGAAACCGGTGCAGCCGCCGCACTGCCACTCCGCGCCGTCGGTCCACATGTGGTTGTAGACGATCAGCTGCGAGCGCCCCTCGAACACGTCGGCAAGCCTGACGGGACCGTGCTCGCCGATCAGCGTGTAGTCGGGCATCCGGACCATGGGCAGCCGCCGACGCTGGGCGGCGATGGCGTCCAGTTCGCGCGTCGCGGCCTTCTCACGCCTTCGCAGGTCGTCGAGCGCGGCGCGCCACGTCGCCACATCGACGACGGGCGGTAGGGCGGCCGGTTGAGTCGTGACGGGGTTCGTCATCGTCAATCCTCCTGCGGGAGATGGTGCACTCGCAGGTTATGACCGACTCAGCGGCCGAAAGTCATCGTCAGCTCTTCTTGGACCCGCCGGACTTCTTGCCGCCGCCGGAGTTCTTGCCGCCCTTCTTCGACGCGTTGGGCGTGTTCGCGATCGCCGCAGCGCGCGACTTGCTCATGCCCTTCTTGCGCAGGCCCTCGTACTGTTTGTCGTTCTTGACGCTGGAACCGTGATCCTTCGCCATGGTGGCCTCCTCCATCGTGGTGCGTTCGGGATACCCGCAGATGACGGCCCCCACACAGCGATGACGTGCGTGGTGTTTAGACAGCGGCGGCGGCCTCGCCTTGAAGCTGCCGGTCGCGGACATCGGTGAGGAAGTTGCTCACCTCGACGGCGAGCCGCCGCGCGTGCGACGAATCGACGAGGTCGAAGGCATGTCCGGCGCGCGGTATCTCGCTGTACTCCACCGTATTACGCGATACCGCACGTAATCTCTCACCGAACTCTCGCGCCTCACCCACCGGGATGATGGTGTCCTGTTCACCGTGAACGAGCAAGAACGGCGGCGCGTCCTTGTGAATGCGCGCCAATGGAGAAGCGGCGGTGAAGATGTCGGGATGGCGAGACTGCCTGCGTCCCACGACAACTCGCTCCAGGAAGTTCTGGAAGTTTCTGCGCGCCGGGGTCGAGCGGTCCTGCCAGTCGTAGCGACCGTAGATACCGACGACCGCGTCGACGGAGGTGTCGGCGTCCGTGGTGAGCTCACCGCGGAACGCCGGGTCGCCCGGTGTGAGGGCGGCGAGCGACGCGAGGTGCCCACCCGCCGAGCAGCCCGCCACCGCGACGAAGTTGCGATCTCCGCCGTACTTGTCGACGTTGGCGCGCGCCCACGCGATCGCTGCGTTGACGTCGGCGATCTGGCGCGGCCAGCGGTGCAGCGGTGACACCCGGTAGTCCATCGTCAGGCACACCCAGCCCTGCTTGACCAGGTGATGCAGCATTGTGTGGCCCTGCATGACGCGGGAGCCCTGCACCCAGGCGCCGCCGGGCACGAACAGCAGCACCGGGGCGTCGGGCGGCAGGTCGGGCAGCCGCCAGACGTCGAGAAGCTGTGCAGGGTGATCGCCGTAGCGCACCGATCTGCGGTAGAGGCACTTCTGCCGCTGCGCACGGAAGCGCAGGTACGGCGGTACTCGGGTGCCGCGCTGCGACGCGATCGATGCGTCGGCGGCGTCTGCCGGTGCGGCCTCCGGAGCCGCACCGAAGCGGCGGGTGACCATGCCGCGCACCGCGGCGGGCGCGTAGTGGTGGCCGTACATCGCCATCGCGGTCAGGCCGGCGAACGGCTCGAGGTGCTTGCCCACCACCGGCAGCGACGAGTACAGCCTTGTCGACGCCATGACCAGGTCGAATGGGTGAAGCGAGCGGGGCAGCGACATCGTCATCCGGCCATCGCCAGGTCGGCATCGCCAGCTCGACCGCTGCAGGAGTCGCAAGCGACTTCGTCAAGGCTGAAATGCCCGCAAGTGGGACAGATGAACTCGAGCATGCGATACGCCTTTCGAGGCTGGTGTAAACGCCGACTTTCTGCAGCCCGCCTCACATACCCCGGCCCTCGGGCTGCAAAACCCGTCCGGTGTGTCAGTACCGTGGGCACGGTGAAGTACTTGGACGTCGACGGAGTGGGCCGGGTCAGCCGTATTGGGCTTGGCACCTGGCAGTTCGGCTCCCGCGAATGGGGTTATGGCGACACGTATGCGGCCGGGGCCGCCCACGAGATCGTGCAGCGCTCGCTCGCCCTGGGCGTCACGCTCTTCGACACCGCCGAAATTTACGGGTTCGGTAAGAGCGAGCGCATCCTGGGCGAGGCGCTCGGTGACGCCCGCGCTGACGTGGCGGTGGCCAGCAAGGTGTTCCCGGTCGCACCGTTCCCGGCAGTGGTCAAACAGCGTGCACAGGCCAGCGCGCAGCGGTTGGGGCTGCAGAAGATCCCGCTGTATCAGATTCACCAGCCGAACCCGGTGGTGCCCGATTCGGTGATCATGCCCGGTATGCGCGACCTGCTCGACAGCGGCGTGATCGGCGCGGCCGGCGTGTCCAACTATTCGCTGGACCGCTGGCGCAAGGCCGACGAGGCGCTGGGCCGGCCGGTGATCAGCAATCAGGTGCACTTCTCGCTGGCTCATCCGCAGGCGCTCGAGCATCTCGTGCCGTTCGCCGAACGGGAGAACCGCATCGTGATCGCCTACAGCCCGCTCGCTCAGGGGTTGCTCGGCGGCAAGTACGGACCCGAGCACCGGCCCAGCGGCGGCGCCCGGGCAATGAACCCGCTGTTCGGCACGGAGAACCTGCGCCGCGCCGAACCACTGCTGCAGACGCTGCGCGATATCGCCGCCGACGTCGGCGCCAAACCCGCGCAGGTGGCGCTGGCGTGGCTGATCGGCCTGCCCAACGTCGTCGCCATACCGGGCGCATCGAGCGTCGAACAACTCGAGTTCAACGTGGCCGCCGCCGACATCGAACTCAGCGCGGACGCTCAAGCAGCGCTCACCGCGGCGGCCCGGGCGTTCCGGCCGGTGTCGACCGTCCGCTTCCTGACAGACACGGTCCGGGAGAAACTCGGCGTGCGCTAGCGGTCGTCGAGACTAACGGCGCAGCTTTCCGCCGATGTATTCGGCACGACAGGCGCCGCGGGCGAGCTTGCCGCTCGTCGTGCGCGGAATGGCCCCTGCCGCGACGAAACGGATATCGGCGGCCGCGATGCCGTGTCGCAGCACGACAGCGTTGCCAATCGCCTCGATCGCCGGCGCCGGATCGAGTCGTGCCGTGCCGCTCGCGCGTTCGGCGACGATCACGAGGGCGCCCTCGCCATCGGGTCCCGGCACCGTGAACGCGGTGACGTGCCCCGGTCGCGCCATCGCCGAGGCGTCTTCGGCGGTGGCCTCGACGTCCTGCGGGTAGTGCTGTTTGCCGTCGATGACGATCATGTCGGCGCGCCGGCCGGTGACGTACAGCTCGCCTTCTCGGTGAACGCCCAGATCGCCGGTGCGCAACCAGTTTGCCTGCAGTGCAACGCCTTCGGCGTGACTGCCGGATGGCAATCGGGACGTGAGCCGGGCCCCGAAGGCGCGACGTGTCTCGTCGGGCCGGCCCCAATAGCCTTTCCCGAGATTGTCGCCGTGCAGCCAGATCTCGCCGATCCGGCCGTCCGGCAATTCCGCGCCGGTGTCGGGGTCGGCGACGACGGCCCACTGGCTGCGCGCCACCTGTCCGCAGGACACGTGCGCCACCGCGCCGGGACAACCTGCCGCGACGGGCACGGCGTGGCCCTCGGCGAGTTGCTCGCGGTCGAAATACACTGCGCCGGCGTGGGCGTCCGGTGCGATGGTCGAGACGAAAAGCGTTGCCTCCGCGATACCGTATGACGGTCGAAACGCATTGAGCGGCAATCCGTATGGTGTGAACGCGGCGTTGAACGTTTCGATCGCCTCGATGCTGACGGGTTCGGAGCCGACGATCAGCACCGCCTTGCTCAGGTCGAGGTGGTCGCCGGGTGCGGGCAGACCCCGCTGCGCCGCGTACTCGTAGGCGAAGTTCGGTGCCGCCGTGACCACCCGGCCCTCACGCGCACCGTCCGACAGCGCCTTGATCCACCGCTGTGGACGGCGGATGAACGCGGTGGGCGACATCAGCGTCGAATGCCCGCCGTACACCGCCGGGAACCCGATCATCGACAAGCCCATGTCGTGAAACAGGGGTAACCAGCTAACGCCATGCACTCTTCGGTCGAGCAGGTCGATGGACAGGATCATCTGGATGAGGTTGGTACCGACCGCGCGGTGCGTGATCTCGACACCGACCGGCGGCCGGGTCGCACCAGAGGTGTACTGCAGATGCGAGATGTCGTCGAGACGCAGCGGCACCGGTTCGAAATCGTCACCGGAGTCGGTGATGTCGTCGAGCAGTACCACCCGTGGAGCGGGCACGCCGTCGAGGCCGGCGAGAAAGTCGTGCACGTTCGCGGCCGCGGCCGCGGTGGTCACCACCACCGAAGGCTCGGAGTCGCGTAGCGCGGTGCCGAGTCGTTGGGCGTGGCCCTGTAATTCGGGTGCGAACAACGGGACCGCGATGGCGCCCGCCTTGATCGCGGCGAAGAACCCGGTGACGTAGTCGAGGCCCTGCGGCGCCAGGATGGCCACCCGGTCTCCTCGCTGCGCGACCCGTTGCAGGTGCGCGGCGACCGCCCGTAGGCGCGCGCCGAGTTGCCTCCAGGTGAGTTCTGTGACCCGGCCGTCGGTGTTGCCGGTGTAGTCCAGGTAGCGGTAGGCCGGCGCATCGCCGACGTTGGCGATGTTGCGGTCGATGAGCGAGATCAGGTTCACGCCGGCGGGCACCGCGACGTGGCCGTCGGCGTCCAGGCAGTCCTCGATCCGCAACAGTCCATCGTGGGTCACGGTCCGTTCACCCATGAGCGCAGTCTAGGTACCGCTGCCTCGGTCCTGGTACGTCCGTACCAGAGCCGGTTACGCCTCGCGTTGGAGTGAGAGGACCGTGATGTCCGGTGGCGCACCGATGCGTACCGGCGGGCCCCAGAACCCGACCCCCCGCGTGACGTACAACTGGGTGCCGTCGACGGCCGAAAGCCCCGCGAGGGACGGTTGCACGCTGCCGACGACGTAGTGGAACGGCCACATCTGCCCGCCGTGGGTGTGCCCGGACAGCTGCAGGTCCACTCCGCGCTCGGCGGCCTCGTCGACCAGCACGGGCTGGTGCGCGAGCAGCACCGTCGGGCCCGCCGGACTCCGTCCAGACAATGCTCGGTCGAAGTCCGGACCGTCGGATCGCGATGCCCCGGCCAGGTCGTTGACGCCGGCCAGGTTGAATACCGCACCCCCGCGGCGGATCAGCGTGTTCTCGTTGCGTAGCGGCCGGATGCCCAACCGCTCCAGCTCTCGAAGCCACTCGAGCGTGTCGTCGACGAAGTATTCGTGGTTGCCGGTGACGAAGAACGTGCCTTCCCGGGACGCCAGGTCCCCCAACGGGGCTGCGGCCGAACCGAGTTCGCCGACGGTGCCGTCCACCACGTCGCCGACGATCGCGACGAGATCCGGCGAGGTGCCGTTGATCATCTCGACGATCCGCTCGGTGTGTCTCCGCCCGGCCAGCGGTCCGAGATGGATGTCGCTCACCACCGCGATGCGAAAGTCGTGAAACGCCGGATCGAGGTTGCGCAGCCGCACCGGTACGCGCAGCAGGTCGGGTGGACCGGTCGCCGTGGCCGCCCCGAAACCGACGAGGCCCACAGATGCTGCGCCGGCGGTGACGGCGCCCGCCCGGGCGAGGAACAGGCGTCGAGTCAGATCTGCTGGCGCCGTCGGGTTTTCTGGGTCGGTCGGCGCCGTCTCGGCGCGCACCCATCGGCGCAGCACCAGGCGCACGGGTTCGAATACCAACAGGACCAGCAACAGGTACGCGGCCACTCCGAACCACAGGTAGCCGGGCCAGGCGAACCAACCCGACTCGGCCGGGCCGATCACCCGGGGCAGCACCAGCGCGGCGAGCAGCACACCCGCCAGCGCGAGCAGGATGGCGGTCAGCGCGCGACGCGCCCGGCCCGGCCTGGTGGTGTCCTTGATCAACCTCTTCCACAAATAGAGGTGCATGACCGCGAGCACCGCGCCGAGAACGACGATGAACATGCGCACCCTTCGCGGTCGAATTGGTGATTTCGGTGTCGTTGGTTGCGTTCAGCGCATCCCCCGACACCGAAGTCGCTCAGAGGGACACCGTTCCGTAGTCGCCGACGTGGCCGACCAGCGTGCGCAGCTGGTCGTCGGCCGTGCCGAACGTGTTGTCGATCGCGGTGAGCCGCGCGGCGTAGTGGCCGACCGGATATTCGGCGGTCATGCCGATGCCACCGTGCAGCTGGATCGCTTCCTGCGCGATGTGCCGCCCGGACCGGCCGATCTGCAGTTTGGTCCGCGCCGCGATCACCGGGTCGAACCGCCCGTCGGCGATCGACATCGCGGCGTAGAAGTTCATGCTGCGCGCGAGCTCCAGCGAGACATACATGTCCGCCGCGCGCTGCGTCAACGTCTGGAACTTGCTCAGCGGAACACCGAATTGCTTACGGCTGGTGAGGTATTCGGTGGTGAGCCGCAAAGCCTCCTCCATGGCGCCGACCGCCTCCGAGCACAGCGCCGACTGATAGCGGATCACGGTGCGCGCGACGTACTCGGCCGCGTCACCACCGTCGCCGAGCGGTTCGGCGGGGGCGGCGTCGAAGTCCAGCTGAGCACCGCGGCGGCCGTCGAACGTGCGATAGGCCTGTCTGGTCGTCGCGGCGGCCTCGACGATGAAGAGGCCGATTCCGCCTTCGGGCAGCGCCGCGGTGACGACCACGGTGTCCGCCGAATCACCGGCCAGCACAGGGTTTTTCCGACCGCTGACCGTCCACGTGTCGCCGCTTCGCTCCGCACGAGCGGCAGGCTCGGTGGTCGGGACGCGCGCGCCGGGCTCCGCATGGGCGAAGGCCAGCAGCGTGTCACCCGCCGCCACCCCCTCGAGGATCTCCTTCTGTTGTTCGCTGCCCAGTTCGGCGATCAGGCCGCCCGGGACGAGCGCCGCCTGCGCGACCGGCTCCGGTGCGAGCCGCCGGCCGATTTCGGTCAGCACCACCATCGCCTCGATCTGGCCGGCCTCGGTGGGGTCGAAACCGAGCCCCAGAATGCCAACCTCGGCCAGTTGGGCCCACACCTCGCGGCGCCAGCCGGGCTCGGCCTTGGTGACACCGGCGATGTCGTCGTCGCGCGACAGCACGTCACGGGTGACGTCGCGGAGCAGTTGTTGTTCCTCGGTCAGGTCGAAGTCCACAGTCGGCTCACAATCCCAGGATGGTCGAAGCGATGATGCTGCGCTGAATCTCGTTGGTACCGCCGTAGATAGACGTCTTGCGATAGTTCAGGTAGCGGGGCGCGGCGTCCTGTGCCCACGCCGGAGTATCGATGTCACCACCGGCGTCGAACGGCAGGGCATCCGGACCGGCCACCTCGACGAGCAGCTCGGTGGCGGCCTGCTGCAGCTGGCTGCCGCGCAGCTTGAGGATCGACGACGCGGGGTTGGGTTTGCCATCGGCCTCCGATCCGCTGACCCGCATCTGCGTGAGCTCCAGCGCGAGCAGCCCGGTTTCGATCTCGGCGACGCGCGCGGCGAACAGCGGGTCATGCAGCAGCGGAGTGCCGTTGACCTGCAGCTGTGCGGCATGGTCCTTGACTTGAGACATCCACAGCTTCGTCAGCCCGATGCGGGCGATGCCGGTGCGTTCGTTGCCGAGCAGAAACTTGGCGTAGGTCCAGCCCTGGTTTTCCTCGCCGACGAGTTGGTCGGCCGGGATCCGGACGTCTTCGAAGAAGATTTCGTTGACCTCGTAGCTGCCGTCGATCAACTCGATCGGGCGCAGTGTGATCCCCGGTGTGGACATCTCGGCCAGGAGGAACGAGATGCCGGCCTGCCGCTTGGGCGCGTTCGGATCGGTCCGCGCGAGCAGGAAGATCCAGTCGGCGTACTGGCCGAGTGTCGTCCACGTCTTCTGGCCGTTGACGACGTAGGTGTCGCCGTCGCGCACCGCGGTGGTGCGTATCGACGCGAGGTCCGAGCCCGCCTCGGGTTCGGAAAAGCCCTGGCACCACCAGATGTCGATGTTGGCCGTCGGCGGCAGGAACCGCTCCTTCATCGCTTGCGAGCCGAACTGGGCGATCACCGGGCCGACCATCTTGGTGTTGAAGGCCAGCGGTTCGGGCACACCGGCCAGTTGCATCTCGTCGAGCCAGATCTGCCGCTGCAGCGGCGACCACTTCTTACCGCCCCACTCGACCGGCCAGTTCGGCACGGCCAGCCCATTCTCGTTGAGGATCCGCTGGCTGATCACCATGTCCTCGGGGAAGTTCGGATGACCGGTCTTGCCCCTGTCGCGGATGTCTTCGGGAATCTCGGTGGCGTAGAACCGCCGCAACTCGTCGCGGAACGCAGCGTCCTCGTCACTCAGTGCCAACTTCAAGGTCCACCCCGTTCTGTCGTGCGGTTGCTCACCGGATACCCGTGTCCGGCAAGTCCATGTGAGTGCATATGAATTGTGCCCGTCCTACTTCCACGCGAAGACCGGTTGCTCGAGTTCGTCCACCGGATCGTGGCGGCCTTCCAGGCACCACCACCGCAGTTGCAGAAGCACCGCGCCCGTCGGCGCGTGGATCAGGTCATTGCCCAGCGGTACCTGCACCACCGGTCGCGGGCTCTCGGGGATCTCGATGAACCGCGGCGAGTCGTCGCGCTGCAGCTGGTGTAACCCGACCCGGTACACCGCGACCACCTCATCGGGCGCCGGTCGCGGATCGAGCCGGCCGCCACCCCAGAGCACCACCGGGGTGATGACGTATCCGGATCGCGTCGGATAGTCGTCGAGCAGGCCCAGCACCGTCGACTCCGGCAGCCTTACCCCAACCTCCTCGTCCAGCTCGCGCAGTGCCGCGTCGATCACGGTCTCCCCAGCGTCGAGCCGGCCGCCGGGCAGCGCCCACTGCGCGGCGTGCGATGTCAATCGGGATGCCCTGCGACACAACAGGAAAGCCGCGCCGCCCGAGACGTCGACCATGCGTCCGTCGAGGCCGGCTTCCGGCATCGGGCGCCCGTCGATCCAGTCGTCGACGTTCGCCGGATCCACCCGGTC
The DNA here is from genome assembly GCF_001499855.1 of Mycobacterium sp. GA-0227b. Lineage (GTDB taxonomy): Bacteria > Actinomycetota > Actinomycetes > Mycobacteriales > Mycobacteriaceae > Mycobacterium. Next base: position 60,096 of record NZ_LQIK01000001.1, read on the forward strand.
CTCACCGACCTCGGAATCGACGAGCACCACGGCGACCGCCGCGTGCCTCTTGGTCGGGTCGGTCACCGCGCGACGCCGGTGTCCCGACAGGTTCGCCCTGATCCGCTCGCGCAGCGCATCGTCGTAGGAGATCGTCACCGCTTGACCATAATGACGCGTTGTTTCGTCGGCGCGGTCCGGGGCAACTCCGTCAGCACGCTGCAGTACCAGCCCAACGGAAGGGATCGACATGGCACTCGACGACGACGACATCACCACGTCAGGCGCAGAAGGCGAAGGGCCGGCCGACGGCGGCTCGAATCCGGAGGGCCACGACGGCGGCGCAGACGGCACCGCTGGCGGTGAAGGCCCCGCTGACGGCGGCTCCAACCCCGAAGGCCACGACGGCGGCGCAGACGGCACGGCCGGCGGTGAAGGCCCCGCTGACGGCGGCTCCAACCCCGAAGGCCACGACGGCGGCGCCGACGGAACCGCCTGATCCCTTCCAATTCTGAGCCCGATGCTGACGCGCTGCGTTGCGACCGATGCTCGACGGTTCGCCGACGAGTACTGGGGTCGCAAACCGTTGCTCAGCCGGGCCGACGCGTTACCCCGCGACTTCAGTGATCTGTTGTCTCCCGACACGGTTGACGAGTTGATCGCCGAGCGCGGGGTGCGCGCGCCGTTCATCCGGCTGGCCAAAGAGGGTGACGTCCTGTCCAAGGACTGCTATCTCGGGCCGGCTGGGTTCGGCGCCGAGATACCCGATCAGATCGACTCCGCGAAGCTGCTGAGCCAATTCGTCTCCGGCGCAACGATTGTGCTGCAGGGTCTACACCGGTTGTGGCCGCCGCTCATCGCTTTCGTCCGCCAGGCCGTCGACGAGCTCGGTCATCCGGTACAGGCCAACGCCTACGTCACCCCGCCGGTCAATCGCGGCTTCGACCCGCACTACGACGTGCACGACGTCTTCGTCTTGCAGGTCTCGGGCCAGAAGCGCTGGATCGTGCACGAGCCGGTCTTCGAGCACCCGCTGCCGTGGCAACCCTGGACACAGCATCGCGCCCAGATCGAGAAGCGGGTCGCCGACGCACCGGTCATCGACACTGTGCTGTCCGAAGGTGACGCGCTCTATCTACCGCGGGGCGCAGGCCCTGCAGATGACCTCGATCCACCTCACCATCGGGGTGGCGCCGGTGACCGGTGTCGACGTGGCCCGCGCCGTCGTGGACCAGTTGGCGAGCACCGCGTCGTTCCGGGAGTCACTGCCGATGGGCGCCTCGGACGCCGATGAGACGATGGCGAAGGTGAGCAAGGTCATGGCGCAGATGGTCGGGGCGTTGCGGGATGAGGCGGCGACGCTCAGCGCAGGCGCCGCCGCGCAACTGTCGCGGCGTCACGCCGACAGGACCCGTCCTGTCGGCGTCCGCCCGTTGGCGTCGCTCGCGGCGGCCGATCGTGCCGCCGACGCGGTGGCGCAATGGCGACACGGGCTCTCCGCGACCGTCGACCGAACCGATGACCGCATCGTCCTGCGCCTGCCCGACCGGACCATGACCTTCCCGCAGACGTGCGAAGACGCGGTCCGGACGCTGCACCTCGGAGGCGTCGTCGATGCGACGAGCCTGCCGGGTCTCGACCACGCTGACGCGACCGTCCTGATCCGGCGGCTGCTGCGGGAGGGAGTCGTCGTTCCGGTGACCTTCCCGGCCGACGCCGGATGACCGCCGCGAAGCGAATCCCGTGCAGCGACCAGTCGCTGGCCCGCGACGACCCGATGTACGGCACGGCGTCGGCGGGGTCGTCGTGGGTGCTGCTCGAGTTGAGCGGGGCGTGGGGGCCGTCGGCGTTCCTGCAGTCGCCGAACTGCATCGACCCTCAACTCGGCCGCGCCATCGTCCGCCGTGTCGAGAAGGCGGGCATGCGCATTGCGGCCATCCGACGGCATGGTCGCCGCCCCGACATTCCCCGATGGCGCTGGTACATAGCGCACTCCGGCGTCGGCAGCGAGGCGCTGCACCATGGAGAGGTCACGGGCCCCGACGGATTCCTCGAACTCGCCCTCGACGGCAGCGACGGGCAGTTGTCCACCGATCCGCTGATCGCGATCTGCTCGCACGGCAAACACGACCAGTGCTGCGCGGTACGGGGCCGCAGCGCATGCAGTGCGATCACGGCAGAGTTCCCCGAATTCACCTGGGAGTGTTCACATCTCGGCGGCGACCGCTTTGCCGCCACCATGCTCGTCCTGCCCGAAGGGCTGTGCTACGGACGGGTCGACTCGACCGATTCGGCTGGGCTGGTGCGCCTGTATCTCGACGGACGGCTGGACAACCGGTTCCTGCGCGGGCGCACATCGCTACCGCATGCCGTGCAGGCCGCGCAGTACTTCGCCCGCGAGCGCAACGGCGACGACCGCATCGACGCGCTGCACCCGCTGCACGTCGAGCGCGGAGAACATCGGATCCGCGTTCTGCTCGATGGCGGGGCGGGGCCGATCGAGGTGATCCTGCACGAGGAATTGTCCGAACCCCTGCTGTCCCAATGCCATGCCCAGGTCGCCGGCCAGGTCCGCATCTTCACGCTCGGGTCCCTGGGTTCTGCCGACGCTTAGGTCCTGCCCCGAGTAGTCACAGACGATTTCGCCGCGGATACATGTATGTGCTATGCATACTTTGTGACGCCGTCACGATACGACCAACTCGACGAACTGCTGACCCGCATCGCCATAGCGCGGCAGCGACCGAGTTGGCGGGACCGCCTTCTCGCCGGTGCCGGCCCGGTGACCAGCGCGTCCACCCTGCGGGTACTACGAGCGGTCGAGCAGTGCCAACAGCTTTCCGGCGGGGCCTCGATCCGCGAGGTCGCGGACTTCATGGCCGTCGAGCACTCGACGGCCAGCCGGTCGGTCGCCGCCGTCGTGAGCGCGGGCCTCGTCACCAAGACGTCCGCCGCCGATGACCAACGGCGGTGCACGCTGGTGCTGACCGAGGCGGGTCGTCAGGCGCTGGAGATCGTGGCCAGCCGGCGGCGCGACCTTGTCGCTGAGGTGATCGCCGACTGGCCCGAAGCCCGCGTCGACACTCTGGTCGAACTCCTCGACCGGCTGACCGAGCGATTCGAACGCGCGGCGGCCCGATGACCGCCGAGGCCACCGTCCGGTCGCAGGCGCGCGGCGCGTTCGGGTTGATCTTCGACCCGGTGTTCGGCGCGCTGTTCTGGGGCAAGATCTTTTCCGTCGTCGCGGTGTGGACGCACGGCATCGTCGCGGCGATCGTGATGTACGACGCGACCGGTTCGGCGCTGATGGTCGGAATGGTCGGCGTCGTGCAGTTCGCGCCGCAGTTGATCCTCAGCCCCACCAGCGGCAAATGGGCCGATACCGGCGACCCCGCCCGGCAGATCCTGCTCGGTCGAGTGTTGTGTGTCGCCGGTTCCGGCCTGACCGCGGCCTGGCTGTTCGCCGAACCCGCGCAATCCGGCATGTCTGCGGCGATTCCCGTGCTGCTCGGCACCCTGCTGGTCGGGTTCGGCTTCGTGGTGGGCGGACCGGCGATGCAGTCGATCGTGCCGAACCTCATCCGCGACGGCGAACTGTCGACGGCCATGGCGCTCAACAGCTTTCCGATGACGGTCGGGCGCGTCGTCGGGCCCGCCGCGGGCGCGTACATCGCCGCACATCTGGGTTCGGGGGCAGCGTTCGCGGTCAGCGCCGGACTGCATCTGGTGTTCGCGATCGTGCTCGTCGCCGTCCGCTTCCCGGCGCCGCCGGCGCGGCTCGCCGGCACGGACTTCCGCGTGCGGGTGGCACTCAGATACGTTTGGCGGGACCGTCCGCTGTTCCTGGCGCTGGTCGCGGTCACGACCGTGGGGCTCGCGTCCGATTCGTCGATCACGTTGACCCCGTCGATGGCCGACGAACTCGGCGGCGGGGCCCGCCTGGTCGGCACCCTGTCCGCGGTCTTCGGCGTCGGCGCGGCCGTCGGCATGGCGGTGCTCGCGCTGATGCGCGGCCGGCTGGCGTCACACAAGGTATCGGCGGTCGGCATGGCCGGCCTTGCGGCGGGCTGCACGGTGCTCGCCGTCGCGGCGGCGCCGGCGGTGGCGGTCGCGGGATTCGTGCTTGCCGGCCTGGGATTCGGCTGGGCGATGACCGGCCTGTCCACCGTCGTGCAGGAGCGCGCGCCCGAAGAGTTACGCGGCCGGATCATGGCGCTGTGGCTGGTCGGCTTCCTCGGTTCGCGGCCGATCGCCGCGGCGCTGCTGGGCGGTACCGCCGACGCATTCAGCGTGCAGGCCGCGTTCGCGGTCGCGGCGGTGCTGTGTGCGGCCGCCGTGCTGTGGTGCCGGCCGGCCAAGCTCGCCGGCCCGCTGCCGGCTTCTTTGTGACGGCCCACTCGCCCCACCACTAGGCTTGGGCGCGTCTCGACAATTGTTCGCTGTCACAATGCTATTCGAATGGGCTGCTAGCTATCTCGTTCTAGCGCAGGCGGTCTCGCGGCGGACACGACGTCGATGCCGGCGCTCCTCGGTGGGAGCGTTGGATGCGATACCGACGCGGTAACAACATGGCGTCGGGCCGGCGGATCGGTGGATGAGCTGCGAACCGCTGCTACATTGGAAACACTGTGGAGTACACCGACGCGGATTCCAGGATGCGATGGCCGAAAGTCGTCGCGCTGATTCTCGCGTTCTGGGTTGTCGTGGCGGGTGCGGAATGGGTTATCTCATGCCGCGAAGAGTCGTCTCACGGTCCCCATGAGCTGACCGCGAGTGTGTATGGCGGATTTGCCGTCGCGGCTGATCATCCGCACATCGAAAATCATTCGACGCATGGGGCGCCCGACGCATTCGCAGAGGCGATGATGCCTCGCGGCGCAACCGTGCTCATCGCGCTGGCACTGTTCGCCGCAGTCGCCACCGTGGCGCCGTTCTGGCGACAGGGTTCGCTGGGCGCAATTCGTGGTCCACCCCGGTGGCCGCTTGCCACCGAAAGCGGCCGGGTCCTCTTGACCCGGCTGTGCATCGCGCGTCGCTGATCGCGTAGTTCAGACCAAGCTCGCTTTTTTTCGAGTTCGGTCGGTGACAGCTACCCATCATCAGCGGCCGCGCGGTATCCGTCGCGGCTCCAACCGGAAGCGACGCGTCCCATGAACCATGTCCTGTCAGTTCACACACCCGACCCACCCTTCTCCCCCGGGCGCCGGCTTGGCCGATACGAGCGGCCAGGCACCATGGTCGGCCGCACTCCGGTGCTGCGAATCTCGGCCCCTTTCACTATCAAAGAGCGCGGCTTTTGGGCCAAGCTCGAGGGCTTCAACCCAGGCGGCATGAAGGACCGCCCTGCCTTGCACATGGTCGAGCGAGCGCGGGCCAGCGGCGCGCTGCGCCCCGGCGCCCGGATCGTCGAGTCCACGAGCGGCACACTGGGACTTGGCTTGGCACTGGCCGGAACGGTGTATCAGCATCCCGTCACCTTGGTCACTGACCCGGGCATGGAACCCATCATTCAGCGGATGTTGACAGCATTCGGGGCAGAGGTCGATGTGGTCACTGAGCCGCATCCTGCGGGCGGCTGGCAGCAAGCTCGCCGCGACCGCGTCCAACAGATCCTCTCCGCTGAGCCGCGCGCGTGGTACCCAGATCAATACAACAATCCCGACAACGTCGAGGCGTACCGTCCGCTGGCGATGGAACTGCATCAGCAGCTCGGCCACATTGACGTCTTGGTGTGTTCGGTTGGAACCGGTGGGCATTCGGCCGGAGTGGCTCGAGTCCTTCGGGAATTCAATCCCGATCTACGGCTGGTCGGCGTGGACACCGTCGGATCGACGATCTTCGGTCAGCCCGCCGACAAGCGCCTGATGCGCGGGTTGGGTTCGAGCATCTATCCCGGCAATGTCGACTACGAGGCGTTCAGCGAAGTTCACTGGGTGGCTCCAAGCGAAGCGGTCTGGGCCTGCCGGACCCTGGCTGCTACCCACTACGCCAGCGGCGGATGGAGTGTCGGCGCAGTCGCGCTCGTCGCACGTTGGGTGGCCCGCACGATGGCCGCCGACACCACTATTGCCACCATCTTCCCCGATGGGCCGCAACGCTACTTCGACACCGTGTACAACGATGACTACTGCCGAGCCCACGGCCTGCTCGGCGTTACCGCGCCCGAAGAACCGACCGTGATCGATGATCCCAAGGCACAAGTGGTGTCGTCTTGGACTCGCTGCGCCAATGTCATCGACCCCTTGGCGGCGATGTGATGATGAAGGTGGTCACACAGTTCCGAAGTTTCGGCTGGCCCAGCCGGATGCTGATGATCAATCAGTTCGGCATCAATCTCGGCTTCTACATGCTGATGCCTTACCTTGCCGGTTATTTGGCCGGGCCGCTCGGGTTGGCTGCATGGACGGTCGGACTGGTGTTGGGAGTGCGCAACTTCTCTCAGCAGGGCATGTTCATCTTGGGCGGCACACTCGCGGATCGACTCGGATACAAGCCGCTGATCGTCACAGGCTGTCTGCTGCGGACAGCCGGTTTCGGCCTGCTGGTCTTCGCCGAGTCGTTGCCGGCGTTGCTCATCGCTTCGGCAGCAACGGGATTCGCCGGGGCGTTGTTCAACCCGGCAGTTCGGGCCTACCTAGCAACGGATTCGGGTCCCCGACGCGTCGAAGCGTTCGCGGTGTTCAACATCTTCTATCAGGCCGGTATTCTGGCGGGCCCGCTCGTCGGGCTGGCCCTGATGGCCCTGGATTTCCGCACCACCGCTGCGGCCGCGGCGATCGTGTTCGCGGCTCTGACCGTCGCGCAGCTATTCGCCCTGCCTCCGCAATCCGCCGGCATGCCGGAAAACAAGACCTCTGTGCTTGCCGACTGGCGCGTCGTTGTCGCCAACCGGTCGTTTCTCTTGTTCGCTGCGGCGATGATCGGCTCCTATGTGCTGTCCTTCCAGGTGTATCTGGCGTTCCCTCTGCACGCCAGATTGCTGGAGCCCCAACAGCAGTCGCTCGTTGTGGCGGCCGTGTTCGTGGTGTCCGGCGTGGTGGCGGTGTTCGGTCAGTTGCGCATCACCCGATGGTTTGGCACGCGATGGGGCGCGGGGCGTTCCCTGGTAGTCGGCCTCCTTCTTCTGGCGGTGGCGTTTGTACCGCTCATGGTCGTACCCGACGGCGGCCGCTTCGGCCACATCGCTGCGGTAGCCGCGCTTCTGGTGGCCGCGGCGGTGCTGGCCGTCGGTTCGGCCGCGGTGTTCCCGTTTGAAATGGACACCGTTGTCTCCCTGGCGAACGACCGGCTCGTCGGTACGCATTACGGGTTTTACAACACCATCGTGGGGATCGGCATCCTCATTGGGAACCTCGGTACAGGTTCACTGATGCAAGCTGGCCGCAACGCCGGTGTGAGCGAACTTATTTGGTTCGCTCTTGCCCTGGTCGGGCTGGCTTCAGCTGCAGCGCTGTACCGACTCGACAGCACGGGCAGGCTGCGGCCGATGCCGCAAGCTGGAGTCAGCGCACCCGGCGGCTGACTGCGGCAACGTCTTTGGGTCCATTGCGGCTATTCGTCAAGCCCGATCAGCCGGCGACCGTCGGCTTGCCACGCCCGCATTCCTCCCCGCAACTCCACAATGTCGGTGTAGCCGAGATCGTGAAGTGTTTGAGCGGCCGTCGTGCTCATCGGCCCTGTCCGACAGTAGATCGCGAGGCCAGTGCTGCGATCGGCTGGAAGTCGGCCAGCCTCGGACCTGATCTGGTCGAACGGTATCGACAGGTCTGTGCCGGCGATATCGCCCTCAAAGGGAACATGAACATTGATCGTCACGCGGTGGGGTTCGTCGACCACAGCGGCGAACTCACCGGGATCGACCAGGCGAGCGGTTGACGCCTCTTCAGTGAGGGAAGTTGGCGCCGCGGGTTGCCCTTGAGAACCGCAACCACTGAGCACCAGCACGCTCACCATACTGAGCGCGGCAAGGAGTGCGGGAAAACCACCTCGACGGGCCGGCCCGGGTCTGCCCCAAGCGATAACTGCTGTCAGCTCTAGGTGCTCTCGTAGATTCCGCACGATTGCAGGATACCCCTCGGGGGTACTTGACCGCCGGCGCACAGCGCATTAATGTTCGATGCATCCCGGTACCCCCCGGGGGTATATAAGGAGCTCGAATGCCGACGACACCTTTGACCACCGACTGGCATCTCCGCGGAGATTGGTTCGACGTTTGTAGCTGTAAATTGCCCTGCCCGTGCAGCTTCGCCCAAGAGCCGACCCACGGTGACTGCTTATTCACCCTCGTCTGGCACATCCGGGACGGGCACTTCGGCGAGGTGGATCTCGCTGGATTGAACGTGGTCTCACTCGGCGAGTTCACCGGCAACATGTGGGTCGACGACCCCAGCGCCATGATGAAGCTGATGTTCTACATCGACTCCGAAGCCGATCCCGCCCAGCGTGACGCGCTGGAGCGGATCTTCACCGGCAAAGAGGGCGGCTGGCCGGCCGAATTCGCCAGCCTCATCGAGGAGTTACGGGGCATCGAGTACGCGCCCATCACGTTCGAGGCCGCAGACGACCTTGCCTACTGGCGCGCCGAAGTCCCCGGCAAGGTCGACCTCCAGGTCGCTGCACTCACCGGACCGACGTCGGATCCTGGTCGACGAGTCACCACCGCGAATGCGCCGGGGGCTGAAGTCGGGCCTGGTCAGGTTGCGACCTGGGGAGTTGTCGAACGGGACCATGCCGTGGGCTTCGATTGGTCTCACGAGCACCGCGGCCGCTCCAGCAAGCACTTCCCATTCGACTGGCGTCCCGACAGCGCAGCCGGTCCATCGGCCGAACTCGAAGCCGGCCCGGACAAGGAGGCATCATGCCGGTGCCACGCGTGAACCGCACGCGCCGATACATGAGTACGACGGCCAAACTCGCCGACCCGCTGCCGGCAGCCCGGTAACCCGGTACGCCTCAGGCGGTTTCGGCGGCTTGCCGAGCCCGTTCGGTCATCGACGCGATCACTCCGCCGTCGTTGAGGATGTCGGTGCCGGTGAGGTACCCGGCCTTGGAACTGGCGCAGAAGGCGAGTAAGTCGGCCATCTCCTCGGGCCTTCCCCACCGCGGGACCGCGGCGTCGGCGACCATCGCGCCGGCGCCGGCCTGCTCCTCCAACCGGCCCATCTCGGTGTCGATGGATCCCGGCGACACCGAGACGATGCGCAGGCCCTTACCGTTGAACCGTTCGGCCTGCGACGTGCTGTACCACCTGACGAAGCTCTTGCTCAGCGCGTAGGCGATACCCGGTCGCGCTTCTGGCGGAACGATGTCGCATGCGGCCAGCATGGCGGTCATGAATGAGTCCTGATCCGTCAGCGCTTGCGGGAACTGGCTTTTCGGGATCATCTCGTCGGGCAGCATGTGCGCAGCCATCGACGCCACGTTCACGATCGCGGCGCCCTCGGCGGCGACCTCGAAGAAGGCCTCGTCGACGTTGACCGTGCCGATCGCATTGGTGCGCATGACGTATTCGGCGTCGCCCATGCTGGGACTCACCCCTGCGGTGTGGATCACGGAGGCGATGGTGCCCAGGCCGCACGCCGTCTCGAACAGGCGGCCGACTGCCAGCCGGTCGGTCACGTCGCAGTGCACGACGGTGGCCGCGATGCCGAGATCGGCCAACGTCGCAGCCGCACCGTCGAGGCGGTCCTTTCTGACGTCGCAGAGGACGACCGTGTGGTCCGACCCCACCACCTTGGCCGTCGCTTGACCCATTCCACCCGCGCCGCCCGTGATCACCGACACTCGACTCATACCCGGACGGTATACCGCTACCGGGATGCCTCAGACACCCACCGCGCGTTCCAACTCCTTCAGTGACGTTTCGAGGTGGCCGAGCAGCCGCTGAAGATGTGGGACCCTTCGTCGATCGCCGACCAGCCCGAAGTCGAGGTTGCCGGCGCTGTTGGCCAACGTGATGTTGAGCGCCTGGCCGTCCAGCGGAATCGAGAACGGGTAGTTGCCGTCGAGGCGGGCGCCGTTCCAGTACATCGGCTCCCTGGCGCCGGGGACATTGGAGATCACGATGTTGAACGGCGGCGGCGCGGTCGCGACGAAACCCGGCAGCAGCGCGAGTGCGAGCCCGCCGATCAGCATCGCCGACACCGCCAGTTGCTGGACTCGCGGCAGTTCGGAATAGACCCTCTTGTTGTCGCGCATCGAGGTGGCAATGGCGTCGAGCCGCCGCACCGGATCGTCGAGATCGGTGGCGAGGTTGCACAGGATCGCGCCGACCAGGTTGCCGCCGCCGTCGGCGTCCTTCTCGGTGCGCAGGTTCACCGGCACCATCGCGACCAGTGGGGTGTCGGGCAGCGCGTTCTCGTCGGCCAGGTACTCGCGCAGCGCGCCCGCGCACATCGCCAGCACGACGTCGTTGACGGTCACCCCGGCGGCGCTCTTGACCTTCTGGATGCGCTCCAACGCCCAGGACTGCGCGGCGACCCGTCGAGCCCCGCCGATGCGGACGTTCAACATGGTCTTCGGGGCCCGGAACGGAAGCGTGAGTTCCTGTTCCAACAGCGCCGCGCGGGCCAGCGTCAGCGTGGTCGGCGCGGCGCCGACGACCGAGCCGGCGGCCTGGCTCAACGTCTGCAGCAGCGACGAACCGGTCTTGGCGCCAGTCCCGCGGCGAGGCGGCAGACTCCAAGGCGCCCGGACATCCGTGTCGGCCGGATCGGTCGTCAACGACCGCTGCATCAGCTTGCTCGCCGACACGCCGTCGATCAGCGCGTGATGGAACTTCGTGTAGACCGCGAAGCGCCCGTCGTCGAGGCCTTCGATCAGGTGCGCCTCCCACAACGGGCGATGACGGTCGAGCAGGGTGCCGTGCAGCCGCGACACCAGCTCGAGCAGCTCACGCACCCGACCGGGCGCGGGCAGTGCCGAGCGGCGCAGGTGATACTCGAGGTCGACCTCCTTGTCGGACGACCAGACCAGGTTGGTGACCCCGCCGAAGAACGCCGGATGCTTACGGAACGTGGACTGGATGTTGGTCTGCTCGACCAGGGCGTCGTAGGTTTCGCGCAGGAATTCGGGCCCCGCTCCATCCGGTGGCGCGAACAGCTGCAGACCACCGACATGCATTGGGTGCTCGCGGGATTCGCCCAGTAGAAAGATCAGGTCGGTCGGCGATATCGGTTGCATACAGCCTCCGGGCGTGTCATCCGACGGCGGACGTCGATGCCGGCGCGGAGTCGCCCTGCGGCTCACGAACCGACATCAACCGGACGATCTCCTTGCGGTCGGCCGCGGACGGCAGGCCCATGTCCGGCTCGTAACCGTACACCTCGTGCAACGGCGTGGAAGCGGTTCGGGTGTCGAGGATGTCCACCGCGTCGGTGGTGATCAGCCCGGGATGCTCGACACCACACGCCTCGGCCACCTTGACCAGGTCGCGGCGCAGCGTCTTGATGTAGTTGGCCACGCGTTCGGCCTTGACGTCGGGCACCAGGCCTCGGGCCAACCACGCGTTCTGGGTGGCGACTCCGGTGGGGCATGTGTCGGTGTGGCATTTCAGCGCCTGGACACACCCGATCGCGAGCATCGCCTCCCGCGCGACGTAGACCATGTCACAGCCGAGCGCGAAGCCGACAACGGCGTTGTCCGGCAGCCCGAGCTTGCCGGCGCCGATGAAGACGAGGTCTTCGTGCAGGCCCCGCTCGGCGAAGATCCGGTACGTCTGGGCGAAGCCGAGTTGGAAGGGCAGTGACACGGTGTCGGTGAAGATCAACGGCGCCGCGCCGGTGCCGCCCTCGCCGCCGTCGATCGTGACGAAGTCGACGCCTCGGCCCGTGTCACGCATGAGATCGGCGAGTTCGTGCCAGAAGTCGAGGTCACCGACGGCCGACTTGATCCCCACGGGCAGGCCGGTTTCGGAGGCGAGCAGTTCCACCCAGTCGAGCAGGCTGTCGGTGTCGGAGAACTCGGCGTGCCGCGATGGGCTGACGCAGTCGCGCCCCTCCGGAACGCCTCGGGCGGCCGCGATCTCGCTGGAGACCTTGGGCGCCGGTAACAGCCCGCCGATGGTCGGCTTGGCGCCCTGGCTGAGTTTGATCTCCAAGGCTCGCACCGGCGCACCGGCCACCACATCCTTGAGCTTGTCGATGTCGAAACGGCCTTCGGCGTCGCGGCAGCCGAAGTACGCGGTGCCGATCTGGAAGATCAGTTCACCGCCGTGACGGTGATAGCGCGAAATGCCGCCCTCTCCCGTGTTGTGCAGGCAGTCGGCCATCACCGCTCCCTTGTTCAACGCCTCGACGGCGTTGGCCGACAGCGACCCGAAGCTCATCGCCGAGATGTTGACCACCGAGTGCGGTCGGAATGCGCCCGGCCGGCCCCGCGCCGCGCCGATCACCTTGGCGCACGGCACCTTTGTCTCGAGCGTCGCGGTCGGCGCCGACGGGGGCACGGCACGAGTGAACGTGCGGTGCTTGATGACCGGGTAGCCGGACGTGTATTCGAGGTCGTTGTCGGTGCCGAACCCGAAGTAGTTGTTCTCTTTCTTGGCCGAGGCGTACACCCACCGACGCTGGTCGCGGGTGAACGGACGCTCTTCGTCGTTGGCCGCGACGATGTACTGCCTCAGTTCCGGTCCGACGGACTCGAGCAGATACCGGGCGTGCCCGACGAGAGGGAAGTTGCGCAGCAGCGCGTGCTTCTTCTGGAAGAGATCACGCGCTGCCACGGCACCCAACGTCGATGCGGCCACGGCAGCGAGACCACGAACAGTGCGGCCCATGCCGTCAGTGTTTCCAGCCACCGGCGGACCGAAACCGACTCGGCGTCGAACGAGCCGACGGCGTCTCGGGTTTGAAAGATCACCGGGCGGGGCATCAGGGCCCGGTGTTGACAGCTGTCTGGTTCGGTTTGGCCGCATCCAGCGCGCTTGTCATCGGCTCGCTCATCGGCGCGAAATGGAGTCCACCGAAAACGCTGACCGGTGTGCTCCTCGCATTCGCCAGCGGAGCGTTGATCTCGGCCCTGGCCTTCGAGCTGTTCGAAGAGGCATTCAAGATGGGTGGTCCGGCGCGATCGGGCCTCGGATTGCTCGCGGGCGCCGCGACGTTCGTCGCTGTCGACACCGCCCTGGACAAGTACATCAGCGGGAAGTCGGGCCCCGACAGCCGGGAAGTGGCGGGCTCCGGAACGCGCGGCGGGGTCGGCCTCGCGTTGTTGGCGGCGGTGACGCTGGACGGGGTGCCGGAGAACCTCGCGCTGGGCGTGTCGCTGGTCGGCGGCGCGTCGCTCTCGCTATTGGTCGCGATCTTCTTCTCCAATCTGCCGGAATCGCTCGTGGGTGCGGTCGCGATGCGGAACTCGGGAACCAGCGCGCGCGCGGTCGTCATCACCTGGTTGCTCTGCGCGTTGCTTCTGGCCGCCGCGGTGGTGTTCGGCCGGTCGGTCGCGGCGGGGATGAGCGAAACCGTGCTGGCAGTGGCGCTGTCGTTCGCCGGCGGCGCGGTGCTGGCCTCGCTGGCCGACACGCTCATGCCCGAGGCGTTCGAACACGGCCGCCCGCTGAACGCCTTCGCAACCGCGGGCGGGTTCTTCCTGTCGTTCGTGCTGGCCGGCTGACGCGGCCGGGTCTGGCCGCGGGCTGCTCGTCGCCGTGGGCTGAATTTTGCGCCCACGGTCGTGGCTTGCGCGATTACACAGCCCTCCACGCGAAAACGAGCGCTCCGGCGCTCGGCGAGTCAAACAATCGGTCGCCGGACCGTTATCAAGGTTTGCCTCAACTGTCACATGGGTAACTTCTATAACAGGGCGGTGAGTCGATGCCGGCCCTTCATCACGAAGAAAGAGACGAATGGGAATTCAGAATGAACACCGTCCTGTACTTCAGCACCAGCGGCGCGGTCTATGAGACCCGCGCCTACACCGAGGCCGACATCGATCATCTCGTCGAGGATCAGAGCCTGCAGTCCCTGACCAGCGCTGACCGGCAATTCGACTTCTGGTTCAGCCCGTCGACGCGCGGGTGCCAGCGGCGCACCAACCGAAAAGCCACTGAACTGCTGCTGGCGACAACAACTTTCACGCCGAGGACGGTGCCGCTGCTGCATGGCTGCGTTGTCGTGGCCACGCATGACGAAGACGGCGATCTCGACGGGCTCAGCTGGCAACAACTCGAGCTTCTGGTCAGCAGGCGCCGCTCACTGAGCAAGCGCGACGAGCGGGTGCTCAATCGGCGGATGACGCGCGACGATCGCAGTCAGCGGCGCTTTGCCCCGATCACTCCGGCCGTTCCCGTCGGCTGCGCAAGACCGCGCTCAGCGGCCAACCGCTGACATTGACGTGACACCGCACGCCGGAGCCGGAACACGTACGGTCAGGCGGTGAAGTTCGACGAGTACCGGGCACACGACGCGACGGGGTTGGCCAAGCTGGTCGCCGACAAAGAGGTGACCGCCGCGGAGTTGCTGGACGTGGCGAAGGAGCGGGCTGCGGCGGTCAACCCGCGGATCAACGCGATCGTGCGCGACGTTCCCGCATCGCCGACCGACGAGCTCAGCGGCCCCTTCGCCGGCGTGCCGTTCCTGATCAAGGACCTCGCGCAAGACTACGCCGGGCTGCCCAGCTCGCGCGGATCGCGCGCCCTGATGTCGACGCCGGTCGAAGAGCATTCGGCGATCGTCCAACGGTGGATCGACGCCGGCCTGGTCATCTTCGGCAAGACCAACACGCCGGAATTCGGGACCAAGGGAATCACCGAGCCGGACGCCTGGGGTCCCGCCCGCAATCCGTGGGACTTGACGCGGACGCCGGGTGGCTCGTCGGGCGGATCGGCGGCGGCGGTCGCGGCGGGAATCGTGCCGTGCGCGGGCGCGAACGACGGCGGCGGATCGATCCGCATCCCGGCGGCCTGTTGTGGGCTGGTCGGCCTGAAACCGAGCCGCGGGCTGACACCGTCGGGCCCCGCGACGGGTGAGTCCATGCACGGCGCGGCGGTGCAGGGCGTGGTGTCCCGGACGGTGCGCGACACCGCGGCGATGCTCGACGTCATCCGCGGTGGTGAGCCGAGCGGACCGTACGTGCCCGGCGTGCCGGACTTCCCGTTCGCGTCATGTGTGGGCGCCGATCCCGGCACGTTGCGGATCGGCGTGCGGATTCCGTCGGCGATCAACCCGACGCCGCACCGTGAGGCCGTCGCGGCCGTCGAGTCGACGGTACGGACGCTGACGGATCTGGGTCACCACGTCGAGGAGCTGCCGCACGCCCCGTTCGACGACGCGGCCCTCGCCCGCGACTTCCTGCTCACCTGGTTCGTCTACACCGCGTGGGAACTCGACGAGGCGAAACGGATCTCCGGCGCAGGTGACGAGTCCTTTGAACGGGACACGCTGATCCTGGCCGCGCTCGGCCGGGCGACGAGCGGTGTCGATTACGTGGACGCCGTCGAGCGGCGCCACGACCATACGCGGCGGCTGACCACCTTCTTCGAGTCCTACGACCTCCTGTTGACCCCCACGTTGGCGACCCCGCCGCCGAAGATCGGCGAGTTCGATCTCCCGGTCGGGTTGCAGCGCGCCGCCGACGTGCTGATCAAGACGCGCACCGCCCGGCTACTGCGCTACACCAAGATCGTCGACGACATGGTGGACAAGAACCTCGGGTGGGTGCCGTACACGCAGCTGGCGAATCTCACCGGAAGACCGGCCATTTCGCTACCTCTGCACTGGACCGCGGATGGCCTGCCACTCGGCGTGCAATTCGTCGCACCCCTGGCCGGCGAATCGCTGCTCATTCGGCTCGCCGCCCAACTCGAGCAGGCGGTGCCCTGGGCGGATCGCGTCGCTGGGCTCTAAGCCCGAGCTCGATTCCACTCGGTCGATGAGCAACTCGCTGAGATCAAGGACTTGATCGTCGACCGCCACGATTGACTGCACGAGCACCTCGTCGCCCTACAGTGAACGTCATGCAACTGACCGACGATGTGATCGCATTCCTCTCCGAGGGCACGCGAACGGGGAAGCTAGGTTATGTCGCATCAGACGGCAGACCGCTTGTGGTGCCGGTGTGGTTCATCGTCGACGGGCAACAACTCGTGTTCAACACCGGTAAGCACACCGCCAAGGGCCGCGCGTTGCTACGCGACCCGCGGGTCGTGCTATGTGTCGACGACGAGCAGCCGCCGTACGGCTTCGTTCAGATCCAAGGCACGGCGTCGATAAGTGAAGACCCGGCAGAACTCATCGACACCGCGACTCGGATCGGTGGACGCTACATGGGGGCCGACCGTGCCGAGGAATTCGGCCGGCGCAACGGCGCGCCCGGCGAGCTCGTCGTCCGAATTTCGCCGAACAAGGTGATCAAAGCGTTCGACGTCGCCGATTGATTCGAGCGCGCAAAAGACCCGGGGATGCGGGACAAATTCAGCTCGAACCGTCCGGCGGACGCTGACGAAGGGTGGCCGCGCGCATCGTGAGGTGATTGCGCTCGGCCAAATTCTGCGCCTTCGCGGCGGCCTCCACGTAAAGCGTTGCTGCCGTTGCGATGTCACCCGCACGCTCGTGTAGGTAGGCCGCCGATGCGGTGTAGCGCGGGAGCGTCGGGTCGACATCGGCGAGTGCGGCAAGTCCCGCCTGCGCGCCGTCGGCCTCCCCGACGGCGACGGCGCGGTTGAGCCGCACGACCGGGCTGTCGGTCAGCCGCAGCAGTTCGTCGTACCACTCCACGATCTGCACCCAGTCGGTCTCGTCGGCCCGCTGAGCGTCGGCGTGAAGCGCCGCGATCGCGGCTTGCGCCTGATACTCGCCGAGCCGGTCGCGCGACAGCGCGGCCTGCAGCACGGCCACGCCGTCGGCGATCAGGTCGCGCCGCCACAGGCCGCGGTCCTGTTCGGCAAGCGGCACCAGGCTGCCGTCGGCGCGGGTCCGCGCCGGGCGCCTCGCGTGGTGAAGAAGGAAGAGCGCAAGCAGCCCGGCGACCTCGGGTTCGTCGGTGGCGGCGGCGAGTTGGCGAGCCAGCCGGATCGCTTCCGCGGCAAGGTCCACTTCGCCGGTGTAGCCCTCGTTGAACACCAGGTACAGCACGCGCAGCACGGTGCCGAGGTCGCCGGGCCGATCCAGCCGGACGGCGCTCACCGTGCGTTTGGCTCGGCTGATCCGTTGGGCCATCGTCGATTCGGGCACGAGGTAGGCCTGCGCGATCTGCCGGGTGGTGAGACCGCCGACGGCCCGCAGGGTCAGCGCGACGGCCGACGCGGGGGTGAGGCTGGGATGCGCACACAGGAAGTACAACTGCAGCGTGTCGTCCACGGAAACAGCCGGCCCGGGCGCCGGTTCGTCGAAGGCCTGGAGCTCACGACGATGCCGCGCGGTGTCGGACCGGGTGAGGTCGATGAACCGCCGCCATGCCGCGGTGATCAACCAGCCCTTGGGATCGGCGGGATATTGATCGGACCCCGCCGCCCACCTTTCACTGGCGCGCAGCAGCGCCTCCTGAACCGCGTCCTCTGCGGTCGCAAAGTCCGCCCCACGGCGGACGAGGGCCGCCAAGACCCCCGGAATCAGGTCCCGTAGCTGGGCCTCGTCCACCAGCCGCCACCACCTATTCGGTGACCGTCGGCGGAGCGGTCAGAAAAGGCCGGACCTCCAGCCATTCGTGGATCGGCTCACCGCCCGCTCCGGGTGCCGCGGACAACTCGCCGGCCAATTCGACGGCACGCTCGTAGGAGTCGACGTCGATGATCATCCACCCGGCGACCAGGTCCTTGGTTTCGGCGAAGGGGCCGTCGGTCACCGGCGGCTTGCCTTCGCCGTCGTAACGGACCCACGCCCCCTCCGGGGCCAGCGCCTGGCTGTCGACGTACTCGCCGGTGGCCTGCAGGCGCGCCGCGAAGTCGTTCATGTACTTCATGTGCGCCTCGATCTCGGCGGGGGTCCACTGGTCCATCGGCACGTCGTTCACGGCCGCCGGCGCGCCTCGGTAGTGCTTGAGAAACAGGTACTTCGCCATCGTTCTCCCTTTCGGATCGACGACCCTGATTGGTCGCTCACCCGTGGGACGGAGCCGTCACGACATTCTCGACATCCGCCCCCGTGGCTATGGTGCAGCCATGAACCTCGTCACCTACGAGTTGGCCGACCACATCGCCACCATCACACTCAATCGCCCCGAGGCGCGCAACGCCATCAACGGCGCGCTCCGGCAAGATCTGAACGCGGCCTGGGAACGCTTCCGCGACGACGAGGACGCGTGGGTCGGCATCCTCACCGCGAACGGTGACGTGTTCTGTGCCGGCGGCGACCTCAAGGACGGCGAGGGTTCGGTCGGCACCTTCGGCGGCACCTTCTGGGAGAAGCCGACGATCAATTCGTTCGAGAGCGGCATGGAACTCTTCAAGCCCACGATCGCGGCCGTCAACGGTGCATGTATCGGCTACGGGCTGACCGGCGTTCTGTTCTGCGACTTCGTGATCGCGTCCACCACCGCGACCTTCGCGTTTCCGGAGGTGTCGCTCGGAGTGCCCACGATCGTCGGGGCGATCCGGCTCCCCGAGCGCGTCCGGTGGGCCGACGCCATGGAACTGTTGTTGACCGGAAAACCGATGTCGGCCGAACGCGCCAAGGAGATCGGCCTGGTGTGGCGCATGGTCGCGCCCGACGATTTGCAAGCCGAAGCGCGCGCGTGGGCCCGGACACTCACCGAGGCGGCGCCGCTGGCGCAACGGGCCACCAAGGAGGTGGCGTCGCGCACCGCCAACATGGGTTGGATCGAGTCTGTCCGGTTCGGGGAGACGATGCGCAAGGTGGCCGCCGCCACCGAGGACGTCGGTGAGGGGTTCCGAGCCTGGCAGGTGAAACGCCAACCGCAATGGCGTGGGCGCTGAACGCGGCGAAGACCTAACCGAACGTTCGCTTCTCCCACCAGAGAACCATCCGCGCATGAGCCCGCGGGAGTACGCGGACCAGCAGGTCGACGCCTTTGGCGTCCCTGCCCACCAGTATTCGACTGCGGTTCGCCGCGACCCCGGCCAGGATCGTCTCGGCGGCCCGAACCGGCGACATCTTGAGCAGTTTCGCGTTGTACGCCTCGGCCCGGTGCCGCTGCTGGTCGGTGATCTCGCGGCCGGCACGCTCGGCCTCGGCCAGCGCCGACGTCGCAATGTTCGTGGCGATGCCACCCGGATGCACCACGGTCACCCGCACCGGATGGCCTTCGGCAAGCATCTCGGCGCGTAGGGATTCGGTGAACCCGCGAACCGCGAATTTCGTTGTGCAGTAAGCCGACATCGATGCTTGCGCCAGCAACCCGTTCAGGCTGGAGATGTTCACGACATGCCCGTCGCCGGAGGCGATGAGGTGTGGCAGGAACTCTTTGGTGCCGTTGATGACGCCCCACAGGTTGATGTTGACGATGCGTTCGTAGGTTTCGTAATCGCCCTCGAGCAGAGGCGCGGCACCGCCGGCGACGCCGGCGTTGTTGTAGAGCTGATTGACGGCGCCGTGGTGTTCGGCCACGGCCGTTGCGTAGTCCCGCACCGCGCACCGGTCACTCACGTCGAGCACTGCGACGTGAGGCTGCCTGCCGACAGCGCTGACCCTCGCGGCCGTGCTGCGCAAGCCTTCTTCGTTGACGTCCGATATCGCTGTCAGTGCTCCGCGGCGGGCCAGCCCGATGGCCAACGCACGTCCGATTCCCGACCCGGCACCGGTGACCACCGCCACCTTCCCGTCGAACGAACTCACGGCACCTCCACTGTTCGGGGCGATGCCGCCGTCTCGTAGGCGTCGATGTCGAAACGCTTGGTCTGCTTGCGGAATCTGAACGTGAAGTCGGGCCAGAGGGTGGTGTTGTTGCCGTGGGCGTCGAGATACCAACTGGCGCAGCCACCTGTCATCCACACCGAGTTGGTGAGTTTGCGCTGCAGTTCTTCGTTGTACGCGTCCTGCTCGTCCTGGCGGACATCCAGACGGCTCAGGCCGCGGCTCTCCATGGTGGTGATGGCGTCGACCACATAGTTGAGCTGGGATTCGATCATGTACACCATCGACGTGTGGCCGAGCCCGGTGTTCGGCCCGATGAGGATGAACATGTTGGGGTAGCCGGCGATCGTCGTGCCCTTGTAGGCCCGCATCCCCTTGTCGGCGAAGGTCTGGCTCAGGGTCCGCCCGTCGCTGCCGCAGATCGTCTCGAACATCGGCGAGTCGGTGACGTGGAATCCGGTCGCCACGACGATTGCGTCGACCTCTCGGGCGGTGCCGTCGGCGGTGATGATGCTGTGGCCGTCGATCTGACGGATGCCGTCGGTGATGAGGTCCACGTTCTCGCGGTCCAGCGCGGGATACCAGTCGTTGGCGATGAGCATGCGCTTGCACCCGATACGGAAGTTCGGTGTCACCTTGCGCCGTAGTTCGGGGTCGCGGATCTCAGCGCGGATCTTGGCGCGGGAGATGAACTCGAACAGCTTCATCAGGCGAGGGTTCTTCGCCAGCCCGAGCACTTGGGTCTCGCGCGCGGCGTAGATGCCTGCACGGGCCAGCCGCAGCACACCCGGGATGTTGCGGAAGATCCACCGTTCGATGCGGGTGAAAGGACGATCGAAGCGCGGCAGCAGCCACGGCGCCGTGCGCTGATAGACGTCGATGTGCGCGACGGTGTCAGCGATCGCCGGAACGATCTGGATCGCCGACGCGCCGGTGCCGATGACCGCGACGCGCTTACCGGTCAGGTCCGCATCGTGGTTCCACTGCGCCGAATGGAACAACTCTCCGTCGAAGTCGTCGATGCCCGGGATCGGCGGCAGAGCCGGTTCGGCAAGGGCGCCGAACGCGCCGATGACCACATCGGCTGTCATCGCCCCATGGCTCGTCGAGAGCTCCCACCGGTGCTGCTCCTCCTGCCACGCCACTCGTCTGACGTCACAACCGAATACGTGCCGATCCAGGACACCGGCGCGGCGCGCGACGCCACGGATGTACTCCTCGATCTCGGCCTGATTGGAGAACGACCGGGTCCAATTCGGGTTCAGCGCGAACGAATACGAGTACAGATGGGACGGAACGTCGCACGCCGCACCCGGATAGGTGTTGTCGCGCCAGGTGCCGCCGACGTCGTCGCCGCGCTCGAGCACGATGAAGTCGCGGTGTCCGGCCTCGTTCAACCTCACCGCCGCACCCAGGCCGGAGAACCCGCTTCCGATGATGGCGATGTGCGTGTGACCGGGGAGGGGCTCTGACTGCGGCCGGATCACTGGTTCGTCAGACACGGCGCCCCCTATCCACGGTCCCGTAGGTAGGTAGTAGTAGCCGCTTGCGCCGCTCCTTACACCACGTCGGTCAGCCGGTCACGCCCGTGACGGCACAAGCGACGGGCTCCCGACGCCGATGGTGATCCGCGGGGCAGCCGACGGATCCAGCCACTTCAGCACCGAGCGCATCTCGTCACGGCCGATGGCCACACATCCCCAGGTCGGGTTGCCGTCGGTCACGTGGAGAAAGATTCCGGAGACCCGCCCCGGGATGCGTTGCGGGTTCACCGCGATGTTGACGGCGTAGTCGTAGACGGGTCCGGAGTCGTAGAGGTTCTCCGCTATCGACGACGGTTTGCGTGGTCCGCGCACGTGGGTGTTGTACGTGGGCGAGTCAGCGTCCTCGTCCCACCAGTCCTGGTTGGTGGTCTGGAAGTACGGCATCTTGGTGCCGGGATTGGGTTCGCGCCCGAAGGCTTGGTCGAACGTGAACGTTCCGACGGGGGTGCGGTGGACACCGTCGGCGGGGGCGCCGACGCCGAGCGCACCCACTTTCGCGGGTGTCGGGCCCAAGACCGCTTTCCATTGTCGGCCCACCCGCTGGAAGGCGGTGAGGGTTCCTGAAGTTGCGTTCTCAGCGGGTACGCCGACAACGATCCACTGTGTGGACTGCCCGGCGGGCGCAGTCGCGGGCTGGGCCGCAGCGGGCGCAGCGAGTGACACACTCAGGAGCAGGGCCCCGAGTTGCGCCAGTGCTTTTCGCAGTTTCACAGGTACCTCGGGACCGGGAACGAACCAGCATTCTTTGACGAGTCCGGTGATCTTCTCAGAGACTTCCGCGCGATCGGGTCACCGAGATCCGTTCGCTATCAAAGAGAAATGCGGTCGCGACAGCTCAGCTGGCGTTGCTCACCCCGGCCAGCTTCTGGATGACGCGTATCTCGTTGTTGTCATGGGCCCGTCCGTCGGGGTGAATGAGGTCGCTGAACCACGTCTCCGGAAGCGTCGTGTAGGGGTCCTGCCACGAGTCCCACGGCAGGTACGTCTGCGTTCGACCAGCGACGAACCCCCAGTTGTACGCCGCGACATTGCGCCTCTTGGCAATCGGCAGTATCCCTTCGACGGTGCTGCCCAGGTTCCGCGCCAAATACTCCGTGCACAGGATCGGGCGGCCCAGCGGCGTGAGTTCGTCGATGCGGGCCTCGAATTCGGCGGGGTCGCCGTAACTGTGAAAGCTGATGACGTCTGATTGCTCGAGTTGAATGCTGCAGATCTTGCTGCGGCTTGCCGGGTCTCTCCAGTGGCCTTGCCACACACCGCTGGTCAACGGTTGAGTCGGATTGACCGCACGCGCCCACTGGAAGACGTGCGGTAGGAACGCTGCGACGAGTTCCAGCTTGTCCTCGTGTTCGACCTCGCGGTAGTCGCGCGCCGGGTTGTCCGGCTCGTTCCAGACGTCCCATCCCAGGACGCGTGGATCGTCGCGAAGCAGGCCCACCACCCCGGTCACATAGCTTTGCAGCACGCGGGTGTAGTCAGGATCCTGCAGCCGGTGAGCGCCCGGGCTCTGCACCCAACCGGAGTTGTGCACCCCTTTGATCGGCGGGCGTTGGCGACCCGCCCGCGGCAACGGATCCCAGCACGAGTCGAACAGGACGAAGAGCGGCTTGATGTTGTGACTCGCCGCGATCGAGACGAACTGAGATAGCCGCTGGCTGAAGCCCGCCCGGTCGGTAGCCCACAACTGGTCGTGCAGAAACACCCGCATGGTGTTCATCCCGATCCGCTTGGCCACGCTGAGTTCACCGTCGATACGGCGTGCGTCGTAGGTGCCCGCCTGGAACATCTCCAGCTGGTTGACGGCGTTGGAGGTGACGTAGTTCGCGCCGAGCAGCCAGCCCTGTTTCGCGTACCAGGCGTTGGCGCGGTCAGCCGACCATCGACCCGTCGCGCCGGATGCGGACGGAAGCTTGGTCAGCGCCGCGGCCGCTGCCAGGTACAGCGGAAGTTTGAGAGCCGTTCTGCGGTGCACCAATTGAACATAGTGTTTGTATCCGAACCGTCGCTTCGCGGGGCTCTTCCTGCAACACAACAGTTTTCGAATCGTTATAGACCAAGGCGATCGGGGATGCACGCCCACGCTCCGAATCAGATGGGACGGCTCAGCCGCTGTCCTCCGTAATGTGCGGATGCAAAACTGAGTCGGATCAATGAAAGAGGTGATCACCTATCGGCTCGGATCGATCGGCAGACAGGTACATTCGCTGGCTGCTTCTGAGTTTCGCGACCGTCTTCGTTGTCGTAGTCAGTTGGATCGTCGCAATCGTCACTGCGGCCGTCGTCGCGTTGCAACTGGCTGATGTTCGGCTCCTGCTGGGCATGGCAGTTGGTGCGTGTTTGGTTGTGGCCGGTGCAGGAGCATGGCTCGCGGCTCGTAACTTCCGCCGCCACCGTCGGGCCTACGCGATGGTCACCGCGCTCGTGAGTGCGTTCATACTCGCCGCGGCCGGATCGTTCGTGGTGCTGCATCCGTTACCGAGTGCACGGCCGCCGGACAAGTCGACGGCCGCGCCGGATGGCGTGCGTTATTGGGACCTGCCCAACGGGTCGCGTTTGGCCTACCGACACCTCTCCGCGGTCGGCCCAGCGCGGCCCACCCCGGTAATCGTTGTTGGCGGCGGGCCCGGCGAAGCCGTCGTGAGCGACCCGGCGAATGCCGGACCCTTCCGCGGGCTGACCCGCCTCGGGTACGAGGTTTACCTCTACGATCAGCTCGGCGCCGGCCTGTCGGCGCGGCTCAACGACCCGGCCGGCTACACCGTCGCCCGGCATGTCGACGATCTTGATGCGATCCGCGAGCAGCTGAACGCCAACGAGATGATTCTGGTCGGCGCCTCCTGGGGAGGAAGCCTGATTGGCAGCTACCTCGCCGCCCACCCGACCCGGGTCGCAAGAGCCGTCCTGACTTCCCCGGCCCCGATGGACTATGCCCGGTGGCCCGATGCCGGTGACATCGCTGCCCGCCTGCCCGACGAGGCGCGACAGCGTGCCGAACGCCTTATGCCCAACAACTTCCGCTTCATGATCTGGTACTTACTCGGCAGCATCAACCCGAGGGCGGCTCACGATCTCCTGCCCGACAGCGAGGCCGATGCCTACTTCGACACGTTCTTGACCATCGTCCGCCCGGCGACCGTCTGCGACCCGACGAAACTACCCGAAACTTTCGGAACAGGAAATGGCCTCTACGCCAACGTGTTCACCGTCCGCGACGCGGTATCAGGGGCTCAATCCGCTGTGCCACAACAGCTGCGAAGCAACGACACACCGGTGTTGATCATCACCGGCACATGCAACTACGTTCCCTGGGAACCGACCGCCGAATATGCAACCACCCTTCCGCGAGCAACACTCGTCTGCCTGCCGCACGCAGGACATGACGCCGACGTCGATCAGCCTGATCTGTACCGGCGACTGGTCCAGGACTTCCTGCTCGGCGAACCACTCCCGATGCCTGCCACCGCACCCACTCAGCCATGTCACCCCTGAGGAAGGTCTCGGATGTCCTTGCGCCACCGTTGTCAGCCGGCGATCGGACCGTGAAAATCTAGCCTCAGTCCAGGAACCGATACTCGACGTCGAATGAGCGGTAAGTGCGCTCTGACGCGCTAAACCGTGAGCCCGTCGGCCACCCGGGGGACCCGGTCGGCGGCGGCATCGTCGAGCACAATCGCCGCGACCCGGTCCCGGTGCTCTTCGGCGCTGCCCAGCAGGACCGCGTCGGTCGCGGCGCGCTTGTAATAAAGATGGGCCTGGTGCTCCCAGGTGAATCCGATCCCGCCGTGTACCTGGATGGTGTCGTTGGCGACGTGGCTGAGCGCTGCCGAACAGACCGCTTGGGCGATGCTCGTCGCGAGCGCGGGATCGTCAGACCCGTCCGTCAGAGCCCAGACTGCGTGATAGGCAGTCGATCTCGCGTGCTCGACGTCGACCAGCAGATTGGCCAGGCGATGCTTGACCGCCTGGAACGATCCGATCGGCCGGCCGAACTGCAGCCGCGATTTCGCGTACTCGACGGACAGGTCGAGCAGATGCTGCGCGGCGCCGACCTGCTCGACGGCGAGCAGCGCAGCACCGACCTGCAGCGCGTGGTCGAGGACTCGCGGGGTTTCGCCGGGACCGGCGATCAGGCGCCCGGAAGCGTTGGAGAACGTGACGTTGGCCTCGGGCCGGGTGAGGTCGAGGGTCGCCAACGGCGTTCGCTGTACCTTCCCGGCGGCGGTGTCGACGGCATACAGCGCGACGCCGTCGGATCCGCGCGCGGCGACCAGCAGGACGTCGGCGGAGCCGCCGTCGACGACTTGAGCCACCATGCCCGACAACGCGTCCCCGTCGGCGGTCACCGTCACCGCATCCGGCTCGAAGACTCCCGCCCGGTCCACCACCGCGACGGCCGCGGTGCGCCGACCCTCGACGAGGTCGGCTAACAACTCGTCACGAGCCGGGCCGGCCGGAGCGGCGACCAGTGCGGGGATCGCGAGGTACACCGTGCCGAACAGCGGTCCGCACGCCAACCGCGCACCGAGTTCCTCGATCGCGACGGCCTGATCCACCAAGGTGCCGCCGACGCCGCCGTCGGCTTCGGGCACCGACAGCCCGAGCACCCCGAGCTCGGCACCGAGTCGCCCCCAGACCTTCGGGTCGAACGGCGGGTCGGACTCCATGAGCCGCCGGACGTTGTCTTCGGCGAAGTGCTCGGCGCTGAACTTGCTCACCGCGTCGCGCAATTGCGCCTGCTCGTCGGTGAACCTGTACTCAGCTCGGGTCTCAACTTGATTGTCGGGCTGATCCGCAAGCTTCTCAACCACGGGGGATCTCCTTCCAGGGCATGCCGGCGTCGGCCCGCAGATCACCGGGCAACCCGAGAATGCGCTCGCCGAGGATGTTGCGCATCACCTCGGAGGTGCCGCCTTCGATGGTGTTGGCGCGGCTGCGCAGGTATCGCTGCTGGATCGGGCCCTGCCAATCCCGCTCGCCGGCGCCCCTGCCCTGCTGGTATCCGTGGTACAGAAGACCTTCGGGGCCAAGGAAATCCATGCACCACTGATAGATGTCCTGGTTGAGCTCGGCGCCGACCAGCTTGCCGATCGAACCCTCCGGGCCCGGACCGCCGACCGTGGCGGCGGCTCGCGACCGTTCCGAGGTCAGCCGCTGCGCCTCCGAGCGCAGCCACAGCTGCGTCAGCCGGTCGCGCAACACCGGTGTGCGGCGCTCCGGCCGCGACGCCCACAACCCCGTCGCGTCGGCGATCGTGCCCGCGCCCCGACGGCTGCCGCTGCCGCCGAGCGCGGTGCGTTCGTTCATCAGCGTCGTCATGGCGACGGCCCACCCGTTGTCGACGTCGCCGAGGCGGTGCTGGTCCGGGATCCGCGCGTCGGTGAAGTACACCTCGTTGAATTCGGCCTGGCCTGTCATCTGGCGCAGCGGGCGGGTTTCGACGCCCGTGCCGTGCATGTCGATGACGAAGTACGTCAAACCTTTGTGCTTGGGCACATCGGGGTTGGTGCGCGCGAGCAGCAGCCCCCACCGGGCCCGGTGGGCCAGACTCGTCCAGACCTTCTGGCCGTTGATCACCCAGTCGTCACCGTCGCGCGCCGCGGAGGTGGCCAGGCCGGCGAGATCGGACCCGGCGCCGGGCTCGGAGAACAGCTGACACCAGAGGTCCTCGGTGGTGGCCAACGGGCGCAACCACTTCCGCTTCACCTCCTCGGTCTGGGCGTGCTCGCGGATCGTCGGCGCGGCCATGCCGTAGCCCATCGGATTGAGCCCGAGCGGTACCGGCCCGCCTGCGCCTTGCAGAACGCGGTCGGCGACCGCCTGAAGTCCACGGGACACGCCCAGACCGCCCAGGCCTTCGGGGAAGTGCACCCAGGACAGGCCGGCGTCGTAGCAGGCGCCGAGGAATTCGGGGATGGGAACGCTCTTCGGGTCGTGGTCGGCGACGACTCCGCGCGCCAGCTCAGCGACGCGGTCGGCGTCAGCGGCATTGCTCATGCATGTCACGATAGAAACTCGACGCGCGTCGAGCGTCAGCGGGATGAGGTCGTGTGGCCTTAACGGGTGGATCGCAGGCATCTGGTGGCTGCAATCAACCCGTTAAGCGCGACCCGTTGAGGCCGGTCAGCGTCGTTGTAGCGTTGCGTCAGTCCTCAGATGTTGGCGCTGCACTCATCACCCGTTGGATGTCGGGCTTCATCTCCTGCAGTTGCTGTCCCCAGTACCCCCAGCTGTGTGTGCCGCCGACGGGAAAGTTGAACACACCGTTGGCGCCGCCGGCAGCGAGGTACTCGTCCTGAAAAGTCTTGTTTGTACGCAACGTAAATCCTTCGAGGAACTTGGCATTGAACAGGTTGCCGCCGCTGATGCCCGCGTCCAGGTCTGTCGGGGTGCCGTCACCGGCGTAGATCCAGATGCGGGTGTTGTTCGCGACCAGCTTGTCGATATTGACCATCGGGTCGTTGCGCTTCCACGCCGGATCGCTCGATGGGCCCCACATGGCCTCGGACTTGTAACCGCCCGCGTCCCCCATGGCGAGGCCCACGAGCATCGGCCACCAACCCTCCGAGAGGTTCAGAAAGCCCGAAAGCGAGGCGGCGTACTGGAACTGCTGAGGGTGGTAGATCGCCAGCGTGAGTGCGGCTGAACCGGCCATCGACAGGCCGACCGCCGCTGTTCTGCTGGCATCGACATCCTTCTCCGATGCCAGATAGGCCGGTAGCTCCCGGGTCAGAAACGTCTCCCACTTGTATGTCTGGCAGGTGCCGGTCTTGTCTCTGCAGGCCGGCGCATACCAGTCGCTGTAGAAGCTGGACTGGCCGCCGACGGGCATCACCACCGACAAACCAGAGCCGTGGTACCACTCGAACGCCGCGGTGTTGATGTCCCAGCCGTTGAAGTCGTCCTGTGCGCGAAGGCCGTCGAGCAGATAGACCGCAGGAGAGTTCGGGCCACCGCTTTGGAACTGGACCTTGACGTCGCGGTCCATTCCGGCCGAGGGCACCATGAGGTACTCGACGGGCAGGCCAGGCCGCGAGAAGGCAAAGGCCCTGCCGACGCTACCTGGCACCAGCGAACCGAATACCAGAATCAGTGCCACCATCGACGCCGATACCCGCACTACCAAGCCCTGTACTCCAGACACCCGCGTTCCTTCCGCTCGACACCTACGTAGATACGTAGTAGATACGTAGGTGCTGATATGTCTAGCCCACCGGAGGTCATCAATGCAACCCGCAACGACAAAGAGGTACGCCGGAGCGCTGGCCGCCGGGCTGTTGGCCATCTTGGTGATTGCGGTGCCCACCGACATCATCGATACGCCATTGTTCAGCCGTGATGTGCCGGTCCGGTGGTGGGAGTACCCGGTGCTGCTCGCCACCGGTCTGCTCACCGTGGCGTGGTTCGCCATCGAGGGTTCGCGACGCAATAGCGGATTCGTGACCTCTGGGCTGACGCTGGTGACCTTCGCGGTGGGATGCCCGGTCTGCAACAAGCTCGTCCTGCTTGCCGTCGGTACTTCCGGCGCACTCGGCCTCTGGGCCCCAGTGCAGCCCGCGCTGGCTGCGTTGTCGTTGGCATTGCTGACGGGTCTGGTAGCGCTGCGATGGCAACGTCGGCCTTGGGTGACCGGCAGCTGTACTCGTGTGCCGGACTGTGAGGCACCCGGCGCCTACAAGCAGCCGCGGCCTGCGAATACAAATGGGCTTTCGCCATGTGCCAGTTCAGCTCACGGACGCTCGCCCACTTCGACCCGGGTAGTCGGACAGGCGCCCTTCCAGGATGCCGTTATTGAGCCGGATCGCCCGTTCCCGGCGTATGGACCGCCGGAAATCTGACTGGCCAGCCGAACAGGTCGTAAATGCGGCCAGCTCCGGGTACCGCGCCGCGGTCGCCATCAACAATGCACTGGTGCTTGACGATGCGAGATTTTCGGTCAGCGGCATCTAAGGGGTGCATAGCGCGAACGCCAGCGCGGCACAGCTCGGAGTTGCGCCGACGACGAGCGCCATCAACAGTGCCTGGGGACGCCAACGGGGCTGGCGCGCGGGTTGACTCAGGCGGAGCAACCGATCGACGACCGCAGTGCCTGACGCTGCCAGCGCTCCGGCAGGAACGCTGTGTCGGGTGCTCAGTGTGAGCAGGCTGGCCATCAGGGGTGCCCGGCCGTATTGGCGAGTGGCGGCATCGTCGGCGCGCATCTCGAGTAGCGCCGGCACGGATCTTGCGGCGGCACGCATCAAGGGCAGGCGCGTCAGCGCCGCCGACAACGCGTTGAGCGTCGCGATGATGTGGTGGTGCCGGCCGCGCAGGTGCGCCCGCTCGTGGGCCAGAACTGCCGCCAAGCCCGCGGCGTCGAGCAATTCCAGAGCCGCGGTCGTGACGACGATGGCGTTTCGCCCACTGCCGGAAACGCAGTAAGCCGTGGGCTGGTCGGCCGTGATGACGACGACGCCGTTGTGAGCAGTGGGTCTGCCGACAATGCGCACTGCGTCAGCGTGTTCACGATTGCAGCGCCGGGTATTTCGCAAAGAGATGATCACGCGTCGCGCGGTGTGGATCGCCACCATGGCCGTCAGCGCGAGCAGTGCGACGACGAGAATGGTCGCAAGCGACGATGGCAACTCCACTGCGCTGGTGATCCCCAAAGTTTCGACGCAGAAGGTCAATGCGGTGTTGGTGATCACGCTGTGCGCCGAACCCACGACCAAGATTGCCAAAGCTGCAACCCAAGCGAACAACGCCGTCCCGACCGCCACCAACCAACCCGTGAGGGACAGCCGCGGATGCACGCTCGTCGCGATCGGGCTCGTGAGTACGGCCGGTGCCAGCCAGCTCAATGCCACCGCATAGATGAGCAGGAAGGTAACCGCGTTCATTGCGACGAGTCCTCGGTGAATCGCTGAAGGGTTTGGCGAAGCTTCACCGAGTCGTCGTCGGCGACCTGTTCGAGAAAGAAGTTGAGGATCAACTCGCTGTCACCACCGGTCTCGAAGACCGTCCGCATCAGCTTCGCGGAATGCTCTTCGCGGGTCATTATCGGCGTGTAGCGGTACGCCAAGCCGACTTTTTCGCGTTCCAGCCATCCTTTGCGGAACAAGTTGTCCATGGTGGACATCACCGTGGTGTAGGCGATTTGGCGTTTGCAGACGAGTTCGTCGTGGACGCTGCGCACCGTGGCCGGCTCGGCGCGCGACCAGAGGACATCCATCACCACGGCTTCGAGGTCGCCGAACCCTCTGATCGCCATCCCTATCACCGTCCACTAAGCGCAGCTGCCATGTCGCCACCCGTACCGCCTGCACCATACCTACGTAGCACGATAGTAGCCACGCTGCTCAATGATCGGCGGGTTCCGCCGAGGCGGTGTGCGAGCGGGCGTGGCGCCGCCACAACCGCACGCCCTGCCATGCGATGAGCACCACTACAACACCAAGCAACACCGCAGGATCGCTCGCTCCAGCGGACAGCCGACTGAGCCACACCTGCAATTCGTATTCGGCATCGACGGTCAGTACACCACCGAGATTCGCGGTGCCGTCGGTGATGAGGAAAAGACCACCGATGGTGATCAGAATCCCGCCGCTGAGCAGCGACGTGGTGTGTGTCTGCAACGGACCGAGCCGTAGCGGCCGTCCTCGCAGCCAGCCTCGCTTGGCAAGGTTGAAGCGATCCCACAGCCACGCAAGCACAAACAGCGGTGCGGCCATGCCGAGGGCATAGATCGCCATGAGCAGCGCCCCGTACACCGGGTCTTGACCCATCGCCGACATCGTGAGGACCGCCCCAAGAAGGGGGCCTGCGCAGAAACCGGCCAGCCCATATACGGCCCCGAGCGCCAGTACCGACAGTGAGGTGGAAATGTTGATCCGGCCCGTGATCGCTTGCATGCCGGGCATGCCAAATCCCTTGCCGAGCAAGGTCATCAGACCGAATGCGATCAGGATCAGTCCGCCGATCAGCGTCACTTCGCTGCGGTAGCGCGTGATCGCATTGCCCAACGCACCAATTCCGGCGCCGATCGGCATCAAGACGGTGCACAGACCGATCCAGAAGATGAAGGTCCGGCGGAGCAGGAGGTGCAATCGGTCGAACGCATAGGCGAAAAATGACGGCAACAGCAGCGCCGAACACGGACTCACTAGCGAGGCCACTCCACCCAGGAAGGCCCCGAGCACGCCGACGCCGATCATCAGTTCTCCAGCGCTTCGGTGATCGCGCGAACGAACTCTTCGGTCGGTTGAGCGCCGAGCAGGGGGACGTCGTTGATCAGAAACGCCGGAGTGCTGGGCACGCCGATGCTGTTGCCCTGCGCCAGGTCGGCATTGATGGCGCCGTCAAAGGCGTTGCCTCGCATTCCCGCAGTGAACTTGTCGAGATCGGCGACACCGGCCTGCTCGGCGAAGTCCACCAGAACCTCGTCGGGCAAATCTGCTTTCGATCGCTCCGGAGCAGCCGAGTAAACGGCACGGTTGAACTCCCAGAACTTGCCCTGCTCTGCTGCTGCGCGCCCGGCACGAGCCGCCAGCATCGACTGCTCACCGAAGATCGGGAAGTCGCGCCACTCGATGCGCAAGGTTCCCGAATCGACGAAGCGCTCGACAAGTTTAGGTTCGGTGTCTCGACTGAACTTGGCGCAGAACGGGCATCGGTAGTCCGAGAACATCACCATCACCACGGGTGCGTCAGGACTACCCAGAGCGAATGGGTCCTCCGCGAGCCGGCGTTCGACGGAAACCAGTCCGGCCCCCTCACCACCCGCGGCAGCGGTCTCGCCGGGCCCGGTGACCGCCGACGCCGACGAGGGTGTCGCGCCCGGCGCCGGCGCAGCGTCGTTGTCGGTTGGTAGCACCAGATACAGGATCAAGGCGACGGCAACGACGACCAGTCCCCCGATGAAGATGAGGTCCTTGCTGAGGCCGTCTCGCCGCGAACCGCCCATCGTCCACCTCCGTGCTAGCGTGTGAGCTACGTAGTTACGTAGTAGGTACGTAGCCTTTGTAGCACACCACGCTCTTAGAGCGGGAACAGCAGACGGGAGAGCTCTCACTGTGGCCTCGGTTATGCGCCGCAAGCGGATCGGATCACTACTCGTGGCGTCGCTTGTCGCCGCTACCGTCTGGCTCGTCGACCGATCGGGCATGGCGGGCACCACGGTGGAAGTGGCGCCGCCTCCACTGCCGGCAATCCCAGCGGTCGTAGCCGTCTCGCCTGCCTCGCAAGCTTCAGCAGTGGACCCGTTGAGCGCTGTACGGGTCAGCGCAAGCATGGGAACGCTGACCGAAGTCACACTCGTCGACGACATGAATGACGCCGTGCCCGGGTCGTTGAGCACCGACCGACGATCCTGGCAATCGGACAATCCGCTTGGTTACGGCCGCACCTACACGCTGCTCACCTCGAGCCGTGGTCCCACCGGAATCCCCGATACGCACACTTCGACCTTCACCACGCTCACACCAGCGCAACAGACCGCGGTGACCTTTACCGCGACATCGGGGGCGGAGCTGGTCGAGGGGGGCACCTACGGGGTCGGCACCGTCATCGTGGCCCGCTTCGACAGGCCTGTCAGCGACCGCGCCGCCGCCGAGGAGCGGCTTCTAGTCAAAACCGTTCCGCCGGTAGAGGGTTCGTGGTACTGGATGGACAACCAGCACGCACATTGGCGCCCGCGGGACTATTACGCGCCGGGCACCCAAGTCGCAGTGAGCGCCGACCTCTACGGAGCACACCTTGGCGACGAACTCTACGGCGAGCGCGACAGCGCAGTGTCGTTCCGCATCGGCGATTCGCACGTGTCCATCGCCGACGACGCCACCAAGCAGATCAGCGTATACAGCAACGGGCAACTGGTCCGGACAATTCCGACCTCGATGGGCATGGGCGGATCGGAAGTCGTTGGAAACCAAACGATCTCGTTCTGGACGCAGCCCGGTGTCTACACGGTCATGGACAAGGCCAATCCCGTCGTCATGGACTCTTCGACCTATGGGCTACCGGTCGACGCACCATTGGGCTACAAACAAACAGTCAACTACGCCGTACGACTGACCAACAGCGGAATCTATGTGCACCAACTCGACGACACAATCTGGGCGCAAGGAAACACCAACGTTTCCCACGGATGCCTAAACGTCAACGCCGACAACGCACGGTGGTTCTATGAATTCTCCCAACCCGGCGATGTGTTCGAAGTCCGCAACACCGGTGGTGAGCCATTGCCCATTTGGCAGAACGGTGACTGGAGTGTGCCGTGGGATCAGTGGCTCGCCGGCAGTGCACTAGCGACGGACGACGACGCTCCACGCTGAGGCCCGAGTCAGGTCTCTATCACACGAGTGACGGACGGCGTCATCCCGGTAATGCGTACCGGCGAAACCTTCACTGGCACACCGGTTTGCTGCGCTTCGATCATCCGGCCGTTGCCGAGATAGAGGGCCTCGTGCTGGCTTCCACCGGGGCCCCAGAACAAGAGATCGCCACGCTTGGCGTGCGATCGCGGGACATGCCGGCCCGCGTTGTACTGGTCGCCGGACCATCGCGGGAGCAGCACCCCGACACCCGCGAAAGCGAAACGGGTCAACCCCGAACAGTCGAAGCCGACGGTGTCGGCACCCGAGTCGACGCCCTTGCTCGGTCCGGTCAGACTTCCGCCTCCCCAGGAGTACGGCACCCCAATCTGTGAGCCTGCCCGTGAAATCACGTATTCGATCGCTTGCGGGCCGTGAACCCGGTTACCACGCAACGCCGTAGCCCCTGACGCTCTGTAGTCTCCGACCCCCAGGCTGCTCAGGAATCTGCGTCCGAGATCGACCGCGGTTTCGGCTGCGACTTGGGTCGCACGCAGCGAAGCGTTGGCGATTGCCACCGGATCACCCGGCGCCCCAGCGCTCACACGGCGGGGCAGAGTCGGGTCCCACTGCCCAGGTTCAGCACGGGCGACCCCGGCAGATGTCCCGATCACGACGGGCACGATGGCGAGGAATCCGACGCGAATTGCTTCCCGGCGACGCAAGACTGCCCTCCACGCTAGTCGATAAAGAACCGTTCTACGTAGTAACTACGTACGTAGATAGACAGTAGCTATGCCGCTTCCGGCGACGCCAGCCACATTTGAGTCTCGGTTCTGCAACTCGCCGTTAAGTTGGCGCAGCAATTCGAGGCTTGGGCCATACGGCCCTAAGTGGTGGATTGCAAGCATCGGTGTCTGCAATCACCCGTTAAGCGAGCCCAGCCCGCCGAGCCTGGCTCAGCCGCGATACCCGGCGACCTTCTCGGAGTATTCGTCGAGCAGACGAAGCGATTCATCGCGCGGCTTGGTGGGCAGCAGCAGGTTCGCCTGCCGGTAGCCGAGGTCCTCGAGGGCGCGCCAGTAATCCGGGTCGATCGGGGTGCCGAATGTCGTCAGCGGGACGTCGTGGTTCGCGCCCGCACGCATCTGGTCGATGCGTTTGGTCAGCCGCTCGACCGGAAGTGGGTTCGACATCCAGCCGGCGCCATGGCGGATCACCCGCTTGACGGTGGCATCGGAGTCGCCGCCGACGAGGATCGGCGGATGGGGCTTCTGAACCGGTTTGGGACGCAGGTATGACGAGTCGAAATCGACGTAGCGGCCGTGGTATTCGGCCGGTTCCTCCGTCCACAACACCTTGATGGCCTCGATACGTTCGTCGAGCAGCGCGCCGCGCGTCTTCGGGTCGGTGCCGTGGTGCCGCAGTTCCTCGATGTTCCAGCCGGCGCCGACGCCGAACACGAACCGGCCACCCGAGATCAGGTCGATGCTGGCCGCTTCCTTCGCGGTGATGATCGGGTCGCGCTGGATGAGCAGAGCGATTCCGGTGATCAACTCGATCGTCGACGTCACCGCCGCGGCGGCCGCGAGTGTGACGAACGGATCCAGCGTGCGGTAGTAGATCTTGGGCAGGTCACCGCCCATCGGGTACGGAGACTGCCGACTGGCCGGGATGTGGGTGTGCTCGGCGATCGCGAGCGCGTCAAAACCCCGTTCTTCGATCGCGCGGGCCAACGACGCAGTGTCGATGGTGTCGTCGTTGACGAAAGTGGAGATCCCGAACTTCATGTGCGCACCTAACTGCCGTCGTCAGGGGCTGGCAACGCCCGTTCGGATCACGCTATTCCTCGGCGATCCTCAAGCCAGGGGCTCGCCGTTTTTCGTCAGGACGTGCCATTCGCCGCCGAACATGTCCAAACCCTGTCCCTTGGCGTCCCTGTCCGTCGTGTCGCCTGCGTATCGATAGAGCGGGATTCCCTTGTAGGTCACCTGGTCACCGCCGTCGCGGCGCGGCACGGTCCGGGCCGCCGCCACGCTGATACCTATGCCGCCCGCCGGATCGCTGTCGGCCAGCACGGGCAGCCAGGTGTCGGCGCATTCGCCGTAGCAGGTGGGCTCGTTCGCCGAGTCCGCCGAGAAGGCATACAGCGTGCGGCCGGAGCTGTCGACGATGATCTCCCCCAGGCCGGGGCGGTCGTCGATGGCGAGGGAGACGTCGCCGATCGGCAATTTCCGCTCGACGGACGGCGGCGGGTAGGGCGCCGGGGCGGTTGCATCGGTTCGCAACGCGGTCGCCGCAGTCTGCACGCCGGAGGTCTCAGAGCTGTTCGCCGTCTGGTTGTCGAGTGCCGAACAACCGGTCAGGGCGATGACGCTGAACGCGAGGGTCAATGTGCAGGCGCCGCTCCGGCATCCTGCAGCCAGGATTCGAGGCATGGGCATGCTGCATCAATACCAGCCGTGCCAGGGCTCATATGTGTCGGGGTGCGTGCGCGCCTGGTCAGCCCACGGTCTGTCCGCCGTCCACGACCAGGGCGTGGCCGATGGTGAAGGCGGCGTTGTCGGAGCACAGCCAGAGCACTGCGGAGGCGATCTCGTCGGGCCGGCCCATGCGCCCGATGGGTTCTTGGTCGATGACGCGCTTGCGGCCTTCGGGTGTGCCGCCGGAGAAGCGGTCCATCATGGGGGTGTCGATGATGCCAGGACACACAGCATTGATCCGGACGTTGTCGGAGGCATAGTCCAGGGCGGCGGACCTCGTCATCCCGATCACGCCGTGTTTGCTCGCCGCGTAGGCGGCCTGCCCGGCGAAGCCGCTGACACCGGCGCCCGAAGAGGTGTTGACGATCGCGCCGCCACCGGTCTCCAGCATCAGCGGAATCTCGTGTTTCATGCACAGGAACACACCGCGCAGATTGACGTCGACGACTCGGTGCCACTCGTCCTCGGCGATGTCGACGATCGGTTTGACCGGTTGTTCCACGCCGGCATTGTTGAACGCGAAGTCCAGACGCCCGAAGGACTCGACGGCCCGGTTCAGCGCCGCCTGCACGTCGCGACTCTGGGTCACGTCGCAGGTCACCGCCAGCGCCTGTCCCCCGGACCTTTCGATCAATTCGGCGGTTTCGCGGCACCCGTCTGCGGAGATATCGGCGACGACCACCGCGGCGCCGCGCGCTGCGAACGCGACAGCGGTCGCTTGGCCGATCCCGCTGGTGGCGCCGGTGACGAACGCGACGCGGCCGGCGAAGTCGTCGGTCGGCTTCATGAGTGAAGCCTCCTCTTTCGATGTCACAGGTATCAGAGCTCGAGCAGCACCTTGATGGCGCGGCGCTCGTCCATCGCGGAGTAGCCTTCGGCGGCCTGCTCGAGCGGCAGGGCGAGGTCGAACACCCTGCCCGGGTTGATCTTTCGGTCCCAGATCAGCTGGATCAGCTCGGGCAGGAACCGGCGCACCGGGGCGGGACCGCCATGCAGGTGCACCTCGGCGAAGAACAGCTCATCCGCCGGAATCGACACGCCTTCGTGTGCGACGCCGACGAAGCCGATGTGCCCGCCGGGCCGGGTAGCACCGATGGCCTGCAGGAACGATTCCTGTGTCCCGACGGCCTCGATCACCGAGTGCGCGCCGAGCCCACTAGTGAGCTCCTTGATCTTGGCCACGCCCTCCTCACCGCGTTCAGCGACGATGTCGGTCGCGCCGAACTCACGGGCAAGGTCTTGCCGGTGGGCGTGGCGGGACATTGCGATGATCCGTTGGGCGCCCAGCTGCTTGGCGGCCAGCACACCCATTAGCCCGACGGCGCCGTCACCGACCACGGCGACGGTCTTGCCGGGGCCGGCCTCGGCGGCGACGGCGGCGAACCAGCCCGTTCCGAGGACATCGGATGCGGCCAGCAATGAGGGGATCAGCTCCGCATCCGGTTGACCGGGTGTCGCCACGAGGGTGCCGTCGGCGAACGGGATACGGGCCTTGTCGGCTTGAGTGCCGATCGTGGCAGAGACGAATTCAGCGTGCACGCAACGACTTTGGTAACCAGCCTGGCAGATCTCGCAGGTGTTGTCGGAGATCACGAACGAGCCGACGACGAAGTCGCCAACCTTCAGGGTTTTCACCTCGCCGCCGATCTCCTCGACGACGCCGACATACTCGTGCCCCATCGGTGTGTGGTCGACGTCTTCGACGCCCCGGTAGGGCCACAGGTCCGACCCGCAGATACATGTCGCCGTAAGGCGGACAATCGCATCCGTCGGCTCGACGATCTTCGGGTCGTCACGCTCTCCGACGCTCACATCGCCGGGGGCGTTCATGAAAACCTGACGCATGGCTTCTCCTTCGTACGGTTCGAGGTCGCCTATGGCGACGGTTGCAGGTTGTCCTGGAAGAACTCCGTCAATTTGTCGAACGGAATGAGGTCGACCCGGTCGTAGAGATCGACGTGGCCGGCACCGGGAACGACGTAGAGTTCCAGCGCGACGAAACCGGTCAGCTTGGACAGGCCACGACGCGCGCCATGCATGAAGAGCTCCTGACAACATCCCGGGCGGGAAGTCTGGACTGGCTTCCCGGCATGTGCACAACGAAACCAGCCTTGCCAGCCGGCGTGGGAGTTCCTGATGAAAGGTGTAATGACAAGACATCCCACGAGCCGTAGCGCCCTCGTACCGTGGAGGACATGGACAACCGCGCCGAGGTCCGCGAGTTTCTGGTCTCGCGACGAGCCAAGGTGACCCCGCAACAGGCCGGTGTGCCGGTGACCGGTTCCCGCCGAGTCCCTGGACTGCGCCGGGGGGAGGTTGCCGACCTCGCCGGGATCAGCATCGAGTACTACAGCAAGCTGGAACGCGGCGCTCTGGCCGGCGTTTCGGCGTCCGTCCTGGACGCGATCGCCCGTGCGCTCCAACTCGATGACGCCGAACGCGCTCACCTGTTCCACCTGGCCCACGCCGCCGACGGCACCGCTGCCGGCATGCGGCCGCGACGACGCCCCGCGAAACGCTGGGCGCCCCGGCCCGGCTTGCAGTGGGTGCTCGACAAATTCACCGCCCCGGCGATCGTCCGCAATGGCCGGATGGATCTGCTCGCCGTCAATCACCTCGGGCGCGGCATGCACTCATCGTTGTACGACAGCGACCCGAGCCGCCATCCGAACTTCGCCCGCTACACCTTCCTCGACGATGACTCGCACCGCTTTTACCCGAATTGGGATGAGGCGGCCGACACATGTGTCGCGATCCTTCGCACCGAGGCCGGTCGTGATCCATTCGACAACCTGCTGCACGATCTCGTCGGCGAATTATCCACTCGCAGTGAGGACTTCCGTCGCCGGTGGGGCGCTCACAACGTCCGCTATCACGGCGCGGGGACCAAACGGTTCCACCATGACGTCGTGGGCGACCTCGAGCTCACCTACGAGAGCGTCGACATGATCTCCGAACCCGGGCTGACGCTCACCCTCTACGCGGCAGAACCTGCCTCCCCGACCGCACACGCCCTAGACCTCCTGGCCTCGTGGACGGCGGGCCAGCCGGTTGAGAATCCGCCTGCGCCTCACCTTGGACGCTAGCGGTCAAGGCCCAGGATGTCGACGCTGCGTTCGCGCATCTCGACCTTGCGCACCTTGCCCGTGACCGTCATCGGAAACTCGTCGACAACGTGCACGTATCGCGGAATCTTGTAGTGCGCGAGCTTGCCTGCAGCGAACGCGCGCACGGCGTCGGCGTCGAGCGCGGGACGACCCGGCTTCATCCGGATCCACGCGCATGTCTCCTCGCCGTACCGGGCGTCGGGCACGCCGATCACCTGGGCGTCCTCGATGTCCGGGTGCGTGTAGAGGAACTCCTCGATCTCTCGCGGGTAGATGTTCTCGCCGCCGCGGATAACCATGTCCTTGATGCGGCCCACCACGTTGCAGTAGCCGTCGTCACGCATCACGGCCAGATCGCCGGTGTGCATCCAGCCGTCGGAATCGATTGCCTGAGCGGTCTTCTCGTCGTCGTTCCAGTAGCCCAGCATCACCGAATATCCGCGCGTGCAGAACTCGCCCGGCTGTCCGCGCTCGACGAGCGCACCGGTGTCCGGGTCGACGATCTTGATCTCAACGTGGGGATGCGCCCGTCCGATCGTCGCGGTGCGCCGTTCCAGGTCGTCGTCGATGAGCGTCTGGCACGACACCGGCGACGTCTCGGTCATGCCGTACGCGATCGCCACCTCCGACATGTTCATGTCGTTGATGCAGCGCTTCATCACCTCGACCGGACAGACCGCGCCGGCCATGATCCCGGTCCTTAGCGTTGACAGGTCGCGGTCGGTGAACTCCGGGTGGTTCTGCATGGCGATGAACATCGTCGGGACGCCGTACACGCCGGTGCAGCGTTCGCCCTCGATGGCGGCGAGCGTCGATCCGGGATCGAAACCCGGTGCGGGAATTACCATCGTGGTGCCGTGACTGGTGCAACCGAGGTTGCCCATCACCATGCCGAAGCAGTGGTAGAAGGGCACCGGGATACACAATCGGTCGTGCGGGCCGAGCTTGATCAGCTCCGTGGTGAAGTATCCGTTGTTGAGGATGTTGCGGTGCGAGAGTGTCGCTCCCTTCGGGAAACCCGTTGTACCCGAGGTGTATTGAATGTTGATGGGGTCGTTGTTGGATAGGCCGGCCATCCGCTTCGCCAAGGCCTCGGATGTCACTTCGTCGGCGCCCGCCCGCAGCGCGTCCCAGTCGGCCGTCCCGATGTGGACGACGTCGGTCAACGCTGGCACGTCCGCGCGGACCTGCTCGACCATCGCCACGTAGTCAGACGTCTTGAACGACGTCGCGGCGATCAACGTTCGGGCCCCGGATTGGTTGAGCACGTAGGCCAATTCATGGGTGCGGTAGGCGGGATTGATGTTGACGAGGATCGCGCCGATCTTCGCTGTCGCGTACTGCGTGAGTGTCCACTGCGCGCAGTTCGGCGCCCAGATGGCGACCCGCTCGCCCTTGCCGATCCCCAACGCCATGAGGCCCCGGGCCACGACGTCGACCTCGGCGTCGAGTTCGGCCCACGTGTAGCGCAGACCCTGCGCGACGTCGATGAGCGCTTCACCGTCGGGGTGACGGGCGACGGTGGCTTCGAAGTTGGCGCCGATCGTCTGCTCGAGCACCGGGGTGTCGGTCGGTCCTGCGTCGTAAGACTCCACCGTCGACGGCATTGCACCAGGTCCTTGCATCGGTAGTCGGCCTCGATCGGGGTACCCGATCGATTCTCCTCATCCTCGCGCCTGCACATCTCGGCACGGCACAAAATTGCGGAGATCGGACGTGGGCATGTCGCGCAGAGCGGCTGCGGAGGGCCGAAATGGAACGGTACGGTACCGTATCGACCAGGGCAAGCGCTACGTCATGGATGACGCGCTATAAAGCTCGGTCAAGGAGGACGTGTGCCGCCGGAACACGCGCACGATGCGCCGGAATCGCGGTGGACCCGCCGCGAAGCGGAACTGTTGGCGATCACGCTGCAGCAGTTGCAGCAGCACGGGTACGACCGATTGACCGTCGAAGCCGTGGCGACACAGGCGAAAGCGAGCAAAGCGACCGTGTACCGGCGCTGGCCGTCGAAGGCGGACCTAGTGCTCGCGGCCTTCGTCGAAGGCACCCGCGTCACCGCCGTCCCGCCCCGAACCGGCTCGCTGCGCAGCGACTTGCTGGAGCTCGGCGCCTCGGTGTGCAGGCAGGCGTGTGCGCACGGCAGCACGATGCGGGCGGTGCTGAACGAGATGTCGCACAACCCGAGGTTGAAACGAGCGATGCAGGACGAGTTTCTCCATCAGCGCAAACTCGTGATCAACGAATTGCTGGCCGAGGCTGTCGAGCGCGGAGAGATCGACGCGGCAGCGATCAACGACGAGATCTACGACTTGCTACCGGGATATCTGGTATTTAGGGCGTTGGTTTCCACACGGCCGCCGACCGAGGAGACGGTCCGCATTCTGGTCGACGACGTGCTGCTGCCCAGCCTGGGGTACCGCTGAACGTTGGCGCGCTGTTGGCGCCGTTGGTCGATGCCGTGTGGGATCGGGTCGCCGATTCCGGTGGTCGACACAAGCCGCGGTTGCGGGTCAGCGCGGATGTGGGCAACTGATCTGGAGTCAGCCAGCCTTGCGTGCGACCACCAAGTGCCCGGGCATTTGGGTCTGGCCGTTGACCGGGACCACAGAGTGCAGCTTGGCCGGACGGATCTCCTCGACCTGCCAGTACCGCGAAACCTGCTCGCGCAGCTGACCTTCGGTGAATTGGGTGGGCCCGGGCCCGTCGTGCTCACCAAACGCCCCGGTTCCGAAGGCCAGGATGTAGAACCTGGCGCCGGGCGCCGCCGCGCGATGCATCGATTTCAGGTAGCCGTCGCGCAACTCATCGGGCAACGCGTGCAGCAGCCCGCTGTCGAAG
This sequence comes from Mycobacterium sp. GA-0227b, assembly GCF_001499855.1. GTDB lineage: Bacteria > Actinomycetota > Actinomycetes > Mycobacteriales > Mycobacteriaceae > Mycobacterium. Next base: position 102,082 of record NZ_LQIK01000001.1, read on the forward strand.
ATGGTGCCGAACCGCGCGTCGTACCCGGTCAGTGACGAGATGTCGGCGGCCACGAAGGTCGTGTTGGTCAACCCACGTTCCTTCGCGGCGTCGGCCGCGGCAGCTATCGCGGTCGGGCTCAGGTCGATTCCCACGACCGTGTGACCACGGGCGGCGAGCGCCAGCGCCAGCTCGGCGTGCCCGCAGCCGGCGTCGAGAACCTCACCACTGACAGCCGCTTCGTCATCGATCAATGCCGCGTACTCCGGTTGCGGCGCACCGATGTTCCATGCGGGTGCCTCGTCGGACCGGTATGCCTGATCCCAGTCGATTCGGTGTGTCATATCGAAATCGCTCCTCGCGGCGTGCGGTTAGTTCAAACTTGTATTACCATGAGAGTAGTCACAGCCTAGACGTATTTCAAGCATGCGTCAGTGGATAGTTTCGATTTGAACCGATCACCGAGAGGGCCGGTATGGCACGCAGCTTGACCGCGGCGCAGGAGCGCGCCTGGCGGCCCTACATCGAGGCCAGTCTGCGACTGGAGACCAGGCTCGACGAACGGTTGCGCGAGAATGCCGGAATCACCCTCATGGACTACCACCTGCTCAGACTGCTGGCCAATGCACCGCAGCGCAGACTGCGCATGAGTGAACTGGCCGAGAAGATGGTGTTTTCGCGCAGCCGAACCACCTACCAGATCACCGCGATGGCCAAACGGGGTCTGGTGCTCCGTGAACCGGTACCAGAGGACGGCCGAGGCTATCGAGCAGTGCTCACCGCCAGCGGTGCGGACGTGCTGCGGCAGGCCGTGCCGCTGCATACCGACGCGGTCCGCGAATTGTTCTTCGACCACGTTGAACCGGATGAGCTCAAGGTCATCGAACGGGCCTTCACCCGACTGCACCAGCACCTGGAAAGCCAGCACTGAAACCACTACCGAAGGCGGAGTCCATGACATTCAGCCCGGCCGAACTGGCCTACCTGCGCGATGAGCCGATCGGGCGACTCTGCACGATCGGCCCGGCAGGTGATCCGCAGATCCGCCCGGTCGGCGTACACCTTGGCCCCGAGGACACGACGATCGACATCGTCGGCCATGCGCTGGCCTCAACACAGAAGTGGCGCAACGTAATCAGTCGGCCCAACGTGGCCTTCATCGTCGACACCGTGGTCTCTGTGAGCCCGCCGGACGCGCGCGGCATCGAGATCCGAGGAACCGCCACCGCCCTCCCCGGAGCAGGTACCACGGAGGGCGGCCTGAGCGGCGACATCATCCGGATCACGCCGCGCCGGATCATCGCATGGGGCATCGACAGCGCCGGTACGTCGGCACGCAACGTCACAGACAGCTGAGTCAATCGCGACTTCCTCTGCGCCCGCTCGCGTTCGCATAAGCCTTGAAGCGTTCAATCCAGCGTCAGCGCCCCATACACGAGTTCGTCGAAGCGTCCGATCGCCTCGTCCTCGTCGGCGTCAATGCCGCGAAGCGGTCCGTGGTCGACGAGGTAGCGCTGTGCGTACAACCGAGCCACCAGCGCCTTGCGATCCGACCCGTAGGTGGCGCGTTCCCAAGCCGCCTGCTCGGTCAGCAATGCGGCCGCGTAGACGTCGCCGATGAACTGCGCGAGCGGAAACAACCGCGCCTCCGCAAGATCGCCATCGAGCTTCTTCCATGCGGTGATCGCGGCGTCGAGATCGTCGATGCGGCGGCTGACCAGGTGTGTCGTTCCTTCGTCGTCGGACACCGATATCGCGTCACGAAGCCGCGCCAGCATCGGCTCGTGTGCGCTCGACTTCTCGATTCCCCGCCTGACGTCCAGGCACAGAATGTTGTCCGGGCCCTCCCAAATGGTATTTACCTGAGCATCCCGAAGAATCCGTGCGACCGGCCAGGTTTCGATGTAGCCGTTGCCGCCGTGGATCTCGATCGCGTCGGACGCCATAGTGATACCCAACCGCGCGACCTTCAGCTTGGTCACCGGCACGGCGATACGCTGCCGAACTTGATGTGGCTGTTGGTGATTCGGATGACCTGTCCCATCGAATACCAGCGCGAGGGCGGCTTCGGAGTCAATGATCATCTCGGCCAGCTTGCGCCGCATCAACGGCTTGTCGCTTAGCGTTTCGCCGAATGCGCACCGGCTCTGGGCAAAACACAATGACTCGACCAGTGCCCGTCGGGCAGCAGCCGCAGCGAACAGAGCGGTGCCCAGTCGCGCTGAGTTCGTCAGTTCCATCATCCGGCCCAGTCCTTTGCCGTCGGACGGCCCGGCATCACCGGTGGCCTCTCCGGACAACAGAAACGCCTCGGCGTCGACGAACTCCACTTCGCCAGATGCCACCGATCGGGTGCCGAGCTTGTCTTTGAGCCGCCTGATCCGGATGCCGTTGCGCGATCCGTCGCGACGCGTCCGCAGCACGAGGAACGTGGCGATACCGCGGCTGGAGTCCGGCGCACCTTCCGGTTTAGCCAGCACGACGAACACCTCGCCGTCGCAATTCGAGGCGAACCACTTGAATCCGTTCAGTAGCCACGCGTCACCGTGCCGCGTAGCCGTCGTCTCCAGCGCGCCGAGGTCCGAGCCGCCCGTACGTTCGGTGAACATCTGAGCGGTCTCGCCCTCCCATTCGCCCGAGGCGAATTTGGCCAGTACGTAATCCCGCACATCGGCCGGCGCGTAGGCCGAGACTTGCGACTTGACCATGCCGCCGCCAGTCCCCAGCGCGCAGCCCATGCCGATGTCGGCCTGGTTCATCAGATAGTTCGACGCAAACAAGATCAGAGAGGGGCTCACACCGTTGGCACGCGCTTCTTCGCGCAGCACCGACTGAGCCTCGAGGATCGCGCGTTTGGATTGGATGAACGACGGCGGCTGCACCACCTGGCTGATGTCATGGCCCCAGCGGTCATACCGTTCGAGGCGCGCGGGACTGCGGTCGGTCTCTTCGGCCCACCGCGCCACCGGCCCGCCCATCAATTCTCCGGCGCGCGTCAAGTGGGGTTCGGCGAACGCCAGCTCGTCGGGCTGCAAGTAATACGCCATCGTCGACCGCAGCGTCGGATCGGTCGTGAACCAGTTGAGACCCACCGCTCCTTGATAGTTCTCCGTGCGATAGCGCGCGGCCTTCTCTGTAGTGGCGAAGGGCAGGTGGTCGACGGCTTCACCTTTGTACGGGGTCATCCACCCACGCTATTACAGATTTCTGTCGCCTGTTGTGAAATCGTAATACCGTTCTGTCTCGCTGACTTCCTCTTTCGTTCGGGTTATCGGTCGCGCGACCTTTGGCCTTCGCCCTGCCGGCGGTTCTTGCGGCAGTCACTGATCGCTATGCGTAGGTTCTGTCCGCCCGGGGAAAGCTGATGAACATGGCAGGCATCGCCACAACCAAGTCCGCGTCGTCGAACGGCTGGCCACAGCTGCGGGTCGACGACTGGAGCGCGTCACGCGAAACACTGCATATGTGGACACAGATCGTCGGCAAGATCCGGCTCGCGCATGCGCCGATGATCAACCATTGGTGGCAGACCACTCTCTACGTCAGCCCGCGGGGATTGACCACTTCCGCAGTGCCGTCCGGAGCGAGGGTGTTCGACATCGAGTTCGACTTCATCGAGCATCGGTTACACATCCGCTCCAGCGACGGCGACGCCCGTCAGATTGCGCTCGAGCCCAAACCCGTCGCTGAGTTCTATGGCGAGACAGTGCGTGCGCTCGGTGAGCTCGGAATCACGGTCGAGATTCAGGCCAGGCCGAATGAAGTCGAGCCCTCGATCCCATTCGCCGACGACGATGAGCACGCCTCCTACGATGCCGACGCCGTGCAGCTGTTCTGGCGCCAACTCGTAGCGGCCGACAGAGTTATGCACGAATTTCGCTCGCATTTCATCGGCAAGGTCAGCCCCGTGCACTTTTTCTGGGGCGCCATGGATCTGGCCTGCACCAGGTTCTCTGGCCGCACTGCGCCCAAGCATCCCGGCGGCGCGCCCAACTGTGGTGACTGGGTGATGGAGGAGGGCTACTCCCACGAGCTGAGCAGTTGCGGCTTCTGGCCGGGCGGCGGCGACGAAGGCGCGTTCTACGCCTACGCCTATCCCGAGCCCAACGGCTTTGCCGACTATCCCGTTGCACCTGAGCAAGCCTTCTACAGCACCGAGAACGGCCAGTTTCTGTTGCCGTACGAGGCGGTGCGAACCGCGGCAGATCCGGACAGAAACCTTTTGGAGTTCCTGCACACCACGTATCAAGCGGCTGCTGAACGCGGCAACTGGGACCGAGCCGCGCTCGAAGTCGATCCCCACCGATGGCGTCACAAGCAGTAGCCGTCAGCTCACTGAAAGGGGAATTGTGGTCAACCGCAACGATCTACCAGCTCCCGAACAGGGATTGATCTTGACGCACTTTCTGACCGTCCGCGACGTCGCCCGCTCGCGCGATTTCTACGCCGACATCTTCGGCGGTGAAATCGTTCTCGAGGAGAACCCCGCCATCATCAAGGTTGCCAACAGCTGGATCATCATGAACCCCGGCGGCGGGCCCACCCCGGACAAACCCGACATCACCCTCTCGCCACCACAGGCTGGCGACCCAGTCTCGGCGTTTCTGAACGTGCGAGTGGCCGACATCAACGCATTCCACGCCGACGCCAAAACCAAAGGCGCTCAGTTCCTTACCGAACCACTGGACCGCAAAGCCGAGATACGCTGCTATATCCGCGACCCCGACGGCTACCTCATCGAGATCGGACAAGCCACCGGCATGCTCCGCGGCGTCTACGCCGACCGACCCGAGGACGACTAGATGTACGCCCCGGGGTACCGCTAAACGTTGGCGCCCAAGGCTTTACCGCGGACGGGCGTTGCTGGCCAGCTCGACGGCGTACTGATTGACGAAGGTGCCCGCCGGGGGATCGCCTTTGTCGCAGGTTCCGTCGGATTCACCGGGCCGCTTGATCCACAGGTACGCGTCGGCGTGCGGGCCCGCAGTCTGCGTGGTCGGCGGAACACCCAGTGCTCGGCCGTCCGGATTGCACCAATGCAACGGTGAGTCGGGGGCCGCTCCATTGCCGTTGCGCGACGTGTCGATCACGTAGTGGGAGCCATTCGTGAGGCCCGAAATCGCTTCCCCGTAACCGATTTCCTCCTCGGTGGTGAAGAAGTTCGCGACGTTGAGGCTGAATCCCCTCGCTCGGTCGACGCCGGCCTGGTTGAGCCTGGCGGCCATCTCCTCGGGGCTGTGCCAGCGCAAGTGACCCGCGTCGACGTACACGGCCGCGGCCGGATTGCGGGTGAAGGTATCGACGGCGTAGCGGATCAGGTCGAACCGCTCCTGGCGCTGGTCACCCGACAGGCAATCGGCCATGGCGAGCGCGTCGGGTTCGAGGATGATCGCCACCCGCGAGCCACCCAGGTCGGCTGCGATGCCGTCGATCCACGCCCGGTAGTCGGCGCCCGACGCGAAACCACCTGCCGCGAAGCTGCCGCAGTCGCGGTGCGGAATGCCGTAGAGGGTCAGCACCGGCAAGGCGCCGGCTGCTTGCGCGTCACCCACGTACTTCGCGACCGTCGCCGCGGAACCGCCGGGGACGAGCCAGTACGCCTGCGGCGTGTTCGCGATGGCAGTCAGTTCGGGGCTCGGCGGATCGGCCTTCTGCGCAGCACGCATGGCCGCGGATGCGGGGTTGACGTAGAACCGCATCCCGGCCAACGGGTTCGCCTCGCTGACCAGGTGCACTACCGGAGCCGGAGCCGGTGGGGAAGCCAGAAGTCCGCCGCATACAACAACCGCGGTCAGGACCGAAGGGAGCCACCGAGCGAGCGCACGAGCAGGGGAGATTTGCACTCGATGAACATAGCGGCTCGGCCATCTGCGTCGCGTAGTGGCGGCGGCGGACTCACTGCTCGGATCTTGACGTTGTGGGCCGACGTGGTGAGCGCGTTAGGGTGCTTCGATCGGCCTCAACGAACCAGCCGATAGAAGAGTTGGGCACGCATGACCGCAGCAGCAGAAACGTCAGCGCTCGAAGCGCGGGTCGGCCACTGGTACCAGATGGACGGCACATACCTTGTCGGCCGCGAGAAGGTACGCGAATACGCCAGGGCAGTGCAGGACTACCACCCCGCGCACTGGGACGTCGCAGCCGCCGCTGAGCTGGGATATTCCGACGTGGTGGCGCCGCTGACGTTCACTTCGACGCCGGGTATGTCGTGCAACCGCCGCATGTTCGAAGAGATCGTCGTCGGCTACGACACCTACATGCAGACCGAAGAGGTCTTCGAACAGCACCGTCCGATCGTCGCGGGCGACGAGTTGACCGTCGACGTCGAGCTGACGAACGTGCGCAAGATCGCCGGCCGAGACCTCATCACGGTGACGAACACGTTCACCGACACCGCCGGCGAGCGGGTGCACACCCTGCACACCACCGTGGTGGGAGTGACCGCTGAGGACGTCGATCCGGCGATCAAGTCCGCCGTGCAGAACGCGATGATGCATGACGTCGATTTCTCGGGAATCGGCACGCTCGATGCCGCCTACGAGAAGACGGTGCGCCCCGAGGGGGAGATCCGGATCGCTGAAGGGGGTATGACCCGCGAGCCCGGGACGCCGTCCTTCGACGAGCTCAATGTCGGCGACGAGCTGCCGGTGCATCACACCCGGCTGTCGCGCGGCGACCTGGTGAACTACGCCGGAGTTGCCGGCGACGCCAACCCGATCCACTGGGACGAGGACATCGCCAAGCTGGCGGGGCTACCGGACGTGATCGCCCACGGAATGCTGACCATGGGGCTGGGTGCGGGTTTTCACTCGGCGTGGTCGGGCGACCCCGGTGCGGTCACCCGCTACGCGGTACGGCTGTCCGCACCCGCGATCGTGTCGGCCAAAGAGGGCGCCGACATCGAGTTCAGCGGCCGGATCAAATCGCTGGACCCGGCCACTCGCTCCGGCGTCGTCATCGTGGGCGCGAAGTCCGCCGGCAAGAAGATCTTCGGCTTGGCGACTATGAACGTCCGCTTCCGCTGACGCGTCAGAGCGTCAGGCTACGAAGTCCCGCAACGCATCTGCGATTGCCTCCGGCTGGTCCTCGGGGATGAGTGTCCAGGAGTCGTCGATGACCATCTTGGTGGCGTCCGGGAACAGTTCGACCAATCGATCCGCGTGCGCCAACGGCATCATCCGGTCTTCGCGGGCCCACACGACGAGCACCGGACGCGTGAACGTCCGCATCCGTTCGGACAGTTCGAGCAACCGGCGGCGCGACGGAGCGCCCGTGGCGAACTTGACCAGGTCGCGGCGGATCGCGGCATTCTCGACGGCGGGCCGGAACCACTCGTCGAACAACCAGTCGGGCAGACCCTTCTTGGTCAGCGCTCCATAGGCGCGCCGACTGTGCCGGAAGAAGTTGGTCCCGAGCATCCTGGACAGAAGCCACCCGCCGCCGGGCATGCGGCACAGCAGCGCCGCCGGACGCGCCGGTTTCGGTGGGTAGTTGTCGAACGCCGTACACGACGCCAGCACCAGTCGGCCCACGCGCTCGTCGCGGCCGTCGGAGATCATGAACTGCCCGCCGCCCCAGTCGTTGAGGACGAGGGTCACGTCCCCGAGGTCGAGGGCATCGAGGAAATCGGCGAGAATCGCCGCCATTCCTTGTTCACTCAGGTCGGCGTCTGGGCTCATCGGTTCTTTGTGGGCGCCCATAGGCAGCGTCGGTGTGATGCACCGGTATTCGGGTAGCAGCGCGATGACCTTGCGCCATTGCCGGCCGTCCATCAGCAGGCCGTGACCGAACACGACGATCGGCCCGTCTCCGCCGGTGTCTTCGTAGGCGATGGGACCTGATGGCACGTCGACTGTCGGCATCGCAGCCTCCTAGATAGATCGTTTGTACTCGGCCGACGATAGGCTGTTCCGAACGCGTGCTCCGTGTTTTTCCGCACGCTGCACTCGATCGAGCCGGTTGTCATTGCGGGCCAAAGAGTTCAGGTCATCGCGAGCGCCGCGCTCGCACAACAGAGTGCGGATAACACCGGAGTGGCGGGGACCCCGGTGGCACTGGCGTCAAGATCGTCGTCCTCCACGCGGGGCTGACCTTCGGCCGTCGTCATCATCCGGTGGGATGCCGCCGATGTCGATCACGGCCTCGGTTGACCAGAACGTCGGACGCCGCGCAGGTGTCGTTGTTCGGACACCGGCGTCCGCGTTTGGGTTGGTCGCCAAGGAGGTTGTTAGGAATCCCTAGTCGCGAGAAAGGTTGCCTTGCAAGGGCCCCGGTGAGGAGAACTCACCGTAGCTGCGCGCATCTGACACCGTCGGCGGCGCAACCTGAATTGCGACGTGGCCCTGTCTCTGGTTCGTCGCGGTCGATGCGCCCCCATCGGGGCCGGTGACCGTGCTTGTCGCGGAAGCGCTTGGCGCGGCGGCAATGGCCGCAGCAGCCGCACCTGTCACGAACATGGTTGCAATATAATGCAGTTTCATAACTGCTCCTTTGCGTGTTTCTTCGTCCGCACGGTGCAACGACGACGTGAACCCATGCCATCCCGATGAGGGGCGCACTGGCATTACATGTATTGGTAGAGCGCCCTTAAAAACAGTGCCAGCGGTGATGTCAACGACGTTTTTCTGGTCAGCCAGTAGCTGTCACCACACCTCAACCAGTGGGACTCAGCTGGATTGGCTGTCAGTCAACGAACCGGTAGTCGACCTCGAGTGAGCGATACGTGCGCTCAGCGCGCCGGTCCCGGGTAAGCAGGATGCGGTGATTGTTGACGGCCGCCTGGCCGACGAGGGCGTCGTACACCGATCCGCCGACGATGTCGAGGCGAGCAAGCCGTTCACGAAGGTCGCGGGATCCGGTCGCGTCGAGCCAGCAGTCTCCGGGGAAAGCCGAGGCGAGTACCGAGGCCGCCTGGCCGGCATCGAGGCGCAGTGGAAGAGGCAACCGGGTCAGCACTGTATACGTCTCGAACGCGGCATGCCCCGCTAGCGCAGGACGAAGGTCAACCAAGGCTCGGCGGCAGGCCGGATGTGCTTCATGGGTCGGATCGAGAGCGGCGACGGCAACGCTGGTGTCACACGCCCAGCGGTCACCGTTGGAGGTCATCGCGAATTCGACGGACGTCGTCTTCGGTGAGCACGGCACCCTCGACGTCGCCGAGTATCGGCAGGCCGTCGCTGGTGTCGATCGACCGTTGGCGGCGTCGAACGGGCTCGATCCTTAGACCCGATCCGTCGGGAATCAGTTCGAGCGGCGTGTCCGGGGTGATTCCCAGCGCAACACGCAGCGCTTTGGGGATGACCACCCGTCCCACCCGGTCGATGGTTACGTACATAGCATGAAGCTACCAATCAATTGGTAATTTGGGCCTACGCAACCATTCCTGGTCGTGACAACCACACGCTCGTCTAATCCGACTGCCCGGGCGGTGTCGACCAGAGGCGCGACGGCTTACTGGGTCCGACGGCGCGAGCCATGCGGCGAGGCTCAGGTTCCAATTCCAAATACGCGACCGTGGGGCGCATGGAAGGGTCAGGATGTGCCTGGTTCACGGTGATCGCGAAGGGATAAGGGCATGCGCGTTCCGACAGCTGTCCGGTGGATCCTCGGGATTGTCTGTGTCGGCGCCTTGGTGGTGGCGGCGGGTGTCAACGCGAACCGGACCGGCTCGGGAGCCGAAGCCCGCGCCAAGCTCACACTGATCGCGCCCGCCGCGGCCGGTGGCGGTTGGGACCTCGTCGCACGAGAGTCTCAGCAGGCACTGCGGTCAAACCGCATTGTCAACAATGTCCAAGTGGTCAACGTTCCCGGCGCCGCTGGAGCGATCGGGCTCAGTCAACTGACTCGCCTCGGCGGTGACCCGACCACGATGATGGTGACCGGCACGGTCATGCTCGGCGGGGTCGAGCGCAACGACTCACCTGTCGCACTGTCTGATATGACGCCCATCGCCCGGCTCGCCGAGGACTTCGAAGTCATTGTGGTGCCGGCCGACTCGCCATACCAGACGCTCGGCGAGCTGATCGAAGCGTGGCGAGCCGACCCCGCGGCGATGCCCATCGGTGGCGGCTCGGCCGGCGGAATCGACCATATGGTCGCCGCCCAACTTGCGCGCGAAGCGGGAATCGACCCTGAGCAGATCCGATACGCCGCCTACGCCGGCGGTGGCGAACTGACCATAAACCTGCTGTCCACGGCGCCAGGCACACCCGACGTCGGGATCAGCGGATACAACGATTTCCGGGACATGCTGGCCGAGGGACGACTGCGGACACTGATGGTGGTTGCGCCGGAAAAGTTGGAGGGCCTCGACGCTCCGACCGCTGCCGAGGCCGGCTATCCGGCCGTCGATCTGGTGAATTGGCGCGGTTACGTCGCCCCGGCCGGTCTCACTGACGACCAGCAGCAAGAACTCATCGAAATCGTTGGGGAAATGGTCGAGACCGAGCATTGGCAGAGCGTCGTCGCGCGGAACCGCTGGAAGGAGACCTTCCTTACCGGGGACGACTTCGGCAGGTTCATCCGCGAGGAAGAGCAGCGGGTGAAGACCATTCTGGACGATCTGGGGCTGACATGACAGTAAGCGAACACGACACCGCTGCGTCGGCTGAACCCACACCGCCGCGCAGGTTTTGGACCGGCAAGAGCGCATTGATCATGCCGGCGCTGATGGTTGGGCTTGGGCTGGTCCTGGTCTACGGAATCTTCGACATGGAGATCGCCGATGACTCGGAACTCTTCGGGCCCAAGGCATTCCCCTGGATCACCGCCGGGTTCTGTTTCCTCATCGCGGCGCTGCTCACCCTGGTCATCCTGCGCAATCCTGAGGTGCCCGAACCAGTGTTGGACGACCAGGGGCGTCCCATTCCGAGTCTGTTCAGCAATTGGCGGTCCACCGGAATCACGATCGGGTCGTTCGTGGCGTTCACTGTCCTGCTGATACCCGCCGGCTGGATCATCGCCGGAGCCGTCGTCTTCTGGGGAGTGACCGTCGGGCTCGGCAGCACGAGGTATGTTGCGAATCTACTGACCGGCCTGGCGATTTCGTCGATCATGCAACTGATATTTGCCGGCTTGCTCGGCCTGAGCCTGCCCCCCGGCGTGATGGGGATGTTCTGATGGACTCGCTGACTGGACTGATCGGGGGATTCGGTGACGTCCTCACTCCGGTCAACCTGCTTTACGTCTTCATCGGCGCCGTCATCGGCACCGCGGTCGGGGTGCTGCCCGGACTGGGATCGGCGATGGCGGTCGCACTGCTGCTGCCCGTGACGTTCACCCTCGACCCGCTGGCCGCGCTGGTGATGTTCGCGGGCATCTATTTCGGCGGGCTCTTTGGGGACTCGATCGCCGGAATCCTCATGAACACGCCCGGGAACTCGACTGCCATCGCCGGATCCCTCGAAGGACACCGGATGGCCAGGAAGGGCCGCGGCGCACAGGCATTGGCGACCTCGGCGATAGGCGCGTTCATCGGCGGCATGGTCGCCACGGCTCTGGTGGTCTTCTTCGCACCCGCGCTGGCGGAGTGGGCGACCAAGTTCGGTCCGGGCGAGTACTTCGCGCTGGCGTTGTTCGCGTTCATCGCCACTTCGGCGGTGGTGTCGGAGTCGGTGCTCAAGGGTGCGGCGGCGTTGCTGATCGGCCTGGTGCTGGCCATGATCGGGACCGACGAGGTCAGTGGTTCTCAGCGGTTCACCTTCGGCAACGTGGCGCTCTTCGACGGGATCAGCATCGTCGTGATCACCGTCGCGATGCTCGCCGTCGGTGAGGTCATCTTCGTCGCCTCGCGTATCGGACGGCCCGACGACCGCAGCTTCACGCCGTCAACAGGACGCCCGTTCCTGTCCAGGGCCGAATACCGGGAGGCGTTGCCGGCATGGTTACGCGGCACCGCCGTCGGCGTGCCGTTCGGCGTCATCCCGGCCGGCGGCGCCGAAGTCCCGACGTTTCTCGCCTTCGGTGTCGAGAAGCGGCTGGACAGTCGGCGAAAGGTGCCGATGTTTGGCAAGGGCGCGATCCGTGGCGTTGCCGGTCCAGAAGCGGCCGGCAACTCTACGGCGGGCACGGCCATGGGTGCTCTTCTGGCGCTGGGGCTGCCGACGTCGGCCACCGCGGCGATGCTGTTGGCCGCGTTTCAGCAGTACGGTATGCAGCCGGGTCCGCTGCTGTTCGACCGCAGCGCCGACATCGTTTGGGCGCTCATCGCCAGCCTGTTCATCGGGATGGTCGTATTGCTCGTGTTGAATCTGCCGTTCGCTCCGCTGTGGGCAAGACTGCTCTCGATCCCCAAGGAGTACCTCTATGCGGGGATCGCAGTGTTCGCCTGCTTCGGCGTGTACGCCGCGAGTTCGGCGATCATCGACGTCGTGTTCATGCTGGTGCTCGGTGTGCTCGGATTCGCCATGCGCCGCTACGGCATCCCGCTCGCGCCGGTGCTGATCGCGGTCATCCTCGGCCCGCTTGCGGAGTCGTCGCTGCGCGCCGCGATGAACAACTCGCAGAACAATCCGCTCACGCTGGTGAGCACACCGATCACGATCACCTTGTACGCCCTGCTGGCCGTCGTCATCGCAATCAGCACCTACAACAAGCTGAGACTGCGCAAGGAAGTACCGGCATCGGCGCGCAGCACCGAGGACGTGGCCGGCTGAGAGTCTCAAATAGTTTGTCGTCCTGGTTATTTCGCGTCATACCCTAGTCATCTGAGGTCGGCTGCACCGACGGTTTAGCGCGGATTCAGCGCGGCGGGTTGTACGTCTAGAGCAGTTCAATTGGCCCTCCACGACGCCAGCAGGTCGAGGCCGTGCGCGGTCGAGGGCATCAAGACGCGCGGAATCTGGGCCCGCAGCTGCGCGCACCGAGAAGGCGGTGGCGGCATACCGTGGTAGGTGACGAAATCGACGTCCGTTGAGGAGGGGAGCGAAGAAATGAATGAGCACTTCAAAGTCGACGACCACGTGACGTGGAATTCGGAAGCCGGACAGGTCAGCGGCAAGATCATCAAAGTCCATACGCGGGATGTGGACTACAAGGGACACACCCGCCACGCCAGTAAAGAAGAACCGCAGTACGAAATCAAAAGTGACAAAACCGATCACATCGCCATGCACAAAGGATCGGCATTGAAGAAGGTCGACAGCTGACGCGGAGAAGGCTGTGGTCAGCCAACCGATCGCTGGCACCGCGCGAAACGTGGCGGTATCTCACGGGTGCTACCACAAACTAGCACTCGCTCGAGCTCAGTAGCTCGCTGAGAGCTACCAACATCCGCATGCCATCCTCGAGGGTATGGCGCGGACGTGGTTGTCGGTGACCTTCTCCACCGACTGTCAATTGGGTCGCGCCCCCGAGTTCCTCGCCGACGCGGGCATTCGTGTGGGCTCACAGTTTGACGGACGCTAACTCGCGCAACTGACGATCGACGCCCGCGCCGATCCCCGAGGTTGGGTAGGTGGACTACGGTTTTCACCAGTCCGATGTCTCTGCGATCCGGCGGTGCGATGACCACTCTCGACGACTTTCTAGGCGATGCCAGTTCTTTCATCTGGGGCCCCTGGCTGCTGATCCCGCTGCTCCTGCTGACCGGCCTGTATCTGACTGTGCTGTTGCGCGGGATCCAGGTGCGCCGGTTCCGGCTGGCGTTCTGGCTGGCGTTCGTCAAGCGTAAGGATCCGGGCGCCGAAGGCGATATCTCGCACTACCAAGCGTTGTCGACGGCCCTGGCTGCGACCGTGGGCGTCGGCAATATCGCCGGCGTCGCGACCGCGATTGCCCTTGGCGGTCCCGGGGCTGTGTTCTGGATGTGGTTCACCGGCATGGTCGGCATGGCGACCAAGTACAGCGAAGCTTTTCTCGGCGTACGCTTCCGTCGCACCGACGCCGCCGGGGAGCAAGCCGGTGGTCCGATGCACTACCTACGTCGCGGCATCAAAGGGCCAGTGGGCGTGTTTCTCGGCGGATTCTTCGCGGTCGCAGGAGCGCTGGCCGCGTTCGGCATCGGCAACATGACGCAGGCCAACACCGTCGCGGCCAACGTCAACGAAGAGTGGGGTGTGTCGGCACCGATCACAGGCGCGGTGATCGTGGTGCTGGCCGCCGCGGTGATCTTGGGCGGCATCAAGAGCATCGGGCGGGTCACCAGTCTGTTCGTCCCGGTGATGATCGTCATCTACATCGTCGGCGCGGCAGCCGTCCTCGCCTTCAACATCGGCGAAGTGCCGCGAGCCTTGGGCGTCATCTTCACCGACGCCTTCACCGGCACCTCGGCCACTGGAGGTTTCGCGGGGGCGGCCGTCGCAGCGGCGATTCGCTACGGCGTCGCGCGTGGCATCTTCTCCAATGAGTCGGGGCTGGGAACCGGCGGCATCGCTGCGGCCGCGGCGAAGACGACCCACCCAGTCCGGCAGGCGCTCGTGTCGATGACTCAGACGTTCATCGACACGCTCGTGGTGGTGAGCTTCACCGCGCTGACGATCGTCGTCACCGGCGTATGGAAGGAGGCCGGCCCCGAGGAGGCCGCCAGTTTCACCGCACGCGCATTCGCTGAGGGTCTCCCCGGGAGCTGGGGCAGCGTCATTGTCACGCTCAGCGTGATCTTCTTTGCGTTCTCGACGCTGCTCGGATGGTCCTACTACGGCGAGCGGTGCGTGGAGTACCTGTTCGGACGGAAGGCGGTCTTTCCGTACCGGATCCTTTTCATCATCGTGATCTACCTCGGTGCCACCACGGCTCTCAAGACGGTATGGACCTTCTCCGACGTCATGAACGGTCTGATGGCGCTGCCCAACCTCATCGGTCTGATCATCCTGTCCCCCCTGGTCTACCGGGAGACCCGCGCCTACTTCCGCGGCGAGGAGCACGCGGACGACATGCGGGCGCGGAGCGATGTCTGAGGCGTACCGGCCAGCTCCGGCGACGGATAGTAAGGAATAATTGGTGTTGGGGTGCGGACCGTTGCGGCTGAGTGAGTATTTGTGAGTCTCATTCAGGCGCTCTCCTTGCGGAGTTCCGTTGTCGCGGGGGCGACTCCGGTTTTGGCCTCACTGTTCGCGGCCTTCCCGTGCGGGCGGGTCTTACGCAAACTCCCCAGGCAATCGGTGGTGCCGATGGTCTGAGCCGCCGTCTCCGGCACCCCTGCCGGAACCGCTGACGAACGGGGCCGTGGCCCTGACTGGGCCACAACTGGCATATCCGGCCAGTCGCGGAGATTTTTGGCAGCGTTGCGATCACGGTCGACGACTTCACCGGTCTGCGGGCAGACGAGGTGCTTGTCAATGCGGCCTTTACCTTGCAGGCGGCATGGACTGCCGTCCGGGAGGTAGCAGCCGTGGTGGATCTGGCTGGAGGCATACCAGCGATCCGCCACGATCAGGGTGCTGCCACACCGGGTGGTTTTATACGCCATCATCGGCGCGACCATTCCCATCGCAGCATCGGAGACGGCGCGCCGGTAGGCGCGTCTGCCCATGCTGCGTTTCATCGCGGCCACGTCGAGATCTTCGATCACGACCTGTCCGTAGGTGCCCGCCAACTCGGTGGTGAGTTGGTGAGCTCCTTCCCGCCGCAGATGCACACACCGGCGGTCCAACCGGGACAGCTTGCCTTTCGCTGCCCGATGACCGTGTGATCCGGGGATACGGCGGGAAAGTTGGCGACCAGCCCGGCGCCTAGCAGCCAAGGTGGCTTTCAGCGGGGCCGGATTCTGGTATTCGACAAGCGTTTCGGTGCCGGTGATGATGTCGCGGGTCGCCACCGTGGCCAGTGTGCGCACGCCGAGATCCACGCCGGCCCGCACGGTGGGTCGGGTCGGTGTTCGCGCTGTGTCGGGGGTGCGTAGCGCGTAGCCGACCGAGACGAACAGTCGCCCCCAGCGCTGCGACAGCGTCATATTCAAGATCCGCGCGCGACCTGAAGCGAGATGGCGTTGCACACGGCGGGTGTTCTCCATCGACCGCAATCCGCCGATCACCGGCACCGTGATCGTGCGGCGATCATCCTCCAGTCGCATAGCGCCGGTGGTAAACCGCACCCGACCCGGATCACGGCGCGCGGATTGGAACCGCGGAAAACCCACCCGCCGGCCGTTGCGGGTGCCGTTGCGACTCGCGCTCCAATTGCTCAGTGCCTGGGCCAGATCGGCCAAACCCGCGGAGTAGCACTCCTTGGAGTTTTCCGCCCACCACGGCGCCACGTCATCCTTGGCGCGGTTCCACGCCTTGCGCAGCGAGCCCAGATCCCAGCCCACCGACTCATGTGCCGGATCAACAGCCTTCGCGTCCAGGTCAGCTTTCACGAGGTCCAGACCCCAGTTGAACGCTTTACGGCGGGCACCGAAATGCGACCGCACCAACCCGGCACGGGCACCATCAGCGGGCCATTCGACCTCGAGCTTGGCCGCGGTGACCATCCAGCCCGTCGGCAGTTGCGTACCCGGCGACCCGGTCGCGGCATACCTGTCGGCGTCTCCGTCGTAAAGCTCGAAAAGCACCGACACTGACTCCACTGTCGCCCGATGCGCCTCGAAATCGGATCCCACAGCCACGAATCGCGACACTGTCGGTGTGCCATCGGGTTTCGCCTTGCCCGGCAACTGCACACCACCGGTTGCCTCGGCCACCTTCGCGGCCTGGGCGCGGGTACGCATCACGACGATCACCCGTCAGCGCACCACCTTCAACGCCTGTGACAGCACGGGCGACGCAGTGCCATCCCCCAAGTCGATACTGTGAATTCCTGCATCATGCAGCACGCCAGCGGCCCAGGCATCGGTATCACCGCGATCCTTGATCGCCCGCAAATACGCCTCCGCCAATTCCAGTTCCCGGGCCTCGCGTGCCGCGCGACGCTGCGCATCGGCCCGCTCACGCGCGGCGCGCACCTGGCGCTGCTCTTGGGCAGCGATCAGCCAGCCCGGTGGCGCCGCAAGCAGCTCGCAGACATCACCCGGGGTGATGCCTCGGTCCTTGACGACACGGACCGCGACGCCCAGGCGTTTGGCGATGCTCTCACGCTCGCGCCGTCTTTGCCGGTTGGCCTGTTTATCGCTGCGCTTTTGTCGTGCAACGATCAGCCAGTCCGGCGGATCCTCCATGACCGCCTGCACACGCGCAGGCGACGCGGTAGCCCAACCCTGTTGCCGCAGCGTACTACTGGTGACGCCAAGAACTAGCGCCGCGCGTCTAAGCTCACCCATCTTCGCCATCAGGCCACCCGCGCTGATTCTGTTTTCGTCGCAGTGACCGCACGCATCGCCCGATTCCGCGCGCCCCGGCGACCGTACAAGCGAGCACACATCGACGTCAGCACCTCGATCATGTCGCGCACCAGATCATCGGTGGTCCCACCAGCATCCGCGACCACGATCCGCCGCCCCATGCGCACCGAGCGCAGCTTCGAGGTGCTCCACCCCGAAACGCGCCAGACGATCCCGATGCTCCACAACCACCACCGTGGCAGAAGGGTCTGACAAGATCCGCCGTAACTTCGGTCGTTTCCCGTTCAACCCGGAACCGACCTCGCACACCACCTCACCGATCTCGTGCCCGTTTGAAGTGGCCCACCGCGTCAGACGGCCGACCTGCCGGTCAAGATCCGAGCGTTGATCATGCGACGACACCCGGGCATATAGCACCACCCGGCCCGACACGTTCTCCGGCGCCACCTCAACCCAGATCGTCCCCGACTCCAACCGCCGAGCAGGCACCGGCATCTTGCCCTCCCGAAACCACCACATTTAGTCACATACTGGCGAACAGTTCCTACCCTCGATCTCGATCGGGATCGCGGTGTGGCCCCGCGCCTCCAGTTCGGCCGTCACCTCGCGCCAGTACACCTCGCCGGCCCCTCCGGCGCCGGGGAGCAGGACGAACGTCGCCATTTTCCGCTCCCTTCGCAAGCCTCTGAAAGTCTAGACACGGCCTTAGCGTGCTCTCATGGCGAACTCGCTTGCGAGCAATGAACTCTGCACCTCGGTGCTGGTTACGCCTCGATGACGTCGAAGCCCTTGTAGCCCGCATCGGCCACCTCGGCGATGATCTGACCGTATATCCCAAAGCCGCCGACGAACGGCATGAACACCCGCGGCTTACCGGGGATGTTGGCACCCAAGTACCATGAATTAGCTTGTGGCATCAGCGTTCCCGCCGCCCGCCGAGTGCACTCTTCGACCCACTCCGCGACCGCTTCTGGGCGTGCCTCCAGCGCGACCGCTCCTCGTGCGCTGAGGTAAGCGATGGCGTCCGCCACCCAGTCCACATGCAATTCCGAGTGCAGGACCATATTGGCGAGCACCGACGGACTGCCCGGGCCCGTCATGTTGAACAGGTTCGGAAACCCCGCAACGCTGAGGCCGAGGTATGTCGCCGGTCCGTGCGCCCACGCCTCGTTCAGGCTCTGGCCGCCGCGACCGACGATGTTGAGCTTGGCGACCGACCCGGTCATGGCGTCGAAACCGGTGGCCAACACGAGCGCGTCCAGTTCGTAATACGCATCGGCAGTGTGTACACCGGCGGCATCGATCCGCTGGATTGGCGTGGCTCGCAGATTCACCAGGTGGACGTGGTCGTGGTTGAACGTCTGGTAGTAGTTGTCGTCGGTGCAGATCCGCTTGGTTCCGATCGGGTGGTCGGTGGGAATCAGCAAATCGGCCGTCGCGGAGTCGTCGATCACCGCGCGCACCTTCTGCTCCCAGAACACCCGCGCCGTGTCATTGGCTTCGAGGGTGACCAGCTGATCGGCGAACGTCTTGGAGAACAGCACACCACCCAACTGCCACCGCTTTTCATACGCCTCGCGAAGTTCCTCGTCCGACGCCTCGACGGCCAACTTCGGGTGCGGCTGGTGCGGCGAGCCGCCGCCACTGGCCATCGACAATCGTCGCCGCTCGGCGTAGTTCGCTTTGTGGCTCGCCCGCGTCGCGTCATCGAGGGGCACATTGCCCGCGGGCACACTGTAGTTCGCAGTGCGCTGGAAGACATGCAGCCGGGCGGCCTGCTTGGCGATGCACGGAATCGCCTGAATACCAGACGATCCGGTGCCTATCACGCCGACGCGCTTACCAATGAAGTCGACGTTCTCGTGCGGCCAATACGCCGTGTGGTACACCGCGCCACCGAACGAGTCCAGTCCGTCGATCGCGGGTATGTTCGCGTTCGACAGCGGACCAACGGCCAGCACGCAGAATCTCGTGGTCACCACGTCGCCGCGGTCGGTGCGAACCTGCCAACACAGCGTGTCCTCGTCGAGGACCATATCGGTCACCCGGGTGCCGAATGTGATGTCGCGCCGCAAGTCGAAGCGGTCCGCGACATGGTTCAGGTACCGCAGGATCTCGGGCTGGGTCGCGTACTTCTCGCTCCAGTTCCACTCCTGCTGAAGATCTTCGTCGAACGAGTACGAGTAGTCGACGCTTTCGACGTCGCAGCGAGCGCCGGGGTAACGGTTCCAGTACCAGACACCGCCTACCCCTTCGGCGGCCTCGAACACGCGCACCGACAGCCCGTCGCCGCGCAGGCGATGCAGCGCATAGAGGCCGGCGAAGCCGGCGCCGACTACGACCACATCGACGGTCTGGTGCATGACTGAGACGGTATGAGGCACGCCAACCGAGCGACATCCGACGTCTCATTGGGCGGGACTGCGCAGTGACGCGGGCCCCGCGCGGTGCTGCCATGAGGCCCATGCAAGATCTGAACGGACTATCCGGGTTGGTGGCGATCGTCACCGGCGGCGCCCGCGGCTTGGGCGCCGCTTTCTCCCGCCACATCGTCGACCGGGGCGGCAGGGTTGTCGTCGCCGATATCCTCGACGACGAGGGCGAGCAGCTGGCTGAAGAACTCGGCTCGGCTGCGCGGTACGCGCACCTCGACGTCACCGAACCCGAAGGGTGGGTCTCGGCGGTAGAACTCACTCAGGCCGAGTTCGGCACCCTCAACGGACTGGTCAACAACGCCGGGGTGTCAACGGGCCAATACATCGAACACGAACCGGTCGATCATTTCCGCACCGTGCTCGAGATCAACCTGGTCGGGGTGTTCAACGGCATGAAGGCCGTGATCGCGCCGATGCGTGCGGCCGGCGGCGGCTCCATCGTCAACATCTCGTCGGCGGCCGGGCTCATGGGCCTCGCGCTCACCGCCGGCTACGGTGCCTCGAAGTGGGGGGTGCGGGGGCTCACCAAGATCGCCGCAGTCGAACTCGGCATCGATCGCATCCGAGTGAACTCAGTGCATCCAGGTATCACCTACACCCCGATGACCGCTGAGATCGGCGTCCAACCTGGCGAAGGCAACTATCCGAATACGCCGATGGGCCGCGTCGGGGCCGCCAACGAAATCGCGGGCGCGGTCGGCTATTTGTTGTCCGACGCCGCGGCATACGTCACGGGGGCCGAGATCGCAGTCGACGGCGGTTGGACCGCCGGGCCCACCGTGAAATATGTGATGGGCCAGTGAATTCAGGCCGATCGGAGGCGAAATGAAACGTTTGGACGGTCATCGGGTCCTGGTGACTGGCGCGGCGTCCGGTATCGGACCGGCCACTGTATTACGGCTGCTCGACGAGGGCGCAGCGGTGGTCGCCGCCGACGTATCAGCCGATGGCCTGGAGAAGACCAGTGCGCAAGCACAGGAGTTCGGCTCGGGCACGCAGCTTTTCGTCCTCGAATCGAACATCGGCGACGGGTCCTCGGTAGTCGACGGCGTCCGGTCGACGGTCGACACGGAGATCCGCATCGACGGTGGTACGCACGCATGACGACCCGAGGACGAGCACGGGCGCGAGCGAAAGTCGAGGCATGACAGTAGAGCTCAGCCAGGAAACCACCGCCAAAGAAGTCATGACCGACGGCGGTGTGCTGCGTTACCACGAATTCGGCGACGGCCCCCCGCTGGTCTTGTTGCACGGCTCAGGCCCTGGGGCCACGGGGTGGCGCGACTTCCGCGGCGTGCTGGGCGCGTTCGGCGAGTTCTACAGATGCCTGGTCCTCGAGTTTCCCGGCTTCGGTGTCAGTGACGACTTCGGCGGCCATCCGATGGTCACCGCGCATGACGCGCTCACCCGGTTCGTCGACGCGTTGCCACTTGACAGCGTGGACATTGTCGGCAACTCGACGGGTGGGTCTGTCGCGATTCAGTACGCGATCGACCATCCAAAAAAGGTGCGACGGCTGGTGACCATCGGCGGTATCGGCCGCAGCGTGTTCTCACCCGGCCCGGCCGAGGGCATCAGGTTGCTGCATGAGTTCGCCGAGAACCCAACGAAAGACCGTCTGGTGCAATGGCTGCACTCGATGGTGTACGACCCAGCGCTGGTGACCGACGAGCTCATCGAGGAGCGATGGGCCCGCGCCACCAAACCGGCGACGCTGGCCAGCGCGCGTCGGATGTACAGCAAGGCCGCCTTCGAGCAGATGGTTCAGGCCATGGAAGCCGTCGACGGGCCACAGCCGTGGGCGGCGATGCACCGGGTCAAGGCGCCCATCCTGATCACCTGGGGGCGTGACGACCGGGTGAGCCCGCTGGACATGGCGCTGATCCCGATGCGCACCATCCCCAACGCCGAATTGCACGTGTTCCCCAATTGCGGGCACTGGGCGATGATCGAGCAGCGCGACGCGTTCGTCAGCACCGTGCTGTCGTTTCTGCTTCACAAGGACGGCGGCTGACACGCATCGATTCCGGTCGACCAAGGCCGCCGGCGGCGATTCGCTCGGCGCCTTGTGCGTGCCCCGCGCGGGAGCTGACAACGCCGAGTCTCGGTGTGCGGGATTGCCGCTTACCCGCCCGTCAATCGTGAGTTCACCATGACGTGTCCGTACCACCGAGAGGAAGTGTTGAATGATCGAACCTTCTGTCCCCGCCCCAACGGCGGGGCGACCCATTCGACGACGGAGATCCGCGTTCTGGAAATTGCTCGGTGTCGCCCTGATGGCGTCCGCTGTCCTGCTCGGAACCGCGATTCCGGCTGCCGCCGCCGAGCTGATGCGGGTGACGATCGTGCGTCACGCTCAGTCCGCAGGCAACGCCTCTGGGCTGATCGACACGTCGACGCCCGGCCCCGACCTCACGCCGCTCGGCCAGGAGCAAGCCCAGGCGTCTGCGGACAGGCTGGCCGTCAACAATTACGACGCCATCTATTCCTCGACGATGGTCAGGACGCAGCAGACGGCGGCGCCGATGTCGGAACGCCTGCGCCTGCCGGTTCAGGTGCTGCCCGGTCTGCAAGAGATCGAGGCCGGAATCTATGAGGGCACGCCCGAGAACGAGGCCTTCGGCGGTTATCTTCAGGCCCCGCTGCGTTGGATTGGGCTGATTCCGACGCCAGCTCCTGGCGACCCGCTCGACGCCCGGATTCCGGGTTCGATCGACGGCCACGAGTTCGACGCCAGGGTGGACGGCGCGCTGGAGACCATGTACAACAACGGCGACCGCAACGCCGTCGTGTACTCACACGGCGGCACCACCATGTTCTGGACGATCATGAACGCAAAGAACCTCACCACGGAGCAGAAGCTTCAACTGCTGACTCAAACCCCACTGCACAACACCGATTACGTGGTGCTGGAGGGCAATCCGGAGGACGGCTGGACACTGGTGGACTGGAACGGTCAGCGGTTCACGCCGGAGCCCACGCTCGAGTCCGAGGTGCAGCTCCATGCCCGCACGCTGCAAAGGCAGCTCGCGGCCGCCGCAAAGCTGATCACCGACGCGGCAGCCACGGGGGACATCGCAACGCTGATGAACGCGATCAGGCAAAGCGTCGCGGACACGACCTTCTCGGTCCAGAAGTTCACGAACGCGTTGCAGCACGAGATCACCGAGCGGCTGGCCAACCTGACCCCGCCGGCGCCGGCCGTGCCGTCGTCGCCAGAGGCGCACACGGTCCAGCTGGCGAGTCAGACCACGTCTTCAACCGTGGTGTCGCCATCGGCGACCGACATGATGAAAGCGCTGACAAAGCCGGTGGACGACCCGGCGACGACCGAGACCGACTCGCAGCGTCAAGCCGACGCATCGACCGTCCAGGCGACCGACCCGGCCACCGTCGAGGCGACCGTCCAGGAGACCGACCCGGCGTCGACGCAGGCCGACTCGGCGACGACGGTGGCCGACTCGGCGACGACGGTGGCCGACCCGGCGACGACGGAGGCCGACCCGGTGACGACCGGGGCCGACGCGGCGACGACGGGGACGGACTCGCAGCGTCAGGCTGTCCAGGCGACCGAGCCATCGAAGAAGAAGGGTGCGGCGTCCAACGGCGCGACCGATCTCTCGAACGGCAACATGGCGGTCCCCGGAAAGTCCGGGACCACGTCGACCCGTGCGGACGATCGTGCGTCGCAGGCGGTCAACGTCAGCGATCAGGCCGCGTCGTCGGACAAGCAGCGCGGTGGCGTTGCCGTCAAGGACGCCGACACCGGTAGCAAAGCCAGCGAGGCCACTGCAGGCGCCCAAGCCGGCGGCGGCGACACAGCTGGAGGCAGCGGTGGCGACACGTCTGGTAGCAGCGGCGGTGACTCAGGCGGGAGTGACAGCTGACACCGTCGATTTGACCGCATAGAGCAGTCGGCCCCCCTCACCAGTTTCGGTGGCGGGGGCCGATTGCTGCACACCGAAGATTTCAAAGCGTCGGCATGCCGAGGAGCGGGATGATTGGGTGGATCCTGTGTCGACGTCAACTCGAGGCGCGGTTGTGCAGCGGTCCGTGACGCAACACGACACGGTGGTGTCGATGGTGGAGCGCGTTGCGCTGATCATGAACGCGTTCGACGAGCCGGGCAAGCACTTGCGCCTGGACCAGGTGGTGACCCGCACCGGGCTGCCACGATCCTCTGCGCATCGCATCCTCAAGCAGTTACACACCGCCGGGCTGCTGCAACACCACCCGAATGGTTACAGCATTGCCGCCTCAGCGCTGCCTGCGACGAGGATGGCCGACCACTCGCAGTTGCGGGGCGTGGCGTCTCGCGTCCTCGACCGCCTCCACGCAGACACCGGGTTGGTGGTTCATCTCGGAGTACTGGTCGGCAGCGAGGTCGTCTATCTCGATAAGGTGTCAGGCCGCAGCGGCATCGTGGTACCGACGCGAGTCGCCGGTCATACCCGGGCGCATGCCAGCGCCTTGGGCAAGGCGATGCTGGCTCAGCTTCCCGCCGAGGAGGTCGATGCGATCGTCGGAGATCGGCTTCGCAAGCTCACCCGGGCCACGATCGCCGACCTGCCGACGTTGCATCAGGAGCTGGCCCGCATCCGATCCCGGCATGGGCTCGCCTACGACAATCAGGAACTGGCGATAGGCCTGGCCAGCGTCGCGGCTTCGTTAAAGACCCCCGACGGTGAGGTAGCCGGCCTGTCGCTGACGGGCGCTGTCCCGATGAACCGGCTGCAACGGACGGCTCCCTTCGTCATGCGTGCAGCCAGGCACATCTCCCAGCAACTCGGCGGCACACAACCCGATGCGACGCAGAGCGGTTCGACGTCTTCGGCCGCAGCCACCGACAACATCCTCTCCCGCGTGTTACGCACCATCACCTCCGACGCATGGGTCTGAAGCGCATCACCAGATGAGGTCGTCGACTTTCAGGCCGAATGCGAACCGACCGACCACCGACAACACCTGTTCGACATTGCTGGCGACGTGCGTCCGAGCGGTCTGCACATCACGCCATACCCGCTCGACCAGAGCATCGCCGCCGATGCCCGTGCCGGAGTCCGGGATGAAGGTTTGGATGGCCCGCACGGCGCGGTCGGATGCGACTACCTGGTCTCGTCGCGAGCGCAATATCAGTGCAGTGTCGGGCTCGGAGGCGTCGCGGGCGCAATCCATGAGTTCGGTTAAGTTGCGCCGTATTTGAAGTGCGGAGAGTTCGAGGTCGGCAGTTGCCATCGCGACCGCGCTCAGCGCTGTGGCGGCGGACGGTCCTCGAGCGGCAAGCACGTTGTCAGCCGCGCCGAGCAGGGGCACGGTTCCCGTGTGCGTGTACAACGTGGGTTGCGGAAGCCGGTAGAGCGGGTTGACGGCGGTCCGCTGGTCGAGGCCGAGCCAGCCGAACGTCCGGTGCGCCGGCACGAGCGCGTTGGAGACGACGACATCGTCGGCGCCGATCCCGCGCAGGCCCAGGCCATTCCAGTGCGATTCGACGGTATAGTCGGCGCACGGCACCAGGGCCGCGATGAAATCCTGGGCTGCGCCGTCGTCGCCGACCAACACCGCGGCGGCGATCAGCCACGACGCGTGATGGATGCCTGTGCAGCGGTTCCATCGACCCGACAGGCGGTAACCGCGACCGACCCGCTCGAGACGTCCGGTCGGCGCATAGGACGCGCAGACCAGCGCCCGCGGATCCGAGCCCCACACGTCCTGTTGCGCCCGCTCGTCGAACAACGCCAAATGCCAGCTGTTCACGCCTAGCATCCCGGCCAGCCACCCCGTCGAAGTACACGCCGAGGACAGCTCGCGCGTCAGTACAAGGTAGTCGTACGGATCGGCTTCCAGACCTCCGAACGCCTTGGGACGCAGCATCGAGAAGAACCCCGCCTCGTGGAGCTCCACGATCACGCTCCGATCGACGGCACCGCGGCGGTCGACGTCACTCGCCGCGTCAGCGATCGCGGGAAGCAGCGACTCAACGATGTCAATCTCACTGTCCCTCATAGCGCCGCCTGATTCCGGGAGCCTTGTGCCACCATCATGAATACCATTCATTGCAGCCAGGGGAGTGGGCATGACCAAGTCGTCCGGTGTGCGAAGCGCCGCACAGGAAACACTCGGCTCCTTGGCAGCGATGGTTCGCCGCCACCAAGCATCCACAGCGGCTGAAATCATTGCAACACTGCATGATTCAGGGGCCGGCCGATTGCTGCGCCCGGCCCCGTATGGAGGACTGGAGGTCGATGCCGAAGAGTTCGTCTCGCTGATCGGTGACCTCGCCGCCCTGGACGGGTCGGCAGGTTGGCTCTGCGCGATGTTCAACGTGGCGGCCTATGACGTCAGCAGCCTGCCCGAGCGCGCGGTGAACGACGTGTGGGGCGCCGACGCCAACGCATTGATCGCACCCTGCTACAGCGCCGGGGGTCTATTGGCTCAAACCACCGGCGATCGAATGCTGAGCGGCCGATGGCAGTTCGTCGCGGGCGGCGAATACGCCGACTGGTTTCTGCTGACCGCGGACGCAGACGGGACGCCGCACTGTGTCCTGGTGCCGCGCAGCGCTGTCCACATCGAGCCGGCCCAGCACCCGACCGGACTAGACGCGGCGGGTATCCGCGATGTGACGGTGACGGACGTGCCGGTCGAACAACGACAAATCTTCCAAAATGCCGTCGAGCGCGCACAATTCGCACCGCGAATTGCCACCCGGATGCTCGCGGGTGCAGCAGCGGCAGCGGTGGTCGTGGGGGCGGCTGGCGGTGTCTGGCGGACTTTTGTCGAGCAGATGCGCGAACGGCTCGCCGCCTCGTACGGCAGCGAAGAGTTGACCGATCAGACGTCGACGACTGTGCACGTTGCTCGGGCGGCCTCGGACATCGACGCCGCCCGGCTGCAGATCGAGGCGTCGTTTCGACCAGGCAGAGACGGGGTTCGGGACACCTTTCGGGCCGCGGCGTGGGCACATCGGCAAGCCGCCGTACGGGCGCGCGATGCCGCCGATCAGCTGCTGGGTGCCAGCCATCGGCACGCGCTCGATGCCTCAGACCAAGTCACCCGCCTGTGGCGAGACGTCCACGCCGCGTGTCGGCTGACCATATTCCTGCTCGATGGCCTGGATTCGGGATGAGGCCGCGCTCAACTCCGCGAGCACCTCGGGCAGGTGCTCGGCGATCTCGAAGGGGTCGGCCACCTGGTCACCGCAGCTCAGCACCCCGATGGCCATCTCGTTCTGGTAGCTCCAACCGGTGAAGTTCAGCCCCATGGGGAACACCAGCGGGCCGGTGGAGATGAGCTTTTCGATGGGCGCCCCACCCCAGTAGAGGCGCCGCTGCGGGCCCCGCATGTTGGAGGCGATGAGGCTGAACATCGGCCGCCGGCTCACTCTTGCGCCGATTATCGGCAGTACCCGTGAATACAGCCAGAACAGCGGCCAGTACTCCATCCAGTCGTGCTGTAAGAAAGCGTCCCGTTCTGCCTGCACCTCGCGCGCCGTTTTGGTGGCGGTCGCAATGGCATGCAGGCGCTCGACCGGATCGGCGATGTGGGTGGCGAAGTCGACGTTCCAGCGTGCGACCTGATTGCCCCACTCCACCTCCGCACCGGGCGGCCGCATCGACACGGGCACCACCGCGGTCAAGGGCTCGTCGGTCAACTCGTCGCGCCGGTCCAGGAATTCACGAAGCGCGCCGCTGCACAACGTCAGGAACACGTCGTTCACCGTCACATCGAAGGTCTTGGCGACCCGCCGTATCTCGTGAATATCGCAGCTGCGGTAAGCGAACCGGCGATCGGCGGTCAGCGGCTCGTTGAACGGTGCCGGGGGCGCGGCGAATGCCTTGGCGTAGCCGGGCTTGCCGGCCTTCTGGCGGTTCCGGATGATGCGAGTCACGCGTGCTGTGCGAGCAACGATGCTGGGGAAGCGAGCGAGTGCGGCGAGTTGATGGCGCAACACCAACGGGAACCAGATCCAAGGGGCCGGCCGACGCTCGCTGGGCATCGGGATTCGCCGCAGTCTCGGCAACGGTGTCGCGGGATCGGCGCTGAAAATGGTTTCGAGGAGTCGCAGCGAGGCCGACCCGTCGGCCACCGCATGGTGGATCTTGAGCATGAGCGCGACCCGGCCGTCCGCGAGACCGTCGATGTACCACAGCTGCCATGCCGGACGGTTTCGGTCGAGCCCCTCGGTGAAGATCGTGCTCAACGCCGCTGCGAGCTCGCGATCGCCGCCCGGTGCTGCCGCCGTCGCCCGCTGGACGTGGTAATCGATGTCGAGCTGGGGCCGCGCGATCCACCACGGCCGCCCAAACCCGACTCGCGGCATCAACAGCTGCCACTGCAGCGGTTCCACGCGGTCCACCAGACCGGGGATGGCATCCTTGACCGCCTCGAATGTGAGCGGCTCGTGTCCCTGGCTCGGGTCGAGGACGACGACCTTCATCGTATGTTGCGGTTGCGCGTCGCTCTCCCACGCGAGGAAGCTGTTGTCTTCACCCTTCAGACGCCGCATTTCTCACCTTCAACTTGTCGTACTGCAGCCCGGGGGCAGGTTGTGGTATCCATCACTTGTACGGCCTCACTGTGCCGAAGGAGACGTCTTGTCTCGAACAGTGAGACTGCCCATCATCGCGCGCGGTGCGCCGCCATACCGTTTCCGGCGTGCGGCGATACATTCCAGACCAGCTCTTTCTTGGTGGCGCCAGGCTGGCCGCCACGGCTGACCGGCTCAAGGTGACGGCTCGCAGCCTCAAGGTGCTACGCGAGGCCGGCCTGTCCGGCGGACTCGCCGACGGCGTTCGATCGGCGAAGATGGTGAAGACCTACGGTCCCTTCGCCGGGATCATCGAGACCGCCGCTCTCCGCGACGCCGACGCCGTGGCTATCACCGACGAGATGGGCGACCTGACGTTCGCCGAGCTGAACGCGCGGGTCAATGCGCTGGCACGAGGATGGACCGAAGCCGGCTTCGGGCGCGGTGACGTGGTGGCGGTGCTGTGCCGCGACCACCGCGGGCTGATCACGGTGCTGGCGGCGGCGGGAAAGATCGGTGCCCAGACACTGCTGATGAACACCGGCTTCGCCAAGCCGCAACTGGCCGACGTCGCTCACCGCGAGAAGGTCTCCGTCCTGGTCTACGACGAGGAGTTCTCCGGTCTTGTCGACGCCATCGATCCGAGGGTGCGTCGCTACGTGGCCTGGGGCGGTGCTGATTCCGCAGCGCATCCGGACGACGCCGACAGCTCTCTGGAGCGGTTGATCCGGTCGACGTCCAGTGCGCCGGTTTCGGGGCCGCCGCAGCCGGGTGGTCTGACGCTGCTGACCAGCGGCACAACCGGCACACCGAAGGGGGCGCCGCGCGGCAAGACCTCGCCGCTGTTCTCCGCGCAGTTGCTTGACCGGGTCCCGCGTCGGCGCGGCGAAACCTGCATGTTGGCCGCACCGATCTTCCACGGCACCGGTTTGGGTCAGGCGGTCCTGTCGCTGGCGCTGGGCAATCGGTTGGTGCTGCGCCGGAAGTTCGATGCCGAGGAAACGCTGCGTGCGGTCGCCAATTATCGGTGCAGTGTCCTGGTGGTGGTTCCCACGATGCTGCAGCGAATCCTCGCGCTGCGCGAAGAGATTCGCACCCGCTATGACACCTCTTCGCTCCGGATCGTCTTCGTTTCGGGCTCCGCCATGGCACCTGACCTGGTTACCCGTGCCCTGGACGAGTTCGGCCCCGTGCTCTACAACCTCTACGGTTCTACCGAGCTCGCCGTGATGACGGTCGCGATGCCCGAAGACCTGCTTCACGATCCGCGGACGGCTGGCCGCCCACCGGTCGGCTGCAGCGTCCGGCTGTACGACACGGACGGCAACCAGATCACGGCGCCGAACACCATCGGCCGGATCTTCGCCGGCAGCAACATCAGCTTCTCGGGTTACACCGACGGGCGCGGAAAGGAGGTCATCGACGGCCTGCTCAGCGCCGGCGACGTCGGCCACTTCGACGAAACCGGACGACTCTACGTCGACGGCCGGGACGACGACATGGTGATCTGCGGTGGCGAGAACGTATATCCCCTCGAAGTCGAGAACCTGATCTGCGGCCACCCCGACGTCGACGAGGTCGCCGTGATCGGCGTCGACGACCCCGATTTCGGCCAACGGCTGAACGCGTACGTGGTGCCCGTCGAGGGCAGCGCCATCAGCCCTGAGGACATCAAGGACTACGTGCGCGCGAACCTGGCTCGCTACAAGGTGCCCCGCGACGTGGAATTCCTCGATGCACTGCCCCGCAACGCCACCGGCAAGGTGTTGCGTGCCCAGCTGATCGGCGGTGCCGTGAAATGACCGACACCCGGACCATGCAGCGCGAAGTCGCGGGCCGCATGAGTGCAGCCTTCTCGTCGATCCTCACCGGCAAGGGCAACGCCGTGGAGGTCCGAGCCAGCCTCAAAGCCAGCCGCAGACCTCCGCTACCGAACCCGGTCGCCCGAATCGAGGAGCGCGGCATTCCAGGACCCGACGGTGGCGACGGACCTCGGGTTCGCATCTACTTTCCGTTGGAGCCGGACGGATCCGCCGACGGAGTACCGGTGCTGATCTACTTCCACGGCGGCGGGTTTGTCCTGTGCGACCTGGACTCGCATGACTCGTGTTGCCGCAAGCTCGCCAATGGCGTTGGCGCGGTGGTGGTCTCGGTTGACTACCGGCTTGCGCCGGAGTTCCCGTTCCCTGCCGCCGTCGAAGACGCGTGGGCTGCCACCAAGTGGGTGGCCCACCATGTGGGCGACCTCGGCGGCGATCCCGCGCGTCTGGTAGTGGCCGGAGACAGTGCCGGCGGCAACCTGGCAGCGGTGATCGCAATGATGGCCCGTGATTGCGGTGCACCGTCGATCGCATTCCAGGTGTTGATCTATCCCGTGGTCGACCAACGGCGAAAGACTTCGGCGAAGAGCCGGCACGCCGCCAAAGGTGTACTCACCGCTGAACACATGCAGTGGTTCACGGAGCAATACCTTGGGAAAGACGGCGACCGGACGAATGTGTTGGCATCGCCCATCCTCGGCGAATTCGATGGACTGCCGCCCGCGCATATTGTCACCGGTGATCTGGATCCACTGTGTGAAGAGGGTGAGGAATTCGCTCAGCGGCTTCGTGCTGCCGGGGTTCCGGCCACGGTTCGGCGCTACGAGGGCGGGTTCCATGGATTCTTCAACTTGGCCGACCACCTGCCGGCCGCCCAGAAAGCCAACGATGACGTGTGCGCAATCCTGCGTGACGCTTTGAGAGGGGAACCGCAGTGCAATTGAGAAATACCCGCGCACTCGTCACGGGCGCCAGTCGTGGTCTGGGCAAGAGCATTGCCGAGGCGCTCGCGCAGCGCGGCGTCGATGTCGCACTGGTGGCGCGAAACGGCGATTCGCTCGCGATCCTGGCGAAAGAACTCGACGGCAAGGCTTATCCGACCGATCTTGGCGACCCCGACGCGGTCGGCGGCCTCATCGAGCGCGTGGAAGCCGACGGCCCGATCGACGTGCTGATCAACAACGCCGGGATCGACCAGGTCGGCCGGTTTTACGAGGCCACCGCCCAGGAGGTGCGAGATCTCCTGCAGGTCAACCTGAACGCGCCGATGGAGCTGTGCCGTCAAGTGTTGCCGCTCATGCTGGCGCGACGGCGTGGTCACATCGTCAACGTTTCGTCCATGGGTGCTATCTCGACCGGCCCGGGCGTCACCCTGTACGGCGCCTCAAAGGCAGGACTGAGCCACTTCACAGCGGGTATCCGTTCGGAACTGCGGGGCAAGCCGGTCGGTACGACGCTCGTCCAGATCGGCGAGGTCAAGACCGACATGATCGACCACATTCGCCAGTTCGGTCCGGCACGGCGCACCATCGAGCGGTCATTGAAGTGGAAAGCGCTCCCGTCGGAGGCTCTGGAACCTGACGAAGTCGCCAACGCGATCGCGGTGGCGATCGAGCGCAACCAGCGGCATGTCATCCTGCCGAAGCGGATCGCCGTGATGGCCAACTTCACCGAGTTCCCTCGCCGCGTTTCCGAGCTCATGCTGACAGGCATCGACCAGGATTCGGACTAGGCGATGGTGGGTCTGGTAGACCTTTCCGGGAAGGTCGCGATCATTACCGGAGCGGCCCGCGGACAGGGAGCCGCCGAGGCCCGCTTGTTCGCCTCCCTCGGCGCCCGAGTGATGCTCACCGACATCCTCGCCGACGAAGGCAAGCAGGTTGCCGCATCGATCGGGCCGTCGGCGCGCTTCTTTCGCCACGATGTCGGCGATGAGAACCACTGGCGCGCAACAGTTGATGCGGCCCTCGACGCATTCGGCGGGGTCGATGTCCTCGTCAACAACGCGGCGATATGCGTCAATCAGCCCATCGTCGAGCAACCCACGGACGGGTTCGAACAGATGCTGCGGGTGAATGTGATCGGCCCATTCCTCGGTATCCGGACCGTGACAGAACCGATGAAGGCGGCCGGCGGCGGGTCGATCATCAACGTCTCGTCACAGGCGGGCCTGCAGGGCCTTGCAGGCTACAGTGCCTACGGCGCCTCGAAATGGGGGCTGCGCGGGATGTCCAAGGTTGCGGCAATCGAACTGGGTCCGTTCGGCATTCGGGTCAATACCGTTTATCCGGGCATGATCGACACGCCGATGATTGCGCACTTGTCCGTTAGGCGCGGCCCGGGCGGGCATCCGGGTGCGCCACTGACCCGAGTAGGGACACCGGACGAAGTCGCCGACGTCGTCGCCTTCCTGGCCTCAGACGCCTCCTCCTACATCACCGGGGCCGACCTAGCTGTGGATGGCGGCGCCAGTGCCGGTCGAATTCCGGTCACCTCCCCGGCCCGAGAAGACGCAAAGGCACCCTGATGCGGATGCATCTCGCTGAGCGAGACTGGTCCACACGAATCGCAGTCGCCCAAGTAGAAACATCTTGTGTGAATGTCAACGCGTCGCTAAGTGGGATCCACCCCGACAGCCGATAATTCCATGGGGACCAACGGAATTCCACTGGACCGAGAACTGCGGCAGCAACTGCAGCCTTTCGCGGCGACGATCGAGAGGTGAGGAAACAGTGGAATACTCCGGTGCTATCGCGCTATTTGTCATCATCCTGTTGCCGCTCCTGCCGGCACTATTGCACCTGGCCGTCAACGTCGTGGAGCGAAGCTCAGAACGCCTGCGGAGGTCGGTTCGGAAGCAGGGCAACGGCATCAGCCTCGATCACTGACTGACGTTCCCGGAAGTACAATGCCACGCCAGGACTTCATCACGTCGTAAGCGGCACCGCGAGCGGGGGAACCGCTCACCGTTCGGTGACGGCGGTTTCACCCTGATTCCGTTATCGCGTCGCCACGCTACGGCGCCCTTTGCGACGGGTGGCAGCCATTAGCTCATCCAATTCCGCTGACACCAATCCGGTCAATGCCCAAGGGTCTTCGACAAGAACTGGGTCGACCTGTATGCCGACGTCGACCACGTCCCGATAGCTGAAGACGGTGAGGTTTATCCCCATCCCCATCGTCAGCGGACCGACGGGGATTATGTGTTCGATTCGCGCGCCCGCGAGGTACAGCGTCGATCGGGGACCGGCCACATTCGAAATGATCAGGTTGGTGGACAACGGGCCCTTCTGTTCGAGTCCCGCTGCCTGGATCCCTCGAAACAATAGGGTGACCAGCCAAGGCGGAGCCACCTCGTTGATTCCGAGGTTCTGCTTCTTCGTCAGATCCTCCGCCAACTCCTTCGTGCTGTTCATATTTCGATGAATGGCCGAGAGCCTCTCGACCGGATCCTCGACGTCTGAGGCTATCGAGGCGACCATGGGATGCACCGCGTTGCCAAGGTGCTTGTCGTCCCCGACACGGGTGGACATCGGGACGGTCGCCAGCAGGCTCCGCTCCGGAAGGTCGTCGCGATCAAGGAGATAGCGACGAATTGCGCCCGAAACGACACTGAGAATCACATCGTTCACCGTCGCGTCGAAGTGCTTCTTCACGTGCTTGATGTCGTCGAGCGACAAAGAGCAGTAGACGAATTCCCGACGGCGCCCGATGGCGCCATTGAACGATGTTCTAGGTGCACTCATGGGTCGCGGAGGGGGATCGTCGCGTCGCAGGTGCCCGATGGTCGTCACCGCATCGCCGAGTGCATTCCGAGCCAGTTGGACCACCCTGGGCGGCGATCTGAGTGCCGAAAGCGCTCCCCTGGCAACGAGCTCGAGAGCCGATCGTTCCGGATCCGATTCCTCCTCGACCACCTCCGCCGGCAGATGCGTCGGCCGCTCCTCGAAATCGCAGATGATGTCGGACAAACCAGCTCCAGAAACTCCGTCGACCATCGCGTGATGCTGTATCAGCAGGACCGCGACGCGATCGTTCTCCACCCCCTCCAAGTACCACGCCTCCCATAGCGGCCGCGATCGATCGAGCGGATGCGCAAGTAGGTTTCCGACCAGCGTGCCCAATTCCTGCGGACCACCCGGAGAAGGAACCGCCGCACGGTGTACGTGTGCCTTGAGGCTGAAACGATTGTCATCCACCCACACTGGACGGTCGAGCCGCAGCGGCACCTGCTGGACGCGACGTCGGAATTCGGGCAGATAGCGAATGCGATCCTCGAGGTGCGCCCGAAACGTGTCGAAGTTGAACCGGGCATTCGACGACGGGTCCAGAATCACAAGGCCCGCAGTGTGTTGCGGCCATGCCGTGTTTTCCAGGGCCAGGAAGAAGGCATCAGTACCCGCCACTCGCTTCATTCGAGATGCACTCCGCTCACAAGGCTTTACATTCTTTGGATGAACTATGTCCGACTCCCGGCGTCAAAACTATTGAAGTCTCGGTGAGTAAGACATCCGATCTGCCTTTACCGCCGCCCGCTCTAGGGTCAAACCCGAACGACTGACCGATCGTCTGCACGTCGCGACGGCCAGTGTTGCGTTGAACGGAGAAGGAAACACCGGATGTTCTCAACTGGTCCCATCACCCACGTGTTACTTGACATCCGGCGGCAGCGGTGATGAAACACTCGGCGCCGCAGACGAATTGGACACGCCGAGCGGCGATGGCCCCGCACGTTGCGCTTGACGAGGCCATCTTGTCCGTAATCCGCACACGGCAGCCGAAAACACCGACTCTGGCAGAGGCAGAACGAACTGTCGCGGAGATGGCGTCAGCGTCGGATCTGTTCGAGGAGCGTGGTTGGGTGGATAGGCCGGCGACGTATCACCGCCAGCCACCGCCGCTGCGCGATAACGACATCCTTGAATTGCGTTGCCGAACAGGGCCACTACGTCACGAGACGCTGACATTTCCGTCGGGATTTCGCCCCCGGCTCATAGAACCGGGCGCCGAGCGATGGTCCAGAAATAAACGGAACGAGACCGTCCTCGTTCGGTTGCTGCGCCA
The DNA here is from genome assembly GCF_001499855.1 of Mycobacterium sp. GA-0227b. GTDB lineage: Bacteria > Actinomycetota > Actinomycetes > Mycobacteriales > Mycobacteriaceae > Mycobacterium. The sequence goes on from NZ_LQIK01000001.1 coordinate 137,122, forward strand.
CCAGCAGACCAACGCCCCGTGGGTGATCTGCCTGCACGGTTTCGGTATGGGATCGTCTCGTTTCGATCTGGCCACCCTGTGGGCAAGCTACCTGCACGCCAAGTTGGGATTCAACGTGGCACTGCCAGTCGCTCCTCTGCACGGCTCACGGCGATCATCTGACGACGGACAGCTCTTGTCCCTGGATCTGACATCGATGTTGCATGGGATAAGCCAGGCGGTCTGGGACGTACGCCGGCTGGTGAGCTGGCTGCGAAGTACAACCGGAACAGCTATAGGTGTGTACGGGCTGTCTCTCGGTGGCTATCTCGCTGCGTTGCTGGCCGGCATCGAGGAACTCGACTGTGTGGTCGCGGCTCTTCCGTTCGCCAACGTCCTTGGTTTGATGGAGCACCATGGACCGCCGCCGATGTATCTGGATGTGCTGCGGTCCGGTCCTGCACAGAAATCCTTCCGCGTTACGTCCCCCCTTGCGATGCAACCACAACTGCCGCCAGAACGGCTCACACTCTTGGCCGCACGTGGTGACCGGTTGATTCCCCAGGACCAAACGCACGCTTTGTCCGCGAGGTGGCAGACGTCCCATGTCCATTGGACCAACAGCGGCCATGTCGGGTTTACGTGGTCCCGTCAAGCCAAACGCCTTGTGGGCGAGCAATTGAGCGCCGGGTTGTGTAGCTCGATCCAACATTGACCGTACTACGGTCGCGGCCACCGCTTCACCCTGCGCCCTTGACATATTGTTTCTGCACCATGGCTGCAGAAATCGCGCTGGGGTGCGTAAGGCGTTAGCCCACAACCGACTTCAGTCCATCTAGCGGAGCAGCACGGTCTTTCCCACGGTCCTACGGTCGCTGATGGCGCGGTGCGCATCGGCTACCCGCTCGAGTGGGTAGCTACTGCCGATCACCACCGTGATCGCGCCGCGCGCCAGCCACGTGAGCAACTGCTGCGCCGTCTGCGCGGCCTTCTCGGGCCGATGGCGCAGCCAATCGGTCAGCGAGTAGCCGACGACGGTCGCGCCGTGGTTCATCAACTCCGTGCTGAGGTAGTCGGCTGGTGCACCGCTGGCCGCGCCGAACGTGACGATCCGCCCGAACGGCGCCAAGCATTGAACGCTTTGGCGGGCAATGTCCCCGCCGACCGAGTCCAGCACGAGATCGACGCCGCGGCCGGCCGTCTGTTCGAGCACCGCCTGGGGCCAGGAGTGGTCGGAGTAGTCCACTGCAATGTCAGCCCCGTGGCGCCGAAGGTGAGCGAACTTCTCGGGCCTGCTGACCGCACCCACCACGGATCCGGCGCCGAGCACTTTGGCGATCTGGGTGGCCAGCGTCCCGACTCCCCCCGCCGCCGCGTGCACCAGAACCGTCTCTCCTTTCTGCAGGCCGCCGGCTTCCACAAGCGTCTGGTAGGCCGTAACGCCATGGATCCACACCGCCGCAGCGCTGGCGTCATCGACGTCCGCGGGTACCGGGACCGTCAGCGAGGCGGGCGCCACCGCATACTCGGCGTATCCATGCTCCACGAGCGCGGTGACCCGCGAACCAATCGCCGGCCCGTCGACGCCCGAACCAAGCGCAGCGACGGTCCCGGCCACCTCCTGGCCCAGTCCGCTTGGTAGCGGCATGTCGGTGCCAAATGCGCCCTGGCGCTTCATGATGTCGCCGAAAGCCACCCCGGCGGCCTGCACGTCGATGAGAATCTCGCCGGGTGCCGGGGCCGGAGTCGCCACTTCGGTTATCCGCAACATGTCGGGCCCGCCGAATCCGGTCATCCATACCGCCTTCAACGGTTGGCCCCCTTCTCCTCGGTGAACATCTGTGTGAGATGGCGGCGCAGTGGCGCTGCATCGCGGCTACCGCTGAGGTAGCCCACATAGCCGTCGGGCCGGATCAAGACCAGACCTCCGCCGTCCAGGCCGAAGCACGCCGCGACGGCTAAATCGTCGATCGGCACCGAATGGATGAGGTCGGCGAATCCGCTGATCGTCTTCGTGAGATCGCTGGCGGCTGAACCCAAGCCGAACAGCGTGTGCCTGTCGCGATGTAGCAGGTCGAACAAGCGGGTCCTGCCACCGCGTCGTTGTGCAACCTCGACGTCAGGCGCACGGTCACCGACGGCGACCCTGCCGCGCGGACCGGCTCCGGTGGCGTCGTGATAGGAGACGTCGATCTGGGAGATCGCTCGGGTGAGCTTTCGCTGGACAGCGTCGCGGCCCAACACCACTGGAGCGACCCGACGGCGCACGGCGGTAGATACAGGATTGCGCAGCAACGTCATCCGAGTGATGCGCCGGGTTCCCCTGACCAGCCGGTCGGCCACCGGAGCTCGTTCGGCCGCGTAAGTCTCGAGCAACTCTGGCCGCGCAGCCCCCCGCACCACGGCTGCCAGTTTCCACCCCAAGTTGAAGCTGTCGGCGATTCCGGTGTTCATTCCTTGCGCACCTACCACGGAGTGGATATGCGCGGCGTCCCCTACCAGGAAAACCCGTCCCCGAGCATGAGTTTCAGCGCGGCGCTGGTTGATTCGGAAACGGCCGGCCTGTCGGATCTCGGCGATCCGGGCGCCCGGGGGCGCACAGATATCGACGGCAGCCTGCAGCTCCTCGTGGCTGACCGGGAGCTCCGATGACGCTGCGTCAGGCGGTTGCGCGACGGCGATCCGGTGCCATCCGCCGAGCATCGGGAAGTACGCGACGAAACGTCCTCGGTTCAGGTACGCGAAGAACTGGTCGTGCGGTAGCGACCAGTCCATCCGCAGATCGGCAACGGCGAAGTTCTCCTCGAATGCGCCGCCGAGAAAACCGATCCCGAGCGCGTGCCGCACGGTGCTGTGTGCGCCGTCAGCGCCGATGAGCCACGACGCCGTGGCTGTGTCGACGGTGCCGTCGGCACACCGCACCTGCACATGGACGTGTTCATCGGTCTGGTCCAACGACACCAGTTCCGTGTCGCGGTCCACCTCGACCCCTAGCGTGGCGAGGTGCTCGGCGAGAACCTCTTCGGTGTCGTTCTGCGGAATCATCAGCAAGAAGGGAAAGGGACTGTCAAGGCCGGCGAAGTCGGCGCGCAGGATCTGGCGGTTCTCGCTGAAGACGTTGAAAACCCGGGCCCGCAGACCCCGGTCGAGCAGGGGCTGGACGACCCCGGGTTTCTCGAACAGTTCCAGCGTTCGGGCTTGCATGCCAAGTGCCCTCGTGTCGGTGGCCGGACCGGCCGCGGCGTCGATTATTCGCACCGCGACGCCGCGTCGTGCCAGCTCGATCGCCATCGTCAGCCCGGTTGGACCGGCACCCACGATCAGCACGTCGTTCATCGGGTCTCCCCCTTCGTGGCCGGCATGTCCACCGATTCCGGCAGTTGCGCAACGAGCATGCGATCGAGCAGTTGAAGAACACCTCGCCGGTGCGCTGCGAGGTCTAGTTCGGCGCGGAAGACATAGGCGTTGTGCAGGTTGTTCAATGCGCCGAGGACGGCCACCGCGGTCATCTCGGGATCGGTGACGACGAAATCGCCGACGGTGTCCCCTTCGTCGATCAAGGACGTGACGCTCGGCAGCAGTTGTGCGGCAACTGTGTTCGACACCCGATGGTCTAGATCGGCGACCGCGGTAGGCTGCGGTGAGCGCAGGAAACCATCCGGATCATCCGCCAATCCGTATGTGTAGTCGAGGAACGCCACCAGGCGTTCGGCCGGCCGCGCGGCGGGGTTCTCGAGAATGCCGCGATAGTCGGCGAGCAACCGCTCCGAAACGATCTCCGCACACGCCCCGAAGAGGTCTTCTTTGGACCGAAAGTAGTGGTAGAAGCAACCCTTCGCGACACCCAACTCCCCGATGATCGCCTCGACGGTCGTCTTCTCGTAACCCCGGTCGGCGAATAGCCGTAGCGCGGTATCGACGATCTCGCCTCGGCGTACTTCTGGCTTTTTCAGCTGCCGCACGGCTGCTAGCCTAATAGACCGACGGTCGGTCTGTCACGTGCAGGCCGGTGTCCGACCCACTATCAGGAGAAACTGGAGCGACCTGTGGAACTCGAGACGGTCAGGCTCATCGGCGCACAAGAAACCACGCTCGCCACGCTGTACGGCAAGGCCATGGAGAGCCGCCGACCGAACACCGTCCTGGCCGATCGCGAAGCCGATAAGGCGCTTCAGCGGATCGACTACGACTTCAGCCGGCTGCGGATTCGTCGCACCGACCACACGTCACTTGCGGTGCGCGCCAAGGCTTACGACACCTGGGCCCGGCGGTTTCTCGACAGCAATCCGCACTGCACCGTCTTGCACCTTGGCTGCGGCCTGGATACCCGGGTGTACCGGGTGGACCCGCCCTCCACGGTGCGGTGGTACGACGTCGACTTCCCCGATGTCATGGAGTTGCGCCGGCGGCTCTTCCCCCCGCCACCCGCCGGCACGCACACGGTCGCCATGTCGGTCACCGATCCGCAGCTGCTCGACGAGGTCCCCGGCGACAGGCCGGTTCTGGTGATCGCCGAAGGTCTCACGCCATACCTGCCTGCCGACGAGGGCGTCGCGTTGCTATGCCGGATCACCGAGCACTTCCCCTCCGGTGAACTGCTGTTCGACGGCTATGGCCGCGGAGGCTTGTGGTTCCTGCAGCGCTACGGGTGCGTGAAGGCCTCCGGCGCGAGACTGGGCTGGGCCATCAACGATCCGCGCGAGTTGGAGCGCGCGGTGCCCGGCCTGGTCTTCGACGCCGAACTCTGGTACACCGACGCGCCGGGGATGGACCGTCACTTTTCGCCGCTTCACCGAAGCCTGTTGCGTGCCATGTACCGCGTGAGCGCGACCCGGCGGCTGGGCCGACCCCTGCGCTATCGCTTCGATCGACGCCGCGAGGCCGGGTAGTTGTCTAACCGTGCGCGCCGGTCGTCACCACGAGACGGCCGGTGGTCGCGCGCGCTTGCATGCGCTCCAGGGCGGTCGGCAGTTCCACCCACGGCACCTCGGCGCCGACGACGGTCCGGATCGTCCCGGTCCGAATCATTTCGAGGATCTTGGTATGGGCGTCGACTCCGTCGGAGCGCGCCGGCCAATTGAAGCCCAGGGTGCGACGGACGGCGAGTGGATCGGTGACGTAGACCAAACACACACCGCACACGTCGAAGTTGCCGTATGCGATCGGCCGCGGCGAGAGATAGTCGCCGTCCTCGAGCGCGATGTCCTCGGCGAAGCCTGCCATCAGATGACGTCCGTTGAGCCCCATACACCGGAACGTCTGCACGGTCACGTCGCCACCGACGGCATCGAAGGCGACGTCTACGCCACGGCCGTAGGTCAACTCCATGACTTCATCGACCCAGTCGCCGCGCCGGTAGTTGATGGCGTGATCGGCGCCGAGTTCCTTGCAGAAGGCGACCTTCTCGTCGCTACCGGCCGTCGCGATGACCCGAGCGCCCAGCGCTTTGCCGAGAACCAAAGCGCCTGAGCCGGTTCCACCGGCAGCGGCGTGGACCAACAACGTCTCACCGGGTTGCAGTCGGCCCCGTTCCCGCAGCGCGAACCAGCCCAGATGGAACGGGTAGTGCAGCGCCGCGCCATCGGTGTCGCTGATCCAGTCCGGCAGCTCCAGAGCTGTCGCCGCGTCGACGATCGCGTAGGAGGCATAGCCGCCGAACGCCATCACCGGAATGCCGACGATTCGTCGACCGACAAGATGCTCGGCGCCTAGACCCGCACTTTCGACGACTCCGACCGTCTCCATGCCCGGTACGAACGGTGGTTGCAGGGGCAGTGTCGAGTAGCGCCCTCGAATGATGTCGATGTCGTTGAAGTTCAGACAGAAGGCGCGGACAGCGACTCGGACCTCGTTGGGCCCGGGCGGCCGCACGTCCACCGTCTGTTGCTCGAGCACCTTGGCGGGGTCACCCAGGCTCGTGGCCACCCATGCTCGCGACGAGATAGATTGAGGTGCAGTTTCATTCATCGTTCCTCCAGGTTCAATCGGTGAGAAACCGGCTGCGATAGGCGCTCAGTCGGCTGTCGATCTCGTCGGTGTCCAACCCGAGGTCGGCGGGCTGATAGAGCACGCCGCCATAGCGGCCGCGTGGGTGATCTGACCGGAACTGCGCCATCGCAGCGCGCGAGTTCGCCTCGAAGGGCTGATCGGCGAGTTCGTAGATCGCCGCGATGGTGCCTTCCTCGTCGGCCATGAATTCCTCGAACCGCACGTCGACCGATTGTGCGGCGGGCAGCGCGTCGCGGTCACGCACACAGCCGTTCAGCAGGTCCTCGACACGCTCGAGCCAGTAACGCGAGATCTCTTGTGGGTTCGGACGGGCACACGCCATCCGCGCCGCGTAGCTGACCATGGTCGCCATCGACTGCGTCACCTCGACCGGATCTCGATGCGTCACAACGAAGATGGCGTCCGGGAACGTGGAGACGAGCGTCGGGAACTGCTCGAGGTGCTGTGGCGACTTCAGCACCCACCGGGTTCCGCCGCGCAGCCACTGCAACGCCTGCAGGCTGCGCTTCAGGTACGCGTACGACGGCGCCTGGTCGTTCGCCTTGTAGTGCGCCGCGAAACTCGGTACGTGATAGGTGGTTTCGAACAGCATGCCCGAGATGTCGTTCACCAGGAGCTGGATCTCCTCGTGCGCATGGTCGACCGTCATGTCATGCATCCGCTTGAACTCGGGCATCGACGTGTTCACCAGCTCAAGGCCGGTCGCGCATCGATCCCGCCGGGGCTGCGAATCGTGTTCATCGGGCGCCGGGAACGGCTCGAGGCTTTCCCAGTACGGCAGATAGCGGATCGCGGGGTCGGCGGCGATCAAGTTGTGCAGATGGGTCGTTCCGGTGCGCGGAAGTCCGCAGATGATGATCGGACGTTCGATCGGGATGTCCTCGATCTCCGGGTGCTCGGTGATCAAGGCCGCCAACCGAAGCCGATTGACCAGGTTGCCCACCAACTGCTCGAACACGACGGCGGTGCCGGTGTCGGAGAGCCCGGCCTCTTCGACGAGCGCGCCGCACAGCACGTCGAGGCGGTCCCGAAAACCCGGGTCGCCCCACTCGGCGAGGCCCGTGCGCTCGGTCGCCGCCGCCAGCAACGCCTGCGGTGACAGTTCCAGCGTTGCGCCGTAGGCGGCCAGCGCTTGACGCATCGGTTGTGCCTCCGCCGGATACACCGGATCGGCAAGGTCCGTCAGCCTGATCGACGCCGGCCGCGTCACTCCGTCGATCACGCGCGCAACTCCGCGACATCCACCACGCGACACTGCGGACGGGCCGGGGTGTCCTCCGGCAGGAACCAGCGCAGCCAGATCAAGCCCTTGGACCTACCGGCGGTCGATACCCAGTTCGGGTGCCCCGGATCCTGATCGCTGATGACGATCCGCCACGAACCGTCGTCCTCATAGCTGACCTGGGCGCCGTTGATGGTGACCCGCTCGTGGGTGTAGTCGTAGGTGTGCAGGAAGGGGTTCCACAGACAGAGATTCCAGAAAACGCAGTCCGGTGAGGTGCCCTCGATGATGAGCGCCTGGTGCGGTTCGAGGTGGTAGGCGCCCATGGCGTATGCGGCGTCGCCGGCCGCCCATCCGTAGGTCTGGGTGGGCACCGGGAACGGTTCGTGAATCTCGTTGGGCGGCTCCACCCGAACGGGCAGCATCTTGCACTGCTCGTTGAGCCACGTTCGCGCCGCGCGCAGGCGCCGGGTCAGATCGGCACGGTCGTCGTGCCGACGGGCCGGCGGATCGATCGCCTCGATCTTCCATTCCGGGCGCCGACCGTCCTCGGGCGCTTCCATGTAGTCGCGGGTGAGGGCGAACACCGCGTCGGGCTCGAGTTTGAGCCACGCGCCGGCTTCGGGTGGGGTTGCGCTGAGGGTGAACTCGAAGTTGCCGTCGGCGTCGAATTCCAGGGCGCGGTCATTGATGGTGCCGACGATCCGGTCGCTGTAGCGTCCGTCGTCGGGGCCGCCGTAGACCGTCATCGACAGGTAGACGGCGTCGCCACGGTTGCCGCTGACGCGATATCGGCGGTCGGGGTCGATCGGCGAGAGTTGGTAGAAGGCATCGGAATTGTCGCCACCCCATTTCAAGTAGGGGCTGATGACATCGACCAGGATGGGCTTTTCCTTGTCGCCCCAGACATAGGCGTCCACGGCGACGCGCAGCAGGCTGAAAGCCAGTCGGTAGCCGTCGAGGATGTCCGGTTCGTCCAACGGCGGATCGGCGTCGCGCACCCGTTGTTCGACGGCGCGGACCTCGTCGAGCAGGTCAGCGAACGCTGCCGAAAGGTCGTCGGCCGGTTGCACATTGCTCACGGGTTCTCCTCATTTGTGGTTGCGGCTCCCTGCATGATTAGTGAGCAGAGTCTGCTGACCACGTCGTCGCTGTCGTCGCGCTGCAGCACCTGCGCGGCGTAGAACGTGGTGCCGACCAGCACGTCGTAGACCATCTCGACGTCGAGGTCGGGCCGGACCAGCCCCTGCTCGATACCCGACCGCACCAAAGCCGCGAAGTCGTGGCGGGTCTGCTCATCGAGAAGTTGCTGGGTACGGATGACGAGTGCGGGGTCGCGGTGTCGGTCAGCCAGGATGCCCATGGTGGCGCTGGCCACCACGGGTTCGCGCCAGAACCTGAACACGCCCTCCACGAATTGCCTTAGGTCTGAGTGGAATTCACCCGATCCCGCCAACACCTCGGCGCTGTCCGCGGGACCGAACACGGCATCGAAGACGACGTGGGTCTTCGACGGCCAGCGCCGGTACACCGTCGGTCGGCTCACCTCGGCTTCGCGCGCGATCGACTCGATGGACACCTGCTCATAGCCGTCACGCGCCAGCAGTCGACGCGTGGCCGCCATGATGGCCTGCTGAGTGCGCGGATCACGTGGACGACCGCGCGCCGGTTCTGCCCTCGTCACCGACGACGCCGGGTCGTTGTCGGTCGCCACATGCGCATTATCTTTACAGGACGTAATGTAAACATGTCAACGGCTCACGGGTCGATCATCACTAGGCCCGCCCCGAGGTCCGAGTTCTCCGACATGCTGCATAAGCGCGACGACGACGTCAGGGTGGTAGTCATGGCACAGGGGTTCTCCAGTGCACCGGGGACCGAGGGACCGCTCGCGGAGGTTCCGGCCGCGGGACTGCGAAGGATTTGGTCTTGGGCGATCCTGATCGCGGTCGGCGGCTTCCTGTTCGGCTTCGACACCGGCGTCATCTCCGGCGCGCTGCTGTTCGTCAAGACCGATTTCGAACTGAACGCCTTCCAGCAGGGCAGCGTGGTGAGTGTCCTTCTCTTGGGCGCGATGGCCGGCGCGCTGGGGTCGGGACGCATCGCCGACCGAATCGGCCGCAAGAGAATCTTCGGGCTGCAGGGCGCGGTCTTCCTGCTCGGCACGGCGGTCGCGGCCTTTTCGACCGGGTACTGGACACTGCTCGCCGGCCGACTGGTGCTCGGCCTCGCGGTGGGTGCCGCCTCGGCAACCGTTCCGGTTTACCTGTCTGAGATTGCTCCGTCAGAGGTTCGGGGCCGGATGCTGACCCTCAACCAGCTGATGATCACGACCGGGATCCTCGTCGCGTATCTGGTCAACGTGGTGTTCTCCAGCGCTGAGAATTGGCGCGCGATGATCGGGTTCGGCGCGGTCCCTGCCCTGGTGATGGTGGTCGCGGCGGTAGGGGTCCTGCCCGAGTCTCCGCAGTGGCTGTTGACCCACGGCCGCGCCGACCAGGCCCGCCGGTTGATCGCGTCGGTCACCAACGAAGCGACTGCAGATCGATTGCTGCAGCGACGTCAACAGCGCCTGGGGCGGGCCTCCGATGGGCAGGACGACGATCGGGACACGAATGGATGGCGTGCACTGCTCGCCGCGCGGGTCCGCCCGGCGCTCGTGGTAGGGCTCACGCTGGCTGCCATCCAGCAGTTCGGCGGAATCAACACCATCATTTACTACGCGCCGACCATCATCTCGCAGTCCGGGCTGACCGCGTCCAACGCCATCGTCTATTCGGTGGCCATCGGCGTCATCAACCTGGTCATGACGCTTGTCGCGATTCGTCTGATCGACCGGCTGGGGCGCCGCCCTCTGTTGATCGTCTCGCTGGCCGGCATGGCCGTCATGCTCGCGTTGCTCGGGCTGTCGTTCGTCGCCGGGATGAGCGCCGAGCTGTCGCTGGTGTTCATGGTTGTCTACATCGCCGCCTACGCGGCGGGCTTGGGCCCGATCTTCTGGGTGCTGGTCGGCGAGCTCTTCCCACCACGCGTGCGCGCGTCGGGCTCGAGCGCGGCGACCGCGGTGAACTGGACGTCGAACTTCGTCGTCAGCCTCGTCTTCCTTACCGTGGTGAACGCGCTCGGACAGGGCCAGACATTCTGGCTCTTTGCATTCATCTGCGCGTTCGGACTGTGGTTCGTCAAACGCTATGTGCCGGAGACCAAGAACCGCGACTACGACCAGGTCGACGCCGACTTACAGCACCGATTTGGGCGATAACCAGAGCAACTCAGCTGGCGGTCAGGCCCAGAAGCGGCGGGACGAGATAGCGGCGCGCGAAGGCCCGCGCAGCATCGTCGTCGCCGAGTGCGATGTTCACCGACGGTGTCAGAAAGAACGACAAGATGATTCGCACCGTCACCTCCGAGACCTCGAGCAGTTCCAGCTGCGTGCGGTCGTCCTCGGGTAGTTCCACCGCCAGCTGGTATGCGAGAAATGATGACGCCGTCTGGACGACGCCGTCGCCTTCGACGGTCAGGAACGGCAGCACGGTTTCGGGTTCGGTGGCCAGTATCCGCTGCAGCAACGTGTGCTGACGCAGGGTGTTGAGGGTGAAGACGAACCCTTCGACGAGCTTGTCTTCCTTCTCGGAATAGCGGGCGGCTTCGTCTCGCAGGTCGGCAAGGAACCGCTCGAGCTCGCGCAGGAGAACGGCCTCGATGATCTCGTCCTTGCTGGGGAAATGCCGGTAGAGGGTGACCCGGGCGAGTCCGGACCGACGGGTGATGTCTTCGACGGTCGAACGATTGATGCCGAACAGCTCGAACTGTTTCAACGCGGCGTCGAGGATGCGTTCGCCGGTGCCCTCCACCGCCGGCGAGCCGAATCGCTGCACGGCCTTTGCGAGCAAACCGGTGTACTTCACGGCCGGCACCTCCCCCATTGAAACAAATACACTAAATATGTACCTTCGTTCTTCATGGAACGCAATGGAGCTTCCAAGGTTTCTGCGCCAGCGACGTCCGGGGCATTCGCCGCGCCGAGCGTGGCCAGCAGGGCACTGTTCGCGCTGAGCTCGGCGGTGATGCGACCTGTCACTGCACTGCTCCCGTCCAACGCGGTCGGAGTCTGCGGCCTCGATGTCATCCTGCGGGCGTTTCTCGCCGCGGCCTCCGCGCCGCGCCGCGGACTGACGGTCACGCCGGTCGACGCCGCGTTCGGCGGCCGACGCGTCCGCGGGGAGTGGGTGTGCGCCCCCGGCGTCGACCCTGACGGGGCCGCGGTGCTCTACATCCACGGAGGCGCCTTCGTCGCGTGTTCACCACGTACTCACCGGGGCCTGATCGGCGAGCTCTCGGCGTCCTCCGGTCAGCCGGTGTTCGCCGTCGAGTACCGCAAGGCGCCGCGTCACCGCTTCCCGTGTGCCGCCGACGACGCACTGGCCGCCTACGAATGGCTGGCGTCGACCGGACGGGCCGTCGCGGTCGCGGGCGACTCGGCCGGTGGTCAGCTGGCGGTCGCCACGACATTGGCCGCGCGCCGACACGGCCTGCCGGATCCCGCGGCGGTGCTGCTGTACTCACCGGCGTTGGATCTCACCGGCGCGTTGGCTCTCGCGCTGGACGGGCGACGACGCGATGCGTTCGCGCCGGCGCGACGCGTAGCGCCGACATTCGCCCTCTACGTCGGCGACGCCGACCCCTGCGAAGAACTGCTGTCGGTGCTCGACGCCGACGTCGCCGGTTTCCCGCCGACGATGATCCACGTCGGCAGCACAGAGATGTTGCTCGACGACTCGCGCCGTCTCACCCAGTGCCTTCGCGACGCCAACGTGACAGTGCACCTGCACGTCGCCCGCGGACAGATCCACGTCTTCCCCGCGATGTTCCGCTTCGTTCCCGAGGCACGCACCGCAATCCAGCAGAGCGGCACGTTTCTCGCCGACCACCTTGCCTCCGGCGCGGCCCGAGAACCATTCACCGCCTGAAAAGACAACGACCACAGAGGAGTTCGCCATGGCCATGGACCTTTCCGACATGCTGGCCAAGATCAAGGACCGGCAGTGGGCGCTCGGCGACATCGACTGGGACGCCCCGGGTGCCGAACTGATCACCGACGAGCAGCGCCCCAAACTCAAGGAATTCATGTCGGACCTGGTGTGGATCGAGCAGGTCGGTGCCCGCGGATTCGCCGCGCTGGCCCTGAAGGCGTCCGACGACACCCTTGCCGAGATCTACCGGTATTTCCACGCCGAAGAGCAACGCCACGCCAATGCCGAACTGGCCCTGATGCGCCGGTGGGGCATGCTCGAAGAAGACGAGATCCCCGAACCGAACATCAACATCCGCCTCGCGATCGACTGGCTCGACACCTACGCCGACAAGGCATCGCTGAGCATGCTCGGCACCATCATCCCGATGCTCGAGGTGGCGCTGGACGGCGCCCTGCTCAAGTTTCTCCTCGACGAGGTCCAAGACCCGGTGTGCCACGAAGCGTTCAAGCTGATCAACGCCGACGAATCCCGGCACCTCGCAGTCGATTTCCACGCATTGGAGTTGCTCGGCAATGCGCCTGCCCGCAAGCTGCTGATCAACACCGTCGGCGCCGTGGCCAGCCCGGCCTTTCTGATCGGGGTGCTCATCTACACCCCGCTGCTGTCGAAGATGCGTGACAACGTGGTCGCGATGGGACTGAAGGAGGAGAGCCTGTTCGCGGCCATCAAACGGTTCTCCAACGTGGGCGACCGCAGCGAGTACACCAGCCGCAACCCCATGTACCGCATCGTGCGCGGCCACGGAAATCTGGTCGTCGAGAGCAACGTGCGGTTCCGCCGGTTCATCGCCGACCCGCTGATCGCGCTGTCGGCTCGCTACCCGAAGCGGATGCTGCGGCCGGTGCCGTCCTGGATCCGCGAGCTCACCCCCGAACCGGTGGCGTCATGACGGCCTCAGTGGTGATCATCGGCGCCGGCTTCGCTGGGCTCGGCGCGGCAATCCGGTTGCGCCAGAGTGGAATCGAGGACTTCGTGATCCTCGAGCGTGCCAGCGCAGTGGGTGGCACCTGGCGCGACAACGCCTATCCGGGCGCCGCCTGTGACATCCCGTCGCTGCTGTACTCATACTCGTTCGCGCCGAAACCGGACTGGCCGCAAGGCTATTCGGGCAGCAACGACATCCTCGGCTACATCGAGTGGATGGTCGAGAACTTCGACCTGCGCCGGTTCATCCGGTTCGACACCGAAGTCACCGCGTTGTCGTTCGATGAGTCCGACGGCGTGTGGTCGATCGCCACCGCCGCCGGACACACCTATTCCGGTGCCTCGGTCATCATGGCTCAGGGGCCGCTGTCGAACGCGAGCCTGCCGCCGATTCGCGGCCTCGAGACGTACACGGGAGAGAAGATCCACAGCGCCCGTTGGGATCACGAATACGATTTCAGCGGCAAGAGGGTCGCCGTCGTCGGAACCGGCGCCAGCGCGGTGCAGATCATCCCCGAGTTGGTCAAGACCGCCGCGCAGGTGAAGGTGTTTCAGCGCACTCCGGGCTGGGTGCTGCCGCGGCTGCAGTACCGCACTCCGGAGTGGAACAAGCGGCTCTACCGGCAGCTTCCGGTCACCCAGAGCGCGGCGCGCAAAGGTGTGTTCTGGGTCCATGAGTTCATGGCGCTCGGCTTGGTGTGGCCGACGGTGATGACGCGCGCGCTGCAGGGAATCGCGAAGATGCAGTTGCGCCTGCAAGTCAAGGACCCCTGGATGCGACGCCAGCTCACCCCGCGATTCACCGCAGGCTGCAAACGGCTACTGATCAGCAACGACTACTACCCGTCCCTGGCCAAAGAGAACTGCAAGCTGATCACGTGGCCAATCGCGACATTGTGCCCCAACGGGATTCGCACTTCCGACGGCATCGAGCACCAGGTCGACGCGATCGTCTTCGCCACCGGCTTCGATGTGTGCAAGGCGGGCACGCCGTTCCCGGTCACCGGGCTGGGCGGACGGTCACTCGGCGACGAATGGTCCTCCGGCGCTTACGCATACAAGAGCACAAGCGTCGCCGGCTACCCGAATCTGTATCTGACCTTCGGTCCGAACTCGGGTCCGGGCCACAATTCGGCGCTTGTGTACATGGAGGCCCAGATCGAATACGCGGTGCGGGCGATCCGGACGCTGAACCGATGGGGTCTGAAGTACCTCGACGTCCGCGTCGATGCCCAACGCCGCTTCAACGAAGAGCTCCAGCAGCGGCTGGCGAAGACCACCTGGAATTCGGGTTGCCGCAGCTGGTATCTGACCGAAGACGGCTTCAACGCCACCATGTATCCCGGCTTCGCCACCCAGTACCTCAACCAGATGGCCGACCTGCACTACCCCGATTACCACGCTGTCCAGAAAGTGACGACATGACCGCATACCGCTCCAGCTGGCTCGACGACGACCTCGACGCGCTGCGCGAACTAGCCCGCTCGTTTTGCGAGAAGGAGATCAAGCCCAACGCCGAGAGGTTCATCGATCAGCATCACGTCGACCGCGAGCTGTGGACCAAGGCCGGCGAGCTGGGCCTGCTATGCATGTCGATTCCCGAGGAATACGGCGGCGGCGGAGGAACTTTCGCGCACGAGGCGGTTCTCATGGAGGAGCAGGCGCGCATCGGCGACACGTCGTGGGGCCAGTCGGTGCACAGCGGGATCGTCGCGCACTACCTCAACGCGTACGGCACCGACGAACAGAAGCGGCAGTGGCTGCCGAAGATGGCCAGAGGCGAGGTGGTCGCGGCGATCGCGATGACCGAGCCCGGTACCGGCTCAGATCTGCAGGCCGTCAAGACCAAAGCCATCCGCGAGGGTGACGAGTACGTGGTCAACGGTTCGAAGACCTTCATCACCAACGGTGCTCAGGCCGATCTGATCGTCGTTGTCGCCAAGACCGACACCTCCGAAGGGGCGAGCGGGATCTCGCTGGTGCTGGTCGAGGCCGACCGACCGGGGTTCCGGCGCGGGCGCGTGCTGGACAAGATCGGCCAGAGGGGCCAGGACACCTCCGAACTTTTCTTCGAGGACGTCCGGATTCCGACATCGAACCTGCTCGGCACCGAAGAGGGCCAAGGGTTCGTGCAGCTCATGCTCCAACTGCCGCAGGAGCGATTGATCATCGCGGTCGGTGCGGCCGCGGGCGTCGAGGAGGCGTTGGCGCAGACCGTGCAATACACCAAGGACCGGCACGCGTTCGGCAAGCCGCTGTTCGCGTTCCAGAACACCAAGTTCAAACTCGCCGAAGTGGCCACCGAGGCGCGCATTGCGCGGGTGTTCGTCGACGACTGCGTGTCGCGGCATCTGCGCGGCGAACTCGACATCCCCACGGTCGCGATGGCGAAATGGTGGACCACCGAACGCTCGATGGCCGCGCTCGACGAATGCCTGCAACTCCATGGTGGCTATGGATACATGACCGAATATCCGATAGCGCGGGCGTGGGCCGACAACCGCGTCCAGAAGATCTACGCCGGCACCAACGAGATCATGAAGGAAATCATCGCGCGCTCCCTCTAACGGTTATGGTCGCGCCCGGGGGATCTTCGTATCGCCGGCCGCGTCATCAGCCCCCAGGCAGCAGGGCCGCATCGAAGAACGCCAGCTCCAGCCGCATCGCCCGCCGGTAGGCAGTACGCGCGGAGGGGACGTCATCGGCGTGCTGATCGAGCAGTCGTTCCAGCAGTGCAGCCACGTCCTCGAAGCCCGGATCGGCATAGGTCTGCACCCATTGGGCGTACGGTCCGGCGGTGTCGGCGTCCAACGTGGTTCCGATGTGCGCGTAGAGCCGCATGCACGGTGTCATCGCCGCGCACACCACCCCGAGATCACCAGTGGCGGCGGTGGCCAGCAGGAACTCGGTGTAGGCCAGCGTCGCCGCGGCAGGCTCGACGCCAGCCATGTCGATCCCCCACGACGCCGCATACGACGCGTGCAACCCGAGTTCCTCACGCACCCCGGCGAGCAAATCGGCGAACGTCAACAAGGTGGCCGTGTCCGAGCTGCGGGCTAACGCCAAACCATAGGCACGGGCGAACGATGCGAGGAAAAACGCATCCTGTGCGATATAGCCCGCGAAGAGATCGCGGTCCAGTGAGCCGTCTCCGATACCCCGTACGAACGGGTTGGCCAGCACCTCGGCCACCACGTCAGCGTTCTCCGTCCACAACTGCGTTGCGAGCGTCATGCCGCCTCCCACGCCGTCTCGCAGAACCCGAGCACCTTACGAACTCTAGTCGTGCGGCGCTTGGCGATGGTTGGGGCCGAGGCGCGTAGGTCTCAAGTCGTGATGCGCATCTCGGCGCCCGGATGGGAGCTGAGCGTGACGACCACCGTGCCGCTACCCGTCTCGAACGTGGTGCTGGCGTAGCCGATGAAACCGTAGTGCCCGTCGATCGTCGACACGGCGGTGATGTCGCGGCTTCCCGACGCACCAGTGTCGAGATTCACCCAGTCGGCGCTCACGGTGAGTGCGCACGAACCGTCGTAAATGGCGGCGTCGTAGTGGATGGCAACGCGGACACCATCCTCGACACGATCGCCGACCTGCACAGGGGCCACTTGGGCCTCGGCGCTGACGGTACCGGCACACGTCGGGGAAGCCACGACCGGAACACGGTCGAGTTGCGCGAAGCCCTCCGCGTGCGCCGTTGCCACCCACAACCAGGGCGCAGTCAGCGCGACAGCGAGCGCGCCGGCAGCACGAAACAGAGGCATGTCCCTGTAATCGTCGGCGCCGACGGCCGTGTTAGCGGATCAGGAGAACTTGCATACCAACGCCGGCGATGACTCTGCCCGCGGCCGCGAGTCTATTTGTTGATAGTGACCACCGACGTATCAGGAGTCCGCGCATGGGCCTCATCTACCTAGAACTGTTCGCCACCCTCGATCTCGTGGGGCAGGCACCCGGCGGTCCCGACGAGGACCCGGCGGGGTTTCCGTTCGGCGGATGGCAGGCGCCGCTGATGGACGAGGCCACCGGCGCCCAGATCGCGGATGCATACGAGGGCACGGACGCGCTGCTGCTCGGCCGGCGCACGTACGACATCTTCGCCGCCCATTGGCCGCACCAACAGGGTGAGATCGCCACGCTCTTCAACCGTGTGCCGAAGTACGTCGCCTCGCGCGGCAAGCCCGACCTTTCGTGGGCAGGGTCTACACAGCTGGGTCCCGACTTGGGGGACGCCGTGCGCGAGGTCCGCGACCGGCACGAGAACGTGAAGGTCGTCGGCAGCCTGAACCTGGTGCAGACCCTGCTGCGGGAGAAGCTCTTCGACCGTGTTGACCTCTGGGTGCACCCGCTCATGCTCGGCGTCGGAAAGAAGGTCTTCGACGACGGCACTGTGCCCACGAACGTCACGCTCCTCGAACCGCCCGCAATAAGTTCCAAGGGGACCGTGTACTTGCGTTACGGCCTCGCCGACGGCATCCCGGCGACTGGGGACATGAGTGCGACGGATTGAAGGGAGCTGTCGACACTGAACCCACCTTCGGTTGGCCCGAACACGCCGTCACCACGCACAGCGCATGACAGGCTGGTAGGTCGAACGAAAGGCCAGTGATGTTCGACCCGAAGACGGTCGTCGCCGAGATGACGCTTGCGGAGAAGGCCGCGCTCGTCACCGGCGGCGACATGTGGTCGACAGTGGGAATCGATCGGTTGAACGTGCCGTCGCTGACCTTGACCGATGGACCGCACGGCGTGCGGCGGATGGCCGAAGGTGCTGCGCCGCAGAACTTCTACGAGTGCGAGCCGGCGACGGCGTTCCCGACCGCAGCGGCGACCGGATCGTCGTGGGACCCGCAACTGCTCGAGGAGATCGGCGCCGCACTCGGCGCAGAGAGCCGCGCATTGGGAGTCGACGTCCTGCTCGGCCCGGGCGTGAATATCAAGCGGAGCCCGTTGTGCGGACGCAACTTCGAATACTTCTCCGAAGACCCGGTGTTGTCCGGCGAACTGGGCGCCGCATGGGTACGGGGCCTTCAGCGCTGCGGTGTCGGCGCGTCGGTCAAGCACTTCGCGGCCAACAATCAAGAGACCCATCGCATGCGGGTCAGCGCAGAGGTCGATGAACGAACACTGCGTGAAATCTACCTGCCGGCATTCGAGCACATCGTCCGGGACGCAAACCCGGCCACGGTGATGGCAGCCTACAACGCCGTCAATGGTGTTCCGGCAGCCCGGAATCCGTGGCTACTCACCGAGATTCTTCGCGACGACTGGCAGTTCGCCGGTGTCGTCGTGTCCGACTGGGGCGCGGTGGTCGATCCGGTTGCATCCCTGCAAGCCGGGCTCGATCTCATCATGCCCGGGACCGGCGGCGGTGCGGCAGCGGCGACTGTGCTGCAGTCCGTCGCGAGCGGAACTCTCGAGGAGTCGGTTGTCGACCGAGCCGCCGAGCGGATCCTGGCGATGGCAGCGCGTCTGCTCAACGACCGCGACACAGACGTCGGGGTGGTCGACCGGGATCGTCATCATCGCCTGGCTCGCCGGGCTGCCGCCGAGTCGGCGGTGCTCCTCACCAATGACGGTCTGCTTCCGCTTGATCCGGCGCGCCGCGGGCCTGTGGCGGTCATCGGCGAGTTCGCCCGGACCCCGCGCTACCAAGGCGGCGGAAGCTCCCACGTGCGCCCAACCCGTATCGAATCAGCACTGACCGAGTTGACTGCCATCGTCGACGGTCGGTGCGAGATCCGATTCGCGCCCGGGTTCACCCTCGACGACTCAGCTCCCGAAGCGTTGCTCGCCGATGCCATGGCGGCGGCGCGGGGTGCCGAGGTCGTGCTGATGTTCCTCGGCCTACCTGAGGTCGCCGAATCGGAGGGCTTCGACCGCACGACGCTCGAACTGCCCGCCGATCAACTCCGACTGCTGGGCGCAGTGGCCTCCGTGAATCCCAACATCGCGGTGGTCCTGAGCAACGGCGGTGTTGTGCTGACAGCCGGCGTCGAGCAGCACGCCCGCGCCGTCCTCGAGATGTGGCTCCCGGGACAAGGAGGCGGGGGTGCGGCCGCCGACATCCTGTTCGGGCTGGCCGAGCCGGGCGGGCGGCTCGCCGAGACGATTCCCTGGGTATTGACCGACACCCCGGCCTACTGCAACTTCCCGGGCACCGCGCAGCGGGTGCTGTACGGCGAGCGGCACTATGTCGGCTACCGCTGGTACGACACGACACATCGCGCCGTCGCCCACCCATTCGGACATGGCCTGTCCTACACCACCTTCGACTACAGCGACCTTCGTGTCGACGTGCCGGATCCCGGGCGAAGCGAGGCGACGGTGTCGTTCACGGTCACCAACACCGGCGGCCGAGCCGGAAGCGACGTCGCACAGATCTACGTCAGCGACCTGGCCGCGTCGGTCGACCGGCCGCAGCGTGAACTCAAGGCATTCCGCAAGGTGCATTTAGCGCCCGGGCAAAGTCAACAGGTCGAAATAGGCTTGAGTGAACGTGATTTCGCGTTCTGGGACGACCAGCGCGGGGCCTGGACCGTCGAACCCGGCACGTTCCGGATTGCTGTCGGCGCGTCCTCACGTGACCTGCGTTTGGCGTCCGACATCGATCTCACCGTGCCCGTTCCCGCCTTGCCCCTGACAGTCCACTCGTCGGTCGGGGAGTGGATGGCCAGGCCGGACGGACGCGAGGCGTTGCTGAAGTTGATGGCGGAAGGCGACAATGCTCAGGCATCAACGCTGCAGCAGCACCCCGAATTACTGCGCATGGTGGCGTCGATGCCGTTGAGCCACGTGCTCACCCTCTCGGGGCGAACGCTCCCGTCGGCCGCCACGGCGGCGCTGCTCAACGCGGTGAACAACACCGACGATGGGCCGTAACGCCCTGTAGACGGTCGTCACTGTTCGCGGGTTCTTTCGGTCTACCGGAAATATCGACCGCGAGCTAAACGGGGTTCTCGTTCGCGCTATGAGCGACCGTCGACGAGCCAGAACACTGCCCGCTCGATTGACGGCACGACGTCGGTGACGTCGATGGCGTCGCTGGCGAGTTGGCCGAGCACGCCATACACGAGGCTGGTGAGGATCCGCTCGAGATCCTGAGCGAACTGGGGATCAGCGTGGGCGAGGACATCGCGTGCCGGCGGCGTGACCGCGTCAATCCCGAGCTTGGTGAGGCGATCTCCCCCCGGCCCCGACAACGCCCGGAAGTAGGACTTGAGCAGTTGCGGATGGGTTTCCCACGGCTCGAACACCGTTCGGAATATGTGCATGAGCCCGCCGTACAACGTGGCGTCATCCGCCGGTGCGAGGTCGGCGTAACGGTTGGCGGTCAACCACCATTCGAGCGCGGCGATGATGAGTTCGTCGCGCGTGCGGTAGCGCTTGTAGATCGTCGACAGTGACATGCGCGCGCGGCGTGCGACCTCCCTCAGCTGAACCGCCTCGTACCCTTCGGTGTCGAGCAGTTCCACGACGATGCCGATCAGAGGGTCCGACGCAACTGTCTCCAGTCGACCCTCGGTGGGTGCCGTTTGCATAACGCCTCCCGCGGACACGGTAACGATGTTACTGTGCGCTCGAGAGTAACGCCGTTACACCACGACGGCGCGGAAAACTTCAGCCGAAATCGCAACGAAGCGAGGACAACAATGGGCAGATTGGACGACCAGGTCGCCTTCATCACGGGCGTGGCCCGCGGCCAGGGCCGCAGCCATGCGGTGCGGTTGGCCAGCGAGGGCGCCAACATCATCGGCGTCGATATCTGCGCAGACATCCGGTCGAACGGATATCCGATGGCGACCGGCGATGAGCTGGACGAGACAGTCGCGCTCGTCGAAGCCGCCGGCGGCAAGATGCTGGCGACCGTCGCTGATGTCCGCGACTTCCATCAATTGCAGTCCGCCCTCGACGCCGGTGTTGAACAGTTCGGCCGCCTTGACATCGTGTGCGCCAATGCCGGGATCGCGACGATGACGTTCCGCGAATTGACGATCGATGAAGAGCTCGAGCAGTGGACCGACGTGCTCGACGTGAACCTTGTCGGCGCCTTCCACACCGCCAGAGCCGCAATTCCACACGTGATCGGCGGACAGCGCGGCGGGTGCATCATCTTCACCAGTTCGACCGCCGGACTTCGAGGCTTCGGCGGCATCCAGGGCGGTGGGCTGGGCTACGCGGCGTCCAAACACGGAATCGTGGGCCTGATGCGCACACTCGCCAATGCCCTTGCTCCACATAGCATCCGCGTGAACACCGTCCATCCGACCGCCGTGCGCACCATGATGGCCGTGAATCCCGCGATGACCGCATTCCTGGAGGCCTACCCCGACGGCGGACCACACCTACAGAATCCGATGCCCGTCGACATGCTCGAACCCGAGGATGTCAGCGCGGCCATCGCTTACCTCGCTTCCGATGACGCCAAGTACGTCACCGGGGTCACCTTTCCTGTCGACGCCGGCTTCTGCAACAAGCTCTGATGACCACAACTGATGCCGTCCACACCAGCCGCCGCGAGCGCGGACTGCGCGCCTTCACCGAGGTGATGACGGTCGAACCACCCACCGACACCACTCCCGCGATCGCCGAGGGACTGATCGACTTCGTCTTCGCCGACGTGTGGACGCGCTCGGTGCTCAGCCGGCGGGACCGCCGGTTCGTCACGCTGGCATGTGTGGCAGCGGCCGACGCCGACGCACCGCTGGAGCAGCACATCTACGCCGCCCTGAAAAGCGGTGACATCTCGATCACCGAAATGCGCGAAGCGGTCCTGCATTTCGCTGTCTACGCCGGATGGCCCAAGGCGTCGCGGTTCAACATCTTCGTCGACATTCAGTGGCAACGAATTCACGATGAACGTGGCGAGGCGCCTCCCCCGCCAGAACCACTTCTCCCGCTGCCCACCGAGAGCGACCCCGAGAAGCGCCTCCAGGGCGGGGAACAGGCGTTCGTCGACGTCAACTGCATCCCATTCGCGCCCCCCAGAGACGACCCCTATCAAGGTGCGGGCATCCTCAATTTCGTCTTCGGCGAGATGTGGCGGCGGCCGGGCCTGGGCATGAAGGAGCGGCGCCTCATCACCGTGGCGTGCGTGGCGTTCCAGGACGCCGATATCCCCATCCTGTCGCACGTGTACGCGGCGCTGAAGAGTGGCGACATTTCTTTCGACGAGATGGACGAAGTCGCATTGCAGTTCACCGCGTATTACGGCTGCGCCAAAGGGTTCCGGCTGAACCAGGTCATCGGTGAACAGAAGCGGCGCGTGCTCGCCGAGGCCGCCGACGCGCAAGGTTGACGGAGGCCGCGGACGTGGAGTCATTGCGTGACAAGGTTGCAGTCGTCACCGGCGGGGGCAGCGGCATCGGCCGCGCGGCCGCACTCTCGCTGTCCCGCCGCGGCGCATCGATCGTCGTCGCCGACGTCAACCCGGATCGCGCGGCTTCGGTCGCCGAAGAGATCCGGGACCAAGGTGCACGATCGATCAGCGTTCCGTGTGATGTGGCCGACGAGGACAGCTTCGAGTCGCTCAGGGATGTCGTGCTCGACCAGTTCGGCCGGGTGGACGTCGTGATGAACAACGTCGGCGTGCTCACCCGCGGTCTACCCGAGCACCTTCCGCTCACCGAATGGCAGCGCATCATGAACATCAACCTGATGTCCTACGTGCGCAGCAACATCGCCTTCTTGCCGACGTTGCTCGACCAGGGCAGCGGGCACATCGTCAACACCGCTTCCTTCGCAGGCCTTTTCACCTACTCCTACGACCGACTGCCGTACGCGGTGTCGAAGGCGGGCGTCATCCAACTCTCCGAAGGACTGCGGCTCTACCTGGCGCCGCGCGGGATCGGCGTGACGGTCCTGTGCCCGGGACCGGTGATCACCAACATCATCGAATCGCTTCCGCCGTCCTTCGGCCCCGAACCCGAGATGCGTGGGCCCGGAACGCAATTCGCACTACTGACGCCCGAGGAAGTCGGTGAGCAAGTCGCCGAGGCGATCCTCAGTGACACGTTCATGGTCTATACCCACCCGCAAGTGCGTGACGTCCTCGTAAGCCGCGCGTCGGACTGGAATGCGTTCATCGACGAACGGACACGCACCATATGACCCGCACAGACCGGGTGTTGGTCGTCATCAGGCGAGCAACCTTCTCGACCTGGAGGGGCCGATCACTTCAGGAGAGCTCGCACGCCGGCTGCGGCTGACCACTGGCGCGACAACCCGGGTGGTCGACCGGCTCGTGAAGGCGGGTCTCGCTCGCCGTCAGGACGATCCAGCCGATCGGCGCCGAGCGCTGGTCGCGCACACCGGTCACCGGCCAGCCGGTCTCGACGAGATACTCGCTCGCGTCCGTGAGCCGATTCAAGAGGCGCTGCAGGATTTCAGTACTGAGCAACTTGCGGGCGTCCAGCGCTACCTCGAGGTGGCTACGCGTGCTTACGCAGACGGCGCTCGCACGCTGTCCTAAGGTCTCTGCCCGCTGAGGACGGAGACGACCTTCTTTGCCGTTGCCTTGGCCGACGCGGGATTCTGTCCCGTCACCAGGCGTCCATCGACGACGGTGTACGAGACGAAGGGAAGCAGGCCCTTCTCATACCGTGCGCCGCGCTTCTTGACTTCTTCCTCGGCGTTGTAGGGCACCAGCTTGTCGACGCGGGCGAGGACCTCCTCTGACCAGGCGAATCCGGTCAGCTTGCGGCCATCGACCAGCAGCGATCCATCCGACAGTCGGGTATTGAGCAGACCGCAGTAGCCGTGACAGACCGAGGACACCACGCCGCCTTGCTCGAAGATCTCCCGGGTAATTCGTTGCAGACCTTCACTATCGGGGAAATCGAACATCACCGCATGCCCGCCGGTGAAGTAGATTGCATCGAAGTCCGCCGAGTCGATCTCCTCGGGCGAGGCGGTGTCGGCCAGCAGCGCCATCTTCCCTTCGTCGGCTTTCCAGGCCTTCGCGGTCTTGTCGTAGTTCGGAAATTTCAACGACCGCGGCTCCAACGGTGACGGCCCCCCTTTTGGGCTGACGATCGTCTGCTCGTACCCCGCTTCGGCGAACACGTGATAGGCGTGCGTCAGCTCCGAGAGCCACAGTCCAGTCGCCTCGGAGGGATCCTCATAGTGCGCGACGTTGGTGACGACGTCCAGGATGCGCTTGGTCATGCTCTAAGGATCACGCCGATCACTGATCGACACCAGTGTCTGGCGCTCCTTATTACGTGTCGCGGCCAGGTTGAGGATCAGTCACGGTCGTAGTGACACACGGCTTCCAGCATGATCCCGAACGGATCGAGCCAGAACGTCGCGTAATACGGCGGCGGGTACTCCGGAAAGAACCGCGGCGGATGGATCACGCTCCCGTTTCGTGACAGCACGTGGCGATGTACCCGATCGACATCGCTCCGCGTCTTCACCATGAAAGCCAAGTGCTGCAGACCGGTCCCCTCGCGCGAGTACGGCGTCGGCTGTGCGGCCGGATACAAGAACAGATACGTCCCGGGCTTTCCGCCGGCGGGCTTGTAGGCGCACTGATCATCCGCAGCGAGGAACACCTCAAAATCCAGCAACGGCAACAGTTCGTCGTAATACGCCTGCGCGCGTGCAAGATCCGTAGCGTTCAGCCCAATATGACCGAGCACGCCTCGTATCGTGCCACAGCAATCGCCCAGCCAAAGGCGCACAACGTCGCGTCAATCAGGCCTCGTGTCCCGGTGTCAGGTCGCGAACGTCCGCGAAGGTGATCCAGTCGTCGAGTGCATCGGGCGATTCACCGGCCACGGGTTCAAGCAAGTGTCCGACGTGATCGCCGAGATCGAAGCGACGACGTATCGCCCCGACGAACCACGCATCGGCGTCGTCGAGAACCGGTAACCCTTCGGGCCCGCCGTGCCATGCGCAGCGGTCGAATTTGTTGACGCGATCGCCGGTCTCGCTGCCGAACAGCTGCGCCAACAAGAGCTGCCGGCGAGCTACCACGTGGACGGCCAAGTGTGTCGCGTTCCGCGCCACTCGAAATGTGTGGTTCTTCTTGGATAGGCCGATCATGAAACGGGGCGGGTTGATGCTGGTTTGACTGGCGAACCCGACCAGACATCCTGCTGTGTCGTCACCGGCGCGCGTCGTGACCAAAAACATCGGGTAGTCCAATCTCGCGACCAGTGCCTCGAACGACCCGCTTCCCGATTCCGACATCGTCAGCATTATCTCTGCCCCTACGTCCGTTGAGGGCGCAAATCAGCGAAGCGGCAAGGGGGAAGCCCGCTCGTTTCGTCACCCTCACTGATGAACGACATGCGCGCAGATAACAACGAGCTGGACTGCCTGCTCGCGGTCGGATCGCAAGGCAGATTTTCTCAGCCAATTCGGGGTGGAGGGTCCTCGTTGGATCGACCATGCTCTTCCCCGGCTGCGTCGAGAAGATGAGCGTACGGGTCACCGTCCGGCCCAACGTGTTCAGGCATCGGATAGTAGGTCTTGATCAGCAGGTTGCCGGCCTCATCCCACGCGAAAATCTCGATACTGTAGGCAGTCTGGACGTCGGGCTCAGTGCGGAAGACGTTCTCACACACCCATGCCATCTCGTCGCCATTGACCTGGACGGTGATCATCTTGATTCTCAGGATCGACTGGAACATGTCGAACGCGTCCGACGTGGCGGCCGCGACGCCGCGCTTCTCCTCGGTGCCGACCGGATCGAACATCCGCACCTCGCCTGGGCAGATGGTGCGCCACGACGCGACCCATTCGTCTTTCTTGCCGGCGTTCCACAGCTCAGCGTGCTTTGCGGCGTGCGCCAATCGCGCGCGCCGACTCGGAACGTTGCTCATCGTCTGCTCCATCAATGTTGGCGATACTGCGGTGGTAGAAAAATAACACGTGTAATCTTTTGGCGTGTCCGTCCGAAAGGTATCGCCGACGATGCACCACGTGGTGATCGCTGTAGCCGGCCACCGGATCGAGCGCACCGTTGCTCTGTTCACCGACCTGGGCTTCCGATTCTCCGAGTTCGAACTGGATGACGTGGGGCTGCGCGTGCTCCTGGACTGGGACGGCGGCGTCGAGTTGGTGACCCCACTCGAGGATCGATCCAGTCTGGTAGATGACTTCCTGGCGCGCCACGGAGACGGCGTGTACTCCCTGGTGGTCCGGGTCGCCGATGCGCCTAGCGCGGAAGCTATCGCCGCTCGGTACGGGGCAACGACAAAGTTTCGCCAACATCGCAAGGGTGAGGGCTGGACGCTCGACGAACTCGAACTGTCGGTACTCGGACTGCCCATCACCCTGCTGTCGACCGACCTTCCATGACCACAGAGACGAGTTTTGAAATGGCCGAATTACAAGGAAAAGTCGCGATTGTCACGGGCACGAGCCGAGGTGTCGGAGTGGGGATCGCGCACGAACTCCTTCGCGCCGGAGCGACGGTCGTCGGCTGCTCGCGTGCGTCACTGGACGCATTGCCCGGCACCGAGACCAACCCCGACTGGTCCGGCCGGTCCGCTCAAATGGTCTGTGACCAAGCGGATTACCAGGTAATCGACGCCTTAGTGAAACGAGTGGTCGACACCTACGGGCGCGTCGACATCCTGGTCAACAACGCCGGCGGGACCGTGCCCTCACCATCGGTGGACGCCGTGCCCAGTCTGGTCTCGCGCATCCAGGGCGCACCGACGAGTGACGACGAGTACGAACGCAGCGTGCTCTTCCACGCCTTCGCCGTGCAGATGAACCTGATCAGTCCGTTGTGGTTCGCGATCCGGGCGTACCGGCAGATGAAAACCCAAGACAGCACGGGTTGCATCATCAACATCTCCAGCGGAGCGAGCCATCCCGCCGGCTCCCCTACGCTGGTGTCCTACGGCGCGGCCAAGGCCGGCCTCAACCACATGACGCGATCGCTGGCCCAGGAATGGGGCCCGACAGTCCGAGTGAACTGTGTGGCGCTCGGGCCCACCATCACCGACAACTTCCGGTCCTTCGTCCTGCCCAAGGATGACCCGGGCGGCAAGAAATACTTCGACCCGATTCCCCTCAAACGCGGCGGCGAGCCTGCTGAGGTGGGACGCACATGCGTGTTCCTCGCCTCCGGCGCCGCTGATTACATCAACGGCACCACCATCGAGATCGACGGCGGCATGCTTCCCGGCGTCCTCTACGAAGCGGGACTCAAGACCATCACCGACCTACTCTGAAGGAAACACCGTGAGCCGCCGCATCATTCAATTCTCCACCGGCAACGTTGGTATCCACGCACTGCGCACCATCATCGGGCGTCCAGACCTCGAACTCGTCGGCGTGCACGCCGCGTCGCCGGGCAAGATCGGGCGGGACGCCGCAGACCTCTGCGGCCTGCCCAGTCCGACCGGAGTGATCGCCACGTCGGACATCGAAGAACTTGTTGCGCTGCAAG
The DNA here is from genome assembly GCF_001499855.1 of Mycobacterium sp. GA-0227b. Lineage (GTDB taxonomy): Bacteria > Actinomycetota > Actinomycetes > Mycobacteriales > Mycobacteriaceae > Mycobacterium. The sequence goes on from NZ_LQIK01000001.1 coordinate 164,702, forward strand.
CGGACTGCGTCGTCTACACCTCCCAGGCCGAGACACGTCCACACGAGGCACTGGCCGACTTGATCCGCTTCCTGAGCACCGGGACGAACGTCGTCGGGACATCCTTCGTCTGGTTGGTCGCCCCCGACTTCACCGACGCATGGCTGCGTGAACCGCTTGAGCGGGCCTGTCACGACGGCAACTCAACGCTGTACGTCAACGGCATCGATCCTGGCTTCTCCGGCGACACCCTCGTATACGCAGCACTGAGCCTCGCCGGCCGGGCCACCGCGATCACCGTCCAAGAGATCTGCGAGTACGGCAGTTACGACGACGCCGAATTCACCGGTGTCAGCTTCGGTTTCGGTACCGACCCCAAACACGAGCCGATCCTCTTCGCGCCCGGAGTGCTGGCGTCGATGTGGGGAACCCAGGTGCGCAGCCTGGCCCGCGACCTCGGCGTGACACTCGACGAAGTGCGCGAACGGCACGAGAAATGGGTGACTCCCGAACCGGTCTCCACGACCATGATGGACGTCTCCCCCGGCCAGGTGGCCGCAGTCCGATTCGGCGTGGAAGGCATCCGCGACGGCGAGGTTGTCATCACCATGGAGCACATCAACAGACTCACCCCGGCCGATGCGCCGCACTGGACCTATCCGCCGGATGGCAGGCCGGGCGTGCACCGCGTCACCGTCGCCGGCGATCCCGGCATCACAATCGACACCCACGTCGGTGGATCCGGCATCGACCACAACATCGGCGGTGTTGTCGCCACCGCCGCGCGGGCCGTGAATGCCGTCGAAGCGGTGTGCCGGGCGCCCGCCGGCATCCTCGCCGCCCACAATCTACGACCGCTCGACCATCTCCGCGGCACCATGTGGTGACATGGGTCGCATGGCAGGGTCACCAGCACCCCGGCGGCCGCCGAGCGGCAACCAGGAACGCGCCGAACGCACCCGCCGAGCCGTCATCGACGAAACCGTGCGGTACATCCTCGACGAAGGTTTCGCGGCACCCAGCGTGCGTCGCATCACCGGGCGTGCCGGGCTCACCTGGGGAGTGGTGCAATACCACTTCGGAGACCTCGGCGGCCTCCTGATGGCGGTGGTCGACCAGGGACTCGCCGAACTCACCGACGCCCTCGAAGGTCTGCGTGAGCAGACCGTGAGCCTGCCCACCGATCGCCGCACCGAGCTGGTCGTCGACGCGATGTGGCAGGCGTTCTCCAGCCCGACATCCATGGCCGCGCTCGAAGTCCTCATCTCCACCCGCGCAGCGCGCGACAGTAAAGTCAACGCTCGATTGTCCGACACCATGCGACAATTCACCGAGCTCGGCAGGCATCTCGGCGAAGATCTGGACGCACCGCAGGCCATGGAGATCGGCAACCTCATCTGGGCGACGCTACGGGGAATCGTTCTCGCGCAGATGGTGTCACCTCAACCGCTCGACACCAGCAGAGACCGAAGAGCGCTCATTGATGTGCTCAACACCTACATCCGAGCACGGGGAGCGCACCGCGATGTCCGCAGCTGATTTCCGCCACGGGCGGGGCATGTGAACCGTCGGCACTGTCTCTCGTCGTGCGCAAATTCAGATGACGGCTTTCGTATGCCGCCCGGACGCGCAGCCTCCACACGACCCTCATCGTGTGCTCCTGGTTAGTGGTCGGGCGCTGTGTTTGTTCGCCGACGAATAGTGGCGCGACCCGTCAACGGACAGTCGGCACAGTTGTCTTGGTGCCGCGTGCGGTACCAAAGGCAGCAGCTGCGCCGTCGAACTTCGCTGTTGGCGGTTATGGCAAGCCGGTTGGCCAGCGGTGAGCGCGACAGTATCGCCGCGGTCACGGCGGTGAGTCGCACGTTGGGCCGTTTCTCGGTGACGATTTGAGGGGCCGAAACCAGCGCTGAGGCCGCGTTACCCCACAGCAGCCCGTCGGCAATCCGGACCACCCGGTGCAGCGCCGTGTGCAAGCTGCCCAGCGGGTGGGCGATCACCGCGTCGGCGATGAGGGCTGCCGCCTCGTCGACAGACACGGATGCGCAGTCCCATGCGCGTAAATCACCCATCGCCAATGCGATTGACCCGGGCGCGGTTATGACGAGCTCGAGTTCACGCGTGTCGATCAGCAACCCTGCGTGGTGCCACACTCCGAGCACCACCGACCAGCACCGGGCAGCAAAGCCGTACTGCAGTGTGGATGCCGCGACGCGTCCTTCGTCGGTACCGATGTCCTCTGCGACGTCACTGAGTAGCGACTGAAGCCGTCGCCGCTGATACATCTGCTGTGGCGGCAGCGGAATTCGGGTCGCATCGCGGTGCAGGGCGAAGTATGGGCCCAGCTCGGCGGCATTCGCCAGCGCCGTTTCGACCCGGCGCCGATCCGCCCACGGCTGCGCCCGTGTACGGCTATCCGTGCCGTGCGTCCGGTGACATTGGTTGTAGCCCAAGGTGGTCGACGTCCTAGCTGGCCGTCGCCGCCAGGCCGAATCCGGGTGTGTCGACGAGGTCGGCGAATTGCTCGGGATACAGGTTCGCGGCGAGCGCTTCGATTCCGTCGACGATACGAATACCGGGGTTGACCGCTTCCTGGGGCAACACGAGGAAGCGGTTGTCGCGAACCGCAGGCACCGTGCCGACACCGTCCATCGCCTTGAGCATCTCGATTTTCTGCTGCCCGGTCGGCCCGTCTCCGTAGTCGGTGACCGCGATCAACTCGGGGGCTCGCTGGACGAACGCCTCGAACGAGACGTTCTCCCACATCTCCTCCAGGTCGGCGAAGACGTTGACCGCGCCGGCCCGCTGGTAAAGCTGCGGGACGATCGTCAATCCTGCGCCGGTGCCCAAAGTGTCGGTGCCCCAGTCCCAACAGAACACCCGTACCGGCTCTGCGTCGGCCGGAATGCGGTCAGCGACCCGAACGAGCCGCTGCTGCCAGTGCGCGATCAGAGCCTCGGCGCGTTCGGGCACTCCGAAGATGGCGGCGATGGCACGCACGTCACCGAACCACTCGTCGATGGTGGCGGGGGCGAGCGTGTCGTCGACGCGTCGGCATGACTCGGACAGCACATAGCTGGGAATGCCCAACTCGGCGAGGCTGTCGGGGTTGATGCCTCCGGTATCGAATCCATAGTTCCAGCCCGCGAAGACGAAGTCCGGCGCGACGCCCAGCAGCGGTTCGAGAGCGAAGTAGTCGGGGCCGAGCGAGGTCGCGGCGGCATAGTCGTCGATGAACACCGCTAACCGCAGGCGCTCACCAGCGCCGGCATAGCCGGCCATTCGATCGGTCAGACCCAGAGCGAACATCAACTCGATCATGTTGTCGTCGTTAACGACAGCGCGGTCCGGCGCTTCGTCGAAGGTCACCGGCTCACCGCAGGAGGACACAGTTACCGGGTAGTGGTCCGGCGGCGTGTTGGCCGGCGGCCAGCTGAACTCGGCGGTGACGGGTGGCAGATCACCGGCAACAGTGATGCTGTGTTCACCCGACCGGGGCGGGTCTACAACCGCATTCGGTCCGTCGCCGGCGCAGCCGGTGATGGCGACCGCGACGGCGGCGAGCACCGGGCATATGGGTCGAATTCCGTTCATGGACAGTGCTCCTGGGTCGCGGTGGTAGATGAGACGGTGCTCGGAACTGCGTCCGGATCGTCAATGCCGTCGGGTGCAGACAGGAGCAGCCGCAGCGCTCCGGTGCGTGGGTGCCGGATGTGGTCGACGTGCACGCCGAACACCGGAAGCACGATCTCGTCGACGAGCACTTCGGCCGGGGATCCTGCGGCGACGACCGCTCCCTGCTGCAGGACGACGACGTCGTCGCAGAACTCGGCGGCGAGGTTGAAGTCGTGCAGCGCGGCGAGGGTGGTCACCCCGAGGCCACGAATAAGCCGCAGCAGGTCGAACTGGTGGCGCACGTCAAGGTGATTGGTCGGCTCGTCCAGCACCAGCACCCGGCAGTCTTGGGCCAGAGCGCGGGCCAGCAGCACACGCTGCTTCTCACCGCCTGACAACGTGGGCCAAGCCCGCTCTGCGAGGTCGGCGGCGCCGACGGTGGCCAAGGCGTCGACGGCGGCCGCACGGTCGGCCGATGAGGTACGGCTCAGTGCGCGCTGGTGAGGAATCCGGCCGAGCATCACCATGTCGGTCACGCTGAGTCCGACGTCCATCGGCGCTTCCTGCGCCACGACAGCCAGAGTGCGAGCGAACGCCCTCGGGTTCAGCGAGGTGGCGCGGACACCGCCGATGCTGATCTCGCCGCGCTCGGGGCGCAGCACCCGGTAAATCGCCTTGAGCAACGAGGATTTTCCGCTGCCATTCGGACCCACCAGCCCGACGAACCGGCCGGGTCCCACGTCGATGCTCAACCCGTCGATCAGCAGCCTGCCCCCGACCCGCACGGCGAGCTGATCGACGTTGACGTCTGCGGCGTCGCTCATCGAAGGCCGCCCTCCAGTCGGTCACGACGGGACATCAGGAAGAGAAACAACGGGCCGCCAACGATGGCGGTCAGAATGCCGACCGGTATCCCTTGCGGGCTGGCCAGCGTGCGCGCGGCCAGGTCCACCCAGATCATGAAGACCGCACCGAACAGCGCGCTGGCGATCAACACCGGTCGGTGCAATCCACCGACCAGCAGCCGCACGATGTGGGGCACCACCAGCCCGACAAACCCGACCGCTCCGGACACCGCAACCATGACCGCGGTCAACGCCGCGGTGGCCACAAACAACTCCAGGCGCACCCGCGCCACCGCAACGCCGAAGGTGACGGCGGCCTCGTCGCCGGCGAGTAGCGCATCCATCGGCCGGGCGCGGGCGACGAGCCACACGAGAACTAGTGCCAGCGCGATCGCCGGAATCGCCGATGTCGACCATCGCGCGCGCTCGAAACCCCCTAACAGCCAGAACAACACCTGCTGGGCGCCGCGCGGGTCGCCGAGAAACACCAAATAGCTTGTCAGCGCGGAGAGCACGTAACCGACGACCACGCCGGTGAGCACCAACCGCAGCGGACTGAGCCCGAGGCCGCTGCGCCTGGCGACCAGATAGACCATTGCCATCGACAGACAGGCGGTCGCGAACGCGGCTCCGCTCAGTCCCAAAGCGCCGAGCCCCAATGCGCTGCCGTACACGATGACGGCCGCCGCACCGATGGAGGCACCCGACGAGACGCCTAGCACGTACGGGTCGGCGATCGGATTGCGCACCAGCGCCTGCACCGCAACTCCCACCACACTGAGACCCGCGCCGACGAGCGCGGCGAGCGCAACGCGGGGAACCCTTAAGTCCCAGACGATTTGGACGATGTGCGAAGCTACCTCGCCGCTCGCCGATCCGAGCGTCTTCGCCCAGATCACCTCCACCACCGTTCCCGCAGGGATGCGTACCGACCCGATGCCGACCGCGATCACCGTCGAGGCGAGCCCCAGTACGAAAAGGCCAAACATCAACACGACGAACCACGTTGCCGACAGCGATCCCCTCGATGGTGATCGTGACGTGGAGGTGAGGTGGCGACACAGAGTGGCCGCCACTGGCGTCATGTCAGAACTGCAGGGCCGCTCGGCATTTCACGCATCGCCTGTCGACGGGCGATGAACCTTCGGCAATTTCGGGCACGCGTGTGCATGAGCGATCTCCGTCCCGGGGTTTCCACGCCCCGTCATCCCGGCCCGCGGCGGCGCAGTGTCCTGACTCCCGGATCACCGCTCGCCCCGCCCTTCCAGCCCGCAGGCCGTGGTCACGCGTGGGGTCCGCTCCCCGGTCACAGTGGCGGGACCGTGCCGGAATCACACCGGCTTCCTAGCCCCACCGCGGCTATAACCGCTCACACAATAACCCGTGCGCACAGGCCCTGTGCGGTGCCTCCGCTGCGCGGCCGCAGCTGTGATCGCGATCCCGGAGGGCGAAAGCGCCGCTCTCGCACGGCTTCGCGACACCGGCAACTCGCCCGGCGTGGCTACACCGTTAACAGGAGTCTCATTGTTAACATCCTGCCGTGGAGGGCCCGCCGGAGACATATAGCCTTCGGCGTTCATGCCCGGTCTCCCGGCGTGATGCATTGCGGTATGCCGCAGCCGCTTCGGCGCTGGTCGGGTTGGGTGCGGCATCGGCGAGTGTCGGCAGTCCGACCGCAGAGGCCGCCGCTCCAACTCTTATCGACTACGCCATGCGCCAGATCCCGGCCCAAGCCATCCGAGCCGCCGGCCACTCCGGGGTGATCAACTACGTATCCACGTCGCGGCCCGGCTCGTCCTTCGGCGCCAAGCCGATCACCCTTCCGTACGCCAAGTCCCTGACCGCCGCCGGTCTGGTCATCGTCAGCAACTACCAATACGGAAAGCCGGGCGGGACAGCACCATCGGACTTCACCCGTGGGTACGCCGGCGGCGTCGCCGACGCGCGTACCGCTTGGCAACTGCACACCGCGGCCGGTGGTGGCCGGAGCGCACCGATCTTCTTCAGCGTCGACGACGACATCGACCGCACGGCGTGGAACGATCTGGCGCTGCCGTGGTTTCGGGGAATCAACTCGGTGCTCGGCGCGCAGCGCACCGGTGTCTACGGGGGCATCAATACCTGCCAGTGGGCCGCGGCCGATGGTGTCATCGGGCGGTCAAAATCGCCCGGCCACGTCTGGGCGTGGCAGACGCGGTCCTGGTCGCGCGGTCAGATCTACCCCGCGGCGGTTCTGTACCAGCGCATCATCGACACCGCCTCGAATCCGGGACCGGTGGTCGGCGGCATCCGCGTCGACGTCAACGACGTCCTGGCCAGCGATTGCGGCCAGTGGAACCTACATCCGTGAGGGCAGGAATACAGCGCCGCGGTCGAGAGGGTGCGGCGTGACGCGACTCGTCGGTCAGCGGCGTGGTGTCGTGGTGACGTGCACGTGGTCAAAGTGACCGTAGCCCGATCCTGCAGGACCGCTCGGTGTGTAGTAGGTGCCGCGCCAGATCACATCTTGCAAACCGAATCGGCTCGCGTTGCTCATCATGAACGCGAGGATTTCGTCTCCGAGCGCGATGCCCTCGGGGCTTTCGGGATTGGGGATCATGATGTCGATCGCCAGGCCGCTCGGATGCCACGGCTTGGAGTCGGGGCGCACCCCGTCGATGTCGGCAATCTGGGGGAACCTGTGGCTGACGGCGCGGGCAGCCAGGATGGTGTTGGGCTGTAGGCCGGCCTCATAGGCGACTCCGACGGGCAGCGCCTCCGGGATGTCCGCGGGGGCCGCGGGTGGAGGGACAGCGGCAGGGGGAGGTTGGCCGGGCATCGCGTTGAGTAGGGGGTTGGCCGGAGGGGGCACAGCCTGCGGTGGCGGCGGTGCGGCCGCGTTGTCGACAGCCGCCTGTTGAGCGGGTGTCAACGCCGCGTACTGGGCCTCCGCGGCGGCGATCTGACGCTGCAGTTCTCTGAATTTTGCCTGCAGGTCTGCGCGCACTGCAGCAGACTTCTCCGCCGCGGCGCGGGCGTCAGCGGCCGATTTCTCTGAGGCGTTGGCGGCGACGGCCGCGCGCTCACGGGCTATTCGAAAGGCCTTCAACTGATCGGCCGTTACAGCGGCTACCGCCCGCTGCAGAGATAGCCCGTCGATCAGCTGTTGCGGGGAGCTTGCGGTCAGCAACGCCGCCCACTGGCCGGTGCGTCCACTCACGTACGTCATCGCCGCCACCCGGTCGGCCGCGGCTTGATGGGGAGCGAGCTGGGAGTTCGCGGCGTCGAGGGTTGCCTGGTCTGCGCGATGCCGGTCTTCGGCGGCGGTCAGGGCGGCCAGTTTTGCGGCGGCATCGCGTTGCGCGACTGTGACGGCTTCACGACTCTGCAGCGCCTGACGGGACAACTCGTCGAGCCTGGCCAGCGCGTCCGCCGCCGGGTCGGCATTTACGTCGCCCGCCAAGGACATGGCCAGCACCAGTACCGCGGCAGCAAACCCGCCCACTGTTCGTCGAAGAGAGTGGCCCGCCCGACTCATTCGGATTGTCAGGATCCTTCGTTGCAGGGACCGACCTTGGCCCGGCTACATGTGTCTCGGACAGGTTAGAAACTTGCAACGGCGATGTCTATTCGTCCCTTCAACGAGATCGTCCGTCGCGACCATCGGCACCAAGGCCACCCCCACTTGCTTCCGTTTTCACGCGCGTCAGTTGAGGGCGACGCTTTCCGATGCGATCGTCAGCGGAGAATAATTCGCCAGTACAGTCCGACCAGGAAGTCGACTCCTGGAGCAGCATGTCAGACGTAACCACCCACGTGCGCGGGCCGTATTTTGACGAACTCAAGGTGGGCATGGAGTTCGCAGACTCGCCCGCCGTAACCCTTACCGACGGCCTGGTGGCGGCCCACCATGCCATCGTCGGCAACCGCCTCCGACTGTTTCTGGACGACACGCTCGCCGAGGATGTGACAGGGCACCGGGGCCTGGTCCCCCCGGCCGTGGTGTGGGACACCTCGATCGGCCAATCCACGACGGTGACTCAACATGTCAAGGCCAACCTGTTCTACCGGGGTCTGGCGTTCCGTCGGTACCCCGTGGTCGGTGACACTCTTTCGACGGTCACCACGGTTGACGGGCTCAAGGAAAACACCCGGCGTGAAGGCAGGCGGCCGACGGGACTGGCCGCATTGCATATCGTGACCACCGACCAGCACGGCCAGGTGGTGCTGGAGTACTGGCGCTGCGCAATGCTGCCGCTCTCCCCCAACGATTCCGTCGAGGACGGGCCGCGAGACGACCTCGCCGTCATCGGGCGTCAGTCATCGCTCGCGGACCTGACCGCGGGTATCGCCGACTGGAACCTCGCCCGTTTCAAGGAGCGCGTTGCCGGCCCGCACTTCGCGGATCTGCAGGTGGGCCAGACGTGGAATGTCGAAGGGGCCGAACTGGTTTCGTCCGCCCCGGAGTTGGCGCGGCTGACCGGCAATCTCGCAACGGTGCACCACGACGCCGTCGCAGCCGGCGGTTCTCGTCTGGTTTATGGGGGCCACACCATCGGTCTGGCGTTGAACCAGTCGGTCCGAGCACTGCCGGCGATGGTCACTGTCGGTGGCTGGGCCGGCTGCGATCATGTCGGCCCCGTGCACGAAGGAGACATGATCAACTCGGTGGTTACCGTGCAGGGACTGGATCCCCTTCCCGATGGTGGCGGGCTGGCACATTTGCGCGTCACGGCCGATGCCAACTCCGGCGGCGCTGATGGACGCCCGGTGCTGGATTGGACCTTCAGCGCGGTCCTGGCGTGAGCGGACACCCGGAGGTCCTGCATGGGCAGCCTGCTCTTTGTGCCCGGCGACCGACCCGAGCGCTTCGGACGGTGCCGAAGAGCGTGAGCACCTCCATGTTGCCGGTGTCCGGTGCGCTGCAGTTGCACGCTTCAGGAGCAAGGTGGCTGCGGCCCATGATTTCGGCCAGCGGTTCGTATTCAAGGTTGGTCAGCCCAGGCCCCCAGTCGCGCCGCGATTTCGGCACCGAATTCGCTGGGTCTGCATTCTGAACTCAGCATGTTATGGTCTTCCCATGTGCCATATACGAGCTTGGGACAGGGTTACGTTGACGGGTTCGGCCAGTGACCGGTCGGATCAGTCGCCAGGTCCATCTCGCTTCGCGACCGGTCGGCGCCCTGAGCGCCGCGAGTTTCACCGTTGCGGAGGTGCCGGTGCGGAAGCTCGCGAAGGGTGAAACCCTCGTCTGGAACCGGCGTATGTCGGTGGATCCGTACATGCGGCGGCGAATGAACGTCGGAAAGTTCGACCTACCGCCGTTTGAGGTCGGTCGTGCGTTGTCCGGCGAGGTCGTCGAGTCCCGGTCGACGACGGCATCAGTGGGTGCGTATTTGCAGCACCACGCCGGATGGCGCGACCTGGCGGTGGTTCGTGACACAAACGCCCTGGTCGTCGACCCGGGCATCGCACCGCTGAGCGCATATCTGGTAGTGCTCGGCATTCCCGGCCTGACCGCTTATGTCCGGTTGCTCGACGTTGCGGGCCTGTACCCCAGAGACACGGTGATTTCGTCCGGTCCCGCAGGCGCGGTCGGCGGTCTGGTGGGTCAACTTGCGCATGCGCGCGGTCACCGGGTTATCGGCAGCGCCGATAGCGCTGCTAAGCATGAATGGCTGTGCAACGAACTTGGTTTCGAGGAGGCGTTCGACTACCACGGCGGCGACGTAAGCCGCCTACTGAGCGCTGCCACCCCTGACGGTATCGACGTGCACTTCGACAATGTGGGATACAAACACCCTAAATCGACAACGCCAATGACAGAGCTGATCCGCGCTGTGGGGCACCATCGCCGATTACAACCAGTCCGTACCGAAGCCAGGCCTGTCGAATATGTTCGAACTTGTCTCGCGTCGCATCGCCATGCAGAGCTTCGTCATTACCGATCACCTCGACCGAAGGAAGCAGGTCCTCGACGATGTTGCGCCGTAGGTGCGCGACCGTGCGATCGGCTATCTCGAAACGATTCGGGTCGGACTCGCGCAGGCGCCGAAGGCGTTTATGCAACTTTCCGGCGGCGGCAACATCGGCAACGATGATAAGCAAGTTGTCCTGACAGATTCGACCGCGCCGCGCGCCTGGGTCGAGGCGGGTGCTCTGGCTCTTCGAGTAGCGAATACAGATGTGCAGGAGGATTAATGAACGCGACCGGGACCGGCGTGGAGACCGGAAATCTGGTGACTGCCGCAGAGTTCGACGATTACGGCGGCTGGGTGCTCGATTCTCAGTTCGAGTCGCAGATGGGTGCACCGTATCTTCTTGCGCACGGATTGGGCACGCCGGTCGCGGACGCGAGCGCGGTGATCGAGGTCGCCGTGTCCGGCTCCTACTACGTGTGGGTCCACACCAAGGACTGGGTTCCGTCGCATCACCCGGGTCGATTCACGCTGTCGGTCAACGGCTTCACGCTTGCCACGGAGTTCGGCGCCAGCGGCCGGGACTGGTCGTGGGAATCCGCCGGAATGATCGATCTGGCCGCGGGCAGCGCCCAGTTGGTGTTGCACGATTTGACCGGGTTCGACGGGCGTTGTGACGCGTTATTGTTCACCCGCGACGACGGGGCGCCCCTAAACGGCGCCGGACCGGACGCGCGGTCGTGGCGACGACGGTTGCGCGGCCTGCCGGAGACACCTGTCGAGGGAGGCGACTTCGACGTCGTCGTCGTCGGCGGCGGTGTCACTGGGTCAGCGGCCGCGCTTGTAGCGGCGCGATTGGGGTGTCGGGTGGCGTTGATTCAGAATCGGCCCTGTCTCGGGGGCAATGCCAGTGTCGAGATCGGTCTCACCCCGCGGGGTGAAACCGGCCCCCTCGTTGACGCGCTCGCCGCTCGCGGGACTGATGGTGATCTGCGGGCCCTTACGCTGCTGCAAGCAGAGCCGACCGCGACCGTACTGCTCGAACACACAGTGTATGACGCCGAGGTGTCCGACTCGCGTATTGTGTCCGTCGATGCCCGCGACGCGCGTACCGGGCGCGAAAGCCGTTATATTGCACCGGTGTTCATCGACTGCAGCGGCACTGCGATCCTCGGTCTGCTCGCCGGCGCCGACACCCTGTTCGGGCACGAATCCCGACACGAGTTCGGTGAACCGACCGCACCGGAGCAGCACCTGGACTCTCACCACGGGCACACCCTGTTCTTCCGCACCCGCATGGCCGAGCAACCTGTCTCGTTCCCCGACGTGCCCTGGGCAACTGAGGTCGCCAAAGATTACGCCAACCTCGGCGGTCAACTCGAGCGACCAGGCATTGACAACGTTCCCGGCCCGGTCGCGGGACCCGGGAAAACCCCCGACCCGGCGATCAGACGCCGGATGCTGCTGCCGCTCACACACTTTTGGGAATACGGTCAGACGCTGAACCCCTACACCGAGGGCGAACATATCCGCGACCATCTGCTGCGCGCGCTCTACGGCACCCTCGCCAATGTCAAGCGTCTCGAACCCGACACCTACGCGAATCTCGAATTCGATTGGGTCGCTTTCGTTGCGGGGCAGGGGGAGTTTCGCCGCTACCGCGGCGACTACATTCTGACCGAGAACGACATCCGCAACCACACACAGTTTCCCGACGCGGTGGTGCGCAACTCAGGACCGTTCTGTCTGCACTACCCCGGCGACGAGAAGTACGACTTCCGGCTCAAGGACTGGAAGTGGGACCGGCGCGACGATCAACCCTTCGACGTACCGTTCCGCTGCCTGTTCTCCGCCGACATCGACAATCTGATGATGGCCGGCAAGCACATCAGCGTCACTCACATCGCTGGGTCAGCAACGAAATTCATGGGCAACGGCGCCCAGCACGGCATCGCCACTGCGGCCGCTGCCTACCTGTGCGGAAAGTACGACACGACACCGCGCGGGATTTACGAAGCGCATCTCGAGGAGCTGCAGGACCTCACCGCGATCTTCACCGGACACAACGTGCGTGCCGCCGCTGTGTGACGAAACAGGTGTCACCTGTTGTGGTGCACGGTAATTCCGCGGCCGGTGTCAGGCAGCACGTGCCCGTGCTCGCAGCGAAGCGTCGCGCGCACCGCCGCACCGCAATCGGTATGGGTGACCGTCAACGGCGGACCCGCCGGACCAGCCAAATGCTTGTCGCCCCACTGCATCAACGCGGTCAACACCGGTTGCAGCTCCTGGCCGGCGGCGGTAAGCCGGTATTCCTGCCGGGTCCGCGACCCGGACGCTTGGTAATCCACTCGCTCGATCACCCCCGCCTCGGTGAGCGCGCGCAGCCTCATACCCAAAATGCCCCGTGAGGCACCCGTCGCCTCCTGAATCGCGTCGAAGCGGCGTACCCCCAGGAACACCTCGCGCAAGATCAGCAACGACCACTGGTGGCCCACCACTGTGAGCGCGGCCGCAACCGAACATTCCCTCGCCATGTTCTCAGAGTACCTGAGTATCGATTCAGGACTCAGCATGCGTACGGTCCGAGGAGGGCCCAAACTCTGACGGCCGCGGCGATGCGCGGTCGCAGTGGTCAGTGGGGCGGGTCGTTGGTGCCTGCTGTCGCGGACGCCCCGGTTAGGTTGATTGCCACCGAGGGCGCGAGAAGGCTCTTTTCAAGTGCTACTTGACGGTATCTAGCTGAGTGGCGGCAGTTCGCCTTCCCATGACGGTAAACAGATTTAGGCGACGTCTTTTTGTTCTTTGCATCGCAGCATCTCGCTGAGTCGGTGCGGCCGCGCGCCAGCGCGTATTTCAACGTCTGGCACTGTCATTCCTTTCCGTCGACAAGTTCAGATCCCCGCAGCGCCGGCGATCTCCAGAGCTTTGTGCACCAGCGTGTCGATCCGCTCGAGGGTCGGCGTTCCTGCTGCGCCCTGGTTCTGCGGCTCCTCTATCGCCCGGCGCATCACGCCTTCGGCGATGATCGCCAACTTCCACAACCCGAGAACATGCCAGTACTGCAGGGTGGCCGCGTCGCGGCCGCTGGCTTCGACATAGAGCCTCGCCATCTCCGCACGATCGGGAAATCCCAGCAATGTGGACGGCGCGAAGTCACCACCCATTGTCTCGCCGGGCTCTGGCCAGTAGGTGAGCAGGGTACCCATGTCGGCGAGCGGATCGCCGAGCGTGGACAGCTCCCAGTCCAGCGTCGCGACCACCTCGCCGGTCTGCGGGGAGGTGACCAGGTTGCGCAGATGAAAGTCGCCGTGTACCAGCCTGATCTCGTGTTGCTCGGGAATGGCTGCCGTCAGCCGTCGGGTGAGCTCATCGAGCTCGGGTAGCTCCCGAGTCTTGGACAGTTCCCATTGCCCCGCCCATCGCTTGAGCTGTCGCTGCGCGTACGGTTTGCGGCTGGCCAGATCCTCAAGCCCCACCTTCGCGAGGTCGACGGCGTGGATCTTGGCCAAGGTGCGCGGTAGGGATAGGGCGATCTGACGACGCTGGCTCGGCGTCAACGCGCCGGCGACCTCCATCGTGTCGACGACCAACCCATCGACGAACTCCATCAGCACGAGCGGCACCGCGGAGGACTCTGAAGCCGCTGTGACGCCCAAGATTCGGGGGACGGGCACGTCGGTGTCCTCCAAGGCGGCCATGATTCGGGCCTCACGCTCGACGTCGTGAGCTGATGCCAGTAGAGGACCCAACGGCGGGCGACGTAGCACCCATGCGGAACCAGCTTCGTCGGTGACCCGGTACGTCAGATTTGACTGGCCGAGGCCGATCCGATGAAAATGCAGGGGCACAACGAATTCCACGCCCAGCCTGGTGAGCATCCGCGCCACCGCATCGGCGTCGACACCGATCACCTCCACGGTTTCAGTCAATTGACGGCGCCGTTCCGGAACAGCCTGGCGTCACCGAGGCGCTGACCGCCGTCGATCACAAAGGTTTCCCCAGTGACCCAGCTCGCCGCGTCGGAGACGAGGAACGCGATCGCCGACCCGACGTCGTCGGGTTCACCGATGCGCGCCAGAGCAGTGGCCGAAGTCAGCTGCGCTTCATGCGCTTTCCACAGCGCCTCGGCCAGTTTCGTGCGCACCACGCCCGGCGCGACAGCGTTGACACGCACCTTCGGTGACAGCTCGAGTGCCAGTTGCTTGGTGAGGTGAATCAGCGCTGCCTTCGATGCGTTGTACAGTCCGAGGTTCGCTTCGAAACCCAGCCCGCCGATGGACGCTGTATTGACGACGGCTCCGCCGTGCTCGCCCATCCATGCCCGTGTCGCCAACGACGTCCACAGGATCGGCGCCCAGAGGTTCACGTCGAAGGTCTTGGCGAAGCGGGCATGATCCTGGTCGATCACCGGACCGAAAGACGGGTTGGTGCCGGCATTGTTGACCAAGATGTCGACACTCCCGAACCGTTCGAGCGTCAGGTCGATGCAGCGTTGGGCGGCTTGCTCGTCGACGGCATGCGCGGCTACGCCGAGCGCGTTGCCGCTCACTTGGTCGGCTGCGGCATCCGCTGATTCCTGGTTACGCGACGTCAAGACGACGTTGCCGCCCGCTACCGCAATTGCTTGCGCTGCAGCCAACCCGATGCCTCGGGAGGCGCCGGTGATGATCGCGGTGCGCCCCGTGAGATCAAGGTGGGTCATGTCGCCGCTCCGTCTCGATGTTTGCGCAACTCCTGTTTGGCGATGGCGCGCTTGTGTACCTCGTCCGGGCCATCGGCGAGTCGCAGCGTGCGTAGGTGTGCCCACGCCGTCGCCAGCGGAAAGTCGTCGGTGACGCCGCCGCCACCATGCACCTGGATAGCCCGATCGACGACTTGCAGCGCGATCTTCGGCGCGGCCACCTTGATCGCCGCGATCTCTGTACGGGCCTCCTTGTTGCCGACCGTATCCATCAGATGAGCGGCTTTGAGGGTGAGCAGCCGGATCATCTCGATCTCGATGCGGGACTCGGCAATCCAGTCCCGAACGTTGGCGTTTTCGCTGATCGGTTTGCCGAAGGTGACACGCGACTGGGCTCGTCTGCACATCAGCTCGAGCGCCCGCTCGGCCATGCCGATCGCGCGCATGCAGTGGTGGATGCGACCAGGGCCCAGACGGGCCTGGCTGATCGCGAAGCCCTCCCCCTCACCCTTGAGCACATCTTTCGCAGGTACCCGGACATCGTCGAAATCGATTTCGGCGTGCCCTTCGCGGTCGTGGTAGCCGAAGACCGGCAGGTTGCGCCTCACCGTGATACCGGGGGCGTCGATCGGCACGACCATCATTGATTGCTGACGGTGCACCGCAGCGTCCGGGTCGGTCTTGCCCATCACGATCAACACCTTGCAATTGCGGTGCATCCCGTTGGAGGCAAACCACTTTCTTCCGTTGAGGACATACTCGGCGCCGTCACGGACCATCGACATTTCGACGTTCGTCGCATCCGAGCTCGCCACCTGGGGCTCGGTCATCGCAAACGCCGACCGGATAGTGCCCTCCAGCAACGGTTTGAGGTAGCGCTCCTTGTGTTCCTCGGTGCCGAAGAGCGTGAGCACCTCCATGTTTCCGGTGTCCGGTGCGCTGCAGTTGCACGCCTCGGGAGCAAGGTGGCTGCGGCCCATGATCTCGGCCAAGGGCGCATACTCGAGGTTGGTCAGCCCCGGCCCCCAGTCGCGATGTGGGTGGAAAAGATTCCACAGACCACGTTTTCGCGCCTCTGCCTTGAGTTCCTCCAAGATCGGCGGGTGGAAGTGCGGATCGCCCGACTCCCGCATCTGCTCGTCGTAAACGGCCTCGGCCGGGCAAATATGCGAATCCATGAACTCGAGCAGATCCGCCTGGTACTGCTGGGCACGCTCGGAAACATCAAACAGGGACATGAGCCCACCTCTGATTAGTCGAACTGACAACACGCGTCTGGTGTCAACACCGGGACGGCTAGGAACGCGTCGCACGGCGTCGGCGCTGCGGACGCGACGCCTTAGGGGACTTCGGAACGGACTCACTCCCGTACACAGCCGACACCCAAATGCTGTAGAGCACCTCCGCGACGCGCTTCGGGTCTGCCTGCGGCGCTCGACCCAGCGCCTGGGTCAGATAGCGTTCATCCATCCAGACGAGCGCCCGCGCGGTTTCCTCGATGTCGATATCGGCTCTGATGAGTCCCTCGGCCTGATCCGCGGCGAACCGTTTGGCCGTCGCATCGATGAATCGTTGGACCATCTGCCCGTAGGCGGCCTCCACCTGCGCGTCGCCGCCGGCCGCGTCGGCCAACGCGCTCAGCACCGCGCCGTGCCTCTGATACACGTCAGTCAGACCCTCGAACGCCGCCCGTGCGTCGTTGTGTAGGTCGGTACCGACCAGCCACCGATCGACCATCTCGGAGAGTTCCTGCCCGAGGTCTTCGACGACACGGAGCGCGAGGTCGTGGCGGTCGCGAAAATGCACGTAGAACGCGGGTCTTTTGAGCCCCGTCCGGCTCATCACCGCTTCGACGGTCATCTCGCGAAATGGCCTCTCCCGCAAAAACTGTTCGGCCGCGTTGAGGATCTCGCGTTCCGACTCCTTGGGATCATGCTTCGGGCGTCTGCTCATGTGTCCTCACAAGTCCACGACGATAGCGATGCTCGTCAGTTGCTATGTCAGCTCGTCTGCCGTGACAGGTCCCCGGCGAGGTTCGTTGCGTTCGTTCGTTGATTGTGATCGTGCAGTGCGCGATAGGCGAAGTAGTAGACGGTCAGCTGGAGCCCCCAGGTCGCCAGCGCCGCGATATAGAACAGCGTCCGGTTCTCGTCGTCACCGGGTATCCAATAGAAGTCGTATGTCGCCGCAATAACGGTGCCCATGGCTGTCACGAGAGCCACCCGCACTGCATGACCCCGCTCACCGATATTCCACAGGCGCGCAGCGAAATAGAGCAGGAATATGCTGGTGAGAACATTCACTACGACGTAGAAGACTGCGCCGGCGAGCCCGATGTGATGCGTGACGGGATCCGCCGTCCGCAGGGCGTAGACCGTCAACAGCAGCCCGACCACCCCGCCGAGCGCAAAGACACCGATATCGACTGCGCGCGAAGGCTTGTAGCAATGCGTGACCGCCATCAGACCCAAGACCAAGATCAAGGTGATTCCCACCGACCTGGAGAACGCATCCAAGAAGATTGCGAGGCGAAAACTCGCACTGTCCTGGCTCAGTTTGAGCATCCCGAAAATCAAGAAGTTGACCCCGGAGCTCCCGACGATGATCCATTCGAGTCCGAGCAGATAATTCTTGTACTTCCGAATGAACTTCCACCCGAACGTCAACCCGGCGACGATCATGAGGATATCTGCGAGTGCGAAGAGCACGCCTCTGATGTCCATGTCTACTCCCTGATGGTGGTGGGCTGTTATACGCGGGCCAGCCGATCGAAAACCCGATCGGCGAACCACCCGAGGGTCAACGCCGGCTGGCTGACGAAGCTGGGCCAGAATGCGCCGGTGTGCCAGATGGTCTGCAGGTCCGCAGGCATCGATTCCCCGGAGATTTTTCCGGCGAGCAGGTGGCCGACGTATTGAGCTTGGGCGAATCCGTGCCCGTTGCACGCCAACGAATACAACACATTGGGCGACGCCTCGCCGGCCACGGGCAACCAAGTGGAACTCATTCCGATCCAGCCGCCCCAAGCCTGTTGCGGCGAGACGTCGTGAAGCCCGGGAAAGCGCTCACGGAAACCGCGGACAAGGTCGTTGACGACTGGCGTGGACGGGGTGCGCGCGAGAAGCGGTCCCTTGGTGGTCTCAAGGCGCCGGGTGCCGAACACGATCGTATTCCGCGAGGTAACCCGGTAGCTCTCCAAGATCATGTGTGCGGTCACCATCGGTGCGCGACTGGTCCAGCCGATGGCGTCCAGGCGTTCGGGGGCGATCGGCTCGGTTTCCACCAATGAGGTCCACACCGGGGACACCAGCCGACGAGGCGTGATCGAGAGGTTCTTGTTGTAGGCGTTGGCGGTGAGCAGCGCCTGCTTGGCGTGCACGCGACCGTTGGTGGTCTCGATGGTCACGCCGGTGCCGCTGTCGGTGACGTTTCGAACGGGACTGTGCTCGAATACGCGCGCGCCCGAGGACAAGACGGCGTCGCGCAGTCCGAGGACATATTTCGCCGGGTTCAAGATTCCGCCGACGCCCTCTCGCATGCCGCCGAGGAAGCCCTCGGGGAGGCCCGCGTCTCGTCCGTCGACGAACTCGGCCGACGACCCTGCTTCCGCCATGATCTTTGCGTTGCGTCGCGCCTTGCGGAGCTGGCCCTTCGAAACCGCGGCCTGCACGATGCCGACCTTCTCGAAATCGCAAGCGATGGAATGCTTCTCGATCGCATCCTGGGTGAATTCCACCGCGGCTTCGGCAAATTGGAACAGCGCGCGGACCTTACTGCGGCGGAACAGCAGTGCCAGCAGTGCCGGGTCGGCCGCGATCGAGTTGGTGACGTAGCCCGCGTTGCGTGAGCTCGCGCCCCACCCGCAGGTCTCGGCTTCGAGCAGCACGACGTCGGCACCGGACTCGGCCAGGCGCAGCGCTGCGGTCATCCCGCCGACGCCGCCTCCGATGACGGCGACGTCACACGTCACGTCCTCGGCAAGCGCAGGCTCACCCCTGGTGGGCAGCTCGGCCCAACCGGTTTCCGTCAAGAGTTCCATGATTGTCACGAACCGGTGACGCTCGCCCGCGGCGAGGTCACTGCTGTGCTCGGTGTGACCACTGCCTCGACGACCTCATGCAGTGGTGACCCGCCAGTGGCTGCGAGTGCCTCGTAGAACGTCTCCGGGTTGGCCCAGTCCTCCGGCGCCAAGACTCCTGACTGTCCGCCCAGTTCGTCGATCGCTAACGCCATGAACGCGGCGGTAGCCGCACCAGTGAGCGATGCCATCGTGGTCCAGGCGGTACCGGGCCCACTCACAGGTGCGCGCCGCACCGAAACCACCTGCTTCCCATCGCGTTTGCCGGTCACTCGCACATAGTTGGTCCCGCGGAACGGGGGGTGCTTGCGAGCCGCCGACGTCGCCAGAAACTTCACCACCTCGGCCGCGCTGATCTCTCCACGGCGAATCGTGCCCCACAGCCCCGACAACGCGTGCCTCCACACCTTGGGTGAGCCGGTCTTGTCGGTCAGGAGGTCGTTGATGAAGTCGATGGCTTCGTCCATCGAAATCTTGCCCTCCTGCACGGCCACTGCGACGCCACGCATGATGCCGTTGGTGGGGGGCGGATCGAGCGCACCCAGCACCCGAATCCGGTCTGCGCCCGGCCAGCGCCGCGGCATCGTGACGGGCTCCGGATGCGCGCACTCGTAAAGACGATAGGAATCGCCAAGGGTATTGCCCAGCGCGAACACATCCGTCTCCAGAAAGGTCTGATGGGTGACCGCGCGCCCGTGCTCCCAGGTCTGGCAAGGACCGGCAAACCCCCGAATCGCGTGATCGAGGACCGCACGCCCAAACGGGACCGGGCCCTCATCACCCGTCACCCAGCACACATCGATGCGTTCGACTGTGTCGACATCGCGTGCCGCATCGGCCGCCATCACATTGGTAAACCCGGGTGACGCACCGCAGCCGATGAGGATCGGCACGCCGGCGTCCTTCGCCCGGGCATCGAGCTCCATCGCCGCACGCGTGCTCGCCTCGTCGTCATCGAGGTCCAGATAGGGCACCCGCTTCTCGATGCACGCCTCCATGACCGGCTCTGCGGTGCGGTTGTACGGGCCGGCGCCGAGCACGACGAGTGCGGCGCGGTCGATCGCGTCACGCAGCGCCGCGCCGTCGAACAGGTCGAACGAGCCTACTGTCGCCGACCCGGCGGGCAAACCCTTGACCAGGGCGTCGAGGGCTTCTGGCCGGATGTCATACAACTCCAGCTTCCAGTCCATGGCGCCGGCCGTCTTCGCGAAACGGTCAATCGCGACACGGCACATCTCACCGGCCGCTCCAATGAACACGATCCTCTTTGCAGTGGGCATGGCACTATCCTATTGGCTGTACTTACACGGTGTCAATGACTTTGTGTAACCGAATTGTCGAGGATCTCGTCGCGGGGGGTGCCGACACGTTGCAAGGCCTTGTAGAACTGCTCCGGCTCAGCCCATTGCTCGGGCGTGAACACACCTGCACGGGTTCCCGGTTCCTCGTCGAGGGCCACCAACATGAATGCGGCGCAAGCTGTTCCGGTCGCGGCGGCCATATCGGTGAACAGGTAGGTGCCGGGCCCGCTAACCGGGGTACGACGGCTGACAACCGTCGGCAGGCCGTCGCGGAGGCCGGTCACCTCGACCTTCAGACCGGCCTTGTAGCGGAAGGTGCGGCCTGCCGCCGACAGGGCAAGGAACTTGATCAGCTCGGTACGCGTCACCTCCCCCGTACGCACCAGATTTCGCAATCCGGCCAAGGCGTGTCTCCAGCCTTTCACGCTGCCGAACTTGTTGGTCAGCAGGTCTTCCAGGAAGTCGATGGCTTCGTCCATCGGCATCTGGCCCTTCTGCACGGCCAGCCCGACACCGCGGACAAGGCCGTTGTAGGGCGCCGGGTCCAAACCACCGAAGCAGCGAATGTTTTTGGCGTTCGGATACTTTCGCGGCAAGGTCACCGGCTCCGGGTGGGCGGTCTCGTGCACCATCGTCAACCCGAGACCGCCACCCAGCTCGGTCCAGCGGGTTTCCACGAAGGACTGGTGCATTACCGGTCCACCGTTCTCCCAGGTCATGCAGGGGCCGGCAGCGACGCGCAGCATATGGTCGAGAACGGCGCGACCGATGGATCCACGCTCGTCGCCGACGACCCAGTACACATCGATGTTCTCGACGGTGTCCAGCTCGTCGGTCGCGTCGGCGACCAGTACGTTGGTGATACCGGGCGATGCACCGCAGCCGATGTACATCGGCACACCGGCGGCTCGGGCATCGTCATCCAACGACAGTGCATGCAGAGTGCTCTCGATGTCGTCGTCGAAATCCAGATACGGCACCTTGGCCGCCAGACACGCCTCCATCACGGGGCCCGCGGTCCGGTTGTACGGACCGGCACCGAGCACCACGAGCGCGGCGCCCTCGATGGCATTGCGAAGCCCCTCGGCGTCGTAAAGATCCAGCCGTGCGGCGGTCGCCAGCCCGGACGGCAGCCGCTGCACCAGCCGATCGAGGAGCTCGGGACGAATGTCGTAAAGTGCCAGCTCCCAGTTCCCGCCGGCGACGGCGAACCGTTCGATGGCCAGCCGGCACATCTCTCCTGCCGCGCCGATGAAGACGATTCGTTTGGTGGCCATGGCCTCTGTTTCCGGCATTGTGCATTCTCCTCGAGTGACTGGTTGCTGACTAGCGCAGCGCAGCGCCCCACTGGACGTGGTCGCGTAGTTGGTTCTTCAGCAGCTTGCCTGCGGCGTTGCGCGGCAACGCGTCATCCACGACTACCGCGTACTGCGGAACCTTGAAGTCAGCCAGCTGGTTTCGGCAATGAGCGATCACCGCCGCGATGTCGATGCCGGAGCGGTCCGCGGACAGTACGGCGCCGACCTTCTCGCCCATCACCTCGTCGGGCACGCCCAGGACGGCGGCGTCAGCAACACCGGGAGCCGACAGCAGCACCGCTTCGACCTCCACACTCGACACGTTCTCTCCGCCACGATTGATGATGTCTTTGGTCCGATCGATGATGTGTACGCGTCCGGCCTCGTCCACGCGAACCACGTCGCCGGTGTGCAGCCAGCCGCCCACGATCGCTTCCGCCGTGGCGTCGGCCCTGTTCCAGTAGCCGGTGGTCACGTTGGCCCCGCGCACCACCAATTCGCCTGTGCTCGGGTCGTCGCCGATCGGTATCACGCCGATATCCACCGAGGGCACCGCGTATCCGACGGAATCCGCGTGCTCGGCCGCATCCTGGTCGGGAAGGACGGTAAGCAATGACGCCGTCTCGGTCATGCCGTAACCGTTCATGACCTTTGCCTGTGGGAACGCCGCCTTCAACGATTGCACCAGCGACGGTGCGATCGGGGCGCCACCGTATGCGACGGCACGCACCGAGGACACGTCGGCGGCGGCGAAACTCGGGTGCCGCAGCAGCATGGCGTACACCGCGGGCACCGTCACGAGCAATGAGATCTGCTCTGCCGAGAGCGTTTCGACCAGCTTCGCCAAGTCGAGTGCGGGCATGATCACCGACGCGCCGCCGACGTAGGCGGCGACAAGCAACTGCGAATTGCAGCCCGTCACATGGAAGAGCGGCACGGAGATCAGCGTGCGCAGACCCTGCCCGACATCGCTTGGCATCCCCAGGCAGCGGATCATGTTCTCGGCGTTGGTGATAAATGCTTCGTGGGTGGTCGGGACGCCTTTAGGTCGTCCGGTGGTTCCCGAGGTGTAAAACATGGCGGCAACGTCTGTGGCGGTGAGGCCGTCGGCGACGTAGGGGTCGCCGTCGGGCAATGCGGTGTCAGCGCTGAGATCGGCCTTCACACCGGCGTCGCTGAGGACGTAGTCGACTTCAGGCTGGGCTGATCGCGTATTGACCAGGACCGCGATGCCCCCAGCCAGGACGATGCCCCAGAAAGAAAGCACCCAGTTCACGCCCGCGGGATATCGCACCGCGACCCGATCCCCGCGCTCTACGCCGTGGGCGCGCAGTCCCCCGGCCACCCGCGACGCCTGCTGCCACAGCTGCGCGTAGGTCAGCCGGGTCCCGCCGAGTTCGACGACGGCTTCGGCGTCGGGTCGCGCGTCGACATGCACACGCAGCATGTCCAGAAGCGTTGCAGGCACATCGATGTAGTGTGCGATTCCATTCGTGTCGCGCGTCAGATTCGACTGCGGAAAGGTATTGCGCGCGCGCGGTATTTCGATGACTGGGCCGGGCATGGCGTCACTGAGTCCGTCCCGCGAGCCGGGGGCGATTGCCCTCACTCGATCGCTCAGCGCGCTTCCTTGCGCCAGCGCCGGCGTGTAATGCGCCGATCATCAGCGGTATGAGCACCGGAGACAGCACCAGAAGGAGGATTGCGACAGGGGCGACATATGGCATGGTTTCACCGACCTTCTGTCCGTGTACGAACAATTGTCGTTGTTTTGGATTGTTGAAACTCTTTGTGCACGAACGAGCGTTCGGGAGAACGGCATTCTTGGTCGCCCAGCCGCGGCGCGGTTCTTTGGCTCTGGGCCAATCTCGACTCGGGTTCGAGTTTAGGGGCTTCGATCACCGGTGTCAATCCCCCTCGAAAGCCGTAGATGTTTCGCTTCAGCGCAGTAAAGCGCGCGACATCACGACACGCTGGATCTGGTTGGTTCCCTCATAGATCTGGGTGATCTTGGCGTCGCGCATCATGCGCTCGACCGGGAAGTCGGTGGTGTACCCGGCTCCGCCGAACAGCTGCACCGCGTCGGTGGTCACCTCCATGGCAACGTCGGAGGCAAAGCACTTGCTCGCTGCGGAGATGAAGCCCAGATTCGACTCGCCCCGCTCGGCGCGCGCCGCCGCCGTGTACACCATCAGCCGGGCGGCCTCCACCTTCATCGCCATGTCGGCCAGCATGAACTGCACTGCCTGAAAATCGCTGATGGATCTGCCGAACTGTTTGCGGTTGCCGGTGTATTCCAGCGCCGCATCCAATGCGCCCTGCGCGATGCCGACCGCCTGCGCACCGATAGTCGGTCGGGTGTGATCAAGGGTGGCCAGTGCGGTCTTGAAACCGGTGCCTGGCTCACCGATGATCCGATCCCCAGGCACCCGGCAATTCTCGAAGTACAGTTCGGTGGTCGGGCTGCCCTTGATGCCCAGCTTCTTTTCCTTCGGCCCGACGGCGAAGCCTTCATCGTCTTTGTGCACCATGAACGCCGATATCCCGTTGGCGCCCTTATCCGGCTCGGTGACTGCCATCACCGTGTACCACGTCGATTGGCCGCCGTTGCTGATCCAGGACTTGGCACCGTTGAGAATCCAGTCATCGCCGTCGGCCTTGGCGCGGGTGCGCATCGAGGCGGCGTCGCTGCCGGCCTCGCGTTCGGATAGCGCGTACGACGCCATCGCCCCGGCCGCGACCTCCGTGAGAACCTGCTTCTTCAACTCCTCGGAGCCGCGCAGGATCAAGCCCATGGTGCCCAGCTTGTTGACCCCCGGGATCAGCGAGGCCGAGGTGTCAACACGCGCAATCTCTTCGATGACGATGCAGGCCGCCACCGAATCCGCTCCCTGCCCGCCATATTCCTCCGGGACATGGACTGCGTTGAAGCCGGCGGCGTTCAGTGCGTCGTGCGCCTCGTGTGGGAAGCGGGCGTTCTCGTCGACATCGGCAGCGTATGGTGCGATTTCCTTCTCCGCCAATGCGCGAATCGCCGCTCGCAGCTCTTGATGCTCCTCAGGCAACTGAAACAGATCGAACATCGAATCTCCTTGTGTAGTCATTGTGGACAGAGGGTGCTGTGCGCCGGTCGCGACTCTCGGTAGGTGATCCGTCGGTCGCCGTGGACGATGGCAGACTTGTCAGGGAACATCCGCGCTGATCGGTGCAGGAACGTGAGCGGCGTTAGTTCGGCGAATGAAACAGCGTTGACGTCAGCCATGTCAGTGAACGATGACGCCGCGAATGTTCTTGCCGTCGCGCAAGTCCTGGTAGCCCTGGTTGACGTCCTCGAGGCGGTATTTCGTCGTGATGAGTTCGTCGAGCTTCACCTGGCCGGCGTCATAGAGTCGCAGCAGCCGCACGATGTCATATTGCGGATTGGCGGACCCGAACAGCGTTCCCTTGATGGTCTTTTCGTTGAGGGTCAGCATCATGCCGGAGACGTGGATCGTCAGCTTCTCGGGGTTGGCCAGGCCCGCGACGACGACCGCGCCGCCCTTGCCGGTGATGTCGAATGCGGCCGTAACGACCTCTTCGTCGACGACGCCGACGGTGACGATGGCCTGGTCCGCGCCTTGGCCCCATGACAATTCGTTCACCTTCTCGGCGGCCTCTGAAGCCGTGGCGAATGCGTGTGTCGCTCCCAGCTTCAGTGCGGTTTCGCGCTTGAACGCCACGGGGTCGACGACGATGACGTACTTGGCGCCGGCGTGTGCGGCCCCTTGGACGGCATTGATTCCGATGCCGCCGATGCCGTAGACGACGGTGATGTCCCCCGGACGAACATTTCCGGCGTAGGTCGCGCTTCCCCACCCCGTCGGCACACCGCAGCCGACCAGCACCGCGGTCTCCAGCGGTAGCCAATCGTCGATCTTGACGACCGAATGCTGGGAGATCGTGGCCTTCTTGGCGAAGGTTCCGAGCATGCACATCGCACCGAAATCCTGGCCACCGCCGTGAAATCGGAATGTTCCGTCGGGCATGCAGCCCTCGAGGATCGTGGCCCCCATGTCGCACAGACTCTGTCTGCCGGTCGAGCAGTACCGGCAGTGGCCGCAGCTCGGGATGAAACTGCACACGACGTGGTCACCGGGTTTGACCTTGGTGACACCGGGGCCGATGTCTTCGATGATGCCGGCCCCCTCGTGCCCGCCAACGATCGGGAACCGGGGTGGTAGGTCACCATCGGTGAGATGCAGGTCGGAGTGACACAGACCGGCGGCGGTGTAGTTGATCAGTACTTCGCCTTCACCAGGACCGTCGAGCTCGAGCTCGATGATCTCGAATGGCTTGCCCGTCTCTAGAAGTACCGCGGCTGTGGTTTTCATTGGAATCTCCTTCGTGCAAAGATCAGAGGGCGACGTTGACGGCTTTGGTCTGGGTGTACAAGTCGATCGCGGACGCACCTAGTTCCCGTCCCCACCCGGACTGCTTGTATCCACCGAAGGGCATCGCGGTGTCGAAGCCGTTGTACTGGTTGACCCAGACTGAGCCGGCCTTCAGCAGGCGAGCCGCCCTGTGCGCCTTGGAGATATCGCGGGTCCACACCCCCGCGGCCAGCCCGTAGATCGAATCATTCGCTGCTGCGATCGCTTTCGCGATACTGTCGTCGGCGTTGAATGGCATGGCCGCCACGACGGGGCCGAAGATCTCCTCACGCACGACGCTGAATTCCGGTCGCACATCAACGAATACCGTCGGTTCGACGAAGTAGCCCGTCTCGCCCCAACGCTTCCCGCCCGTGAGTGCCCGTGCCCCGTCGGCAAGGCCCTCCAGCAGGTAGCCGGTGACTCTGTCGAATTGGTCCTGGTCTACCAGTGGGCCGAGCTGCGTAGTCGGGTCGAGGCCAGGCCCGATCGTCACCTGGCTTGCGGCCTCGGCGACGGCACCGGTGAACTCGTCGAAGATCTTGTCTTCCACAAGCAGCCGGGTCCCCGCGACGCAGCATTGGCCGTGGTTGAACAGCCATGCGTTCACCGATCCTTCGACAGCAGGGCCAAATTCGGCGTCGGCGAAAACGACGTTCGCACTCTTGCCGCCCAGTTCGAGGGACACCTTCTTGAGGTTGCCCTTCGCAGCCTCGAGGACACGCTTGCCGACTTCCGCCGATCCGGTGAAGGCGATCTTGTCAACGGCGTCGTGCGCGGCAAGTGCGGCACCGGCGTCACCGAAGCCGGTGACGATGTTGACTACGCCTGGCGGGAATCCTGCCTCGGTGAAAAGCTCGCCGAGCAGCAGCGCCGTCAACGGCGTCTGCTCAGCAGGTTTGAGCACCACCGTGTTGCCCGCGGCGAGGGCCGGCGCCAGCTTCCACGTGGCCATGAGGAGTGGGAAGTTCCACGGCACGATGAGCCCGCACACACCGACCGGCTCCCGCAGCGTGTAGGCGTGGAACTGCGCACCGGGCGCGAACGGCATCGACACGCTAGGTGTCGATCCCTCGATCTTCGTCGCCCAACCGGCGTAGTAGCGGAACACATCCGCCGACCAGCTCGCGTCCACGGTCGTCGCAATGCCCGCGGACTTGCCGTTGTCCAAAGCCTCGAGCTGGCCGAATTCCTCGGCGCGCGCTGAGATCATGTCGCCGACCCGCCACAGCAACCGCTCGCGTTCGTTCGGCTTCATCCACTGCCACGGACCCACGTCGAATGCGCGGCGAGCGGCCCGCACGGCCCGATCGATGTCTCCACGTTCTGCGTGGGCCACCTCGACCAGCGCATGGCCGGTGGCGGGGTCGTAGGTCGGAAAGGTTCGGCCCGAAACCGCATCGACCCAATCGCCGTCGATGAGGAGCTTCTTCGGCCCGCCGTTCAAGAACGATCGGATGTCATCGTGGATTGGATAGTCGGCGAGCGATGTCATGTGCGGCCTTCCGTCTCGAATCTCACCCGCGCCCGGGCAACGATCCGGCTGAGTGCCCCCCGGTCACCCGCGCCGAGTTGTCCAGTCACGTCATCAACCGTTCATGACCGAACCGGCGTCCAGCGGGGGTGTTCTATATCGATGTCGAATCGGGATCGAGTTTATGCCGCGTGCTGAATGATGTCAATGCCCGCCCGTTCCACATTCGGTCAACGATCGATTGAGTCGGAACAACCTGCAGCCCAACGGGTTAGGTGGGGAAGCTCCGGCGGAATCCGATTACGACGCCGCGGTCTTTCGCCGACGCTGCTTCGCGTACGTCTCCAGATAGGCGGTGATGAGACGTCGCGCTTCATCGATCGTCTCATCGTCGCCGGCCGGGGTGAACCGGAACGCAACGTCGAAAAGTCGGTTGCCGGCCTCGAATGCCAGCTGCGCGACGAGCTCCGGCGTATCGGCACGAAGGAGGTTCTGGTCTATGAGAAAGGCCCAGAATCGCTTCGCCTGCGATTCGTCGAATGCGAGTGCCAGTTCGTTGAGTATCGGGCCGCGACCTGCGAACCACAACTGGAGAAAGGCCGGATGCTCACGGAAGTAGTCCAGGTACGTATCGACGCCCGCGTCGACGGCTTCGCGCAACGTGCGCAGCTTGGGCTTGTCCATCGCTGCGGCAAGACGCGCGTCGAGCTCGCTGAGATGGCGCTGCACGACTTCGGCGTCGACCTGATGACGGTCGGCGAAGTAGTGGTACACCGACGCGATCGGGATACCGGCCCGATCGCTGATCGCCTTGAGCGTCGCGGCCTCGTAGCCGTGCTCTTCGAGTAGCGACTCGGCGGCGTCGAGGATCGCCTGCACTCGCTCGATCCCTCGCCGCTGCACCGGCGCTGGCCGGGCGGGTATCTGAACCGGCCGCCTAGTCTCGAACATGATTCGAGATCGTATCACTTTTCCTCTTCCGTTCGGCGGGATCGTGGCCTAAACTCGAATGCGACTCGAAATCGGATCGATGTTCGATATGTCAACAGAACGGAAAAACACCCTTGGCCGAAACTTATGACGTCGTGGTGATCGGCGCCGGCTTCGCCGGACTGATCGCAGCACGAGACCTCAGCGTCACCGGCCGTTCGGTGCTCCTCCTCGAAGCCCGCGACCGGATCGGTGGCCGGACGTATACCGGGGAAGCCTTCGACCGCCCGGTCGAGTTCGGCGGCGCCTATGTCCACTGGACCCAGCCGACCATGTGGCACGAACTCGAGCGCCACAACATTCCCCTGGCGGTTCCTCTGGAACCACAGACGGTGTACTGGCTCGCCGACGGCGCCACGCATGCCGGCACCCCGGACGACTACGCCACTGCCGTCGATCCCCTGATGAGTCGGTTCTTCGCAGACGCACGAGTCCAGTTCCCGCTGCCCTTCGACGTCAATGCAGTCGATGCCAGTGCCATCGAGAGCGAGACGCTCGAGGACCGGATGGCCTCGCTAGAGCTGTCCGCATACGAGCGGGATCTGCTCGACGGGGCGATCGCCAGCCTGGTCACCGCGAACAGGGAGCACGGCGTCGCGCAGTTCCTCTGCAGTGCGGCAACCTATTTCGGAAGTTATGCCGCATTCTTCGAGACCGCCGGTGTGTGGCCCATCGAGGGTGGCACCAAGCGGCTCATCGACGCCATCGCCGCCGAGTCCAACGCGCTACTGCGCCTGTCCACGCCCGTCGCTTCCGTCGACGATGACGGCGAAAGTGTCACCGTGACCACCCGCGCAGGCGAGAAGCTCCGGACGCGCGCAGCGGTCATTGCGGTGCCACTCAACACCCTGGGCGAGATCACCATCACCCCCGACGTTCCGCCGGCCGCGCGCACGATGATCGACCAGAAGAACCCAATCATGGCCTCGAAGATCTGGGTCAGAGCCAAAGGCGAGCTCGCGCCTTTCCAGGCAGTGGCGCCGGTCGGCAAGAATCCGATCAACGCCGCGAGGGTCGAGTACCACGCCGACGGCGACACCTTCATCATGTGCCTGTGCTCCGTGGCCGCGGCCATCGACGCCGCCGACCGGGACGCCGTACAGGCGGCGCTGCGGACATTCGTCCCGGACATCGAGGTGCTCAACACGGCCAGCCACGACTGGGCCACCGACGAGTTCTCCAAGGGCGGGTGGATGGTGCACCGGCCGGGACATTTCACCAATGGTGCTCCGCTACTGCGAAGGCCGCATGGGCGAATCCACTTCGCGGGAAGCGACATCGCAGGAATGGAAGCCGGCGCGATCGAAGGCGCCATGAGCACCGGGGCAAGCGCGGCGCGGACTGTTGTTGCGGCGCTCGACGACCGTCCTTAGTGAACAGACGCGAATCAGATGGGCATGCGAAGGAGAATGAATATGCGGGTGACCGAACAGATGAAGCGCGACTTCGCGAATGACGGCGCCCTCGTTGTACGCGAAATGTTCACGCCCGAACAGCTTCAGCGCGCACGCCAATGCTTTGACTACGGCATCGCCCACCCGGGCCAGGCCAGCAAGGTCTACGCGGGCACGGACGACGAGCACTTCAACGAGTACGGCAACCCTGCCAACGTCGAGCAGTACCTGGCGCTCATCAAGGAACTCGGGCTCGACGAGTTCGTTGCCTCCCTGTGGGACTCGCAGCACGTGTGGTTCCTCGGCGAAGAGCTGTTCATCAAGTCGGGAGGGAAAGCCGGACGGTCACCGTGGCACCAAGACACCTCGTACATGCCGGCGAACGGCCCGCACCTGCTGAACATCTGGATCAGTTTCGAGCGGCTTCCCAAGGAGAATGCGCTGGAAATCGTGCGGGGCTCACATCTCGGCACCCAATACGACGGCACCTCCTACCTCGATCCAACCGATCCCACGGCGCCGGCCTGGGGCGGCGACTTCTTTCCGCGGCTGCCGGACATCGAGGCCGAACGCAGGCAAGACCCGACGTCGTGGGACGTCGTCTCCTGGGATATCGCGCCGGGCGATGCGCTCGTGTTCCACTCTGGCACCCTGCATGGCGGCGCACCGGTGACGCCAACCTGCCCGACGCGCCACACATTGGTACTGCGGTTCTTCGGCGACAAGCTGTTCTACCGGCCACTGCCCGACAAGAAGCCGAACTACGGCGCCGATGCGAGCACGCTCAACGACCCGTCGCTGACCCCGGGCGACCCGTACCGATCCAGCTATTTCGCCCAACTGCGCTGACTGACGGAGACGCTGCCATGAAAGAAGTCGTCCCGGCATGGATGAAACCGATCTACGACGCCTACCACTTCGCGCCCGCGGTGATCGACGGCGACTACCTACGGTGCTCGGGAATGATCGGTCTGCGTCCCGATCTGACCGTCCCCCGGGATCCGACGCAACAGTTCACGTTGGCCTTCGAGAACCTGCGCGGGCTGCTGGAGGAGGCGGAACTCACGTTCGCAGACGTGACCGAGATGACGACTTACCACGTGGGGCTGCAGGCCCACCAACATGCGTTCGCCGCCGTCAAGGACGAATTCATGACCCCGCCGCATGCGGCGTGGACAGCCATCGGGATTTCCGAATTAGCCGTTCCGGGAGCGCTGGTCGAGATCCAAGTCACGGCCCGGATGAACCACTAGAGACCTCCAGGAGTGCCCCAATGCCGACCACGACGACCAGCCATACGCAGACGACGGACTTCGACGTCCTCATTGTCGGCGCCGGGATCTCCGGCATCGGCGCCGCCTATCACCTCAAGACTCGCCGACCGGGCACCTCGTTCGCCGTGTTGGAGGGACGCGACTCGATCGGCGGCACGTGGAGTCTGTTCCAGTACCCCGGCATCCGATCGGACTCGGACATGCCCACCTTCGGCTACAGCTTCAAGCCGTGGACACACCGCAAGTCGATCGCCGACGGACACATCATCCTGGACTATTTGCAGCAGACCGTCACCGAGAACGGCCTGGCCGAGCACATCCGATTCGGCTATCGAGTGCTCAGCGCGGAGTTCGACTCGTCAGCGGGACGGTGGACAGTCACCGCTACGCAGTCCGCGAACGGCACAACGACTTTCACGGCGCAGTTCCTGTTCCTGGGCACCGGGTACTACGACTACGAGACTGGGTTCACACCCGAGTTCGCCGGTGTCGGGGACTTCGAGGGCCAGATCGTGCACCCGCAGCACTGGCCGGACGACCTCGACTACACCGGAAAGCGCATCGTCGTCATCGGCAGCGGCGCAACGGCTGTCACACTGATTCCGTCGATGGCCGACAAGGCGAGCCACATCACGATGCTGCAACGCTCGCCGAGCTACGTGTTCACGATTCCCGCCGAGGACCCGATCGCCAACAGACTGAACAAGCTGATCGGCCATGAGCGCGCGTACAACATTGTGCGGCGTAAGAACATCGCGCTGGCCCGCGGACTCTTCAAGGCTTGCAAGCGCGCACCGAAGCTGATGCGCCGTCTGCTGATCGCCAATGTGGCTCGCCAGCTTCCCAAGCACTTCGACGTCGACACGCACTTCACCCCGCGCTACGACCCGTGGGACCAGCGGCTGTGCATGGTGCCCAACGGCGATCTGTTCAAGACGCTCTCGACCGGGCGCGCCTCGGTCGTCACCGACCGGATCACTCGCTTCACCAAGACCGGCATCCTGCTGGAGTCTGGTCAGGAGTTGGCCGCCGACATCGTCATCACCGCAACGGGACTCAACATGGTGCCGTTTGGCAAGATTACGCTCAGCGTCGACGGACGGCATGTGCATCTGCCGGACACCACGATCTACAAGGCGATGATGCTTTCCGGTGTGCCCAACCTCGCATTCGCCGTGGGCTATACGAACATCTCCTGGACGCTGAAGGTGGACCTGGTCTGCGAACACTTCTGCCGGCTGCTCGACTACATGGATGCCCATGGCTATGGCACCGTCGAGCCGGTACTCGACGATCCGCACATGGAGCGCGTGCCGGCGATGGACATGAGCTCGGGCTATGTCCAGCGGGCGATCGCGAAGTTCCCGCGCGGAGGAACCAGCGGCCCGTGGGCGTTCAAGCACGCGTACGAAATGGACGCCGAACGGCTGCGTGAGGGCCCGGTCGAGGATGACGCGTTGAAGTTCACGCCCGCCAAGCCGGCAGTGCTGATGTCGTGAATGGGAGAACCACAATGAAGGATTTCACGTTTCCCAGCCACGGCGTCAGCTGCGCCGCCTGGCACGTACCCGCCACTACCGACGCACTGGCCGACGCCGACGGCCGGCCGTGCGTGGTCATGGGCCACGGCTTCGGCGGCACCCGCGACAGCGGCCTGCTGGACTATGCCGAGCCCTTCGCCGCTGCCGGAATCGACGCACTGGTCTTCGACTATCGCGGATTCGGCGACTCCGAAGGCTTACCACGCCAGGACGTTTCGGTCATCCGTCAGCGGCAGGACTACCACGCTGCCATCGCGGCCGCGCGGCACCTGCCCGGCGTCGACTCGGATCGCATTGCATTGTGGGGATATTCGTACGGCGGCGGACACGTCATCGCGGTCGCGGCGCAGGACCCACACATCGCAGCGACCGTTTCGATGAACCCCGCCATGGACGGGCGTGCGACGCTGGCGCGGATACTGCGGCAAGGTGGAGGCGGTCTGCTGGCACGGCTGACCGGACATGGATTGCGCGACATGGCGCGTGCCGTCACCAAGCGGTCGCCGCATCTTGTACCGGTGGTGGGGCAGCCTGGGACGACGGCGATGATCACGGCCCCTGGCGCCGAAGAGGCTTACTACGCGATGGCCGGGCCGACCGCGCGTAATGAGGTCTGCGCCCGCCACGCGCTCCAGGTAGCGCTGAACCGTCCCGTCACATTCGCCAGCCACCTGGCCTGCCCGATGCTCATGCAGGTCGGCACCAACGACGCTGTGGTACCTCCCCGCGCGGCGCGCCGCGCGGCCGAAAAGGCCGGATACTGGGCACAACTGCGCGAATATCCCATCGACCATTTGGACGTCTTCGGCGATCCGTGGCGCCAGCAGGCGCTGGCCGATCAACTGGACTTTCTGACGCGCGTTCTCGACCCGTCGCGTGCATCCGACATTCACCTTCGAGCAGTGGCCCAGCCGCAACGGAGTGGCCGTCGGGTTCTGAAGCTTCCGTGGCTGGTTTCGTGACCGCGCCCGAAGCGTCGGCCGGCATCGACGTAGTCCTGGCCGCCTCCGCTTTCGAGACAGTGCGCGACCGTATCCCGGCCGCGGAACTGCTTCGAATGGCTGGGGCCATCGTGCGCCGCCCCGGTCCGGCGGCACAGGAAGTCACGGAATTGGCCCGTCGCCTCGCATCGATCACCCGCGGCTCCGACACGCCGGCGGATCGGCGATTCACCGACCGCGCTTGGCAGGACAACCCTTTGATGCGTCGGCTGGCGATGAGCTACCTGGCCTCGTGTGCGGCCGTCGAGCGCATCGTCATCGACGCCGACGTGGACTGGCGCACCAAGGAACGCGTTCGCCTATTCGTCGACAACGTGCTCGCGGCCGCTGCCCCCACCAACAATCCGCTGGCCAATCCATCGTCACTCAAACAGGCAATTGACACCGGAGCCACCAGCTGGATTCGCGGACTGCGCCACCTGAGCGCCGATATGCGGTCGCGGCCACGGATTCCCGCGCTGGTCGACTCCACACAATTCACTGCCGGCGAGAACATCGCGGCCACCCCGGGCAAGGTTGTGTTGCGCAATGACCTGTTCGAACTGATTCAGTACCAGCCGACCACCGAACGCGTCGACGAGGTACCCGTCCTTATGGTGGCCTCCCCGGTCAACAAGTACTACCTGCTCGACCTGAATCCGAAAACCTCAGTCATCGCGGCCGAAGTCGCCCGCGGCCGACAGGTTTTCGTCGCCTCCTGGGTCAACCCCGACCCGCAGCACGCCGACGCCGACCTGGACGCCTACGTACGCAGCGTCATGACGATGCTCGATGCCATCGCCGACATCTGCGGTTGCGCCCGGTCGCACCTCCTCGGCTTGTGCGGCGGCGGGCTGATCGCTTTGGCAGCCGCCGGCTACCTGGCGGCGTGCGGCCAACAAGACCGGCTGGCCACGCTGACCCTCGGCATCGCCGTGATCGACTTCGAGCGCGGCGGCCTGCCGGGAGCCCTGCTGGATCGAAAGATTGCCGACCGTGCGATCAAACGCGCGGAGCGGGCCGGCTACTTCGACGGGCTGAACACGGCCGCCGTCTTCGCGTGGCTTCGACCCAACGAGGGCATCTGGGCCAACGTCGTCAACAACTATCTGCTCGGCGAACGTCCCCCCGCGATCGAGATGCTGTACTGGGCGGCCGACCAAACCAACCTGACCGCCGCGCTTGGCCGCGATCTGCTCGAGATCACGCTGGGCAACAGCTTGACCGTTCCCGGCGCGGTCGAGGTGCTCGGGCTGCCACTGGACCTGAGCAAGATGACCGTCGACACCTATGTGCTGGGCGCGTCGACCGACCACATCACTCCCTGGCGCGACTGCTACCGCACTCGCTCGGTGGTGGGCGCGGCGACGACGTTCGTGCTCGCCCGCGGAGGTCACGCTGTGGCGATCGCAACCCCACGCGGCGCGCCGAAGGGCAGCTATCGCACCGGGGATTCCTCGTCGGCCGAACCCGACGAATGGCTGAGCGGCTCGACCGAGACTGCCGGCAGCTGGTGGGACCACTGGAACGACTGGATCGCCAAACGTACGCCCGAAAAACGCCCGGCTCCTGCCGTACTCGGCAGCCACACCCATCCGCCGCTCGGCGACGCACCTGGCGATTACGTGAAGCGCCGACTCGAGTGACGGACACTCCTGTGCCTCAACAGGTTTGGTGGGGACATCCGTTGCGCGAACTGCGCTGGTACGGCGAACTCGCTCGGCTGCTGTCCGACCCGATCATGCGCGGACGCGGCGTACCGCACGGCGACGGCCGGGCCGTGGTGCTGCTGCCCGGCTTCCTGGCCTCCGATCAGTCGCTGGCGCTGCTGGCGCGCTTTCTGCGCCGAATCGGCTATCAGCCGATCGTTTGCGGCATCCTGTTCAACTCCGGTTGTGGACGCACATTCGATCAACGAATGATCGCCCGTGTTATCGGCGCGCACCAGCGCACAGGCAGACGCGTTGCCGTCATCGGGCACAGCCGCGGTGGCCAATACGCACGATCGCTGGCTGCGCGCTATCCCGAGCACATCTCCCATGTCATCACCCTGGCCGGCGCCGTCGCAGACCCGCTGGATGTGGCGGTCCTGACCAAACGAGCCGCAGCGATGATGCGCCACACGCTCACCCGACGCGACGCCGAGCGCCGCACTCTCGGATGCCTCAGCCTCACCTGCCAATGCGAGTTCGCCCGCGGATACCACCAACCGTTCCCCGAAAACGTCCGATACACCTCGATCTACTCACGCACCGACGGGGTGGTGCGCTGGCAGGCATGCGTTGCCGACGACGTGACCTGCGCCGAAGTCCCGGGCACACATCTCGGCATGGCCTTCAACCGGCACGCCTACCGCGAAATCGCACGCGCACTGGCATAGCCGCGGTCAGGTGGCCCTGGAAAACGCCTTCAGCGCCGGCCCCGGCGTCTAGCGAATAGAGTTTTACGGCATGGCGGCAGACGCCGAGTTCGAGGCGCTGGGCCTGCTCGACGGCCTCGAGGGCGCCGCGCGGCAGGACCGCGCTGAGCTGATCTCCTGGTTACTCGATCAGGGCTTCAGTCTCGCGCAGATCCGGGAGTCAATTGCAGCGCCCGTGATGTTGCCCGCGCACCGCGCACTTGGCGATGACGGGACCTCTGTGTCCGCGCGCAAAATCTCCGAGTCGACCGGGATAGAGCTGCGTTTGGTGCAGCGCCTGCAGCGTGCCATTGGCATGCCGAGAATCGACGACCCCGACGAGCCTGTTCTGCCACGCGCGGACGCCGATGCGGTGAGGCACGCAAAGACCTTCTTGGATCTCGGATATGACCCCGACGACGTGGTTGCCGTCATGCGGGTGCTTGTGGAGAGCCTGGGGCATGCCGCGGCGATGATGCGGGAAGCTGCCCTGAAAACCTTGCTGCGGCCTGGGTCTTCAGAGATCGAGTTGGCGCGGGCGACCGAGCGACTGGCCGAGGTGGCGGCTCCCCTGATCGGACCGATGATGGACGACCTGTTACGTCTGGAACTACGACATTCGTTCGCGTTGGAGGCCGTCAACGCAGCAGAACGCGCCGCCGGCTCCCTGCCCGGTGCGCGACCAGTCACCGTCGCCTTCGCCGATCTCGCGGGTTTCACATCGCTCGGCGAGGCTCTACCGGCCGAGGAACTCGAACGCATAGCCAGCCGGCTCGCCGAACTCGCCCACGAGGTGGCGATCACACCGGTGCGGTTCGTGAAATCGATTGGCGACGCTGTGATGCTGGTCTGCGCGGATGCCGCGCCGCTGCTGCAAGCCGTGCTGGACTTGGCTGATGCAGCGAAAGCAAACCGATTGCCGGACTTGCGGATAGGCCTGGCGTCCGGATCAGCTGTCACCCGCGCCGGCGATTGGTTCGGCAGTCCGGTCAATCTGGCCAGCCGGGTGACAGCCAGCGCCCAGCCTGGGACCATACTCGTCACAGAATCGACGCGCGACGCCGTCGACAGCCTGCCCAACCTGAATTGGGTTTCGGTAGGCGCGCGACGGCTCAAAGGCGTCAGCGCCGAAGTGAAGCTCTTCCGAGCCGAACGCAGCAGCTAACCGGCTCTCCAGTGAGCGTCCCTAGAATTGCTGTGCTGCACTGTATCTCGCCACGGAACCCGGTCACTCAACGGCTGTCCACCGACGCTCGTCCCGGCAGGCACTTCGATAGAGCTTCGATGACCTCGTTGGCTGCGCGCAAGCCCGATTCGATGGCCCCGTCGAGGTAACCGGGGTGGTGACTGGCTGTCTCGGCGCCGGCCCAATGGATGTCACCGACAGGTGCGGATGGCACGGGGGCCAGCCCTTCGGTGCTTCCCGGGCAGGGCAATGCGACGTAACCGCCGCCGACGTTTTCGTCGAGGTGCCAGGATTTCTCGTGCCAGCCGGCTGGCTCGAGCACTTCGGATCCAAGGTGTCGGGCCACCGCGTCAAGTACCGCGGTGCGACGCCCGGCTGCATCGAGCCCATCGAGTTCGCGTGCCTCTGGTCCTGCCACGAGCACACACAGGTGTCCGGGCCCATTGGGCGGGGTGGTGTCGAAAACGGCCCTGCCGGGGTTGTCGAGGACGATCAACTCACCGCGACTGCGTTCTCGCCAGAAGGGTCGGTCGTAGACGGCGATCGCCTTGTAGACCGAGCCCATGTAGGTGTTGCGGGACAGCGCGACCCGGTCGGAGGGAAGCGGTGGTTCGAACCTGATGCGTCCGGCGATCGGCGGCGGAACGGTGACGATGACTTTGGCGGCTCGGATGTCGCCGGAGGTGGTGCGGACGGTGACGCCGCGGTCACCTCGGTCAATCGCTGTGACGCGGCGGCTCAAGCAGACTCGCGGACCGAGCTCGGCGGCCAACCCGTCGACCAGTGCCCCTGCCCCTTCGGCGAGCAACGATTCTTGAGCGCCACCGGTGGTTGACAGCATGGTCTTCAGACCGCCCTGTTGGCGGATCGTGTTCACCATGGCGTGGATCGAGAAGCGATCCAGGTCGGCGGTCCAGGAGATCAATGCGATGACTTCGAGTAGCCGTCGCGCCGTGCGCCCCGGGAGCCTGCGCAGCCACGCGTCAACGGTCACCGTGTTCCATCGCTGCGACGCTCGGCTGCGCGACAACAGCTCGACGCCGCCAAGGACGAGACCGGCCAGAAGCATCGACGGCGAGATCGGCCGTATGCGGCGGGATCCCGCGATCACGTCCGGTAACGGGCTTGTGTGCATCCGGAACTGGGTGAGGCCCAGCTCGGCGGCCAGGTCCACGATGTGGTGGTGGTTGTGGCCGATCCACTGCCCGCCCAGGTCCACCCGCGAGCCCAGAGCGGTCGTTTCGGTCATCGCTCGTCCGCCCAGCCTGTCGGCCGCCTCGAGCATGAGGACGTCGACGCCTTGTCGGTGCAGCTCGCGGGCTGCCATCAGTCCGGACAATCCCGCACCTACCACCGCCACCGTTGTGGACCGCGGCGTTTCCGTCGTCGGTGCCGGGTGTTGAGTCATCTGTAGTCTTCCGCCCGCCGCCCGAGCACGCAGGGAGGCGTGCTTCGGCAATCTAAATATAAGTCGGTCGACCGACCGAGACTTTACGGTAACGCACCGAGGGGCGTGAGCGCAATGGCCCGGCGATCCGGTCACAGTCGCTTGGGGCGGTTAGCCGCGGCGCTTCGCCCGTTTGGTGACCGGTTGCGGGTCAGCGAACGCGACGATCATGTCGAGTGCGCGGTTGAGGTCGCGATGGGCGCGATCGGGATCCGGATTGGCCACGTACTGCACGATCAGGCCATCGACGACGGCGAGGCAGAGGCGGCCGAGGGTGTGAAAGTCGATGGAGCAGCGCTCGCCAGCGGACCTGGCCGCTTGCTCGCACAATTCGGTGATCAATGACGTGTACTGCTCGTATAGCGCCAGACCGCCCGCCGCTTTGGTTCGCGCTGAGTACATAGCCAACTCGTATTGCATGATCTGCACACCGACATCACCTTCGACCAAGGCGTCCCAAAAGCGCAGGGCGCCTTGCCGGATCGCGTGCTCCACACCGCGATCAAGCTCTAGATCGACTGCCACCGTATCCACGACCTCGCCGACAACCGCGGCGATCACCGCCTGCAACATCTTTTCTTTCGACGGGAAGACGTAGTGCAGTGTGCCCAACGCGATGCCGGCCTCGGCCGCGACCGCACGCAACGTCGTCGCCGACACGCCCACGGCCGCCAGCACCCTTCTGGCCGCCGCGACGATCTGCTCCTCGCGCTCAGCCGCCTTGACGTAAGCCATCTAGACCCTCACTCGCGCCGCCGATGAATGTTAAGCACTTGAGCGCTAGCTTAGGTCGGACAACCGACCTAATACACGGCACGCAAAGGGTTGGCGCTGTGCTGGGGTTCTGACCTGTCTCACAGCACGTCCACCGCCGTATGTCTCACAAAGCGATTCCTTCGACGTGCGCTGTTCCTAACGCACCGCCGAATGGTCCCGAGCGTTCAGTGATGCGACCCCCAGGCCGGCGAACAACGCGGCGCCACCACCGGCGACGACGGCGCCGGTGGTCGACAGGGTGCGGGCACGGACCCCGCGCACGGCAGCGATGACGTCCAAGACGTCGGTGAGGAGTCCAAGCTGAAGTGCACGCTTCTGCAGTCGCGGTGACGCGGCGTCGGTGATCGCGACTGCCAACGTCAGTTCACGTGAGCCAAAGAGTTGCGTGGTGAACGGTTGGTCGCGACCGGAACTGAGTCCCATGAGCCGGCCCGTCGTGCTCGGAGCCAACCATGCGGCGATGCCGGTAATGAACCGCAGTGCGGCAAAGGTGCGAATGAGCACATTACGTTGCATGCCACCACACTCCAGGAAAGCCGGGGGGCACTTCAAGGGCATAACCAGCTGGGTCACGGCTTGCGCGTAATAGAGCGGCGCTGCTTGCGAGACGCGGCGGCGATAGATGCGCCGCCCGCTGCGCCAGACCAAGCCGATGTCCTGGACGCAATGGCCCGGCCCCGCTGTGGTGGCGTGGAACTTCTCAATTGAGAATCTCTCCACGCTCGCTTGAGAGGACCGCAGACAAACGTTCCCGCCACGTCTGCAACTGCTCAGGCGTCAGTCGCGTCCACTGGGTGATCTCGCAAACGATCCGCAGTGGGGCCGTACTGCGGTACGACCGAGTGGGGTTGCCGGGGAACTTTTTGTCGGTCACGTTCGGGTCATTCTCGAACTCCCCGGTTGGCTCTACTTCGTACACCCTCGGAAAGGCTTGGCCCTCAGCGAGTTCTGCGGCGATCTCCGCAGCAAGGCCAGCCGCATCAACGAAAGCGGTGAAGTAGATGTGGTTCATCACGATTTCGGGCCGGTAGTTCGATCGATGACCCGCGGTGAGGAACTCACCCACCTTCAACTCCGCGGTGGTGCCATGGAAGAACGGACCTTCATCAAGCGGCTTGGACACTGGAATCCTTTGAACGAGCTGCTGAGACACGCAAGCATGCAGCACCACCCGGGCCTTGCCGCAAGCCCCCCATCCGGCGTTATCCTGAAAGTGGAAAGAGCGCCGCGGATCTTGTATGCGGGAAGCTGCCGGGCGGTACTTCGGCTGGCAGCGGCAGACTCGGAAGCCTGGCCGCGTAAACGTCAGACGTCAATTGCCCGAATCACTCTGATACCGAAGCTATTTAGCACGATCACGCATGTGCCAGCGCCGCCGCTCACCACGACCGAAGGCTTCCAGCCGTCCTTTACCCCTCGATACCGACATCGTGCCCCGCGCGAACACTGGGCCACGGAACCGCCGCGCGAGCGCTCACTCGTCCCCGAAGTCGATATTTACCGGTTCCGTCACCTGCGGCACGCCCGTCACGGGGACAACCGGGTCGACTTCTTCGAACTGAAGTCTCATGACGTCCACGGATCCCGTTCCAGAAAGCAGCACCCCGAAAGCGATTGCGGTCGCGTGCTCGTCGACATCGAGGACAACCTCTTCACGCGACCAATCAGTCGAACCCCGGACCGGGCGGTCCTGCATATTGTCAAAGGCCGACGGAGCGCCCTGCTGACTGTCGACCCGCAGCCAGAGGCCTGCCCACCCTTCAATACCGTTGCCCTTCAACGAACCAGACAGCCGGACACGGGTTCCGAGATACTTTGTCGGGGCGATCGTCTGCATCATTGTGCCGAATCCTGTCGCCTTGTCGTTTACGGCTCGCAGCCGCACCACAACGTTGTTGTCGATCTTCTCCCCCGTGGGTTCGAACTTGTAGTCAGCGGGATGACTGCCCGCCATCGTCCAACCCTTCACTGCCGATCCTCCCGTCGCTCCGACACCATTCGTGGGCTCTCCCTCGTTCCGTGGGACGACCGTTTCAAGATAAGCCACCGGCAAATACCGCTGGCGTAACGGGCTGTACCGATGGCGGGCCGCCCTGGCACCGGCTGATCGGCCCCGTAAGCTCCGCAGGGCCACAGGACGGTTACGTACAGCGTCGGGCTGAGCATGGGCGAGCGCTAGGTATGGGTCCGGTCCATCACCGGGTGGTCATGATCGTCACATGGCCGTCGACGCGCCTGTGGGCTGAACAATCACGTGTGACAGAAATATCGTGGGTCCGCGATCACTTCGCCGTCACTCATGAGATTCCGCCACGGTCCGTGAGAACCGACGGGATGCGGACGACGTCGGTTCTCACGCTCGGCGTCGTATGTACCGCAGCGATCTGCCCAGTTCGACGTGTCGCTGTCGCCAGTATTCCTGCCACTGCGCCCGCCGTGAGCTCGGGGTTCCGTCCCTTCGGTGTGTCTTTCCCGTGTCGGCTTCGGGTTGAATCCTGCGCAGCGGCTATCACGTGGATTTGGCCTGACAACCCATCAGGTCGGCTAGGCCAGCGGCATATGACTCGGGGGTGAGGTCTTCGAAGAACAGTCGCTGCACCATGAAGCCGGGGATCAGTCCGATCAACGCGTGAGCGGTCCGCACCGGGTCAGCGTGTCTCGGCAGGTGCCCGGCGGCGATCGCGCGCTCGACATAGGTAGTCCACGCAGCACGACCGCGGTTACCTTCGCGGCGGTAGATCGCGGCGATCTCGGGTGCCCGAGCGGCCTCGGCCCAGGCCTGCAGCGCCACCCGATGTAGTTCGACCCCGCGCTCCTCCCCTAATGCGATGATCCGCTCCAGCACCGCCGCGAGCACCTCATTTGGCGGAGGGACCTCGGCGGCCGCACTATCCAGCACGATTGACAGTCCCTCGCCGGCCACGGTCTCCGCGATTGCCCGGATCAGGTCGTCTTTGTCCTTGAAATAAAGGTACACCGCGCCCGCTGACAGGCCGGACTCCGCGACCACGGCGGCCATGGTCGTCTTGTGAAAGCCGTCGCGAGCCACACAACGCAGCATCGCGTCGATGATCTGCTCCCGGCGTGCGGCCCGATGCTCCTCGCTGACCTTAGGCATAGCAACACCATGGCATAAAAATGAACGTCCGTTCTTGACATTCTTCGGCGTGACGCTGCAACCTGTCCATACTGAATGAGTATTCGTTTTAGGAGAGGTAGATGACTGGCATCCCTGCCACCGCCGAGCCCTCAGCGCGCCCCGATATCCCCGGGACCATCCGCGCCGCGCTCGGTCTGGTCGCCTTGCTGACCGTGTTGCTCGCAGCGTTCGCCTGGCCCACGAGCGATCTCGAGCCGCGCTCTGTCCCGCTAGCTGTCGCGGCACCATCGGCCGAGGCCGCGACCGCCGTAACGGCCCAGCTCGAAGAGGCGTTCGGCGAGGGCGGCATCGACATCATCGAGGTGTCCGACCGCAACGCTGCCGTCACGGCGATCGAAGACCGAGAGGCATACGGCGCCTTCGTGTTAGGCCCGCATGGTGCACAGCTCCTGACAGCCAGCGCCGCGAGCCCGCTGGTCGCCCAGCTGCTCGGCCAGGCCGCCCAAGGCATGGCCGCCCAGCAGGGCTCACCGCCCCCCTTGGTGATCGACGTGGCGCCCGCCGCCGACGGCGATCCCCGAGGCGTGATCTTCAGCGCGGGCGCACTGCCTCTAGCGGTGGGGGGACTCCTGGTCGGCGTCATATCGTCCCTGCGGCTACGCCGAATCCGCGACCGCATCGCGACCGCGCTTTTGGCCAGCGTAGGTGCCGGGCTTGCGCTCGCCGGCGTGCTCCAGGGCTGGTTCGACGCGCTCGGCGGCAACTATTGGGCGAATGCCTCGGTGATCGCGCTCGGCATGCTGGCCGTTGCCCTACCGGTCATCGGACTACATCGATTGATCGACCGCGCCGGGATCGGCATCATGGCCGTGCTGATCATGCTGGTCGGCAACCCGAACTCCGGCGTCGCCTCCGCCCCCGAACTGCTGCCCCTCGGCTGGCTCGGCCAACTATTCCCACCGGGTGCGACAGGCACCGCCCTGCGTGGGACCGCCTACTTCGACGGCGCCGGGATCGGTACGGCACTTGTCGTGCTGCTCTGCTGGGCGGGGGTCGGACTCGCGCTCGCGCTGGTGCGCCGTGCGGAGTCAACGGACGTAGCAGGCCACCGTTCGGCGCAAGTGCGGGCGGTGGCTCGATGAAACCAGGAACGACGACCGCACATGTTGGCCGGCTCTGGCAGTACCCCGTCAAATCGATGGTGGGCGAGGAAGTTCGGGAAGTCCTGGTCGGCCCTAACGGGGTGGTGGGAGACCGCGCGTACGGATTCCTGGACATCGAGGCGGGCAAGGTGGTCAGCGCCAAGCGCCCTAAGCGCTATGGCGCGCTGATGGGGTGCCGGGCGCGCTTCTTGTCGCCGCCGCGTCGCGACGCGCCAGCCCCGCCGATAGAGGTCTCCTTCCCCGACGGCGCGGTCGTGCGGGATGACCCGTCTGAGCT
Organism: Mycobacterium sp. GA-0227b; assembly: GCF_001499855.1. GTDB lineage: Bacteria > Actinomycetota > Actinomycetes > Mycobacteriales > Mycobacteriaceae > Mycobacterium. The sequence continues at coordinate 208,806 of NZ_LQIK01000001.1, forward strand.
CGCGCGCCGCGTGTCGGCGCTGATGGGCCGCGACGTGCGCCTGCTCACCGGCGCGCCGGAGGGAGCATCTTCGGAGTTGGCTATGCCTGGCATCGCGGATGTCGAACCAGGCGCAATGAGGCCCCTGTTCCGCGACGAAGACGGTGAGCGGGTGAGGGACTTCGCCGTCGGAATGGCAGCACCTGGCACCCTGCTGGACATCGGCCCGCTGCATATCCTGGCCGCCGGCACGCTGCGCGGGTTGGCCGCCGAATACCCGGCCGGTGACTGGGATCCGCGCCGGCTGCGGCCGAACATCCTCATCGACGACGGCGGCGAACTCGGCGAGGAAGACGACTGGCTGGGCTGTCATCTCCACATCGGCACCGAGGTGGTCATCCATGTCGTGCTGCCCGTGCCGCGTTGCGTGATGACGACGCTCGCACAACCCGGCTTGCCGAGGGACCTGGGGGTGCTGAAGGCGATCGCTCGAGTCGGCCGGAAGCAACTGGGTCCGTTGGGCCAAGTCGCCTGTGCCGGAAGCTATGCAAAAGTAATCAGGACCGGCGTGGTTCGCGTCGGCGATCCGATTGGCATCCAACGCGTCGAGCCCCCAGAGGAGGCGGTCGCGGCCATGATCGGGACGCCGCCCGCGGGAGAAGCCAAGCGACGCTAGGCCGGGCCATCTCCACCACGACGACATGCTTCTGCGTAATTGTCGAAGTGTTGTGCAGCTGGGAATAGGTGAGAATCCAGATGCGCCATACTCTCCACGCGAAACGACGATGAAGCTGTGGCTCGGACGGAAGGGCCCAAGGTCAGTGTGTGGACTGACGCTCGACCCGAGCCAGTGTGCGAGAGGTCGAGCAACCGGACGTACCGTCGCCAGCTCATCGAGCTGCTCAAGAGGATTCTCGCGGCTCAGTTCGCCTGACCTGAAAGGACTCTCATGGGAACCACCCTCGTACAGTTCGACTCCGGCGGGACCTCATGCGTCGGGCAGGCCTATCTGCCCCACGCTGAAGGCCGGCGCCCGTGCGTCATCCTGTGCACTGGTTTCGCCGGAACTCAGGACACCCCGTCGCTGGTGTTCACCGCCCGCGCCTTCGCCGACGCCGGGTTCGTCGCGATCACCTTCGACTATCGCAGCTTTGGTTCGAGTTCCGGCGAGCCACGGCAGTTGGTGGACATCGTGGGTCAGCTTGCCGATATCCGGTCGGCCATCGGCTACGCGCGCCGCCGCCCCGATGTCGACCCCGAGCTCGTGACGCTGTGGGGCACCTCGCTGGGCGGCGGTCACGTCGTCACCGTTGCGGCCGAGGATCCCCGAATCTGCGCCGTGGTCGCCCAGGTGCCATTCAACGGATTCCCCAAGAAAGTCGAGCAACGGTCGACGCCGACGACCCTGAGGCTGCTGACCGCAATTCTGTTCGACAAGCTGCGCGGCACGCTCGGACTCGCCCCGTACTACATCAAAGTGATCGGGACTCCGGATGAGGTCGCTGTCATCGGGAGTTCCGAAGCAGTACAGGCGACCTCGGAGATTGCGAGTGAGTCGTGGCGAAACCTGGTCGCCCCGCGCGGATTGCTGGACATGATGCGGTACAAACCCGGGCGGTTCGCGGAGCGATTGCAGATGCCGGTGCTGGTCTGCCTCGCGGACTTCGACCGGGAAACGCTCGGCGCCGACAGCATTGAGCTCGAGCAGCGGGCACCACGCGGCCGAGTTCGCAGGTATCCGGTGAGCCACTTCGGCATCTACCGCCCCGAGAACCGAGGCAACGTCGTCGCCGATCAGATCGCGTTCGTCGCCAGCGTGCTCGAAAACACTGAGCAAAAGAAGGATTCATGATGTCAAGCGGTACTGCCCGCCGACTCCTTTAGAGAATGTTCGACGCCAGTTCGACACTCGCGCAGGTAGTTTCGATCCGGTCATCCCGAAGGTGCGTGCACAGCCCGACTTCAGCGTTTCATGTCCTACGAGCGTTTCAGTCGAGGTGTCGATCGACATCCATCCGCTTGTGGAGGATGCGCACCACGTCAATCAGGTCGTCGCCAGCAATCCGGTAGTACAGCGTGTGCGATCCGACCGCGTACCTCCGGTAGCCCTCGCGTACCTCGTCGCACACACGCCCGATCAGAGGATGGTCCATTAACCGCTCGATCGCTCGCTGGATCTCACGGATGTAGGTCTCAGCCTGATCTTCGCTCCAACGCTCGGAGGTGTAGTCCCAGATGTCACTTAGGTCCGCCTGCGCGGCAGGTGAGAGTACATAGCGACTCACCGCCCACGCGGTTCCTCGGCCCGCTTTCGCGAGACAAATTCATCGAAGTCGAATGCTGTCGACGCGCCACTGCGTTCACCGACAATCAAGGACTGACGCAGTGCGCGCAATCGCGTCTCGCGATCCTCGAGTAGTCGCAATGCGGCCCGCACGACATCGCTGGCTGAGCGATAGCGGCCCGATGCGACCTCATCCTCGATGAACGCGTTGTAATGGTCGTCCAGGCTGAATGAGGTGTTCCTTCCCATGCAACTGACTGTACCAACTATTGGTACACATGCCTTCGATGCTCGGCGGTCCCACCGTCCCCAAGCATCCCGATCGCCGAGAAGGCGGTCACATCGCTTCCATCGATGTCGTGCCGGTGAGGTCTTGGCGAAGAAGAGCGCGGTGGACCCGGCGGAGTCGATCCGGCGACATGGGGCATTGTTCCTCGGGTTCCTGTTACTCGACATCAGCTCGTGGTGTTCATCAACTTGACCACGCCTCGCATGACCGTGCGACTCGCGGTGCCGCGCGCGCGTTCCAGTCGGCTCTGCGGAATCGGGCCAGTGACCTTACCGAGCCGAGGAAACAGACTCAGGACATTGTCCCGGTCAATGGCCTGGCGGGTTCGGTCGTCGAGGCCGACGTAGGTGTCCAGTCCGGCGGCGAACAGCTGCGAGGCTGCGATAGGGGCGAACGGCCAGTCCGAGCCGAAGGTGATGTGGCCGGGTTTGGCGAACGCCAGCAGGGTCGGTAGCGCGGCGGCGCTCGAAGACAGGGCGGTGTCGAAGTAGAAGCTGGAGAAGTCGTCGAGGCTGTCTGCCGGGTTGCGGCCGGTGTCGCCCATGATCGCGACTGCCATGCGGTGGCTGGCGTACGGCACGAACCCGCCGGCATGGCTGAGGATGAAATTGATATTTGGGTACTTGCGACGAATACCGTTGCGCACCAACAGGTACGCGGCACGGGTGGTGTCGAGCAGGAAGTCCGCGGCGAAGGGCAGCACTCCGGGCACGGTCGGCCCGGGCAGGTCGGCGGGATGGATGAACACCACCGCAGAGCGTGCGTCGAGCGCGGCCCACAAGTCGTCCTGTCCGTCCTGCCCGAGATACGTACCGGCGTTGTTGGCGAGCAGCACGACACCGTCGGCGTGCAGCTCGTCGAGCGCTCGCGTGGCCTCGGCGACCGACTCGTCGACGTGGGGCATGGGCACGGTGGCGAAGAAGCCGAAGCGGTCGGGTTGCGCGGCGACGAGCGCGGCGGTGTGGTCGTTGAGGTCGCGCGCCAGGGCTGCGGCGTCGGCCGCTGCGGGCAGGAACGTGGTGCCCGGCGTAGACACCGACAGGATCGACGTGGTGACCCCGAGTGTGGCCATGGTTTTGAGGGAGTCTTCGGTGGACCAGTCCGGCAGTGGCCGTCCGCCGGCGTCGCTGATGCCGGCGTTGTGAAGCGCCTGTCGGTAGAGGTCGGGGATCAGGTGGTGGTGGGTGTCGATGCGGCCCATGGCTGCTCCTCAGTTGTCCGGGATGCCGGCGCCGGCCAGTGCGGGAACCGGGTCTTCGCGGTGGAGCAGCGACTGCGCGCCGACTTTGAATTGGTTCAGCTTGTCGACGATGGTGTGGCCCTCCGGGGTGTGTCCCCAGATGCTGATGCCCTGATAGGTGGTGGGTTCCCACGTCGTTTCGTCGATGACGATGGGGTTCCACCCGACTTCCCATTCGAACCCTGAGGGGGTCATCGCGTAGAACGACAGTTCCTTGTCGTTGGTGTGTTGCCCGACGCTCAGCGCCATGTCAAAGCCAAGCTCTTTGACCCGCTGATAGGCGGCGGTCATGTCGTCGAGGTCGGCGACCTGGATGTTGAGGTGTTGGACGCGGGCGCGAATCGGGTTGAGCGGGAACTTGTTCACGGCGGCGATCGCCACGGAGTGGTGGCGCTCGTTGACCCGCAGGAACCGGATCTTGAGTTTGACGCCGCTGATCGTCTCGTCGATGTAATCGGTGAGTCGGGCGTCGAACACGGTGTTGTAGTACCCGCGCATCTGATGCGGCTTCTTGCTGGTGATGGCGACGTGGCCCATGCCGGATTCGCCGGTGACGAACCGTCGAGCGATCATGTCCAGCGGGGCATCACTGGTGTGGGCGCGGGTGAACAGCTCCTGAGCCAGGCCGTTCGGCCCGGGAATGCGCACAAGGCGCTCCACTCCGCGCAGGGCCGCCTCCTCCGGGGCGCCGTCGGTGACGGGGACGCCGTGGCGGGTGACGCGCGCGAGGATCTCGTCGAAGGTGTCGTGGTCGTCGAGTTGCCAGCCGAGCGCGGTGACGTCCTCGGCGGGCCCGCGCTGCAGCAGGAAGCGGCATTCGTTGTCGTCGAGGCGGAAGCGCATGGCGTCGGGCAGGGTCTCGTCGAGGTGCATGCCGATGGCGTCGCGGCCGAAGCGGCGCCAGTCGGCGAAGCGCTCGGTTTCGATGACGATGTAGCCGAGGTGGATGTTGCCGAACACGTCGTTGACGGTCATGACGCGAATGCTCCTTGCGCGCTGAGGAATTCGGCGACGAGCTGGTTGAAGAGGGTGGCGCGTTCCCACTGCATCCAATGACCGGTGTGCGAGGTCATCACCAGCTCGGCGTTGGGCATGGTGTTGAGCAGTGCCGGACCGCCGGAGGGTTTGTTGACCTTGTCGTCGCGTCCCCACAAGATCAGGGTCGGCGTCTGGAGGTTCTTCAGCCTCGAGTCGCGGGTGAGGTCCATGCGCCACAGGGTGCGCAGGGCCAACGGACCCGACGGCCGGCGCAGCGGCGGATTGGCCACCACCTCAGGGTCGATGGAGGCCTGATGGCGCCGGTCGATGAGGTCATCAGGCACCGAGGCGCCGTCATAGACGAGGTAGGTGCGGATGAACGCCTCGAGTTTGTCGCGGCTGGGTCCGTCGCCGCCGTAGTAGCCGAGCAGGGTGTTCAGCCCCGCGGTGGGCAGGCCCTTGGTGGTGCCGATCCCGCCGGGTCCCATGAGGACGAGCTTGTCGACGCGGTCGGGGGTATCCAGCGCGAGCCGCAGCGCCGCGGCGCCGCCGTAGGAATTGCCGATGAGGTGCGCGGTGTCGATGTGAAGTGCGTCGAGCAGTCCGCGGATCATGTCGGCGAGATAGCCGAACGGGTCGGACTGGTCGACGCCTTTGACCGACCGCCCGTAGCCGGGCATGTCGGGCACGATGACGCGGTAGTGCTGGGCGAGGGCGTCGATGTTGCGTGAGTAATTGGACACCCCGGAGGCCCCGGGCCCGCCGCCGTGCAGCATGACCACGGCGGGGCCCGTGCCGGTCTCGGCGTAGAAGATCGGCTTGCCGTTCACGGTGACGGTGTGTTCGGTGAGGTTGGCGGTGGTCATGCGATGGCTCCCTGTTCGATGTGGGTGTCGGCGGCGGTCGGTGCGTCGGCGGTGAAGCCGGTCGGCGGTGGCGGGAGTGGCTGGCCGTATTCGGCTGCGGCGTAGATAAATCCGTCAGGGCGCAACACGACCACCCCCGCCTTCTTGTGCGACAGCCATCGGATCAGCGTGCCGTCGCGGTCTTTGAGGTCGTGGCCGAGGCGGAACGCCGGCACCCCGCGCTGTGTCCACGCCGAGGCTCCCGGGCATCGTTCGGTGGTGTGCAGGAGGGCCCATCGGCCGGCAAGCACGTCGTCGAGACGACGGGATTCGCCGGTGGAGTCGGTGACCCAGGGCTGTGGGATGAGCCATCCGACGGCTTGGTGGCCGCCGGCCAGGAAGCCGTCAGCGTAGTGGGCGCCGGGGATCCAGAACAGCTTCTGTCCGCCCGCGAGGACGCCCGGAATCTTCGTGATGACCCGCAACGAGTGGTTCCGCAACCCTGCGATAAAGGGGTGTCGTTCGGTGATGACGCGTCCGACGCGCACCGCCCGTCGTGTCACCTCGGTCACATGTGGTTTGCGTTCTGTCTCATAGGAACCGAGAAGTTTCTCCGGTGCCTGGCGCCGCAGTACTGCGGCGATTTTCCAGCACAGGTTGGCGGCGTCACGGACGCCGGCGGACATGCCCTGGCCGATCCAGGGCGGCATGGCGTGGGCGGCGTCACCGGCGAGGAACACTCGCCCGACCCGCCACCGGTCGGCCAGGCGGACGTGGTGACTGTAGACCACCGCCCGTAGGATTTCGACGTTCTCACGGGTGATGCCCTGGTCGTTGAGGACCCGCCACACGTAGTCGTCGCTGACGAGCACCCTCTCGTCCTCTTCGGCGCGAGCTGGGAACTCCCAGCGGTGATGGCCCAGCGGTGTCGGACAGTCCACGGTGGGCCGCTCGGGGTTGCAATGAAATCGCAAGCGGTCGTGGGCATCCCACTCCTTGAGCACCTTGGTGTCGATCACGACCCAGCGCTCACCGTAGGTCTTGCCGGAGTAGCCGATGCCCAGCAGCCCCCGCGTCGGTGAGGAGCCCCCGTCGGCAGCGATCACGTAGGAGGCGTGGATGCGCTTGAACGAATACTTCTGCATGTCGGCGACGAGCAGTTCGACGTGGTCGCCCTTGTTGAGCGCTCGCAGGCACTCGTGTTCGAGCCGCACCTCGACGTTGGGAAACCGTGCGACACCCTCGCGCAGCACGTGGTCGATGGCCGGTTGGTAGATGAATTGCTGCGGCGGATGCCCGCACCCCCGCGCGGTGATGGTGGTCTCGATGAAGGGCCTGCCGTCTGCATCGACGAAGGCCACCGGCCGATCGGGCAGCATGTCCTGTTGCAGTCGATCCGCCAAGCCGACGGACTGCCAGGTCCGCAGCACTTCCTCGTCGGTCGAGATAGCCCGCGCCCGCCCGTACACGTCGGGGTCGCGTTCGACGACGACCACGTTCAGTCCGAGTTGCCCCAGCAGATTGGCGGCGGTGGCGCCGGTGGGTCCGTAGCCGATCACTGCCACGTCATAGGCGTCCACCGGCCCGGCCGGCGCCTGCGTCCCTGTCTCGCTCACTGATGACCCTCAATCGTTGCGCACCGTCACCGGCACTTGTCCTGTAGCGATCACTACGCTAATGTAGCGATCACTACGGAGTCAAGGTCCACAGGAAGAGACGCCATGACGAGCGAAGACCCACGAACTACTCGGCGCCGCCGCGCCGACGGTGAGATTTCGCGGAACCGGATTCTCGACGCGGCCACGGAGATCGCCAGCGAACGCGGATACGAAGGAACCAGCATCGCGGCGGTGAGCACCAAGTGCGGATTGCCGGCCAGCTCGATCTACTGGCACTTCAAGGACAAAGACGACCTTCTGGCCGCCGTGATCGAGCGCAGCTTCGGCTCCTGGCTGTCGGCCTGGGAGATGCCCGCCGACGGCGAAACCGTCGACCGCGCCACCGCGGTGTCCACCCAGATCGCCAAGGCGCTGCTGAACTCCCCCGACTTCATCCGCCTCGGCCTCATGCTCGCCCTGGAACGCCGGCCCGTGGAACCCCGCGCCCGAGCGATGTACCTCCAGGTTCGCGAGCAGGCGCACGGCCAACTGCAGGACACGGTGTCCCAACTTGCGCCGGAGTTGACCAGCGCCGACGCGCGCCAGCTGGCCACCTACGCCTTGGCCGGCGCGGACGGACTGTTCATCGCCAAGGAAGTAGCGGGCGACGCACTCGACCTCATCGCCATGTTCGACATGCACGCCCGCGCCGTGGTGGACACCGCCCGGCGCCTGATCGAGGAGGCCGCCCAGTGACGGCGATCATCCGAGAGGCCGCCGAACGGCTCTGGACCGCCCAGCATGCCCGCACCCCGATCGCTCCGCTGACCGAAACGCACCCCTGCCTCGACGTCTCCGACGCCTACGGCATTCAGCAGATCAACCTCGGCCGACGCCTGGCCGCCGGCGCCAGGCTCGTCGGCCGCAAGATCGGACTCAGCTCCGCACCGATGCAAACCCTGCTCGGTGTCGACGAACCGGACTTCGGATTCATCGTCGACGACATGGTCATCGCCGGCCAGAGCGTGGCCACCGAGCGGTTCTGCGCACCACGGGTAGAACCCGAGGTCGCCTTCCTCCTGAAGCGCCCACTACGGGGGCCGGGCGTGGACACCTCCGCGGTGTACGCCGCCACCGAATCGGTGGCGGTGGCACTGGAGATCGTCGACAGCCGCATCGCCGACTGGAAGCTCACCCTGCCCGACACCGTCGCCGACAACGCCAGCTCCGGCGACATCATTCTCGGCGACTGGGTGCCCTACACCGCGGCCCTGGCACTCCCCCGTGCCGCAGCGACGCTGACCCTCAACGGCGTCGACATCGACTCCGGCACCGGCGACGCCGTCATGGGCGACCCCGCGGCCGCCGTCGCCTGGCTGGCCAATGCGCTCGCCGAGTTCGGCACCGAGCTGTCGGCCGGACAGTTCATCATGTCCGGCTCGTTCACCTCCGCGGCGTTCGTCCACGTCGGCGATGTCGCCACTGCGACCATCGCCGGCCTGGGCACCGTATCGCTCACCTTCACCTAGAAAGAAGGACCATGGCACAACAGATTTGGCCTGTCGCCATCATCGGCTCGGGCAATATCGGCACCGACCTGATGATCAAGATCCTGCGCAGCGACGGACCGCTGCGTGCGGCGGCGATGGTCGGCATCGACCCCGCTTCCGACGGCCTGGCCCGCGCGGAGCGGATGGGCGTGCCGGTCACCGCCGACGGCGTCGACGGTCTGCTGGGCATGCCGCAGTTCGACGAGATCAAGCTGGTCTTCGACGCGACGTCCGCCTCGGCGCACCGCGCCAACTGGGCCAAACTCGAGCCCACCGGCGTGCGGATGCTCGACCTCACGCCCGCCTCGATCGGTCCCTACTGCGTGCCGGTGGTCAACCTCGACGAGCACCTCGACGCGCCGAATCTGAACATGGTTACCTGCGGCGGCCAGGCCACCGTGCCGATCGTGTCCGCGGTCGCCCAAGCCGGCATCGTGTCCTACGCCGAGATCGTGTCCTCCATCTCATCGAAGTCCGCCGGAGCCGGCACTCGGGCCAACATCGACGAATTCACCGAAACCACCTCGGCGGCACTGGTTTCGGTCGGCGGTGCCCGACGCGGCAAGGCGGTGATGATCCTCAACCCCGCCGACCCGCCCATCCTGATGCGCAACACCGTGTACTGCCTCATCGACGGTGACACCGACCACGCAGCGGTCGAAGGGTCGATCGAGGCCATGGTGGCCAAAGTCAACGGCTACGTCCCCGGATACCGCCTCAAACAGCGCGTCCAGTTCGAAACCTTCACCGCCGACAACCCGCTGTACATCCCCGAAACCGGCAAGTTCACCGGCACCCGCGTCACCGCCATGCTCGAAGTCACCGGCGCGGCACACTACCTGCCCGCCTATGCCGGAAACCTCGACATCATGACCTCGGCGGCCAAGGCCACCGCCGAACGCATTGCCAGACACGCCCATGAAAACGCCGGAGCGACACGATGACTCACGATTTGTACATCAGCGACGTGACGCTGCGCGACGGCATGCACGCCATCCGTCACCAGTACACCGTCGACCAAGCCAAAGCCATCGCCACGGCCCTCGATGAGGCCGGCGTGGATTCCATCGAGGTCGCTCACGGCGACGGCCTGTCCGGGTCGAGCTGCATCTACGGCTTCGGCGCCCACACCGACCTGGAATGGATCGAAGCCGTCGCCGGCGTCGTGCACCGCGCGAAGGTCGCCACCCTGCTGCTGCCCGGCATCGGCAGCGTGCATAACCTCAAAGACGCCCACCGCGCCGGCGCGACCATCGTGCGCGTCGCCACCCACTGCACCGAAGCCGACATCTCCGCCCAGCACATCGCCGCGGCGCGCGACCTGGGTATGGACACCGTGGGCTTCCTGATGATGAGCCACATGACCACCCCCACCGCGCTGGCCGCGCAGGCCGAACTCATGGAGGACTACGGAGCCACCTGCGTCTACGTCGTCGACTCCGGCGGGGCGATGACCATGCGCGACGTCGCCGATCGCATCGACGCCGTGCGCCAAAAACTGTCCGCCACAACAGAAATAGGGATCCACGCGCACCACAACCTTTCACTAGGTGTGGCGAACTCGATCGTCGCGGTCGAACACGGCGCGAACCGGGTGGATGCCTCGCTGACCGGCATGGGCGCGGGCGCCGGTAACGCCCCCCTTGAAGTGTTCATCGCCGCCGCGGACAAACTCGGCTGGCACCACGGTTGCGACCTGCACACCCTCGAAGACGCCGCCGACGACATCGTCCGGCCGCTGCAAGACCGCCCGGTACGGGTGGACCGCGAAACGCTCACCCTCGGTTATGCCGGGGTGTACTCCAGTTTCCTTCGCCACGCCGATACCGCCGCCGCGCGCTACGACGTCGATGCCCGCACGCTGCTGGAAGAGGCCGGCCGGCGCGGCATGGTCGGCGGCCAAGAGGACATGCTCGTCGACATCGCCCTGGACCTCACCAGCGACTGCGGGGCTAGCCGGTGAGCACGGCCGTGTCAGCGGCGGGAAGGGCCGGCATCCAGGACGTGCTGGCCGCCATGTGCCTGTCGCTCGTCTTGGTCGTCGCATCGGTGTCGGCGCTCAATCTCGCGCTACCGAACTGGCCGTCGGGGCAATTCGTTTGGCTTCGTCGATGACCGTGATGCGCACCCATCCCTTATTGAGGTGATCACTACATCAAGGTGGATGAGAGGATGGCGTCGAATGGGTTGCCTCCCGAAAGGGGTGGACATGACGGCTGGCGACGCAAGGACCAAGAGACGCAGAGTGAATGGCGAGGAATCGCGTCAGAAGATCTTGCTGGCGGCCACCGAGATCGCTACCGAACGCGGGTACGAAGGTACCTCCATCGGCGCGGTCAGCCAGCGTTCCGGGTTACCAGCAAGTTCGATTTACTGGCACTTCAAAGACAAGGATGCGCTGCTCGCTGCGGTGATCGAGCACAGCTTCGGACTCTGGCTGGCCGGCGCAGGCGGCTTTTCTCCTCGCCCCGAAAACGAGACTGTGGAGCAACGCCTGGCCGCGATGATGGAACGCACCCTCAAGTCGTTGCGCGACTCCGCGGACTTCCTACGCTTGGGGTTGATGCTGGCACTCGAGCGGCGGGCCGAAGAACCGTCCGCGCGGAAGATGTTTCTTTCGGTGCGAAACGAAGCACTGCGCCGCACGATCGACTCCTACACCGAGCTCTTTCCAGAACTCGACGCGCGCGCCACGCGACAACTGGGCGCGTTAACCATGGCGATGGCCGACGGACTTTTCGTCGCCTCTGAGATCAATGGCGACCGGGCGGACATCACCGTCGAGGCTGAGGTCTTGGCTGCCGCCCTGATGGCCGCCGCCGAACGCCTTGCGTCTCGCGGGAGTCGCTCAAAGCAGTCAACGCGGCGTTGATCGGGTTTCCGAGAGAAGCCTGCGTGCCGTCAAGCGCCATGGGAATGCAGGGTGCGCTCACTTCACCTGGGAACCTCGGACATGAACGTCACCTGAGCCCGCCGGGCGTTGATGAAGTTGGATTCGTCGTCGCGGACGTGCTTGAGGTAGCCGCAAGAGCCGTACGCACGTGCAGCGTCCAGGACCGAGTCGAACCACTGCTCGATGACTCCGTCGTACTGAACGTGTTCGGGAACGGGCCGGCCGTCCAGATAGCGCGCGGTGCCGGGCACCGTGTGATTCTGGACGTAGCCCCGGAGGAACCTGGCAAACCGTTCCTGCCCCAGGACCACATCCCTGTGAGTGGTCGCCCAGTGCTCGCTGAACGTGCTCGTGTCCACGTCCGGCCGGCGCCGCAGGCCGATGACGAGCTTGACCTGTCCGCCACGTTCCTGGCGTGGCACCACGACGTTCTCGACTGCGTCGAAAGTGACGCTGCGTGCAGGATCGCCGCTCGCCGCCAGAAGGGACCGCCCAGGCGAGGTACCCCCATCGCCCCACCAGACCTCTTCGATGGCATCGAAAGGAAACCCCAGTCCCAGAACCGTGGCGCGCGATGTCGTACTCCGTTCCGTTCTCCGGCCCTCGGGAAGGGAAGCTCGCCCAATGTTGCTGCTGAAGTCGGACCTTCTCAGTTGAGAAGCCCGGCGGAGAAACGTGTAGGTCTTAGTCGCGCCTTCCACTGCGAGGGTCATCGCTCGGCCTCCGAGTTGACTGCACGGATCGCCGGCACGGTCCGTTCGACGCTGAACGCGCGGGCAGCGCGTCGATGTTGCGGGGCGTAATTGGACGCGCCGGCCGCGTCGGCTCCCCCGCGGTGGAGGAGGACTTTAGGCCCGGTACCGGCTTCGGTGACGAAGATTTGTCGGTCGTGGACCTGAACGGCTCGTTCGGTTCGTGCTGCCTGCGCTACGTCCATCTTGGCCTCCTCGATAAGTTGCTGATTAGGCAATCAGCTGCACGTTTGCTGGTCTACAACTTGTAGGTTCTCCTCCCCGGGCTGCATTGGTCGATGCGCGTGACCTGGGCCTTTCCAACTTGTCTCACGGCGACTGCACGCAGCTTTGTCTCACGAAACGGTGTCCGGGCCGTCCTGACGCAGTCGGATCAAGTTACTCGGGAATGGGGAGCGGCGGGAGCGGAAGGGCCACCAGCCGGTCAGCCTCCCCAGCATCCAGGCCGAGCATGAGAAGCACGTGTCGTACGTAGTCGTCGGACACCTGCGCGCTGTCGAGGTCGGCGTCGGCGTCAAGGAGTTGCATGAGTCCGAGCAGGGCCCCACCCGACATCATCAACCCCATGTCGGCGTCGGGAACACTGAACCGTCCGGTCTCGATACCCCGTTGCAGGTCGACCAACGCGCGTGGCCGCAGTCCACGATCGGTCAGCAACACGGACATGCCTTGGTTGAGCACCACCCGAATGAGTTCAGGAAGTTCTCGTTGCATGCGGCCGAGCATCCGGAAGCTGGTGGCGAACACTTCTGCAGGGTCGTGGATGCCTTCAACAACGAGATCGCGCATCTGGCCCCAGGCGTCGAGGGTGCTGGCGACCGCCTCGGCGAAGAGTTCCTCCTTGCTGTCGAAGTGGTTGTAGAAGCTGCCGAAACCCACGCCGGCCTCGTTGGTGATCTCTTGGACGCTCACCGCGGTGCGCCCTTCGGCGAGGAGTCGGCGACCGGCGGCGATCAAGGCTGCACGAGTGCGTGCTTTGCGCGGGTCGGGCCGGCGCGTGGACTGTGTGGAGACTTCAGCGGTCATGGTTCCGGTCTCTCCGTTGGCCTAGCTGTTGGATGAAGTTATCAGAAAATCTTGACATACCCGGCCCGTTCTTGTGATGATTTCATCAGAAAATCTGACTACGGGAGGACCCCGCGGCTCGGGTCCACCCCATGAGCCAAGCGAGCCTCACCGCTCTGTCTGCGATTCATCCGCCCGACAAGGACACGCCATGCCCCCGACACCGTCGATCACCCCCACCAAGACCCTCTCAGGGATCTACCCGGTCCGATTCCGGGCCGACCTTCCCCGAGAGGTCGCCGATGACTACTGGGCAGGACCGCACGCCGAACTGGTCAAGCGCGGCGGGCACATCTACGAGTACAACCAGTACCACTTCTCTGCGACCGATCACGGCTACTGGCCCGCCACACCGACTGTCGGAACACACCCCCCTGACCTGTTTCGCTGGGACGGCGTGACCGAAGTGCGACTGCGCAACTTCCCCGAAATGGCGCGTGCTGCCTACGGAATGCTCGGCACGATCTTCCACGACGAGCAGAACGTCTTCGACAACGTGCTCGGCCATGTCTGCGGCCCCGGCGGCGGCACCCGGTGGACCAACCACCATGAGCCCGCGGTCGGCCATCGCACCGTGTTGTTGCTACGCCGCCGGCGCGGTGTCCCACTGCGCAAGTTCCGCGCCTTCGTCCACCGACGTTTCGGCCAGGCCCTCCACGACGTCGGCGCGCTCGACGTTCGCTCCTACAGTTTCCTTCCCATCACCGGGATCGCTCACCGCACGCCCGGCCTGTCCCACACCTATCCACCCGGCCACCGCCACGACGGCGCCATCGTCTTCGGGTTGCCGAGCCGCGAGGACGTCAACGATCTCCTGGCCAGCACCGAACTGAAGGCCATTGTCGACGAGCAGTCCGAAACGCTCACCGCTGTCCATGCCTACGCCGTCGACCACACCGTGCCCGTCATCAAGGAGCCCCGATGAACCACCTGTTCTCCGCCTCCCGCGGGACCTTCGCCAACAAAGTCACCGTCGTGACCGGTGCCGGCTCCGGCATCGGCCGCGCGCTCGCCACAAATCTGGCCAAGGAAGGCGCCACGGTGGCGATCACCGACGTCGACGAGGCCGGACTAGCCGAGACCGCAGACCTCATCCAGGCCGCGGGCGGCTCGATCGCCAGCCACCGGCTCGACGTCACCGACCACCTCGGTGCGTTCACCTACGCCGAGGAGATCCATGCCCGCTTCGGCGCTGTGCATCAGCTCTACAACAACGCGGGCATCGAGCACCACGGCGACCTCGAACACTCCGATCTGTCCCAGATCCGCCGAGTGATGGACATCAACTACGGCGGTGTCGTCAATCTCACCAAGGCATTTCTCCCCTACCTCATCAAATCCGGGGATGGCCACATCATCAACGTCTCCAGTCTCTTCGGCCTTCTCGGAATGGCCGGTCAAAGTGCCTACAGCGCTTCGAAGTTCGCGGTCCGCGGACTCACCGAATCACTGCGTCAGGAGATGCTCGCAGCTGGACACCCAGTCCAAGTGACCTGCGTGCATCCCAGCAGTGTCAAAACCGCTATCGCGCGCAACACCAGCGTTGCCGCAGGCGAGGACGCCGCTGCCGTGGCAGCACTCTACGACGACAAGCTCGCCCGCATCTCCTCCGACCGAGCGGCCCAGATCATCCTCCGTGGGGTCCGGCGTAGGCGCCCTCGGGTCCTGATCGGTACGGACGCCTACGCCCTCGACATCCTCGTCCGACTCCTCGGTCCCGCATATCAACGCGGAGCAGCGGCACTCGCTGCGCGCGTTCAGCCCGGCCTCACCGCCAAGGACGCGCGATGATCCAGAGCATCCCCCCACCATCACCACGTCCCTGCAGATCGGCGCCATGACTCCTCTCAACGGCCCCTATGCGGCGAGCAAGCCCGGTGTGTGGCGGACTGGTCCTGGCCGTGGCACAACAGCTTGTCGATCAGGACCTCACACCTGACCAACTCGTACTCAGCGCGCCGACCAGGGTCGATGCCAGGTCAGATCTAGCCGCGGGCAAATGACACGAATTCGACACGGGGACACGGATTTTGGGTCCGACGGTTCAACGGCGCCGCCGCTGTAGGTTCTCGCCTTCGGCTGCATCAATCCGTTCCGTGGACCTGCGAGTTTGCGATCTGTCTCACGGCTACGGCACCGGGGTTCTGTCTCACGGAGAGATTCATTTCCTAGCAGTCGGCAAGTTGGCTTCGATCGGGAGTTTCACCACCGCCGACACCATGCCCAGGTGGTCGTGAAGTTTGCCGTTACGGATTGGCCCCGTGCGGGCCGATCTGGACTCAACCGTTATGAGCTACAGCTCCCAAGGTTAATGCACCCCAAACTCCGTGAGGTGCCTCAAGTTTGGCGTCACGACGAGAACTTCGGCGGACTCTGCAACCGCGCACGCGCAGAGCAAACACCACGTTGGTGTCCAGGACGTACCCAACGGGTCGGGAGCGCGTGCCGCGAGGTTCAGCCGATCAGGTTCGAACTCGATCGCGGAACCTTCGTCGCTGCACAGCATGTCGACAATCGTGATGGCCGGTCGTTCAAGACCCCTATAAGGATCGCCCGGGCCTCCGCTTCAACAGTGCGGCAATGCTGCTCGGCGCGTACACGCAGCGCGCCGCTTTCCGGCGGACACCCGCAGTGCAGCATGGTCGAGATGGTGATCCGACGTCATGAGGACGCCCATCGCAACATTCCTGATGCCGTGAGTCGCAGAGTGGCTAGCTCAACACCGCGGTGTCGAACCAATGGCAGAGCAGCACAGCGACTTCCACATCGAGTCGGTCGTCGGTGATTGGTTCGCCACGACGTTCGAGCGCGCGCTGCACGCGGTATTTCACCGAGTTGACGTGCAGGTGCAACTCGTCGGCGGTTGCCTTGAAACTGCATCCGGTGCGCAGGAAACTCCGCAGTGTTTCACGCATCCGCTCGTCGCTGTCCGTCGCCGAAGCAAGCGGTCCCAGAACGTGGCGGACCCATGCGCGGGTGTGCTCGAGGTCAGCGCAGAACTGGGCGGCCACCACGAGGCCGGGATCGTTGTACATCGTCACCGCGGGTGGACGTGATCCCGACGCGAGCACCACAGTGCGCGCGGTCTGAGCCTGCCGATGCGATCGGCGGAAGCCGTCGATACCCGGCGCCGGATCACCGGCCGCCATCCACGGCGCATCCGTGCGCGCGTTGGCAAACTCGCGAATACGGCGCGCCGCATCCTCTGCCGTACCGGCGCTAAGCGGTATCCATGCCCACCCGGTGACACGGTCCGCGGCGACGAACAAGGGGCGCTCATCCGAACCCAGTGCCTTCGCAAGTTCGGCGGTGAATCGCTCCATCCCGACGAGTTCGTTTCCATCATCGGACTCGCCGCACCACACGATGACGGACAGGTGAATCCTGTGCAGCGGGTAGCGGATGGAAGTCGTCAGCTCGTCGATGTCGATTTCGGCCCCGCCGAGGACCTCGCGCACCCGCAACGCCCGCACCCGGTTCTGATTCGCCAGCCACCGATCCCGTTCATTGTGGTAGTCGATCAACACCAACCGCGACACTCGGTCGATATACCGAAACGACCTTGATGTGATCTGTTCGAACACGTCGAGCGCGAGGCGGGTGTCCAACTCTGCCGCACGAATTTCGTCGATCACGAATCGCAGCAACCCTTGGTGGCCGAGCCGGTAGGTCCGCACCAAGAAGTCCGCATCCACCTCGCGTTGCGCCAACCGCCGCGCGTGCTCGATCGCGGCGGGCGGGGGCTCGATGCGGTCGATGGAGATGCCGTGGCGAATGGCCGGGAGGAAGGTGTCGAGGTTTCCCTGCACGGAGTCGTGCACCAACGCCAGCAGTTCGCCGTCGCCACCAATCTCTGGCAGCTCGCTGATCAACACTTCCTGCAGCGATCGCGTGATCTCCGCCAGCCTGTCATCGAGCCGGCCGACGATCATCGCTGTCGACTTGGCGACCAGCGCCTCATCTTCGCGGCTTCGCTGCGCCACGACTCGACTCTATGGCGCGCGGTGCCCGAACTCCATGGAATGACCCGTGTGTCAATTTGTGGGTGGTCGACAAAGGCCCGCCGGATGCAGGACGAAAGTTGGTCGACGGACGACGTATCTGCACCACGTCGCCGTCCGTAACGTTTCCGGCGACGGCGACATTCGAGCGGACAAACCCATCGTTCGAACGCCAAATTACCGACAATACGACCCGCTTTCGCGGAGAAAGTGAATGAACTGTGTTCACCGCCATCCTCATTCTCACACTGGCCCTGGCGCCGGTACTCCTCCCGGCCGCCATCTCTGCATTCCACGCCCTGGTTGGCCTTCGACAGCGCCGAGCCGCCCGCCTCGACGTTGGACATGCCGCCGAGCCGATCCCGGCGTCGGCCTGATCGGCGAAGGACGGCCATGTTTCCCGGAAGCCACGCGGCATCCGCCCCGAACCGTCCGGCCGTTGTGATGGCCGGCTCGGGCAAGACAGTGACCTATCGCGAGCTCGACGACAACTCGGCGCGGCTCGCGTCGGCGCTGCACGCGCTCGGGCTGCGCCCGGGCGACGTGGTCGCCCTGGTCTCGGACAATTCGGCGGAGGCCTTTGAGGTGTATTGGGCCGCACTGCGTTCCGGTCTGTACATCACTGCCGTGAACTGGCATCTGGCGCCCGAGGAGTCCGCATACATTCTCCGCGACAGCGGTGCTCGCGTCGTGATCGTCTCGGCCGGAGTCCGGGCCGTGGCCGAACCCGTTGTCTCATTGGTCCCTGAGGTCCAGCATTGGTATGTGTTCGGCGGGGCGGTGCCCGGCTATCGGTCGTACTCCGAGTTGTTGGCGACCGCGGGGCCGCGACTGACCGACCAGCCTCGCGGTTCGGAGATGCTGTACTCGTCGGGCACGACCGGCCGCCCCAAGGGCATCAAGCCACGCTTGCTGCCCGGGCAGGTAGACGAACCGGGTGATCCGTTGGTCGCCCTCCTCGGCAACGTATTCGGCATTGGCGAGCAGGACGTCTATCTCTCGCCGGCACCGATATACCACACCGCCCCGCTGAAGTGGTGCGCATCGGTGCAGGCGTTGGGCGGAACCGTGGTGTTGATGGAGCGGTTCGACGCCGAGGAGGCACTGGCCGCGATCGAGCGGTTCCGGGTCACCGTCACCCAGGTGGTGCCCACCATGTTCGTCCGAATGCTGCAGTTGCCCGAGGAAACCCGAACCGCATACGACGTGTCGTCTATACGGCTGGCGGTGCACGCCGCCGCGCCGTGTCCGCCCGAAGTGAAGGACGCGATGATCTCGTGGTGGGGACCGATTCTCGTGGAGTACTACGGCGCCACTGAACAACACGGCACCACCGTGATCACCACGCCGGAGTGGCAGAACAAGCGGGGTTCGGTGGGCAGGGCCGCGATGGGCGTGCTGCACATCTGCGACGACGACGGCAATGAACTTCCCGCCGGCGAGATCGGCAGCATCTACTTCGAACGCGACATCGCGCCGTTCGAGTACCACAACGACCCGGAAAAGACGACCGCTTCACGGCATCCCGCGCACGACAACTGGTGCACGGTCGGCGATATGGGCTATGTCGATGAAGACGGCTATCTGTTTCTGACGGATCGCAAGGGCTTCATGATCATCTCCGGCGGCGTCAACATCTACCCCCAGGAGATAGAGAACGTCCTGGCCCTGCATCCGAAGATCTTCGACGTCGCCGTGATCGGCGTGCCGGACCCCGAAATGGGTGAACAGGTCAAGGCCGTCGTACAGCTGCGGGACGGCGTCGCGCCGTCCGACGAGCTGGCGGCCGAGATCATCGCCTACGTCCGCGACCGCATCGCGCGTTACAAGGCCCCCAAGTCCGTGGACTTCGTCGCCGAATTACCCAGGTCGGCAACCGGAAAGCTCCTCAAACGAGTCCTTATCGACAGCTACACAAAAGGAAGCACGCATGTCTGAGTTCGCCACCAAGCGCTTCGTCGTCACCGGCGCAGCCTCCGGGATCGGCCACGCGGTGGCCACGAAGCTGCTCGCGGCCGGGGCCGAGGTCTACTCGCTCGACCGCAATAGCCCGACGGCCACGGTCACCGGCCACATCTATGTCGACCTGTCCAATCCGCGCAGTATCGACGCGGCGGTGGAGCAACTCCAGGGCGAGTTCGACGGGTTGATGAACGTCGCCGGTGTTCCCGGCACCGCACCCGCTGACGTGGTGCTGGCCGTCAACACGCTGGCCGTGCGGCACTTGTCTGAGTCGATGTTCGAGCGGCTCAAGCCAGGAGGCACGGTGACGATTGTGTCGTCGACGGCGGGTTTCGGCTGGCCCGCGCGGCTCGACACGATCAACGAAATGCTGGCGACGGATTCCTTCGAGGAGGGGCTGGCCTGGTTCAAGGCGCACCCGCAGCAAGGAAACGCCTACAACTTCTCCAAGGAAGCCACCACCGTGTATTCGATGGCGATGGGTCTGCTGGCCGCGCAGAACGGGTTCCGCATCAACGCGGTGCTACCCGGCCCGGTGGAGACGCCCATCCTGGCCGACTTCGAGGACACCATGGGCAAGGACACCCTCGACGGCCTCAAAGCCCTCCTCGGGCGTCATGCGACTCCGGGCGACGTCGCGGGCGCGATCGTGTTCCTGGCATCCGATGCGGCGCAATGGATCAACGGGCATGCCCTGGTCGTGGACGGCGGGGCGACCGGCGCGGTTCTCACCGGCGTCATCCCGGCACCGGAGATCTGACATGACAAGCCAGACAGCGTCCGTCGATGCGCCTACTGTGCTGAACGAGCTACGAGGGGTGTTCAGCAGCGGGCGCACCCGCGGATTGTCGTGGCGCCTCGAGCAGCTGCGCGGAATCGAGCGGCTGTGTGACGAACGGGAATCCGAGATCGCTGCAGCGCTCGCCGACGATCTGGGCCGGGGGCCGGTCGAGGCGTGGCTCGGCGACGTCGCATCGACCAAGGCCGAGGCGGTCTATGCGCGCAAGCACCTGAAAAGGTGGATGCGCCGCCGTCGGGTTTCGCTGCCGCTGAACCAGCTGCCGGGACGAGGGTGGGTGCAATACGACCCGCTCGGTGTGGTGCTGGTGATCGGGCCGTGGAACTACCCGCTATACCTGAGCCTGGCACCGCTCGTGGCGGCGGTGGCGGCCGGAAACTGTGCCGTGGTCAAGCCGTCCGAACTCGCGCCGGCGACCTCAGCTCTGCTGGCGCGGCTGATTCCGGAGTATCTGGACCCAGCGGCGGTGCGGGTCGTCGAAGGCGACGCAGCGGTCACGCAGGCGCTGCTGGCGCAGGGTTTCGACCACGCCTTGTTCACCGGCGGCACCGAGGTCGGCAAGAAAATCATGGCCGCCGCCGCCCCGACGTTGACGCCGGTCACGCTCGAACTCGGGGGCAAGAGTCCGGTCATCGTCGCCGCCGACGCCGACATCGACGTGGCCGCGCGGCGCATCGCATGGGTGAAGCTGCTCAACTCCGGCCAGACCTGCATCGCTCCCGACTATGTGCTTGCCGAAAAGTCGATCGCCGATGACCTCGTCAACAAGATCGTCGCGAACGTGCGTGAATTCCGTTCCGCCGAAGGTGATCCCTCGATGCAGATCGTCAATGCGCGCCAGTTCGATCGTCTCGTATCCCTGATCAGCGCCACCGACGGCAAGGTCGTCACTGGCGGCGGCTCGGACAGCTCCGCGTTGCGCATCGAACCCACCGTGGTCGTCGATCCGTCGCCGACCGACCCGGTAATGGCCGATGAGATTTTCGGGCCGATCCTGCCCGTGCTGACCGTCGATTCGCTCGATTCCGCGGCGGATCTCGTCAACAGCAAGCCAAAACCACTAGCGCTGTATCTATTTACTCAGTCGCGCCTGGTGGCGAAGGCACTGATCGACCGGATCCCGTCGGGTGGTGCGGTCGTCAACCACGTCGCGATGCACTGCATGGTGCCGCAGCTGCCGTTCGGTGGCGTCGGCGCCAGCGGAATGGGCGCCTACCACGGTCGCTGGGGGTTCGAGGCGATGAGCCATCGGCGGGCCGTCCTCGCCAAGCGGGCGCGACCCGACCTGCGTGTGGTGTATCCGCCGTACACCGAGAAGGCCGTCAACGTCATGCGAACGATCTTCTGATGCATCGCCTTTCGAGCCTCGATGCGCAGTTCTTGGCCGCCGAGAGCGGCAATGCCGTTTCGCACTACTGCGGAATCGCGATCTATCAGACCGGCAACAAGCGACCAATCACGGCCGCAACAATGCGGGAACGGTTCGCGAAGCGACTAGCCCATTGTCAGCCCCTGCGGTGGAAGGTCGTCACGGTGCCGCTCGGCCTCGACCGACCGGTATTCGTCGACACCGAGGTCAATCTCGACGATCACATCTCCGAAACAACTCTCGAGGCGCCCGCCGACGACGAGGCGCTGGCCGGCGAGGTGGCGAAGATGCTCGCGGCACCGCTGGATCGGGACAAGCCGCTGTGGAATCTGCGGGTATTCCACGGACTAAGGGGCCGTACCGCGGTGGTCATGGCGTTGCACCACGCCGCGGCCGACGGCATCGCGGCAGCCGAGATATTCGCGACTCTGCTCGACCAGCCCGCCGACGCGGCCTCCGAAGACCATGACGTCGACACCGGCGCCCTTCCGAACCGTGCAGTGTTGGCGGCGCGCGGTATTGCGGCCTTGCCGGGCAGGCGAATCCGCGCCCTACGGTCTGCCCCCGGAACGCTCGCGCATCTGGATCAAGTTCCCGTCTTGCGGTCCCTGCCCGGCGCTCACACCCTGTCGCAGATCGCCAGGGGCGACCTCAGCGCCAAGCGGCTCGACGCACCCCGGACGCGGTTCAACGCAAAGCTGTCAGCGGAGCGCTCGGTGTCGTTCGGCACCGTCTCGTTGACCGACGTCAAGGCGATCAAGGACAGGCTGGGCGTGACCGTCAACGACATCGTCATCGCCCTGTGCGCCGGGGCCCTGCGTCGCCGGATGACCGCGACGGGCGATCTGCCGGCAGACCCGCTCGTCGCCTACATCCCCGTATCAACCAGGCTGCCGGACGCCAAAGACCGCTACGGCAATGCGATCTCCTCGATCATCGCACCGATCCCGACCCACCTGGCCTCGGCCCGCGAACGACTCACGTTCACCCACGAAACGTTGGAACGCGGGAAGCAGCGAGCACGCAAGGCGCCGCCGACGCTGATGAGCGACATCAACGAGCCGATCCCGGTGCCGATGTTCGGCATGGCCGCCAGGGGGCTGATGGAACTGGTGTCGTCGCGGTTCGTGCGGCCACCGGTGAACCTGATCATCTCGAATGTGGCGGGTTCACCGGTGGAGCTGACCTGCTACGGCGCACCACTGGTGGCGCACTACCCGACGAGCCTCGTGTTCCACGGTTTCACCCTCAACATCACGGTCATCAGCTACCAGGACGGGCTCGATATCGGGATCGTCGGCGACGCCCAAACATTGCCTGACGCATGGGAATTGATGGACGACATTCGTCTTGAGTTGGCCGAGCTGTCCGAACTAGTCACCGCAGAAGGGAGTCGCGACCTATGACTTCGACTCGAGTAGCACCGACTGTGCAATCCGCCGCGAAGGTGCACGAGTTCACCACCGACCTGGTCGTGCGCCGCCGGCATGCGGCCGCTGACGGTGTCGTAGCGCTGGACTTGGCGGACCCGGAGGGCGGTGATCTGCCGGGTTGGGAGCCAGGGGCCCACATCGACTTGCTGCTCGAGGAGGGGCTGGTTCGCCAATACTCCCTGTGCGGCGACCCGCGCGATGCCACAACCTGGCGCGTCGGCGTCCTGCTCGACCCCCAGAGCCGCGGCGGCTCGCGCCACGTTCACGACAACCTCGTCGAAAGCACGGCGGTGCGAGTCCGGGGGCCGCGCAACCATTTTGCGCTCGTCGACTCGCCTCGATACCTGTTCATCGCCGGCGGGATCGGCATCACTCCGATCATCCCGATGATCGACACCGCGCAGCAGGCAGGCAGCGAGTGGACATTGATCTACCTCGGACGACGACGGACCACCATGGCGTTCGCCCAGCCGCTGGTCGACACGTACGGGGACCGCGTCACGCTGTGGCCGCATGACGAGAGAGGACAGTTCGACCTCAACGCCGCGCTCAGCGAGCCAGCGGACCAGACACTGGTGTATTGCTGCGGACCCGAACAACTCCTTTCCGCGGCCGAGGAACACTGCCGGCACTGGCCAGAGGGCAGCCTGCACATCGAGCGTTTCGCGGCGAAGGTGCCAGTCGCCGAGCCCGGGGTCGAGGCCTTGGAAACCTTTCAGGTGGTGTGCCAGCGCTCCGGTGTGGCCGTCGAAGTGTCCGAGGACATCTCGATTCTCGAAGCGTTGGAGGAGGCCGACATACCGATCATGTCGTCGTGCCTGGAAGGAATCTGCGGGACCTGCGAGGCGACCGTCGTGGAGGGCAAGCCGGATCATCGGGACTCCATGCTGACCGATGCTGAACGCGCCTCTGGCAACAAGATTCTCACGTGCGTATCCCGTTCCTGCAGCGAGAAGTTGGTGTTGGACCTATGACCGCGAACTATCCCACGAAGTGCTGGTATGTGGCCGCCACGTCCGCCGAGCTGGTCGACACTCCACTGGCCCGAAGGTTGCTCGGCCGAGATGTCGTGCTGTGGCGGCCGTCAGGCGGCCCGGCCGTCGCATTCGACGACCGCTGCGCCCACCGTGGCTTCCCGCTGTCCGACGGCCATGTCGACAACGACCGGCTGGTCTGCGGATACCACGGTTGCGCCTACCTGGCAGACGGGTCCTGCGTACACGTTCCGACACAATCCGCTGTTCCGGCGGGGATGGGTGTGCGCGCGTTCCCCATATTGGAAGAGCCGCCGTTCATTTGGATCTGGCTGGGGCCGCCCGCTGCCGCCGCCGGAAGTCGCCCACCGCGTACTCCGTGGCTGCACGATCCGGGATGGTCCACGTTCACCGATACCTGGCATGTCCGGGCCAACTACCTGATGGTGCACGAACACTATCTCGACTTCTCCTATGCCCCAGTGGTGTACCGCGAGGACCTGCCGCCGGGAACGGAACAGATTCCGGCGTTCAACGATATCGAAGTGACCGAGACGACCGTCTCCTACACGCGGTCCCTGCCGCAGGCCCCACTCGCGGCCTGGGAGGCCGAGGCCACCGGGTTGGATCCCGCGGGGTTGTATGCGCGGCGGGAAAGCGGGAGGTTCGCCTCCCCCGCAATGCATGTTCAGAGGTGGGAGTTGGAGGCAAACGGCACGACGTACGCGAACGTCCGCACTCATGCGATCACGCCCGAAAGCGACACAGAAACGCATGTTTTCATGTTCGCGTCGTACAACTACGCCCCGAACGACGAGTCAGCGGCCGCGACGCTGCAGTCGTTCGTCGGCCGACTCGTCGATCGTGACACGGCCATCCTGGAACGAGTCGCCGCGCATACCGGCTACGACCGCTGGCGGTCCGGTGTGGAGTTCCAGGCCGACGCCGCGGCATTGCGCGCGAGACGCATCGTCGCGGTCATGCTCGCCAAGGAAGCCGGCCGCTCGGCGCTTCGCCCCGGCTGGTCACCCGTGAGAACCGCTACCACCAACTGAGTCTGACGTTCCACCTGAAAGGAGTCCGAAATGACCACCCAGCCAGTTTTTGCCGATGTCGACTTGTCCGAAGTTGACCTCACCGACCTGTCGTACTTTGAGGACGGCCCGCCCTACGAACTTTTCGCGCGCATGCGCTCGGAGGCCAGCCCGCACTGGAACGCGCTCTCCGGCGACGAGCCGGGGTTCTGGTCGTTCACCAAGGCCGCCGACATCGCGACCATTAGCCGCAATCCCGCCATATTCTCCTCCGCCCGTGGCGGCGTGTTCGCGAAAAGGCAAGGCGCGGTGCCACCCGAGGCGCTGGCGGAGGTCATCCTCGGCATGGATCCACCCCGCCATACGAAACACCGCAACATCGTCCAGGCCGTCTTCACGCCCAAGTTGATCCGTCAGAAGGAGGAGAACGTTCGCGCCATCGTCACCGCCCTCATCGACGACGTGATCGAAAGGGGCGAGTGCGATTTCGTCGACGACATCACCGTCGAACTGCCGCTGCGGATCATCGCCGACATGCTCGGCGTACCACAGGACGACCGTCGGCAGTTGTTCGAATGGACGAACATGCTGTCTCGGGCCGCGGCGACCACCGACCCGCAGGTGGGTCTTGGAGCGCTCGTCGAAATCGGCGGATATATGACTGGACTCATCGCCGAACGGAAGGCGAATCCCGCTGACGACCTGGTATCCCGGATGCTCGCGGCCGAGGTCGACGGCGAACGCCTCACCGATCAGGAGGTGACCTTCTTCTTCGCCATCTTGATGTTCGCCGGCAACGACACCACACGTAACACCGCATCTGGCGGCATGCGCGCGCTGATTGAGCACGACAGCGAGCGCCAGAAGCTGATCGGCAATCCGGACGGAATTCCGAACGCCGTCGAGGAGATGCTGCGATGGGTGACTCCGGTCATCTACTTCACCCGTACCGCCCAAGAGGACACCGAAGTCGGCGGACACCCGATCCGCGAAGGCGAACGCGTCGCAATGTGGTACCCGGCCGGGTCGCGTGACCCGGAAGTAGTCGACGACCCGGAGCGGTTCGACGTGTCGCGGGAGAAGCCCCCCCATCAGGCCTTCGGCGGCGGCGGAGCGCATTTCTGCCTGGGCAACGGGCTGGCCCGGCTCGAGCTGCGGGTGTTGTTCGAAGAGCTGATGCACCGCACGCCCGACATGCAATTCGCCGGACCGATCACGCGCTTGACGTCGAACTTCTCCAACGAGCTGACGTCAATGCCGGTCACGTTCACACCGGGCAAGCGCGAGCAGAGCGCGTGACGAGTTCGTTCGCATGGGAAGGGGACGAGCACGCAAGCCTGCTGACACTCAGCGACATTCGAACCCTCGGCGGTCTCCGCGACGCTGCGTCCCGCGTCGCGGCAATCGCCGACATCCTGGCCGAACGTCGCGATCCGCGTGGTGTCTTCCCGCTGATCTATCGCATCGGTCTCGAAGCCGTCGCGGCGGCTGTGGAGGACGGTCGGTTTCGTGACCCGGACTGGGTGCAAACCTTCGACGTCGCCTTCGCCGGCCGATATCTGGACAACCTGCATCGTCACCTGTGCCAGGCCAGGACGACACCGCCTTGGGCGGCAGCGAACCGCCACGTCGACACCGACCCGGCGGCCATCGCGGGAGCAGTGGCCGCCGCGCTCAACGCCCACCTGATCAGCGACCTGCCCGAGGCGCTGCACGCATCGAGTGTCCGTGCCCGCCATGTCTTCGACTACCAAACACTGAGCCGCCTGATCTGGCAAACGGCGCCCGCCGCAATCGCCGAGATCGAAAGGCGGTATGGGACCGACCTTTCGCCGCTCTACTACGCGCCGCCACTGACATGGCTGGACACCGCCCTGCCTGGCGGGGTTCCGGACAGCCAAGAGCGGTTGTTCCACAGCATCACCGGCCTCGCATTCGCCCAAGGCCTGGCCCTGGCTAATCCGCTGGCGCGGCCGCTGATTCGCGCCCAGATAGCGGCCGGATCGCAGACGCTGATCGTGGCGGTCGATCAACTGACACGAAAGTTGCGCCCACGGAGTGTTCGGGCGTGATGGATCGATCCAGGACCAGGTCGCCGGAGGTCGCTGCGCTGCTGGCCGATGCCCGATTCGACGCCGCGCTGCAGTTGCTGGCTGAAGAGCTCGACCGCGATCCGCACGAGGTTCGCAGAGAGGCGGCCGGCTACCTGCAAGAGTTGTCGTCCAGACACGACCCCGCAGTTGGGGCCGCATGGAATCGCTTCGGCCGCTGGCTGTTACGGGCCTACGATTTGATGGTCGATGAAGCCGAGCTCGCGGGCCTGCGCGCGCTCGACGCGCATCACTCCTTGATCTTCCTTCCGTCGCACCGCTCGTATTTGGACGCGTGGATTCTGCCGCGGGCGTTGTCGACGTGCGGACTGTCTCCAGCGTTCGGATTCATCGGGGCGAACCTCAACTTCTTCCCGTTCGGAACCCTGGCCCGCCGCGCGGGCCACATCATGGTCCGCCGCAATACCAAGGACTCACCGCTCTACCGATTGGCCCTGCGCTCGTACATCGGCCAACTCGTGCATCATCATCAGAACCTGGCCTGGGCCATCGAAGGCGGCAGAACCCGGACAGGAAAATTGCGTCCCCCGATGTTCGGCATCCTGCGATACGTTCTCGACGCGGTCCACGCGGTCGATGGGCCGGAGGTGTTCGTCATCCCAGTGTCGCTCGACTACGACCAACTCCACGAGGTGCCGATGATGACCGCCGAACTAGGCGGCGGCGCAAAGTCTCCGGAGAATGCGCGCTGGCTCATCGGCTTTGCCCGTCAGCAGGGTCGGCACCTCGGAAACGCGTACGTGAACTTTGGCGAGCCAATACCCGTGCGGAAACAAACCGCGGCGCTGCGCGTTCAAGGCGCCGACCGCATCATCGAACGCGTTGCGGTGCAGGTGTGCCACCACATCAACCGGGCCACCCCGGTGACTGCGACCGCGTTGGTGTGCTTGGCGCTGCTGCCCGCCGACCGGGCGATGACGCTGCCCGAAATACAACAGGGCGTGCGACCGCTGGTTACCTACATAACCCGTCGCGGATGGCACATGGCGGGTCGCACCGACTTGAGTGACCCCCGCGCGCTGACACGGACCTTG
This sequence comes from Mycobacterium sp. GA-0227b, assembly GCF_001499855.1. GTDB lineage: Bacteria > Actinomycetota > Actinomycetes > Mycobacteriales > Mycobacteriaceae > Mycobacterium. Next base: position 236,996 of record NZ_LQIK01000001.1, read on the forward strand.
GGCGAGCTGGAAGACTCGGGCGTGGTCGAGGCGTACGACGGTGGCACAGACACCGTATGGCGCATCCGTCCAGCGCAACATCTGGTCGCTGCGTTCTACCGAAATACCGCCATCCACATCCTCGTTGACCGCGCGATCGGTGAGGTCGCCCTTGTGGCGGCCGCCGAAAGCGACGCCCCACCGCGCCGCACCGCCCGCAACGAGGCGCTGCGGCTTCGCGACTTACTCAAGTTCGACTTCTTCTTTTCGCCACGCGAGACGTTCGACGCCGAGATGCGTACCGAGCTTGCGCTATTGGAGAATGCCGAAGGCGGCTTGGCAGAACCCGCCGACGCGTTGCGGTTGCTGCGTCACGCCGATCTCCACCTGGCGCCGCTGGTACTGCGGCCGATTCTCGACGCCTATCACGTGGTCGCCATTCGGCTCACGCAGTGGAGCGGACCAGAGTTCGACGAGAAGGCGTTCCTGCGTGGATGTCTCGGAGTCGGCAGGCAGTGGGAGTTGCAGGGCCGGCTGGGCAATGCGGAGTCGGTGTCACTGGAATTGTTCAAGACGGCACTGCAGCTTGCCCGGCACCGTGGACTGCTGAATCCGTCGACCCCGGACGGCGCGGATAGACGCCAAGAGTTTGCAGAAGAGGTCGCCGACGCGCTGCGCCGCATCGAGGTGATCAGAGACTTAGCCAGACGGATCGAAGCCCCGCAGTGACAACAGTCTAAGCTAAGAGAGTCATTTCCTACCTGTAATTTCACGCTCCATCCCTACCTGCGTTGGGACGCAGCGCGTCATAAGCCGCGACCGCCTTACAGCCCAGCTCTGTCGTCGCTATCGGCCGGGTCGACGTCCAACGTTCGAGCAGTGGTCCGCCGAAATCCTTTGTCAAATAGCGAATTTGTGAGTGTAAGGTGGAACGGTTGATGCCCAGGTGCTCCGCAGCCTCGCTAACCGACCTGTATTCCGTGACGCCTACGAAGTTCCTCAGGTGGATCAGTCCTGCTGGGCGACTGAGGGTCTGATGGAGGATCTGCGTACAGCAGCCGCGCCAATTCCAAACGAGACTCATAGATCACATGCGAACGTTCGGTCGACGACCAATAGGTGCCCGAATAGTGCTTTTGCCCGCGATGCCACCTGAATGTGCGCCACGGCATCGCCGCACTGAGCAGATCAGTGGTCGCGAGGCCCCAGTCGGTCGAATACTCGGCCAGGGTCTCCTTGCTACGGACGGAAACCGTCGCGTCGGCGGCCCGTCCACCACCGGACACGCCTAGACCTCTCACCTCACGGACACGATCCCGTGCAGGCTTGCGCGGCGTGTCTCACGCTCACTGCACAAGTGCAGCGGTGGTGCAGCCAAACTCGAGAAAGTGCAGTCAAACTTGAGAACCTACAGCCGCCGTTATTGCTTGGCCATGTTCGCGAAGCGCGACAAATGTAGTTGATGCGCAACGGTAATCGTCTTCGTCGGACCGTTACGGTGCTTGCCAAGAATGAGGTCTGCTTCTCCACCGCGTGGGTCGTCGCGCTCGAACGCATCCGGCCGGTGCAGAAGGATGACCATATCCGCATCTTGCTCTAAAGATCCCGACTCACGCAGGTCCGACACCATCGGCTTCTTATCAGTTCTTTGCTCCGGACCACGGTTCAACTGGCTGATCGCCACCACCGGGACGTCGAGTTCCTTGGCCATCAGCTTGAGGCTTCGCGAAAAGTCCGAGACCTCCTGCTGCCGCGACTCGTACTTCTTGCCCGACGTCATCAACTGCATGTAGTCGACGACGATCAACCGCAGGCCAGCCTTCTGCGATAGCCGGCGCGCCTTCGCGCGGATCTCCATCATCGTGAGGTTCGGCGAATCGTCGATGAACAGCGGCGCCTCGCTGATCTCACTCATCCGACGCGCCAAGCGCGTCCAGTCGTCGTCGCTCATCCGGCCCGACCGCATATCGGACAGCTTGATCTTCGCCTCCGCCGACAACAGTCGCATCACGATCTCGGACTTACTCATCTCCAGCGAGAAGATGACGCTTGGCATCTGATGCTTGATCGAGCACGACCGCATGAAATCCAAACCGAGCGTCGAGTTGTGCGTCGGCACCATGTCGCGGCCGGCCAAGTACAGATGATCAGAGTTCCCGACCTCCACACACCGCACCGGCACACTCTCGACCCGTCGCACCGAGTCGATCCCCCAGGCGGACTGCCGCCGTCCCCCCGACGTCACAAGTGCCGGAACTCGCGCGGCACTGATCACGTCCACGCCGGGCCGCAGCGCCGTGGTGATTTGCACACCCCGGCTCGTCGGCCACTGATGAAACGCATCCGCGACCAGTGCCGTGCCATCGCCGAATTCGACCTCATAGCAAGGACGCCCAAGCATGACCTCCGTCGCGGCCACCACGCGCGTCGGCTCCCCGTCCGCACCAAGCAACCAATCCCCGACCGCGACGTCGCCCATCGTCGTCCAGCCCGTCGGCGTCGGCAGCGGCGTATCCAACGCCAGCGCCTTCCCGACACCGGGCCGCGCCGCGATGATGATCATCTGACCGGGATGCAGACCGTTGGTCACGTCGTCGAGTTCGACGAAGCCCGTCGGCACGCCACGCGCCAATCCGCCTTGCGACGCGATCGCGTCGATCTCGTCCATCGTCGGCTGCAGCAGTTCTTCGAGCGGAACGAAATCCTCGGATGTCCGGCGCTCGGTGACGTCGTAGATCTCCGACTGTGCGCGGTCGACGATCTCGTTGACATCCGCGCCCTCGGCTCCCGCGTAGCCGTACTGCACGACCCGCGTGCCGGCTTCGACCAGCCGGCGCAGCAGCGCTTTCTCTGCCACGATGCCCGCGTAGAACCCCGCATTCGCAGCCGTCGGCACCGTCGAGATCAGTGTGTGCAGATACGGCGCCCCACCGATGCGGCGCAGCAGCCCGCGCCGATCCAACTCGGCGGCCACCGTCACCGCGTCGGCCGGCTCGCCGCGGCCGTAGAGGTCGAGGATCGCGTCGTAGACGTTCTGGTGCGCGGGACGGTAGAAGTCACCCGGACGCAACTTCTCGAGCACGTCGGCGATGGCGTCCTTGCTCAGCAGCATCCCGCCGAGGACCGCCTGCTCGGCCGCTTGGTCTTGAGGGGGTTGGCGCCCGAAGTCTTCACTGGGCGGCGGTGTGTCCATGCCCGGGTGGCCCGCGCCATGACCCAGGTCGTCCACGACAGCCACGAAGCGTCTCACCCCCTCTATTCACTATCGAACGTACATTCGATACCCGCTTATCGCGACTGTAAGCCAGACCGCCGACAATCCGCTTCCGCAGCGCCGGACCTGTCCCGCCGAGCGCCTACGCTAGACGTTGCTGGCGGGGGCGCAACCAGCCCTTGTTCATAGACCTGTGGATGGGGTGTGGATAGCGCTGGACAACCATGTTGAGTCGTTGGGGAGAACCTGTTAACTAACCACTTCATGCACTGCGTCTGTGCAGATAGCCGCACCATAAACCGCTTGGGATGCTGTGGATGAGAATTGCTTCGGCGTGTCGGCCGGGGTTGCGAAGTCGGGCGTGTTGTATTGCGGCCCGGGGCCAAGCAGGTTAACAGCAGGTTAGCTTCGCTGGGATCCAGCCCACGCGACGAGTTCGCCAGCGCACACAGCAACGGCCGGGTGAAGATCGATCATGGCTTCACCCGGCCGTATTTGACGCTGTTGCTACTTTCCGGCGACGACTTCCAGCGACACCGAGGCGGCGATCTCCGGATGCAACCGGACCGCGACCGGATGCGTGCCCGTCGTCTTGATGTGCGCCTTGGGCAACTGGACGGTGCGCTTGTCGAGATTAGGGCCGCCGGCGTTCTTGATCGCCGCGACCACGTCGGCCGTCGTCACCGAGCCGAACAGCTTGCCGCTGTCGGCAGCCGCCTTGACGGGCAGCTGCACCGGACCGAGATTCTCGATCGCGGTCTTCAGCTCGACGGCATGCTCGCGGCCCTTGACGGCCTTCTGCTCGCGCGCCCGGCGGATCTCCTCGGCCTGGCGCTCGGCACCCCGGGAAGCCGTGACGGCCAGTCCGCGCGGCACCAGATAGTTGCGGCCGTAGCCGTCCTTGACCTCGACGATGTCGCCCTGCACACCCAGGTGTTCGACGTCGGCGGTGAGAATCAGTTTCATCGTCTGTTCCTCCCTATCGCGTCGACGAGCTGAACGGCAGCAGCGCAACCTCGCGCGCGTTCTTCACGGCGATCGCGATGTCACGCTGATGCTGCACGCAGTTACCGGTGACGCGGCGGGCGCGGATCTTGCCACGCTCGCTGATGTAGGTGCGCAGCAGCGCGGTGTCCTTGTAATCGATGGTCTGCCCCTTCTTGGAGCAGAACACGCACTTGCGGGTCTTGACCGGCTTCTCGGGAGCCGGCCGACGCTTGGTGGCCTTGGCCATGTGTCTTTCTCTTTCTTACTTCTTCAATCGCTGATCAGTTGAGGTCAGAAGGGTGGCTCGTCGTCGGCCCCGGAGAACGAACCCGACGCAGGAGCGCTGCCCCACGGATCGTCCTTCGGCTGCTCGGTGGGACGCGAACCGCCACCGCCGCCGCCGCCGAATCCGCCACCGCCACCGCCGCTGCGGCTGGCCTTGTTCACCTTCGCGGTGGCGTACCGCAGCGACGGGCCGATCTCGTCGACCTCGAGCTCCACGACGGTGCGCTTCTCGCCCTCACGGGTTTCGAACGAACGCTGCTTGAGCCGGCCCTGCACGATCACTCGCGAACCGCGGGTCAGGCTCTCGGCCACATTCTCGGCGGCCTCGCGCCAGATGTTGCAGCGCAGGAACAGCGCTTCGCCGTCCTTCCACTCCCCGCTCTGGCGGTCGTAGATGCGCGGTGTCGACGCCACGGTGAAGTTGGCGACGGCCGCACCCGACGGTGTGAACCGCAGTTCCGGATCGGCGGTCAGGTTTCCGACGACGGTGATTATGGTGTCACCAGCCACGATGTCCTCCTGGTTTGGCGGTGTAGCTCAGGCGAGTGGTCGCAGGCGAGCCTACGGAAGCACTCCGACGCGTACAGCCTGTTCTCGGGACTAGTGCTTGTCCGTCCGCATGACCTTGGTCCGCAGCACGGACTCGTTCAAGTTGAGCTGGCGGTCCAGCTCGGTCACAGTCGCGGGTTCGGCCTTGACGTCGACGACGGCGTAGATGCCCTCGGCGTGCTTGGCGATCTCGTATGCCAGCCGCCGGCGGCCCCAGATGTCGACCTTGTCGACGCTGCCGCCGTCCTTGCGGATGACGTTGAGGAACGTTTCCAGCGACGGAGCCACGGTGCGCTCGTCAAGGGTGGGGTCGAGGATGACCATGATTTCGTATGGACGCATGAAGACCTCATCACCTCCTACGGTCTTGTCGGCCACGGTCGTTCCGTGGCAGGAGGGTCGCCTGCGTCGGCAACCGGCCCAGGCTACAGGAAACCGCGCTGATCTGCGAAATCGCGCTGTTCGGCGTCCCTAATGAACTCAAGGGCGTACCCAGTCGCGCTTGTTCGCCGTCACCCCCTGACGCTTCACCGATTGTGCAACTGGCTGCGCTTCGACGGCGTGTCGCGCAGGTGGTTTCACAATCGAAGCGGCGGCGGTGCCAAACAGCGGGCCGTCTATCTCGAAACTGCAGTCAGATCGCGATCTTCCGCGGATTCGCGATCTGTGCGCAGTCTCGACGCGTCCGGCCGCAGCCAGTCGGGCAACCAGCGCGGTGGCGCGTCCGGCGCCCCGTCGAACACTCCCCCCGCCGGGTCGTCGACAACCCCGCGGGCCCGCACGAGGTCCAGTTCCGGACGATAGATCTGGCGGATCACCAACGCGCACAGCCCAACCACGGCGATGTCGCGCAGCAGCACGGTGATCGTGAACGGCTGCTCGGGCAGGCCCCGGTTCGCCTCCCCGTAGAGGTACAGCATCCGCGGCACCCACACCAACGCGTCGATCGTCATCCACGCCAACAGGATTCGCCGGTGCGGCAGCGCCAGCACCGCCAACGGCACCAACCACAGCGAGAACTGCGGACTCCACACCTTGTTGGTCAACAGGAACGCCGCCACGACCAGGAACGCCACCTGCGCCACGCGCGGCCGCCGCTTGGCGGTCAACGCAATGTAAGCGATTGCGATGCAACACGATACGAACAGGATCGCGGACACTGTGTTCGTCACCGTCGGCGGCTGCCAGAAGCCGAGGTCGGGATCGAAACCGCGCCAGCCGGTGAACGACTTGATGACGTTGTAGATCGAGTCCATGTCGTCGCCCCGACGGGTGTTGAGCCGGAAGAACTCCGACCACCCCCTCGGGAACAACACCATGATCGGCAGGTTGACCACCAGCCAGGCCAGCACTGCGCCCGCGGCGGTCTTGCCGACCTCCCTCAGCTTGCCGGTGCGCACCGCCAACACCGCCAGCGGCGCCAACAGCAGTAGCGGATACAGCTTGGCCGCCACGCCGAGCCCGATCAGCGCGCCAGCCAGCACCGGTTTTCGCCGTGCCCAGGCCAGCAGCGCGCCGGTCGCGAAAGCCGTTGCCAGCGCGTCGAAATTCGTGAAGATCTGAAAGATCACCAACGGTGACGCCGCCACCAACGCGGCGTCCCAGACCCGTCGCGGCCCGGCCAGCCGCGACGTCGCCCACACCGTGATCAGCCACGCCAACGCCAGCCCGAACGCGGCGATGTTGAAGAACATCACCACCTCGGCGATGACCGGCACCGCCCCCAGTTTGGTCAGCGCGGTGTAGGTCTTGGCCAGCGACATCGACAGGTACTGGTAAATCCCCGTCAGCACCGGATATTCCATGTACCGCACCGCGATGTTGCCGTCGTACTGGATTCGCGGCGCTCCGGTGGCGTCCTTCTCCACCCAGCTCGACTTGTACGGAAACTTGCCGAGGTTCAGCAGTTCGGCGGTGTAGAGCGGAACCGTGTCGGAGTAGCACAGCTGGTAATACGCTCGCTGGTTGTCCCAGTTGCCGACCCGCTGATCGGCGGTGCCGGTGCCGGTGGTCTGCAGGCATGCGGCCTTCGTCGAGTACCCGAGCGCCAGGAACACCAGCGCGATGATCAGCATCACCCGCAACGGGGTGAGGAACCGTTGCCTGCCGATCAGCGCGTGCCTGCCGACCGGGCCGCCGATCACCTCGGATAGCGCGGAGCCGATCGCGTCGGTGCGGCTCGGCAGGTCGCGGTCGTCCAGGCTTCTGAGGTCGCGCGCCGGCGTGCCGGGCGACACGGTCGACGGTTCGCCGGTCTCCTCGCCCCCCACCTCGGTCACGGAGGCGGCAGGGGCGCGCCTGGCGCTACGGGTGCTCCGACCGGTCCCGGTGGCGGTACTCCCGGCGGCGCGGGCACGGGCGCGCCGACCGGTCCGGGCGCGGGGGCCGGCGGTGCCGGCGGTCCGACGGGCACCGTCGTCGGCGGGCCCCACGGAATCGTGATGCCCGGCGCGACTTCGATCGTCGGCTGGATGACGGTTTGCGACGGTGGCGTCGGCGTCGTCGGCGGGGCAGCCGTCGTCGAGGGTGGGGCGGGTGCCTGCGGTACCCCCGCGTAGCCGCCGATCTCCTCGGGCTCGGGGAACTCCTCGACGTCGGTGCCCTCCAGTGCGCCGTCCATGGTGGCTTTCCAGATGTCAGAGGGCAGACCGGAACCGTAGATCGGCGCACCCCACTTGTTCTCCAACGGCTTGGTGCCCTCGGTGGTGCCCACCCAGACCGCCGTTGACAGCGATGGGGTGTAGCCGACCATCCATGCGTCGCGGTTGTCGCCGGTGTCGCCGAGCTGGTTGGTGCCCGTCTTGGCCGCCGACGGCCGCCCGCCGGCCAGCGCATGACCGTTGGAGTACGCGGCGATCGGCTGCATCGCGCTGGTGACGTTGTCGGCCACCTTCTTGTCGATGCGCTGCTCGCCCGAATTGTCCTGCTGGGACGCGTCGAACAGCACCTCGCCCTCGGAGTTGACGACCTTCTGCACGAAATGCGGCTTGTGGTACACCCCCGAGGCCGCCAACGTCGCATACGCCGACGCCATGTCGATCACCCGAGACTGGTACTGGCCCAACACGATCCCGTTGTTGGGCGGACCACCTTTGCCGTCCTCGGACAGCGTGTGTTCGACACCGGGGAAGCTCTCGGCGATGCCGGCCTGATGGGCGGCCTCGGCGACGTCCTCGGGCCCGTTCTTGAGCTTCAGCATGAGGCGGTAGTAGCTGGTGTTGAGCGAGCGCTTCAGCGCCTCGGCGATGTTGCAGGTGCCGCAGCCGCCGCCCTCGACGTTGGTGATCTTGATGCCGTTGACTTCCAGCGGCGAACTGTCGATCTGCGTGCCCAGCCCCATGCCCTGTTGCAGCGCGGCGACCAATGCGAACACCTTGAACGCCGAACCCGTCGGCAGGCCGGCCTGGGCGAAGTCGAAGCCGTTGGCGTCCGTGCCGCCGTAGTAGGCCTTCACCCCGCCGGTGCGCGGATCGATCGACACGATCGCGGTGCGCATGTCGGGATCCTGGCCGTCGAGGTACTCCGTCGCCGCGTCTACTGCGGCGGCCTGCGCGTCCGGATCGATCGTCGTGGTGATCTGCAGGCCCTCGGTGTTCAACGTCTGCTCGTTGATGTCGAACAGTTCGAGCAGTTCCTTTTGCACCTGCCGCTCGATCAGGCCGTTGGGCCCGGTGGTCTGGTTCTGCGAGCGGGCCAGGTCGGGCGGCACCGTCGCCGGAAACACCTGCGCGGCGCGTTCCTGCGGAGAGAGCGCACCGATTTCGACCATGCCGTCGAGCACCCAGTTCCACCGCGTGGTGGCGCCTTCGAGGTTGACCGCGGGATCGAGTCCGGACGGCCGCTGGATCAACGCGGCCAGAAGTGCGCCTTCGGCGACGTTGAGCTGTTCGACCGGCTTGTCGAAGTACGCCTTTGACGCGGCGGCGATGCCGTAGGAACCGCGGCCGAAGTAGATGATGTTCAAATACGACTGCAGCACCTGGTCTTTGGACCATTCGCCGGACATCTTCGTTGAGATGACCAACTCCTTGGCCTTGCGGATGAGGCCGCCGATACCCGAGCGCTCGGAACCGACGAGCGCGTTCTTGACGTACTGCTGGGTGATCGTCGACCCGCCCTGCAGGTCTTCCCCGGACAGGTTGTTCTTGATCGCGCGCGCGAAACCGGTGAACGAGAACCCCGGGTTCGAGTAGAAGTTGCGGTCCTCGGCGGCCATCACCGCGTTGCGCACCTGCACCGGGATCTGGTCGATGTTGACGTCGACGCGGTTGCCTTCGGGCGGAACGATTTTCGCCAACTCGCTGCCGTCGCTGGCCAGAATCGTCGACACCTGGTTGGTGCGGATGTCGCCCGGCTCGGGCACGTCGACGATCAGGTAGGCCATCGCGAACGTGACGAGCGGCAGCACGACGAACACGACCGCGCCGGCGAGCAACCCCCGACGCACCCACTTCCAGTTGATCTGCTTGGGCAGGTTGCGCCGCGGACCCGACGGCCCGCTCGGAGGTCCCCCACCGCCGGGTGGCCTGCGCGGCGGGGGCGGCGGCGCCGGCGGTTTGGGTGCCGGTGTGCCGTCCAGCGCGGCCTTGACGACGTCGACCGGGTCGCGCAGGTGTGGCGGTCGCGCCTCGCGGACCGGCGGCAGCACCGCGGTGTGCCGATCGTCGGGCGGCGCCGACCGGCGCGGTCCCTTCGCGGGACCGCCGGGTGGGCGTTGCTGTGGACTGTGTGACGCGCTCACGCCATCAGCCCCGCGTCCGGAACGGACATCGTTGACTGACCGGTCGTGGCGCCCTTCGCTATTCACTGGCCGTGCGCGCACGCTCGCGCGCGGTCCGAGTGCTGCGTGAACCCCGAGAACCTCCGGTTGGCGGGACCGCGCCGAGCACGTACGACTTGACCAGGTGATTCCAGCTGCAGGTGCGGCATACCTCCACCACGTGTACCGAGAACTCGTCGTATCGGGATGCCAGCAAGACCAACTCCTCGGCGGTTCGTGCGGAACCCGACACCGGGCCCAGATGGTCACCGAATACCCACGAAACCAGGGTGAGCTGTTCCTTGCGGCAGATCGGGCAAGTCACCGAACTGGGCTTGCCGTGGAACTTGGCGGCGCGCAGCAGATAGGGATTGGCGTCGCAGACCTCGGAGACGCCGGTGCGCCCCGAATAGACCTCGGCCAGCAGGGACCGTCGCCGAAGCGCGTAGTCCACCACCTGTCGCTGCAATCGCACGAGGACCAGAGTACGTCGGCGATGCGACTGCCGGAGCGTGACGGCGCGGTCCAGGCCATCTCTAAGGTGTTTGATCTGGACATACGGCACCGACATTCGCCGTATGCCGTCAACCTCAGGAGAACTGCATGCTGGACGGGCGCGACTTCGCCCTCGACGGTGCCCCGGCTGGTGACGGCGTCAGCCGCTTCGCCCGTGAGCTTCCCGAGCGCTGGTGCTTCGACGGCCGCGCGTTCGGCGGCTACACCTCGGCGCTCGCGCTGGCCGCGATGTTCGCGCACAGCGGGCGCCCGGCGGCGGCGTCGCTGTCGGTGACCTTCGTCGACGGCGGCGCACCGGGCCCGCTCGAGATCGACGTGCGCAGCATCCGCGGCGGTCGTACGGCCGCGGCCGTCGAAGCGACCGTACGCCAGCGCGGCCGCACGATTCTGATCGCGAACAGCTGGTTCGCCGACGGCTGGCTCGGACCGCCGTCGGTGGATGCGCCCATCCCGTTCGAGCGCTACGGCACCGCGGCATCACCGCTACCGGATCCATCGGCGGGGTCGTCGCTGGACTGGATCGGCGAGGAGTACCCGTCGCTGCGGTTCGCCCAGCGCCGCGGCGTGGACTACCCGGCGAGCCTGGCCCACTTCGCGGATCGTCGGCCGGAGGTGGCGTTGTGGGTCAGCACAGATGGCGGGGCCCCCGGCGATCTCAGCGACCCTCTCGAGCATCCGCAGATCGCCGACGTGCTGCACGCCGACGCCCACCTCTTCGACGCGCCGGGCAAGGTCTGCGGCTTCGTCGACGCGTGGCTGCTGAGCCTGGACCTCAGCGTGGTGTGGCAGCCCGGGGCGCACCTGGTGCCGTCGACCGCGTGGCGGCTGCTGGAGTCGCGCGGTTCGGTCGCCAACGGAGGCGTCTCGGCGTACGGCTCGCTGCGCGGCTCCGACGGGTCGCTGCTGGCCGTGCTGACCTCGCAGGGCCTCATCCGCTGAAGGTCGGCTGATCTTTGCTTCTACGATCATCGACGTGGCAGCGAGCTGGTCTGGCCGACAGACACCGGGAACGCGCGAAAGACAGCGACCGCAACGACACCTGCCAGATCCTCGACAGCGCGCTGAGCGAGGGCCAGCTGTCGATGACCGAGCACGGCGAGCGGGTCAAGGCCGCGACCACCGCGATGACGCTCGGCGAACTACAGGCGCTGGTGGCCGACCTTCAGACCGGGAATGCGCCGGTGCAACTTCCGACGCTGAAGAAGCCGCGGGCGGTATCGATCGGCGGCGGCTGGGGTTTGCGTCTTGCGGTGGCCGGTGTGTTGGTGGTGCTCGGCATCGCGATCGGCTGGGGTCTGTACGGCAACACTCCGTCACCGCTGAACTTCACGTCCGACCCGGGCGCCAAGTCCGACGGCATCGCCCCGGTGGTGCTCACCCCGCCCAAGCAGTTGCACTCGCTCGGCGGGCTGACGGGTCTTCTGGAGCAGATGAAACAGCGTTTCGGCGACACCAACGGCTACCGCCTCGTCGTTTATCCGGACTACGCGTCGCTGACCCGGCCGGACCCGAACGAGGACCGTCGCGAGCTCATCTACAGCTACCGCGGCGGCTGGGACGATCCGACGTCGAGCTCGAAGACCAGCGACGCCGTCGAGGTCGATCTGAGCAAGTTCGACGCCAAGGCCGTCGTCGGCGTCTTGCGGGGCGCCCCCGAGACAGTGGGTATCAAGCCCGAGGACGTCGACAGCACCTACTTGAGCATCGATTCGGCCGACGACCCGACCACACCGGGCGCGCTGTCGATCGACGTCTACGTCTCCAGCGACTTCGGCAGCGGCTATATCGAGTTGGCCGGCGACGGCACGGTCAAGCAGGTCCACTACCCCGGCTGACGCCCGACCGTTCGCGCGAAGGTAACCCGATGTTCGCGCCGAATATATCGGCGCGATACTATGGTGCGAGGTGTCGAACCGCCGTAACGGACGAGCTGCGATTTCTTAAGGGGGTGTCCTCGGTGCTGGAATTGGCCATCCTGGGACTCCTGCTGGAATCGCCGATGCACGGCTACGAACTCCGCAAGAGGCTGACCGGGTTGCTCGGCGCCTTTCGCGCGTTTTCGTACGGCTCGCTGTACCCGGCGCTGCGGCGGATGCAGACCGACGGGCTCATCGTCGAGGATGCGGCGCCGGACGGCACCCCGAAGATGCGCCGGGCGCGGCGCGTCTACCAGCTCACCGACAAGGGCAAGCAGCGCTTCGCCGAGCTGGTGGCCGACACCGGCCCACAGAACTTCTCCGACGACGGTTTCGGCGTCCATCTCGCCTTCTTCAACCGCACCCCGGCCGAGGCCCGGATGCGGATCCTGGAGGGGCGTCGTCGTCAGGTAGAGGAACGCCGTGAGGGTCTGCGTGAAGCCGTCGCGCGGGCTAGCAGCTCAATCGACCGGTACACCCGACAGCTCCATCAGCTCGGGTTGGAGTCCAGCGAGCGCGAAGTGAAATGGCTCAACGAGCTGATAGCGGCGGAACGTCTGAGCCAGGGGCGCTCGGACAACGCAGTGCAGCCCTAGGCAAAACCGAACCAAGTACGACAGGGATTACGAAGGGAAGAGGCGTCATGGCATCAAACGGAGAGGTGCGGGTCGCGATTGTCGGCGTGGGCAACTGCGCGTCGTCGCTCGTACAGGGCGTGCAGTACTACCAGGACGCCGATGAGACGGCCACTGTGCCCGGTCTGATGCACGTGCGTCTCGGCCCGTACCACGTGCGCGACGTCAAGTTCGTCGCCGCGTTCGACGTCGACGCCAAGAAGGTCGGTTTCGACCTGTCCGAGGCGATCTTCGCGTCCGAGAACAACACCATCAAGATCGCCGACGTGCCGCCGACCAACGTGACCGTGCAGCGCGGCCCGACGCTCGACGGCATCGGCAAGTACTACGCCGACACCATCGAGGTCTCCGACTCCGATCCGGTCGACGTGGTCAAGGCGCTCAAGGACGCCGAGGTCGACGTGCTGGTGTCCTACCTGCCGGTCGGCAGCGAGGAGGCCGACAAGTTCTACGCCCAGTGCGCGATCGACGCCGGCGTGGCGTTCGTCAACGCGCTTCCGGTCTTCATCGCATCAGATCCCGTGTGGGCCAAGAAGTTCGCCGACGCCGGGGTGCCGATCGTCGGCGACGACATCAAGAGCCAGATCGGCGCGACGATCACCCACCGCGTGATGGCCAAGCTGTTCGAGGACCGCGGCGTGCAGCTCGACCGCACGATGCAGCTCAACGTCGGCGGCAACATGGACTTCCTCAACATGCTCGAGCGCTCGCGGCTGGAGTCGAAGAAGATCTCCAAGACCCAGGCCGTCACGTCCAACCTGCAGCGCGAGTTCAACACCAAGGACGTGCACATCGGCCCGTCCGATCACGTCGGCTGGCTCGACGACCGCAAGTGGGCCTACGTGCGGCTGGAGGGGCGCGCGTTCGGTGACGTGCCGCTGAACCTGGAGTACAAGCTCGAAGTGTGGGATTCGCCGAACTCGGCCGGCGTGATCATCGACGCGGTGCGCGCGGCGAAGATCGCCAAGGACCGCGGCATCGGCGGCCCTGTCGAGGCGGCGTCGGCCTACCTGATGAAGAGCCCGCCCAAGCAGCTGCCCGACGATGTGGCTCGCGCGCAGCTCGAGACGTTCATCGAGGGCTGACCCTCTCTCCCCCTGCGACTTGTGGAGTCTTACCGGCGGTGAGCGCCGCTGGGGCTCCACAAATCGCGTTTTGTAGGGTCATTTCGTGACCGAGATCTCGCCTGACGACGAGCTGGCTGCGCTCGACGAGTTCATCTTCCTCGACGAGAACGCGCGCCAAGCCGGGGTCGATGCGGTGCCGCCGGTGAAACGCGTCGACGTCGGGCCGATCAGCGCGCTGAAGTTCGGCGACAATTCCCCGCGGGTGGTGTTCCTGCATGGCGGCGGTCAGAACGCGCACACCTGGGACACGGTGATCGTCGGCCTCAGCGAGCCGGCGCTGGCCATCGACCTGCCGGGCCACGGCCGCTCGGCGTGGCGGGAGGACGGCGACTACGGCCCCAAGCGCAATGCGGCGGCGATCGAACCCGTGGTCCGCGAACTGGCGGCCGACGCCGATCTGGTGGTCGGGATGTCGCTCGGCGGCCTGACCGCGTTGCGGCTCGCAGTGACGGCGCCCGACCTGGTGCGTCGGCTGGTGCTCGTCGACGTGACGCCGTCGGCGCCGGAGCGGCACACCGAGATGACCGAGGCGCAGAAGGGCACCGTCGCGCTGGTGCAGGGCGACCGCGTCTTCCCGTCGTTCGATGCGATGTTGGAGAAGACCGTCGCCGCGGCGCCGCACCGGGACCGGGAGTCGTTGCGGCGTGGGGTTTTCCACAACGCGAAGCGGCTCGAGGACGGCACCTGGACCTGGCGCTACGACTCCATCCGCAAGGGCGACGGTTTCGAGGGCTTGTGGGAGGACGTGCCGCGGCTCGCGGTGACGACGACGTTGGTGCGCGGCGCGAACTCGTTCTTCGTCAACGATGACGACGCCGCAGAGTTCGCCCGGAACGCACCGGGCTTCAAGGACGTCCAGATCGTCGAGGACTCCGGGCACTCGGTGCAGAGCGACCAACCGGGCAAGCTGATCGAGATCCTCAGTGGTGTACTCGCCGAGCCCTGACCACCGCTGACCGGAGGGTGATTTCCGCTCCTCCGTGGTCGGCCGTGCGACGCGGCACGGCGTCGTCAACCGTCAGGAGCTCCCACCCCTCGTCGAGCACCGACACCACGTCGGCGCTTGTGAAGAACACCGCGTCCGGCATTGTGCCGCCGGAGATGTCGGCATTCGAGGGGTGATGTCCGACGACCAGCAGCGTGCCACCCGGCCGCACTGCGGCGGCGAGCCGTCGAAACAACGAGTCGCGCTGGGCGATTCCGTGCAGATAATGCGTCGTCACCAAGTCGAACGCGCCTGGCGGCGGGGCCCAGATGCTGAGGTCCGCCTGTCGCCACTCGATCCGCGCCGCGACGTCAGGTCCCATCTGTTCGGCACGGTCGCGGGCGCACTGTAGCGCACTGTCCACGAAATCGACTGCGGTGACGGCCCATCCGTTCTGCGCGAGCCAGATGGCGTCAGCGCCCAGACCGCAGCCGGCATCAAGCGCACGTCCGGCGGGAAGTCCCACCACAGCATCCGTCAGCGTTCGGTTCGGGGTCGACATGCCTGCCGTGTGCGCCACCGTCTCCCACCGCTGCTCCCAGAACGTTCTGTCGAGTTCGGTCATGCTTCCCAGCGTGCCCACTGTGCGCCGAGTTAGCAAATGTTCTTGCTGTTAAGGCAAACGCCCAGTTAGTCTCCTGTTCATCTTCTGCTTGCCGACTGCTGGTCGGGCTGTCGTAGGTTTCCGCGCGTCCGGCCGCTCAGCCCTCGGCCGACTCGACGGAAGGACCCTGCCGATATGGCGCTCGTGCCGCTGAACCTGTTCGTCGCTCATGACGGGAAGTCGAAGCGCCAGCATGTGACATGCCGCTACAAGTGCGGCGACGCCTGCTCCAAGCCGGTCCCCAACACCAGCGGCAACGAGTACTTCGGCGACGTCGTCAAGGCGGTGTCGCGGCGGTCGATGCTGCGGGCCGGCGGCATCGCGGTGCTGGCCGTCGGCACTGCCAGTGCGCTGGCCTCGTGCGGCCGCGACGACCAACCCGCGCCAGCGCCGACATCGCCGGCCCCACCGGCCGACCCGCCCGCGGGCATGCGGTTCGCCTCGGTCGCTCCCAACAGTGAAGACGCTGTCGTCATCCCCGATGGTTACCGCCAGGCGGTCGTCATCAGCTGGGGCGACCCGGTGCTGCCGGGCGCACCCCCATTCGACGTCAACAACCAGAGCGGTGCCGCTCAACGCGGGCAGTTCGGCTTCAACAACGACTTCGCGGGCCTGCTGCCGATCCCGGGACAGCCGAACCGCTTCCTGCTGGTCACCAACTTCGAGTACGTCACTCCGCAGTTCATGTTCCCGGGCTACGACGCGGACAAGCCCACCCGCGAGCAGTTCGAGGTGGAGATCGCCGCAGTTGGCATGGGCGTCGTCGAGGTCGAAAGCACGCCGAACGGCCTGACACCGGTATCGGGCCGCTACAACCGGCGCATCACCGCCGACACCCCGTTCACGTTGACCGGTCCCGCGGCAGGCAGTGAATTCGTAAAGACGGAGGCCGACCCCGACGGCCGTACCGTCGCGGGCACCTTCGCCAACTGCGCCGGCGGCGTCACCCCATGGGGCACCGTGTTGTCCGGCGAGGAGAACTTCGACTCCTATTTCGGCGGCGCAACCTCGGCGCCTGGGCCCGGACCCGTCGACGCCGACCGCCGGGATCGCTACGGCATCACCGCCGAACCCTCCGAGCTACTGTGGGAGACATTCGACCCGCGCTTCGACCTGGCCCGAAATCCCCACGAGGTCAACAGGTTCGGCTACGTGGTCGAACTCAACCCGTGGGACCCGAACTCGACGCCGGTCAAGCACTCGGCGCTGGGCCGGCTCAAACACGAGGGCGCCAGCATCTACGTCACCGACGACGGCACCGTGGTCGCCTACACCGGCGATGACGAACGCTTCGACTACATGTACAAGTTCGTGTCGGACAAGAAGATTCGGCCCGGTCGCGACGCCGCCGCGATGGCACACAACATGACGATCCTCGACGAGGGCACGCTCTATGTCGCCAAGCTCTCCAGCGATATCCCGGCCAACGAGATCGACGGCTCCGGCAAGCCGCCGTCCACCGGCGCGTTCACGGGCACCGGCACGTGGGTCCCGCTGCTGCATTCGGGACCGGATGATCGAGCCGAGTCGCTCGTCGACGGCGTCTCGGCGCAGGAGGCCGCCGTCTTCACGCGGATCGCCGCTGACAAGGCCGGCGCCACCAAGATGGACCGCCCCGAGGACTTCGAAGCCAACCCCAAGACCGGCAAGGTCTACGTCGCGCTGACCAACAACGACGAGCGCGGCGCGGCGGGCGAAGCACCCGCGGATGCGGCCAACCCGCGCAACGACAACAAGAACGGCCAGATCCTCGAGATCACCGACAACCACGCCGGCACCGACTTCACCTGGGAACTGCTGCTGGTGTGCGGCGATCCCGCGGCCGCCGACACCTACTTCGCCGGGTTCGACAAGACCAGGGTCAGCCCGATCTCGTGCCCGGACAATCTGGCGTTCGACAGCCACGGCAACCTGTGGATCTCCACCGACGGCAACGCGCTGAACTCCAACGACGGGTTGTTCGCCGTCGCGTTGGACGGGCCGAACCGCGGCGAGACCCGGCAGTTCCTCACCGTTCCGCTCGGTGCGGAGACGTGCGGTCCCGTCGTCACCGACGACGTTGTCACCATATGCGTCCAACATCCTGGCGAGCACGACGACAACAGCATCGATGCCCCACTGTCGCGGTGGCCGGAGGGCGGTAACGGCACGGCGCGGCCCTCTGTCGTCGCGGTGTGGAAGGCCGACGGGAACATCGGCGTCTAGTCCCACTGGCGTCGAAACCGACGAAATGGCTGTTTCGCGGCCGGTTTCGCAGCCATTTCGTCGGTTTCGCGGGTTGTTGGGGGTAAGTACGCTCGCTTGGGTGAGCTTCCCCATTCGCATCGGCGTGCAACTGCAGCCGCAACACTCCCCGAAGTACAGCCACATCCGCGACGCGGTCCGACGTTGTGAGGACATCGGCGTCGACGTCGCGTTCAACTGGGACCACTTCTTCCCGCTCTACGGCGATCCCGACGGCGCGCACTACGAATGCTGGACGATGCTGGGCGCCTGGGCCGAGCAGACGTCGCGCATCGAGATCGGCGCGCTGGTGACATGCAACTCGTACCGCAATCCGGAACTGCTCGCCGACATGGCGCGCACGGTCGACCACATCAGCGACGGTCGGCTGATCCTCGGGATCGGCTCGGGCTGGAAGCAGAAGGACTACGACGAGTACGGCTACGAGTTCGGCACCGCGGGCAGCAGGCTCGACGACCTCGCCGCGGCGATGCCGCGCATCACGTCGCGGCTGGCCAAGCTGAATCCACAGCCCACCCGCGACATTCCGGTCCTGATCGGCGGCGGCGGGGAGAAGAAGACCCTGCGGCTGGTCGCCGAGTACGGCGACATCTGGCACAGCTTCTCCGACAGCGCCGAGTATCCGCGCAAGGCCGAGATCCTCGCCGGCCACTGCGCGGACGTCGGTCGTGACCCCGCGGCGATCGAGCGGTCGGCCGGTGTGTCGGGAAAGAGCGTCGACGCGTTGCTCACCGAAGCCGGGGCGCTGGCCGACCTCGGCGTCACGATGTTGACGGTCGGCGTCAACGGACCCGACTACGAGTTGTCCGACGCCGAGGCGCTCTGCCGGTGGCGCGACCGTCGTCAAAACGAAGGCGGCTGAAGCGGCGTAACGGCCAACGGCAAGCCGGGCAGCGTGAGAGACTGTCGCCGCACCGCGCAAGTGTGGGGGTACCCCCACCGGAGGTCGGGGAGAGCGATCCCACCCATGCCAAAGAAGTACGGGGTCAAGGAAAAAGACCTTGTGGTCTCGCATGTCGTCAACATGGTCCTGACCGGCAAGCTCCGCTCCGGTGATCGGATCGACCGCAACGAGATCGCGCACGAACTCGGCCTGTCGCGCGTGCCGATCCAGGAAGCCGTCGTGCAACTGGAACACGACGGCATCCTGTCCACCCGGTATCACCGCGGCGCATTCGTCGAACGCTTCGACGAGGACTTCATCCGCGAACACCACGAGCTGCACGGCTTTCTGACCGGCATGGCCTCCGCGCGCGCCGCGGCCGATCCTGACCCGCGCGTGGTCGACCGGCTGAGCGCGCTGACCGATCAGCTGCGCAGCACCCGCGAGTCCCGCGGTTTTCACGACGCAGCCTGGCAGTACCGCAGCGTGATCACCGACGCGTACGCCGGTCCCCGGCTGGCCGCACTGATCAGGTCGGTGCAAGCCTTCGTACCGCCCCAATTCTGGGTCGCGTATCTCAGCAACCACGACGAGATGCTGCCGTACTACGAGAACGAGACCGCCGCGATCGGCCGCGGCGACGAGGCGGCCGCCCGCGGTGCATGCGTCGACCGCAGCGAGTTGATGGGCCGGATCATGCTCGCCGAACTAGTGCGCCGCGGGGTGCTGCGCGCCGCAGGTGCCTCGTCGGTTGCGTTCTGATCGAGCCCAACGCGGTGTGGGCGCGCCGCTGACGGATACGTTGCTGGGGTGACCCCGTTCGTGCGGCTCTGCAGGACTTCGGTACTGGCGCTGACCGCGGTGTTGGTGACCGGTGTCGGCCTCGCCGGGCCGGCACACGCCCAAGTCGATCAGTGTGCGCCGCCCGGCATCGAAAGCGCCAGCGCGCTACCCACCAACCTCGCCGCGGCGGCAACGGGCCCCGAGGAGGACCGGTACACCACCGCCGGCGTCGAACCGCTGTCGGCGGTGAACGTCGACGCATTGGGGCTGAGTCAGCCCGGCACGCTGACCGTCGGCACGCTGTCGGATGCGCCTCCGAGCATCTGCATCAATTCGGCCGGCCAGTTCACCGGCTTCGACAACGAGGTGCTGCGCGCGGTCGCCGACAAACTGGGCTTGCAGATCAACTTCGTCGGCACCGAGTTCTCGGGGCTGCTGGCACAGGTCGCGGCGCACCGCTTCGACGTGGGGTCGTCCTCGATCACCACCACCGAGGCGCGCCGGCGCACGGTCGGCTTCACGAATGGCTATGACTTCGGCTACTTTTCGCTCGTCGTGCCGACCGGCTCGCCGATCTCCGGCTTCGCCGACTTGGCGGCCGGCCAGCGCATCGGGGTCGTGCAGGGCACGGTGCAGGAGTCGTACGTCATCGAGACGCTGCGTCTGCAGCCGGTCAAGTACCCGGACTACAACACCGTCTACGCCAGCCTGAAGACGCGCCAGATCGACGCGTGGGTGGCGCCGTCGCAGCAGGCGTCGGGCACGGTGCAGCCCGGCGACCCGGCGCAGATCATCGAAAACACGTTCAGCTTGGACAATTTCGTCGCATGGGCGGTGGCCAAGGAGAACCAGCCCCTCATCGACGCATTGAACTCCGGGCTGGACGCGGTGATCGCCGACGGCACCTGGGCGCGGCTGTACTCCGACTGGGTGCCGCGTGCACTGCCGCCAGGCTGGAAGCCCGGCTCGAAGGCGGCGCCGGTGCCTGAGTTGCCGGATTTCAACGCGATCGCCGCCGAGAACCAAGGTGTGCCCGCGGCGCCGGCAGCGCCGAAATCGACTCTGGCGCAGTTGAAGGATGCTTTCCTGGACTGGGACCTGTACCGGCAGGCGATTCCGGATCTGGTCAAGACCGGCCTGCCGAACACGCTGATCCTGACCGTCAGCGCCGCGGTGATCGGCGTCGTGCTGGGCATGGTTCTCGCGGTCGCCGGCATCTCACGGCATCGCTGGCTGCGCTGGCCGGCCCGCGTGTACACCGACATCTTCCGCGGCCTGCCCGAGGTGGTGATCATCCTGCTGATCGGCCTGGGTCTGGGGCCGGTCGTGGGCGGGCTGACCGGCAACAACCCCTACCCGCTGGGCATTGCCGCGTTGGGCCTGATGGCCGCGGCGTACGTCGGCGAGATCTTGCGGTCCGGCATCCAGAGCGTCGAACCCGGTCAGTTGGAAGCCTCACGCGCATTGGGCTTTTCGTACCCGACGTCGATGCGGTTGGTGGTGATCCCGCAGGGCGTGCGACGGGTGTTGCCCGCGCTGATGAATCAGTTCATCTCGCTGCTCAAGGCGTCGTCGCTGGTGTACTTCCTCGGCCTGGTGGCCGATCAGCGTGAGCTGTTCCAGGTCGGGCGCGACCTCAACGCCCAGACGGGCAACCTGTCGCCGTTGGTGGCCGCGGGGTTCTTCTATCTGATGCTGATCGTGCCGCTGACGCATCTGGTCAACTACATCGACAACCGGCTGCGGCGCGGGCGTCGGCCGGCCGAGGAGGATCCGCTGGAGTTGTCCGCGTCTCAGGAGATGATCTGATGGCTGACTTCGAGCCGGTCTCGTTGGCCGCCAACGATCTTCACCTGTCCTTCGGCCCCAACCCGGTGCTGCGCGGTGTCGACATCGACGTGCCCGCGGGCAGCACCACGGCGGTGATCGGCCCGTCGGGGTCGGGCAAGTCGACGTTGCTGCGGACGCTGAACCGGTTGTATGAGCCCGACCGCGGGGACATCCTGCTCGACGGTCGCTCTGTGCTCGCCGACAACCCCGACCAGTTGCGCCAGCGCATCGGGATGGTGTTCCAGAACTTCAACCTGTTTCCGCATCGCAGCGTGTTGGACAACGTGACGCTGGCGCCGCGCAAGCTCAAACGACTCAGCGCCGACGAGGCCCGCGAGCTGGGGATGACGCACCTGGACCGGGTCGGGCTGCGCAACAAAGCCCAAGTTCGGCCGACCACGCTGTCGGGCGGGCAACAGCAGCGGGTGGCGATCGCGCGGGCGTTGGCGATGGCGCCGCAGGTGATGTTCTTCGACGAGGCCACCTCGGCACTCGATCCGGAGTTAGTGAAGGGAATCCTCGCGCTGATCGCCGACCTCGGCGCGGACGGCATGACGATGGTGGTGGTCACCCACGAGATGGGCTTCGCGCGGTCGACGTCGGACGCCGTCGTGTTCATGGACCACGGCAAGGTGGTGGAGGCCGGGCCGCCGGAGCAGCTCTTCGACGCCGCCGAAACGGATCGGCTGCAGCGGTTCCTCTCTCAAGTGCTTTGAACTTACGTGCCCGTCACGCATCGTGGCAGCGTCAGACAGGTTAGACTGCCGAAATTATGGCGGACGTCGTAGAACCGCAGGTCGCGGAGCTGTCGGGAGAGCTGCAGCGGGTGCTGTCGCGGGTTTTCTCCGTGCTGCGCCGCAGCGACACCCCCCGTAACGACGCCGCAGACCTGACGTTGGCCCAGCTGTCGATCCTGCTGACGCTGCTCGAACAGGGGCCGATGCGGATGACCGACCTGGCCACCCACGAGCGCGTGCGCACCCCGACGACGACCGTCGCGATCCGCCGGCTGGAGAAGTTGGGCCTGGTGAAACGGTCCCGTGACCCGTCTGACCTGCGGGCGGTGCTGGTCGACATCACCCCGGAAGGCCGCGCGCAGCATCAGGAGGCGCTCGAGGTTCGCCGCGCCCACCTGGCCAACCTGCTGGCCAAACTGAGCCCGGAAGACCTCGAGACGCTGACCAAGGCGATCGCCCCGCTCGAGCGGCTGGCCGAGTAGCCGTCGGACGACGATCAAGCGGCGGGACGACGCGTTGAGGAGTCCGACCATGTAGCCCATTCAGCCCAGCCAGTCCAACACCGCGGCCGCGGTCCACGACTGTTGCATGCTGCCCAGCGGCTCGCCGGTGAACGGTTCGTAGTACTCGGCGAACGCCCCGTCGCTGGCTTGGCGTAGACCTTCCTGGCGCAGGAGACGGGCGCGTTCGGCCCAGCCGCGGCGCGCGAAGCACCAGGAGAACAGCCACGTCATCGCCGGCCAGACCGGACCGCGCCAGTACTCGCGCGGCCGGAAGTCGCGGGACACCGGCGACGTGGACGGAATGCCGGCGTATCTCAGGTCGGGATGTCCGCAGAACCGCGGGCCCTCCAGCAACTTCACCAGCGTCCGTTCTCTGTCGTGCGGCAAGCCGCCGCACAGCAGCGGAGCGAACTGCGCGACCGTCTCGGTGGCCACCCACTCGTCCGCGCGGACGTCGTAATCGCGTGCCGCGCCGGTTCTTTCGTCGGTCGCGTCGATGACCCCGCGGCGGAAACGCTCGGCCAACCCGTAGAGTTCGCGCACGTCGGCGTCTGGGCGGCCGTAGTCCTCGCCGATCTCGGCGAGCACATCGCATGCGACCGCGAAGATCGCCGAGACGAACACGTCCTCGACCGCGAAGCTCATCACCTTGGGCAGCAACTCGTCGTCGTAGCGGGCCGACTTCATTTCCTCGAGCAGCCACAGGTAGCGGTCATACTCCAGGTCGGACGGGCGCTGGGTGGCGTCGGCGACGATCGCGGTGTCCTCGCGCTGGTACTCCGGCACGCTGCCCGGAATCACGTTGGCGTAGGCGCTGTCCCAGCGCGGTGAGTTGTCCATGCCGGACTCCCAGCCGTGGTACAGGGTGACCCGGCCATGCTTCTGCGGGTCACGCGCGTCCGCCAGCCAGCGGTGCCAGTTCACTAGGTCGTCCCACCGGCGATCGAGGAACGCCTCGGCGACCGCACGGGCGGTTCGGCCACGGGTCCGGGCGTGATCGACGATGCGCTGCACGGCGATCGCGTGCACCGGCGGCTGGGTGATGCCGGAGGTGTGCCGGTTGCGCGGCGCGTGCACGGCGAGCGCGGAGGTGGCCCAGCGCGCCGGCCCCGGGAAGTAGCCGTCGACTCCGTTGGCGAACACGATGTGCGGGATCATCCCGTTGGACCACTGCGCCGAGAGCAGGGTGTCGAGTTCGACGACGGCGCGCTCGACGCTCAACGGTGCCAGCCCGATCGCCACGAACGCCGCGTCCCAGCTCCACATGTGCGGGTACAACAGCGGGGCTGCGGTGGTCATGATGCCCAGGTCATTGCCCCGCAGCAGGTACGCCGCGCGGGCCGCGAGCTGCGTCGGAGCAAAACTGTGGTCGGGGGGCATCGGTTCCATGATGCGACGTCTGGCCGCGCAGCGCAGGTCGGTAGGGTTTCGACATGCCGACCGCGATGATCACGGGCGCCTCGCGAGGGCTCGGCGCGGCGATCGCGACGGCGCTCGCCCCTACCCACACGCTGTTCCTGGCGGGCCGGCCATCGGCGGCGCTCGATGCGGTGGCCGGTCAGTTCGGCGCGACGACGTGGCCGATCGATCTGGCGGACGTTTCCGGTATCGAGGCCGTGGTGGAGCCGATCGTCGAGCTGGACGTATTGGTGCACAACGCCGGAACGGCGTTTCCGGCCCGGGTCGCCGAGTCGACCGTCGACGAGTGGCGCGCCACCATGGAGGTCAATGTCATTGGCGCCGTTGCGCTTACACTCGCCTTGTTACCGGCGCTTCGCGCCTCTCGCGGTCAGGTGGTCTTCGTGAACTCCGGCGGGGGCATCAACGCATCGCCAGGGTTGGCGTCGTACTCGGCGAGCAAGGCCGCGTTGCGGTCGTTCGCCGACTCGCTGCGCAACGACGAGCCGTCGCTGCGAGTGACATCGGTGCATCCCGGCCGGATCGCCACCGAGATGCAGGAGGGCCTGGTCGCCTACGAGGGCGGCTCGTATGACCCGTCGCGGTTTCTCAGCCCGCAGAGCGTGGCGCGTGTGGTCGCCGATGCGGTGAACTCACCGCCGGACGCTCACGTGCACCAGGTCATCGTCCGCCCCCGCGGCTAATAGCTCGCGCCGATTGTGAATCCGGCGACGCTCGAAGCGCCGAAACCGTCGCCAGATTCACAATGCGGGACGGGGTGGCGGAATCACACGACGATGTTGACCAGGCGGCCAGCCACCACGATTACCTTTTTCGGCGTCGCGCCGTCGATGAAGGCCTGCACCTTCTCGTCGGCCAGCGCGGCCGCCTCCAGCGCGTCGGCATCCGCGTCGGCAGCGACCGTCACCCGGCCGCGCACCTTTCCGTTGACCTGTACCGGATACTCGACGGTGTCCTCGACGAGATACTGCGGGTCGGCGAGCGGGAACGGGCCGTGCGCAAGCGACGAGTCGTGGCCCAACCGCCGCCACAACTCCTCGGCCAGATGCGGGGCCAGCGGCGCCACCATCAGCACCAGCGGCTCGAGCGCCGCGCGCGCCGTCACGCCCTGCTTGGTCAAGTGGTTGGTGTACTCGATGAGTTTGGCCGCCGCGGTGTTGTTGCGCAGGTTCGTGTAGTCGTCCGATACCCCGGCGATGGTGCGGTGCAACAACTTCAGCGTCTCGGCGTCGATCGCCTCGTGCTCCGAGACACGCTCGGTGCCGGTACTCTCGTCGACCACCAGCCGCCACACCCGCTGCAGGAACCGGTGTGCGCCGACAACGTCCTTGGTCGCCCACGGCCGCGACGCCTCCAACGGGCCCATCGACATCTCGTACACCCGCAACGTGTCGGCACCGTAGCTGTCGCAGATCTCGTCGGGTGACACCGAGTTCTTCAGGCTCTTGCCGATCTTGCCGAACTCCTGGAAGACCTCGGCCTCGCCGTCCGGTCCCGGCCAGTAGAACTTTCCTTCGCGCTCAACGACTTCCGCGGCCGGAACGTATGCTCCGCGTTCGTCGGTGTAGGCGAACGCCTGGATGTAGCCCTGGTTCACCAGCCGGCGGAACGGCTCTCGCGAGCTGATGTGCCCGAGGTCGTAGAGCACCTTGTGCCAGAACCGGACGTACAGCAGGTGCAGGACCGCGTGCTCGACGCCGCCGACGTACAGGTCCACACCGCCGGGGTCGTCGGCGCCGTGTTCGGCCGGCCGCGGGCCCATCCAGTAGGACTCGTTCTCCTTGGCGCACAGCTCTTCCTTGTTGTGCGGGTCGGTGTAGCGCAGCTCGTACCAGGAGCTGGCGGCCCATTGCGGCATGACGTTGGTGTCGCGGGTGTAGGGCTTGAGCCCGTCGCCGAGATCCAACTCCACGTTCACCCAGGAGGTCGCCTTCTCCAGCGGCGGCGACGGCACGCTGTCGGCGTCGTCGGGATCGAACAGCACAGGCGAGTAGTCCGGCACGTCGGGCAACTCGACCGGCAGCGCCGACTCGGGTAGCGGATGCGCGCGGCCGTTCTCGTCGTACACGATCGGAAACGGCTCGCCCCAATACCTTTGCCGTGCGAACAGCCAGTCCCGCAGCTTGTACTCGACCCGCGGCTGCGCTCGGCCGGCTGCCGCCAGCCGCGCGGTGATCGCCTCCTTCGCCGACGCGACGCTCAACCCGTTGAGCTCACCGGAGTTCACGATCTCGCCGTCACCGCTGTACGCCTCCAGCGAGATATCGCCGCCGGCAACGACTTCCACGATCGGCAGGCCGAACTCGGTGGCGAACTCCCAGTCCCGCTGGTCATGTCCCGGCACCGCCATGATCGCCCCGGTGCCGTAGCCCAGCAGCACGTAGTCGGCGATGAACACCGGAACCTGTTGACCGTTGGCGGGGTTCGTCGCATAGGCGCCGATGAACACCCCCGTCTTGGCCTTGTTCTCCTGCCGCTCCAGGTCCGACTTCGCCGCGATCGCCGTGCGGTAGGCAGCGACGGCTTCCGCCGGTGTCGCCGCGCCGTACGTCCAGCGCTCATCGACGCCCGCCGGCCACTGGTCGCCGACCAGCCTGTCGACCAGTTCGTGTTCGGGCGCCAGCACCATGTACGTCGCGCCGAACAACGTGTCCGGCCGCGTGGTGAACACCTCGATGTCGCCCGCATCGGTGCCGAACAGCACCGCGGCCCCCGTCGACCGGCCGATCCAGTTGCGCTGCATGGTCTTGACCTTCTCCGGCCAGTCCAGCAACTCGAGGTCGTCGAGCAGGCGGTCCGAATATGCGGTGATGCGCATCATCCACTGCCGCAACCGCTTCCGAAACACCGGGAAATTGCCGCGCTCGCTGCGGCCGTCGGCGGTGACCTCCTCGTTGGCCAGCACGGTGCCCAGTCCGGGGCACCAGTTCACCAGCGAGTCGGCCCGATAGACCAGCCGGTACGAGTCGATGAGATCGGCGCGCTCGCCCTCTGACAGCGACGCCCACGTTCGGCCGTCGTCGAGAGCGCGTGCGCCGGATTCGAACTCGGCCACCAACTGCGCGATCGGCCTGGCCTTCTGCGTGGCCGGATCGAACCACGCGTTGTAGATCTGCAGGAAGATCCACTGCGTCCACTTGTAATAGTCGGGGTCGGTGGTGGCGAAGCTGCGGCGCGAGTCGTGGCCGAACCCCAACCGGCCCAGCTGGCGCTTGAAGTTGACGATGTTGGCTTCGGTCCGGATGCGGGGATGCGTCCCGGTCTGGATCGCGTACTGCTCGGCCGGTAGTCCAAACGCATCGAAGCCCAACGCGTGCAGGACATTCCGTCCGGTCATCCGGAAGTACCTGGCGTAGACGTCGGTGGCGATGTAGCCCAGCGGATGTCCGACGTGCAGGCCCTCGCCCGACGGGTAGGGGAACATGTCCTGCACGAACATCTTGTCGGCGGGCACCTGCGAACCGTCGGCCGGTGCCAACGAGCCGACGGGGTTCGGGACGTGGAAGGTCCCGGCGTCCTCCCACCGCTGCTGCCAGGTGCGCTCGATCTGCCCCGCCAACTCCGCGGTGTAGCGGTGCTGCGGGGTGTCGGTGGTCGGCGCGTCTGTCACGTGAACAGGGTATAAGCATCCAATTCGCGCCTCGCCCGGCCACGGGTTGGTCTCGGTTGCGTTGCGGGGAAGTCAGAACACTGTTGCAGCTCGATTCCGACGCTGGTGGCCGAGCTTCGCCGGTCGATACAGTCAGCGCCTGACCCACCCCGTGCTGTTCGGAAGGACCAACGCAGATGATCGAGATCGCCCCTCGCTGGCGGATTCTGGCCGCAAGTGTGGCCGCCGCCACCGCCGGCGTCCTCGGCTTCGCGGGCACGACCGCCTCGGCCGAACCCCTCGTACCGCAACCACCGCTGCCCGCCCCCGCCACGGTCACCCAGACCGTCACGGTCGCGCCCAACGCGCAGGCCCTGAGCCAGCCCGGTGTGAGTTCGGCCACCGGGGTGGTGTCATCCGCGGCGAGCGCGTCGCCGGGCTTGGCGGCCGCACCCGTCCCGACGCCGCCGGTCGCCACGATCCAACCCGCCCGCTCCGGCACGATGACCGAATTCTTCGCCGAGAAGGGCGTGAAACTCGAACCGCAGTCCAGCCGGGATTTCAAGGCGCTCAACATCGTGCTGCCGATGCCGCGCGGCTGGGAGCATGTTCCCGATCCGAACGTGCCCGACGCCTTCGCCGTGATCGCCGACCGGGTCGGCGGCAACGGCCTCTACACATCCAATGCGCAGGTCGTGGTGTACAAGCTGGTCGGCGACTTCGACCCCAAAGAGGCCATCAGCCACGGTTTCGTCGACAGCCAGCAGCGGCCGGCCTGGCGCACCACCGACGCGTCGCTCGCGGAGTTCGGCGGCATGCCGTCGGCGTTGATCGAGGGCACCTACCGCGAGAACAACATGACGCTGAACACCTCGCGCCGCCACGTCATCGCCGCCGCAGGCCCGGACAAGTACCTGGTGTCGCTGTCGGTGACCACAAGCGTCGATCAAGTTGTGCCGGCCGCCGAAGCGACCGACGCGATCGTCAACGGCTTCCGGGTCAGCGTTCCCGGCCAGCCCGCAGCACCCGCGCCGGCCGCCCCAGGCACGGCGGCTGCGCCCGCTGCGACGGCTGTGGCTTCCCCCGGTGCGGCGGCTGCTCCCGGCGCGACGGCCGCGGCTGCCCCCGGCGCGATTACCCCGCCGGCCGCTCCGGTTTCCAGCCAGCTGGGACTGCCGCGATAGACCTGTCCCCCGGGCGAAGCCTGGCGCCCGGGGGACGCCCCATCTCACCCCGCCGACGCTCCTCGTATCCTCGTGCTCATGCTCATCGCCGCGGTGCTCTGCCTGTGTGCTGCCGCCGCGACCGCGGGAGTCGGCGCGTGGCTGCTGCGCCGGCCCCCATCAGGAGACCCAGTGCAGGTGGTCCTGCGCTCGGTTGCCCCCACCCAACTCGCGGCCGCCGCGATGCTTGCTGCCGGCGGCGGTGTCGCGCTCGCGGCCGAGCCCAGAATCTCCGTCGTCGTACTGACCGTCTGCGTGCTCGGAGCGGTGGGCACGGTGGCGGCCGGATGCTGGCAGAGCGCGAAGGCGGCTGCGCGCAGCGAGGCGGCGACGAGTTCCGGTGGCTGCGGCGGCGGATGCGCCACCTGCACGCTTCCCTGCAGCTGACGCCGTTCTAGTTGCGGCTGACGTCGATCGGATGGGTCGCCAGCAACGACAACGGCAACGGCTGCCTGCGCAGCACCCGCGACCACAGATCCACCCGCGGTTCCACGAGAACGTCGGACGGCAACGCCGACAACACGATCCAGTCGTCGCGTTCGATCTCGGCATCGAGTTGGCCGATGGTCCAACCCGAATAGCCCGCGAAGATCCGCACCCCCTCGACCACCGGGGCGATCGAGTCGGGGTCGGCGTCGAGGTCCACCATCACCATGCGCCCCTGCACATGCCGCAGGCCAGGTACGCCGGCAGCCTCCATCCCCGCGCGCAAGGTCGCCAGGCACAGCGCCGCATCGCGTTTCACCGGCCCGCCGATGAACATGGTCTTCGGTTTGGCGGCCACCTTCGCCCACTGCGGCAACACGTTGTACACCGCCGTCTCGCTCGCCCGGTTCAGCACCACCCCGAGCGTGCCGCCGTCGTTGTGCTCCACGACGTAGATCACGCTGCGGCGAAACGTCGGCTCCAGAAGGTCGGTGTTGGCCAGAAGCAGCGTTCCGGCCCGCACGCGCGGCGCCGCAGGGGCGATGAAATCCTCCGGATCCTCTGACTGCGCCACGTGTCCATCATGGCACCAGCAACCGGCATCATGGCGGACAAGCGCGACCCCGCCGCGATATTTGTACTGTGGATGCGGTCCCGATCCGAAGCTTCTAGGAACGCGATCTCCCGTGCCCGATATCCGTGCGCCCATCGCCGTCTGGCGGTCGGTACGCGAGCTGCCCGACTTCTGGCGGCTCCTGGAACTGCGGGTGGTCAGCCAGTTCGGCGACGGCCTGTTTGCGGCGGGGCTGGCGGGCGCAATCCTGTTCAACCCGCAGCGGGAGGCCGAACCATGGGCGATCGCCGGGGCGTTCGCCGTGCTGTTCCTGCCCTACTCGCTGCTCGGCCCGTTCGCCGGCGCGCTGCTCGACCGCTGGGACCGGCGAGTGGTGCTGGTCGCGGCGAACGCCGGCCGCCTGGCGTTGGTGCTCGCGGTCGCCGCGCTGCTCGAATCCGGCGCGGGCGACCTGCCGATCCTGTGCTGCGCGCTGATCGTCAACGGGTTCACCCGGTTCGTCTCCTCCGGACTGTCGGCAGCACTGCCGCATGTCGTGCCGCGCGACCAGGTGGTCGCGATGAACTCCGTCGCCATCGCGACCGGCGCGGCGGCCGCCTTCCTCGGCGCGAATTTCATGCTGCTACCGCGCTGGCTGTTCGGCGCCGACGACGCCGGCGCCGCGGCGATCATCTTGATCGTCGCCATTCCGGTGGCGCTGGCGCTCTGGCTGGCGTGGCGCTTCACGCCGCGCCTACTCGGCCCCGACGACAGCGTGCGCGCGATCCACGGGTCGGTGCTCTACGCGGTGGCCACCGGCTGGGCACACGGCGTTCGAACGGTGGCGGCGGTGCCCTCCGTCGCCGCGACGCTGACCGGCCTGGCTGCGCACCGGATGGTGTTTGGCATCAACAGCCTGCTGGTCCTGGTGATGGTGCGCCACAGCGACACTCACGCGGTAGCGGGCCTCGGCACCGCGGTGTTGTTCGTCGCGGCGACCGGCACGGGATCGTTCATCGCGGCCGCCGTCATGCCGATGGCGGTGCGGCGGTGGGGAAGGTACGCCACTGCCAACGGCGCGTTGGCGATCGCCGCGCTGATCCAGTTCGCCGGTTCCAGCCTGCAACTGGCGATGATGGTCGTGTGCGGCTTCCTTCTCGGCATGGCCGGCCAGGTGGTCAAGCTGTGCGCGGACAGCGCCATGCAGCTCGACGTCGACGATGCGCTGCGTGGGCACGTGTTCACCGTGCAGGACTCGCTGTTCTGGATGGCATTCATCGGCGCAATCGCGGTGTCGGCGAGCGTGATTCCGCCCGACGGACACCAGCCGGCGCTGGCGTTGACCGGTGTCGGGGCGTATCTCGTCGGCCTGGCCGCGCACGCGGCGCTCGGCAGGCGCACGTCGTCACCGGGCTAAGGTGACCGCATGGCTGGTGCCGCGCCGATGGTGGCCGATCTTCGCGCCGAGAGCGACGAACTCGACGCCATCGTCGCCGACCTTCCCCCTGCGCGATGGGCCGAGCCCACTCCGGCCGAAGGGTGGACGATCGCCCACCAGATCGCGCATCTGCTGTGGACCGACCGCGTCGCGCTGACCGCCGTCACCGACGAGGCCGCATTCGCCGCGCTGCTCGAGGAGGCGGCCAAGGACCCCGCGCGCTTCGTCGACGCGGGTGCCGAGGAGCTGGCGGCCGTGCCACCAGCTGAGCTGCTCGCCGACTGGCGACGGACCCGCGCCCGGTTGCACGACGAGCTGTTGACCGTCGCCGACGGACGCAAACTGCCGTGGTTCGGGCCGCCGATGAGCGCGGCATCGATGGCAACGGCCCGGCTGATGGAGACCTGGGCACACGGGCTCGACGTCGCCGACGCGCTCGGGGTGCGACGGCCCGCCACCGGACGACTGCGCTCGATCGCGCACATCGGCGTGCGCACCCGGGACTTCGCGTTCGCGATCAACGGCCAACAGCCGCCGGCCGAGCCGTTCCGTGTCGAGTTGCGCGCCCCCGACGGGTCGACGTGGTCGTGGGGACCCGAGGACGCCACGCAACGGGTGAGCGGCTCGGCGGAGGACTTCTGCATGCTGGTGACCCAAAGGCGGCCGCGGTCGACGCTGGACGTGGCGGCGGTCGGCTCCGATGCGGAGCAGTGGCTGGGTATCGCGCAGGCGTTCGCGGGCCCACCGGGCTCCGGCCGCGATTAGCCGACTACAGATCGCTTGCGGAGTCCGCGCGGCCGTCGCCGTCGCTGTCGGTGAGCTTGATGTCCCACCGGCCGTCGGCGTCGGCGTCGACATAGGCGACCTCGCCGCCCAGTGCTCGGTCCGCCAGGCCGTCGCCGTCGACATCGAGCAGACGCTCGTCGGCCTGACCGTCGGTGTCGAGGTCGATCAGCGGACCGCCGACCTGCTCCACACCGTCGAGCCCGAACCACCGCAATTGCCCGGCCCGGTCCACGCTGACCGCCCAGGTGCCGGTGCCGTCGTCGCTGAAGTATGCGGCCGCGCCGGCTGCGTGGTCGCGCACCAAATGCTCCGCAGTACCGTCCGCGTCGAGATCGGCCATCGCGTCGTCGAGTAGGCCGTCGCCGTCGAAGTCGAGACCGACAGCGTCGAGGGAGCCGTCACCGTCCACATCCACATCCGGCGCGGCGGACCAGATCGTGGCCGAGCCGTCGCCGTCACCCAGGCAGTAGTCCATGTCGGATCAGACGCGACGACCCGGCTCAAGGGTTCCGCGCGGTCGCTGATTTCGGGTGAGCGACCGCCGTTGTACGCCCGCGAGCGGCGTGTCGGTGTGCAGACACGGTCGCTCGCGGAATCAAGGGGTCAGCCTCTGGCGTTCCACCACGCCAGCAGTTCCTCGACGGCTTCCTCCCGCGTCAGCGGCCCGCGGTCCAGCCGCAACTCCTTCAGGTACTGCCACGCCTCGCCCACCTGCGGACCCGCGGGGATGCCGAGAATCTCCATGATCTCGTTGCCGTTGAGATCGGGCCGCACCCGGGCGAGGTCCTCCTTCTCGGCCAGCTCGGCGATCCGGTGCTCCAGGTCGTCGTAGTTGGCCTGCAGCCGCGCCGCGCGGCGCTTGT
The DNA here is from genome assembly GCF_001499855.1 of Mycobacterium sp. GA-0227b. Taxonomy (GTDB): domain Bacteria; phylum Actinomycetota; class Actinomycetes; order Mycobacteriales; family Mycobacteriaceae; genus Mycobacterium. The sequence continues at coordinate 269,829 of NZ_LQIK01000001.1, forward strand.
TGCGGGTGGTGCAGTCGGCGCGCACCAGTTTGTGCAGCTTCGGCAGCAGCGGACCCGCGTCGGTCACATACCGGCGCACCGCCGAGTCCGTCCACTTCCCGCCGCCGTAACCGTGGAATCGCAGGTGCAGATAAACCAGCTGCGACACGTCGTCGACCATCTGCTTGGAGTACTTCAGCGCCCGCATCCGCTTGCGCGCCATCTTCGCGCCGACGACCTCGTGATGATGAAAGCTGACGCCGCCGTTGGGCTCGTGCTTGCGGGTGGCGGGCTTGCCGATGTCGTGCATCAGCGCCGCCCAGCGCAGCACCAGATCGGGCCCCTCGTCCTCCAACGCGATGGCCTGCCGCAACACGGTCAGCGAATGCCAGTACACGTCCTTGTGCTGATGGTGCTCGTCGATGGCCATCCGCATCGCGCCGACCTCGGGCAGCACCACATCACCCAACCCGGTCTGCACCATCAGGTCGATACCTGCGACCGGGTCGACGCCCAGCAGCAACTTGTCCAGTTCGGCGGCCACCCGCTCGGCGGTGATGCGGCTCAACTGCGGCGCCATCGCCACCAGCGCCGCCACCACCCGGGGAGCCACCGTGAACTCCAACTGCGAGACGAACCGCGCGGCGCGCAGCATGCGCAGCGGATCGTCGCCGAACGACACCTCCGGCGCGGCGGGCGTGTCGAGCGTCTTCGCCCGCAACGCCGCCAAACCGTTCAGCGGGTCGTGGAATTCGCCGAGGCCGCCCGGCCGGTCGGGGGCGATCCGCACGGCCATCGCGTTGACGGTGAAATCGCGCCGCACAAGGTCGGCGTCGAGGTTGTCGCCGAACCGCACCTCGGGGTTGCGCGACACCTGGTCGTAGCTGTCGGCGCGGTACGTGGTGATCTCGAGCCGTTCGTCGCCCTTGCCGACCCCGAGCGTGCCGAACTCGATGCCGGTGTCCCACAGCGAATCGGCCCACGGGCGCAGGAACCTCTGCATCTGTTCGGGGCGGGCGTCGGTGGTGAAATCGAGATCGGTCAGCAGCCGGCCGAGCAGCGCGTCGCGAACACTGCCGCCGACGAGGTACAACTCGTGACCGGCGTCAGCGAACAGCCGACCGAGCTCGCGCAGCACCGCACCGTGGCGGTTCAGCTCGACTTGCGCGGTGGCAAGCAGTTCGGCGTCGGTCGGGGCTTCGGGCACGTTCGGACAGCTTAATCGGCAACGGCTCAGTCACGACCGGTGAGTGCGACGGGGGCGAATGTGGGTGGCAGCTACTATCGCTTGGGTGTCGGACGGCGAACAGGCCAAACCACGACGGCGCCGGGGGCGGCGCCGCGGCCGACGCGCGGCAGGCCCCCCGGAGGCAGTGTCCGACCAGTCCCACCAGCCCCGCAACCGTCCCGTCCCGCAGCCCCTTCCCGGTGGCCACCACAACAACGCCGCCCTCAACGGCGACGCCGGCACCAAGGGCAAGCAATCGAAGAAGGGGCGTCCACGCCGACCGCCCGACCGGCTGCGGACCGTGCACGAGACATCGGCCGGCGGACTGGTCATCGACGGTCTCGACGGCCCCAAGGAACGGCAGGTCGCGGCGCTGATCGGGCGCATCGACCGGCGCGGCCGGATGCTGTGGTCGCTGCCCAAGGGACATATCGAGATGGGCGAGACCGCCGAACAGACCGCCGTCCGCGAGGTCGCCGAGGAGACCGGGGTCCAAGGCAAGGTGCTCGCCGCGCTGGGCAGCATCGACTACTGGTTCGTCACCGAAGGCCGCCGCGTACACAAGACCGTGCACCACTATTTGATGCGGTTTCTCGGCGGTGAACTGTCCGATGAGGACGTCGAGGTCAGCGAGGTGGCTTGGGTGCCGCTGAAGGAGCTGCCGTCCCGGCTGGCCTACGCCGACGAACGCCGGCTCGCCGAAGTTGCCGGGGAGCTGATCGACAAGCTGCACGCCGACGGCCCGGCCGCCCTGCCGCCGCTCCCCCGGTCCTCGCCGCGGCGTCGGCCGCAGACGCATTCGCATACCCGCAACCGTCGGCCCGACGGACCCGCGCAACCGTCCCTGGGGGCCGAGCGGACGAACGGCTGCGGACAGGGCCCGTGACCTCCGGCGCGCTGCTGCGCCTGCTGACCGCGCTGATCCTGCTCGCGCTCAGCGCTCTCCCGATCGCCGTCCCGCCCGCCGCCGCGGGCCAGCCCGATACGACGCCGTTCCTGCAGGTGCGCATCGACCGCGTCACCCCCGACGTGGTGACCACGACCAGCGAGCCCACCGTCACGGTTACCGGCGCCGTGCTCAACGTCGGGGACCGGCCGGTGCGCGACGTGGTGGTGCGGCTGGAGGACGCCGGTGCGGTGACGACGTCCACCGGGCTGCGCACCAACCTCACCGGCGACGTCGGCCAGTTCGAACCGATCGGGGACTTCGTCACGCTGACCCCGGAACTGCCTCGCGGACAACAGGTTCCGTTCGTCCTGTCGTATCCGCTGCGCTCGGCCGCCCAGCCGTCGCTCAGCATCGACCAGCCGGGCGTGTACCCGGTCATGGTCAACGTGAACGGCACCCCGGACTACGGCGAGCCGGCCCGCCTCGACGACGCCCGCTTCCTGCTGCCCGTACTCGGCGTTCCACCCGATCCGGCGACCGAGTCCGCGACCGACGCGGTCGCCGCGGTCGAACCGCCCGACACGTCCAAACCCGTCGAACTGACCCTGCTGTGGCCGATCGCGGACCGGCCACGCCTGGCGGCGGGCGCACCCGGCGGCGCCACCCCGGTGCGCCTGACCGACGACGACCTCGCCACCTCGCTGGCCGCGGGCGGCCGGCTCGACACACTGTTGTCGGCGGCCGAGTTCGCCACCAGCCCCGAAGTCGACCCCGAGGGACGGGTGCACGCGGCGACGTGTCTGGCCGTCGACCCGGATCTACTCGTCACCGTCAACGCGATGACGGGCGGCTACGTCGTCAACATCGGCCCCGACGCCGGGCCCGGGACGCCAACCCGTCCCGGTACCGGCCAGGCCGCCGCCGTGGCGTGGTTGAACCGGCTCAAGGCGTTGGCGAAGCGAATGTGCGTCACCGCGACCACCTACGCGCAGGCCGACCTCGACGCGTTGCGCCGCGTCGGTGATCCCGGGCTCAGCCGGATCGCCACCACGTCCTCGAGCGACATCGTCGACCAGATTCTCGGCATCACATCGGTCCGCGGCGCCAGCCTCCTCGGCGACGGACCGCTGACCACCCCCGCCGTGCGGCTGTTGTCTGAGCGCGGCGGCCAGACGGTGGCCATCGCGGCCGGGTCGGGTGCCGACAACGGCTCGGATGCGGCGAATCCCGGCACTGCGGACACCACGCCGGTGCGCTACACGCCGCAACTCGTCGCCGCACCGTTCGATCCGGCGGTGGGGGCCGCGCTCGCCGGCGCGGGCACCGACCCCGTCGCGCCCGGGTATCTGGACCCGTCCCTCGACTTTCCGCTGCAGCACGACTCGGCGGTGGCGCGACGTCAGGATGCGCTCGGCGCGGTGCTGTGGCGGGGGCTCAACCCCGACGTCGCGCCGCGCACGCAGATCCTGATGCCGCCGCTCGCCTGGAGCCTGCAGCCCGACGACGCCCGCGCGTTGTTCACCGCGGTGGCCACCGCGATCAACGCCGGGCTGGCACGCCCGCGTCCGCTGCCCGCGGTGATCGCCGCGGCCAGCGCCGTACCGCCCCAGGAAGTGGCGCCGCTGCCCGGCGACGACATCGGCGATCCCGATGCGCGCTTCGACGACGCGGTGGTCTCGGGTATCTCGGCCGTCATCGGACGGCTGTGGGGGTTGACCGCGGCGCTGACCACCGACGTGCGGACCGGCCTGACCGGATACGGGTACACCGCGCCGCTGCGCGAGGACATGCTGCGCGCGCTGAGCCAGTCGGTACCGCCGGACGCCCGCAATGGCCTTGCGCAGCAACGGCTCACCACGGTTGGGCATACGGTCGACGACATTTTCAACGCGGTCACCATCGTCAACCCGGGCGGTTCGTACACCTTGGCCACCGAACGCAGCCCGCTGCCCCTGGCGCTGCGCAACGACCTGCCGGTGCCGATCCGGGTCCGGCTCCACGTCGACGCGCCACCCGGGATGACGGTGACCGACATGGGCGAGATCGAATTGCCGCCTGGCTTCCTGCCGTTGCGGGTGCCCATCGAAGTGCACTTCACGCAACGGGTCGCCGTCGATGTCGCGTTGCGCACCGTCGACGGCCTCCCGCTCGGGGAGCCGGTGCGGTTGTCGTTGCATTCCAACGCGTACGGCAAGGTGCTGTTCTTCATCACGCTCTCGGCGGGTGCGGTGCTGGTGCTGCTCGCCGGCCGCCGGCTGTGGCACCGATTCCGCGGCCAGCCGGACCGCGCCGACCTCGAAGCCGATCCGCACCGCCCCGATCCGCTCGATGTCGCGCTGCACTACGACGACGACTCCACCGACGTGCCGCTGAGCCGGTCCGGACGCAGGGGCACCGGCGCGTCCGGTGGGACCGGATGAACACCGCGTTGCCGCCGCGCCGGCCGCCGCGCCCACCGCCGCCTCGGCTCAGCCGGGGACCGGCGCCGCGGAGACGGGCCGGGCGCCCGGAACTCTCCGACGCCGCGGTGGTGTCGAGGTCGTGGGGCATGGCGGTCGCGACGCTGGTCAGTCGGCTCACCGGATTCGCCCGCATCGTGTTGCTGGCGACCATCCTCGGCGCCGCGCTATCCAGTGCGTTCTCGGTCGCGTACCAACTGCCGAACCTGATCGCCGCGCTGGTGCTCGAGGCGACGTTCACCGCGATCTTCGTGCCGGTGCTGGCGCGTGCCGAGCGCGACGATCCCGACAACGGCACGGCGTTCGTGCGCCGCCTCGTCACATTGGCGACGACGCTGCTGCTGATCACCACCGCACTCTCGGTGGCGTCGGCGCCGATGCTCGTCGGCCTCATGCTCGGCGGCGATCCGGAGGTCAACCGCGATCTCACCACCGCGTTCGCCTACCTGCTGCTGCCCCAGGTGCTGTTCTACGGGCTGTCGTCGGTGTTCATGGCAATCCTCAACACCCGCAACGTCTTCGGGCCGCCCGCATGGGCGCCGGTGTGCAACAACCTCGTCGCGTTGGCCACCCTCGGCCTGTATCTCATTGTGCCGGGCGAACTCTCGGTGGACCCCGTGCAGATGGGCAACGCGAAGCTTTTGGTGTTGGGCATCGGGATGACGCTCGGGACGGTGACGCAGGTCCTGGTGCTGTTGGTGGCGATTCGCCGCGAACGCATCAGCCTGCGCCCGCTGTGGGGCATCGACGAGCGGATGAAGCAGTTCGGCGCGATGGCCGCGGCGATGGTGCTGTACGTGTTGATCAGCCAGATCGGGTTGATCGTCGGCAACCGAATCGCCAGTGGCGCTGCGGCTTCCGGACCCGCGATCTACAACTACACGTGGTTGGTGCTGCAGTTGCCGTTCGGCATGATCGGCGTGACGGTGCTGACCGTCGTGATGCCGCGGTTGAGCCGTAACGCCGCCGCCAACGATCAGCGCGCGGTGCTCGCCGACCTCTCATTGGCCACCCGGCTCACCATGGTGACGCTCATCCCGATCGTGGCGCTGATGACCGTCGGCGGCCCGGCCATCGGCAGCGCGCTCTTCGCCTACGGCAACTTCGGTGAGGTCGACGCCAACTACCTCGGCATGGCGATCACGCTGTCGGCATTCACGTTGATCCCCTACGCCCTGGTTCTGCTGCAGCTTCGGGTCTTCTACGCCCGCCAGCAGCCCTGGACGCCGATCCTGCTGATCGTGGTGATCACGACCGTCAAAATCATCGCCTCGCTCATCGCTCCCCATGTCACCGACGATCCCGATCTGGTGGCCGGCTATCTCGGCACCGCCAACGGCCTGGGCTTCCTGGCGGGCGCGACCGTCGGCTACTACCTGCTGCGGGCCAATCTCGACCCGCCCGGCGGACGGCTGATCAGCCTGCAGGTGGTCCGCACAATCCTGGTCACCATCGCCGCGTCGCTGCTCGCAGGCCTGCTGGCCCATGTCGTCGACCAACTGCTCGGGCTGGAGTCGCTGACGCGCAACTGGGGCGGTGCCGGGTCGCTGCTGCGGCTGGCGGTGATCGGCCTGATCATGGCGCCGGTCATCGTCGCGGTGCTGCTGGCCGCGCAGGTGCCCGACGCCCATGCGGCGCTGGCCGCGGTCCGTCGCCGCCTCGGCCGCCCGGCGAGGACGCCCCTGACGCGTACCGCCGCCGACCGGCCACGCAGGCGCACCCCCCTCACGTACCCTCAACAGAGGAATTCGTCCCCGCCAGGGCGGCGTCACAGCCCACCGACCGTCCGGCGCGGACCACCTCCCCCAGTTGCCTGGGACCGGACGCGGAAAGGACCAGCGGTGAGCGACGAACCCGCAGGCGGCTCCGCGCCCACTCCCGACAGCACCGCCACCACCAAGATCCCGCTGTCCTCGACCGGGCAGTCCGAGGTCGCCGCCGACGACCTCCAGCCCGACGTGCCCGAGCCCACCAGCGACTCGGCGACCACCGAGTTCGCGGCCGACAACGGCACCGCCCGGATACCGGTGTCGGGCCGGCCGCCCTCCGACTACGGCGGCGACCCCACCCGCGAACCGCTCGCGTTCGACCCGCCGCGCGAACCGGCCATCGAGGCCGCCACCTCCGATGAGGACGTCCACCTCATTCCCGGAGCGGTGATCGGCGGCGGCCGCTACCGGCTGCTCGTGTTCCATGGCGGTCCGCCGACCCTGCAGTTCTGGCAAGCGCTCGACACCGCACTGGACCGTCAGGTTGCGCTCACCTTCGTCGATCCGGACAACACCCTGTCCGACGCGGCACTGCGCGAGATCCTGGCGCGCACGCTGAAGCTGAGCCGCCTCGACATGCCCGGTGTTGCGCGGGTGCTCGACGTGGTCAACACCGGATCCGGGGGCCTCGTGGTCTCGGAGTGGATTCGGGGCGGCTCGTTGGCCGAGGTGGCCGACACCTCGCCATCCCCGATCGGCGGGGCCAGGGCCATTCAGTCGCTCGCCGCGGCGGCCGAAGCCGCGCACCGCGCGGGCGTCGCGCTGTCGATCGACCACCCCAGCCGGATACGGGTCAGCATCGAGGGCGACGTGGCGCTGGCCTTCCCGGCGACGCTCGCCGACGCGACGCCCGAGGACGACATTCGCGGCATCGGCGCGGCGCTGTACGCGCTGCTGATCAACCGGTGGCCGCTGCCCGAGCACGGGGTCCGGAGCGGCTTGGCCCCCGCCGAACTCGACTCCGCCGGGCAGCCGATCGAGCCGCGCGCGGTCGATCGCCACATCCCGTTCCAGATCTCCGCCGCGGCGGCGCGCGCCGTTCAGGAGGGCGGCGGCATCCGCAGCGCGCCGACGCTGTTGAACCTGCTCCAGCAGGCCACCGCGATCGCCGATCGGACCGAGTTGATCTCCCCCATCGACGACCCCGAAGATTCCGCATCACGCACCCGGGAAGTGGTCGTCGACGATCCGGAGACCCGGGCGCGCCGCCGTAAGGCGCTGATGATCGGGCTCGGTGTGGGCGCGGCCATCGTCGTGGTCGCGCTCGTGGTGTTGGCCACCGTGCTGAGCCAGATCTTCGGCGACGTCGGCGACGGCCTGGGCGGCGACCGGCTCGGGCTCAACGATCCGACGACCACGGAATCGGGCGACACCGGCGGCGGCGCCACCGGGAATGTCGTCAAACCCACTGCGGTGACGGTCTTCTCACCCGAGGGTGAGGCCGATGCGCCGGCAGAGGCGGACAACGCGATCGACGGTGACTCCTCGACGGTGTGGCCGATCGACACCTACACCGACCCGGTGCCGTTCCCGAACTTCAAGAACGGCGTCGGGCTGCTCCTACAGCTGCCGCAGCCCACCACGATCGGCGAGGTCGACATCGACCTCAACAGCACCGGCACGGCGGTGGAGATCCGCTCGGCGCAGTCGTCGTCGCCGTCGTCGCTGTCCGATACCACCGTGTTGACACCTGCCACGCAGCTCAAGCCCGGGTCCAACACCATCAAGGTGGAGAACGCCTCCCCGACCTCCAACGTGCTGGTCTGGGTCTCCACCCTCGGGCAGGTCAACGGCCAGAGCCGCTCGGACATCGCCGAGATCACGCTGCGGTCGGCGTCCTGACCCTTCATCCCCAGCCCGACAAAGATGTGTCGGGAGGCGCCCGCGCGGCCGTTTAGTGTTCGGCTGTGGGGACCTTCGGGGGGCAGTCCGGTCGGGAGCGCAGCGATGCGGAGTTGCTGGCCGCGCACGTCGCCGGTGACCGGTACGCATTCGAGGAGCTGTTCTATCGCCACCACCGCCAGCTGTACCGGATCGCCCGGATCACCAGCCGCAACCCCGACGACGCCGCCGACGCGCTGCAGGACGCGATGCTCAAGGCGCACCGCAGGGCGCCGGCCTTCCGCTACGACGCCGCGGTGAGCAGCTGGCTGTACCGCATCGTGGTGAATGCGTGTCTGGATCGGTTGCGGTGCAACAAGACCCGGGCCGCCGAGTCGTTGTCCGACGACGTCGGGCACATCGGTGATCCGGCAGCTCGGGTGGATACCGCGATCGTCGTCGAGCGGGCACTGATGCGGTTACCCGTCGAGCAGCGCGCCGCGGTGGTCGCCGTGGACATGCAGGGCTACTCGGTGGCGGAGACGGCGCGCATGCTCGGCGTCCCCGTAGGCACGATCAAGAGCCGCTGCTCGCGAGCGCGGGCCAAGCTTGCCGAGGCGCTGGAGTGTTTCGATGCGGAGGCGACCGCGCGTACCGATTGAGCGGAACCGCAAGCGCGGGCCCTGCGTCTTACCTCTCGTGGTGGAGACTGGCTAGCGATGCAGACGGGAACGGACGACCCCTCGGATCCGGCGGTCGAGCGGGTGCGCCGCGAACTGGCCCGATTGGGACGCGACGCGGCGTCGGCACCCGACGTGCCCCCGGAGATCACCGCGCGCATCGGCGCGGCGCTGCATGCCGCCGGCGAACCGGCCCACGCCGTCGAACGGCCCCGGCTGCGGCTGATCCACATCATCGGGCTGGTGGCCGGCCTGGCCGCCGCGGTGGCCGGGATCGTCATCGGAACGTCGGTGCTGACCCGCGACCCGGCACCGCGCTTCGCCCAGACCGGCCCGACGGCCGAACGCATCACGGTGTCGCGCCCGCCGGCGGTGCTGCCGCTTACCAATGAGCAGCTCGTCGGGCTCCTGACAACTCCCCCTGATTACGGCCCCCTGTCGGACCCGCAGCGCCGCGCCGCCTGCCTCGAAGGGCTCGGCTACGCGCCGACCACCGCGATCCTCGGCGCCCGGCCCGTCGACATGGGCGGGCACCCCGGGGTGGTCCTGCTGGTTGCGGCCGACTCCGCCGCCGATGTCACCGCGCTGGTGGTCGAGGCGGGCTGCCACGCTGCCCACGGTGGCCTGCTGGCGGAGACCGTGGTCGCGCGACCGTAGGCTGTGCACCGACGTTGCTCTCCGAAGTCCGGGAACACCACCGCCTACGCTGGTGTTGGTACCGGTGCCGACGGGGCCCACAGCGAAGCTAGGGGACGGCAGAAAGGCGCTCATGACCACCACACCCACGGTTCATGATCTGATCATCATCGGATCCGGCCCGGCCGGTTACACCGCCGCGATCTACGCGGCCCGCGCGCAACTGAAGCCGCTGGTGTTCGAAGGCGTTCAGTTCGGCGGCGCGCTGATGACGACCACCGAGGTGGAGAACTACCCCGGCTTCCGCAACGGCATCACCGGCCCCGAGCTGATGGACGAGATGCGCGAACAGGCGCTGCGCTTCGGCGCGGACCTGCGGATGGAGGATGTCGACGCGGTCTCCCTCGACGGCGCGGTCAAGACGGTCACGGTCGGCGACGACACGTATCAGGCCCGCGCGGTGATCCTCGCGATGGGCGCGGCGGCGCGTCACCTCGGCGTGCCGGGTGAAGAGGCTCTGCTCGGAATGGGCGTGAGCACGTGCGCGACCTGCGACGGGTTCTTCTTCCGCGAAGAGGACATCATCGTGGTCGGCGGCGGCGACTCCGCGATGGAGGAAGCCATCTTCCTGACCAAGTTCGCCCGCAGTGTCACGCTGGTGCACCGCCGCGACGAGTTCCGTGCCTCGCGCATCATGCTGGACCGCGCACGCGCAAACGAGAAGATCACGTTCGTCACCAACACCGAGGTCCTCGAGATCGAGGGCAGCCCGAAAGTCAGCGGAGTTCGGTTGCGCAACACCGTCACCGGTGAGGAGTCCAAGCTGGCCGTCACCGGTGTGTTCGTCGCGATCGGCCACGATCCCCGGTCTGATCTGGTGCGCGGCCAGATCGACCTCGACGACGACGGTTACGTCCTGACGCAGCGGGGTTCGACCAGCACATCGATCGAAGGTGTCTTCGCCTCAGGCGATCTCGTCGACCGCACCTACCGCCAGGCCATCACCGCCGCGGGCACCGGCTGCTCGGCTTCCATCGACGCCGAACGCTGGCTCGCCGAAATCGGTTCTGGCCCAAGCGATGAAACCACCGAAACCCCCGTTCGATAGGAGCACCACGATGACCGACAGCGTTGCGTCGACCGTAGCCGTGACCGACGACACCTTCTCCCAGGACGTGCTGTCCAGCAGTACCCCAGTGCTGGTTGACTTCTGGGCGACGTGGTGTGGCCCCTGCAAGATGATCGCCCCGGTGCTCGAGGAGATCGCCGCCGAGAAGGCCGGCGCCTTGACGGTCGCCAAGCTCGATGTCGACGCGAATCCGGCCACCGCGCGCGATTTCCAGGTGGTGTCGATCCCGACGCTGATCGTGTTCAAGGACGGTGCACCGGTCAAGCGGATCGTCGGCGCAAAAGGCAAGGCTGCGCTGCTGCGCGAGCTCAGCGACATCGTCTAGCCCTCGTCTGACGGGGGTCTGAACCCGTAACCCGCCGCGCGGACACCGGCCTGGGGTTTTCTTGAATCCGCGGAGTGTCTGCGACAATCGTGCCTAGCCCGTCAACCTGGTCAGCGCCCTCGCGCAGCTGACAACCGTGACCGAAAGGCCGCATATGTCCAGTCTGCGTCGCGGTGACCGCGGGGCCGCGGTCACCGAGATCAGGGCTGCACTGACGGCGTTGGGCATGCTCGACAACGCCGACGAGGAGATCACCACCGGCAGACACGTCGCGCTGGACCTGTTCGACGAAGAACTCGACCATGCGGTGCGGGCCTTCCAGCAGCACCGCGGACTCCTGGTGGACGGCATCGTCGGCGAGGCGACTTACCGTGCGTTGAAAGAGGCGTCGTACCGTCTGGGCGCGCGCACCCTCAGCCACCAGTTCGGCGCCCCGATGTTCGGCGACGACGTGGCAACGCTGCAGGCTCGGTTGCAGGACCTCGGCTTCTACACCGGCCTGGTCGACGGGCACTTCGGCCTGGCCACGCACAACGCGTTGATGTCGTACCAGCGTGAGTACGGCCTGTACCCCGACGGCATCTGTGGCCCGGAAACCTTGCGCTCCTTGTACTTTCTCGGGTCCCGCGTCACCGGCGGCTCCCCGCACGCGATTCGCGAAGAGGAATTGGTCCGCAGCTCGGGTCCTCGGCTGTCGGGCAAGCGCATCATCATCGACCCGGGCCGCGGTGGTGACGACCACGGGCAGATCATGCAGAGCCCCGGCGGGCCGATCAGCGAGTCAGACATCCTGTGGGACTTGGCCAGTCGGCTCGAAGGCCGGATGACTGCGATCGGAATGGAGACCTTCCTGTCGCGGCCGGCCAATCGTGCGCCGTCGGACGCCGAACGGGCCGCGACCGCCAACGCCGTCGGCGCCGACCTGATGATCAGCCTGCGCTGCGCGACCCAGCCCAGCCCGGCCGCCAACGGCGTCGCGTCGTTCCACTTCGGCAACTCACACGGCTCGGTGTCCACGATCGGCCGCAACCTGGCCGACTTCATTCAACGAGAAGTCGTGGCGCGCAGCGGGTTACGGGATTGCCGCACCCACGGCAGGACATGGGACCTGCTGCGGCTGACCCGCATGCCCACCGTGCAGGTCGACGTCGGATACATCACCAATCCGCGGGACCGTGCCATCCTGGTGTCGACGCAGACCCGCGACTCGATCGCCGAGGGAATCCTCGCCGCGGTCAAACGGCTCTATCTGCTCGGCAAAAACGACCGTCCCACAGGCACTTTCACCTTCGCCGAACTGCTGGCGCACGAACTCTCGGTCGAGCAGGCCGGCCGCGTCAGCCCCTCCTGACCGCGATCCGTCATCGCGACGGGCTGACACCCGCTCCGACCGGCAACTGCGCGAACTCGAACAACCGCTCCAACGCCGCCTCGACGTCGGCCTTCCAGCCCAGCCCCTGTTCCAACTCCAGACGCAGCCGCGGGAAGTAGCGGTGTCGGGCGACCACGACGAAGCCCGCGTCCAGCAGCACATCGGCGTCGAGGACGCACTGCTCGACCGAGCAGTCCCCGAGCACCTCGACGACGGGTCGCAACGACGGTGTGACCGCCCCCGGATCCAGGAGTTCGCTGACCTCGGTCGTGTGGGCGAACGCTTCGAGCGCCCGCGCTCCCCGGCGGACCAGGTCGCCGACCACGGCAGAGATCAGCATGCGCGACACACCGTCGGCATCCTCACCGGACTCGATGCCCAGCGAGGTCAGCAACACGGCGTCGGCGCTCACCGGCGCGGTCGGGAACCGGCGTGCACGCGGCACGGCATTCGGTGGGGCGTAGAACGCGTAGCCCAGGCACGCCTCGTTCCCGCTCAACGGCGCAGGCCCGTCGTCGGTCTGCTCGTCGCTGCACTGCACGGCGACCTGTCCGCAGCACCCCCACTCGAGCATGACCATCGACAGCCACGCTTCCTTCTCGAACTCGGGGTCGGACAGGTGGTCGTCGACCCCGGGGACGGCGGCACCCGCCGCATCACGGCCGAGGGTCAGCGGATCGACCTCCCAGTACACGCACCTGCGGGCATGCTTCGGTAACTGCTCGAACGCTTCGAGCCGTAGAGGCGTGACGCGTGCCGACACTAGACTCCCCGGGTCCTACGCGGTGCGAACATGCACAGCTGCCACTCCAGGATAGAAGGATGCGGCGGGGTCGGCCCTCGATTCCACGCGGCTATCGAGTGCGGATGCGAAACGTGTTGTCTCACAATTGGTTTCCTTCTTACGGAGGTGCCAACGGCGACCAACGCGGGATATGTGTCACAGTGACGTAATTACCCGGTGTCGTAGGTCAGCGGTCGGACGCGCTCATCAGTTCGACTATGCGCTGCAGATCGTCGACCGACCCGAACTCCACCACGATCCTGCCTTTTCGTTTGCCGAGGCTGACGGTTACCCGGGTGTCGAACGCCGTCGACAGCCGTTCAGCAACGTCTTGCAGTCCCGGCATGCTGATCGGCTTACGCTTCGGCGACGACGGGGCTGGCGGGCCGGCCCGGTTCGCCAGGGTGACCGCCTCCTCCGTCGCGCGCACGGACAGCCCTTCGGCGACGATGCGCGCGGCCAACTCCTCCTGCTGCTCGGGTCCTCCCTCGAGCGCCAACAGGGCGCGCGCATGGCCGGCCGACAGCACACCGGCGGCCACCCGCCGTTGCACCGCGATCGGCAACCGCAGCAGCCGGATCATGTTCGTGATCAACGGGCGCGACCGGCCGATCCGGGACGCGAGTTCGTCGTGGGTGACCCCGAATTCGTCGAGCAGCTGCTGATACGCGGCCGCCTCCTCCAACGGGTTCAACTGCACGCGGTGGATGTTCTCCAACAACGCGTCGCGGAGCATGCCGTCGTCGGAGGTCTCCCGCACGATCGCCGGAATGGCGGTCAGGCCGGCCTGCTGGGCAGCGCGCCATCGCCGCTCCCCCATGACGAGTTGGTAGCGGATCGGACCCGGCGCACCGCCGGGCAGCGCCCGCACCACGATCGGCTGCATGAGCCCGAACTCGCGGATTGAGTGCACCAGCTCGCCGAGCGCCTCCTCGTCGAACACCTGGCGGGGCTGCCGCGGATTCGGCTCGATCGACGACGGGTCGATTTCGCGGTACACGGCGCCGACGTCGTTGGCTGTGTTGGCCGGGTTGGCTGGGTTGCCGTTCGACGGTCCTCCGATCACCACATCGGCGGCCGCGTCGCCCATCCGTGGCCCGAGCTCGGACTGCTCCCCGTCGGCGGGTCCGGTCGGGATCAGCGAAGCCAGGCCGCGGCCGAGGCCGCTGCGCTTGCGTGTCGGTTGGGTCATGGCCTCTCCTGTTGTCGCGCGCTCATCGATGGTTACGGTTCCGGCCGCGGTCGGCGATCTCCCGGCTGGCGTCGAGATAGCTCATCGCCCCCCGGGAGCCGGGGTCGTAGTCGAGGATCGTCATCCCGTAACCGGGGGCCTCGGACACCTTGACGCTGCGCGGGATGACGGTCCGCAGCACCTTGTCGCCGAAGTGCGTCCGCACGTCGGAGGCCACCTGGTCGGCGAGCTTGGTGCGCCCGTCGTACATCGTCAGGATCACCGTCGTCACGTCGAGTTGCGGGTTGAGGTGCGCCTTGACCATCTCGATCGTGCGCATCAGCTGGCCCACCCCTTCGAGGGCGTAGTACTCGCACTGGATCGGGATCAGCACCTCGGGCGCCGCGACGAACGCGTTGATGGTCAGCAGGCCCAGCGACGGCGGGCAGTCGATGAACACGTAATCGAAGTTGTAATCGTCGAGCGCAGCCAGCGCCGCGCGCAACCGTCCCTCCCGGGCCACCATGCTGACCAACTCGATCTCGGCGCCGGCCAGGTCGATGGTCGCCGGCACACAGTAGAGGCGCTCGCTGTGCGGGCTGCGTTGCAAGGCGTCGCGCAACGGGATCTCCCCGATCAGCACCTCGTACGACGACGGCGTCCCCGGGCGATGCTCGATGCCCAGCGCCGTGCTCGCGTTGCCCTGCGGGTCGAGGTCGATGACGAGCGTCTGCAGCCCCTGCAGGGCGAGCGCCGCCGCGACGTTGACGGCCGTCGTCGTCTTACCGACACCGCCCTTCTGATTGGCGATCGTGAAGACGCGTTGGCGGTCTGGCCGCGGGAGGTTGCCCTTGGCCGCCGCATGCAGCAGGCGCACCGCCCGTTCGGCCTCCGCCCCGATCGGGGTGTCGATGCCGGCCGTCGGATCCCACCCGCTGTCGGGCGCAGCCTTGTCCGACCAGGTTTCACGTGAAACGTCCGTCGGCGTGGTTTCACGTGAAACATGGCCCGGGGCCGTTTCACGTGAAACATCGGGGCGGGGCTGGGCGGCGGTGCCCAACTCGGAACCGTTCTGCGGCGAACTCAACCTCGTCTCCTGCCCGTTGCCCGGTGCGCTACCGCCTTCTCCCGCCGTGCCACGACGACGGTCGCGGGTGGATCCAAGTAGTTCGCGCCACACCTCATTACCCTTACATCGGCCGCCCCCAGCGACGCCATCACACGCCGGTGGTCGCGGATCTCCTCTTCGGCACGCTCGCCCTTCATGGCGAACATGTGGCCGTCGATGTGCAGCAGCGGCATGCTCCATCGAGTCAACTTGTCCAGAGAGGCCACCGCCCTGGACACCACCCCGTCCGTCTCCCCCACCTGTTTCCTCACCGCCGGCTCTTCGGCTCGGCCTCGCACGACCGTCACCTCGACATCGAGTTCCTCGACGACCTCACGGAGGAACTCGCTGCGGCGCAGGAGCGGTTCGATCAGTGTCACCTGCACATCGGGCCGAGCCAACGCCAACGGTATCCCGGGCAGACCCGCGCCACTACCGATGTCGGCAACCCGGGAGCCCGCGTCGATGAGCTCGGATACCGCGGCGCTGTTGAGGATGTGCCGGTCCCACAACCGGTCCACTTCCCGGGGGCCGATGAGCCCGCGCTCGACACCGGCCCCCGCCAGGATCTCGGCGTACAGCTGCGCGCGCGGCAAGCGGTCCCGGAACAAGGTGGCGGCCGCGCCCGGGGGTGCCGACACCTCGCCGTGTTTCACGTGAAACATCCTCCGGATCGTCGCGTCGCGGGGACGGCCTCTGAACTACACGCGTGTAACTCGGGTCAGTCGGCAAGCACGACGACACGCCGCGACGGCTCCACGCCCTCGCTCTCGCTGTGCACTCCGTCGACCGCGGCCACCGCGTCGTGCACGATCTTGCGCTCGAACGGTGTCATCGGGGCGAGCTCTTCGCGCTCGCCGGTCTCGAGCACCCGACGCGCGACCTTCTCGCCGAGCGCCGCCAACTCGTCGCGACGCCGGCGCCGCCACCGAGCGATGTCGAGCATCAGGCGGCTGCGCTCCCCGGTCTTCTGGTGCACGGCCAACCGCGTCAACTCCTGTAACGCGTCGAGCACCTCGCCCTTGCGGCCCACCAACTTGTTCAGGTCGCCGCCGCCGTCGATGCTGACGACCGCGCGGTCGCCTTCGACGTCGAGGTCGATGTCGCCGTCGAAGTCGAGCAGGTCCAACAACTCCTCGAGGTAGTCGCCCGCGATCTCGCCCTCGGCGACCAACCTCTCCTCGAGGTCATCCTCGGCGACGGGCGCCGCGGCGCCGTTCTCCTCGTCGGTCAGGTCGTCGCGCTCGGTCGTATCGGCGTCTGTCATCGGTATCTCCTCATCCCCACCGGTGTGCCCGGTCAACGTTTACGTTTCTTCGGCCGTGCGCCGGGGCGTGGACTCGCGCCCGGACGCGGCGTGCGGTTGCCTGCGCCAGAGGCTGTCTTGCCCGTCCCGGCCCCCGTCGGCTTCTTCTCGGCGGCCCCGTTCTCGGTTACGGTGTCGGCGATTTCGGCCTCACTGCTGGGCGCCGGTTCCGGCGTCTGACCCTTGCGCGTCCGCTTCGGCTTGGCGCCCGGCGGCGGTGCGTTCTTGGCCTGCCGCTCCTGCGCCTCGAGCTTCTTGGCCTCTTCTTCCTTTTCGATCTTGCCGAACACGTAGTGCTGCTGGCCGAACGTCCAGATGTTGTTGGCAAGCCAGTACATGATGATGGCCAGCGGCAGGAACGGCCCGCCGACGACAACGCCGAGCGGAAACACGTACAGCGCCAGCTTGTTCATCATCGCGGTCTGCGGATTCGCGGCGGCCTCCGGACTCTGCCGCGCAACCGATGCGCGGCTGTTGAAATACGTCGCGATACCGGCCAGGATCATGATCGGCACGCCCACCGCGATGACCGCTCCCCGACTGAACTCGGTGAACGCGTCCAGGCCAGTGGTCTGAATCATCGTCGCGCCCAGCGGTGCGCCGAACAGGTGGGCGTCCAGGAAGTGCGCCACGTCCGTGGGGCTGAACACGTAGTTGCCGGTGGCGCGGTTCTGCTCGACGGACAGCTGGATCTGACCGAACCCACCTTGCGTCCGGTTGAACGACCGCAACACGTGGAACAGCCCGAGGAACACCGGCACCTGAGCCAGCATCGGCAAGCAGCCGAGGATCGGGTTGAACCCGTGTTCCTTCTGCAGCTTCTGCATTTCCAGCGCCATCCGCTGGCGGTCCTTGCCGTACTTCTTCTGCAGCGCCTTGATCTGCGGCTGCAGCTCCTGCATCTGGCGCGTGGTGCGGATCTGCTTGACGAACGGTTTGTACAGGATCGCCCGCAGCGTGAAGACGAGGAACATCACCGACAGCGCCCAGGCGAAGAAGTTCGACGGCCCCAGCAGGAAGGCGAACAGCTTGTACCAGACCCACATGATCGCCGACACCGGGTAGTAGATGATGTCGAGGCTGAACCAGTTAAACACGCGTCTCGCTTCCTGCTCGCATTGCTGGCGTACCGCCGCTGACGTCGCCGACGGTGACCCGATCCTCTGAGGGCTCGGCCGCGGACGCACACGATGGGTGCGCGTCGCCTTCGCGTTCAGGTGACGGGCGTTCCGGTATCGGGTCCCATCCTCCCCTATGCCACGGCCCGCATTTCAGCAGCCGTACGGTGGCAAGCCAGCCACCGCGCAGGAGCCCGAACTCGCTCAGCGCGTCCACCGCGTACTGACTGCAGGTGGGCATGAACCGGCATGTGGGCAGCCGCAGCGGGGAAACCGTGTGCCGATACAGCTGAATCAGGTAGACGAGCCCGCGCACTGCGAGCGAACCCATTGGTGCCCTCACCCGGCCGCCTCGTTCTTGGGCCTCGTCCGGCGCAGGGCGGTGCGCAGCTCCTGCTCGAGGCGCGCCGATATCGCGTGTCTGCTGCTGGGCAGCGCGCGGATAACCACCCGATCGGCCGGATCGAGCTCGTCGAGCACTGTGCGCGCGACATGCCGTAACCGCCTGGCCACCCGATGCCGTTGCACCGCGGTCCCGACGGCCTTCGACACGACCAGCCCGATTCGGGGGCCCGGCTCGGCGGCGGCCACTTCGGACCGCAACGCGTGCACGACGAGATCGGGCTGCACCGCGCGCACCCCTCGGTTGACCGTGATCCCGAACTCCGTCGACCGCGTCATCCGGTACCGCGCCGGAAGCACCGCGTCAGACTCCGCTTGAAGTCACGTGGGAATCACGCAGACAGCTTGCGCCGACCCTTGCCGCGACGGTTCGCCACGATCGCGCGGCCCGCGCGGGTGCGCATCCGCAGCCGGAAGCCATGCACGCGCGCCCGGCGCCGGTTGTTCGGCTGAAAGGTCCGCTTGCCCTTGGCCACGGCTGTCTCTCCTTGTTGCGTCTGGCGTCCGCAGCCCCCACCGATCCACGTACGAATCGGTGTGGACGCAGTTGCCGTTGGTAAGCTCGTCCGTCTTGCTAGCCGGCGCGGTCTCCGGTCGGAGCCGGGTCGCAGCCGTATCGCCTCGTACGGGCGACTGTTCGAGGGTACTGACGAGTTTTCGCTGGGTCAAACCTCGCCCCAGGGCCCGGCCGACAGCCACAATTGCACCACCCGTCACGACGCGCCGTGAGGCCGAAATATCCACCCGCGCAATGTTGCAGAACGGTTGGCACCCGCCGAGAAAACTGTTAGCTTCTGCCAAGGCCGATTCGATAACGAAACGGCGACGAACAACGAAGCGAGGACGCCCGACTAGTCGTGAGCCCACAGGATGCCTCACTTTCGTGATGTGCCCCGGCCCGCGGCGTTCTCGCCGGTAGACAACAGAACGACGACGACTGTCCTGTCTCCACAGCCTGTGGATAACTTTGTGGACAGATCGTCCTCGTTCCATTGGTCGTCTCTGGGTCGACCGCAAGGGGGTAGTCGTCGTTGACAGCTGACCCCGATCCGCCCTTCGTGGCCGTTTGGAACACGGTGGTTGCCGAGCTCAACGGTGGCCCTGGCGCCGGAACGATCGGCGACCCCGCCGGTCCTATTCTCACCCCACAGCAAAGAGCGTGGTTGAAGCTCGTCAAACCGCTCGTCATCACCGAGGGATTTGCCCTGCTGTCGGTGCCGACCCCGTTCGTCCAGAACGAGATCGAACGTCATCTGCGCGAGCCGATCATCAGCGCGTTGAGCCGTCAGCTCGGCCAGCGCGTCGAACTGGGTGTGCGCATCGCGGATCCCGGTCCGGACGACACCACCGAGGGACCGCTCAACGGGCTGTCCCCCGTCGCCGAACCCGACGAGGTCGATGAGGACTTCGAAGCCCGCGTCAGCGCCGAGGAGAGCTGGCCGACGTACTTCACCAGCCGGCCGCCGAACACGCTGACCGACGACACCAGCGCGGTCAACCTCAATCGGCGCTACACCTTCGACACATTCGTCATCGGCGCGTCGAACCGGTTTGCCCACGCCGCGACCCTGGCGATCGCCGAGGCGCCGGCCCGCGCCTACAACCCGCTGTTCATCTGGGGCGAGTCGGGCCTGGGCAAGACGCACCTGTTGCACGCGGCAGGGAACTACGCGCAGCGTTTGTTTCCCGGCATGCGGGTGAAGTACGTCTCGACCGAGGAATTCACCAACGACTTCATCAACTCGCTGCGCGACGACCGCAAGGCGTCCTTCAAGCGAAGCTACCGCGACATCGATGTGCTGCTGGTCGACGACATCCAGTTCATCGAGGGCAAAGAAGGCATCCAGGAGGAGTTCTTCCACACCTTCAACACCCTGCACAACGCCAACAAGCAGATCGTCATCTCCTCGGACCGGCCACCCAAACAGCTGGCCACCCTCGAGGACCGGTTGCGCACCCGCTTCGAGTGGGGGCTGATCACCGATGTGCAGCCACCGGAGTTGGAGACGCGAATCGCGATTCTGCGCAAGAAAGCACAGATGGACCGGCTCGATGTGCCCGGCGATGTCCTCGAGCTCATCGCCAGCAGCATCGAACGCAACATCCGTGAACTCGAGGGCGCGCTCATTCGGGTGACGGCGTTCGCGTCCCTGAACAAGACCACGATCGACAAGTCGTTGGCCGAGATCGTGCTGCGTGATCTGATCTCCGATCCCAGCACCATGCAGATCAGCACCGCGGCGATCATGGCGGCCACCGCCGAGTATTTCGAGACGACAGTCGAGGAACTGCGCGGCCCCGGCAAGACCCGCGCGCTCGCGCAGTCCCGACAGATCGCCATGTATCTCTGCCGCGAGCTGACCGATCTGTCCCTTCCGAAGATCGGCCAGGCGTTCGGACGCGACCACACCACCGTCATGTACGCCGAGAAAAAGATTCGCGGTGAAATGGCCGAGCGGCGCGAGGTATTCGATCACGTGAAGGAACTCACGACGCGAATTCGCCAGCGCTCCAAGCGCTGAATCGTCTGCTCCTCCCCTGCGGTTGGGTCGTGCCGCGCCCAGATGTCGGCGTCTCGTGCGACGACCACGAAAATTTCTTCGAAAAATCTTCTGTCCCGGCCACACCATCCGTCACACGCCGAGGTTGTGCACATCGATGTGGAGAACTTGGGCTCAACCGGCGAACTACTCGCCGATTCGTGCACACCTGCCGACCTCTCCACACTCATTCCCAACCTGGCCTGCACTCATCCACAGCTGCCCCACACCGTCGCACGCTTGTCAGCAGCGCGGACATGGATTCATCCCCAGATTCCACAGGGCCTAATACTGTTGCTTGTAAATCTCCGAAGATTCTTCTTCGAAGAAGGCGGCTGGGGAAACACCGAACCGACCGGCCGTCAGCTCACCGGAAACCGTCGATGTCAGCCCGATCGATTAGCTTTCAAGTTGGGGCGGAAAGCTCTACGGTGATTCATCGACAGCCGTTACGGTCGTCGGGACGCATCGGTCAGACGCGTGGTGAGACACCGGGAAACCGCTGCTTAATGCTTGTCGTGGTATTGATCGAAGGGACTCAATGGACGTGGCGACGACAACAGTTGGTGTCACCGATCTGAAGTTCCGCCTCGTACGAGAGGACTTCGCCGACGCTGTCGCGTGGGTGGCCCGCAATCTGCCGACCCGGCCAACCGTTCCCGTGCTCGCCGGCGTATTGCTGACCGGTTCCGAGGACGGGTTGACGATTTCGGGATTCGACTACGAGGTTTCCGCCGAGGTGCGGGTGCCGGCCGAGATCGCTTCACCCGGCAGCGTTTTGGTGTCCGGCCGGCTGCTGTCCGACATCACCCGGGCGTTGCCGGCCAAGCCGATCGACGTCAGCGTCGAAGGCACCCGGGTGTCGTTGACCTGTGGTAGTTCCCGCTTCTCGCTTCCGACCATGGCCGTCGAGGACTATCCGACCCTGCCCGCGTTGCCGGACGAGACCGGTGTGATCTCCGCCGATTTGTTCGCCGAAGCGATCGGCCAGGTTGCCATCGCCGCCGGCCGCGATGACACGCTTCCGATGCTGACCGGTATCCGGCTCGAAATCGCCGGGGAGAAGGTCGTTTTGGCCGCGACCGACCGGTTCCGGTTGGCGGTGCGCGAGCTGACGTGGTCGACGGCGGGCGCCGACATCGAGGCCGCGGTTCTGGTGCCGGCCAAGACGTTGTCGGAGGCCGCCAAGGCCGGTGCCGACGGCGGCGATGTGCATCTTTCGCTGGGGGCCGGTGCGGCGGTCGGCAAGGAGGGATTGCTCGGAATCAGCAGCGGTGGCAAACGCAGCACCACGCGTCTGCTCGATGCCGAGTTCCCGAAGTTCCGGCAGCTGCTGCCGACCGAGCACACCGCGATGGCGACGATCGGAGTCGCCGAACTCAGCGAGGCGATCAAGCGTGTCGCGCTGGTCGCGGACCGCGGTGCGCAGGTGCGGATGGAGTTCTCCGACGACGCACTGCGGCTCTCGGCCGGAGCCGACGATGTGGGGCGCGCGGAGGAAGACCTCTCTGTCAGCTTCGCCGGAGACCCGTTGACCATCGCGTTCAATCCGACGTACCTGACCGACGGGCTCTCTTCGCTGCACTCCGAGCGGGTGACATTCGGCTTCACCACACCCAGCCGTCCCGCGGTGTTGCGCCCGGCCAGTGACGACGATGCGGGTGTCGCTGCGGCGGGGCCGTTCCCCGCGGAGCAGACCGACTACGTGTACCTGCTGATGCCGGTGCGGCTTCCAGGCTGACCGGCCCACGCCACGGAAGGGGCGCATATGCAACTCGGGCTGGTCGGTCTGGGCAAGATGGGCTTCAACATGCGCGAACGCCTACGTGAAGGCGGGCATGAAGTCGTCGGCTATGACCCCAGACCGGAAGTGACCGACGTCCCGACGCTCGCGGCTCTGGCCGATGCGCTGGATGCGCCGCGGGTGGTGTGGGTGATGGTGCCGTCCGGGCCGATCACCCACGAGACCATCACCGCCCTGGCCGACGAACTCGGCGAGGGCGATCTCGTCATCGACGGCGGCAACTCCCGCTACACCGAAGACGGTCCACACGCGAAATTGTTGAACGACAAGGGAATTGCGTTCATCGATGCGGGCGTCTCCGGCGGTGTCTGGGGGTTGAAAGAAGGTTACGGTCTGATGGTCGGCGGGAGCGACGCCGACGTCGAACGCGCGATGCCGATCTTCGATGCGTTACGGCCGCCGGGACCTCGTGAAGACGGGTTCGTGCACGCCGGGCCGGTCGGTGCGGGGCACTACGCGAAGATGGTGCACAACGGCATCGAGTACGGCCTCATGATGGCCTACGCCGAAGGCTACGAGTTGCTGGCCGCCGAGGAGCTCATCACCGACACCCAGGCCGTCATTCAGGCGTGGACCAACGGCACCGTGGTGCGGTCATGGCTGCAGCAGTTGCTCGCCAAGGCGTTGAAGGAAGACCCGAAGTTCACCGACATCAGCGGCTACACCGAGGATTCCGGCGAAGGGCGCTGGACCGTCGAGGAGGCCATCAGCCACCGGGTGCCGATGCCGGTGATCGCGGCGTCGCTGTTCGCGCGGTTCGCCTCGCGCCAGGAGGATTCGCCGGCGATGAAGGCGGTCTCGGCGCTGCGCAACCAGTTCGGCGGGCACGCGGTCAAACGGGTCAGCGAGTCCGGCTAGGTCGCGACGCCGTGTACGTCCGCCGTCTTGCTCTGACCGACTTCCGGTCGTGGCCACGGGTCGAGTTGGACCTCGAGCCGGGCCGCACCGTGTTCGTCGGACCGAACGGCTACGGTAAGACGAATCTCATTGAGGCGCTGTGGTATTCGTCGACACTGGGTTCACACCGGGTGGCCGCGGACGCGCCGCTGGTCCGGACCGGCGCCGAACGCGCTGTGGTGTCGACGATCGTCGTCAACGAGCAACGCGAACTCGCGGTGGACCTCGAGATCACCGCGGGGCGCGCGAACAAGGCACGGCTCAACCGCTCCCCCGTGCGTTCCGCCCGGGAGATCCTCGGTGTGCTGCGGGCGGTGCTGTTCGCCCCCGAGGACCTCGCGCTGGTGCGCGGCGACCCCGGCGAACGACGCCGCTATCTCGACGAACTCGCGACCACCCGCCGCCCGCAGGTGGCCGCGATCCGCGCGGATTACGACAAGGTGTTGCGTCAGCGCGCAGCGCTGTTGAAAACGGCCTCCGGCGCGCGATTCCGCGGGGACCGCAGCGTCTTCGACACCCTCGACGTCTGGGATGGCCACCTCGCCGAGAAGGGTGCGCGGCTGATCGCGGCGCGGGTCGATCTCGTCAATCAACTGGCCCCGGAGGTGGAGAAGGCCTACCAACTCCTGGCGCCCGGGTCGCGGCCGGCGGCGATCCGCTACCGCAGCGGCGTGGAAGCGGTGGAAGAGTCCGCCGGGACCGGCGACGCGGAGTTGTTCGAGGCCGCGTTGCTCGACGCGTTGGCCCGCCGCCGGGATGCCGAAGTCGAACGCGGGGTCTGCCTGGTCGGTCCGCACCGCGACGACCTCGAATTGCGGCTCGGCGATCAGATCGCGAAAGGCTATGCCAGCCATGGGGAATCGTGGTCGATGGCCTTGTCGCTGAGGTTGGCCGCCTACGAGTTGCTGCGGGCGGAAGGGGGCGATCCGGTGCTGCTGCTCGACGATGTGTTCGCGGAGTTGGACACCGCCCGCCGGCGGGCGTTGGCCACTGTGGCGGGGTCGGCCGAGCAGGTGCTGGTGACCGCCGCGGTTTCCGACGACATCCCCGGCGACTGGGATGCGCGCAGGATCGGGGTGGCGATGCGAGACGACGATGATGCCGGGAGAATCTCGGTGGTGCAGCCATGACGTCGGGCGAGAACGAGGCGGGCCCGCCCGAGCACCTGGCGAACCTGCGGGGAATGGACCTGGTGCGGCGCACGCTCGAGGAGGCCCGCGGCGCGGCGCGCAGCCAGGGTAAGGATGTCGGCCGCGGCCGGGGGTCCGCCCCGCGCCGGATCGCGGGTGCCAGCCGGCGGCGGTGGTCGGGGCCGGGGCCGGATTCACGGGATCCGCAACCGTTCGGACCCGCGGCCAGTGACCTCGCCCGCAGCCGCGGGTGGTCGGGCCGGGTCGCCGAGGGCGCCGTGTTCGGTCGCTGGCCCGCACTCGTCGGCGAGGGCATCGCGGCGCACGCGACGCCGACGTCGTTGAACGACGGCGTGCTGACCATCTCAGCGGAGTCGACGGCATGGGCGACCCAATTGCGGATGGTGCAAGCCCAGGTACTGGCCAAGATCGCCGACGCTGTGGGCGGCGGCGTCGTCAAATCGCTGAAAATCGTCGGTCCGGTCGGCCCCTCGTGGCGCAAGGGTCGGTACCACATCCCCGGCCGGGGTCCGCGCGACACGTACGGCTAGCTGCCCTACGCGCCTGTTGGCTGAGAGCCGCGAGGACGACGCGATCCTACTTCTCAAGCGTCCTCAGGCACCTTCAATCGAGAAATTCCACAGGCGGCTCAAATAGGTGTGCAGAAACGCCCCCTCAGAATCGGTCCTGTCGCCATCGGGCGGTAGACTGGGAAGCGACCCGCAGGCGGCTGTCGACCGCCTAGCCAGCTTTCCCCGGCAAGAGACCAAGGAGACCCGTCCAACGTGGCTGCCCAGAAGAAGAGTGCCCCGAAAGAATACGGTGCCGATTCGATCAAGGTGCTCGAAGGCCTGGAAGCGGTCCGCAAACGGCCGGGCATGTACATCGGCTCCACCGGTGAGCGCGGCCTGCATCACCTCATCTGGGAGGTGGTCGACAACGCCGTCGACGAGGCGATGGCCGGTTTCGCGACGAAAGTGGACGTGCGGCTCCTGGAGAACGGCGGTGTCCAGGTCACCGACGACGGCCGCGGGATCCCCGTGGGGATGCACTCCACAGGCATCCCGACCGTCGATGTCGTGATGACGGTTCTGCACGCCGGTGGCAAGTTCGAGGAAGGCGCGTACCAGGTCTCCGGCGGTCTGCACGGCGTCGGCGTGTCCGTGGTGAATGCGCTGTCCACCCGGCTCGAGGCCGACATCATGACCGACGGCTATGAGTGGTTCCAGACCTACGACCGTTCGGTGCCGGGAACGCTCAAGCAGGGTGAGAAGACCAAGAAGACCGGCACCACCATCCGTTTCTGGCCCGACCCCGACGTCTTTGAGACGTTGAACTACGACTTCGAAACGATCGCGCGGCGCCTGCAGGAAATGGCCTTCCTGAACAAGGGCCTCACCATCGAACTGACCGATGAGCGCGTCACCGCGGAGGAAGTCGTCGACGAGGTCGTCAGCGACACCGCCGAAGCGCCGAAGAGCGCCGACGAGAAGGCCGCCGAAGCCAGCGCCCCGCACAAGGTCAAGCACCGGACCTTCCACTATCCCGGCGGCCTGGTCGACTTCGTCAAGCACATCAACCGGACGAAGACGCCTATCCAGCAGAGCGTCATCGACTTCGAGGGCAAGGGTTCCGGCCACGAGGTCGAGATCGCGATGCAGTGGAACGCCGGTTACTCCGAGTCCGTGCACACGTTCGCCAACACGATCAACACGCATGAGGGCGGTACCCACGAAGAGGGCTTCCGCGCCGCGTTGACGTCGGTGGTCAACAAGTACGCCAAGGACAAGAAGCTGCTCAAGGACAAGGACCCCAACCTCACCGGCGACGACATCCGTGAGGGTTTGGCCGCGGTGATCTCGGTGAAGGTGTCCGAGCCGCAGTTCGAGGGCCAGACGAAGACCAAGCTCGGCAACACCGAGGTCAAGTCGTTCGTGCAGAAGATCTGCAACGAGGAACTCACACACTGGTTCGACGCCAACCCCGCCGAAGCCAAAACCATTGTGAACAAAGCGGTGTCGTCGGCGCAGGCCCGAATCGCGGCCCGCAAGGCGCGCGAATTGGTGCGCCGCAAGAGCGCCACCGACATCGGCGGGCTGCCCGGCAAGTTGGCCGACTGCCGGTCCACCGATCCGCGCAAGTCGGAACTGTATGTGGTGGAGGGCGATTCGGCCGGCGGCTCGGCTAAGAGCGGCCGCGACTCGATGTTCCAAGCGATCCTTCCGCTGCGCGGCAAGATCATCAACGTCGAGAAGGCCCGCATCGACCGCGTGTTGAAGAACACCGAGGTCCAGGCGATCATCACCGCGCTGGGTACCGGTATCCACGACGAGTTCGACATCTCCAAGCTGCGCTATCACAAGATCGTGCTGATGGCCGACGCAGACGTCGACGGCCAGCACATCTCGACGCTGCTGCTGACGCTGTTGTTCCGGTTCATGAAGCCGCTGGTGGAGAACGGGCACATCTTCTTGGCGCAGCCACCGCTGTACAAGCTGAAGTGGCAGCGCAGTGAGCCGGAGTTCGCCTACTCCGACCGCGAGCGCGACGGCTTGCTCGAGGCGGGCCGCAAGGCGGGCAAGAAGATCAACACCGACGACGGCATCCAGCGCTACAAGGGTCTCGGCGAAATGGACGCCAAAGAGCTGTGGGAGACGACGATGGACCCGTCGGTGCGGGTGCTGCGTCAGGTCACCCTCGACGATGCCGCGGCCGCCGACGAACTGTTCTCGATCCTGATGGGCGAGGACGTCGAAGCCCGCCGCAGCTTCATCACGCGCAACGCCAAAGACGTGCGCTTCCTTGATGTTTAACTCAACCCGCTAAGGCTGATTGATGACTGATACCTTGCCGCCCGAAGGCGACCGGATCGAACCGGTCGACATCCAGCAGGAGATGCAGCGCAGCTACATCGACTACGCGATGAGCGTGATCGTCGGGCGCGCGCTGCCCGAGGTGCGTGACGGCCTCAAACCCGTGCACCGCCGCGTGCTCTACGCGATGTTCGACTCGGGCTTCCGGCCGGACCGTAGCCACGCGAAATCCGCGCGGTCTGTGGCCGAGACAATGGGTAACTACCACCCGCACGGCGACGCGTCGATCTACGACACCCTGGTCCGGATGGCCCAGCCGTGGTCGCTGCGCTATCCCCTGGTGGACGGTCAGGGCAACTTCGGCTCACCGGGCAACGACCCGCCGGCCGCTATGCGGTACTGCGTCACCGGCGACGCGGTGGTCAGCCTCCCCGAAGGCAGAAGTATTCGCATCGACGCGGTCGTGCCCGACGCAAAGCCTAACTCGGACAACGTCATCGAGATGAAGGTCCTCGGCCGCCACGGCGAACCCGTCGTTGCCGACCGGTTGTTCCACTCGGGCGATCACCAGACGTACACGGTGACCAGCGCTGACGGCCGTGCCGTCACGGGTACGGGTAATCACCCGTTGCTGTGCCTGGACGAGGTGGGTGGCGTACCGACGCTCGAGTGGAAGCTGATCGAGGACATCCGGCCGGGTGACCGCATCGCGATGCTCGCCGATTGTGCATCCGGCGACGCAAATCAACGAAATTCCGTCGCAGAATTCACAATCGAGGATTACGCCTACGCCCGCGTCGAGTCCGTCACGGACGCCGGTGTGCAACCGGTGTACAGCCTGCGGGTTGACAGCGCCGACCACGCCTTCATCACCAACGGGTTCGTCAGCCACAACACCGAGGCGCGGCTCACTCCGCTGGCGATGGAGATGCTGCGTGAAATCGACGAGGAGACAGTCGATTTCATTCCGAACTACGACGGCCGGGTGCAGGAGCCGACCGTGCTGCCGAGCCGGTTCCCCAACCTGCTGGCCAACGGTTCGGGTGGTATCGCCGTCGGCATGGCCACCAACATCCCGCCGCACAACCTGCGCGAACTCGCCGAGGCGGTGTACTGGTGCCTGGACAACCACGACGCCGATGAGGAGGCGACGCTCGCCGCGGTCACCGAACGCGTCAAGGGGCCGGACTTCCCCACCCACGGCTTGATCGTTGGGTCGCAAGGGATCTCCGACACCTACACCACCGGGCGCGGATCCATCCGGATGCGCGGCGTGGTGGAGATCGAAGAGGACAACCGCGGTCGCACCGGCATCGTCATCACCGAGTTGCCCTATCAGGTCAACCACGACAACTTCATCACCTCGATCGCCGAGCAGGTCCGCGACGGCAAGCTCAACGGCATCGCCAACATCGAGGATCAGTCCAGCGACCGTGTCGGACTGCGAATCGTGGTGGAGCTCAAGCGCGATGCGGTCGCCAAGGTGGTGCTGAACAACCTCTACAAGCACACCCAGCTGCAGACCAGCTTCGGGGCCAACATGTTGGCGATCGTCGACGGCGTCCCGCGCACGCTGCGCCTCGATCAGTTGATCCGGCACTACGTCAACCACCAACTCGACGTCATCGTGCGGCGCACCCGCTACCGGTTGCGCAAGGCCAACGAGCGGGCCCACATCTTGCGCGGCCTGGTCAAGGCGCTCGATGCGCTCGACGAGGTGATCGCGTTGATCCGGGCGTCGGAGACCGTCGACGTCGCGCGGCAGGGCTTGATCGAGTTGCTCGACATCGACGACATCCAGGCCCAGGCGATCCTGGACATGCAGCTGCGCCGCCTGGCTGCGCTGGAACGGCAGCGGATCGTCGACGACCTGGCGAAGATCGAGGCCGAGATCGCCGACCTCGAGGACATCCTCGCCAAACCCGAGCGGCAGCGCGCGATCGTGCGCGACGAGCTCAAGGAGATCGCCGACAAGTACGGCGACGACCGTCGCACCCGCATCATCGCCGCCGACGGCGAGGTCGCCGACGAGGACCTGATCGCCCGCGAGGACGTCGTCGTCACGATCACCGAGACCGGCTACGCCAAACGCACCAAGACCGACCTGTACCGCAGCCAGAAGCGCGGCGGCAAGGGCGTGCAGGGCGCCGGCCTCAAGCAGGACGACATCGTCAACCACTTCTTCGTCTGCTCGACCCACGACTGGATCCTGTTCTTCACCACCCAGGGCCGGGTCTATCGCGCCAAGGCCTACGACCTGCCGGAGGCGTCGCGCACCGCGCGCGGCCAGCACGTCGCGAACCTGCTGGCGTTCCAGCCGGAGGAGCGGATCGCCCAGGTGATCCAGATCAAGAGCTACGAGGACGCGCCGTATCTGGTGCTGGCCACCCGCAACGGGCTGGTGAAGAAGTCGAAGCTGACCGACTTCGACTCCAACCGCTCCGGCGGCATCGTCGCGGTCAACCTGCGCGACGGCGACGAACTGGTCGGAGCGGTGCTGTGCTCCGCCGAGGACGACCTGCTGCTGGTGTCGGCCAAGGGCCAGTCGATCCGATTCTCAGCTACCGACGAGGCGCTGCGGCCGATGGGTCGGGCCACCTCCGGTGTGCAGGGCATGCGGTTCAACGCCGATGACGCGCTGCTGTCGCTGAACGTCGTGCGGGAGAACACGTATCTGCTGGTCGCGACATCCGGCGGGTACGCCAAGCGCACGGCCATCGAGGAGTACAGCCCGCAGGGCCGCGGCGGCAAAGGCATCCTGACGATCCAGTACGACAAACGCCGTGGCAGTCTGGTGGGTGCGTTGATCGTCGATGACGACACAGAGTTGTACGCCATCACGTCAGGTGGAGGTGTCATCCGGACCGCGGCTCGCCAGGTTCGCAAGGCCGGGCGGCAAACCAAGGGTGTTCGGTTGATGAACCTGGGTGAGGGCACGACACTGATAGCCATCGCGCGCAACGCGGAGGAAGGCGACAGCACCGACGAGGTCAACACCGACCCCGGTGCGTGAGCAGTGACGGGACCAGTGAGGAGCCGTAGGTGAGCTCACCGAACGAGCCGGGACGCCCACACGCGGGCGAAAGTCCAGCGGGCGCCAACGGCTCCGCCGCCAACAACGACGCTCTGGGTGCGGCCCGGCCCGATGTCCCCGACCGCGGAGACGTCCCGCCGTGGCAGCGGGGGCCCGCGGCGCGGGCGGCACAGCCGGGGGTCCGGCCGCCGGAGCCGCCGAGGCGGGGTCCCGGTCCGGGGCCGCGCGGCGACGGCCCGGGCGATGACGGTCATCCGCCCGAGCGGCCGGCCGACGACGTCCGAGGCAATCCCAACAACTCCCCCGGCCCCAGCGCACGCCTCAACCGCTTCGTGTCGGGTGGATCGGCGCCGACGGAGGACGTGCCGACGCGCGGCGAGCGGACTGAGCCTCCCCGCCCGGAGACCTACGCCAGCGAACTGCCGGACCTGTCCGGGCCGATGCCGCGCCCGCCGCAGCAGCGCAAACCCGCCGACCGGCCGAGCGGGGAACCGGCCAGCCGCCCGGCCTCCGGGCCCCGCGTCCAGGTCGGCACCCGGCACAAGGGCCCGGTCCGGGCCAGCATGCAGATCCGTCGGATCGACCCGTGGAGCACCTTGAAGGTTTCCGCGGTGCTGTCGGTCGCGCTGTTCTTCGTGTGGATGATCGCGGTGGCGTTCCTCTACCTCGTGCTCGGCGGTATGGGCGTGTGGAGCAAGCTCAACAGCAACGTCGGCGACCTGCTCACCAGCGCCGGCGGCGGGTCCGGCGGCGAGTTGGTGTCCAGCGGCACCATCTTCGGTGGCGCGACGTTGATCGGCTTGGTCAACATCGTGCTGTTGACGGCCATGGCCACCATCG
Organism: Mycobacterium sp. GA-0227b; assembly: GCF_001499855.1. Classification (GTDB taxonomy): domain Bacteria; phylum Actinomycetota; class Actinomycetes; order Mycobacteriales; family Mycobacteriaceae; genus Mycobacterium. Next base: position 301,063 of record NZ_LQIK01000001.1, read on the forward strand.
GTGCGTTCGTCTACAACCTGACAACGGATTTGGTCGGCGGCGTGGAAGTCACGCTCGCCGACCGGGATTGATTGTCGGCCCGTCGAAGGGACTGAGGCACGCTCCGCGGTTTGGGCGGGAGCCTACGATTGCGGTAATCTCGTCGCTCGGCCGTAGCGGCGTTACGGGGCTATAGCTCAGGCGGTTAGAGCGCTTCGCTGATAACGAAGAGGTCGGAGGTTCGAGTCCTCCTAGCCCCACGGAAAGGTGCACACCATGAGGCGGGTGCTGTTGATCGCCACGGCGATCGCCGCCGCAGCCGCCGTCGCCCTCTGGCGGTCGCGCCACGGCGTCGAGGTGTGGCACGCGGCGCCCGGTGCGCCGTCGGCGGACCAGGGGCCTTAGCTCAGTTGGTAGAGCGCTACCTTTGCAAGGTAGATGTCAGGAGTTCGATTCTCCTAGGCTCCACTTCGATTCTCGTGCGGCCGGCCGGGCCTTCTCAGGGCCGCGGCGCCACCTCTACGCTCGGCGGCAAGGGCGACGGCTCCGGTTGCGTCGACCGCCGCACGATCGAGAACACAACCGCTCCCCCGGCCAACGCGGCGACACCCACGCCGACCATCACCAGCCTGCGCCTGCGCAGCTTGCTCTTCGCGGTGCGCGCCGACGACGCGCCGAGCAGCGCCTGCGACACGATCTCCTGCGCCGCACTGAGTTCCTGCGCGATGGCCTGCTGCGCGGTCGCCAGATCCTCGCTCAACTGAGCCTTGAGCCGCCCGCGGCGGTACCGCTCGCCCACCCATTCCGCCGACGACTGCGCGCCATGGACGCCGAGCCCCAGCGCGCCGCGCGTGACGTCGACCGGGCCGACCGCCGTGTACTTCAGGCCGCGGCTCAACCGCTCGCCTGGGGTCAACCGAACGTCCGTCTTCGAGCTCATGGCGCACCTCTTTCGCGGCGTGGAGGGGGTCGACAACAGCCTGCCATCTACCGCAAGACGGCGGTGCCGGTTGGGCTTCGAAGGCGGCGTGGCACACTGACACCCCGTGACGAGCCCCATTCAGACAGCGACCGCGACCCTGCACACCAACCGCGGCGACATCAAGATCGCACTCTTCGGAAACCACGCGCCCAAGACCGTCGCCAACTTCGTCGGACTGGCACAGGGAACCAAGGATTACAGCGGCGAGAATGCATCGGGCAGCACATCGGGCCCGTTCTACGACGGCGTCGTGTTCCACCGCGTCATCGACGGCTTCATGATCCAGGGCGGTGACCCGACGGGCACCGGCCGCGGCGGGCCGGGTTACGAGTTTGCCGACGAGTTCCACCCCGAGCTTCAGTTCGACCGGCCCTACCTGCTCGCGATGGCCAACCGCGGCCCGGGCACCAACGGCTCGCAGTTCTTCATCACCGTGGGCAAGACTCCGCACCTGAATCGCAAGCACACGATCTTCGGCGAGGTCGTCGACGCTGAGTCCCAGAAGGTCGTCGACGCGATCGCAACGACTGCGACCGACCGCAACGACCGGCCCACCGATCCGGTGGTCGTCGACTCGATCACCATCGCCTGACCGCAGCGGTCAGGAGCCCGTGCCGGCGTAGCCCGCGTCGGTCAACGCGTCGAGTACCTGCAGTGGATCGGTGCCCAGGTCCCACCGGGTGAACACGAGCAGCCGGTCGTCGATGGTGTCGATTTCAAGTAACCGGACTTTGCGGGCCAACCTGCGGAACTCGGTGATCCGGATCAGCTTGATGTCGGTGCGCGGCAACATCCGGGTGCCGAACAGGCCCCGGGTCACCAGGCCGGCTTCTTCGATTGCCAGCTTCGGTCGCGCGCGCCACGAAAGGATCGCAAACACGATCAATCCCACCCCGGCAACGCCCGCCAGAATGCGGCCAGGAGGGTCTGTGATCAGCATCACAGCGAGAATAGCGAGGATAACTCCGGCTATGCCGCACGCGGCGATGCCCGCCGCGGGGGGACCCCACTGAGTTTGCTGCATCCGTTGTGCACACCCTTTCACCGCCCCTTACGCGGTTATCCACAAGTGCTATCCCCAATGGGGATGAATCACATCGGTGTGATCCGATTACTCGGAGGTTGCTGGAAGGATAACGATCAGCGACCAGAATGAATTCATGCCGTCGGATCGATGGTTCAGCGCCACCGCATGGTGAGCAACAGCCCGGTAATCATGAAAGCAAACGCGATCGCGTAGTTCCACGGACCCAGTTCGGCAAGGAACGGGATCGCCGACGACGCCAACTGGAACACCAGAAGCCAGACCAGACCGATCAGCATCAAGCCGACGAACAACACCACGAACCAGGTACTGGACGGCCCGGCTTTGACCTTGACGGGCGTCCGGCTCACCGGGTTGCTGGTGAAGTCGTTCTTCTTGCGGACCTTGGACTTGGGCATGGGTACCTTCGGGACAACTGGTGCGACGATGTAGATACGAGCCTAACGTAGGTCCGCCACAGCAGAGTCAGGGAAGCCGGGTAGCGGGGATGCAACGGTCGGTGCGTGGTCGCGGGACGCGAGGGCCCACGCCTCGCGCGGGCCTGTGGCGGTACGGCGTGCCGGTGATCTGTCTGCTGGCGGGACTTCTGCTCGCAACCACCCACGGAGTCTCCGGTGGCGACGACATTCGGCGCAGTGACGCCCCGCGGCTGGTCGACCTCGTCCGGGAGACCCAGCAGTCGGTGGACCGACTCGGCGCCGAACGGGACTCCCTCGCGACGGCGATGGAGAGCCACCACGGAGGCAGCCCCCGCGCCGACGCGGCCCTGACCGCCATCACCGCGCGCGCTTCGCGGTTGGCGACCGTCGCCGGGCTGGACCCGATGCGCGGGCCCGGCCTCGTCGTCACCCTCAACGACGCCCAGCGCGACGCCGAGGGCCGGTTCCCCCGCGACGCCTCCCCCGACGACCTGGTGGTGCACCAGCAGGACATCGACGCGGTACTCAACGCGCTGTGGAGCGCCGGCGCGGAGGGCATCCAGATGCAGGACCAGCGGATCATCGGCACGTCCGCGCCACGGTGCGTCGGTAACACCCTGCTGCTCAACGGGCGCACCTACAGCCCGCCCTACGTGATCACCGCGATCGGCGATGCGGCTGCCATGCAGGCGGCGTTGGCGGCCGCTCCCCTGGTCAAGCTCTATCGGCAGTACGTGGTGCGCTTCGGGTTGGGGTACTCCGAAGAGCCGCGCGCCGAGGTCGAACTCGTCGGGTACACCGAACCCGTCCGGATGAAGTTCGCGAAGCCGGCGGGGCCGATCGGATGGTGACTTCGGTGTCGTAGGTGGCGCGAGCCGCGACGAAGTACACCGAAATCGCACCCAGTAACCTGGGCTGATGCAGGTCCTGGTGGTCGACAACTACGACAGCTTCGTGTTCAACCTGGTGCAGTACCTGGGTCAGCTCGGAGTGCACGCGCAGGTCTGGCGCAACGACGACGACCGCCTGGGCACCGGCGCCGACATCGCGACGGCCGCCGACGAGTTCGACGGGGTGCTGCTCAGCCCCGGTCCGGGTACGCCGGAGCGGGCCGGCGCGTCCATCCCCCTCGTCAAGGCGTGCGCGGCGGCCGAGACCCCGCTGCTGGGCGTGTGCCTCGGCCACCAGGCGATCGGGGTGGCCTTCGGCGGCACGGTCGACCGCGCTCCCGAACTGCTACACGGTAAGACCAGCGTCGTTCATCACACCAATTCCGGTGTGCTGCAAGGACTTCCGGATCCGTTCACCGCGACCAGGTACCACTCGCTGACGATTCTGCCCGACACGGTGCCCGCCGAATTGGAGGTGACCGCTCGCACCGAAGGGGGCGTCATCATGGGCGTGCGGCACGTCGCGTTGCCGATCCACGGTGTGCAGTTCCATCCCGAGTCGATCCTCACCGAGGGTGGGCACCGCATGCTGGCCAACTGGCTCGGCTACTGCGGCGCGGCGCCCGCCGAGTCGCTGGTCCGGCGGTTGGAGGACGAGGTCTCGAGCGCCGTGCAGCGCGCGGCCGCTACGACGCGAAACTCAGCGTGATCGTCGCGCCGAAGTCCACGCTGGCGCCCGGCGCCGGACTCTGAGTGACGACCGCGTTGGCCCGCTGGCCGCTGTTCGGCACGTCGGCGCCCTTGTCCAAGGAACCCGTCCACCCCAGCGCCCGCAGCCGCGGTTCGGCATCCACCCAGAACATTCCGCGCAGGTCGGGCATCAGGAACTGATTGCAGGCGGACTGCTGCAACTGAACCGGGGCGTCCACCGGGGAATCCTGTCCGGCGGGCGGCAGGGTGCCGATGACCTGTCCGCAGGGTTCGGGGCTGTCGACCTGGACCGGCACCACGTTGGTGAACCCGGCTGCGGTCAGAATCTGCCGCGCGGAGGCCTCTGACTGGTTCGCGACGTTGGGCACCGTGCGGCTTTCGGGTCCCGAGCCCACGATGATGGTGATCTCGTTGGTGATCGCCGAGGTCTGATTCGCGGGCGGATTCGTGCCGAGGACCCGGTCCTTGAGCTCCGGCGTCGACGGCGACGACGACGGCTTGAACTTCTCGAAACCCGCCTCGGTCAGCTTCTGCGCCGCCTCGGCGTACGTCAGGTTCTTGACGTCGGGTATCTCCCGCTGCTGCGGACCGGTGGAGACGTTGATGGTGATTTCTTCACCGGCCTCGACCGACGTGTCGGCGCTGGGATCGGTGCTGATGACGTGGTCGGGCGGCACCGTGGAGTCGGGCCGCTGCTGGGTGCGCGTCTTGAAGCCACGGTTCTGCAGTTCGGCGATCGCATCCGCCGACGGCTGGCCGCTCACGTCGGGCACTTCGACGGCGCGGGTGTCGCCGCCGAACATGTTGATCGCGACCGTCACCACCACGGTGAGCACGGCCAGTACCGCGACCGCGGCCAGCCACCGCCCGACGGAGCCGCGCCGCTCCCGCTCGGCGTACTCGCGCGGCTGCGGCATCGGGGCCGGCTCGATCGGCTCGGTGCGCTCATGACTGGGCGGCGCCGACAACAGCGAGTTGCGGTCGGCGTCGGTGAACACCTTCGGGGCGTCCGGTTGCTCGCCGCTATGCACCCGGACCAGATCGGCGCGCATCTCCGCGGCTGTCTGGTACCGGTTGTCGGGGTTCTTCGCCAGCGACTTGAGCACCACGGCGTCCAGTTCCGGGGTGATGTCATTGTGCCGTTGCGACGGCGGAATGGGGTCCTCGCGGACGTGTTGGTAGGCCACCGCGACGGGGGAGTCACCGATGAAAGGTGGCTCCCCGGTGAGGATTTCGTAGAGCACACAGCCCAGCGAGTAGACGTCGGAACGCGCGTCGACCTTTTCGCCGCGGGCCTGCTCGGGCGACAGGTACTGCGCGGTGCCGATCACCGCGGCGGTCTGCGTGACGCTGTTGGCGTCGGCCAGTGCGCGGGCGATCCCGAAGTCCATCACCTTCACCGCGCCGGTCTTGCTGATCATGATGTTGGCCGGCTTGACGTCGCGGTGGATGATCCCGTGCTGGTGGCTGAAGTTCAGCGCCTGGCAGGCGTCGGCGATCACCTCGATGGCCCGCCGCGGTTCCATCGGACCGTCGCTGTGCACGATGTCGCGCAGCGTCACCCCGTCGACGTACTCCATCACGATGTAGGGCAGCGGACCGCTCGGCGTCTCGGCCTCGCCGGTGTCGTAGACCGCGACGATCGCAGGGTGGTTCAAGGCGGCCGCGTTCTGCGCTTCGCGGCGGAAACGCAGATAGAAGCTCGGATCGCGGGCGAGGTCGGCGCGCAGCACCTTGATTGCGACGTCGCGATGCAGGCGCGTGTCGCGTGCGAGATGGACTTCGGACATGCCACCGAAGCCGAGGATCTCGCCGAGCTCGTAGCGGTCGGACAGGTGTTGCGGGGTCGTCATTGCGATGTCTGTTCTGGAGCCGAAAGTCGCAGGTCCAGCTCCTGTGCCGGGGTCGACGGCAGCACCAGCGCCCGTGCCGGTGGCGCCATCGCCTGCGGTGTGGTTACCCCTGATTCTTCCTCACCATCAACTTCGCCCCCGCGCCCGGTCCGATCCGGTAGCGCCGCCGGCGACTCGTACGGGGTGGTCTCGGTGATGGTGTTGGTGATCGTCGGTGGCGGCGTCTGCTTGTCCTGGCGGTCCTGAGCGTTGAGCACGATGAGGATCGCGATGATGATCGCGAGCGCCCCCAGCACCCCCGCGGCCCACAACAGCGCGCGCTGGCCCGACGAGAACGTGCGCCGCGGCGGCGGCGGGCGGTGGCTACCGGTTGCCGGGCGTGGGCGCGCGGCGGTGGCCGGGGCGCGACCGGTCATGTCGGCGGCGGCGCGGGCCTGAGTGGCCGACGGCACGGCGGTGGGCGCGGCCCGGCCGATCGACGGCGCGGCGTTCGGTCGCGGTGGGCGCCGTCCGGACCGCACCGCGGCGACCGCGTCGGCGAATGCCCCGCCGGAGCGATACCGCATACCGGGGTTCTTGACCAGGGTGATCTCGATCAGTTCGCGCACATTGGGCGGCAGATCGGCGGGCAGCGGCGGCGGCGTCTCCTTGATGTGCTTCATCGCCACCGTCAGCGCACCGTCGCCGGTGAACGGACGCTTGCCCGAAACCGACTCGTAGCCAACAACTCCCAGCGCATACACGTCGCTGGCGGCGGTGGCGTCATGACCCAGCGCCTGCTCGGGCGCGATGTACTGCGCGGTGCCCATCACCATGCCGGTCTGCGTCACCGGCGCGGCGTCGACGGCCTTGGCGATGCCGAAGTCGGTGAGCTTGACCTGACCGGTCGGGGTGATCAGGATGTTGCCCGGCTTCACGTCGCGGTGCACCAGGCCCGCGGTGTGGGCGACCTGCAGCGCGCGTCCCGTCTGCTCGAGCATGTCGAGCGCATGGCGCAGCGACAGCCGGCCGGTCCGTTTGAGCACCGAGTTCAGCGGTTCGCCGTTGACCAGTTCCATCACCAGGTAGGCGGTGCGACCCTCGCCGTCCATGTCGGTCTCGCCGTAGTCGTACACGCTGGCGATGCCGGGATGGTTGAGCATGGCGACCGTGCGGGCCTCCGCGCGGAACCGCTCGACGAACTCGGGGTCGGTGGAGTACTCGGCCTTGAGCACCTTCACCGCGACCCGCCGGCCCAGCCGGGAGTCCACCGCCTCCCACACCTGGCCCATGCCGCCGGTGGCGATCAACCGCTGCAACCGGTAGCGCCCGGACAACGTCACTCCGACGCGGGGGCTCATGCGACCCCCTCGCTGGCTCGGTCGCCGCATGCTGCGCCCATGATTGGCTCGCGAGCGTCGCTCATGAGCCCTCCCGCAGGGCGGCGGCTATCGTGGCCCGGCCGATCGGCGCGGCGAGCGCCCCGCCCGTCGCCGACAGCCGGTTACCGCCGTTTTCGACCAGCACCGCGACCGCGACCTTGGGGGCCTGTGCCGGGGCGAAGGCGATGTACCAGGCATGCGGAGGGGTGTTACGCGGGTCGGTGCCGTGCTCCGCTGTGCCGGTCTTGGATGCGATCTGCACGCCGGCGATGGCTCCCTTCTGCTGCGTCACCTGCTCGGCGGCGACCATCAAGTCCGTAAGTGTATCGGCGACCTGCTGCGACACCGCCCGGCGCTCTTCCTGCGGAGCCGTCGTAGCGATGTTCGAGAGGTCGGGTCCCTTCAGGCTATCCACGAGATAGGGCCGCATCGCCACCCCACCGTTGGCGATGGTCGCGGCGACCTGGGCGTTCTGCAGCGGAGTGAGCGCGACGTCTTTCTGGCCGATACTCGACATGCCGAGCGCGGCGGCGTCGGCGATCGGGCCGACGCTCGACTCGACCACCTGAAGCGGGATCATCGGCGCGGGCGCGTCGAGGCCGAACCCGCGGGCCGTCGACCGCAGCGCGTCGGCGCCGGTGTCGATGCCCAACTGGACGAACGCGGTGTTGCACGACCTGGCGAAGGCCTCCCGAAGCGACGCGGTGGGGCCCCCGCCGCAGGACGCGCCGCCGAAGTTCTCCAACGTTGCGGTGCTGTCCGGCAACGGGATTCGCGGTTCGGCGGTGAGCTGGGTGTCCACCGTGGCGCCCCGCTGCAGGGCCGCCGCGGTGGTGATCACCTTGAAGGTCGACCCCGGCGGGTACGTCTCGGAGATCGCGCGGTTCAGCAGCGGAGACTCGGGGTCGTCGCGCAGCCGCTGCCAGGCTTCCGTCTGGGCGGCCATGTTGTGGGTGGCCAGCAGGTTCGGGTCGTAGGACGGCGCCGAGACCATCGCCAGGATCTTGCCCGTCGAGGGCTCGATGGCCACCACCGAACCATGGCACCCCCCGTCGCAACCGTCCTCCATCGCCTCCCAGGCCGCGCGCTGCACCTGCGGATTGATCGTGGTGTCGACGTTTCCGCCGCGCGGGTCGCGGCCGGTGAAGAAGTCGGCGAGCCGCCGGCCGAACAACCGTTCGTCGGAGCCGTTGAGGATGGAGTCCTCGGCGCGCTCCAGGCCGGTGCTCGAGTACTGCAGCGAGTAGAAGCCCGTCACCGGCGCGTAGGCCTGGGGATTGGGATACACCCGCAGGAACCGGAACCGACCGTTGGTCGACACCGAGTAGGCCAGCAACTGGCCACCCGCGGAGATCTGCCCGCGCTGCCGGGAGTACTCGTCGAGCAGCACGCGCTGGTTGCGCGGATCGGAGCGCAACCCGTCAGCGGTGAACACCTGCGTGAGGGTGGCGTTGGCGAGCAGCAGCACGATCAGGGCCATAACCGAGACGGCGATGCGGCGCAGCGAGGTGTTCATACCTTCTCGATCACCTCGGTGCCGGCCGCCGCGATCGGGGTCGGGGTCTGCGGTGCGGTGACAATGGGGCGCCGGGCCGAATGCGAGATGCGCACCAGGATGGCGAGCAGCAGGTAGTTCGCCAGCAGCGAAGACCCTCCGTAGGACATCCAGGGCGTCGTCAGGCCGGTCAGCGGAATCAGGTTGGTGACACCGCCGCCGACGATGAACAACTGCAGCGCCAGCGTCGAGGCCAGGCCCGCGGCGAGCAACTTCCCGAAGCTGTCACGCACGGCGATCGCGGTGCGCAGGCCCCGGATGATGACGATCGTGTAGAGCATCAGCACCGCGGCCAGGCCCACCAGGCCGAGTTCCTCGCCGATGGCCGCGATGATGAAATCGGTTGATGCGGCGGGCACAGTGGCGGGTTGACCATTGCCAAGACCGGTGCCGAAGATCCCTCCGGTCGCAAAACTGAACAGCGACTGCACCATCTGGTAACCCGCGCCGTCGGGGTCGGCGAACGGGTCCAGCCAGGTCTGCACGCGGACCTGGACGTGATCGAAAAGGTGGTATGCGGCAATGCTTCCCGCTGCGAACAGGGCGAGGCCGATGACGACCCAGCTGAGCCGGTCAGTGGCGGCGTAGACCAGCACCAGAAACGACGCGTACAGCAGCAGCGAGGTGCCGAGGTCCTTCTCGAAGATCATCACCCCGACCGAGGCGATCCAGGCGGCGAGAAGCGGCGCGAGGTCGCGGGGCCGGGGGAGATCCATGCCGAGAACGTGCTTGCCCGCACTGGTGAAGACGTTGCGCTTGGACACCAGCACCGCAGCGAAGAAGATCAGCAGCAGGATCTTCGAGAACTCGGCGGGCTGAATCGAGAAGCCCGGGAACTCAATCCAGATCTTGGCACCGTTCTGCTCCGACACCGAGCGGGGCAGCACTGCCGGAATGGCCAACAGAATCAGGCCGCTTAGCCCACACAGATAGCCGTAGCGGGACAGCAGCCGGTGGTCGCGCAGGAAGATCACGATCAGCGAGAACCCGATGACCCCGAGCAGGGTCCACAGCATCTGTTGGTTGGCGGTGCCGCCCAAGCCGTCCTGCCTCAGCTCGCCGGATCCGAGGTCGAGGCGGTGAATCATCACCAGTCCCAACCCGTTCAGCAGCGCGACCACCGGCAAAAGAAGGGGATCGGCGTACGGGGCGAAACGTCGCACCGCGAGGTGCGCACCGCTGAACAACGCCAGATACGCGACGGTGTACTGCGCGAGATCCCAGTGCAGCCCCTTCTCCTGGTTGGCCTCGACGAGCAGCAGCGCGAGAGTGGTGATGACGGCCGCGAAGCCGAGCAGGAGCAGTTCGGCGTTGCGCCGGTTGGGAAGTGGCGGCGTAACGGCGACGGCGGACTGCGGCTGGGTGGTCATGCCACTTCCCGGCAGTTGGTGCCCGGTTCCGGCGGCGGCGGGGGCAACGCGGTGACCGTCGGTGCCGGTGGCGGCTTGGGCGACGACGCGGGCGGTGACGGGTCGCCCGGCTGTGACGGTGCACCTGGTTCCGGTTGCGGAGCAGGCGACCTCGGTTCCGGCGGGGGTGGCGTCACCGTTCGCGGCGTCTCGGGCGCCGGGGCGCCGGTTTCACCGCGGGTCGGCGGATTGTTCGGTACGCCAGGCGAATTCGTCGGTGCTGGGCTGTGCGGCGTCTCACTGGTGCGAGGCGGCGGCGGAGGCGGCGCGCAGATCGGAAGCAGCGAATCGCGTGCCAGCTGGTTGATCTGGCTGATGGCCTGGTCTTCGGATCCGGTCGGCAGCCCGGCGATGACCTGCCGTTGTTCGGACTGCTTCAGATCGCTGACCCGAAAGATCTGGCAGTCGCGCGGCTGCTGTCCGGGGCTGATGAGGTTCAGGCCGTTGCGTTCGGTCAAGCAGCCCTGTCGGTACGGCTCCTGCAACGAATAGCCGAGGATCGATCCGGGCACCCCTCGCATGATCGACACGGTGCCGTTGTGGGCGGCGACGTAGAAGTTGTTGCGGATGATCTCCCGGCCGACAGCCAACCCGGCCAGTACCGCCAACACCAGCAGAACGGCGGCGATGAACATTCGCCGCCGCGACTTGGGCGGCCGCGGCGGTTCCTCCGGTTCCGGTTGAACGCGTTTGGCTTCGTTGCGGCGCGGGTTGAACGCCGACGCTCGACCAGCTGCGGTATTGGGCGGGGGCTGGTCGTCGTCGCCGGACACCGCACCGGCCAGGATCGGCTGGGTCTGCCCGTAGTCGTAGTCGACGACGTCGGCCACCACGACGGTGACGTTGTCGGGTCCGCCGCCGCGCAGCGCCAATTCGATGAGCCGGTCGGCGCTTTCGGCCACATCGGGAATCTGCAGTGCCTCGAGGATGGTGTCGTGGCTGACCGGATCGGAGAGCCCGTCGGAGCACAGCAGATAGCGGTCGCCGGCGCGCGCCTCACGCATGATCAGCGTGGGCTCCACCTCATGACCGGTCAGCGCGCGCATGATCAGCGACCGCTGCGGATGGCTGTGCGCCTCTTCCGCGGTGATGCGGCCCTCGTCGACGAGAGTCTGGACGAAAGTGTCGTCCTTGGTGATCTGGGTCAGCTCACCGTCGCGCAGGAGATAGCCCCGGGAGTCGCCGATGTGCACCAACCCAAGCCGGTTGCCCGCGAACAGGATTGCGGTCAACGTGGTGCCCATGCCCTCGAGCTCGGGGTCGGCCTCGACGTGCGCGGCGATCGCCGAATTGCCTTCGCGGACCGCGGCGTCGAGCTTGGACAACAGGTCGCCGCCGGGCTCGTCGTCATCGAGGTGGGCCAGCGCGGCGATCACCAACTGGGAGGCGACCTCGCCGGCGGCGTGGCCGCCCATCCCGTCGGCAAGTGCGAGCAGTCGCGCACCGGCGTAGACGGAGTCCTCGTTGTTCGCCCGGACCAGGCCGCGGTCGCTGCGCGCGGCATAGCGAAGCACCAGTGTCACGGGCGCAGCTCGATTACCGTCTTGCCGATCCGAACCGGCGTGCCCATCGGAACGCGTACCGCCGTCGTCACCTTCGCCCTGTCGAGGTATGTGCCGTTGGTCGATCCTAGGTCCTCGACGTACCACTCCGAACCTCGAGGCGACAGGCGGGCGTGCCGGGTCGAGGCGTAGTCGTCGGTGAGTACCAGGGTCGAATCGTCGGCGCGCCCGATCAACACCGGCTGGCTGCCCAGCGTGATGCGGGTCCCGGCCAGCGCGCCCTCGGTGACCACCAGATGCCGCGCCACGTTACGACGGCCCCGGTTGGGCAGCAGCGAGGCCCGCAGCGGCAGCCCACGGCGCACCATGACGGCACCGGTGGGCGCGTAGAGATCTGTGCGCAGAATTCTGAGCACTGACCAGATGAACAGCCATAGCAGCAACAGGAATCCGACGCGCGTCAGTTGCAGTACCAACCCCTGCATCTGACGTCCTCTCCGTCCCCGTCCCGTTCTCGTTGCGTCGGCACCGCGCAGCCGGCCTCGGCACCGTCACGATACTTGGACGGTCACCGACATGAGCGGGAAGCGACGAGCTTCGCGCCCCGGCCGCGGCCGGCCTCGGTGCTCAGTGCACGCGGACGATGATCTCGGAGTGGCCCAGCCGGATCACGTCGCCGTCTGCGAGCTGCCACTCCTGCACCGGCGCGTTGTTCACGGTGGTGCCGTTCGTGGAGTTCAGATCGGACAGCAGCGCGACCTGTCCGTCCCAGCGGATCTCCAGGTGGCGTCGCGACACCCCGGTGTCGGGCAGCCGGAACTGGGCGTCCTGGCCGCGGCCGATCACGTTCGTGCCCTCGCGTAGCTGGTAGGTCCGGCCGCTGCCGTCGTCGAGCTGCAGCGTGACGGTGGCGCCGCCGGCGGCGTAGTCGGACTGGCCGTAGCCGGCGCCGTAGCCGCCCTGCTGGCCGTAGTCGTAGCCACCCGCGGGCTCGTAGCCACCCGCGGGCTCGGCGTAACCGGCGGCCGGCGCGTCGCCGTAGCGGCCGTAGTCCGGCGGGGCGCCGTAACCCTGGTCTTGGCGGCCGTACGGCTGACCGCCGTAGCCGCCCTGGTCGGGATAGCCGCCTTGGTCGGGATAGCCACCCTGGTCGGGGTAGCCGCCCTGATCCGGATACGTGGGCCGTGGCTCGGGCCGGCCATAACCACCCTCTTCGTGACGGCCCGGCGCCGGCGAGCGGCCGTAGTCGTAGTCACCGGCGGGAGGACCGCCATAGCCCGGCTGCCCACCTTGTGGCGGACCGTAGCCGCCGGGTGCCTGGCGATAGCCCTGATCCGGGTAACCGCCCTGCGGCGGGCCGTACCCGCCGCCGGGAGGCCGTTGTTCGTACGACGGCGGTGGATAGCCTTGGTCGGAATAGCCGCCCTGTTCCGGGTAGCCGCCCTGCTGCTCTGGATAGCCGCCCTGGTCGGGGTAGCCGCCCTGACGCGGCGGGTAGGGGTCACCCTGGGGCGGGTAGCCGCCTTGCTCCTGCGGGGGATACTGACCGCGGTCGTCCGGACGGCCGTACCGCTCGTCGTAATACTCGTCGGCTGGCCGGCCCGGCCCCTGGCCGCCGCGGTAGGTCGGATTGTCGCTCATCGGTGGTACTCCTGATTCTGCGCTGGACACACGTACTCGAGGTGGTGGGGCGGGTTCGCCAGTGGTCGAGTCGGGATTGACCGCTCCACGCGCGCGAAACTGTCCGGTGTGCAGGGTGGATGATTCTTCGAACCTGACGACAACATCACCATACGTTTGCCATCCCTGCTCACGGATGTATCCCTCCAAGTGCTTGGCAAAAGTCGCTGATGTGAGGTCTGGGTCGGCGCTCACCTTCTGATAGTCAGGCACACTGAGGGTAATGACGTAGGCGTTCGGGGCCAAAACCTGGCCGCCGAGCACTTCCCGCGCACCGGTGTCGGCTTCCCGGCGGAGCATCGCCTCGACTTCCTGCGGAACTATCGAACCGCCGAACACCCGGGCGAAAGCGTCACCGACCGTCGACTCGAGCTTGCGCTCGATGCGGTCGACTAGACCCATGTCACCGCCCGCCTCACTCGGTCGTTTCGTTCGTCCTGCTCATCGGCACGGATGCCCAGCGTGTCGCCTGGCCACAATGCTCATGTGCATGGTATCGGCCCAGCGCCGCGCTGCGGGACCAACAGAATTCTGAGAATCGGATCAATCCAGCTCAGACCGTATGAATCACGATCGGTCCAGGCGCGTGACCAAGCTCTGCGGTGCCGCCGGTACGGTTGGGGAGCGGGGCGCCGTGCGTGATAGGCTCCCCCGGTTGTTGGGGCGAGTGGCGGAATGGCAGACGCGCTGGCTTCAGGTGCCAGTGTCCTTCGGGACGTGGGGGTTCAAGTCCCCCTTCGCCCACAAAGAGCGGTTCTACGAACTGCAGGCATAGAGGTCACGAACCAGAAATGGTTCGTGACCTTTGTGTTTTGTGGAGAATGCCTGATTGAACTTCCTGACGACAGGGCCGCGGGATATAGAGCTCCAAGTCCCCATCTGGATGGTCGCATGTCGCGGTACCGCCCCGATCTGGCAAGTCGATCCTCAGCGTTGTGTGCCACTTGTCGGCTGGGTCCTATATACAGTTCCGTTCAGTTCAGGACGATGAGATTGAGGGGGACTCGGCCGTGATCACCGGTGAATTGAAGAGCAAGGTCGACCGGGTCTGGGACGCATTCTGGTCCGGCGGCATCTCCAACCCGCTGGAGGTCATCGAGCAGATCACCTACCTGCTGTTCATCCGACGCCTCGATGACCTAGAGACTCTGGAAGAGCGCAAAGCGCGCCTCGGCGCATCCGGTGAGCTCCGTTTCGGTTCAGACCAACAAAAGCTGCGGTGGTCGCGCTTCAAGAATGAGGAGCCGGCTGTCATGTTCACGACGGTCGGGGGAGAGGTCTTTCCGTTCCTGCGGACCATCGGTGGCGACGGCTCGACCTACGGCGAACACATGAAGGACGCCCGGTTCACTATCCCGACGCCGCAGCTGTTGTCCCGGGTGGTCGACTTGCTTGACGACATTCCGATGAACGATCGCGATACCAACGGCGACCTATATGAGTACTTGCTGTCGAAGATCGCGAGCGCCGGCGTCAACGGCCAGTTCCGTACGCCGCGGCACATTATCAAGTTGATGGTCGACATGATGGCGCCGAAGCCGACCGACGAGATCTGCGACCCGGCATCCGGTACGGCAGGCTTCCTCGTTGCCGCGTCCGAGTACATCCGCGAGCAGCACCCGTCAGTCCTCACCGATGCCGCGCAGCGCAAGCACTTCCACGCCAGCATGTTTCACGGCTACGACTTCGACAACACTATGCTCCGGATCGCCAGCATGAACATGCTGATGCACGGCATCGAAAGTCCTGATATCCGCTACCGGGACTCGCTGTCGGAGGGTGCTTCCGAAGACGCCGAGAAGTACACGCTGATCCTTGCGAACCCTCCATTCGCTGGCTCGCTGGACTACGAGTCGACCTCGAAAGATCTGCAAAGGGTCGTAAAGACTAAGAAGACCGAGCTGTTATTTGTGGCGCTGTTCTTGAAGCTGTTGAAGCCCGGTGGGCGTGCGGCGGTTGTCGTGCCCGATGGAGTGCTGTTCGGTTCATCGAAGGCGCACAAAGACCTTCGGCGAATGTTGGTCGAAGATCAGAAGCTCGATGGAATCGTGAAGTTGCCGTCCGGTGTGTTCAAACCGTACGCGGGTGTATCGACGGCGATCCTGTTGTTCACGAAGACCAACTCTGGCGGTACCGATCAGGTGTGGTTCTACGACGTGACTGCTGATGGATTCTCTTTAGACGATAAGCGGAATCCGGTTGAAGCGAGCGATCTCCGAGATGTGCTCTCGCGCTGGATGGAACGGAATGGTTCCGAACTCTCGCGAACACGCACTGAACAGTCGTTCTGCGTACCGAAGGGCGACATCGTCGAGCAGGGATACGAGTTATCGCTAAACCGATACAAGAAGATCGTTCAGGATGTGGTCGAGCACCGGCCTCCGCTAGAGATAATCGCCGAGATCGAGAGGCTTGAGGGTGAAATTTCCTCGGGGCTGGACGCACTAAAGGCGCTGTTGTCGTGAGCATTCCTACAGTGCCGCTCACATCAATTGCAGAAGTGAAACTGGGGCGGCAGCGGTCACCGCAGAACCATGACGGTCCAAATATGCGGAAGTATCTGCGGGCAGCCAATGTTGGGTGGTCCGGTCTGCTCCTTGAAGACGTGAAGTCGATGAACTTCTCGGATTCAGAGATGGAGACCTTTCGGCTGAAACCCGGTGACATTCTCCTCAACGAAGCCTCTGGCTCGGCGACCGAGGTGGGGAAGCCTGCTATATGGAGTGGTGAAATTGAGGAGTGTGCGTTTCAGAACACGTTGCTGCGAGTGCGATGTGGGCCTAACGCAAACCCGCAGTACTTGCTCCACTACTTCCGTTGGCAAGCAGCGACATCGGCATTCGCAAGAGGTTCGCGCGGGGTCGGCATTAACCATCTGGGGCGGGATGCTCTCGCAAAATGGCCTGTACCGCTTCCTTCACTACACGCGCAGCGTCGTATCGCTTCAATACTCGACCATGCTGATGCGGCCCTACGCAAACGACGTCACACGGTAAGCCTTACAAAATCCATTGAAAGAGCCGCCTTCGCGGCAGCGTGCCGAGATGGCGATACGAGGGCAAGCTTGGCCGAGTTAGGCATCACCTTCACTAGCGGCAAGAATGTGGTGGGCTCCGCGCATGATACCCATCCGGACAACAGGGTAATTAAAGTCAGTGCGATCTCTAGCGGTCAGTTTGACCCTGCAGAGTCAAAACCGATGCCTACAAGTTATACCCCCCCGCCCAACCATCGAATTCACTCTGGGGACGTGCTTTTCGGTCGAGCGAGTGGATCATTAGATCTACTGGGAGCTACAGCAATCGTCGATAAGCCGTGTGACAACCTTTTCTTGCCCGACAAGGTATGGCGGCTAGAGGTTCCTGAGTGTTGTCAGGTTCTACCTGACTTTGTGTTGGGCATTCTTAGGAGCCAAGAGTTCTTGGCTTTTGTGCGGCACAATGCGAGCGGCGCCGCCGGCGTGCGGAACATAGCGAAAGCAAAACTTCTCCAATATCGTGCGCCAGTTCCGGCTCGGGATGATCAACAAACGTACTGCGATGTGGCAGCCAGGAGCCGACGGCAGGCCAGATTCCTAGCCGAGTCCACTAAATTCATGGATGAACTGCTCGGTTGTCTCCAATCCCGCGCTTTCTCCGGACAGCTGTGAGGTAGCGCAATGTCCAACTTCGCCTTCCTCCACACGGTCGGTTGGCCCGAGATGCACGCCGACTGCGCGCGGGCGGAGAGCTACGCCACCAGCGACCCCCGGTCAGCCTGCTTTTACAGCCGCCGCACCGTCGAATTGTTGGTCGACTACTTGTATGACGTTCTAGTCTTGCCGGTGCCGTACAAGAACGACCTTGCCGCCAAGATCAACGATCCGAAGTTCAAGTCTAAAGTCGGCGTCGGGATCGCGACCAAGTTGAACCTGATCCGCAAGCTCGGCAACACTGCTGTCCACGATTCGCAGCCCATCCCGCCGCGGGCCGCGTTGGATGTGTTGCGCGAACTGCACCACGTGATGCTGTGGGCGACATTCCGGTATTCGACTCAGCCGCAGTCAGTTCCGATGAGGGCCGCGTTCGATCCGAAGATCGCGGCGAAGGCCGCACCGTTGTCCCGGCAGGAGGTCGCCCAGCTTGCGGCGAAGTTCGCGGCACAGGACGAGGCACACGCGGAGGCGCTGGCCGAGAAGGACGAGCTTGCCGCTGCGCAGGCCGCCGAGATCGCCGCACTGCGCGACGCGATCAAGAAAGCCCAAGTCGCCAACCAGCAGACTGACGACCGCGACTACAACGAAGCCGAGACCCGAGATCGGTTCATCGACGTCATGCTCGCCGAAGCAGGCTGGCCCCTGACAGACACCAAGGACCGCGAGTACCCGGTTACCGGCATGCCGAACGGCGACGGCAAGGGGTTTGTCGACTACGTCTTGTGGGGTGCAGACGGTCTCCCGTTGGCGATCGTCGAGGCCAAACGGACGACCAAGAGCCCGCAGGTCGGCCAGCAGCAGGCCAAGCTCTACGCCGACTGCCTGGAGAACATGACCGGCCGACGGCCGATCATCTTCTACACCAACGGCTTCGAGCACTGGGTCTGGGATGACACCGGCGGCTACCCTCCGCGGGATATCCAGGGTTTCTACACCCGGGACGAGCTTGAGCTCTTGATCCAACGCCGCGACACCCACAAACCGTTGTCCGACACGCCGATCGACTCGGCAATTGTGGAGCGCCACTATCAGCACCGCGCCATTCGCGCGATCGACGACGCATTCACCGCTAAGGAACGCGAAGCCCTATTGGTGATGGCCACCGGGTCGGGCAAGACCCGCACCGTCATCGCGCTGGTGAAGCAGCTGATGGAAGCCAACTGGGTCAAACGGGTCCTGTTCCTCGCCGACCGCACAGCTCTGGTCACCCAGGCCGCCAACGCGTTCAAGGCGCATCTGCCTGATGTGACCACCGTGAATCTGGTGACCGAGAAGATCACCGACGGCCGGGTATACGTGTGCACCTACCCGACGATGATGAACCTCATCAACGACACCGACTCTGGCATTAGGAAGTTCGGACCCGGCTACTTCGACCTCCTCGTCATCGACGAAGCCCACCGGTCGGTCTACCAAAAGTACCGGGCCATCTTCGACTGGTACGACTCACTGCTCGTCGGCCTGACCGCCACCCCTAAAGACGAAGTCGACCACAACACCTACCGACTCTTCCGCCTCGAAGACGGCGTACCCACTGACGCCTACAGCCTCGACGACGCCGTCAAGGAAGGCTTCCTGGTACCAGCTGTCGGAATCTCCGTCGGCACCAAGTTCCTGCGTCAAGGCATCCGCTACGCCGATCTCTCCGAAGAGGAGAAGGACGACTGGGATGCCCTGGACTGGGGCGACGAGGACCCACCTGACGAGGTGAGCTCAGAGGAGATCAACCGGTTCCTGTTCAACGAGGACACCGTCGACAAGGTGCTCGCCGAACTGATGAGCAAGGGCCACCGCGTCGCCGAGGGCGACCGGCTCGGCAAGACCATCATCTTCGCCAAGAACCAAGCCCACGCCGAGTTCATCGCGCGACGCTTTGACGTCCAATATCCGCAGTACGCCGGAACATTCGCCCGTGTCATCACCCACAGCACTGCCTATGCCCAGTCGCTGATTGACGATTTCTCCGTCACCGACAAGGCCCCACACATCGCCATATCGGTCGACATGCTCGACACCGGCATCGATGTCCCCGACGTGGTCAACCTCGTCTTTTTTAAGCTTGTTCGGTCCAAGACCAAGTTTTGGCAGATGATCGGCCGCGGGACCCGCCTACGCCCCGATCTCTTCGGCCCCGGCAAGGACAAGCAGAACTTCTACGTCTTCGACTTCTGCGGCAACCTCGAATTCTTCAGCCAGGACCTGCAGGGATCCGAAGGCTCGTTCCAGAAGTCATTGAACCAGCGGCTGTTCGAAACGCGCCTTGGCCTGATCACCGCAATCGACCACGCCTGGCCGCCCTCGGAGGCAGAACCCGACGAGGGGCAGGGCACCGAGACCGAAAGAGGATTGCGGGTCGATGTTGCGTGGTCGCTCCATCGGGCCGTCACGGGAATGAACCTGGACAACTTTCTGGTGCGACCCCACCGCCGGCTGGTCGAGCAATACTCGCAATGGCCGGCCTGGACGTCTCTGACGCCCGATGTCGCAGGCGATGTCGCCGAACACCTCGCAGGGCTGCCGTCAGCGCACAAGGACGAGGACGAGGACGCCAAGCGCTTCGACATGCTCGTCTTGCGCCGTCAACTCGCCCAACTCGAAGGCGACGCTGTCGCGGCCGAACGGCTACGCGAACAGATCCAGAACATCGCAATTGGCCTGCTGAGCCAGACAGCGATCCCGTCGGTGAAGGCACAAGAGGGGCTTCTCGAAGAGGTCGGCGGGGATGAGTGGTGGGTTGACGTCACCCTGCCGATGCTCGAATCGGTGCGGCGCAAGCTACGCGGTTTGCTCCGGTTCCTGGAGAAGGCGAAACGGAACCAGGTCTATACCGACTTCGCCGACGAACTCAGCGAAGCCACCCTCGTTGATCTCCCGGGGATCACGCCCGGCACCAACTGGGAACGCTTCCAAGCCAAGGCCCGCGCGTATCTCAGACAGCACCAGGATCACGTTGCGCTGCAACGGTTACGACGCAATAGACCCTTGACCCCGGATGACCTCGCCTCGTTGGAGCAGATGCTCGTCGAGAGCGGTACGGGAGAGCAAGCCGATATCGAGCTGGCCAAGGAGCAGTCGCATGGCCTGGGGTTGTTCGTGCGGTCACTAGTCGGGCTGGACCGCGAAGCCGCCGCTGAAGCCTTCGGCGCATACCTGGACGGCACGAAGTTCAATGCCGACCAGATCCGCTTCGTGAACCTCATCATCACCGAACTGACAGCCAACGGCTTCGTAGAACCTGTGCGGCTCTACGAGTCGCCGTACATCGACCACGCACCGACGGGTCCCGACGACGTGTTTGGCGAGGCGGATGTTGACAACATCGTGACGATCCTGAACACCGTGCGGGACAACGCAGCTCCTGCCACTCGCGCAGCAGCGCAACCTCATGCCAATGAACAGGGAGAGATCGGCTTTGGATAAGAAGTTCACCAGCGGTGACACGCCGTTAGGCGACCTGCTTCGTCAGGCCGGACACGGGACCCTGCAGCTACCCGATTTTCAGAGAAACTGGGTATGGGATGACGGGCATATCAGCAGTCTGCTGGCCTCGATCTCGTTGTCTTACCCTATCGGCGCGGTCATGACGTTGCGAACGGGCAACCCAGATGTGAAGTTCAAGCCACGGGCCTTGGAGGGTGCCAAAGCCGCTGCAACGGTCGAGCCTGAATTGCTGCTCCTCGACGGGCAGCAGCGCATTACGTCACTGTACTTAGCGCTGGGCTCCGGAGAACCTGTGCCAACGCGAGACGCACGCGGCAATTCGATTCACCGGAGGTACTTTGCGGACATAGCGAAGTGCATAGATCCCGACCAGGATCGTGAAGAGGCGATTCTCTCGGTGTCCGCTGACGGCATGCTCCGAGGCAGGGGCGAGGTGGGCGTAGATGTCTCATCACTGCAGGGACAGGTTGACGCCGGACTGTTCCCGCTAGAGATTGTGCTGGATGCGGCGAAGACTAGGAAATGGATGAGGCAGTTCTGCGCGTCCGACGGCGCTGACGCGGACACACGTATCGAGCAGTGGGATGCTTTTGAAGAAGCGGTAGTTCACAACTTCGAGCGATACACCGTTCCATCAATCGAACTGGCTAAGATGACGCCGAAAGAGGCTGTCTGCCAGGTGTTCGAGAAGGTCAACACCGGCGGTGTTTCCCTGACCGTTTTCGAATTGCTCACCGCGACCTTCGCCGCAGATGACTTCGCCCTGCGTGATGATTGGGCTGAGCGTGCGAAGTTGCTGGCGGAACACCATGTTCTCGGTTCGTTTCGGTCGACAGACTTCCTCCAGATCATCAGCTTGCTCGCGACATACCATCGCCGGGCACTACACCTAGAAAACCACCCGGGAGATGATCGTGCGCCCGCGACGTCATGTAAGCGAAGGGACGTGCTTCGCCTGACGGTGAATGACTACCAATCTTGGGCTGACACGGTGACCGATGCGCTGCCCAAGGTGGTCCGTTTCCTCCACGCCGAGAGAGTTTTCAAGGAGTCCGACCTGCCTTACCCGACCCAGTTGGTACCTCTTACTGCGATCTTCGTAATTCTGGGCGACCGAGCTGAAAGTCACGGTGTCGCCGAGATGTTGCGTCGGTGGTACTGGTGCGGTGTCTTCGGTGAAATGTACGGCACATCAACCGAAACACGGTTCGCCAATGATCTTCAGGACGTTGTTAGCTGGGTTAAGAACGGTGCGGATGAACCGCGAACCATCCGTGAGTCGCAACTTCAGGCCGGACGCCTCGTTCGCTTGCAAACGAGGAACAGCGCAGCTTACAAGGGTCTGTACGCTCTTCAGATGAAGCGCGGGGGACGAGATTTCCGTACTGGCAACACTATTGACTTGCATGCGTATCTCGACGATGCGATCGACATTCACCACATCTTCCCGCAGGACTGGTGCCGCGCCAACGGCGTGCAGCGGTGGATCATGAACAGTATCGTCAACAAGACGGCTATTGACTCAAGAACCAATCGACGGATCGGCGGCAGTGCGCCAAGCGTCTATGTAGAGCGGCTGCAGAAGAATGAGAAGATCTCCCCCGAAGAACTCGACGCAATTCTGAGTTCGCACGACATTGACCCTATTGCTTTGAGAGCAGACGACTTTGAGGAGTTCTTCACAAAGCGCCTCGAACGTCTGATCAAGCAAGTCGAGTCAGCCACGGGGAAGGCCGTAACGCGCAGCCAGGATGGATTCGATTCACCCTTCGCACGTACCGACAGCAGTGGCGATGCCGAAGGGATAGTCGCCGTTGCAAAGGCGGGGGAGAGCAGAATCGTCGAGTTCAAATCAACGGCGCTCAAGAACCTTCGAACCGGTGAGCGCGACTCGCAGATGGAGTGGGCCATCGTAAAGACCCTGGCCGGCTTCATGAATGGCAACGGTGGATCACTACTGGTCGGAGTCGCGGACGACGGGACTTTGCTTGGCATCGAGCAAGACTTTGCGATGCTTGGGAAGAAGCAGGATAGTGACGGATGGGAGCTCTGGCTCACCGACCGCATCTCATCGTCACTCGGCAAGGTGGCTGCCGCAGACCTCCGGACGACGATCTGCGAAATAGAGGACCACACGATCGCCAGGATCGACGTAGGTCCTGCGGCAGCGCCAGTTTTTGCGACCACGATCAAAGGTGAGAAGCGCCAAGCCTTTTTCGTCCGTGTGAACAACTCCACTCAGGAACTATCCGGGCAGGAAGCCCACGACTATCAACGTCGCCGCTGGCCAAGCTAGCGACCATCACGAGTCCCCGACAACCGGGTCTAACTCTTTCGTCGGAATACGGGACATGCGCCGCATGGATTTGGCCAGTCAGAGCGGAGATCGCTCGTGCTCGGAAACGATGCTGCGAAGCCACGCTTCAAGGGGCCTGATGGCGCGGGGAAGACCCGTACGCGAGCTCAAGTGCTCTCGAAGTAGCGCGGACGGCAGATGAGGCTTCACCTTGCCGGACTTTCTGCCTGTGGAGTTCCAGCCCTTGGAACCCAACCACGAGGCCATGTCCGCCTTGCCCTGGGCTCCTTGCGCGAACTTCTCTGCTGTGGCTTTGTCGACCTGATTCTCTCCGTCCGGGCCGAGCTTCTCGGCGAGGTCCGCCTGCCTCATGGTGTCGAGCAGGAGGCCTTCCAGATCTGACGCAAGCACGAACGCATCCCATGCATCTAGCATCGCGTTCAGTGCTGCCTGTTGCTCAAGCGCCGCGGTGAGGTGTGTGACTTCAGTGTCCGCCAGGCCGCACAGCTCCAAGAGCTCGTCCTGCGGCGGCCGCGGATCCTTGGCCTTCAGGATCTCTAGCAGCTTGCGCTTCCCGTTACCGCCGGCCTTATGCAGCCCATCCTTGTCTGTGACGACGTAGGCCTGAACTCCGAAGAGCTGCGCGAGGCGGATGAGATGGGGGATGTTGTCAATGCTCGATGCTTCAACCACGGTTATTCCCAGGGCATAGTGGCCGCCAGGCCCGCCCGTGATCTTCTGAAGCAGGTAGTCGATAAGCAGTTTGTCGCCGTGCCCCTCGACGAGGACCACCGCATTCGCAAACACCAGTTCGCTGTTGGTCGCGTCGCAGTACCTCGACAACCTGCCCTCTTCGGCTTCGGACATTTCCTGGCGCTTTGCCGTGTAGTTCATCCCGGAGGGGCTCAGCGGTAGTCGGACGATGCGGCGGACGGAGAAGGAATCCACCAGAACGGGGCTGTGGGTCGTTACAAGGAGCTGCGCGTCTTGGGAGATGTCGCGAAGAATCTTCGCCATCGCCCGCTGGGTCTGCGGATGGAGGAACGCCTCGGGCTCCTCAATCACAAATACAACCCGGCCTGCTGTCTGACTGCTCCTAGAAGCGACGTACCGGAGAATACCTAGAACCATTGCGGACTGGAACCCCGTGCCGCGCTCGCCGATTGAGACCTCGATCTCGTCCTTGCTCGTGATGACGGCTTCTTTGAGCATGCCGCGTAGCGCGTGCCGGGAATCCGGCAGCTTGATACCGAGATCACGTTCGCGGAAGGGCAACTCGGAGGCGACAGCCTTCATGGAGTCACTCAGTACGCTATGAACGAGTTTCTCGACTGGAGCAATTGCGTCCTCGAACTCTCTCTGCAACTGAGTTTTTCGCGAACCACCCGAGCGTACTAGTACGCCTTCGAGGGTCTCGTGCAGTCGAAGTAGAGACTGGTCGTTCTCGCCCTGACCTGTCTCGCTCACACGGACGGACGGGATCTTGACGAAGCTGAAGGACTCCAGCACGCGTTCGTAGTGTTCGCGGGCACGTGGTGATTTGCGGCTTGCGGCATAGCCGATCGTTCCACCCCGGGTACAGGAGATCTTGACCCAGAACGTTCCATTCCTCACCAGAGCGTCCGAGAAAAACTGTTTCTCGTCCTCAGTGAGGCCGCCGAACTGCACCTGAATGCTCGACATCATTCGCGGCCCGCCGTTTACGTAGTAGTCGTGCAAGGGCTTCAACCTCAGGAGGTCTGCGCTCGACGGGTCCGCGAAGAATGTCTCGAGAACGCGGAGGAGCGAGGATTTGCCGGCGTTGTTTGGACCGGCGATGAGCTGCAGCGCAGGATCAACCTCGACGCTCAGGTTCTCGAACCCGAGGAGTCGTTCGACGTCAATACGGTCGATGTACACGAAGCTCAACATACTGTGGTCGCCCACACGCGGACCTCTGTCAAGGGCAACGGCTGATGTGCGGCGCGGCGACGGATGCGTGGTCTCCGAAACACCCCGGTTCTTGGGATACCGAAGCTGCGGGCTGGGCTCCTGGAGCGGACATGTGGCCGCGTCATGGCGAGCTGGAAACCGCGCCGTAGGTCGGACAACAATCGCATTCAGATGCTGAGAAGGCGCGCGCCTTTCAATTGCGTTGTCGCAATAGACGCCAGATGCGTGACAGGCGATTGACCCGTTTGTTCTGGTGCGAGACCCTATTGGCTTCAGGTTCGTGGTCCCCTGCGTCTTCGTAAAAGCGCTGCTTTGCGCGCCTGTCGGCGGCGCGGAGGGCTTCGACACGAGCTGTCGGCACAGTCTCACACCAAAGCACTTGGCCCTGTTTGATCCAGTAGTGAGAGGCGCAGGCCAAGCTGCTGTTGTTGACTGATGGGCTGAGTGACACCGTTTCGCCGTCGAAGGTGATCCGCCAGTCGGTCGGCGAGAGTGCGTTGACCACTTCATGTCCGCATCCGCAGGCGCACAGGTGCACGGTGGTGGCGTACTCGATGCAGACATAGAGGGTTGATGGTTCGAGGTGCCGGTATGGAGGTACCTCGGAGACGAAGCGGTGGCCGAACACGGATGCGGCGCGGGATATGTCAGGCATGGTCGGGGCCGACGTTGTCGATCTCGTTAGTTGCCAGGGTGTAGTTGGTCGAGTCGATGGGGTTCAAGTCTGCGTAGAAGCCTAGGGCCTTTTTGAACGCGACGACGGCGAGCGCCGCGTTGAGGGCGTTGAGTTCGGCGAGTTGCACGCCGTGCTGGTAGGCGTCATCTCCGATGTCGCCGAGGGAGATCTGTGAGCGCGCGGCTGTGCGGCTCTTTTCGTGGGGACGGCTGATGGTGGTGCGGACTATGCCGCTCAGTGCATCGTCGATGACGTCGACGCCGATGCCGGTGTCGACGAAGGGAATGCCGCGTTGCTCGCAGCGGTCGATGATGATCTTCTTCGCGGGCCCGTCGTCGATGCACACGAAGACGAACGCCATGTCGTCGATGCCATCGATCGTGTTCTCGTCGAGTGCAGTCTGGTGGGGGACGATTCCGCGGTGCATCGCCGTGTACCGGGCAGTGTGGTAGTCGACCTTGGCCACGTGATTGAGCAGCTCGTCCAGTGTTGCAGCGCCGGGGCTGCGAAAGGCGTTGTGCTGGAGAAAGTCATCGTCGTCGAAGAGGTGGATTTCGCGGATCGGTGTCTTCGCTAGGAAGTCCAGGACGTAGCTGCCGGTGCCGCCGAGTCCGATGATTGCGACCTTCGGCACGGCCAGCTTGGAGGTGACGGCTGTGATGCCGGCACGGCTGGATGCGGTGTCGAGGTATACCAGGGGCGAGTCGTCGGCGTCGTCGGTGAGCGGCGGGTAAGTCTGTGCAGACACGGTGGGATCGATGGCCTGCGCTCGGCTAGTCAGGAGATTGGCGTAGGTGGTCATCTTGGCGAAGTAGTCGGGGTAGCCGACTGCTGGCTTGTGGCTGAAGGTGTGATTAGTCGTCAGCTGAGCGTTGATCTGCTGGGGTTGGGAGTCGATGACCATTTCACGCAGCGGGGTTCCGTCGGGGTGGCAGGGCATTTCGCCGATGAACCGTACGACGTGATCACTCGGTGTGGCGGTGACCTGTCCGGCCAGGGTGAGTTCGGAGACGAGGGTGCCGCGCGCTACCCGGCGGTCGGCGGTGACGTAGGGCACATCAGACAGCAGGAGGTGCGCGCCGACGATCGAGACTGCGTAGCCCTGATCGCGCAGGCGACGCAGGTCGGGGCTAAGACTTATCGGAATGCTGGACACTGACGATCGTGCCTTCCTTGACGGTGAGGACGCCGCCGACGGGCAACGAACCCTTCGAGTTCGGCCCGGCAGCCCTGCTGTAGGTGATTGTGAAGAGGACGTTCTCGCCGGTGGGTGGGTTGTCGAAGGCCAATTCCACGAGGCTCTCGAAGCTCAGCTCGCGGTGCTCGACGCGCTTGGGCCGTGTGTTGACGATGATGGTGACGGGGCGGTGCCGCTCGGGCGCTGAGAAGAATCGCTCGCCGCCGGTGATCTCGAGCATCTCGCCGTGGGCAAGGCGACGGTCGTTGGCGTCGGGAATGTCGCGCCAGATGGCGTCGTCGCCGCTAATCGGCGGCGTGGGCAGGTGGCGCAGCTGCTGTTCGGAGATCGCGCCGGCGGGGACGGTGTACGGCTGGGTGTTGAGATAGATGGTCACCGGCATCGAGGTGTAGAACCGCATTTCTTCGCTGATCGTGATTACCACGTCGGCGGCGATGGCCGGATCTGCAGCGTCTTCGATGTCCCAGAACAGGTCCTGAGCCGGCGGGGTTACGAGAGCACGGATCTGGGCGCCGGTGTACCGGCCGGGGGCCAGGGCGTGGGGCGATCCGTCGAGGTAGACGGTCAGTTTCCTGGGTGCGTTCACGGTGATCCTTCCTATTGGGCTCGCGATGCGCGCCACGTCGACGATGCAGCTATGCACCGAGGTAGTCTTGGTGCATCTGGTAATCGATCATACAGAAAGTATCCATTACCTGAAAGGTAATAACATTTTTCTGGCCTGGATGTCACCCGATCTGCGGCGCATCTGCACGTCTGGGGATCTGCTAACCCGGGCATGCCCCGCCTCAGCCGACGCCGTACGGCTTCTGCTGTCAGTCGTGGGGCACGCCGCCGACCTGCGCTCGGTGAGCCGGCTACGCAGTGTGCACGTCCAGCCCATCGATGTGGCAGTGGGCCGCATCATCGTCGAACACAAGGAGGCAGCGATGCATGCCGTAGTCCTGACCAAGGCCGGGAACGTACTTCGAGGAGACCCGGTTAATTACTGGACAGGGATGTCGACGCAGGCAGCGCTACGCGTTGACGACGTCCACGCCGCTGGAACCAGTCTGCTGCGACACGCTGGCTGATGGCAGACTCGCACTCGGATTCCACGCTCCGCTACGTGGCCAACCGCCTCGAGGCGGATTGGGCCGTCGCGCCTGGCACGCTGATTCAGGCCGAACTCGACGCGCTCGAGTACTCCCAGGCAGACGTCGCAGCTCGAACCAACATCAGCACTAAGCACTTCAATCAGCTGATCAAAGGACACGTGCCTTTGTCTCCTGATATCGCCGTTGCCTTGGAGCGCGTCCTCGACATCCCCGCTGAAATGCTGCTTCAGATGGACGCCACCTGGCAGGCCGACAAGGTGCGCCGAACCTCGGCCTCGACGCTGGCAGGAATGCAGCACTGGGTTGCGAAATTTCCGAGGCAGGCCCTGCAGGAGTATCGCGTCGTCGACTTCTCCGCTCCGGCCTCCGCACGAGTCGAAGCATTGTTGCGGTTCTTCCGGGTTGCCGACGAGAAGTCGTTCGATCGCATATTTCTTGCGCCGCAGGTCAATTATCGGCGAAGCCAGAAATTTAGTGTCGACCCCTACGCCACGGCGTTATGGCGACGCCTCGCCGAAGTCCAAGCTGACACGCTGCTCGGCGGCGCAGCAGACTACGACGCCAGTGCGCTGAGGGCCGCCGCGCATCAACTGCCGGCACTGAGTCGACTACCTGTGGGGGAAGGTTTTCGAGCGGCCCGAGCCATGCTGTTGAGCGCCGGGGTATTGCTGGTCTTTGTTCCTGAGATCGACGAAACGCGCATCTCTGGTGCTACCTGGTGGCATACGCCATCGCATCCAATCATTGCGCTCACCGGCCGATACAGATTTGTCGACGCCTTTTGGTTCACCCTCGTCCATGAGGTCGCTCACGTGCTCTTACATCCCAAAAGGGTGACGTTTCTACACTTCGAACGTTCCAAGCGCGTCGATGACGATGCAGACCAACAAGAAACCGCAGCCGACGCATTCGCGTCCGACACGTTCTTCAACGACCGGCAGCGATGCGAACTCGCCCTCCTACAAACGAAGGCAGACGCCGAGTCGTTCGCACGAAAAGCAAAGGTGTCCATCGGAGTTGTCGCAGGACAGTTCGGGCACTACACCGGTAACTGGTCTAGGTTCGGCAAACTTCGAGAATCAGTGGATCTGGCTGCGGCCATACTCGGCCCTTCGGAGCGTTAAGAAACTCAACATTCGCGCCAGATGGCGTTAGGCCGTTGCCACCCGTCACGCCGAGAGTGACGAAGAAAGCTGCGCCCGGACCGTGTAACTCGAAACGAGTCAGCGGTTATCGTGGTCTCGCTTGTGCGCAGAGAGCAGGGAGGTGACGGCCTCGACGGCATCCGGGCCGATCTCATTCAACGCGTCGCCGACGACCAGCCATTGCTGTGCGCCATCTTGGTCGACATACCGAAAGACCTGTTCGAACGCAAAGACCGGCTTCAGCGTCACCTCTGTTTTCCCTGGCTGGGTGGGTCTGGCGAACTCGACCCGGGCCAGGACCGATCCCTTGCAGACGACACCTTGGTTGACCGTGGAGACCACGCCGCCGGGTGGCTCCGGATCAACAGTGACACCGCCCAGGTCGACCTGGGTGTTGGCCACGATGTTGAGCAGCTGGTGCTTGTCGGTGTTCGACAGGAACTGCAGGATGTGCAGCGGATGCAGCGTGCCGGTACCCACGGCGTTGAACGGCTGACTGCTCTTGAACACCTCGAACACCTCCGGCCCGTACCAGTCACGGCGAGCCTTCGCCCACTTCGCGTAGCTCTGCTCGGTCGAGCGCAGCCCGAACGCCACCTCGGTCGGTCTCTTCTCCTGAATGTGCGCCGGGGTGATCGCCCACACGGCGTGATCCAGCGCAGCGCGCAGGTTGTGAATGAAATCCCCCAGGAGCAGCGCTGCCTCGGTGTAGTCGAGATCTGAGTCCAGCACCCACTCCGCCCAGGCCGTGCGCGAGCTGTACTCACTGCTGTTGTCGCGCCGGAGGTAATGCCGCTCGATCGCCTGCTGCTCGGCCAGCACATCGCGCAGCCGGTCGCGGATCGCGAAACCATGCGTGAGCTTGTGGAACGCCGACTGTCCCAGCAATTCCGTGTCGACGCCGTTCTCCGCGGTCATCGGAGTCCCCGACCGCCGGTGTCGGGGTCATCGGCCGCGATCTGCTCGACGACCTTGATGATGCCGCGCAGCGCCTCGTCCTCGGTGGGTGCCAGCCAGGACAGCGCGGGGAACTCGGCGACCCGGCCCACGAACTCGTTGTCCGCCGGCGACCACTCGACCCGGTAGGCGAAATCCGAGCTGGCGGTGGCCTCGGCGGTCCGCGTGTGGCGCAGATGGTTGCGGATGGTGGTGACGATGAACGCCGCCCGCTCCCGGGGGCTCTGCCCATATCCGGGGGCGGTGATTGTGCCGGTGGCGATGAGGTGTCCCCTGGTGATGCCGGGCTGCTGCTCGTGCAGGTCCAGTTCGATGTCCCAATCCCCGCCCCGTTCGCGGAAGTAGAAGCTGTGCCCGTCGACCTGGCCTTCCCACTGCTCGGGCACCTGCCCGCCGTGGCGGCCCACGAGGACCCCTGGCTGATCGGCCAGCCACGCTTGCAGGTCGGCCTCGGCGGCCTGTTGATCGGCCTGAAGCTGCTGGCCCTGCGGTGAATGCCAGAACTCCTCCATGTGGTCGAGAAATCCCTGGAAGGTCGCTGCTGATCGCCACCGCCGGTCCTCGGGTGCGTTCTCCATGTCGTCGGGCATCAGCCAGTCACTTCTGCGGCGGGTCGAGCAGGGCGCGGGCGTCTTTGATCAACAGCAGCAGGTGCAGCGGGTCGGTCGGTGAGGGCTCGAAATCGAAGTGCGCGTAGAACGCTCGCGCCTGCTCGTCCAGCGCGTGTACCAGCAGTGCCCGCACGCCGATGATCTCCGCGGCGGCCACCGCGCGGGTGATCGCGTCGCGCAGCAGTGCAGCGCCCAGACCCTGGCCTTGTTCTTTGCGGTCGATCGCCAGCCGTGACAACAGGATCACCGGCACCGGGTCGGGCATGTTGCGTCGCACCCGCCCGGGTGTGCCGGCGCGCTCCACCGCCGCCGAGGCCAGCGCGTAGAACCCGACGACACGTCCGTCCCGGCACGTCACGAAGCACCGGGAGGCACCCTCGACGTGGTTGGCCAGGGCGCGTCCCCGCAGGTACTCATCCAGGCTGGCCTCGCCGCTGTCGAAGTCGGCGACCACATCGTGCTCGCTAATCGGCCGGGGCGCGCTGTAGCCGCTCACTCGTCGAAGATCGAGGGCTCCGTGAACAGCTTCTCCAGCCGCGGCTTCTGCGACACCGGGCGGTCCAGTACCGCCACGAACTCCGACCAGGCTGACGCATCGAGCATGAACAGCCGCCGATCGGCGAGCACCTCGCGGGCATGAGCCAGAGTCGCAGTAACCGTGAAGTTGGTCAGATCGGTCCCCTCCACCTCGGCGGCACGACGAATCAGCGCGTCCTGCTCAGCAGTCAAGCGCACCGCGAACCGCTCCGTCTTCGTAGCCATGCCAATCATTGTGTGCCTATCAGGCACACAATGCAACGGGGTTTTGATCATGCCCCTGACCAGCATTGATGCACTTCGTACCTGTAAGACATGCTCTGACTCACAGGAAGTTATGCCGGGGCCAGTCGGGTCGCGGTGGGACGGCCACGGCTGTCTCGTCGCTTTCAACCCCTGTGAGGGGGAGGCATGTCTTCTCATCTACTGACCGCGCTCAAGCATCTGCTGATCACGGTAGTCGTCATCGTCGCGTCCTGGCTGGCGGTGTGCATCGTCGCGATGTTCACCGGCCACACCGATGTCCTGCCCGCCATCGGTGCGGTGCTGGTCGACCTGATCGAAGCGCTCGTCACAAGCCCTATGCACGACCTGGCCACTATGGCGTCCTAGTCGTGGACGGGGACGTCCTCGATGCCCTTGACCGTCATCGTGCGCCCGGGGCGGCCAACCCAGTCCCACTGCACCTGCACGGTGATCTGACCGCGCTTGCCGGCGTGGAAAAGGTCGCCGATCACCGTGATCCCGGGCGGCGGCATTCTCACTGATCCCGGCGCGCCGCGGCCGGCTTGAGACCAGCACGGCCCATAGCCGCCCGGCGGTGGGCGCGGCCTGGTCGACCCCTTGTGGTGTGGTGCCGAGGCGCTCCTCGCCCGTCTCGCATACCTGTCACCGCTGCAGGCGAGACTGGCGCGCATGACGGACACCGAACGACAGTGGCGGCATATCTGCGAAGTGTGCGGGGTTGAGGAGATCCTGACTCCGAGCGATGCGTTTGATCTCGGATGGGACTACCCACCGCGCATGGGCAAGTTCGGCGTCGTCAGCCCCCGATGTTGTCCTCGCTGTCCCAACGTGAGAACGGTGTGGTGGGCTCTCGTGATCGATGGCTATACCGAGGACATGCTGACCGTAGTGCAGCAGGAGACTGTAAGACGGATCGCCGGCGAACCGGACTCCGTTGCCGTGGTTGATGATTGAGCGGAACCATCGGATTTGGCGACGAGCGAAGCTGCATCTCCCGTGTCCCGTCCTGGCTCTCGCCGCTGTCGATGCGTCAGCGCCGGCGACACGCGCGCAGAATGCTGTTTGCGAAGAGTTCTCCGAAGCTGTGGCTGGATGTTTTGATCTGCATTGTCGAGTCCCGTGCGCAGGAGCTAACGGCGGTCGCGAGTCCGATCAACCCTAAGGCATTGTTTCCTCTCAGGAGGTCGAAATATGTTCTTCAGCAACGAGTATGCGCACAGAGCGCGCACATCGAGTGGAACCATGATCTGAACAGGGACCATCTTCGCCGCCGAGGCGCCTAGCCTTCGAAGTTCACCACATACGGTGAACTTTGACACCAACTACTGCGAGAAGCCCCCAACGGCAACGTATTCAGCGTGATGGGTCGGTTAATCTACGGCCGGGAATCTCTCGACAAATCTCCGGGACTCGATGGGAGCTGCGATGGCCAGGCCACGGAACGGGCGCCTTTCACGGGTGCGAGTCGAGTTCAGCTTGCCACCGGCAATCGCTGAAGCCGTCTACACGTATGCGGATTCCGCCGACATTACGTTGTCGCAGGCTGGCGGTGAACTCCTGAAACTGGCGCTGAGCCAGCACGGAATCGATCGCCATGAGTCTATCGAGAATCCACTGAATCCCGTTGCACACGCGCCGAGTTCGGGAGGTGCACCGAACACCTAGCTGACTGCGGTAACGGCACTCCCCGCGGCATATGCCGCCCAGAAATGCCGAAAGCCGGGCGCCAACCCGGCTTCCAGACGAACAAAGAGTTGCGACGCTCTTCTAAACCTCCAAGGAGGACTGTGTTCATTTCAGCGTGCCTACGCACGATTGTCAACCAACCACGCCGCGTGATCGGTGGTGGTTGCTGATGGCCCGATTCAAGGGGTTCACCGCGGCCGATGCGTCGGTGACTGTTCCTGACGAGGCACCGCCCGAGCCGCTCCTGGAGGCGGCTTCGGCGTTCATGCAACGCGCCGCCCTGACACCGGTGCCGGAGCCGGGTCCCGATCTCGAAGAGCGTATGGCCATGCTTACCGCTATCACGATCCGCTACCCGGACCCCGAGGTCGCCAGGGAAGCGGTTCTGGAGGCGGCGAAGGTCCAGTGCATGACTGAGTTCACCACCGCAGCGACCGACAGGAAGGCTTGTGCAGAGGTGGCCAGGCATCTGGCCTGGGCCGCCGTCGGTGGCGTCGTCGACGCCAAGAGAGCTCTCAAACGCGGACCTGTCGACGAGCGACTGGAGGTCACCGGAGCGCAGAGCCCCCGAGGTCATCGGCAAGTCCGTCACGTCCTCTATACCGCGGGACGCTTGTTCCATCCTCGGGAGTACCCGCCAGAGCGGGTAACGCCGGTGGCGCGGACGAAGCGGAAGGCGGCCAGCTACGACGAGATCCGCTCTTTCTATAGGGTCGTCTGGGAACTGCCCACTCCGCTGGGGATGCGAGCGCTGGCGTTGGCGGATCTGAGCTACGGCGTCGGTGCCCGCGCGGCCGACTTCAAGGTCCTGCGAGGAACGGCGATCACCACGGTGCGCTCACATGGCCGAGCGATCTGCGTCGTCGCGCTGCCCAACGCCGCCGGCGGTGCACGGCAGGTACCGGTCCTAGAACCCGGCATCAACTCCCGGCTCATCGAATTGGCGGCCCGAGTCGGTGACGGCCTGGTGTTGGCCCCCAACGCCGAGTTCGCTGAACGCAATATCGTGAACCGCATCAGCGAAAAGCTGACGAACAAGGGATATCCACCCGTTAGGGCGGCGGCGCTGCGCAACCGGTGGATTCTTGATATGGCCGAACGGCGCATACCCACAGCGATGCTGTTGCAGTTAGCGGATGTTGCGGACCTGAGGGTATTGAGTGATCTACGAAAGGAATTGCCGCACTTCAAAATCCGGCACGCTATCACCATTCAGCAGGAGAGCCTGCGATGATCGCCGCACGCAAACCGGAGTGCATCATTGCCGACGACCTCTTCAACTACGCTCGCCACTTGGTGTGGGAATCTGGGGTAGCCGAACTCATCGACGATCAACACCAGCATCGTCGTGAGGCGGCCGGGCGACGTCGACAAGGCATCGCCTATACGACCACCGCAGTTCTGGTCTCGCTGCTGATCAGGGTCATTATGAAACGTCCCCCCACACTGACGGGCCTCCTGCAGACGATGACGGAGCTCACCGCGGCCCAACTCACCGCAGTCGGCATGCACGACCAGGATTGCTCGCGGATCTGGCGACAAC
Organism: Mycobacterium sp. GA-0227b; assembly: GCF_001499855.1. GTDB lineage: Bacteria > Actinomycetota > Actinomycetes > Mycobacteriales > Mycobacteriaceae > Mycobacterium. The sequence continues at coordinate 335,508 of NZ_LQIK01000001.1, forward strand.
ACCACGCCGAGTACAAGCGCTTCACCGCCTGGTGGGCACGCAGACTCAGGCCTTTCGATTCCTGGGCTGACCTGCCAGCCCGGCGCATTACCAACGCGCAATATCACGCCCGCCTCGAAAAACGCACCGACGAACAACGCGACCATGCCGAACGCGCCGCACGACTTCTGCACCTGGCCATCAACCGGCTCGTCGCGGCGTCCGTAGAGGTCAAGAACCCCGAAGGCTGCCGGGGAGACCTCGTCGTCGACGGAACCCTCTACCTCGTCGCCAAACAGGACGGCACGATCGGCGTCGCCGACGACAAGATGCGCGGCGCCGTACCGAGTGCGAACTACCACGTGCGCGACCGCAAGTCTGCGGCCGGCGACGGCACAGGCACGACTCGCCAGATCACCTATGCGGGGATGACTCTGGAAATGACCGCGCTGACCCGCATCGGCAAGCCCACTGCGATGCACGCCGTGGCCCCGGTCTTCGTCGGCATCGCCATCCACTACGGAACTTCAGGAAGCCCGGAAGGCATGGCCGATGCGCTTGAACAAGCCGAGGCCAACGGTCTGACCGGACGTTCTGAAAGTCTTCGTGCCAAATGGCCGTTCATGACATCTGACATGGCCTACAACACGAAGGACAAAACTGCCGACATCCTGCTCGAACGCCGCTACAACTACGTCGGACGGTTCCCCAAGGGCTGGGGGATCGAATGCCCCTCAACGAAACCTGCCGGAGCGCCCGCCTCCGAGCCAGAGCCAGGCGCTCTCCAATGGGCCGGGGCGTTCTTCTGCCCCGCAGTCCTGGCGAAAATCAAAGGCCACAGCGCACCGAAGATGGAACACCTCCTGAGCAACGATCAGTTCCGCCTCCACGACAAGCGGTTGCGGCGCATCCTGCCCTACCTCATGGGATACAACTCACGGCCCTTCTACGCACAAAGCGGACACGGCAGGCCCGTTTTGGGTCGCTCACGCAAGCAGGTGGTGAAGGTCAAACTGGTCTGTCCGGCGGCGCTGGGCAACGTCACCTGTCCACTCAAACCCGAATCCATGCAGTACGGCCGTCGCGGAGTCCCGGTCGCGGAGCCGACCTGGCAGGCCCACGAACGTGGATGCTGCGTCAAGTCCAGCGTCATGGTCACCCTCACTCCAGATCAGTTCAAACGCGCGCAATGGGATCTGGTACCCGGGAGCTGGGAACACGCGGTGTACTTCGAGGCAGCTCGCGCGCTGACCGAGCAGCGGTTCAGCCACCTCAAGTCCGCCCACGTGACAGGGCTGAGGCAGCTCACCGACGGGCCGCGGCGCGACCCGATGATCAAGCTGATCCTGGCCATGGCTGTCGTCGCCTCCAACCGGGAAAGCCAAGCAAACTTCGACCCCGCCAAGGTCAGGGGCGAGTCCATCGACATGCGGATGCGTCAGCTCGCCGCCGACCTCGGCCACGAGCCCGCCCGCACACCCCCACGAACCTAAAAGCAACTCCGCACGATGGACCGCGCTTAACAGGTGCGGTCCATCGTCATGTCCGCAGCTGGAGAAAGTCGGTGGAATGAAATGGCACAATTTCACCGAACCGCCACAGAATGCACCCTGCCAGCGGAAACGCCAGATTCATAGTTTGCGAGGAGGAGCGCAGATGCCACCAGACGCGACCGAGCGAACGCCAGAGCGGCACCACCGAAGTCGTCTTCTGATCCTGTATAAAGTCGGTGGAAAAATCGCGAAAAGTCGGTGGAATCAACCGCCGGATGGGCAGTCTGACCTGCATTTGAGATCCGCACACAAAACGAACTGCAGGGGCTGAAGGTCGCGAACTCGAAAGAGGTCGTGGCCTTTGGTGTTTGGGCGCCGAACGCAAGTACCTCGACACCCACCGGCATGCCTGAACCGCGGTTTCTGCCGGGGCGGGTAATTTCGCCTGAATGCGGCACGCAATTCTCGCCCTTGTTTTCGTAGTCGCGCTGCTCGCAACGGCGTGTACGTCCACCGTCGAGGGGGCGGCGATCAAAGCCACCGGCGGACCGTCGGGGCCCACGCTGGATTTCGATCGGCTGGACCCGGGTCGGTTCCCGACGACACCGAGGCAACCGCTGGGCGTCGCCGGTGACCCGATGCTGGGTGCGGTGCTCGAGGGCCAGCGGCTCGCCGATTATGTCGTCGGACCGTGGGAAGTCGATTCCGCATTGAAGGACGGATTCGGCTTCGGCGCGGTGGTGCTGCCGCGCGCGGAGGCTCTCGCGCTGATCGGCCCGATGAACCTCGCCGGGGCGGCGGCCCGGCACGACTTCGTCACCGGCTTCGCCACGGTGCGCACCGAGAAGAAGCGCCGGGTGTTGCTCAATGCGGTGCTGCGCTTCGCCGACGACGACGCTGCGGCAGCCGCGGCCACCGACCTGGGCGAGGCGGCGGCGCAGCAGCAAGGTGCCGACGGACCGGCGACACTGGAGATCCCGGGACATCCGGAGGCGCGGGCGACCAGTTACACCGCGAGTGATCGGACGATCGGGTCGTTCGGCGCGGTGCGCTCGTTCACCGCGCACGGCCCGTACGTCTTGATGCAGCAGGCGCAGGCAACCGCCGGCGTCGACGCCGCGGCCAAGCTGGTGGCGAAAAGCATCGAGCTGCAAACGCCGGCGATCGACGACTTCCGCGCCACGGACTTGAGCGAGCTCGCCGACATCTCGATCGATCCCACCGGGCTGCTGGCCCGGACGATCCCGCTCGACGGCCGGGATCTGACGTTCACCAAGAACACGACTTACGAACGGCGCGGCGCCCTGCACTTCCAATCCGACCCCGTGCGCTCGGCGAAGCTGTTCTCCGACACCGGAGTTGACCTCGTCGCGATGGCCGGCTCCAGCGTCTACCGGGCCGAGGACGCCGACGGCGCCGAGGGCGTCGTCGATGAGTTCTTCGCTGAGGTGTCACCGATCGCACAGCCCGCCAACCCGGTGCCGAACATGCCCGGCAGCCGCTGCCTGCGGATGACCGACGAGACCTTCTACTGCCTGGCGACGGCCGACCGGTACGCGATCGAGACGAGCGCTCCGACCCTGCTGGCCACGCAGCAGATGACCGCCGCGCAGTACATCATGTTGATGAGTAGCTGATACGGCATCCCCGTGACGGTGGCCGCTCCCGCGACCTGACAGTATTTCGATCGTGGGCAAGAACGAGCGCGCGAAGATCGTCATGTCCGACGACGAGATCGGCGAATTCATCGAACGCAGCCGCACCGCCACGATGGCGACCGTGCTGCCCGACGGGCGGCCGCACCTGGTCGCGATGTGGTACGCCGTGCTCGACGGCGAGATCTGGTTCGAGACGAAGGCCAAGTCGCAGAAGGCGGTGAACCTGCGTCGCAACCCGACGGTGACCGTGATGATCGAGGACGGCCACACCTACGACACCCTGCGCGGCGTCTCGATCGACGGCCGGGCCGAGATCGTCGATGACCCGGAAACCGCACTGCGCGTTGGCATCAGCGTCTGGGAGCGCTACACCGGACCGTACTCCGATGAGATGCGCCCGTTCGTCGACCAGATGATGAACAACCGGATCTGTGTACGGGTGGCACCGATCCGGACCCGCAGCTGGGACCATCGCAAGCTCGGGATGCCGGCCATGCCGCTGGGCGGCAGCACGGCGCAGTATCTAGGTTGAGCGCATGGACCCGAACAACAAGCCCAAGCAGCTGAACTCGCCCGTCGTCTCCAAGATCATGAAGTACGCGGGCAAGGCGCATGTTTGGGTGTATCGCCGCTCCGGAGGAAAGATCGGCGCGAACTGGCGCGTGGGGGCCGGGTTCAAGAAGCCGGTGCCGACCCTGCTGCTCGAGCACATCGGCCGTAAGTCCGGCAAGCGGCTGGTGTCCCCGCTGGTGTACATCCACGATGGAGATGACGTGATCGTCGTCGCCTCGCAGGGTGGCCGCGACACGGACCCGCAGTGGTACCGCAACCTCGTGGCCAACCCGGAGGCCCACATCGAGATCGGCTCGGAGCGGCGACCGGTGCGCGCGCTGACCGCCACCCCTGAGCAGCGGGCCCGGCTGTGGCCGAAGCTGGTCGAGGCGTACGCCGATTTCGACACCTACCAGTCCTGGGCCGCTCGCGAGATCCCGGTGATCATCCTGCAGCCGCGCTGACGCGATTGCGATCCATCTCACATCGGAGACGTGTTCGTCTGCCCCCACACGCCGGGTAGCCAACGGACCAGGTGCAGCCCAGCGCCGACCCAATCCGTCAACGCTTGAGGGGCTATATCAATGACCACCACCACTGAAACCACACTGCTGACGCAGTTGCGCACGATTCTCGACCTCACCCACACCGAGATCCAGGTCGCCGAAACCCGGATCGCGCAGGCCAGGACTGAGGCGGTCCGGCGCGAGCTGACCGAGAACGCCGAGAACGGACGCATCCGCGCCGAGGCGATCGAGAAGGCGATCCGCGATCTCGGCGGCTTTCCCGACACGATCGGCCCGTTCCTGGGCCGCGCCGCCGCGGCCGTGAAGGCGCTGACCGAGCAGGCGCAACCGTTCGACGAGGCACTGCTGGGGGATCTGGCGCTGGAGGATCAGCTGCTGGACCGCGCCCGCTACATCAAGGCCCTGGCCGTCGCGGCCAAGAAGCCGGATGTTCAAGAGCTGGCCGACCGGCTGATCACCGCGCACTCGGCGACGGTCAACTGGCTGACCACCGTGCTGGCCGAGGACGCGCTCGGTGGTCCGGCGGCGCTGCAGCGCACCCCGCTGCAGGCCGCCGCGGGCACCGCGGTGAGGATCGTCAACCTGCCCGGGCAGTGGTCGGCGCAGTCGGTCGAGCGCATCGCCGAGCTGCTGCGCTCGGCGGGTCCGGCCGTCGACGACCTCCGTCAACGTGCCCAGCGCGCCAGCGAGATCACGCTCAAGGCGCTCGGCGCCTCGCGTGACGGGGCACTGAAGCGAGCCGAGGAGGTCGTCCGCCGTGAGGGCGCCAATGAGGCGGCCGACGCGCTGCACAAGGCACGCGCGGAAGGCGGCGTCGTCGACGCCGAAGAGCTTCCGATCGCCGGGTATGAGGACCTCAACCTCAACGATGCCGTGGCCGCGGTCAAGGACCTCGACGATCCGAGCGACATCCGCACGATCATCGCCTATGAGGAGATGCACAAGAACCGGCAGCGGCTGGTGTCGGCGGCGCAGACGCGCCTGGCCGACATTGCCCAGGAGGTCGTCGGCCTCAGCTGACCGTTGAACCGCACGGAAACACCCCGCGAAGGTCTCGCGGGGTGTTTTCTTGTCTCGCTTGAGTTTTGGCGCTTCGCGGCTGGCGGCTTCAGCGATTCGCCAGCCAGCGCTTGACGTCCCGCGTCACCGGATCGACGATGTCGGCGAACTCCTGGTGCTTGTCGAGGTAGGCGGCCACCATCGGGCACACCGCGACGATGCGTTGCCCGGCGTCGCGGGTGTCTTGCAGCGCCTCGCCGATCAGGATGGTGGCCAAGCCGCGTCCCTCGAACTCGCCGTCCACCTCGGTGTGGGGGAAGATGCGCTGGCCATCGTGGTCGATGAACTCGGTCAGACCCACCCTCTTGCCCTCGACGGAGATGGTGTATCGGTCGGATTCGGCGGTGACTGCGGTGGGCGCGCCGGTCTTGTCGGTCGTCATGGTTCTTCTATACCCCCGGGTTGGGCCGCGGACGCAACGTCACGTTGGGCAGGGGAGGAGCGGGTAGGCGCGCGACCGTCCCGCGGTAACCGTGCACCGCGCCGAACCGGTCATCGCCCGCCTCCCATTGCCTGCGGTATGTCGCGATGTCGTCGTGGTTGCGACCGACGAAGTTCCACCACATCACCAGCTCTTCGGGAAACGGTGGACCACCCAGCAGCAGGAACCGGGCCGGACCCGATCCGGCATTGGCCACGCTCAACCGGTCGTTGCCGGCGCCCTGGAAAGCGAGGTCGGCGACGTTGAGCGCCGCACCGGCGACCGATATCGCGCCGTGGTCGAGCAGCACACCGTGTTCGAAGTCCGGGTTCACCGCCAGCGTCAGGTTCGCGCCGGGGTCCAGGTCGACCTGCGCACCGAGCAGCGGCGTGAATGTGTGCACGGGCGAGTGCTGGCCCGCGAGCTCGCCGAGGAAGACCCGCAGCGTTGCACCGCCGAGCGTGTGGGGCGTCGGCACGAAGTGCGCGAAATCGCGAGCGGTGTCGCGCGCCTCGTCGGGCAGCGCCACCCACAACTGCACACCGTGCAACAGCGTGGCGGCCGACCGGGTGGAGGAGACCGACACCTCGGAGTGAGCGATGCCGGCGCCGGCCGTCATCAGGTTGAGCTCACCGGGCCGCACCATCGCGTGCACGCCCGCGCTGTCGCGATGCTCGACCTCCCCGCTGAACAACCAGCTGACTGTTTGCAGTCCGGTGTGCGGGTGCGGTGGAACGTCCATCCCTCCGCCGGTGCGCACATCGTGCGGACCGTAATGGTCGACGAAGCACCACGCCCCGATCAGCGATCGCTCCCGCTGCGGCAGCGTCCGTCGCACCCTGATGGCCCGCGGCCCGCCCAACGGCACTTCCCGCGGATGCAGGACGCCGGCGAACGGCGATGCCGCGCAGGCGACTTCGGCCGGTGCAGGCTCGGTGTTGCTCACCTGGACACAGTAGGCCTCAACCCCGGCCGATCATCGCCGAACGGATTACCTCCAGGTCATCGTCGTCGATCCTGAACACCCCGAACCGAAACTTGTATCCCCAGTGGGTCTTGTCCTCGATGAACTTCAGCTGCTCGATGAGCGGGCGGATCGGCGTTTCGGCGCAGTCGAGGAAATCGACGTTGCGCCGCCACGGTTCGAAGTCGGGCGACACCCGATCCTGGTAGGGCTCGTCGTCGGCGATCTGTCCGATTGCGGTGAACGCCTGCAGTGGCGGACCGTCGGGATACACCGTGCGCGGGGAATAGAAGACGATCCAGTCCCCGCGCGTCATCTTTCGCAACATGGTCGGCTTGCCGTGGTTTGCCTGCGTGAAGCGGCCACGGACGCCGAGTTCGACGTGGTCGCGGCTCACTGTGTTTATCCAGTTCGTCATGCCCGCACGCTAAGCGCGGCGGCCGACAGTCCGGGCGTGCGAGCGCACGGCCTGTGGATAACTCCCGGGTGGTGGTGATTAGCATCGGACGCCGTGAGTGACGACTCGCTGCGCGACGACCACGCCGAACTGTTGCGGCGCCGCGAGCTCACCGAGGACACGGCCCGGCCCGAGGCCGTCGAGCGCAGGCATGCGGCGAACGCCCGCACCGCGCGGGAGAACATCGCCGACCTCGTCGACGAAGGGTCGTTCGTCGAATACGGCCGCTTCACCATCGCTGCGCAGCGGCATCGCCGCGACCTCGACGACCTGATCGCGCGCACGCCGGCCGACGGCCTGGTCGCAGGCACCGCACGAATCAACGGGCACCTCTTCGGAAATGACCGCAGCGCCTGCGCGGTGCTGTCCTACGACTACACCGTGCTGGCCGGGACGCAGGGCGCGCTGGGCCATCGCAAGAAGGACCGGCTCTTCGAGCTGATCGAGCGGATGCGCCTGCCGACGGTGTTCTTCGCCGAGGGCGGCGGCGGGCGCCCGGGCGACACCGACATCCCGGTCGTCTCGGCGCTCGACGCGCGCGCGTTCAAGCTGTGGGCGGCACTGTCGGGTGTGGTGCCGCGGATCGCTGTCGTCAACGGCCGCTGCTTCGCGGGCAACGCCGTCATCGCCGGGTGCTCGGACCTGATCGTGGCGACGGAGGGCACGTCGATCGGCATGGGCGGTCCGGCGATGATCGCCGGCGGGGGACTCGGCGACGTGCCGCCCGACGAAGTCGGACCGATCAGCATGCAGGCGCCCAACGGCGTGGTCGACGTCGTCGTCGCGGACGAGGCCGAGGCGGTCGCGGTGACCAAACGGTTGCTCGGATATTTCCAGGGCACCACCGGGCCCGCCCAGGCCGCCGACCAAAGTCGTTTGCGCTCAATGGTTCCCGAGCGTGCCCGCCGGGCATATCAGGTAGCGCCGGTGATCGAGACGCTGGCCGACCAGGGGTCGGTGACGTTCCTGCGCACCCGATTCGCTCCGGAAATGGTGACGGCGTTGGCGCGTCTCGACGGTCGCGCGGTCGGCATCATCGCCAACAACACCATCGTGATGGCCGGTGCGATCACCGCCGCGGCGGCCGACAAGGCGGCCCGCTTCCTGCAACTGTGCGACGCGTTCGGGCTGCCGGTCGTCTCGCTGGTCGACTGTCCGGGGTACATGGTGGGACCGGCGGCCGAATCCGAGGCGCTGGTGCGCCGCGCGTCCCGGATGCTCGTGGCGGGCGCCGCGCTGGAGGTTCCGCTGATAGCGGTGATACTGCGCCGCGGATATGGCCTGGGTGCCCAGGCGATGACCGGTGGGAGCCTGCACGAGCCCGTCCTCACGGTGGCCTGGCCGGGTGCTCATCTGGGACCGATGGGGCTGGAGGGCGCGGTCCGGTTGGGCATGCGCAAGGAGCTCGACGCGATCGCCGACGACGCCGAACGCGAGGAACGCGTCCGCCAGGCGACGGCGGTAGCGCAGGAGAATGCCAAGGCGCTCAACGCCGCTCAGCTGTTCGAGATCGACGATGTGATCGATCCGGCGGAAACGCGCGACGTCATCATCAACACGCTGACCGCGGCCACCGCGCACGCACATCGTCGCGCCGGCCGACGGTTTGTCGACACCTGGTAGCCAGACCTGACGGCTGGCGAAGTAGGGGGACGGTGCCGCCTGCGCCTCTCGGCGAGTGGTCGCTCGCAGCGACAGATGTGATTGGGGCCCGGGGCATGCCCGGCACCGTCGCATGAGTCAACCACCCGCTGCGGCGCCTTATTCCGGTACGACAGCGGGTGTCGGCCGCCCGCCGCCGAGCCCCCGATCCGGCGGCGGACGAGCCGACGGTCAGGCAGACTCTGCGTACGCTCGACGCTCACGCACCGGATAACCGTTGCGTTCCGCCAACGACTTCAGCTGCCGTAGAGCAAACGTCCGGCCGCGTCCGGCCTCGGGCACGAAGATTCCCGCCCAGAGGCCCTCGGCGCGCGGCAGTTCGCAGGCTTCGCGGGCGCAGAGCCAACGCCGCGGGCAAGCGCGGCAGATCGCCTTGGCCTCCTCGTCGGCCGACGTGGTCCACCGCTCCGGATCCCGGGTGCAAGCCCCGACGGGGATTTCGTCCCATTCCGAAGTGTTCATCAGTCTCGCTCCTTGTGCGGTGTCGGCGGCGAACCTGCCGCGGTGGTGAAAACGTAGCGCACAAACCGTAGCGATGCAACAGTTCATCCCAATCCAACGGCACTTGTGATGCGCCTAGCAATCGTTAACGCAGGTAGAGTGGAATTCGCTTTGATCGAAAACGTAGCGTTGATGAGGTTTCTGCGACTGCAGAACCACAGCGTCGAGACGTCTTTGCTTCGCCACGCCAAGCCCAAGCCGTAGCACCGGGTGTAACGATGGCTACGATTACGGGGCCGTTCCGCCCCGCCCGCCCATGAGGATCGCCGCGCCATGACCCACCCGGAGTCGATCGACCAATCGATCGAGGCGCCCGATCCCGGCATGGCCCGGGCAGGTGCGGCGGCCGCGGCGCGGCGTCGCGAACTCAACATCAGCCAGCGCAGCCTCGCCGCCGACGGCATCATCAACGCCGGCGCGCTGATCGCGTTCGAGAAGGGCAGGAGTTGGCCGCGGGAGCGCACCCGAGCAAAGCTCGAGGAGGTGCTTCAGTGGCCGCCGGGCGCGATCGCGCGAATCCGCCAAGGCGAACCGGTCGACGGCGACGACCGTACGCCGCCGCCCCCGCCCGCCGACGAGGTGCCGCTGATAGCGCAAGCGGTGATCACGGCCGTGAGCACCTTCGACTCGGCGATCGCGGCGCTGCCCGCGCAGGACGATTTGGAGTTCGGACCGAAGGTGACGAAGATCCTGGCCGACCTGCGCCAGCTGGAGGCCGTCGCCGCACGGGCGACACGAATCAGCAAGGTCACCCCGCCGCTGATCAAGGCGTTGAGCGCGGTCCGGACGCGGTACGACACGCTGATGTTGCGGGCGGCGCGGGGTCCGCAACCGACGCTCGGCCAGCGGCTCTACGCCGCCCGTCGCGGTGCGAACCTGACGATCTCCGAAACCGCGCAAGCCGCTGGGGTGTCCGACGACGACGTGATCCACGTCGAAGCCGAACAGGCGGTGTCCGCGGCGGCCGCCGAGGCGATCGAGGTGCTCGTCCGCGAACTCGCCTGAGAGGGCGACGTCAGTACCGCTCCCGACTGCGGTCGTCGCTGGCCGGAAAGTGCTCGGCCAGCGCGGCGGCGATCTCGAGGAACCGACGCCGCGTCGCCGCGGTCATCTCTGATGTCCCGTTGATGACGCCACCGGGTCGCAGGTGCCCGTCGAACGGCACCTCGATCACCTTCTGGCCCTGCCCCGAAAACTGTTGCGCCAGAATCGAACGCGTTCGCTTGTCGGCGTGCCCGTCCGAGTCGTTGAGGACGATGACCGTGCGCTCGAGCAGCCGCGTCAGCCCCCGCGCGGCCAACCAGTCCAACGTCTGGCCCGCCGCCGCGGCGCCGTCAACCCACGGCGAAGACACCACGATCAATGCGTCCAGGTCGCGGAGGGCCTCCTGGGTGACCGGCGCGTCCATCGTCGAACTGCAGTCGATGATCGAGATCGTGAAGTGGCGGTCCAACCGGGAGGTGGCTTCCCGGTAGATGGCCGGATCGAGCACGCGGCGGCGGGCGGGGGTGGCCTCTCCGGCGAGTACGAACAAGCCGGCGGCGTTGTTGCCCACCCGGCTGCGGACGTCGGCGAAGGTCTCCAGATGCTGGTCGGACGCGAGCTCCCAGTACGAGCCCTGCGCCTTGGGATCGACTCGGCTGCCGAGCTTGCCGAATGCGGTGTCGGCGTCGATGGCGACCACCCGGTCGTCCTGGCGCAGTTCGGCGAACACCGAGCCGATGCTGGCCGAGACCGTCGTCTTGCCGACCCCACCCTTGCCCATCACACCGATCTTGAAGTGGCCCCGCAGCGGCCCCCGGATCGTGGCTTCCATCTCGGCCTGCCGGATCTCGTCCGGACCCGGCCCGAGGTTCACCAGTCCGAAAGTGGCCCGGTACAGAACGAACCGCCAACCCCGGCTGGGCGGAACCCGGCGCGGGGGAACCAGTTCGTCGGCCCTGATCCGCTCGGCATACGAGCCGGTCGTCGGCGGAGTCGTCGGCCGACCGTCCGGACCGTATCCGCCACCCGGCCACTGGCCGGATAACGGCGCCTGCTGCTGCGGCGGCGGGGGAGCCGGCCGCTGAGGTGGGCGAGGCGGCGTCGGCCTGGTGGCCGGCGGCTGACCCCAGGCGGCTGGATCGGGACGGCCGCCGGTGGGCACGGGCCCGGTGTCGCGCGGAGACCCTGGCGGCGGCCCGAACCGGGAGGGCGACTGACGGAAGCTGACACCAGACCGTTCCGGCGCTTGGAATCCCGGTGGAGGTTCCGGCGACGGCGCAGCGCGGGGGAGATCGTCGTCACGGGTTTCATGCGGCTCGGGAGCGGGATAGTCGACGGGCGGCCGCGGCGCCACCGGCGAATGCGGGGGAGTCACCGGATCGGGGTCGGGGTCCGAGGGCTCGTAGTCGGTCTTTTCGGGGCCCGTCCAGCCGAGTTCTTTCCGCAATGCGTCATCGCGGTCGGTCACTGCGATCTCCTCCGGATGTCGGTGCGTCGGCCCCCTCCACAAGTATCAACTACCCAGCCAGGCGGCCTCTCGAGCGTGCCGCATGCTGCCGTGGCCAGGTAACAGCAAACACAGTCGCGGTGGTTGCGGCGACGGTCGAAGCGCTCTTCGAGCCACGGCACCAACAGCGAGAAAGCTCGGAAGCGGCCCCCGGAGAGCCCCACAGCCGCACGTGATGTCGTTGCACGGCCAACGTCGGCCAGACCGACGACAATTTTTGCTGTATCCGGTGTCTATCCTCTCTGACGATGATTTGACGTTCGCCATCAGCGCATCATGGCGGACCTCGGTGCCCTCCGGCGGAGGGCAAAATTGGTGACATGGGCGGCCCTGAAGCGCTGGTACGCTGACGTGCGGCAAAGGGGTTTGCGGACACGAATCACTGCGATGCGGGCGTGAACCGCGGCAAAGAAGCGGCGGACAACGCGTGGTGGATCCGGCCGACGAGCCTCGCGGCGATGGGTTCGCGCACCGAAATCGGTGAAGCGCGGCCCTCCGTTGGCGGTTAGGTTGGTGCGGGTATTCACCCGGGCCGCCGGCCGGGCTGCCAACGACGAGAAGTAAAGGAGCGATGGATCCATGTCCGGCGAAGACCTGTGCGCCACCACCGCCCACCTTTGCGTTCTGGCGGATCGGCCGTGAGCCCCGACGCTACGCACATCGACGACGTCGTCGGCGTCGAGGTCACGATCGACGGCATGCTGGTGATCGCAGACCGGCTCGGGCTGACGGAGTTTCCGACCGCGCTGGGAATCCGGCTCAACATTCCGCAGCCCGATCTGCGTGACCGGGTGTGGGAGCAGGTGGCCCGGGACCTGACCGAGCAGGCTGTGCTCGACGTTTTCGGCCAACCGCACCCCGAGGTGGCGGCCATGGTCGACACCCTGAGTAGGGCCGACCGGACGCTGGAAGCCCGATGGTGGCGGCGCGACGTGGGCGGGAAGATGGTGCGTTTCGTCGTCTGCCGCAAGGGCGATCGGCATGTCGTCGCGGCTCGTGACGGTGACATGTTGGTGCTGCAGCGGATCGCCCCGCAGGTCGGGCTCGCGGGCATGGTGACGACGGTGCTGGGCCCTGCGACGGCGGCCGACGTGGAACCCCTGACGGGCGTCGCCAGCAAATTGGCCGAATGCCGGGAAGCAAACCAGCTCGCGGCCTATGGGCTCGCGCCGACCTCCGCGCGCGCGTATGCCGACATCATCGCCGAGCCCGAGAGCTGGGTGGAGATCACCGCGATCGAACGCCATCCCGGCGGCACCTTCACCCAGGCCGATGTCGCGGCCGGGGTGCTCGATTCGAAGCACGGGCGGATCGTGTCGATTCCGCGACGGGTCAGTGGCGAACTGTACGGAAGCTTCCTGCCGGGGACTACCGAGAATCTGCAGCGGGCGCTCGACGGGCTGATCGAATTCCTGCCCTCGGGCACCTGGTTCGAGCAGACCGCGGACAGTGAGGAAGGCGTCCATGGCGAGTGAGACGCCTCCGGAAGGGTTCGACTCCTTCATTCGCGGCGAGGATCCGACGGACTCGGTCCTTGACGCATTGGCGATCTACTCGCCGGGCGAACCCGTCGAAACCGAAACCACGGACCCCGTCTTCACCGTGACCAACCCGCCGGGCACGGTCGCCGTCAGCACGTTCCTCGACGGCCGGGTCAGCCAGATCGAACTGTCGCCGAAGGCCGCCGAGCTGACTGAAGCCGACCTCGCTGCCGAAGTCGTGGTCATCGCCGGCCTGGCGACCCGAGAGGCGAAGTCGGCCCAGCACGCGATGATGCTCGAGGGAATGCGGGAACAGGGCCACGACGACGCGGCGACCCGCGACTTCCTGACCCGCGATCTTGATCTGCCCAGCCCGGAACAGGCCCGGGCCGAACGCGCACGGGTGTTCGCGACAAGATATGCGGGTGACGATGACTGAGCACCTCGCCAGCCTGTTCGGAAGCGCGGTCGGCATGCTGCCCAGCGCGCCCGCGCGCTCGTTCGAGATCTTCACCGAGATCACCACTCTGGACGAATCCGCCTGCGACGCCTGGGTGGGTCGCATCCGCTGCGGAGACACCGACCGGGTCACCCTTTTTCGGGCCTGGTATTCCCGCGCCAACTTCGGCCAACTCGCCGGCTCCGCCGAAATCTCGATGAACAGCGTGAACGCGCGGGTCCCGATCGGGGGGCAGTTCGGGGACATCACCTACCCGGTCAACTCCCCGTTGGCCATCGCGATGGGTTTCGCGGTGAACGAGGCGTCGGTCGGCAATTACGCCGACGCGATGGAGGCACTCGAGGACCTGCCGTCCGCCGGAGCCGAGCACCTGGTCGCCTGGGTCAAGGCCGTTGTCTACGGTGCGGCCGGGCGCTGGACCGATGTGATCGAGCAGGTTCGCGGGGCAGCGGGCTGGCCCGACAAGTTCCTCGCGGCCGCGGCAGGTGTGGCGCACGGCGTCGCCGCGGCCAACCTCGGGCTGTTCACGGAGGCCGAGCGGCGCCTGACCGAGTCGAACTCCTCGCCCGCAGGAGAAGCATGCGCACCCGCGATCGCGTGGTTTCTGGCGATGACCCGGCGCAGCCAGGGCAACGAAGAGGCCGCGGTGGCGCTGCTGGAATGGCTGCAGGCCACCCATCCGGAGCCGAAAGTCACTGAAGCGCTACGTGATCCGTCGTACCGGCTGACCACGACCACCGCGGAGAAGATCGCCGCTCGCAAAGACCCTTGGGACCCGACGAGCGTGGAGGCCGACACCGCCGGTCGTGACCGGCTACTGGCCGAGGCGCAGGCCGAATTGGAGCGCCAGATCGGGCTGACCCGGGTCAAGGAGCAGATCGAGGCGTACCGCGCCGCAACACAGATGGCCAAGATCCGCGCGGCGCGAGGCATGAAGGTTGCGCAGGCGTCGAAGCACATGATCTTCGCCGGACCGCCCGGCACCGGGAAGACGACGATCGCCCGCGTGGTGGCCAGCATCCTCGCCGGCCTCGGGGTGATCAGCGAGCCGAAACTCGTCGAGTCCTCGCGCAAAGACTTCGTCGCGGAGTACGAAGGGCAGTCGGCGGTCAAGACGAGCCGGACCATCGACCGCGCGATCGGCGGCGTGCTGTTCATCGACGAGGCCTACACCTTGGTGCAGGAACGCGACGGCCGCGCCGACCCGTTCGGCACCGAGGCGCTGGACACGCTGCTGGCCCGGATGGAGAACGACCGCGACCGCCTGGTGGTCATCATCGCCGGCTACAGCGCCGACATCGACCGCCTACTGGAGTCCAACGACGGCCTTCGGTCGCGTTTCGCGACCCGCATCGAGTTCGACTCCTACACCCCCGACGAGATCGTCGAAATCGGCAAAGTCATTGCAAAGGCGAATGATTCGGCGCTGGACGAGGAGGCGGCGAAGCGGGTCCTGGAAGCCGCCACGCTGCTGAGCCAGCGGACGCTGAACGGCAAACCCGCCCTCGACATCGCCGGCAACGGCCGTTACGCCCGCCAGCTCGTCGAGGCGGGTGAACAGAACCGGGACATGCGGCTGGCCCGTTCGCTCGACGTCGACAGCCTCGACGTCGAACAGCTCAGCGAGATCAACGGTGAGGACATGGCCGCCGCCATCGCCGCGGTCCACGGACGTCTGAGCATCGGCGAGTAGGCATGGCGGGTTTCCGGCTCACCACCAAGGTGCAGGTCAGCGGGTGGCGCTTCCTGCTGCGGCGCGTGGAGCACGCGATCGTGCGACGGGACACCCGGATGTTCGACGACCCGCTGCAGTTCTACAGCCGCGCCGTGTCCGCCGGCGTCGTCATCGCGGTACTGATCTGTCTGGGCGCCGCGCTGTTGGCGTACTTCAAGCCGCTCGGAAAGCGCAGCGGCGACACCCTTCTCGTCGACCGCAGCACCAACCAGCTCTATGTCGTGCTCCCGGACAGCGGCCAGTTGCGCCCGGTGTACAACCTGACTTCCGCGCGGCTCGTTCTCGGGAACTCGGGAACACCGTCGGCGGTGAAATCCGATGAGCTCAACCGGATGCCGAAGGGTCAGCCCGTCGGAATACCCGGAGCCCCTTACGCAACACCGGTCGGCAGCGCGAGCTCGATGTGGACGCTGTGTGACACGGTGACCAAACCGGAGAGCGTGGCCCCGATCGTAGAGACCTCGGCCATCGTGCGACCCCTGGTGACCGACGCCTCGGTGGGGCCGATGCGTGCCATGGAGGGCATCTTGGTGACCTACGAGAACGAAAGCTGGTTGGTCACCGAAAGCGGCAGGCACGACATCGATCTCGCCGATCGCGCGATAACGTCGGCGGTCGGGATTCCGGTCACCGCCAAGGCGACGCCGATCTCCGAGGGACTGTTCAACGCGTTGCCCAACGCAGGTCCGTGGCGGCTGCCCGTGATCCCCTCCTCGGGCGCGCCGAATTCGCTTGGCTTACCGCCGAATCTCGTGATCGGCTCGGTGTTCAAGGCGCTCACAGAGGATGGCAACCAACATTTCGTGGTACTCCCCGACGGCGTCGCCCGGATCAACGACACCACCGCCGCGGCTATCCGTGCCACCAACTCGTTCGGTCTCGTCACACCGCCTGCGGTGGAGGCGAGCGTGGTCGCGAGAATCCCCGAGCACGTGTTCGCCTCACCGTTGCCCGCCGAGCCGCTGAACATTCTGTTGCGTGGGGACGCCCCCACGCTGTGCTGGTCCTGGCGGCGCGAACCGGGTGATCAGGCGCCGAAGACGACGGTGATCGCCGGCCGCCACCTGCCGATCCCGGCGTCGGCGATGAACACCGGGATCAAGCAGATCGGCGGCGACGCAACGGTTTACATCGAGGGTGGGCAGTACATCCGGTTGCAGTCGCCCGATCCGCGGTACGGCGAGAGCCTGTATTACGTCGACCCGCAGGGCGTGCGCTACGGGCTACCCAACGAGGACACCGGGAACGTGCTCGGGCTCAGCGGGCCGGTGACCGCACCGTGGCAGGTGGTCGGCCTTCTCGTTGACGGACCGGTGCTGTCGAGGGAGGCGGCCCTCGTCGAACACGACACCCTGCCGCCAGACCCCAACCCGCGCAAGGTCGGCGACGGCACCGCAGGTGCGGCGCAGCCGGCCACGTCCCAGACCGGAGGCGGCGGATGACGACAAAGAAATTCACCCCGATCATCAAGCGGGGACCGCGGCTGACGCCGGGTGAAGTCAACGTCGCGCCGCCCGACGACCTCGGTGTCGAGATCCCGCCGTCGGGCATTCAGAAGGCGCTGCCCTGGGTGATGGGCGGCGGCATGCTCGGAATGATCGCGATCATGATCTTCACCGGCATTCGGCAGCTTTCGCCATACATGCTGATGATGCCGCTGATGATGATCATGGCCACGGTCGGGTTCATGGCGGGTGGTGGGCCCGGCGGCAAGCGGGTGCCCGAAATCAACGCCGACCGTAAGGAGTACCTGCGCTATCTGTCCGGGCTGCGTACCCGGGTCACGTCGTCGGCAGCGGCGCAGGTGACGTTCTTCAACTATCACGCGCCACACCCGGCGGACCTGTTGTCGATCATCGGCACGAACCGGCAGTGGTCCCGGCAGACCAACGCCGACTTCTACACCGCCACCCGGGTGGGGCTGGGCGCCGAACCCGCGGTCGACCGGCTGCTCAAGCCGGCCGTCGGTGGCGAGCTGGCGGGCCCGCAGGGAGCGCCGCAGCCGCACCTGGAGCCGGTGAGTCACATGTGGGTGACGAAGTTCCTTCGCACGCACGGACTGATCCACGATTGCCCGAAGCTGTTGCAGCTACGGACTTTTCCCACCATTGCCGTCGGCGGCGATCCCGCGGGCGCCGCGGGCTTGCTGACCGCCATGATCTGCCACCTCGCGGTCTTCCATCCGCCAGACCTGCTGCAGATGCGGGTGCTCACCGACAACCCCGAGGACCCGAACTGGGCGTGGCTCAAGTGGTTGCCGCATGTGCAGCATCAGACCGACACCGACGCGGCGGGTCCGACCCGGATGATCTTCACCCGTCCCGACGGTCTGAGCGACCTCACCGCCCGCGGTCCCCACACCGCGGACGCGGCGCCGAGCGGACCCTACGTCGTCGTCTTCGACCTCACCGGCGGCAAGGCCGGTTTCCCGGTCGACGGTCGGGCCGGCGTCACGGTGATCACGCTCGGCAACCATCGCGGCTCGGCGTACCGGATCCGGGTCGCCACTGACGGCACCGCCGACGATCGGCTGCCCAACCAGACGTTCAGGCTGATCACCTCCGCGGTCGACCACATGACACCCGGACAGGCCGGTCGCGTCGCGCGGAAACTGGCCGGCTGGTCGATCACCGGCACGATCATCGACAAGAGCGTGCGGGTGCAGAAGAAGGTCGCCACCGAATGGCATCAACTGGTCGGGGCGCAGACGATCGAGGAAGTCACCCCGGCGCGGTGGCGGATGTTCAGCGACACCGACCGCGACCGGTTGCGGATCCCGTTCGGTCACGAGCTCAAGACCGGCGACATCATGCACCTGGACATCAAGGAGGGCGCGGAGTTCGGTGCCGGTCCGCACGGGATGTTGATCGGCACAACGGGTTCCGGTAAATCCGAGTTTCTCCGGACGTTGATCCTGTCGCTGGCCGCCACGCACCATCCGGATCAGGTCAACCTCCTGCTCACCGACTTCAAGGGCGGCTCGACGTTCCTCGGCATGGAGAAACTGCCGCACACCGCGGCGGTGGTCACCAACATGGAGGAGGAGGCAGAACTGGTCAGCCGCATGGGCGAGGTGCTGTCCGGCGAACTGGACCGACGGCAGTCGATCCTGCGGCAGGCGGGAATGCAGGTCGGCGCGGCCGGTGCGCTGTCCGGTGTGGCCGAGTACGAGAAGCACCGGGAACGCGGGGCCGACCTCCCGCCGCTGCCAACACTTTTCGTGGTGGTCGACGAATTCGCCGAGCTGTTGCAGAACCACCCGGACTTCATCGGTTTGTTCGACCGCATCTGCCGCGTCGGCCGGTCGCTGCGCGTACACCTGCTGCTCGCGACGCAGTCGCTGAACACCGGCGGGGTGCGTATCGACAAGCTCGAGCCCAACCTCACCTACCGGATCGCATTGCGCACCACCAGTTCCGCCGAATCCAAGGCGGTGATCGGAACACCGGAGGCGCAGTACATCACCAACAAGGAAAGCGGCGTCGGGTTCCTGCGCGTCGGCATGGAGGACCCGGTCAAGTTCCAGGCCGTCTACACTGGTGTGCCCTATGCGCCGACGGCTGCACAACACGACGACGGCGAATCCAAGCCGCGGACCAACGGTCAGAGGCGCCCGCAGATCCGTCCGTTCACCGCGGCGCCGATCCTCGACGCGACGGCGGTGACATCGTGAGCGTCCAATCCGAGCAGCGCGTGCTACGCGAGGTGGTCCTCGACCAGCTGACCACCGGCGAGACCCGGGCCTATCGAATGTGGTTGCCGCCGTTGGCCGATCCCACTCCGGTCAACGAGTTGATCGCGAACGACCACCAGCGCCAGCCGCTGCGCTTCGGGCTCGGCATCATGGACGAGCCGCGCCGGCACCGCCAGGAGGTGTGGGGCATCGACGTGTCGGCGGCCGGCGGCAACATCGCCGTCGGCGGGGCGCCGCAGACCGGTAAGTCCACCTTCCTACAGACGCTCGTGCTTTCGGCTTCCGCATCGCACACCCCGCGACAGGTCCAGTTCTACTGCATCGACCTCGGCGGCGGCGGCCTGTTGTACCTAGAGGACCTGCCGCACGTCGGTGGCGTCGCGACCCGGTCGGAGCCCGACCGCGTCAACCGCGTCGTCGCCGAGATGAAAGCCGTTCTGCGCCAGCGGGAAGCGCTGTTCAAGCAGTACCGTGTCGGCTCGATGGCCGCGTACCGCGAGCTGCGTGAGGACGTCAATCATCCGCTGGCGGCCGATCCATTCGGCGACGTGTTTCTCGTGATCGACGGCTGGCCGGCCTTCGTGGCGGAATTTCCCGATCTCGAGTCGGTCGTGCAGGACCTCGCCGGGCAGGGCCTGCAATTCGGTGTGCACACCGTGATCTCGACGCCGCGGTGGACCGAGCTCAAGTCACGCGTGCGCGACTACCTCGGCACCAAGGTCGAGTTCCGGCTCGGCGACGTGAACGAGACCCAGATCGACCGCATCACAAGGGAGATCCCGGCCAACCGGCCCGGTCGGGCGGTCTCGATGGAGAAACATCATCTGATGATGGGCGTACCACGGCTCGACGGCGTGCACAGCGCGGACAACCTTGTCGCCGCGATGTCGGAGGCGGTCGCGGCGATCACCGCCCGTCACACCGATCAGGCGCCGAAGGTTCGTGTCCTGCCCGACCGCATCTACCTGCACGACCTTGATCCGAACCCGCCCGGCCCGGACGCCGACTACCGGACCCGGTGGACGATCCCGCTCGGCCTTCGCGAATCCGACATGGGCGTCGCCTACAACCACATGTACCTGACCCCGCACCAGTTGATCTTCGGGGCGCCCAAGTCGGGCAAGACGCGCATCGCGCACGCGGTGGCGCAGGCCATCTGTGCGCGCAACAGCCCGGATCAGGTGCGGTTCATGCTTGCCGACTACCGATCCGGTCTGCTCGACGCGGTGCCGCAAAGCCATCTGCTCAAGGCGGGCGCGGTCAACCGGAACCAGTCGACGCTGGAGGTATCGATCCAGGCGTTGGCCGGCAACCTGCGGAAGCGGCTGCCGCCGCCGGACCTCACCACCGCGCAATTACGGTCCCGGTCTTGGTGGAGTGGGCCCGACATCGTGCTGTTGGTGGACGACTGGCACATGATCGTCGCCGCGGCAGGCTTGGCGCCGCCGATGGCCCCGTTGTTCCCGCTGTTGCCTGCGGCCGCCGACATCGGTCTGCACCTCATCGTGACGTGTCAGATAAGTCAGGCGCACCGCGCCACCATGGACAAGTTTGTCGGTGCCGCATACGGGGCGGGGACGCCCACCATGTTCTTGTCCGGTGAGAAGAACGATTTTCCGTCACGGGAGATCATCGTTAAGAAGCGGCCTCCTGGCCAGGCGTTTCTCGTCACTCCCGACGGCAAAGAGGTGATCCAGGCGGCCTACGTGGATCAACCGGAAGAAGAAGTGTCGGCAGCACCCCTCAGACCCGGTTAGGATATACCGAGACGCCACAGCAAACATCGAGGTTAGGCGCCAGCAAACGGGACCGGGGGAAGATTCCTCAGCCGTCGGCAATCGCTGTTTGCTCTTGTACAAATCAATATCTAGTGCATTCAAAACACACCAGGAGATACCGCAAATGCAACCCATGACGCATAACCCCGCGGCCGTCGCAATCGGTGCCCAGGTAGTTGCAAATGGCACCCGCGGTTTGGCCGCCGGCACGACGGCTTCGGCAGCGGTGACCGCCCTAGTTCCCGCGGGAGCCGAGGAAGTCTCCGCCCTGGCAGCGGCGGCGTTCGCCAGCGAAGGTGTCGAAACGCTGTTGCAGAACACGTTCGCCCAGGAAGAGTTGGCCCGGGCTGGCGCTGCGTACATCGAGGCCGCGGGCACATATGCCGCGGTCGACGGCGCCAACGCTGCCACCTTCTGACCAAATCGTCCGTTCAAGGACAGGTCGAGGAAGCCAAGAAGATGTACTCGTGGCATGGAATGCCGCCAGAGATCAACACCGCGCGGCTGATGGCGGGCGCCGGTCCGGCGCCGATGCTGCAGGCTGCCGCTGGGTGGGAGGCTTTCGCGATTTCGCTGGAAACACAGGCCGACGAATTGGCTGCAAGCCTGGCCAACCTGGCGTCAATGTGGACGGGTGCAGCAAGCGAGCGTGCCGTTGCTGCAACCATGCCGATGATTGTCTGGCTAAGGACAGTGAGTGCTCAGGCGCAAAAGCGGGCGTTGCAGGCGACGGCACAGGCGAACTCTTACAGCCTCGCGATGGCCACCACGCCTCCTCTCATGGAGATCGTGGCGAACCACGTCACCCGCGCCGTCCTGCATGCCACGAACTTCCTGGGAGTCAATACCGTCCCGATCGGAATCAACGAGTTCGACTACTTCGTCCGGATGTGGAATCAGGCGGCCGGGGCAATGGACGTCTACCAGGCAGAGACGGCGCTGAACATCATGTTCGAGCCGATCATGCCGATGAAACCGATCGTCATCCCGGGCGTAGGTGAGGCGGGCGCCGCCAGCGCGATCGGGCAGGCGGCAGGCAGGGCCGTCGCGGGTGCTGCACGCAACGCGGTGATCGCCAAGGTCAGCGCGTGGGGCAAGGTCGAGACGGCGCGCCTGTCGGCCGGGAGCGCGGTTGCAAACGC
Source organism: Mycobacterium sp. GA-0227b (assembly GCF_001499855.1). GTDB lineage: Bacteria > Actinomycetota > Actinomycetes > Mycobacteriales > Mycobacteriaceae > Mycobacterium. The sequence continues at coordinate 357,562 of NZ_LQIK01000001.1, forward strand.
CGACTCGGCCGCTCAGCGTGCGCAGGGTCAGGTCCAGAAGACGGAGAACGCCGCCCAACAGGCGGGCCGGCAACAGACGATGCAGCAGGGCATGCAACAAGGCATGCAGATGGGCATGCAGATGGCGTCGCAATTGGGCTCGACCCTTGGTCAGCTCCCGCAGCAGGGCATGCAGATGGTCAGTCAGCCCATGCAGCAGCTGACGCAGCCGTTGCAGCAGGTGACTTCAATGTTCAGTCAGCTGGGCAGCGTAGGAAGCGACAAGGCACAGATCGGCCTGATCGGAGCCAGCCCCTTCTCCAACCACCCGTTGGCGGGCGGATCCGGCGCGGCCTCGGGGGCGGGCCTGGTGCGCGCGGCTTCTCTCCCCGGCGCGGGCGGCATCGGAGCCCAGACACCACTGATGGCGAATCTGATCGGCGAGACGAAGCCTGTCGCGGTGGCACCGGGCGCTGCAGCGGGCGGAAGCGCAGCGGGGTTGGCACCCGTCGGCGCGGGCGGCATGGGCCCGATGGGAGCGATGGGCCAGCGCGGCACCAGTGGCGGTAGCAAGCAGGGTCTCAACGCGCCGCGCGTGTTGCCGCAAGACCTCGGTGAAGACGAGGGCGACGACTGGTAACCAAAAGACTTCCTGGCCACTCGGTCAGGAGCGACACTCGCCATTCTCGTGGTGAGGACACAAGAAGAAGAGAAGGAAGCAAATCATGTCAAATCCAGCAGGAATGGAAACAGACGCTGCTGTCCTCGCCCAAGAGGCCGGCAACTTTGAGCGAATCGCGGCTGAGCTCAAGACCGTGATGGGCCAGGTCGAAGCCACCGCGGGTGCCCTCAAAGCGAACCTCGACTCACCGGAGGCAGGTGTTGCCGCCCAGGCCGCGCTGACGCGGTACCACGAGGCGCAGAACCAGCAAACGACTCTGTTGGACGAGATCAGCATAAACATCCACCAGTCAGGCGTCGAGTACACCTCGACTGACTCGGACCAGGCCGCCAACCTCCAGAGCACCATGGCCAACATGGACATCAACCACTAGGCCCCTCAACCACAGCAACTACCAGGAAAGGAAATAACGATGAGCGGACCAATGAGATACAACTTCGGTGGAATCGAAGGCGACGCAGGCGAACTCGCGGGGGCTGTCGCTCAGGTGCAAGGACTGCTCGCTGAGGGCAAGGGGTCGCTCACGGCGCTTCAGTCCGTGTGGGGCGGCAGCGGTTCCGACGCTTACCAGCAGTTGCAGATGCGCTGGGACGCCTCTTCTGAGGAGTTGAATGACGCGCTCAAGAATCTGGGCCTGGCTGTTAGTGAGGCCGGACATACGATGGCTCACGCGGACTCCACCATCGCTGGCCGTTTCGGCGGCTAGCAGGGCGACCACGTAGACGGGCGAATGGGCCCTCAGCTAGGCGATCGGCCTATTCGCCCGTCTCGTGCACAATTACCCAAATCGATTGTTCGAGAGGTACCCATGTCGGCCGACTATGACCGGCTCTTCCATTCCGCGGATGCCGCGACCACGACCGAAGAGGACACCGTGACGGTGGACCGCGAGATCGTCGCGGCCGCCGACGGCAAGCCCACGCCCAGCGGGCCGGCGCACGCCGAGGCGCTACCGCCCATGCCCACCGGCCAGGGCCACAGCGAGCTGACATCGCCCACGATGCCTGTCGGCCAAACCAAGGCTGCGCCGGCGCCCCCGCCCGGGCAGACCGAGGTCACCACGCAGATGCCGCCCGCGCGTTCAACAGCGCCGCCGCTTCCGGCGAACGGGATGATGCGCACGCCGCAGGCCCACAACATGCCCGCCGGTGCTCGATACGAACAGCCCCGGCCGTCGCCGGCGCCGGCACCGCGGCACGCGCCTTCCCCCGCCCCGAGCCAGCACTTCGCCGAAGTGCAGGCCGACAAGAACGGCGCCTTCGGCAGCGCCGCGCCGGCACAGACATCGGCGGCCACGATCGGCAATCACCGCGCGATCGACGCCCTGTCCCACGTCGGGGTCAAGTCCGCGGTGAAGATGCCGTCGCAGCGGGGCTGGCGGCATCTGCTGTACGTGCTGACCCGGATCAACCTCGGGCTGTCGCCCGATGAGCTCTACGAGATGGAGCTGCACACCCGGATCCGCCGCAACGCCCGCGACTCCTACCAGATCGGCATCTTCGGCCTCAAGGGCGGCGTCGGCAAGACCGCCGTCACCGTGGCACTCGGATCAGCGCTGAGCAAGGTGCGCGGCGATCGGATCCTGGCCATCGACGCCGATCCCGACGGCGGCAATCTCGGCGACCGGGCGGGACGCCAGTCCGCCGCCACCGTCGCCGATCTGCTTGCCGACAAGGAACTGGCCCGCTACAACGACATTCGCGCATACACGAGCATGAACGCCGCCAACCTCGAAGTGCTCTCGAGCGAGGACTACAGCGGGGCACGCCGCGAATTCAACGACGAGGACTGGAAGGGCGTGACGGGCATCGTGTCGCGCTACTACAACCTCGTGCTCGCCGACTGCGGGGCCGGACTGTTCCAGCCCGCGGCCCGTGGTGTCCTGTCCACGGTGTCGGGTCTGGTCATTGTCGCCAGTGCGTCAATCGACGGTGCACGACAAGCGGCGATGACCATGGATTGGTTGCGCCAGAACGGATATCAGGATCTGCTCGGCCGTTCGTGCGTGGTGATCAACCACGTCGTCCCGGGCAAGCCGAACATCGACGTCGAAGATCTGGTCGCGCAGTTCGAGCGCCATGTCCCGCCGGGCCGGGTCATCGTCCTGCCGTTCGACAAGCACATCGCTGCGGGCACCGAGATCCAACTCGACCTGTTGGGCAAGACGTTCCGGCGCCGGGTCGTCGAGTTGGCTGCCGCGCTGTCCGACGACTTCGACAGGCTCGAACGGCGTTGACCTCCACCGCCGCAGCAGCATCCACGTCGAGCGTCACGCCCGGCCGGCCGTCGACCACGCGGGTCACGATCCTCACCGGCAGGCGGATGACCGATTTGGTGCTGCCCGCGGCGGCGCCGATCGAGACCTACATCGATGAGACGGTCTCGGTGCTGGCCGAACTTCTCGAAGACACACCGAAAGACGTACTGGCCGGGTTTGATTTCTCGGCGCAGGGCGTGTGGGCGTTCGCCAGGCCCGGTGCCCCGCCGCTGAAATTCAACGAGTCCTTGGACGACGCAGGGGTCGTCGACGGGTCGCTGCTGACCCTGGTCTCGGTGAGCCGCACCGAGCGGTACCGCCCCCTTGTCGAGGATGTCATCGACGCCATCGCAGTGCTCGACGAGTCGCCGGAGTTCGACCGGACCGCGCTGAATCGCTTTGTCGGCGTTGCTATCCCGCTGGTGGCGCTCGTCGTGACGGTGATGGCGCTGGTGGCGTGGACGCGGGCAGGCCACGACTGGTGGTGGTCCGCGGCCCTTGGCGTGCTGGGTTTGGGTCTGCTCGTCGGCAGCGCGCTGGCTACCAACCGCTACCAGAACCTCGACATGTCGGAATGCCTGCTGGCGGCGTCGATACCGACGCTCGCCGGTGCGGTTGCGCTGGCCGTACCGTTACCCCGCGGGGTCGATTCGCTTGGGGCACCGCAGATCGCGGGAGCGGCCGCCGTTGTGCTGCTGTTGACGTTGGCAACGCGCGGCGGACCTCGCCGGCGAGCGGAGTTCGCCTCCTTCACTGCGGTCACAGCGGTCGCGGCGACGGCCGCGGCGATCGCCTACGGCTACGGATGGCAGTACTGGGTGCCGACGGGTGCGATCGCGTTCGGCCTCATCGTCGTCACCAACGCGGCGAAGCTCACGGTCGCTGTGGCCCGGATCGCGCTGCCGCCCATTCCGGCGCCGGGCGAGACGGTTTCCAACGACGAACTGCTGGATCCGGTGACAACCTCTGGGACGGATGAGGAGTCACCGACCTGGCAAGCCATCATCGCCTCCGTACCGGATTCCGCGGCGCGCCTGCACGAGCGCAGCCAGTTGGCCAAGCGCCTGCTGATCGGGTTCGTCACGGCCGGAGTGCTAGTGTTGTCCGTCGGCGCCATCGCCGTTGTGGTGCAGGGACATTTCTTCGTGCACAGCATGATCGTGGCGGGTCTCGTCACCGCGATCTGCGCCTTCCGTTCTCGGCTTTACGCCGAGCGTTGGTGTGCGTGGGCGCTCCTGGGCTCGGTCGTCCTCATTCCGACCGGCGTGATGATCCGGCTCTGTCTCTGGTACCCGGACTCGGCGTGGCTGGTGCTGGCGGGCTACGTCGCCGCCGCGATCATCGCGCTGATCGTCGTCGGGGCAACCGCGGGGGTGCGCCGGGTCTCACCGGTGACCAAGCGCATCCTCGAACTGCTCGACGGTGCCGCCATCGCCGCCGTGATCCCGATGCTGCTGTGGATCGCCAGCGTCTACGACCTCTTGCGCAACTTGCGCTTCTAGGTTTCTCGTGCGTCTCGTGTTCGGTTGCCTGGTCGCATGTTTGGTGTGCTCGGCGTGCGGAAATGTCGTCGACGGCAGTGCCCATCCGGCCGCCGACCTGGGCACCTCAACAGCGACCACCACGTCAGCTGGGCCTGTGGTGATACCTGCGACGGGGGTTGAAGCCAATCTGCTCAAGCGCAGCGAGCTGGAAGCCATCGTGGGCGACACCGACATGACTGAGGTCGAGTCCTACACCGGTCCCGACACCACGACCCAAGGGTTCGAGCCTCGCGAATGTCTGAACCGCGCGGGGGTCGCCACCGCCCTGGGATACGTCGGCGAAGAGGACCAGGCGATTGTCGGCAACACGAACCAGGGCGCCAACGGGCGAATCGCCGCACAGGTCATCAGTGTGTGGGAGAACCACCACGAGCCTCGCAACCTCCTCGCCTCGACTGCACGGGGATGGGCACTTTGCCGCGACGGTCAGCCATTCACCGTTGTGGCCCCATACGGCGAGCGCGGCCAGTACTGGGTGGCCGGACAGATCAGCACCATGGGTGAATCCCGGGTCAGCACAGTCATTGAGCGTCAGGAGCCACCAGGTTGGACTTGTCACCACCTCGTCGCGATTCAGGCCAACATCGCAGTGGAGACTGCGGCCTGCGGTGAGGGTGATACCGCGGCACAGGCCAGTGAGATCGCCGACCGCATCCTGGCGCGGTTTCCGCGCTGATCGAGTCGTACCCCGAGTCGCCAAGAACCTCGACCGGACGGGGCCTATCGCACCTCGCGGGCCAGCTTCGGCGCGAAATTGGCGTCGAGATACCGGCTTGCGAGATAACCCCCCGGGCCAGTCAATGCGGCGATAGTGTCCGCATCGTCCACGATGACCATCGTTCCTTGATAGCCGATAAAAGGCCTTGGCAGGCCGTCGAACCCGCCGCCGCCGGCGTTGCTGTCGGTGCGGACGACGACGAGAACGTCGGTTTCAATGCGGTAGACAGCGCTCGCGTCGGGCATGGGACGGATGTCACCTGTGTCGGTAGCAGCACGGGCGAGATCTTGGCTGTAGCGCAGTCCAAGCGCTTCGAGGTAGTTGGCGGCTGTGGACGGTGTGAGTATCTCCGACACACCCGTATCTGCATTGATCAGAGCCTCAACGGATTTCCCGACCCACGAAGCATTCTGGTTCTTCAGATCGTCCTGCTGCGAACGCACTTCGCTGATGAGGTCCTTGGCCTTTGCTTCGTAGCCGAGGATCTCGCCGATCCAGGTCAGCCGGTTCTGCCATGTCCATTGTTCCGCGGCTTGGTCACTGGGCCTTGTCAGCGTCGGTGCAATGGCGGCGAGTTTGTCATAGGTGGCTTGGTCGATCGGGCCGGTGGCGATGATGACGTCGGGGCGGGCGTCGGCGACCGCGGCGGTGTTGGTGAATCCGCTCAGTACGGTCGGATCGCCGGTGACGGCAGACTGTTCCCAGCTGGGCAGCGCACTGCTGGATGAGCCGATCACGACAGGTTGGACACCCAGGGACAGCACGGCATCGCCGTCACCGGGACCGATCGCTGCCACCCGTTGGGGCCGGGCGGTGAGCTCGGTGGCGCCGTATTCGTGGGTGAACGTCTGCGCCTGGTAGGCCGGTTCGTCCGGCCCTCGATTCCACAGCATCACTGCGCCGGCAACGACCGCGACAACGACGACAGCGATACCGGCAGCGATGAGTGTGCGCCTACGGCGGCGGTTGAGTCCGCCGACTCCGGCCGGGCCTGGCTGTGCAGCCTGCGTCGGGGACTGGTGCTGAGCGGCGCCCCACCCACTCGGATAAGTGATGGCGTCCGCGGCGTGCAGGGGTCCGGGGGGCCCCAGGTACGCCGGCGGCGGACCGCTGGGCTGGCCCCCGGTAGGTACCGATGGCGTCCACTCGGTGGGCAGGCGCGGCGCAGTGGGTGTGGTCCTCAATTGCACCGTGGTGTCATCGAGAGCCGCGGCCGCTGCTGCGGCAAGGTCACTGGCGGTTTGGAAGCGATGGTTCGGGTCCTTGGCCATCGCTTTGGCGATGACGGCGTCGATTGCCGTGGGCGCGTGGGGTATCCGCTCGGTGACCTTTGGCGGTGGCGACGACAAATGACCGGCTATCGTCGCCCCCACATCGGCGCCGGGGCGTGCGAACGGGGTCTGACCGGTGAGCATCGTGTACAGGCTGCACCCCAGAGCGTAGATATCAGCGCGGTGGTCGGCGGGTTCGCCGGTGAGTGTTTCGGGTGCGGCGTAGGCGATAGAGGCCATCACCATTCCGGTCTGCGTCAGCCCGGCTGCATCGTCGCTTCGCTTGGCGATTCCGAAGTCCGCCAGGAAAATCCGCTGATCGTTGGCCGCCAGCAGGAAGTTAGCGGGCTTGACGTCGCGGTGAAGTAGACCGCGCTGATGGGCGTAGTCGAGGGCATCGGCGACCGCTGCGGTGATGCGCAGCGCGCGCACCGGGGTCATGCGTCCTGCCTTCAGCTCGCGGTACGCGTCGCTACCAGCGACATACTGCATGGCGATCCAGAGGTGTCCATCGGGGGTTTCACCCCGGTTGTAGACCGACACGATATGGGGGTGATCCAGCGTTGCGGCCAAGTCGGCCTCGCGAAGGAACCGGTCACGGAAATGCTTGTCGAGAGACAAGTCTGATGACAACACCTTGAGGGCGTCCGAGCGTGGCAACGTCGGATGGGCGGCGCGGTAGACGGTGCCCATGCCACCCCTGCCAAGCACCGCTTCTATGCGGTAGCCGGCCACCACCGATCCCACGTCGAGCGCCATCTGTGTTTGAACCTCGCTATGTTCCGTTCAGCGTGACTGCGGTCGGGCAGACGAATCCCGGCCAGGAGGCGGGCCGGTTCATGGCGCCATCAGCATGGTGTATTGCGCGGCGGTCAGCTGGTGGACATCGGTCAGCTGTGCCGAGGTCGATTCGATGAAGTACCGGTCGGCGACGGCGAGGCACGTGAGGTAGGAACCTGACGGCTCATCGCGTTGGATACAGCGCGAACCGGGCATGTTCGGCACCGCCGCGGCCGGACGGCCCTCAGCGCCTGTCAACTCGGCCGCGAACTGCTCGAGCAACTTCGCTGCGGCCCCTTCATCCCGAACCCGATACACCGAGGCTTTCCCCCTGGACCACACATCCATGCCCGTCTCGGCGAACAGCTTCGTCGAATCCAGCGGCAGCGACTGGAAGTGCAGAGCGGCGTGCGGCCCGTATACCTGGTTCAGACCGACAGGCGAATTGTCGGCGGTCTCGGGGACAGTGCGGGCCAGGAGCCCGCTCTCGTCGACAGCAAGATTGGCAAGCTCCGGTACTGCGGTGGGCACGAACGAGTCGATCGCCGGGATCTGTTGATCCAGCGTCCTGGCGACCATGTCGGCGGTCGGGCCGACCCCGTCAAAGGTGTCCGCGGACTGGACGAGCACGAACGGTCCGCGCGCCGTGTAGGCATTGACGCTGGTTTCCGGGGTGCTCGAGCCTGGCGGAGTTGTTGCGTACGTGGAGGCGCGGGTCTGGGGATGATTGCGGACAGCTACCGGCTGCGCTTGAGGCAGGTACTCCGCGAGGCCGGGCTGCAGTGCGAGGTCGCCGAATTCAGCCGCCGCTGCGGCCGCTGACTCGGGATTCGGGAAGCGCAGTACTGCGTTGACCAGACTCACACGATCGGGCTCGGTGCGCCGGGCTGAGGAGAATCCGGTGACGAAGTTGTGCTTGCCTGCGGCTGCGGCGAACTGCTTGAGCAGAAGCATCTGAAGCGCCGCGGCGTCCTTGAAGATGACGGTCGGCATGACCCAGTGCGTGAGTGAGGGGTCGACCTCCCACGGCCCGACGACGTGCTCGGCCATCCGCGCAGCCTCGATCAGCCCACCCTGGTATTGGGTACCAGCGGTGCCGGTGGCAGGCGCGGGCTTGGTGGGGTAATTGCCGGTGTCGAGAAGCGCCACGTCAACTCCCGTCGGCGGGGGCTCGCCGTGTGGCCGCTGCGCCGTTCCATCCACCACCGAGGTGCACGCCGTGGCGGTCAGGATCGCGACTGCGCCTGCCAACATGCCGCGCGGGAAGAACCTCATATGCCCGTACATTAGCGGTACGCGGGCCGGACGATGCGCCCGATCGGGTCGCCGAAACCCCAAGCCGCGGTACTCCCTTGTGAGGAGCCGCACCGAGAGACTGGTAACGGCGGCTATCCGGGCAGTTTGGCCAGAATGCGATCGGTGAGCGTGTTGGCGGGGGCCTTGCTGTCCCCATCGGTGCAGACCACGACGTCGACCAGCACGTTGGCCCGGTGCGCGACCACGTGGTGGCAGTTGCGGGGCAGCCCGTCGCGCTGGAAGGTCGTGCCTATCCGGTCAGGCCCCTTGGTGATCGGATAGGGCACCCACCGCTGATTGTTGGTGGGATCGAGCTCGATGAAAAAGATGTCGCCGTCAGGGCAGTTGCCCCACTCGTGCTCGATCGTCCACATCGCCCCGCCCTGACCGGCGATACCGGTGATATCGGCAGGATCCTCAAAGACGGCGACCATCTGGGTGACAGCCTGTCCGTGGGCACCGCGATTGGCATTGCCCACCAAGGCCGGCTTCTTCGCCCACACTCCGGTTTCGCCGGCCAACGCACGGGATCTGCACGCCCACGGCTCGATCGTCACGTTCGACCGCTGCGGTCGGTTGTAGGCCTGCGTTTCGACGAGATCGGTGTCACCGATGATGTCGCCGAGTTCGCTGCGTTTGAGCAGCAAGTCGGCGCCCGCGGTCGTCGGCACCAGTGTCGGCGCCGGCCCTCCGGCGGTCGAGGTGACTGGAGGCGGCGCTGATGAAGTTGTCGTCCCGGAACCTTCGTCCGGGCCGGCATCACCCTCGACGGTCGACGAGCACCCGGCCAGCGCCACCAAAGCACACACCGTCACGCCCACTTGGATTGACCGCATTGCGGTGATCTCCTTCCAATGACTCGGGCCTCTATCCGGGTGCCGACCTCCGCTCACCGGATCGGAACGCCGGGATCCGGACAACGCTGCCCGGCTACGGTGCCGGCGCGATCTTGTCGGCGATGGCGGTCGCAATCGACAACCCCGCGCTGCCCACGGTCGGCGAGCAAGCGCGCACATCGACAATCACGTTGCCGCGCACTGTCATATCGCGTTCACACTGCTGACCGGCGGTTGGCGAGTTCGTGGGGAAGAGCATTACGGTCATCACTCCCGCGGTGGTCGCGGGCACGCCGACGTCGAGTTCGGTGGAATTGCCGCCGAACTCCCACCTGACGTGGCTGGATTTGCAGGCATTCCAATCGGCGACCTGCTTGTCGTAGAACGCCTTCGCCCGCCCGGCGTCGGGGAATGAGATGACGGCCTGGGCCACCTTGTGCGACGGCTCCCGGTGGACGCCTTGAATGGCCAGCCCGGTATAGCCCGAGCCGTCGTAGGTCGCCTGGTACGCCGGAGCCCACACACCGGTGCAGTGGGGCGGAGTGACGGTTCCGGCCAGCGGCGCATGCTCCGTCGGCAACGCAGTCATCCCGGTCGTGTTCAGGCGCTGGTTTATCTGCTCGGCCGGCAGCAGCAGGCCGGGCAGGGCATCGGGCGCGACCATCGGTGCCGGGGGCGGGGGTGGCGGCTGTGACGGCGGCGCGGCCGTCGGGGAGGCGGGCAGGCTCGTCGTGGGACGGGCGGGCACCTGCGCCGGGCTGGTCGGCGGCCCGGCTTCGGAGGAGCCGTCGTCGCCGCTGCTGATCACGATCAGCGCAATGACCAGGACGACAGCGAGGGCCGCGGCGGCGCCGATCACCCACTTGCGGTGTTCGGCGAGCCGGCTCGCCAGGCTGGGCTGTGGGCGCGGGACGACGTTTGACGGCTGCTGATACCCAGGGGGCCAGGAACCGGGCTGTTGGTACGGCGGCGGATTACCGCCCGGCCCGGGCTGAGATGGCTGCTGAGGCCCTGCGGGCTGACCTGGCCACCCCTGGGACGGTGGTGGTGATGCCGGCGGAGGCTGCTGTGAGCGAAGAAATTGTCCGGCGTCGAGAGTGTTTTCCTCGTGGAGGCTGCGCGGGGTGGCGGGCGCCGGAACGGTGGTCTCCGGGTCTTGGGGCTGCGCGCCCGTCGGTGGCTGTTGACCGGCTGGCCAGTCCGCCGTCTCCTCGCCGCGAGGACCTTCTGCCGGGTCGTTCGGGTTCACGCTCAGTCCCCTCACCACTGTTGTCTCATGCGTCGAGTACGCCGGCCGTGCGGCCACGCAAATCATCGCACGAACGAGCGCACCCTCAGTGCAGGAATTTTGGCACGGCGACGGTTGGGGCGAAACGGTAGCGGGCCAGCGGAATTGCTAGCATGAGCGCTCGCCGTTGGTCAGCGTCGCGGGCGCACCGGGAGGTCTCATGCACGAGGGACGGTCCGCCGGAGCCGAAGCGCGACAAGGCGAGGTGGCGACGCTGACGGTGCACGTCGCCGGCGTCGACTACACCGCACATCCCGACGGGGGCGCTGTCACGATCGGCCGCGAGTTGCCTGCGCAGATCCGCATCGACGAGCCACGCATCTCACGCATGCATGTCCGCCTCGAACCGGCCGGTGACCACTGGGTCTTGACCGATACCGGAAGCCGGAACGGCACCTACTTCGACAGGCGGCGCGTCGATTCCCTTGCGATCGACCGCGAACTCGACGTCTATTTGGGCAACCCTGACGGCGTTTGTCTGCGGCTGCGTCCCTCGGTCGGTGCAGACACCGACGCCGTGGCGGCGCCCGCGTCAACGGACACGTTCTCCCCGGATGTGACGGCGACGGACACCGACGACGCCGAGCCCGAGCCCGAGGAAGAGTCCACCGAGGCGATCACGCCGACCGTGCAGGTGGCGGTCGCCATCGACGCGGCCGACATCGCGCTGCGCGGTCTCTACGCGCGCGTGGCCATGCTGCCCATGAGCGACGACCCGCAGTTCGCCCCCGAAGCCGCCGCGTTGCTGTCCGAGCTGCGCCGCCTCAAGACGTCGCTCACCAACGCCGCGCGCAGCGCTACCGGGCGGCCCGAACTGGCGATCGCCCTCGGCGAGGTCCGGCAGGCATACACCGATCTGATGCGCCGCGCCGCACGCGCCCCCGCAGCGACCCTGGGTCAGCGTCTCTACGAAGCGCGCCACCGCTGCCAATTGACGGTGCAGGAAACCGCCAACGCCGCCGGCGTCACCGTCGATGACGTCATCAACACTGAATCCGACCTCGCGGTGCCGGGCCCCGCCGCGGCCACCCTGCAGCGGTTCGTCGACATCCTCGAGCACGGCTGGGAACGGCGATGAAGCTCCGGCGGGCCAAATTGGTGTCGGGGTAGGGGTCGTGGCGCCGTTAGCATCAGAGCGCAACGCCAGAGCGGAAAGTAGGGGCCATGAGGCTTATCGGGCAGGTGTCGCGCCGTAGCGGTGGGTGGCTGTCGCCGGCCTTGGTGTCGGCTGCGGTCAGCGCCGTCGTGCTCACCGGCTGCTCCACCGTCGAAGGCCAGGCGGTGTCCAGTCTGTACAACCCCAACAGCGTGGGCGGTCTGCCGGTTGTCGACGGCCCGAGCGGCCTTCGCCCCGATGCTGCCGAACCCACCGGAGAAGTCCGCTTCACCGACGACGGGCCCGTCGACCGGATGGCGCTGTCGGCGGTCAACGATCTCGTGCAGTACTGGGAGGAGCACTACAGCGAGGCGCTGGACGGAAGGTTCGAGCCGGTTGAGAACCTTGCGTCCTACGATTCCGAAGACCCGCTCGGCCCGCCGTTGTGCGGCCAGATTCTCTACCAGGAACCCAATGCCTTCTTTTGTCCCAGAAGCGACCTGATCGCCTGGGACAGAGGCGTTCTGGTACCCACCGGTCAGAAGTTCTTCGGTGACATGTCGGTCGCGGCGCTGATCGCACATGAGTACGGCCACGCGGTGCAGAACATGGCCGATCTGGTCGACCGGACCACCCCGACGATCGTGCGCGAGCAGCAAGCCGACTGCTTCGCGGGCAGCTACACCCGCTGGGTCGCCGAGGGGTCGTCACCGCGCTTCGAGATGAGCACCGGCGATGGGCTGAACAAGGTGCTCGCCGGGGTCATCACCATCCGGGACCCGATCCTCACACCCGAGGACGCCGAGATGGTCGAGGGTGGCCACGGCACCGCGCTGGATCGCGTCAGCGCGTTCCAATCAGGATTCACGGACGGGCTTTCAGCTTGCGCGGCAATCGATCTCGACTCGGTCGAGCAGAGTCGAGCGGATCTGCCGATCATGCTCGACGTCGATGACAGCGGCGCCTTGCAGACCGGCGAGACGGCGCTCGATGAGGCACTGGTCAAGACCGTGATCGAGGCCCTCAATTTGGAGTTCAAGCCTGCGCAGCCGCCGACGCTGTCGATGCAGCCCGGACAGTCATGCGGCGATGCCAAGGTGACCGAGCCGACGTCGTACTGCCCTGAGAACAACACGATTTCGGTCGATCTGCCGGGGCTGCAGGCTCTGGGTACCCAGGCGGGAACCGAGGAGGGTGTGCTCGTACAGGGGGACAACACCGCGATCTCGGTGCTCACGTCGCGTTACATGCTTGCGCTGCAACATCAACGGCAAGCAGAGCTCGATTCGGCTGCGGCGGCACTGCGCACCGCCTGCCTGACCGGGGTCGGTCAACGCGGCATGGTTTCGGAGGTGAAGTTGCCGTCGGGCAACTCCATCGTGTTGACCGCCGGTGACCTCGATGAGGCCGTTGCCGGCCTGCTCAACAACGGCCTGGCGGCCAGTGACGTCAACGGCAACACCGTCGCGGCCGGCTTCACCCGCATCATGGCGTTTCGTTCAGGTTTGGTGAATCCGGACACCGACGCGTGCTTCACTCGCTTCCCTGAGTAGACCGCGTCTGCGGCGCTAACTCCACTGCGTCGCCGGGCGTTCGCGGCGAACGCCATCGACAGTGACGTCGACTCGTTCGTCGAAGAAGCAGATCCGGTCACGCACCCGCGCACCGTCCGGCAGCGGATCGGGGTAGCTCCACGCCACATCGCGAGGCCCGTCGGGCACCGAAAAGTAGGACGCCCGACCCTTATAAGCGCAGTAGCTGACCGTGTCGCTGTCGGTGAGGTCGGCGAGTACGTCATCGCGCGGCAGGTAGAACCGCACCGGGAGGTGGGTTTCGAACAGCAGCAGCGGGCGGTTCGACTCGGCAAGCAGGTGTCCATCGGACTCGATGCGGACGTGCCGTCCGCTGGCCAGCACGTCGATGCGGTGGAACGGATCATGCGGATGGCCGACGATCGGCTCATCCTCTTCCAGCCATTCGAAGGCGCCGAACTCCAGAACCACATAGTCGGCCAGGTCGGCGTCGCCAGGCTGGAACGCCGCCGCCGGCGCCGTCTCCTCGCCGGCGATCACATCGAACTCGGCGCCGGGACACGTGTGAGCGCCGAACGGAACTGTCGGATCCAGCATCGCGCGGTCGGACCCGGGGCGATCGAGATCGTCGTCGCCGGACTCGGCGCCCGCTGGCGCCAGTCTCTCGACCAGGTCGGACACCGGAACCGCGTAGGTCGGCACGATTCGGCGCGGCTCCCACACGAGAAGGGCGGAACCGGTGTCGACGAGCGGTTCACCGGCCAGGCTGACGCGGATCCGCTTGGGTGTCGGTTCGTATCGCAGAGTGTCGAGGCTCCCGCGCAGGAGTTCGGCCATACTGACGCTCATTTCGGGATACCCCCTGTCCGCGAATCACTTTCGAGGCGGGCGCAACACGTTCATCGCCAACCGCATTATCGGCGCAGGCACCCGATCCTTGGCGGCGAGTGCGGCGTCGGCGGCGCGTCCGCGTAGCGGCGTGCCACGGCCGAAGACGCGATTGATCGGGCCGCCGGTGGGTTCGAGGTCGAAATGCAGTGGCGGCTTGCCGTCGGCGGCACCGAGCGCATTGGATATCACGATGCGTTGAATCTCGCTGGTGCCCTCGAAGATGGTGTACAACTTGGCGTCTCGATACCACTTCTCGACGGGATGGTCAGTGATGTACCCCCAGCCGCCCATCGTCTGGATGGCGCGTTCGGTGGCGCGGACCGCGACCTCGCTGGCGGCCAGCTTGCACATCGACCCCTCGCCGCGTTCGAACGGCACGCCGCTCGCGGCCATCCAGGACGCGCGCCAGGTCAGCAGGCGGGCGGCGTCGAGCCCCGTCGCCAGTTCGGCGAGCGGAAACGCGATGCCCTGGTTGTCGATGATGGGCGCACCGAACGCTTCCCGCCGGTTCGCATACTCCGTCGCGTATTCCAGTGCAGCCCTGGCAATCCCGAGTGCTTGCGCGGCGACCATCGGACGCGTCTGCTCGAAGGTGCCCAGTGTCGCCGAACCGGAGTGCTGCCCACCTTCGACGGCCTCGCGCGCCTTGGCGAGTTTGTGGTCGAGCTTCTCCTGACCGCCGAGCAGGTTGGCGGCCGGCACCCGGACGCTGTTGAACCTCAACTCCGCGGTATGCGACGCGCGGCAGCCGAGCTTGTCGAGCTTGCGGACCAGCTCCAGACCAGGCGTGCCGCCGGGCACGATGAACAGCGCCTGTCCCTTGTGCCCGAGTTCTTCGTCGACGACGGCGTTGACCACATGGACGTCGGCGATGCCGCCGTTGCCGATCCACATCTTGTGGCCGTCGATGATCCAATCGTCACCGTCGCGGTGCGCGCGGGTGCGCAGGTTGCGAACGTCGCTGCCGCCTTCGGGTTCGGATATCGCCAACGCGGCCAGCTTCAGGTCCCCTGGTGTGCCGAAGCATTCGGGCGCCCACTCCAGCATCTGTTCCGGAGACGCGGCCTGCCCGATCGCGGACAGCGCGAGCGCGGGCATCACCACCGCCAGCCCGATCCCGGCGCATCCCCAGAACAGCTCCTCCATGAACATCGGCAGCGACAGCCCGGTCGGATCCCCGATGAGGTCCCGATAGAACAGCGGGCTGTAGAACCCCCGAACAGCCGCTTCTTCCAAGACCGGCCACGGGAACTCCTGACGCTGGTCGTACTCGAGAGCAACCGGACGGATGCACTGCTCGGCGAACTCGTGTGTCCGTTGCGCGAGGTCGTGCTGGGCGGCGGTGGGCGTGAGGTCGAAGGCCACGTCAGTCTGTTAGCCAGCCGAGGGCGTTGCGAAACACTTGTTCGCCAACATGACAAAGCCCCCGGATGCGGTGGCATCACGGGGGCCTGTCTGGCGGGCGAGCTACTTGATGTCTACATAGACGGTCTTGGTGGTCACCCGGGTGGTGCGGTCACCACCGACGCCGAGGCTGTTGGTCTCGGTGTAGGTCTGACCGGGGCGCACCGCCACGACGGACGCCTTGTCCAGCGGGGCGTTGCCGATCCGGTTCACGATCACGTTGTAGCCCTGCGATTGGAGCTCGCTGATGGTCTGCTGCGCGTTTCCCGGTCCGGACGGAGCAGCCTGGACAGGCGCTGCCAGTCCGATCAGAGCGGCGGCCAAGGCGCTGGCGGCGACGGTGGCGATCCCAAACTTCTTCATTTCGGACCCTTCTTCCCTCGTGCGTTTGGTATCCGAGCCGTGGCGTGTGTCGCGGTTCGTAGCTGCAGCTGATCTTGGAAACCACGAGGTCAACGCTTTTAATTCCGATGGCAGAAATTGGTTGCCGGATGGCAGCAATTCGCCTGCGGGACAGCCGATCGCCGATGTTCGGACGGCCGAATACGGCCATGGCTCGCGGTAGGCTGGTCGAACGTATGATCGAACCGTGGGTGGGTTGAAGGGCATCGGGTACAACGGCCAGCCCGTTGCGCACGCCTTCCGCCGCGTCGACCCGCCGGTCACCGTCCTCATAGATCTTGCCGCGGTGTTCCCGCGCGAACCGCATGCCGTCGGCGGTTACAACCCGGCGGGGCTGCAGATGCACGCCGTCGTCGACGGGCGACTCACGTGCTGGGGCTTGTGCGAGCAGGGCCACTGGTGGGGCCTGGTCACCTACGAGATCGCCTACGGCACGCGCCGTAAGGCGGTGACGCACTGGATCCCCGCATGGACCCTCAAGCCCAAACCGAGTGATGGCTAGCAGGCCGCCTGGCCCAAGCGCCGCTGCGCCTCTCCCTGGGAAATCCGCAGTCGTCTGGCGACCTCCTTGGCCGACGAACCGCCGACGGCGAGGAGCCGTCCCAACAGCCGCCGGTCGAGTGCCGCGCGTTGGTGGTCCAGTCGGTCCAGTCGCTCGATCAGCGCGTAGAGATCGGTGCGCGACAAATCGTCCAACCGCAGGGCCGCTACCTGCTTGTAGGCGGACTCGAGCGCGGTGAGCACGTCGGTAACCTGTTTCGAACGCATGTACGAATGGTAACTCCGCGCAGTGACGCCGGCAGAAAGTCGGCCATGAGCCCCGCGGGAATGTATCGGACCGCAGTCCGGTTATCTCAGGCATGCCTGCAATCACAGCCGATACCCTCACCCTTCCGCGCATCACCGCCGCCGCCCCGGCGGACACCGAACGCCCCGTGCGCTCGATCACCACCGGGCCGCGGGGCTTTGAAGGCGAAGGTTTCCCGGTGGTGCGCGCCTTCGCCGGCGTTGCCGCTGCCGATCTCGACCCGTTCGTGCATATGGATCAGATGGGCGAGGTCGAGTACGAACCCGGAGAACCGCGCGGCACCGACTGGCATCCCCACCGCGGGTTCGAGACCGTCACCTACATGATCGACGGTCGCTTCGCTCACCAGGACTCCCACGGCGGCGGCGGCCTGATCACCGACGGCGCCACCCAGTGGATGACCGCCGGTTCGGGCATCCTGCACATCGAAACTCCGCCCGCCGAACTCGTCGAGCGTGGCGGCGTATTCCACGGCATCCAGCTGTGGGTGAACTTGCCCCGCACCGACAAGTTCGCCACCCCGAGGTACCAGGCCATCGAGGGTAACGAGGTGCAGCTGTTGTCATCGGACGACGGCGGGGCGCTGCTTCGCATCATCGCGGGCGACGTCGACGGTCACGTCGGCCCCGGAGCCACGCACACCCCGATCACGCTGGCGCATGCGACTATTCAGCCCGGCGCGCGACTCGATATGCCCTGGAACCGCGAATTCAACGCGCTCGTATACATCCTGTCCGGGCAGGGGTCGGTGGGGCCGGTGGCCCATCCCATCCGTCAGGGACAGCTCGCAGTGCTCGGTCCCGGCGACCGGATCACCGTTGCGGCACAGCCGAAACAGGACGCCCACCGGCCCGCGCTCGAGGCGCTGATCCTGGGCGGCAGGCCGATTCGCGAACCGGTTTACCAATACGGACCGTTCGTGATGAACAGCAAGGCCGAGCTTGTCCAGGCGCTGGAGGACTACCAGGCCGGCAAGTTCGGCACGATACCGCCGAACGCCCTTATGCCGCACCGCCCTTAGTCGCATCGGCCGAGGTGGCCTTCGGGTACAGCAACTCCAATTCGCCGAGATGAGCCGCTACGGTCACCAGCGGCAGCGCCGCAGCGACCGCGAGGTCGTCACCGGTCGCCTCGGCGCGCAGCGTCCTCACGAAGTCGTCGCTGATCGCTGGTGGTGAATCGGCTTTGCCGCCGGTGACTCTCGCGCAGATCGCCTCCGCGTGTGCCTCCAGCACCGTGCGGGTACCGGAGTAGACCCCGTATGGCGGAGGCACGACGTCGGCGATCTGTTCCGCGGCGGCCCGCAGTCTGATCGCGCGGTTGGCCGACCGGACCGCCGGCCCGCGGATGTCGGTGGGGCCGCTGCTCTCCGAAAGGAACTGCCGAACCGCATCGTCCACGGTCCGCGACGCCTCGAGGGCATCGTGGCTCAGCGTGATCACCCGGTTGGCGGCATCTTCGGATGCACCGCGCGTCACCCGCAGCACCGCGGCATTGAGGAACGTCGCGCCGACGGCGAACGCGTCATCGATGGCCCGCGACAGCCGCGCACGTGTGCCGCGCGGCCACAACAGAATCGACACCATCACGCCCACCGCGGCGCCGACCGCAACATCCTCAACGCGGACCAACCCGACGCTCCAACCCGTCGGTGCGATGAGGTTGAAGATGATCAGCACCATCATCGTGAACGCGGCCTGACCGGCGATGAACGACGCCACCTCCGGCACGAACGCCGAACCGAACGCGACCACCGGCAGAAGCCCCCACATGACCACCGGGTCGACGCCGACCAGTTCGATGAGCCCGACACCCAACAAGAATCCGATCGCGGTGCCGGCCACCGCGCGCACCACCCGGGTGCCGGTGGTCAGCGCGCTGCTGCGTAACACCGACATCGCGCCCAGCACCACCCAGAAGCCATGCTCGAGGGGAAACAGGTGGGTGACGGCGACCGCCATCGCCAAGCCGAGACCGGTGCGAAGGCTGTTGCGTAACACCACAGCTCGAGTGGCGAGAAACCCGCGAGTGATTGCGGCGACGGCCGTCGTCTCGGGCATCACCCAGTCTGCGGTGCCCGTCTTCGGAAGCCGACGACCCAGGACCCGCGCCCACACCGGACGTGCGTCGGCCTCGGCCGCGTTGCGAATGACGCGTCCGGTCACCCCGACTGTGGCCGAGAACGTGCGACGCCCCAACAACTCTCGGCCGACGGCGACGGCGGCTGCGTCGTCCGGGGAAGCGAGGATCTCGAGGATGTCCTCACGGTAGCGGCCCTGCGCGATGGTGCGCAGTGCGGCCAGCGCCTCGTTGAGATCGGCGCTCCGGGCGCTGCGTCCGGCGGCGTCGGAAATCCGCAGCACCGCAGCGCAATCCCGCAGCACCCGGACCAGTGGGTCTTTCATGTCGCCGAGCAGCCGACCGGTGTCGTCGGTGATCCGGTCGGCGAGCCAGCCGAGGTCGTCGACCACCCGAACGAGTGCACGGCTGCCTGCTGTCAGGGCGACCGGACGAAAGTCTGCGCTGAGGAACGTTTCCCACAGCTGGTTCATCGCACGGGTCGCCTCCCTGGCCGGCACGGCGCCCGCCAGAGAGTCGGCCAGCCGGTTGCACACCCTGGCCGCGTCACCACGCAACTCGTCGTGGTGGCGTGGCGGCAGCAGGAACAGCGCAGCCGGCACGCAGACCGCCAGCGCGATGAGCCAGCCCAGCAGCCGGTCCGGAATGGGCCCAACGGGCGTACAGGCGGGCAGCACGAAGGTCAGCAGCGTCGCACGCTGCCCGGCGGCGATGATCTCGCTGAGCACACCGGAGAACGTCACCACCACCCCCAGAACGAACATCGCCGCGACGCTCAGCCACGGATACGGGGAGACCAACGTGCCCAGCGTGATCAGGATCGCGCCGTTGAAGGCCAGCCCGCAGTACGCCAGTGCGCGGGCCGGTCGGTTGCCGGGAAAGTCCACCAGGATCAGCAACGCGACCGAACCGAAGATGGTGAACATCGGCGTCTGCGAGCCGCCGCCGACCGCGAAGCTCACCGCCGCGGCGATCGGCAACACGATGGCCGCCCGCGTCGCGCGCCGCAGCGCGTCGAATTCGGGGTCGCGCCGTCGGATCCGGTTCACCACACGGCGTCGCACGGGGGTGACGACGTCAGTGAGCGACACCCCGTTACCTCCGCGCTACTCGGCGCCGGGAACCGACTCGAAGCGCCCCGAGTCGAGCGCATCGATCAGCTGATCGGCGATCCATCGCAGCACCGAGGCGTCGCGCGGCAGTGTCGCCTGCTCATAGCCGACCAACAGGTACACCGCCCAGGCCGCGAACGCCTGCGCCTGCCGCTTGTGCTGCAGAACCTCGAACGCCGCCTCGTACAGGACGTCGAAGCGTTGTTGATCGACCGCGACCTGCACCGCATACACATGCGGATCCAGCGCACTCCACACCCGGATGGCGGCCTCTGCGCCGTGGGGCAATTCGCGGCCGGTCTGGATCAGCGCGTCGATGCGGCGTCGAGGATCTGGTTCGGCACGCACTGCTTCGATCACCCGCACGGTGCGGACCTGCATCCAGTGCGAGAGCAGTTCCTTGGTGTAGGCGGGCCAGTTCGGGAAGTAGTGGTAGAACGACCCGGTGGTGACGCCCAGGCGCTGACAGACCTCGGCCAGCTTCAAGCCGCCGTACCCGAGATTGGAGAGGATGTCGAGGCCGGTCTCGAAGTAGCCCTCCCGCGATACCACGCCCGCCATGGGACGCGACACTAGTTCTTCGCCAGCCGAATTCTCTACGGCCGACTCTGCGGTGGATCGCTGGCATGCCCGGCCGGCAACCCCCGACAGGCAGTGTCGGAGGACGCAAGTGACGTGTGGCACAATTTGACCGTGCCGCATACGGCGAGTAGAGGTCCGGGCCGTCCCCCCGCAGCGAAGGCGGCCGAGACGCGGGAGCGCATCGTACAAGCCGCTCGCGAGGTCTTCAGCGAACTCGGATACGACGCTGCGACGTTTCAGGCGATCGCCGTCCGCGCGGATTTGACGCGTCCCGCGATCAATCACTACTTCGCGAGCAAGCAGGTGTTGTGGCGCCAAGTCGTCGAGCAGACCAACGCCGTGATCGTCAACGCCGGCAGGGCGCGTGCCGAAGGTGAGACGAACCTGCTCAGCCGATTGTCCGCATACTTCACCGCGGCGATGCAGACCGACTCCGAAGATCGTTCAGCGGCAGCGTTTTTGGTGACATCGGTGCTGGAAGCTCAGCGCCATCCCGAACTCAGCGACGACGAGCACGACTCGCTCAAGCACTCGCGCGAGTTCGTGGCGTGGGCGGTCAACGATGCGATCAAGCGCGGCGAGCTCACCACCGACACCGAAGTCGACTCGCTCGTCGAGATGTTGGTCGCGGTGATGTGGGGGATGGGTTTCTACGCGGGCTTCGTCGGCACCCACGACGAGCTCAAGGCGGTGGTGCAGCAGTTCGAGCTGCTGATGGCTAACAACCTCTGGCGGCTCAAGGGCTGAGCGGCGCGTGTGACCGGCTGAACCTTCGTATAGCTGTCCTAAGTTCTTGCGGTACGATGGCGGCCGATGAGTTCGTTGCGCACTGAAGACGACACCTGGGACATCGCGACCAGCGTGGGTTCGACGGCCGTGATGGTGGCCGCCGCCCGCGCCGCCGAGACCGCGCGGGACGACGCGCTGATCCGCGACCCGTTCGCCGAAGTGCTGGTCGCGAAGGCCGGTGGCGGGGTGTGGGACATCATGCTCGACCCCGAGGTCGGCGCGAAGGTAGCCGAGACGGACCCCGAGGTCGGTGCGATCTTCGAGCACATGGGCAATTACCAGGCCGTGCGCACGCACTTTTTCGACGAGTACTTCACCGAAGCCGCCGCGGCGGGCATCCGGCAGGTCGTCATTCTCGCGTCTGGTCTCGACTCGCGCGCGTATCGCCTGGAGTGGCCCGCGGGCACGGTGGTGTACGAAATCGATCAGCCCAAGGTGCTCGAGTTCAAGGCCGCCCGGTTGGCCGAACACGGTGCGCTGCCGACCGCCCAACGCGTCGCGGTGGCCGTCGACCTGCGCCATGATTGGCCGAAAGCGTTGCAGGAGGCCGGTTTCGACCCCGACTCGCCGACGGCGTGGCTGGCCGAGGGGCTGCTGATGTATCTCCCCGCCGATGCCCAGGACCGGCTCTTCGAGCAGATCACCGCGCTCAGCGCTGCGGGCAGCCGCGTGTCCGTAGAGACCGTCGGGGTGCAGGCCGATGAGCGGCGCGAGCAGATGCGGGAGCGTTTCGCGCGGATCCGCGCGCAGTTCGGGATGGAGGATTCCGTCGACGTCGCGGAGTTGATGTACAACGACCCGGACCGTGCCGACGTCGCCGAGTGGCTCGACGCGCACGGGTGGCGGTCGAGCGCGGTCACCTCGCAGCAGGAGATGCGCCGATTGGGGCGCTGGGTGCTGCCCGCCGAGTTGTCGGAGGACGACGGGTTCTCGGAGTTCGTCATCGCCGCGAAGGGCTGAATTCTCGCTGGGGTGGACCGTCGCGGGGGTATCACCTGCCCAACCAGTTGGTTAGGATCGGGTGCGCGTGAGGAGCGGAGATCCTCGTGCTCGGGTCGGGAAGGACACCCATCATGACCACTGAAATCGCCGCGTCGGCGCAAGCCACCGAGGACATTCCGAACGTCGTCCGTCGGCTGCGCGACACCTTCAAGACCGGACGCACGAAGAGCATCGATTGGCGCAGAGAGCAGCTCAAAGCGATGGAGCGGCTCGTCCTCGAAAACGAGCAGGCGATCGCTGCCGCGCTCGAACAGGACCTCGGCCGCAAACCGTTCGAGGCGTGGCTCGCCGACATCGCCAGCGTCGCCGGCGAAGCCAAGGACGCCGCGAAGAACGTCCGCAAATGGGCCAAGCGCAAGTACCGGATGCTCGAGATGAGCCAGCTGCCCGGCCGCGGCTGGGTCGAGTACGAACCGTTCGGCACGGTGCTGATCATCGGCGCGTGGAACTTCCCGTTCGCGTTGACACTGGGACCCGCGGTCGGTGCGATCGCCGCGGGCAACACCGTCGTGCTCAAGCCGTCCGAGGTGGCGCCGGCGTCGTCGGCGCTGATGGCCGAGCTGGTGCCCAAGTACCTCGACAATGACGCGATCGCGGTGATCGAGGGCGACGGCCGGGTCAGCCAGGAACTCATCGCGCAGGGCTTCGACTACCTGCTGTACACCGGCGGCACCGAGATCGGCCGCAAGGTCTACGAGGGTGCGGCGCCGCACCTGACTCCGGTCACCCTCGAACTCGGCGGCAAGAGCCCTGTGATCGTGTCCGCCGACGCGGACCTCGACGTCGCGGCCAAGCGCATCGCGTGGACCAAGCTGATCAACTCCGGCCAGATCTGCATCGCGCCCGACTACGTCTTGGCGGACGCAAAGATCCGCGACCCGCTCGTCGACAAGATCAAGGCCGCGGTGCAGACCTTCGAGTCCGAGAACCCCGAAGGCAAGCGCATCGTCAACGAGCGCCACTTCGACCGGCTGACCGCCGCGCTGGCCGCCACCAAGGGCGACGTCGTGATCGGCGGCGGATCGGACGCCGCGAAGGTCAGCATCCAACCCACCGTCGTCGTCGACCCCGACCCGGCGGAGCCGCTGATGACCGACGAGATCTTCGGCCCGATCCTGCCGATCATGACGGTCCAATCACTCGACGACGCAATCACTTTCGTGAACTCTCGGCCCAAGCCGCTGGCGGCCTACCTGTTCACGAAGACCAAGAGCATCCGCGAACGCGTGGTCAAGGAAATCTCCGCGGGGGGCATGGTGGTCAACCATTTGCTGTTCCACTTCGCCACCCACAAGCTGCCGTTCGGTGGCGTCGGACCGTCGGGCATGGGCGCCTACCACGGCAAGTTCGGCTTCGAGACGTTCAGCCACAAGAAGACCGTGATGACCAAGCCGACCCGACCCGACGTCGGCGCCTTCATCTACCCCCCGTATACAGAAAAGGCTTGGAAGCTCGCCAGACGGCTGTTTTAGCGATTTCGGTGTAACCGGACGCGCTCAGCGCAACCAACTACGCCGAAATCGCAGACTCTAGAAAGGAACCCCATGCCAGGAGTGCAGGATCGCGTCATCGTCGTCACCGGGGCCGGAGGCGGACTCGGGCGCGAGTACGCGCTGACCCTCGCCCGGGAGGGCGCCAGCGTCGTCGTCAACGACCTCGGCGGTTCACGCGACGGCACCGGTGCCGGACACAACATGGCCGACCAGGTCGTCAAGGAGATCAAGGACGCGGGCGGACGCGCCGTCGCAAACTACGACAGTGTCGCCGAGCCCGAGGGCGCCGAGAACATCATCAAGACCGCGCTCGACGAGTTCGGCAAGGTCGACGGCGTGGTCTCCAACGCGGGCATCCTGCGCGACGGCACGTTCCACAAGATGGAGTTCGCCAACTGGGACGCGGTGCTCAAGGTGCACCTGTACGGCGGTTACAACGTGATCCGTGCGGCGTGGCCGCACTTCCGGGAGAACAGCTTCGGCCGCGTGGTCGTCGCCACCTCCACCAGTGGGCTGTTCGGAAACTTCGGCCAGGCCAACTACGGGGCCGCCAAACTCGGTCTCGTCGGCCTGATCAACACGCTGGCCCAGGAAGGCGCGAAGTACAACATCAAGGCCAACGCGGTCGCCCCGATCGCGGCGACCCGGATGACGCAGGACATCCTGCCGCCGGAGGTCTTCGAGAAGCTGACGCCGGAGTATGTCGCCCCGGTCGTGGCCTACCTGATGACCGAGGAGTTGCCCGAGACCGCATCGGTGTTCATCGTCGGCGGCGGCAAGGTTCAGCGCACCGCGCTGTTCCAGAACGAGGGCATCACGTTCTCCGAGGTTCCCTCGGTCGACGACATCGCCGCGAAGTGGGGCGAGATCACCGACCTGTCGGCGGCGCAGCGGGCCACCTTCAGCCTCGGCTGAGCCTCCCTGCATGAAAGCGCTTGTCGCGCAGGAGCTCACCGGACCCAGCGGGCTTTGCCTAACCGATGTCGACGAGGTTGCCGGCGGCGACGACGTGGTGGTCGTCGACGTCGGCGCGGCCGGAGTCAGTTTCCCCGACCTGTTGCTGTTGCGCGGCGAGTATCAGCTGCGGCTGGAGCCGCCGTTCATTCCCGGCATGGAGGTCGCCGGGGTGGTGCGGTCGGCACCGTACGAGTCGGAGTTCAAACCGGGTCAGCGGGTGACCGCGCTCTCGATGCTCGGGGCGTGGGCTGAGCAGGTGGCGGTGCAGCCCGCCAACCTCATGCGCACCCCGGACGACCTGGACGACGCAGAATCCGTTGCGCTGCTGGGCAATTACCAGACGATGTACTTCGCACTGGCCAAACGGGGAGCGCTGCGGCCGGGCGAGACCGTGCTGGTGCTGGGATCGGCCGGCGGCGTCGGCACTGCAGCCGTGCAGATTGCAAAGGCATTGGGCGCCACGGTGATCGCGATGGTGCACCGACCGCACGCGGCCGATTTCGTCGAATCGCTGGGCGCCGATGTGGTGTTGCCGCTCGCCGAGGGTTGGCTGGAGGCGGTCAAAGATGCGACCGACGGCCGAGGCGTCGACCTGGTGGTGGACCCGATCGGCGGCGACGCCTTCGACGACGCGATCCGCGCGCTCGCTGTCGAGGGCCGACTGCTGGTGATCGGCTTTGCGGCAGGCGGAATTCCGACGGTGAAGGTGAACCGGTTGTTGCTGCGCAATGTCGCGGTGATCGGCGTCGGCTACGGCGAGTACGTCAACCGCAAGCCGGGCTCGCAGTCCGTGTTCGAGTTCGGGGTGGCGGAGTTGGTCAAAGCCGGGCTGCGGCCGCCGCCGCCGGTGCGCTTTCCGCTGTCCAAGGGTGCCGAAGCGCTGCAGGCGCTGGCCGACGGCGGGGTGCTGGGTAAGCTCGTGCTGGAGCCTTAGATGGCGCCGCGGGCGTTGGCGTTCGACGTGTTCGGCACGGTTGTCGACTGGCGCTCGTGCATCATCCGCGAGCTCGAGGACTTCGGCAAAGCCAAAGGCGTGCAACGGGATTGGGCTGCCTTCGCCGATGACTGGCGTGCCGGCTACCCGCCGGCGATGGACCGGGTGCGCCGCGGCGAGCTGCCGTGGACCAAGATCGACGGCCTGCACCGAATGATCCTCGTCGACCTGCTCGCCAAGGCCGACATCACCGCCGACGGCGATGCTGTCGACCACCTCAATCGCGCCTGGCATCGCCTCGACCCGTGGCCCGACACGGTCGCTGGGCTCACGCGACTCAAGCGCAAGTTCGTGATCACGACGCTGTCGAACGGCAACGTCTCGCTGCTGACCAACATGGCCAAGCGCGCCGCGCTGCCGTGGGACTGCGTGATCTCGGCCGAATTGTTCCGCCACTACAAGCCCGACCCCGAGGCCTACCTCGGCTGCGCCGAACTGCTCGACGTGGCGCCCGATGAGCTGATGCTGGTGGCCGCGCACACCAGCGATCTGCGCGGGGCGAAACGCGCAGGGCTGATGACGGCATGGGTGGACAGGCCGCTGGAATACGGTGCGGGAAGGCGCCGCCCGTCGAAAATCGGCGATGGTGAATTCGACGTGATGGCAACGGATTTCCTTGACCTCGCGACGAAGCTGGGCGCGTGACATCGCGAACGGCTAGCGTGGAGGAGTGACCGATCAGTCGACAACCACGCTTCCGCCCGCGTTGCGCAGGGCGGTCGAACTCTTCCCCGACCCGCCATCGTCTGTTGACGTCAGCAAGGGCTACCTGGACCTGCTCAGCGATCGGACGTCGACCGACCATGCACCGCCGAAGAACACCGGCTTCATCCAGGCCGCCTGGGCATCGGGCCTTGGGTCCATGCTCTACGACAACGCGCAGGCGTTCGCGCGCAGATTCGTCGGCGCGTGGCAGCTGCCCATCGACTCGCTGAACATCCCCCGGGGCGGCATCGCACTCGACGTCGGAAGCGGCCCGGGCAACGTGACCGCATCGCTGGCGCGTGTCGCCGGTCCGGACGGTCTGGCCCTCGGCGTCGACATCTCCGAACCGATGCTGGCTCGGGCGGTGCGCGCACAGGCCGGCTCGAACGTCGGGTTCCTGCGCGCCGACGCCCAGCGGTTGCCATTTCGGGAAGCGAGCATCGACGCGGTGAGCTCCCTCGCGGTGCTGCAGCTGATTCCCGAGCCCTCGGCGGCAGTCGCGGAGATGTATCGGGTGCTGCGGCCCGGCGGCCGGATCGCGATCATGGTGCCCACGGTGGGCCACGTGCCTGCGCCGCTTCGGCTGTTGTCGAGCGGCGGGGCGCACTTCTTCGGTGAGGACGAACTCGGCGACCTGTTCGAGCAACAGGGGTTCATCAGCGTGCGCACCAAATCCCTCGCCAACATCCAATGGGTGCGGGCGCACCGTCCGTGAGGCGCGAGCCATGAGCGCCGGCGGCATCGTGCTTGTGGCGCTGGCCATCGCGGTCGGCATCGTCGGCATCGTGGTTCCGCTGCTGCCCGGAACCCTGTTGGTGTTCGGCGCGATCGCGGTGTGGGCCGTCGTCGAGAATGAACCCACCGCATGGGTGACGTTCGGCGCGGCGACGGTGCTCCTCGGCGCAGCCATGCTGATCAAGTACACCTGGCCGATGCGGCGGATGCGCGAGGCCGATGTGCGGACGTGGAGCCTGGTCGCCGGCGGCACGCTCGGCATCATCTGCTTCTTCGTGATCCCGGTTCTCGGCCTGCCGATCGGCTTCGTGCTGGGCATCTACCTCGCTGAACTGGCCAATCGGCACGACCAACGCGTCGCCTGGACATCGACAAAGCATGCGCTGAAAGGCGTCGCCCTGTCGGTCGGTGTGGAACTGGCCGGCGCGCTGCTCGCCACCGTCATTTGGGTCATCGGGGTGTACTTGACGCAGTAGCTTGCTGGAATGGCCAAGCTGCGCTTCGGATACTTCATCGCACCGTTTCACCGCGCCGGGACGAATCCAACGCTTGCCCTGCAACGCGACCTCGAACTCGTCGAGCACCTCGACGCGGTCGGATACGACGAGGCGTGGATCGGCGAGCACCACTCGGCGGGCAGCGAGATCATCAGCTCGCCCGAGGTGTTCATCGCCGCGGCGGCCCAGCGCGCCAAACGCATCCGGTTCGGCACGGGCGTGATCTCGCTGGCGTACCACAACCCGCTGTGGACGGCCGACCGGCTGATGCTGCTCGACCACCTCACCCACGGCCGCATCATCGGCGGTATGGGACCGGGTTCGCTGCCCACCGACGCCGCGATGATCGGTCTGACGCCCACCGACACCCGCGAGCTGCTGGAGACCAACCTCGACATCGTGGTCCGCTTACTCAACGGCGAGACCGTCTCGGCGAAGACCCCGACGCACGAACTGTTCGATGCGCGACTGCAACTGGCGCCCTACTCGGAGGAGGGCATCCCGCTGGCCGTCGCCGCGGTGGCGTCCCCGACCGGCGCGCGGCTGGCGGGCAAGCACGGCATCGGCCTGCTGTCGATCGGCGCGACGCTGGTCGTCGAGGGGTTCGACGCGCTCGCCCATCACTGGGGCATCGTCGAGGAGCGCGCCGCCACGTTCGGCACCACAGTCGACCGCCGCAACTGGTCGCTGGTCGGGCCGTTCCACATCGCCGAGACCGATGAGCAGGCCCGCGCCGACGTCCGGTTCGGTATCGAGCCATGGTTCAACTACTTCCAGAAAATCGCGGCGTTCCCGCAGATGACGATTCCGGGCGACCGCATCGACGACATGATCGACATCATCAACGAGGCCGGCGCCGGGGTGATCGGCACGCCGGAGCGGGCCCGCGCTCAGGTGCAGCGGTTGTGGGATCAGTCCGGTGGGTTCGGGTGCCTGCTGCAGATGGGCCACGAGTGGGCCAACCCGGCGGCCACCAAACGTTCGGCGGAATTGTTCGCCGCCGAGGTGTTCCCGCATTTCCAGGGTCAGGCGCAGCCGACGCTGGACGCCGCGGCGCGGGCCGGCCAAGTACGCGAGGAATTCGCCCAGTCGCAGCTCAGCGCGATCGACCACATGACCAAGAAGTACGAGGCGGAAAAGGGCGGCAAGTAGCCGCTAGTAGCCGGCCGAGCGTGGGCTCATGTCACGCCAAAACCGCAAACAGCGTGCGGGGTAACCCACGTTTGCGGGCGAAGATCAGCCGAGCAGCGCGGCGCGTAGCCGGGTGACCTCGTCGTCTGGCACGCCCGCTGCCTCGAGATAGCCGCGCAAAGAACCGTAGTTCTGGTCGATCGAACGGCGCGCGGCGGCGAGATACTCCTCGCGCACGCCGAGCACCGCGTCGGTCAGTCGCGCCTCCACGAACGTGACTTCCTCGTCGGTCTCGGTCCGCTCGCGCACCGACCTCATGATCTGCTCCCGAAGTTGCGGCACCGCGTCGTTGCTGCGCAGAAAATCCGCCATGATCACGTCGCGGTCGACGCCCACCGCGCCGAGGGCGGTGGCCACCGCGAAGCCGGTGCGGTCCTTGCCGGCGAAGCAGTGCGCGATGACCGGACGGCCCGCCGCCAGTAGTGAAATGACCTGCCGCACAGCGCGTTGTGCGCCGGGCAACGTCGGGAACCGCTGGTACTCCTCGGTCATGAACCGCAGGGCGGCCACGCTGACGTCCTCGTCGTCGGGCTTGTCGGTCATCATCCTCTGGAAGGCCGACTCGTGCGGTGCCTCGGCGGACACCGCGGTGACCTCGTGGAAGTGGAGGTGGTGCACTTCCACGCCCGAGGGCACCGCCCCCGTGCCGTGACGCTCCACCTCCCGCGCCGAGCGCAGATCGGCCACATCGGTGATGCCCAGTTCGACGAGGCGGCGACGGCCGGTGTCGTCCAGACCACTCAGCTCGCTGGACCGGAAGAACCGGCCCGGGCGCACGCCCGTCTCGGCCGCGACGTCACGGAAGTTCCATGCGCCCGAGAGCTCGCCGAGTCCGATCGTCACCGGCCGGTCACCGCCGTGTTGGATTGGCGGCTCGCCGCCGGGTTGGATTGACGGCTCGCCGCCGATACGAAAGCGCTTTTCTCCCTACCGAGTTCAGCCCGGGCGATGGTGCGCATGTGCACCTCGTCGGGCCCGTCGAACAGTCGCATCGCGCGGTGCCAGCTGTACAGCCGGGCCAGCGGGAAGTCGTCGCTGACCCCGGCGGCGCCGTGCACCTGGATGGCGCGGTCGATCACGTCACATGCCACTTGGGGCGCGACCGACTTGATCTGGCTCACCAACACGTGAGCTTCCTTGTTGCCGCGCTGGTCGATGGTCCACGCGGCCTTCTCGCACAACAGCCGCGCCTGATCGATTTCGTTGCGCGACTTGGCGATCGCCTCACGCACCACGCCTTGCTCGGACAGCGGCTTGCCGAAGGCGACCCGCTTCTGCACCCGGTCGACCATCAACGCCAAAGCCCGCTCGGCCGCGCCCAGCGCCCGCATGCAGTGGTGGATACGGCCGGGACCCAGCCGGGCCTGGGCGATCGCGAACCCGCTGCCCTCCTCGTGCAGCAGGTTCTCGACCGGCACCCGGACGTTGTCGAAGACGATCTCGCAGTGTCCGTGCTGGTCCTGCCAGCCGAATACCGGAAGCGAGCGCTGGATGTCGACGCCGGGTGTGTCGACCGGAACCAGGATCATCGACTGTTGCTGATGGCTGGCCGCGTCGGGGTTGGTGCGGCCCATCACGATCAGGATCTTGCAGCGCGGATCGGCGGCCCCGGTGATCCACCACTTGCGGCCGTTGATGACGTAGTCGTCCCCGTCGCGCAGCATCGTCGTCTCGATGTTGCGGGCATCGCTGGAGGCCACCGCCGGTTCCGTCATCGCGAAGGCGCTGCGGATCTCGCCACCCAGCAGCGGATCAAGCCATTGCCGGCGCTGCTCCTCGGTGGCGAACAGGTGCAGCGTCTCCATGTTGCCGGTGTCCGGCGCGGCGCAGTTGAGCACCTCGGGCGCGATCTCCAGGCTCCACCCCGAAAGCTCGGCCAGCGGCGCGTACTCCAGGTTGGTCAGCCCCGAGACCGACGGCAGGAAGAGATTCCACAGCCCGCGCTCCCTGGCGAGGACTTTCAGCTCCTCGACGATCGGCGGAACGGTGTGGTCCTTGGGTCCCGCCTCTTCGCGGTAGCGGTGGTATTCGGCCTCGGCGGGGAAGACGAATTCCGTCATGAACTCGGTCAGGCGTTTGTGGTAGTCCTGTGCCTTGGCCGACATCGCGAAGTCCATGCCAGCCACGATATGACACCCGGTCAGAGCGGCTTGTGCTGCGTCGGGCTTTGTTCGGACTCCCATTTCGCCTCGAGCGAGCGGGTGACGCGCGTCCCGGCGGCGTACTCCACTTGGAACGTTCCACCGTCGTCGACCTCGTAGGTGACCACGCACGTGCCGTCGGTTTCGTCCTTGTGGACCACTTTGCACGGGACGGGGCCGGCGCCGCGGTCGACGAGCACCAGGTCGCCCGGCGTGACGTCCTCGATGCGGTCGTTTTCAGAGATGTTCGACATCCCCCCGACGGTAGCAACGACGGCCTGTCTGCGGTCTCGCGCGGCCGGCGAGGCGGCGAGCCCGCCATCGGTCCCCCGAAATCGGCTGAAACGGAACCAATTTCACCGCGCGGGTGTGGCCACAATCACGTCCGCCGACCTTGTCTTTGCAGTGCCGACCGCGCAGAATCGGATAGGTAATCTGGACTGAATCCAAACTAAGCAATAAGGATGGTGTGCGAGCGATGGCATTGTTGACGATCGGTGACCAGTTTCCCCGCTACGACATGGCGGCGGTGGTCGGCGGTGACCTCTCCGAGGTCGATGCCAAGCAGCCCGACGACTATTTCATCCGCGTGACCAGCGACGACCACGAGGGCAAGTGGCGGATCGTCTTCTTCTGGCCGAAGGACTTCACCTTCGTGTGCCCGACGGAGATCGCCGCGTTCGGCAAGCTCAACGACGATTTCGAGGACCGCGACGCGAAGGTCATCGGAGTGTCCGTCGACAACGAGTTCGTCCACTTCCAGTGGCGGGCCCAGCACGAGGACCTCAAGAAGCTGCCGTTCCCGATGGCTTCCGACCTCAAGCGGGAACTGGCGCTGGCCACCGGAGTGCTCAACGCCGACGGGGTCGCCGACCGGGCGACGTTCATCATCGACCCGAACAATGAGATCCAGTTCGTGTCGGTCACGGCCGGCTCCGTGGGCCGCAACGTCGACGAGGTGCTGCGGGTTCTCGACGCCCTGCAGTCCGACGAGCTGTGCGCCTGCAACTGGAAGAAGGGCGATCCCACGATCAAGCCGGCCGAGCTGTTGGCAGAGGCGGTGTGACCGTGAGCATCGACAACATCAAGGACGCGCTGCCCGAGTACGCCAAGGACCTGAAGCTCAACCTCGGCAGCATCGTCAAGACCACCGAGCTGTCCGAACAGCAGCTGTGGGGCGCGTTGGTGGCGACCGCCGCCGCGACCAAGTCGGAGCGGCTGCTGCGCGAGATCGCCGAGGACGCACTGGACGTCCTCAGCCAGGAGGCCTACAACGCCGCGCTGGGCGCGGCCGCGATCATGGGCATGAACAACGTGTTCTACCGGACGAGGGGCCAGCTCGAGGGCTACGACGAGCTGCGGGCCGGCCTGCGGATGAACATCATCGGCAATCCCGGTGTCCCGAAAGAGGATTTCGAGCTGTGGTCGCTGGCGGTCTCGGCGATCAACGGGTGCCCACACTGCGTGACCGCGCACGAGAAGACCCTCCGTGACGCGGATGTGGCGCGGCCGGTGATCTTCGAGGCGATCCGGCTGGCGTCGATCGTCTCTGGCGTCGCCCAGGCGCTGCAGACGGCCGACGTACTCGCCGGCGTCTAGATCTGAACCGCGAAGGCGGGGACACCCGATGGTGTCCCCGCCTTTTGCGTGCGTCTCAGCGGTGGTAGTCGGGCTGCACGTACGTCAGATGCGGGATGCCGTGGTGCGGATGGGCGCCCGGCGCCGGGTGCGCGGTGACGGGCGCAGGAGCGGTCGTGGTGGGGTGCGGCGTCATGTCGTGCGAGTAGGTGCCCGCGCTGGCGGTACCGGCGAGGGCCACTGCGCCCGCGACGATTCCGGCGAAGACGGCTGACAGCGCGAAGAGCTGGGCGAAGCGGCGAGTTGCGGTGGTGTTCATCGTAATCCTCTGTGTGCGTGTGATTTTCGGGCCTGCCACCGGGTTGTTCCGGCGATGGCTCAAGGATGCTGCAACGCGCAGCCGCGGTCTGTCGGCCGACCGGAGGACGGTACGGATGAATCGTGTGTCCGCCAATCGGAGGAAGCGGGCGCGCTGCTGTGCCAAGCTGACTGCGTGGTGAGCGGCACGACCGGTGACAAGGTCCGGGTGGTGGTGGGCGATGACCACCCGATGTTCCGCGACGGCGTGGTCCGCGCGCTGATCTCCAGCGGTCAGATCGAGGTGGTGGCCGAGGCCGACGACGGAACAGCCGCCCTCGAGGCGATTCGATCGCATACGCCGCAGGTGGCGCTGCTGGACTACCGGATGCCGGGTATGGACGGCGCCGAGGTGGCCGCCGCCGTCCTGCGCGACGAACTGCCCACCCGGGTGCTGCTGATCTCCGCGCACGACGAGTCCGCGATCGTCTACCAGGCGCTGCAGAACGGCGCGGCGGGATTTTTGCCCAAGGAGTCCACCCGTTCGGAACTCGTCGCCGCGGTGCTCGACTGCGCCAAGGGCAGAGACGTCGTCGCACCGAGTCTGGCCGGGGGATTGGCCGGCGAGATCCGCAAGCGCGCCGAGCCCGAAGGCCCGGTGCTCAGCCCGCGCGAACGCGAGGTGCTCCGCCTGATCGCGTCGGGCACCAGCATCCCCGCGATGGCCAAGCAGCTGTTCCTCGCGCCGTCGACGGTGAAGACCCATGTGCAGCGGCTCTACGAGAAGCTCGGGGTCAATGACCGCGGTGCCGCGGTCGCCGAGGCGATGCGCCGCAAGCTGCTGGACTGACGCGTCGTGCTGGACCGGATCGCGAACTTCTTCACCGCCGAACCCGTGCGCGTCACCGCGGTTCTGCGGCTGCCACTGATCGCGCTGGTCGCGGTGTTGGTGTGGATCTGGGAGGTCGACCACTGGCTGCCCGGTGTCTACGCCGTGGTGCTCGGGGTGTGGGCGGCCGCGGCCGTGCTGTGGCTGGTCGTGATCCTGCGCGGCCCGGTGCCCCGGTGGGCGAACTGGGCGTCCACCGGTGTCGACGTGCTCGTCGTCGTGGTGTTGTGCCTGGTGTCCGGAGGGGCCACCGCGGCGCTGCTTCCGGTGTTCTTCCTGCTACCGATCGCGGTCGCGTTCCAGGACCGGCCGACGCTGACCGCGCTGCTCGGAATCGGCACCGCGCTGGGCTATCTGGCGGTGTGGATCGTGTATTCCAGGCGCGACGACTCGGTCGGCCTGCCGGATGTCGTCTACACGCAGTTCGGTTTCCTGCTGTGGTCCGCGGCCGCGGCGACCGCGCTGTGCGTGGTGCTGGTGCGCCGCCAGGCCCGCGTGATCAAACTGCAGGATGTGCGGCGCCAACTGGTGTCCGAGGCGATGCAGGCCGACGAGCGGCACAACCGGGAGGTCGCCGAGCACCTGCACGACGGACCGCTGCAGACGCTGCTCGCCGCGCGCCTCGACCTCGACGAGGTCCGGGAACGCGCCGACGACCCCGCGCTCGACACGGTGCACATCGCACTGCAGCAGACTGCCGCGGCGCTGCGCTCGACCGTGACCGAACTGCACCCGCAGGTGCTCGCCCAGCTCGGTCTGACGCCTGCGATACGGGACCTGTTGCGCCAGTTCGAGTCTCGTGGCGATTACGTGATCGAGGCGGATCTCGACGATGTCGGCAAGCCGGAGTCGCAGCAGTTGCTGTACCGGGCGGCGCGGGAACTGCTCGCCAACATCCACAAGCACGCCGGCGCGACTCTGGTGCGGGTCGGGCTGTTGCGCCAAGGCGACCGGATCGTGTTGACCGTCGCCGATGACGGCAAGGGGTTCGACCCTGCGAGCGTCGAGCAGTACGTGGCCGACGGCCATATCGGTTTGGGTTCACTGCTGGCGCGGTTCGACGCGATGGGCGGGTCGATGCGGATCAATTCCGTGCCCGGCCATGGCACCCAGGTCACGGTCACCTCGCCGCCCGAGACTCTTTAACCGGCCGCCACGCGCACCCGCGCTCCCCGGGACGGCACCAACGTGATGTGGTGCATGTGGCGCGATTCATCTCGCGGCCGGTCGGCGCGTAAATCAATGCGCCGCAGCACGGTTCGCAGTACCGCGTCTATTTCGGTCAGGGCGAACGTCGCGCCCAGACAGCGTCGGGCGCCGCCGCCGAACGGAATCCACGCATAGGTGGGGGGATCGTCGGCCAGCCAGCGCTCGGGCCGGAACTAGGCGGCGTCCGGGCCCCAGATCTTCGGATCGGTGTGAATCCCGATGATCGACGGGATCAGCAAGGTGCCGGCGGGCATGACGCAGCCGGCCAGTTCGACCGGCCGGGTGAGCCGGCGCGCGATGTTCAAGATCACCGGACGTAGGCGCAACGCTTCCTTGGCCACCGCGGCCCGGTACGGATCGCGGGGATCGTCCAGTCCGGCGCGTACCTTGGCCAGCGCGCCGGGGTGGCGAAGCAGCCGTTCGAAGGTCCACGACAGCGCCACCGCCGTCGTCTCATGTCCGGCGACCAGCAGGGTGACCAGTTCGTCCCGCACCAACTCGGGATCGGGGTCACCGTCCAGCAGCATCGACAGCACGTCGGGGCGGCCAGCGCGGCCGGGATCCGCGCGGCGACGCTCGATCTCGGCGTAGAGGAGTTCGTCTGCGCGGTCCATGTCGCGCACGACCTTCGTCCACGGCCGCAGACGTTGCAGTCCGGGCCAAAGCCACAGCAGCATGTTGCGCAGGCGGATCGTCAGCACGCGGCGCAGTGCCGCACCGACGGCCTGCGCGCGGTCGTCCTCGTCCACACCCAGGACCACTCGCACGATGATGTTCAGCGTGAGTTCCTGCATGCGTGGTAAGAGCTCGAAGTCACGATCGACTGGCCATCGTGCGACCTCACGCTCCGTCTCTTCCACCATGAGTTCGATGGCTTGGGCGATGCGTTCGCCGTGAAACGGCGGCAGCATGCGCCTGCGTTCGACGACGTGTTCCGGGGCGTCCATCGTCAGCACGGAGCGTCTGCCGACAATCGGCGCCAGTAGTGCGTTGCCTTCGCCGGCGTGGAACACGTCCGGATCACCACGAAATATCGTCCGCAGATCGGCTGGATCACGCAGTACGACACCGTATCCGGTTGGCTCGGCGTTGATGGTGAAGGTGTCGCCGTAACGGCGGTGCATCGCGGGGACGAACCACTGGCGTTGCGTCCAGATCAGCACCGATTGGAGTGCGCGGGGCATCCGTGGGCCGGGTGGAAGTCCTTCGGCGGACGTCACCTTCGCCGCTGTGGCGGTGCGCTGCCACGACGAAATCCGATTGCCGGTCGTCTCGATCGCCATGACCTGGTTATACGCCCGTCCAATACGGCTGTCTACGGCGTGAACCGCTGGTGAGCAACGCCATCAGGAAGTGAGGCCGCGGGCGATGACCATGCGCTGAATCTGGTTGGTGCCTTCGAAGATCTGGGTGATCTTGGCCTCGCGCATGTACCGCTCGACGCGGTAGTCGCGGGTGTAGCCCGCGCCGCCGAACACCTGGACCGCGTCGGTGGTGACCTTCATCGCGGCGTCGGTCGCGACCAGCTTGGCCACGCTGGCATCTTGCGAGTAGGCCCGCCCGGCATCGCGCCGACGTGCGGCGTCCAGGTACGTCGCGCGCGCACTGCCCACCGCGGCGGCCATGTCGGCCAGCAGAAAACCCAGCCCCTGATGGTCGATGATCTTGCGGCCGAACGTGGTTCGTTCGTTGGCGTAGGCGACGGCCTCGTCCAGCGCGGCCTGTGCCAGGCCGGTGGCGACCGCGGCGATGCCCAACCGCCCCGAATCCAGTGCGGAGAAAGCGATCTGCAGACCCTGGCCCTCGGCGCCGATCAGCCGTTGCGCCTCCAGGTGGGCATCCTCGTAGAACGCCGATGTGGTCGGGATCGCGTGCAGGCCCATCTTCTCCTCGGGCTTGCCGAAACTCAGCCCCCGAAGATCGCCGGGCACCAGGAAGCACGAAATCCCGCGGGAGCCTTCGCCCGTCCGCGCGAACAGCGTGTAGAAGTCGGCGCGCCCGCCATGGGTGATCCAGGACTTGGAGCCGTTGAGCACATAACCGCCGCCCTCGGCCTTGGTCGCCGCGCACCGCAGCGCCGCGGCGTCCGACCCGGCCTGCGGTTCGGACAGGCTGTAGGCACCGATCTGCTCGCCCGACAGCATCCCCGGCAGCCACCGCTGCTTCTGCTCGTCGGTGCCGAACACCAGCAGCGGATGCGACGACAGGCTGTGCACGCTGACCGCGACCGCGACCGCCGCCCAGCGCGCGGCCAGTTCCTCGAGCACCTGCAGATAGACCTCGAACGGTTGGCCGCCGCCGCCCCACTCCTCGGGCTGCGGCAGGCTCAGCAATCCGGCCGCGCCCAACTGCGCCATCACACCTTCGGGATAACGCTCGGCCTTCTCGTGGTCGTCGACGATCGGGTCGAGCACCTTGTCGGCGACGTCTCGGGTGAGCGCGATCAGGTCTTCGGCGTCCCGGGTGGGCAGCAGCCGGTCGACAGCCATCCGATGGCCTCCCGTGTTGTGCTGGTCAACTAACCATCAAAGTAATGGTCAGTCGCTGCGCCTCCACCAGGCGGTGAAGTACAAGACCATCGCCCCGGTCAACGCGAGCAGCACCCACAACACGAGTATCTGGTCGATCCATGCGCCGGGCGGCGGTGCGCCGGGCATGAAGTTTCGAATCGGGATGATCGCGAACAAACTCGCGGCATACCAGGTACCGAACGGCGGAAGGAAGTTCTTGCGGCCGCGCAGCATCTCGATCGAGACGAACAGCGCCAGCGCGGGCAGGGTGATGAGCACCAGGCACAGGCCGACATCGAAAGCGAGCGGGCCCCGCGCCCGAGTCAACGTCACCGTCTCGTAGTCGCCGTCGCCGGCCGACTGGGTGGCCGGGCCGCTGCGCGCGCTGGTGATGTCCCAGCCGTCGAGGCCGCCCGTCACCACCACCCGGGCGGGTTCGAACTGGCGGTCGTCACCGGTCCCGACGATCAGGTCGGCGCCGAGCGCCCCGACCGTGTACGAGTCGAACGGCCACTTGTCCGGGTCACCGGTGGCGGTGATCGTCGTGCTGACCTGGGCAGGCAACTGACCCTTCGGCGTCTTCAAATCATCGATGCCGAGATTGACCTCGTTCATGAACAGCCGCACCGCGATATCGGTGTTGACCACATTGAGGTCGGTGTTCATGTGGTCCTCGGAGGGGAAGACGACGACTTTGACGTCCAACTCGTTACCGACGGTGCGTAGCGCCCCCAGGGTCACCTGCACGATCGTGTCGCTGTCCTCGCCGAGGTCCGGTGACCCCAACGACCGGGCCGAACCTGAGACGTAGTGATAGCCGACCAGCGACCCGGCGTAGACGACGAGGATGATCAGCACTGTGCCGATACTGGCCAGCCGGCCACGCGTGCTACCGCGAGTTTTCGACGGCGCGTCTTGTGGCACGGACGGGATGCTAGTTCGACCAGGGGTTCAACCGCCGCGCCTTGCCGATAGAAATCCGCGACGGTCCGTACCGATTTAGCTGTGACCAGCGGTTGCGGTTAAGGTGTTCCGTCATGACGCAGACGACGGATGCGGACGTCGCCGGTCGGGCGGCTCCGACGGTCGGGGTGGTGCGCGAATCCGGCTCCGACGAGCGCCGCGTCGCGCTGGTGCCGAAGGCGGTCGCGTCGCTGGTGAACAGCGGTGTGGCCGTCGTCGTGGAATCCGGCGCGGGCGAGCGGGCCCTTCTCCCCGACGACCTCTACACCGACGCGGGCGCGACGATCGGCGACGCCTGGGCGGCGGACGTGGTGGTGAAGGTGGCGCCCCCGACCGCCGACGAGGTCGGCAAGCTCAACTCCGGCCAGACGCTGATCGGGTTCTTGGCGCCGCGCAACGCCGACAACCAGATCGCCGCGCTGAAGACCGCCGGCGTGCAGGCGTTCGCCGTCGAGGCGATTCCGCGCATCTCCCGCGCCCAGGTGATGGATGCGCTGTCCTCGCAAGCCAACGTCGCCGGCTACAAGGCGGTGCTGCTTGCGGCGTCGGAGTCGACGCGCTTCTTCCCGATGCTGACCACGGCCGCGGGCACGGTGAAGCCGGCGACCGTGCTGGTGCTGGGCGCCGGGGTGGCGGGGCTGCAGGCGTTGGCCACCGCCAAGCGACTCGGGGCGCGCACCACCGGCTACGACGTGCGCCCGGAGGTGGCCGACCAGGTCCGTTCGGTCGGCGCGCAGTGGCTCGAGCTGGGCATCGAGGCCGCCGGCGAGGGTGGCTACGCCCGGGAGTTGTCCGAGGAGGAACGCGCCCAGCAGCAGAAGGAGCTGGAGCGGGCGATCACCGGGTTCGACGTCGTGATCACCACCGCGCTGGTGCCCGGACGCCCGGCGCCGCGGTTGGTGACGGCCGCCGCGGTCGAGGGCATGAAGCCGGGCAGCGTGGTCGTCGACCTCGCGGGGGAGACCGGCGGCAACTGTGAGCTCACCGAGCCCGGTCAGACGGTCGTCCGCCACGGCGTCACCATCGCCTCGCCGCTGAACCTGCCGGCGACCATGCCCGAGCACGCCAGCGAGCTGTACTCGAAGAACTTGACCTCGCTGCTGGAACTGTTGATCACCGATGGTGCGTTGGCACCCGATTTCGATGACGAGGTCGTGGCGGCCTCCTGCGTCACCCGCACCGCGAGCGGTGCAGAGAGCTAGAGGGCATAGATGTACGACCACTTGCTGGCCAACCTCGCGATCTTGGTGCTCGCCGGGTTCGTCGGGTTCGCCGTGATCTCCAAGGTGCCCAACACCTTGCACACACCGCTGATGTCGGGCACCAACGCCATCCACGGCATCGTGGTGCTCGGCGCGCTGATCGTGCTGGGCGACCTGCCCGCCGACGCCCACTGGGGGGTGCGGATCATCGCGTTCGTCGCGCTGATCTTCGGCACCCTCAACGTCATCGGCGGCTTCCTGGTGACGGACCGGATGCTCGGGATGTTCAAGTCCCGCAGGCCGGAACCCAAAGCTGTTGAGGCGGCAGACAAGTGAACTACCTCGTCACCGTCCTCTACATCCTGGCGTTCTCGCTGTTCATTCTCGGGTTGTCCGGGCTGACCGGACCGAAGACCGCGGTGCGCGGCAACTGGATCGCGGCCACCGGTATGGCCATCGCCGTGGTCGCGACGCTGATCAAGGTGCGCGACACCGCGTCGATCAACTGGATCCTCATCGTCGCCGGACTGGCGCTGGGCGTGATTCTCGGTGTGCCGCCGGCCAAGAAGACCAAGATGACCGCGATGCCGCAGTTGGTCGCGCTGTTCAACGGTGTCGGCGGCGGCACCGTCGCTTTGATCGCGTGGTCGGAGTTCATCG
Source organism: Mycobacterium sp. GA-0227b (assembly GCF_001499855.1). Lineage (GTDB taxonomy): Bacteria > Actinomycetota > Actinomycetes > Mycobacteriales > Mycobacteriaceae > Mycobacterium. Next base: position 397,931 of record NZ_LQIK01000001.1, read on the forward strand.
AGACAGACGGCTTCGCACACTTCACGCCCGATCAGCACCCGACGGTCGCGTTGGTGGCCGGTTCACTGTTCGCCGCGATCATCGGTTCGGTGTCGTTCTGGGGCTCGCTGGTGGCGTTCCTCAAACTGCAGGAGTCGATTCCGAAGAACGTCGAGAAGCGACTTGTCGCCTCCGCCAAGCTGTTCCAGGCCGCCAATGTGCTGCTGCTGCTCGGCGCGACCGCCGCCGCCGTCTACATCGGGCTCAACGCCGGTGCCGGCAGCCCGGGTTGGACGATCATGGCGGTGCTCGCGCTGGCCGGCCTGATGGGCCTGTTCGTGGTGTTCCCGATCGGCGGCGCCGACATGCCGGTCGTCATCTCACTGCTCAACGCGTTGACCGGATTGTCGGCCGCGGCAGCGGGTTTGGCGTTGAACAACACCGCGATGATCGTCGCGGGCATGATCGTCGGCGCGTCCGGTTCGATCCTGACCAACCTGATGGCCGTGGCGATGAACCGCTCCATCCCGGCGATCGTGTTCGGCTCCTTCGGCGGTGGCAGCGCCGCAGTGGCCGGCCCGGACGGCGACCAGGGGACCGTCAAATCCACCTCCGCCGCGGACGCCGCGATCCAGATGGCCTACGCCAACCAGGTGATCGTGGTCCCCGGCTACGGGCTGGCCGTCGCGCAGGCCCAGCACACCGTCAAGGAGATGGCCGACCTGCTGGAATCCAAAGGCGTGGAAGTGAAGTACGCCATCCATCCGGTCGCGGGCCGCATGCCGGGGCACATGAACGTGCTACTGGCCGAGGCCGACGTCGAGTACGACGCGATGAAGGAGATGGACGACGTCAACGGCGAGTTCGGCCGCACCGACGTCACGCTCGTCATCGGCGCCAACGACGTCACCAACCCGGCGGCGCGCAACGACCCGAGCTCCCCGATTCACGGCATGCCGATCCTCAACGTCGACGAGTCGCGGTCTGTCATCGTCCTCAAGCGGTCGATGAACGCCGGTTATGCGGGCATCGAGAATCCGCTGTTCTTCCTCGACCAGACCTCGATGCTGTTCGGCGACGCCAAGAAGTCCGTCACCTCGGTGATCGAGGAACTCAAAGCGCTGTAGTCGGCGGTTCAGACCGGCGGGTAGGCGGGTGGCGGGTAGACGCCGCGGAGTATCCAGGCGAACCAGTTGACCCCGTATTCCAGCTCGTCGCTCGCGTCATAGTCCGGGTTCGGATCCATGTGGTCACCTCTCGAGTGCGGCTGGTTATGCCCGAAGTCTAGACCCGGCATGCGGGCTGCGACACCCCCAACACCTACACTTCCAACCAGTTGATTGACGCCCGGCTGACGTTCGGCCCTGCATATAGTGAGTCGCCATGCCCTCTCCGGAAGCCGCCCCCCCGAACGGGAGGACCCGTCGCGATGAGTTGTTGGCCGTCGCCACCAAGCTCTTCGCCGCGCGCGGCTACCACGGCACCCGGATGGACGACGTCGCCGACGCCGTCGGCCTGAACAAGGCGACCGTCTACCACTACTACGCGAGCAAGTCGCTGATCCTCTACGACATCTACAAGGGCGCCGCCGACTCCACGGTCGACGCGCTGCACGACGACCCGTCGGCGTCGGCTCGAGAGACGATCTACCACTTCACCCGGCGGCTGCTGGTCGGCATCGCCAGCGACATCGAGCGCGCGGCGGTGTACTTCCAGGAGGGCCCATACATCGGCGAGTGGTTCACCGAAGACCAGGTGGCCTACATCCGCGAGAAGGAAACCCAGGTCTACGAGCATGTTCGCGACGTCATCGACCGCGGCATCGCCAGCGGAGAGTTCCACGACTGCGACTCCCACGTGCTGGCGTTGGGCTACATCGGGATGACGCTGGGGGCCTATCGCTGGCTGCGGCCGCACGGCAGGCGCACGGCGCAGGAGATAGCCGTCGAGTTCAGCACGGCGCTGTTGCGCGGCTTGATCCGCGACGAGTCGGTGCGCACGGAGTCACCGTTGGGCATCGAGGTCGACGCGCTGCCCGGCGAACCGGACACGGCCACCGCACCGTGAAGTCCCTGCTGCTCTCGCGCCGCGACCTCGATTTCCTGCTCTATGAGTGGCTGCGGGTCGATGAGCTGACCAGCCGTGAGCGGTTCGCCGAACATTCGCGCGAGACCTTCGACGCGGTGCTGGAGCTGTGCGAGCAGTTGGCGACGCGGTACTTCGCGACGCACAACAAGAAGAGCGACGCCAACGAGCCGTGCTTCGACGGCGAGAAGGTCACCGTCATCCCCGAGGTCAAGGAAGCGTGGGACGCGTTCGCGCAAGCCGACCTGATCGCGATGTCGATGGATCATCGGCTCGGCGGCGCGCAGTTGCCCGCGACGCTGGCGCAGGCGGCATTCGCCTGGTTCTCGGCGGCCAACATCAGCACGACGGGCTACCTCATGCTCACGATGGCCAACGCCAACCTGCTGGCCCGGTTCGGCACGCAGCAGCAGATCGAGGAGTTCGTCAAACCGATGTTGGCCGGACGGTTCTCCGGCACCATGGCGCTCTCGGAAGCGCAGGCGGGTTCGTCGCTGGCCGACATCCTCACCCGCGCCGAACCGCAGCGCGATTCCGCTCAGCCCGGTACGTACCGGCTGTTCGGGTCGAAGATGTGGATCTCCGGCGCCGAACACGAGCTGACCGACAACATCGTCAACCTGGTACTCGCGAAGATTCCGGGCGGGCCGCCGGGGACCAAGGGCATCTCGCTGTTCATCGTGCCGAAGTACCTGCTGGACGAAAGCGGTGCGATCGGCGAGCGCAACGACGTGGTGCTGGCGGGCTTGAACCACAAGATGGGCCAACGCGGCATCACCAACACCGTGCTCAACCTCGGTGAGGGCGCCTACACGCCGGGTGGGCAACCCGGCGCGGTCGGTTACCTCGTCGGCGAAGCGCACCGCGGTATCGCCTACATGTTCACGATGATGAACGAGGCCCGGCTGGGCGTCGGGATGGGCGCGGTGGCGCTGGGCTACACCGGCTACCTCAAATCGGTGGAGTACGCACGCGAGCGTCCGCAGGGCCGGCCGGTCGGCGCCAAGGACCCCTCGACACCGCAGGTGCCCATCATCGAGCATGCAGATGTGAAGCGAATGTTGTTGGCGCAGAAGGCGTATGCGGAAGGCGGCCTGGCGCTGCTGCTGTACTGCGCCAAGCTCGTCGACCTTGTGCACAGCGCTTCGTCCGGTGAAGAGCGGGAAAGCGCCACGCTGCAGCTCGAGATGCTGACGCCGGTCGGCAAGAGTTGGCCCTCGCAGTGGTGCCTGGCCGCCAACGATCTGGCCATCCAAGTGCACGGCGGGTACGGCTACACCCGCGAGTACGACGTCGAACAGCATTACCGCGACAATCGGCTCAACCCGATCCACGAAGGCACGCACGGCATCCAGAGCCTGGACCTGTTGGGTCGCAAGGTGCCATCGCATGGCGGCGCCGGCCTGGCCGCGGTGGGCGACGCGATCGGCCGGACGGTGGCGGAGGCCGGCGCACTCGGCGCTCAGCCCGCCGAGCATGCGAGGCTCCTCGACGCCGCATGGCAACGCCTCGCCGCTGTCACCGCCGAGATGTTCGGCTCCGGTGACATCGAGGCCGCGATGGCCAACAGCGTGGTCTACCTCGAGGCGTTCGGACACATCGTCGTCGCCTGGATCTGGTTGCAGCAGGAACTCGCCGCGTACGGTCACAGCGGTGACTTCTACGACGGCAAACGCCAGGCCGCCCGCTACTTCTTCCGCTACGAACTACCCAGGACCGCACCGCAACTGGATCTGCTCGCGAGCCTGGACCGCACCACCGTGGACATGCGCGCCGACTGGTTCTGACCGGCACGTCGTTTGGCTTCCCCGCGGTAGTGGGAAGCCGCGTGTGCGATGACTTCCAACTTGGCGTTCAACGACACCTGGAATCAGTTCTGGACCGGACACGTCGGGAACTGGCTGGCGACGAAGGGGTTGCACATCGCGCTGGTGGTGCTGTTCGCGCTCGTCGCCACCCGGGTGATCCGCTGGGGGGCCGGGCGCATCAGCAGGCGACTGGATCGCGGTGGCGACGGCGATGCGGCGCTGCAGCCCGAACGCGTCAAGCATCGGCGGGCCGTCGCATCGGTGATCTCGTCGGTTGCTATCGCGGTGCTCTACATCGTGGTGGCCGTCGACATCGCCAACCAACTGGGCTTGCCGATCGGCTCGCTGGTGGCGCCCGCCGCGGTGTTGGGCGCGGCGTTCGGCTTCGGTGCGCAGCGGATCGTGCAGGACCTGCTGAGCGGGTTCTTCATCATCACCGAAAAGCAGTACGGCTTCGGCGATCTGGTGCAGCTCAGCGTGACCAGTGGCGGCGACGCCCGCGGCACGGTCGAGGACGTCACGCTGCGTGTCACCAAGGTGCGCACCAGCGACGGCGAGGTCTACACCGTGCCGAACGGTCAGATCGTGAAATCGCTGAACCTGTCGAAAGACTGGGCCCGCGCCGTGGTCGACGTGCCGGTGCCGGCCAGTGCGGACATCAACCACGTCACCGATCTGCTCCGGGACGTCTCGAAGACGGCCATGGATGACGACGGCCTGCCAGATCTGCTGCTGGACGAGCCTGCGCTGATGGGCGTCGAGAGCATCGAGAAGGACACAGTGAACCTACAGGTGGTCGCTCGCACGTTGCCCGGTAAGCAGTTCGAGGTCGGCCGCAGGCTGCGCGCGCTGATCGTCTCGACGCTGCGGCGCGAAGGCGTCGCCGACGCCGAACTGGCGTCTAGTCGAAGCGGATGACCTGCCGTACGGCTTTGCCGTCGGCGAGTTCATCCATGCCCGAATTGATTTCGTCGAGGGTGATCGTCGAGGACACGAGCGACTCGACGGGCAGCCGGCCCGCACGCCACAGCCCGACGAAGTACGGGATCTCACGCGAGGGCACCGCCGATCCGAGATAGCTCCCGATCAGTGACCGGCCCTCGGCCACAAAGCCCAACGGGGACAGTGAAACTCGCGCGTCGGGGTGGGGCAAGCCGACCGACACGGTCCGGCCGCCCGCAGCAGTGAGATCGACCGCGGTCTCCAGCGCACTCGGATGGCCGACCGCCTCGACCACGACGGTCGCCTTGAGGCCCCGATCACGCGCCTCGTCGGGCGGGTAAGCCTCGTGCGCGCCCATACGGCGCACCCTTTCCAGCTTGTCGGGCAGCGGGTCGACGCCCACCACGTGAACGTCGTCCTGAGCCAAGGCGGTGAGCACCGCTGCCATGCCGACGCCGCCGAGGCCGACGACGGCCACGGTGTCGCCCCGGCGGGGGCGGCCGGCGTTGATCATCGCGCCGCCGCCGGTCAGCACCGCGCAACCGAGCAGCGATGCCACGGCCGCGGGCACGTCGTCGGGCACCGGCACCACCGAGCGCCGGTCGACCACCGCATGGGTGGCGAAACCGGAGACGCCGAGATGGTGGTGCACGGGCCGGCCGTCGCGCGACAGCCGGCGCGCCCCGGTCATCAACGTGCCTGCCGCGTTGGCCGCGCTGCCGGGCTCGCAGGGGGTGAGGCCGTCGGTGGCGCACGCCGGGCATTGGCCGCAGCGCGGCAGGAAGGTCATCACGACGCGGTCGCCGACGCTCACGTCGGAGACGCCTGCGCCGAGCGCCTCGACGACCCCGGCCGCCTCGTGGCCGAGCAGCATCGGCACCGGTCGCACCCGGTTGCCGTCGACCACCGACAGGTCGGAGTGGCACAACCCGGCGGCCTCGACGCGCACCAGCAGTTCGCCGCTGCCCGGCGGGTCGAGGTCCAGCTCACCGACCGACAGTGGCCTGGTCTCGGCGTACGGCCGCGCGCGGCCGATCTCTTCCAACACGGCACCGCGGATCCTCATGGCCACCAGCCTGCCTGCGACACTGCTGCCATGACCAGAAGCGAGGAGTCGCCGTCGTCGGGCGATTTTCCGGTGCACTGGCCGGTGACGACCAGGTGGGCCGACAACGACATGTTCGGTCACCTCAACAACGCGGTGTACTACGCACTCTTCGACACGGCGATCAACGGCTGGATCAACACCAGCGTCGGGATCGACCCGCTGGCCGTGCCCTGGCTGGGCGTGGTGGCCGAATCGGGCTGCCGGTATCTCGCCGAGTTGCGGTTCCCGGAGCCGCTGTCGGTCGGCCTGGCGGTGACGCGGTTGGGCAACAGTAGCGTCACCTACCGGCTGGGGCTGTGGCAGCACGACCGCCCGGTCGCCGCGGTGGGGCACTGGGTGCACGTCTACGTCGACCGGGCCACCCGCAGACCGGTGCCGATCCCGGAGCAGATCCGCGCACTGCTGGAAAAGGCGCGGGCCGACTAGTCGATATGCTCGTCGGATGCCGCTCGTGAGCAAGACCGTCGAGGTGGCGGCCTCCGCCGAGGCGATCATGGGGATCGTCGCCGACTTCGAGGCCTACCCCCAGTGGAACGAAGAGATCAAAGGGTGCTGGGTGTTGGCGCGCTACGACGACGGCCGGCCCAGCCAGCTGCGTCTCGACGTCGTCGTACAGGGCCAGGCGGGCACCTTCATCACCGCGGTGTACTACCCGGGCGAGAACCAGATCTTCACCGTCCTGCAGCAGGGTGACCATTTCGACAAGCAGGAACAGAAATTCTCGGTGGTGTCGATGGGGCCGACGTCACTGCTGACCGTCGACCTCGACGTCGAGACCAAGCTGCCGATTCCCAAGCAGATGGTGAAAAAGGCGATCGGCGACACTCTCGATTATCTGGCTGGCAACCTGAAGGCGCGCGCCGAGCAGCTCGCCGCGACCTGACATCCGGCGAGTGTGGGCTCGCTGCACGCGAATCCACGCGGACGTGTGCGGGTAACCCACGTTCGGCGTGCGATGGAAGTCAGCTCCACAGTCCCGTTTCGTCGAGCCGCGCGATCAGACGCTGCGCGCCGTCGGTGAACTCGCCGCCGGTCAGCGCGACAACGGTGGCAACGTCGCGCCGACGAAGCGCCGCGATGAGTTCGCGGTGGCCGGCGACCGCCGACACTCCCCACTGCGGATCGCCGGCGTAGATCTGGCCGGGCAGATAGCGGGCGACATGAAGAAGGAACCAGGCCAGCTTGATCCGGCCGGTGGACCGGTTGAGCGCCCGGTGGAAGGCGAATTCCGCGGCGGCGATCTCGTCGACGTCGTGCCGTTCGATGGCGGCGGCCAACTCGTCGTTGAGCCCCTCCAACTCGTCGATCTCAGCGTCGTTGATGCGGTCGGCCGCCGTGGCCGCCAGCTCCTTGGCGATCGTGGCCTGTAGCCAGAAGATGTCCTCGACATCGGTGCGCGTCAGCGGTACCACCACGTGGCCGCGGTGCGGCTCGAGTTGCACCATGCCCTCGCCGCGAAGCGTGCGCAGCGCCTCGCGCACGGGCGTGATACTCACCCCGAGCGCCGCGGCGGTTTCGTCCAGCCGGATGAAGGTGCCCGGCCGCAGCGTGCCGGTCATGATGTCGGCGCGCAAAAGCGCCGCGACCTCGTCGGACAGCTGTTCGCGCCGCACCGCCCGCGGCGGTCGCCGCCGAGCTGCGGTGGGTGCGTTCACTGCGGTCTCCAGTCGTTCCTCGCCAGCGCTGAGGCGGGCTTGTCCCAAAGCGGCCGAGGCCATAGTGTGACCGGGGCAACACCCAGTGTAATCAAATATCTTTGATCAAATCATCCAGGCGCAACCCGGATCAGATGGAGCATCAGCAGTTGATCGAGCCGGATCCCACCGCACAGCCCTATCTCGCCCGCAGGCAGAACTGGACGAACCAGCTTGCTCGCCACGCGTTGATGCAGCCCGAAGCCACCGCGCTGCGGTTCCTCGGCCGGACGACGACCTGGCGGGAACTCGATCAGCGAGTGGGCGCCCTCGCCGGCGCGTTGAGCAGGCGCGGGGTGAAGTTCGGCGATCGGGTGCTGATCCTGATGCTGAACCGCACCGAGTTCATCGAGTCGTTCCTCGCAATCAACAAGCTCGGCGCGATCGCCGTGCCGGTCAACTTCCGCATGACTCCGCCGGAGATCGCGTTCCTGGTCAGCGACTGCCAGGCGGAGGTGGTAATCACCGAGGCGGTGTTGGCCAACGTGGCGACCGCGGTGCGTGACTTCGGAGACGCCGGAGCGACGCTGACCACCGTGATCGTCGCCGGGGGTGCGACCGACCAGCAGGTGATCGGCTACGACGACCTGGTCGCCGAGGCCGGCGAAGATGCGGCGCCCCCCGAGATTGCAGACATCCCGAACGACTCCCCGGCGCTGATCATGTACACCTCGGGCACCACCGGCCGGCCCAAGGGCGCGGTGCTCACCCACACCAACCTCGCCGGCCAGGCGTTGACGTTCCTGTTCACCAACGGCGCCGACATCAACAACGATGTCGGCTTCATCGGCGTGCCGCTGTTCCACATCGCGGGCATCGGCAACATGATCCCCGGCCTGCTGTTGGGCCGCCCGACCGTGATCTACCCGCTGGGGGCGTTCGACCCCGACGAGTTGCTCGACGTGCTGGAAGCCGAGCAGGTCACGGGCATCTTCCTGGTGCCCGCGCAGTGGCAGGCGGTGTGCGCCGCACAGCAGGCCCGGCCGCGCGAGCTGCGCCTGCGGGTGCTGTCCTGGGGCGCCGCACCGGCGTCGGACACCCTGCTGCGCCAGATGGCCGAGACGTTCCCGGGCACCCAGATCCTCGCCGCTTTCGGCCAGACCGAGATGTCGCCGGTGACTTGCATGCTGTTGGGCGAGGACGCGATCCGCAAGCTCGGCTCGGTCGGCAAGGTGATCCCCACCGTGGCCGCCCGCGTCGTCGACGAGGACATGAACGACGTCCCGGTCGGACAGGTCGGCGAGATCGTCTACCGCGCACCGACGCTGATGGCCGGCTACTGGAACAACCCCGCGGCCACCGCGGAAGCGTTCGCGGGCGGCTGGTTCCATTCCGGCGACCTCGTCCGCCAGGACGAGGAGGGCTACGTCTGGGTCGTGGACCGCAAGAAGGACATGATCATCTCCGGCGGCGAGAACATCTACTGCGCCGAGGTCGAGAACGCGCTCGCCGCCCACCCGGCCATCGCCGAGGTCGCCGTGATCGGTCGACCGGACGACAGGTGGGGCGAGGTGCCCGTGGCGGTCGTCGCGCTCGGCACAGGAGATCAGACCGATCTTGACCTGCGTGATCTTGACGCGTTCCTCACCGAGCGGCTCGCCCGGTACAAGCACCCGAAGGCGCTCGAGGTCGTAGACGCGTTGCCGCGCAACCCCGCCGGCAAAGTTCTGAAAACCGAACTGCGCGCACGTTTTGGGACCGTAGGTCTGATTGACGCTGATGAAAGTATCGGTGCGCCAACGAATTCTGCTCCGGCGCCGACCGACTGAGGGCCGAATTGGGTTTGCTAACGGTTATGGGCTCAATCCGCCGGATGCACTGCACGGCGCGAAAGGCATCGGGTACATTCCTGTGGTCCGTCTTACTACCGACGGGTAGGGAGACCGGGATTACAGCCGTGAGGTCGGGGCAAGGAGGGGACGTGCGACAGGGGCTGCCGGTGCACCGCGACAGTCGCCGTTGCGCCGCGGGAGCACACTGGTGACGGCGTCGACCGGCGTAGTCGGTTACGTCCGCGATCAGACCAGACCCGCGCTGGAGGCCGTGGGCGGTTTCGTGCGCATGTGCGTGCTCACCGGCAAAGCCCTGTTCAAACCGTTTCAGTGGCGCGAGTTCATCCTGCAGAGCTGGTTCTTGTTCCGGGTGTCGTTCCTGCCGACCCTCGCCGTGTCAGCGCCGTTGACGGTCCTCTTGATCTTCCTGCTGAACATCCTGCTCGCGGAGTTCGGCGCTGCCGACGTCTCCGGTGCCGGGGCGGCGATCGGTGCGGTCACCCAGCTCGGTCCGCTGGTGACCGTGCTCGTCGTCGCCGGGGCTGGCTCCACAGCCATCTGCGCCGACCTCGGCGCGCGCACCATCCGCGAGGAGATCGACGCGCTCGAGGTGCTCGGCATCGACCCGATCCACCGACTGGTGGTGCCCCGCGTCGTCGCCTCCACCTTTGTCGCCCTGTTGCTCAACGGCGCGGTGATCACCATCGGCCTGGTCGGTGGATTCGTGTTCGGCGTCTACCTCCAGAACGTCTCCGCGGGCGCATATGTATCCACGCTCACGCTGATCACCGGTCTACCGGAAGTGGTCATCTCGATCGTCAAGGCCGGTACGTTCGGCTTGATCGCCGGACTGGTCGGCTGTTACCGCGGACTCACGGTGTCGGGCGGCGCCAAGGGCGTCGGGACCGCGGTCAACGAGACGCTGGTGCTCTGCGTGATCGCCCTGTTCGCCGTCAACGTGGTGCTGACCACGATCGGTGTCCGATTCGGTACAGGGAGCTGACGTGTCGACGACAACGGTCCTGCGCTCTCGGTTTCCGCGGGCATACGAGCGCACCAAGAGTGTGGCCGGCGCCCCCACCCGTTTCCTCGACAGCGTCGGACACGTCGCGTGGTTCGTCGTCACCACGATCGGCTCGATTCCGCACGCGCTGCGCTACTACCGCAAGGAAACCCTGCGACTGATCGCCGAAATCGGCCTGGGCACCGGCGCGATGGCGGTCGTCGGCGGCACCTCCGCGATTGTCGGATTCGTCAGCCTGTCCGGTTCATCGCTCGTCGCGATCCAGGGTTTCGCCTCCCTGGGCAACATCGGTGTGGAGGCATTCACCGGTTTCTTCGCCGCGATGATCAACGTGAGATCCGCCGCGCCCTTGGTCGCTGGGGTCGCGTTGGCCGCGACGGTCGGTGCCGGCGCCACCGCCGAACTCGGCGCCATGCGGATCAGCGAGGAGATCGATGCGCTCGAAGTGATGGGCATCAAGTCGATCTCATACCTGGTCTCCACCCGAATCATGGCCGGGTTCGTCGTGATCATCCCGCTGTATGCGATCGCGATGATCCTGTCGTTCCTCTCCGGTCAGGTCACCACCACACTTTTCTACGGCCAGTCGACGGGCACGTACGAGCACTACTTCCGCACGTTCCTCCGTCCCGAGGACGTTTTCTGGTCATTCATGGATGTACTCATCATCTCGGTCATCGTGATGGTGAACCACTGCTACTACGGCTATTTCGCCAGCGGCGGTCCGGTGGGCGTCGGTGAGGCCGTCGGCCGAGCCATGCGGGCGTCACTGGTGGCGGTGGCAGTGGTGGTTCTGCTGGTTGCGTTGGCGCTCTACGGCGTCGACCCGAACTTCAACCTGACGGTGTAGCGCCATGACCGCACCGCTGAACAATCCGCGCACCCCGCCGTACAAGCTCGCGGGCCTGGTGTTGACGCTGTTGACGATCGTCGCTCTGGTGCTGGTGTACATGCAGTTTCGCGGCGACTTCCTCAACCGTGAGCAGCTGACCTTGATGGCCGCGCGGTCCGGCCTGTCCATGGACCCCGGCGCCAAGGTGACCTACAACGGCGTCGAGATCGGCCGGGTGGCCAACGTCGAGGCAGTCACCGTCGGTGACGAGCCGAGAGCCAAGATCACGCTCAACGTCGATCCCAAGTACCTCAAACTGATTCCGAAGAACGTCGATGCCAGCATCGACGCGACCACGGTGTTCGGCAACAAGTACGTCAACTTCTCGTCGCCGGAAAACCCGACACCGCAACGGATCACGCCGGCCGATGTGATCGACGTGACGAACGTCACGACGGAGTTCAACACGTTGTTCGAGACCATCGTGTCGCTTTCCGAGCAGGTCGACCCGATCAAGCTGAACCAGACACTGGCCGCGACCGCCGAGGCGCTCGACGGGCTGGGCGACCGGTTCGGACAGTCGATCATCAACGGCAACGAGATCCTCACCGACGTCAATGCCCGGATGCCCGAACTCCGCCGGGACAACCGGCTGCTGGCCGACCTCGGCGAGGTGTACGCGAACGCGGCGCCCGATCTGTTCGCGGGCCTGGAGAACGCGGTCACCACCGCCCGCACGCTCAACCAGCAGCAGGGCAACATCGATCAGGCGCTGATGGCGGCCGTCGGGTTCGGCAACATCGGCGGGGAGGTCTTCGAGCGCAGCGGGCCGTATCTGGTGCGTGGCGCGGAGGACCTCATCATCACCTCGGAACTCCTCGACGAATACAGCCCGGCGCTGTTCTGCACGATCCGCAACTTCCACGATGTGCAGCCCAAGGTGGCGGCGTCACTCGGCGGCAACGGCTACTCCCTGCGCACGCTGTCGGAGCTGATGGGCGCGGCGAACCCCTACGTCTATCCGGACAACCTGCCACGGGTGAATGCGCGCGGCGGCCCTGAAGGACGTCCCGGTTGTTGGCAGCCGGTCACCCGCGACCTGTGGCCCGCCCCGTACCTCGTCATGGACACGGGAGCCTCGATCGCGCCGTACAACCACTTCGAGTTGGGCCAGCCGATCCTGATCGAGTACGTCTGGGGCCGCCAGGTCGGGGAGAACACGATCAACCCATGAAAATCACCGGTACCGCCATCAAGCTCGGCGCCTTCTCAGTGGTGCTGCTGCTGTTCACCGCGATCATCGTGGTGGTGTTCGGTCAGATGCGTTTCGACAGCACCACCAGTTATTCGGCGATCTTCTCCAACGCCAGCGGACTGCGCGCCGGCCAGTTCGTCCGTGCCTCGGGCGTCGAGGTCGGCAAGGTCGACAGCGTCGAGTTGGTCAACGGTGGATCGCACGCGAAGGTCAAGTTCAATGTCGACCGATCGCTGCCGTTGTTCGAGGGCACCACCGCCTCCGTGCGCTACCTGAACCTGATCGGCGACCGCTACCTGGAACTCAAGCGCGGCGACAGCGACAAGCGGCTGCCGAGCGGCGCCACGATCCCGCTCGAGCAGACCCAGCCCGCGCTGGACCTCGACGCGCTGATCGGCGGCTTCCGGCCGGTGTTCCGGGCGCTCGACCCGGAGAAGGTCAACACCATCGCCCAGTCGATCATCACGGTCTTCCAGGGCCAGGGCGGCACGATCAACGACATCCTCGATCAGACCGCCTCGCTCACCTCGGCGCTGGCCGACCGCGACCAGGCGATCGGCGAGGTGATCCGCAACCTCAACACCGTGCTGGACACCACGGTCAAGCACCAGGCCGAATTCGACCAAACGGTGCAGGATTTCGAGAAGCTGATCACCGGCTTGAAGAACCGCGCGGATCCGATCGCCAGCTCCGTCGCCGACATCAGCGACGCGGCGGGCACGGTCGCCGACCTGCTCGCCGACAACCGGCCGCTGCTGCAGAGCACCGTCGGCCATCTCGAGGTCATCCAGCAACCGCTGATCGATCAGAAGGACCAGCTCAACGACATCCTGACGAGGCTGCCGACCGCGTTCAAGATCATCGGCCGGGCCGGCGGTATCTACGGCGACTTCTTCAACTTCTACGCCTGCGATATCTCGCTGCGCCTCAACGGCCTTCAGCCGGGCGGGCCGGTACGGACCGTCAAACTCTTCAGCCAGCCGTCGGGTAGGTGCACGCCGCAATGAGGACGCTCGAGGGGTCGAACCGGGTTCGAAACGGGTTGATGGGCATCGTCATCCTGGTCATCGTCATCGGCGTGGGACAGAGCTTCGCCAGCGTCCCGATGCTGTTCGCGTCACCCACCTACTACGCGTACTTCTCCGACACCGGGGGCATCGGCACGGGCGACAAAGTGCGCATCGCCGGCGTGGACGTCGGCACCGTGCGCAGCATGGAGATCGAGGGCGACAAGGTCAAGATCGGCTACGGGCTCGGCGGCACCCAGATCGGCACCGACAGCCGCGCGGCCATCCGCACCGACACCATTCTCGGCCGCCGCACCATGGAGATCGAGCCACGCGGTTCGGAACCGTTGCGCGCGAACGGTGTTCTGCCACTTGGCCAGACCACCACGCCGTACCAGATCTACGACGCGTTCTTCGACGTGACGAAGGCCGCCTCGGACTGGGACACCCAAACCGTGAAGCGTTCGCTGAACGTGCTCTCGGAGACCATCGACCAGACCTATCCGCACCTGAGCGCCGCGCTCGACGGGGTGGCCCGGTTCTCCGACACCATCGGCAAGCGCGACGAGGACATCAAGAAGCTGCTGGCCAACGCCAACAAGATTGCGGGCATCCTCGGCAACCGCAGCCAGCAGATCAACAACTTGCTGGTGAACGCCCAGACGCTGCTCGGCGCGATCACCGAGCGCCAGTACGCGGTGAGCATGCTGCTCGAACGCGTCGGCTCCTTCTCCGAACAGGTCAAGGGTTTGATCGACGACAACCCGAACCTCAACCGGGTGCTCGAACAACTGCGCGAGGTCAGCGGCGTGCTGGTCGACCGCAAGTACGACCTGATGGACACCCTGACCACGGTCGCAAGCTTCGTGGCGTCGCTCGGTGAAGCGGTGGCCTCGGGCCCCTACTTCAAGGTCATGCTGGTCAACTTGCTGCCGGGCCAGATCCTGCAGCCGTTCGTGGACGCCGCCTTCAAGAAGCGCGGTATCGACCCGCAGAAGTTCTGGCGCGACGCCGGCCTGCCCGCCTGGCGGTTCCCGGACCCGAACGCGCAGGGCTTCGAGAACGGCGCCCCGCCGCCGGGACCCGCCGTGCTCGAAGGCACTCCCGAGAACCCGGGACCCGGTGTGCTGAAGGGGTCGCCGTGCTCGTACACGCCGCCGGCCGACGGTCTGCCGACACCCGCCGACCCGTTGCCATGCGCGGATCTGTCCGTCGGACCGTTCGGCGGTCCCGCGTACCCGCCGCCCAATGTGGCGACCTCCGACCCGAACGCGCACGGCCCACAACCGTCGCCGGGCGTGCCGGCCGCGGCGATCCCGGGTCAGATCTCGCCGCCGGTGCCGGGTGCGGACATGCCGCTGCAGCCGGCCCCGCCCGGTGCGCGCACCGTGCCGGTCGGGCCGCAACCGCCGCTGCCTCCGGATTTCACGCCCGGCATCGCGCCGCTGCCACCGGCGTTGCCTGCGCCGGCGGTTCCGGGGCCCGGTCAGCAGCTGCCGCCCGCCAACACGCCACCGCTGCCGGGGAACCCGCCGTTCCTGCCGCCGCTCTCTCAGGGACAGGGGGGCTGATCGATGACGACGATCTTCAACATCCGAAATCTGAAGTTGCCCAAGGTTTCCCGGGTGACCGTCATCATCGGCGCGCTCGTCGTGGTGCTGGCGCTCGTGGCCGCCTTCGTCGGCTACAACCTGTACAAGAAGCTGACCACCAACACCGTCGTCGCCTATTTCACCGACACGCTGGCGCTGTATCCCGGCGACAAGGTGCAGATCATGGGCGTGAAGGTCGGCGCGATCGACAAGATCGAACCGGCCGGCGACAAGATGAAGGTCACCCTGCACTACGAGAACAAGTACAAGGTGCCCGCGAACGCCACCGCGTCGATCCTGAACCCGAGCCTGGTGGCGTCGCGCACCATCCAGCTGGCGCCCCCGTACACCGGCGGGCCGGTGATGGAGGACGGCGCGGTCATCCCGCTGGACCGTACGCAGGTGCCGGTCGAGTACGACGAGTTGCGTGACTCGATCAACCGCATCCTGACCGATCTTGGGCCGACGCCGGACCAGCCCAAGGGCCCGTTCGGCGACATCATCGAATCCGCCGCCGACGGCTTCGCGGGCAAGGGCAAGCAGCTCAACGAGACGTTGAACAATCTGTCCGAGGCGCTGTTCGCGCTCAACGAGGGCCGCGACGACTTCTTCAGCGTGGTGAAAAGCCTGGCGCTGTTCGTCAACGCGTTGCACCAGAGCGATCAGCAGTTCGTCGCGCTGAACAACGACCTCGCCGAGTTCACCAACGCGTTCACCAACACCGACCGTGAGGTCGCAAACGCGCTGCAGGACCTCAACCAGCTGTTGACGACGACCCGCGGATTCCTCGACGAGAACGCCGAGGTGCTCACCACCGACGTCAACAACCTGGCCGAGGCGACCACCGCGATCCTGCAGCCGGAGCCGCGCAACGGTCTGGAGACCGCCCTGCACGTGTTCCCCACGCTGGCCGCGAACCTGATGAACATCATCTCGCCGGTGACCGGTGGCGTGATGGGCATCCCGGTGATCAACAACTTCGCCAACCCGCTTCAGTTCATCTGCAGCTCGATCCAGGCGGGCAGCAGGCTCGGCTACCAGGAATCAGCGGAGATGTGTGCGCAGTACCTTGCACCGATCCTGGACGCGATCAAGTTCAACTTCCCGCCGTTCGGTATGAACATGTTCACCTCGGCGCTGACGTTGCCCAAGCACATCGCGTATTCCGAGCCGCGGCTGCAACCGCCGCCGGGATACAAGGACACCACGGTCCCCGGCATCTGGTCGCGCGACACCTTGTTCTCGCACGGCAACCACGAACCGGGCTGGGTCGCCGCACCGGGTATGCAGGGCGTCGACGTGCAGCCGTTCACGGCGAACATGATGACGCCGGAGTGCCTCGCGGAACTGCTCGGTGGACCCAACTGCGTGATCCCCGCGGCGCCACCGGCATTCGGCACGACGCGCAACGGCAACCTGCCCGGCCCGCCGAACGCGTTCGATCAGAACAACCCCCTACCGCCGCCGTGGTACCCGCAGCCGGGGCCGCCGCCACCGCCGGCGCCGGGCGTGGTCCCCGGTGATCCGGGCGGAGCGGCGATGGCCGGGCCGCTACCGGCTCCCGGTGTGGGGCCTGCGCCGGCCGCGCCGCCGGCGCCGGCAGGACCGCCGCTACCAGCAGAGGCAGGCCGGTGATGAGCGCTCGCGGGAAGAACAGACAGCCGGTGATGAGCGCTCGCGCGAAGAACAGACGGCCGATGATGAGCGTGCGCAAGTGGCGCAGGATCGCTCAGCGCGTAGTCGCGCTGAGCGCGCTGGTCCTCGTGGTGAGTTCCTGCGGTAACTGGAAGGGCATCGCGAACGTACCGCTGCCGGGAGGGCCGGGCACCGGGCCGGACGCGATGACGATCTACGTCCAGATGCCGGATACGTTGGCGCTCAACGTCAACAGCCGCGTCCGCGTCGCCGACGTCTACGTCGGCCGGGTGCGCGCGATCGAACTGAAGAACTGGGTGGCGACGCTGACGCTGGACGTGCAGCCCGACATCGAATTGCCCAAGAACGCCCTGGCCCGCATCGGTCAGACCAGCCTGTTGGGCTCGCAGCATGTCGAGCTGGAGCCGCCACCAAACCCGTCGCCGGAGCCGCTGCAAAGCGGTGACACGATCCCGCTCGCGAACTCGTCGGCCTACCCGAGCACCGAGCGGGTGCTGGCGAGCATCGCCACCATCCTGCAGGGCGGGGGGGTGCAGAACCTCGAGGTGATCCAGACCGAGATCTTCAACGTGCTCAATGGCCGGGCCGATGAGATCCGCGAGTTCTTCAACAAGCTGGACACCTTCACCGCCGAGCTAAACCAGCAGCGCCAGGACATCACCCGCGCAATCGATTCCACCGACCGGTTGCTGACAATCGTCGCTGAGCGCAACGACACCCTGGACCGGGTGCTGACCGAGTTCCCGCCGCTGATCAAGCATTTCGCCGAGACGCGTGATCTGTTCGCCGACGCGGTGGAGGCCGTCGGCCGGATCAGCCGGGCCGCCGACAACGCGTTGGCACCTGCCAGCGACAACCTGCACACCAACCTGCAGAACCTGCAACGCCCCCTCAAGCAGCTGGGACGCGCGTCGCCGTACCTGATCGGCGCGCTCAAGATCATGCTGACCGCGCCGTTCTCGATCGAGAACGTGCCGAAGGTGGTACGTGGTGACTACCTCAACGTGTCGCTGATGGTGGACCTGACGCTGTCCGCGGTCGACAACGGCATCCTGTCGGGTACCGGTGTCTCGGGCATGCTGCGCGCGCTCGAGCAGGCGTGGGGTCGCGACCCGGCCACGATGATTCCGGACGTGCGGTTCACGCCGAACGCGCACAACGCGCCGAACGGCCCGCTGGTGGAAAGGGGTGAGTGAGCTGTGCTGACCAGGTTCATCAGAATCCAGCTTGTGCTGTTCACCATCCTGACGATCATCGCGGTGGTGGTGCTGGGGTGGTACTACCTGCGCATCCCCAGCCTTGTCGGAATCGGCCAGTACGAGTTGAAGGCCGAGCTCCCACGCTCGGGCGGCCTGTACGCGACGGCCAACGTCACCTACCGCGGCACGCAGATCGGCAAGGTGACCTCGGTCGAGCCGACCGAGCGGGGAGCGCTGGCGGTGATGAGCATCGATGACCGCTACAAGATCCCCGCCGACGCGACCGCGAACGTGCACTCGGTATCGGCGATCGGCGAGCAGTACCTGGATCTGGTCTCGACGGGCGACCCGGGCCAGTACCTGGCGCCGGGCTCGACGATCACCGAGAGCACCGTGCCCAGCGAGGTCGGCCCGGCGCTGGATGCCGCGAACAAGGGTCTGGCCGTACTGCCCAAGGAGAAGATCGACGCGCTACTGACCGAGACGTCACAGGCGGTCGGCGGGCTCGGCCCGGCGCTGCAGCGGCTGGTGGATTCCACGACCAACATCGCGCAGGGATTCCGCGACAACCTGCCGCAGGTCAACGACATCATCACCAACGCAGGACCGATCCTGGACAGCCAGGTGCAGTCCGGCGACAACATCGAGCAGTGGTCGCGCAACCTCAACGTGATCGCCGCGCAGGCGGCCGAGCAGGATGCGGCGCTGCGAAGCGGCCTGCAGCAGGCCCCACCCACGCTCGACCAGCTGTCGGCGGTGTTCAGCGGTGTGCGCGAGTCGTTGCCGCAGACGCTGGCGAACCTCACCGTCGTCATCGACATGCTCAAGCGGTACAACAAGGGCCTGGAGCAGACGCTGGTGGTCCTGCCCCAGGGCTCGGTGGCCGCGCAGGCGGGCACGTTGTTCGAGGACCTGGGTCAGCTCCCGCTGGCGCTGGGGATCAACCAGCCGCCGCCATGCCTGACCGGCTTCCTGCCCGCGTCGGAATGGCGCTCGCCGGCCGACACCAGCATGGCGCCGCTGCCGCGCGGTACCTACTGCAAGATCCCGAAGGACTACCAGGGCAACGTCGTACGCGGCGCGCGCAACTATCCGTGCGTCGACGTTCCGGGTAAGCGGGCCGCGACCCCGATGGAGTGCCGCAGCGACGAACCGTACGTTCCGCTGGGCACCAACCCGTGGTACGGCGACCCGAACCAGGTCCTGTCCTGCCCGGCCCCTGGCGCGCGCTGCGACCAGGGCGTGAACCCGGGCCGCGGCGTCATGCAGGCGCCGTCGGTCAACAACGGACTGAACCCGGCACCCGCCAGCGACCTGCCGCCGCCGAACTCAACGGCGCCGGTCAGTGATCCCCTGAGCCCGCCCGGACAGGGCAGCGTGACCTGCAGTGGACAACAACCCAATCCCTGCATCTACACTCCGGCACCAGGGCCACCCGGCTCTACGGCGGTGTACAGCCCGACCAGCGGCCAGGTGGTCGGACCCGACGGCGTGAAGTACAACGTCAGCAACTCGAGTAACCCAGGAGACGACGGATGGAAGGAGATGCTGGCACCCGCCAGCTGAACCCCACCGATGCTGATGAGACGCCCGACGAGTCGTTAGCAGTATCCCCAGATCCAGAGCCCGCCGAGGAACCGGACACCACCGAAGAACAGACTTCGACCGATCCACGCCGACCATCGCGGATCGGCCGCGGCATGGCCGGCTGCATCTGCGCAGCGCTGCTCGCGCTCGCTGTCGCCGGGGGCGTCGCGGGTTTCCTGTTGTTCAAGAATGACCAACGGGTCGCGGCCAGCGAGCGCGCCGAAGCGGCCGCACTGCAGGCGGCCAAGGATTGTGTGGCGGCGACACATGCGCCCGACACCGCCGCAATGACCGCGGCGCAGACCAAGATCATCGACTGCTCGACCGGCGACTTCGCCGTGCAGTCCTCGCTGTACGCGGGAGTCCTTGTCGACGCGTACCAGGCCGCCGACGTGCGGGTGCAGGTCTCGGATATGCGCGCAGCGGTGGAGAAGCACAACGACGACGGATCGTTCGACATCCTGGTCGCGGTGCGGGTCAAGGTCACCAACTCCGACACCGCCGATCAGGAGCAGGGCTACCGGCTGCGTGTGCGGATGGCGCCGGAAGACGGGACCTACAAGATCGCCGAATTGGATCAGGTCACATCGTGACGTCGTCGACCCTGACACTCGACACCACCCCGGACTCGCCGACCGCCGAGGAGGTCGCCGTGGAGCCGGTGGCGTCGTGGGCGGCCAGGGCCGGCGCGTTCGCCATCGATGTCCTGATCGGTGTCGCCGTGCTGGTGACGCTGGCATTGGTTTCGCTGACCGCGCCGCTGCGCAGTCCGCTGTGGTGGGGATACATCGCCGCCGTGGTCGTCGTGGTGTTGTTGATCGCGGTCAATCGCCTTGTGCTGCCTGGCATCGCCGGCTTCTCGCTGGGCCGCGCGGTGTTCGGCATCGCGGTCGTGAAGCGGGACGGCTCACCGGTCGGAGTGTGGCGGCTGCTGATTCGTGACGTCGCGCACCTGCTCGACACCGCGGCGCTGTTCATCGGCTGGTTGTGGCCGCTATGGGATCGCCGCCGCCGGACCTTCGCCGACCTTCTGCTGCGGACCGAAGTTCGGCCGACGGCGCGGCCGGCGCGAAATGTGCGCAAGCTGACCGCAATTGCGCTGATCGTCGCGACGATCGGCTGCGCGGCCGCGATCGGAATCAACTACTGGGTGGTGTACCGGCACGAGCGCGCGGTGGAGGAGACCAGGCAGCAGATCACTGAGCAGGGACCACGGATCGTCGAGCAGATGCTCAGCTACAAGCGCGACACCATGCAGGAGGACTTCGCACGCGCCCAGGCCCTGACCACCGACGGTTACCGGGATCAGTTGGTCGCCCAGCAGCGGTCCGCGCAGGACGCGGGCATCACCTCCAACTCGTACTGGGCAGTGAGCAGCGCGGTGCTTTCAGCGTCGCCCGACGAGGCCGAGATGCTGCTGGCGATGCAGGGCCAGCGCGGCGACGATCCGAAGAACCTGAAGTTCATCACCGCAACCGTGCGAGCGGATTTCGAGAAGTCGGACGACGGCCAGTGGCAGGTCGCGAATCTCACGGTGTTGAAGAGACCGCACATGAACGCGCAGGGCCGATGAGCCCGCGGCGCAAGGTCGGATCCGACGAGCGGGATTTCTTCGAAGTGGCGCCGAGGCCGCCGCGGCGCTGGGCGCTACCGGTCATCGCCGTGGTCGCGTCGCTGTTGATGGCCGCCTCGATCACGGCCGGCGCGCTGATGTTGGTCAGCCACGAATCCGATCGGCGCGCCGCGGTGAAGGACGCCGCCGCACTCGGTTACGTCAGCCAGTTCATGACCGATTACACGACGCTGGATCCGTTCCACGCCAACGCGTATGTGGAACGGATCCTGGCGGAGGGCACCGGCGACTTCGCGAAGATGTTCAAGGAGAAGCAGAACGAGATCCTGATCCAGGTGGCGCGGGCCGAGCCCACCACCGGCACCGTGCTCGCCGCGGGGGTGCAGCGGTGGAACGACAACGGCAGCGCCGACGTCCTGGTCGCGACCAAGGTCACCACCAAAGCGGCGGACGGCAAGTCGACGGTCGAAAGCGGAAATCGTTGGATAGCAACGGCTATCAAGGAAGGACAGCAGTGGAAGATCAGCCAGCTGATCCAGGTGATCTGACCACTGGGGAAGCCGCCGCCACGCCGCGTCGTCGCCGGCGGTGGTTCTCCCTCCGCCGGCGGCCGGAAGAGTCGGCGTCCGAGCCGGATTCGGCCGTCGCCGAGGAGACGGAGGACGTGGCTCGCGACGAAGCGAAGCCCGCGCCGCGGCCGGTGGGCAAGGCGAACCGCAGGGCCCGAACCCAAGTGTCTGAACCGGAGGCGGCCGAGCAACCCGACGCCGAATCCGAAGTCGACGAACCGCAAGCTGAGCCCGCCCAACCCGACGCCGAATCCGATGTCGACGAGCCGCAACCTGACGCCGAACCCGACGTCGAATCCGCCGCCGGCGAACCGCAAGCGGAGGCGGCCGACGAGTCCGACACCGCCGAATCCGACGCGGAGCCACAGGAAGTGAGGTTCGTGCCGCATCGGCCCGCGGGCAGGCGGCTCATCGCCGCTGCGGTGGCGGCGGCGGTGTTGTTCGTCGGCGCCGCGGCGTTCGCCGGGGCGACCCTACAGCCGTACCTCGCCGAACGTGCCGAGGTCAACACCAAGCTCGAGGTGGCGAGCACGGCCGCGAGGGCGATCTCCACGCTGTGGACGTACACGCCGGACAACATGGAAACACTGCCGGACAGAGCGGCGGCGTTCCTCGGCGGTGACTTCGCCTACGAGTACCGCAAGTACATCGACGCGATCGTCGCGACGAACAAGCAGGCGAAGGTCACCAACACCACCCAGGTGCTCGGCGCTGCGGTGGAAACCCTGACCCCGACGGAAGCCACCGCGATCGTCTACACCAATTCGGTGGCCACCAGCCCGATGACCAAGAACATCCCGTCGCTGCGCTACCTGTCCTACCGGTTGACGATGGAACGCCGAGATGCGAAGTGGCTGATCACCCGCATGTCGACCATCACGTCGCTGGATCTGACGCCGCAGTTGTAACCCGGTCGTGGCCGTCGAATCCCCTGTCTCACAGCGGTTGACGATCACCTGCCTGCTGCTGCTGACGTTTGCGACCGGCCTGGTCGACGCGGTCAGCGTGCTGAAGCTCGGGCATGTCTTCGTCGCGAACATGACGGGCAACGTGATCTTTCTGGGCTTCTGGTTCGTTCCGCACTCGAGCGTCGACGTCACCGCCGCCCTCGTCGCATTCGTCAGCTTCGTGACGGGTGCGGTGGTGAGTGGCCGCTTCGCCCGCCACCTCGGGACCGACATCCGGCGATGGCTGGCGATCACGTTGGCCTTCGAAGTCCTGATGTTGGCGGCACTTTCGGTGCTCGCCGGTGCCGGCGTGCTCGACTACCAGGACGACAGAAAGCTGCTTCTCATCGCCGGACTTGCCGTCACCTTCGGCGTGCAGAATTCCACTGCCCAGCAGTTCGGCATCCAGGAGCTGTCCACCACGGTGTTGACGACGACGATCGTGCGGATCGGGTTCGACAGCAGGCTGGCCGGCGGCACCGGGGACCGCGAAAAGCTGCGCTACAGCGTGGTGCTCACCATGTGCGGCGGCGCGATCGTCGGCGCGACGATGACGCGCTTCACGGTCGCGCCGATCATCGCGTTGGCCGCGGTGATGGTCGCGATCAGCGGGGCGCTGTTCTGGTTCGGCGGCCGGAGATCCGGGGCCGACTCTTAGTTGAACGCCAGCCAGCTGGGCAAGGCGCGTTCGCGCGAGTCGCACAGCACCTGACGGGTGTCGCACGAGCCGCGGGGCACGCCCGCGCCGGCCCACATCCCGCCGGTGTCACGGCGCAACACGATGGACGACGATCCGCCGCCGTCGAGCAGCACCGCCGCGTCACTGCCCAAGCCGCGGAACAGATCCTGGATCTGGTCGGGCGTGTAACTGCCGCCCTGGAAGACGTACATCTCGTCCTTGTCCTTGGCATACCCGATCGCGGTGCGGGCCGCGCTCGGCCCACCGTCGTTGAGTTGGCCGGTGTCGCCGGGCGCGAGCAGTCCGATGCCTGCCACCGCGACGAACCGCGCGCCCTCGTCGACCAGCGCCTGAATAACGGGCGACGCCGCGTCGTAGTCGTCGGGACTCTTGGGCGGCACCACATACGGCGCCCCGCCCACCGGAAGGACCATCGTCGACAACGCTTTCCAGTGCTCGTTGCCGCCGGAGAGCCCTTGCTTGCCCGCGTACGCGATCGTGCCGGTCACCGCGGCGTTGGCCCGGCCCTGCCCGCGGGTATTGTCGACATATGCACCCAACGGCGAACTGCAGCCGGTCGACTTCCAGGAACCGCCCTTCTGGCCGCGCACGTCGAAGAAGTTGGCGTTGATCGCGATCGTCGGTTGGCCGAGGGCCTGCCAGGCTTGCAGCGGGGTGAAGATCTCCGACGCCTGCAACAGGCCCTCCCCGGTGCGGGCCCGCGGATCGCGTTCGCAGCGCGCTTGGAAGCCCCGGTGCGAGTCGACGAGAAGGCGTGGCGCGAGACGAGTGGACGCGGCCTTGATGATCATCAAGTGCCCGCCGCTGGTCATCTCGTACCAACCGCCGCCCGCATTGAGCATCGGCGCCGGGTGCCCGCCGCCGAAGTTGTACACAAGGTACGAACCGCGCGTCGTGGCAATGGCATTGGCGAGTAGTTCGCGTGCGCTCGCGGCCTTCGCGGCCGGGACCCCCGTTGTCGCCGACAGCACCGCGCAGAGCATCAACGATGCGGCCGACGCCGCGAATCGCCGGATGTTTGCCGCAGCCGTCGGCACCGTCGCCCCTTTCCGGAAGCCCATAAACTCCAGCCAACCGTAACCACAGGAGAAACGCTGTCAACTTTCGTCACATCTGCATCACAGTTGTGCATCGTCCTGCCAGAACCCTGAGTTTCGAGCCCGAGAAGTGGGTAAGGAGAGGTGGTAAGCCGTGTACGGCGGACTACGTGGTGAGGAGCGGCAATGATCTGGACCATTATCAGCGCGATAATTGTCGGCGCGATCATCGGTGCATTGGCCCGACTGGTGATGCCCGGTAAGCAGAACATCGGTGTGCTCATGACGATTCTGTTGGGCATCGTGGGGTCATTCCTCGGGTCGTGGCTGACCGGCCTGTTCGGTTACAGCAACGAGAACGGCGGATGGGCGGTCATCCCGTTCATCGTCGGTGTCATCGTCGCGGTCGTGTTGATCGCGATCTACGTTGCAGTCACCGGTCGCAAAGGCACCGGAGCACCGACGGCCCGCTAGCGTTGCGGCGGCGCCAACCGGTAGATGGCGTCCGCGTAGTCGTCGGTGATGTAGACCGCCCCGTCGGGTCCCGTCACGGCGGCCACCGGGCGTCCCCACCGGGAACCGTCGGCTGCCTGAAAGCCGGTGACCAGCGTCTGCTGGTTGCCCAAAGTGCCGCCTTGCCAAGGAAAGAACGCCACCTCGGGCGTACGCGGCGGCTCTCTGTTCCACGACCCGTGCACACCGACCAGCGCCCCGCTGGCATACCGCTCCGGCAGCACGCCGGTAGTGAAGGTCATGCCCAGCGGCGCCGCGTGTGCACCGAGACTCTGCTCGACCGGCGGCAGCGAAGCGCAGTCGAGACGGCTGCCGTCGGCATTGGTCTGAACGTCGCGGATGAACGGTAGGTTCGCCGGGCCGCCATCGGGATTGCAGTACGGCCAGCCCAATTCGCGTCCTTGCCAGAGTCGGGCGACCGATTCGGGAGGATGGTCGTCGACGTAGTCGGGAACGACCTCCCCGCTCCGCGGGTCCGCCACATTGTCACGGTTGTTGACCGCGGTCCACACCGACCCATCCGGGGCGATCGCCAAGCCGGTGCCGTTGCGCACGCCCGTGGCGAACGGCTGCGCCTCACCGCCGCCGGGCGGAACGCGCATGATCGTCGCCCGCGGCGGATCGGCGTCGCGGTCCTCGGCGGAGATGTTGCCGGTCGAGCCGATCGAGAAGTAGACGCTGCCGTCGGGGCCGACCGCAACGGATTTGAGCGCATGCGCGTAAGCCCCTTTCAGGTCGGGGCTCTTGGCGTCGGGCAGGTTCGCGACGACGGTGCGTCGGTTCGTCGCAGCACCGTCGTCGTAGTCGTACACGTCGATCTGGTCGCTTTCCGCGATGTAGAGCGCGTCACCGGCGAACGCCATTCCGTGTGGCTGGTCGAGGTTCTCGAGCAGCGTCGACTGGCGCGGTTCGGCGCCGGTGGGCTCGAGCCGCAACACCTGGCCGGTGCTCGGCTGGGACACCAGCAGCGTGCCGTCGGGCGCCCACACCGCCAGCCTGGCCTTCGGTACCCGGGCCCACACCGACATCGACCATCCCGGCGGCACCATCGCTTGCCGAGGCTCGTCGAACGGCGATTGCGCGAGCGGCGACGCGACCGCCACGTTGACGGGCGCCAGGTCCGCGGAGGCGGCCACCGTCGGAGCCGCCGGAGTCGACGGCGGGCTCGGCGCACGGCTCGGCTCGGGGCTCGTGGAGCAGGACGCCACCAGTGCCGCGCCGGCCAGACACGCAATTGCGTTACACCGCAGCCAAACTCGCATGCATCTCCCAAACCAGGATCTCGGCGGGCGTGGTGGCCGTGACGCGCTGCCCGCCCGACCCGGTGAAGCGCACCGCGTCGCCCTCGTGCAGGGCACCCGCGCCCTCGAGCGTCACCTCACCGCGGGGGACGAACAGATGCAGATACCGCGCCTGCGGCAACTCGACGGTGTCGCCGGGTCGCATGCGGGCGCCGTGCAGGGCGGCGTGCCTGTTGCGGATGGCGATCGCGGTCTGACCGCGGTGCTCGGGCATACCGGAGGCGATGGTCACCAACCCGCCGCGCAGCAGTTCGTCGTCGATCTCGAGCTGCTGATAACCCGGGTCGATCCCGGACTCGTCCGGCACGACCCACATCTGGACGAAATGCACCGGCTCACTATGCGTCTCGGCGCCGGTCACCGTCCACGAGTCGTTCTTCTCGGAGTGCAGAATGCCGCGACCGGCCGACATCCGCTGTGCCAGACCGGGATAGATGACTCCAGAGTGACCGGTGGAGTCCTGGTGCACCAGCGATCCGCGTAATACCCAGGTGACGATCTCCATGTCGCGGTGCGGATGGGTGTCGAACCCGGCACCCGGTGCCACGATGTCGTCGTTGTTGACCAGCAGCAAACCGTGGTG
This sequence comes from Mycobacterium sp. GA-0227b, assembly GCF_001499855.1. GTDB lineage: Bacteria > Actinomycetota > Actinomycetes > Mycobacteriales > Mycobacteriaceae > Mycobacterium. Next base: position 424,694 of record NZ_LQIK01000001.1, read on the forward strand.
GGTGTTCTCGGGCTCGTAGTGGCTGCCGAAGGAGAACGAGTGCTTGGAGTCCAGCCAGGAGATCTTGGTCTTCGCGCGGTCGTCGGCACGCCGGATGTCGACGGCTTCCGCTGCGGCCATGCCTCCAGGGTAGCGGCGCTACCAGTCCGCCTCGTCGTAGGTGACGACGCCGCGGATGTTCTTCCCGTCGAGCATGTCCTGGTAGCCGGAGTTGATGTCCTCGAGCCGGTAGGTCTTGCTGACCATGTCGTCGATGTTGAGCAGGCCGGACCTGTACAGCCCGACAAGCTTGGGCGTCTCGATGTGGCTGCTGCCGCCGCCGAAGATGTTGCCCTTCAGCGACTTCTGCAACATCGTGAACAGGAACAGGTTGAGCTTGACGTCGACGTCCATCATCGACCCCATGCCCGTCACCACGCAGGTACCGGTCTTGGTGGTCAGGGTCAACGCCTCTTCGATGTACTCGCCCTTCATGTCGCCTACGGCGATGATGGTCTTGTCGGCCATGATGCCGTGGGTGAGGTCGATGACGGGTGCGATCGCCTCGGCCATTGACGGGTAGGCATGGGTGGCGCCGAACTTGATGGCCTGGTCGCGTTTCCATTCGTTCGGGTCGATCGCGATGACGTTGCGGGCGCCGGCGATCACCGCGCCCTGCAGCGCGCTCATGCCGATGCCGCCGACGCCGACGATCACGACGGTCTCGCCGGGTTTCACTTCGGCGACGTTGGTGGCCGACCCGAAGCCCGTCGGCACCGCGCAGCCCAGCAGGGCCGCCGACTCGAACGGAATGTCCTTGTCGATCTTGACGACCGAGTCCTTGTGCACGGTCATGTACGGCGCAAAGGTGCCGAGCAGGTTCATCGGCGACACCTCGGTGGTACCGGCGTGCACCCGCGAAGTTCCGTCGGCGATGGCCTTGCCGCCGAGCAGCACCGCGCCGCGGTCGCACAGCGAGCGGTAACCCTTGAGGCACGGCGGGCATTCGCCGCACGCGGGGATGAACGCGAGGATGACGTGATCGCCCTCCGCCAGGCCGGTGACGTTGCGGCCGACCTTGGTGATGACGCCCGCGCCCTCGTGGCCGCCGAGCGCCGGCAGCGCGATCGGGGTGGCGCCGGTAGTCAGGTGGTAGTCGGAGTGGCACATGCCCGCGGCGTGCAGGCGGATCTGGACCTCATCGGCGACGGGGTCACCGATCTCGATCTCGTCGATGCGGAACGGCGAGTTGAGCTCCCAGAGAAGCGCGCCTTTGGTTCTCATGGAGGCTGACTATAGAACACGTTGCAGAACAGGTGTCAAAGAGCCCGCTGACCTGCGGGTTAAGGCGCTTACCCGCGTTGTCGAGCGGCCCTTATCGTGCGGATTCTTGTCGATTGCGTGGCATAACTGGCCACTCGGCGATCAGAGCGAAGTGGGAAGGCCGAACTTCTCGAACGACGTCATATGGAACGCCACCACGTGCGTGATGCCGTCACGCCCGACGTCGAGAACATGCATCTGAAACGGCTCGTGGACGCCGGTCTCCCGATTGATCATGTACAGCGCGCCGGCCGGCTGACCGTTCGCGGTGGTCTGCACGAACCGCATGTCCCCGGGGCCCTCCGCCGGGCAGTGCGTCTTCGACAACTGCACGATGTCCTGCGGGCCTTGGTACCAGCCGTCGAACGGCGGCATCTCCCACACGGCGTCCGCGGTGAACAACTCGACCAGCTTGTCGATGTCGTAGCTCTCGAACGCAGCGATGTAGCGCGTCAGCAGATCCTGCGCCTCCGGCGTCTCCGGCGGCTGCAGCTGGTCGTCCTCACTCGGGCCGACGGCATCCAGTTGCGCACGCGCCCGCTGCAGAAGGCTGTTGACGGCCGCGGTGGAAGCGCCGATCGCATCCGCGACCTCGGCGGCCTTCCACTGCAGTACCTCACGCAGCACCAGCACCGCGCGCTGCCGCGGCGACAGATGCTGCAGTGCCGCGACGAACGCCAACCGCACGGATTCACGCGAGCCCACGATGTTCGACGGGTCGGTCGAATCGTCGGGGAGCGGCTCCAGCCAGGGCACCTCGTCGCGCGCGACGATGTCGTCGACCGGATCCGAACTCGGCGCGCCGAGCCCGGTCGGCAGCGGCCGCCGCTGTCGGCCTTCGAGCGCCGTCAGGCTGGTGTTGGTGGCGATCCGGTACAGCCACGTCCGCACCGACGATTTGCCCTGGAATCCGTCGTACGACTTCCACGCGCGCAGATAGGTTTCCTGCACCAGGTCCTCGGCATCATGCAGGGAGCCGGTCATCCGGTAACAGTGCGCGAGCAACTCGCGGCGGTACCGCTGCGCGTCGGCCAGGAAGGCATCCTGGGCGCTTCTGTCGTCGACATCGTGGGCCAGCACCGTCACGTCGCCGAGCTTAATCAGTGGGTATGACAAACGGATAGTCTCGGCGAGTGGCCACTACCCGCAGCGAACACACTTTCGCCGGTGTCGGCGGCGCGCGCATCGTCTATGACGTCTGGACCCCCGAGGGTGACCCCCGCGGTGTGGTCGTGCTCTGTCACGGATACGCCGAGCACGCCCGCCGCTACGACCACGTCGCGGCCCGGTTCGGCGAGGCCGGACTGGTCACCTATGCCCTCGACCTGCGCGGCCACGGCCGGTCCGGTGGCAAGCGGGTGTATCTGCGCAACATCGGCGAATACACCGAGGACTTCCGCAGCCTGGTCGGCCTCGCCGCCGCCGAGCACCCACAACTGCCGCGGATAGTCGTCGGCCACAGCATGGGCGGCGGGGTCGTGTTCGCCTACGGCGTCGAGCACCCCGGCGACTACACCGCGATGGTCTTGTCCGGGCCTGCCGTCTACGCGCAGGACGCGGTGTCGTCGTTCATGATCGCCGTCGCCAAGGTCGTCGGCAGCATCCTGCCGGGCCTGCCCGTCGAACAGCTGCCGACCGAAGCGGTGTCCCGCGACCCCGAGGTCGTGGCCGCCTACATGGCCGACCCGATGGTGCATCACGGCAAGCTGCCCGCGGGCATCGCCAAGGCGCTGATCAAGGTGGGCGAATCCATGCCGCAGCGGGCCTCTGCGCTCACCGCGCCGCTGTTGGTTGTGCATGGCGAGCAGGACAAGCTGATCCCCGTCGCCGGCAGCCGCCACCTGTTGGAATGCGTCGGCTCCAGCGACGCGCACCTGAAGGTCTATCCCGAGCTGTACCACGAGGTGTTCAACGAGCCCGAGCGCGACCTGGTGCTCGACGACGTCACCTCGTGGATCGAGGCCAAGCTTTGAAAGGCGTTGCCGCCGGCCTTCTTTCACTCGCCCTTACGCTGGCCGCGTGCTCGTCGTCGGGTCAGACCCAATGGGTCGACGAGGAGGTCACCTTCACCGCCGACGGCCTGACGGTCCACGGCACCTACCGGCATCCGTCCGGCGAGACGCCGGGTCCCGCCGCGCTGCTGATCTCCGAAAGCGGCGCCACCGACCGCAACGGCGACAACCAGGTCGCCGGCCCGGTCGGCAACATGCGCCAACTCGCCGAACTGCTGTCCGACCGCGACGTCGCAAGCCTGCGTTACGACAAGATCGGCACCGGCAAGACCGGTCTGGGTCCCTACGCGCAGCGGCCCACCGAGGTGGTCAGCGCCGTGTACACCTCCGGCGCGAAGGCCGCCGTTCGCTATTTGGCCGGTCAGCCCCGCACCGACGGCGACCGCATCTCGGTCTACGCGCTGGGAGAGGGCGCCATCCACGCGATGCAGTTGGCCGGCGACACCGGTCCCGATGCGCCGAAGATCCACTCGCTGGGCCTCTTTCAGCCCCTGCCCGGCCGCTACCTGGACATCATCACCAACCGCGTGCGCGCCAACGCCAGCCCCGCGGCCCTGTCGACGTGGCTTAAGGCCGTCGACGAGGTCCGGACGAAGGGGACTGTGCCCCCGAACCTCCCCGAGGGTCTCGGCGCGCTGCTCAACCCCGGCAACGTCAACGCCGTCATCCAGGCCGACAAGATCGACCCGCTGACGCTGGCGGCCGACATTCCGGCGGGCACGCCGGTCCTGCTCACCTGCTCGGACTCCGACGGTCAGGCCGACTGCACCGCGATCAAGCCACTCGCCGATGCGCTGCGCCACACCGCGCTGACGCTGGTGGAACTCGAGGGCGTCAACCACGTGCTGCGCGACGACCCGAGCGACAACGTCGCCAATTACGCCTCACAAGATCCGCTTTCTCCACAGGTGGTCGAAGCGCTGAACGGGTTTGTCGCCGAATAGCCCTAATCTGGCGCCATGAGGATCCGAAGACGACCGCGAGCGAGGATCGCTGGGCCCACGCCCGAAGGGCAGGGGATGAGGAACGAGCGAGGAGCGGGACGAGCGGGAGTCGAGGCATGACCGACGACAAGATGCTGGCCCGCATCGCCGCCCTGCTGCGTCAGGCCGAGGGCACCGACAACCCGCACGAGGCCGATGCGTTCATGGCCGCCGCGCAGCGGTTGGCGACGGCGACCTCGATCGACCTCGCCGTCGCCCGGTCGCATTCCGAGTTGCGCACCAAGGCGCAGATGCCGGTGCAGCGGACCATCACGATCGGCAACGCGGGCACCAGAGGCCTGCGCACCTTTGCGCAGTTGTTCACGGTGATCGCGCTTGCCAACGACGTGAAGTGCGACGTCGCGTCGAATTCGACGTTCGTCTACGCCTACGGCTTTCCCGAGGACATCGACGCCAGCCACGCGCTCTATGCCAGCCTGGTGATGCAGATGGTCCGCGCTTCGCAGGGCTACATCGCCTCCGGTGCGCATCGGCCGACGCCGACGATCACCGCGCGGATCAACTTCCAGTTGGCGTTCGGCGCGCGCATCGGGCAGCGGCTGGCGCAGGCCCGCGAACAGGCCCGCGACGAGGCCACCAGCAGCCGCGACAGTCGGCCGGGAACCGCGATCGCGTTGCGCGACAAGGATCTCGAGTTACGCGACTTCTACCGCAAATCCTCGGAGGCGCGGGGAACCTGGCGGGCCACCAGCGCGACCGCCGGCTACTCCTCGGCCGCCCGGCGCGCGGGTGACCGGGCCGGGCGCAACGCCAGGCTCGGACCCAGCACCGAACTCGCGGGGGCGCGCTCGGCGCTGGACGGAAGTCGGCGCCGCAGCGCCTCCGGGGAGAAGTGACCGGCCGCGACATCCAACGCGCGAAGGTCTACGCCGCCGAGGAGTTCGTGCGCACACTGTTCGACCGGGCGGCCGAGCACGGCAACCGCGCCGTGCAATTCTTCGGCACCTCGCTCACGCTGCCACCGGAGGCGCGGTTTGCGTCGGTGGAATCGGTGCAGCGCTATGTCGACGACGTGCTGACGTTGGCGGCGGTGCGGCGACGGTGGCCGCACGCGGCGCCGCTGGCCGTGCGGGCCAGACGCGGAGCCGCCGCCGCGCACTACGAAGGCGGCGAGGACGGCGCCGTCATCGCGGTGCCCGAAGTTGGGACCCGCTGGGCGCTGCGTGAGCTGGTCGTTCTGCACGAGGTCGCACATCACCTCTGTACGGTTCCGCCCCCGCACGGGCCCGAATTCGCCGCGACCTTCTGCGACCTCGCCGACGCGGTGATGGGTCCAGAGGTCGCCCACGTGTTGCGCGTGGTATACGCGAAAGAAGGTGTGCGCTAACGGTTTTCGCCGCTGGGGTCGCCGGCGATATCAGCGACGGCGGCGTCGATGCGCTCACGGTCCGCCTCGATTGAGGCGCTGGCCGCGGCGTTGACGTTCTGCAGCGCCTCGTTGAGACGCCGCTGCACGGTCTCGACACCGAGGCGCAGCAGGCCATCCTCGATGAACACGCCCGTCAGGTGGTGGTGACCGTTCAACGTCACCTCGACGGTCCCCGTTTCGTCTGCGGCCGTGAAGGTTTGAGTGCTCATCCGGTGCAGCTGATCGTCCATGATCGACTGCAGCCGCTGCGCTTGCTGCAGCACGGCGGCGACTTCGGGGTGCATCTCATCGGTCACGTGGCGTCCTTGACCCCGCCGCCCCCGCCGCCGTCGCCGACGTCCCTGCGCCGGCGGTTGCCGATGACGGCCTCGGTCCAAGGCCGGTCCTCGGTGTACAGGTCCTCGTCGGGGGCCAACCGCGGATCGCGCCGCTTCTCCTGGCCCTGCTGCGCGCCCGCACCGTGGCCCATCGGCGCCATGCCGCCGCCCATGACCCCGGCGGTGCGGTCCGCCGAGGGGCCCGCCGTCGCGCTGGCCGTGGCCGGCGTCGTCGGCGCGGGCGCCACCGTCTCGGCCGTCACCGGCGCCGACATCGGTGTCGCCGGCATGTCGCCACCGCCACCGCCGGAGCCGCCGCCGGACCCACCGCCACCGGAGGCCGCAGCGGGCCGCAGGCTCGGATCGGTCGGCAGTTTCGGAGTCGACGGTGCGCCACCGGACGGCCCGCTCGGCGTGCCCGCGCCGGCACCACTGCCTCCGGTCGGCGCGCCACCGCCCGAGGGCGCGCCGCCACCGGTGGGGGCACCGCCGCGCGCCCCGCCGCCGGGTTGGCGTTCCGCCGCGGCCGTTCGCGGCTGCCCCTGGGGCGCGGCCGTCGTCTCGGCCATACCCGCGGGATCTCCGCCGGGCCGCCCACCGCCACCGCCGCCGCCGCCGGCCATGGCCGCACCCTCGGCGTCGCCGCGCGACGGCATGGCCGGGCGGACGGGTGAGAACGTCGCATCGCCGGCATATTGCCGGCGCACTTCGTCGGAGCGCTGCTGCAGCTCCTGCATCCGCTTCTGGACCTTCGCCATCTCGTTCTGCGTCGCGACGGAGTTGCTCGGGGTCATCTGCGCGGCGAGCTGGCGCAGCTGCGTTTCCAGCGTGACGTACTCGCTGTGGATACCCGTGTGCTCGCTCTTCGCGTTGTCGTGCGCCTCAAGGACTTTGGCGGCCGATTCGGCCAGCTCCCGCCAGCCTTCGGCGAGCTGCTGAAGCCAGCCGCCGAACTCCGCCATCCGGGCGTAGGCCGCGTCGGCCGCGGCGCCCTCCCAGTCGCCGGCCGGCGGACGCGGCGCGTTGCCTCTGATCCGGGTGGCCGCCACGCTCCACTGCAGCATCGCCGTCTTCAACGACGCGCCGTTGTCCCCGGCGCTCAGGTCGACCTGCGTCTTGTGCACATCGCTGTAGCCGTCGGCGTCGAGGCTCCGCGGCGCTCCGACGGGTGTCGGGAGAGGGGGCGGCGGCGTCGACGGGGCGGGCACCGTGATCGCTTCCACCGCGGCCCGGCGCTCGGGGTCCTCGATCACCCTGCCGTAGGTCTCGTCGACTTTGGTGTAGGCGTCGGCCGCGATCTGCAGCATCTCGGCGATGCGTTGGTTCTCCGCTTCGGCCCACCGCTGGAAGCCGAGCAGCGACTGGGCGTTGTCGTTGAGGTTGGCGACCGCGGCGGCCGACGAGGGCAGCGCGTCGGGCGGCACCACCGCTTCGGCGGCGGGGTTGTGCCAGTTCTGGCTCTGCATCTCGGCGGACTGCCTGGTGAGTTCCACCGGGTCGACCCGCTGTACCTCGCCCATGGCTATCCCTTTGTCCGCATGGCGATCTCAGCCCTCGAGGACCATCTGGTAGCGGCTTTCCTCCCGCGGGTTGATCAGCCGGATCGGGAGCTGGCGGTGACGTGGAGTGTCGATGAAGTTGTCGCGCAAGATGACTCGGCCGACGCCGGCATGCGGGCCGAGGTAGGTCGTCGCGTTGGGCCAGACAACTTTGGCCTCTTCACCGATCCGCGCATTGACGAACCCGGCGAACTCGGTGAACTGCGGCAGCAGGGTGATGACGGCGCCCGCCGCCGCCGAGCGCACGATGAACTGGGTGAACAGTCGCGCATCGCCGAGGTTGATGCTCACGTCGACATCATCGAACGGCATGTAGACCGGGTAGCGGTCGGCGGTCTCGCCGACCAGCACCCCGGCCGATCCGATCGGGAGTTCGTAGTGGCGGTCATTGACCGGGCTGATGCCGTACAGCGCCGCCCGCTGACCACCGAACAGGCACGAAAAGCCCCGCGGCGTCGTGGGGTTGGCCAACGTCGTCAACAGCACCGTCGACGTGGGGGCTTCTCCGGGCCGGATCCGGACCCTGGTGATCGTGTGGTCGGCGCGTGCCGACCACCACACATCTGGACCGCCGGGTGCGCTGTAGGCGGCGGTGAACGTGCTGCGCCCCTTGATCGCCGACCACATCTCGCGCTCGAAGCTGATCTCGGTGGCCCGGTCGAGGTCGTCGAAGCTGCGCGCCGGGCGAGCGTCGATTCCGTTGCCGGCCAACTGGTCTGCGATTCGCGTCGCCGAAGCCACCAGGTAGCGGGCCAGTCCCGCGACGCCGGAGTCGCGGCGCTGCGACGACTTGCGGGTGGTCTCCGGGTCGGCCCGCAACACGATCCATGTCCGCCGATTGGCCGGTGCCGGATAGGGGCCGACCACCTGCTCGTACAGCGAAACCAGCGTCGCCGGAGCGGTTTTGCCTACCCGGTAGCCCGAGGACACCACGTCGGCTTGGAGATCCGGGCAGTGCGCCGCGACGAGTTGCTCGACCAGCCGGGTGTCGAGAACGTCGTCGGTGAACGCCGCCCCGTTGACGATCACCGTCGGGGTGAAAGGGCGGGGCACCAACTCGATGGCCGACACCAGGTACTCGTCCTGCCACCGCACCGCGACGTGGTCACCCGGCATCACCGTGGCGCCCACCGCGGGCTCCGACGGCCGCGTCGGCACATTGCGGTGCCGCCGGCGCCAGGCGAACACCGCCGCGACCCATCCGGTGACCCGTCGACCGCGGATCGTCACCACGGAACCGAGCGCGATCAGCACCGCGAGCGTGATCCCGAGCCAGAGCAGGTCCAGGCTGGCGAACAAGAGAATGCCGGCCGGGATCAGCGCCGCCGCCCAGATCATGTGGCCCGTCGTGAACCGCAGCCCGAAGATGCCGAGGATCTTGTTCATCGGCGCCTCAGTGCGCGACGAGCCAGGGCGCCGAGACCCAGGACCGCCGCGAGCACGGCCCCCGCAATGACGACCGCGGTGATCGGGCCGCGATCCGGCGGAGGGGTGAACACCGGCGGCGGGATCTCCTTGACCTTGTACGGCGCACGTTCCGGGCCCGCGGGCACGTCCCACGTCAGTGCCGCGACCGGGTCGATGGGCCCGGCGCCGACGTAGTTGTCGGCGCCCCCACCGGGGTGGCGCGCCGTGGCGGTGATGCGGTTGATGATCTGGGCCGGCGTCAGTGCCGGGAAGCGTTGTTTGAGCAGCGCGGCCAATCCGGAGACGTAAGCCGCCGCGAACGATGTCCCGCTGATGGGGATCGGACCGTCCTGGCCGTGCAACGCGTTGACCGGATTGCCGTCATAGCCGAGCGCGATCAAATTCTCGGCCGGGGCGGCGGCGCCCACCCAGGGACCCGACATCGAGAACGAGCTCGGCTGGCCGGTCGGACCGATGCCGCCGACGGTCAGCACGAGCGGCGAGTACCACGCCGGGCTGACGATCGTCTGCACCTGCTTCCAGCCGCGCGGATCCGCCGGGACCGCCGGGTCCGGCGGCGGGTTCTGTGCGCAATCCTGACCGGTGTTGCCCGCGGCGACGATGACGACCGCACCCTTGACGTTGACCGCGTAGTTGATCGCGGCGCCGAGGCCGGTCTCGTTGATCGGGCGGGTGACCTTGTAGCACGCGGCTTCGCTGATGTTGATGACCTGCGCGCCGAGGTTCGCCGCGTGCACCACCGCCCGGGCCAGGCTGCGCAGCGACCCGGCGGTCTGCGTGGTGTTGGGATCGTTGGGGTCCTGGCGCGAGCCGACCGGTTGGAACGCCTCGGAGGTCTGCCGCAGCGACAGGATGCGGGCATCGGGTGCGACGCCGACGAATCCGTCCGTCGGCCCGGCCCGTCCCGCGATGATCGACGCGGTCAGCGTGCCGTGGGCGTCACAGTCCGACATCCCGTTGCCGGCCTGGTCGACGAAGTCTCCGCCGGGTTCGGCAGGCACCCGCGGTGAGCCGATGACACCGGTGTCGATCACCGCGACGGTGACGCCCGCACCGGTCGCGAACTTCCGCGCCTCCGACAGCCGCAGATAGTCATTTGCCCACGGCCGGTCGACGAAATTCGAGTTGGGAAACGTCGTCGGCGCCGAGCAGACGCGACGCTGTTCCATCGGCTGGTCGGGCCCGGTCTGATCGGGTGGCACGGCCGCGGGATCGATAGCCGGTGGCTCGATCGCGGTGGCCGCGGGGGCGCTGAACAAGGCCAGCAGCAGCGCCGCCATCAGCGCGACGACGCGCGCGAAGATGCGCTGCACGCGCTACGCACCTCCCTGGCACGAGGACCGCCGGGCAGTGTGCTGGAAGTTGCGGAGCAAACTGCGCACCGCCCACTGAGCGGCGCAAACTCTCACGTCACGCCAATCGGCCGATTGCACGCAGCCAATCTTAAGGGGCGGTCGGGGTGGGTCATTGCGCTATCTGTCCCCGGTGGCCGGCCCGCGCCGGCGCCGAGGGGACCTGTCGTGCTGCGACCCTCGTCAGGGGACGGCGGTGTCCAAGCCGTCGATGTCGAGGGTGATCGCGCCGGCCGGATCGGCGCGGAACTTTCCGCTGCCGGCCGCGTTGGCCAACCCGCCGGTGCCGGATGCGATCCGCACGTCGGCGCTGGCGACACCATCGCTATAGGAGCCGTCGTGCAACAACACGAGGCTGCCCGGGTTGCCGCCGATGGTGCCCGTGATGTGCTCGATGCCCACGAACAGCGCGCTCTTGTCTGGCGCGTAGGCCAACAGCCACTTCGTCGTCGACGTGCCCTTGATGTCGCCGTTGTAGCGTTTGGCGACCAGGGCCTCGGTCAGTTTGGTGGCGTCGTCGCCGTCCTCGAATGGCGTCTCATCCCAGCTGCCGATCTCGAAAGTCGCCTCGATATGTCTACTCATGGGGGGCGGATACCCGATCGGCGGGCCGGGTGAACCGAGAGGCCGACAGGCGGGGCCGCCAGCCACTGTGATAGTCAAGGCATCACGGTCGCGTTGCGTCCGATAGCAGGTCAAACTATAGTCTGGACACATGTCCAGAAGGTTCGGAGTTGTTGCGTGACACGATTCGTCCAGCTCACCGGCCCTGGATATATCCGCTTTAGTGCATCGGCGTGAGTTGAAGATGCGCATCGCCCTGTTGTCGTACCGGAGCAAGACCCACTGTGGTGGGCAAGGCGTGTACGTCCGCTACCTCAGCCGCGGTCTCGCCGACCTGGGCCACGACGTCGAGGTGTTCTCCGGTCAGCCCTATCCGGAAGACCTCGACCCCCGGGTCCGGCTGACCGAGGTGCCGAGCCTGGATCTGTACCGCGAACCCGATCCGTTCCGCATTCCGTGGCCGACCGAGATCAAGACCTCCATCGACCTACTCGAGCTGTTGACCACCTGGACGGCGGGCTTCCCGGAGCCGCGCACGTTCAGCCTGCGCGCCGCTCGCGTGCTGGCCGAGCGCCGCGACGAGTTCGATGTGGTGCACGACAACCAGTGCCTCGGCACCGGCTTACGCAAAATCGCTGCCCTCGGGCTTCCGGTGGTGGCCACGGTGCATCATCCGATCACCCGCGACAAGGTGGTCGACATCGCCGCCGCCAAGTGGTGGCGCAAGCCGCTGGTGCGACGGTGGTACGGCTTCGCCGAGATGCAGAAGCAGGTCGCCTGCGAGATCCCCGAACTGCTCACGGTGTCATCGACCTCGGCGGCCGACATCTCCGAGGACTTCGGTGTTGCGCCGGATCAGTTGCACGTCGTGCCGCTGGGGGTGGACACGGCGATGTTCAAACCGGCCGAACAGCGCGTGCGCAACCGGATCATCGCGATCGCCAGCGCCGATGTGCCGCTCAAGGGGGTCCGGCACCTGCTGCACGCGGTCGCGCGGTTACGCGTCGAGCGCGACCTCGAACTGCAGCTGGTCGCCAAGCTCGAACCGAACGGCCCGACCGAGAAGCTCATCGCCGAACTCGGCATCTCCGACATCGTGCACAGCTCGAGCGGGCTGTCCGACCGGGAGTTGGCCGACCTGCTCGCCTCGGCCGAAGTGGCCTGCATCCCTTCGCTTTACGAAGGCTTCTCGCTACCTGCCGTGGAAGCGATGGCCAGCGGTACACCGATCGTCGCCAGCCGTGCCGGTGCGTTGCCGGAGGTGGTCGGCGCCGACGGCGAATGCGCCCGGCTGGTGCGGCCCGCAGACGTCGAGGAGCTGACCGCGGTGCTCGGCGACCTGCTCGATTCCCCGCGCGAACTGGCCCGCCTCGGCGCCAACGGACGCAAGCGCGCGCTCGAGGTGTTCAGTTGGCAATCCGTTGCGGCGCAGACGGTTGCGGTGTACGAGCAGGCTCGGAACCGGGTCGGCGCATGCTGACGGTGGACTTCGACCGCCTCGGGGTGGGCGCGGGCACGAAGGTGATCGACGTGGGCTGCGGCGCCGGCCGGCACAGCTTCGAGGCGTACCGGCGCGGCGCGGACGTCGTGGCCTTCGACCAGAACGCGGCCGACCTCAACGACGTCGACGAGATCCTGACCGCAATGCGCGAGCAGGGCGAGGCGCCGCCGACGGCGAAGGCCGAGGCGGTCAAGGGCGATGCGCTCGATCTGCCCTATACCGACGGCACTTTCGACTGCGTGATCGCCTCGGAAATTCTCGAGCACGTGCCCGAGGACGAGAAGGTGATCGCCGAACTGGTCCGGGTGCTCAAGCCGGGCGGAACGCTGGCGATCACGGTGCCCCGCTGGCTTCCGGAGAAGCTCTGCTGGGTGCTCTCCGACGAATACCACGCCAACGAGGGCGGGCATGTGCGCATCTATCACGCCGACCGCCTACGCGACAAGGTGCTCGCCCACGGCCTGCGACTCGAGCACACCCACCACGCGCACGCCCTGCACGCCCCGTATTGGTGGCTGAAATGTGCAGTGGGAACCGATAATTCGGATCACGTCGCGGTCAAGGCGTACCACCGCATGCTGGTGTGGGACATGATGAGCCGGCCGTGGCTGACCCGGACGGCCGAGTCGCTGTTGAACCCGCTGATCGGCAAGAGTGTCGCGCTGTACTTCGACAAACCGGCGGTCGTCGGTGCTGATACCTAAACTCGACGGCGTTCCCGGCGTCCCGGGTGTCTTGACGCCCGAGCAGTGCCGGCAGACCGCGAAGTCGATTGCGGCGACACAGGAATCCTCGGGCGCGCTTCCGTGGTTCGACGGTGGCCACACCGATCCCTGGGACCACATCGAGAACGCGATGGCGCTGACCGCCGCCGGTCTGCTGGAACCGGCGCGCGCTGCATTCGAGTGGTCGCGCACGACCCAGCGGCCCGACGGATCCTGGCCCATCCAGTTGCGCAACGGCGTCATCGAAGATGCCAACAGCGACAGCAACTTCTGCGCCTACATCGCGACAGGCGTCTGGCACCACGTGCTGACCACCGGCGACCGCCGATTTGCCGAGACGATGTGGCCGGTGGTCGCCAAGGCCATCGACTTCGTCCTCGGCATGCAGCTCGAAGGTGGTGAGATCGCCTGGGCGAGAAGCCCTTCGGCGATCGAGCCCGACGCGTTGTTGACCGGGTGCGCGAGCATCTACCACAGCATCCGGTGCGCGTTGGCGCTCGCGGACTACTTCGACGACCCGCAGCCCGAATGGGAGGTGGCCGTCGGCCGGCTCGGCCATGCGATAGCCCACCACCCCGAGGCGTTCACGGTGAAGGACCGCTGGTCGATGGAGTGGTACTACCCGGTGCTCGGCGGCGCCGTGCGCGGTGCGGCGGCGACGGCTCGCATCGACGAACGGTGGCACGACTTCGTGGTACCCGGCCTCGGGATCCGCTGTGTCGACGACCGGCCGTGGGTGACCGGCGCCGAAACCTGCGAGCTCGTCCTGGCTTTGGATGCGATGGGGGACACGGTCCGCGCTCGTGAACAGTTCGCCGCAATGCACCATCTACGCGAGGACGACGGTTCCTACTGGACGGGCCTGGTGTTCGCCGACGGCAAGCGCTGGCCGGAGGAACGCACGACGTGGACCGGTGCTGCGATGATCCTCGCCGCCGATGCGCTGTCCTGCACCACGGCGGCCAGCGGCCTTTTCCGGGGCGACGACCTACCCCGCGGCCTCGAGGGCGAATACGACTGCGAGTGCGCGACGAGCGACCGCTGACTACAGCGGCTCGCCGACCACGCCTTGTGTCCGCTCCAGCACCCGCATGGATCCGGTTGCCGAGACTTCGCGGAAGTTGTTGCCGTCCAAGGCCCGCCGGTAGATGTGGAATGGCGCCTGCCCGCCTTCCTCGGGGCCGGGGAAGACGTCGTGGATGACGAGCGCGCCGCCCACCTCCACCCACTTCGCCCAGCCGGCGAAGTCGCGCTGCGCGGCCTCCTCGGTGTGGCCGCCGTCGATGAACAACAGGCGCAACGGCGTTCGCCAACCGCGCGCGACGACCGGTGACCTGCCGACCACCGCGACGACGTGGTCGTCCAGGCCTGCGGCGTCCAGCGTGTGCCGCGCCGTCGGCAACGTGTCGAACAGGCCGGTGACCGCATCGACCATCGAGGCGTCGTGATACTCCCAACCGGGCTGGTGTTCCTCGGAACCGTGGTGGTGGTCGACGGTGTAGAGCACGCCGCCGGTCTGCTGTGCGGCCGCGCCGAGTAGCACGGTCGACTTGCCGCAGTAGGTTCCGATCTCGACGCCGATGCCGTCGCCGAGATACTTCACGGCCGCATCGAACAGGGCGCGGCCCTCGTCGGCGGGCATGAAACCGGTCACCTGCTCGGCCAGGGCGAAGAGTTCATCGGTGGTACGCATCGTTGTCAATCTATCCGGCGCCGGCACGACGATTCATTGCTGGTGCCGGTTCGTTGTAGTAGCGTCCGGACATGTGTCCGACACGGCCCTGGAGTCGACCCGGCGCCGTCTGACCGCCAAGCAGGCGGACACCGTGGACCGCCTCGGCCGGGCCGCGGTCGAACTCCTCGGCCGCGAGGGCTTCGCTGGTCTCACCGTGCGCCGGGTGGCCGCCGACGCGGGCGTCGGGGCGGCCACCGCCTACACCTACTTCTCCTCCAAGGAGCACCTCGTCGCCGAGGTGTTCTGGCGACGGCTTTCGGCGTCGCCGCCGGCCGCGCACGAGTCGGACGATCCCGCCGCCCGCGTCATCGAGGTGCTGCGGCACATCTCGCTGCTGGTCGCCGATGAACCCGAGTTCGCCGGCGCGGTGACGACCGCGCTGTTGGGCCGCGACCCCGACGTCGAGGTGCTGCGGCTGCGCATCGGCCGCGAGATCCGCGCCCGACTGGCCGCGGCGCTGGGCTCCGACGTCGATGCCGACGTCATCGACTCGCTCGAGATGCTGTACTCCGGCGCGCTGGTCCGCGCAGGCATGGGCTACGCGTCGTACACCGAGATCGCGGAGCGGCTGGAGAAATCCGCGCGGTTGATCCTGAGCTGACCGTCAGCGCGAGCCGAGAATCGCCTCGGACGCGGTGATCGCGGGCTCGACGATCCCCCGCAGGTCGCGGCCGTCCTCGACGAACAACGCGGTCAGCTCGCGCAGGCCGCCCAGCAGGATTAGCGCCAGCGGCCGCGAGATCGCGGGCAGTTGCGCACGCAGAAACCCGGGGCTGCCGCTGAGATCGACGAGCATGTCGGTCAGGTGCTCCATGGCCAGCCGATGCAACGGCTGGGCGGCGATGCCCAGCGCGGGCGCCTCGCGGATCCAGGTCAGCGTGATCGCCGGACGCGCCGCGATGTGGTCGACGTACGCGGTCACCGCCTGCCGAATCTGGTCATGCCAGTCATCTTCCGGCCGTGTCGCCGCCCGGATGCTCGCGATCAGATCCTCGTTGTTGCGGCGCAGCAACTCGATCAGGCATTCGGCCTTGCTCGGAAACTGCTCGTAGAAGGTCCGCTTGGAGGTGCGGGCGTGCCGCACGATGTCGGCCACCGTGGTGTCGCGGTAGCCGCGCTCGTTGATGGAGGCGGCCAGGCCGTCGAGAACGCGATCGCGGAACGGGTCGGCGACGGTGGTAGCGCCGTTGTCGAGCGCTGACGTCATCTCGCCTCCAGACCCTTGCGACAACTGGTACCAACCGGTACCGTACATCACACACCCGCGGTACATCGTAGTACCGAGATATGGCTGGGAGCGTCATGAGCGAAGTCACGGTCATCAAGGGCACAGCAACGCCCGCCGAAGCCACGCCGTCCCGCGCGGTCAGGCTGCCGCCGCAGGCAAAGATCCCCAAGCCCGTACTGGGCGCCGCATTCTCCATCTCACGGCGGTGGACCGTCGCCCAGATCGCCCGCCGCTACGGGCCCGTGTTCACGCTGAACCTTCCGGTGTTCGGGCGCACGGTCGTCATCGGCGACCCACAGCTGGCCAAGCAGCTGTGCATGGCCAACACCGACGACGTCGGCAACATCCAGCCGAATCTGTCCCGGGTGCTCGGGCCCGGCTCGGTGTTCGCGCTCGACGGAGCTGAGCACCGCCGTCGCCGCCGGCTGCTGACCCCGCCGTTCCACGGCAAGAGCATCAAGAACTACGAGCGCATCTTCGAAGAGGAGACACTGCGGGAATCGGCGAACTGGCCGACGGGGCAAGCGTTTCCGAGCCTCGAGCCGATGATGCGGATCACGCTCAATGCGATTCTGCGCGCCGTGTTCGGTGCCGACGGTGAACACCTCGACGAACTGCGCCGCATCATCCCGCCCTGGGTGACGCTCGGTTCCCGGGTGTCGACGCTGCCCACCCCGTCGCGAACCTACGGCCGGTTCAGCCCGTGGGGCCGGCTGGCCGAATATCGCAGACAGTACGACGCGGTCATCGACAAGCTGATCGACTGGGTCACCGCCGACCCGAACTTCGAGAGCCGCGACGATGTGCTGGCACTGCTGCTGCGCAGCACGTACGAAGACGGTACGGCGATGTCGCGCAACGATATCGGCGACGAGTTGCTGACCCTGCTGGCTGCGGGGCACGAGACCACCGCGTCAACCCTGGCATGGGCCTTCGAGCGGATCACCCGGCATCCGGAGGTACTGACGAAGCTGGTCGACGAAGCCGGCACCGGCGACAACGAGTACCGGCAGGCCACCATCCTGGAGGTGCAGCGGGCCCGGACGGTCATCGACTTCGCGGGCAGGCACGTCTACTCGCCGACATTCGAAATCGGTGATTGGGTTGTACCGCAGGGGTATTCGATGCTGGCCAGCATTTCGCTGATGCACGACCGTGGCGAGGAATTCCCCGGCCCCGATCGCTTCGATCCGCAGCGCTTCCTCGATGGCCGGCCCCCGACGTTCGCGTTCATCCCGTTCGGCGGGGGCACCAGGCGCTGCGTCGGCGCCGTGTTCGCCAATGTCGAGATGGACGTGGTGCTACGGACGGTGCTGCGCCACTTCGTGATCGACACCACCACGGCTCCCGCGGAGAAGGTGCACTCCCGCGGTGTGGCCTACACCCCGAAGGACGGCGGCCGCATCGTGGTGCACCGCCGAGAGACGCCGCTCGCCTAGGAGGAACCGATGACGAACGCCGCCGTAGCCAAGCAGGACGCAGCGGTCGCACCCGGCAGGACGCCCCCGGCGGTGCCGCTACCCAAGCCCGTTCAGCTGGTGCTCATGGCGGCGTTCCGCCGCTGGTATCTGGCCAAGGCCATCAAGCGGTACGGGCAGGTGTTCGCGATCAATGTGCCGTTCTTCGGTCGCAGCGTGGTGGTCGCCGATCCCGCGCTGCTGCGGCAGGTCTACCTCGCGAGCACCGACGACCTGATCAACGTGCAACCGAACCTCAGCCGGATCTTCGGTCCCGGTTCGGTTTTCGCCCTCGACGGTGTCGAGCACCGTAAGCGCCGCAAGCTGCTCGCCCCACCGTTTCACGGTCAGAGCATCAAGAACTACGAGAAGATCATCGAGGAGGAGACACTCCGCGAGACGGCGACCTGGCCCGAAGGCGTCGAGTTCCCCACCCTCGAGCCGATGAACAGGATCACGCTGAACGTCATCCTGCGCACGGTGTTCGGGGCCGACGGAGCCGAACTCGACTTTCTGCGAGAGATCATCCCGCCGTGGGCCAAGCTGGGCTCCCGCATGGCGACCCTGCCCGAACCGCCGTTCAGCACCGGACGGTTCAGTCCGTGGGGACGGCTGGCGACCTTCCGCCGCCACTTCGACCGCACCGTCTTCGCGTTGATCGACAAGGCCGAAGCCGATCCCGCGCGTGATGAGCGCACCGACATCCTGGCGCTGTTGCTGCGCAGCACCTACGAGGACGGCACGCCGATGTCGCGCCAGGACGTCTCCGACGAACTGCTCACGCTGTTGGGGGCCGGCCACGAAACGACCGCATCGACGCTGGGCTGGGCCTTCGAGCGGCTGCGCCGTCATCCCGAGGTGCTCGCCGAGCTGGTCAGGGAGAACGACGAGGGTGGCAACGAGTACCGCCAGGCGTTCATCAACGAACTGCAACGCAACCGCACCGTCATCGACTTCTCCGGACGCCACGTCGCCGCACCGCATTTCGACCTCGGCGAATGGCGGATTCCGCACGGCTACACCGTGATGGTGGCGCTGGCGAACATCCACGCCAACGCCGAGGTCTTCCCCGACCCCGAGCGCTTCGACCCGAACCGCTTCCTGGGGAAGCGACCACCGACGGCGTGGGTGCCTTTCGGTGGCGGCACCCGCCGGTGCATCGGGGCGGCGTTCGCCAACGTCGAAATGGACGTCGTGCTACGAACGGTGCTGCGACACTTCGTGATCGAGACCGACCGCGCCCCCGATGAGAAGGTGCACTTCCGCGGGATCGCGTTCACGCCGAAGGACGGCGGCCGGGTCGTGGTGCGACACCGGACTTAGCGCGAGCTGGGGCCACGGCTGCTCGGCGGGTTACTGGCTGGCCGTTTCGCGCTTGGGCAGCTTCCAGCCCGGACGCGGGAAGTGGCAGGTGTAGCCGTTCGGGAACCGCTCCAGGTAGTCCTGGTGTTCGGGCTCGGCCTCCCAGAAGTCGCTCGCCGGTGTCACCTCGGTGACGACCTTGCCGGGCCACAGGCCGGAGGCGTCGACGTCGGCGATGGTGTCGAGCGCGATGCGCTTCTGCTCGTCGTCGAGGTAGAAGATCGCCGACCGGTAGCTGGTGCCGACGTCGTTGCCCTGCCGGTTCTTGGTGGTCGGATCGTGGATCTGGAAGAAGAACTCCAGCAGCGCCCGGTAGTCGGTCTGCGCCGGGTCGTAGACGATCTCGATCGCCTCGGCATGGCCGGGATGGTTGCGGTAGGTGGCGTTGGCGTTCTCGCCGCCGGTGTAGCCGACGCGCGTCGACACCACTCCGGGCTGCTTGCGGATCAGATCCTGCATGCCCCAGAAGCAACCGCCCGCCAGGATGGCCGTCTTGGTGGTGCTCATGCCGCTCCTTCACTGTCGAACACTGTCGAGACAATTTCTGTATACAACCCATAGTGCCTGTCGACGATTACGGTTGGGTGATGCGCACAGTCGCGGCCGCTATCGGGGTCGCCGTGCTGGCCGGGTGGGCCGCACCGGCGGCATCTGCGGAGACCGCGGTGCTCCCCGAACGGCCCGGCTACCAGGGTGTCGTCTTCGCCGACAACCCGGCGATCGTCGACGCCCATCCCATGCGCGCTGAGTCGTTCAGCCGATCCGAAGACGACCGCGTGATCGCGGTGCATTTCACCACGGGCACGCCGCAGTGCTACGGCGTGCACGCGACGGTCCAGGAGACTCCCGACGTCGTGACCGTCGCGCTGCGCGGCGGCACGCTTCCCGAAGCCGTTGGCCGCGCGTGCATCATGATCGCCGTGTCGGGTACCCTCGACATCGCACTGCAGCATCCGCTGGGCGCCCGGCAGGTGCTGACCGCGTTCTGACACTCGACAAACGTCAGTAGAACGTGTTCTAGTTCTGGTTGTGACGAGCAGCACCTTCAGCCGTGACGAACTCGCCGCGGCGTTCGAGAAGTTCGAGGCCACGGTCGACCGCGCCGCCCAGACGAGAGACTGGGATCCCTGGGTTGAGCAGTACACCCCCGACGTCGTCTACGTCGAGCACGCGGCGGGCACCATGCGCGGCCGCGAGGAGGTTCGGGCCTGGATCTGGAAGACCATGGAGACGTTCCCCGGCAGCTACATGACGTCGTTCCCGTCACTGTGGGCGGTCTTCGACGAGCCGACCGGCCGAGTCATCTGCGAGCTCGACAACCCGATGCGCGATCCCGGCGACGGCACCATCATCAGCGCCACCAACCTCTCGATCCTCACCTACGCAGGCGACGGGCTGTGGCGTCGGCAGGAGGACGTCTACAACCCCCTGCGGTTCGTCAAGGCGACGGTCAAATGGTGTAACAAGGCCGCCGAACTGGGCACGCTGCCCGACGAGGCGGCGAGTTGGATGCGCCAGTACGGAGGCGGCCGGTGAGCAAGCTGGTCATCGGGGCCAACGGTTTCCTCGGCTCGCACGTCACCAGGCAGTTGGTCGGCGACGGGCACGACGTCCGCGTCATGGTCCGGCCGAACGCGAACACGACGGGCATCGACGATTTGTCCGTGGCACGGTTCCACGGCGACATCTGGGACGACGACACGTTGCGCGCCGCCATGACCGGAGTCGACGACGTGTACTACTGCGTCGTCGACACCCGCGGCTGGCTCACGGACCCCGCCCCGCTGTTTCACACCAACGTCGACGGCACCCGCAATGTGCTCGAGATCGCGAAGGACATGAACCTGCACCGGTTCGTCTACACGAGCAGCTACGTGACGGTCGGACGCCGGCGCGGGCATGTGGCCACTGAGGACGACACGATCGTCGACAAGGGGCTGACACCGTACGTGCGGTCGCGCGTCCAGGCCGAGACGCTGGTGTTGCGGTACGCGCGTGAACACGGCCTGCCCGCTGTGGCGATGTGCGTATCGACGACCTACGGCAGCGGCGACTGGGGCCGTACCCCGCACGGCGCGATCATCGCCGGAGCGGCGTTCGGCAAGCTGCCGTTCGTGATGGGCGGCATCGAGCTCGAGGCCGTCGGCGTCGACGACGCCGCGCGCGCCATGATCCTGGCCGCCGAACGCGGCCGTGTCGGCGAGCGTTACCTGATCTCGGAGAAGATGATCACCAATGCCGAGGTCGTCCGCATCGCGGCCGAGGCGGCGGGGATGCCGGCGCCGACGAAGTCGATCCCGCTGCCGGTCTCGTACGCGATGGCCACGATGGGCACCGTGAAGTCGCGGCTGACCGGCACCGACGAGAAGCTGTCGCTGGAGTCGCTGCGGCTGATGCGTGCCGAGGCGCCGGTGGACTGCAGCAAGGCCAGACGCGAACTCGGCTGGGAGCCAAGGCCGGTCGAAGAGTCGATCCGGGAGGCGGCACGGTTCTGGGCCACCCTGCGGGACGCGCGACGCAAGAGCAAGGCCGGCTGAACGGCGCGCCGACGCGTGTTCAACTGCTGGCGTTGTCGATTCGATCGCGACTAGCGTCGCAGAGATGCCCGACAAACTGCATGTCGATCTGTCCGGTGCGCCGCAGACCATGCTGGCGACCTTCTACGCCAAGGCGCTCGATGCCGATCTACCCGCGCCCATCCTCGGTGACCGGTTCGCCAAGGACATCGTGGACCGGATCGACTACGACTGGTCGAAGACATCGATCACCGCGGCCAATTCAGCGTCGGTGACCACTCGCAGCGCCCACTTCGACACGTGGGCGCGCCAATTCCTGGCGGTGCATCCCGAAGCCGTCGTGCTGCATCTGGGATGTGGGCTGGATGCGCGCGCGTTCCGAGTGGATCCCGGGCCGGGCGTCGACTGGTTTGACATCGACTATCCCGACGTCGCCGATCTGCGTAAGCAGCTCTACCCCGAGCGTGAGCACTACCGCGTCATCGCCGCATCGGTCACCGATCCGGCGTGGCTGACCGAAATACCCTCCGACCGACCGGCTTTGATGATCGGCGAGGGCCTGACCATGTACCTGACCGAGGCGGACGGCGTTGCGCTGCTGCGGCGCATCGTCGACGGTTTCCCGTCCGGCGAACTGCATTTCGACGCATTCAACCGACTCGGCATCCGGTCGCAGTGGATGAACGCGGTGGTGCGGCGCGCAGGCGCGACGCTGTACTGGGGTATCGACGGTCCCGACGACATCATCGAGGCGGTGCCCGGCGTCCGGTTGCTGGCCTGGATGTCGCCGTTCGACCCGCCGTCGTTCCGTGCAGTCGCGTGGTATTACCGGGCGTTGGGTCGGGCGATGTCGTTGCTGCCGTCGCTGCGTTACATGGCGCAGTATCACCGCTACGCGTTCTGAGCGTTGCGGTCGAAACTGAAGATCGGATTCGCGAGCACAAGCTCAGTCTCGGCGGCTAGCGAACGTTGAGTTCGGCGATCACCTCGGCGTACAGCCGCGCCTTGATCGTGCCGAACACCGCGCCGGCCTTCGCGGCCAATGCCTGCGCCCGGTCGACCGCCGCGTCGACCACGTCCGCCTCACCCGCGGTCTGCGCGACGATCCCCGCCGCGAGCGCGTCATCACCGCCGTAGCGTCGCGCGGTCGTCATCGCCTCGTGCGCGGTGGCGATCGGCAGCCGGGACCGGATGAGCGCGTTCATCCCCGCGGTGAACGGGATGCCGAGGTCGACCTCCGGTAGGCAGAGGTCGACCTCCGGTAGGCAGAAGTAGCCGCGGTCGGCGCGCATGACGATCAGGTCGTGAGCCAGCGCCAGCATCGCTCCCGCGGCGAACGCGTGGCCCTGCACCGCTGCGACGATCGGTGCCGGGAAGGCCAGCACGCGGGCGAACAGGGCATGCACGTCGGCCAGATTCGCTTCTGCGGCATCCGGATTGGCCGCCATGAAGTCCAGGTCGAGCCCGTTGGAGTAGAACTTGCCCTCGCCCGTCGTGACCACGGCCTTCGGTCCGTCGGTGGCCTCCACCTCGTCGAGAGCCGAATTGATCGCCGCCAACCTGTCCGGGTGGAAGCGGTTCTCGTCGGCACCGAGGGTCAGTACGAACACCGCGCCGCGTTTGTGCAGATCGGCCATCGGCTACCGCGATCCCTCGGCTTTTTCCTTCAACCGCTGCAGCGTCCGGCGGATGTGCTCGGCGTTGGCGGCTTCGCGGTCTTTCACGCCGGTGGCCCAACCGGCCGGCACCCGAAACCAGCCGGGCCGCCGATCCCACGTCCGCTCGGTCACCGCGCATCCGCCGTCGGTCGCGGTGATGTCATAGCGCCAGTGTGCGACCGGAATCACCGCACTGCGCACATCGAACGCGAAGGCCCTGCCGGGTTCGGCGGCGGTGACGGTGCAGGTGGTGGTCCAGGTGCGTGACCCGTTGCGGTTATGGCCCCGAAACACCGCACCCGGCCGCGCCGCATCGCCCTTGCGCCACTCCATCGCATGCGCCTCCTCGGCCAGCGATGCCAGCGTCGGTAGGTCGGTGATCAACCGGTACACCGTGTCGGGGTCGGCGTCGATGGTGACTTCTGCCTGTGCGGTGGCCGGACCTGTTTCGCTCATGCGCCGATCCTAGGGCGGACCGGTCAGAACGTAGTACGACAAATCAGGAATCCTCAGCGGTGGTTCGCGCGTTGGCAATCACATGAGACCTGTCCTCAAGCCCAGCGCCTCGCACCCGATCACCGTCGAGCCGACCGGCAGACACGTCACCGTGCGGGTGGCCGGCGAGGTCGTCGCCGAAACCGATCGCGCCGTGAAGCTGCAGGAGTCCACCTACCCGGCGGTCTACTACATTCCGCGCGACGACGTCGTCGCCGACCGGCTCCGGCCCAGCGACACCGAAACCTACTGTCCCTTCAAGGGCGACGCCGGCTACTACCACGTCGTCACCGAAGGCGGCGCGACCGTCGAAGACGCCGTGTGGACCTACGAGAAGCCGTATCCCGCCGTCGCACCGATCGCCGGCCACGTCGCGTTCTATCCGGACAAGGCCGACGTCGTCGTCACATAGCCTTGGTCGGTGCACACCTCGGCCAGCGTCGTCTTCGACGGACCGGCCAGCCCCGGATTGACGCTGGCGCCGCTGCGTCGCGGCCGTAAGGACCCCTGCTACTTCGACGCACCCGACGGCGCGATCTGGCGGACCAGCCTCATGCGCAGCGGCCCGGTGACAGCGCGCATCACGAAATCGGCACCCGGCGCCGTCGACTGCGAAGCCTGGGGCGCCGGCGCCGCCGAATTCGTCGAGGCACTGCCGGCTCAACTCGGCGGGTACGACGACAGCCTCGGCTTCCGACCCGGCGACCCGACGATCGCCGCGGCCCAGCGTCGAGTGCGCCATCTGCGGCTGGGCCGGACCGACCGGGTCCTCGAAGCGCTCATTCCCGCCGTGCTCGAACAGCGGGTCTACGGCAAAGACGCTCGCCGCGCCTGGCGCCTTCTGGTGACGAAGTACGGCGCGCCGGCGCCCGGCCCGGCGCCCGCACACATGCGCGTTCCGCCGCCCGGCGAGATCTGGCGCCGGATCCCGTCGTGGGAGTTCCACCGGGCCAACGTCGACCCGCGCCGCGCCCGCACGGTCGTCGGATGCGCGCAGCGCGCGGACTCGCTGGAACGACTCGGCGCCCGCTCACCCGCGCGGGCCCGAGCCGCGATGGCGTCGCTGCCCGGGGTCGGTGAGTGGACCGCGGCGGAGACGGCGCAGCGTGCATTCGGTGACGCCGATGCGCTGTCGGTCGGCGACTACCACCTGGCGAAGATGGTCGGCTGGACCCTGCTGGGTCACCCCATCGACGACGCCGCGATGGTCGAGCTGCTCGAGCCGCTTCGACCGCACCGCCACCGCGCGGTGCGGCTGTTGGAAGTCAGCGGGCTGGCGGTCCTGCCGCGGTTCGGGCCACGCATGGCGATACCGAACCTCGTCGATATGTGACGTGCGCAGCGGCGTGATTACCGCCCAGCGGCAGCGGGTAGACCGACGGTCGACACCTTATGCGTGCGAAGGAGCTTTTGATGTCTGAGTACACCGTCCCCGGCATGACCGACAAGCAGGCCACCCAGGTCGCCGAACTCCTGCAGAAGCAGTTGAGCCGATACAACGACCTGCATTTGACCCTCAAGCACATTCACTGGAATGTGGTGGGGCCGAACTTCATCGGCGTGCACGAGATGATCGACCCGCAGGTGGACCTGGTGCGCGGCTACGCCGACGAGGTCGCCGAGCGCATTGCCACCCTCGGTTTCGCGCCGAAGGGCACCCCGGGCGCGATCATCGAGGACCGGTCCTGGGACGACTACTCCATCGAGCGCGACACTGTGCAGGCCCACCTCGCGGCGCTCGATCTGGTCTACGACGGCGTCATCGAGGACACCCGCCGAAACATCGAGGAGACCGACGAGCCGGACCCGGTCACCCAGGACATGCTGATCGGCCACGCCGCCGAGCTGGAGAAGTTCCAGTGGTTCGTGCGAGCGCATCTGGAGAGCTCCGGCGGTCAGCTGGCCAACAAGGGCGCTTCGACGGAGAAGGGCGCCGCCAGCCAGGCCAAGAAGAAGTCGCCGGTCAAGTAGCCGGCGAATCCCCGAGGGCATCCCCGAGGGCATCGTCTCGCACCGGCCGGTCGGCCAGCTCCTCTCTACGGCCGAACAGGTACGGGTAGGCGACGCCCGCGAGTGCTGCGCCGACCAACGGTGCGAGCCAGAACGCCCACAACTGCGCGGGTGCGCCGTCGCCGTTGAAGAACGCGACCCCGGTCGAGCGTGCCGGGTTGACCGACGTGTTGGAGATCGGGATCGAGATGAGGTGGATCAGCGTCAGGGTCAACCCGATCGACAAGCCGGCGAAGCCCTTCGGCGCGCGGTCGTCGGTCGAGCCGAGGATCACCAACATGAACAGACCGGTCAGCACCACCTCGGTGATCAGCACCGCCCACAGCGAATAACCGCCGGGCGAGTGGGCGCCGTAGCCGTTGGCCGCCATGTTTCCCGTTGCGGTCCAACCTGGCTGGCCCTTGGCGATGACATAGATGATCAAGCCCGCAGCGACCCCGCCGATCACCTGGGTGATCCAGTAGGGCGCCAGCGCTTTCCACTCGACCCGCCGGGCCAGTGCCGCGCCGAGGGTGACGGCGGGATTGAAGTGGCCGCCGGAGATGGTGCCGAACGCGTACACGCCGGTGAGCACCGTGAGGCCGAATGCCAATGCGACACCGAGGAATCCGATGCCCAGCGAGGTTCCATCAGCGTCGACGAACTTCGCGGCGAACACCGCACTGCCGCAACCGCCGAGGACCAACCAGAACGTTCCGATGAATTCCGCTGCCAATCGGTGCAGCATCGTGGGGGCGTCCATACGGTGAGGGTCACATGTGTGGCAACCGTTGCGAACGTTCGTGGCCGAATCGTGGCGCGACAGAGACGGTCACCATCCGATCGCGACCCTGCCGTGACCGGTGTCAGTCGGCGCGTTGCTGCGCCTGCTCGGTTTCGCGGTCGAGGCGCTGCGCCTGGTAGATCGACACGTCGGTGCGCGATATCAGCAGATAGGCGATTCCGACCGCCGCCATCGCGCACGGGATCACCGAGAAGGACCCGGTCATCTCCGCCACCATGATCATCACGGCCAGGGGCGCATGGGCGACGCTGCCGAAGCAGGCCATCATGCCGACGACGACGAAGACGGCTGGAGTGTCGGGAATGCCTGGTGCCTGCACGAGGTCGCCGAGGCGCCACACCGCAGCACCGACGAACGCGCCGATCACGACACCCGGTCCGAAGATGCCGCCGGACCCGCCCGTGCCGATCGACAGCGATGTCGCGACGATCTTCGCCAGCGGCAGAACCAGAACGATCCACAGCGGGATGGCCATCAAAGTATCAGTGGCGGTGGCCTTTTGCGCCCAGCCGTAGCCGCTGGCCAGGATCTGCGGGATGACGAGCGCCAGCAGTCCGACGGCCAGCCCGCCCAGCGCGGGTTTGAGCACCGTGTGGCCGGGCAGGCGCTTCGTCAGCGCGACCGTGCCGTAAAAGATGCGGGCGTAGAGGTATCCGACGCCGGCGGCGACGATGCCGAGCACGACGAACCAGCTCAGGTCCAGCGGGTGGTCGAACCTGTAGTCGGCGGCGACGAACCCGAACAGCGGGTCGAACCCCAGGATCGATCCGAGCACGGCGTAGGCGGTGGCCGAGGTGATGAAGCCGGGGATGAGCGCCTTGTAGTCGAAGTCCCGCCGGTACACGATCGAGGCGGCCAGGACTGCGCCGCCCAGCGGCGCCCCGAAAATGGCCCCGATACCCGAGCCGATGCCGAGCGACACCGCGATGCGCCCGTCCTCGTCGGAGAGGTCCAGCGAGCGCGTGAGCATGGACCCGAAGCCCGCCGAGATCTGCGCCGCGGGACCCTCGCGACCGCCCGAGCCGCCCGAACCGATGGTCAACGCGCTGGCGATGGTCTTGACCACGATGGCCCGACCGCGGATGGCGCGGGGATCGGTGTGCACCGCCTCGATCGCGCTGTCGGTGCCGTGCCCCTCGGCCTCCGGGGCGAATTTCGATACCAGCCACGCCGATACGAGCGCGCCGCCGCACGCCACCAGCGGGATCGCCCACGGTCGGTCGAAGTCGGCCGAGCCCGGATCGCCGCCGTCGCCGACTGGTTCGGGAATGCGATAGCCGGCGAGTTCACCGAGCAGCAAGCGGCCCGCATAGTCCAGCGCCAGATAGAACACCACCGCGCCGAGCCCGGCGATGACGCCGATCGCGATCCCGAGGATCACCCACTTCCGGATGTACCCGGAGCGACGAATGAATCCGCCCAGACCGCCGCCGGATTCGCGGGTCTCGGGCATGGTCTCCAGATGCTAGTGCGATCCTGCGCGGTACGCGGTCAGTCTCGCGATGATCGCCGCTTCGCCACCCGGCTCGACGGCTTTCGCCTCGCTCACGCCCATACTGCGTCCGATACGCAAAGCCGTTCCGACATAACGGGATTCGGTACCACTATGGAACGGCCGCAAAAAATTGACGTGCAGCGACGACGTCCGTAGCGGCCGGTCGAGGCGGTCGGTGTTGAGTGCCGCCGATGCCACCAGTTCCAGCGCCATGGCCGACACGCCGCCGTGCACGACGCCGATCGAGTTGTTCAGCACGGGGTCTTCGTCCTGCAGCAGAACCGGACCCGCCCCGCCGCTCTCGGCGACCCGCACCGCCATCCGGTCGGCCAGCGTGCCCGCCGGCAGTGGTCCGGTCGGCCCGTCGGGAAACGGTGCGAGGTTGTCGGGCGAGCGGATGTAGAACGAACGAACCGTGGCGGTGGCCAGCACGGTGTCGCGGTGCGCGAGCGCGCATGTCGCCAACACCACGTTGCTCTTCCTGCCGAACGGCTGCGCCGTCGCCATCACCGGAATTTCCGGTGCGGTCGCGACGATGTCAGCGGCGTCGGGGTCGGCCTCCAGCGAGAGCTCGCTGGATACCGTCCACTCGTCGGCGGCGCGTCGCCGGTGGTTGACGAGGCCGCAGGCGTGATCGACCAGCATCGCCAGCGGTGCGATGGTCGGGGCGCCGTTCAGTGGGTTCACCATCGCGCCGACCGGAATCGAGGCCACACACTCGTGGGCCGCGTCGCGCGACGTCACGATGCCGAACCGGCCCAGGGGAGTGTTCAGAGGGTGTGACATCGGGATCCAGCGTCGCCGATCGGCGGTGGCTTTATACCCCTAGGGGGTATACGATGGCGGCATGACGCACGTCGATCACGGCCAACACCAGCCAGATACTGCGACGGCCGGGCACACCGAACACGGCCACGGCCACCACGCCGGTCACGGCGACCACGCCGGGCACGCTGGGCACGTCGCAGTGTTCCGGCGATTGTTCTGGAGCATGCTGGTGCTCGCGGTTCCGACCGTCGCGCTGTCCGGCATGTTCGCGATGATCGTCGGCTACTCCATCCCCGACATTCCCGGAATCACGTGGGTGTCGCCGGTGCTGGGCACCGTGATGTACGTCTGGGGAGGACGCCCCTTCCTGTCCGGTGCGATCAGTGAGATCCGTTCCCGCGCACCGGGGATGATGCTGCTGATCGGTTTGGCGATCACCGTGGCGTTCCTGTCGTCGTGGGGTGCGAGCCTCGGCGTGCTGCACCACCAGCTCGATTTCTGGTGGGAGCTGGCCCTGCTGATCGTGATCATGTTGCTCGGTCACTGGATCGAGATGCGCTCGCTCGCGCAGACCACCTCCGCGCTGGATTCCCTGGCCGCGCTGCTGCCCGACGAGGCCGAACGGATCGTCGACGGCGGCACGGAGACGGTCACGCCGGCCGAGCTGAAACTCGGCGACGTCGTGCTGGTCCGGCCGGGCGGCAACGTGCCGGCCGACGGCGACATCGTCGACGGTGCCGCGGACGTCGACGAGTCGATGGTCACCGGCGAATCGCGCCCGGTCCGGCGGGCCGTGGGCGACCACGTCGTCGCCGGCACCGTCGCCACCGATTCGGCGTTGCGGGTGAAGGTCAGCGCGGTCGGCGACGACACCACGCTCGCCGGTATCCAGCGGTTGGTCGCCGAGGCGCAGAACTCGTCGTCCCGGGCGCAGCGGCTGGCGGACAAGGCGGCCGGCTGGCTGTTCTGGTTCGCGCTGTCCGCGGCGGTCGTCACCGCGGTGGTGTGGTCGTTCCTCGGAATGCCCGACGAAGCGGTCGTGCGGACCATCACCGTGCTCGTGATCGCCTGCCCGCACGCGCTTGGCCTGGCGATCCCGCTGGTGGTGTCCATCGCCACCGAACGCGCCGCGCGTGGGGGCGTGCTGGTCAAGGACCGGCTCGCGCTGGAGAGCATGCGGACCGTCGACGCCGTACTCTTCGACAAGACCGGCACGCTGACCAGGGGAGAACCGACGGTCACCGCGGTCGCAACGGTGCATGCCGATGCCGCCGACGATGTGCTGGGGCTGGCCGCGGCCGCCGAAGCGGACTCCGAGCATCCGCTGGCGCGCGCGATCGTCGCGGCCGCGCGTCACCGCAATCTCACGCTGGCGTCGGCGACAGAGTTCAGCTCCTCACCCGCGGTCGGCGTCACGGCCACGGTCGACGGGCGAACCGTGCAGGTCGGTGGACCGCGAATGCTGGCGGAGGCGGGTCTGGCCGAGCTGCCCGAAACATCGCAGTGGCGCGACGAGGGCGCGATCGTCCTGCATGTCGTGGCCGACGGCGAGGTCGTCGGCGCGGTGAAGCTCGCCGACGAGGTGCGGCCGGAGTCCCGGCAGACGGTCACGGCGCTGCGCAAACTGGGTGTCGAAGTGGTGATGATCACCGGCGACGCGGAGCCGGTCGCGCGAGCGGTAGCCGCTGAACTGGGCATCGAGCGGGTGTTTGCCGGTGTCCGCCCCGAGGACAAGGCGGCGAAGGTCGCCGAACTGCAGGACGAAGGCCGAAAGGTGGCGATGGTTGGAGACGGCGTCAACGACGCCCCCGCCCTCGCGCAGGCCGACGTCGGCATTGCGATCGGTGCGGGTACCGACGTGGCGATCGCCTCGGCCGGCGTGATCCTGGCCGGCTCGGATCCGCGCTCGGTGTTGTCGGTCATCCTGTTGTCGCGGGCGTCGTATCGAAAGATGAAGCAAAACCTTTGGTGGGCAGCGGGTTACAACATTGTGTCGGTGCCGCTTGCCGCGGGCGTGCTGGCGCCGGTCGGCTTCGTGCTGCCGATGTCGGTCGGTGCGATCTTGATGTCGGCTTCGACCGTGGTGGTGGCGCTGAACGCGCAATTGCTACGTCGGCTCGACCTCGACCCCGAAGCCAGCCTGAAAGCGGTTTCTTAAGAATCTGACTAGGCTTTCAGCAAATACCAATGAGGTCATCACACCAGGCCAACCGCCCGTTACTCGCAGCACAGCAAATCGTGTGCGGCGGCGGAAGCCTGATGTGATGTATACCGCACCTGGCTGGTGCTCGCCGGTAACCCACGAAAACACCATCGGGACACGGGATTTCGCTGGTCGGCGGGCTGGGCACCGAACGTCGCCTGCACCGTCGGCCAGCCATGGTTAGGGGCCGCTAAGTTGGCATGTCACCCGGTGTTTGTCATATCGTTTTCTTCACTTGAGGCAAGTGGGAAAAGGCCGGCGTTCGATGCTGCACGAAGGCACTCCATAGCCGGGGCCGGCGAAACGCCATGGTCTACGGCTGCCAGGCAGAAGCTTCGTGAGACGTGCGGAAAAAGGGTAGGTGGGAATGGCGCCCAACAGCCAGGGGCTCTACGACCCCGCGTTCGAGCATGACGCATGCGGCGTGGCCATGGTCGCCGACATGCACGGGCGCCGCAGCCGCGACATCGTCGACAAGGCCATCACCGCCCTGGTGAACCTGGAGCACCGTGGTGCCCAGGGTGCCGAACCGAACACCGGCGACGGCGCGGGCATCATGCTGCAGGTCCCGGACGACTTCCTGCGCGCGGTGGTCGACTTCGACCTGCCCGAACCGGGCAGCTACGCCACCGGTATCGCGTTCCTCCCGCAGTCGTCGAAGGATGCGTCGACCGCCTGCGAGGCCGTCGAGAAGATCGCCGAGGCCGAGGGGCTCGAGGTGCTCGGCTGGCGCGAGGTGCCCATCGACGATTCACCGCTGGGCGCGTTGGCCCGCGACGCGATGCCGACGTTCCGGCAGCTGTTCCTGGCGGGCGCCTCGGGCATGGAACTGGAACGCCGCGCCTACGTGGTGCGCAAGCGGGCCGAACACGAGCTCGGCACCAAGGGGCCGGGACAGGACGGCCCGGGACGCGAAACCGTCTACTTCCCAAGCCTTTCCGGCCAGACGTTCGTCTACAAGGGCATGCTGACCACCCCGCAGCTCAAGGCGTTCTACCTCGACCTGCAGGACGATCGGCTCACCAGCGCGCTGGGCATCGTGCACTCGCGCTTCTCGACCAACACGTTCCCGTCGTGGCCGCTGGCCCATCCGTTCCGGCGCATCGCCCACAACGGCGAGATCAACACCGTCACCGGCAACGAGAACTGGATGCGCGCGCGCGAGGCGCTGATCAAGACGGACGTGTTCGGCCCGAATCAGGATCTCGACAAGATCACCCCGGTGTGTACCCCCGGAGCGTCGGACACCGCGCGGTTCGACGAGGTGCTGGAGCTGCTGCATCTCGGTGGCCGCAGCCTTCCGCACGCCGTGCTGATGATGATCCCGGAGGCCTGGGAGCGGCACGAGACGATGGATCCCGCCCGGCGGGCCTTCTACCGGTACCACGCGTCGTTGATGGAGCCCTGGGACGGCCCGGCGTCGATGACGTTCACCGACGGCACGGTGATCGGCGCCGTCCTGGACCGTAACGGCCTTCGGCCGTCGCGCATCTGGGTCACCAGGGACGGCCTGGTCGTGATGGCGTCCGAGGCCGGAGTGCTCGACCTCGACCCGTCGACCGTCGTGAAGAAGATGCGCCTGCAGCCCGGCCGCATGTTCCTGGTCGACACCTCCAAGGGCCGCATCGTCGACGACGAGGAGATCAAGGCCGAACTGGCCGCCGAGCAGCCGTACGGGGAGTGGCTCGACGCCGGTCTGTTCCACCTCGACGAGCTGCCGCCCGGCGACTACGTGCGGATGCCGCATCACCGAGTGGTGTTGCGCCAGCAGATCTTCGGCTACACCTACGAGGAGCTCAACCTGTTGGTGGCGCCGATGGCGCGCACCGGCGCCGAGCCGATCGGTTCGATGGGCACCGACACCCCGATCGCGGTGCTCTCGACGCGGCCGCGGATGCTCTACGACTACTTCCAGCAGCTGTTCGCTCAGGTGACCAACCCGCCGCTGGACGCCATCCGCGAAGAGGTGGTGACCAGCCTGCAAGGCACGCTCGGTCCCGAGGGCGATCTGCTCAACCCGAACGCCGAGTCGTGCCGCCAGATCGTGCTGCCGCAGCCGATCCTGCGCAACGCCGAACTGTCGAAGCTGATCTGCGTCGACCCCGACCACGAGATCCGCGGCCACAAGCACGGTATGCGCGCGGCGGTGATTCGATGTCTGTATCCGGTCAACCGCGGCGGGCAGGGCCTCAAGGAGGCGCTGGACAACGTGCGGGCCAAGGTGTCGACCGCGATCCGCGAGGGTGCCCGCATCATCGTGCTCTCCGACCGCGAATCCAACGAGCAGATGGCGCCGATTCCGTCGCTGTTGTCGGTCTCGGCCGTCCATCACCACCTGGTGCGGGAACGCACCCGCACGAAGGTGGGCCTGGTCGTCGAGGCCGGCGATGCCCGCGAGGTGCACCACATGGCCTGCCTCGTCGGTTTCGGCGCGGCGGCGATCAACCCCTACATGGCGTTCGAGTCGATCGAGGACATGGTCGACCGCGGCGTGATCACCGGAATCAGCAGCGATGCGGCCAAGTCCAACTACGTCAAGGCCGCCGGCAAGGGCGTGCTGAAGGTGATGTCGAAGATGGGCATCTCGACGCTGGCCTCCTACACCGGCGCACAGCTGTTCCAGGCCATCGGCATCAGCCAGCAGGTGCTCGCCGAGTACTTCACGGGGCTGACGTGCCCGGTCGGCGGCATCGAGCTCGACGACATCGCCGACGACGTCGCGTCCCGGCACTCCCTGGCATATCTCGATCGCCCCGACGAGTGGGCGCACCGCGAACTCGAGGTCGGCGGCGAGTACCAGTGGCGCCGCGAGGGTGAATACCACCTGTTCAACCCGGACACGGTGTTCAAGCTGCAGCACTCCACCCGGACCGGCCAGTACTCGATCTTCAAGGAGTACACCAAGCTTGTCGATGACCAGAGCGAGCGGATGGCCTCGCTGCGTGGGCTTCTCAAGTTCCGCGACGGCGTCCGTTCGCCGGTTCCGCTCGACGAGGTGGAACCGGCCAGCGAGATCGTCAAGCGGTTCTCCACCGGGGCGATGAGCTACGGCTCGATCTCCGCCGAGGCCCACGAGACACTGGCCATCGCAATGAACCGCCTTGGCGGGCGGTCGAATTCGGGTGAGGGCGGCGAAGACGTCAAACGCTTCGACCGCGACGAGAACGGTGACTGGCGCCGCAGCGCCATCAAGCAGGTCGCGTCCGGCCGGTTCGGCGTGACGAGCCACTATCTGAGCAACTGCACCGACATCCAGATCAAGATGGCCCAGGGCGCGAAACCCGGTGAGGGCGGCCAGCTTCCGGGCGCCAAGGTGTACCCGTGGGTGGCCGAGGTGCGGCACTCGACGCCCGGCGTCGGGCTGATCTCGCCCCCGCCGCACCACGACATCTACTCGATCGAGGACCTGGCGCAGCTGATCCACGACCTCAAGAACGCGAATCCGCAGGCGCGGGTACACGTCAAGCTGGTCTCCGAAAATGGAGTGGGAACCGTGGCCGCAGGCGTCTCGAAAGCACATGCGGATGTCGTGCTGATCTCCGGTCACGACGGCGGCACCGGCGCGACGCCGCTGACGTCGATGAAGCACGCCGGCGCGCCGTGGGAGCTCGGCTTGGCCGAGACCCAGCAGACGTTGCTGCTCAACGGTCTTCGGGACCGCATCGTCGTGCAGGTCGACGGTCAGCTCAAGACCGGCCGCGACGTCGTGGTCGCCGCGCTGCTGGGTGCGGAGGAGTTCGGCTTCGCCACCGCACCGCTGGTGGTGTCGGGCTGCATCATGATGCGCGTCTGCCACCTCGACACCTGCCCCGTGGGGGTGGCGACCCAGAACCCGGTGCTGCGCGAGCGGTTCACCGGCAAGCCGGAGTTCGTCGAGAACTTCTTCATGTTCATCGCCGAAGAAGTGCGTGAGATGATGGCGCAGTTGGGCTTCCGCACGGTCAACGAGATGGTCGGCCAGGTCGGTGCGCTGGACACCACGAAGGCCGCCGAGCACTGGAAGGCCTACAAGCTCGACTTGGCGCCGGTGTTGCACGAGCCCGAGTCGGCGTTCATGAACCAGGATCTGTACTGCAGTTCGCGCCAGGACCATGGCCTCGACAAGGCGCTCGACCAGCAGCTGATCGTGATGTGCCGCGAAGCGCTGGATTCCGGTTCGCCGGTGCGATTCTCGACCACCATCGCCAACGTCAATCGCACGGTCGGCACCATGCTCGGTCACGAAGTGACGAAAGCTTATGGCGGGCAGGGGCTCCCGGACGGCACCATCGACATCACGTTCGACGGCTCGGCGGGTAACAGCTTCGGCGCCTTCGTGCCGAAGGGCATCACCCTGCGGGTGTACGGCGACGCCAACGACTACGTCGGCAAGGGCCTGTCGGGCGGGCGGATCGTCGTGCGTCCGTCGGACAATGCGCCGGCCGACTACGTCGCCGAGGACAACATCATCGCCGGCAACGTGATTCTGTTCGGCGCCACCAGCGGGCAGGCGTTCATCCGCGGCCAGGTCGGTGAGCGGTTCGCGGTGCGCAACTCCGGCGCGCACGCCGTTGTCGAAGGCGTGGGTGACCACGGTTGCGAGTACATGACCGGCGGCAAGATCGCGATCCTCGGACCGACGGGCCGCAACTTCGCCGCGGGCATGTCGGGTGGCGTGGCCTACGTCTACGATCCCGACGGCACACTGCCGGGCAATCTCAACGCCGAGATGGTGGAACTCGAAGACCTCGACGAGGAGGATCTCGAGTGGTTGGGCACCATGATCCAGGCCCACGTGGACGCCACCGATTCCGCTGTGGGAACACGCATTCTGAACGACTGGAACAACAACGTGAAGCACTTCACCAAGGTGATGCCCCGCGACTTCAAGCGGGTGCTCGAGGCGATCGCCGAAGCCGAACAGCGCGGCGGCGACGTCGATGAGGCGATCATGGCGGCCGCCAGTGGCTGACCCGCGCGGTTTCCTCAAGTACACCCAGCGCGAGACGCCGCAGCGGCGGCCCGTGCCGATTCGCCTGCGCGACTGGAAAGAGGTCTACGAGGACTTCTCCCACGACACGCTGCGCGAACAGGCGACCCGCTGCATGGACTGCGGTATCCCGTTCTGCCACAACGGCTGTCCCCTCGGTAACCTGATCCCCGAGTGGAACGACCTGGTCCGCAACGACCGCTGGCGCGACGCGATCGAGCGGCTGCACGCGACGAATAACTTCCCCGAGTTCACCGGCCGGCTCTGCCCCGCCCCGTGCGAGGGCTCGTGCGTGCTCGGCATCAACCAGGATCCGGTCACGATCAAGCAGATCGAGGTCGAGATCATCGACAAGGCGTTCGACGAGGGATGGGTGACACCTCGGCCGCCGGAGGTCAAGACGGGCAAGAAGGTCGCCGTCGTCGGCTCCGGCCCTGCGGGATTGGCTGCGGCCCAGCAGCTCACCCGCGCCGGGCACAGCGTGACGCTGTTCGAGCGCGACGACCGGATCGGCGGCCTGCTGCGCTACGGCATCCCCGAATTCAAGATGGAAAAGCGCCACATCGACCGTCGTCTGGAGCAGATGGCGGCCGAGGGCACCGAGTTTCGCACCGGCGTCAACGTCGGGGTCGACATCACCGCCCAGCAGCTGCGCAAGGACTTCGACGCGGTGGTGCTCGCCGGTGGCGCGACGGCGCGTCGCGACCTGCCGATTCCCGGCCGTGAACTGGACGGCATCCACCAGGCGATGGAGTACCTGCCGTGGGCCAACCGCGTGCAGTTCGGCGATCCGGTGACCGATGAGCACGGCCTGCCGCCCATCCACGCCAAGGGCAAGAAGGTCATCATCATCGGCGGTGGCGACACCGGCGCAGACTGCCTCGGCACCGCGCACCGACAGGGCGCGGCCAGCGTGCATCAGTTCGAGATCATGCCGCGCCCGCCGGAGACGCGCGCCGACTCGACGCCGTGGCCCGTCTACCCGCTGATGTTCCGGGTGTCCTCCGCTCACGAGGAAGGTGGCGAGCGGGTCTACTCGGTCAACACCGAGGAGTTCGTGGGCAAGGACGGCCGGGTGACTGGCCTGCGCGGTCACGAGGTCAAGATGAACGCCGGCAAGTTCGAGAAGGTCGACGGCACCGAATTCGAGATGGAAGTCGACCTCGTGCTGCTCGCGATGGGATTCACCGGACCCGAACGCGAAGGTCTGCTCACCGACCTGAATGTGGAGATCAACGAGCGCGGCAACGTCGCACGCGACGCCGACTTCTGCTCGTCGGTGCCCGGCGTCTTCGTGGCCGGCGACATTGGCCGGGGTCAGTCGCTGATCGTGTGGGCGATCGCCGAGGGCCGCGCCGCCGCTGCCGGTGCCGACCGCTACCTGATGGGGCACTCCGCTCTTCCTGCGCCGATCACGCCGACCGCCGTCCCGCAGCGTTAGCTCCTGCCCGCGACACGCGGGGCAATGACCGGCTTTTCGGTGTGCTCGCGGGACAGTAGGGGCGGTGATCGGCCGCTACGGATCTGCCCGCGCCGGGTTGCAGCTCAACCGGCGCAACTTCATCGCGGCGTTGTCCATCGCCACGGTCGGCGCCGTCGGTCTGAGCCGCTGTGCCACCGGCGAACCACCGCGCGTGGCGGGTGCGGCCGCGTCGCAGCCACCGCCGGCCGGCCTGTTGCCGCCGCCACCGAAGTCGTCGCGGATCGCCCTGCCGGGCGGCGGGGTGCTGAGCAGCCTGCCCGGAGACGGCGATCTGTTGGCGCTGACCGTCGACGATGGTGTCGACAGCGACGTCGTCCGGGCCTACACCCAGTTCGCCAAGGACACCGGGGTCCGGCTGACGTACTTCGTCAACGGCGTCTATCGGTCCTGGACCGATCACCTCGATCTGCTGCGGCCGATGGTCGACAACGGCCGGATCCAGTTGGCCAACCACACCTGGTCGCATCCTGACCTCACCAAGCTGCCGCTGGCCGACGTTGCGGAGCAGTTCCGACGCAACCATGAGTTCCTTTGGAAGACATACGGAGTCGATGCGCGGCCCTACTTCCGGCCGCCCTATGGAGCACACAACCCGCACGTCGACAAGGTCTCGGCCGAACTCGGCTACACCGTCGACACGTCGTGGTCGGGCTCGTTGGAGGACCACGTGTGGATCCCTGCCGACGAAGTCGTCAAGATGGCTGACCGGCATTTCACCGCGCAGGCGATCGTGATCGGCCACCTCAACCACGCGCCCGTCACCGAGGTGTATGGCCGCCTGGTCGAGATCATCCGCGCCCGACGGCTACGCACAGTCACGCTGGACGACGTGTTCCTCAAGCCGTGAACCCGTGGCGCGGCGCAGCGGCAGCGTCCGCGGCGTGCAGCAGCGTGCAGCAGCGCGCAGCCTCGTCCAGCAGCGTCCAGCAGGCGCGATTGTGAACATGGCGACGCTTTGCCGGCGTGTCGCGTCGGAAACCGCACAAACGGGCGCGAGTAGCGGAAGTCCTGGAGCTCCTTATTCACTTCTGTCACTCTAAAAACATCCGATTATTTATCGGCGCGCCTTGCATAGTTTGCCGGTGCACGGGGGTCTAATGACTTCATGAGGGCACTGCGGTAATGTGAGCCCCCGGTCAGCTATCGGTTTCGACACAGGAGTCAGTTCCGTGTATGTCAACCCGCTATCCCGGTCACGGGTGAGCCGAATCGCCTGGTCACTGCTACGTCATCCCCTGAAGAGCCGCGAATTCCCGGCCAAGGCAGAACGTCTGATCACCGCTGACGAACTTCGTCTCTACGGCGTCTAGCGAACGCGTCCGCCCGACTTCCCCGCGCCGGGTACGGCAAGTACTCCGCGTTTGCCAAATCGTTATATCTTCGTGACCGTAAGGAAAGCGTGCTATCCGCGTAAGCCCGATGCGGTGATCGCGTCGGCGAGCGGTTCGAGCACCGCGGGGTCATACGGCGGCGGCAGATAGATGATCGCCAGGTCCAGTCCTTCCTGACCCAGGGCCGCGGCCTCCTCGAGAACCTTGCCGTAGTTGCGGTCGGCGTCCAGCCGAACATGCGCCGACAGCATGATCTCCTGGGGATCCCGGCCGATGTCGGCGCAGTGGGAGGCCAGAACATCGCGTTTGCGGGCGAACTCCTCGGGCGGTCCGCCGACGAAGTTCCAATGCTGGGCGTACTTGGCGGTGATCCTCAGCGTGCGCTTCTCGCCGCTGCCACCGATGCAGATCGGCGGATGGGGACGCTGCGGGCCCTTCGGCTCGTTGCGGGCGTCCTTGAGTTGATAGAACTTGCCGTCGAACGACGTCGTCTCCTCGCTGAGCAGGTTCGTGAGGATTTCGCAGGCCTCCTCGAAGCGGTCGAACCGTTCCTTGATGGACCCCAGCTCGATGCCGTATGCGCCCGACTCCTCCTCGTTCCAGCCCGCGCCGATGCCAAGCTCGAGGCGGCCGTCGGACACGATGTCCAACGCCGAAGCCATGTTCGCGAGCACGGCCGGATGGCGGTAGTGAATGCCGGTGACCAGCACGCCAACTCGGAGCCGCTCGGTCGCCTGCGCCAGCGCGGTCAGCGTGATCCAACCCTCCAGGCAGGGCCCTGTGGAGTCGGAGAAGATCGGATAGAAGTGGTCGAACGTCCATCCGGACTCGAAAACCTCGATGTCGTCGGCCGTCCGCCAGACGGCCAGCATGTCGGCCCAGGTGGTGTTCTGCGGGGACGTCTTGAAAGCGAATCTCACCGAGCCGAGCCTAGTGGCGAGCGGCTCAGTCCGCTTCGCCGTACTCGTCGAACCAGAACGCGAGCTTGCCTCGCCGACTCACCGCCCGCAGCCGGCGTTCGGCCACCGCGCGGGTCTTGGTGGTGGTGACGATGAGCAGTTCGTCACCGATCGCGATGCGGGTGTCGGGCTGCGGAACGAAGGTGCGCCCGTTGCGGATGATCAGGGTGATGACGCTCGGGTCGGGCAGTCGCAGTTCCAACACGGTGACGTTGTGCAGCCGCGACGGCGCCTGAACCGTCATCGTCAGCAGTTCGGCGTCCAGGACGTCGAGGGGAGCCGACTCCACCTGAATCTCGCGGGTCGCGTCCTTCGGGATCAGGCCCAATCTGCTTGCCAGCGGGCGCAAACTCGGGCCCTGCACCAAGGTGAACACCACCACGAGGATGAACACGATGTTGAGCACGCGCACGCTGTCGGGCACGCCGCCCACGATCGGAAACGTCGCCAGCACGATCGGGACCGCACCGCGCAATCCCGCCCAGGATACGAAAATCTGTTCACGCCAAGGGATGCGAAACCAGATCAGCGAGACGACGACCGACAGCGGTCTGGCGACGAGCAGCAACACCAAGCCGGTCACGATGCCGGGTATCACCTCCACCGTCAGGTCGCTGGGGTCGACGAGCAGCCCGAGGAGGACGAACAGGCCGATCTGGGCGAGCCAGCCGAGGCCTTCGGCGAACGACCGGGTCGCCGAGCGGTGCGGCAGGCCGGAATTGGCGAGCACAACGGCGGACAGGTAGGCGGCGAGGAATCCGCTGGCGTGCGCGGAGCCTCCGGCAGCGAACGCGACCATGCCGAGCCCGAATGTGGCGAGCGGATACAGGCCGGAGGCCGGAAGAGCGATGCGGCGCAGCGCGATCGACCCCAGATACCCGACGCCCAATCCGATGGCCGCGCCGACGACCAACTCGTAGACCAGTTCGACGAGCGCATGCACGGGCGACAACTCCAGCGGCGCCACGCTGAACATCAGCACGAGGATGACGGCGGGGGCATCGTTGAATCCCGACTCGGCTTCGAGCAGTCCCGCGACCCGGCGCGGCAGGGGCACCACGCGCAGCACGGAGAACACGGCAGCCGCGTCGGTGACGGAGACGACGGCTCCGAGCAGCAGCGCCAACTGCCAGTCGATGCCCAGTAGCAGGTGAGCGCCGGCCGCAGTCACCAGCATGCTGACCGCGACGCCGACGGTGGCGAGTATCCCCGCAGGTGCCAGCACCCGCCGGACGTCGGAGAAGCGTGTCGTCAGACCACCCTCGATGAGGATGACGGCCAGGGCCACCGTGCCGAGGTGGTCGGCGAGCAGATAGTTGTCGAAGTCCAGGCCCAACCCGTCCTCGCCCACGATGACGCCTACGCCGAGGAACAGCAGCAGGCTGGGCAAGCCGACACGGGTGGCCGCTCGGGTGGCGATGATGCTCGCCAGCAGCACCACCCCAGCGAGCAGCAGCATCAGATACAGCTGCTCCAGGGTCATTTCATCCCCGTCCGGGAAAGGCGTGGGTGGTGGGTGCAGTAAAACACCTACCACGGTCGGTGGCGCGGCGGTCCTACCCGGTAGCTGCGCGGAAAGCCCACATCATGGGTCAATATGGGGTGATGTTGCGGCTTCGCAGGCAGTCCCCCGACGCTTCGCGTCGTGCCGAACAGCGGCCGATGATGCGCGTCGGCATCGCCGGCGCCGGGGCCGTCGGCCGCTCCGTCGCCCAGGAACTGCTCGACTACGGCCACAAGGTTCTGCTCATCGAGCACGACGTACGCCATTACGAACCGCAGACGGTTCCCGACGCCGAATGGCTACTGGCCGATGCCTGCGAGTTGACCTCGCTCGAGGAATCCGGACTGCAGATCTGCGACGTGGTAATTGCAGCCACCGGCGACGACAAAGTGAACCTCGCGGCGTCGCTGTTGGCCAAGACGGAATTCGGCGTCGCCCGCGTGGTGGCCAGGGTCAACGACCTGCGCAACGAGTGGCTGTTCACCGAGGCGTGGGGCGTCGACGTCGCGGTCTCCGCGCCGAGCGCGCTGGTCGCGGCGATCGAGGGCGCCATCGACATCGGCCACGTCGTGCGCTTGATGCAGCTGCGCCACGGCCAGGTGAGTTTGGCCAAACTGACGCTCCCCGAGGGCGATTCGCTGGTCGGGAGCCGGATGCGCGACCTGCCGTTGCTGGAGAACACTGCGCTGGCGATCATCATCCGCGACAGCGGGATCGTGTTGCCTCAGCCCGACGACGTGCTGGAGGCCGGCGACGAAATGCTGTTCCTGACGGGTGGGGCCGCCCACGGCGAAGTCCGGGGCCTGGTGCACGGGGCGATCCATCCGGTGACCGACCGATGAGTTGCGGCGGCCTCGCGGGTCGGTATGGGCATGATTGACCTGACCGCAGCCTGTCGACGCACAGCCGACGTCCTTCGAAACGTGGCCGACGACCAACTGACGGCTCCCACGCCGTGCCAGAAGATGCGGCTGGACGCGCTGATCGCCCACGTTGGTGGGCTTTCGCTGGCGTTCACCGCGGCGGCCCGCAAGGAGTTCGGGCCGCTGACGGACACGTCGCCCACCGAAGCCGCACAGCCGCTGGATGGCGACTGGCGTGCGTCTTATCCGGATCGGCTCGCCGAACTCGCGCGGGCATTTTCAGAGCCGGCGGCCTGGGAGGGTATGACGCGCGCGGGCGGCTTCGACTTTCCCGGTGAGGCGGCCGGCATCGTCGCACTGACCGAAGTGGTGATCCACGGCTGGGATGTCGCGCGGGCCAGCGGGCAGCCGTATGACGTCGATGAGGAAACCGCCGCCGCCGTGCTGCCGCACGTCACCCAGATCGCCGCCGATGACCCGGTGGAGGGCCTGTTCGGCCCGGCGGTGCCGGTCGCCGACGATGCGCCGGTTGTCGACCGTATCGTCGCGCTGACGGGACGCGACCCGCGATGGGTGCAACCGTCCTGAGGTGCGACGGCGGACGACTGGCGCAGGTTCCTCAGGGGACGGCGGTACCGAGTGGTCTCATTTCCGCCAAACCCACTATCGGGAAGGCTATGCCGGCTTGATTCCAAGAGTGATCGTCCTGGGATGCCTTGTCATGCTGTCCGGACTCGCTTGTCAAAGTCACACCGAACCCGATGGTGAGGCCATTGTCGAGCGTCTGCCGCTGAGTCTGGAACAGGTAAAGGAGATCAGCGGGCTCGATAAGTTCTCACGCGAGGTAGACACCGACCAACCAGTCGCGGATGACTACACGCCGGAGGGTCCGTGTCGCGAAATGGCGGATCAGCGCACTGCTTTCGGCGCGAACTGGACCAGCTTCCGGTCCGTCGCGGACTCTGCGGATCTGCCTACCGGTGGTCGCCGACCAAGAAACCCCGGCGCGACTGGGGACGGTGCCACTCCCTTGATCGTGCCCGT
The DNA here is from genome assembly GCF_001499855.1 of Mycobacterium sp. GA-0227b. Lineage (GTDB taxonomy): Bacteria > Actinomycetota > Actinomycetes > Mycobacteriales > Mycobacteriaceae > Mycobacterium. The sequence continues at coordinate 467,691 of NZ_LQIK01000001.1, forward strand.
GATGGCCACTGTCGTGCAGAACGTGGTCGTCTACCCGGACGACTCCGCCGCGCGAGAAACGTTCGATCGTCGTGTCGCGGCGATGAAGAAATGTGTCGAGCTGAACCTTCCTCACCTCGGCGGGATGATTTCGCAGCCAAGTCGCGACAAAGTGGTCCTGGTCAACGATGGTTTCGTGACGGTCTCCCTCGTCAAGTCGGCGGTCGTGGTCGACGTATCGGTGGTGGCCTTACCCGACGCCGAACGAGTCGCGTCCGAGATCTCCCAGGCGATCGTCGAACGCGTCAACTAGGCCTGTGCACACTGGAGTCATGGATCCCGTCGTCGCCCTCCGGCAGATCGCCTACTACAAGGACCGCGCGCGCGAAGACCCGCGCCGGGTGATGGCCTACCGCAACGCCGCCGACGTCGTCGAAGCGCTCTCCGACACCGAACGCGACCGCCACGGCACCGCGAACAGCTGGCAGTCGCTGCCCGGCATCGGCCCCAAGACAGCGAAGGTGATCGCACAGGCGTGGGCCGGACGCGAGCCGGATGTGTTGACCGAACTCCGCTCCAGCGCCGCCGATCTGGGCGGCGGCGATGTCCGCGCCGCGCTGCGCGGTGATCTGCACGTGCACTCCAACTGGTCCGACGGGTCCGCCCCGATCGAGGAGATGATGCTCGCAGCAAGGGATCTGGGACACGAGTACTGTGCGCTGACCGATCATTCGCCACGCCTGCGGATCGCCAACGGTCTGTCACCTGAGCGGCTGCGCCGGCAACTCGACGTCATCGACCAGTTGCGTGAAACGGTGGCGCCCATGCGGATCCTCACCGGCATCGAGGTCGACATACTCGAGGACGGCTCACTCGATCAGGAGGACGAACTGCTCGAACGCCTCGACGTCGTGGTGGCCAGCGTGCACTCGAAGTTGTCGATGGACGCTCCGTCGATGACGCGGCGCATGCTCAAGGCGGTCGCCAATCCGCACACGGACGTGCTGGGCCATTGCACCGGCCGGCTGGTCACCGGCGGCCGCGGCATGCGGCCCGAGTCGAAATTCGACGCCGAGAAGGTGTTCACCGCCTGTCGGGACAACGGCACCGCCGTCGAGATCAACTCGCGGCCCGAACGCCGCGATCCGCCGACGCGGCTGCTCAACCTCGCCCTGGACATCGGCTGCCTGTTCTCGATCGACACCGATTCGCATGCCCCCGGGCAGCTGGAGTTCCTCGCCTACGGAGCCCAGCGTGCGCTCGATGCCGAAATACCCGTCGAACGGATAGTCAACACTTGGCCGGCCGACGATCTGTTGGCGTGGACCGAATCCTGAGCGCGATTCGGTCCTGCCACAACGGGATACCGGAAATCATCCCGTCGGGGGCAGGAGCCAGCTAGCGTTCGGATGACATCCTCATTGGCGAGAGGTGTCGAGATGGCGACCACTGAGCATGCCGACCAACCGGCTGACGCGCCAGCGGCCACGACGAAGCCCGCCTTGGTCTATCCGAAGATGTGGTTGCTGTTCGGCGTACTCATCTGTTGTTTCACCGCATGGGGCGTGGCCGCCGACCTGACCACACCGATGGTGGCGGGTTTCAAGCGGATTTTCGATATGAGCACCTTCCAGGCCTCCCTGGTGCAGTTGGCCTACTTCGGCGCGTACTTTCTGCTGGCGATCCCGGCGGCGTTGATCAATCGGCGGTTCGGCTACAAAACCGGTCTGCTCACTGGTGTGCTGCTGGCCGCGGCGGGATCGATTGCGTTCTATCCGGCGAGCAAGATCATGACCTACGAAGCGTTTTTGATCGCCCTGTTCGCAATCGCCGCGGGCTGTTCGATCCTGGAAACCTCGGCCAATCCGTACGTCATGTCGCTGGGACCCGAAGAAACCGCGACCCGGCGCCTCAACTTCGCTCAGGCGTTCAATCCGTTGGGCACCAATATCGGTGTGCTGCTGGCCGCGGTGTTCATTCTCCCCCACTTGGACGAACCGGTGAATATGGCCACCCTGACGCCTGCCGAAGAACGCGCCGTCCGCGCCGGTCAGCTCGGCGCAGTGATGGGACCCTACCTGGGTCTGGGATTCGTGTTGATCGCCATCGGATTGGTGATCGCGATCAAGAAGTCCCCGCCGATCGTCGAAGAATACGAATCGGGTGACCTCGCGGGCCAATCGCCCTTGCGCATCCTGCTGTCCAACCGGCGCTACGTATTCGGCGTGGTGGCACAGTTTTTCAATGTTGCGGCCCAGGTCTGCACATGGACATACATCATCCAGTATTCGCAACAGGCGTTGAGCGGGTCGCTGCAGTTGGGTGGCTACCTGCTGCAGGCGAGCCTGATCGTGTTCCTGATCTCCCGGTTCGTGATGACGTGGGTGATCGGACGGATCCGCGCGACGAAAGTCCTCTCCGTGCTGGCGGTATTGGCAGTCCTGCTGTGTGTTTTCGCGATGTTCTCGCCGAATGTGGCCGGCGTTGCCGCCGTCGTCGCGTTGTCGTTCTGTCTGTCGCTGATGTTTCCGACGATCTACGGGGTGGCCCTGCAGGGGCTCGGTCCGGCAACGAAGTTCGGTGCCGCCGGATTGGTCATGGCCATCGTCGGCGGGGCGATCATGCCGCTGGTTCAGGGGTACCTGCTGGATCAGACGAGCCCGGCGATCTCGTTCGTGGTGCCGGCGGTCTGCTTCGCCGTGGTGGCGAGCTTCGCCGTCTTCGATCTCAGGGCGGCACCGCACCCGGTGAGAGAGCGAGCAGCATGAAGCGATACTGGATCCTGGCGCTGGCAGTGCTTCTCGCGGCGTGCGCCGGTGGCGGCAGCGGGGGCAACTTCACCGAGCCGACCGATCGGCTCGAAATCATGTCGTGGTGGGTGTCGCCATCGGAGCGACCCGCATTGGAGGTGTTGGTCAACGCCTTCAAGGCCGACAATCCGGACGTCGAGGTCCTCGGCGGCGCCATCGCCGGTGGCGGCGGCAGCAACGTCCAGATAGCGCTGGCCGAGCGGCTCCGCGCCGGCGACCCTCCCGATGTATGGCAGACATTCATCGGCCGCTCCATGCGCGCCTGGGCCGACGCCGGTCGCATCGCCGACGTGTCCGACGTGTACGAGCGCACCGGCCTGGATGCCACCATGGCGCCGGCCCTGCTCGATGCGGCGACCCATCGCGTCAAAGCATGGGGTGTGCCCACTGGGGCGCATCGCGGAAATGTGTTGTGGTTCAACCGCAATGTGCTGCGCGAGGCCGGTGTCGCGATGCCTGGCCCCGGCTATACGCCGGAGGCGTTCAGCAGCGATCTGGCCAAGGTGGCGGCCAGCGGGACAACGGCGTTGTGTCTGGGCGGCAAGGATCGGTTCGCCGCAACCGAGCTGTTCGAGAACACCCTGCTCGCGGTCGTCGGCACCGACGGCTGGTCCCGGATCAGCGATGATTCCTTTGACTGGCGCGGACCCCAACTGCGACAGGCGCTTACGCGGTTCGGGCAGATCGTCTCCCGAGCCGATCCCGCCGCCGGCGCGCTGACCTGGGATGAGGCGGCGCGGAAACTGGCGGCCGGGCAGTGCGGGTACTTGTCGATGAATGATTCCGTCTACGGGGAGTTGGTGGCCGCCAAGGTCGTCGAAGGCACCGACTTCGGCTATGTGCCGTATCCAGGAACAGCGGGGGCGTATCTGGCGATCGTCGACACGTTCGTGGTGTCGGCGCAGGCGAGTGACGGGGTGAATGCGCTGAAGTTCCTCGAGACGGTGGCTGATCCGCAGGTCTCGTTGGAGTTCAACAAGGTGAAGGGGTCGATCCCGATACGCAACGACGTCGACGTGGCATCGCTGCCGGCCTACCAGCGGCAGGCGTCGGAATCGTTGTGGCACGACAAGATTCTGTTGTCGATCACCCACGGCGAGCTGATGAGCTCCGAGTTCCAGGAAGCGCTCTACGACGCGGTCGCCGGCTTTGTCGGGAGCAAGAACTCGGACGCATTCATCGACACACTTCAGAATTCCGTCCGGGTGCCCGTCCAAGGACGCTGAGCCCCACACGGGCCCCGGCTCAGTCCGGTAGCAGGGGCATCTCGAGGTCGGGGTCACGGCCCAGCAACACGCCTCTTGTGACGGCGGCGTTGCCGTACCGCCGGCGCACCTGGTCGACCGCCTCGTCCACGGCGGTGGTGTCCTGGACCTCCTCGAACGGCAACTCGAGTTGCTGCGCGCCGTCCCGGTCGATGTTGGACACCGCAAAACCGACCAGCGTGAGACCCCGCGCGGCGATCAGCGGAGCCGCCGCGGTGACGAGGCTGCGCGCCGCCTGAAGGATCACCTCCGTCGACGCCGTCGCCCGGGGCATCGTGTGTGAGCGGGTGGCGCGACTGAAGTCGTCGAACCGCAACCGCAACACCACCGTGCGTCCGGTCCGACCGGCCTTGCGCATCCGGCGGGTGATGCGGTCGATCAGGTTGACGACCACGGCGTCGACCTCCGCGGTCGACATCGTGTTCCCGCGCCGGCCAAGCGCCCGTTGCGCGCCGACCGAGCGTCGGCGCACCCCGGTGACGACCCGGCGCCGGTCGATGTTGCGGGACAAGGCGAACAGCCGGCTGCCCATCGCGCCGCCGACCAACGATCCGAGCGTGGATTCGCTCAACTCGGCGACGTCGGCCACCGTCTCGATCCCGTGGGCGCGGAGTTTCTCGGCCGTCTTCGCGCCGACGCCCCACAGCCGCCGCACCGGCAACGGGTGCAGGAAGGCCAGTTCCCGGTCGGGCGGCACGAGAAGCAGGCCGTCGGGCTTGGCCTCCTGGCTGGCGACCTTGGCCAGGAACTTGGTGCGCGCGATGCCGACCGTGATGGGAAGACCCACCTGGTCGCGCACCTGCGCACGCAACCGGGCGCCGATCTCGACCGGCGTGCCCGACACCCGCCACAGGCCGGAGACGTCGAGGAACGCCTCGTCGACCGACAGCGGTTCGACGACGGGCGTGGTGTCGTGGAAGACCTCGAAGACCGCGTGGCTGGCCTCCGAATACGCCGACATGCGCGGTGGCACGACGATCGCGTGGGGGCAGAGGCGACGCGCTTCCCGACCACCCATCGCGGTACGCACGCCGTATGCCTTGGCCTCATAGCTGGCCGCCAGCACGACACCGCCGCCGACGATCACCGGCCGTCCACGCAGCGCGGGTTCGTCGCGCTGCTCGACCGACGCATAGAACGAATCCAGGTCGGCGTGCAGGATCGACGCTTCAGACCGCGTCAACCGACCTTTGGACACGAACATATGTTCGCATCGCGGTGTGACTACTGCGGCGTCTTGCCGTAGATGCTGGTGACCCAGATGTGGGCCAGCGTGTCGACCAGTTGTGCCGCGTCGACGGCGGGCTGCTCAGCGGCGAAGGCCGCGAGCATCGTGCGCTCGTTCATCAAGTTCAGCGACGTGGCGAGGTCATGCGCGGGGATGGTCTCCGGCGCTGCGCCGCGGGCACGCTCGCTTGCGATCGACGCGGTGGTGTGATCGATCCACTTCTGCATGAACCGCGACCACAGCGTGCGCACCTGGGCGTTCGTCGGCCGCGCCGTCGCACCCGCGAGCGTCACCGCGCGATGGGAGCCGAAAGTGCTGAACAAGGCGTTGATGGCTTTCCACACGCCGGCCGGGTCGACGGCGGTGTCCAAACCGCCCATCGCGGCGTCGGCGTTGCGGTCGGCCTCGTTGATCACCTGCTCGACGAGCGCGAGCAGTACGGCGTCCTTGGACGGGAAGTAGAAGTAGAAGGTCGGACGTGAGATTCCGGCACCCTTGGCGAGATCGTCGACCGAGATGTCGGCCAGCGACCGGACCTCGAGCAGCTCCTCGAGCGTCGAGAGAATTGCCTGTTCACGATCGTCGCCCGACGGCCGTGAGGTGCGCCGGGCCCGTGAACCGCGCGGCTGGCTGACAGTGGTCACGTGCGCCTACTTTACACGGTGTTGAGTTTCTCAACACACTGTTGACTGACTCGACGCACCGTTGATACGCTGCCGTACCATGAGCGAACACCTCGACGTCGTCATCGTCGGAGCCGGCATCTCCGGCATCAGCGCCGCCTGGCATCTGCAAGATCGCTGCCCGGGCAAGAGCTACGCGATCCTGGAGCGCCGCGACAACCTCGGCGGCACCTGGGACCTGTTCAAGTACCCCGGTATCCGGTCGGACTCCGACATGTTCACGCTCGGCTTCCGGTTCAAGCCGTGGACGTCGGAGAAGGCGATCGCCGACGGGCCGTCGATCATGGCCTACCTCAAGGAGACGGTGGCCGAGTCCGGCATCGACAAGCGAATTCGATACGGCCACAAGGTGGTCAGCGCGGACTGGTCCGACGCTGACAACCGGTGGACGGTGCGCGTCGAACGTGACGGCGCGGAAGCCGAGATCACGGCTTCGTTCCTGTTCGCCGCGAGCGGCTACTACAACTACGACGAGGGCTACACGCCGGAGTTCGTCGGCCGCGACGACTTCGAGGGCACGATCATCCACCCTCAGCACTGGCCCGAGGACCTGGACTACGAGGGCAAGAAGATCGTCGTGATCGGCAGCGGCGCGACCGCGGTCACGCTGATTCCCGCGCTGGCGAATTCGGGTGCCGGCCATGTGACGATGTTGCAGCGTTCGCCGACCTACATCGGCGCGCTGCCCGACGTGGATCCGTTCACCGTCCGGACCAACAAGACGCTGCCCGAGAAGCCCGCCTATGTGTTGAACCGCTGGAAGAGCATCCTGTTCCAGTCGGCGCAGTACAACATCTCGCGGCGGTTCCCGAACTTCATGCGCAAGACGCTGATGACCATGGCGCAGCGACGGCTGCCCGAAGGCTACGACGTGCAGAAGCACTTCGGCCCCAAGTACAACCCGTGGGACGAGCGGCTGTGCCTGGCGCCCAACGGTGACCTGTTCAAGACAATCCGCCATGGCAAGGCCGACGTCGTCACCGACACCATCGAGCGGTTCACCAAGACGGGTATCAAGCTCGCCTCCGGCGAGGAGCTGAGCGCCGACATCGTCATCACCGCAACGGGTTTGAACCTGCAGCTGTTCGGCGGCGCCACGATCATGCGCAACGGTGAGCCGATCGATCTGCACGACACGATGGCCTACAAGGGCATGATGCTCACCCACATGCCGAACATGGCGTTCACCATCGGCTACACCAACGCGTCGTGGACGTTGAAGGCCGATCTGGTGTCCGAGTTCTTCTGCCGGGTGCTGAACTACATGGACGCCAAGGGCTTTGACACCGTCGAGCCGCAGCATCCGGGCAACAGTGTCGACGAGCGCCCGCTGATGGATTTCACCCCGGGCTATGTGCTGCGTGCACTGGACTATCTGCCCAAGGCCGGACACGTCGCGCCGTGGCGCTTGAAGCAGAACTACCTGCTGGATCTGCGGTTGATCCGGCGCGGCCGGGTCGACGACGAGGCGCTGAAGTTCAGCAAGCACCTCGCTCCGGTGACGGCTTCGGCCTAGTCGCCCGCTACCCGAAGTTCGGCGGGTCCGGGTCGCTGCGGAGGAGTTCCTCCGGATCATGAATGCGGTTGACCTGTGGCGGTGAGGCGCCGTTGGTCCAGGCCAGCCGTCCAGTCTCGGTGATCGTCGTCGCGTAGTGGCCGTCGGTCACGAGTTTGTGGTCGGGCCCGCAGGCGAAGAACAGGTGATCGGCGTCGGTTGGCCCACCCATGGCCCAGCCGGGGCTGTGGTGCACCTCGCTGTGATAGCCCGGTGCGGTGCAGTTGGGCCGGGTGCAGCCGCCGTCGCGGGCGTAGCAGATGATGCGCTGATCTGCGGTGGCCACCCGCTTCTGGCGGCCGAGGTAGAGCGGGCGGTCGCTGTGATCGTCGAACACCGCCAGATAGTGGATGGCATCGCCGGCCATGCGGATCAAGTCACGCATCGGCAAGGCGGTGTTACCGCCGGTGTGCGCCGGCGCGGGCATCGGGACAGCGGGGTCGATCACCGCGTGAGCGGCCCGGTTGAGTTCGGCGAGGGTCGTGCGTGCGATCACCGTCACCGCGTGCCCGCGATGCTGACCCAGCTCACCTGAGGCGATTCCGGCCTTGAGGCCCAGTTTGAGGCCGTCGTGGCAGCGCTGGGCCATGCTGCGGTCGTCCTTGGCGTCAGCCGTCGTGCCGTCGGGCAGGTGGCGGCCCGGCCGCGTCGCAGAGGTGGCGGCCTCCACATAGCAGCGGGTCTCCGGGTCGATCCAGCCGTGAAGCCGCGACATGCCGTCGCGCCCTTGAGGACCCAGCGTGACGCCGCGGCGGCGCTCGCGATCCTTCTCGTCGTAGTCGCCATCGGGGTTGAAGATCGCATCGATCATCTTGGCTGCCGCCGTGACGATCTCGGCGTCACTCTTGATCGCCTCACGCACCAGGCTTGCTTCGACCTCGTCGCGCTCCGCGGCCGACACGCATGAGGGCAGCTTGGCCATCGCTTTGGTGATCGCCTTGAGATGGTCTTCGCCGATCGCCCCGTCAGACACTGCTGCGGTCACCTGTGCCAGTTCAGCCGGCAGTGGCGGGCCACTGATCTGGCGGCGCGGGGTTAGCCGCGCGGCGACCTTCATCCGGCGCTTGATCTCGTTAGGTGGGATGCGCAGCCGCGCCCACAGACGATCCACCGCCGTGAGCGCCATCGCGGGCTCGTCGGGCGGGTCGGCGATCTGACCGAACACCCGATACATCAACCCCCGGTTGCTGCGCTCCTGCGACTCGAGGCGTTCGGCCATCTCGATCCGAAACTCGGTGCCCACTTCATCGGAGGACAGTTCACGCATCCGGGCGTGGGCGTCATCGACCTGGTCCAGCAGCGCGGAAAACTGTTTCCGCGCCGCCGCCCCGGTGATGAATTCGCCCATACCGCAACGCTATCGAACACACACACCAAACCGGATGCCTCGAAGAACCCCGGGAGCGATCTGTGGATCGATCGCCGCTTGGGGATAATCCAGGGCGTCGGCGGCATACAGCGACCAAGATGTCGGAGCCATGTGATAGCGCGCTGCAACAATCCCTAAGTAGCGAGACCCGGCGAGCCCTAAGTAGCGAGTCCCGGCGAGCGCGAGTGGGATACCGCCTCTGTCACGAGCGACGACTGCATCATCTTCTACGTACCGTTGGGGCCCGCGCTGGCAGCCGGTCAGGGAGCGACCACGACGATGCCGTCGTCGTCGCTGTAGAGGATGTGGCCGGGCTCGAACACCACACCGCCGAACTCGACGGGCTGATCCCGTTCGCCCGCACCGGTTTTGCTGCTCTTGCGCGGGTTCGTCCCGAGCGCCTTGATACCGATGTCGAGGGTGCGCAGGGTCGCCGAGTCGCGGACCGCGCCGTTGATGACGAGGCCGGCCCACCCGTTGTCGACGCCGAGGCCGGCGATGACGTCGCCGACGAGCGCCGAGTGCAGCGACCCGTCGCCGTCGATCACCAGCACGCCGCCGTTGCCGGGCTCCGACAACACCGATTTCAGCAGCGCGTTGTCCTGGAAGCACTTGATCGTGGTGACGGGTCCGGCGAACTCCGACCGCCCGCCGAACTGCCGCAGCTGCAGATCGCAGCTGCGGACGTCGGGGCCGATGTCGTCGACAAGGTCAGCGGTGGGGCGGGGGTCGATGCTCACCGCTCGATGCTAGCGATCGGACCTCGCCACGATGATGTCGTGCAGGAACTGCGACAGGCCGGGTTCGACGTCGTCGTAATACCGGGTGAACCGTTCGTCGGCCACATACATCTGCGCCAGGCAGACCTGCATCTCGTGGTCGCAGTCGTAGAACCGTTCGATCGACAACCGGTGCCGCTCGGCGAGCGCATCGGCCTGCGCCGTACCCGGCGTCACGCCGCTGCGCTTGGCCTCGGCCAGCGCCTGCAGCAGCGCGTCGCCTTCGGCCTTGATGTCGATCCAGTCCTGCTTGGTGAACTGCGAAGCTCGCTGCTGCGACTGCTTCCACGCGTCGGTGTCGCCCCAGCGCTCTTCGGCTTCGGCCGCGTACTCCTGGCTATGCGCCGTGGTGCCGAAGATCTCCACCTGTTCCTCGGCGGTCAGTTGAATTCCGCTGCGGTGTGCGCTCATCAGTTCCTCCACTGCCTTGATCGTGTGTTGCAGACGGTCGGCCTGCTCCAGTAACAGTCGGTGTTGTCGCTGGAGGTGGTCGAGCACATCCGCGTCCCCGTCGAGCAGGGCGCGGATCTCCTCGAGGGGCAGTCCGACCGATCGGTACACCAGCACCACGTGCAGCCGTTCGATGTCGGCGTCGGTGTAGCCGCGGTAGCCCGCCGACGTGCGCACGCTCGGCACCACCAGGCCGATGTGGTCGTAGTGGTGCAGGGTGCGCACCGAGACTCCGGTGAGGGCGGCTACCGCGCCGACCGTTTTGGCGTCCATAGCGCCACTATCGACCCTGACGCCGCGTGAGGGTCAAGTCCTCGGTCAGTCGTCGCCGCTACCGCGGCGGATCAGCAGCACGACCAGGATCGCCAGCACACCCGCCGCGATCGCCGCGGCAACCGGCAGCCGCGACGGTTCGGGGCCGATCAACGGCACCGGCGCCGGTCCGGACACCGGGTTACTGGCGCTGGCTACCGTCGACTTCGCTTGGGCGGCAGTAACTTTCGCGGCCGATTCCAGGTTGGTTGCGGTGCCGGCCGGCTCGGGCGCGGGTGCTTTCTTCGCCGGCGCCTTCTTGGCCGGTGCTTTCTTCACGGCTTTCTTCGCCGGTGCCGCTTTCTTCGCGGCCTTCTTGGCCGGTGTCTTCTTGGCGGCCTTCTTCGCCGGGGCTTTCTTGGCAGGCGTCTTCTGCGCCGGCGCCGGAGGGATGAGTGGGTCCGCGGAGGTGCCCGCCGACTCCGCGGCAGCGGGCTGCGGGGTCGACTCATCCGCCGGTGGTGAGCCTTGCGGCTGTTCGTCGGGTCGGCCCTGCTGGTCTGCCATCGGGCTGCTCCTTTGCAGTGTCGTGTCTCCGCCAGGCCGGCCGAGCATGGGAACCGGCAGTGGGTCGATCCCATCATGCCAGGTCGGGTGTGGCGCTAACCCGCGACGGCCAGTCCGGCGGCCAGCGCCAGGGCGATGATCATCAGCGTGGTCTCGACCCGCGCCCGGGTTCGTGACACCACCGCGGAGGCTCGATGGGTCCGCGCGGCGGGCAACCACATCGTGCGGTTGCGCCAGCCGAGGACGACGAGTACGACGGTCGTCGCGATCTTGGCCGACAACAGCCGTCCGTACCCGGTGGCGTACAGCTCGACCGGTGAGGCCATCCGAACCGCGGCCCCCACTGTCCCGCCGATCAGCAGCACCAGCACGCATACCAACGACAACTGCGAGAAGCGCGGCAGCATCCGGGCCCACTGCCCGCGGTGCTCGACGGTGAGCAGCAGCGCCGCCAGCGCGCCGCACCACAGCGCGGCGGCCAGCGTGTGCACCGTCACCGCAACACCACCCAGCGGGCTCTCGGCGAAGTGTCCGGTGAGTTGGCGTGCGGCGATCCCGACCGCCGCGACGCCGGTCATCACGACGTTCGACGACGCGGATCGCCGCACGACCAGGGCCGTGCCACATACGACCGCCGCGGCCGCTGCGGCCAGCACGCCCGTTCGCCCGGCAGCCGTCGCGGTCAGGAAGTCGACCGTTGTCTGCACCCCCAGCCTGCTGACCGGAATCGCGGCGGCCTGCGCGGCCGCCCCGAGCATCCGGGTCAGCTCGGCAAGTAGCCACACCGCCGAGGCGACGGCGAGCGGGCGCGTCGCCTTGGCCAGCAGCTCGCCGCGGTGGCGCTCGCCGTCGAGCATCGGCAACACGGTCAAACCCAGCGTGACGACTCCGGCGCAGTCGGCGAGAACGCGCACCGCGGTCGCACTCAGCGACGCCTGCGGATAAGCCAGCGCCCAGGCCAGGACCGCCGCGGCAACGGCGACCAGCGTTCCGGCGGCCACCGCGCTTCGACGCGTCACGTGCGCCGCCGCACCGCCCACACGATGCCTGCACCGACGATGACGACGGCGCCCACATAGAACGGCCACACGGGAATCGCTTCGTCGGGGGAGTCGGCCGGAGTGGCCGCCGATGGGCCCGGCGCCCCTGGTCCCGCTACCGTCAACCGGAACGACCACGACCCGTTGATCACGTGCCCATCGGCAGACGTCACGCGGTAGTTCACCGTGTAGTTACCGGACGGCCCGAGCGGGCGCACTCCCACGCTGAGAACGGCCCCGTCGACCTGCGGTTCGCCGGTCGACCACAGGTTGCCGTCCGGGCCCACGACGGTCATCGCCGCGAACTGAGCCTGCAGCGCTTCACTGAATGTCGCGGACACCCTCGCCGGGCCCTGGGCCAGTTCGGCGTTCTCCGCCGGGTCCGTGGCGATGCGGGTGGCGTGCGCGGACGCGGTGCCGGCCCCCGCCAGCGCAGCTGCGGCCAGCCAGAGCGTCAGGACCAGGCAAGCCGCGGCGGGTTTCGCCCGGGCGCGAAGGATGGCCCGGGTGATCGATGACATCGACGACATCACGGCCTCAGCTCACGCCGAGCCGGGCCATCAGGTCTGCGTCGATCCCGTCGAGCTGACGTTCGATGGCAGCGTGGGCCGACCGGCGGCGCGGCGTCGGCATGTGTTCGGCGGCGGCGACCGCTGCCGACAGCTCACCGAGGCGCTCGGTGATCGCGGCGACGAACCGCTTGGTCTCGGCGTCCTTCGGCTTCTTCTCGGCGACCAGACGCAACGACTGCTCGGCGCCGGCGATGCGAGCCGACAGCTGGGCGCCGTGGCCGTTGAATTGGCCGATCTGGCTGAGCGGAACGCCGAGGCGGTCGGCGCGGCGTTGATCGACGTAGCCGCGTGCGGTGATGGCGGCGCGGTACGCGAGCGGAACCACGATGGGGGCGAGCAGTCGGGTCACGGTGAGCATCCGGCGAATCCGCGTGGGGGAGAACAACTTGCCTTCACGTGCGGCCTTCAACTGCGTCTCGGCGACCTTGAGTGCGGCCCTGTCGCTGTCGCGCTGCGCTTTCAGCTGAGCCTTCAGGGCTCTGGTCTCGGCGCGGTGCGCGGCCTTGATGCGGCGGGCCTCGTTCTTGGCGTCCAGGCGGGCCTCCAGCTTCGCCTTCGCCTTGATCGCGCGGGCCTCGGCCTTGCGGGTGGCGCGGGTTTTGCGTCGCTTGAACGGGCTCATCCCGGCTGCCTCCCGGTGGTGTTCTCGGTTGTTGACGTCGTGCGGTGCGGGTGTCGGTGCAGCCCAACCCTATCGTTCGACTTTGTTTGGGCAGCCAACGGTCAGTCGCACTTGTGCGAGAATCGACGGGTCGTCGACCGGTTGTCATCAGGCCGAGCCAGGCCGCGGTCGAAAGGGGGGCCTCATGCCAGCCAGCCGCCGTGTCACCCGTGCGGTCGGTGCCGTCCTCGAACTGGCGCCGCGGCAGGGGGAAGTATCGCTGCCCCGGCTCGTCGAGGCCGTCAGCGCGGACCGCGATCGGCCCATCGAGCTCAAGACGGCGGACCTGCCGCCCGGCGTTTGTGGGCAGTGGCGGCAGTACGCCGACCGTGACGTTTTCCTGATCCAGAAGGGGCTGCCGGCGTGGGACCGCACGCTTGCTCACGAACTGGGACACCTGGTACTCGGTCATGACGGCATCCCGGTCGCCCAGGCGGCGCGAGAGACCACGGAGATCGCCAGCTCCGAGCTGATCGGCTACATGCTGAACCAGCGGACCGGATGTATGGGGCCCGCCGGTGAGGAGGCCGAACAGGAGGCCGAGGACTTCGCAGCGCTGCTGCTGTACCGGCTGGGCCGGCTGCCGTCGGACCGCTCGTCCATCGTCCAGGTCCGGCTCGGAGAGGCGTTTGGTTGATCATCTGGGTGATCGCCGGTCTGCTCGGACTGGCCACCGGCCTACGCATCGGCTGGGCGCTGGTCAACAAGCAGAGCCTGGTGAGCACCGCGATGATCCTCGCGTTGGGCAGTCTCGGCGTGATCGCCGCCCTCAACTGGCAGCCGCTGACGCTGCTGATCGACACCTTGCTGCGGTGGCCCAACATCTCCATGGGGCTATCCCAGGTGGCCCTTGTCGCTTGCGCGGCGGGCAGCTGCGTGATGATCACGACCGTCTCCTCGGCACGTAGACCCGCAACGATCCGTAAGGTCGCGATCGCTCAGTACAGCGTGGCCGCGGTGATCGCGGTGGTGAGCCTGGTGAGCTTCTTCGCCGCCGGCCGTCAACCCGAGATGTCGCCGCAGGAGTACCTGCGGCGCAACCTGGACAACGGTGGCTACCCGCTGCCGTGGCTGCTGCCGCTGCTCTACGTGCTGCTGGCGCTGTCGCTGGTGGCATGGGCCGGCCTTCGCCACTCGAACCGCACGCGGCGGGGTCGGGCGTTGTTCGTGTTCACGATCGGCATCGTGCTGATCGTGGCGGCCGCCGGCTTCTTCCTCCTGCGCGCGGCCGGCAGGGGCGGACCGGTGGGCGTGGGAGCAGCGGCGACGCTGTTGGGCTGTGCGATGTTGGTCGTCGCCGCGGGGGCGCTGCTGCCCAGCGTCGAGGACTGGTTCGGCGCCCGGCGCGAGCTGCGGGTGATCCAGCCGATCCTCACCGAACTCGGGCGCCGCCATCCCGACATCGGTATCGGCGTGCGGCCCCGCGGACCGCTCGTGTTCCGGGTGGCGGAGCGGATGTCGCTGATTTCTGACGCGCTGTTCCTGGAAGCCACCGCGGCCGACTACACGCGCAAGCTGCGAGTCGATTCGGCCGGCGCGCCCTCCGGCGACGACGCCGACTCGCAGGAGGCCGAACTCGAGTCGCCGTCGGTGTCGCCGAAGGAGCAGGCCCAAGCGATCGCGGAGTGGATATACGCCGGCAGAGAAGCCGCATCGGAGGTCGAGCAGGCGGGCTTTCCGGGCCTCGGCTGGCTGCGCCAACCCAGCGATTATTCAGACCGCGAGTGGATCCTCGAGATCGCCGAGCAGTACCGCGCGCTCACCCGCCGCGGTGGCGCGGTGACTCGGCCGGCGTAGCTGTTTCCGCTTGACGGATTCGCCGGCTTCGGCGCTCACCGCCCGGTCGGGCTAATCGAGATGCTCGCGGCGGCGCAGCTCATCGACCTTCTGGACGATGTCTTGCTGGGCCTCCGGCGACAGCCCGACAGTGCGTGCGGCAATACGCCGAACACCCTCGTCGCGCATGCTCGCGAGCCAGGTCAGCTCCTTGTCCAGCTTCTCGTAGTACTCGTCGTCGGTGAAGTAGGCCGGCTTGATCCGGAAGAAGTTGGCAAGAGCGGCCATCGTGGCCGCCGAGGGGTTGGTGCGGTTGCCCGAGCGCAGCTGAGAGAGGTATGGCGCAGACATGGTGACGCCCTCGGCCTTGAGCGCCGCGATCACCTCAGCGGAGGTATGTGGGCCGCGTCCCGGCGGGTAGACCGTGTCGAACAGCCGGTTCAGGCGAGCGGCAAACGTCGTGCTCATCGATATGACCTCCACATGGAATAAACGAGCGGTGTATTAGCGGCGTATTTGCTGATCATCGTAGCGAGTGTAGTGGTGTCAACCAAGTGCAAACCAAGGAAAAGTTAACCCGCCCATTCCGTCGGCGCCCCCTTCGGTGGCCGCTCGGACGTGCTCAGAGCGCGCCGGCGCCGCTACCTCACGGTGCGGCGAAGCAAATATTGACGGTAGGGTCGAGCTAGCTTTGCCGACGGAGTGCTCACCGCCGCGACCGAATAGTCGCTGTGCGCCCTCGGCAACGCTGATCTTGAGTGACGAAGCAGAATTCCGAGTTTGCCGATTGTCGAACTCGGCGTCGCGGAAGGATCCGAGAGTGGTTGCCGTCAGGACCGCCGCGACGACGGTTCGAGCGTGTTCGTATCCGCGCGCGCGGCGCGGCTGCGCACCACCCACATCACGACGGCCACAACGGTGACCGAGCTGACGACCGTGGCGGCGACCCACCGCAGACCGAGGGCGCTGTCGAACAGCAGCCACAGACCGAACAGCAGGAACAGCACGCTGGCCAGGCCGTGCAGGAAGCGTTCGGGCAACCGCTTGTGCATCAACCTGCCGGCGGCGATCGCCGCTCCGTCGGCCAGCACCATGCCGGCCGTCGCGCCTATCCAGACGCCGGCCCAGTGGTGGTCGCTGGCCAGGGCGACCGTGGCGAGCATTGTCTTGTCGCCGAGTTCGGCGAGCACGAATGAGGAGACGATCGCAGGCACGACGAAGCGCGGCTCGGCGATCCGCACCTCTTCGCCGTCGTCGCTGCGTTCTCGCCACGTCCACAGCGCGAACAGCAGGAATGCGATGGAAGCGACGAACGCGATCGGGCGCTCGGGAAGGGTCAATCCCAGGAAATGTCCGATCGCCACTGACAGGCCGTGCACCAGCATCGCGGCGATGCCGACGCCCGAGAGCACCACCCACCAACGGTGGCGCAGTGCGTAGGTCATGGTGATCAGCTGCGACTTGTCGCCGAGTTCGGCGACGAAAATGACTGCGAGACTGACCAGGATTGCGGTGAGCATTCGGACGACCCTTTCGACGCGTCGCCGACGGATCGCTTCTCACGCCCATCGGCTTCGGTCGAAGGTCTCGCCCACCACGCCTTCTCGAGGTGCGGTTCGCCGGCCGGGCTTGCGCCAGTATGTCGACACGACGATTGGGGGCTACTCCCCTTCGCTTACTTCACCGACCATAGCTGCAGTCGAGCCGGCGCGCCACCGTCCGCCGAGGTTTCGGGTATCCGAATCCGTCGTTCAGTTGCCCGAATCAAATGCTTCGAAACACCTTATGCCGCAAGGAGCATCGCGAGGATCGCGGTGTCGGGATGGCTGATCGGGTCGACGCCGACTCTGCTCACCATGGACGTCACGGTGCCGTCCGCTTCGGCCTCGACCCAGGCCGCCCGATGTTCGAGACCGAGGTGGGGAAGGCCGGGCAGCAGCACACAACCGGACGCCGCTCCGGTGCACTCCGGCAGGGAGGGAGTGGTCTCCGACGGCGGGTGCAGCATCAACAGCGCCGGTGGTTGGTGCTCGGCGAAATGCCCTGGCGGTACCGCTGATTCGCCGACGACGGTGCCCTCGGCGACGACCAGGCCGACGGTGTTGGGTTCGGGCTCGTCGGGCAACTCCTCGCGCGCACCGAATATCGTTGTGGTGGACAGTAACCCGGGAAGCGACGCCACCCGCACCGCGACCATCAACAACTGGGCCCACTCTTTGGTGGAGTCCGGCCAGCGGCCCGAGATCACGAACCCCTTGAGTGAACCGCGTGAATGGAACGGGGCGACCTCGATCGCCCGGCCGGATCCTCTCTCCATATCGCCTCCGCGCCATCGGTGTTCGCACGCCGATGCGCTCAGGATGCGGCAGAGTCGGCTGGCACGCAAGGGGACACGACTGCTAACGGCTGGAATCGGCGCGCGCGGTCCACACCACCCGGTAGGACGCGGCCGCCGAAATCCAGCCGAACTCATGGGAGTCGGCGGCGCCGGGGGCACGGGGATTGTCCGAGCGGGCTTCGAAGATCGCGTCGCGTCCAGCGCCGTAGATGTCGCCGACCCGCTTCACGAGCCACCGCGTCGAACGCCGCGGATCCTGGAAGACCCGTAGCTGTCCGCGACGAATGCTCTGGCAGCGCATGGCCAGAAGTCCGTCGCCGGGACCGAGCGTCGGGCGCATCGAGTCATCGACGACGCGGAACAGCCGCAGCGGCCAGCGTCGCGGTGTCTGGTTGCGGCGCACCCCCAAAGGGTAAGTTAGGACACATGCTGCATCGAATGTTCACCAACGCCACCCCCGCCCATGCCCATTGCGATCTGTACTGCGGCGTCTACGACCCCGCGCAGGCCAAGATCGACGCGCTTTCCTGCTTGAAAACGATCCAGAAGTATCACGACTCCGACGACGAGCACTTCCGCCAGCGGTGCATCATCATCAAGGAAGAGCGCGCCGAAGAGGTCAAGCATCACTTGATGGTGCTGTGGGCCGACTTCTTCGCGAAGGACCACTTCGAGCAATTCCCCAACCTGCATCAGTTGTTCTGGGACGGTGTGCACGGCGCCGGCGAGGTCAAGAAGTCACTCGACGCCTCCGTCGCCGAGAAGCTGCTCAAGACGATCGATGAGATCGCCGACATCTTCTGGCAGACCGACAAGGGCAAGCAGATGGGCGTCTACCCGCCCGCCTGAGCAACCCGATTCCGTACGTCAAAGAGCCGCCGAGTCACTGACCGGCGGCTCTTTTCGTGTTCGTCGAGCGGCGTCCCGTCAGAACAACACGATGACGGCCAGCACCCCCAACAGCACCAGCGCGATCACGCTGGCCCGCAGAAACGCCATCCACTGAGTGCGGGTGTAGTCATGTGCCGACGACGGCCATTCCGAAGGCGGCATTGCCGAACCCGAACCCATCGAAGACGTCATCAACCCCTCCTGACCTGCATGTTCTGGCGCCTCTCCCCCAGTGAGATCCGTCACAACGTGGAACTGTGACGCCGATCATAACGCCTGTTGTCCCGACGGAAAAATCGGCGGGCCCGCTGACATGGCCCGGTCGGATGGGAGGCGACCGCGCCCTGTCGCGCCATTAGGTTGACTAGGCATTTCGCTCGTCGCAGGGCGGCCTGTTGATGAGGGCATCAGACCCGGGGACGTCTATCCACTGCAATCGGTGCAGGAAACCCAGATTCAGCGGCTCACGCCTGGTTCGTGGCGTCGCCTGCCTGTGGATGAACCTGTGGAATCTGTGGATAGGCCGGAATTGCTGTGACTCCCCGACGGCCTGCGTCCCACCGGGATCGGCGCGGAGGTCGGGCGGGTCGTCGCTACGCTGTCGGGTGGTGAGTGCCAGGCAAGGAGCGACATGATTCAGGTGTGTTCCCAATGCGGAACCCGGTGGAACGTGCGCGACCGGCGCAGGGTCTGGTGCCCACGCTGCAACGGGCCCCTGCTTCCGCCCTCCAGCCCCGGACCGGGCGCCTCCTTCAACACCACGACGACGCCCGCCGCCCCGCCGTCCCGGCCACCCGGCTATCGCTGGATCGCGGTACGCCCGGGCGCACCGCCCGCGCCTCGGCGCCGGAGGCTGGCACTCGGCCCGACGCCGCGCTACGCGACGATCCCGCGGTGGGGTCTGCTGGATCAGGTCGAGCTGGTCGACCATCAGCAGGAGGCGCCGCGCACAGGACCGTCGGCCGCGATGCTCCGTGGCACCCTGCTGGCGACGATGGCGGCCCTGGGCGCCGCGGCGCTGCTCCACCTGTTGCGCTACGTGCTGCTGATTGTCAATCGCTCAGTGCTGTTGCATCCGTGGATCGCCGCGGGTGCGACGTGGCTCGGCGTCGCGGCGAGCGTCATCGCCATGTTCATGGTGGTCGCCAGCCTCATCGTGCTGACCAATTGGCTCGTGGCGCGGCGGGCCGCCGCGTACGCCCACCGGGGGACGACAGACCCCCGGCCGGGGTGGCACCTGCAGGCCGGGTGCCTGCTTCCCTTCGTCAACCTGTTCTGGGCGCCGGTGTTCGTCCTCGAGTTGGCCGGAGTCGAGGAGCGGCTGAGCTGGCTGCGTCGACCGATCGTGGCCTGGTGGCTGGTGTGGCTGGCCAGCTACGTGGTGTCGATCTGGTCGATCGCGACAAGCTTCACCCAGGATGCGCAGGGAATCGCCGACAACACCATGACCACGACGGTGGCTTACCTGCTGGCACTGGCGGCCCTGCTACTCGCCGCGAAGGTCGTCCTCGGTTTCGAGCGGCAACCGGTCGAGCGGCCGACCAAGCGCTGGGTGGTCCTGCCGGAGGATCAGCCGCGGGTGGAAAGTGACGTTCCGGTTGAGTCCCACGGGCAGAACCCGGCAGCATAGGTCGCATGACTGGCGACGCCAAGGCCGCCGACGAAGCGACGCCCGGGCCGACGCTCGGCGGGCATCCGTTCGTCGTGGCGCACCGCGGCGCTTCGGCCGACCGTCCGGAGCACACGCTCGCGGCGTACGAGTTGGCATTGCAGGAGGGTGCCGACGGCGTCGAGTGTGACGTGCGGCTGACCCGCGACGGCCACTTGGTGTGTGTGCACGACCGCAAGGTCGACCGGACGTCGAACGGGACCGGGCTCGTCAGCGACATGACGCTCGCGCAGTTGCGTGAATTCGATTACGGCGCATGGCATCCCAGCCATCACGGCGACGGTACGCACGCGGATACGGGCTTGCTGACGCTCGACGAGCTGGTTTCGCTGGTGCTGGATTGCAACCGGCCGGTCAAGCTGTTCATCGAGACCAAGCACCCGGTCCGTTTCGGCGCGCTGGTGGAGAGCAAGGTGCTGGCGCTGCTGCACCGGTTCGGGATCGCCTCTCCCGCGTCGGCGGATCTGTCGCGCGCGGTCGTGATGTCGTTCTCGGCGGCCGCGGTCTGGCGGATCCGGCGGGCGGCACCGATGCTTCCGACGGTGTTGCTCGGCGAGACGTCGCGGTATCTGGGCGGCAGCGCAGCCACCACCGTGGGCGCCACCGCGGTGGGGCCCTCGATCGCGACCCTTCGCGAACATCCCGAGTTGGTGGACCGGGCGGCCGCGCAGGGCCGCGCGCTGTACTGCTGGACGGTCGACCATTTCGAGGACGTGCAGTACTGCCGCGAGCTCGGCGTGGCGTGGGTCGCGACCAACCACCCGGGTCGTACCAAGGACTGGCTGCAGAACGGGCTGGCCGGGGCCGGCCGGGACTAGACCGCGGTCAGTTCCGGTTCACGGCTGGGCGTCGAGGACGTCCTGCGGCACCGGTGCGTCGGTTCGCAGCGCCTCGAACAACCGGCCCGCGACCTCCTCGTCCCACAGCACGGCCGAGCCCGAGTCGCCGGCGGAGAACTCCCCGATCGGCACCGTGGTCGTCAGCACATCGCCGCGCAGTGACCACGCGAGCCGCGCGAGGTCCCAGATGTGGTCGTCCTCGTTGACCGCGACGGCGCCCGTGGCGGCGCGGGCCATGGGGTACCAGCGCAGCGGGTTGAGCAGCACTGCGGGGCTCGCGGCGCGGTGCAGCAGCGCGGACATGAACTCGCGTTGATGAAGCATGCGATCCAGGTCGGCGCGCGGCGTGGCCCTGGTGCGAACGAATCCCAGCGCACTGCGGCCGTCGAGTTTCTGGCATCCGGCGGGCAGGTCGATGCCGGCCAGCGGGTCGCTGATGGGCTCGGTCGGACACATGGTGACCCCACCGACGGCGTCGACCATCGTGGCGAACCCGTCGAACCCGATCTCGGCGTAGTGGTCCATCCGCAGCCCGGTGGCCTGCTCGACGGTCTGGGCGAGCAGCGGGGCGCCACCGACCGTGAACGCGGCGTTGATCTTGTCGCTGCCGTAGCCGGGGATCGACACGTAGGAGTCGCGCGGAATCGAGACCATCGTTGTGCGCGTCCCCGATCCGATGCCGGGAATGTGCACCAGCAGGATCGTGTCGGTGCGACCGTCGCCGAGGTCGCCGCCGGTGGCCAGCTGCGCTTGCTGTTCGGGGGTCAGGTTCTGGCGGCTGTCGGATCCGACGAGCAGCCACGTCGTACCCGACGCCGACGCGGGGCGGTCGGGGTAGTCGGTCAGCGCGGGGATGCGCCGAAGCGACGAGTCGAGCCATAGCCCGCCGGCCACCACGAAGACCAGCAGGGCCACCACGAACACCAGCAGAACCGCAACGACGAGGCGTCCCCAATGACGTTTGCGCCGTCGCGGTTTCGGTTTCGTCGGCGCCGGCGGTCGCGGAGGTGGCGGCGGCTGCCGCGGCGGTGCCGGTTTACGGGCAGCCGGCGGCCGGGCGCGCGGCGGTGGTGGCGGCTGTCGCGGTGGTGGCGGCTGTCGCCGTGGTGGCGCCGTGCGCGGTGCTGGCATCCGCGGCGGTGGCGGGGCCGGGTTCGGCGGCCATGGAGGCGGCGGCCGGTAGGCGGGGTCCCGGCGGATGACCTGTGACGGCTCCCGGCGTGCCCGCGGCGGGGGCTCGAACCCGCGGGGCGGCTGCCGGTTGTCGGTCATCTGACGAATCTACGTCGCATTCCGCCGTGTTCACCGCAACCAGCCCAGGTGGCCGGCGGCCAGCGTGTAGCCCACGAACGCCACGGCGTCGATCAGCGCATGGGCGATGATCAGCGGCCAGAGCCGACCGGTGCGCAGATAGACATAGCCGAACACCAGGCCCATCGCCATGTTCCCCAGGCCCGCCCCGAAGCCCTGATAGAGGTGGTACAGGCCGCGCAGCACGCTGGAGACGATGACGGCGGTCGCCGGGCTCACCCGCAGTTGACGCAGCCGGGTGACCAGGAAGCCGACAACCACCACCTCCTCGGCCCAGCCGTTCGCGAGCGACGTCAACAACAGGACGGGGATCCGCCACCAGGTGTCGTAGAGTTCGGCGGGTTCGACGTCGGCGTTCATGCCGAGGATGCGGGCGATCTGATACAACGCGAGGCCGGGCACCCCGATGAGCGCGGCCAAACCCAGCCCGCCGAGTAGGTCCGGTCGCCACCGCGGTCGACCCAGTCCGATCGACTCGAGGACGAACCCGCTGCGCCACAACAGATAAACGGCCAGCCCGCCCCACGCCGACAGTTGAAAGACCCAGACGAGGTTGAGGCCGAGGTCGATCAGGTCGAATGGGGAGCGGCGCGGATTGAGTGCCACGACCTGGCCGGAGAGGCCGAGCAGGACCGACTCGGTCAAGTTCAGCAGTGCGCTGTAGGCGGACAGGCCGAACGTCACCGCCAGTACGACGGCGACTTCGATGCGAAGCGCCCGGCGCTCGGGGTTGCTCAGCTCGTCGGGGGCGCCGGTCACCGCAGCTACGGTAGTGGCGTCACAGCTTGCGTGCGCGCAGCCCGTTGAGGAACGGGCAGCCCATCAGCACGCGGATCGCCTGGCTGAGCCCGGTGACGTCGTCCACCGGCTTGGTGAACGGCAGCCGCACGTCGTGATCACCGTCGTCGGTTTCCACCCGGAGCCGCACGCCGTAGCGGTCCAGTCCCAGTGGCCGAACGCGGCCGCGGCGCAACGACATCGGCAGCCGACTGGCCAGCCGCTCGACCACGTCGCGGTGTGCCGACTCCATGTGCTGCAGCCAGCACGACTCCATTGCGCAGAACGGATCCGGCCGGGCGTCGAGCAGTGTGCTCACCCCGACCGATTCGGCGCCGGTGGAGTCCGCCACGACCACCGAGTCGATCTCGAGGCGTAGAAGTGCATAGCCGCGATCGCCGTCGGACGGTCCGGAGTTCACCTGCAGCAGGGCCGGGTTGGGATCCTCGGAGGCGACCAGATCGAGCAGGGTCGGCACCTCGCCTGCCGGCACGTCGTGCAGGCGCCCGCGGATCCACACCAGGGACCGCACTGGCTCGCGCAGCGGCAGCGGCGCGTAGTCGGTCATCTCCAGCACCGCCTGCACCCCGGCGGTGCCGGCGGAAACGGCCTTGGCCGCCACCGGGCTGTCGAGCGGGACGGTGATCGCGAACGAGCCGTCGTCGAGCAGATGGTGGACCGGGGTCTCGGTGGGCTCGATACCTTCGACCGCGAGCATCGCGCCGCCGGCCCGGACGCACGCGCTGCGGATCCGCTCGGCCGTCGTCGGTGCCGTGGTCGTTGTCGTCATCCCGCCTCCTCAGATAAGGTGAGCCTAACTTAACTAGGTTCTAGCGGATCCCGCAAGGCTTTCGTGCAGCGGAACGGCATTACCGCAGCGACCCGATAGTGTTGAGCCGTGCCGCGCATCGCTTATCTGGGACCTCAGGGGACCTTCACCGAGGTGGCGCTTCTCACGATGTCCGCCGAGGGCATGCTGCCCGGCGGGCCGGGTGCCGACGAGGTGACCGCAGTCCCGACCGACAGCACCACCGGCGCACTGGCCGTGGTCCGCAGCGGAGACGCGGACTACGCCTGCGTGCCGATCGAGAACTCGATCGAGGGATCGGTGCTACCGACGCTGGACGGCCTGGCCACTGGTACGCCCGTGCAGATTTTCGCCGAACTGACGCTCGACGTGTCGTTCACGATCGTGGTGCGCGACGGTACGCGGGCAGGCGATGTGACCACGGTCGCCGCCTTTCCCGTCGCGGCCGCCCAGGTGCGCAACTGGCTGGCCGAGCAGCTGCCGTCAGCGCAGTTGGTGCCGGCCAACTCGAACGCCGCGGCCGCCAACGACGTGGCCGAGGGCCGCGCCGACGCGGGGGTGAGCACCGCGCTGGCCGCGGAACGTTACGGCCTGACGGCGCTGGCGTCCGACATCGTCGACGAACCCAATGCACGCACCAGGTTCGTGCTGGTCGGACCACCCGCTCCGCCGCCGGACCGCACGGGCGCCGACCGCACCTCGGTGGTACTGCGACTGGCCAACGTGCCCGGCGCGCTGGTGTCGGCGCTGACGGAGTTCGCGGTCCGCGACATCGACCTGACGCGAATCGAATCACGGCCCACCCGAACGGGTTTGGGTACCTACATGTTCTTCCTGGACTGCGTCGGCCACATCGACGACGATGCGGTCGCCGAGGCACTCAAGGCGCTGCACCGTCGTTGTTCGGATGTGCGATTCCTGGGTTCCTGGCCGACCGGAGCCGCCGCAGGGGCGGCGCCGCCCGCGCTGGACGAGGCCTCTCGCTGGCTGGCGCGGCTGAAGGAGGGAAAGCCGTGACTGGGCGCCTGGTGCTGGTGCGCCATGGCCAGTCACTGGCGAACGTGCAGCGTCGTCTCGACACCAGGCCGCCCGGGGCCGAGCTGACCGATCTCGGTCGCAACCAGGCGCGCTCCTACGCAAATGGCCTGCCGCTGCCACCGGCGATCCTTGCGCATTCGGTGGCGCACCGGGCCCGCCAGACCGCCGAGGAGATCGCGGGAGCACTGCGGGTACCGCCGATGGAACTCGAGGGCATCCACGAGGTGCAGGTGGGTGACCTGGAGGACCGCAACGACGACGAGGCGATCGCCACGTTCGAGACCGTCTACCAGCAGTGGCACGAAGGCAACCTCGACGCGCCGATGCCCAACGGCGAGACCGGTAACGACGTGCTGGACCGGTACGTGCCGGCCATCACGCAGCTGCGGATGCGGCACCTCGACGACGACGCCTGGCACGGCGACATCGTGGTGGTCAGCCACGGCGCGGCGATCCGGCTGGTGTCGTCGGTGTTGGCGGGCGTCGAGCGCAGCTTCGTGCTCGACCATCACCTCGGCAACACCGAGGCCGTCGTGCTCGCCCCGATCACCGACGGCCGGTGGAGTTGCGTGCGGTGGGGGTCGATGACGCCGCCGTTCTACCCGGAGCCCGACGTACACCCGGTCGAGGACGCGCTGCAGTCAGCCGACCCGATGGGCTGACAGCGAGACGGCGCACACGCAGCCGATCGCCTCGCAGTCGATCACGAACGTGTGCACCACCTCCGGGGTCACGCAGCCCGGTTCGGTGCACTCCGCCCGGCGTGACACGTGATGGATGACGGTGCCATGGCAGTGCTCGAGGCCGGCCATGCAGTCTCGGCACTCGGTCATGGCCCCTTGATAGCACCAGCGGGGGACAAACCGTGGTTGCCGCGCGGTGTCTTTCGGCGGTCTTCGCGGTCTCGCGGTGTTATCCCGTTATCCCCAACCGAGTTCGTGCAGGCGCTCGTCGTCGATACCGAAATGGTGCGCAATCTCGTGGATCACGGTGATTGCCACCTCGTCGACGACCTCGTCCTCGGTGTCGCAGTGCTGCAGCAACGCGTCGCGGTAGATCGTGATCGTGTCCGGCAACGAGCCCGCGTACCACGAATCGCGTTCGGTCAGCGCGACGCCCTGGTAGAGACCCAGCAGGTCGGGTTCCTCGTCATTGCGGGCCTCGACCAGCACGACGACGTTGTCGAGCGCGTCGGCGAGCTTCGGCGGTATCAGGTCGAGCGCCTCGGAGACCAGTTCGTCGAACCGTTGCGGGTCCATCCGCACGGTCACGTGGCTACGGTCCCGGCGGCGGAGGTGCAGGCGCAGGCGCCGGTGGCGGTGGCGGTGGCGGTGCGGGGGCCGGCGCGGGCGCAGGTGCAGGCGCCGGCGGCGGAGGAGCGGCCGCGGGCGGCGGCGGAGGCAGCGGGGCGCCCGGCGGAGGCGGCGGGGGAACCGGCGCACCCGGAGGCGGCGCCGCTCCCGGCGGTGGCGGCCCGCCGTTGAACGTGTTGCCCGGCGCGTGCCCCTGGTCGCCCGAGGGCTCGGGAGCGTCCGTCACCTGGGCCGGCCCGTGGGTCGACTGGTCGCTGCTGCCGCTGTCACTGCTGCTGCCGCTGCTGCTGCTGTCGGAGGACTGGTCGCTGGTGACCTGCGAGGTGCTGCCCGAGTCGTCGTCGGGGATCGGGATCGGCGGGAAGTTCAGCCGCTCCTCGGGAATGTCGGGCGGCGGGACCGGCGGCTGACCGTTGATCAGCAGCGGACCCTTGGCGCTGTTGAGCAGAGTCGACCAGCCCCCGTTTCCGAGGGTCGCACCGATGCTGCACGACACCTGACGGCTGCCCGCTGACCAACTCGGCAGCGAGATGGTGCTGTAGATCAGTGTCAGCGTGGTGCTGCGCAGCTCGATCGGAGCCAGATAGGCGTCCGTCATCCGGGTGCACGCGTCCTTGATGAAGGCGTCCTGTTCGGGCTCCGGCGGCAGGCCGCCGGGAAACTTCTCGGCGAGGTTCACCGCGCCGGTGACCTCCATCGCATGCGGGGCGGCGCAGTCGACGGGAATGTCGGTGGGCTGGTTGGTGGTCGGGTCGATGCCCAGGCAGGTCCCTGCGGGCCACACCTTGGACTGGTCGATCTCGGCGACCTTGCCCGTGAACGGCAACTGCTGATTGTTGGGGCCTGGCAACTGCAGGCCGCACAGCATGCGTCGCTCACCGGACTGGCGCCAGGCCTTGTCGCCCGACCACAGCATGCTCACCGTGAAGCGGCTGTTCGGATCGAAGCGCGGACCCAGGTAACGCTTCACGGCCGTCGAGCACTGCTCCTGGCTGATCTGCTGGATGCGCGCGCTCGACGGCGGCGCCGCGTCCGGCCCGTACTCGCTGCCCGGGAAGGTCCGCATGTCGACCGACTCGGCGACCTCGAATCGGTGCTCCTTGTTGCAGTCGACGATCTCGGCGGCGTCGGGCGTGCGGTCGGGCCAGTTGAGGCAGTCGCCGGCCTTGGCGTGTTCGAACGTCGCATTGCCGCGCGGGCCGAGGGAGATCGTGCTGGCGGTCAGGCCATTGGCACCCTCGCTCTGCGGCAGGGCGGTGATGAAGCCGGCGATGAGCAGCCCGCCGAGAGCCGTCAGCAACAGGGCGCGACGCGTCGACGTGGCGTGCAAACTCTGCCACCACGCCGCTCGCTGCGACGGTTCGGTGTCGTCTTGCTGCAGATCGGCGCGCTCTTGCGCGTCGCCCGGACGACCTGGTGCCTCCAACATCTGCTCCATTGTGACAGGCGTGTCAGGGGCTGTGACAACTGTTGCAGTTGTAAAGTTATGCGGTTGTGCTGGCTCGACCCGTCGACCAGTAGGGTTGCGGCCGTGATCGACCTCAAGTTGCTGCGCGAAAACCCGGATGCGGTCCGTGCCTCGCAACGCGCCCGCGGCGAAGATCCGAATCTCGTCGACGCGCTGCTGCAGTCCGATGTCGCCCGCCGGGCCGCGGTGTCGGCGGCCGACAATCTGCGCGCCGAACAGAAGGCCGCGAGCAAGAAGGTCGGCAAGGCGTCACCCGAGGAGCGGCCCGCTCTGCTCGAGCAGGCCAAGCAGCTCGCCGAGAAGGTCAAGGCCGCCGAGGCCGATCAAGCCGAGGCCGAGCGGGCGTTCACTGCGGCGCACATGGCGTTGTCGAACGTGATCATCGACGGAGTGCCGGTCGGCGGCGAGGACGACTCCGTGGTGCTCGAGACCGTCGGCGAGCCCCCGCGCATCGACGAACCCAAGGATCACGTCGAGCTCGGCGAGGCGCTGGGGCTGATCGACCTCGAACGCGGCGCCAAGGTGGC
The DNA here is from genome assembly GCF_001499855.1 of Mycobacterium sp. GA-0227b. GTDB lineage: Bacteria > Actinomycetota > Actinomycetes > Mycobacteriales > Mycobacteriaceae > Mycobacterium. The sequence continues at coordinate 495,656 of NZ_LQIK01000001.1, forward strand.
CGGATCACGGTTCTACTTCCTCACCGGCGCCGGTGCGCTGTTGCAGCTGGGCCTGCTGCAGCTGGCGGTCAGGCTGGCCACCGAGAACGGCTTCACGTTAATGATCCCCCCGGTGCTGGTGCGCCCGGAGATCATGGCGGGCACCGGCTTTCTCGGCGCCCACAGCGAGGAGGTGTACCGCATCGAGGCCGACGACCTCTACCTCGTGGGGACCTCCGAGGTGCCGCTGGCGGGATACCACGCCGACGAGATCCTCGACCTGTCCCGCGGACCGTTGCGGTACGCGGGCTGGTCGTCGTGCTTCCGCCGGGAGGCGGGCAGCCACGGCAAGGACACCCGCGGCATCATCCGGGTGCACCAGTTCGACAAGGTCGAGGGATTCGTCTACTGCAAGCCCGAGGACGCCGAGGCCGAACACGACCGGCTGCTGGGCTGGCAGCGCGAGATGCTGGCCAAGATCGAGGTGCCCTACCGCATCGTCGACATCGCCGCGGGTGACCTCGGATCGTCGGCGGCACGCAAATTCGATTGCGAGGCTTGGTTTCCCACGCAGCGCACCTACCGCGAGCTGACCTCGACGTCGAATTGCACGACGTTCCAGGCGCGCCGGTTGGCGGTGCGGTACCGCGACGAGAACGGACGGCCGCAGACGGCGGCCACGCTCAACGGTACGTTCGCGACGACGCGGTGGCTGGTGGCGATTCTGGAGAACCATCAGCAGCCCGACGGCAGCGTCCGCGTCCCAGAAGCGTTGGTGCCCTTCGTCGGAACCGAACTGCTGACGCCGGCCAAGTGAGCGTCGCTTGTGGCGTCGTTCGCGCCTAGCCGTTCAGCAGTTTGTCGAGGCTCGCGAGGAACTCGGTGGGCCGCTGGGGCGTGAACGCGGGTTTGGGTCGCGCGCCCGGAACGTCGAGCGTCACCAAAGTCGACTTGATCGGTCGCCACACGTCGAGCGGCAGCCAGCGCCGCAGGTCCGAGCTGCCCCAGATGCGGAACCGCTGGGTGAACATGCCCAGCGGCTCGGCCTTGTATCCGCGGATCGACCGCAGCGGAATGATCTTCGAGGTGCCCGACGGAAAGTGATAGCGGCGCAGCGTGATCGCCTCACGGTCGAGCTGGATCATCCCATCGTCGTAAAACTGTTGCGGGGCCGTCATTTCCGTGTCATTTCCGGGTGCACCTCAACTCGTGACCCTTGGTGGTCAGGCAGCGGCCGTTCTGCAGGTTCCACTGCCAGCCGTGCAGGTTGCAGGTCAGTGTCGACCCCTCGACCACACCGAATTTCGACAGGTCTGCCTTCAAGTGCGGGCACCGTCGTTGAATCTCCCAGCCGTCCAGCGTGATCGTGGACGAGTCGTCATGGGCCTCGGCGAACCACCCGTCGGCGTAAGCGATCCGCTCGTCGGTCAGGCACTTGAAGAATGTGTACAGGTACTCGTTGTAGCCGCCGACCCGCCAGGCCCGAAACCGGGTCGACAGGAAGATGGTGTTGACCCAGTCGGGTTCGTTGTCCCGCAGCACGGTGCGCACCAGCTCCGGCGCAATCGCGAAGCCGTAGCGAAACTTCTCGTCGGGAATCGGTTCGCGCACAACCCGTTTCGGGAAATCGAGGATCACCGTCTCGGGACCCAGCCGCAACTCCACCGGGTAGCCGATACCGTCGCAGATCTGATCGGTCTGGATCATGATCGGCTCGAAGACCGTGCGCAGCGGTTCCAGCAGCGGCTCGCCCGCCGCGGGCGCCCAATTAGCCTTCTCCGCGGCCAGCACCGGCGCCATCCGCTCGGCGTAGTCGGCGATGTAGTCGGCCTTGCCGGTCGTGAAGATCGCCTGCACCTGGTCGTCGGGCAGCGGATGGGTCAGCGAATCCAGTTGCGAGCCGGTGAAAGTCGCCGTCGACCCCGGGATCATCAGCAGGCCACCCTGATGGCCGTGCGCGCGCAGCTGATCCAGGAACACCGCCTGGTCGGGAAAGATGTTGGCCGGATCGCCATGGTCGTCGTTCAGCTGGCGCAGGTCCGGATCGAGGAAGCACGGCGGGCCCGCCGACGGGACGACCCAGGTGGCGCCGACCTGCGCGATGTACTGGCGGCACCGGTCCATCTGGCGCTGCCGCTTCTGGATGCCGAACGCCTCCTTGGCGCGGGCGGGCATGTCGTAGACCATCGGGTACCAGATGGCGCCGGAGTACTGCAGCATGTGCACGTCGACGTGGCCGAAGTCGGCGTGCACCACGTCGAGGTCGACGGGCCGCGCGTCGTTCATATTGAAAGCGGTGGTCACGCCATCCGATACCACGAGTCCGGAGTCACCGATCGGACCGTCGGCCGGGGCACGCAGCGCGATGATCATCACCTTGAGATCGCCGCGCGGGCCGGTGACGGTGTGCGTGACCGAATCCGTCGTCTCGAAGAACCGGTGGAAGCCGAGCTTTTCGAGTTCGCGTCGCAGATCGGGCACCGGATAGTCCGGCAGCAACACGACCGCGTCCTTGTTGACGTGTCTGCGCAGTAGCCGCGGATCGAAGTGGTCGCGGTGCAGGTGTGAGACGTACAGGTAGTCGCAGTCGCCGAGCGCGTCCCAGTCCAACGCGCTGTTGTCGGGGAACGGGAACCACGACGCGAAGTAGGCGGGGTTGACCCAGGGGTCGCACAAGATGCTTCCGGCCTGGGTATCGATGCGAAAACCCGCGTGCCCGACGCTCGTGACCTGCACAAATACCCTTTCTGTGGGATGTGGCGCTCGCGAAGAGTCTAGCCCGCCGGCAGGTCCTGATCGTCGTCGTAGGCGTCCCACGCGCGCCTGTAGTAGCCGATGCGCTCGTCGTCGGCCGCGACGCCGTACGCCTCGAGCAGTAGTTCCTGGAAACCGCCGGGGCCCTCGGTGGGGAAGTTCCAGTCCAGCGACATCGTCGCGATGGCCAGGTCGGCCCAGCGGTCGGCGACTCCGAGGTCGCCGAGGTCGACGTGCCCGCTGAACGCGCCGTCGTCGGCCATCAGAGTGTTCGGGGAGCAGGCGTCGCCGTGGCACACCACGAGCCGGTCGGCCGGTGGCGCGTCGACCGGCACCCAGGACGGCCTGCCGAACGGGCAGTCCCCGACCGGCAGCGCGTCGTGCAAGCGCCGCAGCCCTTGCCCGATTGCGCGGGCGGCGGTTTCAGGTTCGTCGGCCCAGCGGGGATCCACTGCGGAGCGACCCGTCAGGCGCGCGGTGTGCAGCCAGCCCGGCCCGGACGCCAACACTTCGGGTACCGGCGTGTAGCGCCCCGCCCAGCGCAACCGCGGCACCTCTGCGGCCAATAGGTGCGCGTAGGCGTCGGGGTACACCTTGACGAACTCCGCGCCGCCGTCGATCTCGAAAGTGACGCCCCCGAGCTCGTTGATCCAGACGGCACGCACCGGGCGGTCCGCCGAGATCGAGGCGACGAGGGCGGGAACTGGCACGGGTTCGCCGGGTCGGGTCACGCGACTAGGCTGCCTGATGTGGAACCGGTATACGGCACCGTCATCCAGCTGGCGCGGCTGCTGTGGCGCGTGCAGGGGCTGAAGTTCACGGTCACCGGCGTGGAGAACCTGCCGGCCACCGGCGGCGCGGTGATCGCGATCAACCACACCAGCTACTTCGACTTCACATTCGCGGGGTTGCCCGCCTACCGGCAGGGGCAGGGCCGCAAGGTCCGCTTCATGGCCAAGAAAGAGGTCTTCGACCACAAGATCACCGGACCGCTCATGCGCAGCCTGCGCCACATCGAGGTGGACCGCGACAGCGGCGCGGGGTCCTTCGACGAGGCCTGCCGCAAACTCAAGGAGGGTGAGTGGGTCGGCGTCTACCCCGAGGCCACCATCAGCCGCAGCTTCGAGATCAAGGCGTTCAAGTCCGGTGCCGCCCGCATGGCGATCGCCGCCGACGTGCCGATCGTTCCGCATGTCGTCTGGGGTGCGCAGCGCATCTGGACCAAGGGCCATCCGAAGAAGATGTGGCGGCCCAAGGTGCCGATCTCGGTCGCGGTCGGTGAACCGATCGAGCCGACGCTGCCCGCAGCCGAGCTGACCGCGCTGCTGCACTCGCGGATGCAGCACTTGTTGGAGCGGGTGCAGGACGCCTACGGTCCGCACCCGCCCGGCGAGTTCTGGGTGCCGCACCGGCTGGGCGGGGGAGCCCCGACGCTGGCCGAGGCCAACCGGATGGACGCCGAGGAGGCGCTCGAGAAGGCCGCCAGGCGCGCGCAGCGTCCCGACGCCAGCGGAGCACCGGGGTAACCGACATGGAGCCCGTCTTCTACACGCTCGAGGTACTGGTCAAGGCGGCGGTCAGGATCAACGGGATCCAAATCAGCTACCACGGTCTGGACAACATCCCCGCCAGCGGCGGTGCGGTGATCGCGATCAACCACACCAGCTATGTCGACTGGTTGCCGGCCGCGCTGGCAGCGCATTACCGCAAGCGGCGGCTGCGTTTCATGATCAAAGAAGAGATGCAGCAGGTGAAGGTCGTCAACTACCTCATCAGCCGCACGGGCACGATCCCGGTGGATCGCACTGCCGGGGCCGGCTCCTACGCCGTCGCCGTGGAGCGGCTGCGGGCGGGCGAACTCGTCGGCGTCTATCCGGAGGCCACGATCAGTCGCAGCTTCGAGCTCAAGGACTTCAAGACCGGTGCGGCCCGCATGGCGCGGGAGGCCGATGTGCCGATCGTTCCGCTCATCGTGTGGGGCGCCCAACGGCTCTGGACCAAGGACCATCCGCGGCGCCTTTGGGGTCGGCGGGGCGGCGGCAAGATTCCGATCACCGTCGAGGTGGGTAAACCCGTGCGGGCCGACGAGACGATGGAGCGGACGTTGCAGAACCTGCGCACGGCGATGACCGAGCTGCTGCACGAGGCGCAGCGCGACTATCCACTCCCGGAGGGCGCGTTCTGGGTGCCGCGCCGGCTCGGCGGCGGCGCACCGACACTCGACGAGGCCAAAGCGCTCGACGAGGCGGAACTGGCCGAGCGGGCCCGCAAGCGCGCAGAGCGGGAAGCCAAGAGTCGCCGGTGACACCGGTGAGGAGCGAAGGCGGATCGCCGCGATGACTTTGCCATTGCTGATTGCGTCCGACGTCGATGGCACGTTGCTGGACGACGACGAGAAGGTCTCCCCGCGCACCCGAGCGGCGGTCAGCGCCGCGGTCGCGGCGGGTACGAGGTTCGTGCTGGCCACCGGGCGCCCGCCGCGGTGGGTGCAGCCCGTCGTCGACGAGCTGGGCTTCGCGCCGATGGCGGTGTGCGCCAACGGTGCGGTGATCTACGACCCGGCCACCGACCGGATCGTGTCCGCCCGCACATTGACCACCGACGTGCTCGGCGAACTCGCCGACATCGCGACACGGGCGATCCCGGGCGCGGGCCTGGCCGTCGAGCGGGTGGGCCGCAGCGCCCATGACGCCGCCACCCCGCAGTTCGTCAGCTCACCCGGCTACGAACACGCGTGGCTCAATCCGGACAACACCGAGGTGTCCCTCGAGGATCTGCTCAGCGCACCCGCGGTCAAGCTACTCATCCGCAAGGCGGGCGCACGCAGCGCCGACATGGCCGCCGAGCTCGCCAAACACGTTGGGCCACAGGGCGACATCACCTACTCCACCAACAACGGCCTGGTCGAGATCATGCCGGTCGGCATCAGCAAGGCCACCGGCGTGGAGGAGCTGGCCCGCCCGCTCGGCATCACCGCCGGGGAGATCGTGACGTTCGGCGATATGCCCAACGACGTGCCGATGCTGCAATGGGCCGGGCTGGGTGTCGCCATGGGACATGCTCATCCGGACGCGTTGGCCGCAGCCGACGAGATCACCTCGACCAACAACGACGACGGTGTCGCGCGGGTGCTCGAGCGGTGGTGGATGTAGCGGCGCAATCAACTGCTGATCGGCGGTGTGAACCGTTCGAGCTGCACGGGCGCCGTGTCGGCCGTCGGCTGCGGTAGCTCCACCGGGATGCCGTCGAACACCCGTGTGACGGTGCCGTTCTCGCGGTCGAGGTTCAGTGTGCCGTGCTGGAAGTTCTGCACAATCCATTGCGGCTCTTGGATTTCCGCGCTCGTCGGCAATCCGAGCGCGCCACGCTCGAAACCCAGTGCGCCCCAGGCTTTGTAGATTTCGCCGGTGACCGGTTGGGCGCCGCTCTGTGGTGACCAGTACACCGCGCCGTGTTCGAACGTGACGTAGCGGGCGCCGCCCTCGCCGGCGGCTTCCAAGGACGTCGGTCTGCCCAGTGGGCTCTTCATTGCACCCATCGCCTCCCACCGCGCGAAAATGGCGCCCCCACGCAGTGATTCGGACAGGTCGTCGGGGCCGGGCGGGTGGTTGAACCGGGCGGCGATGTCGCGGATGTGGTCCATCAGGGCATACGCCGCATTGCCGGGGCACTCCGTGGCGCCGACGTCGCGGTGGGTGAAGATCGCGGGCAGCTTCGGTGTCGCACCCGTCGGGAACGCCGAAAACGACCCACCCGAGGAGGCCAGCACCACAGTGCCGCGCGGATCGACGTGATCCAGTCCGAGTCGCCACCCGAGCAATCGAGCGGTGGTGCGCAACTGGATCGGTGTCGGCGGGACCACCTCGAAGTTGCCCATCATCGCCACACCCCAGGTGTCGCGGTTGAAGCCGCCGGTGTGCGCGCCCTCGACCGGTTTGGTGATGCCGCCCGCGCGCCCCTCGAAGACCTGTCCGTACTTGTCGACCAGCGCGTTGTATGCGATGTCGCACCAGCCCAGCGTTCTGGTGTGGTACTCGTAGACCGATCGGACGATGCCCGCGGAATCCTGGGGCGCGTATTCGTTGCTCCCGGCCGTGTGGTGCACGATTCCGGCTCGAATTCCCAAGTCGTAGCGCGGCTCTCCGCACCGCATCGATTCGTCGGCGCCCCACTGCGATCGGTTGATGATGTTCGGCGGCACGCCCGGCGCGTTGACCGCCGACGGCGGCGGCAGCGTGTCGACCGGCGGCGCCTGCGGCGGGCTGATCAACACGGCGTTCAGGTTCTGCCCGATGGACTGCTCCACGCTGGCCGGCAGGTAACCGAGGCCGGGCCCCTGCGCGGGCGCCGGCTCCGGGGTCGTGGCCGCATCGGGCGGCCGGGTCACGGCGATCTGCACGGTGGTGGTGCGCCCGACGAACACCGGCTCGGTGCCGACCGGGCCGGCAGCGGGGGCGTCCGGGCCGACGCCCTCGAGGGGCTCGGCCTCGTACCACGGCCCCCACGTTCCGTCGGCCTTCTTGGCCCGCACCCGGGCGGTGGTGCCGGCGAAGTCGTCTGCGGTCAGCGCGACCAATGAGAACGGCGTGTCCTGATGGATCTCGCGGATCGTCTCTCCGCCCGCGAGGCCGGTCAGCGGTTGCTGCGCGAGCCGGGGCGCCTCCGGGGCCGTCGCCCGGTCCGGTCCGTCACCCGGTAGGCCGTAGAGCGCCATCGGCAGCATCACGACCGTCGCCGCCAGGGCGGTGAAGATCAGCGACGGCGTGGGACGGCGAGTCGGCACGGACCGATGTTACGTATGTGTCAGTTGTTGCTTGTGGTACGACACGGCCCGGAGCCGCACCAAAATCAACGGCGACCTGCACCGGCACCGCAGAGCCGCCGGCTTCTGCGGTGCCGTCTGGTGGCAGGTCTCAGGCGCCGGGTGCGGGCGGCGCGGGTACCGGCGGTGCGGGCACGGCGGCCGGGGCGCCCGGCGGTTTCACCGCCGACATGATCGCCGGCATCACCATGCCTTTGAGCAGGTCGATCGCCTGTCCCGCGCCGAGTTGTTCGGCCATGCTCGACAGCTCGCCGACGATCCCGCCACTGCCTCCGCTGGTCGCCGCGGGCATCGTCGCCAGCGACGGGTCGCCGAGGATCGGGTACGTGCCGGCGGCCGGATCCAGCCCGATGGGCGCCGCAATGGGCACCTCACCAGGGGCCGGCAGGCCCGTGGTCGACGAGATCGGCGTGGTGCCCAGTGCCGGGTCGGTCAGCGCTGGCGGCGTGGACAGGCCCGGAGTCGTCAGGCTGCCGGTGTCTCCGGTCGGGCTGGTCAGCCCGGGGCTGGTCAGCGAGGGGCTGGTCAGCGCCGGATTGGTCAAGGCCGGGTCGGTGAGGGACGGGCCGGTGGCGGTGGCCGGCGGGACCGTGGCGCTCGGGGCGGTCAGTCCCGGAGTCGTCAGCTCGGGTGTGGTGAGCCCGGGCGCGGTCAGGCTCGGAGACGTCAGCTCCGGCGTGGTGAGACCCGGCGTCGTCAGCCCCGGCGAGGTGAGACCGGGCGTCGTCAGCCCCGGGGAGGTGAGCGTGGTCGGCGCGCTCGCCCCTGTGCCTGTCAACATTCCGGTCGGCATCGGAGGCAGATTGATGCCGAACTGCGAGAGGCCCTGAGACAGGGCGGACATCAACTCGTTGGGCAGATCGGTGATCATCGCTGCCTGCACGAACTCGCGGTGCTGGGACGCCGGCTCGGTGCTCTCCGACAACTCGGTCACGGCGACTACTGCGGCGGGACTCGCGACTGCCAAGGCCAGCACTGCGCTCGTGGCTGTCGACAGCCTGCGTCGACGTCGGTTCGGCACGGAAGTCTCCTCAATACATGGGCTACATCTGTTAGGCGGTCTGCTGGGTCGCGCTAGGCGATTCAGGTGAACCACCCAGGTCGTGCGCTGCCGGCACGGGATGCCGACGTGAACGACGGTACTGGTGTGACTGGTGGGACGAAAGTGACGATATGGAATCGTGAGCCGATCGCAATCTTCGGCTCCTGTCGAATTCGGGTGGGGCGGTCGCGGTCGGATACCCTTGCTGCCGATGACAGCTCGTTTCGACCTCCTTGTCGTCGGCTCCGGATTCTTCGGCCTGACGATTGCCGAGCGCGCGGCAACCCAGCTGGACAAGCGTGTCCTCGTCATAGAGCGACGTCCGCACATCGGTGGCAATGCGTACTCCGAACCCGAGCCGCAGACCGGCATCGAGGTGCACAAGTACGGCGCCCACCTGTTCCACACCTCCAACAAGCGGGTGTGGGACTACGTGCGGCAGTTCACCGAGTTCACCGGCTACCAGCATCGCGTCTACGCCATGCACAACGGGCAGGCGTACCAGTTCCCGATGGGGCTGGGCCTGGTCTCGCAGTTCTTCGGTAAGTACTTCACGCCCGACGAGGCCCGCCAACTGATCAAGGAGCAGGCCGCCGAGATCAAGACCGAAGACGCCCAGAACTTCGAGGAAAAGGCGATCAGCCTGGTCGGGCGGCCCCTGTACGAGGCCTTCCTCAAGAACTACACCGCCAAGCAGTGGCAGACCGACCCGAAGGAACTGCCGGCCAGCAACATCACCCGGCTGCCGGTGCGATACACCTTCGACAACCGCTACTTCAACGACACCTATGAAGGGCTGCCCGCCGAGGGCTACACCGCGTGGCTGCAGAACATGGCCGCCGATGACCGCATCGAGGTGCGGCTCGACACCGACTGGTTCGACGTGCGGGATCAACTCCGTGCCGAGAACCCCGACGCTCCAGTGGTCTACACCGGGCCGCTGGACCGCTATTTCGACTACGCCGAGGGGCGGCTGGGTTGGCGCACCCTCGATTTCGACGTGGAGGTGTTGAGCGGCTGCGGTGATTTTCAAGGCACACCCGTCATGAATTACAACGACGCCGACGTGCCCTTCACCCGCATCCACGAGTTCCGGCACTTCCATCCCGAACGCGCATACCCGACCGACAAGACGGTCATCATGCGCGAGTTCTCCAGGTTCGCCGATGACGACGACGAGCCCTACTATCCGATCAACACCGAAGCCGACCGCGCGTTGCTGGCCGCATACCGGGCCCGGGCGAAGGCCGAAACCGCTTCTGCGAAGGTGTTGTTCGGTGGCCGACTGGGCACCTACCAGTACCTGGACATGCACATGGCGATCGCCAGCGCGCTGAGCATGTACGACAACACGCTGGCCCCGCACCTGCGCGACGGTGCTCCACTGACCGAACCGGACCCAGAAAGCAGTAGCGCATGAGCGAGATCCCGTCCGGCGCGCTCGACGCCGCCGAATCGAAGGCGGTCAGCCTGCTGGCCCGCGTCATCCTGCCGCGTCCCGGCGAACCGCATGACGTCCGCAAGCTCTATATCGAGGAAGCGGACACCAACGCCAAACGCGCGCACGCGCCGACCCGCACGGCGCTCGAGATCGGCACCGAATCCCAGGTGTCGTTCGCGACCTACTTCAACGCCTTCCCCGCCAGCTACTGGCGGCGCTGGTCGACACTGCAGTCGGTGGTGCTGCGGGTCGAGCTGACCGGCAGCGCGCGCGTCGACGTCTACCGATCCAAGGCCACCGGGGCCCGCATCACCGTCGGGGGCGCTCCGGTCGCCAGCGAACGCGACGGCGACCGCGCCGCGGTCGAGTTCGAAATCGATCTCGGCCCGTTCGAGGACGGCGGCTGGATCTGGTTCGACATCGCCACCGACGCCGCGTCGACGTTGCATCACGCGGGTTGGTACGCGCCGGTGCCCGCACCGGGCCGGGCCAACATCGCGGTCGGCATCCCGACCTTCAACCGCCCGGCCGACTGTGTCAACGCGCTGGCCGCGCTGACTTCGGATCCGTTGGTGGACGAGGTGATCAGCGCCGTGATCGTGACCGATCAGGGTGCGAACAAGGCGAAGGATCATCCCGGTTTCGACGAGGCCGCCGGCGCACTGGGCAACCGGCTGTCCGTGCACAACCAGCCCAACCTCGGCGGTTCCGGCGGCTACAGCCGGGTGATGTACGAGGCGCTGAAAAACACCGACTGCGAACAGATCCTGTTCATGGACGACGACATCCGCATCGAGCCGGATTCGATCCTGCGCGCGCTGGCGATGAACCGGTTCGCCAAGTCGCCGACGCTGGTCGGCGGCCAGATGCTCAACCTGCAGGAACCCTCGCACCTGCACGTGATGGGCGAGATGGTCGATTCCGAGAACTTCATGTGGACCAACGCGGTCAACACCGAGTACGACCACAACTTCGCCAAATTCCGGCTCAGCGACGAGGATTCGCCGCGCAGCCGGCTGCTGCACCGCCGCATCGACGTGGATTACAACGGCTGGTGGATGTGCATGATCCCGCGTCAGGTCGCAGAGGAACTCGGTCAGCCGCTGCCGCTGTTCATCAAGTGGGATGACGCCGACTACGGCCTGCGTGCCGGCGAGCACGGCTACCCGACCGTCACGCTGCCCGGGGCCGCCATCTGGCACATGGCGTGGAGCGACAAGGACGACGCGATCGACTGGCAGGCGTACTTCCACCTGCGCAACCGGCTGGTGGTGGCGGCGCTGCACTGGGACGGCAACATCAGCGGGCTGATCGCGAGCCATCTGAAGGCGACGCTGAAACACCTTCTCTGCCTGGAGTATTCGACGGTCGCCATTCAGAACAGGGCGATGGACGACTTCCTGGCCGGGCCCGAGCACATCTTCTCGATCCTGGAGTCCGCGCTGCCCGAGGTGCGCAAGATGCGCCAGGAGTACCCCGACGCGGTGGTGCTGTCCAGCGCCGCCGAGCTGCCGACGCCGTCGGACAAGCGGTGGCGCAAGAAGGTGAACATCCCCACGAACGCGCTGGCGATCTCGTGGCGACTGTCCCGCGGCGTCATCCACCAACTGAGGGCACACGACCCCGAGCATCACCGCCGCCCGCAGATCAACGTCGCCACCCAGGACGCCCGCTGGTTCTCGCTGTGCAGGGTCGACGGTGTCACGGTGACGACCGCCGACGGTCGCGGCGTGGTGTACCGCCAGCGCGACCGCGAGAAGATGTTCGAGCTGCTGCGGGAGTCGCTGAAGCGTCAGGCCCGCCTCGCGCGCAAGTTCAACCGGATGCGCAAGGTCTACCACGAGGCGCTGCCGACGTTGTCGAGCAAGCAGAAGTGGGAGACGGTCCTACTGGAGTCGTCTGCACATGGCTGAGACTCCGCGCGGCGAAGAGGCCGCGCTGGTCGCTGTGCAGTCCGCGCTCGCGGGCCGGCCGGGGATCCTCTCGGGTGCGCGCGCGTTGTCGCATTTCGGTGAGCACAGCCTCGGCTGGTTGACAATAGCCTTGCTAGGAGCGGTCTTTCAGGCCGACCGCCGGCGCGCCTGGCTGGCCGCGGGGGTGGGCGCATTCGTCGCGCACGCCGCGGCGGTCGTGATCAAGCGGGTGGTGCGCCGCGAGCGCCCGCACCACCCGGCGGTCACGGTCAACGTCGGAACCCCGAGTCGGCTGAGCTTTCCGTCGGCCCACGCCACGTCCACCACCGCAGCGTCGCTGTTGATGGCCAGGACGACCGGGTTGCCGCTGCCGGCACTGCTGGTGCCGCCGATGGCGTTGTCGCGCTTGGTGCTCGGCGTGCACTACCCGAGCGATGTGCTGACCGGTGTTGCGGTCGGGGCGGCCGTCGCCAAGGTGGTCGGCACCGTCGCCGATCGCGCCGAGGGGAGCTTCGCGCACGCGAGGAGCACAAGACACTGATGAGCATCTCGAGTGACAGCAGCGCAGAGAGCGTACGGCCAATGAGTCAACAACCGGCACCGGTCAGCGGGCCACCGCGGAACGCCGCGACGGGTCTGATCAAGGCGATCCGGCCGCGGCAGTGGGTGAAGAACCTGCTCGTCCTCGCCGCGCCCATCGCCGCGCTCGGCGGGGACGTGGAATACGACTATCGCGAGGTCGCGGTCAAGATCCTGATCGCCTTCGTGGCGTTCTCGCTGGCCGCCTCGTCGATCTATCTGGTCAACGACGCGCGCGACGTCGAGGCCGACCGTCAGCATCCCACGAAGCGGTTCCGGCCGATCGCGGCGGGTGTCGTCCCGGAATGGCTGGCCTACTGCGCCGCTGTCGTGTTGGCCGCTGCGGCACTGGGCATTTCGGTGCTCGCCACCACGAACCTTGCCGTGGTGATCGCGGTCTACATCGCGATGCAGCTGGCCTACTGCTTCGGGCTCAAACACCAGGCGGTGCTCGACATCTGCATCGTCTCCTCGGCGTACCTGATCCGCGCCATCGCGGGCGGCGCGGCGGCGAGCATCCCGCTGTCACAATGGTTCCTGTTGGTGATGACCTTCGGCTCGCTGTTCATGGTGGCCGGAAAGCGTTACGCCGAACTACAACTCGCCGAACGCACCGGGGCCAAGATCCGCAAGTCGCTGGAGAGCTACACGGCGTCCTACCTGCGCTTCGTGTGGACGTTGTCGGCCACCGCGATGGTTCTCTGTTACGGGCTGTGGGCGTTCGAACGTGACGGCGCCACCGCCTCCTGGTACGCAATCACGATCATCCCGATCACCATTGCGATCCTGCGGTACGCGGTCGACGTCGACGGCGGGTTGGCCGGGGAGCCCGAGGAGATCGCGTTGAAGGACCGGGTACTGCAGCTGTTGCTGCTGGCGTGGATCGGGACCATCGGTGCCGCCGTCTTCCTCAGCTGAGAAGGTGGCCCCGCCCGCCGCGGGCCGATGGGCCGACGTACTCGCGCGCAACGTGGCCCGCTGGCCCGCCTTCCGGTACGACACCACGGTACGGGTGAGCCTGTGGCTCAGCGTGCTGGTGGTCGCGGCGTTGTTCGGCTGGGGCGCCTGGCAGCGGCGCTGGATCGCCGACGACGGCCTGATCGTGTTGCGGACAGTCCGAAACCTGTTGGCGGGCAACGGCCCGGTGTTCAACGCGGGTGAGCGGGTGGAGGCCAACACCTCCACGGTGTGGACCTATCTGGTCTACCTCGGCGCGCTGGTGGGCGGCTCGGTACGGCTGGAGTACGTGGTGCTGGTGCTGGCGTTGGTGCTCAGCCTGCTGGGCGTGGCTTTCGCGATGCTGGGCACCGGCCGCCTGTATGCGCCGAGCCTGCAGGGCCGGCGCGCGCTGATGTTGCCCGCGGGCGCGCTGGTGTACATCGCCGTACCGCCCGCCCGCGACTTCGCCACCTCGGGGCTCGAAAACGGTTTGGTGCTGGCCTATCTCGGCCTGCTGTGGTGGATGATGGTGTGCTGGTCACAAGAACCGCGCGTCCGCCGCGCCGCCCCGGCGCCGAGCACCCGAGGCGGCGCACCGGTGATCCGTCGGCACCCCGTGGGTTCGCAGACACCGTCGTCACCACCCCGACCGGCGAGCGGAACATTCGACGGCGCACTGGCTTTCGTCGCGGGCCTGAGCGTGCTGGTGCGGCCCGAGTTGGCGTTGATCGGAGGGCTCGCCCTGGTGATGATGCTGATCGCGGCACGCGATTGGCGGCGCCGCACCATCATCCTCGTCGCGGGTGGGCTGCTTCCGGTGGCTTACCAGATCTTCCGAATGGGCTACTACGGGTTGCTGTTTCCCGGCACCGCGCTGGCCAAGGACGCCACCGGATCGAAGTGGTCGCACGGTTTCGTGTACCTCGCCAACTTCAACCAGCCGTACCTGCTGTGGGCGCCGGCGATCCTGCTGGCCGGGCTGGCGGGGGTGGTGTGGGTGACCCGCGGGCGCCGCCGACCGGGCCGCGGCACCGCGGCGCCCGGCTACGGATGGTTCGCGCGGATGGTGCAGAGTCCCGCCGCGGTGGTGATCTTCTTCCTCGTCAGCGGCCTGCTGCAGGCGCTGTACTGGATCCGCCAGGGCGGCGACTTCATGCACGGCAGGGTGCTGCTGACCCCGCTGTTCTGCCTGTTGATGCCGATCGCGGTGATTCCCGTCGTGCTGCCCGACGTAACCCGAATGGCCCGTGGCGCAGGCTATTTGTTCGTCGGCGCGACCAGTGTGCTGTGGTTGGCCGTCGCGGGATGGTCGCTGTGGGCGGCCAATTCGAGCGGGATGGGTAGTGACGCCACCCGCGTCACCTACTCCGGCATCGTCGACGAGCGACGGTTCTACGCTCAGGCCACCGGCCATGCGCACCCGTTGACCGCCGCGGACTACCTGGACTATCCGCGGATGCGGGCGGTGCTCGAGGCGTTGGACAACACGCCGGACGGTGCGCTGCTGCTGCCGTCGGGCAATTACGACCAATGGGATGTGGTGCCCGCCCTACCGCCGCCGCCGGACGCGCCGAAGGACTACCAAGGGCCGCACACAGTCTTCTTCACCAACCTCGGCATGCTGGGCATGAACGTCGGATTGGATGTGCGGGTCATCGATCAGATCGGCCTCGCCAACCCGTTGGCCGCGCACACCGCGCGCCTCGAGGACGGCCGAATCGGCCACGACAAGAACCTGTTTCCCGACTGGGCGATCGCCGAGGGGCCGTTCCTCAAAGAGCCACCGTTCATTCCGGGCTACATCGACGAGGACTGGGTCAAACAGGCCGAGGCGGCGCTGGAGTGCCCGGCCACCGACGCGATGTTGACGTCGGTACGCGGCCCGATGGGTCCGCGGCGGTTCCTGTCGAACCTCGTGCACGCATACCAGTTCACGCAGTACCGGATCAACCGCGTGCCACTGTATGAACTCATCCGCTGCGGGCTGCCTGTGCCGGAGTCCACGGTCGACCCGTATCAAGGCATGCCGGCGACGGGTCCGTAACGCGGAAGCCCTTGCAGCCGATAGATCAGTGGCTCAACGGCTTAGCGTCGTGACCAGGAACGACACGCTCTGAATGGGAAGATTGCGACGACGTGTGGTTGACTGCACGGGTTACGCGGCATGCCCGAGGGGCTTTTCCGCGTGCGGCATACGACAGATGGGATAGATGAAGCATGAAGTTCGTTGGCAAGATCCGGGGTGCCTGGGTCCGCCGGCTGGCAACAGCGGCGATGGCCGCCGCGGTGCTGCCCGGTTTGATCAGCGCCATCGGAGGCTCGGCGACTGCGGGGGCTTTCTCTCGTCCGGGTCTGCCGGTCGAGTACCTCATGGTTCCGTCCGCCGGGATGGGCCGTGACATCAAAGTTCAGTTCCAGAACGGCGGCCCGAACGCACCGGGCGTGTATCTGCTCGACGGTCTTCGTGCACGCGACGACTTCAACGGCTGGGACATCGAGACCGCGGCATTCGAGTGGTACCTCGACTCCGGGCTCGCGGTGATCATGCCGGTCGGTGGCCAGTCCAGCTTCTACAGCGACTGGTACAAGCCGGCGTGCGGCAAGGCCGGTTGCCAGACGTACAAATGGGAGACGTTCCTGACCCAGGAACTGCCCGCGTACCTGGCGGCCAACAAGGGTGTGAACCCGAACCGCAACGCGGCCGTCGGCCTGTCGATGGCCGGATCCGCCGCGCTCACGCTCGCGATCTACTACCCGCAGCAGTTCCAGTACGCTGCTTCGCTTTCGGGCTTCCTGAACCTCTCCGAGGGTTGGTGGCCGATGCTGGTCGGGATGTCGATGGGCGACGCGGGCGGCTACGAGTCCGAGGACATGTGGGGCCCGTCGAGCGATCCGGCGTGGAAGCGCAACGACCCGATGGTGAACATCGACAAGCTGGTCGCCAACGGCACCCGGATCTGGGTGTTCTGCGGTAACGGCAAGCCTGCCGAGATCAACGGCCGCATCGCCGGCGACAACTTCAACGCGGAGTTCCTCGAGAAGTTCACGCTGCGGACCAACGAGACGTTCCAGGAGCAGTACCTCGCCGCGGGCGGCAAGAACGGTGTGTTCAACTTCCCGCAGTCCGGTACCCACAGCTGGGAGTACTGGGGTCAGCAGCTGCAGCAGATGAAGCCGGACATCCAGCGCGTGCTGGGCGCCACGCCTCAGCCGACGACTCCGATCGCCACGGAGGCCTCGGCGCAGACGCCCGACGCCGGGAACTGACCGGTACGGCAATAACTACACAGTTGGCGGCGGCGATCCCGAGGGGTCGCCGCCGTCAGCCGTTTCCAGCCCGATCCGGCGGGCGGGTGTGATTGACTACCTCGCGCGGGGACAGCAGGCGAACACGAGGTGGGTCAATTGATGCGTGGGATCTTCCGGACGATCATGACCGTGGCGCTGGCCGCCGGTCTGTGGACCGCTGGCACCTCCATGGCGCCGTCGGCGAACGCACAAGTCGAGATGCTCATGGTGCCGTCGGCCGCGATGGGACGCGACATCCCCGTCGCCTTCCAGGGCGGCGGCCCGCACGCGGTCGTGCTGCTCGACGCGTTCAACGCGGCCCCCGACGTGAGCAACTGGGTGACCGCGGGCAACGCGATGAACACCCTCGCCGGGCAGGGCATCTCGGTGGCCGCGCCCGCGGGCGGCGCGTGGAGCATGTACACCAACTGGGAGTTGGACGGCAGCCGGCAGTGGGAGACGTTCCTCGCCGACGAACTGCCGAACTGGCTGGTCGCCAACAAGGGGCTGGCCCCGTCGGGCCACGGCATCGTCGGTGCGGCGCAGGGCGGCTACGGCGCGATGGCGATGGCCACCTTCCACCCCGACCGCTACCGCTACGCGGGGTCTCTGTCGGGCTTCCTGACCCCTGAGCGCACCGGCGTCGACGGCGCCATCACTGCCGGGCTCGCCCAGTACGGCGGCGTCGAGACCCGCAACATGTGGGGCCTGCCACAGCTGGGCCGGTGGAAATGGCATTCGCCCAACGTCCATGTGCAGTTGCTGGCCGACAACAACACCCGGCTGTGGGTGTGGAGCGCACCGGCCGGCGGCTGCACCGATCCGCCCGCGATGATCGGCTACTGCGACATCGCCCAGGGCACCAACCGCGAGTTCTACCAGCACTACCGCTCCGTCGGCGGCCACAACGGGCATTTCGACTTCCCGCCCAGCGGCACCCACGACTGGGGTTCCTGGAGCGCACAGCTCGCGGCCATGAGCGGGGAATTGGTCGCGACTATCAAGTAGCCGGCGAGCCGTCCTCGACGACCGGGTCCGCGCCCGGGCTGCCGGTACCTTGGAGGAGTGCAACGCTCGGTACGGACATCGGCGGCAGGGTCGCTGCTGATCGCTTCGGCGACCGCGATGCTGACCGGATGCTCGGGTGATGCGGTCATGGCGACCATGGGCATGCCGACGACTGAGTCGGCGCCGGCCCACGGGACAGCCCACGCGCAGCCGGGGCCGCCGCCCGCAGCCGGTCAGTCCAACGCCCTGGTCGTCACCGACCGGCAGCGCGCCTACCTCGACGCGTTGGCCGCCGAGCGCGTCGAACCGTCCAGTGACCTGCTGGCGCTGAGCATCGGCTCGTACGTGTGTCAGGCCCGCGCCGCCAAGCACACCGACCAGGAAGTGTGGGACGCCGTGTTGCCGATGGTGCGCAGCGATATGGACGAGCGGGTGGAACGGACCGCGGGTGTGGCGTCCTCGTCCGTCGACGTTCACGCCGCCACTTCCGACTACATTCGCATCGCAACCGACCGACTCTGCTAGCAGGAGCCCAACCGACACATGGCCAAGACCAACCGGCGGAAACGCCATCGCATCCTCGCGCTCGTCGCAGCCGGCGCGATGGCGCTCGTGGTGGTGCTGCTCGTCGTCATCGTCGTGGTGATCCTGCGCAAACCCGAGGGGCCGCCGACCGCCGGGCCGCCGTCGGCGGTGCCCCCGACCGGTGTGAGCCCGACCAAGAAGCCGCGGCCGGAGTTCCAGGACGCCAGCTGCCCGGATGTGCAGATGATCTCGGTGCCGGGCACGTGGGAGTCCTCGCCGCACCTCGATCCGTTCAACCCGACACAGTTCCCGATCGCGCTGCTGCTCGGTGTCACCAACCCGATCCGCGAGCAGTTCGACGACAGCCGGCTCGAGGTATTCACCGTCCCCTACACGGCGCAGTTCCACAATCCGTTCTCCCAGGACGGCCAGATGTCCTACAACGACAGCCGCGCCGAGGGCTTCGACGCGACGGTCAAGGCGATGACGGAGATGAACAACCGGTGCCCGCTGACGAGCTACGTCATCGTCGGGTTCTCCCAGGGCGCGGTGATCGCAGGAGATATCGCCAGCGACATCGGTAACGGGCGCGGGCCGGTCGACGAGGACCTCGTGCGCGGCGTGACGTTGATCGCCGACGGCCGTCGTCAGGTCGGCGTCGGCCGCGACGTCGGGCCGAACCCGCCCGGGCAGGGCGCGGAGATCACGCTTCGCGACGTGCCGTTGCTCGAGGGGATGGGGCTGGCGATGACGGGGCCCCGGCCCGGCGGGTTCGGTGCGTTGAACGATCGCGTCAACGAGATCTGCGCTCCGGGCGACCTGATCTGCTCGGCGCCGCCGGAGGCATTCAACATCATGAACCTGCCCAAGACCATCGACATCTTGCTCGGCGGTGCGGGACAACCGATCCACGCGATGTACGCGACGACGCAGTTCTGGAATCTCGACGGGGCCTCGGCCACACAGTGGACACTGAATTGGGCGAAGGGGTTGATCGATAACGCCCCGCACCCGAAACATGGCTGACCTGTAACCAGACTGATTTGGACTGCGACAACCGGTCACCTAACATTAAGAAAAAACTAAGAGCAGTAAGCGGATAGCCGACCGGTACGATTTTCCGGGGTCCGGGGCTTGACGGCGGCTCGGAAATTATTTGCGAATCGGCATCGAGAAGCGTGTGCCGTTGACAGGAGAGTGCGATGGGGTTCCATAACCCGTTCATCAAGGACGGACTGATCAAGTTTCCCGACAACGGAAGCCTGGTCAAACACGTCGAACGATGGGCGAAGGTGCGTGGAGACAAGCTCGCCTACCGGTTCATCGACTTCTCCACCGAGCGTGACGGTGTCGCGCGCGACTTGCACTGGGCCGACTTCGGCGCCCGAAATCGAGCCGTCGGCGCCCGCCTGCAGCAGGTCACCCAGCCCGGCGACCGCGTCGCGATCCTGTGCCCGCAGAACCTCGAATACCTCGTCGCGTTCTTCGGCACCCTCTACTCGGGCCGCATCGCCGTGCCGCTGTTCGACCCGAACGAGCCCGGCCACGTGGGCCGGCTGCACGCCGTGCTCGACGACTGCCACCCGTCGGCGATCCTGACCACCACCGAGGCGGCGGAGGGCGTTCGCAAGTTCTTCCGCAGCCGCCCGGCCAACCAGCGCCCCCGCGTCATCGCCGTCGACGCGGTGCCCGACGAGGTCGGCGCCACCTGGGAGCCCGTCGACGTCGATGAGCACACCATCGCCTACCTGCAGTACACGTCGGGGTCGACGCGCATCCCGACCGGCGTGCAGATCACGCACCTCAACCTGGCCACCAACGTGGTGCAGGTGATCGAGGCTCTCGACGGCGAGGAAGGCGACCGGGGCGTGTCCTGGCTGCCGT
Source organism: Mycobacterium sp. GA-0227b (assembly GCF_001499855.1). Taxonomy (GTDB): domain Bacteria; phylum Actinomycetota; class Actinomycetes; order Mycobacteriales; family Mycobacteriaceae; genus Mycobacterium. The sequence goes on from NZ_LQIK01000001.1 coordinate 515,830, forward strand.
TCTTCCACGACATGGGCCTGATCACCGTGCTGCTGTCGCCGATGATCGGTCACTACGTGACGTTCATGACCCCGGCCGCGTTCGTCCGTCGGCCCGGTCGCTGGATCCGCGAACTCGCGCGCAAGGAAGGCGACACCGGCGGCACCATCTCGGTGGCACCGAACTTCGCGTTCGACCATGCGGCGGCCCGCGGTGTGCCCAAGGACGGGGAACCGCCGCTGGACCTGTCCAACGTCAAGTGCATCCTCAACGGCAGTGAGCCGATCTCGGCGGCCACCGTGCGCCGGTTCAACGAGGCGTTCGGGCCGTTCGGATTCAAGCCGCAGGCCATCAAGCCGTCCTACGGCCTGGCCGAGGCGACGCTGTTCGTGTCCACCACGCCGATGGACGCCGAGCCGGTGATCATCTCGGTGGACCGCGACGAGTTGAACACCGGACGTTTCGTCCCGGTGCCCGACGACTCGCCGAAGGCCGTCGCGCAGGCCGGCGCCGGCAAGATTGGCTTGGCCGAATGGGCGGTCATCGTCGACAACGACACCGCCACCGAGTTGCCCGACGGGCAGATCGGTGAGATCTGGATCAGCGGCCAGAACATGGGCACCGGCTACTGGGGCAAGCCCGAAGAGACCGTGGCCACCTTCCAGAACATCCTCAAGTCACGGACCAACCCGTCGCACGCCGAAGGGGCCGCCGACGACGCCACCTGGGTGCGCACCGGCGACCTCGGCACCTACCACGACGGTGAGCTCTACATCACCGGTCGCGTCAAGGACCTGGTGATCATCGACGGCCGCAACCACTACCCGCAGGACCTCGAGTACTCCGCGCAGGAGGCCACCAAGGCGCTGCGCACCGGGTTCGTCGCGGCGTTCTCGGTGCCCGCCAACCAGCTGCCGGACGAGGTGTTCGAGAACGCGCACTCCGGTCTGAAGCGTGACCCCGACGACACCTCCGAGCAGCTGGTGATCGTCGGCGAGCGCGCACCGGGCGCACACAAGCTCGACATGGGGCCCATCGCCGACGACATCCGCGCTGCGATCGCGGTGCGCCACGGCGTCACCGTGCGCGACGTGCTACTCACCCCCGCTGGCGCGATCCCCCGCACCTCGAGCGGCAAGATCGGCCGGCGGGCGTGCCGCTCGGCATACCTGGACGGCAGTCTGCGGAGCGGGAAGATCGCCAACGCGTTCCCTGACGAGACAGACTGAGAACTCACTCGAAAATGGCTGATACACAAGACGATTCGCAGCAACCCGCCGGCGACGAGATCCAGCTGGCACCCGAGAAGCCGGAGCCTGATGTCGCCGCCGAAACGGCTCCGAAGACCGCCCCCAGGACCGATATGTCGGTCAACGAGATGCGTGAGTGGCTGCGCAACTGGATCGGCAACGCCACCGGCCAGGCGCCCGACTCGATCAGCGAGTCCGCGCCGATGGTCGAACTCGGCCTCTCGTCGCGCGACGCCGTCGCGATGGCCAGCGACATCGAGGACCTCACCGGTGTCACGCTGACCGCCACCGTGGCCTTCCGCCATCCCACGATCGAGTCGCTGGCGACGGTGATCATCGAGGGCGAGCCCGAACTCGAGCAGGGCGACGACGACGAGGACTGGACCCGCGAGGACACGGCCTCCCGGGACATCGCCATCGTCGGTCTGGCCACCCGCTTCCCCGGCGACATGAACACACCCGACGAGACGTGGCAGGCGCTGCTCGAGGGCCGCGACGCGATCAGCGACCTGCCGGAGGGCCGCTGGGAGGAGTTCCTCGGCGAGCCGCGCATCTCCGAGCGGGTCGCCAAGGCCCGCACCCGCGGCGGCTACCTGTCCGACATCAAGGGCTTCGACGCCGAGTTCTTCGCGCTCTCGAAGATGGAGGCCGACAACATCGATCCGCAGCAGCGGATGGCGCTCGAGCTGACCTGGGAGGCGCTGGAGAACGCCCGCATCCCGGCGTCGAGCCTGCGCGGCAGCAACGTCGGCGTCTACATCGGCAGCTCGTTGAACGACTACAGCTTCCTGGCGATGTCGGATCCCTCGATCGCGCATCCGTACGCGATCACCGGCACGGCGAGCTCGATCATCGCCAACCGGGTGTCGTACTTCTACGACTTCCGCGGCCCGTCGGTGGCCGTCGACACCGCGTGCTCGTCCTCGTTGGTCGCCGCGCACCAGGGGGTGCAGGCGCTGCGGTCCGGGGAGGCCGACGTGGCGGTCGTCGGCGGCGTCAACGCGTTGATCACCCCGCTGGTGACGGTCGGCTTCGACGAGGTCGGCGGCGTGCTCGCGCCCGACGGCCGGATCAAGTCGTTCTCGCAGGACGCCGACGGCTACGCCCGCTCCGAGGGCGGCGGCATGCTGGTGCTCAAGCGGGTGGCCGACGCCCGGCGCGACGGCGACGAGATCCTCGCCGTCATCGCCGGAAGCGCGGTCAACCACGACGGCCGGTCCAACGGCCTGCTGGCGCCGAATCCGGATGCTCAGGCCGAGGTGCTGCGCAAGGCCTACAAGGACGCCGGGATCAACCCGCGCCTCGTCGACTACATCGAGGCGCACGGCACCGGCACCATCCTCGGTGACCCGATCGAGGCCGACGCGCTCGGCCGGGTCGTCGGCAGGGGCCGCGCGCCCGACAAGCCCGCGCTGCTGGGCGCCATCAAATCCAATGTGGGACACCTGGAGTCGGCAGCCGGCGCGGCGAGCCTGGCGAAGATGACGCTGGCGCTGCGCAACGACAAGATCCCGCCCTCGATCAACTACACCGGCCCCAACCCCTACATCGACTTCGACGGTGTGCACCTGAAGGTCGCCGACACCGTCACCGACTGGCCGCGCTACAGCGGGCACGCGATCACCGGGGTGTCCGGGTTCGGTTTCGGCGGTGCCAACGCCCACCTCGTGCTGCGCGAGGTGCTGCCGTCCGATCTCGTCGAGCCCGAACCCGAAGAGCCGGTGGAAGAGGAGAGCCCAGCTGGATCTTCCGCAGCCACCGCTACCTACGTCGGCGGCGTCCGGATGGACGAGTACGGCGAGTTCATCGACGATGACGACGACTCAGGAGAGGATGGACTGGACCGGCCCGCCGCCGCGGTCGAGGACGAACCCGAGCTTCCCGGCCTGACCGACGAGGCGCTGCGACTCCTGGAGGTCGCGCGTGAAGAGCTGGAGTCCGCAGAACAACCCACTCCCGTTGTGCCGCTGGTTGTTTCGGGCTTTCTGACATCGCGCAAGAAGGCCACCGCGGCCGAGCTGGCCGACTGGATCGACAGTCCGGAGGGGCGCGCTTCGTCGCTGGAGTCGATCGGCCGCGCGCTGTCTCGGCGCAACCACGGCCGCTCCCGCGCCGTGGTGCTGGCGCACGACCACGACGAGGCGGTCAAGGGCATGCGCGCGGTCGCCGAGGGCAAACAGCATCCGAGCGTGTTCAGCGCGGACGGCCCGGTCACCAACGGTCCGGTGTGGGTGCTGGCGGGATTCGGTGCGCAGCACCGCAAGATGGGCAAGAACCTGTACCTGCGCAACGAGGTCTTCGCGGAGTGGATCAACAAGGTCGACGCCCTCATCCAGGATGAGCGGGGCTATTCGATCGTCGAGATGATCCTCGATGACGCGGTCGACTACACCAATGAGACCTGCGAGTACCCCATCGAGGTAGTCCAGACGGTGATCTTCGCCCTGCAGATCGCACTCGGTGAGCTGCTCAAGCACCACGGCGCGAAACCCGCTGCGGTGGTGGGCCAGTCGCTCGGCGAGGCTGCCGCCGCCTACTTCGCCGGCGGCCTGTCGCTCGAGGACGCCACCCGGGCCATCTGTTCGCGCGCGCACCTCATGGGTGAGGGCGAAGCGATGCTGTTCGGTGAATGGATCCGGTTGATGGCGCTGGTCGAGTACTCGGCCGAGGAGATCGAGACCGTTTTCGCTGATTTCAAGGACCTCGAGGTGTGCGTGTACGCCGCGCCCACCCAGACCGTCATCGGTGGTCCGCCCGACCAGGTCGACGCGATCATCGAGCGTTGCGAGCAAGAGGGCAAATTCGCGCGCAAGATGCAGACCAAGGGCGCGAGCCACACCTCACAGATGGACCCGCTGCTGGGCGAGCTGGCCGCTGAACTCGTCGGCATCCAACCGCATCCCACGAAGATCGGGTACTTCTCGACGGTGCACGAGGGCCGCTACATCCGGCCCGGCGAGACGATCCACGACGTCGACTACTGGAAGAAGGGCCTGCGCCACAGCGTCTACTTCACCCACGGCATCCGCAATGCGGTCGACAACGGCCACACCACGTACATGGAGTTGGCGCCCAATCCCGTTGCGCTCATGCAGGTCGGCCTGACGACCGCGGCGGCCGGCCTTCACGACGCACAGCTGATCGCGACGCTGGCGCGCAAGCAGGACGAGGTCGACTCGATGACCGTGGCGATGGCGCAGCTGTTCGTCCACGGCCACGACTTGGACATCCGCACGCTGTTCCCACGCCGGTCCAAGGGGCTGGCCGGAGCACTGGACTTCGCGAACATCCCGCCGACCCGGTTCCGGCGCAAGCCGCACTGGCTCGACGCGCGGTTCACCGGGGACAGCTCGGTGATGATGCCGGGCAACCACGTCGCGACCCCGGACGGCCGGCATGTCTGGGAGTTCGCGCCGAAGGGTCAGCCGGATCTCGCCGCGCTGGTGAAAGCGGCTGCGGCGCAGGTGCTTCCCGACGCCAAGCTGGTCGCCTCCGAGCAGCGCGCGGTTCCCGGCGAGGGGGCGCGGCTGGTGACGACGCTGACCCGGCATCCCGGCGGCGCCAGCGTGCAGGTGCACGCGCGCATCGACGAGTCGTTCACGCTGGTGTACGACGCGGTGGTGAGCCGGGACGGCGCCGTCGGTGCGCTACCGGTCGCCGTGGGTGCCGGCACTGGTGTGGCTCAGCAGCTTTCGACGGCGCCCGTCGATGACGAGCCTGAGGATGATGCCGAAATCCTGCAGGACAACCTCACCGCGGGCGCTGGTCTGGCGGCGGGCTTCGCCAAGTGGTCACCGGACTCCGGGGAGACCATCCACGACCGGTTGGGCGCGATCGTCGGCGGCGCAATGGGCTACGAGCCCGAGGACCTGCCGTGGGAGGTGCCGCTGATCGAGCTCGGCCTCGATTCGCTGATGGCCGTGCGGATCAAGAACCGCGTCGAATACGACTTCGACCTGCCACCGATTCAGCTGACCGCCGTACGCGACGCCAACCTGTACGCCGTCGAGAAGCTGATCGAGTACGCGATCGAGCACCGCGACGAGGTCGACCAGCTCGCCGAGCACCAGAAGTCGAAGACCGCCGAGGAGATCGCTGCCGAGCAGGCCGAGCTGATGGGCGGCGCGACGACCGTCGCAGAACTCGAGCAGAAGCTCGCCGAACGCGGCGGGGAATCGCCGCTCACGAGTGCCGGTACGGCGACCGCCACCGACATCCCGCCGCCGCCCACGAACCCGAGCGGTCCCGACATCCCGCCACCACCGACCGACCCGAGCGGACCCACCGGTCCGTCGGAGTCGACAGGTCCGTCGGAGTCGACCGTCGCGGCGGCCGCCAAAGTGCTCAGCCAGGACGCGGTCACCGAGGCGCTGGGCGCCGACGTGCCGCCGCGTGACGCCGCCGAACGCGTCACGTTCGCGACGTGGGCGATCGTCACCGGCAAGTCGCCGGGCGGAATCTTCAACGAACTGCCCGCACTCGACGAGGCGACCGCGACCAAGATCGCCGAGCGGCTGACCGAACGCGTCGACGAGGGCACGATCACGGCCGACGACGTCACCGGTGCGCGGACCATCGAGGAGCTGGCCACCACGGTCCGCGAGTACCTCGAGGGCGGCAAGGTCGACGGCTTCGTGCGGACGTTGCGCGCCCCGCAGGAGGGCTCGAACCGCATTCCGGTGTTTGTCTTCCACGCCGCGGGTGGGTCCACGGTGGTCTACGAGCCGCTGCTCAAACGGCTGCCGGCCGACACCCCGATGTACGGCATCGAACGGGTGGAGGGCTCGATCGAGGAACGCGCCCGCGAGTACGTGCCGAAGCTGTTGGAGCTCAACGGCGATCGCCCGTTCATCCTGACGGGCTGGTCGCTCGGCGGTGTGCTGGCCTACGCATGCGCGATCGGGCTGAAGCAGGCCGGCGCCGACGTGCGGTTCGTCGGTCTCATCGACGCGGTGCGTCCGGGAGAGGAGATACCGCAGACGCGGGAGGAGACCCGCGCCCGCTGGGATCGCTACGCCCGGTTCGCCGAGCGCACGTTCAACGTCGAGGTGCCCGAGATCCCTTACGAGGAACTCGAAAAGCTCGACGACGAGGGTCAGGTGAAGTTCGTCCTCGACGTGGTCAGCCAGAGCGGGGTACAGATCCCGGGCGGCATCATCGAACACCAGCGCACGTCGTACCTGGACCAGCGGGCCATCGACACCGCCGAGATCAAGCCGTACGACGGCAAGGTCACGCTGTACATGGCCGACCGCTACCACGACGACGCGATCTACTTCGAGCCGCGCTACGCCACCCGCAAGCCCGACGGCGGCTGGGGCGAGTTCGTCTCCGAGCTCGAGGTCGTCCCGGTCGGGGGTGAGCACATCCAGGTGATCGACGAGCCGTACATTGCGAAGGTCGGTGCGCATATGAGCGAGGCGATCAGCCGGATCGAGAGCGAGAACGAGTGACCACCAAGACGACCGCAGAACTGCTGGCCGAACTCCGCGAGAAGCTGGAGCTGGCCAAGGAACCCGGTGGCGAGAAGGCGGTGGCCAAACGGGAGAAGAAGGGGATCCCGAGCGCCCGCGCCCGAATTCACGCGCTGGTCGACCCGGGCAGCTTCCTTGAGATCGGCGCGTTGGCGAAGACGCCCGGCGATCCCAACGCGTTGTTCGGCGATGGGGTCGTGACCGGCCACGCGACGATCAACGGCAGGCCGGTCGGCGTGTTCAGCCACGACCAGACGGTGTTCCAGGGCTCTGTCGGCGAGATGTTCGGCCGCAAGGTAGCCAAGCTGATGGAGTGGGTCGCGATGGTCGGCTGCCCGATCATCGGCATCAACGACTCGGCGGGCGCCCGGATCCAGGACGCCGTGACGTCGCTGGCGTGGTACGCCGAGCTCGGCCGCCGCCATGAGTTGCTACGCGGGTTGGTGCCCGAGATCTCCATCATCCTCGGCAAATGCGCCGGCGGAGCGGTGTATTCGCCGATCCAGACCGATCTCGTCGTCGCGGTGCGCGATCAGGGCTACATGTTCGTCACCGGTCCCGACGTGATCAAGGACGTCACCGGCGAGGACGTCACGCTCGACGAACTCGGCGGCGCCGACGCGCAGGCCCGCTACGGCAACATCCACCAGGTGGTGGAGAGCGAGGCCGCCGCGTTCCAGTACGTTCGCGACTACCTGGAGTTCCTGCCCCCCAACACCTTCGACGACCCGCCGATCGTCAACCCGGGCCTGGAACCCGAGATCACGCCGCACGACTACGAACTCGACACGATCGTGCCGGACAGCGACAACATGGCCTACGACATGCACGAGATCCTGCTGCGGATCTTCGACGACGGCGACGTTTTCGACGTGGCCGAGCAGCAGGGCCCTGCGATCATCACGGCGTTCGCCCGCGTCGACGGCCGCCCGGTCGGGGTGGTCGCGAACCAGCCGATGCACTTGTCCGGCGCGATCGACAACGAGGCTTCCGACAAGGCGGCGCGCTTCATCAGGTTCTGCGACTCCTACAACCTGCCACTGGTTTTCGTGGTCGATACGCCCGGGTTCATGCCGGGCGTCGAGCAGGAGAAGGGCGGCATCATCAAGCGCGGCGGCCGGTTCCTCAACGCCGTCGTCGAGGCCGACGTACCGAAGGTGACGATCACGATCCGTAAGTCCTACGGCGGCGCGTATGCGGTGATGGGTTCCAAGCAGCTCTCCGCCGATTTGAACTTCGCGTGGCCGACCGCTCGGATCGCGGTGATCGGCGCCGAGGGTGCGGCACAGCTGCTGGTGAAGCGGTTCCCCGACCCGACCGCGCCGGAAGTGCAGAAAATTCGTGCCGACTTCATCGAGGGCTACAACCTCAACATGGCCACGCCGTGGATCGCCGCCGAGCGCGGGTTCATCGACGCGGTGATCCAGCCGCACGAGACCCGCCTGCTGCTGCGAAAGTCGCTGAACTTGTTGCGCGACAAGCAGATCGACCGCGTGCAACGCAAACACGGCCTCACCCCGATTTAATTTCGGCGAGCGCGGGTGTTTGCGCACGACACGCCGCAGACTTCCGCCGCGTTGCGCTCGCTCGTCGTGCGGGTGCGCACAACGGTGCGTCGCCTAGTTCATGTCTCCAGCCGTGGTCGCGATGTCGTCGCCGAACCACTTCTCTTTGATGAGGTTGTAAGTGCCGTCTTCACGCATCCGGAACAGCGTTTGATTGATCGGTCTGCGCAGCGGACTGCCGATCTCGGTGACGAAGCCTTGGTCCTCTTCATGGAAAACCGGTCCCGCCATCACCGCCACGCCCTCGCCACGGTGGGCCACGTAGTACCGCAGGACAGGGGCGTCGAAAACGACCGCGTCGTAGCCCTCTTCACGCAATAGGTGGTAGGAGTCCTCGACTGTGGAGGTTTCGGTGGCCTCAATGCCCATACCCCGAAGAAACGTCGCGGCGGTGGTGCCCGCGACGGTGGCAACCGATTTGTCGTACAGGTCTGCCGGTCCGGTGATCTTGGCGTCCAGTTTAGCGACGGTCAACGTGGCACTGAGGTTGGCCGAGTAGTAGGCGATGAAGACGATGCCCGCGAAACCCCACAGGATCGCCAATGCTTTGGTGACCGTCTTCGTCGCGGAGGCGCTGTTCTTGCCCACCAATGAACCGATGCCCCACGCGAACGATTGGACGATCCCGGGAAAGTAGGCGCGCGAAACGACTGGCTTGTCGCTACGGCGTTCGATGAGCCAAAAGACGTGTGCGGGAAGCACGCTGACGACCACGGCAGCACTCAGCCAGATCAGCATCGTCCTGGACAGCAGTAGGTCGAGGTAGCCGCCCAAGCCGGGCACCGACGGGCGGGTGTCGTGGACGGGCACGATGATCTGCAAGCCGGCATCGAGCGTCGGGTGGGTGAAGTCGAACGACTGCTCCCGCTCCGCCGTCAACGAAATGCCTCCGACGGCCACCTTGGCCCGTCCGTCGGCGACCGCAGCCAATTGACCCCGCACATCACCGGTTTCGATGTATTGGGTGGACCAGTCGAGGCGTTTGGTGATCTCCTCCCACAACTCGACGCTGAACCCTGTCAGCGCGCCGCTGCCGGTCGGCATGACGAATGGCTCCAGCGTGTGAACCGCGGCGGTCACCGTCCGCGTTCCCGGTGCGGGTGCGGGTGCGGGGTCAGGTTCGGCGGAAGCCCGCGGGGCTGCGCCCGGTACTGCTGCGAACAGACACACCCAGAGAACGGTCACGGCCAGCGCATACCACCGCAAACCCATGAGACGGTCGACCTCTTTCCACCTTGGCGGCTCTATGCACCATACAAGTCGCCTGATCCGCGGCCGCGGGCCACCGCAACGGGTCCTAGATCGGTGGAAGGGCGAGCCAGTCGTCGACCATGAACGTGTCCCCGCGAGCGACGACGGTCGCGCCGCCATGGCCCGGATAGTGCGCCGGCACCACCGCGGCCCGCTGCCGCGACGCCTCGGTCAGTACGCGTTTACGCGTTGCCGCCGCCGCTTCGAAGTCTTCGTCCCAGCCGCACGGATCGTCCGGTCTGACAATCTGGATCGGGCAGTGCGTCAGGTCGCCGACGAATACCGCGGGTTCACCGGCGTCAAGCCACACCACCGACGACCCGGGGGTATGGCCCGGCGCGGGGCGAAGCCACAGCGACTGGCTGAGCCGATGGTCGCCGGACCACAACTCGGTCTGGGGCTCGACGGGCGTGACACTGTCGGCGAAGACCGTTCGCACATGCCGTTGCACCGATTCCTCTTCCTCGGTCCGCGGCGTCGACGACTGCGCGGGTCCGTCGGGACCGAAGTGCCGGTAGTCGGCCTCGGGTACCAGATAGCGGGCGTTGGGGAACGTCGGAACCCAGGAGTCGTTGAGCCACAGCGTGTTCCAGCCGACATGGTCGAAGTGCAGGTGTGTGTTGACGACGACGTCCACCTCGGCCGGGTCGAATCCCGCGGCGCGGAACGAAGCCAGGAATTCTGTCTGCAACCCCGACAGCACCGCCATCCGCGGCCGGGGCTTGTCGTTGCCCGCGCCGGTGTCGACCAGCACGGTCAGCCCGTCGACCTCGATCACCCAGATCTGCAGCGCGATACGCCATCCGGCATCGGTCCAGTATGTCGGCGAGAACTCGTCGGCGTACGTGGACCATGCTTCGGCGGGGGTGTGCGGGAACACCGCTTTCGGTAGGTCGTCGACCTGCCACTCGATGACGCGGGTGAGCGTCGCAGCGCCGAGCCGAATCCGGTCCACGCGTCAAGGTTAGAGGACTGTGACGCTGCGCGAGTGACCCCAGAATGCTCGCAGACCCGCGGCGTGTCGTGTGCAAACACGGTCAGTCACGCAGGGAGAGTGGACGTCTACGGCTTGATGCGGATGTGGCCCGGGCTGTACAACCCGTTGTGCGTGGCCGTGCCGAAGTCCAGCGTCGCCGGCGTCGCCCCTTGCGCTTCCGGAGTCATGACGAACCTGCGCAGCGAGCCCCAGTCGCGGCCCCAGTCCTTGGAAAGATACGTCGCCATCACGTGTGCGCGCAGCAACAGGTCCGTGATGCCGAGCAGCCCGCCGTTGAGACCGTCCTGCCAGGTGTCGGTGTCTTTGCGCTTGGCGTTGTAGTCCGGTGTGATGCGGAACTTCGGAATCTCCGTGACGCCGTTGGCGTGCAGCATCGGCTGCTGGCACGGGAACGCCAGGCCGACCGCCCAGTCCAACAGCACCGGTTGCTCCGACCCGACGTACTCCTGCACCGAACGCACTTCGGGCACCCGCGGCGGCGTGACGGCCAGCCAGTCGCCCCGCGTCAACGAACGGTCCTCGGCGACAACACGAACCGCGACCGCATCGGACGGAATGTCGGCCCGCGGGAACCGCAAGTTCCGCCACGACGGGATAGGACCGAGGTCGTACGGCACCAGCCGGCCGGCGGGTAGCGGCGCGCCATTCGGACCGCGGCGCGCGTACTCCAGTTCGACGGTCTCACCCTCGGTGCGCCCGTTGAACACGCTGTCGCCGGTGATGGTGCCCGCCGCGGTGATGACCACGAGCGGATGCGCGTCGTCGGGCGGCGGCAGTTCATACCACGCCGACGTCAGCGTGCTCTGCTGTTGCGGCCCCTCGACGTAGCTGCCCGCCAGCGGCACCCGCTTCGGATCGAGTCCGTACGGCAGCGGGACCGTGGACCCGTTGACGCCGGGGGTCTTGAGCTTGGTCGGCTGGTCCCAATCGTAATCGGTGCCCGGCATCGGCAGGTTGACCCGGATCGCCTCGGCGACAATCTTTTCCGGCACACCGCTGGCCGTGAACCCGACCGGCCCGACGCCGCCGAGCGGTCCCAGCGGCCCGTAATCGCCCGGCAACGGCTCGAGGAACCCGTCGTTGGTGTCGGGTTCGACGAGCACGTCGTCGGCCAGGCCGCAGCCGCCGACGAAGGCTCGCAGGTTGGCCCACCCGTTCGAGTACGTCGGATATTGGCGGACCACGCCGATGAGCATCGACCCGACGAACACCACCACCATGAACCCCGCGGTGACCGGAATGGGTGCAGCGGTCAGCGCCCGCGCGATCCGGCCTTCACCGCGGGTCCGCGACGAGAAGTGCAGCCAGGCCGCCCATAGGGCCGCGATCGCGAACAACGCGAAAAACACCGTGCTGACGGTGAGTCCGCCGAGCGCGGGCATGTCGTTGTTGAACGGAACGCCGTAACTGGAGACGTACCACCAGCCATTGGTGGTCGCGAAACACAGCGCCAGCACGAACAACACCGCGGCCAGGAACGCCATCCGGTTGCGCGACCATTTCAGCACAGCAGGCGATGCCAGCACGGTGGCCAGGGCCGCCATCGCCGCGCCCACGGCGGCGAACAGGCCGAAGTGGTGCACCCACTTGGTCGGGGTGAACATCAGGAAGAACATCGTGCCGAGGATGATGCCCATCAGCCGCCACGCCGGACCGCGCGCCACCCCGGGAATCCGTTTGCGCCGCAACACGATGAACATCGACGCGAACAGCGACAAAGCGGTGATGAAGAATCCGAAGCGCCGCGACAGCGACCCATCGACGGTCGGCAGGAAGAGATAGTAGTAGCGCAGGTTCTCGGTGTACCACTCCTGGTTCGGGCCGATCGCGGTGCGAATCCTGGTGGCTTCCAACACCGTCGCGAACGTCTGGTCGAAGAAGACCACCGTCAGGATCACCGTGCCGGCCGCGAGCAGCGGCAGCACCAGCGGCCAGGTTCCCACGATGCGGCGCCGCCGCACCAGAATCCGCAGCAGCGGGCGGCCGCCGGCGAGCAGCGCGGCCACCGCGATCAGGCCCGTCGGCTGGATGCCCAGCGTGAACGAGGCCGTGACGATCGCGAACGCGGCCGGAGTGAGCCGGCCCGAGCTGATGGCCCGCTCGATCAGCACGTAGGTGATCAGGGCGCCGGTGGCGATCTGTCCTTCCGGGCGCAACCCGTTGTTGAACGGCATCCACGCCGCCAGCAGCACCAGGCCCGCCGCCCACAGCGCGGGCTTGCTCGCCGCCACGGCCGGCCCCAACCGAGGCAGTACTTCGCGGGACAGCAAGAGCCAGCACACGATTCCGCAGACCAGGTCGGGCAGCCGCATCCAGATGCTCGCGTCGCTGACGCTGGTCATCATCGCCAGGAGGTTGTAGTACCAGCCGAACGGATCCTCCGGGCTGCCGAACCAACGGAAGTAGTTCGACATGTAGCCGGCGTGCCCGGCCACTCGTGCCATGCCGAGGATGTAACCGTCGTCGGAGGAGTTGGCCCCGATCACGTGCCAGACCATGAAGCCGCCGACCACCACGACGTCGGTGGCGGTGAACGTGCGCCAGCGCTGGGGGACCAGCCGCCGCATCCGACGGCCGTCCATGCGGTCCAGTCGCCACAGCGCCAGTAGCGCGATCGCGGTCGACGCGATGGCCAGCACCATCGCCGTCAACTTCAACGGCGTCGGCGTGGTGGTGAATCGGGTGTCGATCTCCGCCGACAGGCTCAATCCCGGTGGCGCCGGGCCCGTCAGATCGGTGAACACCCCGACGATCGCGGGCCGCAGATTCGGATCCGGGAAACCGCTGTACTGCGGCGAGCCATCCCGTTTCGTCAGCCCGACGAATGTCGCGAACGTGCCCTCCTCGGAGGACGTGATCTCGATCCGCTGGCACTCGGGTCCGACGACGCGTGCCCGAGGCACGCTGGCCACCACGACGTTTCGGTCGGTGATGTCGACGCGCTGGGTGTTGACCGTGACGAACAGGCTCTGCAGGGCGGCCTGCTTGCCGTCCTTGGGCGCGGTGCCCAACACCACCCCGCCGCGGGCGGGCATATCCCGGATCACCTCGCACGGCACCGTCACCGACATCCTGACCGGGGTCTGCGTGATCAACGGCGCGGTGACGCTGTTCAGCTGACCCTGCTGCGGCCAGTTCAGGGTGGCGGTGGTCTGCTCGACCGGCAGCAGGGGCGTGGCCACCGACAGCACGAACCCGATCAGCCCGGCAATGGCCGCGACCCAGCGGGCGATCCTCACATCGCTTATGTCTCGACTCAGGCTCGCTCCGGTCCTCGTCCCCTGCCCTGCGGGCGTGGGCCCTCGTCCCTCGCTGCGATCCTCACTCGCCTTCGTCTCGCGTCGCGTCATGGCAGCGCCCTGATCGGTCCGTTGCGGCTCCAGCCGAACACTCGCGTCGTGCCCTGTTGGACAACCGCGTCCGGCGCCTGCGACTCGGGCACCACACGGTCGTAGCGCTCGATCGAGCCCCAGTCCCGGTACCAGTCGTCACGCAGGTACGTGGGCACGGTCGACGTGCGCAGCAGCGCTTGGATGAACAGGAACGGACCGCCGTCCTCGGCGGACTGCCACTGATTCGAGGACACGACCACCTGCTTGAGGTTCGGAAGGATCCGGTACTCCGGCAGTTCGGCGATGCCGAGATGTTCGGAGAACGGGCGCTGGCACGGGAAATTCGCCGCCGTGGCGATGTCCATCAGCACGGGGGTCTGCGCACCGAGGAACTGCTGAGCGGTCTGCAACACCGGTACCCGCGGCGGGGTGAACGCGAACCACTGATCGGTGGACAGGTTCGGGTCGTCGGCCACGATGCGCGCGACGTTGGCCTCCGGCGGCGCCCAGGCAAGCGGGAATCGCAGGTTGCGCCAAGCCTTCTGGGGACCGGGCCCGATGTCGATCGGCTGCACCTCGGCCAGCGGGAGGTAGCTGCCGTCGGGGCGGTGCACACCCCACTGCAACTTCAGGGACTGCCCGTAATTGAACGAGCCGTCCTCCTCGTAGAACCAGATGGCGCCCGCGGCCGCGACGGTGACCAACGGCCGATCGGGGGTTCGGGGTGGCAGTTGGTACCAGGCCGAAGTGACTTTGGCCGCAACGTTATTCTCGTCGTAACTGCCCATCACCGGCGTGCGTTCGGGGTCGAGACCGAATGGCAGGAAGACGTTCGAACCGTTCACCCCCACCGGGCCGTAGCCGCCGCCGGTCCCTGCCGCGAAACCGATGCCGATGTTCGGCTCGTTCGGCGAGCCGTCGGAGTTCACCGTGCCGGGGTTCGCGGTGATCGGCTCGGGCGGGTCCAGCGTGTCACTGACGCCGTTGGGCGTGAAACCGACCGGGTCCTCACCGCCGAGCGGACCGTACTCGCCGAAGCGCTGTCCCGGAACCGGTTGCAGCATACCGGCGTTCGTGTCCGCCTCGACGAGTACGTCGTCGGCCATCGCGCAGCTGGTGTCCGAGAGCCCCGACTTCAGGGCGGAGAGATTCGCCTTGGCGGTGGTGTAGACGGGATAGCGCTGTACGGCGCCCTTGGCCATCGAACCCACTTCGAGCACCACCATGATGGTCGCCACCACCAGCAGCGGCGTCGACGCGAGTACCCGGTTACGCCGGGTGTCGGCGACCTGCGTGTGCCCCGCGTAGTCCATCCGGAAGTGCAGCCATCCTGCGAGCAGGCCCGTCAGGATCGCCAGCGCGAGGAAGATGCCGGTCACCGGGACACCGGCGATCACCGGCTGCTTGTCGAACCACGGCACACCGTAGTTGCCGACGTAGAACCAACCGTTGATACCCGATGTGGCCCAAGCCAATACGAACAGCAGCGCGGTGACGTACAGCGCGAGGTTACGTCGGCTGTGCAGACCGACCCGGGCGAACGCGAACGCGGTCACCGCGCCGAGCGCACCCGCCAGCCCGGCGAACACGCCGAACTGCACGGCCCACTTCGTCGGCGTGAACGTCAACAGGAGCAGGCCGATCGCCGTCGACCCGATCAACCGCCAGACCGGGCCGCGGGCCATGCCCGGGACGCCACCGCGCCGCAGCAACACCGCCAGCATCCCGAACAGGCAGAGCATCAGCACCAGCACCGCGAAGCGCCGGGTCAGCGACGAGTCGACGCTGTCCTCGACGGTGAGGAAGTAGTAGCGCAGGAACTCCTGGTACCAGGCGATGGTCGGGCCGACCACATATTTGATGCGCGCCGACTCGGCGACCGTCGCCAGGGTCTGGTCCCGGAACACCACCACGAAGATCAGGGCAAGCGCCGCCAGCAGCGCGGCCCATGCGGGCGCCTGGGGGTACCGCCCGCTTGCGGGGGATACGCCGTCGACCGGGCGCCGGGCGCGAACGGTGCGCACGATCGCGCGGGCCCCGACGACCAGCGGCGCGATCGCGATCAACCCCTGCGGGGCCAGCGTCACGCTGAACACGGCGACCACGATCGCCAGCGCGGCGGGCCACGTCCGCCGGGACGCGACCGCGTTCTCGACCAGCACCCACACCGCGACGGTGCCGAACGCGATCAGCGGTTCGGGCCGCAGGCCGTTGTTGAACGGCAACCAGGCCGCGAGGAACACCGCCCCCGCAGTCCACACGGCGACCTTGTTCACCGCCAGCCGGCGGCCGAGTCGGGGCAGCACGCACCGGCTGACGATCAGCCAGGCGCCGATCGCGGCCAGCGTCGCGGGCAGCCGCATCCACACGCTCGCGGTGCTGATCGTCGCGAAGGCTGCGAGCACCGACTGGTACCAGTCGAACGGCGCCTCGGTGGCGCCGAAGAAGCGGTAGTAGTTCGCGGTGTAACCGGCCTCGGCGGAGACGCGCGCAATTGTCAGGTTGTAGCCGTCGTCGGAGGACAAGGCGCCGATGACGTGCCACAGCAGCAGCGTGCCGACGACGCCGGCGTCGGCCAGCCAGTGCCCGAGGCCGACCCGCCAGAACCGCCGCCAGGCCCCCCGCACGCGGCCGCGATGCCGACGGTCGAGCACCGCCAACGCCACGATCGACGTGATGACGCTCGCCACCCCGAGCACCATCGCCGCGAGCTTGAGCGCGGTCGGCGAGCTGATGAACCGGGTGTCGACGTCGATGCGCGCCGACAGCCCATCCTGCGCCGCCACCTTCAGATCCGTGAAGACGCCGGCGACCTGCGGCTTCTCCTCGGGAGGCAGCGTTCCGGCGGCGCCTGGCAGCCCGACGAAGTCGGCGCCGACCTGCCCCGGATTCGCCCAGATGTGCAGCGTGCTGCACGCCCCGGATTCGACCGCAGGCCGCGGCGCGACCGCGGCGACGGAGTCACGGAAGGCCACCACCACGACGTCGGAGGTGGCACGCACGAACAACCCGTTGCGGCTGGCGTCGATACCTGCCGGCGGGACGGTCGACAACACCAGGCCGCCGGCCTCGGGCAGGGTGGCGACGGTCTGGCAGGGGATCGAGATGTCGAGGGCCTGCGGCGCGCCGGAGACCAGCGGCGCGGTGATGTCGGTGACGAAACCGTCGGGACCGGGCGCTTGTGGCCACAGGATCGTCGCGGTGGTTTGCTTCACCGGCAGCAGTGGGACCAGCCCGCACAGCAACACACCGGCGATGCCTGCGACGACGGCGATCAGTCGCGCGAACCGGTGGGTCCGCTGATCTTCGTCGCTTGGCACGAGGGTCGATGGTAGGCGACGACGATGTGTGCGCCGGTGACGCGGGGCCGACACTATGAAATCGCGGCGGCCGCCCAGCCTCCTTGCGCCTTAATCGGTTGATCCCACGCACCAGGGGCATGCAATCAACCCGTCAGTGCCAAAGACCTCAGGAAAGACGCAGCGGGGCCGGGCTCCACAGCCCGCTGCGCGTCGCGGTGCCCAGGTCCAGCCGGGCCGGTTCGGCGTCCGGGTACCACGGGGTGAGCTGCTGCAGCGAGCCCCAGTCCCGGAACCAGTCGTCCTCGAGGTAGGTCGGCACCGTCGTGGCGCGCACGAGTAGCTCGGTGATGCCGAGCGGCCCGCCGCCGAGATAGTCCATCACCGGGGAGTTGGCCTCGGCGCCGAACCGGTCGGGCAGGATCCGCCACTTGGGCACCTCGATGACGCCGTTCTCATGCCCGAACGGCCGCTGGCAGGGGAAGGCCAAACCGACCAGCCAGTCGAGCAGCACGGGGTCCTCGGACCCGACGACGTCCTGCAGCGTGCGCAGCGTCGGGATCCGCGGCGGCGTCAACGCGATCCAGTGCTGCGGGTCGAGGTCGTCGTCGGTGGCCACCAGCCGGATCTGGGTGGCCTGCTGCGGAATCGCGGCCATCGGCGCCCGCAGGTTGCGCCACGCGGGTGCGGCGCCGACGTCGGCGAACCCGAGCGCGCCACCGGGCTCATCGTCGCGGGCCTGGGCGTCGGTGGCCCACTGCACGACGACCTCGCCCGGGTCGAAGCGGCCCGCCGCCGCGACGACCAGCAGCGGCCCGGCCTCGTCCCGCGACGGCAGGCGGTACCACGCCGAGCGCAACTGCGCCGGCTGCTGTGTGCCCGGCCGCCAGCTGCCCATCACCGGTGTGCGGGCGGGGTCGAGGTCGTAGGGCAGCCGGGCCCGCGAGCCGTTGACGCCCGCCGCGGCGGTGGTGCCGCCTTCGGTGCCGCCGTTGCCGGCCTGGTCCTCGTCGGCGTCGGTGTCGGCGAAGTTGGTGGAGGTGCCTTCTCCGCTCATCGCTTCGTCGGCGGAGACGTCGGTGGGAATTCCGTTGGGGCCGAAGCCCTGTGCAGTCACGGCTCCGAGCGCCTCGCCGACCGGTGTGCCGACGGGGTTCAGCATGCCGGCGTTCGGGTTCTCCTCGACGAGCACGTCCTCGGCCATCCCGCACGTCTTACCGGTGAGGGCTTCGAGGTTGGAGCGCCCGACGCTCCATGCCGGGTACTGGTCGACCATCGCCAACGTCAGCGAGACCACCTCGAACACCACCACCAGCCAGGTGGCAACGGCCAGGGGCGAGCGCACGATCCGCTGCCATCGACGCGGTGGTCCCGGCGGCGACACGTCTCGCCCGGAGAAGTGGAACCACGCCGCGGCCAGCAGCGCCAGCACGGACAGCCCGAGCAGGATGGTGCTGAAGCCGAACTTCCACTCCGGCATCTGGTTCGACCACGGCACCCCGAAATTGGAGACGTACCACCAGCCGTTGACGGTGGCGAACGACAGCGCCATCGCGAACAGCACCGCCGCGGCGAACACCGATCGGTTGCGCCGCGAGCGCATCGCGGTCACGGTGACGGCGACCGCGGCCAACGCGCCCAGTGAACCGGCCAGCCCGGCGAACACGCCGAAGTGATGCGTCCACTTGGTGGGGGTGAACATCATCGCCAGGAACGAGATCACCGTGATGCCAATGATGCGGCGGCTCGGTCCCAGCGCAGTACCGGGAATCCTGAACTTGCGCAACGACATCGCCACTGATACCGCCAGCGCCAGCAGCAGCATGAGCACCGCGAACCGTCGCGCGACCGAACCGTCCGGGCTCAGCGTGAACAGCCGCTCGTAGCGGATGTGCTCGTCGAACCAGCTCAAGCTCGGCCCGACCGCGGACTTGAACGTGCTGGCCTGCAGTTCGGCGGCCAGCGTCTGGTCCCGGAAGATCAAGATGATCGTGACGGTGGCCGCGGCGAGAATCGGCGCCAGCAGGGCGAGATATCCGAATCGCGAGACATGCGCCGCGACAATGGTTTTCAGCGGTCCGACGGCTACCAGCAGCGCGCCGACCGCCGCGATGCCGGTGGGGCCGGAGAACAGCGTGAGCGCGCCGATGATGACCGCGATCGCGACCGGCAGCAGCCGGCTCGTGGCGACTCCGCGCTCGACCGAGCACCAGGTGAGCAGGATGCCGAGCGCGATGATCGGTTCGGGGCGCAGGCCGTTGTTCAGCGGCAGCCAGAACGCCAGGAACAGGCCCGCCGCCGTCCACGCCGCCGCGGGGGTGGACTTGACCGCGTGCCCCAGGCGCGGGATCACCTCGCGGCTGATCACCCACCAGCACGCCAGCGCCATCACCAGAGTCGGCAGCCGCATCCACACGCTGTGCGTGCTGACGTGCGCCCACAGCGCCAGCAGGTCGTAGTACCACCCGAACGGCGCTTCGGGAGTGCCGAACCAGCGGTAGTAGTTGGCCATGTAGCCGGCCTGCTCGGACACCCGGGCCATGGTCAGGATGTAGCCGTCGTCGGCGGTGTTCGCGCCGACGAAGTGCCACCACACCAGCACCGCGGCGACGAGCCCGTCCAGTGGCCGCAGTGTCCACCATCGGGGCGGCAGGAACCGCTTGGCCCGACGGCCGTCTGCGGTGTCCAGCATGTGCAGCGCGGCCAACGCAATTACGGTCATCGCCACCCCTACGACCATCGCGAGCGTTTTGAGCAGGGTGGGTGATGTGCTGTACCGGGAGTCGAGGGTCGCGGAGAACTCCAGTCCCGGCGGCGCCGGACCACTCAGGTCGGTGAAGACCCCGACGATCTGCGGCCGGAAGTCGTAGCCGCCGCGCTCGCCGCGCAGCGGTTCCCCGGGATCCCGATCGTCGGCACCTTGTACGAGGCCGACGAACTCGCCGGTCACCTTGTCGGCATGCGCAGTGAAGGTCAGCCGCTCGCACTGCGGGCTGAGCACCTGATCCAGCGGGGCGCTGACCACCGGGGTGTTGCGCACGATCACCAGCAGGTCGTTGTTGACCCGCTCGATGAGCAGTCCGCGGTCGACGGCCTTGGGCGCCTGTTTGGGCACCGTCGACAGCAGCACCGTGCGACCGCGGTTCTCCGGCCGGGCCAGAGGAGCCGCCGCGCGGCACGGCACGCTGATCTGCAGGTCGGTCGCGACGTAGCCGATGAGCGGGGCGTTCACACTCTGCAGCACGCCGTTCTGCGGCCAGTTCAGCTCAGCGGTCGTCTGTGTGACCGGCAACAACGGGGTCGCGATCGCGAGCAGGGCGCCGAGCAACCCGGCGACGATGGCAATCAGCCGCACGGTCCGATGGTTGGACCCGACCCCGGCTTCACCGACCACGGGGTTCGATCCTAATTGGGCTGCCGAATCGCCAGCACGAACGGGCCGATGGTGGACACCTCGAAGCGCGGGTCGTCGAACAGGGCCTCGTCGAGTGCGACGTGATAGCGGCGCACGTTCGGCTGGTTGGGATAGACGTCCGACGCCAGCCGCAGCGTGTAGGTGTCGTCGGCGCCGCGGCGCATCAGAAACACCGTCGGCGGCTGCCACGGCAGCGTGTCGAGCGCCTCGATGAACTGGTCGGCGTCGGTCAGCGTCGCCCAGCCCTCGATGGCTTCGGCCCGCTTTTCGAACTGCGCCAGCGGGTTCGCGTAGTGCGACGTCAGCCCCTGGAAGCCGTAGTAGGGGTAGTACGACAGAAAGCTGTAGTCCGCGGTCAGCACGACGGTCTCGTCGCGCGGCCGGCCGGTCACCTCGGCGATCTTGGCGTCGATCTCGCGGTAGTAGCGCTCGGCGCCGGGCGGTCGCCGGTCGGCGCGCTGACCGTAGCCGTCGGTGTCGGTGTAGGCGACGATGATGTCGGAGCGCAGCACGTCGGGGATGTCCTGGCTGAACGTGACCGCGCCGAGTGCGCCCAGCGTGGCCGCCACCGCGATGACCCGCTTCGCGTTCTCTCGCCGCACCCGCGCCGCGACCGCGCGCGTGACATCGATGAAGCCGAACGCGCCGGCCGCGGTCAGCAGCACGGTCAGCGTCGGGTTCAGCCGGAACGACAACAACGTCGTGCCCGCCAGCGTGGTCAGCATCGACAGCAGTGACCAGGCGTAGACGGCCAGCACCGCGATCGCGAGCGCGCCGGCCCGCGTCGATGACCGGGCGCGCCACACCAACCACAGCGTGCCGAGCATGCACAGCGCCCCGAGCAGCGTGAAGTGCAGCATCGGAAACTCGAGTTGCGCACCGTCGGTCGGCAGGTAGTGCTGTGCGGTGCCGGAATCGGCGGGCTCACCGGTGATCGCGGCCAGCAGCCACGGGCCCAGGCCGATCAGCCACATGGCACCGGAGATGACCGCGATGACCGCCAGCCGCAGCAGCGGGTCGACGCGCCTCACCCTGATGTCGCCGCCGGCGCGGCTCCAGCGAGCGACGGTCACCACCACTGCCATGATCGCCAACGTGAACGCGGCATAGGCGAACAGCAGCGTGTACGACAGTGCCGCCGCGCCGAGGAACAATCCGGTGCCGATGACCGCGGCCCATCCGGCTCGCGTCCTCCCGCCCGCCACCCCGTGCGGCCCGCCTCCGCGCAGTCCCGACCAGGCCAGCACGAACACCGGCGGCAACAGCACGGTGATGATCGCGGCGTACGGCTCGGCCGGCGAGTACGCGAGCGTGGCGGCGGCGGTGGCGGTCGTGACGACGAGTGCGTACTCGAACCGGATCATGGCCGCCCACAACACGAACGCCGCCACGACCGCGACGGTGATCGAGATGATCGCCCACGGTTTGAACATCTCCCATGCGGGCGTTCCGGTCAGCGCGGCGAGGCGCCCGCCGATCCAGAACCAGCCCGGCGGATAGAACGGCGGCAGCCCGATGTAGGTCATATCGCGCAGCGCGGCGGTGTCGGTCAGCCGGGTCAGATACTCGGTGCGGAACGCCTGGTCGACGGAGATGCCGTGCAGATAGAGCCGGGTGGCTCCCAGCGGCATCGCCAGCGTCACAACGGAGAACGCGGACAGGAACAGCGTCGCGGCGCCCTTGGCGAGCAGGCGACGCCCGCGCCGCCACCCCCAGCCGCACGCCAACAGCCCAGCCAGGCAGGCGAATTGGCCGACGGTTGTCAGCGCGTGCAGCTGATTCGACGAGTTGTAGGCGGGCCACTCCACCCGCGCGATCGCGGCAAGGGAGACCACCGCCACGACGACCGCAACCGCAGCCGCCGCCGCCATCTGGCCCAGGACGGCCAGCGTGCCGCGCATCAGATGGGAAGCTTGCGGAAGATCGGCCGTGGGATGTGTCGCAACACCATCATCACGTACCTGAACGCTCCCGGCGCCCATACCAGTTCCTTGCCCTTGGCTGCTGCCGTGACCGCCAGCTCGGCGACGTCCTCCTTGTCGACGGTGAACGGCGCCTCCTTCGTGCCGGTCGCCTTCCAGTGCTCGACGGTGGTCGTGGTGCGGACCTGCCCGGGCCTGATGACCAGCACTCGAACGCCGTGCTCCCGCAACGCTTCTCCCAGCCCGAGGTAGAAGCCGTCCAGGCCGGCCTTGGTGGAGCCGTACACGAAGTTGGACCGCCGCACCCGCTCACCGGCCGCCGAGCTCATCGCGATGATCTGGCCGAAGCCCTGGTCGCGCATCTTCTCGCCGAGCAGCACGCCGACCGAAACCGCTGCGGTGTAATTGATCTCGGCGATCTGCACGGCCTTGCGCTGGTCCTGCCACAACTCCTCGGCATTGCCGAGCAGGCCGAACGCCACGATCGCCACATCGACATCACCGTCGGCGAACGCCGCATCGATAACGGCCGGGTGGCCGGCGGTGTCGGTGCCGTCGAAGTCGATCCACTCGACCGATTTCGCGCCTGCCGCCTTCATCGCCGCGATGGCGTTGTCCTTGCGCGGGTGGTCGGGCAGGTCCGCCAAGACGATCCGGGCGTGGGCGTTGCGCAAGTAGCGCTCGCAGATCGCCAGCCCGATCTCGGACGTACCGCCGAGCAGCAGGATCGTTTGGGGGTTACCAACGGCATCAAGAACCATTACAAGAGCTCCAAGCGTCGGGCCATATCGGATGCGAAGACGCCGTTCGGGTCGGCCTTGCGGCGCACGGCGATCCACTCATCGATACGGGGATACATCTTGTGGAACCGTTCGGCGCTGACGCGGGAATCCTTCGCCGTGTACACCCGGCCACCGAACTCCATGACCCGTTCGTCGAGTTCGTTGAGGAATTCGTTGACGCCGGCCTTGTTCGGGAAGTCCATCGCGACGTTCCAGCCGGCCATCGGAAAGCTCAGTGGCGCGCGGTTCCCGGGACCGAACAGCTTGAACACGTTCAGTGCAGAGTAGTGGCCGCGGGTCTGGATCCAGCGGATGATGGCCTTGAACTCCTCGAGCGCGTCGGGCGGCACCAGGAACTGGTGCTGTGCGAAACCCGCTGGGCCGTAAGCGTTGTTCCACCCGCTGACCAGGTCGAGCATGTGGTAGAACTGCGACAGATTCATGATCTTGCCGCTGTAGGTACCGCCGAGCCGGTAGTACACCTCGCCGATCGCCATGAACGACAGCTTGTTCATCGCGCTGACCGGAAACACGTCGGGCACCGTCAGCAGTTGCGGCGCATCGAATTTCAGCGGGTTCTTGGCCAGTTTCGGTGGCAGCTGGTCCAGCGTCGCGAGGCTGCCGCGGCTGATCGACGCGCGGCCGAGCTTCGGCGGCGGGCTGATGAGATCGAACCAGGCGCTGGAGTAGGTGTAGCGGTCTTCGCTGCCGTCCAGGTGCACGGCGATGGTCTCGTCGAGGTCCTTGGTGGCCACCCCGTCGGCGATGAAGTATGCGGTCTCGGTGCGGGTCATCGCGATACGGGCGCGCACCACGATGCCGGTGAGGCCGTTGCCGCCGACGGTGGCCCAGAACAGCTCGCTGTCCGGCCCGTCGGGCGTCACGGCGCGCACCTCGCCGTCGGCCATCAGCAGGTCCATCGACAACACGTGGTTGCCGAAGCTGCCCGCGCTGTGGTGGTTCTTACCGTGGATGTCGGAGGCGATGGCTCCGCCGACGGTGACCTGGCGGGTGCCCGGCAGCACCGGAACCCACAACCCGAACGGCAGCGCGGCCTTCATCAGCTGATCCAGGCTGACGCCCGCGTCCACGTCGGCGACGGCGGTGTCGGCGCTCATCGAGTGGATCTTGTTCAGCGCGGTCATGTCGACGACGAGCCCACCGCCGTTGCACGCCTGGTCGCCATAAGACCGGCCGAGCCCACGGGCGAGCACACCACGACGCAGGAACGACGGACTCGTCGCGGCGGGGTCGGCGGCTTCGCGCACGGCGCGGGCGATCACCTCGACGTCGGGGGTGCGCAGCACCTGGGCGACCGACGGTGCAGTGCGCCCGAAGCCGGTCAGGGCACGCGAAGTCGTCGGCAGGTTCTCGGACATCGTGACGAGGGTACCGTGCGGCGCGTCGCGTCCCGGAGAGCCGGAAATTGGTGCGCGGACCAGGTGTGGCGGTGAGTTAGCGTGGTCAGGCGACTGTTAGGGGTCACCGCCGATGCTGCTCAGCGACATCGACACCTGGAATGTGGGTGCGTTGCGGTCCATCGCGTTCGAGCTCGGCGGCGAGCTGACGACCATCGAGGGGGTCACCTCCGACCTCGAGCTCATCTCCCGGCTGCCGGGGTGGGAATCGCCTGCCGCGGACGCCGCGCGCGGCAAGATCGACGAGACGACCGGCCGGGTGCTCGACGACGTCGCGGTGATCGGCGCCGTACAGCAACTCGCGTCGGAGACCGCCGCGGCGGTCGAGAAGCTGCAGATCGAACTCGACGCCATCCGCGCCGACATCGCCGCGCAGGGCGGCCTGCTCACCCTGTCCGACAACGGAGACGTCACCATCAACGCGCCGCCGGACATGCGTGACGAGTTGCGCCCGATCGCCGACAACATCGAGGCGCGGGCCAAGGCGCTCATCCGCCAAGCCGAGGACGTCGACGCCGACTGTGCCGAAGTCTTCGGTCACCTCGAGGACGGCGACATCACCTCGAAGGGCGCCACCGACTTCGCCGGCGCCCAGCAGATGGGGCGTGACCAGTCGGGGCTGTCTGCGCCGTATCCGCCCGAGGGCGAGGGCGCCACACCCGAAGACGTCAACGCGTGGTGGAACGCGCTGTCGCAGGAGGAGCAGGACAAGGTCAAGGCCGAACATCCCGACTGGATCGCGAACCGCGACGGGGTGCCGACCCCGGTGCGCAGTGAGCTCAACAAGGCGGCGCTGGACCGCGAACTGGCCGACGCGCAGCGGGCCGTCGACGAGTTGCCGACGCTCGAGGAGTACCTGGGTGGCGCCGGGGCCGGCCCCGGATCGGCCATCAAGCGGTCGGAGTACAACCGGATGGTGGCCGAACGGCAGGATCGGTTGAACGATGCGAGGGCCATGAGGGCCGCGATGTCGGTGGACGGCAAGACCGAGAGCGCGTACGACCCGAACAAGTACCTGATGCTGTTGGAGTTCCCGGAAGACAGGGAAGCCCGGGCCGCCATCGCGGTCGGCAATCCCGACACCGCCGAACACGTCAGCGTGACGACGCCGGGCGTCGACACCCGACCGACCAGCCTGCCGGGCATGGTCAACGAGGCCACCGCGCTGCGCAACGAGACCGTCAACCAGCTCGAGCTCGCCAAGCGCCCCGGGGAGGAGGTGTCGACGATCGCATGGCTCGGCTATGAACCACCGGGCAAGGACATCTCGGTGCTGGAGGCCGGTTTCGAGAACCGGGCCAACGACGCCGCGCCGGATCTCGCCGACTTCTACCGCGGCATCAACGCCACCAACGAACACGGATCGGATGTGCACTTGTCGGCGCTCGGGCATTCCTACGGTTCGCTCACCACCGCGCAGGCGCTCTACGAGCTCGGCCAGACCGGGGTGGTCGACGACGCGGCGTTCTACGGTTCGCCGGGCCTGGGGCACACCGACGAAGTCGGGTCGGTCACCGGCGTCCATGGCGTCCCGCTGGAGTTGATGCGTCCCATCGGCGACGAATCCGACATGTTCTTGCAGGACGGCCACGCATACGTCATGAGCGCGCCGGGCGACTGGATCTCCGGAGACCCCAAGCTCGGGCCGATCCCGATGCCGTCGGCTGGTGATCTCGGGCAGTTCGGGCCGAACCCGACGACGCTGCCGCTGGAGCAACTGTCCTCGGAGGCGGCGAGAAGCCCCACTGACAATGTGTCGCGCGCGGGCGCGGAGAGCCACGCCGACTACCCCCGATCCGACGACGGCGGTGTGCTGCGCACCACCGGCTACAACTTGGCGATCATCACCGGTGGGCTGGCGGAAGTACCTTTGGATAACGGCGACGAAAGGTTGATTCGATGACGACGACGCGCGCGTTGGCGGCCTTGTTGGCGACCGCGGCGCTGGTCATCGCGGGATGCAATGGCGGTGGCGGTGCGGACGGCGCCTCGGGCGCCGGCCAGGACAAACCCGAATCCCCGATCACGAACGAGGACGTACCGGCAATGGACATCGCAGACCTGCCCGATATCGAGGCCACGCGAGCCCAGATGATCGACCTGATCGAGCGCGTACGCGGTGAGGTCAGCCGGCTGGTGCCGGCCAGTGCACCGTGGGAGTGGCGCAGAGAGGAGTCGCGCGCCGGCTGCGAGCGGAACGGCCGGCAGGGCGTGGCGCTGTACTTCGCCAAGCTGACTTCTCCGCACTCGTTCACCGACCAGGAGTGGAACCTCGCCCTGCCCGCGGTGCAGCGGCTGGCCGCCGAGGCCGGCTTGACCTCCGACACCGCGATGCAGAACTCGGCGGGAGCCCACGATGTGCGGTTCACCAGTGACGACGGGCGCGAGTTGATGTTCGGCTCGATCGAAGCGTCGCTGATCACCGGAACGATCGCGTGCCGACTCTCGCCTGGAGACAAAACGCCATGACCTACGGCAATCTCAATGTAGTGACCGCCGAGGTTCGGCGGTCCGCCGACCAGATGCAGGTGGTGGCCAACGAGGCGGCGTCGAGTCGCGCCGCGGTGGCCGACAGCATCTCGACCCAAGGTGCGGCGTGGAAGCAGGCGGGCACGCCCGGATTCGGGAAGTTCATCGACATCCTCGAGACGCAGGCGCAGCGTCTGCGCACCGACCTGACCGACCTCAGTGACAAGTTGCGCGCCGCTGCCGATGTCTACGACCGGCAGGACCACGAAGCCGGCGCAGCGCTCGACGGTGCTGTCCGTCGCGAGTGAAGCCGTCCGTCACGTCTGAAGGCGGAAGATCACCGCGCGCTGGACCACGAAATTGATTACGGTCGCCGTGCCCTGGGCGATGACGAACGCGACCGGGACCCGCCACGGCTTCTCGTCCCACGCCACATAGAACACGTAGTTGATGCCGACCTGAACGGCATAGGTGACGGCGTAGAGGACGCAGACGGCGATGAACCGCGCAGCGCTCGGCGGCGCCTGAAAGGTCCACCGGCGGTTGATGAGATACGCGGTCGTGGTGCCCGCGATGAAGCTGACCGTCTTGGCGACATTGACGTGCAGCCCGGCGGCGAGCAACGCGACATACAACCCGAAGTCGACGACCGCCGACACCCCGCCGGTGACGATGAACCGCCCCATCTGGGTGCCCAGGCTGAGGTTCGGCTGCATCGGCGGCTCGGCCACCCGGGCAGCTTACGGTGCGATCGGCGGCGATGCGGTCAGCGGGCCAGCCCGCTCGACTCGAGCACATCACACAATGCGTCGACGGCCGCGGCGAAAGCATTCCTGGCCGGTGTGCCGAAGCCGATGATGATGCCGTCGGGATCGGGCACGTCGGCACTTGCCTGCGGATGCCGCATGATCGAAAGCCCCTGCAGCGCAACGCCGGCCTCACCGGCCCGTTGCAGCACCTCGGGTTCGGCGCCGTCGGGCAGCGTCAGCAGCAGATTGAGCCCCGCGTTGAGGCCGCCGATCCCGATGTGGAAGCTTCCCAACGCCTCGACGAGGGTGTCCCGGCGGCGCCGGTACCGCATCCGCATGCGTCGGATGTGCTTGTCGTAGGCGCCGCCGGCAATGAAATCGGCCATCGTCAGCTGCGCAATTCCGTTGACGTAGAACTGATCTCCGCCACTGGCCGCCAGCACCGACTCGACGAGTTGGCCCGGCAGCACCATCCAGCCCAGTCGCAGCACGGGCGACAGGCTCTTGCTGGCCGAACCGAGGTAGGCGACGCGGTCCGGGCACAGCGCCTGCAGGGCGCCAACGGGTTGGCGGTCATAGCGGAACTCGCCGTCGTAGTCGTCGTCGATCACGTAACCGTTCGCGCGTCGGGCCCACTCGACCACCGCGGCGCGCCGCTCCGGGTGAAGCGACATACCGAGCGGGCTGTGATGGGCCGGGGTCAGAAGCGCAGCGGGTACGTCGAGGGCATCCAGATCGGCCACCACCGCGCCGTGATCGTCGACGCCGATCGGCACCGTGTGCCCGCCGAGTGCGGCGATCGCATCGCGAAAGATGAAGAGCCCGTACGCTTCCACAGCGATGGGCCGGCTGGTGCCGAACACCCGCGTCAGCATCTCGACGCCGTGCCGGGTGCCCGCGCAGATGACAATCGACTCCGGGGTGGTGCGCACCCCGCGCACACGCGCGAGGTAGCCGGCGATCGCCTCGCGCAGTTCCAGGCGCCCGCGTGGATCACCCATGCGTAGCGCCTCGGTGGGCGCGTTGGCCAGCGCCCGGCGGGTGGACGCGACCCACTCGGCGCGGGGGAATTCCGAAACGTCTGGTGATCCGGGCATGAAGTTGTGCCGCGGTGCGGTGCGTATCCCGCGGCGGGGGCGCGCCGGGGCTGCTGCGCCGGCGGCGTTGAGGACCCACGTGCCTGCGCCCTGCCGCGAGGCGAGCCATCCTTCCGCGACCAGCTCGGCATAAGCTTCGGCGACCGTGTTGCGGGCCAGCCCGAGGTCGCCGGCCAGACTGCGCGAAGGCGGCAACACGGCGCCGGGGGCGAGCCGCCCCGAGCGCACCGCATCGCGCAGGGCGCCGATCAGCAGGTCACGTGCGCCGCGGGTGCCGGGCACGATGCGGTGGCGCAGATCCAGATGGAGATCGCGCGTCCCCGGATTGGCCCACGAAGTCATGCCTGAATTGAACCATGTCGCTGGGACATTTCGTACTAGCGTCGGAGCCATGACACAGACACTCGAATCCCGCGAAGCCACCAACAGCACCGACCGGCTCAAGATCTACAAGACATCTCCCGAGTTGCTCGACGCGATGATGACGCTGAGCAACGCCGCCGCCAAGGATCTCGATGTCGAACTCGGCGAGCTGATCAAGATTCGCGCGTCGCAGATGAACCACTGCGCGTTCTGCCTCGACATGCACACCCGCGATGCGCGCAAGCACGGCGTCGACGAGCAGAAGATCGATCTGCTGGCCGCATGGCGAGAGGCCGGCGGGCTGTTCTCCGAGCGTGAGCGCGCGGCCCTGGCACTGACCGAGGCGGTCACCGACCTGCGGGACGGCCCCGTGCCTGATGACGTGTACGCACAAGCCGCCGAGGTGTTCTCCGAGCGCGAACTGGGACAGGTCGTCGCGATGGCGGTCACCATCAACGCGTGGAACCGCATCAACGCCGCCATCGTTCAGCAACCGCCACGGCGCAGATGACGGTCAATCCCTAATACCGTTTCAGGCGTGCAGACCCCGTCCGGTGCGCAGATCGTCGTCGATGGCGTCGGTTCCGATGCCGTCGTCTACAAGCTGCACCGGCCGGGTACCGACCCCCGCGCGCTGACAGCCCGGTTGCGGATCGCCGCCCGTTCGGACTGTCTGCTCTCACCGCTGCAGCCGGTCCCCGAGCCGGTGGGCGACCGATGGAGGACCCGGTGGCCGTGGGTGGAAACCGTTGCCCAGCAACCCGATTGCTTACCGTGGGCCGAGGCCGGGCAGCTGCTGGCCCGGTTGCACTCGGAATCGCGCCCGCCGCGGGTGCCGCCGCACGGTTGGCCGCAGCGGATGCGGCGGGCGGTTGAAACGTTGCGCAAGGACGGCGACCCGACGGTGCGCCGGGCGGCGGCCGGCCTGCCAGACGCGGTCTGGCGCGCCGGGTCGCCGAACCGTCCGGTGACGCTGGTGCACGGCGACTTCCATCTGGGCCAGCTCGGTCGTCAGCGCGCGGACGCCCCGTGGATGCTCATCGACATCGACGACCTCGGCTCGGGTGACCCGGCATGGGACCTCGCCCGGCCGGCCGGGTTCTGGGCGGCGGGCCTGATTCCCGACGACGACTGGACCCGCTTCGTCGACGCCTACCGTGGCGCGGGCGGTCCCGCACTGCCCCACGATGACCCGTGGCCGGTGCTCGAACCGTTCGCGCGCGCCGCCGTCGTGCAGGCCGCCGCCCATCATCCCGACGACGACCTGCTGCTGGCCGCCTGCGCGCGGATGGGGTAGCCGGGCTAGCTGGAGAAGAACAGCCGGCCGAACCCCTGCTTGCGGTAGTACTTGTTGCCGCGGTGACCCCAACCGGGCCCGTAGCCGTAGCCCGGCTGAACGGGCGGCGGGGGCGGCGGGGACTGCACGAACCGGTTCTCCATCTGGGTGAGCGACTCGAGTTCGCCGAAGTCGAGGAAGATGCCCCGGCAGGTGTCGCACTGCTCGAGGTGGATGCCGTTGCGTTCGTATGTGCGCATCGAGCCCGCACACTTCGGGCACGTCAACGTGCCGCCGGCGCTCTGCGGTGTGGACGACGGTGGTTGATATGGCGGGATGCTCATATGTCCATAACGGACGCGGCGGCGCCCTAGGTTCCGCAGGGTGCCTCGCGCAGGAGAATCAAACCCAGTACGGGACGCGGGCCCGGTACTGGCGCATCGCAAACGCCGCGAGTATCCAGCCGATCACCGTCAGCACGAGCACCACCACCCAGTGCCGTAATTCCTGGTCGGCGCCGAGCAGCGGCGCACGCACGATGTCGAGATAGTGCAGCAGCGGGTTGAGTTCGACGACCTTCGCGTACTGAGCCGCGCCCTGCTGCTGCAGGGTGGACTCGTTCCAGATGATCGGCGTCATGAAGAACAGCAGTTGCACCAGGCTGTTCAGCAGGGGGCTGATGTCGCGGTAGCGGGTCGCCAGGATGCCGAAGCACAGCGACACCCAGATGCAGTTGAGCACGATCAGCCCCAGCGCCGGAATGACCGCCAGATCGGTCCACTTCCACGGCTTGGGGTAGATCATCGCGATGATCACGAAGATGATCATGTTGTGCGCGAACAGGATCATCTGCCGCCACACCAGCCGATACACGTGCACCGACAGCGGGGTCGGCAGCTGCTTGATCAGCCCCTCGTTGGCGACGAACACGTCGGCGCCCTCCAAGATCGCCGCATTGATCAGGTTCCACACGATCAGCCCGAGGGTGACGTACGGAAGGTGTTCGGCCAGTTCGAGTTTGAACAGCTTCGAGTACAGCAGGCCCATCGCGACGGCCGTCGCGCCGGTGGCGATCGTGATCCAGAACGGGCCGAGCACCGAGCGGCGGTAGCGTTGTTTGATGTCCTGCCAGCCGAGGTGCAGCCACAGTTCGCGCTTGCCGAAGCCGGCGACCAGGTCGCCCCACGCCCGGCCCATCGTCCTCGACTGCGCGGCGGCGTCGGTGAACGTCATCTCTTTTTCCCGTCGTCCCCTGCCCTACGGGCGTGGCCCCATCGCTCGCCCAGGTGTGATGGCTTGCCGAATCTCTCCTTACGGCCCAAGCGCCGCAACCGAATCCACTCCATCAGGCCGGCGGGGTCGCGGCGTGACACCAGGAAGAACCAGCCGAAACGGGCCCATTCCTGAAACTGCAGCCGACGCAGCCCGGGTTGGGACAGCAGATAACCGCGGTTGCGGTAGGTATAGAAACGTTTAACAGCGTTTTCCGGATACTGGGTGTGCATCCGCCCACCGAGGATGGGCTTGAACTCGTCGCCGCCCTGTGGGTGCAGGTACACCGCGGTCAAGCAGGTGCCGAACGGCAACCCGGAGCGAACCAGCCTGCGGTGCAGTTCGGTTTCGTCGCCGCGCACGAACAGCCGCAGATCCGGCACACCAACCGCGTCCAGCGTTCCGGCGGCGAACAACGCCCCGTTGAACAGCGATGCGATGCCCGGCAGCAGATCCACCCCGGCGTCGGTGCGCAACTCCTCGACCCGGCGGCGCCACACGATGCCGCGACGCAGCGGAAACGCCAGCCGCCCAGGGTCGGTCATATCGCACACCATCGGCGACACCTCGGCAAGGCCGTGGCGCGAGGCGCACTCGAGCAGCGTGCCGAGCACCTCGGAGTCGGCGGGGCGGCCGTCGTCGTCGGCCAGCCAGACCCAATCGGCGCCCAGAGCCAGCGCGTGCAGCATGCCCAACGCGAAACCGCCTGCGCCCCCGAGGTTTCGCTGTGATCCCAGATACGTGGTCGGTACCGGCTGCCCGGCCACCAGCTCGGCCACCCGCTGGTCGCCCCCGTCTGAGAAGTCGTTGTCGACGACGATCAGATGGTCCGGCGCGCGGGTCTGGGCCGACACCGCCTCCAGCGATTTGGCCAGGTCGTCGGGCCGCCGGTGGGTGACCACCACCGCGCACACGACGGGGCTGGTTGGCTCCTCGGGCAAGCCCTCGTCGGGGCTGGTTGGCTCCTCGGGCAAGCCCTCGTCGGCGGTCATCCTTGGCGCGTCTCTTCGAGCACTTCCCGGACATGCCGGGCGGCGTCGTCGCCCTCATACGCGCGGACGACGTCCTCGATCCCGCCGGTCATCTTGACCGTGCCGTGGTCGATCCACATCGCGGTGTTGCAGAGCCGGGCCAGGAATTCGTTGGAGTGGCTGGCGAACACCAGGATTCCGGAGCGCTCGACGAGCTCGGCCAACCGGGTCTGCGCCTTCTTCAAGAACTCGGCGTCCACCGCGCCGATACCCTCGTCGAGCAGCAGAATCTCCGGGTCGATGCTCGTCACCACACCCATCGCGAGACGCACCCGCATACCGGTGGAATACGTGCGCAACGGCATCGACAGGTAATCGCCGAGTTCGGTGAACTCCGCGATCTCGTCGACCTTTGCCAGCATCTGCTTGCGGGTCTGTCCGAGGAACAGCCCGCGGATGATGATGTTCTCGAACCCCGAGATCTCCGGGTCCATCCCGACGCCCAGGTCGAACACCGGCGCCACCCGGCCGGTTACCGTCGCCACGCCGCGGGTCGGCTCGTAGATGCCCGACAGCAGTCGCAGCAGCGTCGACTTGCCCGCGCCGTTGTGACCCACCAGGCCCACCCGATCGCCGAGTTCCAGCGACATGGTGATGTCCCGCAGGGCCTCGATGACCACGACGTTGGAGTCGTTGCGTCCGATCGCGCCGCCGGCCTTACCGAGGAACGCCTTCTTCAGCGAGCGCGACTTCGCGTCGAAGATCGGAAACTCCACCCACGCGTTGCGTGTCTCGATGTGCGGGACCACCAACCGGCTCCTACCCGAAAATCAGAGGTACTGTCCGGTCCCCGGATGCGACGGGCCACCGCGGACCGCCACGCCGGGGGGCAGCGCGCCCTGACCGCGCATCTGCTCGAGCTGTTGGCGGGCGGCCATCTGCTGGGCGAACAGCGCGGTCTGGATGCCGTGGAACAACCCCTCCAACCAGCCGACCAGCTGCGCCTGCGCGATGCGCAGCTCGGCGTCGGAGGGCACGCCGTCGTCGGTG
Source organism: Mycobacterium sp. GA-0227b (assembly GCF_001499855.1). Lineage (GTDB taxonomy): Bacteria > Actinomycetota > Actinomycetes > Mycobacteriales > Mycobacteriaceae > Mycobacterium. The sequence goes on from NZ_LQIK01000001.1 coordinate 549,761, forward strand.
AACGGCAGCGTGAGCCGTTCGAGCTCGTCGCGCAGCTCAGGGGCGAGCCCGTCTTCGAGTTCGGTGATGCTGGTGCGGTGGATCTCGCGGAGCCGGTTGCGGCTGGCCTCGTCGAGCGGGGCGGCGCGGACCTCCTCGAGGAGTTGCTTGATCATGGTGCCGATCCGCATGACCTTCGCCGGTTGCTCGACGAGGTCGGTCAGCGACTTGCCGTCGCTGTCCTCGTCGGCGTCGGCCTCGCCGGTCGCGCCGCTGATGATCTCGATGTTGTCGTCGTCGGTCATAACCTCGGTGTTCCCTCTGGGTTCCATCTAATCCACGTCATTCGTAGGCGCGGTCCCCCCGACCGCGAACCACCTAGCGACACTAGTCCCAGGGTCACGGCGAGCCCTCTCACCACTGGTGTCCAGACCGTTCCGTAGCGCCAGTCGAGCGTTGCTGCGGGGCTGACCAGCAACGACAACGCGATTAGCACACCGGTGACGAAGCTCACTGGACTAGTATGGCTGCGCAACAGACCCAGTCCGGCATGGCGGGTCGGGCCGAGCTTCGGCCAGAATCGTGTCGGTTTGTGAAAATCACGGACGCTCGAAGGTGGACTGGCATGGCATACGACGTCGCCCGGGTGCGCGGTTTGCACCCGTCCCTGGGCGATGGGTGGGTGCGTTTCGATGCCCAGCACGGCATGCTGCTGCCCGACAGCGTCGGCCGTGCGGTGTCGACCGCCTTCCGCGGTTCGATGCCGACGCCCGTGGGTCCGCACCCGTCCGCGCAACGCAGCGCCGCCGTCCTGGAAGCCGCCCGCTCGGCGGTGGCCGACCTGGTCAACGCCGATCCGCGCGGGGTAGTGCTGGGCGCCGACCGCGCGATCCTGCTGACCTCGCTGGCGGACGCGTCGTCGTCGCGGGTCGGCCTCGGCTATGAAGTGGTGGTCACCCGGCTCGACGACGAGGCCAACATCGCGCCGTGGCTGCGGGCCGCCAATCGCTATGGGGCGAAGGTGAAGTGGGCCGAGGTCGACATCGAAACCGGCGAACTGCCAAGCTGGCAGTGGGAAAGCCTGGTCACCCGCAACACCCGGTTGGTCGCAATCACTTCTGCCTCTTCGACTTTGGGCACGGTCACCGACCTGCGCGCGGTGACGAAGTTGGCGCACGACCAGGGCGCACTGGTCGTCGTCGACCATTCCGCGGCCGCGCCCTACCAGCTGATCGACATCGACGAGATCGACGCCGACGTGGTGGCGGTCAACGCGTTGGCATGGGGCGGGCCGCCGATCGGCGCGCTGGTGTTCCGCGACCCGTCCCTCATCGACACGTTCAGCTCGGTTTCGTTGAATCCGTATGCGATCGGGGCCTCGCGGCTGGAGGTCGGCGCGCATCAATTCGGCTTGCTCGCCGGGGTGGTGGCGAGCATCGAGTACTTGGCCTTGCTGGACGAGAACGCCCACGGCACGCGTCGCGAACGGCTCGCGGTCTCGATGCAATCGGCGAGCCTGTACATGAACCGGTTGTTCGACTACCTGCTGATCTCGCTGCGGTCGCTGTCCACCGTCATGGTCATCGGCCAGCCCGAATCCAGAATTCCGGTGCTCAGCTTCGCGGTCAGCGATGTACCCGCCGAACGGGTGGTGCAGCGCCTGGCCGACAACGGGATTCTGGCCATATCGAACGCGAACTCGCGGGTGCTGGACGTGATCGGCGTCAATGACGTCGGCGGTGCCGTGACGGTGGGATTGGCGCACTACACCACCACCGCGGAGGTCGACCAGCTGGTTCGCGCGCTCGCCTCGCTGGGCTGACCGTCGGTTAATCGGCCACGCGCAGAAGGACTTTGCCCGAAACCTCACCGGACTGCAGAAGTTCGTGCGCCGCGCCGGCCTCGTGAACCGGGTACTCGGCCCCGATGATCGGCCGCACCTGACCGCTCTCGACCATCGGCCAGACGTTCGCCACCACCTCGGCGACGACGTCGCTCTTACTCCCGCGTCCGTCGACCGGACGGGAGCGCAGCGCAGTGGCGATGACCCCGGCACGCTTGCCGAGCAGCTTGCCGATGTTGAGTTCGGCCTTGACCCCGCCCTGCATCCCGATGACCACCAACCGGCCGTCAGGCCCGAGCGCGTCGATGTTGCGGTCGAGGTAGGCCGCCCCCATGATGTCGAGGATGACGTCGGCGCCACCCTCGGCGCCGATCCGCTCGACGAAGTCCTCGTCGCGGTAGTTGATCGTCACCTCGGCCCCCAACTCGGCGCACAGCTCGAGCTTCTGCGCCGAACCTGCGGTCACGGCCACCCGGCTGCCGATGGCACGGCCCACCTGGATGGCGTGAGTACCGATGCCGCTTGCGCCGCCGTGGATCAGCAGCAGCTGCCCGGCAGACAGGCCCGCGGTCATCACCAGATTCGACCAGACCGTGCAGGCCGCTTCGGGCAGGCCGGCGGCCTCGTGCAGGCTCACCGACGCGGGCAGCGGCATCACCTGTCCGGCGGGGACCGCCACGTACTCGGCGTATCCGCCGCCGGCCAGCAGTGCGCAGACCTGTTGTCCGACCGACCATCCGGCGGTGCTGTCGCCGGTCGCGACGACGGTTCCGGAGACCTCGAGCCCGAGGATCTCACTCGCGCCTGGCGGCGGCGGATACTTCCCAGCGGCTTGCAACAGGTCCGCCCGGTTGATCCCGGCGCTGGCCACCTTGATGAGTAGCTCGTCGCCGGTGGGCCCGATATCGGGAACTTCCTGCCAGGTCAGTCGGCCTTCCGCCTCGGCCACGATCGCGTGCATCCAGCTAACGCTATAGCCTGCCGAAACAGTCTGACAAATCCCCGACCAGCAATGCCCTCGGGATTTACTATGGCCGCATGGAGGGGATTATCGCGGGACGTACCGCGGGGGATATGCCGGGCCTGGACATCGCTGAGCAACGGTCCTGGCAAAACTTTTTGGACTCGGCGTTGCGTCTGTATGCGACGCTGAACCGCTCGCTCGTGGACACGCACCACCTCACGCTGAACGACGTGCGGTTGCTGGACATGCTGGACAAGTCCGCGACCGGGTCGGCCCGCATGGGGGACCTCGCGGACGGGTTGATGTCGCTACCGAGCCGGGTCACCCGGCAGATTCGCCGGCTGGAACTGCAGGGGCTGGTGCGCCGTGGCGCGAGTCCCGACGACGGCCGTGGCGTACTGGCCAGCATCACCGAGGACGGCCAGGCCGCAGTGCGACAGGCCATGACCACTTACGGCGAGGGCGTCCGCGCACATTTTCTCGACCGGCTGTCGCGGCCCCAGGTCGCGGCGATGGGCGAGAACTGCAGGCGGATCAGCGTTGGGCTCAAGAGCGGGACTTCGAACGCCAAGCTCGGCCGGGTCTGAGCGGTCTCCCCGTCGCTCCCGAGCCGGGACCCCCGTACTCTTGTCGGCGGTGGCGTGGCAGAGCGGCCTAATGCACTCGCCTTGAAAGCGAGAGACGGCTAACACCGTCCGGGGGTTCAAATCCCTCCGCCACCGCCCATGCGGCTGCATCGCGCCAACGTCTGCACGCCCGAATCAATCTGTGTCTCAGTGAGGTTGGCATAGCCGAGGAGCAGTCCCGGTGGTGCCGACGCCGGATCGGCGTAGCACGGCGCGAGGGGTTCGACGCGCACACGTTGAGCCGCGGCCCGCTGCACCAACTGTTCGACCGGGAAACCGTCGGGAAAGTGCACGGTCAGGTGGACACCGGCCGCCGCACCGAGCACCCTCGCCCGCGGCAGGTATCGGCGCACCGCCCCCAGCAGCGCGTTGCGGCGCATCAGGTAGCGACGCCGCATCTGGCGTAGGTGCCGGTCGTATCCGCCCGAGGTCAGCAGTTGCGCGAACGCCAACTGGTCCATCACCGAACTTCCGGTGTCGGCAAGGCCTTTCGCCATTGTCACGGGTCCGACGAGGTGTGCGGGAAGGACCATCCAGCCGATGCGAAGGCCTGGGGCCAGGGTTTTGCTGGTCGAGCCGACATAGACGACGCGGTCGGGCGCGATTCCCTGTAGCGCGCCGACGGGCGCGCGGTCGTAGCGGTACTCGGCGTCGTAGTCGTCCTCGACGATCAGGTGGCCGGCGCGCGCCCAGTCCATCAGCTCGGTCCGTCGCGCGGCCGAGAGCACGACTCCGGTCGGGGACTGGTGCGCCGGGGTGGCGAGCACGGCGTCGGCGCCGCTGTCGGCCAGGGCGCCGACGTCGAGCCCATCGTCGTCTACGGGAACGGGTATCGGCTCGATCCCGTTGTTGCGCAGCACCATTCGATGCAACCAGAAGCCAGGGTCCTCCATCGCCAGCGAGGTCGCCGGCAGCGACTGGGCCAGCAGTGCCACGGCCTGGGTGGCCCCTGAGCACAGCACGATGTGGTGCGGGTCGGCGTGTACGGCTCGGACGCGACGTAGGTAGTCGGCGACAGCAACCCTCGCCGCGAACAGCCCCTGCGGCGCCACGTAGCCGAATGCGTCCGAGCCGATCTCAGCGAGGCCCTGCCGCAGGGCCCGCAGCCAGGCTTCCCGCGGGAAACTCCGCAGATCCGGCGATCCCGGCAGGAAGTCGACGTCGTAGCGCGTCGTCGGCCCCCGCGCATCACCGATGGGCATGTTCACGGTGTCGACCGTGGCGACCACGGTGCCCGACCCGTGCCTGCCGAGCAGAAAGCCCTCGGCGACGAGTTGGCTGTAGGCGTCGACCACCAGTCGACGGGAGACGCCGAGGTCGACGGCCAGCACCCGACTCGAGGGCAGCCGTGTCCCCGGTGCAAGGCGGCCCGTCCGGATGGCCGCCCGCAGCCCGTCGGTGAGTTGGCGGTGCAGCGGATCGCTGGCGGTGCGGTCCAGTTCCAGCAACAGCTCGGGTCCGGAAGTGGTACCCGATTTCGCCATGGAAGTGGTGCCTATCTTGAGGCCAGTAACGAACTAGCGTGACGGTATGACAACGACACCGACGCGCACAAGGGCCGGGTTCGTTGAGGTGACTCTCATCGTCTTCGGGCTGTACGCCCTGGCGCTGGGGCTGTTCATGATGTTCGCGCCGGGCGTCTTCTTCGATACGCTCGGCAACTTCGGCTCGCGCAACGATCACTACATCTTCGACAACGCCACCTTCGAGGTGCCGCAGGGGCTCATGCTGCTCGCCGCGGTGCGGTGGCCGACCTGGCGCACGCCCGCGCTGGCATTCGCGACACTGCACTGGGCGCTGCACGCGCTCAGCCACCTCATCGACCCACACCACGGCGCGGGCGACTGGATCGGCTGGCTGGAGGCCGGTGGCCTGGTGGCGACCACCGTGATCCTGGCAATCGCATTGCGCGTCAACATAGTTGCTGAAAAAGGAGGGCGCTGATGCGTGTACTGGTTGCCGGCGCGACGAGCGTACCGGGGCTTCCGCTGTTGCGGGAGTTGAACTTCCGCGGCCACGAGGTCGCCGGGCTGACCCGGTCGCAGTCGAAGACTTCACAGATCGCAGCGACGGGCGCCAAACCGGTGGTGGCCGACGTTTTCGATGCCGACGCCGTCGACAAGGTGGTGGCAGACATCGGTCCCGAAGTGGTGGTGTCGCTGCTGACCACACTGCCCAAGCGGGGGCCGATGCGCCTCAGGGACTTCGAGCCCGCGCGAAAGCTGTGGGGAACCGGCGCGCCCAACCTCCTGGCGGCGGCGCAGCGTGCCGGTGTGCGGCGCGTCGTCGCCGAGTCCGTGATCTTCGCCTACGGCTACCCGACCACCGGGCCCGCACTCATGGACGAGAGCGATCCGTATCCCGGCCCGCCTCCACCCGGCGGTGCTGCGATGCTGGCGGCGCTACGCGGGATGGAGCAGAAGGTCCTGGCCTCCGGCGAACACAGCGATACGGAGGGAATCGTGTTGCGCTACGGCGCCTTCTACGGGCCGGCCGTACCGCACGACGAGACCTTCGCGCGGATGGCGAAGTGGCGCGTGGGGTTGGACATGGGCGGCTCGGGGATCGTGTCCTGGGTGCACATCGACGACGTCGCCAAGGCCACCGCGGACGCGCTCGACCGCGGCCGCGGCGGGCAGATCTACAACATCGTCGACGACCGCCCGCAGTCGTTCAACGACTACACCCGGGAACTGGCCGCCAAGTTGGGGCGGCCTCGGCAACTGCGCATTCCGCGCAGTGTGGTCAAGCTCGTCGCACCGTACGGGGTGACCGCATTCGGCGATACGTGGTTGCCGCTGTCGAACGCCAAGGCCAAGGACGAACTGGGTTGGACGCCCATTCCCCGGGTCTGACTAATCCCCGGTGAAGTTCGGCGGCCGCTTCTCGAACGTCGCGCTGATCCCCTCGGTCAGGTCCTGCGACGGGAGGAACGCGGAGTTCCACGCGGCGACGTAACGCAGGCTCTCCGAAACGCGGGCGATGCGCTGCTGGTCGAGCACGTCCTTCACGCCGGCGACGGTCAGCGGAGGGTTGGCGGCGATCTCGGCGGCGGTCCGGTGCGCGGCGGCCAGGGACGCCTCGGCATCGTCGTATACGTCGTTGACCAACCCGATCTTCTCCGCACGCGCCGCGTCGATGTCCTTGCCCGTCAACGCGAGTTCGCGCAAGTGCCCGTCGTTGAGGATCAGCGGCAACCTGGCCAGGCTGCCGACGTCGGCCACCATCGCGAGCTTGATCTCGCGCACTGAGAACTTGGCGTCGGCGCTGGCGTATCTGATGTCGACCGCCGAGATCAGATCGACCCCGCCGCCGATGCACCAGCCGTGCACCGAGGCGATCGTCGGCGTTCGGCAGTCGGCGACCGCGCTGATCGCGCCCTGCATGCGTAGGACCGTCGCGTGGAATTCGGCGCGCGGCCGGGCGCTCGCACCCCCGGACAGCACGCCTGAGAGCGTTCCGCCCATCGCGGGCAGGTCGAGCCCGTAGCTGAAGTGCTTGCCCGAGCCGGTCAGTACGATCGCGCGCACCTCGCGGTCGGCGTCGAGTTCGGCGAACACCTCGGGCATCTCGGCCCAGAACGCGGGCCCCATGGCATTGCCCTTGCCGGGACCGGTCAACGTCACCCGCGCGACGTGATCGGAGATGTCGACGGTGAGCGATTCGTAAGCACCGGTTTCAAGACCCATGGGGCAACACGCTAGTTCGTCACGAATGGGCGCTTGCGCGAAGACCCGGTCTACGGCGGCGGCTTGCCCAGCAGGATCTCGCTCACCGTGGCGCTGGGCAGGAACTGGCAGGCGGCCTCGGCGAGCATCTGGCCGATGCCCTCCCCGTTGGGCCCCAACGGGTTGTTCTCCTGCTCGAGGATCGCGCGGATCACGGCAAGCCGGGTCGCCTCGTCGAGCCCGTTGAACTCCTCGCACGTCATCGACACGGCGTTCGGGGGAGGCGGGACGACCGGGACGTCGGTGTCACGGGTCGGCAGCGGTAGGCCGGGAATCTCGAAGTCGGGCAGACCGGGAATCGACGGCATCGCCGTCGGCGCCGGAGAGGTCAACGGCGGCCCCGGTTCGGTGGTCATCGCGACGGAACCCTCCGTCGTGCGCTGGCATGCCGTCGTGACGCCGACGAACACCAGCATCGCCGCCGCAACTCGCACGCGCGTCCTCATCCCGGCAACGATATGCCCAACGGCGACGTAGCGTGGCGGCATGCCCGAGGACTTGCGCCCAGGACCCGATTCGCCACCAACCGACGAACTGCGCAGCGCGGAGAAGTCGTTCGCCGTGTTGCAGCACGTCCTGCACGGCATCGCCGCCGACGATCTGCACAAGCAGACGCCGTGCCGGGAGTTCGACGTCGCCGCGCTGACCGACCACCTGCTCAACTCGATCACCATCATCGGCGGGATGGCCGGCGCCGAATTCGGTGAGCGCGACCGCGACGCGTCCGTCGAGCAGCAGGTGGTGTTGGCGGCGCGGCCCGCGCTCGACGCCTGGCAGCGCCGCGGCCTGGACGGCACGGTTGAGTTCGGCGGAAACGAGGCTCCCGCCAAGGTGATGGTCGGTGTGCTGTCGCTCGAGTTCCTCGTGCACGCTTGGGATTACGCCGAGGCGGTCGGGCGTGAGGTCGACGCTCCGGAGTCGTTGTCCGACTACGTGCTGGGGTTGGCGCGCAAGATCATCACGCCGGAGGGTCGCGTCAACGTCGGCTTCGACGACCCGCTCGAAGTCGCCGACGAGGCCGATGCGCTGACGCGCTTGCTCGCGTACACCGGCCGCCGCGCCTAGCGTCGAGATTGCAAGCAGGGCTGTGGTCACAACCAACAGCCCTCAGCGCAATCTCGTCCCTAGCATCGCGACGATTACACCCGCTCGAGGTAGAAGTACAGGTGCCTGCCCTCATCGAGGGCGCCCTTGCCGTTCATGATTCCGACGACGGCGTTCTCGTCGACGACCTTGAAGTGGTCATGCACCGGAGCGCCGTCGTAGACCATCGACGCGACCACCTCGCCGCGAAACTCCTCCATCCACAAGCTCGCCTCGCCCTTCATGGCTTCGGTGTTGGAGAACTTGTTGCCGTCGTCGTCGAGGCACACCAGCGGCTTGGCGTCGGTGGCCGACACGAACGTCTTGCCGAACCAGTTGAGTCGCTCCATGAAGCCGTTGGCCTTGTGGCCGGTGTGAAACTCGCCGCCTTTCCACTCGCCGATCATGAAGTCGATGGTGGCCGGCTGCAGCGTGGCCCAGAACTCGTCGAGTTCGGCGTCCGAGATCTGGCCGCTGCGCTTCGTGAGGTCGGTGAACGTCTCGCGGGCAGTGCGCGTCGAAGTCATGTGTTTCCTTTCCACTGGCGGGCGAACTCGATGAACGCGTCGTTCTCGTGCGTCGCGGCGACGGTGACACGCACCCCGTCGTCGCCGTAGGGCCGCACGATGATGCGGTGGTCCGCCGACGCCTCAGCGAACTCTTGAGCGCGCCCTGGCATCGGCAGCCACACGAAGTTGGCCTGCGAGTCCGGCACCGTGTAGCCGGCCTCACGCAGTGCCGCCGTGACGCGGACCCGTTCGGCGACGACCGCATCGGTGCGCTCGAGCAATTCGTCGGCGGCATCCAGGGACGCGATCGCGGCGGCCTGGGAGATGCTGGTCGCGGTGAACGGGACGTACACCTTGCCGAGCGCGGTGATGACGTCCGGGTCGCCGACCGCGTAGCCGATGCGCAGCCCGGCCAGCCCATATGCTTTCGAAAACGTCCGTAAGACAACAAGGTTCGGGTGTGCGCGGACCAGGCCGAAGCTGTCCGGCAGCATGGGCGCGCGGATGTATTCGACGTAGGCCTCGTCGAGCGCGATCAGGATGTGCGGCGGCACCGCCGCGACGAAACTGGCGAGCGCGGCCGGCTCGACGACGGTGGAGGTCGGGTTGTTCGGATTGCACACGAAGATCAACCGGGTGCGGTCGGTGATCGCGGCGAGCATCGCGTCGAGGTCGTGCGTGTGGTCGGTCAGCGGCACCGGCACGGCGGTCGCCCCTGCCGTGCGCACCTGCAGCGGATAGATCTCGAAGCTGCGCCAGCCGAACAACACCTCGTCGCCGACGGTCGAGGTGATCTGGATCAGCTGCTGGCACAAGCTGACCGATCCGCAGCCGACCGCGATGTGCTCGGGAGCGAAGTTGACGTGTTTGGCGAGCCGCTCCTTGAGTTCGACGTAACCGTTGTCGGGATAGCGGTTGATGTTGCCGGCGGCCTTCTCGATCGCAGCCCGCACGCTCGGCAGCGGCGGATGCACCGTCTCGTTGCTGGCGATCTTGATCGCGCCGGGAACGGTTCTGCCGGGGGTGTACGCAGGCAGATCAGCCAGTTCGGGGCGCAGCCGGACGGTCACCGCACCAGTTTATGGGTCGGGCGAATGCGCTTTGCCTCGCGCGGTGGCCGATGTGTACGCTGTCGGATCGGCGGTAATCGTCGAGGAGGCGTGCCAGAGCGGCCGAATGGGGCTCACTGCTAATGAGTTGTCGCCCTCAAAGGCGACCGGAGGTTCAAATCCTCTCGCCTCCGCCGCGGCTGACCCGTCAGCCACACAACTCAAGATTGACCAGGCGCCCGTAGCTCAACGGATAGAGCATCTGACTACGGATCAGAAGGTTAGGGGTTCGAATCCCTTCGGGCGCGCTTTTTCTTGTGTATTAGTGCGGTTGAGGCTTGACATTTCGTCTTCGGTTGATGGGCGACAGTGTTTCGGCTGATGGTTGACAGTTA
>NZ_LQIK01000002.1 GCF_001499855.1 Mycobacterium sp. GA-0227b
GGCGGCGGATCATGGTGACGTTGCTGTTGGTGTGTGCGCTGGTGTTGGCGGTACTGGCGTTCGTCGTGTTCGTAGTCGGCTACAACAAGCTGCGTGCCGCCGATGTGCGAGTTGCCGAGGCGCTCAGCGGTATCGACGTCGAACTCACGCGCCGCGCATCGCTGATCCCAAGCCTCGTGCACACCGTGCAGACCTTCGCCGCACACGAGAAGGGCATCCTCGACCACGTCACCAACGCCCGGGCGGCGTTGACCTCCGCGACGGCGGGTAAGTCGGTGGCCCAGCGCAGCGCCGCCGAGAAGGACCTCGACGCCGCGCTGGCCCCGCTGCTGGCTCTCGGACAGGACTATCCGCAACTGAACTCGTCGAACAACTTCCTCAACTTGCAGGAGAACCTCACCGACAGCGAGAACAAGCTCGCGTTCGCGCGCCAGTACTACAACGATTCCGTCGCCACGCTGAACCGCTTGATCACCACGATCCCGTGGATGTTCGTCGCACCGCTGACCGGTGTCGCGGAGCGGGAGTACTACCAGACGCCGCGCTGAACACGCATCGGTATCCGCGCCGAATGCCCTCTCTACACTGGCGCGGTGCGCATCGTCTTCGCCGGGACGCCCGAGCCCGCCGTGCCGTCGCTGCGTCGGCTCGTCGAATCGCCACGTCATGACGTCGTCGCGGTGCTGACCCGCCCAGACGCCGCCTCGGGCCGGCGCGGAAAACCGTCGCCGTCGCCGGTGGCCCGGTTCGCACTCGAGCACGACATCCCCGTGCTGCGGCCGCTCAAGCCCAACTCCGATGAGTTCGTCGCCGAACTGGCCGCGCTCGCCCCGGAGTGCTGCGCCGTCGTGGCCTACGGGGCCCTGCTGAAAGACACGTTGCTCACAGTGCCCGCCCACGGCTGGGTCAACCTGCACTTCTCGCTGTTGCCCGCCTGGCGCGGGGCAGCGCCGGTGCAGGCCGCGATCGCCGCCGGCGACACCGTGACCGGCGCGACGACGTTCCAGATCGAGCCGGCCCTCGACTCCGGGCCGGTCTACGGCGTGGTCACCGAAACCATCCGCCCCACCGACACCGCGGGTGAACTGCTTGAGCGGCTGTCGATTTCGGGTGCGGCGTTGCTGGAGACGACGCTCGACGGGATCGCCGACGGATCGCTCGCCGCGGTGCCACAGCCCTCGGACGGCGTGACGATCGCGCCGAAGATCACCGTCGACGAAGCCCGGGTGCGATGGGATCTGCCCGCACACGTCGTCGAGCGACGCATCCGCGCCGTCACACCGAACCCCGGTGCCTGGACGATGTTCGGCGACCTACGGTTCAAACTCGGTCCCGTCAGCGTCGACGACCAGTCAGTAAGCCTGCCGCCCGGCATAATTCGGGCCGATCGCACCGGCGTGCGCATCGGCACCGCGTCCGCCCCCGTGCTGCTCGGCACGGTTCAGCCACCCGGTAAGAAGCCGATGAACGCGGCCGACTGGGCCCGCGGCGCCCGCCTCGACGAAACGGCGCGAGCCGAATGACCCCGCCCCGCAAGCGGCCACGTCAGCGGCGCCAACCGCTCGACCCGGCGCGCCGCGCTGCATTCGACGTCCTGCGGGCGGTTTCGGAGAAGGACGCCTACGCCAACCTCGCACTGCCGGCCATCCTGCAGGATCGCGGGATCGGCGGCCGCGACGCCGCTTTCGCCACCGAACTCGCCTACGGGGCCTGCCGGACGAAAGGCCTGCTGGACGCCGTCATCGGCCGCGCCGCCGACCGTCCGCCGGACAGAATCGATCCTGTCCTGCTCGACCTGCTTCGACTCGGCACCTATCAGTTGCTGCGCACCCGGGTCGAGCAGCACGCCGCGGTGTCGACCACCGTGGAGCAAGCCGGAATCGAGTTCGATTCGGCGCGAGCCGGTTTCGTCAACGGCGTGCTGCGCACGATCGCGTCGCGGGACGAGCAGTCCTGGGTCGAGGAGCTGGCGCCCGACGCGACCACCGATCCGATCGGACATGCGGCGTTCGTCCACGCGCATCCACGCTGGATCGCCCAGGCCTTCACCGATGCGCTCGGCGCCGACGCCGGCGACCTCGACGCGCTGCTCGCCAGCGACAACGCCCGACCGGCGGTTCACCTCGCGGCCCGGCCCGGCGCGTTGACCGCCGCGGATCTGGCCGCCCAGGTGGGCGGCACGGTCGGCCGCTATTCGCCGTACGCCGTGTATCTGACCGGTGGCGACCCGGGCCGGCTTCAGGCCGTGCGTGACGGCACGGCGCTGGTGCAAGACGAGGGCAGCCAGCTCGTGGCCCGCGCGCTCACGCTGGCCGAACTCGACGGCGACGACGGCGGCCGCTGGCTCGACCTGTGCTCGGGCCCTGGCGGTAAGACCGCCTTGCTCGCCGCGCTGGCCGGCGACGGACGCGTCACCGCGGTCGAGCCCGCGCCCGCACGGGCCGACCTCGTCGAGCAGAACACCCGCGGCCTCCCGGTCGAGGTGCTGCGCGTCGACGGCCGTGACCCCGGTGTCGAACCCGGCTTCGACCGGGTGCTGGTGGACGCGCCCTGCACGGGACTGGGCGCGCTGCGGCGCAGACCGGAGGCCCGATGGCGGCGTCAGCCCGGCGACGTGCCGCCGCTGGCCAAACTGCAGCGCGAACTGCTGGCCTCGGCGATTCGCCTGACGCGCCCGGGTGGCGTGGTGCTGTATGCGACCTGTTCACCGCATCTGCCCGAGACCGTCGGTGTGGTCGCCGACGCGCTGCGCCGACACCCGGTGACCGCCCTGGACGCCCGGCCCTTGTTCTTCCCGGCGGGCGACGCCGCCGACAACCTCGGCGCCGGGCCGTATGTGCAGTTGTGGCCGCACCGGCACGGCACCGACGCCATGTTCGCGGCCGCGCTCAAAGTAGGGTAGGCGCATGCGAGGACCGCTTATTGCGCCGTCGATTCTGGCCGCCGACTTCGCCCGGCTCGCCGACGAGGCCGCGGCGGTGCCGGGTGCCGACTGGCTGCACGTCGACGTGATGGACAACCACTTCGTGCCGAACCTGACCATCGGTCAGCCGGTCGTCGAGGCGCTGCTGAAGGTGACCGACATTCCGATGGACTGCCATCTGATGATCGACAACCCCGATCGGTGGGCACCGCCGTACGCCGAAGCGGGCGCGTACAACGTGACCTTCCACGCCGAGGCCACCGACAACCCCGTCGGCGTCGCCCGCGACATCCGGGCGGCGGGCGCCAAGGCGGGACTCTCGGTCAAGCCCGGAACTCCGCTGGAGCCGTATCTGGAGATCTTGCCGGAGTTCGACACCCTGCTGATCATGTCGGTGGAGCCGGGCTTCGGCGGCCAGAAGTTCATCCCCGAGGTGCTGGTCAAGGTCGGCACGGCCCGGCGTCTCGTGGACGCAGGCGAGCTGACGATCGTCGTCGAGATCGACGGCGGCATCAACGCGGACACCATCGAGCAGGCCGCCGAGGCGGGAGTGGACTGCTTCGTCGCGGGGTCGGCCGTCTACAGCGCAGAGGACCCCGCGGCGGCGGTGGAATCGTTGCGCCGTCAAGCCGCCGCCGCGTCCAACCACCTGCGCCTATGAACCTCGAGGCCGCGATGCGGCTGGCGATCCAACAGGCCGACAAGGCCAAGGGCGCCACCTACCCCAATCCGCCTGTGGGAGCGGTCATTCTGGATCGCGACAACGAGGTGGCAGGGGTCGGCGCGACCGAACCGCCCGGCGGTCCGCACGCCGAGGTGCTCGCGCTGCGCCGGGCGGGTGAGCGCGCCGTCGGCGGCACCGCCGTCGTGACACTCGAGCCGTGCAATCACCACGGCCGGACCCCGCCGTGTGTCGACGCCCTTGTCGCAGCGGGTATTTCGACAGTTGTCTACGCGGTGGCCGATCCGAATCCGGTCGCCGCCGGGGGAGCGGCACGACTTGCCGACACGGGGCTGACAGTGGCCGCGGGTGTGCTCGCCGACGCCGTGGCGGGTGGTCCGTTACGCGAGTGGTTGCACAAGCAACGCACCGCTGCACCGCATGTGACGTGGAAGTTCGCGACAAGCGTCGACGGTCGCAGCGCGGCGGCGGACGGCAGCAGCCAGTGGATCACGAGCGAAGCCGCGCGCGCCGACGTACACCGCAGGCGTCGGGTGGCCGATGCGATCGTGGTGGGCACCGGCACGGTGTTCGTCGACGACCCGGTGCTCACCGCGCGGTTGCCGGACGGTACGCTGGCCGACCGTCAGCCATTGCGGGTCGTTGTGGGCGAACGTGAAATCTCCTCGGAAGCAAGGGTTCTCAACGACGATTCGCGCACGATGGTGATCCGCACCCACGACCCGCATGAGGTCATCAAGGCGCTTTCCGACCGCACCGACGTGCTGCTCGAGGGTGGCCCCACATTGGCGGGAGCCTTCTTGCGCGCGGGGGTCATCGACCGCATCCTGGCCTACGTGGCGCCAATCCTGTTGGGCGGCCCGATAACCGCCGTCGACGACGTCGGGGTGCTGAGCATCGCGCACGCCCAGCGGTGGCGGTTCGACGGGATCGAACCGATCGGTCCCGACGTGCTCCTCAGCCTCGTTCCGGGGTAGCTGCTTCCTCGGCGGCCAGCGGGCGGTGCTCGATGAGCTCGCGTACCCCGGCCGCCCCCAGCTGTTCTCGGAATGCCTGCACCGTGTATCCCACGACCGTCGCGTCGGTGCGCGCCTGCGCGGTCGCCGACCGCGGCAGGTGGAACAGTGGGCCGATCTCGCCGAAGTAGTCGCCCTTGGTCGCCAGCTTCAGCATCTCCTCGCTGCCGCCGGGAAGCGCACGCACGATCTCGATCTCACCCTCGGTCACGACGTAGATGAGGTCGCCCATCGTGCCCTGCTCGAAGAGCACCTGACCCGCCTCCAACTCGACGCTCTCTGGCGGGCGATCCACCGACGCGAAGTCGGGCACCATCTCGACAACGCGATCGGCCAACGGCAGGATCCGGCTGTCGTGTGTCGCGACGACCACCATCCGGGAGCCGGAGGCCAACTCGCGGATCAGCTTCAGCACCTCCTCGACCTGAATGAAATCCAGGTGCGCGGTGGGCTCGTCGGCCAGGATCAGCGGCGGGTCCAATGCGATCGCGCGGGCCACCGCCACCCGCTGTTGCTGCCCGCCGCTGAGATCGCCGGGCCGGTGGTTGAGCCGGTCCTCCAGACCAACCCTGCCCAGCAACTGTTCGGCGCGCTTGCGCGAGGCACGACGCGACATGCCCGAAGCGCGCAGCGGCACCATCACGTTCTCGACCGCGGTGAGGCTCGGCACGAGGTTGAACGCCTGAAAGACGAACCCCACAGTCTCGCGCCGGTATGTACCAAGGTCCTTGGCGCTCAACGATGTCACGTCGACGTCGCCGAACTTGATTGCGCCATCGGTGGGTTGCAGGATCCCGCCGAGGCAGGACAACAGCGTCGTCTTCCCGCATCCGCTCGGTCCCATCAGAATCACCAGCGAGCCCGCCGCGACATCGAGGTTCAGGCCGTCGATCGGCCGCACCTTGTGCCCGCCGCTGGAGTACTCGACCACGAGGTTCTGAATCGACAGATCACCCATGCGTCAGGGTCCTCCGAATGCCATCGCCGGATCAACGGACACCGCGCGGTGCAGTCCGGCCGCGCTGGCGATCAGGCCGATCACGACCGCGATCACCGGCAACGCGACGAACGCCTGCGTCGGGATGATGACCTGCATGGGAAACAGGGGCCCGAGCAACAGCGACAGCCCCGCCCCGACCAAAGCGGCCAGCAACGCCACGATCACCGCTTGTAGCGCCAGCCCGGCCATCACCGAACGCGTCGGTACGCCAATCGCTTTGAACACGGCAAAATCTCGTAGCCGTTCGAGCGCAGACAGGTAGATGACCGAACCCACGATCAACGCCGCGACGATCCACAGCAGGATCGCGACGATGGTGATCGAGTTGACCGCGACCTTCAGCGGCCGAAGCAGATCCTCGATCGCGCCCGCGCGGTCGACCGCGCGATAGCCGTCCGGCACCCGCTCGAGTGACCCGCGAACCCCGATGGACGCGACCAGCGGCTCACCGCCGTAGATCAGCCGCTGCGCTCCCTGTGTGGTGAGGAACACGTTGGGCAGGTTCGCCAGCGCGGTCGAGTTCTCAACGAGGCCGACGATACGCAACGTCCGGGAAGCGATCTCGACTTCATCGCCGACACCGCGGCCCAGCGTGGTCGACACCGCCACTTCGTCGGGATCCGTGGGCACGCGCCCTTCCGCCACGGCCGGCATGCCCGGACCGCGTTCCGGCGCACCGAAGATGTCGACATTGCGCGTCTCACCGTCCAGAGTCGCGGTGCCACCGGCATAGGCCAGGGGAGCGGCCGCGTCGACGCCGGGTGCCGCGGCGATGCGCCGCAATTCGGTGGGCGCGAACGGTGTCGCGCCCACGAAGGGACCCGATGCGCCGGCTTTGACGATGAACTGGTCGACCCCGAGCGAGTCGACCGTACGCTCGGCCTCGGTCTGGAAACCGTTGGCCAATCCGGTCAGAACGAGCGTCATCCCGAAGATGATCGCGGTGGACAGCACCGCGATCGCGAAACGCCGCCTTCTCCACTGCATGTCGCGAAGCGCGACGAGGAGCATGTTCGCGACGTTACCCAGGGGCGTCGGTCGGTGGGCCGGGTTTCGGCTACTTGGCGAAAGCGCTCACCAGCGTGTTGCAGAACGCAGGCAGATCATCCGGTTTGCGGCTGGACACCAAAGTGTTTGGCCCGCGCGAGCATTCGACCACTTCGTCGTCGACCCAGTTGGCTCCCGCGTTGACGAGGTCGGTCTTCACGCTCGGCCACGATGTCATGGTGCGTCCACGCACCACGTCCGCCTCGATCAGCGTCCAGGGTCCGTGGCAGATCACCGCCACCGGCTTGGCCGCATCGAAGAAACTTTTCGTGAACGCGACCGCGGCGGCGTTCATGCGGAGGTTGTCGGGGTTGGCGACGCCTCCCGGCAGCACCAGGCCCGCGTAGTCGGACGCCGACACCGAATCGGCGGATTTCTCGGCCTCGAACGTGTCGGCCGGGGTGAGATGATTGAACGCCTGAATCTTGCCGACCTCCGTCGACACCAGCTCCGGGGTGCCGCCGGCCTGTTCGACGGCCTCCCACGGTTCGGTCAACTCCACCTGCTCGACGCCTTCGGGTGCGACCAGGAACGCAATCTTCTTGCCAGTCAGTGAACTTGCCATCAGCTTTCTCCGTTGACGTGGGTGTGACCGCACGCATACCCGGCGCGGCAAGGAGCCAATCAGCACGTTTCGTCGGTACACTCGTACCAGAGTGGGCCGCAGCGCCCCTGCTGTAATCGCGCCTTCACCGACGATTTGCGCGCAGGTGAGCACGAACAAAGGACGACCCATGACTGCACTGCAGGACTGGCTCAGCATTCGCCCAATGGACCCCCGAAGCCTCGCGGCCTTGATCTGCGACACCTTGCGGGGTGATGCCGCCGAGGAGAAGGCCGCCCGGCCAGCCGAGCCCGCGCTGTTGCGCCCCGGCCTCGAGCGCTGCTAGAGGCCGCTGACCGAGTCTGCGTCGGCTTTCTCGCCTACGGCCGCCGGTTCGTCGGCATGCTCGTTCCTGCCGCTGATCAGCAGTCCGAGCAAGGCGCCGGCGACGCAGACCACCGCTGTTGCCAGAAAAATAACCCCATACTGCATGGTGTAGGCCTCCACGGTCGCCCGTGAAAGTCGCGCGGCTTGAGCGGCCATCAACCCGCCGGGGGTATCTGCCGTTGGGGCCGGTAGGGCGTCGAGGCGCTCCTCCAGGAACTGATTGAACTTGTACAAGCCCCATGCCGTCAGCGCGGCCAGGCCGATCAGCATGCCGATCATGCGTGCCACCACGACGGCGGCCGAGGCGATGCCGTGCTGAGCCGCCGGCACCACTCGTAGTGTCGCCGAGGTCAGCGGCCCGATCACCAGGCCCAGTCCGAAGCCCGCGATCGCAAGGTCGGTGTCGAGCACCGGTAGGGCGACAAAGCCGAGGTCGTGGTGGGTGGTCAGCACATCGACCCCCCAGTTCGAGATCAGCCAGTACCCGCCGGCGGCGATCATGAGGCCCGCGAAGGCGACGATGCGATCGCCGATCCGGGTGGCGATCCAGCCGCCGATGACCGCACCGATCGGCAGCGCGATCAGGAAGCGCAGCAGCAGAAGAACCGCTCCGTTCTGGTCCTCACCGAGCACGCCCTGTCCGAACAGTTCGACGTTGACGAGCGTCACCATCAGCGCGGCGCCCGCGCACAGCGACGCCCCCAGCGCGGCGAGGAATGGCCGGAAGTGGACGCCGGCCGGCTCGATCAGCCGGGTGCGGGCGAACCGCTCCCAAACGAAGAACAACACCAGGGCGAGCGCCGCGGCCAGGAGCACCGGCAGCCCGTAGCTCGGCAGGATCTTCTTGCCGTCGGGAGCGGGGTTGTACAGCCCGATCACCGTCAGGCCGAGCGCGACGGCGAGCAGTACTCCGCCGACCACGTCCACCCGTTCCGGGTCTTCGGACTTGAGGCGGGCGGGCAGGCTGAAATGAATCAGCACCATCGCCACGAGCGCGAGCGGCACATTGATCCAGAACACGTCTCGCCAGGTGTTCAGGAGTGCGACCACGCCGATGCCGTAGAGCGGGCCCAACACACTGCCCAATTCCTGCGCGGCGCCGATCCCGCCCAGTACCGACGCCCGATTACGGGTGGCCCACAGGTCTGCGGCCAGCGCCAGCGTGACCGGCAGCAACGCGCCGCTCGCGACGCCTTGAATCGTGCGGCCGACCACCATCGGAACCAGGTCGTTCGACATCGCGGTGACGACGGAACCGACCGCGAACCCTGCCAGGCTCAGCTGCAGGATGAACTTGCGGCCGAACCGGTCCGAGGCGCGGCCCAGCAGCGGCATGGCCGCGATGTAGCCCAGCAGATAACAGGTGATGATCGGAGTCACCCGTTGCAGCTGGTTCACCGGGATGCTGAGGTCGACGATGATGTCCCTGATGATGGCGACGACGACGTAAGTGTCCAGCGCGCCGAGCAGCACCGCGAGGCCGCCCGCACTGATCGCGATCCGGCGATTCGACCTCGTCGTTGGCGTCGTCTCGGCGTCAGCGGCTCCTACTGAAACCGACATCAGGCCGCCGGCGGCTTGGTGACGGTCACCGGCTTGCCCCACTCCGACAGCGTCATGGTGATGCTGGTGTCTGGGGCGGTCTGCAGCTTGACCTGGGCCAGCTTGTGGTCGCCGTCCTCAGCGATCCACGCGGTTCCGGGCACCGGACCGGTCGCGCCGATCTGCGGCGCGATCTTGTTGACCGCGTCGGCGCTGACGTTTCCGGTGATGCGGACGGTCTCGACACCGTTGATCGTTTCGCGGCCCTCGGCCTTCGCGTCGGAGAAGTTGGCGAGCACGTTGGCCACGCCCGTCTCGGGATTGAGGATGAGCGAGGCGTCGTAGATTTCGGCGGCCGGGCCGAAATTCGACAAGCCGGCGCCCGGAGTCAGCGAGGCGTAGAGGTCGCCGTCAACGACCTTGAACTCCACGCCTTCGAGGCGCTGGCCCATCATCAGGAGATTGACCTTGCCTTCGGCGGAGAAAACCGGAGCGTTGCTCAGGTCGCCTTCGAGCATCTCGATCGGCAGCTTTTCGGACGGGCCCTCCATCGTCAGCTTCATGTGCGCGCTGGTCTGGTTCTTTGTGGTTTGGCTGGATTGCTGCAGGAGCGTCGCGGCATCCGGAAGGTCTTTGGCGGATTCCTCCGACTTGGAGCACCCCGCGAGGAAGGCGACGGCGGCGGCCAGGGTTGCGACGATCAGCATGAGGCGCTTGGGCATGAGTGCATCGTAGAGGGTCCGGCGATGTGGAAGCGGTCGACGGGGCGTGGTGACTGGATAGTCTGGCGGCGTGTTCACCGGAATCGTCGAAGAGGTGGGCGAGGTCGTCGACAAGGAGGAGCTCGGCGATTTCGCCCGGCTCGCGATCCGCGGACCCCTCGTGACATCGGATGCCCGCCACGGCGACTCGATCGCGGTCAACGGCGTCTGCCTGACGGTCGTCGAGGTGCGGCCCGACGGCGTGTTCACCACCGACGTGATCGGTGAGACGTTGAACCGGTCCAGCCTCGGCCGCGTCGGAACAGGCAGCCGGGTCAACCTGGAGCGTGCGGCGGCGGTCAACAGCCGGCTCGGCGGCCACATCGTCCAGGGACACGTCGACGGAACCGGACACGTCGTCGCGCGCACACCGTCGGAACGTTGGGTGGTGGTGCGTATCGCGCTGCCGACCGCGCTGTCGCGCTATGTGGTGGAGAAGGGCTCCATCACCGTCGACGGGGTGTCCCTGACGGTGTCCGGCCTCGGGCATGACTGGTTCGAGGTGTCGTTGATCCCGACCACGCTCGACCTGACGACGCTCGGGCGCGCCGAGGTCGGCACCCACGTCAACCTCGAGGTGGATGTGATCGCGAAGTACGTCGAGCGGTTGCTGGCTCCGGAAAATCCGTTCACCGGTTGAGAGTGGGGTTGCGCCCGTAGGCTCTGGTCATGGTCACGACATATCGCGGTCTGATCGTTCCAGTGGCGGCCTTGTCGACGTTCGCGGTGATCAGCGCAGCGCCCGCGCAGGCGGACGAAGCAACCTATCTGAAAGAGTTGTTGCCCAGCTACACCCACCTCAGTCCTGCGCAATTGCTCGCTGAGGGTTACCGGGTGTGCCAAGCCGAGCGCAGCGGTACCAACTCCCCGGAAGCCGTCAAGATGGTCTACCGAGATCTCGGGGTGTCTCTGACCGCGGCAGGTGACATCGTCAGAGCTGCCGTAGTCCACCTCGGCTGCTGACCAGACGGCTTACTGCCCCTTTCGCGGGCCGCCGATGACCGCTGGCCGGGAGCCCGTCTTCCCAGGTCAGGGGAGCGGCAATAACTTCTGAACCGTGGTGGTTCATACTGATGTGGTGACGAGGCTGGACTCTGTTGAGCGAGCGGTTGCCGACATCGCCGCGGGTAAGGCCGTCGTCGTGATCGACGACGAGGACCGCGAGAACGAGGGTGACCTCATCTTCGCCGCCGAGAAGGCCACTCCTGAACTCGTCGCGTTCATGGTCCGCTACACCTCGGGTTATCTGTGTGTGCCGCTGGACGGCGCGATCTGCGACAAGCTGGGTCTGCTGCCGATGTACGCGGTCAACCAGGACAAGCACGGCACCGCGTACACCGTCACCGTCGACGCGAAGAACGGTGTGGGAACGGGAATTTCGGCCTCGGACCGGGCGACGACGATGCGGCTGCTGGCTGACCCCGCCAGTCTCGCCGAGGACTTCACCAAGCCGGGACACGTCGTGCCGCTGCGCGCGAAGGACGGCGGGGTGTTGCGTCGCCCCGGCCACACCGAGGCGGCCGTCGACCTGGCCCGCCTCGCCGGACTACAACCCGCCGGTGCGATCTGCGAAATCGTCAGCCAGAAGGACGAGGGCGCGATGGCGCAGACCGACGAGCTGCGCATCTTCGCCGACGAGCACGATCTCGCGCTGATCTCGATCGCCGATCTGATCGAGTGGCGGCGCAAGCACGAAAAGCACATCGAGCGCATCGCCGAGGCGCGCATCCCCACCCGCCACGGCGAGTTCCGCGCCGTCGGCTACACCAGCATCTACGACGACGTCGAGCACGTCGCCCTGGTAAGGGGCGATATTGCCGGGCCGACCAGCGACGGTCACGACGTGCTGGTGCGGGTGCACTCCGAATGCCTCACCGGCGACGTGTTCGGGTCCCAGCGCTGCGACTGCGGCCCGCAACTCGACGCCGCGATGGCGATGGTCGCCCGCGAGGGCCGCGGCGTCGTGCTGTACATGCGCGGGCACGAAGGTCGCGGTATCGGGCTCATGCACAAGCTGCAGGCGTACCAATTGCAGGACGCCGGCGACGACACCGTCGACGCCAACCTCAAGCTCGGCCTGCCCGCCGATGCCCGCGACTACGGCATCGGCGCACAGATCCTCGTCGATCTCGGGGTGCGTTCGATGCGGCTGCTCACCAACAACCCCGCCAAGCGGGTCGGCCTGGACGGCTACGGCCTGCACATCATCGAACGCGTGCCGCTTCCGGTGCGGGCCAACAAGGAGAACATCCGCTACCTGATGACCAAGCGCGACCGGATGGGTCACGACCTGAGTGGCCTCGACGACTACCACGAAGCGACCACCATGGCCGACTACGACGAAGGCGTCTACCTGCTTGGTGACCGGCGCCCGACCGATCTCGGTGGAGCCCTGTGAGTGGTACTGGTGTACCCGATCTTCCCAACATCGACGGATCGGGGCTGAAGCTGGCCATCGTGGCCAGCACATGGCACGAGACCATCTGTGACGCGCTGCTCGGCGGCGCCCGCAAAGTCGCCTCGGGCGCCGGCATCGACGACCCCACCGTGGTGCGGGTGCTGGGCGCCATCGAAATCCCGGTCGTAGCACAGGCATTGGCGGCCACACACGATGCCGTGGTGGCGTTGGGTGTGGTGATCCGCGGCGAGACACCGCATTTCGACTACGTCTGCGATGCGGTCACCCAGGGCCTGACCCGGGTGTCGCTGGACGCGTCGACACCAGTCGCCAACGGTGTGCTGACGACCAACAGCGAGCAGCAGGCCCTGGACCGTGCCGGGCTGCCCTCCTCGTCCGAAGACAAGGGAGCCCAGGCGGCCGCTGCGGCGCTGACCACGGCGCTGACCCTGCGAGGCCTTCGCGCCCATGAATGACTGGGACGTCGAGATACGCCCCCGCCTGGCAGTGTATTTCGCTTACGCCGCCGCGGCGCTGATCCTCGCCGCACACGTCACCGTCGGTGCACTGTTGAAGATCGGCTCCACCGGGGTGATCTTCCGGACCGCCGACCAGGTGGCGATCGCACTGCTGGGCGTCGTCATCGCCGGTGTGGTGCTGCTGTTCGCCCGGCCCCGGCTGCGCGTAGGAGCGCCGGGGGTAGCGGTGCGGAATCTGCTCGGCGACAAAGTGGTTCCATGGTCGGACGTCGTCGACATCTCGTTCCCTCGAGGCGCGCGGTGGGCCCGCGTCGATCTGCCCGACGACGAATACATTCCGGTCATGGCGATTCAGGCCGTCGACAAGGACCGCGCCGTCGACGCGATGGACCGCGTCCGCGCCCTGCACGACCGCTACAAGGACGTCAACTCACGCTGAGTGACATCGCGAGTTCCTCGCGCTTGGAAGCTGTTTGATCATCGGCGACGGTGAAGCCGAGGCTCTCGTAAACCCCGCGTGCCGCGGCATTGTCGGTGGCCACGCGCAACCTGACCGTGTGGACGTGGCTGGCGCGTGCCCAGTCCACGGCGGTCGCGACCAGACGTCGGGCCAGGCCGCGGCCGCGGGCTGCCGGATCGAGCCACAGCGAGTAGAGATACACCGTCTCGGGGTTCTCCCGTTGCGCTGCGATCAGGCCGACCGGCCGGTCGCCGACCACCGCGGCGAACTGCGCATGCTCGCGCAACCGGCGCCGCCACTGCGCGGCGGTGAAAGCCGCTTCGTCCCGGTAACTCGGATCGTTTTCACCCAGCGCGTCGGCCAGCGCCCGTAGCCGCATGCCGGCGAACACCCGCCAATCGGACTCGTCGAGTTGGGCGACGCACACCGTCATCGGGAGTCACCCATGACCAACCCTTCCCGGCGAGGGTCCGCGCCGCCGATGAGGCCGGTGCCGTCCCGGGCGATGGCCGACAGGCCGCTCGACTGGTCGGCCAGGTCGACCTCATGGCCGAGTTCACGCAGTCCCTGCACCAGGGGGTCGTGGTCCCCGTTATCGGAGGTGTCGATGGCCGGATGCTCGCCGCCGACGTTGGTGGTCGGTGTGTTCGCCGCACCGAAGTCGACCATCGACACCGCCTGCTGCGGATCGAGACCCCAGTCGAGCAGGCCCACAATGGTTTTCGTCACGAACTGGATGATCACCGAACCGCCGGGCGAACCGAGGACCGCGTACAGTCGACCGCGCTCTCCCGGCCGGTCCGGCGCATGGTCGAAGATCAGCGTCGGGGCCATCGTGCTGCGTGGTCTCTTGCCGGGCTGGACCCGGTTGGCGATGGGTGTTGCGTCGGGGCCGGTGGGGTCGGCCGAGAAGTCGGTCAGCTGGTTGTTGAGGATGAACCCGTCGACCATGTGAAAGGAGCCGAAGGCCGATTCCACCGTGGTGGTCAGCGACGCGGCGTTGCCCTGCTTGTCGACGATGCTGAGATGGCTGGTGCCGTGTTCCGGAGTCGGCGGCGCCGGGGCCGTCGGTGGGCCGAACTCGCCGGGCTTCGCGGTGCCCATGCTGTGCTGCTCGGAGATCAAGGCGGCGCGACCGGCGAGATAGTCGCTGCCGAGCAGTGTTTCGGGTGAGTTGCCCGGCAACGGAACGAAATCGGTGTCGGCGACGTACTTGTCGCGATCGGCGTAGGCCAGTCGTTCCGCCTCGGCGACCAGGTGTACGCCCATGACCGAGGGTCGGCCGCCGTTGAGATCGATGTCGGTCGGCTTGTGATCGGCCATCGGGAAGTGTTCGAGAATCCCGAGCGTGGCGACAACGGCGATGCCGCCGGACGACGGCGGCGGCATCCCGCAGATCTCGCGTCCGCGGTACGGGGTGCACAACGGCTGCCGCTTCTTGACGGTGTACCCGGCCAGGTCCTCGACCGTCATCGCGCTGGGCGTCCGACCACCGGAGGTGTCGGCCGCCGCCGCCACGATGTCCCGGGCGAGGGTGCCGGTGTAAAACGCCTGCGGGTCAACGGCGATGGCGCCCAACGTCTTCGAATAGGCCGGGTTCGTCAGCCGGGTGCCCGCAGCCTTCGGGGTGCCGTCGGGGTTGAGGAAATACTCGGCGGCCTGCGGATCGACCTGCAGCCGTGGCGCCGCGTCGGCGATGGCCGCGGCCAATCGTGGGCTGATGTCGAAGCCGTCGTCGGCCAGCGCGACCGCGGGACCGAACAGGTCGCGCCAGGCCGTTCTGCCGTGTTCGGCGTGGACCTCGGCGAGCATTCGGACGATGCCCGGCACGCCGATGGAGCGGCCGGAGGCCCGGGCGTCGGGTTTCGGTTCGGTGCGGTCGGCGTCGGAGATCCAGCGCAGGTAGTTCTCCGTGGCAGCGGCCGGCGCGGTCTCGCGGCCGTCGTAGGCCTGCACAGCCCCCGAGGCGGCATCGAGGTACAGCAGGAAACCACCGCCGCCGATGCCCGAGGACTGCGGCTCCACCAGACCAAGGACGGCCTGCGCGGTGACCAGCGCGTCCGCTGCGGTGCCGCCGTCGCGTAGCACCTCGCATGCGGCCTGGGTGGCCAGTGGGTTCGCGGTGACGACCGAATACGTTGCCGTGCGTACCGGCGTCATGTCGGTGCGGTAACCGGTGGCCCCCTCCGGCGTGCCGTTCGTGACGATCTCGCACGGTCCCGCGGCGGGTTCCCTGGCGTCCTCCGCGGCGCACCCGGCCAGCACCATGCTCATCCCCGTCAGCGGCGCCATCACCTTCATCAGTGAGGAGATCCGCATCACTCGACGGTAGTGGATCGGGGACGTCGTGACGCGGCAGTAACCTGGAATCCGTGCCCGATCCAGCGACGTACCGACCCGCCCCCGGGTCGATCCCCGTCGAGCCGGGCGTCTACCGGTTCCGCGACCCGCACGGCCGGGTCATCTACGTCGGCAAGGCGAAGAGTCTGCGCAGTCGGCTGAACTCCTACTTCGCCGATCTGGTGAACCTGGCCCCCCGCACACGGCAGATGGTGATGTCGGCGGGCAGCGTCGACTGGACGGTGGTCAACACCGAAGTCGAGGCGCTGCAGCTCGAGTACAACTGGATCAAAGAGTTCGATCCGCGATTCAACATCCGGTACCGGGACGACAAGTCATACCCGGTGCTCGCGGTCACGCTCAACGAGGAGTACCCGCGGCTGATGGTGTACCGCGGGGCGCGGCGCAAGGGTGTCCGCTACTTCGGTCCGTACTCGCACGCCTGGGCGATCCGCGAAACCCTCGACCTCCTCACCCGCGTGTTTCCAGCTCGTACCTGCTCGGCGGGAGTGTTCAAGCGGCACAGGCAAATCGACCGGCCGTGCCTGCTGGGCTACATCGACAAGTGCTCGGCTCCGTGCATCGGCCGGGTCGGTGCCGACGAACATCGCCAGATCGTCCTCGATTTCTGCGACTTCCTGGCGGGCAAGACCGACCGGCTGGTCCGCGACATGGAACAGCAGATGACCGAGGCCGCCGAGGAATTGGATTTCGAGAGAGCCGCGCGCCTGCGCGACAACATCGGTGCGCTCAAGCGGGCGCTGGAGAAGCAGGCGGTGGTGTTCGGCGACGGCACTGACGCCGACGTGGTGGCCTTCGCCGACGACGATCTGGAAGCCGCCGTGCAGGTCTTCCACGTCCGCGGTGGCCGGGTGCGCGGCCAGCGCGGCTGGATCGTCGAGAAATCGGGTGAGCCGGGCGAAACGAGTCAGGAACACTTGGTGGAACAGTTCTTGACCCAGTTCTACGGCGAGCAGGCCGAATTGGACGGCGCCGCCGACGAGTCGACGAATCCCGTGCCGCGCCAAGTGCTGGTCCCGTGCCTGCCGGGCAACGCCGACGAGCTGGCGGCCTGGCTCACGCAGTTGCGGGGGTCGCGGGTGATGCTGCGCGTGCCACAGCGCGGCGACAAGCGCGCGCTCGCCGAGACGGTCCGCCGCAACGCCATGGACGCGCTCACGCAGCACAAGCTCAAGCGGGCCGGTGACTTCACCGCGAGAACCGCTGCGCTGCAGAGTATTCAGGACGCGCTCGGGCTCGCCGACGCACCGCTGCGCATCGAATGCGTCGACATCAGCCATGTACAGGGCACCGATGTGGTGGCCTCGCTGGTGGTGTTCGAAGACGGTCTTCCACGTAAGTCCGATTACCGGCACTACGCCATCCGGGAAGCCGCGGGCGAGGGCCGTTCCGACGATGTGGCGTCGATCGCCGAGGTGACGAGGCGGCGGTTCTACCGTCACCTGCACGATACCCAGCACCCGACCGAGCTTGCGCCGGAAGGAAAATCGCGCAAGTTCGCCTATCCACCCAACCTGTTCGTCGTCGACGGGGGTGCACCCCAGGTCAACGCCGCACAGTCGGTGCTCGACGAACTCGGCATCACCGATGTCGCGGTGATCGGACTGGCCAAGCGGCTGGAGGAGGTGTGGGTTCCGTCCGAACCCGACCCGCTGATCATGCCGCGCAACAGTGAAGGGCTCTACCTCCTGCAGCGCGTGCGGGACGAGGCGCACCGGTTCGCGATCGCCTATCACCGCAGCAAGCGGTCCAAGCGGATGACCGCCTCAGCGCTGGACTCGGTGCGCGGTCTCGGCGAGCATCGCCGCAAGGCACTGGTCACCCATTTCGGCTCGGTGGCCCGACTCAAAGAGGCGTCCATCGAGGAGATCACCGCGGTACCGGGTATCGGCGTCGCCACCGCCAGGGCCGTACTGGACGCACTCGGCGTCCCGCCCGAAAGCGACGCGCCCGAGGCGGCGATCGGCCATGATCGGAGCAGGGTATCGGGATGACGGACCAAGGGATGCACGAGGACCTCCGCGACGAGGCGAACGCCGACTCGGATATCGACGTGGTCCTCGTCACCGGATTGTCCGGCGCGGGAAGGGGCACCGCGGCCAAGGTGCTCGAGGATCTCGGTTGGTACGTCGCGGACAACCTTCCGCCGGAGCTGATCGCGCAGATGGTCGAGTTGGGGCTCGCGGCGGGTTCGCGGATCACCCAACTGGCCGTGGTGATGGACGTGCGGTCGCGGGGGTTCACCGGCGATCTCGACTGGGTGCGCAACCAGCTGGCCGCCCGGAACATCACGCCGCGGGTGGTGTTCCTGGAGGCCTCCGACGACATCCTGGTGCGCCGCTACGAGCAGAACCGCCGCAGCCATCCGCTGCAGGGCAATCAGACGCTGGCAGAAGGTATTGCGGCTGAGCGGGCGCTGCTGGCCCCGGTGCGCGCATCCGCCGATCTGGTGATCGACACCTCAACACTGTCGGTGCCCGCGTTGCGCGAGAGCATCGAACGCGCCTTCGGCGGTGAGACCGTCGCGCACACCAACGTCACGGTGGAATCTTTCGGCTACAAGTACGGGCTGCCGATGGACGCCGACACCGTGATGGACGTCCGATTCCTGCCGAACCCGCACTGGGTCGACGACCTGCGTCCGCATACCGGGCAGCATGCCGCGGTCCGCGACTACGTTCTCGGGCAGCCGGGTGCGGGGGAGTTCCTGGACACCTATCATCGGCTGCTCGACGTAGTCATTGACGGATACCGTCGCGAGGGGAAGCGATATATGACCGTCGCCATCGGATGCACCGGCGGCAAACATCGAAGCGTGGCGATCGCCGAGGCGCTGGCGGCGCGGCTGCAGGCGGGTGAGGACCTGACGGTACGGGTACTGCACCGGGATCTGGGCCGCGAATGAGTTCCCGCATCGTGGCACTCGGCGGAGGACACGGGCTGTACGCCACGCTGTCGGCCGCTCGCCGGCTCACCCCGCACGTCACCGCGGTCGTCACCGTCGCCGACGACGGCGGCTCGTCGGGACGGCTGCGCAACGAACTCGACGTGGTGCCACCCGGTGACCTACGAATGGCGTTGGCGGCGTTGGCTTCCGACAGTCCGCACGGTCGGCTGTGGGCCACGATCATCCAGCATCGCTTCGGCGGCAGCGGTGCGCTCGCCGGCCATCCGATCGGCAACCTCCTACTGGCCGGGCTCAGCGAAGTGCTCGCCGATCCGGTCGCCGCGCTCGACGAGCTGGGCCGCATCCTGGGTGTCAAAGGCCGGGTGTTGCCGATGTGCCCCGTTGGGCTCGGGATCGAGGCCGACGTCGCCGGTCTCGAGGCGGATCCGCGGATGAGCCGGGTGATCAGCGGTCAGGTGGCAATCGCCACGACCGTCGGAAAGGTGCGTCGGGTGCGGCTGCTGCCGGGCGACCCGCCGGCCACCCGGCAGGCAATCGACGCCATCATGGCCGCCGACCTGGTGGTCCTCGGTCCGGGTTCGTGGTTCACCAGCGTCATCCCGCATGTGCTGGTGCCCGACATGCTGGCGGCGTTGCAGGCGACAACCGCGCGCCGAGCACTGGTGCTCAACCTGGTGGCCGAGCCGGGGGAGACGGCCGGCTTCTCCGTCGAGCGGCACATCCACGTGCTGTCGCAGCACGCGCCGACCTTCACCGTGCACGACATCATCGTCGATGCGAGCCGGGTGCCCAGTGAACGCGAACGCGAGCAATTGCGGCGCACCGCGACCATTCTCGATGCCCGAGTTGAGTTCGCTGACGTCTCCAGACCTGGTACACCTTTACATGACCCGGCGCGGTTGGCCGCGGCTCTGGACGGGGTTCGCCTTCGCGGCGCAGCACCACCGGAGCCGACCGTGCCGACGCCGACGATGAACGGACCGAGAGGTGACGACCCGTGGCGATGACAGCCGAGGTCAAAGACGAGTTGAGCCGGCTGGTCGTCAATGCGGTCACCGCCCGCCGCGCCGAGGTGGCCTCCCTACTGCGCTTCGCCGGCGGGCTGCACATCGTCTCGGGGCGGGTGATCGTCGAGGCGGAGGTCGACCTGGGCATCATCGCCAGGCGGCTGCGCAAGGACATCTACGACCTGTACGGCTACAACGCGGCGGTGCACGTTCTGTCGGCCAGCGGCATCCGCAAGAGCACGCGGTATGTGGTTCGGGTGGCGAACGACGGTGAGGCGCTGGCCCGCCAGACGGGCTTGCTCGACCTGCGCGGCCGACCCGTGCGCGGGTTACCCGCCCAGGTCGTCGGCGGCAGCGTGGCCGACGCCGAAGCCGCCTGGCGGGGAGCGTTTTTGGCGCACGGGTCACTCACCGAGCCGGGCCGGTCGTCGGCGCTGGAGGTCAGTTGCCCGGGCCCGGAGGCGGCGCTGGCGCTGGTCGGTGCGGCCCGCCGGTTGGGGGTCAGCGCGAAGGCCCGCGAGGTGCGCGGCACCGACCGCGTCGTGGTGCGCGACGGCGAGGCGATCGGCGCGTTGCTGACCCGGATGGGCGCGCAAGACACCAGGCTGACGTGGGAGGAGCGCCGGATGCGCCGCGAGGTGCGCGCGACGGCGAACCGGTTGGCCAACTTCGACGACGCGAACCTGCGTCGCTCGGCTCGGGCGGCCGTCGCGGCCGCGGCACGGGTGGAGCGGGCGCTGGAGATCCTCGGCGACACGGTGCCCGACCATCTGGCCGCGGCGGGCAAGCTGCGCGTCGAGCACCGGCAGGCGTCGCTGGAGGAGCTGGGCCGGCTGGCCGATCCACAGATGACGAAAGACGCTGTGGCCGGTCGCATCCGGCGATTGCTGTCGATGGCCGACCGCAAGGCCAAACAGGATGGCATCCCCGACACCGAGTCGGCCGTCACGCCGGACCTGCTCGAAGACGCTTAGGTTTCCGCCGAGCGCATCGTTTTCAGCATCGCCTGATCCTGCTGCGACAACTCCTGCAACAGGTTCGCGAGTTCGCTCTCGGCGCGGACGAATGTCTCGAATGCGCGAAGCGCCGCCGTGTCCGACATCGCGGCTTCGTCGTGTGCCGCCATGGGCAGGCTCCGGTAGTCGGCCATCTCGACGGCAATACCGGACAACCGGTCGGCGACGTCGCGGTGCGCGGTCACCAACGCCGCGTACGCGTCGAGTTCCCTTCTCGCATCCGCGTCGGCGGGGTCGAGCGCCCTCATGTGCGCCTCGAGAACGCGTGCTTGCGCGTGCAGCGCTTCGCTGAGCTTGCCGGGGATGACGGCCCGCGCCGCCAACCCTTGGCCACAGGTTGATGGTTCTTCCATACCCGGAAGTTTCCACCCGATGCGTAGCCACCTCAAATACGGTGGATTCATGGAGACGCTGAGGGTCGCGACGGCCATCCCGTATCCGCCTTTTATCAGCGACGAGGGCGGCCTCGACGTCGACCTGATGCACGCGCTGGGCGAACACCTCGGCGCCACAGCCGAATTCGTGGATCCAGGGTCAGCCTACGACTGCGTCACCGGCACCACGGTCACCTCGGAGGCCGACATGCTTCCGCCGTACGTGATCAGCGGCCAGGCGCTGGCCGTCGACGCCCGGCGCTCGCCCCGGGTGCGATCCGTCGACGACCTCGTCGGGCTGACCATCGGCGTGCGGCGCGGCGACACCGGCCAGTCGATCGCCGACCGATTGGCCGCCGACGGCAAGGCCGGCGCCGTCCGCAGCTACGACTCCATCGTTTCGGCGCTGACCGACCTCGGCACCGGCGCGTGCGACGCGGTCATCGCGCTCGCGCCCGTCCTCACCGAACTGGTCAGGCCGATACCCGGCGTGGACGTGGTTCAGCGCGGCCTCTCCACAGAGGACATCGCGATTGCCGTCGCCCCGGGCGACCAGGCGTTACTCGGGCGGCTGACCGTGGCGCAGGCCGAGTTGGAAGCCGACGGCACGCTGCAACGAATTCGCCGCGAATGGCTCGGCAACCCGTACACGGACCAGAGCTTGACTGTGCACTGACCAGGTCGCACGTGGCCGCTATCACACCACTAGGCTGGCCTCTGAGCACCACACGTTGAGGCGACTGAGGGAGAGACCAGTGACCATCCGGGTAGGCGTTAACGGCTTCGGCCGCATCGGGCGCAACTTCTACCGGGCGCTCGAGGCGCAGAAGGCCGAAGGCAAGAGCACCGACATCGAGGTGGTCGCCGTCAACGACCTCACCGACAACGCCTCGCTGGCGCACCTCCTGCGCTTCGACTCGATCCTGGGCCGGTTCCCCAAGGAGATCAGCCTCGAGGGCGAGGACACCATCGTCGTCGGCGATAACAAGATCAAGGCGCTGTCGGTCAAGGAGGGCCCGGCGGCGCTGCCGTGGGGGGATTTGGGCGTCGATGTCGTAGTTGAATCAACGGGCATCTTCACCAAGCGCGACAAGGCGCAGGGCCACCTGGACGCGGGTGCCAAGAAGGTCATCATCTCCGCGCCGGCCAGCGACGAGGACATCACGATCGTGCTGGGCGTCAACGACGACAAGTACGACGGCAGCCAGAAGATCATCTCCAACGCGTCGTGCACCACGAACTGCCTTGGCCCGCTGGCCAAGGTCCTCAACGACGAGTTCGGCATCGTCAAGGGGCTGATGACCACCATCCACGCCTACACCCAGGACCAGAACCTGCAGGACGGCCCGCACAAGGACCTGCGCCGGGCGCGCGCGGCCGCCATCAACATCGTGCCCACCTCGACCGGCGCCGCCAAGGCCATCGGACTGGTGCTGCCCGAACTGAAGGGCAAGCTCGACGGCTACGCGCTGCGGGTGCCGATCCCCACCGGGTCGGTGACCGACCTGACGGCCGAGCTGTCCAAGACGGCCAGCGTCGACGAGATCAACGCCGCGTTCAAGGCCGCGGCCGAAGGTCCGCTCAAGGGCATCCTCAAGTACTACGACGCGCCGATCGTGTCCAGCGACATCGTGACCGACCCGCACAGCTCGCTCTTCGACGCGGGGCTGACCAAGGTCATCGACAACCAGGCCAAGGTCGTGTCGTGGTACGACAACGAGTGGGGTTACTCGAACCGCCTCGTGGACCTCGTCGCGCTGGTCGGCAAGTCGCTGTAACGCCGTGGCGATCAGGACGCTCGAAGACCTTCTGGCAGAAGGTGTTTCGGGACGGGGCGTGCTGGTCCGGTCGGACCTCAACGTCCCTCTCGATGATGACGGCGACATCACCGACCCCGGACGGATCACCGCTTCGGTGCCGACACTGAAGGCGCTCTCCGATGCGGGGGCCAAGGTAGTCGTCACCGCGCACCTCGGCCGTCCCAAAGGGGGCCCGGACCCGAAGTACTCGTTGGCTCCCGTCGCGAAGGCATTGGGCGAGCAGCTCGGTCGGCACGTGCAGCTCGCCGGTGATGTCGTCGGAACCGACGCTTTGGCCCGCGCCGAAGGCCTGACCGAGGGCGACATCCTGCTGCTGGAGAACATCCGCTTCGACGCCCGCGAGACCAGCAAGGACGACGCCGAGCGGCTGGCGCTGGCGAAGGCATTGGTCGAACTCGTCGGCGATGACGGCGCTTTCGTCTCCGACGGTTTCGGCGTGGTGCACCGCAAGCAGGCGTCGGTGTACGACGTCGCGAAGTTGCTGCCGCACTATGCGGGCACGCTGGTGGCCGCCGAGGTGAAGGTGCTCGAGCAGCTGACCAGCTCGACGGACCGGCCGTACGCCGTCGTGCTGGGCGGATCCAAGGTGTCCGACAAGCTCGCGGTCATCGAATCGCTCGCCGAGAAGGCCGACAGTCTGCTCATCGGCGGCGGGATGTGCTTTACCTTCCTTGCGTCCCAAGGTGTTTCGGTGGGTACCTCGCTGTTGGAAGAGGGCATGATCGACACGTGCCGCAAGTTGTTGGACACCTACGCCGACGTGATCCATGTGCCGGTCGACATCGTGGTGGCCGACAAGTTCGCCGCCGACGCGACGGCCGAGATCGTCGCGGCCGACCGGATTCCGGAAGACAAGATGGGCCTTGACATCGGTCCCGGCTCGATCGAGCGGTTCACCACGCTGCTGTCCAACGCCAAGACCGTCTTCTGGAACGGTCCGATGGGGGTTTTCGAGTTCCCGGCGTTCGCGGCGGGCACCAAGGGCGTCGCCGAGGCGATCATCTCCGCGACCGCCAAGGGCGCGTTCAGCGTCGTCGGCGGCGGCGATTCGGCGGCCGCGGTGCGGCAGCTCGGCCTCGACGAGGACGGTTTCTCCCACATTTCCACCGGCGGCGGGGCGTCGCTGGAATACCTTGAGGGCAAGAAACTGCCCGGCATCGCTGTCTTAGAAGAGTGAGAGGTGCTCGAGTCGTGAGCCGCAAACCGCTGATCGCCGGCAACTGGAAGATGAACCTCAACCACTTCGAGGCGATCGCGCTGGTGCAGAAGATCGCGTTCGCGTTGCCGGCGAAGTACTTCGACAAAGTCGACGTCACGGTGATTCCGCCGTTCACCGATCTGCGCAGTGTGCAAACCCTCGTCGACGGCGACAAGCTGCTGCTGACCTACGGCGCGCAGGATCTCTCCGAGCACGACTCGGGCGCCTACACCGGCGACATCAGCGGTGCGTTCCTGGCCAAGCTCGGCTGCACGTACGTGGTCGTCGGCCACTCCGAGCGGCGCACCTATCACCACGAGGACGACGCGATCGTGGCGGCCAAGGCGGCGGCCGCCTTCCGTCACGGGCTGGTGCCGATCGTCTGCATCGGTGAGCAGCTCGAGGTCCGCGAGGCCGGCAACCACGTCGAACACAACGTCGAGTCGCTGCGCGGCTCGCTGGCCGGCCTGTCGGCCGAGCAGATCGGTCAGGCGGTGATCGCCTACGAGCCGGTGTGGGCGATCGGAACCGGCCGGGTCGCCAGCGCCGCCGACGCGCAGGAGGTGTGCAAGGCGATCCGCGACGAGCTGGGCAAGCTGGCCACGCCGCAGCTGGCGGCGGGTGTTCGCGTGCTGTACGGCGGCTCGGTGAACGCGAAGAACGTCGGCGAGATCGTCGCGCAGGAGGACGTCGACGGGGCGCTCGTCGGCGGGGCGTCGCTGGACGGTGAGCAGTTCGCCACGTTGTCGGCCATCGCGGCCGGTGGGCCCCTGCCGTAGTCATACCGGCCGATTAGGTAGTCTTGCGGCCATGGAATTGGCCCTGCAGATCACCCTGGTGGTGACCAGCGTCCTGGTCGTGCTGCTGGTGCTGCTTCACCGCGCCAAGGGCGGCGGCCTGTCCACGCTGTTCGGCGGTGGCGTCCAGTCCAGCCTGTCGGGGTCGACGGTGGTGGAGAAGAACCTGGACCGGTTGACGCTGTTCGTCACCGGCATCTGGCTGGTCTCGATCGTCGGCGTCGCGCTGCTGATCAAATACAGCTGATCCGGCTCCGCGTCAGCCGATCGCCGGACCTATCGGCACTATCGGCGTGGGCAGGGGCGTGCGCGGCGGCTGGCCGGGGTCACCCTGCACCTCGGGCAGGTCGCCGGTGACCGGCCCCGACGGCAAGCCGCGCGGCCCCTGCTGCGAACCCTGGCCCTCGGCGGGCGGCGCGGTGCAGCCGTTCGGGTCTGACGGCAACGTCGGTACCCCGCCGGAGTCGATGCAGCACTGCCATTGCGGCTTGGTCGTGTTCTGGATGCAATTGTCGTACTCCTCGATATCCCAGGTGTTGTCGATCGGGGCGGCGCTGGCGATGCCGGGCAGCACGAACGCGATGGCCGTAGCGCAGAGGGCGCCCGGCAGGAGGTGGTATGTCATTGGTCGGCCCTCCTTGATGGTGATCTATAAAGCGTGCACCCAACCGGGCCGGCGGTGGGCGTTTGAGCAAATCCGGACTGAATTTCCCCCGATCTGCGGCCCGCTGCCGCGGCGCCGATACTTGAGTCATGGCTGACGTCGCCGGACTGGAACCGATAGGCGCGGTCAGGCGCACCCGGGTGGGCCGCGACGCCACCGAGCCGATGCGCGAGGACATCCGGCTGCTCGGCGCGATACTCGGTGACACCGTGCGCGAGCAGAGCGGCGAGGAGGTGTTCGACCTCGTCGAGCGCGCCCGCGTGGAGTCGTTTCGGGTGCGCCGCTCGGAGATCGACCGCGGGGCGCTGGCGCGCATGTTCGACGGCATCGAGATCCGCCAGGCGATCCCCATCATCCGCGCGTTCACCCACTTCGCGCTGCTGGCCAACGTCGCCGAGGACATTCATCGGGAACGTCGCCGCGCCGTGCACGTGGCGGCCGGCGAGCCCCCGCAGGACAGCAGCCTGGCCGCCACTTACGCCAAGCTCGACTCGGTCGATTTGGAGCCTGGCGCCGTCGCCGAGGCGCTTGCGGGGGCGTTGGTGTCGCCGGTGATCACGGCTCACCCGACCGAGACCAGGCGTCGCACGATCTTCGACACACAACACCGCATCACCGAACTGATGCGGCTGCGGCTGCACGGCCACGCTGCCACCGACGACGGTCGCGACATCGAGCACGAACTGCGTCGCCACATCCTCACGCTGTGGCAGACCGCGCTGGTTCGGTTGTCCCGGTTGAAGATTCAAGACGAGATCGAGACCGGTCTGCGCTATTACCCGGCCGCGTTCTTCGAAGTCATCCCACAGGTGAACGCCGACGTGCGCGCGGAACTACAGGATCGCTGGCCCGATGCTGGGCTACTCGACGAGCCGATCGTGCGGCCCGGGTCGTGGATCGGCGGCGATCGCGACGGTAATCCGAATGTCACCGCAGAGGTGGTGCGCCTTGCCACCTCCAACGCCGCGTACACGGCGCTGGACCACTATTTCGCCGAGATCACCGCGCTGGAAGAGGAGCTGTCGATGTCGGCGCGGCTGGTCCGGATCAGCGACGACCTCGCCGCGCTGGCCGCCCGGTGCGACGAGCCCGCGCGCGCCGACGAACCCTACCGGCGAGCGCTGCGCGTGATCCACGCCCGCCTCACGTCGACGGCGCAGGAGATCCTGGACCAGCAGCCGGAACACGAACTCGACCTGGGTCTCGAGCGCTATCAGACGTCCGCCGAACTGCTGGCCGACCTGAACGTGGTCGACGAGTCGCTGTGCGCAAACGGCAGCGCGGTGCTGGCCGACGACCGGCTGGCACGGCTGCGAGAAGCCGTGCACACGTTCGGTTTCCACCTCTGCGGTCTGGACATGCGGCAGAACTCCGAAGTGCACGAGGAGGTCATCGCGGAGCTTCTCGCCTGGGCCGGTGTGCACCCGGACTACCGATCGCTGGCCGAGGAGGAACGGATCCGACTGCTGGCCGGGGAGCTGGCGACTCGGCGGCCGCTGGTCAAGGAGGGTGCGGCCCTGTCCGAACTGGCCCGCAAGGAACTCGACATCGTGGACGCGGCCGCGCGGGCAGTGCGGGTCTTCGGGCCGCAGGCGGTGCCGAACTACATCATCTCGATGTGCGAGTCCGTTTCGGACATGCTGGAGGCCGCCATTCTCCTCAAGGAGGCCGGCCTGCTCGACGTGTCGGCTGAGCAGCCGTACGCCCCGGTGGGCATCGTGCCGTTGTTCGAGACGATCGACGATCTGCAACGGGGATCGTCGATCCTCGAAGCGGTGCTGGATCTCCCGGTGTACCGATCGATCGTGTCCGCGCGTGACGACAGCCAGGAAGTGATGCTCGGTTACTCCGACTCCAACAAGGACGGCGGCTATCTGGCGGCGAACTGGGCGCTGTACCGCGCCGAACTCGATCTGGTGGAGTCGGCGCGCAAGACCGGAATCCGGTTGCGCCTCTTCCACGGTCGCGGCGGCACGGTCGGCCGCGGTGGCGGCCCGAGCTACGACGCCATCTTGGCGCAGCCGCCGGGAGCGGTGAACGGATCGCTACGGATCACCGAACAGGGTGAGGTGATCGCCGCCAAGTACGCCGAGCCGCAGATCGCGCACCGCAACCTCGAGACATTGGTGGCCGCCACCCTGGAGGCCACGCTGCTCGACGTGGAAGGCCTCGGCGACGCCGCCGGCCCCGCCTACGAGGTGCTCGACGACCTGGCAGCACGCGCCCAGCGGGCATACGCCGAATTGGTCCACGAGACACCGGGTTTCGTCGACTACTTCAAGGCATCGACACCGGTGAGCGAGATCGGCGCACTCAACATCGGCAGCAGGCCGTCGTCGCGCAAGCCCACGACCTCGATCGCCGATCTGCGGGCGATTCCATGGGTGTTGGCATGGAGCCAATCGCGGGTCATGCTGCCCGGTTGGTACGGCACCGGTTCGGCGTTCGAGGAGTATGTGGGTGAGGGCCCGGAGAAGGAAGCTCGGGTCGAGGTGCTGCAGGACCTGTACCGGCGGTGGCCGTTCTTCCGCACTGTGCTGTCGAACATGGCACAGGTGTTGGCGAAGTCGGACCTGGGATTGGCCGCCCGCTATTCCGAACTCGTCGAGGACGAAGAATTGCGGCGCCGGGTTTTCGACAAGATCGTCGCCGAGCACGACCGCACGATCCGCATGCACAAGCTCATCACCGGCCAGGACGACCTGCTGGCCGACAATCCGGCGCTGGCGCGTTCGGTGTTCAACCGCTTCCCGTACCTGGAACCGCTGAACCACCTTCAGGTCGAGCTGTTGCGCCGCTACCGTTCCGGCGACGACGACGAACTCGTCCAGCGGGGAATCCTGCTCACGATGAGCGGGTTGGCGACCGCATTGCGCAACAGCGGATAGCCGCCGTCACAATCCGGCGGTCTTGCGCACTTTGTTCACAGCTCCTCGCACCGCCTGCTCGGTGGCGGCCAGCGGCGAGATCACCGATTCACCGAGGCCGACGATCCGCTCCACCCGGTCGACGATGCCCTCCATGCGGTCCACCACCGCGTTGAGCCGCGGGGCGAGCTGGTTGATCTGGTTGATCGTCTCGTTGAACCGCTCGAGCGTGGCATCGAGGTTGGCGGTGGAACTGTTCAGGTCCTCGAGGGTTTCGCTGAGCCCCACGAGGATGGTGTCGACCTGTTCGACTGTGACGTCGGCGTTGAGTGCCGCCTGCGCGAGCTTCCTGATCCGTTCCGGCCCCGTGCGCACCGGCCTACCACCTTTGTCTGCCATGTCGCTCATTATCACCGCAGCCGTGGAACCGCTGAGCAGAACCCGTCGTCTGAATAGGTGTGAGCCAACGAGAAACCTCGGCCCGGCAATGCACGGCAGATCTGCGCAACCTCACGCTGCTGTCGAAACCGATGACCGGAAGCGTTGACTACGACGCTGGATTCCGTGACGGTTGCCGCGACATTCGGACGGACCCTCACGAGTGACGGCACGTCAGAACGGCGGTGGTTCGTCGTCCCGGGAGAGCCTCTCGGCGAGCAGGAGTTGGATGCGACGGATGCGCGCGGCGTTGTGTTGTCGCTCCAGAGCGATGCGGTAGGCCTTGTCCTCGGCGCGGGTGCGTCGACGCATCGGCATCATCGCCCCGCGATGACTGTCGACCGGTCCACGCGTCGGCGGGGCCGGCACGACCTCGCCGGTGGGTTGTCCGAGCTGTTCGAAGAACTCCGCACCACCTGGAGTGGTGGTGTAGGTCTGCCCATTGGGCGCCGTCCACACGACCGTGCCGTCTGCGGCTTGACGGTCGGACCACCCGTCGGCTCCGCACCAAAACGTCTTCAGCAGATGGTGAAACACGCACAGCAGTTTGAGATTCGACGGATGTGTCGGCCCGCCGGGGTAGGGGACCGTGTGGTCGATCTGACACGCCGCGGCCGGCTCGTCGCAGCCTGGGAATCGGCATGTCAGGTCACGGCAACGCACGAACCGCGCCAGCGCGGCCGAGGGCCGGTAACCCTGCTCGGCGCACGGCTCCGGTAGCCGTACCGGTTGCAACCGGGCGGCGGCGGCCAGATCGCGCAACATCGTCGAGGGCACGGCACCGAACCCCGGAAGGTATCCCGGTGACTCGGATCGACCGTCGATTGTCGCCTGATCGGCGATCACATTGATGACGAGCTGGCTCAGGGGCGGTTGTTCACGCTGCCTGCAGGCGCTGGCGCAATCCTCTGCGCCACAGCCACACTCGAGCGCGCTCTGCCCGGCCGCCAACGCCATCAGCGCATCGGCCCGGCGTTGCCGTTTGGTGCGCGGGTCGTCATCGCAGACCGTGGCGGCCATTTCGTCGAGGCGGGTGTCGAAGGCGACACCATCGACGAAGGCGAGTTTGGCCCAGACCCCGACCATGCCCGGGCTGATCGGTCCGACGTCGACGTAGCGGTCGTCAGTGGGCGGCTGGGGTTCGCGAACCCCAGCCGGATCGAACTTCTCCACCCACATGTCGATGCGCTCGGTCAGTTTGGGTCCCGACAATTTCATCCACTTCGGTGCCCATTGCGCAAAAGCCTCATCGAGTCGGGCCAGTCGACCGGGGTCCTCGACGTTCTGACTACGGCTGACCAGCGCGGTCATCATCCGGAAATCGATGTCGCCGGCAGCGAACACCGCGGCCACACCGGGCAGGCGCTCCCGCAGGTCGATCGCGTAGTTGAGCCGCCCTGCCGCTCGACCGCGGCTGATGTTCAATGCCGCAGAGATCTCGGCGACCACGTTCGCGTGTCCGTCGATGGCCCAGTTGTCCCGCTCGTCCTCATCCGCCGGCGCCCGTCGGGCGTACAACTCCCCAATAGCCTGCATCTCCAGGCCACAGGCGGCGTTCTGTTCGCGTGAAGCCGTGGCGATAGCCTCGGCCACGGCCGCGTCACAGAGCGTGTCGAACATGTGTTCGATACTACCCGGATCCACTGACAGGCGGCGATCTTTTCGCAGGGGTCAGAGCTTGTTCGCCGCCGCCTCGTCGAGCAGCCAGACGGTCGCCTCGCGGCCGACGGCACCCGCGGCGGGTACGTCATCCGGATCGGCACCGCCGATCGCAGCGGCCACGGCATCGGCCTTCCCTTCGCCGGAGACGACCAGCCACACCTCTCGTGACCGTCGAACCGCAGGCAAGGTCAACGTGATTCGGCGCGGCGGCGGCTTGGGCGAGTCGACGACGCCGACGACGAGTCGATCGCGTTCACGGACCGCCGGGGTATGGGGGAACAGCGAATTAACATGTCCCTCACCGCCCATGCCCAGTAGGTGCACGTCGAAGTCGGGCGTTGGCTCGCCGTCGTGGGCGTTGGCGGCGAGCACGCGCTCATAGTCGGCCGCGGCCGCATCGAGGTCGTCGCCGAACTGCGCTCCACTGGCGGCCATCGGGTGCACGTTGTCGACCGGGATGTCCACCCGGTCCAGCAGTGCCTCGCGCGTCTGCTTGTAGTTGCGCTCGTCGTCGTCCTCGGGCACGAACCGGTCGTCGCCCCAGTAGAGATGGACCTTGCTCCAGTCGATCCCGTCACTGTGCTCGGCAACGCGCTTCAGCATGTTGATGCCGGTGCCGCCACCGGTCAACACGATATGCGCCGCGCCGCGCTTGTCGATCGCGTCGACGATCGCGGCGACAAGCCGGTCGCCGGCCGCCGCCACCAGCGCTGCCGAGTCTGGATACCGTTCGATGATCGGACTCACGCGTACTGCACCTTCTCGATGCCCTGCAGAGCCTCGTGATAAATCTCGTCGGCGTCGAGCCTGCGCAAGTCCTCGGCCAGGCATTCCTTGGTCTCGCGGCGCGCCAACGGAATTCGCGCTTCGGGTCGGCTGGTGCGGCTCAGCGTCGCGGTGACACCCGTCTGGGGCCGTCGCAGCGTGATCGTCTCGCCGCCGCGCACCAGCTCCACTTTCAGCTCGCCGACCTCTCGCTGCACCGGAGCGTCGATTCTGGCGGCCAGCCAGCCCGCCAGGACATCGAGCGACGGTTCTTCTCGCAGGCCTGATACCAACGCAGACGTGATCGGCTCATGCGGTTCCTGATCGACCGCAGCCGCCAGCAGCGCACGCCAGTACGTGATGCGCGCCCAAGCAAGGTCGGTGTCG
This sequence comes from Mycobacterium sp. GA-0227b, assembly GCF_001499855.1. GTDB lineage: Bacteria > Actinomycetota > Actinomycetes > Mycobacteriales > Mycobacteriaceae > Mycobacterium. The sequence goes on from NZ_LQIK01000002.1 coordinate 31,504, forward strand.
CCCGCGGTGTAGCCCTCCAGGCGGCCCTTGATCGCGGCCATCGGATCTCCGCACTGCGTCGCGTTGGTGATCCTTCGAATCGCCAACCGCCCCAACGGGTCCCTCGCGGGAACATCCGGGCCCCCCGCCGGCCACCAGGCCACCACCGGGGTGTCGGGAAGCAGGAACGGCAACACCACACTGGACGCGTGGTCGGCGAGCTCGCCGTGCAAGCGCAGCGCGACGACTTCGCCAGCGCCGGCGTCTCCGCCGACGCGCAGCTGTGCATCGAGCCGGGAATCGGCGGCACCGCGGTCACCGGGCACGACGACGATCACCCGGCAGGGATGCTCACGGCTGGCGAAGTTGGCCGCCTCGATCGAATCTTCCAGCAGATCATCGGAATCCAGCGAGATCACGAGGGTGAGGACGCGGCTCAACGTGATCGCCCCGCCCTCTTCGCGCAGACCGGTGATCTTCTTGTTGATGTCGTTGGTCGTGGTATCCGGCAGATCGACAATCACCGCCGCCTCCTTGCGCCTTCGCGGATCACGGCCGCCTCCACTCCCGGCCGACCCGATGCAACATCTCGTCGGCGGACGCCGGCCCCCAGGTGCCCGCCTCGTACGCCTCGGGCTTGCCGTGTGACGCCCAGTAATCCAGAACGGGATCGAGGATCTCCCAGGACAATTCGACCTCCCTGTTCACCGGGAACAGCGACGGTTCGCCGAACAGCACGTCGAGGATGAGTCTCTCGTAGGCCTCGGGGGAGTCCTCGGCGAACGCCGAACCGTAGGAGAAGTCCATGTTGACGTCTCGGACCTCCATGGCACTGCCCGGCACCTTCGAGCCGAATCGGGTGGTGATGCCCTCGTCAGGCTGCACCCGGATCACCAACGCGTTCTGGCCCAGCTCCTCGGTCATGGTCTTGTCGAACGGCAGATGCGGCGCCCGCTTGAAGATCAACGCGATCTCGGTCACCCTGCGGCCCAACCGCTTTCCGGTGCGCAGGAAGAACGGCACGCCGGCCCACCGCCGGGTGTCGACCTCCAGCGTGATGGCCGCGTAGGTCTCGGTCGTCGAATCTTTGGAGAAGCCCTCCTCCTGAAGCAGGCCGACCACCTTCTCGCTGCCCTGCCAACCCGCCGCGTACTGTCCGCGCGCCGTGGTCTGGTCGAGCGGCTGAACGGGTTGCGTGGCCGAAAGCACCTTGATCTTTTCGGCCTGCAGTTCGTGCGGTCCGAAGTTGACCGGCTCCTCCATCGCGGTCAGCGCCAGCAGCTGCAGCAGATGGTTCTGGATGACGTCACGCGCCGCCCCGACACCGTCGTAATAGCCTGCGCGACCGCCGAGCCCGATGTCCTCGGCCATCGTGATCTGCACGCTGTCGACGTAGTTGTTGTTCCAGATGGGTTCGTAGAACTCGTTGGCAAAGCGCAGCGCGAGGATGTTCTGGACGGTCTCCTTGCCGAGGTAGTGGTCGATGCGGAACACCGACTCCTCCGGGAACACGCTGTTGACCACCGCATTGAGTTCGCGCGCGCTCTGCAGATCGTGGCCGAACGGCTTCTCGATCACCACCCGGCTCCAGCGGCCCTCCTGCGGCCGGGCCAACCCGGACTTCTGCAGTTGCTCGCACACCTGCTGGAACGCCTTGGGTGGAATGGAAAGGTAGAAAGCGTGATTACCGCCCGTCCCGCGCTCGGCATCGAGTTTCTCGAGCGTCTCGGCGAGTCGGGCGAACGCCGCGTCGTCGTCGAATGTGCCCTGGACGAACCGGAAACCCTCGGCGAGCCGGTCCCACACCTCCTGGCGGAACGGCGTGCGCGCGTGCTTCTTGACCGCCTCGTAGACGACCTGTCCGAAATCCTCGTCCGCCCAGTCCCGTCGGGCGAATCCGACGAGCGAGAACGACGCAGGCAGCAGGCCGCGGTTCGCGAGGTCGTAGATCGCGGGCATCAACTTCTTCCGCGAGAGATCGCCGGTGACACCGAAGATCACGATTCCGCACGGCCCCGCGATCCGCGGCATCCGCTTGTCGCGCTTGTCGCGCAGCGGATTGACCCAATCCGTCATTTCTTGCTGGCGTCGAGCTGTTCCTGCGTCGCCTCGAGCAACTCGAGCCACGACTTCTCGAATTTCTCCACACCCTCGTCCTCGAGCAGCCGGAACACGTCGGGCAGATCGATTCCGACCGATGAGAGCTCGTCGAACAGTGCCTGCGATTCGTCGGCCGTACCGGTCACCGTGTCGCCGGTGATCACGCCGTGGTCGGCGACCGCGTCAATGGTCTTCTCCGGCATGGTGTTCACCGTGTTCGGGGCGACCAACTCGGTGACATACAACGTGTCGGAGTAGTCCGGGTTCTTCACGCCGGTCGACGCCCACAGCGGACGCTGGACACGGGCGCCGTCGGCCTTCAACGCCTCGTAGCGCGAGCCGCCGACGAACACTTCTTCGTAGGCCGCATAGGCGAGCCGAGCGTTGGCCACCCCGGCCTTGCCACGCAGTCTCAGTGCTTCCTCAGAGCCGATCTTCTCCAGCCGCTTGTCGATCTCGGTGTCCACCCGGGACACGAAGAACGAAGCGACGGAATGAATCTTGGACAGGTCGTGGCCGGCCTCCTTGGCCTTCTCCAAACCCGCGAGATAGGCATCCATCACGAGCCGATGGCGCTCGACGGAGAAGATGAGCGTCACGTTGACCGAGATTCCTTCGGCGATCACGGCGGTGATCGCGGGCAGGCCGGCCATCGTGGCGGGGATCTTGATCAGCAGGTTGGGCCGGTCGACGGTCTTCCACAGATCGATCGCCTGGAGGATGGTCTTGTCGGTGTCGTGCGCGACGCGGGGGTCCACTTCGATCGACACCCGGCCGTCGACGCCGTCGGACAGTTCGTTCTGCTTGGCCAGCACGTCGCAGGCATTGCGCACGTCGTCGGTGGTGACGGTGCGGATCGTCGCGTCCACGTCGGCGCCGCGCGCGGCCAGTTCATTGACTTGATCGTCGTAGGCGTGCCCCTTCGACAGGGCGGCCTGGAAGATCGACGGGTTCGTCGTCACCCCGACGACGCTTCTGGTGTCGATGAGCTCCTGCAGGTTGCCCGTCTGTAGTCGGTCGCGCGACAGGTCATCGAGCCACACCGACACGCCGGCGTTGGACAAGGCTGCGAGATTCGGATTCTGAGCCATTGCTGTGCCTTTCGATCACTAGTTGTCTATGGAGCGCTCCGCGGCTGCCACCACGGCCTCGGGGGTGAACCCGAACTCGCGGAACAACGTCTTGTCGTCGGCGGACTCGCCGTAGTGCTCGATGGAGACGATTTCTCCTGTGTCACCGACGAGCTTGTACCAACTCTGTGCGACGGCCGCCTCGACGGCGACACGCGCCGAAACGGTTGGTGGCAGCACCGAATCGCGGTACTCCTGCGGCTGCGATTCGAACCACTCCACGCATGGCATCGACACCACGTAGGCGGAGATGTCCTTCTCCGCCAACAGCTTGCGGGCTTCCACCGCCAGCTGCAGTTCCGAACCGGTCGCGATGATGATCACGTCGGCGTCGTCGGCCGGTTTTCCGCCGCCGAGCACGTACCCGCCGCGGGCCACACCGTCGGCGTCCGTACCCTCCAGCACGGGGATGCCCTGCCGCGTGAGGATGAAACCGACGGGACCGCTTCCGTTGCCGCGGGCGAGGATGCTGCGCCACGCGTAGGCGGTTTCATTGGGGTCACCGGGGCGGACCACCGACAGGTTCGGGATCGCCCGCAGCGCCGCGAGGTGTTCGATCGGCTGGTGGGTCGGTCCGTCCTCGCCGAGGCCGATCGAATCATGCGTCCAGATGTATATGGTGTCGATGTCCATCAGCGAGGCCAGCCGCACCGCCGGGCGCATGTAGTCGGAGAACTGCAGGAAGGTGCCGCCGAACGCACGCGTCGGACCATGCAGCACGATGCCGGACAGGATCGCGCCCATTGCATGCTCGCGGACACCGAAATGCAGCACCCGGCCGTACCAGTCCGCCGTGAAGTCGTCAGTCGAAATCGACGGGGGACCAAAGGATTTCACGCTCTTGATCGTCGTGTTGTTGCTGCCGGCGAGGTCCGCCGAACCGCCCCACAGCTCGGGCAGCTTCGGTGCGACGTCGTTGAGCACCTGACCGAATGCGGCGCGGGTGGCCAACGGCTTGGAGCCGGGCTCCCAGTGGGTCAGGTCGGAGTCCCAACCGTCGGGCAATTCCTGGGCCAGCAGCCGGTCCAGCAGCGCCTTACGGTCGGGTTCGCGCTCCGCCCAGGCATCGAAACCGGTCTGCCACTTGGCATGTGCTTCCTTCCCGCGTTCCACCAACTTGCGGGTGTGCTCGATGACCTCGGGCCGCACCTCGAACGTCTTGTCCGGGTCGAAGCCGAGGATCTTCTTGGTCGCGGCGACCTCGTCTTCGCCGAGCGCCGACCCGTGCGCACTGCCGGTGTTCATCTTGTTGGGCGCCGGATAGCCGATGATCGTCCGCACCGCGATGAACGACGGCTTGTCGGTGACTTTGCGTGCGGCCTCGATGGCTTCTTCTATGCCGACTACGTTTTCGCCGCCCTCGACCTCCTGCACGTGCCAGCCGTAGGCGCGGTAGCGAGCTGCGACGTCTTCGGACAGCGCGATGTTGGTGTCGTGTTCGATCGAGATCTGGTTCTGGTCGTAGAAGACGATCAGGTTGGCCAACTGCTGGGTGCCCGCCAGCGAGGACGCCTCACTGGTGATGCCCTCTTCGATGTCGCCGTCGGAGGCGATCACGTAGATGTAGTGGTCGAACGGGCTCTCCCCCCACGGGGTGTCGGGGTCGAACAGGCCGCGCTCGTAGCGCGATGCCATCGCCATCCCGACCGCCGAGGCCAGCCCCTGACCCAGCGGGCCGGTGGTGATCTCCACGCCCTTGGTGTGGCGGAACTCCGGATGTCCCGGCGTCTTCGACTTCCAGGTCCGCAGCGACTCGATGTCGGAGAGCTCGAGGCCAAAGCCCCCGAGGTACAGCTGGATGTAGAGCGTCAGGCTGGAGTGCCCGGCGGACAGCACGAAGCGGTCCCGGCCCAGCCAGTGCACGTCGCTGGGGTCGTGGCGCATCTGGCGCTGGAAGAGCGTGTAGGCCAGGGGCGCCAGGCTCATCGCGGTGCCGGGATGGCCGTTGCCCACCTTCTGTACCGCATCCGCCGCCAGCACCCGGATGGTGTCGACCGCCAGCGTGTCGACCTCTGTCCAGTCGTCTGGGTGGTTCGGACGGGTCAGCGCGGAAATTTCTTCGAGCGTGGTCACAGGCGCACTCCTGGTCGGCGTTGAGCTTTTCAGCTGCTCGCTTAAACACCCTAGTGCCGGATGGTCATCCGATGCAGGCTGCTGGGGGACGATTAGGCCGCCGTTGCGGCGCGGTCTACCATCGTCTGTAGTAGAAGCCCCCGCATTTCGACAGGAGTAGCTGCGTGAGCGTTCGCGAAGGCCACCTCGTCGACGGGGCGCCGGATCGAATGTCGCCGCCGGAGCGGCTCCGGACGCGAATCCGCCAGAAAATCCTGGGCTACGTCTCGCTGACGAAGCCGCGGGTCATCGAACTGCTCCTGGTCACCACGATCCCCGCGATGCTGCTGGCCCACCGCGGCGACGTCGACCCGCTGCTGATCCTGAACACGCTGGTCGGTGGGCTGCTGGCGGCGGCAGGCGCCAACGCGCTGAACTGCGTGGCCGACGCCGACATCGACAAGGTCATGAAGCGCACCGAGCGCAGACCGCTGGCCCGCGCCACGGTTCCGCGCAGCCACGCGCTGGTGTTCGGGCTCGCGCTGTCCGTCGCATCCTTCTTCTGGCTGTGGTGGACGACGAACATGCTGTCGGCCCACCTAGCGGGCGCGACGATCGCGTTCTACGTTCTCGTCTACACGCTGCTGCTCAAGCGCCGCACCTCGCAGAACGTGGTGTGGGGCGGCGCCGCGGGCTGCATGCCGGTGATGATCGGGTGGTCGGCGGTCACCGGGACGATCGCCTGGCCGGCCTTGGTGATGTTCGCGATCATCTTCTTCTGGACGCCCCCGCACACCTGGGCGCTGGCCATGCGCTACAAGGAGGACTACCGCGCGGCCGGTGTTCCGATGCTGCCCGCGGTGGCGACTGAGCGCCAGGTCACCAAGCAGATCGTGATCTACACCTGGCTGACGGTGGCCGCCACGCTGGCGCTGACGCCCGCGACCGGCTGGTTGTACGCGGCCGTCGCGCTGCTGGCCGGGACATGGTTCCTGGTGATGGCGCACCAGCTCTACAACGGCGTGCGTCGCGGCGAACCCGTCAAACCGTTGCGGCTGTTCCTTCAGTCCAACAACTACCTCGCCGTCGTCTTCTGCGCACTGGCGATCGACTCCGCGCTGGCGCTGCCGACTCTGTTCTGACCGCTAGGGCACCAACACCACCGATCCGACGGTCCGGCGGCCCTGCAGGTCGCGGTGCGCCTGCTCGGCGTCGGGGAGCCGGTAGCGCTCGCTGACCGTGATGGTCAAGGTGCCCGATGCGATCGCGTCGAGGAGTTCGCCTGCCCGCCAAGCGAACTCGTCTGCGGTGCGGGTGTAGTGCACGAGCGTGGGCCGGGTCAAGAACAGCGAACCCGCCGCGTTGAGGAGTTGCGGATCGAATGGCGGGACCGGCCCGCTGGAGGCACCGAACAGCGCCAGCGTGCCCCGCACCGCCAGGCTGGCGAGGCTGGCTTCGAACGTGGCCGCCCCGACGCCGTCGTACACCGCGGCGACGCCGCCGTCGGTCATCTCCTTGATCGTGGCGCCGAACTCCGCCGGGTCGTCCGGATAGTCGAGCACTTCCACCGCGCCGGCCTGGCGCGACAACTCGGCCTTCTCCGGCGTCGAGACCGTGGTGATGACCCGCACCGCCATGCTGGTCGCCCACTGGGTGAGGATGAGGCCCACGCCGCCCGCTCCCGCGTGCACGAGCACCGAGTCGCCCTGCTGCACCGGGTACAGCGACTTGATCAGGTAGTGCGCGGTCATTCCCTTGAGCAGTGCGGCGGCGGCCGCCTCGGGACTCACGCCGTCGGGTACGTAAGCGACGAAATCTGCTGGGGCGACACTGTATTCGGCATAGGCGCCGTTGGCCTGCGCGGTGACGACGCGGTCGCCGACCTTCAGCGCGGCGACGCCGTCGCCGACCGCTTCGACGGTGCCGCACACCTCGTTGCCGACGATGAACGGCGTCTCCCGCGGATACTGTCCGGACCGGAAGTAGGTGTCGAGGAAGTTGACTCCGATCGCCTCGGCCTTGATCAGCACCTCGCCGGGGCCCGGCGTCGGCTGCGGCTTCTCGACGTAGGTGAGGACTTCGGGTCCGCCGGTCTCGGCGACTTCGATGGCGTGCATGCTCACATCCTCCCAATATCCTTGCAGTTGTGAAGCTCGCGCGGCCCGACCTTTTCCACCCGCGCATCGTGCTGGCCGGCTGCCCTGCACTGCCGGAGGGAGACGGGGACGACGCCGGCCTGCTCGCCGCGCTGGGTAAGCATGGCTTGCACGCCCGCTGGCTGTCCTGGGACGACCCGGCGACGCTGGAGGCGGACCTGGTGATCCTGCGGGCGACGTGGGATTACATCGATCGGCTCGACGAGTTCCTCGGCTGGGCGGGGCGGGTCCGCAACCTGCTCAACCCCGCGAGAGTGGTGCCGTGGAACACCGACAAGCGCTATCTCCTCGACCTTGCCGACGCGGGGGTGCCGATCGTGCCGAGCCGGTTCTTCGGTCCGGGCGCCACGGTGCGGCTGCCGAACAGCGCCGAGGTCGTGGTCAAACCCGCTGTCGGTGTGGGATCGGTGGATACGGTGCGTTTTTCGGATCGCGATGACGCTCGACGGCACGCCGCCCGTCTGCTGGCCACCGGCCGGACCGTGCTGATCCAGCCCTACGACGCACGCATCGAGGACGGGGAGACCGCGCTGGTGTTTCTCGGCGGTTCGCAATCGCATGCGTTCACCAAGGGCCCGATACTGCGGCGCGCCGGCCAGGTGCCGCCGTTCGACGAGTCGGGCACCTACGCGCGCGAGACGCTCACCCCGGCCGAGCCCGACTTCGAGGTGTGGGACGTCGGTCATGCGGCGCTGGCGGCGGCGGCCGCCCACCTGGACCTGGCGCCCGAGGAGTTGCTCTACGCGCGGGTGGACGTCGTCGGCGGACGCTTCGAGCCGCGGGTGCTGGAGGTCGAACTGGTCGAACCGTCGCTGGGCTGGATGCAACTCGACCCACCGACCCGCGAGCGGCAACAGCGGGCGTTCGTCCTGGGCGTCGAGTCAGCGCTCGAGAGGTTCGGGCTCGGCCCGCTCTCGCATCGACGCCCATAGCGCCGCGGTGGCTGCCGTGCAGGCCGCGGCGCCGGCCACATGGACGGCCACCAGCGCCGCGGGCACGCCGGTGTAGAACTGCACGACCCCGACCAGTCCCTGCGCCACCACCAAGGCGAGCAGCACACCCAGGCGCACCATCACCGGCCGGGCTGCGCGGACCGCCAGCAGGCCGAAGCCCAGGCCGATCACCAGCGACAAGTAGGCCACCAGCAGCGACGAATGCACGTGCACCAGCGTGGGGATGGGGACCTCGAGGCGTGGGATCGTGCGGTCGAGGCTCTTGTCTCCCGCGTGCGGTCCGGCCCCGGTCACCAACGTACCGGTCACCAGGACAGCTGCCAGCGCGACGCCACCGAGGAAAGCCAACTGGCGCAACGGCTTTGGTGCGCGCCGGGTGAGCACGCCATCGTCGGGCTCGCCGATCTTGACGAACAGCAGCACCGCCAACCAGACCATCGTCATCGACGCCAGCAGGTGGATGGCCACCGTCCACCACAGCAGGCCCGTGAGCACGGTGATCCCTCCGATCACCGCCTGCACGACCGTCGAAGCCGGCATCAGCCAGGCATAGATCAGCACCTCGCGGCGTCGGCGTGCGCGTGTCACCGCCAGGACCGCGGCCGCGGCGGTGAGCACCACCAGGAACGTGACCATGCGGTTGCCGAACTCGACGGCTTGGTGGATGACGGCCACCTCGGGGTGCGGCATCGGGGTGAAGCTGCCCGGGAAGCACTGCGGCCAGGTCGGACACCCCAGGCCGGACGCGGTGACGCGGACGATCGCGCCGGTCACGGCGATGCCGCCCTGGGTCAGGATGACGAGGAACGCGATGACGCGCTGGGCCCGCAGGCTGGGCAGCGGCAGCAGATCGACCAGCCGCAGGAAGGCGCGTCGCACGGGTTCGATGGTAGAGCAGCGCAACTACAGGCCGTAGTAGCGGGTGCTGCGCGCGGCGGCCTCAGGTGAAGCGGAACCAGCGCAGCGCACACAGTGCGGCGACGACACCCCACACCGCGAGCACCAGCAGGCCGAACCAGTCGACCGACAGCGTCATCGCCCGCGACAGCGCCTCGGTGAGCGCTCCCGACGGAGTCAACCGGGCTACCCACTGCGCCGCGGAGGGCACCATGCCGCCCTCCAAGGTCAGCGCGCCGAGTCCGGCGAAGACGAACCACAGTAGGTTCGCCAGCGCCAGCACGATCTCGGCGCGAAGCGTGCCCCCCAGCAGCAGGCCCAGTGCGGCGAACCCCGCGGTGCCCAGCGCGATGATCGCGGCGCCGAGTGCCAACCCGGCCATGTGCGGTCGCCAGCCCAGCGCAAAACCGATCGTGCCCAACACAATCGACTGCAGAAACACCACCGCGACGACGGCCAGCGACTTGCCCGCGATGATGCCCCAGACCGGAAGCGCCGTGGCGCCCAACCGCTTCAGCGCTCCGTAGCGGCGGTCGAACGCCACGGCGATCGCCTGGCCGGTGAACGCGGTGGAGATCACCGCCAGCGCCATGATCGCCGGCACGAAGGTCGCAGCCCGGTTCGGTCCGAACGAACCGAGCGGCAACACCGTCAACCCGATCAACAGCGTGATCGGAATGAACATCGTCAACAACAGCTGTTCGCCGTTGCGCAGCAACAACCGCAGTTCGAGGCCGAACTGCGCGGCGAGCATCTTCGCCACGGTGGCCGGCCCGGGGTCGGGCGAGAAGGTGCCCGGCGCAAAACGATTCACGGGCGCAGCTCCCGTCCGGTCAAGTCGAGGAAGACGTCCTCGAGGCTCCGCTGTTCGACGCGCATATCGGTGGCCAGCACGTCGAGCCGCGCGCACCACGCCGTCACCGTGGCCAGCACCTGCGGGTTGATCGCGCCCTCCACCAGGTACTCGCCCGGCGCCGTCTCGCTCGCGCGGTAGCTCTCCGGCAGTGCCGAGACCAGCAGCGACAGATCGAGCATGCGCGGTGCGCGGAACCGCAACTGGTTCTCGGCGCCGCTGCGCATCAACTCCTCCGGTGTCCCGGTGGCCACCGCGACACCGTGGTCGATGATCATGATGCGGTCGGCGAGCTCCTCGGCCTCGGTCAGTTGATGGGTCGTCAGCACCACCGTGACGCCGTCGCGGCGCAGCCCGTCGATCAACTCCCACACCACGATTCGGGCATGGGCGTCCATGCCGGCGGTCGGTTCGTCGAGGAAGACCAGCTCGGGACGGCCGACCACGGCGCAAGCGAGCGCCAGCCGCTGCTGCTGACCGCCGGAGAGCCGCCGGTAGGTGGTTCGCGCCGCCTCGGTCAGCCCGAGGATGTCCATCAGCCACGCGGGGTCGAGCGGGTTGGCCGCGTAGGACGCGACGAGGTCGAGCATCTCACCGGCGCGGGCGGCCGGATATGCGCCGCCGCCCTGCAACATCACGCCGATGCGCTCGCGCACCCGGGCGTTGTCGCCGACCGGGTCCAGGCCGAGGATCTCGATGGTGCCGGCGTCGGGCTTGATGAAGCCTTCGCACATCTCCACGGTGGTGGTCTTGCCCGCCCCGTTCGGCCCGAGCAGGGCGAACACCTCGGCGGTCTGGACCTCCAGGTCGAGGTCTGAGACCGCGATCGTCGACCCGTAGCGCTTGCTGACCCCGCTCAGGCGCACGGGGGCGGGGGAGGTCCCCGGTCCTGGGTGGGTCACGGGGACTCAGCGTAGGCGTCGGGTCTCACCGGCTGTGGTTCCGGTGGCGACGGCTGCTCGGACGGCCGCGTCGTCACGCTCCGCCAGGGCAGCCGGTTGTAAGTGAGCAGGATCAACGCCGCCACGATCACGGTGCTGGCCGCCACGGCGAGCAGGATCTGAAACAGCGTGAACCGGTCGCCGTTTGCGGTGGGGCCGAAAATGCCGACCGCCAGCGTCACCACGATCGTCGTGCTGCGGAACGCCGGCCGCGTGGCCCACGCCGCGAGGGGCAGCACGGCCCACAACACATACCAGGGCTGGACCACCGGAAACAGCAGCACGGTCACGCCGAGCGCGACGCCGAGCCCGCCCACCGGGTGCAGGCGGCCCCGCAGCACCGCCAGCAGCAGCCAGGTCACCAGGATCGCGATGATGAACACGCCGATCGCACGGGTCAGGCCCAGCACCGCGGTGGTGTGGTCGCCGAGACCCAGCAGGATGCCGACCTGTCCGGTGCCCAGGGCGAGCAAGGTGGGCAGCGACATCCAACTGCGCACGACGTTCGCGGTGCCCAACGTGAAGAGCCAGCCGAATCCCAGGCCGCTGGCCCACCCGATGATCGCCATCACCGCGACCGACACGGCCGTCAGTGACCCCCCGGCCAGGAAAAACGCCTTGACCGTGCCGCCCCACCGGCAGGCCAGCGCCATCGCCACGAAGCCCAGCGCCAGCAACGACGGCAGCTTCACCTGCGACGACAGCGTGATCAGCACGACACCCAGCAACAGCATCGCCAGCGGCCACCACTGCGCCCACTGCGCGCGGCCTTGCGGCCACGTCAGCGGCCTGGGAACCAGGGGCATGGCGGCGCCGATGCTGCTGACCCCGCGCAGGGCGAACTCGGTGCCGGCGAGCATCAGCCCCAGCATCAACGCCTCGTTGTGGATGCCCGCCACCAGATGCATGATCAACAGCGGATTCGCGGCGCCGAGCCACAGCGCGCTCACCTCCGCAACACCGCAGCGACGGGCCAGGCGAGGCGTCGCCCAGACGATCAGGCCGACGCCGAACAGCACGACCAGCCGGTGACACAGCACCGCGGCCACGATGTTCTCGCCGGTCAACGCCGAGATGCCCTGGCCGATCCACAGGAACAGCGGACCGTACGGGGCCGGCGTCTCGCGCCACATGTTCGGAACGGACAGCGTGAACACGTGGTCCAGGCCGAGACCGGTCGCCGGACCCACCCGGTAGGGGTCCAGGCCGCTGATACCGATCTCACTCTGTGCCAGGTAGGAGTAGACGTCGCGGCTGTACATCGGCGGGGCGATCAGCAGCGGAAGCACCCACAGCCACAGCAGACGGTCCAGTTGACTGCGCGACATGCGCCGGTCTCCCAGCGCGAACCGGCCGAGCATGAGCCAGGCCAACGCCATCATCACCGCACCGGTGGTGGTCATGGTCAGCGACACCGTCTGGATGCGGGACGGCAGGTTGAGCAGTCGCACGCCGAACGTCGGATCCTGCACCACCGGTCTGGCCCCGACGCCGAGCGCGCCGATCGCCATCAGCACCGTGCCGGCCGCACCGAACAGCCGGGTCCGGCGCAGCGCGATGACCTCGGCGTCGTTGAGGGGTGAGCCCACCGGGGGTTCGTCGGCGTGCCAACGGGCGATCGACGAGCTGAACGACGGGAGGCGGGCTGCCACCTCAGCAGCGTAACCGCCGATGTGGGCGGCCCCGGACGGGCCGAGGTCGGGCTAAGGGTGCCCTTGCTTTACACGGCTTTCGGAATTCCGTCACAATAGTGTTGTGAAATTCAGTCCGGACGCTGGCGCCGCTACGGCGGCGACACCCAGCACCGCCGCAGGAGCCGATCGCCACACGCGTGGTGCGATCGTGCAGCTGCTGCTGGAATCCGGACCGATCACGGCGGGCGAGATCGGTGAGCGGCTCGGAATCTCCGCGGCCGGGGTGCGTCGCCACCTCGACGCGCTGATGGACGCGGGCGACGCGCAGGCCAGCGCCGCGGCCGCCTGGCAGCACACCGGACGCGGTAGGCCCGCCAAGCGGTACCGGCTCACCCCGGCGGGTCGCGCCAAGCTGAGCCACGCCTACGACGACCTCGCCGCCGCGGCGATCCGGCAGTTGCGCGAGATCGGCGGCGACGACGCCGTGCGGGCGTTCGCGCGTCGTCGTATCGACGGGATTCTCGCGGGAGTAACCGAGGGCCCTGATGACGTTGAATCAAAGGCCGACCGGGTGGCGGCCGCGCTGACCGAGGCCGGCTACGCGACGACTGTGACATCGGTGACGCCGGCGCCTGGACCGATCCACGGAATCCAGTTGTGTCAGCATCACTGTCCGGTGTCTCACGTCGCGGAGGAGTTCCCGGAACTGTGCGAGACGGAGCGGGAGGCCTTCGCCGAGGTTCTGGGGACCCACGTGCAGAGGCTCGCCACGATCGTCAACGGCGACTGCGCCTGCACCACGCACGTACCGCTGGTCGACAAGGTCGACAAGATCACAGCCACAGCCCCAACTAGCAAGCAAGGAGCGTCGAGATGACGACGACACCCGAGGTCCACAAGATAGGCGAACCGCTCAGCCAGGACGAGGCCATCGCCTCGCTGAGCCGGTACGGCTACGGCTGGGTGGACTCCGACGTCGCGGGCGCCAGCGCGCAGCGCGGATTGTCCGAGGCGGTGGTTCGTGACATCTCGGCGAAGAAGAACGAGCCCGAGTGGATGCTCGAGACCCGGTTGAAGGCGCTGCGCACCTTCACCAAGAAGCCGATGCCGACGTGGGGTTCCAACCTCGAGGGCATCGACTTCGACAACATCAAGTACTTCGTGCGGTCCACCGAGAAGCAGGCCGCCACCTGGGACGACCTGCCCGAGGACATCCGCAACACCTACGACAAGCTCGGCATCCCGGAGGCGGAGAAGCAGCGTCTGGTCTCCGGCGTGGCGGCCCAGTACGAGTCAGAGGTGGTCTACCACCAGATCCGCGAGGACCTCGAGGCCCAGGGCGTCGTCTTCCTCGACACCGACACCGCGCTGCGCGAGCATCCGGACATCTTCAAGCAGTACTTCGGCACCGTGATCCCGGCCGGCGACAACAAGTTCTCCGCGCTCAACACCGCGGTGTGGTCGGGCGGATCGTTCATCTATGTCCCGCCCGGCGTGCACGTCGACATCCCGCTGCAGGCCTACTTCCGGATCAACACCGAGAACATGGGCCAGTTCGAGCGCACGCTGATCATCGTCGACGAGGGCGCCTACGTGCACTACGTCGAGGGCTGCACCGCGCCGATCTACAAGAGCGACTCGCTGCACTCCGCGGTCGTGGAGATCATCGTCAAGCCGGGCGGCCGCTGCCGCTACACGACGATTCAGAACTGGTCGAACAACGTCTACAACCTGGTCACCAAGCGGGCCCGCGCCGAGGCCGGAGCGACGATGGAATGGGTCGACGGCAACATCGGCTCGAAGGTCACCATGAAGTACCCGGCCGTGTGGATGACCGGTGAGCACGCCCGTGGCGAGGTGCTGTCGGTGGCGTTCGCCGGCGAGGGGCAGCACCAGGACACCGGCGCCAAGATGCTGCACCTGGCGCCGAACACGTCGAGCAACATCGTGTCGAAGTCGGTGGCCCGCGGCGGCGGCCGCGCGTCCTACCGCGGCCTGGTCCAGGTCAACAAGGGCGCACACGGATCGCGCTCCAGTGTGAAATGCGATGCGCTGCTTGTCGATACCGTCAGCCGCAGCGACACCTATCCCTACGTCGACATTCGCGAGGACGACGTGACCATGGGTCACGAGGCCACCGTGTCGAAGGTCAGCGAGAACCAGCTGTTCTACCTGATGAGCCGCGGCCTCACCGAGGACGAGGCAATGGCGATGGTGGTGCGCGGCTTCGTCGAGCCGATCGCCAAGGAACTCCCGATGGAGTACGCGCTGGAGCTCAACCGGCTGATCGAGCTGCAAATGGAAGGCGCGGTGGGCTGAGTGGTTTCCGAGCTGACCACCGCCGTCGAGGGGACGCCGGCCGGATCCGCACTCAACAAGGGCGAGATCTTCACCTCGTTCGACGTGAACGCCTTCGAGGTGCCCGGTGGCCGCGACGAGATCTGGCGGTTCACACCGCTCAAACGTCTCCGCGGTCTGCACGACGGCTCCGCGACCGCGACGGGTAGCGCCCAGATTCGGGTGTCCGAACTGCCCGGCGTCACCGTGGAGACGGTGCACCGCGGCGACGAGCGGCTCGGCGAGGGCGGCGTGCCTGCCGACCGGATTGCCGCCCAAGCATTTTCGTCGTTCGACACCGCGACGATCGTCACCGTGGCCCGCGACACCGAGGTCGCCGAGCCGATCGAGGTCGACATCAGCGGCCCGGGCGAGGGCGCGGTGGCTTACGGGCATCTGCAGATCCGCGTCGAGGAACTGTCGCGGGCGATCGTCGTCGTGGACCTGCGGGGTAGCGGAACCTACGCCGACAACGTCGAGATCATCGTCGGCGACTCGGCCGGCCTCGGGGTGATCTGGATCGCCGACTGGGCCGACGACATGGTGCACGTCAGCGCGCATCACGCGCGCCTGGGTAAGGATGCCGTGCTCGGGCACGTCAACGTCACGCTCGGCGGCGACGTCGTCCGGACCACGGCGACGGTCCGCTTCACCGGAACCGGCGGCGACGCCAAGTTGCTCGGCACCTACTTCGCCGACGACGGTCAGCACTTCGAGTCGCGGCTGCTGGTCGACCACGCCCATCCGAACTGCAAGTCCGATGTGCTGTACAAGGGTGCGCTGCAAGGCGATCCGGCATCCAACCGGCCCGATGCGCACACCGTGTGGGTCGGCGACGTGTTGATCCGCGCGGAAGCCACGGGCACCGACACCTTCGAGGTGAACCGCAATCTGCTGCTCACCGACGGCGCGCGCGCCGATTCGGTGCCCAACCTCGAGATCGAGACGGGCGAGATCGTCGGTGCCGGACACGCCAGTGCCACCGGGCGTTTCGACGATGAACAGTTGTTCTATCTGCGGGCCCGGGGCATCCCCGAGGATCAGGCACGTCGCTTGGTGGTGCGCGGCTTCTTCAACGAGATCATCGCCAAAATCGCCGTGCCCGCGGTGCGCGAGCGCCTCACCGAAGCAATTGAACGAGAACTAGCGATCACGGAATCGAGAACAGCCCAATCATGACCACACTGGAAGTCAAAGACCTGCACGTCTCTGTCCTCACGCCCGAGCAGACCGAGATACCGATCCTCAAGGGTGTCGACCTGACCGTGAAGTCGGGGGAGACCCATGCGGTGATGGGCCCCAACGGTTCCGGCAAATCGACCCTGTCGTACGCCATCGCCGGCCACCCCAGGTACACGGTGACATCCGGTTCGATCACGCTGGACGGCCAGGATGTGCTGGAGATGAGCATCGACGAGCGCGCCCGCGCCGGCCTGTTCCTCGCGATGCAGTACCCCGTCGAGGTGCCGGGGGTCTCGATGTCGAACTTCCTGCGCACCGCCGCGACCGCCGTGCGGGGCGAGGCGCCGAAGCTGCGCCACTGGGTCAAAGAGGTCAAGGGCGCGATGAGCGACCTCGGGATCGACGCGGCGTTCTCCGAACGCAGTGTCAACGAAGGGTTCTCGGGCGGTGAGAAGAAGCGCCACGAGATCCTGCAACTGGCTCTGCTGAAGCCGAAGATCGCGATCCTCGACGAGACCGACTCGGGTCTGGACGTCGATGCGCTGCGGGTGGTCAGCGAGGGCGTCAACCGTTACGCCGAGACCGAGCACGGCGGCGTGCTGCTGATCACGCACTACACCCGGATCCTGCGGTACATCCGGCCGCAGTTCGTGCACGTGTTCGTCGACGGCCGCATCGTCACCTCCGGTGGCCCGGAACTCGCCGACGAACTCGAGGAGAACGGCTACGTCCGGTTCACCCAGACGGCGGCCGCGGAGGCGTAACCCGTGACCGCCTCCGTTCGCCCATTGGATCTGGCCGCCATCCGCGCGGACTTCCCGATTCTGAAGAAGCAGATGCGCGGCGGAAACGTGTTGGCGTACCTGGATTCCGGTGCGACGTCGCAACGGCCGCTGCAGGTCCTCGACGCCGAGCGCGAATTCCTGGTCACCTCGTACGGCGCCGTGCACCGCGGCGCTCACCAGTTGATGGAGGAGGCCACCGACGCCTACGAGGAGGGCCGCGCGGACATCGCGGCGTTCGTCGGCGCCGACCCCGATGAGTTGGTGTTCACCAAGAACGCGACCGAGGCGCTCAACCTGGTGTCCTATGCGCTGGGTGACCCTCGCTTCGCAGGCGCCGTCGGCCCGGGTGATGTGATCGTCACGACCGAACTCGAGCATCACGCCAATCTGGTGCCATGGCAGGAGTTGGCGCGTCGCACCGGCGCGACGCTGAGATGGTACGGGGTCACTCCTGACGGCCGCATCGATCTCGACTCACTCCAACTCGACGAGCGCGTCAAAGTCGTTGCGTTCAGCCATCATTCGAACGTGACCGGCGCGCTGGCCCCGGTTGCCGAACTGGTTTCGCGCGCCAAGGCGGTCGGTGCGCTGACCGTGCTCGACGCCTGCCAGTCGGTGCCGCACCAGCCGGTCGACTTCCATGCACTCGACGTCGACTTCGCGGCATTCTCCGGGCACAAGATGTTGGGGCCGACCGGAATCGGTGTGTTGTACGGTCGCGGCGAGCTGCTGAACGCGTTGCCCCCGTTCCTCACCGGCGGGTCGATGATCGAGACCGTCACGATGGAGGAGACGACGTACGCGCCGGCGCCACAGCGCTTCGAGGCGGGTACGCCGATGACGTCGCAAGTGGTCGGGCTGGCCGCTGCCGCGCGGTATCTGCGCGAGGTCGGGATGGACGCCGTCGAAGCGCACGAGGCCGAGCTGGTTGCCGCGGCGCTCGAAGGGCTGACCGCGATCGACGGCGTGCAGATCATCGGGCCGATGTCGTTGGAGAACCGCGGGTCGCCGGTCAGCTTCGTCGTCGACGGCGTGCACGCCCACGATGTGGGGCAGGTGCTCGACGACGAGGGCGTGGCGGTGCGCGTCGGCCACCACTGCGCGTGGCCGCTGCACCGCCGGTTCGGCATCGCGGCCACCGCGCGGGCATCGTTTGCGGTGTACAACACCGTCGAAGAGGTCGATCGGCTGGTGGCGGGTGTCCGTCGGGCCGTGGAATTCTTCGGCAGGGACTGACGTGCGGCTGGAGCAGATCTATCAGGAAGTGATCCTCGATCACTACAAGCACCCGCACAACCGCGGGCTGCGCGAGCCGTTCGACGCGCAGGTGCACCACGTCAATCCCACCTGCGGGGACGAGGTGACGCTGCGGGTGACGTTGTCCGGCGACGGCGAGCAGGTGAACGACATCTCCTATGACGGCCAGGGCTGTTCGATCAGCCAGGCCTCGACGTCCGTGCTGACCGATCAGGTGATCGGGCAAAGCGTCGGAGACGCGTTGAAAACGGTCGCGGCGTTCAGCGAGATGATTTCATCGCGCGGGACGGTCGACGGCGACGAAGATGTGATCGGAGACGGCATCGCGTTCGCCGGTGTCGCGAAGTATCCGGCGCGGGTCAAGTGCGCGCTGCTGGGTTGGATGGCTTTCAAGGACGCGCTGGCTCAAGCCGGCGCTGAATTCGGGACAGAGGAGACGCCAAATGAGCGACACCGCAGTGCCTAACGAGGAACTGTTGTTCGATCTCGAGGAGGCGATGCGCGACGTGGTCGACCCGGAACTCGGGATCAACGTCGTCGACTTAGGCCTGGTCTACGGAATCAACGTCGAGCAGGGGGAGCAGGGCAACGTCGCGTTGATCGACATGACCCTGACGTCGGCCGCGTGCCCGCTGACCGATGTCATCGAGGATCAGTCGCGCACCGCGCTGGTGGGTGCAGGCCTGGTCGACGAGCTGAGGATCAACTGGGTGTGGAACCCGCCGTGGGGACCGGACAAGATCACCGAGGACGGCCGCGAACAGCTTCGGGCGCTCGGCTTCACGGTCTGACGACGGCGATCGGGCGCTGCACCGTTTCGTCGTCCGTAGGCTGGGGAACACCCGGCTGAACACCAGCGTTAGGACACTACGTGGCTACCCAAGACATCACCGCCGAACAATTCAACGACACCATCAACGACAACGAGATCGTGCTGGTGGACTTCTGGGCGTCGTGGTGTGGCCCGTGCAAGGCATTCGCCCCCACGTTCGCGGCGTCCTCCGAGGAGCATCCGGACGTGGTGTACGCCAAGGTCGACACCGAGGCCGAACAGGCGCTGGCGGCGGCCGCCGACATCCGGTCCATTCCGACGTTGATGGCGTTCAAGAAGGGCAAACTGGTGTTCAACCAGGCCGGCGCCTTGCCGCCCGCGGCCCTCGAGGAGCTCGTTCAGCGGGTCAAGGAGTTCGACATCGACGCCGCGATCGCAGCGCAGGACAACGGCCAGCCGGAGTGAAGCCGCGCACGCGATAGCGTGCACTGCGTGAACGAGCGCGCAGACACCGAACAGAGCAACTTCGTCCTGGTCGACCGGCCGCGGCCCGGCGTCGCGCTGGTGACCCTGAACCGGCCGGAACGGATGAACTCCATGGCCTTCGACGTCATGGTGCCGCTCAAGAAGGTGATCGAGGAGCTGACCTGCGACAACTCCGTGCGGGCGGTGGTGCTGACCGGCGCCGGACGCGGCTTTTCCTCCGGCGCCGACCACAAGTCAGCCGGCTCCGTACCGCACATCGACGGGCTGACCCGGCCGACGTTCGCGCTGCGGTCCATGGAGGTGCTCGACGACGTCATCCTGGCCCTGCGCAAGATGCACCAGCCGGTGATCGCCGCGGTCAACGGCGCCGCCATCGGCGGCGGCCTGTGCCTGGCGCTGGCCTGCGACATCCGCGTCGCCGCCGACGGCGCCTACTTTCGCGCGGCGGGTATCAACAACGGTCTGACCGCCAGTGAACTGGGATTGTCCTATCTGCTACCGCGCGCCATCGGCACCTCGCGGGCCTTCGAGCTGATGCTGACCGGCCGCGACGTCGACGCCGCCGAGGCCGAACGCATCGGGCTGGTGTCCCGCGCGGTGCCCGACGACGACCTGCTCGAGGTTTGCTATCAACTCGGTGAGCGCATCGCGACGTTCTCCCGGCCGGGAATCGAGTTGACCAAACGCACACTTTGGAGTGGACTGGACGCCGGTAGCCTGGAAGGGCATATGCAAGCCGAGGGCCTCGGACAACTCTTCGTCCGGTTGCTCACCGCCAACTTCGAAGAAGCGGTGGCAGCGCGCGCCGAGAAACGGGCCCCGGTCTTCACCGACGACAAGTGACGACAAAGTAAGGACAGCACAGCGTGATCACCGCAACGGACCTCGAGGTCCGCGCCGGGGCACGCACGTTGCTGTCCACCGACGGAACCGCGCTTCGGGTGCAGCCCGGCGATCGGATCGGCTTGGTCGGCCGCAACGGCGCAGGCAAGACCACCACGCTGCGCATCCTCGCAGGCGAAAGCGAGCCATACGCGGGAGATATCGCGCGCAACGGCGAAATCGGTTATCTGCCACAGGATCCCAGAGAAGGCGACCTCGACGTGCTCGCTCGTGACCGGGTCCTGTCGGCACGCGGGCTCGACACCTTGCTGGCCGACCTGGAGAAGCAGCAGGTGCTGATGGCCGAGGTCGCCGACGACGCCGCCCGGGACAAGGCCGTCCGCCGGTACGGTCAGCTCGAGGAACGGTTCGCGGCGCTGGGCGGCTATGCCGCCGAGAGCGAGGCGAGCCGGATCTGCGCGAGCCTCGGACTGCCCGAACGCGTCCTGACCCAACCGCTGCGCACGCTGTCCGGCGGTCAGCGCCGCCGCGTAGAACTCGCCCGGATCCTGTTCTCCGCATCCGAGAGCGGTGCTGGATCTTCGACAACGCTGCTGCTCGACGAACCCACCAACCACCTCGATGCCGATTCCATCGGCTGGCTGCGTGACTTCTTACAGCAGCACACCGGCGGTCTGATCGTCATCAGCCACAACGTCGATCTGCTCGCCGATGTGGTGAACCGGGTGTGGTTCCTCGACGCGGTGCGCGGCGAGGTCGACGTCTACAACATGGGTTGGCAGAAGTACCTCGACGCGCGCGCCACCGACGAACAGCGGCGCCGCCGCGAACGCGCCAACGCCGAACGCAAGGCGTCCGCGTTGCGCTCCCAGGCCGCCAAGATGGGCGCCAAGGCCACCAAAGCCGTTGCCGCGCAGAACATGTTGCGACGTGCCGATCGAATGATGGCCGCCCTCGACGAGGAACGCGTCGCCGACAAGGTGGCCCGCATCAAGTTCCCGACGCCCGCGCCGTGCGGACGAACCCCGCTCGTCGCCAAGGGCCTGACGAAGAACTACGGGTCGCTCGAGGTCTTCACCGGTGTCGACCTGGCGATCGACCGCGGCTCACGGGTGGTGGTGCTCGGCCTCAACGGCGCGGGCAAGACCACGCTGCTGCGCCTGCTGGCCGGCGCCGAAACGCCGGATGCCGGTGCGTTGGAACCCGGCCACGGCCTCAAGCTCGGCTATTTCGCCCAGGAACACGACACCCTCGACGACACCGCGACGGTGTGGGAGAACATCCGGCACGCGGCGCCCGACACCGGCGAGCAGGACCTTCGGGGTCTGTTGGGCGCCTTCATGTTCAGCGGACCGCAGCTGGAGCAGCCGGCGGGCACGCTGTCCGGCGGCGAGAAGACACGACTGGCGCTCGCCGGGCTCGTCGCGTCGACCGCGAACGTGCTGTTGCTCGACGAGCCGACGAACAACCTCGATCCCGCGTCACGCGAGCAGGTGCTCGACGCACTGCGCAGCTACGTCGGCGCAGTCGTGCTGGTGACCCACGATCCCGGCGCCGCCGAAGCGTTGGACCCGCAGCGCGTGGTACTGCTTCCCGACGGCACCGAGGATTACTGGTCCGAGGAATACCGCGACCTCATCGAGTTGGCCTGATCCGGCTCTGGAGACCGTTTCGTCATTTTCATCCGCCGTGTGTAACCGGTTCATACGCTGGGTATGCGTCGGGGCATCAAGCGGGGAGGTGCTGATGAAGAAGCTGGACAAGTCGAGAGACCAGTTGCTCAACGAGTTGCGGAGTGCTTACGAGGGTGGCGCGAGTATCCGCACGCTGGTGGCGTCCACCGGCCGATCGTACGGTTCGATCCACAGCATGCTGCGCGAGTCGGGCACCACGATGCGCAGCCGCGGCGGTCCCAACCACCGCAGCAGGCGCGCCAGCTAGTCCGGTCGCTGCCGCACCGATGCCTCGACGAGGTCCAGTACGGCACTGAGCTTTTCGGGATCGTCTCCCGAAGCCAACCGCGCAACCAAACCGTCGAGGACGAGGTCGAGATAGGTCTGCAGCACGGCGCTGGGGACGTCGTCGCGCAGACGGCCCGCCTGTTTCTGCATACGTAACCGCTGATGGGTGGCCGCCGAGAGTTCGGCGGACCGCTCGGACCACCCACGGTGGAACTCGGGGTCGTTGCGGAGCTTTCGCGCGATCTCCAGCCGCGTGGCCAGCCAGTCGAACTGATCGGGCGCAGCGAGCATGTCCCGCATCACTTGGACGAGCCCCTCCCTCGCGGCGACGTCGGCCATCCGCTCGGCATCCTCGCGGGCCAGTTCGAAGAACAGCGTGTCCTTGTCCCGGAAGTGGTGGAAGATGGCGCCGCGCGACAGCCCGATCGTCTGCTCGAGCCGCCGCACGGTCGCCTTGTCGTAGCCGTACTCCGCGAAGCACCGGCGGGCGCCGTCGAGGATCTGCCGACGACGCGCCGCCAGGTGGTCGTCGGTGACCCGGGGCACGCGTGAGTCCCCGCTATGACTTCAGCATGTTGCGCAGCACGTACTGCAGGATGCCGCCGTTGCGGTAGTAGTCCGCCTCGCCGGGGGTGTCGATGCGCACCACCGCGTCGAACTCGACGGTGTCACCATCTTCCTTCGTGGCAGTGACTTTCACCGTCTTGGGCGTCTTACCCTCGTTGAGGTCCTCGATGCCGGTGATGTCGAAGGTCTCGGTACCGTCGAGCTTCAACGACGACGCCGACTCGCCCTCGGGGAACTGCAGCGGAATCACGCCCATGCCGATCAGGTTCGACCGGTGGATCCGCTCGAACGACTCACAGATCACCGCGCGCACGCCCAGCAGCCGGGTGCCCTTGGCAGCCCAGTCCCGCGACGAGCCCGAGCCGTACTCCTTGCCACCCAGGACGACCAGCGGAATATCCTGCGCCGCATAGTTTTGCGCGGCGTCGTAAATGAACGCCTGCTCGCCGCCGTTGGTGAAGTCGCGGGTATAGCCGCCGGACACGTCGTCTAGCAGCTCGTTGCGCAGCCGGATGTTGGCGAACGTGCCGCGGATCATCACCTCGTGGTTGCCGCGCCGGGAGCCGTAAGAGTTGTAATCCTTCTTCTCGACGCCGTTCTCCTCGAGGTACTGCGCGGCGGGGGTGCCGGGCTTGATACTTCCCGCGGGGGAGATGTGGTCGGTGGTGACCGAATCACCCAGCAACGCCAGCACTTTGGCGCCCTTGATGTCGGTCACCGGCTCCGGCTCGGCCGGCATCCCGTCGAAGTACGGCGGCTTGCGCACATAGGTCGAGTCGTCGGCCCACTCGAAGGTGTTGCCGCTCGGGGTCGGCAGGTTACGCCAGCGCTCGTCACCCTTGAACACGTCGGCGTAGTTCTTGGTGAACATCTCGGTGTTGATGGCCGAGGCGATGGTGTCGTCGATGTCCTTCTGCGAGGGCCAGATGTCTTTGAGGAACACCTCGTTGTCATCCGAGTCCTTGCCCAGCGGTTCGTTGTCGAAGTCGAAGTCCATCGTTCCCGCCAGCGCGTAGGCGATGACCAGCGGCGGCGACGCCAGGTAGTTCATCTTCACGTCGGGATTGATGCGGCCTTCGAAGTTGCGGTTACCCGACAACACCGCGGCCACCGACAGATCGGCGTCGTTGACCACCTGCGAGATTTCCTCGGGCAGTGGCCCGCTGTTGCCGATGCAGGTAGTGCAGCCGTAGCCCACCAGATAGAAGCCGAGCTTCTCCAGATACGGCCACAGATCGGCCTTCTCGTAGTAGTCGGTGACGACCTGCGAACCGGGCGCCATCGTCGTCTTCACCCACGGTTTTGTGGTCAGTCCCTTCTCCACGGCGTTCTTGGCGAGCAGCGCCGCGCCGAGCATGACCTCGGGGTTGGACGTGTTGGTGCACGAGGTGATAGCCGCGATGACCACGGCACCGTGGTCGAGGATGAACTCGCCGCGCTCGTCGGACTTGACCTCCACGGGGTTCGTGGGTCGGCCGTTGGATCCCACGGCCGCCGACGGCACCACGGCGTCGTCGTCGGCGAACGCCAGGCTGGACGCCGGGTCACTGGCCGGGAACGTTTCCTCGACGGCCTCGTCGAGTTTGGTGTGCGCGGGAGAGTTGCCATCCTCGACATAGTTGTGAATGGCCTTGCGGAAGGCGTCCTTCGCCTCGTTCAGCGCGATGCGGTCCTGCGGGCGCTTCGGCCCCGCGATCGAGGGCACCACGTCGGAGAGGTCGAGCTCGATGTACTCGGAGAACTTGGGCTCCCGCTTCGGGTCGTGCCACATGCCCTGTTCCTTGGCATAGGCCTCGACCAGAGCGAGCTGCTCGTCGCTGCGCCCGGTCATCCGCAGATAGTCGATGGTGACCGCGTCGATCGGGAAAATGGCTGCGGTCGAACCGAATTCGGGGCTCATGTTCCCCAGGGTGGCGCGGTTGGCCAGCGGCACCTCGGCCACGCCGTCGCCGTAGAACTCGACGAACTTGCCGACCACGCCGTGCTTGCGGAGCATCTCGGTAACGGTGAGCACCACGTCGGTGGCGGTCACCCCGGGTTGGCGCTCACCGGTCAGCTTGAACCCGACCACCCGGGGGATGAGCATCGACACCGGTTGGCCAAGCATCGCGGCCTCGGCCTCGATGCCGCCGACGCCCCACCCCAGCACGCCCAGGCCGTTGACCATCGTGGTGTGGCTGTCGGTGCCGACGCAGGTGTCGGGGTAGGCAGTCACTGTCCCGTGCGCGTCCTCGCGGGACCACACCACCCGCGCCAGGTACTCGATGTTGACCTGGTGCACGATCCCGGTCCCCGGCGGGACCACCTTGAAGTCGTCGAAGGCGCCCTGTCCCCAGCGCAGGAACTGATAGCGCTCGCCGTTGCGCTCGTACTCGATCTCGACGTTGCGTTCGAACGCGTCTTCGCGGCCGAACAGGTCGGCGATCACGGAGTGGTCGATCACCAGGTCGGCGGGGGCGAGCGGATTGACCTTGTCGGGGTCTCCGCCCAGGTCGCCGATCGCTTCCCGCATGGTGGCGAGATCGACGATGCACGGCACACCGGTGAAGTCCTGCATCACCACCCGGGCCGGGGTGAACTGGATCTCCACGCTGGGCTCTGCTTCGGGATCCCACTTGGCGAGCGCCTCGATGTGGTCTTTCGTGATGTTCTTGCCGTCCTCGGTGCGCAGCAGGTTCTCGGCCAGAACTTTCAGGCTGTAGGGCAGCTTCTCGGTGCCCTTAACCGCATCGAGGCGGTAGATCTCGTAGCTCTTGTCGCCGACCTTCAGGGTGTCGCGGGCATCAAAAGAGTTCAAGGACGATTGGGCGTTATTACCTTTGCTCACATCAACTCCCGGCTAGTTCTCGCAGCCGACGGGCTGTGTCGGCCGCGTTCCAACTCTAACAGTACGCTTGTCCTGCAAAACAATCAGGGTCGGTCTTCAGTCTTGTCCTCGCCTGCGCGTGCTGTCACCCCGCTGGGTACCCATCACGTACGGTTCTCTCGTGACCGGACCGCATGTGCTTCCGTCTCTGCCGGCATACATACCGCCCGACGTCTGTGGGCCGGTCGGCCGAGACCCCGCGACCACGCCCGTCGACACGTGCATGAACCTCGTCATCGATGACGTCCGCGACGACGGCGTGAGCGCCTCGCCCACGCCGGAGAACGAAGGCCTGCCCGGGGTGGTCGACGAGGCTGCGCAGCAGGGCATCGACCTCAAGATCGTCGTCGTCGACCAGAACCCGCCGGTCGACACGCCACTGCGCGATATCGCGACCGAGGTGGGACAGGCGTTTCCCGGGTCGACCGTGCTGGTGCTCAGCCCCAGCGAGTCGGGTTCGTTCAGCACCACTTTCGACCGGGTCACGCTGGAAGCCGGTCAGGATGTCGCCGAAGGCCGTGGCGCGGTTCAGGGTTCGAAGAATTTTCTCAGCGAGTTGACGACACCGGACTTTCCGTGGACGGCGTTGACCATTGTGGTGGTTCTGGGAGTCATTGCGGCCGTTATCGGTACGCGACTTTTGCAAATTCGCAGCAGGCGCACCGAGACCCGCGCGCAGTCCTGAATACGCAGCGCAACAGCGGTTTTGGCGCCGGAGCGCGGCGACCCCGTAGGTAGTGAAGTCACGGCTCGATAACACTACATTCAATTACAAACTTGTAATTTGTGACTTGAGTTTCTTTGGCGTCAGATGTGACGTACGGTGCAATCGGTAACTGTGTTGTAGATGTGCATTTTGTGACTAATGCGCACAGTGACCCGACGAATGTGTCCGCACGTTCGCCTGAGAGCCATAGGAGAACTGAGTCGGATGAGACCCATCACTCGCGCATTGGCCACTTGGCCGTGTGAACGGTTCTGCGCGGCTCTGCTCGCGGCGGTCGTGCTGCTAGCCACCCCCGGCCTGGCCGTGGCGCAACCCAGCAGCCCCGACAGCCTTGCCGCACTCGTCGCCGCCGTCGCCGAAGCGGATCAGAAGTTGCAGGACCTCGGCGCCGCGATTCAGCAACAGCAGGAGAGCGTCAACAAGGCGATCCTCGACGTGCAGAACGCCCGGGAGAACGCTGATGCCGCACAGCGCGAGGTCGACGCGAGCAGACAGCGTGTCCAAGACGCCAACATCGCAATCGAGCAGGCGCAGAAGCGGTTCGACTCGTTCGCGGCCGCGACATACGTCAACGGCCCTTCCGACTCGTACCTGACCGCGAGTGATCCCGCGGAGATCGTCAAGACCGCCGCGGTCGGGCAGACGTTGACGCTCAGCTCGCAGAAGGTCATCGCCGATCTGCAGCGGGCCCGCACCGAGCAGGTCAACCGCGACTCCGCGGTGCGACTGGCCAAGCAGAACGCCGACAAGGCCGTCGCCGACGCCGAAGCCAGCCAGCGCTCGGCGGTGTCGGCACTCACCGACGCGCAGGAGACGTTCCGCTCTCAACAGGCCCAACTCGACAAGCTGACCGCCGAGCGCGCCGCCGCGCAGGCGAAGCTCGCGCAGGCGCGCACCGCGTCCGCGCCGGCGGCGGACGCCCCCGCGGCACCGGCGGCGGCCGCGGCCCCGGCGAACGACAACTGGGACCGCGCACCGCAGGGCCGGGATCCGGGCACCGGCAACTGGGCCGGGCCGTGGGACCCGACGCTGCCCGCGATTCCCAGCGCCTTCGTCAGCGGTGATCCGATCGCGATCATCAACGCGGTGCTCGGAATCGCGTCGACGTCGGCGCAGGTGACCCAGGACATGGGCCGCAAGTTCCTGCAGTCGCTGGGACTGCTGCCCACTCCGACCGGCTACACCAACGCTCCCGGCGCGATTCCCCGGGTCTACGGCAGGCAGGCCACCGAGTACGTGATCAAGCGGGCCATGTCGCAGCTCGGCGTGCCGTACTCGTGGGGCGGCGGCAACGCCGCCGGCCCGAGCCGGGGCATCGACTCCGGCGCGGGCACAGTCGGATTCGACTGCTCGGGCCTGATGCTCTACGCGTTCGCCGGTGTCGGCATCAAGCTCGACCACTACTCCGGTTCGCAGTACAACGCCGGACGTAAGGTCCCGTCGTCGCAGATGCGGCGTGGCGACATGCTGTTCTGGGGCCCCAACGCCAGCCAGCATGTGGCCCTCTATCTCGGCGACGGACAGATGCTCGAAGCGCCCTACACCGGATCGGTGGTGAAGGTGTCACCGGTGCGCACCAGCGGCATGACCCCGTACGCGACTCGTCTCATCGAATGGTGACGGCTCAAGGAGATTCGAAAGAGATTTGAAAGAGATAAAGAGATTAGGAATACCTTGCGCTCCAAGCTGACTCGCTTCCTCGGCGGTTGCGCGCTCCTGCTCGCCGCGGTTGCGCTGACTGTCGGACTGGCCACGCCCGCCGCCTCGGCGCCCGGCGACGGTCAGTGGGACCCCACGTTGCCCAAGCTGCTCAGCGCCGGCGCGCCGGGCGATCCGCTCGCGATCGCCAATGCATCGCTCGCCGCGACCGCGCAGGCCACCGAAGTCACGATGAACCTGGGCCGCAAGTTCCTGTCCACGCTGGGCCTCGCGCCCCCGGAGGCGGCGACGGCCGGCGTCGCGCCGGGACGGGTCCGCGGGCCGCAGGCCATCGAGTATGTGATCCGCCGGGGCGCCTCGCAGATGGGCGTGCCGTACTCGTGGGGCGGTGGCAAGCCGAACGGACCCAGCCGCGGTATCGACTCGGGCGCCAACACCGTCGGATTCGACTGCTCGGGCTTCACCCAGTTCTCGTTCGCGGGTGTGGGCGTGCTGATCCCCAAGTACTCAGGCGACCAGTACGACACCGGCCGCAAGGTGCCGACGTCGCAGGCCAAGCGCGGGGACCTGCTGTTCTGGGGGCCCGGCGGCAGCCAGCACGTCGCCCTCTACCTCGGCGGTGGCCAGATGCTGGAGGCCTCGAGCAACTCCGGGAAGGTCACGGTGAGCCCGGTGCGCCACTCGGGCCTGCAGCCGTACGTGGCGCGCATCATCGAGTCCTGAGCCCGAACCTGAGCGGAGCCTTAGCCGAACCTGAGGGCGCTTGTTGAATTCTTTTCGCGCACGCGCTCATCGTCGGGCAACGTCGACGGATTTCGCGGTGCCTGGAATAGTTGACGGCGAGCGTGCGGCCCGGACCGGCCAGCGCCGCTATGACCAGCGAGTTATGTGGAAGGAACGTTGATGACGTCACCGAGTGGGCCGCCGCAGGGCGCTGCAGGTTATCCCGGCCAGGCACCGGCGCAGGGATACCAGGGCTCGCATGCCGCGCCGGCGACCAACCCGGCCTCCAATAACGGCGGTCTGCAGCAGGAGGTCCACACGCTGGAGCGGGCCGTCTTCGAGGTCAAGCGGATCATCGTCGGTCAGGACCAACTGGTCGAGCGCATGCTGGTCGGCCTGCTCGCCAAGGGCCATGTGCTTCTCGAGGGTGTGCCCGGCGTCGCCAAGACGCTGGCCGTCGAGACCTTCGCCAAGGTGGTGGGTGGCACGTTCGCGCGCATCCAGTTCACGCCCGACCTGGTACCCACCGACATCATCGGTACCCGTATCTACCGGGTGGGCAAGGAGGAGTTCGACATCGAGCTCGGCCCCGTGGTGGTCAACTTCCTGCTCGCCGACGAGATCAACCGCGCCCCGGCGAAGGTGCAGTCGGCGCTGCTGGAGGTCATGGCCGAGCGCAAGATCTCGATCGGCGGCAAGACCTTCCCGCTGCCCCAGCCGTTCCTGGTGATGGCCACCCAGAACCCGATCGAGCAGGAGGGCGTGTACGCACTGCCCGAAGCTCAGCGCGACCGCTTCCTGTTCAAACTCAACATCGACTACCCCTCGCCCGAGGAAGAGCGCGAGATCATCTACCGGATGGGGGTCAAGCCGCCGGAGCCCAAGCAGATTCTGGCGCCGGGTGACCTGCTGAGACTGCAGGAGGTGGCGGCCAACAACTTCGTGCACCATGCTCTCGTCGATTACGTCGTCCGGGTGGTGACCGCGACCCGGCAGCCGGAGAAGTTCGGAATGCCCGACGCCAAGGCCTGGATCGCCTACGGCGCGTCACCGCGCGCATCGCTCGGCATCATCGCGGCGGCCCGGGCGCTGGCGCTGGTGCGCGGGCGTGACTACGTGATCCCGCAGGACGTCGTCGAGGTCATCCCCGACGTGCTGCGGCATCGGCTGGTGCTGACCTACGACGCGTTGGCCGACGAGATCTCCGCCGAGACGGTGATCACCCGGATCCTGCAGACCGTGGCCCTGCCGCAGGTGAATGCGATTCCGCAGCAAGGTCATTCGGTGCCGCCCGTCGTGCCCGCCGCCGCAGGTGCGGCCAGCAATCGGTGACCACTTCCGGCCGCAACGTCGATCTGCCGTCGCTCAAGCGGGGGGAGATCCGTGACCCTGCGCTGACGGCGGCGCTTCGCAAGCTCGAGTTGACGGTGCGGCGCAAGCTCGACGGCGTCCTGCACGGCGACCACCTCGGCCTGCTTCCGGGTCCCGGTTCGGAGCCGGGGGAGTCGCGGCTCTATCAGCCCGGTGACGACGTGCGCAGGATGGACTGGTCGGTCACGGCCCGCACCACCCATCCGCATGTGCGACAGATGATCGCCGACCGCGAGCTCGAAACATGGTTGGTGGTCGACATGTCGGCCAGCCTCGATTTCGGCACGACCGGTTGCGAGAAGCGTGACCTCGCGGTGGCCGCCGCGGCGGCGATCACGTTCCTCAACAGCGGCGGAGGCAACCGGATCGGCGCGATCATCGCCAACGGCGACACCGTGCGGCGGGTGCCGGCATTGTCGGGCCGGATGCACGAGCAGGAGATGCTGCGCGCGATCGCGACGATGCCCAAGGCGCCGACGGGCGTTCGCGGCGACCTGGCCGCCGCGATCGACGCCCTGCGCCGGCCTGAGCGTCGTCGCGGCATGGCGGTGATCATCAGCGACTTCCTCGGCCCGATCAACTGGATGCGGCCGCTGCGGGCGATCGCCGGTCGCCACGAGGTGCTCGGCATCGAGATCCTCGATCCGCGCGACGTCGAGCTGCCACCGGTCGGCGACGTCGTCCTGCAGGACGCCGAGACCGGCGCCACCCGCGAGTTCACCATCGACGAACAGTTGCGCGACGACTTCGAACGGGCCGCGGCCGCCCACCGCGCAGAGGTGGCGAGGACGCTGCGGCGATGCGACGCCCCGCTGTTGACGTTGCGCACCGACCGTGACTGGATCGCCGACGTCGTCCGGTTCGTCGCCAACCGCAGGCGTGGCGCCCTGGCAGGCCGTGTCTAGATCGGATCGTCGCGAAATGATTAGGCGCACATGACTTTGCCGTTGCTCGGACCGATGACGCTGTCGGGCTTCGAAAACGCCTGGTTCTTCCTGTTCCTGCTCGCGGTACTCGGGATCGTCGGGCTCTACATCGTCGTCCAGCTGGCCCGGCACCGGCGGATGTTGCGGTTCGCCAACATGGCATTGCTGGAAAGCGTTGCGCCCAAACGCGCTACGCGCTGGCGGCATGTGCCCGCGATCCTGCTCGTGATCGCTCTGGTGTTCCTCACGGTGGCGATGGCCGGTCCGACGCACGACGTGCGCATACCGCGTAACCGCGCGGTGGTGATGCTCGTCATGGACGTGTCGCAGTCGATGCGGGCCACCGACGTCGCACCGAACCGCATGGCCGCGGCCCAGGAGGCGTCCAAACAGTTCGCCGACGAGCTCACCCCGGGTATCAACCTCGGGCTGATCTCGTACGCCGGCACGGCGACCGTGCTGGTGTCGCCGACCACCGGACGTGAGGCCACCAAGGCCGCGATCGACAAACTGCAGTTCGCCGACCGCACGGCCACCGGTGAGGGCATTTTCACTGCGCTGCAGGC
This sequence comes from Mycobacterium sp. GA-0227b, assembly GCF_001499855.1. Lineage (GTDB taxonomy): Bacteria > Actinomycetota > Actinomycetes > Mycobacteriales > Mycobacteriaceae > Mycobacterium. The sequence continues at coordinate 63,227 of NZ_LQIK01000002.1, forward strand.
GATCGCCACGGTCGGTGCGGTGATCGGCGGCGGCGACGAACCGCCGCCGGCACGCATCGTGTTGTTCTCCGACGGCAAGGAGACCGTGCCGTCGAACCCCGACAACCCCAAGGGCGCCTACACCGCCGCCCGCACCGCGAAGGATCAGGGCGTGCCGATCTCGACGATCTCGTTCGGCACCCCCTACGGCTACGTGGAGATCAACGACCAACGGCAGCCGGTGCCCGTCGACGACGAAATGCTCAAGAAGATCGCCGATCTGTCCGGCGGTGAGGCGTACACCGCGTCCAGCCTCGAACAGCTGCGGGAGGTCTACGCCAACCTGCAGCAGCAGATCGGCTACGAGACGATCAGGGGCGACGCGAGTGTCGGCTGGCTGCGGCTCGGAGCGTTGGCGCTCGCGCTGGCGACGCTGGCGGCGCTGTTCATCAACCGCCGGCTGCCGAACTGACTCGCAAGGGATGACCAGCTGACATGACGCTTCCGCTGCTCGGGCCGGTATCGCTGACGGGATTTCAGCACATCTGGTGGTTTCTGCTGTTCCTGGTCATCCTGCTGGCGCTGGTCGGGTTGTACGTCGCGGCCCAATTCGCTCGGCGCCGGCGACTGCAGCAGTTCGCCAACACCGAGTCGCTGGACAGTGTGGCGCCGAAGCGCCCCAGCCCGTGGCGGCACGTTCCCGCGGCGCTGCTGGCAATCGCGTTGCTGCTGTGCACGATTGCGTTGGCCGGGCCCACCCACGACCAACGGCTGCCGCGCAACCGTGCGGTGGTGATGCTGGCGATCGACGTGTCGCAATCCATGCGCGCCACCGACGTCGAGCCCAGCCGGCTGGCCGCCGCGCAGGAGGCGTCGAAGAAGTTCGTCGACGAGCTCACCCCGGGCATCAACCTGGGAGTGATCGCCTATGCCGGCACCGCCACGGTGTTGGTGTCGCCGACCACCAACCGCGACGCGAGCCGGCGCGCCATCGACAATCTGCAGGTGGCCGACCGCACCGCCACCGGTGAGGCCATCTTCACCGCGCTCTCGTCGATCTCCACCGTCGGGGCGGTGATCGGTGGCGGCGACGAACCGCCGCCCGCGCGCATCGTGCTGTTCTCCGACGGCAAGGAGACCGTCCCGTCGAATCCGGACAATCCGAAGGGCGCCTTCACCGCGGCGCGGGCCGCCAAGGACCAGGGTGTGCCGATCTCCACGATCTCCTTCGGCACTCCCAACGGGTCGGTCGAGGTCAACAACGAGCGGGTCCCGGTGCCGGTCGACGACGAGGGCATGAAGAAGATCGCCGAGCTTTCCGGTGGCGACGCCTACACCGCCTCCAACCTCGACGAGCTGAACAAGGTGTACGAAACCCTCCAGGACCAGATCGGCTACGAGACCGTGCGCGGCGAGGCCACCAGCGGCTGGCTGCGGCTCGGCGCTCTGGTCGCTGCGGCCGCGGCGGTGGCGAGCCTGCTGATCAACCGTCGGTTGCCGCTCTGAAGACGTCGAACTAAGGCGATTTCTTAGAAATGACGTCCAGACGATAGGTTGGCGGGCATGACAGTGACCGATGATTCGGCCGACACCGCCGGCCAAACGGCTGGTGGCCGTCCGCCTTTCGTCTCGCGCTCGGTGCTGGTGACCGGTGGCAACCGAGGCATCGGTCTGGCCATTGCTCAGCGGCTCGCCGCCGACGGCCACAAGGTCGCCGTCACCCACCGCGGTTCCGGAGCCCCGGAGGGCCTGTTCGGGGTGGTGTGCGACGTCACCGACAACGACGCCGTCGACCGCGCGTTCAAAGAGGTCGAAGAGCATCAGGGCGCCGTCGAGGTGCTGGTGTCCAATGCCGGGATCTCCAAGGATGCGTTTCTCATGCGGATGACCGAGGAGCGGTTCACCGAGGTCATCAACGCCAACCTCACCGGAGCGTTCCGGGTGGCCCAGCGGGCCTCGCGCAGCATGCAGCGCAAGCGCTTCGGCCGGATCATCTTCATCGGCTCCGTGTCGGGTATGTGGGGGATCGGCAACCAGGCCAACTATGCGGCCGCCAAGGCGGGCTTGATCGGCATGGCCCGCTCGATCTCCCGGGAGCTGTCCAAGGCCAACGTCACCGCCAACGTGGTGGCTCCCGGCTACATCGACACCGAGATGACCCGGGCGCTCGATGAGCGGATTCAGCAGGGGGCGTTGGAGTTCATCCCCGCGAAGCGGGTCGGCACCGCCGAGGATGTCGCCGGGGCGGTGAGCTTCCTGGCGTCCGAGGACGCGAACTACATCGCCGGTGCCGTCATCCCGGTCGACGGCGGCATGGGCATGGGCCATTAGAAGACACGGCTAGAGGAGACAGACAAAGACATGGCAGGCTTTCTGGAAGGCAAGCGCATCCTCGTCACGGGGATCATCACCGACTCCTCGATCGCGTTCCACATCGCGCGGGTGGCGCAGGAGGAGGGCGCCGAGCTGGTGCTGACGGGGTTCGACCGGCTGAAGCTGATCCAGCGGATCGCCGACCGGCTCCCGAACCCGGCTCCACTGCTGGAACTCGACGTGCAGAACCCCGAGCACCTCGACACGCTGGCCGACCGGGTGACCGAGGTCATCGGCGAGGGCAACAAGCTCGACGGCGTGGTGCACTCGATCGGTTACATGCCGCAGTCGGGGATGGGCATCAACCCGTTCTTCGACGCGCCCTACGAGGATGTGTCGAAGGGCATTCACATCTCGGCCTACTCGTACGCTTCGCTGGCCAAGGCGCTGCTGCCGATCATGAATCGCGGCGGCGGGATCGTCGGCATGGACTTCGACCCGACCAGGGCGATGCCGGCCTACAACTGGATGACCGTCGCCAAGAGCGCGCTGGAGTCGGTCAACCGGTTCGTTGCCAGGGAGGCCGGCCCGTACGGGGTGCGCTCGAATCTGGTTGCCGCAGGACCGATTCGGACACTCGCGATGAGCGCGATCGTGGGCGGGGCGCTCGGCGACGACGCCGGCGATCAGATCAAGCTGCTCGAGGAGGGCTGGGATCAGCGCGCACCGCTGGGCTGGAACATGAAGGACCCGACGCCGGTGGCCAAGACCGTGCTGGCGCTGATCTCGGAATGGCTGCCGGCCACCACCGGCACCGTCGTCTACGCCGACGGCGGCGCCAGCACGCAGCTGTTATAGGGAATGGAGCGTTCCGCCGGCCCGGGCGACTCGGCTTTCGATGCCGTGCTGCTGCTGTCGTTCGGCGGTCCGGAGCGTCCCGAGGACGTGATCCCGTTCCTGGAGAACGTCACCCGCGGGCGGGGGATCCCGCGGGAGCGGTTGGCCGCCGTGGCCGAGCACTACCTGCACTTCGGCGGCGTGTCGCCGATCAACGGCATCAACCGGGCGGTGATCGAGCGGTTGCGCGCCTACACCGACGTGCCGGTGTACTTCGGTAACCGCAACTGGGCGCCTTACGTCGAGGACGCCGTCATCGCCATGCGCGACGACGGGGTGCGCCGCGCGGCGGTATTCGCCACCTCGGCGTGGGGCGGCTACTCGAGCTGCACACAGTACGTCGAGGACATCGCGAGGGGACGCCGGGCGGCGGGTGACTCGGCGCCCGAGCTGATCAAACTGCGTCAGTACTTCGACCATCCGCTGTTCGTACAGATGTTCGCCGATGCGGTCACCGCGGCCGCGCAGACGGTGCCCGACGGCGCCCGCCTGGTGTTCACCGCCCACTCGATTCCGCTCGCGGCCCGGTCCCGTTGTGGCACAGACCTTTACGAGCGACAGGTGGCATACGCGTCGAAGTGCGTCGCCGCTGCGGCCGGCTACCGGGAATACGACCAGGTGTGGCAGTCACGTTCGGGTCCGCCGCAGGTCCCGTGGCTGGAACCCGATGTGGCCGACCATCTGTCGGCGCTCGCCGCGGGCGGGACCACGGCCGTCGTCATCTGCCCGATCGGGTTCGTCGCAGACCACATCGAGGTGGTCTGGGACCTCGATCATGAACTGCGCCTGCAGGCCCAGCAAGCCGGCGTCGCGTTCGCCCGGGCCGCGACACCCAACGCCGACCTCGCGGTGGTGGCCGCCGATCTGCTCGCCGAGTTACGGGACGGCCGAGCCCCGGCAAGAGTGCCGGGCGCCGATCCGCCACCCCTGCAGGGTTACTCGGTGGACGGGGTGGTGTGCACGCCGGCCTGCACCGGCTAGCTTCGCCAGGGCGAGCGCAGGATGGCGTCGACGGCGGCGATCCGCGCGGAGCGCACCACCGTCGACAGCGGCCGCAGCGCGTCGCTGGCGATCTGCACCTCGGCGGAGCTGTGCAGCCCGATCGGGATCAACCCGGAGCTGACCGAGATGATCGCATCGACGTGCGCGGCGTTCTCCAGCACCCGCAGGGCCCGGCTCGGCGCATGGTCGGGAAACCGGTGCACCCGCGTGGATTCCAGCACCTGCTCGACGAGCCCGCGCGGATCCTCGACGTCGATGTCCGCCGCGCCCGCCCGCAACGTCCCCAGCGCCTCGGCCGCCGACCGAACCGCCGAACGCAGGGCGTACTCCGCCTCGCCGAGGTCCAAATACTCCGGCGCCGTGGCCGCGTCGGCCGGTACCGAGTACACGGTCCACGACAGTCCACACGGCTCGCGGTCGAATTCGTCGTCGACGTCGAGTTCGTCGTACTCGAAATCCGGTACCAGCCCGATCGACCCCGCGCCCGAGACGAGGATTGCCTCACCAGCCGTCACCGCATCGCGCTGGAACTGGGTCCCCGCAGGCAGGCCGCGCACGTCGCCGGGAACCGGCAGCGCCAACCTGACGGCCGGCGCCGTCGCGCCGGGACCCGCTGCGGTGCGCAGCGTCTGCAGGAGCGACATCGCACCTGCGTCGAGCAGATCGGGCCACGGCAGCCCGGTCGCGCCGGCGGCGACGGAGTCGTACGCCGTGACCGAATGCTTTGGCGCCCATAGCGATAGCGCGTCGAGGACATCGTCGGGAGCGGCCGCGCCCGCAAGCCAGGCATTGGCCCACACCGACAACGAAACACTGGGACACCACATGATGTTCGCAGTGTAGTTGTTAGGCCCGTATCAGGCCGCTCACGCGATAGGGTGACGTCATGCCTGCTGCGCTGATCTGGTTGATTGCCGCGCTGGCGCTCGCCGGGGCCGAAGCCCTGACCGGCGACCTGTTTCTGCTCATGCTCGGCGGCGGGGCGCTGGCAGCGGCCGGATCGAGCCTGATCTTCGACGACCTGTGGGTCCACGGCGCCGTCTTCGCGGTGGTGTCCGTCCTGCTGCTGGTGCTGGTGCGCCCAGCGCTGCGCAGGCACTTCCAGGCCGGCACCGGCCTGCCCGATCCGGCGAAGGCGCTGGAGGGCAAGAGCGCGCTGGTGCTCGATCGGGTCGCCCGCCACGAAGGACAGGTCAAGCTCGACGGCGAGATCTGGACCGCGCGGCCCTACAACGAGAACGATGTCTACGAACCCGGCGACCACGTGACCGTCGTCCACATCGACGGCGCCACCGCCGTCGTGCAGAAAGTCGTCTAGAGGATTCGCTGGGCAACCCGGACGAAGGGAAGGAACCCGTCATGGAAGGTGCCGTCGCAGGTCTGGTCCTCGTCGGCGTGCTGGTGGTGTTCGCCGCCATCATCGTCGCGAAGTCGATAGCGCTGATACCCCAGGCAGAGGCGGCGGTCATCGAGCGGCTCGGCCGCTACAGCAAGACCGTGTCGGGTCAGCTGACGCTGCTGCTGCCGTTCGTCGACAGGATCCGCGCGCGCGTCGACCTGCGGGAGCGGGTGGTGTCGTTCCCGCCGCAGCCGGTGATCACCGAGGACAACCTGACCGTCAACATCGACACCGTCGTCTACTTCCAGGTCACCAATCCGCAAGCGGCTGTCTATCAGATCAGCAACTACATCGTCGGCGTCGAACAGCTGGCCACGACCACGCTGCGCAACGTCGTCGGCGGTATGACGTTGGAGCAGACGCTGACGTCACGCGACCAGATCAACGGCCAGCTGCGCGGCGTGCTCGACGAGGCCACCGGCCGGTGGGGTCTGCGCGTGGCGCGCGTTGAACTGCGCAGCATCGACCCGCCGCCGTCGATCCAGGACTCGATGGAAAAGCAGATGCGCGCCGACCGCGAGAAGCGCGCGATGATCCTCACCGCCGAGGGCTCGCGCGAAGCGGCGATCAAACAGGCCGAAGGCCAGAAGCAGGCGCAGATCCTGGCCGCCGAGGGCGCCAAGCAGGCGGCGATCCTGGCCGCTGAGGCCGACCGGCAGTCGCGCATGCTGCGTGCGCAAGGCGAACGCGCCGCCGCCTACCTGCAGGCGCAGGGGCAGGCCAAGGCCATCGAGAAGACGTTCGCGGCGATCAAGGCCGGCAGGCCGACCCCGGAGATGCTGGCCTACCAGTACCTGCAGACCTTGCCGCAGATGGCCAAGGGCGAGGCGAACAAGGTGTGGCTGGTGCCCAGCGACTTCGGTTCTGCGCTGCAGGGATTCACCAAGCTGCTCGGCGCGCCCGGCGAGGACGGGGTGTTCCGCTATACACCGTCGCCGGTAGACGACACGCCGCCGAAGACCGACGACGAGGACGAGGTCGCCGACTGGTTCAGCACCGAGACGGATCCGGCGATCGCCCAGGCGGTCGCGAAGGCGGAGGCCGACGCACGGACTCCGGTGACCGGGCCGGGCCTGAACCCGGCGCCGCCCCCTCAGTCGCTGGGATCCGCCCGGACCGAAGGTGGCGCGCACTCGCTGTAGGGCGATCAGCTCGACAGGATGGTGTCGGCACCGAACTGCCGGCGCAAAAGACCGGCGAAGGCGTCGCGCATGACACAGCGCATGACGACCCGCTGCGCCGCCAGACCCGGCTTCGTCGCCGGCACCAGGCCACGGGCGAACCGTCGGGCGGTGCGCTGTCGATGACGGACCTCGGGCCGCAGTCTTCGCTGGTACTCGGCGAAGGCGGCCTCGTGGTCGTTCGGATGCGCCCGTAGAGCGTCGGCAAGCAGATACCCGCCGGCCATGGCCATGGACGCGCCCTGTGCCGAGGCCGGCGTGGTTGCGCCGCAGGCGTCGCCGACCAGGACCACGCGGCCGTCATACCAGCGGGGAATGGTGATCTGAGTGAGCGTGTCCATGAAGATGGAGTCGGGTAGCTGATCGAGCACTGACGCGGTGTGCCAACGCATTCCGCCGTAGACGTCGCGCAGCAGTTGCGCACGGTGTCGGGGATCGACACGCGTGGTGATGTCCGAGCGGAACAGGTACAACGCGATCAGTTCGCCGGGCGCGCCGGTGGGGTAGAGCACCAGTTGTCGTCCGGGTTCGGTGTAGTGCGTGCGAACGTCACCCAGCCCGAAGCGATCAGCGATCGGGTGGATGGCAACCAGGTAGCCCAGATGGCGTAGGAACGCAGGCTCGTATCCGAAGACGAGTTCCCGGGTACGGGAATGGACACCGTCTGCGCCCACTACCAGATCGAATGTGTCGCGCTGTCCGTCGGCGAAGGTGACGTCCACGCCGGCGGGTCGCTGATCTATCGCGACAATCCAGTGGCCATAACGGATCTCGACGTTGGGTGCCATCGCCTCGGCCAGGGCCTCCTCCAGCGTCCCGTGCATCACGCCCAGGTGTGGACTCCGCGAGATCCGGTCCACCAAGGCCCGGCTCAGCGAGGCGAACACATGGCCGTCCGCGTCGGTGAACTCGGCCGCGCTGACCGGTAGCTGGCGTGATGCCAGGCTCGCTGCGATTCCCATCCGGGCCGCGACGTCATATCCCGTGCCGCCGAAGTCGATGCCGTATCCACCGGAGCGGGCCGACGAGCCACGCTCGACCACGATCGGACAGTGTCCGTTCTGGTGCAGCCAATACGCCAACGTCATACCGGCGATGCCGCCGCCGCTGATGAGGATTCTCATGTCGTGGACCGGCTCGGCGCGGCGAAGGAAAGCTGGTGGGACAACAGCAGCTGGACTATCAGGACGGGGGCAAACCACGACACGGCGGTCGGGATCGTGAGCACGCTCGCGGTCGCCAGGCACAGCGCAGCGCACAGGAAGGCCACGGGTGGGCGTTGTGTCGGTGGTGACACAGTGATCGCCAGGGCGGCGGTCAGCACGACTGCGTAGATGACGAACGCCGCTGTCCAGCTGAAGCCGGGCACGAACAACGCCAGCACGAAGGGATGCACGTGCGCGGCAACGTAGGAGATCCGGAGTGCCCGAGTGCGTTTCGGCCTGTGAAACCAGCGTGTGTTGGAGGCGGTCGCGTTGACGACGACGCCACCGAAGCCGTCGGCGGCGACGACCATGACCACCACCACGGCGAGCGGCGACCATCCGGCATGCCACGCCAACGCCGCGGCCAGGATCGCGCCGGCCGCGGCGCCGGCCACACTGAGCGCGATCTCGTCTCGGGTCGCGCCCGGGGCGACGACCCGGTCGAACACGCTCATGCGCGCGCCGTGTCCAACCGAAGTTCAACCAATGGCAGCGGGGTGTTCGTGTCGGTGATCGGTTCGCCGAGCGTCTGTTCCAGAACCGGCTTGAACTGTGCCCATGCCTTCGGTCGCTCGCTGCGGTAAGCGGCCATCACCCGGTCGCGTTCGCGTTGGTCGAGGATTCGGGCGGTGGCCGGCGCGGGCGGACGGCTGCCGACGTACACGCGCACGGCAGGGTTGGCCTCGATGTTGCGGAACCACTGGGCCCGCGTGCCGAACCCCGAAGCGACGACGAATGTTTCGGGCGTGGGATGGTCGACGACCTCGAGCACGACGTCGCGGCGCTGTCCGGATTTGCGGCCGATGTGTTCGAGCATCAGCATCCGCTGACCGAACATCGCCCCGAGGCGGGCCTTGTAGAGCCAGATCGGGGCGCGCATGAGGCGACGGTTGCGCAGGATGCTGGCGCCTGCATTGGCGAACACGTTGGATGCTGACATCGTTTCCTCTCCTGATTCCTCACCCGAGGCGCTCGGCTTGTCCGCCCAGCCCGCCCCGGTAGATCGTGAAAACTTCGGCGGCCCAACGCTTCATGCCGGCGTCGGAGAGCGGGTCCACGCCGAGCGCCTCGGTGAGCCGGTTGCGAAGCGTCAGCACCGCCAGATCGTTGGCCAGCAAGAACGCAGCCCGCACAGCGGGATCCTCGCCAGGGCTTGCGGTGCCAGCGGCCACCATCGAATCGAGCACGCCGATGCTGATCTGGTGCAGTCGCTCGAAGAGCGCAGCCCCAACCGGTCCGCCGTCGAGGAGCAGGCGGCTCAGATACCCGGGGATCGGGGAGTCGGGCGGCAGGTGGGTCGCGAGTCCGTCGAGCATCGTCGGCACTGCGGCCGGGCCCATGCCCACTTCGGCGGTTCTCGCCGTGACCGCGGTGAGCAGCGCCTCGAGGGTGCCGACCACGTGGTCGTCGACGGCATCGATCAGGCCGTCCTTGGATCCGTAGTGGCGTACCAACAGCGCCGGGGACACATCCGCCGCCGTGGCGATGTCACGCATCGTGACCGCGTCTGGACCGCGCTGGCTGAACAGCCGCAGCGCCTCGTCACGGATTCGCGCCCGCGCGGTCCGATCATCGGAAGGAGGTGAATGCATGTTTACTATTGTAAACAAATGTTTAGTCGACGCAAGAGGGCAACGCAGTCGCGACGCCGGGCTACCTCGTCACCCGCACGGGCTGATCGGCTTCCGCGATCCGGTCGCGGTGATGACGCCGGTGCACGCGGATTTCGTAGACCAGGCCCGCGACGCCCAGACTGGCGGTGCACAGCGAAATCAGCACCAGCAGCGGGCTGACGTTGCCGGTGAGCGCGTCGCCGAGGATGACGACCGCCGCGGTGCCGGGCAGCAGCCCCGCGAGGGTGGCCAGCGAGTACGGCAGCACACGCACCGACGACGCGCCCGCCGCGTAGTTGAGCACGGAGAACGGCACGGCGGGAATCAGCCGCATCGAAAGCACGGTCGGCCAGCCGCGTTCACGCAGCCGCGCGTCCAGCGACTGGACCCGCGGGTGGCGCACCAACCGGTTCAGGTGCAGGCCGACGGCGCGCACCAGCAGCAAGGCCAGCACCGCGCTGACCGTCGCGGACGTCACGGCGAGCGGGATGCCGAGCACCGGTCCGAACAACAGGCCCGCGGCGAGCGTGAAGGCGGTGCGCGGGAACGGGAACACCGTCACCACGATGTGGGCGGCCAGGAACGCCAACGGGAACCACGGCCCGACCGACGTCGCCCAGTCGCGGAGCTCCACGGCGGTCGGCAGCGGAACCAGCAACGCAACTGCGACGAGAATCACAATGCCCGCCAGAGAGCCTGCCAGACGCACGCGCGAGACGCCCGAAAGCGTCGCGACCACCGCGCCGCGGACCGCGCGCAGGGTGCTGACGACGGTGTTCACGCCTACTAAGACTACGGAACGACGGCCACAGACACCTGTCGGCGAGCGCCTGAGTCGGCTGCCCGGCCAACGCCGGTGTGATGGCGATCATTTAGCCTGATGATCGTGCAGAAACCCACTGCGGTCGAGGCCGATCGAGAGCGTTGGCGCTCAGCGGTTGCCGGGGTGCTGGCAAAAAGCACCCGACGCGATCCCGCCGATCTGCCCGCCGAACCCGAACGCCTACTGGATTCGCCGACCTACGACGGCTTCGCGATCCGGCCCCTCTACACCAGCCTGGACGCGCTGCCCGAACCGCCGCTGCCCGGCCAGTGGCCGTTCGTGCGCGGCGGTGACGCGCTGCGTGACGTCAAAACGGGGTGGAAGGTGGCAGAGGCGTTCCCGGCGAACGGTTCCGGCAGCCTGACCGAACACAACGGCGCCATATTGCTCGGTCTGACCGAAGGCGTCAGCGCGCTCGTCATCCGCGTCGGCGCTCCCGCGGGTGTGCCGGCGACCGAACTGGACCGGCTGTTCGACGGCGTCTACCTCGATCTCGTTCCGGTTCTCTTCGAGATCGCCGGGCCGGATTACGTTTCCGCGGCCGATGCGGTGCTCGGCTTGCTGAGCGACCTCGACGCCGACCAGCGGTCCCGGCTTTCGGTCGACTTCGGTGCCGACCCGCTGACCGCCCCGTTGAGCGGGCGGCAGGCGACGGACGTCGGCGACGTGGTGGCAACCGCGGCAAAGCTGGACGCCTACGGCGGGCACGTTCGCGCCATCACCGTCGACGGTCCCGCATTCCACAATCTCGGCGCCAACGCGTCCTGGGAGCTGGCGGGCATGGTCGCCGCCGGGGTGAGCTACCTGCGGCTGCTGGGCCAAAGCGGTATGGCGGTTCCGGATGCCCTGCGCCAGCTCAGCTTCCGCGTCGCCGCTGATGACGACCAGTTCATGACGATCGCGAAGCTGCGCGCCGCGCGCCGGCTGTGGGCCCGCGTGGCCGAGGTGGTCGGGGCGCCGGAGCAGGGGGCCGCCACCCTGCACGCAGTGACCTCGCTGCCGATGATGACCAAGCGCGATCCCTGGGTGAACATGCTGCGCACCACGCTGGCCGCCTTCTCGGCGGGCATCGGCGGCGCGGACACCGTCCAGGTGCACCCGTTCGACGTCGCGATCGCCGGTGGCTTCCCCGGAACCGCCCCGAGCTTCGCCCGTCGGATCGCCCGCAACACCCAGCTGCTGCTGCTCGAGGAGTCACATCTGGGCCGCGTACTCGACCCCGCGGCGGGTTCCTGGTATGTCGAAGACCTCACCGAGCAGCTCGCCGCGCAGGCCTGGAAGCACTTCCAGGACATCGAGTCCCGCGGCGGTTTCGGTGACGCCGCCGACTACGTCGCCGGCCAGATCGCCGACGTCGCGGCCAGCAGAGCCGACGACATCGCCCACCGGCGCACCTCGCTCACGGGCGTGAACGAGTTCCCCGATATCGCCGAACCTGCGCTTCCGCAAGGTGATTCGCTGTCGGGGGTGCAGCGCTATGCGGCCGGTTTCGAGGCGCTGCGGGACCGGTCGGACGCCTTCCTCGAAAAGACGGGCGCGAGGCCGAAGGTGCTGCTGCTGCCGCTCGGTCCGCTCGCCGAGCACAACATCCGCACCACGTTCGCGACGAACCTGCTCGCGTCGGGAGGCATCGAGGCGGTGACCGAGACGACCAACGGCATGCCCGCGATCGCGGTGATCTGCGGCACTGACGCGCGCTACGCGACGGAGGCCTCCGCGGCCGTCGACTCCGCCCGTGCGGCCGGCGCCTCGCATGTTCTGCTTGCCGGGCCGGAAAAGGCTGTAGCACAAGCGGATTCGAAACCGGACGGCTATCTGACCGCAAAAATCGATGCGGTCGGAACATTGTCGGACCTGCTCACCAGATTGGGGGCCTGAGGTGACCGCCACCGCGGGGATCGGAAAGGACATCGGCAGCTTCGCCGACGTCCCGTTGAACGGAGAGCGCACCGTCGGGGCGCCGACCGAGACCGCCGTCGCCGCTCATGTCGAAGCGGCGGCCGCCGCACACGGATACAGCGTCGACCAGGTGGACTGGGTGACGCCGGAGGGCATCGACGTCAAGCCGGTCTACATCGGCGCCGACCGGGACGCGGCGGTCGCGGCCGGCTACCCGCTCGACACGTTCCCGGGCGAACCGCCGTTCGTGCGGGGGCCGTACCCGACGATGTACGTCAACCAACCGTGGACCATCCGGCAGTACGCGGGCTTCTCCACCGCCGCCGAGTCCAACGCCTTTTACCGGCGCAACCTCGCCGCCGGCCAGAAGGGCCTCTCGGTGGCGTTCGACCTGGCCACCCACCGCGGCTACGACTCCGACCACCCGCGGGTCCAGGGTGACGTCGGAATGGCCGGGGTGGCAATCGATTCCATCCTCGACATGCGTCAGCTGTTCGACGGGATAGACCTGTCGACGGTGTCGGTTTCGATGACGATGAACGGTGCGGTGCTGCCGATCCTGGCACTGTATGTGGTCGCGGCCGAGGAGCAGGGGGTGCCGCCGGAGAAGCTGGCCGGAACCATCCAGAACGACATCCTCAAAGAGTTCATGGTCCGCAACACCTACATCTACCCGCCGCAGGCGTCGATGCGGGTCATCTCCGACATCTTCGGCTACACCAGCGCAAAGATGCCGAAGTTCAACTCCATTTCGATCTCCGGCTACCACATCCAGGAAGCCGGTGCCACAGCCGATCTCGAGCTGGCCTACACGCTCGCCGACGGTGTCGAGTACATCAAGGCAGGCCTGGACGCCGGGCTCGACGTCGACAAGTTCGCGCCGCGGCTGTCGTTCTTCTGGGGCATCGGCATGAATTTCTTCATGGAGGTCGCCAAGTTGCGCGCCGGCCGGCTGCTGTGGAGCGAGTTGGTCGCCGAATTCAATCCGAAGGGCTCCAAATCCCTGTCGTTGCGCACCCATTCGCAGACGTCGGGTTGGTCGCTGACTGCGCAGGACCCGTTCAACAACGTCGCGCGCACCTGCATCGAGGCGATGGCCGCGACGCAGGGGCACACGCAGTCACTGCACACCAACGCGCTCGACGAGGCGCTGGCGCTGCCGACCGACTTCTCGGCGCGGATCGCGCGCAACACCCAGTTGGTGCTGCAGCAGGAGTCGGGCACCACGCGGCCGATCGACCCGTGGGGTGGCTCGTACTACGTCGAATGGCTGACCCACCAACTGGCGACCGCGGCGCGCATGCACATCGGCGAGGTCGTCGAGCACGGCGGTATGGCCCAGGCGATTTCCGACGGCATCCCGAAGCTGCGCATCGAGGAGGCGGCGGCGCGCACGCAGGCCCGTATCGACTCGGGGCAACAGACGGTGATCGGCGTCAACAAGTACCAGGTGGACGAGGACCACGAGATCGAGGTGCTCAAGGTCGAGAACAGCCGGGTGCGCGCCGAACAGCTCGCCAAACTCGAACAGCTGCGCGCCGACCGCGATCAGGCCGCTGTCGACGCGGCGCTCGCCGACCTGAGCCGGGCCGCGGGCACCCGCGAGCCCGCCGGTCCGGACGGGCTCGGCAACAACCTGCTGGCGCTGGCCATCAATGCCGCGCGGGCCAAGGCCACCGTCGGCGAGATCTCCGATGCGCTGGAGCGGGTTTACGGGCGCCACGTCGCGGAGATCCGTACGATCGCCGGCGTCTACCGCGACGAGATGGGGGGCAGAGGGGTCAGCAACATCACTCAAGCGACCGACCTCGTGCAGAAGTTCGCCGAGGCCGACGGCCGCCAGCCCCGGATCCTCATCGCGAAGATGGGCCAGGACGGTCACGACCGCGGGCAGAAGGTGATCGCGACCGCGTTCGCCGATATCGGCTTCGACGTCGACGTCGGCTCGCTGTTCTCCACGCCGGATGAGGTCGCGCGGCAGGCGGCCGACAACGACGTCCATGTCGTCGGTGTCTCGTCGCTTGCGGCCGGGCACCTGACCCTGGTGCCCGCGCTGCGCGACGCGCTCGCCGAGGTCGGCAGACCCGACGTCATGATCGTGGTCGGCGGCGTCATCCCGCCGGGTGACTTCGACGAGCTCTACGCGGCGGGCGCGACCGCGATCTTCCCGCCCGGCACGGTGATCGCCGAAGCCGCAATCGGCCTGCTGCACAAGCTGGCCGAGCGACTCGGTTACCGCCTCGAATAGATGGCTGAGCCGATCGCCGATCTCGCGACCGCCGTGGCGGACGGTGACCGCGCCGCCCTGGCGAGGGCCATCACGCTGGTCGAGTCGACCCGCGTCGACCACCGCGAGCAGGCACAGGAACTGCTGCTGAAACTGACCGCCCATGCGGGCAAGGCGATGCACGTCGGGATCACCGGGGTGCCGGGCGTGGGAAAGTCGACGACGATCGAGGCGCTGGGCATGTACCTGATCGAACAGGGGCACCGGGTCGCGGTGCTGGCGGTCGATCCGTCCTCGACCCGCACCCGCGGCTCGATCCTCGGTGACAAGACCCGGATGGCCCGACTGGCGGTGCATCCGGACGCCTACATCCGACCGTCACCGACCTCGGGCACGTTGGGCGGCGTCGCCAAGGCCACCCGGGAGACGATCGTGCTGCTCGAAGCCGCGGGTTTCGACGTGGTTCTGGTCGAAACCGTCGGCGTCGGACAATCCGAGGTCACGGTGGCCAACATGGTCGACACCTTCGTGTTCCTCACGCTGGCGCGCACCGGCGACCAGTTGCAGGGAATCAAGAAGGGCGTGCTCGAACTCGCCGACATCGTGGTGGTCAACAAAGCCGACGGTGAGCACGCGATGGAGGCCAAGAGGGCCGCCCGCGAGCTCGCCGGCGCCATCCGTCTCATCTATCCCCGCGAAACCCTATGGCGCCCACCGGTTCTCACGATGAGCGCGTTGGAAGGGGCAGGCCTGGAGGAGTTGTGGGCGACCGTGCTCAAGCATCGCGATGTGCTGACCGAGGCAGGGGAGTTCGAAAGTCGCCGCCGTACCCAGCAGGTCGAGTGGACATGGTCGATGGTGCGCGACGCGGTCCTCGACCGGGTGCTGTCCAACCCGAAGGTCAAGGAGGTCCGCGCCGAGATCGAACGGCAGGTCCGCGACGGCGAACTGACCCCCGCGCTTGCTGCACAACACCTGCTCGACGCCTCTGACATGGGCGAACCTAACGAATAGGTAACACAAGGTTTATTAGCCGGGGTTACGAGTAAATTCAATACATTGTGACGGGTGTCAAGAGCAGGGAGCTCAGCGCAGCGCTTCCGCACGGTGTCCAGGGCGCAGCCGATTCGAACTTCGGGTGCACCGTGCGGGGCTTCGCCCGGCTGTTTCCCGGCCGCCGCTACGGCGGCGGCGCGCTGTCGATATACCTGCACGGGGAACCCGTCGTCGACGTGTGGACCGGCTACTCGGATCGCCGCGGGACCCAGTACTGGAACGCCGACACCGGCGCGATGGTTTTCTCGGTCACCAAGGGCCTGGCGTCGACCGTCATACACCGCCTGGCCGACCGCGGCCTGATCGACTACGACACCCCGGTCGCCGAGTACTGGCCCGAGTTCGGCGTCAAGGGCAAGAGCCGGATCACGGTGCGAGACATGATGCAGCACCGGGCCGGGCTGTCTCATCTCAACGGTTGCACGAAGGCCGAGTTGCTCGACCACCGCGTGATGGAGCACCGAGTGGCGTCCGCGCCGGTCAACAAACTCCTGTTCGGCCATCAGGCCTACCACGCGCTCACCTACGGCTGGCTGATGTCCGGCCTCGGCCGCGCGGTGACCGGCAAAGGCATGCGCGACCTGATCCGCGAGGAACTCGCCGAACCGCTCGACACCGACGGACTGCACCTCGGCCGCCCACCCGTCGACGCGCCGACCCGCGCGGCGCAGATCCTCGCGCCGCAGGGCACGTTGGCCAATCCGGTTTTCAACTTCATCGCCCCGCGGGTGGCAGCGCTCGGCGTTTCCGGGATGTTCGGGTCGATGTACTTTCCCGGGATGAAGGCCGTCGTCCAGGGCGACACCCCGTTCCTGGATGCCGAGATTCCGGCGGCCAACGGGGTCGCGACCGCACGCAGCCTGGCCAAGATGTACGGCGCAATCGCCAATGGCGGCCGGATCGAGGGCAAGCAGTTCCTGTCCGAAGAGCGCGTTGCGGCGCTCACCGGCAGGCCGAGCTATTGGCCGGACCGAAACATCTTCGTGCCGTTGAGTTTTCATCTCGGCTACCATTCGCTGCCGGTCCCGCCGGGATTCATGCCCGGCTTCGGCCATGCCGGCTTGGCCGGGTCGGTCGGCTGGGCCGATCCCACGAGCGGGTTGTCGTTCGGTTTCGTCCACAACCGGCTGCTGACACGAATGGTGCTCGACCAGGCGTCGTTCGCCGGCTTGCAGGCGTTGATCCGGCGCGATGCGGCACGGGCGCGCAGGCGCGGCTACCAGACGGTGCCCGACCTGGGGGCGCCGTTCTGCGGGGTGTCGCGCTCGGTCGCCGGTTAGCGGTCGGTCAGCGGAGCGCTACTGAACCACCTGGTCTTCTGGCGCCAGGACTCCGCCGAGGTCAGCGCGAAGCCGGCGCCGCACATGCACGCGAACACCCACACCAGGGTCGTTCCTCCGTCGAGTTGCTGCAGTGCGGGAATGTAGGCGGTGAGCAACCGGACGACGCAGGCGGCGATGCCCGCGGCCGACGAGATCAGATAGACGTTGGCGATCTTGCGCGACCGCGGGTCCCTGCGCAGCACCAGCAGGGCCCGGCTGCCGTAACCCAGGAGATAGATGAGGATGCCGCACAGGACCAACCAGTACATGTTGAGCCAGAAGTCGGTGGGCACCTGGAAGAAGTCCGGCTTGTAGATCCGCGCGCCGTTACCGAGGGAGAAGGTCGCCAGCAGCACCGGGATGCAGAGTGTGGCTGGCAACTCGACGTACTGTCGGAACGACCGCTGCAACAAATGGTCGTCCTGCAGCCGACCCAGCGCGTTGTAGACGACGGCGGACGCGGCGACGATGTAGCAGTCGTGCCCGATGAAGTCTTCGACGTTCCATTTCCCCGTCAGCGCGTGCAGGGCGACACCGAGCGTCTCCGACGCCCAGGGAGACATGAGCAGCACCGCCATGCCTTGCAAAGCGATGTTGAGGGTAGCCGCGACCTCCCAGCGAGATGACCAGGTGACACGGCGGATCCACAGACTCCACGCGATACAGCAAAGCGTTATCGCGATGAGTGTCGCCAAAGCCATGGAGGTTGCCTTCGGGCCGCTGTGGTACTCGGCAAATTGTACGGCTATAGGGGCGGAGCGTCACTGCGCGGCCGCAGCTCCGAGAGCTTCGGTGCGCGGGTGCGCGTCCGGATCGCCTCCCGCAGCGCGGTCGGCGAACTGCCCGACGCCGACAGGGATTCGACGTAGCGCATGACTTCCTGCCTCGTCATCAGCCCGAACCGGACCTGGAGGTCGGGATAGCTGAGGCCGAACCGATCGGCCACCCGGCGCAATTCCTCTGCATCGGGGTAGTCGGCTTCTTTGATCCGACGGTAGTAGGTGCTGCTCGACGTGCCGAGAGCGTCGTAGATGTCCTTCGCCTCGACATCGCCGTCGAGGAGATAGTCCAGCAGTGCTTTCAGCTGCCTGCCGTTCTCGTCGGTCCGTGGCATCCACTTACTCTAACGTAAGTTCCCGAAATGAGCGATGGCACCCGCAAATCGGCCAGGGGTGCCTTTATTGACACTGGCGTCACGGTTTTGGGATGTGTCTCCCAAATTTGGGACAGCTGAGCTATCTTGGGTTTCATGGTTGCCCCCTATCCGGCTGCGCCGACATCTGAGGTTCTGCACCCGTTCGGCGTATTTGCTCATGCACCGGTTCGCGTGACGGACCACCTCGCCGATACGACCCGATCGGCGACCATGGCGAAACTGTCGACTCCGCCCAGTGCTGAGTTGACCGCGGAACTCGACGGCGCCGGCGAATGGCTCGACCTGCCGGCCGACGAGATCCTGCTGGCGGCCCTGACCAGGACGGTGGCGCGCACACTCGGCGATGGCGTGGTGCCCGTCGACATCGCCAGCGAGCGCGGCGCCCTGCTCGACGCGGTGCCCATGGTGTGCGCGACTCCGCAGCAGGCCAGCGCCAACGAGATGCTCGCAACCGTGCACCGCACGCTGGCCGCCGCCTCGGAGCATGTCACCGCCGAGCCGTCCGACGTGTACTTCAACTACATCGGCCAGGCGTCCGAGCAGGCCCCGGTTCAAGAAACCCCGCCCGCTCTCGGCCATGCGCTCGAGGTGCGGGTGTACCGGGCCGACGGTGACGTGCACATCGACTGGTGGTACGACACGACCCGCTTCGAGGCCTACACGGTCGAGGAGCTCAGCGAGCAGTTCCGCCTCGCGCTCATCGAGATGACCTCGGACGCACTCCCGCCGCAGTAAGCAACCCGCCGTCGGCGCCCTCGTTTGCGGCCCTCGGTACGATCGATCTCAACGGCACCGATCCGGCAATCACCGGGGAGCCTTCGGAAGAACCGCTCGACCTGACCCGTCGATGCTCAGTAGACCCGAACGGGTGGGCCCGTCATCGCCCGAAGTAGAGCGGCGCATGTCCTCCCCGTGATGGCGTGCGCAAGCGGGGTGGTACCGCGGCGCCCGCGCAGCAGCGCGACGTCGTCCCCGTGCCGTGAGGATTGGCTTCCGAGGCCGGAGGCCTCAATTTGGCACAGGGAGACCATCAGTGACCGCTTATCCCAGACCGGCGGCCGGCGCACCCAAGTTCCCCGCACTCGAGCTCGAGGTCTTGCAGTACTGGGACGCCGATGACACCTTCCACGCCAGCATCGCGCGCCGCGACGATGCCCCGGAGTACGTGTTCTACGACGGGCCGCCGTTCGCCAACGGCCTGCCGCACTACGGGCATCTGCTCACCGGCTACGTCAAGGACATCGTGCCGCGGTACCGCACCATGCGCGGCTACAAGGTGGAGCGCCGGTTCGGCTGGGACACCCACGGCCTGCCCGCCGAACTCGAGGTGCAGCGCCAGCTCGGCATCACCGACAAGGCGCAGATCGAGGAGATGGGCATCGAGAAGTTCAACGATGCCTGCCGCGCCTCGGTGCTCAGGTACACCAACGAGTGGCAGGCCTATGTGACCCGCCAAGCCCGCTGGGTCGACTTCGAAAACGACTACAAGACATTGGATCTCGGCTACATGGAGTCGGTGATCTGGGCGTTCAAGCAGCTCTGGGACAAGGGGCTGGCCTACGAGGGCAACCGGGTGTTGCCGTACTGCTGGAACGACGAGACGCCGCTGTCCAGCCATGAGTTGCGGATGGACGACGACGTCTACCAGAGCCGGCAGGACCCCGCGATCACCGTGGGCTTCACGGTCGCCGGCGGTGCGCTCGACGGCGCGCACCTGCTCATCTGGACCACGACGCCGTGGACGTTGCCGTCGAACCAGGCGGTCGCGGTCAATCCCGACGTCACCTATGTCCAGGTGCGGGCGCCTGACGGGCGGCGCTATGTGCTCGCCGAGGCGCGGGTGCCCGCCTACGCGCGCGAGCTCGGCGAGGAGCCGGAGGTGCTCGGCACCTACTCGGGACGCGACCTGCTCGAGACGCGGTATCTTCCGCCGTTCCCGTATTTCATGGACGCTCCCAACTCATTTCGCGTGCTCCCCGCCGACTTCGTCAGCACCGAGGACGGCACCGGCATCGTGCACATGTCGCCCGCGTACGGCGAGGACGACATGCTCACCGCTCAGGCCGCGGGCATCGAGGCCGTCACGCCGGTCGACTCGAAGGGCCGGTTCGACGCGACGGTGCCCGACTACGCGGGACATCACGTCTTCGACGCCAATCCGCAGATCATCCGCGACCTCAAGAACGGCGCCGGCCCCGCGGCCCTCAACGGCGCGGTGCTGCTCCGCCACGAGACTTACGAGCACTCGTATCCGCACTGCTGGCGGTGCCGCAATCCGCTGATCTATCGGGCGGTGTCGTCGTGGTTCATCAAGGTGACCGAGTTCCGCGACCGCATGGTCGAGCTCAACCAGCAGATCACCTGGTACCCGGAGCACGTGAAGGACGGCCAGTTCGGCAAGTGGCTGGCCGGCGCCCGGGACTGGTCGATCTCCCGAAACCGATACTGGGGCACCCCGATTCCGGTATGGAAGTCCGACGACCCGGCGTATCCCCGCATCGACGTGTACGGCAGCCTCGACGAGCTGGAACGCGACTTCGGGGTTCGGCCGACGAATCTGCACCGGCCCTACATCGACGAGCTGACCCGGCCCAACCCCGACGACCCAACCGGAAAGTCGACGATGCGGCGCATCGAGGACGTGCTCGACGTGTGGTTCGACTCCGGTTCCATGCCGTACGCGCAGGTGCACTACCCGTTTGAGAACCAGAAGTGGTTCGACGGGGTGAGCGGCAGTGGAAGCGAGACCGGCGAAGAGGCGCACTTCCCCGGCGACTTCATCGTGGAATACATCGGTCAGACCCGCGGCTGGTTCTACACGCTGCACATCCTGGCCACCGCGCTGTTCGACAAGCCGGCGTTCAAAACCTGTGTGGCGCATGGAATCGTGCTCGGCAACGACGGTCAGAAGATGAGCAAGTCGCTTCGAAACTATCCGGACGTCACCGAGGTGTTCGACCGCGACGGCTCGGATGCGATGCGCTGGTTTCTGATGGCCTCGCCGATCTTGCGCGGCGGCAACCTGATCGTCACCGAGCAGGGCATCCGCGAAGGGGTGCGGCAGGTGCTGCTGCCGCTCTGGAACGCCTACACCTTCCTGGCGCTCTACGCGCCGAAGAAGGGCACCTGGCGCACGGATTCGACGCATGTGCTGGACCGCTACATCTTGGCGAAGCTGGCCGCGCTGCGCGACGACCTGACCGCGTCGCTCGACGTGTGCGACATCGCCGGCGCATGCGACCAGCTGCGGCAGTTCACCGAGGCGTTGACCAATTGGTATGTGCGACGGTCCCGTTCGCGGTTCTGGGAGGAGGATCCCGACGCGATCGACACCTTGCACACGGTGCTGGAGGTGACGGGCAGGCTGGCCGCACCGCTGTTGCCGTTGATCACCGAGGTGATCTGGCGCGGCGTGACGGGGGAGCGGTCGGTGCATCTGACGGACTGGCCCGAAGCCGACCTGCTGCCGAAGGACGCCGAGTTAGTGGCCGACATGGACCTGGTGCGCGAGGTCGCGTCGACGGGCTCGTCGCTGCGCAAGGCCAAGAAGCTGCGGGTGCGGCTGCCGCTGCCGAAACTGACTGTGGCCGTGGACAGTCCACTGCGGCTCGATCCGTACCGCGACCTGATCGCCGACGAGCTCAACGTCAGGGCGGTCGAGCTTACCGACGATATCGCCGCCTACGGCCGCTTCGAGCTGACCGTCAACGCCAAGGTGGCGGGCCCGCGGCTCGGCAAGGACGTGCAGGCCGCGATCAAGGCCGTCAAATCGGGGGAGGCCGTCGTCAACGCCGACGGCACATTGACCGCGGGCCCCGCGGTTCTGCAACCCGAGGAGTACAGCTCGCGGCTGGTGGCCGCCGATCCCGAGTGGACGGCGGCGCTGCCCGACGGGGCCGGCCTCGTGGTGCTCGACGGCACGGTGACCGAGGAGCTGGAAGCCGAGGGCTGGGCGCGCGATCTGATTCGAGAGCTTCAGGATCTGCGCAAGTCCACGGGTCTCGACGTGTCCGATCGGATCTCGGTGGTGATCTCGGTACCACGGGTGCGGGAGGTGTGGGCCCGCACGCACCGCGAGCTGATCGCCCGCGAGATCCTCGCCACGAGTTTCGAATTCGGTGAGCCTGTCGACGGCACGGAGATCGGTGACGGTGTGCGGGTGGCGATCGCGAAGGTGTGACGAGCCCCGCACTCGACACGGCGCTGCGGCGAGTCAGGTGACGACCCGCGCCCCACGGCCGGCGAACACCACGACATCGGCGGGGCGTAGCTGCCTGCCTCGTCGGCGTTCGACCTCGCCGTTGACGGTGACCAACCCGTCGGCGATCACCGCCTTGGCGTCGGCACCGGAATCGATGAGGCCGGCCAACTTGAGGAACTGACCGAGCCGGATCGAGGCATCCCGGATCGGGACGTCGAGAGGTCCGGCGCTCGGGTCTGCCATGCAGGTCAGGCTAGCGTCCTAGCATCGGCAGCTGTGAACGCTCGTTGGGTGCTGCACCTCGACATGGACGCATTCTTCGCGTCGGTCGAGCAGCTCACCCGTCCGACGCTGCGCGGCCGCCCGGTGCTGGTCGGCGGGCTCGGCGGCCGCGGCGTGGTCGCGGGCGCCAGCTACGAGTCCCGGGTGTACGGCGCCAAGTCGGCGATGCCGATGCACCAGGCCCGCCGGTTGGTCGGCGCCGCAGCGGTGGTGCTTCCGCCGCGGGGAGTCGTCTACGGCGTCGCCAGCCGCCGCGTGTTCGAAACCGTCCGCCAGATGGTCCCGGTCCTCGAGCAGCTTTCCTACGATGAGGCCTTCGGCGAGCCCCCCGAACTGGCGGGCGCGTCGGCTGCCGATGTCGAGGACTTCTGCCGAATACTGCGGTCGCGCGTCCTCGAGCAGACCGGGCTGGTCGCGTCCATCGGAGCGGGGTCGGGGAAACAGCTCGCCAAGATCGCTTCGGGGCTGGCGAAGCCCGACGGCATGCGGGTC
Source organism: Mycobacterium sp. GA-0227b (assembly GCF_001499855.1). Lineage (GTDB taxonomy): Bacteria > Actinomycetota > Actinomycetes > Mycobacteriales > Mycobacteriaceae > Mycobacterium. Next base: position 86,274 of record NZ_LQIK01000002.1, read on the forward strand.
GTGGACCGCGATGAGGAACGCACGTTGCTCGACGGCCTGCCAGTGCGGCGGCTGTGGGGTATCGGGCCCGTCGCCGGGGAGAAGCTGCACCGGCTCGGCATCGAGACCATCGGCGCCTTCGCCGCGCTGAGCGAAGCCGAGGCCGCCGACATCCTCGGCGGCAGCGTCGGCCCGGCACTGCACCGGCTGGCTCGCGGCATCGACGACCGGCCGGTCGCCGAGAACGCACCCGCCAAACAGATCAGCGCGGAGTCCACGTTTCCCGAGGACCTGACCACCCTCGACCAGCTGCGTGAAGCGATGGGACCGATCGGCGAGCACGCCCACCGGCGTCTCGAGAAAGACGGCCGCGGCGCCCGCACCGTCACCGTGAAGATGAAGAAGTCCGATATGAACATCCTCACTCGGTCGGCGACGCTGCCGTACGCCACCACCGACGCGGGCACCCTGATCGCCACCGCGCGCCGGCTGCTTCTCGACCCCGTCGAAGTGGGGCCGATTCGCCTTCTGGGCGTTGGCTTTTCGGGGCTCTCCGACGTCCGCCAGGAGTCGTTGTTCCCGGATCTGGAGCTGATGGCCTCCGAGGACGTCGCGCACACCGGGCTGCCGCCGACCGTCACGGACCTGACCGCGACCGCACCCGCCTGGCGCATCGGCGACGACGTCACCCATCCGGACTTCGGGCACGGTTGGATTCAGGGGGCCGGGCACGGGGTGATGACCGTCCGGTTCGAGACCCGCGCCACCGGACCGGGTCAGGCGCGGACCTTTCCCGATGACACGCCCGGCATCGACCGCGCGAACCCCGTCGACTCCCTCGACTGGCCGGAGTACGTCGCCGAGTTGGCGCGCTACCAGAGCACCCCGTAGACGCTGGAGATCGTGAATCCGTGACCGCCGTACGTCTTGCAGGTCACCGTGCCCTGATGTCCGACACCGCAACTCGCGCCCCAGTTCTCCAGCCGGTAGCCGGCGGGCAGGACGTCGACGCCCTCACGCGTGAACGACGGTGCCGCGGAATGACGGTACTCGGCGGGTGCGCCGCTGGTCAGAAACGTCTGGTTGGTTCCCGGCGGGGCGTCCAGGGGCACCCCGTCACAACCGATCGGACCGCCGTTGGGCCCGATGCCACAGAACAATCCGTCCGGGGTGCGGAAGAACACGTGGTAGTTGGGTGGTGGGCCGGGTCGGTACTCGCCAACGGCGATCGGGTAGGCGTCGATCGCATCCGAGCCGGGCGGCGGTTCGGCATGGGCCACCGCCCCCGTGGCGAGGACCAGCGAGAACGCCGCGATCGTCGTGGCGCCGAGTCGGATCACGTTCCCGAACTGCACACGTCCACGCTGTCACGCCCGTCAACCCCAGCGGGCCATCACGTCGGCGACAGATGATCGGCTCGCCAACGTCGCCATCAGCAGCACACGGGCCTGGGCTGGCCGCAACCGCGGCACCGGCACCGCGCCGGCGGCGACCATGTCGTGGCCGGGCCCGTATGCGGGGCTGACACGGCCCCCGGTCACCCGGGTGGACACCGCGACCGTTATCCCTGCGCTGCAGAGTCGCTGCACCCCGTCGATCACCGCCGTCCCGGCGTTGCCGGCGCCCATCGCCTCCAACACGATGCCGCGCGCGCCCGCGGCCACACAGGCGTCCATCGCCGCGGCGTCGGCGCCCGGATAGGCGGCGACGATGTCGACCCGGGGCGCCTCGATCGCAGACAGCGCGCCGAAGTACGGCCGGTCCTTCGCCGCGTGCGCGACGAACCCGGCGTCCGATACGGCGCCGATCGCCGTTCCGTCGAACCCGCGCAGGTCGGCCGTCGCGACCTTCTGCAGGCCCAGCGGCTGCCAGACCACCCCGGCGAAGCTGACCACCACCCCGAGGTCTCGTGCGGCCGGACTGGCAGCGACCGTCAGTGCGTCACGAAGATTCGCCGGGCCGTCGGCGTCGGGGGCGTCGGCGCTGCGCTGGGCTCCGGTCAACACCACCGGGGTGGTGCCGCGGTAGGTGAGGTCCAGCCAGAGCGCCGTCTCCTCCATGGTGTCGGTGCCGTGCGTGACGACGATGCCGAGCGCGTTCGTCGCGGCGGTCTGCGAGATCTCTGCGCCGATGCGGTCCCAGTCGGCGGGGGTCAGTTGCGAGCTGTCGACGGCCATGAGGTCGACGACGTCGACCGGCAGTCCTGACGTCAGGTCGGCGCCGGTGTGCGCCGGACGCTTGACACCGTCGTCGTCGGTGCTCGTGGCGATCGTGCCGCCGGTGGCGACGACGACGAGGCGACCCATGGCGGGAATTCTCCCGCATTCCCGTTTTGGGATGATGGGGAAGTGACTGACGACCCGGGAGTGGCCGAACAGAGGACCGAGCAGACCGTGCCGCCGAGGCGCCGGCTACGGCTGCTGCTCGTCATCGCGGGGGTGGTGCTGGTTACCGACATCGTCACCAAGGTCCTCGCGGTCAAGCTCCTCACCCCCGGCCAGCCGGTGTCGATCATCGGCGACACGGTGACCTGGACCCTCGTGCGCAACTCCGGTGCCGCGTTCTCGATGGCCACCGGCTACACCTGGGTGCTCACGCTGATCGCCACCGGCGTGGTGATCGGGATCTTCTGGATGGGCCGTCGCCTGGTGTCGCCGTGGTGGGCGGTCGGGCTCGGCATGATCCTCGGCGGCGCCCTCGGGAACCTCGTCGACCGGTTCTTCCGGTCACCGGGTCCGCTGCAGGGCCATGTCGTCGACTTCCTGTCGATCGGCTGGTGGCCGGTGTTCAACGTGGCCGATCCGTGTGTGGTGGGCGGGGCGATCCTGCTGGTCGCGCTGTCGCTGTTCGGCTTCGACTTCGACACCGTCGGACGGCGCCGGCCGGGCGACGATTCAGACACCGTCGGACGGCGCCAGCAGGGCGACGGGGACGAGTAGATGGCCGATCGGTCGCTTGCGGTCCCGGAGGGGCTGGCGGGGATGCGGGTCGACGCGGGCATCGCGCGGCTGCTCGGGCTGTCGCGCACCGCGGCCGCCGCGCTGGCCGAAGAGGGTGGGGTCGACATCGACGGGGCGCCTGCGGGCAAGTCCGACAAGCTCACCGCGGGCGCGTGGCTGGAGGTGCGGTTGCCGGAAGCGCCTGCGCCCGTGGAGAATACGCCGGTCGCGATCGAGGGCATGGCGATCCTGTACTCCGACGACGACATCGTCGCCGTCGACAAGCCGCCCGGCGTCGCCGCGCATGCCACGGTCGGCTGGCACGGCCCGACGGTGTTGGGCGGCCTGGCCGCGGCGGGCTTTCGGATCAGCACCTCGGGTATTCACGAGCGCCAGGGCATCGTGCACCGCCTCGACGTCGGCACGTCGGGTGTCATGGTGGTGGCATTGTCCGAGCGCGCGTACACGGTGCTCAAGAGGGCGTTCAAGCAGCGCACCGTCGACAAGCGCTATCACGCGTTGGTGCAAGGACATCCGGATCCGTCGAGCGGGACGATCGACGCACCCATCGGACGTCACCGTGGGCACGACTGGAAATTCGCGGTCACCGAGAACGGCAGGCACAGCATCACCCACTACGACACCCTCGAGGCGCACCGGGCCGCCAGCCTGCTCGATATCGAGCTGGAAACCGGTCGCACGCATCAGATTCGGGTGCATTTCGCCGCCCTGCACCATCCCTGCGTCGGTGATCTCACCTACGGGGCCGACCCGACGCTGGCGAAGCGGCTCGGGCTGGAGCGGCAATGGCTGCACGCGCGGTCACTGGCCTTCGTGCACCCCGCCGACGGGCGACGCGTGGAGATCACCAGCCCCTATCCGGCCGATCTGCAACACGCCCTCGACGCCCTGCGCAACCACGAACTGTGAGCGGCGCCCGCAGCCCCGGATTGCTGCTCGGTGTCGGCGCCTACGTGTGTTGGGGCACGTTCCCCGCGTTCTTCCCGCTGCTGAAGCCCGCGTCCGCCGTGGAGGTGCTGGCACACCGGATCGTGTGGAACTTCCTGCTGATGGTCATCGTCGTCGCGGTCGTCCGCAGAATCGGGGACCTCAAGGAAATCACCGGCCGCACGTGGGTGTTGCTGACCGCTGCTTCGGCGCTGATCTCGATCAACTGGGGCATCTACGTCTACGCCGTCAACAACGGGCACGTGGTGGACGCCGCCCTCGGGTATTTCATCAACCCGCTGGTGACGGTCGCGTTGGGGCTCGTCGTCTTCGGGGAGCGGCTGAACCGCGCGCAGTTCTGCGCGCTGGCCACCGCGGTGCTCGGGGTGGTGGTGTTGACGGTCGATGTCGGCGCGCCGCCCTACATCGGGCTCGGGTTGGCGTGTTCGTTCGGCCTCTACGGCGCGGTCAAGAAGGTGGTGACGACGACCGATCCGCGGGTCAGCGTCGGCGTGGAAGCCGGGTTGGCCACCCCGTTCGCGGCGGCCTACATCGTCGTGCTGCAGATCACCGGACACGGCACGTTCACCGGGCACGGCGGCGGCCATGTCATCTTGATGATCCTGTCCGGTGTGCTGACGGCGGTGCCGCTGCTGTTGTTCGCCGCCGCCGCGCAGCGGCTGCCGTTGGTGACGTTGGGCCTGCTGTTCTATCTGACGCCGGTCATGCAGCTGACCTGGGGTGTGCTCGTCGGCCGTGAGCCGATGCCCCCCGCCCGCTGGCTCGGGTTCGCGCTGATCTGGCTCGCGCTGCTGGTCTTCAGTGTCGACGCGACGCGACGGGCCCGGGCCGATCGGCGGCCGACCGAGCCGTCCCATCTGTGACAGAACCTTTGCGGAGTGAAGCAAAACCGATGGTTGACCACCTGTTAGCAATGACTTAACGTTTGCTCGTGGTAGGCATCACGCAGTCACCTCGGGGCGGACGAGGTCGGGGACGCCCGGTGGGCGCCGACTCGGCGGTGACCCGGGCGGCCATCCTGCGGGCGGCCCGCGCGGTGATCAACGAACGTGGTTACGAAGCGGCGACGTTTCAGGCGATCGCGATGCGCGCCGGGATCAGCCGGCCGACCATGCACTACTACTTCGCGACCAAGGAAGAGATCTATGACCGCCTCCACCGCGAGGCGTACTCGGTCGTCTCGGGAGCCATCGCGGCCGCGAGGCTCGAGGAAACGCTGATGAAACAGCTGGCGGCCTTCACAGCCGCTGCGCGCGAACTGGATTGCCCATACGGCTCGACGATGCAGTTCCTCATCACCTCGCTGTTGGAACAGCACCGCCACCCCGGGCTACGGCGCAGCGGAGCGACGGTCGCCGAGGCGGTGACGGGGTTCTTCGTGTGGATGGTCGACGATGCCATCCGCCGGGGCGAGATCGGTGAGGACGTGGACGGCCCGGCGGTGGCCAACATGCTGTCGGCATTGTTCTGGGGTGTGGAACTTTTCGGCGGCTTCCTGGGCGGTTCCGACGGCGTGTCGGGCATTGCCAAGCAACTGAACAGGCTGTTGAGCCAAGGTTTGCTCAAGCAGTCGCCGGCGCCGGTCGGCGTGTCGGCGAACGGCCTCGCGATATAGGGAAACACCCGATTCCTCCCGGGCGTCCGGGCAATAACGTTCGAGGCATGGATGGCTTTTGGTTCGCGGTCATGGTTGCGGGCCTCGTCACGGCGGGCGTCCTCACCCAACTTGGCTGGCAGCTGCCGACGACTGCGGAAGCCAGGCGAGGCCTGGAGCGCGTGCGGTCACGCATCGAAAACGCCCGTCCGTTCGGTGGGCGGGTCGCCACGCGAAGAGTGGTCGAGGCACCCGACCTGCCGAAGCCCTTGTAGCCGCGCAGCACCGGTGAAGACACGCATCCCGACACGCCGAGGACTGTCGGGGCGCGGTCATAGACTGGCCTCCCTATGAGCCCTTCGGATTCGCGGTCGTTCGTGCACCTGCATAACCACACCGAGTACTCGATGCTGGACGGTGCCGCGAAGGTCAAGCCGTTGCTCGCCGAGGCTCAGCGCCTGGAGATGCCCGCGATCGGCATGACCGACCACGGAAACATGTTCGGCGCCAGCGAGTTCTACAACGCCGCCACCGAGGTGGGGATCAAGCCCATCATCGGCGTGGAGGCCTATATCGCGCCCGGTTCTCGATTCGATACCAAGCGCATCCTGTGGGGTGACCCGGGCCAGAAGGGCGACGACGTCTCCGGCAGCGGCGCCTACACCCACATGACGATGGTCGCCGAGAACGCGACCGGACTGCGCAACCTGTTCAAGCTGTCGTCGCTGGCATCGTTCGAGGGTCAGCTGGGCAAGTGGTCGCGCATGGACGCCGAGCTGATCGCCGAGCACGCCGCGGGCATCATCGCCACCACCGGTTGCCCGTCCGGGGAGGTTCAGACCCGGCTGCGGCTCGGCCACGACCGCGAGGCGCTCGAAGCCGCCGCGAAGTGGCGCGAGATATTCGGGCCGCAGAACTTCTTCCTCGAGCTGATGGACCACGGGCTCGACATCGAGCGCCGGGTCCGTGAGGGGCTGCTCGAGATCGGGCGCAAGCTCGACATTCCGCCGCTGGCCACCAACGACTGCCACTACGTCACGCGCGACGCCGCGCGCAATCACGAGGCGCTGCTGTGCGTGCAGACCGGCAAGACGCTCTCAGACCCGAACAGGTTCAAGTTCGACGGCGACGGCTATTTCGTCAAAACGGCCGCGGAGATGCGCGCGCTGTGGGACGACCAGGTGCCCGGCGCCTGCGATTCCACGCTGTTGATCGCCGAGCGGGTGTCGTCCTACGAGGACGTGTGGACGACGCGTGACCGGATGCCGGTGTTCCCGGTGCCCGAGGGCCACACCCAGGAGTCCTGGCTGCGCCACGAGGTCGCCGCCGGGTTGGCCGGCCGGTTTCCGTCATCGCAGGTACCGCAGGAGTACACCGACCGCGCCGACTACGAGATCAAGGTCATCTGCGACAAGGGGTATCCGTCCTACTTCCTCATCGTCGCCGACCTCATCAACTACGCGCGCTCGGTGGACATCCGGGTCGGGCCGGGGCGCGGGTCGGCGGCGGGGTCGCTGGTCGCCTACGCGCTCGGCATCACCAACATCGACCCGATCCCGTACGGGCTGCTGTTCGAGCGGTTCCTCAACCCCGAGCGGGTGTCGATGCCCGACATCGACATCGACTTCGACGACCGCCGCCGCGGCGAGATGCTGCGTTACGCCGCCAACAAGTGGGGTAGCGACCGGGTCGCTCAGGTCATCACGTTCGGCACCATCAAAACAAAGGCGGCGCTGAAGGATTCGGCTCGCGTGCACTACGGCCAACCTGGCTTCGCGATCGCCGACCGGATCACCAAGGCGCTGCCGCCGCCGATCATGGCCAAGGACATCCCGCTCTCGGGCATCACCGACCCGGATCACGAGCGGTACAAGGAAGCCGCCGAGGTCCGCGGGCTGATCGATACGGACCCCGACGTTCGCACCATCTACGAGACCGCGCGCGGGCTGGAGGGCCTGGTGCGCAACGCGGGTGTGCACGCCTGCGCGGTGATCATGAGCTCCGAGCCGCTGATCGACGCGATTCCACTGTGGAGGCGCCCGCAGGACGGCGCGGTGATCACCGGATGGGACTATCCGTCGTGCGAGGCCATCGGCCTGCTGAAGATGGACTTCCTCGGCCTGCGCAACCTGACGATCATCGGCGATGCGCTGGAGAACATCAAAGCGAACCGGGGCATCGAGCTCGATCTCGAGTCGGTTCCGCTGGACGACAAGGCCACCTACGATCTGCTGGGCCGTGGCGACACGCTCGGGGTGTTCCAGCTCGACGGCGGGCCGATGCGCGACCTGCTGCGGCGCATGCAGCCGACCGGGTTCGAGGACGTCGTCGCGGTGATCGCGCTGTACCGCCCCGGCCCGATGGGGATGAACGCCCACAACGACTACGCCGACCGCAAGAACAACCGGCAGGCGATCAAGCCGATCCACCCCGAACTCGAGGAGCCGCTTCGCGAGATCCTCGCAGAGACCTACGGGCTGATCGTCTACCAAGAGCAGATCATGCGGATTGCGCAGAAGGTCGCCGGCTACTCGCTGGCCCGAGCAGACATTCTGCGTAAGGCCATGGGCAAGAAGAAACGTGAAGTCCTGGAGAAGGAGTTCGAGGGTTTCTCCGACGGAATGAAATCCAACGGCTTCTCCTCCGGTGCCATCAAGGCGCTGTGGGACACGGTGCTGCCGTTCGCCGACTATGCGTTCAACAAGTCGCACGCCGCGGGGTACGGCCTGGTGTCGTACTGGACCGCGTATCTGAAGGCGAACTTCCCCGCCGAATACATGGCCGGGTTGCTCACCTCGGTCGGTGACGACAAGGACAAGGCCGCGGTGTACCTGGCCGACTGCCGCAAGCTGGGCATCACGGTGCTACCGCCGGACGTCAACGAGTCGGGGCTGAACTTCGCCTCGGTGGGCGAGGACATCCGCTACGGCCTCGGGGCGGTTCGCAATGTCGGCGCCAATGTCGTTGCCTCGCTTATCAACACACGTACCGAGAAGGGGAAGTACATCGACTTCTCCGACTACCTGAACAAGATCGAGATCGGTGCCTGCAACAAGAAGGTCACCGAGTCGCTGATCAAGGCGGGCGCGTTCGACTCGTTGGGACACCCGCGCAAGGGCCTGTTCCTGATCCACACCGACGCCGTCGATTCCGTGCTCGGCACCAAGAAGGCCGAGGCGATGGGGCAGTTCGACCTGTTCGGCGGCGCCGACACCGCCACCGACGCGGTGTTCACCATCAAGGTGCCCGACGAGGAATGGGAGGACAAGCACAAACTCGCGCTCGAACGCGAGATGCTCGGCCTCTACGTGTCCGGCCATCCGCTCAACGGCATCGCCCACCTGCTCGCCACCCAAGTCGACACCGCGATTCCGGCCATTCTCGACGGCGACATTCCCAACGACACGCAGGTGCGGGTCGGCGGAATCCTGGCCTCGGTGAACCGACGGGTCAACAAGAACGGGTTGCCTTGGGCCTCAGCGCAATTGGAGGACCTGACCGGCGGCATCGAAGTGTTGTTCTTCCCGCAGACATACTCGACGTTCGGCGGTGAGATCGCCGACGATGCGGTGGTGCTGATCGGCGCGAAGGTGGCGATCCGCGACGACCGGATCTCATTGATCGCCAACGACCTTGTGGCGCCGGACTTCTCCAGCGCCCAGCTGAACCGTCCGCTGGCGGTCAGCCTGCCGACGCGGCAGTGCACCGTGGACAAGGTCACCGCGCTCAAACAGGTGCTGGCCCGCCATCCCGGCACGTCCCAGGTGCACCTGCGGTTGATCAGCGGTGAGCGGATCACCACGCTGGAATTGGATGTGTCGCTGCGCGTGACGCCGTCGTCGGCGTTGATGGGCGACCTCAAGGCGCTGCTCGGGCCCGGCTGCCTCGGCGGCTGACAGTCACCCCAAAACGTTCACCGCCCTGGCGATCACCAGTCCAGCCGTCGACAGCGCCACCATGGCTTGCACCGTCATCATCATCTTCGCCCACCGCGCCAGCGGCATTGTGTCGGTCGGGGAGAACGCCATCACGTTGGTCACGCTGACGTAGAGGTAGTCCAGGAACGTCGGACGCCAATCCGGCCTCGTCACTTCGGGATTGGTCATCTGCGGAAAGAGGAAGTCGGGATACGGGCACTCGCCGGCGTGCCGCGCGAACGGCCCGCCCCGGTCCAGTTCCCAGTACCAGATACCGAACACGATGACGTTCGTGATGAAGATCGCCGCGCCGCTGCCGAGCAGTACGGCCGCATCGTTTCGGACGGCTCCGGTCAGGATGCTGATGTCGAGCAGGACCGCCGAGACGGTGTTGTCGACGGTGATCGCCGCCAGCAGTGCCCAGGTCGCATACCTGCCGAACCGCGTTCGGCGCGACATCAGCAGAGGGTTGATCGCCAGCAGCGCGAGCAGCAGCAGCGCCTCCAAGGTCAGCAAGGGCCAGCGGGGGACGAGGGTATAGCTCTTCGGGATGGCGACCTGCAGCGCCATGGCGGCCACCACGGCGAGCACCACGGGCATGGTGCTTTCCGGATCGCCGCGCCGCAGCCACGCAGGCAAGCGGTGCTGTTCCGGTGGCGAGTTCACCACACAATTGTGGTGCGCCGCCATGAAACTACGGAGTCGCGACACGCTCCGGGTCGGTCGCGCGAGGCGCAACGACACCGGGCAGCACTACGGTGAATGTGGTCGAGCCGGGCGCGGACTGTACCGATACGGAGCCGTTGTGCGCCTGGGCGATTGACGCGACGATGGCAAGGCCCAGGCCAAGGTTGCCGAACTCGCGGGAGCGGGACTTGTCGGCGCGGACGAATCGGTCGAACAGGTGCGGCAGCAGTTCACTGGGAATGCCGGGACCGTCGTCGTGCACCACCAGCTCCACCCGGGCCGAGCCGGTGTCATCGACACGACGTGCGACGGTCGTCGTCACCGTGGTGCCGGCCGGGGTGTGGTCGACCGCATTGGTCAATAAGTTGCTGAGCAGCTGGTGCAGCCTCGCGCGGTCGGCGAGAACCCAGATCGGATCGTCGGGCAGCACCAGATGCCAGTTGTGATCGGGTGACGAGACCGTGATGTCGCTGACGGCGTTGGTGGCCAGGTCACTGAGGTCGACGTCCTCGGTCAGTAGATCCTGCCGTTCATCGAGGCGGGATAACAGCAGTAGGTCGGCGACCAGCGCGGACATCCGGTTGGACTCGGCTTCGATTCGCGCGAGCGCATACTCCGTGGTCTCGGGCAGCTGGGCGCTGTCCTGCCGAGTCAGCTCGGCATAACCGCGGATTGCGGACAGCGGGGTACGCAACTCGTGGCTGACGTCGGCGAGGAACCGGCGCATGTTCCGGTCGGACTCGGCGCGTTTGGCCAGCGCGGAGTCGACATTGGCCAGCAACCGGTTCAGGGCGCGGCCGACTATGCCGACTTCGCTGTCCGGGTCGGTGTAGGCGTCGTCGACCCGGATGTCGATGCGGTTCTCCGGACTCGCCAGCGGCAACTTCGCCACGCTCGCCGCGGTCGCCGCGACCCGGCGCAACGGACCCAGGGCGTAGCGGACGGTCAGCAGGGTGCCTACCGCGATGACCAGCAGCGCGGCGAGGACCAGGAGGACAGTGCTGACGATTCCCCGAGCGACCGCCTGGTCGGTGGGACGCAAGCTCACCGCAGCCACCAACCAATCGGTGCTGTCGATGGCCATGCCCTGCAGCCGGTAGCGGCCGAGTTCGCCGAGCTGCGCGTCGAACGGCGAGCCGTCGTGGTACCAGTCGATGCTTTCGATGGCAGAGATCGCGTCGGGCGGTGCAGGTTCTGGCTCGTCGTCGGTGAAGATCGCGGAGCCGGCGACCTTTCCGTTTCGAACGACCGCAATCAACGAACCCACCGGTTGACCGGTGAAGCGGATCAGCGCATGGGGGCCTTCCACGCCGAACAATTGCGGATGCGTCTCGGTGTAGGACAGCTTGGTGTACGAATGCCTCAGTGCCGCCAGCGAATTGGCCAGACGCTCGTCAGTGAGGTCGTAGGCGTAATCGCGCAGACTGATCAGGTGCAGCACACCCATGACCACCATGACGACGCCGACGACGCTGGACAGGCCGAGAACAAGCCGCCGCCGCAGGGTCCGCGGGATCCACCATCGCGCTCGCCTGGTCGGTGTCACGACGGAGGTCGGAGCATGTACCCGATGCCGCGCACGGTGTGAATCATCGGCTCCCGGCCGCTGTCGATCTTCTTGCGTAGATACGAGATGTAGAGATCGACAATGCTGGTTCTGCCGTCGAAGCCGTAGTTCCACACCTGGTCGAGGATCTCCGTGCGGCCGATGGCACGACCTGGATTGCGCATCAGGTAGCGCAGCAGTTCGAATTCTGTTGCGGTCAAATCGATTGCGGTTCCGTCGCGGGTGACGGTGCGGCTGGCGCCGTCGAGCGTCAGCTCGCCGACCGTGATCTCGTCCTGCGGGGCAGTGGCGGTGTACTGGGCACGCCGCAGCAGACCGCGGATGCGCGCCACAAGCTCCTCGAGGCTGAACGGCTTGGTCATGTAGTCGTCTGCGCCCGCCGTCAACCCCGCGACCCGATCGGCCACCGAATCACGGGCGGTGAGAAACAGTATCGGGGTGTAAGACTCCGATTCACGCACCCGCTGCAGAATCTGCATACCGTCGAGGTCGGGCAGCATGATGTCCAAGATCAGCACATCCGGCGCGGACGCGTTGAACTTGGCAACGGCATCTTCGCCGTTGTGGGCGATGTCGACCTGCCAGCCCTCGTAATGCAGGGCCATCTTGACCAGGTTCGTCAGCGCCAGTTCATCGTCGACCAGGAGCACTCGGATGACCGAACCATCGGCGCGATAGATCCGCGGCAGTTTCCCCAAGATCGCTTGGCGGTGTGGAGGCGGCCGGGTCGGTTGCGATGTCATGGTGATACTTCCCTTGATACAGACGGCATACGAGGGTGGCAACAAATTCATATCCCGCGCATATAAACGGAAATTCATCGCATCGCAACGCCGAGTTGGTTTAGCCCCCAACATATATGCGTTCGGTATGAAGGACGACGATCTGCTTGCCGTGCACCGGGCACGTTTCTAGCGTGGCTCTTGGTGGACGACGGCGTCTACCCATTTGAACTTCGCATATCGCCTTTGGCCCATGGAGATTCGTTTCGCCGCGGCTGGCTGATGGGGCGCTCACTGAAACGACTTTGGAAATGGACGGGGATTGCCGATGAGTAATGGCCAGCAGGTGGATGTCGTGGACCGACCGGTCGGCGATGCGCCCGCGCCGCCGGAGGCGAACCGCTGGCGGTCCGTGTTGCGCTACGACGTGCCGGCGTCGCTGGTGGTGTTCCTGGTCGCTCTGCCGTTGTCGCTCGGTATCGCGGTGGCCTCGGATGCGCCGGTGCTCGCCGGGTTGATCGCTGCGATCGTCGGCGGAATCGTGGCCGGGGCCCTCGGCGGATCGCCGCTGCAGGTCAGCGGGCCTGCCGCGGGGCTGACGGTTATCGTCGCCGGGCTGATCGGGCAATTCGGATGGGCAGTGACATGCGCGATCACGGTCTGCGCCGGCGTGCTCCAGGTGCTGTTCGGGCTGAGCCGCGTGGCGCGCGCGGCGCTGGCCATCTCACCGGTTGTGGTCTACGCGATGCTGGCCGGGATCGGCGTCACCATCGCCTTGCAGCAGGTACACGTGCTGCTCGGCGGCGAATCGAAGAGTTCGGCGCTGACCAGCATCACCGAGCTTCCAGCGCAGTTGTTGAACGTCGAAGGTGCGGGTCTGGCTCTTGGCCTCGCTGTCATCGCCGTGCTCGTGTTGTGGCCGCGCGTTCCCGGGCCCGTCGGCAAGGTGCCTGGACCGCTGGTCGCGATAGTCAGCGTGACCCTGGCTTCGGTGGTACTTCCGCTCGACGCCCCGCGGATCGCGATCGACGGCTCGCTCCTGGACGCGCTGCAATTGCCTGACCTGCCCGACGGAAACTGGGGCGCCTTCGCCGTCGGCGTGCTCACCGTGGCACTGATCGCCAGCGTGGAGAGTCTGCTGTCGGCGGTGTCGGTGGACCGACTGCATGGCGGGACGCGAACGAACTTCGACCGGGAAATGCTCGGCCAAGGCAGCGCCAACATCGCGTCGGGCGCGATCGGCGGACTGCCGGTCACGGGCGTGATCGTGCGTAGTTCGACCAATGTCGCCGCCGGTGCCCGCACCCGAGCGTCGGCGATCTTGCACGGTGTGTGGTTGCTGTTGTTCGCGCTGCCCTTCGCCGGCCTCGTTCAGCAGATACCGTCCGCGGCACTGGCTGGCCTGCTGATCGTGATCGGCCTCAAACTCGTCAAGTGGCCGGAGATCAAGACGGCCCACCGCACCGGCGACTTGGCGATCTACCTGGTCACCATCTTGACTGTGGTGTTCGTCAACCTGCTCGCCGGCGTGCTGATCGGGCTCGCCCTGGCTGTCTTGCTGGTGCTGTGGCGGGTGGTGCGAACGCGGATCCGCGTCGACCACACGGGTGACGACCACTGGCGCGTCGTCGTCACGGGCTCGCTTACGTTCCTTTCCCTGCCGCAACTGACGCGGAAGCTGGCGGCCATCCCCTCGAGTGCCACGGTGACTCTCGAGCTGTTCGTGGACTTCCTCGACCATCCGTGCCAGGAGTCGATTGCCCACTGGCAGCGCCAACACGAGGCCGGGGGAGGCACCGTGCACATCCACGAGCTAGGACCCGTGGACATGAACAGCGCCCTGCACGGTCCCCCGGAACGTGCACTCAGGTCGCCGTCCGACCACCTGGCCGGCGTGCTGCCGTGGAGTTCATGGCAGCGAGACGGCGCTGCGAACGTCAACGGTGACGCAGCGAACGGGTCCAGGGCCAGGGGAGGCACCGTCAACGGCCACGGAACCGACGGAGCGCCGCCGTTGATTCTCGACGGGCTGGCCGAATACCAGCGGCGCACCGCGCCGGTGATTCGGCCGCACCTACGAGAGCTGGCCCACGCTCAGCGACCCGAGACACTCTTCATCACCTGCGCCGACTCGCGCGTGGTACCGAACGTGATCACGTCGAGTGGCCCGGGCGATCTGTTCACCTTCCGAAACGTCGGCAACCTGGTGCCCGCGGATCGCAGCGACGCCTCGGCAGAGGCGGCGATCACGTTCGCAGTCGAGCACCTCGCCGTCTCGTCGATCGTGGTGTGTGGGCACTCCAGCTGTGGAGCGATGACGGCGTTGTTGTCGGCACCCACGAACGGATCGGTGCACAAGGGCGGCGACGATCCACTGAGTTCGTGGCTGAGACACGGTCGACACACCGTCAACGCGTTCCGCGGCGGCGACCACCCGGTTGCTTGGTCAGCGGCTGCTGCCGGGTTCTCCGCAGTCGATCAACTGAGCATGGTCAACGTGGCGGTCCAAGTCGAGACGCTGCGCCAGCATCCGATTGTCGAGAAGGCTTGCCGCGAAGCCGGCTTGCAGGTCTTCGGCCTGTTCTATGACATCGCATCCGCAACCGTACTGAGGGTCTCGGCCACCGAGGTCGAGACGT
Organism: Mycobacterium sp. GA-0227b; assembly: GCF_001499855.1. GTDB lineage: Bacteria > Actinomycetota > Actinomycetes > Mycobacteriales > Mycobacteriaceae > Mycobacterium. Next base: position 101,287 of record NZ_LQIK01000002.1, read on the forward strand.
TGGCTTTCGAGCCAAGCGCCTGAGCCCGAGCGGCCTGCCGCCGCTTTTCCTGCCAATAATATGAGCGCACATATATGAGAATTCATATATGTGCGCTCATATATGTGCGACAAATGAATCCATGGCCATTCTTGCATACCGCCCCTAGACTTTAATTATCGGTGAATTCTTGATTAAGTCGGAGGGCTGAAGTGAACATCAAGCGGGTAGCGATTGCGTCGGCTGTCACGGCCGCCGCGATGGCAGCGGCACTGACCGTCGGGAGCGGGCCGGCCGTCGCCGCGCCAACCGGACCGTCGGCGAATGAAACCATCGCCAGGCTGCAAGCCGAGGGCAACAGGGTCGTCGTCAACAAGGTTGGCGCCGGGCAAGATTGCTCCGTCACCTCTGTCCAGACGGTGCGCACCCCTGCGCCACCGGCGCCCCGCGGCAGGACAATGGGGGGCAACCCCCAGATCGGCAACCCCTTTCAACAGCACCCGCCCACTGTGCATGTCGGGGTCAAGTGCAGCTGACCGCATTCTTTTTTGCCGTCGAGTGTGAGCTTATTTCACGCCTAAAGAAGAAAAGCGTGCATTGATCCAACACTCGGCGCATAATTGACCGTGAACATATAGAGTCGCGACACGTAAGCATTTGGATCAACGGCACGCCGGAAGCGGTCTACGAGTTCGCCGCTGACCCCCGGACGTGGCCGCGGTGGGCTGCGGGACTCGCAGCGGGTGGCCTTCGCCAGACGGCGGAGGGCTGGGTGGCCGACTCACCGATGGGTGAGGTGACCGTGGAGTTCGCCCCGCCGAATGAGTTCGGCGTGCTCGACCACGTCGTTCGCCTGCCGACCGGGGAAGCGGTCTACAACCCGATGCGTGTGCAACCCGGCGGTGTCCCGACGGACTCTGACGAATCCCGCTGCGAGGTGGTGTTCACCGTGCGCCGCCGGCCGGGCATGACCGACGAGGAATTCGACGCCGACGTCTCGGCGGTAGCCGCCGATCTGGCGACGCTGAGGAAGTTGATCGAAGACTAGAGGCGTGTGGAGCAGAGCGCGCTGAACACCATCCAGGTGACCGTGCCGACCGCCGCACCGGCGAGCACTGCGGTGGCCGCGGTAGCGGTCGCCACGCCGACCACCAGCGCCACCACCGCGCCCAGCGCGAGGGCGATGAGCTTGTATGCCGGCCACGGCACTCCGGCAACGTTCACCTCGCACGCGGCGCGGGCGGCCGTGGAGCGGAAGTCACCGGCAGTTGTCATAGAACCACGATAGCTCGTAATCAATGTTTCGGCCAGCCGAAACACCGGATCAGGTCACCGGATTTTCGGCCGGTCTAAGCTGGTGAGATGCCACTTTCCGGAGATTATGAACCGAGCCCGTGGGATTGGGTGCGCGACCACGCCGACACGATCATGGAGTCCGGCAGCACCGACGGCGTAGAGATGAAGGGCAAACCCATCATCCTGCTGACCACGATCGGGGCTAAAACGGGCAAGATCCGCAAGACGCCGTTGATGCGTGTCGAGCACGACGGCCAGTACGCGGTGGTGGCGTCGCTGGGTGGTGCTCCGAAGAACCCCGTCTGGTACCACAACATCAAGGCTCATCCTCGGGTGGAGTTGCAGGACGGCGCGGTGACCAGGGAATACGAAGCGCGCGAGGTCACCGGTGACGAGAAGGCCCTCTGGTGGAAGCGTGCCGTCGACGCCTGGCCCGACTACGCCGAGTATCAGCAGAAGACCGAACGCCAGATCCCGTTGTTCGTGCTGACCCCGATTAACTGAAAACCGCAGGTTGGTGGCACCATTGACCGGTGTCCGCTGAACTGAGCCAGAGCCGGAGAATGTCGCCGCTGACCGCGGCCGACGTCGATGAGGCTGCTCAGCGAATTTCGGGCGTGGTGCTGCGCAGCCCACTGCAGACCAGCGACCGGCTCTCGGACGCCACCGGCGCGACCGTGTATCTCAAGCGCGAGGACCTGCAGCCGGTGCGGTCGTACAAGTTGCGCGGCGCGCACAACCTGCTGATGCAGTTGTCCGCCGATGAACTGGCCGCCGGTGTGGTGTGCTCGTCGGCAGGCAACCACGCGCAGGGCTTCGCGATGGCCTGCCGGTCCATGGCGGTCCGCGGCCGCGTGTACGTGCCCCGCAAGACGCCCAAGCAGAAGCTCGACCGCATTCGGTTCCACGGCCGCGAGTTCATCGAGTTGATCGTCGTCGGCAGGACGTACGACGAGGCCGCGGCCGCCGCGTTGGCGGATGTCGCCCGCACCGGTGCGACGCTGGTGCCGCCCTACGACGACCTGCGCACGATGGCCGGCCAGGGCACGATCGCCGCCGAGATCCTCGACCAACTCGACGAGGAACCGGATCTGGTGGTCGTTCCGGTCGGCGGCGGCGGATGCATCTCGGGTATCACCACGTACCTGGGCGAGCGGACGAGTCGCACCTCCGTGCTCGGCGTGGAACCGGCGGGCGCGGCGGCGATGATCGCGGCGCTGGCCGCCGGCGAACCGGTCACCTTGGACCATGTCGACCAGTTCGTCGACGGGGCGGCGGTGAACCGCGCCGGAGCGTTGCCGTACGCGGTGCTGGCGGCGGCGGGCGACATGGTCTCGATGACCACGGTTGACGAGGGCGCGGTGTGCACCGCAATGCTCGACCTGTACCAGAACGAGGGCATCATCGCCGAGCCCGCGGGCGCGTTGTCGGTGGCCGCATTGATGGAGACCGACATCGAGCCGGATTCGACTGTGGTGTGCGTGATCTCGGGCGGCAACAACGACGTTTCGCGGTACGGCGAGGTGCTCGAGCGCGCGCTGGTGCACCTCGGGCTCAAGCACTACTTCCTCGTGGACTTCCCGCAGGAGCCCGGGGCGCTGCGCCGCTTCCTGGATCAGGTTCTCGGCCCGAACGACGACATCACGTTGTTCGAGTACGTCAAGCGAAACAACCGCGAGACCGGAGAGGCGCTGGTCGGTATCGAGCTCGGGTCGGCACCGGACCTCGAAGGTCTGCTCGAGCGGATGCACGCCTCGGAGATCCACGTCGAGGCGCTGGAGCCGGACTCGCCGGCCTACCGCTACCTGCTCTGAGTGGGCGAGGACTTGACGACGGCGAACGAATGCCCCTCGAGCCGTGTGCTTTCGGCCTCGACCGCGGGATCGCCCCAGGCCAAAACCACCTCGCCGGTGACCGGCACCTCGACGGAATCGCCACCCAGGTTGCAGGCAATGGCATATGCGCCGCGGTGCATCACGATCCAGCGTGCGCCTTCGTCGTAGTCGATCCGCAGGTTCGCCAACCACGGATCGGCGAAATCAACTTCTCTGTGCCGCAACGCGATCAGCCCGCGGTACACCCGCAGCAGTCGAGCGTGATCATCGTCGTCGATCTCATCCCAGTTCAGCTTTGAGCGAAGAAAGGTTTCGGGGTCTTGGGGGTCGGGGATCTCGTCGGCATCCCAGCCGTGCTCGGCGAACTCGCGCTTGCGTCCTTCGGCGGTGGCCCGCGCCAGTTCCGGCTCCGGATGCGAGCTGAAGAACTGGAACGGCGACGACGAGCCCCACTCCTCACCCATGAAAAGCATTGCTGTATAGGGAGATCCGACGGCCAACGCCGCCTTGACGGCCAATTGGCCGGACGTCAGGTTCTGTGACGGGCGGTCGCCCGTCGCGCGGTTGCCCACCTGGTCGTGGGTGAGGGTGTAAGCCAGCAGGCGGGTGGCCGGAATCGTGGCGGTGTCCAACGGCCGGCCGTGCCTGCGGTGGCGGAACGAGGAGTACGTGCCCGCGTGGTAGTAGCCGTGTTTCAGCGTGGTGGCCAGCGCCTCCAGCGTACCGAAATCGTGGTAGTAGCCCTGCCGTTCACCCGACACCGCGGAATGGATCGCGTGGTGGATGTCGTCGTCCCACTGCGCGGTCATCCCGAGGCCCCCTCGATCGCGCGGCGTGATGAGCCGCGGATCATTGAGGTCGCTCTCGGCGATCAGCGACAGTGGCCGACCCAACCTTCCTGCGAGAGCATCGGTTTCGGCCGACAGCTCTTCGAGGATGTGGATCGCCGTCGTGTCCACCAGCGCGTGCACCGCATCCAAGCGCAGGCCGTCTGCGTGGAAGTCGCGCATCCAACGTAACGCGCAGTCGATGATGTAACGACGCACCTCGTCGGCGCCGGCGTCGGCGATGTTGATCGACTCGCCCCACGGATTGCTGCCCGAGGACAGGTACGGCCCGAACCGCGGCAGATAGTTACCCGATGGGCCCAGGTGGTTGAACACCGCGTCGATCAGCACGCCAAGCCCGCGCCGATGGCAGGCGTTGACCAGCCGTACCAGGGCGTCCGGCCCGCCGTAGGGTTCGTGCACCGCGTACCAGAGCACACCGTCATAGCCCCAGCCGTGGGTGCCGCCGAACGCGTTCACCGGCATCAACTCGACGAAGTCGACGCCGAGATCCACCAGGTAGTCCAGCTTTTCGATCGCGGAGTCGAACGTCCCCTCGCGCGTGAAGGTACCGACGTGCAGTTCATAGATCACCTGGCCCTCGATCGAGCGGCCCGGCCACTCCTCGTCGGTCCACGCGTCGGGCGCCGGCTGCCACAGTTGTGATCGGGCGTGCACGCCGTCGGGCTGGCGCGGCGAGCGCGGATCGGGAAGCACGGTCGGGTCCTGGACATCAAGCTGGTCGAGCACGAAGCCGTAGCGCGCGTCGGGCCTGGCCTCGACCGCTGCGCGCCACCACCCGTCGCCGGAACGGGTCATGTCGTGCAGTGTGCCGTCGACGTCCAGCCGTACCTGCTGCGGCAGCGGCGCCCACACACTGAACGCCGTCGGCCGAGCCGACGATCCGGTCTCAGCCATCGGCGCGCTCCAGCAGTGCGACCGGCAGCTCAGTGAACAACTCCGCGGCCTGCACTCGGCCGCTGTGCCGGCGGCCGCTGATCCGGTCGGTCCACTCGCCCGGCGGCAAGGCCAACGAGGTGTCGCCCCAACCCGTTTCGGACAGTCGAACCGAATGCCGGGTGACCGCGGTCAGCACCTCGTCGCCACGCCGGAAGGCCAAGAGGTGCTCGGCCGCGGCGCCGTCGGCCAGCATCGGGGTGTAGCCGCCACCGCAGAAGGTGGTCGGCCGGTCCCGTCGCACCGCCAGCGCCGCCGCGACGACCCGCAGCTTCGGATGGCGCGTCGCGCTCAGCGCATCACGGCGCGCCGCGTAGTCGACGGGCCTGCGGTTGTCCGGATCGACGAGGCTGTCCTCCCATAGTTCGGTGCCCTGGTAGATGTCGGGAACGCCGGGCACGGTGAGTGCCAGCAGCTTCTGGCCGAGCGCGTCGCTGCGGGCATGCAGGTCCAGCCGGTCCACCAGCGACGTCATCTCGGCGGCGACGGGACCGTCGAGCACGGCGTCGAGCCATGTATGCACCGCTGTCTCGAAGTCGTCGTCCGGGTCGTTCCAGGTGGTGTGCACCGCGGCTTCGCGGATCGCCTTCTCGGCGTAGGCATGTATCCGCCGGCGTAGTTCGTCGGTGATCTCGCCGTCGACGGGCCACACGCCGAAAAGGTTCTGCCAGAGGAAAAGTCCGGTGCCCGCATCCGGCGGCGGGGCGGTCAACGTCCACTTGCCGATGAGCTCCGCCCACAGCGACGGCACCTGCGAAAGGAGCCCGATGCGCGCGCGCACGTCTTCACCGCGCTTGGTGTCGTGGGTGGTCAGCGCGACCATGGCGGTCGGCCACATTTGGTCGCGCACCGCGGCTCGCTGGTGGAACTCCGCGACGCTGACGCCGAAGTGGTGTGGTTCGGCACCGACTTCGTTGAGCGAGACGAGCCGCGCGTCACGGTAGAACAGGCAGTCCTCCATCGATTTCGCGGTCGCCGCGCCGCACAGCTGCTGCAAGCGCACCTCGGTTTCCGTGCTCACCGCCAGTGCCGCCGCGATCACCGACAGCGGCCGTGCCAGATCTGGTTCGGCCGAGGCTGTTTCGGCGAGTGCACTGGGCAGCACACCGGACAGCGACCGGTAGTCGGATCGGTAGACCGCGATGCGGCTGAGCAGTGCCGCGATCGCGGCGGGCAGATCGTCGTGGTCGGTGCCGGTGGCGGCGACGATCGTGCGGCGCAGCCGGGCCAGTTCGCTGCGTAGGGTGTCGGTCACCGCGTGGGCCTTCAGCTTTCGCGCCAGTGCGGGCATGTCGTCGTAGGACTCGCCGGTGGAGTCGAACAGGTCGGTCAGGGCTTGCTCGCCCGTGGAATCGAGAAACACCCCGCCGATCTCTCGCATCGCGTCATACCCGGTGGTGCCGTCGACGGGGAGGGTCGGTTCCAGCGGCTCGTCGGCGGCGAGGATCTTCTCGATGACGATCCAGGCTTCCGGCCCGGTGAGCTCCCGCAGCCACGTGAGATAGCCGGCCGGGTTCGACAGCCCGTCGGGGTGGTCGATGCGGATCCCGTCGACCAGCCCCTCGTCGAACCAGCGCTTCACCTCGGCGTGGGTGGCGTCGAAGACGGCACGGTCCTCCTGGCGCAGGCCGGCCAGCGATGTGATCGAGAAGAACCGGCGGTAGCCGCAGATCCCGGATAATCTCCCCGTCGCTTCGCTCGCACCGGCGCGCCAGCCGATCAGGTGGTAGTGCTGGCGGTCGTGCACCTGCGGGCCGGTGCCGTCACCGGTGCCCGGGGCGATCGGGTAGACGAGTTCACCGAGGCGCAGCACCGGTTCGTCCCCGCTGTCGTCGACCACGAGATCGCTTGCGTCGTCGTCGGAGCCCAGCACCGGCAGCACGACGCGCCCACCGTCGAGATCCCAGTCGATATCAAAAAAGGAGGAGAACGACGAATCCCGGCCGTGCTTGAGCACGTCCCACCACCACGGGTTCTGTCGCGGTTTCTCCACCCCCACGTGGTTGGGCACGATGTCAACAATCAAGCCAATGTTCCGTTTGCGAGCCGCTCGCGACAACCGCGAAAACCCCTCGGCGCCCCCGAGTTCGGCCGACACCGTGGTGGGGTCGGTGACGTCGTAGCCGTGCGTGGAGCCGGTCGCGGCGGTGAGGATCGGCGATAGATACAGGTGCGACACTCCCAGCGCCGAAAAGTAATCGAGCAAGTTCTCGGCGTCGGCGAAAGTGAAGGCGTCACCGCGCATCTGGAGGCGGTATGTCGACGTAACCGGCATGATCGAGAAACTCAAGCCGTCTTACGCATCACCAGCAGCGAGCGCGCAGGCAGCGCGATCTTCTCGCCGGCCTTCGCGACCAAGTCGGTGAATCCGGTGGCGTCGGCGGTGTCCAGCGCCGCGGTCCACTCGTTGGCGTAGCTGCTCGTCGGGGTGACGAAGTCCTGCGGCTGGTCGTGGGCGTTGAAGCACAACAGGAACGAGTCGTCGACGACCCGTTCACCGCGTTCGTTCGGGGCCGAGATGGCGTCGCCGTTCAAGAACACCGCCACGCACTTGCCCAGACCGGTGCCCCAGTCCTCGAGCGTCATCTCCTCGCCGGCCGGTGTCAGCCAGGCAATGTCGCGGACCTGGTCGCCGCTGCGGATCGGTTTGCCCTCGAAGAACCGTCGCCTGCGGAACACCGGATGTTCCCTGCGCAGCTTGGTGACCTTGCGGGTGAACTCGAGCAGGTCGGCGTTCGTCTCACACAACGACCAGTCCACCCAGGAGATCTCGGAGTCCTGGCAGTAGACGTTGTTGTTCCCCCGCTGGGTGCGGCCGATCTCGTCGCCGTGCGAGATCATCGGCGTGCCTTGCGACACCATCAGGGTGCCCATGATGTTGCGCATCTGCGTGCCGCGCAGCGCCAGGATGTCCGGATCGTCGGTGGGCCCTTCGACACCGCAGTTCCACGACCGGTTGTGGCTCTCGCCGTCGCGGTTGTCCTCGCCGTTGGCCTCGTTGTGCTTCTCGTTGTAGGACACCAGGTCGTTCAACGTGAAGCCGTCGTGGCAGGTGACGAAGTTGATGCTCGCCGATGGCCGGCGACCCGTCGCTTCGTAGAGGTCGGAGGAACCGGTCAGCCGCGATGCGAACTCGCCCAGGGTTGCGGGCTCTCCCCGCCAGTAGTCACGCACAGTGTCGCGGTACTTCCCGTTCCACTCCGTCCACAAACCTGGGAAGTTGCCGACCTGGTAACCGCCTTCGCCGACGTCCCACGGTTCGGCGATCAGCTTCACCTGGCTGACGACCGGATCCTGTTGCACCAGGTCGAAGAACGCGCTCAAGCGGTCGACGTCGTAGAACTCGCGGGCCAGCGTGGCGGCCAGGTCGAAGCGGAACCCGTCGACGTGCATCTCGGTCACCCAGTAGCGCAGCGAGTCCATGATGAGTTGCAGGGTGTGCGGGTGGCGGGCGTTGAGGCTGTTGCCGGTGCCGGTGAAGTCCTTGTACAGGCGAAGGTCGCCGTCCAGCAGTCGGTAGTAGGCGGCGTTGTCGATGCCGCGGAAATTCAGCGTCGGGCCGAGGTGGTTGCCCTCGGCGGTGTGGTTGTAGACCACGTCGAGGATGACCTCGATGCCGGCCTCGTGGAATGACCTGACCATGGTCTTGAACTCGGCGACCGCGCCGCCCGCGTTCTTGGTGGCCGCGTATTCGTAGTGCGGCGCGAAGAAGCCGAAAGTGTTGTAGCCCCAGTAGTTTCGCAGTCCGAGGTCGACCAGCCGGTGATCGTGCAGAAACTGGTGCACGGGCATCAACTCGATCGCCGTCACGTTCAACGACTTGAGGTGGTCGATGATCGCCGGGTGACCGAGCCCCGCGTAGGTGCCCCGCAGCTCCTCGGGAATGCCCGGGTGCCGCTGTGTCATTCCCTTGACGTGGGCCTCGTAGATGACCGTCTCGTGGTACGGCGTACGCGGCGGGCGGTCGGACGCCCAGTCGAAGTACGGATTGATGACGACGCTGGTCATGGTGTGGCCCAGCGAATCGATGCGTGGCGGCGTGCCGCCCGTGGCGAGATCGTCGGCGGTCAGGTCGTAGGAGAACAACGCCTGGGAGAAATCGAAGTCGCCGTGGAATGACTTGCCGTACGGGTCGAGCAGCAGCTTGCTCGAATCGCACCGGTGTCCGGCCGCCGGGTGCCACGGGCCGTGCACGCGAAAGCCGTAGCGCTGGCCCGGCGTGACCGTCGGCAGATAGCAGTGCCAGACGTAGCCGTCGACCTCCTCGAGGTTGACCCGCTCCTCACGGCCGTCCTTACCGATGAGGCACAGCTCCACCCGGTCGGCGACCTCGGAGAACAGCGAGAAATTGGTGCCCGCGCCGTCGTAGGTGGCGCCGAGGGGATAGGAGGTTCCCGGCCAGACGGTAGGCACCGAGCCCCCTCGTCTTCCTCGCCGGCGCGACGCCGGCTCGCCGGAGGTCATCAGCCGGCCCACCAACCGGTGATGGCGGCGATCTGGCGGCCCAGCTCCGGGGCCATCGTGCGCATATACGTCTTCGAGATGTGGTGAGCGTCGTGGTATAGCAACACGTTTCCCTCCACCGCCCGGCAGATGTCCTTGCGGCACACCGCGTTACTCATGTCGAGTGGCTTGAGCAACGGGAACCGTTCGACGAAATCGAGTGTGGGATTGTATTCCGACAGTACGTCGGAACGTTTCGTTCCGCAGGAGATGGCGTCGCCGCCGTCGGCAAGACAGTCGGCGGCGAAGAACGGCTCCCCGTTGCGAACCAGCCATGGCGTGTCGCGCATGGCGAGGATCGGAATGTTGTTGTCGGACAACTCCTGCCAGATGCCGATATACGTGCCGGGCATCACATCGCCGGCTCTGATGTTCCACGGCCGTGTCGAGGTGGTGAAGACGTAGTCCGGCCGGTCGGCGACCAGCTTGGCCATCACGCGCTCGTTCCACTCATGGCACTTCGGGTACGGGCGGTTGTCGCCCATCACCAGCGGAACCTTCTCCGTCGTCAGCGGGCACCCCATCTTCAGGTAGGTGACCACCTTGAAGTGGTGTCTCTTGCCCAGGAGGTCCAGCGCGGTGATCCAGTGCTCGGCGTGCGAACCGCCCGCCAGTGCGATGGTGCGCCTGGCGTTCTTATCGCCGTATGCGCAGTTGATCACGTCGACGTTGTCGAAGTCGCTGATGCACCCGTCTTCGGTAGTCTGCGGCAGGTCGTTCTTGGCCTCGAGCACCGTCGGGCGCATCGGCAGTTTCGGCACCTTCGCCTTCGCCAGTAACGCCGCGGCGCCCGGATAATCCTGCGATGAAAGGCCAAGGAGCTCTTCGCCATTCGTGCGCTGGATGAGTACATGCTCGCGCCAGCCGAACGACGTCACGGTCAGCGCCACACCCAACAACGCGACCACGGAGCCCAGCACCACCGTCGGCCTGCGGCGCCGACTCCTCGATTGCGCGACAGCGGATGAAGCCCCCGTGGACCGGTATCGCAGCGGGTTCTCGACGTACTTGGTGGTGAGCCACGCCAACGCTCCGGAAACCAGCAGCACCACCGCGCCCTCGACGAAGGTCGCGCGGCTGTGTCCGCTGTAGGACAGCCAGAAGATCAGCAGCGGCCAGTGCCAGAGGTATAGCGAGTACGCCATCGCGCCCAGCGACACGAACGGCGCCGTCGCCAGCAGGCGGTTGGGCAGCGGCATCCGCCCCGCGGTGTGCGGGTCGGCCACCCGGTTCGCTGCGGACAGGATGAACAGCATGGTGGCGCCGACCGGAACCAGCGTCCACGGGCCGGGGAACTCCTTGACGCCGTCGATCAATGCGCCGCACGCCAGGATCGCCGCCAGCGCGATGACCGCGGCCGTCGTCCGTAGCCACATCGGCCAGCGCAGGTGCGATACGAGCGCGCCGACCAGGGCGCCGAGCAGTAGCTCCCAGGCTCTGGCGAAGCTGTTGTAGTACGCGGTGGCCTGGTCGGCGTTGTGCGCGAAGATCGCGTAGACGAACGACGCCACGGTCAGCACGCCGAGCAACGTCAGGAATGCCGGCCGCATGTGCCGACGAAAGACCCGCCGAAACAGCAAGGCGGACAAGAAGATCACCGCGAGGAATGCGATGTAGAACTGGCCCTGCACCGACATCGACCAGATGTGTTGCAGCGGGCTGACCGCCTCACCTGCTCGCAGGTAATTCGATGCGGAGTTCGCCAGCTCCCAGTTCTGGAAGTAGCCGAGGCTGGCCAGGCTCTGATCTGCGAACGTCTCCCAGCGGGTCTGCGGCTGGATCAGGATGGTCAGCACCGCCGAAGCCGCCAGCACCACCACCAGCGCGGGCAACAGCCGGCGGACCAGCCGGGTCACCTCCGGAACGGGCCACAGCGAGGCGCCCGGCGTCATCGCGGTGCGCAGCAGTCGCCCCCCGAAGAAGAAGCCCGACAGCGCAAGGAACACATCGACCCCGCCGGAAACGCGACCGAACCACACATGGAAGACCGCGACGAGCGCGATCGCGATGCCGCGCAGCCCGTCGAGATCGTGCCGGTATGACGACGATGCGCGGGCACCGCTCGAAGTTTTCCCGGCACGCGACGAGGGGCCCGGGTAAGCGACGGGCGCCGGCCGGGGAGGGGCGAGGGTCATCATGGTCGACGGATAATCTACCGAAGGTGCCAGCCATGACGCCCGCCGAGATCAGCGCGGTCGACGCCGCCCACGTCTGGCATCCCTACAGCACGATCGGCGCCGGAGCGCTGGCTCCGGTGGTCGCGGTGGGTGCTCGCGGGGCATGGCTGACACTGCACCACGACGGTCGCGAGCTGCAGGTTCTCGACGCGATGGCGTCGTGGTGGACCGCTATACACGGGCACGGTCATCCGGTGCTCGACGCGGCGATCACGAGTCAAGTCGAAACCATGAATCACGTCATGTTCGGCGGGTTGACGCACGAACCGGCCGCGCGGCTCGCGCAGTTGCTCGTCGAGATCACCCCCGAGGGGCTGGACACCGTGTTCTTCAGCGATTCGGGCTCGGTCTCGGTGGAAGTGGCCGTCAAGATGGCGCTGCAGTACTGGCGCAGCCTGGGCCGGGGCGCCAAGCACCGGCTGATGACGTGGCGCGGCGGCTACCACGGCGACACGTTCACCCCGATGAGCGTGTGCGACCCGGACGGCGGGATGCACGAGCTGTGGGCCGGCGAAAACTCAGTGCTGGCCCGCCAGGTGTTCGCGCCGCCGGTGCCGCGCGACTACGACGCCGCCTACGTTTCGGTGTTCGAGAGCCAGCTGGCCGATCACGCCGACGAACTGGCCGCGGTGATCGTCGAGCCGGTGGTGCAGGGCGCGGGCGGGATGCGGTTCCACGACCCGCGGTATCTCGCCGATCTGCGGGACATCTGCTCCCGCCACGAGGTGCTGCTGATCTTCGACGAGATCGCGACCGGTTTCGGCCGCACGGGCGAACTCTTCGCCGCCGACCACGCAGCCGTCAGCCCGGACATCATGTGTGTCGGCAAGGCGCTCACCGGCGGCTATATCACGCTGGCCGCGACCCTGTGCTCGCGCGAGATCGCGAACACCATCAGCACCCACGAGCCCGGCGCGCTGATGCACGGGCCGACGTTCATGGCCAACGCGCTGGCGTGCGCGGTCGGTGTGGCCTCGGTCGAGGTGCTGCTCGGGCAGGACTGGCGGTCGTCGGTGCGGGGCATCTCGCAAGGTCTGCATGATGGGCTGTCGGCCGCCGCGACGCTGCCGGGTGTGGCCGACGTGCGGGTGCTCGGCGCGATCGGGGTGATCGAGATGGAGCGGCCGGTGGACCTGGCGGTGGCCACGCCCGCGGCGCTCGAGCACGGCATCTGGCTGCGGCCGTTCCGCAATCTCGTCTACGCGATGCCGCCGTATATCTGCACACCCGACGAGATCGGCCAGATCAGCTCAGGCATGGTCGCGGTCGCTCGGGCCTTGACGGGTTGATCGCATGGCGGACGTGCGCGAGGGCTCATTCTGGTACGGATTCTGGGCCGAAAACCGTACGAGATTGAGCGCTCGCGGGTCTATGACGCACAGACGAGCCGCGAAATTGTGCCGTCACGCGTCGGTCCCTTAACCTGAACACCGTTCAAGTCAAGAGGAGGGCGGGTGTGACGCGCGCAGGTCTTTCGCCGTTGGCGTGGCTCGACGACGTCGAACAGCAGCGGCGTACGGCGGGTCTGCGCCGGTTCCTGCGTGCCCGCCCACCCGTCGGCGCAGAACTCGACCTAGCGTCCAACGACTACCTGGGCCTGTCGCAACACCCCGCAGTCATTTCCGGCGGTGTCGACGCACTGCGCACCTGGGGTGCAGGGTCGACGGGAAGTCGGCTGGTCACCGGCAACACCGAACTTCACGAGGGGTTCGAGCTGGCGTTGGCGGACTTCGTCGGCGCCGAGTCGGCGCTGGTGTTCTCGTCGGGCTACACCGCGAACCTGGGCGCGGTGGTGGCGCTGTCGGGCCCCGGCTCGCTGCTGGTGTCGGACGCGCTCACCCACGCCTCACTGGTCGACGCGTGCCGGCTGTCGCGGAGCCGCGTCGCGGTCACCCCGCACCGCGACGTCGCGGCGGTGGAGGCGGCGCTGGCCGGCCGGGATGAGGAGCGCGCCGTCGTGCTGACGGATTCGGTGTTCTCCGCCGACGGCGACATGGCCCCGCTGCGCGCGCTGCACGACGTTTGCCGACGGCACGGCGCGCTGCTGCTCGTCGACGAGGCGCACGGTCTCGGCGTGCGGGGCACCGGCGGCCGCGGCCTGCTGCACGAACTGGGTCTGGCCGGCGCGCCCGACATCGTGATGACCACGACCCTGTCCAAGGCGCTGGGCAGCCAGGGCGGCGTGGTGCTGGGTCCGGGCGCCGTGCGCGACCATTTGATCGACGCGGCACGGCCGTTCATCTTCGACACCGGCCTGGCGCCCGCCGCGGTCGGAGCGGCGTGGGCGGCGTTGGACGTGCTGATCGCCGAGCCATGGCGCGCACAGGCCGTGTTGGACCATGCCGCCGAGCTGGCCTCGATCTGCTCGGTGCCCGAGCGGCCGGAGTCGGCCGTCGTCTCGGTGATCCTCGGTGAGCCGGAGGTGGCGTTCGGCGCGGCGGTCGCCTGCCTGGAGCGTGGTGTACGGGTCGGGTGCTTCCGGCCGCCGACCGTGCCACCGGGCACGTCGAGGCTGCGGCTGACCGCTCGGGCATCGCTGACCGACGACGAAATGTGCGTGGCGAGTGAGGTTCTCGGCAACGTGCTGACGACCGCGCGCCGGTGAGCGTGCTCGTCGTCACCGGCACCGACACCGGCGTCGGTAAAACGATCGCCACCGCTGCGCTGGCCTGCTGTGCGCGGCTGGCCGGCATCGACGTCACGGTGTGCAAGCCGGTGCAAACGGGAAGTCCGCGCGATGACGATCTCGCCGACGTCGGCCGGTTGTCGGGTGTCTCAGACCTGCGCGGTGGGTGGCGCTATCCGGAACCGCTGGCGCCGCGAGCCGCCGCCGATCGCGCGGGACTCGCGTTACCCGCGCGCGCCGAACTGGTGGCGTCGGTGCGGTCGGTGAACGCGCCGCTGACGTTGGTCGAGGGTGCCGGCGGGCTGCTCGTCGAGATCGGCGAGGAAGTGACGCTGCGCGACCTAGCCGTCGAGCTGGCCGCGCCGGTGCTGGTCGTCGTCCATGCGGGCCTGGGCACGCTCAACCACACCGCCTTGACGCTGGAAGCGCTTGACGCGCAGGGGCTTTCGTGCGCCGGCCTGGTGATCGGTTCATGGCCGTCGGATCCGGGTGTGGCCGAGCAAGGCAACCGCGACGCGTTGGCCGGATTGGCGCCGGTGCGCGCCGTGTTGCCCGCAGGTGCGGGGACTATGACGGCCGCGGAGTTCGCGGCGATGAGCGCGTCGGCGTTCGACCCCGACTGGATCGCAAGCCTGGTGTAGCCAATGGTGCATTCCGTGGAGCTGATCTTCGATCCGGACACCGAGGCGGCGATCCGTCGCATCTGGGACGAGCTGCGGGAGAACGGTATTCCGAGTCAGGCGCCGGCGAGTCGCCCGCACGTCACGTTGACCGTTGCGCAGCGGATCGGCGCCGAGGTGGACGGATTGCTTTCATCGGTGACGGATCGGTTCCCGATGCCGTGCCGGATCGGCGCACCGCTGTTCTTCGGCCGCGCCAAGGCCGTGCTCGCGCGCCTCGTGGTACCGACGGTTGCGCTGCTGGAGGTTCATGCGGAGGTGCACAAACTCTGTCTGCCGCACATGCATCCCGAACCGATGGCCAACGCTGCGCCGGACGGCTGGACGCCACACATGACCTTGGCGCGCCGGGTGGCGCCGGCGCAGATGGGCCGGGCGGTGCGGATCGCGGGAAAGCCCGCCGAGATCAAGGGCTCCATCGTCGGGTTGCGCCGCTGGGACGGCGATACGAAGCAGGAGCATGCGATCGCGTGACGTTCGAGGAGCTTGTCGCCGAAGCCGCGGCGGCGCCGGTGTCCGGCTGGGATTTCTCCTGGCTCGACGGACGGGCGACCGAACAACGGCCGTCGTGGGGATATCAGCGCCTGATGAGTCGTCGGCTGGCCAAGTCGAACGCTGCGCTCGACATCCAGACCGGCGGCGGCGAGCTGCTCGCCGAGGCGGCCGTCCTGCCGCGGACCATGGCCGCCACCGAGTCATGGCCGCCGAATGTCGCCAGAGCGACCAGGCTGCTTCATCCGCATGGCGTGGTGGTCGTGGCGACGCGCGACGAGCCGCCGCTGCCGTTCGCCTCCGACTCGTTCGATCTGGTGACGAGTCGACATCCAGCCACCGTGTGGTGGACGGAGATCGCTCGTGTGCTGGTGCCCGCAGGCACCTATTTCGCGCAGCACGTCGGTCCCGCGAGCGCGTTCGAACTCATCGAGTACTTCCTCGGCCCCCAACCGGACGCGGCGAAGAAACGTCATCCCGATGTCGAAGCCGCCGAAGCGGCGGCCGCGGGTCTGCAGGTTGTCGACCTCCGGACGGAGCGGCTCCGGATGGAGTTCTTCGATATCGGGGCGGTCGTGTACTTCCTGCGCAAGGTGATCTGGATGGTGCCGGACTTCACCGTCGAGCGGTACCGCGACCGGCTCCGCGAACTCCATCGGCAGATCGAGCACGACGGTCCCTTTGTCGCGCACTCCTCACGGACGCTCATCGAGGCGCGCAAGCGTCCCACTCGGGACAACCTCGGCGACGCGAATGCCGTTGAGGAGTAACGCGACACCGAAGCCGAACCGGGCGGTCGCGTCGTCGGTCAGCGCCGACTGCGCGTCGGGCAACTCGGCCCCTGCGGCGTCCCACTGCAGGCGGGACTGCTCGTCGACGGTGAACCCCAACACGTAGTAGACGACGGTGCGGGCGGCCAACTCGGCGTGCTCCCGATCGACGCCGGCGTCGACCGCTGCCTCGGTCAGACGTGCCACGACGCGCGCCATCGCCGCGGACTGTCCGGCGGCGAAGCTGGCCGACACCAACTCGGCGCCGTCGGTGTGCGACAACAGCGCATCCCTGAGCCGATTGCACACGTCGACGATTCCCGTCGCGGACGGCACACCGTCCAAGATGCGGTCGGCGACCGCTCCCAGCAATTCCTGCTTGTTGGCGAAATGCCAGTACAGCGCGCCGGGAGAGACGTCGAGCTCGCGCGCCAGCCGTCGCATGGTCAGATCGGCGAGCCCGTAACTGTCCAGCAGAGCGGTCGCCGCGTCCACCACGTCGCGTTTGTGAAGCTGCACGCCGATACCCTAACCTGAACACCGTTCAATTGTCGGCACCGCCGACGTGTTCAATTGTCGGCACCGCCGACGTGTTCAAGGCGAGAGGACGACTAGGTGAGCGACATTCTGGCGGTGGCCCGCGAGCAGGTGCTCGAACGCGGCGAAGGTCTCGACCAGGATCAGACGCTGCAGGTGCTGCAGTTGCCGGATGACCGCCTCGACGACCTGCTGGAACTCGCACACGACGTCCGGATGAAGTGGTGTGGACCCGACGTCGAGGTCGAGGGCATCATCAGCCTCAAGACCGGCGGCTGCCCCGAGGACTGTCACTTCTGTTCACAGTCAGGGCTTTTCACGTCTCCGGTGCGCAGCGCCTGGCTGGACGTGCCGAGCCTGGTGGAGGCCGCCAAGCAGACCGCGAAGACCGGCGCCACCGAGTTCTGCATCGTCGCCGCCGTACGCGGACCCGACGAGCGACTGCTGTCCCAGGTGGCCGCCGGGATCGAGGCGATCCGCAACGAGGTCGACATCCAGATCGCCTGCTCGCTCGGCATGCTGACCCAAGAACAGGTCGAGCGACTCTCGAACATGGGCGTGCACCGCTACAACCACAACCTCGAGACCGCACGGTCGTTCTTCACCAACGTCGTCACCACCCACACGTGGGAGGAGCGCTGGGACACCCTGCGGATGGTCCGCGAGGCCGGTATGGAGGTGTGCTGCGGCGGCATCCTCGGCATGGGCGAGACGCTGGAGCAACGCGCGGAGTTCGCCGCCAACCTCGCCGAACTCGACCCGCACGAGGTGCCGCTGAACTTCCTCAATCCGCGGCCCGGCACCCCGTTCGGCGACCTGGAGGTCCTGCCCGCGGCCGATGCGCTCAGGGCCGTGGCCGCGTTCCGGCTGGCGCTGCCGCGCACGATGCTGCGCTTCGCGGGCGGGCGGGAGATCACCCTGGGCGACCTCGGCGCCAAGAAGGGCATCCTCGGCGGGATCAACGCGGTGATCGTCGGCAACTACCTGACCACGCTCGGGCGACCGGCCGAGGCGGACCTCGAACTGCTCGACGATCTGCAGATGCCGATCAAGGCGCTCAACGCCACTCTCTGAGCCAGTCTGTAAACCCATGCCGTTCAACGTCTACACCGGCGAACCGGACGGCACCGCTGTGCCCACCGCCGCCAGCATGGGCCTGGAACCGCCCCGGTTCTGCGCCGAGTGCGGTCGGCGGATGATCGTCCAGGTGCGGCCCGACGGCTGGTCCGCCAACTGCTCCCGCCACGGCCTTACCGACTCGAAGGATCTGGAACAACGATGAACGATGTTGCCGCCCCGCGTATTTCGCGCGTCCGCGCGGCACTGACCGTAATGGCGGCGCTGGCGGTGGCCGGCGCACTGATCGGGGCGCTGTGGTCGTGGCTGGCGCCGCCGATCCACGGCGTGGTGGCGCTGACGCGCGGCGGCGATCGCATCCGCGCCTACCTGGGCAACGAGGCTGACCACTTTTTCGTCGCGGCATTCCTGCTCGTCGGCATGCTCTGCGTCGTGGCCGTCGTCGCCGCGGTGCTGGTGTGGCAGTGGCGGGCGCACCGCGGGCCGGTGACGCTGGCGGCCCTGGCGACCGGCTGCATGCTGGCCGCGGGAACGGCCGCCGGCCTGGGCGCGCTGCTGGTGCACCTGCGATACGGGACGATCGACGTGGCCGCCGCGCCGGTGACACCCGAACACCGCGTGCACTACGTCGTCGAGGCGCCGCCGGTGTTCTTCGGGCACACCCCGATACAGGCGGCGTTGACGATCCTGTTCCCCGCCGCGGCCGCCGCACTCGTCTACGCGTTGACCGCGGTCTCCACGGCGCGCGACGATCTGGGCGCCTGGCCGCCGGTCGAGGTGCCGGCGTTCGTCCCGCCGGTCACAGCGGAGAGCGCTCCACCTTCCGGCCCGTCATCACCTTGACCGCTATCTTGACCAGCCGCGTCATTCCGACGTAGGTCATCGGGTTCAGCAGCGTCGGCCAGGTCGTGCGGACCAGATGCTCGGACACCGGCTTGCCGTCGAACCGGTCGATCAGCCAGCGCAGCGCCATCGGCGCCGACATCGGATGCAGCAGTATGTGTTCGCTGAACAGGTCGCGGTGGTAGGTGACCGACGCGCCGCCGGAGCGGTAGATCTCGCTGAGCTCGTCGATGTCGTCGACGGAGACGATCTTGTCGTGGACGGCTTGCACCATCAGCACGGGCGGGGTCGGCACCGCGGTGCCCAGCTTGATGCTGTCGAAGATGTGTTTGACCTCGGGCATATCGAGGATCTCGTTGAGCGGCCGGTCGACGAGCTTGCCCATGTCCATCCCGGCGAACCGGAACACCGCATGCGCGGTCGTCATGTTCTCGATCCGCAGCAGCATGGCCTTGCCCGCTTCGGTCGCGTGTTCCTGGATCACGCGGTCCAGTTCGGGATAGACGTGGGTCAAGGCCGCAACCACCATGGCGGGCAGCCCCGAGTACAAACTGCCGTTGAGCCGGCGGTAGGCACTGCCGAGGTCGGCGACGGGGGAGCCGAGCACCGCCCCGACGATGTTGAGTTCGGGCGCGTACTGGTTGTGCATCTCGGCGGCCCAAGCCGAGGCCAGACCGCCGCCGGAATACCCCCAGAGCCCGATCGGTGCGGATTCGTCCAGTCCGAGGCGCTCGCAGCTGACGGCCGCGCGCAGGCCGTCGAGGATGCGGTAGCCGGGCTCGCACGGGGTGCCCCACGAACCGAGCGGCCCCTCGTGGTCGGGCACCGAGACCGCCCAGCCCTCGGCGAGCGCAGCGGCGATCAGGAGGAACTCGAACTGTGCGAGCGCACCGGGGGCGACCGCCTTGCGGCGAAGCGCGTAGGACGGGAAGCAGCGCGAGGTCACCGCGTCGATCGCGCACTGGTAGGAGATGACCGGGACCACGTCGCGGTTGGTGCGCTCGGTCGGCACGATCACCGTGGTGACGGTGGCTTCCGGGGCTCCGTTCATGTCGGTAGTGCGGTAGAGCAGCTGCGTGGCGGTGAACTTCTGCGGGACGAGCCCGAGAAAGGCCAGCTCGACGTCACGGCTGCGCAGGATGGTGCCCGGTTCGGCGTGCTGGAAACCGCTGGGTGGTTCGTAGAACGGGTCGTCGGCGGGCAGCTGCGGGCGCGCGCCGCGGGACAGGTCCTCGTGGGGTACGTACCCGATCCACTCGGCACCCGATGCCGGCGCGGCATTGCCCAGAGACATTCGGCCATTCTTGCTTAAGAGAGCGTTAAGAATCCAGTCGACTCACCCGGGCGGACGCAGTGCGGCGAATTCGTCGGTCACCCGGTAGCGCGCCTCGGTGAACCGGTACAACGCCGCCGGGCGGCCCCCGCTGCGGCCGGACCGCGCGGTGGTGCCCGTGCGAGTGATGACGTTTCGGCGTTCGAGCACGCGTTGCAGGTTTGTCGCGTCGACGTGGTGGCCGAGCGCGGCACTGTAGATGTCTCTCAATGCCGACAGCGCGAATTCCGTTGGCGCCAACGCAAATCCGATATTGGTGTAAGAGAGCTTGGCGACAAGCCTGGTGCGGGCGTGCTCGACCATGGTGCCGTGGTCGAACGCCATCGGCGGCAGGTCGCTCACCGGATGCCAACGGGTGTCCGGCGGCAGCTCCGGGGTCGCGGGGGAGGGCACCAGTCCCAGAAACGTCGACGCGATCGT
The DNA here is from genome assembly GCF_001499855.1 of Mycobacterium sp. GA-0227b. GTDB lineage: Bacteria > Actinomycetota > Actinomycetes > Mycobacteriales > Mycobacteriaceae > Mycobacterium. The sequence continues at coordinate 121,639 of NZ_LQIK01000002.1, forward strand.
CCGAACCCCGGGGACCCGCTTCGGATCGGAGAAGATCGCGAGCTGTTCGAGGTGAGCAAGCTCACGAAGGTCCACCTTCTCGGCCAGCTGTCGGCGCACGGAGCTGGTCAGATCCTCGTCGGCGCCGAGTCGTCCGCCGGGCAGCGACCACCGCCCGCGCTGCGGGTCGAGTGCCCGCTGCCACAACAGCACGTGAAGTGCGGGTTTGCCGTTGGCGGCGTCCCGAACCTGGAACACGGCGGCGAGCACCTCATGCGCGGTGCTAATATGATCCATGTTTTCGATTGTAAGTCGAAAACTCGATTCTGACGAAGGAGGCGGCCATGACGGTTCTCGACCGGATGCCCGCAGACCATCTGTCGAGCCGGATCGTCGATGGTCCGACCGGCTTTTCCGGCGTCGACGGCGATGAGGAGTGGGCCGCCGAGGTGCGCCGCCTCGCCGACCTGCGTGGCGCGACGCTGTTGGCGCACAACTACCAGTTGCCGGCAATCCAGGACGTCGCCGATCACGTCGGTGACTCGCTGGCGCTGTCGCGAATCGCGGCCGACGTGCCCGAGGACACCATCGTGTTCTGCGGCGTGCACTTCATGGCCGAGACGGCCAAGATCCTGTCCCCGGACAAAACCGTGTTGATCCCGGACCAGCGGGCCGGCTGCTCTCTCGCCGACTCCATCACCGCCGACGAACTGCGGGCGTGGAAGGCCGAGCATCCCGGAGCCGTCGTGGTCTCCTACGTGAACACCACCGCGGCGGTGAAGGCCGAGACCGACATCTGCTGCACCTCGTCGAACGCCGTCGAGGTGGTGGCGTCCATCCCCGAGGACCGCGAGGTGTTGTTCTGCCCGGACCAGTTCCTCGGCGCGCACGTCCGGCGCGTCACCGGCCGCAAGAACCTGCACGTGTGGGCGGGCGAATGCCACGTGCACGCCGGTATCAACGGCGACGAGCTGGCCGACCAGGCCCGTACCCACCCCGACGCCGAACTGTTCGTTCATCCTGAATGCGGTTGCGCCACATCGGCGTTGTACCTCGCCGGCGAGGGCGCGTTCCCCGAGGACCGGGTCAAGATCCTGTCCACCGGCGGGATGCTCGACGCCGCGCGCGAGACCGGGGCGCGACAGGTGCTGGTGGCCACCGAGGTCGGCATGCTGCATCAATTACGCCGCGCCGCACCGGGTGTCGACTTCATGGCGGTCAACGACCGTGCCTCGTGCAAGTTCATGAAGATGATCACCCCCGCCGCGCTGCTGCGGTGTCTGGTTGAGGGCAGGGACGAGGTCGACGTCGACCCCGAGACCGCACGCCTGGCCCGCGCCAGCGTGCAGCGCATGATCGCGATCGGTCAGCCCGGCGGCGGAGAATGACGCGCCCCCTCGCCTGCGGTTCGGGACGGTGGGCCGGTCAATGGCAGCAGCGGGCCGATGTCGTGGTGATCGGTACCGGTGTGGCGGGCCTGGTCGCCGCGCTCGCAGCGCACCGCCGCGGTCGAAAAGTGATGGTCCTCAGCAAGACCGGTGACACCGCAACCTTCTACGCTCAGGGCGGGATCGCCGTGGTGCTGCCGGACAGCCTGCGGGAGGACGGTGACTCGATCGAGGCGCACGTGGCCGACACGCTGGCCGCCGGCGCGGGGCTGTGTGATCCCGATGCGGTGCGCTCGATCGTGGCCGACGGGTATCGCGCGGTCCTCGACCTGGTGGCCGACGGGGCGAGCTTCGACGAGGCGGCGCCGGGGTCCTGGGCGCTGACCCGCGAGGGCGGCCATTCGCGGCGCCGGATCATCCACGCCGGCGGCGACGCAACCGGCGCGGAGGTGCAGCGAGCGCTCAACATCGCGGCCGCCACATTGGACATCCGCCACAATCACGTCGCGGTCGAGATACTGCACGAGGCCGGAGCCGTCACCGGGGTGCAGGTGCTCAACGAGGACGGTCTCGGGGTGGTGCACGCGCCGTCGGTGATTCTCGCGACCGGGGGACTGGGCCATCTCTACTCGGCCACCACGAACCCTGACGGGTCGACGGGAGACGGTGTCGCGCTGGCGATGTGGGCCGGACTGCCGGTCAGCGACATCGAGTTCATCCAGTTCCACCCGACCATGTTGTTCGACGGTCACAACGCCGGCAGGCGGCCGCTGATCACCGAGGCCGTCCGCGGTGAGGGCGCGATACTCGTTGACTCACAGGGCCGTTCGGTCACCGACGGTGTCCATCCGATGGGCGACCTGGCGCCGCGGGATGTCGTCGCCGCGGCGATCCACGCCCGTATCGAGGAGACCGGCGCGCCGTGTGTGTTCCTCGACGCCCGCCGGATCGAGGATTTCGCGAAGCGGTTCCCGACGGTGACCGCGGCATGCGCAGCGGCGGGCATCGATCCCTCCGTCGAGGCGATTCCGGTGCTGCCGGGTGCGCACTACAGCTGCGGCGGCGTCGTCACCGACGTGCACGGACGTACCGACATCGCGGGCCTGTTCGCCGCGGGCGAGGTGGCGTGCACGGGGGTGCACGGCGCGAACCGGTTGGCGTCCAACAGCCTGCTCGAAGGGCTCGTCGTCGGTGGCCGGGCCGGAAAGGCCGCGGCGGCATACGCTTTGGCCGCCGGACCGGTGACGGCACGGCCACCGGAGCCGACCGTGCGGCGAGCCCTTCCGCGGGCCGTTCTGCAGCGAGCGATGACCAGGAACGCCGGCGTGGTGCGCGACGGCGACGGCCTGCTCGCCCTGGCCGCGGAACTGGACGCCGCACCACCGCGGGTGCTCGGCTCACGCGCCGACTTCGAGGACGTGGCGTTGACGACTGCTGCGGGAGCGGTCGCCGCTGCCGCGCTTGCCCGCACCGAAACCCGCGGCTGCCACCACCGGCGCGACTACCCCGGCACCGATCCCGCGTTGTCGCGCAACCTCGTCGAGGCCGGGGCGTGCTGCTGATGGAGCTGACCGCCGACGAGCTCGCAGAGGCTCGCAGGGTGATCGCGCGCGGTCTGGAAGAGGATCTGCGCTACGGACCGGACGTCACCACGCTCGCCACGGTGCCACCGGACGCGCGGACAACGGCGTCGATGGTGGCCCGCGAGGCCGGGGTGATCGCCGGCGTGGACATCGCGCTGCTGGCCCTCGACGAGGTGCTCGGCCCCGACGGTTACCTGATCAAGCATCGCGTCGACGACGGTGCCCGGCTCGAACCGGGCGGTGCCGTGCTGACCGTCGAGGCGCCCACACAGGGACTGCTGACGGCCGAGCGCACGACTCTGAACCTGGTCTGTCACCTCTCGGGTATCGCGACAACGACCGCGGCGTGGGTGGAGGCGGTTTCCGGGACAGAGACGAAGATTCGCGACACCCGCAAGACGTTGCCGGGCCTGCGGGCGCTGCAGAAGTACGCGGTGCGCGTCGGCGGCGGCGTCAACCACCGGATGGGACTGGGCGACGCGGCGCTGATCAAGGACAACCACGTCGCGGCCGCCGGTTCGGTGGTGGCGGCGCTGCGCGCGGTGCGTGCCGCCGCGCCGGACATCGACTGCGAAGTCGAGGTGGACTCACTCGAGCAACTCGACGAAGTACTGGCCGAAAACCTGGGGCCCGGGTCGCTCGTGCTGCTGGACAACTTCCCCGTGTGGCAGACGCAGATCGCGGTGCAGCGCCGCGACTCCCGGTCGCCGGGGACGAAGTTGGAATCGTCGGGTGGGCTCTCCCTCGACAGCGCGGCCGAGTACGCGGGCACCGGTGTCGACTACCTGGCGGTCGGAGCGCTCACCCACTCGGTGCGGGTGCTCGATATCGGGCTCGACCTGTAGCGACCACTACCATCGTTCGCGTGGATGAGGATTCGTCGCGCCGTCTCGTTTTGCTGACCGTCGTCAGCCTGGTCATCGCCGTCGCTGCCTTGGCCGTCGCAGGGTGGACGCTGTACACGACGAACCGCTCCGAGGAATACGACGCCGCCCAGATCGCCGACGCCAAGGCCACGGTGTGCGGGGCGGCGGACATCGTCCGAAAAGGCGTTTCACTCAACACGAACCTGCGACCCGAAGGTGGGTCGCAGGACGTCACCGGCGCCCAGGCGGTCGCCGCCAATGCGCGAATCTCGCTGTACGACGGCGGTCAGTACCTGTTGCAGCGGCTCGCCCCCGCCACCCCGCCGGAGCTCGCCGAGAAGGTTCGCCAGTTCGCGAACAACCTGATGGACATCGGCGCCCACGCCACCGCGGGCGTGCCAAACGACGATCCGGCGCAAGCGAAGCGGCTGGCCGACGCCGACGCCGAGAACAAAGCCATCACCGCGCTCTGCAAGTAGCTATCGCTTCAGCAAGGTTCGGGCCGCGGCTTTGGCGGCGTCGAGCGGGGCCGCGTCACCCGCGACCCGGGCGATAATCAACGCGCCCTCGATGAGCGCGATCAGGGCCAGCGCGGTGCGCTCGGCGTCGGGGGGTGGCCATCCGTCGGCGCGCAGCCGGTCCGCGACGGCCGCGCGCCAGCCGGCGAACACCGTGGCCGACGCTTCGCGGACGCGCGCGCTGGCGTTGACCGATTCGGTGGCGATCGGCTCGATGGGACATCCGTCGCGCTGGTCGCAGGTCAGCCCCGCGGCCATCTGATCGATCCAGCCGTCGATGAGATCCGGCACCGGAACATCCGCGTCGAGCAGTGCGCGGAGTTGTTCTTCGACCTCGGCGCCGACCCGCTGGACCACCGCAGCCGCCAACTGCTGCTTGCCCTCCGGAAAGTGGTGATACAGCGACCCCGGCTTGACGTCGGCGACCTCGAGAATCTGGTTGACCCCGGTCGCCGCGTAGCCCTGCCTGCGGAACAGCAGGGCCGCGCCGTCGATCAGCGCGGTTCGGCTGCGGTCCGGGCGAGGCACCCCACGAGAATAGTAGAAAGGTCGCTCAAGAATTAGGCGACATGCGCGACGAAGAACGCCGCCCGGCCGAGCTGCAACCGAGCCATCCTGGGCAGCCCCTCGGCGCTGCCACCCGCGGGGATGATCCTGGGATTGACGAGATGCAGGTCGCGGCGCCCCATCCTCAGCTCCGCTTCGCCCGCGGCCAGCACGTTCTTCACCCAATTCGTTTTCCCGTGTGCCAGCGCGATAGCGACGAGATTGTCCTTGCGGTATGCCGTGACGATGGTCTCGTACGGCTTTCCGGACGTGCGGCCGCGGTGCTTGATCGTCGACAACCCCGGCGTGAACCGGGAGAACGGCCTGATCATCCGGTTCAAGTACTTGACCTGGAAGTTCTCGAACCAGGGTGGGAAGAGCATGGGCACCCCGGGCGCGTTGTTGGGGTGCTCTTTCCTTGACACAGAAGCTTTCATGGCGCCTCCATAACCGATTTGGTCTGCTCTGGGAGAATGGACAGCGTGAATCTATCGCCGGGGCCGATCGCCCGCATCGACTTGCGCGGCGCGCCGCTGTCCGCCGCGCGGTTGCGGGCCGCTCTGCCACGCGGCGGGGTCGACGTGGACGCGGTGGTTCCCCGGGTGCGCCCGATCGTCGACGCGGTCGGCGGGCACGGCGCGCACGCGGCGCTGAAATACACCGAAACGTTCGACGGGGTGCGCCCTGCGCAGGTCCGTGTGCCCCCCGATCGTCTCGCCGCCGCGCTGACGGCCCTGGGCGCCGACGTCCGTGCCGCGTTGGAGGTCGCGATCGAGCGGGCCCGCGCCGTGCACGCCGACCAGCGCCGCCGCGACAGCACGACGACGCTGGCGCCCGGAGCGACGGTCACCGAGCGCTGGGTACCGGTAGAGCGGGTCGGGCTGTACGTGCCGGGCGGTAACGCGGTCTACCCGTCGAGCGTGGTGATGAACGTGGTGCCCGCCCAGACCGCGGGAGTGGACTCGCTGGTGATCGCCAGCCCGCCGCAGGCCGACTTCGGCGGGCTGCCTCACCCGACGATCCTTGCCGCCGCAGCGCTACTGGGCGTCGACGAGGTGTGGGCGGTCGGCGGGGCGCAGTCCGTCGCGCTGCTGGCGTACGGCGGCACCGACACCGACGGCGCCGAGCTCGCGCCTGTCGACATGATCACCGGGCCGGGCAACATCTACGTGACCGCCGCGAAGCGGATCTGCCGGTCGCAGGTGGGCATCGACGCCGAGGCGGGCCCGACCGAGATCGCGATCCTGGCCGACCACACCGCCGACCCCGTCCATGTCGCGGCCGACCTGATCAGCCAGGCCGAACACGACGAGATGGCCGCCAGCGTGTTGGTCACGCCGAGCGTCGAGTTGGCCGACGCGACCGACCGTGAGCTCGCCAAACAGCTGCAGAGCACGGTGCACCGCGAGCGGGTGAGCGCGGCGCTGAGCGGAAAACAGTCGGCGACGGTGCTCGTCGACGACCTCGAGGCGGGCATTCGCACGGTCAACGCCTACGCCGCCGAACATCTCGAGATCCAAACCGTCGATGCGCGCGAAGTCGCCGGTCAGATCCGCTCGGCGGGCGCGATTTTCGTGGGCCCGTACGCGCCGGTCAGCCTCGGCGACTACTGCGCGGGATCCAACCACGTGCTGCCGACCGCCGGCTGTGCCCGGCACTCGAGCGGGTTGTCGGTGCAGACGTTCCTACGCGGTATCCACGTCGTCGACTACGACGAGGCCGCGCTCAAAGACGTGTCCGGCTACGTGATCACACTGGCCGAGGCCGAGAACCTGCCCGCCCACGGCGAAGCGGTGCGGCGGAGGTTCGAACGGTGACGCCCACTGACTTGCCCGGTGCCGGTGTGACGCTCGACGATCTTCCGTTGCGTGCGGACTTGCGCGGCAAATCGCCTTACGGTGCACCGCAATTGGACGTCCCGGTGCGGCTGAACACAAACGAGAACCCGCACCCGCCGACGCAGGCGCTCATCGACGACGTGACGGCGTCGGTCGCTGCGGTCGCCGGCGACCTGCACCGCTACCCGGACCGCGACGCGGTGGCGCTGCGCACCGACCTGGCGACCTACCTGTCGGCGCAGACCCGAACCCGTATTGGTGTCGAAAATGTCTGGGCGGCAAACGGTTCCAATGAAATACTGCAGCAACTCCTGCAGGCCTTCGGCGGGCCCGGCCGCAGCGCGATCGGGTTCGTGCCCTCCTACTCGATGCACCCGATCATCGCCGACGGCACCCAGACCGCATGGCTGGTGGCCAACCGGGCCGACGACTTCGGCATCGACATCGACGTCGCCGTCGCGGCCGTCACCGAGCGCAGCCCCGACATCGTGTTCGTCGCAAGCCCGAACAACCCGTCGGGACAGAGCGTTCCGCTCGACGAGCTACGTCGGCTGCTCGACGCCATGCGCAGCGGCATCCTCATCGTCGACGAGGCGTATGGCGAGTTCTCGTCGCAGCCAAGCGCGGTGCACCTGATCGAGCAGTACCCGACCAAGCTCGTCGTCACCCGCACGATGAGCAAGGCGTTCGCATTCGCCGGCGGCCGGCTGGGTTATCTGATCGCCGCGCCCGCGGTGGTCGAGGCGATGCTACTGGTCCGGTTGCCATACCACCTGTCGTCGGTGACCCAGGCCGCCGCGCGTGCCGCGCTGCGCCATGCCGATGACACGCTCGGCAGCGTCGCCACCCTCATCGCCGAACGTAACCGCGTCTCAGCGGAGTTGTCGGACATGGGGTTTCGGGTGATCGACAGCGACGCCAACTTCGTGCTGTTCGGCGAATTCGCCGATGCGCCCGCCACGTGGCGGCGCTACCTCGAGGCGGGCATCCTGATCCGCGACGTCGGTATCCCCGGTTATCTGCGCGCCACCACCGGTTTGGCCGAAGAGAACGACGCGCTGCTGGCCGCCAGCGCTCACCTGGCCGCGACAGAACTGACCCCTGTAGGAGCATCGTGACTCAACCCCAACCCGCACAGCGTCGCTCGAAAATCGAACGCAAGACCAAGGAGTCCGACATCGTCGTCGAACTCGACCTCGACGGCACCGGCCGGGTGCACGTCGACACCGGTGTGCCGTTCTTCGACCACATGCTCACCGCGCTGGGCAGTCACGCGAGCTTCGACCTGACGGTGCGCGCCAAGGGTGACATCGAGATCGAGGGCCACCACACGATCGAGGACACCGCGATCGTGCTGGGGCAGGCGTTGGGGCAGGCGCTGGGCGACAAGAAGGGCATCCGCCGGTTCGGCGACGCGTGGATCCCGATGGACGAGACGCTCGCGCACGCCGCGGTCGACGTGTCGGGCCGGCCGTACTGCGTGCACAGCGGCGAACCGGATCACATGCTGCGCTTCACGATCGCCGGCTCACAGGCGCCGTACCACACCGTCGTCAACCGGCACGTGTTCGAGTCGCTGGCGATGAACGCGCGCATCGCCCTGCACGTGCGCACCCTCTACGGTCGCGACCCGCACCACATCACCGAAGCTCAGTACAAGGCCGTCGCCCGCGCACTGCGACAGGCCGTCGAGTACGACCCGCGGGTCAGCGGCGTGCCGTCGACGAAAGGCACGCTGTGACGGGGATTTCGCCGAAAGTCGTCATCCTGGACTACGGCTCGGGGAACCTGCGGTCGGCCCAACGCGCGCTGGAGCGAGTCGGCGCCGACGTCACCGTGACCGACGATGCCGATGCCGCGATGAACGCCGACGGCCTCGTGGTCCCCGGGGTCGGCGCGTTCGAGGCGTGCATGGCGGGTCTGCGCAAGATCGACGGGCCGAAGCTGATCGCCGACCGGGTGGCCGCGGGCCGTCCCGTGCTCGGCGTCTGCGTCGGCATGCAGATTCTGTTCGCCCGCGGCGTGGAATTCGGTGTGGAGACCACCGGTTGCGGTCAGTGGCCGGGCGCCGTGGTGCGACTCGATGCGCCGGTGATCCCGCACATGGGCTGGAATGTCGTCGACACGCCCCAAGGCAGCACGCTGTTCGCCGGAATGGACCCGGACACGCGGTTCTACTTCGTGCATTCGTATGCCGCCCAGCAGTGGGAGGGCGACCCGGCGGCGAAGCTGACGTGGGCGACCCACCATGTGCCGTTCCTGGCCGCGGTCGAGGACGGGCCGCTGTCGGCGACGCAGTTCCACCCGGAGAAGAGTGGCGACGCGGGTGCCGCGTTGCTCGCCAACTGGGTGAAGGCATTAGGTTGACCGACGTGCCGGAGCGATTGATTCTTCTTCCCGCCGTCGACGTGGTCGAAGGCCGCGCTGTGCGTCTGGTGCAAGGCCGGGCCGGCAGCGAGACCGAGTACGGCTCGGCGCTGGAGGCGGCGCTGACCTGGCAGCGCGACGGCGCGGAGTGGATCCACCTCGTCGACCTCGACGCCGCGTTCGGCCGGGGCAGCAACCGCGAGCTGCTCGCCGAGGTGGTCGGCAAATTGGACGTGGCCGTCGAGTTGTCCGGCGGAATCCGCGATGACGACTCGCTGTCGGCGGCGCTGGCGACCGGCTGCGCCCGGGTGAACCTCGGCACCGCGGCGCTGGAGAACCCCGAGTGGTGCGCCAGGGCGATCGCCGAGCACGGCGAGAAGGTGGCGGTCGGGCTGGACGTGAAGATCGACCCCTCCATGCCTGGCGGCGGATTCCGACTCCGCGGCCGCGGCTGGGAGACAGACGGAGGCGACCTGTGGGAGGTGCTGGAACGGCTTGACCGGGAAGGCTGTTCGCGTTTCGTCGTCACCGACGTCACCAAGGACGGCACCCTCAACGGGCCGAACCTCGAACTGCTCTCGAAGGTGAGCGAACGTACGAACGCACCGGTGATCGCGTCCGGCGGGGTGTCGAGCCTCGACGACCTGCGGGCGATCGCCACGCTGACCGACCGCGGTGTCGAGGGCGCGATCGTCGGAAAAGCGTTGTACGCCGGTCGATTCACGCTGCCGGAAGCGTTGGCCGCGGTGGAGCGGTAGATGGCGCTGAACGTGGCCGATCTCGACGCATTGGTCGCCGAGGCCGCGCAGATCCTCGAAGACGCCGCCAAACCGTTCATCGAGGGGCACCGCGCCGATTCGGCCGTGCAGAAGAAGGGCAACGACTTCGCCACCGAGGTGGACCTCGCGATCGAACGCCAGGTGGTCGAGGCACTCACCAGCCGCACCGGAATCGAGGTACACGGTGAGGAGTTCGGCGGCGCGGACCTGAATTCGCCGCTGGTGTGGGTGCTCGACCCGATCGACGGCACATTCAATTATGCCGCGGGCTCGCCGATGGCCGCGATACTGCTCGGCCTGTTGCGCGACGGGGAACCGGTCGCCGGATTGACGTGGGTGCCGTTCACCGGTGAGCGGTTCACCGGGGTCGTCGGTGGACCGTTGCGCAGCAACGGTGTCGAGCAATCCGCCTTGAAACCCGCGGACCTGTCGGACTCGGTCGTCGGGGTCAGCACGTTCAACGTCGACTCCCGCGGCAGGGTGCCCGGGCGCTACCGACTGGCGGTCATCGAGAGCCTGAGCCGCAAATGCTCGCGGATGCGCATGCACGGTGCCACGGGCATCGACCTCGCTTACACGGCGGCTGGAATTCTCGGCGGGGCAATCAGTTTCGGTGGCCACGTGTGGGACCACGCCGCGGGTGTGGCGTTGATCCGCGCAGCCGGTGGAGTCGTGACCGACCTCGCCGGCGCCGACTGGACCGTGAACTCGCCATCGGTGCTCGCCGGCGTGCCCGGCGTGCACGGCCAGCTGCTGGATCTGCTGCGCGCGGTCGGCGATCCCGGGGACTTCTGATGGACGCGAAGGACCTGGCTGTACGGATCATCCCGTGCCTGGACGTCGACGACGGCCGGGTGGTCAAGGGCGTCAACTTCGAAAACCTCCGCGACGCAGGCGATCCGGTGGAGTTGGCGGCGGCCTACGACGCTGAGGGTGCCGACGAACTGACGTTCCTCGATGTCACCGCGTCCTCCTCGGGGCGAGCCACCATGCTGGAGGTCGTGAAGCGGACCGCCGAGCAGGTGTTCATCCCGCTGACGGTCGGCGGCGGGGTGCGCTCGGTCGCCGATGTCGACGTGCTGCTGCGCGCGGGTGCGGACAAAGTCGCCGTCAACACCGCGGCGATCGCCCGACCCGAACTGCTCGCCGAGTTGGCGCGCCAATTCGGATCCCAGTGCATCGTGCTGTCGGTCGACGCCCGCACCGTGCCGCAGGATCAGGAGCCGACACCGTCGGGGTGGGAGGTCACCACACACGGCGGGCGGCGTGGCACCGGAATCGACGCCGTCGAGTGGGCCACCCGCGGAGCCGAACTCGGTGTCGGCGAGATCCTGCTGAACTCCATGGACTTCGACGGCACCAAGGCGGGTTTCGATCTGCCGATGATCGAGGCGGTGCGCGGGGCCGTCAACGTCCCGGTGATCGCCAGCGGAGGCGCCGGTGCGCCCGAACATTTCGCGCCCGCCGTCGTCGCCGGAGCGGATGCCGTGCTGGCCGCCAGCGTGTTCCACTTCCGCGAGCTCACCATCGGCCAGGTGAAGGCGGCGATGGCCGCGGAAGGGATCGTGGTGCGGTGATGAGCGCTCGCACGAGGAACGGACGGCCATGACTCTCGACGCCGACATCGCTTCGCGGCTCAAACGCGACGCCAACGGATTGATCACCGCGGTCGTGCAGGAGCGGGACACCGGACAGGTCCTGATGGTGGCGTGGATGGACGACATCGCGTTGGCCCGCACGCTGGAAACACGTCGGGCGACCTACTATTCGCGGTCGCGCCAACAGCATTGGGTGAAAGGCGAAACGTCGGGACACACCCAGTACGTGCACTCGGTGCGGCTGGACTGCGACGGCGACACCGTGCTGCTGGAGGTGGACCAGGTCGGCGCGGCCTGCCACACCGGCGAGCACTCCTGCTTCGACGCCGACCTGCTGCTGGGGGCGGAGTGACCGAAGTAGATCGGGCGGTCCCCGTCGAGATCGAGGGGTCGGGAATCGAGCCGCCCGTCGACCCGCGGGTGCGTCGAGCGTTCTGGTGGCTGGAGCGCTTCGCCCCCGGTATCGGGTCACGGTGGGCGGTCGAGCTGTGGTGCACGCCGCCGGTCATGGAGTCGAACCTGAAAATGCCGCCCGGCGTCGCGCTGGGCGAGCCACTGGAAGCGTTTTGGGACGGCCATCGGGTCGTGGGGGAATCGTGGGGTGAGGGCCCGCCGGTGTATCTCGTGCACGGCTGGGGCGGGCGGCGCCCACACCTGGGCATGTTCATCAAACCGCTCGTCGATTCCGGTCATCGGGTGATCGCGTTCGACCTGCCCAGCCACAACGAGTCCGACGCGGGGGCGCTCAAACCCGGTCGCACGACGGCCATCGAGTGCGCGAAAGCGGTCGAGGCGATGATCCGCGAACACGGCGCGGCACGCGCTGTCGTCGCCCATTCGCTCGGCGCGAACGCAACCACGTTCGCGATCGCTTACGGCGCGAAAGTCGAGCGGCTGGTCTATTTCGCGCCGATGGGCGAATTCCCGCTCTATCTGGATTTTTTCGCCAAGCGTCACGGCTTCGGCCCGCGCATCCGTGCCGGCCTGCACCGGCGGCTGGAACGCCGCATCGAGATGGCGCTGTACGAGACCAACATGACCGTCGTCGGTGCCCGCACGGGTTATCCGCCATTGTTGGTCATCCATGATCCCGACGACCCGGACACGCCCTACGAGACGAGTGAGCGGGTCGTCGAGTCATGGCCGGGCGCGAGATTGATGACCACCAAAGGCCTGGGCCGGTTGGCGCATTACCGGATTCTGCGGCACCGCCCCGCGATTCGCGCAGGTGTCGACTTCATCGGGCCCGCAGCGCCTTAGCTGCAGGCAGCAGCGAGCGCCTTCAGCTCGCGGACGCCGTCGCCATCTCGGATCGTTCGGTCGGAATCAACACCGCGGTACCCAGGCCGACACGTGACGTCCGCCGTGCGGCCAGCGTCAGGTGGACGAACGGGTCCTCCCACAACGGCGCGAAGTCGAAGATCCACACTCGCGAATAGCCCAGTGTCTCGGCCAGCACCGCCAAGTCGCAGAAATCCGGACTCGGTGGTAGCCCGCAGGAAAGCTCGACCGTCTTGGCTGCACAGTAGGCGATGTTTGGTGGGCACCGTCGGGTGTCAATCCCCAGGTATGGCCGAGTTGCTCGGCGACCTCGAAGTGCCCGCGAACGCCGCCGGACTCGTCGTGTTTGCGCACGGGACCGGGAGTTCGCGGTTCAGTCCGCGCAACCGGTTGGTTGCACAGGTGCTGCGGGACAAGGGGTTCGCCACGCTGCTGATCGACCTGCTGACCGAGGAGGAAGAGCAGACCGATTTGCGCACCGGCGAACTCCGGTTCGACGTCGGTCTGCTCGCCGACCGGGTGCTGTCGGCTCTCGACCGCATGCGCGCGCACGACGCGGTGCGGGGCCTGCCGGTAGGGCTGTTCGGCGCGAGCACCGGTGCCGCGGCCGCGATCATCGCCGCGGCGGGCGACGAATCGGTGCGTGCGGTCGTGTCCCGGGGCGGCCGCCCAGATCTGGCCGGCGACGCGCTGCGCGATGTGACGGCGCCGACACTGATGCTCGTCGGTGAGCGCGACACCAGGATCATGGCGGCCAATGAGCAGGCCAGTCGCGAACTGGCCGGCCCGCACCGCATCGTCGTGATTCCGGGCGCCACACACCTGTTCGAGGAGCCGGGGGCGCTGGAGCGCGTGGCCGCCCTTGCCGGCGACTGGTTCGCCGAACACCTGACGTCTTAGACGTCGATGATCCGAGTGGCCTTGGCGCGGGCGCCCCACCGGCCGTCGTGGTAGGTGACCGTCACCGGATGCGCGAATGCCTCGGTGACGTTGTCGGTGGTCACCGTCTGGCGGGCCGGACCGCTGGCCACGGTGCGGCCCTCGGCGATGAGCAGCGCATGCGTCGTCGTGGTGGGCAGTTCCTCGAGGTGGTGGGTCACCAGGATCGACGCCACCTCGGGGTGGGTGTCGTCGAGCGAATCCATTGTCTCGAGCAGTTGTTCGCGCGCGGCGACGTCGAGTCCGGTGCTGGGCTCGTCGAGCAACAGCAGCCGAGGATCCGAAATCAGTGCCCGCGCAATCAGAGTCCTGCCCCGCTCGCCCTGCGAAAGCGTCGGCCATACGGCGTCGGCCTTGTGCGACAGGCCCACCGCCGTCAGCATCGCGTCGGCGCGGTCGCGCTCCTCGTCAGTGGGGGTCCACCGCATCGGCAGGTCGATCGTCGCGGTGATACCGGTCAGCACTACCTCGCGGACTGTGAGGGAATACTGCAGCCGGTGGCGGGGATTCACGTGGCCGATGGAATGCCGCAGTTGCGCGAGGTCGACGCGGCCCATCTGCCGCCCGAGGATCCGCACGGTGCCGGTCGTCGGGAATTGCACTGCGGCGCAGAACCCCAGCAGCGTGCTCTTGCCTGCGCCGTTGGGACCCAGCAACGCCCAGTGCTCGCCGGCATTCACGGTCAGCGAGATACCGTCGATGATCTGCTTACCCTCGCGACGGAACGTCACATCGGCAAGCTCCAGAACCGGGGTCACGCCGACTGTCGTTGCCGCAACACGTCGAGGGCCTTGTCGGCGTGGCTGTCCATGCTGATCTCCGAGGCGATCACGGCCAGCACGGTGCGGTCGGTGTCGATGACGAAGGTGGTCCGCTTCACCGGCATGAACCTGCCCAACAGGCCTCGCTTGACCCCGAACTGCGTCGCGACGGCGCCGTCGGCGTCGGACAGCAGCGGATAGTCGAACCGCTCCTTGTCGGCGAACTTCGCCTGCTTGTCGACTGCGTCGGTGCTGATGCCGACCCGGCTCGCCCCGACCGCGGCGAATTCCGCCGCGAGATCGCGGAAGTGACACGCCTCCTTGGTGCAACCCGGCGTCATCGCGGCGGGGTAGAAGAACAGCACGATCGGCCCGTCGGCGAGCAACTCCGTGAGGCTTCGCAGCGTGCCCGTCTGGTCCTGCAGTTCGAACTCGGCAACTCGGTCACCCGTTTTCATGGGGGCCAGGCTACGCCGCATGAAAATCGTTGGTGCGGGAGCGTGTTTCCATGAGAGCCTCGGGCCGATGGTGGATCTCGGCGCGTTTCTCTGCGACGGCTTTGTGAAGCTCGAACGAGCAGCCCCCCGCGGTGTCGCCGACGCGGCGCGGGGCGCGCTGTGGCAACAGCTTGGACTGTCGCCCGACGAGCCCGACAACTGGGCCGAGCCGGTCTACTGGGCCGGCGACATGACCGGCGCGGGTCCGTTCGGCGAGTTGGCACGAAGCCCGACACTCGCCGCGGCGCTGGATCGCATCTGCGGTGCCGGCGGATGGTCGCCGCGCGGATCGCTCGGCAACATCCCGGTCCGGTTTCCTGTCTCCCCACCCGCCGACGACCGCGGTTGGCACATCGACGCCAACACGCCACGACCCGACGGCACATGGACGGTCACAGGACGCCCGCACACTGTCCTGGTGCTCACGCTGCTCTCCGACGTGGGTCCGGACGACGCGCCGACGCGGATCAGAGTGGGCTCGCATCGGGACGTGGCGCATGTGCTCGGCCCTGAGCCGGTCGAGCTCGCCGAGATGGGCCGCATCGTCGACGCGGCGAGCGCGGCTCGGCCCGTGATTCACGCGACGGGTGAGCCGGGCGACATGTACGTGCTGCACCCGTTCACCGTGCATGCCGCCGACGAGCACCGGGGCACCAAGCCGCGGTTCATGGCGCAGTCGCCGGTGGTACTGACCAGCCCACTGACGCCTGCGTCGTCCTCCGCACTGGCGCGCGTCTGGGACACTTGACCCGTGCAGACCACCGCCAGCCTCGCTGTGACGACTTCGCGCGAGGACTTCCGGGCACTGGCCGCCGAGCACCGCGTGGTGCCGGTGACCCGCAAGGTGCTCGCCGACAGCGAGACCCCGCTGTCGGCGTATCGCAAGCTGGCCGCCAATCGGCCCGGGACGTTTCTGCTGGAGTCGGCCGAGAACGGTCGCTCGTGGTCGCGCTGGTCGTTCATCGGCGCGGGAGCGCCGTCGGCGTTGACGGTGCGCGACGGCGAGGCCGTCTGGTTGGGCACCACGCCGAAGGATGCGCCGCAGGGCGGTGAGCCGCTGCAGGCCCTGCGCGCGACGCTGGAGCTGCTGAGAACCGAGCCGCTGCCCGGCCTGCCGCCGTTGTCGAGCGGGCTGGTCGGGTTCTTCGCCTACGACATGGTCCGGCGGCTGGAGAAGCTCCCGTCGCTGACCGTCGACGACCTCGGCCTGCCGGACATGCTGCTGCTGCTGGCCACCGACGTCGCCGCCGTCGACCACCACGAGGGCACCATCACCCTGATCGCCAACGCCGTGAACTGGAACGGCACCGACGAACGAGTCGACTGGGCGTACGACGACGCCGTGGCCCGGCTCGACGTGATGACCGCGGCGCTCGGCGAGCACCTCCCGTCGTCGGTGGCGACGTTCACCAGACCCGAGCCATTGCATTGCGCCCAGCGCACGCTGGAGGAGTACGGCGCCATCGTCGACAAGCTGGTGCGCGACATCGAGGCCGGGGAGGCCTTTCAGGTGGTGCCGTCGCAGCGTTTCGAGATGGACACCGACGCCGATCCGCTTGACGTGTACCGAATGCTGCGGGTGTCCAATCCGAGCCCGTACATGTATCTGCTCAATGTGCCCAATGCGGCTGGGGGACTGGACTTCTCGGTTGTCGGCTCCAGCCCCGAAGCGCTGGTGACGGTCAAGGACGGGCGTGCGTCGACGCATCCGATCGCGGGCACCCGCTGGCGCGGCCAGACCGATGAGGAAGACCTGCTGCTGGAGAAGGAGCTGCTGCACGACGAGAAAGAGCGGGCCGAGCATCTGATGCTCGTCGATCTCGGGCGCAACGATCTGGGCCGGGTTTGCCGGCCCGGGACGGTGCGGGTCGAGGACTACAGCCACATCGAGCGGTACAGCCACGTGATGCACATCGTGTCGACGGTGCACGGCGACCTGGCCGAGGACAAGACCGCGCTGGACGCGGTGACCGCCTGTTTCCCCGCGGGCACGTTGTCGGGCGCGCCGAAGGTGCGAGCGATGCAGCTGATCGAGGAGGTCGAGAAGACCCGTCGTGGACTCTACGGCGGCGTGCTCGGCTATCTGGACTTCGCGGGCAACGCCGATTTCGCGATCGCCATCCGCACCGCGCTGATGCGCAACGGCACCGCGTACGTGCAGGCGGGCGGCGGCGTCGTCGCGGACTCCAACGGCCCCTACGAGTACACCGAGGCGGCCAACAAGGCCCGTGCGGTGCTCAACGCGATCGCCGCCGCCGAAACCCTGACCGAGCCGTGATCAGGGCCGCCCAGCTCGGCCTGGTGCTCGCCGCTGCGGGCCTGTGGGTGGCGTCGCGGTTGACCTGGGTGGAGGTGACGTCGTTCGACGGTCTCGGCCAGCCGAGAACCGTCGCGCTGTCCGGCGGCACGTGGTCGACGGCGCTGGTGCCGCTTGCGGTGCTGCTGCTGGCCGCCGCGATCGCCGCATTGGCGGTGCGCGGGTGGCCGCTGCGGGTGCTGGCCGTGCTGGTCGCGGCGGCCAGCGCCGGAGCCGCCTACCTCGCGGTCAGCCTGTGGGTGATCGCCGACGTCGCCGTGCGGGCCTCGCACATCGCGGAGGCACCCGTTGCAGACCTGGTCGACACGCAGCGCCACTACGCCGGGGCGGTGGTCACGGTGGTCGCGGCGGTGCTGGCGCTCGCGTGCGCGGTGCTGTTGATGCGGTCTGCCAGCAGCGAGCGCTCCGGTGCGGCCCGGTACGCGCGACGCGTCGAACAGCCCGAGGAATCCGCTGAGGAGATGTCCGAACGCGCGATCTGGGACGCCCTCGACGAGGGCTCCGATCCGACCCGCGACCCCGCCGATCCGGACAACAAGGGCCGGTGATCACCGGTGGTGCGGTGGCGGCTACCCTTCGTGGTTGAAGATCGTTCGGCGTTGTCGGGGGAAGGGAAGCGGCACTCATGAGTTCGGCAACCGTGCTCGACTCGATCATCGAGGGAGTCCGCGCCGACGTCGCCGCCCGTGAAGCCGCCATCCCGCTCGCCGAAATCAAGGCCAAGGCCAAGGATGCAGCACCGCCGCTGGACGTGATGGCCGCACTGCGCGCGCCGGGCATCGCGGTGATCGCCGAAGTGAAGCGGGCCAGCCCGTCGCGTGGCGCGCTGGCGCCGATCTCGGATCCCGCGGAACTGGCCGGCGCCTACGAGAGCGGCGGGGCGCGCATCATCAGCGTGCTGACCGAACAGCGTCGGTTCAACGGCTCGCTCGAGGATCTCGACGCGGTGCGCGCCGCGGTGTCAATACCGGTGCTGCGCAAGGATTTCATCATCCGGCCGTACCAGATCCACGAAGCCAGGGCGCACGGTGCCGACATGCTGCTGCTGATCGTCGCGGCGCTGGAGCAACCGGTGCTCGAATCGCTGCTCGAGCGGACCGAGTCGCTGGGGATGACCGCGTTGGTCGAGGTCCACACCGAGGAGGAGGCCGACCGCGCACTGTCGGCCGGCGCCACCGTGATCGGTGTGAACGCCCGCGATCTCAAGACGCTGAACGTCGACCGGGATTGCTTCGCGCGCATTGCGCCGGGACTGCCGACCGACGTCATCCGTATCGCGGAGTCGGGGATTCGCGGCACCGCCGATCTGCTGGCCTACGCCGGTGCGGGCGCTGACGCTGTACTCGTCGGCGAGGGGCTGGTCACCAGCGGTGATCCGCGCAGCGTCGTCGCCGATCTGGTCACCGCAGGCACCCACCCGTCGTGCCCGAAACCAGCGCGTTGAGAAGTGGCCGATCTCGCCGGGCCTGAGCTGCCTCGTTCCAGCGCGGCCATAGCAGAGCCGACCGCCCACGATCCGGATGAGCGTGGCCACTTCGGGGTCTACGGCGGCAGATTCGTTGCCGAGGCGCTGATGGCGGTGATCGAGGAGGTCACCGCGGCCTACGAAAAGGCACGCGGCGATCAGACCTTTCTCGACGAATTGGACCGGCTGCAGCGCCATTACAGCGGCCGTCCCTCACCGTTGTACGAAGCCGAACGGCTGTCGGAGCATGCCGGTGGCGCTCGTATCTTCCTGAAGCGAGAAGACCTCAACCACACGGGATCTCACAAGATCAACAACGTGCTCGGTCAGGCATTGCTGGCCAGGCAGATGGGCAAGACACGGGTCATCGCCGAGACGGGCGCGGGCCAGCACGGTGTGGCGACCGCGACCGCGTGTGCGCTGCTCGGCCTCGAATGCATCATCTACATGGGCGCCGTCGACACCGCTCGCCAGGCGCTGAACGTGGCGCGGATGCGGTTGCTCGGTGCGACGGTGGTGTCGGTAGAGGCGGGCTCGAAGACCTTGAAGGACGCGATCAACGAGGCGTTCCGTGACTGGGTCACCAACGCCGACTACACCTACTACTGCTTCGGCACGGCTGCCGGACCTCACCCGTTCCCGACGATGGTGCGCGACTTCCAGAGGGTGATCGGGCTGGAGGCCCGCGCGCAGATCCAGGCGCAGGCGGGTCGGCTGCCCGACGCGGTGACCGCCTGTGTCGGCGGCGGGTCGAATGCGATTGGGATCTTCCATGCGTTCATCGACGACCCCCACGTGCGGCTGGTGGGCTACGAAGCCGCCGGTGACGGCGTCGAAACCGGCCGTCACGCAGCGACTTTCACAGGTGGCTCACCGGGTGCGTTCCAGGGTTCGTTCTCATACCTTCTGCAGGACGAAGATGGGCAGACCATCGAATCGCATTCCATCTCAGCGGGTTTGGATTACCCGGGGGTCGGACCTGAGCACGCTTTCCTCAAGGACATCGGGCGCGCAGAGTATCGGCCGATCACCGACACCGAGGCGATGGACGCGTTCTCGTTGCTCTGCCGCATGGAGGGCATCATCCCCGCGATCGAGTCCGCGCACGGGCTCGCTGGCGCAATTCAATTGGGCCGGGAACTCGGTCCCGGTTCGATCGTGTTGGTGAACCTGTCCGGGCGCGGCGACAAGGACGTCGAGACCGCGGCGAAGTGGTTCGGCTTGCTGGACGGTGCGCGGTGAGTCGGCTCGCTTCGTTGTTCGACGCCTGCCGTAGCGAGGGGCGCAGCGCGCTGATCGGCTACCTGCCGACCGGATTTCCGGATCTGCCGACTTCGATCTCGGCGATGACGACGCTGGTCGAAAATGGGTGCGACCTCGTCGAGGTCGGCGTCCCATACTCGGACCCCGGGATGGATGGTCCGACGATCGCGGCGGCCACCGAAGCCGCATTGCACGGCGGGGTGCGCGTGCGTGACTCACTGGCGGCGGTGGAGGCGATCAGCAACGCCGGAGGGCGGGCGGTGCTGATGACGTACTGGAACCCGGTCCTGCACTGGGGGATCGACGCTTTCGCCAGAGATCTGGCATCGGCCGGTGGGCTCGGGATGATCACCCCGGACCTGATTCCGGACGAAGCCGCCGAGTGGCTGGAGGCGTCGGAGGCACGCGGCCTGGACCGGATCTTCTTGGTGGCGCCGTCGTCAACGCCCGAACGGCTGGCGATGACGGTTCGCGCGTCGCGCGGGTTCGTCTATGCCGCATCGACGATGGGGGTGACCGGTGCGCGGGATGCAGTCTCTACGGCCGCACCTGAATTGGTGCGCCGGGTGAAGGCGGTCTCCGATATCCCGGTGGGCGTCGGCCTGGGGGTCCGGTCGGGACCGCAGGCCGCCGAGATCGGCGCCTATGCAGACGGGGTGATCGTGGGGTCGGCGTTGGTGTCGGCGCTGCAGAACGGTCTCGACGCGTTGGGAACGCTGACCGCCGAGCTCGCGGACGGTGTCAGGCAGAGGATTCCTGCGTGACGACGACATTCCTGGCCGCAATTCCAAGCCCGGCACAGGGCGTCTGGCAGATCGGCCCACTGCCTATTCGAGCATATGCGTTGTGCATCATCGTCGGCATCGTGGCGGCGTTGATCATCGGTGACCGGCGGTGGGAAGCCCGGGGCGGCGAGCGCGGAGTCATCTACGACATCGCCTTGTGGGCGGTGCCGTTCGGGTTGATCGGTGGCCGGCTCTACCACGTGATCACCGACTGGTGGCGCTACTTCGGCGACAACGGCGCCGGCCTGGCCGGGGTGTTTCGAATCTGGGACGGTGGTCTCGGAATCTGGGGTGCGGTCGCCCTCGGCGGTGTGGGCGCCTGGATCGCCTGCCGTCGGCGGGGAATTCCGCTGCCCGCGTTCGGCGATGCGATCGCGCCGGGAATCATTCTGGCGCAGGGGATCGGCCGAATCGGCAACTATTTCAACCAGGAGTTGTGGGGCAGCGAGACGACCCTGCCCTGGGCGCTGAAGATTTACGAGCGCAGAGACTCAGCGGGCATGGTGGACAACCTCAACGGTGTCTCGACGGGCGAAGTGGTCCACCTCGTCCATCCCACGTTTCTGTACGAATTGCTCTGGAACCTGCTGGTTTTCGCGGTTCTCATCTACGTCGACCGGCGATTCAAGTTCGGTCACGGCCGCCTGTTCGCGTTGTACGTAGCCGGATACTGCGTGGGCCGGTTCTGGATCGAGTTGCTGCGCGTCGACGACGCCACGATGATCGAGGGCGTCCGAATCAACTCGTTCACGGCGACGTTCGTGTTCATCGGTGCCGTCGTGTACATCATGGCCGCTCCGAAAGGCCGGGAGGACCCGGCGACGCTCAAAGGAAAAGCCCGCGAGGGCTGGTCGCCGGTCGGGGAAGTCACCGAGGATCTGGCCGCCGTCGCCGCGACATCGGGTGTGGTGGCAGCTGCCAAGGCCGCGGCCGCCGATAAAGACGACGACGAGAAGGGTTCGATCAAGGACATCTCGGCAGAGGAACTCGGCGCGGATGTCGCCGGTGTGCCCGCCGACGACCTCGAAGACGCCGAGGAATTCGCCGTTGAAGGTGACGACTCGGAGACCGCGGAGGCTGTCCTCGAAGCTGAAGCCTTGACTGCCGATGTGGCCGACGCCCCGGCCGAGGACATTCTCGAGGCGGAGGAGTTCGCCGAGGCCGGCGAGGGCGCTGATGTAGGTGGTGTCGGTGCCGTTGAAGGGGAGGAGGCCAGCGACGCGCTTGCCGATGCTTCGGAGGCGCACGGAGCTGCGGTCGAGGGCGAGGCTGAGGCCGAAGAACTGGTCGACGAGGTTGAGGCTGAAGGGGAGCCCGAGGCCGACGAGGGCGCGCACGAAGCGGTTGTCGCGAAGAGGCCGAAACCTTGGCCGAGAATGTGGCCGAAGCGACGGCGGAAGACAGTGCCGGTTGCCGAGGCGGGCGCCGACGAGGCGCTTGTTGGCAAAGCGGACGAGGGCGGGGACGCGCAAGCCGTCGCTGAGACTGAAGCCTTGACTGCAGATGTGGCCGAAGGGCCGGAGGCGGAGGACGGTGAGGGCGCTGACGTAGGCGGTGTCGGTGCCGTTGAAGGGGAGGAAGCCAGCGACGCGTTGGCCGATGCTTCGGAGGCGCACGACGTTGCGGTCGAGGGTGAGGCTGAGGCCGAAGAACTGGTCGATGAGGTTGAGGCTGCAGAGGAGCCCGACGCTGGCGCCGAGGCTGGTGCGGGCGCCGACGTTGGTGGTGTCGGTGCCGTTGAAGGGGAGGAAGCCAGCGACGCTCTGACCGACGCCGACGAGGCGCACCACGACGTCGCGGTGGAGGCTGATGCTGAAGAACTCGTCGATGAGGTTGAGGCTGACGAGGAGCCGGAGGCGGTCGTTGAGGCTGACGCCTTGACCGCAGATGTGGCCGAAGGGCCGGAGGCGGAGGCCAGTGAGGGCGCCGACGTTGGTGGTGTCGGTGCCGTTGAGGGGGAGGAAGCCAGCGACGCTCTGACGGACGCGTCGGAGGCGCACGACGTTGCGGCCGAGGGTCAGGCTGAGGCCGAAGAACTGGTCGATGAGGTTGAGGCTGACGAGGAGCCGGAGGCCGTCGCTGAGGCTGACGCCTTGACCGCAGATGTGGCCGAAGGGCCGGAAGCGGAGGCCAGTGAGGGCGCTGACGTAGGCGGTGTCGGTGCCGTTGAAGGGGAGGAAGCCAGCGACGCGTTGGCAGATGCTTCGGAGGCGCACGACGTCGCGGTGGAGGCTGAGGCTGAGGCCGAAGAACTGGTCGATGAGGTTGAGGCTGACGAGGAGCCGGAGGCCGCCGCTGAGGCTGACGCCTTGACTACGGATGTGGCCGACGCCCCGGCGGAAGACATTGTCGAGGCGGAGGCCAGTGAGGGCGCTGACGTTGGTGGTGTCGGTGCCGTTGAGGGGGAGGAGGCCAGCGACGCGTTGGCCGACGCCGGCGAGGCGCACGACGTCGCGGTCGAGGGTGAGGCTGAGGCCGAAGAACTGGCCGGTGAGGTTGAGTCTGACGAGGGGCCTGAGCCCAAGCCTGAGGAGTCAACCGCCGCGCCGACGGAGAGATCCGGCGGGCGGATGCGTCGCTGGCTGCGTAGTCGCCGCAACCGCTGATCCGGTCGGGTTTTCCCGGCAATTCCGAGACATCTGTCAGACGCTCCGAGTAATATCGAACATATGTTCGAAACCGTATCCGATTCGGAGCTGCTCACCTTCATGGGGGAGGAGACTCGTGAGGAGTCCGCGGCGATGGGGCGGCGGTTGGCGTCGGTCGGCGAGTTGTTTGAGCGGCGGAATCCGGGTTTCGAGTTGGCCGACTTGTGCGCCGTCGACTCCATGACCGCAGTGGCGGCCGAGATCTCGGCGGTGCAGAACATCAGCCATGCCCGCGCGGTCGGTCAGGTCGGGGTCGCGGTGACGTTGCGGAAGCGGCTGCCGCAGATTCTTCGACGGTTCTGCCGGGGAGTGATCGACTACCGGCTGGTGGCCACGGTCGTTGCGCGCACCGAGAACGTCGAAGACGACATCATCGCCGGCTTGGACGAAGCACTGGCCGGGCGGGTCGAAAAGTGGATGAAACTGTCGAAGAACAAGTTGCGCGATCGCATCGATTCGTTTGTCGCCGAATATGATCCGGCCGCCGTCCGGGTGCCGCCGGAGGTCGACGAGCACCGCTACGTCGAGATAACCCCGACCGACACCGCCGGAGTGGCCGCGGTAACGGGTTCACTGCACGCCGAAGTCGGGGCTGCGTTGGATCAGCGGTTGGATGCGCTTGCGGCCACGGTCTGCGACAAGGATCCGCGCACCAAAGAGCAGCGCCGCGCCGATGCCTGCGGGCCGCTGTCGCGCTTGGAGTCCAGGCTGGCTTGTGAGTGTGGATTAGACGATTGCCCGGCGGCTGAGCAACACGCAGCGGCTACCGCGGCGGTGGTGCACCTGCTCGCCGAACACGGCACCCTCGATGGGACCAGCGACAAGCCGGGCTATCTGCCCGGGTTCGGGGTGCTGCCGGCCGAATCGGTACGAGGCATCGCCAAGAACGCGCAGTTGAAGCCGGTGGTGCTGCCGCGCGCTGATGCGGTCGCCGACAACGGGTATCGGCCCAGCGCTGGGTTGACCGATTTCCTGCGGTGGCGGGATCTCACCTGCCGCTGGCCGGGTTGTGACAAGCCAGTGCAGCGCTGTGATGTTGACCATACGGTGCCTTGGCCGTACGGCCCGACTCATCCGTCGAACACCAAGCATTACTGCCGCACCCACCATCTGGTCAAGACGTTCTTGTGCGGGACAGGCGGGTGGTCCGACCGGCAATTGCCCGACGGCTCGATCGAGTTGATCGCGCCGACGGGTCATCTCTGGCGCACCGAACCCCATGGGGCGGCCATGTTTCCGGCGCTCGGGCAGTCGACGGGGCAACTCGAGATACCACCACGTAGTGAGCCTGACGACGGCGCCGACCGGTTGGCGATGATGCCGCGGCGCAGGCAAACTCGCGAGCAGGATCGTCGCGACCGCATCGACGCCGAACGCCGCCAACGCAGCGAACTGATCGCCGAAGAACAACGCCAACAGCAGCTACTCGCCGAAGCCCTCGCCCGCGACTGCGAACCTCCACCCTTCTAGGTGACGACGACGATCAGACGAAATCGTCAAAATATAAGAGCGGCAGCATCTTTGAAAGCGTGCACGTGCCCACTACGCAGTGTCCCGTAGCTGTCATTGCGGTCACTGCCGCGCCAATGGCACTTCCTATCGAGATTGGCGAGGTTTCCTACTGACCGGCCGCTGGTTCGTCTGGCATGCTGGGGGCCATGACTGAGCCGCAGTTCGGTGGCAGTGAGCATGGCAGCACGCCCCCACCGCCCCCGCAGCAGCCCGATTATCCGCCTCCACCCGGCCAGTACGGCCCGCCGCCAGGGGGCTATCCGCCCGTGTATGGCGATCCGACGGCCCCGTATGGCCGCCATCCGCTGACGGGTGAGCCGTACTCCGACAAATCCAAGACCATTGCGGGCCTTTTGCAGCTGATCGGCCTTTTCGGTGTGGTGGGTATCGGCCGTATCTACCTCGGCTACACCGGACTCGGCATCGCGCAGTTGGTGGTCGGCCTGCTCACCTGCGGCATCGGTGCCGTCATCTGGGGCATCATCGACGCCATCCTGCTGCTGACCGACCGGGTCCGCGATCCTCAGGGGCGCCCTCTGCGCGATGGCACCTAGCTCCGCCACGAGCCGCAAACGGCTGTACGGTGCGCTCGGAACGGGCGCCCTGCTGACAGGCGCGTTGGCTTACATCGGCATCGCCGATCCGCACCGCCCGAGCTTCCCCTTTCCGTCGTGTCCCTTCAACGCGCTTACCGGGCTCTACTGCCCAGGCTGCGGTGGCTTGCGGATGGCGCACGACCTGCTGCACGGCGACCTTGCCGCCGCGGTGGCCGACAACGTCTATCTGCTCGTGGGGCTTCCGCTGTTGTTGGGATGGCTTCTGATCCGATGGCGCCAAGACAAACCGTTGATGAATACACCGGCCACCGTCGTGATCATCGTCTCGATCGTGGCCTGGACGGTGGTGCGCAACCTGCCCGGATTCCCGCTGGTTCCGACCGTTCTCGACGGGTGACCCGCCAGCTTCGCCGGTGACTCCGCAAGCGCTTCGGGCTGCCCTCGACTGAATCGATAACGACTATGCTCGGGAGTCGTGAATAGGCGCGGGAAGATCGTCTGCACCCTCGGTCCGGCCACAGCCAACGAGGACGCTGTTCGTGCGCTTGTCGAGGCCGGAATGGACGTCGCGCGGCTCAACTTCAGCCACGGCGACTATCCCGATCACGAGGCGAACTACAAGCGGGTCCGGGCCGCGTCCGACGCAACCGGACGCGCCGTCGGCATCCTCGCCGATCTGCAGGGTCCCAAGATCCGGCTGGGCCGGTTCAAGGACGGGCCGACGTTCTGGGCCACCGGGGAGACGGTGCGCATCACCGTCGACGACATCGAAGGCACCCCCGACCGGGTGTCGACCACCTACAAGCGCCTGGTCGAAGACGCCACGGCCGGCGACCGGGTCCTCGTCGACGACGGCAACGTCGGCCTGGTCGTGGAACGCATCGACGACAACGACGTCATCTGCACCGTCACCGAGGGCGGTCCGGTCAGCAACAACAAGGGCATGTCGCTGCCCGGCATGAACGTGTCCGCCCCTGCGCTTTCGGAGAAGGACGTCGACGATCTCGAATTCGCGCTACGCCTCGGTGTGGACTTCGTCGCGCTGTCGTTCGTCCGCTCGCCGGCCGACATCGAACTCGTCCACGAGGTGATGGACCGTGTCGGTCGACGAGTGCCCGTCATCGCCAAGCTCGAGAAGCCCGAAGCCATCGACAACCTCGAGGCTGTCGTGCTGGCGTTCGACGCCATCATGGTCGCCCGCGGCGACCTCGGCGTCGAGCTGCCGCTCGAAGAGGTCCCGCTCGTACAGAAGCGTGCGATCCAAATGGCAAGGGAGAACGCGAAACCCGTCATCGTTGCAACACAGATGCTGGAGTCGATGATCGAGAACTCCCGGCCTACCCGGGCCGAGGCGTCCGACGTCGCCAATGCGGTTCTCGACGGCACCGACGCGGTGATGCTCTCCGGTGAGACGTCAGTCGGCAAGTACCCACTCGAAACCGTGAGAACCATGGCGCGCATCATCCACGCCGTCGAGGAGAACTCGGTGGCCGCTCCGCCGCTGACTCACGTTCCGAGGACGAAGCGCGGCGTCATCTCCTATGCAGCCCGCGATATCGGTGAGCGCCTCGACGCCAAGGCGCTGGTCGCCTACACCCAGTCGGGTGACACCGTGCGCAGGCTCGCGCGGCTGCACACGCCGCTGCCGCTGCTGGCGTTCACGTCGCTGCCGGAGGTCCGCAGCCAGCTGGCACTGAGTTGGGGCACCGAGACGTTCATCGTCCCGCACATCCAGACCACTGACGGAATGATCCGGCAGGTCGACAAGTCGCTGCTGGAGCTCGGCCGGTACAAGCGTGGCGACCTGGTGGTCGTCATCGCGGGCATCCCGCCCGGCACAGTAGGCTCCACGAATCTGATCCACGTGCACCGGATCGGGGAGGACGACGTCTAGACGTTGAGGAGGAAGCGCGTGTCAGGCTCCGCGGATTTCGACGAGCTGCTCGCGATACTCCACCTCCGGCAATCCGACGACGACATCTACATCGGCTCGCATCCCAGCAAGAACCCCGTGCGCACCTTCGGTGGTCAGATGATCGCCCAGGCGTTCGTGGCGGCCAGCCGTAGCCTGAAGCATCCGACGCCGCCGAGCGCACTCTCGGCTCACTTCATCGCCGGTGGCGACCCGGACAAGGATCTCGAGTTCCGCGTCGTACGGCTACGTGACGAGCGTCGGTTCGCCAACCGGCGGGTCGACGTGATGCAGGACGGTCAGCTGCTGACCACCGCCATGGTGTCGTTCCTGTCCGGCGGCCGCAGCCTGGAGCACGGCATCGCACCGCCTGAGCTGCCTGACCCGCAATCGGTTCCGCCGGTGGATGATCTGCTGCTCGGATACGAAGACGTCGTCCCACATTTCGTCAACGCGTTGCGGCCGATCGACTGGCGCTATACCAACGATCCGAGTTGGGTGATGCGCCGCAAAGGTGAGAAGCTGCCGCACAACCGCGTGTGGATGAAGGCGCTCGGGCAGATGCCCGACGACCCCGTATTGCACGCCGCCGCGCTGGTCTACTCGTCGGACACCACCGTGCTCGATTCGATCATCACCACCCACGGCCTGTCGTGGGGCTACGACCGGATCTTCGCGGTCACCACCAATCACTCGGTGTGGTTCCACCGGCCGGTGCGCTTCGACGAGTGGGTGCTGTACTCGACGTCCTCACCGGTGGCCGCCGACTCCCGTGGGCTGGGCACCGGCCACTACTTCAACCGCACCGGTCAGCCGATCGCCACCGTGGTGCAGGAGGGCATCGTCAAGTACTTCCCGGCGCGCTAGAGGGGCTACGGCGTGGGCGTCAACGTGACCGAGAATTCGTCCTCGACACGTTGCTGGAACTCCTCGGCGCACTGTTGCACGGCTTCCTGATCGTTGCCGGCGCGTGAGATGCAGTCGATGTAATCGGTGCCGCCCACCTGGTTGAATCCCCAGACGGCCAACCAGATCAGCACGATGGCTTCGATGATGCTCAAGAACCCGAGGACGATGCCGGCCACCGCCATACCACCGTTGGTGGCTTCGCCGCGTTTGGCCCTGCCCCAGCCGAGGAAACCGAGAATCACCGCGACGACGCCCAGCACGATGCCACCGAAGACGGACAACAGCGCGACGATCGCGATCACCAGCGACGCGATGCCGAGGCCGTTCTTCGGGGCGGTCGCCGGCGGGGGGTAACCGGGGTAGCCCTGCGGCGGAGGGGGATAGGTGCCGGGATAAGCCCCGTACTGCGGCGGAGGGGGCGGTGCCTGCGGGAAATTCGGAGGGGGCTCTTGCGGCGGATTCTGTGACGACGTGTGCTCAGGGTTTTGTGACGACGTCTGCTCAGGGTTCTGTGGCGACCCTTGCTCAGGATTCTGTGGCGACGTGAGTTCAGGGTTGTGTGGTGGCGTCTCGGGCTTGTCCGGTTCGCTCATGCCGATGAGGTTACTCCGCGGTCAGCGAAAATGAGGGTAGGACAGTCAAGGTGGTCGGGCAGATGGTGGGTCGCGACGACCACCGTGCGGTCGGCGGGGAAAAGCCCGCCGGGCGTGAGCAGTTCGGTCAGAATCTGGCCGGCATCGGCGGCGTCGAGGTGTTCGGTCGGTTCGTCGAGCAGCACCGTGGCGGCCGTGGTGAGAAGGGCACGCGCCAGCAGTAGTCTCCTGCGTTGTCCCGCGGATACGGCGGCCGACCCGCCGACGAGGACTGTGGACAACCCGTCAGGCAACTCGTCGAGCCACTCGCCAAGTCCGACGCGCCGCAGCGCGATTCGGATCTCATCGTCGGTCGCATCGCCGCGGGCCACCAGCATGTTGTCCCGCACGGTGGTGGCGAACAGATGCGCGTCTTCGGCGAAAAATACTGTGTTCGAGTGGGTTTCGGCCATCGACAGCAGCAGCGTGGTCTTGCCCGACCCGCTGGGTCCGATGACCGCGAGACGATCACCGGCCGCCAGCGGTACATGTGGAGCCGGCGGCCTGGTCCGTGCTGAATCGGTCGTTGTGGTCAATTCGGCGAGGCGACGAGCCGCGATTCGCGACCTGGTGAGCTGCACGGCAGCCGCGGGCAGTGCGGTGGTCGCCTCGAACGCCGACAGCGGCAACAGCATCAGGATCGCCAGAGTCGTCGGTGCAACAGAGTCGGCGATCGCGATCGCTGCAATCACGGCGCCGAGCACGCTGACGCCGATCGCCGCGGTCGACGCAGTGGCGGCCATCGCGGCGGGGGCGGCCGCGCGGTCTGTGGCTCGGCCCCAGTCGCGTTGTCGGTGATCGGAATCGGCGAGGATCGCGTCGAGGCGGCCGCTGACGCGAAGCTCCGGCGCATACTCGAGCGCGAGCATCACCGCCACGTCGCGGCCCGAATGATGTTGGGCGGCGACGGCTTCGGTGTCCGCGGCGGCACGGGCTGCCCACGACGGCGCGACGATGCCCGCCACCACGAGGCAGCATGCCAGGACGGCCGCCGCGGCGATCGACACGATGCCGATGCCAACGACGGCGGCCAGACCCAGCACCGCAGCCACGGCAATCGGCAGCA
Organism: Mycobacterium sp. GA-0227b; assembly: GCF_001499855.1. GTDB lineage: Bacteria > Actinomycetota > Actinomycetes > Mycobacteriales > Mycobacteriaceae > Mycobacterium. Next base: position 151,645 of record NZ_LQIK01000002.1, read on the forward strand.
CCGCGCGAACCACCACGTCGGCGAGATCGTCGACGGACGCGCCGATCCGGGCCACCAGCTCGCCGCTCGGCATTCGGGACACCGTGTCCGCGGGCGCTTCGGCCAGCCGCCGGTACAGCGTTTCGCGGGTGTCCGCCGCCGAGCGCAGCGCGGTGTCGTGGGCCGCCAGCCGCTGGCAGTAGCCCAGCACCCCGCGGGAGATGCCGAGCGCGCGGACCGCCACCACCGCGACGGTGAGGTCCAGCACCGGTGGCATCTGCCACGCCCTTGTGATCAGCCACGCCGAAATCGCGGCCAGCGCCAGGGCACTGCCCAGTGACAGCACACCGAGCAGCACGGCGAGCACCAGTCGCCCCAACCGAGGTCGCAATAGCTCACGCATCGACAAGGTCTCCCAGCGTCAGCACCCGATCGCCGATTGCGCGCACCGGATCGCGATGGCCGACGACCAGCACGGTGGCACCGGCCCGCGCCCTCGCGACGATCGCTTCGAGGACACGCGCCTCCATCGCCGCATCGAGGTGTGAGGTCGGTTCGTCGAGCAGCAGCACCGGCGCGGCCGAGCCCAGCGTCCGGGCCAACCCCAACCGTTGCCGCTGGCCGAGCGACAGCCCCGAGCCGTCGCGACCCAGCACCGTGTCCAGCCCGTCGGGGAGAATCGCCAGCACCGCGTCGAAACCTGCTGCGCGACAGGCACCTTCGATGTCCGGCAGCCGACCGAACAGCTCGAGGTTCTCCCGTATGCTGCCCGGCACCAGCACCGGACGATGTGGCAACCAGGCGATCTGGTCCCACCATGCCCGCTGGTCGAGGTCGCCGACGTCGATCCCGTCGACCGAAACCTGTCCCGGATGCAGCCCGAGGATCGTGTGCAGCAGAGTCGACTTGCCGGCGCCGTTGGGGCCGGTCAGCACCGTCACCCGACCCGGTTCCACATCCGCGTCGAGCGCCCCGATGTGGATGGTGGCGCCGGCCGCCCTGACGGTGGCGGTTCCCGCCGACCGGGCCGGCAGGGCGTCGAGAAGTCGAAATGCGGCGTCGGCGGCGGTCTTACCGTCCTGAGCGGCGTGGAACTCCACGCCCACCCGACGCAGCGGCCAGAACACCTCGGGCGCGAGCAACAGCGCGGTCAGCCCCGCGGTCAACGTCATCTCGCCGAACACCAGGCGCAGTCCGATACCGACGGCGACCAGTGCGACGCCCAAGGTGGCCAGAAGTTCGAGCACGAGCGCGGACAGAAACGCGATCCGCAGCGTGGCCATCGTCGAACGGCGATGTGCGGCAGCGAGTTCGGTGATGCGGTCGACAGATCCGTCGAGCCGTCCCAACGCCCGCAACGTGGGGATGCCGGCCACCAGGTCGAGCAGCCGTGACTGCAGTGTGGTCATCGCCGCGAGCGCCGCCTCGGAGCGGTCCTTGGTCAGCAGCCCGATCAACACCATGAACACCGGGACGAGCGGCAACGCGACCAGCACGATGAGCGCCGAGCGCCAGTCGACGGCCGCGATCACCAGCACCGCTGCGGGGGTGAGGATTCCCGCCAGGAATACCGCGGGCAGATACGCGGTGAGGAACGGCCGCAGACCGTCCAGGCCCCGCGTGACCAGCGCGGCCGCGGTGTCGCGTTCGACCGCGAGGCGCCGCGGCGGCAGCGCGGTGACCGCGCGAAGCACCTGGCCCGCCAGATCGGCGATGACGCGCGTCGCGCCAGTCGAGGCCAGCCGGCCCTGAAGCCAGTGCGCGAAGGTGCGGATTCCCCACAGCCCGAGCAGAAATGCGAGCGGGCCGGCCCAGTGCCGGATGTCGCGTGTTGCGGGTTCGGTGATCACGCCGGCGACGATGTCGGCCAGCACCACGGCCGCGGCGATCGTCGCTACGGTGATGGTCACTCCGCACATCACCGACGCGACCAGGTAACGCCGCATCGCCTCGGAAGCCCGCCACAGGTTCACGGCATCCGCCGGGTCAATCCCACGGGCGCCGGAATGTCCTCGGCGGAGATGCGCTGCCGGAACACCCAGTACGTCCACCCCTGATACAGCAGCACCAGTGGCGCGAACACCAGCGCCGCCCAGCTCATGATCGTCAACGTGTACGGGCTCGAGGACGCATTGTCGACTGTGAGGCTGAAGGCCGGATCGATTGACGACGGCACCAGGTTCGGGTACAGCGTGCCGAAGAACAACACCACCAGCGCCGCGACGACGACCGTCGTGCACGCGAACGCCCACCCCTCTCCGGCGCGGCGCCAGACCCGGCCGATGGCGGCCAGCTGCGCGCATCCGGCGACTAGCAACACGATCCAGGTCCAGCTCTTGCCGTGCGCGAGTTGAGTCCACAATCCGAACGAGGCCAGCACCGCGGTCACGGGCAACGCCAGCGCGTTCGCGAACCGCAGCGCGTCATTCTTCACCGCCCCATCGGTTTTCAGCGCCACGAACACCGCGCCGTGCCACAGGAACAGGCCGGCTGTGGCAAGGCCGCCGAGCAACGTGTAGCCGTTGAGCAGATCGAGGATCCCGGCGTGCATTCGCTTGTCGGCGTCCACCGGAAGCCCGTGCACCAGTGCCGCGAACGCGACGCCCCACAGCACAGCGGGCACCCAGGATCCGACGGCGATCCCGACGTCGGCCCATCTGCGCCAGTCCGCGTCGTCGATCTTGCCGCGCCATTCGATGGCCACCACCCGCAGGATCATCGAGACCAGGATCGCGAGCAGGGGCAGGTACAGCCCCGAGAACATCGTCGCGTACCAGTCGGGGAACGCGGCGAACATCGCACCGCCGGCGGTGATCAGCCAGACCTCGTTGCCGTCCCAGACCGGGCCGATGGTGTTCAGCGCCGCCCGGCGGTGCTTTTCGGGGTTGTCGCGGGCCGCGCGGCCGAACAGTCCCATCAACATGCCGACGCCGAAGTCGAACCCCTCGAGGACGAAGAAACCGAGGAACAGGCCCGCCATCACCACGAACCACCAGTCCTGCAGCGCCATTGCCGCCATTGCCAATCACACCCTCTCAATACGCAAACGACAGCGGTGCCACCTCGTCGTCAGCCGGCGGCAGCGGCGCAGCGGGTTCGGAATCGTGCTCCTGCGGTCCTTCGACGGTGTAGCGGCGGATCAACCAGAACCAGATCACGGCGAGGACCGCGTACACCAAGGTGAAAGCGGCCAACGACAACACGACCATGCCGACCGGATGCCCGGACACCCCGTCGGCGACGGTGAGCCGGATCATCGGGTCTCCGGTCGGATTCGGCACCACCACCCAGGGTTGACGGCCCATCTCGGTGAACACCCAACCGGCGCTGTTGGCCAGGAAGGGGGCAGGCAGCGACAGCAACGCGAATCGGGACATCCAGCGCGCCTGCGGGATTCGCCCGCTGCGCGTGAGCCAGAGCACCGTCAGTGCGAACAGCACCGGGACGGAGAGCAAGCCGATCATGGCGCGGAACGACCAGTACGTCACGAACAGATTGGGCCGGTAGTCGCCGGGGCCGAACTTCTCCACGTACTGCTCTTGAAGCTCCTTGACGCCCTCGAGGCGGACCCCTTCGAATTGACCTTCTGCCAGGAACGGCAGTACGTACGGGACCTCGATGAGATGAACGACGCTGTCGCAGTTGTTGTGCGTGCCGACGGTGAGCACGGAGAAGTCGGGATCGGTTGCGCTGTGGCACAACGATTCCGCGGAGGCCATCTTCATCGGCTGCTGTTCGAACATCAACTTGCCTTGGACGTCGCCGGTGAGAACGAGGCCGGCCGTCGACACCAGCACGACCAGGCAGCCCATGATCGCGGCGGGACGGAACATCGTGTGCGCCTCGGACTGGTTCTCCCGCCGTGCGCGCATCATCCACCACACGCATACGCCCGCGACGAATGTGCCTGCGGTCAGGAACGCCCCGAACACCGCGTGCGCGAACGCCGCAACCGCGGTGTTGTTGGTGAACAGCGCGACGATGCTGGTCAGTTCCGCGCGACCGGTCTCCGGGTTGAAGCGGGCTCCGACGGGATGTTGCATCCACGAGTTCGCGGCGATGATGAAGAAGGCCGACAGGTTCACCGCGAACGCGACCACCCAGATACAGGCGAGATGGACGAGCCGGGGGAGGCGGGTCCACCCGAAGATCCACAGCCCGAGGAACGTCGACTCGAAGAAGAAGGCGGCCAACCCTTCCATCGCCAACGGCGCGCCGAAAACGTCGCCGACGAACCGCGAGTACTCCGACCAGTTCATGCCGAACTGGAATTCCTGCACGATGCCGGTGGCCACGCCTAGGGCGAAGTTGATCAGAAACAGCTTGCCGAAGAAGCGGGTCAGCCGGTACCACGCGGTGTTTCCGGTGATCAGCCAGGCCGTCTGCATGCCCGCGATCAGCGGTGCCAGTCCGATGGTCAGCGGCACGAAGATGAAGTGGTACACGGTGGTGATGCCGAACTGCCACCGCGACACATCGAGCGCGTCCATCTCACCCTCTTTCGTGGCTGTTAATACAGCCTACGACAGGGTGTAGTAGACGTCAGTGTGGGTTAGCTCACCGGCGCTTCCGCCGCAGGTGAGGCGGTGGATCCGCCCGGCGTGTCGAGGTTCTTCGAGGCCTTGCGGATACCGAAGGCCGACACGATCTCGAAGACGCCGATCACGATCAGCGAGATCCCGGCCACCACGGTGAGGATCGCGAGCGACTCGAACGGCGCCGCCAGCATCACCACGCCCGCGATGAGGCTGATCACGCCGACGATGATCTCCCACACACGGCCGGGCAAGGTCGGGTCGCTGATCGCCGATACCGCCGTCGCCACACCGCGGAAGATGAAGCCGACGCCGATCCAGATCGCCAGCAGCAGGATCGATTCCTGCAAACTGCGGAAGCACAGCACGGCAAGGATCAGGGCCGCGGCACCCGAGATGAACAGCAGCACCCGGCCGCCCGCCGAGACATGCAGGCTGAACGCGAAGATCACCTGTGCGATGCCGGCGACCAGCAGGTACGCCCCGAAGAAAATCGCCGCAATGACGATGGTCTTACCCGGCCACAGCCAGACGAGAACGCCGAGTGCAACGGCGAGGATGCCGGAGAGCAGGGTGGTTTTCCAGAGGTGCCGCAGCAAGCTGGGCGGTGCGGTGTTATCCATTGCCGCAGTTTGGCACAACGGAATGGAATCGCCGTTGCATTTCGGTATCGATCAGCTTGCAGTCGCCAGTGGCCGGAATTGCTCGAGGAACACAAAGAAGTCGCGGATCTGCGTGGTGGTGGGCACGAATTGCTCAACGAATCGGTCAGCCGACCCGATCGGGTCGGGTGACATGGCATTAGGAGGTACGTACTCCTTCCACATGCCTTCGAGCACGTCCGCCACGGGAAGGACGTTGGACTCGTCGGTGGTCGGGCCGGGGACCGCAAAGTCGGTTGGCTCGGCTCCAGCGGGAACGGCGAAAAAGCAAAAGCTCGAGGCGGCGGCGCAAGCGGCTAGGAGACATTTCGCGGCACTACGAGTTGGCGCATCCATAATCAATCCTCTTGAGCATTACCAGAAGACGTATCGTAGATATCCGGAAGTCCCGGCCGTCAGTGAAATGGAAATTCGAACGCAGCGTTGCGGAGGCGGTGTCGTGGTGGAAAGCGCCCCGGACCCGGCCGCGCCGCTGTGGCGTGCGGCGCAGGTGTTCCGGGTGTTGAGTTGCCTGTATGCGCTCGGGTTTCAAGTGTCGGTCAACGGCGATCTGGACCGGCCGGGTGTGGCGTGGATTCTGTTCGCCTCCTTGCTCGCGTGGAGCTCCGTCTGCGCGGTCGCCTATCTGCAGGGATTCGGGCGACGTCCGCTGTGGGTGCTGGCCGAAATCGCCGTCGTGGTCGGGCTGATCCTGTCGACCGAAGTGGTCGCGTCGCCCCAGTGGGCGTTCGACAACCAGTCCTGGCCGACGACGCTGTGGGCGACCAACGCCACCATCTCGGCGGCGATCGTCGCCGGCCCGATCGCCGGGATGTTGACCGGGGTGGTGGTGATGATCGCCAGCACCGTCGTCAAGGGCTTCATCAACTACGACCTCGGCCGCAACGCGACGATCGTCATCGAGCTTGCCGTCGGCCTCGCGGTCGGGATGGCCGCGCAGACCGCGCGCCGGGCACACGCCGAGCTGGAGCAGGCGGCGCGGCTGGCGGCAGCGCACCAGGAGCGGGAGCGGTTGTCCCGCCAGGTGCACGACGGCGCGATCCAGGTGCTCGCGCTGGTGTCCCGCCGCGGCCGCGAAATCGGCGGTGCGACAGCTGAACTCGCAGAGCTCGCGGGAGAGCAGGAGCGCGCGTTGCGCCGGCTGGTCAGCTCCGGGGAGAGCGAACCGCGGCTCGGTGCGACGACCGACGTCGGCGCGCTACTGCGCCAACGCGCGTCGGACCGTGTCTCGGTGAGCCTGCCCGCCGAACCGGTGCTCCTCGAAGCGGGCGTCGCCACGGAGTTGTACGCCGCGGCCGCCAACGCGCTCGACAACGTGGCGGCCCACGCCGGGCCCGACGCCCACGCCTACGTGCTGCTCGAGGACCTCGGCGATACGGTCACGGTGAGCATCCGCGACAACGGCACCGGGATCGCCGACGGCCGGCTCGACGAGGCGGTGCGCGAGGGTCGGATCGGAGTGGCGAAATCGATTGTGGGAAGGATGAACTGGCTGGGTGGCAGCGCAAAGCTGACGACCGGGCCGGAAAGCGGGACGGAATGGGAACTGACGGTACCCCGACGGTGATGGTCGTCGACGACCATCCCATCTGGCGCGACGCGGTGGCCCGCGACCTCGACGAGGACGGCTTCACCGTGGTCGCCACCGCCGACGGCGTGGGCTCGGCACGCCGCCGCGCCCTTGCGGTCCAGCCCGACGTCGTGGTGATGGACATGCGGCTCGCCGACGGTGACGGCGCCCAGGCGACCGCCGAGGTGCTCGCCGTTTCGCCGTCGTCGAGGATCCTGGTGCTGTCGGCGTCCGACGAGCGAGACGACGTGCTCGAGGCGGTGAAGGCCGGTGCTACCGGCTATCTGGTGAAGAGCGCTTCGAAGCAGGAACTCGGCGCCGCGGTACGGGCCACCGCCGAGGGCCGGGCCGTCTTCACCCCGGGCCTTGCGGGGTTGGTGCTGGGGGAGTACCGGCGCATCGCGCAGACACCGGGCCCGGAGACGCCGAGCCTGACCGAGCGCGAGACCGAGATTCTGCGCTACGTGGCCAAAGGCTTGACCGCCAAACAGATTGCCGCCCGGCTGTCGCTCAGCCACCGCACCGTCGAGAACCATGTTCAGGCCACATTCCGCAAGCTGCAGGTCGCCAACCGCGTCGAATTGGCCCGTTACGCGATAGAACACGGCCTAGACGAGTAGTCCTACTCATCCGCGAGGCGGTCGCGGCTGTGACGATGACGCCATGACCGAACCGCATCGCGCCGTGATAGCCCGGCTGTCCGCCGACTTCGCGGCCATCTCAGCGCAGTTGGCGCGCGCTTCGACCGATCTGGCCGAACTCGACCGGCTGTTGGCACCGTCGTGGGCACCGCCGCCTCAGCAGGTTCCCCAATACGTTGCGCCCGTTCACTATTCACCGCCATACGTGGCGCCCGTTCACTATTCACCGCCATACGTGGCGCCCGCCCCGCCGCCACGACCGGCGCCGCCCCCGCCTCCGCCGCCCCGAACGCCGCGGGACGACGGATGGATCGGCAAGCTGTTGGCCGTCGCCGGTGTCGCCGTGACGCTGATCGGCGTGGTGTTCCTACTGGTGCTGGCCGCGCAGGCGGGCGTGCTCAGGCCCGAGGTCCGGGTCGCGGCCGGTGTGATTCTGGCCGCGGGACTGGTGATCGCCGCGCGGTGGCTGTACACCCGTCCCGGGGGTCGGGTCGGCGCAATTGCGCTGGCCGCGACTGGTACCGCCGCGGCGTACATGGACGTCATCGCGGTGACGACGATCTATACCTGGCTGTCCGCACCCGCGGCGTTGATCATCGCCTCGGTGATCGGGGGAGGCGGCCTCACGTTGGCGCGTCGGTGGAACTCCGAGCATCTGGGGCTGCTGGTGCTGGTACCGCTGCTGGTGTTGGCGCCGGTGGTGGTCGGCGGTGTCACGCTGCTGCTCGTGGCGTTCATGCTGGCGCTGTCGGCGGCGTCGCTGCCCGTACAGCTCGGCAGGGATTGGCTCTGGCTGCACGCCGCCCGTATCGCGGCGGGCACGCTGCCGCTGCTGGCCGCACTCGTGGGTGTCTATTTCGACGGCGGACGCGATCGGTGGCTGGCCGGTGCGTGCGGTATCGCAGCACTGCTCGCGATCGCCGGCGCGCTCATCCTGCTGCCCCACACCGCGAACAAGCCGGTGATGGCCGTGCTCACCGCCGCGGGTGTACTGCCCGTGCTGTCGGTCGGGCTGGCCGTCGACCGTGTCGTCGCGGCACTGATGGCGGCCGCGCTCGCCGCGGCGCTGTTGGCGATCGTGCTCGTCGGCGAGCAGCTGTCCGGGGTGGACCGCAGCGTGCGCCGGATCTGGGCGGTGCTGTCGGCGGTGTCGGCGCTGATCGGCGTGCTGGTGGCGTTCGACGGCAGGATCGCCGGCCCCGTGCTGCTGGCGACGGCGCTCGTGGTGGCGACGGTTGGTCGCCGCCACGCCACGGCCCGGGCGATCGCCGTGGGCTTTGGGCTGATCGGCGCGGGGTTCTATCTGAGCTACGCCCCGCCGTCAGTACTGATGCGGGGCACCGCAACCAGCGCCGCGGTCGGCATTTCGACGTTGGTCGCCAGCGTTCTGCTCACCGCGTGTGCGGCCGTGCTCGTGTGGGCGTTCCCCCGCCGGAGTTCGGCGGCGTGGGCGGTCTCGGCGGCCGTGGCGGGTTACGCGATCACGATGTTCGCGGTGACCGCCGGCGTGTTGGTCGGCGGCACCGACGGCGGGTTCTTCGCGGGCCACATGGCGGCGACGATCTGCTGGATCGGGCTGGCCGCCGCGTTGTTCGGCTACGCCGCCCGGCTGCCGCGCGCCGACCGCTCCCTGCCGATCGGCGGGGGGCTGGCGCTGGTCGCCGCCGCGACGGCCAAGCTGTTCCTCTTCGACCTGGGCACCTTGGACGGCATCTTCCGGGTGGTGGTGTTCATCGTGGTCGGCCTGGTGCTGCTGGGCATGGGCGCCGGCTACGCGCGGCTGCTGGAGAAGCAGGACCAGCAGCAGAACATGCCCGTGACAGCCGACACACGTTAAACTGGACTCAATCCAGATTAGGAGGCGTTGAAGGAGTCATGAACACCACACGTCGTCTAGAAACAGAAGTCCAGGGATTCCAAGCGTCGCCCGAACTCAGCGCGAGCCTGCAGCGGGTTCTGGTCGACCTGATCGAGCTGCACCTGCAGGGCAAGCAGGCGCACTGGAACGTCGTCGGCACCAACTTCCGCGACCTGCATCTGCAGCTCGACGAACTCGTCGAGTTCGCCCGCGAGGCCAGCGACACGGTCGCCGAACGGATGCGCGCCCTCGATGCCGTACCCGACGGCCGGTCGAACACCGTCACCGCCGACACCACGCTGCCGCAGTTCCCGGCGTACGAGGTGAGCACGCAGGAGGCGGTCGACCTGATCGCGGGCCGGATCTACGCCGCGGTGGGGACCATGCGCGCGGTGCACGACGCGGTCGACGCCGAGGACCCCAGCACCGCCGACATCCTGCATCAGCTGATCGACGGCCTGGAGAAGCTGGCCTGGCTGATCAAGTCGGAGAACCGCAAGGTCTAACCGGGCCGGTCAACCGGTGCGCAGATCACCGCGATCGCGGCATCGATCAGCGCATCCAACTCGAGCCTGCCCGCGCCCGACCTGGCCCGAACCGACAGCGCGTTGAGGGTCGCCGTCGCGATCTGTGCGAGCGCGTCCGGCGCGTGCGGTGAAAGGTCGCCGTCGCGGCCGGCGCGCTCGAATCGTTCGGCGAACGTCGCGGTGAACGCCGCCATCGTCTCCTCGACGATCGCGCGCGCCTGTGCGTCGCCGGTCGCCTCGGTGAGCGCCGTACCGATCAGGAAGCAGCCGCGCGGCCCGCTGTCTCCGGACAGGTAGAAATCGCGGGCGTAGCGGTAGACCGCCCCGAGCGCCTCTCGCAACGGCTGTGGCCGGGCCAGCGCCGCTGTCAGCCAGGCCCGGCTGGCGTCGGCGTAGTCGGCGGCGGCGCGCCGGTAGAGCGCCCGCTTGTCACCGAACGCGGCATAGATGCTCGGCCGGTTCATGCCCATGGCCGCCGCTAGATCGTCCAACGAGGTGCCCGCGTAGCCGGCGCGCCAGAACGTTTCGCGCGCCCGGCGCAAGGCGACTTCGGGATCGTATGCGCGGGGCCGACCGCGGCGACGGGCCGCTGCTCTGGTCACGACGAGAATTTTATACTAGTTTGAACAAAATGAGGTTATCGCACGTCGACCGGGGTTCCGGCGAGCCCGTGCTGCTACTGCACGGCTATCCGCAGAACGCCTCGTGCTGGCGGCATCAGATCCCCACGCTCGCGCAGCAGTACCGGGTCATTGCGCCCGACTGGCCGGGTTTCGGCCGTTCCGAGCCGCCCGGCACGCCGCCGACCTACGACAACGAGGTCGATCGCATCGACGCGGTCGCCGACGCGATCGGTCTCGACCGGTTCAACCTCGTCGCGCATGACTACGGCGGGTTCCTGGGCCTGGGCTACACGCTGCGCCGCCCGGAGCGGGTCCTGCGGCTGGCGTTGCTCAACACCAGGGCGCACAACACCTTCCGGCCGTGGTTCTACCGCTACTCGCTGAGCCAGCGGTGGGCGACGGTCCACGTTCCCGGGCTGGTCCGTCGGCTGCCGCTGCGCCGCCTGCACCACGCGGCGTTGCGGCCGTATCGCGTCATGGGGTGTTTCGACGACGCGCTGGAAGCCGAGTATCTGGGCTGGATGGACACCGCCGCCGGCCGCCAGACATTCGTCGAGTTCTTCCGGCACTACCACGTGCCCGCGATCCCCGAACTCGCGGCGGGCCTCGCCCACATCACCTGCCCGACCGCGGTGATCTGGGGCGACCGCGACCGCTACATCCCGTTCAGCACCGCCCGTCAGCTGGCGGACCGCGTTCCCGGTGCCACGCTGACCCGGCTGACCGGCGCCGACCACTACGTCATGGAGGAGCGCCCCGCCGAGGTGACTGCGGCGATCCTCGAGCTGCTGGCCCGCCCGTGCGTCGTTTCCGGCGATGCGGGTATATCACCGGCGTGACCGTGACACGAGACATCCACGCCTCGCGGCAGCAGGTGTGGGACGTGATGGCCGATGGATGGACGTACTCACAGTGGGTCGTCGGCAACAGCCGGATGCGCGCTGTCGACGCGGACTGGCCGGCGCCCGGCTCGCAGATACGCCATTCGATCGGGGTGTGGCCGCTGCTGCTCGACGACGTGACCGTGGTCGAGAAGAGCGTGCCACTGGAGGAGCTGGTGTTGCACGCGAAGGGCCGGCCGTTCGGCGGGGCGCGAATAGTGTTGCAGCTGAGCGATATTCCCGACGGCTGCCGGGTCGAGATGCAGGAGTTCCCGGTGAGCGGACCCGCCGCGCTCATGCCGAACCGGTTGTCCGATATCGCCGTCTATCCGCGGAACCGGGAAACTTTGTGGCGGCTCGGCGCGCTGGCCGAACGGCTCAAGCCGACTGAGCTCTCTGACGACTGAGCGGTTCGAGTTCCACCGCGTCGCGGACCGCTGAATCGTCGCGCCGACCGACGAGGTACCAGGTCCTCATGACGCCCTTGCCCTTGACGTCGACTTCGCCGCGCGGTTCCAGGACGAATGTGCTTCTCAGCCGTTCGTAGACGTCGTGCGGCACTTGGATGCGGCCCTCGACGTCGGTGGTCTCCATTCGGGATGCGACGTTGACCGCGTCGCCCCACACGTCGTAGAAGAACTTGCGCGCGCCGACGACGCCGGCGACCACCGGTCCGGCGGCCAGCCCGATGCGCAACGGCACCTCGCGGCCGCGCGGGTCGCGCAGGTCGGCCACCGCGTCGGCCATATCGAGCGCAAGACAGGCCAGCGCCTCGAGGTGATCCGGTCTCGGTTGGGGCACTCCGCTGACCACCATGTAGGAATCGCCGCTGGTCTTGACCTTTTCCAAGCCGTGCCGGTCGACCAGCGCGTCGAGGTCGGTGTAGAGGCGGTCCAGGAAGCGCACCAGATCACTGGGCGTGGTGTCGCTGGCCCGCTTGGTGTAGCCGGCGATATCGGCGAACAGGATCGACGCGTCGTCGTATTTGTCGGCGATCACGGCGCGGGTCGGATCCTTCAGCCGCTCGGCAATCGGGACGGGCAGGATATTGGCCAGCAGCCGCTCGGAGCGTTCGTACTCGGCCTCCATCGCCAGCCGGGCCCGGCGTATCTCACGAAGGGCGTACCACAGCGTGGCGATGACGAGAATCCACGCGGTCGCCACGGTGAGGACGAACGAGGTCGTGAATGCCCACGGCGGTTGGATGCCGGTGTCGTTCGGGACGAGGAACTCCAGCAGGATCACCGTCACCGCGCCCACCGCCGACAGCGTCGACGCGAGCAGGATGTGGTCGATGCCCAGGACCAGCACCATGATCGCGGCCGCCACGACGTAATAGAACTGCAGCCCCGAGCCGGTGCCCAGCTGAATGCACTGGACGGTGATCGTCGTGTACGCGACCGTGAAGAACACCAGCGGCGCAACGAGTTCCCCGAACCGGCACATCAACGGGATCAACGCGAAAGCCGCCGCGCTGACGAGGTTGATCACGGGGATCCACCACACCTCGAGGCCGACGAGCAGCCCCTGCAGCCCGAAGAACGCGCTGATCGCGGCGCTGATCATCGCGGTCACGTCGAGCACCCGGCGGTGACGTGCGGCGCTCTCGGCGTGGTGGCGGACGCGGGCCGGCATCCGGCTTTCCAGCGCGACTTCCGGCACACAGACCGGCCGCAGTCTCATCTCCACGTTTAGAGCGTAGCTGCGGCGGTGGTGCCCTCGGTGAGACTCGAACTCACACTGTCACGATTTTGAGTCGTGTGCCTCTGCCAATTGGGCTACGAGGGCCGAACGTCGGTCTGTGTCATGTCGCTGTGCGGCTTACCACCATAGAGGATGCCCCGCAGTCGCTGGACGTGCCTGCTACCGCCACAATGTGTTCCATGGCATCCGCTCCTGGGTCAGCGACCGACGCCGTGAAGGCACGCCGCGTTCTCGTCGCCGAAGACGAAGCGCTCATCCGCATGGACCTGGCCGAGATGCTCCGCGAGGAGGGCTACGAGATCGTCGGTGAGGCCGGCGACGGGCAGGAGGCGGTCGATCTCGCCGAGAGCCTGAAACCCGACCTCGTGATCATGGACGTCAAGATGCCGCGTCGCGACGGCATCGACGCGGCATCGGAGATCGCCAGCAAGCGCATCGCGCCGATCGTCATCCTGACCGCCTTCAGCCAGCGGGAACTGGTCGAACGAGCCAGGGATGCCGGCGCGATGGCCTACCTCGTCAAACCATTCACCATCACCGATCTCATCCCGGCCATCGAGGTGGCGGTGAGCCGGTTCGGGGAGATCTCCGCCCTGGAGCGGGAAGTGGCGACCCTGTCCGACCGGTTGGAGACCCGCAAGCTGGTCGAGCGCGCCAAGGGTTTGCTGCAGGCCAAGCAGGGCATGACCGAGCCCGAGGCGTTCAAGTGGATTCAGCGGGCCGCGATGGACCGGCGCACCACGATGAAACGAGTCGCCGAGGTGGTGCTCGAAACCCTCGACACGCCCGGCGACGCACCGGAGTCAGGCTGACGGGCCGGCCCGGCGGTTCGTAAAAACTTCGTTTCCGGCCGCGCAGACCACGCACCGGCGTCGAGCGTTGGCTATGGTCTTCCCGGAACGTCGCCGCCCTTGCCGAGCCAGGTGGAGGCGCGGAGCCGACTAGAACATTGACCCGGAGGTGAAGCGTGCGCGGTCGCGGAGCACGGAAAGCAATTGCTATCAGCAGCGCTGGTTTGGTCGTGCTCGGCAGCGCAATGACATTGGCGGCCTGCCAGCAATCCCAGCCGAGCGAGGGCGGTGCGGCGCAGACCGACCTGAAAATCGTCGAGCAGGTCCCGATCGACGAGAACGGCGCGGAGATCACTCCGCCGGACACTGCCGCGGCGGCTGACCCGGCTGGCGACGGCAAGGCGCAGTGCCCACCCGTGTCGATCGCGATGGCGGGCGCGCTCAACGGCCCCGACGCCGCGCTGGGCATCAACATCAAGAACGGCATCCAGTTGGCGGTCGACCAGCACAACGCCGCAAACCCGGGCTGCAAGGTGCAACTGAAGGCCTTCGACACCGAGGGCGATCCGCAGAAGGCCAGCCAGACGGCGCCGCAGATCATCAACGATGCGTCGATCATCGGCCTGATCGGTCCCGCGTTCTCAGGGGAAACGATGGCCACCGGAGACGTGTACAACCAGGCCGGCCTGGTTGCCGCCACCGCGTCGGCGACCAATGTCACGCTGTCGCAGAAGGGGTGGAAGACGTTCTTCCGGGGCCTCGGAAATGACGGCCAGCAGGGGCAAGCGGTCGGAAATTATCTGAAGAACTCGCTGGGCCACAAGAAGGTATGCGTGGTCGATGACAGCACCGACTACGGCTTGGGCCTGGCGACCGTGGTCCGAAACACGCTCGGGGCAGTCGCCGACCCGGCGTGCAACATCTCGGTGAAGAAGGGCGACAAGGACTTCTCGGCCGCGGTGACCCAGATCAAGGGCGCCAGCCCTGACTCGGTGTTCTTCAGCGGCTACTACGCCGAGGCCGCGCCGTTCGCCCAGCAGCTCAAAGACGGCGGATACACCGGGACCTTCGTCAGTGCCGACGGCACGAAAGACCCGGAGTTCGTCAAGCAGGCCGGAAACGCGGCAGAGGGCGCGATCCTGTCGTGCCCGTGCACGCCGGCGCCTGCTGAGTTCGCCGAGGAGTACAAGAAGGCGTTCAACGCCGATCCGGGTACCTACAGCGTCGAGGGCTATGACCTGGGCACCATCATGCTGAAGGGCATCGACTCCGGAAAAACCACCCGCCCCGACCTCCTCGAATTCGTCCGGACCTACAACGGTCAGGGGATCGGACGCAAGTACCAGTGGGATCCCAACGGCGAACTGACGTCCACCCTCATCTGGATCTTCAAGGTTCAGTAGGAGACCGATCGAGAGACCGGGATGCCCCCCGAGTGCGTCGACCAGTACACCTGCCTGGCCGCCAACATCAGCTTCAACCTGGACGGGTTGCGAGACGGCTTCTGGCAGTTGACAATCGACGGCCTGTCGTGGGGCGCCATCTATGCCTTGGTGGCGGTCGGCTACACGTTGGTCTACGGCGTGTTGAAGTTGATCAACTTCGCCCACTCCGAAGTCTTCATGTTCGGCATGTTCGGCGCGTATTTCTGCCTCGACATGATCCTCGGTTTCACCCCGAGCGGTAACACCTACGACAAGGGCATCGCGCTGACGGTGCTGTATCTGGGCATCGCGATGCTGTTCGCAATGATGGTGTCCGGCGCCACCGCGATCGGACTGGAGGCGGTCGCATACCGACCGTTGCGCAGACGCAAGGCCGAACGGCTGTCATTTCTGATCACCGCGATCGGAATGTCATTCGTGTTGCAGGAGTTCGTGCACTTCATCCTGCCGAAGATCATCGACGGGTACGGCGGATCCAATGCGCAGCAACCGATCCGGCTCGTCTCGCCCGAAACTCAGTTCACGGTGTTCGGCGCCGCCGTCTCCAACATCACGCTGATCATCGTGGGCGGGGCGCTGGTCCTCGCCCTGATGACGGACATCACCATCAACCGGACGAAGTTCGGACGCGGAATCCGGGCCGTGGCCCAGGATCCCGACACCGCGACGCTGATGGGCGTCTCCCAGGAACGCATCATCATGCTGACGTTCTTGATCGGCGGCCTCCTGGCGGGTGCGGCGGCGCTGCTGTACACGCTGAAGGTGCCGCAGGGCATCATCTACTCCGGCGGCTTCCTGCTCGGCATCAAGGCGTTCTCGGCCGCGGTCCTCGGCGGCATCGGCAACCTGCGCGGTGCGCTGCTGGGCGGGCTGCTGCTGGGCATCATGGAAAACTACGGGCAGGCGGTGTTCGGGACGCAATGGCGTGACGTCGTGGCCTTCGTGTTGCTAGTTCTGGTGCTGTTCTTCCGGCCGACCGGAATACTCGGCGAGAGCCTCGGAAAGGCACGGGCATGAGGGCCAGCGAGAAGGTGTTGGCGCCCGGCGACGCGGTGCGGCGCTGGTGGGACGGCCTTTCGCGGGTGCAGAAGTGGGGCTTCGGCGTGCTCGCCTTCGGCCTGCTCGCACTGTTGCCGCTCTTCCCGCCGCCGTTTTTGAACACGCCGAACATCAGCTTCGGCGGCACCATGGCGCAATTCGCCATGGTCGCCATCATCGCGATCGGCCTCAACGTCGTGGTGGGTCAGGCCGGCCTGCTCGACCTCGGCTACGTCGGCTTCTACGCCGTGGGTGCGTACACCGTCGCGCTGCTCACCAGTCCCAACAGTCCGTGGAACAAGATGGGCGCGACGGGATGGTTCAACGAGGACTGGGCGTGGCTGGCCTGCGTGCCGCTGGCGATGGCCATCACCGCGCTGACCGGACTCATCCTCGGAACGCCGACGCTACGGCTCCGCGGCGACTACCTCGCGATCGTCACGCTGGGTTTCGGCGAGATCATCCGGCTGCTGGCGGACAACCTTTCGGAGGTGACCAACGGCCCGCGCGGCCTCAACGAGGTGGCCTACCCGCGGTTCGGTGAGAGCGAACGCGTCCCGGAAGGCGTGTTCTCCAGCGGTAACTCCGCAGGCGACGCCAATTACGGCACATGGTGGTTCTGGCTGGGCATCGTGCTGATGGTCGGGATCCTGCTGCTTGTCGGCAACCTCGAACGCAGCCGCGTCGGTCGCGCCTGGATCGCGATCCGGGAAGACGAGGACGCCGCGGAAGTCATGGGCGTCAACACTTTCCGATTCAAGTTGTGGGCATTCGTGATCGGCGCGGCGATCGGCGGTCTGTCCGGCGCGCTGTACGCGGGCCAGGTGCAGTTCGTCGCGCCGCCGACGTTCAACATCATCAACTCGATGCTGTTCCTGTGCGCCGTGGTGCTCGGCGGTCAGGGCAACAAGCTCGGCGTGGTGGTGGGTGCGTTCATCATCGTCTACCTGCCGAACCGACTGCTCGGCGTGGAGTTCCTCGGTATCAACCTCGGCGACCTGAAGTACCTGTTCTTCGGGCTGGCGCTGGTGGTTCTGATGATCTTCCGGCCGCAGGGCCTGTTCCCGGCCCGCCAGCAACTTCTCGCCTACGGCAGGGCCGCGCGCGACCTGCTGCGCTCGCCGGAAAAGGAATCGGCGCGATGACGATCGAGGAATTGGCGGGCGTCCACCGCGAGATCCATGCCGCCGAGGGCGAGATCCTCTTGAGGACAACCGATCTCACCGTGAAGTTCGGCGGGTTGACGGCGCTCGACTCGGTGTCGTTCGACATTCGTCGCGGCGAGATCCTCGGCATGATCGGCCCGAACGGCGCCGGTAAGACCACCTGCTTCAACGCGATCACCGGGGTGTACCGCCCGACATCGGGATCGGTCACCTTCGACGGCGCACCACTGGGCCGCGTCAAAAGGCACCAGATCACCCGCCGCGGAATAGCGCGGACCTTCCAGAACATCCGGTTGTGGGGCGAGATGACCGCCCTGGAGAACGTCATGGTTGGCACCGACGCAAGGCACTTCACCTCGGTGCCCGGTGCGCTGGTCAGAACCCCGCGCCACAGGCGCGAGGAGAGGACTGCGATCGAGAGATCGGCTGCACTACTGCATTTCGTAGGCATCGCGGACCGCGGCGAGGAGAAGGCGAAGAACCTGTCCTACGGGGACCAACGACGGCTGGAGATCGCCCGCGCGCTGGCCACCGAACCGAAACTGCTGTGTCTGGACGAGCCGGCGGCCGGATTCAACCCGCGGGAGAAGGCCGCGCTCATCGAGCTGATCCAGAAGATCCGCGACGACGGCTACACCGTGTTGCTGATCGAACACGACATGAGGCTGGTGATGGGCGTGACCGATCGCATCGTGGTCCTGGAGTTCGGTCGCAAGATCGCCGACGGCCTGCCCGGGGAGATCCGCGAGGACCCGAAGGTGATCGCGGCGTACTTGGGGGTGCCCGATGACGCAGTCGAATGAATCGCCAGGGACCGAGCGGCCCGTCATCCTCGAATTACGCGACATCGTCGTGCAGTACGGGAGAATCCGTGCACTGCACGGGATCTCGCTCACGGTTCGCGAAGGTGAACTGGTGACCCTGCTCGGCTCCAACGGAGCCGGCAAGACGACCACCATGCGGGCGATCTCGGGGCTGCTGCCGCTGACCTCGGGTTCGATCTGGTTCGAGGGCGCCGACATCACCAAGGTCAAAGCCCACCAGCGGGTGATCCAGGGGCTGGTGCAGGCGCCCGAGGGACGCGGTGTCTTCCCCGGGATGTCGGTCGTGGAGAACCTCGAGATGGGTTGTTACGGACGCAAGTTCGCCTCACGGTCCGAACATCGGAAGCGTTTGGACTGGGTCCTGGATACGTTTCCGCGGCTCGCCGAACGCCGCAGTCAGGTGGGCGGCACGCTCTCGGGTGGCGAGCAGCAGATGCTGGCCATCGGGCGGGCGCTGATGGCCCGGCCGCGGGTGCTGCTGCTCGACGAGCCGTCCATGGGCCTGGCGCCGATGGTGATCTCCCAGATCTTCCGGATCATCGGCGAGATCAACGCCCAGGGCACCACCGTGCTGCTGGTCGAGCAGAATGCCCAACAGGCGCTGAGCCGTTCGGACCGCGCCTACATTCTGGAGACCGGTGAAGTCACGCGCGAAGGCAATGCCCGAGAGTTGTTGGCCGATGACAGCATTCGCGCCGC
This sequence comes from Mycobacterium sp. GA-0227b, assembly GCF_001499855.1. Classification (GTDB taxonomy): domain Bacteria; phylum Actinomycetota; class Actinomycetes; order Mycobacteriales; family Mycobacteriaceae; genus Mycobacterium. Next base: position 170,588 of record NZ_LQIK01000002.1, read on the forward strand.
CTATCTCGGGGTGGCGTGACTCAGGTCTGCGACCGGCGTGCCACCCACGGCCACGTCATCAACGCCCAAACCGCGGCCACCAGGGTCGCCCCGACGAGGACGTACACCGGCCACGGACCCAGGACATCCAACAGCGATGCGGTGTCCGGTTTGGCGTTCAGGAAGCCGTAATTGGTGCCGGCGACGGCGTTGAAGACCATGGTGACCGCCGCCCAGACGAGCGTGACCAGAATCGCGAATCGCAGGCTTCGCCAATCGGGTCGCATGCCGCGGCCCCATGTGAGGTAGATGGCGGCCCACACCACCAGCAGATGAATCGCGTAGAACGCCAGAAACCGATAGTGCGGAAAGTCGGGTCCACGCAGCACGGGGGAGATCAGCGCCTGCACGCTCAGCACCAGTCCCCAGTAGTAGGTCAGGGCGTACGCCCAATGCCGTTGCGTCCACAGCGCATACGCGGCGACGACGGTTGCCAGGTCGGTGAGTTGCAGCGGCACCGAACCCGCGAGCGTCGGCGGGGTCAAGTTGTAGACCAGGATCGCGGCGTAGATCGCGGCGGTGACCCCACCGAGGATGCGGCCCAGGTGTCTTGCCCGCCGTTCGGTCTGGCGGCGGCCCGACCACACCAGCAGCACGGCGCCGATGACGAACACCGCGATGGCGCCCCAGTAGGAGGGGCCGTACGGCTCGAACTGCCTAGCGAGCAACAATCACCGAGGAGCCGTGGCCGAACAGCCCCTGGTTGGCGGTGACCCCCACCTTGGCACCCTCGACCTGCCGACCGGTCGCCTGGCCCTTGAGCTGCCAGGTCAGCTCGCAGACCTGCGCGATCGCCTGTGCCGGAATGGCTTCGCCGAAGCAGGCCAGTCCGCCGGACGGGTTGACCGGGATCTTTCCGCCGATCGCCGTCGCACCGCTGCGCAGCAGTTGCTCCGCCTCGCCTTTGGCGCACAGGCCGAGATGCTCATACCAGTCGAGTTCCAGCGCCGTGGACAGGTCATAGACCTCGGCCAGGCTCAGGTCCTCGGGACCGATGCCGGCTTCGGAGTAGGCGGCGTCGAGAATCTGGTCTTTGAACACACGCTCCGGCGCATTCACCACCGCGGTGGAATCCGTTGCGATGTCGGGCAGTTCGGGTAGATGCTGCGGGTACTGCGGCGTCACGGTGCTGATCGCTCGCACCGACGGGACGCCGTCGAGCGAGCCGAGATGCTTTTCCGCGAACGACTTGCTCGCCACCACCAGCGCGGCCGCGCCGTCCGACGTCGCGCAGATGTCAAGCAGCCGAAGCGGATCGGACACCACGGGGCTGGCCAGCACGTCGTCGATCGTGGCTTCCTTGCGGTAGCGCGCGTTCGGGTTGTCCAACCCGTGCTTGGCGTTCTTGACCTTCACCGCGGCGAAGTCTTCGAGAGTGGCGCCGTAGAGGTCCATGCGGCGGCGCGCCAGCAGCGCGAAGTACACCGTGTTGGTGGCGCCGATGAGGTGGAAGCGCTGCCAGTCGGGATCGTTGCGACGCTCGCCGCCGACCGGAGCGAAGAACCCCTTCGGGGTGGTATCCGCACCGATCACCAGCGCCACATCGCAGAAGCCCGCGAGGATCTGAGCGCGTGCGCTCTGCAACGCCTGTGAACCGCTGGCGCACGCCGCGTAACTCGACGACACGGGTACGCCATTCCAGCCCAGTTTCTGCGCGAACGTCGCACCCGCCACGAAGCCCGGATAGCCGTTGCGGATCGTGTCGGCGCCCGCGACCAGCTGGATCTGGCGCCAGTCCAAACCCGCCTCGGCCAACGCGGCCCGCGCCGCGACGACGCCGTATTCGGTGAAGTCGCGCCCCCACTTGCCCCACGGGTGCATGCCGGCGCCCAGGATGTACAGCGGTGCCGGAGTTTCAGTACTCATTCCGCCACCTTCCATGCGTGAACGACGCGCTCGACGCCGTCGTCGTCGACGAACAACGGCATCGTGGTCAGCTCCATCTCCATGCCGACCTTCAGGTCCGCGGCCAACGTTCCCTCGACGACCTTGCCCAGCACGATGAGCCCCTCCTCGGCCAGTTCCACCGCGGCAACGGCGAAGGGCTCGAAGGGATCCGGGGTCGGATAAGGCGGCGGGGGAGCGTACCGGTTCTCGGTGTAGCTCCACAGCGTTCCGCGCCGCGACAGTGGCACCTGGGCCAGCTCGTCGCCGTCACACCCCGGGTTCGGACAGTTGTTGGCACGGGGCGGAAACACGTAGGTGCCGCACTGATGGCACTTGCCGCCGATCAGATAGGCCTCACCGGATCCATCGGTGGCGAACCAACCTTCGATCGCGGGTTGAGTGGAAGCTGACACGCGGGTCAGCGTACCGAGTCGCCCGGCGAAACTGAAACGTGTTCCAGTTGAGTGGGACGCGGCGGCAGGTGCGAGCGCCACGGTGGCTCCGTTGTCACCGCCGATGCATAGAGTAGGGCCGTGAGCCCAGCCAGCACCGCCACCGGCAAGAAGACGGCGTCCGAGCACACGGAACAGAAGCCGACACTGATGTTGCTCGACGGCAATTCGCTGGCGTACCGGGCGTTCTACGCGCTGCCTGCCGAGAACTTCAAGACGCAGGGCGGGCTCACCACCAACGCTGTGTACGGCTTCACGGCGATGCTGATCAATCTGTTGCGTGACGAGCAGCCCAGCCACATTGCGGCCGCGTTCGACGTGTCGCGCCAGACGTTCCGCGTCGACAAGTACCCCGAGTACAAGGCCGGCCGGTCCACGACCCCCGACGAGTTCCGCGGCCAGATCGACATCACCAAAGAGGTGCTCGGTGCGCTGGGAATCACCGTGCTCGCCGAACCGGGCTTCGAGGCCGACGACATCATCGCCACGCTGGCCACCCAGGCCGAGCTGGGCGGCTATCGCGTACTGGTGGTCAGCGGCGACCGCGACTCGCTGCAACTGGTCAGCGACGACGTCACGGTGCTGTATCCGCGCAAGGGCGTCAGCGAGCTGACCCGGTTCACCCCGGAGGCGGTGCTGGAGAAGTACGGCCTGACCCCGCAGCAGTATCCGGACTTCGCGGCCCTGCGCGGAGACCCCAGCGACAACCTGCCGGGTATCCCCGGCGTCGGGGAGAAGACGGCGACGAAGTGGATCGCCGAATTCGGCTCGCTGCAGGCGCTGGTCGACAACGTCGACTCCGTGAAGGGCAAGGTGGGCGATGCGTTGCGGGCGAACCTGTCGAGCGTCGTGCTCAACCGGGAACTGACCGACCTGGTGCGCGACGTGGCGCTCCCGCAGACCCCGGACACCCTGCGGATGCAGCCGTGGGACCGCGACCAGATCCACCGGCTCTTCGACGACCTGGAGTTCCGGGTACTGCGCGACCGGCTGTTCGAGACGCTGGCGTCGGCGGACCCCGAGGTGGACCAGGGTTTCGACGTGCGAGGGCGGGCGCTGGAGCCGGGAGAGCTCGCGGCGTGGCTGGCCGAACACAGCTCGGGTAAGAGGTTCGGGATGGCGGTGGTGGGCACGCACCTGGCCTTCGACGCCGACGCGACCGCACTGGCCATCGTCGCCGCGGACGGCGACGGGCGCTACATCGACACCGCCACGCTGAGCGCCGATGACGAGGCCGCGCTGGCGTCCTGGCTGGCCGACCCCGGACCGCCGAAGGCGCTACACGAAGCCAAGCTGGCGATGCACGATCTGCAAGGCCGCGGCTGGAAGCTCGCCGGCGTCACCTCGGACACCGCACTCGCCGCGTACCTCGTCCGTCCTGGGCAGCGCAGCTTTGCGCTCGACGATCTCTCGCTGCGCTACCTGAAGCGCGAACTTCGTGCGGAAACACCTGAGCAGCAACAGCTTTCGCTGTTAGATGACAATGATGGCGTCGACGGCCAGGCCGTGCAGACCGTGATCCTGCGGGCCAGCGCGGTAATGGATCTCGCCGACGCGCTCGACGAGGAGCTCGCCCGTATCGACTCCCTGGCGCTGCTGAACAACATGGAGTTGCCGGTGCAGCGGGTGCTGGCCGAGATGGAGACCGCGGGCATCGCTGTCGACCTCGAGCAACTCGGCCAGTTGCAGAGCGAGTTCGCCGACCAGATTCGCGACGCCGCCGAGGCGGCCTACGCGGTGATCGGCAAGCAGATCAACCTCGGTTCACCGAAGCAGCTGCAGGTGGTGCTGTTCGACGAACTGGAGATGCCCAAGACCAAGCGCACCAAGACCGGCTACACCACGGACGCCGACGCGCTGCAGTCCCTGTTCGACAAGACCGGCCATCCGTTTCTGCAGCATCTGCTCACCCACCGCGACGCGACGCGGTTGAAGGTGACCGTCGACGGGCTGCTGGCCTCCGTGGCCTCCGATGGCCGCATCCACACCACGTTCAACCAGACCATCGCCGCGACGGGGCGCCTGTCGTCGACCGAGCCGAACCTGCAGAACATCCCCATCCGCACCGACGCGGGCCGGCGCATCCGCGACGCATTCGTCGTGGGCAAGGGCTATACGGAGCTGATGACGGCCGACTACAGCCAGATCGAAATGCGCATCATGGCGCATCTGTCGAAGGATGAGGGGCTGATCGAAGCGTTCAACACCGGTGAAGATCTGCACTCGTTCGTCGCGTCGCGGGCGTTCTCGGTGCCGATCGACGAGGTCACCGCGGAGCTGCGGCGCCGCGTCAAGGCGATGTCCTACGGATTGGCGTACGGGCTGAGCGCCTACGGGCTCGCGGCGCAGCTCAAGATCTCCACCGAGGAAGCCAAAGTGCAGATGGAGCAGTACTTCGACCGGTTCGGCGGGGTGCGCGATTACCTGCACAACGTCGTCGACCAGGCCCGCAAGGACGGATACACCTCGACGGTGTTCGGCAGGCGGCGCTACCTACCCGAACTGGACAGCAGCAACCGCAACGTGCGCGAGGCCGCCGAGCGGGCCGCGCTCAACGCACCGATTCAGGGCAGCGCCGCCGACATCATCAAGGTGGCGATGATCAATGTCGACAAGGCGCTGAAGGACTCCGGTCTGGCGTCGCGGATGCTGCTGCAGGTGCACGACGAACTGCTCTTCGAGGTCGCCGAGGGCGAGCGCGACGCCGTGGAGAAGCTGGTACGCGAGCAGATGGGCAACGCCTACCCGCTGGATGTGCCGCTGGAGGTGTCGGTCGGCTACGGCCGCAGCTGGGACGCGGCCGCACACTGAGTCAGCGGCTCGGGGCGCGGTAAGCGGTCAGCCACTGCAGCATCGGAGCGGCCGCTCGTGCCGCGTGTACTGCGTAGGCCTCCTCGGCCTGCAGGGTATAGACGCGCTGGTCGCCGAAGCCGCGGTCAATTCTGTCCCGGACGAACGCCAGCTCGACGACCTGGGCGGCGAACCGCTTGACCGCCTTGCCCGCGGGTCGTCCGCCTTGGCGGGTGGCCAGCGCGACAGCCTGCTTGCGGTGCCGCAACGACCCCAGCCAGGTGGCCTCGTTCGGCGTCACCAGGCCCGCGGCCACCATGCCGGGCAGCTTGGCCGCGACAATGGTCTGCTCGCGGCGGCGGCCCTGCACGCCGAGCACGATCACCAACGCGAAGATCGGGACCATCCAGAACAGGTAGACCGCGAAATACCACCCGATGCCCAGCAGCGACGAGCCGTTCCACAGCCCGTGCATGACGACCGCGGCCAGGTACCCCAAACCGATGTAGCCCGCGCGGGTCAGCGCGTTGCGGTGGTGCAGCGCGAAATACACGCCGATGCCGATGAACGTGGTGAACAGCGAATGCGCGAACGGCGCCATGACCAGTCGCAATGCCGCGGTGAGCAGCGAATCGCCGAGCGATTCGCCGCTGGCGATGTAGAGGATGTCCTCCAACCAGGCGAAACCGGCGCCGACCAGCCCGGCATAGACCAGGCAGTCGGTCAGCGAGTTGAGTTCGTTGCGGCGCCGGCCGGTCATCATGAACAGCAGAAAGGTGCCCTTCGCCGCTTCCTCGATCACCGGCGCGATGACGGCCACCGACACCCAACTGACGTCGTCGGTCTCGCCGGTCACGATCAGAGACTCGAAGAAGAGCCCGAGAAGCACCGACAGCACCACGGCAACCGAGGCGCCCCACAAGAACGCGAAGATCAGCAGCCTCGGCGGCTCCGGCTCGAAGCGGTCCAGCCACACGTAGGCCAGCAGCACGACCACCATGGTCAGGCTCGACAGCACCAGCCCGATACCGGCGCCGACCGGGTTCAGGGCGGTCAGCCCGACGACGATCAGCCCGGCCACGGTGCCGAGCAGGATGAGGACGGCCAGCGGCGCCCCGACCTTTCGCACCTTGCGCTCGAACGGCGGCTGGATCGGCCAGGGCTGGGGCGCACCGGCGTAGGACACGAGAAGTCAGGGTAGCGAGCGCGCAACAGGCGGGGGACCGGGTTTGTCCAGCATGTGCCCAGTCGAGTAACCTCTACCGGTACCTGTCTGTGGTTTTTGCATTCTTCTGCGGCGGGTAACACCAATAAACAACTGTCCCTACGATCAAACCTGTCCGGAGCAACCCACCACATGCCAAGTCCCTCCGTCACCTCGCCGCAAGTAGCCGTCAACGACATCGGCTCGAGCGAGGACTTTCTCGCCGCCATCGACAAGACCATCAAGTACTTCAACGATGGCGACATCGTCGAAGGGACGATCGTCAAGGTTGACCGTGACGAAGTCCTGCTCGACATCGGTTACAAGACCGAAGGCGTCATCCCGTCCCGTGAGCTCTCCATCAAGCACGACGTCGACCCCAACGAGGTCGTTTCCGTGGGCGATGAGGTCGAGGCTCTGGTCCTCACCAAGGAGGACAAGGAAGGCCGCCTGATCCTGTCCAAGAAGCGCGCCCAGTACGAGCGCGCCTGGGGCACCATCGAGGAGCTCAAAGAGAAGGACGAGGCCGTCAAGGGCACCGTCATCGAGGTCGTAAAGGGCGGCCTGATCCTCGACATCGGCCTACGCGGCTTCCTGCCCGCGTCGCTGGTCGAGATGCGCCGCGTCCGCGATCTGCAGCCGTACATCGGCAAGGAGATCGAGGCGAAGATCATCGAGCTGGACAAGAACCGCAACAACGTGGTGCTCTCCCGCCGCGCCTGGCTGGAGCAGACCCAGTCCGAGGTGCGCAGCGAGTTCCTCAACCAGCTGCAGAAGGGCGCCATCCGCAAGGGCGTGGTCAGCAGCATCGTCAACTTCGGCGCGTTCGTCGACCTCGGCGGTGTCGACGGCCTGGTGCACGTCTCCGAGCTGTCCTGGAAGCACATCGACCACCCGTCCGAGGTGGTCCAGGTGGGCGACGAGGTCACCGTCGAGGTGCTCGACGTCGACATGGACCGCGAGCGGGTTTCGTTGTCGCTCAAGGCGACCCAGGAAGACCCGTGGCGGCACTTCGCCCGCACCCACGCGATCGGCCAGATCGTGCCGGGCAAGGTCACCAAGCTGGTGCCGTTCGGCGCGTTCGTCCGCGTCGAGGAGGGCATCGAGGGCCTGGTCCACATTTCCGAGCTCTCCGAGCGCCACGTCGAGGTCCCGGACCAGGTGGTGCAGGTCGGCGACGACGCGATGGTCAAGGTCATCGACATCGATTTGGAGCGGCGCCGCATCTCGCTGAGCCTCAAGCAGGCCAACGAGGACTACACCGAGGAGTTCGACCCGTCGAAGTACGGCATGGCCGACAGCTACGACGAGCAGGGCAACTACATCTTCCCGGAGGGCTTCGACTCCGAGACCAACGAGTGGCTCGAGGGTTTCGAGAAGCAGCGTGAGGAGTGGGAGTCCCGCTACGCGGAGGCCGAGCGCCGGCACAAGATGCACACCGCGCAGATGGAGAAGTTCGCCGCTGCTGAAGCAGACGCAGCGGAGGCGTCCTCATCGTCGAACGGCACGTCGCGTGGCGAGGAGCAGTCGTCGGGTGGATCGCTGGCCAGCGACGCCCAACTCGCGGCGCTGCGGGAGAAGCTCGCAGGCAACGCATAACGCGTTCGGCACCCTGACAGACTGGGGCGGTGCTGCGCATTGGGCTCTCCGGCGGTATCGGCGCCGGGAAATCGACCGTGTCCGCGACGTTCAGTGAACTCGGGGGAGTCGTCGTCGACGGCGACGTGATCGCCCGCGAGGTCGTCGAGCCCGGGACTGAGGGGCTGGCCAAGCTGGTCGACGCGTTCGGCGAGCAGATCCTGTACGGCGACGGACCGTCGGCCGGGGCGTTGAACCGCCCGGCCCTCGCCGCCATCGCGTTCAGCGACGAGGAGAAGCGCAAGACCCTCAACGGGATCGTCCATCCGCTGATAGCGCACCGCCGATCGAAGTTGATCGCGGCCGCCGCCGAAGACGCCGTGATCGTCGAGGACATCCCGCTGCTCGTCGAATCCGGTATGGCACCGATGTTTCCGTTGGTGGTGATCGTGCACGCGGACGAGGATCTGCGGGTGAAACGGTTGATCGAGCACCGAGGGTTCACCGAAGAGGACGCCCGGGCCCGGATCGCCGCGCAAGCCACCGAGGAACAGCGCCGTGCCGTTGCCGACGTGTGGCTGGACAACTCGGGCACCACAGCACAGCTGGTCGGCGCGGCGCGAGCGCTGTGGCAGGAACGGATCCTGCCGTTCGCGCACAACGTGCACGAGAATCGGCCCGCACACGCGGAACCGGTTCTGGTGCCCTACGATCCGACATGGCCTGAGCAGGCACGGCGCATCCTGGCTCGGCTCGACACGGCCTGCGGGCACCGCGCCGCGCGCATCGACCACATCGGTTCCACGGCGGTACCCGGACTGGACGCCAAGGACGTGATCGACGTGCAGGTGACGGTCGGCTCGCTCGAGGTCGCCGACGAACTGCGCGAGGCGTTGACGACGGCCGGGTATGTCTGCAGGCCGATCACCGCCGACGTCGGCAAGCCGGACGCCCGCAGCACGGCCACCGAGTTCGACCACACCGACGACGAAGCGCTGTGGCGCAAGCGATTTCACTGTTCGGCCGATCCCGGTCGACCGACGAACGTCCATCTGCGGGTCGACGGCTGGCCGGGCCAGCAGTTCGCGCTGCTCTTCGTCGACTGGTTACGCGCCAATCCGGGTGTCCAGGCCGACTACCTCACGTTGAAGCGGCAGGTCGCCGCGAAGGGGCACACCCAGACCGGTGCCTACGCCGACGCGAAAGAGCCGTGGTTCCTCGACGCATATCGACGGGCATGGGAGTGGGCCGACGCCACCGGGTGGCGGCCCTGACGGTCGCCGGAGCTTATGCCTGCGGCGGCGCGCTCACATCGGTGTCCGGCGCGCCGTCCACCGGAAGATTCAGCGGCGCACCGCATTGCAGCACTCCGTACATCGGATCGTCCTTCGGCCGGAGCAACCGCGGCGCGATGAACTGATCGGCCTTGGCGACGATCTGGTCGTCGACGAGGATCTCGCAGTGCAGGTTCGACCCGTACGGCCATTCGATGGAAATCTCCATGCCGGCCAGCTTGGGGTCCGCCAGCACCGCGTTGACCTCGAAGGTCTGACCGGGCAGCAGCGTGGGCTGCGCACTGTTGACGTTCTGGTCGTCCATCTTGTACGCGACGACCGCGCCGCGGGAGGTGCCGTCGGCCCGCGCGCGGTATATGACGTTGTGCAGGATTTTGGGCTGGCCGGGCGGCGCCACCTCGGTGCCGGAACCGACCGGCTGACCCGAGGCGACCGCGGGGGCCACCAGGGCGCCCACCAGCACGGCTCCCGCAGCGAGCGAGGCGGCGAAAGACGTGCGTTCGATGAGATTCACGTGATCAGAGACTACCGTTCGTCGCGGTGCGGACAAATTCATGATCATTTCCACGTCAGCGGCATGCCTTGACTGGCCAGCCACCGGTTCAGGTCGTAGCCGTGCCGCGACAGCCCGTCGATCGCTGACACCGCGGCCTGTACCGCCTGCTCGCCGGTTTCCGGGGTCAGCAGGTTGTGCCGCACCGCGGTGAGCAGTTCGTCCACGTCGCAGAGCTCGGCCCCCTCACCGGTGCGGACCACCAGGTCGAGGTAGTGGTCCTCGGAATGCCAGACGTCCCGCCCGGGCGTGTAACGCCCGACGTCGAGGTAGTAGTCCTGGTCCAGTTCGTGGCCCGGGTTGAAGTGGAACACCGTCGCACGGAGCCGCAGCGACGGCAGCAGCCACGATTCGAGGTAGTGGAACTGGGCACGGCCAGGAGCCGGGCGAGCCATGTAGAGGCCCCAGGGCCGGACCGTGTAGATCTCGACGGCCCGCACGATGCCCTTCGGGTCGGTGTTGGTGTGGGCGCGCAGGTCGAACGTCTCGTGCTTGGGAGCGTGGATGGGTCAAGGATAGGGCCACCGGGCCGTCGGTGGGGCGGCCGCCGCCGCGGGGCATGAAGTTGTCGGTCCGCACGCTTAACCTGGTGCATTATGGCCTTCGCTACTGAACACCCCGTGCTCGCGCACTCGGAGTACCGCCCCGTCGACTCGATTGTGCGCACCGGCGGCCGCTTCGAGGTGGTCAGCCCGTATGCGCCCGCTGGGGACCAGCCCGCCGCAATCGACGAGTTGGAGCGCCGGATCAAGGCGGCCGAGCACGATGTGGTGCTGCTGGGCGCCACCGGCACCGGCAAATCCGCCACGACAGCGTGGCTCATCGAGCGGGTTCAGCGGCCGACTCTGGTGATGGAGCCCAACAAGACGCTCGCCGCGCAGATGGCCAACGAGTTGCGGGAGATGTTGCCGCACAACGCAGTCGAGTACTTCGTGTCGTACTACGACTACTACCAGCCCGAGGCCTACATCGCCCAGACCGACACCTACATCGAGAAGGACAGCTCGATCAACGACGACGTCGAGCGGTTGCGGCACTCCGCGACGTCGAGCCTGTTATCGCGCCGCGACGTGGTCGTGGTCGCGTCGGTGTCGTGCATCTACGGTCTGGGCACCCCACAGTCCTACCTGGACCGGTCGGTGGAGCTGCGGGTCGGCCAGGAGGTGCCGCGCGACGCGCTGCTGCGCCTGCTGGTCGACGTCCAGTACACCCGCAACGACATGGCGTTCACCCGCGGGTCGTTCCGGGTGCGCGGGGACACCGTGGAGATCATTCCGTCGTATGAGGAGTTGGCCGTCCGCATCGAGTTCTTCGGGGACGAGATCGAGGAGCTGTACTACCTGCATCCGCTGACCGGTGACGTGGTGCGCAAGGTCGACTCGCTGCGGATCTTTCCGGCGACGCACTACGTCGCGGGGCCGGAGCGGATGGCTCACGCGATCTCGACCATCGAGCAGGAACTCGAGGAGCGGCTGGCCGAGTTGGAGGGCCAGGGCAAGCTGTTGGAGGCCCAGCGGCTGCGGATGCGAACGAATTACGACGTCGAGATGATGCGCCAGGTCGGCTTCTGCTCGGGCATCGAGAACTACTCGCGTCACATCGACGGCAGGCCGGCCGGATCCGCGCCCGCGACGCTCCTGGACTACTTCCCCGAGGACTTCCTGCTCGTCATCGACGAGTCGCACGTGACGGTGCCGCAGATCGGCGGGATGTATGAGGGGGACATGTCCCGCAAGCGCAACCTCGTCGACTTCGGTTTCCGGCTGCCTTCGGCAGTGGACAACCGCCCGCTGACCTGGGAGGAGTTCGCCGACCGGATCGGTCAGACGGTGTACCTGTCGGCGACGCCCGGGCCCTATGAGATGAGTCAGACCGGCGGTGAATTCGTCGAGCAGGTCATCCGTCCTACCGGCCTGGTCGATCCCCAGGTGTTGGTCAAGCCGACGAAGGGCCAGATCGACGACCTGATCGGGGAGATCCGCAAGCGTACGGAGCGCGACGAGCGCGTCCTGGTCACCACGTTGACCAAGAAGATGGCCGAAGACCTCACCGACTACCTGCTCGAGATGGGCATCCGGGTGCGGTACCTGCACTCCGAGGTGGACACGCTGCGCCGTGTCGAGTTGCTCCGGCAGTTGCGCCTCGGTGAGTACGACGTGCTGGTCGGGATCAACCTGCTGCGCGAGGGGTTGGACCTGCCCGAGGTGTCGCTGGTCGCGATCCTCGACGCCGACAAGGAAGGCTTCCTGCGGTCTCCGCGCAGCTTGATCCAGACCATCGGCCGCGCCGCACGCAATGTGTCCGGTGAGGTGCACATGTACGCGGACAAGATCACCGATTCGATGAAGGAAGCCATCGACGAGACCGAGCGGCGTCGTGCCAAGCAGATCGCCTACAACACCGAGCATGGCATCGACCCGAAGCCGTTGCGCAAGAAGATCGCCGACATCCTCGATCAGGTGTACCGCGAGGCCGACGACGTTGAGGTCGGCGGCTCCGGTCGCAACGCCTCCCGCGGGCGCCGCGCACAGGGCGAGCCAGGCCGCGCCGTCAGCGCCGGGATCATCGAGGGACGCGACACGTCGAACATGCCGCGCGCCGAATTGGCCGACCTCATCAGGGATCTCACCGAACAGATGATGTCCGCGGCCCGCGACCTGCAGTTCGAGTTGGCCGCGCGGATTCGTGACGAAATCGCCGATCTGAAGAAGGAACTGCGCGGCATGGACGCCGCGGGCCTGAAGTGATCCCAGGCGGCTTGACCTCAAGTGCGGTTCAGCTCATAGCGTGAGCGGGTGACCGAGACAGCGACGACCACCACGGGCCGGTGGCGTGACCTGCTGGGGCCGAAGTACCTCGGCGCCAGCACCGTGCTCGCCGGCGGGGTCGCGCTGTACGCCACCAACGAGTTCCTGACCATCAGCCTGATGCCCAGCGCGGTCGCCGACATCGGTGGGCACCGGTTGTATGCCTGGGTGACGACGGTGTACCTGGTCGCCTCCGTGGTCGCGGCGACCACCGTGCACGCGACGCTGATGCGCCTCGGGCCTCGGTCCTCGTATCTGCTGGCACTCAGCGTGTTCGGCGCCGGCAGCGTGGCCTGCGCTGCGGCGCCCACCATGTCGGCCCTGCTGGTCGGCCGCACGGTGCAAGGGCTGGCCGGCGGGCTGTTGGCCGGGTTGGGCTATGCAGTGATCAACACCGCACTGCCCCAACGGTTGTGGACCAAGGCGTCGGCGCTGGTGTCGGCGATGTGGGGCGTGGGCACCCTGCTCGGTCCGGCCGCCGGCGGCATCTTCTCCCAATTCGGTTCGTGGCGTTGGGCGTTCGGAGTCCTCGCGATCCTGACCGCGGCGATCGGCGTGCTGGTGCCGTTGGCCTTACCCGCGCGGCGTGTCGCCGCCGCCGACGTCCCGATCACGCCGATCCCCGTGCCGTCGCTGATCCTGTTGGGTGCCGCGGCGCTGGCGGTCAGCGCGGCCGGCGTGCCGCGGGATGCGCGGGTCACCGCTGCGCTGCTCGGCTTTGGTGCCGCTCTGGTGGCGGCGTTTCTGTTCGTCGACCGGCGGCTACCCGCGGCGGTGTTGCCGCCCAGCACGTTTGGCCGCGGGCCGCTGAAATGGATCTACCTGACCCTCGGCGTACTGATGGCCGCGACGATGGCGGACATGTACGTGCCGCTGTTCGGGCAGCGCCTGGCCGGCTTGACGCCCGTGGCAGCCGGCTTCCTCGGCGCCGGGTTGGCGCTGGGTTGGACCGTCGGCGAGATCGGCAGCGCCTCGATGGGCAACGAACGGATGATCAGGAGGACGGTCGCGGTCGCACCGGCCGTGATGGCCGCTGGTCTCGCCCTCGCGGCGGCGACCATGCGCGACGACGCCCCACCCGCCGTGGTTGCGGTCTGGGCGCTGGCGCTGGTCGTGACGGGCGCCGGGGTCGGCATCGCGTGGCCGCACCTGTCGGCATGGGCGATGAGCCGGGTCGACGACCCGGCGGAGGGGCCGACGGCGGCCGCCGCTATCAACACCGTCCAGTTGATTTGCGGTGCGTTCGGCGCCGGGCTGGCCGGTGTCGTCGTGAACCTGACCGAGACGGGTACCGCGACGCCCGCTCGGTGGTTATTGGCGGGCTTCGCGGTCTTGGCCGCGTTCGGGTTGGTGGCGTCGACGAGGAGTGGGCGTTTGCCACAACTCGCCAATACCGCGACACCCCAACGGCATTGAACGCTCCCCCGCGCGAGAGGATAGAATGTCCCCGGGTCGGAATCGATGAATTTGCTGCAGTAGTAGGAGTTTCGTTGTGGTTGTGAAGAGGATCGGGATGCATGCTGCGCTCATCGGCGCGCTGGCCGTCACCGCCTTGGGTGTCGGTTCGGGTGTGGCCAACGCCGAGCAACCGGTACCGAATACACCGGGTATGACGTGGAAGCTCGACAAATGGGACGACTGGGACGACCGGGGTTGGCGTGGGCCGCGCTGGGAGGAGCCGCGTTACTGGAACGGCCCGCATTACGGCGGACCGTGCGCGTGGGTACCGCCCGCCGTGTCGATGTGGGTACCGCCCGCTGCCTGTTAGCCAACGCTGATCAGGTCTTGGCCGAACACAGGCCGGCGGCGAACCGCAGATCGGCCACCAGGGCTCCAAACGCCTCTTCGCGGTCTTCGGGCCGGCCCCGAAGCACCGACGACGGGTGCACGGTGACCGCCACGGCGGGGTCGACGTCGAGGTCAGTGATCTCGTCGATCTCGGGGAGCCGTAGGGCCTCGCCGCGGTGTGCGGTCAGCCGGAACGAGCTGCCCATCATCGACTGAGCGGCGGTCGCGCCCATCAGCACCAGCACTTCGGGTCGAATCGCGTCCAGTTCGGCGAGCAGCCATGGCCGGCAGGCCACCACCTCGGTGCGGCCCGGTGTCTTGTGGATACGGCGCTTGCCACGTTCGGGCAGCGTGAACTTGAAATGCTTGACCGCATTGGTCACGTAGACCCGTTCGCGGTCGATCCCGGCTTGCACCAGCGCCTTGTCCAACAGCTTGCCCGCGGGGCCGACGAACGGTGCGCCCGCCCTGTCCTCCTGATCGCCGGGCTGTTCCCCGACCAACATCATCTGGGCGTCCGCGGAGCCGCCGCCGAACACGGTCTGCGTGGCGTCGAGATAGAGGTCGCACCCCTTGCAGCTGTTCGCTGCGTCGGCGAGGTCGTCGAGATCGCGGCTGTCCGGAACGAACTCCGCGGCGGTGTGCGTGGGCCGTGCGGGCATGCACAGCGATTACCCGGTTCCGCCACGATCACGCGCTACCGCGTCGACTTGACCACCTGGGCGAAGCTGAACTGCCAGCGCTCCACGACACGGAAACCCATTGCCTGCGGCACCCGATATGCGGGCGCACGGCGAAGGCGCGGCCCCGGGTCCAGCGCGGTCCCGCTCTCGCGATCAGCGACGCTGGTGTCGCGTTGGGAGATGGTCCACAGCACGGTGCAGCGCCGAAGCTGGTCGGCGACCCCCCAGATGCCGAGATGCGCGTCCCACAAGCGGTTTCGGTCCGCCGCACGCGGGCCGCGGCCGGGGTCGAAGAGGTGCGCATAGGCCTGTGGACGCGCGGCGGTGAGCGGACGAATCGGGCCGGGCGCCCAATTGGTGGTGTTGTCCAGGACCAGACAGTCGCCGGGGGAGGCGTGCGCGGTGAGGACGTCGGCGACCTGGCTGAAGTCCATGCCTTCCTTCGCGTACGGGCCCCGCTGTTCGAGCAGATAATTCGGCGTGGCCGCCACCGCGAAAACCGTCAGCGCCGCCGCGACGGTCTCGCGTGTCCTGGCGATCGCCGTGATGCCGACCGCCAGGAGCAGCGCCATGGCGGGTGAGGTGTAGCTGAGGTAGCGCGGGTAGTACACCGGTTCCAGCCACACCGAATAGAGCAGCAGCACCGCGGTCGGGACCGCGATCCAGCCCAGGCTGATGAGCACCAGTGATCGGACGCCGGCATCGGTGGGCCGGAATCGGCGCCGCACCAGGGGCAGGATCAGCACCACCGCAGCGACGACGGCGAACGCCACGCTGTGGTCGAAATACTGCTCGTGCACCACCTCCGCGACGGTGTCCCACCCCGGCGCCGAGATCCACCGCACCTGCGCGATCTGCGTCCTGCTGAACACGAGAAACGGCACAACGGCGGTGATCGCCACGGCCACCGTCGCGATCCACCGGTGCACCACCGCCCGACTGGCCGACACGGCCACCAGCGCGACGGCGTGAACGAGCACAAGCAGCACTGCGAACACGTTGAGCAGCGAGGAAGCCACCAGGGCAAGCCCGTAGCAGGCCCACAGCCGCGTCGAGTTGCGGCGAACGGCGACCACCAGCAGCACGGTCACCCAGACGGCTGCCGCGGCGGTCAGCGCATACGACCGGGCCTCGATGCCGGCCCACGTGATGCGGGGAAGGATCGCGAACATGATCCCCGCACACGCGGCGAGCATGCGAGACGAGAACTGGCGCGCCAGGACGACGACGCCGGCCGCCGCGACACCGACGGCCAGACAACTCGACAGCCGGGAGTAGAACTCGGTGACCGGGAACACCGTGAACCACCCGTGCATGAGCAGGTAGTACAGGCCGTGTACGGCGTCGATGTTGTGCAGCAGTCGCCACAGCTCGGGGATGGACCGAGTCGAGGCCGAGATCGTCGCCGCCTCGTCGAACCACAGCGACGGCCGTGCGGCGCCGGCCGCCGATACCGCCACGGCGAACACCGCCACCAGCGCGGCATCGACCCGGCCGGTCCGCACGGATTCCGACCGCTCGAGGCGCGCGAGACGCTGCGCTCCCAGGGAAAGTTCCACGTCTGCTCGGCTCCGTACCCGTCCGGTGAACGGGAAAACGCTAGCGTGCGCGAACCCGGCGCGCGCGTCGAATAGGCATCGAACGCGGCATCGAACCCCAGTCGGCTGGCGACTTTCGTTGCCGCACTGGTTGATTCGCCAGGCGATCGCGGAATTGCCGGTGCCCGCCGCAAATTGACGTCGACGTGGCCCGGATGTCGCCGGACGTCGCCTGGCGCAACCGGTGTAGGCGACGTCACGGCGCCCCGCGCGGGGTGACGTTGCCTGCCAAGTAGGACGAAATAGCAGGCAAACGCCACTGGAAGGGCTACTGTTCCGAATGGCGTTGGAATCGACCCCGGGAGGACATGGATGAGCGCCTATCAGACCGTCTTGGTTGGCACGGACGGATCGGACTCGTCGCTGCGCGCGGTGGAGAAGGCTGGTCAGATCGCCGGTGACGCCAAGCTGGTCATCGCGACGGCGTACTTCCCCCAGGCCGAGGACCAGCGCGCAGCCGACGTGCTCAAGGACGAGGGCTACAAGATGGCCGGCAACGCACCGATCTACGCGATCCTGCGCGAGGCCAAGGAGCGGGCCCATCAGGCCGGCGCTCAGAACGTCGAGGAGAAGGCCATCGTCGGTGCGCCCGTCGACGCCCTGGTGGAGTTGGCCGAGGAGATCAAGGCCGACCTTCTGGTGGTCGGCAACGTCGGGTTGTCCACCATCGCGGGCCGCCTCCTCGGTTCGGTGCCTGCCAACGTCGCGCGCCGGTCCAAGACCGACGTGCTGATCGTGCACACCACGCCGTAACCACCACCAGCGCCACACCGATCACCCAGCCGCCCCAGCCGACGTAGGCGGTGGAGCGCGCCCCGAGCGGGACGTCGACCACGGTGGTGCCGCGCTCCGAAGCGGGTGACCACGCCAGCCGTCGGCCCTGCGCATCGAACGCCGAGCTCACCCCCGACAGCGCGGCATGCACAGCGGGACGACCTGTTTCGACGGCGTGGACGGCGGGCATGCTCGCCAGCTGCGGTTGCGCCCAACTGCCCTGGTACGACGAGGTCGCGCTCTGGTAGGCGAGTAGATCAGCGCCGAGCTCCACCTCGCGCCGGGCCAGGTCCGAGAACAGCGTCTCGAAGCTGATCAGCGGCCCCACCGCGACGCTGTTGGAGTGCAGGTCGGTGTGCAGCACGACCGGCCCGTCGCCGCGGCGACGATCCTCGCCCGCGGCGCCCGTCCCGGAGGTGGCCCAGTCGAGCAGCCCGCGTAGCGGCACGTACTCGCCGAACGGCACGAGGCGGGTCTTCGCATATGAGCCGCGCACCCCGTCCGGCCCGATGAGCACCGACGTCTTGTAGATGCCGCCGGAAGGGGCACGGGCGTCGACGTTGACCAGCAGGTCGGCGCCCACGTGCCGAGACAGGTCGGCCAGCCGGGCGGCGACGTCGGGGTGTGCGGTCAGGTCCACCGCGACGCTGCTCTCACCCCACACCACCAGGTCGACCCGCTGACCGCGCAGGCCGTCGGTCAGCCGCTCACTGGCGGCTTGGCGGGCGGTCGCGTCGTCGATGTCGCCCGGCTGCACCAGCGCCACGCGCATCGACGGGCCGGGCACGGGCGGCGGTGAAAGCCAAAACCACGCAGGACCGATCGCGAGCAGCACGACCGGAAGCGCGATACTCCAGGGCCTGCGCAGCAGAACGGCGCCGACGGCGGCGGTGTTGACCGCCACCACGAGGAAGCTGACGAGCCAGACGCCGCCCAGCGTCGCCGACGCCAGCGTCGCCGGTTGGTTCCACTGCGACGCGCCGAGCAGGGCCCACGGACCGCCGAGCCGGTCCCACGACCGCACCGCTTCGGCGAGGATCCACAGCGACGGGAGTACGGTCACGGCCGCAAGCAAACCGCGACCGGTGAGCTCACCGGCGAGCAGGCGGTGCGCCGCCCAACCGAACGGCAACCACAACGCGCCCAGACCGGCCCCGAGCAACAACAGCAGGGGACCGGCGCTCGGCCACAGCCAGTACTGGGTGACGCAGATGAACGTCGCCATCCCGAACCAGGCCCGAACGGCGCCGCGCCCGGCCGTCGGCGCGGCTCGAACGACGAACAGCAGCGGAACCAGCCCGGCCCAGGCCACCCACCACCACGCGGGCGCCGGGAAGGCGAGCGCAGGCAACGCGCCGGCGAACACCGCCGACGCGTAGCCGAGCACTAGATCAGGTGGCCTCAGGTGGCAGAAGCTTTGGCGATGCTCGCGATCGCCTGGTCGAGCGTGGAGTTGAACTCCTCATCGCTCTGCTGGGCGGTGAGGCCCTCGGTCAGCGCGCGCGAGAAGCTGGCGATGACACCGGTGTTGCGCGACAGCTTCTCGTTGGCCTCGTCGCGGCTATAGCCGCCCGAAAGCGCCACGACGCGCAGCACGTTCGGATGATCGACCAGCTCCTTGTACAGGTTGTCGGTGTCGGGCAGCGTCAGCTTCAGCATGACCTTCTGATCGCCGAGGTTGTTGACCCCCTCGAGCAGGGCGGCCTTGAGCTGATCCTCCGCCTCGGCCTTCTTCGGACTCTTGATGTCGACCTCGGGCTCGATGATCGGCACCAGGCCCTTGGCCAGCACCTGCTGCGCGACCTCGAACTGCTGCGTCACGACGGCGTCCAGGCCCGCGCCGGGCAGCTTGATGACCGAGCGTTCCTTGGTGCCGAAGATGCCCTTGGCGACTGCGCGGTCGAGCAGGTCGTCGAGGCCGGGCATCGGCTTCATCGTCTGAGCGCCGTCCTTCTCCTCGGCCAGTCCCTTGTCGATCTTGAGGAACGGCACGACGTTCTTGACGTTCCACAGGTAGTCGGCGGTGGGGCGGCCCTCGATCTCGCGGTCCATCGTCATCTCGAACAGGATCGCGCCCATGATGCGGTCGCCGTCGAAGGCCGGGCTGGTGATGATGCGGGTCCGCATCTCGTGCACCAGGTCGAACATCTGCTCATCGCCGGAGTACTGATCTTCGGCGATCCCGTAGAGCTTCAGCGCCTTGGGCGTGCTCCCGCCGCTCTGGTCGAGCGCTGCGATGAAGCCTGCGCCGCTCTGCGCCTTCTTTAGCTGGTCGTCATTCATCCGTGCCTCCTCAGACGAACGCATGGTACGTCACCGCCGAATGCTGTTCGGAGACCACCGGATCAGCGTTGGGCGACTTCCCTCGCGGCGAGCGCACCGTAGAGGGCCAGCAGCGAGGACGCCGCCGCGGCGTTGAGGCCGAAATCTCGTGCGCGAATGTGCGCACCCACCGCGAGTGAGAAGTAGACGGTCAACATCACCAATGTCAGCCTGGCCAGCCACGGCATGCGGGTGCCGGCGAGCAGTCCCACCGCCGAGGCGGCCTTGACAACGGGGAAGACCCAGCGATTCTGCTGCGGGTACTTGACGTCGTCGAGGCATTTCGCGACATACGGGACGGGTTGCACGCAGATCGCGGCGTCGGCAGCCTGGGCGGCCGCCAGCAGCGCCAGCAGTTTCGGGGAGTTGTTGCTCATGCCCCCAGCGTAGGAGCGGCGCACCGGTAGGCGGAACTACCAGCCGCGTTCTTTCCACTCGGCCAGGTGCGGACGCTCGGTACCGAGCGTGGTGTCGTCGCCGTGACCGGGATAGATCACCGTCGAATCGCCGTACACGTCGAAGACCCGGCGGGTCACGTCGCCGAGCAGCTGGTCGAACGCACCGTCCTCCCATGTCTTGCCGACGCCGCCCGGGAACAGGCAGTCGCCGGTGAACAGGTGGGTCGCCTCGTCGGCCCCGTCAAGCGCGAGGGCCACCGAGCCGGGGGTGTGGCCCTGCAGGTGGATGACGTCGAACGACAGATCGCCGACCTCGACGGTGTCACCATGGGCCAGCAGGCGATCCGGCTTGACCGGAAGGGCGTCGGCGTCGAGCTGGTGCGCGGCGGTCGGTGCTCCGGTCGCCTTCGCCACATCGGCCAATGCCTGCACGTGGTCGAAGTGCTGATGGCTCGTGACGATCAGCGACAGCCGCGGCGCGTGCTTCTCGATCAGTTCGAGCAGGACCGGCGCGTCGTTGGCGGCGTCGATGAGTAGCGTCTCGCCGGTTCGGGAACAGGTGACCAGGTAAACGTTGTTGTCCATCGGGCCCACCGAAACCTTGACGATCGATGCCCCGGGGAGGGTTCGCCGAGCGGCCGTTCCGGGCTCGACGTGGCCGGTGTAGTTGTCGTCGACGACGGTCATGGTCCTCACGGTATCGGGCTTGTCGGTGCCGACACATAGCATGGGCATCAACTCTGTCGTGCGGGAGCGGATGCGGAAGGACTCAGTTGGCTGACCGCCTTGTTGTGAAGGGTGCGCGCGAGCACAACCTGCGCAGTGTTGATCTTGATCTGCCCCGCGACGCACTGATCGTCTTCACCGGTTTGTCGGGGTCGGGCAAGTCGTCGCTGGCGTTCGACACGATCTTCGCCGAGGGTCAGCGCCGCTACGTCGAGTCGCTGTCGGCATATGCGCGTCAGTTCCTCGGGCAGATGGACAAACCCGACGTCGACTTCATCGAGGGCCTGTCGCCTGCGGTGTCCATCGACCAGAAGTCGACCAACCGCAACCCCCGCTCGACCGTCGGCACCATCACCGAGGTCTACGACTACCTGCGCCTGCTGTACGCGCGCGCCGGGACCCCGCACTGCCCGGTCTGCGGTGAACGCATCGCCCGCCAGACGCCCCAGCAGATCGTCGACCAGGTGCTCGCAATGGACGAGGGCCTGCGGTTCCAGGTGCTCGCACCGGTGGTGCGCACCCGCAAGGGGGAGTTCGCCGACCTGTTCGACAAGCTCAACAGCCAGGGCTACAGCCGCGTGCGCGTCGACGGAGTCGTGTATCCGCTCACCGATCCGCCCAAGCTCAAGAAGCAGGAGAAGCACGACATCGAGGTCGTCGTCGACCGGCTCACCGTGAAGGCCACCGCCAAGCAGCGGCTGACCGACTCGGTGGAGACGGCGCTGAACCTTGCCGACGGCATCGTGGTGCTCGAGTTCGTCGATCGCGAGGACGATCATCCGCACCGCGAGCAGCGCTTCTCGGAGAAGCTGGCCTGTCCCAACGGCCATCCGTTGGCCGTCGATGACCTCGAGCCGCGGTCGTTCTCGTTCAACTCGCCCTACGGTGCCTGCCCCGAGTGTCTGGGCCTGGGCATTCGCAAGGAGGTCGACCCCGAACTCGTCGTCCCGGACCCGGACCTCACGCTGGCCGAGGGCGCGATCGCGCCGTGGTCGATGGGCCAGACCGCCGACTACTTCACCCGGATGCTGTCCGGGCTGGGCGACGCGCTCGGGTTCGACGTCGACACGCCGTGGAAGAAGCTTCCCGCCAAGGCGCGCAAGGCGATCCTCGAGGGGTGCGACGAGCAGGTGCACGTGCGGTACAAGAACCGCTACGGCCGAACCCGTTCGTATTACGCCGATTTCGAAGGTGTGATGGCGTTCCTGCAGCGCCGCATGGAGCAGACCGACTCCGAACAGATGAAGGAGCGCTACGAGGGCTTCATGCGCGATGTGCCGTGCCCCGAGTGCGAGGGCACGCGGCTGAAGCCCGAGATCCTGGCGGTAACGCTGACGGCGGGGGACTTCGGCGCGAAGTCGATCGCCGAGGTCGCCGAACTGTCGATCGCGGACTGCTCGGAGTTCCTCAACGCGTTGACGCTCGGTGCACGCGAACAGGCGATCGCCGGGCAGGTGCTCAAGGAGATCCAGTCGCGGCTGGGCTTCCTGCTTGACGTCGGCCTGGACTATCTGTCGCTGTCACGCGCCGCCGCCACGCTGTCCGGCGGTGAGGCACAACGGATCCGGCTGGCCACGCAGATCGGCTCCGGACTGGTCGGGGTGCTGTACGTGCTCGACGAACCGTCGATCGGGCTGCACCAGCGCGACAACCGCCGGCTGATCGACACGCTGGTCCGGCTACGGGACCTGGGCAACACACTGATCGTCGTCGAGCATGATCTCGACACCATCGCCCATGCCGACTGGGTCGTCGACATCGGGCCCGCGGCCGGTGAACACGGCGGCCAGATCGTGCACAGCGGACCCTACGAGGATCTGCTGAAGAACCCCGAATCGCTTACCGGAGCCTATCTTTCGGGCAAAGAAGAAATCGAGGTGCCGGCGATCCGGCGGCCCGTCGACAAGAAGCGGCAGCTGACGGTCGTCGGCGCCCGCGAGCACAACCTGCGCGAGATCGACGTGACGTTCCCGCTGGGGGTGCTGACGGCGGTCACCGGGGTGTCGGGGTCGGGTAAGTCCACACTCGTGAACGACATTCTGGCGTCGGTGCTGGCCAACAAGCTCAACGGTGCGCGCCAGGTGCCGGGCCGGCACACCCGGGTGACGGGTCTGGACAAGCTCGACAAGTTGGTCCGGGTCGACCAGTCGCCGATCGGCCGGACGCCGCGCTCCAACCCGGCGACGTATACCGGGGTGTTCGACAAGATTCGCACGTTGTTCGCGGCCACCACCGAAGCGAAGGTCCGCGGCTATCAACCGGGTCGGTTCTCGTTCAACGTCAAGGGCGGTCGCTGCGAGGCGTGTTCGGGCGACGGCACCATCAAGATCGAGATGAACTTCCTGCCCGACGTGTACGTGCCGTGCGAGGTGTGCCAGGGCGCCCGGTACAACCGCGAGACGCTGGAGGTGCACTACAAGGGCAAGACCATCGCCGAGGTCCTCGACATGTCGATCGAGGAGGCCGCCGAGTTCTTCGCGCCGATCACCTCGATCCACCGGTATCTGAAGACGCTCGTCGACGTGGGCCTGGGCTACGTGCGGCTCGGGCAACCGGCGCCGACGCTGTCCGGTGGCGAGGCGCAGCGCGTCAAGCTCGCATCGGAACTGCAGAAGCGGTCGACGGGCCGCACCGTGTACATCCTCGACGAGCCGACCACCGGTCTGCACTTCGAGGACATCCGCAAGCTGCTCAAAGTGATCAACGGCCTTGTGGACAAAGGCAATACGGTGATCGTCATCGAGCACAATCTCGACGTGATCAAGACGTCGGACTGGATCGTCGACATGGGTCCCGAAGGTGGGGCCGGCGGTGGCACGCTCGTCGCGACCGGAACACCGGAAGACGTCGCGGTCAATCCCGACAGCTACACCGGCCATTTCCTCGCCGAGGCTCTCGGTGTCGCCCGCCCAACCCCCAAGCGCCGCAACGGCCGCAAGGTCAGCGCCTGATCCAGCGTCCTAGTAGCCGATCGACGGCAGCCAGGCGCCCTGTGGTTCGTTGTAGAGTCCGATCGTCATGAGCGTCGATTGTTGGACGAGGCGCAGGCCGCTGTGCAGGCACCACGTCATCAGCCGCGGATTGCGCGACGGCACGAGGACGCCGAGGCCGACGAACTCCTCGGCGGCGCCGAGTAGAGCGATGATATCGTCATCCGTCTCGCCGACTGTGTGACCGATATAGCCCAATCCCGTTGTGTACGCGGTGATTCCGTCTCGGCGCTGCACCACGCTCGCCATACCGCGTTCGATTGAACTCCGCAGCTCAGGATGACGGTCGTGACCGTGTATTCGACGGCAGAGGTGGTCGCACTCGTCGACGTCGTCGAGCGTCGCCGGTCGCACCATGGTCGACGGCACCACGACGGCGTCGAGCGGCCGCTGAAAGACCGACAGCGGCTCGCGCACCGCGAACCCGAGTTTCGCGTACAGCGACAGCGACCGGTAGTTGTAGGCGGTCTGCACCAGCCGGACACCCGCAACGTCACGGTCTCGCGATCGTTGCAGCAGCGCCTCCATCAAGGCGTGGCCGACACGACCCTGCTGCTGCGTCGGGCTGACGCTGACGGGTCCGACCCCGACGATGGCGGCGCGCTCGTCCTGTAACGCGCTGCCGACGATCTCATTGCCGCATTCGGCCACCAAACCGAACGTGCCCTCGGTCGACAGCATCCCCTGCATCAGCACGGCCGTGAACTCGGGGCTGGCCGGCTCGACCGGAAAATTGTGCGCGGTGGCAAGCGACTCGAAGGCATTCCACATGACGCGTGCGCACGCGGCGGCGTCCTCGACGGCGGCCACGCGCAGGTGTACTTCGGTCATCGCCCAATCGTCGCGCCGAGACTGCACACCGATCGCGATTTTTCGCGATTCCGCGATCTCACCCGCTGGGCCCACGCGCAGCTGGGGATTTCGTCAGGGGCGACGGGAACCGCGGGCTGACCCGCACCCCGTCCAGCCATTCGGTGAGTTCGTCGGCGCGCTTCCGCAGCTCCTTCTGCGCCGGACGACCGATGTCCTCGAGCAGCCGCACCTCGACGCGGCCGTCGTCGTCCTGCCCCCAGGCCCCGACGATCCTGCCGTCGGACCAGGCGGTCGGACCGCCGTTGCCGTTCCTGTCGAACAACTGGCTGCGGTGCGGCCCCAGATACCAGTCCCGATCGAACCAGCCCATCGTGGTGACGTCGAGACTGGGCAACAACGCGCACCAGGGCTCTGGCTCGGGTTCGACATCGAGGTCGTCGGGTAGTGCGAAGCCCGGTGCGCCGTCGAGATCCACTTCCACGGCGCCGATGTCGCGCAACGCCTGCCGCGCCCACGTCAACGTGTTGCCGAACCACCACTTGACGTCTGTCAGAGTCGCCGGGCCGAACGCGGCCAACCACCGGCGCACCATCTCAGCGCGGGCCGTCTCCGGGGTGACCGCATCGGCCGGCGCCAGCCAGTCGGCCGCCGAAACCCACTGCGGCCGCGACGTGGTCCACCTGCCGTCGTTCGGTCCGCGCACAATATCGCCGCGCACCGCCAGCACCGTCAAAACCCTTGGAGCCAGCGGTGTTTCACCACCCCAACGCTTACCCGGCGCGGGGTCGAAGCTGCCGGCCAGTTCGGGCAGCGCCGCCCTCAGGTCCTTCGCGCTCGTCGGCCCGTTGGCGGCGAGGTGGCGTAGCACCGCCGCGCCCGCCGTGTCGAGCCACGCGTCGCCGTCGGCGCAGACCCCGGCCTTCTGGGCATCGGCGATGAGGCGGCGCCGCTCGTTGTCGGCGACCCGGTCGCTCGCCGCGGCCTGAATCAGCGGCAGGTCTTCGGAGCGCACCGTCCACAGCGTCCTGCGCATGGCGAGGTGTTTGACCAGCGTGCGCCGCTCGTAGAGCAGCACGTCGAGGTCGGCCACGGTGAAGCCCGGCACCCGCGCCCACAGCGACAGGTAGGGCGTCGCCGGATCGGTCGTGTGCAGCCCCACGACGCTGCCCGCGACGTCGCGAACCGAATCCGCCGGCTCGCACAGGAAGTGCCGACGGGCGAGCCGGGCACGTCGTTCCTCGACAGTGAATCTGCGCATCGCCTGCGAACCGTACCTTCGGCCGCCGACAAAGTTTGGGATCGGTAGCCACCCGCGCGGCTTTGACTTGCCCCATGACGGGCGCCATCGGGGCGACGTCCGAACGAAGGGAAGATCGATGAATCGAGTTGTCGCAGGTGTGATCGGACTGGTCGCCGGCGCCGCCGTGCTGGTGGGGTGCTCGGACGACAAGGGCGGCGCTCCCTCGGCCGCGGCCGCGGGAAACGCCGAGGTGAGCAGCGGCGGCAGCACCGCGGTCAAGGTCGACGGCAAGGACCTCGAAGGCCTGGATCTGAACTCGGTCACGTGCGTCAAACAGGGCGGCAAGATCAACGTCGCCAGCGGCGCGATCGGCGGCCAGCAGGGTCTGGGCATCGTGATGACCGACGAGGCCACGCCGACGGTCGAGTCGCTGGGCATGGTCGTCGACGGCAATGCGCTCGCGGTGACCAACACCATGGGCGCCAAGGTCGGCTCCGCCGAGGTGAAGGTCGACGGCAGCACGTACACCATCACCGGTGAAGCCACGGGCGCCGACATCTCGAACCCGATGGCAGGATCGATCACCAAGCCGTTCACCGTCACGGTCGACTGCAGTTGAGCGATCCACCTCCCGAAGCGGCGGGCGTGCCTGGCACGCCCGCCGCTTTCTATGATTCAGCGGTGGCGATCCCCGCGGACCTCGAGCGCGCCCGTCACCTGGCGTTCGCCGCCAACGAAGAGGCGGCCAAGGACCTGCTGTTGTCGTTGACCCCGCAGATCGAACAGGCCGGCCGCGACGACTGGATGCTGGAGGTCTACGCACTGCTCGGCGAGATCTATCTCGTCCGCACGGCATACAACGGGACCGAGGAGTGCCTGCACCGCATCCACGACTGCCTGGCCCGGCTGACGATGTCGACCCCCGAGATCGAGCGAATTGCGCGCCGGTACTCGCAGCGGGCGCAGTTCCTGCAGATCGGGCTGGCCGCCGCGCACGGCGACCACGAAACCGCCGAGGTCGCGCTCGTCGCGCTGGCCGACGACGAGCCCGTCCCCGGACTCGCCGACGAACACCGGTTCCTGATCACCTACGCAGAGATCCTGTGCGCGGTCGCACTCTGCGACGACGATCTGCATGTGAAGTCGATTCCGCTGTGGCAGCGGGTGATCGACGTCATCGAACGCCCCGGTGACGGCAGTGTGTATCACGACCACCTGCTCGTCCTCGGGGCCACCGGCTACGGACGGTTCTGCGTCGAGACCGGTCGGCTGTCGGAGGCGGAACCCTGGCTGCGGCGAGCGGGAGCCCGTGCGGCGGCGCGGGAATGGAAGCTCGCCGTGTCGCGAACGCAGCTCGAACGTGCCACGGCGGCGTGGTCCGCGGGGGACCGGGCGCTGGCGCAAACGCTGGTCCACGAGGCGTACCCAGCGATCGCCGAACACGCGCGTGCACACGACGTCTCGCGGTGCTGGCTGTACTTCGGGCTGATCAGCATCTCGGTGCAGGCGCTCGACGACGCCGACGAGCGGCTGGGCCACGCCGAGCGGCACTGGCGGGAGATCGAGAAGCCGCTGCACATCCACCGGATCCTGTTGCAGCGCAGTTGGGTCGACATCTTCCGCGGCGATTTCGCGGCGGCAATCGAGCGCGTGGCCGAGGCGCGCGAACTACTCGACTCCTGGCCCCGACACAGCTGGCTCCAGTACGCGCGGCTGGACGACCAGCTCGGCAACATCTGGCGCGCCGACGCGCAAGCCGACCCGGCCAACGCCGCACAGAAGCTGGAGCAGGCCGCCGAACTCAAACTGCCCGCGGCGCTGGCCGTCGACTCGGTCCGGCACGCGATACCCGATGCCGACGCCCGGATGCGCTGGGCGACATACGTCTCCGCACCGATTCTCGCGGGCGCCTTCGCCGTCGCATGGGAGTGGGGTGACACCGGGCTCGTCAGCGAACTCATCGAATATCACAGCGCGCGTGGCACGTTCAGCTCCGAACCCGTGTCCGCCGACACTCTGGCGTGGGCCGACACGGCCACCGCGGCGGTACCGGTGGAGTCCGTCGAGGAGTATGCCCTCGTCGCCGCCGGTCCGGCGGTCGTCGGTGGCGCGTCGCTGACCAGGCTCGGACCGCTACCGCCGCTGGTGATGGATCCGACCGGCACGCCGATCATCGGTCGTTACCGCGCGCTCGCCGCCGAGCGGTACGGTCGCGACGTCACCGCGGACGAGCCGGCATGGTCCACGTGGCCGTGACCGGCACACTCGTACTGCGGTTCGCCGATGTCGGCGTCGCGACCTATGCCAGCCTGCGGGTCGTCGGCGACCCGGCGAAGACGGTCACCTGGGTGGTCGAGCAATCTGGCGTCGTCGCCGCGGAAGACCGTCTGGGCGGCGCCCTGCCCGACCCGGTCGACGCGGAAAGCCGTCTCGACGCGCTCGATCGTGCGATCAACGAGGGTGCATTTTCCTCGCCGACAAGCGAATTCGAGCTTGCACGCACACTGGGCACGCAGTTGATCGCACCTGCGGCCTGGCAGCTGCTCCTCGACCATGCGTCGTCGCCGCGCGCCACTCTGTTCGTGTCGCCAAGCGCGCGACTGGCAAGGATGCCGTGGGGCCTGTTGGCAATGCCCTCCGACGAGGGCCACCGGCTGATGGAGCTCGTCGAGGTGCTGCTGGCCCCGCCGCCGAACATCGTGAACGCCCCGCGTACCCCCGCGGGGTGGGCCAGCCGGCGCGACAACCCGGCCTTGCTGGTTCTCGACCCGCGGGTGCCCGGACAGCGACCCGACTCGGCGCTGGGTTCCGTCCTCGGTCGCCCGGCGCCGGATACGGTGCTGTCCCGCCACTTCGCCGACCTCGCGACGCGTCGCCCGCTGCTGCCGCACGCGCCGGCCCCTGTCGACTTGTTCCGGCGCACCGACGCCGACCGGCGGTGGCTCGCCGGCCTGCTCGCCCGACAACCCAGCCGGATGTTGTACGTCGGCCACGCCACCGCCGCCGACGGCGACGTCGGTCACGCGGACCGAGCCGCGCTGCACCTTGCCGAAGACCGCCCGCTCACCGCGGGTGAACTGATGTCATCGCGGTTGCCGTTCCCGCCGCGGGTCGCGCTGCTGGCGTGTGCATCCGGCGGTGATTACCAGTTCGACGAGGCCAGTGGGCTGGTGGCGGCGACGATTCTCGGTGGGGCGCAACTCGTCACCGCGACGCTGTGGTCATTGCCGACAACGGCGGGGTACCGCCGGTTCGCCGAGCCGGACGCCGACCCGATGAGCGAAGCGATCGTCGCCGTCGACCGCGCCCACGAAGCCGACGATGCGGGCTGCGCGGTGAACCGCTGGCAGCGGCAACGGATGCGGGATTGGAGTGCCGGCGATCCGACCGCCAGCCCGCTGTACTGGGCGGCGCTGGTCAGCTTCGCAGTCGACGGCGCACGTTGATCATGTCGGGGATACACATATCGCGACGGCGGACTCGTCGCCGGACCGGTAGTACGTGTCGATGACGCTGCCGGGGAAGATTTTCGGCAGCGCCGACGCGGGCACCAGCGCCGTCTCGCGGACGGGAAACTGTCCGCCCTCAGGCTTTTTGACCATCACATCGAGTTCGACCTCGCGGTAGTCCTCGAGCGTCTGCCCGGTCGGGCGGATCGCAGTCACGACCGCGCGGGATCGGATGCCGTGGCGGATCAACTCGAGTCGGTGGCTGGTGAGCAGCCCCTTGCGGACCATCATCCGGTCGAATTCGGCGCGCGCGGCCAGAATGTCGTGCGCCGTGGCCAGCCGCTCGTCTGCCTCGTCGGACACCAACCGCGGGATACGCCTGAAGAACGCGAACAGCGCAGTGAACATGTCTTCAGGGTCCGGCGGCCGCAGCGCTACCGAACCCAACTTTGCGGCTGTCAACCGGCGGACACAACTTCTATCCTGTCCTGATGAGCACCGAGACGGCCGTGGCCGTCGCGCATCCGCGCAGGGCGGTGATCGACCGGGCGTGGCGCGCGCTCGGTCCCGGCGTCGAGGTGCTCAGCGGCGACGACGGTGGTCCACTGCGGCGAACCGTGAAGCGGATCATCGACCCGCTGGTGCTGCGGCTCCGATCGAACACCCAGTATTCGGCGCCGTTCGTGGCGCCCGAGGTGGCCGACGCGATGCATCACGTCATCGTCGGACATCGCGACCAATTACGTGCCGCCGCAGCGTGGTTCGAGGTACTCAAGCGCGAGCGGCGCCGACTGCGGATCACCACCGGCAATGCCCAGGAACTGTACTTTCCGGTCTGCTTCGAGCTGGCCGTCACCAAAGGCATGCCGGCTCAACAGGACTGCGGTGCCGAGGAAGTGCTGCGGCAGATCCACGCCGATCGCGACCGCACCGCCATCGAGGTGCTCAACCGGTTCGTCTCCGACGAGAAGGTGATCGCCGAACTGTCGAGGCAACTCCGCCGCAGTTGGCACGACGTGCACGCCGGTGGCGAGATCACCGGCCCGTTCATGGCGGGGCTGACCACGGTGCTCGGACCCGCCGACAGCCACGCCGCAACCGCCGCCAGGCAACGGGTTTGGCACGCGCTGATCGCCGACGCGGCACCTTACAACTTGGGAGCCAAGGCGCGTAACGGCACGGAGCTGCCGTGGTCGATCGTCGACCTCGGCCTCAGTTCTGTTGAGCCGCAGCAACCGCCGGCCATCACCGGTGGTTCGGACAGCGACCGTCCGCTGAACCGCTGTGTGGTCGACCGGGTGCGTGCGACGCTGCGGCGAGCC
The DNA here is from genome assembly GCF_001499855.1 of Mycobacterium sp. GA-0227b. Classification (GTDB taxonomy): domain Bacteria; phylum Actinomycetota; class Actinomycetes; order Mycobacteriales; family Mycobacteriaceae; genus Mycobacterium. The sequence continues at coordinate 201,296 of NZ_LQIK01000002.1, forward strand.
ATGGACCGCGACGAACTACCCGACGTGCCGACGCTGTGCGCCGAAGAGGTCGACCGCGCCTGCGCGCCGTGGGGCCTGCTCGCCGAGGACAAGCAGGCCACCCTGGTCGCCGGTATCGAGGTCGCGGTAGAGCTGGCGCCGCTGGTGGACTGCTCGCCGCGCTACGAGTTGGCCCGCCAGATCCAGGCCCGGCTGCGCAAGGAGGCCTACGTGATGCACGCCCGCCGCTACCTCGCCGAGGGCGGGCCGATCCATCCGCGTCAACAGCAGGTGATCGACGACCTCGCGGCGTTCGCGCGGCCGTACCTGAGTCGGCTGTGGGCGCGGCTGCACGGACGCGACGTGTGGCAGGAACCGTGCGACGACGTCGACGAGGTCCGCTCGGTGTTGGAAGGGGTGGCGAGATCGGTGAGCCTCGACCACCGGCAGCGGATCAAGTCGATGCTGGAGCTGCAGGTGGCGGGATGAGACTGGTGGCAGATTCGGGGCTCTGGACCACGGGGCCGCTCACGACGCCGAGCCCCCTTCTGGCGGTGCTGGAGGTCAGCGGTGCGGTGCTGTCGTGGACGGTCGACGATGTCACCGAGTCGCAGATCACGTTCACCGATGTCGCGCGCGCCGACTGGCTGTGGCGGGTGGTCGGCGAGTCCGGTCATTCCGCCGTGGCGTCCATGCTGACCGGCCGCAGCGCCGTCGACAGCGTCGAGGTGGTGGACGTGAACCTACTGCCGGGGGCGCTGGAGCCGCTGCGCAGGCTGGCGCTCGGGCATTGGCTGCGACGTTGGTGGCCGGCCAGCCAGCGCGATGCGATCCCGGTGCTCGACAGCGCGATCCTGGATGCCGAAGTCGCGCTGCTGACCGCCGCCGCGCAGGACTACTTCGGCGACGACACCTTCGATTCGGAGCTCACCCATCTGCTGGCCCCGCACGCGGCGGCGTTGAATGCTGCTGTGCTGGAAGGTGATCCGCGGATCGGTGCGCTCGTCGAGAGGTGCCGAAACGTCGCCGACGACATCGGCGTCGCGTTGGACGCGGAACCGGTGACAAAGCGGCGTGACGATTACGCGCTCGCGGCCGGGGCGGAGGCGGGCGGTCGAGGTGCGGGCGTCATCGCCGGCGGCACCGCCTCGATCAACTGGGGCGCCGTACCGCCGGGCATCTTCGATGCTGCGGAGGGCGCCGTCGACTGGACCGTCGAGTTGGACGGCGACGTGGTCAACGGGATGATCGGCGCGGAGTTGACGGGTCTGGGCTCACCGCATGGCATCGCGGTGCGGTTGCAGTCGGGCACTGTCGGCGGAGCGGGCGCGCTCGGGGCGGACGGGCGTGCCGCGGTCCCGCTTGTCGATCCGCAGCGGCGGCCGATCACCGAACCCGCTGCCTGGAACCACGATTGGCGGGACACCACGGTGATTGTCGGTGTCGATGTCGCCGAGTCGGTGCAGACGCGCGAGAGGGTGCGGGCGTTCGCCCGGTTTCGGTTGCGGCAACCGGTCGCCGACGCGTTTCTGGCCGAGATCCTGGCCGCCGAATCGGATTACTGAGAGTCGTCGGACTGCTTGTTCATCTGCTCGCGGATTCGATCGAGCCGCTCGGCGGCCGCTCGCTGTCGCTCCTCGTACTGCTCGGCGACGCTGCGGCCCTCCGGTGTCTCCGCGGCGAGTTCAGACGCGCCGATCGCGGTGCCGTACCGGGTTTCGATCTTCTCTCGCACGGATTCGTACGTCGGGACGCCGCCCGGGGTGTATCCGCTGTCGACCGGTTCGACGGGGGTGGTGGCCTCGGGTTTGGGCTCGACGATCTCGGCGTCGACCGCGGGTTCCGGGTCGGGAGGCGGTTCGTCCGGCATATCGCTCACGGTACCCGTCAGCGCGGCTTGGCCAACGGGAACGGGAGCGTCTCTCGGATGCTGCGGCCGGTGATCAGCATGACGACGCGGTCCACGCCCATGCCGAGTCCACCCGTCGGTGGCATCGCGTACTCCATGGCCTGCAGGAAATCCTCGTCGAGTTCCATCGCCTCGGGATCGCCGCCCGCGGCCAGCAGCGACTGCTCCTGCAACCGCCTTCGCTGCTCGACCGGATCGGTGAGTTCGCTGTAGGCGGTGCCGAGTTCGACGCCCCACGCGACAAGGTCCCAGCGTTCGGCGACACCGGGAATGCTGCGGTGCGGCCGGGTCAGCGGTGACACCGACGTCGGGAAGTCCTTGTAGAAGGTCGGCTCTTCGGTGCGGTCCTCGACGAGTCGCTCGTAGAGTTCCAGCACCACCGCGCCGGCGTCCCAGTGCGTCAGGTAAGGGATGTCGGCGGCGTCGCACAGCTTGCGCAGCGTCGCCAGGTCGGTGTCGGGGCAGATCTGCTCGCCGAGCGCCTCCGACACCGCGCCGTGCACGGTCTTGACCCTCCACTGCCCCGAGATGTCGACGGGTTCGGGCGTGCCGTCGTCACGCGCTCGGTAGAACACCTGTGAGCCGTTGGCGGCCTCGGCCGCGTTCTGGATCAACTCGCGGCAACCTTCGATCCACACGTTGTAGTCCGCGTGGGCCTGATAGGCCTCCAGCAGCGTGAATTCGGGATTGTGGCTGAAGTCCACGCCCTCGTTGCGGAACGCTCGGCCCAGCTCGAAGACCCGCTCCACCCCGCCGACGCACAGCCGCTTGAGGTAGAGCTCGGGGGCGATGCGCAGGTAGAGGTCGAGGTCGTAGGCGTTGATGTGGGTCAAAAACGGGCGGGCGTTCGCGCCTCCGTGGACCTGCTGCAGGATCGGTGTCTCGACCTCGAGGAATCCCTTGCCGACCAACGTCTCCCGGATCGCGTGCAGCACACCACTTCGCGCGCGGATCAGGTCGCGGGCATCGGTGTTGATCGCCAGGTCGACGTAGCGGGCGCGGACCCGAGCCTCCTGATCGGTCAACCCTTTCCACTTGTCGGGCAATGGACGCAGGCACTTGCCGATCAGCCGCCAGTCGTGCACCAGCAACGAGCGGGTGCCCTTCTTGCTGTAGCCCATCGTGCCGGAGACCTCGATCAGGTCGCCCAGGTCGATGGCGTGGGTGAAGTCGGCGGTCGCCCCCGACTCGAGCAACGAATTGTCCAGCAGCAGTTGAATTTCGCCGGACCAGTCGCGCAGCTGGGCGAACAGCACGCCGCCGTAGTCGCGGCTGCGCAGCACCCGGCCCGCGACCGAGATCATTTCGCCATCGGCGGCTTCGGTTCCCAAGGCCGCCGCGACGGTGTGTGACGGCTCCCTGCCGACGGGGTAGGCATCGATCCCGTTGTCCTGCAACGCTTTGAGCTTGGCCATCCGTACCCGGACCTGTTCGGGCAGCCGTGGCTCGTCGCCGTCGGGCAGGTCCACCGCCAGGCCGCTGACGTCCGGGGCCGTGCCGTCGTGGTGCAGCAGTCCCGTCGCCATCAGATTCCTCGGCACCGCGGTGTGGTGTCCGGTGTGCGGCTGCTCATGGCGCCGCGAGAACGGCAGGACGAGAAAACCTTCGGCGATCACCGATGCCACCCCGACCCGCGGCACCAGCCGGGCGTCTTCGTAACAGGCGTAGCGCGGCACCCATTCCGGTTGATATTTCATGTTCGACCGGTACAGCGTCTCGAGTTGCCACCACCGCGAGAAGAACACCAGAAGCCCGCGCCACAGCCGTGCGACCGGCCCGGCGCCCAGCTGCGCGCCCTGCTCGAAAGCCGAGCGGAACATCGCGAAGTTCAGCGAAACCCTCGTGACGCCAATGTCTTCGGCCTGCATACACAGTTCGCTGACCATCAGCTCGATGGTGCCGTTGGGGGATTGGGGTGAACGGCGCATCAAATCCAGCGAGACGCCGGTGGCGCCCCATGGCACCAGCGAGAGCATCGCGACAACGTCATCATGCTGCACGGCCTCCACCAGCAGGCAGTCACCGTCGGCGGGGTCACCGAGCCTGCCCAGTGCCATCGAGAAACCCCGCTCGTCGTCGGTGTCGCGCCAGGCGTCCGCCCGGGCGATGACCTCGGCCATCTCCTCGGAGCCCAGATCGCGGTGCCTGCGAATGCGCACGCTGACGCCCGCGCGACGGGCGCGTGTCACCGCCTGCCGGACGGCGCGCATGTCCGGTCCGGAGAGTCGGAATGTGTCGGGATGGAGGATGGCTTCGTCGCCGAGCTGCAACGCGTTGAGGCCCGCCGCGCGAAACGCCTCCGCGCCGGCGGAGCTTGCGCCCATCACACCGGGCGCCCAGCCGTAGGTCTGACACAGCGCCAACCACGCATCGATTGCCGCGGGCCATGCTTTCGGGTCGCCGACGGGGTCCCCGCTGGCCAGGCAGACACCGACCTCGACGCGGTAGGTGATGGCGGCCCGCCCGGTCGGGGCGAACACCACCGCCTTGTCGCGGCGCGTCGCGAAATAGCCGAGCGAGTCGTTCTTACCGAACAACTCCAGCAGCCCGCGCAGCGCTGATTCGTCCTCGCCGGTGAGGGCATTGTCGGCCCGCTGGGACTGAAACAGCACGACTGCCGCGACCATCAGGGCCACCGCGCCGAACAGCCCGAGCAGCGCGTTGACGAGTACATGCGGATGTCCGGAGAAGTTGGACGAGTCCGCCCCCGCGAACGCGCCGACCCGGTTCAGCGCGTACCAGAATCGGTCATCGCGAGCCAGCGAGCCGGGGAACAATTCGAGCAGCCCCCACCCGATCGCCGTACCGATCGCCAAACCCGCGACCAGCACGGCCGCCGCCTTGAGCAGCGCGCCGCGGCGCACTTTCGCCCAGAACTCGCGCCGGGCCAAGAGCAGTAAAAGGATCGCGGCGACATGGAAGATCAGCCCGATCACCTCGCCGATCTCCTGCATCGCCGATTCGTCGCCGGTGATCAGGTCCGCGATGTTCCAACCGATCGCGGCCACCATGTAGCCGAGCAAAAGCCACCACGCGATGCTCTTGCGCGCCGCCAGGGCGGCGGCCAGCAGCGCCAGCACGAACGCCCACGCGAAGCTCGTGTCGGGGAAGTTGAAGATGTAGTCGTTGACGAACTCGCGCGGCACTTTGATGACCGATCGCACGAACGGCGAGACGCTCGCCAACAACGACAGCGTGGCGATGACGCCGACGGTCCAGCCGGCCGCCGCGGGCACCCACCAATACCCGGACCTGCGGCGGGTGCTGGGCAGGCTGGCGACGGTCATACGCCGCGACATTATTCGGTTGTGACGCGAAATGGGCGGTGACTCACGACCACACGGGACCGGTGTATTTCTCGCCGGGACCGTGCCCGGGCTCATCCGGCGAAGCGCTGGCTTCGCGGAACGCCAACTGCAGCGTCTTCAGCCCGTCGCGGACCGGTCCGGCGTGCGGTCCGAGATACTCGGCGGACGCGGTGACCAATCCGGCCAGCGCGGTGATCAGCCGGCGCGCCTCGTCGAGATCGCGGTGCGGACTGTCGTCGGGGTTCTCGGCCGACAAGCCCAGCTTCTCCGCGGCGGCGCTCATCAGCATGACCGCTGACCGGGTGATCACCTCGACGGCGGGGATGTCGGCCAGGTCGCGCACGGCCGAGCCGTCCAGGTCGCGTGGGTTCGAGTCATCGGTCACGCCTGTTAGACTGGCATGCGCGACCGTCCCGGCAAACGCCAGGGACAGCAAGTGGAGTCCCTCTCCCACCGCTGGCCACAGGAACCTTCCGAAGGCTCAGCGGTCCGGTCACAGGCATTTATGCCTGTCCTGGTCGGCTGTGGGCCCTGCTGTGAGCAGGGCTTTTCTGTTCGGTTGAGCAGAGTGCTGACGGAAGTGGACTCCTAGAGGACAACAGTAGGAGGCCCCATCAGCACTGAGACCCGCGTCAACGAGCGCATCCGCGTACCTGAAGTCCGTCTGATCGGACCGGGCGGTGAGCAGGTAGGCATTGTGCGCATCGAAGATGCACTCCGCGTCGCCGCGGATGCCGATCTCGATCTCGTCGAAGTAGCACCGGATGCGAAACCGCCGGTCTGCAAGATCATGGACTACGGAAAGTTCAAATACGAGACGGCTCAGAAGGCACGCGAGTCTCGCAAGAACCAGCAGCAGACCGTCGTCAAGGAACAGAAGCTCCGTCCCAAGATCGACCCGCACGACTACGAGACCAAAAAGGGTCACGTGATCCGCTTCCTCGAGGCGGGGTCGAAGGTCAAGGTGACGATCATGTTCCGCGGGCGCGAGCAGTCGCGGCCCGAGTTGGGCTTCCGCCTCCTGCAGCGACTGGGCGCCGACGTCGCCGACTACGGCTTCGTCGAGACGTCCGCCAAGCAGGACGGCCGCAACATGACGATGGTGCTGGCACCGCACCGCGGCGCGAAGACTCGCGCCAAGGCGGCCCAGCAGGCCGAAGGCTCCGCAGAGCCGGCCCCAGCACCCGACAGAACCAGTTAGAACGACAGAGCAGAGGACATATGCCCAAGGCGAAGACCCACAGCGGCGCTTCCAAGCGGTTCCGGCGCACCGGGACCGGCAAGATCGTGCGCCAGAAGGCCAACCGTCGCCACTTGCTCGAGCACAAGCCGAGCACCAGGACCCGGCGTCTCGAAGGCCGCACCGGCGTGTCGGCCAACGACACCGCCCGCGTCAAGAAGATGCTCAACGGCTGACCGTATTTGTCTCGTAGTCATCTCGTATGACGTCTCGTACGACCTGAACGAAGGAACACTCCCATGGCACGCGTCAAGCGCGCAGTCAACGCCCAAAAGAAGCGGCGCACCATACTCAAGGCATCCAAGGGCTATCGGGGCCAGCGGTCGCGGCTGTACCGCAAGGCCAAAGAGCAGCAGCTGCATTCGCTCAACTACGCCTACCGCGACCGCCGCGCCCGCAAGGGTGAGTTCCGCAAACTGTGGATCTCTCGCATCAACGCCGCGGCCCGGGCCAACGACATCACCTACAACCGGCTGATCCAGGGCCTGAAGGCCGCCGGGGTCGAGGTGGACCGCAAGAACCTCGCCGAGATCGCCGTCAGTGATCCGGGCGCGTTCACCGCGTTGGTGGAGGTCGCCAAGGGTGCGCTGCCCAGTGATGTGAACGCGCCCTCGGGCGAGGCTGCCTGACGCTCACTGAACGCTCCGCCCGGGTGGTCGCAGCGGTCAAGCTGCACCGCCACGTCGGACGACGCCGCGCCGCCCGCTTCCTCGCCGAGGGGCCCAACCTCGTCGAGGCGGCGCTGCGGCGCGGACTCGTATCCGAGGTGTTCGTCACCGAAGCCGCGCTGGACCGGTTCGGTCCGATGCTGGCCGACGCGCCCGTGCACCTGGTCACCGAACGGGCGGCAAAAGCGTTGTCGGAAACCGTGACTCCAGTCGGTCTGGTCGCGGTGTGTTCGACACCGGAGACATCGCTGCCTGACGTGCTGGCCGGTTCTCCGCGGCTGGTGGCGGTCGCGGTGGACATTTCCGAACCGGGCAACGCCGGCACGCTGATCCGCATCGCCGACGCGATGGGCGCCGACGCCGTCGTGCTCGCCGGCCACAGTGTCGACCCGTACAACGGCAAGTGCCTGAGAGCGTCGGCGGGCAGCATCTTCTCGATCCCGGTGGTCGACGGGGGTGAGGCCGCCGATGCCGGCGGGGTCGTCGCCGCGTTGGGCGAGGCCGGGCTGCAGGTGCTGGCCACCACCGTCGACGGCGAGGTGTCGTTGGAAGACGTGGACCTCACCGCGCCGACGGCGTGGTTGTTCGGGCCCGAAGCGCACGGCCTGTCAACCGAATTGGCCATCACGGCCGACCACCGGGTGCACATCCCGATGCCGGGTCGCGCCGAGAGCCTCAACGTGGCCTCGGCCGCGGCGATCTGCCTGTACCAGAGCGCGCAGGCCCGGCCCTAACTCAGCAATCCCCGTGCCACGTGGGTGATCTGCACCTCGTTGCTGCCGGCGTAGATCATCAGCGACTTGGCGTCGCGGGCTAACTGCTCGACGCGGTACTCGGTCATGTAACCGTTGCCGCCGAACAACTGCACGGCCTCCATCGCGACGTCCGTGGCGGCCTGCGAGCAGTACCACTTGATCGCCGAAGCCTCCGGCAGCGAGATCGCGGTGCCCGTCTGTGCCGCCTCGATGACCCGGAACAGGATGTTGCGCACGTTCATTCGAGCAACTTCCATGTTGGCCAGCTTGAGCTGGATCAACTGGAACTGGGCGATCTCCTGGCCCCACAGCGTTCGGCTCTTCGCATAGTCGACCGACAAGCGCAGGCACTCCTCGATGACGCCCAGCGACATCGCGGCGACCCCGATGCGCTCGGCGGAGAAGTTCGACCGTGCGCTGGCGCGTCCGTCGCCGGCGGCGTCCTCCGTTTCGCCGAGCAGCCGATCGCGACCCAGCCGGACGTTGTTGAAGAACAACTCCCCGGTGCGCGAACTGTGAATCCCCATCTTGCGGAACGGCTTCGACTGCACGAAGCCCTCCATGCCGCGGTCCAGCACGAAGGTCAGCACTTTGCGATCGCGCTTCTCGACACCGGGTTCGTCGAGCTTGGCGTACACGACCACGACGTCGGCGTCGGGCCCGTTGGTGATGAACGTCTTCTGGCCGTTGAGGATGTAGTCCTCACCGTCGCGCACGACGTAGGACTTCATCCCGCCGAACGCGTCCGAGCCCGAATCCGGTTCGGTGATCGCCCATGCGCCCACCTTGTCGTAGGTGACCAGGTCGGGCAGCCAGCGCTCCTGCTGAGCCAGCGTGCCACGGCTCATGATCGTCGGCACCGTCAGGCCGAGGCTGACACCCATCCCGGTGACGACGCCCATCGCTACCCGGCACAATTCGCTGACGACGACGAAGCCCATGCCACCGGCTCCGTCTCCGAACATGCCGCCGCTCGACGGTTTGTTCGACGACTCGCCGCCGTCGCGCAACCGGGCCAGCCGCTTGTTCAGCGACTCGCGGGCCATCTCGGTGATGCCGAACGTCGCGAACAGCTTGCGGACGATGGGGTAGGGCTCCATCTCGCCGCTTTCCAGCGCGTCGACGTGCGGGCGGATTTCCTTGTCGACGAACTCGCGTACGGCGTCGCGCACGGCGAGATCGACATCAGACCATTCGAGCATGCCCCTCAGGCTGCCTTATGACGTCCGCGGGCCGGACGCAGGCCCGCCAAAGAGAACGTGGTGTGCACCAGAGAGCCGGCCCGGTCGAGCAGCGACCGTCGAGGCGGGACGTAGTGCATCGGCAGGTCGCGGCGGTCGCTCGGCGGCGCCATGAACGCGGGCGCCTCGACCAGCGGAGCGTCGGCGGGGAGCCGACCCTCTGCACGGCGGTAGGCAGTCAAAGCCCTTGGGTGCAAACGGATTTCGTCCGGAACCGCGACGAACGCGAACTCGACCAGCTTCCCGAACAGGCGCAGCAGGACCTCGTCGCCGGGCGTCCACCGCATGTTCGCCTTCTCGCGCAAGGCTTCGTCGAACAACCCCGCGGCAATCCAGCGTTGCGCGCCGACCATCGGCTTGAAGATCTGGTCCCACACACCGGTGGGCATCAACACGAACCAGGGCTTGGGGATGCGAATGGAGAAGATGTCGAGCGTGGCGCGATTGATCTCGAGTTCCTCGCGGCACTTGCGATCCCAGTACTCGCAGAACTCCTCCCAGCTGTCGGGGACCGGCCGCATGCTCATGCCGTACATCCGGTACCACTGCACGTGCTCGTCGAACAGTTGGCGCTTCTCGGCTTCGGTCAGCCCGCCGCAGAAGTATTCGGCGGTCTTGATGATCAGCATGAAGAAGGTGGCGTGCGCCCAGTAGAACGTCTCGGGGTTGAGCGCGTGGTAGCGCCGGCCTTCGGAGTCGACGCCCGTGATCGTGGTGTGGTAGCTCCTGATCTGCTCGCCGGTCGTCATGGCACGCTCGCCGTCGTAGACCACGCCCATGATCGGGTACACCGAGCGGGCGACGCGCTGCAGCGGCTCGCGCAGCAGGATCGAGTGGTCCTCCACACCCGCGCCCAACTGCGGGTACATGTTCTGGACCGCGCCGATCCAGACGCCGAGCAGGCCGGTGCGTAGATCCCCGAAGTACTTCCACGTCAGCGAGTCCGGACCGAGGGGATAGGGGCAATCGGAACCCGGATCGCCTGCCTCACTGGATGTCGATTCGACCGTCATCGGATCCTCGCTGTCTGGCTTTTGGTGTCCACCGGACGATGACCACGATAATGTTGACAACGTATGTTGTCTACGATCTGGGAGGGTGTGGCGCCGCAGTGTTATCGACGCTCCATCGACCAGCCACAGCGTCGTAACCAGCAACTTCCGTTCGGAACCCGCGCATAGGTGCACAGCGCACGAGGAGTCGGCCGGCGTGGCCGGCCCGGATGTGACTTCGCGACTCGGCGTCCGCGTAGGCTCGCCCTGTGGAAGTCGAGTCGTTCGATGAACGATCCGGCGGCGTCGGCGAAATCGAACAGGGACCGGATCGCGCCCAGCGGTCGGGACGGTCGCTGGCACCGATGGCGTGGCTGAAGGACACCAACCACAGCCCGTCTGTCATCGCGCTTTTGCGCCGCGCGCGACGAGCCCTTCCCGGTGATCCCGAGTTCGGCGACCCCTTGTCGGTGTCCGGCGTCGGCGGTCCCAGCGCGGCGGCCAGGGCCGCCGACCGGATCTTGGAGCGGGATGCCGCGTCGCGTGAGGTGAGCCTCGGCGCGCTGCAGGTGTGGCAGGCCCTCACCGAGCGCGTGTCCGGTAAGCCCGCCAACCGCGAGGCGACGTTGGTCTTCACCGATCTCGTCGGGTTCTCGACGTGGTCGCTGAACGCCGGCGACGAGGCCACGCTGCGGCTACTGCGCCGAGTCTCTCAGGCCGTGGAGCCCCCGCTGCTCGAAGCCGGTGGACACATCGTCAAGCGCATGGGCGACGGGCTGATGGCGGTCTTCTCCGACCCGGCGACGGCGGTGCGCGCCGTGCTCGCCGCGCGCGAGGCGGTGAAGGCCGTCGACGTCGACGGCTACACCCCGCGGATGCGGGTCGGCGTGCACACCGGTCATCCGCAACGGATCGGATCGGACTGGCTGGGCGTCGACGTCAACATCGCGGCACGGGTCATGGAACGCGCCACCCGAGGTGAGCTGGTGGTCTCGCAGGACACCCTCAAGCGCATTCCCGCCGAGGAGTTCGACTCACTCGGCGTGGTCGCCAAACGCCTCCGCAAGCAGGTGTTCGGACCCAAGCAGGACGGTGTGCCCGCCGACTTCGTCATGTACCGACTGAAAACCCGCCGTCAGACGCCAGCGGGCGGCGACGAGTCCGAAGACACCGCAGGGGAATAGCGTTCGAAGCATCGCTATGATCGCCGGGTGGCTGACCAGCCCGTAGACCTGTCCGAAGAAGCGCTGACCAAGGCCGTCAGCGCGGCTCGGCATGCGTTCGAGTTGGCGAACGATCTGGATGCGCTCGCACGGGCGAAGACCGAGCATCTCGGTGACCGGTCGCCGATCGCCTTGGCGCGCCAGTCGCTCGGCGCGCTGGCCAAGGCGGACCGGGCCGATGCGGGCAAGCGGGTGAACGTCGCCCGCGCGGAGGCGCAGCGCGCCTACGACGAGCGGTTGGCGACGCTGCGGGCAGAGCGAGACGCCGCGGTGCTGGTGGCCGAGCGCATCGACGTGACCCTGCCGTCGACGCGCCAACCGATCGGCGCCCGCCACCCGATCACGATCCTCGCCGAGCGCATCGCCGACACGTTCATCGCGATGGGGTGGGAACTGGCCGAAGGTCCGGAGGTCGAGACCGAACAGTTCAACTTCGATGCGCTGAACTTCGCGCCCGACCACCCCGCGCGCAGCGAGCAGGACACGTTCCACATCGCCCCTGAGGGCTCGCGGCAGGTGCTGCGCACGCATACCTCACCGGTGCAGATCCGCACGCTGCTGGAGCGCGAACCGCCGGTGTACATCATCTCGATCGGACGCACGTTCCGGACCGACGAACTCGACGCCACGCACACGCCGGTGTTCCACCAGGTCGAGGGCTTGGCGGTGGACAAAGGTCTGACGATGGCGCACCTGCGCGGCACGCTGGACGCGTTCGCCCGCTCGGAGTTCGGCCCGCAGGGCCGCACCCGGTTCCGGCCGCACTTCTTCCCGTTCACCGAGCCGTCGGCCGAGGTCGACATCTGGTTCGAGAACAAGAAGGGCGGTCCCGGCTGGGTGGAATGGGGCGGCTGCGGCATGGTCCATCCGAACGTGTTGCGCGCCTGCGGAATCGATCCGGACGTGTACTCCGGTTTCGCGTTCGGCATGGGCTTGGAGCGCACGCTTCAGTTCCGCAACGGCATTCCGGACATGCGGGACATGGTCGAAGGCGACGTCCGGTTCTCGTTGCCGTTCGGGGTCGGCGCCTGATGCGGCTGCCGTACAGCTGGCTGCGTGAGGTCGTTCGGGCCGGTGCTCCGGATTGGGACGTGGCGCCCGACGAACTCGAGCAGACGTTGATCCGCATCGGCCACGAGGTCGAGGAGGTCATCCCGGTCGGGCCGATCACCGGTCCGCTGACCGTCGGCCGGGTCGCCGAGATCGAGGAGCTGACCGAGTTCAAGAAGCCGATCCGCGCGGTCAAGGTGGATGTCGGTGAGGCGGAACTGCGCGACATTGTCTGCGGCGCAACCAATTTCGTCGTCGGCGATCTGGTCGTGGTGGCGCTGCCCGGCGCGGTGCTCCCGGGCGACTTCAGGATCGCCAGCCGCAAGACCTACGGCCGGACCTCGGACGGCATGATCTGCTCGACGGCCGAGATGAATTTGGGCACCGACCATTCCGGCATCCTGGTGCTGCCGCCGGGTACCGCCGAACCGGGCACACCGGCCGCCGACCTGCTCGGTCTCGACGACGTCGTGTTCCACCTGGCGATCACACCGGACCGCGGCTACTGCCTGTCGGTGCGCGGCATGGCCCGCGAGATCGCCGCCGCCTACGATCTCGACTTCGTCGACCCCGCCGACGTCGCGCCCCTGCCGGCCGAGGGGGAGGCGCTGCCGCTCGCCGTCGAACCGGGCACCGGCGTGCTGCGCTTCGGGCTGCGACCCGTGACCGGTGTCGATCCGGCCGCGGTGTCGCCGTGGTGGCTGCAACGACGGCTGCTGCTGTCCGGCATCCGGGCCATTTCGCCCGCGGTGGACGTCACCAACTACGTGATGCTCGAACTCGGCCACCCGATGCACGCCCACGACCGCGCGCTTGTCTCGGGCGGCTTCCGGGTGCGGTTCGCCGAAGCGGGGGAGACGGTGGTCACCCTCGACGACGTCGAACGCCGTCTCGACCCCGCCGATGTGCTGATCGTCGACGACTTCGCCACCGCCGCGATCGGCGGCGTGATGGGTGCAGGCACCACCGAGGTGCGGGACAGCACCACCGATGTGTTGCTCGAGGCCGCGGTCTGGGACCCGGCCGCGGTGTCGCGCACCCAACGGCGGCTGCACCTCTACAGCGAGGCGGGTCGGCGATACGAACGCGCCGTCGACCCGGCGATCTCGGTCCCCGCGCTGGACCGCTGCGCGGCGCTGCTGGCCGAAATCGCCGGTGGCACAGTCGAGCCCACATTGACGGACTGGCGCGGCGAGCCGCCGCGGGAAGACTGGTCACTCCCGTCGGTGAGCATGGCGATCGACCTGCCCGACCGTACCGCCGGCGTCGGTTACCCCGCGGGCACCGCCGAACGGCGGCTCACCCAGATCGGCGCACACGTCACTGTCACCAATGGACAACTGGCCGCGACCCCACCGAGTTGGCGGCCCGACCTGCGTCAGCCCGCCGACCTCGTCGAAGAGGTGCTGCGCCTGGAAGACCTGGAGGTCATCCCCTCGGTATTGCCGAAGGCGCCGGCCGGACGCGGCCTGACTCCGCTGCAGAAGCGCCGCCGCGCGATCGGGAAATCGTTGGGACTCAACGGCTATGTGGAGATCCTGCCCACGCCGTTCCTGCCCGTGGGCGTTTTCGACGACTGGAACCTGCCGGCCGACGATCCGCGTAGGGCGACGACCGATGTGCTCAACCCGCTGGAGTCCGACCGGCCGCAACTGGCCACCACGCTTCTACCCGGGCTGTTGGAAGCCCTGAACCGCAACGTGTCTCGCGGTACTCATGACGTGGCGCTGTACGCGATCCAGCAGGTCGTCGAGCCCACGCCGGAGAACCGCGCCGTCGACCGGATCCCGACCGACCGGCGGCCCAGCGACGACGAGATCGCGATGCTCGACGCGTCGCTGCCCAGACAGCCTCAGCACGTCGGGGTCGTGCTGGCGGGGCAGCGTGAGCCCGCCGGACCCTGGGGGCCCGGCCGTCAGGTGGACGCCAGTGATGCCTTCGAGGCGGTTCAGATCATCGCCCGCGCCGCCGGTGTCGATCTGCGCCTGCGGCCGGCGCAGCACCTGCCGTGGCACCCGGGTCGCTGCGCCGAGGTGGTGCTGGGCGAGCCGGAGACCGGGATCATCGTCGGGCACGCCGGTGAAATGCACCCCGCGGTCGTCGAGCGCTCGGGGCTGCCGAAGCGGACCTGCGCCGTCGAACTGGATCTGGACGCCGTTCCGATCGTCGAGAGGCTGCCCGCCCCGTCGGTGTCGCCGTTTCCCGCCGTGTTCCAGGACATCAGCCTCGTCGTCGAGGAGGACGTCGCGGCGGCCAGCGTGGTCGACGCCGTCCGCGCGGGCGCGGGACCGCTGCTCGAGGACGTGCGGTTGTTCGACGTCTATACCGGCCCGCAAATCGGCGAGGGCCGCAAGTCGCTCACGTTCGCGCTGCGGTTCCGTGCCACGGATCGCACGCTCACCGAAGATGAGGCCAGCGCCGCCCGCGAAGCGGCCGTGGAGGCCGCGGCGGACCGGGTCGGCGCCGAGCAGCGCCGATAACCTCTTCCCGCGAGCAGGCGCAAAGTGCCCCTCTTCACGGCCGTGCGGGCGCAGTTTACGTCTGCTCGGCGGGCCTATTCTAATGAACTTGCAATAGGTTGCATAACCATGCAGAATCGCCTGTATGGTTTCAGTGGCGGTGGCCGGCGCCAGCGGGTATGCCGGCGGCGAGATTCTTCGACTCCTGCTCGGCCATCCCGCGTACGCCGACGGGCGGCTGACGATCGGGGCGCTGACCGCCGCGGCGAGCGCGGGCACGCCGCTGGCCGAGCACCATCCGCATCTGTTGCCGCTGGCCGGCCGGGTGTTGGAGGCCACCGACAAGGACGTGTTGAGCGGCCATGACGTGGTCTTCCTGGGACTCCCGCACGGGCATTCGGCGGAGCTGGCCGATCAACTCGGCGCCGACACGCTGATCGTCGACTGCGGCGCCGACTTCCGACTCGCCGACGCCGCGGCGTGGGAGCGGTTCTACGGGTCGGCGCACGCAGGCAGCTGGCCGTACGGTCTGCCGGAGCTGCCGGGCGCCCGCGACCGGTTGCGCGGCGCGAAGCGGGTCGCGGTGCCCGGCTGCTATCCGACCGCGGCGCTGTTGGCGCTGTGGCCGGCGATCGCCGAGGACCTCATCGAGCCCGCCGTGACGGTGGTCTCGGTCAGCGGCGCCTCGGGCGCCGGCCGAGCCGTCAAAGCCGATCTGCTCGGCGCCGAGGTGATCGGCTCGGCGCGGCCCTACAACGTCGGCGGCAGGCACAGGCACACGCCGGAGATCGCGCAGGGGCTGCGTGCGGTGACGGACAAGGACGTGACGGTGTCGTTCACCCCTGTGCTGATCCCGACCTCGCGCGGCATCCTGGCCACCTGCACCGCCCGCACCGCCGCGCCGCTGTCAGAGATTCGTGCCGCCTACGAAAAGGCTTACGACGCCGAGCCTTTCGTTCATCTGCTGCCGGAGGGACAGCTGCCGAAGACCGGTTCGGTGCTCGGAAGCAACGCCGCTCAGCTGGCCGTCGCCGTGGACGAAGACGCGCAGACGTTCATCGGCATCGCCGCAATCGACAACCTGGTCAAGGGCACAGGCGGCGCCGCGGTGCAGTCGATGAACCTGGCGCTCGGCTGGCAGGAGACCGAAGGGCTTTCGATCGTGGGAGTGGCGCCGTGACGGGCTCCGATGTCGCCGGCCATGCTGCGGCGACGGAGAGCAGGCTCATCCGCAGCCAAGGGGTGACCGCGCCCGAGGGCTTCCGCGCGACCGGTATCGCCGCAGGCATCAAGGCGTCCGGGGCGTTGGACCTGGCGCTGGTCTTCAACGAGGGGCCGGACTATGCCGCCGCGGGCGCGTTCACCCGCAACCAGGTCAAGGCGGCGCCAGTGCTGTGGAGTCAGCAGGTGCTCACCACCGGCCGTCTCCGCGCGGTGATCCTGAACTCCGGCGGCGCCAATGCCTGCACCGGCCCCCAGGGCTTCCGGGACACCCATGCCACCGCCGAGGCCGTCGCCGAAGCGCTGAGCGACTGGGGCACCGAGACGGGCGCGATCGAGGTCGCGGTCTGCTCGACGGGGTTGATCGGCGACCGGCTACCGATGGACAAGGTGCTGTCGGGCGTGGAGGAAGTCGTCCACGAACTGGCCGGCAGGCTCACCGGCGGTGAGGAAGCCGCGCGGGCCATCATGACCACCGACACCGTGCCCAAACAGGTTGCGCTGCACCACGCCGGCAACTGGACCGTCGGCGGAATGGCCAAGGGCGCGGGCATGATCGCTCCGTCGCTGGCCACGATGCTGTGTGTCATCACCACCGACGCGGTAGCCGACTCCGTCGCGCTGGACCAGGCGTTGCGCAAGGCGGCCGCGCGCACCTTCGACCGCCTCGACGTCGACGGCAGTTGCTCGACCAACGACTCGGTGCTCCTGCTGGCCTCCGGCGCGAGCGCGATCAAGCCCAGCCAGAGCGAACTCGACGATGCGGTGCTGCGCGTGTGCGATGACCTCTGCCAGCAACTGCAGGCCGACGCCGAGGGCGTGACCAAGCGCATCGTCGTCACGGTGACGGGCGCAGCGTCTGATGACGACGCGCTGCTCGGTGCCCGGCTCGTCGCGCGCGACAGTCTGGTGAAGACCGCGCTGTTCGGTTCCGACCCCAACTGGGGCCGGGTGCTCGCAGCCATCGGCATGGCTCCGTTCACGGTGGATCCGGAGCGGATGACCGTGGCGTTCAACGCGATTCCGGTATGGCAGGACGGCGCCCCGCGAGCGGGCGCGCGTGAAGTCGACCTGTCCGGAGAGGACATCACCGTCACCATCGCCCTCGGGGACGGTTCCGGACAAGCCTCGATCCGCACCACCGACCTGTCGCACGGATACGTCGAAGAGAACTCGGCCTACAGCTCATGAGCGTCGAAACCCCGCTCAAGGCACAGGTTCTGGCAGCAGCGCTGCCGTGGCTCAAGCAGATGCACAACAAGATCGTCGTGATCAAGTACGGCGGCAACGCGATGACCGACGACGTGCTCAAGACCGCGTTCGCCGCCGACATGGTGTTCCTGCGCAATTGCGGCATCCACCCCGTCGTCGTGCACGGTGGGGGACCGCAGATCAGCGCGATGCTCACAAGGCTCGGTATCCAGGGCGACTTCAAGGGCGGGTTCCGCGTGACGACGCCGGAAGTGCTCGATGTCGCGAGGATGGTGCTGTTCGGTCAGGTCGGCCGCGAACTGGTGAACCTGATCAACGCGCACGGGCCCTACGCCGTCGGCGTCACAGGTGAGGACGCTCAGTTGTTCACCGCCGTGCGGCGCGACGTCATGGTCGACGGCGTGGCCACCGATATCGGCCTGGTCGGCGACGTCGAACGCGTCGATCCGACTGCATTGATCGACCTGATCGGGGCGGGCCGCATCCCGGTCGTCTCGACGATCGCCCCCGACAACGACGGCGTCGTGCACAACATCAACGCCGACACGGCTGCCGCCGCGCTGGCCGAGGGGCTCGGCGCGGAAAAGCTGATCATGCTGACCGACGTCGAGGGCCTGTACACCAATTGGCCGGACCGCGACTCGCTGGTCAGCGAAATCGACTCCGCGGCACTGACTCAACTGTTGCCCACGTTGGAAACCGGCATGGTGCCCAAGATGGAAGCCTGCCTGCGGGCCGTCACGGGCGGGGTGCCGAGCGCACACGTGATCGACGGCCGGGTCGAACACTGTGTGCTGGTCGAACTGTTCACCGACGAGGGGACGGGCACGAAAGTGGTGCGTCCGGCGACGAACTCGGACAGGAAAGGACAAGCGTGACTCTCCTGGAGAGATGGCAGGCCGTGATGATGAACAACTACGGCACCCCGCCGCTGGCGTTGGCCAGCGGTGAGGGCGCGGTGGTGACCGACGCCGACGGCAAGTCCTATCTGGACCTGCTCGGCGGCATCGCGGTCAACATCCTCGGTCACCGGCACCCGGCGGTGATCGAGGCGGTCACCCGGCAGCTCAACACGCTCGGACACACGTCCAACCTGTATGCCACCGAACCCGGCATCGCGCTGGCCGAAGCCCTGGTCGGGCTGCTCGGCGCCGAGGGCGCCAGAGTGTTCTTCTGCAATTCGGGCACCGAGGCGAACGAAATCGCCTTCAAGATCACCCGGCTCACCGGCCGCACGAAACTCGTTGCGGCGCAGGGAGCTTTCCACGGCCGCACGATGGGTTCGCTCGCCTTGACCGGACAGCCGTCGAAACAGGAGCCGTTCGCGCCGCTGCCCGGCGAGGTCACCCACGTGCCATACGGCGACATCGACGAACTTGGGCGCGCCGTCGATCAGGGCACCGCCGCGGTGTTCCTCGAACCGATCATGGGCGAGGGCGGTGTCGTGGTCCCGCCCGCCGGCTACCTCGTGGCTGCGCGGGAGATCACCGCGCAGCACGGCGCGCTGCTGGTGCTTGACGAGGTGCAAACCGGAATGGGCCGCACCGGTGCGTTTTTCGCCCATCAGCACGACGGCATCACCCCCGACGTCGTGACCCTGGCCAAGGGGCTGGGCGGCGGACTCCCGATCGGCGCGTGCATCGCGACCGGCACCACCGCCGGCCTGCTGACTCCGGGGCTGCACGGCAGCACCTTCGGTGGCAACCCCGTCTGCACCGCTGCCGCGCTGGCGGTCCTGCGGGTGCTCGCCGACGAGGACCTGATCGGCCGCGCCGAGGTGCTCGGCAAGACTCTGTCGGCAGGCATCGACGCGCTCGGCCATCCGCTGATCGACCATGTCCGCGGCCGCGGGCTGCTGCTCGGTGTCGTGCTGACCGCGGAAGCCGCCAAGGCCGTGGAGGCGGCGGCCCGCGACTCCGGGTTCCTGGTCAACGCCGCAGCGCCGAACGTGATCCGGCTGGCTCCGCCGCTGATCATCACCGAGGCTCAGATCGACAGCTTCCTCACCGCGCTGCCCGCCGTGCTCGACAAGGGCGCCGCATCATGACCGTGAGGCATTTCCTGCGTGACGACGACCTGAGCCCAGACGAGCAGGCCGAGGTGCTCGCGCTCGCGGCCGAACTCAAGGCGCAGCCGTTCAGCCGCCGCCCGCTGGACGGCCCGAGCGGGGTGGCCGTCATCTTCGACAAGAACTCCACCCGCACCCGGTTCTCCTTCGAGATCGGCATCGCCCAACTCGGCGGCCACGCCGTCGTCGTCGACGGTCGCAGCACTCAACTCGGCAGGGATGAGACGTTGGAGGACACCGGGCGGGTGCTCTCGCGTTACGTCAAGGCGGTCGTGTGGCGCACGTTCGCCCAGGACCGCCTTACCGCGATGGCGGCAGGAGCGAGCGTGCCGATCATCAACGCCCTGTCCGACGAGTTCCATCCGTGCCAGGTGCTCGCGGACCTGCAGACGCTCGCCGAGCGCAAGGGCACGCTGGCCGGCCTGCGGATGTCCTACTTCGGCGACGGCGCCAACAACATGGCGCACTCGCTGATGCTGGGCGGCGTGACGGCGGGTGTGCACGTCACGGTCGCGGCACCGCCCGGCTTCCAACCGCATCCAGACTTCGTCGACGCCGCGCAGAAACGCGCTTCGGAAACCGGTGCGACGGTCACAATCACGGCGGACCCGAACGGGGCGGCCGAGGGCGCCGACGTGCTCGTCACCGACACCTGGACGTCGATGGGTCAGGAAAACGACGGCCTGGACCGGGTGGGGCCGTTCCGGCCGTTCCAGGTGAACGACGAGCTGCTGGCCCGCGCCGAGGCCAACGCCGTTGTGCTGCACTGCCTTCCGGCGCACCGTGGTGAAGAGATCACCGATGACGTGATCGACGGCCCGCACAGCGCGGTGTGGGACGAGGCCGAGAACCGGCTGCATGCGCAGAAGGCGTTGCTGGTGTGGCTCTTGGAGCGAACGGGAGTCGAGCAATGACTTCCGCGGCCACCAGAGCCGGCAGGCAGGCTCGCATCGTGGCGATCCTGTCGTCGCAGTCGGTACACAGCCAGACCGAGCTGGCCACCTTGCTGGCCGAGGAGGGCATCGAGGTCACCCAGGCCACGCTGTCGCGGGACCTCGAGGAACTCGGCGCGGTGAAACTTCGCGGTGCCGACGGCGGCGTCGGCGTGTACGTCGTCCCCGAGGACGGCAGCCCGGTACGCGCTGTTTCCGGTGGAACGGAACGGATGTCGCGGCTACTGGCCGAACTGCTGGTGTCGACCGACGCCAGCGGCAACCTGGCGATCCTGCGCACCCCGCCGGGCGCGGCGCACTATCTGGCCAGCGCGATGGACCGCGCGGCACTGCCGTTCGTCGTCGGCACCGTCGCCGGCGATGACACCATCCTGGTGATCGCACGTGAGCCGATGACCGGCGCCGAGCTGGCAACCAAACTCGAGAGCATTCGAACGAAGGAGACTTGCTGATGTCCGAACGCGTCATCCTGGCGTATTCCGGCGGCCTGGACACCTCGGTGGCGATCAGCTGGATCGGCAAGGAGACCGGGCGCGAGGTGGTCGCCGTTGCGATCGACCTCGGGCAGGGCGGCGAAGACATGGAGGTCATCCGGCAGCGGGCGCTCGACTGCGGCGCCGTGGAGGCCGTGGTCGTCGACGCCAAGGACGAGTTCGCCGACGAATACTGCCTGCCCGCAATCCAGTCCAACGCCCTGTACATGGACCGCTATCCGCTGGTCTCGGCGCTGAGCCGACCGCTGATCGTCAAGCACCTGGTGACCGCGGCACGTAAGTACGGCGGCGGTATCGTCGCGCACGGGTGCACCGGCAAGGGTAACGACCAGGTCCGCTTCGAGGTCGGATTCGCTTCGCTGGCACCAGATCTCGAGGTGCTGGCACCGGTGCGCGACTACGCGTGGACGCGGGAGAAGGCGATCGCGTTCGCCGAGGAGAACGCGATCCCGATCAACGTCACCAAGCGTTCACCGTTCTCGATCGACCAGAACGTCTGGGGCCGTGCCGTGGAGACCGGCTTCCTCGAACACCTGTGGAACGCGCCCACCAAGGACGTCTACGACTACACCGAGGACCCGACGCTCAACTGGAGCACCCCCGACGAGGTGATCGTCGGTTTCGAACGCGGCGTTCCGGTTTCGATCGACGGCCGGCCGGTGAGCGTGCTACAGGCTATCGAGGAGCTCAACCGCCGCGCCGGCGAGCAGGGCGTCGGCAGGCTCGACGTCGTCGAGGACCGGTTGGTCGGGATCAAGAGTCGCGAGATCTACGAGGCGCCGGGCGCGATGGTGTTGATCACCGCGCACACCGAACTCGAGCACGTCACGCTCGAGCGTGAACTCGGCCGGTTCAAGCGCCACACCGACCAGAAGTGGGGCGAGTTGGTCTATGACGGGCTGTGGTACTCGCCGCTGAAAACCGCGCTGGAGTCGTTCGTCGCCACGACCCAGGAACACGTGACCGGCGAGATCCGGATGCTGTTGCACGGCGGGCACATCTCGGTCAACGGCCGGCGCAGCCCCGAGTCGCTGTACGACTTCAATCTCGCCACCTATGACGAAGGCGACACGTTCGACCAGACCGCCGCGCGGGGTTTCGTGCAGATCCACGGCCTGTCGTCGAGCATCTCCGCGCGACGGGACCTCTCCACATGAAAGCCCCACCGCGAGTGACCGTGTTTGCCCCTCGACACGCCGGATTCGGACGTACAAACGTGGTCATTCGCGCCGAAGTGAGCGACCTGATATGAGCACCAACGAAGGGTCGCTGTGGGGCGGACGGTTTTCCGGCGGCCCGTCGGACGCGCTCGCAGCGCTGTCCAAGTCGACACACTTCGACTGGGTGCTCGCGCCCTACGACATCCGGGCGTCGAAAGCGCACGCCCAGGTGCTGTTCAACGCCGGCCTGCTGACCGATGAGCAGCGCGACGGCCTGATCGCCGGCCTCGACAGTCTGGCCTCCGATGTCGCCGACGGCAGCTTCGCACCGCTGCCGACCGACGAAGATGTGCACGGCGCGCTGGAACGGGGGCTGATCGACCGGGTCGGCCCGGAACTCGGCGGCCGCCTCAGGGCCGGCCGGTCGCGGAACGACCAGGTGGCCACGCTGTTTCGGATGTGGTTGCGCGACGCGATCAGGCGCGTCGCGGCCGGTGCGCTCGAAGTCGTCGATGCGCTGGCGACACAGGCTGCAGCCCACCCGACCGCGATGATGCCCGGCAAGACGCACCTGCAATCCGCGCAGCCGATATTGCTCGCGCACCACTTGCTCGCGCACGCGCACCCGCTGTTGCGCGACGTCGACCGGCTGGCCGACTTCGACAAGCGAGCGGCGGTGTCGCCCTACGGTTCCGGCGCACTGGCGGGCTCCTCGCTGGGCCTGGACCCCGATGCGATCGCCGCGGACCTGGGCTTCGACACCGCTGCCGACAATTCGGTCGATGCGACGGCATCCCGCGACTTCGCGGCCGAGGCCGCATTCGTCTTCTCGATGATCGCGGTCGACCTGTCCCGTCTCGCGGAGGACATCGTCCTCTGGAGTACAACGGAATTCGGCTACGTCACGCTGGATGACTCCTGGTCGACCGGCAGCTCGATCATGCCGCAGAAGAAGAATCCCGACATCGCCGAGCTGGCTCGCGGCAAGTCCGGTCGCCTGATCGGCAACCTCACCGGGCTGCTGGCCACGCTGAAGGCGCAGCCGCTGGCTTACAACCGGGACCTGCAGGAGGACAAGGAGCCAGTGTTCGACTCCGCCGCCCAGCTGGAGCTGCTGCTGCCGGCAATGGCCGGCTTGGTGGCGACGTTGCGCTTCGACGTCGACCGGATGACCGAACTCGCCCCGCTGGGCTACACATTGGCGACAGACGTCGCCGAGTGGCTGGTTCGCAGGGGAGTGCCGTTTCGCGTCGCGCATGAAGCCGCAGGCGCAGCGGTCCGCGCGGCGGAGGCCCGCGGTATCGGCCTGGAAGACCTCGAGGACGCCGAACTCGCCTCGATCCACCCTGAACTGACACCGCAGGTGCGTGAGGTGCTCACCATCGAAGGCTCGGTGAACTCACGCGACGCCCGCGGCGGCACGGCGCCGATCCAGGTAGCCAAGCAACTCGGCGTCGTCCGCGAGACGGCAGACCGGCTGCGGCTACGTTTGAGCCGATGACCTAGCCGGCAGGGTTGGTGTAGATCCGCCCGGGCCTGATGAGCACCGCGGCGCGACGTTCCTCGGCCATCACCCTGTCGTAGGTGTCCCAATCGTCGTGTGTTCCACCGGCCGCCTTGAAGACATTGCGCAACAAGGTTTTCAGCCCCGCCTCGTCGACGTTCGGATGCGGGTCGTCAGGACCGATGAGCTCGGCCTCACCCTCGACGGTCGCCCACTGCCAACCGGCGCGGGCCACGATCGTGGCGCGCGGGTCGGCGCGCAGATTGTCCAATTTGCGGGAGCCGCCGACGGCGACCGCCCCCACCACCGGATCGCCGGTGACCGGGTGCGGCAGGACTCCGGCGTTGACAACCGACGACTGGATACTGCCGTCGCGACGCAGCGTGCTCAGCACACACAGTCCGTGATCGGCGGCAACCAGGTCGGAAAAGGCGGAGACATCGGCCATGACGGGCTCCTTCCCACCGAGCCAGTCAATCACCCTTCCGCCGCGGCCAGCCAGGCTTCTTCGAGAGAATCCTTGCGTGCCTGCAACTCCTGCAGTTCGGCATTGAGCTCGCCGACGCGGACGTGGTCGGCGGCCGCCTCGGCCATCGCCTCGTGCAACGCTGCGATCCGCGACTCCAGCTTCTCCAACTGACCCTCGATGCGGGCCATCTCCTTGCCGGTGCGCCGCTCCCGCGCCGACGCGGTCTCGCCTTGCGGCGCTTCGGCACGTCCGGAGGCCGACGACGGAGATGCCGCGGCGGCACGGTCTGCCAGGTACTGCTCGATCCCGCCGGGCAACAGGTCGCAGCGGCCGTCGCCGGTCAGTGCATACGTCACATCGGAGACCCGTTCGAGGAAGTAGCGGTCGTGGGTGACGACGATCAGCGTGCCCGGCCAGCCGTCCAGGTAGTCCTCGATGACGGTCAACGTGTCGATGTCCAGATCGTTGGTCGGCTCGTCGAGCAGCAACACGTTCGGCTCGTCGAGCAGCAGCCGCAGGAACTGCAGCCGGCGCCGTTCGCCACCGGACAGCTCCGCCACCCGTGCGGTCAGCTTGTCACCGGTGAATCCGAAATCGCGTAACAGCGTGTCGGCGCTCACCTCCGCGCCGCCCGCCAATTCCGTGATGCGCCTGCGGTTCTCCACGGCGTCGAGTACACGGTCGGAGCCGTCGACTTCGGCCAGCGCCTGGCTGAGATAGCCGATCTTGAGCGTGGCGCCCCGCTTCAGGGTTCCCGCGGTCGGCGCTACCTCACCGGCCAACAACCGCAACACCGTCGTCTTGCCCGTGCCGTTGACCCCGACCAGACCGATGCGTGCGCCGGGCCCGATCGACCAGTCGACCTTGTCGAGGATCACCTTGTCGCCCGCCTGGAGGCGGACGCGGTGGAGGTCGAAAACGTCCTTTCCCAGACGTGTTGTCGCAAAGCGTTGCAACACAAGGGAATCACGCGGAGGCGGTTCGTTGGCGATCAGATCGTTGGCGGCCTGGATCCGAAACTTCGGTTTCGATGTCCGCGCGGGCGGACCGCGGCGCAGCCACGCCAGTTCCTTACGCATCAGATTCTGCCGGCGCGCCTCGGCGCCGGCCGCCAGCCGCATCCGCTCGGCGCGGGCCAGCACGTAGGCCGCATAACCGCCGTCGTACCCGTCGAGGGTGCCGTCGTGCACCTCCCACGTCCGGGTGCACACCGCGTCGAGGAACCAGCGGTCGTGACTCACCACGACGAGCGCCTTGGCTCCGCGTCGATTCAGGTGCTCGGCCAGCCAGCCGATCACCTCGACGTCGAGGTGGTTGGTCGGCTCGTCGAGTACGAGCACGTCGTGCCCGGCGATCAGCACCGCCGACAATGCCACCCGGCGCCGCTCACCGCCGGACAGCCGACCGACCACTGTGTCGAGCGCAACGTCGGCCAACAGGTGGGAAACGACGTCGCGGGTGTCGGGTTCGGCGGCCCAGACGTGGTCGGCCCTGCCGCCGACGATCACGTCGCGCACGGTGGCGTCGGCGGCGAAGTCGTCGCTCTGCCGCAGGTAGCCCACCGACAACCCGGACGTGTGAGTGACCCGGCCGGAATCCGGCGCGCGGGCGAGCGTCAAGATCTGCAGCAGCGTGGTCTTACCGTCGCCGTTGCGCCCGACGACGCCGATCGCGTCGCCGTCGTCGATTCCCAGGCTGACCGCATCGAGAAGCGTCCGCGTGCCGTAGCTCACCGTCGCGCGCTCGACGTTGATCAGATTCGCCATCAGCCGCCGATGATAGGTCGGCCCTCCGAGACCGGGCGCTGTGCCATGATGACGTCGGCAATCGGGGGTAGCGGCGTCGGCTTGAAGGGGAGCGTGCGGTGTGGATCTGTCGGCGATAACCAGGCCGGTCGGGCGGTTGGTGGCCACCGCCCAGAACGGGCTGGAAGTGCTGCGCTACGGCGGCCTGGAAACCGGTGCCGTGCCCTCGCCGTTCCAGATCATCCAGAGCGTCCCGATGTACCGGCTGCGGCGCTACTTCCCGCCCGACAGCAGGCCGGGCGCCAAACCGCCCGGACCACCCGTGCTGATGGTCCATCCGATGATGATGTCGGCCGACATGTGGGACGTCACCCGCGAGGACGGCGCGGTGGGCATCCTGCACAAGGGGGGCATCGACCCGTGGGTCATCGACTTCGGCGCACCCGACAAGGTCGAGGGCGGCATGGAGCGCACGCTCGCCGACCACGTGGTCGCGCTCAGCGAGGCCATCGACACCGTCAAAGAGGTGGCGGGCCGCGACGTCCACCTCGCCGGCTACTCGCAGGGCGGCATGTTCGCCTACCAGGTCGCGGCCTACCGCAGGTCGAAGGACCTCGCGAGCATCATCGCGTTCGGCTCGCCGGTCGACACCCTGGCCGCGCTGCCGATGAACATGCCGGCCAGCATCGCGCCCGCGGCCGCGGACTTCATGGCCGATCACGTGTTCAGCCGGATCGACATCCCGGGGTGGCTCGCGCGCACCGGCTTTCAGATGCTCGACCCGATCAAGACCGCGCAGTCGCGCATCGACTTCCTGCGCCAGCTGCACGACCGCGAGGCGTTGCTGCCGCGGGAGCAGCAGCGTCGCTTCCTGGCCTCCGAAGGCTGGATCGCGTGGTCCGGTCCCGCAATCGCAGAACTGCTCAAACAATTCATCGCGCACAACCGGATGATGAGCGGCGGCTTCTCCATTCACGGTGACCTGGTCACGCTCTCCGACATCGACTGCCCCGTGCTGGCGGTGATCGGCGAGGTCGACGACATCGGCCAGCCCGCCTCGGTGCGCGGCATCAAACGCGCCGCCCCCAGGGCCGATGTTTACGAATACCTCATCCGCTCAGGACATTTCGGGCTCGTCGTCGGGTCGAAGGCGGCCAGCCAGACATGGCCGACCGTCGCGCAGTGGGTCAAGTGGCTCGACGGCGCCGGCGACCAGCCCGAGGGCGTCAACCCGATGGCCCTGCAGCAGGCCGAACCCAACGAGACGGGTGTGTCGTTCAGCTCGCGGGTCGCGCACAGCACCGCTGCTGCCACCGAGATGGCATGGAGCCTCGCCCGTTCGGCGGCCGATGCGGTCGTGACCGCCAACAAGTCCGCCCGGGCGTTGGCCGTCGAGACGGCCCGGACACTGCCGCGTCTGGCCCGGCTCGGCCAGATCAACGAGCACACCCGCATCTCGTTCGGCCGGATCCTGTCAGAGCAGGCCCGTGACCTTCCTGGCGGCGACTGCCTGCTGTTCGACGGCCGAGTCCACACCTACGAAGCCGTGGACCGTCGCATCAACAACGTCGTCCGCGGTCTCATCGATGTCGGGGTGCGCCAGGGGGCGCACGTCGGGGTGCTGATGGAAACCCGCCCCAGCGCGCTGGTGGCGATCGCGGCGCTGTCGCGGCTCGGTGCGGTCGCGGTGCTGATGCCGCCCGACGTCGACCTGCCCACAGCTGCGCGACTCGGTTCGGTGTCGGACGTCATCGCCGACCCGAGCAACCTCGACGCCGCCCGGCAACTCGATATGCGCGTGCTGGTGCTCGGCGGTGGTGAGTCCCGCGACCTGGACGTCCCCGGGGACGCCGATGTCATCGACATGGAGAAGATCGACCCCGATGCGGTCGATCTGCCCGGCTGGTACCGACCGAATCCGGGCCTCGCCCGAGACCTTGCGTTCGTCGGCTTCAGTTCGATCGGCGGAGAACTGGTCGCCAGGCAGATCACCAACGCCCGCTGGGCCATCTCGGCGTTCGGCACCGCATCGGCGGCCAACCTCAGTCGCAGCGACACCGTCTACTGCCTGACATCGCTGCACCATCAGTCCGGGTTGCTGGTCGCGCTGGGCGGTGCCGCCGTCGGTGGCTCGCGGATCGCGCTGTCGCGCGGGTTGCAGCCCGACCGGTTCGTCAAGGAGATCCGCCAGTACGGCGTCACGGTGGTGACCTATACGTGGGCGATGCTGCGCGAGGTCATCGATGACCCGTCTTTCTCCCTGCACGGCAGCCACCCGGTGCGGCTGTTCATCGGTTCGGGTATGCCGACGGGGCTGTGGAAGCGCGTGGTCGACATCTTCAAGCCCGCGCACGTCGTCGAGTTCTTCGCGACCACCGACGGACAAGCTGTGCTCGCCAACGTGTCCGGTGCGAAGATCGGCAGCAAGGGCCGTCCGCTCCCGGGGGGACGGGACCTCGAGCTGGCCGCCTACGACCCCGAAGAAGACCTGATCCTGGAGGACGAGCGCGGGTTCGTACGCCGGGCCGAGGCCAACGAGGTCGGCGTGCTGATCGCCCGCCCGCGGGGACCGGTCGATCCGACTGCGCCGGTGAAACGGGGGGTCTTTGCGCCCGCGGACACCTGGGTGTCGACGGAATACCTCTTCCGCCGCGACGCCGACGGCGACTACTGGCTCGTCGACAACCGCGGCGCGGTCATCCACACCGAACGCGGATGCGTGTTCGCATCGACGGTCAACGACGCCGTCGGATGCCTCGGCGCGGTCGACCTCGCCGTCACCTACGGGGTGCAGACCAAGGACCGCCAGCTCGCCGTCACCGCGCTGGCCCTGTGCCCGGGCGGCAGCATTCCGTCCGCGGACCTGTCGGAGGCGATGGCCGAGCTGCCGGTTGGCGACCCGCCCGACATCGTCCATGTGGTGCCGAAGATGGCGTTCAGCGCGTCGTACCGACCGCTGGTCAGCCCGCTGCGCGCGGAAGGTGTTCCGAAACCGTCGCGTAACGCCTGGTATCTGGACCCCGATACGAATCGGTACAAGCGGTTGACCGTCGCGGTGCGCGCCGAGCTCGCCGACGGCCAATAGCACGACCTGCCGCGGGTGCCGGGCGCTGTTAGGCTCCCGCTGGCGGCAGGTCGCCGGACCGGGCGGCCGCGCCACCGAGCTGGAGGTTTGATGACATCGCGAACCGGTACGCATCGCGACGTCGGGCGTCGCCTCGTCCTGGGCACGCTCGCCGGTGGCGTGCTGGTCGCCGGCCTGCTGACCGGTGTCGCACTGCCCACCGCGGTAGCGCAGCCCGCGGAGCCGACGGTCGAAACCGAGGCCCCCGAGCCCCAAGCCGAGGGGCCGCCGACGCCCTGCACCGGCGAGGACTGCAACAAAGACGACGAGGCCGCGCCCAAGGTGAACGCCGACCAGGTGCTTTCCCTCATTCACGAGGAGTACCGGCAGGGTGACGGCGGCGGTCAGATCTCCAAGCTGATCGACGACGCGGTGAAGCTGCGCCAGCAGGGTTACCGCCCGTCGAACGCGAACGCAGCGGCGCTGGCGGACGCGCTCGAACATCGGCCGAACCAGACGCCGCTCGTCGAAGCGCTCAAGGAGACCATCGCCTATCAGCGCAAGCTGCAGGCGCGGGCCGCCCAGGCCGTGGTGGACAACGGACCCGTCGCCGGCCCGGTGCCCGTCATTCCCGGCATGACCGCCCCGGCCGGCTGATCCGCCGTGGCGTTCGACGCGAAACTTCTCGAAATCCTGGTCTGCCCGCAGGACCGCGGACCGCTGCTGCTCGTCGACCCCGATCAGCCGGAATACCTTTACAACCCA
The DNA here is from genome assembly GCF_001499855.1 of Mycobacterium sp. GA-0227b. Taxonomy (GTDB): domain Bacteria; phylum Actinomycetota; class Actinomycetes; order Mycobacteriales; family Mycobacteriaceae; genus Mycobacterium. The sequence continues at coordinate 230,775 of NZ_LQIK01000002.1, forward strand.
CGGCTACGCCGGGCATACCGCATCGACAACGGCATCCCGGTGCTGTTGATCGACGAGGCCGTCGCCGTCACCGACGAGGCCGAGCACCAGCGGATGGTAAACCGCGCGTCAGGGGAAGCCGGGTAGCTCTCCGGTGAGGTATCGCTGGAGGTTCGGCGCGATGGTCTCCGCGATCTGCTCCACCGGCAGTGATCTGAACGGGTCGAGTTCGAGGATGTAGCGGGCCATCACCACGCCCACCAATTGCGAGGCGACGAATTGCACGCGGATCGGCCCACTACCGGGCGGGTCGTCGACACGCGAGCCGACCTCTTTGGCGATCACCTCCTGCAGGAATGTCCGGAACAAAGACGATTCGTTGCCCGCGAGCATCGACCGCAGCGTCGCGATGAAACCCTTGCCCATTTCGGAATCCCACAGCGGCAACAGAAGTGACGGCAGTACGCGGCCGATCTCCTCCACCGGAACCTGCCGCAGCGGGCCGATGACCTGCATCGGGTCGATCGGGATGTGGATCGCCGCGGCGAACAACTGGGTTTTCGTCCCGAAGTAGTGGTGTACCAACGCGGGATCGACCTCCGCCGCTGCGGCGATCGCGCGAATCGAGGTCTTGTCGATTCCGTTGCGGGCGAACAACTCCCGCGCGCTCGACAGAATGCGCTCCCGGGTGTCCGACGGTCCGGGCGGCCGGCCGGGGCGTTTGCGCTCAGCGTTGGTGGTCAACGTCGTCACGGTGTCCTTCGTCGTAGCGTGGCCGCCGCAAGGCACAGCGCCAGAATCGCGAAGCCGATCACGACCGCCATGTCTCGCACCGCGATGAATGTCGGCTCCGAATAGGCGCCGACCTGTCGCAGCGCCTCCAGAGCGTAGCTTGCGGGCAGCACGTTGCTGATCCACTGCAGCCAGTCCGGCAGCACGTCGCGCGGAACGATGATTCCGCACAGCAGAAGCTGCGGGACGATCACCACGGGCATGAACTGCACGGCCTGAAACTCGGTGCGTGCGAACGCGCTACACAGCAGACCCAGACCGACCCCGAGTACGGCGTTGATGATCGCGATCGTGAACACCCACACCGGGCTGCCTTCGGTACTGAAACCGAGGAAGGCATACGAGACGATGCACGCGAGCGTCGCCTGCGCGGCAGCGGCAATCGAGAACGCGGTGCCGTACGCGGCGAGCAGGTCGGTACGGCGCAGGGGAGTGGTCAGGATCCGCTCCAACGTGCCCGAAACCCGTTCGCGCTGCATGGTGATCGACGTGATCAGAAACATCACCACGAGCGGAAACACGCCGAGCATGATCAAGCAGGCGTTGTTGAACGGAGACGGTGTTCCGGGCGGGTGCGGAGCATCCTGGAACATGAAATAGAGCAACGTGATGATCAGGCTGGGCACCACGAGGATCATCGCGACGCTGCGGTGATCGGCCGCCAGTTGACGCAGGATGCGGCCGGTGGTGGCGAGATATGCCTGCGGACTCAACCTGCTTCGGCTGCGGCGGCCGCGGTGCTGTGCCTGATGACGGACAGAAACGCTTCCTCCAGTGACTGACATTCCGTGTCCTCTCGTAGCTTCGTCGGTGTGGTGTGGGTGAGCAGGCGACCTTCGCGCATCAGCAACAACTCACCGCAGTGATCGGCCTCGTCCATCACGTGGCTGGACACCAGCAGCGTCGTCCCATGACTCGCCAAGCGGTGGAACTGCTCCCACAGGTCCACCCGCAATACCGGGTCCAGTCCGACTGTCGGTTCATCGAGGACGAGCAGATCCGGGTGCGAGACGAGGGCGCACGCCAACGAGGCGCGCGTCTTCTGGCCGCCGGATAGGTTGGCGCACACCGCGGTTCGATGGTCGTCGAGCCCGACGGCGGCGACGGCCTCATCGGTGGCCTCGGCGTCGGTCCCGTACAGCGAGGCGAAGTATCGGACGTTGTCGATCACTCGTAGGTCGTCGTAGACCGTCGGATCCTGCGTGACATAGCCAACCCGGTGCCGCAGGTCCGCCGACCCGGCGGGCTTGCCCAGCACCGTCACCGAACCACTGGTGATGATCTGCGTGCCGACGATGCTGCGCATCAGCGTGGTCTTGCCACATCCCGAAGGACCGAGCAGGCCGGTGATGGTGCCCTGCGCGATCCGCACAGTGATGTCGTCGAGGGCCAGGCGCTTACCGCGGACGACCCGCAGATGTGAGATGTCGACGGCCGGCGCGGACGGCGACCCGGGGAATTCATCATGCGATGAAGTCATCATGTGATGAATACTGCGCCCGCTCGTGAGGCCTGTCAAGGGCACCGGCAGAATCGCTTCGGTGAGCGCCGAGTTGCTGTCCACGGATCCACTGACGGCGGCGCGGCGGCTTCTCGGCGCGATGCTGTCCGGGCGCGGGGTGAGCGCGATGATCGTCGAGGTCGAGGCGTACGGCGGGCCTCCCGATGGCCCGTGGCCGGACGCGGCGGCCCATTCCTTTCGCGGGCCGGGACCGCGTAACTCCGTGATGTTCGGACCGGCCGGGCGCCTCTACACCTACCGCAGTCACGGAATCCATGTGTGCGCCAACATCGTGTGCGCCACCGACGGCGTCGCGGGGGCCGTGCTGCTCAGGGCCGCGGCGATTGAAGCGGGCCTGGACGCGGCGCTCGCGCGGCGCGGGGAGCTGGTTCGACCGGTTGCCCTGGCGAGGGGACCGGGCAACTTGTGCTCGGCTCTGGGAATCACGATGGAGGACAACGGGACTGACGTGTTCGCCAAGAAGAGCCCGATCAGGCTGACGCTCGGCGAGCAGCACGCCGCCGCGGAGGGTCCGCGGGTCGGTGTGAGCAAGGCCGCCGATCGGCCCTGGCGGCTGTGGCTCGCCGGGCGTCCGGAGGTGTCGCTGTACCGGCGCAGTCCACGTGCTCCGATGCCGGGTGCGAGCGACTAAGGGCCGGTCGTCATGCAGCAATGCGCGGATGGGCGGCGGTGAAAAGCGCGACAGTCCCGACCATCGTCGTCGTGAACTTCTCGAAGTAGGCGTCGAGGGCCTTTTGCAGGCCGGCGAGGTCGTCTGTGTCGTTATGGAAGGTGCCCGATGCGTTGAATCGGTTCATCGTTCGCCGACCCAACAGGTTGTGGCGAACGCCTACACCCAGGATCGTGGAGCCGAAGAACACGCCATCGGGCGCGAGAGCGTTGGCGACATTTTCGATCGCCAAGGATTTGCCTTCCCAGTCACCCGGAATGCAATGGAGCACATAGTTGGCGGCGATGGAGTCGAACTTCTCGTGCGTGGGGATCGGAGAAAAGATATCCGAATGCAGCAGCCTCGGCGACAGCTTGCGCAGGCGCTTGCCCGCCGTCGCGAGGCTATCCGGGCTCAGATCGAGCAGTGTGAGCTTGGGGTCGCGGCAGGGAAACGTGGTGTGCTGCAGGTACCACCCCGTGCCCGGCCCGATGTCGAGGTGGTTGCAGCGGATGTGCGAGTCGTAATGCTCCAGGAGTCGGCGCCGGGGGCAACGCCACAGCCATCGGTTGTTGAACCTCAAAACGTAGACGTTGTAGATGAAGAGCCCCCGCGCGTTGTAGAACGCCGCTCCTTTGCGAATCTCCAATGGATCCGGCGCTGTCATACGGTGCTCGACTCTCCCTCTCGACTCTCCCTCTCGGCGGCGTTCGCGCTGCGCCATGCTATCGACCGAATGTGCGGATCAGGACGCGGCGCGCTTACCGCGGCGGCCGCTTCTCGTGGTCACCGCCTGCGGGCGAACCGGCTGCGGCCGATCCGTCGCGGTACGAGAAGATCGACACCGTGACGTCTAAGGGCACCCCGGACATTCTCGACGAGCTGCGGTGGCGCGGTTTGGTCGCGCAGTCCACCGACGAGGACGCGCTGGCGGCGGCATTGGCCACCGGACCTGTGACCCTGTATTCGGGTTTCGACCCGACCGCTCCCAGCCTGCACGCGGGCCATCTCATCCCGCTGTTGACGCTGCGCCGCTTTCAGCAGGCCGGGCATCGACCGATTGTGCTCGCCGGCGGCGCCACCGGCATGATCGGCGACCCCCGCGATACCGGCGAACGCACGCTGAACACCGCGGACACCGTGGCGGACTGGGCCAACCGGATTCGCGGTCAACTCGAGCGTTTTGTCGAGTTCGACGGCTCCGCGACGGGCGCGGTGGTGGAGAACAACCTGTCCTGGACGGGGCCGCTGTCGGCGATCGAGTTCCTGCGCGACGTCGGAAAGCACTTCTCGGTCAACGTGATGCTCGACCGCGACACGGTCCGGCGCCGGCTCGAGGGCGAGGGCATCTCCTACACCGAGTTCAGCTACATGCTGCTGCAGGCCAACGACTATGTGGAATTGCACCGGCGCCATGACTGCACCTTGCAGGTCGGCGGCTCCGATCAGTGGGGCAACATCATCGCCGGCGTGAGGTTGGTCCGCCAGAAGGACGGAGCGACGGTGCACGCCCTGACGACTCCGTTGGTAACCGACTCCGAAGGCAAGAAGTTCGGCAAGTCGACCGGCGGCGGGAGCCTATGGCTGGACCCCGAGATGACCAGCCCGTACGCCTGGTACCAGTACTTCATCAACACCGCGGACGCCGACGTCATCCGTTATCTACGCTGGTTCACTTTCTTGACCCCCGCCGAGCTCGCCGAGCTCGAGGAGGCGACGACGGAGCGAGCGCACGAGCGCGCCGCGCAGCGTCGACTGGCCCGCGAACTCACCACGCTGGTACACGGCGAGGCGGCGACGCGCTCGGTCGAGCACGCCAGCCAGGCCCTCTTCGGTCGCGGTGAGCTCGCTGAACTCGACGAACCCACGCTGGGCGCCGCCCTGCGAGAGGCCGCGGTCGCCCAGCTCGAGCCAGGGCAGCCGGACTCGATCACCGACCTCCTGGTGGTCAGTGGGCTCTCCGCGAGCAAAGGGGCGGCCAGGCGGACGATCGCCGAGGGCGGCGTCTACGTCAACAACGCCAGGGTCGACAGCGAGGAGTGGGTTCCGCAGCCCGCCGATTTTCTCCACGGCCGCTGGCTCGTGCTGCGCCGCGGTAAGCGCAACATCGCGGGCATCGAACGGGTCGCGTGAATTCTCAACCGAGACGGGAACAACGAAGAGGGCCGGGGCGTTAGACCCTCTGGTTGGAGTCAACGCACCTTGGTGCGCGTGACAGGTGTCGAGTTGAAATACCCGTCCTATCAGGCCATTTGACTCCTAGTTTTCCCTCACGTACCTTGTTGATTCGTCGCTGCGACACGGGCCAAGCCCGAAGAGCGCGGCGGTTCCCAGAGGGAAATCCCACTTCGGTGGGTTCCTGAGCGTCCGCACTACGAGTACGCGGCTTCAAAGCCGCGGGCTAGTCGCGCGGCCGTGCGGGTGTGTTGTTTGAGAACTCAATAGTGTGTTTGGTGGTTTTTGTTTGTTGTTGTTTTTTGCCTGCCTCTTTTTC
>NZ_LQIK01000003.1 GCF_001499855.1 Mycobacterium sp. GA-0227b
GCCACCGGGACAACCGCGGCACCTTCGTCCGCCTGTTCTGCGCTGAGGAACTTCAGCCCCTGCTGGGCGACCGCCAGTACGCACGGAAAACCCACGCCACAAGAGCCCACCCCGGCGCCTGCCCCGCAGCAGCCGGCCTATGAGGCCCCCTCCGCGCAGGTCAGCGAGGATCAGGCGCTGAAGGCAGCCAAGGTTTTGAGCCTCGCCCAGGACACCGCCGACCGGTTGACCAGCACTGCGAAGGCAGAGTCGGAGAAACTGCTCGCCGATGCGCGCGCGCAGGCCGACGCGATGGTCAGCGAGGCGCGGCAGACGGCCGAGACCACCGTCGCCGATGCGCGTCAGCGCGCCGATGCCATGCTGGCCGACGCCCAGACCCGATCCGAGGCCCAGCTGCGCCAGGCGCAGGAGAAGGCCGACGCCCTGCAGGCCGACGCCGAGCGCAAGCACTCCGAGATCATGGGCACCATCAACCAGCAGCGCACAGTTTTGGAGGGCCGCCTCGAACAGTTGCGCACGTTCGAACGCGAATACCGCACCCGGCTCAAGACGTATCTGGAGTCTCAACTCGAGGAGTTGGGCCAGCGCGGCTCGGCCGCACCAGTCGACTCCAGTGCTGGTAACGACGGCGGTGGGTTCAATCAGTTCAACCGGGGAAACAACTGAGCGCACTGAAGACCTAGGGTTGATCAATGCTGATCGTTGCGCTCGTCCTCGCTGTCATCGGCCTCGCCGCGCTCGTGACCGCGGTCGTCACAAGCAATGAGCTGATCGCCTGGGTCTGTATCGCCGCCAGTGTCATCGGTGTCCTGCTCCTGATCGTCGACGCGGTCAGGGAACGCTCCCGTGGCCGAGCGGCCGGCACCGACGAGGAGCAGGCCGACGCGGAACCCGAGTACTACGAGGACTATCCGGACGACACCCCGGCTGAAGACGAACCAGAATACGCGGACGAATCCGAGGCGGAGTCCGAGACCACGATCGTCGAACAGGCCGATTCCGGCGAAGACCGCCGCTGAGCCAGTCGAGCCGCTGAGTCGTCTAAATCGTTGGCGCCGCGAGTAATTCGCGGACTTCATCATCGGTGACCTGGTGGAAGTCGGCGAACACCTGGCCGACCGCTTCGAACCCCGCCGGCATCGTCGCGCACACCACCTCGTCTGCTTCCTTGGCCAACTCCCGACAAGCCGACGGTGGTCCGACCGGAACCGCGACGACGATCCGAGCCGGATTCTGGGCGCGAACGGCGCGCACCGCGGCGAGCATGCTGGCGCCGGTGGCGATCCCGTCGTCGACCAGGATCACGGTCTTGCCCGCGAGCTCGAGGGGTGGGCGGTCGCCGCGGTAGGCCCGCTCACGGCGATTCAGCTCCTCGGTTTCGCGCGCGATCGCGGCCTGCAGCGCCTCGTCACCGATCCCGAGGTTGCTCACCAGGTTGTCGTTGATGACCACGCCGCCCCCGCTGGCCAGCGCGCCCATCGCGAGCTCCTCCCACTGCGGCACGCCCAGCTTGCGGACCAGGAACACGTCAAGCGGGGCGTGCAGCGCGTGCGCCACCTGCCAACCGACCGGCACGCCGCCGCGCGCCAGCCCCAGCACCACCAGATCCTGATCGCGGTAGGACGTCAACTCGTTCGCCAAGACTTCGCCGGCGTCTCGGCGGTTCTGATACACACGTCTGGCGCTTCGGCGGGCGAGCCCGCTCCATCCGCTCATCACAGTTCGTTTCGATGTCGGGACTTTGTCAGCCTATGTCCGTGGGTACCCCACCCGGGCACAATCCACCGGCGCGACGGGAGCGAATATCAGTCATGGGAATCGAGTACCGCAGCGTCGTCGAACATCCATTGGACGAGGTGTTCGCGTGGCACGCGCGCCCCGGTGCGATGAGGCGGCTGGTCCCGCCGTGGCAGCCGATGAAGGTGGTGGCCGAAGCGGGCTCACTGGCCGACGGGCAGGCGGTGCTCGGACTACCCGGCGGTCTGCGCTGGGTCGCACAGCACGATCCCGCCCGCTACGACCCGCCGCGCCGCTTCGTCGACGTGCTGTCCACGCAGGGACCGGCCTCGTGGCCGCCGCGCCTGGTCGGCAGGTGGACGCACACCCACGAGTTCGCCCCGGCGCCCGGCGGCACGACGGTCTACGACCACGTCGCCACCCCGGTGCCCGCGGCGGCGCTGCGGCCCATGTTCGTCTACCGCCATCGGCAACTGGCCGACGACCTCGCCGCGCACCGCAGCGGCGCCGCCGCCGGCCTGCGACCGCTCACCGTCGCGGTCAGCGGAGCGTCCGGCCTTGTCGGCTCGGCATTGTCGGCGTTTCTGAGCACCGGCGGCCACCGGGTGATCCGGCTGGTACGACGGGCGGCGCACGGCCCCGACGAGCGGCAGTGGAATCCCGATCGGCCGCATCGTGACCTGCTGAGCGGCGTGGACGCGGTCGTGCATCTGGCTGCCTCGTCGATCGCCGGGCGTTTCACCGACGCGCACAAGGACGCCGTGCGTGCCAGCCGCGTCGAACCGACCCGCCGGCTGGCCGAGGCCGCGGCCGACGCCTCGGACGGACCGGGGGTGTTCGTCAGCGCTTCGGCGGTCGGCATCTACGGCTTCGACCGTGGCGATGCGGTATTGGCCGAGGAAAGCGTGCGCGGCGACGGTTTTCTCGCCGATGTGGTGGCGGACTGGGAGGCGGCGACCACACCTGCCATTGACGCGGGACTGCGGGTCGTCACCGTGCGGACGGGAATCGTGCAGTCCGCGCGTGGAGGCACGCTGCGGCTGCTGCGACCGCTGTTCGCCGCCGGCCTGGGCGGGCGGCTGGGCAGCGGCAGTCAGTGGTTGGCGTGGATCGCGCTCGACGACCTGCTGGACGTCTACCACCGCGCGCTCTACGACGCCCGGCTGACCGGTCCGGTCAACGCGGTTGCGCCCCACCCGGTGCGCAACACCGACTACACCAGGACGCTGGCGCGGGTATTGCGGCGACCGGCGATCGTGCCGGTACCCTCGCTGGGTCCGCGGCTGCTGCTGGGGGAGCAGGGGGCCCGTGAGCTCGCCGAGGCCGACCAACGGGTGGTGCCGGCCAAACTGCAGACGGTGGGCCACCGATTCCGTCATCCGTCCCTCGACGCCGCGCTCGCTCATGAGCTCGGGCACGGCTGACGGATAAATTGACGCGCGAGCGGGCACTCCACGGGGTGTCAGTGCTGGCCGAGTGGTTCCTCACGTCAGGTGAGCGCGGCAACCCGAATTGGGCACTGCCGGCATGGAGCGAGGGCAACCAGGCCGAAGCCCTCATTCACGGCGCGACGTACTTCGATCGGCTCGTCACCGAGGTAGAGGCACTCGGGGCCGGCGATCACCTGTTCTTCGCCGACTGGCGAGGCGACGCCGATGAGCGACTGCGCGACGACGGGCCGACCGTCGCGGAGCTGTTCCGCGCGGCGGCGGAACGCGGCGTCCTGGTGAAAGGGCTGATGTGGCGGTCGTATCCGAACCGATTGCAGTTCAACGAGGAACAGAACCGCCATCTCGCCGAGACGATCGAGCGGGCCGGCGGCGAAGTGCTGCTCGACCAACGGGTGCTGGTCGGCGGGTCGCATCATCAGCGACTGGTTCTGCTCCGCCATCCCGACGAACCGCACCGCGACGTCGCGTTCATCGGCGGCATCGATCTGTGCCACTCCCGGCGGGACGACGCGTCGCACCGAGGTGACCCGCAGGCGGTGCAGATGTCGAGCCGGTACGGCGAGCGCCCACCGTGGCATGACGTGCAGCTGCAGGTGCGCGGTCCCGTCATCGGCGCGCTGGACACCACGTTCCGTGAACGCTGGACGGCCCGTGCGCCGCTCGACTTGTTCAATCCGCTGGCGTGGTTACGCGACCGGTTTCTCGGGTCCGAGGCCGCGCGGCATCCGCTGCCGGAGCAGCCGCCCGACCCACCGCGCTGCGGATCGCACGCGGTGCAGGTGTTGCGAACCTACGGCGATGCGTTGATCCAGTACGAATTCGCCAAGGAGGGTGAGCGCAGCATCGCCCGCGGCTACACCAAAGCGGTCCGGCGGGCCCGGCGCCTGATCTATCTCGAAGACCAATACCTGTGGTCAGAGGAGGTCGCGCGGCTGCTGGTCGACGCGTTGAGCGCGAACGAGGATCTACATCTGGTGGCGGTCGTGCCGCGCTATTTCGACCTGGAGGGCGGCCTGGGCCGGCCCCCGACGCTGGTCGGGCGACAGCTTGCGCTGGATGCATGCCGCCGCGCCGCGCCCGAGCGAGTGCACGTGTTCGACGTCGAGAACCACGAGGGCACACCGGTTTACGTGCATTCCAAGGTTTGCGTCATCGACGACACCTGGGCCTGCATCGGTAGCGACAACTTCAACCGGCGGTCCTGGACGCACGACAGTGAGCTGTCGTGCGCGGTGCTCGACGCCGACGGTGCGTTCGCACTCGACCTACGGCTGCAGCTGATGCGTGAACACCTCGACCGCGCCGACGACGGCAGCGAAGACGAGGGATTGGCCGAACCCGACGAAGCGGTACGCGAAATAGTGTCTGCCGCAGAGGCTTTGGAGGCGTGGCACCAGTCGGGCTGCCAAGGGCCGCGGCCGCCGGGGCGATTGCGGCCGCACGAGAGCGAACGAGTAGATCCGTTGACGCGTTTGTGGGCCGAACCGGCGTACCGGATGATCTTCGACCCGGATGGCCGGTCGTATCGCGATCGACTGTTGAGGCGGCGGTGGCCGTGAACGTTCACGAGTGGTTCCTCACGGCGGAGGAACGGGGCAATCCCGCCTCCGACCTGCCGGCGTGGTGCTCGGGCAACCGCGTCGAACCGCTCGTGCACGGCGCGACATATTTCGAGCACCTTGCCACCGAGGTGGAAGCGCTGCAGGCGGGCGACTACGTGTTCTTCACCGACTGGCGTGGGGATCCGGACGAGAAGATGCGTGACGACGGCCCGACGGTGCGCGAATTGTTCTGCCGCGCAGCCGAACGCGGTGTGATCGTCAAAGGTCTGGTGTGGCGGTCGCATCTGGACAAGCTGGCCTACAGCGAGGAGGAGAACCGCCACCTCGGAGAGCACATCGAGGAGGCGGGCGGTGAAGTGCTGCTGGACCAGCGGGTCCGGATCGGCGGTTCGCATCACCAGAAGCTGGTCGTGATCCGGCATCCCGGCGCGCCGGAGCGCGATGTGGTGTTTGCGGGCGGCATCGACCTGTGCCATTCGCGTCGAGACGATGCCTCGCACCGCGGGGATGCGCAGGCGGTGCAGATGTCGAGTCGGTACGGTGAGCACCCGCCGTGGCATGACGTCCAGCTGCGGCTGCAGGGACCGGTCGTCGGCGCACTCGACATGACGTTTCGTGAGCGGTGGAACGACCCGGCGTCGCTCGACATGCTGAACCCGCTGGCATGGCTTCGGGACAAGTTCGGCGGAGCCGACATGACCGCCGACACGCTGCCCGAACAGCCGCCGGATCCGCCGCCGTGTGGAACCCACCTTGTCCAGGTGCTGCGCACCTACCCGGACGCACACTTCGCGTACGACTTCGCGCCGCACGGCGAACGCAGCATCGCCCGCGCCTACAGCAAGGCGGTGCCGCGCGCCCGCCGGCTGATCTACCTGGAGGACCAGTACCTGTGGTCGAAGCGGGTGGCCGAGCTGTTCGCGCGAGCCCTGCGCGAGAACCCCGATCTGCATCTGGTCGCGGTCGTGCCGCGCTACCCCGACGTGGACGGTCGGCTGGCGTTGCCGCCCAACCAGGTTGGCCGCTGGCAGGCGATCGAGACCTGCCGTCAGGCAAGCCCCGATCGGCTGCACGTCTTCGATGTCGAGAACCACGAAGGCACACCGGTTTACGTGCACGCGAAGGTATGTGTGATCGACGACGTGTGGGCGTGTTCGGGCAGCGACAACTTCAACCGGCGGTCCTGGACGCACGACAGCGAACTGTCCTGCGCGGTGCTGGACGAGGACGGTGTCTTCGCCCGTGACTTCAGGTTGCGATTGTTGCGCGAGCACTTGGACCGAGCCGAGGACGGCAGCGAGGACGGGGGACTGGTCGATCCGGTCAGCGCGGTAGACGAGATCGTCGCCGCCGCCGAGGCGTTGGAAGCGTGGCACGCGTCCGGCCGCAGGGGGCCGAGGCCGCCGGGTCGGCTGCGTCCGAACAAAGCCGAACGGCTCGGGCTGCTGACGCGGCTGTGGGCTGAGCCTGCATACCGGTTCATGTACGACCCCGACGGGCGGTCGTACCGCGACCGGCTCAGGCGCCGAGTATGAGCATTGGGCCGTAGATATACGCGCATGCGCTGATGTTTTGCCGGATACGGCGTCGCATGCTGGCTAGCATGAGCGCAACTGAGTGGAGCGAGCTTGGTGTGCGTGGACTTCCGACCGGAACGGTGACGTTGCTGTTGGCGGACGTCGAGGCTTCCACGCGGCTTTGGGAGACGCAACCCCACGACATGAGGGCGGCGGTCGCGCGGCTCGACGAGACCTTGGCCGATCTCGTCGCCGCATATCGCGGCGTGCGACCAGTTGAACAAGGCGAGGGCGACAGTTTCGTGCTGGCTTTCGCGCGGGCTACCGATGCGGTGGCATGCGCGTTGGCGTTACAGCGGGCACCGCTGGCGCCGATCCGGATGCGCATCGGAATCAACACCGGCGAGATCGAGTTGCGCGACGAGGACAACTACATTGGGCCAACTATCAATCGGACCGCCCGGCTACGCGATCTCGCGCACGGTGGCCAGACCGTGCTGTCGAGTGCGACCGAGTCGATGGTGCTCGACCACCTGCCGGCCGACGCGTGGCTCCGCGAGCTGGGCAGCCATCCGCTGCGAGATCTCCCGCGGCCCGAACGGGTCGTCCAACTGTGCCATCCCGATCTACGAAACGAATTTCCCCCGCTGCGGACAGCCGATGCCGTCGAGAAGCGAGTCCTGCCCACTCAACTGACTCGCTTCATTGGCCGCGAGAAACAGATCGACGACATTCGACAGGCTCTGGCTGACAACCGATTGGTGACGTTGACAGGCTCCGGTGGAGTCGGGAAGACCCGCCTGGCGGTACAGGTTGCGCAGTCAATGAGCACCGGCGCGATCTGGTACGTCGACCTTGCACCGATCACTGACCCAGATGTAGTGCCAGTAGCGGTCGTTCGCGCCATGGGCTTGCCCGATCAGCCTGGGCGCTCGACGCTGGAGACCATTCTCGAATCCATCGTGGGACGGCTCGGCTTGATGCTGCTCGACAATTGCGAACACCTGCTCGACGCGAGTGCCGAGCTGATCGTCGCTCTCTTGGAGCAGTGCCCGGAGCTGACGCTTCTGGCGACCAGCCGCGAACCCATCGGGGTCGCAGGCGAACTCACGTGGCGAGTTCCGTCCTTGTCACTGCGGGACGAAGCCATCGAGTTGTTCTACGACCGTGCTCGACACGTGCGGTCGGACTTCACTGCCACCGACGACAACATCGTTCTCGTCGGCGAAATCTGCAAGCGCCTTGACGGAATGCCGCTTGCGATCGAGCTGGCCGCCGCCCGGGCACGAGCCTTATCGGTGTCGGAGATTCTCGACGGCATCCACGATCGATTCCGGTTGTTAACCGGAGGATCGCGAAAGTCGGTGCGACGCCAGCAGACGTTGCGGGCGTCCGTCGACTGGTCGCACGCAATGTTGACGCAACCCGAGGCCGTGCTGTTCCGGCGGCTCGCGGCGTTCATGGGCGGGTTCGATCTCGAAGCTGCACAGTCTGTCGCCGACGGTGGCGAGGTGGCCTCCTTTCAGGTGCTCGACCTCCTCACACTCCTTGTCGATAAGTCGCTCGTATCAGCCGACAGCACCAGCGGACTGATGCGGTATCGGCTTTTGGAGACCGTCCGCCAGTACGCGCTGGAGAAGCTGAGCGAATCAGGTGAGGCCGACACCGTCCGCGACCGGCACCGCGACCACTACACGGCCATGGCCGTGCAGCTCGAAACGCCTACGACCGCCGACCGCGATGGGTTGCTGCAACGCGCCGAAATCGAGATCGACAACCTGCGCGCCGCATTCACATGGAGCTTGGAGCGCGCTGACGTCGACTCTGCATTACGACTCGCCTGCTCGCTACAACCGCTCTGGCTCATGCGGGGTCGAGTGCAAGAGGGCTTGGCATGGTTCGACCAAGGATTCGCGGAGTACGTGGCCGGCGGCGTTGAACTGTCGCCTGTCACCCATGCCAGCGCTCTCGCCGATCAGGCTTTATTGGGTTCGTGGGCTGTCACAACCGGCGGCATCGGCACTGCTGAACAGGCCCTTGCGATAGCGAGAGAAGTTGATGATCCTGTCCTGTTGGTTCGCGTACTCACAGCCTGTATCGGGGCCGCCTCGTTCGATGCCGAGGCAGCGCGCCCACATATCGAGGGGGCCCTCGAATTGGCGCGGGCGTTGGGCGATGACTGGCGGCTCGGTCAGATCCTCGGGTGGAAGGCGTACATCGCGACTCTCGCGGGTGACTCGATTTCCGCCCGCGCTGCGGGGGATGAAGGCTACCTACTGGCCGACGCCGTCGGTGACCGTTTCATCTCGCGTTTCTGTCGGTACTGGGGTCCGGCCATGGCGTCTTTCCAACAAGGCGATCCAGACCGGAGTTCCGCCGAACTTCAATCGATCCTCGTTGAAGCAGACGCCTCCGGAGATGTCATACACGGCTTTCTCGCGCGTATCGGCCTCGGACACCTACAGGTCATAAGGGGAGACATCGCCGGTGGTCGCGCCCGTGCGGAAGAGGCCGTGGCAGCAACGCCAAGACTGGGGCCCTATCTTGAACCGTGGGCTTATGCGCCGCTGGCGCTCGCGGCATTCGCCGAAGGAGACTTGGTCGCCGCCGCAGAGGCGTGCGAGTTGGCGTGGCAACGGATCAGTGCCCAACCCGAAACGGCCATCGCGAACGTTCTTCCGCTGGCGGAGCTCGAACTCGCGCGACGGGACTTGCCCGCGGCCAGGAAGTGGGCCGACGCCAATGTGGCCGTGATGATGGGCTGGCATCTCGCGAAAGCGTTGGTGTCGCGTGCTCGGGTTGCCAGCGCGCAGGGCGAGTTGGAGTTGGCACAGAGTGATCTACATCAGGCGCTCGCATGCGCCGCCGGCCACCAGGCGTACCAAATCGCTCCCGAGGCTTTCGAAATTCTGGGCGAAGTGACGGGCAAGACGGGCGATCACCGTGAAGCCGCGCGGTTATTGGGCGCGGCCTACGCCATGCGGCAGCGAACGGGTCTGGTCAGATTCCCGGTGTATGACACTGCCTATACGGCGTTGGTCACGCATCTTCGTGAAGCTCTGGGAGAGGACGAGTTTCACGCGCTGTGGGACGAGGGCTCGGCTCTCTCGACCGAAGAGGCGATTGCGTATGCGCAACGCGGGCGCGGTGAGCGCAAGCGCCCGTCCAGCGGTTGGGCATCATTGACCCCGACGGAGCTAGACGTCGTCCGGTTGGTCTCCGAAGGGCTGGGGAACAAGGACATTGCCGCGCGTCTGTTCGTCTCGCACCGCACGGTGCAGACCCATCTGACGCATGTGTACGCCAAGCTGGGACTCACCTCGCGTGTGGCGCTGGCGCAGGAGGCTGCTCGCCAACCCTGACCGGACGTCGGTGGGTCCAGATACACTCGAACACATGTTTGAATCCGAGAGCGATGCGGGGTTGCTCGACGCGATACGGGATGCCCAGCATGCCGAACGCGTCGCCATCGCTCGAAAGATTTTCGCCGCAGGCCGGTTCGGTTTGCAGCGCTTCGCCGCGATGGGCAATACGCACGAGAACTGGTGCATCGACGACTGGGATGTCATCGCTTCCGAAGTCGCGGCCGAACTCGGAGTGACCCGTCGACGCGCGTCCTCGCTGATCGATTACGGCCGAACGCTTATCGAGGAGATGCCGCGGCTGGGCGAGGTCTTCCTCGCGGGGCGGGTGGATTTCCGGGTGATCAGGATCATCGACTTCCGGTGCGGATTGATCATCGATGAGCAGGCCATCGCCGCGATCGACGAGATGGTGGCGCATCAGGCGTCGTCGTGGAACAAGTTGTCCGACGCCAAAATTGCCCAGCTGGTCGACTGGATGGTGCTCGATGTCGATCCCGAAGCGTTGCGCGTTGCCAAGGAGCGCGACGACGACCGTTATATCGAGATCACCCCCGATCAGTACGGAACGGCCAATCTCGAGGGCAAGCTGCGCGTTGCCGACGGCGCCGCCCTGGACGAGAAACTCAACCAGCTGGCGACCACAGTCTGCCGAGACGATCCGCGCACCGCGCGGCAACGCCGCTCGGATGCGGTGATGGCCCTGGTCGCCGGAGAGACCACCATGGCGTGCAGGTGCGAAAAGCAGCGGTGTGCCGCCGCGTCCGACGGCCCGGCCGGGTCGTCGGGTGTGGTGATTCACGTGATCGCCGAGGCCGCGACGCTCACCGGTGAGAAGGACACCCCCGGGTATGTGGCCAACTTCGGTCCGGTGCCGGCGCCGTTAGTGCGCGAAATGGCCGCGACCGCCAAGCTCAAACCCCTGAGCGTGCCGAAGGACTCGGTCGCCGAACCTCGATACCGGCCGTCGGCCGCGTTGGCCGACTTCGTCCGCTGCCGTGATCTGACCTGCAGATGGCCCGGATGCGACAAGCCGGCCTGGAAAGCCGACATCGACCACACCGTGCCTTACCCGTCAGGACTGACACATCCGTCGAACAACGCCTGCTATTGCCGCTTTCACCACCTGATGAAGACCTTCCACTGTGGACCCGGTGGATGGAGCGAGCAACAGTTACCTGATGGCACAATCGTTTACACTTCGCCCAGCGGCCGGGTCCACCTCACCGAACCGCTGGGCGCGCAGTTGTTCTCGCAACTCGCGGCGCCCACCGGCGCCCTCACCCTGAGTACCGGTCCGCCGCCAGGTGAGTGGCGTGGTGTGGCGATGCCAAAGCGAAAACGCACCCGCGCCCAAGAGCGGGCGTATCGCATCCAACGGGAGCGCGCGATCAACGCCGCACGCTATGCCGCGGACCCGCCACCGTTCTGATCGCCTGTCAGCCGACGTAACCCACGCCACATTTGTTTCCGGTGCGTTTCAGCGGTCCCGACGTGCATGCGGTGCCTATGTGAGGGGGTGTTGACGTTTCCGACACGACCGTGCAACGGATGCGGAATGGGCTCACGCGACTCTGGTGCCCGTGAAGACTTTGCGCCGCAGCCGCACGATCGAAAACTGGGACGCCGAAGACGTCGAAGCGTGGGAATCCGGTGGCAAGCAGATCGCCAAGCGCAACCTGATCTGGTCGATCTTCGCCGAGCACGTCGGCTTCTCGGTGTGGTCGATCTGGTCGGTGATGGTGCTGTTCATGCCGCAGGACGTCTACGGCATCGACGCCGCGGGCAAGTTCTATCTGGTCGCAGTGCCCACGCTCGTGGGAGCGGCGATGCGCATCCCGTACACCGTCGCCCCGGCCAAGTTCGGCGGCCGCAACTGGACCATCGTCAGCGCCCTGCTGCTGCTCATCCCTGCGCTGCTGACGCTGTGGGCGATGAAGCGCCCCGACACCTCGTACACCACGTTCATGATCGTCGCGGCCTTCGCCGGTTTCGGCGGCGGCAACTTCGCCTCGTCGATGACCAACATCAACGCGTTCTACCCGCAGCGGCTCAAGGGCTGGGCGCTCGGCCTGAACGCAGGCGGCGGGAACATCGGCGTCCCGGTCATGCAGCTCGTCGGCCTGCTGGTGATCGCCACTGTCAGCAACACCGCAGCCGAAGTCGTCTGCGCCATCTACCTCGTGCTGATCGGGCTCGCCGCCCTGGGCGCCGCGCTGTTCATGGACAACCTCGGCAACCAACGGTCGAACATCAGCGCAATGGCAGAGGCGTTGCGGTTCAAGCACTCCTGGGTGATGAGCTTCCTCTACATCGGCACGTTCGGCTCGTTCATCGGGTTCTCGTTCGCGTTCGGTCAGGTGCTGCAGATCAACTTCCTCGCCGCCGGCGACACCCCGGCTGAGGCGTCGCTGCACGCCGCGGAGATCGCGTTCATCGGCCCGCTGCTCGGCTCGATCTGCAGGCCGTTCGGCGGCAAGCTGGCCGACCGAATCGGCGGCGGCAAGATCACGCTCTACACCTTCGTGGCAATGATTTTCGCCGCCGGCGTCCTGGTGACCGCGGGGACCCTGGATGACGGCGCCACTGGAGCTCCGTCAAGCGGTCAGATGATCGCCTACGTCATCGGATTCATCCTGCTGTTCATCCTCTCGGGACTCGGCAACGGCTCGACCTACAAGATGATCCCGTCGATCTTCGAGGCCAAGGCGCAAGGCCGCGATGACTGGAGCCGCGACGAGAAAGCCGCTTGGTCCCGCAGCATGTCCGGCGCGCTGATCGGTTTCGCCGGGGCCATCGGCGCTCTCGGGGGCGTGTTCATCAACGTCGTGCTGCGCGCCTCCTACGTCAGCGATGCCAAGTCCGCGACCAACGCCTTCTGGGTGTTCCTCGCCTTTTACGTGATCTGCGCGATCGTCACCTGGTTCGTGTTCCTACGCATGCAAACCCCGCGGGCCCGCGCCGGCGAGCAGTTCGACAGCGCGGCATCGCCGGTGCCGGCCTGACGCCCATGGTGACCCGGACGGCGTGCTCCTACTGCGGCGTTGGCTGCGGTATCGAGGTGCACACCACGACCGACCGCGAGACCGGCAGACCAGTCATCGCGCGAGTGGCCGGAGACAAGTTGCACCCGGCCAACTTCGGCAGGTTGTGCACCAAGGGCGCCACCCACGCCGAGATGATGCGCGCCGATGCTGGCAGGCTGACATCGGCGTTCCTGCGGCCCACCCGGGACGAGGAACTGGTTCCCACGCCCGTCGACGACGCGGTCGCCGAGGCGGGTCGGCGGCTGCGAGCCATCGCCGACGAGCACGGGCCGGACGCCGTCGCGCTGTACGTGTCGGGGCAGATGTCCATCGAGGCTCAGTATCTGGCGACCAAACTGGCCAAAGGCTTCCTGCGCACCGTGCACATCGAGTCGAACTCACGGCTGTGCATGGCGAGCGCGGGCACCGGGTTCAAGCAATCGCTGGGTGCCGACGGCCCGCCGGGGTCGTACAGCGACTTCGACTGCACCGACTTGTTTTTCGTCATCGGCTCGAACATGGCCGACTGCCACCCCATCCTGTACCTGCGGATGGTCGACCGGCTCAAGGCCGGAGCCAAGCTGATCGTCGTCGACCCCCGCCGGACCACCACCGCCGAACGCGCCGACCTGTTCCTCCAGATCAAACCCGGCACTGACCTGGCGCTGCTCAACGGCCTGCTGCATCTACTGGTCGAGAACGGCGACATCGACCGGGATTTCATCAACGAGCACACCGACGGCTGGGACACGATGCCGGCGTTCCTCGCCGATTACACCCCCGAACGCGTCGCAGCCAGCACCGGCCTCGCCGAGGCCGACATCCGGACCGCCGCACGCATGATCGCCGATGCGGGGGAGTGGCTGAGTTGCTGGACCATGGGACTCAACCAGAGCACCCACGGCACGTGGAACACCAACGCGATCTGCAACCTGCACCTGGCCACCGGCGCGATCTGCCGACCGGGCAGCGGACCGATGTCGCTGACCGGACAGCCCAACGCGATGGGCGGACGCGAAATGGGCTACATGGGACCGGGATTGCCCGGCCAGCGCTCGGTGACCTCGGCAGAGGATCGTGCATTCGTCGAGGAGCAGTGGAACCTGCCGCCCGGCACCATCCGTTCCGACGTCGGCCCCGGCACCATCGACATGTTCCGTCAGCTCGCCGACGGCGAAGTCAAGGCGTGCTGGATCATCTGTACCAATCCCGTTGCCACGGTGGCCAACCGGTCGACCGTGATCGCCGGGCTGGAGGCGGCCGATCTGGTCGTCACCCAGGACGCCTACCGCACGACGGCGACCAACACCTACGCCGACATCGTGCTGCCTGCCGCGCTGTGGGCGGAGTCCGACGCGGTGATGGTCAACTCCGAACGCAACCTGACGTTGCTGCAACAGTCGATTCCAGCGGTGGGACAGGCCCGCCCGGACTGGCAGTTGATCTGTCAGGTGGCCGCGCACATGGGGTTCGGCGACCACTTCTCCTACACGTCCAGCGAGCAGATCTTCGACGAGATCCGACGGTTCTGGAACCCCAAGACCGGATACGACCTGCGCGGCGTCAGCTATGCACGGCTACGCCAGACACCGGTGCAGTGGCCCTGCCCGCCGGACGACGAGGCGGACCGGCACCCCGTGCGCTACCTCAACGACGGGGTCAGCCAGGAGTACTTCGTCGACGAGCACGGAAACGCTCCGCGCCTCGCGTTCCCGACGCCGTCGCGCCGCGCCGTGTTCCACGCCCGACCGCACATGGACCCGCGCGAACTGCCCGACGACGATTATCCGTTGGTGCTCAACACAGGTCGGCTGCAACATCAATGGCACACCATGACCAAGACGGGTTTGGTCGACACCCTCAACAAGCTCGACGCCGGACCGTTCGTCGAGATCCACCCCGACGATGCGCTGACGCTCGGCATCGACGACGGTCAGCGCGTCGAGCTCGCGTCGCGGCGCGGCCGTGCGGTGCTGCCCGCAGTCGTCACCGACCGGGTGCGACCGGGTAGTTGTTTCGCGCCGTTCCACTGGAACGACGACCACGGCGTGGATCTCACCGTCAACGCGCTGACCAACGACGCCGTCGACCCCGACTCGCTGCAGCCGGAGTTCAAAGCCTGCGCGGTCAGCCTGCGGCCGGTCCCTTCGCCGACACTCACCGAACACGAATCGCTCTATGTCGCCGGGTTCTTCAGTGGCCTGACCGAGGCTCAGTCCGATGTGCCGACACTGCCGGTTTCTGCGCCGTTGAGCACCGAGGCGCGCCAGTGGATCAATGGTCTGCTCGCCACGCAGTCGCGCCGGCCGGCCGAGGATCCGGTGCGGCCGCACTCGGGTGACGGGCCGCTCGTGCTGTGGGCCTCGCAGACCGGAACCGCGCAGGACTTCGCCGCGCGCCTGGCCGCCCGGCTCGACGGGGCGCAGCTGGTGAACATGGACGACATGGCGCCCGCCGACCTGGCCGCGGCCCACGACGTGGTGGTCGTCACCAGTACCTTCGGCGACGGTGAGCCGCCCGACAACGGCGCGAGCTTCTGGCACCGCCTGGAGGGGACGGAGGCGCCCGCGCTGACGGGTGTGCGGTACGCGGTGCTCGGCATCGGGGACCGGTCGTATGACAATTTCTGCGGGCACGCCAGGGCGCTCGACGCCAAATTGGCCGACCTCGGCGCCACCCGGCTGCTCGACCGCGCCGAGTGCGAGGCCTACGACGACGAGCCCATGCAGCGATGGGCCGACGACCTGACCGCGTTGCTCAACCCCGGCATCACACCGTCGCCCGCCGCTGGAAGTGTCTCGATCCTCGCGCGGCCCGCCACTGTTGCGCAGCCGTTCACCCGCGCGCGGCCCATCGTCGCCCCGCTGTCGAGGAACGCGGTCCTCACCGGGTCGGCATCGCGAAAAGAAGTGCGCCAGTTGGGCTTCGACATTTCCCAGCACGAGATCAGCTATGCCGCGGGCGATTCGCTGGGAGTGTGTCCCACCAACGACCCCCTAGTGGTCGACGCGTGGCTGGCGGCCACCGGGATGCCGGGTCAGCACGTGATCGAGGTGGACGGCACCGAGCAGTCGTTGCGCGATGCGCTGCTGTCGCACTTCGACTTCTGCCGCGTCACACCGGACCTGCTGCGGTTCATCGCCGAACACAGCCGCGACGCGAAATCGTTGCTGGCGCCCAAAGCCAAGCTGGACAAGTGGCTGCGGGGCCGCAACGGGCTCGACCTCGTCCAGGAGTTCGTCGTGCACGCCGACCCGGACGAATGGCGCGAGGTATTGGTCCGGCTGACCCCGCGCAGCTACTCGATCTCATCTAGCCCGCTGGTCAGCCCGCACGAAGTGCAGTTGACGGTGTCTGTGGTGCGCTACCGCAGCGTCCACGGCGGCCGGCGCGGTGGGGTCTGCTCGACGTTCCTCGCCGACCGCGCGTCGTCGGCACCGGTATTTCTGCAACGGTCGCCGCACTTCCGCCCGCCGGAGGACGGCGCGGTCCCGATGATCATGGTCGGCCCGGGCACGGGGGTAGCGCCGTTCCGCGGGTTCCTGCAGGAACGACGGGCCCTCGGCCACCGCGGCCCCAACTGGTTGTTCTTCGGTGAGCAGCACCGCAGCCAGAACTACTACTACCGCGACGATTTCGAGGACATGGCCCGCGACGGCCTCCTGGACCGGTTGGACCTCGCGTTCTCGCGCGACCAGAAGTCGCGGGTGTACGTCCAGCACAGAATGCTCGACCGCGGCGCCGAGATCTGGCGCTGGCTCGACGACGGGGCGCACTTCTACGTCTGCGGCGACGCCACCCGCATGGCCCGCGACGTGGACGCCGCACTGACCACGATCATCGAGAGACACGGCGGGATGTCGCACGAGCAGGCCCACGACTACAAACGCGAACTGGTCGCCGAGAAGCGCTACGTCCGCGACGTGTACTGACCTGGCGTGATCGCGGCTTCGCTCAACACACTCATCGGTTCGGATATGAATGCGAGCATCCATATCGCTCGACTCAATCGTGTGTCCGAGGGGGGACTTGAACCCCCACGCCCGTTAATAGGGCACTAGCACCTCAAGCTAGCGCGTCTGCCATTCCGCCACTCGGACCTGTTGTGGGCAGCTAAGGCTATCGGATCACCGAGGCCGGACCCAAACCCAGACCCGAACCTGAACCCAGGTCAATGGTACGAATGGTGACTGTGACTGGTCCTGTCAATGCCGAGGCCGAGGTCGTCGACCTCGTCAGCACGCTCATCCGGTTCGACACGTCCAACACCGGCGACCCCGCCACCACGAAGGGCGAGGCAGAATGCGCGCGTTGGGTCGCCGAGCAACTCGAGGAAGTCGGATACGCGACCGAGTACGTCGAGGCGGGAGCCCCGGGCCGCGGCAACCTGTTCGCCCGGCTGGAGGGCGCCGACCGTTCGCGCGGCGCGCTGTTGCTGCACGGCCACCTCGACGTGGTGCCGGCCGAGGCGTCCGACTGGAGCGTGCACCCGTTCTCCGGCGCGGTCACCGACGGTTACGTGTGGGGCCGCGGCGCCGTCGACATGAAGGACATGTGCGGCATGCTGATCGCGATCGCACGGCACTTCAAGCGCGCCGGAATCACTCCTCCGCGCGACCTGATCTTCGCGTTCCTGTCCGACGAGGAGGCCGGGGGCAAGTTCGGTTCGCACTGGCTGGTCAACAACCGGCCCGACCTCTTCGAGGGCGTCACCGAGGCGGTCGGCGAGGTCGGCGGCTTCTCGTTGACCGTGCCACGCAAAGACGGCGGTGAGCGACGCCTCTACCTGGTCGAGACGGCCGAGAAGTCGATGATGTGGATGAAGCTGACCGCGCGCAGCCACGCCGGCCACGGCTCGATGATCCACGACAGCAACTCCGTCACCGCAGTCGCCGAGGCCGTTGCCAAGCTGGGCCGCCACGAGTTTCCCCTGGTGATGACCGACGCCGTCGGCCAGTTCCTGCAGGCCGTCACCGAGGAGACCGGGTACTCGTTCGACATCGACTCGCCGGATCTGCCCGGCGCGATCGCCAAGCTGGGCCCGATCGCGCGCGTTGTCGGCGCCACGCTGCGCGACACCGCCAACCCGACGATGCTCAAGGCGGGATACAAGGCCAACGTCATCCCGGCGTCGGCGGAAGCGGTGGTGGACTGCCGCATCCTGCCGGGCCGCCAGGCCGCCTTCGAGCGGGAGGTCGACGAGCTGATCGGGCCCCACGTCACCCGCGAATGGATCACCGAGCTGCCGTCGTATGAGACCACCTTCGACGGCGACTTGGTCGACGCGATGAACGGTGCGATCCTGTCGGTGGATCCCGACGCCCGCATAGTGCCGTACATGCTCTCCGGAGGCACTGACGCAAAAGCGTTCGCGCAGTTGGGAATCCGTTGCTTCGGCTTCGCGCCGCTGCAGCTGCCGCCGGATCTGGACTTCACCGCGTTGTTCCACGGCGTCGACGAGCGGGTACCCGTTGACGCGTTGAAGTTCGGTACCCAGGTCCTCGAGCACTTCCTGTTGCACTGCTGACCCAGAAAGGACGAGTCATGGCATTTGACTACAACCCGTACGAGTTCCTCCCCGAGTTGCCGTCGTTCACGCTCACTTCCGACACGTTCAACGACGGCCAGGCGTGGGGCAACGACCAGGTCAGCGGCATCATGGGCGCCGGAGGCAGCGACGTATCGCCGCACCTGACGTGGTCGGGTTTCCCCGAGCAGACCCGCAGCTTCGCCGTCACCGTGTACGACCCCGACGCCCCGACCGCCTCCGGCTTCTGGCACTGGGCGGTGGCGAACCTGCCCGCCACCGTGACCGAACTGCCCGCCGGTGTGGGCGACGGCAGCAGTAGCGGATTCCCGGGCGATGCGCTCACGCTGCGCAACGACGCCGGGCTCAAGCGCTTCATCGGCGCCGCCCCGCCGCCCGGGCATGGTGTGCACCGCTACTTCGTCGCCGTGCATGCCGTCGACGTCGAAAAACTCGATCTGCCCGAGGATGCGACGCCGGCCTATCTCGGTTTCAACCTTTTCCAACACGCGATCGCGCGGGCGCTGATCCATGGCACTTATGAGCAGAAGTAGCGAGAAGTAGCGCATAAGTAGCGAAATCCGCTCTGCGCGCTTCGATTACCTGCATGACTGGCTTTTCCCGGGAACTGACGTATGGTCGCGGTTGAGTGATTGCCACTTCTGCTAAGGAGCGACAATGGCTGACAAGAAACCGGGCAAGAACCCTAAGAAGGCCGAACGGTCCCTGAAGGAGCGGCGCGCTGAGAAGCGTCAGCGCGAAGCCGAGGCGGGTGAGTTCATCCGCAAGCGCAAGCGCGCCGGTTAGGCCGCCGACCCCACCGCGTCGGTCAAGGACGCAAAGCCGCCCTCGTGTAGGCGGCGGGCGATGCCGTCGTGAATGCGCTTGGCCCACAGCCCGCCGCCGTATACGAAGCCCGTATAGCCCTGCAGCAGCGAGGCGCCGGAGGTGATGCGGTCCCAGGCGTCGTCGGCGGTTTCGATGCCGCCGACGCTGATCAGCACCAGGCGGTCACCGACGCGCCGGTAGAGCCTGCGCAGCACCTCCGTCGAGCGTTGCGCGACCGGAGGTCCGGAGATGCCGCCGGGACCGAGTTCGTCGACGCCAGGCGTGGCCAGCCCGTCGCGCGACACTGTGGTGTTGGTGGCGACGATGCCTGCCAGACCGAGTTCGGTTGCCAGATCGGCGATCTCGTCGACGTCCTGGTCGGACAGGTCCGGCGCGATCTTCACCAGGACCGGTGTCGACGTCTCCGCCAGCACGGCCGTCAGGATCGGCCGCAACGACTCCACGGCCTGCAGATCGCGCAATCCGGGGGTGTTCGGCGAGCTGACGTTGACCACTATGAACGACGCGAGCGGGCCGAGCAGCCGGGCGGACGTGGCGTAGTCCTGCACGGCCTCCTGCGGCGGGGTGACCTTGGTCTTGCCGATGTTCACGCCGATCGGCACGTCGGGCACGTGACGCGTCAGCTTCACGGCAAGTTCGCCGGAGCCGTGGTTGTTGAAACCCATCCGGTTCAGCAGCGCGCGATCCTGCGGCAGCCGGAACATCCGCGGTTTGTCATTGCCGGGCTGAGCTTGCGCAGTCACGGTTCCGATCTCGGCATACCCGAAGCCAAGTGCCCCCCAGGTGTCGAGCCCGCTGCCGTTCTTGTCGAACCCGGCGGCCAGGCCGAGCGGCCCGGGAAACCTGACCCCGAACACGGTGGAGGCCAGCACCGGATCCCGCGGTCCCAACCAGCGTTTCAGCGCGCGTCGCGGCCACGGCAGGTAGGTGGCGGCGCGCAAGAGGGCGAACACCCAGGTGTGAATCCGTTCGGGCGCAACCAGAAACAACGCCCGCCGCAGCGCGCCGTACATCATCGAGTCACAGCGCGGGCTGCTCGGGAACGCCTACCCGGTCGGCCGCGGTCTTCCTGCGCCGCAGTAACACCCGCCGCGAGCCGTCGGTGTACAGCCGGACGCGGGTGAGTTCCCACCCCCGGTATTCGGCCTCGATGGACAATCGGGTCGACGCGCTGACGCGGGTCACATCGGGCGGCAGCCGCAGCGGAATCCATTCGTAATCGTCGGAGAGGTCCTGATCCCAGCCTGCAGGCAGGCGACCGCGGTGAATGGCACTCACGGGCGCCCACCCGCGGCGTCGGTGATCACCTGCACACCCGCTCCCACTCCGGACACGACGTACAGCGTGCCAGAGGATTCGTCATAAGCCAGGGAGTTCGGTTGCTGCACGGTTCGATATCGCACCTTCTCGACGGGGATCCCGGTGGCCAGATCGTAGCCAACGACCGTATTCGCCGCCGTCTGCGACACCCAGGCCAGCGTCGATGACCCGGCCAGGCCGTAGGGGGCCTCGGGCACCGGATAGCGCTGCCGAAGGATCAGCGGGTTCGTGCCGAAGACCAGCAGTCCGTCGCCGCGGGTGTCGGCGACCAGCACCCGGCCGGCGGGGTCGGCGACCATCGTCGTCGCCCCCTCACCGGCCCGCAGCGCCTGCTCCTGCTCGGTGCCGCTTTCGGACAACGCCGTCACCGACGTCTGCCCGCGATCCAGTACGACGGCCGTATTACCTTGCGTGACAAGGTCATCGACGCGAGCGAAGATCTTCAGCTGTGCGGCCACCGAGCCGTCCGAGCCCAGCGTGTACACCGCACCGTCCGCGCTGCCGAGAACCAGCCGCCCGTCCGCGCGTCGGGCGATCGCGGTGAACTCGGTGTCGGGTTGTCCGCCGACGTCGGACCTGGTCGCGTTACCCGTCGAGAGATCGATCCGGTAATAGCCGCCGCGGGTCGCGGCATAGGCGTGCCCGCCGTCGTCGCCGGTCAACGCGGTCGCGGCGGCGGGCAGCGGCACCGTCGCGACGACGTCGCCCGCCCTCGAGAACACGGTGACCTGCGACTGGCCGGCCGGGCCCGGGGCCAGCACCGCCAACGAGCCGCTCGCCGCGTCGACGATCGCAGCCTGCGCATGGCCCGCCAGCGGCCACACCACGCCGTCCGGCCGGCCGGTGACCGGTGGCGACTCAGCGGCCGACGCGGGCGCGATGGTCGGCGGTGCCACCTCGGCGGGCTCGGACGAACAGCCACCGACCATGCCGACGGCCACGACAATCGCCAGCGACACCACGATCCCGCGAACCAGCTGATTCGAGGCGTTTATGAAGGGCGGCAAGGGGTAGCTCTCGGTCGTGGGTACGGGAAATCGACTGAATGGCC
Source organism: Mycobacterium sp. GA-0227b (assembly GCF_001499855.1). GTDB lineage: Bacteria > Actinomycetota > Actinomycetes > Mycobacteriales > Mycobacteriaceae > Mycobacterium. Next base: position 21,403 of record NZ_LQIK01000003.1, read on the forward strand.
AGTCTAGGCAGCCGGCTCGCCAGGAGTTTCCAGCCGCTCGCCGTGCCCTCCCAAGCGGCGGGCGGGCCGGAGGTATGGTGCGAACATGACCCTCGCCGCAGACCGTGATTTGGGTGCCCAAGAGTTTGCTATAGAGGACATCACCACTGGTGTGCACGCCAGCGGGTTTGGCCAACTCGGCGACGGCCGCAGCTTCTCGTTCCACGTCGAGCGCCAGAATCTCGTCGTCGAGATCTATCGTCCCCGGCTGACCGGGCCCGTCCCGGGCGCAGAGGACGTGGTGGCGACGTCGACCCGCAAGCTGACCGACATCGACCTCACCGACCAGCGCAGCGTGGGTGCCGCGGTCCGGGATGCGGTGGCCGCGGCCCAGCCGGTGGCGCGCGCCGGGCGCTAACAGCCGCCCACGGTACGGTCGTCGTCGTGACGGACGTGCCGGCGATGTCGTGGGTGCAGGTGGTCGTTCTCGCGGTACTGCAGGGGCTGACCGAATTTCTGCCCGTTTCGTCCTCGGCGCATCTCGCGATCGCCTCGCGCGTGTTCTTCGCCGACGACGCGGGGGCGTCGTTCACCGCCGTGACCCAGCTCGGTACCGAGTTCGCGGTGCTGCTGTACTTCGCAAAAGACATCGGCCGCATCATCAAGGCCTGGTTCCACGGGCTCTTCGTCGCCACCCAGCGCACCGCCGATTACCGGCTCGGTTGGTACGTGATCATCGGCACCATCCCGATCGGGGTGTTCGGGCTGTTGTTCAAAGACGAAATCCGCACGGGCGCACGCAATCTCTGGGCGATCGCGATCGCGTTGATCGTGTTCTCGGCCGTCATCGCCGCCGCCGAGTACTTCGGCAGGCAGATACGCAACGTCGAGCAGCTGACATGGAAGGACAGCATCGTCGTCGGCCTCACGCAGTGCCTCGCGCTGCTGCCCGGCGTGTCCCGCTCGGGCGCGACGATCAGCGCGGGCCTTTTCCTCGGCCTCAACCGCGAACTCGCGGCCCGGTTCGGCTTCCTGCTCGCCATCCCGGCGGTGTTCGCCTCCGGGCTGTTCTCGCTGCCCGACGCCTTCCATCCCGTCGGTGAGGGCATGAGCGCCAGCGGGCCCCAGTTGCTGGTGGCGACGGTGATCGCGTTCGTCGTCGGGTTCGCGGCGGTGGCATGGTTCCTGCGGTTCCTGGTCCGGCACAGCATGTACTGGTTCGTCGGTTACCGCGTGGTGCTGGGCGCGGTGGTGCTGGCCCTGTTGGGCACCGGGGTGGTGGCCGCGACATGACGGTGATCCTGTTGCGGCACGGCCGCTCCACCTCGAACACCGCGCACACGCTGGCGGGCCGCTCCGAGGGCGTCGACCTCGACGACAAGGGGCGTGAACAGGCGCAGGCGGTGGTGGCCAGGGTCGGCTCGCTGCCGATCCGTGCGATCGTGCGCTCGCCGTTGCTGCGGTGCGAACGGACCGTGGAACCGCTGGCCGCCGCGCTGGGCCTGACACCGATCGTCGACGACCGCATCGCCGAGGTCGACTACGGGGCCTGGACCGGCCGCAAGATCGCCGATCTGGTCAAGGAGCCGTTGTGGACGGTGGTGCAACACCAGCCGAGCGCCGCTGTCTTTCCGGACGGCGAGGGCCTTGCGCAGGTGCAGGCCCGCGCGGTCGCCGCGGTACGCGAGCACGACCGTCGGCTGGCGGAGGAACACGAGGGCGACGTGCTGTGGCTGGCCTGCACCCACGGCGATGTGATCAAAGCCGTCGTCGCCGACGCGCTCGGCACCCATCTCGACAGCTTCCAGCGGATCACCGCCGACCCCGGGTCGATGAGCGTGATCCGGTACACGGCGGTGCGACCGTTCGTGATCCACGTCAACCACACCGGTGACCAACTGACGGCCGGGCTGCGCCCCAAACCGGCCGAGACCGACGGCCGGGCCGACTCCGGAGAGGGGGAGGTGCCGCCGGAAGATGCCGTCGTGGGCGGGTCGACCGGCTAGTCGCGATTACGGCTGACAAGCCCTAACCGGTATTTTGGAAAGTGCCATGGCCCGCGCAATTCACGTCTTCCGCACACCCGACCGCTTCGTGGCCGGGACCGTCGGCCAGCCCGGCAACCGCACCTTCTACCTGCAGGCCGTTCACGACAAGCGAGTGGTGTCGGTGGTGCTGGAGAAGCAGCAGGTTGCCGTGCTCGCCGAGCGGATTGCCGCGCTACTGCTCGAGATCAACCGCCGGTTCGGCACCCCGATCCCGCCGGACACCGGTGAGGTCGAGGACCTGAGCCCGTTGATCACCCCGGTCGATGCCGAGTTCCGGGTCGGGACGATGGGTCTGGGTTGGGACTCCGAGGCGCAGACCGTCGTCGTCGAATTGCTCGCGGTGTCGGAAACCGAATTCGACGCATCGGTGGTGCTCGACGACGCGGAGGAAGGGCCCGACGCCGTGCGCGTCTTCCTCACGCCCGAATCCGCACGCGAGTTCGCGACGCGCTCCAACCGGGTCATCTCGGCAGGCCGACCGCCCTGCCCGTTGTGTGACGAGCCGCTGGACCCCGACGGTCACATCTGCGTGCGCACCAACGGCTACCGGCGCGGCGCCTTCGCCGAGTCCGACGATGACGTCGACATCTGACCCCGGGCCCGACGCCGCTTGCGAAGACGTCCTGCAGCGCGGCGAGCTCACCGTCATCGGGCGCATCCGCTCGGCGAGCAACGCGACGTTCCTGTGCGAAGCGAATCTCGGTGAGCAGCAAGTGCATTGCGTCTACAAGCCGATCGCCGGCGAGGCGCCGCTGTGGGATTTCCCCGACGGCACGCTGGCCGGCCGAGAACGCGGCGCATATCTGGTGTCGGCGGCGTTGGGTTGGAACCTGGTGCCCCACACCATTATTCGCGCCGGGCCCGCCGGCGAGGGCATGGTGCAGCTGTGGGTGGACCAGCCCGGCGACGAGATCGAAGACGAAAAGCCGACGGGGCCCGACCTGATCGATCTGTTGCCCGCCGGCCGGGTCCCTCCGGGGTTCCTGCCCATCCTGCAGGCCTACGACTACGCAGGCGGCGAGGTCGTGCTGGTCCACGCCGACGACGACCGGTTGCGCCGGATGGCGGTGTTCGACGTGCTGGTCAACAACGCCGACCGCAAGGGCGGCCACATCCTGTGCGGAGTGGACGGGCGCGTGTACGGCGTTGACCACGGGGTCACGCTGCACGTCGAGGACAAGCTGCGCACCGTGTTGTGGGGCTGGGCCGGTAAACCCGTCGACGACCAGACGCTGGAGGCGGTGGCCGCGCTGCGCGATCAACTGCGCGACGGGCTCGCCGCCCAGCTGTGCGATCACATCACCCAACGCGAGGTCGCCGCGCTGCTCGCGAGAACCATTGCGCTACTTGACGATCCGGTGATGCCGACACCCGACCGGCACCGCCCCATCCCGTGGCCGGCGTTCTGATCGATGACCCAGACCGATGCGGCGCTGGCCGCCGAGGTGGCCGTTGAGGCAGGCGAACTGCTGCTGCAGGTTCGCGAGGAGCTCGGTTTCTACGACCCGTACGACCTCGGTGACGCCGGCGACATGCGGGCCAACAAGCTGATCCTGCAGCGCCTGCGCGAACGTCGACCCGACGATGCGGTGCTCTCCGAGGAGGCCGTCGACGACGTGTCGCGGGTGCACGCCGACCGGGTCTGGATCGTCGACCCCGTCGACGGCACCTGGGAGTTCTCGCTGCCGGGCCGCACGGACTGGGCGGTGCACATCGCGCTCTGGCAACGCGACGGCAGCCCCAACGGCCGCATCACCGACGCGGCCGTCGCGCTGCCGGCGCGCAACGAGGTCTACCGCAGCGACACCGTCGAACCGCCGCCGCCACGCGCCGACGGCCCGATCCTGATCACGGCGAGCTCCAACCGGCCGCCGCCGGTGTTGTGGTGGTTGCGCGATCGGATGGACATCCAGCTGGTGCGGATCGGGTCCGCGGGTGCCAAGGCGATGGCCGTGGTCCGCGGCGACGTCGATGCCTACCTGCACGCCGGCGGCCAGTGGGAGTGGGATTCGGCGGCCCCGGCCGGGGTCGTGCAGGCGGCCGGTCTGCATGCGTCGCGGCTGGACGGCTCCGAGCTGATCTACAACCGCCGCGACCCCTACCTGCCCGACCTGCTGATGTGTCGGCCGGAACTGAGTGAACCGCTGCTCGAGGGCATTCTCTCGGCGTATCGGAGCCGCGGGAGGGGTTGAACCGGGAATGAAACAGGCGCCGCCCTTGTCGATCACGGCGATGCTTAGAGTCGAGGCTATGAATCCGTGGCCGGCACCCGTCGTCCCGGCGCTGCCGGGCCGCGGCCCGCAGCTACGCCTCTACGACAGCGCCGACCGGCAGGTACGCCCCGTCAGCGCCGGTGACACGGCCACTATGTATGTGTGCGGCATCACGCCGTACGACGCCACCCACCTCGGCCACGCCGCCACCTACCTTGCGTTCGACCTCGTGCACCGCATCTGGCTGGACGCCGGCCACCGGGTGCACTATGTACAGAACATCACCGACGTCGACGATCCGCTGTTCGAGCGCGCGCAGCGTGACGGGGTCGACTGGCGTGAGCTCGCCGACCGGGAGACCGACCTGTTCCGTGAGGACATGGCGGCGCTGCGGGTGCTGCCCCCGCACGACTACGTCGCGGCCACCGATGCCATCGCCGAGGTTATCGAGGTCGTCGAGAAGCTGCTGGCCTCGGGTGCGGCCTACGTCGTCGAGGACGCCGAATACCCCGACGTCTATTTCCGCGCCGACGCCACCGCCCAGTTCGGTTACGAGTCCGGCTACGACCGCGACACCATGCGGCGGCTGTTCGCCGAGCGCGGCGGCGACCCCGACCGACCCGGAAAGGGCGACGAACTCGACGCGCTGCTGTGGCGGGCGCAACGAGCGGGGGAGCCGAGTTGGCCGTCGCCGTTCGGGCCGGGCCGCCCCGGTTGGCACGTGGAGTGCGCCGCGATCGCGCTGAGCCGGATCGGCACGGGGCTCGACATCCAGGGCGGCGGCAGCGACCTGATCTTCCCGCATCACGAGTTCTCGGCCGCTCACGCCGAATCCCTCACCGGCGAACGGAGATTCGCCCGTCACTACGTCCACGCCGGAATGATCGGCTGGAACGGCCACAAGATGAGCAAGAGCCGGGGGAACCTGGTCCTGGTGTCGCGGCTGCGCGCCGACGGCGTCGACCCTTCGGCGATCCGGTTGGGGCTGTTCGCCGGTCACTACCGCTCCGACAGGTACTGGAGCGACGCGATGCTCGCCGAGGCCGTCGAGCGGCTGGACCGCTGGCGCTCCGCGGTGGCGTTGCCCGCCGCGCCGGACGCGACCGACGTCGTCGGCCGGGTGCGCCGTTATCTCGCCGACGATCTCGACACCCCGAAAGCGCTTGCGGCTCTGGATGGTTGGAGCACCGACGCGTTGACTTATGGCGGCCACGATCCCCATGCGGGCGGCACGGTGGCCACCGCCGTCGACGCGCTGCTCGGCATCCGGCTGTAGAACCGCCGAGACCCCGCCCGCCGCGGCGCCGTCCCGGGTACGTTGACGGCCATGGGTTCTGTGAACGGGAAAGTCGCGCTGATCACCGGTGGCGCCAACGGGATCGGGGAAGAGGTGGCGCGCCGCCTGCACGACAAGGGCGCCAAGCTCGTGCTGACCGACCTCGACGGTGACAGGCTGGCGCAGGTCGCCGCCAAGCTCGGCAACGAGAGCGTGCTGACCGTCGTCGCCGACGTGCGCGATCTGGCCGCGATGGAATCCGCCGTCGCCGAGGGCGTCGAGCGGTTCGGCGGCATCGACATCGTGATGGCCAATGCGGGCATCGCGACCTACGGTTCGGTGCTGCAGGTCGACCCGCAGGCATTTCGGACGCTCATCGACGTCAATGTCGTCGGCGTGTTCCACACCGTGCGGGCCGCGCTGCCGTCCGTCATCGACAGACGCGGCTACGTGCTGATCGTGTCCTCGGCGGCGGCCTACGCGGCGTCTGCCGGCATGGCGCCCTACGACGCTTCCAAGGCCGCTGTCGAGCATTTCGCCAACGCATTGCGTCTGGAGGTGGCGCATCAGGGTGTCGACGTCGGGTCGGCGCACATGCTGTGGATCGACACGCCGCTGGTGCAGGAGAGCAAGTCGGATCTGGCGAGCGCCCGCGAGATGCTGGACTCGCTGCCCGGGCCGCTGGGTAAGACCACCTCGGTGCAGAAGTGCGGGGAGCTGTTCGTCAAGGGCATCGAGGAGCGCAAACGACAGATCAACTGCCCGCGTTTCGTGGGCCTGCTGCGCTTCCTCAAGCCGGTGTTGTCGTCGCGGCTGGGGGAGCGCGCCACTCTCAAGTCGGTGCCCGAACTGTTGCCGAAGATGGATGCGGAGGTGGCCGCGCTCGGCCGTTCGATGAGCGCACGCACCGAAGCGTTGGAAAAGCGGGGTTAGCCGCGAAAGCCGGGACCTCGACGACGCAGGTAGCGCTCGAACTCCGCGGCCAGCGCGTCCCCGTCGATCTTGCCGAGCGCCTCGTGCATGTCGACCTCGGCGTCGCCGCGTTCCTCCAGTGAATGCACGTACTCGGCGATCTCGTCGTCCTCGGCGGTCATCTCCGACACCGCCTGCTCCCACTCCTCGGCCGCCGACGGCAGATCGGCCAGCGGCACCTCGATGTCGAGCACATCCTCGACACGGCGAAGCAGCGCCACGGTTGCTTTGGGGTTCGGTGGCTGGGAGACGTAATGCGGCACCGCGGCCCAGAACGTCACGGCGGGGATACCCGCCTGCACGCAGGCATCCTGGAACACCCCGGCGATGCCGGTCGGACCTTCGTACCGCGTCTCCTCCAGCCCGAACACCTTGGCGGTGTCCGACGAGTAGGCCGCTCCCGACACGGGCACCGGGCGGGTGTGCGGCGTGTCGGCCAGCAGGGCGCCGAGGATGACCACGGTCGCGACGTTGAGCTTGTCGGCGATCGCCAACAGCTCGGCGCAGAAGGTGCGCCAGCGCATGTTGGGCTCGACGCCGTGCATCAACACGATGTCACGGTCGGATCCGGGCGGGCGGCAGTGCGAAATCCGCATCGACGGCCACACCAGTTCGCGGGTCACCCCGTCGACCAGCCGGATCACCGGCCGGTTCACCTGGTAGTCGTAGTACGCCTCGTCATCGATCTCGACGATCGTGTCGGCCTCCCAGATGGCGTCCAGGTGCTCCAGAGCGTCGCTGGCCGCATCACCGGCGTCGTTCCAGCCTTCGAAAGCTGCGACGACGATCGCGTCGTTCAGTTCGGGCAGGCCCGGGCGGTTTTCAGATGATCCGCTTGCGCGAAGACCATCTGGCATGCCGCTCGCATCCGACAAGGTCACAACGCCAGCGTAAGCCCTGTGCGGCGGGTTCGAGCGCCATCGCCACACGGGGTGATTTGATCCGGCGACTACCCTGTATGCGTGGCTGATGCTGGCGATCGCGCGGGCGACACCGATTTGCTCGGGGCCGTGTCGACCAGGGTGATGGTCGGCGACGGCGCACTGAAGACACAGTTGCAGGCCGCCGATCTCATCGAGACGAAATACGTACGGTTGCAATCTGGTTAGCCTTGGTGACGACGACATTGCCGACAGGGTCCGTGAGCTGCCGCTCAACGGCGCCGCGATTGCCGGTCGGGTCGGTTTCGATCGCCGCGACGAGGCGGGCGTCCAGACGTCGATCGGGTGACGACGTAGACTTTTCTGGTCGAGAGGCGTTGCAACGGTTCCGGGTTTCCGCCGGTATCCGCCACGCTCGGCAGATTCAAGGACGCCTTCCATTACGGAAGGAGCGCGCGTGAACGCCTTTGAGCCCAACATCCGCCCTGACTGCACAGACGAACTGATGGCTGCGCTGCGCCAACGGATCGTGGTGATCGACGGCGCGATGGGCACGGCGATCCAGCGCGACCGGCCCGACGAGGCCGGCTACCGCGGCGAGCGGTTCAAGGACTGGCCGAGCGATGTCCAGGGCAACAACGACCTGCTCAACCTGACACAGCCGCAGATCATCGAGGCGATCCACCGCGAGTACCTCGACGCCGGCGCCGACATCATCGAGACCAACACGTTCAACGCGAACGCGGTCTCGCTCTCCGACTACGGCATGGAAGAGCTCGGCTACGAGCTGAACTACGCCGGCGCGGCCTTGGCCCGTACAGCCTGCGACGAGGTCAGCACCCCTGACAGGCCCCGGTACGTCGCCGGGGCGCTGGGGCCGACGACGCGGACCGCGTCGATCTCGCCCGACGTCAACGACCCGGGAGCCCGCAACGTCACCTACGACCAGCTGGTCGCCGCCTACCTCGAAGCGGCCAACGGCCTGGTCGACGGCGGCGCCGACATCATCCTGGTCGAGACGATCTTCGACACGCTGAACGCCAAGGCCGCGGTGTTCGCGCTCGAGACGCTGTTCGAGGACCGCGGGCGCCGCTGGCCCGTGATCATCTCGGGCACCATCACCGATGCCTCCGGGCGGACGCTGTCCGGTCAGGTCACCGAGGCGTTCTGGAACTCGATCAGGCACGCCAAACCGCTCGCGGTCGGACTCAACTGCGCCCTGGGCGCACCGGAGATGAGGCCCTACATCGCCGAGATGTCACGCATCGCGGACACGTTCGTCTCCTGCTACCCGAACGCCGGCCTGCCCAACGCCTTCGCCGAATACGACGAAACCCCCGAGCGGCAGGCCGGATACGTCGCCGACTTCGCCGAGGCGGGCTTCGTCAACCTGGTCGGTGGGTGCTGCGGGACGACGCCGGCGCACATCGCCGAAATCGCCAAGGCCGTCGAGGGCAAGCCGCCGCGCCGGGTGCCCGAGATCCCCGTGGCCACCCGGCTGTCGGGCCTGGAACCGCTCAACATCGACGACAACTCCCTGTTCGTGAACATCGGTGAGCGCACCAACATCACCGGCTCCGCCCGGTTCCGCAACCTGATCAAGGCCGAGGACTACGACACCGCGTTGTCGGTGGCCCTGCAGCAGGTCGAGGTCGGTGCGCAGGTCATCGACATCAACATGGACGAGGGCATGATCGATGGCGTCGCCGCGATGGACCGGTTCACCAAGCTGATCGCCTCCGAACCCGACATCAGCCGCGTCCCGGTGATGATCGACTCCTCCAAGTGGGAGGTCATCGAGGCGGGCCTGAAGAACGTGCAAGGCAAGCCGATCGTCAACTCGATCTCCATGAAGGAGGGCGAGGAGAAGTTCATCCGCGAGGCACGGCTGTGCCGCAAGTTCGGCGCCGCCGTCGTCGTGATGGCCTTCGACGAGCAGGGGCAGGCCGACAACCTGGAGCGTCGCAAGGAGATCTGCGGGCGCGCCTACCGGATCCTGACCGAAGAGGTCGGCTTCCCAGCCGAGGACGTCATCTTCGACCCGAACTGCTTCGCGCTGGCCACCGGTATCGAGGAGCACGCGACGTACGGCATCGACTTCATCGAGGCCTGCGCCTGGATCAAAGAGAACCTGCCTGGGGTGCACATCTCCGGCGGCATCTCGAACGTGTCGTTCTCGTTCCGGGGCAACAACCCCGTCCGCGAGGCGATCCACGCGGTGTTCCTCTTCCACGCCATCAAGGCCGGGCTGGACATGGGCATCGTCAACGCCGGCGCGTTGGTGCCCTATGACTCGATCGACCCCGAGCTGCGGGACCGCATCGAGGACGTCGTGCTGAACCGTCGCGACGATGCCGCTGAACGGCTCCTGGAGATCGCCGAACGGTTCAACAACACGGACAAGTCGGAGGATCCGAAGGCAGCCGAATGGCGCAGCCTGCCGGTCCGCGAGCGGATCACCCACGCCTTGGTCAAGGGCATCGACGCCCACGTCGACGCCGACACCGAGGAGCTGCGGGCCGAGATCGCCGCGGCAGGAGGTCGCCCGATCGAGGTGATCGAGGGCCCGCTGATGGACGGCATGAACGTCGTCGGAGACCTCTTCGGCTCGGGCAAGATGTTCCTGCCCCAGGTCGTGAAGTCGGCGCGGGTGATGAAAAAGGCCGTGGCGTACCTGCTTCCGTACATCGAGGCGGAGAAGCAGCCGGGCGATGCCGAGAGGTCCAACGGCACCATCGTGATGGCGACGGTGAAGGGCGACGTTCACGACATCGGCAAGAACATCGTCGGGGTCGTGCTGCAGTGCAACAACTACTCCGTGATCGACCTCGGCGTGATGGTGCCTGCGCAGAAGATCCTGGACGCGGCGAAGGAACACGACGCCGACATCATCGGGCTGTCCGGCCTGATCACCCCGTCCCTGGACGAGATGTCCAACTTCGCGGTCGAGATGGAACGCGAAGGCCTGGAGATCCCGCTGCTGATCGGTGGCGCGACCACGTCGCGCGCGCACACGGCGGTGAAGATATCGCCGCGTCGTAGCGGTCCGGTGGTCTGGGTCAAGGACGCGTCCCGTTCGGTGCCGGTCGCTGCCGCGCTGCTGGACGACAAGCAGCGCCCGGCGCTGCTGGAGGCGACCGAGAAGGACTACGCCGCCCTTCGCGAACGGCACGCCCAGAAGAACGAGCGGCCGATGCTGACGCTGGAGAAAGCCCGCGCCAACCGGACGCCGATCGAGTGGGACGGCTACACGCCGCCGGTACCCGCGCAGGGCCTCGGCGTACGCGAGTTTCTCGACTACGACCTCGCCGAACTGCGCGAGTACATCGACTGGCAGCCGTTCTTCAACGCCTGGGAGATGAAGGGCCGCTTTCCCGACATCCTCAACAACCCGGCCACCGGCGAGACTGCCCGCAAGCTGTACGACGATGCCCAGGAGATGTTGGACACCCTGATCAAGGAGAAGTGGCTGACCGCCAACGGCGTGATCGGGTTCTTCCCGGCGAACGCGGTCGGCGACGACATCGAGGTGTACACCGACGACACCCGGACCGAGGTGCTCACCACGCTGCACAACCTGCGCCAGCAGGGCGAGCACCGCGACGGCATCCCGAACCGGTCGCTGGGCGACTTCATCGCCCCCAAAGAAACGGGCCTCCGGGACTACGTCGGCGCCTTCGCCGTCACCGCGGGGCTCGGCAGCCAGGACAAGATCATGGAGTTCAAGGCGGCGCTCGACGACTACAGCGCGATCCTGCTGGAGTCGATCGCCGACCGGTTGGCGGAGGCGTTCGCCGAACGGATGCACCAAAGGGTCCGCACGGAGTTCTGGGGATACCAGCCGGAAGAGCAGCTCGACAACGACGCACTCATCGCCGAGAAGTACGTGGGAATCCGCCCGGCCCCCGGCTATCCGGCCTGCCCGGAACACACCGAGAAGGCCACGCTCTGGGAGTTGATGGACGTCCATCGGCGGACCGGCATCGAACTGACCGAGTCGATGGCGATGTGGCCCGGCGCTGCGGTCAGCGGCTGGTATTACTCGCACCCGCAGTCGCAATACTTCGTGGTCGGCCGGGTGGCCCAGGATCAGGTCGCCGACTACGCCAAGCGCAAGGGCTGGACACTCAAGGAAGCCGAGCGCTGGCTGAGCTCCAACCTCAGCTACAACCCGGAGGACTGAGCCTCACGTCGGTTCAGGAGCGGAACAACTCGGCGTTGCGGGCGGCCCAGCGGGCGACCGACTCCGCGGGCGTCCCGGTGAGTTCGACGACCAGCTGGTTGGCCTGCTGCGCCTCGGCGTCCTTCATCAGCTTGAGATACCAGTCGACCTCATCGCCCATCAACGGCCGCAATCGGTCACGCGCCTCGTCAAAGCTGCACTTCTCGTACCTCACCTCGGCGCCGATGCCCGCCCCTATCTGTTCGGCGATCTGCGCGCGGGTCAGCGCTTCGGGACCGGTGAGCTCGTAGGTCTGACCGAAGTGCACCTGCTCCGGTTTGACCAGCAGCGTGGCCGCCACTCTGGCGATGTCGTACATCGAAATCGGCGCCTCGACCACTTCCGGATAGGGCTCTCGCACGGTCCGGGTGGCCTTGATCGGCTCGGACCACATGGCGAAGTTCTCCAGGAACTCGCCCGGCCCCAGCTGCGTGCTCACGAGGCCGGATGCGGCGATGGTGTCCGTGTGCGCCTGCCAGTGCGCACCGCCGGACAGCGCGACGACGTACTGCACACCGGCCTGCTTGGCCAGGTCGAGCGTGACGTCCAACGTCGACGGCAACGGGGCCAGATACATCCGCTCCACCCCCTCCAGCGCGGCGGGCAGCGTGTCCGGGTCGCCGAGATAACCGGTGATCGCAGCGACCTCGTCCGGCAGGTTCGCCTTTGCGGGGTTCTTGGTCAGCGCTCGGATGTCCGGAATGTCACTGCCGCCCAGACGAATTAGCTCGTCCACTACGAGGCGGCCGATGTTTCCAGTGGCTCCGGTCACAAGAATCGTCATGATTTCACCGTACGTGCGCCCTCTGACAGAATCGGGGTCATGCGTGCGGTCCTGTTCGATATGGACGGCACGCTCGTCGACTCCGAAAAGCTCTGGGACATCTCGCTGGCGGCGTTGTACGACCACCACGGCGGTCGGCTCACCCCCGAGGTGCGTGCATCACTGGTGGGCAGCTCGGCCGAGAACACCATCGCGACCGTGTATGCCGACCTCGGTCTCGATCCGGATCCGACGGCCATGGCCGAGGCCAACCGCTGGCTGCACGACTACACCGCGGAGTTGTTCGACGGCGGGCTGCCGTGGTGCGACGGTGCCCGCGAATTGTTGGAAGCCCTTGCCGCCGAAGGAACTCCGATGGCGCTGGTTACCAACACCCAGCGTGCGTTGACCGACCGCGCTTTGAACAGCATTGGGCGACATTACTTTTCGGTTACCGTATGCGGAGACGAGGTGGCCCGCGGCAAACCCGTTCCCGACGTGTATCTGCAAGCGGCGGAGTTGCTGGGGCTTGGGCCGGCCGCCTGCCTCGCGATCGAGGATTCGGTCACCGGCACGGCGGCCGCCGAGAGCGCCGGATGCCCGGTACTGGTGGTGCCCAACGATGTAGCGGTGCCCGACGGGCCGCGGCGACGCCACGTTTCCTCGCTTGTGGGACTGCGGACGGCCGATCTACGCACCGTTCATTGCGAGCTGACGACGGGCAGGGAAGACCGCAGCGCGTGAACCCCGTCTGTGATTGAATGTGACGTCCATCACCCAAATCTGCGGAAGGGTGTCACATGGCCCATGGTCCCGTCGGTGAGCCCTCGTCAGGTTTGGATTACGAAGAATCCGAGCACAGCGGCCGCGTGGTCCGGATCGCCTCCGTAGCGGCCCTGGGCGGTCTGCTTTTCGGCTATGACAGCGCGGTCATCAACGGGGCGGTATCGGCGGTCGAGGACCACTTCCAGATCAGCAAGACCGTGACGGGCGTCGCCGTCGCGGCCGCGCTGATCGGTGCGGCTCTCGGCGCGGTCGTCGCGGGTCGGCTGGCGGACAAGATCGGCCGGCTGTCGGTGATGAAGATCGCCGCGCTGCTGTTCCTCATCAGCGCCTTCGGCACCGGCCTGGCGGTCAACGTCTGGATGTTCGGGATGTTCCGCATCGTCGGCGGCCTCGGCGTCGGCGTGGCATCTGTCATCGCTCCGGCGTATATCGCGGAGACCTCGCCGCCGCGGATCCGCGGCCGGCTGGGCTCGCTGCAACAACTGGCCATCGTCTCCGGGATCTTCGTTTCGCTGGCGATCGACGCGCTGCTGGCGCATCTCGCGGGCGGGTCGCGGGAAGAACTGTGGCTGAGCATGGAGGCTTGGCGCTGGATGTTCCTCGTGATGGCGGTGCCCGCGGTGGTCTACGGCGGTCTGGCGTTCACGATTCCGGAGTCTCCCCGCTATCTCGTTGCGACATACCGGATTCCGGAGGCGCGGCGGGTGCTGAACAAGTTGCTGGGGGAGAAGAACCTCGAGCTGACGATCACTCGCATCAAGGAATCGCTGAAGTCGGAGAAGCCGCCGTCGTGGCGCGATCTGCGCAAGCCCACCGGCGGGCTCTACGGCATCGTGTGGGTCGGTGTGCTGCTGTCGGTGTTTCAGCAGTTCGTCGGCATCAACGTGATCTTCTACTACTCGAACGTGTTGTGGGAGGCCGTCGGTTTCGGTGAAGGTCAGGCGTTCATCATCACCGTGATCACATCGGTGACGAACATCGTCACGACGCTGATCGCGATCGCGCTGATCGACAAGGTCGGCCGCAAGCCGTTGCTGCTGTTCGGATCGACCGGCATGGCCGTGACGCTGGGCACCATGGCGATCGTCTTCGGCACCGCACCGGTGATCGACGGCCAGCCACACCTCACCGGGGCGGCCGGGCCCATCGCGCTGGTCGCCGCCAACCTGTTCGTGGTCTCCTTCGGCATGTCGTGGGGCCCGGTGGTCTGGGTGTTGCTCGGCGAGATGTTCCCCAACCGCATCCGCGGTGCCGCGCTCGGCCTCGCCGCCGCCGCGCAGTGGGTGGCCAACTGCGCGATCACCGCGTCATTCCCCGCACTTGGTGATTTTTCGCTGGGTATCGCGTATGGCTTCTACGCCGTCTGCGCAGTGCTGTCGCTGCTGTTCGTGTGGCGGTTCGTGTCCGAGACCAAGGGCAAGCACCTCGAGGACATGGGCAGCGAGGTTCCGCATCAGCAGGAGCCGGTCTGAGCGCCGCGCCGACGCTAGCTGGCGTTGCGCGAACCGAACTCAACAAACCGGCGTGACCCAGCGGGCGAAACCGTGACACAATCGCGTGCCGTGAAGACCTTCGACGCCCTGTTCGCCGAGCTCGGCGAACGCGCCCGGACCCGCCCCGCCGGCAGCGGCACCGTCGCCGCGCTGGACGGCGGTGTGCACGGGCTCGGCAAGAAGATCCTCGAGGAGGCCGGCGAGGTGTGGCTGGCCGCCGAACACGAGAGCGACGAGGCCCTGGCCGAAGAGATCAGCCAGCTCCTGTACTGGACGCAGGTGTTGATGATCGCGCGCGGCCTCACCCTCGACGACGTTTACGAGAAGCTGTGATGTCTGCTCTTGGCCCGAGCGGCTCATCGCCGAACCGCGTGCTTCGCGTCGCCGTCCCGAACAAGGGCACGCTGTCTGAACCGGCGAGCGAGATCCTGTCCGAAGCGGGTTACCGGCGCCGCACCGATCCGAAGGACCTGACCGTTGTCGACCCCGTCAACAACGTCGAATTCTTCTTTCTGCGCCCGAAGGACATTGCGATCTATGTCGGCTCGGGGCAGCTCGATTTCGGCATCACCGGGCGCGACCTGGCCGCCGAGTCGGGTGCACCCGTGCGGGAGCGGCTCGCGCTGGGCTTCGGATCGTCGACGTTCCGGTACGCGGCGCCGGCCGGCCATCAGTGGCGCGTCGAGGACCTCGCGGGCAAACGAATCGCGACCGCGTTTCCGAACCTCGTCCGCAAAGACCTTGCGGCACATGGCATCGACGCGACGGTGATCCGGCTCGACGGTGCGGTGGAAATATCTGTGCAACTCGGTGTCGCCGATGCGATCGCCGACGTGGTCGGCTCCGGCCGCACGCTCGGTCTGCACAACCTGATGGCGTTCGGTGATTCCCTGTGCGACTCGGAGGCGGTGCTCATCGAGCGTGAAGGCGCGCCGGACAGCCCCACCGGCGGCCAGTTGGTGGCTCGCGTGCAAGGTGTGGTGTTCGGGCAGCAGTACTTGATGCTCGACTACGACTGCCCGCGCAGTGTGCTCGACGAGGCGACCGCGGTCACCCCCGGACTGGAGTCACCGACGATCGCTCCGCTCGCCGACCCGGCGTGGGTCGCGGTGCGCGCGTTGGTGCCCCGGCGCGATGTCAACGCGATCATGGACGAACTCGCCGCCATCGGAGCGAAGGCGATCCTGGCATCCGACATCCGGTTCTGCCGCTTCTGATTCAACCGGAAGTGGCCGCGCAGGCGTGTTAGCGTCCCGGCATGACGCTAGCGTTCGTTCTGTTGCTCGCCCTGCTGATCGGTGTGATCGCCGGTCTGCGCGCGCTGACGGCCCCCGCGGTGGTCGCCTGGGGGGCCGCGCTCGGCTGGATCGACGTCGACGGCAAATGGTCGGAGTGGATGGCACACCCGATCACCGTGGCGGTGCTGACGATTTTCCTGCTCGTCGAACTCGTGACCGACCAGCTGCCCACACTGCCGAGCCGCAGGACCGCGCCGCAGTTCATCACCCGGCTCATCATGGGCGCATTCGCCGGAGCAGTCATCGGCAGCGCGCACTTCCACACCTTCAGCGCGATGGGCGCGGGCATGATCGGTGCGGTGCTCGGCACGCTGGCCGGGGCGGCGGCACGCCAACGCTTCGCCGACGCCCGCAAGGGGCAGGACCGTCCGGGCGCGATCATCGAGGACATCGTCGCGGTCGGCGGGGGCTTCCTGATCGCGTTCCTGGCCAGCCTGGTGTGAACGGAACTGTGACACAGCGATTCGACGCGATCATCGTCGGCGCCGGTCAGGCAGGGCCACCATTGGCCGGCCGGCTCACCCAGGCGGGCCAGAAGGTCGCTGTGATCGAGCGCAAACTCGTCGGCGGCACCTGCGTGAATTACGGCTGCATACCGACCAAGACGCTCGTCGCGAGCGCGCACGCCGCCCATCTGGCCCGCCGCGGCGCCGAATACGGTGTCGGCACAGGCGAAGTCAGCATCGACATGGCAAAAGTCAAGGCACGCAAAGACAAGATCGTGCTCGGCGACCGCAACGGTGTCGAATCCTGGCTCAACGGCATGGACGGGTGCACATTCATCCGTGGCCACGCACGTTTCGAGGACCCTCACACGATTCGCGTCGACGACCAGGTGCTGCGCGCCGACAGGATCTTTCTCAACGTCGGCGGCCGCGCCGTGGTACCCGACCTGCCCGGCCTCTCCGACATCGACTACCTGACCAACGTCGGCATGCTCGAACTCGACACGGTCCCTGAGCATCTCGTCATCGTCGGTGGTAGCTACATCGCACTCGAGTTCGCGCAGATGTACCGCCGCTTCGGGGCCCGTGTCACCGTGCTCGAGAAGGGCCCCAGGTTGACCTCTCGCGAGGACGAGGACGTCTCCGCCGCGATCAAGGACATCCTGGAGAGCGAAGGCATCGATGTGGTACTCGACGCCGACGCGATCCGATTCAACAAGACCGACAACGGCTTCGAGGTGGTCCCCGCCGAGGGTGCGGCGCCGATCGCCGGAAGCCATGCGCTCATCGCGGTCGGGCGCACGCCCAACACCGACGACCTCGGGCTCGACAAGGCCGGCATCGAGACCGACGCCCGCGGTCATATCGCCGTCGACGACCAGTTACGCACCAACGTCGAGCACATCTGGGCGATGGGCGACTGCAACGGCCAGGGAGCGTTCACGCACACGTCGTACAACGATTTCGAGATCGTCGCGGCCAACCTCCTCGACGACGACCCACGCCGCGTCAGCGACCGGATCACCACCTATGCGCTCTACATCGACCCGCCGCTGGGACGGGCCGGGATGTCGGTGGCCGAAGTCCGCAAGTCGGGCCGAAAGGCATTGATCGGCAAGCGCCCCATGACAAGGGTGGGCCGTGCGGTGGAGAAGGGGGAGACCCACGGCTTCATGAAGGTGGTCGTGGACGCGGAGACCGAGCAGATCCTCGGCGCGGCGATCCTCGGAGTGGGTGGCGACGAGGTGGTCCACGCCATCCTCGACATCATGACCGCCAAGAAGCCCTACACCGCGATCTCGCGCACGATGCACATCCACCCGACGGTCAGCGAGTTGGTGCCGACGATGTTGCAGGAGATGACGCCGCTCGATTAGAGCCGCGCCAAGTCAAGCGCGAGTGTCGCCACCGCCAGCGCGAGAAAGGCCGCCGGGTAGGCGATGTTGCCGAACACCCGATAGTGGACGTGGAAAGCGACCGCGCCGATGAAGAACAGTACGAGGCCGACCGCCGCCGCGAGGCCGATCACCGGGACACCGAGCAACCCGACGATCAGGCCGGCCGCTCCGGCGGCTTTGAGCACACCCAGCGGTGCGATGGAGCGGTCCGAGAGGTGCACTGCGGCAGCGTTGTCGAGCACGAATTGGGCACGGGCGAAGTCCGCGACGGCCGCCGCGAGGTTGACGCTGGCGGTGACCACCGTGACGACGACGTACGCGGTGGTCAGCATCAGTGAGCCGCCGACGAAACTGCAGGAGACGAAGCCGCTGGAGTGACCGACCGGCCGACCTTGAGTTGGCGGGTCACGATCGCCACCCGCCAGCCGAGGTGCCGGCAGGTCTGCACATCGGACGGATGCACCTGGTCGGGGTTGGCGTCGACGTCGGTCTGCGCGCCGGCGCCGAGCCAGAAGCCCAGCCGGTTGAGATCGCTGTCACTACTGCCGGAACTGTTCCATCCTGGCCCCAAACCCAAACTGACCCAATGCATATGGTGCTGGGCCGCAAAGACCGCCATCGACACCAGTGTGTTGAGCTTGTCGCCGCTTTTGGCGCCGGAGTTGGTGAACCCCGCCGCGACCTTGTCGCGCCAGTCGCCGTTGGCGCACCGCCGCCCGGTCTTCTCGGCGAACGCCTGGAAGCCGGCCGACAGATTACCCATGTATGTGGCGCTGCCGAAGATGATGCCGTCCGCCCCGTCGAGAACGTCCCAATCCGCGTCGGTCATCTGGTCCACGGGCAGCATCGTGACCGCGGCGCCGGCTTCGCGCGCACCAGCGGCCACCGCGTCGGCGAGCGTGGCGGTGTGACCGAAGCCGGAGTGATAGGCGATCGTAATCGCAGGCGCGGCGACATCGGATCCGTTGTGAGACATCTCAGTTCGCTCCCTGCTGCGCGAGTTTGTTCACTTCCAGCCGACGGGTTTCCCAGTCCGGCAACTCGGTGCCCGCCAGATAGGCGGCCAGGCGGTCGAGGTAGGCGTGGCTGCCACCGTAGAAGCCCGACGCGTTGCGGACGCTGAGGCCGCGGTGGCTGAATCGCAGCAGCGTGCCCTCGCCGTCGGGCGTCAACTCGTAACGCACCACGCCGTCCTCGACGATGGGCTGCTTCCACTCGTGTTCGAACACGCGCGGTGGATCCCAGACCAGAATGCGCCCGGTCATCCGCTTACGTTCGGGTGGCAGCGGCGGATCGGTCGCGACCATCTCGATCGAACCGCCGTCCCGGGCATCGAGCGTCGTCTCGCCGAACCACTGCGCCCGTTGCGCTGGATCGGTGATGGCCGACCACACCGCTTCGATCGGAAAGGGCAGGTGGCGTTCGAAATTCAACACGGCGCGGTCGCCGTCGACCGTCAGCCGGCCGTCGAGTTCGGTCACTGTGACTCCTTGTGCGTGCGTTCCAGGTGCCGCTCGAGAGCGTTGAGGTGATCGGTCCAGTAGCGGCGGTACCGGTTGATCCAGGCGTCGATGGCGACGAGCCCGTCGGCGCGCAACGCATAGATGCGACGTTGCGCGTCGGGTCGGACCTCGACGAGTCCGACCTCGCGCAGCACCCGCAGGTGCCGTGACACCGTCGGCTGGGTCAACTCGGGCAACGTCGCAACGAGTTCACCCGCGGTGCGTTCGCCGTCGATCAGTTCGTCGAGCAGCGCCCGGCGGCTGGGTTCGGCGACCGCTTCGAAGACGTCCATACGGCTAGTATTGCACTACATCTATATAGACGCAAGCACATATTATCGTTGGTCAGGTGGCCGTCGTGAACGGGTTGTGCTCCGCGATCAGCTTCTCGATGCGGGCCTCGTCGAGCCGAACCCTGATAGTGGCGGCTTCCTGCTGGTCGCGGATCACCTTGGCCAGCGTGAACGAACTGGTGACCAGAAAGAGGGCGGTCATGCCGAGAAACAGCCGTTGCCACGAGTCGAGCGGCAGGAAGAGGATTCCGCCGAGCATGCCGAGCAAGCTCACGCCGAAGGCGATGGCGGCCTGCAGAAAGTAGGCGGCGGTGTTGCGCGGGTTGTTGAGTGTGTTCATGTCGCCAGCCTGCAACCTCCGGCGACGAAGCGGGTAGGTAGAACTACCCGACTTACTCCAAACGCTCTCGCGCGATGCGAGATTCACGGGCGGCGCTGCACCAGCAAGGTCTGCGCCGAGGTGCCGATGAACCCCTGCCGGTCGAACAGGTCCGCGGTCGTCACGCCGATGCCGTCGGGTCCGATCGAGCCACGAGCGCGCACCGCGAAGTCGTTGCCGACCGGCAGGCGGTGCAGATGGACGGCGGTGTCGGTGTTCATGAACACGAACCGCTGCGGATCCAGTGCCGCGCCCGCACCGTTGGCGCTGTCGACCACCATCGCCAGCCGCTGGAGATCCGTCGTCGGCTCCGAATCGACCAGCGGGACAAGGGGACTCATCCAGACCACGTTTCCGGCCTCGCCGGTGTCGGGCTGGCGCCGCCAGCTCACCGTCTCGAGGTACCCCGTCGCGCCCACCCAGTCGTGCGGCACCGGCACAGATTCGCCCTCGATCAGCGGGGGATAGCGGTCGGTCACCGCATCGGCGGTGTCACTCGTTTTCAACAGCCAGGCGGTGACGCGGGCGACCGCCCGTTGTCCGCCGCCCGACCTGTCCGCTGACATCTCCGCCACCATCAGCGAGATCCGTGCGCCCGGGCGGTCGACCCAGGCCCGCACCCGCACCCGGGCGACCGGAATCGCGCCGAGGATGTCGAGAGTCAACCGGCCGATGCGCAGACCCGAATCGCCGGCCATTTCCTCGATCCGTTTCGTCATCAGTGCCAGCGGCGGTGAGCCGTGCTGAATCTCTGGATCCCAGTTACTGCGGGTCCCGTCGGTGGACTCGAAGACGGCGAACTCGCCCTCGGCGCCGACGCGCCGGTAGTGGCAGTCGATCACGCAGCCGGCTCCGTCGTAGCGTTCAGCACCGGCTCCTCGGCGGAATCCGATCCTTCGTCGGGCGCCTCGGGCCAACCGGGGTACGGCGGCGGTGTGCCGCCGAACACCGGGCAGTGGGCATGGTGTGCACACCAGTCGCACAGCGCAGACGGATGTGGCCGAAAATCACCTGTGGCGCCGGCATTTTGGATGGCCCGCCAAATCGCGGTCAGGGTCTTCTCGAACCTCATCAGTTCCTCGAGGTCCGGGGTGTAGTCGAGGATCTGGCCGTCGGCCAGGTACAGCAACCGCAGCCGCGCCGGCAGCACGCCGCGCGAGCGAAACAGCGCCACCGCGTAGAACTTCATCTGGAACATGGCCTTGAACTCGGCCAGCGCCCGGGCCTCCGGCGGCGCCTTGCCGGTCTTGTAGTCGACGACCCTCAGTTCACCGGTCGGCGCGACGTCGATGCGGTCGACGAACCCGCGCAGCAGCGTCCCGTCCTCGAGCTCGACCTCGACGCGCTGTTCGCAGCCCTGCGGGTCGAAGCGGGTGGGATCCTCCAACCGGTAGTAGCCGGCCAACAGGGCCCGCGCCTCGGCCAGCAGTGCCGCCCGCACCTCGGGGGCGAACTCATCGGCGACGGCTGGTTGTTCGGCGACCACCGTGTCCCAGGCCGGGTCGACCAGCGTCAGCGCAGCTGCGGGTCCGCGTTCTGCAGCGGGCAACGCGTACAGCTTCTCCAGCGCGGCATGCACGACCGAACCGCGAACCTGGGCGATCGACACCGGCTCCGGCAGCCGGTCGATGGCGCGGAAGCGGTAGAGCAGCGGACACTGCTTGAAGTCGGCGGCCCGCGACGGTGACAGCGCCGGGCGCCGCCGCGTCGGCTCAACACGCTCGTCGCTCATGCGCGATCCGCCTTCGGCTTCTCGCTCGTCGGTCATAGGGGCAGCCTAGGACGGGGTCCTGACAACCCCGCGCACCAGCGGCGGCGCGTCAACTGGCAGGCTGATGGGCTGTGCCAAGAACCGGTCCGTTCGCCGTCGGCGATCGGGTGCAACTGACCGACGCCAAGGGCCGCCACTACACGATGGTGCTGACCCCGGGCGGGGAGTTCCACACCCATCGCGGCATCATCGCGCTCGACACGGTGATCGGGCTGCCCGAGGGCAGCGTGGTCAAGTCCACCAGCGGTGACCAGTTCCTGGTGTTGCGTCCGCTGCTGGTCGACTACGTGATGTCGATGCCCCGCGGCGCGCAGGTCGTGTATCCGAAGGACGCGGCGCAGATCGTGCACGAGGGCGACATCTTTCCGGGCGCGCGCGTGCTGGAGGCGGGTGCCGGGTCCGGTGCGCTGACGTGCTCGCTGCTGCGTGCCGTCGGCCCCGACGGGCGGGTGGTGTCGTATGAGGTCCGCGCGGACCACGCCGAACACGCCGAACGCAATGTCGTGACGTTCTTCGGTGCGCGACCGGCCAATTGGGAGCTGGTCGTGGCGGATCTCACCGAATACTCGGGTCCGGAAGTCGACCGCGTGGTGCTCGACATGCTGGCGCCGTGGGAGGTGCTCGGCACCGTGGCCGACGTGCTCGTTGCCGGCGGCGTGTTGATGATCTACGTCGCCACCGTCACCCAGCTGTCGCGTGCGGTGGAGGCGCTGCGCGAACAGCAGTGCTGGACCGAACCCCGGGCGTGGGAAAGCATGCAGCGCGCCTGGCACGTCGTCGGCCTGGCGGTGCGTCCACAGCACACGATGCGAGGGCATACCGCGTTTCTCATCAGCGCGCGAAAGTTGGCGCCGGGCGCGGTGGCGCCGATGCCGGCGCGACGCAAGCGTCAGATCGGAATCTAGTAGCGATCGCCCAGACCGACGCTATGGTCGAAATCCGCGCGCGGAAACGACCAAAGTGTCGGTTTCGGCGCTAGGTCCGCTCAGTCGGTGCTGCGGCGCAGGCCGCGGTGTGCAGAGAGCAGTTCGATTTCGGGCCGCGCCGCCACCAACCGCTCGGCGGCGTCGAGGATGTCGACGACGTGGCCGCGGTCGGCGGCCACCAGGGCGACGCCGACATTCGCGCGCCGATGCAGATCCTGAGCGCCGGTCTCGGCCGCCGAGACGGCGAACCGGCGGTGCAGTTCGGCGATCACCGGACGGATCGCAGAGCGCTTCTGTTTGAGCGACCGCACGTCGCCCAGCAGCAGGTCGAATTCGATCCAGCCGATCCACATCGGCGGGTCAGGGGGTCGGCGTGGGCGTGGGATTCTCGCCGAGGTGCAGCAGCGCGTCGGCAGTCCCGCGCGTCAGCTGCCAGTGGTTGTCGGCGAGGCGGAACTCCATCGGGAACGTGAAGTCGCCCGCCTGCGGATCGGCGGCCTTGACGGTGATGGTCGCCAGCACGACGCCGTTCGCGCCGTCGGCCCATGCGAGGTCCTTCGCCTCGAAGGTGGCCGGAGCGTAGCCCCCATCGCGCAACGCCGTTGCGAACTTGTCCATCGCCGCGCCGTCGGCGGGTGTCGCGTTCTCGACCAGGTCGAGCTTTTCGGGGCCCGGGATGTTGGCGTCGGCGAGCCGCGCGAGGACGTCGGTGAGCGCGTTCGGAGGCGGCAGCGGCGCGATCGACGACGGCGGTTGCGCGGCCGGCACCGGCGACGCCTCGGTGGTCGGCGGCACGACTGGCGCCGGCTCGGTACGCGGCTCGTCGGCACCACACGCGCATAGCCCGAGCGCCGTCGCGATCGCGACGGCGCTCAGGACTGCGGCACGAGCGGTGCGCTGCACCGGGCTCCTAGCGGACGGACGACAGCAGCGCCATGAGCGACTGCTTGGACATCTGCCAGCCGGTCGGGCTCGGCCCGGGTACGAACTGGATGTTCTGGCTGGCCGTGCCGCCGGTGGCAGCGGTCGCGGTCACGTCGGCCGACACCACGGCCCCGTTCTGGTCGATGTTCGCCACCGAGAAGGTCAACGGGAATTTGCCCTCGGCGGCCGCTTCACGAAGCTTGCTGTCGGCGAGCCTGCCCTCGATCCGCCCGATGCCACCCTGAACGTAGGGCGCCTTGCCGGCGGAGGTGCCGCCCGAGCCGAGCGCCTGCAGGGTCTGCATCAGCGGGCCTTCGAGTTCGGGGGCCGGCGTCTGCGGCATCGGAATGTCCCACACGACCGGGGTGACGGCCGGTGCGGAGGCGACATTGGAGGATGCAATGGATGTCACACCTGCCGCGGCACCGCCGACGACAGCGACCGCTGCGACGCCGGTAACGAGGGATTTCAGGGTCACGATTTTCCTTTCGATGGGCCCAACTCAGCAGAGAGGTTAACAAGTGGTGCTGGTGTGTCGAATTGCTACACCGCACACAATGGCTGAATCGCCGGTAGCGTTGATGTTGTTACTGCACCAACTCTCGGTGCGGGGAGGGGCGCAACATGAGTGAATCAGAGCGTTCTGAAGCCTACCCAGAAGGCTTCGACACCCACGAATCAGGCATGTCCAGCGAGGACGCGGCCGAGCTCGAAGAGCTCCGCCGCGAGGCCGCAATTCTGCGCGAGCAGTTGGAGAACGCGGTCGGCCCGCAAAGTGGTTTGCGCAGCGCCCGAGACGTCCACCAGCTCGAGGCACGGATCGACTCACTCGCCGCCCGCAACGCCAAGCTGATGGAGACGCTCAAGGAGGCCCGTCAGCAACTGCTCGCATTGCGCGAAGAGGTCGATCGACTCGGACAGCCGCCGAGTGGTTACGGGGTGCTGCTGGGCGTTCAGGACGACGACACGGTCGATGTGTTCACCTCCGGGCGCAAGATGCGGCTGACGTGCTCACCGAACATCGACGCCAAGGCGCTCAAGCAGGGCCAGACCGTCCGCCTCAACGAGGCCCTGACGGTCGTCGAGGCCGGCAACTTCGAAGCGGTTGGCGAAATCAGCACGCTGCGCGAGATCCTGTCCGACGGGCACCGCGCGCTGGTGGTCGGCCACGCCGACGAGGAGCGCATCGTCTGGCTGGCCGAGCCGCTGGTCGCGGCCGAACACCTGCCCGAGGGCTACGACGACGACCTCGACGACAGCCGGCCCCGCAAGCTGCGTCCTGGCGACTCGCTGCTGGTCGACACCAAGGCCGGTTATGCGTTCGAACGCATCCCCAAGGCCGAGGTCGAGGATCTGGTGCTCGAAGAGGTGCCCGACGTCAGCTACAACGACATCGGCGGACTGGGCCGGCAGATCGAGCAGATCCGCGACGCGGTCGAACTGCCCTTCCTGCACAAGGAGTTGTACCGGGAGTACTCGCTGCGTCCGCCCAAGGGTGTGCTGCTCTACGGTCCGCCCGGCTGTGGCAAGACGCTGATCGCCAAGGCGGTGGCCAACTCGCTGGCCAAGAAGATGGCCGAGGTCCGAGGTGACGACGCCCGAGAGGCGAAGAGCTACTTCCTCAACATCAAGGGCCCGGAACTGCTGAACAAGTTCGTCGGCGAAACCGAGCGTCACATTCGGTTGATCTTCCAGCGCGCCCGGGAGAAGGCGTCCGAAGGCACGCCGGTGATCGTGTTCTTCGACGAGATGGACTCGATCTTCCGCACCCGCGGCACCGGCGTCTCGTCGGATGTGGAGACGACGGTTGTGCCGCAGCTGCTTTCGGAGATCGACGGCGTCGAGGGCCTGGAGAACGTCATCGTCATCGGCGCCTCCAACCGCGAGGACATGATCGACCCGGCGATCCTGCGGCCCGGCCGCCTCGACGTGAAGATCAAGATCGAACGGCCGGATGCCGAAGCGGCGCAAGACATCTACAGCAAGTACCTCACCGAGGAACTACCGGTCAACGAAGACGATCTCGCGGAGTTCGGCGGCGACCGGTCGCTGACCATCAAGGCGATGATCGAAAAGGTCGTCGACCGGATGTACGCCGAGATCGACGACAACCGCTTCCTCGAAGTGACCTACGCCAACGGCGACAAAGAGGTCATGTACTTCAAGGACTTCAACTCCGGCGCGATGATTCAGAACGTCGTCGACCGGGCGAAGAAGTACGCGATCAAGTCGGTGCTGGAGACCGGCAAGCGAGGGCTGCGGATCCAGCATCTGCTGGACTCGATCGTCGACGAGTTCGCCGAGAACGAGGACCTGCCCAACACCACCAATCCCGATGACTGGGCACGGATCTCGGGCAAGAAGGGCGAGCGGATCGTCTACATCCGCACGTTGGTCACCGGCAAGAGCTCGTCGGCCAGCCGTGCCATTGACACCGAGAGCAACCTGGGCCAGTACCTGTAGTGCGCACATGCCCGGGGGCTTGTCAGTGACCGGCGATGTGTTCGGCAAGCGCTACGGCGAAGTGCTGCTCGTCGCTTCCACACCGTCCGGACTCGAGGCCACGGTGTACAACACGTTCCCGCTCAACGACTGCCCGGCGGACCTGTGGAATGCACTCGACCCGCAAGCCATCGCCGCGGAAACCGGCGCCGTCGCCGCACTGCTCAATGGGCCGCGGTACTGGTTGATGAGCAGTATCGGCAAGCGTGATCGAGACACGTTGGAGCGCAAGAGTTTCGGCGGAATCGAGGTGCTGCGGCAGGCCACCGTCAAGCTCACTGCGATGAACCCGGCGCCGTACCAACTGAACCGGGTGGATCGCAAGGCGGTCTTCACCTTCGATGCCGGACGGGAGATCTACGAACTCGTCGACCCCGACGGCAGGCGGTGGGTCATGCAGACGTACAGCCAGACCGTCGACCCTGCCCTGTCCTTGACCGACCTCGCCGGCCTGGCCGAGCGGCTGTCGTTGCCCACGGGATGGTCCTACCAACCGCGCATGCTCACATCGCCGCTGGTTGTGGACACCGCCACCGAGGCCGCCTGCGTGACGCAGGACGATCTGGCCAACAGTTACTCACTGCAGGCGTAAAGACCCCGTCAGAAGTTCCGTACACACACATGGTCGGTGCGGTTACCGCGCCGGTACCGCCGCCCGGTACCGGTTGCGGGCGGTCAGCGTGAGCCGTAGTCCGTCAAGCAGCGGAGTGACGAAACGGTCGCGGTAAGCGTCGTCGCCGACCGCCCGGGCGCTGACGTACATGAACGTCAAGGCGCCGAGGAACAGCGTGACCTGAATCAGCGCCTCGGGCACCGGGATGGTCATCCCGAGGAACCGGCCATCGCTGGACCCGTTGCGCGTCCACGCCGCAAGCAGTTCGGGGGAGAGCAGGATCAAACCCAGTACGAAGAACAACAGCGCCGTGACCACCGCCACCACCAGGATCTGGGCCAGTTGTGACACCGCCAGCACGAAGTACACGTTCAACCGCTCGGCGCGGCCCAGCGGCTTGACCTCCGTGGGATCCGGCATCCCCGCGAATGGGGTGTCGTCGAGCTTCGCGACGTGTCGCGTGTCCGGTTCGGCCGCGTTGATCATCGGCCGCATTCGGTCGACCGTCACCGACACGACGAATGCCACCGCGACAGCGCCGAGGAACCACAGCGCCAACCACAACCGGGTACGCGACACCGTCGCCGCCATCAGCCACACCGGCGAGTTGAAGAAGACCAGGATGGTCAGCAGCAGCACCGGCAGCGCGCGCAGCAGCAGCGAGCCCGCCGCAGCGAGATGGCTCAGCGTCACGTGAGCGGCCCAACCCAGAATCGAGCCGACCCCGGATGCGGTGAGCGCCAACGTGACTGCGACCGAAACCGCCACCAGCACCAGATTGCTCGACAGGTACGAGCTCGGGCCGCCGAAGACAGCGCCGACGACCGAAACGCCCACGGCGCCCGCCGCGGCGAGCAAGCGACCGCTCTGCGCCACGATCCGTGACACCCACCAGCCGACGGCCGCCGCGACCGGGAGCACCAGCACCAGCAGCGCCAGCACGAACCACTCGGCACGCGTCGGCCTGCCGTCGATGTCCACGGCATGTTTGCCGGTCACCGCCACGACCACCACGGAGGTCGCCATCAGAACGGCGAAACCTGCCAGGGCCGGCGCCGACCGGGACCACAACCGGCGCACCAGGCGGCCCGGCCGCAGCACCGCCGGCAGCCCGTGCGCGAGGAACCAGCGGTCGGCCGCGCGCCGTTGCGCTCCGTCGACCAATGAAGGATTAGCCCCATCGGAAGGCACGGTCGCAGGCTACTTCGCGCCGTCACCTACGCTTGGCGACATGCAACGGATTATCGGAACGGAAGTCGAGTACGGCATCTCGTCGCCGTCCGACCCGACCGCGAATCCGATTCTCACGTCCACCCAGGCGGTGCTGGCGTACGCCGCCGCCGCCGGGATCCAGCGGGCCAAGCGCACGCGCTGGGACTATGAGGTGGAATCACCGCTGCGCGACGCCCGCGGATTCGACCTCAGCCGGTCGGCCGGCCCGCCCCCGGTGGTCGATGCCGACGAGGTCGGCGCGGCGAACATGATCCTCACCAACGGCGCGCGGCTGTACGTCGACCACGCCCATCCGGAGTACTCCGCGCCGGAGTGCACCGATCCGCTCGACGCCGTGATCTGGGACAAGGCGGGCGAACGGGTGATGGAGGCCGCCGCCCGGCACGTCGCAAGCGTGCCCGGCGCCGTGAGGCTGCAGCTGTACAAGAACAACGTGGACGGCAAGGGCGCTTCGTACGGGTCGCACGAGAACTATCTGATGAGCCGGCAGACCCCGTTCTCCGCGGTGATCGCGGGCCTGACTCCGTTCCTGGTGTCGCGCCAGGTGATCACCGGCTCGGGCCGGGTGGGAATCGGTCCCTCGGGCGACGAGCCGGGGTTCCAGCTGTCGCAGCGCGCGGACTACATCGAGGTCGAGGTCGGCCTGGAGACGACGCTCAAGCGCGGCATCATCAACACCCGCGACGAGCCGCACGCCGATGCCGACAAGTACCGCAGGCTGCACGTGATCATCGGCGATGCGAACTTGTCCGAAACCTCGACGTACCTCAAGCTCGGCGCGACGGCGCTGGTGCTGGACCTGATCGAGGAGGGCATGGAGCTCAGCGATCTCGCGCTGGCCCGTCCCGTGCACGCCGTCCATGTGATCAGTCGCGATCCGTCGCTGCGCGCCACCGTCGCACTGGCCGACGGCCGCGAAGTGACCGCCCTTGCGCTGCAACGCATGTACCTCGACCGGGTGGCCAAGCTGGTGGACAGCCGCGACCCGGACCCCCGCGCCAACGACATCGTCGAGACGTGGGCGAATGTGCTCGACCTGCTGGAGCGCGACCCGATGGAATGCGCGGAGCTGCTGGACTGGCCCGCCAAACTGCGGCTGCTCGAGGGCTTCCGGCACCGGGAGAACCTGGGTTGGTCGGCGCCGCGGCTGCACCTGGTCGATCTGCAGTACTCCGACGTCCGGCTGGACAAGGGCCTGTACAACCGGCTGGTGGCGCGCGGATCGATGAAGCGGCTGATCACCGAGCAGCAGGTGCTCGACGCGGTCGACAACCCGCCGACCGACACCCGCGCCTACTTCCGCGGCGAGTGCCTGCGCCGGTTCGGGGCCGATATCGCCGCGGCCAGCTGGGACTCGGTGATCTTCGACCTGGGTGGTGATTCGCTCGTCCGAATCCCGACGCTGGAGCCGCTGCGCGGTAGCAAGGCCCATGTCGGGGCGCTGCTGGATTCGGTGGACAGCGCCGTCGAGCTGGTGGAACAGCTCACCACGTAGATTGTTCTCACCCACCGCCCGAATCGTTCCCACCCACCGCCCGAATCGTTCCCACCCACCGCCCCTGGAGCGCGCTATCGCAGGAATTCCGCGCGGCGACCGGTAATGTGGAGTGACGGCGGGCAGCAGTGAGCCGCCGATAACATACGCAGGAGGCAGCGATGGCTCAGGAGCAGACCAAGCGTGGCGGTGGCGGCGGCGATGACGACGACCCCACCGGCAGCACGGCCGCCGGGCAGGAGCGTCGCGAGAAGCTGGCTGAGGAAACCGACGACCTGCTGGACGAGATCGACGACGTTCTCGAGGAGAACGCCGAGGACTTCGTCCGCGCGTACGTCCAGAAAGGTGGACAGTGACCTGGCCGCACCGCGATCAGCTGGCCTTTCCCACACCTCTACCAGGAGCTTTCTCCGTACCCGTGGACTTGTCGTCCTTTTCTGAACTGCTGCGCCGACAGGCGCCCGAACTCCTGCCCGTCAACGAGCACGCCGTCGCCACGGATGCGCTGCCGCACGGCACCACGATCGTCGCGCTGAAGTACCCCGGCGGCGTGGTGATGGCCGGTGACCGCCGCGCCACCCAGGGCAACATGATCGCCAGCCGCGATGTGCAGAAGGTCTACATCACCGACGACTACACCGCGACCGGCATCGCCGGGACCGCGGCGATCGCGGTCGAGTTCGCCCGGCTCTACGCCGTCGAGCTCGAGCACTACGAAAAACTCGAAGGCGTCGCGCTGACCTTCTCCGGCAAGGTCAACCGACTCGCCACCATGGTGCGCGGCAACCTCGGCGCCGCCCTGCAGGGGTTCGTCGCACTGCCGTTGCTCGCGGGCTACGACCTCGACGACGCGAACCCCGAGGCGGCCGGGCGCATCGTGTCCTTCGACGCGGCCGGCGGCTGGAACATCGAGGAAGAGGGTTACCAGTCGGTGGGATCGGGCTCGATCTTCGCGAAGTCGTCGATGAAGAAGTTGTATTCGCAGGTGACCGACGGGGATTCGGCGCTGCGGGTGGCCATCGAGGCGCTGTACGACGCCGCCGACGACGATTCGGCGACCGGCGGGCCCGACCTGGTCCGCGGCATCTATCCCACCGCGGTGATCATCGGTGCCGACGGCGCCGAGGAGGTGTCCGAGGAGCGCATCGCCGAGTTCGCCCGGCAGGTGATCGAAAACCGTTCGCGCTCTGACACGTTCGGCCCGGACGCCGTCCACCGTTCGACCGACGCGCGGGGAGATTCGTGAGCTTTCCCTATTTCATCTCGCCTGAGCAGGCGATGCGCGAGCGTTCCGAGCTCGCGCGCAAAGGCATCGCCAGGGGACGCAGCGTGGTGGCGCTGGCGTACGCCGACGGCGTGCTGTTCGTCGCCGAGAACCCGTCTCGCTCACTGCAGAAGGTCAGTGAGCTCTACGACAGGGTCGGCTTCGCGGCCGTCGGGCGGTTCAACGAGTTCGACAGCTTGCGCCGCGGCGGCATTCAGCTCGCCGACACCCAGGGCTATGCCTATTCTCGCCGGGACGTCACCGGCCGCCAGCTCGCGAACAGGTATGCCCAAGCGCTCGGCAGCATCTTCACCGAGCAGGCCAAGCCCTACGAGGTCGAGTTGTGCGTCGCCGAGGTCGCCCACTACGGCGAAACGAAACCACCCGAGATGTACCGCATCACCTACGACGGGTCGATCGCCGACGAACCGCACTTCGTGGTGATGGGCGGTACGACTGATCCGATCACCGCGGCGCTCAAGGAGTCCTACACCGAGAACGCCGGGCTGCAGGACGCGGTGAAGATCGCCGTCGACGCACTGAAGGTCGATGGCAACGGCGGCTCGGAACAGCGCACGCTGGGGCCGTCGACGCTCGAGGTGGCCATTCTGGACGCCAACCGGCCGCGCCGGGCATTCCGCCGAATCACCGGCGCCGCACTGGAATCGCTGCTCCCGACCGAAGCGACTTCGGAGACGTCCGAGAGCTCGGGCGAGTAACTCCTTACTCGTACCGACGCGGTCAACCCGCGGCCGGTGCGGGTCGAGCCCGAATGAGGATAAGCTCGGCGAACTGCTCGGGACACTCGAGCGGGGTGAAATGCCCTGCATCGTAAGCGAAGTGCAGCTCGACATCGGTGAAGTAGTGCCCCAGCCGGTCCGACCACTCGACCGGGAACAGGGGATCATGGCGTGGCCACACCACATCGGTGGGCACATGAATCTTGATGGCTCGCTCCGGTGGCAGTTCGGTCAACGACTGGGCGATCATGCCGGCGCCCGCGCGGTACCACGCGATCGAGGCGGTGAACGCGCCGGGCAATCCGTAGTCGGACACCAGCCGCTCCAGATCATCATCGGAGACAGTGAAGTTCGGACCCGACCAGTGCGTCCAGAAGTGCCGCAGGTAGTCGCGGACGAGGTCGGGATTGCCGTCGATCAACTGCGCCGCCAACGGCAACTGATGAAACGCCTGGTACCAGAACTCGCTCTGCGCCTTCGCCGTCAGGACGCGGTCCCCGGCGCCGGGCAGCGGCGGGGACAGCACCAGCGAGCGCACCAGATCCGGCTGCATGCGGGCGACGCTCTGCGCGACTCGACTGCCGACGTCGTAGCCGGCGAGCACCACCTGCGACAGCTCCAGATCCTTGATCAGGCCGATGACGCTGCCCGCCTGCGCGGTGGCGCTGTAGAAATGCCGGATCGCGACCGCGTGTTTGTCCGAGCCGCCGAACCCGCGCAGGTCCGGCACGACGACATCGGCGGCATCACCGAGCAGCGGTATCACCCGGCGGTAGTCCTGGCGGCTGCCGGGCCAACCGTGCAGCAGAACCACCGGCGACGCGCCCCGGGTGCCGAACCGGTCGTAGGCGAGCCGGAACCCGTCGACAGGAGAGCTACGGGACCACATCGGCTCATTCTGGCCGGATGTCAACCCACTTGTTGCGCGGTTGCGCCATCCCTTCCGAGATCGCCGGTGATCACCCCCAGAATCGCCCGCCATGAGTCCGATGGCGCGTTGAGCACGTCGGAGTGGGCACCCGGACCGGCCATTGGCCGCCCGTCGTCGTAACGTCCGGTCGGTAACCGGATCACACCGGGCATCTCGTCGGGGTCGGCGCCGTGCGGGCCGCCAGGAACGCCCTGCACCAGCGCGATGAGATCGCCCGGCGGCGTCATCGAGAAGCGCACCACATCCGGGTTGCGGTTGTGCCAGTCACCGGGATCGTCGACCCCGACACCCGCCCCGGCGGCCGCCACGTACAACGTGCGGTCGGAGGTCAGTCCCAACGATTCCGCGGTGCCCACGATCGACCCGCCATAGGAGTGGCCGATGACCGTGACCGGCACCCGGCGGCCGGTCGCGTCCACGGTGCGGTCGACGTCCTCGCTGAACGCGACCAGTCGCGGCGCCATGGCGAGCGCGTACCGAGGATCGGCCGCAGCCGCCAGCGCGCTCGCCGGATTGTCGCCGCGCGGAAACGGGCCACCGAGATAGGTGATCGTCGCGGTGTCGCCGCGGGTCGCCGAGACGAACCGGCGCGCGGTCCGCGCGTTCGCCGCCGAACCGGCGATCGTCGTGTTCAAACCCGGCACCAGCACCGCGACGCTCGACGCCGACCCGACGTCGCCGTGCAGTTCCACCAGCGACGCGCGGCCCGGGTCGAACGCGAGCAGCTGGCGGTCGATGCGGCCGTGTTCGCCTGCCGGATCGTCGATTTCGGCCAACAGGCCCCGGTACAGCGCAAGGCGGTCGGGATCGGGTTCACGCAGCACGGCCTGTGCGACGTTCGTCCGGTTGGCCTCGATCCGCATCTCCCACGGCACGCCGTCGGTATTGCCGACCTGCGCAGGGAACGCGTCGACCAACCGCTGCCGCTGCTCGGGCGTCATCGTCGTGATCTGGTCGGCGATCCGGTCCTGACTCGAGGTCGGCCACGCGGCGACGACGTCGGCCTCCGCTCCCGCGTCGCCGGCGGCCCGCATCGCGAACGCCTCCACGATGTCGTTCGCGGCGTCGGCGTCCGCGGCGTCCAGGCGATCGAGCGCCTGACCGAGCTGGCTGGTCAGTTCGGCCGCCCGCACAGTGAGCATCTCCACCGCGACGGCCGGGACGCCACCGGACAACGCGACCAGCAGCTCCGAGGGGTCCGCCTGCACGGACACCGATCCGGCGTCGTCGACGGCGAACCCGTCAGCGGTGGCCGCGGAGGCCAACGCCATGACCTCGGCGCGCGCCGAGGCGATCTGAGACGCTCCGTCGCGCGCCGCGGCGGCCCCCAACACAAGGGCGCGAGCAACCGTATCGGCCGTTGCCACAATGGTTTTCGCCTGCATGCGAGCCGCGTCGGCGGCCGCGCCGGACCAGAAGCCGAACTCGGCGGCCAGGGTGTCGGCATGAGCCGACACGAGCCGGGCGTGGCGGTCCCATTCCGCTGCCAACACGTGCAGCGCGTCGGGTCGCCAGGCTTCGGCCTGGCCGATGGTCGGCCGCGTCACCGTCCGAGACGGTCGACGTTGCGTTCTTCTGCGCGCTCGAACGCATCAGCCGACTTCTCGGCCGCCAGGGCCCATCGGCGCATGTCGGCGACCACCCCGGCGAGCCGCGCCGCGCCGAGCGTGGGTGCCGTGACGTTTCCGACGGCTGAACCGGGCAGGGCGTCTGCATCCAATTCGGGCCACGGTGTCTCGGCGATCCGTTCGGCGGCGGTCATGACTCTGTCGGCGACGGTGCGCAGCTGCGACACGTCGACCTCAACGATTTCCCCCATGGCTCATGCTGACAGAACCGGGGCCAACCGTGCCGAAGTTATCCACAGGGCCGGCCGTGACGGACCGCGCCGACAGTGTCAACGCCCTGTCAACGCCGATGTCCGCCGCGATCTTCGGCGCGGCTTGCCCGACGTGGCCGCCGGGCAACCAGTAGTCTCGATGAGGTGCAGCGACGGATCATGGGCATCGAGACCGAGTTCGGTGTCACCTGCACGTTCCACGGCCACCGGCGGCTGAGCCCCGATGAGGTCGCCCGCTACCTCTTCCGGCGGGTGGTGTCGTGGGGCCGCAGTTCGAACGTCTTCCTCCGCAACGGCGCCCGGCTCTACCTGGACGTGGGCAGCCACCCGGAGTACGCCACCGCCGAGTGCGACAGCCTGAGCCAGTTGGTCACCCACGACCGGGCGGGTGAGCGGGTGCTCGAAGACCTGCTCATCGACGCTGAGCAACGGTTGGCCGACGAGGGCATCGGCGGGGACATCTACCTGTTCAAGAACAACACCGACTCGGCGGGCAACTCCTACGGCTGCCACGAGAACTACCTGATCGTGCGCGCGGGCGAGTTCTCGCGCATCTCGGATGTGCTACTGCCGTTCCTGGTCACCCGTCAGCTGCTGTGCGGCGCGGGCAAGGTCCTGCAGACGCCGAAGGCGGCGACGTTCTGCCTGAGCCAGCGCGCCGAGCACATCTGGGAAGGGGTGTCGTCTGCGACGACGCGGTCGCGCCCGATCATCAACACCCGCGACGAGCCGCACGCCGACGCCGAGAAGTACCGCAGACTGCACGTCATCGTCGGCGACTCGAACATGTGCGAATCCACCACGATGCTCAAGGTCGGCACGGCGTCGCTGGTGCTGGAGATGATCGAGGCCGGGATCGCGTTCCGCGACTTCTCGCTGGACAACCCCATCCGGGCGATCCGCGAGGTCAGCCACGACCTGACCGGCCGGCGCCCCGTGCGGCTCGCCGGCGGCCGGCAGGCCAGCGCGCTCGACATTCAACGCGAGTATTACTCCCGCGCGGTGGAGTACGTGCAGACGCGGGAGCCGAATACGCAGATCCAGCAGGTCGTGGACCTGTGGGGACGCCAACTGGATGCCGTGGAGAGTCAGGACTTCGCCAAGGTCGACACCGAGATCGACTGGGTGATCAAGCGCAAGCTGTTCCAGCGCTACCAGGACCGCTACAACATGGAGCTGTCCGATCCGAAGATCAGCCAGCTGGACCTGGCGTATCACGACATCAAGCGTGGTCGCGGCGTGTTCGACCTGTTACAGCGCAAGGGACTGGCCGCGCGGATCACCACCGACGAGGACATCGAGGCCGCGGTCAACACGCCGCCGCAGACCACGCGGGCCAAGCTGCGCGGGGAGTTCATCAGCGCCGCGCAGGAGGCTGGTCGCGACTTCACCGTGGACTGGGTGCACCTGAAACTCAATGACCAGGCTCAGCGCACGGTGTTGTGCAAGGACCCGTTCCGCTCGGTCGACGAGCGGGTGAAGCGACTCATCGCCTCGATGTAGGTCTTCAGCCATTTAGCTCGAGCGCTCAACCACGTACGGTTTCGGCGCGAAAATCCGTACCAGGGTGAGCGCTCGGCAGTTATCCACAGGCCCTGCTGGCGATTTCGTGGCGGCTCAACACACAATGCGCAAATGCCGCCAGAGCTCTGCGCCGTCTTCGCTGCGCAGGGCGGAGTCGCAACCTATTCGCAGATCTTGGATCACCTGAGCCGTCGCGGTTTGCAGCGCTTACTGAGGACCGCCGAACTGGTCAAGATCTTTCCTGGTATTTACAGCCGTGGTGCACCCGATGCGTTTACTCGTCTGCACGGGTTGGACCTGCGCTGCGGTGGTCGGGTTGCGGTGTGTCTGGGCACCGCCGCGGCGCTTTTCGGTTTCGACACCGAGAACGTCACCGACCTGCATGTCCTCAACCCGGAGAGCCGCCTTCTGCGGGACCAGCCGGGCCTTCGAGTGCATCGGAGGCAGGGCGCGCCCCTTACCAGCTACCGTGGCCGTCCGCTCACCGCGCCGGGTTGGACTGCGGTCGAGGTGGCGCGAAGCCTGCACCGCCCTCGGGCCTTGGCGACGCTCGATGCCGCCTTGCGCAGTCAGACGTGCGATCGCCTCGACCTGCTGGCAGCCGCTCAAGCACAGGCCGGCCGGCGCGGCGTCGTGACCGTCCGAGAGCTCATACCGCTGGCCCGGCCTGAAGCCGAGTCACCGATGGAAAGCGAGGCCCGTCTCGTCATGATCGATGGCGGGTTACCACATCCGGCCCTGCAGCACGAGATCGTCGACCGAGACGGTCGATTGTGGCGGGTCGACTTCGCCTGGCCGGATCGCAAGGTTGCCGTCGAGTTCGACGGATTCGACTACCACAGTTCGCGAGAATCGCTACGCAAGGACCGCCAAAAGCGGGCTGCCCTCGAGGAGATCGACTGGGGGGTGATGTCGATCGTCAGCGACGATGTGCGGAGGCAGCCCGATGTGATGGTCCGCCGCATTCGTGTCCAGCTCACGCGAACGATGGCCGCATGAGCGCTCAACCAAGTACGGTTTCGGCGCGAAAATCCGTACCAGGGTGAGCGCTCGCCGTGGGCCACCCACACTAGGCTGAGCCGAGTGGCGATCTCCAAAGTCGAGCGGCTGATGAACCTCGTGATCGCGCTGCTGTCGACGCGGAACTTCATCACCGCCGAGCGCATCCGCGAAACGGTCTCCGGCTACTCCGACAGCCCCAGCGACGAGGCCTTCTCGCGCATGTTCGAGCGGGACAAGAACGAGTTGCGCGACCTCGGCATCCCGCTGGAAACCGGCCGCGTTTCGCAGTTCGATCCCACCGAGGGCTACCGGATCAACCGCGACGCCTACGCGCTGCCCGCGGTCGAATTGACGCCCGACGAGGCGGCAGCCGTCGCCGTCGCCACCCAGCTGTGGGAGTCGCCCGAACTGATCACCGCCACCCAGGGCGCGCTGCTGAAACTGCGCGCGGCCGGCATCGACATCGACGCCGTCGACGCCGCGCCCGCGATCACGTCGACCGCGACGCTGCCGGGATTGCGCGGCTCGGAGGAGGTACTGGGAATCCTGTTGTCGGCCATCGATTCCGGACAAGCAGTGCAGTTCTCGCACCGACCCTCGCGAAGCGAGCCCTACACCACCCGCACGGTGGAGCCCTGGGGCGTCGTCACCGACAAGGGCCGCTGGTATCTGGTCGGACACGACCGCGACCGCGACGCCACCCGGACGTTTCGGCTCTCCCGGATCGGCGAGGTGGCGGCCATCGGGCCGCCCGGCGCGGTACGGCGCCCGCCCGACGTCGATCTGCGCGAGATCGTCGGGCGCGCGGTCGGCGACTGGCCGTCGGGCGGGCAGGCCCGGGTCTGGATCGCCGAGGGCAGGGGCACTGCGCTGCGGCGACGGGCCGTCTCGGTCGCTCCGCACACGCACAACGGACGGGCCGGCGAGGTCATCACCATCGACATCGGCATGTTCGACCGGTTGGCTCGCGAGGTCGCCAGCTACGGGCCCGACGCGGTGGCGCTCGAGCCCGAGCCGCTACGCGAGGACGTGCTGGCCAGGTTGCGAGCCCAGGCGGATAGCGCATGACAACCGTGTCGACACGGCTGGTGCGGCTGCTCAACATGGTGCCGTACTTCCAGGCCAACCCCAGGATCACCTACGCCGAGGCTGCATCGGACCTCGGCGTCACCGTCAAGCAGTTGCGCGACGATCTCAACCAGCTGTGGATGTGCGGCCTGCCGGGCTACGGACCCGGCGACCTGATCGACTTCGAATTCTCCGGCGACACAATCGAAGTGACGTTCACCGCGGGTATCGACCACCCGCTGCGGCTGACTTCGCCGGAGGCGACCGGCGTGTTGGTCGCCTTGCGGGCGTTGGCCGACATACCGGGCATGGTCGACCCGGAGGCCGCGCGCAGCGCGATCGCGAAGATCGAGTCGGCCGCCGGGACCGTGGGCCACGGCGGCGCGGCGGTCGACGAGCCGGCGCCCGTGGAGAGCGAGGCCGCCGCGGCGGTGCGGCAGGCGGTGCGCGACGGACGTGCGCTGTCGATCGAGTATTACTCGGCGTCGCACGACATGCTGACCAGCCGGGCCGTCGACCCGATCCGCGTCGTGCTGGTCGGCGACCACAGCTACCTGGAGGCCTGGTGCCGGTCGGCGGAGGGAGTGCGGCTGTTCCGATTCGACCGCATCGTCGACGCGCACGTCCTCGACGAGCCGTCGGCGCCGCCGCCTCCGGCCGTGCAGGCGGAACCGGACACCTCGCTGTTCGACGCCGACCCCTCGCTGCCGTCGGCGACGTTGCTGATCGACCGCTCGGCGGCCTGGATGTTCGACTACTACCCGTTGCGGGTCCTCCGGGAACTGCCCGACGGCGCCTGCGAGGCCGCGATGACGTATGCCTCCGACGACTGGATGGCCCGGTTCGTGCTCGGCTTCGGCTCGGCCGTGCGCGTGCTCGAGCCCGCCGGGCTGGCTGCCCGGGTGCGCGACTCGGCCGCCGCGGCGCTGAGCGAGTATGGGGTGAACGAGTAGACTGGCCGCGACGTCTGGAGGTGACCAAATTGGGTGGTCTACAACCCTGGCACTGGGTGATCGTTATCGCTGTGTTCGTGCTGCTCTTCGGTGCCAAGAAGCTCCCGGACGCGGCGCGCTCGCTCGGTAAGTCGATGCGGATCTTCAAATCGGAGATCAAGGAGATGCAGGCCGATTCGAAATCGGACACGCGTGAGTCCGATGCCGCCGGCCGAACGGCTCCGCCGACGCCGATCGCCTCGGAGCGGGTCGAGACGGCGCCGGAGACCGAGCAGCCGTCGGACAAACGTCCGGCCTGATCGTCACCGATCACCTAGCCGCGGCCGCGCTGCCGCGTCAGTAGGCATGCCGTGCAGACTCCAGGACTCCTCAAGAAACTCGATCCTCGCCGGCGGCGCTCCCGCGTCAACCCCGACGGCACGATGTCGCTGGTCGAACACCTGCACGAGCTGCGCACCCGGCTGCTGATCTCGGCGGCCGCGATCGTGGTCACCACGATCCTGGGCTTCCTCTGGTACACCCACGGCGTCTTGGGGCTGCCCAGCCTCGGCGACTGGCTGCGCGGTCCGTACTGCGAGTTGCCCGCCTCGGCCCGCGCGGACATCACCGCCGACGGGGCGTGCCGGTTGTTGGCAACCTCGCCGTTCGATCAGTTCCTTCTGCGCCTGAAGGTCGGTCTCACCGCCGGCATCGTGCTGGCCTGCCCGGTGTGGCTCTACCAGTTGTGGGCGTTCATCACCCCCGGCCTGTACAAGAAGGAGCGCCGGTTCGCGGTCGCGTTCGTCACCGTCGGCGCCGCGCTGTTCATCGCCGGCGCGGTGCTCGCCTACATCGTGCTGTCCACGGCACTGGGCTTCCTGCTGACCGTCGGCAGCGACGTGCAGGTCACCGCGCTGTCCGGCGACCAGTACTTCGGCTTCCTGATCAACCTGCTGCTGGTGTTCGGCTTCAGCTTCGAGTTCCCGCTGCTGATCGTGATGCTCAACGCGGTCGGCGTGTTGACCTACGAGCGGCTCAAGGCGTGGCGGCGCGGGCTCATCTTCGCGATGTTCGTGTTCGCCGCGCTCTTCACCCCCGGGTCGGATCCGTTCTCGATGCTGGCGCTGGCGTTCGCATTGACGGTGCTGCTCGAGTTCGCGATCCAGATCGCGCGGCTTCACGACCGGCGCAAGGCCCGCCGCGCCGCGCTCGAGGATGTGCCCGACGACGTCGCGGCGCCGATCGGACCCGCCGAGCCCGTCGAGGCGCCCAGCACCGTGCCGACGTCGGCGCGGCACGTGGTCGATGACGATGCCACCTAGTGAATTGGGCTGCGAGCTAGCCCGTTTCACCGAGCAGCTGACGTTCGCGCTCGATGACTTCCAACGCCGCTCGTGTGAGGCGCTGGAGAACGGGCACGGCGTGCTGGTGTGCGCACCGACAGGCGCGGGCAAGACC
Organism: Mycobacterium sp. GA-0227b; assembly: GCF_001499855.1. GTDB lineage: Bacteria > Actinomycetota > Actinomycetes > Mycobacteriales > Mycobacteriaceae > Mycobacterium. The sequence continues at coordinate 61,574 of NZ_LQIK01000003.1, forward strand.
GTGGTGGGCGAGTTCGCGGTGCACCTCGCGCTGGCCGCGGGCGGCAAGTGCTTCTACACCACACCGATCAAGGCGCTGAGCAACCAGAAGCACAACGACCTGGTGACCCGCTACGGGCCGGACAAGATCGGGTTGCTCACCGGCGACCAGTCGATCAACGGCGACGCCGACGTGGTGGTCATGACCACCGAGGTGCTCCGCAACATGCTCTACGCCAATTCCTCAACGCTGCACGGGCTTTCGTACGTCGTCATGGACGAGGTGCACTTTCTGGCCGACCGGATGCGCGGTGCGGTGTGGGAGGAGGTCATCCTGCATCTGCCCGACGAGGTGCGGCTGGTGAGCTTGTCGGCGACGGTCAGCAACGCCGAGGAGTTCGGTGGCTGGATCCAGACGGTGCGCGGCGACACCACGGTGGTCGTCGACGAGCACCGGCCCGTCCCGCTGTGGCAGCACGTGTTGGTTGGCAGGCGCCTGTTCGACCTGTTCGACTACCGCGCCACGCGAGCATCCCGCGCATCGAGAGCAGAGGGCCGGGAGTTGCTCGTCGACCCGGAGTTGTTGCGACACATCGCACATCGGCGCGAAGCCGACCGCCTGGTCGACTGGCAGCCACGCGGCCGCGGCCGCTACCGGGATCGGCCGAGCATGTACCGCCCGCCGTCGCGCCCCGATGTGATCGGCACGCTGGACCGCGAAGGGCTGTTGCCGGCGATCACGTTCATCTTCTCGCGCGCCGGGTGCGACTCCGCGGTCAAGCAATGCCTGCGGTCCTCGCTTCGGCTGACCACCGACGAGGAACGGGTTCGCATCGCCGAGGTGGTCGACCGGCGCTGTGGTGACCTGCCCGAAGCCGACCTGATCATTCTCGACTACCACGAGTGGCGCGAGGGTCTGCTGCGCGGATTGGCGGCCCACCACGCCGGGATGCTGCCGGTGTTCCGCCACACCGTCGAAGAGCTGTTCTCCGCGGGACTGGTGAAGGCGGTATTCGCCACGGAGACACTGGCTTTGGGTATCAACATGCCCGCGCGCACGGTGGTGCTGGAGCGGCTGGTCAAGTTCAACGGCGAGCAGCATGTGCCGTTGACGCCGGGGGAGTACACCCAGTTGACCGGGCGCGCGGGCCGCCGCGGCATCGACGTCGAGGGCCACGCGGTGGTGCTGTGGACGCCGGACGTCGAACCGGCCGAGGTGGCCGGGTTGGCGTCGACGCGGACATTCCCGCTGCGCAGTTCGTTCGCGCCGTCGTACAACATGACCATCAACCTCGTGCAGCAGATGGGGCCGGCGCAGGCGCACAAACTGTTGGAGAGCTCGTTCGCGCAGTACCAGGCCGACCGGTCGGTGGTCGGGCTACGGCGAGGCGTCGAGCGCGGTGAGCGGATGCTCGACGAGATCGCCGCCGAACTGGCCGGCGGCCAGGAAGCCGATGTTCTCGGCTACGTCCGGCTGCGGCTGCAGATCTCCGAACGGGAACGCGCCCAGTCACGGGCGTCGCGGCTGCAGCGGCGCCGGGCGGCCAACGAAGCGCTGGCGGCGCTGCGCCGCGGCGACATCATCACGATCACCCACGGTCGGCGCGGTGGACTGGCCGTCGTGCTCGAACCGGCCCGCGACGAGGACGATCCGCGGCCGCTGGTGTTGACCGAACATCGGTGGGCCGGGCGGATTTCGTCGGCCGACTACTCGGGAACCTCGGCGCCACTGGGTTCGATGCCCCTGCCCAAGCGCGTCGAGCACCGAAACCCGCGCGCGCGCCGCGACCTTGCGTCGGCGCTGAACTCGGCCGCGGCCCGCCTCGATCTCCCGGCGCGCAAACCCAAGCGCAGCGGCAATGCCGGCCAGGAGCGCGACATCGACCCCGAATTGGCCGCGCTGCGAGAGCAATTGCGCTCCCACCCCGCTCACCAGTTGCCCGAGCGGGAGGAGAAAGCGCGGCTGGCCGAGCGGTACCTGCGCATCGAGCGCGACAACGAACAGATCCGGCAGAAGGTCGCGGCGGCGACGAACTCGTTGGCGCGCACGTTCGACCGGATCGTGGTGCTACTGACCGAACGCGGTTTCATCACCGGCCCTGCAGAGGACCCGAAAGTGACCGACGACGGTCGCCTGCTGGTCCGGATCTACAGCGAGAGCGACCTGTTGGTGGCGGAGGCGTTGCGCACCGGCATCTGGGAGGGCCTGGACGCGGCAGAACTGGCGGCTGTGCTCTCGGCGGTGCTCTACGAATCCCGCGGCGACACGCCGGGAGGACGCGACGGGGCCGACATCCCGACCGGCAAGCTGCGCCGGGCGGTGAACCAGACCCGGCGGCTGTGGGCGGAACTGCGTGCCGACGAGCAACGTCACCGCATCAACCAGAGTCGCGAGCCCGACGACGGCTTCGTCGCGGCGGTCTTCCGGTGGGCCACCACCGGCGACCTGACCAGCGCACTGGCCGCCTCTGACGCGGCGGGCAGCGGATCGCCGTTGTCGGCGGGCGATTTCGTCCGGTGGTGCCGTCAAGTGCTCGACCTGCTCGACCAGGTACGCAACGCCGCACCGACCCCGGCACTGCGGGCCACGGCGAAACGCGCGATCAACGACGTTCGACGAGGCGTCGTCGCTGTTGACACCGGCTAGATCAGCCGGGGCACGAAGAAGTCTGCGGTACGGAATGCGAGAGCCAGCGGTCGGGCCAGGACTGCCACCAGCGTCCCCCGTGCGCGGCCGCGACGCCTGGCGGTGACCCGCGGCGGAAGTGTCGCGAACAGTGTCGCCACTGCCGGCAGCGGACGGGCGAAAACCGTGAACTCCGCGATCAGCCCGTCTTCGTTCACCCGAACGACGTTCATGGCCTCGAGTTTCTGTCCGCGCACGCGCCCGGTGAAGGGAAACGATCCCGTATCGCCGAGGGTCAGTGCTTCGCCTGTGCCGAGATCATCGAGCACGGCGAAGATATCGCGGTGCAGCGCCACTACTTCGTCCTTGCCCTCGAAGCGGATGCGCGAGGTGAGCGGGGAGTGGAAGACGACGTCGGGCGCCAGAAGATCGGCCACCGCTTCGGGGTCGCCGTTTTCCGCGGCCGCGCGCAGGGCGGTGATCGCTGTGCACAGCGGCGCGTTGGGTCCGGTGGCAGCCATTGAAACTCCTTGTCGGCAGAGAGCATTCGGGGAACGGGATCCGTCAGCCAGACTGCTTGATATAATCAAGCGAGCTTTAATAAGTCAAGCATAGGTGGTGGGATGAGTCGAAACTACGGCCAGTACTGCGGGCTCGCGCGGGCGCTCGATGTCGTCGGCGATCGGTGGAGTCTCCTCATCGTTCGCCAACTCCTCGTCGCACCGGCTCGTTACCGCGAGTTGCTCGACGGGCTGCCGGGCGTGGCCACCAATCTGCTCGCCGGTCGGCTCCGCGATCTGGAGGCGGCCGGAGTGGTCGAACGGCGGCTCGCTGACGACGGTGGCGCCGTTACCTATGCCCTCACCTCATGGGGCGCGCAGCTGCGGGAGCCGATCGAGGGCCTCATTCGCTGGTCGAGTCCGCTGATGGTGCACGGACCCGGCGACGACGTCTTCCGCACCGACTGGCTCGTCGTGGCGCTACCCGCCCTGCTCGGTGGCACGGCGGCTGGACGCCGGGCCTTGACGGTCGGGATCGCGGTCGACGGCCGGATGGTGCAGCTCCGGGCGACGCGCACGGGCATCACGGTCGGCCCGCACGACGGTCGCGAACTCGACGCCGTCGTGCAGGCCGACGCCGCAATCGTCTTGGGCCTGGCAGCGGGAATGCTCGCGCTCGACGATGTACTCCCGCTCGTCGACATAGACGGCGATGAGGCCGCTGTGCGAGCCGTCTTCGGCGCCGATGGCAGGGCCAAGGCAAGCGGCAAGGGCACCGTCGCGCAATGACGCGCGGCTGCGCCCGCCTGAATATGTCATCGCAAGTGCATGCAACGGTAGGGTGTTGAAGCACGACACCGGATGTACTCGCGGCTCGGCCGCGGTCGATCAAGGAGTGAGATGAGCGGACCGCAGGGATCTGATCCGACGCAGTCATGGCCCGGCCAGCAGCCGGAACAGCCGACGGACCAGCCGTCCAGCGAGTCGTCGGCCAACCAGCCGTGGCAGCAGCAGCCGCAGAGCAGCGAACCGACGCAGGCCGCGCCGCAGTGGCAGCCACCCGCCTACGACCCGTCACAGGCGCAGCAGTACCCGGGATACCAGCAGCCCGCGTACCAGCCGCCGCAGCAGTATCCGGCGACGGAGCCGCAGTACGGTCAGCAGCCCGGCGAGTACAACCCGCAGGCCTACCAGCAGCCCGGTCAGTACGGGCAGCCGCAGTACGGCCAATACGGGCAGCCGCCCGGCCAGCCGCAGTACGGCCAGCCGCCCACCGGGCAGTTCGGGCAGCCGGGCCAGTTCGGCCAGTACCCGCAGTACCAGCAGCCGGGCGCCGAGGAGGGCTCGAAGCGCTCGCTGGCGGTGATCGGCGGCGTGATCGGCCTGCTGGCCGCGGTGATCGTCGTGGTGGTGCTGGTGCTGGGCTTCTGGAAGCCCGGCTTCTTCGTCACAACCAAACTCGACATCGACGCCGCGCAGTCCGGGGTGCAGCAGATCCTCACCGATGAGGCGAACGGTTACGGCGCCAAGAACGTCAAGGACGTCAAGTGCAATGACGGCCAGAACCCGACCGTCGAGAAGGGCGCGACGTTCGACTGCGAGGTCAGCATCGACGGCACCAAGCGTCAGGTGACCGTCACGTTCCAGGACGACGACGGCACCTACGAGGTGGGCAGGCCCAAGTAGCGGGCCGGTGGCGGCTCAGCCGCCGGGCAGCCCGTCGAGGGCCTTCTGCAGCCGGCCTATCGACGACGTGACGCCGTAGGTCTCGGCGAGCTTGACGACCTTGCGCGGGTGCTCGGCGGCCAGCGGCAGTGCATCCGACGGTGTGGACCAGTTCAGATCGGCGTCGGTGGCGACTTTGACCACCGGGTCGGCGGCCTCGATGTAATCGGCGGCGTTGCGCAGCTTCGTCCGATACGCCTTGCTCATCTTCGACTTCGGGTCGTTGGCCGCGGCCAGGATGTTCTCCAGTGAGCCATGCTGCGCCAGCAGCGTCGCGGCCGTCTTCTCACCGATACCGGGCACGCCGGGCAGGCCGTCGCTGGGGTCGCCTCGCAGCAGGGCCAGTTCGGCGTACGCGGGCCCGGCACGATCGACCGGCACGCCGTACTTCTCGGCGACCTCCGTCGGACCCCACTTGGTGGCCTTGGCCAACCCGCTGCCGAGGTAGAGCACCCGAACCGGTACCGGCTCGTCGCGCACCAACTGCAGCAGATCCCGGTCACCGCTGACCACCACCACTGGGTCACGTTCTTCGCGGGTGACAAGGGTGCCGAGCACGTCGTCGGCCTCGCACTCGGGCGCGCCGGCGGTGGCGATGCCGAACGCGTCGAGAATCTCGAAGATCATGTCGACCTGCGGCGTGAGGTCGTCGGGCACCACCTCGACGTCGGGTTCGCCGTCCGGGTGCTCCTCGAGTACCCGGTGCGACTTGTAGGACGGGATGAGGTCGACGCGCCACTGCGGTCGCCAGTCGTCGTCGCGGCACACCACCAACCGCGACGGACGCTCGCGGGTGATCACGGTCGCCACGGCGTCGAGGAAGCCGCGCAGCGCGTTGACCGGGCGGCCGTCGGGCGCCTTGATCTTGTCGGGGACTCCGAAATACGAGCGGAACCACATGCTGGCACCGTCGAGCAGCACGAGGGATGACATGCGAGCCATCCTGCCAGTGCGCCGCGGATTAGCCTCGTGGCATGACCGCCAGTCGATTCAGCTCCGATGTCTACGCGCACCGACTCGCCGCGGCGGCGTCCGCGGCGGCCGACGCCGGCCTCGCGGGCCTGGTCATCACGCCGGGCTATGACCTGCGCTATCTGGTCGGCTCGCGGGCGCAGACGTTCGAGCGGCTCACCGCGCTGGTGCTGCCCGCCGACGGTGACCCGACGATCGTGGTGCCGCGCCTGGAGTTGGCGGCGCTCAAGGAATCCGCGGTGCCCGAGCTCGGCCTGGCGGTACAGGACTGGGTCGACGGCGACGACCCGTACGCGCTGGTCGCCCAGGCGCTCGGCGGTGGTATGTGCAAGACCGGGCCGTCTGGGCGGCTCGCCGTCGCGGTGACCGACTCGATGCCCGCGTTGCATCTGCTGCCGCTCGCCGACGTGCTGGGTGCGGTGCCGGTGCTGGCCACCGACGTGCTGCGGCGCCTGCGGATGATCAAGGACGCCGCCGAGATCGACGCGTTGCGCAAGGCCGGCGCGGCCATCGACCGCGTACACGCGCGGGTGCCGGAATTCCTGGCGCCGGGCCGCACCGAAGCCGACATCGCGGCTGACATCGCCGAAGCCATTGTCGCCGAAGGTCATTCGGAGGTGGCGTTCATCATCGTCGGGTCCGGGCCGCATGGCGCCGACCCGCATCACGAGTGTTCGGACCGGGAGCTGCGGGCCGGCGACATCGTCGTCGTGGACATCGGCGGACCCTACGAGCCCGGCTACAACTCCGACTCCACCCGCACGTACAGCATCGGCGAGCCGGACCCCGACGTGGCGCGGCGCTACGCGGTGCTGCAGCGCGCCCAGCGGGCCGCGGTCGCGGCGGTCCGGCCCGGCGTCACCGCCGAGCAGGTGGACGCCGCGGCGCGCGACGTGCTGGCCGCCGAGGGCCTGGCCGACGCGTTCGTGCACCGCACCGGCCACGGCATCGGGCTGTCGGTGCACGAGGAGCCCTACATCGTGGCGGGCAACACGCTCCCCCTCGAAGAGGGCATGGCTTTCTCCGTCGAGCCCGGTATCTATTTCCCCGGCGAGTGGGGCGCGCGCATCGAGGACATCGTGGTCGTCACCGCCGACGGCGCCATGGCGGTCAACAACCGGCCACACGAGCTGGTGGTGGTCCCCACCGGCGCGAGTTAGACCTCGACCCGGTCCAGCAGGTCCGACGACCCGAGCACCCGCTCGACCCGGACCTCGATGACGACGCGCTTCGGATTGACCCGGGGGGTGCGGTAGCGCTGCGCGTACCGCAGCTCGGCGTCACGGACGGCGTCGGGATCCGCGTTGACCTTGGCCTTGCCCTCCAGCGACAACCAGCGGGCGCCGTCGACCTGGCTCAGCACCGCGACACCCTGCCGGTCGGCGTTCACCGCCTTCTGCGACCCGCCGCTGGTGATGACGCGGGCGATGTGGGTCTTCGGGTCGAACGTGAAGCCGACGGCGACGACGTGGGGTGAATTGTCCGATCGCAGCGTCGTCAGCATGGCCAGATGACGTTCGGACAGAAATGCCAGCGCGTCGTCTGTCAGCCGGGTGGTTGCCTTGCGGCTTGACTGGGCCATCGGGCTTCACGGTAGCGCAGGAGATAATCGCTGCCATGACAGACACGGCTGACACCGGTCCGGCATTGGTCGTGGTTTTCGGCGGTCGCAGCGAGATCGGCGTCGAGGTGGCCACCCGGCTGGCGCCCGGATCGACGGTGGTGCTGGCGGCCCGGCGCGCTCATGACCTCGAGGCGCAGGCGGCGGCCGTTCGCGCCGCGGGGGCGGCGGCCGTGCACGTGCGTGAGTTCGACGCCGACGACCTTCCGTCGCACGGTCCGGTGGTCGACGCGATCGTCGCCGAGCACGGGCCGATCGACACCGCGGTGCTCGCGTTCGGAATCCTCGGCGACCAGGCGCTCGCGGAGAAGGACGCCGCGCACGCCGCGGCGATTCTGCACACCGACTTCGTCGCCCAGGCCAGCCTGCTGACGGTGCTCGCCGCGACGATGCGCGGCGCAGGGTCCGGGTCGATCGTGACGTTCTCGTCGATCGCGGGCGTCCGCGTGCGCCGCGCCAACTACGTGTACGGATCCGCGAAGGCCGGGCTGGACGGCTTCTGCCGCGGACTGGCCGACGCCCTGCACGGTTCGGGGGTGCACCTGCTGTTGGTGCGGCCCGGGTTTGTGATCGGACGCATGACGGCAGGGATGTCGCCCGCGCCCCTGTCGAGCACGCCGGCGCAGGTCGCCGACGCGACCGTGCGCGCACTCCGTCGAAGGCGAGGCGCGGTCTGGGTGCCCGCACCACTCGCGCTGCTGGCATTCGCGTTCCGTGTCACGCCCCGGTTCGTGTGGCGAAGGATGCCGCGATGATCGTCGTCGTCGGCATCGGAGCTGACGGGATGGCCGGGCTGCCGTCCGGCTCGCGGGCTGAATTATGCAGGGCAACAGTGGTTTACGGTTCGAAGCGCCAACTCGCGCTGCTGGACGACACCGTCACCGCGGCGCGGCGAGAGTGGCCGTCGCCGATGCTGCCCGCACTGCACACTCTGCTGGAGGACGTCGACGGTGACGTGCATGTGGTGGCCAGCGGCGACCCGCTGCTGCACGGTGTGGGTAGCTCGCTGATCCGGCTCTACGGCGCCGAGCGGGTGACCGTCCTGCCGCACGTGTCGTCGGTGACGCTGGCTTGCTCGCGGCTGGGTTGGGCAGTGCAGGACACCGAGGTCATCAGCCTGGTGCGGAGTGATCCACACACCGCGGTACGCCGCGGCGGACACGCCGTCGTGATGTCCCGCGACGGCACAACCCCTGCGGCGCTGACGCGACTGCTCACCCACACCGGTCGCGGCGACTCCGAGATCACCGTGTTAGAACAACTCGGCGGGCCCACAGAGCGCCGCCGGGCCGCCACCGCCCGCGAATGGGCGCAGCGACCCCCGGACGACGTCGACGACCTCAACGTGGTCGCGGTTCGCTACCTGCCCGACGAGCGGCAATTCGGGGTGCTGCCCGACGAGATGTTCGCCAACGACGGCCAACTCACCAAGCAACCGGTGCGGGCGGTGACATTGGCGGCGCTGGCCCCGCGGCCCGGACAACTGCTGTGGGACGTCGGTGCCGGATCGGGCAGCGTCGCGATCGAATGGTGCCGCAGCGGTACCGGTTGTCGTGCAATCGCCTTCGAGCGCGATGAACAACGCCGCAACCGCATCACCGACAACGTGGTGGCGTTCGGCGCGCGCGTGCAGGTGCAGCGCGAGGCGCCCGAGTCGTTCGAGTCCGTACCCGCGCCGGACGCGGTCTTCGTGGGCGGCGGCCTGACCCAGCCGGGACTCCTGGAGGCCTGCTTCGACCGGCTGCCGGTTGGTGGCCGGCTCGTCGCCAACACCGTCACTGTGGAGACTGAAGCGCTTGTCGCCCAGTGGTATTCGCGACACGGCGGTACGCTCAGGCGCTTCGAGCATCACCGCGGCGAGCCGCTCGGCGGGTTCACCGGCTGGCGTCCGGCGATGCCGATCACGCAGTGGGCGGTGACCAAACGATGACCGTCTACTTCATCGGCGCCGGGCCCGGCGCCGCCGACCTGATCACTGTGCGCGGACACCGACTTCTGAGCAGCTGCCCGGTCTGCCTCTACGCGGGTTCGATCATGCCCGAGGACTTGCTGGCGCTGTGCCCGCCGGGCGCCCGCGTCGTCGACACCGGCCCGTTGACTCTCGAACAGATCGTCACCGAACTCGCCGATGCCCACGCCGCCGGCCTCGACGTGGCGCGGTTGCATTCCGGCGACCCGTCGATCTACAGCGCGCTCGCCGAGCAGTGCCGCCGTCTCGACGATCTCGGTGTCGACTACGAAATCGTGCCCGGGGTCCCGGCTTTCGCGGCGGCCGCTGCAGTGCTGGGCCGCGAGCTCACCGTTCCGGGTGTCGCGCAGACGGTCACCCTGACCCGGGTGGCGACGCTGTCGACCGCGATGCCGCCGGGTGAGGATCTGCGGACGTTGTCCAAGCCGGGTGCGACGCTGGTGCTGCACCTCGCGGCCGCGCAGATCGACGCGATCGTCCCGCAGCTGCTGGCCGGCGGGTACCGACCCGAAACGCCCTGTGCCGTGGTGGCGTTCGCGAGCTGGCCGCAGCAGCAGGTGGTGCGCTGCGCGCTCGCGGAGTTGGCGGGGCAGACGAAAGCCGCGGGCATCACCCGCACCGCGGTGATCGTCGTGGGCGACGTGCTGGCGGCCGAGGGGTTCGCCGACAGCTACCTGTACTCGTCGAGCCGGGTGCGGCGGGGACGACATTGATGCGAATACTACTGCTGGGCGGTACTTCTGAGGCTCGCGCGCTGGCTGCCCGTCTGCATCCGGACGTCGAGGTGATCAGTTCGCTCGCGGGCCGGGTGCCCGATCCCGCGCTGCCGGTGGGCGAGGTACGCATCGGCGGCTTCGGCGGCGTCAAGGGGCTGCGGCGCTGGCTGTCCGACAACCGGGTCGACGCGGTGGTCGACGCCACACACCCGTACGCCGCGACGATGACCGCGCACGCGGCGGCTGTGTGCGCCGAGGTGCGGCTGCCGCACCTGGTGGTGGCCCGACCCGCTTGGCCGACCGGCGATGCGATCGTCGTGAGCTCTGATATCGAGGCCGCGAAAACCGTTGCTGCCGAGCGGTTCACCCGCGTATTCCTGACCACCGGGCGCTCTGGCGCCGCAGCGTTCAAGGACGTCGATGCATGGTTTCTGATTCGTGCTGTCACGCCGCCCGACGTGTCGGATCTGCCGCGTCGTCACCAGGTGGTGCTGTCGCGCGGGCCGTACCGCTACGACGACGAACTGACCCTGCTGCGCGAGCACCGCATCGACGCGTTGGTCACCAAGAACAGTGGAGGACAGATGACCCGGCCGAAACTGCATGCGGCTGCGGCCCTTGGTGTTGCGGTGGTGATGGTGGACCGGCCGCCGCTGCCGTCGGGGGTGGCGACGGTCGCCACCGTCGACGACGCGGTCGACTGGGTCAGGCTGATGAATACGACTCGATGAGCTCGAGCGTGCCGAGTTCCCGAATGGCTCGACAGCCGCGGCTCAACATCGCGAGCATCATCTCGTCGCCCCGTTCGGTCGACGTCGCGAACGCGGTGCCCAACGCGACGAGCAACGGTGCCTGCACCACCCCGAGGCGGTAGTCGGTCCAGCAGGTGTCCAGGTCGTAATCCCGCACACCGTATCCGAGCAACGCACGGTGATAGTGCTCGACGAGATCTCGCTCGATCTCCGCCCGGACTGTGGGTTCGAGGCTGGTCGCGGTGAAGTACGCAAGGTCGCGGGCCGGCAACCCGACGCCGACGGTCTGCCAATCAACCACAGTGATCCGCGTGCGGCCGGGATCGAACAGCATGTTGTCGAGCCGATAGTCGCCGTGCATCAGCGCATAGCGGCCGGGCTCGGCCATCAGCCACGGCGTCACCGAAGCCATTGCCGCGGTGAGCGTTTCCTGGTCCTCGGCGCTGATCGACGAGCCGAGGCGGTCGATGACAATGTCGGCAGCCATTCGCGAGACATCGCCGAGTCCCTTGGCCGCGTCGGCGTCACCGGGTTTGGGCATCACGACCGCGGACAGCTCCATCCATTCGGGCGCACACCAACTCGGGCCGTGCAGCCCGGCGAGCGCCTCGACCGCGAGCCGCGCCTCGACCGCGTTGCACCCGGTGATCTGGTCGCCCTGGACCGCGGGTGCCATATCGGCCAGCAGTAGCACCACGTCGGCGCCATCCTCGGAGATGTCCTGATGGAAGCTGCGCGGAACGGGGATGCGCATCCGGTTGGCGACCAGCGAGTAGAACTCCACCTCCGAGCGGTAACCCAGCGCGACGCGCTCGCGCACCGTGTCGTCCTGCGCCGAGAGCTTTATCGCGAACGAGGCGGGCAGGTCGGTTTCCCCGCCGTAGGTCGCCGACACCCGGTAGGTGGCGCCCGTCTGACCGGTTCCGATGGGTGTCACGGCGACCGCCTCGACATCGGTTCCCAGCACTGACCCGAGCCACGCCGGCGTTACATCTTCGGGCCCGCGTGGAATGTTGAGGACGGAGGTCACGCGCCGGAGATTAACACTGCCGGCCGTCGCGAGCGCTCACCCTGGTACGAAAATAAGGCCCAAAACCGTACCGGGATGAGCGCTCGCGGCTGGTGAGGTCGCGGGTAGCGCTACGTGGGGTAGCGGCGCGGTGTGAAGACCCGATCGCCGTCCCCGGAATACCACTGCGTCTGCGAGGAGCCGACGATCAGCAGGCAGCGCATGTCGACGTCGGCGGGATCCAGGTCGGCCAGGCGCACCACCGTGACCTGCTCGCGGGGCCCGGACACGTCGCGACCGATCACCACCGGAGTGCCGGGATCGCGGTGTTCGAGCAGAAGATCCCGCATCGCCCCCACCTGCCAGGTCCGGGTCTTCGAGGCCGGGTTGTAGATCGCCAGCACCAGGTCGGCCGTCGCGGCCGCGGTCAACCGCGCGGCGATCACGTCCCACGGCTTGAGCCGGTCCGACAGCGAGATCACCGCGTAGTCATGCCCGAGCGGGGCGCCGACCCGGCTCGCGACGGCCTGCGCGGCGGTCATCGCCGGGATCACCCGCACCGAAACCCCGGGCCACTGCTTGGCCTCTTCCAGCACCGCGGTCGCCATCGCGAAGACCCCCGGGTCGCCGGAGGACACCACCGCCACCGCGCGGCCCTGTTCGGCCAGCGTGCAGGCCAACCGGGCGCGCGCCGGTTCGTCGGTGTTGTCGCTCGGATGTCTGCGCTGATCGTCGCGGGCGGCAACGCGGTCGAGGTAGGGGCCGTAGCCGATGAGGTCGCTGGCCGCGGCCAGTTCGCGCCGCGACTGCGGGGTCATCCAGTTCGGGTCGCCGGGACCCAGTCCCACGACGGCGACGCTGCCGGTGGTCGTCACGTCCTGGCGGCGGCGCCCCGGCAACATCGCCAGCGAGAAATACGGGACCGTTTCGTCGTCGACGTCGCCCGCGTCCAGGACCCGCTGCCGCGGAGTGCTCGCACGCTCGACGTAGAACGCGTCGTCCAACCGACCGGATGCCGAAAGCGCCTGGCGTACAGCGGGGTACGAGCGACCCAACTTCAGCATCACCGCTGCGTCGGTGTCGGCGAGCCTGCGCTCGAGCTCGTCGGGGGGCAGCGTTCCCGGCAGGATCGTCAACACCTCGTCGCCCTGGACGAGGGGAGTGGCGACCGCCGCCGAAGCCGCGCTCACCGACGTCACGCCCGGCACGATGACCGCGTCGAACCGCTCGGTCAACCGGGTGTGCATGTGCATGTAGGAGCTGTAGAACAGCGGGTCGCCCTCGGCGAGCAAGGCCACATTGCGGCCGGCCTCCAGGTGGGCGGCGATGCGGTCGGCGGACTCGCGGTAGAAGTCCTCCATCGCTCCGGCGTAGCCGCCGGGGTGATCGGTGGTTTCGGTGGTGACCGGGTAGACCAGGTGCTCCTCGATCTGGCCCGGCCGCAGATATGGCTCGGCGATGCCGCGCGCGATGCTGTTGCCGTGCCGCGCGCTGTGGTACGCCACGACGTCGGCCTCGCCGATCACCCGTGCCGCCTTGACGGTGACGAGTTCAGGGTCGCCGGGCCCCAGCCCCACCCCCCACAACACTCCGCGGTCGCTCATTCGCGTTCGGTCGCAATCGCATTCACGGCCGCGGCGGCCATCGCACTCCCGCCGCGACGGCCCGTCACCACGAGATACGACATTCCGCGCGGCCGGTCGGTGAGTTCCTGCTTGGACTGCGCCGAACCGACGAAACCGACCGGTCCGCCCAGTACCGCAGCGGGCGTCGGGGCGCCGTCGTCGAGCAGTTCGAGCAGCCGGAACAGCGCGGTCGGCGCATTGCCGATCGCCAGCACGGCACCGCCGAGCCGGTCGGCCCACAGGTCCACGGCCGCCGCCGACCGGGTGGTGCCGAGCCGGGCGGCCAGGTCGGCGGCTCGCTGGTCGGCCACCAGGGACACCACCTCGTTGGCGGCGGGCAGGCGCGACCGGGTGATGCCCGCGGCGACCATCGAGGAATCACACAGCACCGGCGCGCCCGCGGCCAGTGCGGCGTGGGTCCTGGCGACCACGTCTGCGCTGAACGCCACGTGATCGGTGACGTCGATCTGTCCGCAGGTGTGGATCAGCCGGACGACCACGCGGGCCACGTCGTCGGGAAACCGAGCCAGGTCCGCCTCGTCGCGAATCGTCGCGAACGATTGCCGGTAGATCTCCCCGGCGTCGCGGATGTAGTCGAGCACGCGATCACCCTACGGGTGCGTGTCGCGCGCCCGGTATCCGTCTCCGGTCGCCACCAGCACCTCACCGGTGGGCGGGCTGCCGCAGGCCCTGTCGCAGCCGACGAAATGGCGGTGGCCTGGGATTGGGTTGCCCGTCGCGTGCGCTGAAGCCGGTTCGACGACCGCAGCGGCGGCGTCTGCCCGGACATCGGCCATCGAGTGCTCGCAGCCGGGGCTTCCCGTGCACGCGCTGACCGAGAGCCAGGGGGAGTTCTCGTCGAACACCAGTCCGAGGGGGGCGAGTACACGAAGGGCGACGTCGGCGACTCCCTCGTCGAGGTCGAAAACGAGGATCGAGCGCCACGGCGTGATCGCCATCGGCGCCCCGATCGCGGCGAGGTACTCGGCGGTCCGGGCGGGCAGCACGCCGAGCGGGGCCGCGGCGCCCAGCGTGACGCGGCCGTCGTGCTGGTCGAGCCAGCCGACGGGCGGGCGGGTGACCGCGGGCCACGTCGCTCCCGGCGCTTCCGGCCGGGGCAGCTCGCCGAGCAGAATGTCGGGGTCGACGAGTTCCTTGACGCGCCAGGCGGTCCCGCGACTGGCAGCGAATCGCTGCGCCAGCTCGACCATCGCCGGCACCGCGGCGTTCAGCGCCAGTCGGACACCGGTGTCGCGACCGGCCAACAGCAGCGCGGCGGTGTCGCCGGCCGCATCGCTCTGGAAGTGGATGCCGACGTCCGCGCCGAGGCCCGAGATGTCGGCGCGGCCGTCGTCGATGCCGAACAGGAACCGGCCCGGCAGCGCGGCCAGTGCCGGGTCGGCGCAAATCGCCTCGTCGAGCTCGGTGATCAGCGCACGGATGTCGGTGGTCGCGCCGACCCGCCCGGACAGCGGCGAGGCGACGATGTTGCGCACGCGTTCGTGGGTCGGCGACGGCAGCAGGCCGGCGGACGCCGCGGCGTCGGCGACCGCGGCCGCGTCGGTGACGCCACGAATCTGAAGGTTGCCCCGCGAGGTCAGCTCGAGCGTGCCCGCGGCCCAGTCGATGGCCGCCCGCGCGAGGGTCTCCAACTGCGCGGCGGTGATGACGCCGCCCGGTAACCGTATCCGCGCCAACGCACCGTCCGCGGCGCGATGCACCTGCAACGCACCGGGGCAGGCGTCCTGCTCGCGGGTTCTGGCCACCGGTTCACGGTACGCCCGCAGCGCTACGGACCGAAGTCGTCGTCAGCTGGCCAGCGCGACAGGGCTGACGACTTCGGAGTACGTCGAGGCGTCGCCCACGACGGAACGGCTGCGCCGGCCGTGGACGTCGACCGGGACGTCGCCGGCCAAAGTGATGCGGTTGAGCCGTCGATACTGGTCGTCGTAGTCAGCGACGGCGTAGTGCTGCGTCGCGCGGTTGTCCCAGAGCGCGATGTCACCGGGCCGCCAGTTCCAGCGAATGGTGTGCTCGAGCTTGGTGATTCGCTTCTGCAGCAGATCGAACAACGCCGCCGACTCCGTCGAGCCGAGCCCCACGAACTTCTCGACGAAGTGGCCGAGCAGCAGCACTCGCTTGCCGGTTTCGGGGTGCACGCGGACCACGGGATGCTCGGTTTCGTAGCGGTCTGAGACGAATTCCTCACGGTAGGAACGCTGTTCGGCGGTAGTCGCCGAGTCCGGCTCGTCGTGCAGTGACGCGTAATCGTATCGATTGGTGTGCACCGCCCAGAGGCTTTCGGCCAACGCGCGCAACGATGCCGGAAGGCGGTCGTACGCGGCCTCGGTGGACGCCCACGTCGTCGTGCCGCCGTATTGCGGCAGGGTGACGGCCCGCAAGACCGATGCTTTCGGTATCCGATCGACGAACGTGACGTCGGTGTGCCAGCTGTTCGCCTTGTCGTAGCGGGAATCGATGGGCAGCAACCGGTCCCCGCGCGAAGTCACCGTCGGGTGGGCGGTCGTGGGGGTGCCCAGCGCCCGCGCGAAGGCGAGCTGCGCGTCGTCGTCGACGTTGTACTGATTACGGAAGAAGACCACTTTGTGTTCGAGCATCGCGGTATTGATCGCGTTCGCGGTCTCCGGATCGATCCCCTTACCGAGATCGACACCGTCGATGTGGGCGCCGATGTGGGCGCCGAGCTTTATCACCCGCAGAGATGACGGCACGTGGGTAACCTCCAGACGATGCGCGAATCAATTCGCTACGTTCGCCGTCCGAACGTGCGAGGACAACCTTTCGACTCAGCGCGAATCGAACCGGGCGCGGTTTCGGTCCCATCAAGATCGGGTAGGGCAGCCCCGTGAGGGCACTGTGGGACTACGTCACCGCCCATTACGCGCAGTTGATGTTCGACTCGTACCAACACCTCAGCGCGGTCGTCCAGAGCGTTCTCATCGCGACGGTCCTCGGGGTGGCGGTCGGGGTGCTGACCTACCGCAACCCGCTGGCAGCCAACCTCGCGACCGCGACGTCCAGCGTGATTCTGACCGTGCCGGCATTCGCGCTGCTCGGCCTGCTGATCCCGCTGTTCGGGCTCGGGGTGGTGCCCAGCATCGCCGCCCTCGTGCTGTACTCACTGCTGCCGATCGTGCGCAACACGATCGTCGGACTCAACGCGGTCGATCCCGCGCTCACCGACGCGGCGCGGGGGATCGGGATGAGCCGGCTCGACACCCTGGCCCGGGTGGAACTGCGGCTGGTGTGGCCGTCGATCCTGTCCGCGATGCGGATCAGCACGCAGATGTCGATGGGCGTGCTGGCCATCGCCGCCTACGTCAAGGGGCCCGGCCTGGGCAACCTGATCTTCACGGGCTTGGCCCGCGTCGGAAGCCCGACCGCGGTCTCGATGGCGTTGACCGGGACGCTGCTCATCGTCGTCCTAGCACTGGCGCTGGACGCGATTCTCGTGCTCGTCGGGCGTCTCACCACCTCGAAAGGCATTCGATGACAACGCAATCCGCCCCCGAGAACACCGAATCGCACGGTAGCACCGGTGTGCGCATCGTGCTCGACCACGTGTCCAAGGTCTATCCCGGTGCAGACCGCCCCGCGGTGGACGACGTGTCGCTCGACATCCCCGCCGGCGAGATCGTGGTTTTCGTCGGTCCGTCGGGCTGTGGCAAGACCACGATGATGCGGATGATCAATCGGCTGTCCGAACCGACATCGGGCAAGATCATGATCGGCGAAAACGATGCGTTGTCGATCCGGCCGACGGACCTTCGCCGCTCGATCGGCTACTCCATCCAGCAGGCGGGCCTGTTCCCGCACATGACGATCCGACAGAACGTGGGACTGGTGCCCGGACTTCTGCGCTGGGACCGCAAGCGCATCGCGGACCGTGTCGACGAACTGCTCGACATGGTCGGTCTGGAACCTGCGCAGTACGCCGGTAGATATCCGCGTCAACTGTCCGGCGGGCAGCAGCAGCGCGTGGGTGTCGCGCGTGCGCTGGCCGCCGATCCTCCGGTTCTGCTGATGGACGAACCGTTCGGCGCGGTCGACCCGATCACGCGCAGCACGTTGCAGGACGAACTTCTGCGGCTGCAAGGCGAACTGCGCAAGACAATCGTCTTCGTCACCCACGACTTCGGCGAGGCGGTCAAGCTCGGTGACCGGATCACTGTGCTGGGCAATCAATCCAAGGTGCTGCAGTACGATACGCCGCAGAACATCCTCGCAAGTCCGGCGGACGACACGGTCGCCGGATTCGTCGGTTCTGGCGCATCGCTGCGCCAACTCGGCCTGATGCGGATCAAGGACGTCGAGTTGCGACCGCATCCTTCGGTGCGCCAGTCGGATTCGATCGACGAGGTGCGAAACAGTCTGGCCGACAGTGAGTTCGACTGGGTCGTGGTGCTCGACGAGCGGGACCGCCCGGTCAGCTGGGTACGGGAGAGCAGCCTCGCCCACGCCACCTCGCTGGCCGATGCCGCCGAATCGCTCGACGTCGTGAGCACACAGTCGACGTTGGAGGACGCGCTGGAGGCGATCCTGGCCGAACAGCACGCCTCGGCCGTGGTGACTGGCGCGGGCAGCCGGTACGAGGGTGTGGTCACGCTCGACACGCTGATCGACACGATCACCTGGCTGCGGGCCTCGGCGGAGGCGAGCATGGACGGGCAGCCGTGACCGCCGTCGCGGACACTGCGCAGTCGGCCCGCGCCGACCCGGGCGAGCGCAGAAGGCTGCTCATCCAACCGGTTTTGGTGCTCATTGTCGCTGCGGCCGTGGTGTTCTGGGCGTTCAACCGCGACCTGACCGCCACGCAGCAGGAGAACATCAACCCCGGCAACATCGCGACGCTGATCTGGCAGCACCTCCTGATCACGGTTGCGGTCACCGCGATCGTGCTCGTCGTCGGTGTCCCGCTCGGTGTGCTCGTCACCCGTCCGGGAGCCAGGCTGTTGCGGCCGGTGTTCATGGGCGTGGCCAATGTCGGGCAGGCCGCGCCGGCGATCGGTCTGCTGGTGTTGCTGTTCCTGTGGACCGGTAGAACCGGATTTTGGATCGGGGTGCTGCCGATCGCCCTGTACTCGCTGCTGCCGGTGCTGGCAAGCACCATCCTCGGCATCAGCCAGGTGGACCGATCGCTGGTCGACGCCGGACTGGGACAGGGCATGTCCCGCCGCTCGGTGCTGACGCGGGTCGAGATGCCGCTGGCGATTCCCTACATCCTGGCCGGCCTTCGAACCTCGCTGGTACTTGCGGTGGGCACCGCGACGTTGTCGTTCCTCGTCAACGCCGGCGGGCTGGGCATACTCATCGACACGGGATACAAGCTGCAGGACAACGTGACCCTGATCCTGGGCAGTGTGCTGGCGGTGTGCCTGGCCCTGCTGGTCGACTGGTTCGGAGGACTGGCCGAGTTCTACCTCAACCCCAAGGGCCTTCGATGATCCGCCGCAGCATCGGCGCCGCGCTGGCCTGTGCGCTGCTGCTGGCCGGTTGCGGTCTCGGTGCGGGTGGCGCGGTGCCGCTGAAGGTCGGACCTGGTTCGATTCAACCTCACCCTGCGCTGGAAGGCGTGCCAATCACGGTGGGTTCCAAGGAATACACCGAGCAGGTGATCCTCGGGTACATCCTCGAGTACACCTTGGTGGCGGCCGGTGCCGACGTGCGCGACCTGACCGGCATCGTCGGCTCACGCAGCACCCGGGAAGCGCAGTTGTCGGGTCAGGTCGACGTCGCCTACGAATTCACCGGCAACGCGTGGATCAACTATCTCGGCCATGAGAAGCCGATTCCCGACAGCCGCGAGCAGTTCGAAGCGGTCCGCGAGGAGGACCTGGCCCGCAACGACATGGTCTGGTTGAAACCCGGGCCGATGGACGACACATATGCGCTGGCGGCCAGCCGGGCGGTGGTCGAGCGGGCCGGGGTGCGAACGCTGTCGCAGTACGCGGACCTGGTCAGGCGAAACCCGTCCGCGGCCCGCACCTGCGTCGAAACCGAATTCCGCGCCCGCCAGGACGGTTACCCGGGGATGGCGGCGGCTTACGGGTTCGACCCCGCGCGTGCGCAGACGCCGGTGCTGCAGGTCGGCATCATCTATCAGGCCACAGCGGACGCGACGCAGTGCGACTTCGGTGAGGTGTTCACCACCGACGGCCGCATCGCGGCGCTCGATCTCGTCGTGCTGACCGACGACAAGCAGTTCTTCGCCCACTACAACCCCTCGGTGACGATGAAACGTGCCTTCTACGAGGCACATCCACAGATCGCCGAGGTGACGGCGCCAGTCACGGCGGCGTTGACCAACGACGCGATCATCGAGATGAACAAGCAGGTCGACGTCGAGGGTCGCGACCCGAGCGTGGTGGCGCGCGACTGGATGGTGGCGCAGGGCTTCGTGACCGCGCAATAGCGGCGATCGCGTCAATATTGCGCGGTTCGGGCGTACTCTTTTCTCTCGCCGAAGGAGGCCTCATGGCAGAGAAGCGCGCGGTCAAGGTCGCGATCGTCGGTGCCGGCATGTCAGGCATTTGCATGGCGGTCAAATTGCAAGAGGCGGGCATCGACGACTACCTCATCTACGAGGCGGCTGATGACGTCGGCGGAACTTGGCGCGACAACACCTATCCGGGGCTCACGTGCGATGTGCCGTCGCGCTTCTACTCGTATTCCTTCAGGCCCAACCCGAACTGGTCGCATCTGTATTCTCCAGGCGGCGAGATACATTCGTACTTCAGCCAGGTCGCCGTCGAACGGGGCATCCGCCCGCACATCAGATTCGGCACGGCCGTCGAGTCGGCACGCTACGAGCGCGGGCGGTGGGTGGTCAGCACTGCCGACGGCGACGAGGAGTTCGACGTTCTCGTCACCGCGACCGGTGTGCTGCGGGTGCCCAAGACCCCCGACATACCTGGACTCGAGACGTTCGGCGGCGCATGCTTTCACTCTTCGCGGTGGGACCACTCGGTGCGCTTGGAGGACAAGCGAATAGGCCTGATCGGCACCGGCTCGACCGGTGTTCAGATCACCGCCGAACTCGGTGGGAAGGTGCGAGAACTCAGCGTTTTCCAGCGCACGCCGCAGTGGGTGTTCCCCGTGCCCAACCTCCGCTACTCGGAGCTGACCAGGAAGGTACTGCGTCGGTGGCCGAAACTGTGCATGATCGGATACCGGTTCTGGCAGAACGCTTTCGAACGCTTCCCCGCACGCGCGGTCGTCGAACCGGGTTGGCAGAGGCGGGTGATGGTGGCGTTGTGCCGGCTGAATCTGCGCCTTTCCGTGCGGGATCCGGAACTGCGGGCCAGGCTCACTCCGGCGTATCACCCGATGTGTAAGCGTCAGGTGTTCGCGGGCCACTACTACCAGGCGTTGCAGAAGCCCGGCGTCCGGCTCGTCACGGAGGCAATTCAGAGTGTTGAGCCACGAGGCGTGGTCACCGCCGACGGCAAGCTGCATGAGCTCGACGCACTCGTAATGGCGACCGGCTTCGACGCGCGCGCCTATGTCCGGCCGATGACCATCGTCGGGGCTGCGGCGCTCACGCTCGACGAAGCCTGGGCCGACGGCCCGCACGCTTACCGATCGGTGGCCGTCCCCGGATTTCCCAACATGTTCATGCTGATGGGCCCGCATTCGCCGATCGGCAACCAGTCGCTGGTGATCATTGCCGAGCACCAGGCCGACTACGTCGTGCGGTGGATCGACCAGATCCGCGCCGGTGAAGTCTCGGCCGTCGCACCCACCGAGGTGGCCACCAAGGAGTACAACGAGCACATGAAAGCCGCCATGCCACAGACGGTCTGGGTAACCGGATGCAACAGCTGGTATCTCGGCAAGGACGGCCTGCCTGAGCTGTTTCCTTGGCGGCCCGAACGCCACCGCGAGCTGCTTCAGGCGCCCGACGTCGCTGACTTCGAGGTTCGCACCGGCTGAGAAGTGACGGCCGTCACATCGACGGATCGGGTGATCCGTGCCACACACAACGGTCACAAACGCGCGCTGACGTCGTAAGTTCCGAGTTACTGCACGCGTGTGCAGTAACGATGTCTGGAAGGAACGACGATGTTCGAACTCATCGTTTTCGGCGCTCTTCTGGTTGTGCTCGTCGCCGCGCTCGGGCTGCCGTATCCGCAGAGCACCTATGGCCGCTGGAATCGGCGCTGACCCGTCGGTGACGGGCGTGGGGTAGTAATGGTGGGTGGCTCAGCCGTTTCGCAACCCCACCGTTCTCCTCCTGTCCACCTCTGACACCGACCTGATCACCGCGCGTTCCAGCGGTGCGCGGTATCGGTGGGCCAACCCGTCCCGGCTCGTCGACGGCGACCTCGAGGACCTGCTTCGCGACGCCGACGTCGTGGTGGTTCGAATCCTCGGCGGATACCGCGCATGGCAGGACGGCATCGACACGGTGGTGGCCAGCGGGGTGCCGACCGTCGTGGTCAGCGGTGAACAGGCGCCCGACGCCGAACTGATGGGCCACTCGACGACACCCGCGGGCGTTGCGCTGCAGTCGCACGTCTACCTGGCCCAGGGCGGTGTGTCCAACCTGCGAAATCTGCATGCGTTCCTGTGCGACACGCTGCTGATGACCGGTTTCGGCTTCCACCCTCCGGAGGCCACCCCGAACTGGGGCGTGACGCGCCGCGACGGCGGCTCCGACGACGGTCCCACGGTGGCGGTGCTGTACTACCGCGCCCAGCACCTCGCGGGCAACACCGCGTACGTCGATGCGCTGTGCGGGGCGATCGAAGAGGCCGGGGGTCGCGCCCTGCCGGTCTTCTGCGCATCGCTGCGCACCGCCGACGCGGAACTGCTCGAACTGCTGGGCACCGCCGACGCGCTCATCACGACCGTGCTCGCCGCGGGTGGTGCGACCCCGGCATCCGTATCGGCCGGCGGCAGCGACGACAGCTGGGACGTCGCCCATCTGGCGGCCCTCGACGTCCCGATCCTGCAGGGCCTGTGCCTGACGAGCTCGAGGTCGGACTGGGCCATCAATGACGACGGGCTCTCACCGCTGGACGTCGCGTCCCAGGTGGCGGTGCCGGAATTCGACGGCCGAATCATCACCGTGCCGTTCTCGTTCAAGGAGATCGACGACGAGGGCCTGATCTCCTACGCGCCCGATCCAGAGCGCTGCGCCCGCGTCGCCGGGCTCGCCGTGCGGCATGCGCGGCTGCGGGCGATCCCGGCCGCCGACAAGCGGATCGCGGTGGTGTTCTCGGCCTACCCGACCAAGCACGCCCGAATCGGCAACGCCGTCGGCCTCGACACACCGGCCAGCGCGGTGCGCCTGCTGCGCGCGATGCGCGAGCACGGTTACCGCATCGACGACGCCGACGGTGCCGGCGACGTCGGCACGATCATCGCCTCCGGCGATGGTGATGCGCTCATCCACGCACTGATCGAACGTGGCGGCCAGGACCCCGACTGGCTCTCCCAAGGTCAGCTCGAGGGCAACCCGATTCGGGTGTCCGCCAAGGACTATCGCGATTGGTTCGCCACGCTGCCCGCCCAGCTGGCCGACGCGATCGTCGAGCACTGGGGGCCGCCGCCGGGGGAGTTGTTCGTCGACCGCAGCGCCGACCCGGACGGCGAGATCGTGATCGCCGCACTGCGGGCGGGCAACGTAGTGCTGATGGTCCAGCCACCGCGCGGGTTCGGCGAGAACCCGGTCGCCATCTACCACGACCCGGACTTGCCGCCCAGCCACCACTACCTGGCGGCGTACCACTGGATCGACACCACGTTCGGCGCTGATGCGATCGTCCACCTGGGCAAGCACGGCAACCTGGAGTGGTTGCCCGGCAAGACGCTTGGCATGTCGGCGGCGTGCGGTTCCGACGCCGCGCTGGGCAACCTGCCGTTGATCTACCCGTTCCTGGTCAACGATCCGGGGGAGGGTACGCAGGCCAAGCGCCGCGCGCACGCCACCCTCGTCGACCATCTGATCCCGCCGATGGCCCGCGCCGAAACCTACGGCGACATCGCGCGTCTGGAACAACTGCTCGACGAGCATGCCAATGTCTCGGCGCTCGACCCCGGCAAGCTGCCCGCGATCCGCCAGCAGATCTGGACACTGATGCGCGCGGCGAAGATGGACCACGACCTCGGGTTGCAGGAGCGGCCGGAAGAGGACTCGTTCGACGACATGCTGCTGCATGTCGACGGCTGGCTGTGCGAGATCAAGGACGTGCAGATCCGCGACGGGCTGCACATCCTCGGCCAGGCGCCCGGCGGCGAGGACGAACTCGACCTCGTGCTGGCCATCCTGCGGGCCCGGCAGTTGTTCGGTGGCGAACAGACGGTGCCCGGACTGCGACAGGCGCTCGGCCTGGCAGAGGACGGCAACGACGAGCGCACCGCCGTCGACGCCGCAGAGGCCCATGCCCGTGAACTCGTTGCAGCACTGCAGGATTCGGGATGGAATGCCGATGTGGTCGACACGTTGACCGACAACGCCGACGTCGCTGCCGTGCTGCGGTTTGCCGCCACCGAGGTGGTGCCCAGGCTGGCGGGCACGGCCGAGGAGATCGTGCACATCCTGCGGGCGCTCGACGGGCGCTTCATCGCCTCGGGCCCGTCGGGTTCACCGCTGCGCGGTCTGGTCAACGTGCTGCCCACCGGGCGCAACTTCTACTCGGTGGATCCCAAAGCGGTGCCGTCCCGACTGGCGTGGGAAACCGGTGTGGCGATGGCTGATTCGCTGCTGGAGCGCTACCGCAACGACTACGGTGACTGGCCGCGGTCGGTCGGCCTGTCGGTGTGGGGCACGTCCGCGATGCGAACCGCCGGTGACGACATCGCCGAAGTCCTTGCATTGCTGGGTGTACGACCGGTGTGGGACGAGGCCTCGCGGCGGGTGGTCGATCTCGAACCGATTGCGCTCGCCGATCTCGGCAGGCCGCGCATCGACGTCACGGTGCGCATCTCCGGGTTCTTCCGCGACGCGTTCCCGCACGTCGTCACGATGCTCGACGACGCCGTATCGCTCGTCGCGAACCTCGACGAACCCGACGCGGACAACTTCGTCCGCGCCCACGCTCAAGCCGACCTCGCCGAGCACGGCGACCAACGCCGCTCCACCACAAGGATTTTCGGCTCAAAACCGGGCACTTACGGCGCAGGCCTGCTGCAGCTGATCGACAGCCGCAACTGGCGCGACGACGCCGACCTCGCCGAGGTCTACACCGCCTGGGGCGGCTTCGCCTACGGCCGCGGGTTGAACGGAGCCGCCGCCAGTGATGACATGAGCCGGCAGTACCGCCGGATCGCGGTCGCCGCGAAGAACACCGACACCCGAGAGCACGACATCGCCGACTCCGACGACTACTTCCAGTACCACGGCGGCATGGTCGCCACCGTGCGGGCGTTGACCGGGAAATCGCCGGCGGCCTACATCGGCGACAACACTCGTCCCGACGCCGTGCGGACCCGCACCCTTTCGGAGGAAACCACTCGGGTGTTCCGCGCCCGCGTGGTCAACCCGCGCTGGATCAACGCCATGCGAAGGCACGGCTACAAGGGCGCCTTCGAGATGGCCGCCACCGTCGACTACCTGTTCGGCTACGACGCCACCGCCGGCGTGATGGCCGACTGGATGTACGAGCGGCTGTCGGCGGAATACGTACTCGACGACGAAAATCGCAAGTTCATGGCGGAATCCAACCCGTGGGCGCTGCACGGCATGGCCGAACGGTTGTTGGAGGCCGCCGACCGCGGCATGTGGGCAGCTCCGGAGAAGGCCACCCTCGACGGATTGCGCGAGGTGCTACTGGAGGCCGAAGGCGATCTCGAGGGCTGATCCGAGCGGTGACTTCGCGCTCTGTGCGCGGAGCCGGCGGCGGCACAGTATCTTCGGTGGCGTGGCTGCCACCTTTGCTGATGTCTCGAAGTCCGAATACATCCTGCTCACGACGTTCACCAAGGATGGCCGGCCCAAGCCGACGGCGATCTGGGCGGCGTCCGACGGCGACGGGCTGGTGGCCATCACGCAGGAAAAGTCGTGGAAGGTCAAGCGGATTCGCAACACGCCACGGGTGACCATCGCGCCGTGCGACGTGCGCGGCAATCCGACAGGTGAGCCGGTCGAGGCCGTCGCGACGGTGCTGGACAAGTCGGCCAACGGCGCGACCTACGACGCGATCGGCAAGCGCTACGGGCTGCTGGGTAGGACCTTCAACTTTTTCTCGAAGCTGCGCGGGGGAATGAAGAACAACGTGACCATCGAGATCAAGCCCCGGTGACCATGGCCGACACCTTCGATGACATCGCGAACTCGAAGTACATCCTGCTGACGACGTTCACCAAGGACGGCAGGCCCAAGCCGACAGCGATCTGGGGCGCCCCCGAGGGCGACAAGCTGCTGGTCATCACCGACGACGGCTCGTGGAAGACCAAGCGCATCGCCAACACACCCCGGGTGACCATCCAGAAGTCCGGCGTGTTGGGCAAGCCGAAAGGCCAACCTGTCGAGGCCGTCGCCCGGGTACTGCCGAAATCGGAAACCCGCCGGGTGTTCGACCGGGTGACCAAGCGTTACTGGTACCACGCGTGGTGGTGGATCCCGCAGGCGCTGTTTCGCGGCGGCATCGACAAGGTCCACATCGGCATCGAAATCGAGCCGGCCATCACGCCCGCGGGGTAGCCGCCAGGTGCTCGCCGAAGAACGAGAACACGCGATCCCAGGCGTCGTTCGTGGCGGCCTCGTTGTAGCCGAAGCCGGTGATCCGCAGCAGCGGTTGCGCTGGCAGCTTGTTAGCAAAGCTGTGCCCGGCATCCTGATAGACCTTGATGTCAGCGGGGATGCCCTTGTCCTGCACCACTTTTCGGAGCTTGTCTGCGGCCCCGATCCCCGCCGGGTCTCGCCGGCCGAAACTGGCGACGATCGGGCACGCCCCGGTCAGCGTCTCGTCCAACGGGCGGGGCAGCGGTGTGCCGTAGAACGGTGCCGACGCGCCGAACCCCTTCGGTGACATCACCAACGCGAACTGTCCGCCCATGCAGAACCCCGCGATTCCCACGGCACCCGTGCACTGCGGCATCGCGAGCACGTGATCGCGCGCGGCCAGCACGTCGTCGAGCGCGCGTCCG
This sequence comes from Mycobacterium sp. GA-0227b, assembly GCF_001499855.1. Lineage (GTDB taxonomy): Bacteria > Actinomycetota > Actinomycetes > Mycobacteriales > Mycobacteriaceae > Mycobacterium. The sequence goes on from NZ_LQIK01000003.1 coordinate 88,180, forward strand.
CGTTTGGTGAGCAACTCGCGGAAGACTCGCGTGATGCAGCGCGCCCGACCGCCGCGCGAGTACAGATTCGGGGAGATGGCGAGAAAACCCGCCGCGGCCACCCGCGCCGAGATCGCCTCGTTGTCCGGGCCGTAGCCGATTGCGTCGTGCACCACCACCACGGCAGGCCACGGCCCCGGGCCGTCCGGAACACCGAGCAACGCGTCGATCTGGCCGTCCGGGGTATCGATCTTGATCGTTGTCACGTCGCCAATCTACGGAACCGATCGGGTCGTCCGGACGTTTACCGCGTATGGCAATGCGGCTGTTCCTGATCTATGTGGTCATCGAGATCGCGGTCGTGGCGGCGCTGGTGTCGACGATCGGCGTCGGCTGGACGCTGCTGCTGTTGCTCGCGACGTTCGTGCTCGGCTTCGTCCTGGCCGGATCGCAGGTGAGGCGTCATCTCGGCCGGCTGCGCAGGGGCCTGACACCGTCGAACCTGCACGGAGCCGCCGCCGACAGCGTGCTGGTCGCGCTCGGCACGGTGCTCGTCGTGATCCCGGGCCTGGCCAGCTCGGTGGCCGGGGCGGTGCTGCTGATCCCCGCCACCCGGGCGGCGGCCCGCCCGCTGGTGACCGCGCTCGCCGCGCGCCGGATGCCGCTGATCACCGCGGGTGTCGCGGGCTACGGCACGGCCAGTACGCGGCGGGACTACATCGACGGTGAGGTTGTCGACGTCGTCGACGTCGAACCGCCCGCGGTGGAGCCCGCACCCCGCACCGCCCCGCCCCGCACCGCCGAGGGGCGTGAGAACCTCCCGTAGGTGACAACCCTTCTGCTCAACGGGCGGGTCTACAGCCCCGCCATGCCCGACGCCACGGCACTCGCCGTCCGCGACGGTGTGATCGCCTGGCTGGGCAGTGACGACGTGGGGCGCGGCCAATTCCCCGACGCGCAGGTCGTCGACCTCGGCGGCGCATTCGTCGCGCCCGCTTTCGTCGACAGCCACATCCACCTCACCGCCACCGGGCTTTCGCTGTCCGGGCTCGACCTGCGGCCCGCCACCTCGCTGCGGCACTGCATGCAACTGCTCGGCGACTACGCCCGCACAAATCCCGATGATCCGATCTGGGCGCACGGTTGGGACGAGTCGAACTGGCCCGAACGCATCCCGCCCAGCACCGAAGACGTCGATTCGGTCATCGGTGACCGGCCCGTCTATCTGGCGCGGGTCGACGTCCACTCGGCCGCGGCGTCCACCGCGCTGCGCCGGCTGGTGCCCCACCTGCCCGAGGCGCCCGGCTTCGCCCCGCAAGGCCCCCTGGCCGGGGACGCGCACCATCTGGTCCGCGCCGCCGCTCGGGCACGGCTGACCCCTGAGCAGCGCGCTCGCGCGCGATCGGCGGCGCTGAACGCGGCGGCAGCCTCGGGCATCGTCGCGGTGCACGAATGCGCAGGACCGGACATCGGCGGCCTCGACGACTGGGACGAGATCCGCGCCCTCGAGCACGGCGTCGAGATCGTCGGGTACTGGGGCGAAGCGGTCACCACCGCCGGTCAGGCACGCGAGCTGATCGAGCGCACCGGGGCCCGCGGGCTGGCGGGCGACCTCTTCGTCGACGGGGCGCTCGGGTCGCGCACGGCCTGGCTGCAGCGGCCGTACGCCGACGCGCCCGACTGCTCTCCCGGACTGACTGGCAACACCTACCTGGACCGCGGGGCCATCGCGGCTCACCTGCAGGCCTGTACGGAGGCGGGCATCACGGCCGGTTTCCACGTGATCGGTGACGCGGCCGTCGCCGCGGTGGTCGAGGCGTTCGAGTCCGTCGTCGCGACGCTCGGCGCGCCCGCTGTCGCCCGGTGCGGGCATCGGCTCGAACACCTGGAGATGGTCACCGAAGAGCAGGCGCGCCGGCTCGGCGCATGGGGCGTGCTCGCCAGCGTGCAGCCGAATTTCGATGCGCTCTGGGGCGGTGAAACCGGGATGTACGCCCAGCGGCTCGGCGCCGACCGCGCCAGGTCGTTGAACCCGTTCGCGCTGTTAGCATCCCAAGGCGTGCCACTTGCGTTCGGCTCGGACAGCCCGGTCACCGGCATGGACCCGTGGGCGACGGTGCGCGCAGCGACGCGTCACCGGACACCGGGAAGTGCGTTGTCGCCTCGGGCGGCGTTCGCGGCGCTCACTCGCGGTGCCTGGCGGGCCGCCGGGGTGCGGGACGGGATGACGGGCACCCTCGTTCCCGGCGCACCGGCGTCGTATGCGATCTGGGAAGCCGACGAACTCGAGGTGAGCGCCCCGGCCGACGCGGTGCAGCGCTGGTCGACCGACCAGCGGTCGCGGGTGCCACCGCTGCCCCGGCTCGACGGCCCGTCGCCGCGGTGCCGGCAGACGGTCCATCGGGGTGTCGTCCTCCATGGTTGAAAACGATTCCAGGGCACGGCGGTTCGGTCGTGCTGTGGTGGATCGGCTACCGCAGCTCGGTGTGGCCATTGTCGCGGGGCTGCTGTTGTGCCTGAGCTTCCCGCCGTTCGGCTGGTGGTATCTGGGGTTCGCCGCGTTCGCGCTGCTGGCCTGGGTGCTGTCCCGCGAAACCACAACGGTGCGTGGTGGATTCGGGTACGGCTTCGTGTTCGGTGCGGCGTTCTACCTGCCGCTGCTGCCGTGGGTCGGCGCGTTCGTCGGCCCGGTACCGTGGATCGGATTGTCGCTGGTGCAGGCGCTGTTCCCCGCGCTGTTCGGCGCCGCCGCGGTGGCGGTGCGCAGGCTGGCAGGCTGGCCGCTGTGGTTCGCCGGGCTGTGGGCGGCGCAGGAGTGGCTCAAGTCGACGGTGCCGTTCGGCGGGTTCCCCTGGGGCGTCGTCGCCTACGGCCAGACCGAGGGTCCGCTTCGGTCGATCGCACAACTGGGCGGGGCGCCGCTGCTGTCCTTCGCGGTCGTGCTCGTCGGGTTCGCGTTGGCGGCAATGGTTTTGGAGGTGGTGCAGTGGTGGAGTCGTGATAGCGGACGCAACTCCGCGCCGCCTGCTGTGGTGGCGCCGGGTGTGTGCATCAGCGTGGTGCTGCTCGTCACCGCGTTGACGTGGCCGCACGTTCGCCAGTCCGGTGTCGGCGCCGGCGACGACAGGTCGATCACCGTTGCGGTCGTGCAGGGCAACGTGCCCCGGCTCGGGCTGGACTTCAACGCCCAGCGGCGCGCCGTGCTGGACAACCACGTCCGCGAGACGATGCGACTGGCCGAGGACGTGCGCGCCGGGCGGGCGCCGCAGCCGCGGTTCGTCGTCTGGCCGGAGAACTCCTCGGACATCGACCCGCTGGCCAACCCCGATGCGCGCGAGCTGATCTCCGGCGCCGCGGCGGCCATCAACGCGCCGATTCTGGTCGGTGGAGTGGTCGAGGCTCCCGGCGCCACTCCCGAAAATCCCACCTCGACGAACTCGGTGATCGTGTGGAATCCGGGTACCGGACCCGGCGAGCGTCACGACAAACAGATCGTGCAGCCCTTCGGCGAATATCTGCCGTGGCGCGGCTTCTTCCGCCATTTCTCGAAGCATGCGGATCGCGCCGGGTACTTCATTCCGGGCGACGGCACCGGGGTGGTGCACGCCGCCGGGGTGCCGGTGGGGGTGACCACCTGCTGGGAGGTGATCTTCGACCGGGCACCCCGCGAGGCGGTGCGCAACGGCGCGCAACTGCTCGTGGTGCCCTCGAACAACGCGACCTTCACCGAGTCGATGAGCGAGCAGCAGCTCGCGTTCGCCCGCCTGCGCGCGATCGAACACGACCGCTTCGTCGTGGTGGCGGGGACGACCGGCATCAGCGCGATCATCGCCCCGGACGGGCGGGAGCTGGCCCGTACCGCGTTCTACGAGCCGGCCTACCTCGACGCCGCGGTGCGCCTGAAAACGCAGCTCACGGCGGCAACCCGGTGGGGTCCGCTGGTGGAAGGGCTGCTCATCGCGGTCGGCGTCGGAAGCCTGTTCGCCGCGATGCTGCACAATGGTGGCTTTGTGCGTCGTCGAGTGAGAGGCGACAACAAAGGTAGAGGAGCTACATGACGACGGGCCGGGTCCCGGGGGAAAGCCCAAGCCAGCGCACGCTGGTCATCATCCCCACCTACAACGAGCGGGAGAACCTGCCGTTGATCGTCGGCCGCGTCCAGCAGGCGCGGCCCGAAGTCCACATCCTGATCGTCGACGACGGCAGTCCCGACGGCACCGGCGCGCTGGCCGACGAGCTGGCTCTCGCCGACCCGGACCGCATCCACGTCATGCACCGCACCGCCAAAGGCGGCCTCGGCGCGGCCTATCTGGCCGGGTTCGCGTGGGGGTTGAGCCGCGAGTACGCCGTGCTCGTCGAGATGGACGCGGACGGCAGCCACCCGCCTGAGCAGCTGTACCGGTTGCTCGACGCCGTCGACGCCGGGGCCGACCTCGCGATCGGCTCGCGCTACGTGCCCGGGGGAGAGGTGCGCAACTGGCCGCGCAGGCGCCTGGTGCTGTCGCGGACCGCCAACGGCTACTCCCGCATCCTGCTCGGCGTGGACATCCACGACATCACCGCCGGCTACCGCGCCTACCGGCGCGAGGTGCTGGAGAAAATCGACCTGACCGCGGTCGATTCGAAGGGGTATTGCTTCCAGATCGACCTGACCTGGCGCACGATCAACAACGGGTTCGTCGTGGTCGAGGTGCCGATCACCTTCACCGAGCGCGAATTCGGTCAGTCCAAGATGAGCGGATCCAACATCCGCGAAGCCCTGTTCAAGGTCGCGGACTGGGGCATCCGCGGCCGTTTCAACCGCGCCCGCGGGGTCGGCGTCACGCGCTGAGCGTCGCCGAAGGTCAGCCCCGGCGGCGGGCCTTGATGATGTCGAGCCGCTCCTTGAGAAGCTCCTCGAGCTCCTCGACCGACCGGCGCTCCAGCAGCATGTCCCAGTGCGTCCGCGGCGGCTTGGTCTTCTTCGGCTCCGGGGCGTCACCCTCGATGAGGGTGCCCTCCATGCCGTTGCGGCACAGCCAGGTGTGGGGAATCTCGGCGTCGTCGGCGAACGGGACGTCGAACTCCTCACCGTTGTCGGTGCGGTAGCGCGCGACCTGACGCGGCGCCAAGTCGTGGTTGCGGTCGGTCTCGTAGCTCACGGCTCCGAGGCGACTTCCCCTCAAGACACGATCAGCCATCGTCAAACACTCCTCGATCAGCGCGTAAAGATCCGGACAAACAACGCAGCAACACGCTGTGAAGTTCCCGACTCGACCGTCCATGCTACCGGGAATCGCCGGAGGCCGGGATTACAGTCACGGCCGTGGCACCCGGGATCAAGAAGCGTCTACGCCCCCAATCATGTCGCTGGTGCGGCCGTGTGGTCGATGACGTGGGGTTGGGCAGGCGCCGGCAGTACTGCAGGCAGTCGTGCCGGCAACGCGCATACGAGCAGCGCAGCCTGATCAAGGGCACCTCGCTGGCCCCCGACGCGGTCGTCCTCAGCCCCGAGGAGGCCGCCGAACTCTCCGACCGGGTCTACCAGGTCAGATGCGCCGCCGAAGACGTCGCGATCGCGGTCGAGGAAGGCGCCGACACCGGCGAATTGCGGGAGCTGTGCGACGCGCTGATACAGGCTGCCAAGGCCGCCGACGGTTGGCGATGACCAATCGGCCGCCCTGGTAGTCCACCGCGCCTTCGAACCGCCGGGTGGCTCGATCAGGGCTGGGCGGAAATCCCGAGCAAGTTGTGACCGCAGGGTTTGGGCGGGCAACCCTGACTACTCGGGCACCGACGACGGCGGCGGCAACAAAGCAGTGGCGGAAGAAGGACCCGCTACCAGAGGGGCACGCACCGCCCGCGTAGTTACCGGCGGGGCCGCGTCTTTCCCTCAGCCCGAATGAAAACCTTCAGGCCCGATGCTGCCGCACGTAGCGTCGAGCCACCGTGACCAGTCCAGTAGATCTCGCTGCGCCCAGCGCGCCCGTTGCCCCCGTTCCATCGCCGAATCCCGGCTGGCGGCAACGGAAATGGGATGCGATCAGGCTCGCCTCACCGGTGGTACTGCTGGCGCTGTGGCAATTGGGTAGCGCCGTCGGGTGGATCCCGCAGGACGTGTTGCCGGCGCCGTCGCTCATCCTCGAGGCGGGTGTCGAGTTGCTCCGTAACGGACAACTGGGCGATGCACTGCACGTCTCGGGTATCCGGGTGCTCGAGGGCCTGATACTCGGCGGTGTCGTCGGAGTCGCGCTGGGCACGGCTGTCGGGCTGTCCCGCTGGGTCGAAGCGAGCATCGATCCACCGATGCAGATGATCAGGGCGCTGCCGCATCTCGGTCTGATCCCGCTGTTCATCCTGTGGTTCGGCATCGGCGAACTGCCCAAGGTGCTGCTGGTCGCGCTGGGGGTCAGCTTCCCGCTCTACCTGAACACCTTCTCAGCCATCCGCCAGGTCGACCCGAAACTGTTCGAAACCGCTCAGGTTCTGGGCTTTTCGTTGTGGCAGCGGTTCCGCCGCATCATCGTGCCGAGCGCGGCGCCGCAGGTGCTCGTCGGTTTCCGGCAGTCGCTGGCGATCGCCTGGCTGACGCTGATCGTCGCCGAACAGATCAACGCGGACAGCGGAATCGGGTTCTTGATCAACAACGCTCGCGACTTCCTCCGGATCGACATCATCATCTTCGGCCTGATCGTGTACGCGCTGCTCGGCATCGGCACCGACGGGATCGTCCGCACACTCGAACGACGCGCATTGAGGTACCGCTCATGACATTGACCGCCGCACGAGAACTGGACACCGCGGGCGAACTGCGGCACGTCAACAAGTGGTACGGCGACCATCACGTGCTCGTCGACGTGTCGCTCCGCATCGGCCGCGGCGAGATCGTCGCGCTGATCGGCCGCAGCGGATCCGGTAAGTCGACCGTGCTGCGGGTGCTCGCCGGTCTGTCGACCGGACACACCGGGGAACGAGCCGTGCCGGAGGCACCGGCGTTGGCGTTCCAAGAGCCGCGGCTCCTCCCGTGGCGCAGCGTGCGCACCAACGTGGTCTACGGGCTCACCCGCAGCGGACTGCGCAACGCCGAAGCCCATGCGCGGGCCGAGCGGGCGCTGGCCGACGTGGGCCTCGCCGACCGGGCCGACGCGTGGCCGCTGACACTGTCAGGCGGTCAGGCACAACGGGTTTCACTTGCCCGCGCGTTGGTCGCCGAGCCGGCGCTGTTGCTGCTCGACGAGCCCTTCGGCGCACTGGACGCGTTGACCCGGTTGAGCATGCGGCAGCTGTTGCTCGATCTGTGGCGTGAGCACGGCTTCGGGGTCCTGCTTGTCACTCACGATGTCGACGAAGCCGTCGCGCTCGCCGACCGTGTCCTCGTCCTCGACGAGGGCCGGGTCGTGCACACCCTGCAGATCGCCGACCCGCGCACGTCCATCGGTGCAGACAACCACCGCATCGAACTGCTCGACCAGCTCGGCGTGCAGAGCTGAACCACCTGCAACCGAGAGGAATTGCCATGCCCAGAGTCATCGCTGCACTCGTACTGCTCGGCGTGCTGCTCACCGGGTGCGTGTCGCGGGAGGAAAGCCCGGTGGCCCAGGAGGCGCCGGCCACCGTGCCGCTGTCCGAACTCGCCGGAGTCACACTCAACGTCGGCGACCAGAAGGGCGGCACCGAGGCGCTGCTACGCGCATCCGGAGCGCTCGACGGTCTGCCGTACGAGATCAACTTCTCGACGTTCACGTCCGGGCCACCGCAGATCGAGGCCGCCACCGCGGGCAAGATCGATTTCGCGATCACCGGTAACACTCCGCCGATCTTCGGTGCCGCCTCCAACGCCAAGGTCAAAGTGGTGTCGGCCTACGACGGCGGTGGATACGGCGACCAGATCCTGGTCCACGTCGACGCGCCCATCCAACGCGTAGCAGACCTGCGCGGTAGGAGCATCGCCGTCGCCAAAGGCAGTTCGGCGCACGGACATACGTTGGTTCAGCTCAATCGCGCAGGGCTGAGCGTGTCCGACGTGAAACTGGTGTTCCTACAGCCCGCCGACGCGTTGTCGGCGTTCACCCAGCGCCGCGTCGACGTGTGGGCGGTATGGGATCCCTACACCGCTGCGGCGGAGACCGATCACGCGGTGCGCAGCATCGCCCGTGCCACCGGCATCACCAACGGCGCGGGGTTCGGCGTCGCGTCCGAAGCCGCGTTGGCGGACCCGAAGCGCAACACCGCATTGAGCGATCTGCTGCAGCGGTACGCCAAGGCGGTTCGGTGGGCCAACGATCACCGCGAACAGTGGGCGAAGCGCTACGGCGAGGAGGTCGGTCTCGATCCCGCGGTCGCCGCGCTGGCGCAGGGCCGCAGCCTGCGGTTGCCCACCGATTTGTCAGACGGGTTGATCGCATCGGAGCAGGAGATGGCCGACCTGTTCGCGGAGTCCGAACAGATCGCGGCCGCACCGGACTTCGCGCGGTGGGTCGACCGCCGCTACACCGATGTGCTCAAGCCCCTGTACCTGGATCGCAATTAATCGCAATTAGGAGTGTCGTTGTCAAGCCCCGCCAAGTTCTTCTGGTTCCTGCCCACCAGCGGCGACAGCCGTTCCATCGTCGGCTCGTCGCACGCGTCGTCGCAGCAGACCGTGCCCGCCAACTACCGGCCGCCGACGCGGCGCTACCTGGCCGAGGTGGCCCGCGCCGCCGACCGCCTCGGCTACGAAGGAGTGCTCACGCCAACCGGAACCTGGTGCGAGGACGCCTGGTTGACCGCCTCGGCCCTGCTCGCCGAGACCGAGCGACTGAAGTTTCTGGTCGCATTCCGGCCGGGGCTGACACCGCCCACACTCGCCGCGCAGCAGGCCGCGACGCTGCAGCGGTTCTCAGAGGGTCGTGTGCTGCTCAACATCGTCACCGGCGGCGACAACCTCGAGCAGCGCCGCTTCGGCGACTGGCTCGACCACGACGAGCGCTACGCACGGACGGGGGAGTTCCTCCACATCGTCGACTCCGTCTGGCGTCAACCCTCGGTCGATTTCGAGGGCGAGTACTACACCGTCGCCGACGCACGGGTGTGGGCGCCGCCGGACCCACTGCCGCAGATCTACTTCGGCGGGTCCTCACCCGCCGCGATGCCGATCGCCGCACGGTACGTCGACGTGTACCTGACCTGGGGCGAGCCGCCACAAGCCGCGGCGGCGAAGATCGCCCGCGTCCGCAAGCTGGCCGAGGATCGGGGCCGCACCGTGCGATTCGGAATCCGGTTGCACACCATCAGTCGCGACACGTCGGAGGCTGCGTGGGCGGCCGCCGACGAGCTGCTCGCCGGGCTGAGCCCGGAGCAGATCGCCAAAGCCACTGAATTGCATGCGAAATCGGAGTCCGAGGGGCAGCGACGGATGACCGCCCTGCACGGCGGCCGGATCGACCAGCTGGAGATCTACCCGAACTTGTGGGCCGGCGTCGGGCTGGTCCGCGGCGGTGCCGGCACGGCACTGGTCGGCAGTCATGAGGATGTCGCCAACCTCATCTACGAGTATTACTCGCTTGGCTTTGACGAATTCATTCTGTCGGGCTACCCGCACCTGGAGGAGGCGTACTGGTTCGCCGAAGGTGTGCTGCCGTTGCTGAAGCAGAAGGGCGTGGCCTGATCAGTGCGGCGTGAGGCCCCGCCGGTCAGCAGCTGAACTTCTCGCCGGTCTGCGGGGGCGCGGTGACCGGTTGCAGGCAGCCGAACGGTTCGATGCCGGCGTCGCTGAACTTCACTGCGGACCGGTTCGCGTAATTGACGCAGAACAGCCCGACGGGATCGGCACGGCAGCGGTAGTTGCCGAACGCCAAGGTCTGGCCGTACGGCAGCTCGGGACCCTGACCGGCGGTGAACCGACCCGGATCGCCGTGCACGGATCCGACTGTCAGGCTGCTGCCGTCGTAGTCGACCCAGCCGCCCTTCCACTCACCGTAGGCGTCCGCCGGCCGCGGCGGCGGGTCGAGCAAATCCACCAGGCACGCCAGGGCGCCTTCGCTGTAGTCGGCGTCGGTCATGCAGCTGGTCTTGCCGGACGGCGTCGTGAACGCGACATCGTCGCCGAGCTGTGTGGTCTGGCCGTCGCGGGTGGCCGCATGGTACTGCGCGTCATCGGCAGGTTCGCCGGCCTCGATCCAGGCGATGACGGCCCCGACCGGCGCGCCGGGTGCGGGCGGAGCGACGGGCTTGGTCGTGCTCGGCGTGGTCGTGGTGACCGAGGGTGAACTCGCCGAGGGGTCCGGCGGAATCGGCTCGATTCGTTCGGCCTCCCCGCCGGTCGTCGAGGAACATCCCGCTACGAGCACAGACGCGATCAGCACAGCCATTCGCATACGGCCAGGCTAGCGGTCCGACACGCAATCCATGACCAGGCGCGGCGGAAGAGCATTGCTACCGTCGGGTGATGCACGAACACACTGTCCGCGCAACGATCTCCTCCGGCACGGTCGAGGGTTTCACCCGCGATGGGGTGAACCGGTGGCGAGCCATTCCCTATGCCCGCCCGCCGGTGGGTCCGCTGCGACTGCGCGCCCCCCAGCCCGTGCTGCCGTGGCGCGGCGTGCGGTATTGCCACGGATACGGCAACTGTGCGCCGCAGCAACGCATGTACACGATGCTGGCGCCCGGCAAGTACCAGCCGATGAGCGAGGACTGCCTGACGCTCAACGTGGTGAGCCCGAAGAAGCGGTCGGGGGCGGCCCGAAAGTCGGCACTGCCGGTCATGGTCTTCATTCATGGTGGCGGTTACTTCATGGGCAGTTCGGCCACGCCGATCTACGACGGTGCGGCGTTGGCACGCAACGGTTGTGTCTACATCTCGGTCAACTACCGGTTGGGTGCGCTCGGCTGCCTGGACCTTTCGTCGTTGTCCAACAAGGACGTCACGTTCGACGACAACCTGTACCTGCGCGACCTGGCGATGGCGTTGCGCTGGGTCCGCGACAACATCGCGGTGTTCGGCGGCGACCCCGAGAAGGTGACGATCTTCGGCGAGAGCGCCGGTGCGCACGCCGTGGCCACGTTGCTCGCCGTACCCGCGGCCAAAGGGCTGTTCGCCCATGCGATTTCGGAGAGCCCGGCCGCGGGAATGGTCCGCACCCCGGAGGTGGCGGCCCAATACGCGACGAGGTTCGCGGCGCTACTCGGGGCGGGGGAGCACGACGGCGCCGACGCGGTGATGGCGGCTCGCCCGGCCGACCTGGTGACCGCGTTCGAACGGCTCGTCAGACAGGGGCAGCGCGAGATGCTGGGAGCTTTCGCTGCGGGGCCCACCAGCGGCACCGACTATCTGCCGCTGGACCCGATCGAGGCGATGCGCAGTGGGACGGCGCACCGGGTGCCGCTGATCGTCGGGACGAACGCCGAGGAGGCGCGGCTGTTCGGCCGCTTCCTCAAGCTGCTGCCGATGTCGGAGCCGATGATCGAGCGGCTGCTCGCCGAAACCGAACCCGAAGAGCGCGAACGGATCACAGCGGCGTATCCGGGATATCCGGATCAGAGCGCGTGCATCCAATTCGGCGGCGACTTCGCATTCGGCTCGGCCGCATGGCAGATCGCCGAGGCACACAGCCGCCATGCCCCGACCTACCTGTACCGCTACGACTACGCGCCGCGCCCCCTGCGTTGGTCGGGGCTCGGCGCCACGCACGCCACCGAACTGCTGGCCGTTTTCGACGTGTACCGCACGAAGTTCGGTCGACTGCTCACCGCGGTCGGCGATCGCCGCACCGCGCTGCGCGTCAGCGATGACGTGCAGCACCGTTGGCGCGAGTTCGCCCGCACCGGGATTCCCGGCGCCGACTGGCCTGCCTACACCACCGCCGACCGTGCTGTGCGAGTGTTTGATCAGCGTCCGCGCATCGAGTACGACCCCCATGCCGCCCGCAGGGAAGCGTGGGAAGGCTTCTCGCTGGCCGCGCGATAAGTGGTGGCCCGCCGGGCCCCTGTCACACGGAGGTGACCAGTGCCCACGACAGTCGTCGAGCGTCCCGCAGACCTGACCGCCGAATGGCTGACGTCGTCGCTCGGCGTACCGGTCGCGGACTTCTACTACGAGCGCATTGGCACCGGCCAGATGAGCGAGTGCTACCGCGTCGCACTGACGTATTCGGGCGGCGACGACGGACCGGCGTCGGTGGTGCTCAAGGTCGCCGCCAGTGACCCGGTCAGCAGGCAGACCGGGTTGGCGCTCGGCCTCTACGAACGCGAGGTGCGGTTCTACACCGACATCGCGCCGCGCATCGGCGGACCGGTCGCGCCGTGCTTCTCGTCCGCCTTCAACGCCGACACCGGCGCGTTCCATCTCCTGCTCGGCGACGCGGGGCCTGCGATCGTCGGCGACGAAATCCGCGGCGCTGCAGCCGAACAGGCGATGCTGGCGCTGGCCGAACTCGGCCGCTTGCACGGCCCGCTGCTCGGCGACGCGGCGGCGGCCAGCGCCGACTGGCTCAACCGTGACGCACCGGTCGACCAGGCGCTGATCTCTGGGCTGTACGCCGCGTTCGCGGAGCGCTACGCCGACAAGATCGCGCCCGAGCACCGCCTGGTGTGCGAACGGTTGGTCGGCAGCTTCGACGCGTATCTCGACGCGGAGGCCGCGGCCGACCGGGTCAAAGGACTCGTGCACGGCGACTACCGCCTCGACAACATGCTGTTCGGGCAACCCGGCGCGGACCGTCCGCTCACCGTGGTGGATTGGCAGACCGTCACATGGGGGCCGGCGATGACGGACGTCGCATACTTCCTGGGTTGCGCGCTGCCTGTCGACCTGCGTCGCGAGCACTACGACGCGCTGCTGGTCGCCTACCACCGGGCGCTCGGGCCGGACGCGCCCATCAGTCTCGACGACGTCCGCGACGGCGTGCGCAGGCAGAGTTTCTTCGGAGTGATGATGGCGATCATCTCCTCGATGCTGGTTGAGCGGACCGACCGTGGCGACGAGATGTTCATGACCATGCTGAAGCGCCATTGCGAGCACGTTCTCGACGTCAACGCGCTGAGCGTGTTGCCCGAACCCGTTGCCCCCGAGCCGCTTTGCCCGTCGGTGGAAGACGAAGGCGAACATCCCGCCGGTGACGAGCCGCTGTGGAACGAAAGCTGGTACTTCGACTTCGTCGACCCGCAGCAGGAGATCGGAGGATGGGTGCGGCTCGGGCTGTACCCGAACCTGAAGACGTCCTGGGTCAACAGCTTGGTGTGCGGTCCGGGTATGCCGACCTACGCCCTGCTCGACTTCGAGGACACCGGTGCCATCGAGCTGGTACTCACGGCCACCGAACCGCTGAAGACCTACCGCGTCACCATGCGTGGACGCGGTCACGCGCACGACGATCCGGCGGCACTGCTGCGTGACGAGCCGGGCAGACCGGTCGATGTGTCGATGGAACTGCAGTGGACGACGGCGGGAACGCCGTATCTGTACCGGATGACCCCGCGATACGAGATTCCGTGCACGGTGTCGGGCTCCGTTCGGGTCGACGGCCGCGAGTTCACGTTCACCGACGTGCCGGGGCAGCGCGACCACTCCTGGGGTGTGCGCGACTGGTGGGCGATGGACTGGGTGTGGAGCGCGTTGCACCTCGACGACGGCACCCACCTGCACGGCGTCGACATCCGCATTCCCGGTGCGCCGCCGCTCGGAATCGGTTACGTGCAAGCGCCCGACGAGCCGTTGACCGAGCTGCAGACGGTCGCGGCGCGAGAGACGTTCGCCGACAACGGTTTACCGGTGCAGACAGCGCTCACGCTCACGCCCGGGGACGTCACGGCGACGGTCGAGGTCCGCGGTCACGCGCCCGTTCTGTTGACCTCGCCGGACGGTCGGATCAGCCATTTCCCGCGCGCCTGGGCCACGGTGACGACAGCCGACGGCCGTACGGGCGTCGGCTGGCTGGAGTGGAACCGCAACCAACCGTAGGAGACCTGACCGTTCTGCCGCGAGCATGAGTTACCGCGGCGCGTACATGATCAGGCCCACCCCGACGAGGCAGATCAGGGCGCCGGTAACGTCCCATCGGTCGGGCCGGAACCCGTCGGCGACCATGCCCCAGGCGAGCGAACCGGCGATGAAGACGCCGCCGTAGGCCGCCAACACCCGGCCGAAGTGGGCGTCGGGCTGAAACGCGGCGACGAAACCGTAAGCGCCGAGCGCCATCACGCCCGCGCCGATCCACCACCAGCCGCGGTGCTCGCGCACCCCCTGCCACACCAGCCACGCGCCGCCGATCTCGAGCACCGCGGCGAGGACGAACAGCACCACCGATTTGAGCACCATCACGACACTCAGCGTGCCGTGAACGTGCTCAAAATGCTGGCAGACCGTGGCATGTCGTGCGCAAACACACACGCTCGCGGACAAGAAATCAGCTCAGGTGGGCGCTGTCGTCGTCGAGGTCATCGCGGCTGAGGCCCATCGGCGTCGCGGCCGGGAGGTCGCCGCCGGCGATCACCTTGCGGGTGATCGGAGTCAATGCCCGAAACAGTGTCTCGACCTCGCCATCGTCCAAGGCGTCCAACGCAGGCAGCGCAAGTCTGTCGGTGCTGTCCTCGATCCGCTGCTTGAGGTCGCGGCCTGAATCGGTGAGGCCGCCGTCGTGGAGGAGTCCGCGGCTCGCAAGCCGGCCCTCGTAGAAGCGCCACTGTTCGTCGTCGTAGTCGCGGCTGCGCATGATCATCTCCGTGGGCACCCGGCCTGCCGCGGCGTGCATGACATTGCTTTCGCGACCCGATATTCCATGGGCCACGAGCGCCGCGACGTGGCCGTCGCCGCGCTGTTCCCGCAGCAACGTGGTCGCATGCCAGAGCTTGGCCAACGGCTCGTCCGGCCACGGCAGCGCGGCATTGGCGGCGAACAGGACGCGGCCGTCCAGCGAGGCGTTACGCGCCGCCTTTGTCGCCAGATCCGCCGCAACGGCCACGTCGTCGCCGTCCCCCACGCCGTACCGCTTCAGCGCCGCAACAGCGGAATCCAGTCGAGCGCGCAGCGCGTCGGCCGGCGCAGCGACGTCCCAGACCGCGGGCAAGGCTTTGGCAACGCGGTGGGGGGCGAAGTTGTAGAAAGCCGCCGCCACCACTTCGGCGGGCACCACCCCGAACGGTGCCGACCGGGCCGCGAAGTATCCCATCCAGAACCCCTTGTAGCCCAGCAAGTCGAGCGCGGCGCGAGCCTCAGGAGCGAAATAGGTGACGGCGTGCACGGGTTCGAGTCGCTCGAAGAATCGGCGCGCCAGGGTTGGTTGCCTGTCCACCTCAGAAGTTAACCACGATCCCCGCCGCCGGGCCGCTGAAGACGGCGCCGGCATGCGGCATGCGGTCTAGCTCGGCTCTGAAACCTCTTCGGATACAGCTGAACTCGCCTCGTCGATGATGGCGCGCATCGCCTTCTCGGCGGCTAATTCGTCGCGCATCCTGATCGCTCGTGCGACCTCGTCATGCAGGTCGATGGCGGCCGGGTTCGGTGTCGCGGGCATCATGCCGTGATGCGTCCGCCCGGTGAGTACCTCGGCGACCACGCCGTCCAGCGCACGGAACATCTCGTTCCCGCTGGCCTCCAGCAAGGTCCGGTGAAACAGCTTGTCGGCCTCCAGATAGGCGTCGAGGTCACCGGCCCGCCCGTGCATCACCATGTCGGAAACGGCTGCCGCCATGATGCGGCAGTGATCGGGATCGGCCCGCCGCGCGGCCAACGCCGCCGCGGCAGGTTCGAAGCCGCGGCGCAGCTCGGAGAGCGAAACCAGTTGAGCGGCACGATCGCCGGCATCCAACCGCCAGCGGATCAATCGGGGGTCGAAGACGTTCCACTTCTGGGCGGGCTGAATCGTGATGCCGACCCTGCGCCGCGATTCCACCATGCCCATCGACTCGAGCACGCGGATCGCCTCGCGCGCGACGCTGCGTGACAACCCGTGCCGCGCGCTTACTCCGTCGAGGGTGAGCACCGCCCCGGCTGGATACTCTCCGGAAACGATCGCCGTCCCGAGCGCAGTGAGCAGACCGCCGTGCAACGCGCCGACGATTGGTTCAGACGCCACGCATACATCTTTTCATAGGTTTACCTACCAGGCTAAAGACATATCTTTGTGTAACCCTATTGCAATAGTATGCCTTTTAAGGCATGCTGTGTGACGCCAAACACAAGTTGAGTAGGTGGAGGAATGGCCTCACCAATCGTCGTCATGGGCGTCTCGGGCTCCGGAAAGTCGACTGTGGGCGCCGCGCTGGCGCAGCGCCTGCGGGTTCCGTTCGCCGACGCGGACGACTTCCATCCGCCGGCGAACGTCGCGAAGATGACCGCCGGTGAACCGCTGAACGACGACGACCGCTACCCGTGGCTGGAAGCGATCGGTCAATGGTTGGCCGAGCGGTGCGCCACCGGCGGGGTGATGAGCTGCTCGGCGCTCAAGCGCAAATACCGCGATCAGTTGCGACGGCACTGCCCCGGCATCGAAATGCTGCATCTGACCGGGACACCGGAGGTCATCGCGAGGCGACAGGCCAGCCGGCCCGGTCATTTCATGCCCGCCTCGCTGCTGGCCTCGCAATTCGACACACTCGAACCACTGGAACCCGATGAGCGCGGTGTCGATATCGATGTCGACCAGAGCATCGATGCCATCGTCGAAAAATTCGTGGTCTCAACCGATGTGCGCTCAACCGAGGAGAACTGATGAACGCGACGCTCACCTTGCTGGCGGCCGACACCGAGTTGCCTGAACCCGTCGCGTCGGGTTGGCAGTTGATCGCCGCGGCGCTGGCCGGTATCGCGCTCATCGTCGTGCTCATCACGGTCGCGAAGATCCACCCGTTCCTCGCGTTGATCTTCGGTGCGTTGGCCGTCGGTGTGGTCTCCGGCGTGAACATCGGCGACGTGCTCGACTCGTTCGGCGACGGTTTCGGCACCACCGCGGCCGGCGTCGGCATCCTGATCGCGTTGGGTGCGATGTTCGCCAAGCTGCTCGCCGACTCCGGAGGGGCCGATGAGATCGTGGACACGATCGTGGGACGTGCCTCGCCGAGGGCGCTTCCGTGGGCGATGGCGTTGGTGGGCGCGATCATCGGCCTGCCGATGTTCTTCGAGATCGGCGTGGTCCTACTGATGCCGGTCATCTACCTGGTGGCCAAACGGTCGGGCCTCTCGCTGATAACCATCGGAATACCTGCGCTGGCAGGCCTTTCCGCGATGCACGGGTTGGTGCCCCCACATCCGGGTCCGTTGACCGCAATCGACCTGTTGGACGCTGACCTCGGTGTCACCCTGGCTTTGGGTGTGGCCGTTGCGATTCCGACCGTGATCGTCGCGGGGCCGCTATTCGGCAAGCTCGCGGGCCGCTGGGTCGTCATCGACATCCCCGACCGGTTCGAAGCCGACGACTTCGGCGGCAACGGTGGTGGCGGCGCGCGAACTGCGCAGGCCGAAGGCGGCACCGCGACGCAGACTGCGACCCGTGTCCGGCCGAAGTTCGGTATCACCCTGTTCTCGGTGCTGCTGCCGGTTGGTCTGATGATGGGCAAGGCGCTCGCCGACATCTTCATCGACGACGAAAGCAACGTACTGCGACAGGCTTTCGACATCCTGGGCCGCCCACTGATGGCGTTGCTGATCGCCGTCATCGTCGGGATCTTCACGCTCGGCCGGGGCGCCGCGATGACCCGCGATCAGATCACCAAGTGCATCGAATCGTCGCTGCCCCCGGTCGCGGGCATCATCTTGATCGTCGCGGCCGGTGGCGGATTCAAGCAGGTGTTGGTCGATACCGGTATCGGCACCCAACTGGCCGAGTGGGCCAAGGGAGCCAATGTCTCGGTGATCCTGCTGGCGTGGGTGCTGGCCGTGTTGATCCGACTGGCGACGGGTTCGGCGACGGTTGCCACGATCACCGCGTCCTCGTTGATGCTCGGTCTGGTCGAGGGTATGAGCACCGGCCAGGTGTCGTTGGTGGTGCTGGCGGTGGGCGCGGGTTCGCTGTTCTTCTCACACGTCAACGACGCGGGCTTCTGGCTGATCAAGGAGTTCTTCGGCATGACGGTGGGGCAGACCATCAAGTCGTGGTCGATCATGGAGACCGTGCTGTCGGTGACCGGCCTGGCGCTGGTGCTGCTACTCGGGCTGGTCATCTGACGCCCCGAGTCGTCGTCAGCCCTTGACGACTTGGGTGCCGCCTGCGAGCTCATCGTGCTTGCCCTGCTTGGTCGGGCTTCCGCTGATCGTGACTGCGATGACGATGATCGCGATGACCCCCAGTAGGCCGCCGACGAACGGTATGACCGGAAGCACCGTCCAGGAATTGCGGATGGCCGACTGCGCGGCCGTCGGCTTGGACGCTCCACCGGGCCCGCGGACCCTGAGCCCAAGCACCTTCTTGCCCGGTGTCCAGCCCTGAGTGGTCTCGAATGCGAAGAAGTAGAGGAACATCAAGACCCCGGTGAACAGGCCGGTCACCATGATGTTGGAGGCGCTGTCGGTCGCGAACGCGAGCAGCCAGCTCACGATTCCGACGATGATTCCGTCGATGAGCCGGGCGAGCCAGCGCATGAGCAGGCCACCGGGCTGCCCGCTCGTCGAATAGCCGCCGTACTGGCCGGGGTCGGGTGCGAAGTTTCCGCTAGTCATTCGGGTCAATGTACCGGTGAGCGGCACCGGTCAGGGTCCCTTTGGCGCGCGCCCCGGGAGCCTCAGCGAAGCTTGCGCTGTTGCCGCTTGGCCTCTTTGCGCGCCTGCTCGGCCTGCTTCCGCGCCGTCTTGGCTTGCTTGCGCGCGGTCTCGGCGAGCTCCGCGGCACGACCACGCGCGGTCTCGGCCAGTTCCGGTGCGCGGTCCCGGGCCACATCGGCGAACTCCGAACCCCGCTCGCGCGCGGCGTCGGCGAGCACCGCTCCTCGTTTGCGCGCGACCTCGGCGATCTCCGGTCCACGTTCGCGTGCGACATCGGCCAGTTCGGCACCGCGCTTGCGTGCCAACTCGGCGATCTCCGGGCCGCGCTCGCGCGCAACCTCGGCGAGCTCGGCGCCGCGTTCGCGCGCGACGCCGGCGAGCTCGCGACCTCGTTCCGCGCCGACGTGGAGACCGTGGCCGACCTTGTCCGCGAACGCACTGTCAGAAAGTGCGCCACCTGCGGCTGCGCCGACGGGCAGCGCCGCAGTGACCGCTTCGGACACCTTGTGTGCCGCGCGTCGACCGCGCCAGCCGAGCGAGGGTTTGCCTTCGGTGTCGACTGCGGCGATGATCAGCCCGCCGATCAAGCTCACATCGGTGATGAATGCGCGGCGTTCGTCGGCTTTGCGCTGCGGGTCGGTCTCGCTCCAGAACGTATGCCCGCCAAGGCTGCCAGGCACGACGCTGAGCGCGAGCGCCGCCGAAGCCACCCGTGGCAGTTTGCCGGTGGCCAGGAGCAGTCCGCCGCCGATCTGGACGGCCGCAGTAGCCCGGGCGACCGTCTCGGCGTTGGCGGGCACGTTGGTGCCGACGGGATCGGGCAGCTTGCTCAACCCCTCGAGGGTGGGGCGTGCGGCGTCGGCCGCCGGTTTCGGGCTGCGTAAGGCCTCGACACCTCTGGCGATGAAGGCTGCTGACAGCATCGGGCGCGCGATACGTCGAATCAACATGGCGCAGGAGTTCCCAGGCGGATCGGGGCGCAAACGTCAATATGATGCGGCGTCGGAGCCACGTCGGCGTAGCGGCAGGGCGTACCAGAACAGAGCGAGCGCGACCAGTGAAACCCCACCGGCGATCCAGGCCGGGGTCCGCCCGACGACGGTGTCGAAGATGATCGTCGCCACGCCGGCGAGGGCGATACCCAGCAGGAGCATGCCGATGAGCGCGTAGGTGTGCGCCGAGGACACCAGCACTCTCATGCGGCGACGGCGGAACAGCAGCCGGTGCATGCTGACGGGGGCGATCAGCAGGATCGTCGCCCCGATCGAGCAGCCCACGGTGACCAGATACACCGTCCGCATGACGAGGTCCAGCCCGTAGAAGCGGTCGGTGAACGGCAAGATCAACAGGAAGCCGGTGAGCAGCTGGACTCCGGTCTGCGCGACCCGCAGTTCCTGCAGAAGGCTCAGCCAATTGCGGTCCAACCGTTGAGTTTCCGTCTCGTAGCGGCCGTCGTCCCCGCGCTTGTGCGCTTCGGGGTGCTCGATGTCCACAGCTGATTCTGGCAGCCTGTTCGGCGGCCGGCCCGCTGAATAGCGGTTTTCCGGTTTCGCGGTGAGCTTTGTCTGCTCATCCCACGTCGTCGCGAGCGCCTCTGCCAGGGTGAATGAAGATGCCCTCGGCCTCGACGGTGACGCCCTCGTCGTCGGCGATGTGCCCGACCGCGAAGGTCTTGACACCGTCGACGCGATCGACATGAGCCTCGGCGCGCAGCGGCCGTCCCAGCCGGGTGCCGCGACGATAGCGCAGCGTCAAAGTGCCTGTGACAGCAGGCATTCCGGGTTTATGCGCGGTGGCGCCGAGAACATGGTCGAGCAGCATCGCGCACACCCCGCCGTGTACATGTCCGGCCGGACCCTCGAAAGCCGCGCCGAGCACAAAATCCGCCCATACTGATCCATCGGCCTCATGGTGCACGATCAGCGGGGGAGCGACGGGGTTGCGCACTCCCATCACGACGTTGCCCCAGGCCATAGGCTGTCCGTCGTTGGTTTGCTCGAGGCCGAACGAGCCGGCTCGCAGCGCGGCGCTCTCGAGTTGGTTTGCGGCGCAGTCGATGTTGTCGATCGCGGTCTTGACCGTCGCCTCGTCGGCGTGCGTGCGGATGCTGACGTCGATGAGTCGACGTACCGACTGCGCGAGAGGTTCGTAGACCTCCCGCAGCTGCTCGAGGGGTGAAGTCGTCACCGCCTCAGCGTCGGCGGATCGGCGGTGGGCCGCAACACCATGTCCCGGCCAGTGGTGAGACGACGACCTATCTGACCTGCCATTGTTAGTCTGGACAAATGACCGACGACGCGTCTGGCGCGAAGCCGAACCTGGCGGCGACCAGTTTTGCGCTGCTGGGCATGCTGTCGTACGAGTACGAACTCTCGGGCTACGACATCCGTAAGTGGATCGAATGGAGCATGCGCTTCTACTACGGAAGCCCGGCGTACAGCCAGATCTACACCGAGCTCAAGAAGTTGGAGAAACTCGGCCTGGTGACATCGCGCTCGGACGACACGGGCGCGCGCAATCGCCGGTTGTACAAGATCACCGAGGCGGGCCTCGATGCGGTCACGCGGTGGGCGAACGAAGCCCCGGTCGATCCGCCCAATCTCAAGCATGGGCCGCTGCTGCGGGTGACGTTGGGACATCTGACGACACCCGACCGGCTCAAAGAGGTGCTGCAGGAACACGTGGCGTATGCCGACGAGATGCATCGCAACGCCGCCAAGGACGCTCGGTGGGCGGGCGCGGATCCGGCCTGGGCATACGCCCGCGTGGCGCTGCAGTGGGCCGAGCGGTACTACGCCAACGAGCGCGAGCTGGCGTTGAAGATGATCAAAGAGCTTGATGAGGCTCAGGCTTCGTTCCCCAAAGCGGGGGAGGGCGGCCGTACGAAAGTTCCGTGGCCGGCGCCCGAGTACTGGTACGAGATCGAGAAGAAGGCCGAAGCCGACGACTGACTATCCGCCAGCCGCGTCGTGCGCCGCGATGTAGCCGTACACCATGCCCTGCGCGATCGTCGCGCCGGCACCGGGATAGGTGGCCCCGAATGCGTTGGCGGCGGTGTTACCGATCGCGTACAGGCCGTCGATGGCGGTGCCGTCCTCGCGTAGCACCCGTGCCCGCTCGTCGGCGCGCAGGCCGCCACAGGTGCCCAGGTCGCTGAGCACCATCTTCACCGCGTAGAACGGGCCGCGCTCGAGCGCCCGCAGATTCGGATTCGGCGTGACGGTCAGATCTCCGTAGTAGCGGTCATAGGCGCTGCGGCCGCGTCCGAAGTCCGAATCCTGTCCGGCACGGGCCATCTCGTTGAACCGGTGCATAGTCGCGACGAACGGCGATTCCGGTACGCCGATCTTGCGGCCGAGGTCGGCGAGGTCATGGGCGCGGTGCGCGATGCCGGCGTCGTACCACGCCGCCGGAATGGCCATCCGTGGGTACAGATCGGCGGCGAAGACGTAACTGTTGCGGTACTTCTGGTCGAACACGATCCACATCGATTCGACCGGATTGCCCGCGCGTTCACGTTCCAGCACCTGCTGGCCGAACGACATGTAATCGGTCGCTTCGTTGACGAACCGGTTACCCGTCTGGTCGACGATCAGTGATCCAGGCAGTGAGCGTTCGGCCAGCATCACCTTGGGGGCACCGCCGGGGAGCGCGGCGACGGCCGGGAACCACCACGACTGGTCCATGAGATCGATTGCGGCGCCGACCTCTTGGGCGACGCGGATCGCATCGCCGGTGTTGGTCTCCGCGCCGAGGCTTGCATGTTCGCCGAGCGATTCCGATTGGAACTTCCAGCGCATGTCCATGCTGTGGTCGAAGCCGCCGGCCGCGAGCACGACGCCGCGGCGGGCGACGGCGGTGATCGAGCGGCCTCGATGGTCGAGGACCGCGCCGGTCACGCGGCCGTCGTCATCGGTGGTGAGCCGCTGCAACGACGTCGCGGTCCAAACGGGGATGCCGGCCTTGAGCACACCGGCGAACAGTCCGGCGGCCAGCGCTTGACCACCTGCGGCGTACCGACGGCCCAACAGCAGGCCGCCGACGCCTTGGCCGAGCCGTTTCACCACCAAAGGCAAACCTTTTCGGGGAACCCGCGACATCAGGTTGAGCCAGCGATAGTCGGCGCCCGTCGTCGGCATCGGGATCTTCGCCTCCATGACACCGGGACGCAGTCGCGAGCGGTACGCACCGAGCACGGCGGTGTCCAGCGGGCGGCACTCGCATGTCCGGCCCGCCGCGGAACCGCCGGGCGCCTCCGGGTGATAGTCCGAGTAGTCCCTCGCCCAGAACAGCCTCATCGGCGTGGTCCGCCGCAGTAGCTCGACGGTCGCGTCGACGTGTGCGACAAACGCCGTGGATCGCTGTGCCGCTGCGGTGCCATCGACCACCGCGTCGAGATACGTTTGTGCCCGCTGCGTGGTGTCGCCGCCACCGCTCTCCGCGAGCACCCGGCTGGCGGGGAACCACAGCGCTCCGCCGGAGCGCGCCGTCGAACCGCCGACGTAATCGGATTTCTCGACGATCAAGACGCTCAGGCCCTGCTCGCGGGCCGCCAACGCGGCCGCCATCCCGGTGCCGGATCCCACGACCAGAAGGTCCACGGTGCAGTCCTCGAGGGGCACGCTCGAGGGAATGGCGGGGTGCGGCGCAGTGGTCACGGCCTGACGCTAGGCCGTCTCGGCGTCCGTTGGCACCAGGCGTCCTGATGAGCGGAACGATCGGTGTTGCGCCGTTGCGTGCGGGAGTACAAAGGTCCAATGACGTTAGAGTCCGATGTCGAGGTCCGACAGATCGAAGCTGGGTCGGCGCCGACCCGGTTCGCCCGGGGTTGGCATTGCCTGGGGCTCATCCGTGATTTCGGTGACGGCCAACCGCATTCGGTGAGCGCGTTCGGTCAGAAGTTGGTGGTGTTTCGCAGCGGCGACGGGAAGATCAACGTTCTCGACGCCTACTGCCGGCACATGGGCGGCGACCTCAGCCAGGGCACGGTGAAGGGCGACGAGATCGCGTGTCCCTTCCATGACTGGCGGTGGGGCGGTGACGGCCGGTGCAAGCGGGTTCCCTACAGCAAGCGCACACCGCGCCTGGCGCGCACCGCGACGTGGACCACGCTCGAGCAGGACGGGATGTTGTTCGTGTGGAACGATCCCGAGGGCAATCCGCCGCCCGATGACGTGACCGTTCCGCGGATCGAGGGCGCCACGAGCAATGAGTGGACCGACTGGCACTGGTACACGACCGTGGTCAACACGAACTGTCGCGAGATCATCGACAACGTCGTCGACATGGCCCATTTCTTCTACATCCACGGCTCGATGCCGACACACTTCAAGAACATCTTCGAAGGGCATCTCGCGACGCAGTACATGAACAGCGGTTCCCGTGGGGACATTCCTGATCCAGAGGGTCAGCCGCGACTGCTCGGCACGACCTCGGTGGCGTCCTACTACGGCCCTTCGTTCATGATCGACGACCTGACCTACCATTTCGAGAACGACGATCAGAACACGATTCTGATCAACTGCCATTACCCGATCGACGCCAATTCCTTTGTGCTGCAGTACGGCATCATCGTCAAGAAGTCGGCAAACCTTCCCGAGGAAGCGGCGATGCAGGCTGCGATCGCGCTCGGCGACTGGGTCAAGGTCGGCTTCGAGCAGGACGTGCAGATCTGGAAGAACAAGGCCCGCATCGACAATCCGCTGCTGTGCGAGGAGGACGGGCCGGTGTATCAGCTGCGCCGGTGGTACGAGCAGTTCTACGTGGACGTCGCCGACGTAGCACCGGACATGGTCGACCGCTTCGAATACGAGATCGACGTCACGCGGCCCCGCGAAGCCTGGCAGCAGGAGGTTGAGGCGAACATCGCACAGGCGGCCAGCGGGTAAGGCTCTCATGGCTGTTCGCGTCGACAACCGTCTGCAGGATTCACCGCTGGTTCCTGTCGATTGCGGCACTTGTGGTGCCCGCGTACTGGTTCGCAAGAGCAGCTGGGAGCAGACCAGCATCCAGTGGGACGCGGATGCGATGGCCAGCTGCCAAGAATTGCGCGAGGCCGAGGCGCTCAAGAATCACGGCCGGGGCCTGGTCCTCGTCTGCGCGGCGCTTCGCGAATCGATCGAGGATGCGGCGAGGCGCGGTTCAGTCCCGATCCTCGATGAGGTCGTCGACTAGCCTCCGCCGGCGACGTACTGCGCAACCAGCGGCCGGACGTCCTCTGCGAAGGCAAGGACCTGCGCCCCGATGTCACGAACCGCTTCCGGGCTGAGCCGCCGATACGGCTGAGCCGACACCGACATGACGATCGCGCCGGTCGAGTCGAGGAGGGGAGCCGAGATCGTCGCCAGCGGGCATTCCGCTGCGTCGTCGAGTTCGTCGGGCAGCAAGTACCAGACGATCGTCAGTCACACATTCTCGTTCGAGGACATCGACGCGGCGTTAGAGGCCGCCTCCACCCCCGGGGCGACCGACAAGGTGGTGGTCACGTTCTAGCCCTACGGTGTACGCCGCACCGTAATCTCGTGTGGTGACCGAAAACCTCGACGCGCCGGTCGCCGTCGTGACAGGTGCGAGCCGCGGCGCCGGCCGGGGCATCGCCCGGGCACTGCTGGCGTGCGGCTGGCGGGTGTACGCGACGGGACGGACGGTGACCGATGCCGGCGACGGTGCGATCGCGGTCCGGGTCGACCATCGCGACGATGTCGCTGTTGCCGCGCTGTTCAGCCGGGTAGCCGACGAGTGCGGTGGCCTGGACCTGCTCGTCAACAACGCCGCGGCGGTCCACGACGCGCTTACTGATCCGAAGCCGTTCTGGGAGAAGGAGCTTGAACTCGGCGATATCCTCGACGTCGGATTACGTTCGGCCTACGCCGCGTCGTACTACGCCGCTCCGTTGATGGTGCGCCGGCCGCGCGGGTTGATCGCGTTCACGTCCTCGCCGGGTTCGGTCTGTTACATGCACGGGCCGGCCTATGGTGCGCAGAAGGCCGGCATCGACAAGATGGCCGCTGATATGGCGATCGACTTCCGGGATACGGCGGTGAATACGGTGTCGATCTGGATGGGCATCCTGCTCACCGAGAAGATGCGCGCGGCGTTCGACGGCAAGCCGGAAGCGTTGGCCACCATGGCCGAACACGCGGAAACCCCCGAGTTCACCGGCCGGGTGATCGACGCGCTGTACCGCGACCCGGAACTGGACCAACTGAGCGGCCACACCTTGATCGGTGCCGAACTGGCGCAGCGGTATGGCGTCACGGATGACGGTGGCCGGCAACCGCCATCGCACCGGGCGATGCTGGGCGCGCCGCGCGAGCCGAGCGACGTGGTGGTGCGCTGAGCGCTAGGCGTGCGCGCCGCCGTCGACGCGGATCTCGGTGCCGGTGATGAAGGCGCCGTCGTCGGAGGCGACCATGGCGATGACCGACGCGACCGAACTCGGGTCGCCCAGGACCTCGCTCTCGCGGCCGTGCAACAGCGGCGTCTGCTTCGCCCACAGCGCCAGGTCATAACCTTCAGGCATCTTGTCCAGCGTCGAATTGGCCAGAGCCGTTGCGACTCCACCGGGTTGGATGTTGACCGCGCGTAGACCCTGTTTGGAGTATTCGAGTGCCAGCGAGTGGGTGAACGCGAGGACGCCACCCTTGCTGGCGGCATACGCGGCCATATAGGGATGCGCGAACGAAGCGGCAGTCGAGGTGAAGTTCACCACCACGCCGCGGCCAGAGTCGAGCAACGCAGGCAAGGCGCGCCGCGTCATCAGGAAGGTGCCTGTGAGGTTGATTGCCAGCGTCGTGTTCCAGTCCTCGAGCGTGTGCTCGTGGGTGTGCGCACACCGTTGGATGGCTGCGGCGTTGACCAACACGTCGAGCCCGCCCATCTCGGCGACCGCCGCGTCGACGGCCGCCGCGACCGCAGCTTCGTCCGAGACGTCGAGCACCGTCGTCGTCAACCGCTTGCCCGTGCCCGCGTCGTCGGCCGCGGTGGCGGTCGCCGCCAGGCCGTCCGGTGAGACGTCGCAGGCGACGACCGTTCCGCCCTCGTCGAGCAGTCGGGCGACGGTGGCCGCACCGATGCCGGATCCGGCGCCGGTCACGATGATCCGCCGGTCGTTGAAGCGCTCCACGCTGAAAGCCTTTCTGGGTCAGGCGAGTTGGAACGCGCTGATCGGCGCTTCCTTCGGGTACTCGGCCGGCCCGCCAAGGTCGTAGACCGCATTCAGCGCCCCGATGAACTCCGGGTCGTGCAGCGGCTCGCCGGGCACGTCGAGCTTGATCCCCTTCTTGCCGGCGTCGTCGACGAGCATGTCGATGGCCTTGTCGATCGTCAGGTCGTCGCTGCCGTCCATGTTCTTCTTCAACTCGTCGTAGTCGGCGAACACTTCGGCCGACCAGTGCACCAGGAACCGCAGTTCGTCGGTGTGGTGGCGGGCGATCACGTCGTTGCCGTTCTTCAGCAGCCAGGCATCCTTGTCGGCCGGGTCGCCGGTGAACACCGTGTCGAACGCCAGGCCCGCCGGGGTCTGCTGCTCGAGCGGGCCGTTGGCCTCGCCGCGGTGCACCATCATCTCGTTCTGCACGAGCACACCGCGGTTGTACACCGGCGGCAGGAGACGCCGCGGCGCCTTGAGCGGACCGTCCGGCCAGTAGGTGAAGCCGCTGCTCTCGTCGTGTGAGAACCAGGTGATGACCTGGGCCATCTTGATCAGGTAGTCGCGGAACAGACCGGACTTGCCCATGACGCTGGTGAGCCATGTCGGCGCGTTCTCGTGACGCACACCGCGGAAGCTGGGGGAGTCGAGGTGGCCCGGATCCCGGTTGGCGCACGGCCCATTGATGTTGAACAACATCATCTCCGGCTTGGCGTACTCGGCGTTCCAATAGCTCTTCGCCAACTCCACGAAGCGCTGGTTGTAGAAGCAGTCGTGCAGTTCGGGATACAGCACGGTGCCGTAGTTGGCCAGGTAGCCACGGAATGTCGGCGTCAGGAACAGGTCCAGGGACGGTTCGAAGCCCTCCGGGAACATGCCGCTCATCGTGGCCATCAGCTCTTCCGCAGAGGCGAAGTGCTGGGCGATGATCAGCCGCCACGGCCCCTGCGTGCGAACCACGTCGAGCAGGCGCTCGCGCTGATCGTCGGTGTAGATATCGTCGATCTCACGCGGCGGCGACGCCGGCCGCAGAACGTCGGAAAGCTCCATGCGCTGCTGGTCGGTAAGCATGGCTCGATTGTGGTGCGGCCGCGCACCTTCGAAAGGCCACCTGTCCAGTGATCGGGACACGCTCATTTCTCCCGTCGAGCAGACGCGAATGCCCCCGACACGCCGAGGTCTGAGGGACATTTGCGTCTGCTCGCGCGAAGGCTCGCGCGGACGGAGGCGCGCTCAGAAGGGCAGGGGGTTGGCGAACTTGGCGCTCATCAGCGCGCCGATCTCGGCCACCGCCAACCGACCACGCGCGGTGGCGTCCGACCGCATCAGGAAACCGTGATACGCCCCGGGATAGCGGGTCAGTGTGGTCTGCACGCCGGCGTCCTGCAGTCGTGCGGCGTATCGCTCGCCCCAGTCCCGAATGGGGTCGGCGGCCGCGGTCACGACGATGGCTTGCGGTAGACCGGACAGATCGTCCGCACGGGCGGGCACCGCGTACGGGTGGTCGGGGCCGTCGGCCAACTCATACATGTACTCGATGTCGACGAGGGTGAGCATCGGGGCGTCGGGCATGGCTCTGACCGACGGCACCGTCAGATCCTTGTCGAGTCCCGGGTACATCAGCAGCTGCGCGAACAGGTCTGGGCCGCCGCGGTCTCGGGCGGCCAGGGCGACGGCCGCGGCCAGGGTGCCGCCCGCGCTGTCGCCGGCCACCGCCAATCGGCTTGCGTCGATGCCGAGTTCGTGCGCATTCGCCGCAACCCAGGACGTCGCGGTGTATGCGTCGTCGAACTGGGCCGGGGGCGGCGCTTCCGGCGCCAGGTGGTAGTCGACGGAAACCACGGTGGCGCCGGATTTCTCGGCGAGGGTGCGCGCCAGCGGTTCGAACGAATGATTCGATCCCAACACCATGCCGCCGCCGTGGAAGTAGACCATCGCCGGCGCCGCCGCCTGCACAGTCGGTCGGTAGATCCGCAACGCAATCTGCCCGACCGGTCCGTCGATCACCCGGTCTTCCACCTCGGCCATCTCCGGCATGGGAGGCAGGGGAGCGGACTCCAGGGCCTCGCGGACCGCGGCCAGTCCGCGCTCGCGCATCGGCGGCACAACACCGAACTCCGCGACGCGGGCCGCGGCGTCCGGATCCAACAGCGGTTCAGCGGCTTTGGAGATCGTCATTGCTGTGCTGGATCGAAACGACGCTTGGTGCGCAGCGCCGGCGGGCGGCGGTCCGCCAGGATGTCGGCGCGCTCAGCCATCGCGTTGCCGACATATTCGGGTTGCGTCAGCAGATAGAAATCGCCTGCGGCCGCCTGCTCGAACACCGTCCGCGCCGCCTCGATCGGGTCCATCGCGTCGGCCTTGATGTCGAGCATCGCCGATCGCTGCGACTCGGCCGCCGCGACATCGCCGCCGTCGACACCGCCTGCCGCCTCGAAGATGTTCGACTTCACCGCGCCGGGTAACACCGCCTGCACATGGATCCGGTCGGCGTGGCCGGCCAATTGCACCTCCAGGCGCAAGCATTCGGTGAGGGCGAGCACCGCGTGCTTGCTCATGATGTACGGCGCCTGCAATGGCACCGCCGCGACGCCGCCGATCGACGAGACGTTCCACACCCACGACGGCGTATCGGCGGCGAGCATGTGCGGCAGGAACGCGCGCACGCCGTAGAAGACGCCGCTGACGTTGATCGCCACCAGGCGATCCCAGTTGACCACGGGCGTGTCCCACAGGTAGCCGAACTGTTCCACACCGGCGTTGTTGACCAACAGCCGCACCGGACCGGTCTCGGAGTACACCTGGGCTGCAAGTCTTTCCAGCGCATCCGGATCGCGCACGTCGTACACGGCGTCGATGGAGCTGGGCAGTTCGTCACGCAGTGCGGCGATCGCCTTACCATCGACGTCGACAAGCACCACCGTCATGCCAAGCGCGGCGGCATGGCGGGCCAGACCGGCCCCGATCCCGTTACCGGCGCCGGTGATGACCGCGACGCCGCCGGAGAACGTCTCGCGAGCGGTCACCGAACTAGCTGCCGGATGCTGCGGTTTCGGTGGCGAGCTCGGCCAGTGGCACCGAGTCGGTGGTGTCGAGAACCATCTCCATTTCGGTGAACTCGAGCCCGTCGGCACCGCGGCGCACCGCGACGTTGGCGATACCGCTGGACACCGCGAACGGCACGAAGTTCGCGATCTGGTTGACGAAGATATAAAAACGGACGAGAGCGGCGTCCTCTTTAACGCCGGTGCGGTGCACGTTGGTGGCGTGGTGACGCAGCGGGTACGGGCTCTGCTTGCGGTGGTCGGTGAGCCACTCCATGACGGCGTCGCGGCCGTGCAGCTCCGGCGACATAAGCTCTTCGAAGGGGCTTGCGCCCGAATCGCTGCGGGTTACGAATCGGATGTTCTCGGCTTTCGCCGCCGCCATGTCGTCGTAGTTCGCCTCGTCGTAGGCGTACCAGTAGGCCGCGATGAATTCCTGCAATTCGGACAGCGTGATGTCGTTGCTCACCATTGCAGTCAACCGTCGGAGCCGCCGGTCGACACCGGGAGTGCCCGGTGAGTGGAACGTCGCCAACTCTCATGGAACCTTTCAGAGATACGTCGCGAAGTTCTTAGAATTCGCACATACGTTCGAGTCATGAGTGCGGAAGCGGTGCAGGCCACGGTTGCCTCGCTTCGCGCCGCCTATGACGAGCTGGCCGCGTTGCCCATCGAGGCGCTCACCGAGCACGACCTGATCGGTGCGCTTGACGACCTTGAAGCCCTCGCCTGCCAGCTGCCGACTCAGAGCCATCGCATGTTGGCGCGCTTGCAAGGGGAGACCACCGCCACGGAAATGGGCGCAAAATCCTGGCGCGACGTGCTGGCGATCCGGTGGCGGATCTCGACCAGTGAGGCCGGCCGCCGGCTCGACGAAGCCGCCAAGTTGGGTCCGCGTCGCACACTGACGGGTGAACCGCTCGAGCCCGAGTTACCCTGCACCGCACTGGCCCAAGCTCACGGGTCGATCAATCGCGAGCATGTCAAGGTCGTGCGCGAGGCGATGGAGCGCATCCCGGCCGGCGTCGACGCCGGCACCCGCGCACAGATCGAAGTCGACCTGGTGCGCACCGCGATCGGCGTGGGACCGAAGGAATTGAAAGACAACGCCGAGCGCATCCTGTTCCTGCTCGACCAGGATGGTCCCGAACCCGACGAGCGTGAACGCGCGCGGCGCCGTGGCGTGTGGAAAGGACCCCAGGGGTCAGACAAGATGATCCCGTTCAGAGGCAATCTGACTCCCGAAGCCTGGGCGATATACGAGGCGATCTTCGCGAAGTGGGCGGCGCCGGGCATGTGCAACCCCGACGACGAGCAACCCTGCGTTTCAGGTACGCCATCACAGGCCCAGATCGATAACGACCACCGCAGTCTGGCGCAGCGCCAGCACGACGCGCTGGTCGCGGTCGGGCGCAGCGTGCTGGAAAGCGGTGAATTGGGGCAGCACAACGGGTTACCAGCCTCGATCATCGTCCGCACCACACTGCAGGAGTTGGAGAGCCGGGCAGGGGTCGGCGTCACCGGTGGGGGCACCGTCATCCCCATCGGCGACGTGATTCGGATGGCCGCCCACGCTAACCATTACCTGGCGGTGTTCGACAAGGCGACCGGGTCGGCGCTGGACTTGTTTCGCGCTCGGCGCGTGGCCTCGCCGGCTCAGCGGATTATGCTCATCGCCCGCGACGGCGGCTGCACGAAGCCGGGCTGCACCGTGCCTGCCTACGGTTGCCAAGCCCATCACGCGGCTCGCGACTGGGCCGACGACGGGCAAACAAACGTCGACGAACTCGGTTTGGCGTGTGGGCCCGACAACCGCATGGTCGGGCCAGGCGGCTGGCAGACACGGATCAACGAAGACAACGACGTCGAGTGGATTCCACCCCCACATCTCGACACAGGGCAAGCCCGCGTCAACGAGTACCATCGCCCCGAGCGTCTCCACCGACCGTCCGACGAAACCGACGAAATCGTCGACGGACGAACCCCGAACGACGACAACGAAAGTCGAGCGGGACCAACAACCGACGCCGCGTGACGAACGCGCCTCGCGGCTGACCGTCATTCGCCGTAACCCTAGCCAGTGACCATGCTCCACAGTCCGGCTGCGCCCGCCGCCAGGGCCGCATCGGTCACCCGCTGGTCCCAGTACCGTACTGAGCCGAACTCCGAGCGCCAGGCTAGGGCAGCCCGGGTGAATTCGTGCAGTCGGTGCTCCTGTGTGGTGCCAATGGCGCCGTGGACCTGGTGCGCGTTGCGCACCACGACTTCCGCGGCATGGCCTGCGCAAGAACGGGCCGCCGCCACCCGGAATTCGAGGCTCTCGCCCGACCAGTCGGTGGTCACGGCCGTGGTCAGCGCGGCTTCGGTCGCCGCGCGGGCGAGCGCGGCCTCGGCGGTGAGATCGGCGATCAGATGCTGCACCGCCTGAAAGCGGGCCAACGGGCGACCGAACTGGATGCGCGACGTCGCATGCTCGACGGACATCTGGACGACGCGATCGAGCGCTGCGCACACCTGAATTGAGCGCACTAGTGCAGACTTCAGCCGCAATTGCGTGACTAGTGGTGCGGGAACCGACACGCCGTCGAGGGCCGAGATGTCGGCGGTGACAGTGTCGCGTGGCTCGCCGACCGTATTGAATCCCGATGTGATGCCCAGTCTCTCGATGTCAACGTCGGCGGCACGGTGTTCGCCACCGGCGTTCCACACCACCACGACCCGCTGGGCGCCCGCCGCCCATGGCACACCGCGCGCCGTCCCATACGAGTCCAATAGGCAAACCGTACGCACCGTCCCGGTACTGGGCAGGCCGATCGCATCCAACAGCCAGCACGCCAGCAAGTCGTTTTCGGCCAACGGAACTCGCACGCCGTGACGGGCCGCGGCGCTCAGCAGTTCGGCGGCTTCGTACCATCCGGCACCACTGCCGCCGACATCCTCGGGACCCGTGAGCCGCACCAGTCCGAGTTTGTCGAGTTGTTGCCACAGCGCCGGATCGCCGCGATGTTCCGCGAAGACGGCGTCCATCATCGCGACCAGTGCCGGATCCACGCCGGCCGACGGTGTCTCGGTCATCGAAGGCCCAATCCGCGCGCGATGACACCGCGCAGCACTTCGTTTGTTCCGCCGCGCAGCGTGAAACCCGGACGCTGATCCGCCGCAGCCGAAACGAGTTCGGTAAACGCCGGATCGATATCGCCATCGTCGAACTGGCCGGCGAATTCGGCGATATCGCCCTCGGTGGTGGTGCCGAGGACCTTGACGACGGCCGCGGGCACATCCGCCGGGGCATTTCGCTCCAGCGCACCCGCCACCGCGGTCGACATCTGGTGCAGGCCGGCGATGCGCGCCACCAGCCGCCCGAGGTCGGCGTCGGGCGAGATCCGCTGAGACGCCATGTGTTCGGCGCACGATGCGAGCAGAACGAACGTCGACAAGAACCGCTCAGGTCCGCTGCGCTCGAACGCCAGCTCCGAGGTCACCTGCTGCCAGCCGTCGCCGATCGCACCGAACACCATTGCGTCGGGCACGAACGCCGCATCAAGGACCACCTCGTTGAAGTGGTGTGCGCCGTTCATCGAGACGATCGGCCGGATATCCACACCCGGACCCCGCAGGTCGACGATGAACTGGCTCAGCCCGGCGTGCCGATCGCCCGGATCCACCGGTGCGGTACGCGCCAGCGCGATGAACGCGTGCGCGTGATGGGCCCCCGATGTCCACACCTTGGTGCCGGTTAGCTCCCAACCCCCGTCGACGCGAACCGCTTTCGTCCGCACGCTCGCCAGGTCAGAGCCGGAGTCGGGTTCGCTCATCCCGATGCCGAAGTAGCATTCGCCGCGCACGATCTTCGGCAGGAACTCCGACTTCTGGTGTTCGGTGCCGTACTTCAACAGCGACGGCACGATCTGCCGGTCGGCGATCCAATGCGCGGCCACCGGCGCGCCGGCCGCGAGCAGTTCCTCGGTCACCACGAAGCGTTCGACGAATGAGCGCCCGTGGCCGCCGTATTCGACGGGCACCGTCATGCCCAGCCAGCCCTTAACGGCGAGCGCGGCAGTGAACTTCTCGTCCCAGCCGGTCAACCAGGCATCGACGGCGGGGGTGTACGTGCCCGCGGCGCGCTGCTCGGCCAGAAAGGCGCGAACCTCGGCGCGCAGCGGCTCCGTGGTCGCCGGTTCGACAGTCGCCGGCGGCACCAGCCGCGGAAGTGACACCTGCGACGTCACCATCTCCTCCACTCATATCGGTGGCTGCGCTGCATGGCCGCCGCCATGGACAACGTTGAGTCCAGCGGACCCACCCGTGATTCTTGCAGCAGCCGCTTGGCCATCCGCAACGCGTGCGGGAGGTTGCACTGCCCGTCGATGAACAGCGTTTCACGCGTGTGATGGTGCATGGACTTCCTTGATCAAGGAACGATGCTGGCGCGGACATCGCGCTTGCCGTCGGCGGCGGCAAACGCCTCGTTGATATCGTCAAGCCGATACTGCGCCGCAGCAAGGCGTTTCAGCGGAAGCGAGTCCTGGTGCTGCTCGAGGAAGGTGAGCGCGCGCGACAGCACCGGCGGGTCGTAGAGCGAGACGCCGACCATCGTCTTGTTGGCGAACACGAACCGCGACGGATCGAACTCGAACGTCTTGCCGATGTTGATGTTGCCGATCTCCACGTAGCGGCCGAACTGGCCGAGCATCTTGAGACCCTCGTCGATGGCCGACGGGTGGCCGACCACCTCCACCACCACGTCGGCGCCCTGCCCGTCCGTGAGTTCGCGTACGACCTTCGTCCGGTCCTTCGCGGTGGCCGCCTCGTTGATGTCGATCACCGCATCGGCGCCGAACGCCGTCGCCAACTCCAGACGTTCGGGCACCCCGTCGATCGCGACGACCAGCCCCGCCCCACGTGCCTTCGCCACGGCGACGGCGTACAGGCCGAGAGCGCCGGCGCCCTGCACCACGACGATTTCCCCGAGTTGCTGATCGACGCGCTCCAGGCCGTATATAACCTGGGAGAGAGCGCAATTGGCGCCAGAGGCGATGTCGTCAGACACGGAGCCGGGAACGGCATAGATCACAGCACCGCTGGGCAGCAGGAAGTAGTCGCCATAGCCCCCCACGAAGTACGGAGGTTCGTCGGCGCGGCCCAGCATCGCCATCGTGAGGTTCAGGCATGCATTTCGCCGACCCATCAGGCAGTTGCGACAGCGGTGGCAGCAGAAGAAGTACGGAAATACCACCCGGGTGCCCACCTCCAGCGGCGCGCCGTTGGAGTCGGTGCTGACGCCGTCGCCGAGGGCCTCGACCATGCCCACCATTTCGTGCCCCAGCACGGTGGGCAGCTTGCCACCGAGTCCACCGGTCGCGAATGTTCCGTGCCAGGCGTGCAGATCGGATCCGCAGATGTTGGTGCGAGTGACCCGGATCAGGATCTCACCGGGTTCTGCCCCGGTCAGGCCGACGGTCTCGATCTGGAACGGTTCGCCGGGCCCGTCGAACCGCGCGATGCGTCCTGTGAACACGACGGCGTTATCCCTTCAGTGGGTGAGCGCTTCGGAGCCGAAGCGCTGCCTCAGTTGACGTTTCAACAGCTTGCCGCTCGGGTTCTTGGGCAGTGAGTCGACGAAGAAGACCCGCTTGGGCGTCTTGAAGCCGGCCAGATGCTTGCGGCAGTGCGCGATCACGTCATCCTCGGTCAGCGTGAAACCGTCGCGCGCGACCACCGCGGCCACCACGACCTCGACCCACGTGGGATGCGGCAACCCGAACACCGCGGCTTCCTGTACTCCGCTGTGCCGGTAGAGGATTTCTTCGACTTCGCGGCTGGCGACGTTTTCGCCGCCGGTCTTGATCATGTCCTTCTTGCGGTCCACGACGTGCAGCAGGCCATGCTCGTCGTAATAGCCGAGGTCACCGGAGTGGAACCAGCCGCCACGGAAGGCCTCCGCCGTCTTGGGGGGGTCGTCGAGATAGCCCAACATCAGATGTGGGCTGCGGTGGGCGATTTCACCCACCACGCCCGTCGCGACGGGCTGGTCCTCTTCGTCGAGGATGGTTGTCTCGACGTTGACCACCGGCCGCCCGGCCGCGCCGCCGTGTGCTTCCTGCTCGTCGGGTGCAAGCGCGGACGCCAGCGGCGCCATTTCGGTCTGCCCGTAGAAGTTCCACAGCCGCAAGTTGGGCAGCCGTTCCCGGATCTCGTTGATGATCTCGACCGGCATCGCGGAGGCGCCGTAGTAGCCCTTGCGCAGGCTGGACAGATCCACAGTGTCGAAGACTGGGCTGCGGAGCAGGCTGATCCACACCGTGGGAGGCGCGAAGTAGTTCGTCACTGCGTGGCGGGCGATCGTGCGCAACACCGTGTCGGGGTCGGGTTTGGGAAGGATGATGCTGGTCGCACCGAGGTAGATGTCGGTCGCGAGGAAGTTGTCGAGCTGCGCGCAGTGGTAGAGCGGCAGCGAGTGGATCTCGACGTCGTCGCCCGACATCGAGCCGGCAACGATCGTGCTGATGTACTGCCACATCAGGGTGCGGCTGCTGTGCATGACTCCCTTCGGCCGTGATTCGGTGCCGCTCGTGTACATCAACCGCAGGAGCTGGTCGTCGTCGATGTGCGGGGCCGGGGCCGCGGTGGTGGTGGTCAACCAGTGGGCGAAGTCGCCCCAACCGGGTGGTGCGGGCCGGCCGGCCGGCATCAGCGCAGTCGTGGTGCGCACCGTCCCGCCTTGCCGCATCGCCTGCTCGGCCGTCGGGATCAGGCCGGCCTCGACGATGAATCCGCTGGCCTTGCTGTGGCCCAGGACGTAGGAGATCTCGTCGGCGGTGAGCATGAAGTTGACCGGGACCAACACCACCGCGGCGCGGGCGGTCGCGAAAGCCAACACGGCGTACTGCCAGCAGTTGTGCGCCAAGAGCGCCAGGCGGTCACCGGGTGCAAAGCCGTTGTCCTGCAAAGCCGCCGCTGCTCTATCCACCAGGTTGTCGAACTCGGCGAACGTCAGGACGACGTCGCCATCGATGATCGCCACCTTGTCCGGCTGCTTGCGGGCCGACCGCCGTGGGATGTCGCCGAGCGTATGGCTGCGCGCCTGGGCTACCACGGTGTCCAGTTGCATGGCCGCAGCGTATGGCCTGGCACCGGTGGCTCAGCGGCTGGTGTCCCGCTCAGTAGGCAGGATGGCGCTCGTCGGGCCGTTGCGCTCCGATACTCGGAGCCGTGACTGCTGATGCGCAAACCAGGCCGGAGTCGACGGTTGACCGCGACGAACTGAGGACGCATCTGCGTGAGGCGGACGCTGGTGTGCTGGTCGCGGTGCTCGCCCAATTGACCGGTGATCCGTCTGTCATCGACCGGTACGGCGCCAATATCACCCATGTGCCGGATCCACCGGAGCGCCTGGGCACCACCGATACCGGCACCATGGAGGAGCTCGTCACGGCCGTGATCGAGGCGATCGACGCGCCCCGGCCGGCCGGTGCCGTGGCCCCAGAGGACCCGCAACTGTTCGCCCGATTGCTGCCGGTGGCACTCGGCTCCGACGTGGAGGACGAGTTCATTCCGTTGCTGCTCGAACAGGGCGGCTTCCAACTGTCGCAGCCGACGCTGCCGCGCACGGTGCCGATTCCGGAGACCACGACGGTGGCGATCATCGGCGCCGGAATCGCCGGCATCATCACCGCGCTCGCCGCCGCAGACGCGGGCGTCCGATATCAGATCTTCGACCGCAACGACGAGGTCGGCGGCACCTGGCTGACCACCCGCTATCCGGGGATCGGCGTCGACACGCCGTCGGCGTATTACTCGCTGTCGCGTGAGGTGAATCCGGACTGGACGAGCTACTACCCGCAAGGCGGGGAGTACCAGAACTACCTCGTCGCGCTCGCCGACAAGTACGGCCTTCGCCAGCACACCCGATTCGGCACCGAAGTCGAGGCGTTGTGGTGGGACGAGGACCGTAAGCAATGGCAGATTCACGCGGTCGATCGCGACGGCAACCGCGACGTCAGTTTCGCCACCGTCGTCGTCACCGCCGCCGGCTATCTCAACCGACCGCGGTGGCCGGATCTCGAGGGCCGGGAGTCGTTCGAGGGCATCAGCATTCACTCGGCCATGTGGGACCCGACGCTCGACCTCAGTGGCAAGCGCGTCGCGATCATCGGGGCGGGCTGCACCGCGGTGCAGATCGTCGACGCGTGCATCGACGAGGTCGACCATCTCACGGTTTTCCAGCGACAGCCGCACTGGGTGGCGCCGCGCAAGCGGCCCTCCGACGACGTGCCCGAGTACCGCCGATTCCTGGGCCGTCACGTGCCGTATTACGCGAACTGGCACCGACTGAAGTCGTATTGGGCGACGGCCGACAACAACTATCCCGTCATCCTGCAGGACCCCGAATGGGCCAAGGATCATCTGTCGATCTCGCCGGCCAACGACGTGCTGCTGCAGATGTGCCTGACCTATATCAACGAAACATTCGGCGAGGGAAGCGAACTGGCGAAGAAGGTCACTCCCGACTTCGCGCCGTATGGTAAGCGGATCATCCGCGACCCGGGCGGCTACTACGCGGCGCTGACCCGCGACCACGTCGACATGGAGGCCAGCGAACCGGCCGTGGTCAACGCGCGCGGCATCGTCACCCAGGATGGTCGGCAGATCGACCTCGACGTCATCATCTACGCCACCGGCTACCACCTCGACTTCCTGTCGACCCTCGACATCCGCGGCCGCGACGGCCGGACCCTGCGCGAGGAGTGGGGGGACAGTCCGCGTGCATACCGCGGCGGCACCGTGCCCGGTTTCCCGAACCTGTTCATCAACTCGGCTCCGAACTACAGCCCTGGTCACGGTGCCGGTGCCAACTTCTCGATGGAAGTGATGGCGCATTACATCATCGAGTGCCTGCAACTGATGGCGTTGCGCGACGCGGCGACCATGGAGGTGAAGCGCGACGCCTACGTGAGCTACGTGGCGCAGATCGACGAGGCGATGTCGCGGACGGTGTGGTGTCACACCCCGAATGCGCACACCTACTACCGGTCCGGTTCGGGCCGTGTGGTGGTCGCGACGCCATACCGACTGGTCGATCTGTGGCATCAGCACCGGGCACCCGTCGAAGAACACTTCGAGCTGTCGTGACCGGATTGCTGGAAGGCAGGACGGCGCTCGTCACGGGCAGTAGCCGCGGAATCGGCCGAGCTGTGGCGCAACGGCTTTCGGCCGAAGGCGCCACCGTTGTCGTGACGGCTCGGGCGTTCGAGCCGTCGGCGTCGGTGCGCGCCGGCGCATCCGCCGCGTTGCCCGGCACGATCGGCGAGACCATCGAGCTCATCGAGCGCGGTGGCGGCAAGGCGGTGGGGATCGCCGCCGACTTGGAAAACGCCGAGCAGCGTGAGCGGTTGGTGGCCGAAGTGGTGGAGCGGTTGGGCCGCATCGACATTCTGGTCAACAACGCCGGCTACGCGGACTACTCGGTCGTCGAGCAGATGAGCATGGAAACCTTTGACCGCACCGTCGAGCACTACCTGCGCACGCCGTTCGTGCTCACCAAGGCCGCCGCTCCGCACATGCGGAAGCAGGGTGCGGGCTGGATCGTCAACATCGGTTCGGTGACCGGCGTGGCACCGGTGCGGCCCTACCGCGAATACAACAAGACGTCCGGCGACGTCATCTACGCGTCATGCAAGGCCGCGCTGCACCGCTTCACCCAGGGGGCTGCCGCCGAGCTGGTCGATGCCAACATCGCGGTCAACTGCGTGGGCCCGTCGACCGCTATCCGTACACCCGGTGCGTCGCAACTGATTCCGGACACGTTCCCGACAGAACCGGTCGAGTACCTTGCCGAGACGGTGCTGGCGATGTGTCATCGGCCCGCTGCCGAACGCACCGGGCTCGTCGCGTTCAGCCTGCACTATCCGTGGTCGCAACAGTTGCCGGTGCACAGTCTCGACGGTGCGACGGTACTGCCGCCGCTGGAACCGCCGGCGACGGCCAACCCGAACATCCAGCCCGCCGGCATGTAGCGATTTCGGTGTCAGAACAGTCGCTCACCGACTGTTTCGGCACCGAAATCACTCGGCGAAGACGCGCTCGAGTGAGCCGACGTGTGCGCGGTTGACCTTGATGCGCTCGACAATTCGCCATCGGCCCGCCCGTCGCTCCCAGTGGTCGTGGTAGTCGCCCATCGTGTAGAAGCGCTCCGAACCGTCAGGGGACAGGTGCAGGTCGTGAACGTAGGCCCGCGATACGGCGGTGTCGCCCGCGACGTCGACGATCACGTTGCCCAGCAGATGTTGGGTCGGACCACAGGCGTCGAGATAGCTTCGAATGAGCGCAACGATGGCGGCGCTGCCGACGAGCGGTCCCGTGCCGAGGTCGCCCGTCGCGTCGTGGGCGAACACCTCGCCAACAGCCGTCCAGTCGTGCTCATCCATCGCGCGTGCGGCGGTGTAAAGTGCGCGCTCTATGTCGCGTTCGTCGAGAAGGCGCCGTACCGCGTCAGGATTCATGGCGTCTCCGCTCGACAGAAGCTGTGGCACACGCGGTCGCGCACAATGCACTCGGGGCATTCCGGGTCGAACCAACGATCGACGTAGGCCCAGTGGATCGGATGCATCAGATACGGGCCCATCAACCCCTCGACGTCCCGGAATTCCTGCTCGAACACATGGGTCCACGGCGACGTTCCGACGGCCGAGTCGACGCGGCTGAGCTGCCACGTACAGATCGACGTGACGTAGCGGGGGAGCAGGCGCAGGTCGTCTTCGAACCGTCGGAGGATCGCCTCGTCGCTACCGGGTTGCACCCGCAGCAACAGCGTCCGGTAGATGCTGCCTCGATCCGGCGACGCGGTGACCAGGTTGCCGGTATAGGTGGCGCCGTTGACGTGGTCGACCGCAGGATCGGCGAGGATCGTTTCGAAAGCCCCCGCCGCGGAATTCCATTGAGCCACCCCGTCGAACTGCAGATGCATCAGGATGTCGCCGCCGTTTCGCGTGCCGGGCAGTGTCGGCTGAATCAGCGCCCGCTTCGCACCGCTGGTGCTCGCCGCAGATCGCAGTTCGTAGATCAGACGATCGCAGGCCGCATCGTCGACGGTGTCGATCAGGCGGATCACGTTAAACATGCCCATCAAACGCTGCCCAACCCATCGACATCTTCGGCCGCTGCCGCGACATTGCGGGTCCGCTCAACGATCATCTCGCTGACGTCCTGCCACCACCGCCCGAGCGACGGGTCCGGCCTGCCCTTCCACGTCATCTCCCACCAGGCCCGCGGACACGGCAGCGTCCAGGTCGCCGTGACGACGTTCGACTGGTCGTCGAACCAGATCGGCGGGCTCACCAGGATGTCGCGCAGCGTCATACCGCGTTCCCTTGCCCCTGGCGCGTATTCGGCGAGATACGCGTCGACGAACCGTCTCGCGCAGCCCGGCCGGGTGACCACGCGGTCGACGACGTAGACGGCGCCCATGGGGCGACGATATTGCGGGCGGCGGGTCATGACGGCGTCCGCTCCCATCCATCGGGAAGGGCCCGCTCAGACATCCGATCCCAACGGCATCGTGGCGGCATGGATCCGTTCGCCCCTGCCCGGCTCGGGCCGGTGACTCTACGCAACCGCGTGATCAAAGCGGCGACGTCGGAGGGCCGCTCGCCTGACGGCCTGGTCACCGACGACCTGATCGACTTCCACGTCGCATTCGCCGAGGGTGGCGTCGGCATGACGACGGTCGCGTACTGCTGCGTGTCGAAGGAAGGCGCCAGCGCGCCCGGCCAGATCGTGATGACCGCGACGGCGCTGCCGGGCCTGCGCCGACTGGTCGACGCGGTGCACGGCGCCGGCGCGGCGATCTCTGCGCAACTAGGCCACGCGGGCGTCGTCGCGCAGAAAAGGCTCACCGGGGTCACCGCGGTGGCTCCCAGCCGGTTCGTCAACCCGACCTCGTTAGCGTATTGCCGCCAGATCACCCGCAACGAGATCGCCGCCGTCACGGAACAATTCGCACATGCGACACAGGTGGCGATCGATGCGGGGTTCGACGCCGTCGAACTTCATTTCGGCCATCTCTATCTGCCGAGCTCGTTCTTGAGCCCGTTGATCAACCGCCGTAACGACGGTTACGGCGGATCGATCGACAACCGGTCGCGGTTCGTGCGTGAGATCGCGGCGCGAGTGCGCGAGGTCGTGGGGGACCAGATCGCGGTCACCGCGAAGTTGAACATGGACGACGGCATGGCCGGCGGCATCTGGATCGACGAGGCCTTGCGCACAGTGCAGTTGCTCGACGGTGATGCCACCCTGGACGCCATCGAGCTCACTCAGGGTTCGTCGGTGTTCAAGCCGATGTATCTGTTTCGCGGTGACGTGCCGGTCAAGGAGTTCGCGAAAGTGATGCCGCAGGCACTGCGGCCGGGCGTCCGATTGGCGGGCAAGCGGGTCATGGGCAGCTATCCGTACCGCGATCTCTACATGCTCGAGGCGGCAAGGCAGTTCGTACCATTGGTCCGCCACACGAAACTGATTCTGTTGGGGGGCATCACGAACCGTGATCACGTGCAGACGGGGCTGCGCGAGGGGTTCGATTTTGTGGCCATGGGTCGAGCGCTACTGCGTGAGCCCGACCTCGTCAACACGATGATCGCCGATCCAGGTGCGCGCAGCCGGTGTACGCACAACAACAAGTGCATGGTCACGGTGTTCGGCCGCACCCATTGCGTGCTCGACCCCGAACAGCGTTACGGGGCGACCACCGTGCTGTCAGCTGAGCCGGCGAGCAGCTGAGCCAATTCCCGGCTGGCCCGTCGCCGGGCTTCATGCGCAATGTCCAGCATCGGCATCGTCATGAAGCCGTGGATGCCGCCGTCGAAGTCGCACCGCACCGTGCGAACGCCCGCGGCCCTCAGCGCATCGGCATACGCGACGCCTTCGTCGCGTAGCGGGTCGTGACCGGCGACGACCACCACCGCGGGCGGAAGCCCGGCGAGGTCGGCATGCAGCGGCGAGGCGTAGGGATGGGTACGGTCCGAATGCGACGGGACGTACTGGTCCCAGTACCACTGCAGCGCAGGCCGAGGGTTGTAGAAGCCCTTGCCGTACAAGCGATATGACTCGGTGTCGAAATCGGCGGCGATCACCGGATACAGCAGCAACTGACCCGCCAGCGCCGGCCCGCCGCGGTCACGCGCCATCAGCGCCGTCACGGCCGCCAGGTTGCCGCCCGCGCTGTCACCGCCGACGACGATCCGGCTCGCATCAGCACCGATCTCGGTCGCGTTGTCTGCCACCCATTGCGTCGCCGCGTAGAGATCGTCGGCCGCGGCGGGCCACCTGTGCTCCGGCGCCAACCGGTAGGCGACGGAGACGACCACGGCAGGAACGAGATTCGCGAGGCTTCGGCACAGCCCGTCGTGACTGTCAAGGTCGCAGAACACGAAACCCCCGCCGTGCGCATACACCACGACCGGTAACGGCACACCGGAAGACGGCCGGTAGATCCGCACCGCGATCGGGCCGTCA
This sequence comes from Mycobacterium sp. GA-0227b, assembly GCF_001499855.1. Lineage (GTDB taxonomy): Bacteria > Actinomycetota > Actinomycetes > Mycobacteriales > Mycobacteriaceae > Mycobacterium. The sequence continues at coordinate 131,516 of NZ_LQIK01000003.1, forward strand.
CCGCCGGGGATCTCCAAGTCCTCCACTGCCCCAACCGGTTCAGGCTCAGCCGGCGCTACGAAGCGCGACCGGATTGCGGCACGCGCCTCGACGCCGGTCATCGTGTGAACGGGCGGGAACCCGGAATCCAGCGCCTCGATCAGCGGGGCGATCTGGGGGTCGAGACTCATGCGTACTGCAGCGCCCGTTCCCGGTCGGCCACCGGCCGCAACGCCGGCCCGCCACGGAGCGGCCGCGCCTGCTGAAGCGTCGGCGCCACCCGCTTCGGGCCGTCCTCGACATTGCGCCAGATGCCCATCGCGGTCATCCGCACCGGTGCCACCAGACGCTGGTCGAACGCCATCCTGTTCATCGGTCCGCATACCGACACCGCCGCGACCGCATCGTTCGGTCCTCCGATCGACGCTGCCACACAACCGAATCCGGCCAGCGACTCTTCCCGATCGAACGCGACCCCGTGCGCGCGCACCTTGGCCAGTTCCGTCGACAGTTGGGCCGCAGTGCTGATGGAGTAGCGGGTGCGCCGGTTCGAGAGGTCGACGCCGTCCCAGGCGTCGGAGTTGTAGGCCAGCATCGCCTTGCCGACGGCCGAACAGTGTGCCGGCTGGCGCCCACCCACACGGCTGGGGAGCGCGGCGCTCATCCGGTCGCCGATCTTCTCCAGGTACACGACGTCGGATCCGTCGAGGACCGCCAAGTGGACGACGAGGCCGGTCGCGCGGTGTAGATCGTGCAGCAGTGGGACCGCGGCGCGGTGCATCCGATCCTGGTGCACGGCCAGCGACCCCAGTTCCACCAGACGCATGCCCAGTTCGTAGTCTCGCCCGCTGCGGCGAAGCCAGCGCAGCTGCACCAAGCGCTCGAGCATGCGATGCGCCGAAGAGCGGGGCAGGCCGGTGCGCCGGACGATCTGGGCCAGCGTCAACCGGCCGGGACCGTCGAAAGCGTCGAGGACGAGGGATACGCGGTCGATCACTGCGCTGGGGGTTTCGACAGGCGGTGTCATGAGGCCTCCGGGCTGAGGAACGATAGGCACATTCCTAATAGGAATATGACTATTTGTAGCACAAATGTGCAGCCTGTCACATACCCGGCACAGGCATGTAACCGATCACAGCGCTGAGCTGGGGGTTTGCGAAGGACGTTCTAGGGGGCGCCGGCCGTGCTCGACGGATCGATGAGGATCTTTGCGTGAGCCTCGGCGGTCCCGAGCACCTCGAAGGCCCGAGTCACACCGTTCAGCCCAACGGTGCCGGTGACGAGCGCCGAGGCGTCCAGTTTGCCGTCGGCGAGCATGTGCAGCGTGTCGCGGAACTCCAGCGGCGTGTATCCGAACACGAACCGCATGTCGATCTCCTTACCGATCGCCATGGCGGGCCGAATCGCGTCTGTGCCCATGCACACCCCGACCACGACGACGCGGGTCTGCACGGGTACCGCGCCGACGATGCCGTCGATGATGCCGGGCACGCCGACACATTCGAAGACCACTGGACGCTTCGGGCTCGCAGCGCCGACAGCGTCGGCCATGCGGTAAAGGTGCGACCAACCGGGCAGTCGACGCAACTTTTCCATCGAGCCGACGCCCAGTTCATAAAGTTGTGGAGCCCGGGTGATGGCGCCGGACTGCTCGGTGGCGGCGTAGGGCGATTCGACGGCGGGATCCACCACGACGTGCGCACCGCAGCGTGACGCCATCTCGCGACGGGTGGTGGAGAAGTCGCTGGCGACGATCGTCTGCACGCCGAGCGACTTCAGGTGGCAGATCACCGCGAGTCCGACCGGTCCGCAGCCGATCACGACCGCGGTGTCGCGACGGCGAATGTCGCTGCGGCGCACGGCATGTAGCGCCACTGCCATCGGCTCGGTCAGCGCTGCGGTGTCCGCGTCCAGCCCGTTCGGGACGACGAAGCTCATCGCGGCCTCGGCGAGCACCTGCTCGGCGTAGCCGCCGGGCGCCAGCGGTGACAACCCGGTCAGGTGTACCCCGCCGGCTGCGCGCAACAACGGGAAGGAGACCACCGGCGTGCCGACCTTGAACTCCTTGGCAGCTCCTCGGCCGCGCTCGAGGACTTCGCCGCAGAACTCGTGGCCCAACACGACAGGCGTGTCCCCGCGCATGAAGTCGGGGTAGCCCATTTCGTCCATCACGCCGGTCAGTTCGTCGGCGTGGTCCTTCGCGTGCAGATCGGATCCGCAGATCCCGCATCGCCGCACCTCGAGCAACAGTTGCCCGCGTGCCGGTTGCGGTGTCGGTAGGTCCACGACCGACAGGCTCCCGTGCTCACAGCTGACGGCTCTCATCCCTGCATCCTCTCCCATGCGCCCGGCAGAGGACCCGCGAATCTCAGGCCTTCGCGGCGCTGCGTCCTGCGCGTCGGCCGTAGAAGCTGCCGTCGCCCAGCGAGATACCGCTCGCGTAGCCCCACGCCGCCAGCCCCGCGGAGCACCGTCCCGCGGCGAACAAACCGGCGATGGGTTCGCCGCTGACGTGGAGCACCTCACCGGCCAGTGAGGTCTGCAGCCCGCCGAGCGTGAATCCGCCGGTGCTGTCGCGCAGGTCGATCGCACCGACGGGTGATCCGATCGGACGAAGCCACTGCGCCTTCTTGTGCAGCAGCGGGTCCTCGCCCCGCGATGCGCCCGCGTTGTATGCCGCCACGGTCGCCTGCAACGAACCGGACGCCAGGCCGATCTCGGCTTCGAGGTCGGCGACGGTGTCGCACACCCAGGTGGCGGGACGCAGCATCAGTTGCGGCGACACTGACGCCATCGCTTCCTCCTGGGCATCGCCGTCGATGATCAGGTAAGCGGTGTTGTCCTGGTGGTAGAGCGTGAGTTGGCCGATGCGCCCGGGATATGTGTCCTCGGCGACGTAGCGTTGTCCACGAGCATTCACCAGAATCCCGCGCACCAACTGCTGCGGGTCGATGAAGATCGCGACCTCGGTCGCGTCCATGTGGGCGAGATCGGCGCCCAGCGCCTGCGCCATCCGGATCGCCTGACCGTCGTGCTGCTCGATCGACGCGGCGGGACGTCCGGCGATGCGCGGGGCGTACTGCGCGACCATCGCCTCGTTGTAGGCGAAGCTGCCCATGGCCAGCACCACACCGCGGCGCGCGCGGACCGCCACGTCCTCGCCGTAGCGTCGCGCGAAGACGCCGACCACGCGGCCGTCGGACTCGACGATCAACCGCTGCACCCGCACGTCGTACAGCGCCCGCGCTCCTGCGCCCGTGGCGGTTTCGACGAGTGGTTTCATCAGCATGTATCCGGCGCTGGACTCACCCTGCTTCTTGTTCGACATCTGCGGGACGTGCCCGCGCGGCGCCGGCGCGGCGATGGTGTTGAACGGGTAGGAGTTCTCGCCGCCGCTGAACATCAGACCCTGATCGCCCATCGGTTCCCAGCCGGGCTCGCCGAAGAACTCCGGCTTGAACACCACGCCGTTCTCGACCAGCCAGTCGAAATGGTCGAGACTGCCCTCGCAGTAGTCGGCGATGCGTTTCTCATCGGCACCCGGTCCCATCGCCACGTTGAGGAACGCTTGCATATTCTCGACGGAATCGTCGAAGCCGCATGCCTTTTGGATCGGGGTGCCGCCGCCGAGGTAGATGAAGCCGCCGGCCATCGACGCCGCGCCGCCCCACGACCCGGTTCGTTCGAGGACCAGCACGTCGGCGCCGCGGCGGGTGGCCTCGACCGCCGCGGCCGCTCCGGCGATTCCGAATCCGGCGATGACGACGTCGGCCTCGTCGTCCCAGCAAGCGATCTCCGACGCCGGCAGGGGAGTGACGTCGTTGGTCATGGCCGCATGGCCGCCGGCAGGTCTGACACCCATTCGTGGCCCCAGTAGCTGTCGGCGGTGATTTCCTCAGCGGTGTAGTAGGTTTCGTCGACGCGCATGCCGTCGGTGCCGAACTCGATGTCCCAGTCGCCGGGAGCGCGCACGTAGAACGACACCATCTTGTCGTTGGTGTGCCTGCCCAGCGTCGAGGACAACTGGAAACCGTCCTTGTTCACCCGGTCCAGCGCCTGGCCGACGGCGTCGAGACTGTCGACCTCCACCATGAGATGGATCAGGCCGGGGTCGCGCAGCGTCATCGCCGGGCAGACCGCCAGGCTGTGGTGGCGCTCGTTGATCCCGAGGAACCGCACGCGAATCGGTCCGAACTCCGGCGGCGCCGGAACCCGGAAGGCGCCGCGGGACTTGAAGCCCAGAACCTCCGTATAGAACCGGAATAGCCCCGGCACGTCGAGAGCGGGCAGCACCACGTGGCCGAGGCCCTGGGCGCCTGTGACGAACCGGGCGCCGAAAGGCGTGACGACGGGACTGTGGTCCAGCACGGCTCCGTGAAAGACCTCGGTCGACGTGCCGGCGGGATCGTCGAACGCGATGACCTCCTCGACGCGCCGCGCATCGGCCTCTTCGAGCGACAGTTCCTTGACCGCCACACCCGCGCCGTCGAGGGTGGCCTTGACCCGCGTCAGCGCGGCGTGGTCGCGCACTTCCCAACCGACAGTGACGATCTTGTCGACGTCGCCGGGCACGACGATGATGCGGGCCGCACGCTCGTCCATGCGCAGGTACAACGCGTCGCCCTCAGGGCCGGAACCCTCGGCGAAGCCGAGCACCTTGAACGCGAAATGGCGCCAGCGCTCGATGTCGGTCGCCTGAACCTCCACGTAGCCAAGGCTTTTCAGATCGCTCATCGGCGCGGCCTTTCTAGATCAACGCCCGCAGCGGGCCTTCGGGATCCACGCCCAGCGAACTCAGTGCCGACGCGTGGTAAATAGTGCCTGGTGCGTGGATCGCGTGGGCTTGGCCGACGTGCACGTCGCGCCAATACCGTTGTAGCGGCTTGTCCATGCGCGCGGCGTTACCGCCGGAGCGGGCGAAGATCTCGTCGACCGCCGAGACGGCGCGCCACACCGCCCGTACCTGCGTGCGGCGTCCCGCGGCACGGTCAGCGAAGCTCACTTCCTTGCCCGTGGCGACGATGTCGTAGATGCGATCGACGTTGGCCAACAGCTCCTGACGCGCGGCGTTGATGTCCGCGGCGGCCTCGCCGATCGCGTACATGACGTAGGGATCGTCCTTGATCGCCACCCCGGTGGCGTTGACACGCTCGCGCTGGTAATCCAGGTGCGCGGCCAGGGCGCCCTCGGCGATGCCGATGGTCGCCGAGGAGATACCCAACGGGAACATTGTCGACCACGGCATCAGGTACAACGGTTCGGTCATGCCGGCTTCGCGTTGGGCGGTTCCGTCCATCACCTTCGTGGCGTCCATCGTGCGGTATTCCGGTACGAAGGCGTCGCGCACGATGACGTCCTTGGAACCCGTACCGCGCAGGCCCACCACGTTCCAGGAGTCCTCGACGATCTCGTAGTCCGAGCGCGGCAGGATCATGTGCAGCATCTGCGGCGGCATCAACGGCTTACCGTCGGTGTCACCGAGCATCGCGCCCAGGATGATCCAGTCACACGCGTCGGTGCCGGAACTGAACTGCCATCGGCCGTTGAAGAGATAGCCGCCGTCGACCGGCTTCGCGACGCCCTGTGGGGCATATGGAGATGCCATCCAGGTGTCGATGTCGTCGGCCCAGACTTCCTCGCCCACCCGCGGGTCGGCATAGGCCAGTTGATACGGGTGCACCCCCACCACGCCGTTGACCCAACCCGCCGCGGGGTCCAGCGCCGCGGTGGCCATCACCGTCTCGGCGAACTCGCGCGGGTGGACCTCATAGCCGCCATGCTTCTTCGGCTGCAGCAGCCGGATGGAACCGACGGACTTCATCGACTTGACCGTGGCGTCGGTCAGCCGCCCGATCTTCTCGGCCTCAACGGCCTGCTCCTTGAACTGGTCGGCCAGTTCCATCACCCGGTCGAGTACGCGCTCGGTCATGCTGATGTCCTAACTGTGTGGGCGTGATTCATGGTTACCGCAGACGGCGTCCGTAGGGGGCCGAATCCCGGTCAGCGGACGAGAATCGGCGTCAATACTCGATCTGGACCTCGTCGCTCACCGGGCGGGCCTGGCAGCCCAGGATGAGGCCGTCGGCGAGATCGGCGGGTTCGAGAATGTCGCAGGTCTCCATGTCGACCTTGCCGGACACCACGGTCGCGACGCACGACCCGCAGTGGCCCTCACGACACGAGTGCGGCGCGTCGATGCCCGCATCGAGCAGCACGTCGATGAGCGTCCTGTCGCGCGGCCATCGCAGGTAGTGGCGAGCGCCGTCCAGGTCCACGGCGACGGTCGCATCGACACCGGTATCGACTGGCGTGTCGCATGCTTCGGCTTGTGGCATGAGGCGATCCTGGCCGACCCACCATGCCCAGTCGACCTGCACTTCCATTGGCCGGAACACGGTGATCGCGAACGTCCGGTCAACGGGAAGCCAGCCCGCCAGCGGCGTCACTAGGACCTACCGTGACGGCGTGAGCATCTCGGGTGAACAGACCGTCGTCGACGCGGTCGTGGTCGGTGCGGGGTTCGCGGGGCTGTACGCGTTGCACAGGCTGCGCTCGCAGGGACTGTCGGTGCGGCTCTTCGAAGCGGCTCCGGAGATAGGCGGAACCTGGTACTACAACCGCTACCCGGGCGCGCGGTGCGACGTCGAGAGCGTTGACTACTGCTACTCGTTCGCCACCGAACTCGAGCAGGAGTGGGACTGGTCGGAGAAGTACGCGACCCAGGCCGAGATCCTGCGGTACATGAACTGGGTGGCCGACAGGCTCGGTCTGCGCGACGGCATCACGCTCAACACGAGGGTTGTCTCCGCGGTCCTCGACGAGGACACCTTGCGGTGGACCGTGACGACGGACGGCGGCGAGGCGGTCACCGCCCGGTTCTGCATCATGGCGACCGGCCCGCTGTCGGCCGCGCTGACACCTGATTTTCCCGGCCTTGACGACTTCGCCGGCGAGCTGTCCCACACCGCGCACTGGCCTCACGAGCCCGTCGACTTCACCGGGAAACGGGTCGCCGTGATCGGGACGGGATCCTCTGGCATCCAGTCGATTCCGATCATCGCCGAGCAGGCCGCACAGCTCTACGTGTTCCAGCGCACGCCCAACTACAGTGTGCCGGCGGGAAACAAGCCGCTGACCGACGAGGACCGCGCGCAGATCAAGGCGACCTACGGCGAGCGCCGTCGGCTGTCGTGGCGCAGCGGCGGGGGCTCGCCACACATCGCACACCCGAAGCTGACGATGGAGGCCACGCCCGACGAGCGCAGGGTCGCGTTCGAGAAGCGCTGGGAACTGGGTGGCGTGCTGTTCTCGAAGACCTTCAGCGATCAGATGACCGACATGGCGGCCAACGAGGAGGCCCGCAAGTTCTATGAGGAGAAGGTTCGCGCGGTCATTGCCGATCCCGACGTCGCCGACCTGCTGATCCCCACCGATCACCCGATCGGCACAAAACGAATCTGCACCGACACCAACTATTTTCAAACGTTCAACAAGCCGCACGTGAAGCTGGTCAGCGTCCGCGAGACACCCATCGTGTCGATCGACGCCAGCGGCATCAACACCTCCGACTCCCATTACGACCTGGACGCCATCGTGCTCGCCACGGGTTTCGACGCGATGACCGGCGCTCTGGCCAAGATCGACATCGTCGGGCGCGACGGGAAGACGCTGCGCGACGACTGGGGCGATGGGCCTCGCACCTATCTGGGGCTCTGCGTCGACGGGTTCCCGAACCTCTTCCTGGTGTCGGGACCGGGCGCACCCGCTGTGCTGGCCAACATGGTTCTGCACGCCGAGGCCCACATCAACTGGATCGCCGACGCGATCACCCACCTCGACGAGTACGGATACGCGCGCTCGAGGCGACCCCCGAGGCGGTAGACAACTGGGTGGCGGAACTCAACCGTCGCGCCGAGGCCACGTTGTTCACCAAGGCCAACTCTTGGTACATGGGCGCCAATGTGCCCGGCAAGCCACGGGTTTTCATGCTGTTCCTCGGTGGCTTCGGGGCGTACCTCGATATCTGCAACGAGGTGGCGACCGCCGGCTACAAGGGGTTCAGCCTCCTGGGGGCGCAATAGATGTCGGGTCTTGCCGAGAAGGTCGTCGTCGTCACCGGTGCGGCCAGGGGCACCGGGCGCGTGCACTGTGAACGGTTCGCCGAGGAGGGCGCCGACGTCATCGCCGTCGACACGCAAGCCAACGTCGAGGACCTCGAAACCACCGCAGCAGAAGTGCAGCGGCGCGGACGCCGATGTGCGGTCGCTGTGGCCGACGTCCGCGACCTGGCCGGCCTGGAGTCCGCGGTGCGCGACGGGGTGGCACGCCTGGGCCGCCTGGATGTCGTCATCGCCAACGCCGGCATTCACACCGCCGGAGCGCCGGCGTGGGAGTTGACCGAGGACACCTGGCACCACACGCTCGATGTCAACTTGACCGGGGTGTGGCACACCGTGCGTGCTTGCCTGCCGCACATCGGCGAGACCGGCGGATCGATCGTGATCATCAGCTCCACCAACGGTTTACGTGGTACGGCCAACACCGCTCATTACACGGCGAGCAAGCATGCGATTGTGGGCCTGGCGCGCACGCTCGCCAACGAACTCGGGCCCCGCGGCATCCGGGTGAACACCGTCCATCCGGGCGCGGTCGCCACGCCGATGGTGCTCAACCACGCGACGTTCAAGCGACTGCGGCCCGACCTTGCCGACCCGACCGCCGCCGACGCCGCGGAGGTGCTGGCCGCGCGCAACCTGCTGCCGGTGCCGTGGGTCGAACCTGTCGATGTCGCCAACGCGGTGGTCTTCCTCGCCTCCGACGAGGCGCGCTACATCACCGGCACCCAGATCGTCGTCGACGCCGGGCTGACGCAGAAGACGACGGCATGACAGGACGATTGGCGGACAAGGTCGCGCTGATCACCGGCGCTGCCCGGGGTATCGGCCGGGCCCAGGCGGTGCGGTTCTCGGCCGAGGGCGCCGACGTGATCGCGCTCGACGTCTGCGGTCCCGTCGACACGGTCGTCGTGCCCTCGGCGACTCCGGCCGACCTGGAAGAAACGGCGCGCCTGGTCCGCGCCAACGGTCGCAACATCGTCACCGGCATCGTGGACGTGCGTGACTCCGAGGAATTACAGGAGGCCACCGACCGAGGCGTCGCCGAGCTTGGCGGCCTCGATATCGTCTGCGCGACAGCGGGAATCACGTCGCGCGGGATGGCGGCCGAGCTCACCGAGGCGGCCTGGCAGACGATGCTCGACGTGAACCTGTCCGGTGTGTGGCGGACCTGCAAGGTCGCCGTTCCACACCTCATCCGTAGAGGATCCGGATCGGTCATCTTGGTGAGTTCCATTGCGGGGCTGCGCGGATTGGTCGGTGTCGTTCACTACACCGCGGCCAAGCACGGTGTCGTCGGGTTGATGCGCAGTCTGGCCAACGACCTGGCTCCGTACGGCATCCGAGTCAACTCGGTGCATCCGACCAACGTGGACACACCGATGATCCAGAACGACGCGGTGGCAACTGCATTTCGTCCGGACCTCGACCGGCCGCCCACCCGAGAGGAGTTCGCGCAAGCCGCCCGGACGATGAACATGCTGGACATCCCGTGGGTCGACCCCATCGACGTCGCGAACGCCAGCCTTTTCCTTGCTTCCGATGAGGCCCGCTACGTCACCGCCGCGACCCTGCCGGTGGACGCCGGAGCGACGCAGCGATAGTCACGGACGGGCCAGGAAGCCGAGCACGGTGCTCTCAAACGCCTCCTTGGCCTCGATCATGGCCCAGTGTCCGCAATTCGGGAACACGTGCAGTTCGGCGTTGGGGAGGGTGCGCATCGGGATCAGTGCCATGTCAAGGGGACTGACGCGGTCGTCGCGTCCCCACGTCAGCAGTGTGGGGGCGGCGACTCTGTGCATCTGAGCCCACGGCATCGGGGCGTCGCTGCTGCGCATGAACGCCATCATCTGCGCGAAAGCCGCCTTGCCGTACATGCGCCGGGCGGCCGCTAGCGTCTCCGGGTCGGTCGCGAGTTGCCACCGCTCCTCGATCAGCTGCTCGGTGACCAGCGACTGGTCGTAGACCATGGAGTTGAGCCAGTCGACGAGCCGCTGCCGGGTCGGGTCCTCGGTGAACTCCTGCAGGAGTCGAATGCCTTCGCTGGGGCCGGGACTGAAGATGTTCGTGCCTATACCGCCGATGGTCACCAGCTTGCCGATACGGTCGGGATTGTTGATCGCGAAGTTGATTCCGACGCCGCCGCCCATGGAATTGCCCACGATGTCGACGCGATCGATTCCCATCGCATCGAGGAACGGCACCACGGCACCCTGAGCGGTGACCATCGGATGACCGCCGAAATCGTCGCTGACCCCGAATCCCGGGAACTCGAGGATCAGACACCGGAAGCGCTCGGCGAAGGTGGGGAGCACGGCGCGGAAATTGCGCCAACCGGTGACACCGGGGCCGGAGCCGTGGAGAAACAGCAGAACGGGTCCCTTACCCACGTCGTAGTAGCGAAGCACGCCGGAGGGCGTCGGCACCTCGCGCAGATCGTTTTCGACTCGGGAGGTGAAGGCGGCGGTGTCGGTCACGATGTCAGCCTGCCATGCGCGGCCGCCGGGCCGTCGCGCTGTTCCGCTGATCGGACCTCCCGGTCAGTCCGGCTAGCTCTCGATGCGTCTGCGGCGGTACAGGGTTCCGGCCGCCAGCAGGGCGAGGCTGATCACCAGGATCGCCGTCGCGAGCACATTGATCTGCGGCGGCACCGCGGCCTTGACCGCCGCGTTCACATACAGCGGATAAGTCACCGTCGAACCGCTGACGAAGTAGGTGATGATGAAGTCGTCGAGCGACAACGCGAACGACAGCATGGCCGCCGCGACGACGCCCGGGACGATCAGCGGCAGCGTCACCTTGAAGAAGGTGCGCGCAGGGCCGGCGCCCAAATCCATGGAGGCATCCTCGAGCGTCCAGTCGAAGCCCCGCACCCGGGCGCGCACGGTCATCGCGATGAAGCTGACCTCGAATGCGATATGCGCCAACACGATCGTCAGGTAGCCGGTGGCCCACCCCAGGTCGAGGAACAGCACCAGCAACGCCGCACCCATCACGACTTCGGGGGCGGTCAGCGGGAGCACCAGGAAGGTGTCGACCGCGCGACGTCCCCGCCACCGTTGCCGCACAAGCGCTATCGCCACCAGCGTGCCCAACACCAACGCGACCGCCGTCGAAACCGCTGCCACGTTGATGCTCAGCCGCAGCGCCTCGGTCAGCGCCGGGTACTTGAACGGATCGGCCCAGTTGTCCAGCGTGAAACCCTGCCAGCTGTAGTTGAACTTGCCCTTCGGATCGTTGAACGAGAACAGCACGATCACGAAGATCGGCAGGAACAGATACAGCAGCACCAGGCCCGCGACGATCCGCAGCAGGACGTCGCCCCATCGCGCGGATCCCTTGACCCGCTTGGCCGGTGACGGACTCGTCGCGGCGTTCATCGCCTGCAGCGTCATACGAGTTCCTCCGTGCCCAACGCCCTGGTGTACAGCAGGACCCCCGACAGGATGATGCCCATGAGCACCATGCTCAGCGCCGCCGCGGAGGGATAGTCCTTGACCACCAGGAACTGCTGCTGAATCACGTTGCCGATCATCGTTGTCTGCGTGCTGCCGAGATACTCGGCGTTGATGAAGTCACCCGCAGCCGGGATGAATACCAGCAGGCTGCCGGCCAGCAGGCCCGGCATCGACAGCGGCAGAACGACTTTTGTGAAGCTTCGGGTGTTCGATGAGTACAGATCTTTGGAGGCTTCGATCAACCGTGGGTCGATCTTCTCCAGGCTGACGTACAACGGCAGGATCATGAAGATGATCCAGTTGTAGGTGAGTCCACCGATGACGGCCCAACTGGTCGACAACAGCCGGCCCTCGCCGGGCAGCAACCCGATCGCGTCCAGTGCCCCGACCAACCAACCGTCGTCGGCCAGAATGGTTTTCCATGCGATGGTGCGGATCAGGAACGTCACGAAGAACGGCAGGATCACCAGGCCGAGGAGCAGATTCTTGAACCTGCCGGCCTTGAATGCGATCACGTAGGCAAGCGGGAAAGACAGCAGCGCGCACAGCACCGTCGCCATGACGGCGTAGCCGAATGACCGCAGTATCTGGTCGTGATACTTGTCGAACGCCTCGGTGTAGTTCGCGAAGTCCCACGAAAACGTCAGCGTCGGAAGGAATATCGAACCGCTCGCCGTCGACAGCGATGTCCGGGCCAACGAGACGAACGGCACGACGAAGAACACCGCAAGGTAGACCATCGCGGGCAGGATCATCAGATACGGTGCGATCCTGCTGCGCTGTCGACGGCTGCCGGCGACGCCTGCCATGCTCAACCGCCGGTGACAGCTGCGAACATCGAGGCGTACTGCTGCTTCTGCTCGTCCTCGAGCGGCGCCCAGGCCTTGATGCGGTCGAGCGTGGCTTGCGGCGGGTTGATCAGTTCATTCTTGGCCAGGTTCGGGTTGATCTTGTCGAGCTCGCGGGTCATGTCCGAGAGCACCGGCACGAACTGCGTGAAGGCGATCAGTTTGGCGTAGTTGGCCCGGTCGTAGACGTAGTCGATCCACGCCTCGGCCGCCTTCTGGTTCTGCGTCGTGTACGGGATCACCATCGTGTCGACGAAGTCGGTGCCGCCGGCTTCCGGGACCACGAATTGCAGGTCGGGGTTGTCGGCCTGCAACTGCACGACATCGCCCGAATACGCCTGCGCAAGCACGACATTGCCCGCGGCGAGGTCGTCGGCGTAGTCGTTTCCGGTGAACCTGCGGATTTGCCCCTTGTCGTTCTGCTCGCGGACGAGGTCGACCGCTTTCTGCACCGATTCGGTGTTCGGCGAGGCGGGGTCGCCGCCCTGCGACTGCATGATCATGCCAAGGCCGTCCTGGAAATCCGAGAGCATGCTGACGCGGCCTTTGAACGCCGGATCCCACAGGTCGTCGACCCTGGAGATCTCCCGCCCGGTGGCGGCGCGGTTGTACGCGAGACCGACCATGCCCGTCAGGTACGGCGCGCTGAACTTGCGACCGGGGTCCATCGGCGCGTCGAGCATGTCGCGGCGCAGGTTCTTCTTGTTCGGGATGCCGCCTTCGCTGAAATCGTTGAGCCAGTTCAGCTTGCGGACCTGGGTTGCCATGAACGCCGTCGGCACCACGAGGTCGGCGCCGATGTCCTGCTTGCGTGACAGCGGTTCCTTGACCTTGGCGAACCATTCCTCGTTGTCGTTGAAGTCCTCCTTGTAGTCGACGGTGATGCCCGAGGCTTGCTGGAAGGCCGCGATGAATCCGTCGGCCATGTACAGCGGCCAGTTCGAGATTCGTAATGTGCCGCTCGCCGGTGCGCCGTCTTCGGTGGTGGTGCCCGAAGGGCTGGTGTCGGAACCGCACGCTGCCAGGAAGGACGGGCCGAGGGCGAGTGCGGCCGCCGCCGCGGTGCCCCCGCCGATGAAGCGTCGACGTGACACCCAGCGAGAATCTGCGGGTTCTATGCGTGCGGACATGGCGGCTATGCCTTTCGTCGGAGGGGAGGGGAGGGCGTCGACAACCTTCGACTCAGGAGTCGTCGAGCATCTCCTCGAGGTCCTCGGTGGTGGGGATGTCGGCGGCGGGCAGGACCAGCGACGCCTCGGGCGCCCAGCAGACGTGGACGTCGTCGCCCGGCCGCAGCAGCGGCAGGTTCTGTTCGGGACCGACGTGGGCGACGATCGTCGAATCGTCGGGCGCGGCCAGCGTCAGCCGCACCACGGGCCCCTGGAAGGTGAGGTCGGTGACCGTCGCACGCACTGCTGCGACGTCGCCGGTCGGCGCATCCTGGGAAAGGGGAGCGACATGGACGCGTTCGGGGCGCACCATCAGCGTCGCGTGCCCGCCGGGTTCGATTGCGGTTTCGCCGGCACGGGCCTTCAACCGGGTCCCCAGCGCCTCGATGTCGACGAAATCGCTGTGCACGGCCCCGGTCTGCGTGCCTGCCCACAAATTCGCCTGCCCGATGAAACTCGCGACGAAAACCGTTGCGGGACGGTCATAGATCTCGGTGGGAGTGCCGATCTGGTCGACATTGCCGGCGTTCATGACCGCGATGCGGTCACTCATGGTCAGTGCTTCCTCTTGATCGTGGGTGACGTAGACGAACGTGATGCCGACCTCGCGCTGGATGCGCTTGAGCTCGTCTTGCATGGCGTGGCGGAGTTTGAGGTCCAGCGCGCCGAGTGGCTCGTCGAGCAGCAGCGCGCTCGGGTAGTTCACCAACGCCCGGGCCAGCGCTACGCGCTGCTGTTGGCCGCCGGAGAGCTGGCCGGGTCTGCGGTCGGCGTATTCGGTCAGCCGCACGATCTCCAAGAGGTCGCCGACCCGTTTGCGGACCGTGCCTTTCCCGTGTGCCTTGTCCAGCTTCCTGCTGCGCGGGCCGTAAGCGACGTTGTCCCACACGGACATGTGCGGGAACAGCGCATAGTGCTGAAACACCGTGTTGACATTGCGTTTGTGCGGCGGCACCCCCGACACGTCGGCGCCCTCGAGGCGGATCGCGCCGGCGCTCGGGGTTTCGAACCCGGCGATCATGCGCAGCGTGGTGGTCTTGCCGCAGCCAGACGGCCCGAGTACCGAGAAGAACTCGCCCGATGCGATGGAGAAGTCCGCGTCGGCCACCGCGACATCGCCGCCGAAGTGTTTCGTCACGTGGTCGAGTTCGATGACTGGGGCACCTGTGGGGTGGGTCGCCTCGTCACGTCCCGATGATCGGTCAACCGCGGTGGTGTGTGAGCCGGTCAGTGCGGATCCTCCTCCGGGGCGCCCCAACGGTGTTTCTCGGTCAGTTTCCCAGCCGAAGGCGCTGGTTGGGGGAAATACCGTTTACCCGTCCCGCTTCGCCGGGTACGGCATTGGGCATGGCCGCAGTGGATGTTTCGGTGTCATCGGATCTGGAGCCGCACAAGGCGTGGGCGTTGGCCTCGGATCTGAGCCGGTTCGACGAATGGCTGACGATCTTCGGCGGCTGGCGCAGCGAGGTGCCGTCGGACATCGAGGTCGGGACCTGTGTGTCCTCGTCGATCAAGGTCAAAGGGTTCCGCAACACCATCCACTGGCGCGTCACCCGCTATGACGAGCCGAAGGTCATCGAGATGATCGGCCGCGGCAGGCCGGGCATCCGCATATGCCTGACACTGTGCGTCCGCGACGAGAAACCGGGCTCGACGTTCCAGGTGGTCGCCGATCTGTCCGGCGGCCTGTTGAACACCCGCATCGGCAACCTGGTCGCCAGGGTCATCGAGTCCGACGTGCGCAAGTCGGTCACCAACTTGGCCGCCCTCCGGTGAACCATTGCCGGATCCTCAGCCCCATTCGTGGTTCATGGCGCGGGACTCGTAGCGCGCCTCGACGGAATCGACGGGCCGTGGCGTCGGTCGTGACACCGCGATCAACACCAGAGCCAACATGGCCGTCACCGCGCCTCCGAGGAAGATCGCGAAGAAACTGCTTTCCATCGGTACTCCGGCGCCGGGCGTCGACCGGCTGAGCAGCATGGCCACCAGCGCGGCGGCCATCGAGCTGCCGATCGTGCGCGCGATCGCGTTCATGCTGGTCGCCACACCGGTTTCGCCTGCGCCGACCTCGCTGACGACCAGTGCCGGCAGCGCGCCGTAGCCGAGGCTGATGTAGGCGTTGGCGAGGATGCCCGCGACGATGACCTGCCAGGTGTGCGAGTGCGCGAACGTGATGAACAGGAACCCGGCGATGCCCGCCACTGCCGCCAGCATGAGCACCGGTCGGGCGCCGAAGCGGTCGATGTACCGCCCGCTGACCAACGCGACGAGAAAGCCGGTGAACGCGCCGGGCAACAAATAGACGACGCTGGCTTCCAACACCGACGCGCCGAAGCCGTACCCCGCACCGTCACGGGGTATCTGGACGAACAGGGTCAGCCCGAGGAACGCGAAGTACAGCCCCATACCGACGAAGATCGTGGCGAGGTTGGTCAGCATGATCGGCCGCCGCGTGAGCATCGTCGTCGACACCAGCGGCTGTCTGGCTCGCCGCTCCCAGCACCACCATCCGGTCAGCACAGCCGCACCGCCGAGCGCGCAGCCGAGGGTGGCAGGTGACGTCCACGCCCACGTCTGTCCCTGGGTGATCGCCAGTAGCAGAGCCGACAGGCCCACCGCCAACCCGGTGGCGCCGAGCCAATCGATGGATCCGGCGGCGCTGCGCGGACGCCGCGGCACCACCAGAAGCACGATCGCGATCACCATCACCGTGAACGCCGTCGTCAACCAGAACACCCGGTGGTAGCCGGCGTCACCGCTCATCAGCAACCCGACCACGACGAGGCCCGTTCCGCCGCCGAACCCCAACGTGCCGGACAGCACCGCCATCGCCGACATCAGCCGGTCGGAGGACAGTTCCTCGCGCAGGATGGCGATGCTGATCGGATACAGGGCGTAGGACGCCGCCTGCAGCACCCGGGCGACGATGAGCAGTTCGAGCGACGACGTGGTGGCGGCGAGCAGCGATCCGGCGAGCACGACGACGAGTACGCCGAGCAGCACCCGGTGCTTACTGTGCAGGTCGGCGAGCCGCCCGAGCAGCGGGGACGCGGCGACGGCGGCGAGCAGGTTGGCGGTGACCGCCCAACTCACCCCGACGATGGACGCGTCCAGCTGGTCGGCGATGATGCCGAGCACCGGGACGACGGCGGTCTGCAGGACGGCGACGGTGAGCACGACGATGGACAGCCCGGCGACCAGCAGGCGCGGCGACTGGAGTGGCGGGAGACCGGTCGAGCGTGTCGTGTCGGTGTCGACCACGCCCGCTCCGATCGTTAGCCCATCTTCGGTTCTGTCGATTATGTCCGGTGGTCCGCGGGAGCCGGTGCCGGGTGTGCGCCGTCCCGCGTGGTGGTGATGAAGTCGTCGAGCAGATCCACCACCTCACTCGGGCGTTCCACATGCGGGAAGTGGCCGACGCCTTCGAGCACTTCGAGCCGGCATTCGGGCCGCGCTTCTTGCGCCATGTACGCGTGGTCGACCGGGATGATGCGATCCTGGTCACCCCAGATAGCCATGACGGGCATCTCCGATGCGACGTGCAGCCGGTTCAGCGCGCTGACCGCCTGCCCGCGATAGTCGACTACGGAGCGCAGCGTGCGAAGGAACGCGTGGCGGGTCTGGGCGTCCGCAAGTGAGGAATAGGCGCTCCACATCTCCGCGCCTCGGGGCGATTGGATACCAGCGGTGGAGAACCAGTTGCGCAGCCTGTTGCCCGCGGCCAGGATCGCCCGCGGCGCGATGAGTGGGAGCAGGAACTCCGAACCCGGCGCCGACAGCAACCGCAGCGTCCAGCCCACATCGGGACCCAGACCGCCGCTGCTGATGAGCACCAGCCGTTGACACCGGTCGGGGTGTTGATAGACAAACTGCATGGCCACGCCGCCGCCGAGCGATTGCCCGACCACGGTGGCACGTGAAATTTTCAACTCGTCGAGTAGATCGCGCAGCCACACCGCGAACGCACCCAGGGAGTAGTCGCCGCGCGGCTTGTCGGACTGACCGTGTCCCAGCAGGTCGGGTGCGACCACGCGGTATTTCCGCGACAACTGGGGGATGACGGCCCGCCACGTTTCGGAACTGCCGGCCATTCCGTGGATCAACAGCAATGCCTCTTCGCCGTCACCGATGTCTCGATAGGCCACACGGTCACCGTGCAGCTCGAGAAAGTTGATGTCGCTCATGCGTGACTGGCCCCTTCGCGGTCGTCCACAGTGCCTACCCAGAAACCGCTACGGGTATCGCCCGCGCCGCCGCGCTCGGACGCGAGGTCCTCGACCGACATACCGTCGACCAGGCGGTCCAGTGCGCCGGTCATCGTCGGGCACTCGCGCACGGGGTGATCCGTCGGACAGTGCAGGGCGTGGGTGAGGAAGTCCTGCGCACCGCGGGCTTGGGCGATGACATCGTCGAGGTGAGCGATCTGTTCGCGCACGAGGTCGCGCCATTGCGGGCTGGGCGCGTCGAGAACCGCGGCGGCGGTGTCGAGTGGCAGCCCCAATCGGTGAAAGATCTTGAGGAACGCCAACCTGCGAAGCTCCTCGGGCCCGTACATGCGGGTGCCGGCGCGCCGCGCCTGCGGGCACACCAGGCCGCGCTCGTCGTAGTACCGCAGGGCCGACGACGTCATCTGGAGCCGGGCCGCCGCCTCGCCGATCGGGATCGTTTCCATATCGACATTTGACTTCAAGTCGACTTGAACCGGCAAGCTCGCGATCATGTCATCTTCCGTGGAAATGCCCGCCAACCACCACGCCGACCACCCGGGCTTCTCCGGCCCCATGGGAGCGTTGTGCGGGCTTGCCTTTCTGATCGTGGGCCGCGCGAACGCGCGGCTGGCCGCCGACGCCGCCCCGGTGTTCCGACAGGACAGGGTGGTCGACATCGGTTGCGGTCCCGGCACGGCCGCCCGTGAGGCCGCACGCCGCGGCGCGACGGTGACTGGCGTCGACCCCGCCCCGGTGATGCTTCGGCTCGCCCGACTCTTCACGCGCGACGGGGCTATCGACTGGCGACAGGGCGTCGCCGAGCGGGTGCCGCTGCCGGACGGTTCGGCCACGGTGGTGTGGTCGCTGGCGACGGTGCACCACTGGAAGGACCTGGCCGCCGGGCTGAGCGAGGCGCACCGGTTGTTGGCCCCCGGTGGCCGACTGCTCGCCGTCGAGCGTCATTCGCCGCCGGGAGCGACGGGCATCGCGAGTCACGGATGGACGCGGCAGCAAGTCGATTCCTTTGTGGCGCAGTGCCGCTCCGCGGGCTTCCGCGACGTCGAGGCCGAGGCCCGGAAAGCGGGCCGCCGCGACATGTGGGTGGTGCGCGCCCGCCGACCGTGACCGGCGGACAATGAAACCGTGTCGCGCGCGACGGGATCCGATGCCGTCGTCTTCCTCACCGGAGACGTGATGACGGGTCGCGGCATCGATCAGATCCTGCCGCATCCGGGGGACCCGACGCTGCGCGAATCCGTGGTCTCCGATGCCCGAGCCTATGTGCGCCTCGCCGAGCGCATCAACGGACCCGTTCCCGTGCCGGTCGACGTCAGCTGGCCGTGGGGAGACGCGCTGTCGATCCTCGACGAGATGACTCCCGACGTCCGCGTGCTCAATCTGGAAACCAGTGTCACGACCAGCAGCGAGTTCGCAGCCCGAAAGGCCGTGCACTACCGGATGCATCCGCACAACATCGGTTGCCTCACCGCGGTCAGACCCGACGTCTGCGTGCTGGCGAACAACCACAGTCTCGACTTCGGTCATGTCGGGCTGGCCGAAACATTGCGCGTCGTTGGGCGTGAAACACGTTGCGCCGGAGCTGGTTCAGACATCGCCGAGGCGCAGCGACCGGTGGCGGTGGAGATCACCGGCGGCGCCCGCGCAGTGGTGAGTGCGATCGGTTTCCCCTCGAGCGGCATCCCGTCGGGTTGGGGCGCGACGGACAGCCGGCCCGGCGTAGCGCTTGTTTCCGACATGTCCGACCGCGCCGCAACGGCGGTCGCCGGTCGCACCCTGGCGGAGAAGCGGCCCGGCGACATCACCGTCGTATCGATGCACTGGGGCTCGAATTGGGGCTACGAGGTCGACGAGGCGCAAATCCGCTACGCGCATCGACTCGTCGACGAGGGCATCGATGTCGTACACGGTCATTCGTCCCACCATCCGCGACCGATCGAGGTGTATCGCGGCAAGCTGATCCTGTACGGGTGCGGCGACACGATCGACGACTACGAGGGCATCGCCACATACGAGGCCTTCCGGCACGATCTGCGATTGCTGTACTTCGCGTCGGTCGATCGCCACAGCGGCCGTCTCACCCGGCTGACACTGGTGCCGATGAGGATGCGCCGGATGCGGCTCGAACGCGCCGCGGATCCGGATGTCGAATGGCTGCGCGCATCGGTCGAGCGGATGAGCGCCCGGTTCGCGACCAAGGTGCGCTGGGAGTCGGATGGAGCATTGGCGGTCATCTGGTAGCTTTACGATCGGCTAGTAGAAACTTGACGATCGTAAAGCAGACGGGTTTGGTGATGGCGACCGCCGCGACGGACAGAACCGACGCCACCGACACCCGGCAGCGGCTCATCGACGCGGCGGTCGCGCTGTTCACCCGGCACAGCTTCGCCGGGACGTCACTGCAGATGATCGCCGACGAACTGGGATTCACGAAAGCGGCGATATACCACCATTTTCGGACCCGTGAGGAGCTCCTCGGGGCGGTGCTCGAGCCGATACTGGGGGAGTTGCGCACGGTCGTCGAAGTGGCCGAAGCGCGTCGCACCCCGCACGCCAGGGCGGAATGGATGCTGAGCGGTTACGCGGATGTGGCGGTGCGCAACCGGGGGCTCGTCGCGGTCCTGGCCGCCGACCCCAGCGTCGCCACCGCGCTGCAGCAGCGTCGCGACTGGCGCGATCTGATCACCCGGCAGCTACGCCTGCTCGCCGATGTCGAACCGGGCCCGGCGGGGGAGATCAAGGCGGCGATGGTCTTCGCGGGCCTGGCCGGAGCGGTGGGACCGATGTGGGTGCAGTTCGACGACGCTGCACTGGCCGCACATCTGACGGATGCAGGCAGACGAACGCTGGGTTTACGAACGCCACGGCGCATAACGCATCAACGAAAGGGATGAGCAGATGAAGACAGCGGTGGTCACGGGCGGCGGCTCGGGGATCGGACGCGCGGTCGTGGACAGGCTTCGCGCCGGTGGGTACCACGTCGCCGTTGTCGACCTGACGCCGAACGAGGACGAGTTGGCGTTCACCGCCGATGTGACCGACCGCGCACAGGTCGACGCCGCGCTGTCGGCCGTCCGCGCCCGACTCGGGCCGGTGACGATCCTGGTCAATGCTGCTGGCCTCGACGGCTTCTCGCGGTTCAGCGACATCACGTTCGAGCAATGGCAGCGCGTCATCGACGTCAACCTCAACGGGGTGTTCCATTGCGTGCAGGCGGTGTTGCCCGACATGGTCGAGGCGGGTTGGGGCAGGATCGTCAACATCTCCTCGTCGAGCACCCACTCCGGCGCGCCGTACATGGCGCACTATGTCGCGGCGAAGTCGGCGGTCAACGGCCTGACGAAAACGTTGGCGCTCGAGTACGGCCCGGCCGGCATCACGGTGAACGCCGTGCCGCCCGGCTTCATCGACACCCCGATGCTGCGGGCGGCCGAGGCGCGGGGCAACCTCGGGGATATCCAGGCCACCATCGACGCGACACCCGTGCGCCGCATGGGCAAGCCCGAAGACATCGCGGCGGCATGCGCATTCCTGATCTCCGAAGAGGCCGGCTATATCACCGGGCAGATCCTCGGCGTCAACGGCGGTCGCAACACCTGACCGCCGGCCCGCCGACACCCTGTGCGAAGATCCGCCAATGACCACCGAGCCTGCGTATTTCACCCCGACCACGGACGGAGGATTCATGCCGACCGTGTTCGCCCAAAGCCATTGGGGCGATGACCACCTCAACGGTCCATCCATTGTCGGGTTGGCTGCGCAGGCGCTGGAGAACCACTACGGCTCAGCCGAGTTCATGCCGACACGGCTCACGGTGGACCTGTTTCGGGCCGCGCGAAACGTCCCCACCACCGTCGAGGTACGGCTGATACGGGACGGACGCCGGGTGCGCAACGCGGAATGCGATGTGGTGCAGGACGGCCGCCCGGTCGCACATGCCACCCTCGTGCAGTACCGGCGGTCGTCGCCGCCACCCGGGCAGGAATGGGCCACACCGGATTCTGCTCCCGAGCTTCCTGAGCGAGACGACGCGCTGGCGCCCTACATCGGCAGCGACGACGCCGGATGGACACGTTCACCAGCGGCGCACCAGAACACCTCACGCAAGCGCTTCTACTTTTCGAGCGCGAATATCGTTGCGGACGAGAAGGTTTCGCCGTTTGCTCGAGCCGTCACGGTCGCGGAGTCGACCAGCCTGGTGACCAACCTCGGCAGCGACGGAATCGGCTACATCAACGGGGATCTGACCGTCGCGATGTCGCGTCTGCCGGTCGACGACTGGATCCTCGTGCAGGGCGACTCGCACTGGGCGGCCGACGGCATCGCAGTGGGGACCGCGACGTTGTTCGACCGCCAGGGCGCGTTCGGGTCCGGCATGGTGACGGCGGTGGCGAACCCGGCCGCGCAGATCGACTTCAGGAATCGACCGTTCCCGAGGGGCGAGATCAACTACGAGTGATCACGGCTCCACAAGGCGGTCAGGGCTTCTTCCGCGTGGTCCGGCCGCCCGAGGATTCCTTGCTCGGCGGCTGGCTCGAACCTCGACTCGCGAACCGGCCGACGGTGGAAACGCCTGGGATACGCGACACAGAGTTGTACACCTCGTTGCCGGTCGCCACAAGCGCCTCGAGTTGAGGCAGGATCGAGTCCATGGTCCGGATCATCGGATCAGCCAGTGCGAGATAGCGTTCCGCGCGGTCGATCGCCGCGTTGAGGCGCTCTGTGGCAGTGGCCAGATTCTCGATGAGATCGGGCATTTGACTAGCCAGCTGTATCGATGCCGGCGGAATGCGCATGGCTTCGCTCGCGAGCGACTGTGCGGTATCGGCAGCCGACTGTGCGGCTTCCTTGATCTCCTTGGGAGTCGGAACCTTGGGGCTCATGTGACAACGATGCCGCACTGTGATCGCGTTGTCCGTTGATTGGCACAAGCCGCTTGCACCGGCTGGGCCAAGTTTCGCAACGTGACGCTCACGTTCCCCTGTCGACCAGATCGAACACCATGAAAGCCTCTGAAAAAGGTTCTGGGGTAACGCCCATCGGCCCAAACGGGTGGTCCAGGACAAAGATGAGGTACAGCAGCAGGACAAGCAGCACGGTGACGGCACTGACCAAGACGATGTGAGCACGGCTATCAGCCAGTCGCATGTGGCTGGTGAGCATGATGAGGACAAGTCCGCCGAAGATCAATGCGCACCACAACAGCGTCGGGATGCGCGGTTTGGCGTCCAGGATCCGTGCGCTGCGGACAGACGACATTTCCGTCAATTGGCTGAGGAACTGCTGGTCGACCGGGCTGGCTGCCACACCTGGCTTGTCAGCACCGACGATCCGGTACATTGCCGTGATCGCCGCTCGGCCTTCGTTGCTGATACTTCCGAATTCGTTCTTGCCCCATTCCGGACCATGCATCGCGGCGGCGTACCTGCGGAGTTGCTCACGCACCTGCGATTGTTCGGGCTGCGGCATTGCGACGGTCTGGCGGTACATCGTCTTGAGTAGCGACGCCTCCTTGGCGACATTCGTCTCGGCCGAGAGGTACTGCTGCCACCCGACGACCACGGTGAACCCAAGGAGAGCACCGTAAATCAGGCCGACCACCGTGAGGAACGGCGACAGTATCGAGTTGTGCTCCGGGCGCGAGTTCCGGGCAACGATGCGGCTGGCTAGTAGCACGCTGCCGACCGCTAGCGCCACTCCGCCAACGATTACGGCGCCAAGCAGTAACCAAGCGCCGATCACCCCAAAGTCGCCCATGGTTGACAGGATGCCAGCCAACATTTCGTCGCGGCGCCAGATTCGATCGCTTCGTCTCAAGTTTTGCACTGCGCTGAACGATCGTCGGGCAACAATACCGACGAGTAGGTCGTATCGCTCTTGCGGCACAGCGGTATTCGTCACTGTGACGTATTGGCAGTGGCACGGGAGAGAGGGGACCGGTGGTCGATCACCGACTACAGGGGGCCAGGTCCGACTGGCTGAAACCTGCCTTTACGTCCTATACGCCTAGTAGCTTGCGCGTTATGCCAACGTCGGTGTCAATCAGGGTCGAAGAACCGTCGACGGCGACACCGGAATCGGTGTACGACGTCCTCATGGACCTCGACCGGTGGTCGGACTTCATGCCGGGCGTCTCTGCTGCGTCATGGGAAGTGCAAGGAGCGCCCGACACGGGAGTCGGTGGCATCAGAAGGATGCGCCTCGGATTGGGCGTGACCCGCGACCACATCGTGGGCGGGACGAGACCCCACCATCATGCTTACGTCGCAGCGTTTCCGTGGTACGTGCCGCTGAGGGACTACCGAGGCGATATCCGTATTGAAGACCGACCGACTGGGTCCCTCATCGTGTGGACAGCGTCATGTACGCCTCGAATCCCGGGCCTAAGAAGCCTCCATCAGTCGCTCGAAAGAAGCTATGCGCGGTTGGCGGAAGCCCTGGCACGAGAGGCAGAGCGTAGTATTGACACTTAGCTGGGCATGAAAACCATTGTAACTCAATGCAAGTCACTGCCCTTCAACTGGTAATGGTGCGTGTTCAATGGGTGCGAGTTGCTCGTTGCGGTGCGGTCGGCTCGAGCGGCGCTAGCAAACTATTCAGCTGCGAGATCGGCGCCGGCGCGACGCCGGGCTTACGATGCCGTCCAGCGCGCACGTCACTGGAGGAGCCCACCATGGCTCTGCCTTCTCCGGTCCTGGTGCATAGCGGTTGACTCGCCGTCGATTCGTGGGAGCGTACTGTTCTGGCTGCGGAACGCCATTTCAGCCCATCTGAAAGGTAGCCGCCCTAACATCGCGGCTAGTAGCGGTCTTGCGGGAGGTCTCAAAGGTGGGCGAATCGGCGGAGTCGGTGGTTCGAGGGTTTCTTGCTGCGTGGCCGCGCTGGAGTGTCGACGAGCTAACCGGCTACTTCACCGAAGATGCGGTCTGGACCGACGGTCATAGCGAGCCCTATAGCGGTATCGCTGCCATCGAGACCCAGCTTCAAAAAATCGGGCAGCTGGTTCCTAGCACCACGGTCGAGATTACGAATCTCCTTTCGAGTCGCCGCATCGTCATGGTTGAACGTACGGACATCTTCGATTTCAAGGGCTGTGCCTTCAACGTGGAAGTGACGGGCGTACTTGAGGTCAATGGGGATGGACGGATCACCCGATGGCGTGACTACTACGACTCCCGGTTGCTGGAGAGTCGCGTTACTGAGCTCCTGAGCCAGCCGTAGATCGGCTCAATTCAATCTGCACCTTGCGATTGGTCAGAACGTACGGAATGCATTGTGCACCCGCGTAATTCGCCTGCCCAGCCAGTCAAGGCCATTACGTCACTGTGACGTAATGATGGAGGTTGGGGCCGGACAATGAGGAGGGGTCAGTCGTGTTCGATGCTCCGCCAGGAGTGCCCCCGGGCTAGTGGTGCGCGCTCACAAGGTGCGAGTTGCTTGTGGCCAGCGGGGGGAGTGGTGCTACTTCCCAAAAGAAGGGAGCCGCCGGGAGGTAGGATCGGCGACGCGAACAGGGCTGACTGAAATACGTTAGTTGTGAACGTGATTCGCCAGCAGTCAGTCGGTCCCAATTCGTCACTGTGACGGAATAATGCAGCATAGTGGGGGAAGTGGCGAGGGGGTATCCAGTCGCGGGAGGCGCTGCGCGTGAGGCGTGGCCGGCGCTAGTCGGCGCATCCCATAGCGCGGTCGGACGTGCGGCTCCCCGTTTGTGAAACTCGCGACGCAATTTGCGAGGGAAGCCGTCGACAGATTCACAATCGACGGCGGGGGCGGACCGCATCAATGGCGTTCCGTGTCGGAGACCCCCCGCCCCACCCAAGGTCACCAAAGTACCGATAAGCCACATTATGTCAAGTAGGAAACTGCATATTGCGCTGTCTCCCAACGGTTCTCACCTATCGAGCAAGACCAAGGAATGCCGTCATCGCTCGCTCGACCTCGATGACTTGCTCCGCTGTCAGCCGGCCGACTCGGGTTTGGACGTTCGACCTTTTGACGGTAGTGAGCTTGTCGATCATCACGTCACTATCGTGATCAAGTCCGGATAACCGCCCGTCTCCGCCGGCTATCCGAATGCGCATCAACGGCGCATCTAACAGCGTGCTGGACATGGGAGCAACAGTTACTGAACTCGTGGCGTCGAAGAGATCGTCCTGAACAATCACCGCGGGACGCGGTTTGGTCGCGTAGACGCCTCCTGCTACGGACCAGATCTCCCCTCTGTTCACTCCTCATCCCATGGCGTCGAGATGGCCTCGATGAAGTCCTGGTCGTCGGTGCTTTCGTCCGCTCGCGCGACCAACGAAGCCTGGCGGTGCGCCTCGGCGGCGAAACTCTCAGTGCGCACGTCAGGCACCCAGACCTGCAGCGGTCGCAGGCCCCGCTCCCGCATTCGCCGTCGGTATTCTGCGACCCTTTCCCTCACTGCCATGCCGCCATGTTACATGTAACGAAGAATCTGTGCAGCCGGATAGCAGATCGACCGGGTCAGCAAACAGACATTCCAAAGCCACCTCTCCCCCATGATCCCAAGGCTAAGTCGCCGGCACAGTCTCGCCGTGCACAAATTTATGGGGCGACGGCAACCTACGAAGGACGCCGCCTGTCGCTCGCCCATTTGCCGGATTTGCAAACATCTCGTGTCGCGTCGCGATGAGTCTCGCCCTCCGGTGCAGTCTGATCTGCATGGGCAGACTCATCTATGGCTTCAACGTGTCGGTGGACGGCTACATCGCCGACGCACAAGGCAACATCGACTGGTCTGATCCGAGCGAAGAACTGCACCAGTACTGGAACGACTTCGAGCGCGAGACCTCCCTGTCGTTCTACGGGCGGCGGCTCTACGAACTGATGTCCGCGTACTGGCCGACCGCCGACGAGGCTCCAGACGCCACTCCTCTGATCGTCGACTTCGCCCGCATCTGGCGCGACATGCCGAAGGTCGTGTTCTCGCGCACCCTGGAGTCCGTCGACTGGAACTCCCGCCTGGAACGCGGCGACCCGGTCGCGGTGGTGACGAAGCTGAAAGCCGAAACCGACGGCCAGTTGGAGGTGGCCGGCGCGACGCTGGCCGCACCGATCGTGCAGGCCGGGCTGGTGGACGAATACCGGATCGTGGTTGCGCCGACCGCCGTGGGCGGCGGCATCCCATTCTTCCCGACCCTGCCGTCATGGATCTCGCTGCGACTGTTGGAAAATCGTACCTTCCCGTGTGGCACCGTCCTGCTGCGCTACGAGGCGAAACACGACTAACGAGTCGATCCCCCCGCCTACCTTCGAGCACACCAATCCCCCGACGCTGCATGAAGCGCTCGGAGGCGCCCTGTCGGGACTATCCCGGCGTTACGTCCCGGCCGATCGGGAGCTTTCGCCAGGTCAACGCATACCGGAACATCGGCAGCCGTCGCCATTGCACACCGGGGAGCTCCTCTTCCGCACACTGACGTACTTCCGAATACGAGTGCGCTGGCGGCCATACGGTCGGCGCGGTGTGCTCCCAATGGTTTCGACGCAACGACAGCCACCGGTGCTGGACCACGCCCAGCACGTCGACGGCGAAGTCCCAGGGACGTGTCGACCGCGCGAGGCCGACCACAACCAGAACACCCCCAGGCGAGGTCAGTTCCGCGAAGCGTCGAAGAGCGGACCGGAGATCAGGCAGGTGATGCAACGCAGCGACGGATGCGACCACGTCGAAAGTCCGCTGAAATCGGTGGGCCATCACATCGCCGAGAATCCAGTCGACACCTTCGACTTCCCCGCGCGCGGCTTCCAGCACGTCATCATCCACGTCGATCGCCACCACCTCCGGGACTTTCTGACGTAGATCGGCGGCGAGCAAACCGTTGCCCGTCCCCACGTCGAGCGCGGAGCGAGCCTCAACAGGCACTGCATCGAGTACGAGCTGGTGGTAGTGAATGTTGTGATTCCAGCGCTGGGGCTGCTCTCCTCCCATAAGCGCAACGTTATCAACCGTTCTGCGAGGCAACACTTCTCAGATCGTCTGCATCGCAGCACGCGCCCGGGCCGCGAGCAATTGCGATCATGGAGTGTTCGTCGACTGGACAACGACGGCGTATCGCGTGCCGGCCTGCGGGCGACTTGCCGGCAAGGCGATGATTTTCGTCCTGCGGAGGAGTCTTACTGAGTATGACGATGACAACGAGAGTGCTGAGCGTGTCGGTTCCGGTGGCTGACCAGGACGCAGCGCTGAAGTTCTACACAGAGGTACTCGGGCTCGAACTCCGCACCGACGTGGAAGTCTGGCCGGGTGCGCGACTGATCGAGGTCGCGCCGCCGGGCTCGAGCGTTTCGCTGGTCCTTCTTCCGCCCGACAGCGAGATCCCGGTCGCAATCCGGTTGGGCACCACTGATGCGCAACAAGCCCACGACACGATCCGCAAGTCGGGGGTCACCCTGCACAACGAATCGCTGGTCCTGATGGAGGGAATACCGGCGATGTTCTCCTTCACCGACCCCGATGGCAACGGCTTGGTCTACCTGGAGGACACCGATGGGTTCGACTCGCGCTGACCAACCGGCTCGGCGTATCTGCAAGGAGGACAACGGTCATGGCGGATGCACGACCATTGGACATCACATTCACCGCTCGCCTGGGCAAGGCACGCCCCGGTGATACCTGGACCTGTGTACAGCTTGCCGGCTCGGCGCAGATCTTCGGTACTCGAGGTCTGGTCAAAGTCGCCGGCACCGTCGACGGACAGCCGTTCACCGGAGCGTTCATGGCCCTGGGCGACGGAACCCACAAACTTCCGGTGGCTGCTGCAACCCGCAGGGCAATCCACAAGGGCGACGGTGACGAGGTCGAGGTCCATCTCACCGAGCGGTTGAACTAACCGTTCTCTCATCGCTCGAAGCTCCCAATTCCTTCAGCCGCAGTGCAAGTCGTCGTAGGGTCGGCAGAGGTCCACCTCGCCCGTCACGATCATCTGAGCACCGAGCATGGGAGAACACCACGATGAGCGCACCTGATGATTGGAACACCCAGATAATCAACGAGTTCCGCGCCAACGACGGTCGCGTGGGCGGCAATTTCGAGGGCGCGCCGATGGTGCTCGTCCACCACACCGGCCGCAAAACCGGCAAGCAGAGCGTCACGCCGATGATGTACCTGCCCGACGACGACGACCCTGACACCATCTATGTTTTCGCCTCCAAGGCGGGCGCACCGACGAACCCGGCGTGGTACTACAACCTCACCGCGGCCGGCACCGCACGGATCGAACTGGGTAGCGACACCCATCCCGTCAGCGCCACCGAGGTCCTCGGCGCCGACCGCGATCGCATCTTCGGCGAACAAGCCCGCCGCTACCCCGGTTTCGCCGAGTACGAAACGAAGACCGCCGGTATCCGCACAATCCCGGTACTCGCACTCAAGCGCACCTAGCGGCGCTGCGGTTGCGGCTGTCGGTAGCGTGACGGCCGTGAACCTTTCTCGTATGTCTTCCTCCGTGGCGCTCGCGGCCTGCGCCGCCTCCTTGACCATGACGCTCGCCGGCTGCGGCTCTGACACGGAGGCCTCATCGACAACCACCACTTCATCGACAAGCACCTCCTCCCTGGCCGACGAGTTCATCCCCTCGGTTACCGAAACGGCGGATCCGGCCGCCGCAACGTGCCCGACGGCTGCGCCGCAAGGCGGTGGCACGCCGGAGTGGACGTTCAATGGGGACACCGGCAGCGTCGCCGTCACCGGTTCCACCGCGACGGCGGCACCGCTTATCGAGGTCGAGCCGCCGTTCAGCGTGAGTGAGACCCAGGTGCACACGCTGCAGGCCGGTGACGGACCGGTCGTCGCAGACACGGCCACGGTCTTCGTCTGCTACATGGGCGTCAACGGACGCGACGGGTCCGTGTTCGACAACAGTTACGAACGCGGCATGCCGGTTGACTTCCCGCTCGACGGAGTCGTACCGGGATTTCAGAAGGCCATCGCCGGACAGAAGGTCGGGTCGACGGTCGCCGTCGCGATGACGTCGGCCGACGGCTACCCCGAAGGTCAGCCCACCGCTGGGATCCAGCCCGGCGACTCGCTGATCTTCGCGATCAAGATCCTGGACGCCTCACGCTGATCCGAGACTGTCAGCCGCCACCGGTGACGATGTTCTTCGACAGGTGGATGAAAGCACCGTTCTTCCACACACCCCAACGGCCGCCCCAGCCGGAGAACCACACGACGGGCTCTCCGAGCCAGAACTCGGCAGGCTTCCGCGGCGCGTTGGGTGGCACTGGGTCCCCGAGCATCGGCCTCGGGGCGGGCCCGGGCGACTCCGCCGCCAGCGCCGGTGCCGGAGGTGGTGGTGGCGGCGGCTGCGCGCTTGCCGGAGCACCCAGGCCGACGATGCCTGCGGTCAACCCGCCTGCGACTGCGACGACAGGTATCGCTGTCTTCAACAAGCTCATGAGCACGCCTCCAGCGGTAGACCGAATTCGATACTTAGAACTTATAACCTTCGTGTGCGGCGGCCAAACCGCCGCACACGTGTTTCAAGCTACTACTCCTGGGGGTCCTCGTCGTCGTTGCCGGACGTGTCGCTGCTCTCGGGTTCTTCCGTCCCGTCGTCGGTCGACTCCGGTTCCAACGCGACGCTTCGCATCCGCGGGATGATCTCCGTCGGCTGATCTTCGGCCGGTTGTAGGCGCACGACACGGCCGACGGCCCGGCGCAGCCCAGGCGGTCCTTCCTTCCGGATGAAGTCGCCGATCCGGCCGGCGCGGAAGCGCAGCGGTGAGCCGAGGAACTCGCCCAGTACCACCCCGCTGCCGAGCGCGAGCGCAATCGCGATCGCCGACATCATCTGGCGGATGCCGTTGTCGAAGTTGCCGTCGACGGCGAAGGCGAATACGGCGCGGAAGACAGCCAGACCCGGAAGCATCGGCATGATGCCCGCAGTGGCCGTCACCAAGGCGGGCGCTTGTCGGCGGATCGAGATCAGGGTGGCGACCAGACCGACACCGACCGCGGCGGCTCCGCTCGCGAATATCTGGCCGAAGCCCGCATTGCCGAGAGCGATCAACACCGCCTCGGCGAGTCCCGCCGCGAGTCCGGCGGTGAGGATGGCCCGCAGCGGTGCGTAGCTGGCAACGGTCAGACAGGCACCCGCCAGCGCCGCGCCGAATATTGCGAGAGAGATGGACAACGGTCGGCTCGGCGCGATGAAGGATTCCGTCGCGTCGACGTGCAACGAGATGGAGACGCCAGCGATTTCGGCGATCTGCAAACCCGCGAGGATCCCTACGACGATTCCGGAGGTCATCAGCACCGCTTCCCCGAGCCGGGCGAGCGAGGTGAGCATGTAGCCGGTCACCGCGTCCTGCATCGCGCCCACGAATGTCAGCCCGGACAACAACATGACGATTCCGGTTGCGACCATGACCGTCGGACCCAAGTCGGCGTAGAGGTAAGCCGCCACGGCGACCGAGGTGGCTATCGCTGCTCCGGCCACCTGCTGGAAGAAGAACGGCGTGCCGATGCGGTTCAGCCTGCGGCCCACCTGGTCGATGACAGCCGACGTCACGGCGGCCAGGATGCAGGTCAACCAGCCACCACCGAGCAGCATCGCGATGCCCAGGGCGAAGCCCGCCCATCCCACCGTTGCCAGCCAACGCGGATAAGGATGTGGCCGTTCGGACAGCTCGTCCATCGCCTCATGAGCCTGATCGACCGTCACACCGCCGGAGGTGATCCGCTGGACGAGTTGGTCGAGTTCACCCAGTCGGGTGTAGTCGGTCGAACGAGCGTGCACGCCGCGGACGATGGTGACTGGCGGACTGTCCGCGGTCGGCAACGCCGACACGATGACCGTGGTGACGAAGATGTCGACGACACAGTCGGTCAGGCGGTAGGCCTGCGCCACGTCTTGAGCGGTCGCGACGACGTCGGCGGTACCTGACCCCGAGGAGAGCATCACCTCGGCGAGGCGGATCGTCAGATCGAGGACCTTGCGGGTGTGCAGGTCGCCCATGCCGTCCGAACGGCGCCGCCGCTGCCCGGCGATGGGCGCTGGATCGCGTCGACCGCGCAGTGCACTTCGCAAACCACGACGGACGCGACCATTGCCGGGCGTTCGATCTAGCGCCATTGAGGTGCAGGATACTGACGCCGCGTCGCAGTGCCGCACCCAGCGCTGCCGCTAGTCGCCCGCAACTGTCACCTGCGCCGGCCCTCGGGCGGACACCATGGCCCAGGCGGCCACTCCCCCTGCGGCGGCCGACAGGACATGCCACACGCCGTGGTACTGCCACAGGCTGTCGGGTCGACACAGCGGCGAGCCGGATCGGCCTGCGACATAGGCCGCCACACCGAGCATGAAGACACCTGCCGCTGTGATCCACGCCGACCGCCGCTTCCCGCGAACGCCGCGGGCCAAGCCGACCATGCACAGCGCCCCCGCGGCGACGATAGGCCAGTCGTGGACCAGCCCCGCCCACGACGGCTGAGGGCCGTGGTAGACGACGCTGCCGAAACCCACTGCGACAAGCGCGGCTCCAGCCGCTGGCGCCAGGACTCCCCTACCCCGTAGGGCCCAGCACAGAACGGCCAGCCCGGCGGCCACGTACGCCAGGCTGGTGAGGGCCAGGACAGGTTGTGCCAACACTCCATCCGCGATCCGCTCGCAGTCCGAGTGACCGAACGTCGAGTGCCGCATGTCGATCAACCATACCGGCACCCGGCGTCCGAAAACGTACTGCATTGTCACGCAAAGATATTCGGCTCTCGTCGTCCTCAAGGGCAGGGCCCGGGAAGGAACAGTGACCAGCACCATCCGGGCGGAAGCGGCGGAGTGAGGTTGGGAGGCGGCGGAGGCGGCGGCGGTGGTGCCTCTCCTTCGAAGATGTTCTGAGCGACGTTGCCCTGCCCGTGGTAGACGTACCAGTAAGTGTGACAAACGGTTTCGTCCCATACCACCGGGTTCACCCGCAGATTGCCGGTCTGCACCGGAGGATCCCCCGGACACCAGCGACATGGACCCGCGGGACTTTCATCCGGGCACCCGGGCCAGGCCTGCATCGGGACCGGGCGGCCCGGAAATGCCTGAGCAGTGCCCGCCATTGGTCCGACACCGGCGATCGCGACGCCTACCGACATCAGCACAGCGCCGAGGGTTCGCTTCGGGTTGGAAGTTGCGGTCATGTCTGTCCCTCGTGCTCATCGTCGTCCGCGCAAGGCGCCGTCGGGGCAATTACACGAAGAGTGTTCGGCTACCGATCCCAACTACCGAGCGGTTTCCTCAGCCGGTCACTGGGTATCGCAGTGCAGGAAACCTGATGGACCAGGAGAGAATCGATGAGCTCACCGGAACAGCCCGCGGAGGAAACGCCACAGGGCGACGACGTTGGACAGGCGGTGCCGCCGACCGCTCCGGCATATTCCACGCCTCCGCCGGAAGGCGTGCCCTCGGCTGACGACCAGGACGCTTCCGGCTGAGCGTTCAGCGAAGGTCAAGTTCGGACACCGATCACGGTCCCCGACGCAGATCGGCAAGCGAGTTGCGTAAGCCTCCATCCATGCGGATCTGAATACCGGCGACCGCGATCATCACCGCGGCGGTCACCAGGTGCACGACCGCGTCAGTGATGTTGTTGGGGAACGTGAACACGTAGGCGACCTGGTGCGAGAAGAACGCCCAGATCCCGGGCAGTGCGCCGGCCACCGCCGCGACGAGCAGATACAACACCGACCACGACTTGCGCATCGCGAAAACCAGACCCGGCCCGAACAGCGCCAACCCGGCGACCGCATGCCAGCCGTTGTAGTCCATTCCGAGGATCTGCGCGGTCGGCGCATCCGGGCCGGTCGCAAAGCTCGGTTCGACGATGAAGCCGATCACCGCCTGGATGACGTGGAAGACGGCGATGACCAGTAGACCGACCTGGGCGAAACTCCACTTCACGGTCGCACCTCCCGTTGGTGTCGGCAGCTTCGTCGTGGATACTACGCTACGTAGTAGAGATGGTGAAGTAACTTTCTGCGTTCCGAGTCGCCGCGCCGGCCGCCGTTACCCTGTGCGGGTGACGAAAGTGCTGTCGGTGAATGTCGCTCGAGTACGGGTGAATCCGGACGCGCCGTCGAGATCGACGGGCATCGACAAGGTAGCCGCCGCCCACGAGGTGATGGTGCGCGCGCCGGGCCCGATGAGGGGCGGCTTGGGCAGCGGGCTCGTCGGCGACACCATCGGTAATCCGAAGCTGCACGGCGGAGACGACCAAGCGGTATACGCCTACGCCCGAGAAGACCTCGACGACTGGGAAACCCGGCTGGATCGCCCACTCACCAACGGCATGTTCGGCGAGAACCTCACCACGACAGGGGTCGACGTCACGCAGGCGCGGATCGGCGAACGGTGGCGCGTCGGCACCGATGGGCTGCTGCTCGAAGTGTCCGCGCCGCGCACGCCGTGTCGCACGTTCTCGGCCTTTCTGCAACTGGACCGTTGGATCAAGACCTTCACTGAAGCCGCGAAACCCGGTGCGTATCTTCGGGTTATCTCGCCGGGGACGGTGCGCGCGGGTGACGAGATCGTCGTCGAGGCCCACCCCGAACACGACGTGACCATCGAGATGGCCTTCCGCGCACGGATGTCCGACCCGTCGCTGCTCCCACAGTTGCTCACGGCCGATGCCCTGTCGGCCGAACTCAAGGCATATGTGCGTAGGCGTCACGGCTAGCCGCGGCGTCCGGATTGCCCCATCCCTCCCAGAACAGCAGGTGTGACCGCACACCTGGATGGCTCACCGTGTCAAGGACCTTGATCCCGGCATTCGCGATGGCCGGGACGCCGACCACCCGGTGAAAGAACCGGCCCAGACGGTACTGCCTTCCCCAGTCCGCCTCGACGCGCTGCGCGTAGTTCGTGAAGTCGTCGGGCCCGCCATTAGTCAACGCCGCAATCGCGCACTCCCCTGCGGCCATCCCGGACTGCAGCGCCTTCGAAATGCCCGCTCCCGAAACGGGTCTGGCGGCTCCGAGGGCGTCACCGGCGAACAGCACACCCGGCCGCCATGGCGGCCAGGCGGTGAAACCCATCGGCAGCCGCCACGCCTGAAGCGCCTTGGACTTCTTCAGGTCGTCGATCGGTGGCAGCTTCCAGTCGCGCGGAAGTCCGGCCAAGAACTCGTCGAGGAGGGCCGTGGCGTTGATCCGGTGCCAGTTCTTGTAACTGGTGCAGTAGCCCAGGCCGATGTTGGCTCGCCCGCCGCCCAAAGGGAACAGCCAGCCATAGCCGGGCAGTTGGTCCCCGTCGAAGGTCAGCTTCAAGTAGATGTCGAGCGTATCGGTGTCGGGTCGGTCGACGGGCATCTCGGCGCGAATCGCGATCGCCGAATACCCGTGATACCTCGAGTCGAGGTTCAGCGCACGCTTGACCGGTGAATAGGCACCGTCGGCGGCGATCACCGCGTCCGCCCGCACGTGTTCGCCGCCTCGAAGTGTGACACCGGCGACGCGGCCGGCGCGATCGACGATCGCAGCGACGACCTCCGCGCCCTGCCGCACTTCGGCGCCGGCGGTCTGGGCCCGTTCGAGCAGCAGCGTGTCGAGGTCCGTACGGCGAGCCACGTAGCCGTGGTCGGGCATCCCCGGGCGGCGTGGAAACGCGAGGTTCCATTCGCTCGGGCTGAAGACCTTGGCACCGTTCACACGGTGGAACCGCGCGACTTCTTCGGCCAATCCCATTTTCTGCATGAAGCTCACGGCGCGCGGTGTCAGCCCGTCGCCGCACGGTTTGTCGCGCGGAAACGTGGACTTGTCGAGCACAACGACGCGTGCGCCAGTGCGGACCGCCTGCCAAGCCGCCGCCGCCCCGGCCGGTCCGCCGCCCGCGATCACCAGGTCGTAGCCCCGTCTCATCTCACTCGCCTCGGCATCCTCGTTCTCGGCACCGACGCTATTCGCTGCGTCGGCGCGCCGCAGAAAGTCGGCGATTACCGATTGGTGACGCTCACGGCGCTGCAATCGACGGTTTCGTAACGCGGTGGTGCCCGGTGCCGACAAACAGTCAGCAGCGGTTGCGCGGCGGGTTCTCCCCATATCCGGCAGGTGTGAAGCAGCAGCATCTACTCGGCAGCCGGCCACCGGCGCCGGTCGGCCACATCCGCAACGACCGCTCGGCGGTATCCCTCAACAGGAAAGTCCAGGCGATGACATTGCTACACAGTTGGGTGCGCCGGTTGATGGCCGGCGCCACGGTGGCCCTGATGATTCCGGCCCTGGTCGCGGTGGCGGGCGGATCGTCCACCGCCGCGGCGTACTCGCGACCGGGTCTGCCGGTCGAGACGCTCATGGTCCCGTCGGCCGCGATGGGCCGCGACATTCCGGTCAAATTCCAGGGAGGTGGCACCCATGCGGTGTATCTGCTCGACGGATTGCGCGCCCGTGACGACAACAGCGGCTGGGACATCGAGACGGCGGCGTTCGAGAACTATTTCGAGTCGGGGCTCTCGGTGGTGATGCCGGTCGGCGGCATGTCGAGTTTCTACACCAACTGGCAGAGTCCGGCGGTGGGCAACGGCGGCACCTACACCTATCAGTGGGAGACGTTCCTCACCTCCGAGTTGCCGGCGTATCTGGCCGCCAACAAGGGCATTTCGTCTAGCGGTAACGCCGTCGTGGGTCTGTCGATGTCGGGTAGTGCGGCGCTGATCCTGGCCGCCTACCACCCGGGTCAGTTCCGCTATGCGGCATCGCTGTCGGGCTTTCTGAACCTGTCCGACGGCGTCTGGCCGCTGCTGGTCGGCGTCGCGATGCGCGACGCGGGAGGGTTCAGCGCCACCGCGATGTGGGGCCCGCCCGGCGGACCGGCGTGGCAGCGCAACGACCCGACGGTCAACGTCGGCCGGTTGGTGAGCAACGGCACCCGCATCTGGGTGTACTGCGGCAACGGCGTCCCGTCGGAACTCGGCGGCGGCGGGGACATCGCCGGCCAGTTCCTCGAGACCATCACCCTGGACAGCAACAAGAATTTCCAGCAGGCCTACGAGGCCGCGGGCGGAAGCAACGGCACGTTCAACTTCCCGGCCAACGGCACCCACGGGTGGGGCTACTGGGGTTCGCAGCTGAACGCGATGAAGGGCGACATCCAGGCCACGCTGGGCGCCTGAGGTCCGCAGACGTCGCTGGGCGGCCGCCTCGTGCGGTCGCCCGGTGTCGTCGGAGACAATCGCTGCGTGACACAGCAGCCACGCCCGACCGTTCCCGCGCTCCTCGACCACGCCTGCGACGAGTTCGGCGAGCAGCTCTATCTGATCACCCCGGCGGATCGGCTCACCTACCGCGAGGCGCAGCAGCGCTCGGCGCGGCGTGCGCAATGGCTGCTGCGCGAGGGCGTCGGCAAGGGCACCCGCGTCGGGCTGTTCTTCCCGAACGGGGTCGACTGGGTCATCTGGTGGCTGGCGGTGTCACGTATCGGCGCGCTGGCCGTGCCCCTGAGCACGCTCTACACCCCGGCGGAGATCGCCAAAGTGGCACGGCTGGCCGACATCGCGGTGCTCATCGCTCCCAGCCGGGTACTGACCATCGATGTCGCCGAGCGTTTCGAGGCGGCCTGGCGCGAGTTGGCAGCCCAGCCGGCCGGGCGGCTGGGCCTGGCGGCCGCGCCGTACTTGCGCCGC
Organism: Mycobacterium sp. GA-0227b; assembly: GCF_001499855.1. Classification (GTDB taxonomy): domain Bacteria; phylum Actinomycetota; class Actinomycetes; order Mycobacteriales; family Mycobacteriaceae; genus Mycobacterium. Next base: position 168,945 of record NZ_LQIK01000003.1, read on the forward strand.
ATCGTGTTCGTCGACGATCCGGTTCCCGACTGGGCCACCCGGTGGGACGACGATGCCGAGGGTGTCACCGCCGAACTGCTGAGCGCCGCCGAGGCCGAGGTCTCCCCCGCCGATCTCGCTGTCGTCATCCACACCTCGGGCTCGACCGCGGACCCGAAAGGCGTCGTGCACACCCACGGCACGCTGGTGCGGCAGACGTCGACGTGGCCGAGCGCGATCCGCGCGGTGGCGAAAAGCGAAGGGCCGACACGGATCCTGTGTGCGATGCCGTTCTTCTGGGTCGGCGGGCTGCTCGCCGCCACCGGGGCGTTGCACGAACCCGTCACCGTGCTCGCGATGCCACGCCTGGACGCCGAGACCGCGCTGGACCTGATCGAACGGGAGCGGGCCGCCGGCGTCGTCGGATGGCCGGCGTTCACCCAGCGGTTGCGTGAGCACCCGAGCTTCGGCGACCGCGATCTGAGCAGTGCGCCGATGCTGCGCGACGGGCCGCTCGACATCGCGATGGTCGATGTGCCCGACGGATTTCCCGTGCACCGCACCATGTCCGAGACGGCGGGCGGCTTCGCGTTCACCGACATGCGTATCGTCGACGAGGACGGCAACGACGTCGCCGACGGGGCGGTCGGCGAACTGCTCGTCCGCGGCATCGGCGTGATGGCGGGCTACAACAAACGGGAGCGGTGGGAGACGTTCGACGCAAACGGTTGGTACCACACCGGTGACCGCGTCTACCGCCGCAACGGGGACCCGCGACTGTTCTACGTGGGACGGACCACCGAGCTGATCAAGGCCGCGGGCGCCAACGTGTCGCCACTCGAGGTCGAGGCCGTCATCGGCGAATTCCCCGACGTCGCGCAGTGTCTCGTGCTCGGCATCGACGATCCCACGCGTGGCGAGGAAGTCTGTGCGGTCGTCGTGCCCGTCGGCGCCGGCATCGATGTCGATTCGCTGGCCGCCTACACCCGCGCGCACCTGTCGGCCTACAAGGTGCCGACCCGCTGGGTTTCGGTGACCAGTGAGCAGGTTCCGACGCTGCCCAGCGGAAAGTTCGACCGAAAGACGCTGCGCGCCATGGTAGTCGACGGTCTCCTCGACTCCACGGTGATCCGATGACCGTGATCAGAACCCCGGACGAGCGCTTCGCGGTGCTGCCCGACTATCCGTTCGAGCCCCGCTACGTCGATGTCGAATCGCGCGGAGTCAGCCCACTGCGAATGCATTACGTCGATGCAGGCCCCGCCGAGGCGCCCGTCGTCGTCCTGCTCCACGGGCAGCCCACCTGGTCGTATCTCTACCGGCACGTCATCGGCGTGCTGCTCGCCGCTGGGCTTCGGGTGATTGCGCCGGACCACATCGGCTACGGCCGGTCCGACAAACTGACCGACCCGACGGACTACACGTTCGACCGGCACATCGACTGGTTGCACAGCGCGATCACCCGACTGGATCTCTCGGATGTCACGTTGGTCGTGCAGGACTGGGGCGGACCCATCGGGCTCAGCGTGCTGGCACGCGACCCCGACCGATTCGCGCGCGTCGTCGCGACGAACACCATCCTGCACACGTGCGAACCCGACCTCGCGGGGAAGCTGGAGTGGCCGCACCACGCGCTCGGTGACGGACAGGTCATCCACCAGGAGACTCTGCTCGACTATGTGGCGTACTACCAACGCTCGCCGGAATTGGTCCCGAGCGTCTTCCTCGACGCGGTGGCCGGGCCGTTGAGCCCAGATGTCCTCGCCGCCTACGACGCACCGTTCCCCGACCGTAGGTTCACGGCCGGGCTGCGTCAGATGATCGCGTTGATCCCGTTGACGCGCAACGATCGCGGGGCTGCGATCGGACGCGCCACCATGGCCGCGCTGAGTGATTGGCGGCGGCCGTTCCTCACCGCGTACTCCGACGGCGATCCGGCAACGCGCGGTTGGGACAAGGTGTTCACCGACCACGTTCCCGGTGCGAAGGGCCAACCTCACACGACCGTGACAGGTGCCGGCCATTTCGTCCAGGAGCAACGGGGTGAGGAACTCGGTCGCATCATCGCCGAGTTCGTCACGCGCACCGGCTGATTACAGACCGAACTGGTCGTCGATGACGCCGAGCCAGATCTGGGCCGCGTCGATGGCCACCTTCTCGCTGATGAACGCGTGCTGGGTGCCGGTGTACATGTCGCGAAACGCTCGTTCCAGGCGGGTGCCCTCGCGAATCGAGCTGGTGCCCGCGACGAGATGCGCCCACTCCGCACATTGACGGGCCACGTCGGTGGCGTATACGGCGGCCACCCGCATGTCTGCGCGCAGGGCCGGGGTCAGATCCTCGCCCGCCGCGACAGCGCTTTCGGCCGTCTCGAAGGCGTCGAGCACCAGCAGCCGCGCCGCCCGCCAGGCAGCGACGTGGTGGGCCAGCCCCTTCTGGAAGGTCGGCCGACTGGCCAGCGACGCCATGTCGCTCATCCGGAACTTCGTCGCGGCAAGCTCTTGGACATCGTCGAGCATGCTCTTGGCCACCCCGAGTGCCCAGGACGCATGGCCGGCGGCGGTGACCGGCATCATCCCCATCCTCGTCGCGGGCGACGATCCGCGCAGCGGTTCGCGGGTGAACAACGCGAAAGTCCGTTCGGCCGGCACGAAGACGTCCTCGACGCTGTAGTCGTAGGAGCCCGTACCCTTGAGCCCCTGCACATGCCAGCCGTCGTTGAAGCTCACCTGCTCGCGCGGCAGCACCGCGACCTGCATGTCCGGCACACCTTCGCTGACCCAGCGCATCTCGCTGCCGTCCATCGGCAGGAAGCCCGCGGCGACATAGTGCGAATGCCCGATCCCCGACCCGAAGCTCCACGACCCGGTCAGCCGGTAACCGCCCGGTACGGCGGTGCCCTGACCATTGGGGAAGAACTGCCCGCCCATGGTCACGCGATTGTCGTGTGCGGTGAACACCTCGGCGAATCCCGCGTCGGGCAGGTAGGCGGCCGCGGCGAACGACGACGGCAGGTTGGCGATCCCGATCCACCCGAACGATCCGTCCTGCCATGCCATTTCGATCCAGGTCTCGATCATCTCGGCGAAGGACGGTTCCACCCCGCCTGCGGGTGCCGGATTGAACGCCGTCATCAGACCGGTATCCCACATCGCCTCGACGATCGCCGGGCTCAGCGTGCGCAGCCGCTCCGACTCCCCGGCTTCGCCCTGTACGGTCTCGCGCATGGTGCGGACCCGCCCCGCGATGCTCTCGGCGGATTCCAGTGTCGACGTCACCCGTCCTCTTTATCAGAAGGCCGCGTCAAAGCGCCGACATGTCACAAATCGGGTGCCTGCATACGTCTTGGGGTTGTCAATCACCGAACAAGGAAGGCAGCACCATGTACGAGATCGTGATCCTGGGCGGCGGCTACACCGGTATGGCGGCGGCGACCGGGCTGGCCGGGCGCCTGAAGCGCCGCGACGACGTGCGCGTCACGCTGGTCAACGCGCAGGCCCGGTTCACCGAACGGCTCCGTCTGCACCAGGTCGCCTCCGGACAGCGATTGAACGACCTGCAGATTCCGGACCAGCTCGCGGGCACCGGTGTCGAATTCGTCCAGGGCTGGGTGACCGGCTTCGATGCGCAGGCGCGGACCGTTCGGGTCGATGACGCGACGACGCTGCGCTACGACACCCTGGTCTTCGCGCTGGGCTCCGTCGCCGACACCGTCAGGGTGCCCGGGGTCGACGAGTTCGCTTACACCCTCAACAGCGCGCAGGACGCCCAGCTGCTCGCCGACCAGCTGGCTCGGCTCGGGGATGACGGCACGGTAGTGGTCGCTGGCGGCGGACTGACCGGCATCGAGGCAGCCGCCGAGATCGCTGAACAGCACCCCGGACTCGACGTTGTCCTGTTGAGCCGGCAGGAACCCGGCTCGATGATGGGCGCCCGCGCACAGGTGCGCCTGCATGCTGGTCTTGAGCGGCTCGGAGTTCGGGTTCGAGCCGGAGTCGACGTCGTCAAGGTGATGTCGGACGGCGTCGCGCTCGGCGACGGTGAGGTCATCACCGCACAGGCGGTCCTATGGACGGCGGGCGTGCGCGTCTCCCTGGTCGCGGCGGCGGGCGGGTTGGCCGTGGACGACCATGGTCGCATCGTCACCGACGAGTCGCTGCGGTCGATCACGCACCCGAACGTCTACGCCGTCGGCGACGCGGCCGCAGTTCGCCAGGGCTACGGCGTCATCCACGGCACCTGCCAAAGCGGCATCCCCACCGCGATGCACGTCGCCGCCTCCATCGCCCGGGAGCTGAAAGGCAAGCAGCCCAGGCGGTTCCGCTTCGGCTACATTCACCAGCCGGTGAGCCTGGGCCGTAACGACGCGGTGATCCAGTTCACCCACGCCGATGACACGCCGGGCCGGTTCTACTTGGCCGGCCGAATGGGGGCGGCGTACAAAGAGACGGTGAGCTCGAGCCCGTGGTCGACCTATCGGTTGGTGAAACTGATTCCGGCACTCGGCGCTGCGATGTGGCGCCGCGGCGGCAGGGCCACCCGGTGAACGATCAGCAGACATTCGCCGACCACCGGAACCTGTTGTTCGCGATCGCTTACCGCATCCTCGGCTCGGCCGCCGACGCCGAGGATGTGGTGCAGGACGCGTGGTTCAGGTGGTCGGCCGACGATCGCGCAATGGTCTCCGATCCCAAGGCCTATCTTTCCCGCATCGCCTCCAACCTGTCGATGGACCGGCTGCGTGCAACGCAGCGTCAGCGCGAAACGTACGTCGGGCCGTGGCTTCCAGAGCCGATCCTGACCGAATCCGACGCCTCCGACGACGTTGTCGCCGTCGATTCGGTATCGATGGCGATGCTCGTTGTGCTCGAGACCCTCAGCCCGCTGGAACGCGCGGTGTTCGTGCTCAAAGAGGCATTCGACTTCAGCTACCGCGAAATCGCCGAAGCCGTGGAGCGTTCCGAGTCCGCGGTGCGGCAGGCCGCGCATCGCGCTCGCGGACACGTGCAGGCCCGCAGGCCGCGATTCGAGGCCGACCGGTCCAAGAAGCGGCAGGCCACCGAGCGGTTCTTCGCCGCGAGCGTGGGTGGTGATATCAATGCGCTGATGGAGCTACTCGCGCCTGAGGTTACGTTGTGGACCGACGGCGGTGGCAAGGTCCGCCAGGCGATGCGCCCCTTGATCGGTGCAGAAAAGGTCGCACGCTGGATCGCCGGAACGGTTCAACGCCCGTACGAAGGCGTCGAAATCAGCGATATGACAGCGGAAGTCGTGGAGATCAACGGTGCGCCCGGGATCGTGCTGCGCGGCGCCGGCCGCGTGCTCGCCACTCTCACCGTCGATCTCGACGACACCGGCCGTATTGCGGTAATCCACAACATCGCCAATCCCGACAAGCTGCATGCCGTCGCCGACGGGGTTCGCAGGCTCTAAGCTGATACCGAAAGCACCTGTCCGCCAAGGGTAATCCGAGGCTAGCGGCCGCCCTACCGCCGCGCGCTGTCAGTGCACCAGCAGAACGTGGGTCGGGGTCCTGCGCGTCACCTGCTCGCTGATGGACCCGATGAGTTGCGACATCCGGCCCGTGAGCTGGTGGTTGCCCATCACTATGAGGTCGGCACCCGTCTTGTCGGCGACCTTGAGCAGACCCTTCATCGGGTCGCCCGCCACGATCACGCGCTCGGCCACCCGGGCACCGAGCGCCCGGGCGTGGCGCTCGGCGTCCTTCAGCACGGACTCGATCGAGAAAGAGCCCTGAACCAAGTAGCTCTCGTCGTCGAGGGCATTGATGGCGTTCTCCAGCGTGGGTCGGAAGAGTTCCTCGTAGGCTCCGAAGAGGATCAGGTCGGCGTCGAAATCGACGGAGAGCTTGGCCGCCCTGTCCAGCGCGGCCCTCGATCGCGGGGTGTCGTGCACGCCGACGAGGACCGTGCGGCGGTAACTTGACGGCCGCCTCCGCAGGCGGACGCGCCAGCGCTGAGAGGTGGTCTGCACGACGAAGACGTCGCACTCGGCCTCCCGGACGACCCCGCCCGGGACAGAGCCCAGCAATCGGCCACTCAGCGTTGCCAGCCCGTGGCTACCCACCATGAGCACGGGCGCCTGGTGCTCCCGCACGGCGTTGACCAGCACTGTCACCGGATCGCCCGCGACCGCATGCGTCTCGGCGTTGTCAACTCCGAACGCCTCGCATATCTCCAGGGCGCGCTTGAGGGCCAACTCGGCCGGACCAGGGCCGGCTTCCAGGTAGGAACCGCTTTCATGCGGCCGACGCTCTCCGGCGCCGTAGGCAGCGACGAGGACGAGCCGAGCCGCCGTCTCGGTACTCAGTGACGCCGCGAGCTCAACGGTGCGGCGGCCGCTGGCGCTGTCATGTACGCCGACAACGACCTTCTCGTATGTGGGCATCGTTCCGCCATTCCCTCGGACGTCCGCGGTCAGCAGCCGCTGTGCAGTGGACGTCTTGCTGGTATCGATGCTCCTCCGCGCGATGCATCACCGCAACGGAATCGGCGAAACCGTCAAATGCCTGGTAGGCAGGTGAATTCGGCTGATGCGGTCCGAGGCCGTCATCTTTGGAGACTGCGCGTACCACGCGGTCGTCGACTGCGGACTTCTATGCTTCCGGGTGGAGAAGCGTGGCAGTTGCGTAGCGTGACATAGCGTCGAGGCCTGCCTCTCACTTGATGATGCGAACCAGGTACGGCGCCATGTTGTTGGTGCGCACTGCCGAGACGGTGACAGCAGGCTCGGTGGCCTCCAGCATCTGCCCGTTGCCGAGGTACAGCGCGACGCTCTGGTTTCCGTTGGGGCCGTAGAAGATCAAATCGCCGGGCAACGCCTCCGACGGCAACACCTTCTGTCCGACGGTGTACTGCGCGCCCGACGACCGCGGCAGCTTCACCCCGATGCCGGCGAAGGAATAGACCATCAGACCGGAGGCGTCGAAACCGACGGTGCTGACTGCCGGGTTGAGGCCGACGACGTGACCCTCGCGGTCGAGCCCTGCGACGTTCTCGGCCGTGCCACTACCTTTGGTCGGTCCGTTCGCATCTCCCCCGCCGTAGGAGAACGGGACACCGCGCTGCGCCAGGCCGCGGGCGATGACGGAGTCAACCGCCTGCTGGTTGGCCGCGGACCGCGGGGACGGTGCGGCGGCGGCTACCCCGGGAATGGTCACCAACAGGGCGACACCGATCACCAAGGCGTAGATGCGTCTCATGGTTCGTTGCTCTTTCTCGACTGCGCATACCGATGGCGCTGTATCACTTGTACCGTCTGGACCTTCGAAGCTGCCAATTCGCGCCTGGCTCAAAGTCAATGAGATGCAGTACCGTAACCGAACAGTGATTACTCCCCTCCGATGCCCGTGCTGGACCAGCGATGAGTGAACGCGTCGCAGTGGTCGGCGGCGGCATCCTCGGCGTCGCAGTGGCCCGCGAGATCCTGCGGCGCAGCCCGGACTGCGGGGTGACGCTGTTCGAGAAGGAAGACCGCCTCGCGAAACACCAGACCGGGCGCAACAGCGGGGTGGTGCACGCGGGTCTGTACTACCCACCCGGTTCGCAGAAGGCGGTGCTCTGTCGTCGCGGGGTGAAACTCCTCGAGGCATTCTGCGCCGAGCGCGGGATCCGCCGGATCGCTTGCGGCAAGGTGTTGGTGGCGCTCACCGACGAAGAGCGGGCGCGGCTTGCCGACATCGAGCAGCGGGCGTTGGCCAACGGCGTTCCAGGGGTGCGGATCATCGGCGCCGAGGAGCTGAACGAGCTCGAGCCCAACGTGCGGGGAGTCGCCGCCCTGTACTCACCCTCGACCTCGATCGTCGACTACGCCGAGGTGACAAGGGCACTTGCCGCCGATGCGATCGACGCGGGCGCGAAAGTGCTTCTGCAACAGCAGATAACGGGGATGCGGCCGGGCAGTGCCGAAGTGGTTGTCAGCGCCCGTACGGCCGCCGGCGACGAGGAGGCCGCGTTCGACCGGGTCGTCGTGTGTGGCGGTCTGCAGAGTGACCGGCTCGCCGAGTTGGCCGGTGACGGCTCCGATCCGGTGATCATGCCGTTCCGCGGCGAGTACTATGCGTTGAAACCACACCGGCGCGATCTCGTCAACGGATTGGTCTATCCCGTGCCGGACCCGCGCTATCCCTTCCTCGGTGTCCACATCACCCCACGGGTGGACGGTGAGGTGCTGATCGGACCCAACGCCGTGCTGGCACTGGCGCGCGAGGGCTACTCGTGGCGCACGGTGTCGATGCGGGATGCGGCTGAAATCGCGCGAGCGCCTGCCTTCTGGCGCTTCGCCCGGCGGCACTGGCGCACGGGGATCCGCGAGGTGGCGGGTTCCTTGTCCAGGCGGCGGTTCATCACGGCCGCGAGGGCCTATGTGCCCGCATTGCGTGACGACGACGTGGTGCCCGGCACCGCGGGGGTGCGGGCCCAAGCCCTCGACGCCGACGGCGGGCTCGTCGACGACTTCCGGATCAGCATCCGCGATCGCGTTGTCCTACTCCGTAATGCGCCGTCTCCGGCCGCGACGTCCGCGCTGGCGATCGCCGAACACATCGTCGCCAGGCTCACGCCGGGCGAACAGCCCGGTAATAGGTGAGCCTGCCGACGAAGCGATGCCGTTGAGTGTCGACCTCGCTGCAATCGAAGCCGACGCTGCGCAACAGCCGCGGAATCGCGTCGCCGAGATTGCCCGCGACATGCGAGCTGCGGAGCATGCGTCGTGCCGCAAGCCCGTCGTCGGCGGTCATGTCGCCTCCGACGTCGACGAGGTACAGCCTGCCGCCGGGCCGCAGGACGCGGAAGATCTCGCGTGCGGCTTCGCTTTTCACATCGCCACCGAGATGGTGCCACATCATCGACGACAGCACCCGGTCGAACTCGCCTTCGGCATACGGGAGCTTCTGGACGTAGCCGCGCTCGAACCGAATTCCGGTCAATCCGCGGGCCTTTCGTTGAGCACGGGTAAGCGCTCGCGGGTCGGGATCGCAGCCGACGGCCGTAAGGGCCGGATAGCGGCGCTTCGCGCGGATACTGACATTTCCCGTCCCGCAACCGACTTCGAGCACCGACCTCGCGGCCGCGAGTTCGGCCCGGCTGATCAGAGCGTCGTAGACCCTGTTCATCCCCAATAATCGGGTCAGCAGGTCGTAGCCCGGCAGAAATGCATCATGGCCCGCGGCGGGTAGATAGTCATGTCGGTTACCCATGGCACCGGCGACGGAGTTTGGATGATTTTCGGTCATGCTTCCATCGTGAACGCCTGCAGCCTAACTAAGTTAGGTGATATTTGTAGAAACTAGGACTATCTTTCGTCATATGGCGCTGGCATCCCGGTTGGTCAGGCATCGAAGTGGCGTACCGATGTACCAGTATCCGACCGGTCCGGACACACCCCCGGTCTCGGTGGTCCGCGCTGGCCGGGATGAGGTGCTCGAAAGGGGTCGCCACATCCACGACTTTCCCGCCTTGTGGTACGTCTCGTCGGCCGGGCTCGTCTATGTCGCGGCGGCCGGTGCGGTGCTCGATCCGAGCCGGGTGGACCGCTCCGGTGGCGATGTCGGAATCTTCTTCGACCCCGTGGCGCTGGGCGAGGACGGCGAGTCGCCGTGGCCGGCGTGGCGGGCGCATCCGCTGCTGTTTCCATTCCTGCACAGTGAGTCCGGCGGCCTGCTCGAACTACGGCTGCCTACCGCCCGCCGCGGCGCCTGGGACGCCGCGATCGGGTCGATCGAAGCCGAGCTGACGGAGCGGAAGGACGGCTACCGGCAGGCCGCACTCGCCCACCTCACGCTGCTGCTTATCGACCTCGCCCGCCTCGCCGTTGACGTCGTCGGCGACTTGCGTCACAGCGGCGAACCCGTGCTCGCCGAGGTGTTCGCGGTGATCGACCGGCGGCACAACACGCAGCTCTCGCTGCGCGACGTGGCCGCCGAGATCGGCATGACGCCCGGCCACCTGACCACGTTGGTGCGCCGGCGCACCGGGCGCACCGTGCAGGAGTGGATCATCGAACGGCGCATGGCTGAGAGCCGCCGGCTGCTGGCCGATACCGACCTGTCGATCCAGGAGGTGGCGCGTCGGGTCGGGATAGCGGACCCCGGCTACTTCTCCAGGCAGTTCCGCCGGGTACACGGCACCTCACCGCGCATCTGGCGCGGTCGTCCCGGCTGATAACGGCAGCGTCAGCCAAGCGGTCGCCGTAGGGTGAATTCATGGCCATCATCGAAACGGACGCCGCGCCTCAGACCCCGTTTGAGCAGGAGGTCGCTGCCACCCAGCGGTACTTCGACAGCCCGAGATTCGACGGGATCACCCGCCTGTACTCAGCGCGCCAAGTCGCTGAACAGCGCGGCACGATCGCCTCCGACTACATCGTCGCGCGTGAGGCCGCCACCGCGTTCTACGCGCGTCTTCGCGAACTGTTCGCGCAGAAGAAAAGCATCACCACGTTCGGCCCTTACTCGCCCGGGCAGGCCGTCACGATGAAACGAATGGGCATCGAGGGCATCTACCTCGGTGGCTGGGCGACGTCGGCTAAAGGGTCCACGACCGAGGACCCGGGACCCGACCTCGCCAGCTACCCCCTCAGCCAGGTGCCCGAGGAGGCTGCCGGTCTGGTCCGTGCGCTGCTCACCGCGGACCGCAACCAGCAGTACCTGCGGTTGCAAATGTCGGACAAGCAGCGCGACGCGACGCCTGCCGTCGACTTCCGCCCGTTCATCATCGCCGACGCCGACACCGGCCACGGCGGAGATCCACACGTGCGCAACCTGATTCGCCGATTTGTGGAGGCCGGGGTGCCCGGTTACCACATCGAGGACCAGCGCCCGGGTACCAAGAAGTGTGGCCACCAGGGTGGCAAGGTGCTCGTGCCGTCCGACGAGCAGATCAAACGGCTCAACACCGCCCGTTTCCAACTCGACATCATGAAGGTGCCCGGCATCATCGTCGCCCGCACGGATGCCGAGGCGGCCAACTTGATCGACAGCCGCGCCGACGAGCGCGACCAGCCGTTCCTGCTGGGCGTGACGAATCTGAAGGTGCCGTCGTACAAGTCCTGCTATCTGGCGATGATGCGTCGCTTCTACGAGGCGGGCGTCAGCGAACTCAACGGCCACCTGCTCTATGCGCTGCCCGAGGGTGAGTACGCGACCGCCAACGCGTGGCTGGACCGCCACGGTATCGGCGACGCCGTTGCCGAGGCGGCCTCGACGTACCACGACCGGCCGGACGGGGCCATCGACGAGATCTTCGACGAGGTCGAGTCGAAGTGCGTCGACGCCTGGCAGGTCGATGCCGGGCTGATGACCTATGGGGAGGCCGTCGCCGAGCTACTCGAGTTCCGCGAGAGTGAAGGCGAACAACTCGATATGAGTGTGACGGAGTGGCGCGATTTTGCCCGGCTCGCACCGTTGTACACCGCGCGCGAGAAGGCCAGGGAGCTCGGCGCGGCGGTCGGCTGGGACTGCGAACTCGCCAAGACCCCGGAGGGCTACTACCAGGTCCGCGGCGGCATCCCATACGCGATAGCCAAGTCGCTTGCCGCCGCGCCATTCGCCGACATCCTCTGGATGGAAACCAAGACCGCCGACCTCGCCGACGCGCGCGAGTTCGCCGAGGCGGTCCACGCCGTGTTCCCCGACCAGATGTTGGCCTACAACCTGTCGCCTTCCTTCAACTGGGACACCACCGGCATGACCGACGACGAGATGCGGGCGTTCCCAGTGGAACTCGGAAAGATGGGTTTCGTCTTCAACTTCATCACCTATGGCGGGCACCAGGTCGACGGCGTCGCATCCGAGGAGTTCGCCACCGCACTGCGACAGGACGGCATGCTCGCGCTAGCACGGCTGCAGCGCAAGATGCGGCTTGTCGAATCTCCTTACCGCACACCGCAAACGCTCGTCGGCGGCCCGCGAAGCGATGCTGCGCTGGCTGCGTCGTCGGGCCGCTTGGCGACCACCAAGGCGATGGGCAAGGGCTCGACCCAGCATCAGCATCTGGTGCAGACCGAGGTGCCGAAGAAGCTGCTCGAGGAGTGGCTGGCGCTGTGGGGCGAGCACTACAAACTCGATGAGAAGCTGCGGGTGCAGCTACGGCCGACGCGGCCCGGGTCGGACGTGCTCGAACTCGGGATCTACGGCGAGCGTGACGGCGAGGACGAGAAGCTCGCCAACGTGATCGTCGACCCGATCAAGGACCGGCACGGCCGCAGCATCCTGACGGTGCGTGACCAGAACACCTTCGCCGAGAAGCTGCGCCAGAAGCGGCTGATGAGCGTCGTGCACCTATGGCTGATTCACCGGTTCAAGGCCGAGATCGTCTACTACGTCACGCCGACCGAGGACAACATCTACCAAACCGAGAAGATGAAGTCGCACGGCATCTTCAGCGACGTTTACCAGGAGGTCGGGGAGATCATCGTGGCCGACGTCAACCAGCCGCGAATCGAGGAACTGCTGGCCTCCGACCGGGAGGCACTGGGCCGGTTGATCCGTAAGGAGGATTAGAGCGCGGCTCAGTTGCCCGGCGGTGACCAGTGCACGACCTTCATCACGGTCATCTCGTCGAGCAGTTCGGGTCCGAAGCCGAACCCGTTGCCGCTGGCGCGGCGCGGTTGCGACGCCCCGCCGGGTGCGCCCCCGAAGACGTCGTTGATCTTGACGGTGCCGACCGGCAACGCCCGCCAGGCCTGCTGCGCGTGGGCCATGTCGGGGGTCAGCACGGTGGCGGCCAACCCGTAGCGATCGTCGGCGGCCTCGCGCAGCGCGGTCTCGAAGTCGGGCACGACCCGCACCGGCGCGACCGGACCGAACGTCTCCTCCCGAAACACCCGCATGTCCGGTGTGCAGTCGGCCAGCACGGTGGGCGGGTAGAACGCGCCCGGGCCCGGTCGCGGTTCGCCGCCGATCAAAGCCCGCGCGCCGTTGGCGACCGCGTCGTCGACGTGGTCCTGCACCACCGCACGCTGCTGCCGATCGACCATCGGCCCGATCCGCTCGTCCCATCCGCGCGCTTCGTCGACCAAAGCGTCGAGGAAGGCGTCGGCCATCGAGCCGACCACGAAAACCCGCTCGACCGACACGCAGATCTGCCCGGCGTTCGCGTACGCGCCCAGCGCGGTCTGCTCGGCCGCCCACCGCGGATCCACTCCGGCGTCGACGATCAACGCGTCGTTGCCACCGTTCTCCAGCACCGTCTTGGCGCCGCGCTCCGCGCACGCCCGCGCGATCGCCCGGCCGGCCGCACTGCTGCCGACATGTGCCACCACGTCGACGTCCTGCGCCGAGGCCAGCTGGGCACCGACCGTTCCGTCGCCGTCGAGGATTTCCAACACACCGTCGGGAAGCTGTTCGGCCAGGAGTTCGGCGAACCGCCGACCGGTTGCCGGGCACCGCTCACTTGGCTTGTGCACCACCGTATTTCCGGTCACCAGCGCCGCGCCGAGCAGACCCGCCGCCACGGCTACCGGATCGTTCCACGGGGTCAGCACCGCCACGACACCGCGTGGTTCCGGGACCATCAGGTCGGTCGCGGCCCATGACCCGTGCAGGCTGCGCCCGCGGTGCACTGGACCGAGTTCGGCGTACTGCACCAACGTGCCCGCGCCGGCGTCGACTCCGCCCAACGCGTCGTCTCGCAGCTTGCCGGTCTCGCGTTCGTTGAGCTCGGCCAGTTCGGCTGCCGCTTCGCGGACCGCAGCGGCCGCTCGCGTCAGCGCGCCGGCCCGTTCTGCCGCGGGGGTACGCGCCCACGCCGGCGCGGCCTCATGCGCTCGCGCCACGGCTTCGGCACAGGCTGCGGGGTCGGTGACCGGAATCCGGGTCACCATGTCGCCGGTACGCGGGTCCAGAACAGTCAGATCCATGGTTTGGGACATCGAAGGGTGTTACCCGCTTCCCACAGGGTCAACCGCCGTCCGGCTCAACCCTCAGGCTCAAGCCCTCAGGCTCCAACCTCAAGCGTAAAGCTCCTCGAACTTGCGGATGGACCGGTCGATATCGCCCTTGACCGCCCGCGCGGCCGCCGATCCGATCGGCCCGAACAGCGGCGCGCCGCCGAGGTTGAGGGTGAGGGTGAAGGCGCTGCCCTTCTTCGTCGGAGCCACGGTCATCGTCAGCCCATACCTGGTGCCGCCGACGCCGTTTCCGGTCACCTCGATCAGCTGGGGCGGGTCGAACTTCTTGATGGTCCAGGTGACCCGGTTGCGCAGGCCTTTCGCGCCGGCCACTCCGACGATGGTGGTGCCTACCGACAGTTCGTCGGGCAACTCGCTTCGCCAGCCCTCGTGCATCACCAGCCAGTCACCCAGCGAGCTGAGGTCCGAGACGTGTTCCCACGCGTCCTGTGGGCTCAACGCCAATTCGCGCGACAACTCGAGTTTCGCCATCTTGGGATGCTAACCACCTCAGCTCGGCGCGGGCAGGCTCAGCACCAGCCGCGCGCCGCCCAGCGGGCTGGTTTCCATTGTCGCGGTTCCGCCGTGCAGCTCGGCCTGCTGGGCCACCAGCGCCAAGCCCAGTCCAGAACCGGAGCGTGCCGCGGTCGAGCCGCGCGAGAACCGTTCGAACACCGCGGCCCGTTCGTCCTCCGGTATCCCCGAGCCGTTGTCGTCGACGGTGATTCTCACGCCTTCGCCGGAACTGTCCGCGCCGAGCTGGATCTCGGTGGCGCCGCCGTGCTTGATCGCATTGGTGATCGCGTTGTCGACGACGAGCCGCAGCCCGGCCGGCAAGCCCAACATGAGCACCGTCGTCGACGAAGCCAGCGACACCCGCAGACCGGGATAGTTGCGCATCGCGTCGTGCGCGGCCCGGTCCAGCAGCTCGGTGATGTCGACGGGCACGAAGTCGTCGACGGTGGTCAACTGGCCCTGGGCCAGGCGTTCCAGTGCCGTGAGCATCGCCTCGACGCGGCTCTGGGTGCGCATCACGTCGGCGATCACCTCCTGGCGCTGCTCGTCGCGCATCTGCAATGTGGACAGCACCTCGAGATTGGTGCGCATCGCGGTCAGCGGGGTGCGTAGCTCGTGCGACGCCACCGCGGCGAAGTCGCGCGCCGATTCCAGCGCCGCTCTGGTGCGTTGCTGTTCGTCGCCGATACGGGCGAGCATCCCTTCGACCGCCTCGGCGATCTCGACGGCCTCCTGCACGCCGCGCACCTGAACCTCGTCGGGTTTCGACTGCGCGTTGATCGCGCGGGCCTGCTGGGCGAGCAGGCGGAACGGGTTGATCATGATCGACCACATCACCCAGCCGACGAGGACGGTGCCCACGATCACGCCGCCGCAGATCAGCAGCACCCGGCGGTGCAACTCGTCGATGCGGCGCTGGGTCTCGGCCAGCGGCGCGCCGACTGCGATCAACGCGTCACCGGCGGCGAATGTCCGCACCCGGTATTCGACGCCGTCGATGGTGGTGTCGGCGTAGCCGATGTCGAACTTCGGCAACACCACGTCCTCGGGTATGGAGACGGTGACGCCGTCAACCCGCGCGGTGCGCACCAGCCCGCCGTCCGGGATGGGTGGGTCGACGTCCACCTGCTGTGCGGTGCGCAGCAGCGTGCTGATGTCGCCCAGGCTGCTGACAGAGTCGAGGCGGCGGTCCAGTTGACTGTATTGGTCGTTGGTGACGCCGAACCACACCCATGCGCCCAGCGTGATCACTAGCGCCACCACCGACAGCGCCGCCACGATCACGATGATCCGAAGCGACAACACCCGCGTCAGCAGCTGGTACAGGCGTCCGCCGAGGACCATCAGATGCCGCGCGGCAGTTGCGCGCCGATGAGCGGCGCGATCTTCTCGGCCATATAGGTGTGGCCCGCATCGGTGGGGTGAACGCCGTCGGAGCCGATCAGCTCGGGTCTGTCGACGAACCAGCGCGCGGCGATCGGGTCGATGAACGTCGCACCCGCCAGCTCGGCCTGGTACTCGAGGGTGTCGCGGATGCGCATCACCTCAGCGGGGACGTCGGCTGTCGGCCACGGCGGCCCGATCACCAGCAGTCGCGCCGACGGTGCGATCCGACGCGCCAACTGGAATGTGCCGTAGATGAGGATCGACAGCTGGGTGGGATCGACACGCTGATCGTTGCGGGAACCGAAGAACACCACGAGGGTGTCGTCGGGCTTCACCGTGGCGGCGGTCAAATCCTCGAACAGGCTGCCGCGGTTACCGCGGGTGCCGTAGCCGGCCCCGCCTTCGGCACCGACGTCGGCCGTGGTGGCGACCCCTTGTCGAGCCAGGATCTGCCATGCCTGTGTCGGCCATCCTTTCGCGTCGAGCCCGCCTTCGTCGCTGCCGGTCGTGTACGAGTCACCGATCACCGCGATGCGATTGACCGCGAAGTTGAGCTCGACGATCTCTTTGTCGCGCAGTGGTTCCCGATGCTGGCATCCCGCGACGATCAAGAGTGCGAGCGACAGCACAATCGTCACCACGCGCCTCACCGCTCCAGCGTAGGGCTGCGACGACGCCAGCACCGCAGCGACTCGCGTGGTCATCCGGCGCGGGCCGAAAACACCTCTGCTCGTTCGCGCGGGTGCAACACGGTGTGCAACTTGCCATGGGTATCCGAACGCGTGGGGGCGCTCATCATGCCGCGCATCCATTTCCGGGCAGGCTCCTCGACGAAGTGGTACAGCATGACCGCGCCGATCAGCGCGGTGCCGAGCAAGGCAACCATTATCAACTTGCCCGTGAGGTCCGGCGACAGTTGCAGCTCGAATTGCGCCACCATCCAGTTCCAGGTGGTGTGCACCAGTTCATGGACCATGTACAGGCTGAACGACACGTGGCCCAGGTACACGATCGGCCGCAGCGACAGCAACCAGGGCAAGGTTCCCGACCCGATGGCCAGCGTGAACAGCAAGGGTACGAACAGCACATCGACCAGGCCTGCGCTGTCGGGGACCTTAGACAGCGGGTGGGCGTCGAGCAGGTAGAGGATGGCGACGATCGCACCGCCCAGCAGAACTGCGGCGTACCCCGCCGCACGCCGGGTCCGGTCGCTGGGTTGCAGCTTGCGGACTGCGGCACACACCAGCGCACCGGCGGTGAACTGCATGACGATCCGCGGCAGCCAACTCCACGGTGTGTAGAACAGCCCGGTGGCCAGCAGCAGCAGGATCGGCGGCATGGTGGCGACGAAGGCCAGCGCGATCAAGCCCCGCGCCCGTGTCGCTCGCGCGATCCGGAAGATCACCAGGATCAGCGCGCCGAACAGCAGATAGGCCAGCCATTCGGCGCTGATCGACCAGGCCGGGCCGTCCCAGCTGGACCCGTCGAAGAACGGCACGAACCACAATTGGACCATCAGCGCCTGGCGGATGTAGTTCGTGGCGGTCAGAGTGTCGGCCGCCGGCGACGGCACGTGGCCGATGTACAGGGTGAAGATGATCCACAACGCCGCCAGATGCATCGTCACCAGGTACACCGGCCATACGCGGGCCAGCCGCAACCAGAGAAAGCGCGCGGTGGCCCGCCACGAAAACGACGGCCCCATTCGATCGAGATAGTTCCACGTGAGCACGAACCCGCTGAGCATGAAGAACAGGTCCACGCCCTGCGCACCGCAGTTGAGCAGCGGCGCAAGCGCCGACCGGAAGCCCGGCACCGACTCCTCTAGAAGCGGCCGGAAGTGGAACAGCACCACCCACACGGCGGCGACGATGCGCAGGCCGGAAAGGGCTCTGATTTCGCCGGTGCGCACAACACTCTCTTCGCGGAAGTCCGTAGCTTCTCGTTCGGGTCTCGCCTGATGTCCACTCGCCGGGTGGTCCACTCCCCTGACCACAGACGGTCCCGACCCGGCAGCTTGGGAACAGTACCAGCCGCGCCGGTATCCGGAACAAGCGTGGAAACCCCGTGACACGGCCTCTGCGACATCGAAAAACGTTGGCGACGAGGCACTTCGGTCACTGCAGCAACGGTCCTGTCCGAATTTGCGACACGCCGCAGAAAGCCATGCCCAATCAAGTCTTGACTCATTCCAGATAACGCGGCATATTGACAGCGTGCCTTCCACGCCCGACTACGCGGACCGGCTGCGCGCGGCCGACCTTCGCGTGACTCGCCCGCGACTCGCGGTGCTCGAGGCGGTCTACGGCAACCCCCATTCGGACACCGAAACGATCTTCGGCGCGGTCCGCCTCGCTCTCCCGGACGTCTCCCGTCAGGCCGTCTACGACGTGCTTGCCGCGCTCACCACCGCTGGGTTGGTACGCCGGATCCAGCCCTCCGGTTCGGTGGCCCGATATGAGTCACGCGTCGGCGACAACCATCACCATGTCGTGTGCCGGTCGTGCGGCGTCATCGCCGACATCGACTGTGCCGTCGGCGAAGCGCCCTGCCTGACGCCGTCGGACCCCGACGGCGCGCTGGACGGCTTCGTGCTCGATGAGGCCGAGGTCATCTACTGGGGCCTGTGCCCGGACTGCTCGGCATCGCAAGTTTCCGGATCACGACCGTGATCGCAGCCCAAACAACCGATCGGAAGGAACGCTGTGTCTGATACCTCTGACGCTCGCCCGCCTCACGCCGACTCCAAGACGGCCAGCCACAGTGAGAGCGAGAACCCGGTTATCGATTCGCCGAAGCCGAAGACGCACGCTCCGCTGACGAACCGGGACTGGTGGCCCGAACAGGTCGACGTGTCGGTGCTGCACAAGCAGAACGAGAAGGGCAACCCGCTCGGCGAGGACTTCGACTACGCCGAGGAGTTCAAGAAACTCGACCTCGAGGCGTTCAAGCGGGACGTCGTCGAGTTGATCAACACGTCGCAAGATTGGTGGCCGGCCGACTACGGCAGCTATGCCGGTTTGTTCGTCCGCATGAGCTGGCACGCCGCGGGCACTTACCGCATCTTCGACGGCCGCGGTGGCGCCGGACAGGGTGCCCAGCGTTTCGCCCCCCTCAACAGCTGGCCGGACAACGCCAGCCTGGACAAGGCCCGCCGGTTGCTGTGGCCGATCAAGCAGAAGTACGGCAACAAGATCTCCTGGGCCGACCTGATCGCGTACGCCGGAGACGCCTCATTGGAGCAGTCGGGCTTCAAGACGATGGGTTTCGCGTTCGGCCGCGAGGACATCTGGGAGCCCGAGGAGATGCTGTGGGGCCAGGAAGACACCTGGCTGGGCACCGACAAGCGCTACGGCGGGACCAACGACAGTGACCGCCAGTTGGCCGAGCCCTACGGCGCGACCACGATGGGCCTGATCTACGTCAACCCGGAAGGCCCGGAAGGCAAGCCGGATCCGCTGGCCGCGGCGCACGACATCCGCGAGACGTTCGGCCGGATGGCGATGAACGACGAGGAGACCGCTGCGCTGATCGTCGGTGGTCACACGCTGGGCAAGACCCACGGCGCAGGTTCGGACGAAGGCATGGGGCCCGAGCCCGAGGGGGCCCCGATCGAACAGATGGGATTGGGCTGGAAGTGCCCGTTCGGCTCCGGCAAGGCAGGCGACACCGTCACCAGCGGGCTGGAGGTGGTCTGGACCCCGACTCCGACCAAGTGGGACAACAGTTACCTGCAGACCCTGTACGGCTACGAGTACGAGCTGACCAAGAGCCCCGCCGGCGCCTGGCAGTTCGAGGCCAAGGACGCCGAGGCGATCATTCCCGACCCGTTCGGCGGCCCGCCGCGCAAGCCGACCATGTTGGTCACCGACCTCTCGATGCGGGAGGACCCGATTTACGGCGAGATCACCCGCCGCTGGCTCGACCATCCCGAGGAGATGGACGAGGCGTTCGCCAAGGCGTGGTTCAAGCTGATGCATCGCGACATGGGCCCGATCAGCCGCTATCTCGGGCCGTGGATTCCCGAGCCGCAGCTGTGGCAGGACCCGGTTCCGCCGGTGGATCACGAACTGGTCGACGAGCAGGACATCGCGCAGCTCAAGTCGAAGCTGCTCGACTCCGGCCTGACGGTGCAGCAGCTGGTGAAGACGGCATGGTCGTCGGCATCGAGCTTCCGCGGCACCGATAAGCGGGGCGGCGCCAACGGCGCACGGATCCGGCTGGAGCCGCAGAAGAACTGGGAGGCCAACGAGCCGGCCGAGTTGGCACAGGTGCTGCCGGTGCTCGAGCGCATCCAGCAGGAGTTCAACTCCTCGGCCACCGGCGGCAAGAAGGTCTCGCTGGCCGACGTGATCGTGCTGGGTGGTTCGGCGGCGATCGAAAAGGCCGCCCGCGACGGTGGTTTCGAGATCGATGTGCACTTCGCGCCGGGTCGGACCGACGCCACGCAGGAGAACACCGACGTGGAGTCGTTCGCGGTGCTCGAACCGCGGGCGGACGGGTTCCGCAACTTCGTGCGGCCGGGCGAGAAGAATCCGTTGGAGCAGCTGCTGGTCGAGCGGGCTTACATGCTCGACCTGACGGCTCCGGAGTTGGCGGTGCTGATCGGCGGCCTGCGGGTGCTCAACGTCAACCACGGCGGCAGCAAGCACGGCGTGTTCACCGACAGGCCGGGCGTGCTGAGCAACGACTTCTTCGTCAACTTGGTCGATATGGGCACGGAGTGGAAGCCGTCGGAGACCGCCGAGAACGTCTACGAGGGTCGGGACCGTTCCTCCGGGGCGGCCAAGTGGACCGCCACCGCCAACGACCTGGTGTTCGGTTCGAACTCGGTGCTTCGTGGCATCGCCGAGGTCTACGCGCAGGACGACAGCAAGGACAAGTTCGTCGAGGACTTCGTCGCCGCCTGGGTGAAGGTCATGAACAACGATCGGTTCGAACTGGACTGAGCGCAATCGACGACGCGCGGCACCCCGCGGGCTCACCGAGTTCGCGGGGTGCCGTGCTGTCTAAGCCGTTCCTGCTGCTGTCGATCCGCGGCGAGGACGAAGCCGCCGACGAGGAGTATCGGGCGATGATGCGCTTCGCCGGCCTCGACACGTGCGGCATGCGGCGCATCCGGTTGACCCACGAGTCGTTGGGCCGCATCGACCTGACGGACTGGTCCGGCATCATCCTCGGCGGCGGCCCCTACAACGTCAGCGACACCGCCGAATCGAAGTCGGCGACGCAGCGGCGGGTCGAGTCCGAGTTGCTGGAGCTCATCGGCCGCATCGTCGACCACGATTTCCCCTTCCTCGGATGCTGTTACGGCGTCGGCACCCTCGGTACGGTCATCGGCGCGACAGTGGACCGGACACACCCGGAACCGGTCGGCGGGCTCACTGTGACCGTGACGCCCGCGGGCCGCGATAACGAGTTGTTCGCCGAGGTGCCCGACGTCTTCGACGCGTTCGGCGGGCACCGGGAGGGCGCGACCTCGCTTCCGCCGGACGTGGTGCGCCTCGCCTCGTCGCGGGACTGCCCGGTGCAGGCGTTTCGGGTCGGGGGTCACGTGTACGCCACGCAGTTTCATCCGGAACTGGACCTCGACGGCATGATCACTCGCATCGACGTCTACAAGAACCACGGCTACTTTCCGCCCGAGTCGGCTGAATCGCTGAAAGCGGCTGCCCGCCAGTGGGATGTCCGATATCCGCGAACCATCCTTCAACGATTCGTCGACAGGTATGCGCGTCGGCGGTGACAGGCACGGTTGGCCTCGCGGTTATCGGGGCACTCCGTAGTCCGTGCACACCGTCGAGTACTCCCCCGGCCGGTCCGCCGACGTCTTCGGCGACGCGTCCCAACCGACAGTCCTGATGTGGCACGGCGCGCAGACCGATTCGCGCGCCGCGATGCGACCGCTGGCCGAACGCTTGCACGAGCACGGCCCGGCCGTCGTGCTCGCCGACTGGGACTCGCACGCCGACGACCGCGGCCGGGCGGACCTGCTGGCGTCGGCCGGCTATGCGCGGGAACGCGCCGACGGTAAGCCGTTGGTACTTGTCGGCTGGTCGATGGGCGGGTTGGCGGCGGCGGGGCTGGCGATCCACGCCGGACAGTTCGGTGTGACCCACACCGTCTGCCTCGCAGGGGCATTCATGGTTGCCGACCCGATTTCCGGTGCCCGGCTGCCGGACCAATTGGACGGCGACCCGGTGTCGTTCACGCTGTTGCACGGCGAGCACGACGACGTCGTACCCGTCGAGGTGAGTCGCGGTTTCGCCGAGACGCTCTCGCGTAACGGCTGGCCGGTCGACTATGCGGTGGTGGCGGCGGATCACGGCTCGATCGCGGGCGCGACCTACGACCCGGCGGCGGACTGTTATCACCCGGCCTCCGACCCGACGACGCTCGAGGTCGCGGCCGACGTGGCGGCCCGGATCGCCGCTACGCTCTGATCACTCCGCAGTGTCGATTCGGTGGGCCCACCGCAGGTGGCCACCACCCATGTCGGCGCACACGAACGCCACGCCATCAGAGCCTTGAGCGGACAGATTTCGCTCCGGGCAGTCCATTGCGACGTTGTGCACACCGACCAGTGGGCCCGCGGGGGTCCAAACTCCGACCCTGTTGCAGACGAACGTCGCGCCGGTGGGGCCCAGCCCGTAGTTGAAGAACTTGCCCGGAGCACAAGGCGCTCCCTCTACGACGTTGCGCTCGACGTTGGGTACGCAGTCAGCGGAATAGCAGACCGCGGAGGCATTGGGCGCGAACACGATCGACGCGGCGACCGCCGTCAGGACCGTCGTCAGGACCGCCGTGCCGGCGGTGTGTGAGCACGCCATCTGTTGATGGTGGCACCTGGCTTCGAAGTTCGGGGAGAAATGACTTGACCTCAACAATAGTTGAGGTCGCAGGATCTTGTCATGGCTACTTCAACGACGCACGAAATGCTTCAACTACGCGAAGATCTCTGGCAGACCCGGATGGACACGCCTCTTCCGGGACTCACGACGCACGCCTACCTGTGGCGTGGTCCGCGCGGCAACGTGCTTTTCTACAGTCCCGCCACGGAAGCGGACTTCGACGCGATCGACGCCCTCGGTGGTGTCGCAGCGCAGTACCTGTCGCACCAGGACGAGGCGGGGCCGAACCTGGCGCAGATCGAGAAGCGTTTCGGTCGCCGACTGCACGCACCGGAAGCTGAGATCGAAGTAATCGCAAAGCACGGCCGCGTCGACGTGCCCATCGGTACCACGCGCCACGTCGATGACAACGGCGTCGAGGTGCTTCCCACGCCGGGGCATTCACCCGGCAGCACAAGCTATCTGGTCACCGGGGTCGGCGGGGAAAGGTATTTGTTCACCGGCGACACCATGTTCCCCACCGCTGAAGGCTCGTGGGCCACGTTCCTGGTTCCCGGCCGCGGCGATGCCGGTCAGCTCCGGGAAAGCGTGCTGCTGCTGGGCACGGTTACGCCTGATCTCGTGATCTCCAGCGCCTTCGGTGGCGACTCGGCATTTGTGGTCGTCGACGAGGCCCGGTGGGCCGAGTGCGTGGCTCAGGCGTTGGCGAGCGTCCCGTCCTAGCTTGGGAGTCTGGTGAACGAATCCCGCGCGTCAGGCACTCCTGACCGGTTGACTACAGCCACCGGGTGCGTGCTACCAACCGGCTAAGCGTCCTCGAACCACCGCGACGGCTCGTGTGTGCCGTATTCGTCGTGCCAGTCCCACCACTCGTAGGGCGGTGTCTGCGGATAGTCCTCCGGCGAATCCTCCCAATCCTCTTGGCGGCCAAGAGCGGTCATGTCGAGGTAGCTCCACGTCGTGACGAACGCCTCGTCGCCGCGCTCGTTGATGAAATAGGTGCGGAAGACGCTATCGCCGTCGCGAATGAAGGCGTTGTGGCCGTGCCACTCGTCGACGCCGAAGTCCTTGTCGAAGTCGTCAGTGATCGTGTACCACGGGATGTGCTCCCAACCCATCCGCGCCTTTAGCCGTGCGATGTCCGCCTGCGGGGCAGGCGAGGCGTAGACGAGCGTGGTGTCGCGAGCGTTGAGATGAGCCAGGTTCGGAACGTGGTCGGCCATCAAGGAGCAGCCACAGCAGGCATGGTCGGGCCAACCTTGATCGTCGGGTCCGTGGAAAGTGCTCGGCCCAAAGAACGCCCGGTAGACGATCAGCTGTCGGCGGCCTTGGAACAGATCTAGGAGACTCGCCTTGCCATCGGGCCCTTCGAACTCGTACTCCTTCTCCACCGCGGTCCAAGGCATTCGCCGGCGCTGTGCCGCCAACGCGTCTTTGGCGCGGGTGAGCTCCTTTTCCTTGACGAGCATTTCCTTCAGCGCAGCGTCCCATTCCGGCGCCGATACAATTGGTGGTGTTTTCATTTACTCTCTCTCCCTTACTATTTCAGCGTCAGGTCATCGGAGCGCCCGGCTTCAAGGCGCGGCCATTGGGATATCGGACGCCCGTTGCTACGCATAGGTTGGCCGTCGTCGAGGGGGTAAATGGGCCAGCCCGCAGGCGAGTCCTCCCACGCCTCCTGGCGTCCGTACACGGTGAGGTCCATGAGCGCGAGGCTGTAGTCCATGGCCTCTACGCCGCGGTAGTTCGTCCAATAGGTCTCGAAGACGCGGTCACCGACGCGGAGATAACACACGAGATGCATCAGGCCTTGTTGCCGCCCGACGAGCAGCGTTTCCAGCGAGTCATGCGCCGAATACCACGGCATGTCCCAGCCCATGAAGTCGCGGTAGCGGCGGCTTTCGTCGAACGGACCCTGACAGAACACCGCGTAGGTGATGTCGCGAGAGTGGAGGTAGGACAACTCCGCAACGTGCGTGGTGCACCAGGTGCAGCCCTCGCACTGCTCGGATGCCGGATGGCCCGGATACCACATGAAGTAGTACGCGATCAGTTGGCTGCGCCCCTCGAATGCATCGAGCACGGTGACCTGTCCTCGAGGGCCGATCAAGGGTGTCGTGGCATCGATTTCGACCATCGGTAGGCGCCGGCGGGCCGCCGCGATCGCGTCGCCTTCACGGGTGTGTTCCTTCTCTCGGATACGGAGTGCATCGATTTCCGCTTGCCACGTCGCCCGGTCGGTGATGGCAGGCATGCCCGTCATGACTGCTCGAGTTCTGATTTGAGGTTGGCGAGCTTCCACGGCCAGCCACCCGAGATCAGTTCGCGGACAGCGCTTTCCGGCGGGAAGTCGTCGTGTACGACGGTCAGCTTGACCTGGCCCTCGTCGACCGGCTCGATCTCGAACGTCACCTTGGACCGCCTCTCTGCCGCCGCCTTCGCGATGACATCCTCATTGAGGCCCAGCGTCGTCAGTTCGGGTACGAACGTGTGAAAGGTGAAGGCGAGCCTGCGGTACGGGTCCGACTCGAGGATGACCTGCTCCGGGTGTTCGATCTCCAGACCGCTGCGGTCGGACCATATGTACGCAGAGCCCTTCTCGAAGTCGGACACGAGTGCATGGCCCATGTAGCGACTCGAGAACGCGGGGTCGGTGATGGCCTGCCACAAGCGTTCGGGCGTGGTACGGATGTAGGTGACGTAGACGAATTCGCTGTTGCTCATCGGGTGGGTCTCCAATGCTGTCTTGAGGTCCGCGAGCGTCTGTACCCGCGCGCGGTCGTACTGGTTGATCCAGCGGTCGGCGATCGCGTTGATCGGTTCGGCGTTGAGGTAGTGCAGCTTTTCCCTCCCCCGCCACACGGTGGTGATGAGATTGGCGTCTTCGAGCACCGCGAGGTGCTTGCTGACCGATTGGCGTGCCATCTCCAGGCCTGCGCACAAGTCGCGCAGGCTCTGCCCGTTGCGGGTGTTCAGGCTGTCGAGCAGCAGCCGTCGGTTCGGATCGGCAAGCGCCCGGAAAACGTCGTCCATATCCGCCTCGGATATATGCAGCCAGATGGCTGCGTATCCGACTATATGCAGCCAGATGGCTGCGTGTCAATGCCTCTTCGGTGCTGACCCGACGTCATCGAAGTTGCGGAACCGCTTTGACCAGCATCCGCTGCGCGGGCCGTGTGGCAGGCTCGCCGGTGTGGACCTGCCGACGCCGGACCCGGACCTGGCGCACCTGGCCGATGTGGTGCCGTCGGTTTTATCGGCGATGGGCGCGGACGGCTTCGACAACCGGATCGGCCTGCCGGGCGACATCGCCGGGGCATGTGTCCTGCTGATCGACGGACTCGGCGCCGAACTGCTCGACACGTACGCCGGCGACGCGCCCGTTCTGGCGGGGTTACGCGGACAGACGCTCACCGTCGGGTTCCCCTCGACCACCGCCGCCGGACTCGCGGCGATCGGCACCGGCTGCCCGTCCGGCGAGCATGGATTCGTCGGCTATTCGTTCCGGCTACCGGAGGCCGGTGTGATCAATGCCCTGCGCTGGCGGCCGCACCCCTGGGGCGAGGACCTTCGCGGCACGGTGCTCCCGGAACAGGTGCAGCCCCGACCGACCACCTTCGAGCGGGCCGACGCGGTGGGCATCGCCGTCAACGTGATCTCGGGCGCCGAGTTCACCGGGTCCGGGCTCACCCGCGCCGTGCTGCGCGGCGGGCGTTATGTGGGCGTGCATGCGCTCGGCGATCTTGCGGCTGCGGTGCGGGATACGCTCTCTGACAACGGTTTCTGCTACGGCTATCACAGCGAACTCGACATGCTCGGCCACCTGCACGGCCCGGGGTCACCACCGTGGCGCATGCAGTTACGTCAGATCGACCGGCTCGTCGAGTCGGTGCTCGAGGCGCTGCCGCCCGGCGGGCTGCTGGCCGTGGTCGCCGACCACGGCATGGTCGAAGTCCGGGAAGCCGAGACCGTGGACGTCGACGCCAACCCCGCCCTACTCGACGGTGTGCAGGCGATCGGCGGAGAGCCGCGGGCTCGACACATCTATATAGAGGACGGCTCGCTAAGCGACGTGCTCGCCACGTGGCGCGCCACTCTGGGCGAGCGGGCATGGGTGCTCTCACGCCAGGAGGCCGTCGAGGCGGGGTGGTTCGGCGAGCGCGTCAGCGATGCGGTGCGGCCCCGCATCGGCGACGTGGTGGCGGCCGCCCGCGGCGCGGCTGCGGTGGTCCGGCGCACTGTCGAACCGCTGGAATCATCACTGATCGGACATCACGGCTCTCTCACCTTCGCTGAGCAGACCGTCCCGTTGCTGCTGGCGTACGGTTGAGACCTGCAGGACAGCGGGGCCGATTCCGCTGAAAGTCTTTTGCGTTCAGACTGTTTCGAGTTACTCCGTGGACGGCTGAGGGCAAAAGCTCTGTTGCACCGCATGATTCACGTTTGGCAATCGATGTTGCTATGCCGCTACGAAAAGTCACGATCTGCAATGACATTCGTGAAGTACGCAATAGAACGCGCAGGTTGTGAACGCTGTCACAGAATTTGGTGACGCTGCAACGGCACTTGTAACGTCCCGGCGCATGTTTGCTCTTGCCACGCTCTTGACGCTTGTGAACCAGGTGTCGGGCACGCCGTACGTCTCGGGCGGGGACTCCCCGGCGGGTACGGACTGCTCCGGCCTGGTGTCCTGGGTGACGAATGCGGCGACCGGTCGGCCCGTCTACGGCGACAGGTTCAACACGGGAAACATCGAGCAGGAGCTGCTCGAACGTGGATTTCAGTACGGCACCCAGCCCGGTGCGTTGGTGGTCGGCTGGAACAGCGGCCACACCGCAGCCACCCTGCCCGACGGCACCCCGGTCTCATCCGGTGAAAGCGGCGGCGTCAAGATCGGCGGTGGCGGCGCCTACCAGGATCAGTTCACCAACCACATGTTCCTGCCGGTGCCGCCCGAGCAGCCCTTGGCGCCCGGTGCGCCGCCCGCGCCGGTGGTGATGATGGCCGGGCACCAGCCCCTGCCGCCGGCCCCGCCTCCGCCGCCCGCGAACCCATTGCCGCCTCCGCCGGCGAACCCGTTCGCGCCGCCCCCGCCACCGATGGCACCGTCACCAGCACCCCTGCCACCGGCCTGATCGCAGCACCCGCCCGGATAGCCTCTCCGGCGTGATCGTGCTTCTTCCGCCCTCGGAGACCAAGCGGTCCGGGGGCGACGGGCCGCCGCTGCGCCTTGAGTCGCTCAACTCGCCGGAGCTGGGACCGCTGCGGGTCGAGTTGCTCGACGAGCTGGTGAAGCTTGCGCAAGACCGGCCGGCGTGCCGGCGTGCACTGGGGCTGTCGGCCACGCAGGACGCCGAGATCGACCGCAACGCCGAGCTGCGCAGCGCGCCGACGCTGCCGGCGATCAACCGCTACACCGGTGTCCTCTACGACGCCTTGGATATGGAGTCGCTTCAGGGCGCTGCTGCGAGCCGTGCCCGAGCCCGACTGGCCGTCGGTTCGGCGCTGTTCGGACTGTTACGTGCCGACGATCCGGTACCGCCGTACCGGCTTTCGGCTACGTCGAAGCTGCCCGGCCGGCCGACGTTGGCCGCGCGGTGGCGTCCCGTGCTGGAACCCGTGCTCAGCCGGTTGGCGACCGAGGACCTCGTCGTCGACCTCCGATCCGGTTCCTACGCGTCGCTCGGCCGGCTGGCTGCCGCCGTCCGCGTCGACGTGGTCGCCGAGCACTGCGACGGTAGACGCACCGTCGTGACCCACTTCAACAAGGCGCACAAGGGCCGACTCGCCCGCATCCTGGCCACCACCCGAGCCGAACCCGACGACGCGGCCGGGGTTGCCGCTGTCGCGCGACGCGCCGGGATGCGGGTGGAGCGACGCGGTGACGACCTGACCGTCGTCGTCCCCGCCTGACCCCGCGCGTCAGATGTCTTCGATCCAGTCGCTGGTGTAGAACTCCGCGGGGTTCTGCGAGAAAGCGTCGGGACGGGTGATGAACACCCACGCTCCGGTCGCGCCCGGTTCGACGGCGTCGTGAAGGGTGACGGAGCCGTAGCCCGCCCCATTGATCTGCAACACGCCCGCCGCCACACCGGGGTCGCCGCCGTGGCAGGTGGCCGCCGACGGCCGTGGCGCCTGGATGAGCCGGACGTCGTAACGCATGTTCGGTATCGCGGTGTTCATCTCGACGTCCGCGGAAACGCCCGAACCGGTGCTGCGGATGACACTGGTGGCGCGTGCGTAGCCGGTCGGACCGTTGAATTCGGTCCCGCCGTAGTCGCAGCGCCGCAGGACTTGATTCAGGGGAACGAACGTGCCGCCGCGCCCCGCGCCGACGGGTCCGTCCGCGACGGCGCTGCCGGTGCTGCTCGCCAGTCCGAGGGGCGCGGTGACGGCGACCGCGGCGGCCAGGGTCATCAACCGGATCGATCGGCGCATGTCTGCCTCCCCGTTCCTCATCCGCGGCGGTGTGCTTTGCTCACGGGATTGACCTCCGTCGCTACGGTAAACCACGAGTCACGCGTCCCGGACCAGTTCGGCGGGTGTTTGGCGCGACTCCGACCCGGCCGTACCGTGGAGGCATGACGGTGTTGCCGGATCTGGGTTCCGTGCGCAAGACCCTCGGTCGCGGCTTGTTCGGCATGGTTGCCGGCCCCGACGGCCCCGCCAACCGCGCGCGCATCCACGACACTCCCGGCCCCCGGTGGTTCGCCGAAGACCGCCCGATCCGCCGGGTGCACGCTGACGCCTCGATGTTCGTGGGCGGTCTACGCGCGTTGTTGCTGCAGTCGCTGCATCCCTTGGCGATGGCGGGCGTCGCCGAGCACTCCGACTACCGGGGTGACCCGTGGGGTCGGTTGCAGCGGACCAGCACCTTCCTGGCGGTGACCACCTTCGGACCCGCCGACGAGGCTCAACGCGCGGTCGACCGGGTACGCGGCATCCATCAACGGGTGCGCGGCGTCGCTGCGGACGGCAGGCCCTACCACGCCGCCGATCCGCATCTGCTGGAGTGGGTGCACATCGCCGAGGTCGACAGCTTCCTGCTCGCGCACCAGTTGTACGGTGAGACGCCACTGGACCAGGCCGGCCGAGACGGCTACGTCGCCGACACCGCCCGGGTGGCGTCGGCGTTGGGCGTCGTCGACCCGCCGCGTAGCGAAAAAGAGCTGGGCGAGCGGATCGAGCGGTTCCGGCCGGAACTCTGCGGCACCGCCGCCGCCCGCGACGCTGCCCGGTTCCTGCTGCTGACTCCCCCGCTGCCGATCGCGGCCAGGGCTCCCTACGGGATACTCGCGGCGACGTCGGTGGCGATGCTGCCGGCCTGGGCGCGAATGCCGCTGATGCTGCCGTACTTTCCGCCGGTCGAGGCGACCGTCATCCGATTGTCGGGTCGTGTCCTTGTCGGCGGGATCCGATGGGCGCTGACCGCGGAGCGCCGCGGTTAGTCTCGGCACTCCACGACGCTGTACGCGCCGTCCGCGTACCGGGACCTGATCAGCTTCTTGTCGAACTTGCCGACGCTGGTCTTGGGTACTTCGTCGATGAACGTCCAGTGTTCGGGCAGCCAGAAACGGGCGACCTTGTCGCTCAGGTGTTTCCGCAACTCCGCGGCGGTGACGGACTCGTCGCTGCCGACGACGACCGCCGCCAACGGCCGCTCCTGCCAACGGTCGTCCGGAACGGCGACGACAGCAGCCTCGAACACCGCGGGATGCTCGGTGATCGCCAACTCCAACTCCACCGACGAGATCCACTCGCCACCGGACTTGATGACGTCCTTGGCGCGGTCGGTCAGCGTGATGAAACCCTGCGGATCGATGCGGCCGACATCACCGGTGCGCAACCAGCCCGCGTCGAACTTCGACGGGTCGGCGTTCTGATAATAGGAACCGGTGATCCACGGACCGCGGACCTCGATCTCGCCCACGGCTTTTCCGTCGTTCGGTAGCACGGCGCCGTCGTCGTCGACGATGCGGATCTCGACCCCGCACAAGACGCGGCCCGCCGAGGCGCGCAGCGTCCAGTGCTCCTCACCGGTGACCTCCGGCGGCGGTGCGGCGGTGGCCGCCAGTGGTGAGGTCTCCGTCATCCCCCATGCCTGCCGGATCTCCACGCCGTACCTGTCCTGATACTCCTTCATCATTCCGAGGGGCACGGCCGAACCGCCGCAGGCGACCCTCTTCAGGGAGGAGATGTCGCGCTCGGGGTTGGCGTGCAAAAACTTCAGGACGTCGTTCCAGATGGTCGGCACTGCGGCAGCGACGGTGGGTCGGTGCCGTTCGATCATGTCGACCAGCGGAGCGGCCTGCAGAAAACGGTCGGGCAACACCAAGTCCGCGCCGGCCATCATGGCCGCATACGGTTGCCCCCACGCGTTCGCATGGAACATCGGCACCACCGGCAGCACCCGGTCACCGTCGATGAGGCCGAGGTTGTTGGCCGCGCACACCGCCATCGAATGTAGATAACTCGAGCGGTGGCTGTAGACCACGCCCTTCGGGTTACCGGTCGTTCCGCTGGTGTAACACATTGCGGCAGCGCTTCTCTCGTCGAGTTCGGGCCAGTCATAGTCGAGCGGCTGCCCGGCGAGGACGTCGTCGTAGCGGATAACGGTGCGACCCGACGCGCTGAGCTCGGAAAGGTCGCCGTCGCCGACCGCCACCACCGTGTGCACGGACGTCATCTGCGGCAGGATCGGCGACAGCAGCCCGGCGAGCGACATGTCCACCAGCACAACGGAATCGTCGGCCTGGTTCGCGATGAACGCGATCTGCTCACCGGCCAGCCGGATGTTGAGCGTGTGCAGCACCGCCCCCATGCACGGCGCGGCGAAGTACGCCTCGAGGTGTTCCTGGTTGTTCCACATGAACGTGGCGACCCGCTGCCCATCGGTCACTCCGAGAGCACGTAGCCCGTGCGCAAGCTGCGCGACCCGTGTCCCGAATTCGCCGTAGCTGATCTCGCGATGTCCGTCGGGCGTCGCGGTGATCACTTTTCGGCCGGAATTCCAGCCCGTGCCGTGCCGCAGAATCCCCGTCACGGTCAGCGGAAAGTCCTGCATCGTACTGTCCATGGCATCTCCCAGGTGCCGGCGTGTTAGCGACATGATCGCCGATGTACACGCGCTAGGGCGGGAAAACACGAAGGCGCCTACGCCACGGCGGTCGGCTGAAACAACTGAGGGCGGCTACCGTTTGGCCTACCGTTAGCCGGGTGGAAGCACACCCGGCAAAAGCCCCCGGCCTGGTAGCGGTCGAGGCACTGCGCTCAGGGGACCCGATCGTCGATGTCAACGGTGGCGGTCAGCACTACACGGTGTTGGAGGCGAAGGACCTCGGCGAGGGCTGTGTCGTTCTCGAACTGGAGTCCAAGGCCCACGACGAACTGCGCGTGATCGAGATGACGTTCCCCGCCGGCTACCAGATGGAAAGATCGCCCCGCCGACTGCTGTAGACCGCCGTCGTCGAACCCTTTCGAGATGGGAGTGCCCGGTGTTGCGCGATATCCGGGAGTTGACCGATTCGCCCGAGGAGTACGCCGAGGAACTGCGCAGGCGGTGGGGCGGGCTGTTGAGCTACCGCTACATCGGCCGCAGCTACGCGCAGATGGACCTCGTCGACGAGGACAACACCGTCACCGTGCGCCGCGATATGCGCGACGCCGCGGGGGGACTGCTGTTCGCCGTGCTGGGGATCTGCGCGCCCGAGAGCGGGCACATGTCCGACCTGGAGGCGGTGCCCAACCCGGTGATCCATTCCTGCCAGCTGCTCGACCCGGGCCTCGACGTCCGTCGCATCGAGGTGGTGTCCGAGGAGCTGCGGGTCGGCCGCCAGATGGGCTACAGCCGGGCGAAGATCGTCGACGCCGAACAGCCCGGCCGGGTACTTGCGCTGATCGAAGGTCAGGGTGTCAGCATCGGCACGCCGCCCGACGGACTGGGCCGGATGGAGGCCAACCCCCTCGAGGTGGTCGACTCCCCCGATCTGCCGCCGCTGTGGCAGGTGTTCGGCGGCCACCGCAGGCCCGACGGCCGGTGGGGACTGCCGGAGTTGTCGGTGGAGGTGGCGTCGCCCGACGCCGCGCTGCACGTCGGGCCGCAGTTCGTCATCCTCGAGAAGGCGGCGACCGACGCCGCGGCCAGTGTGGCCGGCACCGACCGTCTGCACGGGGTGTCGTGCCACGTCATGTTCATGGCCCGCGGCAAAGCCGGCCCGTTTCGGGTGGACACCGAACCGCTTCGCGGGTCCGCCGGCACTGTCGCGGTCCGGGTTCTGATGCGCGACGAGGGCGTCGACAACCGCGTCATCACCGCCGCGTCCTATGTCTTCCGGGTGGCATAGCTAACAAGCGCGCCGACGCGCCATGAGACACTTCGGACATGGTTGTCGCAATCGCCCGCCCCAAGCTCGAGGGCAACGTCGCTGTCGGCGACGATCGTCGGATCGGGTTCGCCGAGTTCGGCGCTCCACAGGGCCGCGCCATCTTCTGGCTGCACGGCACCCCGGGCGCTCGGCGCCAGATCCCGATGGAAGCGCGCGTCTACGCCGAAAAGGCCAACATCCGGTTGATCGGGCTCGACCGGCCCGGTATCGGATCGTCGACCCCGCATCGCTACGACACCGTCGTCGCGTTCGCCGACGACCTGCGCACCATCGCCGACACGCTCGGCATCGACAAGATGGTCGTCGTCGGCCTGTCCGGCGGCGGCCCGTACACGCTGGGCTGCGCCGCGGCGATGCCCGACCGGGTGGTCGCCGCCGGCGTGATCGGCGGCGTCGCGCCCACGGTGGGTTCCGACGCGATCACCGGCGGCCTGATGGGCAATCTCGGCACGCGCGTGGCACCGCTGCTGCAGTACGCGGGAACGCCGATCGGACTGGTGGCGTCGGCGCTCATCCGGTTCATCAAGCCGGTCGCCTCCCCCGCCGCCGACCTGTACGGTCGGGTGTCCCCGGAGGGCGACCGTCGGCTGCTGGCCCGCCCCGAGATCAAGGCGATGTTCCTCGACGACCTGCTCAACGGCAGCCGCAAACAACTGGCCGCGCCGTTCTCCGACATCGTCGTGTTCGCCCGGGACTGGGGCTTCCGGCTCGATGAGATCAAGGTGCCGGTGCGCTGGTGGCACGGCGACGCCGACCACATCGTCCCGTACGCGCACGGGCAGCATGTGGTGTCCAGGCTCGCCGACGCCGAGCTCTACCCGATGCCCGGCGAAAGTCACCTCGCCGGGCTGGGCCGTGCGGAGGAGATCCTGCAGACGATGATGAAGGTCTGGGACGAGTACGCCGACGGCGAACGTTCCTAGCCTGCCGAGCGGACGCAGGTAGCCGCGGCGCTACGCACCGCGGTTCAACCAGCCGGTCACCGTGGGCAGGTCGCGGCTGTAGGCCATCAGGATGTCGTCGTGGTACAGCGCTCCGCCGCTGATCGCGTCGGGTCCCTGCCAGATCACGTGAATCCGCACCGGACTCCGGGTGTAGTAGTCGGTGCGGTCGGCGTCTCGGCGGTCCCATCCGGCCTCTACGGCGCGCTGGGACATCTCGTCGCGCGCGGTTGCCGTCATCGATGTGTTCCTCCTGTGTCGCACGGGTACGTTATCGAATCCGATCGCGGTTCTGCCCTAGGAGGTGTCGATGGCGGTCGGTGACGCGGTGGTGAGCCTATCCGACGTTCCCACGATGGGCGTCGAGGAGGAGTTCTTCCTCATCGACCCTGTCACCCGCACGCCGCAACCGCGGGCCGCCGACGTCATCGCGGCCGTCGGCCATGAAGCGGCCGACTTGGTCTCCGGCGAGTTCACTCGACACCAGATCGAGGTGCGAACGCCGCCGTGCGGCGACGCCGACCAATTGCGCGCCGAATTGGCACGGGTGCGCGCGGCGACCAATACCGCCGCCGCCTCGGTCGGCCTGCGGCTGTGCGCGGCGGGCACCCCGGTGCTGACCGACAGGCGGGCCGTCGAGGTTGGCGACCACCCGCGGTATCGGGCTGGAACTGCGCAGTACCGCGCGATGCTAGACGACTTCGCGTTGTGTTCGATGCACGTCCACGTGCATATCCCCGACCGCGAGCTGGCCCTGCGAGTCGGCAACCACCTGCGGCCGTGGTTACCGACTCTGCTTGTGCTCAGCGCGAATTCGCGGTTCTGTCGGGGCGCCGACACCGGCTACTCCGACTGGCGTGCCGTTGTCCGCAGTCGCTTCCCGTGCCTCGGCCCACCGCCCTACGCTTCATCGCTGCGTCAGTACGAGGAACTTTCCGCGGCGATCACCGAGTCCGGGGCAATGCTGAAGGCAGACCTGCCGTTTTGGGATGTCCGGCCGAACCCGGTGTGGCCGACGGTCGAGATCCGCACGATGGATGTCGCTGCTGACCTCGACGACACCGTCGCGCTGGGGACCATCGTCAGGGCGCTGGTGACGACGGTTGCGAGGGCGGCGGGCGCCGGTGATCCCGGGCCGATGCTGTCCAGCGAGTTGTTGCGCGCGGCGTATTGGCGCGCGGCGCGCGACGGGTGGTCAGGATGCGTCCCCGACGCGGCGACGGGCCGCCTAGTTCCTTCACCCGAGCAGGCGGCGCGGTTGATCGACCACATCGAGGCCGCCCTCGTCGCCGGCGGGGACACAGAGGCGGTGTCGGCGTTCATGGACAGGCTGTCCGCCCGCGGAAACGGAGCCGATTTGCAGCGCGCGTCGGCCTCGCGGCATGGCGATCTCACCGGTGTGGTGGACGACCTGTTGGACCTGACGGCGCGAACGTGACGACAAGGACGTCGCGGCGCGCCGGTTTCGTCGGGTCCAGGGGTCGGATCGGCGTCACCCCGTGCAACGTACGACGGTCGTCGCCGAGCAACAGGGTGCCCGGCTCGCTCAGCGTGGTCGACAGCAGCTGGCGGCCGTCGGCGCAGAACACCGAACTCTCTCCGCCCACCGCATTGTCGCGACCGATCAGCAACGAGCTGACCAGGGTGACGCCGTCGCGGTGCAGCCCCTCCGGCGTGGGTTCGCCACCGTCGGACGTCGAGGCCAGCACGCGGAACGGGGTGACCTTAATACTCCAGCGGGGCAACTCGTCCAGCATCGTGGCCACCTGACCCAGTAGCCGCAGAAACCGTTGCAGCAGTGGCTCTTCGACGAATGCGTCGGTGAGCGGCTCGAAGTGGCGGCTGCGGTCGACATAGAGCGGGTTGGATGCCTGCGGCTGTACGAACGCGTCGTGCGGCAAAGGGTCGATGGCACCGTCGGCGGGGACGAACGCGAAATGTCCGTAGCGGCGTAGGCGCCGCGTGCCCAGCTCTGCGGCATAAGGATCGTCGGCCAGGGCGTTCCAGTGCCGGCCGAACCGCTGCCAGGCGCGGCGGTCGGTGCCGAGGCCCGCATTGAGTTCGGCCGGGGCCATCAGATATGCCCCGTCGGTGAGCAACGGGTGCTGTGCGAGTGTCATCTCGCCGCCGGAATACCCGCGTGCACACGGATTGAACGTGGCGACCGCTCAGCTCAGCTCAGCGCGCGGCGCAGCATGTGCATCGCGACGGTGGTGGACCGCTCGCGGATGTCGGTGCGGTTGCCGGGCAGCCGCATCGTCCTGGTGACCGTGAGACCGTCGGCCAGCTTGACACTGAAACACACGGTGCCCACCGGTTTTTCGGCTGTCCCGCCGCCCGGGCCCGCGACGCCGGTGATCGCGACGGCGGTGTCGACCCCGAAGCGGTTCAACGCGCCGTCGGCCATCGCCTCGGCGACGGGCTCGGACACCGCGCCATGCGCCTCGATCAGGGCCGGGTCCACGCCGAGCAGCCCCGCCTTGACGTCGTTCGCGTAGGCGACCACCGCTCCGGCGACGTAGGCCGACGAGCCCGCGAGGTCGGTCAGCCGAGCGGCCAGCAGCCCGCCGGTGCAGGACTCGGCGGTCGCGATGCGTCGACCGCCGAGCAACCGGGCGACCTGGTCGTCGATGCGGGAGCCGTCCTCGGAGAAGATCACCTCGCCGTGCCGCTCGCGCAGCAACGTCATCAGCTCGGCGTAGGTCTCGGCGGCGTCGGGCTCGTAGCGGGTGACCACTTCGAGCTCGCCGCGCCGCAGGCAGGTGGTGATCTCGAGACGGTCGAAACCGGCGATGCTGCGCTCGGCGTCACGCAGCGTGTCGGCGAGGCCGGACTCCGGCAGCCCGAACATCCGGACCGTCTCCTGGCGGTACGCGGTGCGGCCGGCGATCGCCTCCTGCACAGCGGGGGTCTGCACCGCCAGCGGCCACATCGGCTGCAGTTCGCGCGGCGGCCCGGGCAGCACGACGATCGTCGGCTTGCCCGCCACCACCACGCCCGGAGCGGTGCCGACCGGATCGATCACGTCGGCGCCGTCCGGAACCAGCGCCTGCTTGCGGTTCGACGCCTGGATTGCCTCGGCATCGACATTCGGGAAACGCGCCATCAGACGCGCCACGATGTCGGCGATCGTGGCCTCGAGCCGGTTGTCCAACACCAACTTTCGGCCCGCGAACCGGGCCACCGTCTCGACGGTCATGTCGTCGGCAGTGGGGCCCAGGCCGCCGCTGGTGACGATCAGGTCCACGCCCTCGTCGGCCAGGAACCGCAACTGGGCCTCGATGTCGCCCGGCCGGTCGCCGCAGATGGTGATGTGCGCCAACTCGACACCCAGCTCCAGTAGCCGATCGGCGATCCACGGTCCGTTGAGATCCTGCACCCGGCCCGTGAGTACTTCGGTGCCGGTGACCACGATGCCCGCGCGTGCGCTCACGAGCTACGACACTACGGGGCGCCGCGGTCGGGGCTCGCGCGCGAGTGTGGGGTTGGTCGACGCTCGGCGCGGCGAAGCGTGCGGTTGTAATCCACGTTCGCCCGAGAAGGGTGGGTTGCGGCTACTTGTGCGGGACGTCGTTGGTCAGGCCGCCGTCCATGATGTACTCGGCGCCGGTCGAATAGCTGGACTCGTCGCTGGCCAGGAAGACCACGAACGTCGCGACCTCCTCGGGCTGGCCCGGGCGGCCCAGCGGGATCCGCAACATGTTGTCCGGGAAGTGTTTGGTCATCGGGGTGCGGATGAAGCCCGGATGCACCGAGTTCACCCGGATGTTGTGGGCTCCCAGTTCGAGCGCCGCCGACTTGGTCAGCCCGCGCACCGCCCACTTCGAGGCCACATACGGGTGCACCATGACGGCGCCGCGCAGACCCTCGATCGAGGAGATGTTGATGATCGAGCCGCCGCCGGCCGCCTTCATCGCCTCCACCGAGTGCTGCATGCCCAGGAAGGTCCCGGTGAGGTTGACGTCGATGACCTTTTGCCACTTGGCCATGTCGAACTGGCCGATCTGGCCCAGCGCCACCGTGCCCGCGTTGTTGACCAGCACGTTGAGCTTGCCGAACTCGTTGACGGCGGTCGCGACGGCGGCTTCCCACTGGTCGGCCTGCGTGACGTCGAGGTGGACGTAACGGGCGGACTCACCGATCTCGTCGGCCAGCGCCTTGCCCTTCTCGTCGAGGATGTCACCGATCACGACCTTGGCCCCCTCGGCCACCAGCGCCCGGGCGTCGGCGGCGCCCATCCCCTGGGCGCCCCCGCTGATCAGTGCAACCTTGTCGTCCACGCGTCCCATGGGGCGTCAGGCTACCGCACGGGTCCAGTGAACTAGAACCTGTTCCAATTTCGCTGTGCAACACGCATACTGCTCGCCATGGCTATTCGGGTGGCGATCGTCGGGACCGGCAACTGCGGCAGCCTCGCGCTGAAGCAACTCGTCAACGACGCGCGGTTCGACCTGACCGGGGTGTGGGTCTCGTCGGATGCCAAGGTCGGCAAGGACGCCGGCGAGTTGGCCGGCCTGGACGTGGCCACCGGCGTCACCGCGATCAACGACCTCGACGCCATCATCGCCGACAATCCGGACTGTGTCGTGTACTGCGCGATGGGCGACACCCGGCTGCCCGATGCGATGGCCGACGTGCGCAAGATCCTCGCGGCGGGCGTCGACGTCGTCGGATCCGGTCTCGGTGTATTGCAGTATCCGTGGCAGGTGATTCCGGACAAATACATCCAGCGGGTGGAAGACGCTGCGCGAGAGGGCGATTCGACGGTCTTCATGACCGGTGTCGACCCGGGCTTCGTCACCGACCTGCTGCCGTTCGCGTTGGCGGGAACGTGTCAGAGCATCGAGCAGATCCGCACCATGGAGATCGCCGATTACGCGACCTACGACGGCGCGACGGTGATGTTCGACGTCATGGGTTTCGGCAACGAACTCGGCGACCTGCCCATGCTCTACCAGCCGGGCGTGCTGAGCATCGCCTGGGGTACGGCGGTTCGGCAGTTGGCGGCCGGCCTTGGCATCGAGGTCGACGAGATCCGCGACTCCGTCGAACAGGAACCCGCACCCGAGGATTTCGACGTCGCCGTCGGCACCATCAAGAAGGGAACCGTGGCGGCGGTGCGCTTCCAGATCGAAGGCATGGTCGAGGGCAGGCCGGTGATCGTCGTCGAACACGTCACCCGCCTTCGGGAAGACCTGCGACCGGACTGGGCCCAGCCCGCGCAGCCCGGCGGTTCGTACCGCGTCGAGATCGTCGGCGAACCGTCGTACACCATGGACATCTGCCCGACGAGCCGCAACGGCGACCACAACTACGCCGCCATCCTCGCCGCGGCGGGCCGGATCGTGAACGCCATCCCCGACGTCATCGCGGCCCCGCCGGGCATCCGGACCACCCTCGACATGCCGCTCGTCACCGGGAAGGGCGTGTACGCGGCTCAGTAGGCTGGAGCCCGCCATGCATGCGCAGCCCGCAGCACCCGACCCGATCGCCGAGATCGCCGCGAGCCCAGAAGGGCCAGAGGTGGGCGCGTTCTTCGATCTCGACGGCACGCTTGTCGACGGGTTCACCGCCACCGCGCACGCGGCCGACCGCATTCGGCGCAGACAGGCGCGTATCGGCGAAGTGCTCGGCGTCGTCGAAGCGTCGCTGCGATACCGGCTGGGCCGCATGCAGTTCGAGCGGCTTCTGACCCGCGCGGCGGGCTACCTGCGCGGCGAGTCGCTGGCCGAACTCGACGAACTCGGCGAGCGCCTCTTCGTCGAGCGGATCGCTGCGCGGGTGTTCCCTTACATGCACGAGATCGTCCAGGCCCACCAGCAACGCGGTCACACGGTCGTGCTCAGCAGTTCGGCGCTGACCATCCACGCCGAGCCGGTCGCCCGGTTCACCGGAATCGATCACGTACTGTGCAACCATTTCGAGCTCGACGAGGCCGGACTGCTGACCGGCCGGATCGCCAAACCGGTCATCTGGGGACGCAACAAGTCCACAGCGGTGCAGGTCTTCTGTGAGACCAACGGCGTTGCCTTGCAACGCAGTTACTTCTACGCCGATGGCGACGAGGACGCGGCGCTGATGGCCCTGGTCGGCAATCCTCGGCCGGTGAACCCACGCCCCGGCCTCGCCGCGATGGCCGCCCAGAACGGTTGGCCGGTGCTGCGGGTCGAGGGTTCCGGCGACCGCAGGCGGGTCTCGCTTCGAAGGCTGATCGGCTACGACTGATTTGCGTCGAGGCCGAATCGCACGATCGCCCGACGCGCGCCTGTCACGCTGAAACCGTCGAGGGTGCACATGAGCGCCGCCCGCCAGGCCGCCAGCCATACGCGGGCCCCGGGACCGCGCGGGTCGAGGACCTTGCGCACGGCGGCTTCGAGCAGATCGTCCCGTCCGGGCGGCACCGGAGCGCCGACCAGACGAACGCGACCGCTGTCGACGACGTAGTCGAAACCCACGAGCAGAGCCGCCCTCACGGCAACTCCGGGGGGATCCTCGGCCCGAGCGGCTAGCGCCCCTGCGACGCGGTCCAGCGTTCGCCGTTCCACCTCGAGCCGAACGACCTCGTACAGCCCGAGTTTCGTCTGGAAGTGGTGGTAGAGGGTCCCCGTCGTGACATCCGCCGTCTTGCAGAGTGCCACGACATTCACATCCTCGAACGCCTCGGCGCTGAACGCGTCCATGGCCCGCAGGACCAGGCGGCCCTTCGGCGAGCCCTCGGTAGGGATCCACTCCGGCACCCGCCGATCATAATCTATTGTGTGCGTTCCATAATTGGATTACGGTTCTGTCATGAGCACTCTCGCCTTCTTCTACCTGCCCGTTCCGGAACTGGCGCCGGCGCTGTCCTTCTACCGCGACACGCTGGGATGGCCGGAGGGATGGCGCGAAGGCGACCACACCGTGACGCTGAACATGCCCGGCGTCGCCGCCCAGCTGATGATCGACGTCGACCCCGAGCGGGTGGGTCGGCCGGGGCCGATGCTCATGGTCGACGACGCGCGCAGCTGGATCGACGAGCGACGGGGTGACCTGACCGTGTGGCTCGAACCGGTCGAGATCCCCGGCGGTTGGTGGGCGGGCTTCGAGGATCCCCATGGCAACGCTGTCTATGTACTCGACCAGTCCAACGACTGAAGGAAAAGGAAACCCTTGGCCCACAAGTTGAATGACGTCGCCGCGGTCGTCGCTGTCCGCGACTATTCCGTCGGTCGGCGCTGGTACAGCCGTCTGATCGGCAGGGACCCCGACCTCGAACCGGTCGAGAGGGTCGGCGAGTGGCAGGTCACCGCGACCGCGTGGCTGCAGCTCGTCGAGGACCCGGAGTCGGCGGGCCGGTCCGCGGTGCGCTTCGGTGTCGACGACGTAGACGCTCAGATCGCCGCACTGAACGGCGATGGAATCTCGACGGGCGAACCGCTGATCGTCGGCGAGATGGTCAAGATCGTCGACGTCCGCGATCCGGACGGCAACGAGGTGTCGTTCGTGGAGGACCTCACGACGAGCGTCGTCGAATAGCCGTCGTACACCGTACTTGCGCCGACGGCGCCGCCGGGTACTAAACTAGAACACGTTTCAATTTGCGGCGGCACATCAAGGAGCAGGCATGCGCACCCCCATCTGTGACGACCTCGGCATCGAGTATCCGATCTTCGCGTTCACCCACTGCCGCGACGTGGTTGTCGCCGTGAGCAAGGCCGGCGGTTTCGGCGTGCTCGGGGCCGTCGGCTATACCCCGGAGCAACTCGAGATCGAGCTGAAGTGGATCGACGAGAACATCGGTGACCACCCCTACGGCGTCGACATCGTGATCCCCAACAAATACGAGGGCATGGACGCCGCCGACCTGTCGCCCGAGGTGCTCAAGAAGACGCTCAACGACCTGGTGCCGCAGGAGCACATCGACTTCGCCAAGAAGGTCCTCGCCGATCACGGCGTGCCGGTCGAGCACAGCGACGACGACGCGTTGCAGCTGCTCGGCTGGACCGAGGCGACCGCAACCCCGCAGGTCGAGGTCGCATTGCAGCACCCGAAGTGCACGCTGATCGCCAACGCGCTGGGCACTCCTCCTGCCGACATGATCAAGCACATCCACGACGAGGGCCGCAAGGTCGCCGCGCTGTGCGGATCGCCGTCGCAGGCCCGCAAACACGCCGACGCCGGCGTGGACATCATCATCGCCCAGGGCGGCGAGGCCGGCGGCCACTGCGGTGAGGTCGGCTCGATCGTGCTGTGGCCGCAGGTAGTCAAGGAGGTCGCGCCGGTGCCCGTGCTCGCGGCCGGCGGGATCGGCAGCGGCGAGCAGATCGCCGCTGCCCTGGCGCTCGGCGCTCAGGGCGCCTGGACGGGATCGCAGTGGGTCATGGTCGAGGAGTCGGAGAACACCCCGGTGCAGCACGCCGCCTACGTCAAGGCCAGCAGCCGCGACACCGTGCGCAGCCGGTCGTTCACCGGCAAGCCCGCGCGGATGCTGCGCAACGACTGGACCGAGGCGTGGGAAGACCCGAACAACCCCAAACCCCTCGGGATGCCGCTGCAGTACATGGTCTCGGGCATGGCCGTCGCCGCCACCCACAAGTACCCCAACGAGTCCGTCGACGTGGCGTTCAACCCGATCGGTCAGGTCGTCGGCCAGTTCACCAAGGTGGAGAAGACCTCGACGGTGATCGAGCGCTGGGTGCAGGAGTACCTCGAGGCCACCGGACGGCTCGACGCGATCAACGAGGCCGCCTCGGTTTGATTCGCGGCTTGGCCGCGGTGGCCTGATTCGCGGCTTGGCCGCGGTGGCCTGATTCGCGGCTTGGCCGTCGGCGTTTCGCGGGCCGGCGGTCATGGTGGCGTGGTACGCCGTACCCATGAGGCATATCAGGCGGTGGGGCGCGGTCTACATCCTTCTACTGCTGTTCGCCGGGTCCTGGGCCGGTCAGTTCATCACGCAACTGGCCGAGTTCACCAGCACCCAGCAGCAGCACGGGCAGCCCTTCGTGTGGGGCGAGTAT
The DNA here is from genome assembly GCF_001499855.1 of Mycobacterium sp. GA-0227b. Lineage (GTDB taxonomy): Bacteria > Actinomycetota > Actinomycetes > Mycobacteriales > Mycobacteriaceae > Mycobacterium. Next base: position 211,907 of record NZ_LQIK01000003.1, read on the forward strand.
CTGCACCAGTTCTTCGCCAGTACTTTCGAGAACTGGCAGAGCGAGTGGCTGCAACTGATCTTCCAGGCCATTCTGCTACTCGGGGCCAAGCACTGGCTGTTCAAGGTCGACGCCGAAGACCTTGAGCGCATCGAGGCCAAGATCGACGACATCAAGGACCGGCTGGGTCTGCCGACTCCCCCGCCCGGCCAAGAATCCTGAACATTTGCGGCAGGTTCGCGGGGGGTTAATGGTGGCTCGCGGTGGTCTACTAGCCTGCGGTCCGCCGATTATGTAAGGTGACATACATAGCCCTTTCGGATGGAGGACCTCGGCGTATGGCTAGTCATCGCGAGCGGATGGTCGCCTCCGCGGCGCTGCTGATCCGGGAACGCGGCGCGCATCCGACGGCGATCGCCGACGTACTCGCACACAGTGGCGCGCCCCGCGGTTCGGCCTATCACTACTTTCCCGGCGGGCGTACTCAATTGCTCTGCGAGGCAGTCGATTTCGCGGGCGCGTACGTCGCATCGCAAATCGAGGAGGCGGCCAGCGGTATCGATGCGCTCGACGCGTTGGTGCTCGGTTTCCGAAAGCAGCTCATCGACAGCGAGTTTCGCGCCGGATGTCCGGTCGTCGCGGTGGCCGTCGAATCCGGCGCCAAGGGTGATCAGCTCGCGCCAGTGGTCGACCGTGCTGCGGCCGCGTTCGCCCGGTGGGGCACGCTGATCACCGACCGGCTGACAGCCGACGGCGCCGACGCGGACCGCGCCGAGGAACTGGCGACGCTGATCTTGACCGCCGTCGAGGGCGCGATCGTGGTCGCCCGTGCCGCCGGCGACGTGAAGCCACTCGACCTCGTGCACCGCCAACTTCGGGCGCTTCTCGAGACCGCGACGGAAAGTGAGGCCAAGCGATGAGCGATGACTGGCACCCCACCGCCTGCATCCTGTGCGAGTGCAACTGCGGCATCGTCGTACAACTCGACGACCGCAAGCTGGCCAAGATCCGCGGCGACAAGGCGCATCCTGCGTCGCAAGGCTATACGTGCAACAAGGCTCTGCGGCTCGATCACTATCAGAACAACCGGGCTCGGCTGACATCTCCGATGCGGCGGAGACCCGACGGGAGCTACGAGGAGATCGACTGGGACACCGCGATCGCCGAGGTGGCCGCGGGCTTCCGGCGCATCGCCGACGCCTACGGGGGCGACAAGATTTTCTACTACGGAGGCGGCGGGCAGGGAAACCACCTCGGCGGCGCCTACAGCGGCGCGTTCCTCAAGGCGCTCGGCTCGCACTACCGGTCAAATGCGCTGGCCCAGGAGAAGACCGGTGAGGCGTGGGTCGACGCGCATCTCTACGGCGGCCATACCCGCGGCGAGTTCGAACACGCCGAGGTTTCGGTGTTCATCGGCAAGAACCCGTGGATGTCACAGAGTTTCCCGCGGGCTCGGACCGTGCTCAACGCGATCGCCAAGGACCCGGGCCGATCGATGATCGTGATCGACCCGGTCGTGACCGACACCGCGAAGATGGCCGACTACCACTTGCGCGCGCGGCCGGGCACCGACGCCTGGGTCCTTGCCGCGTTGGCAGCGGTGCTGGTACAGGAAAACCTCTGCGACGAAGACTTTCTCGCCGAGCACGTGCACGGCGTCCAACCTGTACGCGACGCCCTGATGAAGGTGCCGGTCGGCGCCTACGCGTTGCGATGCGGAGTCGACGAGGAACTCGTCCGCGCCGCCGCGCGGCGTATCGGCACCGCGGGCAGCGTGTCGGTCTTCGAGGATCTCGGTGTCCAACAGGCGCCCAACAGCACGCTGTGCTCCTATCTGAACAAGCTGCTGTGGATCCTCACCGGAAACTTCGCCAAGCGCGGCGGCCAGCACCTGCATTCGTCGTTCGGGCCGCTGTTCCGCCATACGCCCGAGGTGGGCCGGACCCCGGTCACGGGTGCTCCGATCGTGGGCGGCTTGATCCCGAGCAACGTTGTCCCTCAAGAGATTTCCACTGATCATCCGGACCGGTTCCGGGCGATTCTCGTCGAGAGTAGCAATCCTGCGCATTCGCTTGCCGACTCGGCCGCGTGCCGCGAGGCGTTCGCGTCCCTCGAACTGATGGTCGTCATCGACGTGGCGATGACCGAGACGGCGCGACTGGCGCACTACGTGTTGCCGGCCGCGAGCCAGTACGAGAAGTGCGAGTGCACGTTCTTCAATCTCGAGTTCCCGCACAACACCTTTCACCTGCGCCATCCCTTACTGGAACCGCTCGACGGCACGCTGCCCGAACCGGAGATCTGGGCGAGGCTGATGCGCGCGCTGGACTTCGTCGACGACACCGATCTGCAACCGCTGCGGGTGGCGGCGCGCGACGGCCGGCAGGCCTACACGCAGGCATTTCTCCAGGCGGTCGGGACCAGTCCCACGCTGGCGAAGGTGTTGCCGTTCGTGCTGTATGAAACGCTGGGACCGACACTGCCGGAAGGCCTTTCCGGTGCGGCAGCACTGTGGGGGCTGGCGCAGAAGGCTGCGATGAGTTATCCCGACGCAGTGCGGCGGGCCGGCCACGCGGACGGAAATGCATTGTTCGACGCGATCCTCGACAGCCGGTCGGGTGTGACGTTCACCGTCCACGAGTACAGCGATGATTTCGCGTTGATCAGCCACCCGGACCACAAGATCGCGTTACACATGCCCGAGATGCTCGACGAGATCCGGGCGTTGGAGGCCCAGCGCGCACCTCTAGTCACCGCGGAGTTCCCGATCGTGCTGTCGGCGGGCGAACGGCGCGCCTACACCGCCAACGACATCTTCCGCGACCCGACGTGGCGCAAACGCGACCAGGACGGCGCCTTGCGCGTCAGCGTCGAGGACGCCGAAGCGCTCGGCCTCGTCGACGGCGGCAGGGCACGGATCACCACGGCGGCGGGTACCGGTGAGGCGAGCGTCGAGATCAGCGAGGCGATGCTGGCCGGGCATGCGTCGCTGCCCAACGGCTTCGGCCTCGATTTCGTCGACGACGACGGCCGGGCCCACGCCCCGGGCGTGGCGCCGAACTCACTGACGTGCAGCGACTGGCGCGACGCATATGCCGGCACGCCCTGGCACAAACACGTGCCCGCCCGGATCGAGGCCGTCGAACGTGAGCTTCTGCGCGAAGACGTCGAGAAAACTCGCGCATGACTCCGCGCTCGACCGTTCCGGTCGAGACGCCAGCGCGTTACGGCGCGGGTGCAGGTGCCGGCGGCGCGGGTTGAGCCGGTGGCGCGGGTTGAGCCGGTGGCGCGGGCGCAGCGGGTGCGTGCCGCGGCGGCGGCAGCCACGGCAGCGCGGGAGCGGGCGGCGGGGCCACGGGTTCGGCCGGTGAGATCGGCACGTACGGCCCCGGTGCCTCCTCCGGATAGGGCGTGTTCAGGGGGCGTTGCGCGAGCCCCATGATCAACGCTTCCTTGCCGCTGATCTGCTGGTTCTGCACGGCGTGCCACAAGTCCTTGAGATAGTTGACGTTCGGGCGCTCGTTGGGCTTCACGCTGGGGTCCATGGTGGTTCCCGGCGGCGGCGACTGCGGACTCGGGAGATGCGAAACACCTTCGGTGGGCGGGGCCGGCGCCACATCACCGGCGGCCGGGGCCGGAGCGGCGGCCGCCACCACGGGTGCGCCCGCCGCCGGTCGCGGAGGCGGCGGCGCGGGCGCCGCGGGATCAGCAAGGGCCTGCGGCGCGGCGACCAGAGCCGCGGCGATCCCCGCACCCAGTAATGACAGTTTCTTCGGGTCGAGCACGATCCTCACCGGGGCCCCCCTTTCCGGGTTACCGTCCCGCGACGGCACTGGCGCGTCGACGGCGTCACTGTTGCTTCGAAGAGTGTCGCAGAATTGTTACACCAGTGCTCGGTGTGACGAAGCGGTCAATAACCGGACCGTGCGGAACACGTTTCACTTCGCTTTCTGTCGCACTTTCGGTAAACCCGCCTCACCCTTCCCCAACTGTGGTGTAGCAATGCGATAGGGGCACTAGACCACGTCATGTGAGGAAAGCATCGATGCCGACTCCCAACCTTCCGCCCGGATTCGATTTCACCGATCCCGACATCTACGCAGAGCGACTGCCCGTCGATGAGCTCGCCGAGATGCGGAAGGTGGCACCCATCTGGTGGAACGAGCAGACGAAGGGCAACCTGGCCTTCGGTGACACCGGTTTCTGGGTGGTGACCAAGCACAAGGACGTCAAGGAGATCTCGCGGCGCAGCGACGTGTTCTCCAGCAACGCGAAGACTGCGCTACCGAGGTACCGCGACGAGGCGGACCCCGCGTCACTCGAGGCCGGCAAGGTCGTCCTGCTGAACCAGGACGCACCGCACCACACCCATCTGCGCAAGATCATCTCGCGTGCATTCACCCCCAGGGCCATCGAGTCCCTGCGCGAGGAACTGCGCGAGCGCGCGGCCAACATCGCCAAAACTGCAGCCGCCGAGGGTTCCGGCGACTTCGTCGAGCAGGTGTCGGCCGAGTTACCCCTGCAGGCGATCGCCGGGCTGATGGGCGTCCCGCAGGAGGACCGGATGAAGCTGTTCCACTGGTCCAATCAGATGGTCGGCGACCAGGACCCTGAATACAGCAGGAACGACCCGACGGCTGCGTCGGTCGAGTTGATCACCTATGGCATGCAGATGGCCGCGGAGCGGGCCAAGAACCCGGGCGACGATCTGGTGACCAAGCTGGTGCAGGCCGATGTCGAGGGGCACAAGCTCTCCGACGACGAGTTCGGCTTCTTCGTCATCCTGCTGGCGGTGGCGGGCAACGAGACGACCCGCAACTCCATCACCCAGGGCATGATGGCGTTCACCGACTTCCCCGATCAGTGGGAGTTGTTCAAGGAACAACGACCCGCGACGGCCGCCGACGAGATCGTCCGGTGGGCGACCCCGGTCACCTCGTTCCAGCGCACCGCACTCGAGGACACCGAGTTGGGCGGAGTGACGATCAAGCAGGGCCAACGGGTGGTGATGTTCTATCGTTCGGCCAACTTCGACGAAGAGGTGTTCGACGACCCGTACACGTTCGACATCCTGCGAGATCCCAACCCGCACGTGGGTTTCGGCGGTACCGGGGCGCACTACTGCATCGGCGCGAACCTCGCCAGGATGACGATCGATCTGATCTTCAACGCGATCGCCGACGAGATGCCGAATCTGCGACCACTGGCCAAGCCCGAGCGGCTACGGTCGGGCTGGCTCAACGGCATCAAGCACTGGCAGGTCGACTACACCGGAGCGGGTAAGGCGTAGTCAGTAGTCGATGATCGAGCGCCAGTACTCCTCGGGTATCTCGGCGTTCGACCGAAGCACCATCGCCAGGCCGGTCGCCATCGCGATACCCAGCAGCCCCAGCCACAGACCGAAGAAGCCGATGACCGCCCACAGCACGGTGGTCACCGTCGGCCACGGCGACAGCACCGCCAGCACCGGCGCGAAGAAGAAGCCGGCGCCGATGTACCACGCGGACCCGGCGCGGTCGGAGATCAGCACGAAGCGCAGCCACCGCGGAATCGGTGCCGAAGCGGGCTTGACGGTCTCCATGTTTCTCCCTCTGCTCGATGGACACCTCCGACACTGCTCCCCCGAGGTAACCGGCGCAATTACCTGGGACGTAGTGGTCACGCCCGCCGTGCTGGGTGACACTGGCAGCCATGACCGCGGCGCGCGTGCAGACCCAGACGTTCGGTGCCTTGATGAAGGAGTGGCGACGCCGACGCCGGCTCAGCCAACTCGACCTCGCCATCGCCGCTGAGGTGTCGCCCCGGCACGTCAGCTTCATCGAGACGGGCCGGTCGGCGCCGAGCCGGGCGATGGTGCTGCGGCTGGCCGACGTCCTCGACGTGCCGCGCCGCGAACAGAACCAGCTACTGCTGGCGGCCGGCCTCGCCCCGGTGTATCCCGAGCGGTCGCTCGACGACCCGGAGATGGCCGCGATTCGCGCGGGGATCGAGCGAGTCCTCGACGCGTACAACCCGTTTCCCTGCGTGGTGGTGGACCGGCGCTGGCGGATCGTGCGGGCGAATTCGGGCGCCGGCGTGCTGCTCGACGGTGTCGCGCCAGACCTGCTCGAAGAGCCCAACGCGATGCGCATCGCTTTGCACCCCGACGGGATGGCACCTCGCATCCGCAACCTCGGCCAGTGGCGGCACCACCTCATCGAGCGGCTGCGCCGCGAGGTTGCCGTCAGCGGGTCGAACGAGCTGACCGCGCTGCTGGGTGAAATTGATTCCTACCCAGGCGATTCCGACGGTTCACTGGACGTCGGCGGCGTCGCGGTACCACTGGAGCTGTACACGCCCGACGGCAGGCTGCTGACGTTCCTGTCCACGGTGACGACCTTCGGCACCGCGCTCGACCTGACCGCCGCCGAGCTATCCATCGAGGCGTTCCTGCCCGCCGACGAGGCGACCGCTGCCGCATTGCGGTGAAACCGGCCGTCGCGCCGGTAGTCCGACCGAACCGCGCATGTGCGGCCGCCGACACCAATAGAGTCTGACGACATGGACAACCGACTCGTCGCGGCGGCCGCCGTCATCCTCGTCGCCGGTGCCGCGGGCTGCTCGACGCCACCCGCCGCGCTCGGCGGAACGACCGCGAAGGTAACCATCAACGGCGAGAGCACCGGCGGCCCCCACGCGGTGAGGTGTACGCAGACCGGATGGATGTGGACCATCGAGACTCCCGACGAAGACAAGGGTTTCACGGCCACCGTCGGCACCGAAGACGTCGTCACCGCCGAATCGGTCACCTTCCAGAACTTCGGTGGCTTCACCGGAAACTTCTGGAAAGGCAACGTCGGCGAGGCCGATGTGAAGGGCAAGGGCGGCACGTTCACGATCACCGGATCGGCGGACGGCTCGTTCACCGACAACCCGAGCAACGCGGTCACCGCCACGTTCCGCATCGAAGCCGACTGCTGAGCGCCCCGTGGTTCATGAGTTCCGCCGTGCGGTCGAAGCGGCCGATCTCGACGCCGTCATGGCCCTGTGCCGCGACGACGTCGTCTTCCACAGCCCCGTGGTCTTCACGCCCTACGAGGGACGGGATGCGCTGCGGCAGATCCTCGCTGCCGTGATGGAGGTCTTCGACGATTTCCGGTATGTGCGCGAGATCGGACCCGCCGACGCCCGCGACCATGCGCTCGTGTTCCGGGCGAAAGTCGGTGACAAGGAGATCGAGGGCTGCGATTTCATCCAACTCGACGAGGACGGCGCCATCAGCGAGCTCACCGTCATGGTGCGTCCGCTGTCCGCGACGCTGACGCTGGCCGAGATGATGAAAGCACGGCTCGCCGCAACCTGACCGCCACTGGTAAGACCACTTGACCTCTGGCCTATTGGGATGGCAGGCTGGCCGCATGGCACTTCAACCGGTGAACCGGCGCTCAGTGCCCGAGGACGTCTTCGAGCAGATCGTCGCCGAGGTGCTCAGCGGCGAGATGCAGCCCGGTGAGTCGCTTCCCAGCGAGCGCAGGCTCGCCGAGGTTCTCGGGGTCTCCCGGCCCGCCGTTCGGGAGGCGCTCAAGCGGCTCACCGCCGCGGGGCTGGTGGAGGTACGCCAGGGCGACGCGACCACGGTGCGCGACTTCCGGCGCCATGCGGGTCTGGATCTGCTGCCGCGCCTGCTCATTCGGGCCGGCGAACTCGACTTGTCCGTCGTGCGCAGCATTCTGGAGACGCGACTGCACAACGGGCCCAAGGTCGCCGAACTGGCCGCCGGGCGGTGCGGTCGCAGCCTGGCCGAGCCACTCAGCCAAGCGTTGGATGCCCTCGAGGCCGAAGACGATCCCGTCGAACGACAACGCCACGCGCTGACGTTCTGGGATCACATCGTCGACGGCGCCGACTCAATCGCCTTCCGGCTCATGTACAACACCCTGCGGGCCACCTACGAGCCGGCGCTGCCCGCACTGGCCACCGTGATGGCTGACGAGGTCGGCAGGCCGCAGGCATACCGGGACTTGGCCGATGCAATCACCGCGGGTGATCCGCCGAGGGCCCGAGCGGCCGCCCACGACCTTCTCGAACCGGCGACGACAGCGCTTCTCGACGCCCTCGACAATCTGGAGGATCAGTGACGACCTCGACCACGGGTAATGCGCGCACGGGCTTCACGCTCATCCATGCACAGCGCGAATTCTGGAAACACCCCTCCCCCTGGATGATCGGGACTACCCTCGTCGCCGCGCTGGTGGCCCGCATCGCCGTCGGTGACTGGCAGGTCACCGACGCCATCGTCCCAGTGGTGATGCTGGCGCTGTTTCCGTTCTTCGAGTGGATCATCCACGTCTGCGTCCTGCATTGGCGGCCGAAGCGGCTGGGGCCGTTGACAATCGACCCGCTGCTGGCCCGCGAGCATCGGGCACACCACAGCCATCCGCGTGACATCCCGCTGATCTTCATCCCGTGGAAGTCGCTGGCCACCTGGGTGTTGCCGGTGACGGTCGCGGTCGGACTGCTGGCGTTCCCCCGGTTGGGTATGGGCCTGACGTACCTGGTGTGCATCGGCACCCTCGGATTGGCCTACGAGTGGACGCATTACCTGATCCACAGCGACTACAAGCCGAAAACCGCTCTCTACCGGGCGGTCTGGCGCAACCATCGGCACCACCACTTCAAGAACGAGCACTACTGGTTCACGGTGACCAGTTCCGGAACCGCTGACCGGGTGCTCGGCACCTACCCCGATCCAGCCGTCGTACAGAATTCACCGACCGCGAAAAACCTGCACGCCGAACATCAGCCGGCGTGACTGCGCCAGCCCCTCAGTACTGGACGATGACCGGGTCGCCGAGGCTCACGGTGTTGAAGTACCAATCGGCGTTGTCCGGGCTGAGGTTGATGCATCCGTGGCTGACGTTTTCGTACCCCTGCGAACCCGTCGACCAGGGCGCGCCGTGCACGTACACTCCGCCCCAGGTGATCCGGACCGCGTCATAGACCGTGAGCTTGTAGCCCTCGGGGTCGTCCAGGGGGATACCGATGGTGCGCGAATCCATGATGACCACACTCTGCTTCTCCAGAACCGTGAATGATCCGGTCGGCGTTGCGAACCCGTACTTGCCCATCGACGCGGGCATCTCGCGCGCCACCTCTCCGTCGATGCTCACGGTGAACGTATGGGCGCCGATGTCGGCGACGCTCACTATCGCGGCACCGGTCTGAAAGCTCGCCTTGGCATTGCCGGCCGACACCGTGATGGTCGAGTGCGCCGGCCAGAATTCTGCCGGATCCCATTGCAGCACATGGTCATTGACCCAGGTGAAGCTTCCGTCAGGCGCTCCTTCGGGCATTGCGGGTGAGGAGATCTCGAGGGTCCGCTCGGCGGCCGCCCGGTCACGGATAGCCCGGTCGAACGTCACCGTCACCGGGTGCGCGACACCCACCGTCTGTCCAGCCGGTTGGATGCTGGCGACGTCGGTCGGTTTCGTGATGCCCGCAGCGCTGGTCGCGGTGGACCCCGCCAAGGTGAGCACCGCGAGGCTCGCCACCGCCAGCGCATTTCGAAGCTTCAGCACACTTCTATCCTAGTTCGTCTCGTGCGGTTACCTCGGCAACCGCAATTGGCGCCCGCGCGCGCATGTCTCAGCGCAGGCGGGCGTCGTCCTCACTGCCCTTATCGAATGTGCTGCTCAGATCGTTTCACCGGACGTCGAGGCGACGGCTGAGGCGAGCCGGGTGACCGCCAGCAACGATCCCGCGGGAGCAAAGGCGCCCGCGCTCCGCACACCGGCCGTCGGTCACGCAGGCGGTGGCAGCGGGGGTGGCGCAGGCGGCGGTGGCGGCGGCAGCACGGGCTGCGGCGGTGGGGGCGGCGTCTCTGGGG
>NZ_LQIK01000004.1 GCF_001499855.1 Mycobacterium sp. GA-0227b
GGCCCCGGCGCGGTGAGCACACGCCGCACCATCGAACGATGGGTCGAGTTGTTCAATGCCGGTGATGCCCGCGGCATCTCGGAGTTGTACGCCGACGATGCGATCAACCATCAAGTCGCGCTGCAGCCCGTTGTCGGCCGGGACGCGATCGAGCAGTTTCATCGCGATGTCTTTGCCGCAGGACCGCTCATCTGCATTCCCGTCAATCTCGTCGTCGATGGCGAATGGGGTGCGCTCGAATGGATCGATCCCGAGGATTTCCGCGGCTGCGGATTCTTCCTGGTGCGCGACGGGAAGATCGCGCACCAGCGTGGCTATTGGGACAGCGCGCAACTCAACGCGGTCCACCCCGACGTCCATTGATGCGGCTCGGACGTCCGCAAAAATGCTGCGGCGCAGGGCTCAGCCGCTGGCCAGCCGGATCCGCCAGCGCACGAAAGCCGTGTAGCCGATGCAGATCAACCCGAGCATCGCCATGTCGAACAACCAGGTTCCCGCACTGTGCTCCCAGTGTCGGTCGGCTGGCGTCAACGGTCCCGGAACCAACCGGATCAGATCGATCGTCGAGGCCGAAGCGGCGAAACCCCAACGCGCCGGGGTGAACCACGACATCTGATCCAGCACGATCCGGTCCGTCACCGGGATCATGCCGCCCGAGAACACCAGCTGCGACATGATCGCGACCACGAGCAGCGGCATGATCTGTTCGTTCGACCTCGCCAGCGCCGAGAGCGCCAACCCGACCATCGCCGCGGCCACCGTCGTCACCGCGATGTCGACGAACAACTCGATGCTGCGGTTGCCCAGAAGGGAACCGCTGTCCACGGCGCCGGGTCCCCACCCCTTGCCGATGATCGCGATCGCCGTGACAATCGCCGACTGGACGATCGCGAACAGCGTGAACACGAAAATCTTCGCCAAAAGGTATGCCGTCGTTGACAATCCGACGGCCTGCTCGCGACGGAAGATCGCCCGCTCGCCGATCAGCGCGCGGATCGTCAGCGCGGTGCCCATGAAGATCGCGCCCACGTTGAGCATGACCAGGATCTGTCCCGGCTCGTTGGGTGCCGGTCCGCCCTGCATCGCGGGCACCGGCACGCCGAACCCGACGTCACCGGGCACCGAAAGCGACAGCACGCCCATGATGAACGGCAGCAGCATCAAGAACGCGAAGTAGCCGCGGTCGGACACCACCAAGCGCACTTGGCGCCGCGCGATCGTCGAGAACTGGCGCCGCACACTGGTACTGGTCGGGCTGCCGAGTTCGGACGGCCGTTCGGTCGGTGGCGGTGGCGGCGGTGGCCCGTGCCGCGAGAGGAAACGCTGGTTGGCCGCGTCGGGATCACTGGCCACAGTGCTGAAGATGTCGGCCCAGTTGGTCGTGCCCATCGACGTGCCGATCTGGCTGGGCGGACCGTAGAACGCGGTCTTGCCGCCGGGCGCCAGCAGGAGCACCTGGTCGCAGACGTCGAGATAGGTCAGCGAATGCGTGACGACCAGCACGACGCGGCCGGCATCGGCCAGTTGCCGCAGCATCGTCATGACCTGGCGATCCAGTGCGGGATCCAGACCCGAGGTCGGCTCGTCGAGGATCAGCAGCGACGGGCCGGTCAACAGCTCGAGCGCCACCGAGGCGCGCTTGCGCTGACCGCCGGAGAGTTTGTCGACGCGGGTCTCCAGATGCTTGGTCATCTCGAGTTCCTCGAGCACCTGCATGACGACCTGTTCCCGGTCGGCCTTCGTGGTGTCCGGCGGTAGCCGTAGTTCCGCGGCGTACATCAGCGCCTGACGAACGGTCAACTGGCCGTGGACGACATCGTCCTGCGGCACCATCCCGATCCGGGACCGCAGCGACGCATACTCGGCGTGCACGTTGTGGCCCTCGAAGGTCACCGTGCCCGTCGTCGGATGGGTGTAACCGGCGACGAGGCGCGCGAACGTCGACTTGCCGGCGCCCGAGGGCCCGATGACGGCCGTCAGCGTGCCGGGCCGCGCGGCGATCGAGATGTTGTGCAGCAGCGTCTTGTTGTTCTCGATGGTCCACGTGACGCCGTGCACTTCCAGCCCGCCGGTGCGGGTTGCGGCCTCGGTCTCGGTTCGGCGAACCAGCGTGCCACCGGAGAAGACGAGGTCGATGTTGCCGATCGTGACCGTGTCGCCGTCGTGCAGTACCGCGGACTCCACCCGCGCGCCGTTGACGAACGTGCCGTTGATGCTCCGGTTGTCCTGGATCTGGGTGCCGGCAGGGGTGGGCACCAGGCTCGCGTGATGGCGCGACGCCAGCACGTCGGGCACGACGATGTCGTTGTCGGTTGCGCGGCCGATCTTGACCGCGCCGGGGATGTTGTCCGCGGGCCTGCTCGGCCGCAGGATCTTGAGCATGCTCGTGGCGATGTTGCCGTCGCTCGAGCGGGGTGCCGCGGTCGGGCCCATCATGGTCACCGACTCGATTCCCGGCGCCGACATCGGCTGCGACGGCTGCGGCGGGCGCACCGGCTGGGGGGTGCTCGGCGGAGCGGCCGCGGGCCCGCTGCTGTGCGCGGCGGGTTGTGGTGCGCTGGGATAGCGAGGCGGTGCAGGGGCGGTCGGATATGCCGGCGCAGACCGCGGTCCACCGGGCGGCGGTCCATACGGGCGCGCCGCGGCCTGCGGCCCCGATGTCGGCGGAGGGGTCGGGGGACCACCCGCCGGCCGCTGGCCGGTGATCGGTACCGCCATGGTCGGCGTTCGGCCCGCCGCGCCCTGATGACGGCCGACCTCGAACGTCAGCCGTGGGCCGTCGGGGTTGCCGATGTTGACGGTCTGGCCGTCCTGGATGTCGACGGTGGGCACTCGCCGGTTGTTGACGAACATCCCGTTGAGGCTGCCGTTGTCGATCGCCACCCAGCGGCCCTGGTCGAACCGCAACACGAGGTGGGCGCGGGAGATCAGCGGATGGGCGATGCGAACGTCGGCGCGGAGGTCACGGCCGATGACGACATCGTTTCCCGCCGCGAAGGTCCGGGTCGATCCGTCGTACCGAACGGTCAGCGCGGGTGGGGCGGGTCGGCTCATCGAGGCAACTCTAACGGTAAGGGCGCCGTGCGGGGAGGTGGTCCGACCACGGGTCAGTGTCGCGGGATGCTCCAGCGCGCCGTGTCGGTGATCTGCTGCAAAGCCGCGATGCGGTCGTCCCGCGTCGTGATGACGTGTGCGAACGCCGCATCGACCGTCGTTTCGCCGTCGCGGGCCGGGCCCAGTAGCGGCCGATGACAACCACCCGACCGTCATCGGTCACCAGGTATTCGGCCGGATCGACGTGCATGTCGTACAGCGTGCCGATGGCTCCCCAGACACCGGCGATCATGTCCGCCGGGCCGTGGTGCTGTCCGCCGACACCGTGCGGCATACCCGGGCTGACCGTGCCGACGAAGTCCTCGGTCAGCAACTCGAAAAGCGCTCGGCCGTCTGCCCCGGCGAGGGCGTCGTAGAACCGCTGTGCGACATCGATGGGAGTGGACATGTTCGCCTCCTCAGGCTATTAGAGAGAAGCCTCTATTATAGGGTAGGGCGATGCCGCGGCCCGCGCGATTCACGGTCGACGAACTTCTCGATGCCGCCGCTGCACTGCTCGCCGACGAGGGACCCGCCGCGGTGACGATGTCTGCGGTGGCCCGCGCGGCAGGCGCGCCGAGTGGTTCGATGTATCACCGGTTTCCCGGCCGGGCGGCGCTGTGCGGGGAACTGTGGATGCGCACCGAGGAGCGCTTCGTCGCGGGGTTCACTGCGGCGTTGTCCGGGCCGCGCGGCCGGCGGTCCAAATGTGTCGCAGGCGCTCGCTACACCGTGCAGTGGTGCCGCGACCATCCGGCCGAGGCGCGGGTGCTGCTTGCGGGTGCGGATGCGCTTTGCGTCGCTGACTGGCCGGCACAGTTGGTTGCGCGCAGGCGCCGCGTGCAGCGTCAGCTGCGACGCTCGTTGGAGGGCGTGCCCGGCGACGCCGATCGGGTGAACGCCGCCGTCATCGATATCCCGTACGCCGTGGTGCGCCGCCATCTGTTGGCCGGGACCGCGATTCCGGCCGGCGCGGACGCGATCGTCGCCGACTGCGCGACAGCGCTCATTCCAGCCGACTGACGAAAGTTTGCCGGTCGTCCGGCGAGTCGCGCGCCAACGGCGTCGAATCGTGGTCACCATTGGTCATGGTGTCTCGGGCGCCTTTCGTGTTCGTCGGCATCGCCGGGCTCTGCATCGCGGCTGCGTTCCTGGCGCCGACGGTCGATGCGCAGAGCGCCATCGCCATCGACGAGCATGGGTTCGTCGATTCCGAGGCCCGCTGCGAGGCGCCATGGCAGCCAGTGGCATTCGGCCGCACACAGTTCGCGCTCGTCGCGATCTGCACGCGCGACGGGAGCCATCAGTACCGCGGTGTGCGGATGAGCGACGGACTGACGCTGACCGCCGCGGCCGTCGAGAAGGATGACGGCGTGTTCACCGTCGAGCACGACGGCGCCACGTACACGTTCTCCGCGAAGGAACTCGTCGTGGCCTCGGGAGACCGGGTGCTCATCACCGAACCGATGGTGGCCTACGTCGAGCCGCGGGTCGCCGCGGACGGCTGATAGTTGTCCGGCGCCCCGGTCAGCACACAGTGGGTGTGGCTGTAGATCGTCGTCATGCACTTGTTGTTGTGATCGCAGATCGACCGCACCGATCGGTCCGCCTGGATGCGGTTGATCAGATCGGGTTCGGCCAGCAGCGCGCGGCCCATCGCGACGAACTCGAAACCCTCGGCCATCGCCAGGTCCATCGTGTCGCGGTTGGTGATGCCGCCCAGCAGGATCAGCGGAAGCTTCAGCTCGGCGCGGAACTGCTTGGCGTCGCGCAGCAGAAACGCCTCGCGGTAGGGATACTCGCGCAGGAACTTCTTGCCGGTCATCCGAATGCCCCACCGCAGCGGTGGTTTGAACGCGCCGGCGAACTCCTTGACCGGGGCGTCGCCGCGGAACAGGTACATGGGGTTGACCAGGGAGCTGCCCGCGGTGAGCTCGATGGCGTCCAGCCCGCCGTCCTCCTCGAGCCATTTCGCGGTCTGCAGTGACTCCTCGAGGCTGATGCCGCCGCGTACGCCGTCGGTCATGGTGAGCTTGGCCGTCACCGCGATCGGGTTGCCCTCCTTCTCGACGGCGCGGCGCACGGCGGTGACAACGCCCCGGGCCACCTTTGCACGGTTCTCCAACGAGCCGCCGAATTCGTCGGTGCGGCGGTTGAGCAGCGGGCTCAGAAAAGAGCTGGCGAGGTAGTTGTGTCCGAGGTGGATCTCGACCGCGTCGAACCCGGCCTCGATCGCCAGGCGGGCGGCGTTGGCGTGGGCCTCGGTGACGTCGCGGATGTCGTCACGGGTGGCCTTCTTGGCGAACCGCATCGACAGCGGGTTGAAAAAGCGCATGGGTGCCAGCGCTTTGGCCTTGTTCGTCCGCGCGTTCGCGACCGGCCCGGCGTGGCCGATCTGCGCGCTGATCGCCGCGCCCTCGGCGTGGATCGCTTCGGTCAACTTCTTGAGCCCCGGCACGGCCTCCGGACGCATCCAGATCTGCCAGCCGTCGGTGCGCCCACCGGGGGCGACCGCGCAGTACGCCACCGTCGTCATGCCCACCCCGCCGGCGGCGGGCAGCCGGTGGTAGTTGATCAAATCGTCGGTGACGAGCGCGTTCGGGCTCGACGCCTCGAAGGTCGCCGCCTTGATGATCCGGTTGCGCAGCGTCACCGGGCCGAGCTTGGCCGGGGTGAACACATTGGGCTGAGTGTTCATATAGGAGGAGCATGCCAGACTGGCTTCACAGGCGAGCGATGCGACGGGAGGATTCTGCGTGGGTGCGATCACTTTGGACGGCAAGGCCACGCGCGACGAGATCTTCGTCGACCTCTCCAAACGGGTCGCGGCGCTGACCGCCGCCGGCCTCACGCCCGGACTCGGCACGGTGCTGGTGGGCGACGACCCCGGCTCGCACGCCTATGTGCGCGGCAAGCATGCCGACTGCGCGAAGGTCGGCATCAACTCGATCCGGCGCGATCTGCCCGCCGACATCAGCCAGGCCAAGCTCGACGAGACCATCGACGAACTCAACGCCAACCCCGAGTGCACCGGCTACATCGTGCAGTTGCCGCTGCCCAAGCACCTCAACGAGAACGCCGCCCTGGAGCGAGTGGATCCGGGTAAAGACGCCGACGGTCTGCATCCGACCAACCTCGGCCGGCTGGTGCTCAACGAGCCCGCGCCGCTGCCGTGCACCCCGCGTGGCATCGTGCACCTGTTGCGCCGCTACGAGGTCGAGATCGCCGGTGCGCATGTCGTCGTGATCGGGCGCGGGGTTACCGTCGGCCGCCCCCTGGGGCTGCTGCTGACGCGACGATCGGAAAACGCCACAGTCACGTTGTGCCACACCGCGACTCGTCACCTGCCCGAGCTTGCGCGCGAGGCCGACATCATCGTCGCCGCGGCCGGCATGCCGCACATGGTGACCGCCGAGATGGTGCGGCCGGGCGCGGCCGTCATCGACGTCGGGGTCAGCCGCGACGAGAACGGCAAGCTCGTCGGCGACGTGCATCCCGGCGTATGGGACGTCGCCGGCCACGTGTCGCCGAACCCCGGCGGCGTCGGCCCGTTGACCCGGGCATTCCTACTGACCAACGTCGTCGAGCGCGCGGAGGCACTGACCGCGACGTGACGCCAAAGGAGTTCGCGCGCAAGGTTTTCACGGGCCAGTGGCCGTTCTGGTCGGTGGGCCTGACCTTCGTCGTCGCGTTTGTCCTCGTGGTCGGCGGCTACTGGCGGCGTGGCGCGCTGGTGATGGCGATCGGGGTCGGTATCGCGGCGGGGCTGCGGCTGGTGCTGAGCGACGACCGCGCCGGCCTGCTCGCGGTGCGCAGCCGGGGCGTCGACTTCGTCACCACCGCGACCGTCAGCGCAACGATGCTCTACATCGCCTGGACCATCGATCCGTTGGGAACGAGTTAGCAGACCTAGGTGTACATCTAGGCCACCCGTTCGATCGCGAAGGCGGTCAGGAAGCCGACTGCGGTGATCACTCCGGTCAGAATGTGTGCTTCCTCGAAGGCTTCGGGAACCATCGTGTCGGCGATCATCGCCAGGATCGCTCCGGCGGCGACGGCGGTGATCACCGCGACGAGAGCCGGCGAGGCGTTGGCCAGCAGCACATATCCCAACATCGCGGAGATGCCGCTGATCACCGCGATTGCGCCCCACACTCCGAAGACGTAACGCGCAGAGCGATCGGCCTGCTTCATTCCGGCGGCGCTGGAAAGCCCTTCGGGGAGGTTCGAGATGAACACTGCAGCCAGCACGGTCAGCCCCACACCCTGTCCGCCGAGCACGGAGATGCCCAGCACCGCCGACTCGGGCACGCCGTCGAGCAGCGCACCGATCGCGATCGCGGCACCACTTCCACTCGCTTGCTCCTCCGTCGGTTGCCGGTCGCGTGAGCGCTTACGATGACGCGCGCCGCGCCGGGCCAGCGCCGCGTTGGCGGCGACGTACGCAACGGCCCCGCCGAGGAAACCGAGCGCGGTGGCCAGCAGCCCGCCGGTGCGCTCCGCTTCGTCCATGAGGTCGAACGCCAGCGCAGAAATCAGCACACCGGCGCCGAACGCCATGACACCGGCGACCACTCGCACTGGAACCCGCACGGCCCAGCCGATCAGCGCACCGAGGACCAGGGCGGCGCCGGCCACCAACCCCCACCCGCCGGCTTCAAGCCACCCCGGCATGACCATTCCGACGTTTGTGGCTGAACGATCCGATGCGGCTTACCGGAGGGGGCCGTCGTTGAGTCTTCATCGCGGTCGGTGTTCCCCGGCGCTCGTTCGGTTAAGCGCTCAGCTGCAGCGCGGCCGCGACGATCGGTTTCCCCCATCCCGGTGTGGCCGAGAGGTCTTCGGGGCCGACGACCTCGCCGTGGTCCACATGCAGCACAAGTATCGGCCGCGGCGCCTTCCCTTCGACAGGATCGGCGTGTGCGGAGTTGTCGTACACCCGCAATTCGGCGAGCACGGGCAGCAGCTGCACCAGGTTCTGCCTGCTGTGTCGCCAACGGCGCCGGATGACGGCTTCGGGGATGTCGTGGCCGCCGGAGCGTACGCGCTGCCGAACCCGCTCGATATGTGCGTCGGCGCCGGACAACCCGACGTACCAGACGCGTACTTCGATGCCTTGTGACGCCGCTTCGGACAGCAGCCGGGTGATGGTGCTGCCACCGAGCGTGGTCTCCAACGCAAGGTCAAGCCGTTCGTGGATCGCCCGTTGGAGCAGGCGCGTGCCCTGACGCCATGCCACGGCGTTCGCGTTGGTCTGGTCGAGCCCAGGGTTGGCCGCCATCAGTTCGCGCGCGGCCTCGTCGGGGTTGTAGTAATCACTGCCCGCCGCGCGGATCATCGCGCCGCCGATGCTGCTCTTACCGGCGCCGTTGACGCCGGCGAGGATATAGAGCCGGGACAGTCAGCGCCGCCGTTTCGGGCGGGCCGCCTTCACCGCGGCGCGGCCCAGTTGATCCGGGCCGGCGTCAAAGGCGGATGCCATACCCGCCTTCGACTTCGGGCTCTGCATCCGTTCGAGAAGATCATCGAACTGCTCGGTCAGCTCGTCGAGCGCGGGTGTGCTCGCCTTCGTCAGCGCCTCGAACTCGGCGTACGACAACAGCACCGCCCGCGGCGTGTTGTGTTTGGTGATCGCCACCGCGCCTGCGGTGGTGGCCTGCTCGAAGACCGCCCCGAACTCGTTCTTGAACCGGGTGGCGGCCACGGTTGGCACGTCGACCAGTTCGCCGTCGCGGTTACGGAACGTCAATGTGGACATATTGGCTATTCTAGCCATTTTTTCGCACGCCCGCCGAAACTGAAGATGTGCGCGAGTTTTGCGCGCGGCGGTTTTTCGAGCACAAGCTCAGTTTCGGCACCCGTCTAGCG
Organism: Mycobacterium sp. GA-0227b; assembly: GCF_001499855.1. Lineage (GTDB taxonomy): Bacteria > Actinomycetota > Actinomycetes > Mycobacteriales > Mycobacteriaceae > Mycobacterium. The sequence continues at coordinate 8,962 of NZ_LQIK01000004.1, forward strand.
TAGTTGCCCGCTAGGCAATTTTGCCCGATGTGCAACTTTTTGGATAACGTGGTGTCCATGTCCGGCCTGAGGGAGCGCAAGAAGCTCGACACTAAACGTGCGCTGAGCGATGCCGCGCTGAAGCTCGCCCTGGAGGGCGGCTTCGACGCGGTGACGCGTGAGGCGATCGCCGAACTGGCGGGCGTTTCGCTGCGCACGTTCAACAACTACTTCACCGGGAAGTACCAGGCGCTGGCCTACCGCCAGACTGAACGGCTGCGCCGCAGCATCGCGGAGTTGCGTGCCCGTCCGGCCGCCGAGCCGCTGTGGACATCGATCACCGAGTCGGTGCTGGCGCCGCTCGAGGAGGACTTCCGCGAGGCGAACGGCGCCGAAAACCGGATTCCCAGCCGCGAGGAGCTTGCCGAGATCCGAAAGCTGTTGATGCGACCGGAGATCCGCGATGCCGTGTCGAAGGGGCTGTTCGACGAATGGACGGTCGCCATCGCCGAGCGCACCGGCACCGACCCGGACGCCGACCTGTACCCGCGGCTGGTGGCCGCGGTGGTGCGCGCGGTCGGTGACGCCGCGACCGAGGTCTACGTGCGCGCCGACCCGCCGGTGCCGATCACGACGCTGATCCGCGCCGGCTTCGCCGAGGTCGCCGCCGGTCTGCCCGATCCGAGCGTCTCATGACCGGCGAGCACGCGTCCGTCGTCATCTGCGGCGCCGGGCCCAACGGGCTGATGCTGGCCTGCGAACTCGCGCTGGCGGGGGTGCGCCCCGTGGTGCTCGATCGACTGCCGGGACCGAGCGACGAGCCGAAGGCCAACGGCCTTGTCGGGCAGGTCATTCGACAGCTCGACATGCGCGGGCTCTACCACGCCTTCGGCGGTGAGGACGGCCCTCCGCGGCCGGTTCACGGCTGGATGTTCGCCGGGATGCCGCTGAGCTTGCTCGGCGTCGTAGACAACCCGATGTACGCGCTGCTGCTGCCGCAGCCACGGCTGGTCCGCCTGTTGGAGAAGCGGGCCCGCGACCTCGGCGTCGACATCCGCTGGGGCCACGAGCTGACAGGGCTGAGCGCGGCGGCCGACGCGGTGTCGGGGACCGTCGCGGCCGGCGCGCGAACGTACCGGCTGGACGCCGAATATCTCGTCGGCTCCGACGGCGGGCGCAGCACCGTCCGTAAGGGCGCCGGCATCGACTTTCCCGGCAGCACGTCGCCGACGGTGAGCAGGCTTGCCCACGTTCGGCTGCCGGACGAGTTGCTGGTTCCCGGCCGCGGCTACGACATCCCCGGCTTCGGCCTGATCCCGTTCGGGCCGAACAGGTTCGACAATGGCACGCTGGTCATCTTCCCGCTGGAGCCGGAGCGGCCGCTGCTGGGCACGATCGAGTACGGCTGGACGCCCGGTAGCGCCGACGGTCCGATGACGCTGGACGAACTGCGCGCCAGCGTCCGCCGGCTGATCGGCGTCGACGTACCCCTGCAGGAGCCGACGACGTCCGGCACGCACGCGTTGCGCCGCCTCGATGGGCAGAACACCCGCCAGGCTGACCGGTATCGCGTGGGGAGGGTGCTGCTGTTGGGTGACGCCGCGCATGTGCACTCGCCGATGGGCGGGCCCGGGCTGAACCTAGGCATGCAGGATGCGGTCAATCTCGGCTGGAAGCTGGCCGGCGTGGTGAACGGTTGGGCGCCCGCAGGCCTGCTCGACAGCTACGAGTCCGAGCGCTATCCGGTGGGCAAGCGGGTGATGATGCACTCGCTGGCGCAGATCGCGCTGGCTGCGCCGGGGCCCGAAGTGTCCGCGCTGCGTGAGCTTTTCAGCGAACTGGCGGCCAAACCGGAGGTGGCCGGCCATCTCGCCGGGTTGCTCGCCGGCTCCGATCTGCGCTACGACGTCGGCGACGATCATCCCCTGTCGGGTCTGATGGTGTCGGACCTCGTGTTCGACGACGGCCGTCGCGTTGCCGGCCTGCTGCACGAAGCCCGACCGGTGCTGCTGGACCTGTCGGGCGGCGCGGCGGCGGCGGTCGCGGCACCATGGGCAGATCGGGTGGACGCCGTGACCGTGGCAATGACCGATTGTCCGGCGGCCGCGCTGCTGCTGCGGCCCGACGGCTACGTGGCTTGGGCTGCAGACACATTCGACGCCGACGACGAGGATCGGCTGCGCGTAGTGCTCGTCCGGTGGTTCGGCGGCTGCTAGTTCTCGGGCGAGGTGGGCTGTTTCGCGAGCTCGCCGAGCGTCACCGGACCGTCGAGTGCGCCATTGTTCGCGGTCCTTCTCGGGTTGTACTCATCAACCGTCCGCTCGGCGACCGCTAGCGTGACATCGCGAACAGCGACGCCCATTGCGCCGCGGTCAGGTCTCGCGGCAGCGCGTGGACGCTGAGGCGGTTGTTGTGCAGCCATCGGCGGGTGGTGTCCTTCGGCAACCGGGCGCCGACGATCTGCGCGATACCGCGCCCTCGGCCGGTGAACACCTGATGCACCATCGCCTGGTAGCTGTGGCGGTCATCGTCGGCGACCAGCGGAGCGTCCCGCCGGCGGATCGTCATCAACCCGCCGTCGACGCTGGGCCGCGGTCGGAACGCGTTCGCCGAAACACGTTGCGACAGCGCGAACTCGTACCACGGCCACCATTGCGCCGTCATCATGGTGGCGCCGCCGACGCCTGCCCGCCGCCGGGCCACCTCCCACTGCACCAACAGCACGGCGTCGGTCCAGCCGGGGCCGCGCAGGATCCGGCGCAGCATGCTCGTCGTCAGATGGAACGGCAGATTGCCCACGATCACGTGCGGTGAGCGCGGCAGCCGGTAGCGCAGGAAGTCGGTCGGCACCACGTTGGTCGAGGCGGCGGTCCGCGCGGCGAGTCGTGCAGCGCGGCGCCCGTCGACCTCGAGCGCGGTCAGCGGTCGCCGGAGCCGCTGCAGCGGCACCGTGAGTGCGCCGTCGCCCGCACCGACTTCGACGATGGGTCCGTCGGTGCGCGCGACGAGATCGACGATCGCGCCGATGACGCGACGGTCGTGCAGGAAATTCTGGCCGAACTCGTGTTGGCCACGATGAGGGGAAGACACAGTGCCTCCGCGGTCGCCGGGACATGTCGCTGCGGCGGCGGATGTGATGCGTGAGAGGCAGATCCGCCGCTAGGCGGTGCGCAACCTCATCGAAGCTGTCATGGGCTCGAGGCTAGGGGACACCGGCGGGCGTCTCAACTGAATTTCGCCGCCGTCGTCAGGCCAGCGCAGCGCGGATGCACACCGTGACGTACGGCAGCGCCAGCCCGGTCGAGTTGGCCAGCGCCGGGTGGGTGCTCAGCAGTTCGCGCACGCGATCCAGCGTGCGGGTGCGGACCTTCTCCGGTGAGGTGATGCAGTAGCTGCGGGAGGCCACCAGGTCGATGAGCGCCTGCGGGGTCAGGTAATTGGTCCACTCGACCTGGTGACGCTCGACGCCGGTGAACGGCTCGGGCAGCGTCACGGTGGCGTTGAACGGATCGTCCTCGTGGCCGATGATGCGGCCGAGCTCCTTCACCCAGCCCAGCCGCTCGTCGCGGGTGTTCCACACCAGGCCGAGGCGGCCGCCGGGCCGCAGCACCCGGGCGACTTCCTTGACCGCGCGGTCGAGATCGAACCAGTGCCAGGCCTGGGCCACCAACACCGCGTCGACGCTGTCGTCGGGCAGCGGGATCTCCTCCGCGCTGCCGAGCAGCGCGGGCGTGTCGGGTAGCGAATTGCTCAGCAGCTCAAGCATTTCCGGGATCGGGTCGACTGCGACCACGTCGAGGCCGCGCTCGACGAGCCGGGTCGTCAGCTTGCCCGTTCCCGCCCCGAGGTCGAGCACTGTAGTGGCGCCGTCCGGCAGCAGCCAGTCGATCGCGTCGGGCGGATACGACGGCCGGCCCCGCTCGTAGGCGGCGGCTTCCGCGCCGAACGACAGCGACCGATCCTGCTCCGAGCGGGTCACCGCGCCGTCATCTCGCTGCCAGCTCCAGCGTCTTGCGGATCAGCTTGTACACCGCGTCGGTCTCCACCAGGAAGCCGTCGTGTCCGTAGATCGACTCCACGATGTCGAGCTCGGCGCAGCCCGGCAGCAACTCGGCCAGCTCCTGCTGCAGCCGCAGCGGGTAGAGCCGGTCGGAGGTGATGCCACCGACCACTGCGGGCACCGGGCAGCCCCGCAATGCGGCCTCGATACTGCCGCGGCCGCGGCCCACGTCGTGGCTCGACAGCGACTCGGTGAGGGTGACGTAGGTGCCCGCGTCGAACCGGGACACCAGTTTGCGGCCCTGGTGTTCCAGATAGCTCTGCACCGCGTAGCGGCCGCCGGAAGCGGGGTCCGCTGGGTTTTCGCCGTCCTGCGCATCGTTGGCGAAGCGGGTGTCGAGCTCGACCTCGCCGCGATAGGTCAGGTGGGCGAACCGGCGGGCGATCTCCATGCCGAGATCGGGCGAGCGCCCGGTGCCGTAATAGTCCCCGTTCTGCCAGTTCGGGTCGGCCTTGATCGCCGCGATCTGCGAGCTCTGGGTGCCGATCTGATCCGCGGTGGCGCGCGCCCCGACGGCGAGCACCAGCCCCGAGCGGACCTTGTCCGGGTGGCCGACCATCCACTCCAACGCCCTCGCGCCGCCCATCGAGCCGCCGACGACCGCGGCGACCTCGGTGATGCCGAGCGCGTCGAGCGCGGCAATGTCGGCCTCCACCTGGTCCCGGATGGACACGAGCGGGAAGCGCGAGCCCCACGCCTTGCCGTCGGGGTGCGGTGAGCTCGGGCCGGTCGAGCCGCGGCAGCCGCCGAGTACGTTGGTGGCCACCGCGCACCAGCGGTCGGTGTCGATCGGCCCGCCCGGGCCCGCCACGCCGTCCCACCAGCCCGCGGTCGGATGGTCCGGGCCTGCGGGGCCGGTGATGTGTGAGTCGCCGGTCAGCGCGTGCAGCACGACGACCACGTTGTCGCGCTGCGGCGACAGCTCCCCCCAGCGCTGGACGGCGATCGACACGTCGTCGATGACCGCACCGTTCTCCAGCGTCAGCGGGCCGATGTCGACGACGCCGACCTCGCCCTCGGCGGGCAGACTCAAAACTGGCACGTCGGCTTCCAATTCAGAGATGGACATCAGAACGCCGCCGCGGTGTTGGGATCGGTCGATCCGGCGGCGCGCAACGGCTTGGCGGCGGCGAAGCCCTGCTCCAGGTCGGCGAGGATGTCGTCGATTCCCTCGATGCCGACCGCCAGTCGCACCAGCCCCGGTGTCACCCCGGTGGCCAACTGCTCCTCCGGTGAGAGCTGCGCGTGCGTGGTCGACGCCGGATGGATCACCAGCGACCGCACATCGCCGATGTTGGCGACGTGGCTGTGCAACGTCAGCGCGTTGACGAAGGCCTTGCCGGCGTCGACGCCGCCGGCCAGCTCGAATGCCAGCACCGCACCGGTGCCCTTGGGCGCCAGCTTCTTTCCGAGGTCGTACCAGGGGGAGGAGGGCAGCCCGGCGTAGTTGACCGAGATGACATCCGGGTGCGCCTGCAGATACTCGGCCACCTTCTGCGCGTTGGCCACGTGCCGTTCGACACGCAGGCTCAACGTTTCCAGCCCCTGCGCGATCAGGAACGCGTTGAACGGCGACGCCGCCGAACCCATGTCGCGCAGCAGCTGTACGCGCGCCTTGAGCGCGTAGGCGGGCGCACCCAGTTCGGCGAACACCACGCCGTGGTAGCTGGGGTCCGGTTCGGTGAAGCCGGGGAACTTGCCGTTGGTCCAATCGAAGGTGCCGCCGTCGACGACGACCCCGGCGATCGCCGCGCCGTGCCCGCCGAGGTACTTGGTGGCGGAGTGCACGACGATGTCGGCGCCATGGCTCAGGGGTTGGATCAGGTACGGCGTGGCGATGGTGTTGTCGACGATCAACGGCACGCCGGCGTCGTGGGCGACCGCGGCGACGTTCGGGATGTCGAGCACGTCGATCTGCGGGTTGGAGATGGTCTCGGCGAAGAACGCCTTGGTGTTCGGCCGTACCGCGGCGCGCCAGGAATCGAGGTCGTCGGCGTCCTCCACGAAGCTGACCTCGATGCCGATCTTGGGCAGCGTGTAGTGGAACAGGTTGTAGGTGCCGCCGTAGAGGCGGGGGCTGGACACGATGTGGTCGCCGCTGTCGGCGAGGTTGAGGATCGCGAACGTCGACGCGGCCTGGCCGGACGACAGGAACAGCGCCGCGACGCCGCCTTCGAGCGCGGCGATGCGCTGCTCGACGACGTCGGTCGTCGGGTTCATGATCCGGGTGTAGATGTTGCCGGGCTCGGCGAGCCCGAACAGCGCGGCGGCGTGGTCGGTGCTGTTGAACGTGTACGAGGTGGTTTGGTAGATCGGCAGCGCCCGCGCGTTGGTGGCCGCGTCGGGGACTTGGCCGGCATGGACCTGTTTGGTCTCGAACGCCCACTTTGCGGTCGGGTCTTCTGGCGCGCTCATGCGGAACGGACCTCCATCTGTGTCTGGGGGCCCGTCATAACGGACCCGCGCTTGCCGGCAGCCGCTCGTTAGCGGTTACTCAACCTGGTCATCACCCGGGGCACCCCACCGCGGTTGGAGGGTTGCCGACCAGCAAGCCGGGGCTTGTCGCTGGCACTCATGACCGAGCAGAAGCGTATCGCACGTCACCGACGTGAGGCCAGCGAGGGCAGTGCGACGGCGGCGCCGCCACCTCTAGTCCCTCTCGGGAGACGTACGCCAGGGTCAAAATCCGGGGTCGACCCACAACCCTGGTGTAACTCTCGCCAATCGAGCCGACGTGCGGCAAAGACCCGCTGTGCAGGGCGGGCGACAAAGCTACTGGTCAGTAGCTAGTTCTTTGCCGATGGGGCCGGACCCCCTGGCTCACACGTAGCGTCGTGTCCGAGGCAATACTGGTAGTCGACGCGACACCGAACATCCTCGAACCGACCGCTACCGACGCCGGGAGAACACCGAATGACTGCCGAGCAGCCGACCATCATCTACACGCTGACCGACGAGGCGCCGCTGCTGGCGACCTATGCGTTCCTGCCGATCATTCGCACGTTCACCGAACCGGCCGGCATCAACGTCGAAACCAGCGACATCTCGGTGGCGGCGCGCATCCTCGCCGAGTTCTCCGACCGGCTGACCGAAGAGCAGCGGGTGCCCGACAACCTGGCCCGGCTCGGCGAGCTGACCCAGCAGCCGGACACCAACATCATCAAGCTGCCGAACATCAGCGCCTCGGTGCCTCAGCTGCTGGCCGCGATCAAGGAGTTGAAGGGCAAGGGCTACGACCTGCCGGACTATCCCGGTGAGCCGAAGACCGACGAGGAGAAGCAGGTCAAGGAACGCTACGCCAAGGTTCTCGGCAGCGCAGTGAATCCGGTTCTGCGGCAAGGTAATTCGGACCGTCGCGCGCCGAAGGCCGTCAAGGAGTACGCGCGCAAGCACCCGCACAGCATGGGGGAGTGGTCGCAGGCGTCGCGCACTCACGTGGCGACCATGAAGCGCGGCGACTTCTACCACGGCGAGAAGTCGATGACGCTCGACAAGGATCGCAAGGTCAAGATGGTGCTCGAGACGAAAAGCGGCGAGACTCTCGTCCTCAAGCCGGAAGTGGCGCTCGACGACGGCGACATCATCGACAGCATGTTCATGAGCAAACAGGCGCTGTGCGAATTCTTCGAAGAGCAGATCGAGGACGCCTACAAGACCGGCGTGATGTTCTCGCTGCACGTCAAGGCCACCATGATGAAGGTGTCGCACCCGATCGTGTTCGGACACGCGGTGAAGGTCTTCTACAAGGAGGCGTTCGCCAAGCACCAGAAGGTACTCGACGAACTCGGGGTCAACGTCAACAACGGAATGTCGGATCTGTACGACAAGATCCAGTCGCTGCCGGCGTCGCAGCGCGAAGAGATCGTCCAGGACATCCACGCCGTGCATGAGCACCGGCCGGAACTGGCCATGGTCGACTCCGCCCGAGGCATCACCAACTTCCACTCACCGTCCGACGTGATCGTCGACGCGTCGATGCCGGCCATGATCCGGCTCGGCGGCAAGATGTACGGCGCCGATGGCCGGACCAAGGACACCAAGGCGGTGAACCCGGAATCCACGTTCAGCCGCATCTATCAGGAGATGGTCAACTTCTGTAAGACCCACGGGCAGTTCGATCCCACCACCATGGGCACGGTTCCGAACGTCGGGTTGATGGCGCAGAAGGCCGAGGAGTACGGCAGCCACGACAAGACCTTCGAGATTCCCGAGGACGGCGTCGCCAACATCGTCGACATCGACACCGGCGAGGTGCTGTTGACGCAGAACGTCGAGACCGGCGACATCTGGCGGATGCCGGTGGTCAAGGACGCCGCGATCCGGGACTGGGTCAAGCTGGCCGTCACGCGGGCCCGCGCCTCGGACATGACGGCGCTGTTCTGGCTCGACACCGAGCGTCCACACGAGGTCGAGCTGCGCAAGAAGGTCAAGGAGTACCTGAACGAGCACGACACCGAGGGCCTGAAAATCCAGATCATGCCGCAGGTGTGGGCGATGCGGTACACGCTGGAGCGGTTGATCCGCGGCCAGGACACCATCGCCGTCACCGGCAACATCCTGCGCGACTACCTGACCGACCTGTTCCCGATCCTCGAGTTGGGCACCAGCGCCAAGATGCTCTCGATCGTGCCGCTGATGGCCGGTGGCGGCATGTACGAGACGGGCGCGGGCGGTTCGGCCCCCAAGCACGTCCACCAGCTGGTCGAGGAGAACCACCTGCGCTGGGACTCGCTTGGCGAATTCCTCGCCCTCGGCGCGTGTTTCGAGGACATCGGCCGTAAGACCGACAACAAGCGCGCCGTGTTGCTGGGCAAGACGCTCGACTCGGCGATCGGAAAGCTGTTGGACAACAACAAGAGCCCGTCGCGCAAGACCGGCGAGCTGGACAACCGGGGCAGCCAGTTCTATCTCGCCATGTACTGGGCGCAGGAGCTCGCCGAGCAGACCGACGACAAGGAACTGGCCGACCACTTCGCCGGGCTGGCCAAGACGCTGGGCGAGAACGAGGACGCCATCGTCACCGAACTCGCTGAGGTGCAAGGTGACTCGGTTGACATCGGCGGTTACTACTACCCGGACCGCGAGAAGACCACGGCAGTGATGCGGCCGAGCAAGACGCTGAACTCGGTGCTGGAAGGCGCGACGGAACAGCCGGTGACGGAGGGTTAGCCGCCGAGCGCTTCCCTCGGTTGCGGTGTCGTGTACCGGTCGACGAACCCGAGGATCACGTCGGCGACCCGTTGCGGCGCTTCGAACATCGGGATGTGCCCGACATCGTCGAGGTGGGTGACCTCGGTGCTCGACGGTAGATGCGTGCTGAAATGGCGGGTGAACCGCGGATGCGGCAGCACCCGGTCCTTCTCGCAGATCACCAGGTGTGTCGGCGCTTTGCCTTCGGCGAGTTCGAGAAGACCCGGCATCAACAGCGCCTTCACCAACAACTGGTAGTAGGCCGGGCAATGGGTGACGTCGTCGATGATGTCGACGAGGTCTTCGTCGGACAGCCGGTCCGGGGTGGCGCTGATCGGGAAGTGCGCCAGGTAGCGGGTGAACGGCAACTTCAGGACGCGCTGGCGGAACGCGAGCGTGAACAGCCAGACGGGCATGCCGGCCAGGAATTTGCCGACGATCTCGAACTTGGCGGGCGTGTAGCGACTCCAGCCACCGGCCGGTGCGATACCGGTCAGCGTGCGGGCCCGGCCGCGGCGTTCCAACTCGAAGGCCACCCAGCCGCCGAGCGAATTACCGACGATGTGCGCGGTGTCCCAGCCGAGTGCATCGAGCCGGCGTTCGACGTCGTCGGCCAGTTCGGCCGTGTCGAGGAAGTAGTGGCCCTTCACGCCGCCGTTGTGTCCGGGCATGGTGGGGGCGAGGACCTCGTACCGGCCGGTGTCGGCGATCAGCGGGGCGACTTTCTTCCACACGTTCTGCGACATCATGAACGGGTGTAGCAACAGCATTGGCTCCCCGGAGCCGAGGTGGATCGGTGCGCGCTCGCTCATCAGCCCGACATTAAGGTGATACCGGCGGTACCGCAAGTGCGTCGGTAGGGTCGCCCGCTGTGAGTTCGCTGATCGTGAGCACCGTCAACGTCAACGGCATCCGGGCCGCCGTCAAGCAGCGGTCTGCGCAGAACCTCGGGCTGTTGCCCTGGCTGGCCGAGACCACCGCCGATGTGGTGTGCCTACAGGAGACCAGGGCCGACGACGCGCAGTTGGCTTCGGCGTTGGCCCCGGCGCTGTCCGACGGTTGGCATTTGGCGTCCGCCGAACCGCATGTCAAGGGCCGCAGCGGCGTTGCCGTTCTATCCCGGCACCCGATCGAGGCCGCGCGGCTCATCGAGTCCGAAGAATTCGGGTCGCACGGGCGGTACCTGGAGGCCGACACCGCCGGGCTGACGGTCGCCAGCGTGTACATCCAGACCGGCGAGGCGGACACGCCGCGACAGTTGGAGAAGGAGCGGTTCATGGCGGTGCTCGCCGCGCGGATGGCGAAGCTGCAGTGCGCGGGCCGCGAAGCCGTCGTCTGCGGCGACTGGAACATCGCCCACACCGAGAACGACATCAAGAACTGGAAGGGCAACGTCAAGAAGTCGGGCTTCCTGCCGGCCGAACGGCAGTGGCTCAGCGAGCTTCTCGGGACGGGCTGGGTGGACGTGGTCCGCGAGTTGCATCCCGATCAGCCGGGCCCGTACGCGTGGTGGTCGTGGCGGGGCCGCGCGTTCGACAACGACGCGGGTTGGCGCATCGACTACCAGTTGGCGACGCCGGATCTGGCGGGGCGCGCGGTGGCGGCACGGGTCGAGCGTGCGGCGGCATACGCGCTGCGCTGGTCCGACCATGCGCCGGTGACGGTCGAATACCGATAGGGTCGATCAATCCGGTGCGTCGGGAGGAGCGCAGGCCATGACCGTAGACAACGAAGTGCCCCGCCGCCATCGCGTGGTCATCATCGGGTCGGGCTTCGGTGGCCTGTTCGCCGCCAAACACCTCAAACGAGCCGACGTCGACGTCACGCTGATCGCCAAGACGACGCACCATCTGTTCCAGCCGCTGCTGTACCAGGTGGCGACGGGCATCCTGTCCGTCGGCGAGATCGCGCCGGCGACGCGAATCATCTTGCGCAAGCAGAAGAATGCCGAGGTGCTGCTCGGTGAGGTCGTCGGCGTCGACCTCGAGAACAAGACCGTCACCTCCAAGCTGCTCGACTGGGAGCGGGTGGTTCCCTTCGACAGCCTGATCGTGGCCGCGGGCGCGCAGCAGTCGTATTTCGGCAATGACCATTTCGAGGCTTTCGCGCCCGGCATGAAGACCATCGACGACGCCCTCGAACTACGCGGCCGCATCCTCGGCGCGTTCGAAGCGGCCGAGGTGACGACGTCGGCCGACGAACGGCAACGCCGGCTGACCTTTGTCGTCGTCGGTGGCGGACCGACCGGTGTCGAGGTGGTCGGGCAGATCGCCGAGCTCGCAGATCGGACCCTGACGGGGGCGTTCCGCACGATCGACCCGACCGAGGCGCGGGTGATCCTGATCGAGGCGGCCGGGGCGGTGATGCCGCCGATGGGCCCCAAGCTCGGGCTCAAGGCGCAGCGTCGGCTGGAGAAGCTCGGTGTCGAGGTCAAGCTGAACACCATGGTGACCGACGTGGACTACAAGGGTCTGACCGTCAAGGAGAAGGACGGATCCGAGTACCGGATCGAGTGCGCCGTCAAGGTCTGGTCGGCCGGCGTGCAGGCCAGCCCGCTCGGCAAGCTCGTCGCCGAGCAGTCCGACGGCACTGAAGTCGATCGGGCGGGCCGGGTGGTCGTCGAACCCGATCTCACCGTCAAGGGCCACCCGAACGTCTTCGTGATCGGCGACCTGATGAGCGTGCCCGGCGTGCCGGGGCAGGCGCCGGGCGCCATTCAGGGCGCCAAGTACGCCACCAAGCTGATCAAGAGTGAACTCAAGGGTGCCGACCCGACGACCCGAAAACCGTTCAAGTACCTCGACAAAGGCAGCATGGCGACGGTGTCGCGGTTCTCGGCGGTCTGCAAGGTCGGCAAGCTCGAGTTCGGCGGGTTCATCGCCTGGCTGGCCTGGCTCGGCCTGCATCTGTACTACCTGGTCGGCAGCCGCAACCGTGTCGCCGCCGTGTTTTCCTGGTTCGTCACCTTCCTGGGCAGGGGCCGCGGGCAGATGACGATCACCGAGCGGTGGGTGTTCGCGCGGCGGGCGCTCGAACAGGTGCGGGACCAGGAGACTCCGCGCGCCATCGGGTGACTTGGGCACGTTTTGGAGGGTTCACCGCTCCAAACGGTGCACAAATCGCTTGTGAAAAGATGGGCCCATCATGAGCAGTTCCGCGCAGCAAATCGTCTTCTCGGGCGTGCAGCCCACCTCAGATTCCCTTCACCTGGGCAACGCGCTGGGGGCCATCACGCAGTGGGTCGGCCTGCAGGACGACTACGACGCGTTCTTCTGCGTGGTGGACCTGCACGCGATCACGATTCCGCAGGACCCCGAACAGTTGCGGCGGCGCACCCTCGTCACCGCCGCGCAGTACCTGGCGCTGGGTATCGACCCCGCGCGCAGCACGATCTTCGTGCAGAGCCATGTATCGGCGCACAGCGAATTGTCATGGGTACTGGGCTGTTTCACGGGTTTCGGGCAGGCGTCGCGGATGACGCAGTTCAAGGACAAATCGCAGAAGGAAGGCAGCGAGGCCACCACTGTCGGGCTGTTCACCTATCCGGTGCTGATGGCCGCCGATGTGCTGCTCTACGACACCGACCTGGTTCCGGTCGGGGAGGATCAGCGTCAGCACCTGGAGTTGGCGCGCGATGTGGCGCAACGGTTCAACTCCCGCTTCCCGGAGACGTTCGTCATCCCCGAACCGCTGATCCCGAAGGCGACCGCCAAGATCTTCGATCTGCAGGATCCGACGTCGAAGATGAGCAAATCGGCGGGCACCGAGGCCGGGTTGATCGGCCTGCTCGACGATCCGAAAGCGTCGGCCAAGAAGATCCGCTCGGCGGTCACCGACAGCGAGCGCGAGGTGCGCTACGACCCCGACGCCAAACCCGGCGTCTCGAACCTGCTGACCATCCAGTCGGCGGTCACCGGCGCCGACGTCGACAAGCTCGTCGAGGGTTACGCGGGACGCGGATACGGCGATCTGAAGTCCGACACCGCGGAAGCCGTGGTCCAGTTCGTCAGCCCGATCAAGGCCAGGGTCGACGAACTGCTGGGCGATCCCGCCGAACTGGAATCGGTGTTGGCGGCGGGGGCCGAGCGCGCCCGCGAGGTGTCTGCGAAAACGCTCGAACGGGTATACGACCGGTTAGGGTTTTTGCGGCGACGCTGCTGAAGTGTTGGGGAGGCTGGCATGACCCATGCCGAGCCGGATGACAAGCCGGGGTTCGTCGATCGGTTCCGGGCGCGGTATCGCTGGTTCGACCACGCCATGCGAGCGCAGGAGCGCTACAAGGACAGTAAGGGCGACTTCTACGCGGCCGGCATCACCTACTTCACGATCTTCGCGCTGTTCCCCTTGCTGATGGTCGGCTTCGCCATCGCCGGTTTCATCCTGGCCAGCCAGCCGGAGCTGCTCGCCGAGATCCAAGACCGGATCAGGGCGTCGGTGTCCGGTGACTCCGGCACCCAACTGGTGGAGCTGATGGACTCGGCGATCGAGTCCCGCACCTCGGTCGGAGTCATCGGCTTGCTCGCCGCGGTGTGGGCGGGGCTGGGCTGGATGGCGAATCTGCGTGAGGCGCTGAGCCAGATGTGGGGTCTGACGCGCGGGGAGCCCAAAGGCTTCCTGCGCACCAAGCTGTCGGACCTGACGGCGATCGCCGGCCTGTTCCTCGCGATCGCACTCACTGTCGCGCTGACCGTGGTCAGCAGTTCCGGTTTGGCGCGCAAAGCGGTGGAATGGGTTGGGCTGCAGGATGTCCCGGGCATGAGCGTGCTGTTGCGGGTGGTTTCACTGTTGGTTTCGGTGTTGATCAGCTGGCTGCTGTTCACCTGGATCATCTCGCGGCTGCCCCGCGAATCCGTCAGCTTCCGCTCCGCGCTACGAGCCGGGCTGTTGGCGGCGGTGGCGTTCGAGATCTTCAAGCAGGTGGCGTCAATCTACCTGCAGTCGGTCGTGACCGGCCCGGCGGGGGCGACCTTCGGCCCGGTGCTGGGCCTGATGGTGTTCGCCTACATCACGTCGCGCCTCATCCTGTTCGCCACGGCGTGGGCCGCCACGTCGACCGAAAACCTCGAGGCCGCGCCCGTCGAACCGCCGGGCCTCGCCCGAATCGCACCGCGGGTGCAGGTGCATGAGGGCGTCGGCGCGGGCGGTGTGCTGACCGCAGCCGCGGTGGGAGCGCTTGGCGCGCTGGGGATTTCGCGATGGACCCGCGATCGTTAGCTGACCGCTTTGAGCCCGACCACACAGCCGATGATGCCGACGATCAACAGCACCTTGATCGCCGACGCGCTTTCGGCTCCGGTGATCATCGCGTAGGCGACGGTCAGCGCCGCGCCGATCCCGACCCAGACCGCATAGCTGGTGCCGGGGGGCAAGCTGCGCATCGCGAAGCCCAGGCCGACCATCGACAGCACCAGTGCCACCAGGAACACCGTCGACGGGCCCACGCGGGTGAAGCCCTCCGTCTTGCTGAGCGCGGACGCCCACACCGCTTCCAGAACTCCCGACACGGCCAGAATCAACCAAGCCATCACACAACTCCGTCGGCGCCGTCTTGTCGCTGGCCGGGTACGGTGCCCCTCGTCCGGATCGCATGGTTCACATGCCAATCGCTGTCCACGGTAGCAAAGGAGTAGGGTCCCGCTGCGTGGCGTTGTCGACACCGTGGTCCCGTCGGATGGGGCTGGAGGCGCCGATCGTCAACGCCCCGATAGGCGGAGCGGCGGGCGGCGCCCTGGCCGCGGCGGTGTCTCGGGCGGGTGGGCTCGGCATGATCGGGATGGGCAGTTCGGCGACAGCCGCGGGGCTGGCGGCTGAACTGCCGCACTTGTCCGGACTTTCGCATCCGTTCGGCATCGGGCTCGTGCACTGGGTGATGGAGGCCGAGCCCGACCTGCTGGAGGTCGCGCTGTCGGCGAAGCCCGCGCTGTTGTCCGTGAGTTTCGGCGACGACTGGTCGTGGGTGCGCAGAGCCCACGACGCGGGTGTGCCGGTGGCTGTGCAAGTGGCCGACGTGACCGCCGCGCGGCGCGCGGTGGACGCCGGTGTCGACGTGGTGGTGGCGCGCGGAGCCGAAGGGGGAGGACACGGCGAGCCGCGCGTCGGCACCCTGCCGTTGCTCGCGGAGGTGCTCGACGAGATGCCCGTGCCTGTGCTTGCCGCGGGCGGCATCGCCTCCGGTCGAGGCGTGGCCGCGGTTCTGGCCGCGGGAGCCGCCGGCGCGTGGCTCGGCACCGTGTTCACCACCTGCACCGAGGCTTTGACGTCGCCCGCCGCCCGGGTACGGCTTCTTGCGGCGCGCGGTGTCGACACGGCGACCACGCGGGTTTTCGACGTGGCGCAGGAATACCCTTGGCCTGCAACGCTTCCCGAGCGGGTTCTGCGCAACGATTTCGTGGACCGCTTCGATGGTCGCGAGGACCTCCTCGACGCCGACGCCCGCGAGGCTCTCGCGTCGGCGGTCGCCACCGAGGACTATCGAGTGGCGCCCGTCAACGCCGGACAGGGCGTGGGCATGGTGCGCGAACCGCGGTCGGCCGCCGAGGTCATCGAATCGCTGTGCGCCGAGGCCGAGCGACTGCTGCGGCCGTGGGGCGAGGTTTAGTGCTGTGGTCGCCGGTTCAGTGACCGGGCGCCCATGATCAACCCGAACACGATCACGCTGCCGACCACCGCGACGCCGACCCGCACCGGCATCGCGTCGACGTCCGACAGCATCGGCGCGGCGTTGACTGCCGGGTTCGCGCCGTCGGCGCTCGGCTTGGGGTCGAGCAGCGACGGGTCCGGCTCGATCAAGGTGCCCACGCTGGTGCCCGGGGGCGTCGCGAAGCCGTAGTCGAGCAGATGTGCCGCCTGTGCCCACGGAGCGATCGGCTGGCGGGTGCCCTTCAGGAGCACGGCGACGAGTCGGCGGCCGTCGCGGTCGGCCGCGCCGACGAAGGTCTGGCCGGCGTCGTCGGTGTAACCGGTCTTACCGCCCATCGCGCCGGGGTAGTTGAGCAGCAGCTTGTTGTCGTTCTCGATCGGATATCCGGCATCACCGCGGCCGGGGAAGTCGAACGTCTTGGTGGACACGATGTCGGCGAAGATCGGGTTGCGCCAGGCGTAGCGGTAGAACAGCGCCATGTCGTAGGCCGATGTGCTCATGCCGGGACCGTCGAGGCCGGACGGCGTCGCCACCCTGGTGTCGAGGCCGCCGAGCTTGCGGGCCAGGTCGTTGAGTTTCCTCAGCGTGGCGTCCCAGCCGCCGAGTTGGCGCGCCAGCGCGTATGCGGCGTCGTTGCCCGAGTACATCAGCAACCCGTGCAGCAGGTCGTTGATCGAGTAGTGGCCCCCTTCGCCGACTCCGACCTTGGTGCCTTCCTGGCGGGCATCCTCGGCGGTGCCCGGCACGACGCGGTGGATCGGCAACTCCTTGATCGCCTGCATGGCGGTCAGCACCTTGATGATGCTGGCGGGCCGGTGCCTGCCGTGCGGGTCCTTGGCCGCGATGACGTCGCCGGTGTCGAGGTCGGCGACCAGCCACGCCTCGGCGGAGACGTCGTTGGGCAGCGGCGGCGTCCCCGGCGCGGTGATGATGCCGCAGCCGGACAACTTCTCGCCGCCCATCGGTGTGGCGGGCACCGGCAGCGGAGCGGGCGGCGCCTCACCGGGTTTGGGCACTTCGGAGGCGTCGACGGCCGGCGGGGTCACCTCGCGGTACGGGCACGCGTTGGCCTCCGGCGCGGCTGGCGGCTGAGCACTTGCCACAGCGGGCGCTGCGGCTACGAACAAGGCCGCTGCCAGCACGGCGGCGCGGTTCAACGAATTTCGAAACTTCGCCATCGAGCGCAGATTAAGGCGTATTCGCGAGGATCCCGCGGAGGCGCGCTGTGACTGCTGTTACTCAAGTTTCATTTGTGACTGGCGGTTCACGCCGAGTGCACGCTTGACGTACGCCTAATCGGCATTTGTGTACAACACGCGTGCACTCGGCGTTAGTGGGGGAGCGCACAGTGCGCGACGGCCGGGAAACCGATGCAGCCCATCCACAGTCGGCCGCCGGCCTCGACCAGGCCGGTGACCATGCCGAACTGCGGATGTTCGGTGCGCAAGCCGGCGACGACTTCGCCGCTGTCGGGATCGAAGGCCACCGCCCACACCTCGGGTTTGATTTGGGGTTGCAGTGTGTCGGGCAGCTTCCACAGCAGCTTGCGCAGCGCCGGCCAGCGCGGCGCGAGCCATTCGGCCGCGGCGTTGAGCGGTGAGACCATCGCGCACCAGATGCGGCCGTCCGCGCCGGTGGACAGGTTGTCCGGATGGCCGGGCAGGTTCTCCCGAAGCGGTGTCACCGTGCCGGCCCGCTCCCCGGTCAGCCAGAACTTCGACAGCCGGCGTCCCATCGTCTCGGCGAACACCAACGCCGAGCCGTCGGCAGTCGGCGTCACACCGTTGGCGAAGTACAGACCCGGCACCGCGGTGAGCACGGTGCCGTCGGCGTCACGCCGAAACAGGCTGCCGCGCGGCCGTGCCTCCATGACCGCGCCCTTGAAATGGGCATAGCTGAACGCGCTCGTCGACTCGGTGAAATAGATTGTGCCATCCGGTGATTGGGTGACGTTCGAGCAGAACATCAACCGCCGGTCGTCGACCTCGGCGACGAGCGTCTCCAGTGTGCCGCTGGCCGGATCCAGTGAGCGCAGGCCGCCCGGACTGGTGCACACCAGGATTCGGCCGTCGTGGGCGACGTGCAGCCCGAGCGGGCGGCCCTCCGTCGTGGCGACGACAACGGGGTCTCCGCCGTCGGCCGGGATGCGCAGGATGCGGCCGTCATCGACACCCGTCCATACGGCGCCGGCGGCGTCGACGACCACGTCCTCGGGCGCGTTGCCCGGCAACGGGACGACGGTCAGCTCGGCCGGCGGCAGGTCGGGCAGCGGGTCGACGGATGGCGGCTGCCAGCGGACGGGATCGATCGGCGGCTTCTTCGAGGCGGACACGTCGCCGACGCTACGCCGACGGGCTAGAGCAGTCGGCCCGCTTCGTCGAGCACGCTGCGCATGATGTCGTAGATCGCCTCGAACTCCCTCGGACCGCTGATCAGCGGCGGCGCCAGTTGGACGACCGGGTCACCGCGGTCGTCGGCCCGGCAGTACAGCCCCGCCTCGAACAGCGCGGGGGTGAGAAAGCCACGGAGTAATCGCTCACTTTCCTCGTCGTCGAAGGTTTCCTTGGTCGCCTTGTCTTTGACCAACTCGATGCCGTAGAAGAAGCCCTCGCCGCGGACGTCGCCGACGATCGGCAGGTCGTAGAGCCGCTCGAGGGTGGCCCGCAGCCGCGGGGCGTTCTCCTTGACGTGGTCGTTGAGGCCCTCACGCTCGAAGATGTCGAGGTTGGCCAGCGCCACCGCCGACGACACCGGATGCCCGCCGAACGTGTATCCGTGCGCGAACGTCGTTTTGCCGTCGTCGAACGGCTCGAACAACCGGTCGCTGGCGATCATCGCGCCGATCGGGGAGTAGCCCGACGTCAAACCCTTGGCGCAGGTGATGATGTCGGGCACGTAGCCGAAGTCGTCACAGGCGAACATCGACCCGATCCGGCCGAATGCGCAGATGACCTCGTCGGAGACCAGCAGCACGTCGTATTCGTCGCAGATTTCGCGGACGCGCTCGAAATACCCTGGCGGAGGCGGGAAGCAGCCGCCGGCGTTCTGCACCGGTTCCAGGAAGACCGCCGCGACGGTGTCCGGTCCTTCGAACTCGATCGCTTCGGCGATCCGGTCCGCGCAATACTGCCCGAACGCCTTCTCGTCGCTTTGATACGGCGCGGGCGCCCGGTAGAAGTTGGTGTTCGGCACCCGGAATCCGCCGGGTGTCAGCGGCTCGAACGGCGCCTTGAACACCGGCAGTCCGGTGATGGCCAACGCGCCCTGTGGCGTGCCGTGGTAGGCGATCGACCGCGAAACCACCTTGTGCTTACCGGGTTTGCCGATGAGCTTGAAATAGTTCTTGGCCAGCTTCCACGCCGATTCGACGGCCTCGCCGCCGCCGGTGGTGAAGAAGACCCGGTTCAGGTCGCCGGGCGCGTAGCTGGCTATCCGCTCGGCCAGTTCGATGGCGGTCGGCGTGGCGTAGGACCAGAGCGGGAAGAACGCCAGCTGCTCGGCCTGTTTGGCCGCGGCCTCCGCCAGTTCGTGGCGGCCGTGACCCACCTGGACGACGAAAAGCCCCGACAGCCCGTCGATGTAGCTCTTACCCTTGCTGTCCCAGATCGTGATGCCCTCGCCGCGGGTGATGATCGGCGGGGTGATGCCGGCACCGTGCCGGGCGAAGTGGCCCCACAGGTGGCGGTGCGCTTTTGCGTCGAGATCGGTCGAAAAGTCTTGCACGGTACCGGTTGTAGTCACCTTGTGCCCCAATTGTATTGCTGCTTGACCAGTTTCAGGTAGACGAGCGTCTCGGTGGACAGCACTCCGGGCACGGCGCGGATCTGGGTGTTGAGCAGGTCGAGGAGCTCGTCGTCGTCCGCGCAGACGACCTCGATGATCGCGTCGAACGATCCCGCGGTCAGCACCACATAGTCGACGGATTCGATGGCGGCAAGCCTCTCGGCCACCTTGGTGGTGTCGCCGGTGCAGCGGATGCCGATCATCGCCTGCCGGGCGAAGCCCAACTGCAGCGGGTCGGTGACGGCAACGATCTGCATGACGCCCGCGTCGACCATGCGTTGCACCCGCTGGCGTACGGCGGCTTCCGACAGTCCGACGGCCTTGCCGATGCCCGCATAGGAGCGGCGGCCGTCCTGCTGGAGCTTCTCGATGATCTGCTTCGACAGGTCATCGAGCTGGAACGCGGCGCCCGGTCGAGAGTGGTTGACGCGGAACGAAACGGGCCCGACGCCGTGCGCAGCACCCGGAGTAGACATGCCAGTGATTGTGCACGGAATCCGTCGTAGCGGGCAACCAACGGCCCTGAAACCCTCGTCTGAACGGCCTTGGGTGCGGGAATGCGTAGCCTGGCGCGGCCGAGCCGGGATAGCGTGAACGCCATGACGGCGGTTTCCGCAAGCCTGGCAGGCAGCTGGATCGACGGCGCAGCGGTGAGGGCCGGCGGGCGGCCCGCCGGGCGCACGCAGGGAGCCCTCCAGATAGACACGGTTGCGTAGCTACTAAGCCGTTTCTATGATTTGGGGCGTGCGGAGACGAACGCTCGATCAGCTGATCGCCGACTGTCGAACCGCAGTGCTGGCGGAGGCTGCCGAATCAGGCATCGGCCGGCTGTCCATCGAGGGCGTCGCTCGGCGCGCCGGAGTGGCCAAAACTTCGATCTACCGGCACTGGCCCACGGTCGAGGACCTACTTCTGGACGCGCTGAGCGAGGCCTACCCCGTCGAACTACCTACGCCCGCGGGCGGGGATCTGCGGGCCGACCTGCTGCGGTCGCTCGAATCGCTCAGGGCATGGCTGACCGGGCCATCGGCACCCGCGGTGACCGCCATCCTCGCCGACCGGCGACGACGCCCCGACCTCGCGGAGGCGTTGTACAGCCGCGTTTTTGACCCACACGGTGGACGCTTCACGCGCACGGTGCTGGAGCACTACGCCGCGCTCGGCGAGATCGACGCCCGGCTGGTGACGCCTGTCGTCTGCGACATCGGTGAGGCGCTGGTGATCAAACACCAGATCGACACCGGCGACATGCCCGACGACACGAGCCTGGCCGCCATCGTCGACCAGGCCATCCTGCCCGCACTCTTCTTCATTTCTAAGGAGGGACGATGACGATTCGGATCAACGTCGACTGGGACACGATCGATCGCAGATCGCAGACCACACTGACGACCCACCTTTGGACCGCGCCGCCACTGCGGCGCGGCTCACCGATTCACGTCAAGGCCTTTCAGGCGCTTCGAAACCTCGAAGCGGATCTGGCCCGATTCCTGCCCTGGTTCGCCCATCCGCGCGTCTCGGTCCCGGAGCTGGTCGCGCCGACAGAAACTGAAACCTCTTGGAATTTTGAACTTCTCGACCCCTTCGTGGCCGACTTCATGGATGCCGCACAGGGTCGGCCGGTGGTCATGAATTTCGCGACCATTCCGGCGTGGATGTTCACCACGGACATCGCTGACCTTCCCGAGGATCCCAATGAAATTGTCTGGCATTACGAGTCGTGTGCCGAACTGCGCGATCCCACCTGCGCCGAGGTGGCCGACTACTTCTACCGGATCGCCAGCTGGTATATCGCCGGCGGATTCACCGATGAACTCGGCCACTGGCATGAATCCGGACACCACTACCGCTTCGCCTACTGGGAGGTGTTGTGCGAACCAGATATCCGCGGCATGTCACCACAGACCTACGCGAAGCTGTTTGACGCGGTGGTGACCCGGCTGCGCCCGCTGGACCCGGAGATGAAATTCGTAGGCTTGTCGTTGACGCACATGCACCGAGATCCCGAGTACTTCTGGCAATTCCTCGATCCGGCCAACCACAATGCCGGCGCGGCGCCAGATGCCATGTCCTACCACCTCTACGCTCACCCTGAGATCGTCAATCCCTACTCGCGCGAGGGGAATCCGCCGTTCGCACACTGGCGCGACGCGTTCTTCGCGCAGGCCGATGGATTCATCGAACAGGCGCGTTTCATTGAGTCGATCCGCACGCGGATTGCACCCGACACCAAGACTTTCGTCAACGAGATCGGCACTTTCACCGCCGAGCCGATGGACCCGGCACCCGATATCCCCGATGAGTACTGGGACCTCAGCGCCGCCGTGCAGTCCTATCTATGGGTGCAGCTTGTCAGGCTGGGCGTCGATCTGGTCGGCGTCGCCGAGTTCATCGGCTACCCCGGCATGATCCCTGGCGTCACACTGATCGACTGGGCCACCGGCTTGCCCAATGCGCGCTATCACGCACTCGAACTACTGATGCGACACTTCGGACCGGGCGATTCCGTGGTGTCCACCAGCACCGGACAACCGGCGATGCCCGACCCCCGGGTGTGCGCGCAGGGCTTCGTCAGCACGGACGGCACACGGAAGCTGTTGCTGATCAACAAAACCGCGGCGCCTGTGGTGGTCTCGCTACCAGCGGGTCCTTGCTCGCTGCGCCTCGACGGATACGCAGTCGTGGTGCGCACATTCTGAACGCGCGCGAGCAGTCGCTAGGCTCGAACTATGACCGCCAGCACGCGGATCGACGAGTTCGAGGCATTGCGACCGCATCTGCTGTCGGTTGCCTACCGGCTCACCGGCACGGTCGTCGATGCCGAGGACATCGTGCAGGACGCGTGGCTGCGCTGGAGCGCCGCCGACTCGGAGGCGATCACGAACCTGCGGGGCTGGCTCACCACGGTGGTCAGCAGGCTGGGGCTCGATCGGTTGCGGTCGGCGACGCATCGACGCGAGACCTATGTGGGCGAATGGCTTCCCGAGCCGGTGGTCACTGCGCTGGACGGCAACGACCCGCTGGCGGTGGTGGTCGCGGGTGAAGACGCTCGGTTCGCCGCGATGGTGGTGCTCGAGCGGCTCAAACCCGACCAGCGGGTCGCGTTCGTCCTGCACGACGGCTTCGGGGTGCCGTTCGGCGAGATCGCTGACGTGCTCGGCGTCAGCGCGTCCGCGGCTCGTCAACTGGCGTCGCGGGCGCGGCGGACCGTGGCCGATGCGCCGCCGCCGGTTGCGCCCGACGAACACAACGAGGTGGCCGGCGCGCTGATGGCGGCGTTGGCCTCCGGCGACATGGAAGCCGTGGTGCGCCTTCTCCATCCGGACGTGACGTTCACCGGCGACTCCAATCGCAGGGCGCCCACCGCGCCGCGCGTCATCCACGGCCCGGACAAGGTTGCGCGGTTCCTGTTCGGCCTGGCCCGCCGCTACGGCCCGGGCTGGCTCGAGACGGGTGTGCCTGCACTGATCAACGGTCAGTTCGGCAGCTGGACACCGGGTTCGCCGGCCCGCGACGGCTATCCGGAGATGACCCCACGCGTGACCGCGATGACCGTGCGCGACGGAAAGGTCTGTGCCATCTGGGATATCGCCAACCCGGACAAGTTCACCGGTTCGCCGCTGAGAGGAAAATATGGCCGCTGATTTCGCTACCACGATGAGCCAGCTCATGTTCCGCGGGATGGACAAGATGCGCCATCACGAAGCCTTCGAGGTCGGTGCTCCCACAGGTACGGACTTCACGGGCTTCGAGAAGACGCGCCAGATCCTGCTGGTGACGTTCAAGCGGTCCGGCGAAGCAATGCCGAGCCCCATCAACCACGGTCTCGCCGACGGAAAGCTCTACGTTCGGACCGACCCGTCGACCGGTAAGGTCAAGCGCCTGCGGAACAATCCGCGAGTTGTGGTGGTGCAGTGCAACTTGCGCGGAAAACCCAAGGGGCAACCGGTCGCCGGGATCGCGCGGATCCTGCCCGAGGCCGAACACGCGCACGCCGAGCGGGCCATCGCGGCGAACTGGAGCCTGCCGATGAAGCTGTTCGAACGCGGTCTCGACAAGGGCAGCCAGGCGCTCGGAACCGACATGGCCTACATCGAGATCACCCCCGAGACGCGACCTCGCTAGCCCACGGAACCCGGCATGCATCACCCGAATTGAAGCCCTGCTCGGTGATGCCCAGCGCGGAGTACATCCGCGCCCGCATGTTCTCCACGCCGATCTGGTAGGTCAGCTCGATGACGCCGTCGTCGCCGAACCGCCGCCTGAGGTCGTCGACCTGCTCGTCGGTGAGGGTGTGCGGGTCGGTCGTCATCGCGTCGGCGTAGGCGATCGCGGCGCGCTCGTCGTCGGAGAACAGCGGGGAATTGGCGTAGTCATCGATGTGCTTGAGCCGGTCGACGTCCAGGCCGTCGAGGCGTTGCAGCATCGAGCCGAAGTCGACGCACCACGAGCAGCCGACCGTGCGGGCGGTCCAGAACACTGCCAGCTCGCGCACGCTCTTGGGCAGCTTCTTCGACGCCGAGCCGAGCATGCCTTCGTGGACGACGTTGGCGATCATCAGCCGCGGGTGATGCGCGGCCACCGCGAACGGCTCGGGCACCTCGCCGAACCGGCGCCTGGCGACCCGGTAGAAGACCTTGGTGAGCAGCGAGGCACGCTGCGGGGGTAGGGGATCGATGCGGGTTTTCTGTGCTTTCTCGGTCATACCCATATGACGAGACAGCCGCCGGATGTGTGACAACAGTTTCCGCAAGCGTGCTCGCTCGCCGACGTAACGCCGGGCAGGCCATGGCCCGATAACTCAGTGAGATCGATCAAGTCTGTCCAGGCCGGACTCGGAGCCGCCGCGGCGGCGACATCAGACTTGGCGGACGGTCGGGGTTGTCCTTCTCAGTTTCCTGCTCATGTCGGGGAGACGAGGAGTCACACATGGACGTCGCGAAAGTCCTGAAGAAAGCCACCGCCCACGGCGCCGTCGCCGTCGTGCTCGGTGGTGCTGCGCTGGGTACCGGCGCCGTGACCGCCAACGCTGACCCCGACTGGGGGCCGCGCGACCACGACGAGTGGGTCGACGGCGACTGGCAGTACCGCGACCGTGACTGGAAGTGGAACCGGTGGAACGACCACGACTGGGACAAGTGGTGGAAGGTCAACAAGTGGCGCAACGACGACCGCCCGCCGTGGGGCTGGGGCCGTCCGCCCGCCGTGCATTGGCGCGGGCATCCGCCGCAGTGGATCGACTACTGGGGCTACCGCGTGCATCCGGTCTGGGATCCGGGCTTCAAGGCCTTCGGCTTCTGGCTCTTCGGAGTCTTCATCCCGGTGATCGTCCTGTAGCGATTTGGGTGTCCGAACAGTCGCTGACCGACTGTTCGGGCACCAAATCCCTAACGCGCGAACATCAGCGCGCGCTTGACCTCCTGGATCGCCTGGGTGACCTGAATTCCGCGCGGACACGACTCGGTGCAGTTGAACGTGGTGCGGCAGCGCCACACGCCGTCGACCTCGTTGAGGATGTCGAGTCGCTCGGCGGCGGCCTCGTCGCGGCTGTCGAAGATGAACCGGTGTGCGTTGACGATCGCGGCGGGTCCGAAGTAGCTGCCTTCACTCCAGTAGATCGGGCAACTCGTGGTGCAGCACGCGCACAGGATGCACTTGGTGGTGTCGTCATAGCGGGCGCGGTCGGTCTGGCTCTGGATGCGCTCGCGGGTCGGCGGGTTGCCGCTGGTGATCAGGTAGGGCTTGATCGCGCGGTAGGCGTCGAAGAACGGCTCCATGTCGACCACGAGGTCCTTTTCCACGGGCAGTCCGCGGATCGGCTCGATCGTGATCGTCAGTTGCTTGCGCGGATTCTTCGGCAGCATGTCGCGCATCAGCACCTTGCACGCCAGCCGGTTGACGCCGTTGATCCGCATCGCGTCCGAGCCGCACACGCCGTGCGCGCACGACCGCCGGAACGTCAACGTGCCGTCCAGATACCACTTGACGTAGTGCAGCAGGTTGAGCAGCCGGTCGGTGGGCAGGCACGGCACCCGGAAGCTCTGCCAGCCGGCCGTATCCGGGTCCTCGGGGTTGAACCGCGCGATCTTCAGCGTCACCATCACCGCACCCTCCGGCACGGGAGGGGTTGTGGCCTCGGCCTTTTCGACGTCGGGTGACAGAGTCATTTTGCCCCCACGCTCGTGTGCTCGTCAGTAGTCATCAGTACTTCCGTTCCATCGGCTCATACCGGGTCTGCACCACCGGCTTGTAGTCCAACCGGATGTCGGACAGCAGGTCCGTGCCCTGCTTGTACGCCATCGTGTGACGCATGTAGTTGGTGTCGTCGCGGTTGGGGTAGTCTTCGCGGGCATGCCCGCCGCGGGACTCCTTGCGGTTCAGCGCCCCGACGACGGTGACCTCGGCGAGCTCCAGCAGGAAGCCCAGCTCGATCGCCTCGAGCAGATCGCTGTTGTACCGCTTGCCCTTGTCCTGCACCGTGATCCGCCCGTAACGCTCCTTGAGCGCGTGGATGTCGGTCAGCGCTTGCTTGAGCGTCTCCTCGGTGCGGAACACCGCGGCGTTGTTGTCCATCGACTGCTGCAGCGCACCGCGGATGTCGGCGACGCGTTCGTTGCCGTGCTCGCTCAAGATGTCGCCGACCCAGTCGACCACCATGCCCGCCGGGTTGTCCGGCAGGTCGACATGATCGTGTCCCAGCGCGTAATTGGCCGCGGCGATACCCGCACGACGGCCGAACACGTTGATGTCCAGCAGTGAGTTGGTGCCCAGCCGGTTGGCGCCGTGCACGGACACGCACGCGCATTCCCCGGCCGCGTACAGGCCCGGGATGATCGTCGTGTTGTCGCGCAGCACCTGGCCGTTGACCGTCGTCGGGATTCCGCCCATGACGTAGTGGCACGTCGGATAAACCGGCACCAGTTCCTTCACCGGGTCGACGCCCAGGTAGGTGCGGGCGAACTCGGTGATGTCGGGCAGCTTCGCCTCGAGCACGTCTTCGCCGAGGTGGCGCACGTCGATGTAGACGTAGTCCTTGTTCGGACCCGCGCCGCGGCCCTCGAGCACCTCGAGCACCATCGACCGGGCGACGATGTCGCGGGGGGCGAGGTCGACGATCGTCGGCGCGTAGCGCTCCATGAACCGCTCGCCGTCGGCATTCAAGAGCCGCCCGCCTTCGCCGCGCACGGCCTCGGAGATCAGGATGCCCAGGCCCGCCAGACCCGTCGGATGGAACTGGTGAAACTCCATGTCCTCCAACGGAAGTCCCTTGCGGAACACGATGCCCAGGCCGTCACCGGTGAGCGTGTGGGCGTTGGAGGTGGTCTTGTACATCCGGCCCGAGCCGCCGGTGGCGAACACGATCGCCTTGGCGTGGAAGATGTGGATGTCGCCAGTGGCCAACTCGTAGGCGATGACGCCGGTAGCGACGGGCCCGCCCTGAGTCTCGGTCATCGCGATGTCCAGTGCGTAGAACTCGTTGAAGAACTCGACGTCGTGCTTGACGCAGTTCTGGTACAGCGTCTGCAGGATCATGTGGCCGGTGCGGTCGGCGGCGTAACACGCCCGGCGCACCGGAGCCTTGCCGTGGTCGCGGGTGTGCCCGCCGAACCGGCGCTGGTCGATGCGGCCCTCGGGGGTGCGGTTGAACGGCATCCCCATCTTCTCGAGGTCGAGCACCGCATCGATGGCCTCGCGGCACATGATCTCGACCGCATCCTGGTCGGCGAGGTAGTCGCCGCCCTTGACGGTGTCGAAGGTGTGCCACTCCCAGTTGTCCTCCTCGACGTTGGCCAGCGCCGCGCACATGCCGCCCTGCGCCGCTCCGGTGTGGCTGCGCGTCGGGTACAGCTTGGTCAGCACCGCCGTGCGGGCTCGCGGGCCGGCCTCGACCGCGGCGCGCATACCGGCCCCGCCCGCGCCGACGATCACGACGTCGTAGCGATGTTCAACAATCATTTACAGACTCGCCCTCATGAGATGTTCGCGTCGAAGGTGACCAACACGTAGCTGCCCAGCACCAGGGTGAACCCCGTGGTCAGCAGCAGCAGCGAGTTCAGCCAGAACTTCGTGGTGTTCTTGCGCGCGTAGTCGCCGATGATGGTGCGCAGGCCGTTGGCGCCGTGCAGTTGGGCCAGCCACAGCAGCGCCATGTCCCAGATCTGCCAGAACGGCGAGGCCCAGCGCTCGGCGACGTAGTTGAAGTCGATGCGGTAGACCCCGTCCTCCCACATCAGCATCACGAACAGATGGCCGAGCGCGAGAAAAACAAGAGCGACACCCGAAAAACGCATGAACAGCCACGCGTACTTCTCGAAGTACGGGATGCCGCGCGGCCGCCGCGGCGCCCGCGGATGGTCCAGGCCGGCCGGCCGGTCGTGCTCCTTCTCCATCACCGGTGCGATGCGTCCCTCGCGGTGATGCGGAGTCCAGGCCTTTTCCGCCGCCTTTTCGGTCGCAGCCTTTTCGGTCGCCCCACCCGTCGGCGCGCTCACAGGAACCGCTCCGCCATGTGCATCCCGATCACACCGAGCGACGGGATGAAGATTGCCAGGAAGACGCCGATGACGATCCACAGCATCACCCGCTGGTAGCGAGCGCCGTGCTGCCAGAAGTCGATCAGGATGACCCGGATTCCGTTGAGGGCGTGATAGAGCACCGCGACGACGAGGCCGATCTCCATCAATCCGATCAGCGGGGTCTTGTAGGTCTCGATGACCTCGTTGTAGGCCTGCGGGCTCACGCGCACCAGCGCGGTGTCGAGCACGTGGACGAACAGGAAGAAGAAGATCGTCGCGCCCGTGATGCGGTGAAGGACCCAGGACCACATCGCGGGATCGCCGCGGTAGAGGGTGCGCCTGCGCGGCGGTCGCGATCGCGGAGCCGGCACCGCCGGGCCCCCGGGCGCCAGCCCGGAAGTTTGAGTACTCATCTGGCCTCCAACGCCTTCGGTGGACGTTTGGGCTTTCGAGCTGCACCGGGCGGCAACTTGATCCGGTTCGCGCACTTCACCCAAACCTCGGGGCGACTCTAAACCCAGTTGTACTGCTAAACGAACTACGGTTTAGCCGTCGATGTCCTGAAAAGCGCCGAAGTTAGGGTTACCTATGCTGAAACCGGCTCCGCGCGCGGGACTTCGGAATGCATTCAGGATCGGCCCGGCGGGGGTGGCATGACAACAGAAATCGACTGGAAGATGCTGCGGCACAAAGCAATTGAAGCCGCAGAAACCGCCTATGCGCCCTATTCGGGCTTCGCTGTCGGTGCGGCGGCGTTGGTAGACGATGGCCGCGTGGTGGCCGGCTGCAATGTGGAAAATGTCTCATATGGCCTAGGTCTCTGTGCCGAGTGCGCAGTGGTCTGCAACCTACATTCCAGCGGTGGCGGACGGCTTGTCGCGCTGTCGTGCGTCGACGCGGCGGGCCAGCTGCTGATGCCGTGCGGGCGGTGCCGCCAGGTGCTGCTCGAGCACGGCGGGCCGGAAATCCTCATCGACCATCCGCAGGGTCCGCGCACGCTGAGGGACCTACTGCCCGACGCGTTCGGACCGCAGGATCTGGCCAGGCGCGGTCGGGAGACTTGAATCGCCGAACGAGGGCTTCCGGCACGCGATCCAGTGGTAATGCGTGCGTCGATCCCACTCGCGGCGGAGAAGGGAAATTCCGTGATGCAGTTCACATTTGACGCGCCGACGGTGATCCGGCGCAAGCGTGACGGCGGGGCGCTCCCGGATGCGGCGATCGACTGGGTCATCGACGCATACACCCATGGCCGGGTGGGCGACGAGCAGATGTCGGCGCTTCTGATGGCGATCTTCCTGCGCGGAATGACCACGGCCGAGATCGCCCGTTGGACTGCGGCCATGGTGAACTCCGGCGAACGGTTGGACTTCACCGATCTCCGTCGCGGTGGCAAGCCACTGGCGTTGGTGGACAAGCACTCAACCGGTGGGGTGGGCGACAAGATCACCATTCCGCTGGTGCCGGTGGTGATGGCCTGCGGCGGGACGGTTCCTCAAGCCTCCGGCCGCGGACTCGGCCACACCGGCGGCACGCTCGACAAGCTGGAGTCGATCCCCGGGTTCACCGCCGAGTTGGCCAAAGACCGTATTCGTCAACAGCTTTGCGACGTCGGTGCGGCGATCTTCGCGGCGGGGGAGTTGGCGCCCGCGGACCGCAAACTCTATGCGCTGCGCGACATCACCAGCACGGTCGACTCCCTGCCGCTCATCGCCAGTTCGGTCATGAGCAAGAAGATCGCCGAGGGCACCCGAGCGCTGGTGCTGGACACGAAGGTCGGTTCGGGTGCGTTCCTCAAGACCGAGGAGGAAGCGCGGGAGCTGGCCCGCACGATGGTCGAGCTGGGAACGTCACACGGCCTGGCCACCAGGGCGCTGCTGACCGACATGTCGACGCCGCTGGGCCGCGCCGTCGGCAACGCCGTGGAGGTGGCCGAATCGCTGGAGGTGCTCGCCGGCGGCGGGCCGCGCGACGTCGTGGAGCTGACCTTGGCGCTGGCCGCCGAGATGCTCGACGCCGCGGACATCGACGGCGTCGATCCAGCCCAGACCCTTCAGGACGGCTCGGCGATGGACAGGTTCCGCGACTTGGTCGCCGCGCAGGGTGGCGACCTGAGCCAGCCGTTGCCGCTCCGTACCTCGGTCGAAACCATCACGGCACCTCGCGATGGCACGATGGGGGACATCGACGCGATGGCGGTGGGTATGGCGGTGTGGCGACTCGGTGCGGGGCGCTCGGCCCCTGGTGAGCGGGTGCAACCTGGTGCCGGATTGCTCATTCACCGGCGGCCCGGAGAGCCCGTCAGCGCGGGTCAGGCGCTTTTCACCTTGAGCACCGAGACGCCCGAACGCTTCGAGGCCGCGATCGCCGAACTGGACGGCGCCTGGACCGTCGCCGATACCGCACCGCCGGCGCGCCCATTGATCATCGACCGAATCACGAGCGGAGACTGACCGGAGAGCGACATGACGACGCCGCTGACGCTGGACTCGATCAGGCAAGCGCCCAAGGCGCTGCTGCATGACCACCTGGACGGCGGCCTGCGCCCGGCCACCGTCCTGGAGCTGGCCGAGGCGACGGGTTACGACGACCTGCCCGCGTCAGACGTCGACGAACTCGCGACGTTCTTCCGCACCGCTGCGCACAGCGGCTCGCTGGTGCGCTATTTGGAGCCGTTCGCGCACACCGTCGGCGTCATGCAGACGCCCGAGGCCCTGCACCGGGTGGCCTACGAGTGCGTCGAGGACCTCGCCGACGACAACGTCGTCTACGCGGAGATCCGGTTCGCGCCGGAACTGCACATCGACGGCGGGCTGTCGTTGGACGCGGTGGTCGACGCGGTGATGGCCGGGTTCGCCGACGGTGAGAAGGCGGCCAGCGCCGAAGGGCGGGGCATCACCGTGCGGTGCCTGGTGACGGCGATGCGGCACGCGGCGCGCTCGCTCGAGATCGCCGAACTCGCGATCCGGTTCCGCGACAGGGGTGTCGTCGGCTTCGACATCGCCGGCGCGGAAGCCGGCTATCCGCCGACGCGGCACCTGGACGCGTTCGAGTACATGCGAAACAACAACGCGCGCTTCACGATCCACGCGGGCGAGGCGTTCGGCCTGCCGTCGATCCACGAGGCGATCGCGTTCTGCGGCGCCGACCGCCTCGGCCACGGTGTGCGGATCGTCGACGACATCACCGTCGCGCCCGACGGCTGCGCGCAACTGGGCCGGCTGGCGGCACTGCTGCGCGACAAGCGGGTTCCGTTCGAGCTGTGCCCGTCGTCCAACGTGCAGACGGGCGCGGTTGCCAGCATCGGCGAGCATCCGTTCGATCTGCTGGCGCGGCTGCGGTTTCGCGTCACGGTCAACACCGACAACCGGCTGATGAGTGACACCACGATGAGCCAGGAGATGCTGCGGCTGGTGGAGACCTTCGGCTACGGCTGGAGCGATCTACAGCGGTTCACCATCAACGCGATGAAGTCGGCGTTCATCTCGTTCGACGAGCGCCTGTCGATCATCGACGACGTGATCAAGCCGCGCTACGCCGTGCTCATCGGCTGAGTCCCCTTTCCGCGCGAGTGACCGTGTTTGCACACCGACACGCCTATGCCGGGTGACATTGTCCGGTCGGTCGCGCGTGCCGAGAGGCCCTACAGGCGGGCGGCCGCGAAGGCGGCGGCATGAGCCGCCAGGCCTGGCGGCACGTAGGACAGGTGCGCCGGCGGGCAGCACCTCCTCACGCGAGGGCGTGCCCCCGCCAGCCAGAGCGCGTCGTACGGTGACCACATGATCACCGGAGCTCACGTCATCGTCTACAGCCGCAACGCCGAAGCGGACCGGGCCTTCTTCCGCGACGTGCTCGAGTATCCGAACGTCGACGCCGGCGGTGGTTGGCTGATCTTCAAATTGCCGCCGGCCGAGGTCGCCGTGCATCCGGCCGAGGGTGCCGGGTCGCACGAGTTGTATTTGATGTGCGACGACGTCACCGCCACCGTTGAGCGACTGTCCGACAAGGGGATTACCTGCGGACCGGTGACCGACCAGGGCTGGGGTCTGTTGACCACCATCGCACTGCCCGGTGGCGGTGAGCTCGGTCTGTATGAGCCCCGCCACCCGAAAGCAACTGAGCTTTAACGCTATTCGGGGCGAAGCCGGGACTCGACGAACGCCTCCAACGCCTCCCACTGCTCGACGGCCTTGGCATACGGCGGGCTGGGCGCGCGGACCTTGTCGGGCTCCAGAACGTGGGCGATGATCCGGCCCAGCGGCTGATCGGCGTCGAGTGCCTGGTCGACCGTCGAGTCCTCCGAGTAGTCGCCGACGTCCCTGAGCAGTTCGACGGCCAAGTCCAACTGGTCGCGGTCCAGCGCATCGGGTCCCTCGGCGAGGTCGTCGACGATGCCGGTGAGCACATAGACGTTGTCGTCGGTGATGTCGATCTGCAGCGAGCCGTCGGTGGCGGCCGTCCGGATGTCGTCATAGGTGGCCAGCCCAGACAGGTCGTGGTCGTGCTCGTCGGCCAGATAGCGCGCCAGCGCCCGCTCCGAGCCGAAGACGCTGATGCGGCCGTTGCGGCCGAGGAAGACCGGCCGGTCCTCCAGATAGCAGCGCAGCGTGTAGTAGGTGCCCGCGCTCGTCATCATCCGCACCGGGTCGATGCCGACCTTGAGCCAGAAGTCCTCGTCGCTGCCCAGCACCTGGCTCTGCGCCTGGACGGCCAGCGCGTCGGGTTCCTCCGCGCCCTCGTCCTCGGCGCCCTCGCTGTCCTCGACCTCGTCGATCAGCTCTTCTTCCGGTTCCGGTTCCGGTGCCGGCTCGGCCAGTTCTGCCTCGGCCTTCTTCACGGCGTCCGCGTCGACGTCCGGCGTGGTGATCACTTCGTCGAGCGCGTCGACGACGTTGTCCCAACCTCTGGCTATCACGGCCTCGATTGCGGCCCACTGTTTGCGTCCCCGGCGCCCGGAGAACGCGTCGATTCCACCACCGAGCGTGCCCAGCACCGGGTTGCCGTTGAAGAACTTGGTGACCGCCGGCAGCTCGCACACCGAGCCGAGCGCCGAGACGACCGCCAGCGTCCGGTGCAGTCGCCGCACCGACTCTTCGGTGGCCTTCTCGGAGACGATGTCCGGTACGCCGACGACGTCGTATTGGTGTTCCTCGGCCGGATCGAGCCGGTGGGCATTGACCTCGGTGACCTTGTCCCATGCCGGGTGGTCGACGAGGTCGTTGTCCTTGTTGGTCCTGACGAATGCGACCAGGTCGGCAACCGACTCGAGCCCATACAGATCCTCGTCCTTGCCGAGGAAGGCCTCCCACTCGTCGGCGCCATCGCGCCAGCGTGGAGCCCATAACGTGTACAGGTCGCCCTTGGTCAAGCCGAGCCGGATCGGCACGATGTCAGCAGCCATGGCGCACAGCCTAACGATCGAGATCGGTGGTCAAGCTGGCGCAGGGCCATACCGCCTACCCCGTGGGCTGCTCGAGTGCCGCTTCGATCCAGTTGGAGAATTCGCACGCAAGGTGCCACCGGTGTCCGGCCACCATCCGCCCCAGTGTCGGCAGCGCGAACTCGACAGTCAGTCGAGCGTGGAATCCATCGTCGGTGTCACGGAACTGATGGCGCACGCCGCCGATCGCGAACCCGTCGGACGCCCGTGCGACGCCCGCAATCTGATGCGGGAAGCGCGTATCGGCGGGTGTGACCAGCGACGAGACGTCGTCGTAGTCGATCAAGAACAGCGCCGCAAACGGACTGCCGCCGGTCGTCTCCAGCACCTGCTGTCGGCGGTCGGCGCCGGTGCGGATGAGGAAGTGGTCCGGGCACGCTCGAAGCATCGCCGGCTCGTCAGAGGTCTGCGTCCAACGTTCGAACGCGTCGACGAACGTCTCGGCGGAGCCGCCACGAACGTATATGTCGATGCTGCTGATCCGACGTCGAGGACTCAGGCGGGCTTCCAGTCGGGCGGTGGCGTCGGCGATTCGCATCTCGCGATTGAGTCGGGCGGTGATCTTCTCGGCACCGAGGGAGCGCTTCGCCTGCAACAACGCTTCGCGCCGTTCTGTGACGCCGCTGCGCGGCACGCGCACGCCGAGCTTTCTCGCCACTGCGGTGATTCGACGGTCCTCCCAGGCAAGTACCTCGCCTCGGGTGACGCTCCTGCCGTTGATCTCGGTGACGATTTCCGGAGCCGACATGCCGACCCTAACGCTAGTAAATTTGCATTAAGGACCTTACGCTGACCATAGCCGCACGTCAAAGGAGGTGGCGATTGGTCACCCGACGACCTGGGGGCCGCTCTGAGCGCGTCCGTGTGAAGGTTCTCGAAGCGGCGGTGGAGCGGCTGCTCGACGACGGCTACGACGGACTCAAGGTGCGCGATGTCGCACGCTTGGCAGACGTCGCGGAAACCACGATCTATCGGCGCTGGCCCACGACGCACGATCTTGCTGCTGCCGCGGTCGGCCACCTCGCGCGCGCCGACAATCCGATTCCCGACACGGGCACGCTCGAGGGCGACTTAGGGACACTGTTGGGTCAGATACTCAACTTGCTTCGACGCCCGGAGGTCGAGCGGATTCTTCGCGTGGCTGCTGCGCTCGACAGTCGTGACCACGATGCCGTCGATGCACGTAAGGCATTCTGGCGCAGTCGATTCCTGGGGTCTTCGCGCATCGTCGAACGTGCCATCGACCGCGGCGAGCTCCCAGTCGGCACCGACCCAGACGAGTTGATCGAGTTTCTCGTGGCCCCGGCATATCTCCGGCTGCTGCTACTCGACCGCCCACTGGACAGTGCGCTGCTCGACCTATCGGTGCACAACACCCTCGCCGCCTACGCAGTCGGCCGCCAGAACCCCTGAAAACCCTGCCCCGCGTTGCTCGTCCGAATCGGCGAAAGTTGAACGGGGTCACCGGCTTCGATCATCTGGCCGTTCCCGACGATCATCGCGACATGACCGTCCCACACCGCGAGGTCACCCGGCCGTAGATCGCCCGCGGCGACGGGCGCGCCGATGTCCTGCTCCTGCGCGAGCCGCGGAAGGCTCAGTCCCGCTTCCGAATACGCCCATTGGGTGAGGGCGCTGCAATCGAGGCCGACGCCCGGCGTGGTGCCGCCCCAGTCGTACGGCACACCCAACTGCGTCAGCGCGTTCCGAACAGCGCTCGCCGCCACCGCGTTCGGCGCCGTCGCCGAGCTGCCGTCGGGAAGCCGCACCGCTACACCGTCTCCGAAGATCCCGGCATCCGGCGTCGGGACAGGAGCTTCGGGTCGGGAGAGTTCGGCGATGTCGCGCACCAGAGAGCCGAGTCCGCCCGCATTCGTGCCGAGCCCGCCGGCGCTGGACCCGAGCCCGCCGGCGCTGGACCCGAGCCCGCCGGCGCCGGACCCGAGGCCGCTGGACCCGAGCCCGCCACCGCCGGAGCCGAACCCGCCAGCACTTCCCAGCGGACTCATGGGCGCACCGAAGCCTGACGGTGTGGTTGCCGCGGCGCCGGACGGGGTCGTCGCGGCAGGAGCCGTTGCGCCCGCGGCGATCCCGGCGGCGTGCCCGTCGAGCTCGGCGCGCAACTCGTCGACCACCCCGGCGGCCTCGGCGAGCGACCGCCGTGCCTCGGCCATCAGCTCCTCGGTCACGCCGGGCGAATCGAGATACGGCTCCAGCGCGCCCGCTCGGGCCTCGAACGCGTCCACGATGTCGCGTAGGCGCTGATGAGCGCGCGCGACCGCCGCGTCGGCGGCATCCGCCGTTTCGCCGAGCCGCCCGACCCGTCGCGCGAGTTCTTCCGTCTGCGCGGCGGTCGCGATGACGACGCGCTCGGCCGCGTCGGCCCCGGGGCCGGTCCAGTGCGGCGCCGCACTTCGCCAGGCCTGGCTGGTCGACGCCGAGACCTCCTGCAGCGCATTGCGCACATCGTGCAGAGCGGTCGCCAACTCCGCCCCCGAGCCGGGGCCGACCAGCGACTGAAGTTCTCGCAGGGGTGCCGTCAGCGCGGCCACCAACGCACTCGGCATCGTCAGACGCCGCTGACCCGTGCGCCCGCGCGATCGTCGGCGTCGTCGTAGGCGCGCGCCGTCCGGTATGCGGCGTCACCGGTCGCCGATGCCCGGTCCCGCAACGCTGCGACGCCGCGCGCCTCGTGCGCCACGGCTTCGGCCAGCGCCGCGAGGAACGGCTCGCCGACCGGACCGAACGCTGGCGCCGACGTGGGGGCGCTCGCGAGTTTCGAAGCGATGGCGGCGAGTTCGTCGGCGTGCGCGGAGTTCGCCGCGGCCAGGTTGCGGATGGCGTCCGTATCGGCGTGCATGTCGTTAGGACGCGGCGCGACGGACCTCGGTTCCCGTTAAGGTCGGGCAATGGATGTGCGCGTCGTCGACCACCCGCTTGCGGCCGCACGACTGACCACATTGCGCGACGCCACAACCGACAACGCCGTCTTCCGGGCGGCCTTGCGAGACCTCACGCTGATGCTGGTGTACGAGGCGACCCGGGACGCCGCCGTCGAGACCATCCCGGTGCGCACCCCGCTGGCCGAGACCACCGGCTGCCGACTGGCCAACCCGCCGTTGCTCGTCCCTGTGCTGCGGGCCGGTCTGGGCATGGTCGACCAGGCGCACGTGCTGATCCCCGAGGCGCGCGTCGGCTTCGTCGGTGTCGCCCGCAACGAGCAAACCCATCAACCGACGCCGTATCTGGAGTCGCTGCCCGACGACCTGAGCACCCAGCCGGTGATCGTGCTCGACCCGATGCTGGCGACCGGCGGTTCGATGCTGCACACGGTCGAGTTGCTGCATTCGCGCAACGCCGTCGACATCACGGCGATCTGCGTCGTCGTCGCACCGGAAGGCTTGGCCGCGCTGGAGAAGGCGGCGCCGAACGTCCGGCTGGTCACCGCCACCATCGACGAATGCCTCAACGACATCGCCTACATCGTGCCCGGCCTCGGCGACGCGGGGGACCGCCAGTTCGGCCCGCGCTAGAACCGCGAGCAGAGGCCGGCCAACTCGTCCTGCACCCGCCGGGCCCGCTCCCGCGCTGCCGCCAGATCGGCGACGTCGCTGCTGCGTACCTCGATGTAGGACTTGACCTTTGGCTCGGTACCCGAGGGGCGCACCACCACCCGCACCGCGATGTCATCGCCACCGCCGGTCAGGATCAGCGCGTCGGTACCGTCATCGGGCTCCAGATCGGTGACGGTCACCTCGTATCCGCCGAGGCGGTCGGGTGGCGTCTCACGCAGGCGTGTCATCACCGCGTTCGCCTCCTGTGCGTCCTCGACGGGCCGCGAAACCGCCGTCGTGGTGTGCACGCCGTGGCGGCGGGCCAGGTCGTCGAGCGCGTCGAGCAGTGTGTGCCCGCGGTCGCGCAGCGCCGCAATCAGATCGCAGACCAACACCGCCGCGCTGATGCCGTCCTTGTCGCGCACCGCGGACGGATCGACGCAGTGGCCGATCGCCTCCTCGTATGCGTACACCAACGTGCAGCCCGGCAGGTCGACGTCCGCCCGCGACAACCACTTGAAGCCGGTGGGCGTTTCGACGTGACGCGCCCCTTGCTCCCGCGCGATCGCCGCCAGCATGCGCGACGACACCAGCGAACTGGCCACCACCGTGGATTCGGTCACCGCCCCGGGTTCGACCTGCGACAAGATGTAATCGCCCAGCAGCCAACCGGTTTCGTCACCTGAGAGCATGCGCCAACCGTCCGGCGTCGGAACACCGACCGCGCACCGGTCGGCGTCGGGATCCAACGCGATCGCGACCTCGGCGTCGACGTCGGCGGCCAGTTTCAGCACCGCTTCGACGGCCTCGGATTCCTCCGGGTTCGCCGAGGTCACCGTGGGGAAGTCGGCGTCGGGCGCGAACTGGTCTTCTACAACATGCACGTCGGAGAAGCCGGCGCGCACGAACGCGTCGAGGGCGAACTCCCCGCCGACGCCGTGCAGAGGGGTGAACGCGACCCGCACCGAACCGTGGGTGTGCCGGACATTCGCGGCGCGTTCGACGTAGCGCTGCACTTCGTCGACGCCACCCGGCGTCACCGCCTGGCGCGGGATCTCGTCGGCGTGCGGCGCCTCGGCCATGGCCTGCTCGATCTCGCGGTCGGTCGGCGAGATGATCGGGAAGCCGCCGCCGAAGAACACCTTGAAGCCGTTGTCGGACGGCGGATTGTGCGAGGCGGTGATCTGGATACCCGCGGCGGCCGGGCGGTGGCGCACGGCGAAGGCGACGATCGGCGTGGGCACGGCGGTGAAGAAGAGTGTGACGCGAAACCCGTGCGCAGCAAGGACTTCAGCGGCGGCCAGGGCGAACTCGTCGGACCCGTGCCGGGCGTCGCGGCCCACGATGACGTCCTGGCCGGACAGGCCCCGGTCCGTGAGCACCTTGGCGACCGCCCAGCTGGCGCGCAGCACGACGGCCAGGTTCATGCCGCTGGGGCCACCGCGCAGCGGTCCGCGCAAACCTGCGGTGCCGAACGTCAGTGGGTTTGCGAATCGCCGTTCGAGCTCTTCTTGTGAACACTCCGAGAGCTCGGCGGCGGTTTGGGGATCGGGATCGTGAGTGATCCACTCCTGCGCTGTACTTGTCGCCGGCGACGCAGTCATGGCGCTAGTGTGCCCACTTTCCTGTCGGCATATTCCAGCGACGCGGGTCGCCGTCAGAGCCGGGCGATGACCGCGGCGAGCAGCGCGCCCATTCGCGTCGCCGACCGGCGGCCCGCCTCCAACACCTCTTCGTGGTTCAGCGGGCGGCCCGTCATCCCCGCGGCGAGATTGGTCACCAGCGACACCCCGAGCACCTGCGCGCCCGCTTCACGCGCGGCGATGGTCTCGTGCACGGTCGACATGCCGACCAGGTCCGCGCCCAGCGTGCGCAGCATCCGGATCTCTGCGGGCGTCTCGTACTGCGGCCCCGCCAGCCCGGCGTAGACGCCGTCGGCCAGCGCGGGGTCGATCTCGCGAGCGATGCCGCGCAGTCGCGGCGAGTACGCCTCGACCATGTCGACGAACCGCGGCCCCACCAGCGGGGAGCGGCCCGTCAGGTTGAGGTGGTCGCTGATCAGCACCGGCTGGCCCACCGCGAACTCCTCCCGCAGACCACCGGCGGCGTTGGTCAGCACCACCGTGTGCACGCCGCTCGCGCAGGCGGCACGCACCGCATGCACGACGTGGCGCAGGTCGTGGCCCTCGTAGCCGTGGATGCGGCCCACGAACACCAACACCCGGTGGTCGGCGACGCGCATCGACAACAACTGGCCGCCGTGTCCCTCGGCGGCCGGCGGGGTGAACCCCGGCAATTCGGCGACCGGGACCACCGCCACCGGGTCACCCAGCGGTTCGACGGCCGGTGCCCAGCCCGAACCCAGGACGACCGCGACGTCGTGGCGGTCGACGCCGGTGCGCTCGGCGATGGCGGCCGCCGATTCGGCAGTCAGGGCCTGCGCATCGGTCACAGTGCGCGAGCTTATCTGTCGGTCCCGGCGCGCGGCCGCAGTGAGATACTGCCAAGATGCCAGCACTCACCGCGTCGGACGCCGTCGAAGACGCCGTCAACCGACGCCGTGGCGATCTGGTCGAGCTGTCGCACTCCATCCACGCCGAACCCGAACTCGCATTCGCCGAACACCGCAGCTGTGCCAAGACGCAGGCCCTGGTGGCCGAGTACGGGTTCGCCGTCGCGCATGCGCCCGGCGGGTTGGAGACCGCGTTCCGCGCCGTCTACGGCAGCGGGCCGCTCGTCATCGGGGTGTGCGCCGAATACGACGCGCTGCCGGGCATCGGGCACGCCTGCGGACACAACATCATTGCCGCGTCCGCGGTCGGCACCGCGCTGGCACTCGCGGAGGTGGCCGACCAGCTGGGGCTGACGGTCGTGCTGCTCGGCACCCCGGCCGAGGAGGCCGGCGGAGGAAAGGTGCTGATGCTGAACGCCGGCGCGTTCGACGACATCGCGGCGTCGGTGATGCTGCACCCCGGCCCGCTCGATATCGCCCGCGCGCGCTCACTCGCGCTCTCGCAGGTCGCGATCCGGTACGAGGGCAGGGAAGCGCACGCCGCGGTCGCGCCGTACCTCGGCCTCAACGCCGTCGACGCGATCACCGTCGCGCAGGTGGCGATCGGGCTGCTGCGCCAGCAGATGGCGCCCGGTCAGATGGCGCACGGCATCGTCACCGACGGCGGCCAGGCCACCAACGTCATCCCCGCGCGCGCCGAGATGCAGTTCACGATGCGGGCCAACGACGCCGCCTCGCTGCGGGAACTCGAACAACGGATGGCCGACTGCTTCCTGGCCGGCGCTGTGGCGACCGGCTGCAGCCACGAGGTCACCGAGACCGAACCCAGCTACCTCGAGCTGACCCCGGACACCTGGCTGGCGGAGACGTTCCGCGCCGAGATGCAGCGGCTGGGCCGCGAGCCGGTGCCCGCCGACGTCGAGGCCGCGCTGCCGCTGGGCAGCACCGACATGGGCAACGTCACCCAGGTGATGCCCGGAATCCATCCGATCGTCGGCATCGATGCGGGCGGCGCGTCGGTGCACCAGCCGGCGTTCGCGACGGCCGCGGCCGGGCCCAGCGCGGACAAGGCCGTCATCGAGGGCGCGATCATGCTGGCCCGCACCGCCGTGCGGTTGGCCGAAACGCCGCACGAGCGCGACCGGGTGATGGAGTCACAGGCGAGGCGGGCGTCGTGAGCGTGCTGCCCCACGCCGCCGCGCGGTGGCTCTCGGCCCACTACGACGACCTCGTCGAGTGGCGCCGCCACATTCACATGCACCCCGAGCTGGGCCGGCAGGAGTTCGCCACCACGCAGTTCGTCGCGTCCCGGCTGGCCGACGCGGGCCTGAACCCGAAGGTGCTGCCCGGTGGAACGGGCTTGACGTGCGACTTCGGTCCCGAACACGGACCTCGAATCGCGTTGCGCGCCGACATGGACGCGCTCCCGATGGCCGACCGCACCGGCGCGCCGTACGCGTCGCTGGTGCCGAACGTCTCGCACGCCTGCGGGCACGACGCGCACACCGCGATCCTGCTGGGCGCCGCCCTGGCATTGGCGTCCGTGCCCGAACTCCCGGTCGGGGTGCGGCTGATCTTCCAGGCCGCCGAGGAGCTGATGCCGGGCGGGGCGATCGACGCGATCGCCGCGGGCGCGCTGACCGGGGTGTCCCGGATCTTCGCGCTGCACTGCGATCCGCGGCTGGCCGTGGGCAAGGTCGCGATGCGGGCCGGACCGATCACGTCGGCCGCCGATCAGCTCGAGGTGACGCTGCACTCGCCGGGCGGTCACACCTCACGACCGCATCTCACCGGTGACCTGGTCTACGGGCTGGGCACGCTGATCACCGGTGTGCCGGGGGTGTTGTCGCGCCGCATCGACCCCCGCAACAGCACCGTGATGGTGTGGGGTGCGGTCAATGCGGGCGTCGCCGCCAACGCCATCCCGCAGACCGGCACGCTGGCCGGCACCATCCGCACCGCCAGCCGCGACACCTGGGAGATGCTGGAATCCATTGTGCGCGAGTCTGTTTCGTCGTTACTCGCGCCGCTCGGTATTGAGTACAGCCTGCAGTACCGCCGCGGGGTGCCGCCGGTGGTAAACGAGGAGATCTCGACGCGCATCCTGACCCACGCGATCGAAGCGATCGGACCCGACGTGCTGGCCGACACCCGGCAGTCCGGCGGCGGCGAGGACTTCTCGTGGTATCTGGAGGAAGTGCCGGGTGCGATGGCGCGCCTGGGCGTGTGGACGGGCCGCGGCCCCCAGTTGGATTTGCACCAGCCGACGTTCGACCTCGACGAGCGGGCGCTGGCGGTAGGGGTGCGGGTGCTGGTCAACATCATCGACCAGGCCGCCCAGTTCTAACTTTCCTTCTCCCGCGAGTGACCGTGTTTGCGCCCGACACGCCGGTTCTCGCGAACACTCGGCGGCCGTCCCCGACTCCGTGTGGGCCCACGCCAGAGTTGATCGTCCACAATTTGACCTTCATCCACAGCTTGGCCACACGGCCTATCGGCGCGGCCGCTCGTCGCTGACGATCAGCGCTGTGAACCGACAATTGACAGAACTTTTCGATACGCAGGGTGGGCTCGCCACGAGTGCCCAGATCCTGCAACACATGACGAGACGCGGCTTCGACTCAGCACTCGAATCCGGTCACTTGCAACGGCTTTGGCCAGGGGTCTACTGCATTGGCGAACCGGATGACGCGATGCGGCTGCGCGGGCTCGATTTTCGCTGTGGCACTCCGGTGGCCGCGTGTC
Source organism: Mycobacterium sp. GA-0227b (assembly GCF_001499855.1). Taxonomy (GTDB): domain Bacteria; phylum Actinomycetota; class Actinomycetes; order Mycobacteriales; family Mycobacteriaceae; genus Mycobacterium. Next base: position 51,381 of record NZ_LQIK01000004.1, read on the forward strand.
TGCACACCGCAGCGGCGATCCATGGCTTCGATATCGAAGAGCCCGCCGATCTTCATGTGCTCAGCCCGCCGGGTTCACGATTGCGATCGACCGACGGCATGAAAGTCCATCGACGCGAGGGTGCGCCGCTGACCGTCGTCGACGGCAGGCCGGTCACCGCGGCGGCGTGGACGGCGGTGGAGGTGGCCCGTTCGCAGCGTCGACCGAGGGCATTGGCCACGTTGGATGCCGCGCTGCGCAGCGGTTCAGTGAATCGGACCGAGCTGTGGCGTGCGGCCGTCGAGCAGGCCGGCCGGCGCGGCATCGTCGCCGTTCGCGACCTGATCACGTTGGCCGACGCCCGCTCGGAATCACCGATGGAGAGCGAAGCGCGGCTCGCGATGATCGACGGTGGCCTGCCGACCCCGGAGCTGCAGTACGAGCTCATCGACGGGAATGGGCAGCTTCGTCGCGTCGATTTCGCCTGGCCGGCCTACCGGGTGGCCGTCGAGTACGACGGTCTGGACTGGCACAGCAGCGCCGAGGCGCTACGGCGCGACCGTCGCCGAACGGCTGCACTCCTCGACGTCAGATGGGTGGTCATTGCGATCGTCTTCGAGGATGTTCGGTACCGGTCGAGGGAGCTCGTTGCTCGCATCGACAACCAGTTGCGTCGCGCTCGCGCGGCGTGAGCGACCGCGAAATGCGCGCGAATTACGGCGTGTCGGCGTACAGACGCGGTCGCTCGCGGAAACTCGCGGAACTTCGCGTGGGCCCACGCGGAAACTCGCGGAAAAGAGTCAGCCGCTGGTGCCCGGGCCGATGTTGCGCGCCGGGCGAGTTCGTAGGTTGTGCACGTAATCCGCTGGGGCGCCGGCGACTTCGGCGGCGTCGGCCACCACGCCGAGATAGCGTGCCGACGGCAGACCACCCTCCCACGCGTCGACCACGTACAGCCACGCCAGCACCGGCTCGAAACTGGTGTCCGACGAGATGCGGTGCACCCGGCAGCGGATCTTCTTGTGAAAGCCCAGTTCCGAGCCTTCCCAGCGGTCGAGGTTCTCCTCGTCCTCCTTGGTCACGTCGTAGAGCACGACGAACACCTTCGATGTCGGATCCTCGACGACCGTGGCGAGCGCGCCCTCCCAGCCGATGTCCTCCCCGCCGAACGTCAGACGCCAGCCGTGCAGCCACCCCGTCCCCGCCATCGGGGAATGGGGCGCGCGCTGCAACATCTGCTCCGGATCCATGTTCGATCCGTACGCGGCATAGAGCGGCACCAGGAAAGACTAGCTGGGTTCGCGCACAGGCTGCGCGATCAACCATCCGCTTCGTTAGGTTGGGGTCGTGGCAACCCGCATCGTGATCATCGGCGGCGGGCCCGCCGGTTATGAGGCGGCATTGGTCGCCGCGGCACGAGGACCCGAAGTTGCCGAGGTCACCGTCGTCGACTCCGACGGCATCGGCGGGGCGTGCGTGCTGTGGGACTGCGTCCCGTCCAAGACGTTCATCGCGTCGACGGGCGTGCGCACCGAGCTGCGTCGTGCGCCGGACCTGGGCTATGCGCTCGAGTTCGAGGACGCCAAGATCTCGCTGCGGAAGATCAACGAGCGGGTCAAGCGGCTGGCTGCCGCCCAGTCCGCCGACATCGCCGAGCGGTTGCGCAACGACGGCGTGACGCTGATCGCCGGCCGGGGTGAGCTGGTCGACGACATGCCGGGCATGGCCAGGCACACCGTCAAGATCACCGCGCACGACGGCACCGTCAGCACGATCGACGCCGACGTCGTGCTGATCGCCACCGGAGCCAGCCCCCGGGTGCTGCCCGGCGCCGAACCCGACGGCGAACGCGTTCTGAACTGGCGCCAGCTCTACGACCTCGAGGAACTGCCCGAGCATCTGGTGGTCGTCGGCTCCGGGGTGACCGGCGCGGAGTTCGTCAACGCCTACACCGAACTCGGCGTCAAGGTGACGGTGGTGGCCAGCCGCGACCAGATCCTTCCCCACGAGGACTCCGACGCCGCCGCGGTGCTCGAGGACGCGCTGGGTTCGCGCGGGGTGACGCTGGTCAAGAACGCCCGCGCCGACCAGGTGAGCCGTACCGACGACGGTGTCGTGGTCAAGATGACCGACGGTAGATGCGTCGAGGGCAGCCATGCGTTGATGACGGTCGGCTCGGTGCCCAACACGGCGGGCCTGGGCCTCGAGCGGGTCGGCATCGACCTCGGGCCGGGGGACTATCTGAAGGTCGACCGGGTCTCACGCACCACCGTGCCGGGCATCTACGCCGCGGGGGACTGCACCGGGCTGATGTTGCTGGCCTCGGTGGCCGCCATGCAGGGCCGCATCGCGATGTACCACGTGCTCGGCGAAGGACTCGAGCCGATCCGGCTGCGCACCGTGGCCGCCGCGGTGTTCACCCGGCCCGAGATCGCGGCGGTCGGGGTGCCCCAATCCAAGATCGACGACGGGTCGGTGGCTGCGCGCACGATCATGTTGCCGCTGAACACCAACGCCAGGGCCAAGATGTCGAGTTTGCGGCGCGGCTTCGTGAAGATCTTCTGCCGTCCCGCGACCGGGGTGGTGATCGGCGGGGTCGTGGTGGCACCGATCGCCTCGGAGCTGATCATGCCGATCGCCTTGGCGGTGCAGAACGGCAACGACGTCGAGGATCTGGCGCAGACGTTCTCGGTGTACCCGTCGCTGTCGGGGTCGATCACCGAGGCGGGCCGGCGGTTGATGGCGCACGACGATCTGGACTGAACCCACGTAGCCTTGGGACGGACGAACGTACCCACCAGTAACTAGGAGTCCATTCCGGTGAGCGATCCGATCCCGGCCAACGGGCAGACGCTTCTGGGCCCCGAGCAGCGGGCCGAGGCCTGGGAGCGGCTCGGCAGCGAGCAGTTCGACGTCGTGGTGATCGGCGGGGGCGTCGTCGGGGCGGGCGCCGCGCTGGATGCAGCGACGCGCGGGCTCAAGGTCGCCCTCGTCGAGGCCCGTGACTTCGCATCGGGGACGTCGAGCCGGTCGTCGAAGATGTTTCACGGCGGCCTGCGTTACCTGGAGCAGCTGGAGTTCGGGCTGGTGCGCGAGGCGCTGCACGAGCGGGAACTGTCGCTGACGACGTTGGCGCCGCACCTGGTCAAACCGCTGCCTTTCCTGTTCCCACTGACCAACAGGTGGTGGGAGCGCTCGTACGTGGCCGCGGGCATCTTCCTCTACGACCAGCTCGGTGGCGCGAAATCCGTTCCGGCGCAGAAGCATCTGACGAAGTCCGGAGCCCTTCGGCTGGCGCCGGGCCTCAAGCGGTCGTCGCTGATCGGCGGGATCCGCTACTACGACACCGTGGTCGACGACGCGCGCCACACCATGACCGTGGCCCGCACGGCCGCGCACTACGGGGCGGTGGTGCGGACCTCGACGCAGGTGGTGGCGTTGCTTCGCGAAGGCGACCGGGTCACGGGCGTGGAGGTCCGCGATTCCGAGACCGGTGCGGTGACCGAGGTGCTCGGACACGTCGTGGTCAACGCCACCGGTGTCTGGACCGATGAGATCCAGGCATTGTCGAAGCAGCGCGGACGATTTCGCGTGCGGGCCTCCAAAGGCGTACACATCGTGGTGCCCCGCGACCGGATCGTCAGCGAGGTCGCGATCATCCTGCGCACCGAGAAGTCGGTGCTGTTCGTGATCCCGTGGGGCACGCATTGGATCATCGGCACCACCGACACGGACTGGAACCTGGACCTGGCGCACCCCGCGGCGACGAAGGTCGACATCGACTACATCCTCGAGAACGTCAACAAGGTGCTCGCGACGCCGCTGACCCACGACGACATCGACGGTGTGTACGCCGGGTTGCGCCCCCTGCTGGCAGGGGAGAGCGAGGAGACGTCGAAGCTTTCGCGCGAGCATGCGGTGGCGGTGCCGGCGCCGGGCCTGGTGGCGATCGCCGGAGGAAAGTACACGACGTACCGGGTGATGGGGGAGGACGCCATCGACGCTGCCGCGGAGTACATTCCGGCGCGGGTGGCGCGGTCGATCACCGAAAAGGTGCCGCTGATGGGCGCCGACGGATACTTCGCGCTGATCAACCAGACCGAAAGCGTCGGCGCGCATTACGACCTGCACCCGTACCGGGTGCGCCACCTGCTGGACCGGTACGGCTCGCTGATCGGCGAGGTACTGCAGATGGCCAGAGAACAGGCCGGGGTGCGACCCGACCTACTGGATCCGATCACCGAAGCGCCGGTGTACCTCAAGGTCGAGGCGTGGTACGCCGCGGCTGCCGAGGGCGCGTTGCATCTGGAGGACATCCTGGCGCGGCGGATGAGGATCTCGATCGAGTATCCGCACCGCGGAGTGGACTGCGCGCGTGAGGTCGCCGAAGTTGTTGCGCCGGTGCTGGGTTGGAGCGCCGAGGACGTCGACCGTGAAGTGGCGACGTACCTGGCGCGGGTCGAGGCGGAGGTGCGCTCGCAGCAGGAACCCGACGACGAGTCGGCCGACGCGTTACGGGCGGCAGCGCCGGAGGCGCGCGCCGAGATCCTCGAACCGGTGCCGCTCACTTGAGACGTATGCCGCCGTTGCCGGTGCGTGACGGGCTGGGTCCGGCGCGGGTGCGGCTGCGTGGCGGGGCGGTGCTGGTCGAGTTGGCCTCTCGGTTCGGCGAGGCAGCCGCCACCAAAGTGTTTGCGGGCGAGGTGGTTACGGCTGGCGGTGACGTCGTGACGGCGGGTACGGTGCTGCCGCCGGGTGCGTTCGTGTACCTGTACCGGGATCTGCGCGACGAGGTGCCGGTGCCGTTCGACATTCCCGTGATGTATCGCGACGACGACATCGTGGTGGTCGACAAGCCGCACTTCCTGGCGACGATGCCGCGGGGCCGCCACGTGGCGCAGACGGCGACGGTGCGGTTACGGCGAGAACTCGACCTGCCGGAGTTGTCGCCGGCGCATCGGTTGGACCGGTTGACCGCGGGCGTGCTGTTGTTCACGACGCGGCGCGAGGCGCGGGGCACCTATCAGACGATGTTCGCCCGCGGTGAGGTGCGAAAGACGTACCTGGCGCGGGCCGGTGTCGACCCGTCACTCGAGTTCCCGATGGTGGTGCGCAGTCGCATCGTCAAGCGGCGCGGGCAGTTACAGGCGATAGAAGAGCCCGGTGACCCGAATGCGGAAACTTGCGTGGAGCACGTTGGCAATGGGCTTTATCGACTGACCCCGCGGACCGGGCGGACGCATCAGCTGCGGGTCCATATGGCGTCGCTGGGGCTGCCGATCGTCAACGACCCGTTGTACCCGGACGTGCTCGACGTTGCGCCAGACGACTTCTCACGGCCACTGCAACTGCTGGCGCACAGCATCGAGTTCGTGCACCCGGAGACCGGGCGGTCACACGAGTTCACGAGCCGTCGCGCGCTGTGACTCAGCGCCGCGGGTCCGGAGGGGCCACCTGTGCGCCCGCCGCGATCACTGCGCGGTTGCGTTCGGCGACCGTTCGCAGCGTCATCTTGACCAACCACCGGTCGTAGGTCATGAAGCCGTTGACCTCGTTCTCGACGTCGGTGGTCTGGGTGTAGATCGCGCCGGACAGACCGCCCCTGCGGACCGCTTCTTCCAGGTCGCGGCTCACCTCGACGTAGCGCTGCGTCAAACGCGCTCGGTTGTCGGCCATTTCGTAGGCCTGCGGTTTGCCCGGCCAGCGGTTCCCGTCGGGCACCAACCCGAGGCCGCCGTACTCACCGTCGACCACCACCCGGTGTTCGAGCGGCACCGGACGATCGCCGAGCATCGTCCTCTCGTCGCGTGGGGTCGCCGGATTGTCGTGCAGCACCGGACGGCCCGGGCCGACATAGGTGTGGTCGTCGTAGACGTCGCCGGCCCTGCTGTCGGGCCGCGACTTGCAACAGTTCACCCCACTGCTGGCGTTGACCATCCGCGTCGGGTCCGCGGTCTTGGCCACGTGCGCGATTCTGGCGGTGTCGTACTCACCCCAGCCCTCGTTGAACGTGACCCAGCCGACGATCGAAGTGACGCTGCGCAACTGATCGATCATCTCGACGAGTTCACGTTCGAAGTTCGCTTTCGCCTCCGGCGGCGGATCCGGCGCCGGACCGACCGGGACGTCGAGGGACACGTTCAGCGACGGCATGTCCTGCCACACCAGCAGGCCGAGCTTGTCCGCCCAGTAGTACCAGCGCGCCGGTTCCACCTTCGCGTGCTTACGGACGAAGTTCATGCCGAGCGCCTTGGTGCGCTCGAGGTCGAACCTCAGCGCGTCGTCGGTGGGCGCGGTGTAGATGCCGTCGGGCCAATAGCCTTGGTCCAGCGGCCCGTGCAGGAAAGTGATCTTGTTGTTCAACGCGATTCGCGGCCGGCCCTGCGGATCCCGCACCGTGCTGATCGTGCGCAGGCCGCCGTAGCTGCTGACCTCGTCGACGACCTTTCCCGACGGGCTGACGAGCCGGACCTCGAGGTCGTACAGGTAGGGGTCGTCGGGCGTCCACAAGCGCGGCTTCGGCACCTGCACACGCACCGGCTTGCCGGGTTCGGCCGACGAACGGGCCAGCGTCGCACCGTCCGGGACGGAGACGATCACCTCGGCCCGTTCATCGGTGGTTCCGGATACCCGCGGTGTGACGGTGAAGCCGGTCAAATCCGGTGTGATGTCGAGCTTTTCGATGTGTGCGGCGCGGACCGGTTCCATCCACACGGTCTGCCAGATGCCCGACGCGCCGGTGTAGAACAGACCTTCGGGATCGTTGCGCTGCTTGCCGACGGCGAACGGGCCGTCTTCGTTGCGGTCCTCGGCGCGCACGACGATCTCCTGCGTCCCCGTCCACTTCAGCGCATCGGTGATGTCCGCGCTGAACGCGGTGAAACCACCCTCGTGGTGGGCCACGCGCCGGTTGTTCACCCAGACGGTGGCGGTCTGATCGACCGCGCCGAAGTGCAGCAGCACCCGCTGCCCCCGCCAGGTGCCCGGCAGCTCGAAGACCTTGCGGTACCACATCTGGTCGTCGTGCCGCTTGATCCCCGACAGCGCCGACTCCGTCGGGTAGGGCACCAGGATCTTCTCGTCGTAGTCGTCGGCCGACGGTGGTGTCGTCATCGCGGCGTCGCCGGAGCGCCCGGTGTAGGCCCACACGCCGTTGAGGTTCAGCCAGCGTGCCCGCGCCATCTGCGGCCGGGGGTACTCGGGCAGCGCGTTGTTCGGGCCGACCAGATGCGACCAGGGAGTCGACAGGGCCGGGCTCTGCCGCTGCCATGCCTCTGCCGCGTTGGCCGGCGGCGCACCCAGGATCGCGATGCCCGCCACCAGGGCGATGGGTACCGCGGCCATTCGGCGCAGTGCCTCGTGCACGCGGTGCCGCTTGTTGGACGGCTCGGTGTTCGCGGCCACGACTAGTCCCCCCTGCTGGAAACCCGTTGACGAAATGCGGTTGTGGTGCAGTACACCGTCACCGCCTGGCAAACCTAGTCGGCGGTGAGCCATGGAAGAATCCGGTGTTTCCCTATACTTCGCATCAGCGCGCTGGACGAACGTCTGTGTTCAGGCGCCGGCGAGCTGACAGAGACATGGATCGAGATCGCAAGGATGCACGATTGCTGTTGCGACACAGTGGAGCTGCGAAGTCGGGATGCGCGCCGAGCCTAGCATCTTGCTATGTCGGACGCCACTCGCGAAGAGGGCCGGCTCACCGATGCGCCGCCTCGCCGAGAACCGAGAATGCGGCCCAGTGCCGGATCGGTATATCGGTTGAGAGCAAACGTCGAGTAGACGAGCTCAGCAGTTTGTCGGAGCACCCGTTCGGCAGCGGATGCGGCCACCGTACAGGGCGGGATGTTCACCGGCGCCCAACGTCAACGTGTGCGCGAACGTGGGGCGACGGGTCAGCATCAGCGGTTGCATCTGACAGCGGGTTCGCATCGACGCTCTGATTGACTGACGGCCGTGGACCGCACTTCATTCGACCGTCTCTTCGACATGACCGACCGCGCCGTGATCGTCACGGGCGGCACTAGGGGAATCGGCCTCGCACTCGCCGAGGGTTTCGCGCTTGCCGGCGCCCGCGTCGTGGTCGCCAGCCGTAAGCCCGACGCCTGCGAGCAGGCCGCGCAGCATCTACGCGGTCTCGGCGGCCAGGCCATCGGTGTGCCGACCCACCTCGGCGACGTCGACGCGCTGGAGTCGCTCGTGGCGCGGACCGTCGACGAGTTCGGCGTCGTCGACGTCGTGGTCAACAACGCCGCCAATGCGCTGGCGCAACCACTCGGCGAGATGACCGCCGAGGCGTTGGCGAAGTCTTATGAGGTCAACCTGCGCGGTCCGGTGTTCCTCGTGCAGGCGGCGTTGCCCTATCTCAAGGCCAGCACCAAAGCCTCTGTGATCAACATGGTTTCGGTCGGGGCGTTCAACTTCTCGGCAATGACCTCGATCTACTCCTCCAACAAGGCAGCGCTGATGTCGTTCACCCGGTCGATGGCCGCGGAGTACGCGTCCTCGGGTATCCGGGTGAACGCGATCGCGCCCGGCCCCGTCGACACCGACATGATGCGCAACAACCCGCAAGAGGTGATCGACGGGATGGCCCGCAGCACCCTGCTGAAGCGGCTGGCCTCGCCGGACGAGATGGTCGGCACCGCACTGCTGCTGGCCTCCGACGCGGGCAGCTACATCACCGGCACGGTCGTCATCGTGGACGGCGGCGGAACGCCTCGCTAGCTTCGCGCATCTCGCCGCTGGTCGAGGACAGGATCTGGCTGCGGTTCTCCAGGTGCAGTGCCGCTTCCAGGCTCGACGCCTCGAGGTTCGCCCACAGCACCTGCTTGGTCGACTCCACTCCGAACTTGCCGTACCCGCACAGTGTTTCGGCGATGGCGAGGGCGTCGTCGACGACCGATCCCTCGGAAGACACCCGCGACACCAGGCCGAGCCGCAACGCTTCGGGCGTGTCGACCGCACGCGCGGTGAGGATGAGGTCGAACGCGGGGCCGGCGCCGATGATCCGTGGAAGCGTGTAGCTGACCCCGATGTCGCAGCCACCCAGGCCGAGCTTGATGAACTGCGTGCAGAACCGGGCGGATTCGGCGGCGATGCGGATGTCGCAGGCGAGCGCGATCCCCATTCCGCCCCCGTACGCCACGCCGTTGACCGCGGCGATCACGGGTTGGCGCAGCCGGTGGATCCGCGCGGTCAGGTCGGCGATGCGCTCCTGCCACCGCATACCCGAGCGGGGAAACTCCGTTCCGTCGCCGGCCTTGTCGGGGTTCGGGTCGGTCAGGTCCAGGCCGGAGCAGAAACCGCGCCCGGCCCCGGTGAGGACGACGACCCGGCAGTCGTTGTCCGCGCCGATCCGCTCGAGGGTGGCGTGCAGATCCTCGACGAGGTCGTAGGACAGCGCGTTGAGCTTCTCGGGCCGGTTCAGCGTCAGCACGGCGATGTCGGGCCGGGGGTAGGTCAGTTCCAGATTCGGCATGCACACACGCTAAAGCGTGGCCGGTATCAGACGCTGCTGCGCCAGCCGGCGACGCCGACCGCGATCATTCGCAGTTGTTTGACGGCCACCCGTTTGATCTCGTCGAGCGCGGCCGGGTCGTGGGCGTCCTCGATGGCCTCGGCGATCACGATCATCGCGTTGACGAACAAGCTGGCCAGGATGTTGAGGTCCTCACTGCTCCAAGTGTTCAGGCCGGGAAAGCGCGCCAGGTCGATCGCCAACTCCGAGGTGATCAGGCGGATCTCGGTGCGGATCGCGTACCGCAGGACGGTGACTCCGCTGTTGCGTTCCCGGCCGATGAACCGCCAGTGCTCGCGCCGCTGGTTCACGCCGTCGATGAGGATGTCCACGCTGGACTCGATGACGCGCTTGGGGTCGAGTTTCCCTGCGCGTGCCCCGCGCAGCATCTCTCTGAGGCTGCGGAACGACTCGTCGATGAGGACGAGCCCGAGGGCTTCCATCGACTCGAAGTGCCGGTAGAACGCCGCGGGCACGATGCCCGCCTCACGGGTTACTTCGCGCAGGCTCAGCGCGGAGAAGCTTCGGTCCTCGAGCAACTTGAGCGCCGCAGCGACGATTGCGCGGCGGGTGGCTTCCTTGCGCTCCTCCCGCGTCAACGTCGCGGAATCCCGCGGGCGGGGCTTGCCCGATCGACCCGACCGGCTCGTTCGTGAGCTAGGCGTACGGCCGTTCACTATGTGAAAGGTACCACAACCAGCGGAGAAACCCTTGACTGATACGCCGGAGAACGCACATGGTGTACACATGTTTACTCAAACCTTGACCCAGGGGCTGTGGGACAGGGCGCTTCGGTCGCCGCTGGTCGACCTGCTCACCGGGCCGCATGGCGTGGACCGATACACCGAGCTCGTGGCCCCGACCTGGACCCGGGCGCAGGCCCGTGCCGAGGTGGTCGCGGTGCGACGCGAGACGCCGCGCAGCGTCACCTTGACCCTCAAGCCGAATCAGGCGTTCACCGGCCACCGCGCCGGTCAGCACATCAACCTCACGGTCGAGATCGACGGCCGTCGTCGCACTCGCCCGTACTCGCCGGCCAACGCCGAGGGCGCCGCTCACCTCGAGCTGACCATCGGTCGTCACGACGGCGGCCTGGTCTCGACCTATCTCAACCAGCACGCCCGACCCGGCATGGTCGTCGGGCTCGACTCGGTCGGGGGCGACTTCTCTCTGCCGGGCGGCCCGCCCGCCACCCGTCCGCGCCGCATCCTGTTCGTGTCGGGCGGCAGCGGCATCACCCCGGTCATGTCGATGCTGCGGACCCTGCGCGCCCAGCACTTCGACGGCGAGCTCGCCTTCGTCCACTACGCGCGGTCGGCCCAGGAGGCGTGCTATCGCGCCGAGCTCGACGCGATGCGCGACGTGCGGGTCCTGCACGGCTACACCCGCGAGACGGCCGGGTCCGATCTCGACGGCCGGTTCGGCCCGGCCCACCTGGCCGCCGCGATGCCCGAGCCCGACGCCGTGTTCGTCTGCGGACCGCCAGACCTCGTCGAGGCGGTGCGTGCGCACTGCCAGAACGTCGCCTCGGAGAGTTTCGTACCGCCGACGTTGGCGCCGGCCGAGGCGTCCGGCGGCCTGGTCGCCTTCACCGACAGCAGCGTCGCAGTGGCCGACGACGGACGCCCGCTGCTGGAGCAGGCCGAAGCGGCCGGACTCAACCCCGAGAGCGGATGCCGAATGGGCATCTGCCACAGCTGTACTCGCCGCAAGACCCGCGGCGCAGTCAAGAACCTGATCACCGGAGCGGTGTCGAGCGTCGACGAGGAGGACGTGCAGTTGTGCGTGTCCGCGCCCGTCGGCGACGTCGACATCGCGCTCTGAGAGAGGAGTCACGACATGACAGTCACCACCACCACACAACCGGGCACCATCGAAAAGACCGTCGCAGGCAAGACGGTCAGCCTGACGCCAGAACAGGCCGAGGCATTCGGCCGCGAACTCGACGCGCTCAAGGAACGGGTCATCGCCGACCTCGGCGAGCGCGACTCCACCTACATTCGTCGAATCATCAAGGCGCAGCGTGGCTTCGAGCTCGGCGGCCGCGCCCTGCTGTTCGGCGGCGTGTTCCCGCCGTTCTGGCTGGCAGGCACCGCGATGCTGGGCCTGTCGAAGATCCTCGACAACATGGAGATCGGCCACAACGTCATGCACGGCCAGTACGACTGGATGGGCGACCCGGCAATCTCCAGCAGGGGATTCGAGTGGGACACCGCCTGCCCCGGCGACCAGTGGCGGCACTCGCACAACTACATGCACCACACCTACACCAACATCGTCGGCATGGACCGCGACGTCGGCTACGGCATCCTGCGGATGAGCAGCGACCAGAAGTGGACGCCGTACTTCCTCGGTAACCCCGTCTACGCCTTCCTGCTGATGGTGCTCTTCCAGTACGGCGTCGCACTGCACGAACTGGAGACCGAACGCATCCGCGCCGGAGAGATCACGATCGCCGACAAGCGCGAGATCCTCGAAGGCATCTGGCGCAAGACCAAACGCCAGACGCTCAAGGATTATGTTGCCTTCCCGCTGCTGGCGGGGCCGTTCGCACCGTGGGTGTTCGCGGGCAACCTCACCGCGAACCTGATCCGCAACGTCTGGTCGTACATGATCATCTTCTGCGGCCACTTCCCGGATGACGTCCAGGAGTTCACGATCGAGGAGACCAAGGCCGAGACGCGCGGGCAGTGGTACTTCCGACAGGTCCTCGGGTCGGCAAACCTCACCGGCGGCAGGCTCTTTCACATCCTCAGCGGCAACCTGTCGTTCCAGATCGAGCACCACCTGTTCCCCGACATCCCGGCGCACCGGCTCGCCGAGATCTCAGCGGAGGTCAAGGACATCTGCGAGCGCTACGGCATCCCCTACAACAAGGGGTCGCTGCCGCGGCAGTTCGCGACGGTAGTGCGCAAGATCGTCCGGCTGGCGCTGCCATGACGCTCCGCAGCGCCGTTGCGCCGAACGCGGTTTATCGGCACGCGAAACATCGCTGGAGTGTGTGACGAGACCACACTCGGCGACGTGGGTTAGGTCTGGCAGACCGGGCACCAGAACGAGACGCGGTCCCCGCTGCTGTCCGACTCGATCGGCGTGCCGCACCGCCGGCACGGGCGCCCGCGACGGCCGTAGACCCACAGGTCGCGGCCGCTGCGGGTATCGCCGGTTGTGGTGCGGTTGACGCGGGACCTGTTCAACCACAGCATGTCCCGCGCGCGTTGCACCATCCGTAGCGGGTCCTTGACCTGGCTCACCGCCGTGGTGGGCAGGTAGCCGGTGACGAAGCACAGCTCGTTGGCGTAGACGTTGCCGACACCGGCCATCACCCGTTGGTCCAGCAACGCCTCGGCAAGTGGCCGGTCGGGATTCTCGATCAGGTTCGCCCGCGCGATGCGGGGTTCCCAGTCGTCGCCGAGCAGATCGGGCCCGAGATGAGCGACGGCCTCCATATCGTGGTCGCGGCGCAGGATCTCCAACACAGCGAGGTCGATGCCTGCGGCGCGAGAGTCGCTGGTGTGCAGGAGGATCCGGATCTTGTGCTCGGGGACGCGACGAATCTGGCCGCCGACCAGCCAGGCGCCTTCCATCTTGAGGTGCGAATGGATACTCGCGTCACCGACACGGACGAACAGGTGCTTACCGCGGCTCAACACCTCGTCGACGACGCAGCCCGTCAGGTCGACCGTCGCGAACTTCGGCACGCGAACGTCGCAGCGGGTCAGTTCCTTGCCCTCCAGCGCCTCGCGCAGCTTGGCGGCCGTGCGGTAAACCGTGTCGCCTTCGGGCATGCGTCAGCGCCTTCTGTTCTTCGCGCAAGCTCTCATCACCGTAACCGCAGGCCTCGCGGTGTGCGGGCGAAGCCAGCGCCGAGCAGAGCATCCTGCACGCCGGCGCGCTCACCGCCGGCGCCGGTTTCCAGCACCGGTACGCCGTTGACCTTCTCGACGAGTAGCGACCCCACGCGACCGCTGCCGACGAGATCAGCCAGGGCTGCCGCGGCGGCGATGTGCGCGTCGGTGTCACCGGTGAAACTCAGCAGCGAGCGTCCGCCGCGCTCCAGAAACCACGCCAGTTCGCCGTCCACGAGGGCGACCAGCGCGCCCGCCTTCCGGCCGGGACGATGCGTGACGTCGTCATCGGAGCGCTTCGACGGCCACGGCAGCGCAGCCCCGTAGGGGTTGGCCGGATCGGCCGCCGCGAGCACCACCGCGTGATAATCCCGATGGTCGCGGTCCACTTCGTCGAGGTAGGTGCGCAACCGGTCGACGGTGGAGGCCACCGCGAACTGCGCTCCGCCCAGTGACTCGACGAAATAGCCGCGCTGACAACGGCCGGCATCCTCGAACGCTGTCAACACCTTGTAGAGCATCGCAAAGCCGCCGGGGACCCCCTCCGCGCCGACCGCGCCCTTCGTCAGCACCCCGTGCCGGCCGAGCAGCAGCTCGGCCTGAAAGTGCGCGCGCACGGTCGACTCCGGTTCGGCCGCCGGCAGCGCCGACCACCGGCCGGCCACCGTCGGGTCGGAGTTGCGGGTCTGGGCATGCGCGACGCTGTATCGGCTCAACCGCGGCGCCCGTTGCCGTTGCCGGTGCGCGGGTGCGCTGCGCCGGCTCGTAGCGCCGCGGCTGCCCATCAGCATCGCGCGCACGGGGGCGAACGTGTCGCCGGTGATCCACCCCGCCCAGACCAGGTCCCACAGGGCCCGCTTGTGCTCTTCGGTCGGGTGGTCAGTGAGGCGGCGGGAGAAGGTGTCAGCGAGCTGACGAAAAAAGAAGGCGCCGCCGCCACCGAGCGTGTCGAGGATCGCCCGATGGGTGTCGGTGAACTCGATCTCGGTCGGGGCGGCCAACGTCAACGGCGCCGTCTCGGCCGGGTGGAATGCGATCCAGCCGTCGCCGCCGCCGATTTGGCCGGCCCCCGACCAGGTCACCTCGCCGGAGGCGAGCAGCTCGTCGAGCATCGCCGGCTGGTAGTCGCGCACCCGTTGGCCGAACACCAGCGATTCCGCCGCTGACGCCGGAATCGGCACGCCCGCAAGCTGTTCGATCGCCGCGGCGAGGCCGTCCACGCCCGCGTTGTGCGCCGACCCGACCAGCTGCCACGCCGGCAGGAACCGGCCGTAGGCGGTGGTGCTGACCGGTTCGATCTGTGCGCGCAGCGCGGCAAGCGAACGGCGCCTCAGTATCTTCAGCACGTCGGCGTCACACCATTGCTCACTGTCGGTGTCCGCGCCGGCGAACTCGCCTCGAATCAGCTTGCCGTCGATCGCCATTCGGCCCAGCACGTCGGCGGTGACGCGCAGACCGAGGCCGAACCGGGCGGCCGCGTCGCGGCTGGAGAAGGGCCCGCGCGTGCGCGCGTAGCGCCCGAGCAGCTCGCCGAGTGGATCGTCGACCGATTCGGTGAACGCCGTCGGCACCCCTACGGGCACGGCAACTCCCACCCCGTCTCGCAGCAGACCGATGTCCTCGATCGCCACCCACCACGTCTGCTCGGCGAAGGAGACCGGCAGCGCGCGCTTGGCCGCCCGCAGCCCTTCGAGCCAGCCGCCCACCTCGGAAGTCGTGCAGCGCTCGACGATCTCGGCTTCGGTCAGCGGGCCCAACAGCCGCAGCAGATCGGCGACGCCTTCGGCGTCACGGGCCCGCCGGTCGTCGCTGAGGTGCTGAAGCTGCCGGGTCGTGTTCGTGATGACCTGCGGGTCGAGCAGCTCGCGCAGTTCGACCCGGCCCAGCAGCTCGGCGAGCAGCACGCTGTCCAGCGACAGCGCGGCGGCCCGTCGTTCGGCGAGCGGGCTGTCGCCCTCGTACATGAACGCGCCGACGTAACCGAACAGCAGCGACGCGGCGAACGGGGACGGCGTGGCGGTCTCGACCTCGACGATGCGCAGCCTGCGCTGCGCGACCCGGTGCATCAGCTCGGTCAGGGCGGGCACGTCGTAGACGTCCTGCAGGCATTCCCGCACGGCCTCCAGCACGATCGGGAAATCGGGGTACTTGCGCGCGACGTCCAACAACTGTGCAGCGCGCTGACGCTGGTGCCACAACGGTGAGCGCTTGCCGGGATGGCGGCGCGGAAGTAGCAATGCGCGGGCCGCGCATTCGCGAAACCGCGACGCGAACAGGGCCGAGCCGCCCACCTCCGCCGTGACGATCGGCTCGACTTCGTCGGCGTCGAACACGAACAGGTCCGCACCGGGTGCCGCGTCTTCGGTGTCGGGCAGCCGCACGATGATGCCGTCGTCGGACGCGGTGGGCTTCTCCTCGATGCCGTAGCGCTCCCGCAGTCGTCGCGACACCGCCAACGCGAGCGGGCCGTGCACCCGCAGCCCGTACGGCGAGTGCAGGATGACACGCCAGTCGCCGAGTTCGTCCCGGAACCGTTCGACGACGAACGTGGTGTCTGAGGGAACGACGCCGGTGGCCTGGCGCTGGTCGTCGATCAGCTGCCACAGGTTGTCCGAGGCGTACGCGTCGAAACCCATTGCGCGGCAGCGCTCGTCGAACTCAGTTTTGCCGAGGCGGGCCAGTTCACCGGTGTAGGCACCGACCGCCGCGCCGAGTTCGGCCGGTCGCCCGACTCCGTCGCCGCGCCAGAACGGCAGCCGGGCCGGCTGTCCCGGCGCCGGGATGACCAGCACGCGGTCGTGGGTGATCTCGGTGATCCGCCAGCTCGTCGCGCCCAGCGAGATCACGTCGCCGGGCCGCGACTCGTAGACCATCTCCTCGTCGAGTTCACCTACGCGGGAAGGCTTTTCGGAATCGGTGGCCAGGTACACGGTGAACAGGCCGCGGTCCGGGATCGCGCCGCCGCTGGTGACCGCGAGGCGCTGGGCGCCGGGCCGGGCCGTCAGCGTGCCCGTGTCCCGGTCGTACACCAGGCGGGGCCGCAACTCGGCGAACTCCGTCGACGGGTACTTGCCCGAGAGCAGATCCAGCGTCGCCTCGAACGCGCTGCGCGGCAGGGTGGCAAAGGGCGCGCTGCGCCGCACCGCGTCGAACCAGCGGTCGGCGTCGAGAGGTTCCAGCGCGCACGCCGCGACGGTGTGCTGCGCCAGCACGTCGAGCGGATTGGCCGGAACCCGCATGGTCTCGATTTCGCCGGACAGCATGCGTTTGACGGTCACCGCACAGCCGATCAGGTCGGTGCGGTGCTTGGGGAACAGCACGCCCTGCGAGATCTCGCCGACCTGGTGACCGGCGCGGCCGATGCGTTGCAGGCCGCTGGCCACCGATGGCGGCGCCTCGACCTGGATGACGAGGTCGACGGCGCCCATGTCGATGCCCAGTTCCAGGCTCGAAGTTGCGACGACGGCCTTGAGCCTGCCGCTCTTGAGGTCGTCCTCGACGATCGCCCGCTGCTCCTTGCTGACAGAACCGTGGTGCGCGCGCGCCAACAGCGTCGGCGCACCGAAGGACGCGCCGCTGGCCATCAGCTGGGCGGGCGCCCCGCCTCCGACTTGGGGGTTGGGCCCGGCCTCCAGGTCGACCCCGGTGCGCTCGGCGTGAATCTCGTTGAGGCGCGATGTCAGTCGTTCCGCGAGCCGCCGCGAGTTGGCGAACACGATCGATGAGTTGTGCGACTCGATCAGATCGACGATGCGTTCCTCGACGTCGGGCCAGATGGTGTTGTTCTCGAGGTTCGCCATGTCGGGCACCGGCACCTGGACCGAGAGGTCGAACGTCTTGGCAGCCGGTGGCGCGACGATCGTCGTGCGGGCCTGGCCCGACAGGAACCGCGCCACCTCTTCGGGTGGGCGCACTGTCGCCGACAACCCGATCCGCTGCGCGGGCTGGTCGAGCAGCTGGTCGAGCCGTTCCAGCGACAGCGCCAGATGCGCGCCGCGTTTGGTGGCCGCGACGGCGTGCACCTCGTCCACGATGACGGTCTGGACCTCGGTCAGGGTGTCGCGGGCCGCCGACGTCAACATCAGGAACAACGACTCCGGCGTGGTGATCAGGATGTCGGGCGGCCGGGCGATCAGGTCGCGGCGCTGAGCGGGTGAGGTGTCGCCCGAGCGCACGCCGACGCTGATCTGCGGCGCCGGGACGCCGCGCCGTTCGGCTACGCGTCCGATGCCGGTCAGCGGTGTGCGCAGGTTGCGCTCGACATCGACGGCCAGCGCCTTCAGCGGCGACACGTAGAGCACCTTGGTGCCTGCTCCGGCGGGTCGCGCTTCGGCAGCCAACTGGTCGATCGCCCACAGGAACGCCGCCAGCGTCTTGCCCGACCCCGTCGGCGCGATGACCAGCGTGTTGTCACCGTCGGCGATCGCCGACCAGGCTTGCGCCTGCGCGGGCGTCGGCTCGGCGAACGTGCCGGTGAACCACTCCCGGGTCAGGTCGCTGAACCGGGCGAGAGGTGTGGAGCTCATCTGGCCATCGTGCCCGCACCCACCGACATTTTTCATCGCCGAGTGCACGCTCCAGGTACACAAATCGTGAGTTGGCGTACCAGGACCGTGCACTCGGCGCACTGCGCCGCTCAGCGGCGGTCCGGCGACACCGCCTCGCACAGTGCAGAAGGGATGCCCGGGACGCGGCCGATCGCGTCGAGCAGGCCGTGTGCACACGCGTCGGCGACCTGGCCGGCATCGATCGACGGGTCGATCAGCCGCTGCCTGCACATCTCGAAGGTGAACGCCAGCCAGCCGTAGACGGTGATTCGCAGGTCACGATCCACTTTGGAGTCGAGCTCGTGGCCGACCGCGGCGTGGATCCGCGTGAGGATCCGGTCGGCCTGACGGTCGGTGTCGATGTCCTCGATACCGCGCAGGACCGGGTCTGAGCGGCCCATGCCCATGTACGCCGCCCACGCGCCGTGCGGATACTCCTCGTCGTAGCGCAGGTAGGCCAGCACGCCCTCGCGCAACTGGTCGAACAGGCTCTGACCCGGCCGCGGCGGCGTGTTGGTGGCTTCGAACAGTCGCTCACCCTCGGCCCGCACCACCGCGGCGAAGAACGCGCGCTTGTCGGGAAAGTAGTGGTACATCAGTGCGCGCGACACCCCCGCGCGTTCGGCGATCTCGTCGATGCGGACCTCGTCATAGGGCCGCTGCCCGAACACCTCGGCGCCGAGCATCAGCAGCTCGTTGCGGCGGTCGGCGGGCGAGAGTCGCCGGCGGGGCTCGGCCATGACCCCATGGTAGTGAACACATGTCAAACAACCGGTGCCCCTCAAGCGGTCGCCATCGACCCGAGTAATCGGATCGCCTCCGGGTAATCCGCAGGCAGCTTCCGACGTCCACGACCATGAGAGGTCCCGATGAGCTTCCCAGAACAGCAGCAGTCCCCGCCCGGCGTGCAGGGCCAGATGACACCGGCGCCCGACTGCGGCGAGACGAGCTACCGCGGGTCCGGACGGCTGACCGGCAAGCGAGCGATCATCACCGGCGGCGACAGCGGAATCGGCCGCGCGGTCGCGATCGCCTACGCCCGCGAGGGCGCCGACGTGCTGATCGCCTACCTCAACGAGGACGAAGACGCCAAGGAGGTGCAGACGTACGTGCAGGACGCCGGGCGCAAGTGTGTGCTCGTGCCGGGTGACCTCTCCGAGCCGGCACACTGCCGCGCCGTTGTGGATCGGGCCGTCGAGGAGTTCGGCGGCATCGATGTGCTCGTCAACAATGCCGCCTACCAGATGACCCACGACACGCTCGACGAGATCAGCGACGAGGAGTGGGATTACACGTTCCGGCTCAACGTCGGCGCGTACTTCTACCTCGTGAAGGCGGCGCTGCCGCACATGGGGACCGGAGCGTCGGTGATCGCCAGTTCGTCGGTGAACTCCGACATGCCCAACCCGAAGCTGGCGCCGTACGCGGCCACCAAGGCGGCGATCGCGAACTTCTCGGCCAGCCTCGCGGAGATGTTGGGGGAGAAGGGTATCCGCGCCAACAGTGTTGCGCCGGGCCCCATCTGGACACCGTTGATCCCGTCGACCATGCCGCCTGAGAAAGTCAAGAACTTCGGGGAGAACACCCCGCTGGGCCGCGCGGGTCAACCGGTCGAGTTGGCTCCGGTCTACGTGATGCTGGCCTCCGATGAAGCGAGTTACGTGACCGGTGCGCGGATCGCGGTCACCGGCGGCAGGCCCATTCTCTGAGCCGATCGCGACGCGACGCGCTCAGCCGACCTTCGGCGGCACCGAGGACTCGAGCAGCCGCCGGATCGTCGATCGCAACCGCGTGAGCTCGGCGCCGCCGACCAGCTCGCACCCGTGCAGCTCCGCGAGTTTGCGTGCGGCCGTGGTGAATTCATGGTTTGTGACGACCATCGTCATGGTGCAGTCCTGCATCGGCGCGCCCGCCACCACCTCCTGCACCGCGCTCGCCCCGACCGGGCGGGATTGGCGCTTGCACTGAATGGCAATGCGATTCGGCCGCTTGCCGACAATGATGTCGACGCCCCAGTCGCCGGTGATTGCCGTCATGATCACCGGCGCCCCGCAGGACCGGGCCACTCGTGCGACGTAGTCCTCGAACTCGGCGCCGGACATCGCCGAGGTGACGTCTTCCCGTGGCCCGGGTGTCATGGCACCGGAGAGCGTCCCGGCGAGAAAGCGCGGGGTGGCGACGAGCAGGAGCGGCGCGACGAGACCCAGCGCCGTGCTCCACTGCGGGGTGGCGCCGAGCAGCCACGCCCCGAGGCCCGCCGCCGTCGCCGCCGCCAGGTAGACCTTCAGCGTCACGCGATGGATGGTAGGGCGGTGCCCTGACATCGCACGGACGGCACGACGTGCGTCGAAGCCAGGGCTATCCGGAAAACGAAAGTTCGACCTGCTGCGACACCCCCGCCTGTAAAGCCGGGTTAACCTTCGATCATGACCGACGAGCTGGTTGATTCCGGCGGCCAGACACCTGTCGAGCAAGCTCTTGCTGGCGGCGATCCGCACCGCGTCGGTTGGTTCCGGTTCTACTTCGCCGACGAACGCTGGGAGTGGTCACCGCAAGTCGAGCGGATGCACGGCTACGAGCCGGGCACGGTGCAACCGACGACCGAGCTCGTGCTGTCCCACAAGCATCCCGAGGACTATCGCCAGGTGGCCGCGACTCTGGACGAGATCCGCCGCACGTCGGGCGCCTTCTCCACTCGGCATCGGATCATCGACACCCAGGGCGAGGTGCACCACGTCGTGGTGGTCGGCGACCAGCTTTTCGACGAGAGTGACCGGGTGGTCGGCACACACGGGTTCTATGTCGACGTCACCCCGTCGACGCTCGAACGTCAGCAAAAGATCCTCAGCGCGGCGGTCACCGAGATCGCCGAGGCCCGCGGGCCGATCGAACAGACCAAGGGCATGCTGATGTTGATCTACCGGATCTCCGCCGACTCGGCGTTCGAACTGCTCAGGTGGCGGTCGCAGGAGACCAACACCAAGCTGCGGCTGCTGGCCGAGCAAATCGCCGAGGACTTCCTTGGGCTGACATACGAGGAGGAGTTGCCGCCGCGCTCCACTTACGACAGGTTGTTGCTGACCGCACACAACCGCGTTCGATCCTGAGGTTTATCGACCGATCCAGCCGGGAATGCTGCGCCACATCGTATTGACGCTGGCCCAGCAGCAAATCCGGGGAGAGTTCAGTCGTGTATCACGATCCTACTGAGTTGAGGCGTGTCGAAACCGGGACGCGCGACGCGGTGCGGTTCGCGATCGGCGTTCTGGTCGCCGGCGCGGTGTTGCTTTTCGCCGTCGCGGTCTGGATCAGCACGTGCCATGGTGCGACGGCCGACAGTGTGGCCTGCGGGGCGCCGCAGCGGACGTTGCTGGCGCTTGCGGCTCCCGCCATCCTGCTGGCGGGCGGGCTGCGCGCGTTCTTCCGCAGCCATCAAGCGGGGCGCCGGGGCGAGATGTCGTGGGCCTGGCACGCCGCGGGTTGGCTCCTGCTGACGTCGATGCTGCTGGTGCTGGCGACGAGCACGCCCGCGTTCGCCGGAACCGCGGTGTTCGGCGGATGAGCGCGCCGACGAAGGCCGACCGACCGCTCACCGCCGTCGCGCTGGTTTGCAGCCTCAAGCCCAGCCCGGCCGAGTCGAGCAGCGCGCTGATGGCCGAGCACATCTGCGACAACCTGCGCCGCGCCGGTGTGGAGACCGAGTCGGTGCGGTGTGTCGACCACACGATCGCGCCGGGCGTCGAGGCCGACATGGGCGACGGCGACGAGTGGCCGCAGATCCGCGACAAACTGCTACGCGCCGACATCCTGGTGTTGTCGACGCCGATCTGGCTGGGCCATCCCAGCAGCGTCGCCCAGCGGGTGCTCGAGCGCCTCGACGCCGAACTGTCGAACACCGACGATGCCGGCCGGCCCGTCATGGTGGGCAAGGTCGCCGTCGTCGGTGTCGTCGGCAACGAGGACGGCGCGCACAAGGTGATCGCCGACTGCTTCCAAGGGCTCAACGACATCGGCTACAGCATCCCGGCTCAGGGCGGCACCTACTGGACGGGTGAGGCGATGCAGAGCACGGATTACAAGGAACTCGACGAGGTGCCCGAACCGGTCGCATCGACGACCGCCGCGCTGGCCCGCAACGCCGCCCACCTCGCGAGAGCCCTACAGGCCGGTCATTATCCGCCCTACCAGTGATGTTCCGTACTCCGCCGGTTTCTGCCTCAGCGCAGTCGGGTAGTTCTACCGTTGTCAGTAGCCCACCACCGGGCGGAGGTATGCCGAGAGAGGAGTACCGATGAAAAGCCCGAAGGACCCCGTCGACCACGCGAGGACCACGCGTCCACACGCCGGGGAGTCGATGAAGGACACCAAGAACATGCCCGGGCTCGTGCTCATCGGAGTGGCGCTGGTGCTGTTCGTCTCGGCGCTGGCCGCGCACGGCGCCGGCCACCACAGCGTAGGCATCGGCCTGGGCAGCGGGTCGGCCGCGCTGTTCATCATCGGCGGCGGCTGGCTGCTCGTCGAGCATCTGCGCGTGCGCAAGATCGAGGAGCGTTGGTACAGCGAGCATCCCGACGCCGAACGACAACGTCCCAGCAGCTGACCCGGCAGCCTCCTTGTGGCCGGGGCCTCAACTCATGCGGTGCCGACGTCTGGAGCGTGACCCGACATTCAATGATGAATAGCCCAAACTGATTGTCACTCAGCTGAATACGGACGCTCGGTGCCCTCGACGGCATCGATGTTGGACGCTGTCCGGGCAACCTGCGCACATGATGCATTGCTGACCTCGTCACCGCTGTGCGAGGTAGCCAGCCGCATGAGAAAAGCCCAGCCGGTGCGGCTGGGCTTTTCTCCGTGCAGCGTTACTGTTCGGATTCCTGACGCTTCTCGGCGGACTTGGCGCCGGCCCGCGCGGATTCCGCCTCGGCTTCCTTCTTCGCGGCGTCCTGCTGGGCATCGGCCTTGTCCTGCTGTGCCTTGCCTTCACGGACCATGTCGTCACGACCGGTTACGGTGCCGACCGTTTCCTTGGCTTTGCCCTTGACGTCTTCGACGACGCCCTTGATGCCTTCTTCAGGGCCACTGTTCTTCTCGGCCATGCTCACCTTCCCGCAGTGCAGTGGATTGGTCTAACCACGGGGATCTTCCCCGCGCGCCCAGTGAATGCCCGACGGTCTGGGGGGCTAAACGTTCCGTCCGTGCATGACAAGTGACGGCGGATATCGCGCCCGCGTGTCATCGGCCATCTCGCCGCCTACCTCCGCTGGTAGATCCTTCGTCACTCCTCGACCACATCGTCCTCCGGATCGAGGTCAACCGTTTCCAGCTGCTCCTGCCAGTCGGCGGGCGGCGCCTCCAGAGGCGGATCCTGTCCCGGTTCGGCGGACGCCTCCTCATCTGGATTCGGTTCGCTGGCGGCGCGCTGCTGCTCCAACGCGTCGGCGGCGGGAACGTCGTCGGGGAGGCCTTCGGTGTCTGGCATGCCGGTCGGGGTACCCGCAGACCCGCTGGTGAAACGGCGCCGCGACGGCCTCTGATCCGTCTTGCGAAGTGTGGAATCCAGTATGCGAATCGGGGGCTATCCGCTATGCGAAGAGTCGCGCGGGGAACCGTTTTGCCTGCGAAGTGCTCGGGTAGGCGAACCGCATGTCGATCCTGCCGGCTCCCCGTTCGGTGCTGCTCTGGCATGTGCACGGGTCGTGGACGGAGTCCCTGGTCTCGGGCGGCCACCGCTATGTGCTTCCGGTGAACCCCCGCAGGGATGCGAACGGCCGCGGGCTGTGCGGTAGGAATTGGCCACGCGCGCAGGAGGTTTCGTCGGACGACTTGTGTGACGAGCCGATCGACCTGGTGGTGTTGCAGCGGCCGGAGGAAATCGACCTGGCGACCCGCTGGCTCGGCCGCCGCCCGGGTGTCGAGGTACCCGCCGTCTACGTCGAGCACAACGCGCCGCGACCGTTCGCGGTGGACAGCGTCCACCCGCTTGCCGACCGCCCCGACATCCCGATCGTGCACGTGACCGACTTCAACCGGCTGATGTGGAACAACGGCGTCGCGCCGACCCGCGTCATCACCCACGGAATCGCCGACCCGGGTTTGCTCTACAGCGGCGAGATTTCGGCCGCGGCCACGATGATCAACGAGCCGTGCCGCCGCTGGCGCACGGTCGGCGCCGATTTGCTGGAAGTGTTCGGCGAGCACGTCCCGATCGACGTGTGGGGCATCGACACCGACGTGCTCAGCGAATGCGTCACCAGCGCCCGGGTGCGGGGTAGAGGCGACATGCCGGCCGCGCAGTTGCTGCCCGAAGTGGCCCGGCGACGGGTCTTCCTGCACACCGCCCGATGGACGTCCCTGGGCCTGTCGTTGATCGAGGCGATGTTCATGGGGATGCCGGTGGTCGCCGTGGCGTCGACGATGGCCCCGCTCGTGCTGCCACCCGAGGCCGGGGTGGTGAGCGCCGACATCGACAGGCTCACCCGCGCTTTGGAGGGCTTTATCGCAGACGGTGCGGCCGCCTCGGCGGCCGGTAAGGCGGCGCGCGACTTCGCGACCGCCCACTTCGGCCTAAAACGGTTTCTCGCGGAATGGGACGACCTCATCGACGAGTGCTGCCGATGACAACGGATGGAAGGAGGACGCCGATGAAAATCGCGATGGTGTCCGAGCACGCCAGCCCCCTGGCTGCGCTCGGCGGGGTCGATGCCGGCGGGCAGAACGTACACGTCGCCGAACTGTCGGCGGCTCTGACCAGACGCGGCCACCAGGTGACCGTCTACACCCGCAGGGACGATCCAGATCTACCCGACCACGTCGAAACACCGCAGGGCTACACCGTGGTGCACGTTCCGGCAGGACCTGCTGCGCAGTTACCCAAGGACGAGTTGCTTCCGCACATGGGGCCGTTCGCCCAGTTCCTCGATGCCGAATGGGCAGCCGACCGGCCCGACGTGGCGCATGCCCACTTCTGGATGTCCGGCATCGCAACGCAACTCGCGGCGCGGCATCTCGATCTGCCTGCGGTGCAGACGTTTCACGCACTGGGAGTGGTGAAACGTCGCCACCAGGGAGTGCAGGACACCAGCCCGCCGGACCGGCTGCGCCTGGAGGCGATGGTCGCCCGCACCGCCACCTGGGTCGCGGCCACTTGCACCGACGAGGTGTTCGAGCTGATGCGGCTGGGGCGGTCGCGCGACCGGATTTCGGTGGTGCCCTGCGGCGTGAACCTCGACCGTTTCAGCCCCGACGGTCCGGTGGCGCCGCGCAACGGCATGCACCGCATCGTCAGCGTCGGCCGGTTCGTCCCGCGAAAGGGTTTCGACGTGGTCGTGCGCGCGCTGCCGCACATGCCCGGCACCGAACTGGTGATCGTCGGCGGGCCAGACGAGTCGGGGCTCGACTCCGATCCCGAAGCGCGCCGGTTGATGGGCCTGGCAACGGAATTGGGCGTCGCGGAGCGGGTGCGGCTGTACGGCTCGGTGGCGCGCGACGACATGCCGGCGATTCTGCGCTCGGCCGACGTGGTCGCCTGCACTCCGTGGTACGAGCCGTTCGGCATCGTGCCACTGGAGGCGATGGCGTGCGGTGTGCCGGTGGTGGCATCGGCGGTCGGCGGAATGCTCGACACCGTGGTGCACGACGTGACCGGGCGGCTGGTCAAACCCAAGCGGCCCGATGAGGTCGCCAAGGCCGTCAACCATCTGCTGCGCGACGACTTCCTGCGGCAGAGCATGGGCGCCGCCGGGCGTGACCGCGCTCGGGCGCGCTATTCATGGGACCGGATCGCCGCTGACAGCCAGCGGATCTACGACCGACTGGTGCCGATGCGGGTCCCGCACACCGAACCGGCGACAAGTCTGTCGTCCGGATGACCGGCTCAACCCGACTCCAGCAAGGCCACCGCCTGCTCGACCGCGCGAGGAAGCCGCCGCCGCCGGGCGATGACCGCGGGCAGCCGGGCGACGGCTTCGACCGCGCCGCGGGCATGCTCACGGTCGCGCAGCGCGGCCACCCCGAGTCGGCCGGTCGCGTTGAGGCACTGTCGGATCGGACGGCGCAGCCACGTGGTCAGCACATCGTTGCGCAGCACCCGCGCGGCCTGGGCCGCGGTGGTGGCCCGAACCGACGACGGTTGGTGAATCGCGACCAGCCGGGGGTAGTAGCACAGGTCCCAGCCCGCCGCCGCGAGGTCGAGCGCGAGCAACTGTTCCTCGCCGCGGAAGTGCAGGATGTCACTGAAGCCGCCGGCCTGCTCGAACGCCCACTTGCGCACCATGGCCGCGCAACTCATGAAACCGAGAATCGACGGTCCGGGCAGATCCGGCCGGCGGCCCAGCGCGCTGTCGGCCAGCAGGGTGGAGAACGGGTCCTCCCGGTGCTGCGGCAGCACGATCGTGCGGGCCGCCAGCAGCCCCACCGACGGATGCCGTTCGAACGCCTCGACGCCGATCGCGGGCGCGTCGGGCGCCCACCACGAATCGTCGTCGCAGAACGCGACGTACGGCGTGCGGCACGCCGCGACACCGACGTTGCGGCCGACGGCACCGAGGTTGTCGGCCAACTCGACGAGCCGCAGGCGGCCCGCCGATCGCGCCGCCATCCTCCCCACGACCTCCGCGGTGTCATCGGTGGAGGCGTTGTCCACCACCACAATCGGGCACACCGTGGTGTCGAGCAGCCGGGCGACGACCGTGGCGAGTTCCGCGGCGCGATTCCGGCTGGCGATCACGAACGAGACATCGGCCGGGGCTGGGGTCCGCATGACCCTGCGGGCTACCCGCCGATCCGAAAGGCAAACGATGCATGACATCAAACGTGCACTGGTGACCGGCGGCGGCGGCTTCCTCGGGGGTCACCTGTCTGAGCGGCTGCTCGACAGCGGTGTCGAGGTGCTCTGCGTCGACGACCTTTCCACCAGCGCCCCCACCGCCGCCGATACGTTCCTCGACCGGCCCGGATACCGGTTCGTACCGCACGACATCAGCGAGCCGCTGCCCGATCCGCCCTCCGGCGTGGACACCGTCTTCCATCTGGCGTCGCCGGCCTCGCCGCTGGACTATCTGCGGTTGCCGATCCAGACCTTGCGCACCGGCGCGCTCGGCACCGCGCACATGCTGGAGTTCGCGGAACGCTCCGGTGCGCGGCTGGTGCTGGCGTCCACCAGCGAGGTGTACGGCGACCCGCTGGAACATCCGCAAACCGAAACATATTGGGGCAACGTCAATCCGGTCGGACCGCGCAGTGTCTACGACGAAGCGAAGCGGTTCGCCGAGGCGCTGGCCTTCGCCTACCGGCGCGAGCGGTCGGCCGACATCGCCGTGGCGCGCATCTTCAACACATACGGCCCACGGATGCGGCCCGACGACGGCCGGATCGTGCCGACCTTCTGCCGTCAGGCATTGGCCGGTGAACCGCTCACCGTCAACGGCACGGGCCGGCAGACCCGGTCCCTGTGCTACGTCGACGACACCGTCGAAGCGTTGATCGCCCTGGCCGAATCCGACTGCGCCGGACCGGTCAACGTGGGCAATCCGGACGAACTCACGGTGCTGCGGATCGCGGAGCTCATCCGCGATCTGGTCGGCAGCGCCTCGCCGATCGAGTATCGCCCGGCACCCCAGGACGATCCGCAACGCCGTTGCCCCGACATCACGCTGGCCCGCGAGCTGCTCGGCTGGAGTCCGCGCGTGAGCTACACCGACGGACTGTCCGCAACCGTCGACTGGTTCCGCAACCTGTCCGTCACCGTCGCGCTGCAGGGCCGCTAGGAGGAAGCAATGCGAATTCTCGGAATCAACGCGGTGTTCCACGATCCCGCCGCCGCGCTGGTGGTCGACGGACAGATCGTGGCGGCC
Organism: Mycobacterium sp. GA-0227b; assembly: GCF_001499855.1. Lineage (GTDB taxonomy): Bacteria > Actinomycetota > Actinomycetes > Mycobacteriales > Mycobacteriaceae > Mycobacterium. The sequence goes on from NZ_LQIK01000004.1 coordinate 79,129, forward strand.
GCCGAGGAGGAGCGGTTCACCCGGCGCAAGCACGGCAAGCAGGCGGTGCCGTTCTCGACGTGGGAACTGCCCGTGGAGTCGGCGCGCTGGTGCCTGCAACAGGCCGGCCTGACGCCGGCCGACCTCGACGCGGTCGGCTACTCCTACGACCCGCGGCTGATGGACGAGTCCGCCCAGGGGCTCGACGGCTTGGACCGCGACTGGGAGTACCTCCGCACGCTCTACGCCGAACGCGCACCGCGGTTTTTGCAGTCCGCCCTGCCCGGCCTGGACCCGGCGATCGTGCGTCATGTCCGCCACCACGTCGCGCACGCCGCGTCGAGCGCGCTGGCCTCGCCACACCCCGACTGCGCGGTGCTGGTGGTCGACGGACGCGGTGAGCGGTCCTCGATGCTGGCCGGAAGCTATCGCGACAGCAAACTCGACGTGCTTGCGACGCAGTCGCTTCCGCACTCGCTCGGCCTGCTCTACGAAAGCCTGACCGAACACCTCGGCTTCAAGCGCTCCAGCGACGAGTACAAGGTGATGGCGATGGCGTCCTACGGAACTCCGCGGTTCGCCGACACATTCCGCGAACTGGTCTACGCGTGCGCCGACGGCGGTTTCCGCACCGAGCCGGTGAGTTGGGATTCGATCACCCCGGCCCGTGCGTCAGGAGCCGGAAAGGGACATGCGCTGGACCGGCCAGAGCCCGAGCACGCCGATCTGGCGTGCAGTGTCCAAACAGTCGTCGAAGAGGTGCTGCTCGACCTAGTCGGCTGGCTGCGTGCGCGCACCGATCACGAAAACCTCTGTCTGGCAGGCGGAGTGGCGCTCAACTGCGTTGCCAACTCGAAAATCCACCGTCGCGGCGGCTTCTCGAACGTCTGGATCCAGCCCGCGGCCGGCGACTCGGGAACCGCACTGGGCGCAGCCCTGGCGCTGGCCGGCGAGGCCGGTGAGCCGATCACGCCGATGCCTTCGGCAGCGCTGGGCCGCGGATTCTCCGACGACGAGATCGCCGCGGCTCTCACCGAAGCGGCCGTGCCGCACGAGCGGCCCGCCGATCTGGCCGCGGCCATCGGCGACGCGCTGGCCGACAACTTGCTCGTCGGCTGGTTCCAGGGCCGCGCGGAGTTCGGGCCGCGCGCGCTCGGGCAGCGATCGCTGCTCGCCGACCCGCGACGCATCGACAACCTGGAGCGGCTCAACACCGTCAAGGGCCGCGAGCAATTTCGGCCCGTCGCCCCGATGGTGCTCGCCGAACACGCCGACGAAATCTTCTCCGGCGGACCGGTTCCCAGCCCGTACATGCTCTTCGTGCACGACGTCGCCGCCGCGTGGCGGGACCGGATCCCGGCGGTCACCCATGTCGACGGCACCGCCCGCATCCAGACCGTCGACCGCAGCCAGCCGCTGCTGCACGACACGATCAGCCGGTTCGCCGCCCGCACCGGCGTGCCCGTGATCGTGAACACCAGCTTCAACACCGCGGGACGGCCGATGGTCGACAGCCCGCGTGACGCGCTCGAGTGTTTCGGCAGTGCACCGATCGACGTGCTGGCAATCGGGCCGTTCATCGTGAGGCGGCCCGGATGACCCCGCGGTTCGCGGTCGTGGTGCCGACGGTCGGGCGGCCGTCGCTGCACCGGCTGCTCGCAGAACTCGAAGGATCGGCGGGCCCGGCGCCGGCGGCGGTGATCGTCGTCGACGACCGCCCCGGACCGCAACCGCCGCTGTCGATCGACTCGCAGTTGCCGGTCAGGGTGCTGCGAAGCGGCGGACGGGGCCCGGCCGCCGCCCGTAACACCGGGTGGCGTGCCGTCGACGCCGACTGGATCTGTTTCCTCGACGACGATGTTGTCCCGCAACCGGATTGGTTCGCGGCGGTGTCCGAGGACCTGGCGAAGGCCGACGTGGAGGCCGCGGCCGGATCACAAGCGGTGATCGAGGTACCGCGGGCGGGCGGGCGCAAGGCCACCGACGACGAGCGCCGCACCCAGCGACTCGCCGAGGCCCGGTGGATCACCGCCGATATGGCGTTTCGCCGTGACGTGCTGGTGACGGTCGGGGGTTTCGACGAGCGGTTTCCCCGCGCGTACCGCGAGGATTCGGACATCGCGTTGCGCATCGTGCAGGCCGGCAACACAATCGTCCGCGGCGCCCGCCGGTGTACCCACCCGGTGGCCGACGCCACACTCATGAGCAGCGTGCGTGCGCAGGTCGGCAACCGCGACAACGCGTTGCTGCGCCGTAAGCACGGAAGGCGGTGGCGCTCCGCGATCGGGGAGGGCCGCGGCCGGCTGCCCGCACACTCGATGACCACTGCGGCCGCCATTGTCGCCTTCACAAGCGCGCTGGCCGGCCGATGGCGTTCCGCGCGGTATGCCGCGGTGCTGTGGGGCGCGCTCACAGGCGAATTCGCGGTGCGCCGGTTCTGGTCCGGCCCACACACCGTGGGGGAGGCCGGCCGCATGCTGATCACCAGCGCGCTGATCCCGCCCGCAGCGGTCGCGCATCGCCTCGCCGGTGAGTGGAGGTTCCGTGGCGCGCGACGCGACCCCCCGTTGGCGGTGCTGCTCGACCGCGACGACACGATCATCGAAGACGGCCCGTATCTCAACGATCCGGCCGGCGTGCGCCCGCTGGCCGGTGCGCGCGACGGGCTGGACCGCCTGCGGCGCAAAGGATTGCTGCTCGCCGTGGTCAGCAACCAGTCGGGTGTCGCGAAGGGCCTGATCACCCCGGAGCAACTCGACGCCGTCAACGCGGAGGTCGACGCGCAACTCGGGCCGTTCGACTCCTGGCAGCTGTGCGTGCACGACGCCGACCACGGCTGCGGATGCCGCAAACCCGCGCCGGGAATGGTGCAGGCGGCCGCGGCAGCGCTCGGCGTCCATCCCTCCCGCTGCGTGCTCATCGGCGACACCGGCGGCGACGTGCAGGCGGCGCTGTCGGCCGGCGCCGACGCCGTGCTGGTGCCGACCCGGCGAACGCTGCGGCACGAGATCAGCGGCGCCCGGATGCGCGCCCGGGTGGCGGCCACGTTCGACGACGCCGTCGCGCTCGTCCTGAAGGAGTGCCGATGAACCGGGCCCTCGTCGCGCGACTGGACAGCGCCGGTGACGTTCTGATCACCGGCCCCGCGGTCCGTGCGATCGCCGAAAGCCACGATGCGGTGACCTTTTTGGCTGGGCCGCGGGGGCGAGCGGCTGCCGCGTTGTTGCCCGCCGTCGACGACATCATCGAGTGGCAGGCCCCCTGGGTCGACTTCGACTCGCCCGAGCTCACCCCCGGACACGTCGACGCACTCCTCAAGCAGATACGCGACCTGGCTCCCGACCGCGTCTACATCTTCACGTCGTTTCACCAGTCGCCGTTGCCGCTGGCATTGATCGCCCGGATGGCCTCGGTGCCGTGGGTCGGCGCGATCAGCGAGGACTATCCCGGCACGCTGCTCGACCTGCGCCACCACGTCGAAGGCGGCGTGCCCGAACCCGAGCGGGCGCTGTCGCTGGCCCGTGCGGCGGGCTGCGAACTGCGCGACGGCGACGACGGCAGGCTGCGGGTCAACATTCCGCCGCTGCCGGAGGAGCTGCGCGAACTCCTCTGCGCCCCACCGTTCGTGGTGTTCCACCCGGGCGCAGCGGTGCCCGCCCGCAGGCCCACGACCAAACGCAGCGCAGACATGGTGCACGCCCTGGTTGCCGCGGGCCATCGCGTCGTGGTCACCGGCGACCCCGCCGAACGCGAGCTGACCGCCGCGGTGGCCGGCGACGGGGCCATCGACCTCGGCGGGCGCACCTCGCTCGCCACGCTGGCGGCGATTTTCGCCGCTGCGAGGGTCGTCATCGCGCCCAACACCGGACCGGCGCACCTGGCGGCGGCCGTCGGCACACCGGTGGTCTCGCTGTTCGCACCCGTCGTACCCGCCTCGCAGTGGAGTCCCTACGGCAGCACCGTCATTCGGCTCGGGGATCAGGATGCCGCCTGTCGGCTGACCCGCGCGCGCAGCTGCCCGGTGGCGGGCCACCCCTGCCTGGACGGCATCACCGACGACGAACTGCTCAACGCGGTCAACCGGATTGGAGGACAGCAATGATTCCGATGATCGAAACCCACTTCTCCGCACTGTCGCAGGCGGTCGACCACATCGGCGCGGAGGCGCCGAGGCTGGCCGCGTGGGGCAGCCGGCTCGCCGACGTGCTCACCACCGGCGGCCGACTGCTGGCCTGCGGCAACGGCGGAAGCGCAGCCGAGGCTCAGCACCTCACCGCCGAATTGGTCGGCCGCTTCCGCGACGAGCGAATACCGATGTCGGCGATCTCACTGCACGCCGAGACCTCAGCGCTGACCGCGATCGCCAACGACTACGGCATCGACGAGATGTTCGCCAGGGGAGTGCGGGCACACGGCCGACCCGGCGACGTCCTGATTTCGCTGTCCACCAGCGGCACCAGCCCGAACGTGCTCGCGGCCGTCAAGGCCGCGCATGAAACCGGCCTGACCACATGGGCGTTCACCGGGCCGCACCCCAATCCGCTCGCCGCGATGTGCGACGACGCCGTCTGCGTCGAGGCGACGACCACCGCGACGGTGCAGGAGATTCACCTACTGCTGGTGCACGCGCTGTGCATCGCGCTCGATGACGTTCTGCTGGGAGCGTCCGATGACTAGGCCGTTGGTGATCGTGGGCGACTCGATGCTCGACGTCGACATCGAGGGCACCGCCACCCGGCTCAGCCCCGAGGCGCCGGTGCCCGTGGTCGACACCGAACGAAAGTGGCAGCGCCCCGGCGGCGCTGGACTGGCCGCCGTGCTGGCCGCCCGCACCGGTTGCGAGGTGGTGCTGGTGACGGCCGTCGGGGACGACGCCGACGGCCAGGCGCTGACCGAGCTGCTGGCCGACGCCGGAGTGAGGCTCGTCGCGCTGCCGTTGGCCGGAAACACGGTGTGCAAGACGAGGGTCCGGGTGGGCAACCATTCGATGCTGCGGCTCGACCACGGCGACGGGACGGCGTCCGGCGCCCCGGTGCCCACGCAGGTCGCCGAGGTGCTCGAGCAGGCCGGCGCAGTGTGCGTGGCCGACTATGGCCGCGGTGTCACCGCGCACGGCGAGATCCGAGAACTGCTGACCCGCCTCGCGCGGCGGCTGCCGACGGTCTGGGATCCACATCCGCGAGGCAGCCGGCCCGTCCCGGGCTGCTGGCTCGTCACCCCGAATTCCGCCGAGGCCGACGGACGTTCGGCTGAGTCGCTGCGCGAACAGTGGGCCGCCAGGGCGGTGTGCGTCACGCTCGGCCCGAAGGGGGCGCTGGTGGCCACCGAGAACGGCAACGCCCATCACCCGGTGCCCGATTCGGCCGCCCCGGCCGGCCGCGGTGACACCTGCGGCGCGGGCGACCGGTTCGCGATCGCGGCCACCATGGCGCTGGCCGCCGGAAAGGACGTCCACGAGGCCGTCGCCGACGCCGTGGACGCGGCGAGCCGGTTCGTCGCCGCGGGCGGCGCGGTGGGCGTGTCGAGCGCCGCGCCGGTCGGTCAGAGCCGTTCGGCGACAACCGAATCGACTGCGATCACCGGGGACATCGCGGACGTGCGGGACCGTCTGCGCAGCCGTGGCGGCACCCTGGTGGCGACCGGTGGTTGTTTCGATCTGCTGCACACCGGCCACGTCCGGCTGCTCCGGCAGGCCCGCGGGCTCGGCGACGCGCTGGTGGTGCTGCTGAACTCCGACGCGTCGGTGCGCGCGTTGAAAGGGCCACGACGGCCGGTGGTCGCGGATCAGGACCGAGCGCGCGTGCTGGCCGCCCTGGCCTGCGTGGACGCGGTGGTGATCTTCGACGAACTGTCACCCGAGGCGGCGCTCGCGCAGCTGCGGCCCGACCTCTGGGTCAAAGGCGGCGACTACACCGAAGCGGACTTGCCCGAGGCCGACGTGGTTCGCCGCCACGGCGGTGAAGTTGTGCTGCTGCCGACCGTCGCCGGTTACTCGTCGTCAAACCTGATCGCCGCTGCGCGGTCATGAATTGAAAGGAGACGCAGATGGCTTTGGGCAACATCATCATCACCGGAGGTGCTTCCGGTCTCGGCGCGGCCACCGTGAAAGCCGTTGCGCGCCAAGGTGGCACACCACTGGTCATTGACCGCAACGATCCGCAGGCCGGCGACCCGCCAGTGGCGTTCGCCCGCGCCGACCTCGCCGACACCGAGGCGGTCGACGCGGCGGTGCGCAGGCTTGCCGAACAGGTGGGCGGTCAGATCCACGGCGTGTTCACCGCGGGCGGCACCGACGTCTGCGGCAAGCTCGACGATGTCGCGGTCAAGGACTGGGAACGCGTCATCCACGTCAACCTGCTCGGCACGGCGGCGGTGATCCGCTCCGCGTTGCCCTACCTGAAGGACACCGGTGGCCGGATCGTCACGTGCGCTTCGACACTGGGCATCAAGGCCGTCAGCGACGCGACCGCGTACTGCGCATCCAAGTTCGGGGTGATCGGCTTCTCCCGGGCGCTGGCGGCCGAACTGGCGGGCGAGGTGGGCGTCACCACGCTGATCCCCGGCGGTATGCACACCGCATTCTTCGACAGCCGCGAGGAGCAGTACAAGCCACCGCCCGACGCCAAGCTCAACCAGCCCGAGCATGTGGCCGACACCGTGGTCTTCGCGCTGTCCCAACCCGCGGGCTGCGAGGTGCGCGAGCTCGTGGTGTGTGCGTCGACAGAGTCTTCGTGGCCGTGAGTCCCGACACCATCGTGGTTCTGCGCGCGCTGGGTCTCGGCGATCTGCTCACCGGCGTTCCGGCGCTGCGCGGACTGCGGCGCGCTCATCCTGACGCGCACATCGTGCTCGCCACTGGCGAGCGGTACGCGGAACTGGCGATGCTCTCCGGGGCCATCGACGAGGTCGACCCGACGCAGGGCCTCGGCCAGTTGCGCCCTCGCAGTGAGCCGCCCGCGCTCGCGGTGAATTTGCACGGCAGCGGCCCGGAGAGCATCGCCGACCTGCTCACGCTGCGCCCCGACGCCCTGATCAGCCACCGGCACTGCGCGTACCCGGATGTCGACGGTCCGCCGTGGCGCGCGGAACTGCACGAGGTGGACCGCTGGTGCGCTCTGCTCGAGTGGGCCGGAATACCCTGCGATCCAGAGGATCTGACGATCACACGGCCGGCCGGCTTCCCGGACCGCTCCTCGGCGGTCGTCGTCCATCCGGGTGCCGCGTTCGCCGCGCGGCGGTGGCCGCCGGAGCGCTTCGCCGAGGTTGCCGCCGCACTGCACGGCCGGGGCTACGACGTGGTCGTCACCGGAGACGACAGCGAGGTCGGCCTCGCGCGGTCGGTGGCCGACGCCGCGGGGCTGAAGCCATCGGCGGTGCTGGCAGGAACTCTCGGCCTGCTCGAACTGGTCGCGTTGATCAGCGACTGCCGGCTGTTGATCTGCGGTGACACCGGTGTCGGCCACATCGCCACCGCGACGGGCACCCCGTCGGTGTTGCTCTTCGGCCCGACGCCGCCGAACCGGTGGGGGCCGAAAGGATCCGGTCCGCACATCGCCGTCTGGGCAGGCGACAAGGGGGACCCGCACGCCGACCGCCCGCACCCCGGGCTGCTGCTGATCACCGTTCCGCGGGTGCTCGACGCCACCGAGACGCTGCTGAAGGACTGTGCATGAACACGTTTCGGACGGGCGTGATCGGCGCGGGCTACGTTGGCCTGACGACCGCGGTGTGCCTTGCCGAGCGCGGCCACGACACCGTGTGCGTCGATGTCGACGCGTCGCGCGTCGACCAGCTGCGCAACGGCGTGCCCCTGCTGGACGAACCCGGGATCGCCGAACTGCTGCGCCAGGGTTTGACCGCCGGAAAGCTCGAATTCACCGTCGAATACCGGGATCTGGCCGACTGCGACGCGGTGTTCGTCTGCGTACCGACGCCGAGCGGGGCGGATGGATCGGCGGACCTGTCCGCGGTCGACAACGCGGTCGATCACCTCGTCACCGTGCTGCGGGCGGGTTCGGTGGTGGTGCTCAAGTCGACCGTGCCGGTCGGCACCACCCGGCGGATCGCCGAGCGGCTGCAGCAGGGCGGGATCCGGGCGGTCTCCAATCCGGAATTCCTGCGCGAGAGCCACGCGGTCTACGACTTCCGCAACCCGGACCGCATCGTGATCGGAGCCGAGGACGCCGACGCCGCCGATCTGGTGTCGCGCGTGTACGGAAACCACGCGCAGACCTTCACCATGAGCCCGGAGAGCGCGGAGCTGGCGAAGTACGCCAGCAATGCCTTTCTCGCCGTGAAGATCTCCTACGCCAACTCGCTGGCGCAGCTGTGCGCACGGCTGGGCGCCGACATCGCCGACGTCATCCGGTGCATGGGCGCCGATGTGCGCATCGGCCCGCATTTCCTGCAGCCCGGGCCCGGGTGGGGCGGATCATGTCTGCCCAAGGACACCGCGGCCATCCTGCACACCGCCGATCAGGCTGACGTGCCCCTGCCGGAGATCGAGTCCGCCCGCTTCACCAACGCCGGACAATCCGCGCGCGTCGCCTCGACGGTGTCCCGAGCCATCGGAACCCCGCTCGGCAGGGCCCGGATCACCGCTTTGGGCCTGACATTCAAGGCCGGCACCGCTGATGTGCGTGACTCGCCGGCGCTGACCATCTGCGCGGATCTGGGCCGGGCCGGCGCGCAGGTCACCGGCTATGACCCGCGGCTGCCGGCGATGGACCATACGCGGCTGCGGGCCTCGTCGATCGTCGCGGTCGACGATCCCTACCTCGCCACCAAGGACGCCGACGCGATCGTCGTGCTCACCGAATGGCCGGAGTTCCGCGAACTCGACTGGGCCCTGATCGCCGAACAGGCCCCGGGAGCCGTCGTCGTCGACACCCGCAACCTGCTCGACCCGTCGGCACTCGCCGAGCTCGGATTGACTTACCTGGGTAACGGAACCCAGTCGGGTTACTGACTTTTGGCGACCTTGCGGATCAGACCCGCGGTGCTGCGGTCGAGCACCTGTTGACGTTCGGCGAGGGTCTTCGTCCGCGCGGCGCGGCGCACACCTGCGGCGATCGTGAGACCGGACTCGTAGCCCTCGACGACCCTGGGGTCGACGTACGAGCCGCGAGCCACCGCGGGGGTGTTGCCCAACTCTTCGGCGACCTCTTTCATCACCGCAGACTCGACCCGCTTGATCACCGTCTTGTTGACCGGTGGGTCGGCGTCGACGAATGCCGCCGCCGCCAGCACGGTGCCGTGCCAGGTCCGCAGATCCTTGACCGTGTACTCCTCGCCGACAAGTTCCTTGAACCGGGTGTTGAGGTCATCGGCATGGACGTCGGTCCAACTGGAACCGTTGCGGCACACCAGCAGCCGCTCCGTACGCTGCGGGCGGCGCAACAGCGACCGCACCGAGCGGACCGCTTCGGGATCGTCGATCGTCAGCGTCCGTCGCACCCCGCTCTTGGCGGGGAAGTCGAACTCGATGGCGTTGCCGCGCAGCGTCACATGCTCGCAGAGCAAAGTGGCGATTCCGTAGGAGTTGTTCTCCTCGGCGTACTGCTCCGAGCCGGCGCGGAAATAGCCGAGATCGAGCAGGTGCAGCGCGAGCGCGAGCACGCGGTCGCGGCCCAGGCCCCGGCTGCGCAGATCCGCGGCGATGCGTCGGCGCATCTCGGGCAGCGCGGCCGACATCTCCAGGACCCGGTCGAACTTCTCCTCGTTGCGCTCCTCCTGCCACCGCTGGTGGTACAGGTACTGTCGCCTGCCCGCGGCGTCTGTTCCGACCGCCTGGATGTGGCCGTTGGGGTACGGGCAGATCCACACCTTCTTCCAGGCCGGCGGGATCACCAGATCCTTGATGCGTTGCAGCGTCGCCTCATCGGTGAGCGGTGTGCCGTCAGGCTGGTAGTAGGAGAACCCGCGGCCCCGGCGCACCCGCCGCAGGCCGGGGCCCCGCACGACGCTACGGCGAAGTCGCATGTTTGGCATCCGAGCGCAGCGGGGTATTGGACTCCCACCATGGACAACTCCGGCTTCGCCACGCCATCGCAACGTTGGTCGTCACAGGCGCATTCACCGCATCATCGGCGCGACCGGCGCCCGGTCGTCGGCCGTGTGATCGAAGTGCGTTCGCCGTCGAGTCTGCTCCATGACCGGGTTATTACCCGCCTTGACGTGTGGCACACGTCATCAGCGGCGGGTAGCCGGAGTACTCGTGGTTAGCTGGGACTCGACCTGGGGTAATCTCGCTTCGACATTGCCGGGAGGTCAGATGGCCGACGTCGCCAACAAGAAAAACGGGCACGGACACGGCGGGCGGTCGGTGGAACTCCGGGTCGCTGCCGAACTCGAGAACCTAGCGGTGCTGCGCACCCTCGTCGCCGCGGTGGCGACGTTCGAGGACCTCGACTTCGACGCCGTGGCCGACCTGCGGCTCGCGGTCGACGAGGCGTGTACCAGGCTGATCCGGTCCGCGGTACCCGACTCGGTACTGCTGCTCGTCATCGACCCGCGGGAGGACGCCGTCATCATCGACGCGTCGACCACATGCAAGAACTCCGACATCTTGGCGCCGGGCAGCTTCAGCTGGCACGTGCTCAGCTCGCTGACCGACGAAGTCAAGACCTTCCAGAACGGGCAGGGACCCGAGAACGCGCAGGTGTTCGGGATCTCCATGACGACGAGACGAGCGACACTGCAGTGACGCCGCCGACGTCACAGGGTTCGTCGTCGCGTTCGAACTCTGAGTACGCGGATGTCGCCGACATGTTCCGCGAACTGAAGGATGTGCCGGCGGACTCGCCGAAGTTCCAGCGGCAGCGAGACCGCATCGTCGAGCGCTGCCTGCCGCTGGCCGACCACATCGCCCGCCGCTTCGACGGACGCGGCGAACCGCGCGAAGACCTCGTCCAGGTGGCCCGTGTCGGCCTGGTGAACGCGGTGATCCGCTTCGACGTCGAGGCGGGCTCGGACTTCGTCTCGTTCGCGGTGCCGACCATCATGGGCGAAGTCCGACGGCACTTCCGTGACAACAGCTGGTCGGTCAAGGTGCCCCGGCGGCTCAAGGAACTTCACCTGCGGCTCGGTGCCGCGACCGCGGAGTTGTCGCAGCGCCTCGGCCGCGCGCCGACAGCCTCGGAGCTGGCCGCGGAGCTGGGCATGGATCGCGACGAGGTCGTCGAGGGCCTGGTCGCCGGGAGCTCCTACAACACGCTGTCGATCGACAGTGGCGGCAGCGGAACCGAGGACGCCCCCGCAATCGCCGACACACTGGGCGACGTCGACCTCGGCCTGGATCAGATCGAGAACCGGGAAGCGTTGCGGCCCTTGCTCGCTGCGCTACCCGAACGCGAACGCACGGTGTTGCTGCTGCGGTTCTTCGAGTCGCTCACCCAGACGCAGATCGCCGAACGGGTCGGCATCTCGCAGATGCACGTGTCGCGGCTGCTGGCGAAATCCCTAGCGCGGCTCAGGGACCAGTTGCAGTAGCGGCCGATCGCCCTGTAGCGCCGAGAGCGCCGCCTCGACGCTGTCACTGACGGGCAACGCGGCATCCGGATCGCAGATGCGCAGCAATCGGCTCACCGCGGGGCTCGGCAGCATCGCCCAGCCGATCTCCTCGCCGGCAGTACGGACGTTGAGGGTGTGTAGCGCGGAAAACCCTGCGGTGCCGAAGAAGTCGACTCCGGAAAGGTCGATCAGCAGACAATCGAGCTCGGTGGCATGGCGCAGCGCATAGTCGATCAGGTCCTGAGCGTTCGCCGCGTCGATCTGGCCCTGCACGGTGATGATCGCGGTATCTGCTTGCAGCCGGCGGGTGGCGAAATGCGCGGTGTGGCAATCGTGGGATTCGACCAGTGGCGCCGAATCGATCGGTGGGGTGTGAGAAACAGGCATTTGTGACTCCATCAGTGAATGTGCAATTCGTACTGTGGTTCACGTCAAAAATTGGGGCCCTGCGTCTTCAAAGCCTTCGTAGCAGCGGCAAAAGTGATGCCCTGCCCGTGGATGACGTTTCCAGCTTGGCTGTGAACTCAACCTGTGCTGAACCCTACGCCGCATCTCGATCAACCACAATCGGTATCAACATCACCGGCATAGCCACAGGTCAACGGCAACGCCGCCGGCTACCCCCGCTTTCCTCCGACCGTGCATGCCCGTCGCACGACACGCCGCAACGCCGCAGCACTTTGCGCACGCTCGCGCAGGATCGCACACTTGTGTCCGTGACGACGACGGTAGCCGGTGTGCTGCTGGCCGCGGGTGCGGGCACCCGGTATGGAATGCCGAAAGTCCTTGCTGAACAAGGAAAGTGGCTCAGGGCCGGTGTCGACGCGCTGCACGACGGCGGGTGTGCTGACGTGGTGGTCGTGTTGGGTGCGGCGATCGTCGAGGTACCGCCGCCGGCGCGGGCGGTCGTCGCCGAGGCGTGGGCGGACGGGTTGTCGGCGTCCCTGCGGGCGGGCCTGTCGGCGGTGGATGCCGAATACGCGGTGTTGCACACCGTCGACACCCCCGACATCGGCGCCGACGCGGTGCGCCGCGTGGTGGCCGCCGCGGTCCGGTCGGCATCCGGGCTTGCGCGCGCCCGCTACCGGCGCGTGCCCGGCCATCCGGTGGTCATCGCGCGCAGGCACTGGGCCACGCTGCTGCAGCAAATCCACGGCGACGAGGGCGCCCGGGCGTTCCTGGCCGACCGCGACGACGTCGTCTCCGTCGATTGCGGCGACCTCGCGACCGGCCGCGACATCGACGTGAAGTAGCTACTCCAACGAGTCAGCGAACCGCCGGACGGCGTCGCCTGCGGCCTGCGCGGCCTCGGCATGGCCACGCCGGGCCTGCAGGGCGATGTTCCCGGTGGCCGGCGATAGCGTCACCTCGGCGAGCAGTTCGCCCGTCGTCGGCTCGCACACCGCCCACGAATACATGGTGTCCGACTCCCACTGCACCGCCCGCATCTGCACGTAACCGGCATCGGTGTTGCCCAACTCCGCCAGCGCGGGTCGGTCGTCGATGCGGTCGTCGCAGCGCAGAGCGCGCAGATACCACGCGCCCGCGTTGATCTCCACCGGCTCCATGTCACCCATCCAGCGCGAGCAGACGCAAAGTGACCCAAAATTGCCGCATTTCAGGACAATTGCCGTCTGCTCGCCAGGATTGTCCTTACTTGATCTCGGCCAGCACCGTGCCCTGGGTGATGGCGGCACCGGGCTCGACGGCCAGGCCGGTGACGGTGCCGTCCTTGTGCGCGGTGACGGGGTTTTCCATCTTCATCGCCTCGAGCACCACGACCAGGTCACCGGCGGAGACCTGCTGACCCTCCTCGACAGCGACCTTGACCACCGTGCCCTGCATCGGCGCGGTCACCGCGTCGCCGGACGCGGCCGCTCCGCCGCCCCCGCCGCGCTTGCGCGCCTTGGGCTTCTTACGGACGACGTTGGCACCGGCTGCCGGGGCGCCGCCGCCACCGAGAGCCAGGTCACCGGGCAGCGACACCTCGAGGCGCCGGCCGCCGACCTCGACGACAACGGTCTGCCGCGGGACGGTGTCCTCTTCCTCGATCGGGTCGCCACCGGTGAACGGTTCGATGGTGTTGTCCCACTCGGTCTCGATCCAGCGGGTGTGCACGGTGAAGCCGTTGTCGTCACCGATGAACGCGGGGTCGGACACCACGGCGCGGTGGAACGGGATCACGGTGGCCAGGCCCTCGACGTGGAATTCGTCCAGCGCGCGGCGCGACCGCTCCAGGGCCTCTTGACGATTGGCGCCGGTGACGATCAGCTTGGCCAGCATCGAGTCGAACTGGCCGCCGATCACCGAACCGGACTCCACGCCGGCGTCCATCCGGATGCCGGGGCCCTGCGGGGTCTCGAACCTGGTCACCGGACCGGGAGCGGGCAGGAAGCCGCGTCCGGCGTCCTCGCCGTTGATGCGGAACTCGATGGAGTGCCCACGCGGCGTCGGATCCTCGGTGATGTCGAGCGGTTCGCCGTTGGCGATGCGGAACTGCTGGCGCACCAGGTCGATGCCCGAGGTCTCCTCGGTCACCGGGTGCTCAACCTGCAGGCGGGTGTTGACCTCGAGGAACGAGATCAGGCCGTCCTGGCCGACCAGGTACTCGACGGTGCCGGCGCCGTAGTAGCCGGACTCCTTGCAGATGCGCTTGGCCGACTCGTGGATCTCTTTGCGCTGCGCTTCGGTGAGAAATGGCGCGGGTGCCTCTTCGACCAGCTTCTGGAAGCGGCGCTGCAGCGAGCAGTCCCGGGTGCCGGCGACGACGACGTTGCCGTGCTGGTCGGCGATCACCTGCGCCTCGACGTGTCGGGGCTTGTCCAGATAGCGCTCGACGAAGCACTCGCCGCGGCCGAACGCCGCGACCGCTTCACGCACCGCCGATTCGTACAGTTCGGGGATCTCCTCGATGGTGCGGGCCACCTTCATGCCGCGGCCGCCGCCGCCGAAGGCGGCCTTGATCGCGATCGGCACGCCGTACTCCTTGGCGAACGCGACGACCTCGTCGGCGTTCTTGACCGGATCCGGTGTGCCCGGCACCAGCGGAGCCTTGGCACGTGCGGCGATGTGGCGCGCGGTGACCTTGTCGCCGAGGTCGCGGATGGACTGCGGGCTGGGCCCAATCCAAATCAGGCCCGCGTCGATGACCGCCTGCGCGAAATCGGCGTTCTCGGAGAGGAACCCGTAGCCCGGGTGCACCGCGTTGGCACCGGACTTCTCGGCGGCGTCGAGCAGCTTCTCAAAGACCAGATAGGACTCCGCCGACGTCTGGCCGCCGAGGGCGAAAGCCTCGTCGGCGAGCCGGACGTGAGGGGCGTCGGCGTCGGGTTCGGCGTACACGGCCACGCTCTGCAGCCCCGCATCCTTGGCGGCCCTGATCACCCGGACCGCGATCTCCCCGCGGTTGGCGACCAGCACCTTGGAGATCTTCGAGCTGGCGTGACTTGCCACTGCGCCTCCTGACGGCATGTTCTCTAAGAAACGTCTTTAGGAATGTAACCCGGGAAAGTTTAAGGGGCGTAGCCGAGGGTTCGGCGAGCCGGTCCCTTACCGGTCGGTAACTGGAGAAATCCGTCAGCGGAGCCGGTTCTTGATGCGCGCGAGCATCGCGGACATACCACGCAGGCGCAGCGGGCTGATCAGCGCCGCGAGGCCCAACTCGGAGTAGAAGTCGTCGGGCACACCGAGGATTTCCTCGGCCGTGAGATCGTCCAGCCCGGTCGCCAGAATCGCGGCGAAACCGCGGGTGGTGGGGGCCTCGGCGGGCGCGCTGAAAAACAGCCGGACGTGTTCGCGGTCATCCGCGTCGACGTGCAAGAACAGCGGGGACTGGCACTCGGGCACCGGCTCCATCGCGGCCTCTTCGAGGTCGGCGGGCAGCGGCGGCAGCTCGTTGGCGAACTCCAGCAGCAGTTGCAGCTTGTCCTGGCCCCGGACCTCTTTGAAGTCCGAGACCACCTCGGCCAGCGCGGCCGGCATCGCGGTCATCAGGAGCCCGGCGCCTCCCCGGGTTCGGGTCCGACGGCCACCGGAACCCGTACCGCGTTGCCCCATTCGGTCCACGAGCCGTCGTAGTTGCGCACGCCGGGTAGGCCGAGCAGGTGGGTCAGCACGAACCAGGTGTGGCTCGAGCGTTCGCCGATGCGGCAGTACACGATCGTCTTGTCGTCGGCGGTCAGAAAGCCGTACAGCTCCTCGAGTTCGGGGCGGCTGCGGAACCGGCCGCTGTCGTCGGCGGCCTTGGCCCACGGGATGGAACGCGCGGTGGGCACGTGGCCGCCCCGTAGCGCCCCCTCCTCGGGGTAGTCGGGCATGTGGGTGCGCTCGCCGGTGTACTCCTGCGGGGAACGGACGTCGATCAACGGCGCGGAGCCGAGCACGTCGAGCACGTCGTCCTTGAACGCGCGGATCGGCGCGTCGTCGCGCTCGACGACGGGGTAGCCCGTGGACTGCTTGTTCGGCACATCGAGGGTGGTCTCACGGCCGTCGGAGATCCACAGGTCGCGCCCTCCGTTGAGCAGGCGGACATCGGGGTGGCCGAACAGCGTGAACACCCACAGGGCGTATGCCGCCCACCAGTTGCTCTTGTCGCCGTAGATCACCACGGTGTCGTCGCGGGAAATGCCCTTGCGGTTCATCAGTTCGGCGAACTGCTCGCCGGTGATGTAGTCGCGCACGTTGGGGTCATTGAGGTCGGTGTGCCAGTCGATCTTGACGGCGCCGGGAATGTGCCCGGTGTCGTAGAGCAGCACGTCCTCGTCCGACTCGACGATCGCCAGGCCGGGACGGCCGAGGTTTGCCGACAACCAGTCGGCGGTCACCAGCCGTTCGGGGTGGGCGTATGACTGCAGGGCGGGATCTGGATCGGCAGGCAATGGCACACAACAAGCCTACTCAGGCCGATTCGCCTGCCAAAGCTCGGCAAGGGACAGGCCGGCGTGCCCGATCAGCCTGCGGACGAGCGGTAGTCCGATGCCGATCACGGAGGACGGATCGCCTTCAACGCCATCGACGAACCAGCCGCCCAGCCCGTCGAGCGTGAATCCGCCCGCCACCGCGGTCGGCTCGCCGCTGGCGATGTAGTACTCGAGATCGCTGGGCGACGGAACGCCGAAACGGACCGTAGTGGCCTCGGACTCGGCAACTCGGTGCTCGATGACGTTGTCGCGCAACCGAATCACGCAATGACCGGTGTACAGCTGCCCGGAGTTGCCCGCCATCCGCTTCCAGCCGGCCAGCGCCGCCTCCGGCGTCGGCGGCTTGCCCAGCAGTTCCCCGTCGAAGTAGAGCATCGAGTCACACCCGATCACGACGCAATCCGCGGCGACCGCGGACTCGAGGCCGTCGAGCACCGCGTCGGCTTTCGCCGCCGCCAGCGCGACCGTCACCTCGGCGGGGGTGGCAGAGGGGTTCAGGCCGGCGACGACGGCATCCTCGTCGACGCCGGACACGATGACAAGAGGGTCGATCCCGGCCTGCCGCAACACCTTTCGGCGGCCGGGGGACGCCGACGCGAGGACTACCCGCGTCACCGTCGGCGCATGTGTGTCCGCTCCACGAGCGTCACCCGCTGCCAGCTGAACGGCGTGTAGCGCAGCCGGTCGACCGGATGACCCCAGAGGTTCTCCTCCTGCTCGCGCGGCTCGGCGGGAACGCTCGAGGCGGCCGCCAGCACGGCCATCAGCGCGGCCATCTCCTCGGTCGTCGGCTCACCCCGGACGACCTGGAGGTGCGCCTCGTGATCGGCGAGTGCCTCATTCGCCCCGCTCACGGGAGCCTGATCGTTCGCCCCGCTCACAGGACCCTCATTGTTCGCCCCGCTCACGGAAGCCTCATTGTTCGCCCCGCTCACAGGGGGATGTTCCCGTGCTTCTTCGGCGGCACCTGCGCGATCTTGCGTTCCAGCAGGCGCAGCGCGGTCGCGACGTAGCCGCGGGTGTGCGACGGCGGAATGACCGCGTCGACGTAGCCGCGTTCGGCCGCGATGTAGGGGTTGACCAGAGTGTCCTCGTACTCCTGCTGGAGTTGCAGCCGCAGCGCGTCGACGTCCTCGCCGCTCTTGGCCGCCTCCTTGAGCTTCGAGCGGTAGACGAAGCCGACGGCGCCCGACGCGCCCATCACCGCGATCTGCGCGGTTGGCCAGGCCACGTTGACGTCGGCGCCCATCTCCTTGGAGCCCATCACGCAGTAGGCGCCGCCGTAGGCCTTGCGGGTGATCACCGTGATCTTGGCGACCGTGGCTTCGCCGTAGGCGTAGAGCAGCTTGGCGCCGCGCCGGATGATGCCGTTGTACTCCTGATCGGTGCCGGGCAGGAAGCCGGGCACGTCGACCAGCATCACGATCGGGACGTTGAAGCAGTCGCAGGTCCGCACGAACCGGGCCGCCTTCTCGGAGGCGTTGATGTCGAGGCAGCCGGCGAATTGCGTCGGCTGGTTGGCCACGATGCCCACCGGGCGTCCCTCGATGCGGCCGAACCCGACGATGATGTTCTGCGCGTAGCCGGCCTGCACCTCGAGGAACTCGTCGTCGTCGAGCATGCGAACGATGACCTCGTGCATGTCGTAGGGCTGGTTCGGCGAATCCGGAATCAGCGTGTCCAGCTCGAGGTCCTCGTCGGTGAGGTTCTCCTCGATGGCGCCCTCGGGCGCCGCCGCGGGATAGCGCGGCGGGTCGGCCCGGTTGTTGGACGGCAGGTACGACAGCAGCTCGCGGACGTAGTCGAACGCGTCCTGCTCCCCGGAGGCCACGTAGTGCGCCAGCCCCGACTTGGCCATGTGCGTGTGCGCGCCGCCGAGTTCCTCCATCGTCACCTCTTCGCCGGTGACGGTCTTGATGACGTCCGGCCCGGTGATGAACATCTGGCTGGTCTGGTCGACCATGACGACGAAATCGGTGAGCGCGGGGGAGTAGACGTGTCCACCGGCCGCGGCGCCCATGATGAGCGAGATCTGCGGGATCACGCCCGAGGCCCGAATGTTGTTGTGGAAGATGTTGCTGTACAGGCCGAGCGAGACGACGCCCTCCTGGATGCGCGCGCCGGCACCGTCGTTGATGCCGATCAGCGGCCGCCCGGTCTTGATCGCGAGTTCCTGCACCTTGACGATCTTCTCGCCATACACCTCGCCGAGGCTGCCGCCGAAGACGGTCGCGTCCTGGCTGAAGATGCACACTTCGCGACCGTCGATGGTGCCGTATCCGGTCACGACGCCGTCGCCGAGCGGCCGGTTGGCCTCGAGGCCGAAGTTCGTGCTGCGGTGCCGGGCCAGCGCGTCGAGCTCCACGAACGAACCCTCGTCCAGCAGAGCGAGAATGCGCTCGCGAGCGGTGAGCTTGCCCTTGGCATGCGTCTTCTCGACCGCCTCCTCGCCGACCGGGTGCAGCGTCTCCTCGGCTCGCCTGCGCAGATCGGCGAGCTTGCCCGCGGTGGTGTGGATGTCGATCTCGTGTTCGCCTGACGGCTCGGCCGACGGCTGTTGAACGGAGGTCATGGTCGTCGATGCTAACGAATGAGGCGCGCGGGACTGACGGCGCGTCCTTAAGGTCCCCTTAAGCTGCCTTGCGCACCGTGTGGACAGCCGCCGGTGGTAGTAGTGAGGGCCGAACGAGTTTTCAGATGGGAGTCCGATTCCGATGACCGTCGATCGGGTTCCGCTCGACGCTGCGGCGTTGCGCGACGACGTATTGAGCAGCTCGCCGGAATGGCGGCGTGTCGACGTGGTGGCCGAGACCGGATCGACGAACGCCGACCTGATCGCGCGCGCAGGACGCGGCGAGGACATCGCCGGGGCGGTGCTGATCGCCGAGAACCAGACCGCGGGCCGCGGTCGACGCGGTCGAAGCTGGTCGGCGGTCCCGTTCGCGCAGATCACGATGTCGGTGGGCGTCGACGTGGCCGCGGTGCCCAGCGACGCATGGGGGTTACTGCCGCTGGCGACCGGTGTGGCCGTCGTCGACGCGGTCGCAGACGCCGGCGTGGCAGCGGGCTTGAAGTGGCCCAACGACGTCCTAGCCGGCGACGGCAAGCTGGCCGGCATTCTCGCCGAGGTCGCCGCGGCGGACCGGGCCGTGGTGATCGGTGTCGGGCTCAACGTCTCGCTGCGGGCCGGCGAGGTGGGCGTCGACGGGGTGACGTCGCTGGTCGACCTCGGTGTTGCGCACCCCGACCGGCAACGGCTGATCGACCGGGTACTGCACGAGCTCGGCAACCGGATCGATTCGTGGCGGCGGGCCGGTGGTGCCGACGCCGACCTGATCGCCGCCTACCGGGCACGGAGCCTGACACTCGGCATGAATGTTCGCGCGCTGCTCCCCGGTGACCGTGAACTCGTCGGCGTTGCGCGTGACATCGACGGCCAGGGCAGGCTCGTGCTCGACACCGACGGCGGGCCGACGACGGTGTCCGCGGGCGACATCGTCCACTTGCGGCCGGCCGAATCGCTCTAAGGTCATCGTCATGGGTTATCCCGACAATGTGCTCGCCGCCGATGAGCAGGTGGTGCTGCACCGGCACCCGCATTGGAAACGGCTGATCGGCCCCGTGGCGGTGCTGCTGTTGGCGACCGCGGCGGCCGCGGTACTCGCCGGCTACCTCAACACCCTCGACTGGGATCAGACTGCGCGCAACGTCGTGCTGATCGTGATCGCCGTGATCTGGCTGGTGATCATCGGATGGTTGACGCTGTGGCCGTTCCTCAACTGGCTGACGACCCACTTCGTGATCACCGACCGTCGCGTGATGTTCCGCCACGGCGTGTTGACCCGGTCGGGGATCGACATCCCGCTGGCGCGGATCAACAGCGTCGAGTTCCGGCACGGACTGATCGACCGCATTCTGCGCACGGGCACGCTGATCATCGAGTCAGCGGCGCAGGATCCGCTCGCGTTCGACGACATTCCGCGAGTGGAACGAGTCCACTCGCTGCTGTATCACGAGGTCTTCGACACCCTGGGCTCGGACGAGTCGCCGAGCTGAGCCAGCCGCCTGGCGCGCCGCCGCGGCTTCAAGGGGGTGACGTTGCCGACCGCGTGCTCGGCGGCCGCGATCTCTTCGTGCTCGTGGACGTCCTCCATGGCCTCGGCGAGGCCGCCCGCGGTGAGCGACTCGACCGCCTTGTCCGGGTTGCGCCCGAACTCGTCGGGGAACACCCAGCGGCGGAACGCCCAGAACCGGAACGCCATCTGCAGCAGGTTGCCGATGATGTAGGCCGAGATGAAGTCGGCGATGTTCTCCACGGTCAGGCTGACCTCTGGCACCCGCAGCATCAGCACGTAGCTGGAGAACCACAGCGGCGCCATGCTCAACAGCACGCCGACCCCGCTGAACCCGAAGAACAGCAGCGCCTCGTGGTGGCGCTCCCGACCGCCGCGGTCGCGGAAGCTCCACTCGCGATTGAGGATGTAGGACGCGATCACCGCGACGATGCCCGCGATGATCTTCGCCGTCACCGGCTTGGGCTCGAGCACCGTGAGCTTGAGCGTGTAGAAGACCGATGTGTCGATGATGAACGTCGTCGCGCCGACGATCGCGAACTTGATCAGTTCGTGATGCCGCTCGAAGTACGGCCGGATCGGACTTGGCAGCCGTGCGATCGTCGCATCGGTAAAGGACACAACAGCGCAGTGTACGGAAATACTGCACGTTGCGCGTACCCGTGCAGGTCGCAGCGGGTACACGGTGACCGGCCCGCCTGGGCGGTCATGACACCATTAGGGCGTGTCGCAGAACCCGAACGGACCCCCGGTGGTGGCCATGGTCGGCGGTGGACAGCTGGCCAGAATGACTCATCAGGCGGCCATCGCGCTCGGTCAGACGCTGCGTGTTCTCGCCGTCGACGCCGCCGACCCGGCCGCGCAGGTCAGCCCCGATGTGGTGCTGGGCACGCATACCGATCTCGATGCGTTGCGCCGCGCGGCCGCGGGCGCCGCCGCGCTGACCTTCGATCATGAGCACGTCCCTCCCGAGCTGCTGGAGAAACTCGTCGCCGACGGCGTCAACGTGGCACCGCCACCGTCGGCCTTGATCCACGCCCAGGACAAATTGGTGATGCGTCGACGGCTCGAGACGCTCGGTGCGCCGGTGCCGCGGTTCGCGGCGGTCGGTCAGCTTGCCGACGTCGACGCGTTCGCCGCCCGCGTCGACGGCCCCGTCGTGGTCAAGACCGCGCGCGGCGGATACGACGGCCGCGGTGTGACGCTGGCCCGCGATGCTGCCGACGCGCGCGACGCGGCGCGTCGGTACCTGTCGGGCGGCGCCGAAGTGCTGATCGAGGAGAGGGTGGCGATGCGGCGCGAGCTGGCTGTGCTGGTGGCCCGCTCACCGTTCGGTCAGGGCGCGGCGTGGCCGGTGGTCGAGACCGTGCAGCGCGACGGCATCTGCGTGGAGGTCATCGCGCCGGCGCCGCGGCTCGACGATGAGTTGCGTTCTGCGGCAGGCCGACTGGGGCTGCAGCTGGCAGCGGAGCTCGGCGTGGTCGGCGTGCTCGCCGTCGAATTGTTCGAGACCGTGGACGGTGCGCTGCTCGTCAACGAGCTGGCGATGCGTCCGCACAATTCCGGGCACTGGACCATGGACGGCGCCCGTACGAGTCAGTTCGAACAACATCTGCGCGCAGTGCTGGACTATCCGCTCGGTGACACCGCGCCGATCGCACCGGTCACGGTGATGGCCAATATCCTTGGCGCACAAGACTCTCCGGCGATGACGATGGACGAACGGCTGCATCATCTGTTCGCGAGGCTGCCGGATGCCAAGGTGCATCTGTACGGGAAACAAGAACGGCCGGGCCGCAAGATCGGGCATGTGAACGTCGTCGGCGCGGCCAGCGGCTCTGCCGATGACGACGCGTACGTCGCCGAGGTGCGGGAACGTGCGGTCAGGGCGGCACACTGGTTGTCGCATGCGGAATGGACGGACGGATGGAGTGCCCATGACTAGTGCCCCGGCGCCGCGGGTCGGCCTGATCATGGGCAGCGACAGCGACTGGTCGGTGATGGAAGACGCTGCGCACGCCCTGGCCGAGTTCGGCGTGCCGTTCGAGGTCGGCGTCGTCTCCGCGCACCGCACCCCGGTCCGCATGCTCGAGTACGCGCAGAGCGCGGCGGACCGCGGTATCGAGGTGATCATCGCCGGTGCCGGCGGCGCTGCCCATCTGCCCGGCATGGTGGCGTCGGCAACGCCGCTTCCGGTCATCGGTGTGCCGGTGCCTCTGGCCAAGCTGGACGGACTGGACTCGCTGCTGTCGATCGTGCAGATGCCCGCCGGCGTGCCGGTGGCCACGGTGTCGATCGGCGGGGCCCGCAACGCAGGGTTGCTGGCGGTGCGGATCCTGGGGGCGTCCGACGCCGTGCTGCGGGAGCGGGTCGTGCAGTTTCAGTCCGACCTGCAGGACACTGTCATGCAGAAGGATGCGGCGCTGCGGGACCGCTTGCTCGGGCAGTAGGCTGCCGGTGCCGTCGGAACCGCGAGGGTAAAGTTACCGGCGAGTAGCAAGGAGCTCCCATGGCCATCTCGAACCCGTCGTTCGACGCCTTCCGGCTTTCCGACGAGCACAATGAATTGCGCGCGGTGCTCCGCGACCTCTGCGAAAAGGAGATCGCGCCGTACGCCGCCGACGTCGATGAGAAGGCGCGCTACACCGACGAGGCGCTGGCGGCGCTGACCGCGTCCGGGATGGCCGCGATTCACATCCCCGAGGAGTACGGCGGTCAGGGCGGCGATTCGGTCGCGGCGTGCATCGTGATCGAAGAGGTCGCGCGGGTGTGCGCGTCGTCGTCGCTGATCCCGATCTGCAACAAGCTGGGCACCATGGGGCTGCTGCTGCGCGGCAGTGAGGAACTCAAGAAGCAGGTGCTGCCGTCGATCGCGGCGGGCGAGGCGGTGGCGTCGTATGCGCTCTCGGAGCGCGAGGCCGGCAGCGACGCGGCGTCGATGCGCACGCGGGCGCGCCGCGAGGGCGACGAGTGGGTGCTCAACGGCGCGAAGTGCTGGATCTCCAACGGCGGACACTCGACGTGGTACACGGTGATGGCGGTGACCGACCCCGACAAGGGCGCCAACGGCATCTCGGCGTTCGTCGTGCACAAGGACGACCCCGGCTTCTCCATCGGCGCCAAGGAGAAGAAGATGGGCATCAAGGGCTCGCCCACCACCGAGTTGTACTTCGAAGACTGCCGCATCCCCGCCGACCGCATCATCGGCGACGAAGGCACGGGCTTCAAGACGGCGCTGGCGACGTTGGACCACACCCGGCCGACCATCGGCGCGCAGGCCGTGGGCATCGCGCAGGGCGCTCTCGACGCATCGATCGCATATGTCAAGGAGCGCAAGCAGTTCGGCAAGCCGATCGGCGACTTCCAGGCGGTGCAGTTCATGATCGCGGACATGGCGATGAAGGTCGAAGCCGCCCGTCTGATGGTCTACACCGCGGCCGCCCGCGCCGAACGCGGCGAGCCGGCACTCGGATTCATCTCGTCGGCCTCGAAGTGCTTCGCCTCCGACGTCGCCATGGAGGTCACCACCAACGCGGTGCAACTGTTCGGCGGCTACGGCTACACCACCGACTTCCCCGTCGAGCGGTTCATGCGCGACGCGAAGATCACGCAGATCTACGAGGGCACCAATCAGATTCAGCGCGTGGTGATGTCGCGCGCCTTGCTGAAGTAACCGATCAGCCCCTCGTCACCTTCTCCATCTCCCTGCGGCGGTCCAGCACGGAGGGGTCGGGGTTGGCCACCTGCACCAGCGAGGCGCCCGCGGCGAAGACCGCGAGAAGATGCTCGATGAGCTTGTCGAGCGTATCCCAGCCGCCGCTCGACAGCACGCGGTCGTTTCCGGTAAAGCCCTGCGCCGCAGCGGATTCCCGAGCGGCGGTGAGTAATTCGGCAACCGTGCGGCCGTCCAGCGCGGGGCCGGGAACGGGTTCCGGTGAGATCTGGTCGCCGTGCACCCGCACGGCGGTGGCGTAGTCGGTCACGCCGACGGGCAGGTCGGCCGCCGGCTTGCCGAACGGATCCAGCGATAGCACCGCAACCTCGCCCATTCCGACCGCGGCGTCGGCCTCGCCCAACCGGTCCGCGGTGCACAACGCGATGTCGGCGTGCATGTCGGGATCGCCGCCGAGCACGACCTCCGCGCCGATCCACCAGATGCCGAACAGCACCGCGGCGGTTTGCCAGTGCGCGGGCAGCAGGACTGCCACACGGGTCGACGGTCCTGCACCCAGCTCGTCGCGTAACAGGTTGGCGGTCTTGGCGGCCCAGTTCGCGAGCGTCGCGGTCGACAGCTCGATGCGTTCACCGGTGGCGTCGTCGTAGTAGGTGATACGCGGCCCGGCGGGATCTGACGCCATGAGCGGATCGAGGATCGCCCCGCTGACCGTCGTCACGCTAATTGACGCACTTCGGATCGCTCGACCCGGCGGTCAGGATAGGCGAAGGGGGCGGGGCGGTCTCCGAACCGGTGGAACCGACGGCGACGGAATCGGCGGTCGTCAACAGCGGATCGGTGCCGTCCAAACCGGACCCGGGACCCGTGTAGTCGTCGGCCAGCACCACCCGCACGGAGCCGGGAGCCACCGAGGGATCCTCGATGACCGGTAGGCCGCCGAGGTCTTTCGAGACCGCTTGCGCGCCAAGGTCGTCTGTCTTGGCCGCGCGCACCTGGCTGCCGGCCACCGGTTCGTGGTTGCCGGTGGCGCCGGGCGTGAACCCCTTGTTGGTCAACACCTGTGACACCGCGGCGGCCAGACCGTTGACGTCGGTGGCGTTGACCACGTCGACGGTGGTCTTGTCGGGCGAGTACGCGAGTTCCTCGGTCTTGCCTTCGTCCTGGTCGTGCAGCAATCCGTCGACCCAACTCTTCACCTGGTCGGGATCGACCCGCACCACGCTTTGCATTCCGTCGTCGCTCCAGCCGTTCTCCTGCAGGACCGGGATGGTCGCGAACGCGACATTGCCCGCGGCGAGCTTCTGCAGCTGGTCGGCGAATTCCATGACATCCCAACCGTCGGAGAGCACCACCGAGCGTTGGACGGCCTGCTGCAGCCGGTTCAGCGTGGACGGGCTGGACAGCGTCTTGCTGGAGATCACGTCGTGCGCCAGCGACGCCATCACGGCCTGTTGGCGTGTCACCCGGTCGAGGTCGCCGCGCGGCAGGTCGTGCCGCTGCCGAACGAAGCTCAACGCCTGCGGGCCGTTGAGCTTCTGCCAGCCCGCCGGAAAGTCCGCGCCCGAAAGGGGTTCGTACACGGCTTCTTTCAGACACACGGTGACACCGCCCAGGGCATCGGTGATCAACGCGAATCCGAGCAGGCCGATCTCGGCGTAGTGGTCGACGGTGACACCGGTGAGGTTGGCCACCGTCTTGATCAGGGCTTCGCGACCGGCTTCGGTCGCCTTCGGCTGGGCCTCCGCCGGGTCCATGCCGTCCTGCTCGACGAGCTCGGTCATCTTCTCCAAGTGCTCGGAGCCGTACACGCCGTTGATCTTCATCTTGCCGATCCCCGGTGCCTCGACGTAGGAGTCACGGGGAATCGAGATCGCGGTGGCGGACTTTCCGTTGTTGGGGACGCGGACCAGGATGATCGTGTCGGTGTTGGTGGCCTCGTCGTCGCCTGCCCGCAGGGTCGCCAGCTCCTCCTCGGACAGGGGGTTGCCGTGGGCATCGGTCCGACTGTCCATGCCGACGAGAAGGATGTCGATGGCGCCGTCTTCGCCGCCTTCGCCGAGCGCGATCGGCGAGATCTGATTGATGCCGGATTCGAACGAGCGGATCTTGCCCCAGGCGACGCCCGTTCCGACCACGACGGCCAAGGCCGCGGACACGGCGATCACACGGAGCATTCGACCGGGCATCAGCCCAGGCTACTTGCGACCCAGCCGCAGACCGGGTAGCGCGGGTCGGCGTGCCAGACTCGTGACTGTGTCTTTCTGCAAGTCCGCCCCAATCGTTATGCCCCGCACGGTCGGCATGTCGGGTGGGTTCTGGCAGCTCAGGCACGCATACCGCGTGATGAGGTGCGCTCGCGGCGGATCGACCCGACGGCCCGTTAACCTCTACGCCGTGAGCGCGGAAGTGGTGGTGTCACGTGAGTGACGAATTGGTGGCCGTCACGTGAGTGATGATTTGGTGGCCGTCACGTGAGTGACGAATTGGTAGTCGTCACGGTGACGTACTCACCGGGGCCGCATCTCGACCGGTTCCTCGCCTCGCTGTCGCATGCGACCGACCGGCCGGTGACCGTGATCATGGCCGACAACGGGTCGACCGACGGGGCGCCGGAGGAAGCGCTCGAGCGCTATCCCAATGCCCGATTGCTGCGAACCGGAGGCAATCTCGGTTACGGCAGTGCCGTCAACCGCGCCGTCGACGAATACCTGAAGGATTCGGATTACTCCGACTATTTCGTGGTGGCGAACCCAGACGTGCAGTGGGGCCCACGCAGCATCGACATCTTGCTGGAGGCCGCTGCCCGGTGGCCGCGCGCCGCGTCGCTGGGGCCGTTGATCCGCGACCCCGACGGTTCGGTGTATCCGTCCGCCCGACACCAGCCGAGCCTGGTGCGCGGGGGCATGCACGCGGTGGTCGGGCCGATCTGGAAGTCCAATCCGTGGACCGCCGAGTACCGCCAGGAGCGACACGAGCCCAGCGAACGTCCGGTCGGCTGGCTGTCGGGCTCGTGCCTGTTGCTACGGCGGTCGGCCTTCGAGGAGATCTCCGGGTTCGACGAGCGCTACTTCATGTACATGGAGGACGTCGACCTGGGTGATCGGCTGCTGCGCGCTGGCTGGCAGAACGTGTACGTGCCTTCCGCCGAGGTGTTGCACGACAAGGGTCATGCGACCGGCAGGGACCCCGCGCGCAACTTGGCCGCCCATCACACGAGCACCTACACTTTTCTGGCGGATCGGTATCCCAGGTGGTGGCAGGGTCCGCTGCGGTGGACGATCCGGAGCTCGCTCGCCGCACGCGCGGGTCTGGTGGTCCGCAATTCACGTCGCAGACGGGCGAAAGGACGGCGCTAGCGTGAACCCCGCACAAGTGGACGCCGTCATTCTGGTCGGCGGCCTGGGCACCCGCCTGCGGCCGTTGACCCTGTCGGCGCCCAAGCCGATGCTGCCGACGGCCGGATTGCCGTTCTTGACGCATCTGTTGTCGCGCATCGCCGACACGGGCATCGAACACGTGGTGCTGGGCACGTCGTACAAGGCCGGGGTGTTCGAGGCGGAGTTCGGCGACGGGTCCAAATTCGGTCTGCAGATCGACTACGTCGTCGAGACCGAACCGCTGGGCACCGGTGGCGGCATCGCGAATGTGGCTCCGATGCTGCGCCACGACACCGCGCTGGTCTTCAACGGCGACGTGTTGTCGGGAGCCGACCTGCGCGCTCTGCTCGATTACCACGACAGCAACGGCGCCGACCTGACGCTGCACCTGGTGCGCGTCGGCGATCCACGGGCGTTCGGTTGTGTGCCGACCGATTCCGACGGCATGGTCACCGCGTTCCTGGAGAAGACGCAGGACCCGCCGACCGACCAGATCAACGCGGGCTGCTACGTGTTCAAGCGCGAAGTCATCGAGCGCATCCCCACGGGCCGGGCGCTGTCGGTGGAACGCGAGGTGTTCCCGGGGCTACTGTCCGACGGGCTTCGGGTGTGCGGCTACGTCGACGCCACGTACTGGCGCGACATGGGCACCCCGGAGGACTTCGTGCGGGGATCGGCCGATCTGGTCCGCGGCATCGCGCCGTCGCCGGCGCTAGGCGGACACCGCGGCGAAAAACTGGTGCACGACGGCGCCAGCGTCGCACCGGGTGCGCTGTTGATCGGCGGCACCGTGGTCGGCCGCGGCGCCGAAATCGCCGGCGGCGCAAGGCTGGACGGCGCGGTCATCTTCGACGGCGCGCGCGTGGGAGCGGGTGCGGTGATCGAACGCTCGATCGTCGGCTTCGGCGCGCGCATCGGTCCGCGCGCACTGATCCGCGACGGGGTGATCGGCGACGGCGCCGACATCGGCGCGCGCTGCGAACTGCTGCGCGGTGCACGCGTCTGGCCGGGGGTCACGATTCCCGACGGCGGCGTCCGCTTCTCGACCGACGTCTGAGTCACCGGGAGCGTGTAGCCGCCGCCGCCAGTTGGGTGAGGCCGAAGTCGCAGTCCTGGGGTAACGCGTCCAACGGCCACCAACGCAAATCCAACGACTCGTCGCTCGCGACGATCTCGGCGCCCGCGGGAGCGTGCACGATGAATTGCATGTCGAGGTGGCGGGTGGGCACGCCCAGCGAACAGACGACCGGATGAACATGCAACGCCGCCAGGGTCGGGTCGATCGTGAGCCCGTCGATGCCGGACTCCTCGGTGGCCTCCCTCAACGCAGCCGCGACGATGTCGGGGTCGGTGGCCTCGCAGTGCCCGCCCAGCTGCAGCCACCGCCCGAACCGCGGGTGCAGCGTGAGAAGAGCATGCGTGCCGGTGTGGTCGACTACCAGCGCCGACCCGGTGACGTGTCCGGGCACGCACTCACGCAGACATCCATCGGGCCTGGCCGCCAGAAACGCCAGCACCGCATGCCGCAGCGTGTCCTGAGCGGGATCGGGTGCCCGCCAACGGCAAAGCGCCTCGACCGCCGACGCGTGCAGGCTCACTTGCGCACCAGCAGACCGTCGGTCCGCACCGGCGCCCGCGGGCCCGACGGCGCGCCGTCGTCCGCATAGCCGATCGCGATTGCGCCCAACGGTTCCCAGTCATCGGGCAGCCCGAGCTCGTCGCGGACCACATGCGGGGCGAATATCGTCGAGCCGATCCAGCAGCTGCCGACACCGCGCACGGCCAACGCCACCAGCAGCGCCTGCACCGCCGCGCCGACCGCGACGGTGAACATCGTGTGCTCGGCGGCGGTACGGTCGGCGTCGGGATAGCTGTGCGCACCGTCGGGAACCAGGAAAGGGATGACGACTTCCGGTGCGTCGTAAAGTATTCGGCCACGGTCGACGCGGCGTTCGACGGCCTCGGCGGAGCGGCCATCGGCCGACAGATCGGCGCGCCACTTGTCTTTCATCCGATCGAGTAGCGCCAGCCGTCTGTCCCGGTCCTGCAACCACACGAACCGCACCGGCCGCGTGTGGTGCGGTGCCGGCGCGGTGAGGGCCTCCGCGACAGCGGCTTCCACGAGCTCATGGGCTACGGGCTCAGCGGAGAACCGGCGCACCGACCGGCGCAGCAGCTGGGCCTGACTCCTGCCCAGCGCGATGGCTTCCTCGGTGCCCAGCCAGAACAAGTCCTCCTCGCCCGCCCGGACCAGCTTGCGCGCCGTCGAACCGTCGTCTGCCAGTGGCAGCCCGCGCAGCACCGCCACAGGGATGTCGGTCAGCTTGCCCTTCACCAGATCCGCTGCCGCAGCGATCTCGTCGGCGACCGCGATCTCGGTGACGATCAGCTCGTTGCCGTGCCGGTCGAGCGATCCCTCATACCCGTGCAGCACGGTCAGGCCGGCGGCCCCGATGGCCACGTCGATCTGCCCGTTGCGCCATGCCCGGCCCATGGTGTCGGTGACGACCACGCCGACGGTCACACCGAGGCGCTCACCCAGAGCGGTTCGCAGCGCGGCCGCGCTGGCGTCGGGATCGGTTGGCAACAGCGCAAGTTCGGCGGAGTCGACGTTGGATCCGTCGACTCCTGCGGCGGCCTGAACCAATCCGATCTTGTTCTCGGTGATCAGTGTGCGGCCTTTGCGGGCCAGCACGCGAACCGCCTCGGAGTCGATGAGCTTGCGGCGCAGGGCATCGCGCTCTTCCGGATCGGCGGGGGCGTCGACGATGCGTCCCTCGCACTTCGACAGCACCTTGCTGGTCACCACCACGACGTCGTCGTCGCGCAGCCACGGTGCAGCATCGGCGATCGCCGCGGCGAGGTCGTCACCGGGCCGGAACTCCGGCAACCCGGGCACCGGGAGAAGTTCGACGGCAGCGGCCGTTCCGTGCTCGGTCACGGTTTCACGCCCGCTAAATCCAGTCCGGCGCGCACCATTTCGCCGGTCGCCGCGGGGTCGGACATCAACAGCGGCACGGAGCGGACCTCGACACCGTCTATCTCGGCGTGGTCGTCCTCGTGCACCAGCCAGCCGTCGAGGATCCCGACGCCGGAGCGCGCGCCGTAGTGCCGGCCGACGGCCTCCGAGGTGCTCGGCACGCCGATCACCGACAGACATTCGTCCGCCATGCCGCGCAACGGCTTTCCGCCGATGATGGGGGAGTAGCCGATGACCGGTGCCGGTGTCGACCGCAGCGCGCCGCGGACACCCGGCACGGCGAGGATCGCGCCGATGCTCACCACCGGGTTGGACGGCGCGATCATGACGACATCGGCGGATTCGATCGCCTCGGTGACGCCGGGCCCCGCCGTGGCTTTATCGGCGCCGACGAAAGCGAAGCTGTGCGTGGGCACCTGCGCGCGGTAGCGCACCCACCACTCCTGGAAGTGGATGGCGCGTTTCTCGCCGGCGTGCTCACCGGGTCCCGGATCGGTGATGACGACGTGGGTTTCACTGCGGTCGTCGCTGGCGGGCAGCAGCGTCGCGCCCGGCGACCATCTCTTGCACAGCGCCTCGGTCACCTGCGACAGCGGGTAGCCGGCGCGCAGCATCTGGCTGCGCACGAGGTGAGTCGCGAGATCCCGGTCGCCGAGCCCGAACCAGTCCGGTTGTACGCCGTAAGCCGCGAGTTCCTCTTTGGCATGCCAGGTTTCGTTGCGATGTCCCCATCCGCGGTCCGGGTCTATGCCGCCGCCGAGCGTGTACATGCACGTGTCGAGGTCGGGGCAGATGCGCACCCCGAACATCCATGCGTCGTCACCGACGTTGACCACAGCCGTCAGTTCATGCACTGTAGAATCATCAGTCACAGCAGCATCTTTCGTGACAGCGAATTGCCCGAGCCCCAGCATGTGCTGCACGCCGAGTAGGAAGCGTGCGCCACCGACGCCGCCGACGAGTACCGTGACCTTCACATCGACCGAGCGTAGGCCGTCCAAGCGAATTCGGTTCGCCCAGGAGTGCCTCAATCCTCGGGGGGCCCGTGGGATTCGCGGAATGTGACAGACACGCCGTGGTAACGACTCGCCGCATTTCGATCACGGAATGGTATGAATTCCTGTTCTAACGCTTGACCGGGGCAGCTCACGCGTGTGTAATCACACCAGTGTCATTTCCCGGTAGGCCATCCGGTTCCGGTGCCGCAGACCGAGATTCGATCACTTGTTCGAATTGAATGGGTCCCACGTTCCGGTGGGGCGCTTATAGGGGATCAGCGAAACCAGGTGAGGAGGCCGAAGATGTCTTTTGAGTACGGCGATTTCGATCGTCTGATTCGGTTTGACAACCGATTCCTCGGCTCAGTAGACAGCGCCCCGCACGCCAATTCCGGATCGGCACCTGTTGAGACGCCCCGGCGTCCCCAGCTAAGTCTGGTGCCCGATCCGATCGACGTTGCGCCGGCGCTTACACCCGAAGACGATCTGTGGCAGGAGCGCGCGCTGTGCGCTCAGACCGACCCCGAGGCATTCTTCCCCGAGAAGGGTGGCTCGACGCGCGAAGCCAAGCGAATCTGCCAGGGCTGCGAGGTGCGCGACGCGTGCCTGGAGTACGCGCTGGCGCACGACGAGCGCTTCGGCATCTGGGGCGGCCTGTCCGAACGCGAGCGTCGTCGGCTCAAGCGCGGAATCATCTGACCGCAGCGGTCAATCGTCGTCGATCGTCGGGTCGATGACCGAAGGCTCGACGCCCAGATACGTGGCGACCTGAGCCACCAGAATCTCATGCAGCAGCTCTTCGAGTTCGACAACATCCTTGGCGCGCCGCTCGATCGGCTTGCGGAACAACACAATCCGCGCCCTTGTGGCGTTACCCCGAACATCGACACCAGCCGGGATCAGCCGGGCCAGCGCAATCGGCCCGTCGGCGATCACCTCCGGCGGCCACTGCACACTGTCGGGATCTTTCGGCGCGATCCGCGGAATCTCGTCGACCGCCACATCCAGCGCCGTCAGCCGGTCCTGCCAACGCCGTTCGATCGGCTCGTAAGCCTCGAGCACCGCCATGTCGAACCGCTCGGCGCGACTGCGCCAACCCGGCACCGTGGGAGGAAGCAACGGTCCGCGCATGTCGCGGCCCCGGCGCGAGCGCAGATATTGCCGCTTGACCACCGCCTCGGTGCTCCTCTCGTGCGGGTGAACAAGATCGTAACGGTTCGAGATCGGCCGTCGGCGGGCTGCGCGTGTCCGGCGACGTGCGGCGTGCGGCCACGATAGCCTTCCGCTGTGAACGTTCCCCGTCGCTGCTGCCGGCCCGGGTGCCCGCATTATGCGGTCGCGACGCTGACATTCGTCTACGCGGACTCCACCGCGGTGGTCGGGCCGCTGGCCACGGTGGCCGAACCGCACTCGTGGGACCTGTGCGTGGTGCATGCCGGTCGGGTCACCGCGCCGCGCGGCTGGGAACTGGTTCGGCACGCGGGTCCACTGCCGTCTCATCCCGACGAGGACGACCTCGTCGCGCTCGCGGACGCGGTCCGCGAGGGCCGCGACCTCGCTCCGCCGGTCAACGGGGTGGCGACCGGCTTCTCCGATCCGGTCACCGGCGCGCACGGCGGCTCCCTGATGGCACCGCCGGCCAGGCGTCCGGAGTCCAACGGCCGTCGCCGGGGCCATCTGCGGGTGTTGCCCGACCCCACTGACTAGTTCACGTGTACGCCTTCACGGACGGTTAGGCTGGCGCCAGCAGTACCACGTCACAAGGAGTTCTATGTCACGGCCCGCCGCGGCTGTTCATCGCGTCATCAAGGCCTATGACGTGCGTGGCCTGGTCGGATCCGAACTCGATGAGCGGTTCGTCGCCGACGTCGGCGGTGCCTTCGCCCGCCTCATGCGCGACGGCGCGTCGCAGGTGGTGATCGGTTACGATATGCGGGCGAGTTCGCCGGCGCTGGCAGCGGCCTTCGCCGACGGCGTGACTGGGCAGGGCCTCGACGTGGTGCGGATCGGACTCGCCTCGACCGACCAGCTGTACTTCGCCTCGGGTCTGCTGGACTGCCCCGGCGCGATGTTCACCGCCAGCCACAACCCGGCCGCCTACAACGGCATCAAGCTCTGCCGTGCCGGCGCGAAACCGGTGGGCAAGGACACCGGCTTGTCGAGCATCGCCGAAGAGGTCATCGCCGGTGTCCCCGGCTACGACGGTGCGCACGGCAGCATCAGCGACCGCGACGTATTGGGCGAATACGGCGAGTTTCTGCGCTCGCTGGTGAGCCTGGCGGAGTTGCGACCGCTGAAGGTCGCCGTCGACGCGGGCAACGGGATGGCCGGCCACACCGCCCCCGCGGTGCTGGGCCCGATCCCCGGGATCACGTTGTCGCCGCTGTACTTCGAGCTCGACGGCACCTTCCCGAACCACGAGGCCAACCCACTGGACCCCGCCAACCTGGCCGATCTGCAGGAGTACGTCGTCCAATCCGGCGCCGACATCGGGCTGGCCTTCGACGGCGACGCCGACCGGTGTTTCGTCGTCGACGAGAAGGGGCATCCGGTGTCGCCGTCGGCGGTGACCGCGCTGGTGGCCGCACGGGAACTCGGTAGGGAGATCGGCGCCACGGTGATTCACAATCTGATCACCTCGCGGGCAGTGCCCGAGCTGGTGACCGAGCGGGGCGGTACGCCCGTGCGCAGCCGTGTCGGGCACTCCTATATCAAGGCGCTGATGGCCGACACCGGTGCGATCTTCGGCGGCGAGCATTCGGCGCACTACTACTTCCGCGACTTCTGGGGCGCCGACTCCGGCATGCTGGCCGCGCTGCACGTGTTGGCCGCGCTGGGCGAGCAGGACCGCCCGTTATCGGATTTCATGGCCGACTACCAGCGCTACGAGGCATCCGGGGAAATCAACTTCACGGTCACCGATGCCGAGCGATGTGTGGACGACGTGCTCAAGGCGTTCGGCTCCCGGATCCACTCGATCGACCACCTCGACGGGGTCACGGTCGACCTGGGTGAGGGGATTTGGTTCAACCTGCGCATGTCGAATACAGAACCGCTGCTGCGGCTCAACGTCGAAGCCCGCAGCACCGAGGAGGTCGATGCGATCGTCGGCGAGATCTCCAGGACCGTTCGCGCGCAGGTTCCCTCCGAATCCGAGGCCGCGACGTGACTGCGGGTCCGCCGTCCTCGGCCGCGGTGGTGAACCTCGACGACGTCGACGGCCTGCTGCGCGCCGACCGCGACGGCCTGCTGCGCGCCGCTTCAACAGCCGGTGCCCAAGTGCGGGCCACCGCCGCCGCGCTGGACGAGGGAGAACTCGAATCGTTACGGGCGGACGGCCCGCCCCGCACCCTGATCTGGGTTGCCGGTCGCGGGAACTCCGAGACCGCGGGATCGGTGCTGGCCGCGGCGTTCGGCGCGTCGGTGGCGGCGCCGATCGTCGTCGCCGCGGAGGTGCCGCCGTGGATCGGTCCGTTGGACGTGCTGGTCGTCGCGGGCGACGATGCGGGGGATCCCGCGCTGGTGAACGCCGCCGCGACCGGGGTGCGACGCGGCGCCCGGGTGGTCGTCGCCGCGCCGTACGAAGGCCCGTTGCGCGACGTCGCGGCGGGCAGGGCCGTGGTGCTGGCGCCGCGGGTCTGGGTGCCCGACGAATTCGGTCTGGTGCGCTACCTCGCCGTCGGGCTGGCGACGCTGAGCGTCGTCGATCCGGCCATGCACGTCGACCTCGCGGCGCTGGCCGACGAACTCGATGCCGAGGCGCTTCGCAACAGCGCGGCGCGCGAACTGTTCACCAACCCGGCCAAGACGCTGGCCGAGCAGATGTCGGACCGCGATGTCGTGCTGTCCGGTGACAGCGCGGCGACGCTCGCGATGGCCCGGCACTGTGCCGCGATTCTGCTGCGCATCGCCCATCGAGTGGTCGCCGCGGTCGGCTTGGCCGACGCACTGGTGGCGATGCGCGGCGGCATGGGGGACACCTCGGCGGCCGACCGGGAACGGTCGATCTTCCACGACGAGCAGATCGACGGTCCGCTTCCACCGCGGGTGCGCACATTCGTGCTGACCACCGACGCGGAGCGGCCAACCGTCGTCGCCCGAGCCGTGGGCCTGGACGACGTCGACGTGATCAGCGCCCAGGACGTGCCCGAACTGCCGGAGGGAGCGGCCGTTCCGGATGCGTCGTCGGCGGCCGGACGTCTGGAACAACAGCTGGCGATGCTCGCCGTCCGGCTGGAGATGACCGCCGTGTACCTGAAACTAGTTCGAGGTTAGCCAAGTGCACCTGCTACGCGGAGCGGTGCGGACCTATGCCTGGGGTTCGCGCACCGATATTGCCGAGTTCACCGGAAGGGCTTGTCCCACAGCGCATCCTGAAGCGGAGTTGTGGTTCGGTGCGCACCCCGGCGATCCGGCCATGCTGGTGACCGAGGACGGGCAGCGCTCGCTGCTCGCCGCACTGCGCGACGATCCCGAGGGTCAGTTGGGTGCGGCGGTGTGTGCGCGGTTCGGCGACACGCTGCCCTTCCTGGTGAAGGTGCTGGCCGCAGACGAGCCGCTGTCGCTGCAGGCGCACCCCAGCGCCGAACAGGCGCTGGAGGGTTTCGAGCGGGAGAACAGACTGGGCATTCCCGTGTCGGCGCCGAACCGCAATTACCGCGATCCCAGCCACAAGCCGGAATTGATCGTCGCCCTGAGCCAGTTCGAGGCGCTGGCGGGTTTCCGGCCCGCCGCGGGGAGCATCGAGTTGATGCGGGCGCTCGCGGTCACCGATCTCGATCCGTACGTCAACCTGCTTTCCGGCCAACCCGACGCCGGCGGACTGCGCGCGTTGTTCACCACCTGGATCACCGCGCCGCAACCCGACCTCGACGTGCTGGTGCCCGCCGTGATCGACGGCGCCATTCACTATGTCCGGTCCGGCAGAAGAGAATTCGCGGCTGAAGCCAAGACGGTGCTGGAGCTCGGCGAACGTTATCCCGGCGACGCGGGTGTGCTGGCCTCGTTGCTGCTCAACCGCATCACGTTGAAGCCGGGCGAAGGAATCTACCTACCCGCGGGCAATCTGCACACTTACCTCAACGGCGTCGGCGTGGAGGTGATGGCCAACTCCGACAACGTGTTACGCGGTGGGCTCACCCCAAAGCACGTCGACGTGCCGGAGTTGTTGCGTGTTCTCGACTTCACGCCCGCCGCTGACGTGGTGGTCCGGCCCGAGGAGGTCGAGGACGGCATCGAGTCGGTCTACCGCACCCCGGCGCCCGAGTTCGCGGTGTCGGTGCTGCACATCGACGGGGACCGGACCGGCCACGAGATCGACGCGCCCACGCGACACGACGGTCCGCAGATCCTGTTGTGCACCGAGGGCTCGACCGTCGTGCACGCCAAGGGCGGCACAGTCACGCTGAACAAGGGATCGGCGGCGTGGGTGTCGGCCGACGAGGGACCGATCCGGCTCGCCGCGACGCAGCCGACGAAACTGTTCCGCGCGACCGTCGGAATCTAGCGCGCGCCGCTCAGTGCGGCGTGTCTTCCTTCGTGCGCCTGCCGAAGGGCAACACATGCATGATCGCCACGATCACGGCGCCGACGGCCAATCCGATGACGGCCGAGGCCGCGGTGTTGGTGAGCCACGCCAACACGCCGCCGACGCCCTGCACGGCGTGGTGGATGAAGTCCTCCGCGTGGTGCACCAGCCCGTACGGAGCGTGCCAACCCACGTCGTCGGTTCCGACGAGCAGGATGTGACCGCCCACCCACAGCATCGCGACCGTCCCGATGGTCGACAGCGCGGCGAGCAGTTTGGGCATCCCCACGACCAGTCCCCGGCCCACCTTCTGTGCGAACGATGACGAGCGCTGGGTGAGGCGCAGCCCGATGTCGTCCATCTTCACGATCAGCCCGACGACGCCGTAGACCGCAAGGGTGATGACGATCGCGACCACGATCAGGATGATCAACCTCGGCCAGAACCGTTCGCTGGCCACCTCGTTCAACGCGATCACCATGATCTCGGCGGACAGGATGAAGTCGGTGCGGATGGCGCCCGCGGCCATCTGTTTCTCGGCGTCCACGCCGATGGCGGCGGTGGGGACGGCGTGCTGGTCGTGCCCGCCGTGTTTACTCAAGCGGCCCCACACCTTTTCGGCGCCCTCGTAGCACAGGTATGTGGCGCCGAGCATCAACAGCGGGGTCAGGAGCCACGGCGCGAACTGGCTGAGCAGCATGGCGGCCGGCAGGATGAACAGCAGCTTGTTGCGCAGCGATCCGATGGCGATCCGTTTGATGATCGGCAGCTCGCGGTCGGCGGTGAGGCCGTGCACGTACTGCGGCGTCACCGCGGTGTCGTCGACGACCACCCCGGCGGCCTTGGCTGTCGCCCGGCCCGCTGCCGCGCCGATGTCGTCGACCGATGCCGCCGCCATCCGCGCCAGCACCGCAACATCGTCGAGAAGCCCGAACAGACCCGCGCTCATCGCGTCCTCGTCATGGCTACCAAATTACCGGGGCAGGTACCGCGCACCGGGTCCTCATGCCGATTGCGGGACCCGAACCGGTTTCTCGGCCGCCCGTTTCTCGGCCCACCACAACCGCATGTTGTGGCGGATGGTGCGACCGACAAGGCGCGGCGACGGAACCATGTAGAGGCTGTCGAGCAGGCTGAACCGGCGCAGAAACCACTCGGCCAGAACGGGGTCGGTCTCTGCCGCGCCGAGGAACTGATCGAACAGCCCGCCCACCGGCTTGTACCACCATTTCGACTTGCCGGTCGCGTTGTGCAGGGTGAGGTCGCCGATGGCCGTCATCATCCAGACCGGCCAAGTCGTCTTCGCCGTGGCTTTGGCCAGTCGGCCCGCGACATCGGCGATTCCCGATTCCAGCACCGTGCGCAGATTGCCGGCCTGGATAGCCGTCATGGTCATGCCTTGGCCGAAGGTCGGGTTGAAGCTGACGACGGCGTCGCCGAACGGGAAGATGCCCGCCGGGAAGCGTTCGAGATCGTCGTAGCGACGCCAACGACTCGTCGGGTACCGGTGAAACGCCATCTCGCCCAGCGGCGTCCCTTGACGCAGCGCGGCCGACACGTGCGCGGGCAGGATCTCGCCGGCCAAGTCGAGGATTTGCCCGACGTTCTGCGGCGGTGCCACCTTGCCGACGCCGAAGGTCGTGACGTTCCAGTTGCCGTCCTCGTAGAACAACATGCCGATGCCGAGCGGTTGCGCCCGCGAAGCCCCTGCGACCACCACCTTTTCGGCGAGCAGACCCTCGGGGACATGGAACTGGTGGCTGGCGTAGCCGATGCCGACGTCGACGGTTTCCTCGGCCGGACGTTCATAACCCCATTTTTCGAGCCACCCGGGCAGCCGGGTACCGCGGCCGGTGGCATCGACGACGAGATCGGCGACGACGGTCTGACCGGAATCGAGCAGCACGCCGGTCACCCGTTCGCGCGCGGCATCGTAGGTCGGCTCGGTGACGGCGGCGTGCACGATCCCGACGTTGTCGACGTTCTTCACCCGCTTGCGGATCTGCCATTCCAGTTGTGGGCGGCTCGGCACGTAGGCGGTGAACTCCTTCTGCAGCCGGTGCGCGGTGCCCAGGACATGGCCGGCGGCGCCGAAGTGGATGCAGTCCGGCCGGTTCTCCAGGATCGGCACACCGTCGGCCACCATGTCGGCGAGCAGCCCCGGGAAGAGCTTTTCGAACTCGTCGGCGCCGCGCGCCATCAACAGGTGGACATGGCGGCCCTGCGGTACCGCGGCGCGATTCGCCGGGCCGTCGGGCAGGTCGTCGCGCTCGTAAACCGTGACCCGCTCGCTGACGTCGGAGAGTACCCGCGCCGCACACATTCCCGCCAGACTTCCCCCGATGACGGTGACGTGTTTATAACTCCGCCCCATCGGGTGCACAGTACTAGCTACATTGCGGGCCACAGCCCAAACAGGAGGAAGCGTCATGGCTCGTCGGACCAAGTCGGTGGAGCAGTCGATCGCCGACACCGATGAACCGGACACCCGGTTACGCAAAGACCTGAACTGGTGGGACCTCACCGTGTTCGGCGTCTCCGTGGTGATCGGCGCCGGCATCTTCACCATCACCGCGTCGACCGCGGGTAACCTCACCGGCCCGGCGATCTCGGTCTCGTTCGTGCTCGCCGCGATCGCCTGCGGTCTGGCGGCGCTGTGCTACGCCGAGTTCGCCTCGACGGTGCCGGTCGCGGGCAGCGCCTACACGTTCTCTTACGCGACGTTCGGCGAGTTCGTCGCCTGGATCATCGGGTGGGACCTGATCCTCGAGTTCGCCGTCGCGGCGGCGGTGGTGGCCAAGGGGTGGTCGAGTTATCTGGGTGCTGTGTTCGAGTTCGGCGGTGGCACAGCGGATCTCGGTGCACTGCGATTGGATTGGGGTGCGCTGCTGATCATCGCGTTCG
This sequence comes from Mycobacterium sp. GA-0227b, assembly GCF_001499855.1. GTDB lineage: Bacteria > Actinomycetota > Actinomycetes > Mycobacteriales > Mycobacteriaceae > Mycobacterium. Next base: position 119,073 of record NZ_LQIK01000004.1, read on the forward strand.
TCACGGTCATTCTTGCCTTGGGTACCAAGCTCTCCGCGGGGGTCAGCCTGGCGATCACCGTGATCAAGGTGGCGGTCGTGCTGCTGGTGGTCGCCGTCGGTGCCTTCTACATCAAGGCGGCGAACTATTCCCCGTTCCTGCCGCCGGCCGAGCGCGGCGAAGGCGGTAGCGGCACCGATCAGTCGTTGCTGTCCCTGCTCACAGGTGCCGAGGGCAGCAGCTACGGCTGGTACGGCCTACTGGCGGGCGCCTCGATCGTCTTCTTCGCCTTCATCGGATTCGACATCGTCGCCACCACCGCGGAGGAGACCAAGAACCCGCAGCGCGACGTGTCCCGGGGCATTCTGGCCTCACTCGCGATCGTGACCGTGCTCTACGTCGCGGTGGCGGCCGTGTTGACCGGCATGGTGCACTACAGCGTCTTGCGCGAGGCGGGGGAGAAGGCCAATCTCGCGACGGCCTTCAGCGCCAACGGAATCGACTGGGCGGCCAAGGTCATCTCGATCGGTGCGCTCGCGGGGTTGACCACCGTGGTGATCGTGTTGGTGCTCGGGCAGACCCGCGTGTTGTTCGCGATGTCGCGCGATGGGCTGTTTCCGCGCGCTCTGGCCAAGACCGGGCGGCACGGCACGCCGGTGCGCATCACGCTGATCGTCGGCGCTCTCGTGGCAATCACCGCATCGGTGTTCCCCATGGACAAGCTCGAGGAGATGGTCAACATCGGAACGCTGTTCGCGTTCGTTCTGGTGTCCGCCGGCGTGATCGTGCTGCGGCGCACCCGGCCGGACCTCGAGCGCGGCTTCCGGGCGCCGGGGGTGCCGTGGCTGCCGATCGCCTCGATCGTGGCCTGCGTTTGGCTGATGCTGAACCTCACGGCGTTGACCTGGATTCGCTTCCTCGTCTGGATGGCGATCGGTGTGGTCCTCTACTTCGTCTACGGCCGCCGTCACTCGGTGCTGGGCAGGCGGGAGTCGGAAGCGATCCCGGTGCGCTGACAGGGCTCGGCGGTCGCGTGCCGAGCGCTCATCCTGCAATCCGCGGTGGGTGCCGAGCGCTCATCCTGCTACGCAATCCGCGCCGAGCGCTCATCCTGGTACGGATTCGGGGGCTGAAACCGTACGTGGCTGCGCGCTCGCGGTCGCGCACGCTCTACGCCGCTTTACAAAATATGCCTCTGCGTCTAGACAGCCGACAAATGTGGCTCTATAGTCAAGTGGAGAACGTGATGGTACTCACTTCAGGAGGCACGTAGTGACCACGCAATTGCCCGAGCAGGAAGTCGCTCAGTGGCGCGACAGGAAGCGCTATCTGTGGCTGATGGGACTGATCGCACCGACGGCGCTGTTCGTGATGCTTCCGCTGGTCTGGGCGTTCAACCAGTGGAACTGGCACGTGGCGGCTCAGGTGCCGTTTTGGATCGGACCGATCCTGCTCTACATCCTGTTGCCCGCCCTCGACTTGCGGTTCGGGCCGGACGGGCAGAATCCGCCCGACGAGGTGATGGAGCGGCTCGAGAACGACAAGTACTACCGCTACTGCACCTACATCTACATCCCGTTCCAGTACGCCAGCGTGATCATGGGCGCCTACCTGTTCACGGCGTCGGACCTGAGCTGGCTCGGGTTCGACGGCGGTCTGGGCTGGCCGGCCAAGATCGGGCTGGCGCTGTCGGTGGGGGTGCTCGGAGGGGTGGGCATCAACACCGCGCACGAGATGGGACACAAGAAGGACTCGCTGGAGCGGTGGCTGTCGAAGATCACGTTGGCGCAGACCTGCTACGGCCACTTCTACATCGAACACAACCGCGGCCACCACGTCCGGGTTGCCACGCCCGAGGATCCCGCGTCGGCCCGCTTCGGTGAAACGTTCTGGGAGTTCCTGCCGCGCAGCGTGTTCGGCAGCCTGCGCTCGGCGTGGGAGCTGGAGGCGCAGCGGTTGCGTCGTGCCGGTAAGAGTCCCTGGCACTGGTCCAACGACGTGCTCAACGCGTGGGCGATGTCGGTGGTGTTCTACGGCGCGCTGATCGCCGTGTTCGGTTGGGGACTGATCCCGTACGTCGCGATCTCGGCGGTGTTCGGCTTCACGCTGCTGGAGACGGTGAACTACCTCGAGCATTACGGCCTGCTGCGGCAGAAGCGTGAAAGCGGCCGCTACGAACGCTGCGCGCCGGTGCACAGTTGGAATTCCGACCACATCGTGACCAACCTGTTCCTGTATCACCTGCAGCGGCACAGCGACCATCACGCCAACCCGACTCGGCGTTATCAGACGCTGCGCAGCATGGCGGGCGCCCCCAATCTGCCGAGCGGTTACGCGTCGATGATCGCGCTGACGTACTTCCCGCCGCTGTGGCGTCGCGTGATGGACCACCGGGTGCTCGAGCACTACGACGGCGACATCACCCGGGTCAACGTGCACCCGCGGGTACGCGACAAGGTGTTCGCGAAGTACGCGGCCACTGGAGTCTCCCAATGAGCACTTACCGCTGCCCGGGCTGTGGCTTCGTCTACGACGAGGCGAAAGGCGCTCCGCGGGAGGGCTTTCCGGCCGGCACGTCGTGGAGCGAGATTCCCGACGACTGGGCCTGCCCGGACTGCGCGGTGCGCGAGAAGGTCGACTTCGAACCCGTTTGAACCACAGAGCCAAATCCACGAGAAAAGGAAGGGTCATGGATTACAAGCTGTTCGTCTGCGTGCAGTGTGGATTCGAGTACGACGAAGCCAAGGGTTGGCCGGAAGACGGCATCGCCCCGGGCACCCGCTGGGACGACATCCCCGACGACTGGAGCTGCCCGGACTGCGGCGCGGCGAAGTCGGATTTCGAGATGGTGGAGGTCGCCCGGCCGTGACGGTGGTCTGGGCGAATGCCGGGGCTGGACCGACTAACGTCGCGCGTGTGAGTAGCCCGCGCCGAACCGCACAGCGGGTCCCGTACGCCGAGGCGTCGCGGGTGCTGCTGCGCGATTCGATTCTCGACGGCATGCGTGAATTGCTGCTCACCCGTGACTGGTCGGCGATCACGCTGTCGCACGTGGCCAAGGCCGCGGGCATCAGCCGCCAGACCATCTACAACGAGTTCGGCTCCCGCCAAGGCCTGGCGCAGGCGTATGCCTTGCGGCTCGCCGACCGGCTCGTCGACCAGATCGACGACGCCATCGAAGGCAACATCGGCGACGTCTACGCGGCGTTCTCGCAGGGATTTCGTGACTTCTTCGCCGAGTCCGCCGCCGACCCGCTGGTGATCTCGTTGCTGACCGGTGAGGCCAAACCCGATTTGCTGCAGCTCATCACCACAGACAGCGGGCCGATCATCACGCGCTGCAGCCAGCGGCTGACGTCCACCTTCATGGACAGCTGGGTGCAGGCCAGCGAGGAAGACGCCGGAGTGCTGGCCAGGGCCATCGTCCGGCTCGCCATGAGCTACGTGTCCATGCCACCCGAGGCCGACCACTTGACCACCGACGTGGTGGCGCGCGACCTGGCCAGATTGATGACGCCGTTCGCCGAACGCTACGGTGTTATCGATACCCCTTAGCTGTCAGAGCGCCCAGCGCCTGTCCCGCGAGCCCGCAGGCTAGGGGTTTCGCACGGCCGTCGCCGATGTGCCCGTCCGTGCGCCCATGAGCAATGACGAACGAAAAGGGGCTCTACATGACTGAGCTGAAGGCCGACTCCCGCAAGGGGATCGACTACAAGGTGGCCGACCTGTCCCTGGCTGACTTCGGCCGCAAGGAGATCCGGCTCGCCGAGCACGAGATGCCCGGCTTGATGGCGCTGCGCCGCGAGTACCACGACGTGCAACCGCTCAAGGGCGCACGAATCTCGGGATCGCTGCACATGACCGTGCAGACGGCTGTGCTGATCGAGACCCTGACCGCGCTGGGCGCTGAGGTTCGATGGGCTTCCTGCAATATCTTCTCCACCCAGGACCACGCGGCCGCGGCCGTCGTCGTCGGCCCCAACGGCACCCCCGAGGACCCCAAGGGCACCCCGGTCTTCGCGTGGAAGGGCGAGACGCTCGAGGAGTACTGGTGGGCCGCCGAGCAGATGCTCACCTGGGAGGGCGAGCCGGCGAACATGATTCTCGACGACGGCGGCGACGCCACCATGATGGTGCTGCGCGGCGCGCAGTACGAGAAGCAGGGCGTCGTTCCGCCGGCCGAGGACGACGACCCGGCGGAGTGGAAGGTGTTCCTCGGCGTGCTGCGCGAGCGCTTCGAGACCGACAAGGACAAGTGGACCAAGATCGCCGAGTCGGTCAAGGGCGTCACCGAGGAGACGACGACGGGTGTGCTGCGGCTGTACCAGTTCGAGGCCTCGGGCGAACTGCCGTTCCCGGCGATCAACGTCAACGACTCGGTGACGAAGTCGAAGTTCGACAACAAGTACGGCACCCGGCACTCGCTGATCGACGGCATCAACCGCGGCACCGACGTGCTGATCGGCGGCAAGAAGGTGCTGATCTGTGGTTACGGGGACGTGGGCAAGGGCTGCGCGGAATCGCTGGCCGGTCAGGGCGCACGCGTCGCGGTCACCGAGATTGACCCGATCAATGCGCTGCAGGCGCTGATGGACGGCTTCGATGTGGTGACCGTGGAGCAGGGCATCGCCCAGGCCGACATCGTGATCACCTCGACCGGCAACAAGGACATCATCACGCTCGAGCACATGCGTGCGATGAAGGACCAGGCGATCCTGGGCAACATCGGTCACTTCGACAACGAGATCGACATGGCTGCGCTGGAGCGGTCGGGCGCCAAGAAGCTCAACATCAAGCCGCAGGTCGACCAGTGGATCTTCGATGACGGCAAGTCGATCATCGTGTTGTCCGAGGGCCGGCTGCTCAATCTGGGCAACGCGACGGGTCACCCGTCGTTCGTGATGAGCAACAGCTTCTCGAATCAGGTGATCGCGCAGATCGAGCTGTGGACGAAGAACGACGAGTACGACAACGCGGTCTACCGGTTGGCCAAGCACCTCGATGAGAAGGTCGCGCGCATCCACGTCGAGGCGCTCGGCGGCACGCTGACCAAGCTCACCAAGGAGCAGGCGGAGTACATCGGCGTCGACGTCGAGGGCCCGTACAAGCCGGACCACTACCGCTACTGATTTGTTGCGTCGAGACTGCGGTCAGATCGCGTTCAGCACGAAAATCGCGATCTGGCCGCAGTTTCGGCTGTGCGCTATTGGAGCGACTCTAGGCAGTACAACCGCGCGGGACGAGGGTACGAGATCGGTTTCGTAGCGGTGGGGCATTGCGTCGCATCGGTAGTGTCATCGAACCGCTGGACAATCCTGATGGTCGCGCTTGACCCGGCGCAGTCTTCGCGGATGAAGGGTGCCTCAAACCTATTCTCCATATTGATCGCATAACATTCGCCCTCAACGAGATTGGCGAGAAAGCACATCGTCGCGTTGTCCCAGAACAGAGTGGTGTAGTCGGTGGCGTCGCGCCGCTTTCCGTCTGGACACTCGGCATCCGGTCCGCCGAGAGAGGCCAGCTCCATGGTCGCTGTGGGATCACTGCAATCGGTCGATGTCGGTGCGCCGTCACCGAATTCGTCCTGGGCGACACATTGGCCGACCGCGAGGCTCTCCCCGGAATCGAGGTGGCCGATGCCGGTCGACTCGTCAGCCGCGGTGCCCGACCCCGCGGCTCTGAGGCCGCCGACCAACAAAGACAAAACAAGGATCACCGCGCCCGTGATGATCAGCCCCATACCGCGCCGCTTGGGGCGGGGCGGAGGCCAATAACCAGCGGGCGGCGGATAGGCCGGCGCGCCCGGTGGCTGTGCGTACGACGGATAACCCTGCGGTCCGAAACCGGGCGGGGGCGGAAATTGCGGCGGCCCGAACTGAGTCGGAGGTTGCGGATGTCCGCCATATGGCTGAGGCGGCGGGGGCGGCTGTTTCTGCGACCGGGTCAGCTGAACAAGACCGATTATCAGAAGGATCAGACCGATGAGCGGAATCATCAGCGAGCCCATGGCGTAGCCGAGATCGTAGGCGTCGAGCGCGTTAACAGTCATGAAGTGCCCCCGGTATGTATTCAGACGTGGACGAGTTTGTGGTTATACGTGGAACAACGGTTCGCCAGAAGGGCTTTCATAAGACCGCTTGATATCTTCAACCGACGATTCTTTACGCTCATACGGGCGTGCCGCGGTCGGACCCCGGCCGCATGAAAAGACGATCGTCCTGCTCCCGTCGACGGCAGGACTCGATGAATTCGAGCGCAAGATCGGGGTCTCTGAGAAAGGACTCGTACTCATCATCACTTATTCTGTATGACTCGATATAATCAACCATCTGATTGGCGACAGGGATAGCGGCAAAGTGATCGCCCGTCTCTGTTTCAACGCCCAGAGAATACCGGTGCTCCCTCGATACAAACGCATTCTCAAATCTCACCTTGTCCTCCTATTCGGGTATGTCGGTCACCAAGTAGTCGTCGTCCGGAATATCGCGCCCGTCGACGACCGCTTCTGGCATGCCTTGCGGAAGCAATCCGCCGGGAATCCATTGATCGTTAGCCCCAGCTTCGTTCCCAGACGGAATACGAAGTCCGTGATTTTCGGGGTCGGGAATGTCGATACGTACCACTTCATATGACTCAAAATAACCTTCAGGCAATCCCAACGCCCTTTCAAGGGCGCGCCGATCTCCCGCCGTCTCATTCATAAGGGCGTCGAGCTCACTGGTCGGAAACACGAAGGTGGTGCCGTCTCGTTGCCCAATGCCATAATCCCGAAGGTTGTCAGCGGTCATGAACCGGCTTGCGCCGTCTTCGAAGAACCGAAGATGTTCCTCAATGTACTCGGGCGTCAGATATTCCGATGGGTCAGGTCGGCTGCCCTTTTCTGCCGCCAATATTTCGTTGCGTTGCGCGTCGCTCAATCCATGGTCATGTCGCTGAGATACGTCGTTATCTGCAAAGGCTTCACCCGAATGGTCGGTACCCAACGGGGGTCCACCATTATTTTCCGTGGAGCGTACTCCGGCTGGCCCATCGTCGTACGGAGATGAGCCTGTAGCGTCGGATTCCGGTGCCGCGCTAGACGGTGGATCAGCCATACCAGCGCCACTTCGGTTGCCCGAAGCTGAGTAATCGGAAGAAGCTGAATCCGGTGCGGGCGAACCTTCTGTTGTCGCAGGCGACGGCCCGATGCCTGCCGAACCTCCCTCCAGGGAGTTGCTCGGGGCCTGAGCCCCAGCCCCAACCGAGCTTGGGCTAGCGGACGATGCTGTCTGAGATGGAGCGGATGGCGCATCGACCTCTCCCAGCGCGCCGGCGCCGGGAAGCTCACCTGCCGGCAAATGTGCCGGAGGGTTAGACGCCGCCGAGGAATGCGGCGCTAACGGTTGATCGCCAGGCGCGCCACCCGACGACTGCGGCGAAGTTCCTACGGGCGTCGAAATTTGAGGTTCCTGCGATCGGTCAACCGGCGCTGACGACTGCGGCGCTGGTGACCGATCGCCGGGCGCCGAGTCCGGTGTCAGTGGCGCCGCCGCGCCGGGCGCAGACCGTGAGTCCGGAATGCGTGGTGCCTCAGGAGTACTCGTCGGGTTGGCAAGCTCGTCTGGAATGCGCGGCCCGCTGCCCGGAGTGGACATGGGCGCTGTTCGAACGTCATTGCCCAGTTCGTCGAGCGACTGCGTGATGTCGTCGACGCGCTGGGTGGCCGACGTGAAATTGCTGGCCCCACCCGGGCCGTCAACCGTCCTCCCGGGCGACGGCGCGTCGATGCCCGCGTCCACGGCAGCCTTGGTGCCGCGCGCCGCAGCACCACCCGGGATCGCGGCGGCACCGACATCGAAAAGAATCTTCCCGAGGCCGAAGCCCGACCGCTCCGACGACCAGTCCTCGGCGTGCACCACATCCGCGGCTTGGTCTTTGTAATGGTTGAACGCTCCAACGGGATTCGACATGATTCCCGTCGGGGTCGCATACAGGAGGCTTTCGCCCAGGCTCTCAGCCATCCCCGCCCAGGCGTCTTTGGCCCCCTCGGGGTCGTACGCGAACCGCAACGGATCGAGCTGTCCGAAGCTGTCGATCGTGTCGACCGCTCCCGCCAAAATGCCTTGGCGCAAAGTCAATTGGAAGTCCAGCGACGTCGCCAAGGCATTGCCCACGTCGTCGCCGAGGTACTTGGGGAACTCGCGCCGCGCCCACTGCTCCACTGAAACGATCGCGTCATCAACGGCGCCCATCGCGATCTGCAGCACGTCGCGCCGCGCCTCTGCCTGGCGTCCGTACCCGCCGAGCACCGTCTTGACGTCGTCGGCGACTTCCTTGAGCTCTTCGAGGGCGTCGCCGGAGAACACCGCTTTCAGACCGTCGAGGAATCCCGACGGTGAGACCCGGTCCAGCAGGTCCCGGATGGCGTTCTGCGTGTTCTCGACGTCATCGGCGAATTCCAGCGTCTGCGTCGCCAAATTCCCCGCCTCGGTGGCGATGTTGTTGAGGCTTTCCGTCAGCTTGGTGATGGCCGTCGTCATCGCGCCGCCCTCGGGAATCTGTTGGCTGCCAACAACTCCCGACGGTCCAGTGAGGTGTCCAGCGATGCCGCCAATAGCGGTCGCGAAGGTCTGCCACGCATTGCCGGTGCTGCGCAGCGAGGCCGGATCCCCGTCCGGCCACACATCGGGGATGAACGACTGGATCACCGACCACAACAACGGTGGCGGAACCCCACCGCCTTGTGCGGACGGTGCGGCGGGCGCACTGAATTCTGCAGGCGTATCGGGCGGAGCCAATGCGGTTGCAGCACCGCCGATTGTCGACGCTGCATCGGCACGCGAATAGTTCGTTGCCGACATCTGCACACCGAAACCCACGCTGCGACCCGCGTTGACCGCCTCCGCGCCCGCATCCAGCAGCCCCTGGGCCAGTTGCTGATAGGAATGCCCGAACACCGCTCCAGCCGGATCGGTTCCAGACCGCGCGCCACCGGACAGGCTCGCTGTCAATGTGCTCACCGCTGTGGCGATTTCGTCGCCCACCGAGCTGATCGACTCGCCGGCACCCGAAAGTACCTCCGGATCAACAGTTATCGGTGCCACGCGAACCTACGACCACATCTGGGTATTCATCCTCGCGGCCTCTGAATAGTTGCCGTGCGCTTGTTCGGCGATGTCGCGCAGCTGCGCCAACGCTGCACGCAACTCCTCGGCCCCGCTGTTCCACTGGGCTTGCGCCGACTGCTGCGCGCTGGCCGCGTCCCCGTGCCACGACAGCCCGAGCGACTCTGCCGACGCCCGGACGCGCGACAGCGACTGCTCGAGCTGACCATGAAAGGCCGACATCTGGTCGACGGACGCCAGCAACGCCGGCAGGTCCACGCTGAAGCTCGCCATCACATACCCGCCGAATCGATCGCGTCCCCGCCGGAGGTATCGGTCTGGTGGTACGCCTCGGCGGCGTCGTCGAGCAACGCCGCCATCTTGTCCAGGCCGCCCAGCAACTGCGCCGCGCCCTCGTGCCAGCGCTGCCACACGTCACCGAACGCCGAGCCGGCCTGACCGGTCCAGCCGGAACCGAGCAGGCGCGACAACTGCCCGTCGAGGCCAGACAGGCCTGACCGCGTCTCCTCTGCAACCGCGCGCAAATCGCCAGCTACCGCAGCGACGGTCGCCTCATCAACTTGCAACTCGCTCAAAATCGCCCCTCAACAGCACAAATGCCGGATCGACCACAGGTAGGGGAGGCCCGGCACGGACACAGCCAGCTAAACGCCACCAGTATCTCACACGCGGGCAATGGCTCTTGACACCAATTTGGTCGCCCCGCCGTTGTGCTCGCCCAGGCTCCGTTTCGGTGCTCGTCTTCGCGCCCCCGGCCGTTGCCGAACTGTTAACGTTCGCGCCGTGGGTCGGGGATTCCGGGTTGTCGTCGCACTGTTGAGCTTCTTCCTCACTACGGGAATGGCGACGGCGGCAGCCGACGACCCGACCATCGACGACCATCATCCGTACTTCAACGAGGACGAGTACCAGGCGTTCTACACTCCGCCAGATCCGTTGCCGCCGGGCCAACCTGGCGACGTCGTCCGCTCGGAGCCGTCCCGGCTGGTGTTGGAGCCATCGGGTCAACTCGGCATGATCATGGCCGACGGGACACGAATCATGTACCGCAGCAACGACGCTCGCGGAAACCCGAACGTCGTCACCGGCACCTACTTCGAGCCGCACGTCCCCTGGCCGGGGCAGGGGACGCGCCCGCTGATCGTCTACGGTCCCGGAACGCAAGGGCAAGGCGACCAGTGCGCACCGTCTCGACAGTTCAATCAGGGCATCCATTGGTCGCCTTACCTCGATTTGGCTTTCAACTACGAAGAGCTGTTCGTCGCGACGATGGTCGCGCGCGGCTTCGCGATCGTCATGACCGATTACGAGGGCTTGGGCACCCCGGGGCTGCACACCTATGCGAATCGGGTGTCGCAGGGCCACGCGATGCTCGACGCGGCGCGCGCCGCCAAGCGTTTACCCGGCACGTCGCTGACTCAGCATGGGCCCGTTGCGTTCTGGGGCTACTCGCAGGGCGGGGGCGCGGCGGCATCTGCAGCCGAGATGGCGTCGTCATACGCGCCCGAACTCCACGTGGTCGGCTCCTACGCCGGCGCGCCGCCGGCCGACCTCAAGGCGCTGTTCCCGTTCATCGACGGCAGCATGTTGATCGGAGCCGTGGGTTATGCGCTGAATGGGGTGATGGCGGCCTACCCCGAACACGAGGAAGCGATCAGGGCGACGCTGACCCCGCGCGGCGCTGACATGCTCTTCAAGGTGCAAGACCAGTGCGTCGCCGAGACGCTCACGAAATTCATGTTTCGACACCTGCAGCCCTACTTCAACCAGGACATATTCGCGCTCGTCGAAAAGGAGCCGTTCAAGTCGCTGTTCGACGAACAGAGGCTGGGGCGCATGAAACCCAATGCCCCGGTGCTGATCAACGCGAACCGGTTCGATCCGCTGGTTCCTTGGGCGCCGGCGATGCAGCTCGGTCGCGACTGGTGCGCCCAGGGCGCCGACGTCGAGGCGCGTACCAACGAGCAACCGCCGTTTCTGAACAAAGCGATGGTCAATCACGCGCTGCCGATGCTCGTCGACGGGGAACCGGCGATGCAGTGGATCGCCGACCGGTTCAACGGCAAACCGACCGCTTCCAATTGCGGGCGCTTCTAGAGCGTCGTGTCCGCGGGACGCTAGCGCTGTAGTTCGTCGAGCAACCGGATGACGGGCGTGTTCGGGGGAAGAAGCCGCACCTCGTCGAAGCGGCGAGCAGCTTCGAGAAACTGGGGTGCAGCCGACGACAACCCGGCCAGCACACGGGCGGCGTCGTCCTCACGGCCGGCCAGTGCCAACACAAGTGCGGTCCACAACGCGATGTCGGGATCCCGCAAGGGATCCGGAGCAGGTGCCCCGTCGAGTCTGGCGAGCGCGTCTTGGGTGTTGCCGCCAAGTGCGAGATCGAATGCTTCCACGGCATTGTGGTAGCGAGTATTGAGCGCGAGAAGCTGATCCAGCATGCCGAGCGGATCCTCGTGGTCGTCGACACGCAGATCGACCAGGCGGTCGTGCCACGGCCGACCGGTCGTGGTCGGATCGACTACGACCATCGCCGCTGAGCGCTTGCCGCGAATGTCACCGCCTTCGTCTTCTGCCGCATGTAGTGCCCGGGCCAGCCGCGCCGGCACCGATGCCTCCGTGTGCTCCCAAGCGTCGACCATGGCCTCCCAGACGGCTTCTGACACAACCATGTTCGCGAGGGCCACGCAGCCATTGCCCTCGAGGTGACCGGCCGCGGGGACACACGCTTCGCCGGTGTAGACAGCGATGTTGCCGCAGGTGTCGATCATTGCCACCTGGCGGCGTTCAGGATTCGCGTCCACGCTGCGCAACGCGGTCAGCGCCTCGCCTGCGGTCAGCCCCGAGCGCAGGATGTCCAGACCTAGTTCGCCGTACATGGGTTCACCCATCGACTGGGTAGCGATCGCCCCGCTGCCGGACATCGCCCACGGAACGCTGCTGCCCACCGCGAACGCCTGAGATTGGCAGGCGACGCCCATCAGGCCGGTCCGGGCGTCACGAGCGACGATGGAGTAGGTCATTCGGCGACCATACGGCGCACTTCATGCAGGGCACCATCGCTGTCGGCCGGTCGGCGGAGTTTCTCTGTCCCATGGGTGAAGCGGGATGGCGCGTCAACCGCGATGGACCGCTCGGCAATCTGCCCGTCCCCATGACGAATACGCGTTCACGGCGGCGGGTACCCGTTCGCGGTATCCACACGTCTGGAGGGACAAGACAATGACCACCCCACACCGCCCGTCCGATCAACCCGCCGCCGCGTCGGCCAGGCGCGAGGTCATCGCGTCGTTCGACAACTACCCCGACGCGCAACACTTGGTGGACCGCATGTCCGACGGCGGCTTTCCGGTGGCCCACGTCAGCATCGTGGGCGACGGGGTACGAACGGTCGAGCGCGTGACCGGCCGGATGACGAACGGGAAGGCCGCGCTGGCGGGCGCCGGCAGCGGTGCATGGTTCGGCCTGTTGATCGGCCTGCTCTTCGCGATCTTCGCGGTTGGTCCGTTATGGATATGGGTCGTCTTGATCGCGCTGGTCATCGGCGCGTTCTGGGGTGCTGTGTTCGGCTTCGTCGCCCATTGGTCCACTCGGGGCAGCCGGGACTTCTCGAGTATTCAGACCTTGGAAGCCCAACGCTACGACGTATACGTCGCTGCCGACCATGCTGCAGAGGCCGCACGTTACGTCACGCCGGCGTAACCCGCTGTGACCTAACTTTGCTCTACGCTCGGAGCACGGCGGCTCACGAATCTGCAACGGTTGCAACGACTTCGGACGCGACCGCCGCCGATCCGGCGGAACACGAGGTTTGACTGCGGGCGCAACGCCCGCGGAGCCGCTGCTACGCCGGATATTCGTCGCGCTTGCGCGGCCAGTCAGAGAAGTCCTCGCCACGCCCTTTCGGCGCCCGGTCCAAGAGTTGCCACGTCGCGTTAAGGGCCTCGGTGCCGCGGTCGTAGGTCGAGTACGTGTGGTAGACGACTCCATCCTCCAGCGCGAAGCAGCTCAGCGCCATCAACTCCATGACGTCGAGCATGCTCCCGCTACCCGACCCGTAGTCGCGGCGTGCCGTCGGAACATGCATGTACTCGAAGAAGTCGGCGTCGAAGTCGGTGCCGCCAGAGGACACCCACTCGATGTCCCAACCCATCCGCTGCTTGTACGCGGTGAGGACAGGCAGCGGCGACCGCGACGAGAGGATGAACGTCACGTCCCGGTGCGCCAGATGCGGCACCGCGCCGACCAGGTTGTCGGTTTCGAACGTGCACCCCGGGCAGCCCTCCGGAGTCTTCGGCCCATGCATGAAGTGCCGCACGATCAGCTGTGAACGACCGTCGAACAACTCGGCGAGCGTTCGCTGCCCGGCCGTGGTGTCGAACAGATACTGCTTGTCGACCCGCACCCAGGGCAGTGCCTGACGTTCCCGGGCGAGCTCAGTGGACCGTCGGGTCAGCTCCTTCTCCTTCGCCAGCTGCCGCTCGTAGGCGGCTCGCCACTGTTCGCGCGTGCTCACCGCGTGTGTCGCCGGACTGTCGCCGGCAATCCGGTTCCGTGTCATCTTTCTTCCTCCCGGATGTGTCGATGCTCATCTGAACAGACCATCGGTGCTGACGGAACTCATCGGCGGGTCCGGCTACGCTCGCCGCGTGCTCATCGTGATCGAGGGTGTCGACGGTGCCGGCAAGCGGACGCTGACCAACGGCCTGCGCACGGCATTCGAGGCCGCCGGCCGAACGGTGACCAGCCTGGCGTTTCCGCGCTACGGCCACTCCGTCGAGGCCGATATGGCCGCTGAGGCGCTGCACGGAGCCCACGGTGACCTGGCGGATTCGGTCTACGCGATGGCGGTGCTGTTCGCGCTCGACCGGGCGCGCGCCCGTGCCGAGATCGAGCGCCTGCAGGCCGCCTACGACGTGGTGCTCCTCGACCGCTACGTCGCGTCCAACGCCGCCTACAGCGCTGCGCGCCTGCACCAGGGTGCCGACGGGGAGGTCGTCGACTGGGTGCGGGTCCTCGAGTACGAGCGGCTCGCACTGCCGAGACCGGATGCCCAGGTGCTGCTGGCCGTCCCGACCGAACTGGCGGCAAGGCGGGCCGAACACCGCGCCAACACCGAGGCCGACCGGCCCAAAGACGCTTATGAACGCGACGGCGGGCTACAGCAGCGGACCTCCGACGTCTATACCGCGCTGGCCGCCGGTGGCTGGTGCGGCCGCTGGGAGACCGCCGGACCCGACGTCGATGCCGCTGCGCTCGCGGCGCAACTGGCCGGCCGATAGGCCGCACCGACCCTCTTCGCCGGTCAACTGCGAAACGCGCCGTGTGGTAGCCGGGGTTTATCGCAATTCGGTGACACCATGGACTCCATGAGGCAAAGGATTCTGGTTGTCGACGACGACCCTTCGCTGGCCGAGATGCTCACCATCGTGCTGCGGGGCGAAGGCTTCGACACCGCGGTCATCGGTGACGGCACCCAAGCGCTCACTGCAGTCCGCGAACTGCGGCCCGACCTGGTGCTGCTCGACTTGATGCTGCCCGGCATGAACGGGATCGACGTGTGCCGGGTGCTGCGTGCCGATTCCGGTGTGCCGATCGTCATGCTCACCGCCAAGACCGACACCGTGGACGTGGTGCTGGGGTTGGAGTCGGGCGCGGACGACTACGTGATGAAGCCGTTCAAGCCCAAAGAGCTCGTCGCCCGCGTCCGCGCCCGGCTGCGGCGCAACGAGGACGAGCCCGCCGAAATGCTGTCCATCGGTGACGTCGACATCGACGTGCCGGCGCACAAGGTCACCCGGCAGGGCGAACAGATCTCGCTGACGCCGCTCGAGTTCGACCTACTGGTGGCGCTGGCACGCAAACCGCGGCAGGTGTTTACTCGTGATGTGCTGCTCGAACAGGTGTGGGGATACCGGCACCCCGCCGACACCCGTTTGGTGAACGTGCATGTCCAACGCCTGCGCGCCAAGGTCGAGAAGGACCCGGAGAACCCGCAGGTGGTGCTGACTGTTCGAGGAGTGGGATACAAGGCCGGACCGCCGTGATCTCACACGGCTCGGCCGTGGCCGTGATCCCGCACGGCTCGGCCGTGGTCATGAGATTCACCGCCCGGCGGTGGCCGTGATCCTTCACCGCTCGGCGGTGACGATCTCCACCGCCAGGGTGGACCCCGTCATTTTGACCGCTCGGCGGTCGCCGTGATCTTCAGCTCGAGGCGACGCATCCATCGTCGATCGGCACCGCTGGTACGTGGCCTGGGCGCGCTGGGTCGGGCGCTGAGCCTCGCCTGGCGGCGCTCCCTGCAGCTGCGCGTGGTGTCGTTGACGCTCGGGCTGTCGCTGGCGGTCATCCTGGTGCTCGGCTTCGTGCTGACCAGCCAGATCACCGACCGCATTCTCGAGGTGAAGGTGCGCGCCGCCACCGAGGAGATCGACCGCGCCCGCTCCACGGTCAGCGGCATCGTGGGCGGCGAAGAGACCCGATCGCTGGACAGCAGCCTGCAGCTCGCGCGCAACACCTTGATCGACCGCACCGCCGACGCCGACCCTGGGCTGGCGGGCACCTTCGACGCCGTTCTGTTGGTGCCGGGGGACGGCCCGCGCGCGGCGACCGCGGCTGGGCCGGTCCAGCAGGTGCCCAACGCGCTGCGCGAATTCGTCAAGGCCGGCCAGGTCAGCTACCAGTACGCGACCGTGCACACCGACAGCTTCTCGGGACCTGCCCTGATCGTCGGCAGCCCGACGTCCTCGCCGGTGACGAACCTGGAGCTGTACCTGATCTTTCCGCTGAACAACGAGGAATCCACGATCGCGCTGGTGCGCGGCACGATGGCCACCGGCGCGGTGGTGCTGCTCGGCCTGCTCGCCGCGATCGCCTTGCTGGTCGCACGCCAGATCGTGCTGCCGGTGCGCTCGGCGTCGCGGATCGCCGAGCGGTTCGCCGAAGGCCATCTCACCGAGCGCATGCCGGTGCGCGGCGAGGACGACATGGCCCGCCTCGCCGTGTCCTTCAACGACATGGCCGAGAGCCTGCACCGCCAGATCACCCAACTGGAGGAGTTCGGCAATCTGCAGCGCCGGTTCACTTCCGACGTCAGCCACGAGCTGCGCACCCCGCTGACGACGGTGCGCATGGCCGCCGACCTGATCCACGACCACAGCGAGGACCTCGACCCCGCGCTGCGCCGGTCCATCGAGCTGATGGTCAGCGAGCTCGACCGATTCGAGACCCTGCTCAACGACCTGCTCGAGATCTCGCGCCACGACGCCGGCGTCGCCGAACTGTCCGTCGAGTCGGTGGACCTTCGGTCGACGGTGCAGAGCGCGCTGGACAACGTCGGGCACCTCGCTCAGGATGCCGACGTCGAGCTCATCGTCGACATGCCCGCGCGGGAAGTCATCGCCGAGGTCGATCCGCGGCGCGTCGAGCGCATCTTGCGAAACCTCATCGCCAACGCCATCGACCACGCCGAGCGCAAGCCGGTCCGGATTCGCATGGCCGCCGACGCGGACACCGTCGCGGTCACCGTCCGCGATTACGGCGTCGGACTGCGACCGGGCGAGGAGAAGCTGGTGTTCAGCCGGTTCTGGCGGTCGGATCCGTCGCGGGTACGGCGTTCCGGCGGCACCGGTCTCGGCTTGGCGATCAGCATCGAAGACGCCCGCTTGCACCAGGGCAGGCTGGAAGCCTGGGGCGAGCCGGGCAAGGGCGCGTGTTTCCGCCTCACGCTGCCGCTCGTCCGGGGGCACAAGGTCACGGCCAGTCCACTGCCGATGAAACCTGTTGCCCCCGAGGCGTCGTCGCGACGCACCCGCGATCGCGAACCCGCCCAGGAGTCCGTGTGAGGCGGCTGCTGGCCGTCGTGTGGCTGCTCGCGGTGGTGCTTGCCGGCTGCGCGGGCGTCCCGAGTTCGTCGTCGCCGCAAGCCATCGGCACGGTCGATCGCCCCGCCCCGCCCAGCCTGCCCAAACCGACGCCGGGCATGGACCCCGATGTGCTGCTGCGCGAATTCCTCAAAGCCACGGCCGACCCCTCGAACCGGCACCTGGCGGCACGCCAGTTCCTCACCGAATCCGCGTCTCGTACTTGGGATGACGCGGGCAGCGCGCTTTTGATCGACAACGTGGTGTTCGTCGAAACCCGTGGCCCCGAGCGGGTTTCGGTGACCATGCGTGCCGACATCCTGGGGTCACTGTCGGACATGGGAGTTTTCGAGACCGGGGAGGGTGCGCTGCCCGACCCTGGCCCGATCGAGCTGGTGAAGACGCCGGACGGCTGGCGCATCGACAAGTTGCCCAACGGCGTTTTCCTTGACTGGCAACAGTTTCAGGCCACTTACAAGCGCAACACCCTGTACTTCGTCGACCCGACGGGCAGCACCGTGGTGCCCGACCCCCGTTATGTCGCGGTGTCCGATCCCGACCAGTTGGCCACCGAACTGGTGAGCAAGCTGATCGCCGGGCCGCGTCCGGAGATGACCAAGACGGTTCGAAACCTGCTCGAGCCGCCGCTGAAACTTCGCGGTCCGGTGACCCGAGCCGACGGCGGCAAGACGGGCGTCGGCCGCGGATACGGCGGGGCTCGGATCGATCTGGACAATCTGTCCACCACCGACCCGCACAGTAGGCAACTGCTTGCCGCGCAGCTGATCTGGACACTGTCCCGCGCCGGTATCAACGGGCCGTACGTGATCAACGCCGACAGCGTGCCCCTCGACGAGCGGTTCGCCGACGGGTGGGAGACGTCCGACGTGGCGGCCACCGATCCGGGAGCGGCCTCCGGCGTCGCGGCGGGTCTGCACGCGCTGGTGGGCGGCTCGCTCGTCGCCCTCGACGGTCAGCGGGCGCCCCGAGTTCCCGGGCCGTTCGGGCAGATGCCGAACCAGACCGCGGCTGCGGTGTCCCGCACGGGGCAGGAGGTCGCGTCGATCGTCACGTTGCGCGCCGGCGCACCCGACATGGCGTCGTCGATGTGGGTGGGTGCGCTCGGCGGGAACGCCTCACAGGTGCTCGACGCCAGAGAGCTCTCGCGCCCGAGCTGGGCTCTCGACAACGCGGTGTGGGTGGTGATCGACGGCAACAACGTGGTGCGCGTCATCCAGGACGCCTCGGGCCAGCCGGCGCGCATCCCGGTCGACTCCACGCTGGTGTCGACCAAGTTTCCCGGCCCGATCACCGAATTGCAGCTCTCCCGCGACGGCACCCGCGCCGCGATGGTCATCGAGGGCCGGGTGATCCTGGCCGGCGTCGAGCAGACGCCGGGCGGTGGCTTCGCGCTGACCTACCCGCGGCGGCTCGGCTTCGGCCTACGCGACACGGTGGTTTCGCTGTCGTGGCGCACCGGCGACGACATCGTGGTCAGCCGGACCGATCCCCAGCATCCGGTGTCCTACGTCAACCTCGACGGCGTCAACTCCGACGGGCCGAGCCGCAACCTGCTGATGCCCGTCACCACCGTGGCGGCCAACCCGTCGACCGTGTACGTGGCCGATGCGCGCGGGATCATGCAACTGTCCGGCTCGGTGGCCGAGGACGACCCGGCGTGGGCCGAAGTGCGTCCGCTGATGGTGGCGGGTGCCGAACCCGTGTTGCCCGGCTGACCCATTCGAGACGCTCACGACCCTGGTGCAGAAATCGGCGAAGGTCGCGGGTTGACCAATCGCACGGTCGGCCACCAGAACCACCGGCCGAGCAGCGCCACCAGCGACGGCAGCACGAACGTACGCACGACGAGCGTGTCGAGCAGCAGACCCACGCCGATGGTGATGCCGATCTGCGCGATGCTCAGCACGCTGCTGCCGGCCAACGCGAACATCGTGATACCGAAGACGAGGCCCGCCGTCGTGACCACGCCGCCCGTGGCGCCGAATGCCCGCACAATCCCGGTGCCCGGCCCGGCATGCGCCTCCTCGCGAATCCGCATGGCCAGCAACAGGTTGTAGTCAGCACCGACCGCAACCAGCGCGATGAAAGAAATCGGCGCCACCGCCCAGTGCAGGTCGTGGTGCAACAGGTGTTGCCAGATGACGACGCTGGCGCCGAGCGCGGCCGCATACGACACCGCGACGGTGCCCACCACGACGATGCCGGCGACCGGACTGCGCAACAGCAGCGCAACGATTCCGAAGATGAGTGCCAACGTCACCGCCATCAGCATGGTCGTGTCGCCGTCGACCAGTCGCTGCAGATCGGCGGTCGCCGGACCTACGCCGGTGATGTGCACGGCAGTGGGTTTGAGCGTGCCTTCCTTGGTTGCCTCCCGGACGGCCGTCTCGATCTGCGTGGCCCGGTGGGCGCCGTCGCCGCTCCATTCGTGCCCGTCGCCGTAGACCAGAAGGTAGGTGGCGCGCCCGTCGTCGGACATCAGTTGGTCCAGCGCCGAACGCAGCGCCGGATCGGCGAGCGCGCGCTGCGGCATATAGAACCCGCCTGCTGCGCTACCCCGAAACGCGGTGGCGACCTCTTGCAGATAGTCGGTCAGCTCGCGCAACTGCGGACCCAACGACGTCGTCAGCGACGCGAGATCGGCAGTCGCGGCGCGGGCCTGTCGCAACTGGGCGCTCATCGCATCCACTGCCGGCGGCAGAGCCGTCAGCGCCTGAGTGGCATCGGCGGACCCATCGGTGAGTTTGGTTGCCCCGGTGGTCAATTGGGCCGAACTTCGGATGACGTCGTCGGCGGGTTGCACCACTCGGGCGACAACAGAACAGATCGGATTGGCCGGACAGTTCGGTGTCGATGACACGAAACCACGGAGCGGGTCGAGGTATCCCGACACCGTCGTGACGTTTGTCTGCAAACCCGACATTCCCGCCCGCATGTCGGCGGCTGCCGCCCCCATCCGGCGCAGCCCCGCGGCGCTGCCCTGCAGACCGTGTGACAGCTGATCGACCGCGGTGCTCATCGATGCCAGCGCATTGTCGAGCTCCGCTATGCCGCCCAGCCGTTCGGTGAGGCGATCGATCATGGCGGCGAATTGTTCACCGATGATGCCCGCCTGCCCGCTGAGCGTGGCCTCGTCGGGCACCGTGCCCGCCGGGCGACTCGCCGACTGCACCATCCGCACGCCCGGTATGGCCATGATCTGCCGGGTGATCCGCTCGACGGCGATCAGCCCAGCGGGGTTGCGGATGTCGTGTGGGGCGGCGACGTTGACAACCGTGGCCAGCAGGTGGTTGGCCCCGAAGTGGCGGTCGGCGGCGGCGTAGCCTTGGTTCGATTCGGTCTCCGCCGGAGTCGCCGCCGGCTCGTTCCACCCGATCCGCAGCCCCGCAACGGGAATGGCGGCGACGACGATCAGTGCGGCACTGGCGATCAGGATCGGAGCGGGCCAACGTGCCACGTGCACACCGATCCGCCGCCACCGCCGTGCGCTCGTTGAGGGGCGGGGTTCCAGCCGGGCACGGCGGCCGGCGAGCGCGATCAATGCCGGGGTCAGCGTCATCGACGCCAGCATGGCCACCAGAACGCCGACTGCACAAGGGAGTCCGGTGCTGCGAAACATCCCGATCTCCGCGAAACTCAGACTCGTCAGCGCCGCTGCGATGGTCAGCGCCGAACCCACGATGACGGGCGCGACCCCCCGGTAGGCGTTCACCAGTGCGGCCGTCGACGGATCACCACGCCGCCTGCCCTCGTGATAGCGCCCGATCAGAAAGATCGCGTAGTCGGTGCCCGCGCCCAGCATCATCGCGGCCAGCAACGCAACGGAGAACAACGACACCTCGGCGAGTCCGGCGTCGCCGAGTGCGGCCACGATCGGTCGCGCCACCGCGAGGGCGAGGCCCACCGATATCAGCGGAATCGCGGCGCCGACCGGTGATCGGTAGACGATCAGCAAGAGAAGCAGAATCAGCGCGACGGTCGCCGCGGTGATGCCCAGCATCTGCCGGTCGATCGCGCGGAACTCATCGGCGATGGTGGCACCGGGACCGGTGACGTAGACCCGCAAGCCGTCCGGCGGGTCGAGTCCCGTCACGATGCTGCGCAGTGCGTCTACGGCGTCGGCCGCTCGAGAGGTCCCGAGCATCCCCGATAGCCGCGTCATGACAGTGACTGCGCGACCGTCCGCGCTCTGGGCTCCGGCGGCCGTTGCGGGGTCGGACCACAGGTCGGTCACCGCATACACATGCTCGTCGTCGGCGCGCAGGCTTGTGACGAGCCGGTGGTAGAACTCGCGATCGTCGGCGCCGAGGGGTCGTTCAGCCTCTAGGACAACGTAATTGAGGTTGTTGCTGGGTCTCTCGCCGAGCAGCGTGGCGCCTTGCACCGCGGCGACCGAACTGGGCGCCTGGGCGGGCATGAAGGAACGGGAGTGAGTTTGCACCACCCGTTCCAGCTGCGGCACCGCGAGGTTTGCGGCGCCCGCGGCGACGACCCAGACGACGATGACCCAGATGGCGTAGCGGCTCGTGAGATGTGCCAGCCGCTCCGCCACCTCAGGCCACCGTCTGAGCACTGCCCGGAACGGTGTAGAGATCGACGATGCGCTGCTCACCGTGTTCGAGGGCACGCACCCGCACCGATCGGCGCGCCGCCGCATCGAGCAGCGCCCGCAATCCGGGATGGGCGGCGGCCAGGTCGGCACGTGCTTGTGCGGCCGAAATGTCGTCATGGGCGGCTTGATCCAGCTTCGCCGTCAGCATCGTGATCCACCGGTGGCGCAACGAGAGCAACAGGCCCTCTTCGCCGCCGAAGAGCCGATCCACCTCGGAAGCCCTGCCGTTCAACACAAGAGCACCCTCTGGATCGGTGCCGGCGTGGTCGATCATGTCGGCCATGAAGGCCATGCGTTCGTGCAATGTTGACCATGTCATGGCTTCGACGCTACGAAGGTGCGGTGTCTTCGCGCGTCGTGCCAGGGGCCGGTTCTCGTCTCCTACCAGGGTCGGAAGCCGGGTACCTACCGCGGGATGATGTACCAGGTAGGTGGGGTCTTCTACGATCGAACGATGCTGCGCGCGGCGACGGCCTACGTGCGAGAGTGGATTCGCCGAAGGGGTGAGCTGGTCCCGCTCGGTTTCAATTGGGCCTTCGTGATCTTCACCGATGTCAGCATCGTCGGCATCGTGTTGATCGCGGCGCTGCAACGGCCGGCCACGGATCTACCGGCGACGCTGCTCGCGATCGCGGTCGCCGTCGCACCGTTCGCCCTTTTCATTCTCCTCGGCGCCCAGACAACGTTCAAAGCTCCGGTGCTTTGTGCTTCCGGGACAGCGGCCACCGCGATCTTCCTGTTTGCCACCTCGACGCCGGTCCCCGCCGACTTCTCGCCGCTGCTGCTGGTGCTGACGGTCGGGGTGGTCGGGGCGCTCACGAACATGCTCGGTGGTCTCGTGGCGACCGCAGTCGCAGCCGCGGTGCTCGTCACCGCGTCGGCGTTGGACCGACTCGACGTCATCGCGCTGTATCTGAGCTTTGTCGGAATGGGTTGGCTGGTGGGCTTTCTCATGCACACCCAGCAGCAGCTGATCATCAAGCAACAGCAGGCACAGGATCAGCTCGCCGAGCACGCCGCGGCCGACGAGCGGCGGCGCATCGCGCGCGAGGTGCACGACGTCATCGCGCATTCCCTGTCGGTGACGCTGCTGCACACCACCGCGGCCCGTCGCGGACTGCAGCAAGACCGGGATGTCGATGACGCGATAGACGCTCTCGAGCAGGCCGAACAACTCGGCCGCCAAGCGATGGCCGACATCCGCCGCACCGTCGGCCTGCTCGACGGCGCACCGATGAAGCCCGCACCGGAGCCGGGTGCGATCGAGATCCCAAGCCTTGTCGAGGAGTTTCGACGCGCGGGACTTCAGGTGGACCTTGACGTCGATGGCAGGCTGGATCGGGCGTCGGCAGCGGTGGGTTTGGCGCTGTACCGGATCACCCAGGAATCGCTTGCCAACGTCGCCAAGCATGCCCCTGACGCAAAATCTACGGTCTCTCTGGCGATCTCGCGAACCTCGGCGGCGTTGACCGTCGTCAATCAACTGCCTGTCGCAGTCGCCACCCCGGCGGGCGAAGGGCGGGGGCTGCGGGGAATGCGCCAGCGCATCGAATTGCTGGGCGGGCGCATCGAAATCGGACCGTCGCAGGACGGGTGGACAGTGCACGCCGACATCCCGCTCGATGAAGTAAGTGGTTGGCGTCCACCCTGGTGTCCATCGTGACCGGGGACGTCGCACCGATCGCGGTCCTGCTGGTCGACGACCAGGACCTGGTGCGGTCGGGCCTGCGCCGCATTCTGCGCCGCAAGGACGGCTTCGTGATCGTCGCGGAATGCTCCGACGGCGACGAGGTGCCCGCCGCCGTCGCCCGCCACAGTCCCGACGTCGTCGTCATGGATCTGCGGATGCGGCGCGTCGGCGGAATCGAGGCCACCCGGATGCTCTGCGCCGGCGGCGGTCCACCGGTGCTCGCGTTGACCACCTTCAACGACGACGAACTGCTTTCGGGCGTGCTGCGCGCCGGCGCTTCAGGTTTCGTGCTCAAGGACTCGTCGGCCGAGGAGCTGATTCGCGCCGTCCGGGCCGTCGCCCGCGGGGACAGCTACCTCGACCCGGCGGTGACCGCCCGGGTATTGGCGACCTACCGCAGTGCCGCCCAGCCGCCGCGCGGCACCGCGCTCGCGGAGCTGACCGCACGCGAGGCCGATGTCCTGACCCTGATCGCCAAGGGCCGCTCCAACTCCGAAATTGCCGAGGAGCTGTTCATCTCGGGCGTCACCGTCAAGAGCCACATCGGCCGCATCTTCGTCAAACTCGGTCTGCGGGACCGCGCCGCGGCCATCGTCTACGCCTACGACAACGGGATCGTCGCCCCGCGTTAGGTCGACGACACCCCCGGGATGCGGCCTTCCCGGAACGCCTCGACGAAATGCCGGTGATCGTCGCGCACGGTGGCCGCGTACTCGAGCCCGAACCTCACCATGTCCGAGGCGAATTCGTCGACTCGGTCGCCGATGGCCGCATCGATGGCGTCCTCGGTCTGGAACTCGACCACCTTCTGATCGCTGTCGACGTCACCGACACAGTGCACCTTGGCCACCGCCCGGCCCAGCTGCTCGATCACTTCGGCCAGTTCGTCCGGCTCGGTCAGCTCGCTCCAGTCCAGATCGGCTTCGTAGGGCGATATCTCGCTGACGACGAAGCCGACGCCGTCGATGTCGGTGTAGCCGAGCAGCGGATCGGCGTGTGCCTGCAGCGCGCGTTGAGACACCGCGGTGCGGTGGCCGTGATGGTGGAAGTGCTTCCCCAGGCTGCTGGCGTCGACGACGCGACTGGGCGCAGCGACGTTGCCCTGCTTCATCGACAGCACCGCGTCATTGTCCAACGCCTGGTTGAATCCTTCTATCAGCAGCGTGTAGGTGGGCAGGCCGGCGCTGCCGATTCCGTGGCCGGTCTTGCCGATCACGTCCTTGATGTCGTAGGTGATGCCTTGAAAGCGCTTGGTTTTCGGGATGGTGTCGAGATACGTGGCGAAGGCGGCCTCCACTTTTTCGCGTTCGGCGTCGTCGAGCCGTCGCACGCCTGCGGCGTCCCGGAAGCGTCGGTCCCAATCGTCGACCGCGGTGAGACGGTCCAACATCTCGGCCCTGGTGGACAACCGGGCGCTCTGCAACGCCGACAGCACGGCACCGCGCGCGGTGTCGAGATTCAGCGAGAAGCTCGAGTCGTCGTCGGCGCCGAGGAACCACCGCACCTGGTCGACGTAGGAGCGCACGAACGTGTCGATGAGACTGCTGATCTGATGATCCGACAGCGCCTTCTGCCAACACATCAGCGCCACGCTGGCGGCGAAGCGCATCACGTCCCAGGTGAAGTGCCCGATGTAGGCCTCGTCGAAGTCGTTGACGTCGAAGATCAACTTGCCTGCGCCGTCCATGTAGGTGCCGAAGTTCTCGGTGTGCAGATCGCCTTGTATCCACACGCGGCTCGTGCGTTCGTCAGCCCACCGATCATCGCGGCGCGCCACGTCGGCGTAGAACACGCAGGCGCTGCCGCGGTAGAACGCGAACGGATCGGCCGCCATCTTGCGGAACTTCGTGCGGAACGCATCCGCGTCGGCCTCCATCAGATCGGCGAACGCCGTCGACAGGCAATCAACGATGAACGACTCCCGCTGGTCTTGCATGACCGACGGAGTACCCCATCTCGATGTCACCGATAACCGCCACACTGCCGACATGCTGGATCTGGTGCTACCGCTGCAGTGCGGTGGATGCGGCGCCCCGTCGACGCGGTGGTGCGACGCCTGCGCCGCGACGTTGACGGTCAGGCCCGAGGACCCGCACGTCATCGTGCCGCGAGTGGACCCTGGCGTACCGGTGTATTCGCTGGGGCGCTACGCGGGACCCCGGCGGTCGGCCGTCATCGCGCTCAAGGAGCACGGCCGCGTCGACTTGTTGCAACCGCTCGCAGCAGCGCTCCGGGCCGGTCTCGTTCACCTGCTCACGTGGGGACTGGTCGACACCCCGCTGACGGTGGTCCCCGCACCCACCCGAAGGTGGGCGGCCCGGCGGCGCGGCGGAGACCCGGTCACCCGGATGGCAAGGACGGCCACGGATGACCTGCCGGGCGTGGCCGTCGTCCCCGCGTTGCGGACCCGCGCGTTCGTCGCCGACTCGGTGGGCTTGTCCACGGCCGACCGCCAGCGAAACATCGCGGGACGGGTCAAGGCGGTCCGGCCGGTCACCGGCGAGGTGCTCGTCGTCGACGACATCGTCACCACCGGCGCGACCGCCACCGAATCGGTCCGCGTGCTGCATACCGGTGCGGCACACGTGACGGCAGTGTTGGTTGTGGCCCACGCCTGACCGGCCGCCTGCCCGCCCCATATCAGACCGATGTGAAGAACTGAAAACAGGTCGGCGGATTCACTGGCACTACCGGGTGAACGCGGCTACCGTCGGCTTCAACACCCGTGAATGACTCACGGCCGGCGCTCAGGATCGAGGCGCCACCATCGCCGACGCGGTAGGAGGTGAGTAGACGACACCTTGCACCGGCGAGCGGCAAGACATGCAAAGCGCCGTCGGTGCGGATTCCACGACAACCCGGGCACGCTGACGCGTGCGGACCGCGAAGAAACGAGTTGCCAAGCATGTCAAGCCAATCCCTGGACTCCCGCACGATGGTGATCGAGGACGAGACACCCGAACCCCGACCGCGCGCCGAGGTTGCAGTCACCGGCCGCAACGTCGAGATTCCCGACCACTTCCGCAACTACGTCGCAGAGAAACTGTCACGCCTGGAACGATTCGACCGCACGATCCATCTGTTCGACGTCGAGCTCGACCACGAGCGGAACCGACGTCAACGTAAAAACTGTCAGCACGTAGAGATCACCGCCCGCGGCCGCGGCCCGGTGGTCCGTGCCGAAGCCTGCGCGGACAGCTTCTACGGCGCGATGGAGTCGGCGGTGGACAAGCTCGCCGAACGGCTGCGCCGTGCGCGTGACCGCCGAAAGATCCATTACGGCGACAAGACCCCGGTGTCGGTCGCCAAGGCCACCGCGGTCACCCCGCCAACGGACTCACAGACCACGGCGACGTCCGAAAACGACGGCGCGGCGCTCGACGAGCATGCCCCCGGAGGGATCGTGCGAGAAAAGGAGCACCCGGCCACGCCCATGACCGTCGACGATGCGTTGTCGCAGATGGAGCTGGTCGGCCACGACTTCTTCCTGTTCCACGACAAGGAGTCCGACCGGCCGTGCGTGGTGTACCGCAGGCACGCCTATGACTACGGTCTGATTCGGCTCGCCTGAGCCGGGGCTTGATTCGGGTCGCCTGGGCCGGGGCTTGGCCTAGCTCGGCCGGGTCCGGCCGCATGTCACCTACCATGGGTTGAGCTCAAGACTTTCAACCCATAGGGGAACTAGCGTGCTGCAAAAGTTGCTGCGTCTCGGCGAGGGCCGCATGGTCAAGCGCCTCAATGGAGTGGCCGACTACGTCGACTCCCTGGAAGGCGATATCGAGAAGCTGACCGACGCCGAGCTGCGGGCCAAGACCGCCGAGTTCAAGAAGCGCGTCGACGACGGCACGAGCCTCGATGACCTGCTACCCGAGGCGTTCGCCGTCGCCCGCGAGGCGGCTTGGCGCGTGCTGAATCAGAAGCCGTTCAAGGTGCAGTTGATGGGCGGCGCGGCACTGCACTTCGGAAACGTCGCGGAGATGAAGACCGGTGAAGGCAAGACCCTCACCAGCGTGTTGCCCGCCTACCTCAACGCGCTGTCGGGCAAGGGCGTGCACATCGTCACCGTGAACGACTACCTGGCCCGGCGCGATGCCGAGTGGATGGGACGTGTGCACCGGTTCCTCGGCCTGGAGGTCGGCGTGATCCTGGCGCAGATGACCCCGGACCAGCGGCGGACCGCCTACGGCGCCGACATCACGTACGGCACGAACAACGAGTTCGGCTTCGACTATCTGCGCGACAACATGGCGCACTCCCTTGCCGACCTGGTCCAGCGCGGCCACAACTTCGCGATCGTCGACGAGGTCGACTCCATCCTGATCGACGAGGCCCGCACCCCGCTGATCATCTCCGGCCCGGCCGACGGCGCGTCGAACTGGTACACCGAGTTCGCGCGCCTGGCCCCGCTGATGGAGAAGGACGTCCACTACGAGGTCGACATCCGCAAACGCACCGTCGGCGTGCACGAACTGGGCGTCGAGTTCGTCGAAGACCAACTCGGCATCGACAACCTGTATGAGGCCGCCAACTCGCCGCTGGTCAGCTACCTCAACAATGCGCTGAAGGCCAAGGAACTGTTCCAGCGCGACAAGGACTACATCGTGCGCGACGGCGAGGTGCTCATCGTCGACGAGTTCACCGGCCGCGTACTGGTCGGCCGCCGCTACAACGAGGGCATGCACCAGGCCATCGAGGCCAAGGAGCACGTCGAGATCAAGGCCGAGAACCAGACGCTGGCCACGATCACGCTGCAGAACTACTTCCGGCTCTACGACAAGCTCGCAGGCATGACCGGCACCGCCCAGACCGAGGCGGCCGAACTGCACGAGATCTACAAGCTCGGCGTCGTACCGATTCCGACCAACAAGCCGATGATCCGCGCCGATCAGTCCGACCTGATCTACAAGACCGAAGAGGCCAAGTACATCGCGGTCGTCGACGACGTCGCCGAACGGTACGAGAAGGGCCAACCGGTGCTGATCGGCACCACCAGCGTGGAACGCTCGGAGTACCTGTCGCGCCAGTTCACCAAGCGTCGCATCCCGCACAACGTGCTCAACGCGAAGTACCACGAGCAGGAGGCGTCGATCATCGCCGAGGCCGGCCGGCTGGGCGCGATCACCGTCGCCACCAACATGGCGGGCCGCGGCACCGACATCGTGCTCGGCGGCAACCCGGACTTCCTGACCGACAAGCGGCTGCGCGAACGCGGCCTGGACCCCGTCGAAACGCCCGAGGAATACGAAAAGGGCTGGCACGAGATGCTGTCCCAGGTCAAGGGCGAATGTGCGCAGGAGGCCGAAGACGTCATCGCCGCGGGCGGCCTCTACGTGCTGGGCACCGAACGACACGAATCGCGGCGCATCGACAACCAGCTACGCGGCCGCTCGGGCCGCCAGGGCGATCCGGGCGAGTCGCGGTTCTACCTGTCGCTGGGCGACGAGCTCATGCGACGGTTCAACGGCGCGACGCTGGAGGCGCTGCTGACCCGGCTGAACCTGCCCGACGACGTGCCGATCGAGGCGAAGATGGTCACCCGCGCGATCAAGAGCGCGCAGACCCAGGTCGAGCAGCAGAACTTCGAGGTCCGCAAGAACGTCCTCAAGTACGACGAGGTGATGAACCAGCAGCGCATGGTCATCTACGACGAGCGGCGGCGCATCCTCGAGGGGGAGAACCTGGCCGAGCAGGCCCGCAAGATGCTCGTCGACGTGATCACCGCGTACGTCGACGGAGCGACCGCCGAGGGCTACGCCGAGGACTGGGACCTCGAGCAGCTCTGGACCGCGCTCAAACAGCTCTACCCGGTCGGCATCGACCACCACGACCTGATCGACTCCGATGCAATCGGTGAGCCCGGCGAGCTGACCCGCGAGGAACTGCTCGAAGCACTGATCGCCGACGCCGACCGTGCCTACGCCGAGCGGGAGAAGCAGATCGAGGCGATCGCCGGCGAGGGGGCGATGCGCCAGCTGGAGCGCAATGTGCTGCTCAACGTGCTGGACCGCAAGTGGCGCGAACACCTCTACGAGATGGACTACCTCAAGGAGGGCATCGGCCTGCGCGCGATGGCGCAGCGCGATCCGCTCGTCGAATACCAGCGCGAAGGCTACGACATGTTCATCGGCATGCTCGAGGGCCTCAAGGAGGAGTCGGTCGGCTTCCTGTTCAACGTCGCGGTCGAACCCGCGCCGCAGCCGACGGTCGCCCCGGTCGCCACACCGGCCGGACTGACTGAGTTCGCCGAGGCTGCCGCCGCTCAAGCGCAGGACGGCGGCCAGGGAAGCGTCGCGACCAAGGAGCGGCCGGTCCCTGCTGGAGCTGGATCGCCGGCTCAGCCGGCGGCCCTGCGCGCCAAGGGAATCGGCGACGAATCACGACCGCTGACCTACAGCGGGCCGTCGGAGGACGGTTCGGCACAGGTGCAGCGTTCGGACAACGGCGGCGGCGCACCGCGGCGTCCGGTCGGTGGCGGCAGCCGCAAGGAGCGCCGCCAAGCCGAACGCCAGCGGGCCCGCGAAGAGAAGGCGATGCGCAGGCGTTAAGTCTCGAAACTGAGCTTGTGCTCGAGAAACCGATGAAACCTCGTGCACAGGCTCAGACTCGGCGGCTGAGAACATGGCGCTCAACCGATCTGCAGCGCGACAATGCGCCAGCGGTCGCCCTCGAGCGCGATCCGCGCCGCGATCGCCCGAATGCGCTGCCCGCGGCTGTAGGTGCCGAACACTTCGGCGGCCGGGCCTCCGTCATCGACCATGCGCAACCGGATACGGCGCAGCGTGGCGGCCGCCGAATGCGGGCAACGGGTCATCGCGAGCACCGTTTCGATCAGCGCGGGCGCCAGCAGCGGTCGCAACTGGGCCACCGGGCGACGCCGGTCGATCACCTCGAGCACCCGGCGCAACGCCGCGTCGGCGAAGGCGACCGCGGCTCGCGACGGGGCGGGTTCCCGGACGGGCGCAATCGGTACCGGCCGCTGCGGATGCACCGCCCGCCCACCGGGCCCGCCAGACTGCCTGCGGCGCAGGGCTTTCGGCATCGGCGGCGGACAGGCGCCGATTCCCACGGGCGCGGGTTCGCAGTCGACGACGGGCTCGATGACCCCGATTCGGACCCCTGCCCGTCGGGCGGATGGAGCTTCCCCGGCGGGGGTACGCGATGGTGGCACCACAACTTCTCCAGCAAGTCGACGAGATGGGACGCGTCCACTGGAGAGTCGCAGACCCCATCATGATCGCACGGTTCGCAGGAGGTCCGGCGCACCCGTGATGCGCACCCCCGGGGTCGGGCTATAGCGTGGCGGGGTCTTTTCACGCGGACCACAGGGGAGGAGCGGCGTCGCGATGGTCACCCGGTTGTCGGCAGCAGACGCGTCGTTCTATCACCTGGAGAACACGTCGACGCCGATGTACGTGGGGTCACTGGCGATTCTGCGGAAACCTCGCGGCGGCTTGAGTTATGAAACATTGCTCGCCACGGTCGAACAACGGCTGCCGCAGATTCCGCGCTACCGCCAGAAGGTCCGCGAGGTCACGCTCGGCCTGGCGCGGCCGGTGTGGGTGGACGACCGTGATTTCGACATCACCTATCACATCCGCCGATCGGCGTTGCCGTCGCCGGGCAGCGACGCCCAGTTGCACGAGCTCATCGCCCGGCTGGGGTCGCGGCCGCTGGACAAGTCCCGGCCGCTGTGGGAGATGTACCTGATCGAGGGCCTGGCCAAGAACCGCATCGCGCTCTACACCAAGTCACATCAGGCGTTGGTGAACGGGATGACCGCGCTGGAGATCGGGCACGTCATCGCCGACCGCACCCAGAAGCCGCCGGAGTTCGGCGAGGACATCTGGATCCCGTTGCGCGAGCCCAGCGATCGGCAGTTGTTGCTCGGCGCCGTCGGCGAGTGGATCATGCGCCCGGCCGACCAGTTCGGTGCGCTGCGCTCCGCCGTCGTCGACGTCGCAACCAACGCGGGCCAGTTGGTCGATATGGGGCGCCGGTTCGTCGAGGTGGTCCGTACGGTCGCGCGCGGCACCGCGCCGAGCAGCCCGCTCAACACCACCGTCTCACGCAACCGCCGGCTCACGGTGGCCAGCGGACGACTCGAGGACTTTCGCACGGTGCGGGCCCGTTACGACTGCGATGTCAACGACGTTGTGCTGGCCGTGGTGGCCGGCGCATTGCGCAACTGGCTGATGAGCCGCGGTGAGCCGGTGACCGCCACGACGAGGGTGCGCGCGATGGCGCCGATGTCGGTGTATCCCGACGCCGAACTCGACGCGGCCGGTCCCGGCCAGGCCATCAGCGAGGTGTCGCCGTTCCTCGTGGACCTGCCCGTGGGCGAGGCCAACCCCGTGGTGCGGCTCTCTCAGATCGCGCACACCACCGAATCGGCGTCCACCGCCGCCAGCCTGGTCGACGCCAGGACCATCGTGACCCTGTCGGGATTCGCGCCGCCGACCCTGCACGCGATGGGCATCCGCGTCGCGACGACGTTCTCGGCCCGCCAGTTCAACCTCCTGATCACCAACGTGCCGGGCGCACAGCATCAGATGTACATCGCCGGCACCAAGCTGCTGGAGACTTACGCCGTGCCGCCTTTGCTGGCCAACCAGGTACTGGCGCTCGGGGTGACGTCCTACAACGGCATGGTCTACTTCGGAATCAATGCCGATCGCGACGCGATGAGCGACGTCGACGTTTTGCCGAGCCTGCTGCGAGAATCGCTGGAAGAACTGCTAGAGGCCGCTCAGTGACCCAGTTGTCGCCTTTGCGGGATTGACTCGCTCACCGCCACCGGGGTCGAATTGGCTCACCATGACCACCAGTGCCGAGAACGAGACGACCGGAAAAGTCAAAGCAGCGACGCGGCGGGCGTTCAAGTCGCCCACGGAGGATGTAGTCCCCCATCCCGTGCTCGATCAGCCGATCGAAGAGGAGGCCATCACCCGCTCGCGCGGAGTGGACTGGATCGTCTTCGGCGTCACCGCGGTCGTCGCGATCGCGTTTCTGGTGTGGGGCTTCCTCAGCACGCGAACCCTGGCCACCGCGTCGGACAGCGCCCTGACATGGGTGATGAACAACACGGGATGGTTGTTCGTGCTGACGGCCTCGGGGTTCGTGGTCTTCATCCTGTGGCTGGCGGTCGGCCGCTACGGCGCGATTCCGCTGGGCCGCGACGACGAGGAGCCCGAATTCAACGGGGTGTCGTGGGTCGCGATGATGTTCAGTGCCGGCATGGGTATCGGCTTGATGTTCTTCGGGGTGGCCGAACCGCTGTCGCACTTCGCGTCGCCGCCGCCCGGCACCGGCCGGCAGGGCGATCCCGAGGCCGTGCAGACCGCGATGGCCACCACGTTGTTCCACTGGACGCTGCACCCGTGGGCCATCTACGCGGTCGTCGGCCTGGCGATCAGCTACGGCGTCTACCGCAAAGGCCGGCGGCAGCTGATCAGCGCGGCCTTCGAGCCTCTGCTGGGCTCCCGCGCGAACGGGCGGTGGGGCAAGGTCATCGACATGCTTGCGATCTTCGCCACGCTGTTCGGTTCGGCCGCCTCGCTGGGCTTGGGCGCGTTGCAGATTCGCAGTGGTCTGCAGATCGTCGGCGGCATCGGGGAAGCCGGAAACGCCGTCCTCGTCATGATCATCGCGGTGCTCACGGTGGCCTTCGTGTTGTCGGCGGTATCGGGGGTCGCGCGCGGCATCCAGTGGCTGTCCAACATCAACATGGTCCTGGCGGTGCTGCTGGCCGTATTCGTATTCGTGGTGGGCCCAACGGTTTTCATCCTCAACCTGCTGCCGACATCGATGGGCAGCTATCTGGCCGACCTCGCGATGATGTCGGCGCGCACGGGTGCAGAGGGCGCCGAGGTCAACCAATGGCTGCAGTCCTGGACGATCTTCTACTGGGCCTGGTGGGTGTCGTGGACGCCGTTCGTCGGCATGTTCATCGCACGAATCTCGCGGGGCCGCACCATTCGTCAGTTCGTCACGGGTGTGCTGCTGGTGCCGAGCCTGGTGTCGCTGGTGTGGTTCGCGGTGTTCGGCGGCTCGGCGATCAGAGAACAGCAGGGCGGCGTCGACCTCGCGGGGGAGGGCAGCATCGAGGCGCAGCTGTTCGGCCTGCTCGAGCAGTACCCCGTCGCCACCGTCGCCAGCGTGGTGGTGATGGTGCTGGTGGCGATCTTCTTCGTCTCCGGTGCGGACGCCGCGTCGGTGGTGATGGGTTCGCTGTCCCAGCACGGCACGATCAAACCCAGCAGATCGACGGTGATCTTCTGGGGCGTCGCGACCGGCGCCGTCGCGGCGGTGATGTTGTTGGTCGGCGGGGAGGACGCCCTGACCGGCTTGCAGACCATCACGATCATCGTTGCGCTGCCGTTCGTGCTCGTGATGGTCGGTATGGCGGTGGCGTTGGTGAAGGATCTACGCCGTGACCCGCTGATGGTCCGCAGGGAGTACGCGGCGGAGGCCGTCGACACCGCCGTCATCCACGGTGTCATACAACACGGCGACGACTTCATCATCTCGGTGGAGAAGGATCCCGCGAGCGGCAAATCCCAGTAGTTCCCGACCGGCTAATCTCGCCTGGTGCGCGTGTACATCCCGGCGACCCTGGCCATGCTGCAGCAGCTCGTCGCCGACCGGACGCTGTACGCCCGCAGCGGCACCGCGTTCGCGGTGACGCCCGCGCTGCGCGAGTCCTACGCCGAGGGCGACGACGACGAACTCGCCGAGGTGGCGCGACGGGAAGCCGCGCTGGCCTCGCTGCGCTTGCTCGCCGGCGAAGGCACGTCCGGCCTGCCGCCGCGGCGCGCGGTGGTGGAGGCGGAGGTCGACGGGGCGATACCCCGGCCCGATCTCGACGACGCCGTGGTGCGGCTGCCCGGTCCGCTCGCATTCGACGACGTCATCGCCGCATATGTGGACAACGCCGAAGCCGAGTCCGCGGTCCTGCCCGCGATCGAGGCCGTCGACGAGGCGGACCTTGGCGATGAGGATGCGGACTTCGTCGTCGGTGACGCCCAGGACCACGACCTGGCCTGGTACGCGCCGCAGGAACTACCGTTCCTGCTCGAGCTGCTCTGAACGTTTCAGCTGTTCACGGGGGTAAAGTAGGTACGGAGGCGTAGGTTACGGTACCGTAGGTTCATGGCCAAGAACTACGTCAAGGTCTCGGCCAATGTCGCCGATACGGTGCGGCCGACCGTCGCCGGGGCCAAGCAGCATCCGGGACTGAACGCCTTGCGAACCATTGCCGGGCGTATCACGACGCCGCTGCTGCCCGACGATTACCTCAAGCTCGCCAACCCGCTCTGGTCGGCGCGCGAGCTGCGCGGGCGGGTGCTCGACGTCCGCCGGGAGACCGAGGACTCGGCGACGTTGGTCATCAAGCCCGGGTGGGGCTTCACGTTCGACTACCGCCCCGGCCAGTACATCGGGATCGGTGTGCAGATCGAAGGCCGCTGGCGGTGGCGGTCGTACTCGCTGACCTCGACGCCGTCGCGAACCACCCGCACGATCACGATCACGGTCAAGGCGATGCCGGAGGGGTTCCTGTCGACGCATCTCGTCGAGGGGCTCGCACCGGGCACGATCGTGCGGTTGGCCGCGCCCCAGGGCAACTTCGTGATGCCCGACCCGGCACCGGCGAAGGTGTTGTTCCTCACCGGCGGCTCCGGCATCACGCCGGTGATGTCGATGCTTCGCACCTTGGCTCGCCGCGACCAGATCACCGACATCGTCCATTTGCATTCGGCGCCAACGGAATCGGAGGTCATGTTCGCCGGTGAGCTGGGTGAGCTGGCCCGTGCGCATGACGGCTATGAGTTGCGGCTGCGCTCGACGCGCACACAAGGCCGGCTGGACGTCTCGCGGCTGGATGACCAGGTGCCCGACTGGCGGGAGCGCCAGACGTGGGCGTGTGGTCCGGCGGGCATGCTCGACGCCGCCCAGCGGGCGTGGTCGGCGGCCGGCCTCGAAGACCGGTTGCACCTCGAGCGCTTTGCGGTGTCCAAGGCCGCCGTGCACGGGCAGGGCGGCACGGTCGAGTTCGCGCGGAGCGGCAAGACGGTCACCGTGGACGCCGCGACGCCGTTGATGGATGCCGGCGAGCAGGTGGGCATCCGGATGCCGTTCGGCTGCCGGATGGGTATCTGCCAGTCGTGTGTGGTGGGCCTGGTCGAGGGGCATGTTCGCGACTTGCGCACGGGCGACGAGCGCGAGCCGGGGTCGCGGATACAGACGTGTATCTCCGCAGCATCGGGCGATTGCGTGCTCGATGTCTGAGGTTTACTGGCTGGTAACCTACGGGTACGTAGGTTACGTTAGCGTAGGCATGCGAGAGGAGGCTTGACGGTGGCAATCACTGACGTTCCCGAATTCGCGCATCTGACCGAGGCGGACATCGAGAGCCTGGCCGTGGAATTGGATGCGATCCGCCAGGACATCGAAGACTCCCGCGGTGAGCGCGACGCCCGCTACATCCGCCGCACCATCGCGGCCCAGCGTGCGCTGGAGGTGGCCGCGCGACTGATGCTGGCCGCAAGCAATCGTCGCTCGGCGTGGTGGGCCGGCACCGTCACGCTCGGCGTGGCCAAGATCATCGAGAACATGGAGATCGGCCACAACGTCATGCACGGCCAATGGGATTGGATGAACGATCCCGAGATCCATTCCTCGACGTGGGAGTGGGACATGAGCGGAGCGTCCAAGCACTGGCGCTTCACCCACAACTTCATGCACCACAAGTACACGAACATCCTGGGCATGGACGACGATGTGGGCTACGGCCTGATCCGCGTCACCCGGGACACCAAATGGAAGCCCATGAACCTGTTGAACCTGGTGTTCAACACGGTCTTGATGGCGCTGTTCGAATGGGGAGTCGGACTGCAGCACTTGGAGATCGGCAAGATCTTCAAGGGTCGCGACGACCGCAAGGCCACGTTCGTGCGGCTACGGGAGTTCGGCGTCAAGGCGGGCAACCAGGTGGCCAAGGACTACGTCGTCTACCCGGCGCTGACCTCGTTGTCGCCCGGTGCGTCGTTCAAGTCGACGATGAAGGCCAACGCGGTCGCCAACATCATCCGCAACGTGTGGGCGAACGCCGTGATCTTCTGCGGCCACTTTCCGGACGGTGCAGAGAAATTCACCAAGACCGACATGGTCGGTGAGACCAAGGGCCAGTGGTACCTGCGTCAGATGCTGGGCAGCGCCAACTTCGAGAACGGCCCGGTGCTGCGGTTCATGAGCGGCAACCTGTGCCATCAGATCGAACACCACCTGTTTCCCGATCTGCCGAGCAACCGGTATTACGAGATCTCGATCCGGGTGCGCCAGTTGTGCGACAAGTACGACCTGCCGTACACGACGGGTTCGTTCCTGCTGCAGTACGGCAAGGCCTGGCGGACCATCGCCAAGCTGTCGCTGCCGGACAAGTACCTGACCGACACCCGCGACGATGCGCCGGAGACCCGCAGCGAGCGGATGTTCGCCGAGTTGGAGCCGGGTCAGCGGCGTGGGCTGAAGTCGGCGATCGCTGCCGCGCGGGCCCGCCGTCGCGTGCGTCGTACCACAACGTCAGTCTGAGAGCGTCACCGCGCATATATAGCCACGACGACGCTCTCAGCGCGACATTGTGTCGGGACGACCTACGAGTGGAGCGCGGACAGCAGTCGCCGGGCCGCGCCGACACGGCCGACCGCCGGGCCGCTCAGCGCGTCGAGGGCGCATTCGGGATCGGCGGGCGGACCCATGTGCCCGCAGCCGCGCGGACAGTCCTTGATCGCCTCGGCCAGGTCGGAGAAGGCCAGCAGCACGTCGTCGGGTTCGATGTGGGCCAACCCGAACGACCGGATGCCCGGCGTATCGATCACCCAACCCCCCAAGCTCAGCGGCAGCGCCACCGACTGTGTCGAGGTATGCCTGCCCTTGCCGACGTCGGTGACCTCTCCGGTAGCCCGTTCGGCTTGCGGCACAAGGCGATTCACCAACGTCGACTTTCCGACCCCGGAGTGGCCGAGCAGCACGGTGACCCGGTCGACCAGTAGCGGGGCGACCACGTCGAGCGGGTCGTCGCGGCCCGCGGTGGTGACCGTCAGATCGAGGTCGGCGAACTGCGCCGCGAACGGTTCGGGCGAAGCGAGATCCGTCTTGGTCAGGCACAGGATCGGCTCGAGCCCGCCGGCGTAGGCGGCGATCAGCGCGCGCTCCACCAGGCCGGCACGCGGCGGCGGGTCGGCGAGCGCGACGACGATCAACAACTGGTCGGCGTTGGCGACGACGACCCGCTCGCTGGGATCGGTGTCATCGGCCGTGCGGCGCAACACTGTTCGTCGTGCACCGCGCCGCACGATGCGGGCCAGCGTGTCGGGCCGGCCCGACAGATCGCCGA
The DNA here is from genome assembly GCF_001499855.1 of Mycobacterium sp. GA-0227b. Taxonomy (GTDB): domain Bacteria; phylum Actinomycetota; class Actinomycetes; order Mycobacteriales; family Mycobacteriaceae; genus Mycobacterium. The sequence goes on from NZ_LQIK01000004.1 coordinate 156,736, forward strand.
CGATCCCGACCTCGTCGCCGACGACGATCGGCGTGCGGCCCAACTCCCGCGCCCGCATCGCGATGACCCGGCGGTCCGGGTCGCCGCCGAGCGCGCAGCCCCACCGTCCCCGGTCGACGGTCACCACCATCGCCTCCTGCGCGTCGGCGTGGTCGGGCCGAATCTTGGTCCGCGGCCGAGAGCCCCGGCCGGGTCGCACCCGGACATCGGACTCGTCGTACTCGCGCCGACTCAAGCCGGGTCGACCTCCGTCGCCTGTCCGGCCAGCATGTCGGCCCAGAGCTGCGGGAAGCCGGGCAGTGTCTTGGCGGTGGTCTCGATGTCCTCCACCGCGACACCGGGAACCCGAAGTCCCACAATGGCTCCCGCGGTGGCCATCCGATGGTCGGCGTACGAGTGCCACAGGCCGCCGTGCAGCGGTCGGGCGGTGATCATCAGCCCGTCGGCCGTCTCCTCGCAATCTCCGCCGAGGGCGTTGATCTCGGTCGACAGCGCGGCCAACCGGTCGGTTTCGTGTCCGCGCAGATGCGCGACACCCGACAGTTTCGACACCGAGCCGGGGGAGGCCAGCGCGGCGAGCGCCGCAACCGCCGGTGTCAGTTCACCGACCTCGTGCAGGTCGACGTCGATGCCGTCGTAGACCTGGGCGCCGTGCACTTCGAGGTACGAGTCTGCGTGGTGGACAACCGTTCCCAGCTTCTTCAGGATCGCGATGATCACCTCGGCCGGTTGTGTGCTGACCCGCGGCCACCCGGTCAGCCGGACGGTACCGCCGCTGACCACGGCCGCGGCGAGGAACGGCACCGCGTTGGACAGGTCGGGCTCGATGACCCAGCGCCGGGCGGCGACCGGCCCCGGCGCCACCCGCCACCTGTTGGGCTCGCTGTCGTCGACGTGGACGCCGGCGTCGCGCAGCATCGCGACTGTCATCGCCACATGCGGCGCCGACGGCACCGACTCACCGGTGTGCACGATCGTCAGTCCGTCGCTGAACCCCGCACCGGAGAGCAGCAGGCCCGAGACGAACTGCGAGGACGCTGACGCGTCGATCTCGACGGTGCCTCCGGCGACCGCGCCGGCGCCGCGCACGGCGAACGGCAGGCCGTCGCCGTCGATGTCGACCCCGAGGCCGCGTAGCGCGTCGAGCAGCGGCGTGATCGGGCGGGCGCGGGCCTGCTCGTCGCCGTCAAACGTCACCGTCGCGCTGCTCAGGGCGGCGACGGGCGGAACGAACCGCAGCACCGTGCCCGCCAGCCCGCAGTCGATGCACGCTCCGTCGGGCGGCGCGAGTTCTCCGCCGACGCTCAGCTCGTCGCCCCCGCCGCCGACCGTCACGCCGAGCGCCTGCAGCGCGCCGACCATCAGGTCGGTGTCGCGGCTGCGCAGCGCGCCGCTGATCGTCGACTCACCGTTCGCGGTGGCCAGCGCGGCCAGCACCAACGCCCGGTTCGTCTGCGACTTGGAGCCCGGCACGGTGACCGTCGCATCCACCGGACTCGACGTCGACGGGGCCGGCCAGGCCGCCGGCTCTCGGTCTCCGCGCACGCTCACGGCTCCCATCTTCCCTTGTCGGCTTCGCGTGCCACCATGGGATTCATGTGTGGACGTTTCGCGGTGACCACCGACCCGGCGCTGCTGGCCGAGAAAATCAAGGCGATCGACGAAACGACCTCCGGTAAGGAGCCGACGCGACCCAACTACAACGTCGCCCCGACCACCACGATCAGCACCGTGGTCAAGCGGCACACCGAACCCGACGACGACGCCACCCGGCGGCTGCGGTCGATGCGCTGGGGGCTGGTGCCGCCGTGGGCCAAGTCCACCGAAGAGGGCGGCCCGGAGACCAAGGGGCCACTGTTGATCAACGCCCGCTCCGACAAGCTGACCACCTCGCCGGTGTTCCGCAGCTCGGCCAAGAGCAAGCGCTGCCTGGTTCCGATGGACGGCTGGTACGAGTGGCAGAAGAAAGGCGAAGGGAAGGGGGCGAAGATTCCCTTCTTCATGTACGCCGGCGACGGCGAGCCACTGTTCATGGCGGGGTTGTGGTCGACGTGGCGGCCCAAGGACGGCCCCAAGGATGCCCCGCCGTTGCTGAGCTGCACCATCATCACCACCGACGCCGCCGGTCCGCTCGCCGAGATCCACGACCGGATGCCGCTGACCGTCAGCGCACGCGACTGGGACCGCTGGCTGGACCCCGACGCGCCGATCGACGAAGGCCTGCTGCGCGGCCACGGCGACCTGGACCGCATCGAGGTCCGGGAGGTCTCCCGGCTGGTGAACAACGTTCGCAACAACGGTCCTGAGCTGATCGAGCCGGTGGAACCGCAGGCCGAGCAGGGCACCCTGCTCTGACGGTCCCGGGCGCCGCGCTCAGGCGCAGTCACACTTGACAGAGGATTCCTCGGTACAGATAGAGTAATCCTCGTGCCCTCGAGGAACCGGGCCGGACCCGATGCGCGGACCCGACTGCTCGACGTCGCGCGGCGCCGGTTCGCGGCTGACGGTGCGTTGTCGGCCACGCTGGACGAGGTGCGTCGCGAGGCGGGTGTCAGCGTCGGCGCGCTGTATCACCACTTCCCGGACAAGCTTTCGCTGGCGACCGCGGTGTTCGCCCAGACACTCGGCGAGTACCAGGAGGGTTTCGTCGCGATGTTGCGCCGGCATGACACCGCCGAAGGCGGCATTCGCGGCGGGGTCGCCCATCACCTGCGGTGGGTGGCCGCTCATCGCGGCGAGGCGGCCTTCCTCCTCGGCCCCCGGCTCGACAGTCTCGAACTTCGCGAGCGCAACGACGGGTTCTTCGCCGCGGTCCGCGACTGGTGGCGCCCGCATCACAGCTACGGGGCGCTACAGCCGATGCGGGACGGGGTGACGGCCGCCCTGTGGCTCGGCCCAGCCCAGGAGTACAGCCGGCACTGGGTCGCCGGACCGGCGAAGCGGATGCCTTCGGCAACGGTTGAGATCTTCGCGGATGCCGCATGGGCGGCGTTGCGCGCCAACAACATCGAGGAGGATGTGCCATGACCGACAGGGCCGATTCGCTGTACCGGACGATGGTCGCCGCCGGCGACGACGTCGACGCGCCGGTGCGGTTGCGCGTCGAGCGCAGTGACGACAGAGCGGTGGTCACGCTCGACGAACCGCAGCGGCTCAACGTGCTGTCGGCCCCACTGGTGCGGCAGTTGCGGTCCGCGCTCGTCGAACTGGACGCCGACCCCGACGTGCGCGCTGTCGTGCTCACCGGTGCGGACCCTGGTTTCAGCGCTGGAGGCGATCTGCAGATGATGGATGCGGCGATCGGCCAGCTCGACGCGCCCGAGGGCACAGCCGACGTCTGGCGCTGGATCCGCCGCGAATTCGGCGGCATCGCGAGGCTGATCGCCGGATCGGACACGATCTTCGTGGCGGCACTCAACGGAGCGGCGGCCGGCGTCGGGCTGGCCTGGGCGCTGACATGTGATCTCGTGATCGCCAGCGAGCGTGCCGTAATCGTGCCGGCATTCGGCCGGCTGGGGCTGATCCCGGAGGTCGGCACGAGTTGGGCGTTGACCCGGCGACTGGGTTATCAGGGGGCGCTCGCGTTCTACCTGCGCGGCGCGCACATCGACGCCCGCCAGGCCCAGCGCCTCGGTCTGGTCCAGGAGGTGGTCGAACACGATCGACTGCTGGCCGCCGCCGACGAATGGTGCTCGCGCATCTGCGCGATGCCGCCGCACACGGTCGCGATGGCCAAGCCGCTGCTCCGCGCGGCCGCCGACGCCGACTGGGCCGACGCGCTCACGCTCGAAGAGTTCGCCGAGCCGACGTGCTTCACCACCGCCGCCTTCGCCGAGAGCGTGCGTTCGATGCTGAAGTGAACCCGCGCCGCCTTCACATCGGCGAATCGACCTGCTCACGCCTGAATGGTCATTAACATAGTGACCGCATCGGGAAAGTGGAGGGAGTGAGCGTGCTCAGCGCAGTGAGGAAGGTCTTGACCTTCGAGATGACCGTCGCCGAGTGGATCGGCACCGCGCTCATGCTCGCCGCACCCTACCTCGTCGTCGGCGTGGGCTGGACGGCGCTGAACCTGGACCAGCTGGACGGTACGGGCCTTGCGTGGCTCGGCCAGCTCATCGCGGCGATCGCGTTCTGGCCGGCAATGGTCTTCTCGGCGGTGTGCCTCGCATGACCGACCCCTACCGCATCACCGTGCGCCGTCGCACCGCGCGATGGGACACCGAGCCGGTCACCGCCGCGGAGGCGATGGACTTCTGGGCCTTCGCCGCGGGCGCGGCCAACGTCGTCATGCAGTTGTCCTGGCCGGAGGTGGGTTACGGCGTCGCCGAGAGCAAGGTCGATTCCGGAAATCTGCTCAAGCATCCGTGGAAGCGGGCGAGGACGACGTTCCAGTACCTCGCCGTGGCGGTGCTCGGCACGCCCGACGACCGCGCCGCGTTCCGGGAGGCGGTCAACTCCTCACACCGGCACGTCAAGTCGACCGCCGAAAGCCCGGTCCGGTACAACGCGTTCGACCGTGATCTGCAGATGTGGGTCGCTGCTTGCCTTTTCGTCGGTCTGGAGGACACCTATCAGCTGCTGCGCGGTGAGCTGACGCCGGAGCAGGCCGATCAGTTCTACCGTTCCGCGTGGCCGCTGGGTACCACGTTGCAGGTGACCGAGGAGCAGTGGCCGCCGACCCGTGCCGAGTTCGACGACTATTGGCGGCGCGCATGTCAGCGGGTTTCGATCGACGATCGGGTGCGAGATTATCTGCTCCACATGGTGAACCTGCGCATGATCAACCCGCTGCTGGCGCTGCCGTTCCGGCCGCTGCTGAAGTTCCTCACCACCGGCTTCCTCGCGCCGGTGTTCCGGGAGCAAATGGGGTTACGGTGGAGCGGCTTCAGACAGTTCCTCTTCGAAATGCTCTTTCTGACAGTCGCTTTGGTCAACAGATTCCTGCCGGTGTTCGTCCGGCAAGGCGGCAGCTACGTGCTGCTCGCCGATGTGCGCCGCCGGGTCCGCACCCACCGGGCGCTGGTATGACGACGCTGCGCCGCTTGCTGAGCCGTCGGATCAGCGTCGAGGCGATGATCGAGATCGCGATGTGGCTGGCGATTCCCTACCTGCTGATCGGTTTGGCGTGGGCGTTCTTCGACGCCGAACAGGTGCAGCTGATCGACACCGCGCTGCGTACCCGGATACCGGCGGGCTCGGACATCGCCGCGTTCATGCTCACCGCGGCGTTCTGGCCGGCCAACCTGCTCGGCGTCGAACTCTGCATGGCGTGAGGTTGGCAGCAGTGCCACGATGAGGCGATGACGGGCCGTCCCGACGAAGATCGTGAGCCGGGGCTGGCCGGCTATCCCGTCGTCGCCCCGCCGGTGCGCCGCCCCGTCATCTCCGAGCAGCTCTGGTGTGACCTGACATTCGTGCACTGGCCGGTGCGGCCGGAGGGCGTCGCGCATCTTCTTCCACCTGGTACCCGCCCGGACGTCTTCGCCGACGGGCTCACCTACGTCGGGCTGGTGGCCTTCACGATGCGCAGCACCACGCTCGGCCCTGCGCTGCGCGTCCCGTACTTCGGTACATTCGCCGAGACCAACGTCCGGTTGTATTCCGTCGATGACGCCGGTCGTCACGGCGTCGTGTTCATGTCACTGGAAGCCGAGCGCCTGGCCGTCGTTGCGGCCCTTCGTATCTCGCTTGGAATTCGGTATACCTGGGCCAGGATGCGCGTCGAGCGGTCAGGGGAGCGGGTGCGCTATCGCAGCGTGCGCCGATGGCCTCGTCGCGGACTGCGCAGCACGCTCGCCGTGCGGATCGGAGCCGAAGTGACCCCGACGCCGCTGGAGGTCTGGCTGACTGCGCGGTGGGGTGCGCACACCCGCAAGGCCGGCAGGACCTGGTGGGTGCCCAACGAACACGACCCCTGGCCACTGTGCGCGGCCGAGATCGCCGAGTTCGACGACGATCTCGTCGCTGCCGCCGGTGTCATCCCCGCAGGCCCGAGACTGCGGGCGCTGTTCACGAACGGTGTGCGCGCGCGGTTCGGGCGCCCCTGCATCGTCGCCTGACCGGCGTTACGGACCCGTGTACCCCGGCGGGTTGGGCGTGTCGACCCAGAGGTCGACACCGAGTTCGGCGCCGGGCACGCAGTTGTATACCGACAGGTCGGTCACGCCCGACTCGAGCAGCACGTCCTCGCACAGCGCCGAGTTCCCGGTGTACTCGCGGGCGGCCTTGTTGAGGATCACGTACGCGGCGTCGGCGTAGACGTCGGGCTTCCGCGCACGCCCCATCGCCTCATCGCCGCCGAGCAGGTTCTGCACCGCGGCCGTGGCCACCAGTGTCCGTGGCCACAGGGTGTTGGAGGCGACGCCCTCGTCGCGCAGCTCCTCGGCGATCGCCAACGCGCACAACGACATCCCGTATTTGGCCATCATGTAAGCGGTCGGTTTGAGCCACTCCGGCTCGAGCCGCACCGGCGGGGACAGCGTCAGGATGTGCGGGTTCTCCCGGCCCACCATGTGCGGAATGCAGGCCTGCGAAACGGCATACGTACCTCGCACCTGGATGCCGTTCATCAGGTCGAACCGCTTCAGCGGCACCTCGGTGATCGAGCCCAGGTTGATCGCCGAGGCGTTGTTGACACAGATGTCGATGCCACCGAACTGCTCGACGGTCTGGGTCACCGCAGCGGCGACCGAATCGCCGTCGCGGATGTCGCCGACGATGGGCAGCGCCTGCCCGCCGGCGTCCTCCAGCTCCTTGGCCGCGGTGTAAACGGTGCCGGGCAGCTTCGGATGCGGTTCGGCGGTCTTGGCGATCAATGCGATGTTGGCGCCGTCGGCAGCCGCCCGCTTGGCGATCGCCAGGCCGATCCCGCGACTCGCGCCGGAGATGAACATGGTCTTTCCCGAAAGCGACATGGCCTCACCCTAACCGCCGGGCGGGCGCATCCGACGAGACCGAGTGTGACCTTTTGTCACGCGTTCAGCGCTCGACACGTGTCGATAACCCACGTCCGGCCCGGGAAACGTTCATGCGCAGATGTCGGCGGTGACCGCGTCGGTCAGCCGGACCAGGTCCTGCGGGGGGACGGCGACGTCGCACCCGCGCTTGCCCGCGCTGCACAACACCCGGGCCCAACCCAGAGCGGACACGTCGACGACGGTCGGTAGCGGCTTGCGCTGACCCAACGGCGAGATTCCGCCGACCACATAGCCGGTCGACCGTTCGGCCGCCGCCCGCTCGGCCATGGTGACCTTGGACACGCCGAACGCAGCGGCCGCCGCCTTCAACGAAAGCTTGGCCGGTACCGGTAGCACCGCGACGCCGAGGCCTTCGGGCAGCGCCAGCACCAGCGTCTTGAAGACCTGAGCGGCCTCGATACCCTGTGCCCCCGCCAGCGCGTCCACGGCCTCCTCGCCGAACGACTCGGTGCGGCGGTCGTGGTGGTACTGCAGAACCTCGTGTGGGACCTCCGCGGCGATCAGGGCTGCGATGGCAGGAGTAGCTGCGCGCGCCACCGCGCCAGACTAATGCGCGCGCCGACGCCGGTATTCCGGGAACAACCACGCCCCCGGCCGCTGTTATTGACGGCGACTGTGGCGTCGCGGACGCGGCGGCCGGAAAACATGTCGGTCTCAACCTCTAGGATTGGCTGAAGGGAGTCACTTGTGCCAACGCTGGCGATGGACTTCCCGATGCGCCCGGTGGATGTGCCGGGCTTGTTCGGTGGCACCGCGACAGAAGGGACGGTGTTCCCCACAGTGACCGATTCTGAGACCGACTCCGACGGGTCGACGCGCGATACGGCGCCGGAGACAGGGCCGGAAACCCCGCCGTCGCAGGAGACCGACGCCGAGCTGACCGCGCGCTTCGAACGCGATGCGATTCCGCTGCTCGACCAGTTGTACGGCGGCGCGCTGCGCATGACGCGCAACCCCGCCGACGCCGAGGACCTGCTGCAGGAAACCATGGTGAAGGCCTACGCCGGCTTCCGCTCGTTCCGCGAGGGCACCAACCTCAAGGCGTGGCTGTACCGCATCCTGACCAACACCTACATCAACAGCTACCGCAAGAAGCAGCGCCAGCCCTCGGAGTATCCGACCGAGGAGATCACCGACTGGCAGCTCGCCGCCAACGCCGAGCACTCGTCGACCGGGCTGCGCTCGGCCGAGGTCGAGGCGCTCGAGTTGCTGCCGGACAACGAGATCAAGGAAGCGCTGCAGGCGCTACCTGAGGATTTCCGGATGGCGGTCTACTACGCCGACGTCGAGGGCTTCCCCTACAAGGAGATCGCCGAGATCATGGACACGCCGATAGGCACGGTGATGTCCCGGTTGCACCGGGGCAGGCGCCAGCTGCGCGAACTGCTGGCCAATGTGGCCAGGGAGCGCGGTTTCATGCGGGGACAGCAGATGGACACACCCGAGGAGGTCTCGTCATGAGCTCGTTCTCGGACGACGAGCGCTGGCGGCCCCCGGTCGGCCCCGTCGATCCCGAGCACCCCGAATGCGCGGCGGTCATCGCCGAGGTATGGACGTTGCTCGACGGAGAATGCACGCCCGAGACGCGTGACAAACTGCGCCAGCACCTCGAAGACTGCCCCGCGTGTCTACGCCACTACGGCGTTGAGGAGCGGGTCAAGAAGCTGATTGCGAAAAAGTGCAGCGGCGACAAGGCGCCAGAAAGCCTGCGAGAGCGGCTGCGCATCGAGATCAGCCGCACGACGATCATTCGGCGCGGCTAGCGCGCTGCGGCCAACACCGGGCGCGGTCAGCGCACCGACTTCGAACCGGCGTTCGGCCGCTTACCGTGGTTGGCCTTGGTGTGCTTGCGGTCGCGCTTCTTACGGCCACGCTTGGCCATGGTCTACCTCCGAATGGTCTGGTGGATTTCTCGGCCCGCATCCGGCGGGCACGTCGGAGCCATTGTCTCATGGCCCTGCGACACCGCTGACGGGCCTGTCGTGTGGTTCGATGTAGGCCGATAGGCATTCACAGCAGCGGAGTGGAATGGGGTGAGGATGGCCGAGGACGTTCGCGCTGAGATCGTGGCCAGTGTGCTCGAGGTCGTGGTGAGCGAGGGCGATCAGATCGGCCAGGGCGACACCCTGGTGCTGCTGGAGTCGATGAAGATGGAGATCCCGGTGCTGGCCGAGGTGGCGGGCACCGTGAGCAAGGTCAGCGTCTCCGTCGGCGACGTCATCCAGGCCGGTGACCTCATCGCGGTGATCAGCTGATCACCGCGTCCGTGTGATCCGCCGCCGGAGGTAAACCCGCGATGTCCACGCTCGGTGACCTGCTCGCCGAGCACACCATGCTGCCCGGCAACGCGGTCGATCATCTGCATGCGGTGGTGGGCGAGTGGCAGCTGCTCGCCGACCTGTCCTTCGCCGACTACCTGATGTGGGTGCGCCGCGACGACGGCTCCCTGGTCTGCGTGGCGCAGGTGCGACCGAACACCGCCCCGACCGTGCTGCTGGCCGACGCGGTCAGCACGCTGGCCGCGGCGGACGCGCTGCCCGTCGTCGCCGCGGCGTTCACCTCAGGTGAGATCGCCGTGGGAGACGGTGCTGGACAACAGGTTTCACCCGGTCTCAATGTCGAGGCCGTGCCTGTGCGGTACAAGGACGAGGTCGTCGCGGTGTTGACCCATCAGACCGCTCTGGCCGCTCGCAAAGCCAGTCCGCTGGAAGTCGCGTATCTCGACTGTGCTCGCGATCTGCTGCACATGTTGGCCGAAGGCACCTTTCCCAACGTCGGAGACCTTGCGATGTCGCGGTCGAGCCCACGCGTCGGTGACGGGTTCATCCGGCTCGACGAGACGGGGGTGGTCACCTTCGCCAGCCCGAACGCGATCTCGGCCTACCACCGGATGGGGTTGGCCGCCGAACTCGGCGGCCACAACCTCGTCACTGTCACGCGCCCCTTGATCGGCGACCCGTTCGAGGCGCAGGAGCTGGCGAACCATGTGGGCGATTCGCTGGCCGGCGGGTCCAGCATGCGCATGGAGGTCGACGCCGGCGGTGCCGCCGTGCTGATGCGTACGCTGCCGCTGGTCGTGCACGGCAAGGCCGTTGGCGCCGCGGTGTTGATCCGTGACGTGACCGAGGTCAAGCGTCGCGACCGGGCATTGCTGTCGAAGGACGCCACGATCCGTGAGATTCACCATCGCGTGAAGAACAACCTGCAGACCGTCGCGGCACTGCTGCGCCTGCAGGCCCGGCGCACCAACAACGACGAAGGCCGCGAGGCGTTGATGGAGTCGGTGCGACGGGTGTCGTCGATCGCGCTGGTGCACGACGCGCTCTCGATGTCGGTGGACGAGGAGGTCAACCTCGACGAGGTCGTGGACCGAATCCTGCCGATGATGAACGACGTTGCGGCGGTGGACAGTCCGATCCGCATCAACCGGGTCGGTGATCTGGGTGTGCTCGATGCGGATCGCGCCACCGCGCTCATCATGGTCATCACCGAGCTTGTGCAGAACGCTATCGAGCACGCATTCGAGCCCGGGACTAGACAGGGCTGCGTGACGATCCGGGCCGAACGATCGGCCAGGTGGCTCGACGTGGTGGTCCACGACGATGGACGCGGCCTGCCCGACGAGTTCAGCCTGGAGGGATCCGACCGGCTCGGTCTTCAGATCGTGCGGACGCTGGTGTCGGCGGAACTGGATGGGTCGCTGGACATGCACGAGGTGGCCAACGGCGGGACCGACGTCGTGCTGCGTGTGCCGCTGGGCCGCCCGCGGCGCGCCGCCCAGTAGAAATTCGCTGATTGGCCATTAATGTCGCGAATTGGCCAAATTGAATTCGCACAAAGATACGGCCCCGACAAATGTCGGGGCCGTAAAGGTTGGTGCTGGACGCGGACTCAGACTCCGCTGCGAGCCTTGGTGCGAGCGTTGCGCCGCTTCAGCGCGCGACGCTCGTCCTCGCTCATGCCACCCCACACGCCGGCGTCCTGCCCGGACTCCAATGCCCAGGTGAGGCACTCGGTGGTCACCGGGCACCGGTTACAGACGAGCTTCGCGTCAGCGATCTGAGCGAGCGCCGGGCCGCTGTTTCCCACGGGGAAGAACAGCTCCGGATCTTCATCGCGACAGACCGCCTTGTGGCGCCAATCCATAAGATCAAACTCCTCGTCAAGATATGTCCAGTGTGCGCAGCGCAGCGCACGGCTTTTTCTTCGGCTGTTTAACACGTGCACATTGAATGTTTCTGCAACGTTGCTTCGATGCTTTCACAGGCTGGACAGATGTCAATACTCGTGAGTTAACAAGTGCGCAATGTCACTAGCCGGGTGGCCTCGCATATCACCCACTCGCCTGTACTAGACTCGATCCAACTCCGTCTCGAATCCTACGTCGCGAACCTATCGCCGCAGGTCAGAGGCTTTCTCCAGGGCAGGCGCGAGCACACCGAGCGCGTCCGGAACAGCGGTGAACCTCATCGAGTCCCGCAAGCCCACGTAATCACCGTCGATCTGGCAGGCCACCGGAGTCTCGCTGGTCACCTGCAACCAGGGCAGGTCATCGTCGCGGATGAGGTGTTTGGCCTCGATACGCGGTTTCTTCGCCAGCATCCGCCGCACCAACCCCAGGTTCGCCCACACGTTCATGCTGGTCGTGGCGAACACGCCCAGGCCGGTCTCGAACGTCGTGGTCGGATTCGTCCACACCGGTCTGGCGTTGGCGTAGGTCCATGGACTCGCGTTGGACACGAACGCGAAATGAACGGCGTCGACCGGTTCGCGGTCGGGGAGATGCAGCGTCAGCGACGGTTCCTTACGGGCGCTGGCCAGCATCTCCCGGATGGCGACGCGCACGTAGCGGTAGGCGGTGACCTTGCGGCCCTTCGCGCGCTGCGCCTCGACGGCAGCCACCACGTCGCCGTCGACCCCCATGCCCGCGGTGAACACCGCCCAGCGTTCACCGCAGTCCATCAACCCGATCCGCCGCCATTCCTTCCGGTGCCGGTAGCCCGACAACAGGTCGACCAGCTGATTGGTCGCCTCGATCGGGTCGGGGCTGATTCCCAGGGCGCGCGCGAACACGTTGGCGGAGCCACCGGGCACCACACCGACCGCGGGGGCGGCGGCGCCGGGGCCGCCAACTTCGAGAACGCCGTTGACCACTTCGTTCACCGTGCCGTCGCCCCCATGCACGATCAGCACGTCGACACCGGCGCGCGCCGAGTCGCGGGCGATCTCGATGGCATGCCCGCGGTGATCGGTATGCGCGACGGTCAGCTTCACGCGGCTCTCCAGCGCGTGGGCCAGCAGGTCGCGTCCGGCCGGAGTCGTCGACGTGGCATTGGGGTTCACGATCAGCACGGCGCGCACGGAGTCCGAGCCTACTGAACGGGCCCGCGTGACCCTCTACGCTCGACGACGTGATCGTTCCCTCACCGACGACCGTGCGGCAGGCCGCTGTTCTCGTGGCCGCCGAGGGCGTCGTCGCGCTGGCGGCAGCTTTGGTCTACGTCGTGAGCGGGTTCGGCGAGGCCGAGGAATCGGGGCTGAACAAGTACGGCACCGCGCTGTGGTTCGCGATCATGGGCTCGGCGGTGCTGGCCGCGTCCTGGGCGTTATGGACCGGCAGGCGGTGGGGCCGCGGCATCGCGGTGTTCGCGCAACTGCTGCTGCTGCCCGTGGTCTGGTACATGGGCGTGGGGTCGCACCAGTGGATCTACGCCGTTGCCCTCGGCGCGGTGGCGGTGCTGACGCTTGCTCTGCTGTTCAGCCCCTCGGCGCTGCAGTGGGTGAGCGCTCATGGCGACTCGGCGGCCAGCGCCGACAGGTCGGGCCCCGAGACCCGGTAGGTGATCCAGTCGGTCTGCGGCTTGCCGCCGACGGTGTCGTAGAGCGCGATCGCGTTGACGTTCCAGTCGAGCACCGCCCACGACAGCCGGCTGTATCCATGTTCGACGCATTCGCGGGCCAGGGTGGCCAGCAACTTGCGGGCCAGCCCGCGCCGTCGGAACTGCGGGCGCACGTACAGGTCTTCGAGGTAGATGCCCTCGACGCCGTCCCACGTGGAGAAGCTGCGGAACCACAGCGCGCTCGCGGCGGCCTGCCCGTCGACTTCGGCGATGTGGCCCTGCACCGTCGCCGGCTCGGTGAAAAGCGCTCGGCGCAACTGGTTTTCGGTGACGGTGCATTCGAGGGCCGCATGTTCGAAATCCGCGAGCTCGTGGATCATCGCGGTCAACTCGGGCTCGTCGCCCCGCCGCACCCGCCGGATCAGCTCGGTCACGGTTCGACGCCCAGAGCGGTGAGGATGGTATTGAATTTCGTTGTGGTTTCGTCGAGTTCGTCGTCGGGATCGGACTCGGCGACAATGCCGCCACCGGAATACGCTTCTGCGGTGCGGCGATCCGCCGACAGCTGCGCGCAGCGGATCGACACCACCCAGCGGCCGTCACCGCGCTGATCGCACCAGCCGACGGCGCCGGCGTAGAAGCCGCGGTCCCCCTCCAGCTCGCCGATCAAGTCGGCCGCATCGGCCGTGGGCACACCGCCGACCGCGGGGGTCGGGTGCAGAGCGATTGCCAAATCCAATGCGGTAGTGGACTTTTCGCGGAGCTTGCCGGTGATGCGGGTGGCCAGATGCCACACCGCGTCGGTCTTGCGCAGTGCCGGCTCGGCTGCGACGTCGAGATCGGCGCACAGCGGGTCGAGCACGTCGCGGATCGTGTCGACCACCAGCTGGTGTTCGTGGCGGTTCTTCGCCGATGCGGCCAGCGCCGCGCCGTTCGCCTCGTCGGTGTCCGGATCCGGGGAGCGGGGCGCCGATCCCGCGAACGGTGCGCAAACCACGTCATCGCCGCGGCGGGCCACCAGTAGTTCCGGGCTCACACCGACCAGCACCGCCCCCGAGTAACCGCCGCCCGCGGCGGTCAGATCGGCGAGGTAGCCGTTGGCGGCAGGGTCCGCGCTGACCAGGCGGTGCAGGACGGTGCGCGCATCCAGCGGGCCGCCGGCGGCCAACCGCAGCGCACGGGCCAGCACGACCTTGTGCAGCCCGCTCGACGGGTTGTTCAGCCGGTCCACCGCCGCCGCGACCCGCGAGCGATGTTCGTCCGGATCAGGCAGCGTCTCGGCGATGCGCACGTCGGGCAGCGGCCGAAGCGGCCACTCCGGCAACGCGTCGAGGAACTGAACATTCTGCGGCCGGATCAGGGCGGCCGGTTTGGTCATGTCGAAAGGCAACGCGCCCACGATGATCGGAGCACTGTGCGACGCAAGCGCCGCGCGCGCTTCGGCCACTTTCGGGAATGCGGTGTGCACCCCCTCCGCGACGACGGCGCCGCGGGAGGCCAGGACGAAGGACGGCTCGCGAGTCACCGCGGTTTACACGGATCCCGGTGGCCGGTCAGCCCCTGCGCGATGATCTGGCGGATCGCGTGCTCGAAGCCGAGCACCGCGACGGAGGCCGCCGCCATCGCGAACCGGATGCCCTCGGCGACCGGCATCTCCACCCACCGCGCGATCACCGAGCGGGAAAAGTGCCCATGCCCGACGAACACCACGTCGCGGGACTCCATGTGCGTCAGCGCCAACTCGACGGCGCGGTCCGCGCGCTGTGTGACCTCAGCGACGCTCTCGCCGCCGTCGGCGCCGTGCGTCCAGATCAGCCAGTCGGGAACGGTCTGACGGATCTGCGGCGTCGTCAGCCCCTCGTAGCGGCCGTAGTCCCATTCCTGCAGGAGCGGGGACACCTCGTCGACGGTCAGCCCGGCCAGTTCGGCGGTGTCCGCGGCACGCCGCATCGGGCTGCTGAGCACCAGCGGGTTGTCGAGTTCGAGTCCGGCCAGCGCTTCGGCCGCGAGTTTGGCGCGCACGCGGCCGGTTTCCGTGAGCTCCAGATCGGTGCGGCCGGTGTGTCGACCGCTCTTCGACCACTCCGTCTCGCCGTGACGAAGCAGTACCAGACGGTGCTGCAGGAGGCCCACGCTGACTGATTCTGCCGCACGGCCCGTCGCGGCGTACCTGCCGTGCAACGATGAGCATCGTGACTCGAGTACTTGCGGTCGCCAATCAAAAGGGTGGGGTAGCCAAGACGACGACGGTGGCGTCGTTGGGCGCGGCGATGGTGGAGAAGGGTCTGCGGGTGCTCATCGTCGACCTCGACCCGCAAGGCTGTTTGACGTTTTCGCTGGGGCAGGATCCCGACAAGCTGCCGGTGTCGATCCACGAGGTGCTGCTCGGCGAGGTCGAACCCGACGCCGCGCTGCTCGACACCCCCGAGGGGATGACGCTGCTGCCGGCCAACATCGACCTCGCGGGTGCCGAGGCGATGCTGCTGATGCGCGCTGGTCGCGAGTATGCGCTCAAGCGGGCGCTGGCCAAGCTCTCCGATGCCGGCTACGACGTGGTGATCGTCGACTGCCCGCCCTCCCTGGGCGTGCTCACCCTCAACGGCTTGACCGCCGCCGACGACGTGATTGTGCCGCTGCAGTGTGAGACGTTGGCGCACCGCGGCGTCGGCCAGTTCCTGCGCACCATCGCCGATGTCCAGGCGATCACGAACGCCGAGCTGAACCTGCTGGGGGCGTTGCCGACGCTGTACGACTCGCGCACGACGCACAGCCGCGACGTGCTGCTCGACGTCGCCGACCGATACGACCTGCCGGTGCTGGCGCCGCCGATTCCGCGCACCGTCCGGTTCGCCGAGGCCAGCGCCTCGGGCGCGTCGGTGCTGGCCAGTCGGAAGAACAAGGGCGCGCATGCCTATCGGGAATTGGCCGAGGCGCTGCTCAAGCATTGGCGGAAGGGCAAGCCGATGCCGACGTTCGCCCCGGAAATCTAGGAATTTCGGTGTCGTCCGTCGCGCTCACCGCAACCAACTACACCCAAATCACGTCTCAGCCGAGCGCCACCAGCTGATCGCCGCGCTGCTCGAGCAGCGTCGAGCCCGCCACCGCGGGCACCACCGGGGCCGAACCGGGCGGCCGGGCCACCGGAATGTGGCGTTCGCCGCGACCGGTCTCGGGATCGAACACGTCGTAGCCGCCCGTGACGGGCACCAGCAACCGGCCCGCCATGATCGTCGCCGGCCCCACCGGCACGTTTCCGCCCACCGGCGCGACGGTGTACTTGTAGCGAAGCCCGTTGGCGGAGAAGACCATTACGCTGTCGCCGGTCCACCAGGTGATCAGGTCGCCCGCACGCGACATCGTGGCCTGCGGCGACGGCGGGCGGGCCACCTCCGTGCTGGCGATCGTCGCGCCCGTCTCGTCGACGATGTTCACCGTGGGTTTGGGTGTGGGCACGTAGACGGCGGTGGTGGTGTCGGCGACCGCCACCACCCGCGCGCCGGAATCCTTCGGCACGCCGGGCTGCGGCACGTACTTCAACTCGGGGGTGTCCTCCTCTTCAGAGGGCCGCAGCAGCGTGAGGCGCAGATCGGGCTGCCGTGGGCACGCCTCGAGCACCGACACCGCGCTGGAACTGGCCTGCGCCGACACCAACCGGCACAGCGGAGCCGTCGGGGTGTCCGGTTTGATGCGGGCGTCGAGGGCGCCGTAACTGATCATCCGGACCATGTCGGAGCGCCACAGCTCGAGTCGGTTCTCGCCCGCCGAGAGCACGGTGGTGCCGTCCGACGTCAACGTCACCTCGTCATCGGCATACGAGGTCCGCGCCGGCCCCCGCGTGCCGGTCTTGGCGTCGATGGTGCTGACTTGGCCGCATCCGCGCACGTCGGGATATACGGCCACCGCGTACTGATAGACGTAGCTGACCCCGCACAGGTCGAGGTCACGCGAATAGCTCCACAGCGTGTCGCCCGTCGCGGGATCGCGGCCCTCGACGGTGCTGCCGTCGCCGGTCACCACGGCGCCGCCGACGACGAGCGGCCTCGTCGTGCGCCCGCTGGGTGCGGTCCACAACTGGCGCACGGTCTGCGGAACCGCCTTGGCCGGGGTCAGCGGCTGAACCGGGACCGCGGCGGGCCTGCTGATCGTTGCCCGTGCGTCACTGGTCCACCAGACCAAGCCGGCCGTCACCGCGACCACGACGCCAATCGCCAGAGCCACCAGCACGTCGGTTCGGGTGCGACGTTCGGGTTTGACCATCGCGCGGCCGGGGCCTCGCTAGCCGGCGCTGGCCGGGGCCTTGCGCGGCCGACGGCGGCGCCTGCGCTTGGCCGGGCCCGCGTCGCCGGAACCCTCAGCGGCGTCGCTGGACTCCTGCTCGGGCGACGTGGACGCCTCGGGATGGCCGCTGGCCGGCTTGCCTCCGCGCGTGCGGCGGCGGGTGCGGTTGCGGGTGCGCGCGGGGCGGTCGGCCGACTTCTCCGCCGGCGCGCGCCTGCTCTGCACCTTGACGGGTTCGCCGACGGTGCCGGTGGCCTCGGCGGGGATGCCCAGCTCGCTGTAGAGATGCGGCGAGCTGGAGTACGTCTCGGCGGGATCGGGGCAGCTGAGGTTCAGCGCCTTGTCGATCATCGTCCAGCGGGCCAGTTCGTCCCAGTCCACCAAGGTCACGGCGACGCCGGTCTTACCCGCGCGCCCGGTGCGGCCGATGCGGTGCACGTAAGCCTGCTCGTCCTCGGGGATCTGGTAGTTGATCACGTGGGTGACGTCGTCGATGTCGATGCCGCGGGCGGCGACGTCGGTGGCGACGAGCACGTCGATCTCGCCGGTGCGGAACGCCTTGAGCGCCTTCTCGCGCGCGCCCTGACCGAGGTCACCGTGCACGGCGCCGACCTTGAACCCACGCTCGGCGAGTTCGTCGGACACTTTCTGGGCGGTGCGCTTGGTGCGGGTGAAGATCATCGTGGCGCCGCGGCCCTCGGCCTGCAGGATGCGGGCGACCATCTCCACCTTGTCCAGCGCGTGCGCCCGGTAGGCGAACTGCTCGGTGGTGTCGTGGGTGGCCGCCGAATGCGGGGCCTCGGCCCTGATGTGCGTCGGCTGGTTCATGAAGGTGCGGGCCAGCGTGATGATCGGGTCCGGCATCGTGGCCGAGAACAGCATCGACTGCCTGTTGTCGGGAATCTGGCGCAGAATCCGCTCGATGTCGGGCAGGAAGCCGAGGTCGAGCATTTCGTCGGCCTCGTCGAGCACCAGCATGGACAGTCCGCCCAATTTCAGGTGCCCCTGCTGGGCCAGGTCGAGCAGGCGCCCGGGCGTGCCGACGACGACGTCGACTCCCTTTTGCAGCGCCTCGATCTGTCCCTCGTAAGGCCGTCCACCGTAAATCGAGGTGACCGACAGCTTGCGGTCGCCGACCGTGAGGTACTTGCCCGCGGCCGCCAGGTCGCCGTACACCTGCAGACACAGCTCGCGAGTCGGCACGACCACCAGCGCCCGCGGGACGCCGGTCAGCGGGCGGTCGGCGTCGGTGGTGATCCGCTGCAGCAGCGGCACACCGAAGGCCAGCGTCTTGCCCATGCCGGTGCGGGCCTGGCCGATCAGGTCGTCGCCGGCCAGCGCCATCGGCATGGTCAGCTCTTGAATGGCAAATGGATGTTGCTTGCCGTCCTCGGCGAGTGCACGCACGATTTCGTCGCGGACTCCGAGTTCAGCAAATGTGGGGTTGAGATGCGTCATACGCGAAAAGAGGCCTTTCGATTGTCATCCTCATGGGCTTCCACGCGCGCACGAGTTCGACAAAAGTTATGGCCAGTGAAGACCAGAGCCCTGCGCTGAGGTAGGCGGGCCCACTGCGTGCACGCACATTTCTTGGGTGGCGGCGAGTTTCGTCAGTGCCGCTGCCCGAAACCATCATACCTGGTGATGTTCGCTCGACTGGCCAGGCGCGGTGACGTTTAGAGTTGGGCCCATGAACTCGACGCCACCGGCACCCGGGCAAACCGACTCGGCGACGTCAGGTGTGTCGGCCGAGCATCCCGGCGTCAACGAACTTTTCGCGCTGCTGGCCTACGGCGAGGTGGCGGCGTTCTACCGGCTCACCGACGAGGCGCGCATGGCGCCGAACCTGCGCGGCCGCATCAACATGGCCAGCATGGCGGCTGCCGAGATGAACCACTACGAGGTGCTGCGCGACGCGCTCGAGCGCCGGGGGGTGGAGGTCGTGCCGGCGATGACGAAATATGCGTCGGCCCTTGAGAATTACCACCGGCTGACCACTCCGAGCACCTGGCTCGAGGCGTTGGTCAAGACCTATGTCGGCGATGCCCTCGCCGCGGACTTCTACCTCGAGATCGCCGACTCCATGCCCGACGACGTCGCCGACGTGGTGCGCGCGGTGCTGTCGGAGACCGGCCACTCACAGTTCGTCGTCGCCGAGGTGCGGGCGGCGGTGACGGCCAGCGAGAAGCAGCGGCACCGGCTCGCGCTGTGGTCGCGTCGACTGCTCGGTGAGGCGATCACCCAGGCGCAGTTCGTGTTGGCCGATCACGACGAGCTGGTCGATCTGGTGATGGCCAGCGGCGAAGGGCTGACGCAGCTGACCGAGTTCTTCGACCGGCTGCAGCGCACACACACCTCCCGCATGCAGGAGCTGGGGCTGGCCTGAAACCCGCCTGAGCGCGCTACTGGGTGCAGCTGGCGATCATCGAGTTGTTGTTCTGCGCGGTGATCAGCGTGCCCGCAGCGTCGGTGATGCTGCAGTTCAGCTGGCCGGCGACGCTGGTCGCGGTGACCGACTTGAGCTCCACACCAGGTTCGAGGACGACCTGTTTGGCCCACGGCAGCGCGACGTTGACCTCGGTCTTCAGCGCGCCCTGGCCGTCGGTGTAGATCACCGTCACGAGGTCGATCAACTGGCGGTTGCCCGTCACCCGGTAGGTGATGGTGCGCGGTGACACCGGTGCAGGCGGCGGGACGGCCGCGGGCTGGGTGGCGGTGGGTGGTGCCGTCTGAGCGGTCGGGGTCTCGGCGGTCGGGCTGACGGTCGTGACGGTCTCCGGCGGCAGCGACGAGGGGACGGGCTGGGTCGCACCGGCGCGCGGGGCGGTCGTCGTGGCCGGCGCGCTCGACAGGGTGGGGGCGTCCGAGGTCGCGGTGGCCGACACCGAACCGCTGTCGCCGCCGCCGAGGATGATGCCGGTGGTTCCGATTGCGATGAACAGGATCACGCCGGCGATTCCGGCCACCCACATCCAGCGCCGATCGATGCGCTCCTCGTCGTACTGCTGTTCGTACTCGTCATAGTCCTCGTACTCGTCGGGGGCCGGCATCCCGTCGTACTCGTAGTCGAGGTCCGGGGCGGGTGGTTCGGCGTACCCGGCGTAGCTGGGGATCCGTTCGGTCGGGGTGAGCGAATACGGCGAATGCGCGGTGTAAGGCCTGTTCATATGGGTTTTCCCGGGTCGTGTAGGGCACGGAAACTGTTGCCGGGCCTGATGCTATCGATGCTGGAGTGACGGGTGAGGTTCAGTGGCTGGTGTGTTGGTTACGGTCCGGACTCGGTTCGGTCGCCGTTGGTCTCGGAGCTTCGCTGACCGCGAACTCACCGGCGCGCTGCGCGCGGCGCGCCGTCCATTAGCCTTGCGTCAAGTTCTTCGGTGCAACGGAAAGGGACCACGGCGTGGAGGTCAAGATCGGTGTCACGGACAGCCCGCGCGAGCTGAGCTTCAACAGCGCGCAGACACCAAGCGAGGTGGAGAAACTGTTCACCGACGCGCTGGCCAAGGACTCGGGCGTGCTGGCGCTGACCGACGAGAAGGGTCGCCGTTTCCTGGTGCAGACGTCCAAGATCGCGTACGTAGAGATCGGCGCCGCCGACGTTCGGCGCGTCGGCTTCGGGGTCGGGCTCGGGGCTAAGACCGGGTAAGCGGCACGTGTGACAGGCCGCCCCAGGCGAACTGCACGGTGCCCTCGACCGCGTCCTCCTTCGAGATCGGCCGGTCGTTGTTGAGCCAGTAGCGCGCGGAGTCCACGCTGATCGCCACCAGGCCGACCGCGATCATCCTCGCGCGGTGCGCTTCCAGTCCGGAATCGCGGCTGATCAGGTCGAACACCGCGTCGGTGCACGCCTCGGTCGCCACCTTGACCTGCGCGGCGACCTGGGGTTCGTTGACGTAGTCGTTCTCGAAGATCAGCCGGTAACCCTGGCCGTCGTGCTCGATGAAGTCGAAGAACGCCTGGACCGCGGCGCGCAACCGCTGGCGGTTGTCGGTCGTGGTGCGCAGCGCCTGACGCACCCCGGACACCAGGTTTTCGACGTGCTTGGCCAGCACCGCCAGATACAGCTCCAACTTCGACGAGAAGTGTTGGTAGAGAACCGGTTTGCTCACACCGGCCCGGTCGGCGATCTCGTCCATCCCTGCGGCGTGGTAGCCGCGATCGACGAAAACCTCGCTGGCAGCGACCAGTAGCTGACCGCGGCGCTCGTCGCGCGGCAGCCTGCCGCCCCGGCGGTTCAACACTTCGCCGCTGCCCGGCTGTGCGCCTCTCCGCGCGGCGGTGTTGGCGAGATCGCTCATCACTTCCTTCATTTGAAGTCGTCTGGCTCTATCTGGCTCGGTTTTTCGCAATGACACTACTACCGTTGGCAATGCGCGCACGTGAGGCACGGCTCACAGCGACTCCAACCGTCGGTGGCGCGCCGAGAGTTCGACTGCGCTGGCCTGTGTCATCCTGTTTCGGTGACCTACGACTCCCGCACGCGAGGAGGACAACTGGGTCCAGAGCATCGCAGCAGCGGCCGCGTGCCCGCGCTGCGCAACGAGTGGCGTGAGCCTTTGCGCGCCCAACGCGACCCGCTCGCCGAGAGCTCGGGACGGGTCAGGTCCAACCGCGCCGAGCACCGCGGAATTCGTAAGCAGACGTGGCTCGGCCGCTTCCTTTCCACCTACGGCTGGCGGGCCTACGCGCTGCCGGTGCTGATCGTGGTGACCGCGGTCGTGGTCTACCAGACGATCACCGGCACCAGCGCGCCCGCACCGATGCAGGCCGAGGGTCCGGTGCAGGGCCCGCCGACCATCGGGGTGGCCAGCACGGCGATCATCGGCGCGCCGCCGAAAGGCCTGACACAGTTCGACGCGAACCTGCCGACCGGAATCCTGCCGCAGGGCGGGCCGTTCACCCAAGCCGGCGCCAAGACGTGGCACATCGTGCCGGGCACCACCGCGCAGGTCGGGCAGGGCACCGCGAAGGTGTTCAGCTACACCGTCGAGGTCGAGAACGGCATCGACACTGCGACGTTCGGCGGCGACGAGGCGTTCGCCCGCATGGTCAGCGAGACCCTGGCCAACCCCAAGAGCTGGACGCACAATCCGCAGTTCGCCTTCGTCCGCCTCGACGCGGCGTCGAACGTCGAGCCCGACTTCCGGATCTCGCTGAGCACGCCGATGACCGTGCGTGAGGGCTGCGGATACGACATACAGCTGGAGGCGTCCTGCTACAACCCGGCTTACGCCGACGGGCAGCCGCGCGTGTTCATCAACGAGGCGCGCTGGGTGCGCGGGGCGGTGCCGTTTCAGGGCGACGTCGGCTCGTATCGGCAGTACCTGATCAACCACGAGGTCGGCCACGCGATCGGCTATCAGCGGCACGAGCCGTGCGGGGGCAACGATCAGCTGGCGCCGGTGATGATGCAGCAGACGTTCTCGACCAACAACAACGACGCCGCGCGGTTCGACCCGCAGTCGGTGCAGCCCGACAACCACACCTGCAAGCCCAACCCCTGGCCGTATCCGATCGCCTGAACGAGACCTGCGTCACCCCCTCGGGTGCGCGAGCTTGCGGGTTTGCACACGACACGCCACCTTTTCCAGTACTTCCCGCACGCTCACCGGCCGTGGAGCGGGCGGGAAGCGCTGACGTCTCATTGCTGTTGAAAGTCGTACCTGCTGAGATGGACTGCAGACGTCAATTAAGGAGATTTCTCGGTGTCTACACCGTTGCCGCCGCTGGTCGAACCGGCGGCTGAACTCACCCGCGAGGAAGTCGCGCGCTACAGCCGCCACCTCATCATCCCGGACCTCGGCCTGGACGGGCAGAAGCGGCTGAAGAACGCCCGGGTGCTCGTCATCGGCGCCGGTGGGTTGGGTTCGCCGACGCTGCTGTACCTCGCCGCGGCCGGCGTCGGCACGATCGGGATCGTCGAGTTCGACGTGGTCGACGAGTCGAATCTGCAACGCCAGATCATCCACGGCCAGGCCGACATCGGCCGATCCAAGGCCGAGAGCGCCCGTGACTCGATCCTCGACATCAACCCGCTCGTGAACGTCCGGCTGCACCAGTTCCGCCTCGAGCCCGACAACGCCGTCGAGCTGTTCGCGCAGTACGACCTGATACTGGACGGCACCGACAACTTCGCCACCCGCTATCTGGTCAACGATGCCGCGGTGCTGGCGCACAAGCCCTATGTGTGGGGCTCGATCTACCGGTTCGAGGGTCAGATCTCGGTGTTCTGGGAGGACGCCCCCGACGGTCTGGGCCTGAACTACCGCGACCTGTACCCGGAGCCGCCCCCTCCCGGGATGGTGCCGTCCTGCGCGGAGGGCGGGGTGCTGGGCATCCTGTGCTCCTCGGTCGCGTCGGTGATGGGCACCGAGGCGATCAAGCTGATCACCGGCATCGGGGAGACGCTGCTGGGTCGCCTGATGGTCTACGACGCGCTGGACATGACGTACCGCACCATCAAGATCCGCAAGGATCCCTCCACCCCGAAGATCACCGAGCTGATCGACTACGAGGAGTTCTGCGGCGTCGTCTCCGATGCCGCCGCCGAAGCCGCTGCCGACTCCACGATCACCCCACGTGAGCTCAAGGAGCTGCTGGATTCCGGCAAACCGCTGGCGCTGATCGACGTGCGCGAGCAGGTCGAGTGGGACATCAACCGCATCGAGGGTGCCGAGCTGATCCCGAAGGGCTCCTTCGAGTCGGGCGAGGCGCTGGCTCGGCTGCCGGTCGACCGGACGCCGGTGTTCTACTGCAAGACCGGTGTGCGCTCCGCCGAAGTGTTGGCGATCGCGAAGAAGGCGGGTTTCTCCGACGCGATGCATGTTCAGGGCGGAATCGTGGCCTGGGGCAACCAACTCGAACCCGACATGGTCATGTACTAACGGCTGGTTAGCCGGAATCCGGCTTACGCTGAGGTGGTGACTGTCGAACGGCCACCGGATCATGTGCTGGCCGCGTTCGGCCTGACCGGCGTTGCGCCGGCTCCCCTCGGATCGAGCTGGGAAGGCGGCTGGCGCTGCGGCGAAGTCGTGCTGTCGATGGTCGCCGACCATGCCCGCGCCGCGTGGTCGGCCAAGGTGCGGGAAACGTTGTTCGTCGACGGAGTGCGGTTGGCGCGTCCCGTGCGCTCCACCGACGGACGGTATGTGGTCGCCGGCTGGCGCGCGGACACTTTCGTCGCGGGCACCCCGGAGCCGCGCCATGATGAGGTGGTCTCGGCCGCGGTGCGGCTGCACGAGGCGACGGCCAAGCTGGAGCGTCCGAGGTTTCTGACACAGCCGCCGGTGGCGCCGTGGGCCGACGTCGACGTGTTCATCGCCGCCGACCGCGCCGCGTGGGAGGAGCGCCCGCTGCACTCGCTGCCGCCGGGCGCACGGGTGGCGCCCGGTTCGGCCGACGGGCAGCGCTCGGTCGAACTGCTCAACCAGCTCGCCGGGTTGCGCAGGCCGACGAAGAGCCCTAGTCAACTGGTGCACGGGGACCTCTACGGCACAGTGCTTTTCGCGGGCACCGCCGCACCGGGGATCACCGACATCATCCCGTACTGGCGGCCGGCATCGTGGGCGGCCGGTGTCGTCGTGGTCGACGCGCTGTCCTGGGGAGAAGCCGACGACGGGCTCATCGAACGTTGGGGCCCGCTGCCCGAATGGCCGCAGATGTTGTTGCGCGCATTGATGTTCCGCATCGCGGTGCATGCGCTTCACCCGAGGTCGACGGCTGCCGCGTTTCCCGGACTGGCCCGCACGGCGGCCCTGGTACGACTGGTGCTCTAGAGCATGTCGAACCTGAGTTACCGGCACGCTTGCCGGCCCGCGAAACGTGTGACGGGCCCACATTCGGCACTTCAGAAGGTGTGCCGGACCTCGCTGAGCCTTATCCGGCCATCGTTCGCGAGCACGCCTTCGGCCCGCAGCCGCTCCAGCTGACGCGTCGCCAGATGCGGCGCGGGCTTTCCCGACGCGGTGATCACCCGATGCCACGGCAGGTCCGATGAGTCGGTGCGCATGATCCAGCCGACAATCCGCGGGCTGGAAAGCCCTGCGGCCTCGGCGATATCGCCGTACGTCGACACGCGACCGGCAGGGATGGACGCCACGAGAGCGCGCACTGCCTCGACCTGTTCGTCGGTGATCGCGGCCATCGCTAGGTCAGTCGTTCCCGGATCAAGGCCGCCGTCTCGGCGGGCCGCGCTTGAGCCACCATGTGGTCGCAATCCCAGTGCAGCAGCGTGAAATCCGCGCCGAGGCCATCGGTGAGCGCCGCTATCAGCTCATCGGTCGCGTACGGTGGATCGGTGCGGGCAGCGCGGACCAAAGTCGTCGGTGTGCCCTTGGCGGGCAACGCGGCCGGTCTGGCCAGCTCGCTCCAGTAGGACATCATCGCGGGAATGCTGATCCGCCAACCGACCCGGCCGGTCGGCAGGTCGACCAGGTGCTCGTCGAGTTCGCGCTCCAGCTCGTCGTCGTCCACCTCGCCCCAGGACCCGTTCACCTTCTCCGCGCGCGCCTCGGCGCGGTCGGGATAGTCGGGCGAGGCGAACATGTCGTCGGCGATGTCGCGCATCCAGCTGCCGTCCAACCCCACTGCGGGGTCGAGCAATACGAGCGCCGACACCAAATCTGGTCGCGCAGCCGCGAGATCCAACGCGATCGCACCGCCGAACGAATGCCCAACGACCACGACTGGCTCGTCGAGCAGCCCGGCCAACGCCGTCACATTGGCGTCGATCGTCCACGGCGCCGCCCATGACGAACGACCGTGGCCGAGTAGGTCCGGCGCGGCGACCGCGAACTCGGCCAGATGCCGCGTCGACAGTGTCTGCCACCGCTGCCCGTGCCCGGTCAGCCCATGGATGGCCAGTATCTGCGCTGGACCTGCCGGGCCGTAGCGGTGAACATGCAGGAGTTCGGTCACGGGTGTTGATGCTGCCAGCATCCGGCGCCGCCCACTTGTCGGACCCCCGTGGTGTCATGCGTTCATGTTCGCGCCACAGACCGACCTCGGCCCAACCGCGCTCACCGAGCCCGGCATGCGCGGCGTGGTGCGCGTGATCGGGGGTGCAGGCACCGGCAAGAGCACGCTGCTGGTTCGGACCGCGGCGGCGCACATCGCCGCGGGCATGGACCCGGAAGCCGTTCTGCTGCTGACCGGTTCGGCTCGCCTCGGGGTGCGGGCCCGCGCGGCCATCACCGCCGAGCTGCTGCAGGCGAGCTCGCACACCGCCGTGCGTGAACCGCTGGTGCGCACAGTGCACTCGTACGCGTTCGCGGTCCTGCGGATCGCGGCGCAGCGTAACGGCGACCCGCCGCCGCGGTTGATCACCGGAGCCGAACAGGACGGCATCATGCGGGAACTTCTGGCCGGCGACGTGGAGGACGGTGACCGGTCGGCGACCGCCTGGCCGCACCATCTGCGGCCGGCTTTGAGCACCGTCGGCTTCGCCAACGAGCTGCGCGATCTGCTCGCACGCTGCACCGAACGCGGTGTGGATCCCCTTGACCTGCAACGCATCGGGCGGCGCTCGAGCAGGCCCGAGTGGCTGGCGGCCGGTCAGTTCGCGCAGGCCTACGAGCAGATCATGCTGTTGCGATCGGCAGTCGGAATGGCCGCCCCCCAAGCCACCATCCCCGCACTCGGCGCGGCAGAACTGGTGGGGGCGGCGCTGGAAGCGTTCGCCACCGACGCCGACCTGCTGGCCGGCGAGCGTTCCCGCGTCAAACTGCTCCTCGTCGACGATGCGCAGCAACTCGACCCGCAGGCCGCGCGGCTGGTGCGCGTGCTGGCCCAGGGCGCCGAGCTCACCGTGCTCGCGGGTGATCCCAACCAGGCGGTGTTCGGCTACCGCGGGGCCGATCCTGCGCTGCTGCGGGGCGACGAGCCCGCGATCGTGCTGACCGAGTCCCGCCGCTGCGCACCGGCGATCGCCGATGCCATCACCGAAGTCGCGCGGCGATTGCCGGGCGCTGACCCGGGTCGTCTGCTGACCGGGACACCCGGTCCGGCGGGAACGCTCGCGGTACGTATCGCCGCCTCGCCGCATGCCGAGGCGGCGCTGATCGCCGACGCGTTGCGGCGCGCGCATCTGGTCGACGGGGTGCCCTGGTCGCAGATGGCGGTCATCGTGCGGTCCGTTCCCCGGCTCGGCGCCGCAGTGGCGCGCACGCTGGCGGCCGCGGGCGTTCCGGTCGACACGCCGTCGTCGACGCCGCTGGGTCAGCAACCCGCGGTGCGGTCGCTGCTGACCGTGCTCGCCGCGACGGCGGAGGGCTTGGACGCCGAGAAGGTCTCGGCGCTGATCACCGGACCGATCGGTCGGGTCGATCCGGTGTCGTTGCGCCAGTTGCGCCGGGCGTTGCGGCGCGCCGACGGTTCCCGGCCGCCAAGGAATTTCGTCGATCTGCTCGTCGAGGCGTTGCAGCATGGCGTCGACGGGTTGCCGGACAGCCTGTCCCGCCCGTTGAGTCGCGTGCGCAACGTGCTGGCCGCGGCGCGCCGCAGCGCCGACGACGGGGACGATCCGCGCTACACGCTGTGGCAGGCCTGGCACCGCTCGGGTCTGCAACGGCGCTGGCTGGCCGCAAGTGAACGCGGCGGCCCATCGGGTGCGCAGGCCGACCGCGATCTCGACGCCGTCACCGCGCTGTTCGACGTCGCCGAGGCATACGTCAACCGCACCCCGGCGGCATCCCTACGCGGGCTCATCGACCATGTCGCGGCTCTCGGGTTGCCCGCCCGCGACGACGGCAGCGAAGCCGAGGCGGTCGCGGTGCTCAGCGCCCACGCCGCGCTGGGCCGCGAGTGGGAGTTCGTCGTCATCGCCGGTGTACAGGAAGGGCTGTGGCCCAACACGATTCCCCGCGGTGGGGTGCTGGCCACCCAGGAGCTCGTCGACGTGCTCGACGGTGTCACCGCGGAAGGTGACCGGGGCGTGTCGACCAGGGCGCCGTTGCTGGCCGAGGAACGCCGGTTGCTCATCGCCGCGATGGGCCGCGCCCGGAGCCGCCTGCTGGTGACGGCGGTCGACAGCGACAGCGGTGACGAGTCGATGCTCCCGTCGGCGTTCTGCTACGAACTCGCCGCGCAGGCCGGTGACGATGTACCCGATACCACCACACCGGTCACCGCGCCGCGGGTGTTGGCGCCCGCCGCGCTGGTCGGGCGGTTGCGGGCGGTGGTGTGCGCAGCCGACGGCGCGGTCGACGATGATGTGCGTGCGTGTGCGGCAACGCAATTGGCGCGCCTAGCGGCGGCCGGCGTGCCGGGCGCCGACCCTGCGCACTGGCAGTCCATGACACCGCTTTCCAGCGAGGAACCGCTGTGGAGTGGCGAGGACCATACCGTGACGCTCTCGCCGTCGACGTTGCAGATGCTCACCGACTGCCCGCTGCGCTGGCTGCTCGAGCGCCACGGCGGCGCCGACGGCCGCGATGTGCGCTCCGCGGTCGGCTCGCTGGTGCACGCCCTGGTCGCCGACCCCGGTCGCACCGAAAGCCAGATGGTCAACGAGCTCGAAAAGCTCTGGCCCCACTTGCCGTTCGACTCGCGCTGGTATGCCGACAACGAACTCGGCCGCCACCGCGCGATGTTGGCGACGTTTGCGCAGTGGCGCGCGCAGACACGTGGCGAGCTCACCGAGGTGGGCACCGAGATCGACGTCGACGGGCTGGTCGTCGACGGCGAGGACGGCGGGCCCGACGTGCGGGTTCGAGGTCGGGTCGACCGCCTCGAGCGCGACAGCGAAGGCCGGCTTGTGGTGGTCGACCTCAAGACCGGCAAGAGCCCGGTGACCAAGGACGACGCGCAGAGCCACGCCCAGCTGGCGATGTATCAGCTCGCGATCGCGGAAGGCCTGCTCGGCCATGGCGATTCACCCGGCGGTGGGCGCCTGGTCTACCTCGGCAAGCCCGGCGCCGCCGGTGCCACGCAGCGCGAACAGGACGCTCTGACACCCGAGAAGCACGCCGAGTGGCGCGGCACCGTGCGCCGGGCCGCGACGGCCACTCAGGGGCCGCAATTCGTCGCGCGGATCAACGATGGATGCAGTCACTGCCCCGTGCGGTCGATGTGCCCCGCCCAAACCGCCACCGGAGGTGGGTCATGACCCCGAAATACAGTCCGGCCGAACTCGCCGCCGCGCTGGGCATGTTCGCGCCGACCGACGAGCAGGCCGCGGTGATCGCCGCACCACCTGGGCCTCTCGTGGTCATCGCGGGCGCCGGCGCGGGCAAGACCGAGACGATGGCCGCGCGGGTGGTGTGGCTGGTCGCCAACGGCTACGCCCGCCCCGGTGGGGTGCTGGGGTTGACCTTCACCCGCAAGGCCGCCGGGCAACTGCTGCGCCGCGTCCGCACGCGGCTGGCCCGCCTGTCGGGAACGGGAATCTTCGCCGCAAGCGAGAGTTACCCCCACCGCCGAGCGGCCGACGCCGACGAACCGCCCACCATCAGCACCTACCACGCCTTCGCAGGCAACCTGCTGGGCGAGCACGGGCTGCTGCTGCCCGTCGAGCCGGAGACCCGGTTGCTCAGCGAAACCGAACTGTGGCAGTTGGCTTTCCGTGTCGTCTGTGAGCACCCCGAGCTGGACACCGAGAAGACACCGGCGGCGGTCACCTCAATGGTGCTGCGGCTGGCGGGCCAGCTCGCCGAGCACCTCGTCGACACCGACCAGTTGCGCGATACCCACGTCGAACTTGAGCGGCTGGTGCACACGCTGCCCGCCGGGCCGTACCAACGCGACCGCGGCCCGAGCCAGTGGCTGCTGCGGCTGCTGGCCACCCAGACGGAGCGCACCGAACTGGTGCCGCTGATCGACGAGCTGCATCGCCGGATGCGGGCCGAGAAGGTGATGGACTTCGGCATGCAGATGGCCTCGGCGGCCCGGCTCGCCGAGCAGTTCCCGCGCGTCGGGGAGCAACTGCGCACCCGCTATCGGGTGGTGCTGCTCGACGAGTACCAGGACACCGGCCATGCGCAGCGGGTCGCGTTGTCGTCGTTGTTCGGTGGCGGCGTGGACGACGATCTCGCGCTGACCGCCGTCGGCGACCCCATCCAGTCGATCTACGGCTGGCGCGGCGCATCGGCCACCAATCTGCCGCGCTTCACCACCGACTTCCCCCGCTCGGACGGCACGCCGGCGCCCACGCTGGAACTGCGCACCAGCTGGCGCAATCCGCCACGCGCTCTTTACCTGGCCAACGCGGTGTCCGCGCAGGCGCGGAGCCGTTCGGTGGCGGTGCGTTCACTGCGGCCGCGGCCCGACGCCGCACCGGGAATCATCCGGTGTGCCCTGTTGAACAACGTTGTGGCCGAACGTGAGTGGGTTGCCGACCACATCGCCGACCTTTATCACGGGGCACGCGGCCGCGGCCCGGCACCCACGACCGCCGTGTTGGTGCGGCGTAACGCCGACGCCGCGCCGATGGCCGACGCACTCACTGCGCGCGGCGTGCCGGTCGAAGTCGTCGGGCTGGCGGGTCTGCTCGGTGTGCCGGAGGTGGCCGACGTGGTGGCAATGCTGCGGCTGATCGCCGACCCCACGGCGGGCAGCGCGGCCATGCGGGTGCTCACCGGGCCGCGGTGGCGGCTGGGCGGCCGCGACATCACGGCCCTGTGGCGGCGCGCGGTGCGACTCGACGACACCGGCAGCGTGGAGTCCGCGGGCGCCGCCGAGCGGATCGCCACGCAGGCCGGCCCCGACGCCGATGCCGCATGCCTGGCCGAAGCCGTCATCGATCCCGGTGCGCCCGAGGCATATTCGTCGACGGGTTATGCCCGGATCGTGGCGTTGGGCCGTGAGCTGACCGCGCTGCGCGCGCACCTTTCGCACCCGCTGCCCGAACTCGTCGCCGAAGTGCGCCGGGTTCTCGGCGTCGACACCGAGGTGCGCGCGCGCCGTCCGGTCTCCGCGGGCTGGACCGGTACCGAACATCTCGACGCGTTCGCCGACGTGGTGGCGGACTTCGCCAGCCGTCCCGGCGCCGCGGTCGCGGGGTTTCTGGCTTACCTCGATGCCGCCGAACAGGTGGAGAACGGCCTCGCACCCGCTGAGGCATCCGTCGCGACCGACCGGGTGCAGATCCTGACCATCCACGCGGCGAAGGGACTCGAATGGCAGGTGGTGGCCGTTCCGCACCTGAGCGGCCGGGTGTTCCCGTCCACCGGCGCGGCCCGCACCTGGCTCACCGACGCCGGCGATCTGCCGCCGCTGCTGCGTGGCGATCGGGCCACCACATCCGAGCACGGCGTCCCGGTACTCGACACCGCCGATGTGAACGACCGCAAGCGGCTGTCCGATGCCATTGCCGAGCACAAGAAGAGCCTCGAGCAGCGCCGCATCGACGAGGAGCGCCGGTTACTTTATGTGGCGCTCACCCGCGCCGAAGACACGCTGCTGCTGTCGGGTCACCACTGGGGGGCGGCCGAGGGCAAGGCGCGCGGGCCGTCGGAATTCCTGTGTGAGCTCAAGGATGTCATAGACGGGTCCGCCGCCGCGGGCGAACCGTGCGGCATCGTCGAACATTGGGCGCCCGCGCCCACCGACGGTGAACCGAATCCGTTGCGCGACGAGGTGATCGAAGCCGTGTGGCCCGCCGACCCGGCCGGTTCGCACCGTGTCGACGTCGAGCGGGGCGCCGCGCGGGTGGCCGAGGCGATGGCGGGTGGAGCCGGCGAGGAACCCGTCGACTCCGATGAAGGCTGGGCGGCCGACGTCGACGCGCTCATCGCCGAACGCGACCGGGTCACCGAAACACCGCCGCCGCCGCTGCCCCTTCAGGTGTCGGTCAGCACGCTGGTGGAACTCGGCAGGGATTCCGAGGCGGTCAGGCAGCGCTTGCGCCGTAGGCTGCCACTGCGCCCCGACCCGCATGCGTTGCTGGGCACGGCGTTTCACGACTGGGTGCAGCGCTTCTACCACGCCGAGCGGCTGTTCGACCTCGACGAACTGCCGGGCGCGGTCGACCACGACGCCGCCGTCGCCGATGAACTGGCCGAACTGCAGGCGGCGTTCGCGGTGTCGCCATGGGCCGCCCGCACCCCGATCGATGTGGAGGTCCCGTTCGACATGGTCATCGGGGGAAGGGTGGTGCGGGGCCGTATCGACGCGGTTTTCGCCGACGACGACGGCGGTGTCACCGTGGTGGACTGGAAGACCGGAGAGCCGCCGAGCACGCCGGAAGCCAAGCAACACAACGCAGTTCAGTTGGCGGTGTACCGGCTGGCGTGGGCGGCGCTGCACGGCTGCGCGGTCGAATCGGTGCGGGCCGCGTTCCACTATGTCCGCAGCGGCACGACGGTCACCCCCGATTCACTGCCCGGCGTCGAGGAACTCGCCGGACTGCTGGAGGCGGCCTAGGACTCGCGGTATACCTTCACAGCCTCGAGGATCATCGGAACCTGCAGCGGCAGACGGGCAATCGCGCCTAGCCGCATCGGCAGCGGCTTGGCCGGCTCTTTGGACCACAGCCGGACCATGTTGACGTTGGCCGGGAACACCGCGAGGAACAACGCCACCGCGGCGAGTGCGCCGACGCGTCGTGTCCGCGGCGCGAGCAGCAGGCCGGCCACTCCGAGTTCGGCGACACCCGACGCATACGTGTAGAACCGCGGGCTGCCCGGCAGCTCGGCGGGAACGATGGTGTCGAACGGCTTGGGCGCGACGAAGTGCAACGTTCCGATTCCGAGCAGGCCGGCCGCCATCCGGTAGGCGCGCGACGAGGTGGGCGGTTGGCCCAGTTCGGGCGTGGGAGAGGTCATGATTACATTGTGGCGTGCACACCCCTGCGGGACCGGTAACGGGTCCTCGTGGCAAAAGGTAGGCTGCGGCGCCGGCTCGCCGCAATCGAGCAGGACCTGACCTCGCAGCCGGACTCCCGGCTCGTCGACATCCTGCGAATCCCCGAGCCGTTCGTCAGCCCCACCCAGCGGATCATCCGGCGGGTCATCTATGCGACGGCGGCGCTGTTCGCGGCGGTTCTCATCGTCTATCTGGACCGCGACGGTTACCGCGACGTGCAGGACAACACGCTGTCACTGCTGGACTGCCTGTACTACGCGACAGTGTCACTGTCGACGACCGGCTACGGCGACATCACGCCGTTCACGCCCGAAGCCCGGTTGATCAACGTGCTGGTGATCACGCCGCTGCGGGTGGCGTTCCTGATCGTGCTGATCGGTACCACAGTGGAGACGCTGACCAGCCAGTCGCGCGCGGCATTGAAGATCCAGCGATGGAGGAGCAGAGTGCGCAACCACACCGTCGTCATCGGCTACGGCACCAAGGGCAGGACGGCAGTCGCCGCGATGGTCGGAGACGAGGTCGCCCCCGCCGACATCGTCGTCGTCGACCTGAACGCCGGGGCGCTCGAGCGCGCCCGCAGTGCCGGGCTGGTCACCGTCCACGGCGACGCCACCAAAGCCGACATCCTGCGCCTGGCCAGTGCCCAGCACGCGAAATCGATCATCGTGGCTACCGACGACGACGCCAGCGCCGTGCTGGTCACGTTGACGGCGCGAGAACTGGCGCCGAACGCCAAGATCATCGCCGCCGCCCGCGAATCGGACAATCAGCATCTGCTGCGGCAGTCGGGCGCCGATTCCACCGTGGTGTCCTCGGAGACCGCCGGCCGGCTGCTCGGCATCGCCACCCAGACGCCCAGCGTCGTCCAGGTCATGGAAGATCTGCTCACACCGGATGCCGGCTTTGCAATCGCCGAACGGGAAGTGACGCCCAAAGAGGTGGGTGGATCGCCGCGCCATCTGCACGACATCGTGCTCGGCGTGGTGCGCGACGGCCAGTTGCTTCGGGTCGACTCACCGGAGGTGGACACGGTCGAGTCCGGCGACCGGCTGCTCTACATCCGCAGCGCGGACTCCGAGTGATGGCGCCGTTCCGGCTACGTAACGTCCCCCTGCTGTCCCGCGTCGGTGCCGACCGCGCCGACGCCCTGCGCACCGACGTCGACGCGGCACTGGCCGGTTGGCCCGACGCGCTGGTGCTGCGTGTCGACCGCCGCAACCAGGTGTTGATCGCCGACGGCCGGGTCGTGCTCGGCGATGCCGCCAAACTGGGCGATCGGCCACCCGAAAGCGCGGTGTTCCTGGGCCGGCTCAACGACGGTCGTCATGTGTGGGCGATCCGGGGTGCGCTCGAAGGGCCGCAGGATCCGCACACCGAGACCGAGGTGCTCGACCTGCGCCGGGCCGGCCAGGTGTTCGACGATGTCAGCGCGCAACTCGTCGCGACCGCGACCGCGTTGCTCAACTGGCATGACAGTGCGCGCTTCAGCGCGGTGGACGGGTCACCGACCAAGGCCGTCAAGGGCGGATGGGCGCGGATCAACCCGGTCAACGGCCACGAGGAGTTTCCCCGCATCGACCCCGCCGTCATCTGCCTGGTGCACGACGGCCACGACCGCGCTGTACTGGCCCGTCAGACGGTGTGGCCGGAGCGGCTGTTCTCGATACTCGCGGGCTTCGTCGAGGCGGGTGAGTCGTTCGAAAGCTGCGTCGTCCGCGAGATCGCCGAGGAGATCGGCCTGACCGTGACCGACGTGACCTACCTCGGCAGCCAGCCGTGGCCGTTCCCACGGTCGCTGATGGTCGGCTTCCACGCGATCGGCGACCCCGAGCAGGAGTTCTCGTTCAACGACGGCGAGATCGCCGAGGCGGCCTGGTTCACCCGCGCCGAGATCCGCGACGCCCTCGAACATGGCGACTGGAGCAGCGACTCCACGTCGCGGCTGCTGCTCCCGGGATCGATCTCGATCGCCCGCGAGATCATCGAATCCTGGGCCGCGCAGGATTGAACGTTTCCCGGCGAGCAGACGCGAATTGCCCTTGAAACAGGGCATTTCGGGGCACTTTACGTCTGCTCGCGGTAGAAAATCAGCCAGCCAGCTTGGCCTTGACTTCGCGCGCGGTCGGGTTCGTCAACGTCGAACCGTCGGGAAGCTTCAGCGTCGGCACGGTCTGGTTGCCGCCGTTGGCCGAGGCCACGAACTCGGCCGCCGCGGGATCGTTCTCGATGTCGACCTCGGTGAACGCGATGCCTTCCGCTTGCAGCGCCTTCTTCAGGCGCACGCAATAGCCACACCAGGTGGTGGTGTACATGATCACGGGGGTCTGTGCTGCGCTCATAACGCGTTCAACGTAACCGATGGAGTAAACATGCCCGACGGCGTACCGGCCATTTGTCACCGGCCCCTGCCAAGATGGACCGCATGTCGGTAGAGGCCGCTTCGGTGCGCAGTGGCTCGCACCCGATCGACGACCTCGATGAGGAGCAGCGCGAGGCCGTGCTCGCTGCCCGCGGACCGGTGTGCGTGCTCGCCGGCGCCGGCACCGGCAAGACGCGCACCATCACGCGCCGCATCGCCCACCTCGTGGCGGGCGGACACGTCGCGCCCGGCCAGGTGCTCGCGGTGACGTTCACCTCGCGCGCGGCGGGGGAGATGCGCGGTCGCCTGAGGGCGCTCGACGCCGCTGCCGGAGGGGTGGGCACCGGTTCGGTGCAGGCGATGACGTTTCACGCCGCCGCCCGCCGCCAACTCTCGTACTTCTGGCCCCGCGTCGTCGGCAACACCAGCTGGGAACTGCTCGACACCAAGTTCGCGGTGGTGGCGCAGGCTGCGAACCGGGCCGGCCTGTCGACGGCCACCGACGACGTGCGTGACCTCGCAAGCGAGATCGAGTGGGCGAAGGCATCGTTGATCAGCCCCGAGGCGTATCCCGGCGCGGTCGCGCAGGCCGGCCGCGACATCCCGTTCGACGCGGCCAAAGTGGCGGCGGTCTACACCGGCTACGAGGCGCTCAAGGCCCGTCGCGACGGCACGACCCTGCTGGACTTCGACGACCTCCTTCTGCACACGGCCGCGGCGATCGAGACCGACGCCGCGGTGGCGCAGGAGTTCCGCGACCGCTACCGCTGTTTCGTCGTCGACGAGTACCAGGACGTCACGCCCTTGCAGCAGCGGGTGCTCGACGCCTGGCTCGGCGAGCGCGACGACCTGACCGTCGTCGGCGACGCCAACCAGACCATCTACTCGTTCACCGGCGCCACCCCCCGCTACCTTCTGGACTTCTCCCGGCGCTTCCCCGACGCGGCCGTCGTCCGCCTCGAACGCGACTACCGGTCCACTCCGCAGGTGGTGTCGCTGGCCAATCGGGTCATCGCCGCCGCGCGCGGCCGGATGGCGGGCAGCAGGCTGCACCTGGTCGGGCAGCGTGACCCCGGCCCGGCACCGACGTTCGCCGAGTACCCCGACGAGGTCGCCGAGGCCAACGCGGTGGCCAAACACGTCAAACGGCTGCTCGAATCCGGCACCGAACCGGCCGAGATCGCGGTGCTGTACCGGATCAATGCGCAATCGGAGGTCTACGAGGAAGCGCTCACCGAAGCCGGTGTGCCGTACCAGGTCCGCGGCGGCGAAGGGTTCTTCAGCCGCCAGGAGATCCGGCAGGCGCTGGTGGCGCTGCAGCGGGCAGCCGATCGTGACGTCGACGGCACACTGCCCGAGGTGGTGCGCGCCGTGTTGGAGCCGCTGGGGTTGACCGCCGAACCCCCCGCCGGCACCAGGGCGCGCGAGCGGTGGGAGGCGCTGACCGCCCTCGCGGAACTCGTCGACGAAGAGGTCGCGCTGCGCCCGTCACTCGACTTGCAGGCTCTGCTCGTCGAACTGCGGCAGCGCGCCGACGCCCGGCATCCTCCGACAGTGCAGGGCGTCACGCTCGCGTCGCTGCATGCGGCCAAAGGCCTCGAGTG
Source organism: Mycobacterium sp. GA-0227b (assembly GCF_001499855.1). Lineage (GTDB taxonomy): Bacteria > Actinomycetota > Actinomycetes > Mycobacteriales > Mycobacteriaceae > Mycobacterium. The sequence continues at coordinate 193,598 of NZ_LQIK01000004.1, forward strand.
GGACGCCGTGTTCCTGGTCGGCCTCGCCGATGGCACGCTACCGATCTCCCACGCCCTCGCGCACGGCCCCGACAGCGAAGCGGTGGAAGAGGAGCGGCGGCTCCTCTACGTCGGGATCACCAGGGCCCGAGTGCATTTGGCGCTGAGCTGGGCGCTGGCCCGGACGCCCGGTGGACGCCAGGGCCGCAAGCCGTCCCGCTTCCTCAACGGCATCGCGCCGCAGTCGTCGCGCGTCGGGGACACCCCGGCGAAGCCTCGGCGTGCGCGAGGCGCCACCCCGCGCTGCCGCGTGTGCAACAGCGTCTTGACCGCACCGCCCGCGATCATGCTGCGCCGCTGCGAAAGTTGCCCGTCCGACATCGACGAGCAACTGCTCACCGAACTCAAGGACTGGCGGCTGCGCACCTCCAAGGAGATGAGCGTGCCGGCCTACGTGGTGTTCACCGACAACACGCTGATCGCGATCGCCGAGACGCTGCCCACTGACGACGCCGCGCTGGTCGCGATTCCGGGCATCGGCGCCCGCAAGCTCGAGCAGTACGGCGCCGATGTGCTCGCAATGGTCAAGGGCCGCCAATCGTCGTAAAAATGGTGCCAAACGCGCAGGTCAGAAAATCGGTTGTGTGCTGCGGCTGTTACCCTTAGCCTCGACATCGCACCGCTTGGGTGTCTTTTGTGCGAGAGGAGGGGCCGACATCGTGGGTAGCAATAGCGCGTTCAACGGCGTAGGCGCGGCCATTCCGGCTGCCGGTATGCCGCGGGTCCTCCATGTCGCCGCCGCCGCTGGGGCCCATCCCGCGCATGCCGCCGGTGCCGCCGCTGCCATCACCCCGCAGCGCAAGCGCCGCGCCGCCGCCGCGACTGCATTGTCCGTCGATCGGGGCACCACTTAGGTAAAGCCACGATCTCCGCCACAGAGGCCACGGACCCGCAGTCAATCGGATCCGTGGCCTTCGTGTTTCGAAAGCCGTTCGAAGCCTCGAAGACTCGGTCCCGGATCTAGCCAGAACTGACCCGAAGAGATACGAAACCAAGGAAGCCGAGGTACGAGCCATGTCATCTGCGGTGTGGGGGCACTCCCCACGCGAGCGGGGGGCCCACCCGCCCGAAGGGCAGGGGGACGCTCGCGCGAAGAGCGTCCCATCGGGGACATGCCGGGAGAAGACGAAGCTGGCGGTGCCGTGTCACAGAGCCGATCCGGATCTGTGGTTCGCCGAGGACCCCGTCGAACTCGAGCGGGCCAAGGCGTTGTGCGCGGATTGCCCGATCCGCCGCGAATGCCTGGCCGCGGCGCTGGAACGTCAAGAGCCGTGGGGCGTTTGGGGTGGCGAGATCCTGGAGCGGGGTACCGTCATCGCCCGCAAGCGGCCGCGGGGCCGGCCCCGCAAGGACGCGAAAAACCCTGTCGCCGCATGACTTTCGGTGTCAGGTGCCGCTAGACCTCGTCGGGGTTGGCGAAGCCCGGGACGTACTCATCGGCGATGCGCCGAGTGTCGACGTGGGCGTCGAGCTGGCAGGAGATCGCGACGATCGACGCGATCACCCGCATGGGAATCGCCAACTTCGGCGGGATGTCCATCTGCCGAGCGGTCTTGATCTGCCCGCCGAACCGGTCGAATTCCAACAACGTCATGCGCTGCAGCCACGAACGGCGGTAGTGGAAAATCGGAACCTGCAGCGGCTCGACGTACTGCTTGAGCATGTCGTCGATCTCGCGAATGGAGACCTGCTGGCCTTTCTGGATGAAGCCGGCTTTCTCCATCGTGGGCAGCAGCTTGTCGTAGTTCTTGTCGACGGCGTAGCGGAGAATCTGGCCGAGTTCGATCGGCCAGCCGCCCGGCATCGGCGCCACCGCGCCGAAGTCGATGACACCCATCTTGTCGCCGGGCAGCAGCATGAAGTTTCCGGGATGGGCGTCGCCGTGCACCATTTCGAGCCGGCGCGGCGCATCATCGCAGAACTCGAACAGCCGGGTGGCCATCAGGTCACGCTGTTCCTGAGTGCCCTCGCGGATGATCTGTGACAGTGGGATGCCCTCGATCCACTCCTGAATGACGACCTTGGGGGCGCTGGCAACCACCTTGGGCACCAAGAACTTCGGGTCCCCGTCGTATGCCTTGGCGAACGCGCGCTGGTTGTCGGCCTCCAGTCGGTAATCCAACTCCATTTCGGTGCGCTCGATGAGTTCGTCGACAATGCCTTGAACGTCGGCGCCCGGGGCCAACTGCTTGAGCACACCGACCATGCGCTGCATGGTCTTTAGGTCGGCTCGCAGCGCCTCGTCGGCGCCGGGGTACTGGATCTTGACCGCCACCTCACGCCCGTCGGACCACACCGCCTTGTGGACCTGACCGATGCTGGCCGAAGCGATCGCCTTGTCGTCGAACGACTGGAACCGCTCGCGCCACTTGGTGCCCAGTTGCTGATCCAGCACCCGGTGCACCTTGGCCGCCGGCAGCGGCGGCGCCTCGCGTTGCAGCTTGGTCAGCGCCTCGCGGTACGGCTTGCCGTAGCGCTCGGGAATCGCGGCCTCCACCACCGACAGCGCCTGGCCGACCTTCATCGCGCCGCCCTTGAGCTCACCGAGCACGGTGAACAGTTGCTGGGCCGCCTTGTCCATCAGCTCGGCGTTGACCTCGTCTTTCGACTTACCGGTCAGCCGTTTACCGAAGCCCAACGCGGCCCGGCCCGCCATGCCGACCGGCAGGCTGGCCAGCTTGGCGTTTCGCGCGGCCCGACCCCGCTTGATGTCACTCACCAGACCATCATCCACGACGGTGCTGAACACCCCGCAACGACTTGCCAACAATGGATGTCAACATCCACAGCGCGGATGACGCGACCACCGCCTCGCCACCACGGAACCCACGTTGATGTCGAACTCCAGCGTCGTGTCGAGCGTCGGCGGCGGCTCGGCGAAGCGGCTCATGTCGGCGCCGCCGCGGACGGCGCGGATGACCCGGTCGACCTGGTTCAGCGCGAGCGCGGCCGTGCCCAACACGGTCGCCCGATCGGCGCTTCCGACGGTGTGGCGCAACTGCGCGGCGACCGCCGGCCACGCCGCGTCCCGGTCGCTCCGATGCAGGTCCGCACACCCGAGGCAGCTCGTCACGCCGGGGATGACCAACGGCCCGACCAGGCCGACGCCGTCGCGCACGCGCACCGGCAGGTGTGGCACCTCGGCGGCGTGCAACTCGCGCACCACGCGCGGGTCGGCCACCAGGTAGTCGGTGAACACCACCAGATCGGTCGGCTCGGTCGGCGCACCGGTGTCGGTCCGGTTGCTGTGGGTGAGGCGCGCACCCGAACACCGCAGCGCGGTGTCGAGCAGATCGGACAGCGGGCCGCGGCCATGGATGCGCACCGCCGCGGCGCGGCCTCGTCGAACCCGGGTGGTGGTCACCAGACCGGCGTCAACCAACAATCCGATGAAGTCTTCGACGATTGCCCCGTCAACCGCCGGTGCGTGGGCCTGCAGGTCGGCCAGGCTCGCACCCGATTGCAGATGGCGCAGCATGCTCGCCGCTGTTGCCGCGGGCAGCCACGCCGGAGGACGGATCATGACCGCGCGCCGCGGGTCCCAGCCCACCTGCACGGCGCCGTCCGGGCGCAGCAGCACCGGTGTCGCCGCGCTCAGCGCGTATCGCGTCATCGATCGAGCGTGCCACGCCGCGCGACGGCCGCCGGTAGTTATCCACAGGCGTCAGCGCAGCGGGATTTCGGTGTGGCCGGTTGCGCTGAGCGCGACCAACTACACCCGAATCACTATTGGTCGTCGCCTTTACCGCGATCGGGGTTCTGGATGTCCTTCTCGAGGTCGGCGATCGCCTCCTCGATGGCGCTGTCCATCCCGCTGGTGTCGCCGCCGATCATCCGGTCGATGAATCCGGCCGGCTCGTCGAGGTCCTTGGCGGTGGGCAGCAAGTCCGGATGCTGCCATACCGCGTCGCGGCCATCGGAGCCGACGGCCTCGGTCAACCGCTCCCAGAGCACCGCGGCCTCCCGCATCTTGCGCGGCCGCAGTTCCAGCCCCACCAGGGTCGCGAAGGTCTGCTCTGCCGGCCCGCCGGTGGCCCGGCGCCTGCGCAGCACCTCCGCCAGCGCCGCCGTGCCGGGAATGCGGTCGCCGAGCGCATTGGTGACGACCGTCTGCACCCACCCCTCGATCAGCGCCAGCAGCGTCTCCAGCCGCTCCAGCGCCGCGGTCTGCTCCGGCGTCGCCTTCGGCTCGAAGATGCCCTGATTGAGCAGTTGTTCCATCTGCGCCGGGTCGGTCAGCGCCGCCGGATTGATGCCCGAGGCCAGTTCTTCGATGCCGCTCATGTCGATCTTCATGCCGCGGGCGAACGCCTCGACCGCATTCAGCAGCTGGCTGGCCAGCCACGGCACGTGGCTGAACAGGCGGTGGTGGGCTGCCTCGCGGGCGGCGAGGAAGGTGAGGATCTCGCTGCGCGGCTGCTCGAGACCCTCGGACAGCGACTCGACCGCCTCCGGCATCAGTGCGGCCACCCCTTTGGGGCCGAGCGGCAGCCCGATGTCGGTGGAGGTCAACACTTCTCGCGACAGCTTGCCCAGCGCCTGACCCAGTTGTGAGCCGAACGCCATTCCGCCCATCTGCGTCATCATCGACAGCAGGGGACCGGCCATGGTCCTGGCCTCGTCGGGCAGCGTGGACGCCCACACCGTCGAGATCTGTTCGGCGACCGGGTCGCACAACCGCTTCCACGTTTCGAGCGTGTTGTCGATCCAGTCCGTCGGCGTCCACGCGACGGCCTTGCTGGTGCCCGCCGGCAGCGCCGTCACGCCGTCCAGCCAGGTTTCGGCGAGGTGCACGGCGTCGGCGATTGCCGCACTCGTCTTTTCCGGTACCGGCGCGACGAAGCCGATCTGGCTCGACGCCAGCTGCCGGGCCAGGTCGTAGTTCACCGGTCCGGACTGCTTGCCGGCGGCCATCGCGCCGCCCGCCCCGCTGAACATCTCGCCGAGCTTGCTGAAAATCTGGCCCAGCTGCGACATGTCGAACTCGGACCCGCCTTGAGAACCCATGCCGAACGGGTCGGCGCCGGACCCCTGATCGGGATCCTTCTTGCGCTTGTCGCGCTCGGGGTCGTCCCCGGCGGAGAAGCCGAAAGGCGGGTCAGCCATGCCTCAACCGTACTCACCGACCGCCGGAGATGTGGCTGGGCAGGTCACGCTGACAGCGAACCCCGGTCCGAGCGCCGATTTCTGCGCGGCGGTCGTGCTCCGGCCGGATTTCACAGCCCCGGGGGTGGAAGTCGCGAACGGTCCGGACCCGGCGTGACCAAGGGCACCGACGCCGCAACCTTTACATTGGGCGGCGTGAACAGGCGGACTTTGACGTTGCTCGTCGCGCTCGTCCCGATCCTGGCCTTCGGCGTGCTCGCGTCGGTGGCGGTGGTGCCTTACGTGTCACTGGGCCCGGGGCCGACGTTCAACACGCTCGGCGAGGTCGAGGGTAAGCAGGTCGTCGACATCGAGGGCGCCGACGTCTATCCCACGTCTGGGCATCTGAACATGACCACGGTGTCCCAGCGCGACCAGCTCACGCTGGGCCAGGCGATGGCGTTGTGGCTCTCGGGCCGCGAGCAGCTGGTGCCGCGTGATCTGGTCTACCCGCCAGACATGACGCGCGAAGAGGTCAACGAGGCCAACACCACCGACTTCCGCAACTCCGAACGCAGCGCCGAATACGCCGCGCTGCACTACCTGGATTTTCCGATGGCGGTGACGGTGGAGAACGTCAACGACGACGGACCGTCGGCGGGCAAGCTGAAGGACGGCGACGCGATCGACGGCGTCAACGGCAAGCCGGTGGCCACCCTCGAGGAGTTCCAGGCCTTGCTCGAGCACACCAAACCGGGTGACACCGTGGTGCTCGACTACCGCCGTAAGGACGGCCCGCCCGGCGTCGCCACCATCACGCTGGGCAAGCATCCCGAAGGCGACCAGGGCTACCTCGGTATCGGCGTGCTTGACGCGCCCTGGGCGCCGTTCTCGATCGACTTCAACCTCGCCAACATCGGCGGTCCGTCCGCGGGGTTGATGTTCTCCCTGGCAGTGGTCGACAAACTGACCACCGGTGACCTCACCGACGGCGAGTTCGTCGCGGGCAGCGGAACGATCTCCGGGGACGGCGAGGTCGGCTCGATCGGCGGCATCACCCACAAGACGCAGTCCGCGCGGGAGGCGGGCGCGACCGTTTTCCTGGTGCCCGCGGACAACTGCGAGGAAGCCAAGACGGCCCCGCAGGACGGTCTCGAACTGGTCAAAGTCGATACCTTGGCGCAGGCCGTCGACGCTTTGAAGACGTTGTCCGCCGGTGGCGAACGCCCCCATTGCTAGGTGATTGGCCGGCCACCGCCCGCCGGTGGTTGCGTAGAGTTGGGGCCAAGCTTGGGGTGGCGTCGATCGCGACGTATGGGAATGGAACTGGAGTCGACGAGTGGGTATGCGGCCCGCGGCACGAATGCCGAAGCTGACACGACGTAGCCGGATTCTCATCGGGGTGGGCGCCGTCGCCGTCCTGCTGTTGTTGATCGGACCACGGTTGATCGACACCTACGTCAACTGGCTGTGGTTCGGCGAACTCGGCTATCGCTCGGTCTTCACCACCGTGCTGTTCACCCAGATCCTGCTGTTCCTCGTGGTGGCGCTATTGATCGGCGCGATCCTGTTCGCCGGGCTGGCGCTGGCCTACCGCACCCGACCGGTGTTCGTGCCGACCAACGGCCCCAACGACCCGGTCGCCAGTTACCGCACCGCGGTGATGGCGCGGCTGCGACTGGTCGGCTTCGGCGTGCCCGCGCTCATCGGCTTGTTCGTCGGGCTGTTCGCGCTGGGGCAGTGGCAGACGGTCCAGCTGTTCTTACACGGCGACAGCTTCGGGATCACCGACCCGCAGTTCGGTATGGATCTCGGCTTCTATGCCTTCGACCTGCCGTTCTACCGGCTCGTGCTGAACTACCTGTTCGTCGCGACCTTCCTGGCGTTCCTCGGAAACCTGTTGGGTCACTATCTGTTCGGCGGCATCCGACTGTCCGGGCGCGCCGGCGCGTTGAGCCGTGCGGCGCGCATCCAGTTGATCACCCTGGTGGGCATCCTGATGCTGCTCAAGGCGGTCGCCTATTGGTTGGATCGTTACGAGCTGCTGAGCCACACCCGCGGCGGCAAGCCGTTCACCGGTGCCGGCTACACCGACATCAACGCGGTGCTGCCGGCCAAGCTCATCCTGATGGCGATCGCGGTGATCTGCGCGGCCGCGGTGTTCTCGGCGATCGTGCTGCGCGATTTGCGTATCCCCGCGATCGGTGTGGTGCTGTTGCTGTTGTCGTCGCTGGTGGTCGGCGCGGGCTGGCCGCTGGTGGTCGAGCAGTTCAGCGTCAAACCCAATGCGGCGCAGAAGGAAAGCGAATACATCAGCCGAAGCATCACGGCGACCAGACAGGCTTACGGGCTGACCGACGACGTGGTCACCTACCGCAATTACAGCGGCGACTCGGCGGCCACCGCGCAGCAGGTCGCCGCGGACCGGGCGACGACGTCGAACATCCGGCTGCTGGATCCGACCATCGTCAGCCCGGCGTTCACCCAGTTCCAGCAGGGCAAGAACTTCTACTACTTCCCCGAGCAGCTGTCGATGGACCGCTACATCGGCCCCGACGGCAACCTGCGCGACTACGTGGTCGCCGCCCGCGAGCTCAACCCCGACCGGCTGATCGACAACCAGCGCGACTGGATCAACCGCCACACCGTCTACACCCACGGCAACGGTTTCATCGCCTCACCGGCCAACACCGTGCGTGGCGTCGCCAACGACCCCAACCAGAACGGCGGTTATCCGGAGTTCCTGGCCAGCGTGGTCGGCGCCAACGGCAGCGTCATCTCGCCCGGACCGGCGCCGCTGGATCAGCCACGCATCTATTTCGGACCGGTGATCTCCAACACCCCGGCCGACTACGCGATCGTCGGCAAGAACGGCGACGTCGACCGCGAGTACGACTACGAGACGAACACCGAGACCAAGAACTACACCTACACCGGCCGCGGCGGCGTTCCAGTGGGCAACTGGCTGGCGCGGTCGGTTTTCGCCGCCAAGTTCGCCGAACGAAACTTCTTGTTCTCCAACGTGATCGGCCCGAACAGCAAGATCCTGTTCAACCGCGATCCGGCGGACCGCGTCGAGGCGGTGGCGCCGTGGCTTACCACCGACACCAGCATGTATCCCGCGATCGTGAACAAGCGGATGGTGTGGATCATCGACGGCTACACCACGTTGGACAACTACCCGTACTCAGAGTTGACGACGTTGTCGAGCGCCACCGCCGACTCCAACGAGGTGGCGATCAACCGGCTCGCACCCGACAAGCAGGTGTCCTACATCCGCAACTCGGTGAAGGCCACCGTCGACGCCTACGACGGCACGGTGACCCTCTACGCCCAGGACGAGCAGGATCCGGTTCTCAAAGCGTGGATGAAGGTGTTCCCCGGCACGGTGAAGCCCAAGAGCGAGATCTCGCCGGAACTGCAGCAGCACCTGCGCTATCCCGAGGACCTGTTCAAGGTGCAGCGTGCGCTGCTGGCCAAGTACCACGTCGACGACCCGGTGACGTTCTTCTCCACGTCGGACTTCTGGGACGTGCCGCTCGACCCGAACCCGACCGCGAGCAGCTACCAGCCGCCGTACTACATCGTCGCCAAAGACCTTGTCACCAGAGACCGTTCGGCGTCGTTCCAACTGACCAGCGCGATGAACCGGTTCCGCCGCGACTTCCTCGCCGCCTACATCAGCGCCAGTTCTGATCCCGACACCTACGGCAAGCTCACGGTGCTGACGATCCCCGGGCAGGTCAACGGTCCGAAGCTGGCGTTCAACGCGATCAGCACCGACACCGCGGTCAGCCAGGACCTCGGCGTGATCGGCCGCGACAACCAGAACCGCATCCGGTGGGGCAACCTGCTGACGCTGCCGGTGGCTGATGGTGGGCTGCTCTACGTCGCGCCGGTGTACGCCTCGCCGGGGGCCAGCGACGCCGCGTCGTCGTACCCGCGCCTCATCCGGGTGGCGATGATGTACAACGACAAGGTCGGCTACGGCCCCACGGTCCGCGATGCGCTGACCGAGTTGTTCGGGCCTGGCGCCGACGCGACCGCCACCGGGCCTGCGCCGATCGCGGGTCCGGGTGGACAGCAGCCGGCCGCGCAGCCCCCGGCCGACGGTGAAGCGCCGACCGGTCGCACGCCGGCCAACCAGCAGGGCCAGGCACCGGAGGCGCCCGCTCCCGCCGCGGTGCCGCCGGGCGGCCCGGTGGAGTTGTCCGGCGCGAAAGCCGCTGCGCTGCAAGAAGTCAACACGGCGCTCGACGCGCTGCGTAAGGCTCAGCAGAGCGGTGACTTCGGCGAGTTCGGCGAGGCGCTGCAACGCCTCGACGATGCGATGAGCAAGTACCAGTCCGCCGGCTAGCCCTTCTCCGCGTTCTGCGCGAGCGACCGTGTCTGTACGGCAACACACGGTGTCCGGCCGTACATTTGCGGTCGCTGACGCGTAGCGAAAGGCCCGTGACCGCGCGATTTGGAAGTGCACGAGCGCCTTCGGTAACGTTGCGTTCACCCGACGCGGGGTGGAGCAGCTCGGTAGCTCGCTGGGCTCATAACCCAGAGGTCGCAGGTTCGAATCCTGTCCCCGCTACCAGGCAAAACGGCCCTCGGAGAACCCTCCGAGGGCCGTTTTCAATTGATTTGTGAACGAAATTGTGAACGTCAGAACTCCTGATTAGGTGCTGGTCGGCTGATGATTAGCGTCCGCGGTGTCCGGGCGCCGACCTGTTGGGACCGCTTATTGTCAGGACCGGCTGCGCAGGTCGTTGTCAGCGTCGGCGTACTCGAAGTACCAGCCCTCCGAACAGATGACGGAAGGTGCTTTAGGGCCGGCGCAGGCCCGATTGAGTAACTATAAATACCTCTCGGTCGCCCGGTCGGGCGGCGGAAGGCGTTCCACATCATTGTCGAACAGGGACGTTTGGATCACCGGGTAACCGCACCGCCGACTACAGTCGGTTGGCCTCTGCTACTCGGTTGTGGCAGCTCCAAAGCCCGCGACTCCCAGTACCGAGGTGGCTTAGTCCACTTCCGTTGACGAGCGGTAGTCATCGCCGATCACGAACATCGCTGCCTGTTCAGCAGCGTCTCTGTCGTCGTTCTTTAATACGTGGGCATACGTCTGCAAGAAGAACCCGACGTCGGCATGCCCGATACGCTCGCTCACAGTCTTTGGGTTGACGCCAGCCTTCAACGCGGCCGTCGCGTACGAATGCCGCAAGTCGTGGAAGGTAATCCGCTCTAGGCCGGTGGCAGCCGCCAAGCGGTCAAACCGTTGACGGATGGAATCGGGATGCGGCGGTCGACCATCCTGGAAGGTAAAGACGTAGTTTCCGGGGTGGTAGTCGCTTCCGAAAAATGCCCGCTCTTCATCCTGCAATTGTCGCCATCTTTGAAGTGCCGCAGCAGTAGTCTGATCTATCGCGATCGTTTGATCGGCATTGTGCGTCTTGCCGCCCGCTTTGTCCCTCGCGTGGCCGCCAACTACGACCCGATTGTCATGCACAGTGATCTCGCGCGCGTCCAGGTCGACGTCGTGCCACCTGAGGCCGCAGATCTGGCCGCGTCGTATTCCAGTGGTGAGCTCAAGCAGGAAAAGGGCAGCGAAGCGGTCGTGACTTGCCGTCTGCAGAAACGTCCGTATTTGCTCGGGGTTCCACACTGTTCGCCGCGCACGGGGACGTTTAGGCGGCTTTACATTAGCCGCCGCATTATGCGACGTGTACCTCCACGCGACGGCATCGACAAGTGCACGGTGGATCATTGCATGTATGTTCCGCACGGTCTTCGGCGCCAGCCCCGGATGCACCTGCTTCGGAGCGATGCCGGCGTTGTACCGGCGTACTGCAGCCCGCGCAGCGTGAATCGTTGTATCACACGCCTTAGCCACTTCGCGCGGACTCGGTGTCGACCCGTCGACCGTCTGGCTACGCCAGTAGTGATACATCGCGTAGTTGCGGTCCTGCTTGATCCGGCCCTCAGAAAGTAGTTTCGCGTAGAGCTTCAGGAGCTGTGGCTCATCGAGCCGTTGCAGCCTTTCTGCGCCAATGTGCGGCACTACGTAACACCTAGCGTAGTCATTCCAGTTCTGCCAAGTCGTTGCGTCCATAGAAGGTTCGATGGCTGGAAACCATTCGGCGAAAAACTGAGCCACTGTGCGAGTCGAGGGACGAACAACGCGACCTTGATCGGCTCCCCGCATGGCATCGCGACAGGCCCTCCAGGCCTCCTTCTCCGTGGAAAACCCACCCTTTGAGATAGTTGGATACTCGCCGGTGGATGGATCTCGCTCAGGCCCTCGGAATCGATATGTCCACGTTCTTCCGCGCTGGTAGACCGACCCCTTCACGATGCCACCAACTGGCGCAGCTCGGCAGTGACGACATAGACGCGTCCGCCGAGTCTCCGGACTGGGAGCTCGCCAGACGCGGCAAGTCTGTAGGCCGCAGCACGGCTGATTCCCAGAATGCTCGCAGCCCGGGGAACCGCGAGAAGCAGTGGGAGATGATCAAATACGTTCGATTCCATCTAAGTTCACCTCCCCTTCGTAACTTATTGAGTTTGCAACTCTCGCTGAGTGCTGCTGTGGGCTGCAACGCGGGCAAAACGCTGCTGCCTCAGTGCCGTCGGACTGTGTGACTGTGATTGTGCGCGACATTGGGTCCTCGCAATCGCCGCACCACGATGGCACTTGGTGTACGGAAAGTGTTGGTGGGGGCGGCAGCTCAGTGAGACGCCGAGCGAGGACAGCAGCGGGATAACGCACTCCCTCTGGCCGGGCCGAGAGATGGGCCAACAGAGTCTGTGATGTCCAACCTGCTGCGAAGGCTGCCTCGATTGCCGGTGCAAGTTTTCTCGCGTCCTCCCGATTGACGTGCCATGGGCTTGGAAGTGAACTCAGCACTGCTGCCGACGACGGTCCTAGTGAAGTTTCTTTGGAAAGGTTCAAGGCGACAGTGCCCTGGACCCGCGGAGGTACAACCGGTGGACAGTTCCCGTCCGGAGGTCGGACGGCCCCCGTCGTGTTGGCGGACTGGGGGAGTCCGACCTCCGGAAGGGGAGAGTTGTGCGTCGCATCTGGGTGATTGAGGAGGTAGCGGCTCGAACGCCTGGCTCCCGAATCGTGATACCGAGCGACCCGCTGCACGAGCCCCTCATCCTCGAGTTTGCGAAGCGTTTCCAACACGGTGCTCCGCGCGGCGCAAGATTCCGAGACGATCTTTCGAATTGACGGGTAGCACGAAAACTTGTCGTCTGCCCGGTTCGCAAGCAGTATGAGGACAAGGCGCATCATCGGACTCGAAACCTCGATGGTTATCGCCCAGTCGAGTGCCTTCCAGCTCATCGGTAATTCTCGCTGGATGTTGAAATTTCGTCGATCATTGTCTTCCGAGGTTCTCTTGTGCGGTCACGGGTGATGGTTCGGACGGCCATCATGCAGACTCGCTGCAGGCTGACAGAGCGATAGGGATCTCGATGATTTGGAACGTAGATGAATGGATGAAACGGCGTCCACCACCAGTCGCAACTTGGGCGAAAAATCAACCCTTGTCGTCAGCCGAAAGCGACAAGCCGCGAAGTTCAGAGTGGCCTATTGGGATCGTGACCGGACGACGATGTCCGCTGTGCCGGAACACTGGCCGCTCCTGCACGGCCATCGGCGAGCATCCCTTGACACCCAATGTGGTTATTTGAAGCAGTAATTGGGCACTAGTTGGGCTTCAGTTGGTCGTTAGTTGGTCAGTGCTTGTGCATAAGTTGAGCATGAGTCAATACTTCGGCTGCTTCGAGGGGAGCGCATGTGTGTTGGGCAGAATCTATTCTTAGGTAATGCGTTTCAGCTGCTAGCCAGTCATTGCTAGCTAGCGGTACCGTAGGTGCGTGCACGGCGACACAAGGGCTATGAGTTTTCAGCGACGGGCAGATGAGCTCGCTCGAACGACGTGCGTCGCTGCTGCTGCGGTGGCCGTGCCCATGTTTGGACACATTGGTGGCCTCGTAGGCGAAGAATCCGACTCTGCCAACGGCTCGGCGGATGGCTGCGGCCACTGGCAATCGACTGAGCATTTCGCCAGACGCGCGGATGCGTCGTCAGGCCGCAGGGGTTGTTGATCGGATGGGTGCCAAGTTGCGAAGTTGTAGGGACTGCACAGACGATCGAGCAATTGGCGCCTCGCGCACAACATATCCACGAATTACGGGTCTGGCGAGCGGCTTGAACTATCGGGGTCTTCCATGATCCGGGTTGGAGACAGGACGTGAACGACGAACTCAGCCAAGCCAATAGCCGGGGGTTTGAGCTCGGTCGGCGGCATGCAGCAATCGCAGAAGTCGTCGAACAGGCGGCCCGATGGGCACGTTCGTTTAGCGTCGTAACCCCTCACGTCCTACCGGATGGATCAACATTTGTGACCTATCCGCTCGCGCTGCATGCCGATCGTCTGCACGCGGTTTGGACTCGGCTTGGGGGCGCGTGCATTGACCTCGCTGCTTCACTTGCTGAAGGCGAAGACACACGAAGCGCATCAGCCATGCCACCCATCCACAGGAACATGGGTCTGCCGACGACATGCACGGAAGGCGCCGACTATGTACACGTCCTTCAGCCACGATGCGTGCACCGCACCACACTGCAGGATCTTTGGCGTACGGAAGTTGCCAACGCACTGCTCTATCTCAGTGTCGCTGGTATCAGAACTGACGAGCTGGAACGGTACGCTTCGACTTCTCAGGCACTATTCGACGATGCTGCAGCTGTGGTCCGCGATGCTTATGCGCGTTCGGCCGCGGCGACCTTCGGTCGTGTCTGGGCGCTGGCTTTGGACGCTAATGGGAGGGGGCGGGCTCTGATCGCATGGATGAAGGCGCTGGCGGATGCGGGGTTCACTGCCGACGAATGTTCGGTGGTATTGAGCGATTTCAAGGTTGTCTCACCCGATGCCGTGTCGTATTGCCTTGCTAACAAGAGTGTTTGGCGTCATCGAGAATGATGGATAAGGGCCAGAATCCGCACGATGTCCTGCGGAGGAAAGCAAGTCTTTCCCTCGATCCGCCGATTCAGCTGGTTGGAAGTTGTCCCCTCGACAGTCACGACGAGTCCATCTCGGCTGTGAGCGCTCAGCTGGAGAACTCGGCAACAACGCAGGCTCAGAGATTCGATGGTGGCATCCTTGATTCCGTCCGCCCGAGTTGGATACCTTGCGGCTGTGACTGTGCTCCCAGCATTCAGCAACGGGCGGAAACAACAGAACCCCTGGAACTCGACGACATAATCGCGATTCACGGGCCGGCGTTCGTGAGCGGCCTTGCCCGCAGCCCCCTTGTCGTCAGCGTAAAAGACGACCTAGCTAATCGCCCGTGAGCAGGTCGCGCAACTGGGGTGAACACAAGTGCTGAGTTCGACAGCGGAGTCCAATGTCAGACGATTCCTCTAGTCGTCGGCGGAACTGGCGCCATCGCGAGAATCGCGCGAGTCCGAAGTTCCTAGCGAAGCGCGTCACGGAAGATGATCACAAAGTCGTGACCGCATATGCCAAGAGCCTGAACGTCACTGTCGGAGAGCTCTTGAACCCCGCGGTCATAGAACTCGTCAAGCGAGCACGCATTCACCTGGCGATGACAACCGCAAGTCAGGACGAAGACGGCAACCCTGAGCCGGATAGTCCTTGAGCGGGTGTTCACCGAAACCCTCCCGACTACAGCGCGCTGCCGACCGTCCAGTCCGTTGCGCTCGTTGACGGTAACCTCGAGTATTGATCCAGCATCAAAACACGCCAGAGCTGGGATACATGGAATACTGAGACGACGATCGACTGAGGGAGCTTCCAGTATGAAGCACGACGATGAGATCGACGCTCTCACTGCACTCATGCGCATGGGCAAGTTGCACCCTGCGACCACGCACGGGCTCGCGCCGCGGCCAACGATTCCGATGGTTGACGGAGCTGATTCCGCCGGCATGCTGCTGCAACGTATGCGCGCTGAGGAAAGGTACTAGCCGAACTATCATCGGGGACCTATAGCGCAGATGCGACGGGCGACCTTTCACTGAGCGCGTTGGCGCGGTGGCAAAACTTATCGACGCGCTCGTCAGCTCGCCGGTGAATCGCACCGAGTGTCGACCACCGCGAGCGAAAGACCGAGAGGGTCAGTCTGTGGCTCCTCGCGGCGAGCCATAGCGGGCGCGGATCTCGTCCCCGCTGATTGTGCGCCCGGCTGCGAGGTCGGCTTCCGCCTCCAGTAGCGATTCGCGAAGGTCTGCGACGTCGACGGGCGAGTCCGCGAGTTCTCCGGGTGCACTGCTGTTGTCCTGGGACGGAATCCGCTGATCTGGCCGGTACTTCCGAGGTGGAAGTCGCAAACGGCGGTCATCAGTCGAGGTTTTGCACCCTTGATCTCTACTGTCCGAAGCGACGGGTTCAGTCGGTGCGGACAGTGAGGAATCGGGCGGATGCCTGCGCAAGCGTGGGTGACGTTGATCGTCGGGTCGGTCGCTATCGGTGGAGTGCTGATCACGTGGTGGCAGAAGAACACCGCCGATCGCCGCAGCGAATGGTGGCGTCGCGTCACGTGGGCATTCGAGCGGACTTTCAGCTCTGATGACACGGAGGCAGCGTTGGGATCGAAGATGCTCGATACGCTGCTGCAATCTAAGCTGGCTACACGCGGAGACTCCGATATCGTCCAGGTGATCGGTGAGCACACCGCCCTGGGTGAGGTGGAAGACCTGGGCGACGAGGTGGAAGAGGGGAGTGTCGATGGCCACGACGAATGCCAGCGGCAGCAACCCCCCGAAGCCGAAGCCGAAGACGGGGCGTAGCTTGGCTGTCCGTCAGGCCGCTGCCCATGCGGCTGTCACCGCCAGCAAGAAGACCGGGCGTCCCGTTGAT
Organism: Mycobacterium sp. GA-0227b; assembly: GCF_001499855.1. GTDB lineage: Bacteria > Actinomycetota > Actinomycetes > Mycobacteriales > Mycobacteriaceae > Mycobacterium. Next base: position 209,602 of record NZ_LQIK01000004.1, read on the forward strand.
GCGCGAATGCAGAAAATCGCCGACTCGCGGTAGACCCCCACGTGCCACGTCAAGGACGTGAGAGCAGCAGCGCCTCGACGGTGCTGGTCTGTCGGATGTAGCGCCGGAGATCGGGAGAGATGTAACCGGCGTAGCGACGCATTCGGCGGATCAGGTTGTTAACGTCTGCGACACGGACAGGCTCGTGGTGAGCTACCCGGTTGCGCGCCTTACGCATGTCATCGAGGCCGAAGTGAATTTTGTGTCGCTGCGAACCGGCCGGGTAGAGGGCTTCCAGATGCGGGATCCACAGCAGCGTCGTGTGCCGCGAGCTGGTCAGCAGGACCCAGAACCCGAAGGTCAGCTCGGCAAGGATCTTTCCGGGAGGTGCGGATGGGCCGCCGGCCTTGGTGCGTGCGGAGGCCAGGTCGGCGTGGGTGCGGGCGTCGTTGCCCGTTACCGCCGGGAATAGCGCGGTGAACGAAGCCGGGTCGGTCCAGTGGGCCTCGCCTGGCTGGACGGCACTCATAAGTGCCCTGTCGTAGAAGTTGCGGAGGCCAACTTCGAGGTGGGCGAAGTCGTGCAGCAGTGCGGCGTTGAGCTGGGTGTTCCATTCGTGCAGGTCGAGAGCGCGGGTGCGGTCACCACCGGCCAGGAGCATGTACGTGTGGAATCGCTGGGGGCTCAACCATTGTTCAACCCAGGGGCCCGGTGCCGTCACTTGTTGAGTTCTACCAAGGCTCCACGTATGATTGAGTGCATACAGGCCGGTGTGACGTGTTGCGCGTGCCCGGTTAATGCCAAGAAGAGCCCGGTATTCGGTCCTTGCGACCGACCCGGGCTCTTTGCTTTGAACAGCGCTATCTGCGGCTGAAGGGCCACCTTCAGTTCGTGGTCCGGGGCCCCAGAGGGGCAGCTTGCCTCCGACCCGGCACACCCCCAGAGAAGCCGCGCACGCCCGATCCAGGGACACCAGCAGGCCCCAGGGCCAGCCCCTCCTCTATGCCGAGACTTGTCTGCTCGACCTGGGACAATGGTGCAGCACGGCACGCGACTGCCTGCTTGGAAAAAACTTTTTCCAGGTTTCAGGGGTTCGCGGTACGCGCGGACTTAAGAGGAAGCGACAACCGTAGGGATCGGTTGTCTCTTTCTCGCCTCCTGGAGATGTAGCCATGGATCGACCGGCACGCCGCCCCGGCCCGCCCGTTGATGCCGCGCGCTTACAACCGGACAACCAGGGCGACATCCAGGACGTCGACGAAGGCTTGGTCGGTGCCTGGCTCGACAACCCTGACCTGGCCACCGAACTCGCCGACGAGCTGGAACGACTCCGGCGTCTTCAAGCCGATGAGGAGCTGCTGCTGGCGCTGCAGTTGGAACAGTTCACCGGCCGGCTGTGGGGGCGGTTCTCCCGCGAGCTGACCCGCTACGGCCTCGGCGTGCTGCGGGCCTGGATCCGCCACGGCACCATCTACGGCAAGGCCAAGGCGCTGACCGGCTACGGTCTGGGCCGCATCGAGGGCTGGCCCGACGACCAGACCATCGACGACATCGCCACCGACACCGTGGTCGCCGCGCTGATCTACTTCCGCGACAAGGTGCTCAAGACCCACCGCTGGCAGTCCTCGGGTGGGGCGTCGCTGGGCACCTTCTTCATCGGCCAGTGCCTCTATCAGTTCGCCAACATCTACCGCAGCGCACTGCGGGCCGAGAAAGAGCGCATCCAGGAGGCCACCACGCCGATGGCCGAGCTGCCCGAGGACCGGTTCGACATCATCAAGGGCATCGAGGAGACCATCGTCGCCAACGACACGGTGGCCGAGGCGATGGCGCTGCTAAGCACCGACCGGGCGCGCCGAGCGCTGTTCCTACAGGAGCACGGCTTCACCCAGCGTGAGATCGCCGACGAGCTGGGCCTGCCCGACGCCAAGAGCGTGGAGAACCTCATCGGCTATCAACTCCGCCAACTCCGAAAGAGGACGTCGTGACCACCATCAAGCACCTCACCGCACTCATCAACGCCAGCTCGTTGGGCACCCGCACCGGGCGAGTAGCACGCCGGTCGGTGACCGCCGCCGAAGGCGACGCACTGGCCCGCCGCGCCGCCGAGGGCGGCCACGGGCACGACGGTTCCGGCGAATTCAGGGATCGAGCCGACGAGCGCACTTATAGACCGGTATCCGGCTCAACACCGGGCCGGACAACACGAAAGGACAAGACAATGGCAAAGGGACATCACCGCAGCGCGGCCACCGGTCGCTACGTCAAGGCGTCCACCGCGGCGCGCAAACCCAACACCACGGTCACCGAACGGGGCGCCAACCGCAGCAGCGGAACTCATCACCGCAGTGCCATCACCGGCAAGTTCGTGAAGGGCTCCACGGCTGCACGTCACCCCAACACCACGGTCACCGAACGCGGTTGAGCATCAACCGGATTCGGCGGCGTCCCCTCGGCTCGACAGACGGGCCGAGGGTACACCAGACCGACCCACCTCCGAAAGGCAAATCCCATGATCCGCACCACCGTTGAAGCCCTCGGCGGCGCGCAAGCCCTTCCCAGTGAGCTGATCCCGGTCCGCGAACTGCATCAGCACCTGATCGATCAGGTGGCCACCAGTGGCGGCAACGTCGTCCTGGCCAACACCGCCGGCAAGCCTGCCGCCGTTGTCATGTCTCTTCAGCGCTATGAGCAGCTGCTCGACGAGCTGAACACGCTGCGCCGCAGAATCGCCGACAACGCCTGATGGCGGGGGAGGGGCATCACGTGCTGACCGACGACGACGTGCAAACTCTCGACCGACGCGCGCGCGAGGTGGGAGGCGTCATCGGCTGGGATCTGCAGTTCGTCGTCGCCCCCAACGCGGAGTACGTCGGCCTGGCGGCCGGCGGCGGCGCAGATCACGCTGACCAGATCATCGTCCTCGGCCCCAGCCGGATAACCGATCTCGCCGTCCACGAGATAGACCTTGCACTCGACGCACTCCAGCGCGGCGAACGGCACATCATCCTCGACGAAGACGGCGACCCCCGGCTGATCTGAACAGGCGGCCAGGGGCGTTCTTCTCTACGGCTCTCCAGTCCGACCCGCATAGCGGTCCCGCGCAGCCCGACGTTCAACATTGGCGGCCTCGCTGTTGAACTCCGGCGCCAGCTGGGAGTAGCCGACATCGAGGCCATCCGGGTCGGGCTCAGCTTCCGTACGAATCACTTCGACCTCACTTTCGGGGAAGGCCGTAGCGGGTGCGGATCTCGTCTTCGCCGAACGTGCGGCCGGCCGCGATGTCGGCTTCTGACTCCATCAGCGATTCGCGGAGACGCGCAACGTCAACGGATGGATCATCGAAGGGCCAGTCGTCGAGATCATTAATGGGCCAGTCTTCCTCGGTAGACGGCTCATCCAGTCCTTCGGGACACCAAGGTCGGGCCGCTGACGTCCCGGCGCGGGGGAGCAGCGGCCCCGCGCCACCCCGGTATCGCCGCTCTCTTCCGTCACCTTCGAAGGATAGGCCGCCTCCCCGAACACGGGGAGCTAGCCGCAGTTCGCCAACCATGCACGAACATGATCGAGAGCAGGCAAAGATGTTCGGATGGCTCAGAGCGACCATAGCCGCATATCCGCCGACATCCTGCTGTCGTTGCCCGTGGAGTTGAAAGAGCGGATGGTCAACACCATTACGTGGACACGGCCGTACACCGGCATCGGTCACCAGCAGAAGTTCATCCGCAAGGCGATCACCGAACTGTTCGACCGCTTTGAAGAGGAGTTCAACGCCGGCGAGGCGTTCAAGCCGGGAGTCGTCATCCCCGACGAGTGACACGCCGGGGTTCCGGGTCAAGGCTGACGCCGCCACCAGCGGGTACAGTGCATGACGTGCCGTTCGTGCGCCCAAAAACAGGTTGAACACGGTCCTCTCACGCAGACTTCTTTGATCCAGTCTGCGCTCGATGTTTCCATCGATGATGTCCCCTCGATGCCGGTAAGATTGCCGCAAAGTTGCCAGTAGCACGACTGTGTCCACATCCGGTCGCTGTATCAACTGCGGAAGCAGCCGATACGACAGGATCTATCCATATTCCATTGCTGGACTGAACTTTTCATGGCTTGACCATGAGAGGACGCGCGTAACTGCGCGTTGAAGCCGGGTCGTTCCCGGCTGTTGACGACGGTTGAAAACTAGGCCAGAAGCGACGGTGAAAAGTAGGCCACGTGGTCGTGGTTATTGTGCCGTGTT
>NZ_LQIK01000005.1 GCF_001499855.1 Mycobacterium sp. GA-0227b
TAACTGTCAACCATCAGCCGAAACACTGTCGCCCATCAACCGAAGACGAAATGTCAAGCCTCAACCGCACTAATACATCATCCCTGCGCCCCCGGCAGGACTCGAACCTGCGGCCGACCGCTTAGAAGGCGGTTGCTCTATCCGCTGAGCTACGGGGGCAGCGCACTCACCCTAACGGAAAAGCCGCAAACCGATGGACCACCTCAACCCGCCTACCTGCTGGCAAGACAGCTAGTAAAGGGCTCTCGCGTGGACCGACGGCCGACTAGCGTGGTGACGACAGCAGTCACAGCGAGGAGGTTGCGACGGCCCATGAGCGACGTGCCGGAACTCGATGCGGCGGGACTCCCCGAGGAACTCAGCCCGCTGGACCAGATCCTGCACCGTGGCGAGGCCAACCCACGCACCCGATCGGGGATCATGACCGTCGAGATTCTCGACTGCGCTCCGGACTGGGATACGTTCCGCGCCAAGTTCGACACCGCCTCCCGCAAGGTGCTGCGGCTGCGGCAGAAGGTCGTGATGCCGACGCTGCCGACCGTGGCGCCGAGGTGGGTCGTCGACCCCGACTTCAACCTCGATTTCCACCTGCGGCGCGTTCGCGCCCCGGCACCGGGCACCTTCCGCCAGGTGCTCGACATCGCCGAGGTCGCTGCTCAGTCGCCGCTCGACATCTCCCGGCCGCTGTGGACGGCCACGCTCGTCGAGGGGCTCTCCGGCGACCGCGCCGCGCTCGTCGTTCACCTCAGCCATGCGGTCACCGACGGTGTCGGCGGTGTCGAGATGTTCGCCAATCTCTACGACCTCGAGCGTGACCCGCCGCCACAGCCGGTCCCGCCGCTTCCCATCCCGCAGGACCTGTCGCCCAACGACCTGATGCGCCAAGGGATCAACCGGCTGCCCGGCACCATCGCAGGCCGGATGCGCGGAGCGCTGTTCGGCGCCGCGCACGTCGCGGGGGAGGTGATCCGCGATCCGATCTCGCGGTTGGGCAGCGTCGTCGAGTACGCGATGTCGGGCGCGCGAGTGGTCGGTCCCGTCGCGGATCCCTCGCCGGTGCTGCGGCGGCGCAGCCTGTCGTCGCGCAGTGAGGCGATCGACATCGAGTTCGGCATCTTGCACCGGGCCGCCAAGGCGGCGGGTGGCTCGATCAACGACGCGTATCTGGCCGGCGTGTGCGGCGCGCTGCGGCTGTACCACGAAGCCAAGGGTGTGCCGATCGACACGCTGCCGATGGCGGTGCCGGTCAACCTTCGGTCCGACGCCGATCCGGCCGGCGGAAACCGGTTCGCGGGCATCAATCTCGCTGCGCCGATCGGTCTCAGCGATCCCGAGGTGCGCATCCGGCACATCCGCTCGCAGATGACCACCAAGCGCGAGGAACGGGCCATCGACATGGTCGGCGCCATTGCCCCGTTGGTGGGCCTGCTGCCCGACTCGGTGCTCGAGTCGATGGCCGGCTCGTTCGTCAATTCCGATGTCCAGGCCAGCAATGTCCCGGTGTATGCGGGCGACACGTTCATCGCCGGCGCAAAAGTCCTGCGGCAGTACGGGCTCGGCCCGCTGCCGGGGGTGGCGATGATGGTGGTGCTGGTGTCACGCTCCGGCTACTGCACGATCACCAGCCGCTACGACCGCGCTGCAGTCACCGATCAGGAGTTGTGGGCGCGCTGCCTGCTCGCGGGGTTCGATGAGGTCCTCGCCCTCGGTGGCGACGGCCGAGCCGACCCCGCCTCGTTCAGCGTCGACGCGACGTCCGCCGTTTCCTCGTCACCCAATGGGAGTGCAGCGCAATGACTTCGCCAAACGGTCAGTCCTCGCGGCGCACCATGCGGTTGCCGGGCTCGGTCGCCGAGATCCAGGCCAGCCCGCAAGGGCCCGAGGTGGGGGCGTTCTTCGATCTCGATGGGACCCTGGTCGCCGGCTTCACCGGTGTCGTGATGACGCAGGACCGATTCCGCCGCCGTCAGATGTCGATGGGCGAGTTCATCGGCATGGTGCAGGCGGGCCTCAATCACCGACTCGGTCGCTCGGAGTTCGAGGACCTCATCGGCAAGGGTGCGCGCATGCTGCGCGGCAACTCGCTCGCCGACGTCGACGAGCTCGCCGAGCGGCTGTTCGTTCAGAAGATCGTCAGCCGCATCTATCCGGAGATGCGGGAGCTGGTGCGCGCGCACATGTCTCGCGGTCACACCGTCGTGCTCAGCTCATCGGCGCTGACGGTGCAGGTCGAACCCGTCGCGCGGTTTCTAGGCATCGAGAATGTACTGAGCAACAAGTTCGAGATCGAGGAGAACGGATTGCTCACCGGCGAGGTGAAGCGACCGATCATCTGGGGGCCGGGAAAGGCCAGGGCGGTGCAGAAATTCGCCGCCGAGCACGGCGTCGACCTGGCCAAGAGTTACTTCTACGCCGACGGCGACGAGGACGTCGCGCTGATGTACCTCGTCGGTAACCCCCGGCCGACGAACCCGGAGGGCAAGCTCGCCGCGGTGGCGGCCAAACGAGGCTGGCCGGTGCTGCGCTTCACCAGTCGCAGTGGCGCAAGCCCGATTTCGCAACTGCGCACGGCTGCAGGAATCGCGGCGATGGGCCCGATCGCGGCCGGTGCGCTCGGCCTGGGGCTGCTGACCCGTAACAAGCGCACCGGCGTCAACTTCTTCACCGCGGCCTTCGGCCGGACGCTGATGAGCACGATCGGCATCAACGTCAACGTGGTCGGCAAGGAGAACTTGACCAAGCAGCGGCCGGCGGTGTTCCTGTTCAATCACCGCAATCAGGCCGACCCGTTGATCGCGGGCCACCTGGTGGATACCAACTTCACGTCGGTGGGAAAGAAGGAACTGGAGAAGGATCCGATTGTCGGCACCCTCGGCAGGATCATGGACGCCGCGTTCATCGACCGCGAGGATCCACAGAAGGCGGTCGAGGGGCTGAAGAAGGTCGAGGAGTTGGCCCGCAAGGGGCTGTCCATCCTGATCGCCCCGGAAGGCACCCGGTTGGACACCACCGAGGTCGGGCCCTTCAAGAAGGGTCCGTTCCGAATCGCGATGTCGGCCGGAATCCCGATCGTGCCCATCGTGATTCGCAACGCCGAGGTGATCGCCGCCCGCGATTCGAGCACCTTCAACCCCGGAACCGTCGACGTGGTGGTCTACCCGCCGATACCTGTCGACGACTGGACGCACGACAACCTCGCCGAACGCATCGACGAGGTCCGTCAGCTCTACCTCGACACGCTGCGAGACTGGCCGCACGACGAGTTGCCCACCCCGGAGCTGTACACCCGCGGGGTGCCGACGACGAAGAAAGCGGCCGGCAAGAAGCCCGCGCCGAAGAAAGCCGCGAAGAAGACGGCTGCCAAGTCTGCTGCGACCAAGTCTGCGGCGACAAAGACGGCGGCCAAGAAGACGGCGGCCAAGTCTGCGGCCACCAAGACGGCGGCCAAGAAGCCGGCAACGAAGTCGGCAACGAAGTCTGCGGGGAAGGGCCGTCCGTGAAGCCCTCCGCCGACCAGTACGCACCGTTCACGCCCACCGGTGATGCGTTGGTGCTGGCGTCGGCTTCCTCTGCGGCCGAACGGGATCTGCTCGACGACTGGCTCGATCGGCAGCGGCGCGAGAACCCCGGCTCCAAGATCGACGTGCTGCTGTTGCCCGACGATGACCCACCGCCCGGCGTGCTCGCCCAGCTCGTGGGTGAGCTCGAAGCCGGCGATGACCGCTCCGTCGTGCCGGTGCGCGTGTTCTGGGTGCCGGGCGGACTGCCCACCCGCTCCAAGGTGGTCGCGCTGATCTCCGGCCGGGACACCTACCGCCCGCCCGATATCCTGCAGCGCCGCATTCTGCGCCGCGACCCGTCGCGAGCCCGCGTCGTCGCCGGTGAACCCGCGAAGGTCTCCGAGCTTCGCCAGCAGTGGGCCGATACCACCGTCGCCGAAAACCCCCGCGAATTCGCGCGTTTCGTCATCCGCCGGGCGATCCTTGCCATCGAACGCGTCGAGCTGCGGCTGTTGGGCCCGGAGTACAAGTCACCGCGACTCATCAAACCGGAGTTGTTGGCGTCGGCCCGTTTTCGGGAGGGCCTGGAGCGCATCCCGGGCGCAAACCTGGAGACTGCGGGGGAGATGCTCGACGAGCTGTCGACCGGGTGGAGCCGGTTCTCGGTCGACCTGATCCCATCGCTCGGGCGCGCGATATTCAGCCGTGGCTTCGATCCGAACATCGACTACGACCGCGCCGAAGTCGAGGTGATGCGCCGCAATCTGGAAAACCATCCGGCCGTGCTGTTGTTCTCGCACCGGTCCTATCTCGACGGGGTGATCGTGCCGGTTGCGATGCAGGAGAACCGGTTACCGCCGGTGCACACGTTCGCGGGAATCAACCTCTCGTTCGGCTTCATGGGTCCGCTGATGCGCCATTCCGGCGTGATCTTCTTGCGCCGCAAACTCGACGATCCGCTCTACAAGTACGTGCTGCGGCAGTTCGTCGGGTACATCGTGGAGAAGCGGTTCAACCTCAGCTGGTCGATTGAGGGCACCCGGTCGCGAACGGGAAAGATGTTGCCGCCCAAACTCGGACTGCTCGCCTACGTGGCTGACGCCTACCTCGACGGTCGAAGCGAGGACATCCTGTTACAGCCGGTGTCGATCAGCTTCGACCAGTTGCACGAGACAGCCGAATACGCCGCCTACGCCCGGGGTGGCGAGAAAACGCCCGAAGGCTTGTCGTGGTTGTACAACTTCATCAAGGCGCAGGGCGAGCGCAACTACGGCAAGATCTACGCCCGCTTCCCGGAGGCCGTGTCGATGCGCGAATACCTCGGCGCGCCCCACGGGCCGATGACCACCGATTCCGACGCCAAACGCCTTGCGCTACAGAAGATGGCGTTCGAGGTGTCGTGGCGAATTCTGCGCGCCACGCCGGTGAACGCCTCCGCGCTGGTCTCGGCGCTGCTGCTCACCACCCGCGGGGTCGCACTGACGCTCGACCAGATTCATCACACGCTGCAGCTCTCGCTGGACTACCTGGAGCGCAAGCAGACCCCGATGACGAACAGCGCGTTGCGGTTACGCACTCCGGAAGGTGTACGGGCGGCGCTGGACGCGTTGTCCAACCGGCACCCCGTGACGTGTGTCGAAGGGGGCCGCGAGCCCGTTTGGCGGATCGCACCCGAGGATGAACACGAGGCGGCGTTCTACCGCAACACGCTCATCGACGCGTTTCTGGAGACCTCGCTCGTCGAGTTGGCGCTGGCGCACGCCGGACGCGCGGAATCCGATCGGCTCGAAGCGTTCTGGACCCAGGTGATGCGGCTGCGCGACCTGCTGAAGTTCGACTTCTACTTCGCCGACTCGGCGGCGTTCCGTGAGCACGTCGCCGAAGAGTTGTCCTGGCATGACGGTTGGGAAGAGCAGGTCTCGGCGGGCGAGCAACAGGTCGACGCGCTGCTGCGCACCAAACAACCTCTGTTGGCCGCCGCCATGCTGCGACCGTTCTTCGAGGCCTACGAGATCGTCGCCGACGTGCTGCGCGATGCACCCGCCGAGATCGACGAGAAAGACCTGACGAAAAAGGCACTCGGCTTGGGCAACCAGTACGTCGCGCAGAGCAGGGTGCGCAGCAACGAGTCGGTGTCGGCGCTGCTGTTCGCAACGGCCCGCCAGGTTGTCGCCGACCAGCATCTGCTGGAGCCCGCCGCCGATCTGGCCGAGCGGCGCACCGCGTTTCGCGATGAGCTCCGCGCGATCATGCACGATATGGACAAGGTCGAGCAGATCGCCCGCGAGCAGTTCTACGCGCGCGAGGTCGAGCGTCGCGCCGCGCGCCGCGGGACGACCTGAGCCGCTTGTAGAAGCCTGGTCATACGCTGGTGGTATGACCACGGTGGCATCGGGTGTGCGCAGTCGCGCGGTATGGCCGGTGCTCATCGGGGTCGCGGCGTTGGCGGGCGCGGTCGCCGCGGGCATCGGCGCACTGTCGCTGGCTGACGCGTTGAGCGCGACCGGGTTGCCGGATCCCGGCCCGGTCACCACTTACGGGCTGCCGTTCGTGCGGGCCGCCGGTGAGATCGCGGCGGTGATCGCCATCGGATCGTTCCTGTTCGCCGCGTCCCTCACGCCGCCGCAGCCCAACGGTGTGCTCGACGCCGGCGGTTACCGGGCGTTGCGCCTGGGCACCGGCGCGTCGGCGGTGTGGACGGTGTGCGCGGCGCTGATGGTCCCGCTGACGGTGTCCGACGTCTCCGGCCAACCGCTGCGCCAGAACCTCGACCCGCTGGCCGTCTGGTCGGCCGCGAGCCTCGTCGAAACCGCGGGCGCATGGCGGTGGAGCGCGTTCCTCGCCGCGGCCGTCACCGTGGCCAGCCTCCCAGTGCTGCGTTGGTCGTGGACGCCGGTGCTGTTGGCCGGATCATTGACGACCCTCATTCCGCTCGGCCTGACCGGGCACTCCTCGACCGGCGGCGCCCACGACCTGGCGACCAACAGCCTGCTGTTGCACCTCGGCGCCGGGGCGCTGTGGGCGGGCGGGCTGCTCGCCTTGCTGGCGCACGTCATGCGCGGAGGCCGGCATGCCGGTCTGGCTGCGCGCCGTTTCTCGGCCCTCGCGCTGTGGTGCTTCGTGGTGATGGCGATCAGCGGCGTGATCAACGCGCTGGTGCGCATCGAACCCGCCGACCTGCTGCGCACCGAGTACGGCTGGCTGGTCGTCGGCAAAGCGGCGGCGTTGATCCTGCTCGGCCTGTTCGGCTGGCGGCAGCGCCGCAGCGGCCTGGCCGCGCTGGCGGCCGAACCGGAGTCGCGGGGCCCGTTGATTCGGCTGGCGCTGATCGAGGCGGTGCTGTTCGGGGCGACCTTCGGAATCGCCGTCGGACTGGGGCGCACGCCTCCACCGCCGCTGGCCGCACAACCGGGTCCGGTCGAGGTCGCGATCGGATACGACCTCGCCGGGCCGCCCACCTTCGAGCGGATACTCGTCGACTGGCGCTTCGATCTGATTTTCGGCACCGCCGCGATCGTCTTCGCGGTGGTGTATCTGCTGGGGGTACGCCGGCTTCGCCGCCGGGGCGACGCCTGGCCGGTGGGCCGGACGCTGGCCTGGCTGTGCGGGTGCGCGGCGTTGCTGTTCGCGACGTCCTCGGGGTTGGGCAGGTACATGCCCGCGATGTTCTCGATGCACATGATCGCGCACATGGTGCTGTCGATGCTGGTGCCGGTCCTGCTGGTGCTCGGCGCGCCGATGACCCTGGCGCTGCGGGCGCTGCCGGCCGCCGGCCGCGGAGATCCGCCCGGTGCCAGGGAGTGGCTGCTGGCGGCGCTGCATTCGCGGGTGTCGCGGTTCTTCACCAATCCGGCCGTGGCGACGGTGTTGTTCGTCGCGGGTTTCTACGGGCTGTACTTCGGTGGCCTGTTCGACGCCGCGGTCGACAAGCACGGCGCCCACGTGTTGATGAACCTGCACTTTCTGCTCAGCGGATACCTCTTCTATTGGGTCGTGATCGGCATCGATCCAGCGCCGCGGCAGATTCCCCAGCTGGGCAAGGTCGCGATGGTGTTCGCGTCCCTGCCGCTGCATGCGTTCTTCGGCGTGGTCCTGATGGGCATGAAGACGGTGCTGGGGGAGCCGTTCTACCGGTCGCTGCAACTGAGCTGGCACACCGATCTGCTCTCCGATCAACGCACCGGTGGTGGCATCGCGTGGGCGGCGGGCGAGATCCCGCTCGTGCTGGTGATGTTCGCGTTGCTGATCCAGTGGTCCCGCAGCGATCGGCGTACCGCCCAGCGGATAGACCGGGCCGCCGACCGTGACGACGACGCGGAACTCGCCGCTTATAACGCGATGCTCGCCGAACTTGCGCGGCGCGACGGTTCCTCGCGCTGAGTCCGGCATCGTGTGCGCCGAGACCGACGCTTTGGCTGGTTTCCGGCCGTCGAATCGACCATTGCGTCGGTTTCGAGAACAGCGGGAGCCCGACTAATGCCCGACTGCGTCCAAGCAGTGTGGACATTCCGTTCATCGGCAGTGACGCCATAGCCGCCGGCCACCTCACGAGAGCCCGCCTGCGCAGTCAGTATCGGCCGCTGTACCGCGGCATCTACGTGCCGAGACGCTACAACGTCTCGCTGCGCGAGAGGATCGTCGGCGTGGCTCTCGCCGCGCCTGACGCGGTGATCGCGGGCGTGGCCGCATCCTCGCTTCACGGGGCGAAGTGGATCGATGATGACGTTCCGATCGAAGTGGTCAAAGCGATCCGACGCCAGCGCGGGTTGATCGTCCGCGACGAGACGCTGGACGAGAGCGAGGTCACCACGGTCGCGGGCATTCGCGTGACCACCCCGGCCCGAACCGCGGTCGACCTTGCCCGCCACCTCCCGCGCGACAAGGCGGTCGAACGATTGGACGCGTTGATGAGCGCGCGTCCGTTCGCTCCGGAGGATGTGGTGCTGCTGGCGAAACGTCATCGCGGTGCGCGTGGTCTGCGGCGGCTGCCGGTGGCGTTGCCGCTCGTCGACGGCGGCGCCGAGTCGCCGAGAGAAACCTGGCTGCGGCTGCTCTTCATCGATGCCGGGCTACCCCGCCCCACAACGCAATTCGTGGTTCATGACGAATTCGGCCGCTACGTCCGGCGCATTGACATGTGCTGGGAGGAGTTCAAAGTCGGCGCCGAGTACGACGGAGAACAACACCTCAACAGCCGGCGACAATATGTGTTGGACGTCCAGGTCAACCGCGCGCTGCAGCGGCTCCGCTGGCACGTCGTCCACGTCATCAAGGAGGACCGGGCGGCTGACATCGTCGAGCAGGCGCGCACCGCCTTGCTATCGCGGGGCTGGCGGCCGAGCAAATGAGTGCCTCGCTCGAAACCGACGCAATGGTCGATTCGGCGGCCGTAAACCAGCCAAAGCGTCGGTCTCGGCCCGTGACTATTGACCAGAATCGTTTTTTGGTCAACTATTGGACTCGTGAACGCGCGACGGGCACGGGCGGACCGGATCCTCGACACCGCCAAGGACTTGTTGCTGCGCTGGGGTTATCGGCGTATCCGCATTGACGAAGTCGCCAAGCGGTCCGGAGTCGGCAAGGGAACCGTCTACCTGCACTGGCGCACCCGCGAGCAGTTGTTGTCCGCGGTCGGCACGCGAGAGACCGCGGAAATGGTTGACGCCGTAGTGGCCGCGATCCGAGCCGATCCGCTTCAGGTGATGCCGCATCGACTGATGCGTCGGGTTTTCATGGAGGCGATGCACCGGCCCGTGTTGCGCGCGATCTACACCCAGGACACCGACACGATGGACGCGCTCGTCGCCGACAGCTCGCAGAAAGCGATGGGCGGTGCCAACTTCGCCGGCTGGCGCGAGTACTTGTCGATTCTCGATGAGCACGGCTTGCTTGGCGAGGGCCTGACGGCGGACGACGTTCACTATCCCCTCACCGCCAGTGTTTTCGGCTTCTTCGCTGCCGAGCCGATGCTGCCCGACGAGTTGGGCCTGAGCCTGGACGAGAAGGCTGACCAGCTGGCGAACATGTTGCGCCGGGCTTTCGAACCGGCTCGCCCGCCGGCAACCAAGCGCGTGCACGCTGCTGCCGACAAGGTCAGCGCCCTCTACGAACGACTCGCCGACGAATTCCGGACGCTCACCTATGGAGGAGATCACGATGACTCGAAGCGATGATGACAGTTGGGATCTGGCGACGAGCGTCGGCGCCACCGCGACCGTGGTCGCTGCCCAGCGCGCTGTCGCGGCGAAAACTTCGCTGATCGACGATCCGTACGCCGAGCCGCTGGTCCGGGCGGTGAACGCCGATTCCGTGACGCGTCTGCTCGACGGTGGCACCGGCGAAGTCGACGACGGGACCTTCACGGTGCAGCAGGCGGCCGAAGCGATGGCGGTACGCACGCGCTTCTACGACGAACTGTTCACGCGGGCCGCTGCGGCGGGAGTGCGACAGGCGGTCATCTTGGCCTGCGGGCTCGACACCCGCGCCTACCGTTTGCCATGGCCGGCCGGCACGGTCGTATACGAGCTCGATCAGCCGGCGGTGATCGAGTTCAAGTCCAAGACCCTGGCAGATCTCGGGGTACGCCCCACCGCTGAGCGCCGCGCAATCGGGATCGACCTACGCGAGGACTGGCCGAAAGCGCTGCTGGAAAATGGCTTTGACCGATCTGAGCCGGCGGCCTGGATCGCTGAAGGGCTGACGATTTACCTGCCTCCGGAGGCGCAGGACCAGCTGTTCGAGAACATCACCCGGCTCAGCGCGCCGGGCAGCCACCTGGCCACCGAATACGTCCCTGACGCCGCCGTGTTCGCCGACGGCCGGTCGGAACGGGTGTTGGAGGGCTTTCGGAGGTCCGGCCTGGACACCGAGTTGTCTGATCTTGTGTACTCGGGGCGCCGTAGCGACGTCCTCGAATTCCTGGCGGCGCGCGGTTGGGACGTGTCGTCGCAGACCCTCGAAGAGGCGTACGCCATCAACGGCTTCGAGCTACCCGACGAGGACATGTTCGCCGCGTTCGCCGAGGCGCGCATCGTCACGGGGACCCTCACTTAGTCGGTCGATGAGTAACGCCGCGACGATCGTCGCAGCGTGCGACTTTGCGAACCATCCCCAACGCTCGATTCATCCACAGGCCCACCAAGCCGACTGAGCTTGTCGCGTCCCTGTGTCGGTGCCGCGGCGCTCAATGACGGTGTCACCGACGCGCCAACGGGCCGTCGGCAATCAAACAAGTCGAGGGAGATCATCATGTTCGAGACACCGTTCACCATCGTCGGCAACATCGTCACCGACCCGATCCATCGGCGGGTCGGCGATCAGGAGATGGTCCGGTTCCGTGTTGCGAGCAACTCGCGCCGCCGTACCGCCGAGGGAACATGGGAGCCGGGCAATTCGTTGTTCGTCACGGTGAACTGCTGGGGTCGCGTGGTCGCCGGTACCAGTGCAGCTCTGGTCAAGGGCGATCCCGTCATCGTCGTCGGACACGTCTACACCAGCGAGTACGACGATCGTGACGGCAACCGACGCTCATCGGTCGAAGTGCGCGCGACATCCGTCGGCCCCGACCTGGCACGTTGCACAGCACGTATCGATCGGATCAAGCAGCAGACCGACCAGCGGTCCACCGAAACAGACGACCACCCGGTGAATCCGGATGATGACGACGACGCGGAGCAGCCCGACACGGCGCTGCCCCTGACCGCGTAGCGCGGGTAGACGCCCGGCGCGGCCGCCTCGAGTAGCTCTCTCGGCTGCGCCGAGGCGGCCCCGCCTACGATGGTCCGCGAGCATCACCCGAGATTCGCGATTTTCGAAAGGCACATCACGGCATGGCCGAATTCATCTATTCGATGCGGAAGGTCCGCAAGGCGCACGGCGACAAGGTGATCTTGGACGACGTCAGCCTGAACTTTCTTCCGGGCGCGAAGATCGGCGTCGTCGGCCCCAACGGGGCGGGCAAGTCGAGTGTGTTGCGGATCATGGCCGGGCTGGACCAGCCCAACAACGGCGATGCACTACTGCAACCCGGCGCGACCGTGGGCATCCTTCAGCAGGAGCCGCCGCTCAACGAGGAGAAGACCGTTCGCGAGAACGTCGAAGAGGGCGTGGCGATCAAGGAGAAGCTCAACCGCTACAACGAGGTCGCCGAGCTGATGGCCACGGACTACTCCGATGAGCTGATGGAGGAGATGGGGCGGCTGCAGGAGGAACTCGACGCGGCCGACGCCTGGGACATCGACTCCCAGCTCGAGCAGGCGATGGACGCGCTGCGCTGTCCGCCGCCCGACGAACCGGTCACGCACCTGTCCGGTGGTGAGCGCCGCCGGGTCGCGCTGTGCAAGCTGCTGCTGTCCAAACCCGACCTGCTGCTGCTCGACGAGCCGACCAACCACCTGGACGCCGAGAGCGTGCAGTGGCTCGAACAGCACCTCGCTGAGTACAAGGGCGCGATCCTCGCGGTCACCCACGACCGGTACTTCCTGGACAACGTCGCCGAGTGGATCCTCGAACTCGACCGTGGGCGCGCCTACCCGTACGAGGGCAACTACTCGACCTACCTCGAGAAGAAGGCCGAGCGCGTCGCGGTGCAGGGTCGCAAGGACGCCAAGCTGCAGAAGCGGCTCCAAGACGAGCTGGCGTGGGTGCGCTCGGGCGCCAAGGCCCGGCAGGCCAAGAGCAAGGCCCGGCTGCAGCGCTACGAGGAGATGGCCGCGGAGGCCGAGAAGAGCCGCAAGCTCGACTTCGAGGAGATCCAGATCCCGACGCCACCGCGGCTGGGCAACGTCGTCGTCGAGGTCGAGCACCTCGACAAGGGGTTCGGCGGCCGCACCCTCATCAAGGACCTGTCGTTCACGCTGCCGCGCAACGGCATCGTCGGCGTCATCGGCCCCAACGGCGTCGGCAAGACGACGCTGTTCAAGACCATCGTCGGCCTCGAGCAGCCCGACAGCGGCACGGTGAAGGTCGGCGAGACGGTCAAGCTGAGCTACGTCGACCAGAGCCGTGCGGGCATCGACCCGAAGAAGAACGTGTGGGAGGTCGTCTCCGACGGGCTGGACTACATCGAGGTGGGACAGAACGAGATTCCGTCTCGCGCCTATGTGTCCGCGTTCGGTTTCAAGGGCCCCGATCAGCAGAAGCCCGCCGGGGTGCTCTCGGGCGGTGAACGCAACCGGCTCAACCTGGCGCTGACGCTCAAAGAGGGCGGCAACCTGATCCTGCTCGACGAGCCGACCAACGACCTCGACGTGGAGACACTGTCATCGCTGGAGAACGCACTCGAAAGCTTCCCCGGCTGCGCGGTCGTGATCTCCCACGACCGCTGGTTCCTCGATCGCACGTGCACGCACATCCTGGCGTGGGAGGGCGACGAGGACAACGAAGCCAAGTGGTTCTGGTTCGAGGGCAACTTCGGTGCCTACGAGGAGAACAAGGTGGAACGACTCGGTATCGAAGCCGCGCGTCCGCACAGGGTGACCCACCGAAAGCTCACGCGCGACTGATCCGGCGGGGTAAGAGCGAAGCGACTGGGGGAATACTAAGGTCATGTCGGTGACTCCGGGAGCCGACGGAAGTCCGGCCGGCGTGGCCGGGCCGGGACGTTCACCGGCATTGGACGACCAGACCACGGCGCGGCTCTCGCGTGCCTATCTCGAGACGTACCGCGGCCCGCACGCCGACGCGCCCTCGGCGGACGCCGCGGTGACGATGCCGATGACCGTGACGGTGCACGACATGGTTCCCCCCGGCCTCGTCAGCGCGCATCACCGGCTGGCCCGCAGCAGGCGGGCCGGCGACACCCGCGTCGCGGTCTACGCCGCCGACGACCCGGCCGGATTCGGACCCGCGCTGCAGATCGTCACCGAATACACCGCGATGGTCCTCGACTCGGTCACGGTGCTGCTACACCGCTTCGGTGTCGCCTACACCGCGATCATGAACCCGGTCTTCCGGGTCCGTCGAGGACCGGACGGCGAGCTGATCGAGGTGGCGCCGATCGGCGAGGACGGCCGCGACACCCGCGGCGACGAGGTGTGGATACACGTCAAGCTGGCGCCGACGGCGGATATGACGGCCGTCGCCCGCGTGGCGCAGCTACTGCCCAGCGTGCTGGCCGACGCCCGACAGGTCGCGCGCGACTCAGACGCGCTGTCGTCGACGATGCGCTGGCTCGCCCACGAACTCGACGCCGATTCGGGTAACCGGTTCGCCGGCTCGGATCGCGCCGATGTGGCGGCCCTCTTGCGCTGGCTGGCCGACGGACACTTCGTGGTGTTGGGCTACCAGCGCTGTCAGGTCCGCGACGGGCGGTCGGCGGTCGACCCGGCCAGCCGGCTGGGGGTGCTGCGGCTGCGCCACGACGCGCTACCGCAACTGACGAACACCGACGAGTTGCTGGTGCTGGCGCAGGCCACCATTCCGAGCTACCTGCGCTACGGCGCCTACCCGTACATCGTCGTCGTCCGCGAGAACCAGGGCGCCGCGGCGATCGAGCACCGTTTCGTCGGCTTGTTCACGGTCGCGGCGATGAACGCCAACGTCGTGGACATACCGCTGATCTCGCGTCGGGTGAACGAGGCGCTGGCACTGGCCCGGCGCGATCCGAGCCATCCGGGACAGTTGCTGCTCGACATCATGCAGACCATTCCGCGATCCGAGTTGTTCGCGCTGCCAGCCCAGAACCTGCTGGACATGGTGACGGCCGTCGTCGACCTGGGCTCGCGTCGGCGCACCCTGCTCTTCCTGCGCGCCGACTCGCTCGCCCATTTCGTGTCATGCCTGGTGTATCTGCCGCGTGACCGCTACACCACCGCGGTTCGCCTCGAGATGCAGGACATCCTGGTTCGCGAACTGGGCGGCGTCAGTATCGAATACACCGCGCGGGTCAGCGAATCACCCTGGGCGGTAGTGCATTTCTCGGTCCGCATGCCGGACTCGACCAAGCCCCGCGACATCGACACGTCCGCCGACAACGAGACGCGGATCCAAAATCTGCTCACCGAGGCCGCCAGGACATGGGGCGATCGGCTGATCGGCGCGGTCAAGACCGGCTCGATCGACCAGCGCAAGGCGGAGCACTATTCGACGGCGTTCGCCGAGTCGTACAAACAGTCGGTCTCACCGCTCGGCGCGATCGACGACATCGCGATCATCGAAGAGCTGCAGAACAATTCGATCAAACCGGTGCTCGTCGACACCGACGAAGAAGGCACCGCACAGCTCACCCTCTACCTCGGCGGCCACTCAGCATCGCTGTCCGATCTGCTGCCGATGCTGCAGTCGATGGGCGTGGTGGTGCTCGAAGAGCGGCCCTTCACCGTGGTGCGGCCCGACGGGTTGCCGGTGTGGATCTACCAGTTCAAGATCTCGCCGCACAAATCCATCCCCCGCATAGCGCCCGACGAGCGCGACCAGACCGCGGCGCGGTTCGCCGACGCGGTGACCGCGATCTGGCAGGGCCGCGTGGAGATCGACCGGTTCAACGAACTGGTGATGCGGGCAGGCCTGAACTGGCAGCAGGTGAGCGTGCTGCGCAGCTACGCAAAGTATCTGCGGCAGGCGGGTTTTCCCTACAGTCAGTCCCATATCGAGGCGGTCATCAACGACAACGCCAAGACCGCGAGGTCGTTGGTGGAGCTGTTCGAGGCGCTGTTCTTCCCCGCGGCCGACCCCGATGAGAGCACGCCGAAGCGCCGCGACGCCCAGGCCGCCGCGGCAGCGGTGTCGGCCGACATCGACGCGCTCGTCAGCCTGGACACCGACCGGGTGCTGCGCGCGTTCGCGTCGATGATCCAGGCCACGCTGCGCACCAACTACTTCGTCACCAACCCGCAGTCCGCGCGCGCACAGGACGTGCTCTCGTTCAAGCTCAATCCCGCATTGATCGACGAATTGCCGTTGCCGCGGCCCAAATTCGAGATCTTCGTGTACTCGCCGCGGGTGGAGGGCGTCCATCTGCGGTTCGGATACGTCGCCCGCGGCGGTCTGCGCTGGTCGGACCGACGCGAAGACTTCCGCACCGAGATCCTCGGCCTCGTCAAGGCGCAAGCCGTCAAGAACGCGGTGATCGTGCCCGTCGGCGCCAAGGGCGGCTTCGTCGTCAAACAGCCACCGACACCCACCGGCGACCCCGCCGCCGATCGCGATGCGCAGCGCAACGCGGGCGTCGCATGCTACAAGCTGTTCATCGCCGGCCTGCTCGACGTCACCGACAACGTCCACAAGGCCACCGGTGAGGTGGTGCCGCCGCCCGATGTGGTGCGCCGCGACGGTGACGACGCCTATCTCGTCGTCGCCGCCGACAAGGGCACCGCGACCTTCTCCGACATCGCCAACGAGGTCGCGAAGTCCTACGGCTTCTGGCTCGGCGACGCGTTCGCCTCCGGCGGTTCGGTGGGCTATGACCACAAGGCGATGGGCATCACCGCCAAGGGGGCGTGGGAATCGGTCAAGCGCCACTTCCGTGAGATGGGCGTGGACACCCAGTCCGAGGACTTCACCGTCGTCGGCGTCGGCGACATGAGCGGCGACGTGTTCGGCAACGGGATGTTGCTGTCCAAGCACATTCGCCTGCTGGCCGCATTCGACCACCGGCACATCTTCATCGATCCCGACCCGGACGCGGCGCGGTCGTGGGAGGAACGCAAGCGCCTGTTCGATCTGCCCCGGTCCAGTTGGGAGGACTACGACCCGTCGTTGATCAGCGAGGGCGGTGGCGTCTACAGCAGAGAGCACAAGTCCATTCGGATCAGCCCGCAGGCCCGCGACGCGCTCGGAATCGACGGTGGTGCCGAAGAGCTGACGCCGCCCAACCTGATCAAGGCGATCCTGAAGGCTCCCGCCGACCTGCTGTTCAACGGCGGCATCGGCACATACATCAAGGCCGAGACGGAGGCCGACGCCGACGTCGGTGACCGGGCCAACGATCCCGTCCGGGTGAACGGAAACCAGGTGCGCGCCAAAGTGATCGGCGAAGGCGGCAATCTCGGTGTCACGGCGCTGGGGCGCATCGAATTCGACCTCAATGGTGGGCGCATCAACACCGACGCGCTGGACAACTCCGCGGGTGTCGACTGCTCCGACCATGAGGTCAACATCAAGATCCTGATCGACTCGCTGGTCACCGCCGGCAAGGTCAGCGCCGAAGAGCGCACCGACCTGCTGCTGTCGATGACCGACGAGGTCGGCAGGCTGGTGCTCGAGGACAACGAGGACCAGAACGACCTGATGGGCACCAGCCGCGCCAACGCGGCCAGCCTGCTGCCCGTGCACTCGCGGATGATCAAGGAGTTCGTCGCCGACCGCGGGCTCAACCGTGAGCTCGAGGCGTTGCCGTCGGAAAAGGAGATCCGGCGCCGCACCGACATCGGAATCGGGCTCACCTCACCGGAACTCGCGACTCTGATGGCACATGTGAAATTGGCGCTCAAAGCCGATGTGCTGAGCAGCGAGCTGCCTGACCAGGAGGCGTTCGCGGCACGCCTGCCCTGGTACTTCCCCGCAAAACTGCGTGAGCAGTTCAGCAGCGAGATCCGCGCGCATCAACTGCGTCGGGAGATCGTCACCACCATGCTCGTCAACGATCTGGTCGACACCAGCGGCATCACGTACGCCTACCGCATCACCGAGGACGTGGGAGTGGGTCCGGTCGACGCGGTTCGCAGCTATGCCGCCGCCAACGCGATCTTCCGGATCAACGACATCTGGCGCCAGATCCGTGCCGCGAGCGCGACCGGGGTGCCCGTGGCGGTCTCGGACCGGATGACGCTGGATCTACGCCGGCTCGTCGACCGGGCCGGCCGCTGGCTGCTCAACTACCGTCCGCAGCCCTTGGCGG
Organism: Mycobacterium sp. GA-0227b; assembly: GCF_001499855.1. GTDB lineage: Bacteria > Actinomycetota > Actinomycetes > Mycobacteriales > Mycobacteriaceae > Mycobacterium. Next base: position 17,338 of record NZ_LQIK01000005.1, read on the forward strand.
TGGGCGCCGAAACCAACCGGTTCGCCGCGAAGGTCGCCGCGTTGACGCCGCGGATGTCGGAATGGTTGCGCGGCGACGACGAGGCCATCGTCACCAAGGAAGCGGCCGACTTCGCCTCCCAGGGGGTGCCGGAGGATCTGGCGTACCTCATCGCGACGGGGCTCTACCAGTTCAGCCTGCTCGACATCATCGACATCGCCGACATCGCCGACCGGGAACCGGACGAGGTGGCCGACACTTACTTCGCGTTGATGGATAACCTCAACACCGATACCCTGCTCACCGCGGTTTCGCGGCTGCAGCGAGAAGACCGGTGGCATTCGTTGGCGCGGTTGGCGATTCGTGACGACATCTATGGCTCGCTGCGGGCGCTGTGCATCGATGTGCTCGCCGTCGGCGAGCCGGAGGAGACCGGTGAGGAGAAGATCGCCGAGTGGGAGGCGACGAACGGGTCACGGGTGAGCCGCGCGCGCCGCACGCTCACCGAGATCTACGAGAGCGGTGAGCACGACCTGGCGACGCTGTCGGTGGCGGCCCGCCAGATCCGTAGCATGACCCGCACCAGTGGAACGGGGACGTCTCGGTGACCAACGGTTTCGTCGCGCCGGTGCATGTCCGGTGGTCGGACATCGACATGTATCAGCACATCAACCACGCCACCATGGTGACGATCCTCGAGGAAGCCCGGATTCCGTTTCTACGTGAGCCGTTCGGCCCGGAGATCGAAACCATCGGGCTGCTCATCGCCGAGGTCAACATTTCGTACAAAGCTCAACTGCGACTGGTGGACTCACCGCTGCAGGTGACCATGTGGTCCAAACGGGTACGCGCAGTCGATTTCACCATCGGGTACGAAGTGCGCCCGGTTGGTGCAGCCGCCGATGCGAAGCCGGCGGTGATCGCCGACACTCAGTTGGCGGCCGTACACATCAAAGAGCAGCGGCTGCAGCGACTTTCCGAGCAACAACGGGAATACCTGCGGCGCTGGACCCGATGACGCGATCAGAGCGGGGTCTCTGGCTGACGGATACGCCGCACCGCGACGACCTGGCCGCTTTCGCCGAGCGCGCGATGCGCCTCGACGACGCGGCGGTGATCCGGCTGCGCCAACGGCCGGGCAGGCTTGTGGTCGCCTGGGTGGCAACGGGATTCGACGTGCTGGCCAGCCGGGTGGTCAGCGGTGAGGTCAACCCGCCAGATCTGACCGCCGGTGCCGACACGCTGGCCGCCGGGCTGCGCGCGATGGACCGCAGCGGGTATGTCGAACCGGGTTTCGCGCTGGACTCCGCGTGGCACGGCGCGCTACCGCCGGAGTCTGGCTTCGTCCACCTGGACGATGTGCCCGCCCGCGTCATGCTCGACCTCGCCGAGCGTGGTGGGGCGCTGGCCAAGCAACATTCCAGCAACCACGGACCGCCGGTGTCGCTGCTGGACCAGGAGGTGGTCGCGGTGAGTTCGGGCGCGGACAGCGTCGGAATCCCGATGCGATGTGTATTCGCGTTGACGGCAATGGGTTTCCTGCCACAAGCGGGGTCGGCGGTGTCTGCGGAGGAAATCGTGCGGGTGCGGGTACTCCCGACGTGGCTGCGCATCGACGCACGGTTCGGCTCGGTGTATCGCCGCCGCGGCGACCCCGCCGTCGTCCTGCGGTAGTTTCGCTGGCGCGAGTGTGCGAAAGAGAAGAGCTACACCAGCCAGGCGGCGGTGTCCGGCGGCAGCCCGTCGTCGACCAACGCTCCGCTGGCGAGCAAGATCTCGCACTCCGGCAGCGGGATCGATCGGGTGCCCGCGTTGAGCACGCACACCAGCCCGCCGCCGCGGTGGAACACCAGGCTGTCGGCGGGGGAGTCGAGCCACTCGATGGTGGGCCCGTCGAATTCAGCGCGGCTACACCGCAATTGGAAGGCCCCACGAAAGAACGACAGCGTCGACTCCGGATCCTCGAGTTGGCGCGCCACGGTCAACTGCGTCCATTCCGGCGGAATCGGCAGCCAGGTCTCGGGGTACTCGGAGAACCCGAAGGGCGGAGCTTCGCCCTCCCACGGCATCGGGATCCGGCTGCCGTCGCGCCCGCGGCGGGTGTGTCCGGACCGCTCCCACACCGGATCCCGTAACGCTTCGTCGGGCAGGTCGACATTCGGCAAGCCGAGTTCCTCGCCGTTGTAGATGAACACCGCCCCGGGCAGTGCGAGCATCACCAGCGCCATCGCTCGTGCGCGCGCCAGCCCGACGTGTCCGCCGCCGTAACGGGTCGGCACGCGGTCGACGTCGTGATTGGCCAACGTCCACGTGGGCACCGCATCGGCCAATTCTGCTGCGGTGAGTGAGTTTTCGATCGCATGCCGAATGTCTGCGGCGTCGAATGCCGATCGCAGCAGACGGAAGTTGAAGCCGAGGTGCAACTCGTCGGGTCTCACATAGCGGGCGAACTGTCCGTTGTCGTAGACCCAGACTTCGCCGATCGCAACGGCTTGCGGGTAGTCGTCGAACACCCGGCGGATCCGGCGGTGGATCTCGTGCACGCCGTCATTGTTGAAGCGGGGGTCGTCGTCCATTTCGGCCAGCAGCATCTCGCCTTTGACCACCGCCATGTCCGGGAGCCCGGGCGGCTTGGCCATGCCGTGCGCGACGTCGATGCGGAAGCCGTCGATGCCGCGGTCGAGCCAGAACCGCAACGTCCGCTCGAGGTCGTCGAACACCTCGGGGTTCTCCCAGTTGAGGTCGGGCTGCGACGCGTCGAACAGGTGCAGGTACCACTGGCCGGGGTTGCCGTCCGCTTCGATCACCCGTGTCCAGGCCGGCCCGCCGAAGATCGACAACCAGTTGTTCGGCGGGTGCTCACCGTGCGGTCCGGTGCCGTCGCGGAAGATGTACCGCTCGCGCTGGTCGCTGCCGGGGCTCGCGGCGAGCGCCGCCTGAAACCACGGATGCGCCGAGCTGGTGTGGTTGGGCACCAGGTCCATCGTCACCTTCATGCCCAGGTCGTGGGCTGCGGCGGTGAGACGGTCCAGCGCCGCCATGCCGCCGAACAGCGGGTCGACGTCGCGCGGGTCGGCCACGTCGTAGCCGTTGTCGGCCATCGGCGAGACCATCACCGGGTTGAGCCAGATCGCATCGACTCCGAGCGCCTTGAGGTAGTCCAGCCGGGCGGTCACACCGTCGAGATCGCCAACGCCGTCGCCGTCGCTGTCCTGAAACGACCGCGGGTAGACCTGGTAAAACAGCGCGTGCGACCACCAGGGCGTCATCAGAACGGCGAGTTGACCATCGAATCGGCGGCCATCTCCAAGTAGGCCAACAGCTCTTTGCGATGCTCGTCGTCGAGCGTCTGAGAATCGATCTCGGCGATCGCACTGTGCATGCAGCGCAGCCACGCGTCGCGTTCGAGGTAGCCGATGCGGAACGGGGCGTGGCGCATCCGCAGCCGCGGATGCCCGCGCTGGTCGGAATATGTGCGCGGCCCGCCCCAGTACTGCTCCAGGAACATCCGCAGCCGCACCTCGGCGCCTTCCAAGTCCTCCTCGGGATACAGCGGACGCAGAATCTCGTCCTCGCGGACAAGCTCGTAGAACCGCCCCACGATCGCGCGGAACGTCTCGTGGCCACCGACTTCGTCGTAGAACGACTGCAGGGGCTGTGTCACGCCACCATTGTTCCCTGTTGCTGGATTGACCAGGTCAGCCGGTCGGGTCACTCGATGTTCACCGGACTGACCTGCGAACACGCAAAGAATTGTCGTGCGATTGTCCGCGATCCGTGGTGAACTGTCGGACGGAGGACGTATGGCGCATCGCAAGAAAGGCCCGTCCAGAAGGGCCGGCCAGCGGAGTCACGGTGCCGCGACCGCCCTAGCCGGGTCGGTGGTACCGGGCGCGCAAGCGCGCGTCCTACGCAGCGTCGACATCCATCCGCCAAGTACCACCGAGGCCTCGATCTGGGGCCGCCGCCGTGTCCTCCTGCTGAACTCCACCTACGAACCGTTGACCGCTCTGCCCATGCGGCGGGCGGTCATCATGCTGATGTGCGGCAAAGCCGACGTGGTTCACGACGACCCCAGCGGCCCGGTGATCCATTCGGCGACCCGCTCGATTGTGGTGCCGTCGGTGATCCGCCTGCGGTCGTACGTGCGGGTGCCGTACCGCGCGCGCATCCCGATGACCCGCGCGGCGCTGATGCACCGTGACCGGTTTCGCTGCGCATATTGCAGCGGCAAGGCCGACACCGTCGACCATGTGGTGCCGCGCAGCCGCGGCGGAGCCCACTCCTGGGAGAACTGCGTGGCCGCCTGTTCGACGTGCAACCACCGCAAAGCCGACCGGCTACTCGGCGAGCTGGGATGGACGCTGCGCACGGTTCCGATCCCGCCGAAGGGACAGCACTGGCGGCTGCTGTCGAGCCTGAAGGAACTCGACCCGGCGTGGGTGCGATATCTAGGCGAAGGCGCGGCGTAATCGCGGCTGGTATACGGTTTGCGACGTGAGCACCGCACTGACACATGCGCTATTGATATTGGTGCCGCTCGGGCTGACGGCCGTGCTTGCCGCGCTGATCTGGCGCCACAAGGGCCCGCACCCGGCGACCTACAAGATGTCCGAGCCCTGGAAGCACGCCCCGATCCTGTGGGCGTCCGACGAGCCGGCCGATCACGGGCACGGCCACGACACGCATGCGGCGACGATTGGAGGCGGCGCAAGTGGCAAGTGGTGATGTTGCGGTAACCGGCCATCGGGGCGCGGTCGAGCGCTCGGATCTCCCCCTGGGATGGGTGGTCACCTCCAGCGGCCGGATCTCCGGCGTCACCCAGCCGGGGGCGCTGTCGGTCGACTACCCGTTCCCGGTCAAAGACCTGGTGGTTCTCGACGACGCGCTCAAGTACGGCTCCCGTGCGGCCAAGGCGCGCTTCGCCGTCTACATCGGTGACCTCGGAGTCGACACCGCGGCGACTGCACGCGCGATCCTGGCTCAGGTGCCCACCCCCGACAACGCTGTGCTGCTGGCGGTCTCGCCGGACCAGCACGCGATCGAGGTGGTCTACGGCGCCGCCGTCAAGGGACGCGGCATCGAGGAGTCCGCTCCGTTGGGAGTCTCCGCTGCGGCGGCGTCCTTCAAGGACGGCAACCTGATGGACGGGCTGATCAGCGCGGTGCGGGTTATGAGCGCCGGCGTCACCCCGGCGTAATCAGGGTGCGCTGACTGTCAACGCGGCGCGAATCTGGACGTAGCGCTCGAGGAACCGGCGTTCGTCGAGGCGCTTGCGACGCAGCCAGCCGGTCACCTCGTCATTGCACTTGCTGGTGTTGCAGGAGGCGCAGGCGGGCACGACGTTGTCGATCGTGTAGCGGCCACCTCTGCTGATCGCCATCACGCAGTCGCGCTGCAGCGGCCGGTCGGTCACACCGCAATACGCGCAACCACTCCACGCGGCTTTGATGGCCTCCCACTGGGCTGCCGTGAGGTCATGGTCGACGGCGTCGAGCCGGCGCTTCCGTTTGCGGGCAGCCCTCGCGCGACGACTTCTGTTGACAGGCACCTGAAAAGCATGCCCCGCGAGCGACCACCAACTGCACACGAAATGCGGCGTGTCGCTGTACAGACTCGGTCGCTCGCGCGGTAGTGCGGTAGTTAGGACACGTCGAACGCGCGGGCGCGTAGCGCGCGCTCAACACCAGCGCGGCCCTCGATGACCAGCCGATGCAGCGGCGGCGGCACGTCGGGGTCTGCGAGGAACTTGTCGGCGGCGGCCAAGCCGGCCTCGCTGACATCCCACGACGGATACAACCCGATGACAACGGTCTGGGCGACCTCGCTGGACCGTCGTTGCCACACGCCGGAGATCGCCCCGAAGTACTTGGCACTGAACGGCTTCAGCATTTCCTGCTGGCCCGGCCGTACGAAGCCGCCGATGATCGACCGCGCGGTGATGTTCGGCAGCGCGTCGTCCTCGATCACCTGCTGCCAGGCCGCTTCTTTCACCGGTGCCTGAGGCCGGGCCGCCGATGCCGCCGCGGCGTGCCGCTGACCCGCGGCCGTCGGATCCCGTTTCGCCTCGGCGTCGATGAACGGCGTCTCCGGACTCTCGGCGTCGACAGCGCCGGCCGCCGCCAGCGCGGTGACGATGCGCCACCGCAGATCGGTGTCGACGACCAGCCCGGGCAGCCCCTTGGCCGCGGGATCCACCTCCAGCAGTTCCGTCAGCACTTCGATATGACGCCCGCTGAGCACCGAACTGCACAACGCGTTGACATAGGCCAGTTGATGATCCGAGCCCGGCTCTGCCTCGCGCCCCAATTCCAGGAGCCGGTCGGCGAATTCGGGCCAGCCCTGCTCCTGGGCCCACTGCGGATCGGCGTACGCGCTCAGCGCGGTCTGCGCCTGCAGCAGCAACCGTTGCAGCACCCCGACTTCGGTTTCGGCTTGTACGCCGCCGCACACCAGCGACACGAAGTCGCGGGCCTTCAACTCCGCCTCGCGCGTCATCTCCCAGGCCGCCGACCACGCCAACGTGCGCGGCAGCGGGTCAGCGATGTCGGCGATTCGCGTCAGCACCGTCTGCAGCGAGTCCTGGTCCAGCCGCAGCGAGCAGTACGTCAGATCGTCGTCGTTGACCAGGATCAGCTTGCCGCGCGGAACGCCGTGCAGCGCAGGAACATCGGTGCTCGAACCTTCGACATCGAGTTCCTCGCGGTGTACGCGCGTCAGCTTGCCGGAACCATCGTCGTCGTACACTCCGACCGCCAACCGGTGCACCCTGGTCTCCCCGGCGCCGGGGGCGGCGCCGCTCTGGGTGATCGCGAACCGGGTGAACCGCCCGTCGGCATCGAGATCGAAGTCGGGCCGCAGCGTGTTCAGGCCGGTCGTCTTGAGCCACTGCCTGCCCCAGCCCGACAGGTCGCGTCCAGACGCCTTCTCCAGCGCGCCGAGCAGATCACCGAACGTGGCATTGGCGAAGGCGTGGTCGCGGAAGTAGTCGCGCAGCCCCGACAGGAACTCCTCGAGCCCGACATACGCGACCAGTTGCTTGAGCACCGAAGCGCCCTTGGCGTAGGTGATTCCGTCGAAGTTCACCTCGACGGCCGCGAGGTCCGGGATGTCGGCGGCCACCGGGTGTGTCGAGGGTAGTTGGTCCTGCCGATACGCCCACGACTTCTCCACATTGGCGAACGTCGTCCACGCTTGGGTGTACTCGGTGGCCTCGGCCTGGCACAGCACCGAGGCGAACGTCGCGAAAGACTCGTTGAGCCACAGGTCATCCCACCACTGCATGGTGACCAGGTCGCCGAACCACATGTGCGCCATCTCGTGCAGCACGGTCTCGGCGCGGCGCTCGTAGGAGGCACGCGTGACCTTGCTGCGAAAGACGTAGTCCTCGAGGAACGTCACCGCGCCGGCGTTCTCCATCGCCCCGGCGTTGAACTCCGGAACGAACAGCTGGTCGTACTTGCCGAACGCGTAGGGGACACCGAAGTTGTTGTGGTAGAAGCCGAATCCCTGCTTCGTCTCGGCGAACAGCCGGTCGGCGTCCATGTGCTCGGCCAGCGACCTACGGCAGAACAGGCCCAACGGGATGTCGCCGTGCTCGTCGCTGTAGACGTCGTCCCAGCGCGCGTATGGGCCCGCGATCAGCGCCACCAGGTAGGTGCTCATCCTCGGGGTAGCGGCGAACGCGTGCCGGCGGGCCGGCCCGTCGTCGGTGACGTCGATCGTGGCGCCGTTGGACACCACCTCCCAATGCGACGGCGCGATCACCGTGACGTCGAAGGCCGCCTTGAGGTCGGGTTGGTCAAAGCACGCGAACATCCGCTTGGCGTCAGCGGTTTCGAACTGGGAGTACAGGTACACCTCGCCGTCGACCGGGTCGACGAACCGGTGCAGGCCCTCACCGGTGTTGGAGTAGCGGCAGTCGGCCTCGACGACCACGACGTTGTGCCCGGCCAGCCCGGTCAGCGGGACGCCGATGGATTCGTCATAGCCCGACACGTCGATGTCGCGCCCGTTGAGGGTGGCGCTGTGAATGGTGTCGGCCGCGATGTCGATATAGGTGTCGGCGCCGGCGAGCGCGTCGAACTCGACGGTCGTCGTCGACCGGAACGTGCGCTCGCCGGGCTTGCCGCCGCCTTCGGTGACGTCGAGAACAATGCGGTAAGAGTCGACGGTGACGAGGGCGGCGCGTTCAACGGCTTGGTCGCGGGTCAGGTTGGGAAGTGCCACGCGACCAACTTATCGCCCGCCGGGATTAGAAGCCCGGTATGGCCCGCGCAGCCGGGAGCCAGTCCAGCACCGTCCCGTTGCCGATCGACGAGATCGCCTGCGGGCAGTACATCGAGATCGCGATGCCGGTGAAGAAGGCGGCTATCTCGGGCGGGACGCCGTTGTCGGCCACCTGCGAGTACACTCGCGCGACGTTCTTGCCGGGTTCGACGAGCATCGGGCACACGGACCTGCCGAGGGCCACGGTGTCCGTCGGGTTGTCGAAGGCGACCCCCGCGTCGCTCAGCGCGGCGAGGAAGGAGTCGTCGATCGGTTCGGCCTGGGCCGGCGCGGCGACCGTCGTTGCGACCGCCGCCAAACCCACCACAAACGTCATAGCGCGGGCGTAGAGATCAAAGTGTTTGTTCACTTCGGTAACGATTCTTCACATTGGTCACAGGGGCAACACGGTTCGGTCACCGTTCGCACACTTAGGCGTTTCTTATTCGCGTCCGCCGCCGTGCATCGCTAACGGGACACACCATGAAGGGCGGCCGCCTTGAGCGGGGCCGCCATTCATGCCTTCCCTATGGCTTGCGGATCGGATCGCCGGTGCCGACCGTGAGGAGGTTCGGCAGGCTCCGGTTGATGTAGAAGTCCCAGCCTCGCGAGCAGGCCTCGTAGCACTCGACGGTTGGCCGAAGGCCCTCGTGAGTGAACCGCAGACTTGTTCCGCCGGGCGTGGGGTTGATGTCGAAGATCACCTGCGTGCCGGTCCATTCGGTGTGGTCCTCGACGAAGTCGAGCCGGCTGTCGATGACCTGCCACACGATCCGCTTCGGAGGGGTGACTTGGGTCAGGCGAAAACGGCACCAGAGGTCGTTGAAGTCGGTGAAGGTGAATTCTCCGCCGCCGGCGGCGGTTTCGCCGTCGATGCCCTCGCTCCACCACTTGTCGACGTTCGTGACGGCCTCGAAGACCTCCTCGGGGGTGTTCGGCACGACGATCTCGATCGTCAAACTGTTGTCACTCATGTTCCTACTTCCTTTCTTCGGGTTGGGTGGTGCATGACGGTGGGGTGAGTCGGTTGGTGGCCCACGCGACGGGAATCGCGACGAGCGCGATCACGAATCCGGTGACGACGGCCGCGGAGGTGGTGAACGCCGCGAGCGCTACACCGCCGGCGAAGGAGCCGAACGCGATCCCGAGGTTGATCGCCGAGGCGGGCAGCGATTGCGCCAACTGTTCCCCGGGACCAGCCAGCGCGACGACGCGGTACTGCAGCGACGGGCCCAGGCCCATCGAGAAGACGCCCAGCGCCAGTAGGAGTACCGCCACGAGGAACGGGTTGGCGCCGAACAGGTGGAGCGCCGCCAGAGATCCCGCGGCACCGACGGATCCGAAGATCAGGGTGCGCCCGGCGTTCCAGTCGGCGAACCGCCCGCCACCGAACGAACCGACCGCGGTGGCGGCACCGTAGGCCAAGAGGAAGACGCTGACCCAGCCGTCTGAGATCCCGGTGACCTCGTGCAGGAACGGCACGATGTAGGTCAGCGCCGCAAACGTCGAACCGAACACCAGGGCGCACAGGACCAGCACCGCGAGTACCCGCGGGGCGAAGGCGTACCTCGCCTGGTCGCCGACGCCGCCACCGGTGCTGGGCACGGACGGAACAAGCGCCACCGTGGCGACGAGCGTGACCGCGAGCAGCACGACGATGGCGGTGTAAGAGCCCCGCCAGCCGAGCGCTTGGCCGAGCAAGGTGCCTAGCGGCACGCCAACCGCGGCGGAGACCGCGACGCCGGAGATCACCACCGCCAGTGCCCGCCCGGCCCGCGCGGGTGGGACCACGGCGAGGCCGACCGCGAACGCGGTGGCGTCGAACAGACCCGCGAATGCGCCTGTGAGACAACGTGCCACCAGGGTGAGGTCATAGCTGGTGCTGACCGCGACGACGAGGTTGCACGCGATCGACAACGCGAGCGCGCCGCACAGTACCCTGCGCTTGTTCAGCCTGATCGTCAGCGCGGTGAGGATCGGACCGCCGATGGCCAGCACCAGCGCATACGCGGTCACCAGGGTTCCCGCCGTCGAGACGGAGACGCTCAAGTCGTCGGCGACGAGGTCGAGCACCCCGACGACGAGCAGCTCAGAGGTGCCCATGACGAACGCGCCCACGAAAAGCATGGCCAGGGCGCGGGTGGCGCTGGCAGGCACCACAGCCGCTTGCTGAGTACTCACGAGACTTCCCCTTCTGTTCGGTGGGCTTTGCCCTACCGACGAAGGAGGACGGCCGAAATGGACATCGGCCGGACGGGAAATTCGTCAGAGTTGGCGAAGGCGTTCGGCCAGGTAGCGGCGCTCGGCCTCGGTCGGCGCGAGCTTGCGGGCCTCCTCGTAGGCCGCCCTGGCCTCGTCGGTGCGTCCGACTCGGCGCAGCAGGTCCGCCCGGGTGGCGGGCAGCAGGTGGTATCCGTCGAGGCGGCCGGACGCCGCGATCTCGTCGACGAGCGCCAGTCCGGCCGAGATGCCGTCGGCCATCGCGACCGCGACGGCCCGGTTGAGGTCCACGATCGGCGATGGCGCGAGCCGGGCCAGCTCGGTGTACAGGGCGGCGATCTGCCGCCAGTCCGTGCTCGCCACGTCGGGCGCGGTCGCGTGGCAGGCGGCGATCGCGGCCTGCAGCTGGTACGGCCCGGCCCGGCGCATGGCCAACGCCTGATCGAGCGTCTCGGTGCCCTCGGAGATCAGCGACCGATCCCAGCGGGACCGGTCTTGGTGCTCCAGGGTGACCAGCACCCCGTCATCCGTGCGCGTCGCCCGGCGGGCCTCGTGCAACAACATCAGCGCGAGCAGCCCGCGCGGCTCGGGCTCCTGCGGCATCAGCTCGACCAGCACCCGCGTCAGCCGGATGGCCTCGGCGCTCAGCGCCCGGCCCACACCCTGCTCGTCGTAACCCGCGTTGAAGATCAGGTACAGCACGGCGAGCACGGCGGCGAGTCGCTGCGGCAGCAGTTCGGCGGGCGGCACCCGGTACGGGATTCCGGCCTCTTTGATCTTGCGCTTCGCGCGGGTCAGGCGTTTGGCCATCGCCGGCTCAGCGGTCAGGAAAGCGCGGGCGATCTCGGCGGTGCTCAGGCCGGCCAGCGTGCGCAGCGTGAGTGCCACCCGGGCTTCGAACGGCAGCGCCGGGTGGCAGCAGGTGAAGATCAGCCGCAGGCGCTCGTCCGGGATCTCGTCGGGCGGCGGCGCTTCTGGTTCCTGCGTCGCGACCGACTGACGCAGCTTGGCGGCACCGGCGGCATCGCGGCGCAACCGATCGGTCGCCCGATTGCGCGCCGTCGTCGTGAGCCAGGCGCCCGGCCGGTGCGGGACGCCGTCGCGGGGCCAGGTCGTCAGCGCGGCGGCGAACGCGTCCTGGGCGCAGTCCTCGGCCAGGTCCCAATCACCGGTCAGCCCGATCAGCGTCGCGACCACCTGGCCCCACTCGTCGCGGTACGCGGCGTCGACGGCCGTGCGGATGTCGTCGGGTGCGGTCACTCCCATTCCCAGACCGGGCGGATCTCGATGCAGCCCCGGCGCGCGTAGACGTGGCCGGCGGCGATCTGGATCGCCTCGTCCAGGTTCGCGCACTCCAAAATCACGACGCCGCCGACGAAGTCCTTGGTCTCGGCGAACGGTCCGTCCGAAACCAGGGTCTCGCCGTCGCGCACCCGGACGGTGGTCGCGGTCTCCGACGGCCGCAGTCGCTCACCGGCCAGTTCGGCGCCCCGCCGCTGCAGGTCCGCCTCCCAAGCCTGATGCGCCGGGTCCGCGGCCAACTCCTCGTTGGTCGGGGCGTTGACCTCGTCATCGCAGATCAGCAGCACGTACTTCATGCGCCGATTCTGCCCCGACTGTAGGGAGCGGACGGCCGGAAGCCGCCCATCGCGGCAGCGTCGTTACGGTCGGCCCGCAGGTGGGAACATCGACCGGGTGGCCGCAGTTGTCACAACTGACGTCTGAACCCCTGCGCTCGAGAGGACTCCCATGCCCGAGAAGTCAGTCGCCGATTTCTGGTTCGACCCGCTGTGCCCGTGGTGCTGGGTCACGTCGCGCTGGATCCTCGAGGTGGAGAAGGTCCGCGACATCGAGGTCAACTTCCGGGTGATGAGCCTCGCGGTGCTCAACGAGGGTCGTGAGCTTCCCGAGCAGTACCAGGAGGCGATGAAGAAGGCGTGGGGCCCAGTGCGCGTGGCCATCGCGGCCGAACAGGCCAAGGGCCGAGAGATCCTCGGACCGCTGTACGCCGCGATGGGTACCCGTATTCACAATCGGGGATATGGAGAATCGGACCCCGATTTCACGCGGGTGATCGAGGAATCGCTGGCAGAGGTGGGATTGCCCGCCGAGTTGGCCGAAGCCGCCGCCAGCGACAAGTACGACGAGGCGCTGCGCAAGAGCCACCACGAGGGCATGGACGCGGTCGGCGATGATGTGGGCACGCCGACGATCCACGTCAACGGCGTGGCGTTCTTCGGACCGGTGCTGTCGAAGATTCCGCGCGGCGAGGAGGCCGGCAAGTTGTGGGACGCGTCGGTGACGTTCGCGTCGTACCCGCACTTCTGGGAACTCAAGCGCACCCGCACCGAGCCACCGCAGTTCGACTGATCGCACGCGGCGGCACCGCGGATCGCGTCTGCCACAATGGCCGCCATGCGCGTCTACCTGGGAGCCGACCACGCCGGCTTCGACCTCAAGCAGGCCATCATCGAGCACCTGCGCGGCACCGGGCATGAACCCGTGGACTGCGGAGCGTTCGTCAATGACCCCGACGACGACTATCCGGCGTTCTGCATCGCCGCCGCCGAGAAGACGGTGGCCGACCCGGGCAGCCTCGGCATCGTGCTCGGCGGTTCGGGGAACGGAGAACAGATCGCGGCCAACAAGGTGCTCGGTGCCCGGTGCGCATTGGCGTGGAGCGTCGAAACCGCGAAACTGGCGCGCGAACACAACAACGCGCAGCTGATCGGCATCGGCGGGCGGATGCACACCGTCGATGAGGCGTTGGCCATCGTCGACGCCTTTCTGAGCACCGCGTGGTCGGAAGCCCAACGGCACCAACGCCGTATCGACATCCTCGCCGAGTACGAGCGGACCCGCGTAGCGCCTCCCGTGCCCGGCGCTTAGGGATGCCCGAGGGCCACACGCTGCACCGGCTCGCCCGGTTGCACCAGCGCCGCTTCGGTCGCGCGCCGGTGATGGTGTCCAGTCCGCAGGGCAGGTTCGTCGACGGCGCCGCAGCGGTCAACGGGCGAGTGCTCAAGAGGGCCACGGCGTGGGGTAAGCACCTGTTCCACCACTACGAAGGCGGCCGGGTCGTGCATGTCCACCTCGGTCTGTATGGCACGTTCACCGAGGTGCCTCTCCCGATGCCGTTGCCGGTCGGCCAGGTGCGGATGCGGATGATCGGCGCGGAATACGGCACGGATCTGCGCGGGCCGACGGTGTGCGAGGTGCTGGCCGAACCGGAGATCGCCGACGTGATCGCTCGGCTCGGCCCCGATCCGCTGCGTCGCGATGCCGACCCGTCACCGGCGTGGGCGCGAATCCGTAAGTCCCGCAGGCCGATCGGGGCGCTCCTGATGGACCAGTCGGTGATCGCGGGAGTGGGCAACGTGTACCGCAACGAGCTGCTCTACCGGCACGGCATCGACCCGCACCGACCAGGCGCGCACGTCGACGAAGAAGAGTTCGACGCACTGTGGACCGACCTCGTCGCGCTGATGCGAATTGGACTGCGGCGCGGCAAGATTCATACCATCCGCCGCGAGGATGACCACGGGCTGCCGTCGTACGCTCCCGGCCGACCCCGCACCTATGTCTACCGGCGCGCAGGCGAGCCCTGCCGGGTCTGCGGAACCGAGATTCGCACCGAGGTGATGGAGGGCCGCAACGTGTTCTGGTGCCCGAAGGATCAGAGTTAGGGCGTGGCTCTTCGCCGAAACTGAACTTATGTCTGAAAGTCGGGCGGCTGAATCACGTGCACAACTTCAGTTTCAGCGGAGGGTGAGTCAGAAGCCGCCGAAATCGCCGAAGCCGCCGCCCCAGTCGCCGCCGCCGTCACCGCCGCCGCCCCAGTCGCCGCCGTGATCACCGCCGGGGTCCTGTCCCTGATCGAACCCCTGGTCGTAGCCCTGGGCGAAACCTTGCTCGTAGCCGGTTCCGTGCATGCCCGAGAACAGCGCGTCGAACAGCAGCACCGAACCCAGACCCCAGGCGCCGGCGACGAGCGCGGGCTTCCACCACGGCTCGGAGTACCACCCCGCCGGAACGGGACGGCCGGCGACGCGGCCGCCGGGGTAGTAGTTGGGCGTGCGTTCGGACGGCGACGGCGACGCCTCGATCTCGCGACCCTCGAAGTCGACTCTGCGATCCTCGGTCACCGCGCCCGCGGCGCGTTGACCGGCCAGCGTCTCCAGCTCCGGTCCCGGATCCATGCCCATCGCGATGCGCGCGGCGCGCACGTAGTAGAGGCCCTCGAGCGCGCTCTCCTTGGCGAGCAGCGCCTGCTTCGCGGTGTTGGCCTGCTCGATCTGCGAGCCGGCGGCGGTGTAACGCTCGGACGCGTCGGCCAAGGCCTGTTTGGACGCGTCGTCGGTGCCCGTCAGGTTGATGACCTGGCCGCCGAGGCGTTCGATCACGCGACGGGCGTCGGCCTTGGCGTCGTCCAGCGAGGCGGCCTTGCGCCGGTCCGAAGCCTTCATCGCCGCGTAGACAACCACGCCCAGTGCGACGATGACCAGGACAACGAGCACGAGCAGAACGCCGTTCATGACGCCAGCGTACCGAGCAAACCGGCCGAAAAACCGGTGCCGACCTCGACCGGAATTACGCCGACAGCTGAGTGCACGGGGGACACGGATGGTCGGCGAGAACGACGTGAGCGTGATCGCGGCGAAATCGAATCCACATCGCTCGTTTGGAAACCGTAGCCGCGGTTACTGTCGAGTAGGGCCATCTGTGAGGAGGTCTGCGATGACTGTTACGGAAGAAGTCAGCGAGCGACAGGCCAGGGAGTTCGCCGAACAAGCGCGGGAGGCGCAGTGGCGCCAGCCCAGCTTCGGTAAGGAACTGTTCCTCGGCAGATTGCGGTTGGACCTCGTCCATCCCCACCCCAGCGGCTCGGCGGAATCCAGAAAACAGGGTGAGGCCTTCCTGGCCAAGCTCCGGGAGTTCTGCGAGTCGCAGATCGACGCCGCGGTGATTGAGCGCGACGCGCAGATCCCGGACAAAGTGGTCGCCGGCCTCAAGGAGCTCGGGGCGTTCGGCATGAAGATCAGCACCGAGTACGGCGGCCTCGGGCTGTCCCAGGTGTACTACAACAAGGCCCTCATGCTGGTGGGTTCTGTGCACCCCTCGCTGGCCGCGTTGCTCTCGGCGCATCAGTCGATCGGAGTGCCGCAGCCGATCTCGATGTTCGGGACTGACGAGCAGAAGCGAATCTGGCTGCCCCGGTGCGCGCAGGAGATCAGCGCATTTCTGCTCACCGAACCGGACGTCGGCAGCGACCCGGCCCGGCTGCACGCCACCGCGACCCCGGACGGTGACGACTACGTCCTGAACGGAACCAAGCTGTGGACCACCAACGGCGTGGTCGCCGACCTGCTCGTTGTGATGGCTCAAGTACCCAAGAGTGAGGGACACCGCGGTGGGATCACCGCGTTCGTCATGGAGGCGGACACACCGGGCATCGTCGTGGAGAACCGCAACGCTTTCATGGGGTTGCGCGGTATCGAGAACGGCCTCACCCGGCTGACCGACGTGCGGATACCGGCGGCCAACCGGATCGGCCGCGAAGGCGACGGGCTGAAGATCGCGCTATCGACGCTCAACGTGGGACGGCTCTCGTTGCCGGCCATCTGCGCCGGCTCGGCGAAGTGGTGCCTGAAGATCGCGAGGCAGTGGTCCCGCGAGCGGGTGCAGTGGGGCCGGCCGGTCGGTGAGCACGAAGCGGTGGCCGGCAAGGTCGCGTTCATCGCGGCCAGCGCCTACGGCCTGGAAGCTGTGGTCGAACTGGCCAGTGAATTGGCCGATGCCAAGCAGAACGACATTCGGATCGAGGCGGCGCTGGCCAAGCTCTACGGCTCAGAGATGGCTTGGCTGATCGCCGACGAACTGGTGCAGATTCGCGGCGGGCGCGGCTTCGAGACGGCCGATTCGTTGGCCGCCCGTGGCGAGCGCGGAGTGCCCGCCGAGCAGATGCTGCGGGACATGCGCATCAACCGGATCTTCGAAGGCTCCACCGAGATCATGCACCTGCTGATCGCCCGCGAGGCGGTGGATGCGCACTTGTCGGTGGCCGGCGACGTCATCGACCCCGAGGCCGATCTGTCGCGCAAAGCGAAAGCGGCGGCCAATGCCGGCAAGTTCTATGCCCGGTGGTTGCCCACCTTGGTCACCGGCAAGGGCCAGCTGCCCGCGTCGTTCCGGGAATTCGGGCCGCTGGCCACCCATCTGCGCTATGTCGAGCGGGCCAGCCGCCGACTGGCCCGCAGCACCTTCTACGCGATGTCGCGGTGGCAGGGCAAGCTGGAGCAAAAGCAGCGGTTCCTGGGACGGATCGTGGATATCGGCGCGGAGCTGTTCGCGATGACCGCCGTTTGTGTGCGGGCACAACGTGATCGGGAGGACGACAGCGCCGTCGAACTCGCCGCGGCATTCTGC
This sequence comes from Mycobacterium sp. GA-0227b, assembly GCF_001499855.1. Lineage (GTDB taxonomy): Bacteria > Actinomycetota > Actinomycetes > Mycobacteriales > Mycobacteriaceae > Mycobacterium. The sequence continues at coordinate 34,231 of NZ_LQIK01000005.1, forward strand.
GAGCAGGCCCGAATCCGGACGGAGCAACTGTTCGACCAGCTGTGGCGCAACTGCGACGACTCCGACCGGGCACTTGCTCGCGGCGTGCTCGAGGACCGATTCACATGGCTCGAAGAAGGGATTCTGGACCCGTCGATCGACGGGCCGTGGATCGCCCAGGAAGGCGGCGACGAGAAGCCCGACGTCCACCGCGTCATACGGTGATCACGCCGAGGACTCCCAGCTTGGAGCGGGCGACGGGAATCGAACCCGCGTAGCTAGTTTGGAAGACTAGGGCTCTACCATTGAGCTACGCCCGCGTGTACAGCAAGAGCAGATCGTACCGGCGGCACCCGAATCAAATCCAATTGAAGGCTTCGCGTGTCCAGCCCGTAGTATCTCGCGTGGTCGTTTCGTGTTTTGCGGGCAACCACACGGGCACGGGGTGTAGCGCAGCTTGGTAGCGCATCCGCTTTGGGAGCGGAAGGCCGCAGGTTCAAATCCTGTCACCCCGACTGCGACACCGAACCAGCGCCAGAACCAACGCCAGACCAACAAGGAGCAGATCGTGAAGAGCACCGTCGAGAAGTTGAGCCCGACCCGGGTTCGCATCAACGTGGAGGTGCCCTTCACCGAGCTCGAACCCGACTTCGACCGCGCGTTCGCACAGTTGGCCAAACAGGTCCGGCTGCCCGGCTTCCGTCCGGGCAAGGCGCCCCGCAAGCTGCTCGAGGCCCGCGTCGGCCGCGAGGCGATGCTCGATCAGGTCGTCAGCGACGCCCTGCCCGGCCGCTACAGCGAAGCGGTCACCACCTCCGAGGTGCAGCCGCTCGGCCAACCCGAGATCGAGATCACCAAGAAGGAGTACGGCGAGGACCTGACCTTCACCGCCGAGGTCGACATCCGGCCGGAGATCGAGATCCCCGACCTGTCCGAGCTGAAGGTCACCGTCGACCCCATCGAGGTGACGGACGACGAGGTCGATGCCGAACTGCAGACGCTGCGCGCCCGCTTCGGCACGCTCAAGGGAGTGGACCGTGCCGCCGAGACTGGCGACTTCGTCTCCATCGACCTGTCCGCCACGGTCGACGGCCAGGAGCTACCCGACGCCACCACCGAGGGCCTGTCCCATGAGGTCGGCTCGGGCCAGTTGGTGGAGGGCCTCGACGAAGCGATAATCGGGCTCAAGGAGGGCGAGACCCGCGTCTTCACCACCAAGCTGGCCGCGGGTGAGCACGCCGGCGAGGACGCGCAGGTGACCGTCACCGTCAAGTCGGTCAAGGAGCGTGAGCTGCCCGAGCCCGACGACGAGTTCGCGCAACTGGCAAGCGAATTCGACACCATGGAGGAGCTGAAGAACTCGCTCACCGAGCAGGTGCGTGGGACCAAGCGTGCCCAGCAGGCCGAGCAGATCCGCGACAGAGCCCTCGAGACATTGCTCGATCAGGTCGACGTGCCGCTGCCGGAGAAGGTGGTGCAGGCGCAGATCGACGACACGCTGCACAACGCGATCCACAGCCTCGATCACGACGAGGCCCGCTTCGCCGAGCTTTTGGAGTCTCAGGGCAGCAGCCGCGAGGAGTTCGACGCCGACACCCGCAGCAACGCGGAGAAGGCCGTCAAGACCCAGCTGCTGGTCGACGCGATCGCCGACAAGCTCGACGTCCAGGTCACCCAGAACGACATCACCGAGCGCCTGATGCTGATGTCGCAGCAGTACGGCCTGCAGCCCCAGCAGCTGGTGCAGGCACTGCAGCAGAACAACCAGATGACGGCGCTGTTCGCCGACGTGCGCCGTGGGCTGACGCTCGCCGCCATCGTCGAGGCCGCGACCGTCACCGACTCCGACGGCACCGTGATCGACACCTCGGAGTTCTTCGGGCGCGCGCAGACCGAGAGCGAGGCCGAACAGGCTTCGGGGACCGCCGAAGAGACGACCGAAGCCGCAGCCGACGAGGAATCGGCCGACGCGAAGTGACGCTGTGAGCGAACGCAGCCCGTCTCGGGAGTGCGTGCGCTCGCGGGTTGGTTAGTGTCGGTGAGTATCAAGCTCTTGAAGAAAGCAGGTATCCAGTCGTGACCCACATGCGTGGCGCCTCGCAAGGCCTAAACCTTGTCGACTCGGTCTATGAGCGGTTGCTGGCGGAGCGGATCATCTTCCTGGGCTCACAGGTCGATGACGACATCGCGAACAAGCTGTGCGCGCAGATTCTGCTGCTGTCCGCCGAGGACCCCACCAAGGACATTCACCTCTACATCAACTCGCCCGGCGGCTCCATCAGCGCCGGCATGGCCGTGTACGACACCATGGTGTTGGCGCCGTGCGACGTCGCCACCTATGCGATGGGCATGGCCGCTTCGATGGGTGAGTTCCTGCTCGCCGCGGGCACGAAGGGTAAGCGGTACGCGTTGCCGCACGCGCGGATCCTGATGCACCAGCCGCTGGGCGGCATCACCGGCGGTGCGGCGGACATCGCGATCCAGGCCGAGCAGTTCGCTGTGATCAAAAAGGAGATGTTCCGGTTGAACGCCGAGTTCACCGGGCAACCCATCGAGCGGATCGAGGCGGACTCCGACCGCGACCGCTGGTTCACCGCGCAGGAAGCCCTCGAGTACGGCTTCGTCGACCACATCATCACCAGCGCGAGCATCAACGGCTCGGGACCAGGAGCAGGACTAGACAAATGACCGACCACACTGATCCGCGTCTGGCGCCGCAGGCGCGCTACATCCTGCCGTCGTTCATCGAGCACTCGAGCTTCGGCGTCAAGGAGTCCAACCCGTACAACAAGCTGTTCGAGGAACGCATCATCTTCCTCGGCGTGCAGGTCGACGACGCGTCGGCGAACGACATCATGGCGCAGCTGCTGGTGTTGGAGTCGTTGGATCCGGACCGTGACATCACGATGTACATCAACTCGCCCGGCGGTTCGTTCACCTCGCTGATGGCGATCTACGACACCATGCAGTACGTGCGGGCCGACATTCAGACCGTGTGTCTGGGCCAGGCCGCCTCGGCGGCCGCGGTGCTGCTCGCGGCCGGCACCCCCGGTAAGCGCATGGCGCTGCCCAACGCCCGCGTCCTGATCCATCAGCCCGCGCTGGCCGGTGTCATCCAGGGCCAGTTCTCCGACCTGGAGATCCAGGCGGCCGAGATCGAGCGGATGCGCACGCTGATGGAGGTGACGCTGGCCAACCACACCGGCAAGTCCCCCGAGCAGATCCGCAAGGACACCGACCGCGACAAGATCCTCACCGCCGAAGAGGCCAAGGAATACGGCGTCATCGACACGGTTCTGGAGTACCGCAAGCTGTCGGCGCAGTCCGCCTGACCTTCGGTTGACCCTCATTTTCACCTCCGGCGTCGCGCCCGGCGTCGAGGACAGCGTGCTCTCGGTCGAGTAACGTCGGCGACACGCCAAGGACACGGTCGCGGTTTGGAAGGCCCTACGGCGGATTCAAACGATATGTTCTGCGAACACAGTTAAATACCACCGACGCGATTCGGGTTTATCGGTCGCCCCCCAGGTAACCGAACGGGTAGCGTCGAAGCAGACGTTCGACACGGACCGAGACGGATGACGAACAGGAAGTAGGGACCCCACCACCATGGCGCGCATTGGAGACGGCGGTGACCTGCTGAAGTGCTCGTTCTGCGGAAAGAGTCAGAAGCAGGTCAAGAAACTCATCGCCGGCCCCGGCGTATACATCTGTGACGAGTGCATCGACCTCTGCAACGAGATCATCGAAGAGGAACTGGCAGACGCCGACGACGTCAAACTCGACGAACTTCCCAAGCCGGCCGAGATCCGCGACTTCCTCGAGGGCTATGTCATCGGACAGGACACTGCGAAGCGCACGCTGGCGGTCGCGGTCTACAACCACTACAAGCGAATCCAGGCGGGGGAGAAGACCCGCGATTCGCGGTCCGAACCCGTCGAACTCACCAAGTCCAACATCTTGATGCTGGGCCCGACCGGCTGCGGCAAGACCTATCTCGCGCAAACGCTGGCCAAGATGCTCAACGTTCCGTTCGCGATCGCCGACGCCACCGCGCTGACCGAAGCCGGCTACGTCGGCGAGGACGTGGAGAACATTCTGCTCAAGCTGATCCAGGCCGCCGACTATGACGTCAAGCGCGCCGAGACCGGGATCATCTACATCGACGAGGTCGACAAGATCGCCCGCAAGAGCGAGAATCCGTCGATCACCCGCGACGTGTCCGGCGAGGGCGTCCAGCAGGCGCTGCTGAAGATCCTCGAAGGCACCCAGGCGTCGGTGCCGCCGCAGGGCGGTCGCAAGCATCCGCACCAGGAGTTCATCCAGATCGACACCACCAACGTGTTGTTCATCGTCGCAGGCGCTTTCGCGGGTTTGGAGAAGATCGTCTCCGACCGCGTCGGCAAGCGCGGGCTGGGCTTCGGCGCCGAGGTGCACTCCAAGGCGGAGATCGACACCCAGGACCATTTCGCCGAGGTCATGCCCGAAGACCTGATCAAGTTCGGGCTGATTCCGGAGTTCATCGGCCGGCTGCCGATCGTCGCGTCGGTGACGAACCTCGACAAGGACTCGCTCGTGCAGATCCTGTCCACGCCGAAGAACGCGTTGGTGAAGCAGTACACCCGACTGTTCGAGATGGACGGCGTCGAGCTGGAGTTCACCGATGAGGCCCTGGAAGCGATCGCCGATCAGGCCATCCACCGCGGCACCGGTGCCCGCGGCCTGCGCGCCATCATGGAAGAAGTCCTGCTGCCGGTGATGTATGACATCCCCAGCCGCGACGACGTGGCCAAGGTGGTCGTCACCAAAGAGACGGTCCAGGACAACGTGCTGCCGACCATCGTGCCGCGCAAGCCGTCTCGACCGGAACGCCGCGACAAGTCCGCCTGACGACGATCAAGCGGCGAGGCACGAGCCGCGTTTGAGAAGTCAGGCAATAAGCAGCGCGTAGTTCTCGGGAGGTTTCCCGGAAGTATTGCCGTCGAGATCGACGGTATGGCTGCATTGCGAGCCGGATTGCGACCATTACGTCGGTTTCGCGGCTGGACTGGGAGTCAGCGGGTGATGCGGTCGGGCCGGGTGTAGACGTTCATCGACTCGCCGCGCAGAAATGCGACCAGCGTCAGCCCGGACTGGCTGGCCAAGTCCACCGCCAGCGAGGACGGCGCCGACACCGCCGCCAGCACCGGGACGCCCGCCATCACTGCCTTCTGGGTCAATTCGAACGACGCTCGTCCGCTGACCAGCAGCACCGTGCCGGCCAGTGGAACGCGGCCGTGTTCCACCGCCCATCCGATGACCTTGTCGACGGCGTTGTGCCTGCCGATGTCTTCGCGTACAGCGAGCATGGTGCCGTCGGCCGCGAACACGGCGGCGCCGTGCAGGCCGCCGGTACTGGCGAACACCTTCTGCGCCTTGCGCAATCGGGCCGGCAGTGCCGAGAGCGTGTCGGCGGTGACCGTGGTCGGATCGTCACCAGGACCGTGGCGGCTGCTCAACCGCACCGCCTCCAGCGACGCCTTGCCGCAGACCCCGCAGGACGAGGTGGTGTAGAAGTTGCGCGTCACATCGACGTCGGGTGCCGGAACATGCGCCGCCAGCCGCACATCGAGCACGTTGTACGTGTTCAGATTGTCGGGGCCGGCGCCCTTGCAGTAGCGCGCCGCGAGCACGTCGTCGCGGCCACCGATGACCCCTTCGGTGAGCAGAAAGCCCTGCGCGAGTTCGACATCCGAACCCGGGGTGCGCATCGTCACGGTGATCGGCACACCGTTGACGCGGATCTCCATCGGCTCCTCGACCACCAGGGTTTCGGGCCGCGCGACCGCGGTGTCAGCGGTCATGTGCTGTGCCCGTCGCCTGGCTGTGACCCGACCCATAGGCCCACCCTATGACCTGCGGGTGCGGGCGAGCGTTCCATTGCCGTTCACCCCTCAGGCACGCGCGCCGGGCGGCGGTATCGCCGAAGAGACGGCACAATGTCAGGCGTGCACAACGATCTCGAACCGAAGCGCCATTCGCCGGCCTGGCGTGATCCGCTGTCGGCTGGATTCCGCGCGCACCAACATCTGCTGTTGTTGAAGCTGCGCTGGCACGAGCGCCGAGCGGAATCCCCAGCCGGCCCCGCCGACAGCTGACGCGTCGACCCTGCTAGCTGTCAGCTACTGATCGGTAACCATTTCCTTAGAAAACGTTGTCTCGTGAACGTGACGAACAACACAGTTCTGTCTCATCGGTACCGTCAACACACCGCATGAGCTGTGTGTTCACCTCCACGGAAGCGACGCGCCGTCCGCGAGTCCGGTGAAGGGCTGCCTAAGAGAAGTGCAATAATCGGTACTGGCAGTGACATAAAAACTTTGGTGGCGTTTTCCGGCGGCGCGTCGGCCCGACTGCGACTCGGAGGGCATCGCCAAGACAGCGTGGGAGGCAGGCTTCGTGGCAGCGAAAGACAACGCCGTCAGCCCCGGGACTGCGGGACCCCGGCAGAAGCTCGAGAAGGTCGTCATCCGCTTCGCCGGCGACTCGGGCGACGGCATGCAGCTCACCGGTGACCGGTTCACGTCCGAGGCCGCGTTGTTCGGTAACGACCTGGCCACACAGCCCAACTACCCCGCCGAGATCCGCGCACCGCAGGGCACGCTGCCCGGGGTGTCGTCGTTCCAGATCCAGATCGCCGACTACGACATCCTCACCGCCGGGGACCGGCCCGACGTGCTCGTTGCGATGAATCCCGCCGCGCTGAAGGCCAACGTCTCGGATCTGCCCCGAGGCGGCCTGATCATCGCCAACTCCGACGAGTTCACCAAGCGCAACCTCGCCAAGGTCGGCTACGAGGGCAACCCGCTGGAGAGCGACGAGCTGTCCGACTACGTCGTACAGGCCGTCCCGATGACCACGTTGACGCTGGGCGCGGTCGAGTCGATCGGCGCCTCGAAGAAGGACGGTCAGCGCGCGAAGAACATGTTCGCGCTCGGTCTACTGTCGTGGATGTACGGCCGCGAACTGCGGCATAGCGAGGCGTTCATCCGGGAGAAGTTCGCCCGCAAACCCGACGTCGCCGAGGCCAACGTGCTGGCACTCAAGGCCGGCTGGAACTACGGCGAAACCACCGAGGCGTTCGCCAGCACCTACGAGGTCGCGCCCGCCAAACTGAAAACCGGTGAGTACCGCCAGATTTCCGGCAACACCGCGCTGGCCTACGGCATCGTCACCGCCGGGCAGCTGGCTGATCTGCAGGTCGTGCTCGGGACCTACCCGATCACCCCCGCGTCGGACATCCTGCACGAGCTGTCCAAGCACAAGAACTTCAACGTGCTGACCTTCCAGGCCGAGGACGAGATCGCCGGCATCGGCGCGGCCATCGGCGCCTCCTACGGCGGGGCACTGGGCGTCACCAGCACCTCTGGCCCCGGTATCTCGCTGAAGTCGGAGGCGATCGGGCTGGCCGTGATGACCGAGCTGCCGCTGATCATCATCGACGTCCAGCGCGGCGGCCCGTCGACGGGCCTGCCCACCAAGACCGAGCAGGCCGACCTGCTTCAAGTGATGTACGGCCGCAACGGCGAGTCGCCGGTTGCGGTGGTCGCGCCCCGGTCGCCTTCGGACTGCTTCGACGTGGCTGTCGAGGCTGCCCGCATTGCGGTGAACTACCACACGCCGGTGGTCATCCTGTCCGACGGCGCGATCGCCAACGGCTCTGAGCCATGGCGCATTCCGGACGTCAGCGGCTACGAGCCCATCGAGCACACCTTCGCCAGGCCCGACGAGCCCTTCCAGCCCTACGCCCGCGACCCAGAGACCCTGGCCCGGCAGTTCGCCATCCCCGGCACGCCCGGCCTGGAGCACCGGATCGGCGGACTCGAAGCGGCCAACGGTTCGGGCAACATCTCCTACGAGCCGAAGAACCACGATCTGATGGTCCGGTTGCGGCAGGCCAAGATCGACGGCGTCGCGGTTCCCGACCTCGAGGTCGACGACCCGACCGGTGACGCGGAGTTGCTGATGATCGGCTGGGGCAGCAGCTTCGGGCCGATCGGCGAGGCATGCCGGCGCGCGCGGCGCAAGGGCATCAAGGTCGCCCAGGCGCATCTGCGCAACCTCAACCCGTTCCCGGCGAACCTCGGCGAGGTGCTGCGGCGCTATCCGAACGTCGTGTGTCCGGAGATGAACCTCGGCCAGCTCGCGCTGCTGCTGCGCGGCCGGTACCTGGTCGACGTGCAGTCAGTGACCAAAGTGGAAGGTATGGCGTTCCTGGCCGACGAGGTCGAAGGCATCATCGACGCCGCGTTGGACGGGACGTTGGGTGAGAAGGAAAGTGACAAGGCCAAGTTCGCACGGTTGGCGGCGGCGACCGTCGAGATCGGTGCGACTGGTGTGGGAGCAAGCGCATGACTGACCTGATCGGTAGTGATCTCGGGTTGACGGCAGGCACCAGCCGGGTGCCGACCACCGACCAGCCGCAGAAGTCCAAGGACTTCACCAGCGACCAGGAGGTCCGGTGGTGCCCGGGCTGCGGCGACTACGTCATCCTCAACACCATCCGTAACTTCTTGCCCGAACTGGGGCTGCGGCGCGAGAACATCGCGTTCGTCAGCGGCATCGGGTGCTCGAGCCGTTTCCCCTACTACCTGGAGACCTACGGGTTTCACTCCATCCACGGTCGGGCCCCGACGATCGCCACCGGTCTGGCGCTGGCGCGTGAGGACCTGTCGGTGTGGGTCGTCACCGGTGACGGCGACGCGCTCTCGATCGGCGGCAACCACCTGATCCACGCGCTGCGCCGCAACATCAACATCACGATCCTGCTGTTCAACAACCGGATCTACGGGCTGACCAAAGGTCAGTACTCACCGACCTCGGAGGTCGGCAAGGTCACCAAGTCGACCCCGATGGGCTCACTCGACTACCCGTTCAACCCGGTGTCGCTGGCGCTCGGCGCCGACGCAACGTTCGTCGGCCGGGCGCTGGACTCCGACCGCAAGGGCCTGTCCGAGGTGTTGCGCGCGGCGGCCGCGCACCGCGGCGCCGCGCTCGTCGAGATCCTGCAGGACTGCCCGATCTTCAACGACGGCTCCTTCGACGCGCTGCGCAAGGAAGGCGCCGAGGAGCGGCTGATCAGCCTCACGCACGGCGAGCCGATCACCTTCGGCGCCGACGGCGAGTACTGCGTGGTGAAGTCCGGCTACGGCCTGGAAATCGCCAAGACCGCCGATGTGTCGGCCGAGGAGATCGTGGTCCACGACGCCAATCTCGAGGACCCGGCGTACGCGTTCGCGCTGTCGCGGTTGAGCGAGCAGAACCTCGAGCACATGGTGATGGGCATCTTCCGGCAGGTGAGCAAGCCGACCTACGACGACGCCGCGCGCCAGCAGGTCGTCGCAGCGCGTAACGAGAAGGCGCACGACACGACCGCGCTTCAGTCACTGCTTCGCGGCAAAGACACCTGGACTGTCGACTAACGTCACGGTCATGACGACCGACGTTCCGTTGGCCGCGGTGATCCTGGCGGGCGGGGCTTCCCGCCGCATGGGCCGCGACAAGGCCACGCTGCCGTACGAAGGAAGCACGCTCGTCGAGCGGATGGTCGACATTCTCAAGCCGCGCTGTGCGCCGGTCTTCGTCATCGCGGCGCCCGGGCAGGCGCTGCCCGCGCTCGACGCCGAGGTTTTGCGCGACGAGGTGCGTGGGGTGGGGCCGCTGTTGGCCACCGGGCGAGGGTTGCGGGCGGCCGCCGAGGCAGGGTCGGCCCTGGCGTTCGTCGCCGCGGTCGACATGCCGCTGCTGACCGTCGAACTGATCGACGAACTTGCCGGACCGGCTGAGCGTCTCGGCGCGGACGTGGTGCTTCCGTGGGACGGTCGCGACCATTACCTGGCCGGCGTCTACCGAACTGCACTGGCCGGCCGTGTCGCGGAGTTGGTGGCCGCAGGTGAGCGCAGCATGCGTGCACTGGTCGAGACAGTCGACACGCAGCGGATCGTGCTGCCCGAACAAGCGGCCCTGACCAACGTCAACACGGCCGCCGACCTCGCCGCGATGCGCGGCGAGAAAATCGCCTAGCAAATTCGAATTATAAATTGCGCATAATTCTGAAATTCCCATGCGGAATTCCCGGCAGTGAATTAGTCGGCCTGCAGCCGTGATATACCGCGCGTTTTGCGCATGGATACCGAGCGAATGAACTCAGCCGATGCCGACCGACGCCCTTCCGAATGCCTATGCCCGGCAAGGACTCTCAGGTAGGGCTTGAGCATCGCCGGGCCTAATTCAAGCGACCTGGGGCACGTTTTTCCGCGCTGACGGCCCCAAAAGGGATTCCGACGTCCCGCCTGCAGGCATCGGCGACCGTTCCGAACCTGGCGCCGCGGCGACGGGTGCGCTGTGCCGGCGGCTGAACCTCGGACATGTCCAGGTGAAACACACTGGCGGCCAGTGCAATTGCGGCTGACCGCGATTGACGCACAACGCTCTACGAACATGTTATTGCAAACGAGCGACATCGAGAGCACCTGAGGTGCATGACATTTCGATGATGTCGGTGGTGGGCAGGCCAGCGAACCGGTCTGCCAACACCGCCATTCAACAGCATGTCATTACGATTTGTGCGTTCGCACTGAACGTTTCGACCCATGTCAGCGGTGTCGTGAACGTGGTCCAGCTCACAAACAGCCCGTGAGATGGCTCACGCGCAGCCGCGGTAAGCGGTGCTCGGCAGCTTCGGCAAAGCCCGCTATGACCTGCGATAACGAAAAGGCGGCCGCGTCGTGATCAGTCCGTGATCTCCCCGCGACACGCTCGTCGCGAATATGACTTTCGCCGGATCGGTTTGTACGGTCCCAAACGGCTCTACCCGGAGCAAATAATTTCAAAACCACGAACCTGCGTGTGAGTGGGGCTGTCGGAGGCGTCGCGACCTCCATCGGCCACCGGCGCTGATGCCCGGTGAGGCTCTTCTGGCCTCCCGCTGTCGCACCTGACCGAGACGGTGCGGCCCAACTCCCTGCCTGGATGCCAGGCATGTCCACCCGTGCGCTTTGCGCGGGTGTGTTGGTGCGCGCGTGGCGAAAGGATTGACGTTGAAGAACATCCGCAAGACATTTGGCCTGGCGACCTTTGCCGGTGCGCTCGCGTTGGCGCCGATGGCACTGGCCACGGGCACTGCCAATGCGGACAGCGGTGTGGACTGGGACGCCATCGCGGCGTGCGAGTCGGGTGGCAACTGGTCCATCAACACCGGTAATGGCTACTACGGCGGCCTGCAGTTCACCATGGGGACCTGGCGGGCCAACGGCGGCAGCGGCTCTCCTCACAACGCGAGCCGTGAGGAGCAGATTCGCGTCGCCGAGAACGTGCTGCAGTCGCAGGGGATCGGCGCTTGGCCGTCCTGTGGCGGCAACGGCTGACCAGCCGATCGTCGACAAGAACAGGCGGTGCCGGGACCTCCCGGCACCGCCTCTTCTTTCTCAGAGGGCTCTTACACCAGATAAGTAACGATTAAAACTTTCGACCCTTCCGTAACACGTGACGTTCATCACCCGACAGACCGGATGACCGCAGCGGAGATCGAGGGGTTCTCAGATGCGGGCCTTGTGTCAAACGGTCGGGGAAGGACCGCAGTGATGAACATTCGTACCGCAGTAATCAAGGGCCTGTGGGCCACCGCGATCTCGGGAGCTCTCGCGGTCGTGCCGATGGCGCTGTCAGAGGCTTCGCTGGCCACCGCCAGCGCCGACTCGGTGAACTGGGACGCGATCGCCGAGTGCGAATCCGGCGGGAACTGGGGAATCAACACCGGCAACGGTCACTACGGTGGCCTGCAGTTCAAGCAGGCGACGTGGACTGCCAACGGTGGCGTCGGCAACCCGGCGACGGCGTCGCGCGCCGAGCAGATCCGCGTCGCAGAGAACGTCCTGCGGACCCAGGGGCTCAAGGCGTGGCCCAAGTGTGGCCCTCGCGGCGCGACACCCGCCGTGTGGACCAATCCGTCGGCGCCGACCGCACGGACCACGGCGGCCGCGTCGACCGGCTGCGCGGCGATGCCGTCCAGCGGCCTGTTCGGGTTCGTCAACCCGCGTCAGATGTGTTCGGCCCTGCTCAACCCGATCGGGACGCTCGCCCGCTGAACCGCGGGGTCAAGCCCCAGCCAGACCGCAGTCGGTCGGCAGGGTGAACGCCGACCGCGCCGCCACGGCGGCCAGGTGCCGGGCCACGAGCGTCTCGGGTCCCAGCACGGTCGCGCGGGCGGCCAGCTCGCTGAGCAACGGCGGCAGGTTCATCACACGGCCGATCAATCGCGACTCGCGCACCAGCGACCGGACCCGCGGACGGCGGAACGCCACGAACCGTGCGAATGCCGACGCGGTGTCCTCGTCGCCGTCGAGGAACCTCGCGAGGATCGCGGCGTCTTCCAGGCCTTGGCAGCCGCCCTGTCCGAGATGCGGCCGCATGGGATGCGCGGCGTCGCCGACCGCCACGACCGGACCCCGCGCCCACTGTCGCGCCTCGTCGCGGTCATACAGGTCATTGCGCAATACGGCGGTGGGCTCCGTGGTGGCCAGGATCTCGGGGATCGGCTGCGCCCAGGAGGCGAACCGCTCCCGGAGATAAGCCAACTCACCCTGCGGCGCGGTGTGTCCTTCGGGCAGACGTTCGGTGGCGAACCAATACGTGTTGTGCGCGCCGAGGGGCACGTGGCCGAACTCGACCGCGGGGCCGAGCGTCTCGCCGGCGAGATCGGGGTCGATTCGGCACTGCGCCACGCCGCGCCACGCCGTGTAGCCGACGTACCTGTTGCGCAGCGGCCCGTTGAGGTGGCGCGCCACCATCGAATGGGTCCCGTCCGCCCCGACGACCGCGTCGGCCTCCAGCACCGTGTTGTCCGCCAGCGTGACCCGCACCCCGTCGGCGGTCACCGCCAGCGCGTCCGCGGCCAGTCCGGCGCGCAGCGTGCCCTCGGGGAGCGCGGCCGCGAGTATCGAGGTCAACGCCGAACGCCGGATGACGACCAGCGGCTCGCCGAGCGCTGTGACGATGCGCGCCGGTGCGGGCCGTCGCAGCCAGGTGCCGTCCCGCCAGCGCGCTGCGCCCGCGGTCACGCTGCCACCGGCCTCGCGCACCGGGTCGCCGAGGCCGAGGTCGTCGAGTGCCGCCAACGCGTTCGGCCAGATGCTGATCCCGGCGCCCGACGACGCGTCGGTGCGCTCCTCGATCAACGTGACGTCGTGCCCGCGTTGTTGCAGCGCGACGGCGGTCGCCAGTCCGGCGATACCCGCGCCGATCACCACGATTCGCTTTGGCATTCGTCGAACGTAGCCTGTGCCGCGGTCGTGGCCGCTGCCACGGCTCGACCCGGTCGGTGTGCTACGAACGGGGGATGACCGCGACGACCCCTGGCGCCACGGCCTCCCCGTTCTCCACGCCCTTCGACGACCTCGACGAGTACGTCGCCCTGCCACGGGTGTCGGGGCTGGCGCTCTCACCCGACGGGTCTCGGCTCGTGACCACCGTCGCGGAACTCGACGACAAGAGAACCGAATACGTCAGCGCCGTATGGGAACTCGACCCGGCGGGTGTGCAACCGGCGCGCCGGTTGACGCGCGGGGCCAAGGGCGAGTCGGCGCCGGCCTTCGCCGCCGACGGCGATCTGCTGTTCGTCGCCGTGCGGCCGACGGCCGACGACGACAAGCCGCCTGCCGCGCTGTGGCGGCTACCGGCAGCAGGCGGCGAGGCGGTGGAGGCGCTCTCGCTGCCCGGTGGTGTCGAGGCGGTGCGCCCCGCCCGCGAGGCCGACGTCGCCGTGGTGCGGTCACCGCTGATGCCCTCCGCGCGCACCGTCGAAGACGACCGCCGGTTGCGGGATCTGCGCAAGGACAACAAGATCACCGCGATCCTGCACGCCGGCTATCCCATCCGGCACTGGGACTCCGATCTCGGGCCGGCAGAACCGCACCTGCTCGGCGTCGAGCTGGCCGGCGACCCCAACGGTGATCACGTGCGCGACCTGACCGCCGGCCCGGGAGGCGCGCTGCGCGACTCGGAGTTCGACGTCAGTTCTGACGGGCGCTTCCTTGTGACGACGTGGCAGCGGCCGGCGCCGGGAGCGTCTCGGCACTCGGTGCTCGTGCGTATCGACCTGGACAGTGGTGAGCGCACCGTGCTGGTGGACGAACTGGACGCGGACGTGTGGCGCCCTGCGGTGTCACCGGACGGTTCGACGGTCGTCTATCTTCGCGAGACGTTTTCCACACCCGAGACGGCGCCGCGAATCACGTTGGGCTGCCTGCGCTTCGGCGGTGAACCCGCCGTACTCGCGGCCGACTGGGATCGGTGGCCCGCATCGGCGACATGGTCGCGTGACGGCTCGACGGTGATCGTGACCGCCGATCAGAACGGTCGCTCGCCGGTGTTTCGCGTCGACGTCGCCGATGGCGCGGTGACGCAGGTGACGTTCGACGACTATTGCTACTCCGACGTCGTGACCGCACCGGATGGGGTGATGTTCGCGTTGCGAAGCTCATACGCCGCGCCGCCGCACCCCGTGCGCATCGATCCCGACGGCGCGGTCACCGAATTGCCCTGCGTGACGTTGCCGTCGCTGCCGGGCACGCTGAGCGAGCTCGAGGCGACGGCCGACGACGGCACCCGGCTGCGCTCGTGGCTGGTGCTACCCCCCGGCGACGGCGAGGCGCCGTTGCTGCTGTGGATTCACGGCGGCCCGCTGAGCAGCTGGAACGCCTGGTCATGGCGATGGAACCCGTGGCTGCTCGCCGCGCGGGGATACGCGGTGCTGCTGCCGGATCCCGGGCTGTCCACCGGGTACGGCCAGCGGTTCATCCAACGCGGCTGGGGAGCATGGGGCGGCGCCCCGTTCGACGACCTGATGGCGGCGACCGACGCGGCGTGCGCGCATCCCCGCATCGACGCCGACCGCACGGCGGCGATGGGCGGATCCTTCGGCGGCTACATGGCCAACTGGGTTGCCGGTCACACCGATAGGTTCGACGCGATCGTCACCCACGCCAGCCTCTGGGCGCTGGATCAGTTCGGCGCCACCACCGACTCGTCGTACTACTGGCTGCGTGAGATGACCCGGGAGATGGCACAGAACAACTCGCCGCACCACCATGTCGAGGAAATCCGCACGCCGATGCTGGTGATCCACGGCGACAAGGACTATCGCGTGCCGATCGGCGAAGCACTACGGCTGTGGTACGAGTTGCTGACCCACTCTGCGCTGCCCGCCGACGACGACGGCGACAGCCCGCACCGGTTCCTGTACTTCCCGTCGGAGAATCACTGGGTGCTCACCCCGCAACACGCCAAGATCTGGTATCAGGTGGTGACCGGGTTTTTGGCCCGCCACGTGCTGGGCGAGGACGTCGAGGTGCCCGAGACCCTCGGGTAGGCCGTCTTCGAGTTTCGTTTTTTGTCCAGCCCGAAGATAGTGGTTGGCAACGAGTTGCGGCTGTCCGCGCGTCAATATTCTGCCTGCGCAACGGATTCGACCTGCAAAGATGACACATCGGGCCGATGTGTGCACTGTGAGCGGTACGCCATCGTTCCACTACGTCGCAACTGAGCAGCGCCGCAAACGTAGGCCCCACAACGGAATTGGTTGCCGTTACGGTCGGGCGCCATGACGAAACACAACCCCAACAACTATGACCAGAGCCCGTACGAATCGATCACTCGCCCGGCGCCGTATGGCCGGTATGCCGGCCGACTCGGGGCGTTCGCAATCGCGATGGGCGTCGGGGCCGCCGTCGCCGCGACGCCATGGGTGGCATCCGCGGAACCCTCGGACACCGGTTCCGCCAAGGGGCCCGATGTCAGCGTCTCGACCAATGGCGAAACACGAGTGCAGAAAGGCACTGCGACTGCCACATCCGACGGGACAGGATCGGTAGCGATCGCGCACGGCGACGACAGCTCCGCCACCGCGGTCGGCGGTAACCGCAACAGGGCAATCGTCAACGGCGACAACAGCTCCGCAAGCACATCCAGGGATGGCGTCAGCTACGGCGACGGCAACACCGCACGCGTCGTCGGTGAGGACAGTAGTGCTCTGGCCGGTTTGGGTGATGGCAACACCGCGACGGTGAATGGCGATAGGGGAGTGGCCCAGGCTGGCTTGGGTGACGGCAACACCGCGACCGTGGTCGGCGACGACGGATTGGCCGTGGCCGGTGAAGGCGACGGAAACACCACCACCGTGATCGGCGATGGCAGCGCCGCCGGCGCCGGCGAAGGCGACAACAACACCGCCACCGTCAAGGGTGATGGAAGCAGTGCCGGCGTCGGCGATGGTGACAACAACACCGTCGCCGTCCACGGTGATGGAAGCACGGCCGGGGCCGGCGACGGCGACAACAACACCGCCATCACTCGCGGTGACGGCAGTGCGTCTGGGGCAGGTGAGGGCGACAACAACACCTCGACGGTGAATGGTGACGGCAGCGTTGCCAGCTCCGGCGACGGCGACAATAACACCGCCACCGTCAACGGCGATGGCCTCACCGCCGTTGCGACCGAGGGGGATGGCATCACCGTCGAAGCTCCGTGAGGTGCCTTGACCGAGGAACCTGTATCGGCCGGCGGCCCCGCTGATGTCGGGGCCGCCAGCCGCACCCATTCCCGCGTGTCGGTAGCGTCGCGCACATGAGCACATCGGAGCGGGAATTCGACATCGTCCTCTACGGCGCCACCGGATACGTCGGAAAGCTGACCGCTCAGTATCTGGCGAAGGCGGGTGCGAACGCGCGGGTCGCGCTGGCCGGCCGGTCACCCGACAAGCTGCTCGCGGTGCGCGAGACACTGGGCGAATCCGCACAATCCTGGGAGCTGATCGCGGCCGACGCGTCGCAGCCCTCGACATTGAGCGCAATGGCGGCACGGACGCAGGTGGTGGTGACGACCGTCGGCCCCTACGCGAAGTATGGGCTGCCGCTGGTGGGCGCGTGCGGGGCCGCGGGCACCGACTACGCCGACCTCACCGGTGAAGCGAACTTCGTTCGCGACAGCATCCGCCTGTACCACGAACAGGCGATCGACACGGGCGCCCGGATCGTGCACTCGTGTGGATTCGACTCCGTCCCTTCGGATCTCAGCGTGTTCGCGTTGTATCGGCAGGCGGAGAAGGACAATGCCGGCGAGCTGACCGACACCAACTTCGTCGTGCGGGAGTTCGTCGGCGGCGTCTCGGGCGGCACCCTGGCGTCGATAATGGAAGTGATGCGCGTTGCCTCGACCGACCCCGAGGTGAGGCGAGCGTTGGACGATCCGTACACCCTGTCACCCAATCGCAGTGCCGAACCTGAACTCGGCGCACAGCCCGACGTGCGGTGGCGGCGCGGCCGCGAGGTCGCGCCCGAGCTCGACGGGTACTGGCTCGGACCGTTCATCATGGCGCCGGTGAACACTAGGATCGTCCGACGCAGCAACGCTTTACTGGACTACGCGTACGGACGCCGGCTGGAGTACGGCGAGCAGCAGAGCGTGGGTCGCTCGGTGCTCGCGCCGGTGGCCGCGGCGCTGGCCGCCGGTGGCAACGCCGCAACGTTGGCGCTGGGCAACCGGTTCTTCGACAAGGTGCCGGACAAACTCGTCGAACGCATCATGCCGAAGCCGGGCACGGGGCCCAGCGAACAATCCCGCGAACAGGGCCACTACACCGTCGAGACGTACACCACCACGACCGCCGGCGCACGCTACCGGGCCACCATGGCGCAACAGGGCGACCCGGCATACAAGTCGACTTCGGTCATGCTGGGCGAGAGCGGGCTGGCCCTCGCGCTCGACAGGGATCGCCTCTCGGATCTGCGCGGTGTACTGACCCCGGCGTCGGCGATGGGCGACGCATTGTTGGCTCGATTCCCCGGGGCCGGAGTGATATTCGAGACCACCCGGCTCAACTGATCGGGACTACCCGAACCGCTGTCAATCACGATCCATTGCATTAGTGTCGTCACCGCGGTTGTGCAATTCCCGGCGACATCCCAGCAACGAAGGTGGACATGCAATGGCTGGACTCGACGAACTGTTCGCTCAAATTCCGGTGCAGGACATCGCGAAGAAGGTCGGCGCCGATGAAGGCGAAGTGAACAACGCGATTCGCACGCTGGTACCGGCGCTCGTCGGTGGTGTGGCGGAGAACGTCCAAGCCAACGAGATCGACTCCGGCGACCTCGAGTCAGCTGTTGCTCAGGAGGGCAGCAGCGACCTGCTTGACGGCGGGGTCAACGTCGACGCGGTCGACGCCAACCGAGGCGACCAGTACGTCGCGAAGATCTTCGGCGGCAACGACAGCAATGCGGTCGCGTCGGCGCTGGCCGGCGGCGGCGCAAGCAACAGCGACCTGATCCAGAAGCTGCTGCCGATCCTGGCCCCGATCGTGCTCGCATACATCGGCAAGCAACTGTCCGGCGGGACCACCCCGGCCCAGCCCCAGGCGCAGGAGCCCGCGGCGCAATCCGGCGGCGGCCTGGGCGACGTGCTGGGCAGCATCCTCGGTGGCGCCGGCGGCGCGGGCGGCGGGAACAATCCGCTCGGCAGCATTCTGGGCAGTGTGCTCGGCGGTGGCGGCGGCAAGGGTGGCGGACTCGGCGACATCCTCGGCGGGTTGCTCGGCGGCAAGAGGTAGGCAGTTCACACCGCGTGAGCTCGACCTCGCGCCGTCTCCCTAGAATTGCGGGGTGACCGCCAGCGCTCGTTCCGATTCCGGCACCTCGCCGGTGACCGCTCTGCCCAAGTCCTGGAACCCGGGCGAGGTGGAGAGCGACATCTACGAGGGCTGGGTCAGGGCCGGCTACTTCACCGCCGACGCGGCCAGCAGCAAGCCCGCCTACTCCATCGTGCTGCCCCCGCCGAACGTGACCGGCAATCTGCACATGGGGCACGCGCTGGACCACACGCTGATGGACGCGCTGTGCCGGCGCAAGCGGATGCAGGGCTACGAGGTGCTGTGGCTGCCGGGCATGGACCACGCCGGCATCGCCACCCAGACGGTCGTGGAGAAGCAACTCGCCGTCGACGGCAAGACCAAGGAGGATTTCGGCCGCGAGCTGTTCGTCGACAAGGTCTGGGACTGGAAGCGGGAATCCGGCGGCACGATCGGCGCACAGATGCGTCGCCTCGGCGACGGCGTGGACTGGAGCCGTGACCGGTTCACCATGGACGACGGCCTGTCGCGCGCGGTGCGCACCATCTTCAAGCGCCTCTACGACGCCGGCCTCATCTACCAGGCTGAGCGACTGGTCAACTGGTCGCCGGTGCTCGAGACCGCGATCTCCGACCTCGAGGTCAAATACGACGACATCGAGGGCGAGCTGGTGTCGTTCCGCTACGGCTCACTCAACGATGACGAACCGCACATCGTGGTCGCCACCACCCGCGTCGAGACAATGCTGGGCGACACCGCGATCGCCGTGCACCCCGACGACGAGCGCTACCGCGACCTGGTCGGCAAGACGCTGCCACACCCGTTCATCGACCGCGAGATCGTGATCGTCGCCGACGAGCACGTCGACCCCGAATTCGGCACCGGCGCGGTCAAAGTCACCCCCGCGCACGACCCGAACGACTTCGAGATCGGCCTGCGGCATGCGCTGCCGATGCCGTCGATCATGGACACCAAGGGCCGAATCACCGGCACCGAAACGGAATTCGACGGCCAGGACCGCTTCGAGGCGCGCGTCAAGGTGCGCGAAGCGCTGGCGCGTGAGGGCCGTATCGTCGCCGAGAAGAGGCCGTACGTGCACAGCGTCGGGCACTCCGAGCGCAGTGGTGAGCCGATCGAGCCCCGGCTGTCGTTGCAGTGGTGGGTCAAGGTCGACGCGCTGGCCAAGGCGGCCGGCGACGCGGTTCGCAACGGCGACACCGTGATCCACCCGTCCAGCCTCGAACCGCGCTGGTTCGCGTGGGTTGACAACATGCACGACTGGTGCATCTCCCGGCAGTTGTGGTGGGGCCACCGCATCCCGATCTGGCACGGACCCAACGGCGAGACGGTGTGCGTCGGCCCGGACGAGACACCGCCGCAGGGCTGGGAGCAGGACCCCGACGTGCTCGACACCTGGTTCAGCTCGGCGCTGTGGCCGTTCTCCACGATGGGGTGGCCCGAGCACACCGCCGACCTCGCCAAGTTCTATCCGACCACCGTCCTGGTGACCGGCTACGACATCCTGTTCTTCTGGGTGGCGCGGATGATGATGTTCGGAACATTCGTGTCCGACGATCGGGCGATCACGCTGAACGGTCAGCGTGGCCCGCAGGTCCCGTTCCAGAACGTCTTCCTGCACGGCCTGATCCGCGACGAGCACGGCCGCAAGATGAGCAAGTCGCGCGGCAACGGCATCGACCCTCTGGACTGGGTGGAGCTCTTCGGCGCCGACGCGTTGCGGTTCACGTTGGCGCGGGGCGCCAGCCCCGGCGGCGACCTCTCCATCGGTGAGGACCACGCCCGCGCGTCGCGCAACTTCGCCACCAAGCTGTTCAACGCGACCCGCTTCGCTCTGATGAACGGCGCCGCGCCCGCACCGCTGCCGGACGTCGGCGAACTGACCGACGCCGACCGGTGGATCCTCGGCCGAATGGAACAGGTTCGCGCCGAGGTGGATTCGGCGTTCGAGGCGTACGAGTTCAACCGCGCATGTGAGTCGCTCTACCACTTCGCCTGGGACGAGTTCTGCGACTGGTACGTGGAGCTGGCCAAGGTGCAGCTAGCGTCCCAGCAAGAAAGCAGTGTCGGCCACACGACCGCGGTGTTGGCGGCCGTGCTCGACACCCTGCTCAAGCTGCTGCATCCGGTGATGCCGTTCGTCACCGAGGTGCTGTGGAAGACCCTGACCGGGGGTGAGTCGCTGGTGATCGCCGACTGGCCGACGCCTTCCGGTTTCGAGCTGGATTCGGTTGCCGGGCAGCGGATCGACGATATGCAGAAGCTGATCACCGAGGTGCGTCGCTTCCGCAGCGACCAGGGCCTGGGCGACCGGCAGAAGGTGCCGGCGCGGTTGTCCGACATCGCCGGCGCGGACCTGCGGGCACAGGTGCCCGCGGTCCGGTCGCTTGCCTGGCTGACCGCCGACGGCGATGGATTCCACCCGACCGCAGCAATCGAGGTGCGGCTGTCCCGCGGCACCGTGACCGTCGAAGTGGACACGTCGGGCACGGTGGACCTGGCCGCCGAGCGGCGTCGGCTCGAGAAGGATCTGGCGGGCGCGCAAAAGGAATTGGCCAGCACCACAGGCAAACTCGGAAACGAGGCGTTCCTCGCCAAGGCGCCCGCCGACGTCGTCGAGAAGATCCGCGACCGTCAGCAGCTGGCGCGGGAAGAGGTCGACCGCATCACGGCTCGGCTGGCCGGCCTCCCATGACTGAGCCGGTTCCGACGCCGGACGAAATCGCAGCGCTTCTCCAGGTCGAGCACCTGCTCGACCAGCGCTGGCCCGAAACCAAACTCGAGCCGAGCACGACCCGCATCTCGGCGCTGCTGGAACTGCTCGGCTCGCCGCAGCGTGGCTACCCATCCATCCACATCGCGGGCACCAACGGCAAGACCTCGGTGGCACGGATGGTCGACGCCCTGCTGACCGCGCTGCACCGTCGCACCGGGCGGACCACCAGCCCGCACCTGCAGTCCGCCGTCGAGCGGATCTCGATCGACGGCAAGCCGATCAGCCCGGCGCTGTATGTGCAGACCTACCGCGAGATCGAACCGTTCGTGCAACTGGTCGATCAGCAGTCCGAAGCGGGGCTCCTCGGGGGGGAGGGCCCGCCATTGAGCAAGTTCGAAGTGGTGACCGCGATGGCGTTCGCCGCGTTCGCCGACGCGCCGATCGACGTCGCCGTCGTCGAGGTGGGCCTCGGTGGGCGCTGGGACGCGACGAACGTCGTCAACGCGCCCGTCGCGGTCATCACCCCGATCGGGGTGGACCATGCCGAATACCTCGGCGACACCATCGCCGAGATCGCCGCGGAGAAGGCCGGAATCATCACCAAGCAGGACGACGACCTCGTTCCGACCGACACTGTTGCGGTGATCGGCCGTCAGGCGCCCGAAGCGATGGAGGTGCTGTTGGCCCAGGTGGTGCGCGCGGATGCGGCCGTCGCACGTGAGGACTCCGAGTTCGCGGTGCTGGGCAGGCAGGTCGCGGTCGGCGGGCAGCTGCTCGAATTGCAGGGACTCGGCGGCCGCTACTCCGACATCTTCCTGCCGCTGCACGGCGAACACCAGGCGCACAACGCAGTGCTGGCGCTGGCGGCCGTCGAGGCGTTCTTCGGCGCCGGCGCAGAACGCCAACTCGACGTGGACGCGGTCCGGGCGGGCTTCGCCGCGGTGACCAGTCCGGGGCGACTGGAGCGGATGCGCAGCGCACCAACGGTTTTCATTGATGCCGCCCATAATCCGGCGGGTGCTGCGGCGCTGGCGCAGGCGCTGCAGGAGGAGTTCGACTTCCGCTTCCTCGTCGGCGTCGTTTCGGTGATGGGCGACAAGGACGTCGACGGCATCCTGGCAGCGCTGGAGCCGGCGTTCGACCAGATCGTCATCACCCACAACGGATCCCCCCGCGCGCTCGACGTCGAGGCGCTGGCGGTGCGGGCCGAGGAGAGGTTCGGCCCCGAACGGGTGGTCACCGCCGCCACGCTGCCCGACGCGATCGAGACCGCCACCGCGATCGTCGAGGATGCCAGTGACGAGGGCGAACTGTTCGGCGGCGCCGGGATGGTGATCACCGGCTCGGTGGTCACCGCCGGAGCGGCGCGCACGCTGTTCGGAAAGGACCCGCAGTGACCGACCCTGCGCCCCAGCCGCAACCCGATCCCGATGCCGCCGGCTCCGCGGCTCCGGACCCGTGGCGGAGCTTCCGTGGCGTGATGGCGGGCACGCTGATACTGGAAGCCATCGTGGTGCTGCTGGCACTGCCGGTGGTCGGACGGGTCGGCGGCGGCCTGACCGTGGTCAGCGGCGGCTACCTCGTCGGGCTGGCGGTGGTGTTGGTGCTGCTGGCCGGTGTGCAGGGCAGACCATGGGCCATCTGGGTGAACCTGTTCATGCAGGTGGTGCTGATCGCCGGCGTCGTCGTGCACGGCGCGATCGGCTTCATCGGTGTCGTGTTCCTGGTGGTCTGGCTCGTGATCGCCTATCTGCGCGCCGAGGTGCTGCGCAGGCAGAAGCGTGGCCTTCTGCCGGGACAGCAGCAGCGTCCTCCCGAGTAGTGTTCGGCAGTTATTCTGTCGGCCGTGACTGAGCCGACTGAGCGGACCCTCGTGTTGATCAAGCCCGACGGCGTCAGACGACGCCTCGTCGGCGAGATTCTCGGCCGAATCGAACGCAAGGGCCTGTCCATCGCCGCGCTGCAACTCGTGACCGTCGGCGACGACCTGGCGCGCCGGCACTACGCCGAGCACGAAGGCAAGCCGTTCTTCGGGTCGCTGCTCGACTTCATCACGTCCGGCCCGGTCGTGGCGGCGATCGTCGAGGGGCCGCGCGCGATCGCGGCGTTCCGGCAGATCGCCGGCGGAACCGATCCGGTAGAGAAGGCCACGCCGGGCACCATCCGCGGTGATCTGGCCCTGATCACCCAGGACAACCTGGTGCACGGTTCGGATTCGGCGGAGTCGGCGGCCCGCGAGATCGAACTCTGGTTCCCCGACACGTAGCAAGATCGGGGCCCAGCTCGCACAGCCTGGTCAGGCGGGTTGGCGTGATGTGGGATACTTGGCTCGGGTAGCCGGCCATCAACCGGGGCCGGACGCCCGAATGAAGACTTAGACGTGCGCGACCATCGCCACGCGTGATGCGGCGCCGACCGTCCAGCCATCATTCAGACCGGCACCGGGATGGTTCACCAGTGGACCGCCCGGAGCGAGACCACAACAAGCCCGGGCGAAGTCACCCGGGTCAATAGCGGAAGCCCTCGCGTGGCCGCGTCGATCGAGACGCGCCCGGGGGCTTAAGGAGAATACGTGGCCGAAGATGCCCCAACCGAAGACCTTTCAGAAGACACGCGACACGCGGAGGACAGCCAGCCGGAGGAGTCGGCGACCGAAACCGCCGACGCGGCCGGGCCTCCTTCCGACGGTGACCAGCCCGAATCCCAATTGACCTCGGAAGCGTCCGCGGCGAGCCCCCAGGAGCACGCCGACTACCTTCCGCTGTTCGTGGCGCCGCAACCCGTCCGGTTCGACTACGACGCTGACGCCGCCGACGACGATGACGAGGACGACGACAGCGACGACGGCCAGGACACCGACGATGACCAGTCCGAACGGCCATCCGGACGGCGTCGTCGCCGGGGCCGGCCCGGGCGGGGCCGCGGCCGCGGCGAGCAGAACGGCGACGACGCCGACTCCGACAGCGACAACGACCAGGGCGGCGAGCAGGACAGCGACGACTCGGACGACTCAGATGACGAGTCCGGTGACGACGAGAACGCCGGCGCCGACGGTGCCACCCGCCGCCGCCGCCGCCGACGCCGCCGCAAATCCGGCTCAGGGGACGACAGCGACGGAGGCACGTCGCCCGACGACCCGCCCAACACCGTCGTCCACGAGCGTGAGCCGCGGAAGTCCGCGAGGGGCGACAAGTCCGGCCAAAGTGGCGACGGCGAGATCCAGGGCATCAGCGGATCGACCCGGCTGGAGGCCAAGCGGCAGCGCAGGCGCGACGGCCGCGACGCCGGCAGGCGCCGCCCGCCGATCCTGAGCGAAGCCGAGTTCCTGGCCCGGCGCGAGGCCGTCGAGCGGATGATGGTCGTCCGCGACAAGGTCCGCACCGAACCGCCTCACGAAGGCGCCCGCTACACCCAGATCGCCGTGCTCGAAGACGGCGTCGTGGTGGAGCACTTCGTTACGTCGGCGGCTTCGGCCAGCCTGGTCGGCAACATCTACCTCGGCATCGTGCAGAACGTGCTGCCGTCGATGGAGGCGGCGTTCGTCGACATCGGCCGCGGCCGCAACGGTGTGCTCTACGCCGGCGAGGTGAACTGGGAGGCCGCTGGCCTCGGCGGGCAGAACCGCAAGATCGAGCAGGCCCTCAAGCCGGGCGACTACGTCGTCGTGCAGGTCAGCAAGGACCCGGTCGGCCACAAGGGCGCCCGGCTGACGACGCAGGTGTCGTTGGCCGGCCGCTATCTGGTCTACGTGCCGGGAGCCTCGTCGACCGGCATCAGCCGCAAGCTGCCCGACACCGAGCGTCAGCGGCTCAAGGAGATTCTGCGGGAGGTCGTGCCGCCCGACGCCGGGGTGATCATCCGCACCGCGTCGGAGGGCGTGAAGGAAGAAGACATCCGCAACGACGTCGAACGCCTCGCCAAGCGGTGGGCGGAGATCGAGGCCAAGGCCGCGGAGATCACCGCGAAGAAGGCCGGCGCGGCAGTCGCTCTCTATGAAGAGCCCGATGTGCTGGTCAAGGTGATCCGCGACCTGTTCAACGAGGACTTCACCGGCTTGACAGTGTCCGGCGACGAGGCCTGGAACACCATCAACGAATACGTGAATTCCGTTGCGCCGGAACTGCTTCCGCGCCTGACGAAGTACGAGCCCGTGTCACCCGACGGTCCCGACGTGTTCGCGGTGCACCGCATCGACGAGCAGCTCACCAAGGCGATGGACCGCAAGGTGTGGTTGCCGTCGGGCGGCACGCTGGTCATCGACCGCACCGAGGCGATGACCGTCATCGACGTCAACACCGGCAAGTTCACCGGCTCCGGCGGCAACCTCGAACAGACCGTCACGCGCAACAACCTCGAGGCGGCCGAGGAGATCGTGCGCCAACTGCGGTTGCGTGACATCGGCGGCATCGTCGTCATCGACTTCATCGACATGGTGCTCGAGTCGAACCGCGACCTGGTGCTGCGCAGGCTGACCGAAGCGCTGGCCCGGGACCGCACCCGACACCAGGTCTCCGAGGTGACCTCCTTGGGCCTCGTGCAGTTGACGCGCAAGCGGCTCGGCACCGGTCTGGTGGAGGCGTTCTCGACCTCGTGCACCCACTGCGGCGGGCGGGGGATCGTGCTGCACGGCGACCCGGTTGACTCCATGTCGAGCGCCGGACGCAAGTCCGACGGCGGTGGCGGTCGGCGAGGTAAGCGGGGTAAGCGGGGCGGGAAGTCCGACGATGTGGCGGTCGCCAAGGTGCCGCCGCATCCGGCAGGCGAACACCCGATGTTCAAGGCGATGGCGGCCGCCAACGGTCGTCACGACGAGGACGAGGACGAGACCGAGGAGCAGAAGCCCGTCGAGGAGGTCGCTGCGGCCGATTCGGAGGCCATCCGCGCCGCGGTGACCGAGACCGACGACGAGGACCTCGAGGACGAGGATTACGACGACTCGGACGAGGACTCGGACGACGATTCGGACGAGGACTCCGACGACGATTCGGACGAGGACTCCGACGACGACGAGATCGATCTGGATTCCGACGACGATGAGGACGACATCGACGACGACATCGAGGTCATCGACGAAGACTCCGACGAGTCCGACGACGACGATTCCGATGACGAGTCCGACGACGATTCGGACGAGGATGACGACGATTCGGACGACGACTCGCAGGGGTACGGCGCGAACGGGGCCCCATCGACGGCGACAACGGCCTCCGGTGGGCGGCATCGGCGCCGGGCGGCCGCTCGGGCCGCGGGTCCACCGGCCCACGAGGGCTGACCGGTGGCGTTCGCCGCCCACGACGCGTGACCTGCGGTGATTTGACCCTCGTCCGGCGACTCAAGTAGCCTTGAGCAGTTGTCGCCAGGCTCTGGACCAAGTGGAGTCGGCGACACTCCGAGATCCGGAAACCCAGACATGCGCAGCAGCAAGTCGCGCGCGCCCAGTGAACGACGTAGGAGTAGCAAGACGATGGCAGCCGAAAAGGTTACGTACGCAATCGTCAAGACCGGCGGCAAGCAGTACAAGGTCGCCGTCGGCGACGTGGTGAAGGTCGAGAAGCTCGATTCCGAGCCCGGCTCCAACGTCTCGCTGCCCGTTGCGCTGGTCGTCGACGGGGCGAAGGTCACCGCGGACGCCAAGGCGCTGGAGAAGGTCGCGGTCACCGGCGAGGTGCTCGAGCACACCAAGGGCCCGAAGATCCGCATCCACAAGTTCAAGAACAAGACCGGCTATCACAAGCGGCAGGGACACCGTCAGCAGCTGACGGTCCTCAAGGTCACCGGCATCAAGTAGGAGCGACGACGACATGGCACACAAGAAGGGCGCTTCCAGCTCGCGTAACGGTCGCGACTCCGCCGCACAGCGGCTCGGCGTCAAGCGGTTCGGCGGCCAGATCGTCAAGGCCGGCGAGATCATCGTGCGCCAGCGGGGTACTCATTTCCATCCCGGCACCAACGTCGGCCGTGGCGGCGACGACACGCTGTTCGCGACGGCTCCCGGCGCTGTCACATTCGGCAGCAAGCGCGGCCGCAAGACGGTCAGCGTTCTCCGACCAGAGGCTTAAGCTCGCGAAGGTAACGCTGCGGCGGTCTCGTGAGCTGACGGTCCGCCATGGCGTTTCTTCGAAGGAGTGATCACCGATGCCTCGGTTCGTCGACCGCGTCGTGATCCACGCGCGGGCCGGCAACGGCGGTAACGGCTGCGCCTCGGTCCACCGCGAGAAATTCAAACCGCTCGGCGGCCCCGACGGGGGCAACGGCGGCCGCGGCGGCAGCGTGGTGCTGGTCGTCGATCCGCAGGTGCACACGCTGCTCGACTTCCATTTCCACCCGCATGTCGTGGCGCCGTCCGGCAAGCAAGGCGCGGGCGGCAACCGGGACGGAGCCGCAGGTGCGGACCTCGAGGTCAAGGTCCCCGACGGCACGGTCGTGCTCGACGAGGACGGTCGACTGCTGGCCGATCTGGTCGGTGCCGGCACCCGCTTCGAAGCCGCCGCCGGCGGCCGCGGTGGCCAGGGCAACGCCGCGCTGGCGTCGCGTGCCCGCAAGGCCCCCGGCTTCGCGCTGCTCGGCGAAAAGGGGCAGGTCCGCGACCTCACGCTGGAACTCAAGACCGTGGCCGACGTCGGACTGGTCGGGTTTCCGTCCGCGGGCAAGTCATCGCTGGTGTCGGTCATCTCGGCGGCCAAACCGAAAATCGCGGACTACCCGTTCACCACGCTGGCGCCCAACCTCGGCGTGGTGTCCGCCGGTGAGAACACGTTCACCGTCGCCGACGTGCCCGGCCTGATCCCCGGTGCTTCGCAGGGCCGCGGTCTCGGCCTGGACTTCCTGCGCCACATCGAGCGCTGCGCGGTACTGGTCCATGTGGTGGACTGCGCGACGCTGGAACCGGGACGCGACCCGGTGTCCGACATCGACGCCCTGGAAGCCGAATTGGCCGCCTACACCCCGACGCTGCAGGGCGATGCGGCGCTGGGTGATCTCGGGGAGCGCCCGCGGGCGGTGGTGCTCAACAAGATCGACGTGCCCGATGCGCGCGAGCTGGCCGACTTCGTGCGCGACGAGATCGCGCGCCGATACGGCTGGCCGGTCTTCGAGGTCTCCACCGTGACCCGGGAAGGGTTGCGGCCGTTGACGTTCGCGCTGTGGGAGATGGTGTCGGCCTATCGCGAATCGCAACCCCCGGTGGTGCCGCGCCGGCCCGTCATCCGGCCCGTCGCCGTGGACGAGAGCGGGTTCACCGTCGAGCCCGACGGACACGGCGGCTTCGTCGTCCGCGGCACCCGGCCCGAACGATGGGTTGCCCAAACCGATTTCGACAACGACGAGGCGGTCGGTTATCTCGGTGACCGGCTGGCGCGGCTGGGCGTCGAGGAGGAGCTGTTCAAGCTCGGCGCCCGCCCCGGCTGCGCCGTCACCATCGGAGACGTCACCTTCGACTGGGAGCCGCAGACCCCCGCGGGGGTGGACGTGCCGATGTCGGGTCGCGGCACCGATCAGCGGCTGGAGCAGACCGACCGGGTCGGCGCCGCCGAACGCAAGGCCGCCCGACGGGAGCGGCGACGACCGGGCGGGGAACCCGGATGAGCGCACCGCTGAGCACCCGGGACGCGATCCGCACTGCGCGCAGCATCGTCGTCAAGGTCGGCACCACCGCGCTCACCACGCCGTCAGGGGTGTTCGACGGGCGCCAAGTGGCCACGATGGTCGATGCGATCGAAAAGCGCATGCAGGCGGGTTCGGATGTGGTGATCGTGTCCTCGGGTGCGATCGCGGCGGGTATTGAACCGCTCAAATTGTCCAGGCGACCGACGGATCTGGCCACCAAGCAGGCCGCGGCCAGCGTCGGGCAGGTGGCGCTGGTGAACTCGTGGAGCGCGGCGTTCGATCGCTACGATCGCGTCGTCGGGCAGGTGCTGCTGACCGCGCATGACATCGCGATGCGGGTGCAGCACACCAACGCCCAGCGCACGCTCGACAGGTTGCGCGCGCTGCACGCGGTCGCGATCGTCAACGAGAACGACACGGTGGCCACCAACGAGATCCGGTTCGGCGACAACGACCGGCTCTCGGCGCTGGTGGCCCATCTGGTGGGCGCCGACGCGCTGGTACTGCTGTCGGACATCGACGGGCTCTACGACTCGGATCCTCGAAAGGGCAACGCCCGCTTCATTTCCGAGGTGACGCGTCCGGAGGATCTGGACGGCGTGGTCGCCGGCCGCGGCAGTCATCTGGGCACCGGTGGCATGGCATCGAAGCTGTCGTCCGCGCTGTTGGCGGCCGACGCGGGCGTGCCGGTGCTGCTCGCCGGGGCATCGGACGCCGCCACGGCGCTCACCGACGCGTCGGTGGGCACGGTCTTCGCGCCGCGGCCCGAACGGATGTCGGCGCGCCGGTTCTGGGTGCGCTACGCCGCCGAGGTTGCGGGCGCTCTGACGCTCGACGACGGTGCGGTGCAGGCGGTGGTGCGTCAGCGGCGGTCGCTGCTGCCGGCGGGCATCACCGCGGTGTCGGGCCGCTTCTACGGCGGCGACGTGGTCGAGTTGCGGTCGCAGGACGCGACGATGGTGGCGCGCGGCGTGGTGGCTTACGACCACAGCGAACTTGCCACCATGTTGGGCCGGTCGACGTCGGACCTGCCGCCAGAGCTGCGCCGTCCCGCAGTACACGCCGACGACCTGGTGGCCATCTAGCAGGGATTTCGGTGTCCAAACCGTCGGTCAGCGATCGTTTCGACACCGAAATCGCTAAGAAAGGCGGGCCTGCAGCTTGCCGAGCACCGACCTGATCTGCTCGGCGCGTTCGTCGGCGTCCTCCATGACGTCGTCCTCGGCGGGCGTCACCGACACCGCGTGGGCCTTGGCGGTCGCTTCGAAGCACTGGCGGACGGCGGGATCGGCGAGGATCACCGCGGCGAACATTCCCGGAGCGAGTTCGCGGGTCCACAACAGGCCGTCGTAGCGCACCTCGGCGGGGATCCGGATCTCCAGCGCACCGCCTTCCAGTTGCTGCTTGGCCGCGGCCAGTAGCAGCGTCAGGGCGGCCCGCGAGATCGCGCCGAGCACCTTGCGACGGAACGGGAACCACGGCAGCGGCAGCTTGTCGATCTGCTTGTCGACGCCGCCGGTGAACAGGTACTCGATCAGGCTGCGGGTGCGGATCTCCTCCACTTTCGCCCACTCGACGGTGTCGCCGTCGAATTCGATACCGTCCTCGCTGATCGCCACCCCGCCGAAGTGGTTGAGCTTGCGTACCAGCCAGCGCAACTTGGCCGGCGTCAGCGAGTGCTCGGCGAGCATGTCCCCGACGCCCAGCGCCCACCGGCCGTTGACCGGTCCCGGTTCGGGCCGCCGCCGGTCCAGCAGCGCACGCAGCCACGAGGCGTCGTCGTCGGTGGTTTCCGTCACGCCGTCATTCAAGCCGAAGTGGCGACCTCGGGCAGCTCGTCGGCCAACAACGCCAGCATGGGGGAGCACCCGTTGTCGATCTTCACGGTCGCCAAGCCATCGCCGCGAGTCGGTCCGCGGTTGACGATCGCGATCGGCATGCCCGCCGCCGCGGCGTGCCGCACGAACCGGTAACCCGAATACACCGTCAACGAGGATCCCGCCACCAGCAGCGCATCTGCCGCGTCGACCAAAGAATATGCTTGCGCGACACGGTGCTTGGGCACATTTTCGCCGAAGTAGACGATGTCGGGTTTGAGCATCCCGCCACACTCGGGGCAGTCGACGATGCGGAACGACGCGGTGTCGCGGACGACGGCATCGGCGTCCGGAGCGACAGCGATGCCACCGACGGATCGAGCGGCCTGCCGGGCGAATCCCGGATTGGCTGCCTCCAGCAGATCGGCGAGCACGGCCCGCGGCATCGTGTGCCCGCAGTCCAGGCAGATCACCTGCGCGTAGGTGCCGTGCAGGTTGACGACGTTGCCGCTGCCCGCCTTGGTGTGCAGCAGGTCGACGTTCTGGGTAAGCAGCCCCGACACCACGCCCGCGGCTTCCAGCGCGGCGAGGGCTCGGTGGCCGGCGTTGGGCAGCGTGGCGTCCATGTGGCGCCAGCCGAGGTGGTTACGGGCCCAGTAGCGCTGGCGGAACACCGGGTCGCCGGTGAACTGCCGGATGGTCATCGGATTGCTCGGCGGCGAGTCCGGGCCGCGGTAGTCGGGGATGCCCGAGTCGGTGGAGATGCCCGCACCGGTGAGCACGGCGACCCGGCGGCCACGCAACAGGGCGACGAGCTCGGGCGCTTCCACGTGATCGAGAGTAGGCGCTGTCCGGGCCGTCGAGGGCGCAGAGTCAGTTCATCAGGGCCTGCGGCGACAGCTCCTTGAGCATCGCATTGGCCCAGCGCATCTGCCGCAGCGCCTGCGGATGGCACCGCTGGGTCAGCTTCAGCAGCCGGTCGTCCTTGGCGGCCTGCGCGCCCTGCCCCAGCAGCTCCCAGTCGAGGGAAA
The DNA here is from genome assembly GCF_001499855.1 of Mycobacterium sp. GA-0227b. Classification (GTDB taxonomy): domain Bacteria; phylum Actinomycetota; class Actinomycetes; order Mycobacteriales; family Mycobacteriaceae; genus Mycobacterium. The sequence continues at coordinate 66,055 of NZ_LQIK01000005.1, forward strand.
CGCCGGCCGCCAGGCGGTGCAGCCGCCGCAGGTCGGCGAGCAACAGCAGCGCGGGTTCGGGGCGGCGGCCGACGCGGTCGCTGATCCACTGCTGCGCGGACTCGGTGATCGCCGACGTGCGGGGGTGAGCGCGCAGTCGAACACCGTAGCGCCGGCCGGTTTCGGCGATCAGCTCCAGATGCTCGCGTGACCAGCCGGCAAGACCGAGCGCCACATAGTAGATGGCTTGGTCGTTGTGGTGCCGCGCGGCGGTCGCGTCCAGCGAGCGGGCCAGCCGCAGTTCCGACCGGTGCAACTCCCGCAGCGCCATGCCGAGTTTCATGGTGTCTCCGAAGAGGTCAGGGATTCAGTCGCTTCGGCCGCCGCGCCTCCGCTTGTCGCATCGACGCCGTCGGAAACCGGTGCCGAGGCGGCGGTGGTCGGCGCTGGAGCAGGTGATGACGAACCGGTTACCCGGCGCAGGCTCGCCGCCGCGGTCTTGTAGACGGGCTGTTTGGACACCGGATCCCAGTCCGTGATGGTCAGCTCGTTGGCGGCGCGGTGATGACCGTCGTCGACATCGACATCCCAATAGCCGTAGTGGAACGGCAGGAACAGCACACCGGTGCGGATCCCGCAGATGCGGGCCTTGGCGGTGACCGAGCCCCGCGGCGTGCCGATCTCGACGACGTCGCCCTCTGCAATGGTGAGCCGTTGGGCGTCGGCCTTCGACACCTCCACCCACACCTCCGGGGCGGCGGCCTGCAGTTGCGGCGCGCGGCCGGTTTTGGTGCGGGTGTGGAACTGGTAGAGGGTCCGGCCGGTGATCAACGCGAACGGAAACTCGGGGCGCGGCGGCTCGTGCGGTGAAATGTATTCGGCCGCCTTGATGATCGCCTTGCCGTCCGGATTCATCGCGCGGTATTCGGTGGGCTCCAGTGGTGCACCGGTGATCAGGTCCTTGCCATAGGCCTCGCAGTAATCGGGTGAGGCCCAGAACCGGCCGTTGGCGTACAGTCGCTCCGTTCCGTCGGGATTGTCTGCGTTGCAAGGCCATTGGATGCCGGCGGAGCCACGGAGCTTGTCGTAGCTCAGGCCGGTGTAGTCGCACGGGCGGCCGGCGCTGCAGCGTTTCCATGCTTCGAACGCCGATTCGGCGTCGGTCCACGACGGCAGCGGTGCGCCGTCGTTGTCGCGGAAGTCCATCCGGCGCGCGTAGTCGAGGAAGATGTCCAGGTCGGGCCGAGCCGCGCCGGGCGGATCGACGGCTTTCTCCGAAAGGTGAACGGTGCGGTCGGCGTTGGTGAAGGTGCCGGTCTTCTCACCCCACGCCGCGGCGGGCAGGACCACATCGGCGAGTTCGGTCGTCTCGGTGCGGAAGATGTCCTGCACGATCACAAAAAGCCGGTCCTGGCCCAGAATGCCTCGAATACGTCGCAGCTCGGGAAGCGATACGGCGGGGTTGGTGGCGCTGATCCACAGCAGGCGCAGCGTGCCCTGCTCGGCGTAACGGAACATCTGCATCGCGTGCGTCGGCGGCGCGTAGTGCGGAATCTGCAGTGCGTCGATGTTCCACAGTCGGGCGAGCTCTTCGATGTGGGAGTCGTTGGACCAGTTGCGGAATCCCGCCAGATCGCCGTCCGCGCCGCATTCGCGGGTGTTCTCGGCCGTGGGTTGGCCATTCATCTGCAGGATTCCGCAGCCCGGCTTGCCCAGCATTCCGCGGACGATGTGAATGTTGTTGACCTGCACCGCCGCCGCCGTCGCCTGATGGGACTGGTAAAAGCCCTGCAGGACCGTCGAGAGTAGCCGCTGCGCGGTGCCGAGCCGCCGAGCCGCCTCCCTGATGTCCTCGGCGGGCACGTCGCAGATCTTCGCCACGCGCTCGGCCGGGAACTCGGCCACCCGCTTTCGCAGTTCGTCGAAGCCGACGGCGTGGGCGTCGACGTAGTCATGGTCCACCCAGTCGTTGCGAAGAATTTCGTGCAACAGTCCGTTCATCAACGCCACGTTGGTCCCGGGCAGCGGCGCGAGATGCACTGTGGCGGCCTGCGCGACGGGTGTCGGCCGGGGGTCGACGCACACGATGGCGGGTGGGTCGTCACCGGCGAGTCGGTCGAGCATTCGCATCCACAACACGGTTTGGGTTTCGGCGACGTTGTGCCCGAAAAGGGCGATCACGTCGGCGTGGTCGACGTCGGTGTACGAACCGGGCTGGCCGTCGCAGCCGAACGATTCCTTGAGCGCCTCGGCGGCGGTTGCGGTGCACAACCGGGTGTTGCCGTCGACGTGGTTGGTGCCGATCGCCCCGTGGGCGATCACGCCCTGCGTGTAGTACTCCTCGAGAAACAGCTGACCGCTGGTATAGAACCCGAATGCGCTCGGTCCCACCGTTTCGAGCAGCTCTTTGCTGCGGCGGACGATCCGGTTCATCGCTGTGTCCCAGTCGGTTTCGACCAGCTTGCCGTTCTCGCGCACCAGCGGCATGGTGAGCCGGTCGGTCGACGCGTTGGCCTGCCACCCGAAGAGATCCTTGGTGTCGACCCGGCCGCGGTTGACGCGATCGACGGACCGGCCTCGAATGCCGACGATGCGGCCGTCTTTGACCGCGATGTCGAGGCCGTCACCGTTGGAATGCAGCACAGACGCCGACTGCACCCATCGGTCGACCGCATCGGGGGCCAGCCCGTCGGCCAGGTGCATGTCGACGCGTTCTGGCCAATGTTCGCCTTTTCCGTAAGGCGTCCGAGTGCCCCACGGTTCGGCGATCCGATCGCGCTTGGTGTTGATCATCGGTTTGGTCGGGCTACCCGCGAACCGCTACGTCAAACGCGTCACCGCAAACACTCTGCGACCGGGGTGATGTCGGCGCTCATATTGCTCTTCATCATGGTCAGCGCCGCGTCGCTGAGTTCCGGGTCGATGTGGGCGACCGCATCCGGCGGGACGACGACCGGAAAATGCCGGACGTAGGCGTCCAGCGCGGTGTAGAGGATGCACTGCTCGGTGACCTGGCCGGTGAGGATCACCCGCTCCGGCTTCAGTTGGCTCAGCAGGTACGCCAGCGCGGTGGCGTAGAAGGCGCTGTGACGCACCTTGGTGAGCATCCGGCAACCCTTGCGGGGCACTATCGGCTCGACCAGATCGGGGTGCTCACCTCGCAGCGCCGATTGCACGATATCGCCGAACTCCGCGCTGAAATCGCCGTAGTTGTCGTTGACGTAGATGAGGTCCACGTCGTCGCGATCGTGGGCCGTGTCGACGAGCCGGGCCAGCGGGTCGATGATCTCAGCGACGTGCGGAGCCAACTTCTCGGCGTCGGGGTGACGGTAGGTGTTCATCATGTCGATGACCAGCACAGCGGTCGCACTCATGGGGACTTGCATACCCCGTTCCGTTTTCGGGCAACAATGAGGCATGGACTTCTACTCGGCGTACCGGCACGGCTTCGTCCGCGTCGCCGCCTGTACGCACCATACGGCGCTCGCCGACCCGCAGGCCAACGCCGAGTCCGTGCTGCGGATGGCGCGCGACTGCCACGACGACAGCGTGGCGCTTGCGGTCTTCCCGGAGCTGACGCTGTCGGGGTATTCGATCGAGGACATCGTTATGCAGGACGCGCTGCTCGATGCGGTCGAAGACGCGGTGCTCGACATCGTCGTGGCCTCGGCCGATCTGATGCCGGTGTTGGTGGTCGGCGCGCCGCTGCGCTACCGGCACCGGGTGTACAACACCGCCGTGGTGATCCACCGCGGGCGGGTGCTCGGCGTGGCGCCGAAGTCTTACCTGCCGACGTACCGCGAGTTCTACGAGCGACGCCAGATGGCGCCCGGCGACGACGTGCGCGGGGCGATCCGGATGGGGCGCGGTGATGCCTGGGCGGACGTGCCGTTCGGCCCCGACCTGTTGTTCACCGCGACCGACATGCCGGGTTTCGTGCTGCACGTCGAGATCTGCGAGGACATGTTCGTGCCGATTCCGCCGAGCGCGTCGGCGGCATTGGCCGGTGCAACGGTGTTGGCGAACCTGTCGGGCAGCCCGATCACCATCGGCCGGTCCGAGGACCGCTGCCTGCTGGCCCGCTCCGCTTCGGCGCGCTGTCTGGCCGCATACGTCTATTCCGCGGCGGGGCCGGGGGAGTCGACCACCGACCTCGCCTGGGACGGCCAGACGATGATCTGGGAGAACGGCGAGTGCCTGGCGCAATCCGAGCGGTTCCCGAAGGCTGAGCAACGCTCGATCGCCGACGTCGACCTGGAACGGCTGCGCTCCGAACGCATCCGGATGGGCACCTTCGACGACAACCGGCGTCACCACGGTACGTCGACGGACTCCTACCGGCGGGTGGAGTTCCAGCTCGATCCGCCATCGGGTGACATCGGGCTGCTCCGGCACGTCGAACGCTTCCCGTTCGTTCCGTCGGATCCGCAACGGCTGGAACAGGATTGCTATGAGGCCTACAACATCCAGGTGGCCGGGCTCGAGCAGCGGTTGCGTGCGCTCGACTACCCCAAGGTCGTGCTCGGGTTGTCCGGTGGCCTGGACTCGACGCACGCGCTGATCGTGGCGGCGCGGGCGATGGATCGCGAACAACGGCCGCGCAGCGACATTCTCGCGTTCACCATGCCGGGGTTCGCCACCGGCGACCGCACCAAGGGCAATGCCGTGCGGTTGGCCGAGGCGTTGGGCGTGACATTCGACGAACTCGACATCAAGTCGACCGCGGAACTGATGCTCAAGAACATGGACCATCCGTTCGGGCGCGGCGAGGAGGTCTACGACGTCACGTTCGAAAATGTGCAGGCCGGCCTGCGCACCGACTACCTGTTCCGGTTGGCCAATCAGCGCGGCGGCATCGTGCTGGGCACCGGCGACCTGTCCGAACTCGCGCTCGGGTGGTCGACCTACGGCGTCGGGGACCAGATGTCGCACTACAACGTCAACGGCGGCGTGCCGAAGACGTTGATTCAGCACCTGATTCGCTGGGTGATCACGTCCAAGCAGTTCGACGAGACCGTCAACGAGGTCCTGCAGTCGGTGCTCGACACCGAGATCTCCCCGGAGCTGGTGCCCGCCGGTGAGGACGAGGAGATCCAGAGTAGCGAATCCAAGGTCGGCCCCTATGTGCTGCAAGATTTCTCGTTGTTTCAGGTGCTGCGCTTCGGGTTCCGGCCCTCGAAGGTCGCGTTCCTCGCCTGGCACGCCTGGAGCGATCCCGCGCGCGGCGACTGGCCAACCGGCTATCCCGAGGACAAACGACCGGCGTACTCGCTGAAGGAGATTCGGCACTGGCTGCAGGTGTTCGCGCAGCGATACTACTCGTTCGCGCAGTTCAAGCGGTCGGCGCTGCCCAATGGGCCGAAGGTGTCGCACGGCGGGTCGCTCTCGCCGCGCGGTGACTGGCGGGCGCCGTCGGACATGTCCGCGCGCACCTGGCTCGACGAGATCGAGCGGGAGATCCCCGAGGAGTGACTGTGATTTCGGTGTCGTCGGGTGCGGTCAGCGCAACCAGCTATCCCGAAATCACGCCGATGCCGGGCACGAACCGGCCGACTGTCGCGAGGTAGTCGCGGTAACTGTCGCCGTGCGTCGCGAGCAGATACGGCTCTTCGACGACGCGCACCTGCGCCTCGATCGTCGCGACGAGAAGCGCGAAGCCGATGATAGCTACGAGATTCGGTGTGACGAGGGCGATTCCGAAGCCGAAAGCCATCATCGCGGTGAAGATCGGGTTACGCACCCGGGCGAACACGCCGCTGCGGATCAGAGTCGTGGTCTCGCTTGCGTCGACGCCGATCCGCCAGGAGTCGCCCATGTCGAACTGCGCGTAGAGCGTTGCGCCGATGCCCGCCACGGCCAACGCGATGCCGACGACGTTCAGCCACGGCCGGTCGAGAACTTCCAACGGCGCGACCACGCCGGCGAGCTGCAGGATGGGCGCGAACACGGCGGCGGCCATCGCGACGACGAACCCCACCCCGGCGAACCACTCGGGCGACAGCGGCCGCCCGCTGATGCCACGAAACCCGGTCGATCCGGTCCGGCGCCGTTGACGCCAACTGCGCCAACCGAATCCGAGTACGGCGAACAATCCGAACAGGACGAGTGCGATGATCGGCATGCTGACTCCTTGTAGATGTTCACGCGCAGCAGGGATCACCGCGCCACGCGTCGACGCCTTCGCGGACCGCGATCACCGCGATACCGAGCGCCGCGACGGGATCGGCCCACGACCAGCCGAAGAGGCCGTTGAGCAGCAGGCCTGCCAGCAGGATCGCCGACAGGTAGGTGCACAACAATGTCTGCTTGGAGTCGGCGACGGCCGACGTCGAACCGAACTCACGGCCGGCGCGCCGCTGCGCCAGCGACAGCACGGGCATGATCGCCAGGCTCAGCGCGGCGAGCACGATCCCGACCAGCGACGGCGCGGCCGCGCCGCGGCCGGTCAACGCGAGCACCGCGTCGACGGTTACGTACGCCGCGAGGGCGAAGAACGAGAACGCGATGAAGCGCAGCGCGGTCTTCTCTCGCGTCTCAGGATCGCGCGCCGCGAACTGCCACGCGACGGCCGCCGCGGAGGCGATTTCGACAACTGAGTCCAGCCCGAAGCCGATCAGCGCCGACGACGACACCCGGGTGCCCTCGGCCAGCGCGATGGCCGCCTCGATGACGTTGTAGGTGATCGTGGCGGCCACCAGCCATCGGATACGACGGGCGAGTACCTCGCGCCGGGCGGTGGTGGGCATCAGCAGCAGTCGTCGGCGACCGCGCTCGGGCAGCAGGCCGGATCGACGTCGAGCACGAGGCCGACCAGGTCGTCGAGTGCGTGGGCGATGCGCTCGTCAGCGAGTTCGTAGCGGCTGCGGCGGCCCTCCGGCTGCGCGAGCACCAGTCCGCAGCCCCGCAGACAGGCCAGGTGGTTGGACAGAATCTGGCGGGAGACGCCGATCTTGTCGGCGAGCTCCGAGGGATAGCCGGGCCCGTCGCGCAACATCAGCAGGATCTCGGCGCGGGTCGGGTCCGACAGCGCGGAACCGAACCGCGACAGCGCGTCGCTGTGGGTGACCGTCTGCATGGCCCGATAGTACAGGGAATTCTGTACTATCGGGGCCTCGGTTTGTGGAGCCGCACCGGCGCTCAGCGCCGGTAGCGCTCCACAAATCGCTCGCTAGAGGCGGCCGTCGACACGCAGGTCGGGGTGCACCCAGTCCGGCGAACGGCGCTCCTTGAACGACCGGAAGCCCTCCATCGCCTCGGCCGAGGAGTAGCTGGCCTGCATACCGATGCGGTCGAACAACCCGAGATAGTTGTCCAGGCTCGACTTGACCACGCCGCGGGCGCCGGGAGCGGTCCGACAGCACTGGCCGAGCACCTCGCGCGCCGCATCGAGCAGAGCGTCGTGGGGCACCACGCGCGTCACCATGCCCCACTCCAGCGCCTCCCGCGCCGACAACGTCCGGCCGGTGAACATCAGATCCCGCGTGCGGACCGGGCCGATCAGGCGGGCCAGCATCTGGCTGTAGTACGTGTCGGCGATACCGCGCAGCAGTTCGGGCACCCGGAACGTGGCCCGCTCACTGACGACCGTCATGTCGCTGCACAGCGCGATCTGCAAGCCGCCGCCCTGACACAGCCCGTTGACCGCCGACACCACCGGCTTGACCGACTGCCGCAGGGTCTCGAACGGTGTCACGTCCATGCCGAGCGCCGACCCGAACGTCAGCCAGTTGTCGCTGCCGTCGCCCCCACCCATGTCACCGCCGGGCGCGAAGACGTCGCCGGTGCCGGTGATCAGCAGACCGGCCAGATCCGGATCGGCGTCGACGTGGCGCACCGCGTAACGGATTCCGAAGTACATCGCGGGCGTCATCGCGTTGCGGGCCTCCGGCCGGTCGAGCCGGCACACCCCGAACGGGCCCTCGCGGGTGAACTTCAGGTAGGGGGTGCCGAGCCAGTCGCCCTCGGGTGGCCGCGGGCCGCCGGTGGTGCTCGGCTGGGTGCTCGTCATAACTGCCTTTCCGTCGCTCGATTGGATACCGCGTCGTCGATGGCTTCGGCGTAGGGCGCACAATCGCCGGCCCCCGGAACGAGCGTGGACAATGCGGCGGCGGCGCAGGCCCGGCGCAGCGCGGTCTCGTGGCCGTCGAGCCAGTGCGCGGCGAGCACACCGGCGAACACGTCGCCCGCGCCGGAGGTGTCCACGGCCCGCACGGTGGGTGCCGGGACGACGAAGCGCTCGCCGTCGCCCAGATAACTCGCACCGCGCGGACCCCGGGTGATCACCAGATGCGGGACGGGCCAGTGCCACTCGCCGGCCTCGGTCTCGTTGACCACGACGACGTCGGCTGACTCGGACAGCGCGAGCAGCTCGTGCGGCGGGGCACCGGGCGGTGAGGCGTTGACGATGACGACCGCACCGGCCTCGCGCGCCACCCTCGCGGCGGCGATCGCGGTGGGAAGGGGAATCTCCAATTGCAGCAGCATCACGTCGCAGTCGGCGATGACGCCACGCACGTCCGCGGAATTCACGTCGAGCGCGGCATTCGCCCCCGCCGCGACCACGATCGTGTTCTCTGCCGACGAATCCACCAGGATCACGGCCGATCCGCTCGGCCCAGGCACCGTGATCACGCCGTCCAGACCGACCCCGTTGGCGCTGAGGTGACCCCTCAGCGCCTCGGCCGCCGCGTCGCTACCGAGCGCGGCGACGAGTCGCACCTCCGCGCCCGCCCTCGCCGCGGCCACCGCCTGGTTGCCGCCTTTACCGCCCGGTGAGGTCGACAGGCCGGACGCCAGCACGGTCTGGCCCGCGCGGGGCAGGGCGCTCACCATGAACGTGTGGTCGGCGTTGACACTGCCGACCACACACACCCGCGCCACCATGACCCCCAACGCTAATGCAGCACCGCTACCTGACACGTGTCGAACTCCCGAAGCCCGTTCGATACGCTGGTTTGATGAGTGTGCAGGTCCCCTTGGCTTCTGATGCCGCCGATCTGCGTGGTCAGGTACACGACGCCGCCCGCCGAGCCCGCGTGGCGGCGCGCGCGCTGGCCACCCTCAGCTCGGAAACCAAGAACCGCGCGCTGAACACCGCCGCCGACCACGTGCTGATGTCGACGCGGCAGATCCTCGAGGCCAACGAGCAGGACCTCGCCGCCGCCCGCGCCGCGGGCACCCCCGACGCGATGCTCGACCGGCTCAAGTTGAACCCGGACCGCGTCGACGGCATCGCCGACGGACTGCGCCAGGTGTCGCGGCTCCCCGACCCGCTGGGCGAGGTGCTGCAGGGCCGCACACTGCCCAACGGTCTGCAACTGCGGCAGCTGCGTGTCCCGCTCGGTGTCGTCGGCATCGTCTACGAGGGCAGGCCGAACGTCACCGTCGACGCATTCGGGTTGACGCTGAAGTCCGGCAACGCGGTGTTGCTTCGCGGCAGCTCCTCGGCGGCCAACTCCAACGCCGCGCTGGTGAACGCGCTGCGCGCCGCGCTGGCGACCGAACTGCTCGACGTCGACGCGGTGCAATTGCTGCCCAGCTCCGACCGCGCCAGCGTCACCCACCTGATCCAGGCGCGCGGGCTGGTCGACGTCGTCATCCCGCGCGGTGGCGCAGGGCTGATCGACGCGGTCGTCCGGGACGCGACGGTGCCGACGATCGAGACCGGCGTGGGCAATTGCCATGTGTACGTGCATGAGTCGGCCGATCTCGACGTCGCCGAACGCATCCTGCTCAACGCCAAGACGCGCAGGCCCAGCGTTTGCAACGCGGCCGAATCGGTTCTGGTCGACGCCGCGATCGCCGATCGTGCGGTGCCGCGGCTGACCCGCGCGCTGCGGGACGCCGGTGTCACGGTGCACGACAACCCGTCCGAAGAGGAGTTGCGGGCCGAGTTCCTTTCGATGGACATCGCGTTGGCGGTGGTCAACGGGGTCGACGCGGCCATCGACCACGTCAACGAATTCGGCACCGGCCACACCGAAGCGATCGTCGCCACGGATCTCGCTGCGGCGCAACGGTTCACCGAGCGGGTCGACGCGGCCGCGGTGATGGTGAACGCGTCGACGGCGTTCACCGACGGGGAGCAGTTCGGGTTCGGTGCCGAGATCGGAATCTCCACCCAGAAGCTGCACGCCCGCGGACCCATGGGTTTGCCCGAACTGACGTCAACCAAGTGGATTGTGTGGGGAGACGGCCACACCCGCCCGGCCTGATATAGGAGCCCTATCCGTGAGTGTCCCCGCCCGCCCAGCGCCGCTGTTCGCCGACATCGAGGATGTCGGCAGACGGCTGGCCGAGACCGGCTACCTGCCCGACACCGCAACCGCGACAGCGGTTTTCCTGGCCGACCGGCTCGGCAAGCCGTTGTTGGTGGAAGGACCCGCGGGTGTCGGCAAGACCGAACTGGCTCGCGCGGTCGCGCAGTCGACCGGGTCGGGTCTGGTGCGGCTGCAGTGCTACGAGGGCGTCGACGAGGCTCGTGCCCTCTACGAGTGGAACCACGCCAAGCAGATCCTGCGGATTCAGGCCGGGCACGGGGATTGGGACTCCACCCGCGACGACGTGTTCTCCGAGGAGTTCCTGCTGTCGCGCCCGCTGCTGACCGCGATCCGGCGCACCGAGCCGACCGTGCTGCTGATCGACGAGACCGACAAGGCCGACATCGAGATCGAAGGCCTGCTGCTGGAGGTGCTGTCCGACTTCGCGGTGACCGTGCCGGAACTGGGCACGATCAGTGCGGAGCGCGCGCCGTTCGTCGTCCTGACCTCCAACGCCACCCGCGAGCTGTCCGAGGCGCTCAAGCGCCGGTGCCTGTTCCTGCACATCGACTTTCCCGATCCCGACCTCGAGCGGCGCATCCTGCTGTCCCGCGTGCCGGAGCTGCCCGAGCGGCTCGCCGACGAGCTGGTCAAGATCATCGGCGTGCTGCGCGGAATGCAGCTCAAGAAGCTGCCGTCGGTTGCCGAGACCATCGACTGGGGCCGTACGATCCTGGCCCTGGGGCTGGACACCATCGACGATGCGACGATCGCGGCCACGCTGGGTGTGGTGCTCAAACACCAGGCCGACCAGATCAAGGCCTCCGGCGAGCTGAGGCTGAACTGAGATGGCCGTGCGCCGGACCCGACCGTCGCAGCCGTTGGCGCCGCACGGCCTGCCCGGCCACCTCGTCGGGTTCGTCGAAGCGCTACGGGCACAGGGAATTTCGGTAGGCCCTTCGGAGACCGTCGACGCCGGACAGGTGGTCTCCGTGCTGGGCTTGGCCGATCGGGAGGCATTGCGGGAGGGCATCGCCTGCGCGGTGCTGCGCCGCCCCGACCACCGCGATACCTACGACGCGATGTTCGACCTGTGGTTCCCCGCTGCGCTGGGCGCGCGGACGGTTTTGGTGGACGACGACGGTGAAGCGGACGACAGCGACCCGGGTCTGCCGCCGGAGGACGTCGAGGCTATGCGGTCGGCGCTGCTGGACATGCTGGCCGACAACGAGGATCTGGCGAACCTCGACGAGCGGATGGCCGCCATGATCGCTCAGATCGTCGAGGCGTACGGCCGCTACAACTCCAGTCGAGGGCCGTCGTATTCGTCGTACCAGGCCCTCAAGGCGATGAACCTCGACGACCTCGAGGGCCGGTTGCTCGCCGGCCTGCTGGCTCCGTACGGCGAGGAGCCCACGCCGACGCAGGAGCAGATTGCCAAAGCCCTTGCTGCGCAGCGCATCAACCAGCTACGCAGGATGGTCGAGGCGGAGACCAAACGCCGCACCGCCGAACAACTCGGCCGCGACCACGTACAGATGTACGGTGTGCCGCAGCTCGCCGAGAACGTAGAGTTCCTGCGCGCCTCGGGTGAGCAGTTGCGCCAGATGCGCCGGGTGGTGGCGCCGCTGGCCCGCACGCTGGCGACCCGGCTGGCCGCGCGGCGGCGGCGCTCGCGCGCCGGCGAGATCGACCTGCGCAAGACGCTGCGCAAGTCGATGTCCACCGGCGGGGTGCCGATCGACGTGGTGCTGAAGAAGCCGCATCCCGCCCGGCCCGAACTCGTCGTGCTGTGCGACGTCTCGGGCTCGGTCGCCGGGTTCAGCCACTTCACGCTGCTGCTCGTGCATGCGCTGCGCCAACAGTTCTCTCGCGTGCGCGTCTTCGCCTTCATCGACACCACCGACGAGGTGACCGAGCTGTTCGGACCGGACGCCGACCTCGCGGTGGCGGTACAGCGCATCACCCGGGAAGCGGGTGTGTACACCCGCGACGGGCACTCCGACTACGGCCACGCGTTCGCGTCGTTCATGGACAGATGGCCCAATGTGCTCTCGCCGCGCAGCGCGCTGCTGATCCTCGGCGACGGCCGCAACAACTACCGCAACCCCGAGATCGAGCTGCTCGCGCACATGGTCAACTCCAGCCGGCATGCGCACTGGCTGAACCCCGAACCCCGGCACCTGTGGGGCAGCGGCGACTCGGCGGTGCCGCGGTATGAGGACGTCATCACCATGCACGAATGCCGGTCGGCCAAGCAGTTGGCGTCGGTCATCGATCGGTTGCTGCCGGTCTGAGCCGGCTCGGCCACTCCCGTAAGCTGGCTATTCGTGGCTCCTCGGCGCAGGCTCGGCGTGATGGGTGGGACGTTCGATCCCATCCACAACGGGCACCTCGTCGCGGCCAGCGAGGTCGCCGAACTGTTCGGACTCGACGAGGTGGTGTTCGTCCCGACCGGACAGCCGTGGCAGAAGGACCGCCGAGTCACCGCCGCGGAAGACCGCTACCTGATGACGGTGATCGCAACCGCCTCCAATCCACGGTTCACCGTGAGCCGAGTGGACATCGATCGGAGCGGACCCACCTACACCAAGGACACGTTGCGCGATCTGCGCGCGCTCAACCCCGACGCGGACCTGTTCTTCATCACCGGGGCCGACGCGCTGGCGTCGATCCTGTCGTGGCAGAACTGGGAGGAGATGTTCGCCATCGCGAGTTTCGTCGGGGTGAGCCGGCCGGGGTACGAGCTGGACGGTAAGCACATCGCTGCGGCGATCAAGGAACTGCCCGACGATGCGCTGCAGCTCGTCGAGGTGCCCGCACTGGCGATCTCGTCGACCGACTGTCGTAAGCGCGCCCGGGAGAACCGGCCGATCTGGTATCTGGTGCCCGACGGCGTCGTCCAGTACGTGGCCAAGCGCAAACTCTATGCCGCACAACCGCTCACAACCCAGGGGAAGCACCGATGAGCGCCTCCGACGAAGCCGTCCGCATGGCGACGGTGGCCGCGCAGGCGGCCGCGGCCAAGGTCGCCGACGACGTCGTGGTGATCGACGTGTCGGGCCAACTCGTCATCACCGACTGCTTCGTGATCGCCTCTGCGTCGAACGAACGACAGGTCAACGCCATCGTCGACGAGGTCGAGGAGAAGATGCGCGTCGCCGGCTACAAACCGGCCCGCCGCGAAGGTGCCCGCGAGGGCCGCTGGACCCTGCTCGACTATGTCGACATCGTGGTGCACATCCAGCACGAGGACGAGCGCAACTTCTATGCGCTGGACCGGTTGTGGCGGGACTGCCCGACGATCCCGGTCGATGTGGACGAGCCGCATACGCAAAGTGGGGCCCCGCCCGAAGAGCAGGGGATGACGGAAGAGGACGGCCGACCGTGAGGCGGGTCCGACGCCTGGTCATGCTGCGGCACGGGCAGACCGAGTACAACGCGGGCAGCAGGATGCAGGGCCAGCTGGACACCGACCTGACCGATCTGGGGCGGGAGCAGGCGGTCGCGGCGGCAGAGGTGCTGGCCAAGCGGCAGCCGTTGGCGATTGTGACCTCGGATCTGCGGCGGGCATTCGACACCGCGGTGGTGCTCGGCCACCGCGCCGGCGTGCCCGTTACGGCCGACGTTCGGTTGCGGGAGACACACCTCGGCGAGTGGCAGGGGCTGACCCACCTCGAGGTCGACGCCGCGGCGCCCGGTGCTCGGCTGGCGTGGCGGGACAACTCGCGATGGGCGCCGCCGGGCGGGGAGAGTCGCGTCGACGTCGCCGCGCGCAGCATGCCGCTGGTCGACGAGCTGATCGTCGGACAGCCGGAGTGGGGTTTGCACCAGCCCGGTGGGGATCCGGAACGGCCGGTCGTGCTGGTCGCCCACGGCGGGCTGATCGCGGCGCTGACCTCGGCGCTGCTGAGGCTGCCGGTCGACAACTGGCCGATCCTCGGCGGCATGGGCAACGCCAGCTGGGTGCAGCTGTCCGGCCACAGTGACGTCGACGCGGCGCCCGAGGCCGTACGGTGGCGGCTCGACGTGTGGAACGCTTCGGCACAGGTAGCCAACGATGTCTTGTGAGCGTCCGACCCTTCTGATCTTCTGCGACTCGCTGTCCTACTACGGCCCGACCGGCGGGCTGCCGGCCGACGATCCGCGGATCTGGCCCAACATCGTTGCCGCCCAGCTTGGTTGGGATGTCGAGCTGATCGGTCGGATCGGTTGGACGTGTCGTGACGTGTGGTGGGCGGCGACGCAGGACCCGCGGGCGTGGGCGGCGCTGCCGCGGGCCGGCGCGGTGGTGTTCGCCACGGGCGGCATGGATTCCCTGCCGTCGCCGCTGCCCACCGCGGCGCGTGAACTGATCCGCTACGTGCGCCCGCCATGGCTGCGCCGCTGGGTGCGCGACGGCTACTGCTGGGTGCAGCCGCGGCTCTCACCGGTGGCGCGCGCTGCGCTGCCGCCACACCTGTCCGCGGAGTATCTCGAGATGACCCGCGGCGCCATCGATTTCAACCGGCCCGGGATACCCGTCGTCGCCTGTCTGCCCTCGGTGCACATCGCCGACACGTACGGCAGGGCACATCATGGCCGCGACGGCACCGTCAGAGCGCTCACCGAATGGGCCGACCAGCATGACATTCCGCTCGTCGACCTCAAGGCGGCGGTCGGGGAGTACGTCATGAACGGCCAGGGCAACCCCGACGGCATCCACTGGAACTTCGATGCTCATCAGGCCGTGGCAGACTCCATGCTCAAGGCGCTCGCCGAGGCCGGCGTGCCGTGTCCGTAGTCGTGGTGACCGACTCGTCGTCGCGCCTGACGCCTGACGAGTTGAAGCAGACCGACATCCGGCAGGTGCCGTTGCATGTGCTGGTCGATCTGATCGACCTGCGCGACGGTGTCGACGAGGTGCCGTATGACGTGCATGAGGTGCTGCGCGCGAGCACCGCGGGCGCGACACCCGCCGACCTCGCGGAGATGTACCGCCAGGCGCTGCGGGACAGCGACGGCGACGGCGTTGTCGCCGTGCACCTGTCGGCGGCGCTGTCGAGTTCGTACAGTTCTGCGGTGCAGGCCGCTCGGGAGTTCGGACCGTCGGTACGGGTCGTCAATTCACGCTCGGCGGCGATGGGGGTGGGGTTCACCGCGCTCGCCACCGCGCGCGCCGCCGCCAACGGTTTGGACCTGGATTCGGTTGAGGCCGTTGCGCGTTCGGCGGTACAACGCACGCACGCGTTCATCGTGGTGCACCGGCTGGACAATCTGCGGCGCAGCGGGCGGATCGGAACCGCGGCATCATGGTTGGGCACCGCGTTGTCGGTCAAGCCGCTGCTGTGCATCGACGTCGACGGCCGACTCGTGCTCGACCAACGGATCCGGACGATCGGCAAGGCACACATGACGATGGTGGACCGCGTCGCCGATCTTGTCGGTGACCGCCAGGCGTCGATCGCGGTACACCACGTCGACAACCACGACGGCGCCGACGAGGTCGGCGCCGCGCTGACGGACCGGCTCCCTCAGCTCGAAGCGCTCACCGTGCGGGATATGGGTCCGGTGCTGTCGATCCATGTCGGTGGGGGCGCGATCGGTGTGGTCGTCCAGCTCGCCGACTGATCCGGCCATTGCCCGCGGCTTTGGTAAGTGATAACTTACGGTTCGTGCCGACTTACCAAGATGCCGATGCGTGGGTGGCGATGGCGGACCGCACCCGGCGGTCGATCGTCGAACGTCTCGCGCACCGGCCGATGGCGGTCGGGGAGCTGGCTCGCGATCTTCCGGTCAGCAGGCCCGCGGTGTCCCAGCACCTCAAGGTGCTCAAACGCGCCGGGCTGGTCTGCGACCGCCCCGACGGGACCCGGCGCGTCTACCAGCTCGACCCGGTGGGGCTGGCCGCCATGCGGGCCGACCTCGATCGCTTCTGGGGGCAGGCGCTGGCCGGCTTCAAGGAAATAACCGAACGCGAAGGAGAGCAATGATGACCTCTGCCCAATCCGCGGTCGTCCGCCACGACATCACCGTCAACGCGCCGCTCGAACGGGCGTTCCGGGTGTTCACCGAGCGGTTCGGCGACTTCAAGCCGCGCGAGCACAACCTGTTGGGCACCCCGATCGTCGAGACGGTCTTCGAGCCGCATGTCGGCGGGCGCATCTACGACCGCGGCGAGGACGGCAGTGTCTGCGCTTGGGCGCGGGTGCTCGTCATCGAGCCGCCGCACCGCATCGTCTTCTCGTGGGACATCGGCCCGACGTGGCAGCTCGAATCCGATCCCGGGCGGTGCAGTGAGGTCGAGGTCGTGTTCACCGCCGAGGCCGATGGGTGTACGCGCGTCATCCTCGAGCATCGCCACCTTGAAAGGCACGGCGACGGCTGGGATTCCGTCGCCACCGGCGTCGGCGGTGATGCCGGCTGGCCCCTGTATCTGCGCCGCTACGGCGACCTGTTCGACCGCGAGGCGCCGTGATGTCCATCGACGGCGAACCGAGCCTCAAGGAGTTGGCCCGCGCCGAGCGAGCCGACCTCGCGGCGTTTCTGGCCGAGTTGACGCCCGAGCAGTGGCGCCACCCGAGTCTCTGTAGCCGGTGGACCGTCAAAGACGTTGTCGCGCATGTGGTCAGCTATGAGGAACTCAGCGTCGGCGGTCTGCTGAAGCGGTTCGCCAAGGGGTGGGTGGTGAACGCGAACCAGGTCGGAGTCGACGAGTTCGCCGGGTTCTCGCCCGATGAGCTGGTCGCGTATCTGAACCGGCACCTGTATCCGAGCGGCTTGACCGCCGGCTTCGGCGGCATGATCGGTTTCGTCGACGCCACGGTGCACCACCAGGACATCCGCCGCGCGCTCAACCGGCCGCGCACCATCCCCGCCGATCGCCTCGGGCGCATCCTGCCGTTGATCCCCGGTAATCCACGATTGGGGGCGGGCCGGCGGATCCGCGGGCTGCGCCTGCACGCCACCGACGTCGACTGGTCACACGGGCACGGTGCCGAGGTGATCGGTCCCGGTGAGGCGCTGATGATGGTGATGACGGGTCGTCGGGCAGCGCTCGCGGATCTCGACGGGACAGGTAAAAGTACTCTCGCGCAACGACTCTAGGCTCACGAGCGCACACTGCGGTACGGAAAATGGTCGAGAAACCGTACGCCGCTGTGCCTTCGGCGGTAATTCACACCGCGGCGCGACCGGTGACCGGAGGCAGGTCCTTGAGCGTCACGATGCCCGGCTGCGCCGCCACCACGGCGGGCACGGCGTTGGTCACCGGCAGCGCGGTATAGATCATGCCCAGACCCATGAAACCGGGTTCGGTCCAGTCCTTCGGCGGCAGGCAGTGCAGCACGGTGCGCATGTTGGGAAGCCCGAAAACCTGAATGACATGGCCGTGTTCCAGCGGCTTCGGCGGGGTGACGTGGTCACCCATGATCCAGTTGAATCCGACGCTGACGACGTTCTTCTCGCCCACCCAGCCGCGGTGATAACCGTGGACGCCGGCGACGGTGCCTTCGGGGATCTGCATGAACCCGAGGTCGGAATCCCCTGTCGCTGCTGTGAACGTGACGTCGAAGGTCATCCTGTCGAGTTCCGCGCCGATCGCGTCGGCCATCATCGCAGCGGACTCGGCGAACACCTCGCTTTCCCGCCGTACACTCTCCGCCAGCCCGGGGGTGTCCGGATCCTGTGAGAATCCCATCGCGGTCTGCGTTCCCGCCGATTCGTACGTCGAACAATCCACCGACTCGGTGATGCGGATCTCGTCGACCCGTTCACAGGCGCCGGAGAGCACCATGCCCACCATGTTGCTCATCCCGGGGTGCGCTCCGCTTCCGAAGATCGTCGAATTGCCTGTCATGCAGGCCTTCCGGATTCTGTCGAGGTCCGCCGGTGACTGCTTGCCGCCGGTGATCCACGCCGCGCTCGAACAGACGTTGACACCGGCCTCGAGCAGCCGGCACAACTCGTCGATGTCTGGCCACAGCGGGTTGTAGCAGCAGGCGTCGGGGCGCTGCGCCAGCAGTGCCTCGATGTCGTTGGTGGCCGCGATCCCCGTGGGTTCGGGCCAGCCCGCCAGTTCCGCCGCGTCGACGCCGGCTTTGTCCGGGCTGTGCGCGTAGACGCCGACGAGCTCCATGTCGTCGCGTCCGATGATCGCGTGCAGCGACCGACGGCCGATATTGCCGGTGGTCCACTGGATCACGCGAAGTGGCCGATCGGGTGTGGTCACGAAATCTCCTCGGGGTCAGGGTGACTACATGTGGGTGCCGCCGTCGATGCGGACCTCCGTGCCGGTGACGAAGTAGGCTTCCGGCGCCGCGAGCATGGCGACCACGGCCGCCACCGCGTCGGGCTTGGCGAACATGGCGTCGCCGTCGATGGCGAGCGTCGGCATGATCTTGCCGAACAACGTATAGTCCGCATCTTCCGGCAGTCCAGGTCCGGCGCTCTGCCCGGATTGCCCTGACCCGTCGGTCATTCCAGAGGAGATCGATCCCGGCTGCACGCAGTTGAATCGGATGCCTACCTTGCTGAACTCCAAGGCCAACGTGTGCGTCATGGCCTGGATGCCGCCTTTGGAGGCGGCGTACGCCGACATGTACGGGTGCGCGAAGTTCGCTGAGGTGGAACTGAAGTTGACGACCGCGGGTGCAGTGCCGTCGCGCAGGGCGGGTAGCGCCTCGCGGGTGACGAGAAACGTGCCGATGAGGTTGATCCGCAACACGTGCTCGAAGTCGGCGAGGGTGGTGTCGGCGAAGTGCGAAGACCGAAGGATGCCCGCCGCGTTGACGAGAGCGTCCAGACCGTTCATCGCCGCTACGGCGCGAGACACCCCGGCGGACACGGATTCCTCGCTGCCGACGTCGACCACCACGGTGGTGAGCCGGTCAGCGGCCCCATCCGCCTTGGCCTCGGTGTCGGCCAACCCGGTCTCGCTGACGTCGGCGGCGACGACCGTGCCGCCCTCGTCGAGAATCCGCAGGACCGTCGCCTGGCCGATGCCCGACCCGGCCCCGGTGATCAGCACGCGACGGTCGGTGTATCGCTGCAACGTCGTCACCGGAGGAATGCTAGTGGCTACGTCCGGTTCGGCCGGCTATTCCGGGTCCGGTTCGGTGTTCTCGACCGCGTCAGGCCCGGCCGATTCGTCGGCTTGTTCGGCGAGCGCCTCGGTTTCCGCGGGCAGAAACAGCGCCACGCCGAGTGCCAGGAAGAACAAGATGAACAACGGCCCGCCGAGGTAAAGGTTCATCGGTCCGCCCGGCGAGATGAAGCTCCCCGGCGGTCCGATGATCGTGATCGTCTCGATGAGCTGCTCGACGGCGAAGGCGGCGGCGACGATCCCAAGCCAACGTGGAAAACGACCTTCGTTGGCCGCCAACAAAATCGGTGCGGCAACCATGATGTCGGCCACGGTGAGCATGGGTCCCCACATCGTGACGATGTCGGTGATCGTCCGCGCGGTCCCGGAGCCCAGTTCGCCGGGATGCAACGCCAACCCTGAGGTGAACCAGGTGGCGATGCTGATCTGGACGAGAATCACGCCGGAGCCGATCGTGAACACGAAGGCATACGGCCCCGCCAGCCGGTCGCGCGCATGGCCGAGGACCACCACCAGGGCCAGCGAGCCGAACGCCACCAACAGCGCCTGAGTGCGCATGGCACCGGCGTTCTCCTGGATGTGGGTGACGATGTCGAGACCCGGCTTGTCGATGCCCGGTAGCGCCGGAACCATCAGCAGCGCAACGGTATACAGAACGGCGAATGCGGTGGCCGCGACCATCGGGACTCGACGATCCACAGCAACACTGTAGACCGCCGTTATCCCCAACGCTCACTTCATCCACAGGGCGCGTCGTCGCCTGTCATCGACGGGGCTTGCGGTCGGCGTGCGCACCTATCTTCGGCAACATGCGAACCGAATTGGCCGCCGAGCGCCTGCAGCGCCGGCTGGGCGCAGAAGTAGAGGCCGACACCGACGTCGAGGAGCGCCAACCGGACACGTCGCTGACCCGCTGGCTGCCGGAAACCACCGGAAACGGCGCAGCGGGTTGGATCGCTGCGGTGCGCGCCGATCCCGGTCGCGTCGGTGTCCTTGCGCTCGCCGGGGTAGGAGTCGTCGCGGTGCTGATCACGGTGTTCGTGCTGGTGCGTGACGACACCCCCGCGGTGACAGCGGCCAAACTCCCGCCCGTGCAGATGGTTTCGTCGGCGAGCCCGACAGCGGATGCGGCGAACTCGACGTCGGATGAGCCCGTGGTCGTCAGTGTCGTGGGCCTGGTGCACAAGCCCGGGCTGGTCACGCTCGAAGCGGGCGCCCGGATCGCCGACGCGCTCGCCGCGGCGGGCGGGCCGCTGGAGGGCGCAGACATGGTGGGACTCAACATGGCCAGACGGATCACCGACGGCGAGCAGATCGTCGTCGGTATCGCGGCGCCACCAGGCGAGCCGGCCGCCATGGGCAGCTCGGTCAGTCCGGGTGCGGCGGCGACCGCATCGGCGGACGCACCGCCGACCGGGACCGGCGACAAACCGCCGGGCGAAAAGGTGAACCTGAACACCGCGACCGTCGAACAACTCGACACGCTGCCCGGCATCGGTCCGGTGACCGCTGCGGCGATCGTGGCGTGGCGCGACGCGAATGGCCGGTTCACCAGCGTCGATCAGCTCGGTGACGTGGACGGTATCGGACCGGCGCGGCTGGACAAGCTGCGCAACCTCGTCCATGTCTGACGACGGTGGCGGACGCCGTTGGGACCCCGCTCGATCTACGGCTGGTACCGGCGGCGTTGACCAGCTGGGCGGTGACCGCCGCCGGGATCGTCTGGCACATCGGCGGAGCGGTTGCCGCCGCTGTCGGGGCGGTGGCGACGGCTGCGGCGCTGGGTTGGTGGGGTGGACGTAGTAGCCGCCGAGCGCAGGCCGACGGAACGGGGGCGGGCGCGGGTGTCGGCGCGGTCGCAGTGGTGGCCGCCGCGTTCGCGATCGCGATCGGTCTGCAGGTCGACCAACTGCGCGACCACCCGGTCGCCCAGCGCTACGGCACGGCCGCCGCCGTCGTCGTCGCGCCGACGGAGAGCCCCCGAGCGCTCGGCGGCAACCGGACGGTGTTCCGCGGCTCGCTGCTGCGGTTGGACGGTCGCGAAATGTCGGGCCGGGTGGTGGTCTTCGCGTCGACCTCCGGCGTCGCCGACCTGACGGCCGGCACACCCGTGGCATTCCGGGCCCGAATCGGCCGGCCGACCCGACGCGACCTCAGCGTGGCGGTGCTGTCGGCGACCGGTGAGCCCACCTACGGCGAGGCGGCCGCGGTCCACCGCGCCGCCCACGAAATCCGCGCGACATTCGCCGACGCGGCACGACGGTCACTGCCTGCTGAGCAGGCCGCGATGCTGCCCGCGCTGGTGCTCGGCGACACCTCGGCGGTGCCGAAACAGACGACGGCCGACTTCCGTGCCGCCGGCCTGACGCATCTGACCGCGGTCTCCGGCGCCAACGTGACGATCGTGTGCGGGGCGGTGCTGTTGACGGCTGGACTGGTCGGCCCGCGGGCCGCAGTCGCCCTCGCTGCGGTCGCGTTGCTCGCGTTCGTCGTGGTCGTGCAGCCGACGGCGAGTGTGCTGCGCGCCGCCGTGATGGGCGCGATCACCTTGTTGGCGGTGCTGACGCATCGGCGCCGGCAGGCGATTCCGGCGTTGTCGGCCAGCGTGTTGGTGTTGTTGATCGCATCGCCGGAACTGGCGGTCGACGTCGGTTTCGCGCTGTCGGTGTCGGCGACCGCGGCCCTCGTCGTACTTGCCCCGGTGTGGTCGCGGCGACTCGTCGACCGCGGCTGGCCCAAGCCGGCCGCCGACGCGGTCAGCGTGGCCACCGCCGCGCAACTGGTCACCGCTCCGCTCGTCGCGGGGATGGCAGGCACGTTCAGCATCGTGTCGGTCGCGGCCAATGTCGCGGTCGCGCCGGTGATTCCGCCGATCACCGTCGTCGGCACCGCCGCGGCCGCGCTGGGTCGCGTCTGGCCCTCCGGTGCCGACCTGTTGATTCGCTTCACCGGGCCGGAGCTGTGGTGGCTGTTGCACGTAGCCCGCTGGGCGGCCGGCATTCCCGGATCCTCGGTGCCCGTGCCGTCGGGGCTGCCGGGGGTGGTGCTGCTCGCCGCCGCGGGCGTCGGGGCGGTGGTGGCCTGGCGCTCGCGCTGGGTGCGCGCCGGCGCGTGCGCCGCCGCGGTGTGCCTGCTGGCGTGGACGGTGGCGGGGCTGCTGTCAGGCGGCCGTGACACGATCGTGGGGTGAGCGAAGCGTCGCGATTGCATCTGGTGCTCGGAGACGAGGAATTGCTGGTCGAACGCGCGGTAGCGACGGTTCTGCGGGGCGCGCGCAAGCAGGCAGGCAGCCACGACATCCCGGTTGACCGGTTGCGTGCGGGCGACGTCAGCACAAGCGAACTCGCCGAACTACTGAGCCCGTCGTTGTTCGCCGACGAGCGGGTCGTGGTGCTGGAGTCGGCGGCGGAAGCGGGCAAAGACGCGGTCGCACTGATCGCCGACGCCGCAGCCGATCTGCCGCCCGGCACCGTGCTCGTCGTCGTGCACTCCGGTGGCGGCCGCGCGAAGGTGCTCGCCGATCAACTCAAGAAACTGGGCGCGCAGGTGCATCCCTGCGCGCGGATCGTCAAGGCCGCCGAGCGCGCCGACTTCGTCCGGCGTGAGTTCCGTGCCCTGAAGGTCAAGGTGGGTGACGACACGGTCACCGCAGTGCTCGACGCGATCGGGTCAGACATCCGGGAACTGGCGGCGGCGTGTTCGCAGTTGGTCACCGACACCGGCGGCGCGGTCGACGCGGCGGCGGTGCGCCGCTACCACTCGGGCAAGGCGGAGGTGAAGGGGTTCGACATCGCCGACAAGGCCGTCATCGGGGACGTCGCGGGAGCCGCTGAAGCGCTGCGGTGGGCGATGATGCGCGGCGAACCGCACGTCGTGCTGGCCGATGCGCTGGCCGAAGCCGTGCACACCATCGCCCGGGTGCGGCCGTTGTCGGGCGATCCCTACCGGCTGGCCTCAGAGCTGGGCATGCCGCCGTGGCGGGTGCAGAAGGCGCAAAAGCAGGCGCGGCGGTGGTCGAACACCTCGGTCGCCGAGGCGATGCGGTTGGTGGCCGCGCTCAATGCGGATGTCAAGGGCGCAGCGGCCGACCCGGAATACGCGTTGGAGGCAACCGTCAGGAGCGTCGCCGAACTCGTCGCGGACTGAGCGGCTTGATTGCGTCGAGTGCACGCCTCACGTACCGATTCTCGCGATTCGTGTACACCAGCCGTGCACTCGGCGATAAAGATCAGAGCTTGTTGAACGCCGAGGCCAAAGCCGATTTGCGGTTCGCGGCCTGGTTCTTGTGGATGACGCCCTTGCTGGCGGCCTTGTCGAGCTGGCGGCTGGTCGACGCCAGCAGGTCGCGAGCCTTGTCCTTGTCGCCGGCCTCGACGGCCTCCCGGAATCCGCGGACCGCCGTGTGAAGCGACGACTTGACCGACTTGTTGCGCAGCCTGCGGCGCTCGTTGGTCTTGATCCGCTTTTCCTGCGACTTGATGTTGGCCACGCGTGTAGTCCTTCGTAAATCCCGTTGGAGTTTCCCAAAGTCTGGTAGGCGCCCGGTGTGCGGGCAGCGAGGGTTCAGGTTACCAGCGCAATGGGCAAATGCCCAAAGCGAGCCCGCCGGCCGCCGGCCCGACCCGGTCGGCCGTCGCCCTCACCCGGCCGGCTTCGCGCCGACCCCGGGATGCACTTCGACGCGATGCAGGTCGTCACCGATTTCGATCTGGCGGTCGAACACCGCCGCGGCCAGCGCGCGCCAATCGTCTTCCTGTCCGGCCTCGATGCCCGGCACGTAGTGCGTCAGGATGAGGATCCCGACCCCCGCGCGCGCCGCGGTCGTCGCCGCCTCCTCGACCGAGGAGTGGTAATCGCAGATGTCGCGGATGCGCTGCATGGGCATCTCGTCGATCAGATCCTTGCGAATGACGGTGTGCACCAACGCCCCTGCGCCCGCCGCCAGCTCATCGAGGCTTTCGCATGGCACCGTGTCGCCGGCCAGGACAACTGACGCGTCGGCGTGCTCGACACGGAAGCCGATCGTCGGCGCGACGGGCCGGTGGTCGGTCGGCGCGACCCGGATCCTCACCCCGTCGCTGTTCCACACTTCACCGTCGGTGTACTCGTGCACCTGCACCGGAGGCGGCGTCGTCAGATCGGCGTGGTGGGAGATGCGGTATCCGATGTCGAAGCCGAACGCCTTGAGCGTGGCGTCGACCACCTCGGCGGTGCCCGGCGGCCCGATGATCTGCAACGGGGCGGGGTCGGGGGTGAAGGTGGACACCCAACGGGTGATGATCACGTCGCCCAGATCGGCGATGTGGTCGCTGTGCAGGTGGGTCAGCAGCAGCGCCGACAACCCGTTGGCGGCGGCGCCCGCGGCGGTCAGGCGTTGTTGTACGCCGCGGCCGCAGTCCACCAGAAACGTCTGTCCGCCCGCACGCACCAGAGTCGACGGCCCGGCCCGGCGCGCGTCGGGGATGGGGCTTCCGGTGCCGAGCAGCGTCACCTCGATCATGGCCCACATATACCTGACGGACGCGTCGAAAACTCGCCATTGCCGGCCCGCCGCCGCGCAAAGCAGCGTTGCGCAGGCGTGACCCGGTTGCAACCGTGCAAACCCTTCCGCGTCGACCGCGCCGCACCTAGCCTGTGAGGTACATCACGAGCGGAGGCAAGGATGCGGATCGCGGACGTGTTGCGGAGCAAGGGCGCCGCGGTGGCCACGATTACCCCGGAGACGTCGGTCGCGGGGTTGCTCACCGAGTTGGCCGTGCACAACATCGGCGCGATGGTGGTGGTGTCGCCCGACGGTGTGGTGGGCATCGTCTCCGAGCGCGACGTCGTGCGCGCCCTGCATGCGCACGGCGCCGACCTGCTGCGACGGCCGGTGTCAGAAATCATGACCAGCTTCGTGGCGACCTGCGCACCAGACGATTCGGTCGACAGCCTGAGCGCGTTGATGACGACGAACCGGGTCCGGCACGTGCCCGTGATGGAGAACGGCAGGCTGGCGGGCATCGTCAGCATCGGCGATGTGGTCAAGACGCGGATGGAAGAGCTCGAAACGCAGCAGGAGCAGTTGCAGGCCTACATCACCCGTGGCTGACGTCGAGGTTGCGCCCGCCCGGCGGCGCGATGTCCGCACCTTGTCGGAGGTATTGGGCCGCGCGTTCTATCCGGACCCGGTGATGATGTGGATGCTGCCGGACGACGGCGCACGGGCTCGCGGCCTCGCGCGGATGTTCGCGACCATGACCCGACACCACTTCCTGCGAACCGACGCCGTCGAGGTGGCCGGTGGCGGACGGATCGGCGCCGCAGCGCTGTGGGCTCCGCCGGGACAGTGGAAGCAGGGGCGCCTCGAGGAGCTGCTGATGATGCCCGGCTTCATCCGGGCGTTCGGCTCGCGGGTCAGACGCGGTCAGCAGGTATCCGAGCTGATGAAGAAGCATCATCCGGAGGAGCCGCACTGGTATCTGGCGGTGATCGGCAGCGATCCGAGTGTCCGTGGGACCGGCTTCGGCCAGGCCCTGATGCGCTCGCGACTCGATCGGTGCGACGCCGAGTACGCGCCGGCCTATCTCGAGTCCAGCAACCCCGACAACATCCCGTACTACCAGCGCTTCGGGTTCGAGGTCACCGGCGAGATCAAGTTGCCCGACGGCGGCCCCAGCATGTGGTCGATGTGGCGCGAGCCGCGCTAGCTCTTCGCCGAACAGACGCAAAAACCCCCGCCACGCAGAGAAAATGGAGCACTTTGCGTCTCCTCGCGGCAGGAAAGCGAGTCAGCTCCAGGAGTATTCGGTGCGGAGGCGGGTCGCGACCGCTTCGAACCTCTCGCGCGTGAGGATCGCGCCTTCGCGCCGGATGCCGGCCTCGGGCACGTCGAGCACCCGGTCCAGCCGCACCCAACTCTGCCGGCCCTCGTAGTCCCAGGTGCCGCTGCCGATGCCGATCCAGTTCGGATCCTCGCGATGGTGGTCCTGGCTGGACAGCATCAGGCCGAGCAACGTCGAGCGGTCCCGCCCGACGACCAGCACGGGACGGTCCTTGCCCTGCGTCGGATCGTCCTCGTAGACCACCCACGTCCACACGATCTCGCCGGGGTCGGCGCGGCCGTCCAGGTCCGGCGCGTATACGACCTTGCGGGCGCGGTGTGCGGTCGGCACGAAGTTGCGGCTGACCGGCCGTCCAGCGGTGATCGCGGGCGCCTCCTCTTTCGCGGTGCCGGCGATCGCGTCCAGGCCGATCTTGATGCCCTGCTGGATACCGCGCTGCACGGTGTCGGACTGGCCGATCTGACGGATGAACTTCGGCGCCTCGTTGAACACCAAATTCTCCGCGAACTTCTGGAATGTTCTCCACGGCGGAGCCATGTCCCGAGCATAAGCGAGCGTCCGACCGCGCGATTGTGTGCTCGGGCCTTGCCCTCGATACGCTGTTGGCACCCGCAGGACCGTCCTACCAGGAGATTTCCAATCAGCAATTTCGCCGATCAGACGTTCACGGCGCCGGCGCAGATCCGGAACTTCTGCATCATCGCCCATATTGATCACGGCAAGTCGACGCTGGCCGATCGGATGCTGCAACTCACCGGCGTCGTCGCCGATCGGGACATGCGCGCGCAATACCTCGACCGGATGGACATCGAGCGTGAACGCGGCATCACGATCAAGGCGCAGAACGTCCGGCTGCCGTGGCGCATCGGTGACGACGAATACGTGCTGCACCTGATCGACACTCCCGGCCACGTCGACTTCACCTACGAGGTCTCGCGGGCACTGGAGGCCTGCGAAGGCGCAGTGCTGCTCGTCGACGCCGCCCAGGGCATCGAGGCGCAGACGCTGGCGAACCTTTACCTGGCGCTGGACCGCGACCTGCAGATCATCCCGGTGCTCAACAAGATCGACCTGCCCGCGGCCGACCCGGACCGGTACGCCGCCGAACTCGCCCACATCATCGGTTGTGAGCCCACCGACGTGCTGCGGGTGTCCGGCAAGACCGGCGCCGGGGTGGCCGACCTGCTCGACCACGTCGTGCGCGAGGTGCCGCCGCCGACCGGTGAGGCCGACGTGCCTGCCCGCGCCATGATCTTCGACTCCGTCTACGACACCTACCGCGGCGTGGTGACCTACGTGCGCGTCGTCGACGGCAAGATCATCCCGCGCGAACGCATCAAGATGATGTCCACCGGCGCCACCCACGAACTGCTCGAGGTCGGCATCGTCTCGCCGGAGCCGAAAGCCTCGGCGGGCTTGGGTGTTGGAGAGGTCGGCTACCTCATCACCGGTGTGAAGGACGTGCGCCAGTCCAAGGTCGGTGACACCGTGACGACGGCGCGCCACGGCGCCGCCGAACCGCTCACCGGATACCGCGAACCGCGGCCGATGGTGTACTCGGGGCTGTATCCCGTTGACGGCTCGGATTATCCGGTGCTGCGTGATGCGCTGGACAAGCTGCAACTCAACGACGCCGCGCTGACCTACGAACCGGAAACGTCGGTGGCGCTCGGGTTCGGCTTCCGCAGCGGCTTTCTCGGCCTGCTGCACATGGAGATCACCCGCGAGCGCCTCGAACGCGAGTTCAACCTCGACCTGATCTCGACGTCGCCGAACGTCGTGTATCGCGTTGTGCTGGAAGATGGTTCGGAAGTCGTCGTCACCAATCCGTCGGACTGGCCTGACGGCAAGATTCGCACGGTCTACGAGCCGGTGGTCAAGACCACGATCATCGCGCCCAGCGAGTTCATCGGCACGATCATGGAATTGTGCCAGTCGCGGCGCGGTGAACTCGGCGGCATGGACTACCTGTCGCCGGAGCGGGTGGAGTTGCGCTACACGATGCCGTTGGGCGAGATCATCTTCGACTTCTTCGACGCGTTGAAGTCGCGCACCCGCGGCTACGCCAGCCTCGATTACGAGGAGGCCGGCGAGCAGGAGGCCGAACTCGTCAAGGTCGACATCCTGCTACAGGGCGAGCCGGTCGACGCGTTCTCGGCGATCGTGCACAAGGAGTCGGCGTACGCCTACGGCAACAAGATGACCACCAAGCTCAAGGAGCTGATCCCGCGTCAGCAGTTCGAGGTTCCGGTGCAGGCGGCGATCGGATCGAAGATCATCGCTCGCGAAAACATCCGCGCGATCCGCAAAGACGTGCTATCGAAGTGTTACGGCGGCGACATCACGCGCAAGCGCAAGCTGCTCGAGAAGCAGAAGGAAGGCAAGAAGCGGATGAAGACCATCGGCCGGGTCGAGGTGCCACAGGAGGCGTTCGTCGCCGCCCTGTCCACCGACTCGTCCGCCGACAAGGCCAAGAAGTAGCTGCGATGCGCAGGGCGGCGATGGGGGCGGCGCTGGGCGCGATCGCGGTACTCGCCGGCTGTTCGGCCCCGCCGGCCAAAGCGCCAGTCGTGCACATCGCCGAAGCCGCCAAGCCGTCCCCGCACCGGGCGCTGGACCGGGCGCTGCCGACCGCCGAGGAACTGGCCACCACACTGGGCGCCAGCGGCTTCATGGGCCAACTGGTCACCGGCGGCGCCGACATGCTGTTGCAGGGTGTGCGGGAGGCCGAGGCGACCCCGGTCGACTGTGTGAGCACCGGGTACCGGTTGGAGAAGGTGGTTTACCAGGCCAGCCCGG
This sequence comes from Mycobacterium sp. GA-0227b, assembly GCF_001499855.1. Lineage (GTDB taxonomy): Bacteria > Actinomycetota > Actinomycetes > Mycobacteriales > Mycobacteriaceae > Mycobacterium. Next base: position 94,998 of record NZ_LQIK01000005.1, read on the forward strand.
TGCGCTCGGTGGCAAGCCGGTCATGGGCCGGAGGCGACGCCAACGGCCCGACCGCCACCGGTTTCTTCGGGGTGGTCGAGTTCGGCGATGTCGCGGCCGCGCAAGCCTTCTTCGCCGCTTCGGCCGACAAGTGGCACGGCTGCAACGGGCGGACGCTGGTGCTGCAGCAGCCCGAGCGTGGCGCGCAGGCCACCAGCCGGATCACCGAAGTGGGCATCGACAACCGGATCGTGTCCGCGGTGGTGATGCAGGACGCCGGGTCGACGATTCAGCGCGCGCTCGGCGTCGCCGGGGACTGCATCGTGGACGTGGAAATCACCGACGTGGCCGGACCCAGCGCCACCGGCGCCCGGGATGCCGCCGCGGTCGCGGCCTTGATGCTGCAGAAAATCGGTGCCTCCTGACGCCTCGCGACCGAATTGACGGCCGCGCCACGAATGTGCGGTGAGTCGGTCACAATAACGCGGTGACTCGATTCGGCACGGCGACCCGGATATCCGCCGCGGCGGTCTTCCTGGCGGTATCCGTCTTGCTGGCCGGCTGTGTGAGCACCGTTTCGGGAACCGCGGTGCGCGGGCAGGACGCCGGCCGCCTCGACGTGCCGCCGCTGGCCGAGTCCGACCTCGACGACGTGTTGCTGTCCATCGGTGAACTGAACGGGATCATGGGCGCAACGACGATGAAGGTCACCAGCGAACTCGACGAGATGACCGACCACTCCGAGCAGGTTTCCGACCTCGACTGCCTGGGCGCGATCTACGGCGCCGAGGATCCGGTGTACGCGGGCAGCGGGTGGACCGACGTACGCGACCAAGTGGCGCGCGAACCCGGCGAGGACAACGACCACTGGGTCGAGCAGACCGCGGTGCTCTACCCCTCGGCCGACAAGGCGCAGCGGTTCTTCGACAAGTCCAGGTCGGCGTGGGAAGGCTGCGCCAATTCCTCTGTCGCAGTGGCAGATGGGGGAACCTCGTACCTGTGGGAGGTCGGTGAGGTGAGCGCCGAGGACAACTTGGTCACTCAGCTCACGACGCAGGCGGACGCCGGCGGGTGGGCCTGCCAGCACGCGGTGTCGGTGGTGTCGAACCTGACCGTCGAGGCGTGGGCGTGCAGCTACTCGATAGGCGACGAGGCCGCCACCATCGCCACCGACATGGTCGGCAACGCCGCGAAGAAGTAGCCAACCGTATGCCGTCACATGAGACGCTCGACCGGAGCCCCGATTTTCGAGAGACCGCCAATCTGGCCGGACTACCCGCTATGCGGTTTCGTATCCGATCGCGAAGCGAGCGTCGAGGCTCTCAGCAGTTCCGCCGCTGAATGTTCTGAATCGTCTTTTGGTACACCGACTGCCAATAGCGGGCATTTCCGTTGTCGCCCTGACGAAAATAGTGGTCGGCGTTGGCTTTGGCGTGGCTGGCCGCATTCTGCAGCGCGGCGCAGCTTCCGTCGCGGGGCCTGGCCTCAGCCACGTCAGCTCCGAAGCCGGCGAGTGCTGTGGACATTGCGACTGCCGCGACCGACTTACCGAGAATTTTACGAATCTCCACGGTGAACTTCCTTCGTGATTGCCCGCAAGGCCGATTGCCTAGCGGTGTTCACATCTACTGACGCATTCCGTCGAGAAAGACGCACGATCACATCGGCCGGTGCGTCCGTCGACACACGCATGCGTCAGAACAGGCGTCGAGTACTTCCCCTGAAAGGAGTCACTGTGGCCACCACACGAATCCAGCTCGCGTTGAACGTCGATGACGTTTCGACGGCGACCGCGTTCTACGAGAGCATGTTCGGCGTACCGCCGCACAAGGTGCGTGATGGCTACGCCAACTTCGCGATCGACGACCCGCCGTTGAAGCTGGTGCTGATCGAAAAACCCGGCGCAGACGAGACCCTCAACCATCTCGGCGTCGAAGCTGACACAGCCGAGCAGGTCATCGCGGCACAGGAGCGCTTCAGAGCCGTCGGCCTCGAGATCGCGGTCGCCGAGCACGACGTCTGTTGTCACGCAACACAGGACAAGGTGTTCGTCACCGCGTCCGATGTGCCGCTCGGCTGGTGGGAGTTCTACGCTGTCACCGACGACAACCCGGCGAACCCCGACGCCGCACCCTTGTCCGTATGCGAGGCCAGCTGCGCGGCAACCGATTCCGTCGAAAGCACCTGCTGCTCCTGAAAGAAGCCGAGTCGGGCTGCGGAGTCAGCGCCCAGCGCATTCGCAACCCGGTGGCGGCTCATAGTCCATCGGCATGCCCCGAGCGTCGAGCGTCAGTGCGCAGCACTGCCCGAGCAGCTCGGCGAGCCGTCGGCGCCCGCGCTGCACGCGCGACTTCATCCCGGACAGCGAGACCTCCGCTCGCTGTGCTGCTTCGGCTTGGCTCATCCCATCGAGGTCGATCATCTTCACCGCCATCCGCTGCTCCACCGGCAGCCCGGCGAGAAGCGGGCGCAGGCAAGCGGACAGCTCGTGAAGCGCGGCGGGCTCGTCCTCGTCGGTGAGCGCGGGGGCGGAGTGTTCGGACAAGGTCGTTACCGGGTGTTCTCGGTTCCGGCCTGCTCGTCGGTACTCGTCGACGATCGCGTTTCGGGCGATCCGCAAGGTCCAGTTCGGCAGCTTCTCCTCGTCGTTGAGCGCGCCCACATTCTGGTGAATGCGAAGCAGAATGTCGGCCAGGAGATCGTCGGCCCGGTTGGGGTCGGCGATCCGCCGGCGAACGAAGGTCCGGAGTTGGGGCAACATGTCCCGCCACATCTGTTCGGTGGGTTGATGTAGCGCCGCCGCAGGCGTGGTCTTGGTGCCGTCGATGCTCATGGCCGTCATCCTCTTGGCACCCGCGCGGGCGCCCGACAGTACTGACGACGGTAGCCCGCCAAGGACGCAACAAGTTGCGGATTCGGCCTACATCGGGGCGTTGGCGGGCACGAACACGCCGGAGCTGTCGGCCTCCTCCTCGGCCCGGATTACGTGCACCACCGCGTTGATCAACGCCAGATGGGTGAACGCCTGCGGGAAGTTGCCGAGATGCCGGCCGGTGCGCGGCTCGATCTCCTCGGCGTACAGGTGCAGCGGGCTGGCGAACGACAGCAGCCGCTCGCACAGGTGCTTGGCGCGGCTCACCTCGCCGATCTCGACCAGCGCCGACACCAGCCAGAACGAGCAGATCGTGAAGGTGCCCTCCTCGCCGGACAGCCCGTCATCGGTCTCCTCGACGCGGTAGCGCAGCACCAGGCCTTCCTCGGTGAGCTCGTCGGCGATGGCCAACACGGTGGCGCGCACCCGCGGGTCGTCGGGCGGAAGGAACCGGGTCAGCACCGCCAACAGCAGTGAGGCGTCGAGCGCGTCGTCGCCGTAGCGCTGCGTCAGCACACCGCGCGAGTCGACGCCGTTCTTGAGCACGTCGGCCTTGATCTCCTCGGCGATCGCGCGCCACTGCTGGGCATAGGACTTCTCGCCTTGCAGTTCGGCCAGTTTGGAGCCGCGGTCCAGCGCCACCCAGCACATGATCTTGCTCGAGGTGAAGTGCTGCGGTTCGCCACGCACCTCCCAGATCCCGCGGTCGGGCTGCTTCCAATGCTTGATCGCCTCTTCGACCTGCTGCTTGAGCACCGGCCACAACGTGTCGGAGATCTGCTCGCGCGACTTGGCGTGCAGGTACACCGAATCGAGCATGGTGCCCCAGATGTCGTGCTGCATCTGGTTGTAGGCCCCGTTGCCGATGCGCACGGGTCGCGCGCCGTCGTAACCGGACAGGTGGTGCAGCTCCTCCTCGACCAGTGTGCGCTCCCCGCCGACGGCGTACATCACCTGAAGCGGATGGCGCTCACCGTTGTTCGCTCCGGACACATCGGCGATGAACGCGAAGAAATCGTCGGCCTCGCGGTCCAGGCCCAGCGTGTAGAGGCCCCACAACGCGAACGTCGAGTCGCGCACCCACGCGTAGCGGTAGTCCCAATTGCGTTCGCCCCGAGGCGTTTCCGGTAACGACGTGGTGGGAGCCGCCAACAGCGCGCCGGTCGGGGAGTAGGTCAACCCCTTGAGCGTCAGCGCGCTGCGCTGCAGGTAGGACCGCCATGGATGGTCGGGGAAGTCGCCGACGTTGATCCATTGCCGCCAAGCCTCGCTGGTCTGCCACATGCGGTCGGCAGCCTCGTCGTAGGTCTGCGGCACCGGATGTTTGGACCAGGACAGCGCGACGTAGACGTTGTCACCCTCCTTCATCCGGGTCCGCGCCCGCGCCTCGTGGCCTTCGAGGCCGAGCCGCAGATTTGTCGTCAGCCGCAGCGTCGGGTGCGCGTCGGCGTCGCGGGTGGCCCGCGCGATCGCCTCGCCGTAGGCCTGAGCCGAGTACTCCCAGGTGGCCGGGATCCGGTGGTAGTCGAACGCCGGTTCGCAGTTCATCACCAACTCGACAGTGCCGCTCACACATCGCACGGTGCGCAGCAGGATGTGCTCGGCGTCCCAGTCCATGGGGGTGCGGCGATGGGTGCGCGACCGCGCCTCCAGGTCGTGCCAGGGGCCCATCACCAGCGCGTCGCGCACGATCAGCCAGCCGGTGTGGGTCTGCCACGTCGTCTCGAGGATCAGGCTGCCGGGCAGATAGCGGCGGGCCGAAGGCACCGACACCCCGTACGGGCCGAGCCGGAAGTGGCCGGCGCCGCGGTCCAGGATCGCGCCGAACACGCTGGGCGAGTCGGGCCGCGGCACGCACAGCCACTCGACGGACCCGGCCGAGGAGATCAGGCAGGTGTTCTCGCAGTCGGACAAAAACGCGTAGTCAGCGATCGGCGGAAACGGGTTCCGCAACGCGCCGCCGGGCGCATAGGGCGTCGGGGCGGTCACCGTCAGCGGGGTGTCCGCCACGACGGCGGGCGCGGGTTTCGCCCCGTTTTCGGTCTCCGTGGACCCGTCCGACGGCCCGGTTTGTTGCAGAACCATGCCGACATCATCGACTGCCGATGTGTCCGGCGTCTACTCATCGGCCGGGTAGCCGCGCGCCTCGCGCTGTCAGCGGCGGGCAAAGGCCGGGACGCGTTCGGGCAGGGGCCCGATCGCGACGCCGTAGGCGGCCACCCTCCGCAGCAACGGCAGCCTGGCGGCGGCGCGCACCAGCAGAGGCGGATCGGCCGGTCCTGTTGACGTGACCGCGACCGCGATGACGCGCCGGTGGATCAGCTTCTGGACCGACTGGATCAGCGCCGTCGGCAGCCATCGCCGGGCCTGCACACGCGCCAGATGCCTGGTGGACAGCGTTCCCGAGCGCAACGGGCCGGCCAGGATCCGCCCCGCCGCGACGGCGTCGGCCACCGCGAGGTTGATCCCGACGCCGCCCACCGGCGACATCGCATGGGCAGCGTCACCGATCAGCAGCAAACCATCGGTGTACCAGCGTCTGAGCCGGTTGAGTTGCACATCGAGCAGTTTCACGTCGTCGAACGATGTCACCGCGCCGACGCGGTCGGCCAGCCACGGCACCAGGGCCACCACAGCGCGATGCAACGACTCGATGCCCTTCGCGCGTAGCTGCTCGTCGCGGCCCTTGGGGATGACATACGCGCACTGGAAATAGTCGCCGCGGTCGATGACGATCTGGGCGTGCCCCGCACCGAGCACGCCGGCGAGGCCGTGCGGATCGTCGGCGTCGCGGGACACCCGGAACCACCAGACGTCCATCGGCACGCCGAAGTTTTTCGGTGTCAGACCCATCGCGGTGCGCATCGTCGAAGACCGCCCGTCGCAGGCGACGGTCAGCGCCGCATGCATCTCGCGGACCTCGCCGTCGGCGCCCCGGTAACGGACTCCGGCAACGACACCGTCCTCACAGACCGGCCCCAGCACCTCGGTGCTGCGCAGCAGAGTGAAGGACGGCTCCCGTTCGGCGGCCGACGCCAGCAGTTCGAGGAAGTCCCACTGCGGGACCAGCGCAATGTGCTTGTGCGGACCGGGAATACGTCGCAGATCCATCGCAAACTGCATACCTTGCACGGTCATCGCCAACGTGTCGATCTCGCGGTGCGGCACCGCGGCGAACTCGTCGGACAGCCCCAACTCGTCGAGCAGTCGCAGCGTGCTGGCGTGCACCGTGTCACCGCGGAAGTCGCGAAGGAAATCGGCGTGCTTCTCCATCACCGTGACCTCGACGCCGGCGCGGGCGAGCAACAGCCCGAGCATCACGCCGGCCGGGCCGCCGCCGACAACGACGCAGGTGGTGCGCTCAGCAGGCACGAGGTCATCTTCGCATCGCCTAGGCTGGCCGTGTGGGTGGCTTCCTCAGTTGGTGGGACGGCGTCGAGCTGTGGCTCTCCGGCCTGCCGTTCGTCGCCCAGACCGCGGTGGTGATGCCGGTGGTGCTCGCCCTGGCCTACGGCGTCGCGGTCGTGCTCGACGGCGCGCTTGGCAACGGGATCAGGTTGGTGCGCCACATTCGCCACGACGATGGTGACGTCGACCGGTGAGCGGCGGGATGCCCCGATCGCGGGTGACGCTGGTGCTCGTCATCCTGGTGATCCTGGTGCTCGTCATGTGGCTGGTCACCCGGTGACACCTGCGAATCCCACACCGGGCGGGTTGCGCCAACTCTGTTAGGCTTCGCGCCATGCAAACAGCGTCCGGCAACAAGAGCGGCCATGTGCTGGCCCTCATTGCCGTGGGTTCGAGCGCTGTCGCCGATGTCTGTTGTTGTTGCTGACTCCCTACCCGTCCGCGGTTCGGTGTCGGTGACGGCTGTGGCATGGCGCCCTCGTGCCGATCCATCGCCTTTCCGTCGGAACGGATTCCGTCGAAATCCCCCAACGAAAGGTCACCGATGGGCAACATCCGCACCTCCTGGCGCGCCGCCGCGGCGCTCGCGACCACCGCGACCCTGCTCGTCGCGTGCGGAGGCGGGTCGAGCGATGTGCCGGGCGGGGACCGGCAGGGTGGCGACGCCGAAACCACCCTGACGCTCGTCGCCTATGCCGTGCCCGAACCCGGCTGGAGCAAGATCCTTCCGGCGTTCGCGGCCAGCGAGGAAGGTGACGGCGTGGCGGTCACGACGTCCTACGGTGCGTCGGGTGATCAGTCGCGCGCGGTGGTCGACGGCAAACCCGCCGACGTCGTGAACTTCTCGGTCGAACCCGACATCACCCGGCTGGTGAAGGCGGGCAAGGTCGCCGAGGACTGGAACGCCGGCGTCACGAAGGGCATCCCCTTCGGCTCGGTGGTTTCCCTGGTTGTCCGCGAGGGCAACCCGAAGAACATCAAGGACTGGGACGACCTTCTGCAACCCGGGCTCGAAGTGGTCAGCCCCAGCCCGTTGAGTTCCGGTTCGGCGAAGTGGAACCTGTTGGCGCCGTATGCCGCCAAGAGCAACGGCGGCCAGAACCCGCAGGCCGGCCTCGAGTTCGTGAACCAGCTCGTCACCGAACACATCAAGACCAGGCCGACGTCGGGCCGAGAGGCCAGCGACCTGTTCCTGCAGGGCACCGGCGACGTGCTGCTCAGCTATGAGAACGAGGCGATCAACATAGAGCGGCAGGGCAAGCCCGTCGAACACGTCAACCCTCCGCAGACGTTCAAGATCGAGAATCCCGTCGCGGTGGTGACCTCCAGCGCGCACCAGGACAAGGCGAACGCGCTGAAGAACTTCCTCTACACCCCGGAGGCCCAGAAGATCTGGGCGCAGGCCGGTTTCCGGCCGGTCGATCCGGCGGTCGCCGAGGACTTCGCGGACGACTTCCCGGCCCCGCAGAAGCTGTGGACGATCGCCGACCTGGGTGGCTGGAGCGCCGTCGATCCGGCATTGTTCGACAAGGACAACGGCTCGATCACGAAGATTTACAAACAGGCGACCGGATGACAGCTGCGCTTGGCCCCGGCGTCTTCGCCGGCCGGTACGGCAGCACTCGGCTGCGTGTCGGCGTCGCGACGACGTGGCTGTCGGTGATCGTGCTGCTGCCGCTGGCCGCGATCGTCTGGCAGTCCGCGGGCGGCGGGTGGGCGGCGTTCTGGGAGGCGGTGACGTCCAACGCGGCGCTGGAATCGTTTCGCGTGACGTTGACGATCTCGACGCTTGTCGCGGTGGTGAACCTGTTCTTCGGCCTGCTGGTCGCCTGGGTGCTCACCCGCGACGACTTCCCCGGAAAGCGGCTGGTCGACGCGATCATCGACTTGCCGTTCGCGCTGCCCACCATCGTCGCCAGCCTGGTGATGCTCGCGCTCTACGGCCCGAACAGCCCGGTCGGGGTGCACATCCAGCACACGAAGTGGGGAGTGGCCACCGCGCTGCTGTTCGTCACGCTCCCGTTCGTGGTGCGCTCGGTGCAGCCGGTGCTGCTCGAATTGGACCGGGAAGTGGAGGAGGCCGCTGCGTCGCTGGGCGCCGACAACTTCACCATCTTCCGGCTGGTGATCCTGCCCGCGCTGCTGCCGTCGCTGCTGTCGGGGACCGGCCTGGCGTTCTCGCGCGCGATCGGCGAGTACGGCTCCGTCGTGCTGATCGGCGGAGCGGTGCCGGGGGAGACCGAGGTGTCCTCCCAGTACATAAGGACCCTCATCGAATTCGACGACCGGACCGGGGCCGCCGCGGTTTCCATTGTGCTGCTGTCGTTTTCCTTCGTCGTGTTGTTCATCCTGCGCACCGTCGGGGCCCGGGCCGCCAAGCGCCAGGAGCTCGAGACATGATTCTCTCAGCCGCGGCGCGATACGTGTTGCGCTTCGTCGCGCTCGGCTACCTGCTGGTCCTGCTGGTCGTGCCGGTCGGGCTGATCCTGTGGCGCACGTTCGCTCCCGGCATCGGCACCTTCGTCGAGTCGATCACCACACCGGCGGCGATCTCGGCGCTGCAGCTCTCGCTGCTGGTGGTCGCGATCGTGGTCCCACTCAACGTCATCTTCGGGGTGCCGACGGCATTGGTGCTGGCGCGCAACCGGTTTCGCGGCAAGAGCCTGCTCCAGGCGGTCATCGACCTGCCATTCGCGGTGTCTCCGGTGGTGGTCGGTGTCGCATTGATCCTGTTGTGGGGCAGCGCGGGAGCGTTCGGCTTCGTCGAGAACAACCTCGGGCTCAAGATCATCTTCGGCTTGCCGGGCATCGTGTTGGCGAGCATCTTCGTCACGGTCCCGTACGTCATTCGCGAGGTCGAACCCGTCCTGCACGAGCTGGGCACCGACCAGGAAGAGGCGGCATCGACGCTGGGTTCCAGCTCGTGGCAGACGTTCTGGCGGGTCACCCTGCCCTCCATCAAATGGGGCCTGATGTACGGCGTGGTGCTGACGGTCGCCCGTACCCTCGGCGAGTACGGCGCGGTGATCATGGTGTCGTCGAACCTGCCGGGCACCTCGCAGACGCTGACCCTGCTGGTGTCCGATCGCCATGCGCGCGGCGCGGAATACGGTGCCTACGCGATCTCGACGCTGCTGATGGCGGTGGCGGTGATCGTGTTGATCGCCCAGGTGATTCTCGACGCCCGCCGCCAGAAGACGACCGAGTAGAACAGGAGACGACGGCTGTGCCGAACGCGATCACCGTACAGGGCGCCAACAAGCGCTACGGCGACTTCGCCGCGCTCGACAACGTCGACTTCGACGTGCCCGCCGGCTCGCTCACCGCGCTGCTGGGTCCCAGCGGTTCGGGCAAGTCCACCCTGCTGCGCGCGATCGCCGGGCTGGACCAGCCCGACAGTGGCACGATCACGATCAACGGCCGTGACGTGACCAAGATTCCGCCGCAGCGACGCGGTATCGGTTTCGTCTTCCAGCACTATGCCGCGTTCAAGCACCTCACCGTCCGCGACAACGTCGCGTTCGGACTCAAGATTCGCAAGCGGCCGAAGGCCGAGATCGCCGAAAAGGTCGACAACCTCCTGGAAGTCGTTGGGCTGGCGGGTTTTCAGACCCGCTACCCGAACCAGCTCTCCGGCGGTCAGCGTCAGCGCATGGCGCTTGCCCGCGCGCTCGCAGTGGACCCGCAGGTGCTGCTGCTCGACGAGCCGTTCGGCGCGTTGGACGCCAAGGTGCGCGAGGATCTGCGGGCGTGGCTGCGGCGCCTGCACGACGAGGTGCACGTGACGACCGTGCTGGTCACCCACGACCAGTCCGAGGCCCTCGACGTCGCCGACCGGATCGCGGTGCTCAACAAGGGCCGCATCGAGCAGATCGGTTCGCCGACGCAGGTTTACGACGAGCCGGCGAATGCGTTCGTGATGTCGTTCCTCGGCGCGGTGTCGTCGTTGAACGGAGCCCTGGTGCGCCCGCACGACATCCGGGTGGGGCGCAATCCCGAGATGGCGATCGCCTCGACCGACGACTCGGTGCAGAGCACCGGCGTGGTGCGCGCGGTCATCGACCGGATCGTCATGCTGGGCTTCGAAGTTCGCGTCGAATTGACCAACGCCGCAACGCAGACGCCGTTCACCGCGCAGATCACCCGCGGCGACGCCGAGGCGCTCGGACTGCGTGAAGGCGACACCGTGTACGTGCGCGCCACCCGCGTGCCGTCGATTCCCGCCGACACCGAACTACCGATGGCCGACACACCGCCGACGACGACGAGTCGCTGAGCGGCTACGCCGCGACGAGGTCCTCGGCGACCACCGCGTCGAAGCGGTCCAGCACCGTTGCGGCGACCAGGTTGTGCGAGCCCAGCGGTTCGGCCATCGCAATGCCGTTCGCTGCAGCGTACGCCCTCACCCGGTCGGTGATGCGGCCGTGCGCCAAGAACCAGGGGGCGATGACGAGGCGCTCGGCGCCGTCGGCGCGCAGCCGCTCCGCGGCGTCGGCGACGCCGGGGTAGGCGCCGGTGGCGAACGCGATCTGAGTTCCGCGCCAACGAGTTCCAGTGCCGAGGGTGTGCGCCACCGTGGCGGTGCGTGCGTTGGCGGCTTCCCTGGAGGTGCCGACCGCGACGACGATCACCCCGAGGCCGTCGTCATCGGGGGAGACCCCGGCCTCGGCGAGGCGCCGGCGGAACACCGTCATCAAGGCCGGGTCCTCGCCGAGAACGTCGGCCCGGTCCACCACTGCACCGGACTCCTCGATGACGGTGGGGATGTCGATGCGCGCGTGATAGGCGTCGGCGAGCAGCAACGGGACGACGATGCCGGGGCCGTCCAGCCCACGCAACGTGTCAGTCAGGTACGGCCCGTTCTGTTCGAGGAATGCCGCCCGGACGTCGAGCCACGGCCGCAGCCGTCGAATGCGGCCCGCGACCGCATGTGTCACCGCCGCCGACCGGGGATCGGCGCTGCCGTGGGCCGTCAGCACCAGAGCGCGACGGGTTGGTGCAAGCACCGTCACGACGCGTGCAGCCCGCATTCGATCTTGCCGGTGCCCGCCCACCGGCCACTGCGCGGATCGGCGCCCTCGACCGGCTTCGCCGTGCACGGCGCGCAGCCGATCGACGGATAGCCTTCGTCCACAAGCGGATTGACGAGCACGCTGTTGGCATCGATATAGGCCTGCATGTCCTCATCGGTCCAGGCCGCCAGCGGGTTGATCTTCACCAGGCCGAATGCCTTGTCCCAGCTGATCAGTGGAGCGTTGGCGCGCGTGGGTGCCTCGACCCGGCGGATGCCGGTGACCCATGCGGAGTATCCGCGCAGCGCCGCCGACAGCGGCTCCACCTTGCGCATCCGGCAGCACTCGTTGGGCTCGCGGGCGAACAGGTCCTTGCCGAACAACTCGTCCTGCTCGGCCACGCTGTGCTCCGGTCTGACATTGACGACGTTGACGTCGTAGACCGCCTCGACGGCGTCGCGGGTGCCGATGGTCTCCACGAAGTGGTATCCGGTGTCGAGAAACAGGACGTCGACACCCGGGCGCACCTTGGCGGCCAGGTCGACGAGCACCGCATCCTGCATGTTCGACGCCACGATGTAGCTGTCGCCGAAGTTCTCATCGGTCCAGCGCAGCAGGTCGAGCGCGCTGGCCCCGTCGAGTTCGGCCGCACCGCGCTCGGCCAATGCCTGCAGGTCGGTCTCGTTCATCAACTCCGTCACCTCAGGTCCGCCTCGTCTGCTCGTAGTGCCCACGTAGCGAAACGCTCGCCCTGTTCTCTTTGTTTCACGAAGTTTCGGACGACACGGTCGATGTAGTCACCGAGCTCAGAAGACAGCACCTTGTGCTGGCGCAGCTTGCGGCCGAAACCGCTGTCCAGGCCGAGGCTGCCGCCCAGGTGCACCTGGAAACCCTCGACCGAACCGCCGTTGCCGTCGTCGACCATCTGGCCCTTGAAGCCGATGTCGGCGACCTGGATGCGCGCGCACGAGTTCGGGCAGCCGTTGATGTTGATCGTGATCGGCACGTCGAGCTGGGCGTTGATGTCCTCGAGCCGCTTCTCCAGCTCCGGCACCAGCCCCTGGGCCCGGGTACGCGTCTCGGTGAACGACAGTTTGCAGAACTCGATACCGGTGCAGGCCATCAGGTTCTTGCGCCAGTGCGACGGCTGCGGCGGCAACCCGAGCGCCTCGAGACCGGCCGCCAGTTCGTCGACCTTGTCGTCGGGCACATCGAGGATGATCAGCTTCTGATAGGGCGTGAAGCGGATGCGGTCCGAGCCCGCCGCTTCGGCCAGATCGGCGACCTTCCGCAGGATCGTGCCGGACACGCGGCCCGCGACCGGCGCGACACCCACGGCGTTGCGCCCGTTCTTGAGCTTCTGGATGCCGACGTGGTCGATCGGGTGCTTGACCGGTTCGGGGGCGGGCCCGTCGATGAGCTTGCGCCCGAGGTACTCGTCCTCGAGCACCTGGCGGAACTTTTCTACGCCCCAGTCCTTGATCAGGAACTTCAACCGGGCCTTGGACCGCAGCCGCCGGTACCCGTAGTCGCGGAACACCGCGGTTACGGCCTCCCACACGTCGGGCACCTCGTCGAGCGGAACCCACGCGCCGAGTCGCTGCGCCAGCATCGGGTTGGTGGACAGGCCGCCGCCCACCCACAGATCGAGCCCCGGCCCGTGTTCGGGATGGTCGACCCCGATGAAGGAGACGTCGTTGACCTCGTGGGCGACGTCCTGCAATCCGGAGATCGCGGTCTTGTACTTGCGGGGCAGGTTCGAGTACTCGGGATTGCCGATGTAGCGACGCACGATCTCGTCGAGCGCAGGCGTCGGATCGAGCACCTCGTCGAGGGACAAGCCCGCCAGCGGCGAGCCCAGCATCCCGCGCGGGCAGTCCCCGCAGGCCTCGGTGGTCTGCAGCCCGTGAGCGGCCAGCCGATCCCAGATCTCGGGCACGTTCTCGATCTCGAGCCAGTGATACTGCAGGTTCATCCGGTCGGAGATGTCGGCGGTGTCGCGGGCGAACTCGGTGGAGATCTCGCCCAGCGTGCGCAGCGCGGCGGCGGTGAGGGCCTTGCCGTCGCAGCGCACCCGCATCATGAAGTACTTGGCCTCGAGCAGGTCGGCGTTCTCGTCGCCGGTCCAGGTGCCGTCGTAGCCCTGCTCACGCTGGGTGTACAGGCCCATCCAACGGAAGCGGCCGCGCAGGTCGGTCTTGTCGATGCCGTCGAAGCCGGTCTTGGAGTAGATGTCGACGATGCGGGCGCGCACGTTGAGCGCGTCATCGTCCTTTTTCAGCTGCTCGTTGGCGTTGAGCGGTTCGCGGTAGCCGAGTTTCCACTGGCCCTCGGCGCGGGGGCGTTTGGCGGGCTTCGGCTTGGTTTCCGCTGTGGTCATGGTCGTGGCTCCTCTGTGGAGCCGGATCGCGCGTCATCACCGGGGCTGTCCGGCGGCGCAGATCCGGCGGCCAGCTGAAATTCGGGGTGGGCTGGGTCCTAAGGATCAAGCGTCAGGGCAGACAACAACAGCTACACACGCGCTTGAAATCGACATGCCGCCGCGCCACCAGGGCTACACGCTGGGGGAAGATGCGGACGGCGGTCACGTGCCCAATTGTGCCACGGACACCGACATATGCCCTAACCGGGCAGAATTTACGGTCACGGTGAGCAGAAACCGGGCAGCGAGGCGGCAATCACGCAGCAGAAGTACGAGGAGGCGCCTGCGTGGCGGCAATGTCGCGGCCAGGCGGACAATCGCTTGCATGACCCGAACCGCGGCACCGACTGGACGCTCCTCGCGCGAGCGCTCGTCGGCCGAGTTACCGGTCGTCACGCCGACGCCGGGGCGGCCGTTCGGTGTCTACATCCACGTGCCGTTCTGCGCGACCCGCTGCGGTTACTGCGACTTCAACACCTACACCCCCGCCGAGCTGGGCGGCGCCGACCCCGGCCAGTGGCTGGTCGCGTTGCGTGCCGAGCTGACGTCGGCGGCTCAGCGGCTGGGCAGCGCGCCGCGGGTCGACACCGTGTTCGTCGGCGGTGGCACGCCGTCCCTGCTGGGCGGCGCGGGCCTGGCCGCGGTGCTCGACGCCGTGCGCACGCATTTCCCGCTGGCGCCCGACGCCGAGGTCACCACCGAGGCCAACCCCGAGTCGACGTCGCCGCCGCTGTTCGACCAGCTGCGCGAGGCCGGGTACACCCGGGTGTCGCTGGGGATGCAGTCGGCGGCGCCCCATGTGCTGGCGACGCTGGACCGCACACATTCGCCGGGGCGGGCGCTCGGTGCGGCGCGGGAAGCCCGGGCGGCCGGATTCGAGCACGTCAACCTCGACCTCATCTACGGCACGCCGGGGGAGTCCGACGACGATCTGCTGCGCTCGGTCGACACGGTCGTGGAGGCCGGCGTCGATCACGTCTCGGCCTACGCGCTGGTCGTCGAGGATGGCACCGCGATGGCCCGTCGGGTGCGCCGCGGCGAGCTCGCACCGCCCGACGACGACGTGCTGGCCCGCCGCTACGAGCTGCTCGACGCCCGCCTGACGGACGCCGGTTTCGATTGGTACGAGGTCTCCAACTGGAGTCGGCCGGGCGGTGAATGCCTGCACAACATCGGCTACTGGAACGGCGGCCAGTGGTGGGGCGCCGGGCCGGGAGCGCACGGCTTCGTCGGCGCGGTCCGATGGTGGAACGTCAAGCATCCCAACACCTATGCGCAGATGCTGGCCGACGGCCGGCTGCCGGTGGCCGACTGTGAGCAACTCGACGCCGAAACCATGCACATCGAGGATGTGATGCTGCGGGTGCGGCTGCGCGACGGGCTGCCGACGAGCTTGCTGACCCAATCCGAACGGCGGCGGGCCGACACCGCCGTCGCCGACGGCCTGCTGACCCCGGTGGACAAGCGGCTGGCGCTCACCGACCGCGGCCGCCTGCTGGCCGACGCCGTGGTCCGCGACCTGCTCGACTAAATGCGGCGAGTGCCCGCAACGTGACCGGCACCACCTCCGAGCAGCCCGCGTAGATCACAAAAACCAGCCCGGATATGCCAGTATTGCGGCCATGGCGTGTGGATTCTTAGGCAAGGCTATCCAGAGTCCGGGACTCACCTGACGTGACCCACACCGACGCCTCAACCGACGACTCCACCCGACCCGAGCCGATCGCGATCATCGGGTTGGGCTGCCGGGTGGCCGGTTCGATCGGAACGCCCGAACAGTTCTGGAACTTCCTGCTCGACGGTGGCAGCGACATCCGCGAGGTGCCGGAGGAACGCTGGGAGCCCTATCTTCGCCGCGACCCGCGCAACGCCGCGGTGCTCAAGGACGTCACGCGATGGGGAACGTTCCTCGACGACCTGCCCGGCTTCGACGCCGAGTTCTTCGGGGTGTCACCGCGTGAGGCGGAGCTGATGGACCCCCAGCAGCGGCTGGCGCTCGAGGTGAGCTGGGAGGCGCTCGAACACGCCGGTGTCCAGCCGAAGTCGTTGGCGGGCAGCGACACCGCCGTGCTGATGGGCGTCAACTCCGACGATTACGGCAAGCTGATCATGGAGGACCTGCCCGGTATCGAAGCGTGGACCGGGATCGGCACGTCGCTGTGCGGCATCGCCAACCGGGTGTCTCACCTGCTCGACTTGCGCGGCCCCAGCGTGGCTCTCGACGCCGCATGCGCCGCTTCGCTGGTCGCCGTGCACCAGGCGTGCCAGATGCTGAACACCGGTGAGACGTCGCTGGCGCTGGCGGGCGGGGTCAGTGCGTTGATCGGGCCGGGGCTGACCCGGGTGCTCGACGTAGCGGGTGCGACGGCCCCCGACGGCCGCTGCAAGACCTTCGACGCCGCCGCGGACGGCTACGGACGCGGCGAAGGCGCGGGCGTGGTGGTGCTCAAGCGTCTCGCCGACGCAATCCGCGACGGCGACCACGTGTACGCGGTCGTGCGGGGCGGCGCCGTCGCGCAGGACGGTCGCACTGTCGGCATCATGTCGCCCAACGGCGAAGCGCAGGCCGAGATGTTCCGACGCGCTTGCCAATTCGCCGGCATCGCTCCCGCGAGCGTCGGTTTCATCGAGGCGCACGGCACCGGCACACCGTCCGGCGACCCCACCGAGGTGCGGGCACTCGCATCGGTCTACGGAGTGGACAGACCTGCCGACGAGAAGTGCCGTATCGGGTCGGTCAAGCCCAACGTCGGCCACCTCGAAGGTGGCGCCGGAGTCATCGGGCTCATCAAGGCCGCGCTGACGCTGCATCACCGGACCATCCCGCCGACCGCGGGCCTCACCTCGCTGACGCCCGCGGTGGACTGGGCCGAAAGCGGGTTGCGGGTACCGACGCAGGTCGAGCCGTGGGACGGTGCCGGCGATGCGCCCAGGCGCGCCGCGGTCTGCAGCTACGGCTACGGCGGCACCATCGCACACGTGCTCCTCGAGGAGACGCCGACCAGACGAGCCGCCGCCGAGCCCGCTCGAAACCCGCAGTGTCCCATGGTCATCCCGGTCTCGGCCCGCAGCACCGCCCGCTTGCGCAGCCAGGCGGGTGCGCTCGCGCAGTACCTGCGAAGCGATCCGCCACCGCTGGCCGAGGTCGCGGCCACCCTGTGGACGCGCCGCTCGCACGAGCCGGTCCGCGCCGCGGTGGTCGCCGACGATGTGGACGACGTGGCCGGGGTGGCCGCGCGCTTGGCCGCCCTGGCCGACGACGAACCGGATGCCGCCGTGGTGACCGGGACGGCGCTGCCCGCCGCAGCCGCCGGCGCGGTCTGGGTGTTCTCCGGCCACGGCTCGCACTGGGCCGGTATGGGTCGCGAATTGCTCGCCACAGCACCGGAATTCGCCGACGTGGTGGACACCATCGACCCGGTGTTCACCGCCGAGCTCGGGTTCTCGGCGCGGGAGGCGCTGACCACCGGGCACCTCGGTGGTACAGACCGGGTGCAGGCGTTGACCTTCGCGATGCAGGTCGGCCTGGCCACGATGCTGCGGGCCCGCGGTGTCACACCGGCGGCGGTGATCGGTCACTCGGTCGGGGAGGTCGCCGCATGCGTCACCGCGGGGGTGTTCGACCTGACGGTCGGCGCCGCGGTGGCGTGTTACCGCGCCCGGGGTTTCCGGTCGGTGATGGGACAGGGCGCCATGGCGCTGGTGCGCCTTCCGTTCGGCGAGGCCGATCGGCGGCTGGCCGGACGAACCGATGTGGTGGCCGCGATCAGCGCGTCGCCGGAGTCGACGGTGATCTCCGGCATGACTGGCGCCGTCGACGACATCTGCCAGGAGTGGACCGATCAAGGCGTGATGGTGCGGCGGGTCAACACCGACGTCGCGTTCCACAGCCCCGCGATGGACGCGCTCACCGGCGAGCTCGGCCGCCTCACCGCCCAGCTGCCCCCGCCGCGGCAACCCGAAACCAGGCTTTACACAACGGCGTTGGCCGACCCACGGTCTGCGGCACGCCGCGACCAGCACTACTGGGTGGCGAATCTGCGAGACCGGGTGCGGTTCGCCGAAGCGGTCTCGGCCGCGGTCGAGGACGGGCACCGGCTGTTCCTCGAGGTTTCGGCGCATCCGGTGGTGGCGCACTCGATCGCCGAGACACTCACCGCTGCCGGTGCCGACCAGCACGCCGTCGTCCCGCTGCTGCGGCGGGAGCGGCCTGAAATGCGTTCGGTGGCAACGGCGGTGGCTGCGCTGCACTGCTACGGCGCGCCGGTCGATCCCGGCCTGCCGGCTGCACCGTGGGCGGCTGACCTGCCGGTGACCCAGTGGCAGCACCGGCGGTTCTGGCGCACCCCGACACCACCGCCGGGTGGCCGCGGCGTGCATGACGTCGAGAGCCACACTCTGCTCGGTGGCCGGACAGAGGTGACCGGCGCGGTGGCGTCGAAGATGTGGCAGACCCGGGTCGACCTGGACACCCGCCCGTACCCGGGCAACCATCCGGTGAAAGGCACCGAGATCGTGCCGGCGGCCGTCATCGTCAACACCTTCCTGGGCGCGGCCGCAGAGTTGGATGTGCGTTGCGACCGCGCGGGCGCAGACCTCGTCGACGTCCGGCTGCGCACCCCGGTGGCGCCGGGGCGGGCCCGCGACGTGCAGGTCGTCCTGCAGGACCGCGGGCTGAGCCTGGCCACGCGGCTGGTCGACAACGACGACGAGTCCGACGACGGCGGCTGGCTCACCCACAGCAGCGCGGTGGCCGCCGCCGATGACGACATCGAAGACCTCCTGGGCGAGGTGCTCGACGAGCCCGCCGCCCGCGAGCGGTGTCGCGATCGGCTGCCCTCGAGTCACGTCGTCGATACCCTCGCCACGCTCGGCGTCGCCGCGATGGGATTCGACTGGGAAATCCTCGAATTGGACGGTGGCGACGGCGAACTGCTCGCCAAGGTGGCCGCTCGCGCTGACCACGCGGCGCCGGAAACCTGGGCCCCGCTGCTGGACGCCGCGACGTCCGCGGCCTCCACGGTCTTCGACGGCCCGCCACGGCTGCGGATGCCCGCCCGCATCGACCGGGTCCGGGTGCACGGGCAACCGCCCGCCGTTGCGCTGCTGCATGTTCGACGAAGGCCGGGCACCACCTCGACCGACGTGTTGCTCGCCGAGGAATCCGGCAAGGTGCTCGCCTCACTGACCGGGATGTCCTTCGAGCAACTCGAGAACCCCTCCGGCAGCGACGTGTCCCGGATGCTGCATCACGTGTCGTGGCAACCGGTGTCATGGCGACCGGACGGCCGGCCGCGAGCCGTCGTGGTCGTCGGCGGTGACACCGCCACCCGCGGGTTCGTGGCGCGCGACCTGTCCGCAGCAGAGGTGCCTTACGTGCTGCACGACGACGCGGGCGAACTCGCTTGTGCTGCAGAGTCATTGGATCGCGATGCCGTGGTGCTGGTGCTTCCGCGCAGCCACGACTCGCCGGAGCGGTCGGTCGGCCTGGTGATGCAGACGCTGCGGGCGCTGCTCGACCACGGCGCCGAGGCGCGGATGTGGGTGCTCACCCGTGGCGTGCACGAGGGCGCGAACGTGGCACATGCGCCGCTGTGGGGGTTGGCCAGGGTCGCCGCCGCCGAACACCCGAAAGTGTTCGGCGGGGTGCTCGACGTGGCCGACGATCGGCTTCCGCTCGGCGTGCTGGCCTCTGTGCACGGCCATCCCGTCTTGGTGCTGCGCGACGGCGTCGCACAGTCGGCGCGCCTGGCGCATGCGGGTCGGGGATCCGGTGCGCCGTTGCAGTGCTCGGCAGGCGGCACGTATGTGATCACCGGCGGCACCGGGGTGCTCGGATTGCGGATGGCGCAGCGGTTGGCCGACATCGGCGCGCGCCGCCTGGTCTTGCTGTCGCGTCGCGGTATGCCGGACCGCTCGCAGTGGCAAGCGGATTCGGAGTTGGTGCGCACCGTCGCGGCGCTCGAGGAGCGGGGGGTCTCCGTGCGCGTGGTCGCGATGGACATCGCAGCGCCCTGCGCCGCCGACACGCTGCGCGCCGCGCTGCGCGACCTGCCGCCGGTGCGCGGGGTGATCCACGCGGCCGGTGTCGAGGCCGGCGCGCTGCTGGTGAACACCACGCCGGACGACTTCACCGCGGCGATGCGCCCCAAGGTCGACGGCACGCTGACCCTGCACGAGGTGTTCCCACCCGAACAGCTGGACTGGCTGGTGCTGTTCTCGTCGTGTGGCTACCTGGCGGGTTTCCCGGGTCAGGGCGCGTACGCGTGCGCGAACTCGTTCCTCGACGTGATGGCGCGGCACCGACGCAATCTCGGTGACCGCACCGTCAGCATCGCCTGGACCGCGTGGCGAGGCTTGGGCATGGGTTCGACGTCCGGCTTCGTCGCCGCGCAATTGGACGCGCTGGGCATGGACACCGTCGGGGCGGACGAGGCGATGCGGGCGTTGGACCTCGCGATGCGACATGACGAGCCGAACGTCGTTGTGCTGCCGCTGCTTCCGGCCGCCGCCTCGGTGCCGATGCTTGCCGACGTGGCGCCGACGGACACCGACGAGTGCGACAGCGGGGGACCACCGCCGGTCGGCCTGATCGACGCCGACCCGACGCGCGTCGGACAGGTCGTCGCTGCCGCGGTCGCCGCGCAGTTGGGCGTGTCGGAGGGCGACGTCGACACCGCTCTGCCGTTGGTGGAGGTCGGCGTCGACTCGATCATGACGGTCGGGCTGCTGCGTCAGCTGGAGAAGCAGACCGGCTTGTCGTTGCCGCCGACGCTGCTGTGGGAATACCCGACCGCGGCGGCCGTCAGCGAACGGATCGTCGAACTGCTCGAGGCTCCGGAGCCCGCGGAGCAGGTCGAGGTCTCCTGACCGGACACATCGCGCTCTGACTCCCGCCCAGACTGAAATCATGCGCGAAAAGACGCCGGAATCTGCTGCACAACTTCAGTTTCGGCAGCGCAAGCAGATGTCCCCGCCTCAGGACACCAGCTGCGAGACCACCTTCTTCTTGTCGACCTTGCCGACCGCCGTCTTGGGCAGCGACGGCAGCGGCGCCAGCACGTCGGGCCTGCAGTGCGCCGAAACGCCGCGCTCGTCGAGGTACTTGTTCAGCTCGGCGAGCGTGATCGGCGCGCCCTTGAAAACAACTGCTGCGCAGATCTTCTCGCCGAGGTACTCGTCGGGCAGGGCGACCGCGGCCGCGGCGTAGACCGCTGGGTGCGCGAACAGGTGCTCCTCGAGATCCGACGCCGACACCGTCTCACCGCCACGGTGGATGACATCCTTGATACGACCGGTCACCTCGACGTAGCCGGCCCGCGGACCGTCGGCGAAGATGCGCACGCGGTCACCGCTGCGGTAGAAGCCGTCGGGAGTGAACGACCGCGCGTTCGCCTCATCGGCGCGGTAGTAACCGTTCAGCGTGTAGGGCCCGCGGACCAGCAACTCACCTTCCTCCCCGGGGGCCACCTCAGCGCCGGACTCGTCGACCACGCGCATCTCGTCGTGCGGCGACATCGGTCTGCCCTGCGTGTTGACCACGACGTCGACCGGATCACCGGGGCGGGTGAAGTTCAGCATGCCCTCGGCCATCCCGAAGATCTGCTGCAGGCCCGGCGTGAGCCCGGACAGGATGTACTCGGCCTCCTGCGGAGTCATCCGGGACCCGCCGACCTGCACCAGGCGCAGGGACGTCGGCAGCACGGGTTCCCACTCGCACGCCTGGGTCCACACCTTGGCCAGCGCGTTGACCAGGGCGGTGACCGTCACCTTGTGCCGGTCGATCAGCGCGAACGCGGCTTCGGGGCTGGCGTCGGTGGTGAAAACCGAGGTGGCGCCGACGGTCATCGAACCCAACAGGCCGGGGCATGCCAACGGGAAGTTGTGCCCGGCGGGCAACACGACGAGGTAGACGTCGTCACCGGTCAGGTGGCACTCCTGTGCGCTCGTCCTGGCGGTGTAGAGGTAGTCGTTGTGCGTGCGGGCGATGAGCTTCGGCAGACCCGTCGTACCGCCCGACACCAAGAGCAGGGCCGGCACATCGGGGTCGACGGGCCCGCGCTCGGGCAGCGGGCCCTCGAAATCGGCCAGCGCAGACCAGGATTGGAACCGGCCCGGCTCGCCGTCGACGAATACGTGGCGCAGCTGCGGGTTGTCCCTGACCAGATCCTCGGCCAGTTCGCGGTAGTCGAAGCCGGCGATCGAATCGGGCACGATGAGGCCGACGGCACCGCTGAGCGCGGCGAAGTGGTTCAGTTCGGCGGACCGGTGCCCCGGCAGGCACATGACGGGAACGACGCCGGCGCGCAGCACGCCGAACAACGTGACGGCGAACTCGCAAGTGTTCGGCAGCTGCAGAAGCATCCGATCACCGGGGCCGATGCCGCGGTCGGCCAGCGCCGCCGCGATGCGGTCGGCCCGCCCGTCCAGGTCGGCGAACGTATAGCTGACGTCGGGGTCGATGACCGCGGTGCGCGCCGGCCACGCCGCGGCGGCGTCGCGCAGGATCGAGTCGAGCGGCTCACCGGTCCAGTAGCCGGCCCGTCGGTACTCCTCGGCGCGGTCGGGCGGGAACGGCACGAACCCGGTCATCAAGTCGCCGAAATCGCCGTGCCCAAGCGGCCGATCTCCTGGTGCGCGCTGCTCGAAACCGGTGCTCATGGCGGATGCGGCCCCTCGGGGTAGGTGTGTTTGGTGCCTCGAATATAAGGTAGCGTTCCCGGGGTTAGTTAGGGCAGCCTGTACTAATCTGGAGGATCGCGTGGGTGTTGGTGAGACGGGTTCGGCGTCGACGGAAAACGCCGCCTCTCCGGGACCGGCCGACCGCACCGTCCGCGAGGAGGTCGCCGAACTTCTCGGCGTGAATCCCGACGAGGTCGACCCCGATGCCGACCTGATCGCCTCGGGCCTCGATTCGATTCGCATGATGTCGCTGTCCGGGCGGTGGCGCAAGCAGGGCATCGACGTCAACTTCGCCGCGCTCGCCGAGAACCCGACCGTCGCAGCGTGGTCGGCGCTGGTCTCCGACCGATCCAGCAACGGTGGCCCGGATCGGGTCGCCGAAACCGCGCCCGCCGGCGACGAGAACGAACCGTTCCCGTTGGCGCCGATGCAGCACGCGATGTGGTTGGGCCGCAACGACGATCAGCAGCTCGGCGGCGTGGCCGCGCACCTGTACGTCGAGTTCGACGGTGTCGGCGTCGACCCGGAGCGGCTACGGCGTGCGGCGACGAAACTCGTTGCCCGCCATCCGATGCTGCGCGTCGAGATCCTCCCGGACGGCACGCAGCGGATCGGCGAGCGCGGCCTGCCCGTCACGGTCCACGACCTGCGCGACCTGGACCGCGAGGCGGCCGAGCAGCGCCTCGAGGCCATCCGGCACGAGAAGTCGCATCAGATCCTCGACGGCGATGTCCTCGAGTTGAGCCTGTCGCTGCGCCCGGACGGACGGACGCGGCTGCACGTCGACATGGACATGAACGCCGCGGACGCGGTGAGCTACCGCAAGTTCATGGCCGACCTCGCGGCGTTCTACCGCGGAGGCGAGCTGCCCGACCTCGGTTACACCTACCGCGAATACCGGGCCGCGCTGACCGCGGCGGATCGAGGACCGTCCGCAGAAGACCTGCAGTGGTGGGCCGAGCGGATACCAGAGCTACCCGAATCGCCTGCGCTGCCACTCATTCCGCTCGCCGAACAGCAGGACCCACGGCGCAGCGTGCGGCTCTGGCACATCTTCGACGTCGCGACCCGCGACGCCCTCTTCGCCGCCGCGCACCGCCGTGGGATCACGCCCGCGATGGCCGTCGCGGCCTCGTACGCCAACGCGCTGGCCCGGTGGTCGAGTGGTCCGCGATTCCTGCTCAACCTGCCGATGTTCGGCCGCGAGCCGTTCCATCCCGACGTCGAGAAGCTGGTCGGCTGCTTCACGTCGTCGCTGATGCTCGACATCGACCTCGCCAACACGCGCACACCCACGCAGCGGGCCCGGGCGGTGCAGGAGACGCTGCACTACACCGCGCGGCACTCCAGCTACTCGGGGCTGTCGGTGCTGCGCGACCTCGGCCGTCACCGGGGCAACCAGGTGTTGGCGCCGATCGTCTACACCAGTGCACTCGGGCTCGGCGACCTGTTCGCCGGGGAGGTCACCGACCAGTTCGGCGCCCCGGTGTGGACGATTTCGCAAGGGCCGCAGGTGCTCATCGACGCGCAGGCGACACCGCTCGCAGACGGTCTGATGATCAACTGGGACGTGCGCGTCGACGCGTTCCGGCCGGGCGTCGCGGACGCGATGTTCGCCTACCATCTCGCGGAGCTGACCCGGCTCGCCACCGACGATGCGGCCTGGGACGCGCCCGATCCACCCGCCGTGCCGGAGCCGCAGCGCGCCGTGCGGCAGGCGGTGAACAGCGCGACGGCGCCGCTCAGCAATGAGGCGATTCACGACGGCTTCTTCCGCAACGCGCGGGTGGTCCCGGACGCGCCCGCGATGTTCAGCCGGGACGGCGACCTGACCTACGGCGAACTGCGCGACCGCGCGCTCGGTGTCGCTGCAGCGTTGCGCGACAACGGTGTTCATCCCGGCGACCTGGTCGCGCTGGTCGGACCGAAGTGCGCCGAGCAGATCCCCGCGGTGCTCGGCATCCTGGCGACCGGAGCCGCCTACCTGCCGATCGGCGCGGACCAACCCGCGGAGCGCACCGCGCGGATCCTCGACGCGAGTGCGGTGTCGGCGGTGCTGCTGTGCGGCGGCGCCGACATGGTGCACGCCGACGTGCCGGTCCTCACCGTCTCCGAGGCGACCGCCCGCGACACAGCTGTGCAGCCCGCCGAGGTCGACCCGAATGCGCTTGCCTACGTGCTGTTCACGTCGGGGTCGACCGGCGAACCGAAGGGTGTGGAACTGACCCACGACGCGGTGATGAACACCATCGAGTTCGTCACCGACCACTTCGGCATCGACACGGGCGACCGCAGCCTGGCGCTGGCGTCGTTGGAAGCCGACATGTCGGTGCTGGAGATCTTCGCGATCCTGCGCGCGGGCGGTGCGGTCGTCGTGGTCGACGAGGATCAGCGTCGGAACCCCGACGCCTGGGCGCGGCTGATCCAGCAGCACGGCGTGACGTTTCTGAACTGGATGCCGGGCTGGCTCGACATGCTGCTGGAGGCCGGTGCAGACCGGCTAGCCGGACTGCGGGTGGTATTGCTCGGCGGCGACTGGGTGCGTCCGGAACTCGTTCGGGCGCTGCGCAAATCGGCGCCGAAAGTGCGCGCCGCGGGTCTCGGCGGCGCGACCGAGACCGCCGTGCACGGGACCATCTGCGAGGTCGACGACCCGCCCGCGCACTGGACTTCGGTGCCCTACGGCACACCGTTGCCGAACAACGCCTGCCGCGTGGTGGCCGCCGACGGCAGCGACTGCCCCGACTGGGTGCCCGGTGAATTGTGGTTCACCGGACGCGGCATCGCCCGCGGATACCGCGGGCGGCCCGACCTGACCGCCGAGAAGTTCGTCGAACACGAGGGCCGAACCTGGTACCGCACCGGTGATCTCGTGCGCTACCTGCCTGACGGCACACTCGAGTTCGTCGGTCGCGTCGATCACCGGGTGAAGATCAGCGGTTACCGCATCGAGCTCGGCGAGGTGGAGGCCGCGCTGAAGCGGGTCGGGGGAGTCGACGCGGCGGTCGCCGCGGTCATCCCCGGTGATCGCGATGTGCTGGCTGCGGTGGTGCGCACCGACGACCCCGCCGTCGACGCACGAGCCGTCACGGCGGCGATGGGCGACCTGGTTCCGGCGCACATGATCCCGAAGGTCATCGTGGTGGCCGACCGGATCCCGTTCACCGTGAACGGCAAGATCGACCGGCAGGCCGTCGCGCGCCTGCTCGCCGACGCTGAACCGCCTGCGGCACAAGCTTATCGAGCGCCAGCCACCCCGCTGGAGTCCGCTTTGGTCGCGATCGTGGCCGAGGTGCTCGACATCGAGGCCGCCAAGGTCGGCGTCGACGACGACTTCTTCTCCCTCGGCGGGGATTCCGTGCTGGCGACCCAGGTGATCGCCCGCGTCCGGGACTGGCTCGACACCCCGACCGTGTTGGTCACTGACATGTTCGCCGCCCGGTGCGTGGCGAAGCTGGCCGAGCGACTGCTGGCCCGGGAAGCCGACAGCGAGCGCCTCGACGCCGTCGCCGAGGTGTACCTCGAGGTGGCCGAGATGGACAGCGCCGCCGTGCTGTCCGAACTCGAATCCTCAGCGTAAGGCGGCGGCCAGACGGCGCCACTGATCGCGCGGGAACTCCCGCGGATCGGCGGTGAGCACCTGCACGCAGACGTGGTCGGCGCCGGCGTCGTGGTGCTCACGGACCCGCTCGAGCACCGTCTCCTCGTCGCCCCAGGCGATGAGCGCGTCGAACAACCGGTCGCTGACCGAGGCCACGTCCTCTTCGGTGAAACCCGACCGCAACAGGTTGTTGGCATAGTTCGGCAACGCCAGATACGAACGCAGCCAATCGGTTCCGAGCGCACGCGCCTCGTCGGCGTCGGTGGTGAGCAGCACGGTCTGCTCGGGCAGCAGCAGCGGGCCCTCGCCGAGCTGTTCGCGGGCGTAGCGGGTGTGGTCGGGCGTGACCAGATACGGGTGCGCCCCCCTCGACCGGGTCGCGGCCAGCTCGAGCATCTTCGGGCCGAGCGCGGCGAGTACCCGGTTGCCCACCGGAACCGGTTGCGGTGTCGCGTCGATCCCGTCCAGGTAGGCGCGGGTCGCCGCCAGCGGCTTGCGGTACAGACCCGGCTCCCTGGAGTCGATCAGCGGGGCATGGCTCACCCCGATGCCGAGCAGGAACCGCTCGCCGTGCGTCCCGGTGAGCGACGCGTAGCGGGCGGCCACGTCGGCGGGCTCGTGCATCCAGAGGTTCAGGATGCCGGTGGCGATCACCACCCGCTTGGTCGACGACAGCAGGTGCTCCACCGAATCGAGGACGGGACCACCGACGTCGGGAATCCACAGCGCCGTGAACCCGAGTTCCTCGAGTTCCGCGGCGGCCTCGGCGGCTTCACCCTGGTCGCCGTACCGCAGTTGCGAACTCCACACACCGACGCCGGCCAGCTCCATGCCCGTCCTTCCCTAGGTGACTACCGCCCACGTTACGTAGCGACCGGCACCCTTCACGCGACCGGTAGGGTTAGGCGACCCTTACCCAAGATCAGGAGGGCGCATGACCGCTGTGCAATCCGCACCCGACGTCGAACCGGTCGCGCCGGAAGGGGCGCCCGATGCCGCCAAGCGGGCCGCCACCTACGACAAGCTGGCACTGCAGCAGCTGCTCGCCCCGACGCGGGCTCGCACATCGCGGGCGACGCGCTACCAACTGCTGGCGTCGGCTGCCACCATCGTGCCCTTCATCGGCATCGTGGAGATCGGCCGCGAGCTGCTCGCCGCCGGCCCGCCGGATCAGACCAGGGTGTGGATCGTCGTCGCGGTGGTGATCGTCGCGCTGCTGGTGCGCACGCTCGCCGGTGGCGCCGCGCTGACCATCACGCATTTCGCCGACGTGGACCTGCAGCGGTCACTGCGGCTGCGGATCGTCGACAAGCTCGGCCGGTTGCCGCTGGGCTGGTTCGGCACCCGGTCGTCGGGCGAGGTGAACAAGGCCGTGCAGAACGACGTCGGCGAACTGCATTTCCTGGTCGCGCATTCGGCGGTGGAGAACACGGGCGCGCTGGCCACCCCGCTGTTCGGCCTCATCTACTGCTTCTACCTGGACTGGCGGCTGGGCCTGTTGGCGATGGCCACCGTGCCGTTCTACGTCGGCGTGTACGTCGCGCTGGGCCGTGACTCCCGGGTGCAGATGGAACGCCTCGACCGGGGAGTCGAACGGATCAGCGCCACCATCGTCGAGTTCATCGCCGGCGTGTCGGTGGTCAAGACCTTCGGCGAAGCGGGTAAGGCGCACAAGCGCTTCGCCGACGCCGCCGACGAGTTCAACGACAGCTTCGCCGGCTGGGTGGGACCGCTGGTGCGGGTCAAGGCGGTGTCGTCGATCTTCATCGATACGCCCGTGCTGCTGCTTGCCAATCTCGCCGGCGGCTACTGGTTCGTCCGCAGCGGCTGGGTGACACCGATCGAGGTGCTGGGTTCGACGCTGGTCGCGGTGACGATCCCGGCGGCCGTGCTGACCGTCGGCTATTCGACGCACATCCGCAGGCAGGCGGCGGCCGCGGCGGGTCGCCTCAAGCGCCTGCTCGACACGCCCGTGCTGCCCGTCGCCCGCGATCCGCAGACGCCGCGGGACAACTCGATCCAATTCGAGGGCGTGCAGTTCTCCTACGACGGTCGAAACACCGTCCTGCACGACATCTCGCTCACGCTGCCGGCCGGGACGATCACCGCGCTGGTCGGACCGTCGGGCAGCGGCAAGTCCACGCTGGCGACGCTGGTGCCGCGCTTCCACGACGTCACCGCGGGCACGGTGCGCGTCGGCGGCGTCGACGTCCGCGAGATCGCCCCGGTCGAGTTGTACCGGCACGTCGGGTTCGTGCTGCAGGACGTGCAACTTCTCGGCATCAGCGTCGCCGACAACATCCGGCTCGGCCGGGCCGACGCCACCGACGAAGAGGTCGTCGCCGCGGCGCAGGCGGCCCGCATTCACGACCGAATCCTGCAGTTGCCCAACGGTTATGACTCCGTGGTCGACGAGGACGCGCACTTCTCCGGCGGCGAGGCCCAACGCGTCAGCATCGCGCGCGCACTGCTGGCCGACACGCCGATCCTGGTGCTCGACGAGGCGACCGCGTTCGCCGACCCGGATTCGGAAGCCCAGATCCAGGAAGCGCTTTCGCGGCTCATCGTCGGGCGCACCGTGCTGGTCATCGCGCACCGGCTGGGCTCGATCGTGTCCGCGGACAACATCGTCGTGCTGGACCGTGGGCGCATCGTCGAACAGGGCCGACACGACGATCTGCTTGCCGCCGGCGGGCAGTACTCGCGGATGTGGCAGTCGTACACCGCGGGGCATGCCCGCGAATGGGAGGTGGCCAGATGATCCGGGGCTTTCTGCAGATCCTCGGCCCGCAGCGGGGCCGGATGTTCAGCTTCCTCGCGGTGATGACGGTCTACGGCATCCTGCACGGCGTCGTGATGCTGTTGCTGGTGCCGGTCACGGTGTCGATGTTCGACGGCGACTATGGCGCCACCGCACGATGGTTGGCGCTGATGGCCGTCACGGTGCTGGTCGCATCGGTGCTCAACTACATCGGAGCGAAGCTGGCGATCCGCATGGCGCTGACCACGATGCGCCTGCTGCACCACCGGCTCGGCGATCACATGGTCACCCTTCCGCTCGGTTGGTTCACCCGCGAGACCGTCGGCAGGGTGTCCCAGATCGCGGTCAAGGGAACGGTTTTCGTCGGCACCAGCGGTGGCAACCTGGTCACCCCGCTGGTGGTGAACACGGTCAGCGCGGTCACCGTGGTGGCCGGCCTGTTCTTCTTCGACTGGCGCATCGGGCTCGTCGCCCTGGTCGGCGGTGTGCTGCTGGTGCTGTGCGGGCGGTTCGCCGCGCGGCTGATCGCGACCGCGGAGGTCCGCACCCACGATTCGGCGACCGACGTCAACAACCGCGTGATCGAGTTCGCGCGGTACCAGCCGGTGCTGCGGGCGTTCGGCCGCACCGGCGCCGACTACAAGCCACTCGGCGACGCCCTGGAAGCGCAGCATCGGGCCGGGCGCGCCGCGTTGTGGCAGTCGGTGGCCGGGTTGATGTTGAACGGCGTCGCCGTGCAGGCGGTGTTCTCGGTGCTGATCGCGGCGGGGGCGTGGCTCGCGGTGCGCGGCGACATCAACCCGATCACGCTGGTGGCCATCCTTGGGCTCGCGGCCCGGTTCGCCTCGCCGCTGTCACAGCTGGCCGAACTCGGGTCGGCGATGAGGTTGGCGAGCGCAGAGTTGCAGCGCATCACGTCGATCCTCGACACCGCGTCGCTCTCTGAGCCGGCCACGGCAAACCCCGCCACGGTGCCGGGCCGGGTCGAACTCGACCGCGTCACGTTCGGGTACTCGGACCGCACGGTGCTGTCGGACGTGAGCTTCGCCGCCGAGCCGGGCACCATGACCGCGCTGGTCGGTCCGTCCGGATCGGGCAAGTCGACGATCACCAAGCTGATCGCCCGCTTCTACGACGTCGACTCCGGCGTGGTCCGGGTCGGCGGCCACGACGTGCGCGACCAGCTCACCGCGGACTTGATGGCCCAACTGTCACTGGTGTTCCAGGACGTGTACCTGTTCGACGACACGTTGTGGGAGAACATCCGCATCGGGCGGTCGGACGCCAGCGACGAGGACATCGTCGAGGCGGCCCGCACCGCCGGCCTGCTTTCCGTCGTCGAACGGCTGCCTGACGGTTGGCACACCCGCGTCGGCGAGGGCGGCTCGGCGCTGTCGGGCGGTGAGCGTCAGCGCGTGTCGATTGCACGGGCGCTGGTCAAGAACGCGCCGATCGTGCTGTTCGACGAGGCGACCAGCGCGCTCGACCCGGAGAACGAGCACCACGTCGCCGAATCCATCCGGACCCTCGCCCAGCGCAGCACGGTCATCGTGATCGCGCACAAGCTGTCCACGGTCACCGCGGCCGACAACATCGTGGTGCTCTCCGCGACCGGAGCGGTCGAGGAGCAGGGCACCCATACCGAGCTGATGCAGCGCGGCGGCCGGTACGCGCAGTTCTGGAGCCAGCGCGTGGCCGCGACGGGCTGGGTGATGGCCGCAAGCGACTAGCTGGGCGAAATCACGTGTTCGGTACCGCACGTAGGCGTCTGCGCGCCGAGAAGGATAGGGTAACCTCACTTCCGACTTAGGACAGCCTGCGCTAAATCAACGGAGGAGCTCATGGGGGTATTTCTCGCAGATGCGCAGGCTCGGCCCCGGACTTCTCGCCGACCCATCGACGCGACCCCGACACGATGATCGAACAGAGCCAACTGACCTTCGCGCCCTGGATCAAACGCTCGGCCGGGAAGACCGCCGGCGGCGCGACCGTGATCTTCCCCCACGCGGGTGGCGCGGCGGCGGCCTACCGGTCGTTCGCGTCGGCGTTGGCCGGCGGTGGTGACGACGCGTACGTCGTCCAGTACCCGCAGCGTGCGGATCGGTTGGCCCATCCCGCCCCGGACACCGTGGAGGCGCTGGCCGCCGATCTGTTCGCCGCGGGCGACTGGTCCCGGCTCGGCCCGCTGCGACTGTTCGGGCACTGCATGGGCGCGGTGATCGCGTTCGAATTCGGCCGGGTCGCCGAGCGTCACGGGGTTTCCGTTCGGCAGCTGTGGGTTTCGGCGAGCCAGGCACCTTCCACGATCGCCGGTTCACCGCGGTTGCCCACCGCCGAGGCGGAAATCGTCGCCAACATGGTCGATCTCGGCGGTACGGACCCGCGGCTGGTCGAGGATGAGGAGTTCATCGAGTTGCTCGTCCGAGCGGTGCGGGCGGACTATCTGGCGTTCAACCGCTACGCCTGCGAGCCGGACGCCCGCCTCGCCGCCGACATCCACACCCTCGGTGGCAGCGCCGACCACCGGATCAGCCAGGACATGTTGCGGGGCTGGGAAACTCATACCCAAGGCGCGTTCACACTGTCGCTGTTCGACGGTGGGCACTTCTACATCAACGACCACATCGACGCGGTTGCGGAGTTGGTCAATGCCGGTTAGCGGGCCGGATCACGCTGTCGATGATCCGATCGTCATCGTGGGGATGGCGATCGAGGCGCCGGGAGATGTCGACACCGCCGACGCCTACTGGGACCTGCTGGTCGCACAGCGCGAAGGTCTGTGCCCGTTCCCGCGGGACCGCGGGTGGTCGGTGCGCGACGTGCTCGACGGATCGCAGCGCGACGGGTTCAAATGCATCCACGACCTCGGCGGCTTCCTCTCTGGTGCTGCGGTTTTCGACCCCGAATTCTTCGGAATCTCGCCGCGGGAAGCGGTCGCGATGGACCCGCAGCAGCGGGTCGCGCTGCGGGTGGCGTGGCGAGCGCTGGAGAACAGCGGCATCAACCCCGACGACCTCGCGGGCCACGACACCGGCTGCTATGTGGGCGCCTCGACGATGGGGTACGGTCCCGACCTCGCCGAGTTCTCCAATCTCACCGGACATCTGATGTCGGGAACCGCACTGGGAGTGATCTCCGGGCGGATCGCCTACACGCTCGGACTCGCCGGGCCCGCGCTGACCATCGACACCTCGTGTTCGTCGACACTGACCGCGATCCACACCGCGACGCAGTCACTGCGATCGGGGGACTGCGACCTCGCGCTGGCCGGTGGCGTCTGCGTGATGGGCTCGCCCGGCTTCTTCGTCGAGTTCTCCAAACAACACGCGCTTTCCGACGACGGACACTGCCGGCCGTACAGCGCGCAGGCCAGCGGCACCGTATGGGCCGAGGGCGCAGCGATGTTCGTGCTGCAGCGCCGATCGAGAGCCGTGAGCGACGGTCGTCGGATACTCGCCGAGTTGCGGGCCACCTGCCTGAACCAGGACGGCCGCTCCGTCGGCCTCACCGCACCGAGCGGGCAGGCACAGGCGCGGTTGTTTCAGCGCGCGCTGGAGTACAGCGGGGTGCGGCCCGAAGACATCGGGATGATCGAGGGCCACGGCACCGGCACCCGACTCGGGGACCGCACCGAGCTGATATCGCTCGCCCAGACCTACGGCGCCACCGCACCCGGCGAAGGCGGCCTGCTCGGCTCGGTCAAGTCGAACCTCGGCCACTCGCAGGCCGCGGCGGGCGGACTCGGCCTGGCCAAGGTGCTGATCGCCGCCGAGCACGGAACGATCCCGGCCACCTTGCACAGCAACGAAGCCAGCCGCGAAATCGACTGGGACAGCCAAGGTCTGCGGCTGGCCACCGAGCTGACGCCCTGGCCGGCGGTCGACGGCAGACGTCTCGCGGCGGTGACCGCATTCGGTATGAGCGGCACCAACGCCCACGTGGTGGTGTCGATGCCTGCGACCGAATCCGAGGCGGCATGATGACGTCCACCGGTCTGCCCGACGGCCGGATCCCGGTCGTGTTGAGCTCGCACGCCGAGGAACTCGTTGCCGCCGACGCCGAGGCGATACTGCGTTACCTCGACCGCGACCCGGATGTGCGGGCGGTCGCCGCGGCACTGCTGCGCACCCGCCGGCTGCGCAGACACCGTGCGGTCGTGCGCGCCACCGACACCGCCGAACTAGCCGACGGGCTGCGCGCCGTAATAGCGGGAACCGATCACCCGCTCGTCGTCCGCTCATCGGAAACACGCACCGCCCGGGTAGCTTTCGTGTTTCCTGGACAAGGCAACCAGTGGCCGTCCATGGGCGCGCAGGCATACCGGCAGTCCGCCGTGTACCGGGCGCACGTGGACCGCTGCGCCGAGGCATTCGTCGCCGCGGGCGAGTCGTCGCCGCTGCCGTACCTGACCGCGGAGTCCACTGGCGGACAGTGGTCACAGGCGCAGGTCCAGGCCGCGCAGTTCACCCACGCCGTCGGCCTGGCCCACATCTGGCGGTCATGCGGAATCCAGCCCGACGTCGTCATCGGGCACAGCCTCGGCGAGGTCGCCGCCGCGTACATCGCCGGAAGCATGGCGCTGCCCGCCGCCGCCGGTGTGGTCATCGCGCGCGCCAAGGCGGTGGACCGCCTGTCCGGCGACTACCGCATGGCGGCGCTGGGGGTTTCGCTTCCCGACGCCGAACGGCTGATGTCCACGATCCCCGGTTGGCTCGAGGTGTCCGCGGTCAACGCCGGCGCTTCGGTGGCGGTGTCCGGGCAGCGCGCCGCCGTCGCCGCGCTCGTGGCCGCCGCGACAGAGCAGGGCCTGTTCGCCCGCGAGCTCGACGTGAACTATCCCGGCCACACCAGCGCGCTGGAACGGGTGCGAGACGATCTGCGCGCGATGCTCCCCGATGCCGAATTTACTTCTGCTCCAATACATTTCATTGGCTCGACGACCGCGGATGTGGTGCCCGAAGGCACCGGCTTCACCGACTACTGGTACGACAACCTCCGCAACACGGTGCGGTTCGACCGCGCCGTCGCAGCCGCGAGGCACCGCGGCGCGGAAGCGTTCATCGAGATGTCGGCGCATCCGGCCCTGCTGTTCGCATTGGGTGACCTGCTGGCCGATCAGACCGACGAGCCGCTCGTCGTCGGGTCGGGTCACCGCGACATGTTGCCCATGGAAACGTTGTCGGCCAACATTTCCGCCGTCGCGGTGGCGAATCCCGGCTACCGGTGGGCCGACCTCGTCGACGTCAGCTCGCAGCCACCGTTGCGCGGCTTTCCCAACGCGCCCATGCGGACCGCGCGGTTGTGGGCCGAACCGAAGCCATTGGCACCGGTCTACGGCGTCACCGTCGCCCGCGAGAAATGGGACCGCACCACGCCATCGGCAACGGTGGCGCGGCGCGTCGCGGTCGTCGAGCTCACCGGACCCGGCGGTTCACTCGGTGATCGGCTGCGGACAGCGCTGCGCCGCAGCGGATCCGAACTCGTCGAGGCCCGCACCGCCGACCTCGTCGTCGCGGTGGCCCCCGAGCTGGACCATCCCGACGCCGAACGCGGCGCCCAGGAGATCTCCGGATTGATCGGCGCAGGCTTGCTCGACTACGTCGACGCCGCCGGCCCCGAGACTCGGGCGGTGTGTCTGGTCACCGTCGGCGGTGAGCACGTCCGGCCGGGCGAGCCCGCGGCGTTGCCCGCGCAGGCCGCGCTGGCGGCGATGCACCGCAGTATCGGCTTCGAACGTCCCGAGCAGTCGTTCCGGCATCTCGACCTGCCGTCGTGGGAACCCGACGATGTCGTGGCGGCCGCCGCGGCGGGCGCGCTGCTGGGCGGCGCCGACGAAACCGCCATACGCGACGACGGCTCGGGCCCAGAGGTTTTCGTACGGACCGTGGCCGAATCGGTCGAACCAGCGCCGTCCTGGCAGCTGGATGGGAACTCGCTCGCCGACGTCGTGATCACCGGTGGTAACGGTGCGGTCGGACTTCACTTCGCCCGGTATCTGGCCGCCCACGGCGCCCGTCGCATCGTGTTGCTCAGCCGCAGCGGCGTCGACGCCGCGGTCGTCGCCGAACTGGCGGCAGCGCAGGTCGACGTGGTAGCGCCGCGCTGCGACGTCACCTCCGCCGAGCAGATCGCAGCGGCGGCCGGGCAGTTCGGCGGCGACGGCGCCTCACTGCTTATCCACGCCGCGGGCGCGGCGGCCTTCACGGACCGCGACGCGCTCACGCCCGCCGCGTTCGCCGAAACCTCGGCGGCCAAGATCGGCGGCCTGGCCCGGATGACGGAGCTGTGGCCGATGCGCCCGGACGCGCGAATCCTGCTGTGCTCGTCGGTGTCCGGCGTGTGGGGCGGGCGCGGGCACGCCGCGTATTCGGCCGCCAACCGGATGCTCGACGTGATGGCCGGCCAGCTGCGTGCCAAGGGCCAGCACTGCCTGGCCGCCAGGTACGGGCTGTGGCGCGGCATTGGGATCGCCGGCGCCGGGGAGGTGACCAGGATCGAACGGTCCGGCCTGCTGCCGATGACGCCCGACGCGGCGGTCGAAGCCACCCTGCGTGATCACGGCGAGGACCCGCTGTTGCTGAGCGCCGACCAGGGCCGGCTGCGAATGTTCCTGGAGAGCCGAAGCGCGGATACCATCGAAACCCGGCCGGCCACAAGCGAAGCCGACGTCGACACCGCTGCGCGCGTGCGGACCGAGCTCGCCGCGGTGCTCAACCTCGAGCCGGCCTCGATCGACCTCGACATGTCCCTGCTCGACATGGGCGTCGACTCGCTACTGGCCCTAGACCTACGCAAGCGGCTGCTGCGGACGAGCGGCCGGAAGGTGCCGCTGGCCACCCTGCTCGGCGGCATCACAGGCGGCGAGCTCGTCGCCGACCTCAACAGCACAGAACGATCAGAGAAGGTGGACAACGCGTGACTGACACGGTCGATACCCGCGAGCGGGTCGAGGACCGCCGGCTGGAGTTGCTGCGCCGCAAGTTGGCCGAGCGGGGACTGCGCACGGAGAACCAATCGACCGCTGAGGCGGGCGGGCTGTCCGACGGGCAGCGTCGCATGTGGTTCGTCCAGACGGCAGATCCGACCGGCGCGATCCTCAACATCTGCCTCTCCTACCGGATCACCGGTGAGCTCGACGTCGCCCGACTGCACGACGCCGTCAACGCCGTCGCCGCGCGGCATGCGGTGTTGCGCACCACCTATCAGGCCGACGACGACGGTGAACCGCAACCGACCGTGCATGACGAGCTGAGGCCCGGCTGGGCGGTGCACGATCTGACCGACCTCTCCGAGCACGCGCGCCGACTCCGACTGGAAGTGCTGGCCCAGCGCGAGTTCGGCGCATCCTTCGACCTCGCCACCGAATCGCCGCTGCGGCTCACTGCCGTGCGCACCGCCGCCGACGAGCACGTCCTGCTGTTGGTCGCGCACCACATCGCCTGGGACGACGGCTGCTGGCAGGTGTTCTTCGGCGACCTCACCCGGGCATACACCGGTGCACCGCTCGCACCTGCCGTCAACCCGCCGGCGCACACGCTCGGTTCGGTCGACGAAGACCTCGACTACTGGCGCACGGTGCTGGCCGATCCGCCCGAGCCGCTGGAACTGCCGGGCCCGAACGGTTCTGCGGTACCGACGAATTGGCGGTCTCAGCGCCTCACCCTGCAACTGCCGGACGCAACGGTCGACCGGGTCGCGGCGCTGGCGAAGGAGTCGGGCGCGACGCCGTACATGGTGCTGCTGGCGGCCTTCGGGGTGCTGATGCGGCGCTACACCCACGCCGAGGACTTCCTGGTCGCCACGCCCGTGCTGAACCGCAGCGCCGAGGTCGAGGACGTGATCGGCTACTACGGCAACACGGTCGCCCTGCGGCTGCGACCCGCCGCCCGGCAGAGCTTCCGCGACGTCGTCGCGCACGCGCGTGACACCGCGGTCGGCGCGTTCGCGCATCAACGCGTCAACCTGGACCGGGTGGTGCGCGAACTGAACCCGGATCGTCGGCACGGCGTCGAACGGATGACCCGGGTGACGTTCGGCGCCCGCGGCGCTGACGGCGAAGGCTTCAACCCGCCCGGAATCACCTGCAGCCGAGCGGAATTACGTAGCCATCTGACTCAGCTGCCGTTGGGATTCATGGTGGAGTTCGACGCCCCCGAGGCGCGGGTCGTCGTGGAGGCCGAATATCTCGTCGAGATCCTCGACGCGGCACTGGTCCGCCAGCTTCTCGAGCACTACGCGGTGCTGCTCGACGATGCGCTGCAACGCCCCGATCGCCCCATCGCCGAGCTCGAGGTGATGGGCGCCGCCGACACCGAATGGCTGAACCGGGTGGCGGCCGGCGAGGAGTTCGTCACCGCCTCCTCGACGATGACGGCGCTCGTCGAAGCCCAGGTGGCGCGCACACCCGACGCGGTCGCCGTCGTCTACGAGGGACGCCACTACACCTACCGCGAGCTCAACGAGTCGGCGAACCGGGTGGCGCACTGGCTGATCGAGCAGGGCATCGGCACCGAGGACCGCGTGGCGGTGCTGCTGGACCGCTCGCCGGAACTGGTGATCACCGCGCTCGGGGTGATCAAGGCGGGCGCGGTGTACCAGCCGGTCGACCCGACCTACCCCGAGGACCGGCTGACGTTCATCCTGTCCGACTCCGACCCGAAACTGATTATCCGCGAACCGATCACCGGCCTCGACGGCCACCGCTCCACCGACCCCACCGACGCCGACCGGGTTCGCAGGCTGGATCCGGACAACACCGCGTACCTCATCTACACCTCGGGTTCGACCGGTCTGCCCAAGGGTGTCCCGGTCCCGCACCGGCCGGTCGCCGAGTACTTCGTCTGGTTCAAGGGCGACTACGGGATCGACGACAGAGAGCGGCTCCTGCAGGTCGCATCGCCGAGTTTCGACGTCTCGATCGCCGAGATCTTCGGCATGCTCGCCTGCGGCGGCCGACTCGTGATTCCCCGGCCGGACGGCCTTCGCGACGTCGGCTACCTCACCGAGTTGCTGCACGACGAAGGCATCACCTCGATGCACTTCGTGCCCTCGCTGCTCGGGTTGTTTCTGTCGCTGCCCGGCGTCAACCAGTGGCGCACGCTGCAGCGGGTGCCCATCGGCGGCGAAGCGCTGCCCGGCGAGCTGGCCGACAAGTTCCATGCGACCTTCGATGCGCTGCTGCACAACTTCTACGGGCCGACCGAAACGGTGATCAACGCGAGCCGCTACAAGGTCGAGGGCAAGCAGGGCACCCGGATCGTGCCGATCGGCAGGCCCAAGATCAACACCCAGATCCACCTGCTCGACGACGCACTGCGGCCCGTTCCCGTCGGGGTGATCGGCGAAATCTACATCGGCGGAACGCATGTCGCCCACGGCTATCACCGTCGGGCGGGGCTGACCGCCGAGCGGTTCGTCGCCGACCCGTTCAATTCCGGTGGCCGGCTGTACCGGTCGGGTGATCTGGCCCGCCGCAATGCCGACGGCGACGTCGAGTTCGTCGGCCGCGCCGACGAGCAGGTCAAGATCCGGGGCTACCGCATCGAACTCGGTGAGGTGGCGGCCGCGATCTCCGTCGACCCCAGCGTCGGTCAGGCGGTGGTGGTGGTCAGCGACCTGCCCGGTGTCGGCAAGAGCCTCGTCGGATACGTGACCCCGGCCGAAGCCGTCGAGGACGTGAACGTCGAGCGCATCCGCAACCGCGTCGCGGCCGCGCTGCCGGAGTACATGACGCCGGCGGCGTACGTCGTCGTCGACGAGATTCCGATCACCGCGCACGGCAAGATCGACCGCGCGGCGTTGCCCGATCCCGACATCGACTCGGGTGCGGCCTACCGCGAGCCCGTCGAGGGAACCGAGCGCCGGCTCGCCGACCTGTTCGCCGAACTGCTCGAACGCGACCAGGTCGGCGGCGACGACTCATTCTTCGATCTCGGTGGGCATTCGCTGCTGGCCACGAAACTCGTTGCCGCAGTGCGGGCCGCGTTCAACGTCGACATCGGGGTGCGCGAAGTCTTCGAACTCGGCACCGTGGCCGCGCTGGCGCAGCGGATCGACTCGGCCCTGTCCTCGCAGGCCACCGCGGCCACCCGGCCCCGACTGGTTCCCGTTCCGCACGACGGGCCGCTGCTCATGTCGGCCTCGCAGTTGCGGATGTGGTTCCAGTACCGCATCGACGGTCCCAGCCCGGTCAACAACATCCCGTTCGCCGCGCGCATCAGCGGGCCGTGTGACAGCGACTCGTTCGTGCAGGCGGTGCGCGACGTGGTGGCCCGGCACGAGGTACTACGGACCACCTACCGCGAAATCGACGGTGCCCCATACCAGATCGTCAACGACGGGCTCGAGGTCGCGGTGCGCCGCGCCCGGGGCGACGACGACGCCTGGCTGGACACCGAACTGCACGCCGAGCGCAGGCACGTCTTCGACCTCGAAAGTGACCCGCCGGTGCGGGCCGCGGTGCTGGCGACGCTGGATGCGCACGTGGTCTCGCTGGTGGTGCACCACATCGCCGCCGATCACTGGTCGGCGATGGTGTTGTTCACCGACCTGCTGACGGCATACCGGGCCAGGCGCGCCGGCCACGCTCCCGGGTTCGCGCCGCTACAGGTCCAGTACGCCGACTACGCGGCGTGGCAAGCCGCGCTGCTCGGCCAGACCGACGGCCCCGTCGTGGCAGAGCGTGACTACTGGCGCAGGCAATTGGCCGGCCTGCACGAGGATCCGGGTCTGGCGCCGGACTTCCCGCGTCCGCCGGTGTTGAGCGGGGAAGGCGACGCCGTCCCGTTCGACATCGACGCCGCCACCCGGGCGAAGTTCGCCGAACTGAGCTCCGAAGTCGGGGTCACGGAATTCATGCTGCTGCAGGCGGCGGTGGCCGTCGCGTTGCACAAAGCCGGTGAGCGCCCGGACATTCCGCTGGGCACACCGGTCGCCGGCCGCACCGAAACCGAACTCGACCAGCTCGTCGGGTTCTTCATCAACATCGTGGTGCTGCGCAACGACCTGACCGACAACCCGACGTTGCGTGAGGTGCTGCGCCGGGCCCGCGACACGGCGCTGGAGGCTTACGCCCATCAGGACCTACCGTTCGACCAGGTGGTCGACGCGGTGCGGCCGGCGCGGTCGCTGTCGCGTAACCCGCTGTTCGGGGTCGTCGTGCATGTGCGCGATGCCCTGCCCGCCGACCAGGTCATCGAATCGGGGCCGGACGGCGACACCACGTTCACCGCGCTCGAGCCGCCCTTCGACGTCGCGCACGCCGACCTGTCGGTCAACTTCTTCGGCGGCGAGGACGGCTACCGCGGACACGTCATCTACCGGACCGACCTGTACCGGCGCAGCACCGCCGAACGGTTCGTCGGGTGGTTGTCGCGCGTGCTGACCGCGTTCGCCGACGATCCCGGCCAACGAGTGCGCGACGTGCAGGTCGCCGACCGCGAGGAGCGCCGCGTGGTGCAGCGGTTCAGCGCGTCGGCATCGGCCAGCGTGCTCGATGGCTGGCGCGACCCGGTCGCGATCGGCGTGGTGGGCGACGTCTACGAGCATGTCGTCGACGAGACGGGCGCCGAACTGCGCGCCACCGGCAGGCGGGGGCGGTGGACGGCCGACGGTCAGCTGGAGTTCGTCGAGGCCGCCGACGCGCGTCGCCCGACGACACCGGCGGGTCCGGCCGAACCGGCGCGCACCGAAACCGAACGGGCGCTCGCCGCACTCCTGGCCGAGGTCATCGACGTGCCCGAGGTCAACCGCACCGACAACTTCTTCCAGTTGGGTGGCGATTCAATTCTCGCGGTGCAGCTGGCGGCCAGGGCGCGGGACAGCGGTTTGGCGGTCACGGCGCGAATGGTGTTCGAGCACTCCACACTTCACGAGCTCGCGAGTGTGGTCGACGAGGCCGGCTCGGGAACCGATACACCCGACACCCACCACGAGCCGATGGCTGCCTCCGGGCTGTCGGCGGACGAGTTGGCGGCGGTCACGTCGATGTGGTCGGCATCGCAAGACGGTGCCCCGTGACTTCAACCCGACCCAAGACCGAACCGAAGGTCGCCATCGAGGACGTGATGGCGCTCAGCCCGCTGCAGCAGGGGTTGTTCTCACTGGCGCAGTTGAGCACCGGTGAGGACGGTGGCGAAGACCCGTACGTCATCGCGATGGTCGCCGAAGTCACCGGCGACCTCGACACCGCCCTGCTTCGCGAGTGTGCGGCGGCGATGCTGGCCCGTCACCCCAACCTACGCGCCAGTTTCCTACGCGCGCAGAGCAAACCGGTTCAGGTGGTGCCCGCCCGCGTCGACGTGCCGTGGCGGCACATCACCGCGGCGACCGACGAGGTCGACGCGCTCGAAGCCGACGAACGCCGCCGGCCGTTCAACCTCGAACGCGGCCCGGCGATCCGGTTCGTGCTGATCCAAACACCCGGGCCGCGTTGGCGTTTTATCGTCGTCGCCCACCACATCATCATCGACGGCTGGTCGCTGCCGTTGTTCGTCGGTGAGCTGATCTCGTTGTACCGCTCGGGCGGTGACCCCGCCGTTTTACCGCCGCCGCCGCGGCCGTACCGCGACTACATCGGCTGGCTCGCACACCGGGATCAGGAGAGCAGCCGCAACCTGTGGCGCGAACACCTCGCCGACCTCGGGGGGCCGACACTCGTCACGCCGGCGCTGGCCTCCGGCGAGCCGCCCGCCGGGGAACCGCGCCGCACCGAGATCAACCTGGATCGCGCCGCCTCGCTGGGCCTGGCCGAAGCCGCGAGGTCGCGCGGCGTCACGGTCAACACCCTGGTCCAAATGGCCTGGGCTGCAATGTTGTCCGCGTTCACCGACCGCTCCGACGTGGTGTTCGGAGTAACTGTGTCTGGGCGCCCCGGCGAGCTCGCCGGCGTCGAGACCATGGTCGGGCTGTTCATCAACACCGTGCCGTTGCGGGTCCGGCTTGACCCGGTGGCCCCTGTCGGTGCGCAATGCGTTGCCCTGCAACGGGAAGCGGCCAAGCTGCGCGACCACAGCTATCTGCCCCACAACGAACTGCGTTCGCTGGGTGGCATCGGCGAGATGTTCGACACCCTGCTGGTCTACGAGAACTTCCCGCCCGGCGGTCTGGTCGGCGGCGGCGACTTCGTCGCCAACGGCGCCACGTTCCGTCCGGCCGCGCTGGAGAGCGTGTCGCACTTCCCGATCACGATCGCCGCGCACATGATCGACGACGAGCTCACCGTGCTGGTCGAGGTGATCGACGGTGCGCTCGGCCAGATGAGCCCGGAATCGCTCGGGCGCCGCGTGCTCACCACCGCCCAACGACTGATCATCCACTGGGACAACCCGTTGCGCGACGTCAGTGTCCTGCTCGACGGTGAGGCCGAGACCGCTGCGGCCGGGCTGGCGCCCGCCCCTTCGCACCTCGGCGTGCATACCGCGTTCACCGAGATCGCGAGCAGCAGGCTCGGATCGCCGGCGCTGAGTTGGGACGGCGGCGAACTCACCTATCGGGAACTCGACGAGTCGGCCGACCGGCTGGCCGCCGCGTTGGCGAAGCGCGGGGTGTCCACCGAAACGCCTGTGGCGATACGCCTTTCGCGCGGACCGCAGTACGTGATCGCGATGTTCGCGGTCTTGAAGGCCGGTGGCGTCATCGTGCCGCTGGATCCCGGTATGCCCGCGGAGCGGATCGCCGACATCCTCGGCCAGTGTGGCGCGACGGTCGTCGTGGACGACGAGATGCTCGCCGCGGCGGCGGAAGCGGTCGAGGAGTTCCGCGCGGTGCCTGCGGCGCCGGGCCAGGCCGCGTACATGGTGTTCACCTCGGGCACCACCGGCCGACCGAAAGGGGTCGTCGGCACCCATCAGGCGCTGCTGGCCTACGCCGATGACCACGCCCGAAACGTCCTGCGGCCGGCGGCTGCTCGGCTGCAGCACCCGCTGCGGGTCGCCCACGCCTGGTCGTTCACCTTCGACGCGGCGTGGCAGCCGCTGGCCGCCCTGCTCGACGGGCACGCGGTGCACATCGTCGACGACGCCGTCCAGCGGGACGCCGAGGCGCTGGTCGAGACCATCGCCCGGTACGGGATCGACCTGATCGACACCACGCCGTCGATGTTCGCCCAGCTGCGCGCGGTCGGACTGCTGACCACGGTGCCGCTCGGCGTTCTGGCGCTGGGCGGCGAGGCCGTCGGGATTCCGGCGTGGAACATGATCCGTGACGAGTGCGCGCGGACCGGGATGACGGCCTACAACTGTTACGGCCCAACCGAAACCACCGTGGAAGCCGTTGTGGCCGCGATCGCCGAGCACGAGGAGCCGACCATCGGGCGCCCGACGTCGCCGAGCCGGGCCTACGTGCTGGACTCGTGGCTGCGCCCGGTGCCCGACGGAGTGCCGGGCGAGTTGTATCTGGCGGGTCGTCAGCTGACCCTTGGCTACCTCGGCAGGCACGGCGAGACCGCGGCCCGGTTCGTCGCCGATCCCTTCGCGCCGGGCGAGCGGATGTATCGCACCGGGGACGTCGTGCGCCGCCGACCGGACGCCGCGCTGGAGTTCCTCGGCCGCTCGGATGCGCAGGTGAAGATCCGCGGCTTCCGCGTCGAACCGGCCGAGATCTCGGCGGTTCTGCACACCCATCCCGCGGTGCGGCACGCCCACGTGGCGGTGCGCGAACAGCGGTGGGGTCCTCAGTTGGTGGCCTTCGTCGCTGCGGCGCCGGCGCCGGATGTGGCGGAGCTGCGCACGCTGGTCTCAAAGCGCCTGCCGCGCTACATGGTTCCGCACTCCATCGTGGTGGTCGATCAGATGCCGTTGACGGCGCATGGCAAGGTCGACGAAGCCGCCCTCGCCGAAATCGCCGTTGCCGAAGGGCCGTCGGCTGCCCCGGAGACCGAGACGGAGGCGGCGCTCGCGGCCGTGCTGGCCGAGGTGTTGAACGGCACCGACAGCGGCGACATCGACGTCGCCGCCGACTTCCTCGCGCTCGGCCTGGACAGCATCGTGGCGCTGTCGGTGGTGCAGGCGGCGCGCAGGCGCGGCATCCCGTTACGCGCGCGGTTGATGCTCGAGTGCGCGACGCTGCGCGAGCTCGCCGCGGCCGTCGACAGCGAATCGGCGATCGCCCGCCACGGCGACGATGCGCAGGGCCCCGTCCCCGTGCTGCCCAACGCGCACTGGCTCTATGAGCACGGCCATCCGCGACGGTTGGCGCAGACCGAGGCCATCGCGTTGCCCGACGGCATCACCGGTACGCAGCTCGAGCGGTTGCTGCGCGCGGTCGTCGACGGCCATGAAGTTCTGCGCAGCCGGCTGGACCGGCAGACGATGACGTTCGTCGAGCACCCGGCGCAGGATCTGCTGACCGAGGTGCGGATCGACGGTGACGCCCAAACCCTGGCCGACGCCGTCGCCGAACACGCCCGACGGTCGGTCGAACACCTTGACCCGCAACAAGGCTCGATGTTCGTCGCGGTGTGGCTGCGGCCGCCCAGCGGCGGTGGTGTGCTGCTGCTGACCGCCCACGTGCTGGCGATGGACCCGGCGTCCTGGCGGATCGTGCTGGCCGAACTCGACGCGGCGTGGCACACCGTCGCGTCCGGTCGCGAACCGGCGCCGACACCGGAACACACCAGCTACCGCCGCTGGTCGCGGCTGCTCAGCGAGCGGGCCTACGCGCTTGACACGGCCGACTTCTGGGCCGCCCAGCTCGACGGCGAGGACCCCGCCCTCGGTGCGCGCAGGCTGCGGCCGCAGACCGATCGAGTCGGCGACGTCGTCGTCTCGATGGCAATGACCGAGACCGACCTGACGTTGCGCTTGCTCAACGGGTCCGAACCCGCACCGCACCTGCTGGCCGAAGCCGCGGCGCGCACCGTCACCCGCTGGCGGCTGCACCGGGGGCAGGAGACACCGCCGCCGCTGCTGGCCCTGGAAACCCACGGCCGCGCGGACGGTGTCGTCGACGGCGCCGACACCTCCGACACCGTCGGGCTGCTCACCGCGATCTATCCGCTGCGGGTGCGCGCGGCGCGCGACGTAGGCCAGATACCCGGCGACGGCATCGATTACGGGCTGCTGCGCTATCTGCGGCCGGACACCGCCGAACGGCTGGCCGCCTACCGGGAGCCGCAGCTGCTGCTGAACTTCCTGGGCCGCGTGCACGTCGGCATCGACGGCGGCGCGCTTCGGCCGGACCGTGCGCTGCTCGCCGGGGTGTCGCCGCTTCCTGAGCCGCAGCTGGCGGTTCGGCACGAGTTGACCGTGCTGGCGGC
Source organism: Mycobacterium sp. GA-0227b (assembly GCF_001499855.1). Taxonomy (GTDB): domain Bacteria; phylum Actinomycetota; class Actinomycetes; order Mycobacteriales; family Mycobacteriaceae; genus Mycobacterium. The sequence continues at coordinate 139,990 of NZ_LQIK01000005.1, forward strand.
GGTGCTCGGCGATACCGACGCACCGGTGCTGGGCACCCAGTGGCGCACGCTGCCCGACATCCTGACCGCCGATGACGTCACCACGCTGCAGGCGATGTGGCAGGAATCGCTACGAGAGGTCGTCTCATGAGCCGCACACTCGCGGTGGTCGGCGCGGGCGCCAAAGCCGTCGCCGTGGCCGCCAAGGCCGCCGAACTGCGCGACATGGGCCTCGACGTGCCCGATGTCGTCGCGGTCGAGAAGACCGGTGTCGCCGCCAACTGGCAGGCCGACGGCGGCTGGACCGACGGCCAGCACCGGCTGGGCACCAGCCCCGAGAAGGACGTCGGCTTCCCGTACCGCTCGGCGCTGGTGCCGCGCCGCAACGCCGAACTCGACGAACGCATGACCCGGCACAGCTGGCAGCAGTACCTGATCTCGACCGGGCAGTTCGCCGAGTGGATCGACCGCGGCAGGCCCGCACCCACCCACCGCCGGTGGAGCCAGTACCTGCGCTGGGTCGCGGCCAACATCGAGATGACCGTGATCAACGGTGAGGTGCAGGCCATTTCGGTCGACACCGATTCCGGCGGGCCGCGGTGGGCACTGCGCACCCCGGACCGCACGGTGACGGCCGACGGCCTGATGATCACCGGACCCGGGCAGCCCGAGCGTTCGATCCTGCCCGGCAATCCGCGGGTGCTGTCGATCGCGCAGTTCTGGCATCGCGCCGCGCAACACGAGGTGATCCGCGCCGAACGGGTAGCCGTCATCGGCGGTGGCGAGACCGCCGCGTCGATCCTCAATGAGCTTTTCCGCCACCGGGTTTCGACGATCACAGTGATCTCACCCCAGGTGACTTTGTTCACCCGCGGTGAGGGGTTCTTCGAGAACACGCTGTTCTCCGATCCCACCGGCTGGACCAGTCTCACGATGGGGGAGCGGCGCGACGCGTTGATGCGCACCGACCGCGGGGTGTTCTCCGCGCGGGTGCAGGAGGCGCTGCTCGCCGACGACCGGATACGCCACCTGCGCGGCCGGGTCGCGCACGCGGTCGCGCGCGACAGCCGAATCCGGTTGACGCTGAGCACCACTGCGGGCGGGGAGTCGCTGGAGACTGTCCACGGTTTCGATCTGGTCATCGACGGCTCGGGCGCCGACGCCATGTGGTTTGTGCCGCTGCTCGGCCAGGACGCGTTGGATCTGCTGGAACTGGGCATCGGCGCACCGTTGACTCCGGATGCGTTGCAGGAGTCCATCGGCGACGATCTCGCCGTCACCGGCGTGGCGCCGAAGCTGTTCCTGCCGGGCCTGTCCGGCCTCACACAGGGACCCGGATTCCCGAACCTGTCGTGCCTCGGGTTGTTGTCCGACCGCATCCTGGGCGCCGACCTGGCCTCGACCACAGCCGGCGACGACAGCGCGCTGCCCGCGGTACGGCGCGGCTAAGCCCGTTGCGCTTGGGCCCACGCGTCGGCTCGTGTCGGCACATCCATGTCGAACACGCGCGCATGTAACACCGTGCGGTTGCGCAGCGCGGCGCGCACCGCCCGGTGCAACCCGTCCTCCAGATAGCAGATGCCCTTCCATCGCACCGCGTGCGGGAAGAGGTCGCCGTAGAACGTCGAATCCTCCGAAAGCAACCGGTCCAACGCGAGCACCGTGGTGGTGGTGACCAGTTCGTCGAGGCGGATCTGCCGCGGCGGAATCTGCGCCCACTGGCGATGTGACAAGCCGTGGTCGGGATACGGCCTGCCCTCTCTGACTCCCTTGAAAATCATCCGGCGAACGTCCTTCGCGTCGTACCCCCGGGCTGCGGCGTCACGCCGGCATCAGGTGTAAAGGCTAATGCAATTGGCCCGCGCGCGATACGAACAGTGCTCGGGCGCTGTCTGCGCTGTTGGTGCCCTTAAAATGGGTGCTGACGTGACTCGAGGGGTAGGTGATCAGACATGGGTAGCGCCGACGACCGCCGGTTCGAGGTGCTGCGCGCGATCGTCGCCGACTTCGTGGCCACCAAGGAGCCGATCGGATCGAAGACACTCGTCGAGCGGCACAACCTCGGTGTGTCGAGTGCGACCGTGCGCAACGACATGGCGGTGCTGGAAGCCGAGGGCTACATCACCCAGCCCCACACCAGCTCCGGCCGGGTTCCTACCGAGAAGGGCTATCGCGAATTCGTCGACCGGATCGACGAGGTCAAGCCGCTGTCGTCGCCGGAACGCCGCGCGATCCTGGCATTTCTCGAATCCGGTGTGGACCTCGACGACGTGCTACGCCGCGCGGTGCGCCTGCTCGCCCAACTCACGCGCCAGGTCGCGATCGTTCAGTATCCGACGCTGTCGACGTCGTCGGTCCGGCATCTGGAGGTGGTTGCGCTCACCCCGGCCAAGCTGCTGCTGGTGGTGATCACCGACAGCGGCCGGGTGGACCAGCGGATCGTCGAACTCGGGGACGCACTCGACGAGCATGATGTGGTCAAGCTGCGCGACCTGCTCGGGCAGGCGCTCGAGGGCAAGCCGCTGGCCGCCGCGTCGATAGCGGTGTCGGATCTGGCGTCGCAGCTCAACGGGCGAGGCGGGCTCGCCGACGCGGTCGGGCGCTCGGCGACCGTGCTGGTCGAGACCCTCGTCGAGCACAGCGAGGAGCGGTTGCTGCTGGGCGGCACCGCCAACCTCACCCGCAACACCGCCGACTTCGGCGGCTCGCTGCGGTCGGTGCTCGAGGCGCTCGAGGAGCAGGTGGTGGTGCTGCGGTTGCTGGCGGCGCAGCAGGAGGCCGGCAAGGTGACCGTGCGCATCGGCCACGAAACCGAGGCCGAGGAGATGGCGGGTACCTCGGTGGTCACCACGGCTTACGGTAGTTCGGGCAAGGTGTACGGCGGCATGGGGGTGTTGGGCCCCACCCGAATGGACTATCCGGGAACTATCGCTAATGTCGCTGCGGTTGCTCTCTATATCGGGGAAGTCTTAGGCAGCCGGTAGCGGCCGGCACGGTTAACCAGGAAGACAGGCAAGGTCAGCGTGGCACGCGACTATTACGGGCTGCTCGGAGTGAGCAAGGGTGCGTCGGATGCAGAGATCAAGCGCGCCTATCGCAAGCTGGCGCGTGAACTGCATCCCGACATCAACCCGGACGAAGAGGCGCAGGCGCGGTTCAAGGAGATCAGCGTCGCCTATGAGGTGCTCAGCGATCCGGAGAAGCGCCGCATCGTCGACCTCGGCGGCGACCCGCTGGCAACGGCGGGTGCCGCCGGCGGCAACGGGTTCGCCGGCTTCGGCGGTCTCGGCGACGTGTTCGAGGCGTTCTTCGGCGGGGGCGCCACCTCGCGTGGTCCGGTCGGCCGGGTACGCCCGGGTTCGGATTCGCTGCTGCGGATGCGGCTGGACCTCGAGGAGTGCGCGACCGGCGTGACCAAGCAGGTGACCGTCGACACCGCGGTGCTGTGCGACCTCTGTCACGGCAAGGGCACCCACGGCAAATCCAGCCCGGTCACCTGCGACACCTGCGGCGGCCGCGGCGAGATCCAGACCGTGCAGCGTTCTCTGCTGGGCCAGGTCATGACGTCGCGTCCGTGCCCGGTGTGCGGCGGCGTCGGCGAGGTCATTCCGGATCCGTGCCACCGCTGCGGCGGCGACGGCCGTGTGCGCGCCCGCCGGGAGATCAGCGTGAAGATCCCGGCCGGTGTCGGCGACGGGATGCGGGTGCGATTGGCGGCTCAGGGCGAGGTCGGCCCCGGCGGCGGGCCGGCAGGCGACTTGTACGTCGAGGTGCACGAGCAGCCGCATCCGACATTCCTGCGCGACGGCGATGATCTGCACTGCACGATCTCGGTGCCGATGGTCGACGCGGCGCTGGGCACCACGGTCACCGTCGACGCGATCCTCGACGGACCCACCGAGGTCAGCATCCCGTCGGGCACCCAGCCGGGTTCGGTGGTTTCGCTGCGTGGGCACGGCATGCCGCATCTGCGCTCGGGAGTGCGCGGCGATCTGCACGCGCACATCGACGTCGTGGTGCCGTCGCGGCTGGACAACGACGACGTCGAACTGCTGCGGAAGCTCAAGGAGAAGCGGACCCGCGACGTCGCCGAGGTGCGCTCCACGCAGGCGACGGCCACCGGTGGCGGCTTGTTCAGTCGGCTGCGTGAGACGTTCAGCGGCCGCTAGAACGGGCAGTACCTATGCCGAAGATTGCACTCGGGGCTGTGCCGGACCGCAATCGACGACCTTCAGTGCAATCTCGGGCCAATACGCCGTGACCTACGCGCTGTTCTATGTCGACGCCCTGCCTGAAGTGGGTGAGCGCGCGGTCGTCGACGGTGACGAGGGTTTCCACGCCGCCAACGTGCGCCGCATCCGGCCAGGTGAGTCGCTACAGCTCAGCGACGGCGCCGGCGAGCTGGCGCACTGCGAGGTCGACGAGGTCGCCAAGGGCAGGCTGACGGCGCGGGTGCTCGATCGGCGCTTCGTGCCACCCCCGTCGCCGACCGTCACCGTCGTGCAGGCGCTGCCCAAGTCGGATCGCTCCGAGCTGGCCATCGAACTGGCCACCGAGGCCGGAGCGGACGGCTTCGTAGCGTGGCAGGCATCCCGATGCGTGGCGCGGTGGGAGACGGCTGCCAAGGTCGACAAGGGGCTGCGGCGGTGGAGCGCGGTAGCCCGGTCGGCGGCCCGGCAGTCCCGGCGGGCCCGCATCCCGTCGGTCAACGGTGTGGTGTCGACGGCCGAACTGGTCGACCGGCTCGGCGGCGGTTCCGTGGCGCTGGTGTTGCATGAATCGGCGACGCAGCGGCTCACCGACGTGCCGTTGGCGTCGGCCGACTCGCTGATCCTGGTCGTCGGACCGGAAGGCGGGATCACCGACGACGAGCTCGCGGCGCTGTCCGATGCGGGTGCGACGGTCGTGCGGTTGGGTCCGAACGTGCTGCGGACGTCGACCGCCGCGGCGGTCGCACTGGGCGCGGTGGGTGTGCTGACGAGTCGGTGGTGATGACGGTTCACGCCAGCCGATTTCCAGTTTCCGAACCGTGGTTTCCCGCACCGAAATAGGAAGCCCCCAGCAGAATACGAAGTTGGGTTAAGTTGAATTCCCGTGCGGAATCTTGGCTCCGACAAGTACGCCTCGATACCGGTCGTACCGGGCCCGCCGCATGCTACCCGTGGCGGCCGCAACCCAGCGACGCGTTGTGCCCAGCCGAGCGACCCCTGCTTGCTGCTCAGGCGTTCGGCATCGTCATCCACGGCCCGATGGGCTCCAACGACAGCAGGGGGCAGTTATGGGACGTAATCCGTTATGGATGAGGAAGTTTCACAATCGGGAATCAATCGACCGGCCACCGCTGCTGATCTTCCCGCACGCCGGCGCGGGAGCGTCGTGGTACCGGAAATTCTCGGAGGTGCTCTGTGATGACTTCGAAGTCATTGCGCTGCAGTACCCGGGTCGGCAGGACCGTGCGGCTGAGCCGGCGCCGACATCGCTGACCGACATCGCGGCGGGTGCCTTCGCTGAGTTTCAGACCTCGGAGTTCAACCGCGGTATCCCGATCACCACCTTCGGCCACAGTATGGGCGCGCTGGTTTCGTTCGAGTTCGCCAGAATCGCCGAATCCGCCGGGGTGCGAGTACACCAACTCACCATCCTGGCCGCGGTCGCCCCTCACCGGATAGCGGACAAGCCGCCGGCACCGAAAGACGAGGAAAGGCTTCTGCGCCATCTCAGATGGCTCGGGGGCGCTCACGCAGACGTGGTAGCCGACCCCGAACTCGTCGCGCTGACGCTACCGGTCGTCAAGGCCGATCACCGTACCGCAGAAGCCTATTCGTGCGATCCGGCAGCACGCATCGAAGCGCGGATCAGTGTGCTGGGCGGAGATCAGGACCCCATCGTGTCGATGGCGGACCTCCACGGCTGGCGGCAGCACAGCGACGATGTGGAGATAACGATGTTCGACGGTGGACATTTCTTCCTCCTCGACCACGTCGATGACATCCGAGAACACATGACCCAGACCGGAGTTCGGCGGTGACCATGCAAGCGGCGCCCGATATCGACCCCATGGTCGTATCGGGAATGGCTGTGGCAGCGCCGGGCGAAGTCCATACACCGCTGGCGTACTGGTCCGCACTGAGCGAAGCGCGCGAGTTGATCGGTCCGATGCCACGCGATCGCGGCTGGCCGCTGGAGGACATGTTCACTCTGTCCCGCCACGACGGGTGGGCCGACGTGTGTGACGCCGGCGGATTCCTGGCCGACGCGGGCGCGTTCGATCCCGTCTTCTTCAACATCAGCCAACGTGAGGCCGCCGTCACCAATCCGCAGATCCGGCTCGCGATGCGCGTGGCGTGGAAAGCGGTGGAGAACACCGGAATCAACGCCGGCGCGCTTGACGAAGAGGAAGCTGGCTGTTTCGTCGGGGCGTACCCGACGGAGTACGGACCGCTGGGTACGAGGGCTGACGAATACAGCGGCTACCGGACTGTCGGCATGGTGACCGACAGCATTGCTGGACGGGTGTCGCATTCGCTGGGGCTATCCGGCCCGTCGGCTACCGTCAACACCGCCTGCGCGTCGTCGCTGACCGCGCTGCACCTGGCCGCGGCCGCGGTGCGCAACGACGAGTGCGACTGGGCACTGGCAGGGGGCGTGTGCGTGATGGGCAGCCCGGTCATCATCTATGACTTCGCCAAGCACAACGCCCTTGCCGCCGACGGGCATTGCCGCGCCTACGCCGACGACGCGACCGGAACGCTATGGGGCGAGGGTGCGGGCTTTGTCGTCGTCGAACGCGAATCGCGGGCGCGCCGCCTCGGACACCGCATCTTCGGACGGATTCTCGCCAGCCATTACAACCACAACGGCAAGGGCAAGGCGATCCTGACTCCGCGGGCCGACGCGCAGGAGAAGCTGATCCGCCGGGTCATCGACGCAGCAGGCATCGACGCCGCGGACGTCGGCATGATCGAAGGACACGGCACCGCCACCCGCGCCGGCGACCGCGCCGAACTCACCGCACTGGTCAACACCTACGGCGCCGCCCACTCAACGGCTTTCGTGGGATCGTCGAAGTCCAATCTCGGACACGCCCAGGGGGCGGCGGGGATGCTGGGCGTGATCAAGGTGCTACTGGCGGGATGGCACGGCCAGATCCCCGCGTCGCTGTTCACCGACAACCCGACCACCCAGGTGGATTGGGACAGAACCGGCCTTCGGCTGGCCACCAAGCTGCATCCATGGGAAGCCAAGGACGGCAGTCGATATGGCGCGGTGTCCTCCTACGGGGCGGGTGGAGTCAACGCGCACACCATCATCGGCATGCCGATGCGAGAGGAGAACGACGATTTCTGAGTACCGGATGCCCGATGGAACCGTTCCGGTACTGCTGTCGGCGGACACCCCGGACCTACTTCGCGCCGAAGCCTCCGCGCTGATCTCGTATCTGGAGGCTCAGCCCTGGGTCCAGCCCCAGCGCGTCGCCTCGATGTTGTTTCGAACCCGGCTTCCCAGGCGCTACCGCGCGCTTGTCATGGTCACCGATCGTGCCGGCCTCGTCGAAGCGCTGCGCGCGGTGGCCGACGGTCGCCAGCACGCCGCCGTGGTCCGCAACGAGAAGGCGGCGGGCGAGCGCCGGCGCGCGTATGTGCTGCCCGGGCAGGGTGGTCAGCGCCCGGGTATGGGCGCACTGTTCTACCGCGACGTGCCGGCATTCCGGTCCGAAGCCGACCGCTGCGACGGCTATTTCGGCGCACTGTTCGGCGAATCCCCCTTGGGCTACCTGCTGGGCGCCGGCAGCGCCGGCGACGGCACGGTGGTCGTGCAGTCGGCGCTGTTCATGCTGATGGTTGCACTCGGCGCGATGTGGCGCTCGGTCGGTGTCACCGCCGCCGCCGTCGTCGGGCACAGCCAGGGCGAAATCGCCGGGGCCTACCTGTCGGGGAAGATGACGCTCGAGGATGCCGTGACGATCGTCGGCACCCGGGCGCGTGCGGTCGAGACCATCTCATCTGACGACTACGCGATGGCGGTCGTCGCCGCCGACCGCGATGAATGCGAAGCCGTACTGGCCCGCCAAACCGGCTGGGCGCAAGTGTCGGTGGTCAATTCGCCGCGCCTCGTTGGTATATCCGGAGACCGCGACACGGTACGGGCGAGTGTGGACACGCTGGCGGAGTGCGGCCGGTTCACCCGACTCATCCCGGTCCGATACCCGGCGCACACGAGCCGGGTCAACGAATTCCGTGAGGTCATCGAGACCGCTGTGCACTCTCACATCCCGAATGCGCGGTTCCGCGACAGCGAGATCGACTGCATCGGTTCGACACTCGGCGAGCCCGTGTCCGCCGACGTGGCGGTCAGCGACTACTGGTTCTGGAACCTGCGCAACATCGTGCGCTTCGACAAGGCGGTCGCCACCGCGATCGGGGCAAAGGTCGACACCTTCGTCGAACTCGCCGAGCATCCGACACTGCAGCTCGCTATTCAAGAGAACCTCGACACGCTCGACGCGCCGTCGGCGACCGTCGTGGGCACGTCCACCCGGGAGGCTGCCGACCTCACGGAGTTCACCCGCAACCTCGCCCTGCTGGCGGTCGATGACATCGACTACCGATGGGATGTCCTGCGGACCGAACCGACGGAGCCCGCGTCGCTTCCGCTCTTGGACTTCCCGAATACACAGATGAATGAGCAGACCCTGTGGTTGCCGCACCATGGGTTCTCGGCGCTGCCTGCTGATCGGGAGCCGGCGCTGTCGGCTGAAGCGGCACCGCCGCCGGCTGAAGCGGCACCGCCGCCGGCCGAAGCCACGGCACCGCCGCCGGCCGAAGCCACGGCACCGCCGCAGGTCATCGTCGAGGACTGGGTCCCGCTCAAGCGGCGCGCCACGGTGCCGCCCCGATCCTTCGGCATTGTTGACCACATGGGCGGTGATACCGACTTGGTTGCCGCGTTGTGTTCGTCCGCCGCGCAGCAGGGAGTCTTCGCGCGCCCCCTGGGCGACGTGGACGATACCGGCGAAGACATTGACTCCGTTGTGGTCCTGGTGCCCGCGCTCGAGCGCATGAGCCAGGTCGAGGCCGCCGGGCTCGTCGCGAAGTTCTTCGTCGACCGGCAGTGGTGGCTCCCGCGAGCCGCGCCGAAGGAGTACTGGCTGGTCACCGTCGACGGCGAGAACGTGGTCCCGGCGGATGGTGCGCCGCATCCGTACGCCGCGGCGATCAGCGCCGGATTCCGCTGTCTCGGGGGTGAATACCCGGATATCACTTTTCGCCACCTCGACCTCGCGCACCGGTACCCGGGCGCCGAGTCGGCGCAGGCGATCATCGCCGCACTGCACACCGCCGACGAGCCGGACCTCGCATTGCGTGACGGCACCGTGTACGGAAAGCGGCTCGTGGAGGCCATCGCCGCAGACGCGCCGTGGATGCTGAACAGCCGGCACGTGTTGATCACCGGTGGCACCGGCCGGGTGGGGCTGGAGTTCTGCGGGCACGCCGCACGACACGGCGCCCGGCGTATCACGCTGGTGAGCCGGACAGGGGAGACACGCGCCACCACCGAACAGCTCCGTCCCCTGCGGGCGCTCACCGAGATCCGGGTCATCGCCTGCGACGTCGCCGACGTCAGCGACGTACGGCGGATGGCCGCTGACATCGGTGAAGCGCCAGTGGATCTCGTCGTTCATGCGGTGCTAGACGACGCATCCGCCGCGGTGCATACCCTGACTGACCTCACCGAAGGACAGTTCGACAGCGCGCTACGCGGCAAAGCGGTCGGTATCTCGAATGTCCTCGACGCGGTCGCCCTCGCCACCGATTGCCATGTGCTGCTGTGCTCGTCGACGGCGGCGGTGCTCGGCGGTCGCGGCAAGATCGCTTACGCGGCGGCCAACCGGATGCTCGACGCCTATGCGCACGAAGTGCGCGCCGCGGGGCGCGCCTGCAGCTCGGTGCAGTGGGGTCAGTGGGCGATCTACGAGGGGCAGAGCCGCACCGACATCGCGAACCTCGCCGAGATCGGCTACCTGCCCATGCGTTCGGCCGACGCAATCACACTCGGGCTCAGCGGATCCCCTCGCAACATCATGGTGGCGGCTTTCGACTGGGAACGCGCCGGTGCGGTGCTCGGGACACTGGGCTACGGACCGACGCTGTCTCAGCTCGTAGCGACGGTGGCGCGGAATGCCGAAGAGCCGGCTCGCCGCGCGGGCGGCCCAACGACGCCGATACTGCAGTTGCTGGCCGAGGTGATCGGGGCCGGTGACGTGCAGGCGGTCGACAGTACGGCCCCATTGGTGGCGCTCGGGCTGGACTCCCTCAACGCATTGCAGCTGCGCCGGCGTCTCAGAATCGAATTCAGTTGCGAGATAGGAGCTTCCGACCTTCTGGGTGGTATGTCGCTTGACGACGTAGTGAAGGTCGTCAGCGCCGGTGCGGGGGGTCCTGCGCCTACTGTCGCACCCGCCGAACCCGGTGGCACACGCCCGTCGGCACCGGACCGTGGCGTCGAGCAGATCCTGTTGCAGCTGCTGGCCGAGGTGATCGGGACCGACGATGAGAAGGCGCTGGACACCACGACGCCGCTGGTGGCGCTCGGGCTGGATTCGCTCAACGCGTTGCAACTGCGACGGCGGATCAAGTCCGAACTCAACCGTGAGGTCGCGGTCGGGGAATTGCTCGGCGGTGCAAGGCTCGACGACGTGACGGCCATGGTGACCGCGGCGGGGCCGAGCGTGGGCCCGCGGCCTTCAGCGGGTACAGCACCGGCCGTCGCACCGACGCCCGTCGGCAGCCAGCGTGATGCCGACCTCGACGCCGACCAAATCGCCTCCGCACGCGAGGATCTCGACCTGTTCGGGCTCGGCGCCATGTGGCGACTGGTCGAGCCGGTGTTGCGCGACGGTGACGGGCACACCGCCGAAGTGATCGCCGAGCGACTTCACTTCGCCGCCCGGCACCGGTGGGTGCTGCGCCAATGGCTGCACGAGCTGAGCACTCGGGGTTTCGTCGGTCTGGTCCGCGACGACGGCGCCGGCGGCTACCGCAAGCTGCGCGACGTGCCGACGCCGAGCCGTCCCGATCTGGTCGCGGTGTGCACAGATCTCGGATATCCGGCGCCCTACGGCCGATTCCTCGATGATGCCAACAGGTATCTGGTCGATCTCGTCAGCGACGGTCGCAGCGTGCAGGAGCTGCTGTTTCCGGACGGTGCGACGGACCGGGCCGACGCGTTCTACCGCGACAACGCCGTAAGCCGCTACCTCAACCTCGGCGCGCGCACCGCGGTTGCCGACCATGTCCAGCGGCTCGCGGAGGCCGGCCACTCGCCCGTCCAGATCCTGGAACTAGGGGCCGGTGTCGGAGGTATGACCGACGACCTGGTGGCTGCATTGACCGGTTTGCCGGTGCAGTACCGCTTCACCGATGTCTCCACCTTCTTCCTCAACGCGGCCAGGCAGCGCTACGCGAAGCACCCGTGGATGCAGTTCGCGATCGTGGACCTCAACGATGATCTGAGCCGCCAGCCGGCCTGCGACATCGTCGTCGCGGCCAACGTGGTGCACAACGCGCGTGACGTCGGGCGCACCCTGCGGGAGATTCACGACCTGCTGCGGCCCGGCGGTGCGGTCGTGTTCATCGAGGTCTGTAAGGCGAACTGCTCCTTCATGACCTCGGTGTACTTCCTCATGTCGCCTGCTGCGGATCAACCTCAGGTGGGCTTGACCGATGTCCGCGCGGGGACCGACCGAATCCTGCTGACCAGGGCGGAATGGCATCGTGAGCTCACCGCGAGCGGCCTGACGCCGGTCCTCACGCTGCCGGCGGCCGACCATCCGCTCGCGCCGCTCGACCACCACGTTTTTGTGGCTGTGCGGGGTGACGCCGCCTAGGGGCCGATGCGCTGGTGGCGCAAAGCTGGCCGGCCTCTCGCCCGCCTGCCGCGTTAACCATTGGGACTGGTCGCTGACCAGCGGTAAACTGTGAGCATCACATCAGCAACGGCCAGGCCAGAACCAGAAAGTAGGCACTGAACCCTCTTGACGCCCCGCGAGACGACCGCTGACTCTGATCAGTCTTCTGAGTCGGTACGCAGCAGCATCAACGTTCCGCCCGATCTCATCGTGGGCCTACTGGGTTCCGCCGACGAGAATCTACGTGCGCTCGAACGCGCCCTTTCCGCCGATATCCATGCGCGCGGCAATGAGCTCACGCTCTCCGGTGAACCCGCCGACGTCGCGTTGGCCGAGCGGGTGATCTCCGAGCTGATCGCGATCGTCGCCAACGGCCAGTCGTTGACCCCCGAAGTCGTGCGGCACAGCGTCGCGATGCTCACCGGCACCGGCAACGAGTCGCCCGCCGAGGTGCTCACCCTCGACATCCTGTCGCGGCGCGGCAAGACGATCCGGCCGAAGACGTTGAACCAGAAGCGTTATGTCGATGCAATCGACGCGCACACCATCGTGTTCGGCATCGGACCGGCCGGCACCGGTAAGACGTATCTGGCGATGGCCAAGGCGGTCAACGCATTACAGTCCAAGCAGGTGTCGCGGATCATCCTCACCCGTCCCGCCGTGGAAGCCGGTGAGCGCCTCGGCTTTCTGCCGGGCACGCTGAGCGAGAAGATCGACCCGTATCTGCGGCCGCTCTACGACGCGCTGCACGACATGATGGACCCCGAGCTGATCCCAAAGCTGATGAGCGCGGGTGTAATCGAGGTCGCGCCGCTGGCGTACATGCGGGGTAGAACGATCTCGGATGCGTTCATCATTCTCGACGAGGCGCAGAACACCACCGCCGAGCAGATGAAGATGTTCTTGACCCGGCTGGGCTTCAACTCGAAAATCGTTGTGACGGGCGATATCACGCAGGTTGACCTGCCCGGCGGAGCCGCGTCGGGTCTGCACGCGGCGATGCGCATCCTCGAGGGCATCGACGACATCCACTTCGCCGAACTCACCAGCGCCGACGTCGTGCGCCACCGGTTGGTGTCGGAGATCGTCGACGCCTACGCCAGGCACGACGAGCCGGCCCAGTTGAACCGGGCGCAGCGACGCGCCTCCGGCGGCGGCCGGCCGCGGCGGTAGCGGGCATGAGCATTTCGATATGAGCATCGAGGTGTCCAATGAGTCGGGCATCGACGTCTCCGAAGAGGAACTGATCAGCGTCGCCCGCTTCGTCATCCGCAAGATGAACGTCAACCCCGCGGCCGAACTGTCGATGGTGCTGCTCGACACCGCGGCGATGGCCGACCTGCACATGCGGTGGATGGACCTGCCGGGCCCCACCGACGTGATGAGCTTCCCGATGGACGAGCTGGAGCCCGGCGGGCGGCCCGATGCGCCCGAACCCGGCCCGGCCATGCTCGGTGACATCGCGCTGTGCCCGCAGTTCGCCGCCGAACAGGCCACCGCGGCCGGCCACTCGCTGGGCCAGGAACTGGCGCTTCTCACCGTGCACGGAGTGCTGCACCTGCTGGGCTACGACCACGCCGAGCCCGCCGAGGAAAAAGAGATGTTCACCCTGCAGCGCCAACTGCTCGAGGAGTGGGTGGCCGACCAGGTCGAGGCGTACCACCAGGACCGCCAGTCCGAGAAGGAACGCCGGCTCCTCGACAACTCCCGATTCTTCGACGAACTGTGACCGGTGTCGGACAGCTGATCTTCGCGATCGTGCTCGTCGCCTTCGGCGGGCTGTTCGCGGCGATCGACGCCGCGCTGAGCACCGTGTCGATGGCGCGCGTCGAGGAACTCGTCCGCGACGAGCGACCCGGAGCGGTGCGCCTGGCCAAGGTGGTGGCCGAACGCCCGCGCTACATCAACCTGATCGTATTGCTGCGCATCGCCTGCGAAGTCGGCCCGACCGTGCTGCTCGCCGCCTACCTCGACGGCCACCTCGGCGTCACATGGGGACTGTTCGTGGCCGCCTCGATCATGGTCGTGGTCAGCTTCGTCGTGATCGGCGTGGGGCCGCGCACCCTGGGCAGGCAACACGCGTACACGATCGCGTTGCTGGCCGCGCTTCCGCTGCAGGTGCTTTCGGTGCTGCTGACGCCGATCAGCCGGCTGCTGGTGTTGATCGGTAACGCATTGACCCCCGGCCGCGGATTCCGTAACGGCCCGTTCGCCTCCGAGATCGAACTCCGTGAAGTGGTCGACCTGGCGCAGCAGCGCGGTGTGGTGGCCGACGACGAGCGGCGGATGATCCAGTCGGTCTTCGAACTCGGCGACACCCCGGCGCGCGAGGTGATGGTGCCGCGTACCGAGATGGTGTGGATCGAGAGCGACAAGACAGCGGGGCAGGCGACCTCGCTCGCGGTGCGCAGCGGCCACTCCCGCATTCCGGTCATCGGCGAGAACGTCGACGACGTGGTCGGCGTCGTGTATCTCAAAGACCTTGTCCAGCGGACGTATTACTCGACCGACGGCGGTCGCGGCACCAAAGTCTCCGACGTGATGCGCCGCACGGTGTTCGTGCCGGACTCCAAGCCGCTGGACGAGCTGCTGCGCGAGATGCAGCGCGACCGCGTCCACATGGTCCTGCTGGTCGACGAGTACGGTGCCATCGCCGGCCTGGTCACCATCGAGGACGTGCTCGAGGAGATCGTCGGCGAGATCGTCGACGAGTACGACGCCGGCGAAGTGGTGCCCGTAGAAGAGTTGGGCGACAACCGCTATCGGGTGTCTGCCCGGCTGCCGATCGAAGACCTCGGTGAACTGTACGACATCGAATTCGACGACGATCTCGACGTGGACACCGTCGGCGGCCTGGTCGCACTGGAACTCGGCAGGGTGCCGCTGCCTGGCGCCGAGGTGACGTGGGACGGGTTGCGGCTGAAGGCCGAAGGCGGACCGGACCACCGCGGGCGGGTGCGCATCGGCACTGTTCTGGTCAGCCGTACCGAGACTCCCGAAGGAGACGACGACGATGAGTGAGCTCGACGCCGAGGACGCCAAGCTGGTGACCCTGGCCCGCGGCGCGATGGGCCGCGCCGAGGCGGGCAGCGGCGCGGCCGTGCGCGACGTCGAAGGCCGCACCTACGCCGGCGCCCCGGTGGCGTTGAAGACGTTGCAACTCACCGCGCTTCAGGTCGCCGTCGCCGCGGCGGTCGCCAGCGGCGCAACCGGTCTGGAGGCCGCGGTGCTCGTCGGCGGCTCTCTCGACGACGCGGGGGTGGCCGCGGTGCGTGAACTGTCGGCGGACGCCGAGGTGATCGTCACCGATCGAGCCGGCACGGTGATCCCATGACCGTCGAAACTGCGCAGAGATCGCGTTTCTGGCGGATTTCGCGATCTCCCCGCAGTCTCGGCGCGAAATGAGCAGCGAATTCCGCTCCGGCTTCGTCTGTTTCGTCGGGCGGCCGAACACCGGCAAGTCCACGCTGACCAACGCGCTGGTCGGCGCGAAGGTGGCGATCACATCCAACCGGCCGCAGACCACCCGGCACACCATCCGCGGCATCGTGCACCGCGAGGACTTTCAGATCATCCTCGTCGACACACCGGGCCTGCACCGGCCGCGCACCTTGCTGGGGCAGCGGCTCAACGATCTGGTCAAGGACACCTACTCCGAGGTCGACGTCATCGGGTGGTGCATCCCGGCCGACGAGAAGATCGGGCCGGGGGACCGGTGGATCCACGACCAGATCCGCGCCGTCGCGCCCAAGACCACGCTGGTCGCCGTGGTCACCAAGATCGACAAGGTCCCCAAGGACCGCGTCGCCGCACAACTGGTCGCGGTCAGCGAGCTGGTCGGCCCCGACGTGGAGATCGTTCCGGTGTCGGCGACCGCGGCTGACAACCTCGACGTGCTCGTCGACGTGCTGGCCGCCCAACTGCCACCGGGACCGGCGTTCTATCCCGACGGCGAGCTCACCGACGAGCCCGAGGAAACCCTGATGGCCGAGCTGATCCGCGAGGCCGCGCTCGAGGGTGTGCGCGACGAGCTGCCGCACTCGCTGGCCGTCGTCATCGAGGAGGTCACGCCGCGGGAGGACCGCGACGACCTGAACCCGCTTGTTGATGTGTACGCGATCCTGTACGTCGAACGCGACAGCCAAAAGGGCATCGTGATCGGCAAGGGCGGCGCCAGGCTGCGCGAGGTCGGCACCGCGGCCCGCACACAGATCGAGAAGCTGCTGGGCACCAAGGTGTTCCTCGATCTGCGGGTCAAGGTCGCCAAGAACTGGCAGCGCGACCCGAAACAGCTGGGCCGCTTGGGCTTCTAGCTATGGGCGTCTAGCTTTGGGCGCCCGAGCCCGGCTCTCCGAACGGCCGGCCCGGCCCGTGCGCAGGTGGCGCCACATCGCCCTTGCCGTACACCGCGACCACCACGCTGCGGTCGAGCGAGTTCGCCGACCAGACACCGATGTCGACGTTGGAGCAGTCGCTCATGATCGCGTGGTAGTCCGGCCGGTGGTACCACTGGTTGATCAACTCGATGCCGCTGATCGCCAACGCCGGGTTGATCGCCACCGTTTCGGCGACGCCGCCCGCGTAGCCCGCCTTACGCGCACGGTCGGTGACGCTCGACCCGTCCGAGCCGGTGTCGCCGTTCAGCGCCCGGTTGTTCAGCACGTCGTTGGTGTGCCATTCGGCGGCCAGCCGCAGCTTCGGGTTGATCTTGATGTCGGTGTCGCAGCCGGCCTGACGTTGCATGGTGTAGACGTTGGCCACCACGCCGTCGTTGAGCCGTTTGTTGTCAGCGGCGGCGCCCGGAGCACCGGCGACGGCGCCACCCACCAGGCCGCCCATCAAGGCCAGCACCGGAACCGCACGGGTGTAGCGCAGCGCTCTCATTCCGGGAGACTTTACGCGACCTCGTCGGAGACGTCCTCGTGTTCTGGCCGGTCGGGACCCGTTATGGGCACATCGGAGGCCGCCGGCTCAGGATCTGGCGCCGGTTCGGGAAGCCACCAGGGTTCCGGCTGCTTCATCGCCCAGCCGTTGATCGCCTCCAACTCTGCGGCCAGCGAGATCAGCAGCGGCTCGCTGTTCGCCGGTCCCATCAACTGCACGCCGATCGGCAGGCCGTCGCTGGTGAACCCGGCGGGCACGTTGATCGACGGCCAGCCAAGCAGGTTCCACGGCCAGGTGACCGGGCAGGCCTTGATCATCGTGCGGTCGGTCGACAGCCCGCCGAGGCGGTCGAACTCGTGCACCTTGGGCGGGGGTTGTGCGGTGGTCGGCGCCAACACCACGTCGGTGATGTTGAACAGGTAGCCGATCCGGCGGTGCGCGCGGGCTTCGCGAGCGCGGGCCTTGCGCAGCACATGCTCCGAGAGCAACCGGCCCATGCGCATGTTGGCCTTGGTCCGCTTGTCGAGCCTGACGTCGTGGCCGAGCCGGTCGGCCCACTCCAGCAGTCCCGACGTCGACCTGGACAGGAAATTCCACGACATGCCGAGCGTGTACTCGGGGTCCGCCGCGACGACGGTGTGCCCGAGTTGCTGCAGTTGTTCGGCGACGACGTCCATCGCCGCGCGGATCTCCGGATGCAGCGTGGCCCGGAACACCGTGAAAGGAAACTTCGTCGACATCGCGATGCGCAGCGGGCCGGGCGCCTGCGCGACGCACTCCGAAACGTTCACCGGCGGCGGCTGATGACGATCGCCCGCGACGTTTCCGGACGCGGCGTCGAGCACCAGTGCGGCATCGGTGACCGTGCGGGCCAGCACGCCGTTGACCGTGATGCCGTTGAACGCCTCCGGCAGCGGCCATGTCGAGATGCGGCCGCGCTGCGGTTTGATGCCGACCAGATGCGTCCACGCCGCGGGGATGCGCACGCTGCCCGCGCCGTCGGAGCCGATCGCGGCGGTCACCAGTCCGGCCGCCACCGCCGCGGCGCTACCGCCCGAGGACCCACCGGGAGTGTGCTCGCGTGACCACGGGTTGCGCGTGTGCCCGAACGCCGGCCCGCTGGTGAACGGCCACTGACCCAGTTCGCAGGTGTTGGTCTTGCCGACGATGACCGCACCCGCCGCCCGCAACCGCCGCACCACCTCGGCGTCCTGGGCGGCGGGCCGGACCGTACCGTCGGCGCCGAAGCGGGTCGGCACCCCGGCGACGTCGACGTCGTCTTTGACCGCGATCGGAATGCCCAAGAGTGGATGTTTCGAAAGATCCTGGCCCGCGGCACGTTTGCGGTCCGCGCGGGCGGCGTCGGCGAGTGCCCGGTCGGTGAACACCACGCGGAACGCGTTCAGTGTCGGCTGGCTGGCCGTGATGGCGTCGAGCGAGCGCTGGACCAGTTCCACCGACGTGACTGAGCCGCTCGCGAGCTGGAAGAGCTGTTGAGTCAGGGTGGGGAATCGCGCGTCGTTGACCATCACCTCAGAGGATATCGGCGGTGCGAATCGGAATCTGACGGATGGTGGTGGGAGACTGAACCGATGCGGCTGTATCGGGACCGGGCGGTGGTGGTGCGCCAGCACAAGCTCGGCGAGGCCGACCGGATCGTGACACTTCTGACCCGTGACCACGGGTTGGTGCGGGCGGTGGCCAAGGGGGTGCGGCGCACCCGCAGCAAGTTCGGCGCCAGGCTGGAGCCGTTCGCGCACATCGACGTTCAGCTGCATCCCGGCCGGAATCTCGACATCGTCACCCAGGTGCAGGCCATCGACGCGTTCGCCTCCGACATCGTCAGTGACTACGGCCGCTACACCTGCGCATGCGCGGTGCTGGAGACCGCCGAACGTCTGGCCGGTGAGGAACGCGCCCCGATGCCCGCGCTGCACCGGCTGACGGTGGCCGCATTGCGGGCGGTGGCCGACGGCGGCCGACCCCGTGAGCTCGTGCTGGACGCCTACTTGTTGCGGGCCATGGGGATCGCGGGGTGGGCCCCGGCGCTGACCGAATGCGCCCGGTGTGCCGCGCCGGGTCCGCACCGGGCCTTCCATGTGGCGGCCGGGGGCAGCGTGTGCGTGCACTGCCGGCCGTCGGGGTCGGTGACGCCGCCGCAGGGGGTACTGGACTTGATGGCTGCGCTGCACGACGGGGACTGGGAGCACGCCGAGACGTCGACGTCGTCGCACCGGAGCCAGGCCAGTGGGCTGGTCGCCGCGCATCTGCAGTGGCATCTGGAGCGCCAACTGCGGACGTTGCCGCTGGTCGAGCGGGTGTACCGGGTGGACAGGACCCTGGGCGATCACCGCACCGCGGTGGTGGTCGACCAGCATGTGTCGCTGGTCGGGCAGGATGTGCCCCATGGCAAGCGAACGGGCTGGGCGGAGGAAGGCCCCGGCAATCTACCCACAGCTGCCCCCGGCGCCTGACGACTACCCGACGTTCCCCGACAAGTCGACGTGGCCCGTCGTCTTCCCCGAGATCCCGGCAGGCACCAACGGCCGGTTCGCCCGCCCGCCCCAGCACACCTCCAAGGAGGCCGCGCCAAGGATTCCGGCCGACCAGGTGCCCCGCCACGTCGCCGTCGTCATGGACGGCAACGGCCGCTGGGCCACCCAGCGTGGCCTGCACCGCACCGAGGGGCACAAGATGGGGGAGGCCGTGCTCATCGACATCACCTGCGGCGCAATAGAAATCGGTATCAAGCACCTGACGGTGTATGCGTTCTCCACCGAGAACTGGAACCGCAGCACCGAGGAGGTGCGCTTCCTGATGGGCTTCAACCGGGAAGTGGTGCGTCGGCGCAGGGAGAACCTCAACGACATGGGCGTACGGATGCGTTGGGTCGGTTCGCGACCGCGGATGTGGCGCAGCGTGATCAAGGAGTTCGACATCGCCGAGCAGATGACCGTCGGCAACGACGTCATCACGATCAACTACTGCGTCAACTACGGTGGCCGCACCGAGATCGTCGAGGCGACCCGCGAGCTCGCGCAGCTGGCGGCCGACGGCAGGATCAAGCCGAATCGCATCAGCGAGGCCACC
Source organism: Mycobacterium sp. GA-0227b (assembly GCF_001499855.1). Lineage (GTDB taxonomy): Bacteria > Actinomycetota > Actinomycetes > Mycobacteriales > Mycobacteriaceae > Mycobacterium. Next base: position 159,851 of record NZ_LQIK01000005.1, read on the forward strand.
TTCGCCAAGCACCTGCACCGCTCCGACATCCCCGACGTCGACCTGTTCATCCGGACCTCGGGGGAGCAGCGCGCCAGCAACTTCCTGCTGTGGCAGGCGGCATACGCCGAGTTCGTGTTCCAGGACAAGCTGTGGCCCGACTACGACCGCCGCGATCTGTGGGCCGCCTGCGGGGAGTACGTCAACCGCAACCGACGCTTCGGTAGGGCGTGATGGCGCTGCAAGATCGGCTCGGCGAGATCCTCGAGGGGGTGCTGCCCGTCACGCGCGAGGCCGACGGCGCGGTGACCGTCCATCACGACGAGACGTTCGCCTCGCTGCGCACGGTTCCGGTCGCCGAAGGACTCGAGTTGGTGTCGCTCACCCAGATCCTGGCCTGGGACCTGCCGCTGGACGCCAAGCTGCGAGCCAAGGTCGCCGAGCATGCCCATAACACGCTGCTGGGCACGGTGTCGCTGGCGGCCAAGAGCGGGCCCAAGGAGGTCGCCGCGGGGGCCAAGCGCAACTCGAAGAAGGCCGCGGATGTGCTGTTGCGCTACAACTTTCCCGCCGCCGGGTTGACCGACGACGCGCTGCGCACGCTCATCCTCATGGTGCTGGCCACCGGTTCCGAGGTGCGTCGCGCGCTAGTCGGCTGAATCGTTCGCGCCGAAACTGAACTTGTGTGCGCCGTCCCGCCGCCGGAATCTCGTGCAGAAGTTCAGTTTCGAGCCCGCGGAGTCTCAGGGCTTCCGGCCGCGCAGTCGCCGCAGACGCCGAAGATTTCGATCGTGTGGCTGACATCGGAGAAGCCGTGTTCGTGGGCGACGTCGGCGGCCCAGGTTTCGACGTCACCGCCCTGAATTTCCACCGTCGACCCGCATACGCGGCACACCAGGTGGTGATGGTGGTCCTCTGAGCAGCGCCGGTACACCGACTCGCCGGTGTCGGTGCGCAACGTGTCGACGACGCCCGCGGTCGCCATCTGCTGCAGGGTGCGGTAGACCGTCGTCAGCCCGATGCCTTCACCGCGGCGCCGCAACTCGTCGTGCAGTTCCTGGGCGGAGCGGAACTCGTCGAGGTTGTCCAGCAGCGCCGCGATGGCCGCCCGCTGCCGGGTGGCGCGCACTCCCATGCTCACTGGCCCGCCTCGGCCGCATGCGTCACCGCCGCGACGACGATCTCGGCGAGGTGGTGATCGACGAGGCGGTACATCACTTCGCGTCCGGATCGCTCGCCGGCCACCACACCAGCGGCCTTGAGGATTCGCAGATGCTGGCTGACCAGCGGTTGCGGTACGGCCAGCGCGTCGACGAGTTCATGCACGCAGCGCGCCGACTCCCGCAGCTGCAGCACGATCGCGATGCGCACCGGGGCGGCCAGTGCCCGCAGCAGGTCGCCGGAAGTGTCGAGCACATCGCGCGGCGGCAGTTCGGGAAACGGTTCGCCGCTGTGGTCGTGGGTGGCTTCAGCGGTCGCGGGGTGTCCGTCAGCCCAAGTGGAAACGGTTTTCATTATGACCGCCACAATACATGCGCTTCGATGCATGTCAACGCCGGAAACCGAGCCACCTTCAGCGCGAGCGACCGTGTCTGTTCGCGAAGTCTGCGGCGTGTCGTGTGCAAATGCGGTCGCTCGCGGGGAATGTGGCGGTCGCTAGGCTGTGCGTTCGTGGCTTCATCTTCTTCGATCATCGACACCGTCGCGAACCTGGCCAAGCGGCGCGGCCTGGTCTACCAATCGGGGGAGATCTACGGCGGCACCAGATCGGCGTGGGATTACGGCCCGCTCGGGGTGGAGCTCAAGGAGAACATCAAGCGCCAGTGGTGGCGCTCGGTGGTCACCAGCCGCGACGACGTCGTTGGCCTCGACTCGGCGATCATCCTGCCGCGCGAGGTGTGGGTGGCCTCCGGGCACGTCGACGTGTTCAACGATCCGCTGGTCGAGTGCCTCAACTGCCACAAGCGCCACCGGCAGGACCACATGCAGGAGGCGTACGCCGAGAAGAAGGGGATCGACGATCCCGACTCGGTGCCGATGAGCGACATCGCCTGCCCGGACTGCGGGACCAAGGGCCAGTGGACCGAGCCGCGCGACTTCAACATGATGCTCAAGACCTACCTCGGGCCGATCGAGACCGAGGAAGGGCTGCACTATCTGCGGCCGGAGACCGCGCAGGGCATCTTCGTCAACTTCACCAATGTCGTTACCACACAACGCAAAAAGCCGCCATTCGGTATCGCCCAGACGGGTAAGAGCTTCCGCAACGAAATCACTCCCGGCAACTTCATCTTCCGGACCCGCGAGTTCGAGCAGATGGAGATGGAGTTCTTCGTCGAGCCGTCGACGGCCCGCGAGTGGCACCAGTATTGGATCGACGAGCGGCTGCAGTGGTACGTCGAACTCGGCATCGACCGCGACAACCTCCGCCTCTACGAGCACCCCAAGGAGAAGCTGTCGCACTACTCCGACCGCACGGTCGACATCGAGTACAAATTCGGCTTCGTCGGCAACCCGTGGGGCGAGCTGGAGGGTGTCGCCAACCGCACCGACTTCGACTTGTCCACGCACACAAAGCATTCCGGCGTCGACCTGTCGTACTACGATCAGGCCAACGACACCCGTTATGTGCCGTACGTGATCGAACCGGCAGCCGGGTTGACGCGGTCGTTCATGGCGTTTCTCGTCGACGCCTACGCCGAGGACGAGGCGCCCAACGCCAAGGGCGGCGTCGACAAGCGCACCGTGCTACGGCTGGATCCGCGGCTCGCGCCGGTCAAAGCCGCTGTGCTGCCGCTGTCGCGTAACGAGGCACTCTCACCGAAGGCGCGCGACCTCGCGGCCGAACTGCGCAAGAACTGGAACGTTGAGTTCGACGACGCCGGAGCGATCGGCCGCCGCTACCGCCGCCAGGACGAGATCGGCACCCCGTTCTGCGTGACGGTCGATTTCGACTCGCTCGAGGACCAGGCCGTGACGATCCGCGAGCGCGACGCGATGACGCAGGACCGCGTCGCCCTCGACAACGTCAGCGACTACCTCGCCGTTCGCCTCAAGGGCTGCTGAACCTCCCGCGACACCTCCCGCGAGCAGACGCAAATTGCCCCTTAAAGCCGCGTTTTCGGGCAATTTGCGTCTGCTCGCGCGGCGCGCGCGGTTAGCGGCTAGAACCGGCCGCCGCCGCCGAACATTCCGCCCCCGCCGCCGGAGCCGCCGAACGAACCGGGACTGAAGCCACCGCCGCCGAAACCGCCGCCGAAACCGCCACGCATTCCTCCGCTGAGGATGTTGCCGATCAGGATCCCGCCGATGATCGCGCCCATGTTGCCCCCGCCGCCCCCGCCGCCGAATGGACCACCCATATACGAGTGACGCGCGTTCTGCATATCGGCGTTGGCGAGGGTCTGCGCCTGCGACGCGAGCATCGCCGCGCCGTTGGCGTGCGCGATGGCCCCGGCCGGATCCGTCGACCGCTTCTCCTCGGCCGCGCCGATCTGTCGGACGGCCTCGGCCAGCCGGGTGCGGGCCTCCGGACCGACGATGCCGCGGCGGGTGTCGATGAAATCCGACACCGACCGAACCCGCGACCGGGCAGTGAACAGCGCTTCGTCCAACGCCCGGTTGAGTCGCTCGGCCGCTTCCCGTTCCTGTTCGACGGCGGCCAGCAGCCGGTCAAGATCCGCGTCGGCCTTCGTCAGCTCGGTGAAGGAGCCCAGCGGGTCAGCCGAATTCGAGCGCTGCGCGGCCGCCACCGCGACCGCCGCAGCGTCGCGGGCCTCAGCCAACTGAGCGGCTTGCGGCACGTTGCCCTGCTTTAGCAGGGCGCCGGCCTGCTTGATGCCGTTCTGAATGTCTTCGATCGCCGCCGGCAGCGTGGCGGCCGCCCGGCGGATGTCACTGGCAGCGCTGTCCACCGCGTCCAGCAGCCCGCGTGCCTGGGCCAAGGCGGCCTCGGCCGCGCGGACACATTCGACGAGTTCGGTCTGGCGCCCCGCCACCGGCCGCTCGGCAAGATCGCGCGCACGGGCGATGTTCTGGTCGGCGAAGGTCAGCAATTCCTTGGCCGCGTCCACATTGCCGGCCACCGAACTCAGCGCCGTCGCCTCGAACTCGCCGTGCAGTTGCTCGAGCTTCTGCTGCGACGGGCCCAGCTGGGCGGTGATGCCGACCACCTGCTGGGTCAATGCGCCCAGGCGCGACGGCGCGTTGATCACCAGATTCCGCAGGTCTGCGAACGCGTCCCGCTGCGCTTCCAGTTCACGATCGGCCTTGGCGGCGGCGACCACCACGCGAGTCAAGAGGTCGCGACGCTGCGCCGGGGATTCCGGAATGGCGTCGTCGAGGATCTGCCGGACGTTGAACGCCTGGCCGAGGGTCGTCTTGGCGTTGTTGACCGCACGCGTGAACGGCTCCGTGCGCTCGGTGCCGAATTCCTCTACGGCGAGCTGCAATTCGTGGTCGCTGGTGCGCACGGCGTTGTCGACTTCGACCACCATCGCGCGCGACAGGTCATCGAGGGCGTCCAGCGACACCGCCGCCAGCGCGTGGGGATCGGTCGGATCCACTCGACGTGCCGCGGCGAACTCGGCCTCCCGGCGCTTGCGCCGCCGCCGCCGTCGCCAGAACATCAACAGCACCACCGCAAGCGCGATCACCCCCAGCGCGACCAGCAACCCGAACCAGCTGATCGTCGAACCCGAGCCGGCGGACTGAGCGAGACCCTCGGCCGCGGCCACCGCCGCACCGACCCAGTCGTCCTGACGCAGTGCGGGTTCGATGTCGTTGCGCCGCACGCTTTCCACTCGGCTGGAACTCAGTTCGGTGGCGCTGCTCGGAACCAGGAAGGCATACGCACGATCGCCTGTCGCGATGGCGAGCAGCGCGTCGAAATCACCCAGGTCGCTCACCCGCATCGTGTTACGCGCCCACGTTTGCGCCGACTGGCCGGAGAACGACTCGACGTAGACGACCCACAACCGGGTCTTGCGGCTCGCGTACAACTCGTCGATCGCCGAGGTCACCTGTGCACGGCCGGCAGCGTTCAGCACGCCCGCGTTGTCGGTGACGTAACCCGGGAGCCGGAACGGAGTCTCAGCCGATGCCGTGGGCGCGACAAGCGCACCGGCGGCGATCGTGGCGAGCACGAGGGTCAGCAAGCGGACAAGGCGCATGCCGTCAATCTAATGTGCGGCACGGTCCGGCCGGTTGGTGCTGGCAGACTATTCGTCGGTGACAGCGAACGCAGATCCCTACGACGAGTTCGACCGCGAGCGACGGGCGGTCGAGCCACCGAAGGGTGCCGCGCTGCCGGGCGCCGACAATCATCACCGCACCGATTTCGCGCGGGACCGGGCCCGGGTGCTGCACTGTGCGGCGCTGCGCCGGCTGGCCGACAAGACGCAGGTGGTCGGGCCGCGCCAGGGCGAGACACCGCGCACGCGGCTGACCCACTCGCTGGAAGTCGCCCAGATCGGCCGCGGGATGGCGATCGGGTTGGGCTGCGACCCCGACCTCGTCGACCTCGCCGGGTTGGCCCACGACATCGGGCATCCGCCCTACGGGCACAACGGCGAGCGCGCGCTGAACGAGATCGCCGCTGACTGCGGCGGCTTCGAGGGCAACGCGCAGAACTTCCGCATCCTGACCCGACTAGAGCCGAAAGTCGTTGCCGCCGATGGCGAAAGCGCGGGCCTGAACCTCACCCGCGCCGCTCTGGACGCCGTCACCAAGTACCCGTGGCGGCGCGGCGAACGGCCGGCCAAGTTCGGTTTCTACGAGGACGACGTGCCCGCCGCCGAGTGGGTGCGCACCGGTGCGCCCGCCGGCAAGCCGTGCTTGGAGGCCCAGGTGATGGACTGGGCCGACGACGTCGCGTATTCCGTGCACGACGTCGAGGACGGCGTGGTGTCCGGTCGCATCGACATGCGGGTGCTGGCCGACAACGACGCGGCCGCCGAGTTGGGCCGGCTGGGGGAGGCGAGCGGGATGGGCGCCGGGCTGCGCTCCGACGATCTGGTGGCCGCGGCGGCGCGACTCTCTGACCTGCCGGTCGTGGCCGCCGTCGGCAAATACGACGGAACCTTGTCGGCCTCGGTCGCGCTCAAACGGTTGACCAGCGAATTGGTCGGCCGGTTCGCCTCCGCGGCCATCGCGGCCACCCGCGAGGAATCCGGACCGGGTCCGGTGGTCCGCTACCAGGCCGACGTGCGCGTCCCGGAACTGGTCCGGGCCGAGGTCGCGGTGCTCAAGATCCTGGCGCTGCAGTTCATCATGTCCGACCCTCGGCATCTGGAGCTGCAGGCACAGCAGCGCGAGCGCGTTCACCGGGTGGTGGCGTGGTTGGCCGCGGGCGCCCCGGCCACCCTCGACCCGATCTTCGTTCCGGCGTTCAACGCCGCAGGCGACGACGGCGCCCGGCTGCGCGTGGTCATCGACCAGGTTGCGTCCTTCACAGAGGGCCGGTTGGAGCGGTTGGAACCGGCCTAAGCGTGATCGCGCCCGACGCCGGGCGCTCTAGACTGGCCCGGTGGCCGGCCGCATTCCTGATCGCGACATCGCGGCCATCCGTGACCAGGTTCGCATCGAGGACGTCGTCGGCGACTACGTGCAGCTGCGGCGGGCCGGTGCAGACTCGATGAAGGGTCTGTGTCCGTTTCACGACGAGAAGTCGCCGTCGTTTCATGTGCGGCCCAACCACGGCCACTTCCACTGTTTCGGCTGCGGTGAGGGTGGCGACGTCTACGCGTTCGTCCAGAAGATCGAACACGTCAGCTTCGTCGAATCGGTCGAACTGCTCGCCGACCGCGTCGGCTACACGATCACCTACACCGGCGCGTCGACCACGAACGTGCAGCGCGACCGCGGCAGCCGCAGCCGGTTGCTTGCGGCCAACGCGGCCGCGCAGGAGTTCTACGCGACCGCGCTGGAGTCCGACGAGGCCGCGCCCGCGCGCCAGTACCTGATCGAACGCAACTTCGACGCTCAGGCGGCCAAGCGGTTCGGCTGCGGCTTCGCCCCGTCCGGCTGGGACACGCTCACAAAACACCTGCTGCGCAAGGGATTCGAGTTCAAGGAGCTCGAGGCGGCCGGGCTGTCCCGCGAAGGCAAACGCGGACCGATGGACCGCTTCCACCGCCGGCTGCTGTGGCCGATCAGGGCCAGCGGCAGCGAGGTGATCGGTTTCGGCGCCCGACGCATCTTCGACGACGACCCGATGGAAGCCAAGTACGTCAACACACCCGAAACCGTGCTGTACAAGAAGTCCTCGGTGCTGTTCGGACTGGACCTGGCCAAGCGCGACATCGCCAAGGGGCATCAGGCCGTGGTGGTCGAGGGCTACACCGACGTAATGGCCATGCACCTGTCCGGGGTGACGACGGCGGTCGCGTCGTGCGGAACCGCGTTCGGCGACGACCACCTGTCGATGCTGCGGCGACTGATGATGGACGACAATTTCTTTCGCGGCGAACTGATCTACGTCTTCGACGGGGACGCCGCGGGGCGCGCCGCGGCGATCAAGGCGTTCGAGGGTGAGCAGAACCTGGCGGGGCAGTCGTTCGTGGCGGTGGCCCCAGAAGAGAAATTAGCCGGGATGGATCCGTGTGACATCCGGCTTCATTTCGGCGAGGGTGCGCTGCGCGATCTGGTGGCGCGACGAACTCCGTTGTTCGAGTTCGCGATTCGCACCGCGCTGGCCGAGCACGACCTCGACAGCGCAGAGGGCCGGGTGTCGGCGCTACGCCGGTGCGTACCGATGGTGGCGCGCATCAAGGAGCCGATGCTGCGCGACGAGTACGCCCGACGGCTGGCGGGCTGGGTCGGCTGGGCCGACGACACGCAGGTGTTGACGCGGGTTCGCGAGGAGGCCCAGAAGCGCGGTCTGCCCGACCGCGGCGGTCGGCGGCGCGGCGCGACCGAACAGGCGCAGCCGCGCAGAGCCCGCACCCCCGAGGCGGGGCCGCGGCCCGATCCGGCCGATCCGACGCTGTGGCCGCAGCGCGAAGCGCTCAAATCCGCGCTGCAGTATCCGGCGCTGGCGGGCCCGGTGTTCGACTCGCTGACCGTCGAGAGCTTCACGCATCCGGGTTATGCCGCGGTGCGACAGGCCATCGAGGCCGCCGGCGGGACGTCGACGGGGCGGTCCGGCGCGGAATGGATCGAGACGGTCCGCTCCAACGTCGCGACGCCCGCGGCGGCGAACCTGGTCAACGAACTGGGAGTCGAGGCCATCAACGTCGACGACGACGAGCGGTTGCCGCGCTACATCGGCGGGGTGCTGGCCCGGCTGCAGGAGGTGTGGGTGGGCCGCCAGATCGCCGAGGTGAAGTCCAAGCTGCAGCGCATGTCGCCGGTTGAGCAGGGCGACGAGTATCACGCGTTGTTCGGGGACCTGGTCGCGATGGAGGCGTATCGCCGCAGCCTGCTGGAACAGGCGAGCGGCGACGACATCTCTGCGTAGCAGGTGGTAACGCGATATGGTGGGCGCGCTATAAACCGTCGGAGACGGTCAGGAAGGCGGGCACGTGACATCGATCAACAACCGGGCGCGGCGGCTCGTCGCTGCAGGCGCGTTCGCGGTGGCCGCGGTCGCGGCTCCGTTCGCGGCAGCCGTGCTGGGATCGACGGCGATTGATGCTCAGGCAGCGCCGGCCTGCCTGGCATGGTTCGGCAACAAGGAAGACGGCAAGTGCCTGTCGTACTCCAACGGCAACGGCGTCAACGTCGGCACACCGGAGGTCGGCCTCAACGGATCGGACGGGGTCGGCATCAACACTTCGCCCATGTTCCCCGGCCAGACCATCAACGACCCGTACCGTTAACGGACCTTCTCTCCTTGCTCGACATCGGGGCCGATCACCGTCGTCCCGTTGTCGATCTCCGTCAACGTGACCATCGGCGGGTCCGGCGACACCCGATCGGCGATCTTGCGCCGACCGGCGTCGATCACGGCTTTGGCCGCCGGGCTCTCGGTGACCGCCTTGTAGGTTCCGGCGATCTGCTCATATCGGCGACGGCCGGCCTTCGAGCCCAGTACATAGCCGACACCCAATACGACGAAATACCCGATCACTGGGTCCCTTCCAGACGACGGTGTGTTCGGTCCCATCCTGCCTCACGTACCTGAGAGCGCGCGGGGCGACGGCGTATTGGCGGGTTCTGCGAGACGTAGGCTAGAGTCAACCCCCGGCCCGCACACTAGCGTGATCGCGGGTGAGCAGTCCCCTGTAGCTCAATTGGCAGAGCATTCGGCTGTTAACCGAAGGGTTGCTGGTTCGAGTCCAGCCGGGGGAGCCACCATCGTCCCGACTCCCCGATCTTCCGCCGTGTCGGCGCCGTCACAGCGCTCGCCGGCAGCGCATGATGGGCGCATGGCCGATGCAGGGTTCTGGATCGCGTGGGGAATCCCCGCGCGCGGACGCGAAGTGCACGCTCTCGAACTCCTCAGACAGTCCACGACGGGCTATCTCGACCGCCTCCAGCGCGACGGGAGAATCGAGCGCTTCGACACCGCGATCCTTCGTCCGCAGAGCGTCGAACTCGGCGGGTTCATCCTGATCCAAGGCTCCCAGGAGCAGATCGACGCTCTGCGCCGCGACGACGAATTCCAGCAGTGGGTCACCCAGATCCAACTGGTGGCCGACCGGGTCGGAATGGTCGACGCCTGGGTCAACGACGGCCTCGGCGAGGCCATGGGACTGTACGACGAAGCGCTGCGCAAGGCCGGCCTGCTCTCCTAGTCGGCGTTGCTGGCCCCGGGGCCAGTCGCCAAAACCCGTACACGATCAGAACCACAGGGACGCTTGTTGCTCATGCGACATTTGTCCTTTTTGCTGCGCGGTGCCTGCCGGTGCTATTAAATGGCGCTAATTGACGGGGAGGGGGATTTCTTTCTCGTGGAGGGGAAGCGTGGGCGCAGCAAGGTACATCGGTCGTGTCGGCGGATTGGCCGTCGCTCTGGGCGTGGGCAGTGCGATTGCCTCGGGACACGGCATCGCAGCGGCCGAAACCACCGACTCACAACCAGGTAACTCCGCCAACTCCGAGCAATCCTCGACAGAGCCGTCGGGCGGATCCGGGACCGGTGCCGCGACTTCAGCGACCGGCGTGACCACGGGTTCCAGTCGGACGTCGACAGAGACAGAGACCGAGACGGAGACCGAGACCGATACCGACGGTCCGTCCGACGCGGACGCCGACGAGTCGAAGAACTCGACGACTACAACCACCGTCACCGGTGGTGTGACGGTCAGCGCGCAGACCAACACCGGGTCGGCGCCCGACGCCAAAGCACCGGAGGTCACCGTCGCCGCCGAGACGACGGCGACACCAGACGAGCCGAAACCGGAACCAGAACCCGAGCCCACCGCGACGACAGAACCCGAACCAACGCGGACGCCGACAGCCGAACCGACCGCGACGCCGACAGCCGAACCGACGGTAACGCCGACAGCCGAGCCGGCCAAGAACTCAGTGGAAACTGCTGCGCGCAAACCGGATTCATCTCCATCGTCACAGTCGAAGCCCGACGGGGCCGCTACTGCGGCGATCGAACAACCGTCCGCCAGCGCTACGGCACGCACGGTACAGTCGGTCTCGAATCCCGCTGCGGCGGTTCAGGAACCGACCAGGTTCGCAGTATTCGCCGATGCCCGTTCGTTGGCGGCGACGACCGACGACGTATCGTCGACGATGGCCGCTTTTCAGCCGACGTCGGCGACTACCCCGACCGCGCCGCCGAACCTGTTCACCACGGTGGCCAATGTCGTGTCCAGCGCGATCAATTGGGTCCTCAACCCGTTGGCCGGCACGGCGCCGACGACGCCCGCGCAACCGCCGCTGATCTGGGGCCTGCTCGCATTCGCTCGCCGCGAATTCGAGAACCTCTTCTCGGCGTTGACGGGGCGGCCCACCCCGACGGCGACGACGCTGGTGGAACCCGCGACCAGGCTGGCGCTCGCAGCAGCGGCGGCGCCGGCGGGACCGCTCTACTCGCCCTTCCCCAACCCACAGGTGAGCCCGTCGACACAATTCGTTTCCTGGGTGACGGGCGCGTACAAATATCCCAACGATCCCCTCAGCGGATATTCGGACCTGATGGCCAACACCGTCGACCGCTACCGGGTGGGCGGCACGGACCTCGGCATCATGTGGGACAACGGCATTCCCGACGATCCGAACACGCCGATCAACGAACACCAGATCCTGATCGCCGTCGGCGACACGTTCGCCGACGGGAACATGTCGGTGGACTGGCGGTCCAACACCATCTTCCGCAGCTCCGACTGGGACCTCGCCAACGGGATCGAGATTCCCAACGGTCAGTGGTACACCGGCAACATGTTCGGCGGCGCGCCGTTGGGACCCGACGGCAACCCGAACCGGGCCAGGCAGGTCATCTTCGCCGAAGGTCTGCCCGCCGGTGTGACGCTCATCCCGACTGCGGGAATCTCGGTACCCACACCGGGCTCGCGGTTCGGCGCCATCCAGTACGTCAGTTTCATGTCGGTGTCCCAGTGGGGCTCACCGGGTTCGTGGACGACGAACTACTCGGCGATCGCGTGGTCCGACGACAACGGCGAGACCTTCCATGTCGCGCCGCAGACCGTCCGCTACAACCAGCCGTGGAGCGGCAACCAGAACTTCCAGCAGTCGGCGTTCGTCCGGCCCGGCGACGGATACGTCTACATGTACGGCACCCCCAACGGTCGACAAGGTGCCGCGTACCTGTCGCGGGTGCCCGAACAGGACATTCTGGACCTGACCAAGTACGAGTACTGGAACGGCGGAAACGCCGGCTTCTTCGGCTGGGGAGCGACCCCGGCCGGCTGGCGCAAGAACGACCCCGCCGCGGCCACGGCCGTGTTCGGAGTAGACCAGGGTGCCTGCGGCGTCGCCAATCCCGGCAACCAGGTCAGCGAAATGTCCGTGCAGTACAACAAGCAGTTGAACAAATATGTGGTGCTCCACGGCGATCAGTTCAACAACATCGTGATGCGGACGTCGGACACCCCGCAGGGCACCTGGTCGAGCGCGAAGGTCCTGATGAGCCAGCAGCCCGGCGGCATCTACGCGCCGATGATGCATCCGTGGTCGCCGTCGACCCAGGGCACCGGTACCGACCTGTACTGGAACCTGTCGTTGTGGGACGACTACAACGTCATGCTGATGCGCACGGACCTGTCCAAGGTGTGAGCATGCTCAGACTGGCGCTCATCGGAATTCTCGTCGCACTGGCCAGCGCGCCGGTGGCCTGCGCTGAACCCGGCGCGCCACCCGGAAGCGGCAGCTGCACAGCGGATCTCGAGGGCGCGATGACGCGGATGCCCGATGCCGACGGCCCGTCGGTGTGCCGGGGTGGTGCATGGCAGCCGGTGACCACGCCGCAACCGCCGGCCGATCGCTGGGTGAGCTTCGGCTCGCCGCTCAAACTGCACGGACAAGGCATGCGCAATCCGGACATGGTCTCGGGCAAATGGACTGCGACGCCTCAGAATTCGGCTGCGCAGTGCCGCGTGCAACAGCAGGAAGTGGTGATTCCCGGCCAGCTCAGCGCACCGGCAACGGCTGTCGGAGAGCCGGGTCAACGCCTGCAGTTCGAGGTGCCGCCCAGGATGTTCTTGATCGAACTGAGCGGCGACTGCCTGTGGGAGCGCCGCTGACCGCTTCTACTTCGGCTCGATCGTGCCCGCGCTGATCGCGTTCTGCTCGGTGTGCTCGTCGGCGTCGGGGATGCGCTCGGGGTGCAGCATCTCGGCGTAACGCAACTGCTCGGGGATGCCGAACCCGTCGACGAGCAGCTCCGCGTACGGCCGCAACGTGCGGCAGCGTTCGTTGATGCCGCGGGTGACGGCCTTGGCGCGCTCGGTGGAGATGTAGCGGTGTTCGATGAACCAGGCCTTGTCCTCTTCGATCACCGACAGCGCATACAAGTCGCACACCATGTTGAGGATCTTGCGGGCCTCCTCGTCCTCACATGAGTCGATACCCGCGACGAACGCTTCCAAGATGATGCGGTCGATGTGGGCGCGGGCGCTGTGCAGCACATGGTCTTGCACGGCGTTGAACGCGTCGAACTCGCTCATCTCCTTGGACTTGCCCTGCAGCCGGCGGGCCACCGTCGAGATCATGTACTCCTCGCGGTCCTCGAACATCTGGACCTGGGTGCCCCGGTTGAACAGGCTGCCTTCCTCCTCGTTGTCCTGCCGCGTGTCGAGGACGGTCTGCATGATCGTTTCGGCGGCAGTGCGTTTGAGCACTCGCTCGCCGGCAAAGTTGGCGGCGAACCGCACCCACTCGACCGGGCTCATGCTCTTGATGTCGTCGGCGTACGCCGTGAGCAGCTCCTTGGCCACCAACTGGGTCAGCACGTGATTGTCGCCCTCGAAGGTGGTGAACACATCGGTGTCGGCTTTCAACGCGATCAGCCGGTTCTCGGCCATATAGCCTGCGCCACCGCATGCTTCGCGGGCTTCCTGGATCGCACGGGTGGCATGCCAGGTGTTGGCCGCCTTCAGGCCGGCCGCGCGCGCCTCCAGCTCACGCTGCTCCTCCGGGTCGGGATCCTCGGCGCTCTGCAGGTCATGGCACTTGGCCACGAGCTCGTTCTGGGCGAACTGCAGCGCATAGGATTTCGCGATCAACGGCAGCAGCCGACGCTGATGGACCAGGTAATCCATGATGAGCACTTCGCCCTCGTCGTCAGGGGCAGTGAATTGCCTGCGCTGCAACGCATATCGAGTTGCGATGTCGAGGGCAACCCGCGCTGCGGCCGCCGCGCTGCCGCCGACGGTGACCCTTCCGCGGATCAAGGTGCCCAACATCGTGAAGAACCGGCGGCCGACGTTCTCGATCGGTGAGCTGTACGTGCCGTCGGCAGCCACGTCGCCGTACTTGTTGAGCAGGTTCTCGCGCGGAACCCGGACGTGGTCGAACTGGATGCGGCCGTTGTCGACGCCCGGCAGGCCACCCTTGTAGTGGCAGTCCGACGTGGTCACCCCCGGCAGGTCGTTTCCCTCGTCGTCGCGGATGGGCACCACGAGGCAGTGCACGCCGTGGCCCACCCCGTCCGGCGTGATCAGCTGTGCGAAAACCGCCGCCACACGTGCGGTTTCGGCGGCGCCACCGATGTAGTCCTTGCGCGACGTCGGCGTGGGGGAGTCGATGATGAACTCCTCGGTGGCCGGATCGTAGGTCGCGGTGGTCTCCAGTGACTGCACGTCGCTGCCGTGCCCGGTTTCGGTCATCGCGAAGCAGCCGAGCAGCTCGAGGTCGATGATCTTCTTGACGTACTTCTCATGGTGGCGCTCGGTGCCGAGGTTTTCGATCGCGCCGCCGAACAGGCCCCACTGCACACCGGCCTTGACCATCAGCGACAGGTCGGACATCGCCAGCATCTCGATCTGGGTGACCGCCGCGCCGACGTTTCCGTTGCCGCCGTGCTCCTTCTTGAACCCGTCCTCGGCCGAACCCTGGGCCGCCATGATCTTCAGCTGCTCGGCCACTTTGGTCCTGGCGATGACGGTGTTCGGGGTGTAGTGCGGGCGGAAGATCTCGTTCGACAGTTCCTCGCGCATCCGGTTCTTCACATCGCGCCAACGGCCGTCGAGCGCATTGCACAGATGTTCCGCAGTGGTGGTCATGACTCGACGGTAGCCTTCTGCGCGGCACCGCAAACTGTGATGTCCTAAACCAAGGTGAACCTGAGTGGATCGCCGTCCCGGCGACCGGAGTTGAATCGAGCCATGAGGAACTCCGACGGGCAGCGTATGCAGTGGCGTCCGCATGATTTCGACCACCGCCACAGCGATGTCAGTGGCGGTTGGCTGCGGGCGGCGACGTTCGGCGCGATGGACGGCCTGGTCTCCAACACCGCGCTGATCGCCGGTGTGGGTGCGACGGCCGCGGCGCACACCGTGGTGCTCAGCGGATTCGCCGGTCTGGCGGCGGGCGCCTTCTCGATGGCGCTCGGCGAATACACCTCGGTGAAGACGGCCAATGAGCAGATCGACTCCGAAGTCCTTGTCGAGCGTCGCGCGTTCCGCATGCATCCGCAGGCCGAACGAGCCGAACTCGCCGACGCGTTGGTGCAGATGGGGATGTCGCCGCAGACCGCGTCGGTGGCCACGGAGGAAATCCACCGCGACGAGAACCGCGCGATCAACTTCCACCTGGTGCAGGAGATCGGCATCGACCCCACCGAGAAGCCGTCGCCGGTCATCGCGGCGGTGTCGTCGTTCGTCACGTTCGCGGTCGGCGCGGTGACGCCGCTGATTCCCTACCTCCTCGGTTTCGAGAACCTGTGGCTCGGGCTGCTCTGCGGCGGGCTCGGGTTGATGATCGCCGGTGGCGTGGCATCGCGCTTCACCAGAAAGCCGCTGTGGTTCGCATCGGCACGCCAACTCGTGTTCGGCGCCGCGGCCATCGCCGCGACGTATGTCGTCGGGCTGCTGGTCGGCTCGGTGGTCACCTGAGACGCGTAACTCAGGTGTCGCTGCCGACGCCGATCGCGGTCGCCTCGCTGAATTCGTCGAGTTCGGCTTCCTCGACGTCGATGCCGACCAGATGTGACCGGGTGAGCGCGAGGACGCCTGCACCCAGCAGCACCGCGCCCGCGCCGACCCAGTACGGCATGTGCACGCTGATCTGCTCTCCGAGCACTCCGGCCAGCCACGGCGCCAGCGCGGCGCCGGAGAACCGCACGAAGCTGTAGGCCGCCGAAGCCACGCCGCGCTCGACGGGCGCGGCCTTCATCACGGTCTCGGTGATCAGCGTGTTGTTGACGCCGATGAACAGCCCCGCCACCACCACGCACGTCGCGAGCGCGGCTTTGTTCTCGGTCGCGACGGCCATCACGATCAGCGTCGCCGTCATCGCCAGCAGGTTGACCAACAGCACGGGCACGGTGCCGAACCGGCGCTGAAGCCGCGGCGCCACCACCACCGACGTGAACGCCAGCGCGACGCCCCAGCCGAAGAAGATCAGACCGATCTGGTGTGCGCTCATGTCGAGCGGAAACGGTGTGAAGGCCAGCAGGGTGAAGAACCCGAAGTTGTACAGCAGAGCAGTGATCGCCACACCCAGCAATCCGCGGTGCCGCAGCGCGCGGAACGGATCGGCAAGTGTGGTCGCACGTTCGGCGGGCGGGGTGGAGGGCAGCATCACCGCTGTCACCACGAGCGCAAAAGCCATCAGCGCCGACACGCCGAAAAACGGTCCGCGCCACGAGATCGACCCGAGTACGCCGCCGACAAGCGGGCCGACCGCGATGCCAAGGCCCAGCGCCGCCTCGTAGAGGATGATGGCCTGCGCCACCGAACCGCGCGCCGAGCTGACGATGGTGGCCAGCGCGGTGGCGATGAACAGTGCGTTGCCCAGCCCCCAAAGTGCCCGCCAGCCAACGATTTCCATCACGGTGTCGGACAGCCCGGCCAGGCCGGCGCCGGCGATGATCACGACCAGACCGACCAGCAGTGTGCGCTTGGGACCGATTCGGCTCGCCATCACACCGGTGACGAGCATGGCCACGCCCATCACCGCCATGTAGCTGGTGAACAACAGTGAGACCTGAGACGGCGACGCGTCGAGGTTCTCGGCGATCGGCTTGAGGATCGGGTCGACGAGGCCGATGCCCATGAACGCGACGACGCAGGCGAAGGCAACGGCCCAGACAGCTTTGGGTTGACGCCACATACGGGCGGGTGCTCCTTTGTTGGTTACTTGGTGATGGTGTTGGGTGTGGCCGCGTCCGCAAGTAGCCGGCGCAGCACGCGCACCGCGTCGCTGAGCGTCTCGCGGTCGGCGGCGTCGAGCCGCTCCAGGTACGGATCGATCGCCGCACCGCGGTCCATCCGGACTTGGCGTAGCGTGTCCACGCCCTTGGGGGTGATGCGGATCAGCACCGCGCGCGCGTCCTCGGGGTCGACGGTGCGCGACACCATGCCCGCGTCCTCGAGCCGGCGGACCTGGGTCGTCATCGTCGGCTGCGAGCAGTGGTCGAGCGCGGCGAGGTCGGAGATGCGGGCCTCGCCCTGGTCTTCGATCGTGGACAGCAACCGTGCCTGGGCATAGCCGAGCGGAAGGCGGACGCGCTGTGTGGCCAGGCGGTTGATCCGGGCGACCACGGACAGCAGATCGGCTCCGAGCGTCGGTGTCATGCCAATTACATTACATAGCTTCGCTATGTGTTTCAAAGCGACGCGTTCATCCGCCGCTCACCGCACCATGAGCGTTGTCGGACTCGCCGGCTGGCAGAATCGTGAAATGACCGTGACCGGGGGCCGAACTCGAGGAAGCGGTCGCTTGCGTCCCGTCGAACTGGCGCAGGCCTCGGTCATGGCAGCGTTGTGCGCGGCCACCGCGATCATCGCGGTGGTGGTCCCGTTCGCGGCCGGGCTGTCACTGCTGGGCACGGTGCCGATGGGCCTGCTGGCGTACCGATACCGGTTGCGGGTCCTGCTCACCGCGACCGTCGCGGGCGGCATCATCGCGTTCCTGATCGCCGGCATGGGCGGCTTCATGACCGTCGTCGACTGTGCCTACATCGGCGGCCTGACCGGCGTCGTCAAGCGCCGCGGCCGTGGCACGCCGACTGTGATCTTCGCCGCACTGATCGCGGGTTCGGTGTTCGGCGCGGCCGTGGTGGTGGCGCTCGCCATCCTGTCGCGACTGCGCCACCTGATCTTCGAGTCGGTGACGGCCAACATCGACGGCCTCGCGGCGGTGATCGCCCGCATCCCGGAAATGGCGGGCGTGGCCGATCGGCTCAAGCGCGACTTTGCGACCGCGCTGGACTATTGGCCCCTGCTGTTCTTCGCCGGCGGGGTGCTTTCCATCACGTTCGTCAGCCTCGTCGGCTGGTGGGCACTGTCGCGGGTGATGGAGCGGCTGGCCGGCATTCCCGATGTGCACAAGCTCGAGTCTTCGAGTGATACCGGTGTGATCGCGCCGGTGCCCACCCGCCTGCACGACGTCCGGTTCCGCTATCCGACCGCCGACCACGACGCGCTGGGTCCGGTCTCGCTGAACGTGGAACCGGGGGAGCATCTCGCCGTGACCGGCGCCAACGGCTCGGGTAAGACGACGTTGATGCTGATGCTTGCCGGGCGCGAACCGACCGCGGGCACCATCGAACGGCCGGGCGCGGTCGGGCTGGGCCGTATCGGCGGCACGGCGGTGATCATGCAGCATCCCGAGAGTCAGGTGCTGGGCACCCGGGTGTCCGACGACGTGGTCTGGGGGCTACCGCCCGGCAAGGCCACCGACGTGGAGCAGTTGCTCGCCGAGGTCGGCCTGAGCGGTCTGGCCGAACGCGACACCGGCGGATTGTCCGGCGGCGAACTACAACGGCTCGCCGTGGCGGCGGCGCTTGCGCGCGAGCCGTCGCTGCTGATCGCCGACGAAGTCACCAGCATGGTCGACCAGCGGGGCCGAGAGGGACTGATGTCGGTGCTGTCGGGGCTGACCCGGCACCACCAGATGTCGCTGGTGCACATCACCCACTACAACGACGAGGCCGACGCTGCGGACCGCGCCGTCAACCTGACCGGAAACGGCGGCGCCGCCGACAACACCGACATGGTGGAATCCGCTGACGCGCCGGCCGCGACCATGCACCGCGGTGCCGGCAACGCCCCGGTGCTGCAACTGCGAGACGTCAGCCACGAGTACGGCAGCGGCACCCCGTGGGCGGCGACGGCGTTGCGCGACATCACGTTCACCGTGCACGAGGGCGACGGCGTGTTGATCCACGGACTGAACGGGTCGGGAAAGTCGACGCTGGCCTGGATCATGGCCGGCCTCATCGAGCCGACCACGGGTGCATGCCTGCTCGACGGGGCGCCGGCATCCGAACAGGTTGGCGCCGTTGCGATCTCCTTCCAGGCCGCCCGATTGCAGCTGATGCGTGCCCGGGTCGACCTCGAGATCGCATCGGCCGCCGGGTTCTCCCCACGCGACCGCGCCCGGGTCGCCGAGGCGCTGTCGACCGTCGGGCTGGATCCGACGATGGCGAGCCGACGCATCGACCAGCTCAGCGGCGGCCAGATGCGCCGCGTGGTCCTCGCCGGGCTGCTCGCCCGCTCGCCGCGCGCGCTGATCCTCGACGAGCCGCTGGCCGGTCTGGACGCCAGCAGCCAACGTGGACTGCTGCGGCTGCTGGAAGACCTACGCCGCCGCGCCGGACTCACCGTCGTCGTGATCTCCCACGACTTCGCGGGACTGGAGGAATTGTGCCCCCGCACATTGCATCTGGCGGGCGGCGTTCTGGTGCCGGCGCCGACGGCGGCGGGAGGCCGCCCATGACGACGGTGTCGACCGGACGGCGTCAGCGCAGGGGCATCGTGCTTCTGCGGCCGGTGCCGGGCAACAGCGTGGTCCACCAACTCTGGGCGGGCACGAAGCTTCTGCTGGTCGCAGCGATCGGCGTGCTGATGACCTTCTATCCGGGATGGGTTCCGATCGGCGCGGTCGCGGTCCTGGTGCTGATCGCGGCATGGCTGGCCGAGATTCCGCGCGGCGTGCTGCCGTCGATACCGCGCTGGCTGTGGATCCTGTTGTTCCTCGGCGGGTTGACGGCCACGTTCGCCGGCGGCAGCCCGGTGATCTCCATGGGCACGGTCGAAGTGGGTCTGGGCGGGCTGCTGAACTTCCTGCGAATCACCGCGCTGTCGGTGGTGCTGCTCGGGCTCGGCGCGATGGTGTCTTGGACCACCAACGTCGCCGAGATCGCCCCCGCCGTCGCAACATTGGGCCGGCCGCTGCGGGCGCTGCGGATACCGGTCGACGAGTGGGCGGTCGCACTGGCGCTGGCGTTGCGGGCCTTCCCGATGCTGATCGACGAGTTCCGGGTGCTCTACGCGGCGCGCAGCCTGCGGCCGAAGCAGATGCCGGCGCGCCGCCGAGGACGGTGGCGCCGATGGTGGCTGGAGGCCATCGACCTGCTCGCGACGGCCATCACCGCCGCGCTGCGGCGCGCCGACGAGATGGGTGACGCGATCACCGCGCGGGGCGGCGCCGGACAGATCTCCGCTGCGCCGTCGCGGCCGAAAACCATTGACTGGTGGGCCTTCCTCATCGTGGCGGTGGTGTGCGGCGCCGCGCTGGCCCTGGAGTTGACCGTCGCCGGGACCAGCGCCGTGACGCGTTGACTCACCGCTGCGCGGCGGCGTTCGCGGCCCGCTGCGCCTCCGTCAGCGTGGTACGCACGTCGCGACGGCCGAGGAACATCTCGTCGAAGTAGGGTTTGAGCGCGTCGAAACCCGCCGCGAATCCCGCGCCGCCGGGCGCGGCGATGCGGGGGCCGTCGAGCACCCTGAAGAACGGGCTCACATCCACGCCGCGCGATCGCCAGTAGTCGTCGTAGACGCGTTGCGCGGCCAGCACCGCCGGAATCGCCGCGCCGCCCGCGCCGAGGTATGCGTTGCCGCGGGTACTGCCCATCCACGCGAGCACCTCACGCACCGCGTCGGGATGCTCGCTGGCCGAGTTGCCGGCCGCAGCAATACCGTTCGTCACGCTGACCCGGCCCGCGGGTCCCGCGGGCAACATCGCGACACCCCAGCGGAAGCGGGCGGCGTCGGCGATCGCCGCCAGGTTGTACGTGCCGGACTGGAACAGCGCCATCCTGCCCTGCAGGAACTGGTTACGGGAGAAGTCGCCGTTGTCGTTGGTCGCCGACGCGGGCGGCGCGACGTGGTCGGTGTTGATCAGCCCCACCAGGTACTCGAACGCGGCCGCGGCCTGCGGATTGTCGAACGCGAACCGGTCGCCGACCGAGAAGACCCCGCCCGCCGAACCGATGTAGTTCAGGTAGATGTTCTGTAAATCATTGGCGGCGTTGTAACCCCACTGCCGGATACGCCGTGGGTCGAAACCCGCTGTGCCCGCGGCCCGGCCGTCGTCGTCCACCGTGAGGCGTGCCAGCAGAGGCCGCAGCGTGTCGACGGCGGGTTCCGGAGACCAGCGCAGCGAGCGCAACTCGCCGGCGTCGACTCCCGCGGCCGCAAGCAGGTCGGCGTTGTAGTACACCGCGATGCCGGCGTCGGTCAACTGCGGCACTGCCCACAGTGCACCGTTGCGGGTGAACTGGTCGACCACCGACGGCTCCCACGCGCGGGATGCGCCCGCGCCCAGGGTGTCTCCGATGTTCAGCAACCGGCCGCTGTCGGCGTATTCGGCGAAGTAGGCGTTGCTGATCCAGAAGATGTCGTCGGCGCCGCCGCCGGCGACGTCGGTGCGCAGAGTGTCGAAGTACGTCGAGTAGGCGACGACGCTCACCCGCACCTCGATGTCGGGGTGCTCGCGACCGAACTCGGCGAACGACGCGCGGTACGCGTCGGCGACCTGCTCGTCCCACAGCCGCACGGTCACCACGGTGCGCCCGGCCGAGTCGCCCGACTGTCCGAGCAGCATGGCGGCCACGAGCAACACCACCGCCGCCAGCACCAATCCCGCCGCGACGAGCGTCGAAAACCGCGGTCGCAAGCTCATTTCAGCCCCGTCACGACGATCGAGCGCACCATGTGGCGGCCCACCGCGACGAACAGCACCAGCAGCGGCACGATCGCCACCGTCGTCGCCGCCATCACCAACGTCCACTGCGCGTTGTACCGCGACTGCAGACCGGCCGTCGCGACCGTCAGTACCTGCCACTCTGCGCCGGTGGTGATCACCAACGGCCACATGAAGCTGTTCCATTGCGAGACAACAGTGATCAGCGCCAGCGTCGCCAGGACCGGTCTGCTCGCGGGCAGCACGACATGCACGATCACGTCGAGCGTGTTGGCGCCGTCGATGCGGGCCGCGTTGATGAGATCGCCCGGAATGGTGCGGAAGTACTCACGCAGCAGGAAGATCGCGTACGGCGAACCGAACATGAACGGAAGCACCAGAGCCCAGAAGGTGTTGCGAAGACCCGCCTCGGCCATCATCAGATACAGCGGGACCACGGTCACGGTCGCCGGCACCATGAGCGTCGCAACGTAGACCCAGAACAGCGCGTCGCGGCCGGGAAACCGCAGACGCGCGAACGCATACGCGGCCAACACGGAGAATGTCAACTGGCCGAGCAGAATGACCGCGGTCATCAGAGCGGTCACCACGACCGCCCGGCCGAACCCGGCGTCGGCCAGGTTCGCGTAGTTCTGCAGGGTCGGCGGGGCCGGCAGCGACAACGGCGACTCGCTGTCGAACCGACGTGGGTCCCGCAGCGAGGTCAGCACGCCGAGCACGAACGGCGCCAGCGTGATCAGCGCGCCGGCAAGCAGAACGGGATAGATGACGACGGCGGAGGCGAACCGGCTAGATGAGGTCATAGCTGATCCGTCGTCGGAAGTACAGATGCTGGACGACCGTCACACCGACCAGCAGGACGAACAGCACCACCGCCATGACCGCGGCCCGTCCCACCGCCGCAGCGCCGAACGCTTCGGCGTAGATGCGGTGCGCCACCAGGTCGGTACGGTTCTGCGGACCGCCGCCGGTCAACGCGTACACCGTGTCGAAAACCTGTGCTGCGCTGATGATCCCGGTCACCAGCACGAAGAACAGCGTCGGCCGCAACATCGGCAGGGTGATGTATCGGAACCGCTGCCATGCCGTCGCGCCGTCGGTGCGCGCCGCGTTGTGGACGTCCTCGGGGATGTTGAGGATGCCGGCGAGAAAGAACAGCGTCACGTAACCCACGTTGGTCCATACGATCACCGCCGAGACGACCGGCAGCGCCAGCGTCGGATCTGTGAGCCACCCGATCTGGTGGCCGAGCATCGCGCTGACCGCGCCGTCGGTGGGAGCGAGGATCCATCGCCACAGCACCGCGATCGCCAGCGGCGCGCAGATCCACGGCAGCACGTACAGCGTCCGGAAGAACCCGCTGCCGGGCAGTCCGCGGGCCAGCAGGGCGGCCGCGGCCAGCCCGAGCAGGGTTTGTGCGGGCACCACGAGCGCGATGAACACCAGCGTGACCACCAACGATGTGCCGAAGGTCGGATCGGTCAGCACCGATTGCCAATTGCGCAGGCCGACATACTGCATCGGGCTCAGCAAGTCCCAGCGGTGCAACGACAGCCACACCACCACGAACATCGGCAGCAGCATGAACGCGACGACTCCGAACAGGCTCGGAGCCAGGAGTGCGTACCCGGTTGCGGTCATGCGGCGGCGCGGTGCCATCCGAGTCATTAAAGCGGGCCGAGCGCGCCACCACTACGGTGGTGGCGTGACAGCCACCCGACGAGTCGATGCCGACTTCCTCGATTTGCCGCGGTATGGGCTGGCCGACGCGGCGATGTCGGCGGCGTTGTCCGCCGGTGCCGGCTACGCGGATCTGCGCATCCACGCGATCACGACGGAGATCGTGCAGTTGCGCGACGGCGAACTGCAGACGGCGGTCGTCGACCGGGAGATCGGTTTCGCGGTGCGGGTGATCGTCGACGGCACGTGGGGGTTCGCCTCGCACGCCGAGCTCAGCACCGCCGTCGCGGCCGAGACTGCGCGCCGCGCCGTGCAGGTGGCCAGGACGCTGGCGCCGCTGAACGCCGAGCGCATCGAGCTGGCGCCCGAACCCGTATACGCCGATGCCAGTTGGGTTTCGGACTACCGGATCGACCCGTTCGATGTGGGTATCAGCGACAAGCTGGCCGTCCTCGGCGAATACTCGGGCCGGCTGCTGGCCGCTGACGGCGTCGACCACGTCTCTGCGGGTCTGCACACCGCGAAGGAGCAGACGTTCTACGCCGACTCATTCGGCTCGACGATCACCCAGCAACGGGTGCGGGTGCAGCCGTCGCTGGATGCGGTCGCCGTCGATCCGGCGGCGGGGACCTTCGAGACGATGCGCACGCTTGCGCCACCCACCGCCCGGGGTTGGGAATACGTGGTCGGCGACGACGTGTGGAACTGGACCGACGAACTCGCCATGCTGCCAACGTGGCTGGCCGAGAAAGTCAAGGCTCCCTCTGTCTCCGCGGGCCCGACGGACCTGGTCATCGACCCATCGAACCTGTGGCTGACGATTCACGAATCCGTCGGCCACGCCACCGAATACGACCGGGCGATCGGCTACGAGGCAGCGTATGCGGGCACGTCCTTCGCCACACCCGACAAGCTCGGCAGCATGCGCTACGGCTCACCGGTGATGAACGTGACCGCCGACCGGACCGTCGAATACGGCCTGGCGACTGTCGGATTCGATGACGAAGGGGTGCAGGCGCAGAAGTGGGACCTGGTCCGCGACGGCATCTTCGTGGGCTATCAACTGGACAGGGTGTTCGCGCCGCGGCTCGGGGTCGGACGGTCCAACGGCTGTGCGTATGCCGACTCGCCGCATCACGTGCCGATCCAGCGGATGCCCAACGTCTCGCTGGAGCCGGCCACCGACGACGTGAGCACCGAGGACCTCATCGCCCGCGTGGATGACGGCATCTACATCGTCGGCGACAAGAGTTGGTCGATCGACATGCAGCGCTACAACTTTCAGTTCACCGGTCAGCGGTTCTTCCGGATCCGCGACGGCCGGCTCGACGGCCAACTGCGCGACGTGGCATACCAAGCGACGACAACAGATTTCTGGGGGTCGCTGGAGGCTGTCGGCGGACCGTCGACGTGGCGGCTCGGCGGGGCGTTCAACTGCGGCAAGGCCCAGCCGGGCCAGGTGGCCGCGGTCAGCCATGGCTGCCCGTCGGCGTTGTTCCGCGGGGTGAACGTGCTCAACACCCGAACCGAGGCAGGGCGGTAGTCGATGATCGGCGCGCAGCAAGTGGTGGAGATCGCGCTGGACGAGGCCGCCCGGCTGGGCAGAGCCGACGAGACGATCGTGGTGGTGACCGACCGCGCCGACGCCTCGCTGCGGTGGGCGGGCAGCTCGATGACCACCAACGGGGAGTCGACGACTCGCTACACGACGGTGATCTCGGTGGTACGCGACGGCAGCGAGTCGCACGTCGGTTCCATGCGCTCCAGCGAGGTGGATCCGACGACGATCGGGGCGCTGGTGGCGGCGTCGCAGGAGGCCGCGCGTTCGGCGCCCGAAGCCCGAGACAGCGCACCGCTGCTGGCGAGTGGTGACATACCACCCGATTGGGACGCCCCCGTACCGAGCGCCGGCGCCGCGGTCTTCTTGCCGGTGGCGGACGGACTGGCCCGCGGGTTCCGCGGCCGCGACCGGTTGTACGGATACGCGCGGCACATCCTCGAGACGACGTTCGTAGCGACCTCGGGTGGGCTGCGACGGCGCTACACGCAGCCGACGGGTTCGGTGGAGATCAACGCCAAGCGGGACGGCGCCAGCGCCTGGGTGGGCGTCAACACCGCTGACTTCAATGATGTGCCAACGGATTCCATGCTCGACGAGCTGTCGATGCGATTGGGGTGGGCGCAACGGGCGGTCGAGTTGCCGGCCGGGCGCTACGAGACGATCCTGCCGCCGTCGGCGGTGGCCGACCTGATGATCTACCTGACGTGGGCGATGGACGGCCGGGGTGCGCAGGAGGGCCGCAGCGCGTTCTCGGCACCGGGCGGCGGTACGCGGGTGGGGGAGAGACTCACCGACCTGCCGCTGACGCTGTATTCCGATCCGTTCGCCGATGGGCTGGCCTGCGCGCCGTTCGTCGCGACGCCGGTGTCGTCGGAACGGGTTTCGGTCTTCGACAACGGGATGGACATCAACCGGGTGGACTGGATACGTGACGGCGCCATCAACGCGTTGGCGTACTCACGGGCGGCGGCCGCGGAGTTCGACACGACCCCGGCGGTGCCGGCGGACAACCTGCTGATGACCGGAGCGCAGGCCGGGCTGGCTGACATGATCGCGGGCACCGAGCGCGGACTGCTGCTGAGCACGCTGTGGTACATCCGCACGGTCGACCCTTCGGTGCTGCTACTGACGGGGCTCACTCGCGACGGCGTCTACCTGGTCGAGGACGGCGAGGTGACGGCTGCCGTCAACAATTTTCGGTTCAACGAGAGCCCGCTCGACCTGTTGCGCCGGGCGACGGAGGCCGGTGTCAGCGAGGTCACGTTGCCGCGCGAGTGGGGCGACTGGGCGACGCGGGCGGCGATGCCGACGCTGCGGATTCCCGACTTTCACATGTCGTCGGTCAGTCAGGCGCAATAATCCCTGGGTGGGCGCTGATGAGTTGGCCGACCGGATCGCCGGATTGGTCGCGATGTCGTCGGGCGATTGCAGGCAGGACACGCTGATCCGGCTGACGTGCGGGCGGGCGTTGTCGTTGCCGCCGCTGCCGGTGGAGGTCGACGTTGTCGACGAGGCCAGCGAAGCCGGTCGGGTGGTGGCGGCGTTCGCCGAGCAGTTCGCGATCGACGTGTCCGGACTCGGCGACAACCAACGCGGGCGGATGTTGGCGACGTTGAGCGACAACGCATTCCGGACAGTTACCGCTATCTTCATCGCCGATTTCGTGCCGCGGGTGTGGGCGGGATGTGAAGCGTTGGGCCTCGGTAGGCCCGGAGATTACAGCGTCGTGGAGTGGGACCACGAGTCGGATCCCGTCGACGCGCTGCTCAACGGATTCGCCCCGGCCGTCGCGCGGTTAGGGGCGCTGGATCCGGTGACCACCGAGATCGTGCGGCTGCGCGGGGCGACGCAGCACAATTGCCGGCTCTGCAAGTCGTTGCGCGAGGGCAACGCGTTGGACTCGGGCGGGTCGGAGGAGTTGTACGAGCAGATCGAGCGCTACGAATCCGCCGCGGGCCTCAGCGACGCGCACAAGGCGGCGCTGCGATACGTCGACGCGTTGATCTGGTCGCCGGCACGGATCGAGGCGGAGGTGGCCGCGGGCGTACGCCGGTACTTTTCGGAGCAGCAGGCCTGGGAGTTGACGCTGGACGTCATGCGCAACGCGACCAACAAGATCGCGGTGTCGCTGGCCGCCGACGCGCCCCGGATCGCCGAGGGCACAGAGCGGTACTCGATCGGCGCCGATGGGCAGCCGGTGTACGCCGACATAGCTTAGGGGGCGCTGGCTGTCGGCGAACTATTGGCCGGTAGCGACAAATTCGCGGGGAGCGAATCAGTCGCTGCGCGGTGCACAGTGGAGCATGTGGGAACATTGGTGCCGCGCAGCGCGCCCGGGGGCGGTAGCTCAGTTGGTTAGAGCCGCGGACTCATAATCCGTTGGTCGCGGGTTCGAGCCCCGCCCGCCCCACCAAGTGTTTGTCCAGCTCAGAGTCTATTTTCGACATTGCGCCGCGGGCCGTTGCGGCCTTGAAAACGCCTCTGTGACAGCGGCGTGACAGCGGTACGGGCCGTAGCAAACTTGGCCCCCAAAGCCGGAACCTTGGCGGGGTCGAGGAAGTAAAAACCCAATTCCCAGTAGGCGCGTCCACCAACGATCTCTACATGGCCGCCGACCCAACGGGTTGGCACCCCGCCTGGGTTCGCCAATCACGCGGAAGGTCCGCGTCGGGCTAGCGGTAGCTGCCATCATCGCAGGCATGCTCGTTTTGATGGGATTCATCAACGACAGCGAAGACGGTCTGCATGCTCTTAACGAGACCAGCCAGAAGTGACCTCGTTCACGTCGGGACCAGATATGGACCCTGCCTTGCGGACTGCGGCCAGAATTCTCCCGAGGGGCTATGCCCTCAGCCGTGGACTTAGGGTGCAGCGTGCGGCTATGACGCTGTTGGGACGCATCCTCGCCGTTCGTGACGTGCCGGTGGTGGCGGTCGATGCTGATGTGAGTGTGCGCCTGCATCGTCCCGCGCGCCTTGCTGATCCGGCGCCTGCGCTGCTGTGGATCCACGGCGGTGGGTTCGTGATGGGCAGCGCGCGACAGGAAGATGGCTTCTGCCGCAGGCTGTCTCACTTGGCAAACGTCGCGATTGCGGCCGTCGATTTCAGGTTGCCGCCCGAACATCCACATCCTGCTCCGCTGGAAGACTGCTACGCGGCGCTGCTGTGGTTGGCGCAGCAGCCTTGGGTTGATTCGTCACGCGTCGCGATCGGCGGTCTCAGCTCCGGTGGTGGGCTAGCAGCGGCATTGGCGTTTCTGGCCCGCGATCGCGGCGAGATCCAGCTGGCCTTTCAATTGCTGTCCCAACCGAACCTCGACGACCGCACCGGCAGTCACGCCACGGGTCGCCGTCGCCTGATCTGGTCGGAGGGTGACAACCGCCAAGCCTGGCGATGGTATCTGGGTGACGCTGACCCGGCGGTCGCGAGCCCGGCGCGGCGTACCGACCTCACCGGGCTGGCACCGGCCTGGATCGGCACCGGCTCGTTGGACTTGCTGCATGACGAGGCCGTCGAGTACGGCAGGCGCCTGAATGAGGCGGGCACGCCCTGTCACGTCGAGATTGCGGCCGGTGCCTTCCACACGTTTGATTTGATCGTGCCGGACGCGCCGGTGTCGTTGACATTCTTCGCCAGCCAACGCGATCAGCTGCGGGCCGCGCTGACTGATTACCCAAAGCCAAGGGACGCAAAGTGATTCAGCCTCGGCTCCGTGACTTCGGCTTCACAGCAGGAGTAGCTGTCAGTTTTCGCGCTAGCTCCGTAGTCGATGCCGGTTCGGGCTCTGGCTCTGGTTCGCTGATGCGTTCGAGGTTCGTCGCGTCTCGGCGCCAAACGTAGCCCGCAACATCGGTGAAATACATCTCCGGTTCTATCGTGTAGTCGGCCTGGTCCGTCTGGTACGCAACAATTGCTGACTGTCCGGGTGCCAAGTGTGAGGGCCAGTCGTCGCGGGTCGAGCCCCGCCCGCCCCACTTCAGACGTGTATTAGTGCGGTTGAGGCTTGACATTTCGGCTTCGGTTGATGGCTGACAGTGTTTCGGCTGATGCTTGACAGTTACTTCGGTTGATTGGTGACACTGCGAGGACAGGGCACGCGGCTTTCTGGCTACGGGTAGTCCACGCGGGGAAACTGTATGGTTTCGGCCTCTTCTTCCGCCTCACGCCGTACCGTGACCTCCCGCGCCCGAGCTTCGGCGGCCAAGGCTCGGGCTTCAGCGGCCTTTGCTTGCGCCCACAACTCGGTTGCGCGGCGTCGCGCTTCGCCCGCCTCCACCCATACGCGTTCTTCTGATCCCAGCGGCGGCAGATTCGGCTCCGAATACATGCTCGCGTGCGGACTGCGTGGTTGACGGTTGCGCTCCTGCGTCTGGTGCTCGGCCTCCTCCTGCTGGGCCGCGCAGACTTCAACGACGATCAGCGCCGCACTGGCCAGCAACAGCAGCGGCACGAACACGTACGGGTAAATGGCCACCCCCGCCAAACCGAGGACCGTCAACGGCACCGCGATCACCCCGACGGCCCACGGATACCGCTCGCTGAATTCGAGGACCCTCGCCCGCATCGCGAGCGCTCGCGCGGTCCATAGACGGAGATCCGGACTGCGAAAGACCTTCTTCGAAGACCCCACGATTCCATCCCTTCGCGGAGACGTGACCTTCCCATTGTGACCGACCGCCCGACGGTCACGTCGATGCCACGCAGCGCCGTCGGCAACGAAGTCATCACAGCACCTCTTCGGGATGAACCTTCGACCGAGCCGGTCAGTTGTCTCGTGGTCGTCGCGAGTAGCGGCTCAGCCGATGGGGGTGAACTCCAGGTGCAGTTCCTTGAGGCGCCGGAAAAGAAAGGTTTGATCCCATTGGAGTCGACGCTCCCCGGCCCGACCGTGTTCGGCTTCCGAAAGCCGAATGTCGGCCATCCGGTCGAGGATGCGCCCCAAGCTCACTCGCGCTTCGGCCCGTGCGATCGGGGCGCCCGGACAGGAGTGCACACCACGGCCGAATGCAATGTGCTGCAATATATTCGGGCGACCAAGGCGGAATTCGTCGGGCTCGTCGAACCGACGTGGATCGCGGTTTGCCGCACCGTTCATCACCAGTACGCTGGTACCAGGCTGTGCTGCGACATCGCCGATCTTGGTGGTCCGCCGCGCCATCCGAAAATTCGACTTTATCGGGCTTTCGAAGCGGAGCATTTCCTCGATGAAGGCCGAGATCTTTGAGCGGTCGGAGCGCAACTCCTCTTGCAGGTTTGGTCGCTCCGCAAGCATCAGCATCGCGAGACTGAGCAGATCGATCGTCGTGCCGTGACCGGCGGCGAACATGAACGTGGCGACCCGGGCGACATCAATCGCGTCGGGTGTCGTGCCGTCGGGAAACTTCGCCAGCGCAAGCTCGGTCAGAACGTCTTCGCGCGGCTCGCGCCGGCGCTCCTCGATGTAGTCGACGAACCATTCCTCTTTCACGCCAACGAATCCGCTGCGTTCACCTTCGAGCCTGCTCGCTCTGGCCGCGCGTCGGAATCGCTCACGGTCGCCCTCGGGTACGTCCAGCAGGTCGGTGATCGCGTCCAGCGTAAAGGGAAAGTTGTAGTCGAGGACGATCTCGCACTTGCCCTTCTCGGCGAAGCGGTTGATCTGTTCGTCGGCCAGACGCCACAGTGAGTCCTCGTTGTTCTTCAACTGTTTCGGGGTGAACAACCGGCTCAACAGAGAGCGGTGCGCGGTGTGCTTGGGAGGGTCAAACGAGATGAAGTAGTCGCCGAACGTAACCCGGTGGCGGTGCTGTTCGATCAGATCTGAGATGTCGTCACGGTCGGCCTCGACCGGGATTCCCGACCATGGTCCGCTGACGATATTGCAGACCGACAGGTTACGGTCGACGTCGACTTGCGCGGCAACGGCCTCGTCGTAGCCGGACACCATCACCACACCATGCGCCGGCTCACGCCATACCGGGCATTGACGGATCGCGTCGTAATAGCCGTATGGATCATCGACGAGTGACTTGTCGGTGAAAAAGTCGAGATTCTCAAGCCCGCCCACTGCTGCGCCTCCCTCGCGTAGCTACACGCATTTTATTCGCTCGCCAGACGCCCGTACATGGCCTTTGGAAAATGTGCGGGACGCGATTGGCTCCCAGCCCGCGGCGGTGCGCGACGCCGGTCAGCCGCACCCATGTTGAGTGCCGCTAGCCTCGACAGGCACGATCAGCAAGTATGACCCCGTCCCGTGCCGCGGCTGTCCGCTCACGTCGGAACCGTCGTCACTTACAGTGCGACACCCGGGCTGCCTCGTCGGCCTCGATGGAACTGTGCACAAGCGGAGGGGCGCCGCAGCGGGTGTGAAGGCTTTGCCGACGCTCACCCGATTCATGGTTGAGGGACGACACTTCCGCGGCCGACTTACGCCGGCTCAAGCCTGCAGTTCGGTCACGTTTTGAGTTGGCGACAGCGAGGCCTCGTTCACTTCCGCATACAGGTCATTGGCGCGAGCCTGTTCTGCTGCAAGCAGTTCCAGAGCCGCGACTGCTCGCCGGAGGAGCTCGAGGGATTCCTCGGCAGTCTCCTTCAGTTCATAGAAATTTGGTATCAAACCCATCGGAGTACCCTCCCATCGCGAGCCGGATCTTCAAGCCGTCTTCTCGATAGTGTTTGCTGTTCCGGATCATCGTGAGCCAGCTGATCGATGATTCGATCACCAGCTTGCGCCCGCGCTGCACTCTCGATACGCGGGATCCTCCACGATGGTAACGTTCCAGAGCTTCCCGGGCGAGGGGAATGGAGCCGGTCGCAGCAAAGAATGAGTGCGGTCGCCGATGACGCGCAGAATGGGCCGAAGCCGAAGCGCTTGCTCATGTTGCTACATCGCGCCGGACGTACCCACACACGCCGAGCGCAGTCAGGATCGTGCCGATCAGCACGAGAATTATGGTAGCTGTCCAGTGCGGTGGCACCTCGGGTACCGCGGCGAGGTGGGCCCATGGCGATAGGTTGGCCACCCAGCGCGGCACGTTAGTTGTCTGCATGATCGCGTTCACCAAAAACCCACCCACAAGCGGCAATGCACCGATTGCGCCGGCAGCGGATGGGAACCATCCGACTCCAACTGCGGCGGCACCCGCCGCCAGCAATGCCACGGGAAGTGAATTCAGCGCGCCCGCAAGGGCGTCGGGGAACTGCAGCGGGGCGCCGGTGATCTTCGCACCGCTCCACATCGCGACTGCCGCTGTGCAATGCAGCGCAAGGACCGCACAAGCGGTGACCGCGATCTCAGCCGACATCAGACGCACGCGCGAAATTGGCTGAGCGAACAGCAGCGTCCAGCGACCGACCTGCTCATCGGCGACGAACGTGGCGAGGCGCATCGCAGCGTAGAGACCGGTGGCCACCGGCAGCAGGCTGAACAGGGGTGCAGCGAAGACATTCACAGAATCGAAGCTGCTGCTGATCCCTGCATCAGCGGCCAATTCAGCGATGTGCGGATTTGTCTGAAAGAACTCGAGGACCAAGGCGAGCAACGCGCCCATCAGAAGGAAAAAGGCGGCGACGCCGACCGCCCACCCGAACGTTATCCGCGCGGCGCGGCGAAGAGCGAACCCGCCGATATTACGCAACAGTCGCGTTCGTGGAGGACGACTTGGCGGCACCGTCACAATCCCGTCGCCCAGATCGCGGTGGCGGGCCGTAAGGAGAGTCGCTCCGGCCAACGCGATCGGAAACGCACTCAACACGGCCAGCGGGAGGGCGCGGTTGTCGGCGTACGGCGCCGCGCGTGCTGCCAGCCCGAACGGGGTCACCCACGCCAACCACGCCAGTCCAGGTGAGGAATCGGCGGCCATGCGCAGCGTCAATCCCACACCCAGAGCCGCAACAGATAATGCCGTCGCACCGGATCTCGCCGGCATGATTTGCGCGGCGAGTAGAGCGGTTGTCGCAAAAGTCAGTGCCACCAACGTGATTCCGCTTGCATAGAGCAGCGCCCCTGCCAGTTCAGTACGTGCCGCCGAGAGGCCCGTCGCGACGGTTACTCCGATCAGCATTGCGGATGCAGCGAGGGCGGTCAGGCAGCGGACGACCAGGTCCTCCATTCGCAGGCGTCCCGCGAGCAGCAAACCCCATCGACCGGCATCCTCCTCACCGCGGGTGATACGTGTGGTTGTCAGGATGATCCAGAGACTGACGAGCACCAAGATGAGTGTGCCGGTGCGCCACACCGTGAAACCGCCGGGATTGTCGAGAGCGACCGGTGGGCCCAACAGAATCTTCTCGGCGGGATTTCCAGCCATCGCACGCATTGCCGATTCATCCAGCAAGCTGTTGATCACCTGGTATTGGCTGGCGACGACCGCCGACATGACGCCGCACACCAAGGCGACCCCAATGGCACCACGGCGAACTTGACGCACAGCCAACCGGCTCACCGCTCGTCCGGGCGCAACGTGCGGCACGGCGGTCACCAGCGAACCGGCCAGCGTGCCGGCTGTCATCGCTGTGCCTCTCCGTAGTAATCGAGAAAGATCTCTTCGAGTGTCGGCTGGTGCATCGAAAGCGCCGTGATGTCGGCGGTGGCCAGAGCTCGAAGTGCGATCGCCGGTGACCCAGTCACGCTGAACCGCAACCGTCCGCCACCGAGTTCCTCGATGTTCGACACCCCCGCGATATCTCCGAGGGACGGCGAGACGCCGTGATAGGAAACCTCGACTACAGTGCGGCGCAATCGGCGTAACTCAGCGAGGCTGTCGACTTCCACGAGTCGCCCGGCACGCAGAATCGCTACCCGGTCGCAGACGGCTTCTACCTCATCCAGCTGATGAGAGCTGAGGAACACCGTCTGGCCTCGCTCGCGCGCTTCTGCGACACAGCTACGAAATACTCTCTCCATCAACGGATCCATGCCGCTCGTCGGCTCGTCAAGCACGAGAAGCGGCGCGCGCGTCACGAATGCTGCGATAAGGGCCACCTTCTGCCTGTTGCCGGTCGAATAGGTCCGGGCCGGCTTGTCGAGATCGAGATGGAATCGGGCGACCAACTCGTCGCGGTACGCCGCGTCAACACCTGGTCCGACGCGGCCGAGCAGCTCGAGAATTTCGGCACCGGTCAGTCGCGGCCAGAGAGAGACATCGGCCGGGACGTATGCGAGGTGACGGTGGGCTCGACGCACGTCTCCCGCTGAGCAACCGAAAATCCTTGCACTGCCTGAATTCGGGCGTATCAATCCGAGTAGCAGACGGATCGTCGTCGACTTGCCGGCACCGTTGGGACCCAAGAACCCGAACACTTCGCCGGGCGCGACGGTCATGCTCAAGTCCTCGACTGCCATCACGCGGCCGAACCGTTTGGTCAGACCGTCGCACCGGATGGCGGGGTCGAAAGCAGTACCTGCCGGGTACTCCACGCCCTGAAGAGTAGGCCACTCGAGGGGCTGTCGGAGGATCCTCTCAGTATTGCTGGTCCATGGCAGCAACGCCGAGCATTTTGTTCGCTGGCATAACTAAGTTGCGACGAAACCACTTCGTCGGATCGGTAGGCCGACGACCGCCAAGTAACGTCCGTAACAGGCGGAAAAGGGTCTGCGGTCACGTCGGGAAGCTGTGTTTGGCGGCCGCCCCCGTGGCGCGCGCGCACGTTACTGAATTATCGCAGAAGTCGAATAGAAAACTTTGCCAAAAGCCACCCGGACGTGCCAGGCGTCAGTAGGGTTCTGCAGAACTGGTTCGGCTACGTTGCGCGCTGAGTGGGTCGGGGGAAGCCGGACTTCTTATATGTGATGCCCTGGCGGGGGTTGGGGGAGTCGGATGGAAATCGGTGACCGCACCTTTCCGCTGACGCGAGGACAGCGCGACATCTGGCTTGCAGAGAAAACGGGCAGCTTCGGTGCGAAGTGGCAGCTGGGCGAGCTCTTGCGAATCGAAGGCAGGGTAGATCCCGATTTGCTCGAGCGGGCGATCACCGAAGCGGTGCGCGAGGCCGAGCCACTCAGAGCCGCCTTCTTCGAGATGGATGGCCATGCTTTTCAACGAACGGTCGACTACCCGCACGTACAGCTAGCTCGCTACGACCTGGTCGCCTCACTGGACCCCGGACACGACGCTTATCAGCTGGCCTCATCGATACAACGGGAATTAATGCCGCTAAGCGGCCCGCTGTTCAAATTCGCGTTGATCCAAACTCGCGTCGATGAATTTTATTGGTTCGTGTGCTGCCATCACATCGTGGTCGACGGAATCGGCCTCGCTCTTGTTTGTCACCGGATCGCGGAAATTTATACGGCAATGGCAAGGAGCGAGCCAATTCCGCCCGCTTTCTTCGGGTCGTTGAGTGATCTCATTCGTTGCGAACTTGAATATGAAGCGTCGACCGATTACCTCAATGATCAGACCTATTGGACGAGGAATCTTCCGCCGGAAAACGAAGCGCGTTATCGGCTGGCATTCGCGGCCGGAGGCGAGCGTGCCGACGAGCCTCCCACGCCGGTTCAAGTGGACCCCTCCGCGGTCGCTGGGATTCAGCAGTTGTCACAAACTTTGGGCGTGCGTCGATCAGCGGTGATCACCGCAGCGTGCGGTCTTCTCGTGCGCGCGTTCGACACCGAGAGTCCGGAGGTGGCGCTCGACTTTCCGGTAAGCCGGCGTGTGCGTCCGGAGATACAGGTGGTCCCCGGAATGATCTCCGGCTTCGTGCCACTGATGTTGAAAGCGTCGCCGAGGGCGGCCGTCACCGATTTCTGCAAGCTTGTCGACACGCAAATGCGGGCGGCCCTTGAGCATCAACGGTTTCCCGTGCACGTTCTCGAGAACAATGCGGGATTGCGGGGCTCCGGACATGCGTCGAACCGGGTCGTCATAAATTTCATTCCGGGTACACATATGGGGCACCTCGGCGATGCCGCTGGATCGGGAACTCTGACCCATGCCGGCCCTGTCCAATTCGGGTTGGTTTTCTTCAGGGACGGTGATCAGCTCTTCATCAGCACCGTGGGCGCTCAACAATTCTTTTCGAATTGTGATGTGGGCGATTTAGCAGAGCGGTTGGCGCGGGTTCTGACGGCGATGGCTGCTGATCCGGGGCGGTCGTTGTCGTCGGTGGATTTGCTTGACGAGTTCGAGCATGCCCGACTCGATGAGATCGGTAACCGTTCGGTCCTGACCGCAGTGGGTCCCGCGCCGGTGTCGATTCCCGCGTTGTTCGCCGCACGGGTGGCCCAGAAACCGGAAGCGATAGCCCTGGTGTGGGAGGGCTGTTCGTGGACCTACCGAGAGGTTGATGAGGCTGCAAATCGGTTGGCTCACCTCCTGGCTGCCGAAGGTGTGGGTCCGGGAACGTGTGTGCTGCTGTTGGTGGAGCGTTCGGCTCAGGCGATCATCGCGATCCTGGCGGTGCTCAAGACCGGAGCGGCATATCTACCGATTGATCCGGCGGCACCGAATGCACGTATCAACTTCATGATTGCCGACGCTGCGCCGGTGGTCGCAATCACCAGCTCCGGTTTGGCCGGGCGGCTGGATGAGTGCGGTGTGGTGGTGATTGATGTTGATGATCCGCGTATTGACAGTCAATCGAGCGGCCCGTTGCCGGTTCCTGGTGGTGATGGAATCGCTTATCTGATTTACACCTCGGGCACTACTGGTACGCCCAAGGGGGTGGCGGTCACCCATGCCAATGTGACGCA
>NZ_LQIK01000006.1 GCF_001499855.1 Mycobacterium sp. GA-0227b
ACGCAGGCCGGCCCGCTGGTCATGCTGGCTGACGGCTCGGTCACCTTCGTGGTGTCGGTTTCGGCCGCGATCAGCATGCAGGTGGCGCCCGGCAAGGACACCACGCCGGCCGGGCTGGGCTCGGCCGCCAAGTCGTCGCCGATATTGGAGATCCGGTCCCTGATCCGCTGCAGGAAGCCTTTGCGCTCGGGCACCGGGGTGGGCTGGGCCGGCACCAGGCCCGGCGCCCTCGATTCCGGCGGCAGCACCGGTGCCCCCGGCACGGTGACGACGGGCGCTTCGGGCGGCGCAACGGCCGGCGGCGGGCTTTGCGGCGCCTCGGGGATGTCGACGGCCGCGACAGGCGGCTCGGGGGGCACGTCGGCGGGAGGAGGCGGAGTCACGACCGGTGGCGGGGGTGCGGGCACCGCCGCGGGTGCAGCGGCAGGACGCGGATCGGCGGCCGGACGAGGAGCGGCGGCCGCTGCCATATCGGGCGACGACTTGGCGGCCGGGCTGGGCTCGGCCGGCGTGGTGTCCTTGCCGGGCGCCACCTGCATGCTGATCGCGGCCGAAACCGACACCACGAAGGTGACCGTGCCGGCGGCCAGCATGGCCAGCGGGCCGGCCTGCGTGGTGTGGCGTTGCCGATGCTTCTGCGTGCGGTCGAGCGACTGGTCGCCGGCGATGGCGAACTCGTGGCTGTGGGCAGAGGCGAGCGCGGCGCCCCGGGCCAACGCCAGCTCGGCCTCGGCAGGTGCGAACACGGGCACCGACAGCATCTTCTCCAGCCGGGGCATCAGCGCGTCGAGACCGCCGCCCGACCCGACCAGGACCAGCGCCTCGGGCCGCCAGTCGGCCTTGGTGAAAACGGCGTTCAGCCAACCGGTCAACGACCTCTCGCTGTCGATCGAATGGTTGACCGCGGTCTGCACTGCGCCTTCGCGCGTGTTCACCACGAGCGCGATGGCGGTGTCGCGCTCGACGACGCACACCGCGGTGACATCGTTACCGATCATTTCGGCGAGACCCCAGGCCAACGCCTCCGACGCCTCTGGCAACTGAACCGGCATGACGTTGTCGAAGCCGCAGTGGCTCAAGGACCTGAGCAGCAGCGAGGCCTCGAGGTCGGCGTCGTCGCTCCACGTCACGCCGATCGCATGCAACCGGTGGCCACGGTTGACGGCGAGCGCCTCGGCACGTAGCACCGCCGCCGCCGCCTCATCGGAGGTCTCGCGCGGCGAGGACCGACGAGCGGGAAGAATCTCGATGGCATCGCGGTCGACGGTTGCGCCGTCGGCATCCTGTCCTTCGACGAGGACAAGGCCGACAGCAGAACGTGTCACCGACAGGCCCAGTACGGCGTCCACCCACACCCCTTCGGACGTCCATCCACCGGGGGTGACCGTAACAGCCGGGCGCGCCGCCGGCTCCGCCGGGCAGGGGACAGCGGGGCGGGTCGGCCGACGATTGCGTGAATCGAAATGTGCTGTGCCGCTTCAATCCCCTGTAAGCATCGGCTGCTCCCCTTTGCCCAGGCATCCGTTCGCAATCCCGGGTGATCACGCCCGGGACGCATACTCCCGTGGCAGGGTGACATCCCATGGCAGCAGTCGAGCAGACGGAAGGCGCGCCCAGCGGCCGCACGGTATTCGGGCACCCGATCGGCCTGACCAATCTGTTCGGAGTGGAGTTGTGGGAGCGGTTCTCCTTCTACGGGATGCTGACGATTCTCGGCTACTACCTCTACTACTCGGCCACCGACGGCGGCCTCGATCTTCCCCAGAGCACGGCCACCGGCATCGTCGGCGCCTACGGTGGCCTGGTCTACCTCTCGACGGTGCTCGGCGGGTGGATCGCCGACCGGATACTCGGTATGGAGCGCACCGTGTTCTACGGCGGCGTGGTGGTGATGTTCGGCCACATCGCCCTCGCGGTCGTGCCGGGGTTGGCGGGTGTGGCCGCGGGTCTTGTATTGGTCGCCCTGGGTTCTGGCGCGTTGAAGGCCAATGCGTCCTCCCTGCTCGGCACGCTCTACGACAAGGGCGATCCCCGCTGCGACGGCGGATTCACGCTGTTCTACCTGGGGATCAACCTGGGCGCGTTCACCGGCCCATTGATCACCGGGCTTCTGCAGACCCGCGTCGGCTTCCACTATGGATTCGGTGCGGCTGCCGTCGGCATGGCTTTGGGGCTGGCGCAGTACGTCGTGTTCCGGCGGAACCTGGGCGATCACGGTCGCCATATACCTAACCCGCTGCCGCACAGCGCCTTCGGTCGGGCAGCCGGCGTGGCGGTGGTGGGCATCGCGGTCATCGTCGTGGTCTTCGCAACCGGTGTGGTGCAGCTGTCGAATCTGTCGCAGGTCACGACCGGGGTCATCGTCGCGGCATCGTTGACCTACTTCGCGGTGATGCTCACCAGCGGGAAGGTCTCGGCCGTCGAACGAACCCGGGTACGCGCGTTCATTCCGCTGTTTGTCGCCAATGCGGTGTTCTGGTCACTGTTCCAACAGATCTTCACCGTGCTCGCCGTCTATTCCGATGAGCGGATGAACTGGTCGATCTTCGGATGGACCGCGCCATCGAGTTGGATCGGGTCGATCGAGCCGGTCTGGATCATCGCGCTCTCGCCACTTTTCGCGGTCCTGTGGACCCGGCTCGGCGATCGCGCTCCGACCACGCCCCGCAAGTTCGCGTACGGCGTCATCGGAATGGGGTGCGCGTTCCTGCTGTTTCTGCCGATGGCCGGCACTACCGGCCGCGCGGTGCCCGCGCTGTTCGTCGTCGGCGTCATGGCAGTGTTCGCGATCAGCGAGTTGCTGCTATCACCGATCGGGCTCTCGGCCACCACAAAGCTTGCGCCCGAGGCGTTCCGCGCCCAGATGATGGCTCTGTACTTCTTCTCGGTCGGCCTCGGCACTTCGATGTCGGGCGTGTTGGCCCGTTACTACGACCCCGCGCGCGAGTTCGTCTACTTCGGCGTCATCGGGGCGGTCGCGGTGGCGGCGGGCGTCGCGGTGTTCACGCTGGCGCCCTGGATCAGTCGCCACATGCAAGGCGTGCACTGACGGGCGCGCCGGCAGTCATGCGCCCAGAATATCTCGCAGCAAAGCAGACTCGATGTTACCGCCGGACACGATGATCACGGTCCGGCCCGCGGGGGCAGCCCCCTTACGGTACGCGGCCAGCGTGACGGCCCCGCTGGGTTCGCTCACCAGGTGAGCGCGCTGGACGAGTTCCACCACAGCCGAACGGATTTCGTCTTCGGTCACCGTGACGACGTCATCGAGTACATGCTGTAGATGGGCGAAGGTCAGATCGGAAGGTTGCGAGCGCAGGCCGTCGGCGATGGTGCGGTTGCGCGCTTCGATCGACCAGTCGACCCGGTGACCGGCGCGCAAGCCCTCTGCGGTGTCGGCCGCGAGTTCCGGTTCCACACCGATCACCCGGGCGTTGGGGCACAACGCTTTCACCGCCGTGCCGATACCGGAGGCGAGGCCCCCACCGCTGACCGGGACCAGGACCGTGTCGACCGTGGGCAGATCCTCGGCGATCTCCAGCCCGATCGTGCCCTGGCCCGCGATGATGTCGGGATGGTCGAAGGGCGGTATGAGCACGCCGCCGGTCTCCTCGACAACTTCGGCGGCGACCCGCTCCCGTTGTCCCGCAGCGCACAACACCACCCGCGCCCCGTGGCCGCGAGTGGCCGCCACCTTGACGTTCGGCGTCTCCTCGGGCATCACGATGTGCGCGGGCACCGCGTACATCGCCGCCGCGTACGCCACCGCCTGGGCGTGGTTTCCGCTCGAGTACGCCACCACTCCCCTGGTACGTACGGACTCGTCGAGATGACCGATCGCGTTGAACGCCCCGCGCACCTTGAACGCCCCGATCGACTGCAGGCTCTCCGGTTTGATCCAGAGCGGCCGCTCTTCGTCGTCTGCCCACGGCGCAGGCAGCAGCGGTGTGCGCAACACGAAGGCGCGGATGCGCGCGGCCGCCCGCTCGATGTCGTCCAGTGTCACCAGGTCCACGAACCCAGTGTGCCCCGGTCGGACGGCACGTCGGGCGACTTGCGCCCGAGCGTCGTGTCGGACGTGAGATCGGCAACTCCGCCGCAGATTTGCGGTGATCAGGGAGGACACTGGAGCTATGGCTGGAACCCTGTACTTCGACGGTAACTGCGGGATGTGTACCCGCGCGGTCTACACCATCGTGAGGTTGAACCGAACCGGAAACTTGCGCACCGAGACATTGCAGAGTCCCGACGCGCCGGAGCGCCTCGGAGTTCCATCGTCGCGGATCAGCGAAGCCGCCCGCTGGCTTGACGATTCCGGCGATGTCTACGCCGGCGCCGAGGCGATGAACGCGGCGGTGTCGGCCGCGCTGGGAGTTCGGCTACCCCTTCTGATCTACCGCATCCCCGGCATCCGCTCCCTGCAAGACGCCGTGTACCGGTACGTCGCGGGCCATCGGTATCGCTTCCCGGGTACGACGCCGTACTGCGAGTCGCATCCGGCCGCCTGCTGACACGATGCGCGCGACCGAATTGGCCATCCGGCCAACGCATGCCGGTGACCTCGGCGCGATCGGTGATATCTACGCACACTACGTCGAAAACGGTGTGGCGACATTCGAACTCACACGGCCGGACCACACCGAATGGGAGCGCCGATTCGGCGCCGTCGTCGAAGCAGGGTTACCGTTCGTCACCGCAACCATCGACGGCGAGATCGTCGGCTACGCATACTGCGGTCCGTGGAAGCCAAGACCCGCATACCGGCACACCGTGGAGGACTCGGTGTATGTGGCCTCCCATGCCGTCGGCCGCGGAATCGGCGGCAAGCTGCTCGACGCGTTGCTGACCGGCTGCGCCACGGCCGGTGTTCGTGAGGTGATCGCCGTCATCGTCGAAGCCGACGGGGCGACTTCGGTCGCATTGCACCGTAGTCGCGGTTTCGTC
This sequence comes from Mycobacterium sp. GA-0227b, assembly GCF_001499855.1. GTDB lineage: Bacteria > Actinomycetota > Actinomycetes > Mycobacteriales > Mycobacteriaceae > Mycobacterium. Next base: position 4,945 of record NZ_LQIK01000006.1, read on the forward strand.
GAAGCCGGTCGGCTGACCGCCGTCGGGTTCAAGCACGGCCGATGGCTCGACACCGTGCTGCTGCAACGCAGCCTCGCGACCTGATCGGTGTCGACGCACCTGCGATTGGCCGGAGAACCTCAGGGGCGCAACCCCGCTCCATCGCTTCCGGCGATCCCGTCGAGCAGGCGGTCGCAGACGGCATCCATGTCGCGGCGCGCCTGCTCCCGATCGGCCGCCCGCGATACATAGAGTGCGGCCTCGTCGAGCGCGCCCAGCAAGACGTGCGCCGTGGCGCGCAGCGACTGGTCGGGTATGGCGCCCTCGGCGACGGCATGCGCGAGCATCGCCTCGATGACCCCGAGGCCGTACTTCATTCCCACCTCGCGCCAGCGCCCCCAGCCGAGCACCGCGGGCGCGTCGATCAAAACGATCTGCTGCACGTCGGGCTCGGCGCAGCCGTCGAGAAAAAGCCGAGCGCCGACCCGCATGGCCTCCAGCGGATCCAACGGCTGCCGTGCGCTTATCTCACGCGCGATGTCGGCGACCATGCCGCATTCGATCTCTTCGTACACCGCTTCGAACAGGCCGGCCTTGTCGCGGAACTGATGGTAGAGCGCGCCTCGGGTGACACCGGCGGCCGCAACGATGGCCTGGGTCGAGACGTCGGCGAACCCCTTGTCCGCGAACAGTTTCCGGGCTGCCCCCATCAGCTGAGCGCGCGTTGCGGCGGTGCGCTCTGCCTGGGTGCGGCGGCCGCGTGAGCCTGCGGCGGCCCGGTCATTGACTTTCATACAAGCTGCACGTAACTTTCATACTATCTGTTTGTAAGTTGTCACGGAAAGGATAGCGAACATGCCGCGATTGGCGCTGGAACAGTCCACGATCGATTACCGCGTGTTGGGTCCGGAAGATTCGCCACATCCGCCGGTGGTTTTCGTGCACGGCATCCTCGTCGACAGCCGTCTCTGGGACCGCGTGGCCGATGGGCTCGCGCGGCAGGGCTACCGCTGCTATCTGCCCACCTGGCCGCTGGGTTCGCACACGATTCCGGTGAATCCCGGTGTGGAGCTATCACCGCACACCGTGGCCGGAATGGTCGGCGATTTCATTGCCGCGCTGGGGTTGTCGGATGTGACGCTGGTCGGCAACGACACCGGGGGCGGGCTGTGCCAATTGGTCGTAGACGATGATCCCGAGCGCATCGGACGGTTGGTGCTCACCAATTGCGATGCGTTCGACAAGTTTCCGCCATTCCCCTTCAACGTGGTGTTCGCGCTGCTGCGCGGTCCGATTTCGATCAAGGTGTTGTTCAGCCTGATGCGGCTCACGGCGCTGCGTCATTCTCCGCTCGGCTTCGGCCTTCTGACACACCCGGATCCCCAGTTGACCGCGTCATGGCTGGAGCCCGCCCGCACCGACGTGCGGATCCGTCGCGATCTGGCGAGGCTGCTGCGTGCGGTCGCCGGGACGGACCTGGCGGATGTGGCCACGAGATTGCCGCGCTTCACCAAGCCGGTCACCCTGGTGTGGGGTCAGCGCGACCGCGCCTTCACGCCGGCGCTCGGCAGGCGCCTGGCCGCGTTGTTTCCGAACTCGACGCTGGTCGAGGTGCCCGAGTCCAGGACATTCGTGTCCCTCGACGCACCGAAGGCCCTGATCGACGCGATCTCGGAGCCGGTCTCGCTGCGCTGAGTTGATCCCTTCCTGGGTGAACCTTCGCGGTCTACAAGACCGCCACGGTTGCAACGGCTTTCGCGTTTGCGCCGTTAGCTTTTGGTCAGGGTGAACTGACAGACGTCGGTGTAACCCTCCCGGAACAGGTCGGCGCACCCGGTCAGGTACTTCATGTACCGGTCGTAGACCTCTTGGGACTGAATGGCGATCGCCTCGTCCTTGTGCGCCTCGAGCGCTGCGCTCCAGTGGTCCAGGGTGCGCGCGTAGTGCAACCGCAGGGGCTGCACGAGCCGGACGTTGAATCCGGCCTTGGTCGCGTGGTTCTTGACCGCCACCGGTTGTGGCAGGTCGCCGCCGGGGAAGATCTCGTCCATGATGAATTTGAAGAAGCGGATCTTGGTCATCGTGACGGGCAGGCCGCGGGCGGCGAATTCGTCGTCGTCGGGCTTGACGATGGTGTGCAGCATCATCACGCCGTCGCTGGGTAGCGCCTCGTAGGCCATCTTGAAGAACTCGTCGTAACGGTCGCGGCCGAAGTGCTCGAACGCACCGATGGACACGATCCGGTCGACCGGCTCGTGGAACTGTTCCCAGCCCTGCAGCAGGACCCGCTTGCTGCGGGGGCTGTCGAGCTCGTCGAGCACCTTCTGGACATAAGCCTGCTGGTTCTTGCTCAGCGTCAGGCCCACGACGTTGACGTCGTACTTCTCCAATGCGCGCTTGATCGTCGCGCCCCAACCGCAGCCGACGTCGAGCAGCGTCATCCCCGGCTGAAGTCCGAGCTTGCCGAGCGACAGGTCGATCTTGGCGAGCTGCGCTTCCTCGAGCGTCATGTCGTCGCGCTCGAAGTAGGCGCAACTGTAGGTCTGGGTGGGGTCGAGGAACAGCCGGTAGAAGTCGTCGGACAGGTCGTAATGCGACTGCACGTCCTCGAAATGCGGCGTGAGATTCTGGGCGGTGTCGGTCGATTTTTCTGGCACGGTAAGCCTCTGGCGTCGGAAGTGGTCAGGTTCGAAGCTCCGCACGGTTCGAGAGCCTCCCCCGTGGGTGGCAGTTTACGCACAGCGCCTGCCCGCAGACGTCATTGCCCTGGTCATAGGGCTGAGCCGCGACGTTCGAGCGCCAGGCGCCATGTGTCGTGCAGCTGGAACCGCACTATCCTGGCAGGTGCATGTCAGCAGTCCCTCGAGAAGTGGAACGGAGACCGATCATGACCAGACCTGACGGCCTCGCGTTCGGCGAAGCCATTCCCGAAGCAGATGTCGCAGAGCAGCGCATCCCGGTGGACCCGGGCGAGCAGGACACCTGGCTTGACGCCGCTGCGGCCTCGACGGCACACACGTGGGACGCCGACGAGGCGGATCTCATCGATCAGTCGATCGAGGTGCCGATTCCCGACGACGACCTCGAACTCGAGTAACGACGCCCGGTTCTGCGCGCAGTTTCCGCGCGCGTGGAGCACCGTCGGGCCGATCGGCTGCCACCACCCGCCGGTGGTAGTAAGCATGAGGCCATGGATTTGCGTGCAGAACTGTTGGAGACCCTCGACTTCGATCCCGGCGCGTCCCGTGTCTTCGGCCAGCCCTATGAAGCGGCCGACGGCACGACCGTCATTCCCGTCGCAGAGGTGCGGGGGCGGGCACGGCGCGGCGGTGAGGCGAACGTCAGGGTGCTGACCAAACCGGCCGGCGTATTCGTCGTCAAGGACGGCAAGGCCGTGTGGCGACCCGCGGTCGACGCGACGCGCATCGCGTTGACGGGCATTCTGGTCGGTCTGGTCTCGGCGACGCTTGCCGGGGTGGCGATGGTGCGTCGCCCACCGTGGCCCGATCTGTACGGGGACATCTCAACGCGGTAGCCGGAATCGGTTCAGGCGGTTCGGCGACGTGCAAGCCCTAGTGCATCCGAGCGAATGGACGTTAGGGTGCTGAAAACGCTTGCGAGAGAGCGAGGCATCGGTGGACGGAGCGGTGACGGTGTCGATGGCGGCGCCGGCGGAGCGGATCTGGGACCTGATCGCCGATGTGCGGAACACCGGCAAGTTCTCCCCCGAGGTGATGGAGGCCGAATGGCTCGGCGGCGCGACCGGCCCGGCACTGGGCGCCCGATTCCGCGGACACGTCAAGCGCAACGAGATCGGGCCGGTGTACTGGACGACATGTGAGGTGACCGCCTGCGAACCGGGCCGCGAGTTCGGGTTCGCGGTGCTCCTCGGCGACAAACCGGTGAACAACTGGCACTACCGGCTCACTCCCGTTGACGGCGGCACCGAAGTCACCGAGTCGTTCCGGCTGTCCGAATCGATACCGATGAAGGTGTTCTCGGTGTTGGGCGGTCAACTTCGACGCCGCCGCAACATCCGCGACATGCGCAAGACGCTCGAGCGCATCAAAGCCGTCGTCGAATCGCCCGACGGCGGTTGAGGCCGCGGCGCGGTCCGTGATCAGACGCTGCGCAGGCGACGTACGCGATCACTGATCGCCCGCTGCGATATGCCGGCGTTTCTGGCCAGTGCCTCGAACGCGTGCGGGCAGCCCGGGTACACGTGCAGCTCGGTGGGCACCCCGGCGTCGGCGAGGCGGCAGGCATAGGCGATGTCCTCGTTGCGGAAGATGTCGAGGTCACCCACGTCGAGGTAGGTGTCCGGGAGCTCGCCGAGGTCCGCGGCGCGCGCCGGCGCGGCGTACGGCGACACTGAATCGGTTCCCGCGTCCGCACCGAGCAACGCGCCCCAGCCGGTGGCGTTGTCGTCATAGGTCCACGTCAGAAACGGCATCAGGGCCGGATTTTGGACGCTGGGGCGGTCGTCGAGCATCGGGTAGATCAGAATCTGTGCGGCGATCGCCGGCCCGCCACGATCCCGCGCCAGGAGGCAGACAGCCGCGGCCAGGCCGCCACCGGCGCTGTCGCCCATCACGGCGATCCGGGCCGGGTCGACACCGAGCGTCGTGGCGTTTCCGGCCAGCCAGCGTAGCGCTGCAAAGCAGTCCTCGACCGGTTTCGGGTGCGGGTGCTCCGGGGCGACGCGGTAGTCGACGACGAGCATCGGCACGCCAGAGGCAGCGACGTAGTCGCGCACCGCCGCGTCGTACAGGCGGCCGATGTGTTCGAGCCCGAAGATCATTCCGCCGCCGTGCAGATACAGTGCTGCGCTGCCGGGTTGTGCCCCCGCTCGGTGGTACCAGCCGAGCGGCACCGTTGCGCCGTCCTCAGTGCGCAACGAGTACCGCGTGACTTCGACGCCCTCGGCGGGGTTCCATGCGGCGGCGACCGAGTCGAACATCCGGTGTCCGTTGACCCGCCGCGACTCGACGTCGCCCACCGGTGCGGGTTCGATGTCACCGACTGCGGCCAGAAGCGGCGCCATCTCCGCCAGCACCTGGGCGTCGATGCCGAGAGCCATGGCCCAGACACTAACGTGGCTGAACGTGTTTGTGGCCGAAGATCAGCGCATCGTCCCGTTCGCCACGGCAACGGTGCTCCCGATAGCCGGTCTGGCCGCCCTATTGCATTGTGTCGCTGGCGCATTGGGTAACGACTATTGGTTCGACGAGGTGTACATGTTGGCCATCGGCCGCCATCATCTGGACTGGGGGTCGGCCGATCAGCCGCCGGTTGTGCCGGCCCTGGCCGCAGTGATGGACACCATCGCGCCGGGGTCGTTGATCGCGCTGAGGCTGCCCGCGGTGGTGGCCACCGCGGCAGCTGTGGTGGTTGCGGGCCTGATCGCCCGTGAACTCGGATGTGACCGCCGCGCACAGGGTTTCACCGCCGCTGCCCAGGCGACGGTGATCTGGACCTCGCTGGCCGGTCACTGGCTGACGCCCTACAGCCTCGAACCTGTGCAGTGGCTACTGCTCATGTGGTTGCTGGTCCGCTGGATACGCCTGCGCGATGACCGCGTGCTTCTCGCGGCCGGCGTCGTGGTCGGTGTGGCGGCGTTGACGAAGTTTCAGGTGGTGTTGTTGTGCGTCGTGCTGCTGGGCGCGATTGCGGCGGTGGTCCGCGCGACCTTCTGCGCAGGCCGATGCTGTGGGCGGGGGCAGGGATCGCGCTGCTGCTCGCGGCACCGACATTGGTGTGGCAGTTCAACCACGGCTGGCCCCAGTTGCAGATGGCCCCGGTGGTGGCCGGCGAAGCGGAGGCGTTGTACGGCGGTAGATCCGGTATCGCCGTTCAGCTGTTGCTGTACGCCGGGGTGGCAGGTGTCGCGCTGATGGTCTACGGGCTGTGGCGGCTCCGCGATTTGCAGTTTCGCGACTACCGCTTCATCGGCGTCGCGTTCACCGTGCTCTTTGTGGTGTTCGTGGCGACCGCCGGACGGCCGTACTACCTGGCTGGGCTGTACGCGCCGCTGGCGGCGGTCGGCGCCCTGGCGTTGCAGCAGAGCCGTGAGGCTGGGTCGCGTCGCGTGCGCTGGCTGGTGTGGCCGGTGTACGCGGTGAGTGCGGCGTTGGCGGTTGGGACGCTGGTTCTTTCGGTGTCCATGGTGCGCGACGACGTCGGCGAGCAGATCGCCGCGGGCACGGCCGAGGCGTACCGGAACCTTCCTGCCGAACAACGCGAGCGCACCGCGCTGATCGGCGGGTCATACATCGTCGCGGCGTACGCCGACGGCTACGCCATGCGGTACGGATTGCCGGAGGCCTACAGCGTCAACCGCAGCTACGGCTACTTCCCGCCACCACCGCGGGACAAAGACACCGCCCTGTACATCGGAAAGGACCCCAGCGAGTTGAGCCGGTATTTCACCGATGTGCGGGTCGTGGGCGACGTCGGGGACGAGATGCGGGCGTTCTTGATGACCGGACGGCAGGAGTCGTGGGACCGAATCTATTCGCAATCACGGACGTTGACCGTGTCCTGATTCGGCCTCGCGGTGCGGACCGGTTTGGTAGAACCCGGTTGGACAGAACGACGCCAGTCAGCCGCGAAACCGAGGGAGCGTTCGATGGGTCAGTGGTCACGAGAAGAACTCGAGGACGCGTTCCGCGGCTACCAGGATGCGGTGGTAGACATCGGCCGGACCTGGAACTGGGCGAGCTACGCCGACCAGTTCACCGAAGACGCGACATATGTCGAGCATGCGCTCGGCAACATGTCCGGTCGCGAGGCGATCCGCGACTGGATCGTCCCGACGATGAACACCTTCTCGGGCAGCGAAATGCCGTTCTATCCCGTCGAGTGGTACTCGATCGACGTCGACAAGGGCTGGGTCATCAACCGGAACGTCAACACGATGAAGGATCCCGGCGACGGCAGCGTGCACGGCACACCGGTCATCACCGTGCTCAGGTATGCCGGTGACGGCAAGTGGAGCTACGAGGAGGACGCCTACAACCCGATGAACTTCCTGGTGATGGTGCAGGGCTACATCCAACGCTGCCATGAGCTCGGCACGATCTCCGACGACGCCCGGGTGTTCGCCGGAAACATGAACTGGCAGCTGTCCTAACGAATTTCCGCTTCTGCGGCCGCACACGGCCTACTCTCGGGAGGGTGGGTATCGCGACGCCGCACACATCTGGAGTACAGCTGGCCCGGGCGAACGGCACAGCGCCGCCGCAGGTGCCGTTGTCCGACATCGACCTGGGCTCCTGGAAGTTCTGGGTGCAATCCGACGACTTCCGAGACGGCGCGTTCGCCACGCTGCGCCGCGAAGCGCCGGTGTCGTTCCATCTTCCGCTCGAGACACCCGGTGTTCAGGAGGGGCCCGGGCACTGGGCGATCACCCGGTTCGACGACGTCTGGTACGCAAGCCGTCATCCGCACATCTTCAGCTCGAGCCCGAGCATCACGATCAATGACGCCAACCCGGAACTGTCGGAGTACTTCGGCTCGATGATCGTGATGGACGACCCGCGTCATCTGCGGCTGCGCAACATCGTCAGCCGGGCGTTCACCCCGCGAGTGGTGGCGCGCACCGAGGCGTCGGTCCGCGACCGGGCCCGCCGTCTCGTCGAGGCGATGATCGCCGAACATCCCGACGGTCACGGCGAAATCGTCGGGGAGCTGGCGGGGCCGCTGCCGCTGCAGGTGATCTGCGACATGATGGGCATCCCGGAGGACGATCACCAGCAGATTTTCCACTGGACCAACGTGATTCTCGGCTTCGGCGACAAGGACATCGCGCAGGACTACGAGGAGTTCGTCAAGGTCGCGATGGACATCGGCGCCTACGCGACCGCCCACGCCGAGGACCGTCGGGCGCGTCCGCAGGAAGATCTGACGACCGCCCTGGTGCAGGCCGAGGTCGACGGTGAGCGGCTGACGTCGGCGGAGATCGCATCCTTCTTCATCTTGCTCGTCGTCGCCGGCAACGAGACCACCCGCAACGCGATCAGCCACGGCGTGCTGGCGCTCACCCGCTATCCCGAGGAGCGGGCGCGGTGGTGGGCAGATTACGAAACCCTGGCCCCCACGGCGGTCGAGGAGATCGTCCGGTGGGCCTCGCCGGTGATCTACATGCGGCGCACGCTCACCGAGGACTGTGAACTGAGCGGCGTCAAGATGGCCGCCGGCGACAAGGCCACGCTGTGGTACTGCTCGGCGAACCGCGACGAGGACAGGTTCGCCGACCCGTGGACATTCGACGTGGGGCGTAACCCCAATCCCCATGCCGGGTTCGGCGGCGGTGGCGCACATTTCTGCCTGGGCGCGAATTTGGCCCGGCGTGAGATCAGCGTCGTCTTCGAGGAACTGCACCGGCGGATACCTGACATCGCCGCGACCGAGGAACCGGCGCGGCTGCTGTCGCCGTTCATCCACGGGATCAAGCGCTTACCGGTGTCCTGGACACCTCCGTCACCGCCTGAGTGAAACCGAGCCGCTCGCGTGGCCGTCCCCGGGAAAACCTGTGTCGTCGGCTGCTCGACGGGTAACCAACGGCCATGCAACCCGAACACTTCCGCACTTTGCTGACCTCGAACGGCCCATACGCGTCGGTGTACTTCGACGATTCGCACAACACAGCCGACGCGGCCGCGCAGATGGAGTTGAAGTGGAGGTCGCTGCGTGAGCAACTCGAGCAGCAGGGCGCCGATCCGGCGGTGACGCAGAGCATCGAACAGGCCGTCGTGGAGACCACTCCGCCGGTCGGACCCAGCGGCCGGGCCGTGGTGGCGAGCCGCGACGGCATCCTGGTCAACGAGCACCTCATCCGGCCGATCAGCCCCGTCGTGCGCGTCTCGTCGCTGCCCTACATCGTCCCGGTCGTCGAACACGCCCTTGACCGGCCGACATACGCGGTGGTGATCGTCGACCACGAGGGTGGCGACATCACGCTGTACCGCGAGGGCACCGCGGTGTCGGACACGGTTGACGGTGATGCGTACCCGGTGCACAAGGCGTCAGGGGCGGAGACACCTGGCTACGGCGATCCGCAACGCGCCGCCGAGGGGGCGCGCCAACAGAACATCCGCGCGGTCGCGGGCGAGCTCACCACCTTGGTCGACGACGCCGGACCGGAGGTGGTGTTCGTCGTCGGCGAAGTTCAGTCCCGCACCGATCTTGTCGCGCACCTGCCCGAACGGGTCACCGCCCTGGTCGTCGACGTGAATGTCGGCGCGCGGCACAGCGGTTTCGACGACGCAGACCTGCAGCACGCGATCGACCAGGAGTTCCAACACCGCCGCCTGGCCGCGATCGACGATGCCGCACAACGGTTCAGCGCAGAGTCGGGCCGAGGTGAAGGCCTGGCGACCGAAGGCCTCGACGGCGTCACCGCGGCCCTGCGGGCCGGGGCGGTCGAGACGCTGATCATCGGCGACGTCGGTGATGCGACCGTCGTCGCCGGTGACGACCTCGCGACGATCGCACCGAATGCCAACGTGCTCTCCGAACTCGGGACGGCTCCGACCCAGACCCTTCGCGCAGACGAGGCGCTCCCGATGGCGGCGATCGCGACCGGTGCCGCGTTGATCCGCACCGATGAGCGCATCGCGCCGGCCGACGGCGTCGCGGCGATCCTGCGGTACGCGCTGCCCCGCTGACCGCCGCAGCTGCCGCTCAGCGGGCGCCGACGATATTGGCCAGCGCCGCGATCGAAGTGTCGTCGAGGTGCTGGCACAGCTCGAGAGGATGTTCGAAAACCCGTTGTGCCCCAGACTTTTCGAGCTCTGAACGGGACACTCCCCCGCTCAGCACCCCGATGCTGCCGACTCCGGCGCGCCGACAGGCCTCCATATCCCACACCGTGTCGCCCAGGAAGACGGCGTGCGAGGCCGTCACCCCGGCGCGCTCGAGCGCGATCTCGATGATGTCGGGTTCGGGTTTGGCGGTGTCCACGTCCTTCGACGACGTCACCGCGAACACCAGGTGGTCGCAGTCGAGCACCTCGCGCAGGACCGACAACTCCTCCTCCGGAGCCGAGGTCGCCAACACGACCCGGATGTCGAGCTTGTGGACGGCTTCGAGCAGTTCCCGCGCACCCGGCAACCGTCTGAGATGGGGTGCCAGTTCCTTGTAATAGCGCGAGTGCAGATCCTTGGCCTGCTCACGCGCTGCCTCGCCGGCTGCCCCGGCCAGGGTGTTGACCAGCGTCGTGCCGTCCATCCCGATCGAGCGGTGGATGCGCCAAGCCTCAACGGGGTGGCCGGCCTCCTCGAACGCCCGGTACCACGCGTACACGTGCAGGTAGTTCGAGTCGACCAGCGTGCCGTCGACGTCGAACAACACCGCCGACGTGGTCTTCGCCCGGCCGGTCACGGACGGCGCTGTTCGGGTGCCCGGGTGTGGTCGGAACGGGTGGGTGGATCCGCCGGTGTCCCATCGGCTGAGGTGGCGGCGGCATCCGTGGTGCCGGCCCTGGGGTCGAGAGCGTCGGCGCGGGCGCGTTGTTCGTTGAGTTCGTCGCGCTTGGTGGTCACGTCGTCGCGATGCGTGCGGGCGGCGTCCTGCAGCCGGGCCGCCTCGGCCGCCTTCGCCTCCGCCTCCGCCTGCGCGGCGCGGGCCCGTGCCTCGGTCTCCTGGGCCACGTTCTCGCGCTTGTCGACGTGCTGGGTCTTCTGGTCGATCTCCGCCCGGAGCCGGTCGGCCTCCATGCGGCGGCGCTTGGTGCGCGCATTGCGTGCCAGGAACGCCACCAGCGCGATGACGGCGATCACCGCGATGGCGACGACGATCCACACGATGACGTTGCTATCCATGTCGGCTCCTTCGATCGGTCGAGCCGGCTCATTGACGAACCCGCTAATTCTGCGGGTAACCGGGCGCAGGCCCGGTTAAACGGGGTGGGCCGCAGTCGCTACAGCGTCGCGGTCAGCGGGCCGGCCGGCGCGCAGACCGGTTGCGGCGGGTTACCCGTCGTCGAGCAACCTCGACCGGTGGCGACATAGGTGGCGCCGGGCTGGTGCGGCGAGAAGTACACCCGCGCCGGCAACAGCCCGTTGTTCTGCTCGCACCGCCCGGGGCCCTGGCCACCCTGCAGTTGGACGCAGGCGATCGATTGATACGGGATGGCGCCGTCGCATCCCGCCGGTGACATCGTCACGGCCACCATGGCGGTGCCCGAGACTTCGACGACGTGTGGCGGGGACAGCGTGTAGGTGCACGGCGGCGTCTGGGGATCGGCGCCCGCCGCGGCGGTGATCGGTAGACAGCTCAGGGCGACGGTGAGGACCGAAACCATCAGCGACCTGATCATTCCCAGATCCTAAGCCACCCTGGGCGCGTAAATGGCCGTCTCGCCGCGGTTTGCGTCAGCGCACGCCCAGCGCCTGCAGCATGCCGGTCGCGGCCCTCGGCCAGGTGAACTGTTCGGCGCGGCGGCGGGCCTCGTTGCGACGCACCGTTTCCGGACGGCTGATGACCGACGCGACGGCGTTCGCGATCGCGACCGGGTCGTTGTCGGCGGCCGCTCCGCTTTCGGCGTCCAGGATCTCGGTGAGCGCCGACGTACGCGACACCACCGCTGGTGTCCCACACGCGAGCGCTTCCAGTGCGGCCAGCCCGAACGTCTCGTGCGGGCCGGGCGCCAACGCGACGTCGGCGGTCGCCAGGATCGTTGCGACGGTGTCGCGGCAGCCGATGTAGCCGGTGAAGTCGACGGGCAGACGCGCGGCCTGCCGTTCGAGCCGCGTCCGCAGCGGCCCGTCCCCCACGACGACGAGCCTGGCGTCGACGCCCGTGGCGCGCAGTGCCGCAACGGTGTCGATGCTGCGGTGGGCATGCTTTTCCACCGACAGGCGACCGCAATGCACCAGCAGCGTCTGCTCCGGGGCGGCCCAGCGTTTCCGGACCGACGCGGAGCGGTGGCGGGGATGGAACTGGTCGAGGTCCACCCCCAGCGGCACGGTGAACACATTCGAGGCGTGGATGCGGTCGAACTCGTCACGCGCGAACCCCGTCGTACACACCACCGCGTCATAACTTTGGGCGGTGCGACGGTTCGCGATGTCGGCGACCATGCGCGCGGCCCGCTTCGGAAGCACCTGCCCGACAAGGCGATCGAGCCGCTCATGCGAAATCATCACCGTCGCGACGCCGTGATGTCGGCCCCAAGCGCCCAGGGAACGCAGCGTGAGCCGATCCGACACCTCGACGGCATCGGGGGTGAGCTGTTCCAGCAGTGCGGTCACCGGACCGGGCAGCGCCGCGCGATACCCGCCCGTGAACGGAATACCGCGCGCGGGCAACGAGATCCGAACGACTCCTGACGGCAGCCGCCGCGACTCGGGGCGTGCTCCCGGCACGACAAGGTAAACCTCGTGACCGCGTGCGCAGTATTCGGCACCGAGTCGGTCGACCGCCGTGCGTAGGCCGCCCGAGCGCGGGCCGTAGAAGTTCGCTACCTGCACAACCCGCATGCGCTCAATGTGACCGCGGTGCGTGTGCGGTCACCAACGAGGCGATGACGCTCGGGCGAAGTGCGCGTTAACAACGCTGGTGAAGTGTCGACTGCGTCAGCCGATGTAGCGGGTGAACCAGTCCTGCACGCGGCGCCACGCGTCGGCGGCCGCGGTGGCGTTGTAGCGCTCGCGGGTGTCGTTGAAGAACGCATGGTCGGCGTCGGGTTCGGTGACCAGTTCGAACACCAGGCCGGCCTTCTCCAGAGCCGCCCTGGCGACGGGCTCGGTGGCGTTCACCCGTTGATCGCGGTCGGCGTAAATCCCCAGCACCGCAACATCTTTCGAACGCGAAAAGTTCGGGTCCTCGGGCGTCGGGCCGTAGAACGGTACCGCCGCCGACAGCCGCGGCTCACCGGCGGCCAGCAGTCGCCAGACATAACCGCCACCCATGCAGAACCCGACGGCGGCGAACTTCTGGCGGGGGACGCGTCGCTGGAGTTCGTCGACACCGGACCTCAGGTCGGCCAGCGCCTCCTCGGGCGGAATCTTGCCCAAAGCGGCCGTCGCCTCGGCGGGGTCGGCGAACGTTGCCGTTCCGCCCTGCGCCGAGAGCAGATCGATCGCCAACGCGGAGTAGCCGATCCCCGCGAACCGTCCCGCCACCGAGCGGGTGCGATCGTTGAGTCCCTTGTTCTCGTGGATGACCAGGACGCCGCCCCGGGGGTTCGGCGCTTCGGCCCAGGCGCCCTGCAGTTCACCCCGAGGCCCGGCCCACGTGATCGGCGCGGTCGGCACGGCGTTCTCGGCGCCCGGGGGCGGTGCGCCCGGGTCACTCGACGTCACCGGCGCCTCCTCCGCGGGCTCACGGTTTCGGCTGCACGCGGCGATCAACGCCGACGCCCCGGCGGTGCCGACACCGAGCAGGGCGAGCCGACGCAGCGCCTCGCGCCGCGACAGCAGCCCGTCGACGTGGTCGGTGGCGATCTCTTCAGCGATATAGCGCTGCAACGGGGTCATCTCCGCGAGTATGCCCCCATGGATTCGACACCTGAACGCGATGCGTTACGCGGTCGTATTGCGGTCGTCGCCGGAGCCACCCGCGGCGCCGGGCGGGGCATCGCAGCCGCCCTCGGCGAAGCCGGTGCGACAGTGGTCTGCACGGGCCGCAGCAGCAGATCAAGCAATTCACAATCGGATTACGATCGTCCCGAAACTATCGAGGGCACAGCCGAACTCGTCACCTCACTCGGCGGTCTCGGCATACCCGTGCAGGTCGACCATCTCGACGTCGCGCAGGTTCGCCGGCTCGCCGACCAGCTCCACGCCGAGTTCGATGCAATCGACATCCTGGTAAACGACATCTGGGGTGCCGAACTGCTCAAGGGGCCGCCGCCGACGTGGAATCGCCCGATGTGGGACCACGACCTCGAGGCCGGCCTGCGAATCCTGCGGCTGGGCCTCGACACCCATCTGATCACGTCGCATTGTCTGCTGCCGCTGATGGTCGATCGACCCGGCGGGCTGCTGGTCGAGGTCACCGACGGCACCCGCGGGTACAACGCCGAGCACTACCGGTTGTCGGTGTTCTACGACTTGGTCAAAACCGCCGTGAATCGGCTGGCCTTCAGCCACGGCCACGAACTCGAGCCGTTCGGCGCTACCGCGGTAGCGGTGACGCCGGGGTGGCTGCGCTCGGAGATGATGCTCAACAACTATGGCGTCACCGAAGAGAACTGGCGCCAGGCGCTGGCGGCCGACCGTACGGATGGTCCGACCGCGCCACCCGGCTTCGAGAAGTCGGAGACACCGCGCTACCTCGGCCGGGGCATCGCGGCGATCGCCGCCGACGACTCCCGCGCCAAGTGGAATCAGCGGTCGGTCAGCTCCGCCGAGCTAGCCCGCGAGTACGGCTTCACCGACGTCGACGGCCGCCAGCCGGACAGCTGGTCCGTCGAATGACGTACGTCAGTCATTGGAGTAGACAAATCGCAGAATCTGTTCACGATTTTCATTGACACTCGTCAACTCGGGCTGTTCTATGGCGTGGTGAGCTACGACACGATCATCCGCAACGGTCGCTGGTTCGACGGCACCGGTGCCTCGTCGGCCATGCGAAACCTCGGTATCCGCGACGGTCGCATCGTCGCGGTCAGCCCCGACGACCTCGACGCGACCGACTGTCCCCAGGTCATCGACGCGACCGGCAAGTGGGTGCTGCCGGGCATGCTCGACATCCACACGCACTACGACGTCGAGGTACTGGGCGGCCCCGCCCTGGCCGAATCGCTGCGACACGGCGTGACCACCGTGATGCTCGGCTCCTGCTCACTGTCGACGGTGCATGTCGACGCCACCGACGCGGGCGACATCTTCGGTCGAGTGGAAGCGATCCCCCGAGAACACGTCATCGGCGCGATCGAGCACCACAAGACCTGGACGAATTGCGAGGAGTACATCGAGGCGCTGGAGTCGCGGCCGCTCGGCCCCAACGTCGCGGCCTTCATCGGGCACTCCGACATGCGAGCCGCGGTGATGGGCCTGGACCGCGCCACCCGCAAGGACGTGCGACCCACCACGGGCGAACAAGCACAGATGGAGCGCTGGCTGGCCGAGGCGCTGAAGGCAGGCTTCGTCGGAATGTCTTCGCAACAACTGCTTTTCGACAAGCTCGACGGTGACGTGTGCAGGTCGCGGACGCTGCCGTCGACCTACGCCAAGCCGCGGGAGCTGCGCCGGTTGAAGTCGCTGCTGCGCCGCGCCGGACGGGTGCTGCAGTCGGGCCCGGACATCCAGAACCCGCTCAACCTCGGCTCGCAGCTGGCGCAGTCGCTGGGCATCGTCCGCAATCCGCTCAAGACCAGCCTGCTGTCGGCGGCGGACGTGAAATCCAACCCGTACAGCATTCACGCATTGGGTCCAGCGGCCCGGCTTGTCAACAAGCTCGGCGGCAACTTCCGCTGGCAGCACCTGCCGGTGCCGTTCGAGGTCTACGCCGACGGCATCGACCTGGTCGTCTTCGAGGAGTTCGGGGCGGGCGCCGCGGCGCTGCACCTGCGCGACGAGGTCGAGCGCAACGAGTTGATGCGCGACGAGGCCTACCGCCGCCGCTTCCGCAAGGAGTACGAAAGCAAGCTGGGCATCCGCGTGTGGCAGCGCGACTTCTTCGACGCCGACATCGTCGCGTGTCCCGATGCTTCGGTTGTCGGCAAGTCGTTCGGCCAGGTCGGCCGGGACCGCGGCGGGCTGCACCCCGTCGACGCGTTCCTCGATTTGGTGCTCGAGCATGGCAGGGCGCTGCGCTGGCGGACCACGATCTCCAACCACCGGCCCCAAGTGCTCAGAAAGCTCGCGCGCGACACCGGTATCCAGATGGGCTTCTCCGACGCCGGCGCACACCTGCGCAACATGGCGTTCTACAACATGGGTCTGCGGTTGCTGCGCCACGTGCGCGACGCCGAGAAGGCCGGCCGGCCTTTCATGACGGTGGAACACGCGGTGCACCGGCTCACCGGGGAACTGGCCGATTGGTACCGCATCGACGCGGGCCATCTGCGTATCGGGGACCGCGCCGACGTCGTCGTCATCGACCCCGCGCGTCTCGACGATTCGCTGGACACCTACGCCGAAGCGGAAGTCGACCAGTACGGCGGGCTCTCACGCATGGTCAACCGCAACGACGACACTGTGGCCGCCGTGTTGGTCGGAGGGCGTGCGGTGTTCCTCGACGGCAACCTCACCGACGTCGTCGGCAATCGGCGGACCGGGCGGTTTCTGCGTGCGGCGCACAAGGCGCCGGCGCTCTCGCGACAGGAAGGTGAACTGGCCAGTGTCAGTTAGCGATACGGTGCTCGGCATGTGGAAGGCGCTTTCGGCGCGGGACTGGGAGGCGGTGAAGACCTTCCTGTCCGACGACTGCATCTACCTCGACATGCCGGTCGGCCCGACCGCTGCCGCGCGTGGGCCCGAAGACATCGTCAAGCGCCTCAAGATCGGCCTCGAGCCGCTGGCGTCCTACGAGAACTTCGACGGCCTGATGCTCGACAACGGTGCGGACGTGATGTACGAGCATCACGAGGAATGGCACTGGGCCACAGGCGAATCGGCAGTCCTGAAGTTCGTCAGCGTGCACCGCGTCGAGAACGGCAAGATCACGCTGTGGAAGGACTACTGGGACATGGGGGCGCTCGCCAACAACGCGCCGCCCACCTGGATGGAGGATTTCGCCAACGCCGACATGTCGTGGGTGTTCGACGCGACCGGCCTGGTCTAGGTCGTCAAACGCTCCAGGCCAGCCGGAACTTGTCGGTGATCTCCTCGGGGCTCAGCGCGCCGTAGTTGTCGTGCTCGTAGCGGCGCACCGCGACCACGGCGTCGACGGCCTCATCGCCGAGAATCCTTCGCATCAACGACGATCGGTTCAGCACATCGAGCGCATCGGTCTGCTTTTCGCATAGCAGTACGACGCCCGTCTCCCCGCGCTGGGCATCGGTCAGCGTCGCGGGGTCGACGGTCGTCTCCGGCGGCAGCGGCAGCCCGCGTTCGATCCCGTCCAGCGCAAGACCCAGGATCGCCGCGGTCGCGAAATACGGATTGGCCGACGGGTCGACCACCTTGACTTCGATGTTCGCGCCGTAGGGATTGCTCGGCCCGCCGATCAGGTATCGCACTGAGGCTTCGCGGTTCTCGGTGCCCCAGCAGACATACGCCCCGGCCCAGTTCCCCGGCTGCATACGCTGACCGGACAACACCGAACCGGCGAGCACGCCCTGCGCCTCGGGGAGGCCGGCCACCAGCCCCGCGATCGCCGACTCGCCCTCCCGCGTCATCCCGTTCGCGCCGGCGCCGTCGAAGAACAGCTCCGTCTCCCCTCGCTTCATCGAGAAGTGTTGATGCGCACCGGATCCGACACCGCCGGCGAACGGCACCGGCGACAGGCTCACCCGCATGCCGTACTGCCGCGCAACCCGTCCCACGATGATGCGCGTCAGCATCAGCGCGTCAGCCGCCGCGACGGGTGGCAGTGGGGCCAGCGAGATCTCGAACTGGTTGGCCCCGTACTCGGGGTGGAACTGTTCGATCGCGACGCCCGACGCGGTCGCGGCGTTGGTGACGTCGCGCACGAACCCTTCGAACTCCAGCACGCCGGCCAACCCGTACTGCGCCCACAGGTGCGACGGCAGGCGCGCGCCGTCGGGACCGACGAGCACAAACTCCATCTCGTGACCGACGACGGTGGTCAGGCCCTCGTCCGCCAACCTGTTCTGCACCCGGCTCAACGCCCCGCGGCTGCAGAACGGATCGGGAGTGCCGTCCTGGTTGAAGAACATCCCTGGCGCCCAGGCCAACCCGTCACCGAGGATGCGAAGCGCGCCGAGGTCGATGCGGATCCGTTGATCGCCCACCGGTGTGATCGCTCGGCCGTAAACGATGCCGGTGTGGTCGATCGTGAAGGCGTGCCAGACCGGGCTGGCGCCCAGTCCGGGATCGGCGAACGCCCCCATGCGGCGCAACGGCACGGTCTTGGCGTGCGTGAGCCCCGCCGGGTTGACGACCGTGCCGATCAGCGTGGCGACCCCGTCGGCTTCCAGCTGCGCGATCGCCGCGGCGGCGAGGGGCTTGGCTGCCACTGGATTCACGACAGCCATTGTGCGCGGTCGCGCCGGTGCTTACAGCGTGATCTTGCAGCTTTGACCGATGTCGAGCGTGCGAAGCATGCGGCCCATACCCAGCCACATAGCGCACGACAATGCCAAGTCGGTCAGCAGTTCGTCGCTGAAGTGTTCGCGGCAGCGGTCCCAGAAGTCCTCGTCGTCGCGCAGGCCGGTGTGGTCGCTCGCGAAACGTTCGGCGAACTCCGCGGCCACGCGTTCCTGTGCGCTGTAGCCCGGCCAGGTCCGCCACTCGGCGGCGTGGTCGTAGAGATCTTCGTCGACACCGGCGGCCAAACCCTCTGAGTCGCGGGTGTTTTGACAGACGACACACTCGTTGTCGAGTGCGATGACCATCCGTGCGAGTTCACGGACCCGCATGGGCAGTCGGTTCTTGGTGTAGACCGCGTTGGTGAAGCCTGCCATCGCGACGCCGATGTCCGGCGACTTCACCACCCAGGCGGCGGCGTCGTCGGCGGCGAAGTCCCCAATGCGGCTCATGACGGCATCGTACGCCGCGAGCCGCGGAATTGGAACGCGTTCTAGTTTGGTTTCAGCCCGTGGCGACCAACTGCGGGCGGTCGTCGGTCCAGTCGCGCTGCACCAGCATGCGGTGGGCGATTCGCTCGAGCGCCGCCTCCACCTGCAACCGGTCCGGACGCCCCTCGAACGACGGCGAGGTCGCCAGCTTCTCGACGATGCGCCCGACGATCGCGGTGGAGATCGCGTCGACCTGTCTGATGCCCTTTTGGGTGAGCCACAGCCGGCCGCCGGTGCGCAGCGCGAGACCATGACGCACGAGGTCGTCGAAGGCCGGTTCGATGACCTCGTATGGCACGCGCAGTCGTTCGGCGATGTCGGTCAGCGTGGCCGAACCGAACACCTGGTTCTGCCGGTAGATCTGCAGCAGCGCCCACATCTGGCAGACGTCGAGGTCGCAGCCGGGTTGCGCGGCAAGCGCGCGCAACCGGATGTCCGGCGAATCGCGGAACAGCCGGCCGACGGCCACCTCCAGAATCTTCTCCGGCGATTCGGTGCCCGGCATCCCGAAGCCCTCGCCGAGGTCGGTCGCCGACACCATTTCCACCTCACGCAGTTGCACTTCTTTCAGGAACAGCGAGACGACGAAGCCGACGACGGCGACCGGGACGACGTAGAGGAACACCCGGCCCAGCGAGTCGGCGTACGCATCGATGATCGGCGCGGCCATCTCCGGCGACAGCGTGTGCAGTGCCTGTGGCGACTCCGCGGCGAGCGGCGGCGCGCCGCTGACAGCCAGCGCCGGCCCGATCCGGCTCGCGAGGAAATTGGCGAACAGGCTGCCGAAAATCGCTGCGCCGAACGAACTTCCGATGGTCCGAAAGAATGTGACACCCGACGTCGCCACTCCGAGGTCGGCGAAGCTCGAGGTGTTCTGGACGACCAGGATGAGGACCTGCATGCAGAGACCGATTCCCGCGCCGAGGATGAACAGAAACAGCGACTGCTCCCAGGTCGGTGTCCCGGCATCCATGCCGGACAGCAAGAAGAACGCCACCGCCATGATCGCGGTGCCCGCGATCGGGAAGACCTTGTACCGGCCCGTGCGTCCGACGATGTTCCCGCTGCCGATCGAGGTGATGAGCATGCCCACGACCATGGGCAGGGTCCGCAGGCCGGATTCCGTCGCCGACACCCCGTTGACGAACTGCATGAACGTCGGCAGGAACGTCAGCGCCCCGAGCATGGCGAACCCGACGATGAAGCCCAAGATGCAGCACACGGTGAACACCGGGCTGGCGAACAGCCGGATCGGCAGAATCGGTTCGGCCGCATGCAGTTCCACCCAGACGAAGATCGCGAGCGCGACGGCCGAGGCCGCGAACAACCCGGTGATGACCGCCGACGACCACGGGTAGGTGCTGCCGCCCCAGCTGGTCGCCAGCGTCAGCCCGGACGCCCCCAGCCCGATGAAGAGAATGCCGGCGTAGTCGATCACCGCCCGGCCGGCCTTCGCCAGCGACGGGATTGCCACGGCACCGACCGCGAGCACCACGAGCGCGATCGGGACGTTGATCCAGAATGCCCAGCGCCAGCTGAGGTGGTCGGTGAAGAACCCGCCGAGCAGCGGGCCGATCACCGTGGTGACGCCGAACACCGCGCCGAGCGCGCCCTGGTACCGTCCGCGCTCCCGTAGCGGGATGACCTCACCGATGACCGCCATCGCCGTCACCATGATCGCGCCGCCGCCGATCCCCTGCAGGGCGCGCGAAGCGACCAGCGCAGCCATCGACCCGGCCATGCCGCACAGCACCGACCCGCCGAGGAAGAACACCACCGAGACCTGAAACACGGTCTTGCGGCCGAACAGGTCGCCCAGCTTGCCGACCACCGCGGTGACGATCGTCGAGGCGAGCAGGTAACTGGTGACCACCCAGGACTGGTGACCGGCGCCGCCGAGATCCGCGACCACCGTCGGCAGCGCGGTCGCCACGATCGTCTGGTCGAGGGCTGCCAACAGCATGCCGAGCAGCACCGCGACAAAGATGACGTTGCGGCGCCGGCGGCTGATCAGCGCGCCGCCGGACTCCCGGTCGGCGGCGGCGCTCGGCGTGGCCTGGCTGGTCATGTCTCCCTTCCGAGGCGAAACTCTCCACACCCATATCGTTAGTCAGGCTAGGAAAGTTACACACCCCGACGAGGGTTGCCCCGCGAACGTGCGTGAAACGCTGCGACAAGCACGCCGTGTCGTGTGCAAACCCGCGCGCGGAAAGGGCTCGCGGAAAGGGGAGGTGTCGCCGGGGTCCTCGGGGAGGCGCCTACAACGCGGTCGGCGGGCGCGACACGCACTGTGCCGCGTAGAGCTCGTCGCCGAGCTTGTCCATCAGCTGCAGCTGGGTCTCGAGGTAGTCGATGTGATCTTCCTCGTTGGACAGGATCTTCTCCAACAGTGTGGCCGAGATCGCGTCGCCCTTCTCGCGGCACATGATGATGCCCGGACGCAGGCGCTCCAGCACCTCGTACTCGATCGCCAGGTCGGCCTCGAACTGCTCACGCAAGGTCTGACCGATTCGCAGGGAGAACAACCGCTGATAGTTCGGGAGCCCGTCGAGCAGAAGAATGCGGTTGGTGATGTCCTCCGCGTGATTCATTTCTTCGAACGACTCTTTACGCGTGTATTCGGCGAGTTCGGTGAAGCCCCAATTTGCTTGCATCTTCGAATGCAGGAAATACTGGTTAATGGCTGTGAGTTCGCTCGTCAATTGCTCGTTGAGCAATTTCAGTACGTCCGGATCGCCTTGCATGGTGACTCCTAGGGCACTTGAGGGCTGGTCAGGCATCGCTTCGATCATGCACCATCCAAACTAGTCCAGTTATGGCCGACAAGCTCGCTTTAATGCTTGCGCGAGGCGTGTTTTCGGTCCAATGACGAGCCGTCGCGACGACTCGAGGCCCTGATGCGGGCCCTAGTCTGGACTGCCTAGGCTAAGTAAGGTTAGACTGCGCTAACCATTGGGCCGGAGTCGAGACAGGCGGTAAGAATCGATGAGTGAGTACGATCTGCACTCGCTGATTCTTGCGTGCGACTTTCGAGTCGATGATGTCGAGCGAATGTGGAAATGGCTCAAGAAACGTCACGATAATTTGCAATCAATTGGTGCCCATCATGTCGTCGTGTACACGTCGATTTGGGAGCCGAACCGCGTGCTCGTGACAATTGGAATCCGCAACCCCCGGTCAATTCGCGACGTTTTGCGCTCGTCGGCGGTTTTCGAGGTGTTCGACGTCGCCGGAGTCGACGACATTCCGCCGGTGTTCGGCGGCGAAGTGGTCGAGAAGATCGACCTGTACGCCCCCTCGCCCGCGGATCACGTGGGCCGCGTGGTGGTGGGCGTCATGTCGTCGGTCGAGGACGTGTCGGCGCTGATGGTCAAGGTGCACGACGGTATCGAGCGCTTCAAGCGCAGCGGGGTGCGCAAGATCTGGGTCTACCGCGCGCTGGACGACGGACACGAAGTGATGATCCTGCAGGAGATCGAGGACGAGCTCGCCGCCAGGCAGTGGATCGATCACCCCGATGCGGCCGCTGAGTGGATGTCCAACGTCGGGCTTGGCGCCTATCCGACGCAGTTCGTCGGTCGGTTCGCCCACCTGATGAGCGTCGACGGGCAGGGCTGACCGATGTTTGTCTGCCTGTGTACCGGAGTCACCAGCCACGACGTCACCGAATGCGTGGCCAACGGAGCCCGGACGTCCAAACAGATCGCCGAGGCCTGCGGCGCCGGCGGCGACTGCGGGCGGTGCCGGCGCACCCTGCGGGCGATCCTCGCGGCGCACGCCGAGGTCGAGGTCGAGGTCGACCACCCGGTGCCCAGGGTGGCGAGTCGCTAGCGGGCCGCTAGGCTGGCCCGCGCTTACCAGTGAACTCTGCCAGCGCGCTCGCGTTAGCCGCGGCGCCCATCAACACCGCGAAATGTTCGATCTCCCTGGCGGTGGCGGCGGCGATGCCGTCCCGGGTCGGGGCGGTGATGGTCTGCTTGACCGCCATCAAGCTCGCGACGGGCCGCGCCGCGAGTATGTCGGCGTGACGGCGGGCTTCGGGCAACAGCTCCTCGGGCGCGCACACCTTCCACGCCAGCCCCATTCGCTGTGCCTCATCCGCATCCACCCACTCAGATGACATCAGCAGCCAGGCGGCATTCTGGCGGCCCATCAACCGCGGCAGCAGGTACGACGACGCGGCCTCAGGCGCGACACCGAGGCTGGTGAACGGCGTCTTCAGCCGTGCGGTCGCCGACATGAAGACCAGATCCGCGTAGCCCAGAATCGTTGCCCCGATACCGACACCGACCCCGTTGACGGCGCAGATCAACGGTTTCGGGAAGTCTGCGAGCGCATCGACCATGGTCGTGAAATGGCTGCCCTGCTCGTTGAACGCGGGATCGGTGATGCGCCTTTGCATCTCGACGAGATCGTTGCCCGCGCTGAACGCCCGTCCCTCACCGGTCAGCAGCACCACCGCGACGTCGGGGTCGGCGGCGGCCTCGCGAAGGGCGACGGCGGTCGCGCAGTACATCTCCTCGTTGAACGCGTTGAGCACCTCGGGCCGGTTCAGGGTCAGGGTGCGGACCCGGTTGTCGTCGGCGATCTGCAGGGTCGTGTCAGCCACGGCAGCAGCGTAAGCGCTCCGCGAACTGACAGCCGCGGGCGGGTGCGACGAGCCGGATCGCGCGGGGCTGTTTCATCCTCACGGTGTCGTATCCGGCCCGATCACCGCGGTTCTTCCTGTCACCGGGAAGTGTTGGTAGCGAACGGGGTTCGATAGACATAACGACTGGTCGGCACCGTGTCGACGTCGTGGTTCGCGCCGAACGCTTCGGTGCTGGCCACCATGCGGTCCATCCGGCTGCGCAACTCGACGTCGTCGGCCGCACCGAAGAACGCGTGCAGATCGGAGGTCGCCGCTTCGGGGAACAGCTCCTCGACGATCGCTGCGATGGCCGGCGCCGCCGGCGTCAACGCGCGGACCACAGCGTTCTGCGTGTAACCGAACGTCGACTGCGTCTCGATGGCCACGGGTGTGTGGTCGACGTGCCAGCGCGTCAGCCAGGTCGCCTCGTCCAGCTCGGCCGGTCTGCGCAGCAACGCGACGTTGGCCAGGCCTTCGGTGCGTTGCCCGGGACGGGTGTCCGGCGGGGCGAGCGGGACCGATTCGGTGACGAGGTAGGCCGCGACCTCGTCGGCCTCCTTGCTCAGCCGGGCGAGCGCAGCGGTCACCGCGTCGCCGTAATACTGCTGCGTCCACAGGCTGACGAACCCGACCACCGGCGGGTCCAGCGTCGTCAGCGTCATCAACGAATCGCGCACCGGATCGTCGCGCACGTTGACGGTCAGCCCCGGAAAACCGAGGGCGAGCAGGTCGGTCACGACGGGTCCCCGAATCCGCTCGGCCCACGCCTCGTCTGCGTCCGTCGCTCTGAGCGTGATGATGATCTTTTCCACGAGGTGAACTCAACGCCCGGCGGCGCTCAGGCTTCCAGCCGCTGGCGGATCGCGGCGAGGCGCTGCCGGAGTTCCGCTTCGCCGATGATGCCGTGCGCCACCAGCGAATGCGCGAGTGACACCAACTGGTTCTCCGGATAGGGCAGGTTCGAGTACCGCGTCGCCGACAGCACGTCCTCCTCGTCGCGGCGCTGCTTGAAGTCCGGGACGTCGGCGTCGCAGGCGGCGCGGTCGAGCGCGTCGCACATACCGTCCAGGCTGGTCTTCCACGGCGGCACCGGGTTCTCCACCCCGTACTTGGCGGCCATCCGGGACCACACCTGGTTGCGCTCGACGATCTCTTCCAGAGGTGCGATCGCCGCCCGCTCGACGCCCGCCGAATCGGGTGTGCCGCTCATGCTTTCGGTACGGGATGAACGGCCGGGCGGGTGTCGGTGATGACGTTGGTGGTCACCCCCGCTTTCGGCAGCGCGACGCCGATCAAGCAGTCGCGCGTGACGATTTCGGCGAGTTGTTCCTCGGTCCAGTCCTCGGTGCCCTCGGGGCGCATGGGCATCACCATGAACCGGTGCTTCTGATTGGAATCCTGTACCCGGATGGCGATCTCGTCGGGCAGGTAAAGGCCGAACTCCGCCAGCACCTGGCGCGGCCAGCGGACCATGCGCCTGCGGTAGTTCGGCGTGCGGTACCACTCGGGTGAGTTGCCCAGGATGGGGCGCGGGTAGCAGGAGCACAGCGCGCAGACGATCACGTTGTGCAGTGTCGGGGTGTCGGCGAGGATTTCGAACGCGGTGAAGTCGCTGGGTGTACCGAATCCGGTCGGTTCCATCCAGTCGACGCCGACCTCCTTGCTGGCGGTCATGGGTTCGACAAGGGCGAGCTTCTTGAATTCGGGATCCAGCCACGCCCGGGCCACCAGGGTCGCCGCCGGAGTCGGCCCGATCTGCTCGGCGAACTCGGTGAAACGCCGATGCTCCTCGGCGGTGAAGATGCCCTTCTCGATGCACAGTTCGCGTAACGCGATCTCGAGGACCTCGAAGTCGGTGATCTCGTCGACCATCGGTGCGACGGTGCGGTCGTGATCGTGATCGTGGTCGTGACCGGTCATGCGGCGGCCTCCAGCCAATGCTCGGGAACCTCGGTCTGTATGACGTCGTCGCCGGTGCCGGTGTAGCCGTGCCACAACTCCGACATGGTGAACCGCACGACGTAGAACCATTCCGGCTTGGCCGGGCGGTCCCACGTCTCGTCCTCGGCCGCCGGGCTCTCATAGGCGACGGTCGCGATCTCGCCTCTGGCGCCGCGCACGTACTCCGGAGTGCGGGTGTAGAAGATCACCGGCAACTCGCGCACGACGACCGCGTCGCCGACCTTGAATTTCGGCTCGCCCGCCTGCCCGGCATAGACCTGCGGATCGCCCTTGCCGACGGCGTGCTTGTGGTGGGCGTTGCGCTTGACCGCCGCCCCGTCCCCTTCGAACTTCGGCTTCGCTTCCAGTGTCTTTCCGGCCAGGCCGCCCTCGTAGCGCGCCTTGACCTCTGCCATCCGTTCGCTCAACTCGGTCAATCCGATGTGATGTTTTTCGACCAGCACCCGCGCGACGGCCAACAGCCAGCGGCCGTAGTACGGCAGGCCCAGGTATTCAGCCCTGCCCACATCGACGTTGCCGAGCCGGCGGCGTTCCTCCGAGAGCCAGATGCCGCGCCAGGCAAGGACCTCGCAGATCACATACGTCATGTGCTCCCAGAGTTCGTACTGCTTGTTCTCGTACTTCATCGGCGCATCGGGTTCGCCGCCGACATCATGGACGGGTTTGAGGTATGCGGTGATCCGGTGGTGATCAAGGAGATCCGGGGTGGGCGCATCCGGAAGTTCGGGATAGGCCGATTTCAACCGGGCCACCAGATCGAGTTGAGCTGCTCGCTCGGCCGCCGTGCTCATGACGAGTCCCTTCGTTGCCGCGGCCGGCCATCGGACGGCAATCGCGGGTGCGCTCGGTGCTTCTCGTGCGACGTCAGCTGACTTTATCCGCGCACCCGCATGCTCGCAGGGGAATCGGATCCAGGACCGGGATCCGGTCGTCGGCGCGAGCTTTGCGCTGTGCCCCACGATATTTGACGCATCGGCAGGTGCGGGCATTGCGCGACGGGCGGAATCAGCCCGGCGACGCCACCTATCCGACGCGCGTGTGCTGCAGCCGAGAGAACCCGCGGAGGCGTCAGAATGAATGGGTGAGCACCGGCAGGCGGATCATCGACGCTCTCCGGCCGACCATCCCCGACATCGGGGCGGCGGCGAGGAGCCTGCTCGCGGTGCTGGCGGTGGCCGCCATCGGATTGCTTTGGGATTCGGGCGCGACCGCGGTGTGGGCGGCGAGCGCGGCGGCGGTCGCCGGGGCCATCGGACTGCAGGACAGCCCCGGCGGGCGGATCACCCGGGTGCTCGTCGTAGCCGTGGAAATGGGGGCCGCGGTTTTCCTCGGGTCGCTGGCGTCCTCGTTCGACGTCGTGTTCGTCGCCGTGCTCGCACTGTGGTGCTTCGCCGCCGGACTGCAGTGGGCGGTAGGCGCCAAGGCCGGCCTCGTCGCCGCCGCGGCCGGTGCGCTGCTCGCGATCGCGCCGCCACTGGCGCCGTCGGCGGGGTCGGTGCTGGTCCCGACCATCCTGACGATGGCCGCTGCCGCTGTGCAGGCAGCGTTGATCGCCGTCTGGCCGCCGCAGCGGTGGCGCACTCAGCGTGACGCGTTGACCGAGGCCTATCGAGCACTGGCCACCGCTGCGCGAGAGGGCGCGCAGGACGCCAAGACCCCCGCCGCGGCGGTACTGATGCCGTCGTTGCGCGATGCGTTCGTCGACACTCAAGCCGGCCGTCATCCCGAGGCCTACCGCGGCGGGCACCGGGTGCCCGAACGGATCATGGCGACGTTGCGCACGCTGCGCGGCGCACCTGACGAAACCCGCGAAGCGGTCTCACGGGTGCTCGCGGCCGCAGCCGATGTGCTGGACGCGATCGCCGGGCACAGCCGCACCGCGAGGCGTGACGCCGAGCACGGCCTGGTCCGTTTGGACACCGCGACAGCGGCGCTCGACGGTCCCGACGATGCTGCCGCGAAACGGCTTTCGCAACAGTTGCACGAAGCCGCGGAACTGCGTTTCCCCGATCTGTATCGGCCCGATCTCGTCAACCCGCTGCGTGCGGCCCGTGCGGCGGTGCGGGCGCACATGACGCTGACGTCGCCGATTCTGCGGCACGCCATCCGGTTGTCCGCGGCCATCGCGGTCGGTGCCGCCGCCGACCGGTTCGCACCGGTCGCCTACGGCTACTGGATCCTGCTCACCGTGTTGATGGTGTTGCGGCCCGAGACCGCTCACACCTACACGCGCTGCGTCGGCCGACTTGCGGGCATAGCGAGCGGAATCCTGGTTGCCTCGCTGGTCGCACTGCTGCTGCACCCGACGGGATTACTCGCCGCCGTGCTGGCCACGCTCTGCCTCGCATCGACGTACGCCGCGACCAGGACGGGTTACATCGCCACCAGTGCGACCGTCGCGGCCGCCGCCGTGTTCCTCCTCGAAATCGACACCGCCACTTCGGGTGCGACGCTCGAGGACCGTCTGTTCTCGGTTGTCATCGGTGGCGGCCTTGCGGTGGTCGCGCATGTCGCACTGCCCGATCACGCGCTGACCCGGCTGCATCACCGGGCCGGCGAGCTGCTCAAGACCGAGATCGACTATGCCGCAACGGTCATCCGCGCCTACGTTCATCGACTCGACCATCCCGCCGACGCCGTGTCCTCGGCGTGGCAACGCGCATTCCGCGCCCGCGCCGGGTTCGAAGCCGCCTCGGGTGCCACCCGGATGGAGTCCCGCGAGCTACGGCGGTGGTTGCGCTCGTACCGCACCGCGGTGAACGCGGTCACCATCTCGTGCACCGCGTTGGAGGACAGCCTGCCGAGCCGTCCGCCCACGTCGCTGACCCCCGAATTCATCGCCGCCGTGGACGATTTCGTCGACGCCCTGCGCGGGGCGCCGCCGAACCCCGGGACACCGTGGACCGTCGACCTCGCGGCGTTGACGGCCGCCAACCAGCAGGTGCGCGAGCGGGCGGCGGGGCTCACCGGCGAGGACGGCGCCGCCCGGGTACTGGTCGCCGAGATCGCGTCGATCACCCGTAGCCTGTCCGGGATCGCCGCTATCCGCGAGACCGCCTCGACCGAATGAACGCCTAGCCCAGTGCCTCACGCGCGCCGGTTGAGGCGAAGCCCAGCCAGGTGTGCCGGTTGCCGGCCCAGCACCAGCCGACCTTCGGTGCGTCACGGTTGGCGGCGCCGTCGCGACCGGTGCCGTTGCTGATCCACACGGCGGGCGTCCTGGCATCCAGCGCACCCGACGGCTTGCGCCGCCGCGAACCGATGGTCATGAAGCAGCGGTTGCGTTGCAGCGTGTCGGGCTGCTGCAACAGCCAGTGCAGGCCCTCGGTCAGTGTCAACGGCGAGCGCCCGGCGCCGGCGATGGCCGGAAGCGCTTCGTCGGGACTCCAGTTCGCCATCGCGTCTCCCCGATCCGGCTCGCGCACCACATACAGCGGGGCGTCCGGCAGCAGCACCGACGGGATTGGGGTGAAGTCGTCGACGTCGACCATGTCGGACACCACGAAGCCCGGTTTGCCGTTGCAGCGCACCAGCGGCGCCAACGCGGATGCGGGCACCAGGTCTGGGTGCACAGCCAGCAGCGCACGCCGACCCGCCGGCCGCGCGCACATCCCGCGCAAGCGGCCGGCGGGCAGCCGGGCAAGGTCGTGCACACCCAGCCGGATCAGTGTCTCGGCTTGTTCGGCGAGGGCCGGCAACGGCGTGGTGAGGGTCGGCATGGGCCGACAACGAAGCACGCCCGCCCGATAGTTCCTGCTGCGACTGATCCGTAGACTTCGACAGATGGCCATCAGCGACGACGATCTCGCCCGCCTCGGCCGCTGCGTGGAACTGGCGCGAGAGGCGCTCGACGAAGGCGATGAACCGTTCGGCTCACTGCTGGTCGACGGGACCGGCCGGACATTGTTCGAGGATCGCAACCGCGTCAAGGACGGCGACCGGACCCGCCACCCAGAGTTCGCGATCGTCCGCTGGGCGGTGGCCAACCTGAGCCCCGAGCAGCGGGCCGACGCAACCGTGTACACCTCCGGGGAGCACTGCCCGATGTGCGCGGCGGGCCACGCCTGGGTCGGTCTCGGACGCATCGTGTATGCCACGTCGTCGGCGCAGCTGACCGGATGGCTGACCGAATGGGGGGCGCCGACGTCACCCGTTGCGCCGCTGCCGATCACGACGGTGGCCCCCGGCGTCGTGGTAGACGGGCCGGCCGCGCAGTTCAGCGACACGATGAAGACCCTCTACGAGGCGAAGTTCCGGCCGTGACCGCGTCTTCGCGCGGTGCGGTGGCCGAACCGAGCTGGGTCGAACACGTCATCTGGTGGCACATCTACCCGCTCGGCTTCGTCGGGGCCTACCCCGCCGACCCGCCGCCCGGACCCGAGGAGCACCGGCTGCGCCGCATCGTCGACTGGCTGGACCACGCGATCGCGCTCGGTGCGTCGGGCCTCGCGCTCGGACCGGTGTTCGCCTCGAGCAGCCACGGCTACGACACCGCCGACCACTTCCGCATCGACGCGCGACTCGGTGACGACGAGGATTTCGACGTGCTCATCGGTGAGGCCCGCCGCCGGGGCTTGCGAGTGCTGCTCGACGGCGTGTTCAACCATGTCGGAACCGATTTCACCAACACATCGTGGTTTCGACGGCGCGATGGAGCTCTCGACACGTTCGAGGGCCACGGCGATCTCGTCGCGCTGGATCACGAGAACCCTGCAGTGGTGGACTACGTCGTCGACGTGATGACCCACTGGTTGCGCCGCGGTGCCGACGGCTGGCGCCTCGACGCCGCATACGCCGTGTCGGACCGATTCTGGGCGCAGGTGCTACCGCGGGTCCGCGAACAGTTCCCTGACGCCTACTTCCTCGCCGAGATCATCCACGGCGACTACGCGGAGCGGGTGCGCGCGTCGGGTTTCCACTCGGTGACGCAGTACGAGCTGTGGAAGGCCGTCTGGAGCAGCCTCAACGACGGCAACTTCCACGAGCTCGACTGGGCGCTGTTGCGCCACAACGAGTTTCTCGACACATTCGTGCCCACGACGTTCGTCGGCAACCACGACGTCACCCGGATCGCCAGCCGGCTGGACGACATCCGTCACCTCGAGCACGCGTTGGTGCTGCAGATGACGACCGGCGGTACACCGAGCGTCTACGCCGGTGACGAGTTCGCCTACCGCGGAGTCAAAGAGGAGAGGTACGGGGGTGACGACGCCGTGCGACCGGAGTTCGGCGCCACCGCGGTCGGTGCCGACGAACACGGCGAGGATGTACTGCGGCTGCACCGGTACCTGATCGGGCTGCGCCGACGCCATCCGTGGCTGCACACGGCCCGCACCTCGGCGCTGCTGTTGACCAACCGCCAGTACGTCTACCAGACCCGCGTCGGCTCCGAGGTGCTGATCGTCGCGCTGAACATCGATGACGGGGCGCTGCCGATCTCGTTGCCTGAACTCGGATTCGACCGAGGTGAGATCCTCGGGGGGTCGGGGGCTCCGCCGGCGGATGTCGTCGTGACGACCGACGTCGGGCCGCACGGCTGGCTGATCATCGCTCCGCGGTGAGCCGTTGGACGGTGAGCGGGTCCGGTTCGCCGTTGTAATACTTCGTCAACACCTGATCGAACACGGCTGCGGCGTCGGGGTCGTCGGCGGCTTGGCGGAACAGCGTCATCGACGATCGCACCTTGAGGTTGTCGGGCCAGCCGAACAAGTCGTCGGCAGACGCCCGCCCGCTGCGGGCGACCAGCTGCGCACACTCCCGCAGCCGCGCCCCCAGCACATCGTGTCCGAGGTAGGCCCTCGCCTCGGCGAGCGAGGAGATCCCGTACCGCTCCGCGATCGCGCTCCTGCCGAGGCCGCGCAGTTGCGGAAACACGAACCAGATCCAGTGGCTGCGTTTTCGGCCGGCGCGCAGTTCGGCCAGCACGGTTTCGTACACGGGCCGCTGAGCGTCGACGAAGCGCTGCAGGTCGAACGGATCGCCCGCAGGTACCGATTTGTCGTCAGCCATCTCATCGGCAAGTCTGGCAAGCTACTCTGTGCGATTCAATGACAGGTGCACCATCGTGAAGCGCCGGGTGCCGCGCCCCCGCGAGCTGGCGCCGCTGCTGCAGTTCAAGAAGCCGCAGCGCAACGCGACGCAACGCAGGCTGGCGGCCGCTCTGACGATCGACGACCTGCGACGGATCGCCAAGCGCCGGACCCCCAGGGCGGCGTTCGACTACGCCGACGGCGCGGCCGACGACGAACTGTCGCTGGCGCGTGCCCGGCAGGCCTTCCGCGACATCGAATTTCACCCGGCGATCCTGCGTGACGTCGCCAGCGTGGACACGAGTGCGACGGTGCTCGGCGGCCACGTCGCCCTGCCGTTCGGCATCGCGCCGACCGGCTTCACCCGCCTGATGCACACCGAGGGCGAGATCGCGGGCGCGCGCGCCGCCGCACGCGCGGGTATCCCGTTTGCGCTGTCCACCTTGGGCACCAGCTCCATCGAACAGGTCAATGACGCTAACCCGCACGGTCGCAACTGGTTTCAGTTGTACATGTGGAAGGACCGGGACAGGTCGATGGCGCTGGTCGAGCGGGCTGCGGCGGCGGGCTACGACACGCTGCTCGTGACCGTCGACGTACCGGTTGCGGGCGCGCGCCTGCGCGACACCCGTAACGGTATGTCGATTCCTCCGACGCTCACGCTGCGCACCGTGCTCGACGCGGTCCCCCACCCCCGCTGGTGGTTCGATCTGCTCACCACCGAACCGTTGTCGTTCGCGTCGTTGGACCGATGGCCGGGCACCGTGGCCGAGTATCTCGACACCATGTTCGACCCGACGGTGACCTTCGACGACCTGGCGTGGATCAAACAGCAGTGGCCGAACAAGTTGGTGGTCAAGGGAATTCAGACCCTTGACGATGCCAGGGCGGTCGTCGACCTCGGCGTGGACGGCATCGTGCTGTCCAACCACGGCGGCCGCCAACTCGACCGCGCACCGGTGCCGTTTCACCTGCTGCCGCGTGTCGCGCACGAGCTCGGCGACGATACGGAGATTTTGCTGGACACCGGTGTGATGTCCGGCGCCGACATCGTCGCGGCGATCGCCCTCGGCGCTCGTTTCACGCTGGTCGGCCGTGCCTACCTCTACGGCCTGATGGCGGGCGGTGAGGCCGGTGTCGACCGCGCGATCGAAATCTTGTCCCAGCAGGTCAACCGCACGATGCGGCTGCTCGGTGTGAGCTCTCTGAGCGAGCTCGGCCCGCGGCATGTCACTCAGTTGCACCGGTTCAGACCCGGCGTGTCGGACCTTCCACCGCGAACCACATAGGTACCTGTGTTCCCACAGGTAACAGCGCACTTCCTGCCTTCCTGAGTCCTCGCCGAGTCGTAATCGTTAGCCAACCGCGACGTCGTAACTGCATGTCGAGCCGACAGTCCCAGTGCCAGGACGTGTTTCATTACGCACGCACAGCAACGGCAATTGCTTGTGGAAGCGATGAAAGGTGGGTTGGTTGCCGTTATGAAGTTCTTCGAGAGGTGCCGAGGTACCGGCACGAAATTGTTGCGCCGGATGGCGGTGGTCGCCTTCACGGCGGCCGCGCTGCCCGGGCTGATCGGCTTCGCCGGGGGTTCGGCGACCGCGGGAGCCTTCTCCCGCCCGGGCCTGCCCGTCGAGTATCTGGATGTGTTCTCCCCGGCGATGAACCGCAACATCCGGATCCAGTTCCAGGGCGGTGGACCGCATGCCGTCTATCTGCTCGACGGCCTGCGCGCCCAGGACGATTTCAACGGCTGGGACATCAACACCCCGGCCTTCGAGTGGTATCACCAGTCGGGGTTGTCCGTCGTCATGCCGGTCGGCGGGCAGTCCAGCTTCTACACCGACTGGTACCAGCCGTCGCGGGGTAACGGCCAGGACTACACCTACAAATGGGAGACGTTCCTGACCCAGGAACTGCCCGCGTGGCTGGAAGCCAACAAGGGCGTGTCGCAGAACGGCAATGCCGTGGTGGGCATTTCGATGGCCGGCAGCACCGCGCTGACGTACTCGATCTACTACCCGCAGAAGTTCATCTACGCGGCATCGCTGTCGGGCTTCCTCAATCCCTCCGAGGGATGGTGGCCGATGCTGATCGGGCTGGCGATGCAAGACGCGGGCGGGTACAACGCCGAAAGCATGTGGGGCCCGTCATCGGATCCGGCGTGGAAGCGCAACGATCCGATGGTCAACATCCGCCAGTTGGTGGCCAACAACACCCGCATCTGGATCTACTGCGGCACCGGTACGCCGTCGGATCTGGACTCGGGTACCGCAGGCCAGAACCTGATGGCTGCGCAGTTCCTCGAAGGGTTCACGTTGCGAACCAACATCACCTTCCGGGACAACTACGTCGCCGCGGGCGGCACCAACGGCGTGTTCAACTTCCCGCCGCAAGGCACTCACAGCTGGGGCTACTGGGGTCAGCAGCTCGAGATGATGAAGCCTGACATCCAGCGGGTGCTGGGAGCGCAGGCCAGCGCCTAGGGCCACCGCCGAGATCCACCCACAACAGGAAGCCTGCCGTTTCCCCCGAACGGCAGGCTTCCTGCCGTTTCGGGTGTCCGTGTCGCGCTGTACGCGCAGAGTGAACGCCCGCGGGAACAAACACGACACCGCCAGGGTTGAGTCCGTTCGACTGAACTTTGGAGGTGTTTGATGGCTCAAGCCAAGACAGTGCCGGTGCTCTTCCTGAGCGAGTCGATCGTGCTGCCCGGAATGGTGGTGCCGATCGAGCTCGACGACACCGCGCACGCCGCCGTCGAAGCGGCCAGGGCCGCCGCATCCGATGGAGCCGGCGAGCTGCTGATCGCTCCGCGGCTCGAGGACCGGTACCCGTCTTATGGTGTGCTGGCCTCGATCGTGCAGGTCGGCCGTACGGTCGGCGGCCCCGCCGCGATCGTGCGGGGCGGAAGCCGCGCGCACATCGGCGCCGGTGCCACCGGACCGGGCGCCGCGCTGTGGGTCGAGGTGACCGAGGTGACCGAGCCGGAGCCGACCGAGGAGACCGTGAAACTCGCCGCGGAGTACAAGAAGCTTCTGCTGGCGATGCTGCAGCGGCGCGAGGCGTGGCAGATCATCGACTTCGTCAACCAGCTCTCCGATCCCTCGGTGCTGGCCGACACCGCCGGATATGCGTCGTATCTGACGCAGGTCCAGAAGCGTCAGCTGCTCGAGACCCCGGACGTCGCCGCACGGTTGCGTGCGCTGATCGAGTGGACCGGTGATCAGCTGGCCGAGGTCGAGGTCAACGAAAAGATCGCCGAGGACGTGCGCGAGGGCATGGAGAAGACGCAGAAGGAATTCCTGCTGCGCCAGCAGTTGGCGGCGATCCGCAAGGAACTGGGCGATGACGACGGGACCGGGTCCTCGGATGACTACCGGAGCCGCATCGAGGCCGCCGACCTCCCAGAGAAGGTGCGCGAGGCCGCGCTGCGCGAAGTCGGCAAGCTCGAGCGGTCCAGCGATCAGAGCCCGGAGAGCGGCTGGATCCGCACCTGGTTGGACACCGTGCTGGAGCTGCCGTGGAACGTGCGCACCGAGGACGCGACGGATTTGACGGGCGCACGTGAGATTCTCGACGCCGACCACCACGGCCTCGACGACGTCAAGGAGCGCATCGTCGAGTACCTGGCCGTGCGTGCACGCCGCGCCAAGCGGGGCCTGCAGGTCGTAGGCGGCCGTGGGTCGGGCGCGGTGATGGTGCTGGCCGGGCCGCCCGGGGTCGGCAAGACGTCGCTGGGCGAGAGCGTGGCGCGGGCACTGGGCCGCGAGTTCGTCCGCGTCGCCCTCGGCGGCGTGCGCGACGAGGCCGAGATCCGTGGGCACCGGCGCACGTACGTCGGCGCGCTGCCCGGTCGCATCGTGCGCGCGATCGGCGAAGCGGGTTCGATGAACCCCGTTGTGCTTCTCGACGAGATCGACAAGGTCGGCTCCGACTTCCGCGGCGACCCCGCGGCGGCGCTGCTCGAGGTCCTGGATCCCGTGCAGAACCACACGTTCCGCGACCACTACCTGGACCTGGATCTCGACCTGTCCGACGTGGTGTTCCTGGCGACGGCCAACGTCATCGAGAACATCCCGTCGGCGCTGCTGGACCGCATGGAACTGGTCCAGATCGACGGATACACCGAAGACGACAAGGTCGCGATCGCCCGTGACTTCCTGCTGCCCCGGCAGCGCGAGCGGGCAGCGCTGACCGACGACGAAGTGACGGTGACCGAGGGCGCGCTGCGCAAGATCGCGGCGGACTACACCCGCGAACCGGGGGTCCGCCAGTTCGAGCGGCTGCTGGCCAAGGCGCTGCGCAAGGTGACGACGAAGCTGGCTTCCGAGACCGGCCCGATCGTTGTCGACGAGCCGAATCTCGTTGACTACCTTGGTCGTCCGCGGTTCCTGCCCGAGTCGGCCGAACGCACCGCGGTGCCGGGTGTGGCGACCGGCCTGGCGGTCACCGGGCTCGGCGGGGATGTGCTCTACATCGAGGCCGGGGCCAACGGATCAGATGGGGCCGGTGAGGCCACTCTGACCCTGACCGGACAGCTGGGCGACGTGATGAAGGAGTCGGCGCAGATTGCGCTGTCCTACGTGCGTTCGCACGCCGAGCAGTTGGGTGTCGACCCCGGGGCGCTGGATCGGCGGATCCACGTCCACGTGCCCGCAGGGGCGGTGCCGAAGGACGGCCCGTCGGCGGGCGTGACGATGGTGACCGCGCTGGTGTCGATGTTCACCGGCCGGCAGGTGCGCTCGGACGTCGGCATGACCGGTGAGGTCACGCTCAACGGCCGGGTGCTGCCGATCGGCGGCGTCAAGCAGAAGCTGCTGGCGGCGCAACGGGCCGGACTGTCAACGGTTTTCATCCCGCAGCGCAACGAGGCCGATCTGGACGACGTTCCCGCCGACGTGCTCGACGTGCTCGAGGTCAAGCCGATGACCGATGTCGCGGACATCGTCGCGCAGGCACTGGAACCAGCTCGGGTGCAGGCGGCGGCGGCCTGACGCGAAAATTGCGCGCCGGGTCGTGGTTTACAACGGATCACGACCCGGCGCGCAAAAACCGCGCGGCGAGTAATTGTCGGGGGCTGCCGCTACGGTCGTCTCATGGCCTACGACGAGGACCTGGCCAACCGCATCCGAGAACTTCTCGGCGGCACCCGTGGTGTCGAGGAGAAGCGGATGTTCGGCGGGTTGGCGTTTCTGATCAACGGCAACATGGCGGTGGCGGCCAGCGGGCAGGGCGGCCTGATGGTGCGGGTGCCACCAGACGACACCTCGAAGTTGCTGTCGCGTGACCACGTCGAGCCGATGGTGATGGCGGGACGAGAGACCCGTGGCTGGCTGCGGGTGTCGGTCGACGGCATCAGGACCAGACGTCAGCTGCAGTCCTGGGTGGGCCGCGGAGTCGACTACGCCGGAAGTTTGCCGCCGAAATAGCAGGGGTACGTCAGCGGAGATGGAGGCCGCGGCACGCAAGAAGGTGGTGGCGAACCTGCTGAGACATGCGGGCACCACTTATGCGCATGAGGCGGGTATCCGGTTGGCGGACAGACCCATGCCCCTCTTTCAGCTGCTGACCCTGTGCATGCTGGCCAGCAAGCCGATCGACGCCTCGATCGCCGTGGCGGCCGCGCGTGAACTGTTCAGTGCGGGCATCCGCACGCCCAAGGCCGCCCTCGAAGCAGATCGCGCCGTGATGATCCGCGCGTTCGGCCGCGCCCACTACGTCCGGTACGACGAGAGCTCGGCCACCCGGCTGACCGACATCGCCTCCGTTGTCGTCGAGGAGTACGGCGGGGATCTGCGCAAGCTCGCCGAGGCCAGCGGTCACGAAGTGCCGGCATTGAGGCGTTCGCTCAAGCAATTCAAGGGAATCGGCGACACCGGCGCGGACATCTTCCTGCGCGAAGTGCAGGACGTCTGGACCTGGGTACGGCCGTACTTCGACAAGCGGGCACTGTCGGCGGCCAAGACGCTCGGATTGCCCACCGGGACCGAGGAACTCGCCGCGCTGGCCCCGCGCAGGAACGCGAAGCTCGCCGCGGCGCTGGTCCGGGTGTCGCTCGACGACGAGCTACGCGACACCGTGTCAGCGCGCGGATGAGGCGGAGATGATCCGGATCGGCACCTCGGGCTGGTCGTACGACCATTGGACCGACGTGCTGTACCCCGCCGGTACTCCGGTGGCCAAGCGGCTGGCCCGCTACGTCGAGGAGTTCGACACCGTCGAACTGAACGCCAGCTTCTACCGGTGGCCGAAGGACACGGCGTTCGCCGGGTGGCGCCAGCGACTGCCCGAGGGCTTCACGATGTCGGTCAAGGCCCAACGCGGGCTGACGCACTACCGGCGGCTGCGCGAGCCGGAGCCATGGGTCGAGCGGTTCGACCGGTGTTGGACTCTGCTGGGCGACCGCGGCGAGGCGCTGCTAGTGCAACTGCACCCGGAGTTGGAGCGCGACGACGCCCGCCTGGAGTACTTCTTGAAACTGATGCCCGACCGGATCCCGGTGGCGATGGAGCTGCGGCATCCCTCGTGGGACGACCCGGCGGTGTACGAGACGTTGGCGCGCCACGAAGCCGCGTACGTGATCATGAGCGGCGCGCGGCTGCGCTGCGTTCCGCGGGCAACCAGCGAGCTGGTGTACATCAGGATGCACGGTCCCGACCAGGATTCGATGTATGCGGGCTCCTATCCCGACGACGAGCTCCGCCGCTGGGCGGACCGGATCATGGCTTGGGACCGCGAAGGCAGACGCGTCCTGGTGTATTTCAACAACGATCTGGGCGGTCACGCGGTGCGTAATGCGCAGACGCTCAGAGCCATGGTGACCGACTGACGCGCCGAGGGCACCCCCGCGTCGAGCCCCGAAATCGGGTTCCGGCACGCTTGGGAGCCGAAATGCGTGTCCTATGTCTGATCTCGGCCGTCGCCATCCTGGCGGCGGGCTGCTCGGGTGAGCGGATCGTGACCACCGACGAGCCGCCCGCGGCGTCCCCGCCGACATCCACCACCAGCGCACCTCCCCCGCCGCCGAACACCAGGCACCTCGTCAACGCGTTCGACTACGTCGCCCACCCGGCAGGAACAGCCGTTTATTACTTCACCACTCCGAGCGGACGATGGGCGTGTGCGATCGTGCCGCGCGCCAAGGCGGGCTGCCAGTCGGCGACATCCTGGCAGTCGAGCATGAACATCACCGGCGAACCGGACACGGTGCCCAACGCCGAGGGCGAGCAGACGGCGCCCAACGCCGTGATCATCGAGCACGAGGGCCAGCCGCGATTCGTCGCGTTGGAACAGCCGGAATTCGTCCTCGAGAACGCAAAAGTGCTCGGGTTCAACCGAATCCTGGCGGCCGCCGGGTTTCGCTGCAACGTGCAGGAAGCCGGCGTTTCCTGCATGAGCGAGGCGACGGGGCGGGGCTTCACCTTTGCCCCCGAGGGATTCAAGCCGCAGTACACCCGGGTGCCCGCCGACGCACCCTAGCCACCTCAGAGCATCGTGGCGGTACCGTCCGCATTCACCTGAACCTTGGCGCCGGCGATGTCATCGCCGACCGTGGCCGCCGCCTCTTTCTGGTCGGTGATGACGGCCAGCACGCGCGAGTCCTCGGGCGTGCGTACGGCGAGAAACGCCTTCTCCGGCGAGCCTTCCCGGCTGAACGGCGTCGTCCAGGTTTCGACCGTGCCGACCCCGGACCATTCCACCAGGGCGGTACGAGTCGGCTCGCGATCGACCTCCGGTTGCACGTCTTCCCAACGGAATTGATGCGCAGGCGGTTCGGCGCTGTAGACCCCGAAGCTGTGCTTGGTGAGGTAACCGCCGTTCGCGGTGATCAGGCCGAGTTGGCCGGGCTGGGTCGCGAGCCGCTCGGCCATGGTGGCGATCGAGTGGGTGACGTAGTTGTTCCACGGCCCGCCGGCGAAGGTGAGCCCGCCGGTGACCGTGAGCGGTCTGGCGGCATCCCCGATCGGCAGCCCGAGTTCGTTGGCGGCCACCTGCACCGCCGACGGGAAGCACGAGTAGAGGTCGACGAGCGCGACGTCATCGATGCCCAGCCCCGCCAGTTCCAAGGCGCGTCGACCCGCGATCCGGATGGCCGGCGAGGTGTAGAACTCTGCGCGCTCCCCGATCGCGTAGGTGTCGTGCGCGTCGGTGCCCGAATACGGGAAGATCCAGCGGTCCCTGGGGATCTGCAGATGAGCCGCCTTCTCGGCCGAGGTGACGACGAGCGCCGCCGCTTGGTCGACCATGTTGTTGGAGTTCATCAGCTTCGGGTACGGCCAACTGATCATCCGGTTGTCCGGACCGGCGCGCCAAATCTGCTCCGCCGGCACCGGGTCTCGGCTCCAGGCGTGCGGATTGTTCGCGGCCACCGCACTGAACTGCGCCCACAGTTCGCCGATGCGACGGCGGTGCTCCTCGCTGGACTCGCCCGCGGCGATTCGCAAAGCCTGCTCGAACATCGGGTAGACATACGCCGGCCGGTCCAGGTGGATCCGGATCTCGGCGGGTCCGGCCATCGGCACCCCCTCGTCGGCGCCTTCGGCCAGCGGAACCGACTCGTCCTGGTGGGTCCATTGGGGCTTGATACCCTTGGCCCGCAACCGGGTTCGGGTGCGCCAGGTCTCCGCGCCGGCGATCAGGACGACGTCGACACGGCCGCTCTGGATGTCCCGGCACGCCTCGTTGACCAGTGACTGCGGTGTGTTGCCGCCGACCCCGGTGTAGCGTGTGGTGGCGCTGTCGGCGTTAAGACGTTGCGCCAGAAGCAGTCCCGGGTCGCGATATCGCCAGGACAGCAGGCTGACGACGCGCACCGAGTCGACGGCTTCGAGCACCCGCGGATCGGCGGCGGCCCGCGCGGCAGCGACCATCAGGTCGATCGGTTCCGCGTCAGGGTTCTCGTCGCGCTGGCTGAGCTGTCCGTAGCCCGCCAACACCGGTGTCCTCGGGTCCATCACGGCCTTCCTTCGTAGGCGAAGAGCACGCCATCGGCGATGAGCCGATCGGCCTCCTCGGCGGACATGCCGAGGACCTGCTCGCAGATCTGGCGGGTGTGCTCTCCCGGCATCGGCGCCGGTCGCATCTCCGCGGGCGGAATGTTGGTGTACGGCGCGGGCCCGGTCTCACTGAGCACGGGCTCCTCGAACAGCGGATGTCCCATGGCGGCGAACACGTTTCGGAAGCGCACCTGCCGGTCGGCAGGTACATCGACGGCGCGGTTCATCGGCGCCGCGGGGATCCCCGCCTCCTGCAGCGCGTGCGCCACCGCCGTCTTGTCCCGAGCGCGGGTCCACTCGGCGATGTCGGCGCCGCCGGTGAGGGCGGTCAACGCGTCGCGGTCGGCATCGGTGCGAAGCGAGATCACGCACCACTCGTCGTCGCCTGCACACGGGTACACGCCGTGTACGGCAGCGTCGTCGACCACCGGCAGGTGTGCGGCGCGTGCCGCCTCGGTGACATAACGCGTCGCCAACTGGTTCACCGCGGCCTCGGCTTGCGAGACATGTACGTGCGCGGGTTCACCGGTGCGGTCGCGCCGGATCAGCGCTGCCAGCGCCGCGATCGCGGTGATTCGCGCGGCCACATGGTCCGGGAAGATCGTCGTCGCGTCGTAGAACCCACCGTCGACCGACGTCCACACCGAGGTGATGCCCGTCGTTGCGCGCACCAGCGGCCCGTAACCCATCCGCGCGCTCCACGGGCCCGTCGAGCCGAACGCGCTGCTCTCCGCGAGCACGATGCGGGGGTTCAACTCCCGCAGACGCTCATAGGAAAACCCGAGCGCAGCAAGGGTTCCCGGCTTGAAGTTGGCGAACACCGCGTCGGCACCGGCAACCAAGCGGGCGAATAGTTCGGCGCCCGCGGCGGCGCGCAGGTCGAGGCCCAGGCTCTGCTCGTTGCGGTGGGTCAGCACCCACGACCTGCTCATCACCTGGCCCGGCGGCGTCTGTCGCAAACCGTCGGGGTAGGCGGCGCTCTCGATCTTGATCACTTCGGCGCCGAGGTCGGCGAACAACCGGCCCAGTTCGCCTCCGGCGACGATGATGCCGAGGTCGAGAATCCGCAGGCCGTCGAACGGGCGCTGCACCACGGCCGCCTTCCCGCGTGCCGTGGCCGATGGCTCACCGGCCCAATGGGCTTCGTCGGCCCCCGGAGACCGGGCCAGCCATCCCACCCCGGTGTGACGTCCGTCCACGACGAACGGCCCCGCGGGCGCGACGACCTGCGCCCCCGGCGCGAAGTCCGCCGCGGTCAACGCGCCCACGACGCGGAGATGTTCGGAGGCCAACGCCTCCGCGGGCGTCAGTACCGCGGCGATCGGCACCCCCCGCACCTGCCCCTCCGCCACCAGGGCATCCATGGTCTGCGGGGCGAAGAAGTCGGCGATAAGCGCGTTGAGTTCCCGCGAGGCCGCGTACCGTGCGGCGATCGTGTCGAACTTCGGATCGGCGAACTGCTCCGGTTCGCCCAGCCAGGCGCGCATTCCGCGCCACTGGCGCGCGGAGAGCAGACAGACGCGGACGTGTCCGTCCTTGCAGGCGAAGATCGGGTAGATGTTCTGGTTACGCGGCCTGCCGCGCCAGATCTCGGTGGTCTTCTTGAGGCCCACGGCGGCCTGACCCTCCGACCCGAACGGCGGGTCGAGCGACTGGAGCACGCCCTCGAACCGGGAGAAGTCGATGTAATCTCCTGTGCCGTCGCGCAACCGGCGGTAATAGGCGGCCAGCACCGCCCACGCCGCCTGCACCGCGGCCGTGCCCGATGCCAGCCCGATGGGCGGCAGCACCGGAGTTCCCGAGGTCGGTCCGGTGCGTGAGAGCGCGGTCGACAGCGCATAGAGCACCGGGTCGGTGGCCCGCCACGTCGCGTACGGACCGGAGGTGCCGAAGTCGGTGACCGACAGTGCCACGAGATGGTCGAACCGGCGCGCTAGCTCGACGCACGACGTTCCGAATCGCCCAGCGCCGCCCGGGTTTCCGCTGTCGACGACGATATCGGCGGTACTCGCGAGATCGAGCAGCCGCCGGTAGTCGCCGGGCTGGGCGGGATCGAGGACCGCGCAGCGCTTGTTCGCGTTGTCCACCGCGAACGGCACACTCGTCCCGGCGACGGTCGGCAGGGCGCGGCGCGCGGCGCCCCCCTCCGGGGGTTCGATCTTCAACACGTCGGCGCCGAGGTCGGCGAACAGCCGGCACACCGCGTCGGATTCCGCACCGCCGAGATCGAGCACCCGCGCGGATGCCAGCAGTGGCTCGCTCATGCGGCCAACAGCCGTTCGGCCCAGCGCAGGCGCTCGTCGGTGTCGGCCGCCACGTACATCAGGTCGACGAACATGTCTTGGTAGCCGCCGGCGGCGAGCATCCGCACCGCCTCGACGGCCCGCTCGATCGGCGTGCCCTCGGCGACGTTGACACGAAGGTAGGTGTGGATGGCCGACGGATCCCGGCCCGCCGCGCGGGCGGCGTCGTCGATGATGCGCCGATGCCGGTCGAGCATCTCGGGGAACACTTTGCCGGGGACGTTGACTGTGGGCAGCCATCCGTCGCCGCGCGCGCCGATCCGCGTCAGCCCGGCCGCAGTGAACGAGGCGAGGTAGATCGGCGGCGGCTGTTGCACCGGCTTGAGGTCGACCCACGACGGCGGGATCGACCAGCGCTCGCCGTCATGAGCCACGGGATTCGTCGTCCACAGGGCTTGCAGCACGTCGAGCAGCTCGTCCAGCTGTGCCCCGCGGCGGCGAAACGGCGCGCCCGCTGCCTGGAACTCCTCGGGTGACCAGCCGATGCCGAAGCCGGGCAGCAGCCGCCCACCACTGACCACGTCGAGGG
Organism: Mycobacterium sp. GA-0227b; assembly: GCF_001499855.1. Lineage (GTDB taxonomy): Bacteria > Actinomycetota > Actinomycetes > Mycobacteriales > Mycobacteriaceae > Mycobacterium. The sequence continues at coordinate 48,028 of NZ_LQIK01000006.1, forward strand.
CGGTCAGCTGGCGGCCCAGCTGCACCGGCGGATACCACGGCGCGACGAAAACACTGCTGCCCAACCGGACCCGGCTGGTGACGGCGGCCGCCACCGCCAGCGCGATGAACGGGTCCAGTCCGGTGCGGAACTGTTCGGGAATGGTGTCGGCACCCGCGTAGCCGACGCTGGGCTGCACAGCCGTGATGAGGCGGTCCCCGACCCACAGGCTGTCGGCGCCGAGGTCTTCGACCGTCTTTGCGAAACGGGCGAGATCGGCGCCCGCGGGTCCGCCGTACTGCGGCAATGCGAATCCCAACACGCTGGACAGGCTAGTGCGTAGGTTCTGGTGCAGTGGGTATCAGGGCTGGGTACCAGAACCCACACGCGCTGTTCGCCAACCCACGGCGTTCACCCGGCACGACGATGATGAGTTAGATGACCGCCCAGGCACTGTCCCCCACGCTGTCCGACGATGAACTCACGCTGATCGACGCGTACTGGCGCGCGGCAAACTATCTGTCCGTCGGACAGATCTACCTGCTGGACAATCCGCTGCTGCGGGAGCCGCTCGCGCCGCAGCACGTCAAGCCCCGCCTGCTCGGACACTGGGGTACCACGCCCGGGCTCAACCTCGTCTACGCGCACTTGAACCGCATCATCCGCAACCGCGACGCGAACGTCATCTACATCACCGGACCGGGGCACGGCGGTCCCGGCCTGGTCGCGAACGCCTACCTGGAAGGCACGTACAGCGAGGTGTACTCGGGCATCTCCGAGGACGCCGAAGGCCTGCGAAAGTTGTTCCGGCAGTTCTCTTTCCCCGGCGGCATCCCGAGTCACGTCGCCTCGGAGACGCCCGGGTCGATCCACGAGGGCGGCGAACTCGGCTATGCGCTGGTGCACGCGTACGGCGCGGCGTTCGACAACCCCGATCTGGTGGTGGCGTGTGTGATCGGCGACGGTGAGGCCGAAACCGGCCCGCTGGCCGCGAGCTGGCATTCGAACAAGTTCCTCAACCCCGTCACCGACGGTGCGGTGCTGCCCATCCTGCACCTCAACGGGTACAAGATCGCCAACCCGACGGTGCTGGCGCGGATCCCACAGGAGGAGCTGGAGTCGCTGCTGTTCGGCTACGGCTACCGGCCCATCACGGTGGCCGGAGACGATCCGGCCAACGTGCATCAGCAGTTGGCCACCGCACTCGACGAGGCGTTCGACCAGATCGCTGCGATCCAGCGCGCCGCCCGCCTCGATGGTGAGGCCGGCCGCCCGCTGTGGCCGATGATCGTGCTACGCACTCCGAAGGGCTGGACCGGTCCCGAAGAGGTCGACGGCAAGAAGGTCGAAGGCACCTGGCGGTCCCATCAGGTGCCGCTGTCGGGCACCCACACCAACCCCGAACACCGTGCGCAGCTCGAGGATTGGCTGCGCAGCTACCGACCCGAGGACCTGTTCGACGACGACGGCGCGCTGCGGCCCGAACTGCGTGCGATCGCGCCGGGAGGGCAGCGGCGGATGAGCGCCAACCCGCACGCCAACGGCGGCCTGCTGCTCAGGGATCTCGACTTGCCCGCGTTCGCCGATTACGCGGTGGCGGTCGACAAGCCGGCCTCCGAGTCCGCCGAGGCCACACGGGTGCTCGGCACCTTCCTGCGCGACGTCATCGCCCGCAACCCCGACCGGTTCCGGTTGATGGGCCCTGACGAGACCGCGTCGAACCGGCTGTCGGCGACCCTCGAGGTGACCGACAAGGCGTGGCTGGCCGAAATCGGGCCCGACGACGAGAATCTCGGGCCGGAGGGCCGCGTGATGGAGGTGTTGTCCGAACACCTTTGCCAGGGCTGGCTCGAGGGTTACCTGCTGACGGGCAGGCACGGGCTGTTCAACTGCTACGAGGCGTTCGTCCACATCATCGACTCGATGCTCAATCAGCACGCCAAGTGGCTCTCCAGTAGCCGCGAGCTGCCGTGGCGGCGCCCGATCGCGTCGCTGAATTACCTTCTGACATCGCATGTCTGGCGCCAGGATCACAACGGCGCGTCGCACCAGGACCCCGGGTTCATCGACCATGTCGCCAACAAGCGGCCGGAGGTCGTGCGGGTCTACCTGCCGCCTGATGCCAACACGCTGTTGTCGGTGGCCGACCACTGCCTTCGCAGTCGGCACTACGTGAACGTGATCGTCGCCGGTAAGCAACCGGCGCTGACCTATCTGGACATGGACTCCGCGATCGCGCACTGCACCAGGGGTCTCGGCATCTGGGACTGGGCAAGCAGCGGCGCCGGGCATCCGGATGTGGTGCTCGCGTGCGCCGGTGATATCCCGACCCTGGAAACCCTGGCCGCTGCCGACATCCTGCGCCGGCGGTTGCCCGAGGTGAAGGTTCGGGTGGTCAACGTCGTCGACATCATGCGGTTGCAACCCGACTCCGAACATCCGCACGGACTGTCGGAGCGGGAGTTCGATTCGATCTTCACGACGGACAAGCCGGTCATCTTCGCCTACCACGGCTACCCGTGGCTGATTCACCGGCTGACCTACCGCCACGCCAACCACGCCCAGCTTCATGTGCGCGGCTTCAAGGAGCGCGGTACCACAACGACCCCGTTCGACATGGTGATGCTCAACGACCTCGACCGGTTCCACCTCGTCATGGACGTCATCGACCGCGTCGACGGACTGGGCAGCAGCGCGGCCGGGCTGCGCCAGGAAATGGCCGACGCCCGCCTTGCGGCGCGGCGCTACACCCGTGAGCACGGAGAGGACGATCCGGCGATCTCGGAGTGGACGTGGGACCCGGACTACCGGGCGCCCTCGCTTTCGCAGGATTCGCTCAGCGAACAAGACCGCTAGACTGGATCTTCGTGTCCGACCAAGCCGTGCTAGCCGAGCGTCCGCATCCGCTGGTCGAACAGCTCTCCGCGCTGCATCACTTCCGCACCTACGTCGACATCGCGGTGGTCGTGGTGGTGCTGGCGTTGACAAACCTGATCGCGCATTTCACCACTCCGTGGGCCAGCGTGGCGACGGTTCCCGCGGCGGCGGTCGGATTGCTGCTCCTTGTCCGCTCCCGCGGGCTGGGCTGGGCCGAACTCGGGTTGAGCCGCGACCACTGGAGGTCCGGCGCCGGTTACGCGCTGGCGGCCGTCGGGGTGGTGCTGTCGGTGATCGCGATCGGCGCGCTGCTGCCGTGGACGCGGCCGATGTTCATGAACAACAACTACGCGACGATCTCCGGCGCGTTGATCGCGTCGATGGTGATCATCCCCCTGCAGACCGTGATCCCCGAGGAGCTGGCTTTTCGGGGCGTGCTGCACGGCGCGTTGAACCGCGCCTGGGGTTTCCGCGGCGTCGCGGCGGCGGGTTCACTGCTGTTCGGTCTCTGGCACATCGCCACCTCGCTGGGTTTGACCAGCAGTAACGTCGGGTTCACGCGCATCTTCGGCGGCGGGGTGATGGGTACCGTCGCGGGCGTGACGTTGGCGGTGGCAGCCACCGCGGTCGCCGGGTTCGTGTTCACCTGGTTGCGGCGTCGCAGCGGCAGCCTGATTGCGCCGATCGCCTTGCACTGGTCGCTCAACGGGCTCGGCGCCCTGGCCGCCGCGCTGGTGTGGCACCTGAGCTGACGCAGACCGCCGCTGGCCGAACTCTAGACGGTCAGCACCGCCGCCCCCGACACCCGGCCGGCGGCGAGATCGCTGAGCGCCTCATCCGCCCGATCGAGCGGATACTGCGGGCTTGTCACTTCGATGCGGTACTCACCGGCGAAGGCCAGAAAGGCTCGGGCATCGGCTCGCGTGTTCGCGGTGACTGACCGCAGTTGGCGCTCCTGGAAGAGGTGACGCTGGTAGTTCAGCGCGGGAACGTCGGAGAGGTGGATGCCGGCGATGGCCAGTGTGCCGCCACGATCGAGCGCTTCGAGCGCGGAGGGCACGAGGTCGCCGACGGGTGCGAACAGGATCGCGGCGTCGAGCGGGGCAGGTGGCGGGTCGGCAGCGCCCTGAGCCGAGGCCGCTCCCAGTGACAGCGCCAGCGCGCGGGCGGCCTCCCCGCGGGTCATGACGTGGACTTCGACGCCCTGCGCGATCGCCACTTGGGCGGTCAGGTGCGCGCTGCCGCCGAATCCGTAGATTCCCAACCGCCCGCCGGGCGGTAGCTCGGCGCGCACCAGGGCGCGATAGCCGATGATGCCCGCGCACAGCAGCGGCGCCAGTTCGGTGTCGGAGTAGCCCGCCGGCAGCGGATGAGCGTATGCGGCTGGCACCGTGGCGAATTCGGCGTATCCCCCGTCGGCGTCCCAGCCCGTGTAGCGGGACTCGGGGCACAGATTCTCGGCCCCTCGGATGCAGTACCGGCATCGTCCGCAGGTGTGCCGAAGCCATGCGATGCCGACGCGGTCGCCGACGGCGAACTCGGCGCCGACGCCCTGCCCCGCCTCGACCACTTCACCGACGACCTCATGGCCCGGGATGACCTGCGGACGATGCACGGGCAGGTCGCCTTCGGCGACGTGAAGATCGGTGCGGCACACGCCACATGCCCGCACTGCCACCAGAAGCTCGCCGGGCATCGGTCGCGGAATCTCGACGCGTGCCCGCTCGAGTGGTCGAGTGCTCACCGGCCCGGGTCGCCGAACCCGCCACGCCGTCATGGTCGAGATCGCCATACCTCATCGTCGCCCGGTGAATCACGAATGCACCACCCCGGGAACGAGCATCTTCACTGTGAGCGAACGACGCTAACGACCGCCGCGGTGCGCCAGACAAATGTGGTGGACGCCGCGGTGTTGAAGCGGTAGGGATAACCCCGATTCCTCACTCATGACAACGGCATAACCTGGAGATAACGGTGGACCGTCGAACATCGGCGGAACGGGCTTCGTACCCGGCGCAGGACTCCGGTACCGCGAAGGGAGAGGACGAGATGAGAACGCTTGTTGCATTGGCGGTCGGCGCGCTTGCGGCCGGCGGCATGGCTTTCGCCGCCCCGGCCCACGCCGGATGCCAGGGCGGCTGGACGCCGTGGGGTGGCGGGACGATCTGCGACGGACCGGTCAGCGCCGACGGCAACTTCGAGCGGTGTCAAACCGCAGGCGCGATGGGGTTCGGCGGCACGAATTGCGTCATCTTGAACGTCGCCAACGCCAACCCGCCGCGGGTTGGGCCCTGACCACCGCACGCGCACTGAAGAATTCGGCTTCCGCCACGGCTTGATGTCGTGGCGGAAGCCTTGACTTCGTCAGGGCGGAGGCACCATCCCCGGCGCGTTCTCCGGTGCGACCGGAACGGGCTCCCCGACGCCGGGCCGTGGCGCAGGCGCGTTCGGATCGGGTGGGGGCGCATTGGGAGCCGGTGGAGGCGGCGGGGCGTTCGGATCGGCCGGCGCCGGAGGCGCGGCGTTCGGAGCCGCCGGCGGCGGGGCGTTCGGATCCGTCGGCGCCGGCGGGCCGGTGTACGGCCGAATCGAGTTGGCCAGCGTCACCGCTTCTTCCTTCGGCACAGGGTTGTTCGCCGTGCCGAGCCAAACGACGAACCAGCGCTCAGGGGCGCGCTGCCCGCGCGGCGTCTCCGGCTCGACCGGATTGCCGACGACACCGGCCCAGATCTGACCGTTCGGCTTGTTGGTGTCGGTGAACTTCACCTCGTAATACGAAGCGACGCCCGGCATACCGTCTGCGTTGAGTTCGAAGGTCTCCTGGTTGATCCGCGTGCCGGGGAACGGCATGAAGAACTCGCCCATATCGGACGCCAACCGCTGAGCGGCCTTCGCGTTATCGGTCTCGGCCCCGGCGAAAAGCTTCAGGTCGAGTCGGCCGAGCAGAATGCTGGTGTCGTTGGGCGGCTCGGCACCTTCGGGTGGGATCTTGGTCACCAGCGCCTGCCCATAGGACAGCTGCGACGCGTCCGACACCTTCCAACCCGCAGGCACGACGTAGCTGAGTCCGCCTGCAGGCGCTTCGACACGCCCGGGGTCGCCGGGCGGCGGGGCGGGTGCATTCGGATCGCCGGGCGCCGGCGCAGGCGCAGGCGCACCGGGCGCGGGTGGCGGCGCAGGCGCGCCGGGCGGTGGCGGTGCCGGCGCGGGCGCACCAGGTGGCGGCGCGGGCGCGGGTGCACCCGGTGCGGGTGCGGGCGCTGGTGCCCCGGGCGGTGGCGGCGGTGGCGGGCCCTGCAAGAACGTGTTGCCGGGCGGCGGGGGTGGCGCCGGCGTCGGCTCGGGCTGCGCCTGCGCCACCGTTGGCAGCGCCAGCGCAACCGCGGTGGCGCCAGTCAGCGCCGCGACTGCAAGCGTCTTGGAGAGGCCCCTGCGAGGGAACGAAATCGCGTCCGGCTGATCCATGGAGAAGAAACTACCGTGTTACCGCCGTGACGCAAGTGCGTATTGCTCAAAAAGTGCTCAATTGAGAAATTGCTGAGAACCGGAAATGCCATGCAAGGCAACAGTACCCGGAATTGCTGACACGACGGTGTCCCCGCGCGTGGCGCGGGCTTGTCGAACCGCGTTCACCGCCGGAGGACGACGGTCGTCTAACTCGTTTTTCGCAGCCGCCCAGATGTCCGTTACGGGCCCGGGTGGATGGTGACCTCCTGCGCTTTCACGGCGAAGTACGCGCGCTCGCCGGGCGCCAGGCGCAGTTCGGCGGCGGAGTCCGCGGTGATGTCGGCGGCGAGCCCGGGGCCGCCATCGGGTTGTTCCTCGGCCCGCACCCGGATGGCCGGCCCGCGGCCGTCGACTTCGGCGATGGTCACTTCAACGGTGTTGCGGGGGCTGCCGTGCGGTCGCTCGCGGTACACCGCGACGGCCGCCGGGTGAAACAAGGCCACCGCCGAAGCCCCCGCCGTCACGTCCACGCCCGCGGTTCCGTACCAGGTGCCGCCCCACCGGGTGGTCAGCACCCCGCCGCCGGCCGCCGTGCCGCGAACCAGGTTCACTCCCGCCAGCCGCGCGCCGAATCCACTGCGCGGAGCCGTCAGAACCGTTGCCGCAGAACCATTTTCCATAACACGGCCGGATTCGAGCACCAACACCCGATCGGCGAGCGTCACCACGTCGAGCACGTCATGGGTCACCATCACCGCCGACCGGCCGTCGCGCACCAGCACCCGGCGCAGCACCTTGCGCATCGCAGCGGCGGTCGCGACATCGAGCTTGCTCAACGGCTCGTCGAGGAGCAACACGTCGGGTTCGGCGGCCAGCGCGCGGGCCAGCGCCACCCGCTGGGCCTGGCCCCCCGACAGGTGGCGGGGCCTGCGGTCGGCCAGATCCGTCGCGTCGACCTCTGCAAGCCAGTGCTCGGGTCGCCTACCGCCGGGCGGGAAGGCCACGTTGGCGGCGACATCCAGATGCGGAAACAACAGCGGATCCTGCAGCAGCAACCCGACGCGGCGGTCGTGGGTCGGCACGTCGACCCGCGTTGCGGTGTCGGTGAGCACCCGATTCCCCACGCGCACGACACCGTCGTCGGGCCGGACCAAGCCCGCGATGACGTGCAGCACCGTCGACTTGCCCGCCCCATTGGGGCCCAGCACGGCCAGCACCTCACCGGCGGCGACGTCGAACTCGACATCCACGCCCCGATGCTCGACAACGGCCCGCAGGCTGACTCCTGTCACGCCGCACTACCAGGCACTGTCGCCCCGCAACCGCCGACTGCCCAGGCCCAAGACCACCACCGCGGCCACCACCACGAGCAACAACGACAACGCCACCGCGGCATCGGCGTCGCTCTCCCGCTGCAGATAAATCTCCAACGGCAGCGTCCGGGTGACGCCCTGACGAGAGCCCGCGAACGTGAGCGTGGCGCCGAATTCGCCCAGCGAGCGCGCGAATGCCAGCACGGATCCGGACACCAGGCCGGGAATCAGCAGCGGCAACGTCACGCGCCACCACACCCGGGACGGCCGGGCGCCCAGCGTGGCCGCCACCATTTCGTAATCGGCGCCCGCGGTGCGGGCGGCCCCTTCCAGCGCGATGACGAGGAACGGCAGCGACACGAACGTCTGGGCGAGCACCACCGCCGTCGTCGTGAACGCAATCTGGACACCCGCTGCCTCCAGGTACTCCCCGATCAGGCCGAGCCGGCCGAACGCGTAGAGCAGCGCGATACCGCCGACCACCGGAGGCAGCACCAACGGCAGCAGAATCAGCGGCCGCGCCGCGCGGATCAGCCGGCTGTCGCTGCGCGCGAGCACCAGGGCCATCGGCACACCGAAAACCAGACACAGCGCGGTGCTGGCGGCCGCCGTCCGCAGGCTCAGCAGCAGCGCGCTGATGGAGGACTCGCTGCTGATCAGGTGCACGAAATTCGGCCAGTCCACCCTCGCCGCCACCGCGACAAGAGGTACGGCGACGAACAGCGCGCCGACCGCGGCGGGCAGGTACAGCCAGCGCGGCAGGCCAGCCGAGATGCTCAACCGCTCGCCGCCCTGCGCCTCACGGGAAAAACCCTATGGCACATGCGCCCGCGCGCCGGTTTCGCGCCCTAGCTACTGTCCAGTAACATTGCCCGGGATCGCTGAGTTCAGCGTTGGCACGACAAGGAGGTCCCGCGATGGAGGTGCTCGTCACCGCCGGTGACACGGATTTAGGTCGCACGATCGCCGGAGGCTTCCGCGACGCCGGTCACCGGGTCGTGATCGCAGGTGCCCGCCGCGACGACCTCGAAGTCGCCGCCAAGGAACTCGACGTCGACGCAATCGTGTTCGACAACACCGATCCCGCCAGCCTGGAAGCGGCGCGACCGCAGTTCCCGCACCACCTCGACACGATCGTCAATGTGCCCGCGCCTCGTTGGGACGGCGGCGACCCGCGCACCTACTCGCTGTCGGAGCTGGCCAACGCGTGGCGGGAGGCGCTCGACTCGACCGTGCTGTCAGCGGTACTGACCGTGCAGATCCTGGGCGATCACCTGCGCTCGGGCGGTTCGATCGTCACCGTGGTTCCCGAACACCCGGTAGAAGGCAGTGCCGAAGCGGCCATCAAGGCGGCCATCTCCAACTGGACCGCCGGCCAGGCCGCGCACTTCGGCACCCGCGGCATCACGGTCAACGCGGTGGCGTCGGGACGCAGCACCGAACCGGGCTACGAAGGCCTCTCGCGTACCCCGCCGCCGGTGGCCGAGGAGATCGCCCGGCTCGCGCTTTTCCTCTCCACCCCTGCGGCGCGCCACATCACCGGCCAGACGTTGCACGTCAGCAAGGGTGCGCTGGCGGACTTCGGCTGAACTTTTCGCTGACGGGGAATCGACCCCGATCAGCCGTGGTTACGTGAAGACGTGACCATCAAACTCGGACTGCAGATCCCCAACTTCTCCTACGGCACCGGCGTCGACCAGATCTTCCCGACGGTCATCGCGCAGGCTCAGGAAGCCGAGGCCGCGGGCTTCGACTCCGTCTTCGTGATGGACCACTTCTACCAACTTCCCGGCCTCGGCACGCCCGATGCGCCCATGCTCGAGGCGTACACCGCCCTTGGGGGGTTGGCCACCGCGACCGAACGCGTCCAACTCGGCACGCTGGTCACCGGCAACACCTACCGCAATCCCACGCTGCTGGCCAAGGCCATCACGACGCTGGACGTGATGAGCCAGGGCCGCGCGATCCTCGGCATCGGCACGGGCTGGTACGAACTGGAGCACGACTCCTTGGGGTATGAGTTCGGGACTTTCACCGACCGCTTCAACAAGCTCAACGAGGCACTGCAGATCATCCTTCCGATGCTCGAGGGCGACCGTCCGACCGTCGATGGCAAGTACTACCGCACCAAGGAGGCCATGGCGGAGCCCCGCTTCCGCGATCACGTTCCGCTGATGATCGGCGGCAGCGGCGAGAAGAAGACCATTCCGCTGGCGGCCAAGCACTTCGACCACCTCAACCTCATCGCGGGCTTCGACGAGCTGCCGCGCAAGGTGCAGGTCGTGAAGGAGCGCTGCGAGGAGATCGGCCGCGACCCCGCCACGCTCGAGACCAGCATGCTGGTCGTCGCGATCATCGACGAGAACGTCACGGGCGATGTGATTCCCGACGACTTCAAACAGCAGGCGGTCTACGGCAGTGCCGAGCAGGTCGTCGAGCAGGTGAAGGCCAAGGTTCTCGACGCCGGCGTCGATGGGGTGATCCTGAGCCCGGTGACGAGCCTGAACGGATATCAGCCGGGCGGCATCACCGCGGTCGGTGAGCTTCTCAAGCCACTTCTCGGCGGCTGATCGGGCCGACGGCGTGGGAAATGCCACAGCTAACGGAATCGTCGATCGCAGGTTCGGGCGGCTACCGTTGCGGGTAGAACTGCACGTGACACCGTCGAGGAGCCCAACATGAGCCATCCCGGAGCCACTGCATCTGATCGGCACAAAGTCGTCATCATCGGGTCAGGCTTCGGCGGATTGACCGCTGCCAAGAAGCTGAAACGGGCCGATGTCGACGTCAAGCTGATCGCGAAGACAACCCACCACCTGTTCCAGCCGCTGCTGTACCAGGTGGCGACCGGCATCATCCCGTCCGGCGAGATCGCGCCGCCGACGCGGATGATCCTGCGCAAGCAGAAGAACTGTCAGGTGTTGCTCGGCGACGTCACCCACATCAACCTCGCCGACCAGACGGTCAAGTCGGAGCTGCTGGGCCATACCTACGTCACCCCGTACGACACGCTGATCTTGGCCGCCGGAGCCGGCCAATCCTATTTCGGCAACGACCATTTCGCCGAGTGGGCCCCCGGCATGAAGTCCATCGATGACGCGCTGGAGCTGCGCGCGCGCATCCTCAGCGCGTTCGAGCAGGCCGAACGCTCGAGCGATCCGGCCCGGCGCGAGAAGCTGCTGACATTCACCGTGGTCGGTGCGGGCCCAACCGGCGTCGAAATGGCCGGGCAGATCGCCGAATTGGCCGACCACACGCTCAAAGGCGCGTTCCGCCATATCGATTCGACCACGGCACGGGTGATCCTGCTCGACGCGGCGCCCGCGGTGCTGCCCCCGATGGGCGAGAAGCTCGGCAAGAAGGCCCAAGCGCGGCTGGAGAAGATGGGCGTCGACATCCAACTCGGCGCCATGGTCACCGATGTGGACCGCAACGGCATCACGGTCAAGGACTCCGACGGCACGATCCGGCGCATCGAATCGGCGACGAAGGTGTGGTCGGCCGGTGTGCAGGCCAGTCCGCTGGGCCGCGATCTCGCCGAGCAGTCCGACGTCGAGGTCGACCGGGCCGGTCGCGTCCTGGTAGAGCCCGACCTGACGATTCCCGGCCACCCCAACGTGTTCGTGGTCGGCGACCTGGCCCACGTCGAGGGCGTGCCCGGGCAGGCGCAAGGCGCGATCCAGGGCGGCAGGTACGCCGCCAACGCGATCAGGGCCGAGTTGAAGGGCGCCGACCCCGCTGCGCGCGAACCGTTCCAGTACTTCGACAAGGGCTCGATGGCCACGGTGTCGCGATTCTCCGCCGTCGCCAAGATCGGTCCGCTCGAGTTCGGCGGCTTCATCGCGTGGTTGGCCTGGCTGGTGCTGCACCTGGTGTACCTAGTCGGGTTCCGCCGCAAGATCACCACGCTGCTGTCGTGGACGGTGACCTTCCTGTCGACGCAGCGCGGCAACCTCACGATCACCGAACAGCAGGCCTACGCCCGCACCCGGATTGAAGAGCTCGAGGAGATCGCCGCGGGGGTACGAGACACCGAGAGGGTCGCCGGCTAGCGCCATTGGCGTACTCAGGCGTTGCGAACGGCGCTGCGCCATAGCCCAACCCACGTGTTTGCGCCAGCACAGCGCCGAGGCCGCCAGAGCGTCGCACCTGGCAAACGGCCGATCAACGCCTGGCGAGCCACAGGTTAATTTGTTCGTCACATACAGACATTTCGTAGAAACACAGCCGCTCTAACGTCCCAGTTCGACACCGCGTGGTGTCTCACGTGCCGCTTGACTATCGACGCTCGTCGGCGATGGGCGTTGCTGTTCTCGGGAAAGGCTGTCCATGCGACTTGTCCGACGCTCCTCGTGGAAACGTTCGGCTTTCAGGGCGGGAGGCGTCGTCGCCGCGACCGCGTTGCTGCTGTCCGGCTGCGGAAGCAAGGCCACCGAATCGGATTCGGCAAGCGCCGCGTCGTGCGTGGACACTTCCGGTCCCACCGTCAAGGTAGGTGCACTGAACTCACTGTCGGGCACCATGGCCATCTCCGAAGTGACCGTGCGCCACGCGATCGACCTCGCTGTCGAGCAGATCAACGCCGCAGGCGGCGTGCTGGGCAAGCAACTCCAGCTCGTCGGTGAGGACGGGGCGTCCGAGCCGACCATCTTCGCCGAGAAGGCCGAAAAGCTGATCAGCAGCGACTGTGTCGCCGCGGTGTTCGGCGGTTGGACCTCCTCCTCGCGCAAGGCCATGCTGCCCGTTTTCGAAAGCGCCAACTCGCTGCTGTACTACCCGGTGCAGTACGAGGGCCTGGAGTCGTCGAAGAACATCTTCTACACCGGCGCCACCACCAACCAGCAGATCGTCCCGGCGTTGGACTACCTCAAGGAAAAGGGCGTCAAGTCGCTTTACCTCGTGGGCAGCGACTACGTGTTTCCCCAGACCGCCAACCGGATCATCAAGGCGTATGCGGACGCCAACGGCATCGAGATCAAGGGTGAGGACTACACCCCGCTGGGTTCGACGGACTTCTCGACGATCGTCAACAAGGTCCGCACCGCCGACGCCGACGCGGTGTTCAACACCCTCAACGGCGATTCCAACGTCGCGTTCTTCCGGGAGTACCGCAACGTCGGCCTGACGCCGCAGGCGATGCCGGTGGTGTCGGTGTCGATCGCCGAGGAAGAGGTCGGCGGCATCGGCGTGCAGAACATCACCGGCCAGCTGACCGCGTGGAATTACTACGAGACCGTGGACAATCCGGTCAACAAGGCATTCGTCAAGGCCTACCAGGACAAGTTCGGCGCCGACAAGCCGACGTCGGATCCGATGGAAGCCGCTTACGTCTCGGTGTACCTGTGGAAGAACACCGTCGAGAAGGCGAAGTCGTTCGATGTCAAGGCAATTCAGGACAACGCGGACGGGGTCACCTTCGACGCTCCCGAGGGCCTGGTCACCATTGACGGCGAGAACCATCACATCACCAAGACGGCCCGCATCGGCGAGATCCGTCCCGACGGGCTCATCTACACGGTCTGGGAGTCACCTGGCCCGATCGAGCCGGACCCGTACCTGAAGTCCTATCCGTGGGCAGCAGGGCTCTCCAGCTGAGATGGATGTCCTGATCGGACAGCTGGCAACGGGGTTGAGCCTCGGCTCGATCCTGTTGCTGGCCGCGCTGGGGTTGTCCCTGACCTTCGGCCAGATGGGCGTCATCAACATGGCGCACGGCGAGTTCATCATGGCGGGCTGCTACACCGCCTATGTGGTGCAGCAGATTGTGTCGAGTGCCGGTGCGTCGCTCTTGATTTCGCTCGTGGTCGGTTTCGTCATCGGCGGCGCGATGGGCGCGCTGCTGGAAGTGACGCTCATTCAACGGATGTATCACCGCCCGCTCGACACGCTGCTGGTGACGTTCGGCGTCGGCTTGATCCTGCAGCAGGTGGCCCGCGACATCTTCGGCGCGCCTGCGGTGAACGTTGTCGCGCCGCCGTGGCTGTCCGGCGGTATGGAAATCTTCGGGGCGGTGGTGCCCAGGACGCGCATCTTCATCCTGGTGTTGGCGATCGCCTGCGTGGCGGCGCTGGCCACCGCGCTCAAAGTCAGTCCCATGGGACGGCGCATCCGCGCGGTCGTGCAGAACCGCGACCTGGCCGAAACCAGTGGCATCTCGTCGCGCAAGACCGACATCACAACGTTTTTCATCGGATCGGGACTGGCGGCGGTGGCCGGTGTGGCGTTGACGCTGATCGGTTCGACGAGTCCGACCATCGGGCAGAGCTATCTGATCGACGCGTTCCTGGTTGTCGTCGTCGGCGGCCTCGGCCAGATCAAGGGCGCCGTGATCGCGGCGTTCGCGCTGGGCTTCCTGAATTCGTTCATCGAGTACAACACCACCGCATCGCTGGCGAAAGTGATCGTGTTCGTGGTCATCGTGATCTTCCTGCAGGTCCGCCCGCAGGGCCTGTTCACCGTTCGGACAAGGAGTCTCGCGTGAGGGTCCTATTGGGCCGGTGGCAGACGTGGGCCGGTTTCGGCGTCGCGGCGGTGTTGCTGTTCGGGGTGGCGCCGGTCGTGTTGTCGGACTTTCGGCTGTCGCTGCTCGGCAAGTTCCTGTGCTTCGCGATCGTCGCCGTCGGTATCGGTTTGGCCTGGGGCCGCGGCGGCATGCTGGTGCTCGGCCAGGGCGTGTTCTTCGGCATGGGCGGCTACATGATGGGTATGCACCTGAAGGTCGCCGACGCGCAGATCCGCGGTAATGACGTCCCCGACTTCATGCAGATCGCCGGGGTGCGCGAATTACCGGCCTACTGGCAGCCGTTCGCCTCCCCCGCCTTTACGTTGCTGGCGATCGTGGTGCTGCCGACGGTCATCGCCGCGGCGCTGGGCCTGGGCGTCTTCAAGCGCCGCGTCAAAGGCGCGTATTTCGCGATCCTGTCGCAGGCGCTCGCCGCGGCGCTGGCGATCCTGTTGGTTGGGCAGGCCAGCCTCGGGGGAAGCAACGGGCTCAACAGGTTTCGTACCTTCTTCGGGTTCACCCTGAACGATCCCGCGAACCAGCGGATGCTCTATTTCATCGCCGCCGGTGTGCTGCTCCTCGTCGTCGCCGTGGTCCGGCAGCTCATGCAGAGCCGTTACGGCGAGCTGCTGGTGGCCGTTCGCGACGGCGAGGAGCGGGTGCGTTTCCTGGGCTATGACCCGGCGAACATCAAGGTGGTCGCCTACGCCGTCGCCGCTCTCTTCGCCAGCATCGCCGGCGCGCTGTTCGCACCGATTGTCGGGTTCATCGCACCATCACAGGTCGGCATCCTTCCGTCTATCGCGTTCTTGATCGGTGTGGCGATCGGCGGACGTACAACGTTGCTGGGACCGGTGCTGGGCGCGATCGGTGTTGCGTGGGCGCAAACCCTGTTCTCCGAACGCTTTCCCTCGGAATGGACCTACGCGCAGGGCCTGCTGTTCATCGTCGTCGTCGGCTTCTTTCCCGCCGGTTTCGCCGGGTTGGGGGCGCTGTACAGGCGGTGGCGCACACGCAGACCCAAACCGCTGCCGGAGGTGGAGCGGCCCGCCGCGGTCGACACCGATCCGGACGCGGAGAAAGTTGGGGCATCGACATGAGCGGTGCGAAAGTGGAACCGGTGGCCGGTGGCAACGTCGGCATGGGCACCGAGTACCTCGAAGTCCGCGGCCTGACGGTGGATTTCGACGGTTTCAAGGCGGTCAGCGACGTCGACCTGACACTGTTTCAAGGCGACCTGCGGTTCCTGATCGGTCCGAACGGCGCGGGCAAGACCACTGTCATCGACGCGATCACCGGGCTCGTGACCGCCACCGGCTCGGTCAACAAGTCGGGCGTGGAGCTACTCGGCAAGAAGGTGCATCAGATCGCGCGGCTGGGGGTGGGCCGGACCTTCCAGACAGCCAGTGTCTTCGAACAGCTGACCGTGCTGCAGAACCTGGATATCGCTGCGGGCGCAGGACGCTCGCCGTGGACGCTGTTGCGACGACGCCGCGGGATGCTGCCGTCCGTCGAGGCGGCCCTGGACACGATCGGGCTGACCGAGCTGGCCGAAGAACCCGCCGGTGTGCTCGCCCACGGCCAGAAGCAGTGGCTCGAGATCGGCATGCTCCTGGTGCAGAACGCAGACGTCCTTCTGCTCGACGAACCGGTCGCGGGGATGAGCCATGAGGAGCGCGAGGAGACCGGAAACCTGCTGCGCCGCATCGGCGGTGAGCGCACCGTCGTCGTCGTCGAGCACGATATGGATTTCATGCGCGCGTTCGCCACTTCGGTGACCGTGCTGGCCCGCGGGCGGGTCGTCGCCGAGGGATCGGTCGCCGAGGTGCAGGCCAATCCGAAGGTGCAGGAGGTCTACCTCGGCACGGCGGCCGCCGGCGCTTCAACCTTGCCCACGGGCGGGCCCTCCGAACTCATCGAGGAGAACTCCTGATGCTCCGGCTAGTCGACGTACACGCTGGCTACGGCCGCTCCGACGTCCTGCACGGGGTCGGCGTCGAGGTGCCCTCGAACGGGGTGGCGGCTGTGATGGGCCACAACGGGGCCGGTAAGACCACACTCCTGCGCGCCGCCGTCGGCCTGTTGAAATGCAGTGCCGGAAGAGTGCTTTTCGACGGTGACGACATCACCAATCTGCGGCCCAGCGCGCGGGTGGCGCGTGGTCTGGCGTATGTGCCGCAGGGCCAGCAGTCGTTCGGCCAGCTGACGACGGCCGAAAATCTTCAGGTCGTCGCCGACGGACGCAAGAACGGCAAGCAGCTGATCGACGAACAGCTCGACCTGTTCCCCGCGCTCAAGGAGCTCCTGCCGCGGCGGGCCGGGCTGCTCTCGGGTGGCCAACGCCAACAGCTGGCGATCGCCCGCGCGCTGATCACCAGGCCCAGGTGTCTGATTCTCGACGAGCCGACCGAGGGCATCCAGCCGTCGGTGGTGGCCGAAATCGAGGCCGCGATCACCGACTTGACCAAACGCGGCGACCTGGGCGTGCTGCTCGTCGAGCAGCACATCGGATTCGCGCTGGAGTCGTCGCAGCGCTATTACATCCTCGAGTCCGGCCGCGTCACGTCCAGCGGCGCAGGCGGTTCGGCCTCGGAGGCCGAAGTCCGCGCCGCCATGGCGATCTAGCCGGCTAGAGCCGGGCGCCCTGCCAGGTTGCAAGGCAGCCACCGCCCGCCAGCGCCAGCGCAACGCCGTCCGTCTCGATGTGGCTGCCCGGGTAGCGCAACTCACTGACACACGCCATCGGCGCGCCGAGCTCATCGTCGGTCAGCGAGCCGCTGCCCATCTCGATGCGATGGCGCAGCAGGGCGGACCCGTCGACGTCCGCGTGCAGCGACCCGACCCAAAAACCCTGCCGCTCAGCAGTTCTACCTATCTGGACACGCTCCCGCAGCCGGAGGCGACCAGATCCGGTGAGGTCAATCCGGGTAGCGGCGATGTGCCGCGACGTGGCGGCCACCACGGTCGGCTGCGGATCGACGTCGAGAACTCCTGCCACCTCCAGAGCCCAGACTGTGTGCGACTCATCCGTCCTCGGGCCCGGCAACGTCACCGTCGCCGCCGCGGTGCGCACCCGCAGTGACGCGCCCGGCTCGACCACGATGCGCACACGCACTGCGTCGCCACCGAGCGGGGTGGCGGCGGCCGACACCAGATGCACTGTGTCGGGTTCGGTCTCGCGTGCGGCGAGCCCGCCGGTGCATTCGATGCGCGGCCGGCGGTCGCGACGGGCGACGATGAGGACGTCCGAACGCACTAGACCGAACCCTCGCTACTCCCCCAGGCGTGCGCAGACACCCGCAGCTGCGCACGCACCCAGGCCAGCACGGCGGTGGCAGCAGGGTCTTCGGTCAGCGAGATCAACACTGTCGGCCGGTCACCACGCACCGTCGCCGCGTCGCGACGCATCACTTCGAGATCAGCCCCGACACGCGACGCCAGATCGGTCTTGTTGACCACCAACAGATCTGAGTAGGTCACCCCCGGCCCGCCCTTGCGCGGCACCTTGTCGCCGCCGGCCACATCGATGACGAAGATCTGCACGTCCACCAGCCCGGATGAGAAGGTGGCCGTTAAATTGTCACCGCCGGACTCGACCAAAATCAGGTCGAGCCGGTCGTTTTCCGCGATGAGGTCGTCGATGGCATCGAGGTTGGCGGTGATGTCGTCGCGGATTGCGGTGTGTGGGCAGCCGCCGGTCTGGACCGCGGCGATCCGCCGATCGGGCAGCACGGCGTGGCGGCGCAGGAAGTCGGCGTCCTCGGTGGTGTAGATGTCGTTGGTGAGCACGGCCAGGGACAACTCGTCGCGCAGTTGCCTGCACAGCGCCGCGACGAGCGCGGTCTTGCCGGAGCCGACGGGGCCGCCGATGCCGATGCGCAGCGGCTCTCCCGGCTCTCGATGTCGCTTCGGCCGGTCGGTGTGACGGTGTGGCTGACCGTCGAGGAAATGTGGTGGCATCGCTTCTCTTTCAGGAGACGAACAAAGGTCGCTCGCGTTGGGTATGCCGTTGGGCCAGCGCGTCCAACAGCGGATCGGACAGGTCGGAAAGTTCCTTGGCGGCCTCGGCGGCGGTCTGCTCGCACAACGTGGACAGCTCGAACGTCAGCGCTGCGACGTCACCGGGATCGAGGGCGAGCAGACGCTGGGCAGCCGTCGCCGAACCGGTCAT
This sequence comes from Mycobacterium sp. GA-0227b, assembly GCF_001499855.1. Lineage (GTDB taxonomy): Bacteria > Actinomycetota > Actinomycetes > Mycobacteriales > Mycobacteriaceae > Mycobacterium. The sequence continues at coordinate 66,317 of NZ_LQIK01000006.1, forward strand.
GGTGGTATAGACGATCGACAGCGCGGTGAGCTCGGGGGTCATCTCGCTGGCCGCACCAACCGCGCCCGCCGCGACGGCTAGGTGCGGCGTGCTTCCGAGCGTGTCCCAGCCACCGTCCGGCCAGACCCGCCGCGCCAGCCGGATCAGGCCGCGGCCCTGTGCGCGGGAGGCTCGCCGGGCGGCGGGAGCCGGTGTGCGAGCATCGGTTTCGCGGTCCGCCTGATCGATGCCTAGTTCACCGGCATGCACCGCGGCCGCTACCGATGCCGTCACCAGGCCGTGGGTACGGATGCGACGACGCAGATATGCCCGAAGCGTCGCGAGGTCGCAGACCAGCCCCTCTGTCACGGCCTGCTCGACACCGCCGGAATGCACGTGCCCGCCCGTCGGCAGTCGCGAGTCGGACAGCGCGAGTAGTGTGGCCAAGGGGGTCAAAGGTGAACTCCTAGAAGAGGAAATAGCGCTGCGCCATGGGTAATTCGGCGGCGGGCGCCTCCTGCCACACGTCGCCGTCGATACGCACGGTGAACGTGTCCGGGTCGACGTCGATGTCCGGAAGCGCGTCGTTGAGAGGCATCTGAGCTTTACCGACTTGTCGAACATCGCGGACCGCTACCAGACGCCGATTGACGGCCAGGCGGTCGGCGAGCCCGTCATCGACGGCCTGCGGCGAAACGAAGTGCACCGATGTCGCCGCCGCGGCCGCAGGCGCCGCGCCGAACATCGGTCGGGGCAGGACGGGCTGCGGCGTGGGAATCGACGCGTTCGCGTCGCCCATGGCCGCCCATGCGAACATTCCGCCCTTCAGCACCGCGTACGGGCGGACCCCGAAGAACGCCGGTTCCCACAGCACGAGGTCGGCGAGTTTGCCGACCTCGACCGATCCGACTTCCTGGTCGAGCCCGTGCGCGACGGCCGGACAGATGGTGTATTTGGCGACGTAGCGGCGGACGCGGGTGTTGTCTGCTTCGTTATCGCCGGGTAGCGCGCCGCGCCGTCGCTTCATCACGTGTGCGGTCTGCCAGGTGCGGAGGACCACCTCCCCGATACGGCCCATGGCCTGCGAGTCGCTGCCGATCATCGAGATCGCACCGATGTCGTGGAGCAGATCCTCGGCGGCCATCGTCGAGGGCCGGATCCGACTCTCGGCGAACGCGAGATCCTCGGGCACCTGGGGGTTGAGGTGGTGGCACACCATCAACATGTCGAGGTGTTCGTCAAGCGTGTTGACGGTGTGCGGCCGGGTCGGATTGGTCGAACTCGGCAGGACGTAGGGCTCGGCGGCGACCCGGATGATGTCGGGTGCGTGGCCACCCCCTGCGCCCTCGGTGTGGTAGGCGTGGATCGAGCGGCCATTGATCGCGCCGATCGTGTCCTCGACGAAGCCTGCCTCGTTGAGCGTGTCGGAGTGAAGTGCGACCTGGACACCGGAAGCGTCGGCGACGGTGAGGCAGGCATCGATCGCCGCAGGTGTCGACCCCCAGTCCTCGTGGAGTTTGAAACCCGAAGCGCCGCCGCGCAACTGCTCCCACAATGCGTCGATGCTGACCGTGTTGCCCTTGCCGAGCAGGGCCACGTTCATCGGCCACGAGTCCAGCGATTCGAGGATGCGCGCGAGGTGCCACGCCCCGGGGGTGACGGTGGTGGCCTTGCTGCCCTCGGCTGGGCCGGTACCGCCGGCGACGATGGTGGTGATGCCGCCGCCGAGCGCCTCCGCCATGAGCTGCGGACAGATCAGATGCACGTGGCAGTCGATCGCCCCCGCGGTGACGATACGTCCGTTGCCGCCGATGATCTCCGTCGACGGCCCGACGACGAGCGAGGGATGCACGCCCGACATGATGTCGGGATTGCCGGCCTTGCCGATGCCGACGATGCGGCCGTCGCGGATACCGATGTCGGCCTTGATGATTCCCCAGTAGTCGATGATCACGACGCCGGTGATCACGGTGTCGGGCGCCCCGTCGGCCCGGGTCGCGCGCCCTTGTCCCATCGACTCGCGTAGTACCTTGCCGCCGCCGAACACCGCCTCGTCACCTGCCCGCCCGGGGCCGCCGCTGCGGTCCTCGGTGATCTCCACGAACAGATCCGTGTCGGCCAACCTGATGCGGTCGCCGGTCGTCGGCCCGAACAGGGCGGCATACCTGGCGCGAGACAGCTCGCTCATGAGGCGTCCAGTCGGCCCGGCGGTTGTAGGGTCAGCCCGTGGACCTCGCGTGATCCGGCCAGCGGCACCAACGAAACGTGCTGGGCGACACCTGGTTCGAAGCGCACCGCGGTACCGGCTGGAATGTCGAGCCGGTGGCCGTGGGCAGCGTCGCGGTCGAACTCCAGAGAAGCATTGGCCTGCGGCAAATGCACATGGCTGCCGACCTGGATGGGCCTGTCGCCGGTGTTGACGACGTCCAGTTCGATGCGCCGCGCGCCCGGGTTGAGCTCGATATCGCCCTGCCCGTAGACGATTTCACCCGGGATCATCGGATGGGATGGTGGACGGTAACGAGCTTGGTGCCGTCGGGAAACGTCGCCTCCACCTGGACGGCCTCGAGCATTTCGGGAACGCCGTCCATGACATCCTCGCGGCCGAGAACCTCGCGGCCGCTGACCATCAATTCTGAAACGGTGCGACCGTCGCGGGCACCCTCGAGGAGGTGGTCGCTGATCACCGCGACCGCCTCGGGGTGGTTGAGCTTGAGGCCGCGGGCCTGTCGGCGGCGCGCCAGTTCGGCGGCATACGAGAGCAGCAGCCGGTCCTGTTCGTGCGGGGTCAACAGCATAGTGCGGGATATTGCCACGCCAAGCGAGTTTCAGCAGCACACGCGCTGCTCGCGGTCACTCGGCGGGCATGTTCTGCAGCCGCACCTGTCCGCGCGCGACGAGTCGGTCGTCGTCGTCGGTGATGGTGATCTGCCACAGCTGCTGGCGCCTGCCGCGGTGGATCGGTGCGGACACCGCGGTGACCGTTCCCGACGAGATCGCCCGCAGGAAGTCGGTGTTGTTGTTGACGCCGACCACGTGCCCACCGCCGTTGCCGGCGAGCCAGACTGCCCCGGACACGCTGGCCAGGCTTTCGACGATCGAGCAGTACACGCCGCCGTGCACGATGCCGTACGGCTGCAGCAGCTTGTCCTCGATCTTCAGCTGTGCCCGGGCGCCGTCGGGACCGAGTTCGAGGTAGGTCAGGCCGAGCTCGCGGTCGAAGCCCTTGCCCAGTTCGGAAGCCAGGTCCGCCGCCGCATCGGGGGTCACATCGGGGGTCACGCGAACGTGTCTACACGCTCGCCGACATCATGACCCCGCCGGGTGGCGCGAGTTAGGGTCAATCATGGCCAAGACCGCGAAAGACCTCGTTGCAGAAGCCAACGCCGTGGTGCCCAAGATCTCCCACGACGAGGCTCGGGAACTGATCAGCAAGGGCGCGTTGGTCGTCGACGTGCGCGACGCCCCCGAAGTGGAGAAGAGCGGCAAGGTGGCAGGCGCCGTTCACGTGCCGAGGGGCATGCTGGAGTTCCGCGCGGACCCGGAGTCGCCGTATCACGACCAGCACTTCTCCAAGGACAAACCCGTGATCCTCTACTGCGCATCCGGCGGGCGCTCGGCGCTGTCGGGTCAGGCGCTCACGGAGCTCGGCTACCAGCAGGTGTACAACCTCGGCGCGTTCGGCGACTGGGCCGACAGCGGAGGCGCCGTCGAAAAGGCTTGACACACATAGTTTTCAGCACGGATGCGGACGGGCCCCACACCAATGGTGTGGGGCCCGTCCTCCGTGTGGACCGGGGGTCTCTGCAGCCCTCAGGACTCCGGCGCGGTCCGGTGGTTCTCGGTTGATCCTTGCTCGATCTCTGCCATGAGCATAGGCAAGGCTGCCCTAATTAAGCAAGACCTTCCCTGCGGTGGCCCGGGAGGTGCCCCGCACGGGCAGGCCGAATCCCACGAGCGCGTCGAGCACCGCCTGGCCGCGCCGCATGCTCGTCCACTCGCTCGACCCGGCGAGCAGCGGCACCTGGGTCGCCGCGCCGACGACCGCTCCCCCCACGACATGCCACATCGCCGCGACCGACATCGCGCCCGCGCTGATCTCGCTCAGCTTGGCGAACAGCGGCGCGAGCGCGCGGTGACTGCGGTGCGCCACCCACGTCGTCAACGCGGCCTCGCTGGGCAACGCCACGATGCCGTCGCGCGTCGAGCACCCGCGGGCCGACCCGTGCCCGAAGCACGGATCGTCTTGCAGCGCCCGCACTGTCGGGTCGACGACGCCGACCCAGTCGATCGCTCCCTCGGAGTCCACGTGCACCCACAGGTTCTCCAGGCCGGTGTCCCATGCGCGCCCTTCGAGCACCAGAAGCGGCACGACGCGTCCGACGACGACGTGGGCGAGCGTCGCCGCCAACTGATGGGCCACCGCCGCGCGGCTGTCGGTCTCCTCGGCCGCCAGGTCGAACATGACCTGCAACCGGTCGGTGGTCAGCGCCTCGGCCAGTGGCCACCATCGCCGCCGCGACAAATCGCCCATCACCGCGACGCCGTACACCCGCGGACACTCGGGGTAGAGCTCGCGCAGCCGTCGACTCGACTCATGCAGCGGCAGCGTCCTGCGGATCGCCATGCTCGCGATGAGTGGATCGTCGACCAGAACCGTCATGGGGCCTCCCGATATCGAGTTAGGTAAGCCTTACTATAGCTAGGCGCGCTAGGACGGCTAGACCCTGTGACTGCTTTCACACCGCCGGAAGAACGGGCGGTGACCACGGCCGGAGTGGAGTTTGGCGAAACCTGCCGGCCGTCCACCGTGCGGAATACGACACACGGTAGTAACCAGTAGTAAGCTGGATCCACGGCCTCTAGGAGAAGAACTGACCATGGCGAAGTTGACGCGTCTAGGGGAACTGGAACGCGCAGTGATGGATCACCTGTGGTCCACCCGCGAGCCCCAAACCGTGCGCCAAGTTCACGAGGCGCTCTCCGCCCATCGCGACTTGGCCTACACCACGATCATGACCGTGTTGCAACGGCTGGCGAAGAAGAACCTCGTCGTGCAACACCGCGATGACCGGGCCCATCGCTACGCGCCGACTCACGGCCGCGACGAACTCGTCGCCGGCCTGATGGTCGACGCGCTCGACCAGGCCGCCGATTCGGGCAGCCGGGAGGCGGCACTTGTGCACTTCGTCGAGCGGGTCGGCGCCGACGAAGCCGCCGCGTTGCGTCGCGCGCTGGCCGAATTGGAGAGCGAGGACGGCGTCGCGCCGCCCGCTGGCAATCCGGGCACCGGCTGAGGGAGACTGACAGCGTGTCCGCGCTGGCCTTCACCGTCATGGCGCTGGTCCTCTCCGGACCGGTGCCAGCAGTGCTGGCCCGCGCATCCTGGCCCTACCGCGCACCCCGGGCGGCCATCGTGCTGTGGCAGGCGATCGCTCTGGCGGCCGTGCTGTCGGCTTTCTCGGCCGGCATCGCGATCGCGAGCCGCCTGTTCGCGCCGGGTCGCGACGGGAGACCGACCACGACGCTCACCAGCGAAATAGCGGTTCTGGGCTGGCCGGTCTGGATCGCCTACGTGGTGGTTTTCGCGCTGACACTGGTCATCGGTGCCCGCTTGATCGCCTCGGTACTGCAGGTCGCGATCGCGACACGGCGCCGGCGCGCTCACCACCGGATGGTGGTGGACCTGGTGGGTAAGTCGCAGAAATGGGCCCACGCGGTAGCCGGGGATGGGTTGCGCATCCTCGACGTGAACCAGCCGCTGGCCTACTGCCTGCCGGGCGTACGCAGCCGCGTCGTCGTCAGCGAAGGTACGTTGACCACGTTGGCGGACAAGGAGATTGCCGCGATCCTGTCCCACGAACGCGCGCATTTGCGGGCCCGGCATGATCTGGTGCTCGAGATGTTCACCGCGGTACGCGCGGCGTTTCCGCGTTTCGTCCGCAGCGCAAGTGCGCTGGATGCGGTGCGGCTGCTGATCGAGATGCTGGCCGACGACGCGGCAGTGCGCACCGCCGGTCCCACTCCCCTGGCCCGGGCCCTGGTCGCGTGCGCGGCCGGCCGCACGCCGTCGGGTGCGCTGGCCGCGGGCGGGCCGACCACGGTGCTGCGGTTGCACCGCCTCGGCGGGGCACCCAACAGTCTGGCGCTGGCCGCGTGCGCGTACTCGGCCGCGGCCGCGGTGCTGGTGGTGCCCACCATCGCCGTGGTCCTGCCGTGGCTCACCGAACTGCAACGGTTGTTCGCCGCTTAGGCCCGACGAAGCGTTCACCACAACAAAACAACGAAAGGCTGCCCGAATGAGCTCTGACGATTCCGCTTCGACCACCGGTACCGCTCAGATCGGGGTCACCGGCCTTGCCGTCATGGGATCGAACATCGCGCGCAACTTCGCCCGGCACGGATACACCGTCGCGCTGCACAACCGCTCGGTCGCCAAGACCGACGCGTTGCTCGAACAACACGGCTCCGAGGGCAAGTTCGTGCGCAGCGAGACCATCGCGGAATTTCTGGACGCGCTGGAGAAGCCGCGTCGGGTGCTGATCATGGTCAAGGCCGGCGACCCGACCGATGCGGTCATCACCGAGCTCGCCGACGCGATGGACGAAGGCGACATCATCATCGACGGTGGCAATGCGCTCTACACCGACACGATCCGCCGGGAGAAGGCGATGCGCGAGCGTGGGCTGCACTTCGTCGGGGCCGGCATCTCCGGCGGCGAGGAGGGTGCCCTGAACGGGCCGTCGATCATGCCCGGCGGCCCGGCCGAGTCCTACACGTCGCTGGGCCCGCTGCTCGAGGAGATCTCCGCGCACGTCGACGGCGTGCCGTGCTGCACGCACATCGGGCCCGACGGCGCCGGCCACTTCGTGAAGATGGTGCACAACGGCATCGAGTACTCCGACATGCAGCTCATCGGCGAGGCCTACCAACTGCTGCGCGACGGCCTCGGCAAGACGGCCGGTGAGATCGCCGACGTCTTCGATGAGTGGAACACCGGCGATCTGGACAGCTTCCTGGTGGAGATCACCGCGAAGGTGCTGCGCCAGACCGACGCCAAGACCGGCAAGCCGCTCGTCGACCTCATCCTCGACGAGGCCGAGCAGAAGGGCACCGGCCGCTGGACGGTGAAGTCGGCGCTCGATCTCGGCGTTCCGGTGACCGGTATCGCTGAGGCGGTGTTCGCGCGCGCCCTGTCCGGATCGGTAGCCCAGCGCGAGGCCACCACTGGACTGGCCTCCGGCGGTCTGGGCCAAAAGCCGACTGACGCAGCGAAATTCACCGAGAACGTGCGTCAGGCGCTGTACGCGTCGAAGATCATCGCCTACGCGCAGGGCTTCAACCAGATTCAGGCGGGCAGCGCGGAGTACGACTGGAACATCACCCCCGGCGACCTGGCCACCATCTGGCGCGGCGGCTGCATCATCCGCGCCAAGTTCCTCAACCGGATCAAGGACGCGTTCGACGAGGACCCCGACCTGCCGACGCTGATCGTGGCGCCGTACTTCCGCAGCGCTATCGAGGCGGCAATCGACGGCTGGCGCCGCGTCGTCGTCACCGCCACCGAACTCGGCATCCCGATTCCCGGTTTCTCGTCGGCGCTGTCCTACTACGACGGTCTGCGTCAGGAGCGGCTGCCCGCCGCACTCACCCAGGGGTTGCGCGACTACTTCGGCGCGCACACCTACGGCCGCATCGACGCCGAGCGCACCAAGCGCTTCCACACCCTCTGGAGCGGGGACCGCAGCGAGGTCGAGGCCTAGATTTTCCCGGCCGAGCAGTCGCAAATTGCCGCATTTTCGCGGTTTTTCGGGGCATTTTGCGTCTGCTCGCGCAGGGAAATCGGCCAACTAGACTCGTAGGCGATGCGCTTCCTCGACGGGCACAACCCGCCTTACGACCTGACCTACGACGACGTCTTCATCGTCCCCGGACGCTCCGATGTCCAGTCGCGGATGGACGTCGACCTGTCGACCTCCGACGGCTCGGGCACCACGATCCCGGTGGTGGTCGCGAACATGACCGCCGTCGCCGGGCGCCGGATGGCCGAGACGGTCGCCCGCCGCGGTGGCCTCGTCGTGCTGCCGCAGGACTTGCCGATCTCCGCGGTTCAGGAGACCGTCGACTTCGTCAAGAGCCGCGACCTCGTGGTCGACACCCCGGTCGTGCTCGGCCCCGACGACTCGGTGTCGGACGCGACCGCGCTGATCCACAAGCGCGCGCACGGCGCCGCGGTCGTGGTGTTCGAGGGCAGGCCGATCGGCCTGGTCACCGAGGCCAACTGCGAAGGCGTCGACCGCTTCACCCGGGTTCGCGACGTCGCCGTCTCCGACTTCGTCACCGCGCCGGTCGGCACCGAGCCGCGCAAGGTCTTCGATCTGCTCGAACACGCGACCGTCGACGTCGCTGTGCTGACCGAGTCCGACGGAACGCTGGCCGGTGTTCTCACCCGCACCGGTGCGATCCGGGCGGGCATCTACACACCCGCGGTGGACGACAGGGGGCGGTTACGAATCGCGGCCGCGGTCGGCATCAACGGCGACGTCGGCGCCAAGGCACGCAGCCTGGCCGAGGTCGGGGTGGACCTGTTGGTGATCGACACCGCGCACGGGCACCAACTGAAGATGCTCGAGGCGATCGAGACGGTGTCGACGTTGGATCTCGGGTTGCCGCTCGCGGCGGGCAACGTGGTGTCCGCCGAGGGCGCCAGGGACCTGATCGCCGCCGGAGCGGGGATCGTGAAGGTCGGCGTCGGCCCGGGCGCGATGTGCACGACGCGCATGATGACCGGTGTCGGCCGCCCCCAGTTCTCGGCGGTTGCCGAATGTGCCGCCGCGGCAACGCAACTGGGCGCTCACGTGTGGGCTGACGGCGGTATCCGGCATCCACGCGACGTGGCGTTGGCGCTGGCCGCCGGCGCGTCCAACGTGATGATCGGCTCGTGGTTCGCGGGCACGTACGAGTCACCCGGCGACCTGTTGCGCGACCGTGAGGACCAGCCGTACAAGGAGAGCTACGGCATGGCGTCCAAACGGGCGGTGGCCGCCCGCACCGCCGGTGACGGCGCGTTCGACCGGGCCCGCAAGGCGCTGTTCGAGGAGGGCATCTCGACGTCGCGGATGGGTCTTGACCCATCCCGCGGAGGCGTGGAGGACCTGCTCGACCACATCACCTCGGGCGTGCGCAGCACCTGCACCTACGTCGGCGCCGCGAATCTCGCCGACCTTCACGAGAAGGTGGTGCTCGGGGTGCAGTCGGCGGCCGGCTTTGCTGAAGGGCATCCGCTGCCCACGGGCTGGTGATCCCGCACCCGCGTCCTCAGCCGTTACCATGGTTTTCCTCAGTCATCTACGCGAAAGGGATCCCGTGCCGCAGGCACCCGTCGAGGCCCGGGTTTCAGAGGGGGCCTTCCCGGCCTTGCGGCCCGACCGCGAGCCCCCCGACGCCGAGCCCTCCTCTAGGCGGCCGGGCAGCAGGCCCGGCACCCCTACGGGGAGGATCCGATGACGGTCGCCACGTCGCTGCTGTCGCTGTTGGCGTTCGCGCTGCTGACCGCGGGCACCGCGGTCTTCGTCGCCGCTGAGTTCTCGCTGACCGCGCTCGAGCGCAGCACCGTCGAAGCCAACGCGCGCAGCGGGCACCGCCGCGACCAGATGGTCCGGCGGGCGCACCGCACGCTGTCGTTCCAGCTGTCCGGAGCGCAGGTCGGCATCTCGATCACGACGCTCGCGACCGGGTTCCTGGCCGAACCCGTGGTAGCCAGGCTGATCCGCCCCGGCCTGGACGCCGTCGGGATGCCGGAACGGTTCGCGGGCGGGTTGGCCCTCGTGCTGGCCATCGTGATCGCCACGTCACTGTCGATGGTCTTCGGTGAGCTGGTGCCGAAAAACCTCGCGGTCGCGCGGCCGGTGCCGACGGCGCGCTGGTCGGCCGCGCCACAGCTGCTGTTCTCGGCGCTGTTCACCCCGCTGATCCGGCTGACCAACGGGACCGCCAACATGATCCTGCGCCGGCTGGGCATCGAGCCGGCCGAGGAGCTGCGCTCGGCCCGCTCCCCACAGGAACTGGTGTCGCTGGTGCGCAGCTCCGCGCGCAGCGGCGCGCTGGACCCCATCACCGCCGTGCTGGTGGACCGCTCGCTGCGGTTCGGCGACCGCTCCGCCGAGGAACTCATGACGCCGCGGCAGAAGATCGAGGCCCTCGACGCCGACGACACGGTCGCCGATCTGGTGACCGCGGCGATCAGGACCGGATACTCCCGTTTCCCGATCATCCGGGGCGACCTCGACGAGACGATCGGCATCGCACACGTCAAGCAGGTCTTCGAGGTGCCGACCGGCAAACGCGACAGCACCCGGCTGGCCACCCTGGCGCTTCCGGTCGCGAGGGTGCCGTCGACGCTGGACGGTGATGCGGTGATGACACAGATCCGCGCCAACGGGCTGCAGACCGCGCTGGTGGTCGACGAATACGGCGGCACCGCGGGCATGGTGACCGTCGAGGACCTCATCGAAGAGATCGTCGGCGACGTCCGCGACGAACACGACGACGAAGCGCCGGATGTGGTGCCCGCCGGGCGCGGCTGGCAGATATCGGGCCTGCTGCGCATCGACGAGGTCGCCGGCGCGACCACGTTTCGCGCCCCCGACGGGGACTACGAGACGATCGGCGGCCTGGTGCTCGAGAAGCTGGGTCACATCCCCGAAGAAGGCGAGTCGGTGGAACTCGACGCGTTCGATCCCGACGGCCCGATCGAGAATCCGAACCGCTGGCTCGCGACCGTGGTGCGGATGGACGGGCGCCGCATCGATGTGCTGGAGCTGACCGAACTGGGGCGGCGCGGCGACGGATCCGGTACCGGACGGGGCGATGGGAGCCGCGCCGATGGGTGACTTCCTCGGTGTGCTGCTGACCGTGCTGCTGCTCGCCGTCAACGCGTTCTTCGTCGCCTCGGAGTTCGCGTTGATCTCCGCGCGCCGCGATCGGCTCGAGGCGCTGGCCGAACAAGGCAAGAAGAGCGCGGTCACCGTGATCCGCGCGGGCGAGCGTCTGTCGCTGATGCTCGCCGGCGCGCAACTGGGCATCACGATCTGCTCCATCCTGCTCGGCCGGGTCGGCGAACCCGCCGTCGCTCACCTGCTGGAAAAGCCGTTCGACGCCGTCGGTGTCTCCGATGCGGTGCTGCACACCGTCTCCTTCGTCGTCGCACTGACGATCGTGGTCGTGCTGCACGTCTTGCTGGGCGAGATGGTGCCGAAGAACATCGCGATCGCCGGGCCCGAGTCGGCGGCGATGCTGTTGATCCCGACCTATCTGGTGTGGATTCGCCTGGCTCGACCGCTGATCGCGTTCTACAACTGGTGCGCCAACGCCACCCTGCGCGCATTCCGCGTCGAGCCGAAGGACGAACTCGACGTCACGGTCTCGACCGTCGAACTGTCCGAGATGATCGCCGAGTCGCTGTCCGAGGGCCTGCTCGACCCGGAGGAGCACGGCAGGCTCACCCGCGCGCTGCAGATCCGTGATCGTGCCGTCAAGGACGTGGCCTTCCCGCTGCGCGACATCAGGACGGTGTCGGTGGCGCGCGACGGCGCGGGGCCGACGGTCAGCGCGGTCGAGCAGGCACTGGCCGAAACCGGCTACTCGCGTTTTCCGATCACCGACGCGTCCGGCGCCTACCTCGGTTACCTGCATATCAAGGACGTGCTGGCGTTCGTCAACGACCCTGACGCGGTGCTGGACTTTGCCATGGTGCGCCCGCTGCCGCTGGTGCCGGCGTCGCTGCCGCTGCCCGACGCGTTGTCGCGCTTGCGGCGCACCAACAGCCACCTGGCACTGGTCACCGCGCCCGACGGCAGCGTGGAGGCGATGGTCGCGCTCGAAGACCTCGTCGAGGATCTGGTGGGCACCGTGCGAGACGGGACACACCGTGTCTGACGTCGCCCGGGTGCTGTGCGAGGCCGAGTGGACGGACCGCGAGCGCCGTCACCGTCGGCGCGTCGACGACTTCCTGCGCACCCACCGGTCCGACGACACGCATCCGGTCTGGGATTTCCTGTTCACCTACTACAGCCTGCGGCCTGGGCGGTTGCGGACCTGGCATCCCGGGTTCGGGATCGCGCTGGCCGGTGCGGCCGCGCAGCGATACCTGCGCCGCACCGGATACCGGCCGGACGGCGCCGCGGTGACGGTGGCCCGCGACTACCTGCTGGCGCGGCTGGACACCGTCCGGTTCATCGGCCGTCTGCTGTGTGCGACGGAGGCGCGTCCGGCACGGCTGAACTGCTTCGGCCTGCACGAGTGGGCGATGGTCTACCGCGCGCCGACGGTGCGTCACGACCGGGTGCCGCTGCGGCTCGGCGCCGCGGGCACCGACGCGGTCGTCGAGTCGATGCCGTTGCGGTGCACCCACTTTGACGCGTTCCGGTTCTTCACCGGGCCGGCCACCCGGCGCAACACCGAGCAGCTCACCCGGGCGGGCCAGACCGCCAGCGAACAGCCGGGCTGCCTCCACGCGGCGATGGATCTCTTCAAGTGGGCGGTCAAGCTTGGGCCACTGGTGGCGTCGGAGTTCGTGATGGACTGTCTGGACCTGGCGGCCGATGCTCGCGCACTCGACATGCGGGCCAGCCCCTATGATCTCCGCGACTACGGATTCGAGCCGATCGCGATCGAGACACCGGCGGGTCGAGCCGAATACGTTCGGCTCCAGCAGACGGTTGCTGAGCGGGCCGCGCCGCTGCGGGCCGCGCTTGCCGATCGGTGTGACCGGCTACTGACGACCGCGGCTGGCGGATAGCGCCAGTTACCGGTGGGTAAGCTGGTTCGACAGCTTGAGGGAGGAATGATGACCGATCGCGTGACGGTTGGGAACCTGCGCGTGGCCCAGGTGTTGTACGACTTCGTCAACAACGAGGCGCTGCCGGGCACCGATATCGACCCCGACACCTTCTGGTCCGGGGTGGACAAGGTCGTCGCCGACCTGACGCCGAAGAACGACGAGCTGCTCGCCCGGCGAGACGAGCTGCAGGCCCGGATCGACAAGTGGCACCGGCAGCGGGTGATCGAGCCGCTCGACCCCGAGGCGTACAAGGCGTTCCTCACCGAGATCGGGTACCTGCTGCCCGAGCCCGACGACTTCACCGTCACCACCGCGGGCGTCGACGACGAGATCACCACGACTGCCGGTCCTCAGTTGGTGGTGCCGATCCTCAACGCCCGCTTCGCGCTGAACGCCGCGAACGCTCGGTGGGGCTCGCTCTACGACGCGCTCTACGGCACCGACGTGATCCCCGAGGACGACGGCGCCGAGAAGGGCGGCAGCTACAACAAGGTTCGCGGCGACAAGGTCATCGCCTATGCCCGCCGGTTCCTCGACGGTGCCGTGCCGCTGGCGTCCGGCTCTTGGAGTGAGGCCACCGGACTGAAGATCGACGACGGTCAGCTGCTCGTCGATCTGGGCGACGGAAACTCGGTCGGACTCGCAACGCCCGAGCAGTTCGTCGGCTACACCGGCGAGCTCGGCTCCCCGCAATGGTCGGTCCTGTTGCGCAACAACGGCTTGCACATCGAGGTTCTCGTCGACCCGCAGTCCCCCGTCGGCTCCACCGACGCCGCAGGCATCAAGGACGTGGTGCTGGAGTCGGCGGTCACCACGATCATGGACTTCGAGGACTCGGTGGCCGCGGTCGACGCCGACGACAAGGTGCTCGGCTACCGCAACTGGCTCGGGCTCAACCGCGGCGATCTCACCGAAGAGGTGAGCAAAGGCGGTGAGACGTTCACCCGTAAGCTCAACGAAGACCGCACCTACACCACCCCGGATGGCGGCGAGTTGACGCTGCCCGGTCGAAGCCTGCTGTTCGTGCGCAACGTCGGCCACCTGATGACCAACGACGCGATCCTCATGACGGTGAACGGCGCCGACGGCGAGCAATACCGAGAGGTGTTCGAAGGCATCCAGGACGCGCTGTTCACCAGCTTGATCGCGATGCACGGCCTCAAGTCCGGCGACGATAACGGGCCGCTGGTCAACAGCCGGACCGGCTCGGTGTACATCGTCAAGCCGAAAATGCACGGCCCGGACGAGGTGGCCTACACCGTCGAACTGTTCAGCCGCGTCGAGGACGTGCTCGGACTGCCGGCCAACACGCTCAAGATCGGCATCATGGACGAGGAGCGCCGCACCACGGTCAACCTCAAGGCGTGCATCAAGGCGGCCGCGGACCGGGTGGTCTTCATCAACACCGGTTTCCTCGACCGCACCGGCGACGAGATCCACACCTCGATGGAGGCGGGTCCGATGATCCGCAAGGGCGCGATGAAGAGCACCCAGTGGATCCAGGCCTACGAGGATCAGAACGTCGACCTCGGGCTTGCGACCGGCTTCTCCGGCAAGGCCCAGATCGGCAAGGGCATGTGGGCGATGACCGACCTGATGGCCGACATGGTCGAACAGAAGATCGGCCAGCCCAAGGCCGGGGCCACCACCGCGTGGGTCCCCTCGCCGACCGCGGCCACCCTGCACGCCATGCACTACCACGAAGTCGACGTCTACGCGGTGCACAAGGAGCTCGAGGGCAAGAAGCGCACCAGCATCGACCAGCTGCTGACCGTGCCGCTGGCCAAGGAGCTGGCCTGGGCGCCCGAGGAGATCCGCGAGGAGGTCGACAACAACTGCCAGTCGATACTCGGCTACGTGGTGCGCTGGATCGACGCCGGCGTCGGCTGCTCGAAGGTGCCCGACATCCACAATGTTGCACTGATGGAAGACCGTGCCACACTTCGGATTTCGAGCCAGTTGCTGGCGAACTGGCTGCGCCACGGCGTGATCACGCCCGACGACGTGGTCGCGAGCCTCAAGCGGATGGCGGCCGTCGTCGACAAACAGAACGAGCAGGATCCCGAATTCAAGCCGATGGCAACGGATCCGGACCACAGCATCGCGTTCCAGGCCGCGCAGGAGTTGATCCTGTCCGGCGCCGAGCAGCCGAATGGCTACACCGAACCGATCCTGCACCGCCGGCGGCGCGAATATAAGGCCGCAAGCGACGGTGCGTGATCCGGTGACCGGTCGACGTCGCGGGTAAGGGCGGAAGTGGGCAGGCACAGCAAACCGGATCCCGAAGATTCGGCAGGTGAGGACCGACACGACGAGTCCCGGACCGAGCGATTCGACCGGCTCGGCGGGACCGAACCCGAGCGCGGTGCGGGCTACTTCGGGGGGTTCGGCTATCCCGACGATCGTCCCGAGCACTCGGATGAATACCCGGGCGACTACCGGGACGACTCCCCGGACCAGTCGGACTACGAAGGCTACGAGGCCTACGAGGACTACGACGGACCCGAGTATCCCGAGTCGCAGAGCGGCAGCGGCTCGGCTCCCCCGCCGGGCATTGGGCCCAGGTCGGGCCCGCAGCACAGCGGCGACTGGGAGGGCGGTGAATGGACCGGCAGCCATCGCGCGGTGACCGCCGGCAGGCGCGGCGTCAGCGTCGGTGTCATCGCCGCGCTCGTCGCCGTCGTCGTCGCCGTCGGCGCGGTCATCCTGTGGCGTTTCTTCGGGGACGCGCTGTCCGACCGCAGCGACCAGGCCGCGGCGCGCTGCGTGGACGGCGAACTGGCCGTCGCGGTGGTCGCCGACCCGGCCATCGCCGCGCACATCCAGACGCTGGCCGACCGCTACAACGAAACCGCTGCCCCGGTCGCCGACCGGTGCGTCAAGATCGGCGTCAAACCGGCCGAATCCGACCAGGTGGTCAACGGGTTCATCGGACCCTGGCCCGCCGAGCTCGGCGATCGGCCGGCCCTGTGGATCCCCGGAAGCTCGGTGTCCGCCGCGCGGCTCGAGGCTTCCGCGGGCGCCCAGACGATCATCGACAGCCGCTCGCTGGTCACCTCGCCGGTGCTGCTGGCCGTGCGGCCGCAACTCAAGGGCGCTCTCGCACAACAGAACTGGTCGACGCTGCCGCGGCTGCAGGCCAGCCCGGCGTCGCTCGAGCAGCTGAACCTCCCCGGCTGGGGTTCCCTTCGCCTGTCGCTGCCGCTCAGCGGCGACAGCGATGCGTCTTATCTGGCCGCCGAGGCGGTCGCGGCGGCCTCGGCACCGGCCGGTGCGCCGCCGAGCGACGGCACGCGAGCGGTGAACACGCTGGTGGCCAATCAGCCGAAGCTGGCGGACAAGAAGGCCTCGACCGCGATGGACGCGCTGCTCAACGCGGCTGATCCCGCCACAGCGCCGGTGCACGCCGTCATCACCACCGAACAGCAGCTGTACCAGCGCAGCGCCCAGTTGCCCGACGCGGGCAAGACAGTTGCCTCCTGGCTGCCGCCCGGCCCACCGGCCGTCGCCGATTTTCCGACGGTGCTGCTGGAGGGCGACGGGCTGTCGCAGGAACAGAAGAGCGCGGCCAGCGAATTCGCCCGGTTCATGCGCAAACCCGAGCAGTTGGCCGAACTCTCCAAAGCCGGTTTCCGCGCCGAGGGCGCGACCCCGCCGGACAGCGACGTCATCGATTTCGCTCCGCTGCCGGCGCCGTTGTCGGTCGGCGACAACGAGATGCGGGCGACGCTTGCCAATGCGCTGACTGCGCCGGCGGCGAACCCGGCCGTGACGATCATGCTCGACCAGTCGATGCCCACCGACGAGGGCGGCCAGTCCCGGCTCGAGAACGTGGTCGCCGCGCTGACAGCCCGGCTGCAGGCGCTGCCGCCCTCGGCGGCAGTCGGCCTGTGGACCTTCGACGGCACCGAGGGGCGCTCCGAGGTGAGCACCGGACCGTTGTCCGACCAGGTCAACGGTGCCCCGCGGTCGGCGGCCCTCACCTCGGCGCTGGACGAGCAGTCCGCATCGGGCGGCGGCGCGGTGTCGTTCACCACGCTGCGCCTGGTCTACACCGAGGCGATGGCGAATTACCGTCAGGGCCAAGAGAACTCGATCCTGGTGATCACAACGGGCCCGCACACCGACCAGAGCCTGGACGGCGAAGGTCTGCAGGCCTACATCCGCGGCGCGTTCGACCCGGCACGGCCGGTAGCCGTCAACGTGATCGACTTCGGCTCCGACTCCGATCGCGAGACCTGGCAGGCCGTCGCCGAGGCCAGCGGCGGCAACTACCAGAATCTGACGAGTTCGGCGGGCCCCGAACTCACCGAGGCGATCGCCAACTTCGTGGGCTAAACGGGCGCCGAACGGGTGTTACCCGCACGCTTGCTGCGGCGACGCATGCATTGAGCCCACAGTCGGCGGAACGGGGAACTAGGCGAACGCGGCGACCGGCGGGCACGAGCACATCAGGTTGCGGTCGCCGTACGCCCCATCGATGCGACGCACCGGCGGCCACACCTTCGGCCGGAAGTTCTTGCCGAGCGGATAGGCGGCCTGCTCGCGGGTGTAGGGATGGTCCCACTGGGCCACCAGCAGGGACTCCGCGGTGTGCGGCGCATTACGCAGCGGATTGTCGTCGACGGGCCACTCGCCCGAGCCGACCTGGTCGATCTCGGCGCGGATGGCGATCATCGCCTCGCAGAACGCGTCGACCTCGGCCAAGCTTTCGCTCTCGGTGGGCTCGACCATCAGCGTGCCCGCGACCGGGAAGCTCATGGTCGGAGCGTGGAAACCGTAGTCCGCCAACCGTTTCGCGACATCGTCGACGGTCACTCCGGTCTGCTTGGTGATCGCGCGCAGGTCCAGGATGCACTCGTGGGCGACCATCCCGTTCTCGCCGGTGTAGAGCACCGGGTAGTACTCATCGAGGCGGCGGGCGACGTAGTTGGCCGACGCGATCGCGGTCAGCGACGCCGCACGCAGCCCACCGGCCCCCATCATCCGGATGTAGGCCCACGTGATCGGCAGGATCGACGCCGACCCGTACGGCGCCGCCGACACCGCGTGCTTGCCCCCGAGTTCGCCGGCCAGCGGATGACCGGGCAGGTAGCGCGCGAGGTGTTCGCGCACCGCGACGGGCCCCACCCCGGGTCCACCGCCGCCGTGCGGGATGCAGAACGTCTTGTGCAGGTTGAGGTGGCTGACGTCGCCGCCGAAGCGACCGGGCCGGGCCAGACCGACGAGCGCGTTGAGGTTGGCGCCGTCGACATAGACCTGGCCGCCGACGTCGTGTACGGCCGCACAGATGTCGGCGATGTCGTGTTCGTAGACGCCGTGGGTGGACGGGTAGGTGATCATCAACGCCGACAACCGATCGGCATGCTCGGCGACCTTCGTCCGCAGGTCGTCGAGATCGACGTCCCCGTTCGTCCGGCACGCCACCACCACGACCCGCATCCCCGCCAGCGCGGCCGATGCCGCGTTGGTGCCGTGCGCACTCGATGGGATCAGGCAGACGTCGCGGTCCGGCTGGCCGCGTTCGGCGTGGTAAGCCTGGATCGCCAGCAGACCCGCGTATTCGCCCTGCGAGCCGGCGTTGGGCTGCAGCGACACCGCGTCATAGCCGGTGATGTCGGTCAGCCACTTCTCCAGATCGGCGATCAGCTTGCGCAACCCGGGGGTGTCGGAGGCCGGCGCGAACGGGTGCTGCCGGCCGAACTCCGGCCAGGTGATCGGCTCCATCTCCGCGGCCGCGTTGAGCTTCATCGTGCACGATCCGAGCGGAATCATGCTGCGGTCCAACGCGATATCCTTGTCGGCCAGCGACCGCAGATAGCGCATCATCTCGGTTTCGGTGCGATACCGCGTGAAGGCCGCATGGGTGAGGAACTCCGACGTCCGCGTCGTAATGCGTGGCCCGTCGAACGCCGAGTCCACCGGTGTCGCGCCGAACGCGGCCAGCACCGCCGCCACATGGGCCTCGGTGGTGGCCTCGTCGCACGACACGGACACGTGATCGTCGTCGACCAGCCAGACGTTGATCCCGCGCGCCTTCGCGGCGTCACGCACCGCACCCGCCCGCCCGGGCACTCGAGCCAGCACCGTGTCGAAGAACGCGCGATGCACGACGTCGACACCGGCCGCTGACAGGCCGGCGGCCAGGGCCCGCGCCCGCTCGTGCACGCGGGTGGCGATCCCGGTCAGGCCGTCTGCGCCGTGATAGCTGGCATACATCGCCGCCATCACGGCCAACAGCACCTGCGCGGTGCAGATGTTGCTGGTCGCCTTGTCGCGACGGATGTGCTGTTCGCGGGTCTGTAGGGCCAAGCGGTAGGCCGGCGACCCATCCGCATCTACGGACACCCCGACCAGGCGGCCGGGCAGTTGCCGGGCGTGTTTGGCGCGCACGGCCAGGTAACCGGCGTGCGGTCCGCCGAATCCCATTGGTACGCCGAACCTCTGGGTGCTGCCGAACGCGACGTCGGCGCCGACTTCGCCGGGCGGGGTGAGCAGCGTCAGCGCCAGCAGGTCGGCGCCGACGGCGACCAGAGCACCCCGCTCGTGTGCCTGTGCGATCAGTGCGGTCCAGTCGTTGACGCATCCGCTGGCGCCGGGCAACTGCACGATGACGCCGAAGAAGTCTCCGTCGGGCAGGCCACGTGTGAGGTCGGCGCTGACGAGCTCGATGCCCAGCGGCTCGGCGCGGGTGGCCAGCACGGCGGCGGTCTGCCGGTACACGTCAGCGTCCACGGCCAGGCGGTGCGACGGACCACGCACGGCCCGGTGCATCAGGGTCATCGCCTCGGCGGCCGCGGTGCCCTCGTCGAGCATCGAGGCGTTGGCGACCTCGAGACCGGTCAGGTCGGTCACCATGGTCTGGAAGTTCAGCAGCGCCTCCAGGCGGCCCTGGCTGATCTCCGGCTGATACGGCGTGTACGCCGTGTACCAGGCGGGATTCTCAAGGATGTTGCGGCGCAACACCGGCGGCAGCAGCGTGTCGAAATAACCCTGTCCGATCATCGACACGGCCACCGTGTTCAGCGTGGCCAGCGAGCGCAGTTCGGCCAGCGCCTCCTCCTCGGTGGCGGGCGCGGGTAAGTGGTCGAGGCCGGGGGCAAGGCCGTCGGCGGACAGCGTGTCGAGGATGCCCGACGGCAGCGCCTTGTCGGCGAGTTCGTCGAGCGAACCCACACCGATGGTCTTCAGCATCGTCGCGACCGCATCGGCATCCGGGCCGATGTGGCGGTCGGCGAAGTTGTGCTGGTGGTGATCGAACACTGGGGGATGCTCCAGTCGCATAGAGAAACCGTGTGGGTTCCTCTCCCTCTGTCGTCGACCCGGACCGGGCGCCTGAGAGATTCGGCGCTTCCCGGCCCGCCGCTTCCTGGCGGCGAGAAACGCCTTTCCCCATGGGCGGGTAAGCGCCCCATAGCTGTGGGCTTACCGCTTTCCAGAGGCATCGGGGCCTGACGCGGTCCGGGGGCCTGAGAGGTTGACGGAGAGGTGTTGCTCCTTCGGCGTCCGTGACTGGCGGTCACGGAACTCTCCCGCACCAGGGCGATGCACGGGCGATTCTACCGCTAGCCGTGCGCGTCTACACGCCCAGCTGGACACTCACCTGTACGCCGAACAGACGCAGACTGTCCCTTTCAAGCCGCGAAACAGGGCAGTTTGCGCCTGTTCGCGAGAGGAAAGGTCAGCCGATCTTGCGGTCGCGGTGCTTGCGGCGGGAGGCCAGCTCGTCCTCGGGCGCCGCGATCGACTCGCCGCCGTCGGCCCGTTCACCCGGGAAATCGGCGATCGCGCCGGTCAGCTCCCGCATGGCGCCCGACACCGCGATGCCGAACACACCCTGGCCGCCCTGCAGCAGGTCGACCACCTCTTCGGCCGACGTGCACTCATAAACCGTGGTGCCGTCGGAGAACAGCGTGATGTTGGCCAGATCGCGAACCCCGCGCTGACGCAGATGGTCCACGGCGACGCGGATGTTGTGCAGCGAGATGCCGGTGTCGAGCAGCCGCTTGACGATCTTGAGAACCAGGATGTCCTTGAACGAGTACAGCCGCTGGCTGCCCGAGCCGGCCGCGCCGCGGATCGACGGCACGACCAGCGACGTCCGCGCCCAGTAGTCCAGCTGCCGGTAGGTGATGCCCGCGATCTGGCAGGCGCTCGGCCCCCGATAGCCGACCAGCTCGTCGGGGACGGAGTCGTCGGGGAAGAGTCCCGCCTGCACGGGTTCTGATGTCGATTCCGAAGGTGCCGTCAGTTCCGAATCCGCGGGGCCGCTAGCAGCAGTGAGATCCAGCTGCTCCTGACGTGGCGTGTCTCCCACTTCTCGATTCCTCTCGCCGATCGAACCCGCGTCTGTGACCTGCGTGGGCGCACATCCTGCCAAGCCCGAGTGTGTCGAGCATACGCTTTGCGCCGTGCCTTCGACTGCCCATCAGTGGTCCGGCCACCAAAGTATGGCTGCCCCAAACGTAGATGGGGAAAACGCGCGCCGCGTGTCGAAGCGACGAGACGTTTCCGTGACTAAAAGCCCAGGAAGCCTCGCCGCGTGATCGTCGTCCGGCTAGGTCCGATGGCCAGACTCCTCAACGCGGCTCGTGCCTCGCCGCGTGATCGTCGTCCGGCTAGGTCGCCTTGAAGTCGTCGGGCGACACGCTGTCGAGAAACTCCTTGAATTTCTCCACCTCGTCCTCGCGCACCGCGCCCGCTGCCTCGTCGTCGTTCTCGTCGGGGATGATGAGGCCGGCCTCCGCGAGCACCGCCTCCTCGACGTAGATCGGCACCCCGACCCGCAGCGCGATCGCCACCGAGTCCGACGGCCGCGCCGAAACCTTGATGTCGCGGTCGAAGATCAGGTCGGCGTAGAAGGTGCCTTCCTGCAGGTCGACGATGCGTACCTCTTTGAGCGAATGACCAAGCGCGGCAATGACATCGCGGATCAGGTCGTGGGTCAGCGGCCGGGCCGGCTCGACTCCCTGCTGTTCGAGCGCTATCGCGGCCGCCTCTGACTGGCCGATCCAGATCGGCAGATACCGGTCGCCGTTGGACTCCCTCAGCAGCAGGACCGGCTGGTTCTGAGGCTGCTCCACGCGAATGCCGACCACACGAACCTCACCCATCTGTGTCTGCCCTCCGCGCCGAAGAAGCCAGCCTGTTAGCCATCGCTTCGAGTCTAATCCTCAGCGATCCAGTACGTCGCGCACCGCGGACTTGATCAGGGATGTGTGCAACGTGATCGCCAGCGCCGCCACCTCACGCGCCAGGTCGTCGGCGCGGTCGCGGGCGCCGGCCTTGTTGGCCTTGACGATCGGTCCGGCGATTTGGGCGATCAGGTCGGACTGCCGGTCGGCCGCCGAGCGGAACGCCCGCAGATGCCGGGCCTCGACACCGTAATCCGCCAGCGCCCGCGCACACTGCGCGATCACCACGGAATGCTCGTCGAAAAATCCGCCGGGTCCGGTGGTGATGATCCCGGCCTTCACGAGCGCGCTCAGAAGTTCATCGTCGACGCCCGAGCGGGCCAACAGGTCCTCCCGCGACAGCCGCACCTGCGTCGGCGCCACCGCCGAAACCGCCCCGGCATCACCGTCGGCCGCTACCGGCACCAGACGCGGCACCCCGTAGGCGGATCCGCTCTGGGGTAGCTCGCCGTCGGGCTGCGCGTCGAGCTGCGCCTTAATCACCTTCAACGGCAGGTACTGGTCACGCTGGGCGGTCAGGATGAACCGCAGGCGCGCGCAGTCGTAGGCGGTGAACCGCCGATAACCCGACGCGGTGCGCTCGGGGGTGACCAGGCCTTCGCCCTCCAGGAACCGGATCTTGGAGATGGTCACGTCCGGGAAGTCCGGTCGCAGCAGATCGAGGACCGCTCCGATCGACATCCCAGTGAGCGCGGGAGTGTCGGGCGCGCTCACTTAGCTGCCCGGACCGCTGTCGTCGCTCTTGGGCCCGGTCAGGAACACCAGGCGGAACTTGCCGATCTGCACCTCGTCACCGTTGGTGAGTACCGCGGAGTCCACGGGTTCGCGGTTGACGTAGGTGCCGTTGAGGCTGCCGACGTCGACCACCTGGAACTCGCCGCCCTCGAGCCGGAACTCGGCGTGCCGACGACTCACCGTGACGTCGTCGAGGAAGATGTCGCTGTCTGGATGCCGCCCGGCCGACGTGGTGGGCTGGTCGAGCAGGAACCGGGAGCCCGCATTCGGCCCACGCTTGACGACCAGCAGCGCCGAACCGGCAGGTAGACCTTCGACGCCCGAGACGGCGCCCTCGGTGCCCGCCGTCGCCGGGGCGTCCAGTTCGTTGAGGAAGTCGGCGCGGAAGACCGATGTCGTTTCCACGGTGACTTCGTCAGACGTCTGGTCGGTCCCAGAATTCCGGTCGTTTTCCGTCACCCGCTGCTCCTAACTGGCTGCTGTGGCGATACCGCGTCTGATTTGACCGTACCGCGCAGTGGACGTGATTGTGCCCACCACCGCCGGATCGGCCCCTAGTTGGCGTCCGGTGTGCAGAACCCTAACAACCCGTCATTCAGTCACCGTGCTGCGGTAGCCGTCGGCATCGAGGAGCCCGCGAAGCGCGTCCTCCAATGCGCCGGCGTCGGTCTGCAACTCGACCAGCCAACCTTCGCCGTAGGGGTCGGAGTTGACCAGCTGCGGGTTCCCCTCCAGATCACCGTTCACCGCAACCACTTTGGCGGTGACGGGAGCGTAGAGGTCCGACACCGACTTGGTGGACTCCACCTCGCCGAACGACTCGCCGGCCGTCACCTCGGCGCCGACGTCGGGCAGCTGGACGAACACGACGTCCCCCAGCGCCGACTGCGCATAGTCGGTTATCCCGACCCGCACGGTGTCGTCGCCGGTGCGCAGCACCCACTCGTGTTCCTCGGTGTAGTGCAGGTCGGCTGGGATTTCGCTCACGGCGCTCCTCGTTCTTCAGCGTTCGGCGTGGTTGGCCACTGACCCTCATTTGACTGGCTGAGCGTATTGGCGCTGTTTCGGTTGTCGCAAGGCGGTCACGTCGACCCGGTCGGACTGTTGCACCGTCATGGTCCCGCCGACGCGTTCGACGCTGTCCATGGCGCCGCCGGGAATGGTCATCGCGGCGGCCAGGGTGGGTGGATCACCAATGGCCAGAACGGAATACGGCGGCTTCATCGGCGAGTTGTCGACCACCAGGGCGCCGGGGTCGCCGACCACCCAGGTGTCGACGCCGACGCGCACCGAGGTCTGTTGACCCGGTCCCCCGCCGCGGATCTCCATGGCCTCGGCGCCGGCGTTGCGGAGCTCGTTGATCACGTCGAGCAGCGTCTCGGCGGGGACGCCGGGCGCGGTGTCGGTGATGGTCAGCGTGACGCCGGGCCCGGTCGCGGCCACGGTGCCGATCAGGATGGACAGTGCGGCCAGCCGGGCCTGCGCGTTCTCGACCGCGGCCTGGTCGCTGCTGCCGGACGCCTGCAGCTGCGTCAGTGTGCGCTGCAGGTCGCTCACCTCGGTGTTGAGTGCGGCCTCCCGCTGCTGCAGCGAATCGAGCAGCACCAACAGGTCGGCGGGCCGGGCGGTTTCCAGCGCATCGCCGGATTCGTTCTGCCGCACCTGGGTGACGATCGCCACGCCGAGCACGACACAGAGCAGCACCGCCAGCGCCCGAAAGATCAGCTGTGACCGGGTGCCCCGCCCTCCTCGCAACTCGTCGAGGTCGGGTGCGGGCGCATCGGGCGGCAACTCGTGGCGGCCGTGCTGCTCCGGCTGCTCGTGCTGCGGGGTGTGCTCACTCATGCGTCACGCGCCGAATAGCCTGCGCCGCAACGCGGCTGCGTTCCCGAAGATCCGGATCCCGAGCACGACGATGATCGCCGTCGACAGCTGGGTGCCGACGCCCAGCTGGTCACCGACATAGACGATCAGCGCAGCGACCAATACGTTGAACACGAACGACACCACGAACACCTTCGAGTCGAAGATGCGCTCCAGATACGCTCGCAGCCCGCCGAAGACGGCGTCGAGCGCGGCGACGACCGCGATCGGCAGATACGGCTGGACGAAGTCGGGAACGTCGGGGCGGAAGACCAGCCCGAGCACGATGCCGACGACCAGTGCGGCGATTCCGATCATGTGTCTGACTTCATCTCTGTGTCTACGGCCCAATCTCCTTGGCGAAGTTGATTTCTCGGACGGAGGCGGCGGGCAGTTCGAGCCCGTCACCGGTGCTGACGCTGACTCCGACGCCGTAGGAGACCTCCAACAGTCGAAGTCGTTGCAGGCCGGGGCTGCGGTCGAACACGCCCTGCATCGCGTGTGGCGGTCCGATCGCGAGGACGACGTATGGGCTGCTGATCGGTTGATTGTCGACCAGGATCCCGCCGCCCGCCTGTCGGACCGTCACATTGGGTCCGATCCGCACACCGCCCACCGACAGCGCTTCGGCGCCGCTGACCCACAGCGAGTTGACGACCAGTTGAAGATCGCGGTCCAGGATCACCTGCCGGCTGCCCGGCACCCGCTCCTTCGACACGTCGCTGAGGTCCGCGGATACGCCCGGGTCGGTGATGGTGATCGTCAGGCCGGGGCCGATCACGGGTGTGGCGGCCGCAGCGAAGTTCGCCCCGTCGAGTCGTTCCAGCAGTTGCTGGCCGCGTGCATCGCCTTCGAGGCGGTTGCGCCGTTCGTCGTCGACTTCGGCGGCCAGCGTGTCCCTGCGGGCCGTCATGGCCGCGGTGTCGGCTTCGGCCGTCCGCACGCTGCCCGCGAGCACCTGCTGCGTCTCGCGGACGCCCGGGGCGGTCGCGCGGGCCTGGGCCATCGCAACCGCGAACACCACCACCAGCAGCAACGCACCGGCCACTTGCCAGATCCACGTCTGCCACCGGGGCCGCACCCGACCGGCGGCTTTGGCCTCGGCCGCCGCCGCATACCCGGGGTCGAGGTGGTCGGTCAGCAACGACCGCAGCAGCGACGGGACCGGGATCAGCGTCGGTCGGTCCGCCTCGTGGGCGTTGCGGCCCGCCTGCGGGTCGTAACCGCCGAGCGTTCTGCGGAAGCTCTGCGTCATCGGGCGTCCGGGCTCGTCGCGCGCGCGTTCATCGCGTCACCTTCGGCAGCTGTCGCACCACCATGCCCACCTGGATCAGGTACAGCAGACCGGACCACAGGTACATCACCAGGCCCCAGATCAGGAAGGCCCAGCCGATGGCCAGCACCACCCGGCTCCAGGTCGCGTCCCACTGCCCCAACAGGATCAGCGGCAGCCCGGACATCAACGCGAACGTGGCGGCCTTGCCGACGTAGGTGACCGGCAGCGCGGTCAGGCCGCGGCTGCGTAGCAACGGCAGCGTCGTGGCCAGCACGGCATCGCGGCCGATCAGCGTGAGCACGATCCACCACGGAAGCGAGCCCTGAATCGCCATGGCGATCGGGACCACGAGCATGTAGATGCGGTCGACGGCCGGGTCGAGCAACTCCCCCAACCGCGACGACTGGTTGTCGACCAGCCGCGCGATCTTGCCGTCGGCCCAGTCGGAGAACCCGCTGAACATCAGCACCGCCACCGCCCAGGCGTTGGCGTGCACGACCAGCAGCAGCCAGAGGAAGACCGGCACCAACACCAGGCGCAGCACGCTGAGCACGTTGGGCACCGTGAGCACCCGGTCGCGGGCCTGACCCGCCTCGTCCGGCGGCGAGGGCGCTTGGCCATGCGCCTCGGTCATGGACTCAACCTAGCGGAACACGCCCGGCAGGCTCAGCGCCGACAGCGAGTCGTCGGCGAGCGGGTTGTCGTGCACCATGTACGTCCACGTCGAGGTCGGGCGGGCCAGTTTGGAAAGGTCGACCCCGGGCTCGTCCTCGATCGACGATGCGGTCTCGAATGTCTGCTGGGCCGCTTCGATCGCATCGGCGGCCAGCGAGGCGAACGCGTCGACGGCCATCCGGTGGAACTCGTCGATCGGTGTCTGGTTGCCCAGCGCCCTCAGGTGGATGCTCTCCCGGATGTCGGCCAGATACGCCAGGTGGTCGGCCCATCCTCGGTCGAGGTGGTACAGCATGATCAGCCGGCAGATCTTCTCCAGCTTCTCCTCGCCGAGCCGCTCGACGACCTCCTCGTAGCGGTTCGGCGACAGATCGGCGAGCTCCTCGCGCGCGGTCGGCGTGCGCAGCAACGTGTTTCGGCGTTCGACGATGATCGCGCGCTGCTGGGCGATCAGCTGGTTGTAGCGCCAGTTGTTGGCGTGGATGTCGAGCATCCGGCCTTCGGCGATGCGCTGCGCGTGATCCAGCAGAGTGGCCGCCTTAGGGCTCACGACGCGGCCGTCGTCGTCGCTGTCCATCGGAAGCTTGTTCGGTTCCAGATGCGCCACCACCACGTCGTCTTCCCAACTGGAGAAGAACACCGACGAGCCGGGGTCGCCCTGGCGCCCGGCGCGACCGCGTAGCTGGTTGTCGAGCCGCTCGGTGTGGTGCCGGCCGGTGCCGATGACGTGCAGCCCCCCGAGCTCGGCGACCTCGTCGTGGTCGGCCTCGTCGGAGCCGCCGAGGCGGATATCTGTGCCGCGGCCGGCCATCTGGGTGGACACCGTGATGCTGCCGAGCTTGCCGGCCTCGGCGATCACCGCGGCCTCCTCGGCGTCGTTCTTGGCGTTGAGCACCACCGCCGGAACGCCCGCCTTCACCAGCTTCTCGTGCAGCTCTTCTGACTCGGCCACGTCGCGGGTGCCGACGAGCACCGGTTGCCGGGTCTCGTGGATCTCCTTGATGTGCTCGACGATCGCGTCGTTCTTGGCCGCCGCGGTGACGTACACGCGGTCGGTTTCGTCCTGGCGGATGTTCGGCTTGTTGGGGTCGATCGGCGAAACGCCGAGCTTGTAGAACTGGCGCAGCTGCTCGCCTGCGGCCAGCGCGGTGCCGGTCATGCCGCACACCGTCTGGTACCGGTTGACTAGCGCCTGGACCGTGATGGTGTCGAGCACCTCACCGGTCTCGGTCGTCTCGATGCCCTCCTTCGCCTCGACCGCGGCCTGCAGACCGTCTGGCCAGCGCTGCAGCTGGGCGATCCGGCCGCGGGAGGCGTTGATCAGATGCACGGCGTCGTCGCGGACGATGTAGTGCACGTCGCGCTGCAGCAGCACGTGCGCGTGCAGCGCCACGTTGATCTCGGTGAGTGTGGTGGCGACGTGCTCCTCGGAGTACAGGTCGATGCCGCCGAGCTTGGCTTCCATCTTCTGCGCGCCGATCTCGGTGAGATGCACGTTGCGGCTGTCGGTGTCGGTGTCGTAGTCGACGCCGGGCGTGAGTTCGCCGACCATCCGGATGATTTCGACCTTCGGGGTCTCGCGGTGGCTGGTGCCCGCGAGGACCAGCGGCACCAGCGCTTCGTCGACGAGCACCGAGTCGGCCTCGTCGATCAGCGCGACGTCGGGATTCGGTGAGACCAGGTCGGCCACGTCGGTGACCAGCTGATCGCGCAGCACATCGAAGCCGATCTCGTTGACCGAGGCGTAGGTGATGTCGCATTTGTAGGCCGCGCGGCGCTCGTCGGCCGTCGAGCTCTCGGTGATCCAGCCGACAGTCAGGCCCAGCGCCTCCAGCAGCGGGCCCATCCACTCGGCGTCGCGACGCGCCAGGTAGTCGTTGATGGTGATGACGTGCACGCGCCGGCCGCCCAGCGCATAACCGGCCGCCGCGATCGCGCCCGACAGGGTTTTACCTTCACCGGTGGCCATCTCGACCACGTCGCCGGCGAGCATTCGCAGTGCGCCGAGGAGCTGCACATCAAAAGGACGGAGCTGGGTCGTCCGTTCGGCGGCTTCCCTGGCGACCGCCAGGAACTGCGGAATGTCGGTGGACTCGGCGAGGTCGTCGAGGATCAGCAACTTGGCGGCCTTGCGCAGTTGTTCGTCGTCGAGCGCCGCGGCCTTCTCGTCGAACTCCGCCGAGCCGCGCACCTGGGCCATCGACTGGGCCTGGTCGCGGTCGGTGCTGGCGCCGAGCAGCCGCCAGAACCTGCTGCTGACACGACCTGAATTGCGGGTCTTCGTCTTCACCACACCGCTACCGTACGCGGCCCCCGGACTGCAGGTCGCGCACCGTCGCGCTCAATCGAGCGGCCGGAAATCGATGCGCGCGGAGTCGGACACCGCCTCGAACCCGATCTTCTGGTAGATCGCGTTCGACGTCGGATTGGCCAGGTCCGTGAACAGCACGACGCCGGCGTCGCCGCGATTCAACGCCCCCTGTGCGGCCGCGGCGGTGACGGCTGAGCCGTAGCCGTGCGCGCGGCGGTTCGCGGGGGTGAAGACGGGACCGATGCGCGAGACCCCGGCCGCGGCCGAGCGCAGCAGCGCCATGCTCACCGGCGTGCCGTCGACGTCCCACAGCACGAACCGGTCACCGCGGCCCATCGCGGCGTCGACGAATACGCCGCCCGCGGTGTCGGGATGTCCGGGCGTCTCGGCGAAGAACGACTGCACCCAATCGGCCAGCACGGGGCGATCCGGGTCCGCCGCGATGCGAGCCGAACCCGCGACACGTGCCGGCGGCTGCAACGTCCCGAGCCGGTACAGCCGCTCCTCGAGCGTGACGGCGGCTACTCGACCCGTGCTTTCACTCCAGGCGTCGGCGAACGCGGTAGTGGCGTGGCGAGCACCGCGCACACCGGTGAGGTCGGGACACCTGTCCGCGACATCGCGGGCGACGGCATCGATGTGCTCGGCGGGAATACCGTTGCACGCCAAGGGGTATGGCGGTGTCTGCAGCGCCACGCCGAGGATCTCCGAGTCCTGCCACAGTGACAGCAGCAGCGCGTCGTCCGGCAGCGCGGCCCGCAGGACGGTCAACTCGATCGTGTTGGCGATCGGGTCACGGCGATAGACCGGCTCGGCGATCGCGAGGAACTCGTCGGCGGAATCGTGAAAGCGCAGCTCCATGACTCCAGCATCGGTGCGAATCTCGAACGCGTCGACTGATTTTCGTCGCGCTCACCCGCAACAGGACCTACGCCAGGTTCGACCGGCGGGGGTACGCCACCGTCGGATCGGTCAGCGCGTTGACCACGGCCGGCAGGCTCGAGGAAAACGCCCGCTCCAGGGCGGGTCGCAGCTCGGCGGGCGTCGACACCAGTTCGCCGTGCCCGCCGAGAGCCGTGACCACCTCGTCGTACCGGGTGCCCGGCCGCAGATCGGCCACCACCGAGTAGCCGTACAACATCTCCATGGGATGTTTCTCCAGCGCCCAGATTCCGTTGTTGCCGATCACCGACACCACCTGAACCCCGTGTCGTACCAACGTATCCCACTCCATGCCGGAGAACCCGAAGGCGCCGTCGCCCTGCAACAACACGACCTGCCGGTCCGGCCGGGCCAGCTTGGCGGCCAGAGCGTATCCGGGCCCCGAGCCCAGACAGCCGAACGGGCCGCTGTCGAGCCAGGCGCCCGGCACGTGGCTGTCGATGAGGCGGCCCGCATATGAACCGAAGTCGCCCGCGTCGATCACCACGATCGCGTCGCGGTCCAGCATCGTATTGAGCTCGGCGTACACCCGCATCGGGTGCAGCGGCGTGCGGTCGTCACGAAGTTCGTCAGCCTCGGCGGTGCGCGCCGCGGTCTCCACCGCACGGAGGTCTGCGATCCACGCTTCGTGGTCGGGCGTGGCGGCCGCCGACAACGCAGACAAGGTCGCGGTGAGGTCACCGAATAAACCGGCGGCGACCGGTCGCGCTGGTGCCCGCTCGGGGGCCACCCGGTCGACGGCGATCAGCGCAGTGTCGGCTCCGAACACGCCCCCGAAGCCGAGGCGGAAGTCCATCGGCACACCGATCACCAGAGCGACGTCGGCTTCCTTCAACGCCTTCGACCGCGCCCGCGAGAACGCGAGCTGATGGTCGGCGGGCACAACGCCGCGAGCCATCCCGTTCATCAGCACCGGGATGCGCAGCGACTCGGCAAGCTTCAACAGGGCGGTCTCGGCGTGGCCCCACCACACGTTCGTCCCGGCCATGATGACCGGCCGCCGCGCCCCGGCCAGCAGTCGCACTGCGACGTCCACCGCATCGCCCTCGGCGTGCGCCTGCGCGGGCGGCCGGCTCAGCGCTCCGGGCCCACCAGTGTCGGCGGTCTCACTGAACACGTGGTCCATCGGGAAGTCGACGAACGACACCCCCGATGGCGCCCCGCCCGCCCCGCCCGCTGCCCGCAGCGCATCGTCGATCAGCCGCCCGACGGCGTCCGGCGACTCCGCGGTGGCCGCGAACCGGGTCAACGGCGAGACGAACGGGACGTGGTCGATCTCCTGCAGGCTGCCCTGCCCCCACCGCAACGCCGGCGCGCGGCCGCCGAGGATCACCAGCGGCGACTGGTTCTGCTGCGCGGCCGCCATCGCGCTCATGCCGTTCGTGACTCCGGGACCGGCCGTCAACGCCGCCACGCCCGGCACCCGCGTCACCTTCGACCAACCCTCGGCGGCGAACGCGGCGGTCTGCTCATGGCGGGTGTCGATCAGCCTGATGTTCTCCGCCCGGCAGCCGTCGTAGATGGAGAACAGGTGCCCACCCGAGAGCGTGAAGACCGTGTCGATGCCGCTGGCCCGCAACCGCCGGGCGATCACGTGTCCCGCGTTCACCGCGTCAGGAGCCGCAGCGTCGGTGCTCATGCTGGCAGCATAGAGAGCCGCGGCGCTCGAGGGTCGACGCGCGACCGGCAGTGAGACCGGCGCAGCGCCTCCGACAGGTTGTCGAGGTACCTTGCCCGAATGGAAGAGGGAATGTTCGCCCCCACGCTGGACTGGGGCAACGAGCTTCTGGCGTCGCTGACATGGATCGGCCAGGCGTGGGCGGTCGCGGCAGTGTGCACCCTGGCGATCCTTGTGCTGATCGCCCGTTTCACGGAGTGGGGCAGACAGTTCTGGCGCATCACCGGCGACTACTTCAAAGGCCCGGAGAGCGTCAAGGTCTGGCTCTGGCTGGCGGTGATCCTGCTGTCGGTGATCGTCGGTGTTCGACTTTCGGTGCTCTTCACGTACCAGGGCAACGACATGTTGACCAGCTTCCAGGTGGTCGCGTCCGGTCTGGGTACCGGCGACGACGCGATCAAGGATTCGGGCCGGGACGGGTTTTGGTTGTCGATGCGGGTATTCGCTCTGCTAGCTGTTCTGCACGTCGCACGGATCATGTTGGACCTGTTCATCACGCAACGGTTCATGCTCGCGTGGCGGGTTTGGCTGACCGATCGGTTTACCGGCGACTGGCTCGACGGCAAGGCGTACTACCGGGGCCGGTTCATCGACCAGACGATCGACAACCCCGATCAGCGCATCCAGCAGGACATCGACATCTTCACCGCCGGCGTCGGCGGACTGCCCAACACCCCGAACAACACCTCGACCTCCACGCTGCTGTTCGGCGCTGTCAACGCCGTCGTCTCGATGATCTCGTTCACCGTGATCCTTTGGGGACTGTCTGGGCCCCTCACGCTGCCGGTCGTCGGCGAGGTGCCCAAGGCGATGTTCTGGATCCTGATCGCATACGTCCTGTTCGCATCCGTCTTCGCATTCTGGATCGGCAGGCCGATCATCTCGCTCTCGTTCAACAACGAGAAGTTCAACGCGGCGTTCCGGTACGCGCTGGTGCGGCTGCGTGACGCGTCCGAGGCGGTCGCGTTCTATCGCGGGGAAATCGCCGAGCGCACCGGCCTTCGCCGACTCTTCGCCCCCGTGGTGTCCAACTACAAGCGCTACATCAACCGGATGATGGGGTTCTACGGCTGGAACCTGTCGATGGACCAGATCATCGTGGTACCGCCGTACTTGTTCCAATTCCCGCGGTTCTTCAACGGCGAGATCACGCTCGGCGCGGTGAACCAGTCCGCGGCGGCGTTCGGCAATATCGAACAGGGCCTGTCGTTCTTCCGCAACGCGTACGACCAGTTCGCCGGTTACCGTGCGGCGATCATCCGATTGCACGGGTTGGTGCTGGCCAACGAAGCAGGCCGGGCGCTGCCGGAGATCACCACCACCCCGTGCGCCGACGGCAGCGTCCGACTCGACGACATCGAGGTCCGCACCCCGGACGGCAGGCAGCTCATCAACCCGCTCGACCTGCGGCTGGAGATCGGCGAGACGCTGGTCGTCACCGGTCCGTCCGGCGTCGGCAAGACCACTCTGCTGCGCAGCCTCGCGGAGTTGTGGCCGTTCACGTCCGGCACGTTGACACGGCCGTGCGGGCCGAACGAGACGATGTTCCTGTCGCAACTGCCCTACGTGCCGCTCGGGGACCTCCGCGCCGTGGTGAGTTATCCGAACGAGGGTGGCGCGATCGAGGACCGAGAGTTGGAGCGCACACTCGAAGCGGTGGCACTGCCCCATCTCGTCGGCCGACTCGACGAGGTCCAGGACTGGGCCAAGGTGCTATCCCCCGGCGAGCAGCAGCGCATCGCGTTCGCGCGCATCCTGCTGACCAAGCCCAAGGCGGTGTTCCTCGACGAGTCGACGTCCGCGCTCGATGAGGGGGTGGAGTTCCTGCTCTACCAGTTGGTGCGGACACGACTTCCCGACACGATCCTGGTCAGCGTCAGCCACCGCAAGACGGTCGAACAGCATCACAGCCATGAGCTGGAACTGCTTGGTGAGGGCGAGTGGCGCTTCAGTCGCATCGAGGGCGACGAACCGGTGCCGGTCTAACGCTTGGCGGCGTGTGCGCCCGCGCGCCTGCCGAAGAACGAGCCCTCGCCGAGTTGCGTTCCGCTGGCGTAGCCCTTGCCGTCCTGGGCGATGTTCGATGCGCACGCGCCCGCGGCGTAGAGCCCGGGAACGGCCGAGCCGTCCTCGCGCAGCACCTCACCGTCGATCGACACCGCCAGCCCGCCCATGGTGAACCCCGAGTACATCGCCCGGCCCAGTGACAGGTCGAACACCGCGTACGGTCCGTTGTCTTGGGCGGCAAGGTATTCCGGTTGTTTGTGAAAATCCGGGTCCTCGCCGTGGGCGGCGTGCTCGTTGTAGCGGTTCAGCGTCGCCACCAGCTTGCCATCCGGAATGCCAAGTGCGGCTTCGACTTCCTCGATGGTCTCCCACCCGTCGAGGAACTTGATCAGCGGCATCTCCGGCATCTCCATGTGCGCCTCGTCGACGATCAGGTACGCCGTCTGCTCCGGTTGTTCCAGGACGAACGCCGATGTGCGCGAATGGTAGGAGTCTTCGGCGACGAACCGCTCACCGTTCTTGTTGACGATGATGCCGGTCAGCAGAATTTCGGGCGGGTAGGCGGCGGCGGTGATGAACAACTGGTCCAGGTTCTTGGCGACCCCGCCCGCCGAGATGCCCAACCGGATGCCGAGGCCGTCG
Organism: Mycobacterium sp. GA-0227b; assembly: GCF_001499855.1. Classification (GTDB taxonomy): domain Bacteria; phylum Actinomycetota; class Actinomycetes; order Mycobacteriales; family Mycobacteriaceae; genus Mycobacterium. The sequence goes on from NZ_LQIK01000006.1 coordinate 100,460, forward strand.
TCGTTCGGATTGCCGAGGATATAGGGCTCAACCTCGCCGTGATGCTTGGTCTTTCGCTTCTGCCCCAGCGCCGGCGTGTAGTGCGCCACCATCTCCGGGTTCATCGCAAACCCGCCCGCGGCAATGACGACGGCCTTGGCCCGCACGGTGCCCGTCTCGCCGAAGTGCTTCCACTGCACCCCCACGACGCTGCCGTTCTCGACCACCAGATTGGTCGCGCCCGTCTCGTAGCGGATCTGCACGCCCAGATCGGCGGCGCGCTTGACCAACAGGTCGATCACCATCGCCGCGCCGCCGAGTTCCCCCGGCACCGGAACCGAGTGGCCGCGCGGCGCGGGCTTGGCCTGCTCACAGAACGGCCACACCTTCTCGTTGCCCGTGTACGACAGCCCCTCGGTGCCCGGCGGAACCACCACCTTGCCCGGGTAGTAGCTGCGCTCGAACTCGAAGCCGAGGGCTTCCAACCACTCGAAGTGCTCGACGCTGCCGTCGCAGTACGCGCGAATCTTGTCGTGCTCGGGCTCACGTGACATTGCGACGAGGTACTTGTACATCTCCTCCGGGCTGTCGTCGTGCCCGGTCGCCCGCTGCACGGCGGTTCCGCCGCCGAGGTAGAAATGTCCGCCGGCCATCGACGTCGTGCCGCCCGCGTCCGCTGCCCTCTCCAGGACCAGCACCCGCGCACCCTCGGCCGCGGCACTGACGGCCGCGCACCCGCCGGCGATGCCGAAGCCGATCACCACGACGTCGGCCTCGTCGGACCATGCCGTCACATCGGCCGCGGCGACGGTGTCGGGGGCGTCGGGAATCTGGGTGCTCACTTCTGCTCCTGTTTGATGTATTCGAAGAATGCCTTGATTTCGGCTGGGATGTAAGCGATCTCGACATAGGGCACGCCGGCCGCCGGCGCGGCGACGTACGCGAACCGCATCCCGCCGGGCATCACCCCCTGGGCGACGACCTCCTCGGCGCCGGCAACCGCGCCGTTGAACTCCTCGACGGAAGACTTCTCGACGCAGATGTGGTGCAGCCCAGGCCCGGTGCTGTCGAGGAATTCGGTGTAGACGCTGCGCCCGGACACGGGCGCGATGAGCTCGAGTTGCGTGTCACCGGCGTAGCTCAGCGAGATGTTCGCGACGAAATCCGCCGGTTCACCGCGGAAGGTGCACGCATCCGGTGCGAAGTGGACGTCGGGCATGCGGACCCACTTCTTGGCGCCCAACAACGTGGTGAGCGCATGTTCGGTGGCCTCGAGGTCCCGCGTCACCCACGCGATCTGGACAGGTGTCTGGGCATGCATCGGGTCGAGGATATCCGCGCCCGGCCGCGAAGGCTAGAACGTGTTCTAGTTACTCCTCGCCGTAGTACGCCTTCAGGCACCGATCGGCCGAGCCGCGTGCGACTTCGGGGTCTTCCCCGGCAGCGACGTTGGCGGCGAACCACTGTTCGCCGGACAGTTTGAGGAAGCGGCGCCCGTCTTCGGTGGTCGTCCACTCTTGCCCTTCGGCCGGATCGACGGAGTCGCCGGTGGCCAAGTGCAGTGCCAGGCCCAGCAGCATGGAGTCCCAGCCCATGCCCACGGCGCCGGGCCCGAACTGACGCCAGGTGTCGTCATCGACCTGCGCGATGTGCTCGACCACAAGACGGGCCCGGTCGACGCCCTCGCCGACGACGCTGACGTCGATCCAGCTGACGCTGCCCATGCTCTCCCAGGTGGCGGTGAAGTTCTTCGGCGGATCGCAGGTCAGGACCGTGCCGTTGGCGTGACCCTGCAACTGGTAAGAGCCGCCGAGTTTGAGCTCACCGGAGACCGGTAGGAACCACCGCTCGATGCGTTCGGCGGTGGTGACCGCGTCCCAGAGATCCTCCTGGTCGGTGTCGTAGACCTGGCTGATGGTCACGACGCGCGCCTCCCCCGAGTCGATCGTGCGGGTCCCGACGGTGCGCCTGACCGCGTTGATTTGATGGTCGACGTCGATGTCCTTCATGGAGCCTTCCTTCGTCGTTGTCGTTTTCCGCGGGCGATCTCGGTGCCGAGCGCATTCAGCGGCGGGGTCCAGAAGCGGCGGAACGCATCGAGCCACTGGTCGACGTCCTGCAGCGCCGTGCCGTTGACCGCGTAGAGCCGGCGTTGGCCGTCCGGTCGTACGGACGTGAAGCCGTTGTCGCGCAACACTTTCAAGTGCTGCGAGACAGCCGGTTGAGTGATCGCGAACTCCTCGGAGATGGTGGCGCCGATCGCACCGGCCGACATCTCGCCGTCGGCGAGCAGTTCGAGGATGCGACGGCGCACCGGGTCCCCGAGGACGTCGAACGCGTGCACCGGTTCAAGGTAAAGCCACGACTTATATAAGTCAAGCTTTATTAGATTGCCGCCTTATGGCACCGAACTCGCCGACGCGGCGGAGATGACGTCTTGGCTCGCCTGCTGCCTGGCCGTGTGCCACGACACCGCGGCGGGATACTTGCCCCAGGTGCTGTTGAACATGCCGATGAGCGCCGCCCGGTTGTCGGGGGTGATGACATACACCGGCCCGCCGGAGTCGCCCTTCTGGCTGACCACGCCGTTGGCCATCGTGAACCAGCCGTTGTTGACCGCCTCGACGTTGCCGCAACTCTCACCGGTGACCACGCCGAAATGGCACACCGGTTGCCCCGGCGCAGGCACCACAGCGGGGTCCGACACCAGCACCCTGCCGCCGGGCAGGACGTTGTTGACCGCGACGTCGGGGGCCAGCGCGATCGCCTCCCAATCGGCGATCTGATGGTTGGTGTCCACGGTGGCGCCGTTGGGCGTGTTGTCGCGGAACACGGTCTGCATGCCGATGAGGTTGCCGTCCCGGTCCCGGACCGGCCCACTGCCCCGGCAGTGTCCGGCGGTGAACGCGATCCGCGCCTGCGGGTCGACGTAGCCCAGCGTGCAGACGTTGGTGTCCTGGCGGATTTCCATGCCGGGATAGACCAACACACCCGGGGTTGCCTGCGCGGGCGCGGAACAGAGCGCGAGCGCCGCGATCGGGGCGGCCGCGGCCGCTAGTACGCGTTTCCATGGTCGGCGCACTGTCGCCTCCGCTCCTCGGGCCGATTAAGCCTCGGGCACCCGCGCGTTGCGGGCTCCATATACCCGGGCGAGCATGCGGAAAACCGCACCCGATACGGAGCAACCACTCGACGATGGTCCCGTCACTTGCCCATCGGCGAAGATCACCGTCGTGTTACGCCCCGGCCGCATTTTCGCCACGGGCTAGGAATCAAACCCTACGCCGAGGGCGTCAAGCGTCCGCAGGAAAACGTTGCGGTGCCCGGCTTCATGGTCGGCGCGGTCCAGTGACCAGCGGGTCGCCTGGATGGCGATGCTCGCCAGCGGCTCCGGCGGAAACGGCATCGGCCGCTCGCGCACCATCTGCAGTTCCGTGCGGCCGGTGGGTCGGCCGTCGAGCAGATCGAGACACACGTCGGCGGCGAACCGCGAGGCGCCCACCCCCAGCCCGGTGAACCCGTTGACGTAGGCGACGCGACCGTCCCTGGCGAGTCCCCAGTGCGCGCAGAACCGGCTGTTGGTGTCGATCGCACCAGCCCAGCGGTGGCTGAAGCGGACGTCGTCGAGCTGCGGAAAGGTGAGGAAGAAGTGCGCAGCCAGGCGCCGGTACGTCGCCGGCCGGTCCTCGTAGCCGGGGTCGACCCTGCGTCCGAAGTGGTAGACGGCGTCGTAACCGCCCCATACAATGCGGTTGTCCATGGTGAGGCGGTAGTAGTGGAACTGGTTGGCGCAGTCGCTGATCCCCTGTCGGTCGCGCCAGCCGATGCGGTCCAGCTGGACGTCGGTGAGCGGCTCGGTGGCCAGCACGTAGTCGTAAACCGGGACCGTGTGCAACCGGTTTCGCTTGAGCAGGCTCGGATAGACGTTCGTGGCCAGTACCGCCCGCCGGGCGGTGATCACCGCGGGCGTGCTGTGCACCCGAAGACCGACGCCACCGGAATCCAGCTGCGTGGCGTTGGTGTGCTCGTAGATTCGCACGCCGGCGTCCCGGCACGCCGCGGCGAGTCCGAACACCAGCTTGGCGGGGTGCACCAACGCACAGGTGTCGGCGCTGAACAGCCCCCGAGGTAGGTCGGCGACCGCACCTTGGCTTGCACTTGCGCCCTGCCGAGGAACTGCCCCTGCCCGTCGGCCGCGGCCTGTCGCAGCCAGTCGACCTGATGAGGTTCCGTGGCTACCGTCAGCATGCCCGTGCGTTGCCATTCGGCGTCGAGACCCAGCTGCCGGATCTCCGCTTCCATACCGTCGAGGTTGTCCCGCCCCATCGCCTCGAGTGTGTGAATCTCGTTGGGCCAGCGCGCTTTTCCATTCGCAGTGCCGTGGGTGAGGCTGGCCTCCACAAAGCCTCCGTTGCGCCCGGACGCCGCCCATCCGATCCGATTGGCCTCGATCAGCACGATCCGCTGGTTCGGGTTGCGACGCGCGGCGTGCAGCGCCGTCCACAACCCGGTATATCCACCACCGACGACGACCAGATCGCACGTGACCGGCAGGGTCAGCGCCGGGTATTGCGGCCGAGTCGTCGGACTGTGGGCAGTCAGCCAGACCGAACCCGGCGCACTCGCCGCCAGCGAACGTTCTACCTGACCAGGATCGACCGGGGCGTCGAAGACGGTGTCCACCTCGCGGACACTACGACGCCGACCGTCGCGAGTGGAGCATCCGCATGTCGAAGCCGAGGATCTGCCAGACCCGATGGACGATGGGCGGCGCGCCGATCAGCCGTAGCTGTGATTGGCATGCCTGCTCCAGGGCTGCGGCAGCCCGAACGCCAAGGAACGACAGTTCGCTCACGTCGAGGTCGACGGGGCCGTCTGGAAGCGCCGCGAGCGCGCCGACGAGGGCGGGCACGCCGAAGGCATCGATCTCGCCGTCGAGGACCGGGCCGGATGTTCTGCAGTACAAGCCGAACGGGGTGCAGGAGCCGGCGGGGCCATGGCGAAGGGGGTGCAGGGCCATCACCGCTTCGGCCTGATCATCGATCACGCCGATGTCGTAGGCGCATAGCGCGGCCATCGGATTGCCTTGGGCCATCCACGCGTCGGCGACATGTTCCCAATGAGCGTGGCTGGCGTGGCGAGTCGGGTCTGCGATGAGCGGCGTTATGTCGCAGAACACGCGAAGGCCACGGTAGCCGTCGGCAATCGCCTTTCCCACCGCATCGGAGTATCGGGCAAGCTGGGCATCCACGTCGATCGGCGCGGATAGGTCGTGAAGCTCATCGATGCCGACATGGACGACCTCTTGCAGGGAATCAGCCCCGGGGGCGTCAGTGATTGCGGCGAGTAATCCAGCACCGGCGTCGTCATCGGCGGTGACCGCGATCGGTCGTTGCCCGAGCTTGGCGCCTTCCAATAACCACTCCGCCGCGGCGGCGTCGCGCTCGGATCGGGTCGAGTACGCCCAGCAGGCGTGATCGTTGCAGCCGGTTTCCCGTGCGCTGTCGAAAAACCCGGAGGCCCTCGGTGCAGTCCCCGCAGGCCGAGCCTGCCGAAGATCAGGCTGCATCGCTGCGGCCTCTGTCTGACGAGGAGATCTCCGCCCAGACCGACTTGCCATGGGGGCCGGCGTCGACGCCCCACCGACTACACAGCGCATCGACAACCAGGAGTCCTTTACCGCCTGCTGCTTGGCGTGCCCGATCGAGGACAGGGCGATCCGGGCTCAGGTCCTCAACGGCGATTTCCACCGCGGCGTGAGTGCGGCTGATCGATACGCGGAAGGGGGAAGCGGCATGGATTATGGCGTTTGTCGCCAGTTCGGACACGACAAGGGATGCGTTGTCGATGATCGCGTCTCTGCCCCATGCCTTCAGCCGGTCGTTGACGAACTGGCGGGCGGCCCGCACGGCGCTTGGCACCGGGACGTACAACTCCGTTGATTCCAGGTCGCGAACGACCTCGTTTCGACTTGGCGCGGCCTCGACACCGGGGTCAGCCGACCCGTATGTCTTGGGCGCCACGACGCTGGAGTGCTGAGCGCAAACCTGTTGCACGCTAACCAGATCGGTGGCAGTGGTGAGGATGTCCACGGGATAGGCGCAATAGAGGGAGAACTCATGACTGGCCAGAAGGTCGTTCCACATGGCTTCGAGCTCGATCGCCGTAGCAACGTCATCGGCGGCCCACAGCAGTGCCACCATCTCCCCGAACGCGCGCACCCGGCGTCGGCCACTGCTCGCCGCGGTGATCACTCCGCCGATCACCTCGACGAATCGGTCCCGGTGCAGGGCGCCGTCGATCATGAATTTCGCCAACGTCTCCGCGGCGTCCAGGGCGCGGTAGCGGCCGGTTCCACGGGCTGCGCGCAGGTCGACACCGTGCTCGGCGAGCCGACGGGCGAAGGCATCGCAGTGTGCCGAAGTCGCGATGACCACCACCGCGTCATCGGAAGCCAACCCGTCGGCCAGGTAGCGGCTGACATCATCAACAACATCATCGTCGGCGTGATAGATGTTCACGACGTGGTCATGCGGCTCCGGGGAGACTCTCCCGTGTCCTGCTTGGGTCATGGTGGTTGATCCTCCGGACTCGTCGCCGTCGCCTACCGTGAGCATAGACTTCGCAGCCGTCAGGCCGGCCTCGAAGAACCTCTGTTCCTGGCCCGGTGCCGGCTACGCGGTAACCGCGGCGGATTCCTCCGACACGACGCTCCGCTTGGCGGGCATCCAGCCCGGCGGGCCGAAGATGTACCCCAGCTTGTCGCGCCAGCGGGACGCCCGCCGCACGTCGCGGACAATCGCCACATACTCGTGCGTCTGCAGCGTCCAGATGTTGTAGGTGTCGACCTGCTTGGTCAGTCCGTAGTGCGGGCGGACGGTTTCGGCGGCGAAACTGCCGAAGATCCGGTCCCACACGATCAAGATGCCGCCGTAGTTCTTGTCGAGGTATTGCCGATCCATGCCGTGGTGCACGCGGTGGTGTGACGGCGTATTGAAGACGAATTCTATTGGCGCCCAGAGCTTGCCGATCCGCTCGGTGTGAATCCAGAACTGGTAGATCAGGTTGATCGAGAAGCTGGCGAAGACGATCCACGGCGGCACGCCCAACAGTGGCAGCAGCGCACGCAAGAAGACGTCCCCGCTGATGTTCCACTTCTGCCGTAGTGCGGTGGCGAAGTTGAAGTACTGGCTGGAGTGGTGCGCCTGGTGGGTCGCCCAGATCAGCCGGATCCGGTGCGCCATCCGGTGATAGACGTAGTAGAGCAAGTCCACGCCGACGATCGCGATCACCCACGTGTACCAGGCGTCGGCGGGTAACTGCCACGGTGCGACGTAGACGAACAATGCCGCGTAGCCCAGCAGCGCGATGAAGTTCAGCACCCCGCTGGTGCCGATCGAGACGACGCCCATCCAGATGCTGGCCCACGCGTCGGACCGCTGATACGCCCCGGCCGGTGCGCGCCCGGATTCCGATGTCGCCGCCGAAGCGGCTCCGACCTCCTCGTGCGCAAGCCTGCGGGCGGCGGTCCATTCGATGACCAGCAGCAGCAAGAAGAACGGCACCGCGAATGTCACGGGGTCGTGCATCAGCGGTGGCAACACGTGCGACAAGGCAGCACTCGCGTCCACGTCGAAACCTCCGGAAAAAGCATACGGCTCAGCGGAAGCTGAGCACCTGATCGCCCCACGCGGTGCGCACGTCGTGGTCGAGGTCGTCGACCACGCGGTCCTGGGCGTCGATGACCAGGGTGGCGCGGCCGGGATCGCGGTAGGGCGGCCACACCGGATCGCCCGGCCCGCCGGCCGGCGTGCCGTCGACGGCGAAGTTCAGCCAGCGCCGCCGCATCCGCGCCGAAACCGCCCGACCCGCTTTGAGCCCGCCGAGCTTGAAGGTGGGATCCTTCGGGCCGGCGACCAGATTGCCCCATACATAAGGCAGTTCGGTGGCGTGCGCGGCGCCGAGGCGCAATAGTCGCAGCATCGGGGTGGCGAAGTCGAACCGGTACAGGTAGACCGGTGCCACCTCGCGATGGCCCTCGGCGAACCACACCGACGGCATCCGGAACCCGATGTCGCGAGCCACGCCCATGCCGATGGCCTTGCCGCGGCCGCGGTAGGCAGCGCGGATCCGTTCTTCCTCGGGCAGTTGCAGATCCGGCTGCTCGGCGGCGATCTCGGCGAACATCGCGCGGATCGCCTTGGGCGTGATCGGCATCAGCGGCGACCTCATCCAGCGGAACAGCGCGGCTTCGTGCTTGTTGGTTCCGATGATCAGCGGGACCGGATGCGTGCGGCCGTCGCGGGCCAGCTGCACCGGATGCGCCGGCACCACATCGCCGTCGATGATCGGCGCGAACGCCAGCGTGCCCGGGGTGCGCACCGGAATGTCGTCGAACACCCGCTTGGACGCCGCCAGCAGCGCCGCCGTGGGCACCGACGGCAACCGGTCGGCTTCGTCGGGTCGCACGCCGAGTTCGTCGAGGAACAGCTTCGCGACGCGCCGCGAACGCTCGCGATCGTAGATGGACGTCGCGGGTGAGCTCTGTGCGATCGCCGCTCCGAACAGCCCCGCGGCGGCCGGGCTGGCCAGCAGCGTGGTGATGATCCCGGCGCCGGCGGATTCGCCGAAGACGGTCACCCGATCCGGGTCTCCCCCGAACCCCTCGATGTTCTCGCGGACCCACTGCAGCGCGAACAGCACATCGCGCAGGCCGAGGTTGGTCGTGAACCCGTCACCGAACTCCGACAGGTCCAGGAACCCCAGCGCGCCCACCCGGTAATTCACGGTGACGATCACTGCCTCGCCGCCTGCCGCGAGTGCACGGCCGTGGTAGAGGGGCTGCGCCGACGAACCGAGGACGTAGGCGCCGCCGTGCACCCACACCATCACGGGCTTACCCGCTCCCGGCCCGGTGTCCGAGGCGGCCCACACATTGAGGGTCAGGCAGTCGTCGCCCTGCGGCGCCCCGAGATCGAGCGGGATCCGCGGATCGGTCGGCTGCGGGCACACCGGGCCGACCCTGGTGGCGTCCGCCGGCTCGGACCAGCGCGTGGGCGGTTGCGGCGGTCGCCAGCGAAGCTCCCCCGCAGGCGGCGCCGCGTACCGAATTCCCTTCCACACCTTCACGGTTCCGTCGTCGACGCCGCGGACCGGACCGCTCGCGGTGTCGACGACCGGACCGTCGTCGGCGGTGCGCCCGGCATCGGCCGTCATCAGGACTCCTTGGCGTCGGCGGAAAACTGCCTCACCAGGCTACGCGGGGCACGGCTGGCCTCCGATAGCTTGGTGGCGTGATCAAGTGGGCGTTGCTCGCCGGGGCCATCGCCGCTGAGGTCGCGGCGACGTTGTCTTTGCGTGCCTCTCAAGACCATTCGGTGTGGTTGCTTGTGGTGATCGTCGGCTATCTCTGCGCGTTCGTGTTGTTGGCGATGGTGTTGCGCGCCGGGATTGCGGTGGGAGTGGCCTACGGCATCTGGGGCGCGTTGGGCACCGCGTGTACCGCGGTACTGGCGGCCGTGTTGTTCGGCGACCCGTTCACCTGGCCGATCGTCGCCGGCATCGGGCTCATCATCGCCGGCGTCCTGCTCATCGAGCTCGGCTCGCATCGGGCGGCCGAGACGTGATGTGGTGGACGCTCGCGGGCGCCATCGCGATCGAGGTTGTCGCGACGCTGTCGCTGCGGGCCTCCGACGGCTTCCGCAAGAAGGCCTGGATCGCCCCAGTGGTGCTCGGCTACCTGGCGTCGTTCTACCTGCTGTGGCTGACGCTGGGACTCGGGATGCCGGTCGGCATCGCCTACGGAGTGTGGACCGCGTGCGGGGTCGCGCTCGTCGCGCTGATCGCACGGGTGTTGTTCGCCGAGCCGCTCACCTGGGTGATGGCCTCCGGCATCGCGCTGATCGTGGCGGGTGTGCTCACGATCGAGTTGGCGGGTGCCGCGCACTGAGCACACCGGCCAACGCGAGCACCACCACGCCGGCCACCGGAACGCTGAGCAGACCGACCCGCAGGCTCGTCGCATCGGCGACCAGCCCGACGATCAGCGGCGCGCCGAAGAACCCGATCCGCATCAGCCAGGTCAGCACCGTCAGCCCGCTGCCCGGCCGCAGGCCGGGAAGCTGATCGGCGCGGTGCATGGCGGCGGGGATCAGGGTGGCCACCCCGAAACCCGCGGCGGCGAACCCGCCGACCGTGGCGGGCACCGACGGAAACGCCAGCGCCGCACCCATGCCCGCAGCGGTGAGGACGCCGCCGGCGCGCACGACCGCGCGTTCGCCGAACCGGTCGACGAGCCGGTCCCCGATCAGCCGCCCGACGAACATCGCCCCGGCCAGCGCGATGTACCCGAAGGCGGCGACCGCGCCCGGCGCGTTCAGGCTGTCGCGCAGATACAGTGTGGCCCAAGAACTTCCGGCGTCCTCGACAGTGGCGCCCGCGACCGCGATCACCACCAGGGCCAGCAGTGCGACGTACACCGCCGTCCCGGCGCCACCCGTACCGGTCAGGTGCGCGGCCGGATGGTCGTCGTGATCGGGTCCCTTCAGCAGATACGGGTAGGCGAACGCGACCACCGCGCAGCACAGCGCCGCGGCGATCGTCAGATGCGTGGTCCGGGAGATGCCGAGTGCGATCGCCCCGGCGCCCATCAACCCGCCGACGATCGCGCCCGCGGACCATACGGCGTGAAACGAGTTGATGATGGAACGGCCGTAGTTGCGCTGTAGCCGCAACCCGTGGGCGTTCTGTGCGACGTCGGTGATCGCATCCGATGCGCCCGCGACGAACAACGCCGCAGTGAGCATCAGCGGGCTCGATGCCAGGCCGGCGGCCACGACGAACGCGGCGATCCCGACGGTGCCGACGACCGCCACCCGTGACGAGCGGTAACGCCGGATCAGCGCCGCCGCGGTCAGTCCGGCGACCAGCGCGCCGGCCGAGAACGCCGCGATCGCCGCGCCGTACACCGCGTTCGACAACTGCAGGTCGGTCTTGATCTCCGGATAACGCGGAAGCAGGTTGGCGAAGATCGCGCCGTTGCTCAAGAACAGCGCGGCCACCGCGATCCGGGCCCGCCGGTGCTGCGCCCGCGCCGTGTCCAACCGGTCGGCCGCCATGCGGGCGACCTTACGCGAGGGCGAACAGAGCAGATCACCGCCGAACGTGCCGCGACCGCCGAATTTGCGGCGGTTTCTTCGCTGTGGGTTCGCCTTGGTCTCACGGTGGGTACGCACCGGATCGTGTCGATCCGCGAGTCGCTTCCCCGCCAGGCAAGATTGGCGCCATGACAGTCCAGGTTGAGCTGCCCGCCGCGTCGCTGGTGGAGTTGGCGCGACGCTATGGTGTCGCGGCCGAATACGAGGACTGGACCGGCACGCGAGTGCCCGTTGCCGAGTCGACGCTGATCTCGGTGCTCGCGGCGCTCGGTGTCCCGGCCGCCACCGAGGACGACCGCGCCGCCGCGCTCACCGCGCACGACCGCGAATACTGGGGGTGTCGCCTGCCGCCGACGATCGTCGGCCGGGCCGGTGTCACGTCGCCGTTCTGGGTCCACGTCACGCACGGCGGCCCGGTGGCACTCCGGATCCACCTGGAGGACGGGACGGTCCGCGCGAATCTGCGTCAGGTCGAAAACAACCGGCCGCCTTACGATCTGGACGGCAGGTTGATCGGCGAGGCGACGTTCGAGTTGCCCGCCGACCTCCCGATCGGATACCACCGGCTGCACCTGCAGGCGGACTCGGCGGAGACGAGCACGCCGATCATCGTCTCGCCGGCGTCATTGCAACCTCCTACCGGCCGGCAGTGGGGGCTGGCCACCCAGTTGTACAGTGTGCGGTCTGAAAGGTCCTGGGGCATCGGCGATCTGACCGACCTGACCGATCTCGCGGTATGGTCGGCGGCCCGACATGGCGCGGGCTTCATCCTGGTCAACCCATTGCACGCGGCCGCTCCGGTCGCGCCGATGGAACCGTCGCCCTACCTGCCCACGTCGCGTCGCTTCGTCAACCCGATCTACCTTCGCGTCGAGGCCGTCCCCGAGTACGCCTACGTCCGTCGTCGCAACCGGATGCGCAAGGCGCGTGAGTACCTGCAGGCACGGGCCGGCCGTACCGACCAGATCGACCGCGACGCCGCGTGGCGGGGCAAGCGCGCCGCGTTGGAGGCGGTATACGCGGTGCCGCGTTCTGTGGGGCGGGAGCTGGCCTACGCCGCCTACCGCGAGCGCGAGGGCGGCAGCCTGGACGACTTCGCCGTCTGGTGTGCGCTCGCCGAGCGGCACGGCGCCGACTGGCATCGTTGGCCACCCGAGCTGCAGCATCCCGCGAGCGAGGCCGTCGCGGACTTCGCCGCCGAGAACGCCGAGGCCGTCGACTTCCACCGTTGGCTGCAGTGGCAGCTCGACGACCAGCTGACCGCGACGCAGGCCACCGCCCTGCAGGCGGGCATGAGCCTGGGCGTCATGCATGACCTGGCGGTCGGGGTGGACCCCAACGGGGCGGATGCATGGGCACTGCAGGACGTGCTGGCACTCGGGGTCACGGCGGGTGCGCCACCGGACGAGTTCAACCAGCTCGGCCAGGACTGGTCGCAGCCACCGTGGCGACCGGACCAACTCGAGAAGCTCGCCTACGAGCCGTTCCGCGCACTGGTCAACGCCGTGCTACGACACGCGGGCGGCGTGCGGATCGACCACATCATCGGGCTGTTCCGGCTGTGGTGGATCCCGCGGGGCGCGCCTCCCACCCAAGGCACCTATGTGCGCTACGACCATGAGGCGATGATCGGCATCGTCGCGCTGGAGGCGCACCGGGCGGGAGCCGTCGTCGTCGGCGAGGACCTCGGCACCGTCGAGCCGTGGGTGCGCGACCACCTGCGTGAGCGCGGTCTGTTCGGGACGTCGATCCTGTGGTTCGAGGCCGACCGCGACGGGGACGGTGGGCCGCTTCCCGCCGAGCGCTGGCGCGAGTACTGCCTGTCGGCGGTCACGACCCACGATCTCCCTCCGACAGCCGGCTACCTGGCCGGCGAACACGTCCGGCTCCGCGACGAACTCGGCCTGCTGACCCGGCCCGCCGAGGAGGAACTGGCCGCCGACCGCGAACAGCAGGCCGGGTGGTTGAGCGAACTGCGGCGCGTCGGCCTGCTGAGCGGCGACACCGAGGACATCGGCGTCACCGAGATCGTCGAGGCGCTGCACCGCTATCTCGGTCGCACACCGTCGCGGTTGCTGGCGCTGTCGCTGACCGACGCGGTCGGTGATCTGCGCACCCAGAACCAGCCGGGCACCACCGACGAGTATCCGAACTGGCGGGTGCCGCTGAGCGGCCCTGACGGCAGGAAACTGCTGCTGGAAGACGTATTCGAGGATGCCGACGCGGCGAGTCTGGGCGAGATCATGCGGGCCGCGGTGCGCCCGACGGTGTAACACGGGCGGGACTTTCTCCGGTTTCACATTCGAACCGACTGCGATATGTTCGCACCGCGCCGACCTAGGGAGATGCCGTGAACAAGCTTGTTGTGCTCAGCGGTGGGTTCGTCGCTGTCGGTTCCGCGGCACTGGTCGGCGCCGGTATCGCGCTGTCCCAGCCGGCGGCGAACAACTACAACGTGGTCGGTGAGCCGTATCAGAAGGCGCTGCAGATCCTGAAGTCGCAGGGCGTCAAAGGGTCGTTCGGCGGATCGTTCGGCAGCGTGCTGCCGCAGGCGGAGTGCCTGGTCGACCAGCAGAAGATGACGTCGGGCGGCCGCATCCTGCTGATGCTCGACTGCAGCCAGAAGGCGGCCGACATGATCGCCGAGATGGGGCCGTCCGGCGGGCCCAGGGTCGGCAGCAACGGCATCACCACGGTGACGCCCACCCCGGTGGTGCCGATCCAGGGTGCACCCGGCGCGGGTGCGCCGCCGCCAGCCTGACGCCTCAGGCCTCGACCATCTGCCGCAGGCTGGCCAACGTCTTGCTCATATTGCGGCCGACCTGCCGCGCGGCAACCCGGTCCGCGATCAGTCCCAGTAGGTTCCCCGCCGACTCGTAGGACAGCCGGAAGATGACCTTCGTCCGGCCGTCCTCGGTCTCACGCAACCGGAACCGGCCGCGCTGCGACACCCCGGTGATCCCGATCCACGACAATTCGCGCGGCGGGTCGAACTCGACGACCTCGACGGTGCCGCCGATGGGCACCGAGCCCACCTTCCAGTGCACGGTGTAGCGGGCGCCGCGTCCGGCGGGATCGTCGGTCAGCGTCTCCCACCGCTCCAGGCTCGACATGAATTCCGGGTAGCAGCCGGGGTCGCTGACCACCTTCCACACCCGGTCCCGGTCGGCGTCGATGACGCACCGCCGCTGCACCCTCATCGAGCGGGCTCACTTTCGTGCGAACGTAGATTGCCCGCACGCATTTCCGGCGTACCGCGTGACTCGAGCCCACACTCGGCGACGGGAGGACGCATCAGCCCAACACCGGGAAGCGTCGTCGGGCCGCCAGCCGATCCACCCCGGCCTGCAGGCTGGTCAGCACCCTCTTGTCGATCACATCGTCGTCACCGGCCGCGATGTCGTCGGCGTCGATCGGATCCTGCACCTCGATGGCGATCTTGGTCGGCAGGGGCAGCCTCGGCACCATGTCGCTGACGGTCAGGCCCCACGGCGGCGCGACGAGGATCGGCACGCTCTTGAGGCGCGCGGTCTTGTCGACCATCAGCAGCTTGGCCAGCCACTGCCCGCGGTCGAGGAACAGCGCCGCTTCCTGGCCCCCGATGCTGGCCACCGGCACGATCGGCACACCGGCCTCGCGAGCGAGCTTCACGTACCCCTTGCGGCCGCCGAAGTCGACCTCGTGGCGCTTCCACGACGGCCGGAACACCTCGTAATCGCCGCCGGGATACACCAGCAGGGCCCCGCCCGACTTCAGCGCCAGCGTGGCGTTGTCGTGGTTGGCGGCGACGGTGCCGAACTTGCGCAGCGAGCCCAGCCCCGGCATCGACACAACCAGGTTGTGGGCGAGCTGATAGAACGGTCGCTCGACGCCGAAGTACGAGCAGAACGCCAGCGTGAAGACGAAGGTGTCTGGGGGCAGGTTGCCGCCGCTGTGGTTGCCCACCAGCAGCACCGGCCCGTCGGCGGGTATGCGGTCCAAGCCGCGGACGTCGGCGCGGAAGTACAGCGACGCCAACAACCACAGACCCGGGAGTTGCTCCCGGATGTAGTCGGCGTCGCGTTGATCCAGATCGGCTTTCGGAACCCGGGCCGCCACTTGCTGCTTGGCCCACTCGAGAACACTCTCGATCCCCGCCATGAACGAACATATTGACAGCGCGAGCGAACCTGAAACCTGCGTTCCCAGTTACCTCTTTTAGACTGCGTACAAAGGGCTTCGACAGGAGGCTGACATGCTGCGACCGCACCGCTTCGCCCGGGAGATCGATCCGGGGCCAGTCCAGATTCAAGCCCGCAAGGTGCATTTCGACCTGTCGGACATCCCGCTGGAGTGGATCCCGGGTCATCCGGTGGCCTCCACCATGATCAACCTTTTCAACGTGGTGCTGCCGGCCGCCGAGCACTGGTTCGTCCGCACGTACAACGAAGCGCTGCCGCTGGTGCGCGATCCCAAGCTCGCCGACGACATCCGCGGCTTCATCGGCCAGGAAGCGACGCACGCCGCCGCCCACGACGACGTGATCCGAGAGTTCCTCGTCGGCAACGGCGTAGATCCCGCGCCGGTGCTCGACCTCGTCGAGTACATGTTCGAAAAGGTCTTGGCGCCAACACAATCCGATGATCCCGACCGGCGGCTGAACGACCTGTGTGAGCGGCTGTGGCTGATCGCGGCGATCGAGCACTACACCGCGGTGCTCGGCGATTTCGCGCTCAACTCGTCCTGGGACGACCATGACGCCCACCCGACGTTGGTCGACCTGTTCCGCTGGCACGGCAGCGAGGAAGTCGAGCACCGCTGCGTCGCCCACGACGTCGCGGTCTATTTCCACAACAGCTATCCCGACCGGATCCGGGCCATGATGCTTGCGGCGACGGCGATGTTCGCGTTCTTCCAGCGCGGCACCTGGTATCTGCTCAAATCCGATCCGAACAACGACATCGGTTGGTGGACGATGCAGCGAATGCGGATGCGCGACTCCGAACTCGGTCTGCTGCCCAAGTTCCGGACCCTGTTCGGCGTCAACACGCTGGCCTACTTCCGACCCGGCTACTCACCCGAGGAGATGGGCTCGACCGCCCAGGCCGTGGCCTACCTGGCCACCTCACCCGCCGCGCGCGCCGCGCACCTTTGATGGGTCTGCGGGAACGCTACCGGCAACTGCCGGCCAACCCCCTGCGGCAGGGTCGCCGCAGCCTGATGGTGGGGTTCGCCGACGCGGTGATCTCCGGAATGGCCACGGTGGCAGCCGCCACCCGGCGGGTCACGCCGCCGCCCGAACTGGATCGGACGCGTGTGCTGCGGGTCTGCGACCGGCGGGCGGTGGCGCGCGACGAGAACGTGGTGGCGCTGACATTGACCGCCGCCGACGGCGGACCGCTACCGCGGTGGCGTCCCGGCTCGCACATCGACATCACCCTCCCGAGCGGTCTGGTGCGCCAGTACTCGCTGTGCGGCGACCCCGCGCGCCGCGACGCCTACCGCATCGCGGTGCGGCGCATCCCCGACGGAGGCGGGGGGTCGATCGAGGTGCACGACGCGCTGCGGCCCGGGACGACCGTCACCTCGCACGGACCCCGTAACGCGTTCCCGCTCACCGTCCCCGGCTACGGTTCTCCTACCCAGCGGCTGCTGTTCGTGGCGGGCGGTATCGGGATCACCCCGATCCTGCCGATGCTCGGCCTGGCGCAGCGCCTCGGCGTCGACTGGTCGATGGTGTACACCGGCCGCAGTCGCGACAGCCTGCCGTTCGTCGACGAGGTCGCGGCCTTCGGCGACTCAAGTGACTCCTGCTCCTCGCATGCGCGGGTCCGCATCCGCACCGACGACGTCAGCGGCCTGCCCACCGCCGACGATTTGCTCGGCGACTGCCCACGCGGCACCGCGGTCTACGCCTGCGGGCCGGCGCCGATGTTGACCGCGATCCGCGGGCGGCTGGCCGGCCGCGACGACGTCGAACTGCACTTCGAGAGGTTCGCCGCCCCGCCGGTCGTCGACGGCAAGGCGTTCTCGGTGACCGTGGCCTCGAGCGGCGAGTCCGTCGACGTCGGCGCCGACGAGACCCTGCTCACCGCGCTACGCCGGTCGGGGGTGGCTGCGCCGTATTCGTGTCAGCAGGGTTTCTGTGGCACCTGTCGAACCCGCGTGCTCGCGGGCGCCGTCGACCACCGCGACGTGCTGCTCACCGATCCCGAACGCGACGATGGGCTGATGTTGATCTGCATCTCGCGCGCGGCCGAGGGTGGCCATCTGACGCTCGATCTGTAGCTGCGTCTCGTACTATTTCGCCCATGCCGTTGGCCGATGGTGCGACGTTCGCCGGATACACCATCGTGCGACTACTCGGTGCCGGTGGCATGGGCGAGGTCTATCTGGCCCAGCATCCGCGCCTGCCTCGCCGCGACGCGCTCAAGGTGCTTCCCACCTCGGTGTCGGCCGACGACGAGTACCGCCGGCGCTTCCAGCGCGAGGCCGACATCGCTGCCACGCTGTGGCATCCGCACATCGTCGGCGTGCACGACCGCGGTGAATCCGACGGCCAGATCTGGATCTCGATGGACTACGTCGACGGCACCGATGCGGCGCGCCTGCTGCAGGAGCGGTACCCCGATGGAATGCCGCCGCGGGAAGTCGTCTCGATCATCAGCGCCATCGCCGACGCCCTCGACTACGCCCACCAGGGCGGACTGTTGCACCGCGACGTCAAGCCGGCGAACATCCTGCTTGCCCACCCCGACTCCGGGGGCGAACGAATCCTGTTGGCCGACTTCGGGATCGCGCGCTGGGAGAACGACATCAGCGGGCTGACCGCGACGAACATGACCGTGGGCACCGTCTCCTACGCCGCGCCCGAGCAGCTGATGGGTGAGAAACTGGACGGCCGGGCCGACCAGTATGCGTTGGCCGCCACCGCATTTCATCTGCTGACCGGATCGCCGCCGTTTCACCACTCCAACCCGGCGGTCGTCATCAGCCAGCACCTCTCGTCGGCCCCACCGGCGATCGGCGCCGACCGCCCCGACCTCGCGGGCCTGGATCCCGTGCTGGCCAAGGCCCTGGCCAAGGACCCCAAGGACCGCTTCACGCGCTGCGCGGATTTCGCGAGGGCGCTCGGCCACCACCTGGGCGCCGTCCCGCCGGACGCCGACGCCACCCGGCTCGCCGGAGCGGCCACCCGGCCCAAGCGGTCCAAACGGCCCGACCGGCCGCTGCGGCGGGCGAGCGTGATCGTGCCGGTGATCCTCGCCGTGCTGCTGGTCGTGGCGATCGCGGTTGCGGCCTTCGAGTACGGTCGCGCCGACGAAGAGGAAGCCGCGCGCGCCGGCCTCGCCCCGACCACCACGGCAATGCCCACTCCGACGGCGCCCACTCCGACGACGCCCGCACCCACGACTCCCCAGACCACCACGACTCCCCCGACCACGACGGCGACGCCGGACGCTGCACCGGTCGCCGTGATCGGTGCCGACTGCTCGCCCGTCGGCAGCACCGGAACCACAGCGGACGGCTCGACGGCGTACTGCTCGACGCTGCAGACCACCGGCGCCTCGATCTGGTCGCTGACCGAAGGCGACATCCCGAGCCCGACGGTGACCAATGAGCCGACCGACGAACCCCTGCCGGCCGCCGAGGAATCGCCCGTGCGGGTGTGCATGCAGCAGACCGGTCAGACCCGGCGCGAATGCCGCAGGGACATCCGCGAAAGCAACGGCCTGCCCCCGCTGCCATGAAATACGCCGTCATCGCGCCCGTAGCCGCGGGAGTCACTGCCGACCCCGCGTTCATGGCCGCCTTCGCCAAGCACCTGGAGCAGTGCGGGTTCGAGTCGATCGTCGTCGTCGAGCACACCGTGCTCATGTCGCAGTACGACAGCGTCTACCCCTACGACGCGTCCGGTCGCGTCGAGTTGCCTGCCGACTGTGCGGTTCCGGACCCGCTTGAGCTGCTGGCCTTCCTGGCCGGGCAGACCCGTGGGCTGGGCCTCGCCACTGGCGTGCTCGTGCTGCCCAACCACCACCCCGTGGTGCTGGCCAAACGGGTTGCCACGGTCGATGCGCTCTCCGGTGGACGGCTGCGGCTGTGTGTGGGGATGGGCTGGCTCAAAGAGGAGATCGAGGCCTGCGGGACCGACTTCGCCAGCCGGGGCCGACGCGCCGACGAGCAGCTGGCGGTGCTGCGGCTGCTGTGGCAGGACCGCTCCGAGGGAGCCGACTTCCACGGTGAGTTCTTCGATTTCGACCACGCGATGTGCTATCCGAAACCGCTCGCGCACATACCGATTCACATCGGCGGGCACAGCAGGGCAGCGGCTCGGCGGGCCGGCCGGCTCGGCGACGGGTTCCAGCCGCTCGGTGTCGGTGGCGCCGAACTGGCCGAGCTCGTCTCGCTGATGCGCGAGGAGGCCGTGCGCTGTGGACGCGACCCCGGTGCGCTCGAACTCTCGCTCGGCCACCTGGTCACCAAGATCGACGGCGAGCGGGCGGCCAAACTCTCCGAGCGCGGCGCGGACCGCCTGATCCTGGCGATGCCGCCGACGGCCGACATCGACGAAGCGCGCGACATGCTGTCGGAGTGCGCGCAGCGATTGGGGCTTGTCTCATGATGCTGAGCACCGCCGACCGGTTGGCACTGGCCGATCTGGTGCACATCTACGCCTCGGCTGTCGACGACCGCCGATTCGACGATGTCGTCGAGCTGTTCACCGACAACGCCGAACTGCGCCTGCCGGACCCGCCGCGGATTCTGGAGCCGGTGCGCCGCCACCACGGCCGCGACGGTGTGCGCGCGGCCATGGCGTCGCTGGCATCCGTCTCCAACGTGGCCCGGATCGAGCATGCGATCGTCGGAGAGGTGTACGCCAAGGGCGACGAACCCGACTACGCCCTGGGCCGGATCACCTGCATCGCCCACCACTGGACGCTCCGCGGCGAGCACGTCTCCGATCTGGTGTGGCATCTGCGCTACGACGACGAATACCTGCGCACGCGGGCCGGCTGGCGCATCCACGGCCGCGCGTTGACGATCAACGCGATCGAGACCCGAGACGTTCGTCGTCTTCGATTGCCGCCAGCAGAAACTCCAGCAGCGGCCGCTGACCCTTCAACAGCTTCGACCGAGCCTCAGCCACGGAAAACCAGGCTACCCGGTCGATTTCGGGAAATTCCCTGATTCTGCCCGACCCCTTCGGCCATTCCAGCGTGAACGTGTTGGAGAAGGTGCCGGCCAGGTCGAGGTCGCCGCGCACGGCGAACGCCGTGATCACCTTTCCGCTCGGCTGCTTGACGGGCGGGAAGTCGATTCGCGGGCCGGACGGCGGCTGCTTGCCGAGTTCCTCTTCGAATTCGCGGCACGCGACGGTCCAGGGGTCTTCGCCCTGGGTGTACTCGCCTTTGGGGATCGACCAGGCGCCGTCGTCCTTGCGTGCCCAGAACGGCCCACCCGGATGGCCGATGAGCACCTCGACCGTGCCGTCGCTGACCCGGTACAGCAGCAGTCCGGCGCTCAGCTTAGGCACACGTCACCCTCCGTTGAAAGCAGCACTTCGCCCGCTTCACAACGCGCGTCAGTATTTGCGGTCGCCCTCGCTGCTGTCGAAGAAGTCCCAGTCCCCGTCGTCGGTCTTGACCTCCATGCGCCAGCCGAGTTCGGGGTCGGCCTTCTGGTCGACGAACCAGGCGTGGGCGTCGTCGGCACTCTCGATGTCCTTGGTGTCGACGACCTCGCCCTTGGGGTTCAGCACGCGATACGTAGCCATGCCGACACAGTTCCCCGGTTCACCGGGTTTGAATCACTCGGCTTTCGGCATGGGTATGCCTTCGCTCGCCGAGAACCGGGCGTCTTCCCGCGACGACAGTCCGAACGACACCACGGAGCGGTCCCAGAACAGGTCGGTCAGATATGCCAGTGTCACCGCCCAGCGGTTGACGCCGCGCGGGATGGCATACACGTGGTAGGCCCGTGTGACGAGCTTGGCGGGGAAGCCGGACAACTGGATGTTGAGCGGGTTGGCCACCGCGGAGTGCGGGCCCAAGTCGACGACGAGACCCATGTTGCGGTGCTTGTACTGTTTGGCCTTGCCGACGCCCAGACTGGCAGCGACGTTGCGCGCCAACACCTTTCCCTGCCGGGTGGCATGTTGAGCGGTCGGCGGGGTGATCTTGCCCGGGTCGGTGACATCGGGCACGGCGGCGGCGTCTCCCGCCGCGAACACGTCCGGATGTCCCGGCACCTGCAGTTCGGTGGTGACCTTCAGCCGGCCCCGCTCGGTGGGCAGCCCGAGCTTTTCGATCAGCGGCGCACCCGTGACGCCGGTGACCCAGGCGACGGTATGCGTGCGGATCAGCGAATCATCGCTGAGTACAACATGTTCGGCGTGCACCTCCTTCAGCGTGACCCCGAGCCGCACGTCGATGCCGCGCGAGCGCAGCACTCGCTGTGCGGCCGCGCCCAGCTTCTCGCCGACCTCCGGCATCACCTGTTCGGCCAGGTCGAGCAGGACGAATTTCACCTCGCCGGGGTCGAAGCCCATCTGGTTGGCCGCGGCGTCGGCGAGCGCGCGCAACTGCACGGCGAGCTCGGTACCCGAATACGACGCGCCGACCACGACGATCGTCCGCCGGGCCGCCGCACGGCCCGGATCGTCGTCGACATCGGCGAGTTCGAGTTGTTCGAGCACGTGGTCGCGCAGGTAGAGCGCTTCGGCCGTCGACTTGAGGCCGCGGGCGTGCTCGGCGAGCCCGGGCACGTCGAAAAGCCGGGTCACCGAGCCCGGTGTCAGCACGAGGCGGTCCCAGTTGAGAACGCGGGACCGTTCTTCGGGGTCGGTGAAAGTGACCGTGCGCCCGTCGAAGTCCACCTCGTCCACCCGGCCGCGGATCGCCTGCACGCCGCGCAGCGCATTGGCCAACGGGATAGCGACGAACCGGGCGTCGACCAGGCCTCCCGCGACATCCGGCAGCAACGGCGTGTAGAGCATGTAGTCGACCGGCGAGATGATCGAGATCTCCACATCGGCACGCTGTCTGCGGAACTTGCGGGCCAACGCCCGCGCACATTCGAATCCGGTGAACCCGCTGCCGACGATTACCACGGAGGTCATGCGCCCGACTGTACGGAACGGCGTCGCAACGGGAATGCTGGAGCCATGACGCGTCCGGGATCGCTGCGCCGATTCGACCCGTTCCGCCCCATCGACATGTTGACCGCGCTGTGGTCTTCGGCGGCAGTGGCGCCGGTCAGCAGCGGAGCAGCCGCGGCCTACCGCACCCTGTTCATGACCGTGCGTCGGCTGGTGGTAGGCAGGCGGGTGGCAGTCAGGCTCGACAACGGGGATCTGACGTTGACGGTCACCGAGTTCGACTCGCGGCTCGACGTTCGGGGGCTGTCGGTCGGCCAACTCAACGACGTTCGGCTGGCCGCCCGCGACATCCGGTGGAACGAGGCGGAGTTCACCCATGCGACGGCGGTGCTGCACAACGTGCACATGCGGCCGACCGCACCACCGGTGCTCGTGGCGGCCCCGGTCGAGCTGACGCTGGAGGTGCCGGCGGCGGCGCTCGACGATTTATTCCGGTGGGTGGCGCCCCGGCTGTCCGGAGCGGTCGGCGCCGACGGGGTCGCCCGGCTGCGGCTGGCGCGGCGGCCGGCGGCCGGGCACCTGGAGGTCGACGCGCGATTGGACGGTTCGACACTCTGGCTCAAGCCACGCGGACTGGCGTTCGGCCGGTCGCGCTGGCCGCTACCGGGCCGTACTCCCGCCTATCCCGTGCGCCTGCCCGAACTGCCGCACGGCGTACAACTGACCGCCATCAGCTTCGCGCCGGGGGTGGTGCTTCTGTCGGCCTCGGCGGCCCAATGGCGCATGGAGCTGCCTCGAACCCGGCTCGAGGACATACTGCGCCAGCTGAGCGCCGTCGGTCGCACGCTTTAGAGTGCGGGTGTGGTTCGGTACTCCCGCTACGTCGCCGTCGGCGACAGCCAGACCGAAGGACTTTGGGACGGTGACGAATTCGTCGGGCTGGTCGGTTTCGCCGACCGGCTCGCGGCGATCCTCGACTCCCACTACCCCGGCCTGGCGTACGCCAACCTCGCGGTGCGGGGTCGCCGGATCCGCGACGTGCTGGACGAGCAGCTGCCGCACGCGCTGGCCATGGAACCGGATCTGATCACCGTGTGCATCGGGATGAACGACGTCACCCGGCCGGGGCTGCGCTTCCGGCAGGCGCTGGCCGAGTTGGACGAACTGCACAGCCGGCTGGCTGTCTGCGATGCCACGGTGGTGACGACGACGTTTCCGGACCTGGCGCGGATACTGCCGATCGGCCGGGTGATCGCCGGTCGGGTCGAACGGATCAACCACGTGATCAGGATGGCCGCCGAACGGCACGGCTTCAGGCTCGTCGACCTGTATTACGCGCCGTCGATGACGGACCTGGACACCTGGAGCACCGACCGCGTGCACGGCTCCACCAAGGGACACATCCTGTTCGCCGCTGCGGCCGCCGAAGCGCTCGGCTTGCCGGGCAGCAATCACGATTGGGCACGGGCCTCGGAACGACCACGGCGGCCTCCGCTGCGGTCACAGGCCTATTCCCAGCTGCTGTGGACCCGCAATCTGCTGATGCCGTGGCTCTGGAGCCACTTGCGCGGCCGCTCGAGCGGAGAGGGCCGCGGACCGAGACGCCCTCGGCTGGAGGTCCTGGCGGCTTAGATCCCGAGGAACGGCAGCGGGATCGGCGACTGGCCGTTGCCGATCGACGACATCATCGCCGGGCAGAACATCGAGACCGCGATGCCGGTGAACATCGTCGCCGGTCCCAGCGACATGCCACCCATGTCGGCGACCTTGGCGGCGACGTCGGCCGCGTTCTGGCTCGGATCGGCCAACATGGGGCACACCTGCTGGCCGACGGCCACGGCGCTGCCCGGATCACTCATGACGACCCCGGCCTCGGTCACTGCGTTCAGGAACGCATCGTCGACGGGATCGGCCTGCGCGGGCGCGGTCACGACGGCCGTCGCGCCGAGAAGCCCGGCGGTCAGCGCCAGCGTCGTCAGGGATTTGCGAAGCACCCGCGAATCGTACGCTGTCCGCCGCTAGATTCCCGTCCAGGCGGTGTCGATGGTGGCTCCCACGTCGATGACCTTGGCTTTCTTCGACGCGGGGCTGTCGATCTCGCCGGCCACGTGCGCGGCGATGAACCGCCTGATCTCGGCGTCGATGCCCCCGAGTATGCGCACCACCTCGCCGCGCAGCGACTTCGACGTGACATGGATGGAAATGTCGGAGGCCCGCGGCTTCTCCACGTCGAGGATCAGCAGCAGAGGGTCGGCCGCACGTGCGGTGGCGCGTAGGGCGATCTCGCCGAAGACCATGAACTTGGGTTTGTCGATCCGCAGGTCGACAACCATGTCGATCTCCAACGGGATGCGGATCGCGAACGTGATCAGCGCGCCGACCTCGCGGGTCAGCCGTGGCTCCTGGATCCGGACATTCGCCGTGACCTTGGCGATCTTGCCCGGCCCCTGAGCGATCGGGCCCATCTCGAACTCGTCGCCGGCGATCTCGGCGATCGCGTTGCCGACGCGCTCCTCGGTCACCGCGACCTCGAAGAATCTGCGGCCGAATTCCTCGTAGGTGATCTCGTCGGTGATCTCGTCGTCGGCAGCCATGGTGCTCATACCGTCTCACGTCCGGCGCGCCGACCGCGTCCGACGCGACCGAATCGATACTTCACCTGCCGCGAACCCTGTTTGTGCCTGATGTCAATGTCAACGACCGTCGTCGCTGCGTGCCTCGGCCCCGGTCTCGCCCGCGTCGATCGCGTCGTCGGAGAACGTGCGGCCCACGTAGCTGCCGTCGTCGTCGCCTTCCTTGCCGACGCGTGAGGCTGCGACGTGGTCGTCGTCGGCGACGTCCTGTTCGCTGTTGTCGTCGTCTTCACGCGGAATCATGCGGCGGGGTTACCCGTCGCCGAGGCGATCGAATCAGGTCACGCTGCCGGCGGAGTAATAGCGGATCCGCCTGATCGCGAACGGCTTGGCCGCCACATCGGCGATCATCACGTCGCGGCCGGTGGCGCCGTCGATGCCGCAGACCAGGCTGTAACCGGAGCCGATCACCTTGCGGGGCCGGACGCCGGTCAAGCGGGTCAACAGTTCGGTGCCGCTCATCGGCGTATGGTCACCCGCGGTGATCTGCGTGCCACCGCCCAACCAGCGTCGCACCCCGACCTCGTCACCGGCCCGCGCGGCCGCGAGGAACTCGCCGAACCGCCGCTTGCCAGGCGGGCCGGTGCCGCGGAATCCGCCGAGAAATCCGAGTGTCCCGACGACGCCCTGGTTGGTCAGCAGCCCCTTGGTCAGCGCAACTGTGGCGGGCACCGAGCGGACTCCGCTGCGAAGGAACTGCCCCACCATCGCGGGTAGCTCCCAAAAAGCTGACAGCTCAGCTATTTTCAGTTCTCCACCGGTGTCTTCCAGGTGGTAGCGCAGATAGGCGGGTATTCGCATCGTCAGCCCGCCCGACATCTGGACCTCGAGTTCCAGGTCCCGGATGACGGTGGCGCCGGCCACGATGTCGACGTCGCGATGGAAGGTGATGTCACGCGGACCGATGAAGGTGTTGTAGAAGCGGGTGATCGCCATGGTGCCGCGGTGTGGTTGCGAGCCCACTGGGTCTTCGATGAGTCCGTCGAAGGTGAACGCGGCTACCCACGCGTCGCGGTCGTGGACGGTGACCGCTGCCGGGGATCGCTCGACGGCGGCCAAGGCGTCCTCCGGTGAGATTGCCATAAGGTTGCCTACCACCTGAGGATCGCTTCAGTCGACTACTCGCACACCTGCGGGCACACTGGGGCCTATCGCCGCGCAGTGGTGCGGGGCGGCAGGAGGAAGCACGATGAGCAGCAACGGCCCGTTCGGGTTCGATCCCGAAGAGTTCGACCGCGTTGTCCGCGAGGCGGGTGAAGGGCTGCGCGATGCGCTCGACGGCCTCGGCAGGTTCTTCAGCACCTCCGGGGAACGCGCCGGCTGGGCGAACCTGGTCGACGAGTTCACCCGCTCCTCTCGGCCACGGCGCCAGCCGGAGACGACCGGTGAGACCGGTGACGGGGTGTGGGCGATCTACACCGTCGACGCCGACGGCGGGGCCCACATCGAGCAGGTGTATCCCACCGAGCTGGACGCGTTGCGGGCGAACAAGAACAACACCGACCCCGCCCGCAAGGTGCGGTTCCTTCCTTACGGAATCGCGGTCAGTGTGTTGGACGCATCCGAGACCGACCCCACGCCGACCGACGAGGACTAACGCTCGAAGCTCCGGCGGATGCCGAGCAGCATCTCGCGGTGCGCATTCACCGCCTGCCGGGTGACGAACGAGGCCAGCGGTCGAGGCGCTTGGATACAGATGCGCTCGGTCACGCGGGTACCGCAGGGCGTCGAATCGAAGCCGACGCGGCTGCGCAGCCGTACGCCGGGGAACTGCCGAGCTTCCGCGGTCACCTCACCGGTCACCGGAACGGTCAACCGCGCCCGGTAGGTGATGCGCAGCGTGGCCGGTCCCAACCGGATACGGTCGGTGACCCGATAGGTCTGTTGGTAGCCGTGCTCCACCTGAACGTGGGCGGTCGAGCGCACCGCAACGACGAGCGGATGGACCGTCGCGATGTTGTCGAGGTCGACATAGAACGCGCGGACATCGGCGGGCGGGGCAGGCACCTCCTCGGTGAGCACCCGCTGCGCGCGGGTCATCAGCCAACTCAGGGAATTCGCCTGCGGCACCTCAGCGTTGCGCGCCAGGGCTGGCTCCCAGGACCCGCTGAATGTCGGGTTTCATCTGCTGCAGCTGCTGGCCCGCGTACCCCCAGCTGTGGATGCCGTCGGGGAAGTTGAATACGCCGTTGTTGCCGCCTGCGGCGATGTAGGCGTCGACGAATGCGCGGTTGGAGTCGATCGCGAAGCCCTCGAGGAAGCCCAGGCCGGCGATGGGCGCATCGGGACTGGCCAGCGCGGGGTCGGTGGCTGTGCCGTTGCCACAGTAGATCCAGATGCGGGTGCCGTTGGCGGCCAGCCGGCCCGCCTGCACCGTCGGATCGTTGCGGGCCCAGGCCGGATCGCCCGGCGGCCCCCACATCGCGGCCGGGTCGAAGCCGCCGTTCCACATCTGGGCGATCCTGACCTGGCCCGGCCCGTTCGGCGCCGACAGGTTCAAGAACCCCGACAGCGATCCGGCATAGCTGAACAGCTGTGGGTGGTATGCCGCCAGGACCAGCGCAGCCGACCCGCCCATGGAGAATCCGACGACCGCGTTGCGGCTCGGCCGTACCTGCTTGTTGGCGGCCAGCCAGGTCGGGAGTTCGCGGGTGAGAAACGTTTCCCACTTGTACGTGTAAGTTCCGGCGTTGCCCTTCGCCGGTCCGTACCAGTCGCTGTAGAAGCTCGACTTCCCGCCCACGGGCATGACCACCGAGATGCCGGAGCCGTCATACCAGTCGAAGGCCTGCGTGTTGATGTCCCAGCCGTTGAAATCCTCACCGGCCTCCATGCTGTCCAGAAGGTACAGCGCGGGCGAATCCGGCCCAGCGGAGAGGAATTCGACGCGTATGGTGCGGCCCATCGCCGTCGAGGGCACCTCGAGTTGTTCGACGGGCAGGTCCGGATTCGAAAACGCCGCTGCGGTCGGGGCTGTGCCCGGCGCGGCGACGAGACCCAGCACCATGAGCCCCGCCGTGGCCACGGCCCAGCACCGGCCGACCGCCGATCGCCCTCTGCGCGTCATCGGTGCCTCCCTGTGTCGTCTCCCGACCTGTTGCGCACGATAGGCCGACCCCGCCGGTCACCAGCGGTTTTTGACAAAGAAGCACCATCATTATAAAAATAACGAAATAGCCCCCGGCCCCTTCCGAGGATCAGTGATGGACCGCGACCTGCTCATCGACCTCACCCGGCGCGCGGTCAAACTTGCTCGCGACAACACCACCGATCTTCTGCCGGCCGAGTGCAGGGTGAGCGTGGACAGCTATATCTCGGTGCACCGCCATGACCAGGATGTCGAGCTGCTGAGCCGGTCCCCGCAACTGGTGGGCTATTCGTCGGAACTCCCGCGGCCCGGCACCTACTGCACCAAGACCGTCATGGGCCGCTCGGTGCTGCTCACCAGGGCGGCCGATGGGCTGGTGCGCGCGTTCGACAACGTATGTCTGCACCGGCAATCGCGGATCGCCGACGGCTGCGGCGCGGCCCGGCGACTGGCCTGTCCGTACCATTCGTGGACCTACGACCTCAACGGCGCACTGACCGCGGTGCCGGGTAAGGAGGGCTTTCCCGAAGCGGCATCGGGCACAACGACGCTGACCGAACTGCCGGCCGCCGAATGCGCGGGATTCCTGTGGCTCTCGCTGGACCGCGGTGCGACGTTGGACATCCCGGCCTTCCTCGGCCCGCTGGCCGACGAACTGGACTCCTGGGGTATCGGCCGCTGGTCGCCGCTGGGTGAGAAGGTGCTCGACTGCCCGATCAACTGGAAGCTGGCGATCGACACGTTCGCCGAGAACTACCACTTCGCGACCGTGCACAGGACCACATTTGCGACCATCGCCCGCAGCAACTGCACGGTCTTCGACTCGTTCGGCCCGCATCATCGACTCGTGTTTCCGCTCAACGGGATCCGTGATCTCGAGGAAGTCCCCGAGGAGCAGTGGGACCCGCTGCACCACATGGTGGTGATCTACGCGCTGTTCCCGAACATCGTGTTGTCCTGCACCATCGCCAACGGCGAGCTGTTTCGCGTCTATCCGGGGCAGGGTCCCGGGCGCTCGATCACCGTGCACCAGAACTCGACCCCGCTGGACCTCACCGACGAATCCGTCGCCGCCGGCGCGGCCGCGGTCTTCGACTATGCGCACGCGACCGTCCGTGACGAGGACTACGCGTTGGTCGCCGCGCTTCAGGCCAACCTGGAATCCGGTGTTCGCGAAAACCTGGTGTTCGGCCGCAACGAGCCAGGCCTGCAGCACCGGCACGCCAGTTGGGCCCGGGCGCTGGGAGCCTGACAGCTCAGGGTGACAGCGCCTCGACGAGGTCGTCGACGATCTGCGCGGTCCGCGGGTCGGCCCCGGGACGTATCCGGCCGGTGAGATAGTCGATCGCCTCACCGCCCTGCCCGGAGTCGATCAATTCGCGAAGCGGCGCGACCGCGGGCCGCCCGACCGCAGTGGCCAGCACGTCGATCAACTCCCAGTCGCGGTAGAGCGCGAGCGAGCGCTCGTAGAACGCGAATCCGCTCACCGGTTCGCCGCGCAGCGTCCCGGTATACCGATACGGACCCTCCATGTATTCCAGCGGTAGCGCATGAGCCGGTGCGGGAATCAGCGGTTCGCCGGTCAGGTCGAGGTCGAGCGCGCGCGACGTCAGGCGGTGCCGGTCCGGCAGGTACCGAGCCGTGCGCGGTGGCGGCACCAGCGTCCGCACCGACTCCGGCCAGCGCACGTAACCGTGCACTGCGACCTCGATGTCGTCCGCGTACTCGGGTGCGGTAGTGCCGTCGGGGAAACTGACCGTCGCACCCGAGAACGGTTGCAGCGCATTGTGTTCGGCGCGGTCGAACTGATGCCAGATGCTGAGGTCCACGCCGTTGTCGAGGTTGATGGTGCGCCACTCGTGCGCGCGCCAGCGGATGTCGCCGTCGGGGCCGCCGGCGTTTGCCACCAACGGGAACCACTGCCGGTCGACGTGGCCTGACGTACCCGATACGCGTTCGGACAGCGCGCCCCACGTCAACGTGCCCGTCATCGACATTCCGGTCTGGAAGTACGAATACGTGCCCGCCTGGCCGAAGCAGTCGATCCGGCCGTTGTGCGCGGCGGCACCCAGTGGCACCGGTGCCCGCGATGGCGTCACATTGAGTGTCACGCGCAGCGAATGACCGGTCACCGGATCGGTGCCGACAAAATCGACATCGTAGGTGTAGGGCAACAACTCGCCGCGAGCGTCGCGGCAGGTCTGCCACGACGCAATGCCGGAGCTGCTGTCGTAGGCGATTCCGAGGTGCCCCTCGGCCAGTGTGAGTTTCGGCCTCGCGCCCGGCGCCATGTTCGCAGGCGGCATGTCATAGTCGGTATAGCTTGCGTAGACACCGGTGTCGAGGTCGAACACCGCCAGGGTGTAGAAGTCCGCGACGATCGACTCGCCAGGCCGGTTCTTGTTGACGATCGAGAGAAACGCATATCGCCGGCCGGACTCCGCGGTCAACTCGCCGGCGAGAAACCAGGTGTCGGACTGGAAGTCAGGGTGGACCGCCTCGGCGGCCGGGAAATCGAGCTGCGGGTCACCGGCGACCAGCGAGAACGGATACCGACGCCAGTCCTCGCCCACGTGTCCACTCCTCGGGGGTTTTCTTGCTATGTTTGCATTAATAGCGACCTTAGTGGGCAGGCGGTCGCGCCGTGCCGGAACGGGAGGCGCAAAGATGAGATCTCTTGTCTACGATCGGCTTTTCCTCGGCGGCCGGTGGACGGAACCGTCGACCGGGCGGCGGCTCCAGGTCGTCTCCCCGCACACCGAGGAGCACATCGGCGAAACGCCCGAGGCGGGTCCCGACGACGTCGACCGGGCGGTGACCGCGGCACGAACCGCGTTCGACGAGGGGCCGTGGCCGCGGATGACCGTCGACGACCGGATGGCGGTGATCGACAAGCTCGCGACGGTCTACACCGCCCACACCGACGAGATGGCCGACCTCATCACCGCCGAGATGGGCTCACCACGCAGCTTCAGCAGGCTCGGTCAGGCGGTGGGAGCCGTCGCGCAGATGCATCTGAACCTCGCCACCGCCCGCGACTATCCGTGGCTCGAGCGGCGGCGTGGCTTGTTCGGCGACGTGCAGATCCGCCGTGCGCCCGTCGGTGTCGTCGGCGCGATCGTGCCGTGGAACGTGCCGCAGTTCCTGATCATGCCGAAGATGATCCCGGCGCTCATCGCGGGCTGCACGGTCGTGGTGAAGCCCGCCCCCGAAACCCCGATCGACGCGATGTGGCTGGCTGAGATGCTCGACGAGGTCGACCTGCCCGAAGGCGTGGTGTCGATCGTCCCGGGCGGCCGTGCGACCGGCGAGAGCCTGATCCGCCATCCCGGCGTCGACAAGATCTCCTTCACCGGTTCGTCGGCGACCGGCAGGCACATCGCCGCGGTCTGCGGTGAACAGCTCAAGCGGGTCAGCCTGGAACTGGGCGGCAAATCGGCGGCGATCATCCTCGACGACGCCGACATCGGCCGCACCGTCAGCCATTTGAAGATGGCGAGCCTGATGAACAACGGGCAGGCCTGCGTCGCGCAGACCCGAATCCTGGTCAGCGAACGACGCCACGACGAGTTGGTCGACGCGCTCGCCGACATGATGTCGGGTCTGAACGTGGGTGACCCGGCAGACGAGGCCACCGACGTCGGCCCCCTGGTCGCGCAGCGGCAACAGCAACGGGTACAGGGCTACATCGAGTCGGGCATCGCCGAGGGCGCGCGAATGGTGTTGGGCGGCATCGACTCTCCCTTCGACCGGGGCTGGTACGTCCGGCCGACGCTGTTCGCCGACGCGACCAACGACATGCGGATCGCCCGCGAGGAGATCTTCGGCCCGGTGCTGACGGTGCTGAAGTATTCCGACGAAAGTGACGCGGTGCGGATCGCCAACGACACCGACTACGGCTTGGCGGGTTCGGTGTGGACCGACGACGTCGCGCGCGGACTGGAGATCGCCGCCCAGATCCGGACGGGCACATATGGAATCAACATGTACACCTTGGACACCACGATGCCCTTCGGCGGGTTCAAACAGTCCGGCATCGGTCGCGAATTCGGCGCCGAGGGACTGAGTGAGTACGTCGAACTCCAGACCACGGTGAGCGCCGACCCGCTGCCGCAGCTTTAGGACGAGAACTCCAGCGTCACCTCCGCTGGACAGCACAACTCTCCGCGCTGATTGGAGACGGTGATCTCCAGGTCGACCAGTCGGCGCTCCCGCTTCGCGACGACGCGGCCGCGGCCCACCATCGAGTCACCCGCGTAGATCGAACCGAGCAGCGTGACTTTGCGCCGCACCACCCTGCTGCAGGGCCCGGCCCAGTCCGTGGCGATCCTGTCGACGAAGCCGGCGATGTGCATGGTGTTGACGAAGATCGTGGGGTGGCCGTGCTGCCCGGCGTAGACCGGATCGTAGTGCGCCGGAAAGTAATCCCATGTCGCGCCGGGGTTCATGACGACCCGCTGGTAGTCGATCGGATCGATCACCTCGGGTAACTCCGTGGGCACCGTGACGTCCGCCCAGGCGACACCGCACGTCACCGGTCGGCCCCGGGGGTGAAGCGGAACAGCGTGTTGCGGTTGACCGCGACCAGTGTGCCGTCCTGCCGGTGGAATTCGTCGCGGGTCTGGACGAAATGGCCTGCGCCAAGGCGCGTGCGCTTCTCCTCGGACACCGCCACGACCTCCTCGACTATGTGTAGGCGGTCACCTTCGACGATCGTGCAGGGGAACTCGACCTCGTTGGAGGCGTTGATGAACGTCGTGCCCGGCAGGGGGACGCGAATCGCGATCGACGACGTCGGTGGTTCGTCTGTCGGCAGCCACGGCGGCGGGATCAGCCATCCCATCAGCAGCGCCGGGGGGGCGATCAGCCCACCCCACTGCCGCAGCGCGAATTCCTCATCCCAGTAGGACGGATTGCGGTCGCGAACCATCGCGGCGAAATGCTGGATGCGCGCGCCGCTGACCGCCGTTCCGGCGTACCTGGGTGCCGTGCGGGTGCCGACCATTCGCAACGCGTCCTGGTAGGAGCCGAAGGCGAGGTCGTATCGGATGGGTCGCGTCACACCGGTAATGCGCTCTCGCGGGGCGCCGGGTCCCATTCCAGGGCGCGCGACGTGAAATACCAACCGCCGCGTTCATAGACCAGCCGATCGGTGTAGCCACCGGTGGCCTGTATGCCGTTGCCGTACAACAGCAGCGCGACGCATCTCTGCGCCGCCTCCACGCCGTCGACCGTGATCTCGTGGTCGAGCGTGATCAACCGCCGTCCGTCGCCGCCGTCGAACGCCTCCCGCAGATCGGTGAACGACCGGCCGTCGCGGGTGTACGTCGCACCCGAATGCCGGAACGTGGCGAGCCAACCGGCAACATCACCGGCCGTGAACAGCCGGTTGTATCGGGCATTCAGGTTGAGGATCGCCGCCCTTCCGGCCAACCCGTCCAGCACGAACTGTTGTTGGTAGGTCAGTGACACGTGGTTCTCCTCACCTGCTCAGCGTGTAGCCGTTGGTCTCGCGGTCCCACGTGCTGGCGCCCGCTCCCCTGGCGCGCAGCAAGTCCTTACGCACCCGGCCGATCACGTTCTTCGGGATCTCGGGCAGCACCTCGAGATAGCGCGGCACGCAGAAGTACGGCATCCGGTCGGTGCAGAAGTCGAGGAGCTCGGCGAAATCGACTGTCGCGCCCGGCTTCAGCGTCATCACCACGAGGATGTCTTCTTCGCCCAGCTCGCTGGGCACCCCGACAGCCGCCGCCTCGGCCACAGCCGGGTGGCCGAGCACCGTCTGTTCCACCTCGACCGACGACACGTTCTCGCCTCGCCGGCGCAGCGAATCCTTGGCGCGATCGACGAACATCAGCTGCCCGTCTACCAGCCGTCCGAGGTCACCGGTATGAAACCAGTCGGGGTGAGGAGCCACGGTCACGCGGGTTCCGCCGGGCGCGGACACCACATACCCCTCGCTCATCACATGCGCAGTCCGCGTCCGGCAGGTGATCTCACCCACGGCGCCTTCGGGCACCGTACGCCCGTCGCGGTCGACGAGGCGCACCTCGAATGCCGGATTGACCGTTCCCGATGTACCCGGAACGCCCTCAGCCGAAACACTCTTGTAGGCAAGCGGAAACGCCTCGGTCAGGCCGTACATCGTCACGACGCGGCAGCGATATCTGGTCTCGATGGCGCGATAGGATTCGGCGGATATCGGAGCTGCCGAGATGAACCGCAGGCCCGTCTCGGCGTCGCGTGGATCCGGAGGCAGGTTCCACAGCATCGCCACCATCGCCCCGGCGCCCGCAAAACCCACCGCGCCACAGTCCCGGATCTGGTCCCATACCTCGGTCGGATGGAAGGCGTCGGCCAGCACGCTGGTGCCGCCCACCAGCATGGGTGCCAGCACGGTCGGCGCGGCGCTGAGATGGAACAGCGGCATCGCCGTCCAGATCGCCTCTCCCGCGCTGAATTCCCATGCCGCGGCCACCGTCGCGGCGGCGGTGAACAGGTAATGCCAGGTCGTGGCGACCGCCTTCGACGGTCCGGTGGTACCGGAGGTGAAGAACAGCGCGCCGACGTCGTGCGGAGCAGCGTCCGCCGCGGGCGCGGTGGTGCGGGCGCTTGCCAGCTCGCTCGACAGCGAGTCACCAACGGTGGCAATGGATGCGAGCGAGTCGATGTCGTCGGCCACGTCGGTGAGCCGGTCCGCTCGGCCGGGATCGGTGAGCACGAACACGGCGCGCGACACCGCGAGGGCGTGGGCCAGGTAGTCGCCCTTGCTCGCGCCGTTGACGGCCGCGACGACCGCGCCGATGCGGGCGGCCCCCAGCCAGAAGTACACCCACTCCGGGCATGTCCCGGTGAACAGTGCAATGGTCTGGCCTGGCGCGACGCCCCGGTCGAGAAGTACGTTCGCTGCCGCGCACGACCGGTCGCGCATCTGCGCGAAAGTCACGGGCTCCCCGGCGATCGACATCATCACCCGGTCACCGAACTGCTCGGCCCGGCGATCGAGCACCTCGGGCACTGTAAATCGCTCGACGCCGAACATCGCCGGGCCGGCCACCGGGGCGCTGGGCATCACGCCCCTGCTGCGGCCGGATCGGGTTGACCGTCAGCGGTGTAGCCGAAGTCCGTCGCCGCCGGCTGCGTGCCGGGATAGAACCTGTGCGCCCACCGCCGTAGCGCGGCGTAGTCGTGCGCCTCTTCCGGCGCCAGGTTCGGCTTCTCCAGGTACTTCATGTTCTCCCACGTGAAGAAGTCCTGTTTGATGACCTCCTGCTGCAATTGCAGGAACTTCGCGGCCCGTCCCGACGGCACGTCACCGCTGTCGCCCGGTTCGCGGATCGACGCCTGTGTGTAGAAGTAGTCGGTGTAGTCCTCGTCGACCGGCGTCTGGCCGGTCACTTGCACGGTCGCCACCAGTTCCGAGGGGAAGCGGACGACGCCGAGGCCCAGCGAGTAGTTGTCGTAGACGATCTTGGCGTCCACCGGCCCGTTCGGCGTCAGCCACGTCTTGGCCCGTCCCCCACCGAAATTCGCGTTCACCGTCGCGTGCAGGTGGTAGCCGGAGACCTCGAACGACGCGGTGTTGGCCGGATTGGCGGCCTTGTGCACGTATTGCACGTGGTAGGGGTCCGCCGCGTTCTCGATGATCATCTGCGCGTGCACCTTGACGCGGTTCACCATCCTGGTGTGCGGATGCAGCGGGTAATACTCACCGGTCTCGAGTTCCGGCAGCACGGGCGGCTGCCAATACGGCGCGCGGCCGTGCCGCTCGTGCCACACCAGAATGAAGCCGTACCACTCTGCACACGGGTAGGTCCTGATGCGCACGTTCTGCTTGCAGCCGATCTTGCTGTACGGGATGAGTGCATTGGTGCCGTCACCGCGCCACTGCCATCCGTGCCACGGGCAGACGATGTGCTCGCCCTCGACGGTGCCGCCCACGCCCATGTTGGCCCCCAGATGCAGGCAGTACGCGTCGAGTACGTGCACGCGTCCGGCTGCGGTTCGGAAGATCACCAACTCCTGGCCGAAGTAATGGGCACGCTTGACCTGCCCGGGCGCCAGGTCGGAGGCGAAGCCGACGATGAACCATCCGGTCGGGAACCGGTAGGTCGACAGGCTGATGCCGCTGGGGCCGAATTCGCGTTCGGAGGGATCGAGGGTGGGGTCTTCGACCGTTTCCGTCATACCAGCTCCGTCCACGCTCGCAACAGCCCAGGTCAGCGGGCCCGCCCGTTGCCTATTTTTACTATTTTAGGCATTCTAGGTCAAGCAAGCCCAGCGGCGATCGCACGTGGGCAGACGAGGAGCACCGAAAACCCATGCCGATGACAGCTTCGGTCGATCTGTCGGATCCGACGTTGTGGCAGAACGGATTTCCCGACGACCTCTTCGCCGAGTTACGCCGGGAGCGGCCCATCTTCCACCACGACCTCACCGACAGTGTGCTGGCGACGGTCAAGCGGGACTTCTGGGTGACGACCAAGCTGCGGCACGCGCAACGCATTCACCGCGACACCGATTCGTTCACCGCGACCGACGGGCCGCTCATTCAGGGCGTCGGCCCTGTCGGCTCGTTTCCGACGATCATCAACATGGATCCGCCGGAGCTGCTGAAGCGGCGACGGGTGATGTCGCACGCCTTCACTCCCAAGGCGATCGGCAAGCTCGAGGACGGAATCCGCACGCGCGCGACCGCATTGATCGACGATCTGCTGGCGGCCGGGGGCGGCGACTGGATCGGCGACGTCGCCGACGTGCTGCCGATGTCGGTGATCGGCGACATCATCGGCATCCCCGAGGACGACCGCCCGGAGATCTTCGACACCTTCGACCGGATCCTGGCGGCCAATTCGCCCGGGTCGACGATGACCGAACCGGAGCAACTCGCCCTGTTCGGCCAGATCTTCACCTATGCGCTCGAGCTGACCGCCGACAAGCGACGCGATCCGGCCGACGACATCTGGAGCACGCTGGCGTCCGCCGTTGTCACCGACGAGAACGGCGAGCAGCTGTCCATCCCCGCCAACGAACTGGAGATCTTCTTCTTCGTCATCGCGTTCGCCGGCAGCGACACGACGAAGAACGCGCTGGGGTACGGATTGCGTGCGTTCGTCGACAATCCCGACCAGATACGTCGCTACCGGACCGACGAATCGGTGCGCCGGGCGGCGGTCGAAGAAGTGTTGCGGTGGGCGACACCGGTGGCGTTCTGGACCCGCACCACCACGACCGACGTGGAGATGGACGGTGTCACGATCCCCTCCGGCGAACGGGTGGTGTCGATGCTCAGATCGGCCAACCGCGACGAGGAGGTGTTCGACGATCCGTTCACCTTCGACATCGGCCGACCGGAGATCCCACACGTGGCGTTCGGAGGGGGCGGTCCGCACCACTGTTTGGGCGCGATGCTTGCCCGCGCCGAGATCCGCGCGGTGCTCGACGAGTTGTTGTGCCGCGCCGACGACATCACTCTGGGCCCCGCCACGGTGACCTATCCGAACCTGACCAACAACATGACGATCTTCGACGCGATGCCGATCTCACTGCGGGCGCGCTGATTCAAAGCCCCTTCGGGCGGGTGCCGATCACGCCTTGGGCGGACAGCCGCTGCAGGTCGGCGTCGGTGAGTCCGCAGATCTCGGTCAGCACCTCGGTGTTGTGCTCGCCGAGCGTCGGCGGCGTGCGCAGCAGCCAGCCGTCGGCGCCGTCGAACCGGGTGAACGGCGGACAGGGATAGTGATTCACGCCGGTGCGGCGGTGCTCGAGCGGTTCGAAGAAACCGCGGTGCCGCAGTTGCGGGTTCTCGGTCACCAGGGTCGGAGAGATCACCGTCGCCGCGGGGATGCCGCGCGCGGCAAGCTGTTCGACGGCGCCGGGCGCGTCCTGGGTGGCCAACCAAGCCTCGAGATCGGAACCGCCGGTGATCTCGGCGATCGCAGCGCGGTGCGCGTCGCTGCAGAGGGCCACGGCGATCCACTGGTCTTCGCCCGCGCACCGGTAGACGTCCTGCTGCGCCGAGCCGTGGCCCCGGTTGCCGCGGCGCTGCATCAGCCGCCCGTACACTTCGAATTCGATTGTCTGCACGGCGGTCACGTTGAGCACCGTCTCGATCATCGGCACCTCGAGAAGCTGCCCGCGGCCCGTGCGGCCGGTGAACTCCAACGCGGCGAGCAACGCGAACGCGGCATGCGCACCGGCCAGGGGATCACACGCACCGCGCGGTGCGACGGGCGGACCGTCGGGCAGTCCCGTCACCCACGCCAGCCCCGCGATCTGCTCCATGGTCGGCGCGAACCCAACTCGGTCCCGCCACGGCCCAGTCAGCCCGAAGGCCGGCATCCGCAGCATCACCAGGCGGGGGTTGAGGTCGAGCAGCACCTGCGCGCCGAGGCCGAACTGCTCCATCACGCGCGGTGAGAAGTTCTCGACCACAGCGTCGGCGTCGCTGATCAGCTGCTTGACCAGCTGCAGGCCCTCGGCAGACTGCAAATCGAGGGTGACGGAACGCTTGTTGGTGTTCATCGCGTGAAATACCCACCCGTACTCCCACCAGTCGTCGACATCCTTGCGCATGCCACCCGAGTATCGGATGCCGTCGGGGCGCTGGATCGACTCGATCTTGATCACGTCGGCGCCGAACGCGGCCAGCGCGTGCGTCGCCGCCGGTCCCGCCCAGAACGCGGTGAAGTCGATGATGCGCAGGCCACTGAGCGGAAGACGGACATCCCGCAGTTCGACGTGATCCCTTGGTGTCCATAATGACTCACCGTCGGCTTCGCCGATTCCCGGTGCCGGGCGAATCGGCGCCGCAGCTGCCTGCGACATCAACCAGGGTGGCCGCGGTTGGCGGAAGCCGGCCGGGTTGTCGATGTACACCCCGCGCTGCACGAAGTGGTCCATGTGCGGGATGGTCGCGCCGTCGCCGATCGGCGCGAGCGGGATCCGGAACAGCTGGCCGAGCTCGACGATCTCGTCCACGGTTCGGGCACGCAGCCAGGGGTCGATACGCTCGCGGATCCAGTCGCGGTAGTCCCATCGGCCGATCTGGAACTGCAGCTGGTCGATCTCGGTGAGCTCCGGGCATTCCACCATCGCGGCGAAGTCCAGCCACTGCTGGCCGGTGACCATGCTGATCCCGACATAGCCGTCCTTGGTGGGCTCGATCGACGGCACCTCGACCGAGCGCCGGATCGGCGGGACCCGCAACAGCGCGGAATGCAGCCACTCGCCGCTCTGCATCAACGTCACCGCCTCGAGCATCGACATGTCGAGGTGGCCGCCCAGGCCGCCGCCGTGCACCCGTCGCGAGAGCGCCAGCACCCCGAACGCCGCCCACGCCCCGCCCATGTACTCCCCCACGTCGCCACCGATCGAGATCGGCGGCCCTGCAGGATCTCCGCGGAATCCGGTGAGACCCGAGGCGGCCTGCAGCGTGAACTCCGTCGCAGGACGCGCAGACCAGGGTCCGGTCCAGCCGAAATCGGAGATCGTCACGACGACGCAGCCCGGCGACGCCTTGACCAGCCTGTCCGGGTGAATACCTCGCCGGTTCGCTTCAGCGCGGTCCGCGGTCAGCAACAGCACGTCTGCGCCCATCAGCAGGTCTTCGGAAAGCTCTGTGACACTGCGCTTTCCGGCGTTCAGGTAACCGAACAGCGGCGAATCGGCCCCGTCCGGGTTAGCGCCCGTCACCGAGACGCGACGCAGCGGGTCGCCGTCGGCGGGTTCTACCTTGACGACCTCGGCACCCGCGTCGATGAGGAGCTTGCCGCAGTACGCGCCGGCGATCCGGTCGCTGATCTCGACGACACGTAGACCGTCCAGCGGGGTGGGTGCTGCCTGGCCCACGCACTCCTCCATCCCACTTCCATCCCACAAAAGGCGGACCCGCGTTTCTTTGTCATCTTAATAACTATTGGCAGTTAGCGATCCGGTACACCCCAGGTGACGGGCTTGTCACTGTTAACATTGCCAAGTCATGACAACACTGGGAATCGGGCCCGAGGCGCGGCGGCGGCTGGGATCGCGCAGAACCGCGGAGATCGTCGCCGACGAACTCCGCCGCCAGATCATCGAGGGTGAACTCGCCGACGGTGATCTGCTGCCCCGCCAGGAGATCCTCGTCGAGCAGTTCAATGTCAGCCTGGTGTCACTGCGAGAAGCGTTGCGAATCCTGGAGACCGAGGGGCTGGTCTCGGTCCGACGAGGTAACCGCGGCGGTGCGGTCGTCCATGCTCCGGCCAAGGCCAGCGCGGCCTACATGCTGGGACTGTTGTTGCAGAGCGACTACGTGCCGCTCGCCGACCTCGGCACGGCGCTTCAGGAACTCGACCCGATGTGCGCGGCGCTCGCGGCGCGCCATCCCGACCGCGGTAAGTCGTTGATTCCGAAACTCAAGGAACTCAACGACGCCATGGCCGAGCACATCGAGGACGGTGCACGCTTCACCGAGATCGGTGGGCAGTTCCACGACGAGATCGTGCGCGGCTGCGGCAATCACACGATGATCGCGGTGGTGGGCAGCCTCGAAACACTGTGGACCGGTCACCTGAACTGGTGGGCCGAGGAGACCGCCGCCAAGGGCGAGTACCCGTCGATGGGCAAGCGCCGCATTGCGTTGACCGTGCACACCAAGATCACCGACGCCATCGAGTCGGGCGACGCGGAGCGGGCCCGCAAGCTGGCCGCACGGCACGTCGCCGACACCCAGACCTATCTGCTGGAAGGCGACCCCGAACAGCGGATCGTGGCACTGTCGCCGCAGGCGCTCGCGCAGCGCCAGCGCTGAAAGGTGCGGTGTGCGAACGGCACTCATCACCGGCGGTAGCGGCGGCATCGGCAAAGCCTGCGGGCGAGCCTTGGTCGAGCGCGGCTACGACGTCGTCCTGACGGCCAGACGCGAGGAGCCGTTGCGGGCGGCCGCCGAGGAGATGGGCGCGCGATACGTCGTCGCGGATGCCAGCCAGCCGTCGACGTTCGAGCCCGCCGTCGAGGCGGCCGGCGCGATCGATCTTCTGGTGCACGCATCGGGCATCCTGGGCGGCACCTACGCCCGCAAGCAGACTTTCGACCAGTGGCGGGCAACGATTTCGGCCAACCTCGACTCGTGTTTCGTGGTGAGCTCCGCTGCCCTGCCCCGGATGAGGGCGGGCTCGCGGTTCGTGTTCGTCTCGTCGTCGGCGGCGCACGAGCCGATGCGTGCCCGCACCGCCTACTCGGCGGCGAAGGCGGGGATGAACGCGTTCGCGGGTGCACTCGCCCAAGAGGTCGATCGCGACGGCATCAACGTGCACATCGTCACGCCGGGCCCGGTCGAGACCGAGATGCTGCAGGACGTGCCGTTCGAGATGTATGCGATCCGGGCCGCGGACGTGGCGAATGCGGTCGCCTGGCTCGACACGCTCGACCCGTCGGTCGACGTGCCCGAGATCCGTCTGAACGCGATCACCCGCGGGCCGTCGGCGCGACCTCCGGTGGTGCCGCTGGAGGTACAGCGCCGCGCCGTCAAGTGATTTCGGCGGGCAGCGCCTTGACCGTCGACGGCAGGTCATAGAGCGCGGTCGCATTGCCGCGCATGATCCGCTCGCGCTGGTCGACAGGGAACCTTTTGATCGCCCAGTCCGGTGAGTCGTAACTCCAGTGCGGGTAGTCG
Source organism: Mycobacterium sp. GA-0227b (assembly GCF_001499855.1). Classification (GTDB taxonomy): domain Bacteria; phylum Actinomycetota; class Actinomycetes; order Mycobacteriales; family Mycobacteriaceae; genus Mycobacterium. The sequence goes on from NZ_LQIK01000006.1 coordinate 142,047, forward strand.
GTCGAGAACATCAGATTGTCGCCGAGATCCATCATCTCCAGGTACTCGCGGTAGACCTTGGTGTTGACCTCCTCGAGCGGTTGCGTGGTGAACCGGACGTGCTCGCGGAGATACTCCGACGGCCTGCGTTTGACGTGTGGCAGGTCGGCCTTGCGCTGCTGCCAGATCCGGTCCATCCGCCACATCGCCGGTAGCGCCCAGGTGAATCCGCCTTCGACGAACACCACCCTCAGGTCAGGATGCCGGTCGAACGCGCCGTCGAAGACCAGGCTCATCAGATGCGACACGTACAGCAGCGGCCACGACGCGAAGAAGTCGTGCCAGTGCGCCGGGTTTCCCACGGGATAGATCGGTATCAGTTCGAACGGTGTCTGCCCCATCAGGTGGGTGGCGACCGGTAGTCCGTGGCGCGTGGCGGCCTCGTACAACGGATCGAAATGCTCGGCGCCGAAGGGGATTCCGCGGGTCTGCGGAGTCATCAGCACCTCGGCCATGTACGGATGACCCGCCCATCGCTCGATCTCTCGGGCCGCGGCGTGCGGATCTTGCGCGGTGACGCTGATGGCGCCCCGCCACCGGCCGTGCCAGTTGTTGTCCGACAGCCACACATCGGCCAGCCAATCGTTGTGTGCGGCCTTGAGCACGTGTTCGGCCTGTGGCAGCTGCGCATCGCACATCGGTTCCAGCACGGCGATGCTCACCCCGGCGTCGACCAACAACTGCTGGGCGGCGAAATCGGGATCGCTGCCGGCGACGCCGCCGCTGGGCGGGTTCGCATCCACGCGCAACGACATCGTCTTGTACGAGTCGGGTGTGTCGTAGAAGTGGGCAAGCGGGGTGACGGCGTTTCCGGTCGGCCACAACGTGTCCCGCCACTGCGGTGGCGCATAGGTCTTCAGCACGTCGGCGGAGACGGGAAGCGGATGCACGTCGGTGTCGACGATGCTCACCGCGATGTCCTGGGTGAGGGGTGGTCGCTCGATCGTCGTCATTGCAGGCTTCCCTTCACCTGGGGTTCGAGCGCATACAGGTCAGTGGCGTTGCGCCACAGCACTTTCTCGCGCTGCTGCTCGTTGAGGCCGGCCACCGCCTCGTTCGGTTGGACCGCCGACCAGTGTGGGTAGCTCGACCCGTACATCAGCAGGTCCGCCTTGTCGGTGAAGTCCAGCCAGCGCTCGGCGTGCCCCGCGTCGGTGGGCCCGTCGAACGCCGACGAGCAGAACCGCACGTGCCCGGGCAGGTATTCGCTGGGATAGCGGTCCACCCACGGTGTCTGGTCGCGCATCGACATCCAGAACGTGTCGAGGCGCCACATCAACGGCGTGAGGATGTCGTAGCCGCCGTCGGTGAACACGAATTTCAGCCCGGGGTGGCGACCGAACATCCCCTCGACGATCAGCGTCGCGAGGTGGACGAAATAGTTCAGCGGCATGAACGCCGCATATCCGGGATAGGTGTGGGCGTGGCCGGCGAACGTCGGGGCGTGGTCGACGCCGTTGCCGCCGTTGATGTGCACCGCCACTGGCAGGCCGTGTGCGGCCGCGGCCTCCCAGATCGGCTCGAACATCGGCTTGCCGTACGGTTCGCGCGACTGCTGCGGGACCCCGACCTGGATCATCTTCGGATGCTCCGCCAACCGTTCGATCTCGGTGACGGCGCCCTTGACGTCCTCGGGGTTGACGCGGATGGTGCCACGGAACCGCCCTGCGGCGTCGGGTTCGAGCCAGCGGTCGAGCAGCCAGTCGTTGACCGCCGCGCAGATGCGGCTGTTGAGCAGATAGTCGGCGATGTTGCCGCGGGTCAGCGGGTTCAAGATGGCGACGTCGACGCCGCCCTCGTCGAACAGGTGCCGAGAGACGGTCTCGGGATCCGAGCCCGGATATCCGTTGCCGTACAGGTCTGTTCGATAGTCTCCGCCGGGGGCCTGGTACCACTGCTGCTCGACGTCGGGGATGGCGCGCAACTTGTGCGGAGCCGCCAGATACTGCCGGATCTCGGCGTTGTACCGGAAATGCGGCTGTACGGAAGCGTCGACAACGGGAGTGTCGATGACCGGTGTGCTCATGCGGTGAGATACACCTGCCCGTCGTCGACGTCGACCTGATACGTGCGGACCCGCTTGCTGGGATCGGCGACATTGACGCCGGTGGTGATGTCGAACTCCCACTGATGCCAGGGGCAGCGGGCGATCCGGCCCTCGCGGACATGTCGGATGCCGTCGGGCATCTCCGGCGCGTATTCGGTGGTACCGCTGACGTATCCCTCGCACAGCGGGGCGCCCTCGTGCGAGCAGTAGTTCGCGATCGCATACAGCGAACCGCCGATGTTGTAGACGCCCACGCCGAACTGGCCCGCAGGCACCAACTTCATGCTTCCGGGCGGCAGGTCCTCGATCGCACACACCGCGCGGCGCCGCATCACGTCCCCTCGGTCTCCTTGACCTAGAATACCTAAAATAGTAAAGATAGCCGAAGAGAGCCGCTACCTGCTGCCTGGGAGGCACGGTGACGATCAGCACCGATTCGAACGACCAGCTCGCCCCCGACGTGGCCATCGACCCCTACGGCTTCTTCGAGTACATGCGCAACACGGCGCCGGTGTGGCGCGGAACGCTCATGGAGAGCGATCTGATGCCGCCGGAACTCAAAGTCTCCGAGAACTGGGTGCTGTTCGACTTCGAGAGCGTCTTCACAGCTTTCCGCGAGGACACCGTGTTCGCCTCCGAGATGTACAACAACACGATCGGGCTGGTCTTCGGGCCGACGATTCTCGGCATGCACGGCAAACAGCATCACGACCACCGCAGCCTGGTGTCGAAGGCCTTCCGGCAGAGCGCGCTCGCGCAATGGGAACCGGAAGTGATCGATCCGATCTGCGATCAACTGGTCGACGAGTTCGCCGACGACGGCGAGGCCGACCTGATCAAGGCGGTGACGTTCGAGTTCCCCACCCGCGTCACGGCTGCACTGCTCGGGCTGCCGCAGGACGACCTGGACATGTTCCGCCGGCTCTCGTTGGACTTGATCTCGATCACCGAGGACATCGAGGCCGGGCTGAACGCCTCGGTCGAACTGGGCACCTACTTCCAAGACCAGGTCGACCAGCGCCGCCGCAAGATGACCGACGACGTGATCGGTGACCTCGTCGGCGCGGAGATCGACGGCGAGAAGCTGACCGACGAGGCGATCATCTCCTTCCTGCGGCTGCTGTTGCCCGCCGGACTGGAGACCACCTATCGCTCGTCGAGCAACCTGTTGGCGCTACTGCTCACCCACCCCGATCAACTCGAGGCGCTCCAGCGGAATCGCGATCTGATCCCGGCGGCCATCGAGGAGGGCATCCGGTACGAGACGCCGCTTGTGCTGGTGGCACGCAACACCACTCGCGACGTCGAGATGCACGGCCTGACCATTCCCGAGGGCGCGCAGGTCAACCTGTGCATGGGTTCGGCGAACCGAGACGCGAAGCGATGGGACAACCCCGACGTGTTCGACATCCATCGGCCGCGCCGCGCGCACATTTCGTTCGCCGGTGGCATCCACAGTTGCCTGGGCATGCACCTCGCGCGCGTGGAAACCCGTGCGATGCTCAACAGCCTCTTCGACCGAGTGACCGACCTTGCGCTACTCGAAGACGAGGACACGAAGATCACCGGCATGCCGTTCCGCTCCCCCAAGCATCTGCCGGTGACATTCCGCCGAGCCTCATGAGAAGTCGCGCGGCGATCCTGCACGACGTGGGTCAGCAGTGGTCCGTCGAGGACTTCGAACTCGACCCGCCGAAGGCCGGTGAGGTGCTCGTGGAAATGGCCGCCGCAGGGCTGTGTCATTCTGATGAACACATCCGCAACGGCGACCTGTCGGCGTCCAACGAAGTCATGGCGGCCTACGGTCTGCCGTCGATGTTCCCGGTGATCGGCGGTCACGAGGGCGCCGGTGTCATCCTCGAAGCCGGCGAGGAGGTCAGCGGATTCGCGCCGGGAGACCACGTCGTGACGTCGTTCGTCGCGGTGTGCGGTCGCTGTCGGTGGTGCAACTCCGGCATGGAGTACATCTGTGACATGGGCGCACAGGTGATGGTTCCGGGTATGCCGACCGACGGCACCTTCCGCCATCACACCGCCGACGGCCGCCAACTCGGGCATCTGTCGAAGGTCGGTGCCTTCTCGAAACACACTGTGGTGTCCACGGATTCGATCGTCAAGATCCCGAAGCAGCTACCGTTGTTGCCGATGTCGTTGCTGTCCTGCGGGATTCCGACCGGATACGGCTCAGCCGAGAACCGTGCCAACGTGCGGACCGGCGATACCGTCGTGATCATCGGCGTCGGGGGTATCGGAACCGGCGCGATCCAGGGCGCTCGCCTCAACGGCGCCGCACAGATCATCGCCGTGGACCCGGTCGAGTTCAAGCAGAAGTCGGCGCTGAGATTCGGCGCGACACACAGTGCAGCGACGACTGAAGAGGCCGCCGACCTGCTCAGTGAACTGACAAGCGGAGTCATGGCCGACAGCGTCATCGTCTCGCCCTCCCTGATCACCAAACACGATGTGCAGGCCGCGCTCAGCTTGACCCGTAAGGGCGGCACCTGCGTGTTGACGGGGATGACCAAGCAGACCACCGGCTCCATCGCGATCAACCTGCAGGAGTTCATCCTCTGGAACAAGAACCTCGTCGGCACGGTGTTCGGGTCCTGTAACCCGAGGGTCGACATCCCCCGATTTGCGCGGCTCTACGAGGCCGGTCTCTTACAGCTCGACGAGATGATCACCCGCCGCTACCGGCTCGACGACATCAACGACGGCTACCGCGACCAGCGCAACGGCGAGATCATCCGCGGCGTCATCGACTTCAGCCTGAGCTGAGATTCGCGAGACCTACGAAATAACGGGTTCGACGCGGAATTTTCAACCGAAACGTCGGTTTCGGCGGGGAGGCGCTCACACGATGCGCGACGTTCGGCCCTGCCAGTAGCGGTCGCGGATCCGCCGCTTGTAGAGCTTGCCGTTCGGGTCGCGCGGCAGCGCGGCATCGAAATCGACTGTGCGCGGGCATTTGTAGCCGGCGAGGTGAGCCCGGCAGTAGTCGATTAGCTCTTCGGCGAGCGCCGGTCCCCGCGGCACACCGTCGCGCGGTTGCACGACCGCCTTGACCTCCTCGCCGAACTCGTCGTTGGGTACGCCGAAGACCGCCGCGTCGAGAAGCTTGGGATGCATGACCAGAAGGTTCTCCACCTCCTGCGGGTAGATGTTCACCCCGCCGGAGACGATCATGAACGTCGACCGGTCGGTGAGGTAGAGGTAGCCGTCCTCGTCGAGATATCCCATGTCGCCCAAGGATCGCCACCCCTGCGCATTGGTCACCGATGCCGTCTTCTCCGGATCCTTGAAGTACTCGAATTCCGGTCCGCCCTCGAAGAACAACTCGCCTGCTTGCCCGGCGGGCAGTTCGGCGCCGTCCTCGCCAATGACGTGCACGGGGGTGTACGGCCGGCCCACCGACCCCGGATGGGCCAGCCATTCCTGCGGCCCGATCGTCGATCCGGCGAATCCCTCGGTGCCGCCGTAGTACTCGTGGACGATCGGACCGAACCAGTCCATGATGCGGTGCTTGACGTCGACGGGGCACGGCGCCGCGGCGTGAATCACGCACTGCAGGCTCGAGACGTCGTACGACGCCCGCACCTCCTCCGGCAGCTTCAGCATGCGCACGAACATGGTGGGCACGAACTGGGCGTGGGTGACGCGGTGGGTTTCGATCAATCGAAGCACGGCCTCGGCGTCGAACCTTCGCATCAGCACAGTCGCCGCTCCGACGCGCTGCACCGCCATCGTGTAGTTCACGCCCGCAGCGTGATACAGCGGGGCCGGTGACAGGTACACGCTGTCGGGAGTCATCGCGTACCGCCGACGCAAGGCGTTCTCGAGAACGTTCTGCCCCCATGACCCTTGGCCGTCCGTCGGCAGCGGCCGCCGCACCGCTTTCGGCCGGCCCGTCGTTCCCGACGAGTACAGCATCTCTGAACCGTCGTTGCGCGGTGGCGGCGCCCCCGCCGCTGCGAGCGCGTCGTCGTACCTACGCCAGCCGTCGATGTCGCCGCCGACGCAGATGCGGAGGTCGACGTCGCCGATCCGCTCGCCCAACCCCGTTAGCGAGGTGTCGACGAACACCGCCTTGGCCTCGGAGTCACCGACGACATAAGCCACCTCGTCCGCGGTGAAGTGCGTGTTGACCGCCGAGTAGTACAGCCCCGACAGCTGGCAGCCCCAAGTGATCTCGAGGAACTCGCGGCGGTTCGGCAGCACCAGCGCGACACCGTCACCGCGACGCAGTCCCGCGTCGTGCAGCACCGCGGCCACCCGCCGAGCCCGCTCGGACAGCTCGCCGTAGGTGACGATGCCGCCGTCGGCCACGATCAGCGCCGGCGCCGCCGGATCGGAGGTCTGCACCTACGAGGCGGCGCCGTCGGTCGATGCGGCGGCCTGACGCTGCGCCATCTCCGACGGCAGAATCTTGTCCCGGAACACGGTCTGGATCAGCTCCTGGACGTCCTTGCTGATCGAGGCGAGCGCGACGAGGTCGTTCGAGCTCTGCCAGTGCACCCGCATGCCCATCAGCTCCCAGGCGCGTTTGAGGTTCGCCTTCGTCGCCAGGAGCGTCGTCATCGGTGCGCGGGCGATGTGCCGGGCGATCGCCTCCACCCGGTCGTCGAGGTCTTCGCGCTTGACCACCTCGTTGACCAGGCCGATCTCCAACGCCTTCTTCGCGTCGATCACCTCGGCCAGATACAGGTAGTACGCCGCCCGCCGCCAGTTCATGAAAACCCAGGGCTCGATGGAACATTCGCCCGACGGCATCCCGAACCCCTGCAGCGGCGGGTAGGAGAAGTACGCGTCCTCGGAGGCGATCACGATGTCGGTGGTCAGCCCCATGTGGGTGCCGCCGCCCACGCAGTAGCCGTGCACCTGCGCGATCGTCGGCTTGGAGAACTCCCACAGGTTCAGGGTCGGCTTGACGAACAGGTCCGACTGCGGTTTCCACGGGTGACCCATCTTCATGGCGCCCTCGACGAACGCCGGATAGTCGACTGCGTTGTTGCCGATCGCGTGCCCGGAGCAGAAGCCCTTGCCGTTGGCCTTGAGCACCAGCACCTTGATGTCGTAGTCGCGGTCCGCATCGAGCAGAGCGGCGTCGACCTCTTCGGCAAGCTTCTGGTCCTGCGCGTTGGCCTTCTCCGGCCAGTTGAGGATGATGCGCGCGACCGGGCCGTCCTTCTGATAGATGATCCGCTCGCGAGTCTCGTTCAGCTGCACTGGTTCTCCTTCGTTATGAGGTGATCACGCCGATCTGGGCGCCGATGTCGTAGGTCGTGCCGATCTCGCCGGTCCAGTGCACCGTGCCCGCAGCGCCCGCCTCGATCTCCTGTTCCACCTTTTCGGTGGCGATCGTGTAGATCGGGGTGCCCTCGTCGACGTGTTGGCCGGAGTCGACGAGGAATTCGGTGAGCTCTGCCTCCGATACGGCCACCGACACGCGAGGGATGCGAATGAAAAAGTCAGGCACGCACATCCGCCCTCTCGAACGTGCGCTGTGCGGCGGCAACAATCCGCGCCGCCGTCGGATAGATCTGCGATTCGAGCCCTGGTGCCGCCGGTGTCGGCACGAACCGGGCCGCGACGCGTTCGATGGGAGCGACGAGTTCGGCGAAGCATTCGGCCTGCAGAATCGCCACGATCTCGGCGCCCGGTCCGGCGAACTGCACCGCGTCGTGGATCACCACCGCACGCCGGGTGCGCTGCACCGAGTCGACGATCGTGTCGACGTCGAGTGGGACGAGTGTGCGCAGATCGACGACCTCGGCGCTGACGCCCCGCTCGTCCAACGCCGCTGCGGCCGCGAGCGCCTCATGCACGCTGCGCCCGTAGCTGATCAACGTGACGTCCGAACCGGCCCGCTTGATGTCGGCGGCCCCAAGCGGAACCCTGAAGCCGGGATCCGTTGGCACCAAACCTTTCTGCGCCTGCAGCCGGATCGTCTCGACGAACAGGCAGGGGTCCTCGTCGAAGATCGCCGACGTCAGCAACCCCTTGCCGTCGCGCGGAGTCGACGGCACGATCACCTTCATCCCGGGCATGTGCATGAACCATGCTTCGAGACTCTGGGAATGCGTCGCGCCGGTGGCCAGGCCGCCGTACACCTGGGTGCGCACGGTGATGGGTGCGCTGGTTCGTCCGGCCGTCATGAACCGCAGCTTGGCCGCATTGTTGACCAGTTGGTCCGCGGCGATGCCGATGAAGTCCATGATCATGATCTCGGCGACGGGCAGCAGACCGTCGATCGCCGCCCCGATCGCGGCGCCCACGATCGCGGCTTCGGAGATCGGGGTGTCGAGCACCCGCCGGCGGCCGTACTTCGTGGAGAGCCCGGCGGTCGGGCCGGACGCGCCTGGGTCGGCGATGTCCTCGCCCAGCAGGAACACCCGCTCGTCGGCGGCCATCGCCTGGTCGAGCGCGAGGTGTAACGCCTCACGCATCGACATCTCTTTTTCGTCCATCGGCGTCATCCTCAGACCGGGTACCGGATCGCGGTGGCATAGACGTCGCGGTCGAGTTCGTCGGCCGAGGGCGCGTCGGCCGCCAACACCACCGCGAGCGCGCGCTCGACCTCGGTCAGCGCGTCCTGCTCGACGCGGTCGAGTTCTTCGTCGGTGCATACTCCCGTCTCGACGAGCCGGGACCGAAAGCGCGGCACGGGATCGACCGCCATGGCCGCCTCGAGTTGCTCGGCGGGAATGTAGGGCATCCGGTCGCCGAAGTAATGGCCGCGGAACCGGAACGTCATGCACTCGAGCAGCGTGGGACCGTCACCGCCCCTTGCCCGTTCGACTGCGGTCTGCAGTGCCGCCGTGACGGCGAGTGGGTCGTTGCCGTCGACACGCACACCCGGCATACCGTAACCAGCCGCCCGGTCGGCCACCCGGTCGAGCTTCATGGTGTCGCTGGTGGGCGTCATCTCCGCGTACTGATTGTTCTGGCAGACGAACACCGTGGGAAGGTTCCACAGCGCCGCCATGTTCGCGGCCTCGTGAAACGACCCGGTGTTGGTGGCCCCGTCACCGAAGCTGACGACGGTCACGCGGTCGAGGCCCTTGCGCTGGGCGGCCATCGCCAAGCCGACCGCGACCGGGGGCCCCGCGCCGACGATCCCGGTGCACAACATCACGCCGCACTCGGGCTTGGCGATGTGCATGGTCCCGCCCTTGCCGCGGGCGGCGCCGACAGCGCGCCCCATCATCTCGCCGTAGATCTCCTCGAGCGGAACGCCTTTGCCGATGAGGTCGTGCAGCCCCCGGTAGGTCGTCACCAACTGGTCGTCGTCGCGCAGGGCGACACCCATGGCGGCCGCGATGGCCTCCTGGCCGCGGGACGGCCAGTACACGCACATGAACTCGCCGGTGCCGATGCCCTTGCTCAACCGATCGTCGGCGGCCTTCATCAACGTCATCAGCGCATAGAGCCGACGCTGAACGTCGCCCGGTTGAGTCATGTTCCGAGAGAACCGATCTCGCGGTACACCCGCGGCACCGGAGGCGGGTCCATGCTGAGGTTCTCCATGCCGGTCAGGCCGCCCGGCGCACCGAGTTCACCGAGCCTGGTCACCGCCGCGTCGAGGTCGTCGCAGTCGAGTTCGTAGATCGCGACGAACGGACCGTTACCGTCCGTCGGCGCGAACCGCCGCGCCGACACCACACCCTCGACCGAGAGGATCTGCGCGAGATGCGTCTCGTTGTACCAGGTGTGGTACTCCGCTTCGCGGTCCGGCGATGCCGGCATGGTTTCGACGTACATGATCCCTCGCGGCACGGTCATCGCCTCCCTACGCGCCGGCCCACGGCTTGACCTTGAGGAACCCGCCGGCGTCGACACGTAACTGCTGACCCGTGATGTAGCGCGCCGCGTCCGAAGCGAGAAACAGCACTGCCTCGCTGATGTCCTCGGGTTCGACGTACGGGATGGGCATGCCCTGGATCACCGGGAAGACGACCTCGGCGTCCTCGCGGGTGGGCTCGGCCAGGTCCGGCCGGAACGCGCGGTACATCGGCGGGCTGTGCAGCATGTCGGTGTTGCAGTTGGTCGGATGGATCGCGTTGACACGAATCTTGTTCGGCGCCAGCGCGAGCGCGAGATCGTTGACGTAATGCGCGACGACCTGCTTGGCGAACGCGTAACCGGCACCGCCGGGGCCGCCGTCGATGCCGCCGGTGTTCATCGACGCCATGAACGCGGCCACCGATCCGATCGCGATGATCGAGGCCCCCTCGTGCAGATGCTTCATGCTGGCGTGCACCAGGTTGAGGACTCCGACCAGGTCGACGTCGACCGCGTCGACGAACGCCTGCGGGGGCAGGCCGGCGGTCAGCGGACAGATGCCGGCGTTGGCGACCACGACGTCGAGATGCCCGAACTCCGCCACCCCACGGTCGATGGCGGCTGACAGCGCCGCCCGGTCGCGGACGTCGGCGATCTCGGTGTAGGCGCGTTGCCCCTCCTTCTCGACGAGGCGTGCGGTCTCATCGAGGTCTTCTGGACGCGCCAGCGGATATTCGTTGGTCTCGATGTCGGCGCAGATGTCGACGGCGATGATGTCGGCGCCTTCCGCGGCCAATGTCCTGGCGTGCGACCGGCCCTGCCCGCGTGCGGCGCCGCTGACCAGCGCGACCTTGCCCGCGACCCTGCCCACTGTGGCCTCCCTCGGTTCACGCCAACTGTAAGCCCTCGACTAGCTATACTCATAAAAATAGATAAAACAGCTGTCTGACGCGACAGGACGCCGGTGGACTTCTCCTACCCTCCCGACGTGGAGCAGTTCCGTAAGGAATTGCGGACGTGGTTGGCCGCGAACCTCACCGACGAGGTCGTGGCCGCCCACCGTCGACGTGCCCGCGATGACGCCGCATTCGGCGTCCTGCGCGGGTGGGATGTCACCGTCGCGGATGCGGGCTGGGGGGCGGTGTCCTGGCCGGTCGAGTACGGCGGGCGCGGCGCCACTGTGCTCGAGCAGTTGGTCTACGCGGAGGAGACGATCCGCGCACGAGCGCCGGTGCCGCTCAACGTGATCGGGATGAACAACATCGCACCGGCGATCATGCAGTACGGCAGCGAGACGCAGAAGCGCGACCTGCTCCCCCGGATGGTCCGCGCCGACGACATCTGGTGTCAGGGTATGTCGGAGCCGGAGGCCGGATCGGACCTCGCCGCCCTGCGCACCCGCGCGGTGCGCGAGGGCGAGGATTTCGTGGTCAACGGCCAGAAGGTCTGGACGTCATTGGGCCACCGCGCCGACTGGTGTCAGCTGTATGTGCGCACCGATCCCGACGCGCCCAGGCACAAGGGCATCTCTTGCCTGATCGTCGACATGACACTCGCGGGGATCGAAGCGCACCCGCTCGTCACACTCAACGGCGCATCCGACTTCGCCGAAGTGTTCTTCCACGATGTCCGCGTACCCGCCGACGCCCTTCTCGGCCCGCTGAACGGCGGATGGGCGGTGGCGACCACCACACTGAGCCACGAACGGGCCGGCGCGGCCCGCCTGTATGCCCAACTCCAGATGCAGCTCCGGGACCTCGTGACAGACCTGGCCGCCGAGACGTCCGACGGTCGTCCGTTGCTCGAGGATCCATGGGTATTGCGACGCCTCGGTGAGCTGTCGGTGCGCATCGACTACCTCGAGATGCTCTGCAAGCGCGCGATTTCGGCGTCGCTGCACGGTGGTGACGGGCTGAGCTCTGCCAGCCTCGCGAAGAGTGTGTGGGCCGAAGCCGGTCAGGAATTGGCCGAGCTGGCGTTCGAGCTGCTCGGATCGCGGTGCGCCGACGATCGGTGGACCGATCAGCGGTTGGCGTCGCGCTCGCTGACCATCGCGGGCGGAACCACGCAGATCAACAAGGGCATCATCGCCACGCGCGTGTTGGGGTTGCCGCGGTGATGAACGGATCACCCCGATGAACCTGGAACTCACCGACGAGCAACTCGGCCTGCAGGACACCGTGCGCCGCTTTCTGGCTGAGAAGGCTTCCATCGCAACGCATGTGCGGCCGATGCTCGGCGAGGCGACCGGCACGATGGCCGGGGTGTGGACCGGGCTCGCCGACCTCGGTGTCACCGGCCTGCTGGTCCCACAGGAGCACGGCGGCGCGGGAGCGACGATGGTCGAGGCCGGGATCGTCGCCGAACAACTCGGTGCCGCGGTGAACCCCGGGCCGTGGCTTTCTTCGGCGGTCGCGGCGCCGCGTGCATTGCTTCGCGTCGGCGCCGAGCCCGCCGACCTGCTACAGGCCGTCGCCAACGGTTCGATCGCGACGGTCGCGGCCCTCCGGGGCCCGCGCCCGCACGCGATGAACGGGAGGACATTGCGCGGCTCGGCGGAGGCGGTACCCGACGCCGCAGCGGCAGACGTGCTGCTCGTGGTGGCCGAAGAAGACCATGGCGCGGCGCTTTTCGCGGTCGACGCCACTGCCGACACCGTGGTCCGCACGCCTCGCGGCCACGTCGACCCGACGCGGAAGCTGTTCGACGTCACTTTCGACGACACCCCCGCCCGGCGACTGGCCGGAGCACCTCGCGACACGGTGCTGGCCATCCTCGACGACGTCCTGATCGCCTCCGCGGCCGACGCGGTCGGCGCCGCGCGCGCCGTCTCGAACCTTGCCGTCGACTACGCGAAGGTGCGCAGGCAATTCGACAAGCCGATCGGCAGCTTCCAGGCGGTCCAGCATCTGTGCGTCGACATGTACGAGACCGTGGAACTTGCGCGCAGCGGCGTTCTGCACGCGCTCTGGGCCGCCGACGCGGCAGGTCCCGCCGAACGGCATCTGGCCGCCATCCGCGCCAAAGGCTATGCGGCTCGATTGGCCACCGTCGGCGACACCGCGGTCCAAGTGTTCGGCGGCATCGGGTTCACCTGGGAACACGACGCGCATCTGTACCTGAAACGGTTGCTGAGCTTCGCCGCCATGGCCGGCGGCACCGGCCGCTACCTCGAGGAAGCGGGCCGTCGACTGGTTTCGTCGGTCACCGGACGCCGCGGAACAGGAGACGCGCTATGACCGAAGTCCTCAACGGCGTTCGCGTGGTCGAACTGGCGTCCTGGACGTATGTGCCGTCGGCCGGTGCCGCGCTTGCCGATTGGGGCGCCGACGTCATCAAGGTCGAAGACGTCAAGGCCGGCGATCCGGGCCGGGCCCTGGTGATCGGCGGCTTCACCAAGGACGCCGCGCGTGCCAAGGTCGACTTCATCCTCGAGATCGGCAACCGCGGTAAGCGCAGCATCGCCCTCGACCTCAAGTCCGACACCGGACGCCAGTACTTCGGTCGGCTGCTCGCGACGGCCGATGTGTTCCTGACGAACTGGCTGCCCGGCCCACTGGAACGCGCGCGGCTGACCGTCGAGGACATCCGGTCGTTCAACCCGAACATCATCATCGCGCGCGGCACGGGTACGGGCGTCCGTGGCCCCGACCGCAACAAGGGCGGCTTCGACGCCGCGACCTACCTGTCGCGCGGTGGTGTGTCGTACACCATGACGCCGTTCGGGACCGAGACCCCCGCGGTGCAGGGGCCCGGCTTCGGCGACCTGCAGGGCGGCATCACGCTGGCCGGCGGCGTCTGCGCCGCGTTGTTTCACCGCGAACGGACGGGTGAGCCGTCGATCGTCGACTCATCGCTTCTGGCGCAGGCGATGTGGACGATCGCGCCGTCGATCTCGGTGGCCGACTTATTCGACATCGACGGCATCCCCGGTGCACCACCGGGATTGGCGATCAACCCGCTGGTCAACCGCTACAAGACCCGCGACGAGCGGTGGATCCAACTGGTCTTCCTCCAACCGGACCGCTACTGGGCCGGCTTCTGCGGACGAATAGGGATGCCCGAACTGGCGACCGACGAGCGATTCGTGCCGTCGAGCAACCTGATCGCCAACGCGGAACTGGCGTGCAAGCTGGTCGGTGACCGCATCGCCGCCGAAGACCTCGGATACTGGAAGGAGGCGCTCGCCGACGAGCCCGGCGTGTGGGCGGCGCTCGCGACGCCGAAGGAAACGCTCAACGACCCGCAGGTCCGGCCCAACGGATACGTCGTCACCAACATCGACGACCACGGCAATGACTATCAGATCGTCGCCGCGCCAGTTCAATTCGACGAAACACCGCCCGCGTCCGCGCGGGCCCCCGAGCACGGCCAGCACACCGAGGAGATCCTGCTGGAGCTCGATCTCGACTGGGACGACATCTCGGCGGCCAAAGACAGTGGCGCGATTCTCTAGGAGACGACGATGGAACAGCGCACGCTCGCATCGGTGATCTACGAGCGCGAGCCGCCGATCGCGCGCATCATCCTGAACCGGCCCGAAAAAGCCAACACCAAGGACGCCAGCCTGGTTCAGGAGGTCGACCAGTGCCTGCGGGAGGCCGATCGGGACAGGGACATCAAAGTCGTCATCCTCAAAGCCAACGGCAAGGGTTTCTGCGGCGGGCATGTCGCGCGGTGGGGCCCAGACGAGAACCCTTACCCCGACTTCGGCGAGACGTTCGAAGATCTCTACAAAGGCACCGCGGACCTGTTTCTGTGGCCGACGCTGTACCTGTGGGAGTTCCCGAAACCCACGATCTCGCAGATTCACGGCTACTGCATGGGCGGCGGTATCTATCTCGGCTTGCTGACCGACTTCTGTGTCGCCTCCGACGACGCGTACTTCCAGATGCCGTTGGCGCAGAGCCTGGGCGAACCGGGCGGGCACACCATGATCGAACCGTGGCTGCTGATGAACTGGCACCGCACGATGGACTGGCTGCTGCTGGCCCCGACGCTGTCCGCGCAGGAGGCGCTCGAGTGGGGACTCCTCAACAAGGTGGTACCGCGCGACGACCTCGAGCACACCGTCGAGGAGATGGCTCGCAGGATCGGGCGAATTCCGCTCACCACGCTGATGGCGGTGAAGAACAACGTCAAGCGTGCCTACGAGCTGATGGGCATGCGGGTGCACCTTCAGGTCAGCCACATCTTGACGAACATGGTCGGCGCGGCGACCGATGTCCAGGACCGCCGTGCCCAGCTGATCGAGTCCGGCCGTACCCCAAGGGATTTCACCCAGGACCGGGATGGCGATTGATCAGCCCGCGGCGTGCTTGGCGGCAACGTAGCCGAACACCATCGAGTTCGCAATGCTGGCGCCCGCACCGGGATACGTGCGGCCCATCACCGTGGCGGTCGTGTTGCCAGTGGCGTACAACCCCTCGATGACGCGGTGCTGCTCGTCGAGAACCTGGGCGTGCTCGTTGGTGATCAGGCCGCCACACGTGCCGACGTCAGCCGGAAAGACACGGGTGGCGTAGTACGGGGCGCGGTCCAGGGGGCCCAGCGCGGCGTTGGGCCGAAAGCCGGGGTCACCGAGGCAGTCGTTGTAGGCCGACTGGCCGCGGCCGAAGTCCGGGTCGAGACCCTTGGCGGCGAATCGATTGAACCGGACGATCGTGGCCTCGAGTTCGGCAGGAGCAACGTCGATTTCGCGGGCCAGACCAGTGATCGTGTCGGCCCGCTTGATGGCGCCCTGTTGCATCAACGCCGCGGGTAGGGTGCGCTTCCGGAACGGGTTGGCACCCGAGACGTACCTGCTGACATAGCCTTCGTCGAAGACCTGCCAGCACGGCACCGCCTTGTTGGCGTACATCGCCTTGCCGACCTCCACGTAGGAATTCGACTCGTTGCAGAACCGCCTTCCGGCCGAATCGACGTAGATGGCACCGGGCCGCTGTCTGGCGACACCGAGCGATGCGGCGGCGGGGTCGGCGATGAAGACCATCGGCAGCCACCAGGCCTCGTCGAGCAGGTCGGTTTTCGCGCCCAGGCGCATCGCGGCCTGTAGCACCTCGCCGGTGTCGCCGGCATTGGCGATGGACCACGAACCGTCGTTCGGCTGGTCGCCGCTGTAGCGGCGGCGCATGTCGGCGTTGTGGCCGAATCCGCCCGCCGCCAACAACACTCCCCTGCGGGCCTCGACGGTCACCGGGACCCCGTCGCGGGTCACGCGAGCCCCGACGACGCGGCCGTCCTCGACGATGAGGTCATCCATCGCGGTGTTGAGCCACACCGCGGGGTTACCGTCGCCGAGGCCGATCATGATCTCGAGCATCTGGCCGATCAACGACGACCCGTTGGTGAGGATGTCGCGTCGCCGTAACCGGGCGCCCATCGTCCTGGCGAACACCCGCGCGGCCGTGGCGAACGCCCGCGGCGCGCGGTTGAAGTACTGGACCGCGCGCAGTTCGTTGGTCTTGACCACGAACCCGTAGTTCCGCGCGAGCGGCGGCTGCACCTTGTCGCGCCACTCCCCGAGGGCGGCGGCGTTGAACGGAGCTCCTTCCACAGCGCGCCCGGCTGCGTTGCCGCCCTTGTGATTCGGGTAGTAGTCGCTCCAGCCCGCGCACCGCATGAGCCGTACGCCCTTGCGGACCAGAAAGCCGATCATCTCGTAGCCGGCGGTCAGGAACATCTCGCGGCGGTCGGGGGACGAGGCTGGCCCGATGTCGCCGACGACGTCGGCCAGATACGCCAGGCCGTCCTCGTGTGAGTCCAGGATGCCGTCGGCGCGCATCAACGGGTTGTTCGGCAGCCATACGATGCCGCCGGACAGGCCCGTCGAGCCGCCGACAAGGCCCTGCTTCTCGACGACCAGTGGCTCGATGCCCGCGTCGAGCGCGGTCAGCGCCGCCACCATTCCGCCGCCGCCGCTACCCGCGATGAGCAGGTCGACGGACTTGTCCCATGTCACCATGCCGGAACGCGATCGCTGAGCCCGAGATCGGCGACCGGCACGTCGATCGTGGTGTTGGTCCTCTGAATTGCGGGCGCCAGCCGGTCGGTGGGCAGGCCGGCGAGGAAGCCGTCGATGACCCGCTCGAAATTGGAGATCAGCCCCTCGATCTGGTGCGAGAGCCGCATGTAGGTGAATCCCCTGGCGTGCAGCCCTTTTTGTTGACGTGGCAGGTTCGCGAAGTCCTGTCCGGGAATGGTCGGCCAGCTGGGGTCGTCCGGCAGCAACGGCTCGGGCGGCGTCGGCCTGCCCGGTGACCGGTCGTTCGGATACCGGGTGAGCGACCAGATCTCGAACAGCGTCTCCTCTGGCCCCAGCGGACGGATCCGGTACGACGAAGCGCTGCTGTACTGCGGCAGTAGGAAGTAGTGGGGGAAGCAGAAACCGATCGGGTCGATGACACCGCGCCGGTCGAGATCGTTGAGGTCCGGGAAGTCGCATCCGCGCGCCCGGTGCCAGCGGGTGACGCCGTCGTTGACGGCGCTGCGCCAGGCGGCCATCGCCTCGGCCGGATCGGCGGGCAGCGGAATGTCCTGCAGTCCCTCGGCGACCCGTAGGTCGTTCTCGTGCGTCATGCCGCCCATACCGGAGCCCAGTGCGCGCATGAAATACAGGCTCGCCTGCACGACGGGATGGACCGACCCGGAGTCGGGGTGAAACGAGGACGGCAGCAGTTGCGGATGGGTCTGCGGAACGTGGTAGCCCTCCATGAACGCCGCGGTTGCGAGCTTCCAATTCACCGGCAGCAGGCACGACTTCCACCACTCGGTATGCAGCGCAGCCACGTTCCACTCGTCGTGCCGGGACGCGAAGGGCTCGATGCAGTCCCGCAGCGGCGGGGCGTTGTCGTCGAGGTTGATCCACGCACAGCCGCCCCACGACTCGCACCGGACCGGGACAAGTGCGAGATCGCCTGCGCACAGGTTGTTTTCGCTGAACTCCTCGGAACGAAGGACGAAGGTGCTTGCGCCGTCGAGGCTCCAGCACCAGCCGTGGAACGGACAGACGAAGCTGCGCCGCGAACCGTGGCCCTCGACGAGTTTCATGCCGCGATGACGGCAGGAGTTGTGGTACGCGCGGACGGTACCGGCGTCGACCCGGACCACGATGACCGACTGGTCGAGGATTTCGTACTCGACGAAGTCCCCCGGCGTGGGAATCTCCTCCAACCGGCATGCCATCTGCCACACACGGGGCCAGAACATCTCGGCCTCGAGCGCGTAGAACTCCGGATCGTAGTACCGCTGCTTGGGAATCCGGTCGACAGTCTGTACCGCCCAGGGCACCGGGAGCGGCGTCCAGTCCACAGGCCCCGATCGAGGCGTCACCGGTCTAAAATAGCAAAAATAGCAAGTAAGCCAAGCGGTCCAGCGGGCTCAGTCCGGACCGGCCGCTAGTACTGGCCGAGCGGGCGGCAGACGTTGGTGATCGGATTCCAATATTCTCCGGGGGCGCATGCCAGCGGCGCCGTCGCCACCGGCCCTCGACACGTATTCGCGACGGGATCCCACCACCCGTTCGGGCAGTTGAGCGGTTGCGCCGAAGCCGACGCCGGCATCACGAGCGACAACGCCGCGAGAGGGGCAGCAGCGGCGGTCATGACCATCGAACGCCGAATGATCCTGTTCATGCGTCGAGCTTGCCCCGAACCGCGTCGTTCCAAACCGCCGGGACCGACCTTCACGGCAGCACCACCTCCAGTCTCTCCCAGCCGCGAACCGTGGACGTCGGCGCGAGTTCGGCGGTGCCGTAGTCGATGTCCCATTCGGGCCAGCGGTTGAGCAACTCGTCGAGTGCGACGCGTCCCTCCAGTCGGGCGAGGTTGGCACCCAGGCAGTAGTGCACGCCCTTGCCGAACGTGATGTGGCTGATGTTGTCGCGGTGGATGTCGAAGACGTCCGCGCGGTCGTAGCGGCGCGGATCACGGTTGGCCGACCCGAACATGAGAAGTATCGCGCTGCCCGTAGGCACGACGCGTCCGTGAGCCTCGAAATCCCGTGTCACCAAACGTGCGACGTTGTGACCGGTCGGCTCGAACCGCAACGTCTCGTCGACCACCCGTGGCAGCAGCGACCGGTCCTGCACCACTTCCCGACGCTGATCGGGATGCTCGGCGAGTACCTTCGCGAGCCAGCCGATGAGCCGCCCGGTGGTCTCGTTGCCCGCGCCCGCGACCACCTGGGTGTAGTGCAGGACCTCCCTGCGGGTGAGCTTGCGCGTCACACCGTTCTCGTCGGTGAACTCGACGTTGAGAAGCGCGGTCATCAAATCGTCGGAGGGATTGTTGGCCCGCCAGTCGACGTAGTCGGCGTAGATGCTGCCGTCGGCGATCTTGTCGGCCCGCACCACCTTCATGGGCGAGCCCGGCTTGGTGCGCAGGCTGGCGTCGTTGGCATCGCGCACCGACACCTGCTCCGACTCGGGAATGCCGAGCAGCATCCCGATGACACGCATGGGCATCATCGACGCCAGCTCGGCGATGATGTCGAACCGGTCGGCACCCACCAGCGGGTTCAAGCAGTTGACGCAGTACCGCCGGATCTGGTCCTCGATTTCGGCCATCCGCCGCGGGGTGAACACCCGCGACATGAGGCCGCGCAGCATCGTGTGGACCGGCGGATCCTCCATCATCATCACGCCTTTGGGCATGTCGAACTCCGACTGGATGAGTTCGAGGATGTCGCCTCGGCTGTTGGAGAAGGTCTGCCAGTCGAGCAGCGCTCGCTCGACGTCCCCGTGCCGTGACAGCGCCCAGAAGTCGTATTGCTCGTTGTAGTAGAGCGGCGCTTCCTCCCGCAGCCGCGCGTACGTGGGGTACGGGTCGGCCACGATGTCCACCCGATACGGGTCGTAATAGACAGCAGGGTCGGTGCTGATGACTGTCATGGCCTTCTCTACTTCAGACAGCTGCCCGCGTCCACGGGCAGCGGAACGCCTGTGATGTAACGGGATTCGTCCGAGGCGAGGAACAACACCGCGTTGCTGATGTCCTCCACCTCGACCCACGGGATCGGCAGCATGTGGAATGTCTGACAGATCGGCGCGAGGTCGTCGGGACCGGGCTTGTCCAAGTCGGGGCGAAACATCCGATACGTCTGCTCGTTCATCAGCAGCGGCGTGTTGACGTGGGTGGGATGAACCGAGTTGACCCGGATCGAGTGCTGGCCGAGCTCGACGGCGAACGTCCGCATCAGACCGACCACACCGTGTTTGGCCGCGGTGTAGTGCCCGGTGTGCGGATAGGCCTTCAGACCGGCAACCGAGCTCGTCAACACGATCGATCCGCCGCGCCCGCCGGCCAGCAGGTGCGGGACGCCGGCCTTCACCGACTTCCACACCCCGGCGAGGTTCACGTCGATCATCTCCCGCCAGGTCTCTTCGGTGAGCTTGTGCAGTTTCGTACCGACCGTTCCGATACCGGCGTTGGCGACGACGATGTCGAGACGGCCCAGCTGCTCGACGCCGTCGTCGACGACCGCCGCCAGGGCGTCGAAGTCACAGACGTCGACCTGCGCGGTGACGATCCGCCGGTCGAGGTTCTTGACCATGTCGGCGGTTTCGGCGAGGTCTGCGGGAGTGGACCCTTCCGCGGGTGAACCCTCGAACGCCCGGCACACGTCGACCGCCATGATGTCGGCACCCTCCTGCGCCAACCGCACCGCGTGGCTGCGGCCCTGACCCCGTGCCGCACCGGTGACGAAAGCGACCTTGCCCGCTACCCGACCAGCCATCGCCGCCGCTCCCCTCACTTGTTTGGGCGATCGCCCAACATTTAGGCTGGCGCCATGTCTAGCAGCCCGGTCGGCGACCGGTCAAGGGGTGGCCGCGAGTCGGCGACTCGATCGGCACTGATCGAGGCGACCGCCCAGGTCATGCTCGACGAGGGTTATGCCGCGGCCACCTCGCGGCGGGTGGCGGCCAAGGCGGGCGTGAAGCCGGCGCTCGTGCACTACTACTTTCCGAGCATGGACGACCTGTTCCTCGCGGTGCTGCGGGAAGGCGCTGAGGCCAACCTGGCGCGCCAGCGCGAGGCGGCGGCCGCCGAGGAACCCCTTCACGCGCTGTGGCGGCTCAACAGCACTCATGGCGCGAGGCTGTTCATGGAGTTCATGGCCCTGGCCAACCATCGCAAGGCGATTCGCAGCGAGATCGCCGCATACGCTGAGCGTTTCGGTGGGGTCGAAGAGAACGTCGTGGCGACGGCGATGAAGGCGCACGGCGCGGACGTGGAGGCGTTCCCGCCGATAGTCATGTCTATGATCGTCACGAGCCTCGCCCGCATCGTGCTGCTCGAACGGGGGCTCGGCATAACCCGGGGGCATGCCGAGGCCGAAGCATTCATCGAGCGCTACCTGGATCGCTTCGAGAGCCAGTCATTGTGAGCTGGACCACAGCGTCGACGCGGTGGTGACCAGCAGCACGATGACTTGAGTTAACCTGGGGCTCAGTGAGAACTTATACGGGCTAAGTTACGCACAGGGCATGCACAGCGATGAATACGACTTGAGGGCGGATATGGGTTGCACCGGGCGGGGACGGTAGATGTTCCGACTTGCGAGAAAGGTCTGGCTCCCGATCGTCATCATCGTCGTGGTGACCATTGCCGGGTTCACGGTCAGCCGCATCCGCACCTTCTTCGGTGCCGAGGGCATCCTCGTCACCCCCCGGGTGTTCGCCGACGATCCCGAGCCGTTCGACCCGAAAGTCATCAAGTACGAGATATTCGGCAATGGGTCGTATGCGGACATCAACTATCTGGACCTCGACGCGAGACCGCAACGAATCGACGGCGCGTCGCTGCCGTGGTCGCTGACGTTGCAGACCACGGCGCCCTCGGCGGCCCCCAACATCGTCGCCCAGGGCGACGGCACCAGCATCACCTGCCGGATCACCGTCGATGACGAAGTCAAGGACGAAAGAACCTCCACCGGCGTGAGCGCCCAAACCTTCTGCTTTGTGAAGTCCGCATGAGCACCCCGACGAACGAGATCCCCACGGACGCGTTCCCGCCCGTCCGGCACGCCAAGCGACCGTTCATCCCGCGCACCATCCGGCTGTTCGCGATCCCGATCATCATCGGCTGGGTGGTGCTGATCGCGGTGCTCAATGTGACTGTGCCGCAGCTGGAAACGGTCGGTCAGATGCGCGCGGTCTCGATGAGCCCCGACTCGGCGCCGTCGATGATCGCGATGAAGCGCGTCGGCAAGGTCTTCCAGGAGTACGACTCCGACAGCTCGGCGATGATCGTGCTCGAGGGCGAGCAGCCCCTCGGCGAGGACACCCGCGCCTTCTACGACCAGATGATCGACAAGCTCGAGGCCGACACGAAGCACGTCCAGAGCGTCCAGGACTTCTGGAGTGATCCGCTGACCGCCTCCGGCGCGCAGAGCAGCGACGGCAAGGCCGCCTACGTTCAGGTCTACCTGTCGGGTAACCAGGGTGAGGCGCTGGCCAACGAGTCGGTCGAAGCGGTGCAGGACATGGTCGCCGAGATGCAGCCACCGCCGGGCGTGAAGGCCTACGTGACCGGTCCGGCGGCACTCGCGGCCGACCAGCACATTGCCGGCGACCGCAGCATGCGGATGATCGAAGCGCTCACGTTCACCGTGATCATCGTGATGCTGCTGCTGGTCTACCGGTCGATCATCACGGTGGTGCTGACGCTCGTGATGGTCGTGCTGCAGTTGTCCGCGGCCCGCGGCGTGGTGGCGTTCCTCGGATACCACGAGATCATCGGGCTATCGACGTTCGCGACCAACCTGCTCGTCACCTTGGCGATCGCCGCGGGGACCGACTACGCGATCTTCTTGACGGGCCGCTATCAGGAGGCCCGCGGCACCGGGGAGGACCGCGAGTCCTCCTACTACACGATGTTCCACGGCACCGCGCACGTGGTGCTCGGCTCGGGCCTGACGATCGCGGGCGCGTTGTTCTGCCTGAGCTTCACCCGGCTGCCCTACTTCCAGACCATGGGCGTGCCGCTGGCCATCGGCATGGTCACATCGGTTCTGGCCGCGCTGACGCTCGGGCCGGCGATCATCAGCATCGCAAGCAGATTCGGCAAGGTGCTCGAGCCGAAGCGGGCGATGCGCGTGCGGGGCTGGCGCAAGGTCGGGGCGGCGGTCGTGCGCTGGCCCGGACCGATCCTGGTCGCGACGATCGCGCTGTCTCTGGTGGGGCTGCTGGCCCTGCCCGGCTATCGCACCAACTACAACGACCGGAACTACCTGCCCGCCGACCTGCCGGCCAACCAGGGTTACGCGGCCGCGGACCGGCACTTCTCACCGGCCCGGATGAACCCGGAACTGCTGATGATCGAAAGCGACCATGATCTGCGCAATTCCGCGGACTTCCTGGTGATCGACAAGATCGCCAAGCAGGTGTTCCGGGTACCGGGAATCTCCCGGGTGCAGGCCATCACCCGGCCCGACGGCAAACCGATCGAGCACACCTCGATTCCGTTCCAGATCAGCATGCAGGGCACCACCCAGCAGATGAACCAGAAGTACCTGCAGGACCGGATGGCCGACATGCTCGTGCAGGCCGAGGAGATGTCCAAGACCATCAAGAACATGGAGCGGATGTCGGCGCTCACCGAGGAGATGGCGGCCACCACGCACAGCATGGTCACCAAGATGAAGGACATGACCGTCGACGTGGCCGAATTGCGGGACAGCATCGCCAATTTCGACGATTTCTTCCGGCCGATCCGCAACTACTTCTACTGGGAACCGCACTGCTTCAACATCCCGATCTGCTGGGCGTTCCGGTCGGTGTTCGACACCCTCGACGGCATCAACACGATGACCGACGACATCCAGAACCTCCTGCCCGACATGGAGCGGCTGGACAAGTTGATGCCGCAGATGGTGACGCTGATGCCGCCGATGATCGACACCATGAAGACGATGCGCACCATGATGTTGACCATGTACTCCTCGCAGAAGGGGCTGCAGGATCAGATGGCCGCGATGCAGGAGAACTCGACCGCCATGGGCGACGCGTTCGACGCATCGATGAACGACGACTCCTTCTATCTGCCGCCGGAAGTCTTCGACAACGAAGAGTTCAAGAAGGGCATGGAGAACTTCATCTCACCGGACGGCAAGTCGGTGCGCTTCATCATCGCCCACGACGGCGATCCGATGACCCCCGAAGGCATTGCGAGGATCGACGCGATCAAACAGGCCGCCAAGGAAGCCATCAAGGGCACGCCGCTGGAGGGCTCCAAGATCTACCTCGCCGGCACCGCCGCCGTCTACAAGGACATGTCCGACGGCAACAACTACGACCTGATGATCGCGGCGATCCTGGCGCTGGCGTTGATCTTCACGATCATGCTCATCCTGACCCGGGCCGTGGTCGCTGCTGCGGTGATCGTCGGCACCGTCGTGATCTCGCTGGCAGCTTCGTTCGGCTTGTCGATCCTGATCTGGCAGCACATCCTCGGTATCGAGCTGCACTGGATGGTGATGGCGATGGCGGTCATCATCCTGTTGGCCGTCGGCGCCGACTACAACCTGCTACTGGTGTCGCGGCTCAAAGAGGAACTCCATGCGGGCATCAAGACCGGGATCATCCGCGCGATGGGCGGCAGCGGTTCCGTCGTGACGTCGGCCGGCCTGGTATTCGCGTTCACCATGATGTCGATGGCGGTCAGCGAACTCACCGTCATCGGACAAGTCGGAACCACCATCGGACTGGGCCTGTTGTTCGATACTCTTGTCATCCGGGCATTCATGACGCCGTCCATCGCGGCGCTCATGGGTAAGTGGTTCTGGTGGCCACAGCGGGTAAGGGAACGACCGGTACCCGTACCGTGGCCCAGACCCAGAGAATTGACGCCGTCCGGTCCAGAAGGAGCCCAGTCATGAAGAGACTGATCGTCGCAGTTGCCACCGCCGCCGCGGCGTTGATGTTGGCGGTGCCCGCACAGGCGCAGGACATCGACACCGACTTCACCAACGAGCTGCACACCTACGGCATCTACGGCCAGAAGGACTACAACGCCTGGATCGGCAAGATCACCTGTAAGCGGCAACGCAAGGGCATCGACAAGGACGCCTTCGCGTCGGCAAACTTCGTCCGCGACCAACTGCCGCGGAGTCAGAACAGCACGGAGCAGACCTGGAAGTTCCTGGCGGGGGCGCTGCGCTTCTACTGCCCCGACCTGCTGCCGATCCTGGACCAAGCACGCGATCAAGGAGTTTTGCAGTGATTCGTAAGGCGACCATCGCGTTGGCCACCATCGGCTGCGCGGCGATGATCTTCCCGGGCACAGCGGCCGCGGACGCCACCGATGACTACCCGATCCCGAACCGGATGCTGAGGACCACCTGCACGGTCGACCAGTACATGGCCGCAGTTCGCGACAAGGACCCGTTCTATTTCGAGCGGTACATGATCGATTACAAGAACAGGCCGCTCGATGTCCAAAAGGGCGCGCGCGACCGGATCTACTGGTTCTTCTCGTTGGATTACGCGGGCCGTCGTCAGTACTCGGAAAACACCGCGACGAATGTTTACTACGAGCAGATGGCGACCCGGTGGGGCAACTGGGCCAAGCTGTTCTTCAACAACAAGGGCGTCGTCGCGCATGCAACCGAGGTGTGCATGAACTACCCGCCGAGCCAGCCCGAAATCTGGAACTGGTAGCCGCGTTCAACACACACTCAGGGCAGCCCGCCGAACCGCCGGGCTCTGTCCGCCTGGATTGATCAACCAAGCCCTGACAACCATGGGAGGAGCTCCGCCGAGGTGAATTCCTGGTGAGCGCTCCGACCACGGAATTGAGTGAACAGCGCGGACATTCCCTACGGTCCCCGCTGGCCAAGTGGATCCGGCGATTGGCCATTCCGATCATCGTCGGCTGGGTCGCGCTGATCGCGGTGCTGAACGTGACCGTGCCGCAACTGGAAGTCGTCGGCCAGATGCGCTCGGTCTCCATGAGCCCGTCGGATGCGCCGTCGGTGATCGCGATGAAGCGCGTCGGCCAGGTGTTCGAGGAGTTCAAGTCCGACAGCGCGGCGATGATCGTCCTCGAGGGCCAGCAGCCGCTGGGCGATGATGCGCGCCGGTACTACAACGAGCTCATCGACAGGCTCGAGGCCGACGACGCGCACGTCGAGCACATTCAGGATTTCTGGGGCGACCCGCTGACCGAAGCCGCGGCGGTGAGCGCAGACGGCAAGGCGGTCTACGTCCAGGCGTATCTGGCCGGCAACATGGGCGAGGCGCTGGCCAACGAGTCGGTGGAGGCCGTCCAGAAGATCGTCGACGGTCTTCCGCCGCCGCCCGGTGTGAAGGTTTACGTGACCGGCGGGTCGGCGCTGCTGGCCGACCAGCAGATCGCCAGCGACCGCAGCGTACGGATCATCGAATTCGTCACGTTCGCCGTCATCATCACGATGCTGCTGCTGGTCTACCGGTCGATCGCCACGATGCTCATCACGCTGGTGATGGTCTTTCTAGCGCTCGCGGCCACCCGCGGTGTGGTGGCGTTCCTGGGCTATCACGAGTTGATCGGCCTATCGACGTTCGCGACCAACCTTCTCGTCACGCTCGCGATAGCCGCATCGACCGACTACGCGATCTTCCTCATCGGGCGTTATCAGGAGGCGCGCACGATAGGCGAAGACCGCGAGCAGGCCTTCCACACGATGTTCCGCGGCACCGCTCACGTGGTGCTGGGCTCGGGCATGACGATTGCCGGCGCGACGTTCTGTCTCTCGTTCACCCGACTGCCCTACTTCCAGTCTCTGGGTATTCCGCTGGCGGTCGGGATGACGATCGCGGTGCTGGTCGCGTTGACATTGGGGCCGGCGATCATCACCGTCGCGAGCCGGTTCGGGTTGGTGGAGCCCAAGCGCGCCATGCGCATTCGCGGCTGGCGGAAGATCGGTGCCGCCATTGTCCGCTGGCCGGGACCGGTCCTGCTGGCGACGGTCGCGCTGTCCCTCGTCGGACTGCTGGCGCTGCCCGGCTACCAGCCGAACTACAACGACCGTCTGTATCTACCTGCGGACCTGCCCGCGAACCAGGGCTTCGCAGCGGCCGAACGGCATTTCTCCCCCGCCACGATGAACCCCGAATTGCTGCTCATCGAAACCGATCACGACCTGCGCAATTCGGCGGACTTCCTGGTGATCGACAAGATCGCGAAGGCGATTTTCCGGGTGCCGGGCATTTCCCGGGTCCAGGCGATCACCCGCCCGAACGGCAAACCCATTGAGTTCAGCACGATCCCGGCGCAACTCAGCCTCGGCGGCGTCAACCAGGACCTGAACCGCAAGTACTCGCAGGACCGGATGGCCGACATGCTGGTGCAGGCCGACGAGATGCAGACCAACATCGACACGATGACCAGAATGATGGCGTTGATGGGCGAGATGAACGCCACGACGCACAGCATGGTCGAAAAGACCCGAACCATGACCGCCCATGTCGTCGAGTTGCGGGACTACATCGCCGATCTCGACGACTTCTTGCGCCCGATCCGCAATTACTTCTACTGGGAACCGCACTGCTTCAACATCCCGGTCTGCTCCTCGATGCGGTCGATCTTCGACACGATCGACGGCATGAACCTGATGACCGACAACATCCAGGCACTGCTGCCGGATTTGGAGCGTCTCGATGCGCTGATGCCGCAACTGCGGGCGCTGCTGCCCGAGCAGATCGAGTCGATGAAGACGATGCGCACCATGATGCTGACCATGCATTCCAGCCAGTCCGGGTTCCAGGACCAGCAGGCTGCGTTGGGCGAGAACCAGGCCGAGATGGGTGACGCGTTCAACGAGGCGTGGAATGACGACACGTTCTATCTGCCGCCGGAGATCTTCGACAACGAAGAGTTCAAGAAGGGGATGGAGAACTTCATCTCGCCCGACGGTCACGCGGTGCGGATGATCATCCAGCACGAGGGCGACCCGCTCAGCGCCGACGGCATCAAACGCATCGACGCGATCAAACTCGCCGCCAAGGAGGCCATCAAAGGCACGCCCTGGGAAGGGTCGACGATCTACCTCGGCGGAACCGCTGCGTCGTTCAAGGACATGGAGGAAGGCAACAGCTACGACCTGATGATCGCGGCGATCCTCGCGCTCGCGCTGATCTTCACGATCATGCTGATCATCACGCGCAGCCTCGTCGCGGCCGCGGTCATCGTCGGCACCGTGGTGCTGTCCCTCGGCGCGTCGTTCGGCCTGTCGATCCTGGTGTGGCAGCACATCCTCGGCATCGAACTGCAGTTCATGGTCATGGCCATGGCCGTGATCATCCTGTTGGCGGTCGGCGCGGACTACAACCTGCTGTTGGTCGCACGATTGAAAGAAGAGCTGCCGGCCGGCATCAACACGGCGATCATCCGCGCCATGGGCGGCAGCGGATCGGTGGTGACAGCGGCGGGCTTGGTCTTCGCATTCACGATGATCTCGATGTCGGTCAGCGCGCTCACGGTCGTCGCGCAGGTCGGCACGACCATCGGCATGGGCCTGCTGTTCGACACCCTGGTGATCCGCGCGTTCATGACACCGTCGATCGCCGCGCTGCTCGGCCGCTGGTTCTGGTGGCCGCAGCGGGTCCGGCCCCGGCCCAAGCCTGTGCCGTGGCCCGCGCCATCGCAGCCGACGCGGTAAAGCAGCCCAGCATCGTCCATCCCATCCCTGGGGTCAGGCCGTTCTTGGCCAGCAGCACCAGCGCGACGCCTGCCACCATGGTCAGCACACCGGCGACGGTCGAACGGGTACCGGTCGCCCCCACGGGTGCGTCCCACCACGGAAGACGGCGATGCTCGAGCGGCGAGAGCAGCCGGAACATTGCGAACATGATGACGGCGAACACAACCGCCCGCAGTGCGAGCAGAGTCCAAAAGCCTGCTGCATCAACGTCATACGCGTCGAGGCCCGCCAGGTGCAGGGAGAACGCGGCGATGGCGATCGCCACGATGTGCCAGAGGTACAGCGTCATCGCTCCCCCGTTTCCGATCGCGACGACATACCAGACCCGGGGCCGCTCGGCCCACCGCCGGATCGCCCCCGCACAGCCGATGAAAACGGCCGACATCCAAGTGCAGTGCAACGCGAGCAGCAGCGTGGGCGGAGACACGTTCGACAGGTGCTCGGTGCCGGTGACGACCAGCGAGATCTCGTAGGGCCCGACCATCGCCAGCACTGTCTGGGAGGTGAGCGCGACGGCCGCGACCACGAGCGCCATGCGCGGGCCGATCAGCCGGCGCGCGTAACCGACACCGAAGACGACAGGGATCAGCCAGACGATGACGAAGTTCGCCACACCCGCCATCGGGGTTCCAACAGAGAGCCGGATCGCGTCCACCGCTGCGGCGGCGGCCAGCAGGCAGGCGACGACCACCGAGACGGCCCGGCCGGTCGACAGGCGGGTCAGAGCCGGTACGAACCCGAGCACGACGAGGTAGACGCCGAGAAACCACAGCAGTGCGACCGATTCGCGGCCGAGGTCCGCGGCGGATTCGGCGCCGAGCGTCAACCGCACCGCGAGCAGTCCGAGCGACCAGGCCGCCAGGTACCAGAAGACCGGTCGGCACAGCCGCTGCGCGCGGGCGAACAACCAGGTGCCCCACGATTTGCCCGCGTGCCACCCGTATGCGCCCGCGGCGCCGCCGGCCAGGAAGAACAGGGGCATGACCTGCACCACCCACGTGACCGGGGCGAGCGCGGGAATCTCACCGAGGATGTTGCCGATTCTGACGCCCCCGGCGTCGATGGTCGCCAGCAGCAGCGCGCAATGGCCGAACATGACGACGACGAGTGCGGCCAGGCGGGCGACGTCGACGGCGCGGTCGCGGTCCGGCGGCGTTTCGGCGGCGAGTTTGTCGGCTGCGGACACGGGTGTGGTGAGCGGCATGCAATCAGGATGCCCCGAGACACCGCCGGCGGGCTTGAGTAGTACTACGCGTCGGCTCCACCGCGGTGCCACGCCCTCCGTGCAGTGAAAAGGGTTGGCGTTTACCGGAACCGCAATAGCGTCGAGCGCGACGGCAGCCGCCCGCACTTACCGTCCGCAACCTCTGGTGTCAAGAAGCGAGCACGGCAGAATGGGGCCTCGATTATCGGGCGGCGGGTTCGGCCCATCCCAGATCGTCAGCGAGACGTTTCCCTGACCCCAGTTGACGGTGTAATAGGTGTGGCACACGTTCCAGTCCCAGTTCGGTGGGCCTGGCGAAACGAACGGACCGCCGGGTCCGCCCCGAGGGTCGTCCCCCGGGCACCAGGTGTAGGGGCCTGAGGGCGGCGCCGCCTCGGCGGTACCGATCCCGAGCCCGATGCCGGCCGCCCCCAAGGCACCGAACATCAGTGCAGTTGCTGCCGATCGCGCGGCTCGATTCATGGTGAAAACCTCTCGTCAGGATTGGTGGACGTTGCTGATGAGATCAGTAAACGCCGTGAGCGTGCCTACCGGTCCCAACTTTGACGCGCTGCCCGGAGGTGATCGATTCCCTTGCGCTACAGCAGTTCGCTCACAATTCGGCGAGAACGCAGTAGCGTAGGCGACAGATGTAAAAAGATCGCTCGGAGGGGGCAGCGAATGGCAGATCGGGAGGGCGGCCAGTGGAACGTCGCTGCGAAGGAGAACGAGGTTTATCTCGAGCGCGCCTCCAAAGATGGCGAGCGGTTGTTCGATGATTCGCTGGCCCCGCACGAAGCGCGCGAACTTGCCCGGCTGCTGACGAAATTCGCGGACAGACTCGACGAGTCCGGCGGTCGGGGCGAGTCCGGCGACCGCGACGAATCCAGCGACGACTCTGACGACTCCAGCGACGGCGATGACTCCGACGACGGCGACGACTCCGATGACTCCAGCGACGACGATGACTCCGACGACTCCGATGACTCCGAAGAGTCCGATGACAGCGGCCGATCGTCGGACTAGATTCCGTCTGCCACATCGCGATCACGCAGCTGCCGGCTGCGCGAGCGTTCCAGCTATGAACTGAATCCTGTTGGTGTGAAATGATTCTCGGGCATAGACGAATGGGTGAAACCCCGCCGCCGACGCGATCAGCAGCGACGGACGCACCGATCGTTATCGAACGTCGCACCCATCGTTATGAGAAACACCGCGAATTTCGCGCAGTCGTGAACGGCCTTGTTGCACGATTGGTCCGGAGGCACTGCGACGCAGGGGACGTCGTCACGCGATAAACAGTTGGACACGGCCGCCATGGGGAGGAACACATGCGCCAACCAACGACCGCTCTCAGTGTTGCGATCTGCATCCTGGTCGCCGGATGCGCAAACACCGTCGGCAATGCCCAGTCGCCGACGACCACCCGTTCGTTGATACCGCGTCCCATTGTCGAGCGTGAATTGGTCGAGCTGCTGCTCACCCCGGAGCAGGTGAACGCAGCGATGGGTGCGACGGAGATGACGGTGACCAGTACCCAGACCGCCATGTCCGACAACAGCGCCACCATGGCCCCTCCGGAGTGCCTGGCCATCGACGGCGCGGCTGAGGCCCCGGTCTACGCCAACAGCGGCTTCAGCGCCGAACGCGATCAGAGTTTCAACGACGGTAATGACTTCGCGCATTACCTCAAGCAGGCTGTCGTGCTGTATCCGCTGGTGGACAAAGCCCGCGCTTTCTTCGATGCGTCCGCCCAGAAGTGGCCGGCCTGCCGCGAGTACAGCCACCTTCAGAGCGGGACACAATGGTCCGTCGGGCCGATCACGAACGCCGATGACGTGCTCAGCACCATCGCAACTCTGCAGAACGCCGCTGCCCCTGGGTGGGGCTGCGGACACGCGCTGGCGCTCAGGAACAACGTCATCATCGACGTCAACACGTGCAGCGCAAACCCCGCTGATTCGGCGGTCAGGATTGCCAAGCAGATCGGCGAGAACGTAACGAAGCGGTGGTGAGAACGCCCGACTATGTTTTGACGTCGGCAGTCGGCAACCCGTGTACCGGAGACGACCAGGTTGCGTTTGTAGGCGATCTTGACGGAAAGACCCGCCGGGCATGCCCGTCAGACGATTCCGGACTCATGGAGGGTCGCGACGAGGTCGAGGATGTGCAGGAGCCCGAGGATCACAAGCACCGCGCCGGCGGCGATGAGCCACGTTCCGCCGGACGGTGGGGACGGTGAGCGATGTTCACCCGACGTCAGCCCGTCCGGATGCAGTAGGCGACGGTCATCATCACGGTTCCAACGAGTTCGCGCGAGGCGGCGGCTGACACCGACGACGAACAACGCCACACCCGCGGCGGCGAACACGGCTGCGCGGACAGCTGGGCCGATCCAGGGCGCGGCACCACCTTGGGCGAGCGTGTACTCGATCATCACTCCCCTCCTCAGCCAGTTCCGGCGCACATTTCGCCGTCGTGACGTTCTCGAGCAACGTGTGAACCGCCTGGCCTTGATCGCGACGTTCCCCTCGACGACCGCGCCGAGGCGAATCGGGTCACCACTCGTCGTCGTCGTTGTCCTCAAGCGGCGGACGCGGCTTGCGCATTACCCACACCGCCCAGATCGCCCCTCCGATCAGCGCTACGACCATCGCCAAGAAGGCCAGCTGCCCTGCCATGTAGGCCATATGAGTCTCTCTGGAGCTTGCGCAAGATCGCCGACACCCGGGCCGCACCGAGCCCATGCATGTTCGTCAATCACCGCACCAGACCGCACCCTGCGAAGACTTATGCGGACTAAACCGTACTTAAACAGAAAACCTCCTGTGACCAGGCGGTTTACTAGTCGGGCTGACAGGATTTGAACCTGCGACCCCTACACCCCCAGTGTAGTGCGCTACCAAACTGCGCCACAGCCCGCGACGCCGCCAGGATCGCCGGCGGCAGGGCGAAAGCCTACCGCAGCCCAATGCCGCGGTCCCAACCGCCGCATCCTGGCCGCGATCTAGGGGCCAACGCTGGCGGTGGTCGCCGCCTCGGCCCCCACCGGCACCGGTTGTGGTGCCCGCCGATACCGCCACGCCACGTAAAGCGCCGTGGCCCAAGCGATGACGATCAAGCTGTAAACGGCCGTCGACCACGGCCAGTGAATACCGAAGTAGTGCACCAGCTTCTGGCTGTTGGTCAGCACGATGACCCCGCCGACGGCCGTGCCCAGCAACGCCGGCCGGATCCGGCTGACCAGCCAGGCCGCGAACGGCGCCGCGATGACACCACCGACCGCGAGTCCGAGGACCACCGGCAGGTTCTCGACGAACTCCTCGCGCAGACCGATACCGAAACCCAGCGAGGCCGACGCCGCGACCAGGAATTCCGAGGCACTCACTGAACCGATCACCGTCCGCGGCGCGGTCTTGCCCCGCGACAGCAGCGTGCTCGTCGTCACCGGGCCCCACCCGCCGCCACCGGAGGCGTCGATGAACCCGCCGAACAACCCAAGCGGACTGAGGAACTTGGCCGAATGCGGCGTCTCACCGTGGCGCAGCACCGGGGGGTGACGCAGCGAGAAGCGCAGCAGCACGTAGATCCCGATCACCACCAGGATGCCCGCCATCAGCGGTGCCGCGTGCTCCGTCGACAGCGAGGACAGCACCGTCGCGCCGGCGAACGCGCCGATGGCACCAGGCCCGCCCAGCTTCAACACGATCGGCCAATCGATGTTCTTGAACCGCCAATGCGACAACCCGGAAGCCAACGTGGTGCCGACCTCGGCCAGGTGCACGGCGGCGCTGGCCTGGGCCGCGCCGAGACCGCTGAGTACCAGCAGCGTCGAAGCGGTGACGCCGAACGCCATGCCCAGGGCGCCGTCGACCAACTGGGCGCCGACCCCGACGAGCGTGAAGATGAGAAGCGAACGCATACGTTCGGCTGCTTTCGGAAGTGGTCACCGGGCTGAGGGCGACCAGACGGACAGTGGGCGCGGATCAGATGCGCGCGCGACACCACTCGTCGAAGGCGATGACCCGTCGCGAGGGCCAGAACGGCTCCAGCGCGCAGAGGGCAGACGGCGCGGTGCGGAATCGGCGTTCGGCCACCCGGCTCCCCTCTCTGGTCAAATGGTTCGGCGTAACCTTACCTACCTCGTCTAGACGGTCAGCAATCGATACAGCCCGATCATTCCCACGACCAAGATCACCGCCCGCAACGCGTTGGGGGAAAGTCGACGTCCGTAGTGCGCACCGAGGAAGCCGCCGATCAACGAACCTGCTGCGATCAGGCCCGCCGCCGGCCAGCTGACCCGGTCGAACGCGACCACCGTGTACGCCACCGCCGCCACCACGTTGACCACCAGTGACAGCAGGTTCTTGGCGGCGTTCATTCGCTGCATGTCCTCGGGCAGCAGTGCGCCCATCGCGGCGATGAGCATGATGCCCTGCGCCGCGGTGAAATAGCCGCCGTAGATCCCGATGGCGAACGTCGCGACGACGACCGCCGCCAACCGCGACCGCGAGACGTGTTCGGCGGATTGTCCGGCCGCTTCGGCTCGGCGTCGCGCATACCCCTGGACCCGCGGACCGACCACCACCAGAACCAGCGCCAGGACCAGCAGCACCGGCACCACCTGGGCGAACACCGTCTCCGGCAGGTGCAGCAGCAGCCACGCCCCCACCCCGGCACCCACGAACGATGCCGGGATCTGCCAGGCGAGGCGTTTCCACTGGCCCCGCAATTCGCGGCGGTAACCCCAGGTTCCCGACACCCCACCGGCCACCAGGCCGATGGCGTTCGACATGGTCGACGTGACCGGTGGATATCCCAGCGCGACCAGGGTCGGGAACGTGATCAACGTGCCGGAGCCCACGAGCGTGTTGATTGCGCCCGCTCCGAGGCCGGCCAACGCGATCACGACCATGTCGACGACGGGCACCAGAGGAACGCTAGTCGCCGCGATTTGTGGAGCGGCAGCGGCGCCTATCGCCGCTCAAACTCCACAAATCACCGTAAGAATCACCGTGAGCGAGACCCCCGCTTCTCCCGCACGCGGACGTTGACGCGGATCGGGCTGCCTTCGAAGCCGAACGTCTCGCGCAGCCGTCGCTCCAGGAACCGCCGGTACCCGGCCTCGAGGAACCCGGATGTGAACAGCACGAACGTCGGCGGTCGGGCGGTCGCCTGGGTGGCGAACAGGATTCGCGGCTGCTTGCCGCCGCGGACCGGCGGTGGGTGCGCCGCGACGACCTCCTTGAGGAACGTGTTCAGCCGCCCCGTCGGCACCCGGGTGTCCCACGACTCCAGGGACTTCTCCAGCGCGGGCACCAGTTTCTGCACCGCCCGCCCCGTCTTGGCCGAGATGTTGACCCGCGGCGCCCACTGCAGTTGTACGAGTTCGCGGTCGATCTCGCGGTCCAGTAGGTAGCGACGGTCCTCGTCGACGAGATCCCACTTGTTGAAGGCCAGCACCAGTGCCCGGCCCGCCTCGATCACCATCGACAACACCCGCTGGTCCTGCTCGGTCAGCGGCTGCGACGCGTCGATCAACACGATCGCCACCTCGGCGGCATCGATCGCGCCGTGCGTTCGCACCGACGCGTAGAACTCATGCCCGCTGGCTTGGCCGACCTTGCGGCGCAATCCCGCGGTGTCGACGAACCGCCAGAGCTTGCCTTCCATTTCGATCAGCGAGTCGACCGGATCGACCGTGGTGCCAGCGACGTCGTGGACTACCGACCGCTCGTCGCCGGCGAGCCGGTTCAGCAGCGAGCTCTTGCCCACATTCGGCTTGCCCACCAACGCAACTCGGCGCGGGCCACCCCCGCCTGCGGCCATCTCCGAGACCGCCGGCAGCGAGTCGACCACACTGTCGAGCAGGTCGGCCACCCCGCGGCCGTGCATCGCGCTGATCGGATGCGGCTCTCCGAGTCCCAACGACCACAGCGCAGCGGCGTCGGCCTCGCCCCGTTCACTGTCGACTTTGTTGGCCGCGAGGAACACCGGCTTACCCGAGCGTTGCAGCAGTTTGGCGGCCGCCTCGTCGGCGGTGGTCGCGCCGACCACCGCGTCGACCACAAAGATGATCGCGTCGGCGGTACGCATCGCAACCGACGCCTGCTCGGCCACCAACTGCTGCAGGCCTTTCGCGTCGGGCTCCCAGCCTCCGGTGTCCTGCAAGACGAAGCGTCGGCCCGACCACAGCGCGTCATAGGACACCCGATCCCGGGTAACCCCCGGCACGTCCTGCACGACGGCCTCGCGACGGCCCAGGATCCGGTTCACCAACGTCGACTTGCCGACGTTCGGCCGCCCGACGACGGCGACCACCGGCGGCGGTGCAGCAGCCTCTTCGATGGCTTCGGCGATGTCTTGTTCTGAATCCTGCGCCCAACGCTCCCAATCGGTTTCGTCGGACCAGGTGCCGTCCTCACTCATCGCTGCGCTCCCGCTCGCTCCCACACGAGCCGCTTCAAGTGCTCGATCACCTCAGGTTGCGTCATCGTGCTGGTGTCGACCACCACCGCATCGTCGGCGGGTCGCAGCGGTGACACCGCCCGCGTCGAATCCAGATGGTCCCGCCGCTTGACGTCGGCCAGCACCGCCTCGTAGTCGTCGGCCAGGCCGGCCACTTTGTTCTGCTCGTTGCGCCGCCGCGCGCGCTCTTCTGCCGACGCGGTCAGGAAAATCTTGACGTCCGCATCCGGCAGCACCACCGTGCCGATGTCGCGGCCCTCGACCACCACGCTGCCCTCACCTGCGGCCAGCGCACGCTGCACATCGACAAGCCGGGTGCGCACCGCGGGCACCGCGGAAACCGCCGAGACGGCCTTCGTCACCGCGTCGCCGCGGATCTCCGTCGAAACGTCTTCTCCGTCAAGGTAAGAACAGTCCTCATCGGGGTCGTACCCGACAGCCAGCTCGGCGGCCGCGGCGGTCGCGGCGACCGCATCAGCGTCCACCACGTCGACGCCCGCGCGCAGCACCGCCAGCGTGACGATCCGGTACATCGCGCCGGTGTCGAGGAAACGCGCGTGCAACGCACGCGCCAATCCCCGTGACACCGTTGACTTTCCGGTTCCGGCCGGCCCGTCGACGGCGACCACCAGATCCGTCACAGGCCGACCGCCTTGTACAACTCGCCGAGCTCCTTTTGCGTCAGTACCCGGATGCTGCCCGGCCGCTGATCGCCCAACGCGACCGTGCCGATCTCGGTCCGCACCAGCTCCTGCACCGGATAGCCGACCGCCGCGAGCATCCGTCGCACGATCCGCTTGCGACCCTCGTGCAAGGTCACCCGGACCAGCGTCTTGCCGGGAACCTTGTCGACCACCGCGAAATCGTCGACGCGGGCGGGACCGTCGTCGAGTTCGACACCGTTTCGCAGCTCGCGGCCCAACCCGCGCGGCACCGTGCCCAGCACGGTGGCCAGGTACGTCTTGGGCACCTCGAACGACGGGTGCATCAGCCGGTGAGCCAGCTCGCCGTCGTTGGTCAGCAACATCAACCCCTCGGTGTCGGCATCGAGCCGGCCGACGTGAAACAGCTTCTTGTTTCCCCGGACCCGGTGCTCGACCAGATCGCCGATGCACGGCCTGCCCCGGTCGTCGGACATCGTCGAATGCATGCCCTTGGGTTTGTTGATCGCCAGGTGCACCAGCGTGTCGTCGAGCGTCACCCGCGCCCCGTCGACCCGGATCACCGACACCGCCGGATCGACGCGGGTGCCCAGCTCGGTGACGACGCGGTCGTCGACCTCGACGCGGCCGTCCCTGATCATCTTCTCGGCCACCCGGCGCGACGCTATTCCGGCCTGCGACAACACTTTCTGCAGCCGCACGCCGTCGGATTCAGCCATTCGTATCGGTGTCCACATCGAAGGACAGCGGCTGCTCGGGCGCCGGGGCACCGCTGAGTTTGACGAAACGCGGGTCCTCGTCGAGGGTTTCACTGAGGTCGTCGATCACGTCGACGTCGGGCAACAGCGGTGCGATGTCGGGCAGATCGGCCAGCGACGACAGCCCCAGCCGCTCGAGGAACAACTCGGTCGTCGCGAACGTCACTGCGCCGGAGTCGGGATCGGTGCCCGCCTCGGTGATCAGGCCGCGCGCCATCAGCGTGCGCATCACCGCGTCGACGTTGACGCCCCGCACCGCGCTCACCCGGGCGCGGGTCACCGGCTGCCGATAGGCGACCACGGCCAGCGTCTCCAGCGCCGCCCGGGTCAGCTTGGAGCGGGCCCCGTCGAGCAGCAGTCGCTCCACGTACGGCGCGTAGCGCGACCGCGTGTACATGCGCCAGCCACCGCCTGCCTCGCGCAGGTCGATGCCACTGCCGCGGTCGGCGAACTCCTGCGCCATCGCGGACAGCTTGGCCGCCACCCGGTACGGCGGCTGCTCGACCACCGAGGCGAGTTGCTCGACGGTCGCCGGGGTGTCGACCACCAGCAGCAGCGCCTCGAGCACCGCGCCCAGTTCCGAGTCCTCCATCTCGGGCGGCTCGGCGACGTCGATGCCCAGGCCGGAATCGGTCACGATGCCCTCGTGGTCGAGGTCCGTCGTGGCCTCGTGGAGGTTGTCGGGGTCTTCCCTATCCATACTGTTCTTCTTCCACCGCCAGATGCTGGTGCGTCGGCCGCTCACCGGTCCACGAAATCTGCAGCACACCAAGCGGTTCAGGTTGTTCGAATGCTACCGCCCGGGCGCGGTAGAGCTCGAGCAGCGCCAGAAACCGCCCGACGATCTCGATCGGCGCCTCACAGTCGGCCACCAGATCCCGGAAGGACGCCCACCGGCCGATCCCGCGGCTCTCCAGCAGTGCCATTAGGTTACCGATCTGCTCTGGCACCGACACCGCCGCGTGATGCAGATGGTCGGTGCTCACTGTCGGCACCGGCCTGGGCGTGAACGCGGTCGCGGCAATCTGCGCGAAGGCCTGTGCGTCGACGCCGATCATCACCTCAGGCAACAGTTCGGAGTAGCGGTCATCCAACGCGACTGAGCGCGGATAGCTGCGCAGCGCCGCGGCCTCCAACTCGGCGAACATCTCCGCCACGTGCTTGAAGGCGCGGTATTGCAGCAGCCGGGCGAACAGCAGGTCGCGCACCTCGAGCAGGGCGAGGTCCTCTTCGTCGTGCACCTCGCCGGCGGGCAGCAGCCGGGCGGCTTTCAAATCGAGCAGCGTCGCCGCGATCACCAGGAACGCGGTCGTCTCGTCGAGTTCCAACTGGGGGCCGATGGCCTTGGTATAGGCGATGAAGTCGTCGGTCACCCGGTGCAACGCCACCTCGGTGACGTCGAGGCGGTGCGCGAAGATCAACTGCAGCAGCAGGTCGAACGGACCCTCGAAATTGCTGAGCCGAACCTGGAATCCGGACGGCGAAGACTCGACGGAATCCGGGTTTGCCGCTGGTCCGGTCTCCGTCACCGGGTCATTCACGCGCCGAACCGGTCGATGACCTCGCGAGCCAACGATCGATACCCCTGCGCCCCAGCGGATTTCGGTGCCCAGGTGGTGATCGGTTCACCGGCGACGCTGGTCTCGGGGAAGCGTACGGTGCGGGTGATGACGGTATCGAACACCAAGTCGCCGAAGCGCTCCACAACTCGGGCCATCACTTCCCGGGAGTTTACGGTGCGCGGGTCGTAGCGGGTGATCAGGATGCCGCTGATGGACAGCTTCGGGTTCAGCCTGTCGTGCACCTTGTCGACGGTGTCGGTGAGCAGCGCCAGCCCGCGCAGCGAGAAGAACTCGCACTCGGTCGGGATGATCACACCGTCGCTGCACGCCAGGCCGTTCACGGTGAGCAGCCCCAGCGAGGGCTGGCAATCGATCAGCACGTAGTCGTAGCGGTCCAGCACCGGGTACAGCGCGCGGGCCAGCGACTGCTCGCGGCCGACCTCGTTGACCAACTGGATCTCCGCTGCCGACAGGTCGATGTTGCTCGGCACCAGATCCAAGTTCTTGACCCGGGTCTTGATCAGCACGTCGTCGATCGACACCCGCGGTTCGACCAGCAGGTTGTGCACCGTGTGCTCGAGTTCGTAGTGCGGCACCCCCAGCCCCGCCGACAGCGCGCCCTGCGGGTCGAGGTCCACCAGCAGCACCCGGCGGCCGTACTCGGCGAGGCTGGCGCCCAGGTTGATCGTCGACGTGGTCTTGCCGACCCCGCCCTTCTGGTTGCACATCGCGATGACCTTGGCCGGACCATGGGCGGTCTTCGGCTGCGGTTCGGGAATGTCCCGCGGGGGACGGCCGGTCAAGCTGGGTGTTTCGGGCGTGCCGCCCTGCGTTCCGTCGTCGCTCATGCCCGACCGTCGCTGGTCAGGCAATTCAGAGACATGGCGGACATCCGGGCAAGTTTAACGGGAGGAACGTGCCAGGTCAGCCAGACCCGCGGGCAACTTCGGAGCCGATCGGGCCGCCTCGCGGCTTAAGGTGACGCCATGGGTCTCAAGCAACGCATGCCGCTGCTGCGGTGGTCGGTCCTGCGGATGGCAGTGGGCGCCCGCAACATCCTCACCAGCGGCCAGATCGGCGACGGCCGGGAAGCGGCAGCTCGCGACTATGTGCTGGCCAACGCGAGGCAGGGCGACATCGACGACGTCATCGCCAAGATCGACCAGTACGCCTACGAGAAGTCGTTCCTGATCAACGTCGGCGACGAGAAAGGCGCGATCCTCGACGCTGCGGTCCGGCGCGCGGACCCGCGCCTGGTGCTCGAGCTCGGTACCTACTGCGGATACGGCGCGCTACGGCTGGCCCGGGCGGCGCCCTCGGCGCGGGTCTTCTCGGTCGAACTTGCCGAAGCCAACGCCGAGATCGCCCGCGGCATCTGGGCCCACGCCGGGGTAGCCGACCGCATCACCTGCGTGGTCGGCACCATCGGCGACGGCGGCCGCACCCTCGACGCGCTGGCCGCCGAGCACGGCTTCGGTCCGGGCAAGCTCGACGTGCTGTTCCTCGACCACGACAAGGACGCCTACCTCCCCGACCTGCAGAGCATGCTCGACCGGGACTGGCTGCACCGCGGCTCGATCGTGGTGGCCGACAACGTGAAGATCCCGGGGGCGCCGAAGTATCGGGAGTACATGCGCCGGCAGCAGGGCAAGCTGTTCGACACCGTCGAGCACAAGACGCACGCCGAGTACCAGACGCTGCTGGCCGATCTGGTGCTCGAGTCGGTTTTCCGAGGCGAGCAGACGTAAATTGCCCCGAAATACGCCATTTTCGAGGCAGTTTGCGTCTGCTCCCGCTGACTACCGCGCCCGGGGGTGGGCGCCGGCCCAGACCTCGCGCAGCGCGTTGACCGTCACCATGGTGTAGATCTGCGTGGTCGTGACCGACGCATGGCCGAGCAGCTCCTGCACGACGCGGACGTCGGCGCCGCCGTCGAGCAAATGCGTCGCGAAGGAGTGGCGCAACACGTGCGGCGACACTGCGGCGCTGATGCCGGCCCGCTCGGCGGCGTCCTGCAAGACCTGCCACGCGCTCTGCCGTGACAGCCGTCCGCCCCTGGCGTTGAGAAAGATCGCGGGCGTACCCCGGCCACGGCGCGCCAGATCGGGACGCCCCCGCACGAAAAAGGCATCCAGCGCGGTGACGGCGGGTCTGCCGACCGGGACCAGCCGATGTTTGCCGCCCTTGCCGCGCAGCAGCACCGACCGCGCGTGGGTGTCGACGTCGTCGATGTCGAGTCCGACCGCCTCGGAGATCCTGGCCCCCGTCGAGTACAGCAGTTCCAGCAGCGCCCGGTTGCGCAGCGTCAGCGGGTTGTCGGCCTCGCTGTCACCGCCCGCACCCTCGAGCAGCGCCAGCACCTCGTCGACAGTCAGGCTCTTGGGCAGCCGCCTGCTCGGCGTCGGAGGTTTGACCGCCGACGCGACGTTGAGATCGGTGAGCCCTTCAGCGGCCGCGAAGCGGTGTAGTCCCCGCACCGCGATCAGCGCGCGCGCCGCCGAAACCGCCGACAGCGGTGCGGTGCCAGCCCCGGCGTCGCCGCGCCGCAGCGCGACCAGGAACTCGCTGACATCGGTCTCGGCGACATTGGTCAGGTCGTCGATACCGCGCGCGGTCAGGTGTTCGGTGTAGCGGCGCAGGTCGCGACGGTAGGAACTCAACGTGTTTGCGGCCACGCCGCGTTCGATGGTCAGGTGGTCAAGGTAACCCTGCACCTGACCGTCGAGCGCGGTCGCAAAGGTGGTCACGGATGCCCTTTCCGGCGGCCGAACGCCGTCGGCCGATCGGGCCACGGCGCGTCGACGGGCCGCAGCGCCGCCCGATCATTGATGGCGTGCGCGGCCAAAAGACCGCCCACCGCAAGCGAATTGACTATCTCCCCGGCCAGCACCATGCGGACCGCGTCATCGAGCGGATACCACCGCACCGTCAGATCCGCTTCCTCATCTCGGCCGTCGGGGCGCCCGACGTCGGTGAGGCCGGTGGCCAGATACACCCGCACACTTTCGTCGCTGAAGCCCGGCGCGGAAATCAGGTCGACGAGCACGCACCAGTCGGTGGCCGACAGACCGGCCTCTTCCTCGAGTTCCCGCGCGGCGGTGAGGTGGGGCGGTTCACCGCCGAGGTCGAGCAGGCCGGCGGGCAGTTCCCACAACCGCCGCCCCAGCGGGTGCCGGTACTGGTGGACCAGCGCGATGTTGCGGTCGTCGTCCATCGCGAGAACGGCGACGGCGCCGTAGTGTTCGACCACCTCACGGCGGGCGGTGTGGCCGCCGGGCATGCGGACCTCGTCCGCGCGCAACGCGAAGATGTTTCCGACGTACAGGGTTTCGGAGGAGACGGTCTCGAAGTCGTGGTCAGCCACGGGTCGCGGGCTCTTGCAGCAGGGCCCCGACTTCGTCGGCATGTTCGACGCCGTTGGGCCGCTTCCCGGAGATGTCCATGCCGGGAAGTCGCTCCTCCGCCTTGTAGTCGAGCGCTGCCCCCACGAACGCGACGAACAACGGATGCGGTCGGGTGGGTCTGCTTTTCAGTTCGGGGTGCGCCTGGGTGCCGACGATGAACGGATGCACATCGGCCGAGTACTCCACGAACTCGACGAGGTGACCGTCCGGCGACGTACCGGAGAACCGCAGGCCGCTCTCGGCGATGCGGTCGCGGTATTGATTGTTCACCTCGTAGCGGTGACGATGCCGTTCGGACACCTCGGTAGCGTCGTATGCCCGCGCCACGATCGAATCCGGCTGCAGCACAGCGGGATACGCACCGAGACGCATGGTGCCGCCGAGATCCGCGTCGCCTGCGACGGCGTCGCGTTGATCAGCCATGGTGGAGATCACCGGGTCGGGGGTCGCCGGGTCGAACTCTGCGGAGTTGGCCTCGCTGATACCGACCGAGCGGGCCGCCTCGATCACGATGCACTGCAATCCCAAGCACAGTCCCAGCACCGGCAGGCCGCGCTTACGGGCGTACTGGATCGCGCCGATCTTGCCTTCGATGCCCCGGATGCCGAAGCCGCCGGGGATCAGCACACCGTGCACGTCGGCGAGGGCGGCGGCCGCATCGCCGTCGATCTCGCAGTCGTCGGAGGCGACCCAGCGCATCTCGACCTTGGCCCGGTGCTTGAATCCGCCCGCACGCAACGCCTCGGCCACCGACAGGTAGGCATCCGACAAGTCGATGTACTTGCCCACCAACGCGATTCGCACGGTTTCATGCGGTTCGTGCACCCGCTGGAGAAGATCGTTCCACTGGGTCCAATCGACGTCGCGGAACGGCAGGTTCAGCCGGCGCACCACGTACGCGTCGAGTTCCTCGCGGTGCAGCACCTTGGGGATGTCATAGATCGACGGCGCGTCGGGGGTTGAGATGACGCCGTCGACGTCGACGTCACACATCAGCGCGATCTTGTTCTTCAGCGGTTCGGGTACATCACGGTCGCAGCGCAGGATCAACGCGTCCGGCGTGATACCGATGCTGCGCAGCGCCGCCACCGAATGTTGCGTCGGCTTGGTCTTCAGTTCGCCCGACGGCGCCATGTACGGCACCAGCGAGCAGTGCAGAAAAAAACAGTTCTCCCGCCCGACCTCGTGACGAACCTGCCGCGCGGCCTCCAGGAACGGCAGCGATTCGATGTCGCCGACCGTGCCGCCGATCTCGGTGATCACGATGTCGGGCCGTCGACCACTCTCGTCGGGCGCCGCCATCGCGAGGATGCGGGCCTTGATCTCGTCGGTGATGTGCGGGATCACCTGCACGGTGTCGCCGAGGTATTCGCCACGGCGTTCTTTGGCGATGACCGACGAATACACCTGTCCGGTCGTGACGTTCGCCGACCCGGACAGATTGCGGTCGAGGAAACGTTCGTAGTGCCCGACATCCAGATCGGTCTCGGCGCCGTCCTCGGTGACGAACACCTCGCCGTGCTGGAACGGGTTCATGGTGCCGGGATCGACGTTGAGGTAGGGGTCGAGCTTTTGCATCGTCACCTGCAAGCCACGCGCGGTCAACAGCTGCCCGAGACTCGAAGCGGTCAGCCCCTTGCCGAGTGAGGAAACGACGCCGCCCGTGACGAAGAGGTGCTTGGTGGCCGTTTGCGGGTGCTTGCGTAGCGGCTTCACTTGACCGGGCAAGAGCAACCTCCGTGACGACGGGCAGGGCTTACATTTCTGGGCTGATTCCCAGTTTGGGGCCTGCCGACCCACGGAACCCCACCCTAACACCGACACCGACAAGCCGTCGCTGGCGCGCCGTGCGCGCGGAGGGAGCGTCGCAGAGACGCGACATCATTGCGGGACGGTGACCGATGTCGACCCCGGGCCGATGCCGTACTGGCCGGGTCGGCCGCCGTTGACCAGGTCGGCCAGCGCCAGCACCGCGGTGATGCGGCCGGACGCACTGTCGACGTCATCGACGGTGCTCACTGCGGAGCTCAACGCGGAGTCCGAGCGGGCCACGGCGACCGCCGCGGTGCCCGCCG
Source organism: Mycobacterium sp. GA-0227b (assembly GCF_001499855.1). Lineage (GTDB taxonomy): Bacteria > Actinomycetota > Actinomycetes > Mycobacteriales > Mycobacteriaceae > Mycobacterium. The sequence goes on from NZ_LQIK01000006.1 coordinate 186,729, forward strand.
CCGAGCCGTCGCGACCCACCAGCACCGTGCCCGATCCGTGCGGCGCCAGCCCACCGGCGAATCGGGCGACGGTGGCGCCCCGGTTACCGGCGTCGTCGCCCAGTGCCCCGCCGGTCACGACGAGCGCCGTGTTCGCCGCGCCGACTTGCTGGTCGCCGTAGGTGATGAAGCCGGTATCGCGCAGGCTCGCGAGCACTGTGGCGCGCTGGGTGTCGTCGACGGCCGCCACCTTCGGGTCTCGGTTGATCAGCAGCGCGATGCCCAGCAGGTCGCCGGCCTGCGAACCCTGGTCCACCGACGCGGTGCTCAACTGCCTTCCGGCCGGCACGATCGGCGAGTTGACCACCGACAACAGCTTCTCGGCGGCGTTGGCGTCGACGAACTGCTGGGTCAGCGCCACGGTGCCGGTGACGGTCCCTCCCGCCTGGCCGACGAGCCGCGTCACCGCGTCGATGTCGTTGTCGGCGGCATCGGGGGTACGGAACAACACGACCGACTTGTCGACCAGTGCCTCGCGCACGATGCGCGGGGACATCATCGCATCGAATTCATCAGCGGCGCTGAGCTTTTCGTTGAGCCTGTTCTTCTCCTCGGTGAGCGTGTTGATCTGCTCCTGCAGTCCCCGCTTGTCGTCGCGCAGACCCGACAGCACGGTGTTCGACAGCAAGCCGGACCCCAGCGCAACGCCGATTGCAAGGGCGAGAAACACCGCCGCGAGCGAAATCGCGTGTGTGCGTAGCGAAATCATCCTAGGTGACCCAGCCCTGGACCCATAGCGAGAAGCGGTTCCAGTAATCGACGATCCAGTCCAGCAGCGCAGCGTCGACGCGCGCCACCCACAGTGCGACGATCACCGCGACCAGCATGGCGAGCACCAGCATTGCGATCGCGCCGCCTGACACCCGACTGCGGTACAGCGTGGCAACGGCTTTGGCGTCGACGAGTTTCTCGCCCACCTTCAAACGCGTCAGAAAAGTCGACGGATTGCTCTGCTGGCGGGCGCGGTCGAAAAACTCCTCGATGCTGGCGGTGTGGCCGGCGGTGACGATCAGCGACGCGCCGTGATGGTCGCACAGCAGCAACGCCAGGTCGGCCGCCGAGCCCGCCGCGGGGAACGTCATCGCTCCGACACCGAGGTCCTGGATCCGCTCCAACCCGGCGGCGTGCCCGTCGGCGTCGGCGGGAAGCACCACCTGCGCCCCGCACCGCAGCACCTCTGCACTCATCTTGTCCGGGTCGCCGACGATGAGTTCCGGGCGATAGCCGGCCTTGCGCACCACGTCGGCGCCGGTGCCGACGCCGACTAGCACGGGTTGGTACTCCTTGATGAAGGGTTTGAGTGCCTTGAGGTCGACGGCGGCGTCGACGTCCTCGGCGACGATCACCACGTGACGCCGGTTGAGGTCGACGTCGACGTCGGGAATTCCGATGCCGTCGATCAGCAGCGGGCTCTCACTGCGAATGAACTCGATGGTGTTGCCTGCGAACGCCTCGAGGTGCGCCACCAGGCCGCTCTTGGCCTCGTGCATCAACTCATGGATCTCGTGATCGGTCCGCTCGGCCCCCGCCACCAGGCGACGATCGCCGCTGTACACGCCGCCTTCGTGCAACCGCACCCGCGCGCCGTCCTTGACCTTCTTAAAGACCTCCTGCCCGGTGTCGTCGATCAGCGTGATGCCGTTGGCCACCAGCACCTCGGGTCCCAGATTCGGGTACCGCCCTGAGATCGACGGGGAGGCGTTGACCACCCCGGTGACACCCGCTTCGACCAGCGCGTCCGCGGTGATCCGGTCCAGATCCAGCGCGTCGATCACGACGATGTCGCCCGGCGTGACGCGTCGCAGCAGCCGGTCGATGTCGCGGTCGACGCGGGCCGTGCCGGTGATGCCCGGCCGTGAGCTGGCATTGCGAGATAGCAGCGCTGACATCTTCATGCGCCGATTTTGTCGAGATCAGCGCCCTATCTGTCGGAGGCGCGCCGTATCATCTGTCCCTTTTGTCACATCAGTAACAGCGTCACGAGTAGGCCTCGAAGAGCTCGACGAGGTTGCCCGACGGGTCTCGCACCAGCGCCTGGCGGCCTCCTCGCCCGGTGATGACCTCACCGCGCAGCTCGACGCCGGCATCGCGCAGGGAAGCGACGGTGTCGTCAAGATGGTTGACCGGCAGCTGAATCCGGTTCCAGCCGCCGGGTGCCGGTTGGCTGCCGTCTTCGAGGGTCTGACCCGCACCCCCTCCGCCGCCCGGGGAGTTCAGCAGTAGCCGCAACGCCCCGCGGCGCAGCATGGCGAATCCCGGGCCTGGCCGCATGCCGACCTCGAACTGGAACTGCGATGTGTAGAAGTCCACTGCAGCATCGACATCGTCGACGATGTAGCGAACGCTTACGTTAGACATCAGTGCACCTCCTGAGCGTTATGATACATCTATGTCCCAGAAAAGTCACCGGGATCCGCGGGCTGAGCACTCCCGCCGCGTGATCTGTCGCGCCGCCCTCGACGAGTTCGCCGACGCTGGATACGCGGGCTTTCGAATGGAGTCGGTCGCGGCCCGCGCCGGGGTCGGCCGCAGCACGCTCTACCGCCATTGGCCCGACAAAGCCGCCCTGATCGCCGATGCGCTCGACACGCTCAACGTGCAACCCAACCCGGGAGGCGATGAGCCGGCGGCGACGGCGCGGCGGCGCGTCGAGGTACTGCTGCGCCACCTTGCCGCCGCGTTGACCGACTCGGCAGTGTCGGCCTGCGTTCCCGCCCTCGTCCATGCCGCCCAAAGCGAGCCCGCGGTGCGGGACTTCTTCTATGAGTACTCGGCACACCGCCGTCAGCGCTTGACCGATACGGTTGCCGTCGGTGTGGCGGGCGGCGAATTCCCGGGCCGTGTCGATCCGGAGGCAGCGGCGACGGCGTTGTCGGGTGCCCTGTTCTACCGGCGACTGGCGACATCCGATGTGGCGGATGACGACTTCGTCAGCCGCCTGGTCGACACGGTGCTGGGGCGTTAACCGGCCTCGGCACGGTCCGTCTGCGCGGCCTCGAGCAGCTCTCGCGCATGGGCACGGCCGCTGTCCGACTCCCCCAGGCCGGCCAGCATTCGCGCCAACTCAGCGACTCGGTCCTCCTCGTTGAGGCGGCGCACCTCGCTGGCGTGGTTCTTGCCGCCATTCCTCCCGCCACTGTCGACCACGAGGTGGACGTCGGCGTAGGCGGCGACCTGGGGCAGGTGGGTGACGACGATGACCTGGTGGGTGCGGGCCAGCCGGGCCAGCCGGCGGCCGATCTGCACCGCCGCGCGGCCGCCGACCCCAGCGTCGACCTCGTCGAACACCATCGTGGTGCCCTCGGCGGAGGAGGCCAGCACCACTTCGAGGGCCAACATCACCCGGGAGAGCTCACCGCCCGACGCGCTCTTGTTCAGGGGCAACACGTCGGTGCCGCGGTGCGCCGCGAATCCGAACTCGACGTTGTCGACGCCGTCGCGGCCTGCGTGCACGATGTCCCCGGACGGCAGGGTCATCGGCGCGGAGTCGTCGGCCTTGGCTGACAGCGCGCTCACCGTCACCGTGAAGTCGGCGTCGGCCATCGCCAAGCCCGCCAGTTCGGCCGTCACCGCCTTCGCCAAACCCTTCGCCGCTTTCGTTCTGGCCCTGGTCAGTTCGGCCGCCGACGAGACGACCTTGCTGCGCAGCTCCTCGACGCGGGCGTCCAGTGCGGCCAGCGCCTCCTCCGAGACGTCGAGTTGTGCCAGCCGATCTCGCGACTCATTGGCCCAGTCGAGCACGCCATCGATGTCGGCGGCATATTTCCGGGTGAGCGTGCGCAGCTCGGCCTGGCGGGCCAGCTTGGCCTCCAAGGCGCTGGCGTCGATGGGCAGTCCGGACAGAAAGGTGCTCAACTCGCTACTGACGCTGGCGATCACGGCCAGCGCCTCGGAGAGTTGTTCGGCGAGCGCCGTCAGCGCGGTGTCGCCGGTCGCCTCCAACGCCGACTTCGCCTGTGCGGCACCATGAGTCGCCGAGATGATGTCGGGTGACGGGTCGTCCGGCCCGGCTAGTGCCGCTCGTGCGACATGGGCCGCCTCACGCAGCGCGTCGAGTTCGGAGAGCCGCCGAATGTCGTCGACGAGTGCGGCATCCTCGCCGGGTTGCGGTGCGACCGCGTCGATTTCATTGAGCCCGAACTTGAGCCGGTCGGCCTCCTGCGCCAACTCCCGTGCCCGCTGTCTGCGGTCGAGGAGATCTCGACGCGCGGCCAGCCAGTCGTCGCGCGCCCTGCGGTACCGCTTCAGCGGCGTATCGACGTCGGCGAACCGGTCCAGCGCCGCGCGCTGTTCGTCGGGCCGCATCAGTCGCAGCTGATCGTTCTGCCCGTGCAGCGTGAGCAGTTCGGTGGTGAAGCTGCTCAGCGACTTCGCCGGCACGCTGCGTCCGCCGAGGTAGGCGCGCGACGGGCCGTCGCGGCTGACCGAGCGGGCGGCGATCACGCTGCCGTCGTCGTCGCGTTCAGCACCCGAGGAGTCGAGGATCTCGTCGACCAGTGACTGGATGCCATCACCGAGTTCTGTTGTCGTGAAACGACCTTCGACAACCGCGCGGTTGGCGCCGGACCGCACCCGGGTGGCGTCGGCGCGCGCGCCGCCCAGTAGATGCAGGCCGGTGACCACCATCGTCTTGCCCGTGCCGGTCTCGCCGGTCAACACCGTCAGACCGCGGTCGAACTCGGCGGTCGCCGTGCTGATCGCACCCAGTGACTCGATACGGATCTCGGAAAGCACTACTGTCCGCGCCACCCCGTGACCGGCAACCGGAACTTGCGCACAAGGCGGTCAGTGAACGGCGCGCTGTCGAGCCGAACCCACTTCACCGGGGTTCCGCACCGGGTGACCTCGACCCGCCCCCCGGCGGGCACGACCATCTCGCGGCGGCCGTCGCAGAACACCAACGCGGCATGGCCCCTCGCCTCGACCTCGATGGCGATGGCTGCGTCGGGGCTGGTGACCATCGGCCGGGCGAACAGCGCGTGGGCGTTGTTGGGCACCACCAGGATCGCCTCGAGATCGGGCCACACAATCGGGCCGCCCGCCGAGAACGCCCAGGCCGTCGATCCGGTCGGTGTCGCCACCAGCACACCGTCGCAGCCGAACGACGACACCGGCCGGCCGTCGACCTCGAGGACGGCTCCCAAGACGCCCAGCCGGGGTCCCTTTTCGAGGCTGGCCTCGTTGAGCGCCCACCCCCGGTCGACGATCTTGCCCTCCACGCGCACCACGACATCGAGCGTCATGCGCTCCTCGACGCGGTAGTCGCGGTTGACGACGTGGTCGAGCACTGTGTCGATGGAGTCGGCCTCTGCCTCTGCCAGAAAGCCGATGCGCCCGAGATTGACTCCCAGCACCGGGATTTCGACGTTACGGGCCAGCTCCGCGGCGCGCAGGAACGTGCCGTCACCGCCGAGGACGAGGACGAGTTCGCAGCCTTCGGCGGCACGTTCCTCGGCGTCGACCACTTCGATCCCCGGCCCGAGCGCGCGCTTGTCGTCGGGCGACAGGTGAACCGGGCCGCGGTCGACGGCTTCCGCTGACAGTACTTTGAGCCCGATCCCGTTGTCGCCGAGCACCTTCTGCACTCGCCGGGCCACGTCGCTGGCTTCGTCGCGACCGGTGTGCACCACCATCAGGATGGTGCGCTCAACGTTCATTGCGGACCCTCCGCGACCGCGGTGCGCACGGCGCGCAGAAGCTCCTGCCCTTGGAGCCCGCCGTCGGCGCCGTAACGCAGGTGCAAGAAGTATTCGACGTTGCCGGACGGGCCGGGCAGCGGGCTCGCTTTCACTGCGACCGTGTGCCAGCGCAGTTCGGCGGCGCGGCCCGCCACCGCGAGCACGGCGTCCGCGCGCAGGTCCGGATCGGAGACGACGCCTCCCGCTCCGACGCGCTCCTTACCGACCTCGAACTGCGGTTTCACCATGGGAACGATATCGGCGTCGGGTGATGCGCACGACGTCAGCGCCGGCAGCACTGTGGACAGCGAGATAAAGGACAGGTCGGCGACCACCAGGTCGACGGGCCCGCCGATCGCGTCGGCGCCCAATTCGCGCACGTTCGTGCGTTCCATCACCGTCACCCGGGGATCGGTGCGCAGCATCCAGGCCAGCTGACCATAGCCCACGTCGGCGGCGATCACCTGGCGCGCGCCGCGGTCGAGCAGCACCTCGGTGAAACCTCCGGTCGATGCGCCGGCGTCCAGGCAGCGGCGGCCATCGACCACTACGTCGAAGGCGGCCAGCGCGCCCATCAGCTTGTACGCACCGCGTGACACCCAGGCGCGTTCGTCAGCGCCCTCCACGGTGAGGCTGGCCGTGACCGCGACCGCGGTCGCGGGTTTGGCGGCCGGCATGCCGTCGATGCTCACCCGTCCCGCACCGATCAGTTCGGCTGCCTGCTGGCGGGACCGGGCCAGGCCACGTCGCACCAGCTCGGCGTCGACTCGCGCGCGCCGCGTCACGGCGGTCAGCCTTTCTCGACCGACTCGAGCGCCTGCACGAGCATGTCGTGCGCCTCTTCCAGCCGTGCCGCGAGGACCTCGATGTCGGTGTCGGCCAGGTCCGCAAAACCCGAGCCTTCTTGCGCGGGGTCGGGCAGGTCGGCCAGCAACTCCACGATCCGTGCGCGGATCTGTTCGGGATCGGTACTCATGTCGGGTTTCACGCTAGTCGATTCGGCTCGGCAAGCAGGGACCAGCGCCGCAGGGCCTGCTGTGCGGCGTCGTCACCGGCGGCCACGGTCACCGAGCGGCCGTCGAGGCGGGCCTTCCACACCGCGTCGGCGGTGGCGCGCACCACCGACAGTGGGTCGGCGGTTTCGCGGCCGGTGAAGTACACCGTCGCCGCAGACGTGTCGATGTCGATGCGCCAGGCCGGGTGCGGCCCGATGCGCAGCGTGTCCGCCGGCGCATCGAGCGACCGTAGATCGGCGGCGACATAGGTCGGCCGCTGCGATGCCTCCGCTCGGACGAGGTCGCCGGCGGTGCTGACACCGGTGAGCACCAGCAGGCTGAGCAGTCCGGCCGCGTTGGCACCGGCGATGTCGGTGTCGAGGCGGTCGCCCACCACGAGCGGCGTGTGAAATGTGCCGCGGGCCAACGCGTCGGTGAGCAGGGTGGGCTGGGGCTTACCGGCCACCTGCGGGTCGCGATCGGTGGCCGCGCGGAGGGCCGCGACCATGGCGCCGTTGCCGGGCAGCAGGCCCCGCTCGGACGGCAGGGTCAGGTCGGCGTTGGCCGCCACCCACAGCGCGCCGGCCCGGATCGCCAAGGATGCTTCGGCCAGGTCGGGCCAACCGGTCATCGGTGAGTGGCCTTGAACGACGGCGACCGGTCCATCCGACCACTGCCGAACGGGCTTGAGGCCGACGCGGCTGATCTCGGCGGCCAACGCGTCGGTGCCGACGACGAGAACGATTGCGCCGGGCGGCAATTGGCCGGCCAGAAGTTTCGCGGCACTTTGTGCGCTGGTGACGACGTCCTCGGGCGTGGCGGCGAAACCCAGCGCGTGCAGGTGCTGGGCGACTTCGGCCGGTTCCCGCGACGCGTTGTTGGTGACGTAGAGAGTGCGCGCGGTGACGGTGGCCAGTGTCTCGACCGCGCCCACGGTGGCCTCGTGACCGCGGAACACGGTGCCGTCGAGATCCATTAGGAGGCAGTCATGTTCGCGCGCGAGAGTGCTCACGTCAGGACAGCTCCGTGATGCGCTCTTCGGCATCGGTGACGCCGTCGACATCGGCGGCGGCAGCCTTGATGAACCACTGCAGCGCATCCTCGTTGCGCCCCAAGGCGAGAAGGGTTTCGGCGTAGACGTAGAACAGGCGGGCCGCGGTTTGTCCGGTGCGCGCCGGATCCAGTTGCGGTGTCGAAAGGAGCGCCAAAGCTTGCTCGTGCTGGCCGAGATCCGACCGGGCGCCGGCCACGACGATCCGCAACTCGTCGGCATCGTCACCGGTGAGTTGTGCGGCCTCAGGACTGCGGGCCAGTTCGATCGCCCGCTCCGGGCGTCCGACGCCGCGTTCGCAGTCGGCGATCATTGCCAGCAGTGAAGACCTGCTGCCCATACGCCGTGCGGCACGAAGTTCGGCGAGTGCTTGGGCCCAGTCGCCGCAGTGGTAGGCGGCGATTCCGACGGCTTCGCGCACTGCGGGGATGCGGGCGGCACGGGACCGGGCGGCGCGGGCATGCTCGAGCGCCGCCTGCGGGTCCTCGTCGATGAGCTGGCCGACGGCCACCAGGTGGCGGGCCACGAAGTCGGCGGTGGGACGGTCCAAGGTGGTGAGCTCGCCGCGGACATCGGGTGCCAGTTGTCTGGCTTCGATGCCTTCGGGTATCGGCGGGCCCGCGGGCTGACGCGACTCGCCGTCGGGTCTGGGCTGCGACCGCCGTGCCCGATTCGGGCCCGAACTGCGCGGGGCCGAACGTTGCGGACGGCGCCCATTGTCGCCGCCTCTCCTGTCCTCAGCCACGTATGCCTTTCTACCCGATGGACGATACCGCGAGAATACGTATTCGATTGTCGTGAAATAGAATTACCCCCCACGCAATCGTGGGGGGTAATCCTAATTTGTGTTCGGCGGTGTCCTACTTTTCCGCCCGGGTTGGGCAGTATCATTGGCGCTGGCAGGCTTAGCTTCCGG
>NZ_LQIK01000007.1 GCF_001499855.1 Mycobacterium sp. GA-0227b
CCGGTGACAAGCGTCTGGTCGGCTACATCACCGGCAGCGCAGACCCGGGCGATATTCGCGCCCAGCTGTTGGATCGGTTGCCCGACTATCTGGTCCCGGCCACGGTGGTGCTACTCGACGCGCTGCCGCTGACCCCCAACGGCAAACTCGACACCCGCGCCCTGCCCGCACCCGAATACGCCGCCGGCGCATATCGCGCCCCCGCCAGCGCAATCGAAGACATCCTGGCCGGCATCTACGCCCAAGTACTCGGCCTACCACGCGTCGGAGTCGACGACTCCTTCTTCGACCTCGGCGGCGACAGCATCCTGTCGATGCAGGTAGTTGCTCGCGCGCGGGCAGTCGGAGTGCTTTGTCGACCACGCGACATCTTTGTCGAGCAGACGGTGGCCCGACTCGCCCGAGTCGCGGTGGTGGCCGACGGTGAGCCTACGGCCGATGAGGGTATCGGGCCGGTCACGCCCACTCCGATCATGCGCTGGCTGGCAGGCGTGGAGGGCCCGACCGACGAATTCAACCAGACGATGGTCGTGTCGGCCCCGGCTGGCGTGACCGACGCCGATGTGGTGGTGCTATTGCAGGCCCTGCTGGATCGGCACCCCATGTTGCGGTTGCGCGTGGACGACGACGGTGCAGGGAACTGGTCGCTTCAGGCGCCCGAGGCAGGTTCGGTCGATGCTCGCGGACGCCTCCATGCGGTCGAGATGCTCTCCGCTGAGGCGGTGGTGGCCGCGCGGTCACGGCTGGACCCGTCGGCTGGGGCGATGCTGAGTGCGCTGTGGGTGACGACCACAAACCAGCTGGTGCTGATCATCCATCACCTCGCCGTGGACGGGGTGTCGTGGCGAATCCTGTTAAAAGACCTCAATATTGCGTGGGCTCAGCATCAGCACCGGCAGCCGGTTGAGTTGCCGGCGGGCGGGACGTCGTTTGCCCGCTGGGCATCGTTGTTGGCAGGTCATGCGCATGACGCGGCCGTGGTGGAGCAGACCGACGCCTGGAAGCAGGTGGCGGCGGTGCCAGCACTGGTGCCGCCGGTGCAACCCGAGCGGGATACCTATGCCAATGCGGACCAGTTGTCAGCGACGCTGGATGGCGAGACCACTCGGCTGCTGATGGGCGAAGCGCCCGCGGCATTTCATGCCGGCATCCACGAAATCCTGTTGATCGCATTTGCTCTGGCGTGGTCGGAGTTCTTGGGCAACGGCAAGACACCGATCGGCATCGACGTCGAAGGCCACGGCCGGGTCGAGGAACTGGCCGGCGACGTCGACCTGTCCCGTTCGGTGGGATGGTTCACCACCAAGTACCCGGTGTCGATCACCGTCGGCGGTCTGCGCTGGGCACAGGTGACCGCGGGCGAGCCGGCGCTGGGCGCGCTGATCAAACATGCCAAAGAACAGTTGCGCGCTCTGCCCGACCCGCTGACCTACGGCCTGCTGCGCTACCTCAACCACGATGTCGACCTGCCCGAGTCGGAACCGTCGATCGGGTTCAACTATCTGGGACGACTGGGACCAGCCGCTGCCGTGGCGTCCGATGCGATCTGGCGGGTGGACCCAGACGGCCTGTCGGTCGCCGCCGCGGCGGCCGCAGCGGTACCGATGCCCCTCGCGCACACGGTGGAGCTCAACGCCGCCACCGTCGATACCGAGGAAGGTCCGCAGTTGCACGCCAATTGGACATGGGCGCCCTCTGCACTCAAGCGCGAAGAGATCAGTCTGATCAGCCAGTTGTTCTTCGACGCCCTGACCGGCGTCTGCGCACATGTGCAACGCGGTGGCGGCGGGCTGACGCCCTCCGATGTCGCTGTCTCGCTGAGCCAGCAGCAGATCGACGATCTCCAGAGGCAATATGCAGATCGCTGACGTACTGCCACTGACGCCCCTTCAGCAGGGGCTGCTCTTTCATGCCAGCACCGCGAGCGCCAGTGACGACGTGTACGCGGTGCAGCTGGATATCTCGGTCGCAGGCCCGCTCGACCCGGACCGGCTTCGCGACGCAGTGGATGCGGTGATCAACCGTCATCCGCACTTGGCCGCCCGCTTCCACGGAGAGTTCGACCAGCCAGTGCAGATCATCCCGGCCGACCCCACCGTGGAGTGGCGGTACGTCGTGCTGAAACCCGGCGCCGATGTCGACGAGCAAATTGCGCGGATGAGTGCGGACGAACGCGCTGCGGTCCGTGACCTGACCGACCGAGCGGCCTTCCGGGCCGCGTTGATCCGCACTGCACCAGACGCGCATCGGTTTGTGCTGACGAGTCACCACATCGTGATGGACGGCTGGTCGATGCCAGTGCTGCTACGCGAGATCTTCGCCAGCTATTACGGACAGCGGCTGCCCGCACCCGCGCCGTACCGCAGCTTCGTCACCTGGCTGGCCGGGCGAAACCACGCTGCGGCGCACGCGGCGTGGCGCGAGGCGCTGGCCGGTTTCGATGCGCCCACGTTGGTGGGCCCGGCAGACCGGTTGGGGTTGGGGCGCCGAGGCGTTGAGTCGTTCCGGATTCCCGAGGAGATCACTCAGGCGCTTGGGGACTTGGCGCGCTCACGCCACGCCACCGTCAACATCGTGCTGCAGGCCGCCTACGCGCACATGCTGATGTGGCTGACCGGTCAACGCGATGTCGCGTTCGGCGCGGTTGTGTCCGCTCGCCCCGCCGAGATCGTCGGCGCGGACGCAATGGTGGGGCTGTTGATCAACACAGTGCCGGTTCGTGCCCGCATCACGGCGACGACGACTACCAGCGATCTGATCGATCAGCTGCAAGCCGCTCACAACAACCTCCTCGAGCACCAGCACCTGGCGCTCAGCGACATCCATCGCATCACCGGCCATCAGCGACTGTTCGACACCCTCTTTGTGTACGAGAACTACCCGGTCGATGCCGCCGCGGTGTTGGGTAATCACGAGTTGGCCGTCACCGGCGCCAGCAGCCGCGAATACAACCACTATCCGCTGACGGTGCAAGCCCAGCCCGGACGTGAGATGGGCCTTCGCGTCGAATTCGACACCGACGTCTTCGATCCCGAGAGCATTGACGCGTTGATCACGCGGTTGACGCGGGTACTGGCGGTGATGACCACCGATCCCGACCGGCGGTTGTCGTCGATGGACCTGCTGAACGAGTGCGAGCATGTCCACCTAGACAGAATTGGTAACCGGTCGGTGTTGAGCAAGCCGGCGACGCCGGTGTCGATCCCGGCGTTGTTCACTGCGCGGGTCGCTCAGACACCGCATGCGGTGGCACTGTGGTCCAACGGGCGCTCGTGGACCTACCGAGAGGTCGAGGAGTTCGCAAATCGGTTGGCGCATCTGCTGACTGATCACTCGGTGGTCGCCGGGCAGTGCGTGGCGCTGTTACTGGAGCGGTCGGCCGAAGCGGTTGCGGCGATGCTGGCGACGCTCAAGGTCGGGGCGGCGTACCTGGCGATCGACCCGGCGCTCCCGGCGCCGCGAATCGAGTTCATGCTCACCGACGCCGTGCCGGCTGCCGTGCTCACCACTTCCGAATTAGCTTGGCGGCTAGATGGATTCGATACGGACATCATCGATGTCAGCGACCCGCGGATCGACAAGTACCCGACAACACCGTTGCCCGCGCCGAGCCCCGATGACATCGCCTACCTCATCTACACGTCGGGCACCACCGGGACCCCCAAAGGTGTCGCCATCGCCCAGCACAACCTGGCACACGTGGCGGAGTCAATGCCGACACACCTGCCGGATGAACAGGCGTGGACCCAATGCCATTCGTACGCCTTCGACTTCTCCGTGTGGGAGATTTGGGCAGCGCTGCTCAGTGGTGGTCGGCTGGTGGTCGTGCCCGAATCGGTTACGGCTTCCCCCAGAGACTTCCACGACATGCTCGTTGCCGAGCGTGTCAGTGTGCTGACCCAGACGCCGTCCGCGGTCGGGGTGCTCTCACCTGAGGGCCTGGATTCGACGGCGTTGCTGCTCGGCGGTGAGCCCTGTCCGGCCGACGTGTTGGATAGATGGGCGTCCGGGCGAGTGGTGATCAATGCCTACGGCCCAACCGAAGTCACCGTGTACGCGACGATGAGTGCGCCGCTGACACCGGGTCTGAGCGTCGTGCCCATCGGTGCGCCCGTGTCGACCGCGGCGTTGTTCGTGTTGGACGGATGGCTGCGGCCGGTCCCACCCGGGATGGTCGGCGAGCTGTATGTGGCCGGTCGCGGCGTGGGGGTGGGGTATGTACGCCGGCCCGCGCTGACCGGGTCGCGGTTTGTGGCGTGTCCGTTCGTCGGTGCGGGACCGCCAGGACAGCGGATGTACCGGACCGGCGACCTTGTGCGGTGGGACGCCGACGGGCAACTGCAGTATCTGGGCCGCGCTGACGAACAGGTCAAGATCCGCGGTTACCGCGTCGAGCTCGGTGAGGTACAAGCAGCTCTCGCCGGGATGGTCGGGGTGGACCAGGCGACGGTGGTCGCCCGCGAGGACCGCCCCGGCGACAAACGCCTCGTCGGCTACGTCACCGAGACCGCGGCCGGCGCGGCTGACCCCGCCGAGATACGCGTGCGGCTGGCCGAGCGGCTCCCGGCCTACATGGTCCCAGCGGCGGTGGTGGTGTTGGCCGCACTGCCGCTCACGGTCAACGGCAAATTGGACATCCGCGCCCTTCCGGCACCTGAATACACCGCCGGTGAGTATCGCGCACCGACCAGCGCGGTGGAAGAAATCCTCGTCGGCATCTACGCCCAGGTCCTCGGGATCGATCGCGTCGGGGTGGACGACTCGTTCTTCGAACTGGGCGGCGACAGCATCTCGTCGATGCGGCTGGCCGCGGCGATCAACGCGGCGCTGGACAGCGACCTCTCGGTACGCACGGTGTTCGAGGCTCCCACAATTGCGCAGTTGGCGCCGCGTATCGGTGTGGGTTCGCGCCGACTGGCGCCGTTGGTGGCGGTCGAGCGACCCGCGGTGGTTCCTTTGTCGTATGCCCAGCAGAGGTTGTGGTTCATCGACCAGTTGCAGGGGCCGTCGCCGGTGTACAACATGGCGACCGCATTGAGGTTGAGCGGCGGACTCGACGTCGAGGCGTTGCATGCGGCACTGGCCGACGTCGTGTGCCGCCATGAGAGCCTGCGCACGTTGTTCGTCGCGCCCGAGGGGTTGCCTCAGCAGCTGGTGATCCCGCCCGAACGTGCCGACTTCCGTTGGGATGTTGCTGACGCCAGCGGCTGGTCCCCGGCCCGTCTCGAAGAAGCAATCGACGCGGCGGTGCGGCACACCTTTGATTTGGCGACCGATATGCCCTTGTGGACAAAGCTTTTCCGGCTCGCTGATGATGAGCACGTGTTGGTGGCGGTCGTGCACCATATCGCCGCCGACGGCTGGTCGGTCGCGCCGTTGATGGCGGATCTGGCCGTGGCGTATGCCACCCGGTGTGCCGGACAGGGCCCCGATTGGGCGCCGTTGCCGGTTCAGTACGTCGATTACACGTTGTGGCAACGCGCCCAATTGGGGGATCTGGCCGATAGCGACAGCACCATCGCCGCGCAGGTGGCCTATTGGGAGCAAGCGCTGGCAGGAATGCCCGAGCGGCTGCAGCTGCCCACCGATCGGCCATATCCGCCGAATTCGGATCAGCGCGGCGCCACCGTGGCCGTGGGCTGGTCGGCGCAGTTGCAGCAGCGGGTGGCTCGGGTGGCCCGTGAGCACAACGCGACGAACTTCATGGTGGTTCAGGCCGCCCTGGCAGTGTTGCTGTCGAAGCTCACCGCTAATTCAGATGTGGCGGTAGGGTTTCCGATCGCCGGACGACGCGACCCAGCGCTCGACAAGCTGATCGGCTTTTTCGTCAACACCTTAGTGCTGCGGGTCGAGCTCGTCGGCGATCCCACTGTCGCTGAGCTGTTGGGCCAGGTGCGCCAACGTAGCCTGGCCGCCTACGAGAACCAGGACGTGCCCTTTGAAGTTCTTGTGGAGCGGCTCAATCCGAACCGATCACTCACCCACCAGCCCTTGGTTCAGGTGGTGTTGGCTTGGCAAGACTTCTCAACGCAGCCCGCGGCGGGGGCATTGGGAAATGTTCAAGTCACCCCGGTGCCGGTGGACACACGTTCTGCTCGGATGGATTTGACGTTTTCCCTGGGCGAACGGTTCACCGAAGTCGGGGAGCCGGCCGGAATCGGCGGTGCGGTGGAGTATCGGACCGACGTGTTCGACGCGGAAAGTATCGAGGCGCTGATCGAACGGCTGTCGCGGGTGCTGGAGGCGATGACCGCCGACCCGACGCGGCGGTTGTCATCGATCGATCTGCTCGACGAAACGGAGCACGTCCGGCTGGCCGAGATCGGCAACCGCGAGGTCCTGGCGCAAGCTTCGACACCGGCGTCGATACCGGCGCTGTTCGCCGAACAGGTGTGCCGTACCCCCGAGGCGGTCGCGGTCAGCTGCGAAAGCCGTTGTCTGACATATCGCGAGCTGGACGAGGCCGCTGATCGTCTGGCGCACCTGTTGGCCGGCGAGGGCGTGGCTGCGGGCGAATGTGTCGCACTGCTGTTGAACCGCTCCGTCGAGGCGGTCGTGTCGATTCTGGCGGTGCTGAAGACCGGGGCGGCATACCTGCCGATCGACCCGGTCGTGCCGGTGGCGCGAATGCAGTTCATGATCGCCGACGCCGCACCGCTCGTCGCGATCACCACCACGGGCTTGGCTGAGCGGCTGGCCGGGTGCGACGTCTCGGTCATCGCTGTCGACGACCTCCACATCGCCGGCCAACCCAGCGCGGCATTACCGGCACCGGATCCCGACGATCTCGCCCACATCATTTACACCTCGGGCACCACCGGTGTGCCCAAAGGTGTTGCCGTCACCCATCAGAACGTCACGCGGTTGTTCGACGCATTGGATGTCGGCGTGGACCTGGTGCCGGGGCAGGTCTGGACGCAGTCTCATTCGTTGGCTTTCGACTTCTCTGTGTGGGAGATCTGGGGCGCCTTGTTGTTCGGTGGGCGGCTGGTGGTGGTGCCCGAATCGGTCGCCCGCTCACCGGAGGACTTTCATGCCTTGCTGGTCACCGAGAAAGTCAGCGTTCTGAGTCAAACCCCGTCTGCGGTGGGGATGCTCTCACCCGAGGGTGTGGAATCCACGGCGTTGATGATCGCCGCTGAACCGTGTCCCATGGAGGTGGTGGACCGGTGGGCGGCCGGGCGGGTGATGATCAACGGCTACGGGCCGACGGAAACCACGGTGTACGCCACGATAAGCGCTCCGCTGCAACCGGATTCGGGGGCGGTGCCGATCGGGAAGCCGGTGCCCGGGGCGGCGTTGTTCGTGCTGGACCAATGGTTGCGACCAGTGCCGGCCGGAGTGGTCGGAGAGTTGTATGTGGCCGGTCGCGGCGTGGGGTGCGGATATTGGCGCCGGACCGGGCTGACCGGATCGCGGTTCGTGGCGTGCCCCTTCGTAGGCGCGGATGCGCCCGGACAGAGGATGTATCGCACCGGCGATCTGGTGCGGTGGGGCGCCGACGGGCAACTCCAGTATCTGGGACGCGCTGACGAGCAGGTCAAGATCCGCGGTTACCGCATCGAACTGGGTGAGGTGCAGGCCGTGTTGGCCGGGCTGGATGGGGTGGAGCAGGCGGTGGTGATCGCCCGCGAGGACCGCCCGGGAGACAAACGCTTGATTGGCTACATCACCGGGACAGCGGACGTGACCAGCGTTCGCGCCGCGATGGCCGAACGGTTGCCGGCCTACATGGTGCCCGCCGCGGTTGTCGCGATCGAGGCGCTGCCACTGACGGTGAACGGCAAACTCGACAAACGCGCTCTGCCAGCGCCGGAATACATTGACGCCGAACACTTCCGAGCCCCCGGCAACGCGGTCGAGGAGATCTTGGCCGGCATCTACGCCCAAGTGCTGGGATTGGAGCGCGTCGGCGTGGACGACTCGTTCTTCGATCTGGGTGGCGACAGCATCTTGTCGATGCAGGTGGTGGCGCGCGCGCGAGCCGTCGGATTGCGTTGTCGGCCACGCGATGTGTTCGTCGAGCAGACCGTGGCCCGACTGGCCCGCGTGGCCGAGGTGGCCGACGGTGAGGCCGATGTGGTCGATCCGGGCATTGGACCGATAGCGGCGACCCCGATCATGCGCTGGCTGGCAAGTGTGGACGGCCCTGTCGACGAGTTCAACCAGACGGTGTTGGTGTCGGCTCCGGCGGGGGTGTCTGAGCCCGACGTGGTGGTGGTGCTGCAGGCGCTTCTGGATCGGCATGCCATGTTGCGGCTGCGCGTCGATCGCGACGTCGACGGCGAGTGGTCGTTGACGGTGCCCGAAGTCGGAGCGGTGGATGCCCTGACGTGCCTGCGAACCGTCGATGAGTTGTCCGACGAGGTGCTGGTGGCCGCCCGCTCGCGGTTGAATCCGGCTGCAGGGCTGATGCTCAGCGCGCTGTGGGTGGCCTCGGCGCGCCAGCTCGTGCTGATCATTCACCACCTGGCCATCGACGGCGTCTCGTGGCGAATTGTCCTGGAGGATCTCAACTTTGCCTGGGCCCAGCACCACAGCGGACAGCCCGTGAAGTTGCCGGCGGGCGGGACGTCTTTCGCCCGGTGGGCGTCGCTGCTGGCCGAGTATGCCCGTGCCGACAAGGTGGTGAACCATGCGGCGGCGTGGAAGCAGGTTGCGGCAGCACCAGCAGCGTTGCCGGCAATACGACCCGACCTCGATACGTATGCCAGTGCCGGCCATCTGTCGGTGTCGCTGGATGCGGAGACGACCCGGTTGCTCTTGGGGGAGGTGACAGCGGCATTCCACGCGGGCATCCAGGAGGTCCTGCTGATCGCCCTGGGGTTGGCATGGTCGGAGTTCGTGGGCAACGGCGCTGTGCCGATCGGCATCGATGTCGAGGGCCATGGGCGAGACGAGGAGTTGGCCGCAGGAGTTGACCTGTCGCGCACGGTGGGCTGGTTCACCACCAAGTATCCCGTGTCGATGAGCATCGGTGGCCTGCGCTGGGCACAGGTGATCGCCGGCGAGCCGTCGCTGGGGGCCTCGATCAAGGACGCCAAAGAACAGCTGCGCGCCCTGCCCGATCCGCTGACCTATGGTCTGCTGCGCTACCTGAATCCTGACGTCGACCTGCCCGAGTCGGACCCCTCAATCGGGTTCAACTACCTCGGCCGCCTGGGCGGCGCGGCCGGCGAGACATCCAGTGGCCTGTGGCGTGTCGACCATGACGACATGTCGCTGACCGCCGCCGCCACGGCAGTGCCCATGCCCTTGGCGCACACCGTGGAACTCAACGCCGGCACCCTCGACACCGAGGCCGGCCCGCAGCTGCACGCCAATTGGACGTGGGCACCCTCGGTGCTGGATCGTGCCCGAGTCAGCCGGCTGAGCAAGTTGTGGTTCGACGCACTGGCCGGCATCTGCGTCCATGTGCGACGGGGCGGTGGCGGGTTGACACCATCGGATATCGCCCCGGCGCGGCTGAGTCAACATCAAATCGACTATCTCGCAGGGCAATACGAACTCGTCGACATCTTGCCGTTGACCCCGCTGCAGCAGGGCCTGCTCTTCCATGCCAGCACGGCGCAGCACAACCGTGACGACGTGTACGCCGTGCAACTGGATATCGCGTTGAGCGGTCATCTCGACTCCGACCGACTGCGTGATGCGGTGCGTACGGTGGTTCACCGCCATCCCAATTTGGCGGCCCGTTTCTGCTCCCAGTTCGACGAGCCGGTGCAGATCATCCCCGCCGATCCAGTGACCGCGTGGCGCTACGCCGAAGTGAACACCCACGACGTCGACGCAGAGATGCAGCAGCTGTGCGCTGCCGAACGCGCCGCGGTCTGCGATCTGGCCGACGGACCGCCGTTCCGGGCGGCATTGATCCGCACCGCCCCCGAGACGCACCGGTTGGTGCTGACCAACCACCACATCGTGCTCGACGGATGGTCGCTGCCGATCCTGCTCGGCGAGATCTTCGCCAGCTATCAGGGTCAGCGACTCCCCGCGGCTGCGCCGTATCGCAGGTTCGTCACCTGGCTGGCCGATCGAGACCTCGACGCCGCCCTTAACGCCTGGCGTGAGGTGCTCGCCGGCTTTGACACCCCCACTCTCGTGGGACCCGCTCAACGGCTGGGGATGGGCACCCGCGGTATTGCATCGTCTCGACTGTCCGAAGAAACCACACGGGCTGTCACCGAGCTCGCCCGCTCACGCCGCACCACCGTCAACACCGTGCTGCAAGGAGCCTTCGCAAAACTCCTGGCTTGGCTGACCGGCCAGCACGACGTCGCTTTCGGCACCGCAGTCTCCGGTAGACCGGTAGACGTCGTCGGTGCGGAATCCATGGTCGGCCTGTTCATCAACACCGTGCCGGTGCGGGCGAAAATCACGCCCACAACCACCACCGCCGAGCTGCTGGACCAACTGCAGCGCGCCCACAACGACACCGTTGACCACCAACACCTGGCGCTCAGCGAAATCCACCGGATCACGGGTCAGGAGCAGCTTTTCGACACGCTGTTCGTCTACGAGAACTACCCGATCGACACCGCCACCATGTCGGGCGACCACGACGTGGTCGTCACCGCGTTCGCCAGCCGCGAATACAACCATTACCCGCTGACAGTGCAAGCCACGCCAGGTGCCCAACTGGGCATCCGCGTCGAGTACGACACCGACGTATTCGACGCCGCCGGCATCGACGCGTTGATCGAGCGGCTGCAGCGCGTGTTGGCGGCGATGACCGCCGAGCCCGTCCGGCCACTTTCGTCGGTGGATCTGCTCGACGAAAGTGAACACGCCCGCCTGGAAGGATGGAGTAATCGGGCGGTGCTGACCCAGCACGAACCCTCGTCGATGTCTATTCCGGGGTTGTTCGCCGCGCGAGTGGCCCAGACTCCGGATGCGGTGGCGGTGACCTTCGACAGTCACGCTATGACGTATCGAGAGCTGGACGAGGCTGCCAACCGGTTGGCGCAGCTGTTGGTCGGCCACGGCGCGGGTCCGGGTGAGACTGTGGCGCTGCTGGTTTCGCGGTCCGCCGAGGCGATTGTGGCGATCCTGGCGGTGCTCAAGACCGGTGCGGCGTATCTGCCGATCGACCCGGCGTTGCCGGCGGCACGGATCGACTTCATGATCGCTGATGCGGCGCCGATGGCCGCGGTCACCACAGCGGGCCTCGCCGAGCGGCTGAGTGGGCATGACCTCGTCGTCATCGACACCGCCGCCTCCGCCGTGAGGAGCCAGTCCGCCGCGGCGCCACCGGCGCCGGCCGCCGACGATGTCGCCTACTTCATCTACACCTCCGGCACGACCGGTGTGCCCAAGGGCGTGGCGATCACTCATCGCAACGTCATCGAGCTGCTGGCGTCGCTGAATAACGACGTCGATCGCGCGGGCGTGTGGTCGCAGTGGCATTCCTACGCCTTCGACGTCTCGGTGTGTGAGATCTGGGGTGCCCTGCTGGGTGGTGGGCGGCTGGTCGTGGTGCCCGAGCCGGTGACCCGTTCGCCAGACGACTTCCACGCCCTGCTCGTCGGTGAATCGGTCAGCGTGTTGAGTCAGACGCCGTCGGCGTTCTACGCGTTGCAAACCGCCGACGTGCGGCAGGACGACCCGGGCCAGCAGTTGGAACTGGAAGCTGTGCTGTTCGCCGGCGAAGCGCTTGACCCGCAACGTCTTCGGCCATGGCTGGACAAACATCCCGAGTCCCCACGTCTGTTGAACCTGTACGGCACAACCGAGACGACGGTGCATGCCTCACTCCGGCAGATCGTCGACGGCGATGCCACCAGCAACGTCAGCCCCATCGGTATTCCGTTGGCCCATCTTGGCTTTTTTGTGCTCGACAGATGGTTGCGTCCGGTTCCGGCCGGGGTGGTCGGTGAGTTGTATGTGGCCGGTTCCGGGCTCGGATTGGGGTATTGGCGTCGAGCCGGATTGACCTCGGCGCGGTTTGTGGCGTGTCCGTTCGCAGGAGCGGGGGCGCCAGGACAACGGATGTACCGCACCGGAGACCTGGTCTCTTGGGGCTCTGACGGGCAGCTGCGGTATCTCGGACGCGCCGACGAACAGGTCAAGATCCGCGGGTATCGCATTGAACTCGGCGAAATCCAGACCGCCTTGACTGCGGTGGACGGCGTCGAGCAGGCGGTAGTGATCGCCCGCGAAGACCGCCCCGGCGACAAGCGGTTGGTGGGTTATGTCACCGGCACTGCCGATCCGGTCGAGGTGCGCAGTGCGCTGACCGACCGGCTTCCCGCCTACATGCTGCCCGCGGCCATAGTGGCGATCGAGGCGCTACCGATGACGGTCAACGGCAAACTCGACAAACGCGCCCTGCCGGCACCGGAGTACGCCACCGGCGGGTACCGCGCCCCGGCTAACGCCGTCGAGGAGATTCTGGCCGGCATCTACGCCCAGGTGCTCGGGCACGCGCGGGTCGGCGTCGACGACTCGTTCTTTGACCTTGGCGGCGATTCGCTGCTGGCGATGAGGGTGATCAACGCCGTCAATACGGGACTGGACGCTCGCCTCGAGGTGCGCACTTTGTTCGACGCGCCCACGGTTGCTCAGTTGGCGCAGCGGGTCGGTGAGGGCTCGCAACGGCGTAAGCCGTTGGAGGCGCGACAACGACCCGCGGTCGTACCGTTGTCCTTCGCACAGAGCCGGTTGTGGTTTTTGAACCGGTTTGAGGGTGGGGTGGCGACTTACAACATGCCGACTGCCTTCCGGATTGGTGGGGCGCTTGATGTGGGGGCGTTGGATGCGGCGCTCGATGATGTGATTGCGCGGCATGAGTCGTTGCGCACGGTGTTTCCTGAGGTTGATGGTGTGCCGTTCCAGAAGGTGTTGCCTGCGCGGGTGGGGATGTGGCGGCGTGGGGGCGCGGCGGTGGTGTCGTTGGCCGAGGGCGATGTGGTCGGTGAAGTGGTGGCGTTGGCGGGGTATCGGTTTGATTTGGCCGATGAGATCCCGGTTCGTGCGCAGATCTTTGCGGTGGGTGCTGAGCAGTATGTGTTGGCGATTGTGGTGCATCACATCGCTTTTGACGGCTGGTCGATGGCTCCGATGGTGCGTGATGTGGCCCAGGCGTATGGAGCGCGCCGTCTGGGTCGGGCTCCGGATTGGGTGCCGTTGGGGGTGCAGTATGCCGATTATGCGTTGTGGCAGCGGGATTGGTTGGGGGTCGAGTCTGATCCGGACAGTGTGATCTCGGGTCAGTTGGCGTACTGGCGGCAGGAGTTGGCTGATCTGCCGGAGGTGGTGTCGTTGCCGGCTGATCGGCCGCGCCCGCCGGTGCCCAGTTATCGCGGTGATGAGGTGCAGTTGCGCGTTGATCCGGAGTTGTGGGCCGGGCTCAAACGGGTGGCTGCAGCGCATAATGCGACGGCGTCGATGGTGTTGCAGGCTGTGGTGGCGGTGGTGTTGCACCGGGCCGGGGCTGGTGAGGACGTGGCGTTGGGCACGCCGATCGCTGGGCGGATGGATCAGTCGTTGGATGAGCTGGTCGGGTTTTTCGTCAACACCTGGGTGTTGCGGGTGGGGGTGAGCTCGGGGCAGCGGTTCAGCGAGGTGCTCGAGCAGGTGCGGCATAAGGCGCTGGATGCCTACAGCAATCAGGATGTGCCGTTCGAGCGGCTGGTCGAGCAGCTCAACCCGGTGCGTTCCACGTCGCATCATCCACTGTTCCAAGTTCTGATGGTGTTCCAGAACAACGTGCGCCCCGAAATGGTCACGTTCGACGGGGTCAGCGTCGACGGACTCGCCGCGTCAACCCGTTCCGCGAAGTTCGACCTGGACATCCAGCTGGGTGAGATGCCCGGCCAGGATCCGGATGCGCCGATGGCTGCGGGGATGGTGACCTATGCCAGGGATCTGTATGAGCGTTCCACTATCGAGCGGTTGGTGGGTTGGTTCGGTCGGGTGGTCGAGGCGGTGGTGGCTGATGCCTCGGTGGTGATCGGCGAGGTGGCGTTGCTCGATGGTGGTGAGCGTGATCTGGTGCTGGCGCAGTGGTCGGGTGCTGGGGTGGTCGCGCCGGTGGGGGTGGCCCCGCAGGTGTTGGCCATGGCGGTGGCTGCTGATCCAGATGGCGTGGCGGTGCTCGATGGTGGCCGGCGGGTGTCGTATCGCGAGCTTGATGAGTGGTCGACTCGGGTGGCGCGGGTGCTGATCGAGGTGGGGGTGGGTCCCGAGCGTGCGGTGGGTGTGGCGGTGGATCGGTGTGCGGAGTTGGTGGTTGCGTGGTGGGCGGTGGTCAAGGCCGGTGGGGTGTATGTGCCGGTGGATCGGGGCCATCCGGTGGAGCGCATCGCCACGGTGCTCGATGCTGCGGGTGCGGTGTGTGTGGTGACGATGGGTGCGGATTCGGTGGCGGGGGCGGGCTCGCGTCCGGTGTTGCGTCTGGATGAGTTGGATGTGTCGGGGCGCAGTGTTGATCCGATCTCCGATGCTGATCGGTTGGCCCCGTTGGGGCCCGAAAGTGGGGCCTATGTGATCTTCACTTCGGGGTCCACCGGTGTGCCCAAGGGGGTGGTGGTCAGCCACGCCGGTCTGTTGGGTTTGGCGGCGGCGCAGCGGGAAACGTTCGGGTTGGGCGCCGGGTCGCGGGTGTTGATGGTCGCCGCACCCACCTTCGACGCCTCGGTGTTCGAGGTGATCCTGGCCGCCGGACCAGGGGCGGCGTTGGTGGTGGCCGCGCCGGATGCCTATGCCGGGGAGGCGTTGACCGCGGTGCTGCATGACCATCGGGTCGATGCGGCGGTATTGACTCCGACGGTGCTGGCGACGCTCGATCGAACCCAGCTCGACGGACTGGGCACGCTGATCACGGCCGGGGAGGCGTGTGCGGGGGAGGTGGTGGCCGCCTGGGCGCCGGGACGGCGGATGTTCAACGCATATGGTCCGAGCGAGACCACCGTCTGGGCGACGTGCACCGCACCACTGTCGGCGGGACAGCGCGTGGACATCGGCGCTCCGATTGCGGGTGTGTGTGCGTTGGTGTTGGATGCGCGGTTGCATCCGGCTCCGGTCGGGGTGGTGGGTGAGTTGTATCTGGGTGGGCCGGCGGTGGCGCGTGGTTATGTGGGTCGGGCGGGGTTGACCGCTGAGCGGTTTGTGGCCAATCCGTATGGGGATGGCGGGGCGCGGATGTATCGCAGCGGGGATCTGGTGCGGTGGACCTCGGCGGGCACGTTGGAGTATCTGGGCCGCGCCGACACCCAGGTCAAGCTGCGTGGGCAGCGCATCGAGTTGGGCGAGATCGAAAACAGCTTGCTGGGCTGCCCGCAGGTCACCCACGCCGCAGCCACCGTGCATCAAGGCACCGCCGGCTCACACCTGGTGGCCTATGTGACCCTGGAGCAGGCGAGTAGTGCTGGTGATGATGCCGGGATTGTCGAGCAGTGGCATCACGTTTATGACGAGTTGTATGACGCCCAGCTCGAGGTGCCGGGTTTCGGGATGGATTTTCGGGGTTGGAACAGTAGCTACACCGGTGAGTCGATTCCTGTTGAGCAGATGCAGCAGTGGCGTTCGGCGATTGTGGATCGGGTTTTGGCGCTGCGGCCGCGGCGGGTGTTGGAGATCGGGGTGGGGTCGGGGTTGGTGTTGTCTCAGGTCGCCCCGGAGTGTGAACAGTATTGGGGCACCGACTTTTCCGCGCCGACCATTGAGACGTTGCAGGCGGCGGTGGCCGCGCAACCGTGGGGGGATCGGGTGCGGTTGCGGGTGCAGCGCGCCGATGTCAGCGAGGGTCTGCCGCCGGGGTTCTTTGACACCATCATCGTCAACTCGGTGGTGCAGTATTTCCCCAGCGCGGCTTATTTGACTCAGGTGATCGACACCGCGGTCGAGTTGTTGGCCCCCGGTGGGGCGTTGGTCATCGGCGATGTGCGCAATCACAGTCTGCAGGGGGCGTTTCACACCGGTGTCGCGTTGGCGCGCACTGAGAACATTGAGCGCACCGATGCCGCCGAGATCCGTCAGCGGGTCCAGCGCGCCGTCGTCGGTGAACCCGAATTGTTGTTGGCGCCGGAGTTTTTCACCACCTGGGCTGCGGCGCATCCGGCGGTGGCCGGGCTCGACATTCAGGTCAAACGGGGATCGGCCGATAACGAGTTGACCCGCTACCGCTATGACGTTGTGGTGCACAAGGATCCCACCGTGGCGCACTCGCTGGCCGCAGTGCCCGTCTGGGAGTGGACGCGATGCGCCGGGCTCAGTGGGTTGCATGCGGAGTTGGTGTCGCAACGTCGCGAGGCGGTGCGGGTCACCGAGATTCCGCGTGCCGGGGTGATCGTCGACGTGGGTGTCGAACAGGGCTTGGCCGCCGGGCTGACGCTGACCGAGGCACTGGCGGTGCCCGCTGCTGATGCGGTCACCGCCGAGCAATTGCACCAACTGGGCGAGGCGGCCGGCTATCGCGTCGCGGTCACCTGGGGTGCTCAGCCCGGCACCTTGGATGCGGTCTTCATCGATTCCGCCGCGGTCGGGTGCGAGTCGGCGTTGACCGATCTGTACCTGCCCCACCCCGAGACCGGCGAGCGCAGCGCACACGCCAACGACCCGCAAACCAACACCAAGATCAGCGCGGTGCGCCAACAGTTGAGCGCGCGGTTGCCCGAGTACATGGTGCCCACCCAGATCATGGTGCTCGACGAGTTCCCCATGACGTCCTCGGGCAAGATCGACCGCCGGGCCCTGCCCGCCCCGGTGTTTTCCACCGCCAGTTTCCGCGCCCCGCAAACACCGACCGAAAAAACCGTCGCCGAAATCTTCGCCGACGTCCTGGGCCTCGACCGCGCCGGACTCGACGACGACTTCTTCGCCCTCGGAGGAGACTCACTGTCAGCGATGCGCCTGATCGCGGCGATCAGGTCCTCGCTCGGTACCGATCTTTCGGTACCCACCGTGTTCGAGGCACCCACGGTCAAGAGCCTGAGTCAGCGGCTGGACACAGATGCCGTTTCCGTTGAAGTCGCACCGGTCCAGACTCTCAAACCGGGCACGGGCGCACCGCTGTTCTGTATCCATGCCGGGGGTGGGGTGAGTTGGGCGTACCACGCTCTCGGCATCTCTCTGGACTGCCCGATCATCGGAATTCAACAAGTCCTGGACAGCGGAGAAGTCGAACCGCGGACAATTCGCGAGATGGCGAAGAACTATGCGGACCGGATTCAAAAGGCTTGTCCGACAGGGCCGTATAATCTTCTCGGCTGGTCTTTTGGAGGAGTCGTCGCCCAAGAAGTCGCCATCGAACTTCAGCGTCGCGGATCTGAGATCAGCCGTCTCATCCTTCTCGACGCCCAGCCCAGTGCCGGCGGGACCGTCACCCTGCCGGACCAAGACTTCGGCCAGGAAGACATGCTTGAAGCAGTGTTGCGGCTGTGCAATATCGACGTCCCAGCA
Source organism: Mycobacterium sp. GA-0227b (assembly GCF_001499855.1). Lineage (GTDB taxonomy): Bacteria > Actinomycetota > Actinomycetes > Mycobacteriales > Mycobacteriaceae > Mycobacterium. The sequence goes on from NZ_LQIK01000007.1 coordinate 17,401, forward strand.
CAAGACGAGCCGCTTACCTACGAGCAGGTCGAAGAACTGCTTCGCGAGCACGCCTCCGTGGAGTTCAGCCGATACAAGTATCTCCGGGATCTGATCGTCAACAACATCAACACCAACGTGGAGTTGTATCGGACCCACGAACCGGGCGTTTTCGACGGCGATATGACCGTGTTCTCCGCGGTGCAAGGAGAGCCGTCGTCTGCGTCGCAGAACTGGTCCCCGTTTGTAGCCGGCGACATCACCGAGTACTCGGTCGACTGCACCCATGAGAACATGCTGACCGCCGAATCGGTCAGCCTGTATGGCCAACAACTCCGACGTTCACTTGAAGCTGAAGCCACATAAGGCAACTCAGTTGTGCTCCGTGACCCACTCTGCGGTGAAGTTCAACGTTGCGGAAAGGCCTTCAACCAACTGACGGCCGATCATCTTCTCGACCTTGCCTCCGATCAGAGGGACTCTGAACTCCACAGTCGCGGCGCCCTCCAGGCGCGTGCCCTGCGGCGTCGGTATGAGTAGTCCTGTTCCCGTCCCGGAACCCGGCGCTCCGTGCGTGACTACACTGATCTCGCCCTGCACCTGCCCCTCGCGAATCGGGCGCCACCTCTCCTTGTGAATCGTGTGCCAGCTGTGCGGAAACAAATGGGCTATCGGGCCGGGCAGACCGTCGTGGCGCAGGTCGGTTCTGATCACCACGCACACTGAGCCACCGCTGTCGACGTCCAACGACTCGAGCCTGCCGATGCCGCCGAAGGCCGCCAGCCGCGCCAGCCAGTACTCCTCCTCAGAGAACGCCGAAAGAATTTGTTCGACGCTGGCCGAGGAGTCCATCGCAAAGTCGAATGATCGTGGCACAACGGCCAAGCTATCGCGACCGTTGTAGGTCGCGTCACTCGGTGTCCTCCTCGGCGCACAACAGTGAATGCGTGACGGCAACGCCGTCGAAGCGGAATTCGTGCGCGGGACGCCGAACAGGCTCGACGGTGCAATCCGCGTGCACGATGACTCCGCCGCCGGACGGAACCCCGAGCCCGGTCGCCGCTCCCTCCAGCGAATGAATCGCGCGCGACAGCCGCGACCATTCGGCTCGCTCGTCGTGCGTGTCGATGACCAGGGGAACGAAGTTGAACACGTCGAGCAGCGCCGGTGGATCCGATGCCTCGAGGATGCCATAGCGTCCGAGTTGAACGGCGCCAGCTGAAACGCCCACCAGGACCGCCCCCTGAGCACGCCGGTCCACGATTACCTCGTTCATGCCGGTTCTCTTGAACGTGTCCCAGCCGAGCCGCACATCGCCGCCTGCGAGCACGAGCAACTGGGCACGCTCCAAGAAAGCGCGATCGTCGGGGCCGAACGACGACTTGATCATGCGACGGTCGGTGATGCCGATCGCGTCCACCGCCGCCTCGAAGATGTCGTAGAACTCCGGACGATCCCCGTTGGAGGCGCCGATGTAGGCCGCGCTGATCGCTGTGTCGCCGGCCAATCCATCGAGGGCCGCTTCGAGAAGCAATCGGTTGTGCCGCTTCCAGAACAGCAGCTGACTGTCTGCCAGCAGATAGAGCGGTTGAAGTTGTGTCACTGTCTCGGTCTCCGAGAAAGCTGACGCGTCGATAGTGGTTGTCAAATGTGCTCGCCCATTCGGCCCGGAATCGACCATGGTGCCACTCCTATCGGCGAGATTCATTGTGTTGCAACGTCATCACCCAGAATGCTGAGACGCGCCAGATCTCCGACGAGACCTGTCATGCTGCTGTGCGACATCACTCGTATCGAGAGTCGTTGTGCTTCGGGCAGTGGGCCGCGGTGGCTGAACTTCGAATGGTGTGGCCGCATGCCTCATGATCGCCTCCTCGAGGAGAAGGCAGACGATACTCCGGCCTTGCCCTGGGCGGATCGGTATGGCGGAGCGGTTGATTCAAGCTCACGGGTGTCCGTGACTTGTCAACGAACCGGGCGGAGTATCACCACCCCGGGCACGTTGCGCAGATAGTCCTGTAACGGGGTGTCGACGACCTTCTCGTCGGCGTCCAGTGATGACGCGTTCCGCACGACGGGGCCGTTCGGGGCATCGATGAAAATGCCCACGTGCGTGACGTCGAGGCCGCCGTCTTCGGCATACGAACCGATGTAATCGCCGGTATTCAGTTGGCTCAGCACGCCCCCGTCGACCTGTGCGCTCGGAATGTAGGACACGGTTCGCGGAACGACCGGCAACCCGGGCAGGTACACCCCGCCGGAATCCTTCTGGTTCAGGTTCTTCTGCACCTGAACAGCGTTGGGACTCAAGCTCGTCGTGATGTCGGTGGCGATCGGCGGCGTCCCCGCGGCCCAGTCGGTGAAGAAGTGTTTGCGGTTCGGGAAGCTCACGACGCCGTCCCGGTAGCGGACCTCGGTCAGTGCGGCGATGAACTCCTCGCGGTTTCCCGCCCGCTTCAGCGCCTCGACGTAATCGGCATAGGTGAAACAGTCGACGCGCGACAGTTCAACGACGAGCTTTTCGGGCTCGCTCGCGGAACCGACGAGAGTGTCTGCGCCATAGGGCGTGTCGAGGAACTGCCGTGAAATCGTGTCGGTCATCTCGGGCGCGGCGGCGCCGGCCGCACCGTTCCTGACGGTCAGCAACCTTTCGAGTATCTGCGCGCTCTGCTCGGAGATCTGGACGTCGGGTGACGACTTCGCCGACGACGCAAGGTAAGTCGCGACGGGTATGGGGGAGGTCTCGTTATAGCCGACCGGCAGGAGCACGTCTCCGGCTGTCGACAGGTAGTACACCTCCCACCGGTGATAGCCGGCGAACGCAGCGGGATCGGCGGCCAGAACCGCGGCGTAGTCGCTGACCGCCCGGACGTAGTTGTTCGAGTTGTTGTACCGGTACAGGGCGTAGTCGCGGTCGGTGGCGAACCCGTTGGCCGCGAGGTAACGGCCGGCCGCCATGATGCTGTCGCGCGGCGAGAGGATGTCGCCGCCGGCGCCGTAGGCAGCGAATGTCGAGGGCATGAACTGCATCGGGCCCTGCGCGCCCGCGGTGCTCACGCCCGCGACCCGCCCGAAAGCGGTTTCGATGAGGTTGATGGCCGCCAGAAAGTTCCAGCCGACACCGAACTCGGATTCGGCCTGACGGTAGTAGCCCATCAGTTCGTCGGCGGGTGTGGGCGGGACGATCCGCCAGGCGGGCAGCGTGTCCTTCGGTCGGCTCATCACCCCGAGTTCTCGACGGGCGTTGACGTTGTGGTCGTAGATCTGCAGGAGCTCCGGCGGGATTCGCGGGCGGACGATCGGATCCCACTCGGGATGCCGTCCCAGCGCCCGGTACGCCGCTTGCTGCCGATGCGCCGCCGCGGTCATCAGCGCCTCGGACGATGACGGGTCGCGCAGCACGCGTTCGTCGGCGACCAGATCGTCGGCGATGCGCGCCGGATCGGATGCCAGCTCGCGGCGCGGGGCGTCGGCTGCCGGTGTCGGCAACGGGCGAGCCGGCGCTGCCGTCGTCGTGGACGAGGCCTCCGGCCTGTCAGGGGTCGAGCACCCGACCGGCGCGAACAAGATCACCGCGATGCCCGCGGCGGCAACGGTCCTGGCGGCGTCGAGACGGGCGTTCATTGCCGTCGGAGTCTAGCGCCGCCAACCGCCTCAGCGGATCACGCTTGCTTGGGCTGCGGGCACAAATACAGGCGCGCACCGGCCACGATGAAGTTCGACAGCGCCTCGTCCTTGGTCGTGATGTCCAACTTCTCGGCCACGGCGGTCGAGTCGGCACCGCGGGCGAACTGCGCGCACGCATCCCGGGCGAGGGTGGTCAGTGTGGCGCAGTCGCCCGTGTATCCCACCGAGGTGATGCTGCGGCAGAGATCGTCTTCGGGTGATGCGGCGGCCTGCGGTGCGGCGAACAGTAGGCCCACCGCTGCGATCGAAAGCGCTGTGAGCGCACGCGTAGTCATGTCACGTCCTTCCTAGCGCCCAATTACCCGTTTTAGCTCGGGGCACGCAGGATCGGATGCAGATCGAGACTACGGCGTTACCGAGGCCGGGATTGCCGCATCGCGGCGGTGGTGGTGACAGACTGCGAGCATGGCGTGGGACTTCAGCACCGAACCGGAATTCCAAGAGAAGCTCGACTGGGTCAAGCAGTTCTGCGAAGAGAAGGTCGAACCGCTCGACCACGTGTTTCCGTACGCGGTGCGGTCACCCGATCCGGCGGTCAAGGCCTACGTGCGTGAGCTCCAGCAGGAGGTCAAGGACCAGGGCCTGTGGGCGATCTTCCTCGACAAGGATCTCGGCGGGCCGGGCTTCGGCCAGCTCAAGCTCGGCCTGCTCAACGAGATCATCGGCCGCTACGCCGGTGCCCCGCACATGTTCGGCGCATCGGCGCCGGACACCGGAAACATGGAGATGCTGGCCGCGTACGGAACCGACGAACAGAAGGAACGGTGGCTCAAGCCGCTGCTCAACCAGGACATGTTCTCGGCGTACTCGATGACCGAGCCGCAGGGTGGCAGCGACCCCAACCTGTTCAAGACCCACGCCGTGCGAGACGGCGACGATTGGGTGATCAACGGCGAGAAGTGGTTCACCTCGGCCGGCCGCGTCGCCGACATCCTGTTCGTGATGTGCACCAACGGTATGTTCGTTGTCCCGCGCAAGACGCCCGGCGTGGAGATCATGCCCGAGCCGCGCAACCACAACCACATCATCTACCGCGACGTGCGGGTGCCGCTCGACCATCTCCTCGGCCCGGAGAACGGTGCAAAGGTGTTGGCGCAGCGCCGACTCGGCGGCGGGCGCATCCACCATGCCATGCGCACGATCGCGCAGTGCAAGCTTGCGTTCGACATGATGTGCGAGCGGGCGCTGAGCCGCGAATCGCACGGCAAGGTCATCGCCGAACATCAGATGGTGCAGGAGAAGATCGCCGAGTCCTACGCGATGATCAAGATGCTGCGCCTGTTCGTCTTGGAGACGGCGTGGAAGATCGACAACACCTCGACGCAGGAGGCCCGCACCGAGATTGCGGCCGTCAAGTTCACGATGGCGAAGGTGCTGCGCGAGGTGTCGTTCAACGCGCTGCACATTCTCGGCTCGCTCGGCACCACAGATCTCACCCCGATCCAGGCGATGTACGCCGGCGCCCCGACGATGGGCATCGCCGACGGCGTCGACGAGGTGCACAAGGCCACCGTTGCGCGGCGCGTGCTGCGCGATTATCAGCCGCATGACGGCGACTTCCCGACGGAATTCCTGCCCTACAAGCGGGAACAGGCGCGCCAGAAGATGAAGCCCGTGCTCGACGCCCGTCCGGAATTGGCGGCCGCCGCCGAGGCGTATCAGAAGTACCTGTCGCAGCGCCGCTGAGCTTCGCGCCTACTGTGAACGCATGAGGTTCGCCATTGCCCTACTCGGCGTGATTGTCGCGTTGTTCGGCCTGCTGTTCACACTCCAAGGATTCGGTGTGGTCGGCGGCAGCCCGATGAGCAACACCACCACCTGGTCGATCCTGGGACCGATCATCGCGCTGATCGGGATCGCGTTGGCGATCGGTGGTCTTCGGCGCCGTAAGCCGTAACCTCGCACCCACCTGGCCGGGCCCCACAGGCACCACTAGCCACACCGATAGCACATTTAACTTCTGTTCGCTGTAGACGCACGAGCGCCGGCCGTCGATGTGTAACGCGTGGCCCGTGTCAACGATGAAGTCTCTGAGACCGGAGCGTCGGGGGCGCCTCAGGCGAGCCTCCAGTTGCCCAACAAATTCGTAGCGTCGGGGGAGCGGCGGTGAATGCCGCCCAAGAGAAGGGAGTCGATGCACGATGGGTGCACCGCTGGATGATGTCCGCAGGCGAGGCATCGCCGCCCTGGCGTCGGGGGTCGTGATCTCCATGACCGCGCTGACCGTTGGTGTCGCCCCCGCCGTTGCGAAGCCGGACTCCGACGACGTCGTGACGACGGTCGCGCCGGAACCCGAAGTGAGAGCTCCAAAGCGCGAGGTGACGGCCGAACAGCCGACGACGGCGCCCGAGCCCGTCGTGCCCGACGTGCCGCGCACCCAGGAGGCACCGCAGACGCAAGCGCCACAGACGCAGGAGCCCGTCGTCGTCGAGCCGGAACCCGCACCCGAACCGGAGCCGGCGCCCGAGCCCGAACCGGAACCGGCGCCCGAGCCGGAACCGGCGCCCGAGCCGGAACCTGCACCGCAAACCGTGGCCCCGACGACCACCGCGGCGGTTCCGACTGCCGACGCCACCGAGCCCAGCGCCGAGCCGTCTACGGCCGTCGAGCGGGCCCCGCAGACGTCGGCCGCACCGGCCACCACCGGCGTTGCTCCGGCGACCGCGCCCGAGGTCAGTGAGTCGGCCGCTCCGTCGACGTCCACGTCGGCCGCGCTCGCGCCGGCTACGGACAGCGCGACGCCGACCAGCGGATCGCAGGCCACCGCGACCGAGGACGACGGCGAGGCGTCCGAAACCCCGACGGTGTCCATCGAGCAGGCCGCCAAGGAGATCGAGATACTGGCCCCGGAGACGCTCGAGGCCCCGGCCGAGAACATCCAGCTCGCCAAGAAGGCCGAACCGATCTTCGAGCCGGAGCCCGCCGCCGCACCCGAGCAGGACGTCAACGCGTTCAAGCAGTCGGTCGACCTGACCCTGGGGCTGAACGGCCTGGAAGCCAGCACCAGCGCGAAGGTCGAATTGGAGGCCAAGCGCGACCGCGACTTCGAGCTGATCAGCAATGTGCGCCAGTGGCGGCCCGACTGGATCGAGTACGACGAGTATTACCGGCCGGTGCTGATGAACCCCTTCCGGGCGCCGGTGCGCATCGTCTACGTCTACGACATGCGGCCCCGGATCGTGTACATCCCGCCGCTGACACGGCTCGTGATCGAAGCCGCGCGGTTCGCGGCCTACAGCTTCACGGCCGCAGTGCTCAGCCCCGTCAACGTGGCGGCCAACCTCGCGCAGGCGGCGACCAACATCGCGGTCGGCAGCTTCTTCGGCGGTGGCTACTTCCCGGGTGCCGGCCTGCCGTTGCCGCCACCTCCGCCGCCGGTGCTGCGCTACGACAACGTGCCGGTCCTGGTCAACTACTCCAATGCTCGCTACGAGCCGTTCCGGGTCCGCCAGATCGTCGATGTCGGTGTGGACCCCGTCTACGGTGGCCGCAAGGTGCTGCTCGACGGGGCGACGCCGGCCTGGGGCGAGTGGACCCAGACGGCAAGCGGGGAACGCCAATTCGAGGTGCACCGGACTCAGCAGTTCCCCGGTTTGAGCGAACCCGCCGAGGGCCGGCTGCCCGGCGACTACCGGCTCCGACTCGCGTCTGATGAGGCGACGACCGGCGGCCTCACCGGCAGGGACATCTTCCTGATGGTGGCGGCCGGCGTGATCGGCACGCTGGGCTTCGGGGCGATCGGTCTGGCGTTCTTCCTCGGACGCCGGCGGCCGGAGCACTGAGTTCGCCTCTTGCGCCGGCGCCCGAAGACGGGTGCACGGGCGTCGACGAGCGGGCATGATGGGGTGATGCCCGAGGTGCGTGTTGGGCCCTTGCTCCGCCACGTCGGCGAAACGGACGCGACCGTCTGGGTGGAGACCGACGGGCCATGCCGCGTCGAGGTTCTCGGCAACGGCGCCAACACCTTTGAGGTCGAGGGCCACCATTTCGCGATCGTCTGCGTGGCGGATCTGGACCCCAACCGCGAACATCCCTACGAGGTCCACCTCGACGGCGCCAAGGCGTGGCCACCGGACGACTACGAGTTCCCGCAGCCGCGTATCAGGCTGATGCCGCGCGACGGTTCCCTGCGGCTGCTGTTCGGATCGTGCCGCTGCTCGGCGCCGCACCGTCCGCCCTACACCTATCAACATTGGTGGCATCCCAAGGGCAAGGGCATCGACGTGTTGCGCACCTACGGTATGCGGATGCTGCGACAGCCGTCGGCGCTGTGGCCCGACGCGCTGCTGATGATGGGCGACCAGCTCTACGCCGATCAGGTCAACGACACGATCAGGGACCTCGTCGCCGACCGCGAGGTACACGCCGACGGGCCGGTCGAGGTGCTCGAGGACTTCGAGGAGTACTGCATCGGCTACTGGGACGCCTGGAGCGACCCCGTGGTGCGGTGGATGCTGTCCACGCTGCCGACGTCGATGATGTTCGACGACCACGAGATCAACGACAAGTGGAACACCTCGCAGGCGTGGCTGGAGGAGAAGCGCAAGACCGACTGGTACGAGACCCGGATCATCGGCGGGTTGATGGCCTACTGGATCTACCAGCATCTGGGCAACATGTCGCCGCAGGAGCTCGCCGACGACGAGACGTTCCAGCAGGTCCTGGCCAGCCGCGACGGCACCGAGCCGATCAGGCTGCTCGCTAAGCGGGCCGAAAGTGACGAGGGCGCTTCACGATTCAGCATGTGCCGCGACCTCGGCTCGTCCCGGCTGATCGTCGCCGACTCGCGAACCGGTAGGCAACTGCAACCGGGGCAGCGCCGCATCATGACCGACGACGAATGGGAGTGGATCACCGCCAGGGTCGACGGCAACTACGACCATCTGCTGTTCGCGAGCTCGCTGCCGATCCTGTTGCCCTACGGCATGCACCACATCGAGGGCTGGTCCGAAGCGGTCACCGACGGCGCTTGGGGTCGATGGCTGACCGGGCTCGGCGAGAAGGTGCGCATCGCGGCGAACCTCGACCACTGGGCGTGCTTCCAGTACAGCTTCCGGCGGTTCGAGGACCTGGTGATCGACGTCGCCACCGGCAAACGAGGAGAGGCTCCGCAGTCGATGGTCATGTTCGGCGGGGACGTCCACCACTGCTGGGTGTCGGAGATCGAGCTACCGCAGGACGCGCCGAATGCCTTGACCAAGATCTGGCAGGTGGTGTGCTCGGGGCTGCGAAAGGAACCGTCGGCGGTGGAGCGAATCGTATTGCGGCTCGGTCATACTCGGACCGCGGAGATCGTCGGCAAGCTGTTGGTCAAGACCACGGACGTGGGCATGCCGCGACTGCGCTGGCGGCCGGTCACGATGCCGCACTTCCGCAACCAGGTCGGCACGCTGGAGATCGCCGGCGGCGAGATGGGGGTGCGGATCGAGAAGATCAGCGGCGGCTGGCGTAAACCGCGTCTCACCACGGTGATCGAGCACAAGCTGCTCTGATCCCTTCAGCCGGCGCCCTTGCCGTTGTCCACGCGGTACACCGCGCCGTGGATCGCGGCGGCGTCGTCGCTGGCCAGAAACGCGATCGCCTTGGCGACGTCGGCGGTGTCGGAGAACCCGCGCGGCGACGCGATGCGCATGATCAGGTTCCAGTCGGCGTTGTCGGGCGCGGTGAACTCGGTGGTCTGCGCGGTCGGCATCCCGCCCGGGCACACCGCGTTCACCCGGATTCTGTCCTTGGTGTACTCGACGGCCAGTGCGCGGGTCAGCCCGACCAGCCCGTGTTTGGCCGCGCAGTACCCCGCCGAGTAGACCTCGCCCTCGACGCCGGCGATGGAGGCGACGTTGACGATGTTGCCGCCGCTCTCCAGCAGGTGAGGCAGAGCGGCACGGCACAGGTAGAACGGCCCGTTGAGGTTCACCGCCAGGTCGCGGTCCCACTCGTCGTCGGTCACCGTCGTGGTGTGCCGCATCTGGTGAAAGCCGGCGACGTTGACCAGCACATCGAGTCGGCCGAACGCGTCGACGCACTGTGCGACGGCGTCGCGGCAGGCCTGCGACGACGCCACGTCCACCGACGCGAAACGACCGCCGGGCACCGCCTCGAACACCGATGCCATCCGCTCGGCGTCGCGTGCGATGCCGAACACCATCGCGTTGCGCTCGGCGAAGAGGTGGGCCACCGCGGCGCCCAGGCCCGCCGACGCACCCGTAACCAGAGCGACCTTGCCGCTGAGTTGAGTCATGGCAAGACCTTCTCATAACGGCATTTGTCGCCTCGAGACAACAAGCTATGCAACGTGCGCGCGGACAACTCGCCGACAACCTGGCCGTCCTATGTTGCCCGAGACGTCCTACGCGCCAGATTGCACCCAGGGTTGTACGGCGCCGACCGCACACATCACGACCATGAGTGCAATCTCGACCGTAGGGCCCGGATCGATGTACATCGGTGCCGACGAGCTAGCTGCACGAGGCTCGCGGGCGCTCCGGGGGTACTGCCGCCAACAACGTGCGGGTGTAGTCGTCCTGCGGAGACGCGAACAGCTCCGCGGCCGGACGGTACTCGACCGTGGCGCCGTCGCGCATCACCAGCACGTCGTGGCTGACCTGCTGCACGATCGCGAGGTCGTGCGCGATGAACAGGTACGTCAGGTCGAGGTCGCGCTGCAGCCCGGCCAGCAGGTCGAGTACCCGCGCCTGCACCGAGACATCCAGCGCCGCAGTCGCTTCGTCGAGGATCAGCAGCTCCGGCTCGCCGGCCAGCGCGCGGGCGATGCTCACCCGCTGGCGCTCACCCCCGGACAGTTCGTGGGGGTAGCGCGACGCGAATAACGTTGGCAGACCGACGAGTTCGAGCAACTCGGCCACCCTGGCCGCGCGTGCACGCCTGCCTTTCGCGAGGCGGTGCACAATCAGCGGTTCGCCGATCGCGGCGCCGACGCGGGCACGCGGGTTCACCGACGAGAACGGATCCTGGAACACGAGGCCGATCCGCCGGCGCAGCGCCTTCTCGGCAGAGCCGCGGACGCTGAACACCTCGGCCTCGTCGAGCGTTGCCGTGCCGGCATTTGGGCGGAGCAAGCCGGTGAGCGCCGCGGCCACCGTCGACTTACCCGATCCCGACTCGCCGACCAAACCAAGCGTGGTGCCGCGCCGGATCTGAAACGTCAACTCCTTGACGGCGTGCACGGTCGATGTGCCGACCGGCGTGCGGACCGCGAAGCGCACGTCGAGGCCGTTGACGTCCAGCAGCACAGGCGCATCGGCCACGGCCGCCGGGCCGGGCCGCCCGATCAGCGGCCGGGCCGCGAGCAGTTCACGGGTGTACTCGTGCGCAGGACGGTCGAAGACGTCGGCGATCGGCGCCTGCTCGACGGCTTCGCCGCCGCGCAGCACCGTGACGTCGTCGGCGACCTGGCCGATCACGCCCAGGTCGTGGCTGATCCACACCACCGCCGTGCCGAAGTCGCGCTGCAGGTCGGCCACCAACTCGACGATCTGAGCCTGGGTGGTGACGTCGAGTGCGGTCGTCGGTTCGTCGGCGATCAGCAGTACCGGATCGCACGCCATCGCGATCGCGATCATCACGCGCTGCTTCTGCCCGCCCGAGAGCTGATGCGGATAGGCGCGCAGCCGCGACTGCGGATCGGGCAGGCCGACCGCCTCCAACAACTCCACGGCGCGGCCCCGCGCCTGCTGCCGGTTCATCCGGCGGTGCGCCTCGAGCGATTCGGTGATCTGCCGCTCGAGCGTCAACAGCGGGTTCAGCGACGTGCCCGGATCCTGGAACACGAAGCCGATCTGACCGCCATGCACGCTGCGCAGAATCCGGCTCGGTGCGCCGACGAGCTCGGTCCGGCCGGAACCCGTTGTGAGCGTGCTGGTTCCGCAGACAGTGGCACCAGGGGCGTCGAGCAGACCCGTCGCGGCGAGCACGGTCATCGACTTGCCCGATCCCGATTCGCCGACGATGCCGAGCGTCTGCCCGCGGTGCACGTCGAACGAGACTCCGTGCACGATTTCGCGTCGGCCGATGCCGACCCGCAGGTCGCGCACGCTCAACACCGGTTCGCTCACTGCTTTCTCCGGGCTTCGATCATGGTGCGCTGTTTCGGGTCGAGGACGTCGCGCAGGCCGTCGCCGAGCAGGTTGAACGCCAGTACGGCGACGAAGATCGCGGCGCCGGGGAACACCGCCATCCACCACGCCATGGTCACGAAACCCTGGGAGTCGAAGATCATTCGGCCCAGCGACGGCTGCGGCGGCTGGATGCCCAACCCGAGGAACGACAGCGCCGCCTCCGAGAGGATCGCGAACGCCAGCGACAGCGAGGTCTGCACCACCAGTGGTCCGGCGATGTTCGGCAGAATGTGGCGGCCGAGGATGTACAGATGGCCGGTGCCCATGCTGCGCGACACCGCGACAAACGGTTCGACGCGCACGCTCATCGTGCTGGCCCGCGCGACGCGCGCGAAAATCGGCGTGTAGACGATGCCGATCGCCAGGATCGTCGTCGTCACACCAGGCCCGAGGATCGCCACCACCGCCAACGCGAGCAACAGCACCGGGAACGCGAACATCACGTCGACGACGCGCATGAACACCGTGTCCAGCCAACCGCCGCGGTAGCCGGAGACCACGCCGATCGCCACGCCCACCACCACGGCGAACGCCACGCTCACCACGGCGACGCGCATCGACGACTGCGTCGCCACCAGCACCCGGGAGAACACGTCGCGGCCCAGTTCGTCGGTGCCGAACCAGTGCGTGCCGCTGGGTGCCTGGAGCGCATTCGGCACGTCGACGTCGTTGATCCCGTACGGCGCAATCCAATTCGCGGTGACCGCGACGAACGCGATCACAATCAACAGACCGGCACTGACCACGGTGACCGGGTTGCCCAGCAGGAGTCGCAGCGACGACATCCTGCTGCCCTGCTCGGCGGGAGTGGTCATGAGAGCCGGATCCTCGGGTCGACGACGGCGTAGAGCACATCCACGATGAGGTTGATGAGCAGGAACAGCGCCGCGATGAGCAGCACCGTGCCCTGGATGACGGGATAGTCGCGCGCCGCGACCGCGTTGTAGACGAGTCGACCCAGTCCGGGCCACGCGAACACCACTTCGACGACGATCACACCGGAAAGGATGGTGGCGAGTTGGATACCGGTGATGGTCAGTACGGGGATCAACGCGTTGCGCACGGTGTGGCGCAGCGTGACCACCCGCGGCGCAAGTCCCTTCGACCGCGCGGTGCGCACGTAGCCCATCGCCGCGACCTCCAGCACCGCCGAGCGCACGTACCGCGTCATGATCGCTCCCGCGACCAGGCCGATGGTCACCGCGGGCAAGACCAGGTGGCGCAACCACCCGGTCGGATCCTCGACCAGCGGCCGGTAGCCGGAGGTGGGCAGCCAGTGCAGTGTTGACGAGAACAAGGCGATCAGCAGAATGCCCATCCAGAAATCCGGGATCGAGACGCCGAACTGGCTGCCGATCCGCACGATCGCGTCGCTGAGCCTGCCCTCGTGCAGCGCCGACCAGATGCCAGCGGGAATGGCGATCAGCAGCGCGATCACGATGCCCACCGCGGCCAGCGACACCGTCGCGGGCAGGCGTTCGAGCAGGATCTCCGTCACCGGATCGCCGTTGCGGAAGCTGACGCCGAGATCGCCGGTCAACGCGGAACCGAGGTAGCCGAAGAACTGGCCGATGATCGGTCTGTCCAGGCCGCTCGCCGACCGCAGCGCCTCGTAGGCCTGCGGTGTGTAGCGCGTGCCGAGCGCGATGCGCACCGGGTCGCCCGGCACGAGGTGCACCAACGCGAAACTCACGACGAGCACCCCGAGCAGCACCACCGCCGAGTACGCCAGCCGGCGCGCCAAAAACCGGGTGATCGGATGAACGAGCAAGGCGGTCATGTCGTTTCGGCCTGGGTGAGGCTTGCCGTGCGGAACCGGACAGCACCGTCGCGGCGGGCCTCGTATCCGGACAGGTTTGTCACCCAGGCCTGGATCACCGACGGGTTGTAGAGGTAGATGTAGCTCACCTGGTCGGCGATGATCGTGGCGGCTCGGCGGTAGATGTCTTCGCGCGCTTCGCGATTCGTTTCCACCCGACCGGCGTCGAGCAGGTGGTCCACCTCGGCGTTGGAGAACTTCTGGGCGTTGCTGGTGCCGTTGGTGTGGTGCTGGGCGTAGTAGAAGTCGTCCGGGTCGATGTTGCCGAGCCAGCCCATCATCAGCATGTCGAAGAGGCCGGAGTTCTGTTCGTCGAGCCAGGTGGCGAAGTCGACCGTGCGGATCTTGACCGTGATACCAAGCGGCGCAAGGTTGTCGGCGATCACCTGGGCCGCGGTGACGGTCTCGGGGTACTCGCTGGTGACCAGCATGTCGAGGTCGATGTCGCCGACGCCCGCCTCGTCGAGCAGCCGGTTGGCGGTGTCGGGGTCGTAGCGGTAGCGCGTGTACTCGGTGTACCAGGGGTTGCCCTCGGGGATCGCGAGTTGGTTCGCAACCGCGGTGCCGTAGCTGGTCGCCGCGACGATCGCGTCGCGGTCGATGCCGTAGGCGACGGCTCGGCGCGCCCGCACGTCGTCCCACGGCTTGTGGGCCTGGTTGAGCGCGAGATACCAGTAGTCGTTGCTCGGGGTCACCGCCAGGTGCAGCGAGTCGTCGTCGCGCAGCTGCATCACCCGTTGCGTCGGGATGGAGTCGGTCCAGTCGATCTCACCGGCCTGCAACGCCGAAAGCGCGGTCGACGGTTCGGAGATGAAGCGAAACGTCACACCCGGCACCTTCGGTGGGCCACCCCAATACGACGGGTTGGCCTTGAGCGTGATGGAGTCGCCGCTCTTCTGGGACTGGAACGCGAACGGTCCCGTGCCGATCGGGTGGGTGGCGATCTGACCGCTTTCGACGTTGCGGCGCTGCACGATCGCCATGCCCTTGAAGCCGCCGATGTTGGTCAACAGGTTCGGCGTGGGGTGTTTGACGCGGATCACGACGGTCAGCGGATCGACGGCCCGCACGTCGGTGACGGCGCTGAACTTGTCGACGTTGGCCAGCTGTTCATCCATGATGCGCCGGTACGAGAACACGACGTCGTCGGCGCTCAACGGGCTGCCGTCGTGGAATGTCACCCCGGGCCGGAGGTGAAACGTCCACGACAGCTGGTCGGGGCTGACGTCCCACGACTCGGCCAGCGCGGGCCGCATCTCGAGGTTGGCGTCCGGTTCGACGAGCGTGTCGAAGACGTTCTCGAGCACCTCGAAGGAGAAGTAGGCACTGGTCTTGTGCGGGTCCAGTTGGTCGGGCTCGCCGGCGATGGCGGCGATGAGGTGGTTCGACGAGTCGCCGAGGTCGACACGTTGCCCGGTGGAACACCCGGACAGGACGATGACGATGGCCGAGACCACTGCTAAGACCACTGCTGGGGCCACCGCCACCAGTCGTTTCATTGCCACCATCCCGAGCCTCGTGCCGCGTCTTTACCCGTCGGCGCTGGTCGGCGAAACCCGGGACAGGGGAAAGCCGTGACGAGCCGATGTGCACACTGAAATACTCAGTACACCGCTGACGCCGGGAAAGGGACCACGTTGAGGAACACGATCACACGGACTCTGGGCGTGGCCGCGCTCGTTCTCGGCGTGCTGTTCGGCGCGCAGGGTATTGCGCACGGTCAGGGGGACGTCAAGTCGCCGGACACTCCCGAGGGCGTCTACAACGTCCGCATCGCCGGGCAGGCCGAAACCACCTGGGAGATCTACCCGATCTGCGTCCCGACCGTCGGCGACCTGCGCGAGCCCCTGATCCTTCCCGTCGGGTGTCGGCTGAAGGTCTTCCCGGCAGGCCGCGGCGGCGCCGAAGCCGTCCAGGTCGGCGGCCAGTGGACATTCGAGGCGAACCCCAATGACTCGTTCCGTAAATGCGCGGACGGCAGTAAGGCGCCCCAGACGATGATCTACTCGTTCAACGGGAGCACGCTCGCCGGCACCCTCAAGGTCATCCACGGCGCGGTATGCGGCGAGCAGCCCGCGATGGTCGAGATGCCGCTGACCCTGTCGTTCAAGGAGCCGCTGGCCATCCCCGTCACGCCGTATCCGCTGATCTGTGAGCCCGGCGGCCTTCGACGCTGCTTCTAGGTGCCCGACAACCCGTCGATCGGCCGGGCAGCCGGCCATGGCCTGCGGCCCACTCGACGGGCCCGACTGCCGCTTCTCAACGGCAAGGCCGTCGACCTCACCGGTCCGGGACTCACCGACCGATGGGGCGTCACCTGCACCGATCTCGGCGCCTCGGTGACGGCGCCGGACGGCAAGTTGGTGTCGGTGTTCGGCGACACGTTCTCGGGTCGCAAGGTGGGGGAGGGTGATTGGCGCTCACCGGTCGTGCTGATCGGCACCGGCGACGCCGACCATGAAATCGTCTTCGAGTGCGCAGGCGGCAGCGACCCCGACTACGCGAGGCAGCTGTGGCACTACGCGCACGACGATGCGGCCTCCGGATGGCGCCGCAGCGGCATCAGCACCGTGATCCCGTCGGACTTACTGACCGTCGGTGATTCGATGTACCTGCACGTCATCGTCAACCGCGGCTTCGGCACAGTCGTCTGGACCGAGATCTGGCGCTCGCCCGACAGCGGTGTCACCTGGACGCACTTGGGCGAGAAGGCCAAGTTCCCCGCCGACCTGCACGGCGGGCACGCACAGTGCTGGGCATGGGATTTCGATCCGGACGACGGCTGGGTTTACGTGGCGGCCACCGGCTTTCAGCGCGACAAGGGGATCGTCTTGATGCGGGTGCGTCCCGAACACATCGGGGACCGGACCCGCTATCTCGGTTGGGGTTTCAGAGGCGGCCGGTGGGCGTGGGGGACTTCCGCGACACCTGTCACACCGGCCGGTGAGAGATGGGGAGAGCTGGCGTTTCGCCGTATCGGGCCGGACAAGTGGGTGCTGGGCGGCTTTCTCGCGTCGAAGTATGCACTCGGCTATCGGGTGGTGGCCTCGCCCGTGGCGAACATGCACACCACGCCGATCCAGATGCCGGTCGTCGGAACGGCGTGGGACGCCGAGGACCACTTCGGCAGCCGCGTCGCCCAGCTCTACGGGGGCTACCTGCTGCCGGGGTCGCGCTTCGACATCGACGGCGGCGTCGGGCTGGTGGTGTCACAGTGGAACACCGCGACCGGCTGGCCCTATCGCGCAATGCAATTCAAGGCTTCGTTGCGCGACACATCCCGTCGAGCGCGAGCAGACGCAAATGTCCCCGAAAACCTTTGATTTTGAGGCCATTTGCGTCTGTTCGCGGCTGAAACGCCACGCGCGCACCTAGGGTGTAGGCCGTGGCCGAGTGGAAGGGGACCGTCGAGCTGTGGTGAAGGAAGCTGGCGCCAAGCGCGTAGTGGTCTGGGGCACCGGATTCGTGGGCAAGATGGTGATCCCCGAAATCGTCGAGCACCCGTTGTTCGAGTTGGCCGGTGTCGGGGTGAGCGACCCGGAGAAAGTGGGCCGCGACGTCGGCGAGATCTGCGGCCTGAGCACCCCGCTCGGGATCACGGCGACCGATGACCTCGACGCGTTGATCGCGTTGAAACCCGATGCGCTGGTGCATTACGGCCCGACGGCCAACCACGCCGAGGACAACATCGCGCTGATCACCCGTTTCCTGCGGGCCGGGATCGACGTCTGCTCGACCGCGATGACGCCGTGGATCTGGCCGACCATGCACCTGAACCCGCCGAATTGGATCGAGCCCGTCACCGCGGCGTGCGAGCTCGGCGAGTCGTCGTGCTTCACCACCGGCATCGACCCCGGGTTCGCCAACGACCTGTTCCCGATGACGCTGATGGGCCTGTGCTCGCAGGTGCGGAAGGTGCGCGCCTCGGAGTTGCTCGACTACACCAACTACTCCGGCGACTACGACCGCGAGATGGGCATCGGCAAACCGCCCGAGTACCGCCCGCTGCTGGAGAACCCCGACATCCTCGTGTTCGCCTGGGGCGCAACGGTTCCGATGATCGCGCACGCTGCGGGCATCATGCTCGACGAGATCACCACGACATGGGACAAATGGGTGACGCCGACCGAACGCAAGACCGTCAAGGGAACCATCGCGCCCGGCAATGTCGCCGCCGTGCGGTTCACGATCAACGGCGTGTACCGGGGCGAGACCCGGATCCAGCTCGAGCATGTGAACCGGATCGGCAGCGACGCGGCGCCCGACTGGCCCTCGGGCAACGAGAACGACGTGTACCGCGTCGACATCGAGGGCACTCCCAGCATCTTCCAGGAGACCGCGTTCCGGTTCACCGACGGCTCCGGGCGCGATGCGGCCGCGGCCGGCTGCCTGGCCACAGGACTACGCGCACTCAACGCGGTACCCGCGGTCAACGAACTCTCGCCGGGCTGGGTGACGGCGCTCGATCTACCGCTGATTCCGGGTGCAGGCACCATCCGGTGAAGTAACGCCAACCCGATCTGCTGAGATGGAACCCAATGGGGTTTTTCATCGAGACGAGGAGTGATGGCTGACGGGGTCGGGCTGTCGGTTGGTGCCACCAACCTGGCGGCCGTCGTGCTGGACCGGTCCGCGCTGACCCGGTCGCCGGTGTTGACGCGTTTCGCGCACCGGCCCCCGGAGGTCGGCGTGCCCGGCCAAAACCCCAACCTCAACGAGCGTGGCCTCATCCTGACCGATTTCGTGGACCGCGTCGGCGATCCGGTCGGCATCGTCGCCGCCGACGGCTCGAGTCACAGCGCCGATGCCGTGCTCGCGGATGCGCTGCGGGCGATGCTGTACGCGGTCGGGGGTGGGCGCCGGCCCGTCGGCCCGGTCGCGGTGACGCATCCGGCGCACTGGCGGCCCGCCTCGGTCGACGCGCTGCGCGGCGCGCTGGCCGCGATGCCCGAGTTCGACCGTCCGCAGCCGGCGCCCGTCGTCTCCGACAGTGTCGCGGCACTGACCGCGCTGCAGAACGAGCCTGGCCTGCCCGCGCGCGGCGTCATCGCGCTTTGTGACTTCGGGGGCACCGGTACCAGCATCACCCTGGTCGACGCCGGCAACGGTTATTCGCCGGTCGCCGAAACCGTGCGTCACCCCGACCTGTCCGGTGACCTGGTGGACCAGGCGCTGCTGACCCACGTCCTCGACGACCTGGCCAGGGCCGGCACCATCGACCTGTCCGGCACCTCGGCGATCGGATCGCTGTCGCGGTTGCGCGCACAGTGCCGCGGCGCCAAGGAGCGGCTGTCCACTGCGGCGTTCACCTCGCTGGTGGCCGACCTGCCCGGGCACCGAAGCGACGTGCGGCTGACCCGCACCGAACTCGACGAGCTGCTGCGCGCGCCGGTCACCGCCTTCGCCGACGTGCTTCAGGACACGTTGGAGCGCAACGGTGTTCGAGAGCTTGCGGCGGTGGCATCGGTAGGCGGCAGCGCGCGGATCCCGGTCATCACGACGACGCTGTCGGAGCGATTCCGGGTGCCGGTCATCACGACGGCCCAGCCCGAGTTGACCGCGGCGGTGGGCGGCGGGCTGGCGGCCGCCCGGGGCACCGTCGAAGAGGGGATGACCGCGATGGCCGCGGCGCCCGGGGCCGCCGCTGCGGCCGGTGCGGCAACCGCCATGGCGCCCGAGGTTGACGCGGCGGCCGACGAGATGTCGCCGCAGTCGAGCGCCTTCGGCGCGTTGGCGTGGTCGGACGCCGACGAGGTGCCCGAGGTGGCGGCCACCGACCCGTACGACTACGCGCCGGAGCCCGCGGGCGCCGCCGCCGGGGTGCGACCACAGCTGCAGTTCGGCGACGAGTCCTGGGATGACCTGCCACCTCGACGAACGCCGTGGTACCGAAACCCGGCCGTTCCGCTCGCTGCGGGCGTCGTCGTGGTGCTGGCTGCCCTGGCGGCAGCGGTGTTCTGGGTGATGGACGGCGACCAGACCGCTCCCACGCCGGCGTCGACCACCGCGCCTCCGGTCACGGCCACCCCGCGACCCGCGACACCGCCGCCCACCTCCGCCGAACCGGCACCCGCGACGCAGGCGCCGCCGCAGACCGTCTACCAGCCGCCTCCGCCGCAGACGCGGACCGTCACCGAGCCGCCGCCGTCACCCGAGTCGCCGCCCACGTCCGCGCCGCCGCCTACGTCCGCGCCGCCACCGACCACGCAGCCGCCACCGCCGACGACGCAGCCGCCACCGACGACGCAGCCGCCACCGACGACGCAGCCGCCACCGACGACGCAGCCGCCGGCGTGGACCCCAACCGCGCCGTACCCGACCATCCCGGGGCTGCCCTGGGTGCCGGCTCCGCAACTGCCCGGGCAGCCCGCGCCGTAACCCCACCGGCGAACGGGCTACCCGTCGAGCCGCGGTCAGTGGGCCCTGGGTCGTTTCGTCAACACCAGGTGCGCCATCGGAATCTGGGTTTCCTCGGGCGCCGCGGCGAGCCGGGTCGCAACGCCAGCCTCGAGACGGTCGAAGATCTCCGCCACCCGTGGCTCGGTGCCGACGCCGTCGAGCGCACCCACCATCGTCGGGAACACCGCGGCCCGGCAAAAGGACGCCCACTGCGCGGCGAAAGCGTCTGCGTTGCCGTCGACTTGGTACTGCTGCCAGAAGCGGTCCCCGGCGTCGAAGACCTCGAGGTGCTCGATCTCGAGCTGTTCGAAGCGGCCCTTCGGCGCGAACGGCGCCAGGAAATCCTGCTCACTGCGGCCGACGATCGGGATGCCCATCCGGTACACCTCGTCGGTGGTCAATAGCCGCTCGGCGGCGAGCTCGTCGATCGTGTCGACCAGTGCGCCCAGCACCGGGCGGTACCCGATCTCGCCGTCGTCGTCGACCGCCGTCGTCATCACCACCAGACGACCGCCGCGACGCAACTCGCGGCCGCGAAACGCGATGAACTCCTGCCAGTCCTGGGCGGCCTGTCTGGCATAGGCGGCGCGCACGCTCTCGTCGCGGCTGTATGCGACGTGGACATGATCGGGGATCGGCGCCGGGACACGGCTGAGCCAGTGCACCGCCCACGAACTCCACCCCAGATTGACGCTGCTGGACGGCATGATCTGCGAGTAGAACGACCGGCCGATCGCCGAGGCGAAGGTCGCCGCGTCCTTGCTCAGATAGGTATCCGGATCGTCGGCGAGCGTCCGGAACAATGCGGTGAAGTCATTTTCCGGCACGTCGGTGTGCACGACGAGCGTGGAGTGGTCGGTGCGGGTCCGCTTGCGCAGCACCGCTATTGCCGCGCAGATCGGCAGCAGGGAGTTATGGCCGGTGGAGGCGCCGTAGTCGGCGATGACGAACGGCTGCGGAAGGCGGGGGACCGGCACCGCGGCGGCGGCTTCCTCGAAGAGCTTGATCGCGGCCTGCAGTCCGGCGGCCTGCAGCCGCGAGCCGGCGGTGTAGGACCCGCTCTCCATCGGCTCGGGCCGCACGACGATGCTGGACTCGGGCAACGCGACCTCCCGGACGTGGCGGACAACAGATTCGGTCGCTTACGACGGTAGTCCCCGTTCGGAATTGACGCCGCCGAAGGTGTCGACTGATCCCATCAAGGCCACCGCACGCGGCCCGGCCGTGTCACACTCTGGCCATGAGCGGAAGGGTCGCCCCGCGCATCGCCGTCGTCGTCTCCGTGCTGACCCTGCTGGTGTCCGTCGTCGGGTTCATCGTCACGCTGGTACTCAACGCGTTCGTGCTCGACGAGTTCGACGCATACGGTGAGGTGCCGATCCCGGGAACGGGCAGCATCGAGTTGCCGGCCGGCGAGGTGACCGTCAGCTTCCACACCATGATCACCGGTCAGCCGACGAGCGGCTTCCCCATCCCCGAGATCAGCATCGACATCGAGTCGCCCGATGGCGTCGCCGACCCGGTGGTGACCGAAAACATCGGCGGGACAACAACAGTCAACAGTGACACGCACGTGCGGGTGTGGCTGATCGAGGTGGCCGAAGCGGGCACCTACCGCGTCGCGACGGACGGCGATGTGGCCGGGTACATCAACCCTCGGCTGGCTTTCGGCCACGGCAGTGCCTACAGCTGGCTGCTCTGGGTGTTCGGCGGCCTGATCGCGCTCGGGGTGCTCGAACTCATCGCCGCCATGGTCTGGTCGGCGCGCGCCGGCAAGGCGGCGCGACCGCTTGCGCCGCACGAGATGCTCAGCGCCGACGGACCGCCGACGCTGCGGTCGGTGTCGACACCGACCTCCGGCTACCAGCCGAACGACCAGGGGGTGCGGCTCGAGCAGTTGAAGCAGCTGGCCGCACTTAGGGATTCGGGTGCGCTCACCGAGGCGGAGTTCCAGGCCGAGAAGCGCCGCATCCTCGATGACTAGCTACGGGACCAGTGGCCCGAGCCGATAGGCAGCTCAGCTGCCGCGGGCCACCCACTCGTCGTAGTGCACGATCTCGTCGCCGATTGTGGTGGAATCGCCGTGGCCGGTGTAGACGACGGTGTCGCCGGGCAGCTTGCCGAGCCGGCCCGAGATCGACTCGAGAATGGTCGGGAAGTCCGAGAAGGACCGCCCCGTCGCACCGGGCCCGCCCTGGAACAAGGTGTCACCGGAGAACACCGCATTCAACTCGGGCGCATGCCAGCACACCGACCCCGGCGAGTGGCCAGGGGTGTGCAACGCGCGCAACTCGGTGCCGGCCACCCGCAGGGTGTCACCGTCGGACACGGTGCGAAAGTCGCTGTCGGGATGCGTCATTCGCCACAACACCTCGTCAGCCGGATGCAACAGCACAGGAGCGTCGAGCGCTTGACCGAGCTCGGGCGCGACGGTCACGTGATCGTTGTGCCCGTGCGTGCAGACGACTGCCACGACGTGCCTGCCGCCGACGGCGTTGACGATCGGGCCCGCGTCGTGCGCCGCGTCGAACACCACCACCTCGGAGTCGTCGCCGACAACCCAGATGTTGTTGTCGACTTCCCAACTACCGCCGTCGAGTTCGAAGGTGCCGTGGGTGACCACCCGCCCGATCGGCCCGCCGTTCACAGGATCACCACCGAACGCAGCACGGAGCCGCCGTGCATCTTGTGGAACGCCTCCTCGACGTCGTCGATGCCGATGCGTTCGGTGACGAACTTGTCCAGCGGCAGCCGCCCCTGCAGGTAGAGGCTGATCAAGGTGGGGAAGTCCCGTTCGGGTAGACAATCGCCGTACCACGACGACTTGAGTGAGCCTCCACGGGAGAAGAAGTCGATCAGCGGCATCTCCAGCGTCATGTCCGGCGTCGGAACACCCACCAGCACAACGGTTCCCGCCAGGTCGCGGGCGTAGAACGCCTGCTTCCAGGTCTCCGGTCGGCCGACCGCGTCGATCACAACGTCGGCGCCGAAACCGTCGGTGAGGTCCTGAATGGTCTGCACCGGGTCCAGTTCACGCGCGTTGACGGTGTGGGTGGCGCCGAATTCGCGGGCCCAGTCGAGCTTCTTGTTGTCGGTGTCGACGGCGATGATGCGCTTGGCGCCGACCAATCGCGCGCCGGCGATGGCCGCATCGCCGACGCCGCCGCAGCCGATGACCGCGACGGTGTCGTCGCGGCCCACCGCGCCGGTGTTGACCGCCGCGCCCAGACCGGCCATCACGCCGCAGCCAAGCAGCCCGGCCACCGCGGGATCGGCCTCGGGGTCGACCTTGGTGCACTGGCCCTCGTGAACCAGAGTCTTGTCGGCGAACGCGCCGATGCCCAGCGCAGGCGTCAACTCCGTACCGTCGGTGAGCGTCATCTTCTGCGCGGCGTTGTGGGTGTCGAAGCACAGATGCGGACGGCCGCGCTTGCAGGCCCGGCACTGGCCGCACACGGCGCGCCAGTTCAGGATCACGAAGTCACCGGGTTCGACGTTGGTCACGCCGGCGCCGACCGATTCGACGGTCCCGGCCGCCTCGTGTCCGAGCAGGAACGGGAACTCGTCGTTGATCCCGCCGTCGCGATACGTCAGGTCGGTATGGCACACCCCGCACGCGGTGACGTCGACCACCACCTCGCCCGGACCGGGGTCGGGAATCACGACGTCCACGACTTCTACTGGCTCGCCCTTCTTGCGTGAGATCACACCGCGCACCGTCTGGCTCATGCGTCCAACCTAATGGGTGGCGTCCGGATTGGAATAGTGTCCATACGTATGTCCAGCTAGCGGCTCGGGAGACACTGGTGCCGTGAGTGACGCCGAAGCGATTGCAGCGAATAGGGCTAACTGGGACGAGCGTGCAGATGTCCACGCGATATCGCAGATGTATGACGTGGACGGGTTCCTGAGCGACCCGTCCGAAATCTCCCGCGTAGTGCGAAAAGACTTCTCCGTGTTGCAACCGCATCTGCCGAACGGTCAGGTCCTTGGCCGTTCGCTGCTGCATTTGCAGTGCCACATCGGCATCGACACCGTCTCGTGGGCAAGAATGGGAGCCGTTGACGTCCACGGTCTCGACCTTTCGCCCAATTCTCTTCGTCACGCCGCCCGCATCGCAGAGCGCGATGGCCGCGAACTGACGTGGGTCGAAGGTGACGCCCGGTTCGCATCGACGCTGATCGAGCGAAGGTTCGAGCTCATCGTCACCAGCGCCGGAACGATCGTGTGGTTGCCCGAGTTGGTCAACTGGGCCCAGTCCATCCGTGAGTTGCTCGAGCCGGGTGGACTGTTCCTGATCCGCGATGACCACCCAATCCTCGGTGCCATGGCGTTCGAGCCATGGGAGATCACCGACGACTACTTGGCTGGCGGAGGCAGTCGCATCTACGAGGACTCTGGCACGTACACGGAGGATTCAGCCGGTCTCATCAGCCACGTCGAGAACCATGAGTGGCGGCATGATCTCGGGGAAATCGTCTCCGCCCTGCTGCAGGCGGGACTGCAGATCGAAGCACTGGTCGAACTGCCATACATGGACTGGCCTGCGTTTGCCGACCTTATCCCATCACCGGAGGGCTGGGCGCTCCCACCATCGGCGCCACGAATTCCGCTCAACTTCGCGATCGTGGCGCGGCGCCGTGTCGACGAATCGGGGCATTGAACCGACGTGGCGCGCCTACCGTTGATCGGGTTATGACCACACTCGACAAGAACTCCGCCGCCGACTCCACCGAAGAATTCGCCGGGCGGATGGTCGACGCGATCGACAGCGCCAGCCTGTCCATCCTGTTGTCCATCGGACACCAGACCTCGTTGTGGGACACGCTGGCCGAGCTACCGCCGGCAAGTAGCGCCCAAATCGCCGACGCCGCCGGGCTGAACGAACGCTACGTACGCGAATGGCTCGGCGGAGTCGTCGCGTCGCGGGTCGTCGACTACGACGCCGCGACGGACACCTACACGCTGCCGCGCCATCGCGCCGCGGTGCTCACCCGCGCCGCCGGCCCGGACAACCTCGCGCGGGTCGCGCAGTTCATTCCGCTGCTGGCCGAGGTCGAACAGAAGATCATCGGCTGCTTCCGAACCGGCGGCGGACTGTCCTACAGCGAGTATCCGCGGTTCCACACGCTGATGGCAGAGGAGAGCGGTGAGGTGTTCGACGCCGCGCTCGTCGACGTCATCCTGCCGATGGCCGACGGGCTTCCGCAGTTATTGCGTGAGGGTGCCGAGGTCGCCGACATCGGCTGTGGCAGTGGGCATGCCATCAACGTCATGGCGCAGGCCTTCCCGGCGAGCCGGTTCACCGGAATCGACTTCTCCGACGAGGGGTTGGGCGTCGGGCGCGCCGAGGCGGCTCGGCTCGGCCTGACCAACGCCACGTTCGTCGCCGCCGACGTGGCCGAACTCGACATGCCCGAAAGCTACGACCTGATAACGGTTTTCGACGCCATTCACGACCAGGCGGCCCCGGCTGCGGTGCTGGCGAACATCTACCGCGCACTACGGCCCGGGGGCTACCTGCTCATGGTCGACATCAAGGCGTCGAGCCGGCTGGAGGACAACGTCGGCGTGCCGTTGTCCACGTACCTCTACACCGTCTCGACGATGCACTGCATGAGCGTGTCGCTGGGCCTCGACGGCGAAGGGCTCGGCACCTGTTGGGGTCACCAACTCGCCACGTCGATGCTCGCCGAGGCGGGGTTCGCCGACGTCCAGATGCGCGAAATCGAGTCGGATCCGATCAACAACTACTACATCGCGCGCAAGTAGGCTCGGCGCGATGAGCGCGCTCGATGCCCTGGCCGATTGGCCTGTTCCGGATGCCGCCGCCGCCGTGGTCGGACCGTCCGGCGTGCTGGCCGAGTGCGGCGATGTCCGCCACCGGTTCGCGTTGGCGTCGGTCACCAAGCTGCTGGCCGCCCGCGCGGTGCAGGTCGGTGTCGAGGAGGGCGCCGTCGACCTCGACACCGAGGCGGGCCCGCCGGGCGCCACCGTCCGTCATCTGCTTGCGCACGCGGCCGGCTACTCCATGCACTCGGCGGAGACGATGGCAGAACCGGGGACGCGCCGCGTCTACTCCAACTACGGCTTCGAGGTGCTCGCCGAGACGCTCGAGAAGGCCACCGGCATCGAGTTCGCGCGGTATCTGACCGAAGCCGTGTTCGAACCGCTCGCGATGACCGACAGCGCACTCGACGGTGGAGCGGCGGCCGCGGGCTACGGCGCGACGTCGACGGTGGCCGATCTGGCAGCGTTCGCCGGCGACCTGCTGCGGCCGGTCACGGTGTCGGCGCAGCTGCACGCCGAGGCGACCTCGGTGCAGTTTCCCGGCCTGGATGGCGTGCTACCGGGCTTCGGGGTACAGCGCCCCAACGACTGGGGGTTGGGCTTCGAGATCCGCGACGGCAAGTCCCCGCACTGGACGGGCACCGGGAACTCGGGCCGCACTTTCGGGCATTTCGGCCAGTCAGGGACGTTTTTGTGGGCCGATCCGCAGGCCGATCTGGCGCTGGTCGTGCTGACCGACCGGGATTTCGGGGACTGGGCATACGAGCCGTGGCGGGAGTTGTCTGACGAAGTCCTGAGAGAATTCGGCGCAGACTAGCGCAACAGGCGTCTCACAGGGCACAATAGACACGCACGACACAGCTGTAATTCGGATTTCGCGAGGCCGCTTGGGGAAGACGTCCCTCGTGGAGCCGAAGGAGCAGCTATGCGTGCGTCGAACCAGTTCGCCGACGCGACGACGGGCGTGGTCTACATCCACGCCTCACCCGCGGCGGTGTGCCCGCATGTCGAGTGGGCGTTGTCGTCGACCCTTCAGGCCCGGGCAAACCTCAAGTGGACTCCGCAGCCGGCCATGCCGGGACAGCTGCGTGCGGTCACCAACTGGGTGGGTCCGGTGGGCACCGGCGCGGCGCTGGCCAGCGCGCTGCGCTCGTGGTCGGTGTTGCGGTTCGAGGTGACCGAGGATCCCAGCCCCGGCGTCGACGGCCACCGCTGGTGCCACACCCCTCAACTGGGTCTGTGGAGCGGGTCGATGAGCGCCAACGGGGACGTGATGGTCGGCGAAATGCGGTTGCGCGCGCTGATGGCTTCGGGCGCCGACACGCTGGCCGCCGAGCTGGACTCGGTACTGGGCACCGCGTGGGATGAGGCGCTCGAGGCATACCGAGACGGCGGTGCGGGCGCGGAGGTGAGCTGGCTCAGCCGCGGAGTCGGCTGAGGTCTCCTCGCCGAGCTGGGCTGGGTCCTCGCCTCGCCGAGCAGACGCGAACTGCCCCAGAAATGGGCCGAAATGAGGCAATTTGCGTCTGCTCGCGTTATGTGGCGGGCGTCAAGATGTTCAGCGCGCCGGGAACGGCCGTCACTTCGACCGGCAGCGGGCACACGTACTCGCCGTCGGCATACGCGTTGATGCCCGGGGAGTCGACCCGTATCGTCTTCGCCCGCGCTGTGCGAACCTCATCGAGATCTACGTGCGTGCCCTTGAAAACGGTGGGGAACAGCCGGATCAGCCTGGTTCGCGACGCCGAGGCAACCATCGTCACGTCGAGTTGACCGTCGGTGGGGTCGGCGTCGGGGCAGATGCGCATGCCGCCGCCGTAGCTGCGGGTGTTGCCGAACGCGGCCAGCGTCAACTCCGTCGTCACCTCCTCGCCGTCGAACGTCAGCCGAAAAGGCAACAGTCGCAGCTTCGACAGCTCGGCCACCATCGCGAGGTTGTATCGCATCCGGCCGTGCGGCCAGCGCATCCGATTGGTGCGGTCGGTGACCAGGGAATCGAAACCTGCCGCCATCACCGTGCCGAACCACTTGTCGGTGCCGTCCGCGCCGCGGATGCGCCCTAGGTCGATCGTTTGCGCGACACCGCCGACCAAGCCGTCGACCACCACGTCGGCCGCGGCCTCGGGATCGCGCGTGGGGATCCTGAACTCGCGCGCGTGGTCATTGCCGGTGCCCGCCGGAATGATGCCGAGCGGTATCTCGGTCTGCGCCAACACCTGCAGCGCAAGCGAGATGATGCCGTCCCCGCCGACGACGACAAGCGCATCCATACCGCGTTCGAGCGCACCCTCGACGAGTCGCCGCGCGTGCTCGGCGTCGGTGCCTGCGATCGCGACGACGTCCACGCCGCGCCGATGAAACTGAGCAACAGCGCGTTCGGCCGCATGCGGCGCGCTGCCGTGCCCCGACGCGGGGTTGGTCAGCATCGTGACGCGACCCTGAAACGTCATGGAACCAGCTTGCCGGGGTTGAGGATTCCCGCCGGGTCGAGCTTGTCCTTGACGGCTCGCAGAATCTCGACGCCGAGGTCCCCGATCTCGTCGCGCATCCACGGCCGGTGGTCGGCGCCGACCGCGTGGTGGTGGGTGATGGTGGCCCCAGTGCGGACCATCGCATCCGATGCGGCGGCCTTCGCCTTGCGCCACTGCTCGATCGGATTGCCCCGCTGCCCGGCGACAACGGTGAAGTACAGCGATGCGCCGGTGGGATACACATGCGAAATGTGGCACAGCACCAGAGCGGGCGTGCCCGATTCGGCCAGCGCGTTCGTCAACGCTTCGGTGACGGCGACTTTCAGCGCCGGCACGTTGGACCAGTTCGTCGCGGTCTCGAGGGTTTCGCACAGCGCGCCCGCAGAGAGCAGCGAGTCACGCAGATACGGCGCCCCGAACCGGCCGTGCTCCCATGCCCGCGCGGGTTCCTCGCCGAGCGACGTGCCGCCGGCGGCCTCCAACACCGCGCGCGTTTCCGAATGCCTGCTGGCGACGTGCGCCTCGGTGCCCTCGAACAGCGTGATCGCCAAACAGCCTCCGGTGACTTGTTTTTCGCCGATGCTCTCGGTGGTCGCGAGGTTCACCCCGGTCTCAGCCTCGTCGGACAGCCGGATCACCGTCGGACCGGTGCCGGTCTGGACGACGGCGCGCAGCGCGTCGGCGCCGGTCGCGAAATCGGGAAACGACCACGCCTCATAACGCGTCGCAGTCGGAACCGGATGCACCCGCACCCGCACGCGGGTGATGACGCCCAGCACGCCCTCCGAACCGATCACCAGCTGCCGCAGATCCGGTCCCGCCGCCGACTCTGGGGCGCGTCCGAGGTCTAGCACGCCGACCGGCGCCACCGCCCGCAGGCCACGGACCATGTCGTTGAACCGCCCGTAGCCCGCGGAGTCCTGACCCGACGACCGGGTCGCAGCGAAACCGCCGATGGTGGCGAACTGGAAACTCTGCGGGAAGTGGCCGAGGGAGAAGCCGCGTTCGCCCAGCAGGCGTTCGGCGTCCGGTCCCGTCATCCCCGCGCCGAGCTCGGCTTCTCCGGACACCTCGTCGAGGAAGTGCAGTTCGTTCAGGCGGCGCAGATCCAGCGAGACCACCGCGCTGAAATCGCCCCGGAGGGGGTCCAGGCCGCCGACGACGCTGGTGCCGCCGCCGAACGGTACGACGGCGATCCGGTGGTCACTGCAGAAGTGCAGGATTGCGGCTATCTCGTCCTCGCTTCCCGGTAGCACCACGGCGTCGGGTGCGTCCTGCACGCCGGTGTCTTTGCGGCGCAACAGATCCAGCGTGGACTTACCGCCTGCCCGCAGCAGCCGGCCCTGGTCGTCGACTCGGCAGTAGTCCGACCCGACGATGCCCGTCAACGCATCGCGGTCAGCGGCGGACAGCGACGACGGCCGCACCCTGACCTCGTCGGGCCGCAGTTCGGACGTCGCGGATTCCTGCACGCCGAGCGCTTGTTCGAGCAGCGCGCGGATGCCGTCGGACAGTGGTTTGGCTTCCGCTGGATCGCCCCAGGCGTTCCACTTCATCGGTGGCAGGAGGGCGGTGTGGTGAGCATCCGGACGCGTCATGCGTTACAGTATTACACATGTCGTCAATCCGTAACGATCAATCGTCCGTCGAGGACCGCGTCCTCGAGGCCGCGGCGGCATGCGTGCTCGCCGTCGGTGTCAAACGGGTGACGATGACCGAGATCGCTCGGCGCGCACGGATGAGCCGCCCGACCATCTACCGCCGTTGGTCGGATACCAACGGCGTGCTCGCGGCGCTGATGACGTCGCGCATCGCCGGTGTGCTCGAGGCGGTGCCAGACACCGGACCCGGCCGCGAAGCACTGGTGCAACGCGTCGTCGCAGTGGCCGAGCACGTGCGCAACGACGAGGTCGTCATGTCGGTGCTGCACGACGCGCCCGAGTTCGCCATGGTCTACATCGCCAACCGGCTGGGCACGAGCCAGATGATCCTTGTCGATGCACTCGCGACGGCGATCAAGGCGGCCCAGGACGAGGGCAGCGTCCGACCCGGCGACCCACACCAGATCGGCGCCATGTGCCTGCTCATCACGCAGTCGACGATCCAGTCGGCGCAGATGGTCGAAAAGCTGTTGGACCGCGATTCGCTCAACGCCGAATTGGCCCGCGCCTTGAACGGATACCTCGCACCGTGAGCGGCTCAACGGCGTTGAACGCCGCGCGCCGCGCTGCCGAACTGGCTGCACTCGCCGACGGTGAGTGGGTCGACGTCCTGGTGATCGGCGGCGGTATCACCGGCGCCGGCATCGCGCTGGACGCCGCCACCCGCGGGCTGAGCGTCGCGTTGGTGGAAAAGCACGACCTGGCGTTCGGCACCAGCCGGTGGAGCTCGAAGCTGGTGCACGGCGGGCTGCGATACCTGGCGACGGGCAATGTCGGCATCGCCCGGCGCAGCGCCGTCGAACGCGGAATCCTCATGACCCGCAACGCGCCTCATCTCGTCACGGCCATGCCGCAGCTGGTTCCGCTGCTTCCGTCGATGAATGCGGCGTCGCGTGCGCTGGTGCGCTTCGGCTTCGCGGCCGGCGACGGCCTACGCAAACTGGCGGGCACACCGGCTTCGGCGCTGCCCCGGTCGCGGCGGATCGATGCGCGCCGTGCCGCCGAACTGGCGCCCACCGTGCGGCGCGACGGACTCGACGGTGCATTGCTCGCATACGACGGGCAGTTGATCGACGACGCCCGCCTGGTCACCGCCGTGGCGCGCACCGCTGCGCAGCACGGTGCCCGCGTCCTGACCCGGGTCGCGGCGTCGTCGGCCACCGGGACCTCGGTGATGCTGACCGACCAGCTCACCGGTGAGTCCTTCGACGTCACCGCGCGCGCGGTGATCAACGCCTCCGGAGTGTGGGCGGGACAGGTGGACCCGTCGATCAAGCTGCGGCCCAGCCGCGGAACGCACCTGGTGTTCGATGCGGCGGCGTTCGGTAATCCCGTTGCGGCGCTGACGATCCCGATCCCCGGCGAGATCAACCGCTTCGTGTTCGCTATGCCCGAGCAGTTGGGTCGGGTTTACCTCGGGCTGACCGACGAGGACGCGCCGGGGCCCATACCCGATGTGCCGCAACCCTCGCCGGACGAAATCTCGTTCCTGCTGGACACCGTGAACACCGCGTTGGCCGTAGCATTGACGCCGTCGGATGTGATCGGCGCCTACGCGGGCCTGCGACCGCTCATCGACACCGGTAGCGGCCGCACGGCCGACGTGTCGCGCGATCACGCGGTGGTGGAATCACCGTCGGGCGTCATCAGCGTCATCGGCGGCAAGCTCACCGAATACCGGCACATGGCCGAGGATGTGCTCGACCAGTCCATCGCTTTGCGGGGGCTGACGGCGTCGCGCTGCCGCACCCGCAATCTGCCGCTGGTCGGCGCGCCGTCGAATCCTGTTGCCACCCTTCGTCATCCACCGGAGATGCCGGGCTCGTTGCTCTCACGCTTCGGTGCAGAGGCACCGAACGTGATCGCGGCGGCGAGTTGCGATCGGTCGACCGAACCTGTCGCCGAGGGAATCGACGTGATCCGCGCGGAATTCGAGTATGCGGTGACCCACGAGGGCGCGTTGAACGTCGACGACATCGTCGACCGCCGCACCCGCATCGGCCTGGTGGAGTCCGACCGGGAACGGGTCGTGGGCGTCGCGCAGGAAATGCTGGCGAAATCTCAACTTTGACCACGCCCGGCACTGGGCGGTGGTCGCCGAGCGGATTCACTTGTCCGGAGTCACCACCGCATCCCGCACCGCCGACGACGTATGCCGTTGCCAGAGCGCTTGAACCGGAACGTGCAGCACGGGTACCAGGTCGACGACCGTCACCCGACCGCCCATCGCCGGCCCCGCGGGTGCCGTGACGAACCCGACCGCCCCGGTGGTCAGCGGCGCCGCGACAGTGGCGGCTCCTTGCACACGACTGACGACATAGCCCGGTTCGAAACCAGCGCGTCGGCACGCGCTCATCAGAAAATCGCTGTAATACGACGCACCCGGAGGGGCCCAGAGCGCAATCCGTTCCGATACGAGGTCGTGAATGTCCACTTTCCGGCGGGTCGCGAGCCGATGGTCGGCGGGAACGGCCACGCGGACGCGGTCGTAGCCGATCACCGCGCCTGCCAGGTTGCTCGGCGGCACGACACCGCGGCGCAGGCCGAGGTGTACTGAGCCGTCGAGCAGGCCGGCGACCAGGACATCGGGAAACATCTGCCGGAAGGTGAACGACGTGTCGGTGAACGCCGCGATCGCGGGCTCCATCAGCGTGTAGACCTCGGCGCTGCTCAACGCCGGAGTGTGGCCCACAACGAACACCGCCTCGGTGTCCGCCGCCACGCGGTGCACGTGGTCGGCGACGGTGTGCGCGGCGGCGAGTAGCGTCTGGCCCTCCGCGAGCAGCAACCGACCGGCACGTGTCAGCGATACCTGCCGCCCGACCCGCTCGAAAAGCTTTGCGTCAAGCTCCTTTTCCAGCTGCTGTACCGAACTGCTCAACGCTTGCTGGCTGAGATGCAACGCTTCGGCGGCGCGGGTGAACCCGCCGGCGTCGGCGACCGCGATGAAGTGTCGCAGACGGCGAAGGTCCGGAATGGCGCGTGCCATGCGAACAGCCTATCTACAACTGTTGTTTGTCAATAGTGCGGTTTTATGCGTTTCTCATTTGTCGATTTTCTGATTACGGTCGGCACTATGAGCAACCTCGCAGGCAAGTCAGCAGTCGTCGCCGCCGGAGCGAAGAACCTCGGCGGCCTGATCAGCACCACGCTGGGAGAACGCGGCGTCAATGTGGCGGTCCACTACAACAGCCCCGCCACCGAGTCCGATGCAGACAAGACCGTCGCCCAGGTCGAAGGGTCAGGCGCCAAGGCCGTCAAGGTTCAGGGCGACCTGACGGTTCCGGGCAACGTCGAGAAACTGTTCGACGCGGCGATCGACGCCTTCGGCAGCGTGGACATCGCGGTCAACACCGTCGGCAAGGTCCTGCGCAAGCCCATCATGGAAACGACTGAAGACGAATACGATTCGATGTTCGACATCAACTCCAAGGCCGCGTACTTCTTCTTGCAGCAGGCTGGCCGCAAGCTCGCCGACGGTGGATCGGTGACCACCATCGTCACCGCACTGCTTGCAGCCTTCACCGACGGTTACTCGACGTACGCCGGAGCCAAGAGCCCGGTCGAGCACTTCACCCGGGCGGCCGCCAAGGAATTCATGGCGCGCGGCATCAATGTCAACAACGTCGGGCCCGGCCCGATGGACACGCCCTTCTTCTACGGGCAGGAGACGCCCGAGCGCGTCGAGTTCCACAAGTCGCAGGCCATGGGCGGCCGGCTCACAAACATCGAGGACATCGCGCCGTTCGTGGTGTTCCTCGCCGATGAGGGCCACTGGATCACCGGACAGACGATTTTCGCCAACGGCGGCTACACCACCCGCTGATTACAGCGGGATGTTCTTGTGGCGGCCGCGGCGCGCCGGCGCCTCGGCCAGCGCCTGCGTCAGCTTCGACCGGGTATGCGCCGGGTCGATCTTCTCGTCGACGACGCCGATGTCGATCGCGGAATCCACTCCGCCGGCGATCTTCTCGTGCTCGGCGGCCAACTGCTCGTGCAACGCCTCGCGCTCGTCCTCCGGAGCGGCGGCCAACTTCTTCTTGTGCAGGATGCCAACCGCAGCCTTGGCGCCCATCACCGCGACCTCGGCGTCGGGCCAGGCGTACACCTTCGTCGCGCCCAGTGACCGCGAGTTCATGGCAATGTACGCACCGCCGTAGATCTTCCGCGTCACCAGCGTGACGCGCGGGACCGAGCACTCGCCGAATGCGTGCAGCAGCTTGGCCCCGCGCCGCACGACGCCGCCCCACTCCTGATCCACGCCCGGCAGGTATCCGGGGACGTCGACGATGTTGACGATCGGAATGCCGAACGCGTCGCACAGCCGCACGAATCTCGCTGCCTTTTCCGCACTTTCGGAGTTCAAGCAGCCGCCGAGGCGCAGCGGGTTGTTGGCGATGACGCCGACGGTGCGACCAGACAACCGGCCGAGCCCGATGACGATCGACGGGGCCCACTTGCCCTGGAACTCCTCGAACGGCACACCCTCGTCCAACAGGGCTTCGACGAGCGGGTGCACGTCGTATGCGCGGCGCGCCGACTCGGGCAGCAGCGCGTGCAGGTCGGTGTCGCCGGCCTCGGCCTTGGCGCGGTCGAAATGGCCCTGCTGGCAGAACAATCCGACCAGCCGACGGCCGCGCTCGTAGGCGTCGAGCTCGTCGTCGGCGACGATGTGGCACACGCCGGACTTCTTGTGGTGGGTGTCCGGCCCGCCGAGGCTCGCCATGTCGACGTCCTCGCCGGTCACACTGCGGACCACATCGGGACCGGTGACGAAGACCCGGCTTTCGGGCGCCATCACGATCACGTCGGTCAGCGCCGGACCGTAAGCCGCGCCGCCGGCGGCGAAGCCGACGACGACCGAGATCTGCGGAACGTATCCGGACGCCCGGATCATCGCCTCGAACACCAAACCGACCGCGTGCAGCGCCTTTACGCCTTCCGCCAGCCGCGCGCCACCCGAGTGCCAGATCCCGACGATCGGGCTCTGCTCCTCGATGGCCTGGTCGTAGGCGTTGACGATGTGGGCACAGCCCTCGACGCCCATGGCCCCACCCATGACGGTGCCGTCCGTGCAGAACGCGATGGTGCGCACGCCGTTGACGGTTCCGGCGGCGGCGAGCACGCCCGAGCGGTCCCGCTCGTGCAGCAACTCGACGCTGCCGTCGTCGAAGAAGGTGCTCAGCCGCAGCAGCGGGTCGCGGGGATCCAGCGATTCGCCGACTGCCTCGGGGGCCATGGTCGTCATCTAAAACCTCCTGTAGCGCTGGATCCCTGGGGGAGTGTCAGTACTTCCCGAAGGCGAGCGCGACGTTGTGCCCACCGAATCCGAACGAGTTGTTGATCGCGTATTGGTAATTGCCCGACCGCGGCTCCCTGGCGACCACGTCCAGATCGATCTCCGGATCCAGGTTGCGCAGGTTCAGCGTCGGCGGAATGATGCCGTCGCGCAACGCCATCACGGTCAGGATGGACTCCACCGCGCCGACTGCGCCGACCGAGTGGCCGAGCGCCGCCTTCGGTGCGTACACCGCCGGCTTGTGGCTGCCCATCGCGTTGTTGATCGCCTTGCCTTCGGCCACGTCGCCCACGCTGGTGCCGGTGGCATGCGCGTTGACGTGGTCGATGTCGGTGGGCTGCAGGCCGGCAAGTTCGATCGCACGCGTCATCGCGTGACCGGCCTGCTCACCGTTCGGATCGGGCGCCACGATGTGGTAGCCGTCCGAGGTGATGCTGGCTCCCATGATCCGGGCGAGAATGTTGGCGCCGCGGGCCTTGGCGTGCTCTTCGGTCTCGATGACCATCAGTGCACCGCCTTCGCCGAACACGAACCCGTTACGGTCCTTGTCGAACGGTCGGCACGCACCGGCCGGGTCATCGTTGGTGGTGGACAACACGATTCGCATCTGGGCGAAGCCGGCGATCGGCACCGCCTCGATCTTGGTCTCCACACCACCGCAGATCGCGACGTCGGCCTCGCCGAGCACGATGTTGCGCCACGCGTGCGCGATGCCCTCCGACCCCGATGCGCAGGCCGACACCGGAGTGACCACCCCGGCGCGAGCCTTGCGCTCCAGTCCCACCGCCGCGGCTGCGGCGTTCGGCATGTACATCTGCACGGCCAGCGGCGAAACCGCTTTCAGCCCGTTGGCGCGCATACCGTCGTAGCTGAACACCAGCTCCTCGGTGGAGCCCATGCCGGTGCCGATCGACACCATCAGCCGCTTGGGGTCCACCTCGGGCGTGCCGGCGTTCTCCCACACCCGGCGGCCCAGCACCGTCGACATCTTCTGCAGATACGACAATCGGCGCAGTTCCACCCGCGTCATCTCGTGGTCGAAGTCCTCGAGGAGATGCCCGCCGATGCGAACCGGCAGGTCATACTCCTCGACGAACGGATCCTCGAGCTTGCGGATGCCGCTCTGACCGTCCAGCAGCTTCTTCCAGGTGTCGTCCGCGCTGGTTGCCAGTGCGGTCGTCATGGCGATACCCGTGACGACCACGTTGGGGAAACCGGCCCCCGTGGAGAGCCGAGTTGAACGCGTCAACCCTGCCATTACTGCTCGAAAGTCCCTTCCGCTCAGTAGCGCCCGAAGGCCAGGGCGACATTGTGTCCACCGAAGCCGAACGAGTTGTTGATGGCGTACTGGAAGTCGCCGTAACGAGGCTCGCCTGCAACCACATCGAGATCGATCTCAGGATCGGGGGTCTCGAAGTTCAGCGTCGGCGGGATGACGCCGTCACGCAGCGAGAGCACGGTCAATGCCGACTCCAGCGCGCCGACCGCTCCGATGGAGTGGCCGAGCGCCGACTTCGGCGCGTAGACCGCCGCGTGCTCGACGCCGGCCGACCGGATCGCGTTGGCCTCGGCGACATCGCCGATCGAGGTCGCGGTGGCATGGGCGTTGACGTGGTCGATGTCCTTGGGCGCCAGGCCCGCGGTTTCCATCGCACGCTTCATCGCCTGGCCCGCACGCAGACCATCGGAGGCGGGCGCCACCATGTGGAAGGCATCAGAGGTGATGCCCGCACCCATCAGGCGGGCCAACGGCTTGGCGCCGCGGGCCTTGGCGTGCTCCTCGGTCTCGATGATCATGAGCGCACCGGCTTCGCCGAAGACGAAACCGTCGCGGTTCTTGTCGAACGGCCGGGACGCACCCGCAGGATCCTCGTTGTTGGTCGACATCGCGCGCATCATCGAGAACGCCGCGATCGGCAGCGCCTCGATTCCGCCCTCGACACCGCCGACAACGGCGATATCCGCGTCGCCCATCACGATCTGGCGCCAGCCGTGGGCGATGGCCTCCGAACCCGATGAGCACGCCGAGACCGGGGTGATGACCCCGGCCCTGGCGCCCAACTGCAAACCGATCACCGCGGCCGCACCGTTCGGCATGATCATCTGCACGGCGAGCGGCGACACCTTGCGGGGGCCACCCTCGTTCATCGCGTCGTAGGTCTCGACGATCTTCTCGCCGCCACCCAGACCGGTGCCGACGACCACGGCGAAGCGATCCGGATCGACCTCAGGCGTACCCGCGGTCTCCCAGAGCTGGCCACTGAGGTACTTGGCCATGCGCTGGACATACGACATCCGCCGCATGTCCAGTCGCGTCATATGGTCGTCGATCGCGTCGACGAGGTGCCCACCGATGCGGACCGGCAGGTCCCACTTGGTGACGAACTCGTCCTCGAGGACGCGGATGCCGCTTTCGCCGGCCAGCAGCCCCTTCCACGTGCTCTCGATGTCCGCCGCGATCGACGTGGTCGCCGTGACGGCGGTCACGACGACGTTGGGGAAACCGCCGTTAGCAGTGGAAGGTCTACTCATGCCCGATCGGCTTCGATCTGCGCGCGGATGGCCGCGGCGGCTTCGGGGTTCTCTTCCTCGAGCTTCTGGATGTAGGTGACGACGTCACCGACGGTGCGCAGACCGGCGAGGTCCTCGTCGGGGATCTTCACGCCGTACTTGTCCTCGGTCTGCACGGCGATCTCGACCATCGACAGCGAGTCGATGTCCAGGTCGTCGACGAACGACTTCTCCGGGGTGACCTCGGAAGGCTCGATACCCGTGACCTCTTCGATGATCTCGGCGAGACCGGCGATGATTTCATCCTGACTGGCGGCCACAATGGCTCCTTCTAATTGGGGTTGTTACTTCGTGGGAATGACGTTCGATATGTGGTTGTACTGGCTAGAGCTCCGAGAGCCCGTCCAGGTCAGCGGGGGACTTGACGGCGTGCGTCGGCACCCCCCGAAGTTCTCTTTTCGCGATGCCCGCGAGCGTCCCGGCGGGCGGGAACTCGACGAGCGCGGTCACACCGAGTTCGCGCATCGACTCGGTGCACAGATCCCAGCGCACCGGCCGGGTCATCTGCGCCACCAGCTTGCTCATGGCGTCGGTCGCCGAGACGACCGGCTGACCGTCGGCGTTCGACAACAGCTTCGCGGTGGGCTCAGAGATCGTTACACCTTCGGCGG
Source organism: Mycobacterium sp. GA-0227b (assembly GCF_001499855.1). Classification (GTDB taxonomy): domain Bacteria; phylum Actinomycetota; class Actinomycetes; order Mycobacteriales; family Mycobacteriaceae; genus Mycobacterium. The sequence continues at coordinate 55,823 of NZ_LQIK01000007.1, forward strand.
CCGCGGCGTATCCGTCCAGCGCCGAGGCCATGTAGTGGGTGTGGAAAGCGCCCGCGGTGGCCAGCTTGCGCACCCGCGCCTTCTCCGGCGGATCCTCGACGAGCTTGTCCAGCGCGGCGACGGCGCCGGCGGCGACGATCTGTCCCGCGGCGTTGCGGTTGGCGGGCACCAGGTCGAGCGCCTCAAGGCGGGCGAGCACGTCGGCTTCCTCACCACCGAGCACCGCGGCCATGCCGGTCGGTTCGACAGCGCACGCCTTGGCCATCTCGGCACCACGGGTGGCCGCCAGCTTGACTGCGTCGTCGGCCGAGAGCACGCCGGCGATCGCGTAGGCGGCGATTTCACCGACTGAGTGGCCCGCTACGACGACTTCCTGGTCTGCACGTCCGGCGATCAGGCCGCGCCGGGTCAGCTCCTCGTGAGCCAGCAGGGTGGCCGCCACGACGAGCGGCTGGGTCACCGCGGTGTCGGTGATCTCCTCGGCGGTCGCGGTGGTGCCCAGCCGGGTCAGGTCCAGCCCGCTGATCTCGGACCAGGCGGCGAGCCGCTCGGCGGCACCGGGCAGCTCCAGCCACGCGGCGAGCATGCCGGGTGTCTGGGAACCCTGTCCGGGCGCGAGAAGTGCAAGCACGCTTTTCTGAGGCACGAATTAAGAAAACACTGTGAAGACGGGTTTGCGCGGTGTAAGAGATTATGAACCTCGTCTTATGTTTTTGTGGAAACCCCACAAAACTGCCTGTGATGCGACGCTACTGATATCCGCCCGCGATCTCGCTGCCCGGCAGCGGTATGTCCAGCGCTTCCGCGGGCGGCGCGTGCCGCAGCGCAGTGATCATGTTTGCTGTGCTCGTTTGGTATGGCTGGCGGCCGAGTCGGCCCACGGTTGCGGCCACCCGCAGCACGTAGGCGTCGCGCGGAACCGTGGGATCACGGCCGGTGAAGTCGGCGATCCGCCGCAGCCGGTAGCGGACGGTATTTGGATGAACGAACAATTTGCGTGCGCACGCTTCGATCGCGCCGCCGGAATCCAGATAGGCGTCGAGCGTCTCGGTCAACGCGGGTCCGGCGTCGGCCAGCGGCCTCATCACCTCGGTTTCCAAGGCCGCGATCGCCGTCACGTCGCCCAGCAGCGCACGTTCGGGCAGGAGTTCGCGCGCAGGCACCGGCCGGGGCGCCCCGCTCCAGCCCGCCACGGCGTTCATGCCCGCGATGGCCTCGGTAGCGCTGCGGTGGGCGTTCGCCAGCGTGGTGGCGGTGGAACCGACCACCACCGGCCCGTCGGCAAACACCGTCAGGATTTCGGTCAGGAACCGGTCGGTCGGGGAGAGCGCTCCCGACACGATCGCGACCAGCCAGTTGCCGTGCACGTCCGACAGCGCCGCGCGGCCGTTGCGCTTAACGACGTCGTGTACGTCGTCGCTGGCCAGATCGACCCGGTCGGGTTGTGGCAGGCCCACGATCACCGTGGCGGGCGCCGTGGCGTCCCAGTTCAGCGCGGCGGCCTGGGACTGCAACTCCGGGCCGGTGTCGCCGCGCACCACGGCGTCGACAACGTTGGCTTCCATCCTGGTGTCCCACGCGCCACGTGCCTCCGCTTGATCGGCGTAGGCGCTGGCCGCGGCGAACGCGAGATCGCGGCTGTATCTCAGGATGCCCGCGGTCAGCGCGGTCAGCTGCTCCTCCGAGCGGGCCAGCAGCGGCACCACCTCTTCGAAGAACTCCATGGTGATGCGGACCATCTCGACCGACTGCCGCAGCGCGATGCGCCGCCGCAGATCCTGGGGGACGACTTCGAAGGCCTGCGCGGTGTAGCTGACATTGCTCTGCGGGTCACGCATCCACTCGACGAAGTTGACCACCGCGGTCTGCACGACCAATTGCACGCTGGAGCGCTGCGATGCCTCCAGTTCGGCGAAGAACGGCAACCGCTCTTCCATCGCCCGCACCGCCTCGGTGGCCAGTCGGCCCGAGTACTGCTGTAACCGGCGCAGCACCGAGTCGGGCACGGTCTCGAGAACCTCGACCGTCGACTTCGGCGGCACGTACCTGTTGTCAGGCATCCATAAAGGCTACGCCACCGAGATGGAGGAACCCTCCAACGCGCTGCCCGACAACTAAGCCACTCCGGGTCCAATGTCGTGGCCTAAGCCACTCCGGGATCCGAGGTCTGCTCGGGCGCGGCCATCACGTCGTCGATCTCGTACTTGGCCGCCGCCTCGACCGCGACGGACTGATTGATGTTGCCGTCGCGGGCCAGCCCCTCCAACACGGCGACGGCGATCGACTCCGCGTCGGTGTTGTAGTACCGCCGTGCGGCGGGCCGGGTGTCGGAGAAGCCGAACCCGTCGGTGCCCAGCGTGATGTAGGTGCCCGGCACCCAGGCCCGGATCTGCTCGGGCACCCCGCGCATCCAGTCCGACACCGCGATCACCGGGCCCTGCGCCTCGGCCAGGGTTTTGGTGATGTAGGGCGTACCCGCCGGCCGGTCCGGATGACGCAGCCGTTGCTTCTCGATCTCCACGCCGTCGCGGTTCAGCTCGCCCCAGCTGGTCACCGACCACACGTCCGCGGCGACATCCCACTCGTCGGCGAGCATCTCGGCGGCCTTCAGCGCCGACGGCATGGCCACCCCCGACACCAGGATCTGCGCCGCATTCGACCGCTTCTCGGGTGCCGGCCGGTAGCGGTAGATGCCGCGCAGCAGGCCCTCGACGTCGAGGTCCTCCGGTTCCGGCGGCTGAACGTAGGGCTCGTTGTAGATGGTCATGTAGAAGTAGACGTTCTCCGGGTTCTCGCCGTACATGCGGTGCAGGCCGCTTTCGATGATGTAGGCGATCTCGTAGGCGAACGCCGGGTCGTAGGCGACGACGGCCGGGTTGCTCGCCGCCAGCAGCAGCGAGTGCCCGTCGGCGTGCTGCAGACCCTCGCCGACCAGTGTGGTGCGTCCCGCGGTGGCGCCGAGAAGGAACCCGCGCGTCATCTGATCGGCGGCCGCCCACAGGTTGTCGCCGGTGCGCTGGAACCCGAACATCGAATAGAAGATGTAGACCGGGATCATCGGTTCGTTGTGGGTGGCGTACGCCGTGCCGGCCGCGATGAAGCTGCCCGAGGAGCCGGCCTCGTTGATGCCCTCGTGCAGGATCTGGCCGACTTCGCTTTCCTTGTACGCGAGCATCAGCTCGGCGTCCACCGAGGTGTAGAGCTGACCGTTGCGGTTGTAGATCTTGAGGTTGGGGAACCAGGAGTCCATGCCGAACGTGCGGGCCTCGTCCGGGATGATCGGGACGATGCGCCAGCCAATCTCCTTGTCGCGCAACAGCTCCTTGAACGTCCGCACCGTGGCCATGGTGGTGGCCACCTCCTGCTTACCCGACCCCTTCTTCAGCGCCTTGTAGGTGTCGCGGCCGGGTAGGGTGAGCGCCTTGGATTTGGTGCGACGTTCGGGCAGGAACCCGCCGAGCGAGCGCCGCCGGTCCAGCATGTAGCGGATCTCGGGTGCCTCCGGGCCGGGGTGGTAGTACGGCGGCAGATACGGGTTCTCCTCGAGCTGCGCGTCGCTGATCGGGATGCGCTGCGCATCGCGGAAGTACTTCAGGTCTTCCAGCGCAAGCTTTTTCATCTGATGGGTGGCGTTGCGGCCTTGGAAGTGCGCGCCCAGCGAATAGCCCTTGATGGTCTTGGCCAGGATCACCGTCGGCTGGCCCTTGTGCTCGACGGCGGCGCGGTAGGCGGCGTAGACCTTGCGGTAGTCGTGTCCGCCTCGCTTGAGGTTCCAGATCTCGGAGTCCGACATCTTTTCGACCAAGGCCTTGGTGCGGGGGTCGCGGCCGAAGAAGTGGTCGCGCACGTAGGCGCCGTCGTTGGCCCGGTATGTCTGGTAATCGCCGTCGGGTGTGGTGTTCATCAGGTTGACCAGCGCGCCGTCGCGGTCGGCGTGCAACAGCGCATCCCACTCGCGGCCCCACACCACCTTGATGACGTTCCAGCCCGCGCCGCGGAAGAACGACTCGAGTTCCTGGATGATCTTGCCGTTGCCGCGCACCGGCCCGTCGAGGCGCTGCAGGTTGCAGTTGACGACGAACGTGAGGTTGTCCAGGGCCTCCAGCGCCGCGACGTGCGCCAGGCCGCGGCTCTCGGGCTCGTCCATCTCACCGTCGCCCAGGAACGCCCAGACGTGCTGGTCGGAGGTGTCCTTGATGCCGCGGTCGTGCAGATAGTGGTTGAACCGGGCCTGATAGATGGCGTTCATCGGGCCCAGCCCCATCGAGACGGTGGGGAACTCCCAGAAGTCGGGCATCAGCCGCGGATGCGGATACGACGGCAGCCCGCCGCCGGGGTGGCTGTGCTCCTGGCGGAAGCCGTCGAGTTGCTCGGCGGACAGTCGGCCCTCCAGGTACGCGCGCGCGTAGATGCCGGGCGATGCGTGGCCCTGGATGAACACCTGGTCGCCGCCGCCCGGATGCGATTTGCCGCGGAAGAAGTGGTTGAAGCCGACCTCATACAGGGCGGCCGACGACGCGTACGTCGAAATATGGCCGCCCACACCGACTCCCGGCCGCTGCGCGCGGTGCACCATGATCGCGGCGTTCCACCGGATCCAGGTTCGGTAGCGACGCTCGACATCCTCGTCGCCGGGGAACCAGGGTTCCAGCTCGGTGGGGATCGTGTTCACGTAGTCCGTCGACGTCAGCGCCGGAATGGCCACGCGCTGTTCGCCGGAGCGCTCCAGCAAGCGCAGCATGAGGTAGCGCGCCCGTGCCGGGCCGGACCGTTCCAACAGCTGGTCGAACGATTCCAGCCATTCGCTGGTCTCTTCGGGATCGATATCGGGTAGGTACGACGCGACACCCTCACGGATCACCCGCACCCGGTCGTGTTCAGCTGCGGTGGAGGAGTTTTGGGCCAGATCCTGGCGCACGAACTCGGTGGTCAACTTCCGCTCCTTGGTAGGCGGTTTCAGGTGCTCACGCACTCGACGCAGATGTTTTCTACGCTTGCGCGTGGGCGGCGGATTCCATCCTTCTCCCATCCTGCCCCACCCGCACAGGTGGGGTGGTGAGTGGAACCAACCGACGATCGCCGGACCGACCCGGTAACGTCTGCAGCCGTGGTGATCGGTGCGCTGGTGAAAAAACCGCTGCAGATCGGCGCACTGATGGTCGGCATCTCGGCCACCGCCGCCATGGTCGTCGTGGGATGCAGCAGCGTCACCGAGGGCACCGCGCAGGTGGACGCCGCCGAGGCGCCGGTGTACCGGGCGTCGGTTTCGGCCTCGTTGGAGGAGTCGGCCGCCAGTTCCAGCGCCCGGGAGTCCGAACGCCAGTCCTCCATCACCAAGGAGGCGATCCACTCCTCGTGCGAGACGCTCAGTTCCACCAGCGTCGATGCGATCACCGCGGTCAACGCGTACGTCGATGCGTTCAACCAGAACGCCGCCGACGTGCAGGCCAAGGCGGGCCCGGCGATCGATGCGCTGAACCACAGCGCCGACATGGTCGCGCGCAGCGTCTCCGACGCGCTCAGCCCAGAGCTCAGGGACGCGCTCAACGGGTGGGTCGACGCCGCCAGGGGCGTGGCCACCGCGATCGCCGGTAACTACGGGCCCGATGAGTTCAACGCGGCGATCACCCGGCTCAACGACTCCAAGACCGCCGCGCTCAACCTCTGTGACGCCGCATACTGACCGATATTGACCAACCTTGCCGCCAGGCACGTGCGGGCGGACCCCGGCGTGCGACGATAGGGCCCAAGATAACGCCGAGCGCAACGTGCGCCCGAGCCGGCTGAAGGAGGACCAACGGTGGTCGCGGCGGATGACGCCCCGAACTACGCCCACAGACTGGGCATCCAAAAAGATCAGGTTGTACAGGAACTGGGCTGGGACGAAGACGTCGACGACGACATCCGAGCCGACATCGAGGAGGCGTGCGGCAGCGAGCTGCTCGATGAGGACGCCGACGAGGTCATCGACGTGGTACTGCTCTGGTGGCGCGATGACGACGGCGACCTGGTGGATGCGCTGATGGACGCGATCACTCCGCTGGCCGACGACGGCGTGATCTGGGTGGTGACCCCGAAGACGGGCAAGCCCGGCCACGTCCAACCGGCCGAGATCGCCGAGTCGGCTCCCACGGCCGGGCTGATGCAGACCTCCTCGGCGAACCTCGGCGACTGGATCGCCAGCCGGCTGGTGCAACCGAAGAGCAAGGCGGCGGGGAGACGCTCGTGATCGAGGTTGGTACCGAAGCGCCCGACTTCACGCTCAAGGACCAGAACGGTCAGACCGTCACGCTCAGCGACTTCCGGGGCGCGAAGAACGTGCTCTTGGTGTTCTTCCCGCTGGCGTTCACCGGCATCTGTCAGGGCGAGCTCGACGAGATCCGCGACCGGCTGCCTGAGTACGAGAACGACGACACCGCGACGCTGGCCATCTCCGTGGGTCCGCCGCCCACCCACAAGGTGTGGGCGACGCAGAGCGGCTTCACGTTCCCCGTGTTGTCCGACTTCTGGCCGCACGGGGCCGTCGCGTCGGCCTACGGGGTGTTCAACGAGGACGCGGGCATCGCCAACCGCGGCACGTTCGTCGTGGACCGCACCGGCATCGTCCGGTTCGCCGAGATGAAACAGCCCGGCGAGGCCCGCGATCAAGCGCTATGGACGGACGCGCTGGCGGCGTTGCGGTCCGGCTGAGCTGATTTCCTGTCGCAGGTCATCGCCGTGTAGCTTGCCCTGCAAGGGCGCGTAGCTCAGTGGTAGAGCTCTGGTTTTACACACCAGCGGTCGGCGGTTCGATACCGTCCGCGCCCACTCACAGGTCACGCCGGGCGGGGAACGGGCGCCAGTGTCGATTGCCCGATCCAGTTCGGGATTGAACGCCGGATCAGGGACGGGCCGTCGATGGTGATCGAGCCGTTGCCGACGGCGTGTGACCACGCCAGGTCGCCGCGCCAAACCTGGGTGAGCGTGCGCAAGCTGGTGGATACCGTTGCGGCGATGTCGTAACCGGGATCGAAATCGCAGATGTCGGCACGGCCGTCGGCGACGATCAACCACCATGACGCGGCCTTCGGGGCGACGCCGGAGAGCCGAAAAGCCACCACCGTGCGGCCCGCGGGCCATCGATCGGTAGGCACGGTGCGGCGGATGTCCCACATCAACAGGTGTGGGTCGAGATCCTGATCGCCGAGATCACCGATCCAGCGCAGACTCCAAGAGCCAAGAGCGGTCACCACGTCGATGAGTTCGCGACCGCACTGGGTGAGCACGTAGGACGGGTGGCCATCGTCGTCGATGCGCTGCACGACCCCAGCGCGTATCAGGGTCTGCAGGCGCTTGGACAACAACGTCGGCGACATCCTGGGTACCCCGCGGCGCAGGTCGTTGAAATGGGTGCTCCCCGAAAGCAATTCGCGGACAACCAGCATCGTCCAGCGTTCGTCGAGCAACTCCATGGCCTTGGCCACGGGACAGAACTGGCCATAAGACGACATTTCCGCTGGCTCCTCACCTCGCGGCGGATCCGCTTCATACAGCGTGGCACGGCGGCCGGCGTCGGTACAGGTTCGAAGCGACCCAGTACAGATTTGCTACTGGTTGGCCGACACCGGCCGGGCGACGCTCATCTCAGGAGCCAATCCAAGTGAGGAGATCAAGATGAGCGACAGGCCGATACCGTTGGTTGCCGCAACCGTCGCCCTTGCCGCCGGCGCAGCACTGTTCGCTGCACCGGAGGCCGACGCCAGGCCACCGCGGACCACCGAGGATCAACTCGCCCAGAACTGCACCAGTTCCGATGGAATATTCGAGCGAGCACAAGGCCAGTTCAAACCCAGGGACCGCTACTACAGCTGCAAGTACACGCTCGACGACGGTTCCCAGTCGCAGCATTGGTTCAGCAGCGCCGGGCAACCTACCCAGGTTTGCTATCGATTCAGCATCGACACGGCTTGGGTGTGTCATTAGGAGCGACGGTCCAACCTCACGCGTACGAACAGGCCCCCTTGTGAGACGCTCGCGGGATGTTTGCGCCGGCCTCACCTGCACGCGTGGCGGGGATCGCGGCCGGTTGTGCTGCCGACGCGCTGTTCGGTGACCCGCGGCGCGGCCATCCGGTAGCCGTCTTCGGGAGCGCCGCAGCGGCTTTGGAGCGTCGCACGTACGCGGACACACGCTCGGCGGGGGTGCTGCACACCGCTGCGCTGCTCGGCGCGCTGGGGGTGCTCGGGGTGGCGGTAGACCATGTCGCCCGGCGCCGGGGCGCGGTTCCGGTCGCGGTCACCACGGCGGCGACGGTGTTCGTCGCGCTGGGCGGGACCTCGCTTTCCCGCGCCGGCAGCCAAATGGCCCGGCACCTCGACAGCGGCGACGTCGCAGCTGCACGACGGCTGCTGCCCGCATTGTGCGGCCGCGATCCGGCGGCGCTCGACGAGGCCGGGCTCACCCGGGCGGCGGTGGAATCGGTCGCGGAGAACACCTCGGACGCCCATGTGGCACCCCTGCTGTGGGCGGCCGTCGGCGGGGTTCCCGCTGTGCTGATCTACCGCGGCACGAACACCCTCGACGCAATGATCGGCCACCGGTCCGCTCGCTATCTGCGGTTCGGTTGGGCGGCAGCTCGTTTCGATGATGTCGCAAACTATCTGGCCGCGCGTGCGACCGCGGTCCTGGTCGCTGCGTGCGCGCCCGTGGTCGGCGGCTCTCCCGTCGCGGCGCTGCGCGCATGGCGGCGCGACGCCGGCCGTCATCCCAGCCCGAACGCCGGCGTGGCGGAAGCCGCCTTCGCGGGCGCGCTGGGGGTGCGGATCGGCGGGCCTACCCGGTACGCCGACCGGCTGGAAATCCGGCCCACACTCGGCGACGGTGCACCGCCGCGGGTGGCCGATCTTCGGCGGGCGGTGCGGTTGTCCCGGGCCGTCCAAATCGCCGCCGCCGGTGCGGCGCTGGCGTTCAGCGCCGTCGGCCGTAGCGGTCGGCGAGCTTGTCTTCCGTCGTGAGCGGCGCGTCGGGCGCAGCCTGCGCCGCCTCCTGTGCGGCCTTCTCCCGCCTGCGTTGGCGCACCTCGGCATAGACGAAGTAGCCCAATCCGATCGGCGCGATGATGCCGAACGCTATCCACTGGATTCCGTACGACAGGAACGGTCCGGCGTCCAGATGCGGCAGCGGTATCGCGCCGAGCCCGCCGGGCTGCTCCGGCTCCAGTTGCAGATACGAACCCGCCAGCGGCACCCCGGTGATCGCCGAGATCTGCTCGGTGTTGATCGAGTAGACCTGTTGGATGCCGTCGCGGCGGAACGGTTCCTTGCCCTGCGCCACCGACTCGGAGTCGCGTAACCGCGCGGCGATGGTCACCGTTTCGGCGGGCACGGGCGGGATCTCGGGCACCCCGGAGGCCTCCACCGGCCGGACGTATCCGCGGTCGACGAGAACAGTCGGCCCGCCGTCGACGTCGAACGGCACCAACACTTCGAATGCCGGTTCGCCTTCCACCATTCGCAGCCGAGCGAGCACCTGCCCTTCCGGCAGGTAGCGCCCGCTGGCGGTGACGCGGCGCCACTGCGCATCGGGCGCCGCGGAATCCTGCTGCGGCAGAAGCGATGCCACCGGCACCGGCTCGGCCTTCAGCGAGTTCGCGATCTGCGCGTTCTCACGTGAGGTCTTGGTGTTCTTGCCCAGCTGCCACGGCGCGAGCACGGTGAAGCACAGATAGGCGAACGCGACCACCACGACGAACAGTGCCAGCCATGACGGCCGCAACAAGAACGTCCACCGGCGCATCAGCTCGCAAGCCCCCGGCCGGCAAGATGCTCGTCGACCCAATCGTGCACACCCGGCAACGACGCTTCGATGACCGTGAAGACGGCCTCGAAGTCGGCGTGGTCGCCGTAGTAGGGGTCTTCGACGTCGAGGGGGTGGGCGCCCGACCGCGGATCGAACGAGCGAAGCATCCGGATCCGTTCGGTGGGCACGCCCAGATCCTTGAGTATCCGGACGTGGTTGCGGCCCAGTGCGATCACCAGATCGGCGGACATGTGGTCGTCGTCGACCTGGGCGGCGCGGTGCGCGGTCGGATAGCCGTGCTCACGCAGCACGTGGCTGGCCCGGCGGTCGGCGGGCTCACCGGCGTGCCAGCCACCGGTGCCGGCACTTGACACGCGGACGGCGTGACCCAGGCCGCGTTCACCGATCTGATGGGCGAACATCTTCTCCGCCATCGGGGACCGGCAGATGTTTCCCGAGCAGATGAACGTCACGTGCAGCGGTTCAGACACCGGAGCCGCCCGGCCGGCGACATTAGACACCGAGCACCTCACGAAGGTCAGCCACCGTCGCGACGTGCGCCACCCCTTGGGCGGCGGCGGGATCGTCGAAATCGCCGCTTCCGTAGCCCCATCCGACGACGACGGTGTCGATGCCGTGCGCGGCGGCGCCCTCGACGTCGTGGGAGCGGTCGCCAACCATCAGCGTGCGTTCGGGCAGCCTGCCCAGTTGGGCGAGCGCGTGTGCGACGACGTCGACCTTGGTCGCGCGCGAGCCGTCGACGCTGGCGCCGGCGATCACCTCGAAGCAGTCGGCGAGGCCGAAGTGGGCGAGGATTCGTTGTGCGGTCGGCTCGGCCTTCGAGGTGGCCACCGCCAGCCGCACACCGGCCGCGCGCAGGTCGCAGAGAAGCGCGGGGATGCCGTCGAAGACGCGGTTCATCGCCCAGCCGCGGGTGACGTAGTCCGCGCGGTACGCCGCGATGGCGGCGCCGGTCTGCTCGCCGAGTCCGAGGCGGCGCAGCGTGTGATGCATCGGCGGGCCGACGATCATGGTGGCCAGGTCTCCGTCGGGTACCGCGGCGCCGACCGACCCGAGCGCATGGCGGAAACTCGAGACGATTCCCTGCGCCGAGTCGGTCAGGGTGCCGTCGAGGTCGAAGATCACCAGTTGGGGGCGGGTCGCCAGAGCGGTGGAGGCCAGCATGTCGGTCACGGGTCCATTCTCCCCGATCGCAGAACCCGGGCAGGCGGCGCACTAGTGTCGTGATGTGGCGAGACCTTTGCGTGCAGCCGCGCGCTACCACGGCGACCAGGCCGCGGAGCCCGGGATGCTGGACTTCGCCGTCAATGTCCGCGCCGACGCGCCGCCGTCGTGGCTGGTCGACCGCCTCGCCTCCCGCTTGCCCGACCTCGCCCGGTACCCGAGCCAAGCTGACGTGGATCGCGCGCTCGCCGCGGTTGCCGACCGGCACATGCGCGACGTGGCCGAGGTCGCACTGCTGGCCGGGGCCGCCGAGGGGTTCGCGCTGCTGGCCCAGCTGAGGCCGCGACGGGCCGCCCTGATCGCGCCGTCGTTCACCGAACCGGAGGCGGCGCTGTCGGCGGCCGGGGTGGCGTTCGACCATGTGGTGCTGGATCCGCCGTACACCCTCGATGCGGGCGCGGTACCCGAGGACGCGGACCTCGTCGTGCTCGGCAACCCGACGAACCCCACGGGCGTTGTGCACGGCCGTGAGGAGGTGTTGGCGCTGCGTCGGCCCGGGCGCACCGTGGTGGTTGACGAGGCGTTCGCCGATGCGGTTCCCGGTGAGCCGATGTCACTGGCCGCCGAGGCGCTGCCCGACGTGGTGGTGCTGCGCAGCCTGACCAAGACGTGGGCGTTGCCGGGGCTGCGGGTCGGGTACGCGCTTGGCTCGGCCGATGTGCTGGCGCGGTTGACGGCGCGACGGCCGCACTGGCCGGTCGGCACGCTGCAACTCGAGGCCATCGCCGCCTGCTGCGCGCCCGAAGCGGTGGCGGAGGCCGACCGGGGCGCCCGCCGCCTGGTCGAGGTGCGCGCCGAGATGGTGGCGGCGTTGACTAGCATCGGCGTGCATGTCGTCAACGGTTCGGCTCCCTTCGTCCTGTTCTGTGTGCCGGATGCCGAGTTGATGCGAAAACACCTGGACGGCAGAGGCATTGCCGTGCGCCGCTGCGACACCTTCGTCGGGCTCGACGGCCGGTTCCTTCGTGCCGCCGTGCGCCCGGAGTGGCCGGTGCTCGTCGAGGCGATGGCCGAGGTGCTGCGGTGAGCGTGCGGTTGGCCGACATCATCGACGTGCTCGATGCGGCGTATCCGCCGGAGCTTGCACAGGACTGGGACTCGGTGGGCCTGGTCTGCGGCGACCCGTCGGAAACCGTCGAGACGGTCACCGTCGCCGTCGACGCGACCGCCGCGGTCGCCGCCGAGGTGCCCGATCGCGGGCTGCTGCTTGCGCACCATCCGCTGCTGCTGCGCGGGGTCGACACGGTCGCGGCCAGCACCGCCAAGGGCGCCCTGATCCACCAGATGATCCGGACCGGCCGGGCGTTGTTCACGGCGCACACCAACGCCGACTCGGCGTCGCCCGGCGTCTCCGATGCGCTCGCCGAGACCCTGGGCCTGGCCGTCGAGGAGGTGCTCGACCCGGCCGGCGCGGGATCCGATTTGGACAAGTGGGTCGTGTTCGTGCCCGCGGAGAATTCGGAGGCGCTGCGGGAAGCCATGTTCGGCGCCGGCGCCGGTCGCATCGGCGACTATTCGCACTGCTGCTGGACCACGACCGGCACCGGACAGTTTCTCCCGCACGACGGCGCGTCGCCGGCGATCGGCAGCGTCGGTGCGGTCGAACGGGTCTCCGAGGACCGGGTTGAGGTCATCGCCCCCGCCCGGTTGCGCGCGCGCGTGCTCACCGCGATGCGAGATGCACATCCCTACGAGGAGCCCGCATTCGACATCTTCGCGCTGGCGCCGATCCCCGGGAACGTCGGGCTGGGACGAGTCGGCGTGCTGGCCCGCCCGGAGCCGTTGTCGGCGTTTGTTTCCCGCGTGCGCGAAGCCCTGCCCGCAACGTCGTGGGGCGTGCGCGCGTCGGGCGACCCGGAGGCGACGGTCTCGCGGGTCGCGGTGTGTGGCGGAGCGGGTGACTCGCTGCTCGGCGCCGTCGCCCGCCGTGGCGTGGATGCCTATGTGACGTCGGACCTGCGGCACCATCCGGCCGACGAACACCGACGCGCCTCCGAAGTGGCGCTGATCGACGTCGCGCACTGGGCCAGTGAGTATCCGTGGTGCCGTCAGGCCGCCGGCTTGCTGCGCACCCACTTCGGCGATGCGCTGACCGTGCGGGTCTCCGACGTGCGCACCGACCCATGGAATGTCGAGAGATGAGGCATGAAAGCTGAAGTAGCTCAACAACAGTCGTTACTCGAGCTGGCCGAAATCGACGCCCAGTTGAGCCGTCTCGAGCACCGCGCCAAACATCTGGCCGAACAGCAGCGGCTGGAGGAGGTGCAGGCCGCACACCGCGACGCCAACGACCGGTTGGCCGCGTTGCAGATCGCCATCGAGGACCTGGATGCGCAGGTCGCCAAGTACGAATCGGAGATCGACGCGGTGCGTCAGCGCGAGGAGCGCGATCGCGCGCTTCTCGCGGGCGGGACGGTCGATGCCAAACAGCTCACCGAGTTGCAGCACGAACTCGACACACTCGAGCGCAGGCAGGCGGCGCTGGAGGACTCGCAGCTGGAGGTGATGGAGCGCCGCGAGGAGCTGCAGAGCGACCAGCAGGCCGCGCTGGCCACCATCGACGAGCTGCAGAACGACCTGGGCGCTGCGCAGACGGCGTGCGACGAGGCGCGTACCGAACTCGACCGGCAGCGGCATCAGACCGTGTCGCGTCGCGACGAGCTGATCACCGCGCTCGACTCCGACCTCGTTGCGCTCTACGAAAGGCAGCGCGCCCGCGGCGGTGCGGGCGCCGGGCGGTTGCAGGGCCGCCGGTGCGGAGCGTGCCGGATCGAGATCGACAAGGGTGAGCTCGCGCGGATCTCGGCCGCGGCCGACGACGACGTGCTGCGGTGCCCGGAGTGCGGAGCGATCCTCTTGCGGGTCAAGGAGTTCGGCGCGTGAAGGTCGTCGTCGAGGCGGACGGGGGCTCTCGGGGCAATCCCGGGCCGGCCGCCTACGGCTCGGTGGTGTGGTCGGCGGACCGCACCACCGTGCTCGCCGAGAGCAAGGAGGCGATCGGCCGCGCCACCAACAACGTCGCCGAGTATCGCGGGCTGATCGCCGGGCTCGGCGAGGCGGCCAGTCTGGGCGCAAGCGAAGTCGACGTGTTCATGGACTCCAAGCTCGTGGTGGAGCAGATGTCGGGGCGCTGGAAGGTCAAGCATCCCGACCTCGCCCCCCTGCACCGGCAGGCCCGCGACCTCGCCGCGCGCTTCGACCGTGTCACGTACACATGGATCCCGCGGGCGCAGAACAGCCACGCCGACCGGTTGGCGAACGAGGCGATGGACGCCGCGGCCGAATCACTCACCGGCCCAGCGCACGCCACGCCGCAGCAGGCTCCGAATCCGGTGGCGTGGACCGGGGCGCGGGGCGCACCGACCCGGTTTCTGCTGCTGCGGCACGGTCAGACGGAGTTGTCGGTGCATCGCCGGTATTCGGGCCGCGGCAACCCGGCGCTGACCGACCTCGGACGACGCCAGGCCGAAGCGGCCGCGCAGTATCTGGGGCGTAAAGGCGGTATCGCCGCCGTCATCACCTCGCCGCTGCAGCGCGCGTATGACACCGCAACGGCGGCGGCCAAGGCGCTCGGCCTGGACGTGTCCGTCGACGACGACCTGATCGAGACCGACTTCGGTGCGTGGGAGGGGTTGACGTTCGCCGAAGCCGCCGAGCGGGATCCCGAGTTGCACCGGCGCTGGCTGCGGGACACGTCCACGGCACCGCCGCAGGGTGAGAGTTTCGACTCCGCCGCCGAGCGGGTCGGCAGGGCGAGGGCGCGGATCATCGCCGAACACGCGGGGGACACCGTGTTGGTGGTCTCGCACGTGACGCCGATCAAGACGCTTCTGCGCATGGCACTCGATGGCGGCGCGAGCATCCTCTACCGGATTCATCTCGACCTGGCGTCGCTGTCGATCGCGGAGTTCTATCCCGACGGCGCGGCCTCGGTGCGGCTGGTCAATCAGACCGCCTACCTTGACGAGTCGTGAAGATGGAGCCGCTCACCGTGCGGCCCGAAGATCGTGATCGCCTCAACCGGCCCGTCGACCACCCCGAACCAGTGCGGGGTCCAGGTGGAAAACTCAACCGCCTCACCAGGTTTGACCGTGAAATCGCGATCACCGAGGACCAGCCGGAGGTGACCGGACAGCACGTACATCCAGTCCTGGCCCTCATGCACGGGCAGTTCGGCGGGCGGGGTGCGGCGCCGGGCGCTGATCCTGATCTTGAACGCGTGCAGACCGCCCGCGGCCTGACGGGTCAGCGGCCAGTACGTGATTCCGCGTGCGGTGTGAGAGCCGCTGCGCACCCGGGGATCCTCGGCTTCCGGTGCGCGGAGTAGTTCGTCGGTGCTCACCGACAGCGCGGCGGCCAACCTCGGCAGGTGGTCGAGCGCGAGCCGGCGCTTACCGGATTCGAGTCGGCTCAGCGTCGACACGTCGATGTTCGACCGGCCCGCGACGTCTTCGAGGGTCAGGCCGCGCTGCAAGCGCAGTTCGCGCAGCCTGCGCCGCACCTTCGCGTCGACGCTCTCTTCTGCTTTTGCCTGCATGGCAAGAAAGCTTGGCATCTTGTAGGGGGTGGTTGCAAGGTGGACGCATGGACACAGATTGGGATTGCGTCGTGGTCGGTGGCGGTGCGGCCGGACTGAGCGCCGGCCTGGTGTTGGGCCGGGCTCGGCGGCGCACGCTGGTGATCGACTCCGGCGCGCAGAGCAACCTGGCCGCGCACGGTATCGGTGGACTGCTGGGGCACGACGGTCGGCCGCCGGCGCAGCTGTACGAACTGGGGCGCCGGGAACTATCGGCGTATCCGAGCGTCGAGGTGCGCACCGGCGACGTCGTCGGCGGTGAACGGACCGGGAGAGGCTTCGAGCTGCGGATGGCCGACGGCCGGATCGAGCGGACCCGGCGGGTGCTGCTGGCCACCGGTATGGAGTATCGGCCCCCGCAGCTTCCGGGGCTGGCGGAACTGTGGGGCCGGTCGGTGTTCCACTGCCCGTTCTGCCACGGCTGGGAGGTTCGCGACCAGCCGCTGGGCGTACTGGCGCGTGGGGAGCGTGCGGTGCATTCGGCGCTGTTGTTGCGTATGTGGAGCGACGACGTGGTCCTGCTCACCGACGGTCCCGCCGATCTCGACGACGGGCAGCGGCAACGGCTGGTCGCCGCGGACGTCCCGATCGATGAGCGGGCGGTCGCCGAACTCGCCGTGCGGGACGGGGATTTGGAGGCCGTGGTGTTCGCCGACGGGAGTCGCCTTGCGCGGACGGGTCTGCTGGTCGCGACGACGCTGCATCAACGTTCGTCGCTCGCCGAGCAACTCGGCGCTACACAGGGCGACCCGACACCGATTGCGCAGAACCCCGTTTACGTCGACGCGCTCTACCGCACAAGTGCGCCAGGCGTTTTCGCCGCCGGCGACCTCAGCGCGCAGATGCCGCAGGTGGCCGCAGCGGTGGCCGGCGGCTCGGCAGCGGCCGCCGCCGTGGTGCAGAGCCTGATCGAGGACGACTATCCAGTTGATGTTCCGGAAGGGAGCCGACATGTCAACGCCTGACGCCAAACAGCATTGGGAAGAGCGCTACAGCGAACAGGACCGCATCTGGAGCGGGCGGGCGAACATTCGTCTCGTCGACGTTGCGTCGGGCCTGAAGCCCGGCGTCGCACTGGATCTCGGCAGCGGCGAGGGCGGTGACGCGATGTGGCTGGCCGAACACGGATGGCGGGTGGTCGCCGTCGACATCTCCGACACCGCGCTGCGACGGGCCGCCGAAGATGCGGCCGCGCGTGGGGTGGGTGACCGGATCGACTTCCAACAGCACGACCTGTCGGAAAGCTTCCCGGAGGGTGACTTCGATCTGGTGAACGCGCAGTTCCTGCACTCCACTTTTCCGCTCGACCGGACGGCGATCTTCCAAGCGGCCGCGCGGGCCGTCCGACCGGGCGGGCTTCTACTGATCGTCGATCACAGCGGGCCGCCGCCGTGGGCGTCGCAGCTCGATGACCACCACCACCTGTTCACACCGCCCGACGAAGTCGTCGCGGAGCTGAATCTGCCCGAGGCCGAATGGGAGCCGGCTCGGATCGACACGCCGACGCGAGAGGTGACGACGCCGGACGGCGAGACAGCGACGTGGGTCGACAACGTGATCATGTTGCGTCGGCGCTAGCGGTCACGCGGCGTCGTGGAAGATCAGCCCAAGGGTGTACCGCTCACCCGAGCGCACCACCGACACACCGTGTCGGACCGGCGCGGCGGACCATCCGCGGGTCGACCGCACGGGCCGCTCGCGCGTGGTGAAGACGTATCCGTGTCCGTGCGGCAGCAGCGTCGCGGTACCGCGGGACTGGGCGCGGGGGCGCTGTTCGACCAGCATGAACTCGCCGCCGGTGTGGTCGACGCCCGGTTCGCTGAGGTTGATCACCACCTGCAACGGAAACACCAAGTCGCCGTAGAGGTCTCGGTGCAGAGCATTCCAGTCGCCCGGGCCGTACTTGAGCAGCAGCGCCGTTGACTTGGCCTGGCCGGCGGCGTGGCACTGGTCGATCTAGTCGTCGAAGCTCTCCGGCCACGGGGCCGGGCGGCCCAACTTGCTCCACCAGTCGCGGGCGATCGGGAGCAGCCGCGGGTACAGCGCCTGCCTGAGCGCTTCGACCGGTTCGGGGTAGGGCCGGCGGAAGTAGCGGTATTCGCCCTCCTCGAAGCGATATCGAGCCATGTCGATGGTCGCGCGGAACAAGTCGTCGGCAGGATAGAGGCTTCTGATCGCCGCCGCTTCACCCTTAGTGAGCAGGCGGGGAAGCAGGGCGCCGCCGGTTGCGTCGAGTTCAGCGGCGATGGTCTCCCAGTCGCCGGAGTCCACGCGAGTTCGCCATTTGGTCTGGGCCATACCTGGTAAACGTGCGGGATCGCGGATTCGTGAGACGGACACGTCCATTGGTGGGGTCGGTGGTGCCGGTTCTAGTCGCGTCGGGTCAACTCGACCTTGACGAGATCGAGAAAGGCATCGACCTCGTCCTCGTCGTAGCCCCGCTTGAACAGAGGTGGCTTGGAAAACGCCACATTGTGGACGTGCTCGGCGGTGAGTGGGTCCGAGCCGGCAACGGGGTCGGCGCCGACGCGCGGCTCAGCCAGCCGGCGCTCGAGCTCAGAAATCCTCTTCTCCGGGTCACTCGGGTCCACTCGAGAAGAACGTCCCACCGCTAGGTCTGTGGCGTCCACGGCGTCAGCCGGGGGAGCCACGCCGACACGTTGTCGCGGTAGGTCTCGTACTGCTGCCCATACGTGCGAACCAGCGTCGGTTCTTCGTACCAGCGCACGAACGAGGCCGTGACGGCCCATGCGATCGCGGCGTAGACGACGAGCCACATGTTCGCGAACAGCACCGCCTGGCCGAGGATGGCCGTGATGAGACCGGCATACATCGGGTTGCGGACGAACCGGTTGAAGCCCGTCACGACCAGTCGTTCGGTTGGCGCGACGGGCATCGGAGTGCCACCAGCTCTTACGAATTCGACGAACGCGTGAATGGGCGGGATCAGACCGACGACGATCATCACGCCGCCCAGTGCCACACGCCACGGCGAAACGGGATCGGGAAGGTCCCAGCGGGTGATCAGCCACGGGCCGAGCCCGACGAAGCTGCCGGGCGCGACCACGAAGAACGCCGCCGAAGCCAGCGCAGCGGTGCCGATCCGCATGCGCGTCAGCCGGTGCCGGCCGGGATGTCCGCGAGCTGGGTCAACCTCACGCTGTTGCCGGACGGGTCGCGGAAGCCGGAATCGATGCCGTACGGCATCTGGTGCGGCTCCTCGGTGAACTCCACCCCGCGCGAACGCATTTCCTCATAAGTCGCCTGGCAGTTGTCCGTGGTGAGGAATACCGTGCCGGCGAACCCCTTCGCGGTGAGATCGAGCACCTGCTGGCGGGTGGCCTCGTCCATCACCGGCGCGCCGGGCACGGCCATCAAGACCAGCGAAAAGTCGTCCTGCCCCGGCGGGCCGACCGTCAGCCACCGGAACGGCGTGTCCCCATCGGGAAGCGAAACATCCTGGCGCACTTCCATTCCGACCTTTTCGGTCCAAAACTTCAATGCGACGTCTTGGTCGTGAACCCAGATCTGGGCGCTCGAGATTCTCAACATGGGCACGACGCTACGACGCCGGTCGCGGGCCCGTCTTCTCCCCGTGTGCTGTCTTGCGGACCCGACTGTCGGCGGGCTGGCGGGTGTCGCGTTTGAGAATGCAGCTGGGCACCCGGGCGTGCATGGCCGCCGGCGGCAGGCTGGCGCGGTAGGCCGCCGGCGGCTTGCCGTACACCCGGGCGAACGAGGTGGTGAACGATCCGACGCTGGCCAACCCGACCATCACGCAGATATCGGCCACCGAGCGGTCGGTGTACCGCAACAGCGCCGCCGCCCGCTCCAGCCGTCGGGTCTGCAGATAGGCATGCGGCGATTCGCCGAAGGTTCGGGTGAACATCCGGCTGAAATGGGCCCGCGACAACCCGGCCGCGGCGGCCAGGTCGTCGACGGTGATGGGCTCGGCATAGCGCGCGTCGACCAGGTCTTTGGCGCGCATGAGGTAGCGCGCCGGAGGAACCTGCGCCATGGGCATAAGTATGTCGAACTCGCGGAACAGCGGCGACTGGCAGTACGTTGTATGCGCGGATGAGTTGGCTGGGCGGCCGCGGAATCGAGGTTCGCCTCGGTTTCGAGGAAAGTCCGGACTTCACAGAGCAGGGTGATTGCTAACGGCAATCCGAGGTGACTCGCGGGAAAGTGCCACAGAAAACAGACCGCCACCGGTGACGGTGGTAAGGGTGAAACGGTGCGGTAAGAGCGCACCAGCATTCCGGGTGACCGGAGTGGCTAGGCAAACCCCACCCGAAGCAAGGCCAAGAAGGCCGCAACCTGGTTGCGGCCGCGCAGGCGCCCGAGGGCTGCTCGCCCGAGCCTGCGGGTAGGCCGCTCGAGGCACCCGGCGACGGTGTGTCCAGATGGATGGTCGCCACCTCGCCGCCGCGGTCAGCTGCGGTGGTGAGGGACAGAATCCGGCTTACAGGCCAACTCATCCGCCTCGCCGGCCGCTCACCGCGCCTTGCGCACCGCCTTGGCCAGCTTCGTCAACGCGCCGTCCAACTGGTCGCGCGCGCGTTGGGCGACCTCGGCCTCCTGCTGGTAGAGCAGGCCGTAGGTGAAGGTGTCTTCGCCTGCGGCGTGCGCGGCTTCGGCCTGCTGACCCAGATGAGTCCGGCTGACCACGCTGTCCTGATGGTCGCCGAGCAGCGACTGAACGGCTTTGGCCCGATCCGACACCTTGGCCGCGCCGGTCGCCGCGGCGGTGTAGCGAAGACGCTTGGCGCCCTTACGGATTCGATGCAGTGCTTCATCCTTTTCGGTGTCCGCCTCGGCGGCGGCCTTGGCCGCTTTGCGGACCCGCTTGTAGGCCGCGTCGATCGTCGCCTGGCTGCGCTCCTCCTCGTCCTGCGGCGCCGGTTCGGCGGCGATCAGGCCTTCGAGCGCGTCGAGAAGCCGGAAGTAGCGCTGCGAACGCATCGCGATCAGTGACCGGCGCAGCCCGGCCGCATAGCGCCGCTTGGCGCCGTCGACCAACCGCTCTCGCACCGGGCCGCGGACCAGTTCCTCGGGCAGCTCATCGAGCGCCTGCTCGTAGCGTTGGGCCAGCACTTCCGCGTCGCGCGCCACGCCGAGGATCGCGGCGAGCTGCCGGAGTTCGTCGAGGATCCAGGCGTCGTCGGAGATGCCGAACGCCTCCCGTGACGACTGCAGAAGGCTGCGGATCTTGCGCGTCGTCACTCGCATCTGGTGCACCGAGTCGTCGACGTCGGCGCGCACCGCCCGGTCCCACTCGATCAGCTCCTCCACCTGTTCGGCCACCGCGCGGTGCACCGGGTCGGCCGGTCGCGGGACCGCCTCGGGTTGCGACGACTCGGCCAGCACCCGCGCCAGTTTGGAACCGCTGGCCGCGGGATCGGCCCCCGCGTCGATCAGCCGGTTGGACAACCGGTCAAGCAGTTCGCGGTCGGCCCCGTCGGTCAGCTCGAGTTCCCATTCGCGCCACGCCTGCTCGGGGCCGCCCGGCTCGGCCGCAGCGGTGACCTCGTCGTCGCAGAACTCCGCCACCGGTGTCCCGTCGGGACCGTAGAGCAGGTCGACGGTGCGCCGTGTCGAGATGCGCGCGACCGGCCCCAGCGGGCGGTCGCGCACGATGGCCAGCACGACGTCACGCAGCGTCGCCGGCACCTCATCCTCTTCGCCGAGGGGCTCTCTGACCTCGGTACGCGCGTCGGGACCGGCCGGAAGCTTGAGGTGCCATCCGGCGTCCGCGCCGCCGGTGCGGCGGCGCAGCGTGATGCGGCGCGCAGCCAGTGCGTGGTCCGGGGTGTCGAAGTACACGGCTTCCAGCCGGTGTACCGGTGCGCGTTCGACGCGCACCACCGACGACAAACCGTCGAATGACGGTGACACGGTCGAATCGACGACGTCGAACTTGCGCTCGACCTCGAGATGCCGCGATGACTGGTCATTGGATTTGCCCATGGTGCGAGACAGATTGCCACACGCGGGTGAACACGGGGGAAGGGTCCCGAGGATGAGAAAGATAGGGTCCACCTGTGACCGATTACGAAACGCTGACCTTCGAGCAGACCCGTGCGATCGCCCGCATCACGCTGAACCGGCCGGACGCGGCAAACGGCATGAACGCCACCATGACTCGTGAGCTGGCCGCCGCCGCCAAGCAATGCGACACCGACGCGACCAAGGTTGTCGTGCTCACCGGGTCGGGCCGGTTCTTCTGCGCCGGTGGAGATTTGAAGTCGTTCGCGTCAGCGCCGGACCGCGGCGCTCACATCAAGGGCGTCGCCGACGATCTGCACCGCGCGATCTCGACCTTCGCACGGATGAACGCGGTGCTGATCACCGCGGTGAACGGCACCGCCGCGGGCGCGGGATTCTCAATCGCCGTGACCGGCGATCTGGTGCTGGCCGCCGAGTCCGCGTCGTTCACGATGGCCTACACCCGGGTGGGCTTGAGCCCCGACGGCAGCGCGTCGTATTACCTGCCGCGGCTCATCGGGATCACCAAGACCAAGGAGCTCATGCTGACCAACCGCACCCTGTCCGCGCAGGAGGCGTCGGCGTGGGGTTTGGTCACCGAGGTGGTTCCCGACGCGGAGTTGGCCGACCGGGCCGCGAAGCTCGCCGATCAAATGGCCGCCACCGCAGCCGGTTCCAACGGCGGCATCAAGCAGCTGCTGCTCGGGACGTTCAAGAACGGACTCGAGGAGCAGATGGAACTCGAGAGCCGGCTCATCGCCGGACGCGCGGTGTCCCGCGACGGCGTCGAGGGCGTCGACGCGTTTCTGGCCAAGCGCAAGCCGGAGTTTCAGTAGCGCGAGCAGTCGCAAACTGCCCTGTTTTCGCGTCGAAAGTGGGCAGTTCGCGTCTGTTCGCGCAGAGGAACTAGAACGAGTGCTCGTCGGCGGGGAACACCCCGCCGGCCACCTCGTCGGCATATTGCTCTGCGGCACGGCGGAGTTCACCGCCGACATCGCCGAAGCGCTTGACGAACTTGGCGGTCTTGCCATTGGTCATGCCGGCCATGTCCTGCCAGACCAGCACCTGCGCGTCGCAGTTCGGGCCCGCGCCGATTCCGATGGTGGGGATCGTCAGTTTGCCGGTGATCTGGGTGGCCAGTTCGGCCGGCACCATCTCCATCACGACGGAGAAGGCGCCCGCTTCCTGCACGGCGATGGCGTCGTGAATGGTTTGCTCGGCGGCGTCGCCGCGGCCCTGGACGCGGAACCCGCCCAGCCCGTTGACGCTCTGGGGTGTGAAGCCGATGTGCGCCATGACCGGGATGCCCGCCGCACTCAGCGTCGCGATCTGATCGACCACGCGCTCGCCGCCCTCGAGCTTGACCGCGTGCGCACCGGTCTCCTTCAGGAACCGGGTGGCCGTGGAAAGAGCCTGTGCAGCGCCAGCTTCGTAGCTGCCGAACGGCAGGTCGGCGACGACCAGCGCGTGCGGGGCGCCGCGCACCACACCGCGCACGAGCGGGATGAGCTCGTCGATGCTCACGGGCACGGTCGTGTCATAGCCGTAGACGACGTTGGCTGCCGAATCGCCGACCAGCAGCACCGGGATGCCGGCGTCGTCGAAGATGCGCGCTGTCGAGTAGTCGTAGGCGGTGAGCATCGCCCACTTGTGGCCTTCGGCCTTCCATTTGTGCAAATGCAGCGTTCGGACTTTGGTCCGCGGTGCGGACGATTCAGGAGTAGTGCGCGGCTTGTCGGTGGCAGCGCCGTAGACGGTCTGCTCAGACATCGATGTCCCCCAAGCGGGTGAGTCGGGTCGAATCCTCGAGGCCGTAATCGGTCCCCGGGTTCGTCTGACGGCCCCCAGTCTGCCACTTCGCGCGGTAGACAGTGAATGCCCTGTTGAGTGGATTTCCTCACACCGGCCGCCGCCGGGCATAACATCGGCGCATGCAACGGCTCAGCGGGCTCGACGCCAGTTTCCTGTACCTCGAAACCGCGCAGCAGCCGCTGCATGTGTGTTCGATACTCGAACTCGACACCTCGACGATGCCCGGCGGTTACACCTTCGATCGATTCCGGGATGCGCTCAACCAGCGGATCAAGGCGATGCCGGAGTTCCGCGAGAAGCTGGCCGACAGCCGCTTCAACCTCGACCATCCGGTGTGGGTGGAGGACAAGGACTTCGACGTCGACCGCCATCTGCACCGCATCGGCCTGCCGGCGCCGGGCGGCCGCCGCGAGCTCGCCGAGATCTGCGGCCACCTCGCATCGCTGCCGCTCGACCGCACCCGTCCGCTGTGGGAGAAGTGGGTGATCGAGAACGTCGAGGGCACCGATCCGCAGGCCGGCGGGCGGCTCGTCGTGATGACCAAGGTGCACCACGCCGGGGTCGACGGGGTCACCGGCGCCAGCCTGATGTCGCAGTTGTGCAGCACCGAGCCGGACGCACCGCCGCCCGATCCGGTCGACGGTCCCGGCGACGCGACCTCCCTCGAGATCGCCGTCAGCGGTGCGGTCAAGTTCGCGACCCGGCCGCTGAAGCTGGTCAACGCGCTGCCGATGACGCTGTCGTCGGTGGTCGACACCGTCCGCCGCGCCCGCTCCGGGCTTTCGATGGCGCCCCCGTTCGTCGCGCCGAGGACGGCGTTCAACACCAACGTGACCGGGCACCGCAACATCGCGTTCACGAAGCTGGATCTCGAGGACGTCAAGACTGTGAAGAACCATTTCGGGGTCAAGCTCAACGACGTGGTGATGGCGCTGGTATCCGGTGTGCTGCGCAAGTTCCTGGCCGACCGTGGGGAATTGCCGGAGAACTCGCTGGTCGCGATGGTGCCCGTTTCGGTGCACGACAAGTCCGATCGACCGGGCCGCAACCAGGTGTCGGGCATGTTTTCGCGCTTGGAGACGCATATCGACGACCCGGCGGCCCGGCTCAAATCCATCGCCGAAGCGAATTCCGTTGCCAAACAACATAGTTCGGCCATCGGGGCTACCCTGCTGCAGGACTGGACGCAGTTCGCCGCCCCCGCGGTGTTCGGTGTCGCGATGCGTGTCTACGCCGCGAGCCGGTTGAGCGGCGCCAGGCCGGTGCACAACCTCGTCGTCTCCAACGTCCCGGGGCCTCAGGTGCCGCTGTACTACCTGGGCTGCGAAGCCAAGGCGATGTACCCGCTGGGGCCGATCTTCCACGGCTCGGGGCTGAACATCACCGTCATGTCGTTGACCGGAGCGCTGAACGTCGGCATCGTGGCGTGCCCGGAGTTGCTGCCCGATCTGTGGGACATGACCGACGACTTCTCCGCGGCGCTCGACGAGTTGCTGGCCGCCACGCGATAGTGGCCTAGCCAGCGCCGATGGGTGGTCATGGCAGCATGTGGAGCCATGAACGCCAAGCTCGGGGTCCTCGCGGCCACTGTGTTGTTCGCGGCCACCGGTTGCAGCCAGCTGGTCGACGGCCGCGCCGTCGTCGCGGTGCCTGCGCCGGGTACCCCGATCGAATGGCGGGCGTGCCAGACCGAGAAGACCGACGAGTCGCGGGTTCCGGCCGGCGCCGAGTGCGGGATGCTGTCGGTGCCGGTGGATTACGACAAGCCCGACGGTGACGTCGCCCGCATCGCGATGATCCGGTTCAAGGCGACCGGCGACAAGATCGGCTCTCTGATCATCAATCCCGGCGGGCCGGGGGAGTCCGGCGTGGAAGCCGCTGCGAGCCTGGTCGGCTCGCTGCCCGAGTCGGTGCGCCAGCGTTTCGATCTGGTCGGCTTCGACCCCCGCGGCGTCGCCAACTCCACCCCGGCCCTGTGGTGCAACTCGGACGCCGACAACGACCGGTTGCGGGCCGAACCTCAGGTCGACTACTCGCCGGAGGGCGTCGCCGAGATCGAGAAGGAGACCAAGGCGTTCGTCCAACGCTGTGTGGACAAGATGGGCGAGGAGTTCCTAGCCAACGTCGGAACCGTCAACGTGGCCAAGGATCTCGAGGCGATGCGAGAGGCGCTCGGCGACGAGAAGCTGACCTACCTCGGCTATTCCTACGGCACCCGGATCGGTGCCACCTACGCGGAGAACTACCCCGACAAAGTGCGGGCGATGGTGCTCGACGGCGCGGTGGACCCCAACGCCGATCCGATCGAGGCCAACGTCCGGCAGGCCGCGGCGTTCCAGACCGCGTTCAACGACTACGCCGCCGACTGCGCGAAGAGCCCGACGTGTCCGCTGGGCACCGACCCGGCCAAGGCCACCGACGTCTACCACAGCCTGGTCGACCCGCTGGTGGAGCAACCGCTCGAGACGCGGGACCCGCGCGGCCTCAGTTACTCCGACGCGATCGTGGGCACCATCCTGCCGCTGTACTCGCCGAACCTGTGGCGCCATCTCACCCAGGCCCTCAGCGAAATGAAGCGGGGCAGCGGTGACACCATGCTCGCGCTGGCCGACCTGTACATGGGCCGCGACGAGCAGGGCCACTACAACAACTCCACCGACGCGCGAGTGGCGGTGAACTGCGTGGACAAGCCAGCGGTGACCGACCGCGCCAAAGCCGTCGAGGAGGACCGGCGGGTCCGGGAGGCCGCGCCGTTCATGAGCTACGGCGAGTTCACCGGACACGCCCCGCTGAGTACGTGCGCGTTCTGGCCGGTGCCGCCCACCAGCAAACCGCATGAGATCGAGGTGAGCGGTCTACCGCCGACACTTGTGGTGTCGACGACCAATGACCCCGCAACGCCGTATCAGGCCGGTGTGGAACTGGCCGACCAACTCGGCGGCACGCTGGTGACGTATGAGGGAACGCAGCACACGGTGGTGTTCCAGGGCAATCAGTGCGTCGACGACATCGCCGCGCGCTATCTCGTCGACCTGACGTTGCCGGCGCCGGGCACCACGTGTTCATCTGCCTGATCACGGCCGGGTCACCGTTGCATCGACAGTAGAGACGGCGCGCGGTCGGCGTGCAACGATGTCAGCCATGTGGCGGGTGGGGCGGATGGTGTCCGCGTTCGCTGCGGTGTCCGTCATTGCCTGTCCGGTGGGTTCGGCGAGTCCCGAAGGTCAATCCGCGCAGGCGTACGGGCAGCCGCCGAATTGGGGCGGATGCGAACGCATCATCGGCGCCGAGAAGGCCGCGGCAATTCCGGCCGGTCGATGCGGCACGGTCTCGGTGCCGGTTGACTACACGAAACCGTCTGGCGCACAAGCCCAATTGGCCGTCATCCGGGTGCCGGCCACCGGCGATCGGATCGGCGTGCTGGTGGTCAATCCCGGTGGGCCGGGCGCATCGGCGGTCGAGACCGTTGCGGGTATGGGCGCCGCGCTGGCCGACTCGGAGATCGGCCGCCGCTTCGATCTCGTCGGCATCGATCCGCGCGGTGTCGGGCACTCGACACCCGAGTTGCGTTGTCGCACCGACGCGGAGTTCGACGCGTTCCGTCGGGAACCGCTCGCCGACTACAGCCCCGCCGGTGTCGCGCACATCGAGCGGCTGTATCAGCAGTTCGTGCAGTCGTGCGTGGACAGGATGGGCACCGAGTTCCTGGCCAATGTCGGCACCGCGACCTCGGCCCAGGACATGGACGTCGTGCGGGCCGCCCTGGGCGAGAACCAGATCAACTATCTCGGGTTCTCCTACGGCACCCAGCTCGGCGCCGCCTACGCCGAGCGGTATCCCGACCGGGTTCGGGCCATGGTGCTCGACGGCGCGATCGACCCGCAGCTCGACCCGATCGACGGCCGGATCCGCCAGATGGCCGGTTTCCAGTCCGCGTTCGACGACTATGCAGCCGACTGCGCGAAGTCGGCGGGCTGCCCGCTGGGCACCGATCCCGCCCGGTTCGTCGAGCGCTACCACCAGCTGGTCAATCCGCTGGTTCAGCGCCCGGCCCAAACCTCGGACCCGCGCGGGCTGAGCTACCAGGACGCGATCACCGGAACGGTGAACGCGCTTTACTCGCAGCGGTATTGGAAGTACCTCACCAGCGGGCTGCTCGGCCTGCAGCGCGGCACGGATGCCGGCGACCTGCTGCTGCTCGCCGACGAATACCAGGGCCGCGACGAATCCGGGCACTACACCAACCAGCAGGATGCGTTCACGGCGATCGGCTGCGTCGATTCGCCGTATCCGAGCGACCCAGCCGCGTGGGCGCAGGCGGACCGCCGAATCCGCGAGGTCGCCCCGTTCCTGTCCTACGGCACCTTCACCGGGTTCGCCCCGCGCGACGTGTGTGCGATGTGGCCGGTGCCGCCCACCTCGACGCCGCACGCGGCCACGTCGCCCGGACCGGGCAAGGTCGTCGTCGTCTCGACCACCCGCGACCCGGCCACGCCGTACCAGGCGGGCGTCGACCTCGCCCGCCAGATGGACGCTCGGCTGATCACGTTCGACGGCACGCAGCACACGGTGGTGTTCAACGGCGACGCGTGCGTGGACACCGCGGTGGTCGAGTTCCTGGTCCGTTCGGTGGTCCCGCCGGCCGGACTGCGCTGTTAATCGCAGCCGCCGTGTAACACAGAATTAACAGCCGGTGCCTACGCTGCGGTCATGGATCGGCAGAAGGAATTCGTGCTGCGCACGCTGGAGGAACGCGACATCCGCTTCGTCCGGTTGTGGTTCACCGATGTGCTCGGATACCTGAAGTCGGTCGCGATCGCCCCCGCCGAACTCGAGGGGGCGTTCGAGGAGGGCATCGGCTTCGACGGCTCGGCGATCGAGGGCTTCGCGCGTGTGTCGGAAGCCGACATGGTCGCGCGCCCGGACCCGTCGACGTTCCAGGTGTTGCCGTGGGCCGACGGCTCGGGCCGGCACCACTCGGCGCGGATGTTCTGCGACATCACCATGCCCGACGGTTCACCGTCGTGGGCCGACTCGCGTCATGTGCTGCGCAGGCAGCTGGCCAAGGCCAGCGATCTCGGCTTCTCCTGCTACGTACACCCGGAGATCGAGTTCTTCCTGCTGAAACCCGGCGAGGACGACGGCTCGGCGCCCGTGCCCGCGGACAACGGCGGGTACTTCGATCAGGCCGTGCACGATTCGGCGCCCAACTTCCGCCGCCACGCCATCGATGCGCTCGAGCAGATGGGCATCTCGGTGGAGTTCAGCCACCACGAGGGCGCGCCGGGCCAGCAGGAGATCGACCTCCGCTACGCCGACGCGCTGTCGATGGCCGACAACGTCATGACGTTCCGCTACGTCGTCAAGGAGGTCGCCCTCGGCGACGGGGTGCGGGCATCGTTCATGCCGAAACCGTTCGCCGAGCACCCCGGTTCGGCCATGCACACGCACATGAGCCTGTTCGAGGGCGACACCAACGCCTTCCACAGCCCCGACGACCCGCTGCAGCTGTCCGACGTCGCCAAGTCGTTCATCGCGGGAATCCTCGAGCACGCCAAGGAGATCAGCGCCGTCACCAACCAGTGGGTGAACTCCTACAAGCGCCTGGTGCACGGCGGTGAGGCGCCGACCGCGGCCTCCTGGGGCGCCGCGAATCGCTCGGCGCTGGTGCGGGTTCCGATGTACACACCGCGCAAGGCCTCGTCACGGCGCGTCGAGGTGCGCAGCCCCGACTCGGCGTGCAATCCCTATCTGACGTTCGCGGTGCTGCTGGCCGCCGGGCTGCGCGGCATCGAGAAGAACTACGTGTTGGCGCCCGAGGCCGAGGACAACGTCTGGACTCTCACGCCGGAGGAGCGCAGCGCGATGGGCTACAAGGAGCTGCCGGGTAGCCTCGGCGTGGCGCTCACCGAAATGGAGAACTCCGAGCTGGTCGCCGAGGCGTTGGGCGAGCACGTCTTCGACTACTTCCTGCGCAACAAGCGCGCGGAGTGGGAGAACTACCGCAGCCACGTCACCCCGTTCGAGCTGAAGGCCTACTTGTCTCTCTGACCGACGCTCGCGCTACCTTTCTCTGGTGGCCAAACCTGCGACGCAGCGTTCGAAGCTGCCGAGCGTAGGGCGGCTCGGGCTGGTCGAACCGTCCGCCCCTGCGGACCTGGATCGACTGGGCTGGAACTCCGAGGCCCACGTGGAGCTGCTGTGGTCGCTGTCGCGGGCGCCCGACGCCGACACCGCGCTGCACACGATGGTCCGGCTGGCCGAGGCGTTGGACACCGGCTGGGACCAACTCAACCGGGCGCTGCTCACCGACCGCGGCCTTCGCGGCCGGCTGTTCGGTGTGCTGGGCTCCTCGCTCGCCCTCGGCGACCACCTCGTCGCCCATCCGGAGAACTGGCGCCTGCTCGCCGGTGACGTCGGGTTGCCGGCCGCCGAGGAGCTGCGCGAGGTGTTCGTCGCGCGCGCCGACGAGGCTTCGGATACCGCGGCCGCACTGCAGCCGCTGCGCAAGCTCTACCGCGACCGGCTGCTGGTGCTGGCCGCTCTCGATCTCGCGCCGACGGTGGAGAACGAACCGGTGCTGCCCTTCTCGACCGTCGGTGAGCACCTGTCCGATCTCGCCGATGCGGCACTGGCGGCCGCGCTGCACCTGGCTCTCAAGACGGCGGGTGGTGACTCGCCGCCCCGGCTCGCTGTCATCGCGATGGGTAAATGCGGTGCGCGCGAACTCAATTACGTCAGCGACGTCGACGTGATCTTTGTGGCCGAGACCGCCGATGCGCTCGCGACCCGGGTGGCGGGCGAGATGATGCGGTTCGCCGCCGACGCGTTCTTCGAAGTTGATGCGGCGCTGCGGCCCGAGGGCAAGCACGGTCAGCTGGTACGCACCCTCGACTCGCACGTCGCGTATTACCAGCGGTGGGCCAAGACCTGGGAGTTCCAGGCGTTGATGAAGGCGCGACCGGCTGCCGGCGACGAGGAACTGGGCCGGGCCTACATCGAGGCGCTGATGCCGATGGTGTGGACCGCGAGCGAACGCGAGGACTTCGTCCCCGAGGTGCAGGCGATGCGCAGGCGCGTCGAGGAACTGGTGCCCGCCGGGCAGCGGTCGCGGGAGATCAAGCTCGGCACCGGCGGGCTGCGCGACGTCGAATTCGCCGTGCAACTACTGCAATTGGTGCACGGCCGCAACGACGAGACGCTGCACGTCGCATCGACGGTCGGCGCGCTGGCCGCACTCGGCCAGCGGGGATACATCGGCCGCGACGACGCCGCGAACCTCACCGCCTCATACGAGTTCCTGCGGCTGCTCGAGCATCGGCTGCAGCTGCAGCGGCTGGTGCGCACCCACCTGCTTCCCGACGAGGACGACGACGAGTCACTGCGCTGGCTGGCCAGGGCCGCCCACGTGCGCCCCGACGGCACCCGCGATGCGCTCGGCGTGCTGCGCGAAGAGCTCAAGCGCCAGAGCCTGCGGGTGTCCCGCCTGCACGAGAAGCTGTTCTACCAACCGCTGTTGGAGTCGGTCGGGCAACCGGCACTGAGCATTTCGGAGGGTATGACCCAGGAGGCCGCCGAACGGCAGCTGGCCGCGCTGGGATACGAGGGGCCGCAGAGCGCGTTGACGCACCTGGCCGCGCTGACCGGTACCAGCGCCCGTCGTGGCCGCGTGCAGCAGATCCTGCTGCCGACCCTGCTCAGATGGCTCAGCGACACACCCGACCCGGATGCGGGTCTGCTGTCCTACCGCCGCATCAGCGATGCGCTATCCGAACAACGGTGGTTCCTGGCGACGCTGCGGGACGAGGGCGCCGTCGCCAAGCGGCTCATGCAGGTGCTGGGCACCTCGGCGTACGTTCCGGAGTTGCTGATGCGGGCACCGGAGGTCATCCAGTCCTACGCCGACGGCCCTGACGGCCCCAAACTGCTCGACGTTGAACCCGATGCGGTGGCGCGGGCGCTGGTCGCCTCTGCTGCAAGGTATTCCGACCCGCAGCGTGCGATCGCGGCGGCGCGCACCCTGCGCAGGCGCGAACTGGCGCGCATCGCCTCGGCCGACCTGCTCGGCATGCTGGAAGTGACCGAGGTGTGTGCCGCGCTGACGTCGATCTGGGTGGCGGTGCTGCAGGCCGCGCTGGACGCGGTGATCCGCGCCAACACCGGTGACCGGGGACCGCTGGCCCGCATCGCCGTGATCGGAATGGGCCGGCTGGGCGGAGGCGAGCTGGGCTACGGCTCGGACGCCGATGTGATGTTCGTGTGCGAACCCGAAGCGGGAGTTGAGGAGTCGGCCGCGGTCAAATGGTCGGTGACGGTCGCCGAGCAGGTGCGTTCGCTGCTCGGGACGCCCAGTGCCGACCCGCCGCTGGAGGTCGACGCGAACCTTCGGCCCGAGGGCCGCAACGGCCCGCTGGTGCGCACGCTCGCCTCGTATGAGGCCTACTACGCGCGGTATGTGCAGACGTGGGAAGTGCAGGCGCTGTTGCGGGCCCATCGCGTGGCCGGCGATCTCGACCTGGGGGAGCGGTTCCTGCTGATGATCGACAAGATCCGCTACCCACCCGGCGGGGTGTCGGCCGAAGCGGTGCAGGAGATCAGGCGGATCAAGGCGCGGGTGGACGCCGAACGGCTGCCGCGTGGCGCCGACCCGAACACCCACACCAAGCTGGGCCGCGGCGGCCTAGCCGACATCGAGTGGACGGTGCAGTTGCTGCAACTGAGGTATGCGCACGAGGTGCCCGCGCTGCACAACACGTCGACGTTGGAGTCGCTCAACGTGATCGGCGCCGCCGAGCTGATCGCCGAGGGCGACGTCGAGTTGTTGCGCCAGGCGTGGCTGACCGCGACCCGTGCGCGTAACGCGCTGGTGCTGGTGCGCGGCAAGCCGACCGACCAGCTGCCCGGGCCCGGCCGCCAGTTGAATGCCGTTGCGGTGGCAGCGGGTTGGGACACCGACGACGGCGGGGAGTTCCTCGACAACTATCTGCGGGTGACGCGTCGGGCGAAAGCGGTCGTCAAGAAGGTCTTCGGTGGATGAGACGGAGTGGATGAACACATGAGCATGGATTTCGGGTTCGACGTCATCACCGAGGAGGAGTATCAGCGTCAGCGGGCTTTGTACGGCCCGCTGACGGATGCGGTGCGCAAACTGATCTATGCGAGCCTGCACACCGAGATCGACGAAGCCGCGGTCGCCGACGCGCAGGCGAAGATCGAAGCGGTCACGGACCTCCTCGAGAGCAAGCAGCGCCCGGTGTCCAGCACGCTGCGTCACGAGCTCACCGGGCGCCCGCTGGCGTGGGCGAACCCGGCTGTGGGACTTCGCAATGCGATCGCGCCCCCGATGGTCATCCACCATGAGGAGGACGGGCGTTGCTGGAGTGAGTTCACGCTGAGCGGCGCGTACGAAGGCCCCCCGGGCTGGGTGCACGGCGGTATCTGCGCGCTGGTGCTCGACCACCTGCTGGGTGAGGCTGCGAGCGAAGGCCTCACCCAGCCGAAGTTCACCGGCACGATCTCGCTTCGGTATCTGCGCGGAACCCCGCTGGGCCGACTGCGCGCGGAGGCGTTCGTGGAGCGGTCCGAGGGCGTCAAGACATTCGCCCGCGGATACCTGATGGACGCCGACGGCACCACGGTCGAGGCCGAGGGTGTCTTCATCCGGCCGGCGTGGGCGCGGGACGCCGGGTGAAGTTCTACGTCAGCGTGGCGTTCCTGGACACCAGCGAGATCGTCGAGATCGCCAGGGCAGCAGATGATCTCGGCTACGACGGCCTCGGTATCCCCGACCATGTCGTGAACCTGGAGACGCTGCAGACCCCGTATCCATACACCAAGGATGGTCGGCGGCGGTGGGAGGCCTTCACCGACTGGCCCGACCCGTGGGTGTTGATCGGGGCGTTGGCCGTGGTGACCTCGCGGTTGCGGTTCGTCACCACCGTGTATCTGCCCGCGATGCGGGACCCGTACTCGGCCGCGAAATCGATTGGCACCGCGGCTGTTCTGGCGGGAGGACGGCTCGAACTCGGCATCGGTGTGGGCTGGTGCGAGGAAGAGTTCGCCCTGATGGGCCAGCAGTTCGCGCGGCGCGGTAAACGCACCGACGAGATGCTCACGCTGATGAAGGAGCTGTGGAAGCCCGGGTGGACGGAATTCGACGGCGAGTTCTATCAGACGCCGCGGCTGGAGATGGAGCCGACGCCGCCGCCGATCCCGGTGTATGTGGGCGGGCTCTCGGACATCGCGCTGCGCCGCGCGGCGCGCCACGACGGCTGGATCGGCGATCTCATCACCACCGACCGGGCGCTCGAACGCGTCGCGAAGCTGCGTGAGCTACGCGCCGAAAATGGTTTGACGATGGACGATTTCACCGTCATCACGCCGCTGACCGACGCGTTCACCCCAGAGCATTACGAGCGCGCCGAGGCGGGCGGTATCGCGGGCATTGTGACGATGCCGTGGATGTTCTACGCCGGGCCGCAGGCGACGCTTCCGGCGAAGATCGACGGGATGAAGCGTTTCCGTAAGGACCTCGGCCTGGATCAGTAGCGCGGTCTGCGGAAACGGCTGAGCAGCCCGCCGCGCCGGCGCGGAGGCGCGTCCGTGGCGACGTACTGCTCCTCCCTCGCAGTGACCGCGCCGACTCGCCGGGGTGGCGCACCCGCGTACCCGCCGGCCGCGCCTCGGCGTCGCGCATCGACCGACCAGGCGCCGGCGCCGAGCGCTGCCAGGGCCAGGAAACCGAAGCAGTACAGCACCGCCGGTTCGCCGTTGTTCGCGATGGGCCAGAAGCTGCCGCGCGGGCCCTCCAGCGGCGGCCAGTGCTGCCAGAAATACGCCACGGCCATCTCGCCGGCAGCGATGATCGCCGCGATGCGGGTGAACAGCCCGACGGCGATGAGCAGGCCGCAGACCAATTCGATCAATCCCGCCCACCACATCGGCCAGTCGCCGACTTCGATCGGAGCTGGCGCTGGGACCGGCCAGCCGAACAACTTCTGCGAACCGTGGATGGCAAACAGAAGGCCGAAGACGATGCGGAAAACACTCAGCAACGGTGACGAATACCTCGAGAGGCGAGCGTCCAGTTGGGTCGTCATGGACCGACCTTACGCGCGCCGACCCGTTCTGTTGAGCGCTTGAACAGCACCGTTACCGGACCGTCGCTGATTGTTCGCACGCCGTCGGCCGCACGAAAGCGGAGGGGCCGGATGGCGTGCACCATCCGGCCCCTTCCACGATGACGGCTTACACGTCGAAGTACAGCGCCACCTCGTACGGGTGCGGACGGATCTGAACGGGCAGGATCTCGTTCTCGCGCTTGTAGGAGATCCAGGTCTCGATCAGATCCTCGGTGAACACCCCACCCTCGGTGAGGTAGTCGTGGTCCTCTTCGAGCTTGTCGATGACCGCCGACAGGGAGGTGGGCGCCTGGGGAATGTTGGCGGCCTCGTCGGGCGGCAGCTCGTAGAGGTCCTTGTCGACCGGCGTCTGCGGCTCGATCTTGCGCTTGATGCCGTCGATGCCGGCCATCAGCATCGCCGCGAACGCCAGGTACGGGTTACCCGAGCTGTCGGGGCAGCGGAACTCCAGGCGCTTGGCCTTCGGGTTGTTGCCCGTGATCGGGATACGCACACACGCCGAGCGGTTGCGCTGGCTGTACACCAGGTTGATCGGCGCCTCGTAACCCGGCACCAGGCGCTTGTAGGAGTTCACCGTGGGGTTGGTGAACGCCAGCAGCGACGGCGCGTGGTGCAGGATGCCGCCGATGTAGTGGCGCGCGATGTCCGACAGGCCCGCGTAGCCGGACTCGTCGTGGAACAGCGGCTGGCCGTCCTTCCACAGCGACTGGTGGGCATGCATGCCGGACCCGTTGTCGCCGAACAGCGGCTTGGGCATGAACGTTACGGTCTTGCCGGCCTGCCATGCCGTGTTCTTGATGATGTACTTGAACAGCAGCAGGTCATCGGCCGCGTGCAGCATCGTGTTGAACTTGTAGTTGATCTCGGCCTGGCCGGCGGTGCCGACCTCGTGGTGGCCGCGCTCGAGCGTGAAGCCTGCGTTCTGCAGGTTGGTGCACATCTCGTCGCGCAGATCCACGTAGTGGTCGTACGGCGCGACGGGGAAATAGCCGCCCTTGGGCCGGACCTTGTAACCGCGGTTGGCGCTGCCGTCGGCCTCGACCGGTTCGCCGGTGTTCCACCAGCCGGCCTCGGAGTCCACCTCGTAAAAGGTGCCATTGATCCGGGAGTCGAAGGTCACCGAGTCGAAGATGTAGAACTCGGCCTCGGCGCCGAAGTACGCCGTGTCGGCGATGCCGGTGCTGGCCAGGTAGTTCTCCGCCTTGCGGGCGACGTTGCGCGGGTCGCGCGAGTAAGCCTCGCGGGTGAATGGATCGTGCACGAAGAAGTTGAGGTTCAGCGTCTTGGCGGCGCGGAACGGGTCGATACGTGCGGTGTCGGGGTCCGGCAGCAGCATCATGTCGGACTCGTGGATCGACTGGAAACCGCGAACCGATGAGCCGTCGAAGGCCAAGCCGTCCTCGAAGACGTCCTGGGTGAAGGCCGAAGCCGGGACCGAGAAATGCTGAACGACGCCGGGCAGATCACAGAACCGGATGTCGACGTATTCGACATCCTCGTCCTTGATCAGCTTGAGAATGTCGTCGGCCGTCTTTTCTGCCACTGAGTTCTCTCCTTTATCTGGTAACCCGCGGGTTGACGCTAGGGACACGATGTTGCACGGTCGTCAACCGAATGTTGCGCCGAAGTTACGCAATCTCACCTCAGTGCCTCGTCGCCGGCGGCCGATGGCCTCGCGTGGACCACCTGATGTCCCGCCCTATCCTGACAGTATGGCCCGATCACTGGGGTCCTGGCTGTCGGGTCCGGATCCGACCAGCGACGCCGGACCCGACGACTATCCCGGTCAGCGCCTCGGTATGCCGGAGACCGGCCCCGGTTCGATCGCCCGGTTCGGCAGGCGGATCGCTGCGCTGATGATCGATTGGTTCATTGCCTACGGACTGGTGGGGCTTGCGGTGAACGTCGGCGTCATCAGCCGCGACGCCTTCCTGTACAGCCCGCTGGGCTCGACGTCGATCGCGGTGGTGTGGCTGGTGCTGGGCATCGTCTCGGTGCGGTTGTTCGGCTTCACGCCCGGTCAGTGGGCGCTGGGCCTGCGGGTCGCCTCGATCGACCACCGGATGCACGTCGGGATCGGGCGCGCCGCGGTCCGCGGTCTGCTGGTGTTCTTCGTCATCCCCGCCCTGTTCACCGACAAAGACTTCCGCGGATATCAGGACCGGTTCACCAACACCGCGGTGGTTCGTCGGTAACTTCTGCCGGCGCCGAAACCGACGTTTTGGTTGAAAATCCGGTCGGATCACGACCATTTCGTCTGTCTCGGCGGAACTCCGAACTCGGAACTCGGGCCTCAGCGGCGGCGGACGGTGCGCTGCACACCGCGCATCTTGGCCTGCGTCGGCAGTGGGCCCTTCGGCATCGCGGCCGGGCCCACCTTGGTGCCAAGCGCGGCCAGCCTCGACTCCAGCGCGTCGAGTTGTTTGACCGTGATGTTGGCAGGCAGCTTGTTGAGGTGACGCTCCAGCTTGGCCAGCGGCACTTCGCCTTCGCCGTTGCCGATGATGACGTCGTAGATCGGAGTGTCGCCGACCAGTCGGGCGGTGCGCTTCTTCTCCTGGGCCAGCAACGGCTTCACCCGTGTCGGCGAACCCTCGCCGACGAAGATGACCCCGGGCCTGCCGATCACACGGTGCACCGCGTCGAAGTGGCCGGTGGCCGCGACGCCGGGCGTCACCCGCCACTTGCCGCGCAGGTTGTCCAGCGCCCACGCCGCTGCGCCGGTCTGACCCTCGGCCTTGCGGTAGACGGACTTCTGAGCGCGTCTGCCGAAGATGATGAAGGCCACCAGGGCTCCGAGGATGATGCCCAGCAGGATCATCACGTAAGTCGTGAAGCCGCCCGCGAAGATCCCGAGCGCCACGGAGCCGGCGACGATCAGCACGAATGCGCCGATCATGTACGGCAGCAGCCGCTTGTCCTCTTTGCGCTGGATCTGGAACGCCTGCCACAGTTGGCTGCGGCGTTGTTTGGACGCCGCTTTGCGGGCCGCCTTGGCCTCGGCCTTCGCGGCCTTGAGGGCCTCGGGATTGCGGGTTTTCGCCATTGCTTCAGGATACGGAGTGCGATGACGCCGCCGCCGCGGCTCCCGTGCGCGCCGTCGCCTTCGCCTGGGCATACAGCCGGCCCGCCCGGTACGACGACCGCACCAGTGGTCCGGCCAGCACGCCGGCGAACCCCAGCCCCTGGGCGAACTGCTCGTGCTCGACGAACTCCTCGGGGTGCACCCAGCGCTCCACCGGGTGATGACGCGCCGAGGGCCGCAGGTACTGGGTGATCGTGACGATGTCGCAGCCCGCGTCGCGCAGATCGGTCAGCGCGGTGCGCACCTCCTCGGGCGTCTCACCCATGCCGAGGATGAGGTTCGACTTGGTGACCAACCCGAAGTCGCGCGCCGCGGTCAGCACTCGAAGGCTGCGCTCGTAGCGGAATGCGGGCCGGATCCGCTTAAAGATCCGCGGAACGGTTTCGACGTTGTGCGCCAACACTTCTGGATTCGCCTCGAAGACCTCGCGCAATTGGCCGGGGTCGCCGTTGAAGTCGGGGATCAGCAGTTCCACGCCAGTGTTCGGATTGAGTTCTTTGATCGCACGCACCGTCTCGGCGTAGAGCCAGGCACCGCCGTCGGGTAGGTCGTCGCGGGCCACGCCCGTCACGGTCGAGTAGCGCAGCCCCATCGCCTGCACGCTCTCGGCCACCCGGCGCGGTTCGTCACGGTCGAGGTCGGCCGGTTTACCGGTGTCGATCTGGCAGAAGTCGCAGCGACGGGTGCACTGTTCGCCGCCGATGAGGAAGGTGGCCTCGCGGTCCTCCCAGCATTCGAAGATGTTGGGGCAGCCGGCCTCCTCGCAGACCGTGTGCAGCCCTTCGCGTTTGACCAGCGCCTTGAGTTCCTGGTACTCCGGGCCCATCTTCGCGCGTGTCTTGATCCACGGCGGCTTGCGCTCGATCGGCGTCTCGGCGTTGCGCACCTCGAGACGCAGCAGTTTGCGGCCTTCAGGAGTCACGGTCACGGCGTCAACGCTACCCTCAGCCGCCCGTCCAGGACGTCTGCCACCGCGTCTGCCACCGGTCCGATGACGTCCGCGACGCCGACCCGCCGCCCCAGTTCAGCCGTCAGTGAAGTGACCCCGGCGTCGGTGATGCCGCAGGGCACGATCGCCGAGAATGCGGACAGGTCGCAATCGCAGTTCAACGCGAATCCGTGCATGGTCGTCGCCCGCGACACCCGGATGCCGACTGCAGCGATCTTGCGCGCGGGGCCCTTGGCGTCGGTACTGGATTCGCGGCTCGCCGCGGGCGGCACCCACACCCCGGAACGGCCCTCGACCCGACCGGTCTGCACGCCGAGATCGGCGCAGACCTTGATCAGCGATTCCTCAAGACGCCGAACGAAGTTGACCACGTCGAGCGGTTCGGCCAGCCCGACGATCGGATAGCCCACCAGTTGCCCGGGCCCGTGCCAGGTGATCTTGCCGCCGCGGTCGGTGTCGATGACCGGAGTGGCGGCCGCACTCGGCCTTTCGCTGGGCAGCGTGCGCCGGCCTGCGGTGTACACCGGCGGATGCTCGAGTAGCAGCAGGGTGTCCGGTCCGCCCGCCACCCGCTCGTCGGCGATCTGACGCTGCAACTGCCAGGCATCCTCGTAGTCGACCAAGCCCAGCCGACGCACGTCGATCTGCGTCGACACCGACCGAATCGAACCCGTCACTACACCGACGCTACTCTCGCGGCGCGGTGGCGAACGCCAACGCCTCGCCAATGGTGTTGTGGTGGAAGACGAATCCGGCCCGCTCGAGCGCCGCGGGGATGGCGCGCTGACCGCCCAGCAGCCCCTCGTCGGCGAACTCACCGAGAACGGCGCGCAGCGCGAATCCCGGAACCATCAGCGGTGTCGGTCGATTGACCGCGCGGCCCAACGCCGCGGTGAACTCGGCGTTGGTGACGGGCGCGGGACCGGTGAGGTTGACCGGCCCGGACAGCTCGTCGTGCGATATCGCGAACAGCAGCGCGCGGACCTCGTCCTCCAGGCTGATCCATGGCATGTACTGGCGGCCGTTGCCCAGCCGGGCGCCCAGCCCCAGAGAGAACAATGGTTTGAGCCGGCCGAGCATCCCGCCCGCCGGGGCCAACACCAGGCCGGAGCGCGCCAGCACGACCCGCGCGCCGTCCTGTCGCGCCGCCCAGGTGGCGGCCTCCCAATCGATGCACAGGTGGGGGAGGAACCCCTCGCCGGCGGGCGCGTTCTCGTCGGTGATCTGCGGGCCGGTGTCGCCGTAGAAGCCGACCGCGCTGGCGTTGACGAGCACGGGTACGCCGGCCTCGGCGACCGCGTTGGCGAGCACCTCCGTGGGTCCGATGCGGCTGTCGCGCAGGCTCTGCTTGAACGCGCCCGACCACCGCTTCTCGCCGACGTTGACGCCACACAGATTGACCACCGCGTCCACCCCGGCCAACGTCTGAGGGTCGAATTCGCCGGTGTCCGGGTTCCAGAACACCTCGTCGGCGTTCGACGGTGCGCGCCGGACGATGCGCAGCACACGGCGGTCGGTGGCACGCAGTGCATACACCAGCGCCGTGCCGATCAGACCGGACGATCCCGCGATCGCGATGACGGCTTCGGACACGACAGGCGCAAGCCTTCCCTGTAGGCCTCTACAGGCCTAAGTCGGCCTCGAACGCGCCTTCCTCGAGCCGGCGCTTGATGGTGGTCAGGAAGCGGCCGGCATCTGCGCCGTCGATCAGCCGGTGGTCGTAGGTCAGCGGCAGGTAGCACACCGAGCGGACACCGATCGACTCGTTGCCGAACTCGTCGGCGATCACCCGGGGCCGCTTGACGATGGCGCCCGTACCCAGCATCGCCGCTTGCGGCGGCACCAGGATCGGCGTGTCGAAAAGCGCGCCCTGACTGCCGATGTTGGTGATCGTGAACGTTCCGCCGGACAACTCGTCGGGTTTGAGGTCACCCGAGCGTGCGCGCGCCGCGATGTCGGCGATCGCGCGGGCCAGGCCGGCCAGCGACAGATCACCGGCGTTCTTGATCACCGGCGAGAGCAGACCCTGCTCCGTGTCGACCGCGAAGCCGAGGTGCTCGGCGTCGTAGTAGGTGATCTCCTTGGTTTCCTCGTTGTAACTGGCGTTGACGTTCGGATGCGCCTTCAGCGCGTCCACCACCGCGACCGCGATGAACGGCAGAAATGTCAGGTTCACGCCCTCGCGCTCGGCGAAACTGGCCTTCGCCCGTGCTCGCAGCGACACCACCCTGGTCATGTCGACCTCGTGGGTCTGGGTCAATTGCGCTGTCGCCTGCAAAGATTCGCGGGTCTTCTTCGCGGTCAGCTGGCGGATCCGGTTGGCCTTC
The DNA here is from genome assembly GCF_001499855.1 of Mycobacterium sp. GA-0227b. GTDB lineage: Bacteria > Actinomycetota > Actinomycetes > Mycobacteriales > Mycobacteriaceae > Mycobacterium. The sequence continues at coordinate 96,723 of NZ_LQIK01000007.1, forward strand.
TGCGTGGTGCCGCGCAGGTGCGCCAACCGAGCCGACGAGGTGTCGCCGTCCGCGGAGGCCGACGCCGCGGCGGGCGCCTTGCCCGGTGCTTCGGCCGGCTGTTCGGTCGGGGTCGTCGGCGCCTTGGTGGCCTCCGCCGCCGCGAGCACGTCCTGCTTGCGGATCCGTCCGCCGACGCCGGTGCCTTTCACGTTGGCGAGGTCAACGTTGTTCTCCGCAGCCAGCTTTCGCACCAGCGGGGTGACGTAAGGGCCGGACTCACTCGTGGGTTGCGGCTCGGGCTTCGATTCCGGCTCGGGCTGCGGTTTCGATTCCGGTTTCGGCTCGGGCTTGGGTTCGGGTTTGGCCTCTTGCTCGGGCTCGGGCTTGGGTTCCTGTTCGGGCTCGGGCTTCTCTTCCTGCTTGGGTTTCTCTTCCTGCTTGGGCTCCGGTTCTGGCTCCGGTTCTGGTTCAGGCTTGGGCTCGGGCTTCGAGTCCTGCGCCGCGTCGGCATCGCCGATCTTGGCCAGCTCCCCGCCCACCTCGACGGTGTCGTCCTCCTCGGCGGTGATGGACAGCAGCGTGCCCGCCACAGGTGAGGGAATCTCGGTGTCCACCTTGTCCGTGGACACCTCGAGCAGCGGTTCGTCGACCTCGACGGAGTCGCCGACCTTCTTCAACCAGCGTGTCACCGTGCCCTCGGTGACGGACTCGCCGAGCTCCGGCATCAGTACCGGGGTCGCGTCCCCCGACGACTTCGCAGCCGGCTTGGATTCAGGCTTGGAATCGGGCTGCGACGCGTCCTCTTCCTCGGCGGCGGGCTCGGGCTCTGACGCCGGCTTCTCCGCGGGCTTCTCCTCTTCGGCGGCTTGCTCGTCTCCGCTGGAGGCGTCCTTGTCTTCCGAGGCGTCCTTGTCTTCCGAGTCTTTTGAGTCGTCGGAGCTGTCGGAGCCGCCGTCCTCGCCGGCGTCGCCGATGACCGCCAATTCACCGCCCACCTCAACGGTGTCGTCTTCCTGGGCGATGATCTTCTTCAGCACCCCGGAAGCGGGTGAGGGAATCTCGGTGTCGACCTTGTCGGTGGAGACTTCCAGCAGCGGCTCATCTTGTTCGACCGTATCGCCCTCTTGCTTGAGCCAACGGGTGACAGTCCCCTCGGTGACGCTCTCGCCGAGTGCAGGCATCTGGACGGAGATGGCCATGTGATTGACTCCCTCGCTCCCTTGAACGGTCGGTCAGTCGTGCTGGATCGATGTCTTCGCAACCCATCCTTTCACGTCCGGTTGCACAGTTCGCCGCAGACCGGCTGACCCGTGGCTCTGGCACTATCGAGACAGGCGGCCGAAGGGAGCACGGACGGGAGTGGGAGTTCTCGACAGATTTCGCCGCGGTAAGCGCGCAGGCAAGGGGCCGGGTGCCGACCCCGCCGCGGATCTGAACTACCTGCGCCAGTGGGTCGCCGAACACACCGGTGTGGAAGCCTTCGTCGAACCGAAGACCACGGTCACCGACGTCACGGTGGTCCTGGTGGCCGCCGACGGCGAGTGGACCCGGCGCCGTGCCGGGGGAGACGCCGGTGCCCGTCGGCTGTCCGAACGGCTCAATATCCCCGTCTACGACGTGCAGAAGGTCGGCTATCCGCAGCGGATGCGCGACTACGACGAACGTCGCCGCATCGAACGCCGTCGCGCGGAGCGTCGGGAACTCGACGAGCGCTGATACGGTACCGGCGGTTCCGCCAACCACTGGAGGTGTGATGGGGCAGAACGCGCAGCGGTTCGTCGACAGCTCAGATGACGTGCGGATCGCCGTTCACGAAGAAGGCAATCCCGATGGCCCCACGCTGGTCCTCGTGCACGGCTGGCCGGATTCGCACGTGCTGTGGGACGGCGTTGTGCCGCTGCTGGCCGACCGGTTCCGCATCGTGCGCTACGACAACCGGGGAGTCGGCGAATCGACTGCGCCCAAGCGCGTTTCGGCTCATCGTATGGCCCGGTACGCCGATGACTTCGAAGCCGTCACCGCTGCCGTCAGCTCCGGTGAACCGGTGCACGTGCTCGCGCACGACTGGGGCTCGGCGGCTGTGTGGGAGTACCTGGCCCGGCCGGGTGCCAGCGACCGCGTCGCGTCGCTCACCTCGGTTGCGGGTCCCAGCATCGACCACCTCAACCGTTTCGTCATCGGCAGCTTGAGGCGTCCGTGGCGCCCGCGGCGGTTCGTTCGCGCGCTGAGCCAGTTCCTGTCCTTCTCCTATATGGGCTTCTTCTCGATCCCGGGCATCGCACCGTTGGCCGTGCGCGGCTTCGTCGCAAACCTGGTGCGACAGATCCTGCTACTGCGCGATGGGATCCCTCCCGACCAACTGCACCATTCCACGACCTACAAGGACGACGCCGCCAAGAGCGTCAAGGTCTATGGCGCCAACTATCTGGCGTCGATGAAGACCGGGCGCACGAACCACTACGTCGATGTCCCGGTGCAACTCATCGTCAATCTCAGGGATCCGTTCGTGCGGCCGTACGTCTATGACGACACCAAGAACTGGGTAGCGCAGCTGTGGCGCCGCGATCTTGCCGCCGGGCACTGGTCGCCGATGTCGCACCCGCATGCGATCGCACGGTCGGTCGAGCAGCTTGTCGATTTCCTCGACGGTAACCCGCCGGCGCGTGAACTGTTGCGCGCACAGGTCGGCCCGCCACGCGAATACTTCAGTGACACACTGGTTTCCGTGACCGGTGCGGGCAGTGGAATCGGTCGCGAGACGGCACTCGCATTCGCGCGGGAGGGCGCCGAGATCGTCGTCAGCGACCTCGACGAGGGCACCGCAAAGGAGACCGCGGCCCAGATCGCCGCCCGCGGAGGAGTCGCGCACGCCTACACCGTCGACGTGTCCGACGCCGACGCCGTCGAGCGGTTCGCCGACCTTGTGTGCGCCGAACACGGCGTACCCGACATCGTGGTGAACAACGCGGGCGTCGGGCACGCCGGAATGTTCCTCGACACCCCGCGCGAGGAGTACGACCGTGTCCTTGCCATCAACTTCGGTGGAGTTGTCAACTGCTGCAGGTCTTTCGGGCGCCGGCTGGTCGACCGAGGGCTGGGCGGGCACGTCGTCAACATCTCGTCGATGGCGGCGTACTCACCGCAGCAGTCGATGAATGCCTACGCCACCAGCAAGGCCGCGGTGTTCATGTTCGGCGACTGTCTGCGCGCCGAGCTGGACCAGGCCGACGTGGGGCTCACCACGGTATGCCCCGGCGTGATCGACACCAACATCGTGCACACCACCCGGTTCGACGCGCCCGCCGGCAAGCGGGACAAGGTCGAAGCCCGCCGCGCGCAACTGGAGAAGGTGTTCGCCAAACGTCGGTACGGCCCCGACAAGGTGGCCAACGCGATCGTCTCGGCGGTCAAGAAGAACAAGCCGATCCGGCCGGTCGCCCCGGAGGCACACATCGTCTACGGCGTAGCGCACCTGCTCCCGCAGGTGATGCGGAGTACCGCGCGCGGCAGGGTGGTCTAGCCGCTAGCGCCGTGGCGTCCGTGTTCGCCGAAACGGACGTTTTGGCGGGTTTGTGCGGGTGAAAACCGCCATTTCGTCGGTCTCGGCCATATGGCCTAGACGCTCGCGGCTCGAGCCCATCAGCCGCTCTGAGATATGTCCTCCAGGACCGCGAACATGGTCCGCGTCGGCACCCCGGTGCCGCCCTTGCCGGTGTAGCCCCACGGGCCGCCCGTGTTGTACGCCGGGCCCGCGATGTCGATGTGGGCCCACTGCACGCCGTCGGGAACGAACTCGCGCAGGTACGTGCCGGCCACCAGCATGCCGGCGTACCGCGAGCCGCTGACGTTGGCCAGGTCGGCGACCGTCGATTTGAGGTCGTCCTTGAGTTCCTCGGGCAGCGGCATCGGCCAGGCGTTCTCGCCGACCGCCTGCGAAATCGCTGCGACTCGGTCGCGGAATTCGTCGCTGCCCATCACTCCGGGGGTGCGGGCGCCGAGCGCTACGGTCTGCGCGCCGGTCAGCGTCGAGGTCTCGATCAGGTAGTCCGGCTGGTCCTCGCCGGCCCGCACGATCGCGTCGGCCAGAATCAGCCGGCCCTCGGCGTCGGTGTTGAGCACTTCCACCGTGGTGCCGCCGTACTGGGTCAACACATCACCGGGCCGCTGCGCGGTGGCCGACGGCATGTTCTCGGCCATCGGCACCGTGGCGATCACGTCGATCGGCAGCTTCTGCTTGGCGGCCAGCACCACGGTCGCGATGACAGCGGCCGCGCCACCCATGTCGGAGGTCATGTGGTGCATGTTCGCCGCGGGCTTGATCGAGATGCCGCCGGTGTCGAACGTGATGCCCTTGCCAACCAGCGCGACGCGCTTACCTTTGCGCTTGGCGCCCTTGTGGGACAGCCGTACCAGACGCGGAGGACGGGACGAACCTTTGCCGACGCCGATGATGCCGCCGTAACCTGCCTTCTCCAACGCCTTCTCGTCGAGGATTTCCACCTGTAGTCCGGCTGCCTCGGCCAAATCGCTTGCGCGCCGGGCGAATTCGGCGGGAAAGAGGTGGCTCGGCGGGGTGTTGACCAGATCGCGGGCGGTGGCCACCGCGGTCGCGATGTCGGCCGCCCGCTGCGCGGCTTCCTTGGTACTCGACTTCGTGTCCGCGGTGAGCGCGGTGATCTCGCGCAGGCCGGCGTCCTTGGGCGCGGTCTTGCCGCTGCGGAAGTCGGCGAACCGGTAGGCGCCGAGGATCAGGCCCTCGATCGCGGCGGTCAGGTCGACGTCCGTCAGCGTCGTCAGCGCCGCCTCGGTGCCGTTGAGCGACCGAGCCGCGACACCCGCGGCGCGGCGGATGACATCGGCGGAGTAGTGGTCGCTCTGCTTGCCTAGTCCGACCGCCAAGACGCTGGCCACCGGAAGCGATGGCGCGACGACGCGGGTGAGTTGCTCGCTGCCGCCTTTGGCGCCGAGTGCCTCGAGCGCGCCCTCGATCTCGGCGACCGCCCCGCTATCGAGGAAGGGGCTGGGCAGCACCTTCGGCGCAGAGTCGTCGTCCCCGTTGACCACCGGCACGATCAGCACCGATGAGCCGGCTTTGCGTTTCGGCAGCGCCGAGCTGACGGTGACGATAGGGGCCTGGTATCCGACAGTTGCAGGGCTCACGAGGCCTAACCCTAGCTTCAGTGGCCGCCGTGCAGATCGTAAGCCGGGACGGGGGCGTCGAAGCCCTTGAGCGTCAAAGGATCCAGTCGGGTCGCAGGCCAGCCGGGCAGCTCGTCGCGGACATCTGCAGCGGCGAGGATCTGACCGGGTGCCGCGGCGCTGACGAGCCGCGCGGCCAGGTTGACGGGGGTGCCGAAGTAGTCGCCGTTGATGGCGACAACTTCGCCGTAGCTCAGCCCTGCGCGAAGACGAAGTCCGGCTTTTCGCACCCGTGGGTGGTCCACGAGATCGGCGGCGGTCCGCAGCAAACGCTCCGGCGTCGAACTCACCCACATCACCGCGTCACCGATGAATTTCACCAACCAACTCTCGTCGTCATGCACCACGTCGCTGACGGTGGCGGTGAACCCGCTGAGCAACGCCGACAGTTCGCCTGGGCTGATTTGCTGCGTCAGCGCCGTGAAATCCGAGAGGTCGACAAAGCCGATGCCGCACTCCAGGCTGGCCGACGGGTCGCGCAGGACGTTCTCGAACAGGTTGGGCCGTTCGAGATGCTGTCGATGTACGGCATCCATCAACGCTCCCACCCTGGGAATCAATTCGGCCAGCGCGCGGTAAGTGCGTGCCGTGGTGAGTTCGTCGTGGCTGGTGGTGATCCAGAACTGTGGCTGACTGGTTCGAGTGGCCGTCGCTTCGGCCTCGGCCACCCGGGCCATTGCCGAACCGATGAGTCGCAAAAGACCGGCGGTGCCGTCTATGTCCCACAACGCCGTCATCGCGGCGCACGTGGCGAGGGCGTCGACATCTGCCTGGCTCAATGCGACCTGATCGGGATCGGTGACAGTCAAGCCGAGCATCGCCCAGTAGTGAGCGACGTCATCGACCGGCAGCGCGAGCGCCTCGGCGGCGGTGCGCAGGCTGTAGGTCGGGGGACCTGAGCGGCGCACCGCGTCGCCGGCGAGTTGGAACAGGCGCCGCCCGTGCCGCTCGGCGTCGACCATCTCCTCGGCGGAGAACCCGAGGCTGTCGAGGTACTCGATCAACGCCGCACGCTGCCGTGCGTCGGCGAGGCCGGCGGCTTCGAGCGCATCCAGGTCGACCATCAGCGACTCAGGTGCAGGTCATAGGCTGTCACCGGAGCCTCGAAGCCTTTGAGTATCAATGGGTTCTGCGGAATGGCGGGCCATTCGGGCAGCTCGTCGCGAACGTCGGTGGACGCCAGGATCTGCCCCGGCGCGGCGGCCGCCACCAACCGGGCGGCCAGGTTCACCGGGGTGCCCCAGTAATCGCCGCCGATGGCCAGCACGTCCCCGTAGCCGAGACCCGCACGCACCAGCAGACCGGCGTCACGCGCCTGCGGCAGCTCGACGAGATCGAGAGCGACCTTCGCCAGCAGTTCCGGGGTCGAGGACACCCACATCACCTCGTCGCCGATGAACTTCACCACGCGCCCTCCGTCGGCGTGCACGAGATCGGACACGATGCCGCCGAACCCGATCAACAAATCGGACAATTCGTCCGGCGTGAGCCGCTGGGTCAGGGCGGTGAAACCGGTGAGGTCGGCGAATCCCACCCCGCACGTGACGATGGGCGACGAGTCGTGCAACACGCCCTCGAAATGGGTTCGGGCGCTGATGATGTGCTCCCGGAAGACGGCGTCGATCAGCACGCTGATCCGCTGGGTGATCTCGGTGACCGCGCGATAGGCCTTCGCCGTGGTGAGTTCGTTCCCGCTGTGCGTCATCAGGAGATCGGGTTGGGCCATGCGCACCATCGTCCCGCCGGCTTCGGCGAGACGGGCCATCGTGTTGCCGAGGACGCGTAGAAAGGCCAGCGCGGCATCATCGCCGACGAGCGCCTTCATCGCCACCCACGCCGCCAGTCCGTCGACTTCTGCCCGGCTCAGCGCCAATGCATCCGGATCTGAGATGTTCAGGCCCATCACGGCCCACGCCGTGGCGACCTCGTCAAGGGGCACGTCGAGCGCCTCGGCGGCCGTGCGCAAGCTGTGCACCGGGCGGCCCGGCCCCTGCAGCGCGTCACCGGCCAGGCCGAACAGACGGCCCTTGCGTTCTGCCTCGACCATGTCCTCCGCGGTGAACCCGAGGCTGTCGAGGTACTCGATGAGCCCCGCGCGTTCTCGCGCGTTCGCAATTCCGGCCGCCTCCAGTGCGGCGAAATCGACCACGCACCCGAGTCTGCCAGCGTCGACGCCCCGGTTAGGGTGGATTTCCGTGAGCGAAGTCGAACACGGCCCACTGGAAGACCGCCACCGCGAACTGGGGGCGAGCTTTGCCGAGTTCGGTGGGTGGCTGATGCCGGTTTCGTACGCCGGGACGGTCAGCGAGCACACCTCGACCCGGACATCGGTCGGGCTGTTCGACGTCAGCCATCTCGGCAAGGCGTTGGTGCGAGGGCCCGGCGCGGCCGAGTACGTCAACTCCGCGTTCACCAACGACCTGCGCCGCATCGGCCCGGGCAAGGCGCAATACACGTTGTGCTGCACCGATGTAGGCGGCGTCGCCGGAGTTGTAGACGACCTGATCGCGTACTACGTCTCGGATGACGAGATCTTCCTGGTGCCCAACGCCGCCAACACCGCCGCGGTCGTCGAGGCGCTGCGGCGCGAGGCCCCTGCCGAGTTGACGATCACCGACGAACACCGGTCGTACGCGGTACTCGCCGTCCAGGGTCCGAAATCAGCGCAGGTCGTCGGCGCGCTCGGGCTGCCGACCGACATGGACTACATGGGTTATGCCGACGCCGAGTTCGGCGGGGTTCCCGTACGCGTCTGCCGCAGCGGCTACACCGGCGAGCACGGCTATGAGCTGCTGCCTCCGTGGGACCGCGCGGACGCGGTGTTCGACGCACTGCTCGAGACGGTGACGGCGGCGGGCGGTGAGCCGGCGGGTCTCGGCGCGCGCGACACCCTGCGCACCGAGATGGGCTATCCGCTGCACGGCCACGAACTGTCGCTGGATTTCTCACCGCTGCAGGCGCGTTGCGGGTGGGCCATCGGCTGGAAAAAAGATGCGTTCTGGGGGCGTGAAGCGTTGCTGGCCGAGAAGGCGAGTGGCCCGCGTCGACTGCTGCGCGGCTTGAGGGCGGTCGGAAGGGGGGTGCTGCGCGCCGGGCTCACGGTGCTCGACGGCGACCGTCCGGTGGGCGTGACGACGTCGGGAACCTTCTCTCCGACTTTGAAAGTCGGCATCGCGCTGGCGTTGATCGACACCGACCGCAACATCGCCGACGGGCAGCTGGTCACGGTCGACGTCCGCGGCCGCGCCGTCGAGTGTGAGGTGGTCAAACCGCCGTTCGTCGCGGCAAAAACCCGGTAGCGGTGCGGATATACAATCGCTGCATGACTGACGGTCCCCTCGAGTTCACGGTTGAGCGCAATGCGAACCCGGCGAGCGACGAGGTACGGGCCTCGATACTGGCCAATCCCGGATTCGGCCGGTACCACACCGACCACATGGTGTCGATCGATTACGCCGAGGGTGAGGGTTGGCACAACGCGCGGGTGATCCCGTACGGCCCCATCGAGCTCGACCCCTCGGCGATCGTGCTGCACTACGCACAGGAGATCTTCGAGGGGCTCAAGGCCTACCGCTGGGGGGACGGCTCGATCGTCTCGTTCCGGCCCGAGGCGAACGCCCGACGGCTACGTCTCTCGGCGCGTCGACTCGCGATCCCGGAACTGCCCGCGGAGGTGTTCATCGAGTCGCTGCGCCAGCTGATCTCCGTCGACGAGCCCTGGGTTCCGGCCGCCGGCGGTGAGGAGTCGCTGTATCTTCGGCCGTTCGTGTTCGCGACCGAGCCGGGTCTCGGCGTGCGGCCCGCAACCGAATACCGCTACCTCGTCATCGGCTCACCCGCAGGTGCCTATTTCAAGGGCGGCATCAAACCGGTCAGCGTGTGGTTGTCCACCGAATACGTGCGGGCCTGCCCGGGCGGTACCGGCGCCGCGAAATTCGGCGGCAACTACGCCGCTTCGCTGCTAGCGCAGGCCCAGGCCGCGGACAACGACTGCGACCAGGTGGTGTGGTTGGACGCCGCCGAACGCCGCTATGTCGAAGAGATGGGCGGGATGAACCTGTTCTTCGTGTTCGGCAGCGGCGGGTCCGCGCGGCTCGTCACGCCCGAGCTGAGCGGCTCCATCCTGCCCGGCGTAACGCGAGATTCCTTGCTGCAGTTGGCTTCCGACGCCGGTTTCACGGTCGAAGAGCGCAAGATCGACGTGGACGAGTGGCAGAAGAAGGCGGCCGCGGGCGAGATCACCGAGGTGTTCGCCTGCGGCACCGCGGCGGTCATCACCCCGGTCGCCCGCGTCAAACACGCCGACGGCGAGTTCACCATCGCCGACGGCGGGCCGGGGGAGATCACGATGGCGCTGCGCGACACGCTCACCGGGATCCAGCGCGGCACCTTCGCCGATACCCACGGCTGGATGGCCCGACTCGGCTGAGCCGGCGTTCCCCGGCGCCGCTCAGCGGATGGCGAGACCCAGTGCGGCGACAGCGGTCGTCACCTCGATCGCGGCGCCGAGCACGTCTCCGGTGACGCCGCCGAAGCGCCGGACACAGTGCGCCACGAGCAGCGCCCCGCACGACACCGCGACGATCACCGCCAGCGGCCCCTGCCACGGCCGCGGGCCGGCGAACGCGGCCAACGCCGCGGCCGCGACGATCCACGCGGCGGCCACCGCGACCGGTTGGGTGCCCGCGACCCGTGCGCCCAGCGCACTGCCCGCTGCGGCGGGCACGCCGCGCCTGCACGCCAGCACCGCCGCGACGCGACCCGCCACGACCGCCGCCACCAACCCCACGGAGGTCAACCCGGCGAACGCGAAAGCCTGCACCAGGAGGACAATGACCACGGCGGCGACGCCGAACGGACCCGCCGAGCCGTCGCGCATCACCTCGAGCGCGCGTTCCGGCGGCCCGTAACAGCCCAGCCCGTCGGCGGTGTCGGCGAGCCCGTCGACGTGCAGCCCGCGGGTCAGCGCCACCACCACCGCCACCGCCAACACACCCGCCAGGGGTCCCGGCCCGAACGCCCACGACGCCGCCCACAGCGTTGCGGCCGCCAGCCCGCCGATCGCGGCGCCGGCCACCGGCAACGCGGTCAGTGCCCCGCGGCCGAATGCCGCCGTGGTGGGCGCCGGGAGGACGGTGCCGAACGCGAACGCCCCGGTGAGCGAACGGATCACGGGCTAGTACTCCTCGGATGCAGGGGTGACGCCCGCTTCGTCGAACGTCGCCATCGACGCCAGCGCGGCCACCGCCGCCCGTACGACAGGCAACGCGACCGCCGCCCCGGTGCCCTCGCCGAGGCGCATCCGCATGTCCAGGATCGGATCGAGGCCAAGCCGATCCAGTGCCACCGCGTGCGCCGGTTCGGGGGATCGGTGTGCGGCCTGCCACCACAGGCGGGCGCCCGTCGCAAGGCGCTCGGCCACCAACGCCGCCGCGGTCACCACCAGGCCGTCGAGCAGCAGCGGCGTGCGCCGCACGGCGGCCTGGGCGCAGAAGCCGGCCATCGCCGCGATATCCGCGCCACCGCAGATCCGCAGGAGCGCAGCAGGATCGGTGACGCTGGCGCGGCCGCGGTACAGCGCGTCGCGGACCGCGGCGGTCTTGCGTGCCCACCCCGCGTCGTCCACGCCCGTGCCGCGACCGACCACGGCGACCGGTTCCGAGTCGCTGAGCGCCGCAACCAAAGTCGTTGCCGGAGTTGTGTTTCCGATGCCCATATCGCCGGCGATCAGCAGGTCGGCGCCGGAGTCCACCTCGTCGTCAGCGATCCGCCGACCGGCCTCGAGCGCCGCGGTGAGTTCGTCGGCGCTCAAGGCGTCCTCGACGGCGATGTTGCCGCTGCCGCGGCGCACCTTGTGCGCGCCGACCGACGGTGAGTGCGGTTGCGGCGTGTCGACCGCGATGTCGACCACTCGCACGGTTGCGCCCGCCACCTCGGCGAGCACGTTGATCGCGGCGCCGCCGGCATCGAAGTTGGCGACCATTTGCGCGGTGACATCGGCCCGGTAGGCCGACACCCCGGCCGCTGCGACGCCGTGGTCACCGGCGAACACGACTATCCGGGCCCGCTGGAACTGCCGAGGTGGGCACATCCCCTGGCACGATGCGACCCAGACCGCGAGGTCCTCCAGCCTGCCCAGCGAGCCGGGCGGCTTGGTGAGCCGGTTCTGCCGCTCCCGCGCGGCGGCGGCCACGTCGGCGTCGGGTGACTCTACGGCGGGAAAGTCCGTCACACCGGCTCCTTCACCGAGACGGGTTGTCCGGCGATGACCAGCACCACCCGGTCGCACACCGCGGCGAGCCGCTGGTTGAGCGAACCCAGTTCGTCGGCGAATCGGCGGCCCGCCGCCGTCGCGGGCACCACGGTCAGCCCGACCTCGGGGCTGACCACCGCAAGCGGCGCGGAGAACCCGCCCACCGCGTCGAGCAGATCGTCGACGTCCGCGGCGACCGAGCCGCCGGTCCACGCGCCCGACCTGTCCATCGCCGCGGTCAGCCATGAGCCGATGTCGTCGACCAGGGTTGCGATGTGTTCGGTCCGCAATTGCGTTGCCACATCTGCTGTTTCGACGGTCGACCACCGATCCTGCCTGCGCTGCCGGTGGGCGGCGACCCGGGCAGCCCAGTCGGGATCGTCGGCGGGCGCAGGCCCGGTAGCAAGGTAGCGCAGCGGTGGCGAACCGGTATCGGCGAGCGCCGCTTCGGCCCACTGCGACTTACCCGACCGGATGCCGCCGAGCACCAGGGTGCGCACCGGGCTCAGGCGACCTTGTCGCCGCGGTTCACCTGCGGACGGGGTGCCCGCATCCGGCGCAGCTGCGAGGCGCGGCTGGCCGCGTAAAACCCGAGCTTCCAACCGGTTTCGGTGTTGTCAGGGAATTTCGCGTCGACCTTACGGTTGACGCGCCGGCCGAGGATGAAGCCGTCGATCACCATGATGAGCACGAGCACGAGCATCGCGGGGGAGATCAGGCGCTGCACCTGTACCGAGGGCACCGCCAGCATCACGAAGATCAGGCCCAGGGCCGACGGCATGAACAGCCCGAGCACGTTGCGGCGGGAGTCCACCAGATCGCGCACATAGCGGCGCACCGGTCCACGATCCCGCGGCAGCAGGTAGGCCTCCTCGCCGGCCATCATCTTCTCGCGGCGTTGGGTCATCTGTTCGCGGCGCGCGGCCTTGTCCGCTCGGCGTTCCTCACGGCTCAGTTTGGAGCGCATCTCTTTGCGGCGGCGACGCGCCTCGGCGGCCGTCATCGGCGCGGGCGCCACCGGCCCGCGCTTGCGGGCGTCGCGCTTGGGCGTCGGCCTGCCCTTGGGGGCCGTGGTGCGCGCCGCCGTGGCGTCCTCGGCCAACTCCGTCTCCACTGTGGCGTCGGCCACACCGGTGCCCGAGTCGGGTTCCTTGTCTTTCTTACGGCCCAGCAGGTTCACGCTGCCAGGTTACTTCTGCCGCAGACGGCCGCGACGGCCTGGGGACAGACTCGGGAATAGCGGCCGAACGGGGTACCGTTGAACCAGTAACGCGCACCCGATGAGGCCTCACAGGAGACGTAATGACAGTTCAGGGAGAGTCGGCAACCGCCACCCACGGCGTGATCCTGACCGACGCTGCCGCCGCCAAGGCCAAGGCGTTGCTGGACCAGGAGGGCCGCGACGACCTCGCCCTGCGTATCGCCGTGCAGCCGGGCGGCTGCGCCGGCCTGCGCTACAACCTGTTCTTCGACGACCGGTCGCTCGACGGTGACCTGTCCGTGGAGTTCGGCGGCGTGAACCTGACGGTGGACCGGATGAGCGCGCCGTATGTGCAGGGTGCGACCATCGACTTCGTCGACAGCATCGAGAAGCAGGGCTTCACGATCGACAACCCCAACGCCACGGGTTCGTGCGCCTGCGGCGACTCGTTCAACTGACCGGACCAGATCAGTACTGGCCGCCCGTGCGCGGCAGGTAGGAGCACACCAGGATCTCGTTGCCCTGCGACAGCAGCTGGGCGACGGCCTGCTGTTCGTCGGTGTCGGGCCGGTCCCGTCGTGATCCGCTGGCCGGCGTCACCCGCATGGTGAACAGCACCTGCGCCTGATTCGGCGAGGGCATCACGATCTTGTCGATCGACGTGACCTCGGCGCTGTTGTACTGCTTGCGGAACGCATCGCCGGACAACCTGGCCAGCGCCAGATCCGAGCGCTTCTCCTTGACCGCGTCGAACAACCCGCACAGGGTGTGCCGCGCCACGGTCTCGGTGTCGCCGTTGGTCAGCGCGTCCAGATACTCCTGGATCGCGGCTTTGGCCGACGCCTCGCTCAGCGCGCTCGACTGCGGTGCATCCTCGTCGCCGCCGGCGAAGACGATTCCGGCCACCACCGCCGCGATCACCGCCACCGCCAGCACCACTGCGGCCACGATCGGCCACCGCCGCCGTTTCCGGTACTGCACCGGCGGCGGCAGAGTGCCCGGATACGCCGAGGGCATGTTCTCCGGGTACGGGAACGGTTGAGGATACGTTTGCGGGGCGGTCGGTCCAGCGCCGTATTCGGGCGGGTACGGACCGGTCATCGCTTTGCTCCCCCGGGAGGTGGCCAGGAAGGTGCCTGTCTACAGTGGCTGACGGGCTTTTGTAGGCAGGTTAGCGCACTAGAATTACCTAGGCGACTTAACAAATGAAGGGGATAGTTCGTGACAATTGCGGTGACCGGATCGATTGCGACCGACCATCTGATGCGGTTCCCGGGGAGATTCTCCGAACAACTGCTGCCCGATCACCTTCAGAAAGTCTCGTTGAGTTTCCTTGTCGACGATCTGGTCGTGCACCGCGGCGGGGTCGCGGGCAACATGGCGTTCGCCATCGGTGTGCTGGGCGGTGACGTGGCGCTGGTGGGCGCCGTCGGCCGCGACTTCGACGACTACCGCAGCTGGCTGGAGTCCGTCGGGGTGGACACCGAGAGCGTGCTCGTCTCCGAGACCGCCTACACCGCTCGGTTCGTCTGCACGACCGATGACGCCATGGCGCAGATCGCGTCGTTCTATCCGGGCGCCATGTCCGAGGCGCGCAACATCTCGCTGGCCGACCTCACGAAACGGATCGGCACGCCGGAACTGGTGATCGTCGGCGCCAACGATCCCGACGCGATGTTCCTGCACACCGAGGAGTGCCGCCGGCTCGGCCTGGCCTTCGCCGCCGATCCCTCCCAGCAGTTGGCCCGGCTGACCGGTGAGGAGATCCGCAAGCTGATCGACGGCGCCACCTATCTGTTCACCAACGACTACGAGTGGGACCTGCTGCTGCAGAAGTCCGGCTGGAGTGAGGCGCAGGTGATGAGCCAGATCGGGTTGCGCGTCACCACGCTGGGCCCCAAGGGCGTGGACCTGGTCAGCTCGGACGGCACGTTCATCCACGTCGGGGTGGTGCCCGAAAAGCACAAGGCAGATCCGACCGGCATCGGGGACGCGTTCCGCGCCGGCTTCTTGACCGGTCGCAGCGCCGGGCTCAGCCTGGAGCGCTCCGCTCAGCTCGCCTCGCTGGTGGCCGTGCTGGTGTTCGAGGCGCCGGGCCCGCAGGAGTGGAGCTGGGACCCTCAGGAGGCGGTGCAGCGGCTCGGCGACGCCTACGGCGACGAGGCCGCCGCGGAGATCGCGCAGGCGCTCAAGTAGCTACAGCTGCACGGGATAGGTCGGCTCGCCGATCTGCGGAGTGATGCTGTGCTCGACGAAGATCGCATGCCACAGCATGAAGATCAGGACGGTCCACAGCCGGCGGCTGTGATCGCTTGTGCCGCTGCGATGTTCGTCGAGCATGGTGCGTACCGCCGCGAGGTCGATCAGGCCGCCGGCCTGTGATGAGTTGACCATCGAATAAGCCCACTCGAGCAGCTCGCCGGCCCGCAGCCAATGCCGGATCGGCACCGGGAAGCCCAGCTTCGGCCGGTTCAGCACATGCGCCGGGACGATCGGCTCGAGCGCTCGGCGCAACGCGAATTTGGTTGTCGCCCTGGTGATCTTCTGGTCATAGGGGAGTCGGGACGCGACCGCGAAGACCTCGGGGTCCAGAAACGGCACGCGCAGTTCCAGCGAGTTCGCCATGGTCATCTTGTCGGCCTTGACGAGGATGTCGCCGCGCAGCCAGGTGAAGAGGTCGACGTGCTGCATGCGGGCGACGGGATCCCACCCCGCCGACGCGGCGTACACCGGTGCGGTCACGTCGGTGTGCGTCCATTCCTGGCGGAAGCCGGGCAGCACCGCCCGCAGCTGCGCGTCCGAGAAGCTGCGCGCGTTGCCGTAGTAGCGCTCTTCGAGCGTGAGCGAGCCGCGATGCAGCAGGCTCTTGCCACGCAGTCCCTCCGGCAGCGGCCGCGACGCCCGCCCCAGTGACCGCCGCAGCGGCCGGGGCAGATACTCGAACGGCCGCAGCGACAACGGCTCCCGGTAGATGGTGTAGCCGCCGAACAACTCGTCGGCGCCCTCGCCGGACAGCACCACCTTGACATGCTTGCGGGCCTCGCGGGCGATGAAGAACAGCGGTACCAGCGCGGGATCGGCGACGGGTTCGTCGAGATACCAAACGATTTCGGGCAGCGCTGCGACGAATTCGGCCTGGTTGACCACCTTGGCGACGTGTCTGGCGCCGATCGCCTCGGCCGAGGCGACCGCGACGTCAACCTCGGAGAAGCCCTCACGCTCGAAACCCGTCGTGAACGTGATCAGCCGCGGGTTGTGGCGCATGGCCAGCGCGGCGATCGCAGTCGAGTCGATACCGCCGGACAGGAATGCGCCGACGGTCACGTCGGCGCGCATGTGCTTGGCGACCGAATCCTCGAGCACCGCGGTGATCTCGTCGTAGCGCTCCTGCTCGCGTCCTGCCACAAAAGGCACTGCGGCGAACCGAGGATGGAAGTAGCGCGTCACCTCGGGTTGGCCGCCCGGGCGGATGCGCGCGTAGCAGCCGGACTCCAGCCGGCGCACGCCGCGTTGCAGGGTTTCGGGCTCCGGCACGTACTGCAGCACGGTGTAGTGCTGCACGGCGCGCTCGTCGATCGACAGGTCGATGCCCAGCGTGTCGGCCAGGTCGAGCAGGCACTTCTTCTCGCTGCCGACCGCGGTGCCCCCGGCGCCACCGGCCAGGTAGAGCGGCTTGATGCCGAACGGGTCGCGGGCGCAGAACAGCTCACCGCGCTCGGAGTCCCACAGCGCGAACGCGAACATGCCGCGCAGCCGGGTCAACGCGTCGGTGCCCCAGTGGTGGTAGGCCGCGATGATTGCCTCGCCGTCACCGTCGGTGGTGAAAGTCGCGCCGTGGCGGGCCGACAACTCCTTCCGCAGTTCGAGGTAGTTGTAGATCTCTCCGTTGAACACCAGCACATAGCGGCCGGGCGCTTCCGGCGGTCCCCATCGCAGCGGCTGATGGCTGTGCGCGATGTCGATGATCGACAGCCGGTTGAACCCCAGCACGACCCGATCGTCCGACCAGGTCCCGGGCTCGTCGGGGCCGCGGTGACGCATCAGATGCGACGCCCCGGACACCGCCTCGACCAGGCCGGGGGAGAGCTCAGCGGACGGGTCACGCAACAGGGCCAGCAGTCCGCACACGGCGCCAGTATGCCTAATCGATGAGGTGTGTTCAGACCGGCACCCGGGCGTGGTCTACGCTGCGTAGTATTCGCTCCGGAAACTGACCGCGCCGCGGTCGCGCGTCACCGACTTCTAGGAGGCTTCAACGTGACACCTCGCGGGCTGAAGGCGGTGGCGCGAACGGCGTCGCTGTCAATCGTCCTGGGTGCTACGGCGTTGCTGCTCAGCGGCTGCAGCTGGTCCGAGGTGCTGGGTCTGGGGTGGCCGAACGGCATCACCCCCGAAGCCCACCTCAACCGCGAACTATGGATCGGCTCCGTGATCGCCTCGCTGGTCGTCGGCGCGATCGTGTGGGGCCTGATCTTCTGGACTTCGGCGTTTCACCGGGCCAAGAAGACCGACACCGAGTTGCCGCGCCAGTTCGGCTACAACATGCCGCTGGAACTGGTTTTGACCGTGGTGCCGTTCCTGATCATCTCGGTGCTGTTCTACTTCACCGTGGTGGTGCAGGAGAGGATGCTGCACGAGGAACCGAACCCCGAAGTCGTCGTCGACGTCACCGCCTTCCAGTGGAACTGGAAGTTCGGCTACCAGAAGGTGAACTTCTCCGACGGCACGTTCAACTATGACGGCGCCGACCCCGAGCGGGCGGCCGCGGTGGCGTCCGGTCCCGAGGGCCTGGAGGGCGAGCACGGCGGCGAGTTCGGCGTGATTGCGGGCAAGCACCCGCAGGACCGCTCGTATCTGGCGTTCGACAAGGTCGAGACGCTGGGGTCGTCGAACGAGATCCCGGTGCTGGTGGTGCCGTCGGGCAAGCGCATCGAGTTCCGGATCGCCTCGGCCGACGTCATCCACGGGTTCTGGGTGCCGGAGTTCCTGTTCAAGCGCGACGTGATGCCCGACCCGCGGGCGAACAACTCCGACAACACCTTCCAGATCAGCGAGATCAACCAGACCGGCGCCTTCGTCGGGCGGTGCACGGAGATGTGCGGCACCTACCACTCGATGATGAACTTCGAGCTACGGGTCGTGGAGCCCAACGACTTCAAGGCGTATCTGCAGCAGCGCATCGACGGCAAGACCAATGCCCAGGCGCTGCAGGCGATCAACCAGCCGCCGAAAGCCGTCACCACCCAACCGTTCGACACCCGTCGCGGTGAACTGGCGCCCCAGCAATCGCAGGCCAGCAAGTAGGGACATCACATGCATATCGAAGCCCGGCTGTTCGAGTTCCTGACCGCGTTCTTCATCCTCGCCGCCGTCGTCTACGCCGTGCTGACCGCAATGTTCCAGTACGGCGGCATCGAGTGGGCGGGCACCACCGCGCTGGTGCTGACCGCCGGCCTGACCCTGATCACCGGCACCTTCTTCCGGTTCGTGGCCCGGCGCCTGGACACCCGGCCGGAGGACTACGAGGACGCCGAGATCAGCGACGGCGCCGGCGAGCTCGGCTTCTTCAGCCCGCACAGCTGGTGGCCGGTGATGATCGCGCTGTCGGCGTCGATCACCGCGGTCGGTGTCGCGCTGTGGCTGCCCTGGCTCATCGTGGCGGGCATCTGCTTCGTGGTCACTACGGTCGCCGGCCTGGTGTTCGAGTACTACACCGGTCCCGAGAAGCACTGACCGACAAGGGGCAGCCCGCGGTGCGGGCGGCGCAAGGTCACAATCAGACCACCACTTCACCGGTAGACCGCGCCGCGTGATCCACCCGGGTGAGGCGGTTGGGTAATGTTGCCGAGGCACGGTCAGCCGCCGCCGGCCGAGCCGGTGGACCTTGTTGGCGTGTCGCGCCGGTTGAGTAGTCGAGAAGGATAGGCGTAAATGAGCGGGCCGAATCCCCCGGATGACGAAGGGGCGGATTTCCAGGCTAAGGAGCCGAGTCAGGAGCCGAGGCAGGAGCCGGATCAAACCGCCGGTGACCAGCCGGCTCCGGACACCAGCGAGACGGAGTTCTACTCGCGGGCGTACTCGGCGCCGGAGTCCGAGCAGTTCACTGCGGGCCCGTACGTGCCCGCCGACGCGTCGCTGTACGACTACGACAGCTACGAACCGGGCGACCCGGTCGACCAGCACACCCCGCCCCGGTGGCCGTGGGTCGTCGGCGTGGCGGCGATCGTCGCGGCCATCGCGCTGGTGGCGTCGGTCTCGGTACTGGTGACCCGAACCGACACCGACAATCTCGCCACACCGGAAACCTCGACCACCACCGTGGCACCGCCGGTGCAAGACGAGATCACCACCACCACACCGCCGCCTCCGCCGCCCGCACCCGCCGAGCCGCCGCCACCGCCGGCGCCGGCAACCACACAGCCGCCGTCACCGCCGCCCACGACGACCCGCGCGGGCCCGCGCCAGGTCACCTACTCGGTGACGGGAACCAAAGCACCGGGAGACATCATCACCGTGACCTACATCGACGCGTCCGGGCGCAGCCGCACCCAGCGCAACGTCTACATCCCGTGGTCATTGACCGTGACACCCATCTCGCAGTCCGAAGTCGGGTCGGTGCAGGCGTCGAGCCTGTTCCTGGTCAGCCGGCTCAACTGTTCGATCACCACGAGCGACGGGACGGTGCTGTCGTCGAACACCAACAACTCCGCGCAGACCAGCTGCTGATGACCTACGACACCGACGCGTCGGGGCGTTCACGGTTGAGCCCGGCACTGGATCCCAGCGAACTGGACCGCACGGACCGCATCCTGCTCGGCTCCTGCGCGGCAATCTGGCTGGTCGCCCTCGGCACCGGCGTGGCCGCCACCGTGGCGCTGGTGGACCTGGGCCGGGGGCACGCCGAGTCCCCAGGAGACGCCGGCACGCCCTGGCTGCTCTACACCGTCATCGGCATCTCGGCGGTGGTGATCATCGGGGCCGTGCCGCTGCTGCTGCGAGCGCGCCGGGAAGCCCTGGCCGAACCGCCACAGGCAGCCCGTCCAGCGTCGCCGGCCACCGAGAAGCTGAAGCCGGCGGGGGCAAGGGCGGGGCTCGAGGCCCAGTCGGCCTACGCGGCGCCCAGACCGCTGCGCAGTCTCGAAGCCTCCGAGCCAGGCTCGGCAGCCGTCGATCTGGTGTGGCTGCGCTGCGCCGTGGTGATCGCGTGCGCAATCGGTGTCGCCATGGTGGCCATCGGCGTGGCCACCTACCTGATGGCGGTGGACAGCAACGTCGCGGCGTGGGTCTTCTACGTGCTGACCGCGCTTGTCACGCTGGCCATGCCCGTGGTGCCGTGGTTCTACCTCAAAGAACTACGCGCTCTGCCGGATCAGCAGAGCGCGTAAGTTCTTCAAAGCGGGCGCTTTTCGGACCCCAACGGCCACGTCAGTGGTGGCCGTTGGGCGAATCCCCATCACCCGTGCCGTGTCCGTTCGGCGAGTCCCTGCGCGCCTGGTGTTCGGCCAGTGCGGTGAGCGCCTTGCGTTCGCCCGCGTGCTGCGCGGCGGTGATCGCCTCGTGTTCCTCGAGCGGATCGGCGGACAGGAAGCCTCCGGTGCCCGGAGCGCCCGCGGAGCCCAGCTTGTTCATCCGCTTGGGTAATGCCGCGCCCTGGTACTCCAACGGAATCGGATGACCGTGCTCGTCGACCGGCCCCAGCGGCTGGTGCAGCTCGATGTAGGCACCGTGCGGCAGCCGCTTGATGATGCCGGTCTCGATGCCGTGCTCGAGCACCTCGCGGTCACTGCGCTGCAGGCCGACGGCCCACCGGTACGCGATGTAGTAGACGATCGCGGGCAGCACCACCATGCCGATTCGGCCGATCCACGTCGTCGCGTTCAGCGAGATGTGGAACTTCAGCGCGATGATGTCGTTCATCGCGGCGAGCGTGAGCAGCATGTACAGCGAGATGGCCGCCGCGCCCAGCGCGGTGCGCACCGGGGCGTCGCGCGGACGCTGTAGCAGGTTGTGGTGTGCGGTGTCGCCGGTGAGCTTCTTCTCCAGATACGGGTAGGCGATCAGCAGTACGAAGACCAGCCCCATGAACAGCGCCACCCAGGTGGAGGCGGGGACGGTGTAGTTGCCGATGTAGATCTCCCAAGGCGGGAAGATACGTGCCACACCTTCGGTCCACATCATGTAGAAGTCGGGCTGGCTGCCCGCCGACACCTGAGAAGGCTTGTAGGGCCCGAGATTCCACACCGGGTTGATCGTCAGCAGCCCGCCCATCAGGCCGAGGATGCCGACGGTCATCGCGAAGAAAGCGCCGGACTTCACCGCGAACACCGGCATGACGCGCACGCCGACGACGTTGGTCTCGGTGCGACCCGGCCCCGGGAACTGGGTGTGCTTCTGGAACCACACCAGGGCCAGGTGAAGCCCGATGAGCGCCAACATGATTCCCGGGATCAGCAGGATGTGCAGTGCGTACATCCTGGGAATCCAGAAACCGTCGGTCGAGCACTCGTAGCCCACGCCGCCGCAGGGGAAGTCGCCGCCGAACAGCGCCCAGTGCAGCCAGGTGCCGATCACCGGCATCCCCAGCGAGATCGATGACAGCGCGGCGCGCAAGCCGATGCCCGAGAGCAGGTCGTCGGGCAGCGAGTAACCGAAGTAGCCCTCGAACATCGCCAGGATGAGCAGCAGCGCGCCGATCACCCAGTTCGCCTCACGCGGCCTGCGGAAGGCGCCGGTGAAGAAGATGCGAGCCAGGTGAACCATGATCGCGGCCGCGAAAAGCAGTGCCGCCCAATGGTGTATCTGACGGACGAACAAGCCGCCGCGGACCTCGAAGCTGATGTCGAGCGTGGATTCATACGCCTTGGACATCTGCACACCGCGCAGCGGCTGGTAGACGCCGTCGTAGGTGACCTCCGCCATGGACGGGTCGAAGAACAGCGTCAGATACACGCCGGTGATCAGCAGGACGATGAAGCTGTACAACGCGATCTCGCCCAGCAGGAACGACCAGTGGGTGGGGAACACCTTGTTTAGCTGACGCCGCACCGCCGCCGACGGGTGGTAGCGGGAATCGATGGCTTCGCCTTGCGCGGCCGCGATTTCGGCGAGTGCGGGCGGTTTCGGCAATTTTGGACTCATGCTGATTTCCGTTCCCAGAAGGCCGGCCCGACGGGTTCGATGAAGTCGCCGTTGGCGACGAGATACCCGTCCTGGTCGATGGTGATGGGCAGCTGCGCGAGGGCACGCGCAGCCGGGCCGAATATGGGTTTCGCGAAGTGCAACGCATCGAACTGCGACTGGTGGCACGGGCACAGGATGCGATAGGACTGCTGCTCGTAAAGCGAAGCGGGGCAACCCAGGTGGGAGCAGACCTTGGTGTAGGCGAACAGGTCGCCGAAGTTGAAGCTCTCCTGGCCCTTGCGCTTGACCACCCGGGGCATGTCCTGGGCCTTGATCCTGATCAGCATGACCGGGTTGCGCACACCCATCGCGATCTCGGCGAGGTGGTGGTGCGACTCGACGGTGGTGCCGTCACCGTCGGACTCGCGCCACGGAAACACGGTCTCCATGCCGCCGGCGTCGAGGTCTTCGGGCCGCATTTTGACGAACGTGCCATTGCCGGTGGAGCGGGCCAGGTAGATCGTCTCGCCCTCGTAGCGGGGCGTCCACCCGGACGTCCACAGCACGGCCTTCTTGCCTTCGGCGGTCTGCACCACCGGTTTCCACGGGTTCTTGATCAGACCCCCCATGAACGCCACCAGGGTGCCCAGACCGAACGCGCCCAGGCCGATGCCCAGCGACAGGCCGACGAGCTTGCGGCGCTTGATCGTCGAGCTCTCCAGCGCGTCGCTCAGGTTGGCCACGACCGTCTTGCGTTGGATCTCGGGGGAGCTGCCGTCATGGCGCTCCTGGATCGAGATCTCCTGGGGGATGAACTTCTTCTGGTACAGCACTGCGCCGATGCCGATCGCGAGGATCGACAGCCCGAACGTCAACCCATAGAGGGGAGTGGCCAGGCTGAACAGGAACTCACCCTCGGAGCCGGACGGCTTGTACTCCCAGGGCCAGAACAGGAACACCAGCACCAGCGCCAGACCCGAGAACCCGCCCAGCAGAAGCCAGTACGACACCACGCGGGCGCTGCGCTTCTCGGCTTTGGTGCCGGCGACGGGCCACCGGTCCTCCTTGTAGACGATCTCGACGCCGTCGAGCTTGCCGCCGAGTTCGAGGAGCTCCTCACGCGACATGGCCGCCAGTTCGGCGTCGGTGGGTTGACCCGGCACGCCGGCGTGGCCGGGCGCGTCGGTGCCCTTGGGAGTGTTCGCGGTGCCGTGGTCCGGCTCTCCATCCATGCGCGATCCGCCTCCGGCTTCTCGCTCGCTCATGCTCGCGCTCCGATCCACAAGGCCGCCGCGATGACGGCCACCATGCCGATGATCCAGGCCGCCATGCCCTCCGGCGCCGGGCCGAACCCGCCGAGGCCATAGCCGCCGTAGCTCGGGGTCTCCGCGGACTCGCGGACGTAGGCGACGATGTCGCGCTTCTCGTCCGGCGACAGCTGCCGGTCGGAGAACTTCGGCATGTTCTGCGGGCCGGTCAGCATCGCCGTGTAGATCTGCGCGGGCTTGGCGTCGCCGAGGTCGGGGGCGTACTTGCCCGACGACAGGGCGCCGCCCTTGCCGGTGAAGTTGTGGCACGACGCGCAGTTCAGCCGGAACAGGTCGCCGCCGCGGGCGACGTCGTCACCGAGCAGCGACTCCTGGGCGACGCGTCCGTTGTCGTCACGCGGGACGACCGGACCACCGCCGTTGGCCTGCACGTAGGCGCCGAGCGCGTCCGTCTGCGCCTCGTCGAACACCGGCGGCTTGTCCGGTGCCTGAGCCTCACCACGCATCGCGGGCATGCGGCCGGTGGACACCTGGAAGTAGACCGCCGCCTCGCCGACACCGATGAGGCTCGGCCCGCGATCCTCGACGCCCTGCAGGTTCACGCCGTGGCAGGTGACGCAGGACGTGTCGAACAGCTGCTTGCCCGTGCGCAGCAGCGCCGACTGCGATTCATCGGCGACCGCAACCTGTGGCGTCGGCGTGAGGGTGGCCGCCAGGCCACCGGCGACACCCAGCCCGAGCAGCAGCAGCACAGCACCTGACAGGCGCCGGCGCAGCCGACGGCGCGACTTGTCGGTCATCGAACCCCTTCTCATCGGAGACATCGGCAAGCCGATCAACGGACGAAGTAAATGACGGCGAACAACGCGATCCACACGATGTCGACGAAGTGCCAGTAGTACGACACCACGATCGCAGCGGTGGCCTGAGCTGGGGTGAACTTGCTCATCCGGGTGCGGGCCAACAGCAGCACGAACGCGACCAGCCCGCCGATCACGTGCAATCCGTGGAAGCCGGTGGCCATGTAGAACACCGAACCGTAGGCGCTGCTGGAGATGGTGGTGCCGTGGTGGACCAGCTGGATGTACTCGTAACCCTGGCCGAGCACGAAGAACAGCCCCATCAAAAACGTGACGACGTACCAGCGGCGCAGTCCGAAGATGTCGCCGCGCTCGGCGGCGAACACGCCCATCTGGCAGGTGAACGACGAGGCGATCAGCACCAGGGTGACCGGAACGGCCTGTACCAGGTTCAACTCCGTCGGCGGCGGCGGCCACTCGCCGCCCGCCTGCGAACGTGCGGTGAAGTACATCGCAAACAGGCCAGCAAAGAACATCAGCTCGCTGGACAGCCACACGATCGTGCCAACGCTGACCATGTTCGGCCGGTTCAGCGAATGTACTCGCGACGTGATTGCGGTTCCCGAAGCCCCTACAGCGCTCGTCACATGAGCAAGTATGACGCTTTGTAGTTGTCGAACTCCACCCGGGTCCGGAGTTTCGTCAATAATCGCGTGGTGGCTTTCCCCGAAAACCCTGATTCGTTCACCTGGCCCCGGATTCTGGGCCGTCTCACCACCGGTCAGTCGCTGGCGACCGGCCAGGCGGCGTGGGCGATGGACCAGATCATGACAGGCGCGGCGACCCCCGCGCAGATCGCCGGCTTCGGGGTGTCGATGAAGATGAAGTGCCCCACGTCGGCCGAGGTGACCGAGTTGGCCGACGTCATGCTCAAGCATGCGCGGCGGGTGCCGACCGATGTCATCGGCAACGAAACCGTCGACGTGGTGGGCACCGGCGGCGACGGGTCCAACACGGTGAACCTGTCCACGATGGCGGCGATCGTCGTCGCCGCCGCGGGCGTTCCGGTGATCAAGCACGGCAACCGCGCCGCCTCCTCGCTGTCCGGCGGGGCGGACACGCTCGAGGCGCTCGGCGTGCGCATCGACTTGGCTCCCGACGACGTCGCGCGCAGTGTCGCCGAAGTCGGCATCGGCTTCGCGTTCGCTCCGCAATTCCATCCGTCGTACCGGCACGCCGGGGTGGTGCGCCGCGAGATCGGCGTGCCGACGGTCTTCAACCTGCTGGGCCCGCTGACCAATCCGGCTTCGCCGCGGGCCGGGCTGATCGGCTGCGCGTGGGGCGACCTGGCCGAGGTGATGGCCGGCGTGTTCGCGACCCGCGGGTCCAGCGTGCTGGTGGTGCACGGCGACGACGGCCTCGACGAGCTGACCACGACCACGACAAGCACGATCTGGCGAGTGCAGGCGGGCACGGTCGAGCGGTTGACGTTCGACCCAGCCGCGTTCGGCTTCAAGCGCGCGGAGTTGTCGGAATTGGTCGGCGGCGATGCGGAATCGAACGCCGCGTCGGTGCGCGCGGTGCTGGGCGGTGCGCCCGGTGCGGTGCGCGACGCGGTGATCCTCAACGCGGCCGGGGCACTGGTGGCGCATGCCGGACTAGCCAGCGACGCCAAATGGGTGCCGGCCTGGGAGACGGGGCTGGCCAAGGCGGCCGAGGCCATCGACTCCGGGGCGGCCGAACAGCTCCTCGCGCGTTGGGTGCGGTTCACCCAAAAGGCTTGAGAGGTCCGTCCTTTCGTACTGCTCGGCGGCCAGCCGCGCCGAGCGCGCCGACGCGGCCCAGGACGCCCACCGGCCGGCTGCGTGCACCGGCGAGCAGTACCCGCTCGTGGCGCGCACGATGCGCACCCCCGGTTGCTGCAGCCACCGTGCAATCAGCGCCGTCTCCTCGACCAGCGCGCCGCCCAGCGGCGCGCTCGTCGGCAGAACAGCTTGTGCGCCAACACAAATCGCGTCGATGACAGGCATCGGTGGCACGCCGCGCGCCGCGTTGCCCGCCGCGGCCAGCTGGCCGTTGCGGATCACCGCGAGCTGCCATCCACCCGCACCGTCGGGCCGTGCGGCGACCAACTCCGGAACGGCCGCCAGCGCGCGCAGCCGCTGACCGCGCCACAGCACGTCGATCGCGGTGGCCGTGTGATCTCGAAGGCGCGCGGCCGTTTCGTATCGGCCGCGGTCGGCGAGATCGGTGATGTGGGCTAGCACCGCGGCCACCGCACGGTCGTCGCGACCCTCGATCAGGTCGGTCGCGCACACGACCGCCTCGGCGTAGTCGGCGGCGCCGATGTCGCGCGGCGCGGGGCACGGAGACACTTCACGTTCCGGGCAGGCCGGGCCGTGCATCGCGGTTCGGGCGAGCTTTCTGGTGCACGTTCGCACGCCGGTGAAGCGCGCCAGCAGCGCCGCGGTGTCGACGGCGTCGGAGCGCGCCCGGAACGGCCCGATGGCCATGTCGTGCTTCGGTGCTCGCACCGCTGAAAAGCGGGGGAACGCTTCGTCGGTCAGCACCAACCACCACCACCGGTGTGGGAACTTCGACCGGCGGTTGTAGGGCGGCGCATGGGCGGCCAGCAGCCGTAGTTCGCGCACGCCGGCCTCGAGGTCGTGCGCGCACTCGACATGGTCGACCGCGGTGGCCAGGGAGGCCATCTCCTTGATGCGGGTGCGCGAATCGGAGCCGTTGAAGTACTGCCCGACGCGCCGGCGGAGGTTCACGGCGGTGCCGACGTAGAGCACTGCGCTGCTACGCGGGGCCGCCCCGGAGGCCGGGCCGCGAAACAGGTAGACACCCGGCCGGTTCGGCAGCGCTGCGGCGAGGTGACGGTTGCGCCGCTGCGCCGGGGTGACGTCGGGCAGGTACGACCGCAACTCGGTGTAGGTGTGCACACCCTGATTGCCCACCCGCTCGATGAGGCCGTGCAGGACGTCGACGGTGGCGCGGGCGTCGTCGAGGGCGCGGTGCGTCGGGGTGGTGGTGGCGGCGAACAGCCGGGCCAGCGCGGAGAGCCGCACGCTGGGCGCCTCGTCGCGGGTGAGCACCCGGCGGGCCAGTTTCACCGTGCACAGCACCGGCGGTCGAGGCCAGGTGATCTGGCAGCGTTCCGCGGCCGCGCGCAGGAACCCGATGTCGAAGCCGGCGTTGTGTGCGACCAGCACCGCGCCGCGGGAGAACTCCAGGAACGCCGGGAGCACCGACTCGATCCTCGGCGCGTCGCACACCATCGCCGTGGTGATCCCCGTCAGGGCAACAATTTGGGGTGGGATGCTGCGGGCCGGATCCACCAGCGTGGCCAGCTCGCCGAGCACCGTGCCGCCGCGCACCTTGACCGCGCCGATCTCGGTGATCGCGTCGTGGTTGTCGCCGGTGGCCCGCCCTCCGGTGGTCTCCAGGTCGACGACGACGAACGTGGTGTCGCGCAGTGAGACATCAGCCTGCCCGTCAACGTCGGCGAAGCTGAGCTGGCTCATGCGCTGACGGTAGGAAACGACACCGACAGGACCGGGTTGCCACGCTTGACCGCGATGAGATGTCGGTGCCCGCCGATAGCGTGCGGGCAGCACCGACCGAGAGGAGCCATTCGTGGGCACGGTGAAAATCGACTGCGACGACTGTGCGGTCCGCGGACCAGGCTGTCAGGACTGCGTCGTGAGTGTCTTGCTGGGCGTACCCGACACCTTGTTCGACGACGAGCGCCGAGCGCTGGAGGTGCTTGCCGACGTGGGTTTGGCGCCGCGGCTGCGGCTGGTCCCGATTCACCGGGACGGAAGTTCCGGTGTCGCCTGACGACACGCGGTGGGACCGGCGCGGAATCGAAATGCAGGGCGACTGTTAAATTTGCGTCTTCTGTTGGACAACCCCGATGCCGTTTCGTAACCTGTCTGAGACCTAATAGCGTTTTCGACGCGGCTTCGTCACGGAAGTTGAAGGGCGCAAATCTTGAGGCTCGACCGTACGCGCTTGACCACACGCGGGTTTCGACGTCCCTTCGTCAGCGCGATAGTCGGTATCACCGTCCTCGCAGGCATCTTCACCGGCAGTGTGCAGGCTGATCCCGCCGACGATGCGCTGGCGAAGCTCAACGAGCTCTCGCGGCAGGCCGAGCAGACCACCGAGGCGATGCATTCGGCGCAGCTCGATCTCAACAACAAGCTGGCCATCCAGCAGAGCGCGGAGGCCAAGCATGCCGCCGACGTCGCGGCCGCAAACAAGGCGAGAGACCAGCTGGCAACCTTCCAGGCGGCCGTCGACAAAGTTGCTGCGGCGCAGTACATGGGGGGTAGGACCGACGGACTGGACGCGATACTGACCGCCGGCTCGCCGCAGGGTCTCATCGACCAGTTGTCGGTGCAACGCGTGATGGCCGCCGAGATGTCGGCACAGATGAAGAGCTACCGCGACATCGGCAGAAAGGCGGCCCTGGCCGAGGAGGCGTCCGCGAAATCGGCCGCCGAGGCGAAGACGGCAGCCGAACAGGCCGCGGCCGTGCGTGCGGAGCTGCAATCGAAGCAGAGCCGCCTGCAGGTCCAGATCGCCGTGGTCAAGTCGCAGTACGAGGCCCTGACGCCGCGTCAGCGCGAGGCGCTGGCCGCAATGCCGCCCGCGCCTCCGGTGCCCCCGCCCGGACCCCCGCCGCCGGGTTCCGATCCCGCGGTCATCGCCGCGGCGCCGGCTCCCGGGGCCATCCCGCCTGGCGACATGGCCCCGCCGGTGGGCGGGCACTCCGCGACCGTGATCCAGGCCGCGCTGAGCCGCATCGGCTCGCCGTACTCGTGGGGTGGGTCCGGTCCGAACGCATTCGACTGCTCCGGGCTCGTGATGTGGTCGTTCCAGCAGGCCGGCATCTCGCTGCCGCACTCCAGCCAGGCGCTGGCCAGCGGCGGGCAGGCGGTGTCGAGGGACCAGATGCAGCCCGGTGACCTGGTGACCTACTACTCCGATGCGTCGCATGTCGGCATCTACATTGGTGACGGAATGATGGTGCACGCCTCGACCTACGGCACGCCGGTGCGAGTCGCTCCGGTGGACAATGCGCCGATCTACAACGTCCGCCGCTACTGACCGCCGGAGGGCCGCGCATCCCAGGAGCAGGTCCAGACTCGCCGCGCTCCTCGTCGCCGAGCTCATCTGTGCGCTGCTCCTGATCGGCCGCGCCGATGTCGCACCCACGCCGACAGTGGCCACCCCGGCTGCCTCCGCCGCCCCGGTTGCGTCCGCTTCGGGGACCACGCCGACCGCCGTATCGCGTGTCCAGACGCTCAGCGACGGCCGTACGGTCCGGTTGATCGGCCTCGGCGGGGCGCGCGCTGAGAAGCTGCTGACGCGCATCGCCGCCGAGATGCGCGGCGCGGCGGATGCGGTCACCGCGTTCTGGGGCCCGGAGTGGCCACACGAGGTGGTGATCGTCGCCGCGGGCACCGATGCTCAGTTCGCGGCGGTCGGCGGCGGTGATGTACACACCGCGGCGACCGCGACGGCCGAGCGGATCATGTTCGCCCCCGGCGCCGCCGACATGAGCGACGCCGCGCTGCGAATCGTGCTGCGCCACGAACTGTTTCACTACGCGGCCCGCGCCAGGACCGCGTCCGACGCGCCGCGCTGGCTCACCGAAGGGGTGGCCGACTACGTCGCCCGGCCGGCGGCGCCGCGGCCCGACGCGTCGGCGGTGAGGCTGCCCACTGACGCCGAGCTGGCCGGGCCCGACCGCTCGCTGGCCTACGACCGGGCCTGGTGGTTCACCCGGTTCGTCGCCGATCGGTACGGTCCGGGTCCGTTGCGCGAGCTGTATGAGCAGGCGTGCGGGCCTGCCCACCCCGATGTCGCGACGGCGGTGCGGGACACCCTCGGCGTCGACCAGTCATCGCTGCTGGCGCAGTGGCGGCAGTGGGCGAGCTGACGTGAGCCGGATCCTCTTGGTCACCAACGACTTTCCGCCGCGCCGCGGCGGCATCCAGTCCTATCTGCAGGAGCTGGTCGACCACCTGGTCGCGGCGGGTCAGCACAAGCTGACGGTGTACGCGCCGAAGTGGAAGGACTCCGACGCGTTCGATGCCGAGGCCGCGGCCGCCGGCTACGACGTGGTGCGCCATCCGGGCACCCTGATGCTTCCCGAGCCGGGGGTGATCAGCCGCATGCGGCGGCTGGTCGAGGAGCACGCCGCCGAGACGGTGTGGTTCGGTGCGGCGGCTCCGCTGGCGCTGATGGCGCCGCTGGCCCGCGACGCAGGCGCGCGTCGGGTGATCGCGAGCACCCACGGCCACGAGGTCGGCTGGTCGATGCTTCCGCTCGCCCGAACGGCATTGCGCCGCATCGGATCCGGCACCTATGCGATCACCTACGTCAGCCAGTACACCCGGCGCCGATTCGCGTCGGCGTTCGGGCCGCGGGCCGCGCTCGAGCACCTGCCGCCCGGAGTCGACACCGACCGGTTCGCCCCCGACGAGGTGGCGCGCGCCGAACTGCGCGCCCGCTACCGGCTCGGAAACCGGCCGGTCGTCGTCTGCCTGTCGCGGTTGGTGCCCCGCAAGGGCCAGGACATGTTGATCCGGGCGATGCCCGCGATCCGGCAACGCGTGCACGGCGCTGCGTTGGTGATCGTCGGCGGTGGGCCGTACCGCTCGTCCCTGCACAGGCTGGCGCACAGTTTCGGGGTCGCCGAACACGTGGTCTTCACCGACGCCGTCCCCGGCGAAGAGTTGCCCGCCCACCACGCAATGGCCGACGTGTTCGCAATGCCGTGCCGCACCCGCGGCGCCGGACTGGACGTCGAGGGGCTCGGCATCGTCTATCTCGAGGCGTCCGCCTCGGGCGTGCCGGTCGTGGCGGGCCGCTCGGGGGGCGCGCCGGAGACGGTGCTCGACGGGGAAACGGGCGTGGTGGTCGACGGCTGGGACGTGGGGGCGATCGCGGCGGCGGTCAGCGATCTGCTGGCCGATCCCCAGCGGGCAGCGCAAATGGGAGCGGCGGGCAGGCGCTGGGTGGTCGACAACTGGCAGTGGCACACCCAGGCGCAGCGGTTGTCGAGCCTGCTCTACCCCTCGTAGAGCGCCTCGATGTCGGTGGCGAACTTCTGCGCCACCACTTTGCGCTTGACCTTCATCGTCGGGGTCAACTCACCGGTGTCCTCGGTGAAGTCCACGGGCAGGATGCGGAACTTGCGGATCGCCTCGGCTTTCGACACCGCCTGGTTTGCCTCCTTGACCGCCAGGTCGATCTCGGCGAGCAGGTCGGGGTCGGTCGCCAGGTCGCCGACCGATGCGTCCGCGCTCTTGCTGTTGCGTTCCTTCCATCCCTCGATCGCCTCGGGGTCGATCGTGATCAACGCGCCGATGAACGGCTTCGCGTCGCCGACCGCCATCGCCTGGCTGATCAGCGGGTGCGCGCGCAACCGGTCCTCCAGGATCGCCGGTGCGACGTTCTTACCGCCCGCGGTGACGATGATCTCCTTCTTGCGGCCAATGATGGTCAAGAAGCCGTCGTCGTCGATCGCGCCGAGGTCGCCGGTGTGGAACCAGCCGTCGGAGAATACGGCCTCGGTCTCTTCGTCGTTGTGCCAGTACCCGGTGAACACCACGCCGCCCTTGACCAACAGCTCGTCGTCGTCGTTGATGCGCATACTGTTGCCGGGCAACAGCTTTCCGACCGATCCGACCTTGACGTCGTCGATCCGGTTCACCGTGATCGCCGCGCTGGTCTCGGTGAGGCCGTAGCCCTCGTAGATGGCCAGCCCGACACCGCGGTAGAAGTGGCCCAGCCGGGCGCCCAGCGGAGCGCCACCGGAGATAGCGCCGCGGCAGTCTCCGCCGAGCGCGGCGCGCAGCTTGCCGTAGACGAGGCGGTCGAACAGCGCGTGCTTGGCCCGCAGCAGCAGCCCGGGTCCCTTGCCTTTCCGCTCCTCGCGTCCGCGAGCCCTGTCCTGCGCCTTGCTGTATTCGATCGCGGTGTTGGCGGCGATCTCGAAGATTCGGCCCTTGCCGTCGTTGCGGGCGTTCTGCTCGGCGGTGTTGTACACCTTCTCGAACACCCGGGGCACCGAGACCACCAGTGTCGGCTTGAATACCGCGAACGTGGGCACGAGGTTCTTGATGTCGCTGGTGAAGCCGAGCGTGACCTTGTACGTGAACGCCGCGAGCGTGATCGCCCGGGCCAATACGTGCGCGAGCGGCAGGAAGACCAGCATCTTCTCGCCCTTGTCCAGCAGCGTCGGGAAGCAGTCCTTGGCGCCACGGATCTCGTAGACGAGGTTGGAATGGGTCAGCTGACAGCCCTTGGGCTGGCCGGTGGTGCCGGAGGTGTAGATCAGCGTCGCGGGATCGGCGGCCTTCAGCGCGGCCAGCCGTTCGTCGAGTGCCTTGGCGTCGACCGACTTTCCCGCCTCGGCGAGCTCGTCGAGCGCCGGCGTGCCCGAGCCCTCGATGCGCAGTACCTCCCGCAGCGCAGGCAGTTCCTTCTCGAGGTGCTCGATCCTGTCGGCGTGCGCGTCGGTCTCGGCGATGATCAACACCGCTTCGGAGTCCGAGAGCACGAACTTCACCTGTTCGGGCGAATTGGTCTCGTAGATCGGCACGGTGAGCGCACCCGCGGCCAGGATCGCAAGGTCCAGGATGGGCCACTCGTAGCGGGTCGCGGACAGTAGCGCGACGCGGTCGCCCGGGGCCACGCCCTTGGCGATCAAACCGAGTGCGGTGGCCCGGATCTGATCGGCGGCCTGCTTGCAGGTGATGTCGATCCATGTGCCGTCGACGAGACGCTGGAAGATGACATGGTCGGGATCGTCGCGCTCGTGGTCGAACACGGAGCTGACGACGTTGTCGTGCTCGCCCACCGTGAAGGTCGCGGGCACACTGAACTCACGCACTGTCTTGGCCTCCCGATCCGGCTGGTCTGCTGGACTCAGCCTAGTCGGCCGCGATCGGCCGGGTCAGGGCCATATGTGAAGCTGGTAGGCCATGTACAGCATCCAGATCGCGGACGACACCTTCGTCGCGGCCGACCCCGTCGAGGTCGGCCGGTACGTCGCGGATCCCGCGAGCTGGCGTCGCTGGTGGCCCGACCTGCGGTTGACAGTGGTGGAGGACCGCGGCGAGAAGGGCCACCGCTGGACCGTCACCGGCGCGTTGACCGGGACGATGGAGATCTGGCTGGAACCGGTGCTCGACGGCGTCGTCCTGCACTACTTCCTGCACGCCGAGCCGTCTGGGGTGGCGGCGTGGCAGTTGGCCAAGATGAATCTGGCCAAGATGAACCACCGGCGGCGGGTCGCGGGTAAGAACATGGCGTTCGAGGTCAAGCAACGGCTGGAGGCCACACGCCCGGTGGGTGTCTCGCCGTTGGCGTGATGCAGCGTGGCACCGTCGCCGGCAGGGGAGGGTAGATTTTCACCGTGGCGGACAAGACGGCGCAGACCATTCACATCGATGCCGACCCTTCGACGGTCATGGACGTCATCGCAGACATCGGGTCTTATCCGGACTGGGTGGCCGAGTACAAGGAGACAGAGGTCCTCGAGGCCGACGCCGAGGGTTACCCGAAGACCGCCCGGTTGGTGCTGGACGCCGCGGTACTCAAGGACACGATGGTGCTGGCGTACGACTGGCCAGCGGACCGCAAGTCCGTGAAGTGGAGCCTGGTGTCCAGCTCACTGCTGAGGTCCCTGGAAGGAACATACCGACTGTCTCCCAAGGGATCTGGAACCGACGTCACCTATGAACTGTCGGTGGATCTGGTCATTCCGATGATCGGGCTGTTGAAGCGTAAAGCCGAACGGCGCCTCACCGACACCGCGCTCAAGGACCTCAAGAAACGAGTCGAGGCTGAGTGAGCGCCAATGCCGCCGACATGCCTGCCGCCAGAATCAGCCTGTTCGTCGGTAAGGGCGGAGTAGGCAAGTCGACGTTGGCGACCGCCACCGCCGTGCGCGACGCACGGGCGGGCCTGCGGGTACTGATCGTCTCGACCGACCAGGCGCATTCCATCGGCGACGTGCTCGGCACGACGGTGACGCCGACCGGATCGGGCGAGCCGACCCGGGTGTTCGCCGACCTGGAAACCGGGGGAGCCGTCCCCGGTGGCGGATTCCTCGACGCGCTCGCGCTGGACACGCTGGCGCTGCTCGAGTCGCGGTGGCGCGAGATCGCCGGTTTACTGTCCGGCAGATTCTCCGAGTCGGAGTTGGGAAACGTTGCCCCGGAAGAGCTTTCGGCACTGCCGGGGGTGCAGGAGGTGCTCGGGCTACACGAGGTCGGTGAGCTGGCGGACTCGGGACGGTGGGACCGCGTCGTGGTGGACTGTGCATCGACCGCCGACGCGCTGCGCATGCTCACCCTGCCCGCGACGTTCGGCATGTATCTGGAGCGGGCGTGGCCGCGGCACCGGCGGCTGTCCACCGGAGCCGACGACCCGCACACCGCTGCCGTCGTCGCCTTGTTCGAGCGGGTGGGCGCCGGCACCGAGCGGCTGAGCACGTTGCTGACCGACGAGTCCAAGGTCGGTGCGCATCTGGTGATGACGGCCGAGCGGGTGGTGGCGGCGGAGGCGGCGCGGACGCTGGGGTCGCTGTCGCTGATGGGTGTTCAGGTTGCGGAGTTGATCGTCAATCAGATCCTCGTGCAAGACGATTCGTATGAGTACCGCAACCTGCCCGACCACCCCGCGTTCGACTGGTACACCGAGCGGATCTCGGAGCAGCGGACCGTCCTCGAGGAGCTCGACGCCACGATCGGCGACGTTCGGCTGGTGCTGGTGCCCCATATGGCCGGCGAACCCATCGGCGCCAAGGCGCTCGGCGAGCTGCTGGACAGCGCGCGTCGTCGCGACGGGTCGGCGCCGCCGGGGCCGCTGCGTCCGATCGTCGACCGCGAGTCCGGCTCTGGCCTCGAAGCGGTGTACCGATTGCGGCTAGAGTTACCGCAGGTCGACTCTTCGGCGCTTTCGCTTGGCAGGGTCGACGACGACTTGATCATCGGCGCCGGCGGCTTGCGGCGCCGGGTCCGTCTAGCGTCCGTTCTGCGTAGGTGCATCGTGGTGGACGCGCAATTGCGAGGGTGTGAGTTGACCGTGCGGTTCCGTCCGAATCCGGAGGTGTGGCCGAAGTGACTGGCCCACACGCCGATCTCGGGCCGGAGCTGCGCCAGCTCGCGCAGACGATCCTGGACAAGCTCGACCCTGCGGTGCGGCTCGCCGCCGCGCGGGCGATGGGCAGCGGCGCGGGCAAGTGCCAGCAGGTGTGGTGCCCCGTCTGTGCGCTTGCGGCCCTGGTGGCGGGCGAACAGCATCCGCTGCTCACGGTCATCGCGGAGCACAGCGTCGCGTTGCTGGCCGTGGTCCGGGCGGTTCTCGATCAGGCCGAGCGGCAGACGGGGTCGGGCGAACCGCCGGACGGCCCGCCGGCACCACCGACCGACCCCGGCCCGGACGGGCCCGAGCCGCCGCCCGCACCGGGCCGCTATCAACACATCCCCGTCACAGTCGAGGAGTAAGTGTTGCTCCTGTGGTCGCATCCACAGTGCGTGGGTAAAGTTGTCGCAGAACACCGGCCGGTGTTCGCTCACCGGGAGGGCCCATGTGGTATTGGCTGTTCAAGTACATCTTCATGGGTCCACTGCTGTCATTGCTGGGTAGGCCCAAAGTCGAAGGGCTCGAACACCTTCCGCACTCCGGTGCGGCGATCCTGGCCAGTAACCACCTCGCGGTCGCCGACAGCTTCTATCTGCCGTTGGTGGTCAGCCGCAGGATCACGTTCCTGGCCAAGGCCGAGTACTTCACCGGCACCGGCATCAAGGGCTGGTTCACCCGCTGGTTCTACACCGTCGCCGGTCAGGTGCCGATCGACCGCGCCGACGCCGACAGCGCGCAGAGCGCCTTGAACACGGCCGAGCGCATCCTCGACGAGGGCAAGCTGCTCGGGATGTATCCCGAAGGCACCCGGTCGCCCGACGGACGGCTCTACAAGGGCAAGACCGGCCTGGCCAGGCTGGCGCTGCAGACCGGCGTGCCGGTGATTCCGGTCGCGATGATCGGAACCGACGTCGTCAACCCGCCGGGCAGCAAGATGTGGCGCTTCGGTCGGGTACAGGTCAAGTTCGGCAAGCCGATGGACTTCAGCCGCTTCGAAGGGCTGGCGGGCAACCGCTTCATCGAGCGCGCGGTCATCGACGAGGTGATGTACGAGTTGATGCGGTTGTCCGGTCAGGAGTACGTCGACCTCTACGCCGCCGACATCAAGGAGGGCAGGGCCGACGACGCGATGAAGCCGTCGGCCCGCATGCCGGAAGTAGCCGCCGGTTAGTTGACCGCGGGCACCGGCGCGGCGTCGACGACCGGCCTGCTGCGCTGCGCCGGCTTGATCGCGCCCGCCACCGTGCCGGCCACCAGGATCACCGCGATCGCCCACCACACGTACGAGCCGCCGGCCAATTGCCGCCACAGCGACGCCGCGGTCTCCTTGTGTTCGGGCATCAGCGTGATCGGCGTCCACACCATCAACGCCAAACCGGCGACCGCGACCACGGCCAGCGCCGCGTGCCGTCTTCGGTACGCCACCAATGCCGTGACCACCAGCGCGGGCAGCGCCCACACCCAGTGATGAGACCACGACACCGGTGACACCACGAGCCCGAACATGGCCACGCAGATCAGGGCGAGGACGGGCTGATCGGCCTTGAGCACACGTCGCACCGCCCACACGGTCAGCCCCAGCACGGCGAAACAGGCTATTACCCACAGCACGAACCGTGGTCCTTCGCCCAGCCCGAGCCGGGCCAGCGCGCCCGCGATGTTCTGGTTGGTGTTCAGCGTCGCGGTGCCGATGCGATCGGTGTTGCGCACCGTCTCGGTCCAGTACTCGAGCGAGTCGCGCCAGGCGAACGCGACCCCGACCAGTGTGGCGACGACGGCGGACGCCGCGGTGACGAGCAATGCGCGGGTGTCGCGGCGCAGCAGGAAGTAGAGCAGGAAGACCGCCGGGGTGAGTTTCAGCGCGATCGCCAGCCCGAGCAGCATGCCCCGCGGCCACGGTGTCCGGCGCGGCACGCAATCGGCGATCACCAGCGTCATCAACACCACGTTGATCTGCCCGAAGTCGAAGTTCGACCGGATGGGCTCCAAGTAGACGACCGCCGGTGCGACGACGGCCGCGGCCAGCCACGCTTGCCGCAGCCACGCGGGTTCGCCGGTCACCGTGGTCTCGGGCCAGACGTCGCACCGGTGAAGCACGATCGTCACCGCGACGATCAGCAACACCAGCGTGGTCACGGTGATCGCGGCGCTGGCCGCCTCCAACGACAACAACGCGAACGGGGAGAAGGCCACGGCGGCCAGCGGCGGATAGGTGAACGGCAGGTCCAGCCCGCCTCGGGTGTGGAACATCGCACCGTCGGCGTAGAGCGGTCGACCGTCCAGCCAGGCTTGTCCGCCCATCCGGTAGACGTCGACGTCGATGCGGTAGGGGACCGCGCCGAGCAACCGCCAACCCGCCCAGGCCAACGCGGCCACGGTGAGCAACTGGAACAGCCGCCAGGCGAGCGTTGGCCCCCAACCAGCCCCGCCGGGCGACCGCCACATACTCATGTCATCGACCAGACTATCGGGGTGCACCGGCAGGTCGGCCGGTATCCCGGCCACGACACGCGCAGGTCATTGCGCTCCTCGCGTCCGCAGTGGGCGGCGTAGGTTTTCTGAGTGCTCGCGGACATCCACCTCGACTTCGCCGTCCCCCCGGCGCGGGTGCCGCTCGTGTTCTGCCTGGTCGCGTTCATCCTGACGTTCTTCGTGACCCGCACGATCGTGCGGTACATCCGCAGCCACCAGAACAGCACTGCGCCACGCAAGTGGTGGCAGCCGCGCAACATCTCTGTTTCGGCGGCACAGGGCAGTGGGCTGCATATCCACCACGTGGTGATCGGTGTGGTCCTGGTCATGGTCTCCGGTGTGACGATGGTGACGTTGGCGGTTGACGGGGGAGTACCCGAATTCACGGCGGCGGCAATCTTTTTCGGAATCGGTGCGGCGCTGGTCCTCGACGAGTTCGCGTTGATCCTGCATCTGGAGGACGTGTACTGGGCCGAGGACGGCCGGACCTCGGTCGATGCGGTGTTCGCCGCGGTCGCCGTCGCCGGCCTGCTGATCCTCGGTTTCAACCCGCTGTCGTTCTTCGACATCGACATCTGGCGCAACGACCACAATCTGCTCGCGCGGGCGGGCGTGATCGCGGCGGCGGTACTGACCCTGCTGCTTGCCGTCGTCGTGCTGCTCAAGGGCAAGGTGTGGACCGGGCTGATCGGGATGTTCCTCACACCGCTGCTCGTGGTCGGCGCGATCCGGTTGTCCCGCCCGCATGCGCCGTGGGCGCGCTGGCGCTATACCAACCGGCCCCGCAAGATGCACCGGGCGCTGGAACGGGAGCGGTGGCTGCGGCGGCCCGTCGTGCAGGCCAAGCTGTGGTTGCAGGACGCCGTCGCCGGCATGCCCAAGTTCCCGGACGACGCGGAGGTCGACGAGCAACTCGACCGCGAAATCCGCGCCGCTCCGGCGCCGAAGGACCGGTCGGTCGCGGCGGAAACCGAAAAGGAACCCGCTTAGTGCGCTACTTCTACGACACCGAGTTCATCGACAACGGTCGCACGATCGAATTGATATCGATCGGCGTGGCCGCAGAGGACGGCCGCGAATATTACGCAGTGTCAACCGAATTCAACCCCGAGCGGGCGGGCAGCTGGGTGCGCAAGCACGTGCTGCCCAAGCTTCCGCCGCCGGCCTCGCAGCTGTGGCGTTCGCGGCGCCAGATCCGCTCGGAGCTGGAGGACTTCTTCGGCGTCGACGGTGACGAGCCGATCGAGTTGTGGGCCTGGGTGGGCGCCTACGACCACGTCGTGCTGTGTCAGCTGTGGGGCCCGATGACCGACCTTCCGCCGGCGATCCCGCGTTTCACCCGGGAGTTGCGCCAGTACTGGGAAGAGCGCGGTTCGCCGCGGATGCCGCCGCGGCCGCGGGATTCCCACGATGCGCTGGTCGACGCTCGCCACAATCTGCGGCGGTTTCAGCTGATGACCACCGGCGAAGGGTCCGCCCAACGGTGAGAAAGCAGATGTCGCGGGCCGCTACCATGAACGGGTGAACTGGACCGTCGACGTACCCATCGACCAGTTGCCACCGTTGCCGCCACTGCCCGATGAACTGCGGCAACGGCTCGACGCCGCGCTCGCCAAGCCCGCGGTTCAGCAGCCGAGCTGGGACGCCGATGCGGCCAAGAACATGCGCACCGTGCTGGAGAGTGTCCCGCCGGTGACCGTGCCCGCCGAGGTCGAGCGGCTCAAGGGTCTGCTGGCCGACGTGGCGTGCGGCAAGGCGTTCCTGCTGCAGGGCGGCGACTGCGCCGAGACGTTCGTCAACAACACCGAACCCCACATCCGGGCCAACATCCGAGCGTTGCTGCAGATGGCGGTGGTGTTGACCTACGGCGCCAGCGTGCCGGTCGTCAAGGTTGCGCGTATCGCGGGCCAGTACGCCAAACCGCGCTCGGCCGACATCGACGCTCTCGGGCTGCGGTCCTTCCGCGGCGA
Source organism: Mycobacterium sp. GA-0227b (assembly GCF_001499855.1). Lineage (GTDB taxonomy): Bacteria > Actinomycetota > Actinomycetes > Mycobacteriales > Mycobacteriaceae > Mycobacterium. Next base: position 136,163 of record NZ_LQIK01000007.1, read on the forward strand.
CATGGTCAACGGCTTCGCGCCCGAGGCCGCGGCTCGTGAGCACGACCCGTCGCGGCTGGTGCGGGCCTACGCCAACGCGAGCGCCGCGATGAACCTGGTCCGAGCGCTGACCGGGTCCGGTCTCGCGTCGCTGCATCAGGTGCACGACTGGAACCGCGAGTTCGTCCGCACCTCACCCGCGGGCGCCCGCTACGAGGCGCTGGCCGGTGAAATCGACCGCGCGCTGACGTTCATGAGCGCCTGCGGTGTCGACAACCGAAACCTGGAGACCGCCGAGATCTACGCCAGCCATGAGGCGCTGGTGCTCGACTACGAGCGCGCGATGCTGCGCCTGTCCGAGACGGAGCAGGGCTCGAAGCTCTACGACCTGTCCGCGCACTACGTGTGGATCGGCGAGCGCACCCGCCAACTCGACGGCGCCCACATCGCGTTCGCCGAGGTGATCGCGAACCCGATCGGCGTCAAGCTCGGCCCGACCATGACACCGGAACTCGCGGTCGAGTACGTCGAGCGGCTGGACCCGAACAACGTGCCGGGCCGGCTGACGCTGGTGACCCGCATGGGCAACAACAAGGTGCGCGATCTGCTGCCGCCGATCATCGAAAAGGTGCAGGTCACCGGCCATCAGGTGATCTGGCAGTGCGACCCGATGCACGGCAACACCCACGAGTCCTCCACCGGCTACAAGACCCGCCACTTCGATCGGATCGTCGACGAGGTGCAGGGCTACTTCGAGGTGCACCGGGCGTTGGGCACCCACCCCGGCGGCATCCACGTCGAGATCACCGGTGAGAACGTCACCGAATGTCTCGGCGGAGCGCAGGACATCTCGGATTCCGACCTCGCCGGGCGCTACGAAACCGCCTGTGACCCGCGGTTGAACACCCAGCAGAGCCTGGAACTCGCGTTCCTGGTTGCGGAGATGCTGCGCGACTAGATCGCGGCTAGAAGAGGTTGGGCAGGTTGCTGCCCGCGGTCCACGCCGCCGCCGCGATCAGCGCCGTCAGCGTCAATACGGCGACGACCCAGAACAGCAGCGTGCGCCGAGCGCGCTGCCGGGCCAAATAGAACTCGTCGAGGTCGATGCCAGCGAACTGCGCCGACACCGGTTGGAATTCGGGTTCGGGGGCCGGCCAGTCGTCGCGCGGTAGCGTTCGGGTCTGCTGGCGCGGCGCCGGTGGAATCGCCGTCTGCGCCGTGGCGGTCTCCAGGGCCGCGGACGCATGCTGGGCGGAATTGCGGGGAGCCGGCACCCGGAACGGCGGCAACCCGAGTGCGTCGACGATCGCTTCCAGGTGTTCGGCCATCTCATCAGCGTCGGCGTAGCGGTGGGCGGGGTCGCGGGCGGTGGCCCGAGCCACCAGGTCGTCGAATTGTGCGGGGACGCCGGCGATCGTCGAGCTCGGGGCGGGCACGTCGTTGTCCATCCGCTGATAGGCCACCGCGAGCGCGGTGTCGCCGGCGAACGGGGTATGGCCGGTCAGCAGTTCGTAGGTCAAGATCCCGACCGCGTAGACGTCGCTGCGTGGGTCGGCGTCACCGGTGCTGACCTGTTCCGGCGACAGATACGCCGCGGTGCCCAGGATGACGCTGGTGGAGGTGATCTTCGCCTCGGCAACCGCGCGCACCAGCCCGAAGTCGGCGATCTTGACGTCGCCACCGTCGGAGATCAGCACGTTCTCGGGCTTGACGTCGCGGTGCACCAGGCCCGCCCGGTGCGCCGCCGCGAGTCCGCCGAGGACCGGCGCCAGCACCGCCGCGGCCGCATGCGGGGGCATCGGTCCGCGCTCGCGCAGCAGTTCGCGAAGCGTGCCGCCCTCCACGAGTTCCATCACCAGGAAGGGAGGATGGCCGCCTACACCTCCGCCGCCCTGGTCGTACACGGCGACCAGGCCGGGATCGGTCAACCGGGCGACCGCGCGTGCCTCACGCTGAAACCGCGTCAGAAACTGTGTGTCGCCCGCGTACCGCGCGTCCATCACCTTGAGCGCCACGGGCCGATCGAGGCGTAGGTCGAGCCCACGGTAGACCGCGGACATGCCCCCGGTGGCGATCAAGGTGTCGACGCGGTACCGACCGTCGAGCACGTCCCCGAGAAGCGGGTCCGTGTGCGGGTAGGCATCCACCGAAGACATGTTACGGAGGGCGATCTCGTCTATTTCGCGCCTCCGGCCGGGCGCGACCGGATTTAGACTCGGTGCCGTGAGCAGTATTCCGGCCGCGGAGGACGTCCTCGACCCGGCCGAGGACGTCTACGACCTGCCCACCGTCGCCGAGATGCTCGGCGTGGCGGTGACCAAGGTGCATCAGCAACTGCGCGACGGCCATCTGATCGGCGTGCGCCGACACGGCGCGGTGGTGGTCCCGAAGATCTTCTTCGACGCCACCGGCCACGTCGTCAAGGCGCTGCCCGGTCTACTGGTCGTGCTGCGCGACGGCGGTTACCACGACACCGAGATCGTGCGCTGGCTGTTCACCCCCGACGCATCGCTGACGATCAGGCGCGACGGCACCACCGACGCGTTGGCTAATGCCCGGCCGGTTGACGCTCTTCACTCGCATCAGGCCCGTGAGGTGGTGCGCCGGGCTCAGGCGATGGCCTATTGACGGCTCGCGGTGGCGCTTTGTACAGCGAATACCACGCCACCGCGGCGCACGCCACGGACAACAGCACATGCGCCCACGAATACATGCCGTGAGCCCCGTCGGGTTTCCAGATCACGGTGATCCACGTGGACAGGCCCGCGATCACCGCGATCGACCGACGGCTCTGAGCCAGTGCCGCCACCACCGCCAGCGGCCAGGTGTAGTACCAGGGCAGAGCCGCGGGGACCAACAGCACCACGATCAACATCACCACCGCGATACCGGTCAGCGCCTCCCGGTCGGTGTGCCGAAATCGCCACCACACGAACGGAAGTGACACCGCGATGACCACGATCCCGATGATCCTGGCGACGTCGAGCACGGCGTAGAAGTTCACCGGCAGGAACAATCCGCCGAAGACGTTGATGAGGTTCGCCGCGGCGGTCGGCAGCGTCAGCCAATTGATGATCTTCACCGATCCGGCCAGCGCGGTGAGCCAGCCCAGCCCCACCCCGGCCGCGAAGGACAGCACCGCGAACACCGCGGACAAGATCAGCGCCGATGCCACCGTCGCCACCACGAACGCCTTGACCGATGAGAAGCCGCGCCCGCTACGCAGATTGCGGGCCCACACCCACACCATGAACGGAAGCGCCAGCCCGGCAGTCGCTTTCACCGCGACCGCGACCGCGATCAGGCTCACACCCCACAGATGGCGGCCATTGAACGTCAACGCGATACCCGCCATCATCAGGCCCACCATCAGCATCTCGTTGTGCACGCCGCCCATCAGATGGATGATCACCAGCGGGTTGAGCACGCAGATCCACAGTGCGGTCGCGCCGTCGGCGCCGATATGGCGGGCGACGCGCGGCGCGGCCCAGATCAGCAGTGCCAGGCCGGGAAGCATGCACAGCCGCAGCAGCATCGTGCCCGCGACCACGTCGTCGCCGACCAGCATCGTGACGAACTTGGAGATGAGGATGAAGCCCGGGCCGTACGGCGCGGTGGTGGTGGTCCAGATCGGGCTGACGTTGTCCAGCAACGAGTTCGGGTTGTCGACAGGGCCGACGGCGTACGGGTCGAGCCCGTCGCGCAGCAGTGCGCCCTGCGCGAGGTAGGAATAGGTGTCGCGGCTGAACAGCGGGACGCTCAGCAGCAGCGGAGCCAGCCAGAAGGCGGTCGTCGCCACCATGGTGTATTCGGTCGCGGTGCGGTTGACCACCTCGCGGCCCAACCACAGCCACGCCGCGAGCATCAGCGCCACGCCGCCCCACAGCAGGATCGACGACAGCACCAAGCCGTGTCCGAACCGCAGCCACGACATGTGCAGCGATTCCAGCAGCGGGTCGTGCAGTCGGGTACTGCCCGCGCCCAGACCGCCGGCGGTGATCAGCACCGCGCCCACGAAACCGAGCCGGGCGGGTTGGGCCTGCGGCGACGTCGCGAACGAGGTCAGCCGTGAGAAGTGTTGGGTCACACTGCTTTTCGTCTGCCGCGGCGACGGTTGGGCGGTCATGCTCACGCGGTTCGATTCGCGGCCAGCCGGGCCAGCTCGGACAGTCCCGCCTTGGCGTGCGCGTCGATGTCGGCGGCGTCGAGGGTGTCGAGCGCCTGGCGGGTGAGCTCCTCGATGCGGCTCTCCACCGCGGCGAGCGCACCGACCGATTCGATCACCCCGCACAGCTCTGTGACCTGGGCCTCGGACAGGTCAGAGCCGATGGAGGTGCGCAGTAGCTTGGCGGCCACCGGGTCGGTCTTCTCGGCCAGCTCGACCGCCTCGGCCAGCAGCACGGTGCGCTTGCCCGCCCGCAGGTCGTCGCCGGAGGGCTTGCCGGTGACCGCGGGGTCGCCGAACACCCCGAGCACATCGTCGCGCAGCTGGAACGCCACGCCGAGGTCGGTGCCGAGATCGTGAAAGGCGTCTTGGACGTCCGGGCGGTCGGCGGCAGCAGCGACGCCGAGTTGCAGCGGCCGGGTGATCGTGTACGACGCGGTTTTGTAGATGTTGACCGTCAGAGCCGAGGCCACCGACTGCGCGCCGCTGGCCTCGGCGACGATGTCGAGGTACTGGCCGCCGAGCACTTCGGTGCGGATTGCGGCCCACACCCGTCGCACCCGCCGCGCCGCGTCGGCGGACAGCTCGGCCGTCGCGACGACGTCGTCGGCCCACACCAGCGCAAGGTCACCGAGCAGGATCGCCGCCGACATGCCGAACTGCTCGGCCGAGCCGTGCCAGCCGTGCGCGCGATGCCGCTCGGCGAACAGCCGGTGCACAGTCGGCAGACCGCGGCGCGTGGCCGACGCGTCGATGACGTCGTCATGCACCAGCGCGCACGCGTGCAGCAGTTCGAGCGCCGAGCACAACCGCAACACATCCGGGTCGAGCGGGTCCTCGGACCGATCGGCGACCGACCGCCAACCCCAGTACGCAAAGGCGGGCCGCAGCCGCTTGCCGCCGCGCAGCACGAATTCCTCCAGCGCCGCGGTCAGTTCGGCGTAATCATCGCCCATGTATGCGCATTCGCTGCGCCGGTCCTGCAGTAGACCGCGCAGCTGGTCGGTGACGGCGCCGGCCAACTCGACGGCTGACGGTGCCGCGGCATGCACGCTCAGCGGGCGCCCCTTTCTCTGTCTAATCGCGGGCGTCGCCCACCCGCGGCGATTGATCACGGCTCATGTAGGCCAACGCGCCGATGATGCCGGCCACCAGGAACGAGCCCAGGCCCAGCCAGATCGCCGCGCCGGTGAACGACCGGGCGCTCGGGTCCGTGTAGCGGGCTTGGGCGTTCATGGTGCTGACGACGCCGGGCCGCAACTTCCATTCGACGATCTCGGTCGAGACCTGGTCGCCGTTGGTCGAGGTGACCTCGCCGGGAAAGGACACCGTCAGCGACACGTCGGCCTCCGGGTCGTTGAGCGAGGTGAGGTCGGCGCGCCCCTCGAGGATCACCAGGTCGCCGGCGCGGCGCAGCGAGATGTCGACACCCGCGGCGTCGCGGTTCATGTTGGCCAACTGCGGCAGCTCGGCGAAGGTGAGGTCGGAGAACACCGCCTGGGAACCGACGTAGTCGTCGCGGCTGTACTCCGAGACCGCCACCTTGTTGGCGAACGGCAGGTTGTTCAGCAGCTGGGGGCCCTTGTCGTCGGCGTTCCGCGGTTTGGCCGCGGCGACGATCTGCCCGGACACCCGGTCGTCGGGGGACACCGTGATCGACGCCCGCACCCGAACGCAGCCGACGGCCGTCGGCAGCACGACGAGAGTCAGCATCACGAGCGCGAGCAACCGGGTTCTGTTGCTGCGATGGCGGGCCAGCACGAGGTCATCGTGCCAGATGCCGGATCACAGTGGCAGTGACCGGCCCAGGATCGCGAAAGCCCGCGGATCGCCTGCGAAGTGGTAGCCGCGGATGACGTCGGTGAACCCCAGCCTGCGGTACAAACGCCACGCCCGGTTCGCCTCGCCGTTGATCTCCGGCGTCGACAGCAACACGTAGGACTCCTCTCGGCCGGCGAGCAGCCTGCGGGCCAGCGCCTCACCGAGCCCACGGCCCTGAGCGCGCGGGTGGATGTGCAACTCGGTGAGTTCGAAGTAGCTCGTCATCAACTCTGCGATCTGCGCCCGGTCCGCTCCCACGCGCTGCAGCCCGGCCACGACCTGCTGTTGCCACCACTGATCCGGTGCCCCGCAGTAGCCGTAGGCGACGCCGAGAATGGCGGCGCTGCACGGATCGGCGTCAAGGCCCTCGACGGCGGCGACGGCCTTCCATCCCGGCCTGCGGGTGTGCTCGAGCCACATCGACGCCCGCTGGTCCTCGGTGCCGCGTGGATAGCGCATCGCATCGACGTAGACAGCGAGCGCGTCACCGAGCCGGCGTTGCATATCGCTCGGCGACAGATCGATCAGAAATGTCGCCAACTGTGCCTGCCTCTCCGCGTGCCTTGCGGTGTCGTCCACACCATTATCGAGCGCAGCCGCCCGCGCTCTCCAAACGGCGGTGTCACGTCATACAATCGGGCGTCGAACTAGGTGGTACGGCTCAGATCGACCTCGTATCATGACTGTTAGGTGCCCGGAAGGCGGGCGCCGACGAGTTTGGACTTCGAGACGGCCGGCAGTCGGCCCAGGGTTTCCGAGGGAGGGACGAATGCCACTCTCCGATCATGAGCAGCGCATGCTCGACCAGATCGAGAGCGCGCTCTATGCCGAGGACCCGAAGTTCGCTTCGAGTGTTCGCGGCGGCACCCTGCGCGCTCCCTCGACCCGACGCCGACTGCAAGGCGCCGCGCTGTTCGTGATCGGCCTCGCGATGCTGGTGTCGGGTGTCGCGTTCCCGGCCACCCAGATCAGTGGCTTCCCGGTGCTCTCGGTCCTCGGCTTCATCGTGATGTTCGGCGGTGTCGTGTATGCGATCACCGGCCCGCGTGTACCCGGTGGCCGCGACCGCTCGGCTCCCGAGCCCGGCGCCCCGCGCCAGAAGCGCAGCAAGGGTTCGGGCGGATCGTTCGCCAGTCGTATGGAAGACCGGTTCCGCCGCCGCTTCGACGAGTAGTCACCCGCCGACGCAGGGGCAGCCCGTAAGGGGCTGCCCCTTTTTTCGTGGGCGGGCGGGCCATCACGCCCCACTGTTCCCCACCACTGCGCCGCGCGGCGTCTAGCAGCGATTTTCCCTGCCCAGCGCGACGGCCGCCCGGCCGCGAGGGATCTAGTTACTTCTGCCGTTTGGGGCCGGAGTGGGGCCACCGACAGAATTGCCCGCTCTAAATGGTGGAGAGTGGGGGATTGTGGGGTAAAGTGGCAGACACCGGAGCGACCGGGACTCCGGGCGGCAGGGAGGTCGGCGAGATGTTTCTCGGCACCTACACGCCGAAACTCGACGACAAAGGGCGGCTCACGCTGCCCGCCAAGTTCCGCGACGCGCTGGCAGGAGGGTTGATGGTCACCAAGAGTCAAGATCACAGCCTCGCCGTGTACCCGCGCGCCGAGTTCGAGAAGCTGGCACGACGGGCGTCGCAAGCATCGCGAAGCAATCCCGAAGCGCGCGCTTTCCTGCGGAACCTGGCCGCCGCCACCGATGAACAGCACCCGGATGCGCAAGGCCGGATCACCTTGTCGGCCGATCACCGTCGCTACGCGAACCTGTCGAAGGACTGCGTGGTGATCGGATCGGTCGATTACCTGGAGATCTGGGATTCGACAGCATGGCAGGAGTACCAGCAGACCCACGAAGAGAACTTCTCCGCGGCCACCGATGAAGCTCTGCACGACATCATCTGATCCGGCGGTCGACCGGCACAGCGGCCGACATCTGGCCCGTGCATCGCGGTCTCTGCCCGAACCGGCCCTGGCGTACTTCCCCAACGCCAGGTCCGCGCTCTCGGACAGGGACCCCGATGCAGGGGCGTGGAACGGAGGGAAGGCCATGGAACGGCGCAGCGGAGACCACGGACACGTCCCGGTCCTGCTGGACCGCTGCGTCGAACTCCTCAAACCCGCGCTGACGCGGGACAGCTCATCCGGTGAGGGAGCGCTGCTCGTCGACGCAACCCTCGGCGCGGGCGGACACGCCGAGAGGTTCCTGACCGAACTGCCCGGGCTGCGACTGATCGGCCTCGACCGCGACCCCGACGCGCTGTGGATCGCGGGGGAGCGGTTGTCGCGGTTCGCGTACCGGGTGACGTTGGTGCGCACCCGCTACGACGGCATCGCCACGGCCCTCGGCGAAACCGCCTGGGGGGCAGGCAAAGCCGACGGTGTGCTGTTCGACCTCGGCGTGTCGTCGATGCAGCTGGACCGCACCGAGCGCGGGTTCTCCTACGCGGCGGACGCGCCGCTGGACATGCGGATGGATCCCGACGCGGAGCTGACGGCCGCGGACGTCGTCAATACCTACGACCAGAAGTCGCTGACCCGGCTGTTGCGTGAGTTCGGCGAGGAGCGCTTCGCCGGCCGGATCGCCGCTGCGCTGGTCCGCCGTCGCGCCCGCCAGCCCTTCCGTACCACCGGCGAGCTGGTCGAGCTGCTCTATCAGGCGATTCCGGCGCCCGCGCGGCGCACCGGCGGCCACCCGGCGAAGCGCACGTTTCAGGCGCTGCGCATCGCGGTCAACGGCGAGTTGGACTCGTTGCGCGCCGCGTTGCCCGCGGCGCTGGGCGCGCTCACCCCGGGAGGCCGCATCGTCGTGATGGCCTACCAGTCGTTGGAGGACCGCATCGTGAAATCGGCCTTCACGGCCGCCACGGCGTCCAGGACACCCCCCGGCCTTCCCGTCGAGCTGCCGGGTCACGGCCCGGAGTTCGTCGCACTGACTCGCGGCGCCGAGCGCGCAGCTCCCGAGGAGATCGAACGAAACCCGCGTAGCGCGCCCGTGCGGCTACGAGCACTGGAGAAGGTGGGGGCCGCCAGGTGAAGGTTAAGCAGACCAAGCAGACCAAGCAGACCAAGCAGGTCAGGCGAGGTGCACCGGTGCGCGGCAGCGACGAGCGTCGGCGCCCCACCCGGGGTGCCCAGCGTCGCTCGGGGGATGCGCAGGCGCGACGCAAGCCCACTCGTGAGCAGCGACCGCTACGCTCCGGACCGCAGACCAATCCCATTCCGCGTCCGTCCGATGCGCCGGGCCGGCCGAAGAACGCCAGCCAGGCCAAGGCGCGGGCCAAGGCTCGAAAAGCCAAAGCCCCGAAGGTCGTTCGGCCGCCGCTGCGCGAGCGCATCATCGTCAAGCTGGCCTCGATAGAGCTGAATCCGCGTGCTCTGATGTCAAGGGTGCCGTTCGTGGTGCTCGTGATCGGCTCGCTCGGATTCGGCCTCGGGACCACACTGTGGTTGTCCACCGACGCGGCGGAGCGGTCCTACCGGCTGGGCAACGCCCGCGAGACGAATCAGGCTCTGCTGCAACAGAAGGAAGCGCTGGAGCGTGATGTGCTCGAGGCGCAGGCCGCGCCCGCGTTGGCCGAAGCCGCCCGCGAGCTCGGGATGATCCCGTCCCGCGACACCGCTCACCTGGTGCAGGACCCCGCCGGCAACTGGGTAGTGGTCGGAACTCCCAAGCCGGCCGAAGGGGTTCCGCCGCCGCCGCTCAACACGCCACTGCCCGAAGAGACTCCGCCGCCGGCGCCGCGGCCGCCCGCGCCGCGTGTCGTCGAGCCTCGTGAGCTGACCGTCCGCATGCCGTCCCGCGAGGAACCGCAGCTGGGCGCACAGGCGCCGACGGCGGTGCTTCCGGGACAGCCGCCGACGGCAGTGCTTCCGGGACAGCCGCCGACGGCAGTGCCGCCGGCCGCGGCGGCACCGCACGCGCTTCCGGGGCAGCCGCCGCTGCCGGGCCCCGCCCTCGCGATGCCGCCTACCGCGCCGATCGTCCCACCCGGCGATCACATGCAGGCCGCTCCGCTCGGCGCGCCGCACGTTCCCACCCAGCAGCCGCTGCCGGGCCCGGTACCGGGTGCCGAGCAGTTCAGCCCCGCCGTCCCGGCTCCGGCAGGCGCTGGAGCATGAGCCGCGGCGAGCGCCGGCGCCGCGATGGCGGTGCGCCGGACACCCGCCGCAAGTCCGTCGCCGTCTCGCAGGAACGGTCGGCAAAATCCCGCCGGACCCGCGCGCCGATGGCCGGAACCGGCTTGCGCAGTGCGTCTTTCGTGTTCCGGCACCGGGTCGGCAACGCCGTCATCTTCCTGGTGCTGATCGTCGCGGCCGGTCAGCTTTTCAACCTTCAGGTGCCTCGCGCGGAGGGGCTGCGCGCCGAGGCCGCGGGCCAGCTCAAGGTCGTCGACGTCGAGAAGGCTGTGCGCGGTTCGATCGTCGACCGCAACAACGACAAGCTCGCCTTCACGATCGAGGCGCGCGCCCTGACCTTTCAGCCGGTCAAGGTCCGCAAGCAGTTGGAGGAGGCCAGGGCGAAATCCACCGAGGCGCCCGAACCGAACCGCAGGCTGCGTGAGATCGCCGCCGAGGTGGCGTCGCGGCTGAACAACAAGCCCGACGCCGCCACCGTGCTCAAGAAGCTCAAGAGCAGTGAGACGTTCGTCTACCTCGCGCGTGCGGTCGACCCGGCGATCGCCGACGCGATCACCACCAAGTTCCCCGAGGTGGGCTCGGAGCGCCAGGATCTGCGCCAGTATCCGGGCGGCTCGTTGGCCGCCAACATCGTGGGCGGTATCGACTGGGACGGACACGGCCTGCTCGGCCTCGAGGACTCGCTCGACGCCGTGCTGGCGGGCACCGACGGGTCGATCACCTATGACCGCGGGTCCGACGGCGTCGTCATCCCGGGCAGTTACCGCAACCGCCACGACGCGGTCGACGGTTCCACGGTGATGCTGACCATCGACGACGACATCCAGTTCTACGTTCAGCAGCAGGTGCAGCAGGCCAAGAACCTGTCCGGCGCCAAGAACGTCTCGGCCGTCGTGCTGGACGCGAAAAGCGGTGAGGTGCTGGCGATGGCGAACGACAACACGTTCGACCCGAGTCAGGACATCGGCCGTCAGGAGGACCGCGAACTGGGCAACCCGTCGGTGTCGTCTCCGTACGAGCCCGGCTCGGTCAACAAGATCGTCACCGCCGCCTCGGTCATCGAGTACGGGTTGTCGCATCCCGACGAGGTGCTGCAGGTGCCGGGGTCGATCCACATGGGTGGCGTCACCGTCGGCGACGCGTGGGAGCACGGCACGATGCCCTACACCACCACCGGGATCTTCGGTAAGTCCTCCAACGTGGGCACGCTGATGCTGGCCCAGCGTCTCGGTCCCGAGCGCTTCTTCGAGATGCTGCGCAAGTTCGGTCTCGGGCAGCGCACTCGGGTCGGACTGCCGGGGGAGAGCGCGGGTCTGGTCCCGCCGATCGACCAGTGGTCGGGTAGCACGTTCGCCAACCTGCCCATCGGACAGGGCCTTTCGATGACGCTGCTGCAGATGACGGGCATGTATCAGGCGATCGCCAACGACGGTGTGCGCGTCCCGCCCCGCATCGTCAAGGCCACCATCGCTCCCGACGGCACCCGCACCGACGAACCGCGGCCCGAGGGTGTGCGGGTGGTGTCGCCCAAGACCGCGCAGACAGTGCGGCAGATGCTGCGGGCGACGGTGCAACGCGACCCCACGGGCGAACAGCAGGGGACCGGCTGGCAGGCCGGCGTCGAGGGGTATCAGATCTCCGGGAAAACCGGCACGGCACAGCAGATCAACCCGGCGTGCGGGTGCTACTACGACGACGTCTACTGGATCACCTTCGCCGGCATCGCCACCACCGACGATCCTCGCTACGTGGTCGGCATCATGATGGACAACCCGCAGCGCACCGCCGACGGCCAGCCTGGAACGACGGCAGCGCCGCTGTTCCACAACATCACGTCCTGGCTGCTGCAGCGCGAGAACGTGCCGCTCTCGCCGGACCCAGGTCCACGGCTGACGCTGCAGGCCACCTGAGGGCGGCGCCGACGGCCTCCGACATGCGGCGGGCGCCCAGAGTGCCGGGTCGGTAGGGTGTCTTGGCCATGAACCTGCGACCCAGCCATCCCGCCGGTCCGGCGCTCGGGCCACTGGCCGAGCAGGTCCAGGCGGTGCCCGCCGGGGGCGGACCTGTGCCGCAGATCAGCATCACCGGAGTCACGTTGCGCAGCGGCGACGTCGAACCCGGCGACCTGTTCGCGGCGCTGCCCGGCGCGTCGTCGCACGGCGGGCGGCATGCGAGTGAGGCCGTCGCGCGCGGCGCGACCGCGGTCCTGACCGATCCGGACGGGCTGGTGCTGGTGGGAACCGAGGTGGACGTGCCCGTCCTCATCCACCCGTCCCCGCGGTCGGTGCTCGGCGAGTTGGCTGCCGCGGTGTACGGACGACCGTCCGAGCGGCTGCGTGTCATCGGGGTCACGGGGACTTCCGGCAAGACCACCACCACATATCTGGTGGAGGCCGGGCTGCGGTCGGCGGAGCGGGTGGCGGGGCTGATCGGCACCGTCGGCGTCCGAATCGACGGACGCGATCAGGCCAGTGCCCTCACCACGCCCGAAGCGCCTGATCTGCAAGCGTTGCTCGCGGTGATGGTCGAGCAGGGGGTCGACACCGTCGTGATGGAGGTGTCGAGCCACGCACTGTCGCTGGGCCGCGTCGACGGTGTGCGGTTCGCGGTCGGAGGGTTCACCAACCTGTCGCGCGACCACCTCGACTTCCACCCGACGATGCGCGACTACTTCGAAGCCAAGGCGCGGCTGTTCGATCCCGAATCCCGCAATTGCGCAGACGTTTCCGTGCTGTGCGTGGACGACGACGCAGGCCGCGAGATGGCCAGGCTGGCGCGCGACCCGGTCACCGTCAGTGCGACCGGACGCGACGCCGACTGGCGTGTCGACGACATCCGCACCGTCGACCGCAACGCGCAGGAGTTCTTCGCGGTCGACCCCGCCGGTGTGCATCACGGGCTGCGGATCGGGCTGCCGGGTCGCTACAACGTGGCCAACTGCCTACTCGCGGCCGCGCTGCTCGACGCGGTCGGGGTCTCGCCCGAACAGGCCGCGCCCGGATTGCGCACCGCGACCGTGCCGGGCCGGATGGAAGCCGTCGAGCGCGGACAGGACTTCCTGGCGCTGGTCGACTACGCGCACAAGCCCGGAGCGCTGCAGGCGGTGCTGGAGACACTGCGGGCGCAGACCGAAGGCCGGCTGGCGGTGGTGTTCGGTGCGGGCGGCAACCGCGATCAAGGTAAGCGGGAGCCGATGGGACGCGTCGCCGCCGAGTTGGCCGACCTGGTGGTCGTCACCGACGACAATCCTCGCGACGAGGATCCCGCCGCGATCCGCGCGGCGATCGTCGCGGGAGCATCGACCGGGTCCACGAAGGTCGTCGAGATCGGGGACCGCCGCGCGGCGATCGCTCACGCGGTGGCGTGGGCGCGGGCCGGGGACGTCGTGTTGATCGCGGGGAAGGGCCACGAGGCCGGCCAGACCAGCGCCGGGGTGACCCGCCCATTCGACGACCGCCAGGAGCTGGCGGACGCCCTCGAGGCAGCGGGTCACCGGCCATGATCGACCTCACGATCGCCCAGATCGCCGAGATCGTCGGCGGCCGGCTCGCCGACGTCTCCGCCGAGGACGCTTCATCCACCCGGATCACGGGCAGCGTCGAGTTCGACTCGCGGGCCGTCACGCCCGGCGGCCTCTTTCTCGCGCTGCCCGGGGCCCGTTCGGACGGACACGACTTCGCTGCCGCGGCCGTGGCGTCCGGCGCCGCCGCAGTGCTCGCCGCGCGGCCGGTCGGGGTGCCCGCGATCGTCGTCGATCCGACCCCCGAGACATCCGACCGTGGCGCAGGCGTGCTGGAGCACGACTCTGACGGCTCCGGCGCAGCGGTGCTGGCAGCGTTGGCGAAGCTGGCGGCCGCGGTCGCCGCGGAACTCGTCGAGAGCGGGCTCACGATCATCGGCATCACCGGATCGTCCGGCAAGACCTCGACCAAGGATCTGGTGGCCGCGGTGCTGGCACCGCTGGGCGAGGTGATCGCGCCACCGGGCTCCTTCAACAACGAACTCGGTCACCCCTGGACGGTGCTGCGCGCGACGCGCTCCACCGAATTCCTGGTGCTGGAGATGTCGGCTCGCCACCGCGGCAACATCGCGGCGCTGGCCGCCATCGCCACGCCGTCCATCGCGGTGGTGTTGAACGTGGGCACCGCGCACCTCGGCGAGTTTGGTTCCCGCGAAGCGATTGCGGCGACGAAAGCCGAACTGCCACAAGCTGTTCCGGCGTCCGGGGCGGTAGTGCTCAATGTCGACGACAGCGCGGTGGCCGCGATGGCCGCGCAGACCGAGGCGCGGGTGGTCCGGGTGTCCCGGGAGCCCGGCGGTCGGGACGCCGACGTCTGGGCCGAGGCGGTCACGCTCGACGAGCTGGCCCGACCGCGGTTCAGCCTGCACGCCGGGACCCGAGATGTCGAGGTCGCGCTTTCCGTGCACGGCGATCACCAGGTCTCCAACGCCCTGTGTGCGGCGGCCGTCGCGTTGGAGTGCGGCGCCACTCTCGAGCAGGTCGCGGCCGCGCTCGCCACCGCCGGGCCGGTGTCCAAGCACCGCATGCAGGTCACCACCCGCAGCGACGGGGTCACGGTCATCAACGACGCGTACAACGCCAACCCCGACTCGATGCGCGCGGGCCTCAAGGCGCTGGCGTCGATGGCGCGCGTGGGCCCACACCCGGAGGGTAGGGGAGGCGGGGGACGACGCCGCAGCTGGGCGGTGCTGGGCGAGATGGCCGAACTCGGCGACGACGCGATATCCGAGCATGACCGCATCGGCCGACTGGCCGTGCGATTAGATGTGTCACGACTTGTCGTCGTCGGAACCGGGAGGGCTATGAGCGCCATGCACCACGGCGCAGTGATGGAGGGATCGTGGGGGGCTGAGGCCACCATGGTCGCCGACGCCGACGAGGCGCTGGCACTCCTGCGCGCCGAACTGCAACCGTCAGACGTGGTGCTGGTGAAGGCCTCCAACGCGGCCGGGCTGGGCGCGTTGGCCGACGCTTTGCTTGATCTTGGGGCCGCCGAGACCGGGGACCCGCACGCATGAGGCAGATCCTCATCGCCGTCGGCATCGCGCTGACGGTCTCGATCCTGCTCACCCCGTTGCTGATCCGGCTGTTCACCCGGCAGGGCTTCGGCCACGAGATCCGCGAGGACGGGCCGCCGACCCACCACAAGAAGCGCGGCACACCGTCGATGGGCGGGGTCGCGATCGTCGCGGGCATCTGGGCCAGCTACCTGGGCACGCACCTGGTGGGCGTCGTGATGGACGGCCGGGGCCCGTCCGCGTCGGGGTTGCTGGTGCTGTTCCTGGCAACCGCGCTCGGCGTCGTCGGCTTCGTCGACGACCTGATCAAGATCCGGCGCTCGCGCAACCTCGGCCTCAACAAGACCGCGAAGACGCTCGGGATCCTGGCCGCCGCGATGCTGTTCGGCGTGCTGGCCCTGCAGTTCCGCAACGCCGACGGGTTGACCCCCGGCAGCGCCGAACTGTCCTATGTGCGTGAGATCGCCACCGTCACGTTGCCGCCCGCGCTGTTCGTTCTGTTCTGCGTCGTCGTGGTCAGCGCCTGGTCGAACGCAGTGAACTTCACCGACGGTCTGGACGGCCTCGCCGCGGGCGCGATGGCGATGGTGTGCGCGGCCTACGTGCTGATCACCTTCTGGCAGTTTCGCAACGCCTGCGCGACCAGCCCCGGGCTGGGCTGCTACAACGTGCGCGACCCGCTGGACCTGGCCATCATCGCGGCCGCGACCGCGGGGGCGTGCATCGGTTTCCTGTGGTGGAACGCCGCGCCGGCCAAGATCTTCATGGGCGACACCGGATCGCTGGCGCTGGGCGGCATCATCGCCGGGCTGTCGGTAGCGAGCCGCACCGAGATGCTGGCCGTCGTGCTCGGCGCGCTGTTCGTCGCCGAGGTGGTGTCGGTCGTCGTGCAGATCATGGCGTTTCGCACCACCGGCCGCCGGGTGTTCCGGATGGCGCCGTTCCACCACCACTTCGAGCTGGTCGGGTGGGCGGAGACCACGGTGATCATCCGGTTCTGGCTGCTCACCGCGATCGCCTGCGGGCTTGGTGTCGCGCTGTTCTACAGCGAGTGGCTGACCACCGTCGGTGCCTGAGATGGTCCGGATCGAGCCGCTGGTACCCGGTGCCCGTGTGCTGGTCACCGGCGCCGGGCTCACCGGCCGCTCGGTGAGCGCCGTGCTGGAGCCGACCGGCGTTCGTCTGACGATCTGCGACGACGACCCGCTTGCGTTGCAGCGGCTGATCACGCCCGCGACGGTCGTCACGACCGCCGAGGCTGAGGCGAACATCGGCGACTACGCGTTGGTCGTCACCAGCCCGGGTTTCGCGCCGACCACGCCGGTTCTGGTCGCGGCGGCGGCCGCCGGCGTGCCGGTCTGGGGTGACGTGGAGCTGGCCTGGCGGCTGGACCGGGCCGGCTGGTTCGGACCGCCGCGGCGCTGGCTGGTGGTCACGGGGACCAACGGCAAGACGACGACCACGTCGATGTTGCACGCCATGCTGATCGCGGCGGGGCGCCGCGCGGTGCTGTGCGGCAACATCGGCAACCCGGTGCTCGACGTGCTGGCCGAGCCTTCCGACCTGCTCGCGGTCGAGTTGTCCAGTTTCCAGCTGCACTGGGCGCCGTCGCTGCGGCCGGACGCGGGGGTGGTGCTCAACGTCGCCGAGGACCACCTCGACTGGCACGGCTCGATGGCGGCTTACGCACGCGACAAGGCCCGCGTGCTGGACGGGCGCGTCGCGGTGGTCGGCCTCGACGACCCGGTCGCCGCGGGCCTGCTCGACACCGCCGCCGCCGCGACCCGCGTCGGCTTCCGCCTCGGCGAACCGGGCGCCGGTGAACTCGGTGTGGTGGGCGGCACGCTCGTCGACAACGCGTTCGGTGATCGGGTCGCGCTCGCCGAAGCGGCGTCCATTCCGGTGGCCGGACCGGTCGGGGTGCTCGACGCGCTGGCCGCGGCCGCCCTCGCCCGCGCGGTCGACGTGGCGCCGGGCGCCATCGCCGACGCGTTGGCCGGCTTTGAGGTCGGCAGGCACCGCGCCCAGGTGGTCGGGACGGTCGACGGGGTCACCTATGTCGACGACTCCAAGGCGACCAACCCGCACGCCGCCCGGGCCTCGATCGCCGCCTACCCCCGAGTGGTGTGGGTCGCCGGCGGCCTGCTCAAGGGCGCATCGGTCGACGAGCTGCTCGCATCCATGGGGAATCGGCTGGTCGGAGCGGTGCTGATCGGTCGGGACCGGGCGTCGATCGCCGAGGCGTTATCGCGACACGCCCCGGATGTCCCCGTCATCGAGGTTGTGACGGGGGAGGATTTTGGGGTGCAAGGGACAATTGGGTCGGAAGTTAGTCCTGTTACCAATGTGATCACGCTCGCGGGCGCCTCCTCCGGGAGCGAGATCATGGCCGCGGTCGTCGGCGCGGCCCGGGACCTCGCCCGCCCGGGCGACACCGTGTTGTTGGCCCCCGCCGGCGCCTCCTTCGACCAGTTCAGCGGCTACAGCCACCGCGGCGACGCGTTCGCCGACGCCGTGCGCGCCCTGTCCGGATAGCGGGCGATGAGCGCGATCCTGACCCGGCTGCGGCTTCGCAGGGCGGGCGCCGAGGACAAGCCGGCGGAGCCGGTGCCCGAAACGGCCGGGCCCCGAACCCGTTTCGGGGCGTGGCTCGGCCGGCCGATGACGTCGTTCCACCTGATCATCGCGGTTGCCGCCCTGCTGACCACTCTCGGGCTGACGATGGTGCTGTCGGCATCCGGGGTGTACTCCTACGACCAGGACGGCTCGCCCTGGGTCGTGTTCGCCAAGCAGGTGCTGTGGACGGTCGTCGGGCTGTTCGCGTTCTACCTCGCGCTGCGCGTCCCCATCCAATTGATGCGCAGCCTCGCCTTCTCCGGCTTCGCGATCACGATCGTGCTGCTGATCCTGGTGCTGATCCCGGGAATCGGCACGGTGGCCAACGGTTCTCGGGGCTGGTTCGTGGTCGCGGGACTGTCGATGCAGCCCTCGGAGCTGGCCAAGATCGCATTCGCCATCTGGGGCGCGCATCTGCTGGCCGCCCGCCGCATGGAACAGGCCTCGCTCAAGGAGATGCTGATCCCGCTGGTGCCGGCCGCGTTCGTCGCGCTGGCGCTCATCGTCGCGCAGCCCGACCTCGGACAAACCGTGTCGCTGGGCATCATCCTGTTGGGCCTGCTGTGGTACGCGGGGCTGCCGCTGCGGGTGTTCGTGTCCTCACTGTTCATGGTCGTGGTGTCGGCCGCCGTACTCGCCATGGCCGAGGGCTATCGGTCGGCGCGGGTGCAGTCCTGGCTGAACCCCGCGGCCGACACGCAGGGGTCGGGGTATCAGGCCCGTCAGGCACGGTTCGCGCTGGCCAACGGCGGGGTGTTCGGGGACGGTCTGGGCCAGGGCGCGGCCAAGTGGAACTACCTGCCCAACGCGCACAACGACTTCATCTTCGCCATCATCGGCGAGGAGCTGGGCTTCATCGGCGCGGCGGGGCTGTTGTGTCTGTTCGGCCTGTTCGCCTACACCGGTATGCGCATCGCCCGGCGCTCTGCCGACCCGTTCCTGCGCCTGCTGACCGCCACCGCGACGTTGTGGATCATGGGCCAGGTATTCATCAACGTCGGCTACGTGGTCGGGTTGCTGCCGGTCACCGGGCTGCAGCTGCCGCTGATCTCTGCGGGCGGAACATCAACGGCGACAACGCTTCTGATGATCGGCATCATGGCGAACGCGGCGCGGCACGAACCCGAGGCGGTGGCGGCTCTGCGCGCCGGCCGCGACGATCGCGTCAACAACCTGCTGCGGTTGCCGCTGCCCGCACCCTATGTGCCGTCGCGCACCGAGGCGCTGCGCGACCGGCTCAACAGGCGCGGCGCCGAGCGGTCCGGCAAACCGGGCAAGGGCAAACGCGCCCGGCCTGCCAAGCCCGCGGCCAAGCAGGCCCCCAAGCCCGCGCGCAAGCAGGCCGCCGGCGACCGTCGCAAACGTCAGACGGCCGGCGGGCCGGTACGGGCCGCAAGGCATCATGGAGGCGGCCGTTCGGACAGAAGCCGGCGGCGCGCACTGGAAGGTCAGCGTTACGGGTGAACGACACGGTCTCCGTGGTACTCGCGGGCGGCGGCACCGCGGGGCACGTCGAACCGGCGATGGCGGTGGCCGACGCCCTGGCCGCGCTCAGCCCGACTGTGCGGATCACGGCGCTGGGCACGCCCCGCGGCCTGGAGACCCGGCTGGTGCCTCAACGCGGTTACCACCTCGAACTCATCCAGCCGGTGCCTTTGCCGCGCAAACTCTCCGGTGATCTCGTCCGCCTGCCCGTGCGGCTGCGACGGGCCGTTCGGCAGACCCGGGCGGTGCTCGACGAGGTCCAGGCCGACGTCATCGTCGGATTCGGAGGCTATGTCGCGGTGCCGGCATATCTGGCCTCGCACAGCCTGCGACGACGCCGGCGGGTGCCGGTGGTGGTGCACGAGGCGAACGCCAGCGCCGGCTGGGCCAACCGGGTCGGGGCCCGATCGGCGCGGCGGATCCTCTCGGCGGTGCCCGACCCCGGGTTGGGCGATGTCGAGGTGGTCGGCGTGCCGGTGCGCGCGGCGATCACCTCGCTGGACCGGATGGCATTGCGGGCCGAGGCCCGCGCCCACTTCGGATTCGCCCCGGATGCCCGCGTGCTGTTGGTGTTCGGCGGATCGCAGGGTGCCCAGTCCCTCAACGGTGCAGTGTCGGCCGCGGCCAAAGACCTTGCCGCTGCTGGAATTTCGGTATTGCACGCCCACGGCCCCAAGAACACCCTCGTCCTGCGCGAGCCCGCCGACGGCGACCCGCCCTATGTCGCGGTGCCGTATCTGGACCGGATGGATCTGGCGTACGCCGCAGCGGACCTGGCGATCTGCCGATCCGGCGCGATGACGGTCGCCGAACTGACCGCGGTCGGGCTGCCCGCGGTGTACGTGCCGCTGCCGATCGGCAACGGCGAGCAACGGCTCAACGCACTGCCCGTGGTCGAAGCCGGCGGCGGGCTGATCGTCGAGGACGCCGACCTGTCGCCGGGCGTCGTCGCCGACACCGTCGTGAACCTGCTCACCGACCCCGGCCGGATGCAGACGATGACCGCGGCCGCCGCGCTGGCCGGTCACCGCGACGCGGCCAGGCGGGTCGCCGAGATCGCTCTCGAGGTCGCGCGCGGCCCCGGACGAAAGAGCCTGCGATGAAAGCGAAGTCGCTGCCGGACGAGCTGCAGCGGGTGCACATGGTCGGCATCGGCGGCGCGGGCATGTCGGGTATCGCTCGCATCCTGCTGGACCGCGGCGGGCTGGTGTCGGGCTCCGACGCCAAGGAGTCCCGCGCGGTGGCCGCGCTGCGGGCCCGCGGCGCGGCGATCCGGATCGGGCACGATGCGTCCTCGCTGGACCTGCTGCCCGGTGGGCCGACCGCGGTTGTCACCACCCACGCCGCGATCCCGAAGACCAATCCCGAACTGGTCGAGGCGCGGCGGCGCGGTATCCCGGTGATCCTGCGGCCGGTGGTGCTGGCCAAGCTGATGGCGGGATACACCACCTTGATGGTGACCGGCACGCACGGCAAGACCACAACCACGTCGATGCTCATCGTGGCCTTGCAGCACAGCGGTTTCGACCCGTCCTTCGCCGTCGGCGGGGACCTCGGCGAGGCCGGCACCAACGCACACAACGGCAGCGGCGACTGCTTCGTCGCCGAGGCCGACGAAAGCGACGGCTCACTGCTGGAGTACACCCCCGACGTCGCGGTGGTGACGAACATCGAGGCCGACCATCTCGACTTCTTCGGCAGCGCCGAGGCCTACGGCGCGGTGTTCGACGACTTCGTCGAACGCCTCAAACCCGGTGGCGCACTGGTTGTCTGCACCGACGACCCGGGTGCCGCGGCGCTCGCGGAGCGCACCGCGGAATTGGGTATCCGCGTGCTGCGGTACGGCAGCGACCCGGTCCTGCCCCTGCAGGGCACGCTGCTGAGCTGGGAGCAGCACGACACCGGTGCGGTGGCCCACATCCGGCTCGCCGGCGAACCGCAACCGCGGGTGATGCGCCTTTCGGTGCCGGGACGGCATATGGCGCTCAACGCGATCGCGGCGGTGCTGGCGGCGATCGAGGTGGGCGCACCGGTCGACGCCGTGCTCGACGGGCTGGCCGGCTTCGAAGGGGTGCGCCGCCGGTTCGAGTTGGTCGGAACGGCCGGCGGTGTCCGCGTCTTTGACGACTACGCGCACCATCCGACCGAGGTTCGGGC
The DNA here is from genome assembly GCF_001499855.1 of Mycobacterium sp. GA-0227b. Taxonomy (GTDB): domain Bacteria; phylum Actinomycetota; class Actinomycetes; order Mycobacteriales; family Mycobacteriaceae; genus Mycobacterium. Next base: position 157,560 of record NZ_LQIK01000007.1, read on the forward strand.
CACGCTGAGCGCGGTGCGCACAGTGACCGAACAGTCCGGCGGCCGGTCCATCGTGGTGTTCCAGCCGCACTTGTATTCGCGCACACAGACTTTCGCGCGTGACTTCGGGCAGGCGCTCGACGGCGCCGACGAAGTGTTCGTGCTCGACGTGTACGCGGCCCGCGAACAACCGATCGCCGGCGTCAGCGGCGCCAGCGTCGCCGAACACGTCGGCGTGCCCGTGACGTACGTGCCGGACCTGTCCGCGGTGCCGGCGCGCGTGGCCGAGGCCGCCGCGTCGGGCGACGTCGTGGTCACCATGGGCGCCGGTGATGTGACCATTCTCGGCGCCGAAATCCTTGCCGCGCTGCGGGTCAAGGCAAACCGCGGCACCCCGGGGTCGCGATGACCGAGCCGACCGACAGCGGCCCGACCGAGCAGGCGGACGCGCCCGAGACACCGGCGGCCCCTGCGGCGGCTCCGGATTTCGAGGGGCCGCGGCGGCGGGCACGCCGCGAGCGGGAAGAGCGCCGCGCCGCGCAGGCCCGCGCCACCGCGATCGAGCAGGCCCGCAGGGAGGCAAAGCGGCGCGCGCTCGGCAAGCCCGCCGAGAACACCCGCAAGCTCGGCCGCGGCACGGTCCGAGGCTTGAAGGTGCTGATGTGGTCCGCGCTGGTCAGCGTGATCGTCGTCGGACTGGGGCTGCTGCTGTACTTCACGCCGGTCATGGCCGTGCGCAACACCGTGGTCACCGGGTTGGGCGCGGTGACGCGGGAGGAGGTCGTCGCCGCCGCGGCTGTCGCGCCGGGCACGCCGCTTCTGCAGGTGAACACCGACAACGTCGCCGAACGGGTGGCGACGATCCGGCGGGTCGCCAGCGCGCGCGTCCAACGCCAGTATCCGTCGACCCTGCGGATCACCGTCGAGGAGCGAGTGCCGGTGGTGGTCAAGGACTATCCCGACGGACCGCACCTGTTCGACCGCGACGGCGTGGACTTCGCGATCGGTCCGCCGCCGCCGGGGGTGCCGTATCTCGACACCGATCACCCCGGCCCCAACGACGGGCCGACGAAGGCGGCGCTGCAGGTGATGACGTCGCTGCGTCCGGAGGTCGCCGCCCAGGTCGCGCGAATCGCGGCGCCGTCGGTCGCGGCCATCACCTTGCAGCTCGTCGACGGCAGACAGGTGATCTGGGGCACCACCGATCGCACCGAAGAGAAGGCATTGAAACTCGGGGCGCTGCTCACCCAGCCCGGACAGACCTACGACGTGTCGAGCCCGGACCTGCCGACGGTGAAGTAGCCGCACACGCGAGGGGAAAAATCTGCGACACGTCGGCGCGCCTGCATGGCAACCGCTCGACCTCGCCCTACCGTTCTGGTTGCGCGGAAACAACTTGACATAACTATAACCCTCTGGTTGAGGTTTAGGGTTTGCCAAGCGGTCGGCGTGTCGACAGCCAACCCGGGAGGAAGGGATCGCAATGACCCCCCCACACAACTACCTCGCCGTCATCAAGGTGGTCGGCATCGGTGGCGGCGGCGTCAACGCCGTCAACCGGATGATCGAGCAAGGCCTCAAGGGCGTGGAGTTCATCGCCATCAACACCGACGCGCAGGCGTTGTTGATGAGCGACGCCGACGTGAAGCTCGACGTCGGTCGCGACTCCACCCGTGGCCTCGGCGCCGGCGCCGACCCCGAAGTCGGGCGCAAAGCCGCCGAGGACGCCAAGGACGACATCGAGGAGCTTCTGCGCGGCGCCGACATGGTGTTCGTCACCGCGGGCGAGGGCGGCGGCACCGGCACGGGCGGCGCACCCGTGGTGGCAACGATCGCGCGAAAACTGGGCGCATTGACCGTCGGTGTGGTGACGCGGCCGTTCTCGTTCGAGGGCAAACGGCGCAGCAACCAGGCCGAGAACGGCATTCAGGCGCTGCGGGAGAGTTGCGACACCCTGATCGTCATCCCCAACGATCGACTGCTGCAGATGGGCGACGCCGCGGTGTCGCTGATGGACGCCTTCCGCAGCGCCGACGAAGTGCTGCTCAACGGCGTGCAGGGCATCACCGACCTGATCACCACGCCGGGCCTGATCAACGTCGACTTCGCCGACGTCAAGGGCGTGATGAGCGGGGCGGGCACCGCGCTCATGGGCATCGGTTCGGCCCGCGGCGACGGCCGCGCGCTCAAGGCCGCCGAGATCGCGATCAACTCGCCGCTGCTGGAGGCGTCGATGGAGGGCGCGCAGGGCGTGCTGCTCTCGGTAGCCGGCGGCAGTGATCTCGGTCTGTTCGAGATCAACGAGGCCGCATCGCTCGTCCAGGACGCCGCCCATCCAGATGCCAACATCATCTTCGGCACCGTCATCGACGACTCGCTGGGCGACGAGGTCCGCGTGACCGTGATCGCCGCAGGGTTCGACTCCACCGGCCCAGGGCGCAAACCGGTGGTCAGTCCCGCCGAGGGGCAGGGCATCACGCCCGGCAAGGCCGGCAAGGTGACCACGTCGCTGTTCGACCCTGCCGATCCGGCGAGCGTGCCGGTGCACACCAACGGCGCGACGGTCAGCATCGGCGGAGACGACGGCGGCATCGCCGACGACGACGTCGACGTGCCACCGTTCATGCGCCACTAGCCATACTGGCGACCGTGACGGTTCGGATACGGCGCGTGACCACCACACGCGCCGGCGGCTTCTCCGCGCCGCCCTTCGACACCTTCAACCTCGGCGACCACGTGGGCGACGACCCGGCTGCCGTCGCCGCCAACCGCAAGCGGTTGAGCGCGGCGGTCGGATTGGGGGACCACGGAATCGTCTGGATGAATCAGGTGCACGGCGATCACGTCGCTGTGGTGGACCATGCGCCGGACGTGCCGGTCGACAATACTGACGCATTGGTTACGACCCGACCGCGTTTGGCATTGGCGGTGGTTACCGCCGATTGCGTTCCCGTTTTATTGGGCGACGCGCGGGCAGGAGTGGTGGCTGCCGTGCACGCCGGACGGGTCGGCGCACAGAAAGGCGTCGTGGCGCGCACGGTCGAGACGATGATCGCGCTGGGTGCGCGGGCCGAGGACATCTCGGCTCTACTGGGCCCCGCGGTCAGCGGCCGCAACTACGAGGTTCCGGAGGCGATGGCCGCGGAGGTGGAGACCACCCTGCCCGGCAGCCGCACGACGACCGCGAAGAATACGCCCGGACTCGATCTGCGAGCCGGAATCTCCCGGCAACTAACCACTTTGGGTGTCGCCGCCATCGACGTCGACCCGCGTTGCACGGTCGAGGACCGCGACCTGTTCAGCCACCGGCGCGACGCGCCGACCGGGCGGCTTGCATCGCTGGTGTGGATGGAGTGACGGACGCCTTGCCTACGCCGCGCGAACTCGAGTTGGCCGAATCGCTGGCCGCCGTCCGCGCCCGAATCGCCGCCGCCGCCGGCGCCGCCGGACGCGATATCGACGAAATTGAATTACTACCGGTGACCAAATTCTTTCCGGCAACCGATGTCATTATTTTGCGCCGTTTGGGATGCGAAGCTTTTGGCGAGTCACGCGAACAGGAAGCGTCGAATAAAGTCAAAGAAATCGCTTCGATGGCGAATGTCGCGGCCATTCGCTGGCACATGGTCGGACGGATTCAACGCAACAAAGCGCGGTCCATCGCGGGCTGGGCGTATGCGGCGCACTCCGTCGACAGCCACCGATTGACAGCCACCCTGAACCGCGCGGCCGCCGACGCGCTCGAGGACGGCCGCCGCGCCGAACCGCTGCGCGTCTTCATCCAGGTGAGCCTTGATGGCGACGAGAGCCGGGGCGGCGTCGACGTCAACAGGCCCGAGCAAGTCGACGAACTGTGCGCGGCCGCGCACGCGGCGCCTGCGTTGGAGTTCGTCGGCCTGATGGCGATGCCGCCCCTCGGTGCCGACCCCGACGCCGCGTTCGCGCGTCTGCAGGCCGAACATCAGCGGGTGCAGGCGGCCTACCAGCAACGTCTGCAGTTGTCGGCGGGCATGTCCGACGACCTCGAGGCGGCGGTCAAACACGGCTCGACGTGTGTGCGTGTCGGTACCGCGTTATTGGGACAACGTCCTCTACCGTCACCAGAAGTAGTCACTCCAGTCACACATTCATCACAGACACCAGAGTCCAGGGCATGAGAAGGGTCGAGCGATGAGCACACTTCACAAGGTCAAGGCCTACTTCGGTATGGCCCCGATGGATGACTACGACGACGAGTACTACGAGGACGACGACCGCGGCGCCTCCCGTGGATATTCGCGCCGTAGCCGCGACGACCGCTTCGACGAGGAGGGCTACGGCCCGGGCCTCCGGGGCTACGACGACCGCGAGTACGACGACGCGCCGGCCGGCTACCGGGGCGGTTACGACGACCGGTTCGAGCCGAGGCTGCGACCCCGCGAATTCGACCGTCCCGCACCACGATTCGCGCCGATGCGCGGTGCGACCCGCGGCGCGCTGGCGATGGACCCCCGCCGGATGGCCGAGTTGTTCGAGGCGGGCAGCCCGCTGTCCAAGATCACCACGCTGCGGCCCAAGGACTACAGCGAGGCGCGCACGATCGGCGAGCGGTTCCGCGACGGCACCCCGGTGATCATGGACCTGGTGTCGATGGACAACGCCGACGCCAAGCGCCTGGTCGACTTCGCCGCCGGCCTTGCGTTCGCGCTGAGGGGTTCGTTCGACAAGGTCGCCACCAAGGTCTTCCTGTTGTCACCCGCGGACATCGACGTCAGCGCCGAGGAGCGGCGCCGCATCGCCGAGGCGGGCTTCTACGCCTATCAGTAGGCACTCCGGAACGGACAGGTAGGCTGGCGTCGCACCTCGGGCGTGACCAGCCGCGAGGGCTGTATCTGATGTCACACCCCTGCCCGTAGCGAGGTCGGCTCCGTTGTCGCTCTTCTTCGAAATCCTGGGCTTCGCCCTGTTCGTGTTCTGGCTGCTGTTGATCGCCCGGGTCGTGGTGGAGTTCATCCGGTCGTTCTCCCGCGACTGGCATCCCAAGGGCGCGACGGTGGTGATCCTGGAGATCATCATGACGGTGACGGACCCGCCGGTGAAACTGCTGCGACGCCTCATTCCGCAGCTCACGATAGGTGCGGTGCGGTTCGACCTGTCGATCATGGTCTTGCTGCTGGTCGCCTTCATCGGCATGCAACTGGCGTTCGGCGCGGCCGCCTGAGCCCCGGCCGCGCCGCGCGGTGATCGGGGCCCGCTGCGAGTTGCGGACACGATTTGCCGGGGCCGAAATTGAGCCGCGAAATCGTCCCCGAACGTCCGACGATGTTTGAAATTGGTTCTTAATTTCATCCACTTCTGCAACGGCCGCGGCTGGTGTGACAGGATGGACGCCAGTTACGTTCCACCCAAGCTCTACACTTTGAGACCGGTTGACTGTCCAGACTTCAAGGGGGCGACAATGCCGCTCACACCCGCCGACGTTCACAATGTCGCGTTCAGCAAGCCACCCATTGGCAAGCGCGGCTACAACGAGGATGAGGTCGACGCGTTCCTCGACTTGGTGGAGAACGAGCTGACGCGGCTCATCGAGGAGAACGCCGACCTCCGTCAGCGCGTCGCCGAGCTGGACCAGGAGCTGGCCTCCGCCGGCTCCGGTGGCACCGGCCAGTCGACGCAGGCCATGCCGGTCTACGAGCAGCCACCCCCCCGGCCCACCCCCCCCCCCCCCGCCGCCGCCCGCCGGGGGCCCCCCCCCCCCCGGACCCGCGGGGCGGGCGGGGGAGGCCGGGCAAGGTTCTGCGAAGGC
>NZ_LQIK01000008.1 GCF_001499855.1 Mycobacterium sp. GA-0227b
CGCCGCGGGCGACTGTCTTCTGGTCAACGACACCGTGACGTTTCATCCCGCGCCGATGCGACCACTGATGGCCGCTCGCCCCGACGCTTTCCGCGGAGTGGTCGACGTCAGCCTGTGGCAGCGGGCTGTCGACACCCACGACGTGTTCGACACGAACCTCATCCCCGAGGCGTCGGTGGGCCCGCTCGAGCATTGCGCGACCGTCTGGATCATCACGCAAGCGGACCCGGGCGCCCCCAAACGCGAAGAGGGAGTGGCGATTCCGCCCGGCCCGCTGTTCGGCGGCACCCGCGCGTTCGCTGTCACCCACGACATGGGCTTCCGGCTGGTCGAGCGGTGGCAGTTCAGCCTGGTGCAGGTGATCCGGGCGCAGCGGTAGGCGTCAGGTGTTGCGCCCGCTGAGGGCGTCACGCACTCGGTCGACCAGGCCGGCCCCCGGTGCGAGGAGCTTGTTGGCCGGCGGATGATCGGGCGCCAGCGGGTGCGGCCGTGTCGGCGCCATTGCCTTGGCGCGCTGGAACTTCCCGCTCAGCTCGTGCAACTCCTCGGGCGCGCAGGAATCGCGGAGCTCGGCAAGCATGTCGTTCTCTTCGTCCTCGATGTGGTGGCGGATCTCGCCGATGAGTTTGCGGACCAGGTCGTCGTACTCGGGGTCGTCGCTGCCGGCCTTTTCGATCGCCTTCATGATCTCCTCGGCCTCGGCGTGCTCTTTCAGCTCGTGATCGGCGAGCTCGTCACCGTCGGGCAGCACGCTTCTGGCGGCCGGATAGAGGTACTGCTCCTCGGCGACGGCGTGCCGGACGATGCCGGCGATCACGTGCTCGACGAGATCGGGCTGGCTGTGCGGGTCGCCGCCGGTTTCGATCTCGGTGAAGACGCTTTCGAACTCGCGATGGTCGGTGATGATGTCGTCGACGATATTGCCGGTATCAGCCATGGTCACCCTCCTCGAGTGAGGCGGCTACCCGCGTGCTGGGCGGCCAAACCTATGCACCTGGAGTCGCTACGCGAATCCGAACACCGGCGGAATGACGAGAACGACCAGCGCCGCCCAGATTCCGAACGTGGGTAGGTACCGGGTCTGCCAGCGTTCCATGGTCGCGAAATCGCGCCGGCTGCGCAGGAAGCCGACGAGCAGGTATGCCGACCACGACAGGTTGACCAGCAGCACCAGGTTCAGGCCGAGCGCGGTCACCTTGTTCGGCGTGAAGCCGAATTCCGCTATCCGCGTGAGCATCGCGACCAACATCAGCACGTCGACCGCCAGCGCGCTGAGCACGAGCACGAGCTGCAGTCGGTCGAACAGGTCCGCCGGCGCCAATGGGTCCCGGGCGGAGATCGCGTACAGCAGCAGGCCGAGAACGAGAACCAGGATGAGGTCCATCAGGATCAACAGGTTCCGGTCGACGTCGACCAAGCTGCCCTCCGCGATGAACGACGCGAGCAGCACGAGCAGCATGATCGTGGTCAGCGGGGTGAACACCCGGGTGAGCACGGGCGCGATGTTCTCCACCACGTTCTGCTTGGCCTCGACGAGCCATGCGGCGACGAGGATCCCGCCCGCCACGCCGATCGGCACGATCCAGTCCTCGATGGCCCATTCGACATCGGTGCCGAGCGCCTCGAACGCGCCGACCGTCAGCGCCATCAGCACGCCGGCGCCGAGGGCGAGCAGGGTCAGGTACACCACCCACTCGCCGGTGAACCGGATGAAATCCATTCTCCGCCGGTCGGATCGCCACTTTCCGCCGACGTAGGCGAAGCCGACGGCGAACCACAACGCGATGGGCGCGTGGATCGTGGCGATCACCGCAGTCGCGCCATCCGGATCGAACGGGTACACGTTGAGCACGACGGCCGCCACGACGAACGGCAGCGTCAGCGCCGCGACCAGGCGCAAGCTCAGCCGGCGCTTCCAGACGAAATAGCCGATCGGGAACGGAAGCACGAAAAGACCGGCATTGCGGGCGAACACCTCGTCGGTGAGCACGGCCGATCCGACCTTGAGCGCCACTGCCCCGCCGAGCGCGAGCGCGAAGACGACGAACAGCTCGCTTCGCCGCTGTCGCCCATCGGCACCCGGTTCGGCCGTCAAGATCAATTGCTTCCACAGCCGGTCGGAATGCTCCTGCGCGAACTCGCGGGAGATGCTGTGCACGTTGCCCATGCGCTTCACCGCGACCAGGAACGCCTCGTCGCTCATCAGGCCGGCGGAGGACAGGTCGGCGATCTGGTTGCGCAGGTGGTCTTCCATCTCGTCGGCGTCGGCGGCCGAGATCGCCCGATGCCGCTCGACGTAACCGCGCCACTGGCCGATCTGCGATTCCAATGCGGCGTCGGAGTCCATCACGCCCATCCTTGCGCCGTCGGAGGAGGTAGCGGGACGCTGCGCCATACCTGGTCGAGCATGCCTGCCACCGTCTCCCACTGAGTTCGCCGCTCGGCGAGCATCTTTCGACCGGCGTCGGTGATCGCGTAATGCTTACGGCGACGCCCGCTGTCGGAGACGCCCCACGACGCCGTCACATATCCCAGGCGCTCGAGCCGATGCAGCAGCGGATACAGCATTCCGTCCGTCCATTGGATCCGTCCGCCGGACAGCTCCTGCACGCGCTTCAAGATGGCGTATCCGTAGGACTCACCGTCGGCGAGGATGCCCAGCACAAGCGGCGTCGCCGAGGCCGCCACCAGATCCTTGTCGATATACATAGCGCCGCTAGCCTAGCAGTTCTAGGTATAGCGCGTGCCATCTTCGTTGCGGCGAGTGACCTCGAGCGCGTCGAGCCTTTCCAGGAGCGGCACCGCGACCCGGCGGGTGGTGTTCATCGCGCGCTTGGCGTCGGCGACGGTGAACGGCTGCGGCAATGCGTTGAGAACCGCTGCGGCACGGTCGAATACGTCCGGGCCGAGCACCACACCGTCGGCGATCTTGGTCAACCGCTTCGCGCGGATCGCCGCCGCGAGTTCGCGCGGTCCCAGCTCGAGGTCGGCCAGCTCGTCGGCCTCCGGCGCGCGGAACGGCTCGGCGGCCAGCCACTCCTCCACCGTCCGCACCGCCTTCTCGACGCGCGCCGGCAGCCCCGCACCGGGCCGGCGCACCACCCCGTCGACGGCCTGCAAGTCCGTGCCCGCCAGCAGGGCGGGCAGCAGTTCGCCGGCAGGCAGACCCGCCTGCTGCCGCAGCGCCTCCAACGGCATGCCCGCCGCGACGTCGTGTTCGGCGGACCACCGTGCGACGGCCGTCATCATCTGTTGCCGCCGCTGCGCCCACCAGCCGTCGTCGACGACCCACTCGCCCACCCACGTGCCGCCGGTGTCAAAACCCATGGCGCGCAACTCGTCAACGCGGGCACACGGCGGCCGGCGCACGCGTCCGGTCGCCAGCTCCTCGCCCCGTTCGCGGGCCGCGCCGCGACGCCGCAACGCCGGCGGCCACACGTCGAGCACCTCGATACCCGCGGCGATGCGGTGCTCACCGGGGTCGCGCAACAGTCCGATGTCGCCGACCCGCAACGGCAGCGGCCGCGCGAACCGCAGCCGGGCGCCCGCCGTGCCGAGCGGCCGAACGCGCACCGGCACCGCCGCCGACCCGATGTGCAGCACCAGCTGCGGGTGCAGTCGGTGCGATTCACTGGGTTCCCTCAGCAGCACGTCGATCTCGGCGGTGTCGAGCCACGCACCCGGGGTCCGGACGGTGTCGCCGCGGCCGATGTGCCGGCGGTCGACACCGCGCAGGTTCACCGCGACGCGCGCGACGGCGCCGACCTCCGAGCGGTCCTGGCCAAGCGACTGCAGGCCGCGGACCGTGACCCGTCGTCCGGTGTGCTCGAGTTCGGCGCCGACGCGCAACGTGCCTGCCGCCAACGTCCCGGTCACCACCGTGCCCGCGCCCCGGACGGTGAACGAGCGGTCCACCCAGAGCCGCACGTCGGCGTCGCGGTCGGGAAGAGGCAGCCCGTCGACAAGCGAAACAAGATGTGTGCGAACAGCATTCAGATCAGTGCCGAGAACGATCGGCGCATCGGGCAGCCGCTCGCGCACCTGCGCGATCGCGCTGGCGGGATCGGCAAGGTCGGCCTTGCTGATCACCACCAGCAGGTGCCGAACCCCGAGCGCTCGCAGCGCGTCGAGATGCTCGTCGGACTGCGGCATCCACCCCTCGGTCGCGGCGACGACGAACACGATCGCCGGCACGGGCCCGACACCGGCGAGCATGTTCGCGACGAACCGCTCGTGGCCGGGCACGTCGACGAACGCGATCTCCCGCCCGTCGAGCGTCGTCCAGGCGAACCCCAAGTCGATGGTCAGCCCGCGGCGCCGCTCCTCGGCCAGCCGGTCCGGCCACATGCCCGTGAGCCGTTCGACGAGCGTGGACTTGCCGTGATCGACGTGGCCCGCGGTGGCTACGACGTACACGCCAGCACCGCCTCGGCCAGCACGCCGTCGTCATCGGCGGCGACGGTGCGCAGGTCGAGCAGGCAGCGGCCGGCTTCGAGCCGGCCGACCACCGCGGGCGTCCCGGTGCGCAGCGGCGCGGCGTAGGACTCGGGCAGGCTGACCGCGGCGCTCGGCAGCGAGACGTCGGGAGCGCCGCCACCGCCGACCGCGGCGATGCACTCGACCGCCTCCGCGCCGGGCAGTTGCGCGGCAAGCTGCTGCGCCCGCGCCCTTAGGTCGGCGATGTCGGCGTCCAGCGCTTGCGCGACCGGTGTCGGCGGGCCGGCCAGCGTGGCCTCCAACGCGGCGAGGGTCAGCTTGTCGACGCGCAGCGCCCGCGCCGCCGGGTGTCGTCGCAGCCGTTCGATGAGCTCGGCGTCGCCGAACAGCAGACCGGCCTGCGGCCCGCCGAGCAGCTTGTCCCCGCTCGCGGTGACGAGGTCGGCGCCGTCGCGCAGCATCGTGGTCGCGTCGGGCTCGTCGGGCAGCAGCGGATGCGGGGTGAGCAGGCCCGAACCGACGTCGGCGACCAGCGGCACATCCAAACCGGCAAGCTCGCGAGTGCCGACCGTCGACGTAAACCCGGTAACCGAGTAGTTCGACGGGTGCACCTTGAGGACGAAGCCAGTGTCGGCCCCGAGCGCGTCCGCGTAATCACGCAGGTGGGTGCGGTTCGTGGTGCCGACCTCGCGGATGCGCGAACCGGTCGACTCCAGCAGCTCGGGCAGCCGGAAGCCGTCGCCGATCTCGATGAGCTCGCCGCGGCTGACGACGATCTCCTTGCCCGGCGCCAGCGTCATCGCGGCGAGCAGCAGCGCGGCGGCGTTGTTATTGACCACGTGCACGCCGTCCGCGGCGGGGACCGCTCGGGCCAGCGCGGTGAGCGCGCCGCGACCGCGTCGGGCCCGGCGACCGGTCTGGAGGTCGAACTCGACGTCGGTGGCGCCGCTCGCGGTGACGATCGCGTCGACCGCGGCCTGCGACAGCGGCGCCCGTCCGAGGTTGGTGTGCACGACGACGCCGGTCGCGTTGATCACCGGACGCAGTGTGGCCGCACTCGTCGGCAGTGCCGCGACCGCGTCGTCGGCGACCCGCTCCGGCGCGATCTCACCGGATCGCGCACGCTGTTGCGATTGTGCGACAACGGTTTTCACCAACGTACGGCCGAGCACCCGCGACGCCTCGGCGAGGCGCGGATCGGCGAGCAGGACGTCGGTGCGCGGCACGCGCCGGCGGGGGTCGGTCATCGGGCCACCCGGCGATTTCGGTGTAGTTGGTTGCGCTGACCGCAACTGTGTACACCGAAATCGCAAACGCATGCGCGCCGAACTCGCATGAGGCCATCATGGCCCATGGCCGCGATCGGGTACACCGATCACATGTTGACGTCGGTGGGACACGGCGCGCTGGACAGATCAGCGCTCACGCAGTTGCTGAAGGGGGCGGGCATCGAAGCGCTCGTCGACATCCGCCGCTACCCGAACAGCAGGCACAACCCCGACGTGGAGACGTCCGCGATCGCCGCGTGGACCCGGGAGGCGGGGCTGGACTACCGCTGGGAGCAGCGGCTAGGTGGGCGCCGGAGCCTGCCCGCCGGAACCGAGACCGAGGACCCGTGGTGGCGGGTCAAGCAGTTCGCCGCCTACGCCGCCTACACCCGCACCGACGAATTCACCGACGCGCTGGGCGACCTCGTCGAGCAGTCGAAACGGCAGCACACCGCGATGATGTGCAGCGAGTCGGTGTGGTGGCGCTGTCACCGGCGAATCGTCGCCGACGTGGCGGTGCTGAGGCTTTCGGTGCCGGTCGGGCACCTCATGCACGACGGCCGGGTGGTTGCGCACGCGCCGTCGGAGGGCGCGCGGATCCGCGACGACGGGCTGGTGGTGTGGGACGCGGACCCGGGCTGAGCGAGCGCGATTCGGGTGTAGTTGGTCGCGGTGAGCGCGACCGGCTACACCGAAATCACCGAGGGACCGTGGCGGAGGCGGACGGGAATCGAACCCGCCAGCGACAGAATCTGCCGCTCAGCGATTTTGAAGACCGCGCCGGTCACCAGACCGGATACGCCTCCCTGACCCACCGCCCGATCATGCCAGGCAGCATGGAGGCCGTGACCGAGCAGACGACCTACCGGCTGACCCAGTACGCGCACGGCGGCGGCTGCGCATGCAAGATCCCGCCCGGCGAACTCGAGGACGTCGTGCGCGGGTTGACCCACGCCGCGCCGCGGGATCCGGTCGGCGAGTTGCTCGTCGGGCTCGACGACGGCGACGACGCGGCGGCGGTGCGCATCGACGACGGGGTCGCGCTGATCGCGACGACGGACTTCTTCACCCCGGTGGTCGACGACGCCTATGACTGGGGGCGGATCGCGGCGGCCAACGCGCTGTCGGATGTGTACGCGATGGGTGGACGGCCGGTCGTCGCGGTGAACCTGCTCGGCTGGCCGCGCGACGTGCTGCCGTTCGAGTTGGCCGCAGAGGTGTTACGCGGCGGCATGGACATGTGCGTGGCCGCGGGCTGTCATCTGGCCGGCGGGCACAGCGTGGACGATCCGGAGCCGAAGTACGGTTTGGCCGTCACGGGTATCGCGGATCCGAATCGGTTGCTGCGCAATGACGCCGGTAAGGCGGGGCTGCCGCTGTCGTTGACGAAGCCGCTGGGCGTCGGGGTGCTCAACAGCCGGCACAAGAACACCGGCGAGACGTTCCCCGCGGCCGTCGAGGTGATGACGGCGCTGAACGCCGACGCCGCACAGGCAGCCGTCGCGGCCGGTATCGAATGCGCAACCGACGTAACGGGTTTCGGGCTGCTGGGCCATCTGCACAAGCTGGCCCGCGCCAGCGGCGTCACCGCGGTGATCGACAGCACCGCGGTGCCCTACCTCGACGGCGCGCGGGATGCGTTGGCGGCCGGCTATGTCAGCGGCGGCACCCGGCGCAACCTCGACTGGGTCGCCCCGCACGTCGACCTGACAGCGGTCGACGAGGACGAGGCGCTGCTGCTGGCGGACGCGCAGACGTCGGGCGGTCTGCTGATCGCCGGTGAGATCCCGGGTGCGCCGGTCATCGGTGAACTGGTGCTGCGTGGACAGCACTCGATCGTGGTGCGCTGACTGGCTTTACCGACCCAGTCAGCCGAACTTCATGCGGGGCGTGTGGTTGCCGACGGATCCCGGTCGGGGCGATCGGAGAACTCGGGGTTGGTCACGGGTTCGGCGGAATCGTCCTGACTGGAGACGAATTCAGGTTTCTGGGGATGGGAGAACAGGTCGTACGACTGCATGCAGCAAGTCCTTCGTTACGTTCCGCGGCGGACGATGTCGAACGTGTCGCGCGGTGTCGAATCGCAGGCTCATCGGCTTTCGAAGGGATTCGATGGCTGCTAACCGGAGAAGGTCTGCTTCCAGGCTACACCCGGCGGTGCGGATGCCGATGCTCAGCGGGTGGCCCCGTTGATCTGCGGCGTGGAGATCATCCCCTTCTCGACACCCCACATGAGCGCGATCGTGCGGTACTCGCCGGTGGAGATCAGGTGGACGAGCGCCTGGCGCAGCGACTCGGCCAGCCCCGAGCCCTTGGCCACCGGCCAGCCGTAGAGCGCAGAGTTGAACACGTCACCGGCGGCTTCCAAGGCCCCGCCCGAGGTCTTGATCGCGAACCCCGTCACCGGGGAATCCGCGGCCATGGCGTCGACCTCGCCGTTGATCAGCGCCGCGTTGAGATCGTCCTGGGTGACGTAGACGACCTTGTCGATCGGCGCCGACCCGGCCGCGACGCAGTCCGCGCTCTTGGCCGGGATCTCCTCCGTCTCCTGCAGCGACGCGTACGAGACGCCGATTCGCAGCCCGCACGCGTCGGCCGGGGTGAGTCCGGACCCGGCGCGCTGCGCCCACAGCGTGCCCGCCCGGAAGTAGGTGACGAAGTCGACCGACTCCTCGCGCTCCTTGGTGTCGGTGAACGACGACATGCCCACGTTGAAGTCGCCGGCGCGCACCGACGGCAGTATCGCCTCGAACGCGGTTTCGCGGTATTCCGGCACCAAGCCCAACGTCCGCGCGACCGCGTTCATCAGGTCGACGTCGAAGCCGACGATCTGCCCGGTGGCGTCCTTGAATTCGTTTGGCGCATAAGGGGTGTTGACGCCGATGACGAGCCGGCCCGTCGACCGGATCTCCTCGGGCACGGTCGACGCGATCGCTTCTACGGCGCCGGGCGCGGCGGTCGGCGTCGCCGTCGTGGCTTCGACGCCGGCCGGTTTCGTGTCGTTGCGATCGGCGCCGCCGCGCCACTGCAGCACGCCGAAGGTGCCCAGCGCCGCCACCAGCACCACCGACCCGGCCACCGCCAGCACCCGCCGCGACACCCGGGGCTTGCGCGCCGGCGCCCGTCGGGCCTGGTGTCGGCCGCTGCCCGCGGTGCGCACCGGGGCGTTGAGCGCCCGGCGCGCGGCCTCGGCCAGGTCACCCGCCTTCTGGTAGCGCTTGGCCGGTTTCTTGGCCATGCCCTTGGCGTTCACCTCGTCGAAGGCCGCCAACCGCGGGTCGACCGCCGACGGTTTGGGCACCTCCTTGGTCATGTGGCCGGCGATCTGCTGCTCGAGGCTGTCGGCCGGATAGGGCCGCACACCGGTGAGGCATTCGTAGAGCACGCAGGCCAGCGCATAGATGTCGGCGGTCGCATCGACCGGCTTGCCCTCGAAGCGCTCAGGGGCCATGTACGCCATCGTCCCCAGCGTGCTGCCGGCGGTCGTCAGGCCCTTCTCACCTGCGGTGCGCGCCAACCCGAAGTCGATGAGGTAGACGAAGTCGCGCTCGGTGATGAGAATGTTCGACGGCTTGATGTCGCGGTGGATCAGGCCCGCCGAGTGTGCGGCGTCCAGCGCCGTGGCGACCTGCTCGACGACCTTGACCGCCAGCGCCGTGTCGATCGCCTTACCGGTGTCGGTGAGGACCGTGCCGAGGTTGCTGCCCTCGATGAGCCGCATGTCGAGGTAGAGCCGGCCGTCGATCTCGCCGAAACCGTGAATCGGCACCACATGGGGGTCGTTGAGCCCGGCGGCGGCCTGCGATTCGCGTCGGAAGCGCTGTTGGAACGTCTCGTCGGCGGCCATGCTGGGCGGCAACACCTTCAGCGCGACGATGCGATCGGTTCTGGTGTCGTAGGCGCGGTAGACCTCGCCCATTCCTCCGCGGCCGATCAGCTGCTGCAGCTGGTAATGCCCGAATGGCGTCGCATCCACCGTCTCTATTAGCCCCTCGACAGCGGCCAACCCCGCATCGTGTGTCGATTGAAGCTACCTCATGTTTGCCAGCGACGCTGAGCAAACGACGCTGCCGCTGATCGACGGCTCGGGCCGGCGGGCGGACACGCTGCTGCCGGGCGCGCTCGCGGAAAAAGACGATGTTTGAGGATTGACGCTGGTGGTAAAAGCACCGGCATGTTGATCAACGTGACGAAGTTTTCACCGCTCTTCGTGGCGGGCGCGGCCGCAGCCGCGATCGCTGCCGCGCCCGTAGGCTTCGCTTCGCCGTCGTTCCTTCCGACCGGTGGCTTGTCGGGCTGTGTCGACCCTGACGGCACGAGCTGCGCGGCCCCCGCACCTGCGCCGGCTCCCGCACCAGCGCCGGCTCCCGCCCCTGCGCCCGCTCCGATGCCCGGTGCCTGGGTCCCGCCGCCTCCGCCGCCTCCGCCCGGCGCGCCCGCTGTGGCCGGCGCCGTTCCGGGTGGACCGGGCGGCGTGGCCGGACCCGAGGGCGCGGCCGGCGCCATCCCCGGCGGACCGGGCGGCGTGGCCGGACCCGAGGGTGCCGCCGGCACCATTCCCGGCGGACCGGGCGGCGTGGCCGGACCCGAGGGCGCGGCAGGCGCGATTCCCGGCGGCCCCTCCGGCGCGGCCGGACCGCAGGGCGCCGCAGGCTGCATTCCCGGCGTCGGTTGCGGCGGCGTGCCCGCCACCGACATCCCCTGAGCGGCTTACGTAGCCGATGACGTGTCGGCGGTGGCGGGTCGGGATTCACCTTGACCCGCCGTCGTCGGCCCGGCAATCTTCCTCGCCGCCACGGTGATTCGCGCGCCACGGTGCGGCGTCATGATCACGTGCTTGAGCTTCTGCCGCTCGCCCGCCGCGCTGGTCGTCGCCAACTCGACGCGCCGCAGCACCTCGCGCAGCACCACGCGCATCTCCACCATCGCGAATCCCGCACCCAGACAACGCCGATTGCCGCCACCGAACGGCAGCCACGTGGTCGGGCTCAGCGTCACGCCGATCATCCGGTCCGGATCGAAGCGGTCGGGTTCGGGGTAGATGTCGGCGTTGTCGTGCACCAGCGAGATGCTCGGCACCACCATAACGCCTGCGGGCAGCCGGTACCCGCCGATGTCCACCGGCTCGGTCAGCGTCCGGCCCACGTCGGGCACCACCGGACGGATCCGCAGCGTCTCCTTGGCGATCGCGTCGAGGTACTCCTCATCGCCGGATTCCGCCGCGCGCACCGCCTTTGCGAGCACATCCGGGTGGCGGGTCAACCGCTCCAGCGCCCACGACAGCCCGGTCGCGGTCGTGTCGTGGCCGGCCACCAGCAGCGTCATCAGCTGATCGCGCAATTCCCGGTCACTCATGCCGGCCCCCTCGTCGACACCGGACCGCACCAGCATCGCCAGCGCGTCGGTGCGGTCGGCGAGGTGCGGATCGGCACGGCGGTCGGCGATCTCCGCATACAGCAGCCGGTCGGCCTCGGCCATGTTGTGGCGCAACCGCTTCCACAACCGGTGGTTCAGCAGCTTCGGCTTGGCGATCGCGAGCGACGCCCACGGCCCCACGCTCAACAGCCGCGGCATCACCTCCCGTAGCGCCGCCAACCGCTCCGGGTCGCTGGCGCCGATCACCGTCCGCAGGATCACCTCGAGCGTGATCTCCGACATCTTCGGCGCCGCCGCGAACGGCTTACCCACCGGCCAGCCGGCGATGTTCTCCGCGGCGATCTCGGCCATCACATCCGCCTGACGCGCGACGGCGTCGCGGTGGAACGGCGCCATCATCAGCCGGCGGCGCTCGCGGTGCACGTCCTCGTCGATCACCAACACCGAGCTGTCCCCGAGCAGGCCGGAAAGCATCGAATTCGCCTCGCCCGCATGGTAGATACATGGGTCACCGGCGAACACGGTCTTGATGTCGGCCGGGTCGCCGAGGTAGACCATCGGGCCGACCATGGAGTTGGCCAGCGTGAAGACCTTGCCGTAGCGGCGCTGGCACATCGACACGATCGGCGTCCACCACCGCATCATCAGCAACAGCAACGCGAACGACGGGAGCCGAGGCCCCGGCGGCAGTGCCGACTCCTTTGTTGGACTCATGCCTAATAGAGTACGTCCGCAACGCGCTCGACGGAATGGCTCCTCGGCACTGGACACGGGCTAAGTTGTCGGCGGGTCGCTACCGACGTGGCCCCCAACCGGAGAAGATCGTTGACTCATGCGCGTTGACGGGCGGGACATCACCGTCTCGGGCAGCCTGCTGCAGCCACTGACGAGGCGGACCAACGACATCGTCCGCGTCGTGCTCGCCGCGCTGTTCCTCGCGGTCGTCGTCACCAGCTCGCTGATCACCCGCAACGAGTGGGTCGCGCTGGAACGCTCGATCTCCGAGATCGTCGCCGTGTTGACCCCGACCCAGGCGGACCTGGTCTACCTCGTCTACGGCATCGCGATCGTCGCGCTGCCGTTCGTGATCCTCGTCGGCCTGATCCTGTCGCGGCAGTGGAAACTGCTCGGCGCCTACGCCGCGGCCGCCGCCATCGCAGGGTTGGCGTTGTCGATCAGCGGCTTCGGACTCACGGCGCCGCGGTGGCACTTCGATCTGTCCGGCCGACTCGACACGTTCTCCTCACAGTTCGTCGACGACCCCCGCTGGATCGCGATGCTCGCCGCGGTGCTCACCGTGTCGGGGCCGTGGCTGCCGACCCGCTGGCGGCGCTGGTGGTGGGCGCTGCTGCTGGCGTTCGTGCCGATTCACCTGATGATCAGCGCGGTGGTGCCGGCCCGCTCGCTGCTCGGGCTGGCCGTCGGCTGGCTGATCGGGGCGCTGGTCGTGCTCGTCGTGGGCACGCCCGGGCTGGAGGTGCCGCTCGACGGCGCCGTGCGGGCGATGGCCCGCCGCGGGTGCGTCGTTTCCAGCATCCAGGTGGTGCGGCCGGCCGGCGCCGGCCCGCTGCTGCTCAACGCCACCTGCGAGGAGCAGCAGTCGACGGCGGTGATGGAGCTGTACGGCCCACACCAGCGCGGCGGCGGTGTGCTGCTGCAGCTGTGGCGCAAGGTGCGGCTGCGCGACCGCGAGACCGCGCCGCTGCATGCGTCGATGCGCCGCCTCGTCGAACACCGCGCGCTGATGGCCATCGCGATCGGCGAGCTCAAGATCGCGAACACCTCGACGATCGCTGTCGCCGCGCTCGACCGGGGCTGGACGCTGTACGCGCACACCCCACCGCGCGGGATACCGATCAACGAGTGCGTCGAGTCGATACCCGTCGGGCGCGTGTGGGAATCGCTGCGCGAACTGCACGACTGCCAGATCTCGCACGGCGACCTGCGCAGCAGCGAGATCACCGTCGACGAAGACACCGTGTTGTTCGGCGGGTTCGACTACGCCGAGTACGGCGCCACCGACGCCCAGCTGCGCACCGACATCGCTCAGCTGCTGGTGACGACGACGCACCTTTACGACGCGAGTTCGGCGGTGCGCGCGGCGATCGACGCGTTCGGCAAGGACACCGTGCTGACCGCGTCGCGACGGTTGACCTCGGCCGCGATGTCGCCGGGCATCCGCCATTCCGTCGAAGACGCCAAGGCGGTGATCTCCGCCGCGCGCGATGAGGTGAAGCGCCAGACCCGCGTCGACGAGATTCGCACCGAGACCGTCACCCGGTTCACCCGCAGCCAGGTGATCCAGTTGGTGCTGCTCGCCGCGCTGGTCTACGTCGCCTATCCGTTCATCAGTTCGGTGCCGACGTTCATCACCGAACTGCGCACCGCGAACTGGTGGTGGGCGCTGCTGGGCCTGACCGCGTCGAGCCTGACGTATCTCGGTGCGGCGGCGGCACTTTGGGCGTGCGCGGACGGACTGGTGAACCTACGTGGTCTGGTCGTCATGCAGGTGGCGAACAAGTTCGCGGCCACGACGACGCCCGCGGGAGTCGGGGGGCTGGCGCTGTCGGCCCGGTATCTACAGAAGGGCGGCGTCAGCCCGATGCGCGCCACCACCGCCGTCGCCCTGCAGCAGTCAGTCCAGGTGATCACCCACCTCGGGCTGCTCATCTTCTTCTCCACCGCCGCGGGCGTATCGGCCGACCTGTCCCGCTTCGTCCCGAACGCGACGCTGCTGTACCTGATCGGCGGTGTGCTGCTCGGGCTGATCGGCACGTTCCTGTTGGTGCCGAAACTGCGCCACTGGCTGGCGACGGCGGTGCGGCCGCGACTGCAGGAGATGATCGGCCACCTCGTCGCGCTGGCCCGCGAGCCCCGGCGGCTGGCGGTGATCATGGCGGGGTGCGCGGCGACCACCCTCGGCAACGCGTTCGCGCTGTGGGCGGCGATCGAGGCGTTCGGCGGCGACACCTCGTTCGTCACCGTCACCGTCGTGACGATGATCGGCGGCACGCTGGCCTCGGCGGCGCCGACGCCCGGCGGTATCGGCGCGGTCGAAGCGGCGCTGATCGGCGGATTGGCCGCATTCGGCATGCCCGCCGCGGTGGCCGTGCCGTCGGTTCTGCTCTACCGGGTGCTGACGATCTGGCTGCCGGTGTTCGCCGGCTGGCAGGTGATGCGCTGGATGACCAGAAACGGGAAAATTTAGCCTGGTGTCGAGCGTCCTCCACTGCCCGACGGACCGAGCAGTGGAGGTAATGTCGACACATCGTGTCGAACAGCCTGCGCGATAGTTGGCCAGTCGATCCCTCAATTGCATCTAAGGGCGGACCGTGACAGGAACATCAGGAACAAAGCAAAGCTCGGCACCACAGGCACAGTCGAAGTGGCTGTCGAAATCCGCATCGGAAACCCGCGGCTCGGACAAGGACGAAGTCCAGTTCCACTACGACATCTCCAATGACTTCTTCAAGCTGTGGCAGGACCCGACCCAGACCTACAGCTGCGCCTACTTCGAGCGCGACGATTACACGCTCGAGCAGGCCCAGCGGGCCAAAGTCGACCTGTCCCTCAGCAAGCTCGGCCTGCAGCCGGGCATGACGCTGCTCGACATCGGCTGTGGGTGGGGCTCGACGATCGCGCGTGCGGTGGAGAAGTACGACGTCAACGTCATCGGCCTGACGCTCTCGGAGAACCAGAAGCAGCACATCGAGGACTACTGGTTTCCCAAGCTCAAGAGCGACCGGAAGATGGAAGTCCGGCTGCAGCCGTGGGAGGAATTCGAGGGCAAGGTCGACCGGATCGTGTCGATCGGCGCGTTCGAGCACTTCGGCTTCAACAAGTACGACGACTACTTCAAGAAGACGTTCAGCTGGCTGCCCGACGACGGCGTGATGATGCTACACACGATCATCATTCCCGAGGATGAGGAGATCAAGGCCAAGGGCCTGCCGCTGACCATGTCCCGCGTGAGATTCATCAAGTTCATCATGGACGAGATCTACCCCGGTGGACGTTTGCCACTGGCGTCGATGGTGCGGGAACACGCAAACAAGGCCGGCTACACGGTCACCCGCGAACAGCACCTGCAGCCGCACTACGTCAAGACGCTCGATACCTGGGCAGCGAACCTGGAGGCCAAAAAGGACGAGGCGATCGCGATCACCTCGGAGCAGATCTACGAGCGCTTCCGCAAATACCTGACCGGTTGTGCAGACCTTTTCCGCGAGGGCTACACCGACGTCGCTCAGTTCACGTGTGAGAAGGCGGCTGCTTAGCCCATTTACGAAAAGTGCGATATATAAGTTGGTCGTTACGCGGTCGTCGGGGTCACGTAACACCCGCATAGGAGGCCAATCGAAGATGTCGGATAGTTCGGGGACGACGATGAAGGTGGCGTACGAGGACGTTCAAGCGCACTACGACATCTCGAACGATTTCTTCGGTCTCTTCCAGGATCCGACACGGACCTACAGCTGTGCGTTCTACGAGCGTGACGACATGACGCTCGAAGAGGCGCAGATCGCCAAGATCGATCGCGCGCTTCGCAAGCTCGACCTCCAGCCGGGGATGACGCTGCTCGACGTCGGCTGCGGCTGGGGCTCGGTGATGAAGCGCGCGATCGAGACCTACGACGTCAACGTCGTCGGGCTGACGCTCAGCCGCAATCAACGTGCGCTCGGCCAGGAGATCCTCGACGCGGTCGAGACGGACCGCTCGCGGCGGGTGCTGCTCAAGGGCTGGGAGGAGTTCGACGAGCCGGTCGACCGCATCGTCTCCATCGAGGCGTTCGAGGCGTGGCCCAAGTCGAAGTACAAGGCGTTCTTCGACACGTGCTACCGGCTGATGCCCGCCGACGGCCGGATGGTGCTGCAGACGATCATGGGACACCCGCTCAAGCGCTGGCCCGAGATGGGGATTCCGATCGTGATGTCGGACTTGAAGTTCATGCGGTTCATCGCCAAGGAGATCTTCCCCGGCGGCGCGGTGCCGTGCGACGAGGACGTCTACGAGTACGCGGGCAACGCGGGTTTTTCCGTCGAGGAACTCGACACGATGACCCCGCACTACGTCCGCACGCTCGACACCTGGGCGGAGAAACTGGAGGCCGCCAAGGACCAGGCGATCGCGGTGACGTCGCAGGAGGTCTACGACCGGTACATGAAGTACCTCGTCGGGTGCTCGGACTTCTTCCAGCGCAACGTCAGCTACGTCGGGCAGTTCACGCTCACGAAGGCTCAGTAAGCGCCGAACGCAAGCGACACGTTGTCGCCGCCGAGGCCGAACGAGTTGCTGATCGCGTAGCGGTAGTCGCCGCTGCGGGCGTTGTCGGCGACGACATCAAGGTCGATCTCGGGGTCTGGTTCTTTCAGGTTGAGCGTGGGCGGGATGACCCCGTCGCGCAGCGCCTGGACCGTCAGCACCGCCTCGATGGCGCCGGCGGAACCCAGAGAGTGCCCCAGGGCCGCCTTCGGTGCATAGACCGCCGGGGCGTGGTCACCGAACGCGTTACGGATGGCGCGGGCTTCGGCCAGATCACCGAAAACGGTCCCGGTGGCGTGCGCGTTGATGTGGTCGATGTCCGTCGGTGTCAGTCCGGCCAACTCGATCGCCCGGGTGATCGCGTCACCGGCCCGCAGGCCGTCGGGGTCGGGCTTGACGATGTCGTAGCCGTCGGAGGTGATGCTTGCGCCCATCAGCCGGGCCAGCGGTTGCGCCCCCCGCGCCTTGGCGTGCTGCTCGGTTTCGATGAGCATCAGCGCGCCGCCTTCGCCGAACACCATGCCGTCGCGGTGCTTGTCGAACGGGCGACAGGCGCCGGCCGGGTCGTCGTTACTGGTCGACAGCAGCTCTTGCATGCAGAACGCCGCGACCGGCACTGCCTCGATGTGGGTCTCGACGCCCCCGCAAATCACCATGTCGGCCTCACCGAGGACGAGCTGTCGCCACGCCAGGGCGATGGCCGCGGCACCCGAGGCGTCGGCCATCACCGGTGATATCACGCCCGCCTTCGCCTGTCGGTCCAATCCGACGGCGGCGGCCGCGCCGTTGGGCATGTACATCTGAATCGTCAGCGGAGAGACAGCGCGCAGGCCCTTCTGCCGCCACAGGTCGTGCTGGAGCGGAATCTCTTCCGTGCTGCCCAACGCCAGCCCGACCGACACCGACAACCGTCGGGTGTCGACCTCGGGCTCGCCCGCGGCCGCCCAGAGCCTGCGGCTCAGGACGGTGGACATCTTCTGCATGTACGACGTCCGGCGCCGCTCCACCCGCCCGAGCTGTTCGTCGAGATCCTCCAGAATGGCCCCGCCGATGCGCACGGGCGAGTCGAACTCCTCGATGAACCACTTGTCGAGGGGCCGGATGCCGCTTCGGCCCTCCTGGAGTTGCTGCCAGGTGTCCTCGGCGTCGGCCGCCAGCGAGGTGGTCGAGACGACAGCGGTCACCACGACGTCGGGGAATGCGTCGCCAGTCTTGAGCGCGGCCATGCCGGATGCTCCTCTGTCCGTTCACACGCCAGCTGAATATGTTGAGGTATCACTGAATACCTTAAGACCCCAGCGGAACTTGGACGACTTGTGGTTGAACTCAATGTGCTCGGCGAGCCGCTGCAGCCGTGCGGCACCGACCCGATGACCGGTTTCTACCGCGACGGCTGCTGCTCGACCGGTCCGGAGGACCTCGGCAGCCACACGATCTGCGCCGTGGTGACCGCCGACTTCCTGCGCCATCAACGCTCGATCGGCAACGACCTGTCCACACCGCGTCCGGAGTACCGCTTTCCCGGTCTGCAACCGGGCGACCGCTGGTGCGTCACCGCGGTGAACTGGTTGAAGGCCCATCAGGACGGCTTCGCCGCGCCGGTGGTGCTGGCGTCGACGCACGAGCGCACGCTCGAGGTGGTCCCGCTGGAGGCGCTGCGGGAGTACGCGGTCGACGTGCCCGACGACCTCGGGTCGTTGTAGCGCCGTTCCGGCGGCGGCCGCACGCGACCCGGAATACCGTGAGCGGATGGCAGAACAATCGCAGGCGGTGACGATCTCGCATCCGCCTGCCGCGGTGCTGCGGGCTGTCAATCCGGTGATCGGCCGGTTGTTGCGCAGTCCGCTGGCGGGGTCGTTACGCAAGCAGATGATGGTCGTCAACGTCACCGGGCGGAAGTCGGGTCGAAGGTACTCGATTCCGGTGAGCGCGCACCGGATCGACGGCGACCTTTACGCATTGACCAGCGCGCCGTGGAAGAACAACTTCCACGACGGGGCGATCGCCGATGTGCTGGTCGATGGCCGGATGACGACGATGCGCGGTGAGCTGATCACGGATCCTGGCGCCGTCGCCGACCTCTCGCACCGGTGCGCGCAGTCCTACGGCGCAAAGCGGGCGCAGACCATGATGGGGTTGAAGTTCCGCGACAACGGGATTCCGACCGTGGAGGAGTTCACCGAACTGGTGCGCCGGGAGCGCTACGTCGCGGTGCGGTTCGTGCCGGCCTGACGTCCTGGCGTCCCGGCGTCCTGGCGTGCTGGCCTTAGGGCGTCCTGGCGTCCTAGCGTCGAAATTGCACTGAGGGTCGTGAATAGCGGCGCGCAACAGCCCTACGCGCAATTTCGAGCCTAGGAGGCGGCAGGCGGGCGTCGGCTATCCAGTGCTTAACCACCAAATGGGTTGCGGCGCAAGGGTGATGCCGATTGTCGGGATGCCTCCCGCGGCTACGGCTGGTCGAGCAGACGCTGCGGGTGCAAGCCGTCGACGGCGCCGACGAACGGCGGATGGATGCTGTAGCCGATCATGCGGCGAATGTCGGCGGAGACCGTACGGGCGATGTCGCGAGGGACTGAAAGGGTGAAGGCCTCCATCGGTCGCAGCCATGGCTGGCAGTACTGGGCGGTGACGGCAAGCCGCGCTTGGGCGGTGGTGTTGGCGCCGCCGCCATGCCAGAGGGTGCCGACGAAGAGGACGCAGGAGCCGGCCGGCATGACGACGGGGAGCGCGGGGTCGTCTGGCCCGGGCCGACGCTTGCCCCAGCGGTTGCTGCCCGGGTAGAGCACCGTGGCGCCGTTGTCGGCGGTGAAGTCGTCGATCGCCCAGATCGTGGCGGCGGCCAAGGGCGGTCGCGGTCGCGGGATCGGGTAGAACCCGTCGTCGTGGTGAGCGAGCTGGGCCGACTCTCCGGGTTGAATGTTGATGGCCTGCAGTGCCGACAGCAGATAGTTGGCCATCAGGAGCCGGTCGAGGACCGCCAGCACCCGCGGATGATCGACCAGCCGGTCGCATGCCCGCGTCCTGCTCAGCACGCTGTAGACGCGTTGGGTGCGCCGTCCCTCGAACGAATTGCGGCCGGGATGTGCGAGGTACGGTCCGACGGCGTCGCGGATCTGCTGACACTCGTCGGCGCTGAGCAGGTTCTTCCAGATGACGTAGCCGTCGTTGTCGAGGGCCGCCATGTCGGCGTCGACGATCGCGGGGTCGACCGAGGCGCCGCTGCTGGGCGTCCACTTGTATCGGTGCGCCAAGTCGCCCCGGAGGTCCTCGAGCGTGGTGTCGGGCTCGTCGTCGATGCTCATCAGCCCCTCTTCCTGGCCGGCACACGTTCGACCGGCCTATACGGAACAGTGGACCTCGGTTGGCCGCTGGTCAAGCGTCCACCGTCTGGTGCGGTTAGGGCATCCGGGATGCCGCAATCGGCTGACTGTGTTGGCGTTGGCTGATCGGAGTGTGGGGTTCGGGGCGCAGTCGAGATCGACGGTCGGCTGTCGGATTTGCGGGACGGCGTCGCCAGGCGTTTGGTGTGTTCTCTCATGTCGTAAATTGCCTGGTGTGAGCTGAGGGTTGCATTCCGTACCTGGGTACGGATTTATCGTCGGTGTATGGCAATCGGTGAGACATCGGGCTGGGTCCCTGAGTCGTGCTCGTTACCGACGCTTGAGCGGCCGCTGCGGGTCGCGGAGTTCGACCGATTGTTCGGCGAATCGGTGCTGCAATCGACGCGGGTGAGTAGCACTCGGTTGGATCTAGTACTGGCCGCTGAATGTGAGCCCACAGCGCGTGATCTGGCCGCCAGAGAGCTCGGCTGCTGTTCCTTCTTCGGCTTCGAGTTCGACTGGACTGGTTCGGATCTGGTGATGCACATCGGAGTTCCGGACTCGCGGACCGAGGTGTTGGATGCACTGGAGGTGCGGATATGCGCCGTTACCGGGAGCGGTGAGTTGCGGTGAGCGAGGCGGGGTTGCGCAGTGGCCAAGTTGCTGCGGCCGCTGGGGTAAATGTCGAGACGCTGCGCTATTACGAGCGGCGCGGCCTGCTTCATGAGCCGCAGCGGAAATTGGGCGGGCACCGGTTATATCCGCCCGAAACGGTGACGACGACGAGGGTGATCAAAGCCGCACAGCGTCTGGGCTTCACCCTGGAAGAGGTCGGTGACCTGTTGGACGCGAGCCGGCTCGCTGGCCGCTCGGACATTGGGTTGAACGCCCGCGCTGGGATCAAGTTGGCCGAGGTCGACCAAAAGCTGGCCGAGCTGAACGCGGTGCGCGACACGCTGCGCGCGGCACTCGCTGCAGGGTGCGATGACCTTCTGGCTTGCGTCGAGAGCCCCTGTTGCCCTTTACCTTTCACCACAGACGATGATCAAGCCGAGGCGAGCGGGGATGTTGCGAACAGTGGGCACGTTTGAGCCTGATGCACATTTCGGCAGTGTCTTGGCCGCCTATGGTGGCGTGTTCATCGCCGGCTCGCTGGCATGGGGATGGCCCTGGATGGATTTGGGCCCGATCGTGAGATGTCGTCGGCGCCTTGGTGTGCCTGGCCGGTGTGGCGGTGATCATGAGTGCACCACGTGGGCACTGACTGGCTGGAAAGGCGCAGCGTGATCGAGTTCCTGCCCCAGCCTACGGGGGATGTTGTTGGTATAAGGGTTGGCGGAAAGTTGAGCCGACTCGACTACCGTGACGTGCTCGCACCGCGCATCGAGTCCTTGCTGGCGCGCTTCGACACGCTGAGAGTGCTGGTCTTCATGGACGAGTCCTTTGAGGGCTGGAGCGTCGCTGCGGCATGGGGCAACACGATTTTCGATCTCAAGCATCGCCAAGACTTCGACAAGATCGCGATAGTGGGCGCGCCGAGATGGGAGGCATGGTGCGTGAAAATTCCTGCGACGTTGCTGATGAAGGGCGACCTGCGAACCTTCCGTCGCGATCAACTCGACGATGCATGGGAATGGCTGCGTGCATGAGCGCAACGGGGCTACTGGCTACGTCACTGCGAGCAGCGCTTTGCCCGGCAGTACCGCATGACGTCGTCGTTCGGCCCTATGGTGGCCTGCCGCCGAATGCCGGGCTCGGTGGCGGCATCGCAGAATTCCGGCCGTCCAATGAATGACACCGATGCAGGGCGGGTACGCAAATGATCAGCGCGTTTGGGCTTGAGCAGGAATCGCCCCAGAGGCTGAATCGTATAGAGACGATATGTTGCCCGACTCCGGCGCTCTGAACAGTTCACCCCGATCGAGGAAGGATCATGGCTTTTCGATTGAACCCGGGTCGAGTCGTTCCCGCAGTCTTGTTCGTCGGTGTGCTCGCCGGTGCCCCCGCTGCCGTGGCGGGGCAACAGGGCCTCGCGACCATGCAGCCTGCCGCACAAAGTGATTGCCCGAACGCGCCGACACACGGTATCTGGTCCACCAACTGTCTGCCGAGTGTCGATGTCCCGCCCGAGCACGTCGACCTCCGTGGACCGAACCAGCTGCCGACGCTGGATGGAATTCCGTGTTCGCCCGGCGAGTGCATCGGCCGCGCTCAGACTCTGCCCTGACAGCGCGAGGATGCGTCACGCTGGCGAGCGGACGTCACCTGCTGGCATCTTGGCGACGCCACCGTGGAGATCCTCAACCTGCTCGCTGACCACTGCTGACTCGCCTTGGCGAGCCGACGACTCTCGACTCGCCGTGGCGAGCAACGCCCGACCCACCCAGACCGGCCGCGACGCCGTCGATCCTTCCTGCGGGCTTTCCCCGGACCCCACCAGGGACTACCAACCCCGAAACGTCCCCACCGGCCGCCCAAAGAAAAAGCCCGAACCCTAAAACGTGGGTTCGGACTATTCCGATGTCGTGAGACATCACAGAGTGGCAGGTGCAGGATTCGAACCTGCGTAGGCGTAAGCCGACGGATTTACAGTCCGAGAAACCCTGTTTCACCGCGTACGGGCGTGACCGCGATCCTGCCGTGAACTGCGCAAAGTGTTCCGCTGTGTGTCGTCGTGTGCCAGCGTGACCCGCGCGAGTTGTGACAACCGCGTGACAATTCGAGACACCGCCCACTGAGAGCTAGCGGTTCGAGATCCGAGCCCGCGCCGGGGCCGTCGAAAACGCTGCAGTGGGTGTTGAGCGGCGGCCCGTACACCGTGGTGTCACATATCCGGCAGATCCAGGAGGTGTGCCCGCCGCCGTGCCCCTGGCACACTGCGTGACCGACGAGGACCCGGCCGGCGGCCAGCAAGCCCGGGCCGATGGTGTAGCGAGCGGATTCTTCGGCGGCGATATAGGCCACGTGTTGCGGTTGGCCGTGCCACGCGCCGTCGAGGAGGCCGAGAGTGGCTTGGGCGGCGAACCAGCGCGCGGCACTGGACTTCCCGGCGCCCGGCCGGCCGGCGAACAGGCGAGGGTTCCGAGTTGGATGCGGCCGCGCCCGTTATAGGTCCAGGCCCACACGGGTACGGCTGTGTTGATCTGGTCGCCGCGCGTCCACCGGATCTCGCGGCCGGTGGCGGGCGGTGCGGCGGGGCCCAGCAGGGTTTCGGCGGCGACTTCGCAAACTTGACCGTTGGATTTCGGTTCGGGGATTCGGCGGGGCCCAACCTTCGCGGCGCTCCCCCGCCGCGCGGAGGCGAGTGTGGCGCGGATTTCGGTGTCGGGCAGGCCAGCTGAGCGGGCGGCGTTGGTGAGAGCGGCCTCGACTTGCTGGGCGTCGAGTGCGCCGGCGTCGACGAAGCTCGACAGGTTGAACGCGGCGCGGTTCAGCGTGTGGTTGCGGGTGCCTTCGGGCGCGGTTTGGACCGCGGTGATTTCGTCGCGGAGGGCCTTTTCGGCGTAGGCGGGGTTGTGGCCGCCGGCGCCGACATGCATCGTGATCGTCGACCCGCTTATGTCCACCATCACCGCCACTGCCGACATCAACAAGAACAACGAGGTCCGCGCCCAGGTGCAGCCCTGGGCGCGCATCGCCGACAACATCGGCGGCATCGTCATCGGCGTAGCGCACCTACGCAAGAACAGCGCAGGCGACGTCGTCGCCGCCGTCACCGGATCCTCCGCGCTCGGCGAGCTCGCCCGCGCCGTCTTCGGCTTCGCCAAAAACAACGAGAACGACACCCGCGTCATGAGCCAACACAAGAACTCCACCGGCTACGAAGACCTCTCGCTGACCTACCAGATCGAGTCCACCACGGTGCGCGTCGCCACCGGCGAGATCGCCGAAGTCGGCACCTTCAACATCCTCTGCGACTCCGAGATCACCGTCGAAGACATCGTGTCCGACCCCACATCGGCCAACGGCGCCAACCTCGAATGCCAACGCTGGCTCGAGGACTACCTCGCCGAACAAGGAGCCTGCGCGTCGCGCGACGTGAAGGCCGAAGCGCACAAATCGATCGGCGTCTCCGCATCCTCTGTCGACCGCGCAGCAAAGAAATTGAAGGTGGTTATCGAGTCCCATGGGTTCCCTCGGCGCACCTACTGGCGGCTGCCTGACACAGTCACGTCAGCCGATCCGACACAGCCACGTCACCAGTCACCTCATGAATAGGGCTGACGTGACTGACGTGACTGTGACGCAACTGTTCTCAGCTGCGTCAACATCAGACCAAAGCCCTCCAGTCACGTCAGTCACGTCACCCAAATGTGTACGCGCGCGACTGGACGTGACTGGACAGCAAAACCCACACCCGAAAGGCGAACGATGACGCTCGACCTCACCGACATCGAGTACTCGACGCACTCACCAACGTCGTATTCACCGACGACTCGGCGATCGTGAACCTCGTCGCTCACAAACGCCTAGCCGAGCGCAACGAGATGCCCGGCGCGCAGATCACCATCACCACCGTCCCGGGAGGTCGAGTATGACCGCGATCATCGAAAGGCCCGCCATGACACCAACCCGCCGGCCACCCAACCTCCCCAACACCGTCGGCGACCTCCGAACCGCCATCCGCGCACTTACCCACCCACAACACACCTACATCCAGCACAGCACGTACGAGGCTCCCAGCCTCTACCGGCAGATCGCGAGATCGATCCCGGGCGAACAGGGCAGCGGCGGGCATGCGAACCGGTCGATGCCCCCGCTGTGGTGCGACGCCCTCGACCTCCTAGCCGACATCGACCACCACGTCGCCACCTGGCTACCGCTACACGGCGAAACCACCGAAAGACGACTCGCATGCCTACTGCGTCTGCGCAAATGGAAGCGACACGACGTCGCGTTCCTCGAGGCCGTCGTACGCAAGCTGCGATGGTGGGAGCGGCGGATCACCGAACTCCTCGCACCCGAATCCGTGAAGCACATCTCGGCTCCCTGCCCGGCCTGCGGCGCCACCACCGCCTACCGGCGAGACTCCGGCGGCGACACGGTACGCATCCCCGCGTTGCAGCTCGTCACCGAGCGCGGCTGCACCTGCGTCGTCTGCCACACCCACTGGGCGCCCGAGTACTACCTGTTCCTCTGCGAGCTACTCCAGTTCGAGCTGCACGCAGGAGTTCTCGAGTGACGAGGGAAGACCTAATTAGTGGCTGGCTTGACGGTCGCGAAGAAATGAACTGGTGAAGGCTACAGCCTCAAGCCATTCCAACGCGGCCTTCAGCGTGAACCGTGGTTCGACAGAGTGTTGCCAGTCGTGTCCGTCAGCGGACGTCCAGTGAAACTGAAACCCGTAGAGCTGGCCGTCTCCTTCGCCGTCATCCTCGACGATCACCGCGATCGGATATCCGAAGTCGTACGCAACAACACCCGCTTCCCATGCGAGCCCGCTGACATCGTCAGCGTCTTTCGGGCATGGCGGTGTGTACACAGTCGTCTTGAATCCCGGAGATTCCTCCGGGTGCGTAACCTCGACGATCACTGGCTCGAGTACTCGGTATCCGCTCATGCCACCCCGGCCGCGTTTAGTTTCTTCACGGTCAGCCCTTCGGCGGATAGGGATCGTTGCCCGGCGGGATTGTGTCCGAATTCCGGATTCGACCGTCGCGACCGTGAACCCGCAACTCGCCACCGCCATCATTGCGGAGAATCTGACGAGCACGATCAACCGCCTGAGCTTGCGTCTCCACATGCGCACTCGCGCGAGAAGCCCCAGGCTTCTTCACATCCCAACCACCATCCGCGTTCGGAACGACCTCGCGACTATTTGCTCGACCTCGCGTCACAGTCCAACCACCTTTCCTTGCTTCCACGATGACCTTCGGAACACCGACCCGTTCCGCCGAGGCGATGGACCGAGGTGAAATCACAACCGTCCGAGGCCGGCCAGGGCGGCGCTCCCATGTCTCACCGAACCGGCGTACCGCTGCCGCATCCCAGACAGCGCCGCCACGCAAATCCGCCAACGGTGCCGGGAACGACGACAAACTCCGCAACTGATGCACTCGCTGCCGCGTAATCCCCAACTCTTCGGCGATTTCGGCCGCAGACATCAACTCGGGCATCGTCGGCGCATTCGCCCGACGTTCCCACTCGACCTCGCTCACGATCTCCGCACCGACCAGTCGGGCATGCACCACATGCCCAACCGCTGAAGCCATCTTTTCTGCCGCTTCAAACATCGGGATGTCACCAGAGGCGTACACCGTCACTTCGACGCCGCGCCCCGGAATCCGCGCCACCGAGGCATCGAGCTCATCGAGCTCGTTCTCCCAGAAATCCATTTCATCGATCACGGGATCGGCATCAAAGGTCAGCGTGATCACCCAATCCACGGTGCTCACTGTGTCTCTCCCTTCTTGCGCTGTGATCGTTGTTCCTTCTTGCTGGGCGGCGGCCACGGCAACCCTGCTTTCCGCAGCGCCACCTTCAAAGACGCCATGCGTCGGTTAGGACGGCTCGGCGTTGCCGGGTAGTAGGTGATGTACTCCCCCTCCGGGTTGTAGAAGCGGGTGTAGCCCTTCGAGTCGTCCTCGACAATCCACTTCTGCGAAGTCGCCCACTTGGCGATGTCGGCGATGTCGCTGTTCACCATTGTCCCCTTAACTCTTGCGGTCTGTCAATAATATAACAGATCACGCGACAATGTATAGGGTTTATGGCACGGGTTTCGACACGCCGCATCGCCGACTGGTTGCGACCAGGCGAAACATTCGGCACACTAGGAACCGCGCTACCAGTGTGTCCACAACACGGTGGCGCTTTTTCATGCCAACAGCACCCCCACGCGTCTGCAACCGCTGCCACAAACCAGCGCCGAAAGGCCGGCCATGCCAATGCCGGCCAGCCTTCGAAGGCAGCACGCACATCCGCGGCCACGACGACCGCCGCATGCAACGCAGCATCGCCGCATACAGAGCCAGCCATCCGCACTGCGAGCAGCCTGGCTGCGGCCGCGTCATGCACCAGGTCGACCACATCGTGCCCCTCGCCGAAGGCGGCGACCGCTACGACTGGTCCAACTACCAGAGCCTGTGCATCGACCACCACAAGCAGAAGACCGTCCGCGACGCCCAACGCGGCAAGACCAGACCGAGGTGAAACCAATGGCACGCGAACTCATCAAGACCGAAGACCCAAGCGGCAGCATCATCACCGTCGACACCCCCGACGACGACGACTGCGGCGCCGACGATAACCGACGATCCCGCCGTGCAATTCCCGACCGTGCTGGGCGTCACCGACGTTCGCGACCGGCTCGAACACACTGCCCGAACTTTGTGGATGATCTTCGACTGGAACGCGTCGAAGTGCTTCGTCAGCGCCGGAGACCCACGCACGATCTGCTTCATCGACGAGGTGCATCTGCACAAGTCGAATGACCTGATTGAGGCGATCGAGACCGGCACGGGTTCGAGAGTGCAGCCGCTGATCCTGTTCATTACGACTGCCGATCAGGGTAAGCGGCACACGCCGTACGACGAGAAGCTCACGCGCATCGAGAAGCTCGCGCGGGGAACATTGAAAGATCCGACCACGTACGGTGTGATCTTCGCGGCCGAGGCGACCGGCGATCCGTTTGTCGAGGCGACGTGGAAGAAGGCGAACCCCGGGTATGGGGTGTCGCCGACGAAGCGGTTCATGGCGACGGCGGCGCGTAAGGCCAAGGATTCGCCGGCCGAGCTCGCCAGCTTCCAACGGCTGCATCTGGGCTTGCGGACGAAGCAGGAGTTCCGGTTCCTGGACATCGGCGCGTGGGATCGCAACGCGTCGATGGTGGTGCCCGAACGGTTGAAGCGTCGGGAGTGCTTCGGCGGCTTGGACCTCGGTGCCACATCGCACCTCACCGCGCTGTGCTGGGTGTTCCCAGACGGTGATGCGT
Organism: Mycobacterium sp. GA-0227b; assembly: GCF_001499855.1. Taxonomy (GTDB): domain Bacteria; phylum Actinomycetota; class Actinomycetes; order Mycobacteriales; family Mycobacteriaceae; genus Mycobacterium. The sequence goes on from NZ_LQIK01000008.1 coordinate 27,597, forward strand.
TCGATGTGCTGTTGCGCGCATGGGCGCCCGAGGAGTCGATCGAGGCGCTCGACGATCGCACTGCACGCGCCGCGTCGACGTGGGTGAAACAGAGCTGGCTGACAACAACACCGGGGAACGTCACTGACTACGACTTCATTGAGGCCCAGATCGGCCGCGACCGTGACACTTTCCTGGTTCAGGAGATCGCGTACGACCGGTGGAACGCTCAGCAGCTCGTCAACAACCTGGTGAGCGATGGCGCGCCGATGATCACGATGGGTCAGGGTTTCGCGTCGATGTCGGCTCCGACGAAGGATCTGCAGCGGCTGATCCTCACCGGCACCGAAGAACGACCCATCATCCGGCACGGCGGTAATCCGCTGCTGCGGTGGACGGTCGACAACTTCGCCGTCGCAATGGATCCGGCCGGGAATGTGAAGCCTGACAAGGCGAATGCCGGCGCAAAGGAGTCGGCGATCGCACCGATGGGGCTGTCGCCGATGCGGTACTACCAGCTGCTGAATCGGTTGCTGGCCACGGAGAAGGCGTTGTCGTATGCCGCTGTGACGGTCCATCGGTTACGACGTATTCGCAGCGGGCGGAACCGTCCGTATGCCGCCCACTAGATAGCTACGATCCGGGTATGCGACTTCTGGCAGCGGTCCCTCTGGCAGCCGCTGTGCTGGCCATGGCGCCGTCCGCCGCCGCCGAGCCGGGCGTCTGGCCCGACTGCGACCCCCATGTCCCCGAGGCGATAGCCGAATGCTCCATGCCGCCCAGCGGTGCTTGCGCCCCACCGGCCATTGATGACTACTCGGGTCTCAACGGCGGCGCGTTCGTCTGCGCAGCGTCGGGCCAGTGGGCGTGGCGGTCAATGACCTACGCCGAATGGCAGAACTGCCACCAAATCGTCCTGCAGGGGAAACCGTGCTAGTTGAGATCGTCGTTTGAAGGGGGAGCAGCTATGACGACGTTTGGGAAAGCTGGCGTCGGCGGTGCCGCGCTGGTGATGGCCGGGTGGCTTATCGCGGCACCGGCCGCGCAAGCGAATGAGTACTCGTGCGCCCACGCTGCTGCCTCGAACGGCTACGTCAACGAGAACAAATTCCTCTGGCAGGTCGAACAGGACTGCAAAGTCGCATACGGGATCGCCTATCCAGGCGGCATAAGTACTCGAGCCGAGGCCGTTGCCGCTGTAGCCGCTGCGGAGCAATATTTGCGTTCGCTCGGATACGACGCCGCGACGGTCGAACAGATGGACATCGCCGGACACGGGGTGTAATCACCCGCGCAGGCGCGGTCAACTCGTCGCCGCTCGGGTGCATGATCTATCCATGCCCGAACCACGCCGCCAGTTGCCGCCGGAGATCAAGCGCGTCGAGCTCGCGCAGCGCGCCGGCGGCCGCCCCATCATCCGCTACCAGCTCACCGTCGACGTTGGCGCCGTCGAGGGCAAACGCAAGCAGTATCGGAAGCGGTTCGCGACGGAGAAAGATGCACGCGCGGCGCTCGAGGAGATCCGCGGAGAGGTCCCCCGCGGCACCTACCTCCACCCGGCCAAGACGACGCTGGCCCAGGCATGCGAGGACTGGTTGGCGTCCAAGCACGGGTTGAAGCCGTCGACGCTGCATGGGCATCGGGTGACGCTTGAGGCTGTCACGTCGGTGCTCGGCGATATCGAGGTGCAGAAGCTGACCAAGCGCGACGTCGACGACCTTGTGGCCGCACTGCGCGCGGGCGGCGCCCAGACCAAGCGGGGCGCAGTGATGCGCGCGTGGTCGCCGCGATCGGTGAACTACATGCTCGGGCTGCTCACCGCAGTATTGCGCGACCAGGTTCGCCAAGGGCGTGTGGTGCGCAACGTCGCCGAGCTCGTGGACCGCATCCCGTCAGACCCGAAGCCGCCCAACACGCTCACCGCGGCCGAGTTGCAGAAGCTGCTCGCACACATCGCCGACGACCGCTACGGCATCGCCTGGCAGCTCGCGCTGTCGGGGCTGCGGCGCGGCGAGGTCGCCGGCCTGCGTTGGGCTGACGTCGACCTCGAGGCGCGCACGCTGACTGTCGCGCACACCAGGTTGCGGTTCGGGAAGAACCTCGTCGAGGACACACCGAAGTCGGCGGCCAGCCGCCGCACCCTGCCGCTGCCCGACCATCTCGTCGCCGCGCTGAAGGTTGCGCGGCGGATCCAGGCCGCCGACCGGCTGGCGCTCGGCGAGGCATATCAGGCCAGCGGCTACGTCGTCGTGAACGAGGCCGGGGAGCCGTTGAGTCCGCACGCGCTCACCTCGAGGTGGGCCCGCACTCTCGAAGCGGCCGGCGTCCGGCACGTCCGGTTGCACGATGCGCGGCATACGTGCGGGACGTTGATGCATCTGGAGAGCGTGCCGGTGGCGTTGATCTCGGCGTGGCTGGGGCACGCGTCGAAGGCGTTCACTCTGCAGACGTACGTGCATTCGCAGCCGGATGCGTTGGCGGTGGCGGCGCACAGTTTCGGCCGCTTCACTACCCACCAGTCGATTGGTCCCTAATCACCGAAGTCGACTGGCTCATCACGGTCGACGAGTTGCTGACCTTCTGCCTGCGCGTTTGCGCGGACCGCGGCGTCCACCCTGCGCGCCCAATTGACTATCTCGGCGGTGCTGATACCACCCACCTGGATCCCGAACGCACCGTAGACGACTCGAGTCGGCCGATCGCCCGGCCGCAGTTCGCGCAGCTGCTTCAGCGATCGGCCCTCCTCGACTTGTTCCCAGTGATCGTCGACGTCACGAAGGATCCTTATCAGCTTCTCGTCAGGAAGTTCCGGCATGTCAACACCCAGTTCCCGCAGACCAACTACGCACTTCCGCAGTTGCGCTGCGGCATGCAAGAACATGTACCGCGCCATCGTCAAACGCCACACCGATCCAACCGTTTGAACGCTTGTTGCCTTCGCATATGCGGCCGCAAGTCGTTCTCGCTCGGCAGCTGAGCCTTCCTCGTATTGGTGACGTGTCACCGCATCGAGGCGCGCCTTCAAATTCCTGTCTCGCTCGACTTGTAACTGCTGCTCGGCCTCCTCCACCGCGAACGCCCACATCACTGCGCTTGAGCGGTACTCCGGGATGCCGGGGTCATTGGTTGCGATGTTGCTACCTCGGTCACGGCGGCACAGAGTTTCGCGCGAGTTGTGACAATCCGTGACAGTTGTGGGGGTATTCGAACAGAGCCGGCCTGTCGCAGAAGCAAAAATAGGCTCTGACCAGCGTGGCAGGTGCAGGATTCGAACCTGCGTAGGCGTAAGCCGACGGATTTACAGTCCGCTCCCATTGGCCGCTCGGGCAACCTGCCTGGGTACTGCACCGCCGGGTGACCCGGCTTGGTGCGACTAGCAGGGTACAACGAGGATGGGCCCAAGACGAAAACGGCACCAGAGCATCAGCCGACCAATCAAGGAGGAACGGATCCAATGGCGGATTCATCGTTCGACGTCGTGAGCAAGGTCGACCGCCAGGAGGTGGACAACGCGCTGAATCAGGCCGCCAAGGAGCTGGCCACCCGCTACGACTTCCGCGGCACCGACACGTCCATCGAGTGGCAGGGCGAGGAGACGGTCGTCATCACCAGCCCCACCGAGGAGCGCGCCAAGGCGGCTGTCGACGTGTTCAAAGAAAAGCTCGTCCGCCGTGACATCTCGATGAAGGCGTTCGATGCCGGCGATCCGCAGGCGTCGGGCAAGACCTACAAGGTGAGCGGCCAAATCAAGCAGGGCATCACCAGTGAGCAGGCCAAGAAGATCACCAAGCTGATCCGCGACGACGGCCCCAAGGGCGTCAAGGCGCAGATCCAGGGCGACGAGATTCGCGTCAGCTCGAAGAAGCGCGACGATCTGCAGGCCGTCATCGGGCTGCTCAAGGGCGCGGACCTCGACGTCGCGCTGCAGTTCGTCAACTACCGCTAGACGCCGCCGCGTTCGCAAATACGCCCTCGCCGCCGGACGACGGTCATACCCTGATCGGCATGGCACCTGCGAAACGTGATCCCAAAGTCGTCGTCCTCGGTGGAGGCTCCTGGGGCACCACCGTGGCGTCCATCTGTGCGCGCCGCGGGCCGACGCTGCAGTGGGTGCGTTCCGCGGAGACCGCCGAGGACATCAACGACAACCACCGCAACACGAAGTATCTCGGCAACGAGGTCGAGCTTCCGCAGAGCCTGAAGGCGACGACCGACTTCACCGAGGCGGCGACGGCCGCCGACGTCATCGTCATGGGCGTGCCGTCGCACGGCTTCCGCGGCGTGCTCACCGAACTGGCCAAGGAGTTGCGGCCGTGGGTGCCGGTGGTGTCGCTGGTGAAGGGTCTGGAGCAAGGCACCAACTACCGGATGAGCCAGATCGTCGCCGAGGTGCTGCCCGGACATCCGGCCGGGATCCTGGCCGGGCCGAACATCGCGCGCGAGGTGGCCGAGGGGTACGCCGCCGCCGCGGTGCTCGCCATGCCCGACCCGCAACTAGCCGCGAATCTGGCGAACCTGTTCCGCACCAAGCGGTTTCGCACCTACACCACCGACGACGTGGTCGGCGTCGAGATGGCCGGGGCGTTGAAGAACGTCTACGCCATCGCGGTCGGCATGGGCTATTCGCTCGGCATCGGGGAGAACACGCGGGCGATGGTGATGGCCCGCGCGGTCCGCGAAATGTCCAAGCTCGGCGAGGCGACGGGTGGCCATCGCGACACGTTCGCCGGCCTGGCGGGGATGGGCGATCTGATCGTCACGTGCACCAGCCAGCGCAGCCGCAACCGCCACGTCGGCGAGCAGTTGGGGGCCGGCAAACCCATTGACGAGATCATCGCGTCGATGAACCAGGTGGCCGAGGGCGTCAAGGCCGCCAGCGTGATTATGGAATTCGCTGACCAGTACGGGATTTCGATGCCCATCGCGCGCGAGGTCGACGCGGTGGTCAATCACGGCGCCAGCGTCGAGGACGCCTACCGCGGCCTGATGGTCGAGAAACCCGGCCACGAGGTGCACGGCGCCGGCTTCTAGCGCCCTAGTTGAAGAATGGGTTCGTGCCCTCGGGCCGATCCAGCAGCGGGTCCTTGCCGCCGTTGATGATGTGGCTGCCCGCAGGCGTGAGCACGAAACCGGACTGATTGCGGCTGTCCGAACACGTCGTCACGCCGCCTTCGCTGCCGCAGCTGACGGTCTGATAGCTGATCCGCGAGCCGGCTGGAAGTGGCTTGACCTCACCGACACTCGCGAACACGTCGGCCGTCGTCGCGGAGAACTGCGGCACGCCCGGGCCGCCGCTGACGAAGTTCGCGCCGTTCGGTGCGGCCGGAATCGCGCCGCTGCAGCCATAGCCGCCGTTGCGTTGCAGCACGCACGTCAACCCGTCGGGCGTCCGAAACGCGTACCAGTGGCCGTCCATCACCGCGTACTCGGACAGCTTCACCGGCGCCAGCGAGTTGACGTTCGGCGGTGGCGGGGCCGGCGCCGGTTCCGGCGGCTGCGCCGCCGCGATACCCGGCACACCGATCAGGGCCGTCGCGGACCCCACGACACCGATCAACACCCTGTTCAGCACGGTCCACACCCTAAGGGGTGCGGCCGGGACTCGCAGCATACGGAACACATCGGCGCCGAACACCGCATCGTTACCCACCTCGATGGCATACGAGCGAAAACCCCCCATCTGCGGGGTTGTGGCAGCCGTGACTTGGGCCGACGCTGGACTGCGGGCGAGGGCTCACTCAGGGAGGGGTCATGGCAACCGACAACAGCGTGCTGGTCGTCGGCAGCGGTCCGGCCGGGTTGTCGTGCGCCGGCGAACTGCGTGCGCGCGGGGTGGACGCGACCGTCGTCGAACGCGGCACGCAGATCGGCGCCGCCTGGGCACATCGGTACGACGCCCTGCGGTTCAACACCTGCCGCCGCAATTCGGCCCTGCCCGGCGCGTCTTTCCCCCGTCATTTCGGGCAATTTCCGACCCGCGACCAGTACGTCGACTACCTGCAGACGTATGCCGCGCGACGGCAGGTTCGGGTCCAGTTGGGCATCGACGTGCGCCGGCTCGACCCGGCTCCCGGCGGTGGCTGGGACGTCGCCACCAACCGAGGCGCTCAGCGGGTCCGCCAGGTCGTGGTCGCGACCGGCATCTTCAACCGGCCCTTACTTCCGGACTGGGCAGAAGGCCATGACTTCACCGGTCGTGTGGTGCATGCCGCGCAGTATCGCAACGCCAGCGCGTTCGCGGGGCAACGTGTGCTGGTCGCCGGCGCCGGCTCTACCGGGCTCGAGATCGCCTACGAGCTGAGCCGCTCCGGTTGTCCGGAGGTGACGCTGGCCGTCCGCACCCCGCCGAACATCCTCCTGCGCGAGGTCGGTGGCTTGCCCGCCGACCTGCCGCTGCCGCTGTTTCTGCGGCTGCCCACCGGGCTCGTCGACAAAATGCTGCAAGCCATGCAACGCCGGGTGATCGGCGATCTGAGCGGCTTCGGCCTCGCCGCGCCTCGGGAGGGGCCGATCGCCGGGCTCAAGCGCCGCGGCGCCGGCACGGCGATCGTCGACCGAGAAGTGATCGACGCGATCCGGGACCGCTCGCTGCGTGTGGTGCCGGCCGTCGACCGGCTGGAACACCGTGGGGCGGTGCTCGTCGACGGTACCGAGGTGCAGGTGGACAGCATCATCGCGGCGACCGGATACCGGACCGGGCTGGACGCCATGGTCGGCCATCTCGACGTCCTCGACCAGCGCGGCATGCCGCGCGAGGGCCGCGGCGGGGAGGTCTTGCCGGGTTTGCGCTTCGTCGGTTACGTGTACCGGCCCGGCCTGACGAAGTTCGTCGGCGGGCTGGCCCGCCGGGTGGCCGACGACATCGCCGGGCAGTTGTCGGCTTCGAAGCCGCTAATGCCGGACGACGAGGTCCTGCGACAGTAGCGCGGCGAGCTCCGGGCGACTGTTCACGCCGAGCTTGGTGAAGATCGCCTTGATGTGGCCCCGCAACGTCTCGGAGGTGATCCACAGCCGAGCGGCGATGTCCCTGGTGGACATGCCGGTCAGCAACAGCTGCGTGATCTCCTTTTCGCGACGGGTCAGTTGGTGTAGGTGAACAAGTACGGGCGCGATGTCTGAACGACGGGCCTGCTCCAAAACCACTGCAGTACGGCCTGTTTCGGATCCGCCACGATCGAGACGGATGCCCCGCACCACCAGCCAGTCGCCGCTGCGGCTGCGGGTGCGCGCCATCGCGGGCTCGCCGACACCGTGCTCGGCGAGGGCACGGGCTTGGTGTGCCACCTCGTGCAGCACGATCGCGGTCTCGAGCCGCTCGTCGTCGACGGGGCCGAGCCACTCGGTGACCTGAGGAGTCATCGACTCGACGGTGCCGTCATCGGCGAGTATCAGCAACGCAGCCGGCCCTGGGCTGGTCGGGCCGGGCTGGCCTGCCAGCTGTAAGCAGGCGCGAATCGCGTTGCCCACGTGCGGGCAGAGCCTGGCCATGGCCGCGACCTCGTCGTCGGTGAAGAAGGGATCGGCGGCGCGGCGCGTCAGGCAGAAATGCCCCCACGTCGCCGCACCGGAGCTGAACACGCCCCGCATCTCGTCGCCGTATCCGTTGGGCCGGTACACCTTCGACCAGCGGGCGCTGCGGCTGAGGTCTCCGCCGGTGGCTGCGCTCAGAGATGCCGCCGGAACCTCGCGACGGGCCAGGTCGACGAACTTGTTGACGTCGTCTGTCGTGAGCTCACATTCGATCAATGCGAGATGTTGTGCGCGCGAAACGTTTTCGGCGTGCACGCCGGTGAGGAGCAGCGTGTCGGGGTCGGTGAGCAGCCATCCCGCTGCCTCATAGGCGATGTCTTTTCGCACCTCCGCGGCAACCGCCGCGAGCAGCTCGATCGGGTCGCGGCCACGCGCGCAGATGCGGGTGACTCGTTCTTCCAGCCGGCCCAGCCGGCACCCTGGCATCGCGGCCCACCACCCTTTCCGTGCGTTCGACGCAGCGCGTCCTTGACCGGTCCGCTTTCCGTTCTACTCCGCTCGTGCGATTTCGGTGCCCAAAGGTGCGCTGAGCGCAACTGGCGACACCGAAGTCGTGTGTCAGTAGTAGCCCGGGCCTTCCCGATGTCCAGGGCCCGCCATCGCCTCCAGTCGCGCGATCCGGTCGGTGATCGGCGGGTGCGTGGAGAACAACTTGCCGATGCGCTCGCCCGCGCGGAACGGGTTGGCGATCATCAGGTGCGCCTGATCGGCCAGCTTGGGGTCCGGCGGCAGCGGCGCCTGCTCGACGCCGACGCTGATCTTGCGCAGCGCGCTGGCCAACGCCAACGGATCGCCCGTCAACTCCGCGCCCGACTGATCGGCCTGGTACTCGCGCGACCGCGACACGGCCAGCCGGATCACCGTCGCCGCGATCGGTCCCAACAGCGAAACCAGAAGGATTGCAAAGGGATTCGTGCCGCCCTCGCGGTTCCCGCCGAACATGCTGGCGAAGAACGCCAGGTTGGCCAGCGCGGTGATCACCGACGCCATCGCGCCCGCCACGCAGGAAATCAGGATGTCGCGGTTGTACACATGGCTCAGCTCGTGGCCGAGCACGGCGCGCAGCTCGCGCTCGTTGAGCAGCTGCAGGATCCCCGTCGTACAGCACACTGCGGCGTTGCGCGGGTTGCGGCCCGTCGCAAACGCGTTCGGCGCGGCGGTGTCGCTGATGTAGAGCCGCGGCATCGGCTGTCGGGCAGTGGTGGCCAATTCGCGCACGATGCGGTACATCACCGGCGCCTGCATCTCGTTGACCGGCTGGGCGTGCATCGCCCGCAGCGCCAGCTTGTCACTGTTGAAGTAGACGTACACGTTCATGCCGACGGCGAACAGCACGGCCAGGAACATGATGTTGCGGCCGAACATCGCACCGACGCCGACGATCAGGCCAGAGAACAGCACCAACAGTGCGAACGTCTTGGCCGTGTTGCCGTGCGGATGCCAGGTCATCAGGGCGCCCTCCTACGAACGTGTCCGCTGATCCAACGCTCAGCCGGGCTGCGCGAGTTCCGCCCCGTCAGCCGTGCCGGTTCACGGTGTAGTCGACCAGCAGCGCAAGGGCGTGCCGGCCCGGACTCTCGGGCAGGTTGGCGAGCTCCTCGCGGGCCTGCACGGCATACTGCGCGACGGTTCGCTTGGCCTTCACCATCCCGGGCGAGCGGCGCAGCAGCTGCAGCGCCTCGGCGACGTCGTCGTCGTCCTGCACCGGCCCGGCCAGCAGCTCTCGCAACCGGTCGCCGTCGGGGCCCGCCTCGCGCAACGCGTAGAGCACCGGCAGGGTGTGCACGCCCTCGCGCAGATCTGTGCCGGGCACCTTGCCGGATTCGTCCGGATCGCTGTCGATGTCGATGATGTCGTCGGAGATCTGGAATGCGGTGCCGACGATGCCGCCGAGGCGGCTCAACCGTTCGATCTGCTCCTCGTCGGCGCCGGAGAACGTCGCACCGAACCGGCCGGACGCCGCGATCAGGCATGCGGTCTTCTCGTAGACGACCTTGAGGTAGTGCTCGACGGAGTCGACGTGCTCAGCGGCGCCGCGGGTCTCGCGCATCTGGCCGGTCACCAACTGGGCGAAGGTGTCGGCGATGATGCGCACCGCCTCGGGCCCGAGCCGGCTGACGAGGCGTGACGCCGTGGCGAACAGATAGTCGCCCGCCAGGATCGCGATGTTGTTGCCCCAGCGGGCGTTGGCGCTGTCGGCGCCGCGGCGGACCTCGGCCTCGTCCATCACGTCGTCGTGGTACAGCGTCGCCAGATGTACCAGCTCGATGACCGCGCCGGCGACGGTGACCTGCCACGCGTCGGGCTCGGGGCCCAGCTGGGCCGACAGCACGGTGAACAGCGGACGGAACCGCTTGCCACCCGCCTGGAACAGGTGCTGGACCGCGTCGGCCATCAGCTCGTCGGCTTTGCCCAGCTCAGTGGCCATCAGGTCCTCGATGCGGGCCACGCCGTCCCGGACATCCTGCGCAAAGGCGGGATCCCCGAAGTCGACCCCCGCCACCACGGTCGCTGGTGTCCTCACCCTGCCAACATACTGGGAACTATGGATACGCGAGCGGACGTGGTTGTCGTGGGGGCCGGCCCCGCCGGTTCTGCTGCCGCGGCATGGGCGTGTCGGGCCGGCCGCGATGTGCTCGTCATCGACTCCGCGCAGTTTCCGCGCGACAAGGCCTGCGGCGACGGGCTCACCCCGCGCGCGGTGCTGGAGATGCAGCGGCTGGGCCTGGGTTCGTGGCTGGCCGGGCGGGTACAGCACCGGGGCTTGCGGATGTCGGGGTTCGGCGCCGACGTCGAAGTCGAGTGGCCGGGTCCGTCGTTCCCGGCGACGTCGAGCGCCGTGCCGCGGACCGAACTCGACGACCGGATCCGCATGGTGGCCTCCGACGACGGTGCGAAAATGATGCTCGGCGTGAAAGCCGTTGATGTGCGCCATGATTCGTCTGGCCGCGCGGAGGCGGTGGTGCTCGACTCGGGCGCCGAGATCGGCTGCGGCGAGCTGATCGTCGCCGACGGCGCACGTTCGACGCTGGGGCGCGTGTTGGGCCGCGAGTGGCATCAGGAGACGGTCTACGGCGTGGCGGTCCGCGGGTACATCGCCACGCCGCGGGCAAGCGAGCCGTGGATCACGTCGCACCTGGAACTGCGCTCGCCGGAGGGCAAGGTGCTGCCCGGGTACGGCTGGATCTTCCCGCTCGGCAACGGCGAGGTGAACATCGGCGTCGGGGCGCTCGCCACCGCGAAGCGCCCGGCCGACGCGGCGCTGCGGCCGCTGATGTCGTACTACACGAAGCTGCGCCGCGAAGAGTGGGGCTTCGACGGGGAACCGCGCGCCGGGCTCTCGGCGCTGCTGCCGATGGGCGGAGCGGTGTCGGGCGTCGCCGGGCCGAACTGGATGCTGATCGGCGACGCCGCCGCATGCGTCAACCCGTTGAACGGCGAGGGCATCGACTACGGGCTCGAGACCGGCCGGCTGGCGGCCGAACTGCTGGGCACCGGCGATCTGACCGCGGCGTGGCCGGCGGTGCTCTCGGCCCACTACGCACGGGGGTTCTCCGTGGCGCGCAGGTTGGCCCTGTTGCTGACGTTTCCGCGGTTCCTGCCGTCGACGGGACCTCTCGCCATGCGGTCAGCGGCGCTGATGACCATCGCGGTCCGGGTGATGGGCAATTTCGTCACCGACGAGGACGAGGACTGGACCGCCCGGGTGTGGCGCGGCGCCGGTCTGCTGTCGCGGCGCATCGACGACCGCGCGCCGTTCAGTTAGTTGTCAGGTTCCTTGCGAGAAGTGGTGGAGGCCGTGAGACCCAAAGCGATGAGCACGTCGGCGGCGGTGATGAACAGACCGAACCAGTACGCCCACCTCACCGTGGGGTCCGGCTGCGATGCGAAGTACATGATCAAGAAGATCGGCCCGACGACGCCGAAGACGAACATCATCGCCTGAAACATCAGGTAACGCTTGAACGTCTCCATCGCGGGGCAGAATATCCCGGGTGGCTCAGGTGTACCGGGCTCCGATGCGGACCCGCCGCGACGACATCGATCCGCAGGGGGCGATCGACCGCGCCCTCGCAATGGGTCTCGTCGGATTCGGCGACGCGGGGTTCGGTGACCGGTTGGCTCGTCGAATCGCCCGGGTCGCGGACATCCACGACGGGTCGTTCGTCTGGACCCGCGACGCGGACGGGCTGTTCTGGCTGGGCCGCATCGACGGCCCGTATCGTCGCGACGACCACGCGGATGCCGTCGCCGTGGACCTCGTACACGTGCGGCCGTGCCGCTGGCTTGTCGAACCGGTAGGCGAATCCGGCGTTCCCGCAGCCGTTCTCGCGACGTTCGGCCGAGGCGGACGCAACTTCCAGCAGACCCACAGTCCGGACGTCGGCCCGCAGACGGAACGCATCTGGCACAGCCGCGTCGGGCGAAAGTTGTAGAGCTCGACTAAATGTAAGTCAAGCTAGCGGAGCTGTTCACCGACAAGTCTCGGGATTACCCTGGCACACAGAGGCGTTCAAACTAGGCATCGGCGGAAGGAACCTCGATGCTCGGTCTGACAGTTCGATACATACTTTCCGCGATCGCCGTCGCGGCAGCGGCTTTGGGCTTCGCGGCCACCGCACCTGCCACGCCGCAGGGGCCGTGTGCGGACGTGCCTTTTGTCGGTGTGTGTACGCCGTGGCGCGAGGCACCACGCGGTGCGTCCGCGAATTCGCGGTTCGATCCGACACTGCCGATCGTCAAGAGCGACCCAGGCAATCCGCAACAGCCCGCCGACTTCGGCTAGCAGGTAGGTTCCTCATCGGCTGGGCCAGCGCGTGTCGACGATGTCGAGAAAATGCGGCAGGCCAGCGCGGTAGCGGGCGCGATCGGCGTTCTTGAACGGCACCCACCACGGCGCCTGGAACAACTCGACGATCTTCACCATGTCGCCGTTGTAACCCGAGGCCTGCAGCACGCCGTTGGCGGCATAGCGGCCGCCCTCGTTGGCACCTTCCATGGTGGTGACGTTCTGGTCGGTCTTGATCCACTCGCCGGCGAGAAAGAGATTGTCGATGCCGGTGACCGCGGTAGGACGACGGTTCCATGACCCGGGGTCCTGGATGAACAGCGGTTCGTCGTTGCGCACATCGGGCGTACCCGAGTCGATGATCGCGGGGTCGAGGAACCAGGAGTGCACCATGTCGTCGTCGACGACCTTGTCGGTGTCGTTGAGATGGGCCTTGATCTGTGCCCAGGCCTCCTTGGCGATCTCTTGTGGGGTGCAGTCGCGGGCGCTTCTGCGGTTGAAGTTGCCCGGTGTGCTCCAGTCCGAAATGATCGCCGAGAGACACTCTTTGACCGTGCCGTCGCCGTACGTCGTCAGGCTCTTCTTCCAGAACTGCTCTTCGCTGATCGACGTGATCGCCCAGCCGGAGTCGACGTAGTTGACGTGTCCCTTCGTCACGTCGACGCGCTCCTTGAGGTAGAACATCAGCCCGTTCATCCACTCGGTGCGCAGCAGCGCGATGTTGGCCAGTTGCGGGTCGGCCTCGAGTAGGTCCGGCGTCAGCACCGCGGCCAGTTTCTCGCATGGGATTGCCGAGACGTACCAGTCGGCGGTGACCTGTTGCGGTACCCCGCTGTCGCTGACCACGGTCGCCGCCTGAATGTGCTTGCCGTCGGCGGTGAGCCGCGCGAGTGCCTGGCCGATGCGGAACGTCACGCCCTGCTCGCGTAGGTACTCCACCCAGGGGTCGAGCCACTGCGAGCTCGTCGGGCCGTTGAGCACCCGGTCGAATCCCTTGTTGTCGGAGTCGTTTCCGAACAACAGGATCGACCAGACCGATGCCTCACCGACCAAACCGATCGAATGTGCGCTGGCGTCTTTGGATTTCGATGCCGCGAGGTTGCGAATGATGCCGTCGGCGAGATAGCGGTTGTATTCGGCGGACTTCTTGTTCGCGCCGATGTAGTCCTCCCACGTCATGTGCTCCCACTGGCCGAGTTTGCGTTCGGTGCTGCTGGTGACGTAGACGGCGAGTTTCTGTGCGGCGTAGATGGCTTCCCATGGCGGCAACCGGAACAGCGTTTCGAAGACGGTGGCCACCGAGTCGATGAACGCCTTCGGCGTGATCGGATTCGGGATCATGGGCAATGGGAACGGCAGCGGGATCGTCAGATCGTGACGCCCGAGCCCGGAATGCAGATACGACGTCGCCCGGGTCAGGTTGTCCCAGGCGCCATTGGCGTTGCCAGGAAACGGAACCCGACGCATCGTGTCGGTGACGTTGCGATAGAAGCCGGGGAAGAACCGGAAACCGTGCTCGGCGGGCAGCGGTGTCGAGCCGGAGTTCGGCACCGGAATGGACCTGGCCTTACCGCCGAGCGCCTTGCGCTCATACACCGTGACGCTGTAGCCGCGCTCGACGAGTTCGTGTGCGGCAGTCAGTCCCGCGATCCCGGCGCCGAAGACCGCGACCGACTTGCCGGGCGCCGCGCGGGCGGTCGGCGGTATCGCCATCAGAGCCGCCGCGGTGGCCGTGCCCATCACGAACGTCCGGCGCGACAACCGTCGCGATTCGCCGCCACCCGACATCCCGCCACCGCCTTGTTCGCGGACCCCGTCGAAGCAATAAGTTAACGGCGATTCTCACGACTGCGTTGTACGACACGCCGGGTGACACCGGTTTCAGCGGGACGAAGTTGTCGGTTGAGTCGTCAGTTCAGCGGCTTGGTGGCCGCGTGCAACGCGACGATGCCGCCGGTCAGGTTGCGCCAGCGCACCCCCGACCAGCCGGCACCGGAGATCTGACGCGCCAGCTGCGCCTGGTCGGGCCAGGCACGAATCGACTCGGCGAGGTAGACGTAGGCCTCCGGATTCGACGACACCGCCCGGGCGATCCGCGGCAGCGCCTGCATGAGGTACTCCTTGTACGCCGTCGCGAACACGCGGTTCGTCGGCGTGGAGAACTCGCACACCACCAGCCGGCCGCCGGGGCGGGTGACACGCGCCATCTCGCGAAGACCCGCGGTGTGGTCGACGACGTTGCGCAGCCCGAAACTGATCGTCACCGCGTCGAAAACGCCGTCCGCGAACGGCAGTCGCGTCGCGTCGCCTGCCACCTTCGGCACGTCGCGGGCGCTCCCTGCGGACAGCATGCCGACGGAGAAGTCCGCCGCCACGCACCACGCGCCTGAGGCGGCCAATTCGACCGTCGACACCGCGGTCCCTGCCGCGAGGTCGAGCACCTTGTCCCCCGGCCCGATGCGCAGCGCCTCGCGCGTCGCCCGCCGCCAGAACCGGTCCTGGCCCAGCGACATCACGGTATTGGTCAGGTCGTAGCGCCGGGCCACCGCGTCGAACATCGACGCCACATCGTGTGGGTCCTTCGCCAAGGTTGCGCGGCTCATGCCGTTTACCGTAGCCGTGGCTGTTCCCTCTCCGCGAGCGACCGCGTTTGCACGCCAATGTGCGGCGTGTCGGTGGACAGACACGGTCGCTCGCGGAAGGGGGTCAGGCGGCGACGTGCCGGCGGCGCCGGCCGATCACGTCCTCGTAGTGGCCGAGGAGTTCGTCGCAGATCGTCGGCCACGTCCGGTTGAGCACGCTGCGGCGCGCGGCCGTCGAATACCGTTGCCGCTCAGAGATCAGATGATCGACGGACTGCGGCAGCCGCGCCTCGAACTCGTCGACTGCCAGCAGCAGGCCGGTGCGGTAGGGGGCGACGAGGTCGCGGGGGCCGCCGGCATCCGGCGCGATCACCGGCAGGCCCGACGCCATCGCCTCCTGCACGGCCTGACAGAAGGTCTCGTGTTCTCCCGGATGCACGAACACGTCCATGCTGGCATACGCGCTCGCCAGTTCCCGGCCGTACAGCGCACCGGTGAAAACGGCTGCCGGCATGAGGTTTTGGAGCTTGGCCCGGTCAACGCCGTCGCCGACGATCACCAGTTGCAGGTCGTCGCGCGTCGCCAGACCCGCCAGCCGCTCGACATGCTTCTCCGGAGCCAGCCTGCCGACAAAGCCGACGACCGGCTTGCCGTCGGGCGACCATTGCCGCCGTAGGCCGTCATCGCGGGCCGAGGGCGCGAAGCCGGTGATGTCGACACCGCGAGCCCACTTATGGACCCGCGGAACACGGTGGGCCATCAGGTTTTCCATCGCGGCCGTCGACGGCGCCAGGGTGCGGTCGGCGCGGCTGTGCAGATGGCGTGTCCATGCCCATGCGGCGCGCGCGGTGAAGCCGACGCCATAGCTCTCGGCGAAACCCGCGACGTCGGTCTGGAATACGGCGACGGTCGGGACACCGAGGCGGCGCGCGGCGTGCAAACCGCCGTAGCCGAGCAACGCCGGCGACGCCAGATGCACCACGTCGGGGTCGAATCCCCTTAGCACGCCGAGCATCCGGGGCCGCGGCACGCCGAGGGGCAACGATGTGATCTTGGGGAACATCCGCGCCGGCACCCGATGTACGCGGACGCCGTCGTGCACGCGGTCGGCGGGCGGTTCACCGCGGGGGGTGTCGGGAGCGATGACGAGGGCTTCGTGTCCGGTGCGGCGGAGATGCTCGATCACGCGAAGCACCGAGTTGGTGACGCCGTTGACATTCGGGAGGAACGACTCTGCGACGATTGCAACGCGCACGCCCGAATACTCTCAGCGAAGCGTGTCGCGAAGGTTGCCGTCAGGAAGATGGCACGCGAAAAACTCGTGCGCTCAACGGGTGCTGCGTAGCGTTGCCGTCGAGTATCGTGCGCACCAGGAAGGGGCGGTTGACATGCGGATATCCCGAATCGCGGCGGTTTTGGCGCTGTCGGCGCTACTCGCCGCGGTGGGTTGCACCAGACAGGTCGCGGGCACCGCGCAGCGCCATCCCGACCAACCCCCGCTGACGGTCAGCGAAGACGGGTACGGCGTGGTCGCCGGGTTCGCGGACGCCCCGGTGCGGATCGAGATCTTCACCGAACCCCAGTGCACCCATTGCGCCGACCTGCAAGCCGATTTCGGCGATCAGCTCGCCTACTACATCGGTGTCGGCCAGCTCGAGGTCACCTACCGGCCGCTGATCTTCCTCGACCAAGAGACCGACGGTCATTCGGCGCGGGTGAGCAATGCGCTGTTTCTCGCCACCGAAAGCGGCGCGACGGGCACGCAGTTCCAACGCTTCGTCGAAGAGCTGTGGGCCAACCAGGATCCCGGTGGGCGTGGCCCCAGTGACGACGAGATGGCCGACATGGCCCGGTCAGCGGGTATGCCCGACGAGGTGGTCCAGCGGGTCGCCGGTGGGGGCTCGGCGGTGAACATCGTCGAGATGGACGAGAGCAACTTCGGATATTTGTTCGAGGTCGACCCGCTCGCGACCGGCACACCGACGGTCTACGACCCCGCCGCCGACGAGAAAATCGACATCTACGACAACGACTGGCTCGACAAGCTCATCCAGTCCTGAATTTCCCGGCCGGCTGGGCCCACACCGAAGGTAGGGGAACGCAAAGTGACCCTTTTCGCGGCGGTCTTGCGGCACTTTGCGCCTTTTCGCGAATTAGTTCACGGGCGGCGCGCGGAGATTCGGCGCTCGACGAAAGTCACGCCGGCCAGCGCGACGCCGGCGATCAACCAGCCGACCACCGCGATCGAACTCGCCGGGATGATCGCCAACGCGGCGTTGCGATGCTGCACGCGAACGAGATCCGGGTTGTTGACGTCGTATTCGACGTAGATGTTCATTCCGGTCTCGAGTTCCGACGGATAGAGCACACCCAACTCCGGGCGGTACGTCACACGGTCGGGAGTGACGAACTCGATCGTCGACCGGCGCGGTCCGGCGCTGAGCACCGTCGCCTCGGCCACTCCGAGATGGCGTTCGATCTGCCGGTCGTTTCGCCACGCGCCCAGCACCATCAGCACCGACTGCAGTGTCACCAGACACCCGAGGATGACGATCCCGATGCGGATGCGACGGAACACCCGCTGCCGCCGCGTCTCGGTCGGGTCGGCCGTCAGCCGGGGAAGGACGCGGCGCGCCCACCGGATCGGTTTCATCAGGCGGCCGATGGCTACCGTCCCGCTCACGGAAGCAGTCTCGTTCGCTCCGCTCACGGAAGCAGTCTCGTTCGCTCCGCTCACGGAAGCAGTCTCGTTCGCTCCGCTCACAGGGCTGCCTTGATCGACGCGTGCAGCGCCCGCAGCGACGACCGGTCGGCCTTCACCTCCAGCACCCGCATGCCGTCGTAGGGTTCGCCGAGCGCGGCGGCCAGGTCGTCCACCTCGAGCTGGCGGCTCTCGACGTGATACGCCCGGCACAACGCGCCGACGTCGACGTCGTGTGGGGTTCCGAAGACCCGCGACGATACGTCGGAAAACCGCGGATCGCCCTGCTCGAGCAGTTCGAAGATCCCGCCGCCGTTGTCGTTGGACACCACGATGGTCAGGTTGCGCGGCGTCGGCTCGGTCGGCCCGATCAACAGACCCGAGCTGTCGTGCACGAACGTCAAATCCCCGAGCAGCGCGATCGTGCGCCTCGGCCCGCTGCCCTCACCCGCCCGCTCGTGCGCGAGGGCCGCCCCGATCGCCGTCGACACCGTGCCGTCGATACCCGCGACGCCGCGGTTCGAGCGCACCTTGACGTCGTGGGTGTCCAAGCCGACCAGCGCGGCGTCGCGCACCGGGTTCGACGCCCCCAACACCAGCTGGTCGCCCGGCCGGACGGCATCGGCCACCGCCGCGGCCACGTGCAGGCCGGTCTTGAGCGGATGCGCCTCCAGTTGCGTACGGACCGCCGCCATCGCGTGCCGGTGCACCTCGGCACAGCGGTCCAACCAGGCCGGATCCGGCGCGCCCGCGGTGACGGCGCGGGTGCCGGTGGCTTGCGAGTTCCCCGACACGTCGGGCCACCGGGGGCCGGTCGTGAGCGCAAATACCGGCACCGACGGATCGGCCAGCAGCGCCGACACCGGTCGGTGCAGCGTCGGGCGGCCGAGCATGATGACCTGCTTCGGACGCACCAGCCGCAGCGCGAAGGGGTGCAGCGGGTTGTCGGCGGGCGGCGCCGTGGGTTCGGCGACGGTCGGCAGCGCCGCCAGGTTCGGATGCTCACCCGCGCCGTGTCCGGCGATCACGACGGTGTCTGGGGTCAGGTCGATGTCGAGCGGCTGGTCGAACGTCACCGGCGGGGTGTACGTCCACGGCTTGCCGCCCGGCCGGCCCTCCGGCACATAGCCGCCCGGCTCCCTCGCCTCGCTGGCGTCGGGGACAAGCGGCTCCCGCAGCGGGATGTCGAACTGCACCGGACCGGCGTTGGCGGTGCGAGACCCCTTGGCGGCCACCAGTATTCGGCACACCGCCGAGCGCCATTGGGCGTTCAACTCGTCGAGTCGTTCAGGGGCTTCCTCCGCCAGGCCCAGGCTGATCGACGCCCGCACCTGCGTACCGAAGTAACCCAGCTGCTCGAAGGTCTGGTTCGCGCCGGTGCCCAGCAACTCGTACGGCCGGTTGGCGCTGAGCACGACCAGTGGCACCCGCGCGTAGTTCGCCTCGACCACCGCCGGCCCCAGGTTCGCGACCGCGGTGCCCGACGTCATCGCGATGCAGACGGGCGCGCGTTCGGCGACCGCCAACCCGATGGCCAGGAAACCCGCGGTGCGCTCGTCGATTCGCACGTGCAGCCGGATTCGCCCGACGCGGTCGGCGTCCTGCAGCGCGAACGCGAGGGGCGCGTTGCGCGAGCCGGGGCACAGCACGACGTCGCGTACGCCGCCGCGAATCAGTTCGTCGACGACCACGCGGGCCTGCGCGGTCGAGGGGTTCACCACTACAGCCTATCGGCGAGGAAATCCAGCGCCGCTTTGTTGACCGCGTCGGGTCGTTCGAGAAAGCCGAGGTGGCCGGTGTCCGCAATCTCCAGGAAACGGCCGTTGGGGATGGCGTCGGCGACCTCGCGGCTCAGGTGCGGCGGCAGCACCAGGTCGTCGGAGAAACCGATGACGAGCGTCGGCGCCGTAATACTTCGGTAAGACGGCAGATGATTGCCCTGGGGGCTGATCCCGAGCTGTGTGCGCCCGCCGGGCGTCGACTTGGCCGGCCACATGATGAACATGTCGATCCAGTCGCGGACCTTGGCGTCGTCGTTGAGCGTGGCCGGCGAAAAGCTTTCCAGCAAGCGGATTTTCGCGTCGTACTTCGGCGGCAGCGTCAAACCGGACTCAACGAGTTCCCGCTCGGCGGTGCGGAAGAACTCGCGGGTGCGGTCCTCGCGGCCGCGGGTGGCCATCAGCACCGCCCGGTCGACGAGTTCGGGGCGCGCCACCATGAGCTCCTGGGCGATGAACGAGCCCATCGACACGGACACGATGCGCACCGGCGCCGCGTCGAGCTTCTCGATCAGCGCCGCCGTGTCGGCCACCATCGTCTCCGTGGTGAAGCCGGAGGCGTTCTCGGTGGCGCCCACCCCGCGGTTGTCGAACGTGATGCAGCGATAGCCGGCGCGCAGGAACTCGGGCACCTGGTGCAAGTGCCAGGTGCGGCCTGCGCCGCCGTGGCCGGCGATGAACAGGACTGGTGGACCGCTGCCGCGGTCGTCGTAGGCCAAATTCACCTCGACGACGGTACTGCACGGCTGAGCATCCCAGCGCGCCCACGGTGGTGATACTTGCCTGCTGCACATTGTGCATTTCGCACGACCTTCTTAAGCTGGAAGCCCGTCGCCGCAGCTTCGGCGCGCGGTGACGGCGCAAAGGAGGTTGTCGTGAAAGTCGCGATCAGCGGCGCAGGGGTCGCAGGCCCGGCCTTCGCCCACTGGATGCTTCGCGCCGGGCACGAGGTGACCTTGATCGAGAAGGCGCCGAGTTTTCGCACCGGCGGCTATGTGATCGATTTCTGGGGTCTCGGCTATCGCATCGCGCAAAAGATGGGCATCGAGGAGGACGTCCTCGATGCCGGCTACCAGGTTGACGAGCTTCGGTCCGTCCGGGCGGATGGGCGCGTCGCGGCGAGCTTCGACGTCGATCCGATCCGGCGGGCGACCGTCGGCCGGTACACCAGCCTGCCCCGTGGCGACCTGGCAGCAGCGATCTACCGCAGCGTCGAGGACCACATCGAGACGCTCTTCTCCGAGAGCATCTGCGACATCGACGATCGCAGCACCGGTGTGATGGTGGAACTCGAGCGCGAAGGCACGCGTGCGTTCGACATGGTCATCGGTGCCGACGGATTGCACTCCAACGTCCGGAACCTGGTGTTCGGGCCGGAGTCGGCCTATGTGCGCTATCTCGGCTGCCAAGTGGCCGCCTGCGTGCTCGACGGCTATCGGCCGCGCGATGAGCTCGTATACGTGACGCACAACATGCCGGGCCGCCAGATCGGGAGGTTCGCCCTCGACGGAGATCGCACATTGGTGCTGTTCATCTTCCGGTCCTCGGATCCCCAGGTTGCGCCCGACACGGAGTCGAGCAAGAAGCTGCTGCGAGCGGAGTTCGCCGGCGGTGGCTGGGAATGCTCTCAGATTCTCGACGCCCTCGACGGTGTCGACGACATATATTTCGACGTCGTCAGCCAAATCCGGATGGACCGGTGGTCGGCGGGGCGCGTCGCCCTGATCGGTGACGCCGCAGCGTGCGTGTCGCTGCTGGCCGGTGAAGGTACCGGCCTAGCGATGGTGGAGGCGTATGTGCTGGCCGGCGAGCTGGCGAGGAGCCCGGAGGACATCGGCAGGGGGTTCGCCGAATACGAGGCGCGGCTGCGTCACTTCATCGGCCAGAAGCAAGCCGGAGCAACGAAATTCATCTCGTTCTTCGTCGCCCGAACCGGTCTCGGCGTGTGGCTGCGCAACATGGCACTGCGGGCGATGAACTTTCGGCCCCTCGGAGATCTCGTCGTGCAGCGCTCAATTCGCGACGACATCGAGCTGCCCGAGTACGAGCTATGAGCACGACCCCCGGAGCACCCGCTGATCCGAGCCGGCAGTCCGACGACTTCCTGACCGAACTCGAGCGAGCGACCCGCGGACTGCTCGACGTGAATGTGTTGGCGCTCGACCACATAGAGAAACGCATCGGTCTCGCGCCGCTGCGCGCGCTGCAGGCGTTGGACCGGCTCGGTCCGAGTCGGGTCACCGAGTTGGGCGACGAACTCGGCATGCTGCCGTCCACCGCGAGCCGGCTCAGCGACCGACTCGCCGACGCTGGCTACATCACTCGTCGGGTCGCACCGACCAACCGGCGCGCGACGCTGTTGGAGTTGACCGACGGCGGCCGCGCCGTGCTCGACGAGCTCATCGCCCTTCGTGTGCAGGCGTTCGGCGAGGTGACCCGTCATGTCAGCGAGACCGATTGCGCCGCATTGATTCAAGGCGCACGCGCCTTCACTGCCGCGCACCGCAAACTCTCCGAACGGGCACGGACCGAGGCCCCTGATCGCCTCAGGCGAGCTCGGTGAACGCGACGACCGGGATCCGTCGCGGGCCCGCCATCTTCTCGTAGTCGGCGTAGTTCGGGACGAACCGCTTGGCCAGTTCGAACAGCCGGTCGCGTTCCGCGCCGGTGATCTCCTCACCGACGAAGGTGCCGGAGTAGCCGCGGGCCGACAACGTCACGCGCGGATGCGCCTTGACGTTGTGAAACCAGGCGGGATGGCGGTCGCCGCCGTAGTTGGAGGCGATGACGATCACCCGGCCGCCGTCGGTGAAGTAGGTCAGCGGGGTGCTGCGCTTCTTGCCGGTCTTCGCGCCGGTGTGCGTGAGCAAGACCTCTGGCATCACCAGCGACATCGACACATGGCCGTTGGTCGCCTTGATGAGCGCGCGGTCGATGCGCCAGCCATAACGCCGCAGAAATCGACGCGCCCCGCCCGTGCCCATGAGCTTGGCGCCCGCGCGGAACAACGGCGACGGCTGGGTCGGCTCGACCTCGGGAATCCCCACGCCCGCGACGGTAGCGCAGCTGGGATTTCGGCGCGCCACCGATCGCTGCGCTGCTGTCAGCGCGCCGAAACCGCCTTGCCGGAGCGGTCGCGGATGCGCTTGATCGCGGCGTCCCACACCAGCTGCGACGCGGCCTTGAGCTGGGCGGGCTTGATCAGATCGCGGCTCATCAGGGCGGCCGCGGCGGCCTTCGTGGCCGCCGATGCCTTGGACATGTGTCCCGAGTCGAACGGCGGCTGCGGGTCATACTCCATGGACAGCTGGATGGTCTTGGCCTTGGCCTCGCCGCCGATTTGGCCGGCCAGCCACAATCCCAGGTCGAGCCCGGCGGAAACGCCCGCCGCCGTCACGATGTGGTCGCTTTCATGGACGATGCGCTGATCGCCGACGGGCGTGGCGCCGAAGGTTTTCAGGAACGGCAGCGCCGCCCAATGGGACGTGGCCCGTTTTCCCTCGAGCAGGCCGGCTGCCGCGAGGATCAACGCCCCGGAGCACACCGATGCGGTCCACGTCGCGCTCTGGTGGGCTTGCCGTACCCACGCCAGCAGCTTCTCGTCGCGGGCGTGCTCGATGGTGCTGAACCCGCCGGGGATCAGGATGATGTCGGGCGACGGCGTCTCGTCGAACGTGTGCGTCGCACCGATCAGCAGCACACCGGAGTCGGCGGCGATGGGGCCGGGTTCGTGCCACAGGAACCGCACCTCGGTGTCGGGTAGAAAACGCAGCGACTCGTAGGGGCCGATGAAGTCCAGCGCGGTGAAGCCGGGATACAGGACGATGGCAATCTGCATGGTGTCTCCTCAGGCGAACGTTTTGCGGTATTGGTCGGGCGAGATGCCCAGTCGGCGAACGAAATTGCGGCGCAAGGTCTCTGCGCTGCCGAAGCCGCACCTGGCGGCGATGACGGTAACGGTGTCGTCGGTCTCCTCGAGTTGGCGGCGTGCGGCCTCCGTGCGAATCCGTTCGACGTAGGCGCCGGGGGCTTCGCCGACTTCGTCGGTGAAGACACGGGTGAAGTGGCGTGGGCTCATCGCGGCGCGGCGGGCCAGTTCCGGAATGCTGTGCGTCGCACCGGGTTTGTATTCGATGGCTTCCTGCACCGCCCGGATCGGCGCCCGCTTGGCGCGCGGCATCCACACGGGCGCGGCGAACTGGGTCTGGCCACCGGGCCTGCGCAGGTACATCACCAGCCAGCGCGCGACCGTCTGGGCGGCCTCAGTCCCGTGGTCGTCCTCGACGAGTGACAGCGTCAGGTCGATCCCCGCTGTGACGCCGGCGGCCGACCACACGCGGTCGCTGCTGCGGACGAAGATCGGCTCGGGATCGACCGATACATCGGGAAATTCACGCGCCATTCGGTCGGTGAACGCCCAGTGCGTGGTCGCCACACACCCATCGAGCAGGCCGGCCTCCGCGGCGAGGAACGCACCCGTGCAGACGCTGACGACGCGACGCGCGTCCTTCGCGACGGTCTGGATCCAATCGATGACGTCGGGATCGCGGCGGGCCTCGTCGACGCCGTAGCCACCGGGCAGAATCACGGTGTCGACCGGGCGGCGGGGATCGGGTAGTGGTTCCGCGGCGAACGTCAGTCCCGTGCCGGTGCTGACCGATTCGCCGTTCCGGCTGACGACGCTGACGGCGTAGCCCTCGCGCCCCTGTCCCTGCAGGTACATGGATGCGCCGGTGAACACCTCGAACGGGCCGACCAGGTCGAGGGCCTGGACGCCCGGGTAGCCGAGGATGAGCACCGTTCGCACGGGTTCAGTGTCGACCAGCGACGGCGTGGCGTCCATGCCATGTATCCCACAGATTAGGCCATTGCCGTTAAAGACCAGCGAGAAGCTACACACGTGAAGAAAATTCCTACACGAACATAGGAAAAAGCTTCACATATGAATAATTCGTGGTAACTTCGCCCCGTGGCGATAGTCAGTCGGCCTAAAAGGCGCAGCCGCGCGGCCCATCTCGGCCCGGAGCGCCGTCGGCCGCAGGTGCTCGATGCGGCCTTGACCATCACCGTCGAACAAGGAGTGAGCCAGGTGACCATCGGCTCGATCGCCGAGCGTCTCAACGTCACGCGCCCGGTGGTCTATGCCTGCTTTTCCGATCGGGTGCAGATCATCACCGCGCTGTTGGAGCGTGAGACGGCCACGTTGCGCGATGCGCTGGTCGAGTCGTTGCACTCCGCCCGCGGCGACAATCCGGAAGAGGCGTTCGTCGCCGGCTATCAGGCGCTGCTGCGAGTCGTGGTGGCTCGTCCGCAGTCCTGGCGGTTCGTCTTCTTCGCCACCCCTGACCCGGCGGTGGCCAGCCGGTTCGTGCGCGTGCGGGCGCAACTCGGCGAGGCCACCGCGGCATGGCTGCGGCCGGTGCTGACCAAATGGTGGTCGATGACCGAGGCCGAAGCCAAGCTGCCAATCCTGGTCGAGTTGCTGATGTCGTCGTGCGAGGCGGCCGTGCGGTCGCTGCTCGAAGACGAAAACCAATGGACCGCCGACGATCTCGGCGCGCTGTACGGACGGATGATGAGCCACGCCTTCAGCGTGGCTTAGGTGCCGCAACACATTCGGGGCAGCTGGGCTGCCGCCACTCACTTGATGAAGGGAAAATTGCATGTCGACAAGGACTTCGGATAACAGCAGGGCTCGCCCGCTCAAGCGGGCGCTGACGGAGGCACGAGCCGTCGCCACGAAGAAGGACCGCTCGAGCGTCACCCCGCACGGCGACTATGGATTCTTCGGTCCCGACTCGGTGACTTGGAAGGTGTGGGGCTACCCGACGTCGTTGACGGTCGGGTTCCAGCGCGCGGTCGTCATCGAGGAACTCGACCCGAATCTGATCGCGGCGGTGGACACCACCCACGACATCTACAAGCGGCCCCGCACACGCTACGACCGCACCCTGCACTACTTCGCCCTGGTGGCGTTCGGCGGGTCCCACGAAACCACCACGGCCGCCGATGTTCTGGTCAAGATCCACTCCAAGGCGATCGGCACCGAACCCTACGGCGGCGGCCGCTACGACGCCAACGACCCCGACTCCCAACTGTGGATCCACCTGACCGCATGGCATTCGATCCTCTACGCCTACGAGAAGTACGGACCCGGTCCGCTGACGGCCGAAGAGGAAGCCCGGTACTGGCAGGACTGCGCCGTGGCGGCCCAGCTGCAGACCTGCTCACCCGACGACGTGCCCAGCACCCGCGACGGAATCCGGGACTACTTCGACCAGATGCGGCCGCAGTTGGCGGCCAGTGGCATCGCCGTGCAGGCGATGCGTCACCTCCTCGATGCCGAGGTGATGATGCCCAAGATGCCGCGGGCCGCCCGACCGGTCTCCTGGCTGGCCGCCAAGGTCCTGCGGGCCGGCACCATCGCCACCATGCCTCGCTGGATGCGCCAAGCAAGCGGGTGCGACCAACCCCGCATCGTCGACGTCGCCGTCCGGCCGATCCTATGGACCGCGTTTCGGCTGATCTCCCTCAGCCCCCGCGCCGAGCTGGCGGTGCTCAAGATCCTCTCGCCGATGACCCATCCCGTCGTGGCTCCCGTCAAACTCGGCGTGCCACCGGTCAATCCGGAGATCGTGTCGCCCGCCGAGGCTCAGCGTCGCTACGGCGTCGAGCCACCAGCACGCGCTCATCGGGAGCTCCGCGCCCGCCAGGCAGCGCGAGTCTTCGGCCAGGGCATCGAGCCAAGCGACGAAGGACTCATCGAGTCCGAACCGATCCTGGGCTCCCTGAACTGAGCCGACACCGACAAGACGAGAACACCATGAAAATCGCTGCCATCCTTCGGGACCGCGTCACGATCGCCCTAGCAGCCGCCGCGATGATCGGGGCGGGGTTCTTCGCCCTGTACTGGCCGACGTCCCTGAACGAGTACGACCCGTGGGGGGTTCGCATCCAATGCGGATCGGGTTTGGCCGCCGACTTCGATCAAGCAACGATTGCCGAGGACGTCGGCACCGCGAATTCGGTCGCCGCGAACTTGGTTGCCGCACCGCCCAATCCGAGTTACGTCGACCGGTGCCGCACGGCGCTCTGGCAGCGCCGCGCTTGGGCCGCTGCCCTGTTGTCGGTCGGCGTGGTCGTGGCGATCGCCCTCCTACTCGCGCGACATCGCCAGCAGTCGACACCCCCTTTCGCTGACGCCGAACGCAATCGATGACCAACCCGTATCCGCGGCTGCTCTCACCGCTGGACCTTGGCTTCACCACGCTGCGCAATCGCGTGGTGATGGGGTCGATGCACACCGGCCTGGAGGATCGAGCACGTGACGTCGACCGCCTCGCCGCCTACTTCTCCGAGCGGGCCCGCGGTGGCGTGGGCCTCATCATCACCGGCGGGTACGCACCGAACCGGACCGGGTGGTTGCTGCCGTTCGCCGCGGCGATGACGTCGTCGGCCGACGCCAAAAGGCACCGGCGCGTCACGTCGGCGGTCCACGCCGAGGACGGCAAGATCCTGCTGCAGATCCTTCACGCCGGCCGCTACGCCTACCACCCGCTGTCGGTGTCGGCGTCATCGATCAAGGCGCCGATCAACCCGTTCCGGCCCCGCGCGCTGCGCGACGTCGAGGGAACCATCGACGACTTCGTGCGCTGCGCGGTCCTGGCCCGCGATGCCGGCTACGACGGCGTTGAGATCATGGGCAGCGAAGGCTATCTGCTCAACCAGTTCCTGGCGCCGCGGACCAACCGGCGCACCGACGCGTGGGGCGGGACGCCCGAAAAGCGGCGCCACATGCCGGTCGAGATCGTCCGCCGTACCCGCGCGGCGGTGGGCCGTGACTTCATCGTCTGCTACCGCATGTCGATGGCCGACTTCGTGCCGGACGGCCAGAGCTGGGACGAAATCATGGCGCTGGCAACCGAAGTCGAGGCGGCGGGCGCGACGATCATCAACACCGGCATCGGATGGCACGAGGCGCGCGTGCCGACGATCGTCACCTCGGTTCCCAACGCGGCGTTCGTCGAATACAGCAACGCGGTCGCCGCACATGTTTCGATTCCGGTCATGGCATCCAACCGCATCAACATGCCGCAGTCGGCCGAACAGATCCTCGCCGACGGTCGCGTCCAATTGATCTCGATGGCCCGTCCCCTGCTCAGCGACCCCGAGTGGGTACGCAAGGCCGCCTCGGACGCCGCCGACGAGATCAATACGTGCATCGCGTGCAATCAGGCGTGTCTGGACCATGCGTTCGCCCACCGAACCGTGTCGTGTCTGCTCAATCCCCGCGCGGGTCGCGAGACCACGTTGGTGCTGCATCCGGTGCGCCGGCGTAGACGCGTGGCGGTCGTCGGCGCCGGACCCGCGGGACTGTCCGCGGCGGTCACCGCCGCCGGACGTGGACACACCGTCACCCTTTTCGAGGCCGACACTGCGATCGGCGGTCAATTCGACCTGGCGCGAAGGGTTCCCGGCAAGGAGGAGTTCGCCGAAACCATCCGCTACTACACGCGGATGCTCGACAAGCACGGTGTCGACGTGCGACTGGGTACCCGGGCCACGGCCGACGCCCTGACCGACTTCGACGTCGTCGCGCTCGCCACCGGCGTCGCGCCACGCATGCCGGACATCACGGGCATCGACCACCCAAAGGTGCTGTCCTATCCGGAGGTACTGCTCGGTGCGCCCGTCGGCGCCCGCGTGGCGGTGATCGGGGCGGGAGGCATCGGGTTCGACGTATGCGAATTTCTGGTCACCGACGAGTCGCCGACCCTCGACCTCGAGAAGTGGAGGGCCGAGTGGGGGCTGCTGGAGCCCGGTCGGGGGCCGCACGAGGCACGCGGGGCGCTGACCGACCCGATACCGCTAGCCCCCGCCCGCGAGGTGTACCTGTTGCAGCGAACGAACAGTCCGCAGGGCAGGCGTCTGGGCAGGACGACCGGCTGGGTGCACCGCGCGTCGCTGAAGGCCAAAGGCGTCCAGCAACTCTCCGGAGTCAACTACGAGCGCATCGACGACGAGGGACTGCATGTCAGCTTCGGCCGGAACCACTCCGGTGCCCGAGTGCTCCACGTGGACAACGTCGTGGTGTGCGCCGGCCAGGAAGCGGTTCGCGACCTCGTCGACGCCCTCGAAGCTCTCGGCACCACACCGCACGTCATCGGAGGTGCCGCAGTGGCCGCCGAACTGGACGCCAAGCGCGCCATCCGCGAGGGCACCGAACTCGCCGCCCGGCTCTGAGCCGCTCACCACACCAGCGGCGCCAGGTGCTTCTGAGCGTAGGCGCGCACGGCGTCGTCGTCGGTGACATCGAGTACCGGTGTGCGCACCTGCGCGAGCGAGCCCGCGAGGCGGATGTGCAGTTCGCTGACGGCCAGCAGGTCGTCGTCGGGCATCCTCGCACCGGCCGCACGCAGCGCCTTGGCCATGGCCGCCGACGCGCTCTCGAGGAATTCCTCGGCCTCGTCGAACATCCCCGACATCGCGGTCAGGTCGCCGTCGAGTTGCAGGAACCGGCGCATGATCGGCTCGCCGGTGAGCAGCCGCAGGCCTTCGCAGAACGCCGCGACGGCGGCTTCCTTGGCACCCGACTCGATGCCGACGGTCTGCAGCCGCGCCATCGCGAAATCGAATGTCTGCCTGCCGAGTTCGGTGATCAACGCGTCGCGGCTGGGGAACCGGCGGTAGAGCGTGCTGCGGCTGACGCCGGCCTGCCGCGCGATGACGTCCATGCTGGCCCGGCCCACACCGACCAGCGCGACCTCTTCGGCGGCGGCCTTGAGGATCGCCGCCTCCTGCTCGGTGCGGCTGGCGTTGTTGCGGAGGCGTCGCATCGTTGCAGACTAAACCGGGCAGCCGGGCGGCGGCGCGAACGAATCGAGGGCGACCGAGCGGTGCAGCCGGACCAGCTTCTCGTACTCCAACCGGTTGCGCGCCAATGGGATCAACAACAGCCTGTCGGGCAGCACCCGCCAAGCCAGCTGCAGCACCCGGGTGTAGAGCTCGAACTCGCGGTCGTGCCGTGCCGTCCATTGGAAGCCGGTGAGCTCGCGGATACCCGGATGAAGGATGCCGAACGAACACACCTTCACCACGCGGCCGGCGATCGGCCGCAGCAGCAGCCACGGCGGCGTCAACGCAAGTCGCAGCGGCGGCGGCAGCAGCAAGGTCGGCAGCGGAAGCCGCGTCAGGTTGTCGGTGACGCGGCGCAGGAACGGGTTTGAGGCGAGCTCCGTTTCCACCATGGCGTCGTAGTAGCGGACGGCGTCGGCGTACGTCGCGGGCAACTTCGCGTTCTTGCCGGGCAGCTCCAACGACCGGAACGCATCGAGCAGCTGCTGGTAGGCGGCGTCCTTCTCGGCGTCCGACAGCGTGATCCCGGTGCACGGCGTGAACGAGTTGAGCACCACGAACATCCCGCTCACCGCGATCCAATTCCACAGCTTCGGATCCAGCGCGCTGTAGCGCACACCGGAAAAGGCGCCGCTGCCACGTCCGCGTACGTCGCGATGCAGCTGTTTGAGCCGGTCCGATTCGGCGACCCGGTCGGCGGGGTCGCCCCATATCGCGAGAAACGCCGAAAAGCCGCTGCGGACACCGCGATCGGCGAAGTTGGCTTCGAAGCGCCCAGTTTTGTCGACCGCCGCGGCGACCGGCACCAGCGCCACCTCGTCGTAGGCCGCCGCCCCAAAGAACCCGCCGAGCGTGCTGCCGGAGTGCTTACGGAATTCGGCCATCACCTTGGGGCGGACCTCGCCACGCTGGATCGGCGATGCTTCGACGGTTTCGGACATGGCGCCTCCAGACTGGGTTGACACACAGAGTAGCGATTTGTGTCAACGTGTCAACGGATGGCAGGCACTCACCCGCTCGATCCACCACTGCCGGCGCTCGGGCGGGGCGGCCAACGCCTGCAGCCGTGCCGGATCCGGCAGCACCGGTGCGACCGGCAAGTAGCCGCCGTCCGGCCTGACCGGCTCGGCGACGTCCTCGACGAACAATCCGCCGGTCCCCAGTCCGCAGGCGTGTCGCAGCTCCGGCAGTGCGGCGGCGGCGAGCAACCCGCGGCCGATGCCGACCGCGGAGTCCAGCGCGCTGGACACCACGATCGGGATGTCGATCTGCGTCGCGATGTCGAGCAACCTGCGCACCCCGCCGAGCGGGGCGACTTTGAGCACCGCGACATCGGCCGCCTTGGCCCGCACGACGTACAGCGGGTCGTCGGCCTTGCGGATGCTCTCGTCGGCGGCGATCGGCACGTCGACCCTCCTACGCAATTCGGCGAGTTCGGCGACCGTCGCGCAGGGCTGTTCGAGATACTCCAGCGGGCCGTCGGCGGTCAGCGCGGCGGCCGCTTCCACGGCCTCGGCGACCTCCCACCGCGCGTTGGCGTCGACCCGAACCGTGGGAACCAGCGCGCGCACGCCGTT
Source organism: Mycobacterium sp. GA-0227b (assembly GCF_001499855.1). GTDB lineage: Bacteria > Actinomycetota > Actinomycetes > Mycobacteriales > Mycobacteriaceae > Mycobacterium. The sequence goes on from NZ_LQIK01000008.1 coordinate 58,388, forward strand.
GACCCGCGCGACGTCGTCGGCCAACGACTGACCGGGTTCGGCGACCTTCACCTTCGCGGTGCGCGCACCGGGGAAGCGAGCCAGCACCTCGGGCACGTCAGCGGCGTCGACAGCCGGGACGGTCGCGTTGATCGGGATGCGGCTTCGGTGCGCTGCGGGCGCTGGTTCGTAGGCTGCTTCGAGGGCCGCGGCCAACCAGTGCGCGGCTTCAGGCGGCTCGTATTCGAGGAACGCGCCGAACTCGCCCCAGCCTGCCGGTCCGTCGATCAGCGCCACCTCGCGAACGGTGATGCCGCGGAAGCGAACTCGCATCGGCAGCGCCACGACGTGCAGGCGGTCGAGGATGTCGTCGAGATCCGGCACGCCCACCATACTGCCGCGTCGAGGCCGATGTTTGAACCAAACCGGCCCCGGGCATGCTTAAGAAACTTAAATGAATGCGAGGAGCGACGTGCGAATTCGAACCCTGATCCCGTCCGGTCTGGCCGTCACGGCGACGGCGGTCATCGGTGGGCTGGCGAGCCGGTCCGCGCAATCCGCGTGGTACGCGAACCTGCGCAAGCCGCCGTATCAGCCTCCGCGCCAAGCGTTTCCGATTGTCTGGCCGGCGCTGTACGCCGACATCGCGGTGGTGTCGGCCTCGACGCTCGACGAGTTGGACCGCCGCGGGCAGTCCGACCAACGACGCCGCTACCTCGCGGCGCTGGTGACCAACCTGGTGCTCAACGGGAGCTGGTCCTGGCTGTTCTTCAACCAGCACCGCTTGGCAACGTCCGCGGTGGCGGCCGGTGCGCTGACGGTCAGCAGCGCCGACCTCACGCGTCGAGCGATGGCCGTACAGGGCGGGCGTGCCACCCCGCTTGCGCTGTACCCGCTGTGGTGCGCATTCGCCACCGCGCTCTCGACGCACATCTGGTGGTTGAACCGGCGGTGATCGGTTCCCGGCCGGCACCGGGCGGCATCTGGCCCATCGATCAGCGGCGACCGCGGCGGCCGACGGCCTTCAGTTCGTCAAGGCACTCATCGATGACGGTTGACAGCTCCCGGTCCTCACCATCGGTGAGCCAGCGCTCGAAAGCGACCTTGAACACCGCGATTGCCGCTTCGGCGGTCAGGCTGGCGGCGGGTTCACCAACTCCGCGGCGGCGCAGGGCATCCGACGTCGCCGCGGCGAGTCGAGCCATCTTGATCAGCTCGCGCTCCTGCAACGACGGGTTCGCGGCGATGATCTGTCGGCGCGTGCGGTCGTGTTCGCGTCGCCCGCGAATGAGTTCGGCGAAGGCACGCAGGCCGTCTGCGACGGCGTCGATCGGCGGGACCGATTCGCCCGCTTCCGCCACCGCACGGGTGACCAACTCTTCGAGCGCACCGTCGCCGCGGAACAACACCTCGCGCTTGTCGGCGAAATAGCGGAAGAACGTTCGCTCCGTCAGGCCGGCCCGCTGTGCTATCTCGGTGACCGTCGTCCGGTCGAAGCCGCGCTCGCTGTAGAGCTGCAGCGCGGCGTCCTCGAGGCGACCGCGCGCATTGGGCTCCCATCGGCTCATGGCAGAGATCCTAGGTGATGACAGTTCCTGTCATCAGTAGTACAGTGATGTCAGTAACTGCCATCACCGTGGTCGGACGTCGAGCGCACGGAAGGAAACCCATGCCACGCAGAAGCTTCGACATCACGATTCCCGACCTGTCCGGCAGACGTGCCGTCGTCACCGGTGCGAGCGACGGCATGGGTCTGGGCATCGCCACTCGACTTGCCGCGGCGAGCGCGGAAGTCCTGATGCCGGTGCGCAATCCACGCAAGGGCGAGACCGCACTGGCCACCATTCGTCAGCAGGTGCCCGATGCGGACGTGTCGCTGCGCGCACTGGACCTTTCGTCGCTGCGCTCCGTCGCCGCGCTCGGCAAGACCCTGCTGGACGAGGGCAAGCCGATTCACATCCTCATCAACAACGCCGGGGTGATGACGCCGCCCGATCGGCAGACCACCGCGGACGGCTTCGAGTTGCAGTTCGGCACCAACCACCTCGGCCACTTCGCCCTGGTCGCCCACCTCCTGCCGCTGCTACGTGCCGGGCGGGCGCGCGTGACCTCGCAGATCAGCGTTGCGGCGAACCGCAACGCGATCAACTGGAACGACCTGAACTGGGAGCGGTCCTACAACGGTATGCGCGCCTACAGCCAGTCGAAGATCGCGTTCGGTCTCTTCGGTCTGGAACTGGACCGGCGCAGCGAGGCCGGCGGCTGGGGCATCACCAGCAACCTGTCCCACCCTGGAGTCGCCCCGACTAACCTGCTCGCCGCCCGCCCCGAGGTCGGACGCGACACCGACACCCTGGGCGTGCGTGCGATCCGCGCCCTGTCCGCCCGCGGCATCCTCGTCGGGACCGTGCAGAGCGCGCAGCTTCCCGCCCTCTACGCCGCCACCGCCCCCGACGCCACGGGCCGTGGGTTCTACGGGCCCCGCGGACTCGGGCATCTCGGCGGCCCTCCCGGTGAGCAGAAGCTCTACAGCCGACTGCGCAGCACCGATGACGCCCAACGCATCTGGCGTATCTCTGAAGAACTCGTCGACTGCACCGTTAGACGCCGATTGTGAAACTGGCGACGCTTTGAGCCGCTACAGCGTCGCCGGATTCACAATCGGGCGTTGAATTACACCGTCGCGCGGTCGCGGCCGTCCCAGTACGGCTTGCGCAGCTCCTTCTTGAGGACCTTGCCGGTCGGATTGCGCGGCAGCTCGTCGGTGATGTCGACGGTCTTCGGGCACTTGTAGGCCGCGAGCCGCTCACGGCACCAGGCGATGATCTCCTCGGGGGTGGCCTCACCCTCAAGCGAGACAACGGCTTTGACCACCTCACCCCACTTCTCGTCGGGCACCCCGATGACCGCGACGTCGGCCACCGCCGGATGCTCGGCAACGACGCGTTCGACCTCGATCGAGTAGATGTTCTCCCCGCCGGAGATGATCATGTCCTTGAGCCGGTCCTCGACGAAGATGTAGCCGTCCTGGTCGATCCGACCGATGTCGCCGGTGCGGAACCAACCGTCGCTGGTGATCGCCTCCGCCGTCGCATCGGGCTTGTTGTGGTAGCCCTTCATCAGTTGCGGTGTCCGGAACCACAATTCACCTTGCTCACCCGTGGCCACGTCTTCCATCGTTTCCGGGTCCACCACGCGCACCTCCGCGCCGGGTATCACCCGCCCCGCGCTGACCATCCGCTCTTCGATCCCCGAGCGGTGGTCCTCGGGCAGCAACTGGCTGATCACGCCGCACACCTCGGTCAGCCCGTACACCTGGATGAAATCGGTGTTGGGCCAGGCTTCCAACGCCGCCCGCAGCAGCGGCAGCGGCATCGGCGACGCGCCGTAGACGTAGGTCTTCAACGACCCGAACAGCTTCACCGCGTCCTCGCCCGATTCCAGCACCTTCGCCAGCACCGCGGGCACCAGGAAGGTGCGGTTCGCGCCCTTGAGGATCGCGCCCGCCAGCGACATCCCGTCGACCTCGCGGGTCATCACGGTCGGCACGCCGTCGTGAATTCCGAACTGCACGTAAGAGGATCCGCCGACGTGGAACAGCGGCATCGACACCATGCTCTTGTCGCCCTCGTCGAAACCCCACCCGTTGTGGGCGTTGATGGTGTGCGCGATCAGGTTGGCGTGCGTCAGCTGCACACCCTTGGGACGTCCGGTCGTCCCCGACGAGTACATGACGATGACGACGTCGTCGGGCTGCACCTCGTCGCCGTGACCGACTGGTTTCGCCGCGGCGAGCATCGCCTCGTACTCGTCACCGTCACCACCTTCGGGCGTGACCTCGACGATCTGCTCTACGTTCGCCAACTTGTCGCGGATCTTCTCGATCGACGGCTTGAACTCGGTCCCGACGATCAGCAGCTTGGCGCCGGAGTCGTTGATCACGTAGTCGAGTTCGTCGGCGGCCAGCCGGAAGTTGATGATTGCGTTGGCCGCTCCCAGCGATGCGGCCGCGAGCGTCAGCTCGACACACGCCGGATGGTTCTTGTCCAGGAACGCCACCACGTCGCCGCGGCCGACGCCCCGCTCCTTCAGCGCACCGGCGAGCCGGCGCACCCGGTCGTTCCACTCGGCCCATGTCCACGTGCGGTCGAGGAAGGTCATCGCCTCGGCGTCGGGTTTGGTTTCGGCCCAGTGTGCGAGCCGTTCGTCGAGGAAGCGCGGGACAGGCAGGTCAGACATGTATCGAGCCTGCCATGACAAGGCCCGGGGTCAGTCGGGATTGGCCGAGATCGGGGCCTGCGCATCGGCCGGGGCGTGTTCGCGGCGCAGGCCGCGGCGGTCGTAGAAGCGGGTGACGACGGCGCCGACGACGAGGCCGATCGCCAGCCCGATCGTCGACATGACAATGGCGTGGGTGAGGCCGGCGTCCGCGCGTCCGTCGAAGTACAGCAGGGCACGGGCGCCGAGGAACACCTGGTGCATGGGCTCGAACCTCGCGAGCCAACCGAAGAACGAGGGGGCCGCCTCGAGAGGGATGGTCGCGCCGTTCGACGGCAGGCCGAGCATCACGAAGATGAACAGGTTCACCAGCAGGCCCATCGAGCCAAGCGCGGCGATCAGAGAGGTCGCGGTGATTCCCACCGCGGTGATCGTGAAGGCGCCGTACGCCCACAACGTCCACACGTTGGGCACCGGCATGCCCAGCGCGGCGCCGATCGCGATGTAGATCGCGGAGGTGAGCACGGCGAGGATGACCATGAACAACCACTTCACCAGCAGCGTGCGGAACCGGGAGATCTTGACCTGCTCCGCGAGCCGGTACACCGGGCCCAGCTCGGCGGGCACGAAGCCGAGCATCGAATCGACCAGCGAGCTGACGATGATGCTGCCGGTGAATCCGGCAAGTAGCAGCAGGAGCGCGTAGTAGAAGGCGGACAGCCCGTTGCCGGTGCCGTTGGGCAGCGGGTCGGCGTCGCTGACCTGAACGTCGATCGGGTTTGCCAGTAGCAGCGACGCCGCTGCGGGCAGCGGCCCGGCGGCCTCGCGCGTCACCCGTGCCGACAGCTGTTCGCCCACCCTGGCGTTGATTTCACGGACGGCCTTGCCCAACGCCTCCCCCGCGATGCTCGCGCCGAGTGTGGAGGCGCGGGGGTTGAGCGAGATCGTGACGACCGGCCTGCTCAGCTGCCCGGGCCGCAGGGCGCCCTGTCCGAACTGCTCGAGCTTGGCCGAGAAGTCCTGCGGTATCTGGACCGCCCCGTAGATTTCCGCGGTGCCCAACTGCCGCTCGGCCTCGTCGGCCGTGAGCACGCGCACGTCGAACTGTTCGGGGTCGAGCCCGGAGGTGAGGCCGTCGGCGATCTGCTTTCCGGCGGGTCCGGCATCGGCGTTGACGACCGCGACCGGGAAGTGCCGCAGATTCGTCGTCGGGTTGAGGATGCCGGCGAGGTAGAGCGCGGCCAGCGCCGAGAACACCGTCAGCGCAACGACGATCGGCGAGAGCCAGAATCGCGGGGTGCGCAGCGTGGCGTAGGGATTGGGCGCGACGTGGCGTGGGGTGCGGACATGTGTCATCGGAGCTCCTCCTCGGTTGTGCGACTCGGTCGAAGCAGCGCCAGGGCCAGCACGATGGCGGCGATCGGCACCGCGGACATCATGAGGCTGAGGGTGTGGATGGCGTCGAGCATGCTCGCGGAGGCACCCTCGACGACTTCCCGAGCACGTTGTGGGTCAACGATATTGGCGCCGCCGGTCGACGCGACGGAGGCGCCGTGGGCGACGCGCAGCGCCTCGCGCGCCTCATCGACGGTGAGGCCGGACCCGGCGAGCCTGCGCATGGCGTCGTGCGCGAACAGCGTGGTGCCGATCAGCGCGAACAACGCCGGCCCCAACGAGTATCCGGCTTGCCCGACCGCTGATTTCACCGCCGACACCGAGCCTCCGAGGTCGGGCGGCGCGGCCGACATCATGATCGTCGACTGCGGCGTCTGCACCACCGCGCCACCGATCGCGTTCAGCGCCACCGCGATGAAGAACACGATCAGCGATGTGTGCTCGTCGACGACGGTCAGCAGCAGAAGCGCCGCAAGAAGCAGCAGCAGGCCGCTCACGAGAACCGCACGGTCGCCGTACTTTTCGGCGGCTCGCCCTGAACCGGTCGCCGCCAGTGCCTGCAGCACCGTCGCCGGCACCAGGAGCATACCCAGCAACGCCGGAGACTCGCCACGTACGGTGACCAGATAGAAGGCGAACAGGATCGTCGACCCGCCGGTCAAGAAGTTGAACGTCGTTCCCGCAATGACCGCGGCGTTGAACCGGCCGGAGCGGAATATCCGCAAGTCCAGCGCCGGGTCGGGGGTCCGGTTCTCCCGCATCACGAACGCCGCGCCGGCGACGACACCCACGAGGATGGAAACGAGCGCATCGCTGTGCAGCCCGCCCTGCAATCGCGAGATGCCGTACACCAGTGCGAGCAGCGAGGTGGCGACCAGGACCAGGCCGGCGACATCGAGTCGGCGTGGCGCGCGGGGCGTTTCGGGCACGAAACGCAGATGAATGCCCAGCGCGACGAGCGCCGCGACCGGCGCTACCAGAAATCCTGTGCGCCAACTGATATGCTCGGCCAGCAGGCTGCCCACCGCAGGCATCGGCGTCGTCAGCGCGAAGCCCGCGCCGAGGTACAACGCGATCGCCGCCGCGCGGCGCTCCGGCGGAAAGACCGCGTTGATGATGGCCAGCGACAAGCCCAGCAGGAACGCGAACGCCACGCCGCTGCCGGCTCGGGCGGCGATCAGCACCGCGCTGTTCGGCGCCGCGGCGGCGAGCACACCGAACACAATCGTGCCGAGCAACCCGAGGGTGAACATCCGGCGCATGCCGTAGAGGTCGCCGAGCGCACCCGCACCCAACACCGCGGCGGCCAACGTGAGGGTGGCCAGGCTGGCCACGAAGCTCGCCGTACTCGGCGACAGGTGCAGGCCCGCCCGGACCTCGGAGATGTTGGCCGACAGGATCGTCGGGTCGGCGGCGGTGATGCTGTAGCCCAGGCCCATCGCCGAGACCGTCATCGTCGCCGCGAGCCCCGTCACCACGGGCAGGTCGCCGTCGGTGTCGGCGGCCGGCCGGGTCATTCGCCGTGAACCTGCTTGCCCGCCAGGAAGGTCGCCCGCACCTCGAGGTCGGCGATCTGCTCCGGCGGCACCGCGCGCGGATCGGCCGACAGCACCACCATGTCGGCGTACTTGCCGACCTCCAGCGAGCCGATCACGTCGTCGGAGAACAGTTGATATGCGGCGTCGAGCGTCTGCGCGCGGATGGCCTGTTCGACGGAGATCCGCTGCTCGGGACCGATCACCCGACCGCTGGGCGCGGTGCGGGTGGCCGCGACGCTGATGTTGCGCAGCGGCTCTTCCGGGGTGACCGGCGGATCGTTGTGCAGCGAGATGCGCATCCCGGTCGCGACCGCGGATCCGCAAGGCATCCAGCGGGTTCCGTGCTCGGCGCCGAACAGGCCGTCGACGATGATGTCGCCCCAGTAGTGGATCTGGTCGACGAAGATGGAGCACGTCACGCCGAGGTCGTGAGCGCGCTGAAGCTGCTCGTCGCGGATCGCGCCGACATGCTCGAGCCGCAGTCGGTGATCGTCGCGCGGCCAGCGCCGCAGCGCGTCCTCGTACACGTCGAGGATGGTGTCGACCCCGGCGTCGCCCTGCACGTGGCAGGCCATCGGCCAGCCCTTCGGGAAGTAGGCGTGCACGATCTCGGTCAGCTGCTCGCGGGTGTAATTGGCGTGCCCGCACGAGCCCGGCGCGACACCGATCGTGCGGACGGCGTCGGTGTCGAGATACGGGAACGACAGGTCGATGTTGCCGATCCACGGTGACCCGTCGACCCAGATCTTGATCCCGGTCTGCCGGAACAGATCGTCGCCGTTGCCCGGCGACATGTCGGTGGCCATCTGGGCGTTGGAGATCTCGTAGACCCGTAGTCGCACCGTCAGGTCGCCGCGCAGCTGCTCGATCACCGGCCGGAACACCGGATCGAACGCCATCTCCGAACACGTCGTCAACCCGGCCTGGTTGAGCCGGCGCAGTTCGGCGTGCAGCATCTCCGGGTAGTCGCTGGGGTTGATGACGCCGGCCAGCAGGCCGAACACGGCGCCGGTCTCTTCCGCGGTGCCGTCGAGATCGCCGTTGGCGTCGCGGCCGTAGCGCGCGCCCTTCGGGTCGGGGGTGTCGCGGTTGAGCCCGAGCTTGCGCGCGGCGGCGCTGTTGAAGTACGCCTTGTGTCCGGAGTTGTGCACGATCACCAGCGGCGTCTCGGGCGCCTGCTCGTCGAGCCAGGCCAGCGTCGGCTCCGGCAGGCCCGGCTGCAGCAGCGGATCCCAGCCGTTGAGAAACGCACCGTCGCTCCCCCGGGCGGCGACCTCGCGCCGGATCGCGTCGACGACCGCCGACGCGTCGCGCAGCGTGACCGGCCGGATGTCCACCATCCGCTCGGAGAGCACGACGGCCTCCATCAGCGGATGCCCGTGCGCCTCCACCAGCCCGGGCATCACGCAGCCATCTCCGATGTCCAGCGTGCGAGTGTCGGGGCCGATCCATGTGTCGATATCGCCGCGGTCCCCGACCGCCACGATGCGGCCGTCGGCCACGGCGAGCGCCTCGGCGGTCGGCTGTCGGTCGTCGACGGTGAGCACGGTTCCACGAATGACCAGGTCAGCGCTCGCCATTGGGTCATCCTCTCAGTCGGGGTAAAAATTCTTCGGAAAAATCTGGGCGCCGTGTCGATTGCACAGGGGTGCCGTTCGACGTAGTTGCGAGGGCACGATGAACGAGCCCGTCACCCACCGAAGAAGGAGACGAGAACGATGGCGCGTTACATGCTGATCATGCGGTCCACCCCCGAGGCCGAAGCCGCGATGGCCGAGATGGAGATCGACTTCGACCAGATCATCGAGGAGATGGGTCGCTTCAACGAGGAGCTCATCAAGGCCGGCGTGATGTTGGCCGGCGAGGGTCTGACGGGACCCGAGGAGGGGTTCGTCGTCGATTTCAACTCCGACCCGCCGGTCGTCACCGACGGGCCCTACACCGAGGCCAAGGAGCTGTTCAACGGGTTCTGGATCCTCGACGTGTCGTCGAAGGAAGAGGCCAAGCAGTGGGCGCAGAAGATTCCGCTGGGCAAGGGTGTCAAGGTCGAGGTGCGGCGAGTCTCGGAGACGAGCGAATTCCCGCAGGACAACCCGTGGATCAAAAAGGAGATCCGATGGAAGGCCGAGCTCGCCGAGAAGATCGCGGCGCAGGCCCGCGCGGAGGCCGACCGGCTCAGCTGAGCGTTCGCGCCTAAATGGTGCGGACGTCAGGTGTTCCGACAGAGCGGCGCTGCCTTCGAGGCAGCGCTGCTTTGTCATGCCTACGCGACCTTCTCCAAGGTGAAGTCGCTTTGGTAGGTGGCCCCGGCCGGATCTCCACACTCCGCGGCGGCCTGGGTGTTCACGGCGGTGCCGCTCAACGTTGCCGCGTCGATTGAAAAGGCAACTGTGCCAGGGACAGTCACATGGTCACCGGGCGGCTTGCACCGAACCGCCTGGGCGTACTGGACGGTCATGTCCCAGCGCCCGTTGTTCAGCATTGCGCGTCCGCCATACGGCGTGACCCTCGGGTCGGTGACGGGTGTGACGGCTACGTCGGCGCACCCCGGACCACACGGCGTGATCACCCATGTGTTGACCTTGCCGGTATCGGATCGATAGTGGTAGGTACCGCTCAGCGCGGCCGCTGAACCCTGCGGAGGCCCGCCGGCCCAGGCAGCGCCGGCCGATCCGATCGCCACGCCGGCAGCGACGATGAACACTGCAGACAGCTCGCGCGTGATGGTCATGCCGTTCCTCTCTTTGACGAAAAGCTCAGGCAGCCTTCTCCAGTGAGCTCCAGATGACGCTGCCGCGGGGCGCGTTGGGGGGTCGAATCAGACGTGTCCGGGCATCCCTCCCATGCCGCCGACGTGGCCCATGCCGCCCATACCGCCGATGTGGCCCATTCCGCCCATACCGCCGATACCACCCATGCCGCCGATACCACCGATATGGCCCATTCCGCCCATGCCGTCGTTGATCCCGCCGAGACCGCCCATACCGGTCGGTGCCATCGCGGGCGGTGCGATCGGCGGCGGTGCGATCGGCGCGATCGGCGCGATTGGATCCATCGGTGGCGGTGCGATCGGATCCATCGGGGGCGGCGCGATCGGCGCCAATGGCGGCGGTGCGATCGGCGGCGCCGGCGGTGGCGCCAGTGGCGGCGGTGCGACCGGCGGTGCCGGTGGTGGCGGCGGCGGCGTCGGCAGCCCGTACGGGCCGCCGGCACATATCGGGTTGGCAGGCTGGCTGATGCATGCGGGATCTGCCGGGCCGGTAGGCGGCCCCGTCATGGGTGACGGAGGCGGAGGTGGCCCCGGCGGAGGCGGAGGCGCATACGGGCCGCCCTGGCACACGGGGTACGTCGGCATCGCCGCACATCGGGGATCATCGGGGCTCGTCGGAGGTCCAGGCGGCGGGCCGGGAGGCTGCAGCGGCGCCGGCGCAAGGGATAGTCCTGCGAGGGCTGGCATTCCACTCGCCGGCACGGCGGCGCCCATCGCGGCAATGACGATGAGCGCCCCGGCCACCGCACCTTTCGCCACGATGTCGCGGACTTCGGAGACTTTGGGCCAACTCATCTTTCGCTCCTCAGCGCGGCACCCGATGGCGCGTCATCCAAAATTATTGACGCTGAAGCATATTCGCCCATACCTACTCCCCGACGAGTCGAACTGCTCGAACGCTAACCCATCGAGCTTGCCCCGGCAGCGATTCGGGAGAACTTTGCCGACACCGGGCTCAGTGGCCGGCCTGACTGCTACGCGACCGGCGGCGTACTCACGTCGCGCGGATCCGGATGGGACCCCGCCACGTCGCGTCCGGATCGACCACCTCGCCCTTCTGGGTGATCTCGACCTCGCCCCGGCGCGCCAGGTCCCTGGCGACGTCGCGGGCGTCGTTCATGAGGTCGCGCCAGTCCTTACCACCGACTGAGCGGGCGGCGTCGGACGGGCAGATCGTCTTGTCCGGGCCGCGTTCCCGGGCGAGGCGCAAAATGACGCTGCGGAGGCGCTCGATATCGCCGGACATGGCGCCTCCCGACTTCCTTGTTGGCACAAGACTGCTGGTGCGATCTTATCGAGGGGTACGGCGAGACACCCGGTTTCACGCCCCAGCGCACACTCCGGAGTCGCGGATCGCCCGGCCATAGACGTTGGCCGTTGCGATGTTCGCGTTGATCTGTCCTGACGGCAGCCGGCGCTTGATCTTGTCGCTGATCTGGGTGAACTGGTACCGGAGCCGGTAGATCGAATCCCCGTGGAAGAGCGGCGAATACTCGCTCTGATCCGGGTAGTTGACGATGAACAGCGTGTGCGCGCGGGGATCGAGGAAGGCCGCGGACTGGTCGAGGTTGGCGGCGACCACATCACCGGCTTCCGTCACGCCCGGTGTCGACCAGTCGTCGCCCTTGTCGCCGAGGAAGTCCTGAAAGCCGTACACCTGGGTCATGAGTTCGTCGTACTGGGCGTTGAACCACTGGCACGAGTCACGTTGTGCCGTAATCTGCTCCGGCGTGACCCGCACCTGCCAAAGGTTGTACGGGAATACGGTGTAGTCGGGCGACCAATTCGACGGGTACGGAACGAACACCGGCAACGTCGGGGCGGCGGGTTCGGCCCGGCTCACCGGTGCGAACACCAGCAGCCCTGTCAGTAGCACGGCGAATGTTCGAAACATCGCTATGCACCGCCGAATTCGGGGCGCAGGACGGGCGCCAACGCCGCGAGTGGGATATGGGCTTGCACAGTGCCGCCGTCCATCGCCCACTGCATGCGGCCGATCGTGTAGTCCAACGGGGTGTCGCGGCCGACCGGATAGTCGGGCATGTAGAGGATCAGCTCATCCGGTGTGAGCGCCCAGGCCCGGTACCCGCCGGAGTACACCTTGTCCGGGGTCCAGCGGTCCGGGGTGAACGGATAGGTGCCGGGCTGGTGCGGCGGCGGTGCGGTGTCGAGTGCGGCGACGATGAACGGCGCACCCAGGCGTGGGATTTCGGCCCGGTGGTCGACGTCCGGTTTGAACAGGTCGGCCAGTTGCAGCTGCCGTCCGCCGGCGAAGGTGAAGGTGCGGTAGGCGTCGCTGACGATGGGCGCGTTCGGATGTGCGAGGGCGTCGGTACCGACCGTGCCCGAATACATCTCGTGGAACACGGCAGTCATCGCGCCGCCATGCTGGAAGATCTCGAAGTGCTGCTCGCCGAAGCTGTCCTGGACCATCATTTTGGCGGCGGTGCGCCAGTTGTTCATCAGGTTGGTCAGGTACTCCCGGATGACGGGGTTTTCCACCAGGTCGCCGGGCAACGCCATCTTGATGTTGCGGACCGCTTCGCGCTCCGAGATCACCGACGTGCTGCAGAACTGTCCGTCCCACTGACCGCCGAGCTCATCGCAGAACGAGGGGGCCGACGCCGACACGGGTGGCGCGGTGGCGATTACCAGCGCAGTCACCACCGCCATCGCGCTGCCCAGATTCCGCGGGCGCATGATTACGGCAGCTCGACTTTGCTTGCGCGCCAACGGCCGTCGACGTACTCCATGGTCATCTTGATCCGGCTGCGATCGATGCGCGGATCCGGGACGCTGGCGTTTTGCACCGCCTGGTCGACGAACAGCAACACCACCGCCTTGTCCTTGGTGGCGGATTGCACTGCCGACTCCAGCACCACTCCGTGCGCGGAGGCCTTGTTGTCGATCAACAACTGGCGCAGCTCGGTGCTGGACTGCGAGTACATGTCCTTGAACTCGCCGGTCGCGCCGTCGAGCACGGCCGCGAAGTTCTCGTCGACCTTGTTCGAGTCGATGCTGGTAAGCACTTGCGCGTACTCGACAGCCGCCTGCTGCGCGGCATTGCCGGCTCGTTCCACCTGCCGCTGCTGCCACAGCTGCCAGCCCAGAAAGCCGGAGCCGGCCAGCACCCCGACAACCAGGATGGCCAGTGCGGCGAGTCGGATGCGGCGGGGCCAGTTCGCCTCGCTCTCCGTGCCGGAGGCCGGGTCGTCGGGTGTCTGGTCGTCACCGCCCGATGCGCTTTCAGGCCCGTCGGATCCGTCCGCCTCGTCGGGCGCCGGGTCCGGCGTTGTATCAGGCGTTGCCTCAGTTGTGTCGCTGTCACCGTCGGGCTTCTTGTCGGTGTCGTCGTTGGTAAGGGAGTCGCTGGTAATTGACATCTTCATCTCCTAGCGCGGTGGCTCGATCGGCAGGGTGGGCCCGCCGTAGGGGGTGGGAATGGTGAACCGGCCCTTCGGGGTCGGATCCGTCTGCCGGCCGAGATCGGCACCGGGCGGGGGCCCGCGGTGTCGTCGCCGGCCGGCCGTGGCGCGTTCTTGGCTCCGCGGACCAGCATCCCGGGGTGATCGTCGCGGCAGTAGGTGTACATGAACGGTTCCGGGTAGTCCGCATTCGACGGTGGCAGGCGCGGCGTTCCGTAGTCGCAGTGATACCGCGGGTAGATGTCGCCGGTGGCCCACAGCCCGTTGTCGTGCATCGCGGTGCCCAGCGCGTCGAGCAGCGAGGTGCGATAGTCCGGAAACAGTGCATTGAGTGCCGGCACCCGCAGGTACAGCAGCCGGGAGACAGTCGTCAGGTTGCCCAGTAGTTGCACCATGGTGTCGGAGTTGTCGATGAACAGGTTGTCGACTGCGGTCAGCGCATCCGGACCCTGGTTGGTGAGCCGGCGATAGCCTTCGCGCATCTTGTTGATGCCGACAAAGCTGTGCTCCAGATTGTCTGAGGCGACGGCGATTCCGGCGTTCTTGTCGGCGGCCAACGTGAGCACCACCCGGCTGGTCCGCAGCAGGCTGCTGGTCTCCGGCAACACCGAGTCCATCGTGGACAGCAGGAACGTGCCGCCTTCGACGATGTCCTCCAGCTTCTGCGGGCCGGCCTCCGACAGGCTCAGCTCTCGCCGGATCAGCTCGAGTTTCTCGGTATCGGTCTGCGCCAACGCCCCGTCTGCGTCGGCCAGCAGCTCGGCCAGGCTGACGGACACCGTGGCCCTGCCCTGGCCGATGACGGCGCCGTCGGCCAGGAACGGACCTTGGTCGGACTCCGGCACGAAGTCGATGTACTGCTCACCGGCCGGCGAGAGGCCCGACACCCGGACATCGCTGGACTCCGGGATCTTCATCGTCGATTTGACGTTGACCACCGCGTTCACCCCGGCCGGGGTGATGTCGAGCCGGTCCACCCGGCCGATCGGCACGCCACGCATCGTGACGTCCTGATTGGGCAGCAGGCCGGCCGACTCGGGCAGTTGGACGGTGAGTTGATACTGCGAGGCGAACGGGTTCACCCGCAATGCACCGAGCAGCAGGTAGCCGGTCGCCACCACCAGAACCATGACCAACCCAGCCGCCGAAAGCCAGGCGCGGCGGCGGTGGCCGAACCGGACGAGTTCGACCAGCCGGTCGGCAGTGCTCGAGATCATTGTGGTGCCTCCGCCGGCAGCGGCGCGGGTGCGGGCGGCGGGGCGGGCGCGGGTGGCTGCGGTGGCCCCGCCACCGGCCCGAGTGCCGGCAGTGGAATATCGGTTGCCGGTGGCGCGACGGGCAGCGGTGCCGGCGGAGTCGGTGGGCCGGGCGGTGGCCCCGCAACCTCCAATTGCCCCGGCTCGGTCGGGCTGGGGATCACCGGGACCTGCGGCACGCCGGGGCCCTTACCGACGATCTTCTCCTGCAGCCGGAACAGCGTGTACTTGAACGAGCCCACAAGGTGAAACCAGTTGTGCCACTTGGGTCCGTGGAACCCCGGGTCTCCGGCGAAGCCGATATCGGGTATGTGTCCCAGGATCAACCGGTCGATGCTCGCGTTCACCGCGAGCGCATTGCCGGTCGTCCCTTTGACGAATGGGGGCATCAGCCGGTTGAGCGCATAGAGCGTCGCGTCGGGGGTGAGCACAACGTCGTTCCACGCGCCGGCGACGGTGTTGGCATCGGCGATGACGCTTCGGCCGCTGGTGTCGGTGCCGGCGATCGACGGGAACTTGCGCGCCTGGTCGGACACGTCACCGATCTGCTCGACGAGGTCGGCGATCTGGGTGGTGTGCGCCGCCAGCGTGTCGGTGGCCGGTCGGGCTTCGGCCATCACTTCGCTGATGGTCTGGTTCTTGGCTTCAATCGCCTCGACGAGCCGGGAGGTTTCGGTGATCGCGTTCGAGATCTGCCCGGACCGGGCGTTGAGCGTGCCCAAGGTGTCGTTGGTCTTGCGGATGAGGTTGCCGAACGCCTCGCCCTGATCGCCGGTCGCCTTGCCCAGTCCGTTGATGATGTTGGTGAAGTTGCGCACCGCACCGCCGTTCACCAACACCGCCGCCGAACTGAGCACCGATTCCACCGTCGCGGCCGCTGTCGTGTGGTCCAACGGGATCGTGTCGCCATCGGACAGCAGCGGCGCATTCGGATCGGCGGGAGACGGCGGCTTGATCGCGACGAAAATATCGCCAAGCGGTGTCGCGGACCGTAATTCGGCGGTGCTGCCCCGAGGCAACTGCACTCCGTCCATGATGCGCAAGGTGGTCACCGCCGTGTAGTTACGCGCCTCCATCGACTCCATCTGGCCGACATCGGCACCGGCCAGCTTCACCTTGGCGTTGGCGGGCAGGTTCAGCGCGTTGGAGAACACCGCCGTCAGCCGATAGCCGCCGGACCCGACGCCGGGCGCCGGTAGCGGAAGGCTGGCCAAACCGCCGGTGCCACAGCCGGAAAGGGCCAGGCACGCCGCCGTCACGAGCGCTATCGGCCACGGCCTGCGGATCGCGGTCGTCATTTCTGTCCCATCGCCGCGAGTCCGTCCAGCATGTGCGTCAGCCCGAAGTCCGGCCCGAAGTCCTGCAACGTCCCGGTGCTACAGCCCAGTTGCCGCAGCCCCATCACGTTGCACACCTCTTTGATGAACTGGTTGTCGAACAACACCCGGTCGGTGAGCACCTTGACCCGTAAGGCGCCGTTCTTCTGGTCGACGATGTTGTACAGGTTGTCCAGTGTCATCGGCGCGACGTCGAGGAATTCCTTGAGATCGCGTTCGTGATCGACAGCGGTGTTCAGCACGATGTCGCCGTTGGCGACGAGGTCCTTGATGGCATCGCGATGAATTTCGAGCACCTCACGGGTGTTGGTCAGAACCTCGTTGATCTTCTTGCCGGTGGTACCGCTGCCGAGGTTCTCGTCGGCCAGGATCTGACTGAGCGCCCGCACCGACGAGCCGAATTCCCGCAGCGTCTCGTCATTCCTGGCCGCCGCCTCCGACAACGAACTCAAGTTCCGGACGATGGTGGTCAGCTGATCCCTGGTCACCGTGCCCCGATCGGCGCTGAGCCGCAGGGCATTCGACAGCTCGCCGAGCGCGTCCTTCATCTGCTGGCCGTTGCCGTCGGCGATCGCGGCGCTGGCGTTGACCACATCGGCGATCGGGCCGTTACCCTTCCCGTCGCCCTTCAGCGAAACCGATAGCTTGTCGAGAACGTCGAGCACTCGGGCGAATTCGACCGGAGTCTGGGTGCGATTCAGCCCGATGGTTGCGTGATTCTGCAGGATGGGACCGCTGCCCGAGTAGGGCGGCGTCAGTTCGATCTGCCGGTCGGTCAGAATCGAGTTGGAGATCGTCACCGCCTGGGCGTCCGCGGGAACCTTGACATCCTTGTCCACGGTGAAACGGACCTCGACGTAGCCGCCCTTGGGGGTGATCTTGGTGACCTCGCCGACCGGCATACCGAGCACCGCGACGGTGTTTCCCTCGTATAGACCGGCGGCGCTGTCGAATTGGGCCGTCACAGTCATGGTGTCGAGCTGGTCCTTGGTGTAGATCACAGCGACGGTGGCCAACGCCAGACCGACGACCAGTGCGATCGCACCGGCAACCAGCAGCTTGGTCTTGGTGATCCTCATTTGCAGTCCTGGAAGTACTCGATCATGGAAAATTGCTTGGCGCGGCCGCTGATGGCGCACATCCACGAGTCGACCAGCAGGCCGTTGGTGGCGTTGAACCCAGCGGCATTGCCGCTGCCGGTGGCGTTGGCCAAGCCACGCAGCGCGATTGGCCCGGACTGCAGGATGCTGCGCAGGAAGCCATCGCCGTCGCGGGCGAGCAAAGTGGACAGCTCACGCAGATTGCGCAGCAGTTCCTCGAGTTCCGGCCGGTCCTCGATGACGACGCCGCTCAAAGTCTCGACGAGGTTGGTGAGCGCATCCATCATCGCGTGGAATGTGGCACGCGAGGCGACGAACTCACCGAGCAACGAGTTGCCCTGATTCACCAGGCTACCGATGGTCGACTGCTGACGACGTAGCGTATTGCTGACCACCTCAGTGGTTTTCAGCAGTTCGCCCAGTTGGTCGCGACGCTCGGCGATGATCGTCGACAGCGTGTGGGTGTTCTCCAAGGCCTGCGGCACCACCGGCGGCAACGTCTTCATCTGCTCGCCCAGGACGGACAGCGTCTCGGCGAACTTGTCCGAGTCGACCTGCTCGTAGGTTCTGGTGACGTCGGCCAGTGCTTCCTGCAGATCGTAGGGAACCTCGGTGTGGGTCAGGTCGAAGGTGTCGTTCGGTAACGAGCCCGCACCATCGGGAAACAGGGCCAGATACCGCGAGCCCAGGATTGTCGTGATCTTGATCGACGCCCGCGAATCCTCACCCAGCACCACGTCATTGCGCACCTTGAGCTTGGCCTCGACGTAGTCGCCGGCGAGTTTCATGCTCAATACCTCGCCCACCGGGATTCCGGCAACGGTGACCGGGTTACCGACTTGCAAGGCGGCGGCCTGCAGGAAGTGTGCGGTGTACTGCCGGTAGCCGAAGTTGGCCACCTTGAACAACAGCAGTGTTCCGACGAGCAACGAAACCACCAGGACGGCAACGACACCCATCCAGGTCTTGTTGCGGTTCTCCAGTGGGCGGCGGCGCTTTTTCGTTGGGTCCGCCGTCGTTTGATCCGCCTTCGTTTGATCAGCCATTGGCCATGTTCCTGCACTTCGGGGTGTAACGCGCCTTGTTGCCCGGGGTGGCGGCGTCCACGATGATCGGCACCACGTCGTTGAGGCCGGGGAAAAATCCTTGGATGTTCAGGTCGCATGCGTAGGCGTTGGCGAAGGAGCCTTCGCTGGTGATGCGCGCGAAGCCCTTCAGCAGCAACGGGAGGTTGGCGCCGGTGAACGCCAGCTGGTTCTCCAGGCCGACCATGTGCGCCGCGAATCCCGGTTCGCGGGTGACCATTTCCTTCAGTGACGGGTACACCTCGTCGGAGATCGTCGACAATTGCCGCACCACCTTCGCGATCGAACTCATCGACTCCACCAATTCGGGGCGTCGCGCGTCGAAGGTCGACACCACCGTGCGGGCTTCGCCGATGATGTGGTCGAGGTCGTCGTTATGCCGGGCGAGGTTGGCCACCACGACGTTCAGGTCAGTGATCACCTCACCGAGTTGCTCGTCCTGACCGGCGAACGACTCGGTGAGCCGGCCGGTCTGGTCCACCAGGGCGGTGATGGACCCCTTGTCGCCCTGCAGCGATTGGATGACTCCCTTGGTCAGGTTGTCGGCGTGCTTGGGGTCGAGCACACTGAACAGCGGCTCGTAGCCGTTGAGCAGCCGGCCGACATCGAACGACGGATCGGTGCGCTCGACGGGGATGACGCTGCCGGGCTTCAGCGGTCCCGGGTCACCGAGATTGCCCAGCGACAGACCGAGATATCGCTGGCCGACGATGTTCTGGTAAGTGACCGAGGCGACGGTGGTGCCGAGCACCTGCTGGTCGTCCTGCACCACGAACGACACTTTGGCGAGATCGCCGGCCAGCTCGATCTTTTCCACCCGGCCGACGCGGACGCCGGCCATCCGGACGTCATCACCCTCCCGCAGGCCGAACACGTCGGTGATCATCGCCGCGTAGGGCACGGTCCGGCCGACGACGTCTCGACGCAGCGTGACGTACACCAGCCAGGTCAGCGTCACGGCGACCACCATGAACAGCGACAGGCCGATCAGTGCGCCGCGGTACCTCATCGGGCCTCCTGGTCAAGCGAGACGGTCGTGCCGCGGGCCACCGGTCCGAGCAGCAGCTGCGTCGCCGTGGTGGCCGGTTGGCCGGTGATGACGGAGAGTTGGTTGCGTTCCTGTTGGCTACCAACGGGTCCCACGTTCCCGCCGAAGGCCGCCGGCTGAGCCGGCAATCCAGCAGGAGCCGGCTGAGCCGGCAATCCAGCAGGAGCCGGTGCAGCCTCGGCGGGCTGGGGACCGGCGGGCGGCGGCGGATCCCACGGTTTGGGCGCGACCGGTGCCGGCGGGGACTGGTTCACTGCCGGCGGCGGCGTGGGTTCTAGCGCCGGGTTGGCCGATCCGGGTACCGGTGGCGACGGCGAAACTCCCGGTGGCAGCGGCGGATTCGGATCGGCCAGGTTGGGATACGGGTTCACCAGCGGCGGTCCGACGGCGACCAGGTTGCCGTTCTCCCCCAGGACCGTGCCGGGCGGGGGCGCCAAATCCTTCGGCGGCTGGAAGTTCTGTGGCAACAACGTGTCCGGCAACGGCGGCCGGACCGGTACCAACGGCGCGGTGTAACAGCTCGGGCCCTTGAGTTCGCCGTACTGCGGGCAGTCGGCGCGGGTATAGGTGTAGGTCGGCGTGAACGACAGGTTCACCCGCATGTTGCCGATGTCGCGATCGTGCATCCACACCTCGTCGAAGAACTTGTCGGACAGCTGATTCAGCTTGACGAAGGCCGGCACCCAGTGGCGCGAGGTATCGGCCAGGTTGCCGACCACCGGAGTCAGCTCCGAGGTGATCTTGACCATCCGGTCGGTGTGGTTGTTCAGCGCGGTATGCGTGGTGTTCATGGTGTGGACGCCACCGCTGACCAGCGCGTCGAGCTGGGCCCGCTGCTCGACCAGGACCTGCATCGGTCGCACCGCCTTCTGCAGCGCGTCGAACAACTCAGGTGTGGTCTGCTGCAGTCCCACGGCCGCATCGGTGAGCGCCGACACCGTCGTCGAGTCCGGCTCGGTGGCCACGATCGCATCGACTTCATTGATGAGCCGGTCCAATTGCGCGCCGGCGGCGAGCAGTTGGGTACGGCGATCCTCGGTGGCCTCGTTGACCGCGGCGAGGATGCCGATGGTTTTGTCCTCGCGACCCCGCCCAGTCGCGGCCAGGATGTCGCGCAGCTTGCTGATCGTGGTCTGGAACAACACCGTCGGTAGCTCGGTGTCCTCCGGAATGTGCGCACCCGCCTGAATCGGCGATCCAGGCTTCCCGCCGTTGGGCGGCCCGCCGGGGTCGACGAGTTGCACCGAGGACACCGCGAACACGTTGCTGGGCACCACCCGGGCCGTCACGTTGTTCGGAATCGACGGTGCGTATTCGGGTTTGAGGTTGATGTGGACGAAGTTCGGATTTCCGTGCGCGGCCGGGGTGACACTGTGGACGGTACCGACCAAGACGCCGTGGTACTTCACGTCGGAGCGTTGCGGCAGTCCGTCGCCGACGTTGACGAGGTTCGCGACCACGCGCACGAAGGGATCCAGGCGTCCTGTCGCCTTCACCAAAAGGGTCGTCGTAACCAACGCTGCCACAAGAACAACGACGATCCCCGCACCGATCAACTGGCGGTCGGTTGGGCCGCGCCCGTCCAGGTCAAAGGAATTCGCCACCTACCCCCCAAACCTCGCGCCGGCGTCTACGTTCCACAGCGCCATGGTGAGCAGCATGTTGACGATGATCACCACGGTGATACTGGCCCGCATGGCGTGTCCGGCCGCAACCCCGACGCCCTCGGGACCACCGCTGGCATAGAAGCCGTAGTAGCACTGGATCGTCGTGGCGATCCAGACGAAGACGATCGCCTTGAGCAGCGAGTACAAGATGTCTTGACCCGACAGCATCAGCGTGAAGTAGTGCAGATACGAGCCGGTCGCACCACCGCTGATGACTTGCACGACAACCTGTGTCGTCAGATAGCTGACCGCCAGGCAGACGACGTAGAGCGGAATGACCGCGATCACCGAGGCCATCAACCGGGTGGTCACCAGATAGGGGATGGGACGGATTGCCAGTGAATCCAAGGCATCGATTTCTTCGGAGATTCGCATGGATCCCAGCTGCGCGGTGAATCGGCAGCCGGCCTGCGTGGCGAACGCCAACGACAACGCGATCGGGGCGAGTTCGCGGGTGTTCACCAGCGACGAGATGATTCCCGTCGCGGGGCCCAAGCCCAGCAGGTCGAGGAAGTTGTACCCTTCGATGCCGACGAGCGCACCCACGGTGACGCCGAGAACGATCGCCACCCCCGCGGTCCCGCCGCCCACCACCAAAGAGCCGTTGCCCCAGGCGATGTCGGACAGCAGTCGGATGAACTCTTTGCGATAGTGCCGTAGCGCGACGGGGACCGCGACGACCGCGCGGACGAAGAACACCAGCATGTGGCCGAGCTGCCCGATCGGCGGCATGACCTTCTCGTAGAGGCGGACGAAGGGCGCGAGCAGCGGCGGTACGAACGTCGACGCCATGTCACAGACCAACCCGGGGAAACAGCATGATGTAGAGCTGGCTGATCGCGACGTTGACGACCATGAGGATCAGAATGGACTCGACCACGGCGGCATTGACCGAGTTGGCTACCCCGGTCGGACCGCCCTGAGTAGACAGTCCCTTCTGGCACGACACCACCGCGACGATGGCGCCGAAGACGACTGCCTTCACCAAAGCCACGATCATGTCGCCCGTCGTCGTGAACGACGCGAACGTCGCGACGAAGCTGCCCGGAGCGCCGTTCTGGAAATACACGTTGAACAGGTAGCTGGCGAGGAAGCCGACGAAGCACACCACACCGGTGAGCGCCACGCCGATCATGATCGCCGCGGCGAACCGCGGAACGACCAGGCGGCGAATCACCGACACCCCCATGACTTCCATCGCGTCGGTCTCCTCGCGCATCTTGCGGGAACCGAGGTCTGCGGTGATCGCCGAGCCGACAGCGGCTGCCATCAGGATCGCCGCGGTCAGAGATGCGGCCTGGCGAATCACCGCCAGACCGCTGGCCGCGCCGGCCAGTGACGTGGCGCCGACCTGGCCGGCCAGCAGTGCGAACTGGATCGAGAGGGTCACGCCGACGGGCAAGGCCACCAGGACCGTCGGCAGCACCGCCGTTCCCGCCATGAACGAGGCCTGGCGGACGAACTCCCACCACTGGAAACGTCCGGTGAACAGGTCGATGAACAGGTACTGCAGCGTGCGCGCGCCGATCACGAACTGATCGCCGACCGTCGCGAGCGATGCCAGGGGGTGACGCTTGACGTAGCCACCGGCCCATGCGCCGATGACCTCGACCCCGTCACCCCGTGTCGTCATGATGAACAGCCATTCACTTAATGCCCTACACCCCTCGTCGGCAGCATTCACTATGGCACCAGGTCGCCGCAGCGTATTCGGAATATCTCCGCCGGACGACATCGGCAGCCGCCTCGGCAACCTAGCCCCAAAGCTCGGCAGTTGTAACTCGGATGCGACGAGTATGCACATTAACTTAAGCCGAGGCGGGGCTTTCCTGAATACACCTCCGAGCCGGACCGCTGACGCGGTTACGACTGCAGGCTCCTTCGATTCGCGTTTCGTGCAGCGGCGTTGCCCGTCGGTTTCAGCGTGGAGCGCCACGGCCGGGCATTTTCCCGGGGACCCGATGACTGAGATTGGAACACGTTCTAGTCTGAGGGCCATGAGTGATGACCTGCTGCGCCATCCCATCCACTCCGGCCACCTGACCGTCGGCGCGCTCAAGCGCAACAAGGACAAGCCCGTGCTGTTTCTCGGCGACACCACGCTGACCGGGGGGCAGCTCGCCGAGCGCATCAGCCAGTACATTCAGGCGTTCGAGGCGCTGGGTGCCGGTACCGGCAGCGCGACCGGTCTGCTGTCGCTGAACCGGCCCGAGGTGCTGATGATCATCGGCGCCGGGCAGACCCAGGGATACCGCCGCACGGCACTACACCCTCTCGGTTCTCTGGACGATCACGCGTACGTGTTGACCGACGCGGGCGTCTCGGCGCTGATCATCGACCCGACCCCGCAGTTCGTCGACCGGGCGCTGGGCCTGTTGGAGAAGGTGCCCAACCTCAAGCAGATCCTGACGATCGGGCCGGTTCCCGAGGCGCTCGCGGGCGTGGCCGTCGACCTGACCGCCGAGGCCGCCAAGTACTCGCCGCAGCCGTTGGTGGCCGCGGACCTGCCGCCCGATCACATCGGCGGGATGGCCTACACCGGCGGCACCACCGGCAAGCCGAAAG
This sequence comes from Mycobacterium sp. GA-0227b, assembly GCF_001499855.1. Lineage (GTDB taxonomy): Bacteria > Actinomycetota > Actinomycetes > Mycobacteriales > Mycobacteriaceae > Mycobacterium. The sequence continues at coordinate 81,771 of NZ_LQIK01000008.1, forward strand.
GGGTGATCGGCACCGTCCAGTCGATCACCACGATGACGACGATCCAGCTCGCCGAGTGGGAGTGGCCCGAGCGTCCGAAATTCTTGATGTGCACGCCGCTTTCGCACGCCGGCGCGGCGTTCTTCGTCCCGACGATCATCAAGGGCGGCGAGTTGGTCGTACTGACGAAGTTCGACCCGGCCGAGGTGCTGCGGGTGATCGAGGAGCAGAAGATCACCGCGACCATGCTGGTGCCGTCGATGATCTACGCGCTGATGGACCACCCCGACTCGCACACCCGCGACCTGTCCTCGCTCGAGACGGTCTACTACGGCGCATCGGCGATGAACCCGGTCCGGCTTCGCGAGGCGATCCGGCGGTTCGGCCCGATCTTCGCGCAGTACTACGGCCAGTCCGAGGCGCCGATGGTGATCACCTATCTGGCCAAGGGCGATCACGACGAGCAGCGGTTGACGTCGTGCGGCCGGCCGACGGTCTTCGCGCGGGTGGCGCTGCTCGACTCCGACGGAAACCCGGTGCCGCAGGGCGAGGTCGGCGAGATCTGCGTGTCCGGCCCGCTGGTTTCCGGCGGCTACTGGAACAAGCCGGAAGCGACGGCCGAGACGTTTCGCGACGGCTGGATGCACACCGGCGACCTGGCCCGTGAGGACTCCGACGGGTTCTACTACATCGTCGACCGCACCAAGGACATGATCGTCACCGGCGGCTTCAACGTGTTCCCCCGTGAGGTGGAAGATGTTGTGGCCGAACACCCTTCGGTCGCGCAGGTCTGCGTGATCGGCACGCCCGACGAGAAGTGGGGCGAGGCGGTGACGGCCGTGGTCGTGCTGCGACCGGACGCCGATCGTTCCGAAGATGCGGTGGCCCGCATGACGACCGAGATTCAGACCGCGGTCAAGGAGCGCAAGGGGTCGGTGCAGTCGCCCAAGCAGGTCATCGTCGTCGACTCGGTGCCGGTGACCGCGCTCGGCAAGCCCGACAAGAAGGCGGTGCGCGCGCAGTTCTGGGAGGGTAGCGAGCGCGCCGTCGGCTGAGCCGACAATCCAGCATCAGTCGGCTGAGCGTCCGTTCGGCGAGCGAGCATCAGTCGGCTGACTGTCCGTTCGGCGAGCGACCGCTTTTGTACAGGCGGACACGGCGTGTCGGTGCACAAACACGGTCGGTCGCGCCTAGAGGGTGACGCGGCGGCGGTGCTGCAGGAGCGCCTGGAGGCGGTCAGTCCAGGAGCGCATCGATCTCGGCGGCGAACCGAGCAAGCCGTTCTTGTTCGCTGGGGATGCCCTGCTGCTCCTCGGCGGCGCGTTGCCAGCCCAGCCGCCACATCCGCGCGACGGCCCGATCACCCAGCCCCGCATACGGGTTGGCGAGCGTGTGCGGGAATGCCTTGCGGCCTTCCCGGTACGCGGTGACCAACCTGTGGGTCATAGCTCTCACTCTCCTGCCCGAGCAGACGTAAAGTGCTCCATTTCCTCGGCGTGTCGTGGTCCTTTTGCGTCTGCTCGGCAGAATGAGGAGACCCGGCAGAATGGGCGCGTGACGAGCGACCTGCGCGAGACCGTCGATGCGGTGTGGCGGATGGAGGCGGCCAAGATCGTCGCCACGTTGACCCGCACGGTCGGTGACGTCGGGCTCGCCGAGGACCTCGCCGCCGACGCGCTCGTCGATGCCCTCGAACAGTGGCCGAGGATCGGTGTGCCCCGCAACGCCGGAGCCTGGCTGACGACCGTCGCCAAACGCAAGGCGATCGACCACTGGCGCCGCCAGGAGAATCTCGACGGCAAGTACGCGGCGATGGCGCGCGAGCTGGAAACCCATGTCCGGGATTTCCCTGAATCGTGGGATCCCGACCGCATCGACGACGACGTGCTGCGGCTGATCTTCATCTCGACGCACCCCGTGCTGTCGCGCGAAGGCCAGATCGCGTTGACGCTACGGGTGGTCGGCGGTCTCACCACCGAGGAGATCGCCCGCGCGTTCCTCGCGTCGACCCCGACCATCGCCGCGCGCATCACCCGCGCGAAGAAGACGCTGGCGGCCGCCGATGTGCCGTTCGAGGTGCCGGATCGCTCGGAGTATCCGCAGCGACTGTCGGCGGTGCTCAGCGTCATCTACCTGATCTACAACGAGGGCTACTCGGCGTCGTTCGGGCAGCGCTGGATTCGCGACGAACTCTGCAGCGAGGCACTGCGTCTCGGGCGGGTGCTGGCGGCGCTGGTGCCCGACGAACCCGAGGTGCACGGCCTGGTTTCGCTGATGGAGTTCCAGTCGTCGCGGTTCGCCGCCCGCACCGACAGCGACGGCAGGCCGATCCTGCTCGAGGACCAGAACCGCGCGAAGTGGGACCGCGCGCAGATCCAGCGCGGCGTCGCAGCGCTCGAACGCGCCGCGAATGCGGTGCAGCGCAAAGGCTCCGGCTGGGGCCCGTACGCGCTGCAGGCCGCGATCGCCGAGTGCCACGCCACCGCCCCGACTGCCGCCGACACCGACTGGCGTCGAATCGTCGTACTGTACGACGGGCTGGTCCAGGTGTCGCCGTCGCCGGTGGTGGGACTCAACCGGGCGGTGGCGGTGGCGATGGCCGACGGCCCCGAGGCCGCGCTGAGGATCGTCGACGGGTTGACCGGCCTGGACGGGTCATACCTGTTGCCGAGCGTGCGCGGGGAACTGCTGGTTCGCCTGGGCCGCGGGGCCGAGGCCGCCACCGAGTTCGACCGCGCCGCCGCCATGACCGACAACGAACGTGAACGAGAAGTGCTGCGGGACAAGGCCGATCGGATACGCGGTTAGGATGGCGTGGTGACCACGGTACGCGCGGTGCTGTTCGACTACTCCGGCACGCTGTTCCGGCTCGAGGAGGACGAGAGCTGGTTTCACGGCATGGCGGTCGATGACCGCGAGGTCGACGGGCACGTGCAGGCCGAGCTGATGCGCAGGCTCACCGCGCCGACCGGCCAGCACGTCGAGATGGGCCCGGACGCGTATCACGCCTGGCTCAACCGCGACCTCGCGCCGCACCTGCATCGCGAGGCCTACCTGCATGTGTTGCGGGAGTCCGGCCTGGCCGACCATCACGCCGAATCGCTGTACGGCATCCTGATCGACCCGTTGAACTGGACGCCGTATCCGGACACCGCCGAGGTGCTCGGGGGTCTGCACCGGCGCGGTGTCAAGACCGCGGTCGTGTCGAACATCGCCTTCGACGTCCGGCCGGCGTTCGTATCGATCGGTGCAGCCGAGTTCGTCGACGAGTTCGTGCTGTCCTACGAGGTCGGGGCCGTCAAGCCGGACGCGGCGATCTTCGAGACGGCGCTGACCCGGCTCGGCGTGACCGCGGCGGACGCGCTCATGGTCGGTGACAGCGACGAGGCCGACGGCGGCGCCCGCGCGGCCGGCTGCCAGTTCAGCCTCGTCGACCCGCTGCCGACCGCCGACCGGCCCGATGGCCTGCGGGTCGCGCTGTCCGAGCACGGCGTCGCGATCTGACCAATACCGTTATGGCATGGACGCTCGGGGTGCACCGCCGCGGTGGCTGAAGTACGCCAACAAGCTGTTGATGGTGGCGCTGCGCCTCGGGTTGCCGATCTCGCGGCACGAATCCCCCGTCGTGCTCACGGCGCCGGGGCGCAGGACCGGTAAGCCCCGCGCGACGCCGATCACCCCGATGGCCATCGACGGCATCCGCTACGTCGTCAACGCCTATCCGGATGCGGACTGGGCGCGCAACGTGCGCGCGGCAGAGCACGTCACGCTGGGCACGGGCCGGCGCACCGAGCGGGTGCGTCTCATCGAGCTGGATCCAGCCGAGGCGCGACCGGTGCTGCGGGAGTTCCCGGCCCAGGTGCCCGTCGGCGTCGACCTGATGAAACGCGCAGGCATCCTGGAGTCCGGCAGCCCCGACGAACTCGAGGGCATGGCCGGCCGCCTGCCCGTGTTTCGCATCGACCCGATCACGTAGCGTCACGGCTATGTCCGACATTCGGTTGCCGTGGTGGCTGAAGTACGTCAACAAGGTGATGATCGGCCTGCAGAAGCTGGGCATTCTCGGCGAGAAGGGGCCCGTCGTACTGTCCGTTCCAGGCCGGAAAACCGGCAAGCGGCGGATGACCCCGGTCACGCCGATGGTCGTCGACGGACACCGTTACGTGGTCGGCGGAGTGCCCGGCTCCGACTGGGCCGCCAACGTCAGGGCGGCCGGCGAGGCCACGTTGCACATCGGCCGCCGCAGCGAACGGGTGCGGATGGTGGAGATGCCCGTCGAGGAGGCGCGACCGCTGCTGCGGGAATTCCCGGTCAAGGTGCCCACCGGCGTCGACTTCATCAAGAACGCCGGACTGGTCACCGGGCCTGACCCCGACGAGTTCGAGGCACTCGCCGGTCGGTGTCCCGTGTTCCGCATGGATAAGGTAATCCAGTGAGCGCCAACCCATTCGATCCGACCCTGTGGCAACCCGTCGACGGCTTCGGGTTGACCGACATCACGTACCACCGCCACGTCGTCGACGGCGTGAAGCAGCCCACGGTGCGTGTCGCGTTCGACCGGCCGGAGGTGCGCAACGCGTTTCGCCCGCACACCGTCGACGAGCTGTACCGCGTGCTCGACCACGCGCGGATGTCGTCGGACGTCGGCGTCATCCTGTTGACCGGCAACGGGCCGTCGCCGAAGGACGGCGGCTGGGCGTTCTGCTCCGGCGGCGACCAACGCATCCGCGGCCGCAGCGGCTACCAGTACGCGTCGGGCGACACCGCCGAGACGGTCGATCCGGCGCGCGCTGGACGGCTGCACATCCTCGAAGTGCAGCGGCTGATCCGGTTCATGCCCAAACCGGTGATCTGCCTGGTCAACGGCTGGGCCGCCGGCGGCGGGCACAGCCTGCACGTGACCTGCGACCTGACGCTGGCCAGCCGCGAACACGCCCGGTTCAAGCAGACCGACGCCGACGTCGGCAGCTTCGACGGCGGGTACGGCAGCGCGTATCTGGCCAAGCAGGTCGGCCAGAAGTTCGCCCGCGAGATCTTCTTCCTCGGTAGGCCGTATACCGCTGAGCAGATGCACGCGATGGGCGCGGTCAACGAGGTCGTCGACCATGCCGAGCTGGAGAACGTCGGGCTGGAATGGGCGGCGGCGATCAATGGCAAGTCGCCGCAAGCGATCCGGATGCTGAAGTACGCGTTCAACCTCACCGACGATGGACTGGTGGGCCAGCAGTTGTTCGCCGGGGAGGCGACGCGGTTGGCCTACATGACCGACGAGGCGGTCGAGGGCCGCGACGCGTTCCTGGAGAAGCGCGACCCCGACTGGAGCGCGTTCCCGCGCTACTTCTAGCTGCGATTTCGGTGCTCAAACAGTCGCGACGCGATCGTTCGGACACCGAAATCACCCTTTAGACTCGCGGGTCGTGAGTAAGAACCCGCTGCGCCGGCTGGCCGACCAGCTGCTGCTGACCACCATGCGCCCGCCGATCGTCCCCGAACTGCTGCAGTTCCAGCCCGGCCGCGAAGTCGTCGACCTGCGAGGCAAGCGCATCCTGCTCACCGGCGCGTCGTCGGGCATCGGCGAGGCCGCCGCGGAGAAGTTCGCCCGCCGCGGCGCCACCGTGGTGGTGGCGGCGCGCCGCCAGGAGTTGCTCGACGCGCTGGTCGACCGGATCACCGACAACGGCGGCGACGCCTGGGCGCATGCCTGTGATCTCTCGAACCTCGACGCGGTCGATGAGCTCGTCGCCAGGGTCACCGAGGAACTCGGCGGGGTGGACATCCTGATCAACAACGCGGGGCGCTCGATTCGCCGGCCGCTCGCCGACTCGCTGGAGCGCTGGCACGACGTCGAGCGCACCATGGCGCTGAACTACTACTCCCCGCTGCGGCTGATCCGCGGGCTGGCGCCCGGGATGCGCGAGCGGCGCAACGGCCACATCATCAACGTGTCGACGTGGGGTGTGCTGTCCGAGTCGTCGCCGTTGTTCGCGGTGTACAACGCGTCCAAGGCGGCGCTGACGGCGGTGAGCCGCGTCATCGAGACGGAGTGGAGCGGCGACGGAGTCCATTCGACGACGTTGTTCTACCCGCTGGTGCGCACGCCGATGATCGCCCCCACCCGGGCCTACGACGGAGTCGCCGGATTGACCGCTTCCGAGGCCGCCGACTGGATGATCACCGCCGCGCGCACCCGACCCGTGCGCATCGCGCCGCGGATGGCCGTCACCGCCCAGGCCGTGAACAGCCTCGCGCCGGGTTTCGTCGACATGGTGATGAAACGGCAACGCGTCCAACCGAACTCCTGAGATGCCACACCCCGACGTCGCGACCGTCGCCGACATCGCGCGTGTCTACGGCGCCGAACGCCCCGACGCGGTCGCGTTGGTCGCCGGTGACCGAACCCTGACGTTCGCCGACCTCGACGAACGGTCCAACCGGGCGGCGCAGGCGTTCCGCGCGGCGGGTGTCGGGTTCGGCGACCGCGTCGCGTTCATCGAGAAGAACGGTATCGAGTTCTTCGAAGTCGTCTGCGCCCTGTCGAAACTCGGCGCGATCGTCGTACCGGTCAACTGGCGGCTGGCGCCTGCCGAGATGGCCCACATCATCGACGACGCCGATGCCCGCGTGGTGGTCGTGGGCACCGAGTTCTTCGGCCATGTCGAGGCGATCGAAAACCGGCTGGCGGCCGCCGTCGTCGCCGTTGGTGAACACCCTCGGTGGCCGCGGTTCGACGCCTGGCTCGCCGAGCATCCCACAGAAGACCCTTGCGTCACAACGCAACCCGACGACGTCGCGTTCCTGATGTACACGTCGGGAACGACCGGCGCGCCGAAGGGCGTGATGCTGACCAACGACAACTACTTCTGTAAGGCCACCGGTATCGCCGAGAAGTGGCGCTTCGACGCCGACAGTGTGAGCCTCGCCGTGATGCCGATGTTCCACATGGCGGGTTCGGGCTGGGCCCTGGTCGGTTTGTGTGAGGGGGCGCGCACCGTCGTGCTGCGCGACGTCGACCCGCCGGCTATCCTCGAAGCCGTTGGCCGACACGGTGTTACGAATATGCTGCTGGTGCCGGTCGTGATCCAGCGGCTGCTCGAGACCCCTGGTGTCGAGAGGACGGATTTCACCAGCCTGCGCGCGATCGTCTACGGGGCATCACCGATCACCGACGACGTTCTGCTCAAGGCGCTCGAGCGGTTCGACTGTGACCTGCTGCAGGTGTACGGGCAGACCGAAACCACCGGCTCCATCACCCAACTCGACCGCCACGATCCCGAACTGCTGCGGTCGTGCGGCAAGCCGTTCCCGTGGGTTCAGGTGCGCATTGTCGACCCCGAAGGCCGCGACGTGCCCGTCGGCACCGTCGGTGAGCTGTGGACCCGCTCGCGGCAGAACATGCGCGGCTACTGGAACAACCCGGCCGCGACGGCCGCCACGCTCACCGACGACGGCTGGCTCAAGACCGGTGACGCCGGCTACCTCGACGGCGAGGGTTATGTGTTCCTGCATGACCGCGTCAAGGACATGATCGTCTCGGGTGGCGAGAACGTGTATCCCGCCGAGGTCGAGAACGTGCTGATGACCCATCCTGCGGTCGTTGACGCCGCCGTGATCGGCGTTCCCGACCCGACTTGGGGTGAGGCGGTCAAAGCGATCGTCGTCCCCGCCTCGGGCGGCGGCCCCACCGAGTCCGAGCTGATCGCCTATACGCGCGACCGACTCGCCGGGTTCAAGCTGCCCAAGTCGGTGTCGTTCGCCGAGGACCTGCCCCGCACCCCGAGCGGAAAGGTGCTCAAGCGGGCGCTGCGCGAACCGTACTGGGAAGGTGTCGGGCGGCGGATCGGCTGACCCGGCGTGATAGACACGATGCCATGGAGATTCTGGCCAGCCGGATGCTGATTCGGCCGGCGGACTATCAGCGGTCGCTGGCGTTCTACCGCGACGAGCTGGGCTTGGCGATCGCCCGCGACTACGGTGCGGGCACCGTGTTCTACGCCGGGCAGTCGCTGATCGAACTCGCCGGCCACGGCGGACCGCGCGCGGGCGGCACGATGTGGTTGCAGGTCCGCGACGTCTACGCCACCGAGAAGGAGCTCTTGGGTCGGGGCGTGCCGATCACGCGGGAGGCTCGCCAGGAACCGTGGGGACTGCACGAGATGCATGTCAGCGATCCCGACGGTGTCCTGCTGATCTTCGTGCAGGTGCCCGAGACCCACCCGCTGCGTCGCGACTCCCGGCAGTAGGGTCTCAGCGCGACGGGGCGGCCAACGGCCAGCCGACCGACGCCAACCGCGACGCAACCTGGTGCATCTCTTCAGGATTCGGTTCCTGGGCGGTGACTCGGTGGATCGCGTCGCGGATCTCGCCTTCGGTCACGGTGTCGGCTGTGGCGCCCCTGAGCACGGTCTGCGCGGCGCTGACGACCTCGTCTTCGGTGAGCGACCGCTTCAGCAGGGCGAGTAGGGGGAAGTAATCCTTGGGCGGCACACCGTCCGGGTAGCCGCGACGCAGCCACGAAAGCACGTTGTCCAACACGTTGAGGTTCTCTGCCATGGTGTCGCCGTTCATCTCTCGGGCATGAAGGGGAACAGGTCGATACCGGTGTGGTGGATGATGGTGGACCGGGTGATCCACAGCACCGCGGTGACGATCACCCACCCCACGAACACGAACAGCGCCACGCCAAGGTATTTCCGGCCCGGGTTGGGTGCGGTCACGGTGCCGTCGGCGGCCTCGTCACCCGATCCGCTGGAGAAGGCCACCAGTCCCGTCGCGAACAGCGCGGGCAGGCCCGCCCCCAGCACCAGCCCCACCACCAGCACCTTGAGGATGCTTTCCAGATAAGTCATCGAGTTCCTCCGCTACACCGTCGCCGCAGTCTTGATCTGCGTCTCGCGCAGTTCGGCGGGCACGACGGAGTTGGTGGCGTCGTCCCAGTCGGCGTTGACGTTGTTGTGGTCCACCTTTTGCTGCTGGGCCCGCCACCACATGTAGAACGAGAGCCCCACGAGCGCGAGGAAGATCAGGCTGTCACCGGCGAGGCCGGACCCGGTCAGCGTCTTCACACCGTGCGAAAGCCAGAACGAAAGCGCGCCAACGAATCCCGCGGCAGGCAGCGTGATCAGCCACGCGGTGGCCATCCGGCCGGCCACCGCCCACCGGACGTCAGCGCCCGGCTTGCCGACGCCGCTGCCGAGGATCGATCCGGTGGCGACGTGGGTGGTCGACAGCGCCATGCCGGCGGCGCTGGAGCTGAGAATGATTGCGGCCGAGGATGCTTCGGCGGCGAAGCCTTGCGGGGAGTCGATCTCCACAAGCCCCTTGCCCAAAGTGCGGATGACGCGCCAACCGCCGAGATAGGTGCCCAGGCCGATCGCGACCGCACAGCTGAAGATGACCCAGAACGGCAGGCCGTTCTCCTTGACGTCGCCGCTGAGGTGGCCGGTGGTGATGAGCGCGAGCGCGATGACGCCCATCGTCTTCTGCGCGTCGTTGGTGCCGTGCGACAGGGCGACCAGCGACGCGGTCGCGATCTGACCCCAGCGGAAGCCTTCGCGACGGCGACTCACCGCCACCTTGCGGGTGATCCGGTACACCAGCCAGGTGCCACACGCGGCCACCAGGCAGGCGATGACCGGCGCGGCGACCGCGGGGATCAGCACCTTCTGCGTGATGCCGCTCCAGTTGACGCCCGCGGTGCCGAGCGCGGCGAGGCCCGCACCGATCAGCCCGCCGAACAGCGCGTGCGACGAACTCGACGGGATGCCGAACAACCATGTCAGCAGGTTCCACAGGATCCCGCCGATCAGCCCGGCGAAAATGATCGTCAAACCCGTCGAGGCATCGATCGACGGCAGCAGAGCGCCGCTCGTGCCGTCCTGCACGTTGAGCACCGACGTGGTCACCGTGACCGCGACCTCCACCGAGAGGAACGCGCCGACGAGGTTGAGGACACCGGCCAACAGGACAGCGGTCTTGGGCTTGAGAGCACCGGTGGCAATCGACGTCGCCATCGCATTGCCGGTGTCGTGGAAGCCGTTGGTGAAGTCGAATGCCAATGCGGTCGCGATCAACAGCACGAGGACGATCAGCTCGGTGCTCACGGCGCTAATTCTGCGGCCACGGCGGCCCTTTCGCCTAATTCATGGCCACTTTCGAGGGGCGTGTCGAGCAGGGAATTCGCCGTCCTGGGCAATCTGTTCATCGATTGTTAACCCGATGGCGGTCGGGTGTTAGCCGACGGCGTCGGACTCGACTTGTTCGGGCTCGCACTAGCATCATCCAATCGGCAGCGGGTAAACCCGATGCGACACGCGGGAGGGCACAGTGACGAAGTTTCTGGCCAGAATTGTCGCGTGGATCACAGCGGGTTACCCCGAGGGGGTGCCCGGGCCGGACCGGGTGCCGCTGTTCTCGCTGCTGCGGCGACGGCTCACCGACGACGAGGTGCGGACCGTTGCGATGGAGTTGAAGCGGACGGGCGAGTTCGACGACGCCGACATCGGCGTGCTGATCACGTCGATCATCGACGCGCTGCCCACACCGGAGGATGTCGAGCGGGTGCGCCAGCGACTGGCGGTGCGGGGCTGGCCACTCGACGACCCGCGCGATCCGGAGGACGACCCATAACCGTCCTGACCCCCGTCGCGGTCGGCTCGGGTACCGCGGCCCTGTCGCTCCTGCCCACGGTGCAGGAGATGCTCGCCGGACGCGCCAGCATCCTGCCGTTGCCCGCCGACAACGAACGCGAATCATCGCTGCTGTCAACGTCATTGCGTGCCGGCGCCGAGATAGACGACGACGTCGCCGTCGTGGTCTCGACATCCGGCACGACCGGAACGCCCAAGGGGGCGATGCTGACCGCCGCGGCGTTGACCGCCAGCGCGGAGGCCACACACCATCGGCTCGGCGGGCCGGGTCAATGGCTGCTCGCGCTGTCGGCGCATCACGTCGCCGGATTGCAGGTGCTGGTGCGTAGCGTGGTCGCTGGCACCACCCCGGTAGCAATCTCGCCGAGTTTTGCTGCGGATGAACTGGTTTCGGCAATAGCGGCGTTCGGACCCGGGCGGCGCTATGCCTCACTGGTGGCCGTGCAACTCGACAAAGCGCTGCAGGATACGGCGGCGGCGGCCGCCTTGGCGAGCCTGGACGCCGTACTGGTCGGTGGCGGACCGATGCCCGCCCCACTCGCTGAAAAGGCCGTAGCAGCAGGTATTTCGGTGGTGCGGACGTACGGCATGAGTGAAACCGCCGGCGGGTGCGTGTACGACGGCGTGCCGCTGAACGGGGTACGGGTCCGGATCGTCGACGGAGCCGCGCGGTCGGCGACATCAGACCCTGGCCGGATCGTTCTGGGCGGGGCGACGGTCGCGAAGGGCTACCGCAACCCGGTGGCTCCCGACCCGTTCGCTGAAGCGGGCTGGTTTCGCACCGATGACGTTGGCGCCCTTGATGCCTCGGGACGGCTGACCGTGCTCGGCCGTGCGGACGACGCGATCAGCAGCGGCGGGCTGACCGTCATCCCGCAGGTAGTCGAGACCGCGGTGGGCGGGCATCCGGCGGTCGCCGAATGCGCAGTGTTCGGGGTGCCCGACGAGCGGTTGGGCCAGCGGGTGGCCGTGGCCGTGGTGCTCGCGCCCGGCTGCGACGCGCCCACGCTTGCCGAACTCCGCGGGCGCGTCGGGTTGACGCTGGACGTCACGGCGGCGCCCCGCGAGGTTCACGTCGTCGACGAGTTGCCGCGGCGCGGCATCGGCAAGATCGACCGCCGGGCGCTTGCGGCCCGGTACTCCGTCCCGGACTAGGCGGTCACGGCGCGGGCTTGAGCGGATCGTGGCCGATAGTCATCAGCCGGTGCCGCCAGTTCTCCTGTCCCGCCGTGGGCTCGAGATCGTCACGGCGTTCGGCGTGGATGCGGTCGACCACCTTGCGCATCACGCGTTCATCCTCGTCGGTCAGGTCACCGCGCCGCTTCTGCAACACCTCCAGCACCGCGCGGCCGGTCTGCGTGCCGGCCTGGTCCGGCATCTCCTCGGAGTCCTCGCCGGCCGACCGTGTGCGCAACCAGTCCATCAGTTCCCGCGAGGTCATGTTCACCACCCGGTGGAACTCCTCCCAGAGTGCGGGGTCGACGTCGACATGATGGGCCATCACTCTCACCTCCGCGGATCGGCTACCCGGCGATCCGGGGAGCTAACCCGATCCGATGGTGGGCGAGCATCATCGAGCATTATGAAGCGATGCGCCGTGAAGTCAGCACCGTCGAGCAGTTGCGAGCGATCGTCGGGCAGCCGGACCGCTATGTCGCCAACAAGGTGAAGGACCGGCTGTCACCGGTCCAGCGTGACTGGCTTGCGCACTCGCCGTTGGGTTTCGTCGCGACGACGGATGCCCGCGGCCGCGTCGACGTGTCGCCGAAGGGTGATCCCCCCGGATTCGTCCACGTCATCGACGACACCACGATCGCGATTCCCGAGCGGCCGGGCAACAAACGTGTCGACGGCTACCTCAACGTCCTGCAGAACCCGCATGTCGGCACGCTGTTCCTGATTCCGGGCCGCGGCGACACGCTTCGGATCAACGGCACGGGCAGAATCCTCTCCGACGCGGACTATTTCGATGCGTTGGCCGTGAAAGGAAAACGACCGATCCTGGCCCTGGAGGTTGCGATCGAAGAGGTGTTCTTCCACTGCGCCAAAGCGTTTCTGCGTTCGGACGCATGGGATCCGACGACCTGGAATCCGTCGGCGCTGCCGAGCGTTGCGCAGCTGCTCAAGGCGATTCGGTACGACTGGAGTCAGGCCGAACTCGACGAGTACTACAGCGAGGAGAACACCCGCGGCCGCCTGTACTGACGCCCCGGCGATTCGGGTGTAGACGGTCGCGGTGAGCGCAACCAACTACACCGAAATCACCAGTCATTAGGGTGGCGGAATGCGGACAGGGCGCAGGGAGGCGGTGGCCGTCGCCGTCGGCGTGGCGCTGGTCGTCGCGGCGTTCGTCGTACCGCACCTGCATCTGGGCATCGTCACCCCGCTGATCAACGCGACGCCCAAGCGCCTCCACGACTACGCCGACACCGCGCCGATCTTCGGGTGGTGGGACGCACACGTCGGGTGGGGCACGCTTCCGGCGATTCTGATCGGCGCGGCGGCGGTGCTGTGGGGGCCGTCGCTCGCGCAGCGGCTGCCGTGGCGCGCGGTTCCGTGGATCACCTGGCTCACGGCGTGCGCGTGGGCGTTCTCGCTGGCGATGGTCGACGGCTGGCAGCGCGGCTTCGCCGGCCGGCTCACCGCCCGGCACGAGTACCTGCGACAGGTACCCACCGTCACCGACATCCCGCACGCGCTGCGCACCTTCGCCGACAGAATCCTTGACTATCAACCGGATTCGTGGATAACCCACGTATCGGGACATCCGCCGGGCGCGCTGCTGACGTTCGTCTGGCTGGACCGAATCGGGTTGGGCGGCGGCGCATGGGCGGGTCTGCTGTGCCTACTGGTCGGCTCCAGCGCGGCCGCGGCAATCGTGGTGGCGGTGCGCGCGCTGGCCGAGGAGAAGACCGCCCGGTGGGCGGCGCCGTTCGTCGCCGTGGCGCCGACGGCGATCTGGATCGCGGTGTCGGCCGACGGCTACTTCGCGGGCGTGGCGGCGTGGGGTATCGCGCTGCTGGCGCTGGCCGTCGCGCGCACGCCCCGGTGGCCGGTGCTGGCGTCCGCGGGCGCCGGTCTGCTGCTGGGCTGGGGCATTTTTCTCAATTACGGGCTGGGTCTGATGGTGTTGCCGGCACTCGCGGTGCTGCTGTGCGCGCCGGACTGGCGGGCCTCGCTGCGCGCGGCGGTGCCGGCGATCGTCGTTGTCCTCGTGGTGGTGGGAATTTTCGCGATCCTGGGCTTCTGGTGGTTCGACGGTTATCACCTGGTGCAGGAACGGTATTGGCAGGGCATCGCCAACGACCGCCCGTTCCAGTACTGGGGGTGGGCGAATCTGGCCTCCGTGGTGTCTGCGATCGGCCTGGGCAGCGTGGCCGGGATCGGCAAGGCGTTCGACATCGCCGCGATTCGACGTCGATCCGGCCTGCACATGATCCTCGCGGGGGCGCTGCTGGCGATCGTGTTCGCCGACCTGTCGATGCTGAGCAAGGCCGAGACGGAACGCATCTGGTTGCCGTTCACAATCTGGCTGACCGCTGCGGGCGCGCTGCTGCCGCACCGGACACACCGTTGGTGGCTGGCGGTCAACGTGGTGGGCGCCCTGCTGCTCAACCACTTCATCCTGACGAATTGGTGACGGCCGTCTACGCCATCCGGCCGGCGGGCAGACGCTAGGACAGCGTCAGGCTCGCGACCACCCGGTTGCCGATCGGATGGACCCTGGTCAACGCCAGCCCGGCGTTCTCGGCGATCTCGGCGGCGCAGTCGATGCCGACCGAGGCCCACTGGAACCAGGGGCCGACCGTGCGCGAGGACTCCAGCCGAACCCAGCCGGTGCGGATACCGTTTGTCAGCGCCTCGAACTCGGCGATGCAGCGACCGCCACGACGCAGCAACTCCGCCGCCCTGCGCAGCACCCGCAGCGGATCACCACCGAGACCCACGTTGCCGTCGGCCAGCAACACGGTCTGCCACCGACCGGTCGCAGGCAGCTGCCCGAACACGTCCCGGCGCAACACCGGAGCACCGTTGCGGCGGGCCAGGCCGACGGCGGTCGCGGACTGGTCGACACCCAGTGCGGGGACACCGCGTCGGATCAGCTCGATCACCAACCGGCCGGGGCCACAGCCGAGGTCGATCGTCGGCCCTTCGCACAGGTCGACGACGGCCCGGTCGAACCTGCCGTCGGCGTGCACACCGCCGATCCAGTTGTGCACGGGCAGGTTTCGCACCTCACCGTCATCGTGGCGGATCCAACAGCGCTCGCCGTCGAGGGCGCGGTCGTAGAGGTGTCCCAGCATCAGGCCCGCACCGCCTTGGCCGCATGAGCGAACCGGCTCTGCGGCAGGCACTTTCGCCGCACGACGTCGATGTCGTCGAGGGTGTCGAAGTCCGCGAGCACGTCGACCATGGCGACGTCGACCCCGTCGCTGCGCAACGCCGCGAGGGTCATCGCGCCGGTGTCGGGCCGCGACATCGGCACTGTTCGCAGGCAGTCCGCCATGGACGGCCGCGAGACGCCCAGCACCCACCATCCGCCGTCCTCGGCGAGTCCGAGCACCGCGTCGGTGTCGATCAGGCCCCGGCCGCAGTCGGCGAGCAGATCAGCGCTCACCTGCGGGGTGTCCATTCCGATCTGCAGGACCGGGATACCGGTGGACGCGTCGGCGTGCGCGTTTGCCAATCGCTCGGCGAAGTCGGCGCCACGTTGGGCCAGCACGGTGAAATCGGCGAGGCGGCAGCGTATTTCGTCTCCGCGGCTAGCGCGGTTCAGGTCGCCGGTCATTGCGACGACCCTGCGCTCGACAGGCGCGGCAGCCACGGCGTCGAGCGTGTCGAGCAGCGCGGCGGCGGCGATGTCCGCGGCGGCGGTGGCACCGATCGAGGCCGCGAGGCGGGTCTTCGCCAAACCGGGTACCGGCGCCTTGGCCACGACCAGCACGGTCACCGGGAGCACGGTCACGAGATCACCCGCCAGAAGTCCAGCGCCGCCACCACGCTGCCGCGAACCGACCCGCTGACCTTCGACTTGCCGCCGGTGCGGGCGCCGTAGTCGACGTCGCGCTCGACGACGCGCCAACCCGCGGCCGCGGCCCGAACGAGCAGCTCGAGCGGATACCCGGAGCGGCGGTCGGTGACCCCGAGTTCGAGCAGCGCATCGCGGCGGGTGACGCGCATCGGCGCGATGTCGTGCACCGCCAGGCCGTGGCGCCGGCGCAGCCGCCAGCACACCGCCGCGGTGCCGAGCCGGGCGTGCCACGGCCACTTCACGCCGGGCACCGGTCGGCGCCGACCGATCGCCATGTCCGCGCCGCGGTCGAGCTCGTCGACCAGTGCCGGCAGGTCACCGGGGTCCAGTGAGCCGTCGGCGTCGAGGACGGCCACGATCGGCGTCGTCGCCGCCACCACCCCGGCATGCACCGCAGCGCCGTAACCGGGGCGCGTCTCGGCGACCACTTCGGCGCCGTGCCGCAGCGCCACCTGCGCGGTTGCATCGGTGCTGTTGTTGTCGACCACCAGCGGCCGGTATCCGGCCGGCATCGCCGCGAGCACGCCGGGCAGTGATTCCGCCTCGTCGAGGCACGGCAGCACCACGGTCACCGGACAGTCGGGCATGGTGTCGAGGCTAACCACCACCCCACTACCCCAACCAGCCGATTGATGACGAATCCGTGACATCGGCGCAGGTCGTGGCCGCATCGGGCTACTCTCGGGAAGTGTGACGCGCGTATTGATCGCCGACGACGACACCGTCGTGCGCGACGTCGTGCGTCGCTATCTCGAACGCGACGGGCTCGACGTGGCGATCGCCCACGACGGGACGGAGGCGCTGCGGTTACTCGGTTCCCAGCGCATCGACGTCGCCGTGCTCGACGTGATGATGCCTGGCCCGGACGGGCTGACTCTTTGCCGCAACCTGCGCCAGCGCGGCGGCTACACGGTCCCGGTGATTCTGTTGACCGCGCTCGGCGAAGAGGACGACAGGATCGCGGGCCTGGAGGCCGGCGCCGATGACTACCTCACCAAACCGTTCAGCCCGCGCGAACTGGCGTTGCGAGTGCGTTCGGTGCTGCGGCGCGCACCCGCGCCCACGGCAAGGCTTCCGCTGAACGTCAGCGTCGGCGGTCTGACGGTGTCGACGGCCGCGCGCACGGTGACCGTCGAGGGTGCGCCGGTGTCGCTGACCAACCGGGAGTTCGACCTGCTGCTGTTCTTCCTCACCCACACCGACGTGGTGTTCAGCCGCGAAGAGCTGTTGAAGCGGGTGTGGCACTGGGATTTCGGCGATCTGTCGACTGTGACGGTGCACGTCAAGCGGTTGCGTTCCAAGCTCGGTGAACACCATCGGGTGCAGACGGTCTGGGGCCGCGGCTATCTGTGGAGCAGTGAAGCGCGCTCACCGGAAGGGCAGAGCGCCTAGTGCCGACCGACCTGTGGGAGATCATCGGGTTGGCGTTGGCGTGCTCGGTCCCCGTGGTGCTTGCCGGCGCGCTGGTCATCCGCCTGGCCCGGTCCTGGTCGCTGGCGGTGAGCATGGTGGCGCTGGTGCTCATCCCCGTGCTGGCGACGTTCACCGGCGTGCTCGGCGCCAGCGGCTTCATGATCACCGAGACCTTCGAGCAGACCGCGATCGTCTTGGTGATCGTCTCGGTGGTGACGATCCCCGCCGCGGTGATGCTGGCGCGCTATCAGGCCCGCCGCACCGTGTGGGAGCAGGAGATCCGCGAGTCCGAACGGGCCGCCGAACAGTCGCGTCGCAGGCTGGTTGCGTTCGTCAGCCACGATCTGCGCACCCCGCTGGCCGGGATACGGGCGGTGTCCGAGGCGATCGCCGACGGTGTGGTACCCGACGCCGAAGTGCGGGTGCACGCGAAAACCATTGAGCACGAGTCGGTCCGACTGTCGGAGATGGTGGACGACCTGTTCGAGATGTCGAAGATCAACGCGGGTGCCGTCCAGCCCGTGTTCGACAAGGTTGCGCTCGACGAGGTCGTCGACGATGTGCTGACCGCCCACCGCATCGCCGCCGAGCGCGCAGGTGTGGCGTTGACAGTCGACCTCCCCGCGACGCCCGTGCGGGTGCTGGGCAGCGACCGCGCACTGGTGCGGGTGTTGTCCAACCTGGTGGCCAACGCGATCGCGCACACGCCGGCGGGGGGCCGAGTGTTGCTGGCGCTGGGGTCCGACGAGAACGGCGCGTGGGCGCGCGTCGACGACACCGGTGTCGGTATCGACGAGGCGGACCTGCCCCGGGTGTTCGACGTCGCGTACCGCGGCTCGAACGACCGCGTGCCACGGGCGGACTCGTCGCTGCCCAGCGGCTCGGGATTGGGTCTGGCGATCGCCGCGGGCCTGGTGCAGGCGCATCGCGGCACGCTGTCGGCGCGCAACCTGCGCACCGGCGCTCGGTTCGAGGTGCGATTGCCGCTGGCGCCGGACTAGCACGCCATCTCTCTCGCGAGTCCAGGCTTGTTTTTGAGTGATCACTCAATTAACGTCGGTAACTCGAGACCGAGTAGGAGGTTGCAATGGCGACGAGAAGTGCCGACAGGGCGGTTCGGAAGTTCAAGCTGGAACGGCAACTCGGCCGGGTCCTGATGAATCCGGTGGTCGCGGCGCTCGACCGCGTGGGCATCCGGTCGTCGCTGGTGGTCGATCTGGAGACGATCGGCCGCAGGACCGGCGAACCCCGCCGCGTGCCGTTGGCCGGCCGCGCCGACGACGCCGGCGTCTGGGTGATCTCTCAGCACGGCCGCCGCGCCGGCTGGGCCCACAACATCGCCGCGAACCCGAAGGTGCGCGTGCGCATCAACGACGAATGGCGCACCGGCACCGCAACGTTCGAGCCCGAGGACGATGTCCGCGCACGGGCCCGCAGCTTCGGCGGAGCGGGCAAGCTCAGCCAGTCGGCCACCGCGTTGACGATGCGCGCGATGGAGAGCGATCCGATCTCGGTACGGATCACCTTCGCCGACGAGTGATTTAATCGGGCAGCGAGTTGCTCAGGCGTTCGGTCGCGGCGACGTAGTCCTCGATGAACTCCCGCACGACTTCGCGAGCGGGTTTGACCTTGTTCATCAGCCCCACGCCCTGGCCGACGAAATACGTCGCCAACGCCTGGGCACCCGGATGGCCCTGCGAGGCGAGCACGTCGATCCGGCGGATGACCGGCTCGGACAGCATTGACTGCAACGGCAACGGCAACGGCCGCTGACCGCCGTCGCTCGGCAGCCACGCTTGCGTCCAATCCGAAACGAGTTGGCGCGCAGGCTTTCCCGTCCTGCCCGCCGAACGGACGGTATCGCGCGACGTCGCGGCCAGGAACTTCTGCTTGGTGTACGGCGCGGTCTCGGCCTCTTCGGTGGTGAGCCACACCGATCCGGTCCATGCCCCGTCGGCGCCCATCGCCACCGCCGCCGCCATCTGCCTGCCCGTGACGATCCCGCCCGCGGCGAGCACCGGAACCTTGGACCCGACAGCCGCCACAGCCTCGATGACTTCGGGGATCAACACCAGCGTCGTCACCTCGCCGCAGTGCCCACCGGCTTCGGTGCCCTGCGCCACGATCAGGTCGACGCCGGCGTGCACCTGTTTCACCGCGTGCTCCTTGGCCCCCACCAGCGCCGCGACCGGGATGCCGTTCTCCTTGCCCGCTTCGATCATGTAGTCCGGCGGAACACCGAGCGCGTTGGCGATCAGCTTGATCGGATGGCTCATCGCCACGTCGAGCAGATCCTTGCCGGTGTTGCCGGACAGGATGGGCGGACCGGTGCGCGGCGACGCCTCCGGCTCGATGTCGTGGGCCGCCAGCAGTTCGGCGATGAAGCCGCGGTACTCGTCCGGGATGCGGGCGGCGAGGTCGCCAGTCGACAGCTTCTCCCCCTTGCCCTCGAACTTCGCGGGCACGATGATGTCGAGGCCGTACGGCTTGCCGCCGACGTGGTCGTCGATCCACGACAGTTCCTGGTCCAGCAGCTCGGGGGTGTAGGCGGTCGCGCCCAGCACGCCGAAACCGCCGGCGTTGGTCACCGCGGCTACGACGTCACGACAGTGGCTGAAGGCGAAGAGCGGAAAGTCGATACCGAACTGTTCGCAGATGGCGGGCTTCACGCCACCAGTATCACTAAGTCAAACCTGTATCCGAGAGAAACCTCCGGATCTCGTCGAGCATCTGGCCGCCGACGAGCAGCTCCGGGTCGTTGTGTCCGGCGCCCGGCACCAGCACGTAACGCTTCGGCTCGTTGGCGGCGTCGTACAGCCGGCGGCTCATCGACTCGGGCACGATGTCGTCGCGAGCCCCCGCGATCACCAACAGCGGTACCCGGACCGACGCGATGCGGTCGATCGATGGGTAGCGGTCGGTCAGCAGCCAACGCACCGGCAGCCACGGATAGTGCACCGCGCCGACATCGGGCAGCGAGGTGAACGGTGAGCGCAGCACCAGCGAGTGCGGCGGCCGTTCCACGGCGAGCCCGACAGTAACTGCGGCGCCGAGGGATTCGCCGAAATAGACGATCTTCTCGACGCCCGGCTGTGCGGCCAGCCAGGTCTGCGCGGCCCGCGCATCGGCGGCCAGGCCCTCCTCCGACGGGCGGCCCGCATTACCGCCGTAGCCGCGGTAGTCGAACAACAGCACCGAGCAGCCCATCCGGTTCAGCGCCGAGGCCAGCGGCACGCGCATCGACCGGTCGCCCGCGTTGCCGTTGAACACCAGCACGGCGGGAGCGTTGCCCTTGACCGGGAAAAACCAACCCGCCAATCGGATTTCGTCGTCGGTCTCGATCACGACGTCCTGCCCGTTGGGCAACATCGTGGCGGCGGGCGGCAGCGGACCCGGCGACGGGAAGTAGATCAACCGCCGCTGCTGGGACCACAGGAGACCGATCAGACCCGCCGCCACGAGCGTGACGATAACGAGTATGCCGACCGTCCGGCGCATCAGGCCCGCAACGGCGCGAACGCGAACTCGCGCAGCCCGTCGCGTGGGTCCACCGCCGCGTGGAAGCCGAGCAGCCGAGCCGCTTTGGCGGGGTCCGCGACGATATGGCGGACGTCGCCGCTGCGGTACTGCCCGGTGACCACCGGCGGCGCGTCACCGCGTGTTTCGCACAGCTCGGTGGCCACCTCCAGGATCGAGATCGGCCGACCCGAACAGATGTTGAACGCGCCGAACCCCTCCAGCCGGGATTCCACGGCCACCACGTTGGCCGCTGCAACGTCGTCGACGTGGACGAAGTCGCGCATCTGCCCGCCATCCTCGAAAACCCGCGGTACGTCACCTGATTCGAGTTCCGACCGGAAGATCGCCGCCACTCCCGAATACGGGGTGTCGCGCGGCATGTAAGGGCCGTAGACGTTGTGGTACCGCAGGGCGGTGACGGCACCGCCGACCGCCTCGGCCCACGCCAGCGCGTAGTGCTCCTGGGCCGTCTTGCTGGCCGCGTAGAGGCTGCGGGGCCGCAGCGGCGCGTCCTCGCCCACCAGCCGCCACTGGACCAGCGCCCCGCACTGCGGGCACCGGTGCTCGAACACGCCGGCGTCGAGGTCGGCCCGGGTGCGCGGGTGCGGGTCGACCGGCCCGTGTTCCGGGCAGTCATAGCGGCCCTGGCCGTAGACGACCATCGACGACGCCAGCACCAGCCGCTGACAGCCCGCCGCGAACATCTCGGCCAGCAGCACCGAGGTGGCGTAGTCGTTGTGACTGGCGTACGACGGCGCGTCGGCGGCGTTCACGCCCGCTCCGACCACCGCCGCCTGATGGCACACCACGTCGACGCCCTTCATCAGCGGCGCCAGCGCGGACGCGTCGCGAATGTCGAGCACCCGGCAGTCGGCGGGCGCCTCGGCGCCGGACCCGTGGGCGGCGGGCAGCATGGCGTCGACGGCGATCACGTCGTGGCCGCACTCGCGCAGCGCCGCGTCGACCCGGGCGCCGATGAAACCGGCCGCGCCGGTCAGCAGGACTCTCACGGGAGTTCGAACGGCAGTCGGACGCCCTCATGCGCCAGGCAGTGCGTACAGGAATTGACCTGGGCTGTGCTTTCTATCGCCTCGTGCACGAGTTTCTTGAACGGCACCATGTTGCGTTCGAATTCGGCGAACACGTCGACCGTCCGCACGCCGGCGCCGGCCTCGATGCCGGCGTCCAGATCGGTCACCAACGCTATTGCGGCATAACACATCTCGAGCTCACGCGCCAGCGCCGCCTCGGGATAGCCGGTCATGTTGACCAGGGTGAAGCCCTGGTTCGCGAACCACCGGCTCTCGGCGCGGGTGGAGAACCGCGGCCCCTGCACCACCACCATGGTGCCGCCGTCGACGACGCCGGGCAGGTCGGCGGCCGTCGCGCGCAACGTCGGGCAGTACGGGTCTGCGAAGGCGACGTGGATGCCGCCCGAATCGAAGTAGGTGTCGGCGCGGCCGCTGGTGCGGTCGACGAGTTGGTCGGGCACCACCATGGCGCCCGGCCCGAGCTCGGGTGTGAGGCTGCCCACCGCGCACGGTCCGAAGATGCGTCGCACGCCGAGTGTGCGCAGCGCCCACATGTTGGCGCGGTACGGCACCGTGTGCGGGGAGAATTCGTGGTTGACGCCGTGCCGCGGCAGGAACGCCACTTCGTGTTCGCCGACGGTGCCCACGGTGATCGGGGCGCTCGGCACGCCGTACGGGGTGTCGAGGTTGACGCTGCGCGCGTCGGGTCCGAAGAAGCTGTAGAAACCGCTCCCGCCGATGACTCCGAGCACGGTCTAAGTGGGCGGTTGATCGTCGACTTCGTCGAGCCGTTGCGACGCGAGGCGCACGGTGTCGCGGATCTCGAACGCGTCGGTGGCGAAGCCGCCGACGGCGTTGGCGACGTCCTTGACCGCGGTGGTGATGATCGAGACCACCTCACCGACGGTCGATACGCCGGAGTCGAAGATCTCCTGCACGGCGTCCTTGCGAATCTCCGCCTTGCTGAGTCGGTCCTCCATGCGCTCAGTCTGCCACGGTCCGGGCCCGTGGGAGACTGGCGCTCGTGGCCACATTCGCCCAATGGGTCGAAGGCGCGCGACCGCGCACCCTGCCCAACGCGATCGCGCCGGTGATCGCGGGCACCGGCGCCGCGGCCTGGCTGCACGCCGCCTGCTGGTGGAAGGCGCTGCTGGCGCTGGCTGTGGCCGTCGCTCTGATCATTGGGGTGAACTACGCCAACGACTACTCGGACGGGATCCGCGGCACCGACGACGTTCGGGCCGGCCCGCTGCGGTTGGTCGGGTCGAAGGTCGCCACGCCGAAGGCGGTGCTCACGGCCGCGGTGGTGAGCCTGGCCCTGGCGGCGGTGGCCGGCCTGGTGCTGGCGGCGGTGAGCGCGCCGTGGCTGATCGCGGTCGGCGCGGTGTGCATCGCGGGGGCGTGGCTCTACACCGGCGGCAAACGGCCCTACGGCTACCTGGGGCTGGGTGAGATCGCGGTGTTCGTGTTCTTCGGGTTGGTGGCCGTGCTGGGCACGCAGTACACCCAGGCGCTGCGGATCGACTGGGTGGGCGCCGCGGTCGCTGTCGCGATGGGCGCCATGTCGTCGGCGGTGCTGGTGGCCAACAACCTGCGCGACATCCCGACCGACAAGGAGTCCGGGAAGATCACGCTGGCCGTGCGACTCGGCGACGCCCGCACCCGGTTGTTGTATCAGGCGCTGATGGCCGTCGCGTTCGCGTTGACGTTGGTGCTGATGCTTGCGACGCCGTGGACGGCCGTCGGCTTGGTGGCGTTGCCGCTCGCGGTGCGCGCGGCCGCGCCGGTCCGGAAACGCCTCGGCGGCAAGGAGTTGATCCCGGTGCTGCGCGACACGGGGCTGACGATGCTGGTGTGGGCCGTCGCTGTGGCGCTGGCGCTCTGGCTGGCTGGGGGTGTTCTTTGAACGGTCCTATGGGCGAGATTGCAATCAGGGCTGTGGAGTAGGCGGCTCATGGCCCAACAACCCTGACTGCAATCTCGGCCCTAGCCGCGGAGGAGGCAGTCCCTGTACCGGCCTACGTAACGGTCGTCGGGGCGTCGGCGGCCTTGACCAACCGGACCTCGGGCCGGGCTGGCACCGCATCGGCGAGGAACCACCGGAACGCCAGGTTGCCGCGCGGATAGTCCACCGTGGTAACCGAATTCGGGTGTGCGGTCATCCCGCGGGAGATGACGACCGTGACCGATCCGTCGGAGTTGGGCACCGCGCTGTAGCCGTTGACCGATGTCCTGGCGTCGGTGACGCCGGCCATGAACTGGTTCCACACCACCAGGTTCCAGAACCGGCACGCCGGCGGCCGGTGCGTGACGACCAGCGCCTCGTCCTCGGAGAGCACGAAGCTGCCGTAGGCGTAGCACGCATCACGCGCGGACCAGCCGAAGTTCGCGTCGGGCACCTGGTACGGCTCGGCGAATTGGTTTGCCACTTGCGATATTTCGTGGCCGAGCGTGTGATGGTCGTCGCTTCGGACGCCGACCGCCAGCGGCACGATCGCGAACATCGTGCGCAGCCACGCCGCACTGGCCCGTAGCGCGGCCGCGGTCTCTGCGTCGCCGTGGCGGATCGGGTCGGGCTCGTCGAGCGCCTCGATCCGCCACGCCACCGGCCTGCCGGTCAGCGGGTCGGCCTGGTAGTCGCGGGTCACCAGCACCACGCCGTCGTCGGTGGGCCCGTAGGCGAATGAGAAGTTGCCGTCGCGGTCGATGTCGAGGTCGTCGTCGCGGACGATGGCCACCACGCGGTCGGACCACGCGCCGGGTGACGGCTCGTTGTAGGCGGTCACCGAGAAGTACACGCTGTCGCCCTTGTTACCGCTGATGCGGTAGCGGCGCTTCGGGTCGACCGGGCACATGAAGTACCAGGCGTCGGTGTTGTCGCCGCCCCAGCGGCGGTCGCGACGGAACGGGGTGTTGAGCTCGACCCACTGCGGCCGGCTCGGCTCGGCGAACAGGTAGGTGTCGAACGCGACGCCGAGCGTGGTGGCCAGCATGCGGTAGCCGTCGGCGACGTGGCGGTCGTCGGTAACGGCGCGATCCCCCTCGATGAAGCTGCGGTCCAGCCCGCCGAGTGTGTCGAGCAATTCGTGCCACGCCTTCGTGGATTCGTGGTCGGTCATGCGCTGAGTCCTCTCGTGATGAATTCGGCGGTGCGGTCCACCCATCCGTCGTCCAGGCCGTCGCCGCGGGTGATCAACGCCATGAACGTCATGCCCGCCACCGCCTCGACGACCTCGGCGGCCGATACGTCGGGCCGGACTTCCCCCCGCGCGACGGCCGCGTCGAGTCGGTCGGTCAGCCCGCGCGACAGCACGTCGGCGAAGCGTTCGAGCAGCGCCACGTGCAGTGTCGGGTTCGCGGCCATCTCACCGACCAGCCCGGGGAGTGCGGCGCGGGCGGCGGGAGTGGTCAGCACGCCGGCCGTCCGGCGGACCATTTCGCGGATGTCCCTGGGCAGCGATCCGGTGTCGGGAAGTTCGGTGGCGGTGCTGACCGGAAACACCGCCTCGTGCACGACGTGCGCCTTGCCCGGCCAGCGCCGGTAGATCGCGGGCTTGCTGGTTCCCGCCCGACGAGCGATCGCCTCGACGGTCAGGTCCGCGTAACCGGTCTCGCCGAGCAGCTCGACCGTCGCGCGCAAGACGGCGCCGTCGATGCGTTTGTCACGAGGTCGCCCGATTTCCGTCGTCATTACGAAACTGACAGTAACATAACTCGCTGTGACCGACACCACAGCACCCGCGCCCGTCGTGCTCGACGACCTCGCCGAGCCCCGCTTCCCCGCCGAGATGGAGCCGCTGCGCGAGATGATGGCCGCGATGGCGCCCGACTGCCCGCTCGACGCCGACGCGCTGCACGCCAAGGCCAGCGCCGAGACCGGGCTCGACGACTTCGGAGCGGACGACTACCGCGAGCGCCTCGACGTGTTTCTCGCTGCGCTGCAGGAGATCCCGGGTCTTCACGATGCGGGCGTCGTCAACTTCCACGCCCAGCTGTTGCAGTGGCTGAAGAACCGTCTGCTTCTCACCGACCTACTGACCCGGCATCCCGAGATCCACGAGATCGAGTTGGCGCCGCCGGTCGTCATCGCCGGTTTGCCGCGCACCGGCACGACGCATCTGCACAACCTGCTCGCCGCCGCGCGGACCTTTCGGACCGTCCCCTACTGGGAAAGCAATGAGCCGTTTCCGCTGCCGTCGGAGGCCGGCATCGAACCGGACCCGCGGCGAACCCGGATGGACGCCGCGGTGGAGTTCATGAACGCGGTGATGCCGCACTTCGCGCTGATGCACGAGATGACGACCGACCACGTGCACGAAGAGATCCAGCTGCTGGCCAACGACTTCTCGTCGATGCTGTTCGAGACGCTCGGGCACGTGCCACGGTGGCGCGACTACTACCTGAGCCACGACCAGACACCGCACTACGAGCACCTGGCCACCCAGTTGAAGGCGCTGCAGTTCCTGCGCGGCGGCAGGCGCTGGTTGCTCAAGTCCCCACAGCATCTCGAGCAGTTGCCTGTGCTCGACCGCGTGTTCCCCGGCGTGGTGGTGATCGCCACCCATCGCGATCCGGTGCCGGTGGTGTTGTCGATGCTCGCGATGCTCACGTACTCGGCGCGGATGCACTGCGCGCCGGTGCCGGTCGAGCAGATCGCGGCGTGCTGGGTGGACCGGCTCGAGCTCATGCTCAACGCATTGATCCGCGACCGCGATGCCATCGGGCCACAGCGCTCGATCGACGTTCGCTTCGACGACTTCATGGCCGACGAAATCGGGACCGCCGCAAGTGTTTACGAGCTGGCCGGTGAGCCACTCACCGATGAGGCACGCGCCGCGATGACCGACTATCTGACCGGACACCAACGCGGCCGGCTGGGCCGGGTCGCGACGTCAGCGGAGATGTTCGGGCTGGACCCCGAAGACCTGCGACGGCGGTTCGCCCCCTACGTCGATCGATTCCTGGCTTAAGCGGCCTCGTCGAGCAGTCCGACGACTTCTTCGCGCAGCCGATCCGCATCGACGTGCTCGGTGATCAGCCCGACGGCCGAGCGGTCACCACTGCGCAGGATGCCCAGGACCACGTGTTCGCAGCCAATCGTCGAATCCTTGTGCGCCAACGCTTCTCGCAATGCGAGTTCGAGCGCCTTCTTCGACGCCTTGGTGAACGGAAGGTGGCCGTATCGGCGCCTGCGCCGACCCGACTTGCGCAGCGCATTGTTCCAGGCGTCCTCACCGAAGGTGCGAGCGATCTTGTCCCGAACGGCGTGCAGGTCGATCCCAATGGCGCGCAACGCTTCTGCGTCGTCCTCGAATGTCGGGTCGTCCGCGTCATCGGACGGTTCCAACCGGCCGCGGACCGACTCGGCGGTCAACCCGTACGAGCCGAGCAGTCCCGACAGTCCACGACCCGCGCTCTGCAAGACGCCCACCAACAGGTGTTCGGGCCGGATCTCTTCTGCGCTCAGCTCACGGGCCTCCTCCTGCGCCAGCACCACGGCGACGCGGGCACTACGGGCGAATCGCTCGAACATCGTCATACCTTCCGGTTGTATTTCTTGTGCACGGCCTGTCGGCTGACACCCAGCGCGGCGGCGATGTCCTGCCAACTCCACCCCCGCTCGCGGGCGTTGGCGACGTGAATCGCCTCCAGTCGTTCCTGCAGTCGCTGCAGCGCCCGGATCGCACGCAACCCGTCGGCGGGTTCCGTGCTGGTGGCACCGTCGAGCATCGCTTCCAACAGGTCCTCATCTGTCATGTGTCAATCTTAGTTGACGACAGCTCCGTATGACAACCGTGTGTCGATACTCTGGCCCGGGTATCCGCATCCGGCAGCCGGACCCGAAAGGCATTCATGACCGCAGCACGGACACGCATCGACCAGCACGATCTCGCGGAGGCGCAGCGCATCGTCGCCGCGGTCTCCGACGCGTTCTCGACCAAGGTGGTCGGCCAGGAGAACCTCCGCGAGTCGTTGCTGATCGGCCTGCTCGCGGGCGGCCACATCCTCATCGAGAGCGTGCCGGGGTTGGCGAAGACGACCGCCGCGCGCGTCATCGCCGAGTCCATCGACGGCGGGTTCCGCCGTATCCAGTGCACGCCGGATCTGCTGCCGAGCGACATCATCGGCACCCAGGTGTACGAGTCGGCGACCAATTCGTTCGTCACCCAGCTCGGCCCGGTGCACACCAACATCGTGCTGCTCGACGAGATCAACCGGTCCAGCGCCAAGACCCAGAGCGCGATGCTCGAAGCGATGGAGGAACGCCAGACCACGATCGCCGGCACCGAGTACCCGATTCCCGAGCCGTTTCTGGTCATCGCGACGCAGAACCCCGTCGACCAGGAAGGTACCTATCCCCTGTCCGAGGCGCAGACCGACCGGTTCATGCTCAAAGACGTCGTGCACTACCCCTCCGCCGAGCAGGAGGTGGAGGTGATGTTCCGGATGGACGCCGGGCTGTACGACAAGAACCACCGCAGCAGGCCAGTCGCCGGTCTCGACGAGATTCGGCGGCTACAGGATGTCGTGCGTCACATCCACATGGACCGCGCGCTGATGCACTACGCGAGCCAGTTGGTCGGCGTCACCCGCGAACCCGACCAGCACCTGCCGCGCCAACTCGCCCGGCTCATCGAATACGGTGCCAGCCCGCGCGCCACCATCGCGTTCTGCAACGCCGCCCGGGCGCTGGCCCTGCTCTCCGGCCGCGCGCACGTCATTCCGGGCGACATCGCCAAGCTCGCCCACCGCGTGCTGCGGCACCGGCTCATCCTCGGCTTCGAAGCCGCCAGCGCGAACGTCACCCCCGAGCTGATCATCGACGCTGTCCTGCAAGCGGTTCGAGTCCCGTAGGGCCGTCATGGGCAAACACCTCACCACTGCGAGGACGCACTTCGGCACCGACACCCGCGGCATGCTCGAAGGCGGCCGCTACGCGCTCGTGCACACCCGCAGCCTGGAATTCGACGATCTGCGGCCCTACGTGCCCGGCGACGACGTCCGCGATATCGACTGGAAGGCCTCGGCCCGCTCCGGCCACGTGCTGATCAAGCGGTTCGTGTCCGAAAAGCACCACAAGGTGCTGATCGTCGCCGACGCGGGCCGCAACATGACCGCGCTGACACCGAGCGGCGAACTCAAACGCGATGTGGCCGTGAACATCATCGGCGCATTCGGACTCGTCACGCTCGGACGCTCAGATCAGATCGGCATGGTGTTCGGCGACGCGCGCGGCTGCGTCAACATCCGCCAACGCCGCGGCGAGACACACATCGAGAGCCTGCTGCACCGGTTCTACGGTCATACCGCGAACGCAGCCGGCCGCAGCGACATCGTCTGTCAACTGGATTACGTCGCAACGCATTACCGGCATCCGATGCTGATCGTCGTGGTGTCCGACGAACCGGAGGTCGACGAACGGCTCAGCGACGCCGTCACGCGCCTGACCGCCCGCCACGACGTGATGTGGGCGACGGTGTCCGACATGCCCGCCGTGGGCACAGCCGCCGACGATCGCGCCGGCTTCGACGTCTCGACAGGGCGTTTCGTTCTCGACACCGCCACGCTGGGCCCACGGGTGGTGGCCGCCTATCGCCGCGGCGAGCAGATGCGGGCGCACCGACTCGACGAGTTCATGACCGCCCACGCGGTTCCGCACACCAGGATCGCCGCCAGCAGCCAGATCCGCTCCCGGCTCGTCGAGTTGACCGGGGTGTTCGCCCGTGCCGGATGACCTGTTGCGGTTCGTCGGCGGGCCGATACCGTACTCGCCGGCATGGTTGTGGCTCGGCGTGCTGCTGACCGCCCTCGTGATCGTCTGGTATGTCGGCGTTTTCGTGTGGACGCTGCCGTCGCGGCGACTGCGCCGCATACCGGCGGTGCGTGCGCTGCACGGCAAGCTGCTGCGCCGCCGTTTCGCGCGGGCGGTGCGGCGTATCGCCGGCCGGCACCGCGACAGTGAGCTCACCGCCGCCGAGGCCGGTGCCGCGATGAGCCGCACCCTGCGCAGTTTCCTCAACCAGGCGACGGGTGTCCGGGCGCAGTACATGCACCTCGACGACGTCGCGTCCGGCGAGTTGGCGCCCGCCGCGCCGATACTCACAGCGCTCGACGACGCGCAGTTCAACGCCGCGTCACCGGTGCGCGTCGGTGAGACCGGCGTCGCGGTCGAGGAGCTGATCCGCTCGTGGCCCTGACCTGGTGGCCGGTCGCGGTCCTCGGATTCGTTTGCCTTGCAGGCGCTGTCGCGCTGGCCGTGTTGGTGCCGACGAAGTCCTCGCAGCGACAGTTGCGACCGCTGGCGAACACGGCGCGGTTGACCCGACTGCCGGAGTACGCGCGGGTGGCGCGCGCCCGGACCGTGTCCTTGATCGTCACGATCGCCTTGCTGGTGCTGTTGTTCGGAGCCGCGGCACTGGCCAGCGCCCGCCCCAGCGGCTTGTGGTGGTCGATGCAGACGTCCGACGTACCCGAGGACATCATGCTGTGCGTCGGCCAACCGGCCACCGAGCCCACCACCGGCGAGTTCCTGTCCCACTTCGCCGAGCAAACCAGGACGTACGGCACTCAGCGCATCGGATTGACCTCCGTCAACCGCCGAGTGATTCCGCTGACCCGTGATCACCCGTTCGCGGTCGAAAAGCTCGGTGAGGCAGCCGCTCTGGCAGACCTTCCGGCCGACAGCGCGCTCTCGCCCGCTCAGCTGTCGGGGAAGCGAAACGCGCTCGCGTCGTTCGCCGCACCCGTCACGTACGTGGACTACGCGCCGAGCGCCGCCGACGTCCTGGCGCTGTGCCTGGCCGGATTCCCGGCCGACGAACCGCCCGACGAGCGCCGGCGCTCGCTGATCTACCTGGGCCCCGGCCAGTTACGCGCCGCGGACGAGCCGCGCCCCTCCTTGTTCAGCGAGCAGCAGGTCACGGAGATGGCGCGTGAGCGCGGCGTCCAGGTCAATGCGCTGGTGTCGTCGCCGGGTCCCCTGCGGTCCGTCGTGGAAGCCACCTACGGGCGGTACGCGCCCATCGGGGCCGACCTGGCGGCTCAGGTGGACGGGATCCGCGCGCACCCGCCGGATGCCGACCGGTCCGCCGTCCTCACCGGGTTCCGCGGAGACACCCCGACCGTCCCGTTGGCGGTCGCGGTCGCGGTGTCGGCGCTGTTGTGCCTGTCCCTGGCGGTGTTGCGGCGATGACGTTCTCACCCGTCGTACCTCCGGTGCTTCTGATCGCGATCGCCGCGGCCGTGATCGTGCTCCGGCTCATCACCATGTGGCAGTTGGCGCACACCGCGCGGCAGCGATGGACGACCGTGTGGCGATGGTCGGCCCTGACGCTGGCGGTGGTGCTGATGTTGATCGCCGCGGCCCGGCCCGCGATCGGCGGCGGGGAGCAGGCCTCGGTCGAAACCACCTCGGGTGACGACGCGACGGCCAACGTGTTCCTGATCGTCGACCGCTCCGCCGACTCGGCCATCACCGATCACCTTGCCGGGCAACCGCGGATCGCCGGCATCCGCGACGACATCACCGCGCTCATCGACCGTTACCCGCGGGCCCGGTTCGCGCTGATCACGTTCGCGTCCCGCTCGTCGCTGGAATGGCCGCTGTCCGAGGACAACTGGAGCCTCAAGCCGGTCGTCACAGGTGTGCGTCCTTACCCGGACGGCACCGCAGCCGAGGTGAATGCGGCGGCCGCCGCGAATGTCCTTCGCTACCAGCTGATCGCGGCCGGCCAACGCGACCCGGATGCGCAGAACCTGGTCTTCTACTTCGGGTCGGGCGCGCCGTCGTCGCGGGTGCCGCAGGGCGAGTTCGACCCGGTGCCCGGCTCGGTGGACGGCGGGGCGGTGTTCGGTTACGGGGCAACACGAAACGAGCCGGGCCTTCGACGGGTCGCCGATCAGCTCGGCGTGCCGTTCGTAGCGCGCGACGCCACCCGCCCGGTCACCGAGGCGGCGCCCGACGTGAGCGGTGTATCGCCCGCGCAGTCCACCGGCACCGCGCCCGACCGCACGGATCTGTATTGGGTGTTCACCATGGTCGCGGCCGTGCTGTTGCTGTTCGAGATCTACCTCACGCTGCGCGAGTTTCGGACCAGCCGCGCGGCCCGCCGGGATGAGGACGTCTGATGCGCGCGCACAGTCCTCGTCCGTCGCGGTTGCGGTTGCGGCGCCGGCTGCTGCTGTTCTCGGCTCCCTTGGCGGTCGCGGTGATGGCGGTCGCCTTGAAGCTGATCTCGGCTGTGGTGGCCGGCGAATCGGCGGTCTCGAACTTCGCGCAGCGCGACGCCGATGCGCTGCGCGCCGATGTCGCGGTGATGGGTGTGCTCAACGTCGTCGAACCAGCGAGGGCGCCGTTCGCGGCCGGCGCGCTCGCGGTGCTCGACGGCCGTCTCGACGATGCCGACGCACACTTCTCGGACGCGCTCGGCCGTACGCCGCGTGAGCAATCGTGTCCGATCCTGATCAACCTGGAACTCGTCCGCGAACGCCAAGGTGACATGGACGCCTGGGAAAACCGACCCGACGCGGCCCGGGAGAGGTACCGCAGCGCGTTGGACATTGTGGAGAACGCGCCGGCGGGATGTTTCGAGGCCAACACCGATCCCGATCCCGAGCGCAGGGCCATCCGCAACGACGCGGCACCGCGGCTGATCGCCAAGCTGGCCGGTCTGACCGCTCCGCCGCCTGCGCCGCCACGAGCAGCAGACGCGCCAGCACATAGGCCAGCACATCGAGTACGAGCCGAGTCCCGCGA
>NZ_LQIK01000009.1 GCF_001499855.1 Mycobacterium sp. GA-0227b
CAGGCCTAAACCACTAACACCGAGTGTCAAGGATCAACCGAAACAGATTCGTCAAGGATCAACCGACGTCAGACAGGCGCGCTTTTTCTTGCCGCCGAACCTGAAGTAGTGCTCGACTTCCAGCCAGACTTCGCACACAAGCTCAGGTTCGTCGTCGGCGTCGCCACCACTAGATTGGCCGGTATGCGGCTGCTGCTCATCGCCGATACCCATGTCCCCAAGCGCGCCCGAGATCTGCCCGCCAGAGTGTGGGACGAGGTGGCCAAGGCCGACGTTGTCGTCCATGCCGGCGACTGGGTCGAGCCGTCGCTGCTGGACACTCTGGAGGCCCGCGCCACGCGACTGGTCGCATGCTGGGGCAACAACGACGGCGCCGAACTACGAAGGCGACTGCCCGAACGCGCCGACGTGACGCTCGGCGGGCTGCGGTTCACCGTCGTCCACGAGACCGGTGCGGCGACCGGTCGCGAGGCCCGCATGGCCAAGGCGTACCCCGACACGGACGTCCTGGTGTTCGGTCACAGTCACATACCGTGGGACACGACGGCGAAAACCGGTCTGCGCCTGCTCAATCCCGGCTCACCCACCGACCGTCGCCGCCAGCCCTACTGCACCTATATGACGGCGACGGTGCATAACGCCACGCTGACCGACGTCATCCTGCACACCTTGGACCGCCATGCGTGACCGACCGGCGCGGGTGGCCGACGTGCACGAGATTGCCGCGTCGATGCCGCACACCAGACGCATCGAGGGTCCTAAGGGCAACCCGATCTACCAGGTGGGGGGCAAGTCGTTCGTGTTCTTCCGCACGCCGCAACCCGACGCCGAAGATCCCGAGACGGGCGAACGCTACGCCGATGTGATCATGATCTGGGTGGAGTCGGAAATGGACAAGCTGGCGCTCGTGCAGGACCCCTCTTCGCCGTTCTTCACCACCGACCGCTTCGAGGGCCACCCGTCGGTTCTGGTGCGGGCCAGCAGGTTACCCGAGATCGGCAAGGTGGAGCTGACCGAACTGATTCAGGACGCGTGGTTGTCGCGGGCCTCGCGCCGCCGTGCGGAGCAGTGGCTCGCCGAGCACCAGAGTTAGGGCACGATCACGTCGGCGTGCTCAGCGCCGCAGATGAAAACGGCCATGCGGGCGGGCTTGTCGCCCGGATTCTTCCACCGGTGCCGCGTGCCGTTCTGTACCACCGTGTCACCCGGGTGCAACGTCACCTCGGCGCCGTCGTCGAGTTCGAGCACCACCGTGCCGTCGAGAACCACCTCGAAGTCGACGGTGGGAGTGGTATGCATGCCCGGATCGGTGTAGTCCATGTAACCCAGCATCCCGGGCAGCTTCTCCTCCATCTCGGCCATCGCCTCGTCGACGTCGAGACCGGCCGGCGCCTCGGCCGTGTGCGACGGCGGCAGCGTCAGCATCGCGAACCGGAATCCGCCAACGGGCGGGAAGTAATTGCGCCACTGCGGCATCGAGCCGTCATCGGGGAATCGGCAGGGCTCGTCGCCGCCCCACAGCAGATGGTTCTCGAAGCCCCGCATCAACATGGTCTCGATGGGCGCGACGTGAGTGTCGCTGACGAAGACGGACTTTCCGGACGGGTCGTGTCCGGTCACCACTCGACGTACGTGCATGGGCTCAGTGAACCAGCCACACGCCGATGCCGGGGTGAATATGGCGTCACCCGACTCAGGGAATTCCGCCGTCGACGCGGATGATCGAGCCCGACGTATAGCTCGACGCATCCGACATCAGATACAGTGCGGCGCCGACGATCTCGGGTGGCTCGCCGAGCCGCTTCAAAGCGAAATGCTGCGCGCCCGCCGTCGTCGCCGGAATGTCCCAGGCCTTGCTGATGTCGGTGAGGAACGGGCCGGGCATCAGCGTGTTGACCCGCACCGTCGGGCCGTACGCCAGCGCGAGCCCCTCGGTCAACGCGTTGAGGCCCGCCTTGGCCGCCGAGTACGGCAGCTGCTCAGGGCGGGGCCGGCGCGAACCGCTCGAGCTGACGTTGACGATCGAGCCGCCACCGTCGGCGACCATCCGTTCGCCGACGAGGGCGGACAACCGGAACGGGCCCTTCAGGTTGAGGTTGATCACCGCATCGAACAGCTTCTCCGGCACCGACGCCAGCGACTCGTACAGCGGTGACATGCCGGCGTTGTTCACCAGGACGTCGACCTTGCCGAACCGTTCATAGGCCGCGTCGACCAATCCGTCGAGCTCATCCCACCGCCCGACGTGCACCTGATACGGGAGCGCGGCGCGACCCGTCGCCGCGGCGATCTCCTCGGCCGTCGCCACGCAGGAGTCGTACTTGCGGCTGGCGATCACCACATCGGCGCCGCAGCGCGCGGCGGCGAACGCCATCTCCCGGCCCAGCCCGCGGCTGCCGCCGGTGATCAGCACGACGCGGTCGGTCAGGTCGAACAGTTGGTCGGCGTACCCGCGAGAAGACACCGCCATATGGTGTCACGGTGCAGTTGCTCATCATCCGACACGCGCTGCCCCTGCGCAGCGAGCCCGGCCAGGGCTCCGACCCCGACCTCTCCGAAGAAGGTGTCGAACAGGCCAAACGCCTACCCGATGCGCTCGCCCGGTTCCCGATATCGCGGCTCGTCAGCAGCCCGCAGCGGCGCGCGATCCAAACGGCGCAGCCGGTCGCCGACGCGTTGGGGCTCGAAATAGACATCGACGACCGCCTCGCCGAGTACGACCGCGACCTGTCGCACTACACCCCGGTCGAAGAGATCTCCGAGGAGGACATGCGCCGCCTGGCCAACGGCGAGCTGCCCAGCGGGGTGGACCAGTCGGCGTTCATCACCCGCGTCAAGGCCGGGGTCGCCGACATCGTCAAGGCCGCCGACCGGGAGGACACCGTCGCGCTGTTCAGCCACGGCGGCGTCATCAACGCATTGGTCCACGACGTCATGGGCACCGAGCGCCTGCTGTGCGTGCAGGTCGACTACGCGGGCATCACCCGGCTGCTGTGGTCGTCGTCGCGCGAGACGTTCTTCGTGGCGGGGGTCAACGCGACCGAGCACGTGTGGGATCTGCTGCCGAGAAATCAGCAGTGGTAGACAAGTCCGGTGACCACTGAGCCGCGCCCGTCCGAGCCCGCCCGGCTGGAAGGGCTCGACCTCGACGCCCTGGACCGTCACCTCCGTTCGGAAGGCATCCCGCGGTCGGGTGACCTACGCGCCGAGTTCATCTCCGGCGGCCGGTCCAACCTGACCTTCCTGATCGCCGACGACGCCTCGAAGTGGGTGCTGCGCCGCCCACCGCTGCACGGGCTGACGCCGTCGGCGCACGACATGGCCCGCGAGTACAAGGTCGTCGCCGCTCTGCAGAACACCGCTGTACCCGTCGCCCGCGCCGTGACCATGCGCAACGACGACTCCGTGCTGGGAGCGCCGTTCCAGATGGTCGAGTACGTGCCGGGCCGCGTCATCCGCCACACCAACGAACTCGAGGCGCTGGGCGGCAAGGACGAGATCGACGCCTGCGTGGACGCCCTGATCAAGGTGCTCGCCGACCTGCACGCGCTGGACCCCGAAGAGGTCGGCCTCGGAGACTTCGGCAAGCCCACCGGATACCTCGAACGACAGGTCAAGCGCTGGGGTGGCCAGTGGGAGCTGGTGCGCCGCGACATCGATGGCGGGGACGAACGCGACGACGACGTCAAGCGGCTGCACTCGGCGCTGGGCGAGGCGATCCCGCCGCAGCGCCGCAGCGCGATCGTGCACGGCGACTATCGCATCGACAACACGATGCTCGACGCCACCGACCCCGCCAAGGTGCTGGCGGTGCTGGACTGGGAGATGTCGACCCTCGGCGACCCGATCAGCGACGCCGCGCTGATGTGCGTCTACCGCCATCCGATGTTCAACCTCGTGCACGCCGACGCGGCGTGGGCCTCACCGCTCATCCCGACGGCCGACGAACTGGCGCAACGCTATTCGGTGGCATCCGGTCAGCCGCTGGACCACTGGGACTTCTACATGGGGCTGGCGTACTTCAAGCTGGCGATCATCGCCGCGGGCATCGCCTACCGCGGCCGGGTGGGCGGCGCGGACGCGGAGTTCGTCACCATGGTCGACGATGCGGTGGCGCCGTTGATCGCCGCGGGTCTCGAAGCGGTCTCGCGCCGAGCGTGAGACCAGTGCGAGCGAGGCCCAAAGGCCTACGGCCGCGGACCCAGTCCCTTGAAGTTCTTCTTGGCCGCGCGACGCAGCTGAACGATCCTGGCCGTCCCTGCCGCGACAGTCAGCAACCCGCCGCACACGGCGGCCAACAGAATCGCCACGCCGACAGGCAAATGCCACTCCCACGCGAAGAAGTTGATGGTCGTCGAGTCGGTGTTCTGCATGATGAACACCAACAACACGATCAGGATCACGAAGCCTGCGAACAACGCCGACCACAGCGCCGCGGCGCGGGTGAACTTCACCGCCGACTCCGGTTTGACGAGGTAGTCACCCGGGGTCGCGGTCGGATCGGGTGGTGTCCCGCGCGAGGACTCCGGCGACGGGACGGACGGCGGCACTTCAGCGGGATCGCTGGTCATGCCCACATCTTTGCCCGTTCCGGCACTCGGGAAACCCAGTTCGGAGAATCGCGGCGAGATTCGGGCTGAAACAAACCCGGGTGGAGCTGCGGTGCGATGGATAGTTTGGGCCTATGACAGCCTCGTCCGCGGCCCCGCGACGCCGGCACCGTCCTTTCGTTGTTCTCGTCCTGGTCGCGGGAATGCTGTCGGCCTGCGGAAGCTCCAACCCGCTCGGCGGCGGCGAGATCTCCGGTGACCTCAATACGATCGCCGTCGGGTCGGCGGACTTCACGGAGTCCAAGATCATCGCGGAAATCTACGCCCAGGCGCTGGAGGCCAACGACTTCACCGTGCGCCGCCAGTTCGGCATCGGCAGCCGCGAAACCTACATCCCTGCCGTGCAGGATCACTCCATCGACCTGATCCCCGAGTACACCGGCAACCTGCTGCAATATTTCGACGAGGACACCACCGCCACCACCCCCGACGACGTATTGCTGGCGCTGTTCGAGGTGCTTCCCGGCGACCTGTCGATCCTGTACCCGTCGCCGGCACAGGACAAGGACACCCTCGCGGTGACCGAGGGGACCGCGCAGCGGTGGAACCTCAAGACCATCGGCGATTTGGCCGAGCATTCCGCCGAGGTGAAAGTCGGTGCGCCGTCGGAGTTTCAGACGCGCGTCACCGGCCTGGTCGGGCTCAAAGACGCCTACGGCCTCGACATCGCACCCGCGAACTTCGTCGCGATCAGCGACGGCGGGGGCCCGGCGACCGTCGACGCCCTCAACAGCGGGACGGTCACCGCCGCGAACATCTTCAGCACCTCACCGGCGATCGAGCAGAACAACCTCGTCGTCCTCGAGGACCCCGAGAACGTCTTCCTCGCCGCCAACGTGGTGCCGCTGGTGGCGTCGCAGAAGAAGTCCACTCAGCTCAAGACGGTGCTCGACGCGGTCAGCGCGAAACTCACCACCGAGGCGTTGATCGCGCTCAACACCTCGGTGGAGGGCAACCGGGGCGTCGACCCCGACGAAGCGGCCCGAAAGTGGATCACCGACAACGGATTCGACAAGCCGGTGGGCAGTTGATGAGCGCTTGCGCGAAGAACAGACAACCATGATCACGTTCTCCGACGTCACGAAGCGCTACCCGGACGGCACCGTCGCGGTCGACGACCTCACCTTGGAGGTACCCGAGGGCACGCTGACGGTCTTCGTCGGTCCGTCGGGCTGCGGCAAGACCACCTCGATGCGGATGATCAACCGGATGATCGAGCCGACCTCGGGCACGCTGACCGTCGACGGCCGGGACGTCAGCGAGGTGGATCCGGTCAAGCTACGGCTGGGCATCGGTTACGTGATCCAGAGCGCCGGGCTCATGCCGCACCTGCGGGTCGTCGACAACGTGGCCACCGTGCCGGTGCTGCGCGGCCAATCACGGCGCAGCGCACGGCGATCCGCGTTGCAGGTGATGGAACGGGTGGGGCTGGACACCAAACTTGCCGACCGCTATCCCGCCCAGCTCTCGGGCGGTCAGCAACAGCGGGTCGGGGTGGCCCGGGCGCTGGCCGCGGACCCGCCGATCCTGTTGATGGACGAGCCGTTCAGCGCCGTCGACCCGGTGGTGCGCGAGGACCTGCAGACCGAAATCACCCGCTTGCAAAGTGAATTGCGCAAGACCATCGTGTTCGTCACCCACGACATCGACGAGGCGGTCAAGCTCGGCGACAAGGTCGCGGTGTTCGGCCGCGGCGGCGTGCTCCGCCAATACGCCGACCCGGCGTTCGTGCTGTCCAACCCGGCCGACGAGGAGGTGGCGGCGTTCGTCGGCGCCGACCGCGGCTACCGCGGCCTGCAGTTCTTCCACGCCACCGGACTGCCGCTGCACGACATCGACCACGTCCCCGAGGATCAGGTCGACGGGCTGAGCCTACAGCCGGGCGCGTGGACGCTGGTCACCAAGGGAAACGGCAAGCCGTACGCGTGGATCAACGCCGACGGTGTGGCGCTGCACCGCAGCGGAAGTTCGCTGCACGACAGCACCATCGGCGGCGGATCGCTGTTCCGGCCGGACGGCACGCTACGGCATGCGCTCGACGCGGCGCTGTCCTCGCCGAGCGGCCTCGGCGTCGCGGTCGACGAGCACGGACGGGTGATCGGCGGGGTGAAGGCCGACGACGTGCTGGCCGCACTCGACAAGCAGCGTCGTCTGCCGGAGTTGGGGTAGCGCATGCGCTACCTGCTCACCCACCTCGATGACCTGTGGGCGTTGACGCTGATCCATCTGCGGCTGTCGCTGATCCCGATCGTGCTCGGCCTGATCATCGCGGTGCCGTTGGGC
This sequence comes from Mycobacterium sp. GA-0227b, assembly GCF_001499855.1. GTDB lineage: Bacteria > Actinomycetota > Actinomycetes > Mycobacteriales > Mycobacteriaceae > Mycobacterium. The sequence goes on from NZ_LQIK01000009.1 coordinate 6,894, forward strand.
GCCGCGGTCCAGCGGACCACCACGCTGCGACGGTTGACCACGATCACCGCCAGCGTCGTCTTCACGGTTCCGTCGCTGGCGTTGTTCGTCGTGCTGCCCCTGGTCATCCCGACGCGCATCCTCGACGAGGCGAACGTGATCGTCGCGCTGACGCTCTACACCGTCGCGCTGCTGGTGCGAGCGGTGCCCGAGGCCTTGGACGCGGTGTCGCCGACGGTGCTCGACGCCGCGACCGCGGTCGGTTACCGGCCCTTGACCCGGATGGTCAAAGTCGAACTGCCGCTGGCGCTTCCGGTACTGACAGCCAGCCTGCGGGTGGTCGCCGTCACCAACATCTCGATGGTGTCGGTGGGCTCGGTGATCGGCATCGGCGGGCTGGGCACCTGGTTCACCGAGGGTTATCAGGCCAACAAGAGCGATCAGATCGTCGCGGGCATCATCGCGATCTTCCTGCTGGCGATCCTCATCGACACGTTGATCATGCTGACGGGCAAGGCGCTCACACCCTGGACGCGCGCCTCGCGCACCGGTCGAGTCAAGGCGGTCTCCGCGTGAGCCCGATGAGCTTCTTGGCCGAGGCGCTGTCCTACACCTTCACCGCGGCCAACTGGGACGGACCGGCCGGGCTGACCGCCCGCCTGCTCGAACACCTGCTGTACACCGTCGTCGCGGTGTTCTTCTCGGCCCTCATCGCGGTCCCGATCGGGATGCTCATCGGCCACACCGGCCGCGGGATCTTCCTCGTCGTCACCGGGGTCAACGCGTTGCGGGCGCTTCCGACGCTCGGCGTCCTGCTGCTCGGCGTGCTGCTGTGGGGGCTGGGCCTGATACCGCCGACGGTCGCGCTGATGTTGCTGGGTATCCCGCCGCTGCTGGCAGGCACCTACGCGGGAATCGCCAACGTCGATCCCGCGGTCGTCGACGCCGCGCGGGCGATGGGTATGACCGAGCGGCGCATCCTGCTGCGGGTGGAGGCGCCGATCGCGTTGCCGCTGATCCTCGGCGGGTTGCGCACCGCCACACTGCAGATCGTGGCCACCGCAACGGTTGCCGCGTACGCCAGCCTCGGCGGGCTGGGCCGCTACCTCATCGACGGCATCAAGGTGCGGCAGTTCCAACTGGCGTTGGTCGGCGCGCTGATGGTGACGGCGCTGGCGTTGCTCCTCGACGCCGCGCTCGCGTTCGCGGTGTGGGTTTCGGTGCCGGGGACCGGTCGGCTCAGGAGATCGCCCATGCCCCAGCCGCTGCTCAGTGACGAAGTCGTCCTCGAATCCCGCCCGCGCGCAACATCACAGAACGCCGGGAAAACCGCCGTCCAAGCACGTTACGAACGGGGCGATCCTTCGCATACGGTATAGGGGTGAGTGAAGCAGGTGGCTCCGAGAAGTCATGGCCGGCGATCCTGACCTGGCGGGCGCATGACGTACCGCGGATGGAATCGGTCCGGCTTCACGTGTCGGGTAACCGCATCAAGGCCTACGGCAGGATCGTGGCCGCCGCGACATCGTCGCACCCGGCGTTCTCCGCCTCCTACGATCTGGTGACCGACGAGGCCGGCGGCACCAAGCGGCTTTCCATGACGGTCACTCTCGCCGAGCGGGAACGGCAGCTGTCGATCGCTCGCGACGAAGAGAACATGTGGCTGGTCCAGCAGCACACCGGGGAGTCGCGGCGCGCTGCGTACGACGGTGCGCTCGACGTCGACGTGATCTTCAGCCCGTTCTTCAACGCGCTGCCGATCCGGCGGACCCGGCTCTATCAACGCTCGGATTCGATCAGCTGTCCGGTGGTGTACGTGCGACTGCCGGAGATGTCGGTCGAAGCCGCGGTGATCAGCTACAGCAGCGCCGAGGACGGCATCAAGCTGCACTCGCCGGTCGCCGAGACGACGATCAGAGTGGACTCCGACGGGTTCATCCTCGACTACCCAGGGCTGGCAGAGCGGATCTGATCACCCCACCGGCGCGGCCCGCGGCGGCGAGTTCCTCGCGCCACCTGTCCTGCCCGACGACGACCGTGACGATGTCGGGCCTGCTGAAGCTGTCGTAGCGGATCCGGGCGGCGTGGCCGGTCTCGACGAGGTCGGTCAACGGTTTGCGCTCGGCGAGTGCGTCGCGCGCATGGTGAAGCAGGCTCAGCGTGCGTTCCAGGACCGGCAGCAGTTCGTCGGCGTTGGCCTCACACATCGCCCGCACCAGATCCGGTGCGGTCGCTGCCACCCGGGTGCCGTCGCGAAACGACCCCGCCGCGAGCGCGAACGCCAGCGGCACCTCTCCCGCGGTCGCGGCGAGCGCCTCGGCCAGCAGGTGTGGCAGGTGCGAGATCGTCGCTGCGGCGGCGTCGTGTTCATCGGATCGGGCCGGGACGACGACTGCGCCGCAATCCAACGCGAGGTCCATCACCAGGGTCCAGACCTCGGGGTCGACGTGGTCGTCGACGCTGATCACCCAGGGCGCCCCGACGAACAACCGGGCGTCGCCGGCCGCCCACCCGGAGTGCGCCGTGCCCGCCATCGGATGACCTCCGACGAACCGCTCCAGCAGGCCGAACGACTGAACTTCCTGCAGCACAGCGGTTTTCACGCTGGTCACATCGGTCAGGGGGCATCCCGGCGCCGTTTCGCGGATACGGCCGAGCATTTGGGCCAGCGCGGGCACCGGCACCGCCAGCACGATCAGCGCATTGCCTGCCGCCGCGCGGCCGAGCGTGGCATCGAGGTCTTCGCTGGCGTCGAACCCGTCGACCACCGCCGCCTGGACGGCCTCCAGCGACCGGTTGTACCCGAAGACCTCGCGCCCGGCGGCCGCCGCCGCACGCATCACCGAACCCCCGATCAGCCCGAGACCGAGCACGCAAACCGGTGTGTTCGTCACCCTTCAAGGTTGGCACATCGAGAGCCGTCGGCAGACGTCAGGCTTGGTGCCTTTTCCTGGTCAAGGGCCTGGTCGGCGACTACCGTAAGCCGACATGGGAGCACAGCGTGCACCGGCGCGGGAGCAGTCCGTCGAGACCCCCGACGGCTTCGGCGTGGCGGTCGTCCGGGAGGACGGCAAGTGGCGTTGCGCTCCGCTGCGCCGCGCGGCGTTGAGCAGCCTGACTGCCGCCGAGACCGAGCTCCGCGAGATACGCAGTGCGGGAGCGGTGTTCGGGCTGCTCGACATCGACGATGAGTTCTTTGTGATCGTGCGGCCCGCACCGTCGGGCGCTAGGTTGTTGCTCTCGGATGCGACCGCAGCGCTGGACTACGACATCGCCGCAGAGGCGCTGGAAAAGCTCGACGCCGACATCGAGCCCGAGGAACTCGAGGAGGCCGAGCCCTTCGAGGAGGGTGACCTGGGCCTGCTTTCCGACGTCGGCCTGCCCGAGGCGGTGCTCGGCGTCATCCTCGACGAATCCGATCTCTACGCCGACGAACAATTGGGCAGGATCGCGCGGGAGATGGGATTCGCCGACGAACTGTCGGCGGTGCTGGATCGTCTGGGTCGGTGAACCTGATCGACGACGAGGCGCTGATCCGCGCCGCCCTCGAGGCTGCGTCCGCCGCAGGACCCCGCGACGTGCCCGTCGGCGCGGTCGTCGTGTCCGCCGACGGCACCGAACTGGCCCGTGCCGCCAACGCGCGAGAAGCGTTGGGCGACCCCACCGCACACGCGGAGATCCTCGCGATCCGCGCGGCCGTGGCGGTGCTCGGGGACGGCTGGCGGCTGGAGGGTACGACGCTGGCGGTCACCGTCGAGCCCTGCACGATGTGCGCGGGCGCGCTCGTGATGGCGCGCGTGGCGCGCGTGGTGTTCGGCGCGTGGGAGCCCAAGACCGGAGCCGTCGGCTCGCTGTGGGATGTGGTGCGCGACAGGCGGCTGACGCATCGGGCCCAGGTGCGCGGCGGGGTGCTGGCCGAGCAGTGCGCGGCACCGCTGGAGGAGTTCTTCGCCCGGCAGCGATTGGAGTAGATGGGCGGGTGCCCGGTAAGCTGCCACACGGTGGCGTGTCCGAGCGGCCTAAGGAGCACGCCTCGAAAGCGTGTGACGGGTAACCCCCGTCCGAGGGTTCAAATCCCTCCGCCACCGCCACAACGACTCAGGCACTATTGTCGGATTTCGTCACTGAAGCAGAGGTCGAGGCGACCGCGGTGACCAACGCGAGAGAATTGGTTACATATGCGTGCGCTTCATGACCAAGGCCCGTCCGCCTCGGCCGGTGCCGGCGCTGCCGTGCGCCCCTTTTCGGTGCTCCTCGTCGAGGACGATCGCGGCGACGCGATTCTGGTCGAGGAGTTGATCGCCGATGCCGCCGTCGAAATCGATGTCTCGTGGGCGGCCTCGATGGAGGACGCCGAACGGCAGTTGGACACCTCTCGGCCGGATTGTGTGCTGCTTGATTTGAACCTGCCCGACGCGAACGGCATCAAGGCCCTCGACCGGATCACCAGGCGCGACATCACTTTGCCGATCGTGGTGTTGACGGGGCTCAACGATGAGCACTTCGGCATCTCCGCCGTCGCCGCCGGCGCTCAGGACTACCTCGTCAAGGGCCGAGTCGAACCCGAGACGCTCCGCCGCGCGCTGCTCTACGCGGTGGAACGCAAACGCGCCGAGCTCACCTCGGTCGAACTGCACGCCAGCGAGCTGCGCGCCATGGAGAACGCCCGCCTCGAGCGTGGGCTGCTGCCGTCTCCGCTGCTACTTGACTCGCCCGGCGTCGACATCGTCGCCGAGTACCGGCCCAGCAGACAGCATGCGCTGCTCGGCGGTGACTTCTACGACTTCGTGCAGACGCCGGACCGCACCGTGCACGTCATGGTCGGCGACGTGGCCGGGCACGGCCCCGACGAGGCCGCGCTGGGCGTAACGCTGCGCATCGGCTGGCGCGCTCTGACGTTCGCCGGGTTGCGCGGCAACGAACGCATGCGACAACTCGAACGGATTCTGAGCACCGAACGGCCGGGTTCGAGCATCTTCGCGACGGTGATCAGCGTCGCGATGTCGACCGACAGCCTCAGCTTCAACGTGGTGTCGGCAGGCCATCCCGGCATGCTGCTGCACGGTCCAGACACCGTGGAGTGGCTGGAGCCGAAGGTCGGTCCCGCCCTCGGCCTCTATGGCCACGAGTGGCCGCTGAACGTCCTCGAGCTGCCGCCGGGGTACGGCCTGGTGTTGCTGACCGACGGGCTGTTCGAGGGACGCTCCGGTGAGGGCACCCAACGCCTCGGCGAGAAGGGCCTGCTCGAAGTCGCGCGCGGCTATGCGCATCTGCCCGGCGCCGAGTTCGTCAGCGCGCTGATCGACGATGTGGAGCGTCGGGCGCAGTCAGTGGGCGGCATCAGCGACGACATCGCTGTCGTGCGGGTGGAGCGGACGACGACCGGATGAGATCACGCCTCACCGTCCAGGGCTGGCAGAACCTGGTGTTGTCGATGATGGGTGTGGTGGTGATCGCCGGTGCGATCGCCGGTGCCCTGCTGCTGAACCGGACCGACGACGTCTCGCGTGAGCTCAACCTCGGCATCCAACCCGCCCGCGTTGCGGCGTACCAGCTGCAGGCCGCTCTCCGTGACCAGGAGACCGCGATTCGCGGATACGCCATCGCCGCCGACCGCCAGTTCCTCGAACCGTATTACGCCGGCCAGGAGGCCGAGCGTGCCGCCGCGCAGCAGGTCCGCGACGGAATCGGCCACCGGCCCGAGTTGCTCGCCGACCTCGAAGCGATCGAAGAGGCCGCTGCCGCGTGGCGCTCGACGTTCGCGGACCCGGTTCTCGCGTCGGTGACGCCGGGGTCCCCGAAGGTTCTGGACGCCGAGACGGCCGCGCGCGGCAATGCCGAATTCGACAGCCTACGAGCGTTGTTCGAAGCCCAGAACCGCGATCTGACCCAGGCCCGGCAGGACGCCGTCGATGAGCTCGCCCGGGTGCAAACCTGGCGGAACAGCGTGCTCATCACGGTTGTGGCGACATTCTTCTTGGCCGCGATCGCGTTGGCGGTGCTGGTGCGTAGCGCCGTCACCCGGCCGCTGGAAGCGCTCGCCGCGGCCTGCCGCAAGATCACCGAAGGCAGCTTCGGCGAGAAGATCACGGTGGGGGGTCCGCGCGACATTCAGTCCATCGCCGCGGACGTCGAGGACATGCGGCAGCACATCGTCGACGAACTCGAAGCGGCGCGGCAGGCGCGGACCCAGCTGGCCGACCAGGCCCTCGAACTGCAGCGATCCAATGCCGAACTCGAGCAGTTCGCCTATGTCGCGTCGCATGACCTGCAGGAGCCGCTGCGCAAGGTGGCGTCGTTCTGTCAACTGCTGGAGAAGCGCTACGGCGACAAGTTGGACGAGCGCGGCGTCGAGTACATCCGGTTCGCCGTCGACGGCGCCAAGCGGATGCAGGTGCTGATCAACGATCTGCTGACGTTCTCCCGCGTCGGAAGGCTTCATTCGGTGCACGACGACGTCGACCTCTCAGCCGTGTTGGACGACGCGATGGACAACCTGGCCACCACGATCGAGGAGGCCGGCGCCGAGGTGGTGGTCCACAACGGACGGCCGCTACCTTCGGTCAAGGGTGACCCGACCCTGCTGACGATGCTCTGGCAGAACCTGATCGGTAACGCGGTGAAGTTCCGCAGACCGGGCGTCGTACCGCGGATCGTCATCGACTGCGCGACGGGTGAGGACGCGCAGGACGGGTCGTGGGTGTTCACCGTCACCGACAATGGCATCGGGATCCCCGACGAGTTCACGGAGAAGGTCTTCGTGATCTTTCAGCGCCTGCACGGCCGCGAGTCGTCGTACTCCGGCACGGGTATAGGGCTTGCGCTGTGCCGCAAGATCGTCGAGTACCACGGCGGCAGCATCTGGATCGACACCACCTACACGGACGGCACCAGGTTCCGTTTCACCATTCCCTGCGTCGTCGACGAGCCCGTCGAGGCCGATATGGAAGGATCAACCGCATGACATTGGACGGTCGAGCGATCGACGTTCTGCTGATCGAGGACGATCCGGGAGATGAGCTGATCACCCGGGAAGCCTTCGAGCACAACAAGATCAAGAACACGCTGCACGTCGCCCACGATGGCGAGGAGGGGCTCGACTTCCTCTACCAACGCGGCCAGTTCGCCGACGCGCCGCGCCCCGATCTGATCCTGCTCGATCTGAACCTGCCGAAGTACGACGGCAGGCAGCTGCTGGAGACCATCAAGTCCGACGCGGACCTGAGCCTCATCCCGGTGGTGGTACTCACGACATCGTCGGCGGAGGAAGATATTCTGCGCAGCTACAAGCTGCACGCCAACGCCTACGTCACCAAACCGGTTGACCTCGACCAGTTCATGAACGCCGTTCGGCAGATCGACGAGTTCTTCGTTCAGGTGGTTCGGCTGCCCCAGTCGTGACGCCCGTCGGTGACCTCGAAGTCGATCCGCACGGTGGTGCCGCTCGCTGAACCCGCGACGTCCACCCCGTCGCCGACGGCCCGGATGATCGGCAGCCCGCGACCGCGCGTGGTCGGTTCGGTGCTCGGTGTTCGCCACGCACCGTGATCGGAGACGCAGACGATGATCCGCTCGTCCTCGACGGTCGCGTCGATGACGATCACGCCGTCGTCGCAATCCCGATAGGCATGTTCGACGCAGTTGGTGGCCGCCTCATTGACCGCCAGCACGACATCGGCGACGACGGGATCGGGGACTCCGATCGGGGTCATCCAGTCGAGCAGTCGGTGGCGGATCTGTGCCAATCGATCCGCGGTGGCCGGTACCTCGATACGCAACGGGTCTGCCGGCCGCAGGCGCACGTCGATCACCACGCCCGTGTTGTACCCCGCTTGGCCCGATTCCTCACGCATGCCACGCATATGCGATCGATCTCGAAACGGTAGCGAGGCCTAGATCACACCTCGCGCACCGTCGAGACGGCGATCACGGGGCCTCGCCGCCGGCGCCTTTCGAGCGCCTCAGCCGTAGAACATCACGCGGTAGTCCGGGGTCCAGGCACCTTCGAGGCAGCTCAGCGGAACGCCGTCCGGCGACTGCGCCACCCCGGTCGCGTCACCGCAGGGCAGCCGATTGGTCCGGATGCCGACCAGCGGTGGTGATGCGATCCATCGGCTGCGCGAGTTGCATGCGAGGGTGTTGCCCGACGCGTCGATCCCGAAGTTGTAGCGGGTGTTCTGCACGCAGTGCGTGCCCTCCACCGCAGTCCGGTCGATATACGGGACGCAATCCGCGCCGTCGCAGTAACCCGGGGACGCCGGCGCATTCGCGGCGGTGAACATCGGCGCGGCGACGAACCCGCACGCCAGCGCAGCTGCAGCCATGAGCCTCATGGGGTTAGCGTATGTGCCCCGCACCGGCGGCGGGCACGGAATAGGCTCATATGCCATGAAGCGCGTCATCGTTGCTTTGGCCGCCGCCGCTGCCGGTGCCGGCGCTCTCGTCTGCGCCCCGCCGGCCGGCGCCGACGTCGTCGCCTATCTGGTCAACGTGCACGTGCGACCCGGCTACAACTTCCCGAACGCGGACGCGGCCATCGGCTACGGAAACAGCATCTGCGACCGGGTCGCAGCCAAGATGGGTTACGCCCAACTCGTCGATCAGGTGAAGGCCGACTTCCGCACCGCCGACTATTACCAGGGCGCCTACCTGATCAACCAGGCCGTCAACGAGCTGTGTCCGGCGCAGATCTGGCAGCTGCGGCAGTCGGCGGCCGGCTACACCGGATGACGAACGGCGGCGCCCCGGTCCGGGACGCCGCCGCCTTTCGTGCACGCTTTATCTACGGGCAGCTGACCTCGATCTCGAACGGCTTGTTGACCGGCTGCAGCGGGTTCGCCATGTCGACGCCCGTCGCGGTGCCGCTGATCTTGTAGGTGTTGCCGTCCTTCTCCACCTTGGCGTCGCCCTGGCCCGTACCGCTTTGGTAGCCCAGCGTCACGCCGTTGACGTTGCCCAGGCCGACGGACTGCACGGTGGGCTCGTCGCCGGAGCTGACCACCGCGCCGATGCCGGTGGTCGCGTCACCGATCGCGATATTGGTGTTGCCGCCGACCGAACTGCACACGACCGTGCCCGTTACGGCCTGATCCTGGCCGTCGATCGTGACGGTGGTCTTGCCTTCCGCTGCTGCGGCCGTTGACGTCTCACCCGTCGTCTCTGACTTCTTGTCGTCGGAAGAACAGCCGGACAGTCCGGCGATGACGAGAGCCGCGCCGCCTACCGCGACCAGGAAACCACGCTTCACCACAGTTCTCCTTTTGTTGTCGTGACCCGTCAAGATCGGATCATCTAGAGCAGTATGGTTCGCGGCACCCCTGCGAACAGCGGTTTCGCGGAAAAATTGATCTTGCCCCCGTTAGCAGGACACCCGGATGTGGAATGGGCCGGAAGTGCGAAAGCTCGGCGAGTCGGTCTTGAAGCCGTGGGCGGTGCCCGAGATGTCGTAGGTCCGGCCGGTCATCTGAACCTCAGCGGCCTCAGCTCCCGCGCCGCCCGCCCCGGCGTTGTAACTACCGGTGAAGCCGCCGACGTTGTTGATGCTGACCGACTCCGCGGCCAGTTCGTCTTCGGCCGACACCATCGCCGTGACCCCGGACGTCTGATCGCCGGTGGTGATGGTGGTGAGCCACCCCGTCGTGTCGCACTGCACTGTCTCGGTGACGCCGGCGTCGTGGCCGTTGACCGTCACCTGCGCCGTGCCCGCGACGAGTTGGCCGGCCGGCGGTTGGTAGTCCGGCGGATCCGACGAGCATCCGGCCATCACCAGCACGGTCGCGGCTGCGCAGCACGTGGGGAACCACCGGTTTCTCACAGTGCAGAATCTACGGCGTGGCCGTGCCGAATTCTCCCGCTCCGCAAGAGTCGTCGGCACCGTCGTTCAGCGTGGTGACCGAATTGCCCGGACGCTTCGGCCGCACGGGCGTCATCCGCACCCCGCACGGCGAGATCCACACCCCGGCGTTCATTCCGGTGGGCACCCAGGCGACCGTCAAGGCGGTGCTTCCCGAGATGATGAAAGAACTTGGTGCCCAGGCGATCCTGGCCAATGCCTACCACCTCTATCTGCAGCCCGGCGCGGACATCGTCGACGAGGCCGGCGGGGTGGGCGCGTTCATGAACTGGTCGGGGCCGACGTTCACCGACAGCGGCGGGTTCCAGGTGCTGTCGCTGGGCGCCGGGTTCCGCAAGGTGCTGGCGATGGATACCGAACGCGTGCAGGCCGACGACATCATCGCCGAGGGCAAGGAGCGGTTGGCCAACGTCGACGACGACGGGGTGACGTTCCGGTCGCATCTCGACGGCTCGACCCACCGGTTCACCCCCGAAGTGTCGATCGGCATCCAGCATCAACTCGGCGCCGACATCATCTTCGCGTTCGACGAACTGACCACGCTGGTCAACACCCGCGGCTACCAGGAGCGGTCGGTGCAGCGCACCCACGAGTGGGCGGTGCGCTGCCTGGCCGAACATGAGCGGCTGTCGACCCTTCGCCCGGACAGGCCGCGGCAGGCGCTGTTCGGTGTGGTGCAGGGCGCGCAGTACGAAGACCTGCGCCGGCAGGCGACCCGCGGGCTGGTGTCGATCGGGTTCGACGGCTACGGCATCGGCGGGGCACTGGAGAAGCAGAACCTGGCCACCATCGTCGGCTGGGTCTGCGAGGAACTGCCCGTCGACAAGCCGCGCCATCTGTTGGGCATCAGCGAGCCCGACGACCTGTTCGACGCGGTGGCCGCCGGCGCCGACACGTTCGACTGCGTATCGCCGTCGCGCGTCGCGCGCAACGCCGCGCTCTACTCGGCCACCGGCCGCTTCAACATCACCAACGCACGGTTCCGGCGCGACTTCACACCGATCGACGCGGACTGCGACTGCTACACCTGCGCCCACTACACCAGGGCTTATCTGCATCACCTGTTCAAGGCCAAGGAGATCCTCTCGGCGACGCTGTGCACCATCCACAACGAGCGGTTCGTGGTGCGCCTCGTCGACCGGATGCGCGCGGCGATCGACGCGGGCGAGTTCGAGGAGCTGCGCGCCGACGTGCTGGGCCGGTACTACTCGACGCGCACGCGGTAGTTTCACGCCATGCCAACCGAGCTCACCGCCGAGCAGGCCGCCGCGCGGCTCGCGACCGACGACGCCCTGGGGATACCGCTCGGACCCGGCCAGCCGCCGGCGGTCCTGCGGGCGCTCGGTGAGCGCGAGGACTGGACGGATCTGGGGGTGTACGGCGCGTTGCTCGCGGTCGGTACGGAGCTGTTCGCCCGTCCGGGCGTCCATTACCTGTCGGGGTTCTTCGGTCCGCTCGAGCGGGCCCTGCGGGACGCGGGTGCCAATGTCGAGTTCGCACCCGCGGACTTCCGCCGGTTCGGGCCGCTGCTCGAGCAACAGTCGCCGCGCGTGATGACGACCGTCGCCGCCCCGCCCGACGCCGACGGGTGGTGCTCGTTGTCCCTGCACGCGGGCGGCACGGTCAACGAATTGCGCCGTGCCGGAAGCGATCCCGAGCGGCTGCTGATCGTCGAGGTGTCAACCGCCTACCCGCGGACATTCGGGCTCGATGACCACCGGCACGCGCTGCACGTCGACGAGATCGACATCCTCGTGCAATCGACCGATGCGCCGCTTGCACTACCGGGCGGTGACGCGGCGCCCACCGAGGCCGACACGGCGATCGCGCGCCACGCGGTCGAGTTCATCACCTCCGGTGCGACCCTGCAGACCGGTATCGGTTCGATTCCCAGCCAGATCGCGACCCTGCTGGCCGAGGGCGACGGTGGCGAATACGGTTTGCACAGCGAGATGTTCACCGACGGCTGCATGAAACTGCATCGCGCGGGCAAGGTCACCAACACCGGCAAGGGCATCTACGACGGTGTCAGCGTGACGACGTTCGCATTCGGGTCGGCGGAACTGTACGCCTGGCTCGACGGCAACCGCGACGTCGCATTCCTGCCCGTGGAGATCGTCAACGCGCCCGGTGTGATCGGGGCCAACAACGACATGGTGTCGATCAACGGTGCGCTCGCGATCGACATTCAGGGCCAGGTCGTCGCCGACACGATCGGCGGCAACCAGTTCAGCGGAGTCGGCGGCGCCGAGGACTTCGTCGCCGGTGCAGGTCTCGAGCTGTCGGACCGCTCGCTGATCTGCCTGCCTTCGACGTTCGAGAAGGACGGCGAACCGCAGTCGCGGATCGTGCCGTGGTTCGGTCCGGGCGCGGTGATCACGACACCGCGACACCACGTCGACGTGATCGTCACCGAGTACGGCGCTGCCGAATTGGAGGGCAAGACGGTCCGCGAACGCGGTGAGGCGCTCGCCGCGATCGCACATCCGCTGTTCCGCGACGACCTGCTTGCGGCTGCCGAGCGCGCTGCGAAGGGCCGCTCACCCGTCATTTAGTCGGCGCGAGTGACCCCTAAACCCCGCGAGCGACCGCGCTTGTACAACGACGCGCCGCCGATGGCGGTGCAAACACGGTCGCTCGCGCCGGTCAAGTGACCGGGTAGATCCATGGCCGGCGGGGCAGTTCGGCCGGGTCGAAATCGGCCAGCATGCCCTCGAGGTCGCGGGCCTGCCAGCCCAACGACGCGCTGATCTGCGCGAGCGCGCGCTGGACGCCGATCTCGGCGAGGGTCACGGCGCCGTCGCGCTTGGCCAGCCGGGCGCCGTCCTCGTTGAGCACCAGCGCGACGTGGGCGTACGTCGGCTCCGGAAATCCGAGCATCCGCGCCAGGTACGCCTGGCGCGGCGAGGAAGGTAGGAGGTCGTCGCCGCGCACCACCTGGTCGATGCCCTGTGCCGCGTCGTCGACGACGACCGCGAGGTTGTACGCGGGCACGCCATCGCCCCGGCGGACCACGAAATCGTCGACGATGCCGGTGTAGTCGCCGTGCAACAGGTCGTGGATGGTGTGCACGATCGCGTCGGTGCGCAGCCGTAACGCGGGCGCCCGTCCGATCTCGTCCCGGCGCGCCGCGCGCTCGGCGTCGGTGAGGTCGCGGCAGGTTCCCGGGTAGGCGCCCTGGGGTGCATGCGGTGCCCGCGGCGCTTGCGCGATATCCCTTCGGCTGCAATAGCATTCGTACAGCAGTCCGCGGCTCGTCAGCTCCTCGATCGCCGAGGAGTAGCGGTCGGGCTGCTCGGACTGCCACTCGACGGCGTCCCACGTCAACCCGATCGCGGCGAGGTCGGCGAGTTGCCGCCGGCCGATCTCGGTCGAGGTGCGGTCGTCGAGGTCGTCGACGCGGATCAGGAACCGGCGGCCGGAGGACCGGGCGAACAACCACGCGAGGACCGCGGTGCGCAGGTTGCCGATGTGCAGGTCGGCAGAGGGGCTCGGGGCGAACCTGCCAGCGCTCACCACCGAAATCTAGCCATTCGGCGCATGCCGTCGATCAACGGCGCCTGCCGCGAGGCGATCCGGGGTACTCGCCTGAAGCGCTGGTACTTTGCTCGTGCACCGAGAAACACGGCCCTCCGCCGGCGCTCGCCGTGCCTAGGCGTCCCGGGGGCCGTGCCCGACGGACGCGAGGAGGCACGCGCGTGCACCCCGAAGGCTCCAGCAACCCGCAGCACGAGCCCGAGCAGGAGTCGCCGCCGGGCCAGGTGAAAAAAGCCATCGCGGCGTCGGCCGTCGGCAACTTCACCGAGTGGTTCGACTACGGCCTCTACGCCTACGGCGTCTCCTACATCTCCGCGGCCATCTTTCCGGGCGACGGAGCCACGGCGACGCTGCTGGCGCTGATGACGTTCGCCGTCTCGTTCCTGGTCCGGCCGCTCGGCGGATTCGTCTGGGGGCCGCTCGGCGACCGACTCGGTCGACGGCGGGTCCTCGCCATCACGATCCTGGTGATGGCCGGCGCAACGCTGTGCGTCGGGCTCGTTCCCAGCTATGCCGTGATCGGGCTCTGGGCCCCCGCGCTCATGGTGATCTTGCGGATGATCCAGGGCTTCTCCACCGGTGGAGAGTACGGCGGGGCCGCGACCTTCATGGCGGAATACGCGCCGACCCGTCGTCGGGGAATGCTCGGCAGTTTCCTCGAATTCGGCACCTTGTCGGGCTTCTCGGTGGGCGCGCTGTTCATGCTCGGATTCTCGCTGGTGCTCACCGACGACCAGATGAACGTATGGGGCTGGCGGCTGCCGTTTCTGCTCGCCGCGCCGCTCGGCCTGATCGGGCTGTATCTGCGCACCAGACTGGACGAGACGCCGGTGTTCAAGGAGTTGGCGAAGTCGGGCGAACGAGAGCGCGACGTCGGCGGCGAGTTCAAGGATCTCCTGGTCCAATACTGGGGCCCGATCCTGCGGCTGGGCGGTCTGGTCGTCGCGCTCAACGTCGTCAACTACACGCTGCTCACCTACATGCCCACCTATCTGGAGCAGTCGATCGGCCTGTCCACCGACATGTCGTTGGTCGTCCCGATCATCGGCATGCTCTCGATGATGGTGTTCCTGCCGTTCGCCGGCCTGGCGTCGGACAGGATCGGGCGCAAGCCGATCTGGTGGGTCTCCCTTATCGGGCTGTTCGTCGCGGGTATCCCGATGTTCATGCTGATGTCGACCGGCGCGGTCGGAGCCGTCATCGGCTTCGCCGTGCTGGGGTTGCTCTACGTTCCGCAGCTGGCGACGATCTCGGCCACCTTCCCGGCGATGTTCCCGACGCAGGTGCGCTATGCCGGTTTCGCGATCGCGTACAACGTGTCGACCGCGATCTTCGGTGGTACCGCGCCGGCGGTCAACGACTGGCTGGTCAACGCGACGGGCCACAACCTCGTGCCGGCGTACTACATGATGGCCGCCTGCGTCGTCGGCGCGATCGCACTGCTCAAAATGCCGGAGACCGCGCGGTGCCCGATCAACGGCACCGAGATACCCGGCACGCCCGAAGCGCCGCCGCAGTTGGATTACGAGCTCGAGGGCAGCCGCGGCTGACTACAGCGGCTGCAAGCTGATCGGGTTCTCGTGCCGGCTCGCGTTGGGATCGTTGCAGGCCCCGGGTTTCGACGTGTAGGTGGCGGTGCCCGCCAGGCTGGCGGGGTCGAACGCGTACGACAGATCCCCCGGCCCGGTACTACCGTCGGGACACGTCCAGCCGTTCGGGACGTCGTGGCGCTCGACGATCCACGGCCCGTCGGCCGCCCGGCTGATATGGGCGATCATGCCTGTGGAACTCGACACCGTCCCGGCGCAAAAGCCTTCGGGGTTGCATTGCGTGGTGATCGCCCACGTGTTGGACGTTGCGCCGTTGACGAATCGGTAGTTGCCCTCGAGGCGTCCGTCCGCCCATGCGGGGCTTGCCAATCCGATCGCGACGCCGGCGATTGCGGCCGCTGCTGCCGTCGCGCGTGTGAGCATCATGCAGGCAGCATCACACGTTCGGGACGCGAAGATACGCCTTCCGACGAAAGTACTTCCTCAGCCCAGCCCGGGGACGATGTCACCGAGCTTGAAGGTGACAGGTTGCTCGAGTTGTTCGTAGGTGCACGACCGAGGGTCCCGGTCGGGCCGCCAGCGATTGAATTGTGCGGTGTGGCGGAATCTTTCGCCTTCCATGTGGTCGTAGCGCACCTCGACGACCAGTTCGGGTCGCAGCGGGACGAACGACAGGTCCTTGCCGGCGTTCCAGCGTGAACCCTCGTTGCGGCGGGGCGTGCGGTCGCCGGCCATGTGTGCGGCCCAGTTCCATGGGTGATCGGCGAATGTCGTTACCAGCGGCTGTAATTCGGTGAACAGCTCGCGGCGCCGGGCCATCGGGAAAGCGCCGATGACGCCGACGGATGCGAGCGTTCCATCGTCCTTGTACAGCCCGAGCAGCAGCGAACCGATCGCATCCTCGCCGGACTTGTGCACCCGGTAGCCGGCGACCACACAGTCGGCGGTGCGTTCGTGCTTGATCTTGAACATCACTCGCTTGTCCGGCTGATAGGTCAGTTCCAACGGCTTGGCGATGATGCCGTCGAGGCCCGCGCCCTCGAACTCGTCGAACCAGCGCTCGGCGGTGGCCAGGTCGGTGGTCGCCGGGGTGACGTGGAACGACGGCCCGGCGTCGGTGAGCGCGTCGATGAGCGCGGCGCGCCGCTCGCTGAACGGCCGGCCGGTGTAGTCGTCATCGCCGAGCGCGAGCAGGTCGAACGCGATGAACGATGCCGGGATCTGCTCGGCAAGCATGCGCACCCGGCTGGCGGCGGGATGCAGGCGTAGCTGAAGCGCCTCGAAATCCAGGCCGCGGTCGGTAGCGATGATGATCTCGCCGTCGATGACGCAGCGATCGGGTAGTTCAGCCTTGGCTGCGTCGACGACCTCGGGGAAGTAGCGGGTCATCGGACGCTCGTTGCGACTGCCCAACTCGACCTCGTCGCCGTCACGAAAGCAGATGGTCCGGAAGCCATCCCATTTCGGTTCGTAGGAGGCGTCGGCGGGAATCGACGTGACCGGTTTGGCCAGCATCGGCGACACCGGAGGCATCACGGGCAGGTGCATCCCGCCATTGTCGCAGCGAGCCCTGCGGCAGCGTAATCCCTTGTGCCACAGTGGTTTCATCAGTCACAAACAGAGCCGAGTTGTCAGTGGTTCGAACTAGCGTTCGGGTATGTCGTTCGAACGGATCGGTGAGCGGATCGCGGTGATGAGCCGCGAGTTGACCGGGTTGCTGGCCGAGTCGTTCGAGTCGTTGAGCACCGCCGAGCAGTTCGCGGTGGCCGCGCAGTGGGAGACGTTCACCCGCGCGCAGGCCGCGGTGGGGCACCGGTTGGTCGCCGAGCTCGAGCGCACGCCGATCGCCGAGTTGGGTGCGCCTAGCGTGGCCTCGGCATTGACCGTGTTGTTGCGGATCTCGAAGACCGATGCGAACCGTCGGGTGCGACAGGCGCGCGAGTTGGCGCCGCGGCGGGCGATGACCGGGGAGCAGTTGGAGCCGGTGCTGGCCCGGACTGCTGCTGCGCAGGCGCGCGGGCAGATCGGTGTCGAGCATGTGCGCATCATTGGGAAGTTCTTCGCCAAGCAGATACCGGTGTCGGTGCCCTTTGACGTGCGCGAGGCCGCCGAAGCGCAGCTGGCCGATATCGCTGCCAAGCTCACCCCGGAGGAGTTGCGCGAGGCCTGTGAGCGTCTGGCCGCCTATCTGCATCCGGACGGGGATTTCTCCGACGAGGAGCGCGCGCGTCAGCGCTGGCTGCGGTTGGGGCGCCAGCGCGCCGATGGGATGCGCGAAGTGCGCGGGTTGCTCGATCCGACGACCGGCGCGGCGTTGGAAGCCGTTCTCGCCAATGCGGCCGCGCCGGGGATGAACAACCCCGCCGACGAGAAGCCGTGTGTGGACGGCGAACCCTCACCCGAAGCGGTGTCGTCCGATACGCGGACGGTCGGGCAGCGCAATCATGATGCGTTGAGTGCGATGTGCCGGGCGTTGTTGGCGTCGGGGACGCTGGGTAGCCATAACGGGTTGCCGGCCACGATGGTCATCACCACCACGCTGCGGGAGTTGCAATCCGGAACCGGTCACGGCGTCACCGGCGGGGGCAGCTTGGTGCCGATGAGTGAGGTGATCCGTCAAGCCTCGGCGGCCTATCACTATCTGGCGGTCTTCGACGAGCACACTGAAGAACCGCTGTATCTGGGGCGGGCCAAACGCCTGGCCACCCCCGGACAACGGCTGGTGCTCTACGCCAAAGACCGCGGCTGTACCCGGCCGGGATGTACTGCGCCGGCCTATCACTGCCAGGTGCATCACGCGGTCGCGGACTGGGCTGATGACGGTAAGACAGATATCACCGATCTGACGTTGGCCTGTGGGCCCGACAATCGGCGGGTCAAACCCGGCGGGTGGCGCACCCGAAAACGCAAAGACGGCCGCACCGAATGGCTGCCCCCACCACAACTGGACACCGGCCAAGCCCGCGTCAACAACTTCCACCACCCCCAGCGCTACCTCATCCCCGACGACGGAGACGACGAGACTGCCGACGGAGACGCCGAGTAGACGCGAATGGCTCCGAGGCATCTTGAAAGTGAGCCATTTGGCGGCTGCTGGTGCCCCGATGACTTAGCCCGGTTTGGCGGGTCTACCTGAGTATGGACAGCGGGCATGTTGCAGTGCATCGGGCGCCGGAACGGATCGCGAACGGATGGACGACACCATGACGAAGCAGGAAGGTCCCGGCATTCCGTCACCATCGATGCAGCAGGACGAAATCGCGCTGCCGGAAATCGTCTCGCATGACGAATGGCAGGCCGCCCGTGAAGATCTGTTGGAAGAAGAGAAGGCGTTGATGAAGGCGCGGGATCGCCTCGCTGCAAAGCGTCGGCGGCTACCCATGACCCCCGTGCGCAACGACTACCGCTTCGTCGGGCCTGACGGCGAAGTCGACCTCCTGGGCTTGTTCGCCGGGCGGCGTCAGCTGATCGTCTACCGCTTCTTCTATGCCCCTGATGTTGAGAACTGGCCGGACGGGGCGTGCTCGGGCTGCTCGCTTTTCGCCGACACCGTGATCCATCCAGCGCACCTGGCTGCCCGTGACACGAGTCTGGTGTTTGTCACCGCGGCCCCGCAGGAGCGCATCAGAGGGCTTCAAGCGCGGATGGGTTGGGAGCAGATTCCCTTCTTCACCCTTGTCGGCGACGAGTTCTCTCAGGACTTCGGTGTCGCGGAGATGTTCGGGCTCAACGTCTTCATCCGCGACCGCGATCGCGTCTTCCGCACCTATTTCATCAACGGGCGCGGCATCGAGGAGATCGGTCCGGTCTGGTCGTTCCTCGACATCACACCGCTCGGCCGACAAGAAGATTGGCAGGATGTCCCGCCAGGCAGACCGCAGGGTCCCCCGTATGAATGGTGGCGCCTGCACGACAACTACGGCGACATAGTCTCCGGCGGCAATGACCGCCGATGACATTGCCCGGTGTCGTCGGTCTCAATTGCCGTGGACGCAATAATGGGCCGGGTGGACCTTCCGGTACTGCCGCCGCTCGAACCGATGCTGGCCAAGGCCCAGGCCAAGGTGCCACCCGAAGCGGGCGTGTGGTCCTTCGAGCCCAAGTGGGACGGCTTCCGCGCGCTGGTGTTCCGCGACGGCGACAAGGTGGTGCTGCTGTCCCGCAGCGGTAAGGACCTGGGCCGCTACTTTCCCGAGGTCCTCGAGTCGGTGCGCGAGGAACTGGCGACGCGCTGTGTGCTCGACGGTGAGATCGTCGTGCCTCGCGAGATCGGCGGCCGCATCCGGCTGGACTGGGAGTCGCTGAGTCAGCGTATCCACCCCGCCGGCAGCCGGATCAAGATGCTGTCCGAGCAGACGCCGGCCCACTTCATCGGTTTCGATGCGCTTGCCACCGGCGACACGGCGCTGATGAAGGAACCTTTCCGGGTCCGCCGCGAGGCGCTGCTCGATGCGGTGACCGATCGGCTAGCTGTTCGGGAGTCACAGTGTCACGTCACCCGCACCACCGAGGATCCCGAACTCGGCGCCCGATGGTTGGAGGAGTTCGAGGGCGCCGGGCTCGACGGTGTGATCGCCAAGCGCCTCGACGGTCCATACCTGCCGGGCAAGCGGGAGATGGTGAAGGTCAAGCACGCCCGCGACGCCGACTGCGTGGCGATCGGGTACCGCATCCACAAGAGCGGCGAGGGCATCGGGTCGATACTGCTGGGCCTGTATCGCGACGACGGCGAACTGCAGATGGTCGGTGGCGCGGCCTCTTTCACCGCGAAGGACCGGCTCAAGCTGCTCGCCGAACTGGAGCCGCTGCGTGAGGGCGACGAGATGCGTGAAGGGGATCCCAGCCGGTGGAACTCGGCCGCCGACAAGCGGTGGATTCCGATCCGGCCGGAGAAGGTGTGCGAGGTGGCCTACGACCAGATGGAAGGCAACACCGTGGACGGAGCCGGGTCGCCGGCGACATCAGGACCCGGCCGGCGTTTCCGGCATGCGGTGAAGTTCCGGCGCTGGCGGCCGGACCGGGATCCCAAGAGCTGCACCTTCGACCAGCTCGAGGTACCGCTGAACTACGACCTGTACGACGTTCTGGAGTCCTGAAATGGCAACGGCTGCTGAGGAAATCGACGTCGACGGCGTCCAGGTCCGGCTGACCAATCGCGACAAGCCCTACTTCCCGAAACTCGGCAAGGCGGGCACCAAGGGCAAGCTCTTCGAGTATTACCTGTCGGTGGCTGACCGGATGGTGATGCTGTTACGAGACCGGCCCACGCATCTGCAGCGTTTCCCCGACGGCATCGACGGCGAGGAGATCTACCAGAAGCGGGTGCCGCAGAAGCATCCCGACTACCTGCAGACGTGCCAGGTCACCTTCCCGTCCGGCCGCACCGCCGATGCGCTCAAGGTGACCCACCCATCAGCGATCGCATGGGCGGCACAGATGGGCACGATCACGCTGCACCCGTGGCAGGTGCGGTGCCCGGACACCGAGCATCCCGATGAGCTGCGCATCGACCTGGACCCGCAGCCCGGGACGGATTTCGGTGACGCCAGTTCGGTCGCGGTGGACGTGCTCAAACCGCTGCTCGACGAGTTGGGTCTGGTCGGCTATCCGAAGACCTCGGGCGGCCGAGGCGTACATGTCTTCCTGCGAATCAGAACCGACTGGGACTTCATCGCGGTGCGTCGTGCAGGCATCGCGCTGGCCCGCGAGGTCGAGCGCCGTGCACCCGATGCGGTCACCACTTCGTGGTGGAAGGAAGAGCGGGGTACGCGCATCTTCATCGACTACAACCAGAACGCCAGGGACCGCACGTTCGCCTCGGCGTATTCGGCGCGCAAGACTTCGATCGCCACCGTGTCGACACCTTTGACGTGGGACGAATTGCGCACCGCCGAGCCCGATGACTTCACGATCTCGACGGTGCCGGATTTCGTTGCGGGACGGCCCGATCCGTGGGCCGACATCGACAGCGATGCGCAATCGCTCGAACCACTGTTGAAGATGGTGAAAGCCGACGAGGAGCGGGGACTGGGTGACCTGCCGTATCCGCCGAACTACCCGAAGATGCCCGGCGAGCCGCCGCGCGTGCAGCCCAGCAAGAAGGTCGCATCCAACTGGGACGCCGACGGTAACCCGGTGAAACCCGACTGACGAAAACGCGCCATCGGCCGCGATGTGCTCTTAGCATCGACAAATCGCCAGCAGATGGTCATCAATTCACATCGCCATACGGGTCTGCGTAGCCGGCCTGACGGCGGTCGCTGTATTGAGCGCGCCGGTCGGCATCCCCTCCGCGGGGGCTCAATCCTGTCCCGACATCGAGGTGGTGTTTGCGCGCGGGACGGGTGACCCGCCCGGTGTGGGCGGCGTGGGACAGGCGTTCATCGACTCGTTGCGCTCGAAAGTGGGCGGCCGATCGGTCGGCCAGTACGCGGTCAACTACGCCGCCACCATGAACTTCCTGCGAGCCGCCGAGGGCGCCGCAGACGCGAACGGTCACGTCGGATACATGACCGCGAACTGCCCGGCCACCCGGTTGGTGCTCGGCGGCTTCTCGCAGGGCGCGGCCGTCATCGACCTGATGCTCGGCGTGACTCCCGGTCTGGGAGCCATCCCCGGATTGGGTGCGATACCGGGCCTGGAGGCCGTGCCCGGCCTGGATCTCGGCGCCGTTGCCGCGCCGCTGCCTCCGCAAGCCGCCGACCATGTGGCCGCCGTCGCGGTGTTCGGCAACCCACTGGCCAAGGTCGTCGGCCCGCTGAACGCGCTCAGCCCGGTCTACGGCGGCAGGACCATCGACTTGTGCAACGCCAACGACCCGATCTGCGGCGAGGGCGATATGGACAACCGGGCCGCGCACCATCAGTACGTACCCGGAATGACCGATCAGGCAGCAACTTTCGTCGCCGGTCTCCTCTAGTCTCCGGTGCGCTGGACGCGTGATTCGAAATCGCTGTTGAAGGGGCAACCGCCCGTGACGGTGTAGTGCCCGCGTCCGGTGAGCAGGGTGATCGGATCTTGCGGCGGCTGCGGCAGCGGGTAGCTCAGGCTGATTTCGCGGTGAGCGGGCGCACCGTTCTTGCACTGGGAGTCCGTCGAGGTGTTGGTCAGCGTCCACTGGTTCTGTTCGAACGCCAGGACTTTGACGTCGTTGGGGTTCAACCAGTAACTCAGGCACCGCTGACCGCTGCGCAGGCAGTACGTCTGGATGTCGAAACTCACTTCGGCGCTACGGTTTCCGTCGACATACGTGTCGACTTCCTGATAGCGGCCGTGCAAGGACTGCGCTGGGGACGCGACGCGCGCCGGCTGACTTGCCGGGTCGGCGACCGACGCGCCGGCCTCGGGGTCACCGGTGCGGGTAAAGGTCACCGGCTGGTTACTCGCGCAGCTTCCGCTGGTCGACCGGAGGACGAATTCGCCCTCCAGGCTTCCGTCGGGCTGAGACTGCAGCGAGAAGACCTCCCAGAGTTCGACCGGCTCGGCGCCCTGGCACGTGCCCTGTTTCGCGTTGACGGCCTCCCAACGGCCGTCGATCTCGTCGAGCACCAGAGTCGACGTTGTTGTGCGTGAACCGTTGACCTTTGTCGCCGACGCGACACACCCGCCGTCGCGGCACGCCGATCGGATCACCCATTTCTCGTTGCCGCCCTGCGCGTTCTGATAGGGCTCGCCGTTGGGCTTTGTCGGCGAGCCGAATTCGACGGCGAACGTCCCGTCGAGAGGTGCATCCGGCGACTGTGCGACGGGTCGGTCGGCGCCGTCGTCGCTGATCACGGTGAGGATGGTGGCCGCGGCGGCGATGATCAGAATCACGCTGATGGGCACGACGATCGCGGTCCGTCGCCACCAGGGCAGCGACCCGTCTTCGTCGGGTGTCCGGTCCGAAGGGCCGCCGGGAGGCGGCGTTTCGGCCTGGCTGACCGAATCGGCAGGCGGCGCCTGAGTCGCCGCGTAAGCCTGTTCGTCATGCGCAGCAGGCGCGGCATGGGTTGGCGCCCACGCTTTCTTCACATGTTCGGGTGGCCCGGCCTGTGTGGGGGCCGCGGGTGCATCGGCCTGCTGCTCCTGCGGACGAGCTTGGGTCGCCGCCCAGGCTTGCCCCGCCTGAGCCGTACTGGCAGCTGCGGTGGGCGCGGACGGGGCGGGTCCTGCGGCTGTCGGCGCTGAATGTGGTTGTGCCGGTTGGGTGGAGACGGCGGGATCGGTGATGGCCTTGCTTGCCGCTTGGGCCAGTTCGACGGTCGTTCCGTAGCGTTCCTCAGGGTCTTTTGCCATACCGGCCGCGATCACGGCATCCAACTCCGGCGTCACCTCCGGCCGCGAGATCGACGGTCGCGGTGGCGGAGTCGTCAGGTGACCCGCGATCTGCTGTTCGACGCTGTTGCCGGGGAAGGGGCGGCTGGACGTGAGGCACTCATACAACACGCACGTCAACGCATAGACGTCCGCGCGGGTGTCGGTTTGGCCGGTGGTGAACCGCTCGGGCGCCATGTATGGCCATGTGCCGACCACGTTGCCGGTGGCGGTCAACTTGGTGTCGCCCGTCGCACGTGCAATCCCGAAATCGATCAGATACGAGAAATCATCTTCGGCGACGAGGATGTTCGAGGGTTTGACGTCGCGATGCACGAGCCCGATTCGATGCGCAGCATGGAGCGCCGAGGCAATCTGGGCGATGATCTTCACCGCCCGTTCCGGCTCCAATGGGCCGCGGGCAAGCAGATGTTCGAGATCCTGGCCATCGATCAGCCGCATGTCGACATACAGGCGACCTTCGATCTCGCCGAAGTTGTGAATCGGCACCACGTGGGGATTGGTCAGCCCTGCGGCCGCGAAAGCCTCGTGCCGGAAGCGCTGTTCGAACACCGGGTCGGCGGCGAGATGCGCCGGCAGCACCTTCACCGCGACCACACGCTGTGTGGCCGTGTCGAATGCCTTCCAGACCTCGCCCATGCCGCCGCGGCCCAACAACTCGACCAACCGGTATCGGCCGAACGGCGCTCCGTCCACTACGCCTCCCGCGGACAGCTGCGTACCAGCGGATTCACAGTCATCACCATAAGCCGGTCGGGGGCTGCTCGTTCGCTCTTGGAAGGGTTGCTCTACCTGTACACCCACCGCTCAGGCGCCGTGGAAATGCCACGCGCCGCGGGCCAGGTCCGGCGCGCATGGTTCGCATTTGCACCAAAATTTGCTGTTTTTGCAGTTTTCGGAATGCTCGCAACTTTCGGCTGAAACAATTCGACGATCTGACCACTCGGGGGTCACCAGGTCAAAGGGGACAGTCGATGAACTCGTCACACCAACCCAAGCCGCGCTCGTCGATCGTTGTCGTGTTGGCCGCCGCTTTTGCCCTTGTCTGCGCGTCGGCGGCGCCGACGGCGCAGGCGTTCCAGATCCAGAACCATGACCGCATCACCCGCGACGCACTGGCGCCGCTGGGAGTCGACGAAGCCACCATGGGCCAGATCCTCGTCGGCCCACCGCCGGGCGCCGGCGTGGTAGGCAGCGACGCATTCTTCGCCGACGAGTTCCGCCACATCGACAACGCAAAGGACCCCGCCGACATCTGCGCCAGAACCCAGGAAGCGTGGAACTTCTTCACTCCGCTCATCCTCAACGGCGCGCAGCCCGCCGGTCCCGGTGGCAGCGACCTCGTCGACGGGCCCGGAGCCCGCGCCGCATTCGGCGGCCTGGCCCACGCTCTGCAGGACTTCTACTCCCATTCGAACTGGGTCGAGGACAACATCGCCGTCGGCCAGCTCGATCGGATGCCGCCACCGCTGATGCCGACATGCGATCCGGCGAGCCTGCCTCCCGGGCTGCACACCGGGTTCTACGCCTTCGGAGGCGACCACCACGACCCGCTCGGCGGCTGCCCGCCCGGTGGTCCGCCGCCCGGCTTCGTCGAGTGCCACTCGACGCTGAACAAGGACTCGTGGGACACCCCCCGCGGCATGATGCTCGTGCCCGGCACCAATCCGCCGATCAACAACTACGACCTGGCTGCACGGCTGGCGACGAAGGCCACCGCCGACCTGTACTGGCAGATCCGCAACCTCGTCGTCAGCGATGCCGGAGAGTGCGCCGCCGCCAACCTCTTCCAGGTCGAGCGACGTCAAGCCTGCTGGTGAGAAGAGGTTGACGTGCCTGGCGCAGTCAGTATCCCGCGCGTCCGCCACCTAGCGGCTGCGCTGGCTTCGGTGGCGGCCGTCGCGTTGATTGCGGCCGGCACCGGTGTGCAACCAGCGCTTGCCCAGCCGGACACGACCGCCCCGACCGAGACCGCGTACGCCCCCGCAGAAGAGGCGCCTGCCGAAGTCCCGACCTACGAAGCACCGCCGGCGGTTGAGGCACCGCCTGCGGTTGAAGCACCACCGGCGGTTGAAGCGCCACCGGCGGTTGAAGCACCACCCGCTGTTGAAGCCCCGCCGGCGGTTGAAGCACCGACGCCCGTGGCACCGGAGCCGCCGCCGGAACCTCAAGCGCCCCAAGAGCCGACGACGCAAGCCCCAGTCGTCACCGAAGAGACGCAAGCACCGGAGATCGCGACGACGACGGCCGCGCCGAGTCCTACTCCGACGTCGCAGGCAACACCGACGACGCAGGCGACGACCGAGGTCACGACGGCAGCGACGACACCGTCGGCGTCGGCCACCACGTCGCCGTCCGCGGGCCCGGCAACGACGTCGGGAACCCCGACGGTCACGAGTGCACCAGCCGGCCTGGAGCCCGAGACGACGACGGGCACCGCGTCGCCGAGTGAGACGGTGCCCGCGGGGGGATCGCAGCAGTCGAGTCCCGAGGAAACCGCTCCCGTCGGCGGAACGACGGATTCGTCGGGGGTAACGCAGTCGCCAAGTGCAGAACTGGCGGCGGGCGTGACCGAAACCCCTGAGCCGCAGAGGTCGGAAGCATCCCCGCAGGACATCAAGATCGCGCAGTTGGCTGCCCCCGTCCAGGAAATTCCACCGCCTGCGCCGCCCGCGGAGATCGACCGCCTCCGGAACCTGGTCGTCCCCGCGGCAGATCCCGGCGCCAACGCCCCGGCGAGCGGTGCCGCTGAGGCGGGCGGTGCGACCGCGCCGTTGAAAGTGTTGCAATGGCAGCCGGACTGGGTCGAGTACGACCGGTACTTCAGGCCGCTGATCTTCAACCCCTACCCAGAACCGCTGCAGCTGGTCTACGAGGTAGCCGGGGTGCCTCGGATCCTGCTCATCCCGCCGCTGGGGCGCATCGTCACCGAAGTGCGCGATCTCGGGTCGTACAACTTCACCGCACTGCGCCTCAATCCTTTTGGAATTCCGATCGACGTCGCCGTCGGCAACTTCTTCGGCGGTGGCTACTTCCCCGGACCCGGTCTGCCACCTCCACCGCCGCCTCCACCCGTGCGGACGCTCACCGATGTCCCGGTCCAGGTCAAGTACACGGACGCGACATACCGGCCGATCGTGGTCCGAAAGATTGTCGACGTCGGCCCTGACCCGGCCGTCGGCGGTGCGCACAAAGTCCTACTCGACGGCGTCACCCCGGCGTGGGGGGAATGGAAGCAAAACGACAGCGGGGTACCGCAATTCGAGGTGCACCAAACTCAGAGCTTCCCGGGTATGGAAGGCCCCGGGGAGGGACCGTTGCCCGGCGATTACGACTTGCAGCTGGTAAGTGATTCCTCGCCCACGGGCCTCAGTGGCAAGGACATCACGTTGATCGTCGCGGCCGCGCTGGTGGCGGCGCTGGGTCTGGGCGGGATCTTCCTGACGCTGTTCCTGGGTAGACGCCGCCGCATCAGGCACTGAGGGAACCGCCGTCGGTAATGCGACGGAAACGCCGCGCATCCGGTGGCCCACCAGGTTTCCTTGACGCATGCGCGTGTCGACGGCCGTCCGCAAGTGGTCCGCGGGACTGGCGCTGCTCGCCCTCGTCGCCGGCGGCGTCGGCATGGCGGCCGTGATGATCCTCGGAAGTGTCAACGCGCCCGAGCAGGCGCAGCGGGCGACAACGCCGCGCACGACGTTAGCCCCGCCGCCGGCGAAGGTTCCGACACCGGCGGAGTTCACGGTCAACGTGATCGTCACAGACCGGCAGTGCCCACCGGAAGCGTCCGCCTGCACCTACAGGTACACGATCGAGCCGAAATACATTGGATTGCACCTGCTTCCGGAGACACCGTTCACCGTCTTCTACGAAGTCGTCGGCGGCGCGGTACCGCAGAAGGGTGAATTCACCGTCCATAAGGATCAGGCCAAGATCCTCAAAGACGTTGTCCTGGAAGGGCCGCCCAACGCCCAGCTGAAGGCGACCGTCAGGGGCGTCAACGGTGCTGCGGTGCCTCCGCCGCGCCCATGAAACGGCTTTCGGCTAAGACCCGGGTCAGTTGGTCGGCCCGACCCCGCGGGCCTGGGGTAGCGGCAGGTCGTTGTAGGTGGCGATACCGGGTGCCGCGGCCACGACCGCCGGTATCGCGTGGATCGGCGGCATTGCGGTCATGATGTGCCCGAGCACGAAGAAGTCCTCGATCGACTTGGCGTTCTCGATCATGTCCGGCGGCGGCAGGAACCCGACCTGCATGTTGACCGTCGGCCGGCCGTCGACCGTGATCTTCCAGCCGTCACCGTCGAGCTGCCAGTCCGGATCGAGGGTCTGACCCTTTTTCCACCGGACGTTGATGTCGACGACGGTCTTCCCGTTCACCACGCCCTGCCAGCTGGCGTAGACGCCCGCAACATGTCTGGCCGGGATGGTCCACGACGCCATCACGAGATCCTCTGTGGTCTGAGCATATTCGGAGACACATTTGATCTCGTCGAGCTCGACGCCGATCGAGTCGGCGACCAGTCGCACCGCTTCGGCGAACACCGCGGTGCCGTTGGCGGCCATCGGGGCCAGGTTCGGGTCGTCGATCGCGGTGCCGAACCCGGTGGGCCGCTCCGTGTCGGGGGAGTCGTAGAGCGTCGTGTCGGCGGATTCGGAGATGGTGACCTTGTCGACCCGATCGCAGGCCGTCGACGCCACGATGGCGAGCAATTCGGCGAAGCCGGGGCTGACACCGGAACCGAACAGCGTCGCACCGCCCCGCCGGCACGCCTCGTCGAGTTTGTCCCGGCCGGCACCGAGGTTGTGGCCGGTGATGAAGGACGCCGACGCCACGACGTTGACGCCGGCCTCGAGGATGCGGACCAGTTCGTCGACGTCGATCCACATCGGGTTGTAGACCACCGCGTCGGGCTTCAGCGCGAGCAGCGCGTCGACGTCGTCGGTGGCCTGCACGCCGAGCGGTGCGATGCCGGCGAGCTCACCGGCGTCCCGGCCCACCTTGTCCTTCGACCACGCGTAGAGGCCGACGAGTTC
Source organism: Mycobacterium sp. GA-0227b (assembly GCF_001499855.1). Lineage (GTDB taxonomy): Bacteria > Actinomycetota > Actinomycetes > Mycobacteriales > Mycobacteriaceae > Mycobacterium. The sequence continues at coordinate 35,163 of NZ_LQIK01000009.1, forward strand.
GTAGTTCGGGTTCGTGGCGATCGCCTCGACCGAACTCTTGCCGACATTGCCGGTGGTCCACTGAACGACGCGATAAGGGGTGTTTGGCACGCGCACAGCATAGGGAAACGCGACGCGTCGCGAAGGCGTTTTTACCGACCGGTGAAAAATACGTTCGGCACGCTTTAGGGTGACCGTGATGAGCGGCCGCACCAGAGGTCGTCCACCCCGGATCAGCCGAGACCAGATCGTCGCGGCGGCGCGCGGCGTGGCGGGCCGAGACCTGACGATGCAGGCGGTGGCCGACGCGCTCGGGGTCAGCCGCAAGGCGTTGCACTACTACGTCGGTGACCGGGAGGGGCTTCTGACGCTGGTGGTCGCCGACCTGTTCGAACGCGAACTGACCAGCGTTGAGTTGCCGGTCGACGACGATTGGCGTGCGGTGCTGCGCGCGTACAGCGTCGCGTTCCGCGACGGCCTGGTTCAGGTCGGGGTCGCGACCGATTTCACGCGGTTGCGCGGAATCGGCGCCGCGGCCGCCTTGGCGCTCGCTGACCGGGTGCTCGACGCGCTGCTCGCCGCCGGCTTCGCGCCCGACGCCGCGCGGTACGCCTTGACCGCGGCGTCCAACATCGCGCAGTCGGCGGCGCACAGCAGCGTCGCGCAAACCGCGTCGGGGGTGCATCGGCACCGCGCCGACACGTCCGCGGCGCTCGAACACGAACCGCAGGACATCTACCCGGCGCTGCGCACGGTGCTGGCGTCGGCCGAATCGCAACGCCACGACGCCGAGCATCAATTCGACTTCGAACTGGGCCTGTTGATCGCCGGTCTCGACCGACTTCTGGACGCCTAGAGGGGCGTCAGGATGGCCTTGCCGGTGCGCTCCTGCCCGCTGCGGTCGATCCACGTCAGGTCGATCACGTCACCGGAGTAATGACGGTCCAGCACGTATGTCAGCGTGGTCGCCGAATCGAGGGGAGTGCCGTCGAGCACGACCAGCACGTCACCGGCGGCCAGTCCGGCTCGGTCGGCGGGCCCGCCGCGCAGCACCTCGGCGATCTGCACGCCAGGGCCGCGTTGCGCCGAGCGGACGCCGACACCGAGCAACACCGGCGGCCCGATGTGCACCTCGGCGGAGGGGGCGCGGGACCGGATCTGGTTCGCGACGGGCAGGGCGTCATTGATCGGGATCGCGAAGCCCTCTCCGCCCGGGCCGAACTGGTAGTTCACCGATGCCGCGGTGGTGATTCCGACAACCTGTCCGGCGCTATTGACCACGGGTCCACCGGAATCACCCGCGACCACCGGCGCGGCGAACTCGAAAAGCCCGGCGAGTTGGTCCTTGCTGCCGGTCAACGTGTCTTCGGCGTTGACAGTGCGGCCGAAGGCGGTGATCTGTCCGACCTCGCGGGTCAGCGGTCCGTTCGTGCCGTTGGCGTTGCCGATCGCCACGACGGGTTCGCCGGGCACCAGCTGCGCGGAGTCCCCGATCGGTGCGACGGGCAACCCGTTGGCGCCGATCAGTTGCAACACCGCGATGTCGCGCCTGCGGTTGTAGCCGACCAGCTCGGCGGGATAGGACCGGCCTCCGACGCTCGCGGTGATCCGGTCGGCACCCGACACGACGTGGAAGTTGGTCAGCACGTGGCCAGCCGGATCGATCACGAAACCCGCGCCGTTACCGACGGCGCCCTGGTAGTCGATCTCGGTGTCGATGCGCACGACGGCCGGCTCCACCTGCGCCGCCGCGGCGATCGGGTCGGCGGGGGCCGCCGTGGCGGGGAAAACCGGTATGACCATGGCCAGCGCCGCGGCCAATGCGATCAGTAGCGGCGCGAACGGACGACGGACGGGGATTTTGCCCATGAACCCATATTGCCCGATGCGCGGGCGGCTAATCGTCTACGACGACGCCGCCACGTAGCCGCCTGCGGCGACGGCGGGTCGGCTCAGGTCGGCGATTGCGCAGCTTGCCGTCGGTTTGCTCGGCTTCTTCAGTGGCGGTCGAGGCGGGTTCCTGGGCGTCGGAGTCGGGCTCCTCAGCGACGGTCTTGTCCTCGTCGTCCGCGTCGGCGTCGGGCTTCTCAGACGCTGAGGCGTCCTCGTGCTCGGCGTCCTCGGACGCTTCGACCCCGGCTTCTTCGGCCTTGGCCTCTTCCGCCTCTTTCTCCTCACCAGCTTCCTCGGCGTCCTTATCGGCGCGCTTGCCCCGGCCGCGCCGCTTCTTCGGCGCCTTGACCTTGAGAGGTTTCGGCGGCGGTGGCGGCATCTCGGCGACCCAGGCCAGGTAGAACGCGAAGACGCCGAGCAGCGCGATCGCCGCGGCGGCCCCGTATATGCCGAACAACCACCGGCCCGCGTCGTCGAGCGACAGCCAGATCTCGCTGATCGCCGCGCCGAGGATCAGGACGCCCGCCAACACGTGCAACACGATGGACCAGGTCCGCAGCCTCAGCGCCAGCAGCGGTGTGCCGAACTCCGGCCTGCGGGTGCGCAGCAGCGTGAAGACCACCGGCAGCGCCGCGAGCCCGATCAGCGCGCCGACCACAATGCGCATCGCGGTGCCCAATGTGTGGGGGATGTCGCCCGATAACTCATACCAGCGAGGCAGGACGAAGAAGAAGTACAGAACACCGGCCACGACGGTGAACGATGCGTGCCAGATCACCGCGACGGTGCGGCTCATACTCCTCCTAGACATTTGGTTGGACGGGGTGCGACCGGGCGAGGCCTGCAGATCGCACCCCGTGCCGAGTGCGGAGGATGCGGGATTTGAACCCGCGAGGGCTATTAACCCAACCCGCGTTCCAGGCGAGCGCCATAGGCCACTAGGCGAATCCTCCGCGGGCCATGGTAACCGACCCTGCCGATGAGCCCGTCCGGATGCGCGTGGCTCTGGTATTAGACTCGCCGTGGACCCCGCGCGGCGTCCATCCTGTGAACTCCCCCAGGGCCGGAAGGCAGCAAGGGTCAATGGGCTCTGGCGGGTGCGCGGGGTCCCCTTCTTCCACCGTTCGAAAGGCTTCCGGTGTCTTTTCTGTCGCTCGGCCGAGATGACCTCTCCGCACAGCACGAGCAGCAGAAGCGCAACTACGCCGAGCTGCAGGCCAAAGGCCTCAAACTGGACCTCACCCGGGGTAAGCCGGCGCCCGCGCAGCTGGAGCTGTCGAACGGGCTGCTGGACCTGCCCGGCAAGGACGACTTCCGCGACGGTGACGGCACCGACACCCGTAACTACGGCGGTGTGCACGGGCTACCGGAGTTGCGGGCGATCTTCGGCGAGCTGCTGGGCATCCCGGTGCAGAACCTCATCGCCGGCAACAACGCCAGCCTGGAGCTGATGCACGACGTGGTGGTGTTCTCGATGCTGCACGGCACCGCCGACTCGCCCCGGCCCTGGAGCCAGGAACCCACGCTGAAGTTCCTGTGCCCCGCTCCCGGCTATGACCGGCACTTTGCGATCACCGAGAGCCTGGGCATCGAGATGATCACCGTGCCGATGCGCGAGGACGGCCCGGACGTCGACCTGATCGAGGAACTCGTCGCCGCCGATCCGGCCATCAAGGGCATCTGGTGCGTGCCGGTCTACTCCAACCCCACCGGCGTCACCTACTCCTGGGAAGTTGTGCGCCGGCTGGTTCAGATGCGAACGGCCGCAACGGATTTCCGAATCATCTGGGATAACGCGTACGCGGTGCACACGCTGACCCACGACTTCGTCCGGCAGATCGACGTGCTCGGGCTGGCAGAAGCCGCCGGCAACGCGAACCGGCCGCTGGTGTTCGCGTCGACGTCGAAGATCACGTTCGCCGGCGCTGGGGTGAGCTTCCTCGGCGGGTCGCTGGGCAACATCGCGTGGTATCTGCAGCATGCGGGCAAGAAGTCGATCGGCCCCGACAAGGTGAACCAACTGCGGCACCTGCGCTTCTTCGGCGACGCTGACGGGGTGCGCCTGCAGATGCAACGCCACCAGCAACTGCTCGCGCCGAAGTTCGCCGCCGTGCTGGAGATCCTCGAGGACCGCCTCGGCGAATCCAAGATCGCGTCGTGGACCGACCCCAAGGGCGGCTACTTCATCAGCCTCGACGTGCTGCCCGGAACGGCCAAGCGCACCGTGGCGCTGGCGAAGGACGCCGGCATAGCGGTGACCGAGGCCGGTGCGACATTCCCGTACCGGAAAGACCCCGAGGACAAGAACATCCGGATCGCACCGACATTCCCCGCCGAACCGGAGCTACGCGCGGCGATCGACGGTCTGGCCACCTGTGCCCTGCTGTCGGCCACCGAGTCGCTGCTCTCGTAGGCCCGTTTGTGAATCTGACGACGAAATCCGCCCGAAAACGTCGCCAGATTCACAATCGAAACCCCCGCGAATACAACGCGCTCTCGACCCTGGCCACATAGGTGGAGCGCCGATAACGCAGCAGGTCTCTGCTGACCCGGATGATCAGCCAATCCAGCCCGGTCAATACGAACTGCTTGTCGATATCGCGCTGCCGCACTGCGGGATCGGTCCAGTGTTGCGGCCCGTCGTATTCGATACCGACTTTGAAATCCTCATACGCCATGTCGACGCGTGCGACGAACTGCCCGTACTCGTCGAATATCCGGACCTGCGTCTGCGGGGCCGGAAGGCCCGCATCGATCAACGCCAGCCGGGCAAGCGTCTCTTGCGGGGATTCCGCACCGCCGTCCATCAGCGGAAGCACGCTGCGCAGTCGCGGAATGCCGCGGGCCCCCGCGTGTGCAGCGATCACCGCCTCCACGTCGACGTGTTTGAGACCAGTCGCATTGGCCAGAGCGTCGAGACGTTGCACTGCGACGGTCCGAGACTCGAGATGGCGACCGAGGTCGAACGCGGTGCGGGCCGGCGTCGTCACACGCATCTCGCTTATCGTCACGAGTTCGTTCGGCAGCACCCGTTCAGTCCTGACGACGAGTTTCGGTGGCGGCCTCCGATTGTCGTGGACCAGCTCCGCGGCCTCCGACGGATCGATCCACTTGGTACCCAGGACCGCCGCCGCCGACAGGCCCGCAACGACTCCGCGCCGCTTCGACCACAGCCAGGCCGCCTGGGCACGATGCTGTGCCGACACGGTGGCGTCGCGTGGGACGTAGATTCCCGGATACATCGGTGCGTACAGGCGGCGCATCGTGCGCTCGGAGATGCTGCCTGTCGACAACACTTCGGTTCCGACGAACGGCCACGGCAGCTCGGTCATGCCCGTACGGTGCACGCGTGGACCGACGGATCAGGGCTGCGGTCGGCGAGTCATCCACAGAGTTGCGCCGCCCGGCCGAGCCCGTTTGTGAATCTGACGACGCGTATCGCCTCCCAACCGTCGTCAGATGCACAATCCAGCGACGCAGTGGTGGCCCACTGGGCCGTCAGACCGCATCGGTAGCCTGCTGAGCGTGGCGCTCTACCGCAAGTACCGGCCTGCGACGTTCGCCGAAGTCGTCGGACAGGAACATGTCACCGAGCCCCTTTCGACGGCCCTTTCGTCCGGCCGGATCAACCACGCGTACCTGTTCTCCGGTCCGCGGGGGTGCGGCAAGACCTCGTCGGCGCGCATTCTGGCCCGCTCGCTGAACTGTGCGCAGGGTCCGACGGCCACCCCGTGCGGGGTGTGCGACTCGTGTGTGGCACTCGCGCCCAACGGGCCGGGCAGCGTCGACGTCGTCGAACTCGACGCCGCCAGCCACGGCGGCGTGGACGACACCCGCGAGCTGCGCGACCGCGCGTTCTATGCACCGGCGCAGTCGCGGTACCGGATCTTCATCGTCGACGAAGCGCACATGGTCACCACGGCCGGCTTCAACGCGCTGCTCAAGATCGTCGAGGAGCCGCCGGAACACCTGATCTTCGTGTTCGCGACCACCGAACCGGAGAAGGTGCTGCCGACGATCCGCTCGCGCACGCACCATTACCCGTTCCGGTTGCTGGCCCCGCGCACCATGCGGTCGCTGCTGGAGGGCATCTGCGCGCAGGAGGGCGTGACCGTCGACGATGCGGTGTATCCGTTGGTGATCCGCGCCGGTGGCGGATCGCCGCGTGACACGCTGTCGGTGCTCGACCAGCTTCTGGCGGGAGCCGAGGGAAATCACGTCACCTATGCGCGGGCTCTGGCGCTGCTCGGTGCGACGGACGTCGCGCTGATCGACGACGCGATCGACGCGCTTGCCGCCAACGACGCCGCCGCCCTCTTCGGGGTTGTCGAGGCGGTGATCGACGCCGGCCACGACCCGCGCCGGTTCGCAACCGACCTGCTGGAGCGGTTCCGCGACCTGATCGTCCTGCAGTCGGTGCCCGACGCGGGAGCGCGTGGCGTCGTCGACGGGCCGGAGGATGTGCTCGAGCGGATGCGTGAGCAGGCGACGCGCATCGGGACTGCGACGCTGACCCGCTACGCCGAGGTGGTGCACGCCGGGCTCGGCGAGATGCGGGGCGCCACCGCGCCTCGACTGCTTCTCGAAGTGGTGTGCGCGCGGCTGCTGCTGCCGTCGGCCAGCGACACCGAATCGGCGCTGCTGCAACGTGTCGAGCGAATCGAGACCCGGCTGGACATGTCGATCCCGGCCGGAGAGGGCGCCGCGGCGCAGGGCAGCGGGCCGCCGAGGCAGTACGCCCGCAAGAGCAGGGCGGCCGAACCGCCTCAGGCTGCGCCCGAGCCCTCGGCGCCCACCGAACCGGCGTCGGAAGTCAAGGCCCCGGAAGTCAAGGCCCCGGAAGTCAAGGCCCCCGAAGACAAAGCGCCCCAAGAGAAGGCGCCGTCACCTCCACCGGTGCGTCCGCCGTCGGACCCGGTGGTGGAGGCGCCGGCGGCGGCCGGCGAGCCGAACGCGGCCGCCGTGCGCAGCATGTGGTCGACGGTGCGCGACAAGGTCCGCGAACGCAGCCGCACCACCGAGGTGATGCTGTCGGGCGCGATCGTCCGCGCGATCGAGGGCGACACGCTGGTGCTCAGCCACGACTCGGCGCCGCTGGCCAAACGGTTGGCCGAACAGCGCAACGCCGACGTCATCCGCGAAGCGTTGAAGGACGCTCTCGGGGTGAACTGGAAGATCCGCTGCGAGACCGGTTCTGCGGATCCTGCGCCCGCTCAGACCAAGCCGGTTGCCGACGTGGCGGCGCCGCAGCGCGACGAGGACGAGGAAGACATGTTGGCCGAGGCCGGCAGCGACACCTCCGACACCCCGCGCCGGGATCCCGAGGAAGCCGCGCTCGAGCTACTGCAGAACGAACTGGGCGCGCGGCGCATCGACGGCTGACGCCTACGGCGTCCACCAGGGCCGCAGCGGCAGCCCGCCATCGCGCCCGTCGCTGTCCAGCTTGACCGCCAGAACCTGGTGTAGCTGAACCACATTCGTCTCGAACCCGAGGCGCGACCCGGCCATGTACAAGCCCCACACCTTGGCGGTGGCCAGGCCGACCTCGGCGACCGCCTCGTCCCAGTGCTCCACCAGGTTGCGACACCAGTCGCGCAACGTCAGCGCGTAGTGGTTGCGCAGGTTCTCCTCGTGCACTACCTCCAGGCCGACGTCCTGCGCCTCGCTGATGATCCGTCCGGACCCGGTCAGCTCCCCGTCGGGGAAGACGTAGCGGTCGATGAAGCCTCCCGCTGTCGCCCCCGTCCTGTTGTCCGGACGCGTGATGCAGTGGTTGAGCAGCAACGCGCCGGCGCGCATCCTCGACTGCAGGAAAGCGAAGTAGGCCGGATAATTGTGCACGCCGATGTGCTCGGTCAGCCCGATCGACGAGACCGCGTCGAAGCCGTCCTCGCGCACATCGCGGTAGTCACCGTGCCGAACCTCGGCCAGATCGCCGAGGCCGTCCTCGGCGATCGCGTTCTGCGCCCAGGACGCCTGTTCTTTCGACAGCGTGACGCCGATCGCCTTGACCCCGTGGCGCGCGGCGTAGCGCACCATGCCGCCCCAACCGCAGCCCACGTCGAGCAGCCGATCGCCGGGCTTGAGCCGCAGCTTCTCGAACACCAGCCGGTACTTGTTCTCCTGCGCTTCCTCCAGGGTGGCCCCGTGGTGCGGATAGCACGCGCACGTGTAGGTCATCGACGGGCCGAGCACCCACTCGTAGAACGTGTTTGACACGTCGTAGTGGTGGTGGATCGCCTCGGCGTCACGGGTCTTGCTGTGCCGCAGGCCCTCTGCGATTCGACGCCAGCGTGGCAGTGCCTCCTGCGGCGGCGGCGCGATCGGCTTGAGGTGCTCGATACCGATGGAACGCACGATGTTGGCGAGCACCCGCGCCGGCGGTCGTTTGAAATCCATCTTGTCGGCGAGCGCCTTGAGCAGCTCGTAGGGATCACCCGGGTGCACGCCGTGCGGTTCCAGGTCGCCCGACACGTAGGCCCGCGCCAGTCCCAAATCGCCGAAAGCGGTCGCCAGATAGGTCGTACCGCGAGGGGTCAGCAATTCGAGGCCGAGCGGCGAATCTTCGGGCCCGGCCGAACTCCCGTCGTATGCCGTGAATCTCAGCGGTAGGTTCCCCGCGGCGAGGATCTCCAGAATCTCCGCCAGCGTGAGCTTTCTGGCCGGCGCGTGAGAATGTGCGGCGTTTTCTTTGAAGGTCGTCATCGTCTTTGCACCGCCTTCGCATACAGATCGAGGAGCCGGGAATCTGGATCGTAGGCTTTTTTGACGATCTTGTAGGTTTCCCCGCCGTAGAGATCGTCAAACTCGTCGCGGCCGTAGTACGAATCCGAGTACAGCGATTTGTGTCCGTCGAGTTCACTGACCTTGCGTTCGATCAGCTTGTTGGTGTGGCCCTGCTCGGCAGGCCAGTTGGGTCCGATAGGCACCGAGGACCAGAACCCCACGTTGACGTAGGTGTGGCCCGGCCGCAGAGGATAAAGCGGCCAGCCGCCACCTGTTCTCGGGTCGTCGCGAAGACGCAACGGGCACAACCAGATCGGCTCGATCGGAACATCGGCGAGGAACCAGTGCAGGAATTCGGCGACCCGCTCGATCGGCACCTCGACGTCCTGCACGACGCGTTCGCGCGGCGGCCGCCCGTTACGCTTCTCGATCCGGTCGGCGATGTCGAACCGCTGATCGTAGGCGATGAGCTTCCAGTAGAAGCTGCTGCGCCGGTAGCGCCGTGGCCACCACCGCCGGATCCGCGGGTTCTGTGCGCCGAACGCCCGTGAGCACCAGAACCAGTCGGTGTCCCACCGCCAGAGGTAGTCGTGGATCGTCAGCCGGTCGTGTTTTTCGGCGCCGTTGTCGCCCGAATGCTGGATCGAGCGGTAGTAGATCTGCTGGCCGGTGTAATCGCTGACGGGTCCGGGCGTCGCGGTTTGGAAGCCAAGCGTCAGGTACGCCTCGTCGGCGGAGAACACCACACCGTCGAGATAGTCGACCGGGGTGCCCCCAGAGTCTCCGTAACCGCCGGTCTCGACGATGCGGTCCATGGCGGCGACGAGATCCTCGATGGTGTTGAACCGCAGGTGGCGAACGGCGACGAACGGGTGGACCGTCTCCAGCTCGATCTTCAACCGGACCGAATAACCCAACGTGCCATAGGAATTCGGGAAAGCCCGATACAAGTCGACGTGCTGGTCCGGCGACGCGGTGAGCACCTCGCCGGTGCCGGTCAGGATATCCATCTCCAGCACCGACTCATGCGGTAGGCCGTTGCGGAACGATGCGGACTCGATGCCGAGCCCGGTGACGGCGCCACCGAGCGTGATCGTCTTCAGTTGCGGTACCACCAACGGGGACAAGCCGTATGGCAGCGTCGCGGCGACCAGGTCTTCGTAGGTGCACATGCCCGCCACATCGGCGGTGCGGGCCTCGGGGTCGACGGCGATGACACCGGTCAGGCCCGAGACGTCCAACCCCTTGACGGTGGTCTTGGCGCGGGCTCGAAACAGGTTCGACGTGGGCTTGGCGAGTCGCACGGTCGCATCGGGCGGGATCGCACGGTAGCTGGACAGTAGCCGCTGCACGCCCGCGGCATGTGAAGCACGTGCGTCGGTTCGGGCAACAGACACGCATATACGCTAGTCCGCGGTGGCACCTGATGCGACCCAACCAACCCCTTCAACCAAGGAGCTCGTAGGAGATGGGACAGGTCAGCGCGTCCAGCACGGTTCTGATCGACGCGGCGCCGGAGGCGGTGCTGTCGGCTGTCGCGGATTACGCGACCGTGCGTCCGAGAATTCTGTCGCCGCACTACAGCGAGTACAAGGTGCTCGAGGGCGGCCAGGGCGCGGGAACCGTGGCGAGTTGGAAGCTGCAAGCGACGAAGTCGCGCGTGCGCGACGTGACAGCCAACGTCGACGTTGCGGGTCACACGGTGATCGAGAAGGACGCCAATTCGTCGATGATCACCAACTGGACCGTCGCGCCCGCAGGGCCTGGCTCCTCGGTGACCGTCAAGACGTCCTGGCAGGGCGCCGGCGGTATCGGCGGCTTCTTCGAGAAGACGTTCGCGCCGCTCGGTCTGCGCAAGATCCAGGCCGAGGTGCTGGCGAACCTGAAAAAGCACGTGGAGGAAAACCCACGTTAAGCGGTTGATCACAAGCACCAGGTGCGAGCAATCAACCCCGTTAGAGGGCAACAGGTGCGTTAGAGGGCAACAGGCGCGCTAACTGGCGCCCAAGAAGCCCGCTATGCCGCGCACCACGGCGTCGGCGTACTTCTGCCGGCCTTCCGCCGTCTTCATCAGCGCCGAGTCGACCGGGTTCTTCATGTTGCCCAGCTCGACGAGTATCGACGGGTACTGGGCGAGGTTCAGCCCGGCGATGTCCGAGCGTGGGTTGAGGCCGTCGGAGCCGATGTAGGTCGACGGCACGAAGCCCGACGCCTGCAACTGGTCGCGCATGATCGCCGCGAACCGAGGAGACGGCCCCGCCTGCGCGTCGTTTAGCGGCGGGGACGAGTACAGCACGTGAAATCCGCGCCCGGTGGGCGGGCCGCCGTCGGCGTGAATGCTCACGATCGCGTTCGGCTTAAGCGAGTTGGCCATCGCGGCGCGCTCGTCGACGCAGGGGCCTACTGCGGTGTCGTTGCCCCGCGACATCGCGGTGCGCACGCCGAGCGCGGTGAGCGCTTGGCGGATGCGCAGGGTGGTATCCCAGGCGAAGGTGTGCTCGGCGTAGCCGTCGCCGGTGGAGGTTCCGCTGGCCTGGCAGTCCTTGGTGCCGCCGCGGCCGGTGGGCACCTGTCGGCTGATCGATGCGTCGTTGGCGCCGTTGTGGCCCGGGTCGAGGAACACGATCTTGCCCGCGATACTGGCGGGCGCGGCGGCGACTTCGGCGGCTGGGCTGACGAGGGTCGATGCGGCAACGAGCAGTCCGGTGGCCACTGCGGCGCAACCGCGCATTGCTCGAGTGGCGCCGACACGCAGGCGGGCAGGCACGGGCGTCACCGTAGCCGCAACCACGACTACGCTGAAAGGCCAAACCGCCGCGAGCGGGCGAGGCGAGACCAAGTCGAAACCCGTCCGCAATCAACACGCAAGGGGACCAGTCATGCAACCCGGAGGCCAACCGGATATGTCGGCCCTGCTCGCGCAGGCGCAGCAGGTGCAGCAGCAATTGATGGAGGCGCAGGAGGCGCTGGCCAACTCCGAGGTGCACGGGCAGGCCGGCGGCGGTCTGGTGCAGGTCACGATGAAGGGCAGCGGTGAGGTGGTCGCCGTGTCGATCGACCCGAAGGTCGTTGACCCCAACGACGTCGAGACGCTGCAGGACCTCGTCGTCGGCGCGATCGCCGACGCCTCCAAGCAGGTCACCATCCTCGCCCATGACCGGCTCGGGCCGCTGGCGGGCGGGATGGGCAATATGGGCCTGCCGGGAATGTAATTGTCCCTCCATGTTTGAAGGACCCGTCCAGGATCTGATCGACGAGCTCGGCAAGCTGCCCGGTATCGGGCCGAAGAGCGCGCAGCGGATCGCCTTCCACCTGCTGTCGGTGGAGCCACCCGACATCGACCGGCTGACCGCCGTGCTCAACAAGGTGCGCGACGGGGTGAAGTTCTGCGCGGTGTGCGGGAACGTCTCCGACGACGATCGCTGCCGCATCTGCAGCGATCCGCGGCGCGACGCGTCGCTGGTGTGCGTGGTCGAGGAGCCCAAGGATGTGCAGGCCGTCGAGCGCACCCGTGAGTTCCGCGGCCGCTACCACGTGCTGGGTGGTGCGTTGGATCCGCTGTCGGGGGTCGGGCCGGAACAGCTGCGAATCCGCGAGTTGCTCAACCGGATCGGGGAGCGGGTGGACGGGGTGGATGTCACCGAGGTGATCATCGCGACCGACCCCAACACCGAGGGCGAGGCCACGGCCACGTACCTGGTGCGCATGCTGCGCGATATCCCGGGGCTGACCGTGACGCGGATCGCGTCCGGTCTGCCGATGGGCGGGGATCTGGAATTCGCCGACGAGCTGACGTTGGGCAGGGCGCTGGCTGGCCGCCGGGCCATGGCATAGGTTGGCCGTCATGCCGGACGAGGAGTTCAAGGTCGAGGTCGAGCTGGGCAGCGATGAGCACCGGCTCTCGTTCTGGGAGAAGCTGCGAACCCTGGACCTGGACGACGGCGCGCGCCGACGGCTCGGGTCGCGGGTGACGGTGACGCGCGACGGCGATCGCATCCAGCTGTACACGCACACGCTCGCGGATGCGCAGGAGGCCGAACGCACGCTGCGCGCGTTGGTGGCCGACGACCACGTGAGTGCGCAGTACACCCTGAGCCGGTGGGACCCCTCGAGCCAGGAGTGGGTGGATCCGGTCAGCGGGCACGAGGTGACCGACGATGCGCGCGAGGCGCCCGCGCCGGACCCGAGCTACGTGATCCTCGAGGCCTACAAGCCGCAGTTCCTGCGCGACCTCGGGCTGTAACCACCGCCCTTGTAGCCCGAGCCGATCGGCGCCGTAGGGCCCGCCCGCCTAACCTCAGGAGTCACAGCTATCGACGCTTGGTAGACGTGTTCTCGCACTTTCCCTGCCAAACGTCGATCGGTGTGACGTGTCGGTGGTCCCGTGCACGATGCCGTCATGACTGAAATCTTCATCGGCAGTGAGGCTGTCGCGGCGGGACGGCTGACCCGTCATGAACTGAAGCGGTGGTACCGCCCCGTCTTTCGCGGTGTGTACGTGCCCAAAGATGTTGAGTTCTCATTGCGGGATCGGGCGATCGCGGCATGGTTGGCGTCACGCCGCAAAGGTGTCATCGCGGGAGTCGCGGCATCCGCCCTACACGGCGCCCCGTGGGTGGATCCATCGCAGCCGATCGAACTCGTCGGCGTGCGGATTCGTCCACAACCGGGTCTGATTCCGAGAGCGGATGACGTCGACGTAGACGAGGTCACCAGGATCGGCGGACTGCCGGTGACGTCTCGAGTCCGAACGGCCTTCGACATGGGTCGCCGGCTTCACCGGACCGAGGCGTTGGGTCGTCTTGACGCGCTCATGTGGAATCAGCGCTACGACATCGACGAGGTTGCGCAACTAGGTCAAAGGCATCGACACGCTCCCGGATTGAACCGGTTGTACGAGTTACTTCCACTCGTCGACGGCGGAGCCGCCTCGATACCGGAATCCCGAATCCGACTGTGGTTACACGACGCCGGCCTGCCGCGGCCGGAGACACAGATTCCGGTAATCGTCGGCCATCGGCCGCAAGCGTGGCTGGACATGGGTTGGCGGGAATACAAGGTCGCCGTCGAGTACGACGGGGACCACCACCGCAAGAACCGGCGCCAGTACGTCAAGGACATCGCGAGGCTGCGAATGCTGGAGGCGCTCGGGTGGATCGTCATTCGGGTGATCGCGGAGGACAAGCCTGAGGACGTCATTGCACGGGTCGAGGCTGCGCTGATCGGTCGGGGCTGCAACCTCGACCTCGACGACATGCAAAGGTTCAAGCGCAGTTTGGCCGCCTAGTGTCCAACTTTGAGCTCGATTCACGGACGGTTTCGCCCAGCTTCGGTGATGAATCTGTCCGCAGCCTGGCTTTCTAGCTGGAACGCAGTCACACTGATCAACTTTCTGCGGGCAAAGTGCGAGAACGCGTCGGCAAAACGTCGATAGTTGTGACTCGCGGAGGGCAAGTTGCACAATTGACAGCTCGGCCGCGCTACACAGAGCGCGCAACACAATTCAAAGATGCAACAACTAAGACGCCCGCCGCGGTGCGGCCAGGCGTTCACGGCGGAGCCGGTCGACCTCGGGCAGCTCGATCGGCGCCAGCTCGCCCACCACCTGGCTCAGCAGATGGTCGGCCAGCTCCGGATTGCGGGCCAGACACGGGCCGTGCAGATAGGTGGCGACGACGCTGCCCTGCACCGCGCCGTCGTAGCCGTCGCCGGCCCGGTTGCCCGCACCCTTCTCGACGCGGGCCAACGGCTGCGCATCACCACCGAGAACCGTTCCGCCGCGGTGGTTCTCGAAACCGGTGAGCCGCTGCGACAAGCCGGCCAACAACGGCTCCGACACGACCTCGCCGATCGTGCGCTGGTCCTGCGGCGAGGTGGTGACGTCGAGCAGGCCGACGCCGTCGACACGTTCACCCGACGACGTCTCATACCAGTGCCCGAGCACCTGGATGGCCGCGCAGATCGCCAGCACCGGCGCACCGCGTCCGGCGGCCTGCTGCAGACCCGGATACCGCAGTAGGTGCCTGGTGGCCAGCCGTTGCGCGTAGTCCTCGGCGCCGCCGAGCGTGTACAGGTCCAGTTCGGCGGGCACCGGGTCGGTCAGCGTGATCTCCACGACCTCGGCGTCGATTCCGCGCAGCCGCAGGCGTTCTCGCAGTACGACGGCGTTGCCGCCATCACCGTAGGTGCCCATCACGTCGGGCAGCACCAGCCCGATGCGCACCGTCGACTCAGCCACCGGGCAGCCGCCTGTTCAGTTGCAGAAATGCCGTGTAGTTCGCGATCACCTCGACGTGCCCCGGCGGGCAAGACTCGATCGCGTTGAGCGTGTCGTGCACCAGCGTGTGCTCGACGCCGGCGTAGCCGAGGCGCACCGCGAGGTCGGTGCCGCGTTCACCGGCGGCCACGACTTGCGTGTCGCCGAAATGCTCGAACCGCACATCCCACAGCCACGACAGATCCTCCCCGTCGGGCACCTGGCCGTTGACCGAGATCACCACGCCCGCACCGTGTTTGTCGACCATCGACAGCGCCTCCTGCCAACCCGCCGGGTTCTTCGCCAGCAGCACGCGCACGGTGTGCTCGCCGAGTCGAACAGTGCGGTACCGGCCCGCGACTTCGTCGACGGCGGACACCGCCGCAACAGCTGCGGCGGCGTCGGCGCCCATCGCGACCGCGGCGGCCACCGCCTGGGTGGCGTTGCCACGGTTGACCGCGCCGGGCAACGCCAGCGTCATCGGTAACGAAAACCCCTCCGGTCCATGAATATTCGACTCGTCGAACCACCATTGCGGGCTCGGACGCTTGAAATCCGTTCCGGTGGAATACCAATGCGAACCGTCGCGCACGATGATCTCACCCGATCGCGGACAGCTCACCGAGTCGTTCGCCCAGCTGCCACCCGCGGCCACCCATACGACGTTCGGGCTGTCGTAGGCGGCCGACGTCATCAGCACGTCGTCACAGTTGGCGACGACCACCGCCGAGGGATGACGGGCCAGCCCGCCGCGCAGCGTGCGCTCGATGTGGTTGATCTCGCCGACGCGGTCCAGTTGGTCCCGCGACAGGTTCAGCAGCACGACGACGGTGGCTTCAACCGCGTCCAATACGTGGGGCACGTGCATCTCGTCGACCTCGAGCGCGGCCAACCCGGCGTCACGCGCACCTGCGAGGGCCGCGACCAGACCGGCGTCCATGTTGGCGCCCGTGTCGTTGGTGGCCACTGCGCCGATCGTGCGCAGCGCCGCGGCGACCATCCGGGTGGTCGTCGACTTGCCGTTGGTTCCGGTCACCACCACAGTGCGGCGGTCCCGGCCCAACTGGCGCAGCAACGACTTGTCGAGGGCCAACGCGACCAGCCCACCGATCATCGCGCCCGCACCTCGACCGGTGACCCGCGACGCCCAGCGTGCGGCTGCGCCCGCCGCGAGTGCTGCCCGTCCCCGAGTGGTGACCATCCCCGGGATTCTAAGGAGCCGACACGCTGGCGAGCGATTCGGCGAGGTCCCGGCTTTGTCACTGCTGCGTGCCATCCTGACGAAGTGACCCGAACTGGCGCCGGATGTCGCCGGCCGGGCGGCTCCTGGGGCCGGCCGGCGAGCGAGGACGGTGCCGGCTGGGCGGTCGTCGACGTGGAGACGTCGGGCTTCCGGCCGGGACAGGCACGCATCGTCAGCGTCGCCGCGCTCGCACTCGGCGACGACGGCAACGTCGAACACAGCCTCTACAGCCTGCTCAACCCGGGCGTCGACCCCGGGCCCACCCATGTGCACGGGCTGACGGCCGCGATGCTGGAGGGCCAGCCGACATTCGCCGACGTCGTCGACCACCTCGTCGAGCTGCTCGCCGGGCGCACCCTCGTCGCACACAACGTCGGTTTCGACTACTCGTTCCTGGCCGCCGAGGCCGAGCTGGTCGACCGCGAACTGCCCACCGATACCGTGATGTGCACGGTCGAACTGGCCCGCCGCCTCGACCTCGATGTCGAGAACCTGCGGCTCGAGACACTGGCCGCGCACTGGGGCATCAGCCAGATGCGGCCGCACGACGCGCTCGACGACGCGCTGGTGCTCGCGCAGATCCTCAAACCGGCGCTGGTGCGGGCCCGCGAACGCAAGGTGTGGCTGCCGGTGCATCCGGTCACGCGGCGACGCTGGCCGAACGGCTTCGTCACGCACGACGAGCTGCGCCCGCTCAAGTCGGTGGCGGCGCGGCTACCGTGCCCGTATCTGAATCCGGGCCGCTTCGTCGCGGGGCGGCCGCTCGTGCAGGGCATGCGCGTCGCGTTGTCGGCGGAGGTGAAGCACACGCACGAGGAGCTCATCGAGCGGATCCTGCATGCCGGACTCGCCTACACCGACGCCGTGGACCCCGAAACCTCGCTGGTGGTCTGCAACGACGCCTGCCCGGCGCAGGGCAAGGGCTACCAGGCCAACGAGTCGGGTGTTCCGCTGGTCACCGACGCCGACTTCATGCGCTGTCTCGACGGCGTCGTCGGCGGCACCGGCATCGAGGAGTTCACCGACACCACGCTGGCCGGCGACCAGTTCGCACTCTTCTGATCGCCGCCTTCGGCGGCAGTGTTCTGATCGCCTCAGAGACAGCCTTTCAGCGGGCGGCGCGGTTGACCGCCGACACCACCGCGCGCAGCGATGCGGTGGTGATCGACGGTGCGATACCGACGCCCCACACAGTCTTCCCGTCGATCGACGCCTCGACGTACGCCGCGGCCTGGGCCTCCTCGCCGGCCGACAGCGCATGCTCGGAGTAGTCCAGCACGGAGATCTGGTAGCCCAACGCGCCTAATGCATCGCAGAACGCCGCCAGCGGACCGTTGCCCGCGCCGACGATCTCGCGCTCGACCCCGTCGACCTTCACCACCGCATCGATGGTGTCCGTGCCGCCGTCGACCTCGGACGCCGTCACCTTCTGGCGGATCCGTTCGAGCGGGCGGACCGGGGCCAGGTACTCCTCGGCGAAGACGTCCCACATCTCCTTCGGCGAGACTTCACCGCCCTCACCGTCGGTGATCTGCTGGATCGCCTGGCTGAACTCGATCTGCAGCCGCCGCGGCAGCGCCAGGCCGTGGTCGGCCTTCATGATGTAGGCGACACCGCCCTTGCCGGACTGCGAGTTGACCCGGATCACCGCCTCGTAGGTGCGGCCGACGTCGCGCGGGTCGATCGGCAGATAGGGGACCTGCCAGAGGATGTCATCGACGTCGGCGTCCTGCTCGTCGGCGGCGACCTTCATCGCGTCCAGACCTTTGTTGATCGCATCCTGGTGGCTGCCGGAGAACGCGGTGTAGACCAGATCGCCGCCGTACGGGTGGCGTTCGTGCACCGGCAACTGGTTGCAGTACTCGACGGTGCGGCGGATCTCGTCGATGTTGGAGAAGTCGATCTGCGGGTCGACGCCACGGCTGAACAGGTTCAAGCCCAGCGTCACCAGGCAGACGTTGCCGGTGCGCTCACCGTTGCCGAACAGGCAGCCCTCGATCCGGTCGGCACCTGCTTGGTAGCCCAATTCGGCTGCGGCGACGGCGGTTCCGCGGTCGTTGTGCGGGTGCAGGCTCAAGATGATGCTGTCCCGCGGGGTCAGATGCCGGTGCATCCACTCGATCGAGTCGGCGTAGACGTTGGGCGTCGCCATCTCGACGGTGGCCGGCAGGTTGACGATCAGCGGCACATCGGGTGTGGGCCCGACGATTTCGGCGACGGCGTTGCAGACGTCGACTGCGTACTCCAACTCGGTGCCGGTGTAGGACTCGGGGGAGTATTCGAAGCGCCACTTGGTGTCCGGGTATTTCTCGGCCTGTTCGACGCACAGCCGAGCGCCGTCGGTGGCGATCTTCTTGACGGCCTCGCGGTCGGCGCGAAAGACCACGCGGCGCTGCAGGATCGACGTCGAGTTGTAGAAGTGCACGATCACGCGGGGCGCGCCCTGGCACGCCTCGAACGTCCGCTCGATCAGTTCCGGCCGGCACTGCGTCAGCACCTGGATCGTGACGTCGTCGGGGATCATGCCCTCGGAGATGATCTCGCGGACGAAGTCGAAGTCGGTCTGGCTTGCCGACGGGAAGCCGACCTCGATCTCCTTGTAGCCCATGCGCACCAGCAGGTCGAACATGCGGCGCTTGCGGGCCGGGCTCATCGGGTCGATCAACGCCTGATTGCCGTCCCGCAGGTCGACCGCACACCACATCGGCGCGGTCTCGATCACCTTGTCCGGCCAGGTGCGGTCAAAAGGAAACGGAACCGGGCCCGATGCCGGGCTGCCGCCGGGCACCTCCTCGGCGAAGCTGCGGTAGCGGCTGACCGGCATCGCCGACCCGCGTTGGGTGTTGTACGCCGGCTGGCCGGGGTGAGGCGGACCGGACGGCTTGGTGATCTGGCGTACCGACGAAAACGCGTCGGGTGAATCGGGTGATGGTTTCGAGAATGTGGTCACGGTGGTCGCTCCGGGAGTTTCAAAGGGGACTCGACCGGCGCATCGCGAACACCCGCGACGGGAAGCCGGTCTGGATCAGACCCCGTCGCGGCTGCCGAGAAGGAGCACCCGCTGCACGGGGGCCACTGTACTCCGGGCCCCGACGCGCCACAAAATGGACTCCTGCAGGCCGCGACCGCGCAGCTAGGTACGGTTCCGAGCCTCAACGTGTACGTGGGGTGAGCGCTCGCCGCCGCGGCGCTGGCTAGAGTGCAAGCGGTGATAAGGCTTGACCGGCGATGGTGGCTGGCGATCGGCGTCGTCGTGGTCGCGATTGTGGCGCTGGTCTACTCCCAGCTGCAACAACCGCCGCAGGAGTGCCGCCCGGTGCTCGATCTGCTCGAGTTCAACAAGTCCCAGAACGACTTGATCAGCTCGAAGAGCGAGGGCGCGCAGGGTCCGCCGACCGCGGCCGAGGAGCTGGCGTATCAGCAGTGGGCCGACGGGTTGTCTGAACGCGCCCGCAAGATCGACGCGCCCGAGCTGCGGTTCACCGCCGTGGAGGTCGCCGACCTCGCCACGGCGTTCGTCGCGAAGATGCCGCGAGCACGCGCCGCGGTGGAGGCCCAGGCGCCGGGCGCACCGGCCCCACAGGTCTACTACGAGATGTCGGCCCTCGACGTCCAGATCCAGCGCAAGCTCGCGGAGCTCACCGAGGCGTGCTCGAGCTGAGCCCGCATAGGCTCACTGATCATGTGCACACGCGTGGTTTACCTCGGAACGAACGACCGCAACGTCACGGGTCGCTCGATGGACTGGAAATCGGAGATCGGCACGAATCTGTGGGCGCTGCCGCGCGGTGTCCACCGGACCGGCCAGGGCGGCGCGAACTCCGCCGAGTGGACTTCGAAGTACGGCAGCGTTGTCGCCAGCGGCTACGACATCAGCACCACCGACGGGGTGAACGAGGCCGGCCTCGCTGTGAACCTGTTGTGGCTGGCCGAATCGCAGTATCCGGCGGCGACAGCCGACGGCCCCGCGGTCTCGCTCGCGCTGTGGGGCCAGTACGTGCTCGACAACTTCGCGACGGTTTCCGAGGCGGTGCAGGCGCTGAGCGCAACCCCGCTGCGGGTCGCCACCGCGGAGGTGCCGGGCGAGGAGCGGATGGCGACGCTGCACCTGGCGATGTCCGACGCCGGCGGGGACAGCGCGATCGTCGAGTACATCGACGGTCAGCAGGTGATTCACCACGGCAGGCAGTACCGGGTGATGACCAACTCGCCGACCTTCGACAAGCAGCTCGCGATCAACGAGTACTGGAAGGAGATCGGCGGCACGGTGATGCTGCCGGGCACCAACCGCGCCGCCGACCGGTTCGTGCGGGCGTCGTTCTACATCGACGCGGTCCCCAAGACCGACGACCCGCTGCTGGCGGCCGCCGCAGTCCTCAGCGTGGTGCGCAACGCGTCCACCCCGTACGGCATCTCGACATCGGACGAGCCCAACATCTCGACCACCCGCTGGCGGACCGTCGTCGATCACAAGGCGCTGCGCTACTTCTTCGAGTCGGCGCTCTCGCCCAACACCTTCTGGGTGGAGCTGCGCAACATCGACTTCTCGCCTGGCGCCCCGACTCTGCGGCTCAACCTGGGCGAGGGGGAGCGCACGATCTACGCCGGCGACGCCAGCTCCGAGTTCGAGCAGGCCGATCCGTTCCCGTTTCTCGGGGTGCCCTGACGGTGTTGTAGCCACTGTGCTTTTCGAGCATCGACTCCAAGCGTGAGATCAGCTACAGCACCACGCCTTTGGTCGTTGTCGAGTTTGCCGGCGGTTGAACTCGCGCCGCATCATGATGACCGCGGACAACTGTGGCGGCCAGTTCGGCAGCATGTTGGACAACAGAAATCGTTGTCGCGGCAACGCCTGCGCGACATAATCACGGGACATTGATGTGGCGGATGAGGACGATGACCACCTCGCGCACGCGGGTTTTCGTCCGACCAACGTCTGGTGGAGCGCCGATGGAAAAGCGTCTGACGACGTGAAGCCTGACTCTTTTGCAAGCCCTCAATTTGCGCCCGATGAGGCGCGGGCCCAGGCGCGCCGGTGGAGATCGGCCTATCACCGGCGGGTTCTTGCCGTCGATGCGTTGACTCTCGCCGCGGTCGTCATATTCGCCGAATGGATCGGAACGCGGCTGGCGCACCGCCATTTCGCCGATTTCACCACGGCAACGGCTTTCTCGGTGGGGATCTACATCGGATGGCTGATAGCCCTCGGTTACGCCCGCTCACGGGATATTTCGCTGGTCGGCCAGCAGGCCGAGGAGTACCGGCGCGTTGCTGCAGCGACCGGGTGGACATTTGCGCTCGCCGCAGCGTTCGAAATCTTTCTCGACATGCCGATCTCGCGCATCCAGTTCGGCGTGACTTTCGGACTCGGCTTGGTCGGCCTTTTCCTCACCCGCTACCTACTTCGGGCGGATGTACGCCGACGCAGGAAGAAAGGCACCTACATCTCGCGTGTCGTCGCGCTGGGCGATCTGGATTCGGCGCGGACATTGTGTGAGTACTTTGCGCGCTCGCCGACGGCCGGCTATCGGGTCGTGGGGCTCTGCATTCCCGACGCCGGAGACCAGATCGGGCAGAACGTGAGCCTGCCCACCGGCAGTGTCCCCATCCTCGGTTACGACGACGACAGCCTCATCGAGTCGGCCGTGCAGTCCGCCGGAGCAGACACCCTCGCGGCCGTC
The DNA here is from genome assembly GCF_001499855.1 of Mycobacterium sp. GA-0227b. Classification (GTDB taxonomy): domain Bacteria; phylum Actinomycetota; class Actinomycetes; order Mycobacteriales; family Mycobacteriaceae; genus Mycobacterium. Next base: position 56,941 of record NZ_LQIK01000009.1, read on the forward strand.
TATTCCGAGCAGCTGGGGCCTGAGACGGTCGAGTATCTAGCTTGGCGTATGCAGGCGATCAACACCGAACTGATCGTCGTCCCGGCATTGACAGAGGTGGCCGCGCACCGACTCCAATTGCGACCGCTCGAGAATCTGCCGCTGTTCGTCATCGACGCGCCGACACACGATGCGCCGTCGATGATCACAAAGCGCATCCTCGATCTTGTGCTGGCCACCGTTGGACTGGTGGTGGCGCTTCCGGTCATCGCACTGGCGGGGTTGGCCATCAAGCTCGACGACCGGGGACCGGTCTTCTACCGGCAGCAACGGGTGGGCATGGACGGCAAGCCATTCAAGATCATCAAATTGCGCAGTATGTACGTGGATACCGATAAGACGGCGCAACCAGAGAGTCACCGTCACGGCAGCATTTTTCACAAACGCACTTCCGATTCCTGCGTGACCCGCGTCGGAAAATTCCTCCGTGCCAGCAGCGTCGACGAGTTGCCGCAGTTGTTCAATGTGCTCGAAGGCTCGATGAGCATAGTCGGGCCCCGACCGCTGGCTGTGGGAGAAGCAGGGGCCCGTGAGCACTTCATCGAACACCGGTCACACGTCAAGCCGGGAATGACCGGTTTGTGGCAGGTGTCCGGGCGGTCCGATCTGGAAGACAAAGACCGCATACGACTCGACGAGTCGTATGCGGGCAACTGGTCGGTTGTCGGGGACCTGTTGATCATCTGGCGCACGGTGGGCGCCGTTCTCAAACGCAAGGGCGCATACTGACGTACACGGGCTACCAGCCCATCGCGCTGCGCACTTCTCCCGGCCAGGATGCCGGATCCAGACCGTGAGTTCGCAGCATTCCCAAGGCAATTCGCTCCATGCCGAAACCTACGCAGGCGCTGTGTGCAACGCCACCATCGGCGGTGCGCAGGGCGAACGTTTCACCGAAGTGGTCTCGGTGGCAATTGGCCGACACCACGGCGGTGCCCTCGTGCAGGTCGCCGTAGAGCCGCACCACTAGTTCAGTCTTCAGATTCTCGTCACGCTGGTTGGCGGCCAACAACTTGCCGACCCGGCCGAAGAACGGGTCGTTGGCCGCTACGGGGCGGGCGTCCAAGCCGAGTTCGGTCAGTACCGCCATGCCGTGGTCCACCCAGCTGTCACGGTGTTCCTGTGCCTGATCGGGTGTTCCGACCAACACGTACTCGTGCATCCGGAACGCCTGCATGCGCGCCGGGTCAATGGCCGGCTCGTGCCGGAAGCAGTACCCATAGATGTCCATCAGCACACCGCCGTCGGGCAGGCTCGACGGCAGCGTGGCATAGCTTGGATGGCAGGCCGCCGAAACCAGCATGGTCCCAGCGGAACTCAGATGCCCGTCCCACGGCAGGCCGGCATCACGATCAGCCAACAGCGCGCGGTGCTCGGCGTTTCCGCCGGTGAATGTCGAGATCGCACCGGTCAGATCCGGGAAAGACGCGATGTAATCGGTCTTCTCGAATTGCTCACGCGGGAATACCGGTGGAAACCGCAGCACCTTCGCGCGATCCCGATGGACCTCGGCGCCCTTGCCTTCCACCACGTGGTCGACACCATCGACGATGCTCTCGAAAACCGCTCCACGGCCGTACAGTCCGTCGATACCCATCGGCACCAACAAGCCCGCCGCAATCAGTTCATCGCGGAACTGGTGGCGGGCCGACTCGAGTTGCGCATCAAGGTCACGAGCTTCGGTCATCTGCCAAATCCTATCGCCGGCCGGTGGAGGCCGGACGTGATCCGCGGCCCACCGAATCGTGGTTCCTTGGCTCGTCCCTCACAGCTGTTCGGGGCCGGCACGGAACTGGGTGACGACGCACAGCAGCAGACCTCGGTCGTGCTCCGCTCGCGAATTATGCTGATCAGCATGCGGGAAAGAATTCAGAAGGCATTGGCCGACCACGGAAGAATGTCGGTCGACCCGAACGGCGTCGACGCCGACGCCGACCTCTATGAGCTCGGGCTCACCTCGCATGCCTCGGTCAACGTCATGCTTGCCCTCGAGGACGAGTTCGACATCGAATTCCCCGACGAGGCGATGAAGAAATCCACTTTTGCTTCGATCAACAACATCGAAGCCGCCGTCACGAGGCTCATCAAGTAGCACCCACCAGGGCGCGCCGCGCTACTTCGAACAGGAAGACCCATGAACCCGCCGGAGGTGCAGCTACCGGGTCACCTGATCCGCGTGGGGTGCGATGTGGTGGCCCTCGAAGAGATCGAGAATTCGTTGTCCTCGTTCGGAGACCGGTTTCTGGCCAAGATCTACACCGCTGCCGAGGTCGCCACTTGTGCCGGTTCGAACCGGCTGGCCCGCCTTGCCGCCCGGTTCGCCGCCAAGGAGGCCGCCATGAAGGCATTCGCACGGCCGGACGCCGCGCTTTCGCCGCTCGAAATGGAGGTCGTCCTTTCGGGCGATCTGCCGACGTTGCGGCTCAGCGGTTCGGCCGCCCAGCTGGCCGTGGCGCAGCGGTGGCTACAGGTCTCGATGTCGATCACCCATGCAGACTGTCACGCGGCAGCCGTGGTGGTAGCGGTCTGCGCCGAGTAGCAGCGGTGCCCGGGCAATGGTCGTACCGTGTATCGAGAGCGACTCGCAAATGCCGACGTCTGATAGATGTGCGCCAAGATGCAAAGTTTGGACCAATCCGGGGTCTCTTCGGGGGATGACCGGGTGAACGCGGGCATGACGGGGTTATCCGGTGTGCCGACGTGGTTCGGACCCGAGGAGTCGCGGCTTTTCGGTGTTTTACACGTCCCGGCCGGCGGGGTTGCGCGGGCGGGCGTGGTCATCTGTCCACCGCTCGGTCGTCAGCACCTGGATACCTACACCGGACTGAAGCTGCTGGCGCAACGATTGTGCGAAACGGGATTTGCAGTGTTGCGCTTCGATTACCCGGGCACCGGGGACTCGATGGGCGCCCAATGTCGGGACAGTGCCGTGGATGACTACGTGGACGGCATTCGGACGGCAGTGCGGTATCTGCAGGCTTGCGGCGCGCAGAGTGTGTCGCTGGTCGGCCTGCGGGTCGGTGCGTTGCTCGCCGCGACAGCGGCGCCCTCGATAACGAGTCTCGGCGGCCTGGTCATGTGGGACCCCGTCACCAATGGTCGCCGATACCTGCGCGAACAACAGGCGCTCTATCGGGTGACCGTCGGCGGCGAGGAGGGTTCCGAATTACCGCCCGAGCCGGGCGCGGTCCCGCTTCTCGGTATCACCCTCTCCTCCACAGCTGCCACCGCCCTCGGCGGACTGAAGATGCCGGCGGATGTCGGATCGACTTCGGTGCTTGTGTTGAGCCGGCCGGAACACACTGGTGACCGCTTGCTCGCCGACCTGCCCGCATCGGGCGACTGCATGGTCCAGCAAATTGCCGGGCAACCCGAGTTCGTGGAACCACCCAGCATTGTGGTCAGGATTCCGGTGGAAACCCTGGCGATGATCGAGAAATGGCTCGACGCGACGCTGACATCGGAGACGTTCGCATTCGAGCCGGAGTTCGCCGGTATTGCCGTGGCGGACGAGTTGCCCGACGGCCGCAAGATCATCGAGTCGATCACCGAACTCGGCCCTAACCGGCTGTTCGCCATCCGGACCGCGTTCAGTGACGCTACTGAGGGTGGGCCGACGGTGTTATGCCACAACACCGCGTGTGAACATCGGGTCGGCTCGGGGCGAATCTGGCCGGACACGGCCCGGGAACTGGCTGCGCTGGGCGTGAGCGTGGTCCGCTACGACCGTCGGGGGGTAGGCGACACCGGTGTCGCAACCGGCGAGTTCCCATGGATGCATTCACCAGATGCCCAGGCTGATGTGACCGATGCGATTGCGGCCCTGGCAGTGCCGGAAGACCGTCTGGTGATGGCCGGAATCTGTTCGGGTGCTTGGAATTGCGCGTATGGGGCGTTGCAGAGCGGCGCCAAACTGGTGGTTCTGCTGAACATTCTGCTGTATTCGTTGCGGCGCGCCGACGGCGGATCGGAGCGGATCGCGCAGGTGACTGACGCTGTTGTCGGCGATCACGACCCCCAGGAGCGGCGGCTATGGGGAATGGTCAAGCAGGGACTGCGAAATTGGCTGCCATATCAGGGTTGGTTGCTCCTCGGTCGCCTTGGTTACACCCAGGCTCCGGAGGTGCTGCTCAAGGCGCTCGGCAAGAGCGGAGTGCCGACTGAGTTGGTTTTGTCACCATCGGATTTCGAGTGGTACGTAGAGCATCGCGGCCTGATCGGGGCCAAGCGGCTGGCACGTCGTGGTTGGGCGCCGAAGCTGACTTTGCCGCCCGCCGGTGATCATGCGGTGCTACACCGCGGATTGCAGAACTTCATGCGTGAGTATCTGCTCGCCGCGGCGCGCCGCGAATTCGCCGACCAGCTCTGAAGCGCGGGAGCCGATATCAGACCGTTGCGAACAGAGAACGCAGCGCGGCAGTGGTTGCGGTGATGTCGAATTCCTGCTCGACCAGGTCGCGTCCCGTGCGGGCGTAGTCGTCGAGTGCGGGGCCCGACGATATCAATTGTTCCAGCGTGTCGCGCAGGCTCTGCGCGTCGGCCGGGATGGCCAGGAGGCCGGTCTTCTCGGGTATGACCAATTCCGGGACGCCCGAGAGACTTGTTGACACGGTCGGTATTCCGCTCGCCAGCGCCTCCATGAGGGCGACCGGCAGACCCTCCATCTGGCCGTCGGCGGCTACGATGCTCGGCAGTACGAACAGATCGGCCTCGGCCAATGCCTGCTTGACCGTTGTCTCGGACTGCCCGCCATGGAATCTGACCCGTGATCCGAGCCCGAGTTCGGTTGCCAGCTTGTGCAATTCGTCGTTCAGCGGTCCGTTGCCGATGAGGTCCAGTTCGGTCCGGTCCAGGCCGGGTCCGCCCAGCGACAACGCCCGCAGCAGCACTTCGTGTCCCTTGTACTCCTGCAGCGAGGCCACACATAGCGCCCGGATCGGACCGCTGTCCGGGATCCTCCTGGGACGGAACGGATATGCCGCCGAGTCGATTCCACAGTGGATGACGTGCACCGGTGTCGAGGTATAGCGCTCCAGCAGTCGACGGTTGTACTCCGACACCGTGACGATGAAATCGGCACCGTCGAGTTTGCGGCCCAGCATCGACTGATCGACGTAGAGGTCGTGCGCATGCACGGTGACGCTGTAGGTGACACCGGCCAACCGCGAGCAGATCCATGCGGCGAGGGCGGGATATGTGGCGTAGTGGGCGTGGATGTGCCGGGTGGGACTCGAGGAGTGCAGATCGCGGGCGTGCGCGGTGGCGATCGGCACCGTGATCAGGGCACGGATCAGCAGCCCTGGCCGCGCGGCGTAACCGCGCACCACCGTGGCCAGAATCGACAGCGTGGCCAGCGGGTGCCGCACCAGCGCCCACCCCAATCCGGCCACACAGGCACCGACACCGGGCCGTACCAACTTGTCCATCCACCGCCTGGCGATGTCGTGGACCTGTGGGTCCGGCGATGGAAACAGCGACCGCAGTCCAATTTCACGTCCGTCGGTGGTAGACAGCGCATCGAGTTCCCGGACGATGAAGGTCTCCGAGATAACCGGGAACCGGGATACCAGATAGTCGATCTGTTTGCCGCTCAACGTCCACGCTCGATCAGTTCTCGGTAGAGGCCCTGCAGCCGGTGGGCCCACGAGGTGGCCGAGAACTCGGCGCGGGCGCGCTCAATAGCCGGCTTTCCCAGCGACTTTCGCAGCCCTGGGTCGTCCAGCAACCGCGTCACGGTGGCGGCCAGTGCGGCCGGATCGTCGGGTTCGAACAGCAGCCCCGTGGAGCCGTCGACGATGATGTCCGGAATGCCGCCGATCCGCGATGCAGCGATGGCCTTGCCCGATGCCGACGCCTCGATCAGCACCGTGGGCAGATTCTCACCGTAGGTCGACGGCAGCAGTACGACGTCGGCAGCCCGGTAGACCTGCGGCATGTCCGAGCGAACGCCGGCGAAGATCACAGAGTCGGTAACGCCTACTTCGCCGACCAGCCTCCGGAGTTCGGCTTCGTCTGGGCCGCCACCGACCAGAGACAGGATGGCGTCCGGATGCGTCTGCAATATCTGCGGCCACGCCGCGATCGCCACCGGGATGCCCTTGAAATCGCGGAAGGCGGCCGGTAGCACGACCAAAGGTCCAGGGCCACCGCCGAGTTCGCGGCGGACCGTCGGATCCGGTTCGCCGGGGTGGAAATTGCTGACATCGATTCCGTTGTGCAGCACATCCCAGTTGGCCGGGATCCGGCCTCGGCGATGCACCTGGGCCCACGACACCCGGCTCGCCTCAGAGACGAACAGCACCCGATCACCCCGGGTCGCCGCTTCGGTCGCGATCTGCTCGCGCCAATGCTCGCGCCCGGGCCAACGCTCCGTCACATGGTGGAACGTGCAGACCACCGGGCGGCCGGTCAGCTTCGCCGCCGGTACCGCGAACGTTGCCGACATCTCCAAGTGAGTGTGCACCAGATCGTAACCACCACTGCGAATCTCGCGGGCCAATCGGAAAACGCCGGTGACGTCGAGAAGTCGGCGGATTCCGAGTGAGCGGGGATGCACGCCGGCTTCAGACAGTATCTTCATGGTCTTCTCGGAATTGACCGATGCGTCGTCCAGGCCGACGAAGTCCATCTGGACATCGGTGTTGCGCATGGCGAGGGCCATCGGTGCCAGCAGGGTTTCGGCACCGCCCATACGGAACCCGTCGATGAGGGTCATCACCCGAATCGGCGTCATTTGAGAACCCGCAGCTTGTTCCACGGGATCTTCGTCATCCCGTCATAGTCCCATTGAATACCGGCCGCACTGTAGGTTCGCCCGACGGTTCCGGGGGCGGCTGTGTTGTCCCGTTCGAAGCTGATGCTCAGTGGTGCTCCGCTGACATCGACGATGTAGGCGCCGTACTTCTGGAGAGCCTCGGCCACTGTGTGTTGCGCCGGGGAAAGTCCCAGGCTGTTGATGTCCACGCTGGGGTCCAGTTGTATGCGCGCCCCTTCGGGAATGCAGTCGGGGCTGGTCGATTGGCCGTCGGTCTTGAGCGCCGGCGGCCGGAACACCTTGGCGCACACGTTGTAGCTTTGCATGGCGAGCGCATGCGGAATCGAACCCTGAGCGATCTCGGCTACCCGCACCACTCCGGCCAATCGGGATGCACCCGAGCCTGTGCTCGCACCGCCCCAGCCCGAGCCGTCGAGACTGTTCACAGCGCCGAATTCGGTTGTCCAGGAACCGTTTGCCTTCTTGGCGCGCCAGAACTCGTAGATCGTTCGGCTGTCCGGGTCGATCACCACCATCGCGCCGTCGGAGCCGTCCTGTGGCCGTGCGTCGTCAGGGATCGGTACTCGAAGGCCATCAAACGGGCAGGGGCCCCATTCGGTGATGAGGCACGGGACGGAATAGCGGGGGGTGTGCGCGTTCGCGGTGTAGATCGGGATTCCGAATTCAACAGTCGCCGCGGACGCGCTGTTGTCCCAGTGCACCGCCCGGATCATCGCCGCGCTGTTCGGGTCGACCTCGGCGTCGGTCGGGATCGGTGTGCGAAATGGGCTGTCTTCGGCAAACGGTTGGGATTGGTCGGCCCGCACCGGCGTATCTGCGACAAGCCTCGCGATGATGAGGAGCGCGCCGACGGCCGCAGCGACAAGCGCAGCGATGGCGACCTGCCACCGTGTTTGCTTGCTCATCATGGCTTACATCTCCGGACTGACATGTTTGGTGGCCGCCGTCACCGCATCGCTGATCGAGGCCGCGGCGACGGACCAGGAGCGCTGTACCGCAGCCTGCCCCGCCTCGCCGAGCTTCGCCGCCAACTGCGGATCCCGCAACAGTTGAAGCATTGCGGTGGCGAGTGCCCCGGCGTCGTTCGGCGGGACCAGCAGACCGGTGACACCGTCCTCGATCGCGGCCGGTAGGTCGCCGACGGTGGTGCCGATGACCGGACGGCCGAAGGTGTATGCCAGGTGCGCTACGCCGCTCGCGCTGGCCCGGATATACGGTGTGACGACGACCCGGGCGGATTCGACGAGCTCGGATACCTCCTCCATTGCGCAGTAGCCCGGCCGCGCGTCCACGCCGTTGGCCGCGGCCCGGGCCAGCAGTTCCGGAGCGTCCACGTCGGCACTGACCGCCCCCGCGAGGATCAGGCGTGCGGTCGGCATTTCGGCTCTGACCAACCCGAACGCATCAATCAGGACGTCAATACCCTTGTAGGCGGTCCAGGTGCCGAAGAACAGGGCGATCGGCTCGGTCTGGGCCACCGGTGCCGGTGGACGGCCGCGCTGCACGGCACCGGCGTCGCCATGCGGAATGACCACGACCTCGCCGTTGGGTTGCCAGTGGTCGAGGACGATCTGCCGGGTCCGCGGCCCCAATACGAATGCGACGTCCATCTGGCGCCATGCTGCGGCGAAAGAGGCCTGCAGCAACCGCCCCTCTTTCGGCGTGCTGGTGTCCTTGGCGTCGGATCGCGGAAGCGGCTCGTGGGCGATGATGCCGAACACCGTGCGCGGCAACAACTTGCAGATCATCACCACGAACCACGGCTCGAAGGTGAAGCGCCACTGCGAGAACAGCACCGCGCGCGGCGGTCGACGGCGCAGCTGATAGGCCAGCACCAGCCAGGCGAGCACCAGCTGGCCGGCCCGCCGGCCCCGGCGCACCAGGTACCTCAGGTAGCCGTGGTCACCGGTAGCGTGGGGGTGCCAGGTCGGCAGCACGGAGCGGATCTCGAATCCGGCTTCTGCGGAAGAGATTTCGGGATCGGGGCCGGTCCACAGCTCGACTTCGTCGCCGTGGTCAGCCATAGCGTTGCCGAGTTGGGCAGCGAACTGGAAGAGCCCGCCTGACGGCGAGAACTCGACGAGGACCGTGCGGTTGTCCGTCACGCCGCGACCCTGACACGCTCAGGTGGCACCACGGTCGCGCGCGGCCAGAGTCGGTTCAGCAAGCGGCCCAATAGCAATCGCGCCAACACCAACGCGGCCAGCCCCCAGCCCGCGGCATAGGCCAGCGCCGACTTCGACCGCACGGAGACGCGTTCCACGTGCACGTCGGTGATGGTTTCGGCGGTGTATTGCATCGGGCCGATGTGGTCGTTTATCCGCGTGCGTGCCACGGCCAACGCGTCGGCCAGGCGTCGTTCGGCGCCGTCGGCATCCTGCGCGGTGACTGAGAACGTAGCGATACCGCGGATCGGGTCGGAGTGGATCTCCGCCGGGGCGTCCGTGTTGTACATGACTTCGATCAGGGTAGGCAGGAATGCCTCGCGGGCTCGGACATTCATCGCGTACGAGGCCCAGCCGTCGAGCGGGCCGACTGGCATCATGATGACCTTCTGGCTGGCCCGCACCGCCGGGGTGCTCGCGATGAGCATGCTGCTGCCGGCTACGGCGGCGCCGACGACGACCGCCATCACCCACAGCGCGGCGGTGCGGAGCATATTGCGGATGACTGCCGGTTGCACGGTTTCGGCCGGGCCGAGGGCGCACGCCAGTGCCAGCACGATGGCGAACGACCGGAAGTAGGCCAGGTGAAGGAAGATGCTTGCCACCGACCAGGTGACGATGCCGGTGAGCGTTGCCGCGGCCAGCGCCCGATCGACCGATCCGGGGTCCGCAGCGATTCGCAGCGCCACGATTGTGAAGATGCCGCCGACCATGATCAGCCAGGTGAACAGCCCGGTCACCCCCGATTCGGCGAGGAACTGGGCGTAGAGGTTGTGCGGGGCGACGAGCCCTTCGTTGACGGCCGTCCTCACCCGGTCGGTGTAGTAGGGCACCTCATGGCCGAAGGCCCCCGGGCCGAATCCAAAGGCGGGCCGTTCCTGGAACATTCGCCAGGCCATCTCCTGAGACGCCGCGCGGCCGAGGACCGAGGGATCGATGTCATAGCTCCGCTGAGCACCGGACCCACCAAGCACATCGTTGAGAAGGGCGATCATTCGGTCGCCGATGCCGGGGATCGCGAACGTCAACAGCATGACCGGTGGTATCCAGATCAGCTTCTTCGGCTTGCCGGAAGCGATGAACCACAGCGCGACAGCTGCCCCGGCCGTCAACAGCGTGCCACGGGATTGGGTGAGATAGATCCCGATCAGCATGAGGATGCTGCAGAGCAGCCATGCCACCGACTGCGGCTGCCTGCCGGCGCGACGACTGCGCTGTGCCAGCGCCCAGCCCATGGGCAGACCCAATACCAGCTGACGGCCCCAGAAGTTCGAGTCACCATACGGGCCGGCATACCGCTGGGTGGTGATCAGCTCCCCCTGGGCTTCTGAGATCAGGGCCAACCCGCCGAACGTCGCATCCCCACCGGTCAGATAACTCGCGATCGACAGCAGCGACAGCACCGCCAGCGTTACGGCCACCGCCATCGCCACCGCCCAGGGCTTCCCGGTGACCTGGGTCAGCATCAGGATGACGAACAGGAACGCGAGATCGACCGCCGTCCGCCAGAGCTCGGCGGTTGACGCGGCGGTGTCGACGCTGCCGACCAGTGCGATCACCTGGCCTGCGACATACACCGCGATCAGGACGACGCCGATGACCGTCCAGCGATTGAGGCGAGCCCGGGCCTGTGGGTCCCGCAGCGCGACGATCAGCGCGAGAACACCAAGCGCCACACTGCCTTTGAAGACGGGAGCCGAGGTGTATTGAGTGGCCACCTCGGACAGGTTGGCCACTTCCGCGACCACCATGCCGACGAGGACGCCGACGATCCATGGGCTCGAGCCGGACACCGCTATGTGCGGCTTCGGCGTGTGCGCAGCCAGGCCACGCCGATTCCAGCGGCAGCGCCGAGCATCAGACCGCCCAGCGCGCCGGCCAAAACCAGTTGGCTGCGTGGTGTCGACATCGCAGACGCATCACTGGGCGGCGAAACCACCCGGACCTGAAACGGAGCCGAGACCGCGGTGACTTCGGGTGTGGCCTTGGCGAGGAGGTCAGAAGCCGCGGCTTGGGCGGCTTGAGCCGATGGTGCATCGGCGGTGATCGACACCATTGTGGTGTCCGGCAACGCTCCGGCCGTCAACGTAAGGCTCGATTCCTCGATCCCCGCGGCCGACGCCGCGCTGGCCGTCCAGCGCGGGTCGGAGTAGACCGCCGCCGCGGTGCGCGAAACCTGCCCCTGGGTGAGGACCTCCCAGTAGGCCGATGCATCGGCGGTGGTCAGGTCGGGCCCAGGGACCAAGGCCACCTGTGCGGTCGCGCGATATGTCGTCGATACGGGCATCAACAGACCGGCGATGCCACCGATGACGAGGCCAATAGCCGCGCAAATTGCGACGATTGGGTTCAGCCAGACGCGCTGCGGGTGACTCATGGACAGTCCTTTTCGCCATGGGCGTTACCTCTTCGCCATGATCCTGCCAACCGGCTGACGACCGGCCGGGCCAGCTCCGGCGCAACAACGGCAAGCGCCGCTGCATAGATGACGATGCCTAGTGGCACCAGGAGGACAAGTTGGACCGGTGCCGGCCAATGAACAACCAGAAGGCCGATGCCAAACAGGATGGCGGCCATGGGGATTGTGGCGACCACAGGTCGCCCTACGACCGAGAAGATTTGTTTCCACCCCAGTGGGATGACCCGGCGGACAACGGTCATCCGGATCGTGAAATGAACCAATTCGACACTGAGAAGGGCGACCGCCACCAGCGTGGCGCTGTGGCCGGCCGCCCACCAGATCGGTCCGACCAGTAGGACGAGTTTGGCCGCGTTGATCGCGGTGAGCATGCCGGGGCGCCCCGCGGCTTTGAATACGTCGCCCGCGTGGTACGAGGCCGAATAAATCGCGGTATACAACGCCAGCACGACCAGAATGTTCTTGGCGCCGTCGTACTGCGAGCCGTACAAGGTGTGCAATAGGGGGTCGGCCACCACCGCCAAGCCGACACCGGCCGGCAAGGTCAGCACCATGACGATGCCCAAGGCCTTCTGGTACTGCGACGACATGGCGCCGCGATCGTGCTGCAGCCGCGACATCGAACTGAACAACACGTCGCTGATGACGGCGCACAGGTTGAGCACGACGAGCTCAGGAACCCGGTAGGCCAGGGTGTAGAGGCCGAGTTCGGTGGTGCCGAGTCGGGTTCCGACGGCGAGGTAGTCGACGTTGTAGATGGCGTAGGCGAGCAGCGTGACGCCGGTGACGGGAATGCCGAAGCGAAGCAGCTCCTTGGCTTGATCCAGATGGAGCCGCGGCCACACGAAGGTCGGTGCGGCCCACCAATACAAGACCGCGGTGACCAGCACGCCCGCGAGTTGGCCATACACGAGGCTCCACACCCCGTGGCCGGTGGCCGCGAGCCAGATGGTGAGCACCGTCTTGACCACCGCGCCGGCGAACTCTGGGAGCAGTCGGCGCTGGAAGCTCAGGTCGCGGCGCAACCAGGACAACGGCACGACGCTGGCCGCCGAGATCACCAACGCGATCGCGAGGACCCGGATCAGCGGCGCGAGGTCGGGATGGTGTAGCAGCTGCGCCGTGATGCCGGCGGTCGAGGCGAGCAGCGCCCCGGCGATCACCCCGAATCCGATGGAGAGCGTCAATCCGGTTGGGGCGATGCGGTTCCAGGGCCGGTGACTTTGAATGAGCGCCTCTGCGACGCCGAGGTCCTTGACGTAATCGAAGAGGTTGACCAGCAGCAAAGCCAAGGCGAAGACGCCGAATTCGGCCGGGGTGAGCAGGCGCGCGACCACCACCGTCATCAGCAGCGTGGAGCTCTTGCTGATAGCGAAGACGGTGTAGTTCCAGATCGTCTGCGCACCGAGGTTGGCTCGCTTGGCCGGCGGCGGATCCGGGGTGTCGATCGGTGGGTCGGGGAGATTGGTCGGCGTCACGGCGTTGCGGTTCGGTGAAGAACCGTCTCTCGCCACCGAATCGCTCCCGTCGACTTCGCTGAGGTTGCGTTGGCGCACAGCTCGGTTGGTGACAGCCTGCTATTGAGCGCCGGACCAGTGTATGTCAGCGGACGCTCGATTCAGTTGGAAACAACGTCGCCGATCGGTGATCGTCGGCTCGGTGCAACGGTTAACTTGATTCGAGTGGGCGACTAGAGCAATCGAGGCAGGTGTGCGGTGTCGGTGACACTGATGAGTGCGGTCGATCCATATCCCAGCGATGCCGGAAAAAAGGTGGTGCTGGCGGGTTTTCTCGAGTACTTCCGGGATCGGCTGGGTCCCCAGAGCGTCCACTACCTACTCGTCGGCGGCCGGGCCCAGCCGGAGTTTCCCGTCAGGTTGCACCCGCTGCCCCGACCGACCCGAAAAGCGGCGCTGGCAGCGGTGGCCAGTCGAGTACCGACCGGTCGGGCTACCTTGCAGGAGTCCTTGTTGTACTCACCGGAAGTTGGCCGCGCGCTCCAGAGTTTTCTGGAGCGGATCGGACCGGACCTGGAGATCTACGACACCATCCGGATGGCGCAGTACGCCGGCGAGGGATGTGCGGACCGGCAGCTGTGTTATCTCGATGACCTGTTCTCCGAGCGGTATACGGCCATGCTCGACGCGGCGGATCGCTATCCGGACGTGACGATCCGGCCGCTGGGCAATTTCGCCGAACATGTGCCTCGCCGGCTGCGGCCACTGGCCGACAGCAAGCTTCCGCAACGGGCGCTGCTACGCATGGAGGCCACCCTGGCCCGCCGCAGCGAAGACCGCGTGGCGTTGCGGTTCCGCCGAAACCTGTTGGTGAACAACGGGGAGGCCGCCCGGTTGGCGGCCCGGGTCGCGGACCGTGGATCGGCCGACGTGGTTGCGGTGCCGCCATTGGTCAAGCCGCCGCAGTACCGCCGGCGCCAGTACGGTGGAGCACCCGTCTTCGTCTTTCTCGGTCTGTTGTCGTTGCCGCACAACGAAGATGGCGTGCGGTCGTTCCTGGCTGACGTGTGGCCGACGGTGCTGACCCGGATGCCGAAGGCCCGGTTGCACATCATCGGACGGGGCTGCAGCCCGGAACTGGCCGAGGTGGCGGCGCGGTTCGGCGGTTCGGTGACGCAGGAGGGCTATGTCGACGATCTCACCGACGTGTTGTCTTCGGCGGCCGGGCTGATCAACCACCTGCGATTCGGCTCGGGGATCAAACTGAAGGTGATCGAAGCACTGGGGCGGGGGCTACCAGTGATATCGACGAGCGTAGGTGCGGACGGATTCGCCACCGGGCACGACCATGGAGTGCTGGTTGCTGACCAGGGCGCACAGTTCGCAGAGGCCATGTGCGAGTTGACCGATCCCGGACGTAACCGCGAGATATCCGACAGTGCCCGTGGACAATTCGAAACCACCTATGCGCGAGACGCTGTATTCGCCTGCTACGACAAGGCTTTCGCGCTTCGCTGACGGTCGAGAGGTTCATTGCCGGGATATGACGCCCTGCACCTTGTTGACTTCTGGGATCAGCCCCTCGATGGCGAGTGAAAGTTCGTGCCGTTCAGGTTCAGTCACCTTGTCGTAGGGCACGAAGCCGGCGTTCCACTGGTGCTTGTCCAGCAGCCCCTGGACCTGGGCGAAGGCCAAGTCGACCTGCGCACCGAGCTCGTGGTCGCGCTCGTCGATGATCGGCCGGACTGAGCCGACCGCAACACGGGCACCGTCGAGGTTGGCCTGGATGTCCCAGAGGTCGGTGTGGCTGAAGACCTCTTCCTCGCCGGCAATCGTGTTACCGACGATCCTGTCCAGCAGACGTTGCGCTCCGCCGGTGATCTCGGTGGCGTCGATCGTCCATTTCGGATCCTTGACCAGAGCGTCGAGTTCCTTGACGTCGGCCACCAGCTGATCGGCGATCGCGCCGGTGTCCGGCTGCAGGTTGCTCACCCACAGGTCCTTTTCCAAGCGGTGGAACCCGGTCCACCGCTCGCCTGGGCGCAGATCGGCCTCGCGCAGGTCGATCCGCCGGTCCAGTTCGTTCGGGAACGACGCGGCGATCTGCTCGATGCGCCCGTAGTAGGTGCGCGCCTGGGAATACAGCTCCTGGGCGCCTTGCCAGTCACCCTTCTTTGTAGCGCCGGCGAACGTCTCGGTGACGGTCACCAGATTGGTGGTCTGGCCGGTGACGTAGGCCTTGTAGCTGTCGATGGCTTCCTTGAACTTGTCCTGGGAGTCCGCCGCAAGCGCCTTGCCGGTGACGGTGAAGTCACCGCGGATGCCGTCACCGACCATGCCCGGCTTGCAGGCGGTGTAGTACCTGCCTGGCTCCGGCAACTGCAAGATCAGCTTGCGCTGCAGGCCCGGCGAGATGTTTCCCACCGTGCCCATGACCCGGTCACCGGCGCCGTAGACATAGAACTCGGTGACCGTGGTGCCGTGGTTGGTGATCACGAATGTCGTCGTGCCGGTGTCTGCGGACGCCGCCGACAGCTGGCATGACTCGTCGCCGGCGGCCACGGTGATCTCATTGCCATCGGCCTTCCCGTCAGGGACCGTCGGCTTGGGCGCACACCCGGAGATCGACATTGCGGTGAGGCCGACCAGCAGGACCGCGGCCGTCAACCCCGTTTTTGCGTTGTGCACAGTGCAAGCCATCTCGTGGACCTTTCCAGCAGTCCAGGCACCATCACCAGATAACCAAGCCGACAGCAAAATTGCAGCATTGCGTTTTGTCTTTCCAAGGGGATTTTCCCGCCGAGAATTGCGAGAAACGAGTGCTGGTCAGCCAATTGCCCGTCGGTCGGCGGTGCCCGCCGGTATCATCCGTTCCCTGTCGGGATTACGAAGGCTGGACATCCGAAAGCAGGTCGAACAGCGTGCACCGGCTGAGCCGCAGCATCCTGGCGCGTGTGCTGTCGTCGGCGATGTTGGTGCTCCTGCCGGTAGCGGCCGCCGGATCGCTCATGGCCCCCGCACACGCGCAGCCGCAGCCGCCCCCACCGGACCAGCCGAGCCTGACGCTGCCCTGGCAGGAACTCGGATTGAACTCCGAGATCTACCTCGATCCCGATCACCCGTCGAGCTTCACCATGCCGGTCCCACGGGGGCTGACCGCTGTGCGGTTGCGCGGCACCATTGACGCGTCCCTGAACATCGATGCCGGCACGCTCCTGATCACAGGCAACGGCAACCTCCTCGCGGCGATCGAACTGCCCCCCGGCGCGACCGGCAGACCCGCGACGCCGCTCGATGTCGACCTTTCGGCCGCAGGCGGGGGTGGTTCGTCGGTCGACTTGTCGTTCGCCATTCGGCCACGCTTCGATCCGCAATACTGCGGGCCGCGGCGGCAGTTGGTGCTGAACAACCTTTCCACGGTCTTCACCGGGCTCGAGGTCGCTCCGACGACGATCGCGAACTTCTTCCCGCCGGTTCTCCAGCGCGCCACGATCTTCACACCGACCGATGCCGATGCCGATGAACAACAAGCGGTCCTGTTGCTGGTATCCACCCTGGCGCGGCTCTACCAGAACCAGCCGATGGTCATCAGCGTCGTCAACCAACCCCGTGGCGCGGCACCGCCGCCGGCGGGACAGCTGGCGCGCACGATCCTCGTCGAGAGGGGTGGTACCGCGGGCCTGAAGGTCGAAAACCGCGAAACCCCAGAGGTATTCCTTCGCGTCTCCGGCAGCGGCGGTGAGCTGTCGACCCAGGTGTCGCTGCTTGTCAATCAGCTTCAAGCGCTGGCGCAGGTAGACACGGTGCGGGTGGACCAAGCGGGGTCATCAGCCGCAGCGCCGAGCGGTGACACGATGACGTTCCGGCAGTTGAACATTGAGGGCCAAACCGACGTCATCTGGACCAGTAGCCTGTCAGTCGGCGTCGACCGTGCCGCGCTCGGGGCAGAGCGCGTCGACGGCGTGCAGGTGCATCTGCTTGCCGATTACACACCCGTGGCCAGAGACGACGCAGCATCGGTGGTGATCCGGTCCGGCGGGGTGGTTGTCTATCGAGCGGCGCTCGACAACACCGGTCTGCTGGATGCGAGGTTCGATTTGGACAGCGAGAAGATCGGTCAATTCATCAACCTCGATATGGCCCTCACCTACACCCCGCGCGAAACGTGCGGGGCGCTCATCGCTCCGCTCACCTTCGAAGTCGATCCGCGGTCCACCTTGAAGGTGCACCGTGGTGGCCCCCCGCTCGATGGTTTCGGCGCCGCACCATCGGAGTTCAGCCCCGGTTTCATGGTCGCGATGGACGGGACCGGTCCCGATCAGCTGGCCTACGTCGCCCGGCTGGTCGCGTCGATGGCGCGTTCTTCCAGCAAACCGCTGTCACCACAGGTTGTGGATCTCAACACCGCCGCGGACGCCAGCACGGGAGCGTTGATCGTGGCCAACACCGAGGCGCTGAAGCAGACCTCCCTCGACCCTCCTATCAGTGCCGACGGCACGACGGTAGAGGTGGGGCTGCCCACTGTGCTTCGTGCGGAGATCGGGGGTGGTCTGGGGTCGATCCAGGCGTTCGCCGATCATCCTCGGAATCGGTCCGTCATCCTCGTCACGACGACCGGCGCCTGGACACTGGTCGACCCGCTGTTCAGCTATCTCGACGGCTTGAACGACGACCTGTCTGCGCTCACGGGGGACGTGCTCTTCGCCGGTCCGGCGGGTGAGCCGACGAACCTCGCCATCCGAGCCGATGGCAAGGCTTCGGATACGGCGGAATCGCCGCAGTCGCTGAGCCGGTCGATCGTGATCGGCGCCGGAGTGGCTGTGGTGGCGGTCATCGCGATGGCCGCGGCGGTGCTGTGGTCGAGGAGGCGTCGCACCACCAGGGCTTCGGCAGACTAGGCCGGAGCCTGGCGCGACGGACCGTCGATCTCGGTTGCCAGTGTGCGCAGCAGCGGACCTTCGAGCTGGGTCGCCAGATTCCGTAACACCGGGCCGTATTCAGGATGGGTCAGGGCGAACGCGAACTGCGCGACCAGGTAGTCGGATGGATTGCCGGTGTCACACCAGTGCCCCTGGATCACCTGACCGTAGACGGCATGGTCCTTGGCGTACGTGTTGATCGCGTCGGTCAGGTAGATCTCACCCGTTTGGGTCTGCGCATACCAGCGTTTCGTCTGCTCACGCAGCTCGTCGACGACACCGGGTGTGATGACATAGCCGCCGATGGCGGCGTACTCCGACGGAGCCTCGTGTGGTTGTGGTTTCTCGACGATTCCGGTGACCCGCAACAGCCCGCCGTCGAGATCCTCTTTGACGATCGGCACGCCGTACCGGCGTGAGTTCTCGGGCGCCATCGGCATCAGCGCCAGGACTGGCGAGGCGGTCTGCTCGTAGGCCTTGATCAGTTGCTGGGCGCGGGGCACCTCGGCGACGAAGACGTCGTCCGGCCAGAGCACCAGGACCGGCTCGTCACCGAACGAGCGTGAGGCGTTGAGCACCGGGGTGCCGTTACCGTACGGACCGTACTGGTAGAGGTACGTGATGTGGCCATGCTGGGACAATTTGCCGACGTCGTCGACCGCGTCGGCATACGCGTCCTTGCCGTCGGCGCGTAGTTGGTCGACCAGCGCCGGATTAGGGCGAAAATGCTCCTGTATCAGGGTCTTTCCGCCCGACACCACAATCGTTATGTCGGTGATGCCCGAGTTGATCAGCTCGCGCACAGTGTGTTCGATGACGGGCTTGTCGCCGACCGGCAGCATCTCCTTGGGGATCGCCTTGGTCATCGGCAGCAGACGTGAGCCGATGCCGGCCGCGGGGATGACCGCTTTGCGGATGGTCTGTCGCGCCATATGTGCCTCTCTCCGTCAGGCTTGGCGGCTCGAGCTAGCTCGGACCAGGCGACCAGCGTGGTTGATTCACCGAATATCCGCCGCAAGTTCCGCGCATATCGTATTCGCCGCAAGGCGATACTTTTGTGCCCAATTCGAACCGCACCCACAATGGTGAGTTTGCCGACATTTCGCGGTGGCCTCGCACTCGATAGCACTCGCGGCGAATGGCGTAATCCGCTGTCGAACGCGACCTGGGTTCAGCGGTCGCTCGCGATGAGCCGCGCACCGCTGGTAGCGGCCGGTCGACGGCTCGGCCCCTCGGGGACGTCCGCCGGACCACCGGCGGAAAAAATCGCGCGCGCCCCTCCCTTATCCTTGTTGGGACTCAATCCCGGCTTGTTGAGAGGTAGACAGTGGCGCTCGTCGTGCAGAAGTACGGCGGATCCTCGGTGTCCGACGCCGAGCGGATCCGTCGCGTCGCCGAGCGGATCGTCGAGACGAAGAAGCAGGGCAACGACGTCGTCGTGGTCGTCTCGGCGATGGGCGACACCACCGACGACCTGCTCGACCTGGCCCACCAGGTTTGCCCCGCGCCTCCTGCGCGCGAGATGGACATGCTGCTGACATCCGGAGAGCGAATCTCCAACGCTCTGGTCGCCATGGCCATCCATTCGCTGGGCGCGCAGGCGCGGTCGTTCACCGGATCGCAGGCCGGCGTGATCACCACCGGTATCCACGGCAACGCCAAGATCATCGACGTCACACCGGGCCGGTTGCGCGACGCGCTCGACGAAGGCGTGATCGTGCTGGTCGCCGGTTTCCAGGGCGTCAGCCAGGACAGCAAGGACGTCACCACGCTCGGCCGGGGCGGCTCGGACACCACCGCGGTCGCGTTGGCCGCGGCGCTCAAGGCGGACGTGTGCGAGATCTACACCGACGTCGACGGCATCTTCACCGCGGACCCGCGAATCGTGCCCAACGCGCGTCACCTCGACCGGGTCAGTTTCGAGGAGATGCTCGAAATGGCCGCCTGCGGCGCCAAGGTGCTGATGCTGCGGTGCGTGGAGTACGCCCGCCGCTATCACGTGCCGATCCGCGTGCGCTCGTCATACTCAGACAATCTCGGCACCCTGGTGTCCGGATCGATGGAGGACATACCCGTGGAAGACGCCATCCTGACCGGAGTCGCGCACGACCGCAGTGAAGCCAAGGTGACCGTCGTCGGCATCCCGGACGTGCCCGGTTACGCCGCCAAGGTGTTCCGCGCGGTCGCCGACGCCGACATCAACATCGACATGGTGCTGCAGAACATCTCCAAGGTCGAGGACGGCAAGACCGACATCACGTTCACCTGCCCCCGCGACAACGGCCCCGCGGCGGTGCAGAAACTGAGCTCGCTACAGCGGGAGATCGGTTTCACCGGTGTGCTCTACGACGATCACATCGGCAAGGTCTCGCTGGTGGGGGCCGGTATGAAGAGCCATCCGGGCGTCACCGCGAAATTCTGTGAAACGCTGGCCTCGGTCGGGGTGAACATCGATTTGATCTCGACTTCGGAGATCCGGATCTCGGTGCTGGTGAAGGACACCGATCTCGACAAGGCGGTCGCCGCGCTGCATGAGGCGTTCGGACTGGGCGGCGAAGAGCAGGCCGTCGTCTACGCGGGAACGGGGCGTTAGCCGTGGTGAAATTAGGAGTGGTGGGCGCGACCGGCCAGGTCGGCCAGGTGATGCGGAACCTGTTGGAGGAGCGCGACTTTCCGGCTTCGTCGGTGCGGTTCTTCGCATCGGCGCGGTCACAGGGCAAGAAGCTCTCGTTCCGCGGCCAGGAGATCGAGGTCGAGGACGCCGCGACCGCCGACCCCGCCGGGCTGGACATCGCGCTGTTCTCCGCAGGCGCGACGATGTCGCGTGTGCAGGCGCCGCGGTTCGCCGAGGCCGGTGCGGTGGTGGTCGACAACTCGTCGGCGTGGCGCAAGGACCCCGACGTGCCGCTGGTGGTCAGCGAGGTGAACTTCGCGAGAGATGTGCGGGGCGTGACCCTGAAGAAGGGGATCATCGCGAACCCGAACTGCACCACGATGGCCGCGATGCCGGTGCTCAAGCCGTTGCACGAGGAAGCGGGCCTGGTGCGGATGATCGCGTCGACCTATCAGGCGGTGTCGGGCAGCGGCGTCGCCGGCGTCGACGAGTTGTTCAGCCAGGTCAGCGCGGTGGCCGCGAACAGCAGGGACTTGGTGGCCGACGGTGGGGCGCTGGACTTCCCCGCGCCTTCGAAGTATGTGGCGCCCATCGCGTTCAACGTCGTCCCGCTGGCGGGTTCGTATGTCGACGACGATTCCGGTGAGACCGACGAAGACCAGAAACTGCGCAACGAGAGCCGCAAGATCCTGGGCATCCCGGACCTTGCGGTCAGCGGGACGTGTGTGCGGGTGCCGGTGTACACCGGGCATTCGCTGTCGCTGAACCTCGAGTTCGCTCAACCGCTTTCGGTGCAGCGCGCCGTCGAGTTGCTGGAGTCGGCTCCGGGTGTGAAGGTGGTCGACGTTCCGACGCCGCTGGCGGCCGCCGGTGTGGACGACTCGCTGGTCGGCCGGATCCGCCAGGATCCCGGTGTGGAAAACGGCCGCGGACTGGCGCTGTTCGTGTCCAGCGACAACCTTCGAAAGGGTGCGGCGCTCAACACGATTCAGATCGCCGAGCTGCTGGCCGCCGAACTCTGACGCCACTGCCTTGCGCCGAAACCGACGTTTAGGTGGGAAAGTACGAGTAGTTTCCGCCGTTTCGTCGATCTCGGCGTTGGGCCTCGTCGCGGCGCCGTCGGCGGTCGCCCAGCCCGCGCCGATTCCCGACCCGGTGCTACCTCCGCTGGCGTCGGGACAGGTGATCCGGATCGGCCCGACGGCCGGAACCGGCACGCCGACACGTGATTACGGCGTCGGCGCCACCGATCTGTGCGAGTTCATGGAGTTTTCCAGCGGCATCCTGCAGGTGTGCGGTGACAGCTTCGCCGGCCAGGGTGTCGGCTACGGCGGGTGGTTCTCGCCGATCGCGCTGCACGTTGAGACGGATTCGATCGACGACCCGACCGGTGTGCGCTATGACGGTGTGACGGGCACCGACCGACCGCTGCTCGCCGACCCGACGCCGGCGGGCATGTCGCAGTTGCCTGCAGGCGTGGTCCAGATCAACCGCGAGAACTACATGATGGTCACGACGGTGCGCGAACTGGAACCGGAGTCGTCGCGGTTGGTGAAATCCGACCCGGCGCAAGGTAGTTGGCCGACGGTGGACGGATCGGAACGGGCGGCTTCCTACGCGGGGGGCCAGCAGTCGCAGATCAGCGGCTACTACGACCCGATCCCTCGTCCCGATTCGCCCACCGGATGGGTCTACATCGTGGCCGACAACTTCGACCGCAGCGCGCCGCTGGTCCTGTACCGCGTCGCACCCGAGGCGTTCGAGGACCGGTCCAGCTGGCAGGGCTGGTCGGCTGTCTCGGGTTGGGGACATCCGCCGACGGCCCTGTGGCCGGACGCGGTGGGGGAGATGAGCATTCGGCAGATCGACGGCAAGACCGTGCTGTCGTACTTCAACGCCACGACCGGCAACATGGAGATGCGCGTGGCCGACGACCCTACCGGGCTGGGCACCGCGCCGGTGACGACCGTCGTCGTCGCGACCGAGTGGCCGGATCCGGTGGACCATCTGGGACCGCCGGAGAACAACCGGCTGGCTCAACCGTACGGCGGCTACATCTCGCCCGGCTCGACCCTCGACGAGGTGCGGGTGTTCGTCAGCCAGTGGAACACCGGTCCGCGCGGTGGTTCGCCGTACCGGGTGATCCAGTTCGCGGTCAACCCGTTCAAGCCCTAGCCGACACCAGGGGCGCCCTCGACGAGTGTCAGTGGTCGCATTCACAGCTTGCTCACAGGTGCCGCATGACCCGCACATCAGAAGTGCCCGCAAGATGGCAGCCATGAGTCAAACACCTAGCGAACCCGGGACTGAACCCGTCGTCACCGCATCACCGCAGAATCCCGTCACGCCGGCCGCGCGTGAGGAACCGCGCCGTTCCCGACTCGGCGCCGTCGCCGCTTGGGTCGGCATCGTCGCCGGCGTGGTCTTCGTCGTCGCGGTGATCTTCTTCTCCGGATTCATCATCGGCGCGCACTCCGGTGGCCACCACGGCGGCGGCCGACCCGGCGGGCACGACCGTGATTTCGCAATCTTCCACCGTGGCCCGCCACCGGGATTCCCGATGGGTCCGCGCGGCGATTTCCAGGGTCCGCGGTCCGGCGGCCCGGGAGGTGCGGAAAACCCACGATTCCAACCGCCTCAGCAGCCGCAGTCGCCCGAGCCGCCGACCACCACCGCGCCGGCGCGGCCGTAATCACCTCCGCCTCGAGGGCCCGGTATCTGCCGGGCCCTCGAGCCGGCATTGGCGCCGAACGCCGCGATGTTTTGGATCGAGGCGCTCAGGGGACCACCACCTGGACGGAGGCGGTGCAGCCCGCTGCCGCCCGATTCGAGGAGTGACGCCTGATGACCGACAAGTACACGACCAACGACGCAGGTAATCCGGCACCGAGCGATGACAATTCGCTGACCGTCGGGCCGGACGGTCCGATCCTTCTGCAGGACCACTACCTGATCGAGCAAATGGCGAACTTCAACCGGGAGCGCATTCCGGAACGCCAACCGCACGCCAAGGGTGCCGGCGCGTTTGGCTACTTCGAGGTGACCAACGACGTCAGCCGCTACACCAGGGCCGCGGTGTTCCAGCCGGGCGCGAAGACCGAGATGGTGGCCCGGTTCTCCACCGTGGCCGGCGAGCGCGGCAGCCCCGACACATGGCGTGACCCGCGCGGGTTCGCGCTGAAGTTCTACACCTCAGAGGGAAACCTCGACCTGGTCTGCAACAACACGCCCGTTTTCTTCATGCGCGACCCGTTGAAGTTCCAGCACTTCATCCGTTCGCAGAAGCGACTGCAGAAGAACAACCTGCGTGACAACAACATGCAGTGGGACTTTTGGAGTCTGTCCCCGGAATCGGCGCATCAGGTCACCTGGCTGATGGGCGACCGGGGCATTCCCAAGACGTGGCGGCACATGAACGGCTACAGCAGCCACACCTACAGCTGGTTCAACGCCGACGGCGAAATCTTCTGGGTGAAGTACCACTTCAAGACCGACCAGGGCATCGAGTTCCTGACGCAGAACGAGGCCGACGTGCTGGCGGGCCAGGACACCGACTATCACACCAAGGACCTGTATTACGCGATCGAGAACGGCGACTACCCGAGCTGGACGCTCAAGATGCAGATCATGCCGTTCGAGGAGGCCAAGACCTACCGGTACAACCCGTTCGATCTGACCAAGGTGTGGCCACACGGCGACTACCCGCTGATCGACGTCGGCAAGATGGTGCTCAATCGCAACGTCACCGATTTTCACACCGAGATGGAGCAAGCGGCGTTCGAGCCGAACAACATCGTCCCGGGCACCGGGTTGAGTCCGGACAAGATGCTGCTGGCTCGCGGCTTCTCTTACGCCGATGCGCACCGCGCCCGGCTCGGGGTGAACTACAAGCAGATCCCCGTGAACTCGCCGCACGTGGAGGTGAACAGCTACTCCAAGGACGGCGTGATGCGGGTGCAGAACGTCACCGACCCGGTGTACGCGCCCAACTCCTACGGGGGCCCGCAGGCCGACGAGGCCCGGGCCGCCGAGGTGCGCTGGATGTCGGACGGCGAGATGGTCCGTGCGGCGTACACGCTGCGCCCGGACGACGACGACTGGGGCCAGGCCGGCACGCTCGTCCGCGATGTACTCGACGACGCTGCGCGGGAACGCTTGGCCTCCAACATCATCGGCGCCCTGTCCGACGGTGTGCGGGAGCCGGTGCTGTCCCGGGCGTTCGAGTACTGGCGAAACGTCGACGCCGATCTCGGCAAGAAGGTCGAAGAAGGAGTTCGAGCCAAGCTCGATGGCAACGGAAGTTGACGAGGGGCACCTTGCCGTCTCGGAGTGGGCTGGCATGATCGAGGCCATGAGCATCGAAGTCGTTTTCACCCAGGAGTCCACTGCAACCGGAGGCGGCCGCGAGGGGCACGTCAAGTCCTCGACCGGCAAGATCGATCTGAACACGAACCACCCGAAGGAGATGGGTGGCAGTGGCGAGGGCACCAACCCCGAGGAGCTGTTCTCCGCCGGATACGCCGCATGCTTCCTCGGCGCGCTGAGGCTGGTGGCGAAGAACAACGACGTCAAGCTGGACGACGCGACCGGCATCACCGCCCAGGTTGGCTTCGGCAAGGACCCCGAGGGCGGCTTCGGCATCAACGCGCACCTGATCGGCTACCTGCCCGGCCTCGAGCAGAGCGCGGCCGACGACCTGATGAACAAGGCGCACCAGGTCTGTCCGTACTCGAAGGCCACCCGCGGCAACATCGACGTCAAGCTGTCGGCGAAGGTTTGAGCCGGTGCGGATCGCCGCCCTAGCCGGCGTCGGTCTTGCGCTCGGATTGTCGATTGTGGCGCCGGCCGACGTCGCCTCGGCGCGCCCGTCGGATCCCGGCGTGGTGAACTACGCCGTGCTGCCGAAGGGCTCGGTGGGCAATATCGTCGGCGCCACAATGCGATTCGAGACGACGTTCACCGATCCGGTGCAGTCGTTCCGCGTTGACAACCCGGTGTGCAACAACTGGGCCGACATCGGCCTGCCGGACGTCTACGCCGACCCCGACCTGGCGTCGTTCAACGGTGCCGTGACACAGGAGTCGCCCACCGACGCGACACATCTCGTCAAGCAGGCGGTCGGGGTGTTCGCGACGAGTGACGCCGCCGACCGGGCCTTCCGCCGCGTCGCCGACCGCACCGTCGGCTGCAACGGCCAGACCACCGCGATGCACCTGGACAACCTGCGCACCCAGGTCTGGACGTTCACCGGCGGACCCGCTTCGGCGACGGACGCCGACTGGGTCAAACAGGAGGCCGGCACGGATCGGCGCTGCTTCACCACCACCCGCAAGCGGGAGAACGTCCTGCTTCAGGCGAAGGTCTGCCAATCCGGGAACGGCGGCCCCGCGGTCAATGTGCTGGCAGGGGCGATGCAGAACACGCTCGGCCAGTAGCCGAGCGGCGCAGTTCACCACATGTAACGAACACGTCATCGAAAAAATCGCGAGACTTTGTCGGTCACGTCTGGAAGATGGTTGAAAGGGGGCGAGCGGTCCAGACCCGGAAGGGGACGGTTGGGTGACCTTCACCATCACGACCGAGGTGGACGACGCGCACCCGTCGCGAGCCGCTTCGGCAGAGCTGACCAGCATTGAGGCCGCTGCGCTGCACGTCGGCGCCGGCTGCTTCCGGGACGGCCCGGTGGGTCAGGTGGGTCTGGAGATCGAGGCGCACTGCTTCGACCTGGCCGACCCGATGCGCCGGCCGACCTGGCAGCAACTCACCGACATCATTTCCGGACTTCCGGTACTTCCGGGGGGCAGCAGGGTCACCGTCGAACCCGGCGGGGCCGTCGAACTGTCCGGCCCACCATTGCCGGGTCCGATGGCCGCGATCGACGCGATGCGCGCCGACCGTGCGGTGCTGCGGGCGGCGTTCGCCGGTGCCGGCTTCGGCCTGGTGCTGCTCGGGGCCGACCCGCTGCGCTCGCCGCAGCGGATCAATCCCGGTGCCCGCTACCGCGCGATGGAGACCTTCTTCGAGGCCAGCCGGACCGGCGCCGCGGGCGCGGCGATGATGACGTCAACGGCCTCAGTGCAGATCAACCTCGACGCCGGGCCGCGGAACGGCTGGGCGGATCGGGTGCGGCTGAGCCACGCGCTCGGGCCGACGATGGTTGCCGTCGCGGCGAACTCACCGCTGCTGAGCGGACGGTTCTCCGGCTGGCAATCCGCGCGGCAACGGGTGTGGAGTCGACTGGACGCCGCGCGTTGCGGTCCTGTGCTCGGCGAAAGCGGCGACGACCCGGCCTGCGACTGGGCCCGATATGCGCTCAAAGCGCCGGTCATGCTCGTCAACAACACGGCCGCCGATGCCGAACCGGTCACCGAGTGGGTGCCGTTCGCCGACTGGGTCGAAGGACTTGTGCCGCTCGGTGGGCGCCAACCCACCGAAGCCGATCTCGATTACCACCTGACCACGCTGTTCCCGCCGGTACGGCCGCGTCAGTGGCTCGAGATCCGGTATCTCGACAGCGTGCCCGAAGCCGTCTGGCCGGCGATCGTGTTCACGCTCGTCACGCTGCTCGACGATCCGACCGCCGCCGACATCGCCGCCGAAGCCACCGAACCCGTCGCCACCGCGTGGGATCTGGCCGCCCGCGTCGGCCTGGCCGACCGCCGGTTGCGGTCCGCTGCCGAACAATGCGTGCAGGCCGCCGCCGAACGCGCGCCGGCCGAACTCGAGGAATCGATGCGACAGTTGGTGCGTTCGGTCGAACAGGGACGGTGTCCGGCCGACGAATTCAGCGACCGTTCCGTGAGATACGGGATCGCGCCGGCGGTCACCCAACTGGCCCGAGGAGAAATGTGACTTCTCGCGACAGCATCGCGCGCGAACTCACCAGGGCACGCGAGCGCACCTTGCGGCTGGTCGATTTCGACGACGCCGAACTGGGCCGCCAGTACAGCCCGCTGATGAGCCCGTTGGTGTGGGACCTCGCGCACATCGCGCAGCAGGAGGAGCTCTGGCTGCTGCGCGACGGCAACCCGGATCGGCCGGGCATGCTGTCGCCCGAGGTCGAGCGGCTCTACGACGCGTTCGTCAACTCCCGTGCCAGCCGCGCGAACCTGCCGCTGCTTCCGCCGTCGGACGCCAGGGCCTACTGCGGCACCGTGCGCAACCGGGTGCTCGACACGTTGGACGCGATGCCCGACGACGATCCGGCGTTCAACTTCGCACTGGTCATCAGCCACGAGAACCAGCACGACGAAACCATGCTGCAGGCGCTGAATCTGCGCACCGGCGCGCCGCTGCTCGACGCCGGTGCCCCGCTACCCCAGGGCCGGTCCGGCGTCGCGGGTACCTCGGTCCTGGTGCCGGCCGGCGAGTTCGTCCTCGGCGTCGACGCGGTCACCGAGCCGCACTCGCTGGACAACGAGCGCCCGGCACACGTCGTCGAGGTGCCCGCCTTCCGGATCGGCCGCGTCCCGGTCACCAACGCCGAGTGGCGCCGGTTCGTCGACGACGGCGGCTACGACAACCCGCGATGGTGGTCGCGGCGCGGCTGGGCGCACCGGCAGGAGACGGGTCTTCGGGCGCCGCAGTTCTGGAACGAGGACGGCACCCGCACCCGGTTCGGCCACGTCGAGGACATCCCCGGTGACGAACCCGTCCAACACGTCACCTTCTTCGAGGCCGAGGCCTACGCGGCATGGGCCGGCGCCCGGCTGCCCACCGAGACCGAGTGGGAGAAGGCCTGCGCGTGGGACCCGGCGGCCGACGCGCGGCGGCGCTACCCATGGGGCGCCTCGGAACCGACGACGCACCTGGCCAACCTCGGCGGCGACGCGCTGCGGCCCGCCCCCGTGGGTGCCTATCCGGCGGGCGCATCGGCGTACGGCGCCGAACAGATGCTCGGTGACGTGTGGGAGTGGACCACCTCGCCGCTGCGGCCGTGGCCGGGTTTCACGCCGATGATCTACGAGCAGTATTCGGCGCCGTTCTTCGATGGTGACTACAAGGTGCTGCGCGGCGGGTCGTGGGCCGTGGCGGCAAGCATCCTTCGGCCCAGCTTCCGCAACTGGGACCACCCGATCCGGCGGCAGATCTTTTCGGGCGTGCGCCTGGCCTGGGACGCCTGATGTGCAGACATCTCGGGTGGCTCGGCGAACCCGTGTCGGTGGCGTCGCTGGTCCTCGAGCCCGCCAACGGCCTTCTGGTGCAATCGTATTCGCCACGCAGGCAGAAGTACGGGCTCATGAACGCCGACGGATGGGGGGTCGGGTTCTTCTCGGCCGATGTGCCTGACGGCACGCCCCGCCGGTGGCGCAGCGCGACGCCACTGTGGGGGGACGGCTCGTTCGCGTCGGTCGCGCCGGCGCTGCGCAGCGGTTGTGTGGTGGCGGCCGTCCGGTCGGCCAGCATCGGCATGCCGATCGAGGCGACGGCGTCGGCACCGTTCACCGACGGGCACTGGCTGCTGTCGCACAACGGGCTGGTGGACCGCGCCGCCCTGCCATTGTCGCCGCGCGCCGAGTCGACGAACGACAGCGCCCTGCTGGCGGCGCTGATCTTCGACCGCGGGCTCGACGCGCTGGGCGACACCATCGTCGAGGTCGCTGCCGCCGACCCCGGGGCCCGGCTCAACATCTTGGCGGGCAACGGTTCTCGGTTACTGGCCACCACGTGGGGGGACACCCTGTCGGTGCTGCGCCGAAGCGATGGCGTCGTGCTGGCCAGCGAACCCTACGATGACGATCCGGCCTGGGCGGAGATTCCCGACCGTCATCTCGTGCACGTGCACGGCCCGGATGTCGACCTGATTCCCCTGAAAGGATCGTGATGACAGTCAAGCGAGGAGCGGACACGGATCACGCATCCACCCTGACGCTGTCGAATCACCTGTCCGCCGACTCGGCGGCGGTGGCGCTGCGCCGTGACGTGCTCGACGGATTGACGCAGCAGCCGAAGTCGTTGCCGCCCAAGTGGTTTTACGACGCCGTCGGAAGCGACCTGTTCGACCAGATCACCCGCCTGCCCGAGTATTATCCGACGCGGACCGAGGCGCAGATCCTGCGGGAGCGAGCCGCTGAGATCGCCGCGATCTCCGGTGCGGACACGCTGGTCGAACTCGGCAGCGGCACGTCGGAGAAAACTCGCATGCTGCTCGACGCCCTGCGGGACCGTGGGTCGCTGCGCCGGTTCATCCCGTTCGACGTCGACGTGGGAGTGCTCGCCGCAGCCGGGTCGGAGCTCAGCATCGAGTATCCCGGCATCGAGATCGACGCTGTGTGCGGCGATTTCGAGGAGCACCTCGACCGGATTCCGCGGATCGGGCGCCGTCTGGTCGCGTTCCTCGGCTCGACGATCGGCAACTTCACACCCGGTCCGCGCGCAGACTTCCTCGCGGCGTTGTCGCAGACGCTGCGGCCCGGCGACACGCTGCTGTTGGGCACCGATCTGGTCAAGGACGCCAGCCGGCTGGTGCGGGCCTATGACGACAGCGCGGGCGTCACCGCCGAGTTCAACCGCAACGTGCTGGCGGTGGTGAACCGGGAACTGCAAGCCGACTTCGACCCGGGCGCGTTCGAACACGTTGCGAAGTGGAATTCCGACGAGGAGCGGATCGAAATGTGGTTGCGCGCTAGGACCTCTCAGCGGGTGACGGTACGCGACCTCGACCTGACCGTCGACTTCGCCGACGGCGAGGAGATGCTCACCGAGGTGTCGTGCAAGTTCCGCCCCGACGGGGTCGCCGCCGAACTCGCCGCCGCGGGGCTGCGGCGCACCCACTGGTGGACCGACGCCGCAGGGGATTTCGGCGTGTCGTTGTCGGCGAAATGAGCCTCGGCGAACAGTGGCGGTCCGCGCGTCCGGCCGTCGCGGGGCTGCATCTCGACAGCGCGGCCTGCTCCCGCCAGAGCTACGCGGCGATGGACGCCGCCGCCCACCACGCCCGGCACGAAGCCGAGGTCGGCGCATACGTCGCCGCCGAGGCCGCCACGCCGGTACTGGACGCGGGGCGTGCGGCCGTCGGCGTGCTCACCGGGCTCAGCGGCAGTGACGTCGTGTTCACCACCGGCGCCAACAACGCGCTGGACCTGCTGCTGTCCGCCTGGCCGGGCCCGCGCACCCTGGCCTGCCTGCCCGGCGAGTACGGACCGAACCTGGCCATCATGTCCGCCAACGGTTTCGACGTCCGCCCGCTGGCGGTCGACGGGGACGGACGCCTCGACGTCGAGGCATCGTCCCGCGGGCTCGCCGAAAACCCGCCCGCCCTCGTGCATCTCACCGCACTGGGCAGCCACCGCGGCACCGCCCAGCCGCTCGCCGCGCTGACGCAGGTATGCCGTGACCTCGACGTGCCGGTGGCGGTCGACGCCGCGCAGGCGCTCGGGCACCTCGACTGCGCGGTCGCGCCGTCGGCGATCTACGGATCGTCACGCAAATGGCTCGCGGGCCCGCGCGGAGTGGGCTTCCTGGCGATCGCACCGGCGCTTGCCGAACGGCTGCGGCCGCGGTTGCCGCCGCCGGACTGGAATCTGCCCTTGACGCTGATGCAGCGCCTCGAGCAAGGTGAAGCGAATGTCGCGGCCCGGGTCGGGTTTTCCGTCGCGGTCGGGGAGCATCTGGCCGCGGGACCTGCTCGGGTACGTGACCGCTTGGCCGAGGTCGGCCGGATGACGCGTGAGGCGTTGGCCGGCATTCACGGCTGGCGGGTGGTCGAGGCAACCGACGAGCCGACGGCCGTCACCACGCTGGCGCCGACGGCCGGCGCCGATCCGCAGAAGGTGCGGGCCTGGCTGATCGCCGAGCGTGGCGTCGTCACCACCCATGCCGAGGTGTTGCGAGCTCCGTTCGAGATGACGACACCGGTGCTGCGGGCATCGCCCCACGTCGATGCGACCCCAGAAGACCTGGCGCAGTTCGCCGAAGCGCTGGTGACCGCGACCGAGAAGGCCTAGTCGTCGAAGCCCTCGTCCCAGGTGTGCACGGGTTCGTTGCTGTGCATCCGCGTCCCGTACCGGCGCAGCATCTCCGCGAGCGCGGCTGGCCGCGCCATACCGCGTTCCTGCAGCGCCCGCACCGTCTCGACCTGCCAGGTGGCGCCGTTGCGACCGGACTTGGCGCGGCCCTCGATCACCCCGAGATACCGGTCGCGCACCTCGGCCGCCACCTCCCAGCGGCGCAGGCCCTCGTCGGCCATCGGCAACAACTGGCGCAGCACCAACTCGTCCGCCGTCACCTCGCCCAGGCCCGGCCAGTACAGCCGGGCGTCTATCCCGTGCTGCGCGGCCTGCACGAAATTGTGCTGTGCCGCAGGGAAACTCATTTTGGTCCACAACGGGCGGTCCTCCTCGGACAGCGTCCGTAGCGTGCCGTAGTAGAACGCGGCGTTGGCCATCATGTCCACCACGGTCGGACCCGCGGGCAACACCCTGTTCTCCACCCGCAGGTGCGGACGGCCGTGCACGACGTCGTACACCGGCCGGTTCCATCGATAGATGGTGCCGTTGTGCAGCCGCAGCTCGGCCAGCTTCGGGGTGCGGCCCTCGGCGAGCTCGCGGACCGGGTCCTCGTCGGAAAGTTCCGGCAGCAGCGACGGGAAGTAGCGCACGTTCTCCTCGAACAAGTCGAAGATCGACGTGATCCAGCGTTCGCCGAACCAAACGCGGGGCCGCACGCCCTGCGCCTTGAGCTCGTCGGGACGAGTGTCGGTGGCTTGGGCGAACAGTTCGATGCGGGTCTCGGCCCACAGTTCGTGTCCGAAGAAGTACGGCGAGTTGGCGCCCAGCGCGAGCTGCGGCCCGGCCAACACCTGGGCGGCGTTCCAGTTCTGCGCGAACTCGGCGGGCGACACCTGAAGGTGCAGTTGCATGCTCGTGCACGCGGACTCCGGCGCGATCGACGCGGTCTGCAGGCTCAGCCGTTCCGGTCCGACGATGTCGATCAGGATGTCCTCGCCACGTGCGGTGAAGATCGAGTCGTTGAGCGCCTGATACCGCGTCGACTCGCTCATCCAGTGGCCCGACAGGTGCTCGGGTAGCAGCGTCGGCAGAATCCCGATCATCACGATGTGCGCGTCGTGCTGGCTGGCTTTGATCTCGGCCGCGTTCAGGCTCGCGCGCACCTCGGATTCCAGTTCGAGAGCAGCCCGCCCCGGCAGCCGGCGTGGCGGCACGTTGAATTCGATGTTGTAAGCGCCCAATTCGGTTTGATACGCCGGATCGGCGATCGCCTGCAACACCTCCTGGTTGCTCATCGCGGGCTGATACGCCGAGTCGACCAGATTGCACTCGATCTCCATGCCGGTCAACGGCCGCTCGAACTCGAAACTCGACTGCGCGAGCATGGTCTCGAAGACGTCGAGGCACTGCTGCACCTTGCGGCGGTACTCCCGGCGGTGCGCGCCGCTGTAGCCGGTGCCCTTGACTTCTTCACCCACACCCCCATTGTCGGCGAGCGCCGGTATTTGCACCGAGACACGCCGCTATTCGTCGACGTTCGCGCACACACGCCGGGAAGTCGGCGGCATAAACCCCGCCGCGGCGGGTAGTCGGAGGCGATGGACGTCACCGTCACCTTCATCGGCAATGCCACCGCCCTGATCTCCGGCGGCGGCATAACCCTGTTGACGGACCCGAACTTCCTGCACCAAGGCCAGCACGCCTACCTGGGCTACGGCCTGCTGTCCAAGCGGTGCAAAGGACCGGCGCTCGACATCGACCAGTTGCCCGCGCTCGACGGGGTGGTGCTGTCGCACATGCACGGCGACCACTGGGACCGGGTGTCGCAGCGCCGACTCGACCATGCACTGCCGATCGTGACGACACCGCACGCGGCCACGCGGTTGGCTCACCGCGGGTTCGGCCGCGCCGTGGCACTGGACACCTGGCAGCGTCACGCATTCGTCAAGGGCACGACGTCGGTCACCGTCACCTCACTGCCCGGCCGGCATGCGCCCACCCCGATCGACCGCTTGCTGCCGCCGGTGATGGGCAGCATGGTCGAATTCTCCGACGGGGCGGCGCGCCGGCGGCTCTACATCTCCGGAGACACGCTGCTGGTCGACGAATTGCGCGACATACCAGTGCGATTCGAATCGATCGACCTCGGCGTATTGCATCTGGGCGGTACTCGTCTGCCCTTCGGCAGGCACCTGCCGTTCGGGCTGACGGTGACGATGGACGGTCGCCAGGGCGCCGACGTCGTCGAGTTGGTCGACCTGCCGAAGGTGATCCCGGTGCACTTCGACGACTACGGGGTGTTCGCCTCCCCGCTGTCCGACTTCCTCGACGAGATGAAGAGGCGCGGGCTGGGTGAGCGGATCATCGAATTGGAACGCGGTTCGTCGGTCACGGTCTGATACTGACCCGGTGTCAGGTCCATGGTCGGGCGACGACCAGGGTGGCCTCGAACAGGTTTCGACGGTCGACCGGGTCGCGTCGCTCACAGGGATTCGTGCTGTCGCGGCGCTGCTCGTCATGGGGACCCACGCCGCCTACGGCACGGGGGCATACAACCGCGGTTATCTCGGGTTGACGTTCGCGCGCATGGAGATCGGTGTCGCGATCTTCTTCGTGCTCTCGGGCTTCCTACTGTTCGGTTCGTGGGTGCGGGCCGCCGCGACCGGAACCGCACCGCCGACCCTGCGCCGATACACCCGCAGCCGGGTGCGCCGCATCATGCCGGCCTACGCGGTGACGGTCCTGCTGGCCTACGTCGTCTACGAATTCCGTCCGATCAACCCGAATCCGGGCCACAGCTGGAACGGGTTGCTGCGCAACCTCACGCTCACGCAGATCTACAGCGGCAACTACCTCACGACGTACGTGCACCAAGGCCTCACGCAGATGTGGAGCTTGGCGGTCGAGGTGGCGTTCTACGCCGTGCTGCCCGTACTCGCTTACCTGTTGCTCGTATGGCTGTGCCGGCGCCGCTGGCGACCGGGCGTGCTACTGGCCGGCCTGGCCGCCGCGGGTGCGCTGAGCCCGCTGTGGCTCGTCGTCATGCACCAGACCGACTGGCTGCCGAACGGTGCCGGCTTGTGGCTGCCGCACTACCTCGTGTGGTTCGTTGGCGGGATGGCGCTTGCGGTATTGGCGCACAACAACGTTCGGTGCTACGCATTCGCGGCGCTGCCGGTCGCGCTCGTCGCCTATCTGGTGGTGGCCACCCCGATCGCCGGACGGACAGACGCCCCGGCGCTCGACCTCGGGCAGGATCTGGTCAAGGTGATGTTCTACGCGGCGATCGCCACGCTCGTCGTCGCACCGCTGGCGCTCGGCGACACCGGCTGGTACTCGCGGTTGTTGAGCAGCAGGCCGATGGTGTGGCTGGGCGAGATCTCCTACGAGATCTTCCTGCTGCACGTGCTCGTGATGGAGATCGCGATGGTGTCGGTGTTGCGCTGGCAGGTCTACACCGGTTCGGTGGTGGTGCTGTTCGTCGTGACGCTGACGCTCACGATCCCCGCCGCGTGGCTTCTGCACCGGCTCACCCGTCCCCGCCGTAGGGTTTGACCTGCGGCGACGCGGGTATCAAGGTCAACATGAAACTGATCGGTGTGCTGATCGCGCGGCATCCGGCGTTGTACGACGTGCTCGACGCCCTCATCGAGTACGGGCAGCAGCGGTGGCCGTCGGTGTGGCGCGCCGTGGAGCGTCAGCAGCGCGCAACTACCACCTGAGGGCTCATCAACCCGCCGCGCAACTCCAGTTCGATGCCGGGTCCGGCATGTGCGGCCAACGCCCGCAGCGCCGACGGGCTGTAGGCGCGCATCGAGCTGATCACGCCGTCATGTATGGACGGGAACACCGGCGCGAACGGAAGCATGGTCGCCAGGCGCAGCAGATGGAGCGGCGTCGGTGGCCGAGGAAGATCGATTATCAGCAGCTTGCCGGCCACCCGTGTGCCTTCGGCGATCGCCCGCGCGGCTGCCGAGGGCGGCAGGTGGTGGAAGGACAGCGCGAACACCGCCAGGTCGAACTCGCCGTCCGGGACCTCGATCGCGGTGGCGTCCATCTGCCGGACCGCGGCGCGGGGGTGCCGGCCCAGGTCGCTGTCGGCCATCGCCTCGACGGAGGCCGCTTCCACGTCGGTGATCGTCAAGTGCGCGGTCGGATGCCAGTCGAGCAGCTTGCGCGACAAACCCCCGTGCCCCGCACCGAGTTCGAGGATCTTCGGGTCGGCTACGTCGGCGACCTCGGCGAGCGCGATCTCGGCGAACTTGCCGGTGGTGCCGAACCGCTCGCCGGTCCATTCCAGCGCGCGGATAACCCTGCGCTTGCGGGCGGCGTCGGCAGGACGGTCCGAGTCGCGGTCCAGGTACTCGAGCCGGTCGGTTTCAAGCAGTCGGTCCAGGCACGAGGCGTCTGGTCCGCCGCGGGGCATGCGGTCAATGTCGGCGAGCGGTCCGGTCATGTAGTCCATCATGAAGGAATGCCAGCCGAATTCGTCGCCGCGATCGATCAGGGCACCACGAGCACCCGATGCATGATCTTCGACCACGGCGGCGCCGATGTCGGCCGCCATCAACTCGAACACGAGCAGATCCTGCCGAAGGCCGGTTGGGTCGAACACAATCCGGTCGAGATCTGGGAGCGCACCGCGTCGGTCATCATGTCGGCGCTGAACAAGACGAACCTGGCGGCGACCGACCTGGCCGCGCTGGGCATCACCAACCAGCGGGAGACGGCGCTGGTCTGGAACAAGCGGACGGGACGGCCGTACTACAACGCGATCGTGTGGCAGGACACCCGCACCGATCGCATCGCCTCGGCGCTGGACCGGGACGGCCGCGGCGAGGTGATCCGCCGCAAGGCCGGCCTGCCGCCGGCGACCTATTTCTCGGCCGGCAAGGTGCAGTGGATCCTGGAGAACGTCGACGGCGTCCGGGAGGCCGCCGAGGCCGGCGACGCGATCTTCGGTACACCCGACACGTGGGTGCTGTGGAATCTGACCGGTGGTCCGCGCGGCGGCGCACACGTCACCGATGTCACAAACGCCAGCCGCACCATGCTGATGGACCTGGAGACGCTGGACTGGGACGACGAACTGTTGTCGTTCTTCGGGATTCCACGGCAGATGCTGCCGGAGATCAAACCGTCGTCGTATCCGGAGTCGTACGGCATCACCCGCGACGACGGGCCGGTCGCCGGTCAGGTGCCGCTGACCGGGATCCTCGGCGACCAGCAGGCGGCGATGGTCGGCCAGGTGTGCCTCGATGCCGGTGAGGCCAAGAACACCTACGGCACAGGGAACTTCCTGCTGCTGAACACTGGTGAGAAAATCGTGCGCTCCGAGAACGGCTTGCTGACCACGCTGTGCTACCAGTTCACGGACCGAGATGGGCCGGCCAAACCCGTTTACGCGCTGGAGGGTTCGATCGCGGTCACCGGTTCGGCCGTGCAGTGGCTGCGCGATCAGCTGGGCATCATCAGCGGCGCTGCGCAGAGCGAGGCGCTGGCGCGCCAGGTCGAGGACAACGGCGGCGTGTACTTCGTGCCCGCATTCTCGGGATTGTTTGCGCCGTACTGGCGTTCGGATGCCCGCGGCGCGATCGTCGGGCTGTCGCGGTACAACACCAACGCGCATCTGGCGAGGGCAACCCTCGAGGCGATCTGCTACCAGAGCCGCGACGTCGTCGACGCGATGGAGGCCGACTCCGGCGTGCGCATGGAGGTCCTCAAGGTCGACGGCGGCATCACCGCCAACGATCTGTGCATGCAGATCCAGGCCGACGTGCTCGGCGTCGACGTCGTCAAGCCTGTCGTCGCCGAGACCACCGCGTTGGGCGCGGCATACGCCGCCGGTCTCGCCGTCGGGTTCTGGGATAACGCCGATGACCTGCGGTCGAACTGGCAGGAGGGCAAGCGCTGGACGCCGTCGTGGAGCGACGAGCAGCGCGAGTTCGCTTACGCCGGTTGGCAGAAGGCGGTGCAGCGCACGCTGGACTGGGTCGACGTCGAGTGATTTGTGGAGCGCTAGCGGCGCTGACCGCCGCGAACACTCCACAAATCGCAAACCGGACGGCCTACTCAGACTCGCCGAGGATGCCGTAGATCTCGCGCCGGGCGTTGTTGACGATGTCGACGATCCGCTGTTGCTGCTCCTCGCCGGTGGCGAAGGCCGCCTGCGCGACGGCGCCCATCAGCTGGGCGACCGCGGTCTGGAGGTTGACGTGGCTCGGGTCGACGTTGTCGGCGATCTCCTCCCACGGCGCGGTCTCGATCTTCTCCGCCGCAGTGTGTCCGTCGTTGGTGAGCTCGAAAAGCTTCTTGCTGCCGTCACTTTCGGTCGCCTCGATGAGCCCTTCGTCGACGAGCAACTGCAGCGTCGGATACACCGACCCGGGGCTCGGCCGCCACAGGTTCTGGCTGCGCTCGGCGATCTCCTGGATCATCTCGTAACCGTGCATGGGCCGCTCGGCGAGAAGTTTGAGGATCGCCGAGCGCACATCGCCGCGACGGCCACGGCCGCGACGGCGGCCGCGGTGCAGGCCGCCGGGGCCGAATCCCGCGCCGAAGCCGGGGCGGAAGCCGAAGCCGCCGCGCGGGTCGAAGCCGAACTCGAAGCCGCCGCGACCCGGACCGAACCCGGGTGGACCGCCGAAGCCTGGCCCGCCGTCGTGCTGGCGGAGTTGTTCGCGCAGGTTCTCGCGGAACTCGCGCCGGGCCTGCCGCCGCTGCTGATGCAGGGCGCGCCGGTCCAGTGGGGTGAAGCCGAAGCCGCCGGGCGGCGGCGTGAATGGGTCTGTCATGTCCGTTTCCTTTTGATCGTGAGAAAGCGCGTCGTGCGCTTCCGATACGTAGACGATATATCGGAAACTATCGTGATGCAACGTCGCGGCGTCGGTCCCGGTCGTCCATCCCCTCGATGACGGACCGCGCCCAATCCGCTTCCATCGCATTCAGCTGCAGCCCGTATTCGAGCGCGGCTCGGCCGTAGAAGAGCCCGTCACTGTCGTCCCAGGCGATCGAGTCACGTAGCTTCTCGAGCCGGTTGATTTCGGCGTCGGCGCGCTCGGCCATCGCCGTGAGGTGCGCCCGCGCCTGCTCATCAGTGACTTCACCGAGTAGGAAGATGCGCAGAAGCGCTGGGCTGCGAAACGGCGGATCATCCTTTGGGTTGACGATCCACCGCCGCAACTCGGCCCGGCCGGCCGCGGTGATGCGGTACTCCTTGCGGCCGCGGGGCCCGATGGCCGAAACCTCGATCAACCCGGCGTCGGCCAGCTTGTTCAGTTCGCCGTACAACTGGCTCTGGGTGGCCGGCCACACGTTGGCCATCGACTTCTCGAAGTGCTTGAGCAGGTCGTATCCACTGCCTGGCTGTTGGGCCAGGAGGCCCAGCGCCGCAATCCGCAAACTCACCGCTCCAGCATACTTCACTCTTGACATGTCAGGAGTGACATGTCAGTGTCGGGTTACCGATTTGAGGAGGGCTAGATGACCGAGACGACCGATTCGACGCTTTTCGGCACCGACGACTTCTTCCGGCGCGGCAACTACGCCCCGGTCGCAGACGAACTGACCGAATACAACCTCCCGGTGCACGGCGCGATACCGCCGGAACTGAACGGCTGGTATCTGCGCAACGGGCCCAACCCGCGCCAGGCCACGGCGCACTGGTTCGTCGGCGACGGCATGATCCACGGCGTCCGCATCGAAGGCGGCCGGGCCAAGTGGTACCGCAATCGGTGGGTGCGCACCGACAGCTTCGTTCAGGATTTCCCGCTCTACAACGCCGACGGCACCCGCAACCTGCGCTCCAGCGTGGCGAACACCCACGTCGTCAACCACGCGGGCAAGACGCTCGCGCTGGTGGAATCGTCGCTGCCCTACGAAATCACCAACGATCTGGAGACGTTGGGCGCCTACGACTTCGGCGGCAAACTCGTCGACTCCATGACCGCGCACCCGAAGATCTGCCCGACGACCGGCGAATTGCACTTCTTCGGTTACGGCAACATCTTCGCCCCGCACGTGACCTATCACCGCGCCGACGCCAACGGCGAGTTGACCGTCAACCGGCCGCTCGACGTTCCAGCGCTGACGATGATGCACGACTTCGCGCTGACCGGGTCGTACGTCGTCTTCATGGACCTGCCCATCGTGTTCGACCTCGAGAATGCGATGAAGGCCAACGACGACATGCCGTATCGGTGGGACGACGATTACGGCGCACGTCTAGGGGTGCTGCGCCGCGACGACCCATTCGGTGAAGTGCGGTGGTACGACATCGATCCGTGCTATGTGTTCCACGTCGCCAACGCCTACGACGACGGGAATTCGATTGTGCTGCAAGCTGTCCGATACCCCGAGCTGTGGCGGGGCACTGGCGGCTTCGAGGCCGACGGCGTGTTGTGGAGTTGGACGATCGATCCGTCCACGGGCACCGTCTCCGAACGTCAGCTCGACGAGCGCGCGGTCGAGTTCCCGCGCATCGACGACCGGCTGGCCACTTTGCCGGCCCGCTATGCCGTCGCCGTCGGTGACGGCCGGCTCGTGCGCTACGAGCTGTCGACCGGCGCCGCGGTGGAGCACACCTTCGGTACCGCAGAAGCCCCCGGTGGCCCCGGCGAGGCGGTGTTCGTCCCGTCGGCATCGGCGCCCGCCGACGAGAGCAGCGGCTGGTATCTCGGCTACGTCTACGACCCCGCGCGTGACGGCAGCGACCTCGTCATCATCGACGCCTCCGACTTCTCCGGCCCGCCGGTCGCGAGAATCGAGCTACCGCAACGGGTTCCCTACGGCTTCCACGGCAACTGGATCGCCGGGTGACGCGCTCGCGGCGCGGTGGGTGTTCGGGCTGACGCCGTAGGCCCGCTTGAATGCGCTGCTCAATGCGAACGGCGTGCTGTAGCCGACCTGGCGCGCGACCGCCGCGATCGTCGCCCCGCTTGACTGCAGCAGATCGGCGGCGAGCGCGAGTCGCCAACCGGTCAGGAACGCGATCGGTGGTTCGCCGACCAGATCTGTGAACCTGCGAGCGAACACCGCCCGCGAGGAACCCACCGCCGCAGCGAGATTCGCAACCGTCCAGGGATGCTCGGGATTGTTGTAGATCAGTTTGAGCGCGGGTCCGACGACGGGGTCCTGTTCGGCGTGCCACCACGTCGGCGCGTTGCCGTCACGACCGAACCAGGCCCGCAGCACCGCGATCAGCAGCACGTCGAGCAGGCGGTCCAGGTAGGCCTCCTGCCCGGGGCCGTCACAGCCCGCCTCGGCGCCGAGCAGGTCCACCAGCGGCGTGTCCCACTCGTCGGCACGCAGCACCAGCACCGAGGGCAGCACATCCAACAGGCGGGCGCTGACCTCGCTGCGGCCCTCATAGGCGCAGATCACCGACCGGGTCGCGCCCGACGCACTGTTGCCCCAGGTCCGCACGCCGATCGACATCGCGAACTCGAGGGTGTCACCGGTCAGCGTCGTGCAGCGCTGACCCGGATGGATGACGATCATCGGGGCGGTCGACGGATCATCGGCGACCACGTAGTGATCGATGCCGCGGGTCAATGCGACGTCGCCGGGATGCAGCCATGTCGTTCCGCTGGATTCGCCCACGATGGCTGCGCTGCCGTGCGTCTGACAGATCAGGGTCAGCGGCGCGTCATCGCGTATGAGCAGCGACCACGGCGGGTCCATCCGCATCCGCAGCACAAACGCGCCGCGCGCCCGCACCCCGTCGAGCAAGCCGACAACGGCGTCCACGGTGTGAGCCTATCCCGCGGGTGCGCGGTAGCCCGCCAGGAAGACCGCGACACCGGCGGCGACATGCTGGTCGACGTCGATTGCCTCGAGCACATCGGGCCCGCCGTGAAACAGCGCCTGGTCGATGCACCTGCCGACGATCAGGAACGCGAAATGTTCGGCGGCCAAGCGGGGTTCGGGCGCGTGAAGCAGCCCGCGGCGGTGCAGGTGACCGAAGGAGTCGGCGTAGGCGGCCAGCGTTCGGGCGGGCGCGCGCTCGTAGTACAACCGCGCCAGCGCCGGCGATCGGTTGGCCTCGCCGATGATGAGTCGGCGCAACTGCACGACGGGTTCCTGCAGTACCGCGTGCAGATAGTCACCCGCAAGAGCGGTCAGGTCCGCCTCGATATCGGAGGTCTTGGCCAGCGCTTCGATGCGGTCGGCAAACGGGGCGACCGTGTGCTCGAGAGCGTCGTCGACGATCGCGAGAAGCAGTTCCTGCTTGTCGCCGAAGTGTTTGTACACGGTCTGCTTGGACACCTCGGCCGTCGCGGCCACCTGATCCATGCTGGTGCCCTGGTAACCGTGGCCCAGAAACAGCGCACGGCCCGCGGACAGGATCGATGCGCGCTTGCGGGCCGATCGGCCGAGTGCCTCCGTCGTCACGACCATATAGTACTGGACAGTCCAGTTCTCGGTACTGTACCGTCCAGTCTATTCGGAGGGAGCGCTCGATGACCACGACTGACTGTCCACCCCTGGATGTGCGGGTGACCAAGTCACTGCTGGGCTACGGCATCATCGCCGGACCGATCTACGTTGTCGTCGCGGCCGCGCAGGCACTCACTCGAGACGGCTACGACCCGACCCGGCATGCGATCAGCCAACTCGCCAACGGCCCTTGGGGTTGGATTCAGATCGTCAACTTTCTGATCACCGGAGCGATGACCGTCGCCGCGGCAGTTGGTGTGCGCCGCGCACTCGGTCGGGGACGCCGGTCCGCTTGGGCGGCGGCGCTGCTCGGCGCCTACGGCGTCGGACTGCTCGGCGCCGGCGTCTTCCGCGCGGATCCGTCGGATGGCTTCCCACCCGGCACGCCGCCAGGGATGGGCGAAGTGAGTTGGCACGGCATGGCGCACTTCGCGATCGCCGGCCTCGCGTTCGGGTGTCTGGTGGCCGCCTGCTTCGTGATCGCCGGCTGGTTCGCAGGCACCGGTGACCCGGCGTGGGCGTGGTTCTCGCGGGCCACCGGCGCCGTCTTCGGGCTGAGTTTCCTCGCGCTGGCCGGAACAGGCGGAGCCGCAGCGGTTCTGACCTTCACCGCGGCCGTCGTGCTGGTATGGGGATGGTTGGCGGCGGTGTCGACCAAGCTCTATCGCGGCGTGCGGGCCACCTAGACGCGCGCGTATGCGCGCAGGACGCTCGACGATGGCGTGCCGCTGCGCACACCGGTTGACTGAAGCCATGACAGCCACTCCCTTCGTCATCCTGACCTCGATTGCCGCGCTTGCCGCGGCGGCCGCCGCCGGCATGATGTATGTGTTTTCGACCTTCGTGCTGCGCGGACTCGATCGGACCGGTCCGGTCGATGCGATCATTGCGATGCGCGGCATGAACGCCGAGGCGAACACCAATGCGCCTTTCCTGATCGGCTATTTCGGTCCTGCGGTCCTCGCGGTCGCCGTCGGCGTGATGGCCGTCGTGAAGTGGGGCCAGCCTGGCAGCGTCTGGGCGCTGGTGGGCGCGGTCTTCGGTGTGCTCGCCGCGATCATCACGATCGCATTCAATGTGCCGCTGAACAACCACCTCGGCACCGTCGACCCCGCCGGCCTTTCGGTCGCCGAGGCGGCACGTGAATGGCGGGAGTACTACTCGCCGTGGACCGCATGGAATCACCTGCGGACGGCCACCAGCATCACCGCGGCGATCCTGATGGTGATAGCTCTGCGCTACAACTGAATTCAGCGGGGCGGGGCGAACCCGCCGGAGTCCGGACGCGGCATCGGTTGCGGTGGAAGGTTCACCGGTGGTGGCGTTTGATACCCCGGCCACTGCTGCTGGCGTGCCGACTGCGCTGCCTGCAGGCGAGCCAATTCCCGGCGATGCCGCTCGGCCAGTACCGCGGCGAGTACGAGCTGCGGCGGCGTACCCGGCGGCGGTGGCGGTGAGATCTGCGCGACGACGCCGGCGGTGATCCGGTATGCCATCTGTTCGCGAACCGCAGGGTTCAATTGCGCTGCCCGGCCGAGGAACTGGCGCGCCAGCTCCGCCAGCTCGGGCCGAAGTCCGGACAGCTGTAACGACGATGCCCACCAGGCGAGCTGCGGGGGCATCGGCGGTGGGGGCGACATCCGCGGAGCGCGTTCGCTGATCACCACGGTGCCGGCGAAGATGTCTCCGAGCCGTTTCCCTTTGGCCGACAACAAGCTGCAGATCACCGCGGGTCCGCCGGCGAGCATCCAGATTTCGATCACGCCGGACAGCGCGCGAAAGAACGCCTGCCGGAAGCGTTCCGGGCCACCGTCTTCGGACACCA
This sequence comes from Mycobacterium sp. GA-0227b, assembly GCF_001499855.1. Classification (GTDB taxonomy): domain Bacteria; phylum Actinomycetota; class Actinomycetes; order Mycobacteriales; family Mycobacteriaceae; genus Mycobacterium. The sequence continues at coordinate 100,540 of NZ_LQIK01000009.1, forward strand.
CCCGCAGCCCCATCGCGATCTTGCCCAGCGACCGACCCCGTGTCGCGGTCTCGAATACGAGCGGATACCCGAGCAGGGCCAGCACGATGAAGATGATCATCACCGCCGCCGACAGCGCCGGATCGAACTGGGTGATCGTCAGCGAAAAGAGCAGCAGCCCGATCAGGTAGAGCAGGAAGACCACGGTGACGTCGATGAGCGCTGCGACCGCGCGAACCGGAAGCTGGGCGATCTGAACATCAAGGACCACCGCGTCTCCGGTCACCACTGGTTCCTGCGGCCCGACCATAACGGGACACGCTACTAGGATTTGGATTCGTGGATGTCGACGCGTTCGTGCTGGCGCACCGACGCACGTGGGACCGGCTCGAACAGCTGGTCAAGCGGCGCCGCCGGCTCACCGGCGCCGAAGTCGACGAGCTCGTCGACCTCTACCAGCGCGTGTCGACGCACCTGTCGATGCTGCGCGCCGCATCCGCCGACCCGGTAGTGGTGGGCCGGTTGTCGGGCCTGGTGGCGCAGGCGCGTAGCGCGGTGACCAGTGTGCACGCACCGCTGTGGCGGGAGTTCGTCCGGTTCTGGACGGTGTCGTTTCCGGTGGTCGCCTACCGGTCCAGGCGGTGGTGGTTGAGCACGGCCGTCGTGTTTCTCGTCGTCTCCGCGGTCATCGCGTTGTGGGTGTCGGGCAGTCCGGAGGTGCGCGCGTCGATCGGCACGCCGGAAGAGCTCGACCAGCTGATCAACAACGACTTCGCCTCGTATTACAGCGAGAACCCGGCCGGCTCGTTCGCGCTTCAGGTCTGGGTGAACAACGCCTGGGTTTCCTTGCAATGCCTCGGCTTTGCGATCCTGCTCGGCGTTCCTATCCCGTACATTCTGTTCCAGAACGCCGCCAATCTCGGCGTGAATGCGGGGCTGATGTTCGGCGCGGGCAAGGGCGACATCTTCCTCGGTCTGATCACCCCGCACGGCCTGCTCGAGCTGACCGCGGTGTTCCTGGCGGCGGGCGCGGGGATGCGGCTGGGCTGGACGGTGATCTCACCGGGGGACCGACCGCGCGGGCAGGCGCTCGCCGAACAGGGCCGCGCGATCGGTGCGGTGGCGGGCGGGCTGGTGGCGGTGCTCCTGGTGTCTGGCCTCATCGAGGCACTCGTGACACCTTCGCCGCTGCCGACTGCGGCCCGCATAGGCATCGGCGTGGCGGTCGAGATCGCTTTCCTGGCTTACATATTCCACTTCGGACGTCGAGCCGGGAGGGCCGGCGAAACCGGAGACGTCGAGCACGCGCCCGATGTGGTGCCGACCGGCTAGTGTCCTGAGTCGTTACTTCGTCGTCAGTGAGAATTCGAGGTTCGCGCGTTCGGTGTGGTCCATTTTCGGCTTCCTATGCTCGAGATTGCACACACGGCTGTGGTCGTTTTCTCGGATCAGCACAACCCTGAATGCAATCTCGGCGCTAGGACCATCTCGCAGACCAGCACCACCCGGCCCCGTGCATGCGTACAAGCACCCCAAATTCTGCTCCCGAACTGATGACTCACGACACTAGAGCCGGCCGGTGGCTTTGAACGCCAGGTAGTGATCGGCCAACGCGGGTGCGAGCTCCTCAGGCGGCGCGTCGATGACGCCGACACCGCGGCGCCGCAACCGCGATGCGATCGCCCGCCGCTCGTTGCGGGCGCGCTCGGCTGCTGCGGCGTCGTAGACCTGCGGCGCATCGGAGCGTCCGCCGGCGAGGACCTCGACCCGGGGGTCGGCGACCGCGGCGACGATCACCCCATGCTTTGCCGTCAGCTGCGACAGCACGGTCATCAGGCCTTCGTCGAGCGCGGACGCGTTGAGGTCGGTGAGCAACACGACCAGCGCACGCCGGCGGACGCGGCGCAGAACCGCGGCGACCATTGCGCCGGCGTCGGATTCGATCAGCGCGGGTTCGACGGGGGCCATTGCGGCCACCAGTTGGGGGAGGAGTTCGGTGCGTGAGGCGTTGAACACCGCCGCCCTGGTGACGCGGTCGTGGGCGAGGAAGTCGACGTGGTCACCGGCGCGGGACGCCAGCGCCGCGAGCAGCAGCGCGGCGTCCATCGACCAGTCCAACCGTGGCCATCCGGAGACGTCGTTCGCCGTGGGATCGACGCCGACGCGGGCGGCCGACGTGCGGCCCGTGTCGAGCACGATGACCACGCGTTGATCCCGTTCGGGGCGCCACGTGCGGACCACCACGTCCGCGCGACGGGCGGAGGCGCGCCAGTCGATCGACCTGACGTCGTCGCCGATGACGTACTCGCGTAGTGAGTCGAACTCGGTGCCCCGGCCACGGATCAGCACCGGCGTATTACCTTCGAGTTCACGCAGTTTCGCCAGTCGCGACGGAAGGTGCTTGCGGGACAGGAACGGCGGCAGGACCCTGATCCGCCATGGCACCCGGTGCGAGCTCTGTCGTCCGGCCAGCCCCAGCGGTCCGGTCGCGCGCACGGTGACCAATGCCGAGTCCTGGTCGCCCCGGCGCACGGGCCGCAGTGCCGTAACGAGGCGGAGTTGTTGGCCGGCAGCCAGATTGACCGGGTGAAGACGGGGGTAGGCGCGGGCGCTCGGCGGCCAGGCGTCGCGGACGACCCCCTTGATGCGGCGCGGGCCGGCGTTGTCGACCAGCAGTACGGCTGCCACCTGCTGGCCCAACCGTGCGGCGGTGTCGCCGGACCGGCGCAAGCGTACGCGCCGGGTGTTGCCGGCCAGTGTGACGTCGACCGCGATGAGCACGAGCAATGCGATCAGCAGCACGACGAACGTGAGGGCCGGGCGCGGTGAGACCGCGATCGGCAGGACGCAGATTCCTGCGACCAATCCGGCACGTCCGGTGAGAATCACCAGCGCGGCACCGGTACTGCCGCGAGGATGCCGTCGAGCACGCCGTCGGGGGTGGCGCCCTCCAGTTCGGCCTCGGGCCGAAGTTGGATGCGGTGGCGCAGGGTCGGGCGCGCCATCGCCTTGATGTCGTCCGGGGTGACGTAGTTGCGTCCCGACAGCCAGGCCCACGACCGGGCGGTCGCCAGCAGCGCGGTCGCCCCGCGCGGCGAGACTCCGAGTTGCAGCGAAGGCGAGTGTCTTGTCGCGGAGGCGATGTCGACGATGTAGCCGAGAACCTCGTCGGCTACCAACACCTCCCGCACGGCAGCACGCCCCGCGGCCAGTTCCGCGGCTCCCGCGACGGGCCGCACGATCGACAGGTCCCGAGGGTCGAAGCCGTGCGCATGCCGGTTCAAGATCGCGACCTCCTGTTCCCGCGACGGCAGCGGCACGTTGAGCTTGAGCAGGAACCGGTCCAACTGCGCCTCCGGGAGCTGATAGGTGCCCTCGTACTCGATCGGGTTCTGCGTGGCGGCGACGATGAACGGATCCGGCAGCGGGCGCGCTTCGCCTTCGACGCTGACCTGGCGTTCCTCCATCGCCTCCAGCAGTGCGGCCTGGGTCTTGGGCGGCGTCCGGTTGATTTCGTCGGCCAGCAGCAGGTTGGTGAACACGGGTCCGGACCGGAACTCGAATTCAGCGGTGCGCGCGTCGTATACGAGTGAGCCGGTGACGTCACCGGGCATGAGGTCGGGGGTGAACTGCAGCCGCTTGAAGTCGAGCTGCAACGCGGAGGCGAGCGTGCGGACCAACAGCGTCTTGGCGACCCCCGGGACTCCCTCGAGGAGAACGTGGCCGCGGCACAGCAGCGCGATCACCAGTCCGCTGACGACCGCGTCCTGTCCGACTACTGCCTTGGCTATCTCCGAGCGCAGCGCCAGTAGCGCGGTTCGCGCCGAATCGTGTCCGCCTGCCTGAGTCACGAGCGTGCGACCTGCCTTTCGATGTTGTCGAGTTCGCGTGCGAGATTGACCAGTTCGGCGTCGTCCCGGGGTGGTGGGCCGAACAACGCGTAGGCCACCGACTGCGGTTGGACGCCACAGTGTGCCGAAATCCCTTGGACGACCGCGACCGGGTCGGTGTTGACGCCAAGGCCGAGGCGGGGCTGCATCCGCTGCAGCGCGGCGGTGCGCAACGCCGCGGCCGCGCTGTCGCGGGCCCGCCGCGAACGGTACAGGCGGCCACGTCCTTCCACGGTCTCGGAGGCTCGCACCACGACGGGGAGTCGTTCGGCCACGAGTGGGCCGATGCGCCGGCTCTTCCAGGCGGCCAGCAACACCACCACCGCGACGAGCTGCCACATGATCCACTTCACCTGCTCAGGCGCGAGGTCGAAAAGCGTTGCCCCACCCTCTGCTTCGCCCTCGGTGAATTGCGGCGCATACCAGATCATCCGCTGATGTGTGCCCGTGAGGTTCATGGCCAGCGCGGCGTTGCCTTCCTCGAGCAACCCGCCGTTCGTCATGAATTCGGAGTTTCCGACGACCGTGATGTCCCGGCCGTCGGCGGTGTACCGGACCAGCGCACCGTCGTAGCAGCGCGTCACGCTGGTGTCGTCGTCTGATGCGTCGTAGGCGTCACTGACTCCGAACTGCACCGCCCCGGCGCGGGTCGCCTCGCGCAGATCGCAGTTCGGCCGCTCCCCGCCCCCGAAGGTGGTTGCCCCGCTCAACTTGATCGCCGGCGCCAGCACTTCCCGGCTACGCGAGATCGGTTGTACGAGAAGACGATCACCGGGCAGCCCGGCCAACCGGCGCAGCGCGCCACGGTCGACGAGGTGATAGGTCTGCACCACCACCAGCAGGGTGTCGGGGCCGGCGGCCGCCTCGACCGCGGCCACATCGGGTGCCTCTACGACGTCGACACCGTGCTCGCGCAGCAGCGTCATCAGCGCCCGAGCGCCGTCCGGCGAAGTGGAGTCCGGATCCATCCGCCCCCCGGGCCGGGGTGCGGTCAGATAGGCGCTGAGCGTCGCGAATGCGACGATGACGGCCAGCGCCAGCAGCACCCAACGGGCACCGCGCCACCGCTGGCCTATCGTCGGTTCCGTGGCGGTGCCTCGCCCGCCCGGGGTGGCTTCGACGATCAACGGATTTCCGCCCAACCATCGGATGCCGTGGGCGCGGGCGCAGCGGAGGCGGCCACCGGCGACCGCGACCTCAGGTGGTCGTCGAGACCGGTGATCAGCGCGTAGGCGTCCTCGGTGCCCGGTCGGTCGCCGTAGGTGACGTCGTTGAAAGCCGTTGCAGCGGCGTCTAATTCACCGGTGAGATGCGGCAGCTGTCGTCCCGCGTCACGCGCGAGTTCGGTGGCGGTGCGGCCGGGGACGGGATCCAGCACACCGGTTTCCTCCAACTGGCGGGCGACGGCGCGCAGCCGGTGCCGAATCGCCGCCGCCCAGTCCGCCGCCGCGGCCGAACGTTCGGCGGCGGCCCGGTGCTGTGCCGCGGTCAGCTCCTGGCCACCGAACAAGGCCTCACCGCGGCCGCGACTGGTCCTCATCGACCGTCGCGCGATCCGGACCGCCACGACCACCGCCACCCCGACCAGGATCAGCAGCACCGTGACCGTCACCCACCCCCCGGGCACCGATGCGCCCTGCACCGCCAATCGGTACAACAGGTCCTCGATCCAGTCGATGGCCTGCTCGGTGAGGGACCCCTTGGGGTAGATCGGCTTTGCGAGTTCGCGCTGCGCGGCCTCGTGCGCGGCATCGCGGTCGATGTCTATCGTCGGCACGTCAGTTCTGGCGGGTCAGCCAAAGATGGTCGGTGGAGTCGGACGGGGCGGCGGGGCCGTACCCCGCGCCGGTTTGCAGCACGAGATCGAAGGCCTCTCTGCGGATCCGGCCGTCGGTGTACTGCAGCGCGACCACGCCCGCGTTGAACGGTGCGGTGATGATCTGACCGATCGCACCGCCGACGGTCAGCAGGATCAGCGCGAGCATCGCGGCAGCCGTCGTCGTGGCCGCCATCAGCACGATCTGCCCGCCGAGACTGAACGGGAACGCGACGGCACCCGCGACGAGTTGGGCGACGATCACCGCCAGCAGCCGAATGCCCAACACCCGCCAGAAGTCTCGCTTGATCAGCGCGAACGACCGTTGGACGGCGGCGACGATGCCGAGACGCTCGAGCACGATGATGACCGGCGCGAAGGTCAACATCGTGCCCAGGTACACCAGCGCCGCAATCAGCGCCAATACCAACGGGATTCCGATGACCACCGCGGCGGCGCCGCCCGCGGCGACAGCTATCCAGACGATGAGGCCGACGACCGCGGCGATCAGCAGCAGTGCGCCGATCATCTCGAGGACCGTGAACCCGATCAGTGCCCACAGCCGGCCCCGAAGTCGTTGCCACGCTTCGCCGATCGTGATCTCGGAGCCGAAGACGGCCCTGCCGACGACGACGGTGAGCAACCCGCTGAGCAGGATCGACGACAACCCGGTTGCCACCGATCCGGCGAGGCTCGACATCATGGAGCCGAGCAGCACCCCCGTCGACACCTCTTCTTCGCCGCTGAGTGCCGGCACCAGCTGACCGCCGACGGCCAGCGGGCCGATGGACAGGATCAACGCGAGGACCTGCGTGATGACCACGACGATGGTGGTCAGGCCGAGCGTCGCTTTCGGGTTCGCCCGGATGTAGCCGACCGCGCCGTTGAAGATGTCGGACAGGCTCAGGGGCCGCAGGGGGATGACCCCCGGCTTCAGCGCGAACGGCCCGTATCCCGGCGGCGGCCCGTAGCCCGGCGGCGGCCCGTAACCCGGGGGCGGCCCGTATCCCGGGGGCGGCCCGTAACCCGGAGGTGAGTAGCCCGGCGGCGCCGCGTAGCCCGGCGGTGGATAGCCGGGTGGTGGCCCGTACCCCGGCGGCGGACCTGCGGTACCGGACCCGCCGGCGTGGGTGCTCATGGCCACCATCCTGTCGAGGGCGATGCGAATTGACAACGTCGTCGCGCGGCCGTGCCGGACTTCGGCGGCGTAGTTTTGGCTCATGGCGGAGCTCAAGGACCGGTTGCGGGCCGACCTGACGACGGCGATGAAGTCCCAAGACAAGCTGCGCACCGCGACGTTGTCGATTCGCATCGCCCTCGACAGGATGGTGGCCATGAGCACCCACGCCGGCGGGTCCGGTACCGCGGGT
>NZ_LQIK01000010.1 GCF_001499855.1 Mycobacterium sp. GA-0227b
GCCTCACAGCCGGGCACCACACACGTCGAATCGCGGTGCTCCAGCGCCCGGCGCAGCCGGCGGCTGATCTGGCGCGTCGTGCGCCCAGCGCCGATCAGCTGCCCGCGGCGTTCCAACCACACCTCACAACTGGCATCACACAACAAATATTGCCGATCGGCCTCAGAGAGCAGCGAACCTAAGTACAGCCAGCCGGCGCGCTTGTCGACATCGCAATGCACGATCACGCTGGTGTGCTGCCCGTGCGGGCGCCGCGCCACCTCAGCGTCCCAGGCCGATTCCACCATCCGCAGGAACGCATCGGTGAGCGTCGGAAACGCAGGCTGCTGATCACCGGCCGGCTCGCCGGTGTCGTGCTCGCGTTTCCACTCGGTGATCAACGCCTCCAGATGCAACTGCAACGCCGCGTCGAACGTCGCCGCCTCCACGTGCGGCAGTTTGATCCGGTAGTAGGTGTAGTGCTCATCGGTGTGCTTGCGGATCGACCGCTGCGGCTCAGGCTTGGGGTCAGGCGTAGGGCGCGGTTCGAGTTTGGTCGCGGTGCGCAGCTGGTTGACCGTGGCCACCGACGCCAGCTTCGCGTAATGCTCATCAGAACCATGGCCCGCGCGCTGGGCGATCACTCCGACCTGATCCAACGACAATCGGCCCTGCGACATTTCGGCGGTGCAGCGCGGGAACTCCTCGAACCGATCAGCGATCGCAGCCACCGTCTTGGCCGTCGCCTCGGCCATACCCAACTTCCAGGCCACCAACGCCTTGACCGACCGCGCCCCAGTGATCCCCCACAAGTTGTCGTGATCAAGCTCGGCGACGATCTCCACGATGCGCCCATCAATGGCATTGCGCTGACCCGAAAGCTCCTCCAACTGCCCAAACAACTCCTCCAAACGCTCAAGGCGACTCAAATCCACCTCAACACCAGACGGAGCGAACGAAACCATAACCGCATCATGACAGCACCCACCGACAAATCCGGCCGCCCGGACGGGGAAGCCTTAACTGTTCACGAATACCTATATATCGAAAACCGGCGAGTGGCAGGCTGATTCGTCGCGACTACCCGATCGAGGAAGGCACCGACCGAGTCGTCCGTCGCACGTCGAACTCTAAAGTCAACTGGTTCAACGTCATCGGCAGCGGCTGGTCCGGGCCCGGCTTCGGATCCGACGTCAACTCCAATCGCAAAGCACTCATCATGTGCGCCAATAGGGTGCTCGTCACGAGCAGCACCAGATTGCGGCCCGGGCACTCCGCCGGCCCGGCCGAGAACGGCACCAATTGTGGATAGCTCTGGGCGGTCCCGTCGAGCCAGATCTGGGGCACGAAGGAATGCGCGAACGGCAACAGGTCGTCGTCACGGTGAAATGCGGGCGTGACGATCATCAGCCCTGCGCCCTTGGCGATGGTCGACCCGTCCGCCCACTGAGTGTCCTCGGTGGTGTCTCGCAGGATTGTCGGCGTGGTCGGCCACAACCGCACCGACTCGAGCACGCATGCCCGCAGATACGGCCGCAGCGACACACGTTCGGGCTCTGCCGCATCGTCCGACGCCAGCGCCCGCTCGGGCGGATGGGTGGCCAGCAATGCCAGCGCACGCAGTGACGCCATGCCGGCCGCGTCGAATGCGAAGAGCCACTGCGGCATCTGTCCCACCGGATCCACCGCGCCGCTCGACGGCGTCTGCGCGACGACGCCCGCTAGACTTCCCGGCTCCGGATCCTCGACGTAACGGTGCAGACCCTCGAGGAACTTCGCGCGTGCACGGTAATGCGGCAGCGACAGAAACGACCAGTTGCCTGCCTTGCGCAGCCGCATCAGCGCATCGGTGATCAATTCGTCGTCTCGCGCACGGTCACCGAGCACCAGGCGACGCACCAGGCGCCACCACGCCGTCATGAACCGCGCCGAATCCAGACGGCCCCGCCTGGCCGCGTCGTCCACCAGTTCCCGGGCTTCCTCGGTGATCGTCCGCGCGAACGAGTCGGCCAGCCGATGGATGTCTGCGCCGCTGTCCAGCACGGCGTCGTTGTATTCGCGCCGCTGCTGACGGATGGGCCCGCGGGAGATCAACACGCCGTGCGGCTGAAACCACTGCAACGCCTTGCGTTTTTCCGTGTTGGCCGGATGAAACGGTGTCGGTGCCTGCGCCAGCACCCGGCCGACGTCCTCGGGATCCAGGATCACCACCATGCGCCTGCCGGGCACCGCCAATTCCACCGGGCCGCGGCCGAACTCGCGCCGCAGGCTCTGCATCCGCTGCACCGCGCGGGAGTCCGCTTGGACCGCTTCAAGTATTCGGACGACGGGCCGCCGTCGCGCGAGCACTCCCGCCGCGATCGACGCGGCGCCGAGGTCGACCAGAGTGGCCGCGGCACGGGCGCCGGTGAGTCGTTTCGTCACCGATCCCGGTTACCCGTCGCTTCCTCTGCCAAACTTGCAGTCATGACGCCGCCCGAGTCCGAGTCGCAGTTCGAAACCCTGCTCTACACCGCCGATCCGCCCATCGCCACCATCACCCTGAATCGCCCGGACCACCTCAACACCATCGTTCCGCCGATGCCCGACGAGATCGAGAAGGCGGTCGGGCTTGCCGAACGCGACCCGGCGGTCAAGGTGATCGTGTTGCGTGGCGCCGGGCGTGCGTTCTCCGGCGGCTACGACTTCGGCGGCGGCTTCACCCACTGGGGCGCCGCAATGACCACCGACGGCCGCTGGGACCCGGGCAAGGATTTCGCGATGGTCAGCGCCCGTGAGACCGGCCCCACGCAGAAGTTCATGGCCATCTGGCGGGCGTCCAAACCCGTCATCGCCCAGGTACACGGCTGGTGCGTCGGCGGGGCCAGTGACTACGCGCTGTGCGCCGACATCGTGATCGCCAGCGACGACGCGGTCATCGGCACGCCGTACGCCCGCATGTGGGGCGCCTACCTCACCGGAATGTGGCTCTACCGGTTGAGCCTGGCGAAGGTGAAGTGGCACTCGTTGACCGGTGAGCCGTTGACCGGAAAGGAAGCCGCCGCAGTCGAACTCATCAACGAATCCGTCCCGTTCGAGAATCTCGAGGCCCGCGTCCAGGAGATCGCTCACAAGCTCGCGCGAATCCCGCTGTCGCAGTTGCAGGCGCAGAAACTCATCGTCAACCAGGCATACGAGAACATGGGCCTGGCCTCGACCCAGACGCTCGGCGGGATACTCGACGGGCTCATGCGCAACACCCCCGACGCGTTGTCCTTCATTGAAACCGCTGCGACTCAAGGCGTTCGGAGCGCAATCGAACAACGAGATGGGCCGTGGGGCGACTACAGCCAGGCACCCCCCGAGAAGCGGCCCGACCCGTCACACGTCATCGAGCCGTGACGGCGTGGCATGACCGTATAGCCACAGACCGGTTATGCGTCACGCCGCCGCAGCCCGCCCAGCATCGAAACGAGCACGCCGAGCACCACCAACACGCCACCGGCCGCGAGGCTCAGATTCAGCCAGTGATGGAAGCTGTCTTCGGCGTGTCTGACCATCACGTCGGCCACCTCGCGAATGTCCCCGGAGAGCCGGTTGAGTGCATCGTTGATGTGACGGCGCACCACCTCCAACGCGGCCCAGCCCGCAGCGCCGACGATCAGCGCTGAAACGCCGAGCGCCGCAATGGCTTTGCCGCGGCGGCGGGCAGCCGCGACCGTCAGCAGCGCGAACACCCCGGTCAGGATCGTCGCGCCGATGCTGACCCACGGCCCCCACGTCGACACCTGCTTGAGCTGACCCGGCCGCCACGTGTCCGAGATCGACACCGGAACGGGCAGCGATTCTGGGGTCTCGACGCCGAAGTTGCCCAACGTCCGGCGGAACGACTCGTCGGCGAGCATCGGAGCCAGGTCGACGATCCACTCGTCGGTGCCCTCCACGTGTTGCGCCGAGTCGGTGAACATCCACCGGTGTCCGATGGCGTTGGCCAACCCGAATTGGCCCGGGAATGTCGGGTTGGCCGTGTAGGCCGAGGCCACCCCGCTGATGAAGGAGTTGTCGACGTCGTAGCCCTTCTCCGACAGCATCGAGGTGACCTCGGTCGTGAGGACGCCGGCCATCGCCTTCTGCAGTTGCGGGTCTTCGGCCGCCGAGGCGGCGAGCGCCGCGTAGCCGTTGGCGTCGACCACGTTTCGTTGCGCCCACATCGTCGGGACGGCCACCGCCAGCAGGACGGTGGTGACGAGCCAGAACAACACGGTCGCGAGCAGCCGCACGCGCGTCCTCCTTCACCGAAAGTACGGTTTCTGACACCAAACGCGAGTAACCGCGTCAGAAACCGTACTCCCGCCGTCGATTGAGCCGGACGTTCGTTACTTGGCGGCCCGCTTCGGGGTGATCAGCGCCAGCTTCGTCATCAGCTTGTTCATCCGCTTCAGCGCCCGGGGCGAGTTGTTGTAGTAGTTGCCGCCCGCGCCGACATTTGTGCGCGGCGCCACCACGGCCTCCTGGCGGCAGTACTTGCGGAGTCCCTCGGCCGCGCCGAACCGGGCTCCCAGGCCCGACGTCTTCCAGCCGCCCATCGGCGCCGTCGTGCACATCAGGTTCGAGATCACGTCGTTGACGTTCACCGCACCGCAGTCCAGGTGTACCGCAACGTCTTTCGCCCGATCGATGTCTTTGGAGAAGACGGCGGCACTCAACCCGTACGGGCTGTCGTTGGCCAGCCGGACCGCCTCGTCGACGCTGGCGACCTTCATGATCGGCAACGTCGGACCGAAGGTCTCCTCGGTCATGCACAGCATCGAGTGGTCCACGTCGACCAGCACGGTGGGCGGATAGAAGTTACCCGGTCCACCCTCGGGACGCTTGCCGCCGGTCAACGCCCGCGCGCCCTTCGCCAGCGCGTCTTCGACGTGCCGGGCCGTGACGGCAACCTGCGACTCGTCGATCAGCGAGCCGAAGTCGTATCCGTCGCCCGCGCCCATTTTCAGCTTCTCGACGTCGCGCACCACCGCGGCGACGAACCGGTCGTAGACCGACTCCAAGACGTAGACCCGCTCCACCGACACGCACGTCTGCCCGGCGTTGAAGAACGCGCCCCACACCGCGGCATGCGCGGCGAGATCGATGTCGGCGTCCTCGAGCACGATCATCGGATCCTTGCCGCCGAGCTCGAGGCTGACCGGGGTGAGGCGGCGGGCGGCGCGCTCCATCACCTTCGCGCCCGTGGCACTGGAGCCGGTGAACTGAATGAAGTCGCAGTTGTCGATGACGGCCTCGGAGACCTCCCGCGCGCCCTGCGCCAACGCCAGCACCTCCGGTGCTCCCGAGTCCAGCCAGCCGCGCAGGAGCAGTTCGGCCGTCAACGGCGTGCGCTCCGACGGCTTGAGCAGTACGGCGCAGCCCGCCGCCAGCGCACCGAGCGCGTCCATCAACGCGTTGGCCACCGGGTAGTTCCACGGCGCGATGATGCCGACGACCGGGCGGGGCCGGTAGTGCACCTCGATCTTCTTGATCGACAGGAACGGCAGCGACGCCGGCCTGCGCTCGGGAGCGAGCGCCTTCTCCATCGTCTTGATGTAGTAGGACGCGATCATGATCAACAGCGGCACTTCCTGCGCCGCGTCGACGGCCGACTTGCCGGTCTCCTTGATCAGCAGCGACTCGATCTCGTCGCGGTGCTCACCGAGCCACACCGCGTAGCGCGCCAACACCTTGGCGCGCCCCTTGGCGCCGCGCGCCTCCCACTGCCGTTGCGCCTCCCGCAGGCCGGCCGCGATGCGCGGCACGTCGGCGGGGTCGGTCCAGCGCACGGTGCCTGCGACGGCTCCGGTCGCGGGATTGTGGATGGTGCTGGTGTCGGGTAGGTCAACATCGGACGTCGCAGTCATGACCCCATGCTAACCATCTCGTGTGATCCAGATCGCAGGGGCGTTGACATGTGTCAAGTCGGCGGCCAGCGGGTCAGGCGATCCCCCGGATATACGCCGCCTGCCCGAGATGCTGCGCTCCGTCATCGACGATGCTCACCAGGCGCACGCTTGCGGTCACCGGGGGGTTCCACCGGTCGTCGACGATTCGGCTCAGTTCCTCGACCGTGACCGACGCGATGTATTCGAGCGTCGCCTTGTGTACGGCGTGGGAGTACCCGGCGAGCAGATCCGCCGATACGCGCACCCGGCCCACTTCCTCGGGGCTGTGCCCGTAGCCCATGTCGTCCCGGGGCAGGTCGAGGCCGAACCGGTCGACCCACCCGTCGCGCAACCACACCTGCTCGGTGCCGGCGATGTCGCTGATCTGGACGTCCTGTTGGCGGGCGCTGTGCCAGATCAACCACGCGATGCTGTTGGCCGTCGCCGTCGGGCGGAAGAACGCGGTCTCGTCGGTCAGCCCGTCGGTGAGGTTCTCGACATGTTCGATGAGCCGGGTGAACGAGTCGCGCAGAAGTTCACGGACCGCCGCCACGTCTGAGTCAGCCATGACCTCGACGTTATACGTCAGCCCTGCGGTCGCGCGCCGTGAAAGACGGCCTCGATGTTGTTGCCGTCCGGATCACGCACGAAGGCGCCGTAATAGCCGGGGTGGTATTCCGGCCACAACCTCGGAGCGTGCAGCGACTCGGCGCCGGCCTCCAATGCGGCGTCGTAGAAGGCCTGCACCGCGTCGGTGTCGGCGGCCTGGAACGCGAAGTGCACCTCGCGGTTGGGACCCGCCGCGTCACCGGCGCTCATGTCGGCGATCCAGAAGTCGGGTTTCCCCTCCGTGCCGTAACCGATGGCGACCTGATAATCCATCTGGCGGGTGAAGCCGAGCACGCCCAGGACCTTGTCGTAGAACGCCTTCGATCTGTCCCAGTCCGCGCAGTTGATTCCGAAGTGATCGATCATCGCCACATCGTAGATTCGACGTATGACATACGAACTCGTCATTCGCGGCGGCACCATCGTCGACGGCCTCGGCGGCGAACCGTACGTCGGCGACGTCGCGGTCTCCGACGGCGTGATAGCGGCGGTCGGCACCGACGGCGTTCCGGTGGGCAGCGGCGCGCGTGAGATCGACGCGACGGGGCTGCTCGTCACCCCGGGATTCGTCGACCTGCACACCCACTACGACGGCCAGGCGATCTGGTCGGACCGGCTGAACCCGTCGTCGGCGCACGGTGTCACGACCGCGGTGATGGGCAACTGCGGGGTCGGCTTCGCCCCATGCCGCGCCGAGGATCACGAGGTGCTCGTCGACGTGATGGCGGGCGTCGAGGACATCCCCGGGGTGGTGATGGTCGACGGGTTGCCGTGGGACTGGGAGACATTCCCCGAATACCTCGACGCGCTGGACTCGCGCCGCAGGGATATCGATGTGGCCGCATATCTTCCGCACTCGCCGCTGCGGGTGTATGTGATGGGTCGTCGCGGTGCCGACCGCGAACCCGCCACGCCCGAGGATCTCGCGCGGATGAAGGCGCTGGCCAAGGAGGCGGTCGAGGTCGGCGCGCTGGGCTTCGCGTCGTCGCGGTTCTCGTTCCACAAGACCGCCAGCGGTGAGCTCATCCCGACCTACGACGCCGCGCAGGCCGAGATCGACGCGATCGCGGCAGGTGTCGCCGAGGGCGGCGGCGGGCTGATCCAATTCGTCCCCGACATCGCCGCCGGCGGTTACGCAGGAGTGCTGCAGTCGGTTTTCGAGGCCGCGCAGGACCACGGGTTGCCGGTGACGTTCACGCTGGCGACGGGCAACTCCGGCGATCCGATCTGGCCGGACGCGATCACGATGGTCGAGAAGTTCAACTCCGCCGCCACCCCGGACTCGGCAATCACCGCCCAGATGTTCCCGCGCCCAATCGGTTTGGTGATCGGACTGGAGCTGACCGGGAATCCGTTCGTGTTCTACCCCAGCTATCAGGAGATCGCGGACCTGCCGCTGGCCGAACGCGTTGCCGAAATGCGCAAGCCGGACGTGCGCGCCCGCATCCTCGCCGACAAGCCCGCCGAGGGCGGACATCCGCTGCTGTACCTGGCCCAGGCATGGAACTGGATCTTCCCGCTGACGGAGAACCCGAACTACGAGCCCGATCCGTCGACGTCGATCGCGGCGCGGGCCGCCGCTCGCGGCGTCACCCCGATGGAAGAGGCCTACGACCGCCTACTAGACGACGACGGCCACGCAATGCTGCTGGTGGCGATGGCCAACTTCGAGAACAACTCGCTCGACACCGTCGGTGAACTGATGCGCCGCGACGACGTCGTGCTGGGTCTCGGCGACGGCGGTGCCCACTACGGAATGATCTGCGACGCAAGCTATCCGACGTTTTTGCTGGCGCACTGGGCGCGGGACCGCGCGAAGAGCAGGCTCGGTGTCGCCGAGGCGGTCCGCGAGTTGACCTCGGTGCCGGCCCGGGTGGCCGGCCTGGCCGACCGCGGCCGAATAGCGGTGGGCTACAAGGCCGATCTGAACGTGATCGACCATGACGCGCTGCGGTTGCACAAGCCCGTCATCACCAACGATCTGCCCGCCGGCGGCCGCCGCCTGGACCAGAGCGCCGACGGCTATGTCGCGACCGTCGTGTCGGGCGAGATCATCGCCGAGAACGGGGTGCCCACCGCCGCCCGACCCGGCAGGTTGATCCGCGGCCGGCAACCGGCGCCCGCTGCATGACGCGGGTCGCACCGCTGCCACCGCCGTGGAGCACGCAGGACGCCGCAGGCATCAACGGGTGGGGGCACCCCGATCGCACCTACGAGCCCTTACTGCTGGTCCGTTGTCTTCAACGTCATCCGAATCTGGCAGCGCGGCTGCGGAAGCTGGGCGAGTCGCTCTACGTCGACGCGCGCCTTCCGCCGCGGCTGCGCACCATTGCGATCCTGCGGATCTGCGCTCTCCTGCGTTGCGAGTACGAGTGGGGTGGTCAGGCTGCGTTCTGGGGTCCGATCGCCGGTGTCAGCGACGACGAGTGTGATGCGCTGGTCACCGGCGCCGATCCGGGCTGGGGTGCGTTCGAGGAGGTGCTGATCGCCGCGGTCGACGAACTGGAGGACACCGGCTCGTGGTCGGACGACACGTGGAAAGCGTTGGGCGACAGCCTCAATGACGAGCAGCGGATGGAGTTGCTGGTCGCAGTCGGGTGGTACCGCACCATCTGCACGCTGTGCAACGGGATGGCGCTGCCGGTCGAGGGTTGGATGCGGCGCTGGCCGTCAGACGGCTGACCGGTCGCGCCGCAGCGCCGGGTGTTGGCCGGCGAGCGTTTTGAGCAGCACCGGCCGCGGAAGCAGTTGCAGCAGACGGGTACTGAGTCGGCTGGGCAGCCCCGCGATCACCGTGCCCTTGTCGCGCTCGAGCGCCTCGACACCGACGCGCGCGACGTCGCGCGAGGGCATCCACATGAACTTGGGGAACGCCGCGGCGAACTTGCGCTCGTCCATCCCGGCGGACTGCAGGAACTCGGTGCGCACCGGTCCAGGCGCCAGCATCGCGACGGTCACGCCGGTGCCCGCGAGTTCGGCTCGCACCCCTTCGGTGTAGGCCTTCACAAACGCCTTGGTGCCCGCGTAGCCGGACTGCCCGGGGAACGGGTGGAAGCCCGCGGTGGATCCGACGTTGAGGATCGCGCCGCGACCACGCGGCACCATCTGCTGCACGGCGCGGGTGGTCAGGTCGATGACGGCCTCGACGTTGACACGTACCTGGGCAATCTCATCGGCCACCTCGGATTTCACCACCCACCCGAGCGTGCCGACGCCGGCGTTGTTGACGAGGATGTCGACCGTCAACCCGCGGGCCTCGATCTCGTCGAACAGGCGGGCGCGGGCGGCGGGGTCGGCGACGTCGCACGCGACGACCTCGGTGCGCACGGCCTTTCCGAGTTCGCCGGCCAGGTCGCGCAGCCGGTCCTCACGGCGGGCGACGAGCGTGACGCCGTGGCCGCGGGCGGCAAGTTCGCGGGCGATGTCGGCGCCGATGCCCGAGGAGGCGCCGGTGACGACGGCGGTGGTGGTCGGCGAGGGAGGCGGCAATGGCATACATGAACCTAACGCTTGGCCGAGCGGACGTATTCTCGGCCTATGAGCGTCAAGGTGGATCTCGACCGATTGGCCGACGTGCTGGGCGACTTCGCGTTCGCCTACCTGATCTCGGTCGGCGACGACTACCGCGCGCACACCGTCTTCGTCGAGCCCGTCTTCCGCGACGGCCGCCTCGACGTCGGCACGGTCGGCAGGCACACGCGCGAGAACACCGAGCGGCACGGCGACGTCACGGTCGTGTGGCCGCCGCGCGAGGCCGGCGGGTACTCGCTGATCGTCGATGGCCGCGCACAACCGTCGAACGAGACGCTGACAATCGAACCGACCCGTGCGGTGCTGCACCGCAAGGCCACCGCGGAGTCGACGTCGACCAGCCCGGACTGTCGGCACGACTGCGTGCCGCTCGACGACAAGTCACCCGCTGCCATGCGCACCACGCGCGTGATAGCTGATCTTCGGGTTGCCGACATCGAGGCCGCCAACAGCTTCTACGTCGACTTCCTGGGTTTGCGCACCGAAGAATTCAACTTGGGTTGGGTGGCCCGCTACACCTCCCCGGACACCGGAGCCAACGTCCAATTGGTCACCCGTGATGCGACCGCCCCGGAGGATCCCGTGGTGTCGGTATGCGTCGACGACGTCGGCGCCGCGTACGCAGACGCGCAGCAGCGCGGCTATGAGATCGTGCATCCGCTGACGACGGAGGCGTGGGGGGTGCAACGCTTCTTCGTCCGGGCACCGGACGGCAACGTCCTCAACATCGTCGACCACCCGGCCTGACGCCGGCGCCTCAAACGCCCGTAGCGCCGTCGATCCGCTCGCGGATGAGGTCGGCTTGCCCGCAGTGGCGGGCGTACTCGCCGATCATGTGCAGGTAGATCCACCGCAGGCTGACTTCACCGCCGTTGAAAGGGCAGGTGTCGGTCAGGTCGCGGGTGGCGCAGTTTGCGCGGGCCTGCATGATCTCGGTGCGCCAAACCGCTTGCGCCGCAGCGAAAGTCGACTGCTCTGACAGGTCGAACCCACCGTCGTGGCCGGACGCGCGAACTGTCGAGCCGTAAATCGGCGGGGCGTCTTCACCGGCCAGCACGCGGCGGAACCAGTTGCGTTCCACCTCGGCCATGTGCTGGACCAGTCCGAGCAGGGTCAGCGGCGACGGTTCGACGCTGGCGGTGCTCAGTTCGACGTCGTCCATCCCTTCGCACTTCATGGCCAGCGTCGCGCGGTAGAAGTCGAGCCATGCTTCCAGCGTCGTGCGTTCGTCGGCGTTCAGCGGCGGGGCGAGCCGTTCGATTTCCGTCACGGGGACAATACAACCGCAGTTATCCACAGGTTGGCGACAAGCGCCCTTTCGACCGCCGCGGTTGTGGGCTGCTATTGAGCGGTGGCGGATTTCGAACGCATCCTCGCTGCAAACGGCGGAGTCGTGTCCGTGGCACAGTTGCGCACAGCAGGATGGTCGTATTCGCAGATCAAGAAGCTGCCGCAGGGTTGGCGGCCGGTCCGGCGGGGTTGGTACGTCAGTCCGGCTGCCAACCCTCACGTCGTTCGAGCCGTTTCGGCCGGGGGTGTGCTTGGTTGCGTGTCGGCGCTACGCCACCGGCACATTTGGGTTTCCCGATTCCGAATTGCACATCCGCTATTCCGCCCGAGCACGCCGGTCCCGTCCCGGAGTTCGCTCCTGCCAGCC
The DNA here is from genome assembly GCF_001499855.1 of Mycobacterium sp. GA-0227b. Classification (GTDB taxonomy): domain Bacteria; phylum Actinomycetota; class Actinomycetes; order Mycobacteriales; family Mycobacteriaceae; genus Mycobacterium. The sequence goes on from NZ_LQIK01000010.1 coordinate 11,674, forward strand.
CCACCGTCTGAATCCACCCACCATCGGTGCGATCGACCCGATAGAGATCGCGGTGGCGTCGGCGGCGAACTGTCTCGATGCGGAAGGGTTGGTCATCGTGCTCGACTCGATGCTGAACAAGCGGATGATCGACATGGCAGATGCGAGATCAATTGTCGCAGCATCGCGTTTCGCACGCCTCAACCTCGCCGAGCGGTGCGACCCCAAGAGCGAATCGGGAACAGAGACGATGATCAGGTTGCGGCTGCGGGCCGCCGGAATCCACTTGCGGACTCAAGTGGTGATTGCGGGAGTGGGGCGCGTCGACTTTCTCGTGGGCAATCGTCTCATCATCGAAGCCGACAGCCGCGAGCACCACCTGCCCAAGTACCAGGTGGACCGGACACGGGACAGAGTTGCGACCGGGTTGGGGTATCTGGTGATTCGGCTGACGTATGAGGATGTCGTGCATCGCTGGGACGTGGTGTTCGCCGACATTCAATCTGTTATTCGGCGGCGATGGCATCGCCGTGCAATCACAACGTCAGTCTGAGAGCGTCGCCGTGGATATATAGCCGCGACGACGCTCTCAGCGCGACGTTGCGTCAGGCACGAAAAAGCCCGGCCTGCCGAAGCAGACCGGGCTCTTTCCAGTGGGACAGACTCAGAAGTCCATGCCGCCCATGCCACCGGTCGGGTCGGCCGGACCAGCGGCCGCCTTCTCCGGCTTGTCGGCGACGACCGCCTCGGTGGTCAGGAACAGCGCCGCGATGGACGCCGCGTTCTGCAGCGCCGAACGCGTCACCTTCACCGGGTCGGCAACGCCGGCCTTGAGCAGGTCCTCGTAATCACCGGTCGCGGCGTTGAGGCCGACGCCCTTGTCCGAGTTGCGGACCTTCTCGGCCACCACGCCCGGCTCCAGGCCACCGTTGAGGGCGATCTGCTTCAGCGGAGCCTCGAGCGCCACCCGAACGATGTTCGCGCCGGTGGCCTCGTCACCTTCGAGCTTCAGATCGTCCAGCGCCGGCGAGGACTGCAGCAGGGCCACGCCGCCACCGGCGACGATGCCCTCCTCGACGGCCGCCTTGGCGTTGCGGACCGCGTCCTCGATGCGGTGCTTGCGCTCCTTGAGCTCGACCTCGGTGGCAGCGCCGGCCTTGATCACCGCAACACCGCCGGCCAGCTTGGCCAGGCGCTCCTGCAGCTTCTCGCGGTCGTAGTCGCTGTCACTGTTCTCGATCTCGGCGCGGATCTGGGCCACGCGGCCGGCGATGGCGTCGGAATCACCGGCACCCTCGACGATCGTGGTCTCGTCCTTGGTGACGACGACCTTGCGCGCCTTGCCCAGCAGCGAGACGTCGGCGGTCTCGAGCGAGAGCCCGACCTCTTCGCTGATGACCTGACCACCGGTGAGGATGGCCATGTCCTGCAGCATCGCCTTGCGGCGGTCACCGAAGCCCGGGGCCTTGACGGCGACGGACTTGAAGGTGCCGCGGATCTTGTTCACGACGAGCGTGGACAGCGCCTCGCCCTCGACATCCTCGGCGATGATCAGCAGCGGCTTGCCGGACTGGATGACCTTCTCCAGCAGCGGCAGCAGATCCTTGACCGTCGACACCTTCGACGACACGAGCAGGATGTACGGATCCTCGAGGACCGCTTCCTGCCGCTCGGCGTCGGTGACGAAGTAACCCGAGATGTAGCCCTTGTCGAAGCGCATGCCCTCGGTGAGCTCGAGCTGCAGGCCGAAGGTGTTGGACTCCTCGACGGTGATGACACCCTCGTTGCCGACCTTGTCCATGGCCTCGGCGATCAGCTCGCCGATCTGGGTATCACCGGCGGAGATCGCGGCGGTGGCGGCGATCTGCTCCTTGGTCTCGACCTCCTTGGCCGACTTCAGCAGCGTCTCGGTGATCTTCTCGACGGCCTTCTCGATGCCGCGCTTGAGGCCGAGCGGGTTGGCGCCGGCGGCCACGTTGCGCAGACCCTCGCGCACCAGCGCCTGGGCGAGGACCGTTGCCGTCGTGGTGCCGTCGCCGGCGACGTCGTCGGTCTTCTTGGCGACTTCCTTGACCAGCTCAGCGCCGATCTTCTCGTACGGGTCCTCCAGTTCGATCTCCTTGGCGATGGAAACACCATCGTTGGTGATCGTGGGGGCGCCCCACTTCTTCTCCAGGACGACGTTGCGACCCTTGGGCCCCAACGTCACCTTTACCGCGTCGGCGAGGCTGTTCAGGCCCCGCTCGAGGCCCCGGCGGGCCTCTTCGTCGTACGCAATTGTCTTGGCCATTGCGAAGTGTTCCTCCGAAAGTGGGTAGTGCACATCAAGAGCGACCGCGTGCGGGTCGCTCCATCAAAGCTGCGGTCGGGTGCAGTGCCCGCGACGGACGGCTCGGGTGTGCTCCGCAGATGCGGCCCGTTGCCTCACCGTCCCGACCTAGCACTCACCGGTCGCGAGTGCCAATTGCATTTCTAGCACTCGGCCATGGCGAGTGCAAGGTCGTTCGGCGCCGCGTTCCCGCCGCTCGCGGCCCGTCAACGCGCGTCGGCCCGGTGTGGCAGGCTGACGCTGATGTCGCTGTGGGATCCCCGGAACGTGCCACCCTATCCGCCGGCCCGCTACACCGCGGAGGAGCCGGAGGCCAGTGCCTGGTTGCGGCGCGCCACCGAGCCCGCGGACTACGACGCATTCGGTCTGGTGAAGTACCACTATCTGGCGAACCAAAAGGCGACCGACGGCGACTACGGGCTCTACCGCGTGGAGATCGCGCCCAACGGCGGCGGACCCGGACCGCACTTCCACCGCGCCATCTCCGAGGCGTTCTTCGTGTTGTCCGGCACGGTCAGGCTCTACGACGGTAGGGACTGGATCGACGGGCACCCGCACGACTTCCTCTATGTGCCACCGGGCGGCGTCCACGGCTTCCGCAACGAGGCAGACGAGCCGACGTCGCTGCTGATGTTGTTTGCTCCGGGCGCGCCGCGCGAGGCGTACTTCGAAGGGTTGGCCCAACTCGGCGAGCTCACCGACGAGGAGCGCAGCCAGTGGTTCACCAAGCATGACAATCACTTCGTGGAGTGACACGCCGCACGACACGCTTTGAAAGGTGCGCGGCCGTAATCCGTTGCGCTAGGCTGCTGTCCGATCAGTGAGGAGTCTCTGGGTGCGGGCAGAAGCAGCGCCCGACACCCAGGCTTTGCGAGGCTGGCAGCGTCGGGCATTGGTGCGGTATCTTGGCGCCAAACCGCGCGATTTCCTTGCCGTGGCAACTCCCGGCGCGGGTAAGACGACGTTTGCCCTGCGCGTGGCCGGTGAGCTGTTGGCCGACGGCACCGTCGAGCGGATCACCGTCGTCGTGCCGACCGAACACCTCAAAATCCAGTGGGCGCTGGCCGCCGCGAGGCTCGGCCTCTCGCTGGACCCGAAGTTCTCCAACAGCGCCTCGCACACTTCCTCGGAGTACCACGGCGTCGTCGTCACCTACGCCCAGGTGGCCAGCCACCCGACCCGGCATCGGGTGCGCACCGAGAACTACCGCACGCTCGTCGTCTTCGACGAGATCCACCACGGCGGCGACGCGAAGAGCTGGGGCGAGGCGATGCGCGAGGCGTTCGGCGACGCCACCCGCCGACTGTCGCTGACCGGCACCCCGTTCCGCAGCGACGACAGCCCGATCCCGTTCGTCACCTACGAACCCGACGGTGAAGGGGTCCTGCGCTCACGCGCCGACCACATCTACGGCTACTCCGACGCGCTGGCCGACGGCGTGGTGCGGCCGGTGGTGTTCCTGGCCTACTCCGGCGAGGCACGCTGGCGCACCAGCGCCGGCGAGGAGTATGCGGCGCGGCTCGGCGAACCACTCAACGCCGAGCAGACCGCACGCGCGTGGCGCACCGTGCTCAACCCCGAGGGCGAGTGGATTCCCGCGGTTCTGCAGGCCGCCGACACCCGGCTCACGCAGTTGCGCAACGGCGGCGTGCCCGACGCGGGGGCGATGGTGATCGCGTCGGACCAGAAGGCGGCACGCGCCTACGCCAAGGTGCTCACCACGCTGACCGGGGAACCGCCGACGCTCGTGCTCTCCGACGATCCCGGGTCCTCGGAGCGCATCGCCGAGTACGCGGGGGGCAGCAGCCGCTGGCTGGTCGCCGTGCGCATGGTTTCCGAGGGTGTCGACGTGCCGCGGCTGGCCGTCGGCGTATACGCGACCAGCGCGTCGACCCCGCTGTTCTTCGCCCAGGCGATCGGCCGCTTCGTCCGATCCCGTCGTCCCGGCGAGACCGCGAGCATCTTCCTGCCGTCGGTGCCTGCGCTGCTCGACCTGGCCAGCGAGATGGAGGCGCAGCGCGACCACGTGCTCGGCAGGCCGCACCGCGAGTCGCAGGGCGAGTGGGACGACGCGGCCCTCGAGGAGGCCAACAAACAGAAAGACGAGGCGGGCGAGCTCGACAACGGTTTCGAGATGCTGGGCGCCGACGCCGAGCTCGACCAGGTCATCTTCGACGGCTCCTCGTTCGGCACCGCAACGCCTGCGGGCAGCGAGGAGGAGGCCGACTACCTCGGCATCCCCGGGCTGCTCGACGCGGATCAGATGCGAGACCTGTTGCGCCGCAGGCAGGAAGAACAGTTGACTCGCCAGACCGCCTCGGGCGAGGTGCCCCGGGTGTCCACCCACGGCCAGCTCCGCGAACTACGCAAGGAGCTCAACACGCTGGTGTCCATCGCGCACCACCGCACCGGCAAGCCACACGGCTGGATCCACAAGGAGCTGCGCCGGATCTGCGGCGGGCCGGCCGTCGCGGCGGCCACGACGGATCAGCTGCGGGCCCGCATCGAGGCGGTCCGCAGCCTCCAGCCTTAGCGGCGCGCCTCGGCCACGGATGCCAGGTTCTTGAGCGAATTGTCCAGGTGCGACGGGTCGAACGGTGGAAACGGGATGTCGCGACGGTACGACGCGGGAACATTCGACCAGTCATAGGTCAACGTGACCGCCGTGCTGCCCGGCCCCGAGGCCTCGAGGTCGTACCGCCACACCCAACCGCCGAATTCGACTTCCGCGCCGGGCATCATGTTGCCTCGGTCGTCGGGGCCCTGGCCTGGTTGCCACGCGATCGCGTTCGGGCGGTCGAGGATCTCGACGCGGTTGGACATCTCGTAGGCCTTCGCGGGATGGTTGTCGTGGTACATCGCCATCCGGAAGATCTGGCCTGGCTCGGCGAGTGTCTTTCCGTCCAGCGATTCGCGCACCCAGCCCGTGCCGTCGATGTCCTGATGTGTCGAGGGGTCGGCCAGCACGTCGAACACGGTCTCGATTCCAGCGTTGACGGTTGTTCTCGCCTGTATGCGTTCTTCAGTCATGTCGGTACTGACTGGCCCGGCCGCGAGAAGTCATCGCTAAAACACCCCGCAGCCGGCCACCCCGCATACCAGCGAGCTGACCAACAGCAGCGGCCAGAGCGCCACCGCGACCACCAGCGCCGCGATGTTGGCGAAGATCGTGAAGTCGCCGGACAACGCCGCCTCCAACTGCCCGAGCAGCTCGATGTGGAACATCGCATACCCGACGCCGATGACCGTGTAGAGCAACGCGAGCCACAACGCGAGCTCGAGGTAGGTATTGATGCCCCGCTGCAGCAGCATCTGCTGCATCCGTTGCCACATCGTCATCCCCCGAGCTCGAGCAGTTCGGGCAGATCGGCGACGGAGTCGAGTACGTGGTTCGGCTGCATCGCGAATTCGTCTGCGGCCCAACGGTCGAGCGTGTCCTGGCGGAATTTTCCGGTGCGCACGAGAACCCCGGTCATGCCGACCACCTGCGCGGCCAGCACGTCGTTGTTGAGGTCGTCACCGATCATGTACATCTCATCGGGCTCGACGCCGAGACGGCTTGCCGCAGCGAGGAACCCCTCGGGTGCGGGCTTACCGACCGCGGTGGCTTTGCGGCCGGACGTCTCCTCCATCCCGATGAGGTACATGCCGGTGTCGATGCGCAACCCGTCGGTCGTCGTCCATGCGGTGCTGCGGTGCATCGCGACCACCGGGACACCCTGAGCCATCCAGTCGTAGACCCACGACAGCGTCAGGTGGGTGTACTGCGGGCCCGCGCCGCCCAGCAGCACCACGTCCGGGGCGTCGGGGGCTTGGGGCCCGTCGAACTCGTCCGAATACACGATGTCGATACCAGGCATGTCCTCGGCGATCTGCCCGCTGTTGACCAGGAAACACCGGGCGTCGGGATAGGTGTCGCGGACGTACTGCGCGGTCAGCACCGCTGCGGTGATCACCTCGTCGGGGCGGACATGCATCCCCGCCTCGGTGAGCAACTCGGCGATCTGCCCGCGGGTCTTCGTCGTCGTGTTGGTCAGGTACGCGCAGGCAATCTGGTTGTCGGTCAACGCCCGCACGGTGTCTGCCGCACCGGCGATCGGCTGCCACGACGTCACCAGCACGCCGTCGATGTCGAACAGCACCCCACCGATCGCCATGGCCCGACAGTAAACGGCGCGCCGGTCAGCGCAACTCGGACCCCGCGCCCGCCCACCTCGTGTCGGCGACCCATGGCGACGCCTCGGCGGCGATCGACCACGCCAGATCCGCGGGTACGTCGATCACCTGATAGCGCTTGACCCCCGCGGCGGTCGCGGCCACCAACGTCGCGACCCCGGCCCGGCGCTGCATCCAGGTCTGACGCACGGTCCAGCCGATGATGCCCGACGCCTCGATGCAGTCCCGTCGGCGCTGCAGGCTGCCGGTACGTGCGACCAGCCAGCCGTCGCCCACCCGGTGTCCCAACGACCGGGCACGGTCGACGGCCAACAGCGCGCAACCCGCGGCCAGCACGGTCCACGGCGCCCACACCCAGGCCGGCGTCGGCGCGACGAGCAGCGCTACCGCCACGAGCGCGGGCAGTACCAGCGCGCGTGTCCACCGCCGGCGCGTCGCGACGGGGCCGTGCGTGCGAAGGGGACCGGTCACCGCGTCGCGGCGTTCGATCAGGTCGGTCAACATCGCCTCGGCCGTGCGTTTCGGACACGGCGGCAATAGCAGAGACGCCTCGCCCTCTCCCCCGACACCGGTCATCACCGCGTCGAGGCGGGCGCCGCCGAGCAACCGCACCAGCAACGGTTCCCGCAGCGTGCCCCCGCGCAGCCGGCGCATGTCGAAGGTGTGCTCGCGGACCCGGACCAGACCGTGCTTGAGATGCAGCACCTCGAAGTCGCGCCGCAGCTCGAGGTTTCCGTAGCTCAACAACGACTGCAGAACCGAGAGCACCACCGAGGCCGCCAGGATGGCCACCGCCGCAACGGCGATGCTGGCCGCCACCCCGAACCGTTCCGCGGCCGCCAGCCCCGACCGCGCGACCTCCGAGTCGCGGACCGCGCCCTGAGCACCCACCTGGTACACCAGACCGACCGCCGCGGCGATCATCGCGAGCCCGGTGAAGCTGAGCGGGCTGTAGCGCAGCCACGACGGCGTCCACCGGGCGAGCACCCGGCCCGGCGCGCTCGGCTGCTCCGCATCTGCCGCCAGCGAGTCGGCCAGCAGCACCGCGCGCAGCCGGCCCACCTGCTCGGAGCGCACGGCGTCGAGCGCGAACACTGCGTCGCCCCTGGCCTCCTGACCCGTGCCGACCCGCACCACCGTCAACCCCAGCAGCCGGTGCAGTAGCCGCGCCTCGGTGGACACCGATCGAATCCTGTTGCGCGGCACCGAGAGCAGCTTGCGCTGCAATACGCCGGTCCGTAGCTGGACGTCCTCGGCGCCGATGCGGTAGGTGGTGGTGAACCAGCGTGCCAAGCCGATCGCCACGGTCACCCCCAGTGCGGCGTACGCCAGCAGCGGGTTGCCCGTCGCGGTGCCGAGCACCAGCGTCCCGACGATCACCGGGATCTGGCGTATCACCTCGTGCACGGGGTGCACCAACAGCATCCGCGGGCTGAGCCGCTGCCAGTCGCCCTCGACGGGGACGGCGCTCGTCATGTGGCGTCCTCGCCGCCGAGCGCGGCGATGTCGGTGAGGCGCGCGACAACCCCGTCGGCGACGTCGGCGTCCAACGCCACGATGCGCACCGCGCCCGCCGACGACGCGGTCGTCACGGTCACGTTCGCGAGCCCGAACAGCCGATCCAGCGGTCCGCGTTCGGTGTCGACGGTCTGCACGCGCGAGATGGGCGCGATCCGGCGCTCCTGGGTCAGCCAACCGGTGCGGGTGTACACGGCCCGCGGGTCGACGTCCCACCGATGCACCCGGTACCGCCAGAGGGGCACCACCACGACGAACACGGCGATGCCCAGCAGCGTGCCCACCGCCGCGAGTGCGTGCACCCACCACACGTGCGGGTCCACCAACAACCACACGAACTGCCCGACCGCGAGCACCGACCATGGAATCGCCGCGCCGATCGCCCACACCAAGGGCGCCTTGCGGCTCGGCTTGTTCGCGGGGTCGGAGAGATTCACGAGATCGGTCATCAAGCGTCCAGCGTAGGTAACCGCGACGGCATCGGTCGCTGGGTATGTTGAGCGTCATGGGCAGCAAGTGGACCGCGGCCGACATTCCGGATCAGTCCGGGCGGACCGCCATCGTCACCGGCGCGAACAGCGGCCTGGGCTACGACACCGCGGCCGCGCTGGCCGCCAAGGGCGCCCAGGTCGTGCTGGCGGTGCGCAACCTCGACAAGGGGACCGAGGCCAGGGACCGCATCAAGGCGGCCAGCCCCAACGCCGTCATCACACTGCAGGAGCTCGACCTGTCCTCACTCGACAGCGTCCGCAGGGCCGCCGAGGAGCTGCGCGCGGCGCATCCGCGCATCGACCTGCTGATCAACAACGCCGGCGTGATGTACGTGCCGAACCGCGAGCCCACCCGAGACGGCTTCGAAATGCAGTTCGGCACAAACCACCTCGGCCACTTCGCGTTGACCGGCCTGCTGCTCGACCATCTGCTGACCGTCGACGGGTCGCGCATCGTGACGGTCAGCAGCGTCGGGCACCGGATCATGGCCCGAATCCGCTTCGAGGACCCCCACTTCGAAACCGGGTACAACCGGGTGCAGGCCTACGGGCAGTCGAAGCTGGCCAACCTCCTGTTCACCTACGAACTGCAGCGACGGCTCAAACTCAAAGGCGCGCCGACGATCGCCGCGGCCGCGCATCCCGGCTTCTCCGACACCGAGTTGATGCGCTACATCCCCGGCTTCGTTCCCGACTTCGTCTGGAAGATCGCCACCCAGCCGGCGTCGATGGGCGCGCTGTCGACGCTTCGGGCGGCCACCGACCCGGCCGTCCAGGGCGGGCAGTACTACGGTCCCGACGGCATCGGCGAGGTCAAAGGGCACCCGAAAGTCGTTGCCTCGAGCGAACAATCGCACAACGAAGACATCCAGCGCCGGTTGTGGACCATGTCCGAGGAGCTGACCGGCGTCACGTACCCCATCTGATGCGCACCGTCGAAGAGCATCAGCGCGTCGTCGCCGCGTTGATCGCCCGCCGCGCACCGGTCAGCATGCCGATCGCCGACGCGCTGGGCCTGGTGCTGGCCGACGATGTCGTCGCACCGTTGTCGCTGCCCGGCTTCGACAACTCCGCGATGGACGGATACGCCGTGGTCGCCGAGGACGTGGCGGCGGCGACGCCCGAGCATCCGGTCCGACTGCCCGTCGCCGAGGACATCCCGGCGGGCCGCACCGATGTGCTGACGCTGAAACCCGGTACGGCACACCGCATCATGACCGGCGCGATGTTGCCCGCAGGTGCGACCGCGGTGGTGCCGGTCGAGGCGACCGACGCGGCCACCGACACCGTGGAGATCCGCGCCGGCGCGAGACCGGGCAAGCACATCCGGCGGGCCGGCGAGGATGTCACCGCCGGTACGGCGGTGCTGCGCGCCGGGCAGGCGGTCACACCTGCCGCGTTGGGGCTCGCGGCCGCGCTGGGCCTCGGCGAGCTCACCGTGATCCCGCGGCAGCGGGTGCTCGTGATGTCCACCGGCACCGAACTGGTCGCACCCGGCACCCCGCTGGCGCCCGGTCAGATCTACGAGTCGAATGCGGTGATGCTGGCCGCTGCACTGCGCGACGCGGGCGCCGACGTGGTGGCTTCGCCGATGACCGGGGACGACGTCGAGTCGTTCCGCGACGCCCTGGCGCGGCATACCGGCGACGCCGACCTCATCATCACGACCGGGGGCGTGAGCGCGGGCGCCTACGAGGTCGTCAAGGACGCACTCGGCGGATCGGTGGAGTTCGTCAAGGTGGCCATGCAGCCGGGGATGCCGCAAGGCTGCGGGAGAGTGGACAACACACCGATCATCACGCTGCCCGGAAATCCGGTGAGCGCGCTGGTGTCGTTCGAGGTCTTCATCCGGCCGCCGCTGCGCGCCGCGATGGGCCTGCCCAACCCCGACCGGCCGCGACGCACCGCGCTTCTGACCGACGACATCACGTCGCCGCGCGGCAAGCGGCAGTTCCGCCGCGGCGTGCTGGACGCCGACGCCGGAACGGTGACCAGCTACGGCCCACCCGCCTCGCACCACCTGCGCTGGCTGGCGTCGGCGAACTGCCTCCTGGAGATCGCTGAGGACGTCGACGCGTTGCCGGCAGGGTCGCAGGTTCAGGTGTGGGACCTGGCCTGACCGGCTTGGCCCGTAGAATCGCTGCACGATGGCCAGACGCCCCGACCTGAAATCCGGCCCCGCGCGGCTCTTGGCGCTGGCCCGTACCACCATCCCCCCGATGCACCCTGCCGGGCTGCCGTTCGTCGGCGCCAGCCTCGCGGCCGCGGCCCTGGGACGGCGAAACCGGTGGCTGCGCGGTGCCGCGCTGACGTCGGCCGCCGCGAACGCGGCGTTCTTCCGGCACCCCCCGCGGGTGCCCCCGACGCGTCCCGGTTTGGTCGTCGCACCGGCGGACGGCTTGATCTGCCTCATCGAGGAGGCAGCGCCCCCGGCCGAACTCGGTTTACCCGCAACGCCGTTGCCGCGGATCAGCATCTTCCTGTCGATCTTCGACGCGCACGTGCAGCGGGCCCCGGTCGGCGGTGAGGTCGTCGCCGTCGAGCACCGGCCCGGATTGTTCGGCTCGGCCGAACTCGAGGCGGCCAGCGAGGACAACGAACGCAACAGCGTTCTCATCCGCACGGCCGACGGCGTCGAGGTGATCGCCGTGCAGATCGCGGGCCTGGTGGCGCGGCGCATCGTGTGCGACGCCAAAGTGGGCGACAAGTTGGCGATCGGCCAGACCTACGGTTTGATCCGCTACGGCTCACGGCTGGACACGTACCTGCCTGCGGGCTCCAACATCCTGGTGACGACGGGACAGCGCGCGCTGGCGGGCGAGACGGTATTGGCCGAACTGCCGTGATCCGGCCCCGCATCAAACGCTCCGTCGTCAGCCTGCGGATTCTGCCCAGCGCGATGACGGTCGCCGCGATCTGCCTCGGACTGAGCGCGGTCAAGATGGCGCTGGACGACCGGCCGACCGAGGCGATGGCGTTTCTGGCGGTCGCCGCGATCCTCGACGCGCTCGACGGGCGCATCGCCCGCGCCCTCGGCGCGACATCGCGCATGGGCGAGGAGATCGACTCGCTGGCCGACGCCGTGAACTTCGGTGTCGCACCGGCTTTCATCGTTTACGGCACACTGCTGTCGCAGTCGCGGATCGGCTGGATCGTGGTGCTCGTGTATGCGGTGTGCATCGTGCTGCGACTGGCGCGCTTCAACGCGATGCTCGAGGTCGACAAACCGGCTTACGAGAAGAAGTACTTCGTCGGCATGCCCGCACCCGCGGGCGCGATCGGCGCGATCGGTCCGCTGGCCGCCAAGATGCAGTTCGGCGAGGGCTGGTGGACTTCGGAACCCGCGGTCGTCATCTGGATGGTGGGCGTCTCGCTGCTCGTGGTCAGCACGATCCCGATGCGCAAGATCCACACCTTCTCGGTGCCGCCCAACATGGTCGCGCCGCTGCTGGCGCTCGTGGCGATCGGTGTCGCGGCGGCGATTCTCTACGGCTACGTCGTGATCCTGATCATCATCGGCGCCTACGTGGTCCACATCCCGTTCGCGATCCGCACCCGCCGCTTCCTGGCCGCGCATCCGGAGGTATGGGACGACAAACCGCGCCAACAGCGGGCGGCCCGACGGGCGATCCGCCGCGCCCAGCCGCACCGCCGGTCGGTGATGCGACTTGGACTGCGCAAGCCCGGTTCTCGTCATGAGTGAACTGCAGTCCGACCGCCCGGCTCCCCGGCACCAGCTCTCCTTGACCGCGCGGCTGAACACCTCGGCGCTGGACTCGCGCCGAGGGGTGGTCCGTCTACACCCGGAAGCCATTGCCGCGCTTGGTGTTCGCGAATGGGACGCCGTATCGCTCACCGGTTCCCGCACCACGTCCGCCGTGGTGGGCGAGGCACCCGCCGGGGTGCCGGCGGGCACCGCGCTGCTCGACGACGTCACGCTGTCCAACGCCGGACTGCGCGAGGACACCACCGTGCTCGTCGCACCGGTCACCGTCTACGGCGCGCGGTCGGTGACTTTGTCGGGCTCTCGGCTCGCCAGCCAGTCCATCTCCCCCGCGACGCTGCGGCAGGCATTGCTCGGCAAGGTGATGACGGTCGGTGACACCGTGTCGCTGTTGCCGCGCGAACTGGGACCCGACATCCCGAGCTCGCGCGCGACCGCGGCGCTGGCGTCGTCGGTCGGCATCACCTGGACGTCCGAGCTGTTGACGGTGACGGGCACCGATCCGGCGGGACCCGTGAGCGTACAACCGAATTCGGCGGTCGGCTGGGGCGACGCCGCGGCGAGCGGGGCTGCCGCGCCGCCTGCGAACACCACCACCGGCCGGGCCGTGGTCACCGCGCCGGAGAAGACACCGCCGGCGCTCGGCATCGACGACCTCAAAGGCGCACAAGCGCAGGCGCAGCGGCTCACCGAATGGCTCAAGCTGGCGCTCGACCAGCCGGAGCTACTCGAAACACTGGGCGCGACAGCAAATCTCGGCGTACTGGTGTCCGGACCCGCCGGTGTCGGCAAGGCCGCGATGGTGCGTGCGGTCTGCGCCGACCGTCGGCTGGTGGAACTCGACGGCCCCGAGGTGGGCTCGCTGCGCGCCGAGGACCGGCTGACGAGCGTGGCGTCGGCGGTCGCGACCGTCCGCGATGGCGGTGGCGTGCTGCTGATCACCGACATCGACGCGCTGCTGCCGTCCACCGCCGAACCGGTGGCCACGCTGATCCTCACTGAACTTCGCAACGCGGTCGCCACCCCCGGGGTGGCATTCGTCGCGACCTCACAGCAACCCGACAACGTCGACCCGCGGCTACGCGCCCCCGACCTGTGCGACCGCGAGCTCGGATTGAGCCTGCCCGACGGCGCGATCCGCAAGCAGCTGCTGGAAGTGCTGCTGCGCGATGTTCCGGCCAAAGACCTCGACCTCGAGCAGATCGCCGGGCGCACACCGGGATTCGTCGTCGCCGATCTGTCCGCACTGGTGCGTGAGGCGGCGCTGCGGGCCGCCGCGCGAGCCAGCGCCGACGGCGAGCCACCGGCCCTGACCCAGGAGGACCTGCTGGGCGCTACGACCGTCATCCGCCCGCTGTCGCGGTCGGCCACCGAAGAGGTGTCGGTCGGCTCGGTGACGCTCGACGACGTCGGCGACATGGCGGCCACCAAACAGGCGCTGACGGAAGCGGTGCTGTGGCCGCTGCAGCATCCCGACACGTTTCAACGCCTCGGCGTCGCTCCGCCGCGCGGCGTGCTGCTCTACGGGCCACCCGGCTGCGGCAAGACGTTCGTGGTGCGGGCGCTGGCCAGCTCGGGCCGGCTGTCGGTGCACGCGGTCAAGGGCGCCGAGCTGATGGACAAGTGGGTCGGCTCGTCGGAGAAGGCGGTGCGCGAGCTGTTCCGGCGGGCCCGCGACTCGGCGCCGTCGCTGGTGTTCCTCGACGAGATCGACGCGCTGGCGCCGCGGCGCGGCCAGAGCTTCGACTCCGGGGTCACCGATCGCGTGGTGGCCGCACTGCTCACCGAACTCGACGGCATCGAACCGCTGCGCGATGTGGTGGTGCTCGGTGCGACGAACCGGCCCGACCTGATCGACCCCGCGCTGCTGCGCCCGGGCCGGCTGGAGAAGCTGGTGTTCGTCGAACCCCCCGACGCCGAAGCCCGTCGCGAGATCCTGCGCACCGCCGGCAAGTCGATACCGCTGGCTTCCGAGGGTGAGCAGGCCGTCGACCTCGATGCGCTGGCCGGCGAACTCGACGGCTACAGCGCCGCCGATTGCGTGGCACTGCTGCGCGAAGCCGCGCTGACCGCGATGCGACGCTCGATCGACGCCGCCGACGTCACCGCGGCGGACGTCGCCCAGGCCCGCAAGAACGTGCGGCCGTCGCTGGATGCGGCGCAAGTCGAGTCGCTGCGCGCCTTTTCCGCCGCCCGCTGAGTCACCGTCGCGAACAAACGCAAAAGGCCTCAGAAAGGCGGGTTTTGCGAGCAGTTTACGGCTGCTCGGCAAGCGGTATCTTGACAATGGCTAGTTCGCGCGGCATAGTCGACACCCAAGAACTTGTCATTGTCAAGATCGAGGAGGTCGCCATGCCCGCCACCGCACCCGCCGTCCGCGCCGGAGACCCCGATCGGGAGAAGACCGCGGACCTGCTCGGCCAGGCGCTCGCCCAGGGCTACCTCGAAATGCCGGAGTACGAAACGCGACTGCAGGCCGCGTTCGCCGCGACGACCCGCCCCCAACTGCGCGAACTCACCGCCGATTTGCCCGTCGAGCGGCTCAAGCGCAATGACCCGCGGCGGCACGAGGCCCGCAGGCGGTTGGCCCGGCGCGGCGTCCAGATCCATCTGGCCGGCTACCTGACGATGGTCGCGATCGTGCTGACCGTGTGGTTGGCGGTCGGACTGACCGCGGGCGCCTGGTACTTCTGGCCGATCTGGCCGATCCTCGGCGCAGGCATCGGCCTGCTCGGTCACGCGCTGCCCGTCCGGTACGCGCTACCGGCGACGCCCTGCCAGCGCCGTCACGGCTCGATCAATCCGGCGCGAATCGCGTAGCGGGTCAACGCCACTCGATCCTGCAAGCCGAGTTTGGCGAGCAGGTTCGTCCGATGCCGGTCGACGGTCTTGACGCTGATTCCCAACGTGTTCGCGATGTCTCGCGACGAGTACCCCTCGGCGATCAGCTTGAGCACCTCCTCTTCGCGCGGCGTGAGGATGGTCTCGGGCAGCCCGTCGCCCTGCCGCGCGCGGTGCAGATAGTCGCGGATCAACGCCGTCACCGCACCCGCGTACAGAAACGGCTCGCCACGCAGCGTGGCCCGACACGCTTCGAGCAGGTCGCGGTCGGCGACGGACTTCAGCACATAGCCCGACGCACCGGCCTTCAGCGCCTCGAAGAAGTACTGCTCGTTGTCGTACATCGACAGGATTAGGATCCGGACGTGCGGATGGACCCGGTTCATCTCCCTGGC
The DNA here is from genome assembly GCF_001499855.1 of Mycobacterium sp. GA-0227b. Taxonomy (GTDB): domain Bacteria; phylum Actinomycetota; class Actinomycetes; order Mycobacteriales; family Mycobacteriaceae; genus Mycobacterium. The sequence continues at coordinate 27,127 of NZ_LQIK01000010.1, forward strand.
CGCCTGCAGGCCCGTCATTCTGGGCATCGCGATGTCGAGGATCGCCAGATCGACCGGGGTGTTCTCGAGCACCGCGAGTGCCTCATGCCCGTCGGCCGCCTCGGCGACCACCCGCAGATCGGGCTCGGCGTCGAGGATCATCCGCAACCCGCTGCGCACCAGCGCATGATCGTCGGCGAGCAGGATGCGCGCCGGCTGGGCGAACATCACCAACACCGCCGCGACGGAATCGACAGCCGCACCTCGGTGCCGTCACCGGCCGGGGAGGCGATCGTGAGGTCGGCGTCCACCAGCAACGCGCGCTCGCGCATCCCGTTGATCCCGGCGCCCTCGCTGACCACACCGCCGACGCCATCGTCGGCGATGCGCATCGTCAACCGATCGTCGGTGGTGTGCAGATCGAGCCACGCCTTGGTGGCCCCGGCATGTCTGGCGATGTTGGTCAGGCTCTCCTGCGCGACGCGGTAGCACACCAGCTCGACGTCCGGCTTCAGCCGTTCCGATTGCAGGACAATGTGTTTGACGACGGGCAAGCCGGTTGCGTTGGTGAACTCGGTGCACAGCGCGTTGAGCGCACTGTGCAGCCCCAGGTCCTCCAACGCCTCGGGACGCAACCGCCGCGCGATGCTGCGAACCTCGTCGAGGCTCGCGCGGACCGCTTCCTGGGTGTCGGCGAGCTCACCGCGGATCTCGGCGGGTGCACGGTCCACGGCCCGCTTGAGGATGAGCAGCGCCACGGTCAACGTCTGCCCGATCTCGTCGTGCAACTCGCGCGCGATGCGCCGGCGCTCGTTCTCCTGCGCGGCCAGGGCCGACGCGCTGGCCGTGGTGCGTTCGGTCTCGAGGCGGTCCAGCATCGTGTTGAACGACGCGATGAGGTGGCGCAGGTCGCCGTTGCCACGGTCATCGACGCGGTCACTGCGGCGGGGCGGATCGACGCGCCGCATCGATGCGGCGAGCCGGTCGAGCGGCGCCAGGCTCGATCGCAGCAACAGCGCGTTCGCGGACAGGATCACGGCGAGCCCGACGACGAGCACCGGAATCTCGGTGAGCTTGATACGGGAGGACACCGAGGCGGGCGAAACCGCCAGGATCAGCGTGCCCAGCGTGAAGATCAGGCCGTTGATCAGGAAAACCCGCCGAAACAGCGCGGTCGCCGGCGTGCGCGCCCGTTTCATGACCTCAGCGTGGACCGTTGCCTCGGCGTTTGTCCATACACTGCGCCGCCCCGGCCGAATGGGTGTCAGCCCCGATGGCGGCCCCGGTTGAAGGCATCGAAACTGTCCTCACCATGCATATCTCGCCTGGATGGGAGGTCGAGATGCTGACAGGTCGACCCGTTCCGAACGGTTCGTGCAGGGTCGACGAACCGATCGGAGAGCGAGGACGATGACACTTACCGCCGACACCCCCGGGACCGGATGGAACGAGGTCATGCAAGCACACGAGATCGCCGTGACCCCTCCGACGGTCCGGATGGACGATCCGGTGTCCAAGGCCGTGCAACTGATGGTGGTCAACCGGCTGCCGGGGCTCGTCGTGGTCGACGACTCGGACCATCCCGTCGCGGTGCTGCCGGGCACCCAGGTGCTGAGGCTGACCATTCCGGAGTCCTATCGCGAGGACCCGGCACTGGTGCGCACCGTCGACGAGATTCACGCCGACCTGTTCTGGCACGGGCCCGGCCGGCTCACCGTCGGGGACTGCCTACCCACTCCGGTGGCCAAACCGGTCACGGTCGCGCCGGACGCCACGCTGCTGGAGATCGCCACCGTGATGGCCACCAAGCGGAGCCCGCTGATCGCCGTCGTCGACCCGGGCGGCAAGCTCGTCGGCGCGGTGACGTTGGAAAGGCTTTTGACGAGCCTTGCCGTGGCCGGCCCCAACGACTGAGCCACCGGTTCCGTGCTGGCTCCGCTTCTGGCGCTGGCGATTTTCGTTGTCGCCTTTTGGTTTCTGGCGACTGAGCGCGCTAACAAGGTCACGACGGTTCTGGTCGCCGCGGGGCTGATGACCCTGTTGGGTCTGGCGCCCGGGGAGAAGGTGTTCTACTCCGAGCACGAGGGCATCGACTGGAACGTCATCTTCCTCCTGCTCGGCATGATGGTGATCGTCGGCGTCGTCAAACAGACCGGCGTCTTCGACTTCCTGGCGATCTGGGCCGCAAAACGCGCCAAGGGCAGGCCTTTTCGCCTCATGGTCATGCTGATGCTGATCACCGCGGTGGCCTCGCCGGTGCTGGACAACGTCACGATCATCATGCTCGTCGCGCCGGTGACGCTGGTCATCTGCGATCGGCTGGAGATCGCAGCCCAGCCGTTCCTCATCGCGGAGGTGCTCGCGTCGAACATCGGCGGCGCGGCCACCCTCATCGGCGATCCACCCAACATCATCATCGGCAGCCGCGCCGGCCTGACCTTCAACGACTTCCTGGTCAACATGGCGCCCGTGGTGGTGGTGATCTTCGCGCTGTTCGTGGTGTTCACCAAGTGGCTGTTCCGTCACGACCTGCGCGCCCATGAGATGCGCGTCGACAAGGTGATGGTGCTGCAGGAGCGGCGGGCGATCAGAGACACCCGCCTGCTGGTGCGGTCGATGTCCGTGCTCGCACTGGTCATCGTCGGGTTCGGCCTTCACTCGGTGCTGCACGTCGCGCCCTCGATCGTCGCGCTTCTCGGTGCGGGAACGATGCTGCTGGTCACCAACGTCGACGTCGCCGAGGTCCTCCCCGAGGTGGAGTGGCCGACGCTGGTGTTCTTCATGGGTCTGTTCGTCATGGTCGCCGGACTGGTGCACACCGGGGTGATCGGCTGGCTCGGCGATGCGGCGGTCAACCTCTTCGGCGACAACTTCTTCATGGCGGCGACGGGACTGCTGTTCGGGTCCGCGGTGCTCGGCGCGTTCATCGACAACATTCCGTATACGGCGACGATGGCCCCGGTGGTCGAGGACATGGCGGCCCAGGCTCCGGATGCGGAGACCGGCCGGGCGCTGTGGTGGGCGTTCGCGCTGGGCGCCTGCTTCTCCGGCAACGGCACCGCGATCGCCGCGAGCGCGAACGTGGTCGCGATCGGCATCGCCCAGCGCGCCGGTCACCGCATCAGCTTCTGGCGCTTCACCCGCTACGGCATCGTGGTGACGCTGCTCAGCACCTTGCTGGCGTGGGTGTACGTCTGGCTGCGGTACTTCTGATGGATCTGTCGCTCGCGACGCCGGGAGGTACCCCTGATCGGCCCACGTAGAATATCCATCAACCGAAGGCCATTACTCGGCTGACACCCCGACCATCAGTTCTCCGGTTGGCGGCCGCGTGCCGTCCAACCCAACCGATCGGAGTGCCCTGCTCGCCGTTCTGCTCGCCCACGCGGTCGCCACCGCGCTGGCGCCGCTGCTTGTCTACAGGTGGGGGCGGACGGCGTTCTACCCGCTGGCGCTGGTGCCGCTCGTCTCGCTGATCTGGGTGGCGCTGAACTGGCCGGCGGCTGGTCGGTCGAGAACCGTCGACGTGCCGTGGGTGCCCGAGCTGTCGATGGACATCACGCTGCGCTTCGACGCGCTCGCGGCGATCATGAGCGTGCTGGTGCTCGGGATCGGTGCGTTGGTGCTGTTCTACTGCGCCGACTACTTCCAGCACCACGACGGCCGCGTCGAGAACCGGTTGCCCAGTTTCGCCGCCGAACTGGTCGCGTTCTCCGGCGCGATGTTCGGCCTGGTGATCAGCGACAACATGTTGATGCTCTACGTGTTCTGGGAGATCACCACGGTGCTGTCGTTCCTGCTGGTCGGCCATTACGCCGAGCGCGTCACCAGCAGGCGGGCGGCGACCCAGGCGCTGCTCGTGACGACGTTCGGCGGGCTGGCGATGCTGGTCGGCATCATCGTGCTCGGCAACATCGCCGGCACCTACCTGCTGTCTGAACTGCTCGCATCGCCCCCCGCGGGAGCGGCGGTGTCGGTCGCCGTCGTGCTCATCCTCGTCGGTGCGCTGTCGAAGTCGGCGATCGTGCCGCTGCACTTCTGGCTGCCGGGCGCGATGGCCGCCCCGACACCGGTCAGCGCCTATCTGCACGCGGCGGCCATGGTCAAGGCCGGTGTCTACCTCGTCGCACGCATGACACCCGGGTTCGCCGACGTGGCCCCGTGGCGACCGATGGTCATCTCGCTGGGGCTGCTGACCATGCTGTTGGCGGGTTGGCGCGCGGTCCGCGAGTACGACCTCAAGCTGATTCTGGCGTTCGGCACGGTCAGCCAGTTGGGGCTGATCACCGTGATGGTCGGCACGGGCGGCAGCGACATGATGCTCGGCGGGCTGGCCATGCTGGTTGCGCACGCCATGTTCAAGGCGGCGCTGTTCATGGTCGTCGGCATCATCGACCACGCCACCGGCACGCGTGACATCCGCAGGCTGGCCTGGCTCGGCGACCGCGCGCGCCCGCTGCTGATCATCGCGATCGGCGCGACCGCGAGCATGGCCGCGTTGCCGCCGTTCTTCGGTTTCGTCGCCAAGGAGGCCGACTTCGAGACCGTGCTGTACAGCCCGTATCTCGGTACCGCTTCGCCTTTCGTGCTGGCCGGCATCGTGCTCGGCTCGGTGTTCACCACCATCTACAGCTTGCGCTTCCTGTTCGGTGCGTTCGGCCGCAAAGGACAGCGACAACCGAGCAGGCGCGTCGCCGAGATGCACCGCACGAAGCTCGCGTTCATGGCCGCGCCGGCCATCCTCTCGGCGGCGGGACTGGCGTTCGGGATCTGGCCCGTCGGCATCGGCGACGTGCTGGAGGACTACGCCGACACGGTGCCCGGCGGCGAGGACTACCACCTCGCGCTGTGGCACGGGGTGAACCTGCCGCTGCTGTTGTCGGTGCTCGTGGTCGCGACGGGCATCGCCGCCTTCGTCGGGCGCGAGCGGTTGCGCAAGATCCGCACCGTGCGCGAACCGCTGGGCAACGCCGATCACATCTACGACGGCGTCGTGCGCAAGCTGGACCTGTGGTCGGTGGAGCTCACCGCGGTGACCCAGCGCGGTTCGATCCCCGCGACCCAGACGGCGATCCTGTCGACGCTCGTGTTGGTGCCGACGATGGTGCTGGCGCTCGGCGCCCGTGACCGCCCGAACTTCGCGCTGTGGGGTTCGCCGCTGCAGGTGGTGATCGGCCTGATCATCCTGGCCGCCGCACTGGGTGCGCTGGTGATGCGAAACCGGTTGGCGGCGGTGCTGCTGGTCGGCGTGACCGGCTACGGCTGCGGCGCGATCTTCGCGTTGCACGGCGCACCCGACCTCGCCCTGACCCAGTTCCTCGTCGAGACGCTGACGCTCGTGGTGTTCGTGCTGGTGCTTCGGACGTTGCCCGCCGAGGCGGACCGCGTCCACATCAAACGGAATCGCTGGCCGCGGGCCATGCTGGCGCTCGCGGTCGGTGCGACCGTGACCACGCTGACCGTGTACGCGATGGCCGCGCGCACCGGCGTCCCGATCGCGTCGTTGATCCCCGATGCGGCGTACTACCGCGGCCACGGCGCCAATGCCGTCAACGTGCTGCTGGTCGACATTCGCGCCTGGGACACCATGGGCGAGATCATGGTGCTCCTGGTCGCGGCGACCGGGGTGGCCTCAATGGTGTTCCGGCACAGGAGGTTCGGGGCACCACCGCGGGTGGCCGATGCCGGCCAGCCGGACATCGGGCGGCTTCCTGCGATCCTGAACACCAGCCCGGCGGCCGGGGAGATCACCTGGCTGCGGGGCAGCGAACTGCGCGACCCGCGGCACCGGTCGCTGATCCTGGAGGTCGCCACCCGGCTCGTCTTCCCGCTGATCATGGTGTTGTCGGCGTACTTCTTCTTCGCCGGGCACAACACCCCCGGCGGCGGATTCGCCGGCGGGTTGACCGCGGGCCTGGCGCTGGTGCTGCGCTATCTCGCGGGCGGACGTTACGAGCTCGGCGAGACGCTGCCGTTGGATGCGGGCAAGATCCTCGGCGTGGGCCTGTGCCTCTCGGCGGGCACCGCGTTCGCATCGCTGCTCGTGGGCGCGCCCGCGTTGTCGTCGGCGCTCATCGAGATCGAGGTACCGGTGCTCGGCACCGTCAAGTTCGTCACCGCGTTGTTCTTCGACCTCGGGGTGTACCTGATCGTCGTGGGCCTGGTGCTCGACGTGTTGCGCAGCCTCGGCGCCCGGATCGACGTGGAGTTGAGCCAGGAACAGAAGACGGCGGTGGCGGCCCGATGACCACCGCTTTCGTGCCACTCGTCCTGCTCGGCGGGCTCACCAGCGCCGGTGTCTACCTGCTGCTCGAGCGCAACCTGACCCGAATGTTGTTGGGACTGCTGCTGATCGGCAATGCGATCAATCTGTTGATCCTGGTGGTCGGCGGCCCGTCCGGTAATCCACCGGTGCGGGGCCGCACCAGTGAGGGCCACACCACCACCGCAGATCCGTTGGCGCAGGCGATGATCCTGACGGCCATCGTGATCACGATGGGCATCGCGGCGTTCGTACTGGCGATGGCGTACCGCAGCTACCGGTTGACCACCGAGGAGGAAGTGGGCGTCGACCCGGAGGATGCCAAGGTCTCCGAGCTGGCCGCGCTGGACACCGCCGCCGTCGAGGAGGACCGTCCCCGCCCCGATCGTTCGCGCGACACCGATGCGCCCGACGAATTGGACGCGCTGCCCGGATTCGAGGGCTCCAAATGACGGGCGGGCGCGCATGACGTTGGCGGGTACGTTGACACCGCTGCCGGTGCTGATCCCGACGCTCGGCGCGGCGGCCACGCTGATCGCCGGTCGACGGCCCCGACTGCAGCGACTCGTCACGCTTGTCGCGCTGTCGGTCGTCGTCGCGGTGTGCGGCGCGCTGCTCTACCTCGCCGACCGGGACGGCACCCTCGTGCTCTACGTCGGCGGCTGGGGCCAGTCGGTGCCCGGGATGGGACCGCTGGGCATCACGCTGGTGGTGGACCGTCTGTCGGCGATGATGCTCGTGGTGTCGTCGATCGTGTTGTTGGCCGTGGTGTTCTACGCGATCGGCCAGGGCATCCGCGACGGCGACGAACGCCAGCCCGTGTCGATCTTCATGCCGACCTATCTGGTGCTGTCGGCCGGCGTCTACATGGCGTTCCTGGCCGGCGACCTGTTCAACCTCTTCGTCGGATTCGAGGTGCTACTGGCGGCGAGCTTCGTGCTGCTGACCATCGGGGCGAGCAAAGACCGTGTCCGCGCCGGCATCTCGTACGTGATGGTGTCGATGGTCTCGTCGCTGATATTCCTGTTCGGTATCGCACTCGTCTACGCGGCCACCGGGACGCTGAACCTGGCGGAGCTCGCGGTGCGCCTCGACGACGTGTCGACCGGCACCCGCTCGGCGATGTTCGCCGTGCTGCTGGTGGCCTTCGGCATCAAGGCCGCCGTGTTCCCGCTGTCGGCGTGGCTGCCCGACTCCTACCCGACGGCGCCCGCACCCGTGACCGCCGTGTTCGCCGGGCTGCTGACCAAAGTCGGTGTGTACGCGATCATCCGGGCGCACTCGCTGCTGTTCCCCAGCGGCGGCCTCGACCCAGTGCTCTTGGTGGCCGCCCTGCTGACCATGATCATCGGCATCCTCGGCGCGATCGCGCAGAGCGACATCAAGCGACTTCTGTCGTTCACGCTGGTGAGCCACATCGGTTACATGGTGTTCGGCATCGCGCTGTCCAACCAGCTCGGCATGTCGGGCGCGATCTACTATGTGGCACACCACATTCTGGTGCAGACGACGCTGTTCCTGGTGGTCGGGCTGATCGAACGCCAGGCCGGTGCGTCGACGATGGACCGCCTCGGCGGCTTGGCGGCCGCCAGCCCGCTGCTGGCGTTCGTGTTCGTCGTGCCCGCGCTCAATCTCGGTGGCATACCGCCGTTCTCCGGCTTCATCGGCAAGATCGCGCTGCTGGAGGCGGGCGCGCAGGACGGCTCGGTGCTGGCTTGGACGCTGGTCGGCGGCGGCGTGGTGACCAGTTTGTTGACGCTCTACGTGGTGGCGCGGGTGTGGACCAAGGCGTTCTGGCGATCTCGCGAGGATGCGCCCGAGGGTCATCTGTCTGCAGCGTCACCCTCGGCGTTGCTCGATGAACCCGAGGACATCGAGTTCGTCGACCGCGACCACGTCGGTCGCATGCCGGCCGGGATGGTCGCGCCCACCGGCGCGCTGATCGCCGTCGGGCTGGCGCTGACCGTGCTCGCCGGGCCCATCTTCGGCTACAGCGAGCGGGCCGCCGGCGAGGTGTTGGACCGCGGCCAGTACATCACCGCCGTGGTGGGTCCGCGATGAGCGCGCCCGTGCGAAGTATCGCGTTGCGCCTCTGGGTGATCTGCTGGCTGGTGCTCGTCTGGGTCCTCCTGTGGGGCAACCTCTCTGCGGCCAACCTGCTTTCGGGCCTCGCTGTCGCGTTGTTGATCACGCTGCTGTTGCCGCTGCCGGCCGTGCCCGTCGAAGGCAAAGTGCACCTGCTGTCCCTGATCCGGCTGCTGCTGACCGTCGCCTACCGGTTGGTGCTGTCCTCGATGCAGGTCGCGTTGCTCGCGGTGAAGCCCCGTCCCCCGCTGTCGGCTGTGCTACGCGCGCAGCTTTCGGTGAAATCGGATCTGGTGCTGGCGCTGGCGGTCAACATCTTCAACCTGATTCCCGGCTCGATCGTGCTCGAGATCGACCAAACTCGGCGGCTGCTCTACATGCACGTCATCGACGTCGGCTCGGACCGCGCGCTGAGCGCGTTCTACCACCAGGTGGCCGTGGTGGAGCGGCTGCTGGTCGCGACGTTCGAACGTCAGGAAGACTGGCGGCCCGCGGCTGCCGAGGAGGACGACGCATGAACACCGTCTGGGTCATCGCCGCCGTGATGATCACCGCTGCGGCGGCGATCACGATGTTCCGTCTTCTGGCCGGGCCGAGCACACTGGACCGTCTGGTGGCGGTCGACACCCTCATCGCGGTGGCGATGTGCGGGATCGGTATCTGGGCCGCCTACAGCCTGGACAGCACCGTGACGTACGGCTTGACCGCGTTGGCGTTGATCAGCTTCGTCGGCACGGTGAGCGTCGCGCGTTTCCGTGTGCCCGACGTCGAGACTCCACCGGCAGCTCGGAGGAGGCGGCGATGAACGTCCTCGACATCGTCACGAGCGTGCTTGTGCTGGGCGGCTCGACACTCGCGCTGACCGCGGCGATCGGCGTGGTGCGCTTCCCCGACACGTTGACCCGGATGCACGCGGCTTCCAAACCGCAGGTGCTCGGCCTCCTGTTGGTGCTCGCCGGCGCCGCGATCCGGCTGCGCGGCCAGGCCGACGTCGGCATGCTCGTGCTGACCGGATTGTTCACGGTGATCACCGCGCCGGTGGTGGCGAACCGGGTTGGTCAGCTCGCGTACCGGGAACAGAACGTCCGAGACGATCTTTTGACCACGGACGAGATCGACGAGTTCGCCGATCACATGGAAAGCGGTGGCAATGGCCAGGACTGAGGACGACAGCTGGGACATCACCGAAAGTGTCGGCGCGACTGCGCTGGGTGTGGCTTGGTCCCGCGCGCTCGAGCAGGACAGCGATTGCCCGCTGTTCACCGACCCCTACGCGAAGATGTTCGTCGACGCTGCGGTGGAGCGAGGTTGGCAACTGCCGCCGACTTACATGGTCGAGCGGATCAAGGCCATCGGAGGGTATGCGGCCTCGCGCACCAAGTGGTTCGACGAGTTCTTCGTCGCCGCGGGCGCCAACGGGATCGACCAGGCGGTGATCCTCGCCGCCGGACTCGACGCGCGGGCCTGGCGGCTGCCGTGGATCGACGACACCGTGGTCTACGAGATCGACCAGCCGATGGTGTTGGCGTTCAAGGCCGAGACGCTGCGCAAGCACGAGGCGACACCCGCCGCCACGTATGCCCCGGTGCCGATCGACCTTCGTGACGATTGGCCGAGAGCGTTGCGCGACGCGGGGTTTGACGCCAGCGAGCCGACCGCGTGGGCTGCCGAAGGACTGCTGCCATACCTACCTGCCAGCGGTCAGGATCTGCTGTTCGAACGCATTCACGAACTCAGTGCGCTCGGCAGCCGGATCGGCGTCGAGTCGTTCGGCGCGGGCTTCTTCGACCCGGAGTATCTCGCGAGTCGACGCGAGAAGCTGCAGCAGTACCGGCAGGAGGCCGGCGTAGAGGACGACGAGAACGTGTTCGACGTCGAGCATCTGTGGTTCGTCGAAGAGCGCACCGAGGTGACCGACTGGCTGACCGACCACGGTTGGGAAGTGACCGCTATCGCTGCCGCGGATTTGATGGACCGCTACGGCCGATGCGCGGCCGGCGAAGCCGACGAGTCCACGCCCCGAACGGTTTTCATCGAGGGCCACAAGATCTGCTGATGCTCGCGTGCTGAGCCGATGGTGTCGGCCAATTGACGTCAGGTCAGGGGGGCCGGTGTCGGGTAACTTCTAGGCCATGGAGGTTGATCCTGAGATCCTGAAGGCGTTCGCCGGTCAAGTCGATACGGCGTCATCGCTGATCCGTGAAGCTGACGTCGGCAACAAGGTGTCCGATGCCGCTGACGGCTTACCCGGTTCCACTACTCAGTGGGCTGCACGACTGGTCGGTGGGCATGTGACAGAGCGGGCCGACGCGATAGCCGCGAATGTCAGCAGGATCGGCGCGGCGGTCCGCGGTGCGGGCAACACCTACGAGGTGACCGACTCCGACCTTGCGGGAAATTTCAAGGGGATCTTCTAACCGGTGCTCCCATCTCGTTCGCGCCTCGAGGGCTGGAACCCTGACTCGCTAACTTTCACGGGCTCGACGGTCATGACGAGCGGTGAATCCGTGGAACAGGCTGTCGACCGCATCAGCAACAACCTCAAGATCATGCCCGAGACCAAGGCGTGGTCCGGTGAGGCGCACGACGCGGCCTCGGGCATGTTCGACCGCGCGCACCAGACAGCCGCAGAGTTCAGCGACTACACCACCGCGATCGCTGGTGCCCTCAGAGAAGGCGCCACCACTATCGGTGCTGCCCGAAAAGCGCTGCTGGACAAAGCTGACGATATCGACCGCGGCCCACTTAGCGTGTCGGAGGGATGGGTGGTGTTGATCGATCCGGGCTCTCAAACTGCCGACCAGATCGCCCAGCTGATGAATCAAGTCGCGACCGAACAGGCCGCCGTCAACGAGTTGTTGGTGGCCGTCGGCGACGCCGACACGACCACAGCCGACAAGGTGGTGGCCGTGGCAAAGCCGTTCGGTTTCGCGCCTCCTGACACCGGCGGACTGCCTGGCATGATGGCTCCCGGCGCGCAGCGACCGGCAGACGACGTCCCGGATCCTCGCGACCCGCTTGGGCTCATGCAACAAGCGACCGTGCGCGGTGAGGAGATGGCCATGACTGTCCGCGAGACAACATCGCGGTACAACGACGAAGGCCATTTCGAAAAGACTTTGCTCATGCAGGACGGAAGCAGGCATGTCATCACCGAGTACAAGCCCGATTACAAGAACGGCGTCCCCGACATGACAACCGATGACCACTACGACGCCGACGGCAATCTGATCTCGTGGACTAGCTCGACACGCACGCCGCGGGGTTACAAGAAGACCATCATGAACTGGGCGGACGGGACACAGTACGTCATCGACGAAACGCCGGAAGGCGTGCGCAATGGAGCTTTCACCTTGCCTGACGGCCGACCTGGCGTTCTCCCGCCCGATAGCCCCCTGCTCGTGCAGACCGTCCCCGACCGCATTGGAGATGTCCTGACTGGCTTGGAAACGCACATCGATCGCGGCGGCAAGATCCCGATGCTCTCGATGGACGCAGTGGAGAAGGTCGGGGCCGGCGCCAAGTACGGCGGACCAGCCCTGGGTGTGATGTCAGCGATGTACGACTTCCTCGCGGCGCCGACTCCCGCCGACAAATGTGTTTCGGTCTTCGCAGGCACCTTCGCGCTCGCCGGCAATGCCGGTGGTGCGGCGGGCGGGGCAATTGCCGGCGGCGCAATACCCGTCATCGGTCCTGTGGCCGCTCCGGCACTTGCCGTCGGCGGGTCAGTGGCTGCCGGCGCGTGGATGAAGTCCGTCGGCACCAAGGTTGGCGAGGTGTTGTGCGGAGCATGAAGGCACTGCCCCCACCGCCAAACTGGGACAAAGGTCTGTCCGTCTTGGGGAAGCTCGGGCTTCTGATCGTCGGGGGCGGCGTTGTTTACGGCTTGGCTCAAACGGTGGTCGCGCTGCAGCGTGGCTCCGCCCTCGCTGCGCTGACTGCTGGCGGAATGACTGTGTTTTTCGCTGGATTCGCCGCCACGCTCGCGACGACCTTTTTCAGCTCACCCGCACGGTTTGCTTCCTCTGATGGTCGCGGAACGACGGTGCGTATCAATCCCTTGATCGTCTGGTGCTACGGGGTCGCCTCTGTCGGCGGTGCGGTCGGATCGGCTTGCTACGTCGCGTTTGTTTCACGAGGAGTTGCAGAGCTACCTTTCACCACGCCAGGGCCGGATACCGTCACCCGATACTTGATGATCAGCCTGCTGGTGCTCTCACTGACTGGACTGGCGGCGATACTCAGGCGCCCCGGGGCGGCCTACTTACGCATCGGACCCGACGGAGTCGAAAACGCTGACATCTTGCGAACCCGCAATGCGCGATGGGCTGACATCGTAGATATCACCGATATGGCCGACAAGCGGACCCGAAACCCAATTGTTCTCGTGCTCAACGACGCCCAGTCAATCGTCGTACCAAACGCCGACCGCTACGAGCCCGACTTCGGGCCGCTGTACTGGATGGTCCGCCACTACTGGAAGCATCCGGAAGACCGCGACGAACTCACGGACGGACGCGCGCTCGAGCGGCTGCGCAACGCGCAGTTCGTCCCCGAGTAGCCGCCGAATCTGAACATACGCGCGATAATCTGCCGAAATCGCATGTCATAACTTCAGTTTCGGCCGAGCGCCTACTCCCCCGACGAGAGCTGGAACTCGACCATCGCGGTCACGGTCTCCACGGCGTCGCTGAGCGCCGCGAGCCGCTCGGCAGCAGAAGGCGCCGCCAGCACCGCATAGCGGTCTGCCTGGCCCATCGGCAGCCGAGACGCCAACGCGTACAACCACTTACCAGCGTCATCGGAGGCATCGGCTCCTCTCACGATGTCGCGGGCGTCGACCTCGGCGCCGCGGGCGGCGGCGATGCGTTCGAACAATGCGACGATGCGGTCCTCGACATCACGGATCGCATCCACCTCGACGGGGTCGCCCGGTGCGTCCGGCCACGGCTCGACCGCGGCGCGCGGGTACGGATCGTCGGGTTGCCACTCGATCACCCGGATACGTTCGCCCATCATGCATTTCAACCGATATCGGCCATCGCCGAAGTCTGCGACCTCCGCGATGTGCGCGAGTGCACCGATGTCGCTGCGGGTGTCCCCGCCGCCGACCTCCCGGCCCGCCGCAATCAGCACCACGCCGAACGCCGGGTCCGACTCCGCCAGACAGTCCGAAACCAGCGCACTGTAACGGGGTTCGAAGATGCGCAGCGGGAGTTCCTCGCCGGGCAGCATGGCCACCTGCAGCGGGAACATCGGGATTGCCGGCACGTCAGATGTCCAGTTCGGCGACCAGGGCGTCGACCACCGCACGCAAGTCACCGTCGTGCTCCTCGGCGACGCGGCGTTGCCGTTGATACGACGCGCCGGAGGTGTAGATGTCGGCGACGCGCCTCAGTTCGTCGGCACAGTGCAGCGACGCGGCCACCGGTTCGAGCCGGTTCAGCAACTCGTCCAGATCCTCGGTCACCAGCCGCTCGTTGCTGTCGGCATCCTGGATGATGATCGCGTCCAACCCGTATCGCGCCGCGCGCCACTTGTTTTCCTGCACATGCCACGGCGGCATGGTGGGCAGCGACTCACCCGCGTCCAGGCGCCGGTCGAGGTCGACGACCAGACAATGCGTCAGCGCCACCAGCGCACTCAGCTCGCGCAGATTGGACACACCGTCGAAGACTCGCACCTCCACCGTGCCGATGTGCGGGGAAGGCCGGATATCCCAACGGATTTCGTTCATGTGGTCGATGATGCCGGTCTTCTTCTGGTCGTATACGAAGCGTTCCCACTCCGCCCATGTCTGGAAGTGGAACGGCAGCCCGGCCGTCGGCAACTGCTGGAACATCATCGCCCGGTTGGAGGCGTAACCGGTGTCCTCACCGTCCCAGAACGGCGACGACGCCGACAACGCCAGCAGGTGCGGGTAGTGGTTGAGCAGCGAGGTGTTGATCGCCATTACCTTGTGCGCCGACCGAACTCCCACGTGCACATGCACGCCCCAGATCAGCATCTGCCTGCCCCACCACTGGGTCCGTTTGATCAGTTCGGCGTAGCGCGGGGCGTCGGTGAGGCTGCCCGGCGACCATTTCGCGAACGGATGCGTGCCGGCGCAGAACAGGTCCATGCCGCGGTTGCGGACGATCTGGCGGGCGGTCCCCAGCGTCGAGCGCAGGTCGTCCATCGCCTCGGGCACCGAATCGCAGATCCCCGTGACGAACTCGACCGTGTTGCGCAGCAGCTCTTTGTGCACGCGCGGGTTGTCGCCGAGTTCTTCGATGACCGCGGCCGCCCCGTTGCTCAAATCACGCGTCGTGGCGTCGACGAGGGCGAACTCCCACTCCACCCCGACGGTCGGCCGAGGCGAGCCGGCGAAGTCGATGCGGCTGTTAGCCGGTACCGATAACACCGCATGCCACCCGCGAGCCGGCGTCACCGGTCGCCAGAGTGGCCGCGTCCGGTGGCGGATCACCGTTGACCTGCTGGTAGCGCTCCGGCGGGATGTTGGCGAAATTGTCCGCCTTCTCGTGGATGATGATCGCCGTTCCCGCGCCCCCGGTGAGTTCCTCGGCGGTGAACGCGTCGGTCGTCGTCACCAACTTCGCCGAACCGTCCTCGCGGACCTGCAGTGACGACAGGTCACCACTGGCCGGGTGCCCGCTGTGCCCGGGCACCTGGAAGTGTCCGCCCGCGGAGTTGAAGTTCCCGGGTGCGCCGCCGGTGGGCGCGACCGAGTTGGCCTCGCACTTGCCGACCTGGTGAATGTGCATGCCGTGGAAGCCGGGCGTGAGCTCACCGGGTGTCGTCGTCTCCACGGTGACCGTGGCATAGCCGCCGCTGAACTGGATGTCGGCCTTGGCGACCGGGGTGCCGTCAGCCATTTTCAGTTCGGCCGTGAGTTTCTCGCCGCCGGGCTGACCTTCGCCCTGGCCTTCGCCGTGACCGCCGCTTCCCTCACCCGGCGGCGCCGCGGGCGCTGGAGAACCGGTCCAGACGGACGGTGTCGTGCCGGGCGCGCTGCTGGGTTGTTCGGGTGCGGCGCAGGCGCTCAACGCGAGAGCGGGGACGGAGAACAAGGCAGCAGCGGCGACGGTCTTGAACATGCGCAAGAGCCTAACCGGTGACCACCACGACGACACCCGGCGGTTGCTCGGCGAGCCCGGGCACCCGCGGTTCGACGGGCGCCTCGAGCAGTCGGCCCACCTCTTCGGCGGCCTCGCGCTCGCCGGGGGCGTCACTGAAGTACACGGTGGTGGCGGTCACCTCCGGCAGTTCCAGGTTGCCGGTCTCGGTGACGTTCCAGCCGGCCTCGCGCAACCGGTTGGCCGCCTCCTCGGCCGCGCCCTGCACCGTCGAGATGTTGAAGACGCGGACTTCGGCCTTTTCCGGGGCCGCCGGTGTGCTCGTCGGCGTGCTGGTCGTCGTCGTTGTGGCCAGCGGCGCCTGAGCGTCGTCGTCGTCGCTGTCGGAACCCATCGCCTGAAACGCCACCAACAGGAACACCACGCCGAGAAAGAGCAGCACCATCACCATGGCGCGCAGTGGCAACCCGGACGAGTCTCGCTGGTTCATTGCGCCCACCTTATCGAGCGGGCCACGGGGCCCGGGAAACTCAGGTGACGTCGAAGCCGAGACGGCGCGCCGCCCGGGCCTTCTGCCGGCTGGCCCGCAGCCGTCGCAACCGTTTGACCAGCATCGGGTCCGCCGCGAGCGCCTCAGGCCGGTCGACCAACGCGTTCAGCACCTGGTAGTAGCGGGTCGCCGACATGGAGAACAGTTCCCTGATGGCGTCTTCCTTGGAGCCCGCGTACTTCCACCACTGCCGTTCGAACGCGAGAATGTCGTGCTCGCGCCGGGTCAGCCCGTCGGAGAGTTCGGAGTTGTCCCCGGATTGCTCAGTCCGCGCGATCGCGCCGTCCATCTGGCTTTTGGACCCTTCCGACAACTTGAATGACATCGCTGTGGTTCGGCGCTCATTCAACCACGGGTTTGGTTGATGAGCCGTCCGACATGCCCGCGAGTCGGCTCATTAAGCTTTCCGAGCATGGCAGTCGTTCCGATCCGCATCGTAGGAGATCCCGTCCTGCACACCGCCACCGAGCCGGTGCCTGTCGGGGACGACGGTTCGCTGCCCGCCGATGTCGCGGACTTGATCGCCGACCTCTACGACACGATGGACGCCGCGAACGGGGTCGGTCTGGCCGCGAATCAGATCGGGGTCGCCAAGCGGGTGTTCGTCTACGACTGCGCGGAGGTGCGGGGCCGCATCACCCGTCGCCGCGGCGTGGTCGTCAACCCGGTGCTGGAAACCTCCGAGGTGCCCGAGACCATGCCCGATCCGGACGACGACGACGAGGGTTGCCTTTCGGTGCCGGGCGAGTCGTTCCCGACGGGGCGGGCCACCTGGGCGCGGGTGACCGGCCTTGACGCCGACGGCACGCCGATCACCATCGAGGGAACCGACCTGTTCGCCCGGATGTTGCAGCACGAGACCGGCCACCTCGACGGCTTTCTGTATCTGGACCGGTTGGTCGGCAGGCACGCGCGCAGCGCCAAACGCACGGTGAAGTCGCACGGCTGGGGTGTGCCGGGCTTGTCGTGGCTGCCCGGTAAGGATCCGGATCCGTTCGGGCACTGATGCAATTACCTCCGGCCGGAGTTCGGGTGATGATCCGCTACCGGCTGCCCGCGGGTTCGGAACCGCCGCTCAACGACGTGGTCGGCCACCTTTTGGAGACCGGTCCGACGCTGAGGGTGCGCACCAAACACGGCGACACCGTGTCCGTCGACGCCGACGACGTGGTCGTCATCAAGGAACTGCCGCCGGCGACCGTGCGCACCGCCGACATCCGCAACCTCGAACACGCGGCGGCGCTGGCATGGCCGGGGATCGAACGACGATGGGTCCGCGGGTGGCTCCTGCGCGCCGCCGGCGGCCACACCCATCGCGCCAATTCCGCTGTGCCGCTAGGTTTCGAAGCGGACGCCTCGGCACTATCCGAAATCGCCGACTGGTACGGCGAGCGCGGACTGACGCCGTGGTTGTCGGTTCCGGACCGGCTATACCGGCTCGCCGATGCCCCGCCGCACCTCGAGACCGTTGTCATGGCGCGCGACATCAGCGCCGAAAACTGCTCTCCGACAGTGCTTCTCGGTGCCATACCGAATCCCGAGTGGCTAGCGCTGTATTCACGCGACGTGCCGGTCGACGTGTTGACTGCGGTCGTGGACGGCGAGGTCACGTTCGCGACGATCCCCGGTGCGGCGGTCGGCCGGGCCGCGGTGACAACTGCACCCGACGGCCGGCGCTGGGTGGGATTGTCGGCGGTGCGGGTGGCCGAGACAGCGCGCGGACGGGGCATGGCGCGGCAACTGTGTTCGGCGCTGCTGGGCTGGGGCGCCGAGCATGGCGCGGCTCGCGGCTACGTGCAGGTGCTGGCCGACAATGCGGCGGCCATTCGACTTTACGAGTCGATCGGGTTCGCGGTGCAGCACCGAAGCCGCTATATCGACGCTCGTAGCCTGTAGGCCATGCGGATCGCCACCTGGAACGTCAACTCGATCCGGGCCCGGGTCGAGCGGGTCACCGACTGGCTCGAGCGGGCCGACGTCGACGTGCTGGCGATGCAAGAGATCAAGTGCAGCGACGAGCAGTTTCCGACGATGCCGTTTCTCGCCGCCGGTTACGAGGTGACGCACTGCGGCTTCAACCAGTGGAACGGGGTGGCGATCGCGTCCCGGGTGGGAATCGACGACGTGCAGGTCGGTTTCGAGGGGCAACCGACCTGGAGCGACAAACCCGAAGTGGAAGCGGCGGCCGAAGCTCGAGCGCTCGGCGCCACGTGCAACGGCGTCCGGGTGTGGAGCCTGTATGTGCCCAACGGCCGGTACGTCGGCTCGCCGCACTACTTGTACAAGCTGCAATGGCTTGCGGCGCTGCGTGATACGGCACACAAGTGGTTGTCAGACGATCCCGCCGCGCAGATCGCGCTCGTCGGGGACTGGAACATCGCGCCGACCGACGAGGACGTGTGGAGCGTCGACTTCTACCGCGGCAGTACCCATGTCACCGAGCCGGAACGCGAGGCGTTCGACGCGGTGGTCGAGGCCGGGTTCACCGATGTGGTGCGGCCGTTCGCGCCGGGCCCAGCGGTCTACACGTACTGGGACTACACCCAGTTACGGTTCCCGAAGAACCGCGGGATGCGCATCGACTTCGTCCTCGGCTCGCCCGCGCTCGCGGCGCGCGTCACGCATGCCGAGATCGTCCGGGACGAACGCAAGAGCGGAAAGGACCGCATCGGCGCGCCCAGTGATCACGCCCCGGTGCTGATCGAGTTCTCCTGACGGAGATTTGTCAGACCGGTTCACCGCACTAACTCGCCCGCTGGTAGCGCGCCGCGGTGGCCTTGGTGATTGCTCTGCGCTCGGTCAACGTCGACCCCACCCACTGGGCGTATGCGCGCAATTTCAATGACGCAACGAATACCCATTCGCGCACATTTCAGATGAGTCAACGCGCTCGCCGAGCATGCCCCACCGGCGCCCGACGTCGAATACGTCGGCAACGGCCGACGCCGCGGCCCACGCCCCGAAAAAAGCAAACCGTCACCGATGTCCTGACACAGAACTGTCACCGATGTCCTGAGACATCACAGAAATTTGTCAGACCGGCCTGACATAATCGAACACATGTTCGATACAATCGGTCCGGACGCAGCAATCGCCGCGATAGAGGCGAGCCTGCGCCAGGAGTCGACGCTGATGGCGCACCGGATGGCCGCCATCGCCGCCCTGCTGGCTTCCCGCACGGCCGAGGCCGAAGGCATCGACCCTGATCCCGGCTGGTCGATGGTGACCGGATTCGCTCGGACGTCGGCTGAGATAGCAGCCGCGATGAACATGGCTCCGTCGGTCGCGAGTCGACTGGTGTCGCACGCGGAGTCTCTCGTCACCCGCCTACCGAAACTCGCGAGGCTGCTCGAACAGGGCGCCGTCGACTGGACAACCACACAGCTGATCATCACGCGTACCGAGTTGGTCTGCGACTCACTGATCGGCCGGATCGACGAGGCAATGGCGGAACGGCTCGCGCGGTGGCAGACGTGGTCGCGCCGGCGCGTTAAGGACGTGGTGGACAGGTTGGTGTGCGAGATCGACCCAGAGGCCGCCAAGGAACGGCGCGCATCGTCTGAGCGCGACCGTTACATCAGCGTTTCGCCTCAAATCGACGGGACGGCTCAGCTGCGCGGACGCATCAGCGCGAGGGCCGGGGCGGCCTTCGACCGACGGCTCTCACAGCTCGCTATGTCGGTGTGCGCGAACGACTCCCGCACCGTCGCTCAGCGGCGCGCCGATGCGCTGGACGCACTCACCGAGGGGCGCGGTCTGCCATGCGACTGCGGCCGGTCGGATTGCCCCGCCCGCCCGGAGGAAGGGGCGCAGTCCTCGCGAGTCGCCACGGTGCTCAACATCATCGCAAGGGAGGAAACGGTCGTCGGCGAATCAGACCAGCCCGGATACCTGGAGGGCTTCGGCGTCATCGACGCCGATTTGGTGCGCGAGATCGCCGAGACAGCGACGATGCGCCCGCTCGAGCCGCCCATCGTCACTCCCGAGCAGTCGGTGCGGTACCAACCCTCGGCCGAGGTCAACCGCTGGGTCCGCTTCCGCGACCTGACGTGCCGGTTCCCCGGATGCGACCGACAGGCCGCCATCTGCGACCTCGACCACACGACACCGTTCAATCACGCCGACCCGGCCGCCGGCGGGTTGACCGTTCCGTGGGGCTTGGCCGACTACTGCCGAGAACATCACCGCATGAAGACATTCCACGGCGGTCCCGACGGGTGGCGTGACGAACAACTGTCCGACGGGACGATCGTCTGGACGTCACCGACGGGCAGGACCTATCGGACCTCCCCTGCCGGGTTCGACCTCTTCCCGCAGATGCGACCCGCGTGCGCAGAGCCGACGCCTCGCAAGCGAAACCACAAGCGGGAGAGGGCCACCCGAATCAAGCGGCTGCGGGCCCAGTTGGCAACTCAGCGGCCGATCAACGCCGAACAGCGCCGCAGGCTCCGGGAGCGACGACGTGAGATCGAGGGACGTCAATGGCGCAATCGATCACGCTTCCTGAAAATCGTCTTCAAAGGCACGGCCCCGAGCACCAGCCCGTGGTGCCGCTGGATCGACGATCCGTTCGAGCCCGAAGACCTGCCACCCGACTGGGAACCGCCACCTCCACCGCCGCCCGGTCCGGACGAACCGCCGTTCTGACGCTTCCTACTCCCGACCGGCTGCGCTAACGTGGCTGGCGTCCACACACGGGAGCGCACACCAGTGCGCTGAGAGGACGGGTGGGCCCGTCGACCGTACGAACCTGACCGGGTAATGCCGGCGTAGGGAGAAATTCAAGATGACGCATGTCACCGTCAATCCGTCCGTGACCACCGGCCCCATCGAGGGCAGCACCAAGATCTATCGCGACGTCGACGGTGTGCCGGGCGCGAAGGTGCCGTTCCGCCGGGTGAACCTGTCCAACGGTGAGCACCTGGACCTGTACGACACCTCCGGCCCGTACACCGACCCCGCGGCGAGCCTCGACCTGCATGCGGGCCTACCGCCGAGACCCGGCGTGACGCGCGACCGCGGCACGCAATTGCAGCGGGCCCGTGCCGGCGAGATCACCGCCGAAATGGCGTTCATCGCCGAACGCGAGGGCGTGGCCGCCGAGTTGGTGCGTGACGAGGTGGCTCGCGGTCGTGCCGTGATCCCCGCCAACCATCACCATCCCGAGAGCGAGCCGATGATCATCGGCAAGGCCTTCGGGGTGAAAGTCAATGCCAATATCGGTAATTCGGCAGTGACAAGTTCAATCGCCGAAGAGGTCGACAAGATGGTGTGGGCGACGCGATGGGGTGCCGACACGATCATGGACCTGTCCACCGGCCGCGACATCCACACCACGCGCGAGTGGATCCTGCGCAACTCTCCGGTGCCGGTCGGAACCGTGCCGATCTACCAGGCGCTGGAAAAAGTCAACGGCGATCCCGCCGAATTGACCTGGGAACTGTACCGCGACACCGTGATCGAGCAGTGCGAACAGGGTGTCGACTACATGACCGTGCACGCCGGTGTGCTGCTGCGCTATGTGCCCCTGACGGCCAAGCGCGTCACCGGCATCGTCAGTCGCGGCGGTTCCATCATGGCTGCCTGGTGCCTGGCGCATCACCGGGAATCGTTCCTCTACACCCATTTCGATGAGCTGTGCGAGATACTGCAGCGTTACGACGTGACGTTCTCGCTCGGCGACGGCCTGCGGCCCGGCTCGATCGCCGACGCCAACGACGCGGCCCAGTTCGCCGAGCTGCGTACCCTCGGCGAACTCACCAAGGTCGCGAAATCGCATGGCGTGCAGGTGATGATCGAGGGACCCGGTCACGTGCCGATGCACAAGATCGTCGAGAACGTGCGCCTGGAAGAGGAGTGGTGCGAGGAGGCGCCGTTCTACACGCTGGGGCCGTTGGCCACCGACATCGCTCCCGCCTACGACCACATCACCAGCGCCATCGGCGCGGCGATCATCGCCCAGGCGGGCACCGCGATGCTGTGTTACGTCACGCCGAAGGAACACCTCGGTCTGCCCGACCGCAAGGACGTCAAGGACGGCGTGATCGCCTACAAGATCGCCGCGCATGCCGCCGATCTCGCCAAGGGCCACCCACGCGCGCAGGAACGTGACGACGCCCTGTCGCGCGCACGCTTCGAGTTCCGGTGGAACGACCAGTTCGCACTGTCGCTGGATCCCGACACCGCGCGCGCGTTCCACGACGAGACGCTGCCGGCCGAGCCGGCGAAGACCGCCCACTTCTGCTCGATGTGCGGGCCGAAGTTCTGCTCCATGCGGATCACGCAGGACGTCCGCGATTACGCCGCCAAGCACGGACTCGAGACCGAAGAAGACATCGAGGCCGCACTTTCGAAGGGCATGGCCGAGAAGTCGCGCGAGTTCGCCGAACACGGCAACCGCGTGTACCTCCCGCTGGCATGACCTACCTGCCGCTGCCCGAACCGGGTACCACACCGGTGCGAGTGATGACGATCGCCGGATCCGATTCGGGCGGCGGCGCGGGCATCCAGGCCGACATGCGCACGTTCGCCCTGTTGGGCGTGCACAGTCTCGTCGCGGTCACCGCGGTGACGGTGCAGAACTCGATGGGCGTCAAGGGTTTTCACGAGGTCCCGCTCGACGTCATCGCCGGACAGATCGAGGCGGTGGCGTCCGACATCGGTGTGCAAGCCGCCAAGACGGGGATGCTGGCGTCTTCGGACATCATCGACACCATCGCCGACGTGTGGCGCCGGCAGGGCCTCGCGGGCGCGGTACCCCTGGTGGTGGACCCGGTGTGCGCCTCGATGCACGGCGATCCGCTGTTGCATCCCAGTGCCCTGGATTCCCTGAGGACACAACTGTTTCCGCTCGCGACGCTGGTCACCCCGAACCTCGACGAGGTGCGCCTGCTGGTCGGGATCGATGTCGTCGACGACGCCACGCAGCGTGAGGCCGCCCGCGCGCTGCACGCCCTCGGACCGCAGTGGGCGCTGGTCAAGGGCGGGCACCTGCGCACGTCGACGCGGAGCCCGGACCTGCTGTTCGACGGCGCCGACTTCCACGAGTTCGAGGCCACACGTATCGACACCGGACATGACCACGGCGCCGGCGACACGTTGGCCGCCGCCGTCGCCAGCGCACTGGCCCACGGATATCCGATGCCCGATGCCGTAGCGTTCGGCAAGCGCTGGGTCACCGAATGTCTGCGCGCCGCTTACCCGTTGGGCCACGGCCACGGCCCGGTGTCCGCACTCTTCAGGCTGACCGAGTGAACCTCGAGCAGATCGCGGGCATCGCCCACACACCCGATGGTGCTCCCGCGGGCGTCGTCGTCCTCACCCATGGTGCAGGCGGCAGCCGAGAGGCGCCGCTACTCAAGAAGATCTGCGATGAGTGGGCCCGCCGCGGGTGGCTTGCAGTGCGGTACAACCTGCCGTACCGACGGCGCCGACCGAAGGGGCCGCCGTCCGGATCCGCCAAGGCCGACCAGGCCGGGGTGGTCGAGGCCATCGGTGTCGCTCGTGAACTGGCCGACGGTCCGGTCATCGCCGGCGGGCACTCGTACGGCGGCAGGATGACGTCGATGGCGATCGCCGAAGCGCTCGCCGACATCGACGTGCTGACGCTGTTCTCCTATCCGCTGCATCCGCCCGGCAAGCCGGAACGTGCCCGCACCGAACACCTCCCGCGCATCGCGACACCGACGGTGTTCACCCACGGCACCGCCGACCCGTTCGGTTCGATCGACGAGCTGCGGCCGGCCGCCGCGTTGATCGACGCACGCACCGAGGTCGTGGAGATCACCGGCGCCCGGCACGACCTGGGCTCCAAGACCCTCGATGTGCCCGCGCTCGCGGTCGACGCCGCGATACGGTTGCTCGCGTGACCACGCCGCCGGGCCCGCCCCCGCCGTACGGACCGCCGCCGTCGCCCTACGGCGAGCAGCCCAACCCGTACCCGCCGCCCGAATCCCCGTACCCGCCGCCACCGGCGGCTCCGTACCCGCCGCCGCCACCGCCTCCGTATTCGGACCAGGGACCGGGCTACTACCCACCGCCCCAGCAGCGGCCGACGAACTGGTGGGCCATCGTCGCGCTGATCTTCGGGCTGCTCGGCGGCGTGGTGATCAGCGTGGTCTGCGGCATCGTCGGCTTGAAGAAGGCCAAGGAGGGCCAGGGCGGCCGGGGTCTGGCGATCGCGGGGCTGGTGCTGTCGGCGCTGTGGGTGCTGGTGATCGTCGCAGGCCTGCTGTTCTATTTCATGATCAGCGAGGACACCGTGACCGCGACCGAAGTGAGGCAGGGCGACTGCCTCGCCGAGATCCCGGGCGACACGCGGGTGCGCACCGTGCAGACCGTCGGGTGCGACGAGAGCCACGCCGGTGAGGTGTTCGCGGTGCTGCAGATGCCCGACGGCGATTTCCCGGGCCAAGCCGCGATCGACGCCTACGCCGAGAAGTGCGCCCCCGAACTGGCGGCCTACTCACCCGCGGCGATGACCGACGATTCGGTCCAGTTGTATGTGCTTTATCCCACAGCCGAGACGTGGGCCGAGGGTGATCGCGCCGTCACCTGCGTTGCGACGCTGGATCCGCCGCGTACCGGTTCGATAAAGGGGTAAGCCCGAACCCGTAAGTGTGTGGTACCTGAGGTACCGTTTTTACATGACTTCGGAACAATTCGACGCCGTCATCATCGGCGCCGGTTTCGGTGGCATCGGCGCGGCTATCCAGCTCAAGCGGATGGGCTACGAGAATTTCGTGATCGTCGACCGCGAGTCCGATCTCGGCGGCACCTGGTACGTCAACCACTATCCCGGTCTCGCCGTGGACGTTCCCACCACAAGTTACTCGTACAACTTCGAACCCAACCCGAAGTGGTCGCGGATCTACTCGACCGGCGCGGAGATCAGGCAGTACGCCAACGAGGTCGCCGACAAGTACGACGTCCGCCGCCACATGCGCTTCGAGACCACCGTCGAGGGCGCCCGTTGGGATGAGGACGCCCGGGTCTGGAGCATTGCACTGAGGGGCGGCGAAACGCTCGTCGCCCGCTTTCTCATCACCGCGACCGGCTTCCTGTCGCAACCACGCCTGCCGGACATCCCCGGCATCGCCGACTTCGAGGGCAAAGTCATCCACACTGCCGCCTGGGACGACGACTACGACCCTGCCGGGCGCCGCGTCGCGATCATCGGCACCGGCTCCACCGCCGTTCAGCTGATCCCCGAGCTGGCCAAGACAGCCGGCGTCCTGACGGTTTATCAACGCACCGCGACCTACGTGTACCCCCGAATCGACTTCGGCTTGTCCGACCGTGCCAAGCGACTGTTCGCCAGGATCCCGCTGACCCAGCGGCTTGTCCGCGCCGTCACCGACGCCATCTACGAGTTCTTCGCTTACACGTCGCTGCACCATCGCCGGCTTCTCTTCCGCCGTCTCCTCGTCGGCGCGGGAGACGTCGACAAGATGTTCCGGTTCGCCTCGATCCGCGACAAGAAGCTTCGCGCCAAGCTCACGCCCGGCTATGACTTCGGCTGCAAGCGGCCGACATTCTCCAACAGCTACTACCGGACCTTCACCAAGCCGAACGTGAACCTGCAGGCCGACGGTATCGACCACATCGAAGCCGACGGCATCGTCAACGTCGACGGCACCAAGACGATCATCGACACTCTCGTCCTCGCCACCGGATACGACCTGTGGGAAGCAAACTTCCCCGCGATCGAGATCATCGGGCGTGAGGGCCGAGACCTCGGAAAGTGGTGGCGGGAAACCCGATTCCAGGCCTATCAAGGGATGTCGATGCCGTACTTCCCGAACTACCTCAGCCTGGCCAGCCCGTTCGCCTTCATCGGGTTCAACTTCTTCAACTCGGTGGAATATCAGATGCGGCACATGGAACGGCTGTTTGGTGAGATGAAGCGCCGCGGAGCAACGACATTCGAAATCACCGAGGATGCCAATGCCCGCGACCTGGCGCGGATGACCGAACTCAACGGCGACTCGGTGTTCACGAGAGGGAACTGCGTGGCATCCCGGTCCTACTATTTCAACCCGAGCGGCGAGGCGACGCTGCTGCGCCCGATGCGGACCCGTACCGCGTTCCAGGAGGCCGCCACGTTCCCGCTGAGCGACTACCGAATCGCGTGAGCAGATAGGAAGAGCAGCTGTGTCACTTCAGGAGTCGCGCAGCGGTTCGCGCGCGGCCACGTTGGCAGGTCTGGGCGTCGCCGCCACGGGTCTCGCGCACTTCGCCAAGCCAGAGCTGTTCGAGTCGGTGACCGTACAGGCGTTTCCCGACAACACCCGCGAGTACATCTACCTCAACGGCGCCATCGAGACCGCACTCGGACTCGGGCTGGCCATCCGCAAGACCCGCAAACTGGCGCTCGTCGGGGCTGTCGGTTACCTGGCCTACTTGGCGGGCAACGTGGCGCGTAACCGGTAGCGGCCGACCAGCGTCACGTCCAGCAGCCGCTGCAGGACCGCCCGGTTCTGCGGCGTGTTCGCGTATCGCATCAACCGGCCCATGTCGATCACCAGGGACATGGCCGCGTGCACGGCGAACCGGGCCTGACCCGGCGTCCACTCCGGCCGCACCGCAACCACCAACTCCATCCAGGACTCGACGGTGGCGCGCTGCATGTTGCGCAGGATCTTCTGGTCGGTCGGCGACATGTTGAGCCGCTCGGTGTAGTAAACGTAGTCGAGTTCGGGCTGCGCGAACGACCTGGCCACGTAGGCGTCGATGACCGCGCTCAGCGCGTCTTCGGGGTCCGCGATCGAACCGGTGATGGCCGTCATCTCCTCCGAGAGCCGATCGGCCGCGCGGCGGAACGCCGCCGCCAGAATGTCGCTCTTGCCGGCGAAGTAGCGGTAGATGCCCGACGCGGGCATGCCGACCGCCGCGGCGATGTCCTCCATGCTCGTGTCGCGGTACCCCTTGATGTTGAACAACCGCATCGACTCGTTGAGCAGCGCTTCGTATTTCGACGGCTCGGTACCCGTGGGAAGCGGCGCGGGCGGCTGCTCGGTGACAGGGTCGATGTCGGGCAGTTCCATCGCCACGACCGCTTGCGCTAGGTCGGCCAACAGCGCCCGCACCTGGACGGCGGGCAGCTTCGCTCGATGGTCGACGATGCTGCCGATGACCGACAACACGGCGATGGACAGCGTCCAGCGTTGCCGTGACGTCAGCTCCGGCCGCAGGACACCGAGCGGGTGTTGGATGCGGTGGTGGACGGTGCGCATCTGTGCGATGAGCGACGCCTGGTCGTCGCCGCGTAGATAACGGCCTTCCCAGCGATAGAGGCCACCCGATTCCCGATTCGCCATCGCGGTGTCGGTGAGCGCGGCGACCAACCGGCGCAGTTGCACTTGCGGATCCTCGGTCGCGGACCCGTCGGCGAACGCCGTGGCGTCTACCAGC
The DNA here is from genome assembly GCF_001499855.1 of Mycobacterium sp. GA-0227b. GTDB lineage: Bacteria > Actinomycetota > Actinomycetes > Mycobacteriales > Mycobacteriaceae > Mycobacterium. The sequence goes on from NZ_LQIK01000010.1 coordinate 54,491, forward strand.
TGTTGTCCCAGGCTCAGCACGGCATCGCGGAACAGGTCGTACTTGCTCGCGTAGTGCCGATACAGCGCGGCCGCCGAGATCCCTACCCGGGATGCGATCGCTTCCATGCTCACGCCGTAGAAGCCCAGCGCGCTGAACGCCTCGGCGGATGCGCGGGCGATCTGCGCCTTGCGGTCCTTCGGCCGGCGCCGGACCGCGTCACCGCTCGCCGGCCGAGTGCGCGACATGGCAACACGATAACGGACCAAGCGCCTACATATCGGCCCACTTCGGTTGCCAATAATGAGCGAACTTGCCCGATCAAGCAGAATGGCCATTAACATAAGGGCGTGTTCGGGGCGCTGCGCAAGATTCTGGGCTTTCAGGTCTCCATCGGCGAGCTGATCACGGTGGCGCTGGTCATCGGCACGCCGTATCTGCTCGTCGGCGTTTTCTGGTCCACCATGCACACCGAACATCTGCGGCAGATGGCGGGAGCCGACCTGGTCGTCTCGTATCTCGGGGCGATCGTATCCTGGCCGGTGCTGCTGTTCGCAGACGTCTGTATGACATGAACGGGGGAACAGGTTGTCTCAGCGACATCATCGACTCGCCTATACCGGCATCGTCGCCGGCGTCGTGCTGATCATCGGCTTGCTGGCGATGAACTTCCCGGTGTTTCTGGACAGCTACGACCAGTACGGCTGGCAGATCAAGTGCGGGACGGGTTACGTCACCAATCTCACCCAGGCGGCCGCGACCGTCGGTGAGGACAACTACGTCGAGCAGTGCGAGAACGCGCTGCTCGGCCGCCGGATGTGGACGATCTCGATGGTGGTGCTCGCCGGCGCGGTACTTCTCACCACCCTGGTCGCGGCCGCGACGACCTCCGCGCGCGAGTCGTTGCAGCCGCACCACAACGCCGCACCTCATTAAGGCCTGAACTAGCATTCCGGCGGTGAGCACGCCGGACGGCCCAGCGCTGCACCGGCGCCTCGGCACCTTCGACGCGGTGACCATCGGGCTGGGCTCGATGATCGGTGCAGGCATCTTCGTCGCCCTCGGACCCGCCGCCGGCGCGGCGGGGTCGGCGCTGCTCATCGGTCTCGCGATCGCCGCCGTGGTGGCCTACTGCAACGCGACATCGTCGGCGCGGCTGGCGGCGCGCTATCCGCAGTCGGGCGGCACCTACGTCTACGGACGCGAACGCCTCGGCGAATTCTGGGGCTTCACCGCGGGCTGGAGCTTCATCGTCGGCAAGACCGCGTCGTGCGCGGCGATGGCACTCACGGTCGGCTACTACGTGTGGCCCGCCTCGGCGCGCGGGGTCGCGGTCGGCGCGGTCGTCGCGTTGACCGCCGTGAACTACGCCGGGATTCAGAAGTCGGCAGTGCTGACCCGCGTCGTCGTCGCCCTGGTGCTCGCGGTGCTCAGCGCCGTGGTGGTGACGGTCCTCGGCTTCGGCGAAGTTGATACCGCCCAATTGTCACTCCACGCCGATGCCTCGCTCACAGGCGTGTTGCAGTCCGCCGGCTTGCTGTTCTTCGCGTTCGCGGGCTACGCGCGGATCGCGACCCTCGGTGAGGAGGTCCGCGATCCCGCCCGGACCATCCCTCGCGCGATACCGCTGGCGCTGGCCATCACGCTCGCCGTCTACACCCTCGTCGCAATCGCGGTGCTGGGCGAATTGGGCAGCGACGCACTTGCTTCCGCGACGGCGCCACTGGCCGATGCGGTGACCCAGGCCGGCTTCCCCGGCCTCGACGCCGTGGTGCGCGCCGGCGCCGCTGTGGCAGCGCTCGGCGCGCTGCTGACGCTGATCCTCGGGGTGTCACGCACCACGCTGGCGATGGCGCGTGACCGCCGCCTGCCGCACGCATTGTCGGCCGTGCACCCGCGGTTCGGCAGCCCGCACCGCGCCGAGGTGGTGGTCGGGGTGGCCGTCGCCGCGCTGGCCGTGGCCGTCGACGTACGCGACGCGATCGGGTTCTCGTCGTTCGCGGTGCTCCTCTACTACGCGATCGCCAACGCATCGGCCTGGACCCTGGGCCGCCGAACGATTCCGACGATCGGGCTGGCGGGCTGCCTGCTGCTGGCCGTCCTGTTGCCGCTCTCGTCTGTGCTTGTCGGCGGGGTCGTCGTGCTCGTGGGCGCCGTCGCCTACCGGCTGCGCCGCTGATCCCGTGGCGGAACGCCGTTGACCCCGTCGAGCGACCGCGCGTAGGTGCCGACGGCGTAGGCGACCGCCGGCCCGAGCACCGAGAGCGCGTCCCGGTTGATGCTGTCGACGGTGTCCCGTTTGGTCCGATAGTTCGGGTCGAACGGGACTCCCGCTCGGCCACCCCAAAGACGCGCCTGCACTTCACTTTTGCGTTGCGAGGCGCCGGCCGTCAGACCGCCGATCGGCACCCCCGCGGCGAGAAACGGGTAGTAGTCGGTGAACTGGCTCAGCGGCATGTCGGCGGGCCGCACGCCCGCGGTGTTGAGGTAGGCGGCCAGCGTGCGTTCGAGACCGGCCGAACCGGCAGGCACCGAGCGGGTGGGGATCTCCGGGTTGGGCTGGGCCGACTGGTCACCGTCGTAGGTGAAGTAGCCGGCATTGGGCGAGCCGAGCATGTCGAAGTTCAAATACAGCGCGATGTCGCGCAGTTCGTCCGGCGAGAGTCCCTGCAGGTATTTCGTCGGCCCGGCCGACCCGTTCTCCTCCGACGCCCAGAACGCGAAGCGCACCGCGTTGGCCGCCGGCGGCTGCGAACCCAACGCCGCCGCGGTCTCCAGCAGCGCAGCGATTCCCGTCGCGTCGTCGTTCACGCCCGGGCTGGCAGCGGAGCTGTCGAGATGTGCGCCGGCCAGGACGACGTTGTGAGGGTCTCCGGACCTGGTCTGCGCCACTACATTTCGGGTTCTCTTCATGACCGGCTCGCCGTCGAGGATCAGCCGCACCGGCGCCGTGGTCCGCCGCAGGGCGGTGTCGGCGTTCCGGTCGATCACCCCGACCGGAACGGTGAGGTCCTGGTAGTAGCCCGGCGTGAACAGACCGGCGGGGCTGCCGCCCGGTCCCGGGGTGCTGACCACGAGAAGGCCGACGGCGCCCTCGGAGACCGCCGCGTTCTGTTTGTCGACGACCGAGCAGCCGGTGTCGTCGACGACGGCGATCGCGCCCCGCACCGATGTGCCGTCGTAGTCGGACGCACGGCAGCCGGCGGCTTTGCGCGGCCGCAGCGTGACGGCGTTCAGACCGCCGGGCGGAGTGGTGATCAGTAGAGACGCCTGGTCGACGGGGAACTCGCGCCCGCCCACCCGCATCGCGGGGTTGCCGCCCTGGATACGGTCGAGCAGCTCGAACTCCGGAGTCGTGACGTCGAATCCCCTGTCGCGCAGGAAATTCGCGACATAGTCGACGGTGGCGTCGTAGCCGGCGGTGCCCTCGGCGCGGTTACCGTCGTTGCCGTCGGCGATCTCCTGCAGCTTGCGCAGGTGGGTGAACATTCCGTCGACGCCGACCTTGGCCGCCAGGTCCTGCGGCGTCGGCGGCGGCTCCTGCGATGAGCACGACGTCAGTGCCGCGACGACCCCGACAACGACTCCGATACTGGCCGCCCACCGTCTCATGAGGCGAGCGCGTGGCGGGTCCGCAGATCGCGGGTGGGCAAGCCGTTGGGGCCACCTTGATCTTGCGCGTAGATACCGATCGCGTACGACACCCCCGCGCCGTGGATGCCCAGCGCGGTGCGATCGATGTGGTCCAGGGTGTCGGAAGCCTTGTGGTAGTTGGGGTCGAACGGCTGGCCGGCCTCGCCGCCCCAACTCTCGGCCTGCTCGGGTGTCATGTCCTTCTCGGCGCCCGAGAAGGTGCCGCCTGACGGGATGCCGGCCAGGGCGAATCCGTCATAGTCGGAGCGGCCGTCGAAAGTCGTGTCCTCTGCCGGTTTTCCGGCCGCGTCGAGGTATGCCACCAGGGTGCGTTCGATGCCCGCCGAGCCTTCGGGTATCCGGCTCGGGGCGCCGTCCGCGTCGGGCGGCAGGGATAGGTTTCCGTCGTAGGTGAAGTAGCCCGGATTCGGCGATGCGACCATGTCATAGTTCAGGTACATCGAAATGTCTTTGAGCGCCTCGACATCCAGCGACTGCAGATAGTTGTTCGACCCGAACAGCCCGACCTCCTCAGCACCCCAGAAGCCGAACCGTACCGCGTTGCGCACGTCGGGGGAACCGCCCAACTGCACCGCGGCCTCGAGGACAGCTGCCACTCCGGAGCCGTTGTCGTTGATGCCGGGTCCCTCCGGGACACTGTCGAGATGGGCTCCGGCCATCACGACGTTGTGCGTGTCGCCGGTCTTGGTCTGGGCGATGACATTGCGGGTGTGTTCTGTACGCACGCCCGCATTGAGTTTGAGCGTGGTGTCGCCCGGAGCGGCCCGCAGCCGTTCGCCCTCGGCCTTGGAGATGCTCACGACGGGGATCTCCACCTCGGTGTCTTCCCCGAGGGTGCCTCCCATCTCGTCGTTCTCCTCGTTGTTGGCGACGATCAAGGCCACCGCTCCGCGTTCGGCCGCCGCCTGCTCCTTGTCCGAGAACGGGCACACGCCGCGGTCGACGAGCACGACGGCGCCCTTGACGGGTAGGCCCTCGTAGTCGGAGGCCGTGCATCCCGGCGTGTCCTCGACGCGGGCGGGCACCAGTGGCCCCGACACGCCGTCGGGCGGCGTGCCGATCGTGAAGTTCAACGGCTTCGCGGTGATCTCGGTACCGCCGACGGTCAGCGCAGGTTCGTCGGCGAACGGTAGCCGCACCTCGAACTCGGGTGTCTGCACGTCGAAACCGTTGTCGCGCAGTATGTCAGCGACGTACTCGACGCTGGCGTCGTAACCCGCTGTGCCCAGCGCCCGGTTACCGTCGTTGGCGTCGGCGATCTCCTGCAACCGGACCAGGTGCGCGTACATGGCGTCGGCGGAGGTTCGCTGCGCGAGCGTCCTGGCGAACTCCACGGCCGCGGGTGCGACGCCGGCCTGCGTGGTGGGCGGCTGCACCGTCGGTTGCTCTTTGTCGCGGCCGCATCCGCCGAGCACCACGACGGCGGCCGACATCAGCGCGATTGCTTTCGAAACCCTTGTGTGGCTCATTGCCCACTACGTTAGCGTCGCCGGGCCCGTCAGCTGAGCGACAACAAACTCCGCCACGGCGCGCATGCCCGCCGCGTTGGGATGCAAGGGGGCAGGGGTGCCAGGCTGGAAAAGTGTGAGCAGCCCGAAATTCGTGGCCCAGGGATCGGCCGACCAGGCGTGATGTGCGCGGCTGGGCTCGGCGACCCGTACCAGTCCGCAGCCGGTGGTGGCCGCCGCTTCGGCGGTCAGCCGCTCCAGCGTTGCGGCGACGTGACGGCCGGCCGCGACGTCGGTCTCGGACAGCGGCGGCGCCGCCGTACCGGCAGGCGGCAGCAAGGTGAGGTAGTCGACGAACAACACCGTCGCGCGCGGTGAGCGGGTACGCAAAGTCCGGCCGACCTCCTCGAGCGACGCGGCGACCTCGGTCAGCGCCGCCTCGCGGGCCCGCGGGTCCAGTTGTGCGCGCAGCAGCCCGCCCAGCAGCGGCACCTTTCGTAGGGCGGGCGGCAGGCCGGCGGCGAACAACATCTGTACGTAGCCGACATCGTTGCCGCCGATGGTCACGGTGACCAGGTCCTCGCTGCCGTCCAACGCCGAAACCTGCGGCGGCGCATCATATTGCGCCTCGTGCAGCACATTGGCTGTGGTCGCGCCGGAATACGTCACGTCGACGAGGTCGAGCCCCAACTTCTCGGCGACCAGGTGCGGGTAGTTGCGCGCCGATCGGCCCGCGCGCCGGGGTGCGCCATCGGCACGGGGCGCGATTCCCGGGCCGGCCGCCATCGAACTTCCCAGTGCGACATAACGACTCATGGGGCCGGACTGGAAGCCCGGGCCCAGAACCGCTTCGGAATGCGACCCGCCTGCCGCGCCAGATGACCGGCGGTGACGGCGGCGGCCATCGCTGCGGCCATGGCGGGCGGATCCGCGGCACGGGTGACGGCGGAGGCCAGGAGCACGGCGTCGCAACCGAGTTCCATCGCCAACGCGGCGTCGCTGGCGGTGCCGATGCCCGCGTCCAGCACCACGGGAACCGAAGCGGCCTCGACGATCATCTCGATGTTGTGCGGGTTGGCGATGCCCAGACCGGTGCCGATCGGCGAACCCAGCGGCATCACCGCCGCGCATCCGATGTCTTCGAGCCGGCGCGCGAGCACCGGGTCATCGTTGGTATAGGGCAGCACGATGAAGCCATCGTCGACCAATTGCTCTGCCGCCCTGACCAGTTCGACCGCGTCGGGTAGCAGCGTGCGTTCGTCGGCGATGACCTCGAGCTTCACCCAGTCGGAGTGCAGCGCCTCGCGCGCGAGTTGCGCGGTCAGCACCGCCTCGGCCGCGCCGCGGCAACCCGCGGTGTTGGGCAACGGCGTGATGCCCAGGCGGTTGAGCAGCTCGAGCACTCCGGTGCCGCCCTCGGCGTCGACGCGCCGCATCGCCACGGTGGTCAATTCGGTACCGGAGGCGACGAGCGCCTCTTCCAGCACAGCGAGGTTCGCCGCGCCGCCGGTGCCGAGGATGAGCCGCGAACCGAACTCGCGACCGGCGATGGTCAGTTTCGTATCAGCCACCCTGCACCGCCGTCACCACCTCGACGCGGGCGCCCTCGGACAGCGCGATATGCCACTCCGACTTCGGCAACACCGACCAGTCCACCGCGACCGCGATGCCCTTCTCCGGGAAGCCCAGTCGTTCCATGAGCGCGGCGACCGTCGTCTGCGCATCCACTTCAACCGCTTCGTCGTTGACAAGTACCTTCATCGCATTGCTCCTCGCGTACGCGTCATCGCATTGCTCCAACCATCACATCGAGTTCGGCCGCGATCCGTTCGGCGGTCCACGGCGCGAGAAGAAATCCGTTGCGCCCATGGCCCGCAGCGACCAGTGTGCGCTCATCGAGGCGTTCGACGAGCGGCAGTCCATCGACGGTCATCGGCCGAAGGCCCGCAGCGCATTCGGCGAATTCGTACTCGCCCAGGGCGGGCATCACCGCACATGCGTCGTCGAGCAGTTCGCGTACTCCCGTCACCGCCGGTGCGGTGTCGCGGCCGTGTTCGTATTGGGTCGCGCCGACCACGACTCCGTCGGCGCGGGGCACCAGGTACACCTGCCTGCCGTGAACCCGGGCGCGAACGACCCGCGTCGGTACGGGCATGCAGCCGCGGCGCCACCGCAGTCGCAGCACCTCGCCCTTGACCGGGCGGATCGGCAGATCGGGCCAAAGGGTGGGCGCGTCAACGCCGTTCGCGATGACCACGGCGTCGGCCTCTACCTGGGCGAGATCTGACACGGGCGGCGCCCACTGCACCCCGAGCCGCTCACACAGCGCGGCCAGCTCCCGCACCACCGCGCGGTTGTCGACGGCCAGTTCGGTTTCGGCGCGAAAGCCGTGCCGGATACCTTGTGCCAGCAGCGGTTCGATGTCCCGGGCGCTCGACGTCACCGTCACCGGATGCCCCTGGGCCGCCAGCCACTCGCCGACGGTCCTGAGGTCGGCGGCGTCGGCGCGGTCGACGGCGACGACCAGGGACTCACGTGCGGTGACGACGTCGTCGGGCAGGCCGTCGAGGAAGCCGCCGTGCCACAGGTGCAGCGACTCCAGCCCCAGCTGCAGCAGCTTCTCCTCGCCGGGCCAGCCCTCGCTGTGCGGGGCCAGCATGCCGCCCGCGACCCACGACGCGCCCCGTTCGTCGGTGCGGTGCACGCGCACGTTCCAGCCGCCCATCAGCGCGCGACGCGCCACGGCCAACCCGATGACGCCGCCGCCGATCACGGCGAGACTTGCGTTGGTCAACATCCCTCCCTTCGCCGGCATGACCCGGATCAGGTGCGACGGTAAGGGCAGGTGCGCATGCCCACTCTCAGTCCCCGGTCCCGGGACTCCCGCGTTCGTCAATCCACCCTACCCGGCGGCGTCAGCGACGATCGGGCGTGCGGCGCCGATCGGCTAGCGTCGCGGTGTGCACGAACCTCGGAAGCGCCTGGCCACCGCGTCGCTGTACCTGTGCACCGACGCCCGCCGTGAACTGGGCGATCTCGCGGAGTTCGCCGACGCGGCGTTGGCCGGCGGCGTCGACCTCATCCAGCTCCGGGACAAGGGGTCAGCGGGCGAGCAGCGGTTCGGCCCTCTGGAGGCGCGTCAGGAACTCGAGGCGCTCGAGGTGCTCGGCGACGCCGCGCGCCGCCACAACGCACTGCTGGCCGTCAACGACCGCGCGGACATCGCCGTGGCCGCCGGCGCGGACGTGTTGCACCTGGGCCAGGACGATCTTCCGCTTGCTGTCGCCCACGACATCGTCGGCGATCGGCCGGTGATCGGCCGTTCCACCCACGACGTCGATCAGGTCGACGCCGCGATCGCCGAAGCCGTCGACTACTTCTGCGTCGGCCCCTGCTGGCCCACGCCGACCAAACCGGGCCGGCCCGCCCCCGGCCTCGACCTGGTCCGGCACGCGGCCCGGCGGCATACGGCCAAGCCGTGGTTCGCGATCGGCGGCATCGACGCAGCGCGGTTGCCCGAAGTGCTGGCGGCCGGCGCGCGGCGCATCGTCGTGGTGCGGGCGATCACAGCCGCCGAGGATCCTCGAGCGGCCGCCGCACAGTTGAAGGCGGCGCTCAGAGCTGCGGGTTGACAAGAAGCGGGATCGAGGCGAACTCGTCGCGCAGCCGCTCCCAACTCGCGGCGAAGCCGGGATGCAGCGGCAACTCGGCGACCTCGTCGACGGCGACCCAGCGCAACTCGGCGCTTTCCTGGTTGGGCACGGTGTGCAGCATCGCGGGCGCATCGGCGATGACCGTGCTGTACGTCCAGCTGACTCCATCGGCCGCGACGATCTTCGTCTGGACCACCTTGCGCACGGTCAGCCGGTCCTGCGGCAGGCCCGCCTCTTCGTGCGCCTCCCGGATGGCGGCCTGCTCGGCCGTCTCGTGACTGTCCCGCGCGCCGCCGGGCAGACCCCAGGTGCCGCCCTGATGACTCCACGGCGCCCGGTGCTGGAGCAGCACCACCGCAGCGCCGTTGTGGCCGGGAGCCCGCAGCAGTAGGCCGGCCGCGCCGTACCTACCCCAGTAGGCCTGGCCCGCCGAAACCACCCAGCCGTCACCGTCGCCACGCACGCCTCAACAATAGGGGCGCCCGCGTTGCCGGAAACTCTTAGACTTCTTTTATACAGTTGAGAGCGGTCGGAACGACGAGCCGGAAAGCGATGCTGATGAGGTCCGCGCGAACGTGACTGTGGAGTTGGCGCACCCGTCGACGGAGCCGCTCGCCTCGCGGTCACCGGGAACACCGGCGCACCAACGGTGGTGGTTCCTGTGGACCACACCCGGCCGGATCCTGACCATCGGGGTGGTGCTCTCCGCGCTCGTGATCGCCAGCGCATTCGCCACCTCGACGACGATCAACGACCGTCAGCAGGCACTCACCACGGTGCTCAACCACACCGAACCGCTGGCGTTCGCCGCCGGACAGCTGTATACGACGCTCTCGGTGGCCGATGCCGCCGCGGCCACGGCGTTCATCGCCGGCGCGGAGCCCCGCGACGTCCGGCACCGATACGAACAGGCGATCACCGACGCGTCGGTCGCGGTGACCCGGGCATCGAGCGGGCTCACCGACGAGGATCTGGTGCAGTTGCTCGGCCGGGTCAACGCCGAGCTGTCGATGTACACCGGTCTGGTCGAGACCGCGCGCACCAACAACCGATCGGGCAACCCGGTCGGCTCCTCCTACCTGTCCGAGGCGTCGGCGTTGATGCAGACCCAGATCCTGCCCAGCGCGCAGCGGCTCTACGAAGAGACCTCGGCACGGGTGGATGCCGAGACCAGCGCGTCCACCCGGATCCCGGGCCCGGTCATCCTCGTCGTTCTGGCGACCCTGTTGTTCGGCGTGTTCGCCAACCGCTGGCTGGCCCGCCGCACCCGCAGGCGGATCAACATCGGCTTCGTCGCGGGCGGCCTGGCGGTGCTGATCATGTTGATCTGGGTGGGGACGGCGCTGATCATCTCGACCGCCGACAGCCGCAGCGCCAAGGACACCGCCGCGGAGTCCCTGAAGACCATCACGAACCTCGCGATCACCGCCCAGCAGGCGCGCGCCGATGAGACGCTCTCGTTGATCCGGCGCGGCGACGAGGAGGTGCGCAAGCAGTCCTACTACCAACGCATCGACATGATGCAGCAACAGCTTTCGGACTATCTGGCTCGCGACGACGCGATCGACAAGACCGATCTCGCCGAGGCCGAACAACTGTTGAAGAAGTGGCGCGCCGCAGACGACCGGATCAACGCCTACATCGGCGTCGGTAACTACCAGGCCGCGACCCAGGTGGCGTTGGGCACCGGCGAGGACGACTCCACGCCGGCGTTCAACAAGCTCGACGAGGCGCTGAGCAAGGGCATCGAAGAGAGCCGGAACCAGTTGCGCAACGACATCATCAACGCTCACCGGGTGTTGTCCGGCGCGACCGTCGGAGCCGCGGTACTCAGCGTCGCCGCGGCAGTCGCGGTGGCGCTGGGACTCTGGCCGAGGTTGAGTGAGTACCGGTGACAGCCAGGCTTTTCGGGGTGCTCTTCGGGATCCTCACCAGCGCCGCACTGGTGCTCACCGGATGCGGACAGGCGGCGTCGGTGACGTCGACGCCCAATGTCACGCTGCCGCCGCCCACCCCGGCCGGCATGGAGGAGCTGCCGCCCCGGCCAGTTCGCCCGCCGGACGAATCCGAGGACGAGTGCAACCGCACGGCGAGCCTGCGACCGTTCAACACCCGAGCCGAGGCCGATGCGGCGGTCGCGGACATCCGCGCGCGCGGCCGGCTGGTCGTGGGGCTCGACATCGGCAGCAACCTGTTCTCGTTCCGCGACCCGATCACCGGTCAGGTCACCGGATTCGACGTCGACATCGCCGGTGAGATCGCGCGCGACATCTTCGGCACCCCGTCCCAGGTGGAGTTCCGCATCCTGTCGTCGGCCGACCGCATCGCCGCCCTGCAGAACAACCAGGTCGACGTCGTCGTCAAGACCATGACGATCACCTGCGAACGCAAGAAAGTGGTCGGCTTCTCCACCGTCTACCTGACTGCCAATCAGCGCATCCTCGCGCCCCGCGACTCGACGATCCGGCAGGCGTCGGACCTGTCGGGCCGGCGGGTGTGCGTCGCCAAGGGCACGACGTCGCTGCAGCGGATCCAGCAGATCACCCCGTCACCGATCATCGTCGGGGTGGTGACGTGGGCTGACTGTCTGGTGGCGCTGCAGCAGCGGCAGGTCGACGCGGTCAGCACCGACGACTCGATCCTGGCCGGCCTGGTGTCACAGGATCCGTACCTGCACATCGTCGGGCCGAGCCTCAATGAGGAGCCTTACGGCATCGGGATCAACCGGGAGAACACCGGTTTGATCCGGTTCGTCAACGGCACGCTCGAACGTATCCGCCGTGACGGCACGTGGAACACGTTGTACCGCAAGTGGCTCACGGTGCTCGGGCCCGCGCCCGCGCCCCCGGTTGCGAGGTACTCCGACTGATGTCCGAGACACAGCGCGAAGAGTTCGACGAGGGCCCGGGCACACAACCCGCGAGCTTCGACGACATGGGCATGGACTCGGCGTCGACCATCCGCCCGATGGCCACCCAGGCGGTGTTCCGGCCGCAGTTCGACGACGACTCCGAGGGCGCCTCGGTGGGCACCGGCGACACCGAGCCGCAGGACCACACCACCACGACGAGGGCATTGTCGCGGACGCGGCGCCTCGGTGGCGGCCTGGTGGAGATCCCGCGGGTGCCCGCCAAGGACCCGCTCGAAGCGCTGATGTCCAGCCCGGTGGTCGCCGAGTCCAAACGGTTCTGCTGGAACTGCGGACGTCCCGTCGGCCGCTCCGGCGGCGGCAAACGCGCCCAGTCGGAAGGCTGGTGCCCGCACTGCGGTAGCCCGTACTCCTTTCTGCCCCAGCTGAATCCGGGTGACATGGTCGCCGACCAGTACGAGATCAAGGGCTGCATCGCGCACGGCGGACTGGGCTGGGTGTACCTGGCGTTCGACCACAACGTCAACGAGCGGCCCGTGGTGCTCAAGGGTCTGGTGCACTCCGGCGACGCCGAGGCGCAGAAGATCGCGATGGCCGAACGGCAGTTCCTCGCCGAGGTGACCCATCCCGGCATCGTGAAGATCTACAACTTCGTCGAGCACGAGGACAAGCACGGCAACCCCGTCGGCTACATCGTGATGGAGTACGTCGGCGGCACCTCGCTCAAACAGGCCAAGGGTGAGAAGCTGCCCGTCGCCCAAGCCATTGGCTACATGCTCGAGATCCTGCCGGCGCTGGGCTATCTGCACTCGATCGGGCTGACCTACAACGACCTCAAGCCCGAGAACATAATGATCACCGAGGAGCAGCTCAAGTTGATCGACCTCGGTGCGGTGTCGACGATCAACTCGTTCGGCTACCTCTACGGCACCCCGGGATACCAGGCGCCCGAGATCGTGCGCACCGGGCCGACGGTGGCGACCGACATCTACACCGTCGGGCGCACCCTCGCCGCGCTGACCCTCAACCTGCGCACCCGCAAGGGCCGTTACGTCGACGGGCTGCCCGAGGACGATCCGGTGCTGGCCGAGTACGACTCGTTCGGCCGCGCGCTGCGCCGGGCGATCGACCCGGACCCCCGGCGCCGGTTCGGCAGCGCGGACGAGATGTCGGGCCAGCTGCTCGGCGTGCTGCGCGAAGTCGTGGCCAAGGACACCGGGTCGCCGAGACCCGGTCTGTCGACGGTCTTTTCGCCCGCCCGGTCCACGTTCGGCATCGATCTGCTGGTCGCGCACACCGACGTGTACCTGGACGGGCAGGTGCACTCCGAACGGCTGACGGCCCAGGAGATCGTCAAGGCGCTGCCGGTTCCGCTGGTGGACCCGACCGACGTCGGCGCGGCGGTGTTGTCGGCCAGCGTGTTGAGCCAACCCGTGCAGACGCTCGACCAGCTGCGGGCGGCTCGGCACGGGGCGCTGGAGTCCGAGGGCATCGATCTGTCCGACTCGGTCGAGCTGCCGCTGATGGAGGCGCGCGCCCTGCTGGACCTTGGCGACGTCGCCAAGGCCACCCGAAAGCTCGACGACCTGGCCGGGCGGGTGGGCTGGCCCTGGCGGCTGGTCTGGTTCAAGGCGGTGTCCGAGCTGCTGACCGCCGACTATGTCTCTGCGACAAAGCATTTCACCGAGGTGCTGGACACCATGCCCGGTGAGCTGGCGCCCAAGCTGGCCCTGGCGGCCACGGCTGAACTGGCCGGCGGCGCCGCTCAGCAAACCCCCGCGGGCAAGTTCTACAACACAGTGTGGTCCACCGACAACGGAGTGATCTCGGCGGGCTTCGGACTGGCCCGCGCACAATCTGCGGCCGGTGAGCGAGACGCCGCCGTCAAGACGTTGGACAAGGTGCCGGCGATGTCCCGGCATTTCACCACCGCCCGGCTGACCAGTGCGGTCACGCTGCTTTCCGGCCGGTCGTCGAGCGAGATCACCGAGCAGCAGATCCGTGACGCGGCCCGCCGCGTGGAGGCGCTGCCCGACACCGAACCGCGGGTGTTGCAGATTCGGGCCCTGGTGCTGGGCACCGCGATGGACTGGCTGGCCGACAACACCGCGAGCACCAACCACATCCTCGGCTTCCCGTTCACCGAGCACGGGCTGCAGCTCGGCGTGGAGGCGTCGCTTCGCGCCCTCGCCCGCGTGTCGCCCACCCAGGCGCACCGCTATGCGCTGGTCGACCTCGCCAACAGTGTCCGCCCGACGAGCACGTTCTAGCGGTCCGGCCACGCCGTCCTGGCCGCCCGCCGCTTGGCAAAAGTCGTCGTCGCCGCCGGCGACCCCACACGATGGGAGCCTACGGAATCCGTAGGCGGCGTCAGCAAACCCGACCCTACGGAGCGCTTCTTTACAGCGTCCGCGCATGTAGTAACACTCGATGGTCTGCTCGCGGAATCCGTAGTAATCTGCATCACAGGTTGAGGTCACAGCCAACTGCAGAAGTCATCGGGGTGTGAACTCCCGACGTGCGGCTCGGAGAAACAGTAAGGCGCCCTGACGGCATCGGCGGTTTCATATGCGTCTCGACAACAGGAGTGCACCGTGTCCGCTGTAGGAACCTGCAGGGTATTCCGGCCGGATCCCCGGTCGTTCGATCGGTGCGAACACCATCACCGCGCCAGCTTCTCGGCGTCTCACCGGAAAGGTTCGACGGTCCTCGTGACGGTCGATGGAGAGCTCGATGCCACCAACAGCCGCGCCCTCGCCGGATACGTGGAAGGACAGATCGCGGGCACCAGACGCCTGGTGATCGACCTTCGGCTCGTCGACTTCTTCGGCACGGCGGGATTCGCCGCCCTGCACTACATCAACGTGATCTGTTCACGGAGCGGGATCGACTGGGAGGTGCGCTGCGGCAGACAGGTGCGCCGGCTGCTGGCCATCTGCGATCCCGCGGGCGAGCTGCCGCTCGACAAGCCGCGCTCACTGCTCGACGAGGTGGGTGCAGGCGCGGGCGATCGCCAACTCCTCATCAGTGGGAACCACTAGCACCGCCGTCGGGGAACTATCGGCCGAGATGTGCCGGGCCGTCTTCTCGGGGCTGGCGTTGAGCCGTTCATCGAGCTCGATTCCCAACGGCGCCAGCCCGCTCAGCGCGTCGCGGCGCACCGCCGCGTCGTTCTCACCGACACCCGCCGTGAACGTGATGACGTCGGCGGAGCCCAGCAGCGCCAGGTACGCGCCGATGTACTTGCGCAGCCGGTGGATATACACGTCGTACGCCAATTGTGCTGCGGTATCCCCGGATTCGATGCGCTGGTGAAGGACCCGGAAATCGATTTCGCCGCCGAGCCCACGTACGCCGGATCGGCGGTTGAGCATCTCCTCGATGTCCTCGACGCCCATGTTCGCGGTGCGCCACAGGTACACCAGCACACCGGGATCGATGTCTCCGGACCGGGTGCCCATCACCAGCCCCTCCATCGGAGTCAATCCCATGGAGGTGTCCACCGGGCGCCCACCGACGATGGCCGACGCCGATGCGCCGTTGCCCAGGTGCAACACGATCTGGCGCAGTGAGTCCAGCGGCTCTCCCAGATACGCGGCGGCCTGTTCGCTGACGTACTGGTGCGACGTGCCGTGGAAGCCGTATCGACGGATGTGCCACTGCGCGGCAACGTCGCGGTCGATCGCATAGTTCGCGGCCGCAGGCGGTAGATCGTGGAAGAACGCGGTGTCGAAGACAGCGACATGGGGCAGGTCGGGCAGCGCCTTGCGCGCCTCCTCGATACCCAACAGCGCGGGCGGATTGTGTAGGGGCGCAAGAGCGGACAATTCGTCGATCTTGGCGACCAGCGCGTCGTCGATGAGTGTCGGCTGATAGATGTCCGGACCGCCGTGGACGACCCGGTGCCCGACGGCGACGAGCCCGAGCGTGTCGAGCCGCTGCCCCGACTCAGCCATCTGGTCGAACGCCTTCTGCAGCGCCTCGGCGTGGTCGCGAACCTGGCCCTCCCCGATACGCTCGACGATGCCGTCCACCACCATATTCTCTGAATCAGGCTCGACGACAGCATATTTGAGCGACGACGAACCCGAGTTGAGCACCAGGACGCTGCGGGCCATCAGAGTGTCTGCGCCTGGATGGCGGTGATCGCCACGGTGTTGACGATGTCCTCCACCAACGCCCCGCGCGAGAGGTCGTTGACGGGTTTCTTCAGCCCCTGCAGCACCGGTCCGATCGCGATCGCGCCCGCGCTGCGCTGCACCGCCTTGTAGGTGTTGTTGCCGGTGTTGAGGTCCGGGAAGATCAGCACCGTCGCTCGGCCGGCCACCTTCGAGTCCGGCATCTTCGACTTCGCCACCGAGGGCTCCACCGCGGCGTCGTACTGGATCGGCCCGTCGACGAGTAGATCCGGCTCTCGCGCGATGACCAGTTCGGTTGCCGCCCTGACCTTCTCGACCTCCGCGCCGGATCCGCTGGTGCCCGTCGAGTAGGACAGCATGGCGACCCGCGGTTCGATTCCGAAGCTGGCCGCGGTGCGCGCCGACGAGATCGCGATGTCGGCCAGTTGCTCCGAGGTCGGATCCGGGACGATCGCGCAGTCACCGTAGGCCAGTACCCGGTCGGCCAGGCACATCAGGAAGATGCTGGACACGGTCTCGACGTCGGGCAGCGTCTTGATGATCTCGAACGCCGGTCGCACCGTGTGCGCGGTGGTGTGCCGCGCCCCGGACACCATGCCGTCGACCATGTCGTTGTACACCAGCATGGTGCCGAAGTACGAGACGTCGTGGATGGTCTCGCGGGCCTGTTCGACGGTGACGCCCTTGTGCTTTCGCAGTTCGGCGTACTGCTCTGCGAACTTGTCGCACAAGTCGCTGGTCTGCGGGTTGAGCACCGTGGCGCCGGAGATGTCGACGCCCAACTCGGCTGCGCGGGGCCGGATCTGCGATTCATCGCCGAGGATCGTCAGCTCGGCGACGCCTCGGTGCAGCAGTCGGCCCGCCGCGGTCAGGATGCGGTCGTCGTCTCCCTCCGGCAGCACGATGTGCTTGCGGTCGGACCGGGCCCAGTCCAGCAACTGGTAGGTGAACATCTGCGGAGTGACTACCGCCGGTATCGGGATCGCCAGCTGGGCAAGCAGTTCCGCGATGTCGACGTGGGACTCCATCAGCGCCAGTGCCGTGTCGATCTTGCGCACCGAGGTCGCCGTCACCCGGCCGCGGGCCGACGCCACCCGGCTCGCCGTCTCGAACGTCCGAAACCTGGTGGCGATGATCGGCAACCGCAACCCCAGCCCCGACACCAACGCGGCGATCGCCGGATGCAGTTCCAGCCCACCGTTGAGGATGATGCAGGACAGCGATGGAAAGCCCTCGGCAGCATGGGCGCTCGCCAACGCGAGCACGACGTCGGACCGGTCACCGGCCGCGATCACGGCGACACCCTCGGTGAGTCGCTCGAGTACCCGTTCGGCGGTCATGCCCGCGACCATCAGATCCATCGCCTCACGCGACAGCAGCGCCGGATCACCGCTGAGCAGCGTGCCTTCCACGGCCTGCTGCAGTTCGGCGACCGAGGGCGCGACCAGCAGCGGCTCCTCCGGCAGCGCGTAGCACTTGGGCTCGAATCGTTTCAGCGCGTCGGTCACCGCGGACAGTTGAGCCGGATCGCAGCGGTTGGCGACGACAGCCGCGGTGTGCGCGTGCTGGGCGGCGATCTCGCCGAGGCAGATGTCGACGATGTGGGCGACCTGCTCGGGAGTGCGATCCTTGGCTTTCACCGCCAGCACCACCGGGGCGCCGAGGTTGGCCGCGATACGCGCGTTGGTCGACAGCTCGCTGGGCGCGGCGACGTCGGTGTAGTCGCTGCCGACGATCAACACCGCGTCGCAGCGGTCGGCCACTCGGTGGTACCGGTCGACGATGTCGGCCAGCGCGCCGTCGGGGTCGTCGTGCAGCCGCTCGTAGCCGACGCCCACGCAGTCGTCGTAGGGCAGCCCGGCAGTGCTGTGCTCGAGCAGCAGTTCGAGGATGTAGTCGCGGTCCTCGCCGAGCCGGGTGATCGGCCGGAAGACACCGACTTTGGCCACCGTGGCCGTCAGCCGGTGCAGGATGCCCAGCGCGACCGTCGACTTGCCGGTGTCCCCTTCCGGCGATGCCACGTAGATGGCGGTTGAGCGCTCGCGTGAAGACAACGGCTCCGGGACGGGGTCGGCGGGCACGCGACCCAGCCTAAGGCAATCTCATCCTGCGGTCGGTTCCATCGGCACGTCGACGGTGGTCGCGAGTCCGCGGTGGTCGGAGCCTGGCAGCGGGACGGTGTAGGCCACCGTCGCCGCACAGTTACGCGTCAGCACATGGTCGATGCCGATCACCGGCAACCGGAACCGCTTGCTGGGATAGCTGCGGGTCATGCCCGCGCCGGCCTGCTCGGCAGCGTCCCGATACCCCTCGGCCAGCAGGGCCCGGAACGGGCGCATGTCGTAGGTGGCGTTGAGGTCGCCGGCGACGACGACCGCGCCGGAACCGGCGTCACGGGCGACGGCCCGCAGCGTCTCGGGTAACCGCGCGATGTCGCCGCTGAACCAGCGCAGCGGCTGCACCCACGGCGCGGCCAGGTGCACGGCGAGCACGGTCAGGTCGGCCCGCACCCCGGGCACCCGGACGCGGGCGCGGAGCATCGGCATCTGATAGCCCGCGACGGAGGCGGAGGCCACGATCGGATGCCGGCTCCACACGCCGATGCCCGCCGCCATCGGGCGCGGGTCGAGCACCCGGTGGCCGAACGCGGCGTCGAGTCCGGCGGCCGACATCGCGTTCGCGGCTTCCGGCGTCATCTCCTGCACGACGAGCACATCCGCCGATCCGGTCGCCAGTTCGACGATCGCACGCGCGTCGGCCCGCCCCATACCGAGGTTGGCCGTCACGACCCGCAGCGCAACCGAGGGCACCGAGGTCTTCTCCGGCCCGAAGTACCGCGGGGCGAGCACGGCGAGCATCATCAGGCACAACACCGCGGCCAGGATCGTCGGTACCCACCGCCGCGCCACGGCGAACAGCGCCATGGCCGCGATGCCCGCCGCCGTCAGGTACGGCGCCGCCGCCGCGAGGATCAGCACGATCTTGTGATCGATCGGCAGATAGCGTGACAGCAGCCCGGCGAGCGCCACCGCGAATGCGAGCGCGCCGAGGACCGTTGCCGGTACTCGAATCACGTTGTGCGGGAAGGGTTCTCGAGGTGGATCAGCCGAGGCGGCGCAGCCGCGGCTCGAGGTCGCGCTGAAACAGCTCGAGGAACCGGCGCTGATCGTGGCCGGGGGCGTGGAACACCAGGTGGTTCAGCCCCCACTCGACGTACTGGCCGACCTTCTCGACGGCCTCGTCCGGATCCGACGCGACGATCCACCGTTTGGCCACCTGCTCGATGGGCAGTTCGTCGGCGGCCTTCTCCATCTCGATCGGATCATCGATGGAGTGCTTCTGCTCTGCGGTCAGCGACAGCGGCGCCCAGAACCGGGTGTTCTCCAACGCAAGCTCGGGGTCGGTGTCGTAGGAGATCTTGATCTCGATCATCCGGTCGATGTCGTCGACGTTTCTGCCCGCGGCCGCTGCGCCTTCGGAAACGGCGGGGATGAGCTTGTCCTTGTAGAGCTCCTCGCCCTTGCCGCTGGTGCAGATGAACCCGTCGCCCGCGCGCCCCGCGTACTTGGCGACCACCGGTCCGCCCGCGGCGATGTACACCGGGATGCCACCCTCGGGCACGTCGTAGATCGAGGCACCCTTCGTGCGGTAGTACTCGCCGTCGAAGTCGACCCGGTCCCCCAGCCACAACTCGCGCATCAGCTTGACCGACTCCCGCAGCCGGGCGAAACGCTCCTTGAACTCCGGCCAGTCGCCCTCGTAGCCGGTGGCGATCTCGTTGAGCGCCTCGCCGGTGCCCACGCCGAGGAAGATCCGGTTCGGATACAGACAGCCCATCGTCGCGAAGGCCTGCGCGATCACCGCGGGGTTGTACCGGAACGTCGGGGTCAGCACCGAGGTGCCGAGGATCAGGTTCTTGGTGCGCTCGCCGACCGCGGTCATCCACGCCAGGGAGAACGGTGCGTGACCGCCCTCGTGGCGCCACGGCTGGAAGTGGTCGCTGACCGTCGCGCTGTCCATGCCGTGCTCTTCGGCGGCCACGGCCAGCTCGACCAGTTCCCGTGGCGCGAACTGCTCCGCCGACGCCTTGTATCCGAGTTTCAAGTCCACACGTCGTTTCTACTCCACCCTCCTAAACTCGCGGCATGGCAGCAGAGCTGAGCGCCATCACCGACAGCGTCCATTTCGCCTACACCGACCTGGTCAACTGGACGCTGATCACCGACGACACCGGGGTGGTGTTGATCGACACCGGCTTCCCCGGCAACCGCGACGACGTGTTGCGGTCGGTGCGCCAGCTCGGCTTCGACGTCGACGACCTGCGCGCAATTGTGTTGACGCACGCGCACATCGACCACTTCGGCTCGGCGATCTGGTTCGCGAAGACGCACGGCACGCCGGTGTACTGCCACGCCGCCGAGGTCGGACACGCCAAGCGGGAGTATCTCGAGCAGGCGTCGCCGGTCGACATCGCCAAGCACATCTGGCAGCCGCGCTACCTCACGTGGTCGGTGGCGATCACCCGCAAGGGCGGGATGGTGCGCGACGGCATACCCTCCGCGCAGGTCCTCACCGCGGAGGTCGCGGCGGGCCTGCCCGGCAAGCCGATGGCGATTCCGACGCCGGGCCACACCGGCGGGCACTGCTCATTTCTCGTCGACGGTGTGCTGGTGAGCGGTGATG
This sequence comes from Mycobacterium sp. GA-0227b, assembly GCF_001499855.1. GTDB lineage: Bacteria > Actinomycetota > Actinomycetes > Mycobacteriales > Mycobacteriaceae > Mycobacterium. Next base: position 74,916 of record NZ_LQIK01000010.1, read on the forward strand.
CGTTGGTCACCGGTCATCCGCTGCTGTCGCACGACGGGCCGCAACTGCTGCCGGGCCTGTTCAACCACGACCAGGACGGCTGCGTGCGCAGCCTGGCCGCGCTCGGCCTGTTGGACACCGAGGTGCTGCTGCCGGGGCACGGCCCGGTGTGGCGGGGGTCGATCCGAGACGCGGCGGAGGCCGCGGCGGCCAGACCTTAGACGATTTTCTGGTAGCCGAGCAGGAAGACCGCGGTCAGGCACAGGCCGCACGCGACCACGATCGTCGGCATCAGGATCATGGCGTCGAGCTCGTCGTCATCGAGCACGTCGCTTTCGAAGCGGCCGAACAGCACCCGCGCCACCCCGGTTCGGCGGAACGTGTGCACCATGGTGCGGACGGCTTTGCTCTCGCGTCGGCGACCGATGAACACCCGCGACGCCACCCCGATCAGAAACGTCAGCAGACCGGCCGCAACCAGCAGCCAGCCGACCATCGTCTGCGATAACGCCACAATCACCCCCGGTGTCGGCGACACCTCGATTCAGCTTATCGGCCGGGACGCAGGTCCTTGGCGAACGCGATCGGATACACCTCGCCGTCGGCGGGTAGCGGCTCGGCGAGGCGCGTGTAGCCCGCGGACACGTACAGCGCCTCGGCTTCGGGCTGGCGGTCGCCGGTCGTCAGGTAGACGCGGGCATAGCCGCGGGCGACGATCTCGCGCTCCAGTTCACCCAGCAGCGCCTTGGCGTAGCCACGCTGCCGGTGGTCACTGTCGGTCCAGATCCGCTTGAGTTCGGCGGTGGCATCGTCGAACCGGCGGAACGCACCGCCGGTAACGGGTCGTCCGCCGCTCAGGCCGATGAGCAGACCGCCGTTCGGGGCTTCGAACTCGTCGGCGGGATGGCTCCGCAGCCACGTCATCACCCGTTGTTCGGTGCCGCCGTAGCGACGGGCGTACTCCACCGCGAGTTCGGCGAGAAGCGGCTCGGCCAACGGATCGTCCTGACCGACCGACACGAAGCGGAGCTGATGGACTGCGGCGGACTCGCTCACGCGCTTATCCTTCCGCAATGACCTCGGAGCCGAGCGTGTCGGGCAAGGTGGCTTTCATCACCGGAGGGGCGTCTGGCATCGGCGCAGCGCTGGCGGCGAGGCTCGCTGACGGAGGCGCCGAGGTATGGATCGCCGATCGCCAGATCGGCCCCGCGCAAGAGTTGGCGCAACGGCTCAACAGCGGTGGCGCAACGGTACATGCGGTCGAGCTCGACGTGCGTGACTTCCCATCGTTCGAGAGCGGCGTCGCCGACGCGGTGCAGCAGTCCGGACGGATCGACTTCCTGTTCAACAATGCCGGCATCGGGGTGGGCGGCGAGATCGACTCGTACACACTCGACGACTGGAACGACGTCATCGACGTGAACCTGCGCGGTGTCGTGCACGGCATCCAGGCGGTCTATCCGATCATGATTCGTCAACGCTCCGGCCATATCGTCAACACCGCGTCCATGGCCGGCTTGATGACGAACGGCAGCCAGGCGAGTTACGCCGCCACCAAACATGCCGTCGTGGCGCTCACCAGGACACTGCGGATCGAGGCCGAGCGTCACGGCGTGCGGGCCTCGGTGCTGTGTCCGGGCGTGATCCGGACGCCGATCCTCACCGGCGGTGAGTACGGACGCCTCAACCTGCGCGGCGCCAGCAGGGACGACATCCTCAAATCGTGGGAGCAGCTGCGGCCGATGGCGCCCGAGAAGTTCGCCGACCGCGCCCTTCGGGCCGTCCTACGGAATGACGTCGTCATCGTGGTGCCTGGCTGGTGGAAGGCGTTCTGGTATCTGGAACGGCTCTCACCGGCGTTGACGCTGCGGCTTGCGAAACGCGTGCTCAAACAGTGGCGCGAGCTGGAGTCCTCCGGCCTTTCAACGAAAACTTGACAGGTGTAAAGTTCGGCCGCATGGACAACATCAGGGGTAGGACCATCGCGATCACCGGCGCCGCCCGCGGGATCGGCTACGCGACCGCGAAGGCGCTGCTGGCTCGCGGGGCGCGCGTGGTCATCGGCGATCGCGATGTCGCGCTGCAGGAGTCGGCCGTCGCTGCGTTGACCAAGCTCGGCTCGGTGTCCGGTTACCCGCTCGACGTCACGGACCGGCAGTCGTTCGAGACGTTCCTCGACAAGGCCCGCGTCGACGGCGGCGGCCGCATCGACGTGTTGATCAACAACGCCGGCGTGATGCCGATCGGCCCGTTCCTCGAGGAGTCCGAGCAGTCGATCCGGTCGACGCTCGAGGTGAACCTGTACGGCGTGATCACCGGCTGCCAGCTGGTGCTGCCGGAGATGATCGCGCGGCGCAGCGGCCACGTCATCAACATCGCCTCGCTGTCCGGGCTGATCCCGGTGCCGGGTCAGGTGGTCTATGTGGGCGCCAAGTTCGGCGTGGTCGGGTTGACCGCGGCGCTCGCCGACGAGGTCGCACCGCACGGCGTCGACGTGTCGGTGGTCATGCCGCCGTTCACCCGCACCGAGCTGATCTCGGGCACCAAGGAGACGATCGGCACCAAGCCGGTCGAGCCGGAGGAGATCGCCGCAGCGATCGTGAAGACGCTCGACAAGCCGAAGACGCATGTCGCGGTCCCGCCGTTCCTGCGCTTCACCGCCCAGGCCGCGCAGATGCTCGGCCCCCGCGGGCGTCGGTGGATGAACCGCAAGCTCGGGCTCGACAACGTATTCCTCGAATTCGACACCACCGCCCGCAAGAACTACGAGGACCGGGCCCGCACCGCGCAGGGCGTCGTCGAGGGACAGGCCGACAAGTCCTAACCGGCCGCCTACGCTCGAGATTGCATACAGGGTCGTGATTCGGGACGAACAGCCCTGGGTGCAATCTCGCGCGTAGGACCCGCCGCTAAGCGTCGGGGAACGTCGGCGCTGGATCTCCCAGCCGATAGCCCTCGATGACCTCCACACAGTCGAACAGTTCCTCGAGGCCGAACTGATAGTCGTCGGCAGTGCCCACGAACACCACATGTGCGACGTCCGCGGCGTCGTCAGCGGTCAGCACGATCGTCGTCACGTTGACGAGATCCTCATCGGGCACGTCGGCGTGCGACGGCGGATAGAACCACAACGCCGACTCCTCATCGGAGAGCTCGTCGTCGAACACCCAGCCCCGCTCTGTGATTCGCGCGTCGAATGCCTCCAGCACCGCCGCCGTCGCGGTCTGCTCGGTCAGCGCCTCCATCACGCCGTCGGGAACCCACCGCTCGTTGCGGGCGGCCTGCCGCTTGCGCCGGCGCGCCTTCTTCGCATCGCTGCGCTTGGACACCTACGCGAGCGCCTGGTCCAGGTCGTTGAGCAGATCGTCAGTTCCCTCCAACCCCACCGAGATTCGCACCACGCCGTCGCCGAGCCCGATGGCCGCGCGGCCCTCTGGCCCCATCGCGCGGTGTGTGGTGGTCGCGGGGTGGGTGATCAGGGACTTGGCGTCGCCCAGATTGTTCGAGATGTCGATGATGCGCAGTTTGTCGAGCACCTCGAACGCCCGCTCCTTGCTGCCACCCTTGAGCTCGAACGTGACCACCGTTCCGCCCCCGGTCATCTGGCGCTTGGCCAGGTCGTACTGCGGATGGGAGTCCAGGAACGGATAGCGCACCCAGCTGACCGACGGGTGCTTCTCCAGGAACTCGGCGATGCGCTGCGCCGACGCGTTCTGGTAGTCCACCCGAACCGCCATCGTCTCCAGGCCTTTGAGCAGCGTCCACGCGTTGAACGGGCTCAGCGCGGGCCCGGTGTGACGCATCAGCTTCTGCACCGGCTCGTCGATGTAGGCCTTGTCGCCCAGGATCGCGCCGCCGAGCACACGCCCCTGCCCGTCGATGTGCTTGGTGCCGGAGTACACGACGACGTCGGCCCCCAACGGGAAACCCTGCTGCAGGATCGGCGTCGCGAACACGTTGTCCAGCACGACTTTTGCGCCCGCGGCGTGGGCGAGATCGCAAACCGCGGCGATGTCCACCAGCTGCTGCATCGGGTTGGACGGCGTCTCGAAGAACACCGCCGCCGTCGGCACCGAGAGCGCCTCTTCCCACTGCGACAGGTCGTCGCCGTCGACGAACACCGTCTCCACGCCCCAGCGCGGCAGGATCTCGTTGCAGACGACGAAGCACGACCCGAACAGGCTGCGCGCGGCGACCAGCCGGTCGCCGGCCGCCAGCAACGCCCCCAGCGACGTGAACACCGCCGCCATCCCCGACGCCGTCGCGAAACAGGCAGGCGCGCCTTCGATCAGCCGCAAGCGCTCCTCGAACATCGAGATCGTCGGGTTGCCGTAGCGGGAGTAGACATAGCGGTCGCTTTCACCGGTGAACGCCCTCTCCGCCTCGGCAGCGGAGGAGTAGACGTACCCGGAGGTGAGAAACAACCCCTCGGCCGTCTCTTCGAACTCCGACCGCAACAGCCCGCCGCGCACGCCGATGGTGGCCTGGCTGACGCCGTCGGGCAGTTCCGCGGGTGTTCGGACGGACGGCACGGGGTTCTCCGGGCCAGAAGTCATGCCTCGACTCCCGCTCGCTCCGGTCCTCGCTCGTTCCTCGCTGCGATCCTCACTCGCGGTCGTCTTCGGGAAGTCATGACTGCTTCCAGGGCAGGCCGACGGCCTTCCACCCGGCGCGGCCGCGATGGCGATCCTGGTCGAGGTTGCCCTCGAAGCCGTCGAGCACGTTGTACGACGGCGCGATGCCCGCCTCGGTGGCGGCCTCGGCGGCGCCGATCGACCGGTTACCGGACCGACACAGGAACACCACCGGCCTTTCCCCGGGGGTGATTCCCGCCGACTTCAGCTCTTCGACGAACGACTCGTTGTGCGTGCCGTCGACGCGATTCCATTCGATGAACACGACATCGCGCTGCAGCGAGGACAGGTCGGGCACGCCGACGAAGCGCCACTCGGCGTCGGTGCGGCAGTCCACCAGCACGGCGTCGGGGGTGCCGGCCAGCAGTGACCATGCCTCCTCGGGCGTGATGTCTCCGGCATAACTCACGATCGTTGAGTGTCCCACAGCTACTTGGGTCCGGGGGAACAGACCTTCCACGCATCGCCGTCGCGCACGAAGGTCATCTCGACCGCTTTCTTCTCGTCCAGGGCCTTGTCGAAGTGATACGTCACCGTGGCGGTCGCGCGGTCCCCGTCGATCTTCACATCGGTGACGTCGTCGACGAACCGCTCACCGCGCTGGTCAATCGAATTGCGTTGCGCTGCGAGCACTTCCGTCTCAGTACCGGCGTGGGCCGGACACGTGTAGCCGCGGAAGTCGGAGTAGTTCTGCCGCTGCAGCGCGTCGTTCTGCCCGACCGCGGCCCGGGCGACCTGCTGATCGGCGGGCGGCTCGTCGTCCTCGAAGAGATTCAGCAGGCCGATTGCGATCACCACGAGCACAAAGATTGTGAGCGCGATCAGGAACGGTGCCGCGGTCGATCGGTCGGCGGGTTCCGACTCGGGGTCTGGCGTGGCGTCTGTCACGGGCTACCAGAGCCGGCGCAACGCGGCGGTGACGCGCCGGGCGCGGTCCCGGGCGACGATCGGATCGGGCGCGGTGGCCAGCGCCACCGCGAGTCGCCGCCTGGCCTCGGTTTCGTCGGGACGGTTGAACAGCCGGACGTCGCTCTCGGCGACGGTGAGAGCGTCGGCGAGCACCGCCTGGGGGTCGCCGATCGCCGGGTTCGCCTCCGCCCCGGCATAGCTGATCTCCGCGGCGGCCGGCGAGATCATGATGGTGTCGACGGGCAGCCCCAGGATCGCGCGGGCATGCAACTCGAATTCCGAGAGTCGCTGCGAGCGCAGCGTGACCAGGCCGCTGTCGTGCGGTCGTGGGCGGACGTTGTCGAAGTAGACCTCGTCACCGCTCACCAGCAGCTCGACGCCGAACACGCCGCGGCCGCCCAGCGAATTCACGATGCGCGCGCCGATCGACTTCGCGGCGTCCAGCGCGGCCGGCGCCAACCGCTGCGGCTGCCACGACTCGAGGACATCGCCGTCCGCCTGGCGGTGCCCGATCGGCTCGCAGAAGTGCACCGCGGGTCCCGTCGGCCCGACGGTGCGGATCGTCAGCAGCGTGACCTCGAAGTCGACCTCCACCACCGACTCGACCATCACCCGGTTGTGCGGCATCCGGCCGGCGGCAACGGCGCGCTGCCAGGCGGGTTCGACATCCTCCGGGCGTACCAGCACCGACTCGCCTTCGCCGGGCGCCGAGGCGATCGGCTTGACCACCAACGGAAAGCCGGCGTGTTGCGCGATCGCGGTCAGTTCCTCGGTTGAGCCCGCGAACCAGAACGGCGCCGTGGGCAACCCGAGCTCGTCGGCGGCCAACCTGCGCAGGCCCTCCCGATCCAGCGACAGCCGGGTGCTGCGGGGGGTCGGGAAAACCTCGACCTCGCCGCGTTCGGCGACCGTGATCAGCGCATCGGCCGCGATCAGGCCCGCCTCGGCCACCAGGTAACGCGGGTTCTCCTTCTCGATCAGCGCCGACAGCACCTCGGCGTCGTTCATCTTGGCGACGATCGGGCGGTCGGCCACCCCGTGTGCCGGGGCGTCGGCGTAGCGGTCGACCGCGATGACCTCGGCGCCGAGCCGCTGGAACGCCAGCGCCAACTCGCGGCTCAGTTCGCCCGAGCCGAGCAGCATCACCGAGGACGGACCGGCCGTCCCGGCGGCAGGTTCCGGTCCGGTCACCGCTTCACCGGCGTCGAGCGGCGTCTGGTTGTCAGGGGTGTCACTCATCGCGCGTCCAGCCTGCCAGACGTCGACTCAGTTCGAGAGAGCAGACTGGTCGAGCTGCCCACGGAATTGGCGCATGGCGTCGATGACGGCGGTGAACGTGCGGTGCGCCGCGGCCAGCTCGGCATCGGACAGCCCGGCCAGCGCGTCGTGCGTGCGTTCGGCCAGCGGGGTGAAAAACCCTCGTGCGACATCCATTCCGTGATCGGCCACCCGAAGGATCACCTTGCGGCGGTCAAGCGGGTCGGACTCCCGCCGGAAGTGCCCGGAGGCGATCATCCGCTCGACGAGGTACGTGATCGCTGCGGCCGACATTCCCATCCGTTTGCGCAGGTCTCCGGCCGTCAACGGGGACCCCTGCGTCTCTGCGACCATCACATACAGCAGAGCGCGAAAGTCGTTGGCGGCGACGTCGTGTCGGCTCGCGAACAGCCTGCCGATGCCGTCGGATTCGGCGTTGATCGCGCGCACATCGGCGGCGATCGTCGCCTCGAGAGCGTCGCGGTCCTCCGGCACGATCGAAAGCATAGGCCGTTTGCCTGGTCGTTAAGTATCTGAAATATTCGTCGTCATGTCCCGGCGCATCTCCTGGGTACTCGCGGTTCTCGTCGTGCTGGTCTCCGGCGCCCTGATGGCGCTTGTCGGCAGCGACGACTCGAGCGCGCGATCACCGGTACCCGTGCCCGACTCCGCCGAGTCGGCGCGCGTCGACGCGCTGCGGGCGCAGTTCCCGGGCGGCGACCGGGTTCCGGCGATAGTCGTGATCACCCGCGACGACGGCGCGCCGCTGCGCCCGGACGACGTCGCCGCCGTCAAGCAGAGGTGGCCCGCGGCCCAGGTGTCGGCCGACGGCGTGGCCGCACTGGCGGTCGTGCCGCTGGATGCCGACCTGACCGGGTTCGCACTCACCGACGAGGTCGAGAAGCTGCGTGCGGCGGCCGCCGACGGCCTGCCCGCAGACCTGCGCAGCGAGGTCACCGGCGGCCCGGCGTTCGGCGCCGACATCGCGGACTCGTTCTCCGGAGCCAATTTCACGCTGCTGGGCGTCACCGCGGCCGTGGTGGCGCTGCTGCTGATCATCACCTACCGCTCCCCTGTCCTGTGGCTGGTGCCGCTGGCGGTGATCGGTTTCGCCGACCGGGTGGCAGCGGTGCTGGGCAGCGCGGTCGCCCAGGCCTTCGGCATGACCCCGGACGGTTCGACGTCGGGCATCACCAGCGTGCTGGTCTTCGGTGCGGGCACCAACTACGCGCTGCTGCTCATCTCGCGGTACCGCGAGGAACTGGGCCGCACGGAGAACCACCGCGACGCGCTGGGCACCGCGGTGCGCCGCGCCGGTCCTGCGATCGTCGCCAGCAATGCCACGGTGGTGCTGGCCCTGCTAACGCTGGTGTTCGCGTCGTCGCCGAGCGTGCGCAGCCTCGGCGTGCAGGCGGCTGCCGGCCTGATCGTGGCCGCGGTGTTCGTGATGCTGGTCTTGCCGCCGCTGCTGAGCCTGTTCGGCAAGCGGTTGTTCTGGCCGTTCGTCCCCGCTGACGGGGCCGAACCGCTCACCGACAGCGGCGTCTGGCACCGCATCGCCGAGGCGGTGGCTCGCAGGCCCGGACGCGTCGCCGCGGTGACGGTGGCCGCCCTGGCGGTGTTGTCCCTCGGGATCTTGAGCACCCCGGTCGGGCTGTCGCAGACCGAGCAGTTCCGGGTGCAGGCCGAATCGGTCAGCGCATACGAGACGCTGGCCGACCACTTCCCCAGCGGCCTCACCGACCCGACCCGCGTCATCGCGGCGACGGACCGCGCCGCGGCGGTGCAGCGCGCGATCACCGAAACCCCTGGTGTCGTCTCGGCGCACCCGGCCGGACAGAGTCCCGGTGGGCTGACCCAATGGTCGGTGGTGCTCGACGCCGAGCCGGCTTCGGACCGTGCCTTCGAAACCATTGACGCACTGCGCAACTCAGTGCGCGGCGCCGATCCTGAAGCGCTGGTCGGCGGCTCCGATGCCACCGCGCGCGACGCCAGCGCCGCCGCCTCCCGCGACCGGCTGGTGGTGATACCGGCCATCCTGGTCGTGGTGCTGGCGGTGCTGTACGTGTTGCTGCGCGCAGCACTGGCCCCGCTGATCCTGGTGGCGGTGACCGTGTTGAGCGCCCTGGCGGCGCTGGGCTTGGGCGGCTGGGCCAGCGTTCACCTGTTCGGTTTCCCCGCGCTGGACAACACCGCACCACTGTTCGCGTTCCTGTTCCTGGTGGCGCTCGGCGTGGACTACACGATCTTCTTGGTGACCCGGGCCCGCGAGGAGACCCCCGAACACGGCACGCGCAATGGGATCGTCCGCGCGGTGTCGGCCACCGGCGCGGTGATCACCAGCGCGGGCATCGTGCTGGCCGCGGTGTTCTGCGTGCTCGGGGTGCTGCCGCTGATCGTGCTGACACAGGTCGGCATCATCGTCGGCCTTGGCATCCTGCTCGACACGTTCGTCGTGCGCACGGTGATCATCCCGGCGCTGTTCACGCTCATCGGGCCGCGCATCTGGTGGCCTGCGCTGCGGGGCCGGGTCGCCGAAGCCGACGTTTCGGTCGATCAGCGCGAGTGAAAACGACCACAACGTCGATCTCGGCGACGGCGCCGCGCCTGTAACGTCGTGTCATGACGCAAGCGCCCGAACGGCCGCCTCTGCACATGCGTCGCGACGCCTTCGCCCCGACGCCGGAGTTGGGCGAGATCCGCGAGACCACCGGCGTGCGCACCGTGTCCAATGCGTTCGGCATGACGGTCTACCTGATCACCCGGCACGACGACGTCAAAGAGGTGCTCTCGGATCACGAGCGTTTCTCCAACGGCCGCCCGCCGGGCTTCGTCCTCCCCGGCGCACCAACGCTTTCCGAGGACGAGCTGGCCCGTTCCCGGGCGGGCAACCTGCTCGGACTGGACCCACCCGAACACCAGCGGCTGCGGCGCATGCTCACCCCAGAGTTCACGATCCGGCGGATCAAGCGGCTGCAGCCGCGCATCGTCGAGATCGTCGACGCGCAGCTGGACCTGATGGAAAGTGCCGGTGCGCCCGCCGATCTCGTCGAGCACTTCGCGCTGCCGGTCCCGTCGCTGGTGATCTGCGAGCTGCTCGGGGTGCCCTACGAGGACCGCGACGACTTCCAGCACCGCAGCGCGCGCCAACTCGACCTGTCTCTGCCTGTCGCCGAGCGGTTCGAGTTGCAGCGGGCCGGCCGCGCGTACATGCGGTCGCTGGTCGAACGCGCGCGCCAGGATCCGGGCGACGACATCCTCGGAATGCTGGTGCGCGAACACGGCACCGAGCTCACCGACGACGAGCTCGTCGGCATCGCCGGGCTGTTGCTACTGGCGGGCCATGAGACCACCTCGAACATGCTGGGCCTCGGCACCCTCGCGCTGCTGCGACATCCCGAACAGCTCGCCGCGGTGCGCGACAATCCCGACGCAGTCGCCCCCGCGGTCGAGGAGCTGCTGCGCTGGTTGTCCATCGTGCACACCGCCATCCCGCGGATGACCACCACCGACGTCGAGATCGCGGGTGTTCGGATCCCGGCCGGACAACTGGTGTTCGTATCGCTGCCGTCGGGTAACCGCGATCCCGACTTCATCGACGCCCCCGACATTCTGGACATCGGCCGCGGTGCCGCCGGGCATCTGGCGTTCGGCCACGGCGTGCACCACTGCCTTGGCGCGCCGCTGGCCCGGATGGAGATGCGGGTGGCGTTTCCCGCTGTGCTGCAACGTTTCCCGGCGCTGCGGCTGGCGGAGGATTTCGCCGATGTGCAGTTCCGGTCATTTCATTTCATCTACGGTTTGAAGTCGTTGTCAGTCGACTGGAGGTGACGGCATGAGGGTGCAGGCCGACCGTGACGTGTGCATTCAGGCGGGCAACTGCGTGATGTCGGCCGACGCCGTGTTCGACCAGGACGACGACGGGATCGTGGTGGTGCTGGTGGATGAGGTGCCCGACGACGAACTCGACCATGCCCGCGAGGCCGTGAAGCTCTGCCCCTCACAGGCTTTGCGGTTGATCGACTAGTCGGTGCGGTCGAGGTCGAGCACGCCGGCGCGTACCAGCAGCAGCACGCTGACCACCAGCACCCAGACGGGGAAGGCCAGCACCAGCCACATGCTGACGTCCGCTGCGACGAGGAGCACGAGAGCGGTCACATACGTGACGGCGACCAGCCAGTGCGGCATCAGGTTGGTCCGCAGCCAGATGGTGGCCAGCGAGATCATGAACACCGCCGCCATCCGCAATCCGTATGTGGTGCTGAGGACTTCGAGCATCGCGATACCGAAGTCCGCCACCTGATCGCGGGACGTGACGTCGGCCTGGTCCGCCCTGCTGGCGACCAGCCCGGCGCCCACCGCCGACGTCGCGAACGTCATCGCCAGAAACAGCAGGCCGCTGCCGATGAACACCGACGAGAAGAACTTGTCCTCGTAGCGCCCGAACCCGTCGCGGATCACGCCGATGAACCACAGGAACGCGATGCCTGCGAACGGCGTCAGGATCGCCGACAGCCGTAGCTGGCCGCTGGCCCCGGCGATCCACTGCGACCCCGGCTCGGCGCCTGCGGGCAGCGCGATGCGGACGAGCACCAGCGCGGTGCCGAACAGCAGCGCGAACAACACGCCCGCCAGCGCCGCCGCGCGCGGGGTCGTCAGCCGTCGCAGATGCCGATCGGCAGGATGGGTCGCCACGCGGTCATGGTGTCAGGTCTGCGATCGAAACTGCGGACAGATCGCGAATGTGCGCCAGATCGCGATCTGTCCGCAGTCTCGGCGCAAGAGTTCACGGCTGGCCGGCGAGCAGCTGGATCATCAATCCGTTCGCCTCGGCGAGCAGGTTGTCCTCGGGATCCCGCAACTCGGCGTTGACGAAGGCCTTGCGCCCGTCGGCCTCACGCAGCCAGCCACGCGCCGTCAACTCGGTGTCGATCGGGGTCACCTTGCGGTAGTCGACATGCAGGAAACCGGTGCGGCTGATCGGACGTCCGACGGCGTGAATCACCATGCCGAACACGGAATCGAACAGCAACGGCAGCACCCCACCGTGTACGGCGTGGTTGCCGCCGACGTGGTACCGGCTGAACTGCACCTTGAGGTCCACACCGTTCGAGTCGAGCAGCACCTTCCGGTACGGCGGCATCAGCAGGCTGCCCGCACCGGGAAGCGACGGCACGCGGTTGGCCGGGCCGACGCCCTCGGCCGCTTCGAACGGGTCGAGCAGCGCGACCAGCGCCTCGGCCTGATCGGCGGCCTCGTCCCAGGTGTCGCTGTCAGGATCGGCGGACACGGCCAGGTCCTGCGCCCGGCGCATCGCCGCGAGGAACCGGCCGAAGCCCGGACCGGGTTGGGCGCGTTGAAAGTTCGGGAAGCCGCCGTGTTTGTCGTAGTCGGGGTCGACGAGGTGGGGATCGTCGGTCACGGGCGCGCCAGGATGTCGCGGCGCACGATGGTCTGGTCCCGGCCTGGCCCGACGCCGATACACGAGACATGCGCTCCGGCAAGCTCTTCCACCCGCAGCACGTAATCGCGGGCCTTGGCGGGCAGATCCTCGAATTCGCGGGCGCCGGAGATGTCCTCCCACCAGCCGGGCAGTTCCTCGTAGATGGGTTCGGCGTGGGCGATGTCGGACTGGGTCATCGGCATGTCGTCCAGACGCTGGCCGTGGACACGGTATCCGACGCAGACCGGCACGGTTTCGAGGCTGGAGAGCACGTCGAGCTTGGTGAGGAAGTAGTCGGTGATGCCGTTGACCCGGGTGGCATACCGGGCGATCACCGCGTCGAACCATCCGCAGCGGCGCCGCCTGCCGGTGGTCACGCCGAATTCGCCGCCGGTCTTGGACAGGTACTCACCGTTGGCGTCGAACAGTTCGGTCGGGAACGGGCCCGAGCCGACCCGCGTCGTGTAGGCCTTGAGGATGCCGAGCACGGTGGTGATCCGCGTCGGTCCGATACCGGAGCCCACCGCGGCGCCACCCGCTGTCGGATTGGACGATGTCACAAAGGGATACGTGCCGTGGTCGACGTCGAGCAGGGTGCCCTGCGAGCCCTCCAGCAGCACCGTCTCGCCTTTTTCCAACGCCGTGTTGAGCAGGTAGCGGGTGTCGGCGATGCGGTGTTTGAAGCCCTCGGCCTGGTTGAGCAGGTTGTCGACCACCTCCGCGGCGTCGAGCGCCTTGCGGTTGTAGATCTTGACCAGCACCTGGTTCTTGAATTCCAGTGCGGCATCGATCTTTTCGGCCAGCAGAACCGGGTCGAGCACGTCGGCCATCCGGATCCCGATCCGGGCGATCTTGTCCTGGTAGCAGGGGCCGATGCCGCGGCCGGTGGTGCCGATCTTCTTGCTGCCGGCGTAGCGCTCCACGACCTTGTCGATCGCGACGTGATACGGCATCAGCAGGTGCGCATCCGCCGAGATCAGCAGCCGCTCGGTGTCGACGCCGCGGTCGACCAGCCCCTGCAGCTCGGTGAGCAGCACACCGGGATCGACCACCACACCGTTGCCGATGACGTTGGTGACGCCGGGCGTGAGGATCCCCGACGGGATCAGGTGCAGGGCGAAGTTCTCCCCCGTCGGCAGGACGACGGTGTGGCCGGCGTTGTTGCCGCCCTGGTACCGCACGACCCACTGGACGCGCCCACCGAGTAGGTCGGTGGCTTTTCCTTTGCCCTCGTCGCCCCATTGCGCGCCGATGAGCACGATTGCCGGCATGGCTTGGTCTCCCGCTAATCTGCATCAACACTGTGCAGCCGGTGAGCTACCTTATCCCAGCCGTATGCGAGGAGCCGCGTTGAACGCCACTGACGTCGTGGTGTTGCTGTTCGGCGGCCGGCGATCGCCTCGCGCGCTGCGGGCTCTGCCCGTCGCCGAGGACCCCGACACACCCTGCCGACGCCTGATCGTGGTCGGCTCCGACGCCGACCTGGCGACAGTGCTGACCCGGCTGATGCGCACCGACCGGCTCGGCGTCGAGGTGGCGCACGTGCGGCGCCCGTGGCAGGCGCGACGGGCCCTGCGCGGCAGCGCGGCCCGGGTTCCGCTCATCCGCGACGACGCCGGCGCGGTGATCGTCGGCGCCGCCGAGTGGCGGGGCGAACCGGCCGGACAACCGCTGCACGGCGAGGCCGTCGTCGACGACACCGTGCTGTTCGACGGCACGGTGCCCGCGGTGCGCATCGAGCCGACGGACACCATGCCCGGCTTGCGTGCGGCCGTCGTCGGGGCCGGGCCGCGGCGCTGGGCCGCGGGCCGCGCCGCCCAGCTCGGCACCAGCGGCGCCCGCGTCGTCCGCGACGGTGTGCCTGCGGCCCGGCCGGTGAAGCGTTCGACGTTCTACCGGCACACCGAAGGGTGGCTGCGGGTCGGGTAGCCAGCCGCCCCAGGCCGCGGGTCGCTTCTAAACAACTCGACGAGACCGACGCAATGGCGGAATCCACCCGCACTTTTCCGCCATTACGTCGGTTTCGGCGAAGCGGTAGGTTTCGTGAGGTGACGATCCATCCGCTGCATCAGTCGGTGCGGCCGAGCCCGATCTTCCTGGCGATCGTCGCGACAACGGTGGTCGGCGGCGTGCTGGCGTGGCTGTCAGCGGACAAGGTCGAAGCGCTCGCCTACGTCGGCGTGTTCGTCTTCGTCATCGCCGGCTGGGTGGTGACGCTGTGCCTGCACGAGTTCGCGCACGCATACACCGCGTGGAAGTTCGGCGACCACGACGTCCCGGTCCGCGGCTATCTGACGCTGAACCCGCTGAAGTACTCGAATCCGCTGCTGTCGATTGGGCTTCCGGTGCTGATCATCGCGATCGGCGGAATCGGGCTGCCGGGCGGGGCGGTTTGGGTGCGCACGTCGTTCATGACCAAGCGTCAGAAGTCTCTGGTGAGCCTCGCAGGTCCGGGCACCAACCTGGTGTTCGCGGTGCTGCTGTTGGCTCTGACCGCGCTGCTGCGCGACTCGGAGCGTTCGGTGTTCTGGGCCGGTGTGGCCTTCCTCGGGTTCCTCCAGGTGACGGCGTTCGTGCTCAACATGCTGCCGATCCCCGGCCTGGACGGCTACGGCGCGCTGGAACCCCACCTGAGCCCCGACACGCAGCGGGCGCTGCAACCCGCAAAGCAGTGGGGGTTCTTCATCCTGCTGCTCTTGCTGCTGGCGCCCGGGCTCAACCAGTGGTTCTGGGACATCGTGCTGTGGTTCTTCGACATCTCCGACGTGCCGCGCCAGCTGGTCGGCGCAGGCAATTCGTTGACAAGGTTCTGGTCGGCCTGGTTCTGATCGCCACTTGCGACATATGCGAAGTTTTGCATAGATTGCTGGCATGGGTGCCGGCCACGATCACAGTCAGCGTGACACCCGCGTCAGCCGGATGGTCATCGCCGCGGCGATCCTGACCGGGTTCTTCGCGCTCGAGCTGATCACCGCGCTGCTGATCAATTCCATCGCGCTGCTGGCCGACGCAGGCCACATGCTCACGGACCTGGTCGCGATGTTCATGGGCCTGACCGCGGTGCTGCTCGCCCGCCACGGCAGCGCCTCACCCGCCCGCACGTACGGCTGGCATCGCGCCGAGGTCTTCACCGCCGTGGCCAACGCGGTGCTGTTGCTGGGGATGGCGGTGTTCATCCTCTCGGAGGCGTTCGAGCGCCTCGGCGACGCGCCGGAGGTGCCGGGCGTGCCGATGATCGTCGTCGCGTTGGCGGGTCTGGTGGCCAACGCGGTCGTCGTCCTGCTCTTGCGGGCGCATTCGGAGAACAGCCTGGCCGTCCGCGGCGCCTACATGGAGGTCGTCGCCGACACGGTCGGCAGCATCGGCGTGCTGATCGCGGGCATCGTCACGGTCACGACGGGCTGGCCGTACGCCGACGTCGTGGTCGCCGTGTTCGTGGCGCTGTGGGTGCTGCCGCGGGCGATCTCGCTGGCACGCGCGGCGTTGCGCATCCTGTCGGAGTCGTCGCCCACCCACATCGACGTCGAGGAGCTACGCACCGCGTTGTGCGCCGTCGAAGGCGTGACCGAGGTGCACGACCTGCACGTGTGGACGTTGGTCCCCGGTAAGGACATGGTGACCGCGCACCTGACCAGCGACCGGGACTCGGCCTTGGTGCTCGACGACGCGCGCGCGGTGCTCACCGCGCGCGGGCTGGACCATTCGACGGTTCAGGTGGAACCGCCCGACGGCGACACCGACTGCAGGTGTGAAGCGGAGTAGTCAGGCAAGCCCGAGTTCGGCCCGCGCCGACGGGTCGCAGTCGTCGAGCAAATCGAGGCAGCGCTGGTTCTCGTCGGTCTCGCCGATCGCGTCGGCCGCGCGCGCCAGCGCGGCCACACAGCGCAGGAAGCCGCGGTTGGGCTCGTGACGGAAGGGCACGGGACCGAAACCCTTCCACCCGTTGCGCCGCAACTGATCCAGCCCGCGGTGGTAGCCGGTGCGTGCGTAGGCGTACGCGGTGATGGCCCTGTCGTCGGCCAGCGCCTCCTCGGCCAGCGTCGCCCACGCGACCGAGGCCGACGGATGTGCGGCCGCCACGATCGCCGGGTTCTCGCCCGCGGCGAGTTCGGCCTCGGCGTCGCTGTCGCCCGGCAGCAGCACCGGATCCGGACCCAGGAGATCACCCATCCGTGTCATGGCCCCCATTGTGCCGTGCACGTCACCGGCACCGATGGGCGCACGGGTTCGAGCGACGGGCCGGACCAGTGACTAAGCTTCCCGCCGTAGCGTCGTAAGGGAGGACCGCAGCAGGCATGTCGAACCCATCAGGGCCTGACCAGCCGGAAGACGTCTCGGCCGCGCCGGACGCTTCGGACATTGAAGCCTCCGAGAACCCCGAAGCGCCCGAGCCCGCGGATTCCACAGGCGACGAGGCAGCCGTCGACGACGCCCCGGAGGCAGAGGGCTCGCACGATCCGGAACCGGCGACCGAGGTGATCGAGCAGCACGGTGACCACGAACCCGCGACCGAGGTCATGGCGGCCGCCCAACCGCAGACAGCGGAGGCGCCGCACATCCAGGAGGGTGAGCGCCGATTCACCGCGCCGTCGGGTTTCGACGCGGGCACGACGCAGCGGATCGACACCCCGGCCGAACCGGCCACCGAGGTGTTCGCCTCCCCCTCCGAAGTGGCGGGACAGCAGAAACCCGTTGCCCCGCAAGTCATTCCGGCGCGTGGCGAGGCGCCCAAGCCACCTGCGCAGCGCCGCAGCTGGGGCTGGGTGGTGGCTGTGGTGCTGGTCATCGCCGCGCTGGTCGCGATCGCGGTGCTCGGCACCGTGCTGCTCACCCGGGACTCGCAACCGAGGGCGTCGCAGGAGGAGATGGTCCGCGCCGCCATCGAGGAGTTCGACACGGCGATCCAGAGCGGTGATCTGGCGAAGCTGCGCGGTATCACCTGCGGAAGCAAACGGGACAGCTACGTCAAGTACGACGACAAGACCTGGGCGGAGATCCACGAGCGGGTGAGCAAGACCAAACAGTATCCGGTGGTCGCCAGCATCGACCAGGTGGTGATCAACGGCGATCACGCCGAGGCGAACGTCACCGCTTTCATGGCGTACGCACCTGCGGTCCGGTCGACCCGAAGCTTCGACCTGGAGTTCCGCGACGACCAGTGGAAGATCTGCCAAGCGCCCCAATAGGCGACTTCACTGGTTTGCTTCACTGGTTTGCGGTGACCGAACGACCGGCGCTGTGCAGATCCCGGCACGCCTCGATGACGCGTTCGGTCATCGACGCCTCCGCCTTCTTCAGATAGCTGCGCGGGTCGTAGGCCTTCTTGTCCCCGACCTCCCCGTCGATCTTCAGCACGCCGTCGTAGTTGGTGAACATGTGCGCCGCGACGGGCCGGGTGAATGCGTACTGGGTGTCGGTGTCGACGTTCATCTTCACCACGCCATAGCGGAGCGAATCCTCGATCTCGGACTTCAGCGAACCCGAACCCCCGTGGAAGACGAAGTCGAAAGGCTTTGCATCCGAGGCTAATCCGAGCTTGGCGGCCGCGACCTTCTGTCCCTCGGCGAGCACCTCGGGCCGCAGTTTGACGTTGCCGGGCTTGTACACGCCGTGCACATTGCCGAACGTCGCCGCCAACAGGTATCTGCCGTGTTCGCCCGCGCCGAGCGCCTCGACCGTCTTCTCGAAATCCTCTGCGGTGGTGTAGAGCTTGTCGTTGATCTCGTGCGCCACGCCGTCTTCCTCACCGCCGACCACGCCGATCTCGATCTCCAGGATGATCTTCGCCGCGGCGGCCTCCTTGAGCAGTTCACGGGCGATCTCGAGGTTCTCGTCGATCGGCACCGCTGACCCGTCCCACATGTGCGACTGGAACAGCGGCTGACCGCCCTCGGAGACGCGTTGCTGTGAGATCGTCAGCAGCGGCCGGACATAGGTGTCGAGCTTGTCCTTCGGACAGTGGTCGGTGTGCAGCGCGACGGTGATCGGATACTTCGCGGCGACGACGTGGGCGAACTCGGCCAGCGCGACCGCACCGGTGACCATGTCCTTGACACCCAGGCCGGAGGCGAATTCGGCTCCGCCGGTGGAGAATTGGATGATGCCGTCACTGGCGGCGTCGGCGAAGCCCTTGATCGCGGCGTTTACGGACTCCGACGACGTGCAGTTGATGGCCGGAAACGCGAACCCGTGCTCCTTGGCCCGGCCGAGCATCTCCGCGTACACCTCGGGCGTTGCGATGGCCATGAGCGGTCCTCTCGGCGGTTTCGGCGATTATCCCACCGAACGGCCCACCTCACATGGCCAAGACCATGCGATACCGGGGCCGGCACGCGCTGGCCGGTATCTTGGGGCACTGTGACCATCTCGGCCCTCGCGGCGACCGACCAGCTGGCGCTGATGCCGGACTTCCTCGACCCGATGACGCTGCTCGGCTACTTCGGCACGTGGGCGCTGGTCGGGCTGCTGGTGGTCATCTTCGTCGAGTCGGGGGTGTTGTTCCCGATTCTGCCCGGTGACTCGCTGCTGTTCGTGGCGGGCATGCTGGCTGCCGGTACGGCCGCGTTGGCCGAAGGCGGCGGCGAGGTCATCAACTTCCAGCTGTGGCAGCTGCTGGTGTTCATCCCGATCGCCGCCATCCTGGGCGGCCAGGTCGGCTACTGGATCGGCCGCAACCTCGGCACCGCGATGTTCAAGCCGGATGCGCGGTTCCTGAAACAGAAGTACCTCGAAGAAGCACACGTGTTCTTCGAACAACGCGGCCCGTTCGCGATCGTCATCGCCCGGTTCGTGCCGATCGTGCGCACGCTCGCACCGCTGACCGCCGGCGCCGCCCGGATGAACTACGGGGCCTTCACGCTGTTCAACGTGATCGGCGCGGTCGTCTGGGGCGTCGGGCTGACGCTGCTGGGCTACTGGCTCGGCCGGTTCGAGATCATCCAGAAACTGCTGGAGCCGATCGTCATCGCGATCGTGGTGGTCTCCGTGCTGCCGATGTTCATCGAGTGGTTCAAGCGGCGCCGGGCCGCCAAGCGGGCCGGGATCGCGGCGCCGCCGGTCGACTCCGGCGAGCAGCCGGGCTAACGGCCGACTCGACCGCTCTCGAGCGCGCGGATCAGGCTGGCGGCGTCGAACGGGCCCCTGTGCCGCTTGCCGTTGACGAAGAACGTCGGCGTCGAGTTCAGGTCCATCAGCTCCGCGTCCTGCGCGTCGTCCTGCACGTGGTGCAACGCCTTCGACGGGTGCGCGCGCACGTCCTGGTCGAACCGCTCGATGTCGCAGCCCGCCGCCACCGCGTAGCGGTACATGTCCGACCACTCCAGGTCGTCCTGGTGGCCGAACAGCTCCCTGGCCATCTCCCAGAATCTGCCCTGCGCCGCGGCTGCCTCGCTTGCGCGCGCGGCGTCGAACGCGCGCGGGTGGGCACGTTCCAGCGGCAGATGACGCCACACATAGCGCAGTTCGGCGCCGAAGTGGTCGCGCACTTCGTCGATCGCACCGGTGGCCCGGCTGCAGAACGGGCACTCGAAGTCGCCGTACTCCACGAGCGTCAGCGGGGCGTCGGGATCTCCCTTGATGTGGTCACGGTCCGGGTCGATCGGCCGCAGCAGTTTCAGCCCGACCGGGTCCGGCGGGCTGAGCCAGTCGGTGATGCGGAAGATCGCCCACCCGAGCAGGAATGCGACCACCGAGGCGATCAGCACGCCGATGATCGCCTGCTCCTGGCGCCCGGGGTCGTCGATCGCGATGTCGACGATGAAAAGCGAGATCGTGAAACCGATTCCCGACAGCGCAGCACCGCCGGCGATCCGGCGCAACGTCAGTCCTGGCGCCAGTTCGCCGACACCGCTGCGCCGCATCACCCACGTCGAGGTGGTGATGCCGACGAACTTGCCGACCACCAGACCGACGACGATGCCCCATGTCAGCGGCGAACGCAGGGCCGCCGACACGCCGGCCGCATCGAGCACCACCCCGGCGTTGACCAACGCGAACAGCGGCAGCACCACGAAGGACACATACGGCCGCACGCCGGTCTGCAGGCGTTCGTTGATCGAGATCGAATCCCGCAGGCCGCGGGTCACCTCGCGGGCGTAACGCGAGTTCGGCGACTGCCGGAACGCGCGGATGCGCGCGACGACCTCCTCGACCTGGCTGCGCTCCGGCGAGTACACCGGGATCAGCAGCGCCACGGCGACGCCCGCCAGCGTCGGGTGTACACCGGCCATGAACAGCCCGATCCACAGCGCGAAGCCGAGCGCGGCGTAGGCGGGGCCGCGCGCCGCCGGCAGGAACTGCACCAGCGCGAGCGCCACGATGATTGCGATCGAGACCGCAAGCGGCGCAACGCTGATGCGGTCGGAGTAGAACAGCGCGATCACGCCGAGCGCGCCGACGTCGTCGACGACGGCCAAGGTCAGCAGGAAGATCCGTAGCCGCGCCGGGAACTTCGGCTTGATGACCGCCAGCGCACCGATCAGAAACGCGGTGTCGGTGGATATCACCACACCCCACGCCTCGGCGTTCTCGCCGGACGGATTGAACATCAGGAAGATCGCGGCGGGCACCGCCAGTCCGGCGATGGCCGCCACCACCGGCACCGCCGCCCTGGCCCGGTCGGTCAGCTCACCGATCGCGAATTCGTGCTTCACCTCGAGCCCGACGATGAAGAAGAAGAACGCCATCAGCCCGTCGTTGACCAGATGTTTGACGGTCAGCTCGAAGCGGTGCTCGGCGAAGGTGAACCCGACGTGGGTATCGAGAAACGCCCAATAACCATGCGCCCACGGCGAATTCGCCCAAACGAGCGCGGCGATCGTGAAGAGCAGCAGCAGGGCGGCCGCCGTGTTCTCCTCGGTCTTGACCGCCTTGGCGTCGCGGCTGAACCGTGTCGGCAGCAGGCGGACGATCCGCGGAACCGAGTGCGAGGCGCTCACTCCTCGGTCACGGCGTGGGCGGCTTCCATCAGCATCCATCCCGACAGCTGCACCGACAGGTCGCGCTCGGGCACCTCGGAGGCGTTGACCGCACCCTCGACGAACTGCGCCTGACTGCCTGCGGCGGTGGGGATTTCGGCGGTGCGCTCCCAGAACGCGCTGAACAGGGGCAGCCCGTCGACGGTCTGGCGGTTCTGCCACGCCGCCTCCGCGGAACCCAGCACCAGTGAGCGGGCGGTGTCACGGGCCGCGCCGTCGTCGTCGTCGTGCTGCGGCAACGTGGTCGCGACCAGTGCGAGATAGCGCGCCAGGATGCCGTTGAACAGGCCGCCGTCGCCGCCACCGGCGCCCTTGATGACACCGTCGGGCGCCATGTTTTCGGCGACCGCCGCGACCAGCCGGTGCACCCGCCTGGCGTGGTCGGGGTCATCGGTGCGCGCGGCCAGTTCGGTTTCCAGGCCCAGCACCACGCCCTGGCAGTACGTGTACTGGGCGCGCACCAGCGAGCCGCCCTTGATCCCGTCGAACACCAGGTGGGTGTCCGGGTCGATCAGGGTCTCGTCGATCCAGTCCGACATCTGCTGGGCGCGACGCAACCGGTCGTCGTAGCGGGCCAGGAAGATCGCTGCCGGGCCGTTGGCCGGGGCGTTGAAGAACTGGTCCTGCTTGCGCCACGGGATGCCGCCGCCGTCCTCGGGCACCCAGGCGTTGACGAACTGATCGGCCAGTTTCTCGAGCGCCTTCGGTCGCTGCACCCCCGCCAGCCTGGCTGCGCGTTCGAGCGCCAGCGCCAGCCACGCCATGTCGTCGTAGTAGTCGTTGGTCCACCGCAGGTTGTTGCGCAACCGGTGCGTGCGGATCTGGCGGACGATCATCTTCTGCCGCTCGGGTCGCGGGTCGCGCACCTGCGCGTCGACGAGGTTGTCCAGCAGATGCGCCTGCCACCAGTAGTGCCACGTGCCGAACAGTCGGTGCTGCCGCGCCGCGGGCCAGGCGACCACGCCCAGTTGTGTGCCGGGCAAGCCCCACAGCCGTTTGAGGTGTCGCTTGGCGATCGCGGCCTCAGCGCTGGTTGCGCGGTTGGCCCAGAGCTGATCCATGGTGTCGATCCTGCCCTACCAGGCCGCCGAAAGGTCCCCGTGTTGAGTGATCCAGGTGTGCATCGCGATACCGGCGGCGACGCCGGCGTTGATGCTGCGGGTCGAGCCGAACTGGGCGATGGACACGGTCAGCGCGGCGCCGGCCCTCGCCTCGTCGGTGATGCCGGGCCCCTCCTGGCCGAAGATCAGCAGGCAGTCCCGCGGCAGCGAGGTGGTCTCGAGACGCGCGGCGCCCGGGATGTTGTCGACGGCGACGACGGTGAGGCCGGCCTCGGCGGCGAACGCGAGCAGTGCGGCGGTGGTGTCGTGGTGGCGCAGTCGCTGATAGCGATCGGTCACCATCGCGCCGCGGCGGTTCCAGCGCCGTCTGCCGACGATGTGCACGGTGTGGACGGCGAACGCGTTGGCGGTGCGCACCACCGCGCCGATGTTGGCGTCGTTGCCGAAGTTCTCGATCGCAATGTGCAACGGGTGTCTGCGGGTATCGATGTCGGCGATGATCGCCTCCTGCGTCCAATACCGGTATGCGTCAACGACGTTGCGGGTGTCACCGTCGCGCAGCAGCACGGGGTCGTAGCGCGGGTCGTCAGGCGGCGGGCCGGGCCACGGACCTACGCCGGGGCCCTCACCCCACTCCGTCGGTCCCGGAGGCGCGGCGGCGACATCCTGGCCCGGCGGCTCAGGCATCCTCGGTCCACAGCGCGGCATGCGTGCCGACCAGCGAAACCGTCGCATACAGCAGGGCTCTGTTGATCTCTCCCTGGGTGCACAGCGACGCACGAACCTGGACCGCGTCGCGGGAGGCGTCGGGCAGCACCAGCACCGAATCGCCGTAGATGTCGCACGCGTGGTTGAGTCCGGGTGGGGGCAGCGTCGGCGACACCAACACCATCGCGGGCCCGCCACGCTGCTCGGAGACGTCGCGGTACTGCTCGGCCAGGCCGCTGATCTCGAGGCCGATCAACATGTAGCCGTTGCCGGTGAACGCGTTCGGGTCGCCGAGCGCCGTCGCGTCGAGCATGGCGCCGTCGGCGCGGAACGCGTCGAGGCTCGTGGTCTCGAGCGACAGCCCGGTGTCGTTGTCCCTGACCGCGGGCAGCCCGACGGGGAACGCCAACGGGTGCGCGATAGTGGTGCCCGGCACCCGGTCGCTCGGCGAGTAGGCGTACACGCCTCGCAGCTGCACCTGGTCGCGCGCCGGCCCGATGCATACCGTGCCGGTGAGGCGGTCCGGCGTCGGAGCCGAAAGTGGTTGCACCTCAAGGTTGGTCACATCGCGGCACGCTCCGATCGCGTTGGCCTCGATCGGGTGTGCGAGGGCACCGTAGAGGCCGAACCGGATGTCTTCGGGCTTGGTGTGCGCGCCGCCGGGCTCCGATGGTGACGCGTCGACGTCGAACAAGACGTAGTCGCCGTCGAAACGCAGGTTCGACACCGACATGTTCCAGCCCAGCGTCGCAAGCGATTCGCCGATGGTCGCGGTCTGCGCGGCGTAGGGCCGCTCCAACCGGTCGTCAGTGGAACACGAACAGGCCGCGACGACGATGATCGCTGCCAGCGCTGCGGTCAGGGCACGCACGTGAGGCAAGCTCTACGTCCTGCTGCGGCCACGGCCGACGACTTTCGTCATCGCTCGCACCAGGTTTCGCGGCACGAGCCGCCCGCCGACGGTCAAAGCCTTGTACTGCAGGCCGGGCACGATGACCACCTTGTTCTTGGCCACGCCCGCCATTGTCTCGCGCACCACGTCGTCGACTTCGAGCCAGAACCACGACGGCGTGCCGTCCATGTCGATACCGGCGCGCTGGTGGAACTCGGTGCGGACGAAGCCCGGACAGAGTGCGTGCACGCCGACGCCGGTGCCGCCCAGGCCGTTGGCGAGGCCTTCGGAAAACGCGATCACCCACGCCTTGGACGCCGAATACGTCGAACCGCGGCCGGGCAGCAGGCCGGCGACGCTGGCGACGTTGATCACCGTGCCCCGGTGCGCGGCCAGCATCGGCGGCAGCGCGGCGTGCGTCAGCTCCATGACCGCGGTGACGTTGACGTCCAGCTGCGACTGCAGCAGCGCGAGGTCGGCGGTCCAGAACTCCCCGGAGGTGCCGAACCCCGCGTTGTTGACCAACACCCGCACGCCGGCGGCCAACCGGTCGGCGACCTTGGCCCGGTCGGCGGCCTCGGCGAGGTCGGCGGTGAGCACCTCGACGTCCGCGCCGGTTTCGTCGCGCAGTTCGGCGGCCAGGCGCTCGAGTCGCGCTCCGTCGCGGGCGACGAGGACCAGGTCGTGACCGTCGCGGGCGTACCTGCGGGCGAAACCCGCGCCGATGCCGGACGTCGGCCCGGTGATCAGTGCGACGGGGCGAGACATGCTCTAGAGATTACTTACCGCTGATAGTGCGGCGACTGCCGTCCGTTGCGCGACGGCGGTTGCCGCCGGGCCGCATCGGGGCGGGCGGGCGGCGGCTGGGGGTAGCGAGCGGCTTGGTGGT
>NZ_LQIK01000011.1 GCF_001499855.1 Mycobacterium sp. GA-0227b
CTGCAGCATTAACTGAGAACGGATCAAACTAACCCCGACTCGAGAACCGGGTGGACTCAGTATCGGGGACTCGCCAGTAGACCTGAGCGGTATGCATGTCCTGGTAATCGACGACCCCTGGAACACGAGCGCACGCGTGCAGTTAGCTTCGACCAGAACGTCGTCGCCAACGTCATTTCCTTACCACCGACAACTGGCTGCACTACGGTCTAACCGCCCGGCATGATCTTGGCGGGTCCACGCTCGGGCGTGCCGGCACCGCCAATCGCCGGTTAGGCGGCACCTATACCGGGGGAGGGGGCGGCTAACAGCACGTCGGCCGAAATCGCCAGTGCGCCAATGGGCGCCGGCAACACGCTCTTCCAGTGCCAAGCCAACGCCGACGGGATTGGGATTAGTAGACGTCAGGTTGAGCGCCAAAGTGACGCGCGGTTGGCGGGCCGCGGCACGTGTGGCCGCGACGCCAGAGCCGAATGGCGATGAAAAACCAGCCTGGTTAATTCTCCGGCAGCGTATCCAGATCGCCGACGTATTCCACAATGGCAAGTCCAAGGCGTGAGTACCTGGCGACCAAGTTCTCGACTTTCAGCTTGCCCGATGGGCGGTACCATTCGGGTATCGCGTTCAGCATCGCGATGATGGCGCGGTGGGCATCATCAGGGTAGGGGGTCTTGAATACGCCGCTATCGATGCCGTCGCCGATGACCTGCTCGAAGAGATCTTGGGCTGCCGAACGTCGGACGCCGATTTGCTTGGCGTACTGAGGATCGAGGTTTCGAACCTCCCGAATGAACAGGATGCTGTCGATTGGAGACCGCGCTCGATACTCGACCATACTTGCCACCAGAATAAGAAACCGCTCAAGGGGATCGGAGGAGGCGTTCTCCCACGCGTGGCGTGCTAGAACGGCATGGAAATCGTCGATCGCTTCGTTGAGGATGTCGAAGAGGAGTTCTTGCTTGGTGGCGAAATAGTGGTAAAGGACAGACAAGCTAAGGCCGGCTTCCGTCGCCATATCGCGGATCGACACCGCATGGTAACCCCGTGCCGCGAATTCGTGCCGGGCTACCTCTCGCAGTGTGGCCAGCCCGGCCGGGGTGGCCTTGGTCGTGCGCGACCCTGTCCGCGAACCGTCGATGGGTTTTGGCTTCGCCGTCTGGTCGCGACGAGCGGTCGCGCCGCGATTTGCGCTGCGGCGTAGGCGTGACGGCGCTTTCGGCGCCGCCACTTTCGATCGTTGTGGCTGACCATGTCGTGTCATGAACTCATTGTGCGTTTCAATCGGCGTCCGTAGTTGTCAATGTACTCCAGTGCGCTGGGCCACACCGGAGGGCGATGCCCCCAAATGCAGATGCCTTCGGCAGGAGCCCGTTGAGGTTTGTGCCCTAGTCGCGGCTGCCGCCCCGACGTTGGGCACGGTGTCTTAGGCAGCGGCGATGTCGATGGCTGGCTTCGCCGTCGCGATGGCTTGGCGTTTTTCGGACGCCAGACAAACGGTCAGGATGTGGCCTCGTACAAAACTTGCTTGGCTGGCAGCAGATGGTTGACCAGGCAGGCCCGCGCAACTGACGCACTGCTCGCGTTCTTTGCACCGAACACGTGTGATAAATCCCGGTCGGTCCAGATCTTCGGTGGCTTCGGCGCGGCTTCGCTGGGTGAGCGGCGATCACGAGTCGTAGTCTGAGGTGGCCGCATGTCATGCGGGGTCTACGAAGACGCTGAGCACCTGCCGATGCTCGACGTCAGGCCTTTACGCGCGGACAGATGTTGGGATCCCAAGAGCACACTGTCGGTCGGCCTGACAGACACACCACCGCAGGCCCTTGCCGACATGGTCGCGATAGGGAAAACGTATTGGTCGTGCGACGCGCATCCGAGGTGCACGCAGGCCAGGACCGTGTCGTGATCCCCGCCGGACGGGGGGCCGGGCAATCCGTGTTCGGCATCCATTTGCAGGTGCTGTCCGGGACGACGGCGACAAGCTGTCATTCGCGAAAGGCACGGTGTGGCGCTGCGACCCGGACCCGCAAGGGACCGGCCGCATCCTGCGCGCCGCGCTCCTGGGCACGAATCGGCCCCCAAGGCGGGAGTCATGAACGTTTCCCGCTGGGTTGAGAAGAACGTCGGTGGACCGTTACTGCGGTTGCACCACACCGTGTATCAGAAGACCCAGGACCGGATCGGACACAGAATTCCCGGTGTCCCGCCCAGCCTGCTGTTGCACACCACCGGGGCCAAGACCGGCCGGCCGCGGACTAATTCGTTGACGTATGCGCGCGATGGCGATGGCTACCTTATTGTCGCGTCCAACGGAGGCTCCAATCGTAACCCTGGGTGGTACTACAACCTGTGCGCCCATCCGAATGCCGAAATCAACGTTGGCTCAAAGCGATTCGGCATCACAACGCGGCTGGTGACATCTGACGACTCCGACTACGAGCGGATGTGGCGGCTCGTCAACAAGAACAACGGCAATCGATACAACGCCTATCAGCGCAGAACGGCGCGGCCGATACCAATCTTCGAACTGAAGGCGACGCACTAGGAGTCTGCTGAATTAATCCCGCGTGGCGAGGGTGGTTGTCCTGGGGTTTTCGGGATGATTGGCGGGTGCAGGGTCGATCTGATGATCAGCGTGAATTGTTGGATGCCGAATCGGTTGCCGGGCATCTTCTGAAGTCCGACAGCATGTTTGCGTTCCTGGCGACTCGTCGCAGCCAGTTGTTTCCCGAGGAGATGTTCGCCGATTTGTTTCCGTCGCGGCGGTGCCGGCCCAGTGTCCCGGCTGAGGTGATGACCAGCGTGATCACACTGCAGGCTCTGCACGGCTTGTCCGATAACGAGACCGTGGACGCGGTGACATTCGATCTGCGCTGGAAGGCCGCCTGCGGGTTGCCCATCACCGCGCCGGCGTTTCACTCCACAACGTTGACCTACTGGCGGCGCCGGCTGGCGGCCCCGGAGCGGGTGATCTCCACGGTGGATCCCGAAGCCCGCCATGCCCATAAGACGGTGCACCGCCGCCAGGACGGCTTCAAAGCCCATATCGCGGCGAACCCGATACCGGAATCATCACCGACTGCGCCCTGACTCAGGCCAGCGGATCAGACAACCACGAAGCCATCGTGGGGTTGGCCCTCCTCGAGGGCGAGCCCGGCCCGGTGCGGGTGCTCGGCGATTCGGCCTACGGCACCGGGGCCATCCGGGCAGCACTGGTCGAGATGAAGCACGGCGCAGTGATCAAACCGATCCCGCTGCGCACATGGGTGCCCGGCGGTTTCACCAGCGACGACTTCACGGTCGACTTCGATTCCCACACGGTGACCTGCCCCGCCAACCACACCGTCAGGATTACACCCAGCGGCGGCGCGATGTTCGAAAAATACTGCCGCTCATGTCCTTTAGCGACACAGTGCACGACAGCCAAACGGGGACGCAAACTCACCCTGAGCGAACACGAACCACTGCTACGTGCCGCCCGGGCGGCGGCGCGCGCACCCGAATGGCAGGCCGAATACCGCCGACACCGACCCATGGTGGAACGCTCCATCGCCTGGCTGACCCGCGGCAACCGCAAGGTCCGCTACCGCGGCATCTTGAAAAATGATCACTGGCTGCATCACCGCAGCGCCGGATAGAACCTGCGCCGTCTCATCGCGATGGGACTCACCCACACCGGCACCACCTGACACTAGCGATCTGTGGTCTTGCCGTGCCCCACGCCAATGTCACGCTCAATACCGGCGGGGCGATCTCACAGCCGTCGACCTCCGGGTCTGACTACACACACGCGCCACGAGCGCTTGAGACGCCCCACCCCAAATACCCCTAATTCAGCAGACTCCTAGAGCCGCGGCGGCGCTCCGCCGCCGCGACCGCCCAGAACAGCTCCTTGGCGAGCACGAGCAGGTCCAGCATAACTTCGCGGCCGGGCGATGTTGCGTACTGGTGCCATCTCGCGCCGGGGCCAGCTGGATGGATCATCATCTCGTCAATGCGGTAGTGGTCCGCGCGATCATGTACCTACTCTCGTCGGCAACGTCGCTGCTGGATTAGCCTGCCGCGCAACTCAACTCAGTCCGCTAGCGCTGCGCCGACGCCCGCGACGATTTAGCCATCGCGCACCATTGCAGCTTGTCGTTCAGCGGCTTCCCGGCGAGGACACTAATCGCTCTTGTTGAGCCCACCCCGATGGCGTTTTTGGAATGCGGTGAGGCGGGAATTGAACCCTCGGTAGTAAACAGGAACCTTTGGTTGGTCCATTCGAGCGCCATATGAGCTTCGGCTGAGGTTATCCAGGCGGTACGCAGGGCCCGCTTTGTCAGCTGAGCGGCCAGGGTGGGCTGGGCCGCATACTCACGCGCGATTTCAAGGGCTGCTTCCCACGCTTGGCCCGCTCCCACGAGCCGGTCAGCGATGCGAAGACGGTACGCCTCGGCTGCATCAATGGTCTTTCCCCGATGAGAAGGTCCAGTGCGGCGCCGTGACCCGCGACACGGGGGAGCAGCCAGCTGAGACCAAGTTCTAGGGCCGAGCCCCGCGTCGATGTACCCGGCTCGAAACCGACTGTCATCGGCTGCGACGCGCACGTCGGCCAACAACGCAAGAGTGAGTCCGCCGCCGACGACTGCGCCGTGCAGGGCGGCGACGATTGGCTTGTCGAGGGACAAAAACCGCAGAGCAAGCCGACTCGGTCCGAGCCGTCCAGACGCCGCTCGTTGGGCGAGGAGTCGCCGAGTTCGTGATCACCCCCTAGCACACCGGAATGCACGAGGTCATTGATGTCGACGGGCTGCTGGGGATCCACACCGGTCAGGTCGGCGCCGGCGCAGAAGTGATCGCCCGTTGCGCCCAGCACCACAGCATGGATGTCGTCGACGTGCTGGGCGTCGTCGAGTGCCCGGTGAAGCGCTATCGGGATCGTGCCACCAATTGCGTTGCGCAGCCTCGGCCGATTGAGCCGTAGTAGGAGGAGGTGGTCATCGGTGCGCTCGACGATCGCATCGCCGTGCGGACGCTCGGTTGCAGCGGTCATGCCGCTAACAGTGTGCCAGTGCCGATGCCTCCACCGCAGCACATCGTGACAAGCGCGGTTTCACTGCCCGTTCGCGACATCTCGTGGGCGGCCTTGGTGATCAAGACGCATCCGGTAGACCCGAGCGCATGTCCGAGCACAATTGCACCGCCGTCTGGAATGGTGCGTGCCGAATCCGCGCCGGTCACTTGTTGCCAGCCGAGCACAACCGCGGCGAACGCCTCGTTTACCTCGAAAATATCGATGTCGTCGATCGTCATACCGCCCTTTTTGAGGAGGTCTGCAGTGACGGGTATCGGGCCTTCCAGCATGATCCGCGGATCACATCCCACGAAGCTGGTCGCGCGCACCAGCGCCAAAGGCGTCAACCCTTCGGCCGCAACGCGATCGGCGTTCATCAGGACAACGGCTGCTGCCGCATCGGCGATCTTCGAGCTCGTTCCGGCCGTGTGAATTCCACCGGTGACCACCGGCTTGAGCGCCGACAAGGTGGCGAGGTCGGTTGTCCTCGGGGCCTCGTCGGTGTCGAACAACGTCGTGGTCTGCTACTCGACCGCGATAGGCACGATCTGGCCGGCGAAATATTGTTGCTCAATCGCGGCGAGCGCCCGTCTCTGGGATTCCAGACCGAAATAATCGGTTTCCGCCCGCTCACACCGTACTTAGCGGCCAGCGCCTGAGCGGCGGCGAACTGGTCCAATTGGCCGTGACGCTAGTCGTAACCTCCTGACTGCGGGAGTCCGTGTCCGGCAGCCGCTCCATCGAGAATGGCGGACCCAAGCGGGATGAGACTCATCAGCTCGACACCGCATGCCACGACGACGTCTTCGGTTTAAGCAGTGATGAGAGACGCGGCGAGGTTGAAGGCCTGCTGGGATGATTTCCGCACGCGCTGTGCATCGTGCTCGCCGGCGTGTGAATGGGGCCACCGACCGCCAACCACGCCATGCGGGTGACGTTGGCGGCTTGAGTCCCGACCTGATCGATGCAGCCACCGATCACCTGGCCGACGGATCCGGGATTGACGCCAGCTTGGTCCAGCGCATCGAGCATCACCGTGCCTAGCAGGGTGGTGGGATGCATCGCCGCCAACGATCCACCGCGGCGCCCGACTGCAACTGCGGCGCGCACTGACAATGGCGACATCGGCCATGCAACCAAACCTTTGACCGTCGGCGGCTGGACCGGACCGTTTAGCGACCGTCCGGTCATGGACACCCGTGCCGCGATACCGTACCATTAAGCGTACGTTCGATAAGGGATGGAGTCACATGGCGACTACCGACCGCAGTACCAGGGACATGGTCGTCCGCAAGATGATGATTGATTTCACCGATGCAAAGGTGTACTGGAGCCCTGGGCAGCCGGAGTTTTCGCAGATCATGAATGCGGCGTCGGCAAGTCTTCCGGAGCTGGAGCCGTTCCTATGCAAGGTAGTCAACGCGGCACGGGAAAAACTTTCGGAGCACGACGTTGAACTGGCTCGCGACGCCGCCCTGTTCGTCGGGCAAGAGGGACGTCACTCGCGACTGCACCGCCAGTTCAACGACACATTGATCAAGGAAGGCTACACCTGGCTGCACAAACTACAGAAGGAGCTTCACGACCATCTTGAGGATATTCGCGTCCGCCGAGGACACAAGTTCGCCCTGGCCTATTCTGAGGCGTTCGAAACCTTCGGGCCTTTGGCCGCGAGCTTCTGCTTCGACAAGGGCAGGGACCTGTTCACGCCGTGGGACGAGCCGACAGTCTATTTGTGGCTCTGGCACATGGCCGAGGAGTACGAGCACCGCACCGTGTGCAACTACCTGTATAGGGAACTCTACGACGACTACTTCACCCGAATTAGAGCCCTATACGCCTTCTGCGTTCACTTTTTGGGCTGGGTGATGCGGGTTGCGTTTCAACTCATCCGTACCGATCGCAACAGCGGCCGCCTGCCCAACACGTGGCTCAGCCGGGTCCGGGAGGTCAAGGCACTCTTTCGCCTCTTCAGCTTCGTGATGCCACGCCTTGTCGTACGGGGGCTGAAGCCTCACCATGATCCCGCTTTGCTGCCGCCGCCGTCGGGCGTCATGAGCCTGCTCGCCGCCGCCTCCGAGCGCTACGGCGTTGCCGATCCGCCCCAACGCTGAGGTTCGGATGACTCACCGAATGCCGCGATCACATCGTGCACGGTCTGCGGCAGTTGAGCTCATCGGTAACGACATCCGGTAGTTGATCTCACAACCCGAGGAGGGCATATGAACACGCTGAGCGCAGAGGCCGAATCGGTTCATCTGCGTCCGGACGGCGCTCCGGACAACTGGCAAGAGAACTGCACCCTCATGGGTTATGACGCAGATCGAGACGTCAGCATCTATTTCCATGTGGCCCGGCTGATCGATCGGGTGGAGATCAAAGCGGCCGCAGGACGCGGAGATGCGATTAACTGGGTGGATAGCAACGACGATGTGTGGCCAGAGATCGTAACGCCCTACGAGCATTTACGGCTCGACTGGTCAGGCCAACAGATCGGATTCAATCTCGAACTTCGATCGGAGATTGCCGCCATAGACCACGCGGCGGCGATGATCAGCTTGGGGCTGCCGGGTGTCGAACACGACCACTACGAGGCGGTGGGACGACTTATCGGGTCGGTGCACATTGACGGTGGTCTCGTCGACTTCGACGGCGTCTTCTGGCGCGACCACACCTGGGGCGCACGCGAATACGATCTATTTGGCACTTCTTGGTGGTGGCCTACATGCATCGACAACGGGGGTGCGTATGCCGGGGGCGTGGCGGTCGAAGTTGGCGATAGCGTCCTCGGGTACGGGCTCGTCGCAGACGAACATGGAGTCTCCGCCGCCGGCAAGGTCGACGTGAACGTGAAGGGCGGACAAGTGAGTCCGGGGAGCTATACCGCCGTCAGCGTCGAGTATGAGCCGGAGGGCCGCGAACCGGTGAGGCTCGACTACGCGACGCGCCACCACCTGTGCTCGACATTCCCAAGCTTCAACGCGGATCGTCAATGGAACGACGCATATTCACTGTGTAAGTGGGGCGATCGGCAGGGTTATGGCTCCATCGAGCTGAGCGTTAATGAACCCGCGGCTGATTAAGCGCTACTGAAATACCGATCGGGTACTGCGATGTTTGACAGTGCGATCGACCCAGTCCACGACCTACGACATACCGCGGACGCTGATCCCGCCTACAACGAGAGCACATACTACAATTTCTCGTGCCAGACGGCCGGCGCCGTCAGCGGATGGCTCAGGGTTGGCATCCAAGCCAATCAGAACACGGCGCAGGCAACGATCTGTCTGTTCCTACCTGACGGACGGATCGCGTTCGCTTACTCCCGCGGGGCTGCGCCCGCACCAGACGAGTTCTGCGCCGGCCCCCTGTCAATCTCCATCGTGACACCGCATGAGGAACAGACAACGTACTATCGCGGGCCCGTCTCTGTACTCTCCGACGGACGGGCGATGGTCAATCCCAAACGTGCGTTCAGCAGCGCACCGAGTTCGCCGTGCACCGTCAACCTGCAAGTCGTTGGGCGCGGGGCAGCGCTCGGACACGACGGCTCAGACCAGTCCAAGGCCACGGATCTTACGATGGCACTAGGCCATTACCAGCAATTCATCCGCGTGGAAGGGTCACTCAGTCTCGGCGACGAAAGTTGGCAGATCTCGGGCGCCGGCCTGCGGGATCATTCGTGGGGGCCCCGCGACTGGGCTGGTCCGCTGTACTACCGCTGGATCACAGCGGCTTTCGATGACGGCTCGGCGGTCATGGGTATGCAGCTCGGTAACCGCGGCGGTACTACTCACGCGAAGGGCCTAGTGCTCTCCGGTGGACAGACCACCGAGGCGCAATTGTCCTCGCTCATCGTTGACTGGACTCTGGACTACTATCAGCGCGCGGTGGCGATGTCCCTCGAATCGCCGCTGGGGACGCTGACCGTCACCGGCGAGTCCAATGACGGTCAATGGATACCGCTGCGGCACCGTAGACAGGATGCCGACGGATCCGAGTCCGTCACCCGAATCGCTTACGCTCCTTTTGTTTTCCGGTGCGACGGCCGCTTCGGCACAGGCTTTGTCGAAGCTCTGGACCAGATAGTCGACGGTCGCCCCATACCCGCCGCACAACCACAACTGTCGCCAATTAGCTAGTGCAACTTAATCAATGGTTCACGACGACTTAGCCGTGGAGGGCAGGAGGCGGCCCGCCACCGCCGTGAACAGCCGTTGATAGCCGGAACCGGTTAGCCGCACGATCAGGTCCTGCACCTTGGCGTCGGGGCCGACCAGCACCCGAGCCTTGTTCTTGCGCACGGCTCCCAGAATGATTCGCGCGGCCCGTTCCGCGCTGGTGATGGCGAGCCGTTTTTCGAAGAATCGGGCGAGCTCGTCCATGTCGACTCCCTCGGCCGCGGTGGCGTGCTGGGCAATCGCGGTCTTGATGCCGCCGGGATGCACGGCGGTCACCCGCACCGGGTGGCCGGCCAGCACCATCTCCTGGCGCAGCGCTTCGGTAAAGCCGCGGACGGCGAACTTGGCGGCGTTGTAGCTGGCCTGCCCCGGCAGCGCGAACATCCCGTAGACGCTGGAGAGGTTGATGATGTGCCCGTCGCCGGAGGCGATCAGGTACGGCAGAAATGCCTTGGTGCCGTTCACCACGCCCCAATAGTCGACGTCCATCACCCGTTCCATGTCCTTGAACTGGCTGACCTCGACGTCGCCCATGAACGCGATTCCGGCGTTGTTGTAGATCTGATTCACCGTGCCGAAATGCTCATTGACCGCATCTGCGTAGGCCATGAAGTCCTCGCGTTCGGTGACGTCGAGGCGATCGGCCTTGACCGGCGCGCCGATGACCTTGAGCCACTTCTCGGTCTGCGCCAGTCCTTTGGAATCGACGTCGCTGATGGCCAGTTTGGCGCCTGAGCGGGCTAACTCGACGGCCAGCGCTTGGCCAATCCCGGATCCTGCGCCTGTGACGACGGCGACCTTTCCGGCAAACCCTTCCATGGTCACTCCTTGCTACTTAATCGCCAATGGATTGATCGGAGATCCCATCCCTCCTGAGAACTTCAGCGGGGGTGCGCAGAAGAAGAACTCCCAGATACCGTCGGCATTGCAATCGGCCGTCAGCTCCTCGAAATCGAGAATCTCACCGAGAGTCATTCCCATATCGCGGATCAACACCATATGAACGTTCAACACGTAGTCTGGATTCTCGCCCGGCAACGCCTCAATCGCCCAGTTGTCGGAGGCCACTACGGCAACATCCCGTTCGCGCAGCCAGGCACAACACGCTTGGCCCAGACCGGGTTCACCGGCCATGAATGACGCCGCATCCCCGTCGGTCAGGAATTTCTTCCGCCACCCAGTCCGGAATAGCAAGATGTCGCCGCTGCCCACGGCAACGCCCCCTTGGCGCTCCATCGCGGCTTCCAGGTCCTCGGGCCCGATGACATCGCCAGGCTGCAACCAGTCGACGCCCCGCAGCCCCGCAATGTCCAACAACACGCCGCGACCAGCAATCCCCTTGGATTGCTTGTCGATTGCGTTGTGAGTAGCGCCCTTGACGGTCACGTCCCCGGCCGGGAATCCGTTGTAGAGCTGATCGTCATAGTAGACGTGCGCGAGTGCATCCCACTGCGACGCAGCTTGTAGCGGCATGAACACGTAGTCATCGGCGTACTTCATTCCGCCCGGAAACACCTGCAGGGCGCCAGTTTCCGACATCAACCGTACCGGATTGAGCCGCACCCCACCGGGCTGCGGGCCCTTCTCGTCGAAGGGGATGCCGAGATCGAAGATGTGCCCCGTCTTGATCAGCTTGGCCGCCGCGACCAATTTGTCCGGCGTGATTAGGTTGGTGGTGCCGCGTTCGTCATCGTCACCCCAGCGACCCCAGTTGCTAAGCGACGCGCCCAGCGCCCGCAGGTCGTCTGTCCTACCGGCTGCACTCATGTGCCCATCACCTCTGACTCTCGGGTGGAAGGTAGGTCAAATCCGTCCTCATTTGGTTCGCCCCTCACTCGACCTCATGCCGGCGCCAATCGAAGATGTAACTTATCGAACGTACGCTTCACGGTACGGTATCGTAGCGCTGGTGTCTACAGACAAGGACTGCTGACATGGACATTTATGGGTGACAGAGATGGCGATGGGCTGCGCGACGCTCTTGCCGCTGTCCTCGCAGAGGTTCTCGGCGAGCGGGTCGTTGTCCGTGGTCTGCATATCCTCACCGGCGGTGCTAGTCGCACAACGTGGGCATTCGAGGCGGAGACCAGTTCGAGGGTGCGGTCGCTGATCCTCCAGATCGCCAGACGCGGCGGCCCGCCTGCCAGCATGGAACGCGAAGCGCATGTTCAGGCCCTGGCACGGTCAGCAGGCGCGCCTGTGCCGCAGGTCCTGATTGCCGCGGACAGCTCCGATCTGCTGGGGGATCCGTTCCTGGTTACCGAAGCCGTCGGCGGTGAGACCATCGGGCGCAAGATCTTGCGTGGCCTCGACCAGGAGGGTCGGTCCCGAGTGCTGGTGGACTGTGCTCGGTCGCTAGCCGCAATCCACCGATCCGAACCCTCCCAGGCCTCGAGCAGTCAGTCGCGGCTCGAAGCGATCGACCCATTGGTCGAAACACGCGATTGGCTCAACGAAATCGGCGACACCACAGCTGTTTTCGAGTGGGCACTGCGCTGGCTTGCGCTACATCGACCACCTCAGGCGCACCGCCGGCTGGTGCACGGCGACTTCCGCATGGGCAATCTGATCGTCGACGATGCTCAGCTTGCCGCCGTTCTCGATTGGGAGGGCGCGCGCATCGGCGAGCCAGCGGAGGATGTGGCCTGGTTCTGCGCACCTGCGTGGCGATTCGGAGCCCCGGCTAGCCGCGCCGCTGGCGGCCTGGGCAGCATCAGGGACTTCCTCGAAGCGTATGAGAATGCCGGCGGGCCGGTTATCGGTCCAGCGAGATTTCTGTGGTGGTCGGTCATGGCGGCGCTACGTTGGGGCGTCATCTGCCGCCTTCAAGCCCACAGACACCTGTCCGGACAGAACCGGTCGGTCGAGCTCGCCGCTATCGGACGACGAGCATGTGAGGCCGAATGGGACATCCTCGAGCTATTCAATTCCAATAGGGCACCACTGCAATGAATTCACGCCAGCATGGCACGCCCACCGCCGCCGAGCTGCTAGATGCCGTGGCGGAGTTCCTTGAGAACGACGCTGAACCCACGACAACCGGCCAGTTCAAGTTTCATCGGCGGGTCGCTGCCAACGTTCTGCACATCGTCGGACGCGAGCTGCAATGTGAACGCTGCGAGTCGACCGCCCAAGCCCTGCGTGATTTCGGATATCCAGACGAGAGTCTGCTCGCAGCCGCTATCCGCAGGGGTGAACTCGACGAGCGCGCGGAAGAGCTCCGCACCCTCTTACAAACGATCGTGATGCACAGGCTTACAATCGCCAACCCGCGATATCTCGGCCGGGACAGCTAGGCAGTGAACCGGTAGTCGTCGAGATCGAAACGCCGGCTGCGCCAGTAGGCCTCGACGGTGGTGGTCGGCCGCAGAAACGGCACGTCGCCGTTCTTGTCGAAGTAGTAGCTGTGGGCCACCCGGCAACTGTCCTGCCAGAACACTTGGCGGTGTCGGCGCCGCATTACCTTGTCGAAATAGCGGTCGTTGGCCTCCCTGGTGACCTCCACCCGGGACGCGACGCGTCGATCGGCCTCCTTGAGACACCGCACGATGTGGTGCCCCTGGGCCTCGATCAACGCAAAATACGACGACCCGACATAGCCGTACGGGCCGAACACGTGAAACAGGTTCGGAAAGCCCGGAACGGTCACGCCCTCATAAGCCTGAAACCTGTGCTCGCCCCAAAACCGGCTCAGCGAACGCCCCCCGCTGCCCGTGATCGCAAATGTGGGCACGTCGATGTCCAACACGTTAAAGCCGGTCGCCAGCACCAGCACGTCGATCTCGTGGTTCTCACCGTCGGTGGTGGCCACCGCCGAGGACGTGATCTTGTCGATCGGCTCGATCACCAACCGCACATTGTCGCGGTTGAATGTCGATAGATAGTCGTTGTGCAGGCCCAGCCGTTTACAGCCGATCGCATACCGCGGCGTGAGCTTTTCGCGCAGCACAGGGTCTTTGACCTGCCGACGCAGATAGGCTCGCCCAGCCCGCTCCATCCACCTCGGCAGTGGGAACACCGTGAAATAGTGCACCGGAATCGCGGTGGTCGCCTCGACGAAGGCCTGGCTGACCCACCGTTGAATTGCCTTGCCGCCCGGCAGGCGCATCAACCAATGCGACCATCTCGGCAGCATCACATCGAACTTGGGGAAACACCAGATCGCCGTGCGCTGAAAGACGGTGAGCTCCTTGACGATCGGCGCGATCTCGGGAATCACCTGGATGGCGGACGCGCCGGTGCCGATGACGCCGACCCGCTTGCCAGTGAGGTCTTGGGTGTGGTCCCAGCGCGCGGTATGCATGGTGATGCCGCCGAACGAGTCGACACCGTCGATGTCAGGCAACTTGGGCACCGTCAGCACCCCGCTGGCGTTCACCAGAAACCGCGCGGTGATCTCCCCGCCCGGATCGGTCTGCACCCGCCACAGCGCGTGCTCGTCGTCAAACGCGGCGGCCAACACCTTGGTGTTGAACCGGATCTTGGAGCGGATGCCGTACTTGTCCACGCAATGATCGGCATAGGCCTTCAGCTCGTTGCCCGGTGCATAGGTCCGCGACCAGTCCGGGCGCTGCTCAAAGGAGAACTGGTAGGAAAACGACGGAATGTCCACGGCGATCCCGGGATAGTTATTCCAGTGCCAAGTCCCCCCGACACCGTCGCCGGCCTCGATCACCAGATAGTCACCGAAGCCGGCCTCCTCGAGTTTGATCGCCGTGCCGATGCCGGAGAATCCGGCACCGACAACGACGGTGTGGTAGTCGGGCCTCATGATTGGCTCTGTTCGCCGCGACCCCAGTGTGCGCTCATGGCCCTGCTCCCTTCACCCACTCGGGATGGCAGGTCGGTCAAGCCCGTCCCCATCCGTTCGCTCCTCACAGACCGACGTACCGGTCGATCACTCGAAGACGTCCGCCTACTTATCGAACGTACGCTTACTATGATGGCATCGCAGCACGGCCGGTGTCCACATCCGCGTGATGATCGAGACATGTCGGGATGAGTAGGCCAGCGAATTTGACGCTGACATGGGTGGTGCGGTCGGCGGGCCGGGGCCGCGGAATGGGCGGTCGCTGAGAGTTTTGCTCTGACGCGTCGTAGACACCGGCGCTGCTCTGCGACTATATTAAGCGTACGTTCGATAAGTAGATCGCGCGATCTGCGGCCGCACTGTGGATGATGGGCCAGCGGCGCGCGCTGAGCTTGGAAAGGGACCGACATGGTCAACGATGCAGAGGCCACGGCCATCCTGACCGCGCCAGGCGCTCCGTTCGAGATGGAGAACATCGACGTCGCAGGCCAAACGATGCGCGCATACCGCAACGCACCGCCCACGATGCGGGCCGTGTTCGAGTCGATGGACCAGTACGCCGAAAGGGATGCGGTGCTGTGCGAGGGTGAGTGCTACACCTATGCCGATCAACGACGAATAGTCGCCCGGTTCTCGCACGTGCTGACAGGTCAGTTAGGAGTGCGTCCGGGGGATCGGGTTGCGCTCGCATCTCGCAACGGTCCGGAGTTCATCTTCTCGTTCTGGTCCACTCAAGTCCTCGGCGCCGTCAGCGTTCCTCTCAACGCATGGTGGACCACAGAGGAACTCGAAAACGCAATTCGAAGCTGCGAACCCAAGGTCGTCATCGTCGACGGTGAGCGCTGGCAACGTCTGTCGGATGTGTGGCAAAAGCTTCCGGTTGCCCACTGGGTCGTGGTCCGACCTGATGGCCCCCTGCCTGACACCGCGCACCGCTGGGAGGTTCTGTTGGCCTCGGCGCCAGAGGATCCGCAGCTACCCACCGTTGACGTCACACCAACTGATCCCGCAACGATTCTCTTCACGGCCGGCAGCACCGGTCGACCCAAAGGCGTTGTGTCGACCAATCGAAACCACTGCATGGCCCTGATGAATATGATGTATTTCGGGGCGCTATCGAGGACAAAAGCGGACTTGGGCCTGCAACCGACCGAGCAGGCGGTGTCCCTGAATCCTTTTCCGCTCTTTCATATCGGTGGGCTGCTGTTGTCCTATACGGCCGCGGCAACTGGATCGAAGCTGATCCTGATGCCTCGCTGGGATACAGAGGAAGCTCTCCGTCTGTGTGAACAAGAGCATGTGACAACTCTGGCTTCGGTTCCAACCCTGCTTCACCGCATCCTCGAGGCACCTGAACTCGAAAAGTACAAACTATCAAGTTTGGGTGCCGTGACCTCGGGCGCTGCACCCTTGCCGCCAAGTCTGGCAGCCCGGTTGCAGCAGAAGTTCGGTGGCCGTGTCATCGGGGCAAATGGCTTTGGCGTAACCGAAACGACTGGAGGGATCAGCGCGAACGCCGGTGAGGACTACTTCGCACAACCACAGTGCGTCGGCGCGCCCTTTCCTATTGTCGACGTTTGCGTCGTAGACCAAGAAGGTAACCCGCTCGACCAGGGGCACATCGGTGAATTGTGGGTCCGCGGGTCCAATGTGGCCAGTGGTTACTGGCGCGATCCGGAGGCGACCGCCCAAGCCTTCTCGAACCGGTGGTTCCACAGCGGCGATCTGGCGCGCATCGATGAGCAGGGCCGGATGACGATCGTCGACCGGCTAAAGGATGTTGTCATTCGCGGCGGTGAGAACGTCTATGGCATCGAGGTCGAGTCGGTGCTCCAAAGCTGCCCTGGCGTGGAAGACGTCGCCGTGATCGGTTTGCCGCATCAAGATCTCGGCGAGGAGGTGGCTGCCGTCGTGGTGCTGAAGGACTCCCAGACAACCGTTGAAGAACTTCAGCAATTCGCCGCACGGCAGTTGGCGGCCTTCAAGGTGCCTTCGGCGTGGATTCTGCGTGAGGAACCTTTGCCCCGCAACGCCGCAGGAAAGGTTCTCAAGCGCGAACTCCGGCAGGTGGCGCATCGGTGAAGGCCAGGCGCACGACAGACTACGGCGGGCCTATTCGCCGGTGAACTGCGGCGGGCGCTTCGCCAATCTCGCCGAAACAGCTTCGCCGAGATCGCGAGACGGCAGGAACGCCGCATTCCAC
The DNA here is from genome assembly GCF_001499855.1 of Mycobacterium sp. GA-0227b. Taxonomy (GTDB): domain Bacteria; phylum Actinomycetota; class Actinomycetes; order Mycobacteriales; family Mycobacteriaceae; genus Mycobacterium. Next base: position 16,251 of record NZ_LQIK01000011.1, read on the forward strand.
ACGGCCACATAGCGCAGGCTCGCCGATATGGCCGAAATCCTTTGCTGGTCAAGCACATCCTTGATGCCTTGAACGATCAGCGGCGGATTGGCGGCGATCTCGGCGGCGGTGGCATGGGCGGCGGCCAGCGAGGCTTCGGCGTCCTCGAACACGTCGTTGACCAGGCCGATTTTCTCCGCACGCGCGGCATCAATGTCCTTGCCGGTCAGAGCCAGCTCCCGCAAGTGTCCGTCATTCAAAATGAGAGGCAGCCGGGCCAGGCTGCCGACGTCGGCGACCGCCGCCAGCTTCACCTCGCGGATGGAGAACTTGGCGTCAGCGCTGGCATAGCGGATATCCACCGCCGAGATCAGGTCAACACCGCCGCCGATGCACCAGCCGTGCACCGACGCGATGGTGGGGGTGGGGCAGTCGGCGACGGCATTGATGGCCTTTTGCCAGCGCAGCACCTCGGCCCGAAAATCGGCACGCGGTCGAGCCAGCGCACCGTCGGCCATGACCGGGCCGATGATCGCAGCCATCGTCGACACATCCAGCCCGTAGCTGAAGTTGGCGCCCGATCCGGTGAGCACGATCGCCCGCACATCGCGATCGGCTCCCAGTGCGCCGAATACCGTGGGCATCTCCAACCAGAACTCCGGGCCCATGGTGTTGCCCTTGCCGGGTCCTATCAGCGTGACCTGCGCGACGTGATCCCGTATGTCGAGTTCGACGGATTCGTACGGCTGCTTCATCCTCAGTGGGTCACCCCGTCAGGATGTAGTCGCGGTCGTGTGGCTCGGTCAGCATGCTGGTCAGCCGTTTGCGGTCGAATGGCCACAGATCGATGTGGTTATCCTCGCCGAAATACCACGAGTTGCAGCCGGTGTTCCACACCGTCGGACCCATTGCCTCGGCGACATCGTCGGCGAAGCGGCAGGTGGCTTCCTCGGTGATCTCGACGGTCGTGACCTCGCGGTCGCGGAATCGTCGCAGCCATGCGGTGATGTAGCGGGCGGTCAGTTCGGCGACGTGTTGCAGTGACATCGATCCGTAAGGGGAGTTGGGGCCGAGAACGGTGAACAGATTGGGAAATCCGGGGATTAAGGTCGTCGCCCAGGCCCGGGGACCCTTCGCCCAGGCGTCGTCGATTGAGATGCCATCGCGTCCACGCAGCTTCATCGGGCGCATGTAGTTGTGCGGCTGAAAGCCGGTGGCCAGCACTATCGCGTCGAGATCATGATGGGCGCCGTCAGCAGTGCGTATTCCGGTCGGGGTTACCGCGGTGATGGCCTCGGTAACTAAACCGGCGTTCGGCTTGCTGATCGCGCGGTAGTAGCTGGAGGAAATTACCTGTCGTTTGCAGAGCGGTTCGTAGTCGGGTGTGAGTCGGTCGCGAAGATCCTTGTCTCGTACCTGCATTCGCAGGCACGACCGGACGCCCCCCTGAATTAGCCGTCGCCGCCAGGTCGGTCGGGTCACTAGGTCGACGGCGAAGTCGGAACCGACGCGTTGCATCGCGTCCACCATCCGCTCGAGTCCAGGCAGCGACCGCAGCAGCCGGCTGATGACGCGTGGCTGCCGCACTCCCATCGGCATCCACATCACCCACTGCGGCGTGCGGGTGAAATGCGTGATGTGCGCCGCGTCGGGTTGCAGCGCCGAAAAGACCTGAACGCCGGTCGATCCGGTGCCGATCACCCCTAGCCTTTTGCCGGCTGTGTCGATGGGGGTCCAGCGTGCGGTATGCACCACGGGCCCGGCGAACGATTCCAGGCCGGGAATGTCGGGGACGAAGGGGTGGTGCAGCACACCGGTGGCTGCGACGAGGAAGTCGGCGTCGAATTCGTCGCCGTCGGCCGTGGACACTCGCCATCGGTTGTCGACGAATGCCGCGGAGGTGGCCTCACATCCCAGCCTCAAGTGCGTACCGAGCCGGAGACGTTCGACGACGTCGCGGTGATACCGCTGGATCTCCTGACCAGTGGGAAAAAGGCTGCTCCAGTCGGGCTTCGGCGCGAAGGCGAATTGATAGGCGTGCGATACGAAGTCACATCTCAGACCGGGATAGTGGTTCCAAAACCAGACCCCACCGACGTCGGAACCCTTTTCCAGAATCAGGAAGTCATCGAAGCCTGCCTCCTTTAGCGCGTGAGCCACGGTGATGCCGGCCATACCGGCGCCGATAATCACGACGCGAGGTTCCCGCCACTGCGGCTTCGTGTCGGCAATGCTCGTTTCGGTCATTTCGGCGCTCAAATCGCGATCATCAGGGTGGGCTTCGCAGCTCGGTGGGTCGAACCTCATACGCCCGACCAGGGTTTCATCTTGAGGAAACCACCGGCGTCGACCAGAAGCTGTTGGCCGGTTATATAGCGGGAGGCGTCGCTGGCAAGAAAAACCACGGCCTCGCTGATGTCCTCGGGTTCGATATACGGAATTGGCATCGCCTGAATAACCGAGAACGCCGCTTCTGCGTCCTCGCGGGTCGGTTGCTGCAGATCGGGCCGAAACGCTCGATACATCGGCGGGCTGTGCAGCATGTCGGTATTGCAATTCGTCGGGTGGATCGCATTCATCCGAATTGACTTGGGCGCAAGCTGTAGAGCGAAGTCGTTGACGTAGTGCGCGACAAGCTGCTTGGCGAAGGCGTATCCGGCACCACCCGGACCGGCGTTGAAACCGCCACTGTTCATCGACGCCAGGAACCCTGCTAACGATCCCGTTGCGATGATCGACGCGCCGGCTTTTAGATGTTTGAGGCTCGCGTGTACCAGGTTGATCACGCCGACTAAGTTCACGTCGACGGCGTCGGCGAAGGCCTGCGGTGGTAGGCCCGTCGTCATTGGTGCGATCCCCGCATTGGCGACCAGGATGTCGAGATGGCCGAATTCAGCGACACCCCTGTCGATCGCTGCGGACAGGGCTGGCCGGTCGCGGACGTCGGCGATCTCAGCCAGCACACGCTGGCCCTCTTTTTCGACGAGCCGCGCGGTCTCGTCGAGATCCTCAGTCCGGGCAAGCGGGTACTCGTTGGTTTCGATGTCGGCGCACAGATCCACTGCGATGATGTCGGCGCCTTCGGCGGCAAGCATCCGCGCATGGGAGCGCCCCATACCGCGCGCCGCTCCGCTGATCAACGCCACCTTGCCGTTCAACCTGCCCATCGTCGGTCCTTTCTCCCACTCCAGTAGGTTGAGATTCAATGTTGTTCGCGCAGGCCGGACCGAGTGTTGGCCGTTGGGCTCCATTGCACCTCTCACGACGCTGGGCCGTTGCCGTAGAGATCATGAGCTTTGACGGTATCTAGGCAGTGAACCGGTAGTCGTCGAGATTGAAATGCCTGCTGCGCCAGTAAGCCTCGAGCGTGGTGGAGGGCCGTATCGGCACGTCGCCGTTCTTGTCGAAGTAGTAGCTGTTGGCCAGCTGGCAGCTATCCTGCCAGAATGCCTGGCGGTGCCGCTTACGCATCATTTCGGCGAAGTAGCGGTCGTTGGCCTCCTCGGTGACCTCGACGCGGGTTGCGCCGTCGCGGCGGGCCCGCTTCAGGCAGCGCACGATGTGGCGACTCTGGGCCTCGATCAACGCGAAATACGACGACCCGACATAGCTATACGGGCCGAACACGTGAAACAGGTTCGGAAAGCCCGGAACGCTGGCACCCTCATAAGCCTGCAGCCGATGCTCGCTCCAGAACCGGCTCAGCGACCGGCCACCACTCCCGGTGACCGCAAATGTGGGCATGCTGTTGTCAAGGTCCAATACATTAAAGCCGGTCGCCAGCACCAGCACGTCGATCTCGTGGTTCGCACCATCGGTAGTGGCCACCGCCGAGGACGTGATCTTGTCGATCGGCTCGATCACCAACCGCACATTGTCGCGGTTGAACGTCGACAGATAGCCGTTGTGCATGCCCGGCCGTTTACAGCCCATCGCATAACGCGGCGTGAGCTTTTCGCGCACCACCGGGTCCTTGACCTGCCAGCGCAGATAGGCCCGCGCGACCCGCTCCATCCACCTCGCTAGCGGCAACACCGTGAAATAGTGCGCCGGAATCGCAAAGGTCGCCTCGACGTAAGCCTGGCTGACCCACCGTTGAATTGCCTTGCCGCCCGGCAGGCGCATCAACCAGCGCGCCAACGCCGGCATCGGCACATCGGGTTTGGGGAAACACCAGATCGCTCTGCGCTGAAAGACGGTGAGCTCCTTGACGATCGGCGCGATCTCGGGAATCACCTGGATGGCGGACGCGCCGGTGCCGATGACGCCGACCCGCTTGCCAGTGAGGTCTTGGGTGTGGTCCCAGCGCGCGGTATGCATGGTGATGCCGCCGAACGAGTCGACACCGTCGATGTCAGGCAACTTGGGCACCGTCAGCACCCCGCTGGCGTTCACCAGAAACCGCGCGGTGATCTCCCCGCCCGGATCGGTCTGCACCCGCCACAGCGCGTGCTCGTCGTCAAACGCGGCGGCCAACACCTTGGTGTTGAACCGGATCTTGGAGCGGATGCCGTACTTGTCCACGCAATGATCGGCATAGGCCTTCAGCTCGTTGCCCGGTGCATAGGTCCGCGACCAGTCCGGGCGCTGCTCAAAGGAGAACTGGTAGGAAAACGACGGAATGTCCACGGCGATCCCGGGATAGTTATTCCAGTGCCAAGTCCCCCCGACACCGTCGCCGGCCTCGATCACCAGATAGTCACCGAAGCCGGCCTCCTCGAGTTTGATCGCCGTGCCGATGCCGGAGAATCCGGCACCGACAACGACGGTGTGGTAGTCGGGCCTCATCACGGTCACCTCCGTCCGCCCACGTGCACACCGCGCCCGGTCCGCAGGGTCAGCGCCTCCACGTCAGCCAATCCACAGTGTGCGCTCACGGCTCTGCTACCCCTACTACCCACTCGGGATGGCAGGTCGGTCAAGCCCGTCCTCATTGGTTCGCTCCTCACAGACCGACGTACCGGCCGGAATACTTATCGAACGTACGCTTAATCATATGGTACCGTAGCCCTGGTGTCTATGCGCCAGGTAGGGTCCGCCGGTGAAGTCATTCTGGCGGCATTGGCGGGCTCGCACCTATCACGTAAGGGGCTGCCCGTGGACTCGGGAAGGCGCTGTTGGCTTCGGCTGGTCAATGTGTCCGATTTAGGGACTGCGCGCACGGGACAACTTTGAGCGACGCCGAGATCGATCCGGGGGAAATCGCGAAGTGGGATCCCGAATTCACTGAACGCGTGATCGGGGTTTTGCGACGGTTCGTCAAGCTGTATTACCGGTCGGAGGTGTACGGCCTGGACAACATCTCGCCCGCGGGCGGCGCACTTGTGGTCTCCAACCACTCCGGTGGGATGCTTCCGATGGACGTCCCGATCCTCGCTGTCGACTTCTACGAGACGTTTGGCTATGGCCGGCCGATCCACACCTCAGTCACGACATACTCTTCGTGGGGCCGCTGGCGAACTTGCTGCTGCGCACTGGCTACATCCGGGTCAATCCCGAGAACGCGGTTGAAGCGCTGCGCTCCGGTCACCTGGTGGTGGTGTTCCCCGGCGGTGACTACGACGCGATGCGGCCTACGGTGTCGGAGAACATGATCGACTTCGATGGCCGGAAGGGCTACGTCAGGACCGCGATCGAGGCAGGGGTGCCGATCGTGCCGGCGGTGTCGATCGGCGGGCAGCAAAGCCAGTTCTTCCTGGTTCGCGGAGCCGGACTGGCGAAGCGGCTCGGTTCATCACACGTGCGGCCCGCATGAAAGTCGTGCGGTCACTATCGGATTCCCGTTCGGAGTCAGCCTTTTTGGCGTCTTGCCGCCCAACCTTCCGCTGCCCACCAAGATCGTCACTGAGGTGCTGGAGCCCATCGACATCGCTGCGCGATTCGGCGAGAACCCTGATGTCGCGGTGGTCGACGCACATGTGCGCGAAGTGATGCAAAAAACACTCAACGGGCTGGCGCGCAAGCGCCGGCTGCCGGTCCTGGGCTGAACCATGGGACTGCGCAGCCGTCTAGAGAACATGGCCGGCGTGATGGCCACCATGCGCCGCCGCGGGTGATCGCGCCGATGTGACCCGACAAATACCTGCGGATCGCGGCGGCAATGCGTCGCGAAAACCTGGCGGCCACCTCCGGTTTCGCGTCGTCCACCCAGCGCTGTCCGGACCGGTCCGGGCTCGTCGACGAACTCGGCACGTACGTGGCAGCAGCTCGACGAGCGCGCCGACGCATTCGGCGCGGCCCTGCAGGCACTGCCCGGGGGGCAGCCGAAAACCATTGGCATCATGTGCCGTAACCATCGCGGATTCGTCGACGCGCTGGTCGCGGCCAACCGCATCGGTTCCGACGCGCTGCTGCTGAACACCTCGTTCGCTGGCCCAGCGCTGGCGGAAGTCATGGACCGCGAATGTGCCGACGCGGTGGTCTACGACGAGGAGTTCACCGAGACGGTAGACCGTGCCCTGGCCGAGAAGTCGGACGCAATAAGGATCGTCGCGTGGACCGACGAACCGCCGGCGCACGATCTAACCGTCGACAAAATGATCGACACGCACGCTGGCCGACTTCCCAAGCGCGCCAAGCAGAAGGGCAGAACGATACTGCTCACCTCGGGCACCACCGGCATACCGAAGGGCGCGAAGCTGGCCGGCGGTGACCCGAGCGTCGTGAAGAACATCCTTGACCGGACGCCGTGGCGAGCCGAGGAAACCACGGTCGTCGTCGCACCCATGTTTCACGCCTGGGGGTTTTCGCAGCTGATCTTCGCGACGATGATGGCGTGCACGATCGTGACCCGCCGCAAATTCGACCCGGAAGCGACGCTCCAGCTGATTGATCGGCACCGCGCGACCGGACTTTGCGTCGTTCCGGTGATGTTCGACCGGATCATGGACTTGCCCGACGATGTGCGAAAGCGCTACAGCTGCAGATCGTTACGGTTTGCCGCGGCATCCGGGTCGCGGATGCGGCGCGACGTCCTGACGAAGTTCATGGACCAGTTCGGCGATGTGGTCTACAACAACTACAACGCGACCGAGGCGGGCATGATCGCGACCGCTACGCCCGGCGATCTGCGCGCGGCTCCCGACACCGCAGGCAAACCCGCCGAGGGAACCGAAATTCGCATCCTGAACGAGAACTTCACGGAGTTGCCCCCTGGTGAAGTGGGCCAAATCTATGTACGCAGTGGCTCTCAATTCGAAGGCTATACCTCAGGCAAGAGCAAGAACTTTCACGACGGGTTCATGGCCTCGGGCGACATGGGCTATCTCGACGAAGCCGGCCGGCTGTTCGTGGTCGGCCGCGACGACGAAATGATCGTCTCCGGAGGCGAAAACGTCTATCCGATCGACGTGGAGGTGGCGCTTTTGGCTCATCCCGAGGCTGCCGAAGCGTCGGTGATCGGCGTGGACGACGAGCAGTACGGTCAGCGGCTGGCCGCCTTCGTCGTGTTGCAACCCCGCGCATCGGCACCCCGGAAGCGCTCAAACAGCATGTCCGACAAGGCCTGGCCAACTACAAGGTGCCGCGCATGATCGAGGTGCTCGACGAACTCCCCCGCAGCAGCACCGGTAAGATTCTGCGCAACGAGCTGCGGGCCCGGGTTAGGAAAGGGCGCCAGCGTGCGCTAGCTGGCGACTGTGGCTGGGGCCATTGCGGTGTGGACCCTGGTTAACTGGTCGGAAAGCCCAGCAGCAGCGCAGATTTCGCTGAATGCCCGGATCATCGCGTCGGCTACTTCATGGGGTTCGTCGACGGTGCGGTCGTCGGTGATCACCGAGATGTTCAGTTGATCGACGTAGCTCCACACCGTGATGTTCATCCCCACCCCGGCCAACGGCGGCCCGACCGAATAGATTTCGCTGATCGTTGCGCCGCCCAGGTGGCTGCGCTCGCGGGGCCCGGGCACATTCGAGATAGCCACGTTCATCAACTTGCTCTGCGCCTCGCGATTTGACAGCCAGCGAAATGGCGCCGGAGCCACCGGCGGCGGCAGATAAGCCACCCACGATGCGAGGACCGTCCGGCGCCAGTATTGGGTCGATCCGCGGGATCACCCGACATTGCCCACTCGATCGCCCGGGCGAAACCATCGGGAATGCCGACTCGACGAAGGTCCGGCACTGGTTCGCGGGTGATCCTAAGAAATTGAGCGACGACCTGCTCACCGCTTTGGCGCTCGAACGCCGTGTGACCGGTCAGCGCACAAAAAACGTCGCCCCTAGTCCGTACAGGTCGGAGGCTACGGTCGGACTCTGGCCTGCAAGGATCTCAGGGGCTGTGAAAGCGGGCGTTCCGATGACATTCCCCGTGTCGGTCTGAAAGGCTCCCGCGATACGGGCGATACCGAAGTCGGTAAGGGCAGGTTCGCCGTATTCGGTGAGCAGGATGTTTGCTGGCTTGACGTCGCGGTGCACAACGTCGGACCGATGGGCCGTCTCCAGCGCCCCCGCAACCTTCACGCCCACGCGAAGTGATTCTCTCCAACTGAGAGGACCATGGGTGCGAATTCTCATGTCGAGCGAGCCGTACCGATGAAACTGCATCACGATAAATGGCCGCCCGGCGGCGATGGTGCCGACCTGCATGATGTTGACGACGTTCGAATGACCTGACAGCCTGCCCATGCACGTTGTTCACGCAGGAAACGATCGAGGGCTTCCTCATCTAAGTCGGCGCTCAACACCTTCACCGCGACGGTCCGCTCCAATGAGGGCTGCAGACAGCGGTAGACCACCCCAAAACCGCCGCGCCCGATCTCCTCCAGTTCCTCGAAGCCGAGGGCAGCGAATTCGGCGGCTACGTCACCGAGTAGATCGGGTTTATTCCGCTGCGAGTTATCGGCCATCATGTGCCTCGATCCACGCGCCACGCGAATGGCTACCAGCGACGGCGAACCGGCGGCCTTCACTCGAAAGCCACGTTGCGCGCAAGGCAATCCTATGCCAAGGCCGTCCTTGCTGACCCCATGATGGGGTGGCAAACTCTCGGCGGCAGCGTCACCAGCGGCAGTTTCCCTGCCTGGCGACACCGGATCCATCGCCCTAGTCTCGAGTCTAGTCTAAGTAACTCGCGTGGCTTCGTGTCTGCGGTGGATGAGCGCTGTTGTATGCTACTCGCCCCGCGGAGGCGCAGCATGAAATGAAGCGCCGCCGATACGCGAAGGATCGGGCGATGACTGAACCCCGCTGGATCGACGTGCATGCCCCAGAGGTGGAGCTTAAGGCCCTGACCTGGGGACCGTCTGATGCCCCGATTGCGTTGTGCCTGCACGGATTCCCCGACACCGCCTACGGCTGGCGCAAAATTGCCCCTCGACTGGCCCAGTCGGGCTGGCGGGTGGTGGCGCCGTTCATGCGGGGCTACGCGCCGTCATCGATTCCTTCCGACGGCAGTTATCACGTCGGGGCGCTGATGGACGATGCGCTACGGGCGCGTCTGGCGGGCGGTGGCACCGACCGCGATGTAGTGATTGGCCACGACTGGGGAGGGTTCACGGCAACCGGCTTGGCCGCCATGCCGCACAGTCCATTCGCCAAGGCGGTGATCATGTCGGTGCCGCTGCGGGCGGCGTTTCGTCCGCTGGGGCGCGTCGCGGACCCGGGCAGGCTGCTTCGTGACCTTCCACGTCAATTGTTGCGCGTGTGGTACAGCATGTACTTCCAATTGCCTTGGCTGCCATATCGTTCAGGCTCGTGGATGGTGCCGCTGCTGTGGCGGCGCTGGTCACCGGACTTTGACGCCGAGGAGGATTTGCGCCATGTCGATGCCGCGATCGGGCAGCCGGAGAACTGGCGCGCGGCATTGGGGCCGTACCGGGCGACGCTGCGCAACACGCGGCCACCCGCACGCTACGCTGAGCTGCACCGGCATTGGACCTCGGCGCCAAAGCTACCGACCCTGTATTTGCACGGCCATGACGACGGCGCTGCCATACCGACTGTTGCGCACTGGAACGAGAAAGTGCTTCCGGCCGGCAGCGATGTGGCCGTCCTCGAGAAGGCCGGTCATTTCCTGCAGCTCGACCAGCCGGAAACGGTTGCCGAGCTGATACTGCGATTCATCGGCTCGGCCGACTAGGCCCGGCACTACAAACCCCGTAGTGCCCGATGGGTGGGTACTGGTCGAACGTTCGATGTGTTAGCGTTGTCACATGGGGCTCTGCGTATTGCGATCCTCAGCCGTTGAGTTAGGAGGGAGCAACAATGCTCGACGTCGTGATCAAGGGCGGAACAGTGGTCGACGGCTGCGGAGGGCGTCCACGCACCGCCGACATCGGTATACAGGGCGGTCGGATCGCAGAAATCGGCAAGCTCACCGAGGCGGCACACCGGGTGATCGACGCCGAGGGAGCCGTCGTGACACCGGGGTGGGTTGACTCCCACACACACTACGACGGGCAAGTCACCTGGGACGATGCGCTCGAGGGCTCTGCCGCCAACGGCGTCACAACCGTCGTGATGGGCAATTGCGGCGTCGGTTTTGCCCCCGTCCCCGAGGGCGGCGAAGTGGCGCTCATCGACCTGATGGAGGGTGTCGAGGACATCCCCGGAACCGCATTATTCGAGGGGATGCCATGGGGGCAATGGGAGACCTTCCCCGAGTACCTCGAGTTTCTCGACGGCCGTCGCTGGACTAGCGACGTCACCGCGCAGATCGCGCATGGTCCAATGCGCTTTTATGTCATGCGTGATCGAGCGGTCTCCCGCGAGGCGGCCACCGCGGACGAGATCGCACAGATGGCTCGCCTTGCCGAGCAGGCTGTGCGGGCCGGCGCGGCGGGGTTCTCCACATCGCGAATCATGGGACATCGCGCCATGTCCGGCGAGCCGGTGCCCGGGACATTCGCCCATGAAGACGAACTCTCGGCGATCGCCGCGGGGCTGCAGGCCGGTGGCGGCGCAGTGTTGCAAGCTATTCCAGCCGGAGGAATCGGCGAAATCGGAGGGGGGCTCGAGCCCGAACATTCGTCGTTGTTGTCAGAGATAGAACTCTTCGCTCGGCTGTCGCAAAATCACGGGCTGCCCATTGTCTTCACGACCCTCCAGAACAACGATGCCCCGGGGCGGTGGCGCGAGGTGTTGGAGGCCGTAAGTACGGCGAACGCGAACGGGGCCCACCTGGCGCCGATGGTCGCCCCGCGCGGGGTGACAGTTCTGACAACACTGACCGGCTACCACCGCTTCATGCAACGCCCCACCTATATGAAGCTCGCAGAACTGCCTCACGGTCAACTTGTTGACGAGCTTCGCCGCAGCGATGTCAAGGCCGCAATCCTTGCCGAGCCGGATGTTCCGAACCCAGACGCCGGTGCCATGGACAACATCATGACCGGCATATGGGAGGGTCTGCTGCCACTGACTTTCCCGATGGCCGATCCAGTGGACTACGAACCGCCACTAGACCAGTCACTGGCCGCTCTGGCGGCCCGGGAGAACCGCGACCCGATCGAATTCCTCTACGACTTTCTGCTGCAGGACGACGGCATGGCCGTCGCGATGCTACTGGGTGCCAACTATGTCGAAGGCAACCTTGAGGCCTGCCGGGAGATGCTGGCGGATCCCAACACCGTCACCGGGTTGTCCGACGCGGGTGCACACGTGAACTTCATTTGCGACATGTCGAGTCCGACATTTACTCTCACTCACTGGGTGCGCGACAGGCAGCGCGGCGAGCGGTTGCCGATCGAGTTGGTTGTTGAGAAGTACACGCGTGTCCCCGCGCAGCTGTTCGGCTTATCCGACCGCGGCTCACTGGAAGTGGGAAAGCGAGCCGACGTCAACGTCATCGATCTCGACAATCTGCGAATCCACCGGCCTGTGCTGCGCCGCGACCTTCCGGCAGGGGGCTCTCGCTACCTGCAGTCATCCAGCGGCTATGTGGCTACCTTCGTGGCAGGTGAGCTGACGCGCGAAGACGATCGCGATACAGGTGCCCGGCCGGGCCGACTGGCCCGACCGGCTCGGTAGAACGACTCGGGTTACCCGTTCAGCACCTGACGGATCTGGGCCAACGCCTCGGCGGCGCGGCGACCGGGCAGGAACATCCACACGTGCATAGCACCCTGGGTTTCGTACCAGCCGATGTCGAGTCCCTCGGCGATCGCGCGTTTATGGAAGTCCCGGGCATCGGGGTTGAGCACGTCATGTGTCCCGGTGAACACCGTCAGCCGCGGCAGTCCGGTCAGCGGTCCGGCACCCGGGCTGACCAAGGGCATGTCGAGGGGATCACCGCCGGCATAGCGAATTCCCGCGGCACGCAGGTGGTCGACGTTGAGCAACGGATCGATCTTGGCGACCGCCGGTACGTCGGGGTGGGGGAGTGCGATGTGCATCCACGGGCAGAGCAGCACAGCATCACTTGGCTGCGGTAGATCGGCGTCGCGAATTGCATGACACAGGGCCAACGCCATCGCGCCGCCGGCCGAATCACCCATAAACGCAATCGAACTCGGGTCACGGTCTTCCAGCAGCCGGCGGTACACCTGCATAAGAAACGGGAAAACTTCGCGGTAGGTGTACTCGGGCGCGAGCGGGTAGATCGGCACAGTCATCGTGCGGCGCAGGATGTTGGCCAAGTCGGCGATCGCCGGCCAGTGGATATGCGGAAACAGGTCGCGTACGTAGGCACCGCCGTGCAGATACAGCAGGTGACCATTGAGCGGTCCCGGTTCCGCCCGGCGCGGGCTGACCTCGTACACCGGGCGACCGTCGAGATCCGAGCGCTCGACATGGATTTTCTTCAGCACCCGTTTGGACGGCCAGCCCGAGTAAGGCGGTCGTGGGTGCGCAGCCCAGCGCTCGAGCATCGCGGGATGCAAGACCCAGTGCCGCACCCCCGTGAAGCGGAGCAACCGCTGAGTGACGTTAGGCGCGAGCGTCCTACCCTCGATGTCCTCCATCAGCGACAGTCGCGGCTGTGCGCCGGTTGATCGCGGTGGGTCCGCTCGAGTCCGGTCCGGGTCACCCGGTAACCCTCTGCTTTCCTATCCCATGTCGTCGGACCGTTGCCGCGAGCTCTCAGCAGGTACTTCTGTACCCGCTGGGTCGGGGTCTTGGGTAGCTCATCGATGACTTCGAAAAACCGCGGCACCATGAAGTACGTCATCCGATCTGTCAGGAACTTGAGCAATGCGGCAAAGTCCATCTCGGTGTGGCCGACCGGAACGACAAACACCTTCACCTCATCGTCACCGCCGTACTCGCCGGGCTGGGCTACGCATGCCACTTCGGAAACGCCGGGGTATGCGAGCACCTCGCGTTCAACTTCGCAACTCGAGATGTTCTCGCCACGCCGACGCAGCACGTCCTTGTACCGGTCATGGAAGAAGTAGTGGCCGTCCTCATCGACGCGCAGCGCGTCGCCGGTGTGAATCCAGCCGTTGCGTGCCGTTCGGATTGTGGCTTCCGGATCCCCCCAGTAGCCTTGGGACTGCACCCACCGTGCATCGGCGCGTGCGATCAACTCTCCGACCTCGCCTCTTGGCACTTGACAGTCCTGATCGTCGACGATGCGGACCTCGAATCCCAGCCGGGCTTGGCCGCAGCTTCCGGGCCGCGGTGGGGCCGATAAGGTGCTGACGAGCACTAGGTTGGCTTCCGTGGAGCCGTAGGCGGTACATAGTCCGTCGAGACCGAATCGCTCAACGAAGCAGGCAGGATCGGGCGGTAGTGGGGCGCACAACATGAACCGTATCGAATGCTCGCGTTCCGCTCCCGACCGAGGTTGCGACTGCAGGAACTGCGCCACCGTACCGGGCGCAATCGCGAAGGTAACGCCGAGAGCTTGCGCTGTTGGCCAGTATTCGGTCAGTGCGGGCGCAGCGCGCACTGCGACCTTCCCGCCAACTCGCATCATCTGTACTGCCGGTGCGAACGCGGACAGATGAAACCACGGCATGTCCGCGAGGAACACGTCGTCACAATTGAGTCCGCAACCATCGACGAGCCAGGCAGCAAGGTTGCACACGTAAGCGTGGGTGGTGATCGACGCCTTGGATGGGCCGGTGGTGCCTGAGGTCATAAGCAAGCAATGCGTGTCGGACGGCTTCGCCGGGGGGTCCAGTTCGTCGATGGAAGCCACGAGCTCACACAGTTCGGAGGGGTCCAACACCAGCTCGTGTTCGCTGTCGTTAAGTCGTTCAGCCACGTTTGCCTCGGCTACGATGACCTTCGGCCTGATCGTGTTGCATACGTCTGTGAGCAATTGGCCTTTGTAGGCAGGATTAACCGCGGCCATGATGCCGCCAAGAAGGGCCGTACCCCACCAGGCGCGCAGCCAGGCTCCGCCATTAGGCACGAGGAGCATCACTACATCTCCTCGACCGACACCTCGGGCGGCGAATGCCGTTGCGGCCCCGGATGCTTCCTTCAGACAGCGTTGCCAAGTCCAGCGGGCGCCGTCTTCCAGGACAATGAAATCGCGATCAGGCCAAAGCGCCGCGCCACGGCGAAGCAGGGCATCGACAGTGGCAGGAATCTGGCCAGCGGTCATTGCCCATGGCTTTCTACGTACGCGCACCGAGCCGGCTGTGTTCGACGGTCACGTGATCCATCAAAACTGACTCCCTCGCGCTATGAGCAGGCGGACAAGCGTGCGGTCGGGCCGCAATCACGGCGACAACGTTGCGGGTAGCCACCAACGAGCGCATAGTGATCGAACGTTCGGGCGGCTAGCCTAGCTGTCGACGCAGGCTAGTTCAAGGCGGGCGGGCGGAACGAATCGCCCTCGACCTCGGTAGGGCGTCGTTCGCGCTCGACGGTTTTGAATCGACAGGAGCGCCCGCAATGCAGCCTGCGGCCGGCCGACTCAACCGAATGTGAGGAAAATTGTCATGACAAACGGTGAAGCCGAACCGAACGTGCTCGTCGAACGCAACGGCGCCGCATTGTGGATCACGCTAAATCGTCCCGCGGCGCTGAATTCCGCGAATGCGGACATGCTGCGGACGGGAGATTCCAGCGGCGGCGACACGCTCACAGCTGCCAACCGAGCCATCCTGGCGATCAGGGAGATCGCCAAGCCGGTCGTGGCGGCAGTAAACGGGTTAGCTGCCGGTGTCGGCGTGTCACTCGCCGCAGCATGTGACGTGGGGGTGGCCGCGGAAGGCGCATACTTCCTTCTGGCCTTGACAAACATCGGGCTCATGCCGGATGGCGGCGCCACGGTGTTACTTCCTGCGGCAGTGGGCCGTGCGAGGGCCCTTCGCATGGCTTTGCTAACGGAGCGTATTGGCGCCACGGAAGCTGCCGAATGGGGCCTGGTAAGCCACGTCAGCAAAGCCGAGACATTTCAAACCGATGTCGACGGGTTGATCGACCGTTTGTCGGCCGGTCCGCCGCTGGCTTACGCAGAAACCAAGCGCGCCATCAACTCTGCGACGATCGACGACATCGCAGGCGCCATGGACCGCGAGACGGCGGGCCAGAAGCGACTGGTGCGAAGCCACGACTTCCGTGAAGGCGTTGCGGCGCTTAGAGAGAAACGGCCACCATCCTTCTTGGGGCGCTGATCGTATCGCCAGCCTGTCCGGCGGGGATCACCCATGCGGACCGGCATCCGACTTTAAGGCTGTTCCGTCGACAGAAGTCTGATACCATAGCTAGATAATCGAACGTTCGCTCAGCTCTCTTGCGCGATTGGTGGGCCGGCCTGCTGGCCGTCGGTGCGGTCGCCGAAACCTACTCCAAGATACGAACTGAAGGAAGTGAAGCGATGGGCACAGGAGCAAGAAACCGCAACGGGTTTCCAAGTTCCAAGTTTCCCGAGGGATGGTTCCCCGTGTCATGGAGCCACGACCTGGCGCCAGGTGACGTCAGGCGCCTAACCTATTTCGATCGTGAGCTGGTGCTCTGGCGTGGAGCCGGTGGCCAGGCTTACGTGCAAGATGCGTACTGCCTCCACCTCGGGGCGCACCGCGGCGTTGGTGGATGGGTCGTCGGCGACGATCTCGCATGCCCATGGCATGGCTGGGAATGGCGGGGCGACGGGCACAACAGCCGAATCCCGTATTCCGCTGAAGGATGCAAGCCGAACCTGAAAATCCGCACCTATCCGGTGCGTGAATTCTGCGGCGCGATCGTCGTCTGGTATTCAGAGGACCCGGAGAAGCAACCGACCTGGGAGCCGCCGGTGATACCGGAGTACGGGCGCGCCGACTTCTTCGACATGCATCCGGGAGTTCCATCGTGCACCGCACGAAGACTCACGTTCAGATGCCGATCGAGAACGCCGTCGATCCCGCGCACATCGCTTACATCCACGGTGCCGGAGAGATCCCGAAGCAGGTCAGCTTCCGTTCCGAGGGGCATTGGTTCCAATCGATCGTCTCGGTCGTCTACGGTGCCGGCAAGGAACGCACGGAGTTCACGCCTGACGGTCCGGTCGAGGCTTTGGTCGAGATGAACACGTACGGCATCGGGCTCTCGCTCATCCGCTGGACCGAGCCGATTCCGACCATTCAGTTCACTGGCTTCACCACAGTGGACGGCGAGTACATCGACTACTACTTCGGTCAGTGTTCGCAGCAACCGGAAGGCGCCGACCGGACGAAGCCCGAAGGGCCCGGGGTCACATTCATCAAGGTGCAGCAGACGGTCATTGAGCAAGACTTCCCTATCTGGGCGAACATGACCTACCTTCAACGCCCACACTTCGCTGCAGAAGAAGCCAAGGCTTACTCGGCGATGCGTCGTTGGGCTGCTCAGTTCTACCCGGCCGAGGACCACGACAAGATGATCGCCTTAGCCGGTCATTCACAGGATTAGCCGGTCGTCACAGGCTATGTCGTCTCATGCATCAACCACCCGCTGGAAGCCGTCCCCATGTGAAGCCCAGGCGACGTCGACCAGTGGCCGGTGTTGCCCTCCGACTTCGGCACACCGGCACCCGCCGATCGTTGTGCAACCACCAAAGTCATTCCGGCTCACCCGAACCGAACAAGTTCCGATGTGCCGAATGAACGGAATCGTGTCGAACCAGATCTTGCGCCGATGACCAATGACCTGAACATCGGTGCACTGATCCGGGCTGTCGCAGCTAAGGTTCCGGATAGAACCGCCGTGCTCCAGGGCGGCAAATCGTTGACGTACGCAAAGCTCATCGACAGATCTTCGAGGTTGGCAGCATTCCTCAACGAGCGCGGCATCGGTCACTTCGTAGACCGCTCGGCGTTGAGCGGTCACGAGGCGGGACAACACCTCCTGGCGCAGTATCTTCACAACGGAGCGCACTTCGTCGAGGGCCTGGTGGGCTCATTTCTCGGAAGAGCTGCGCCGTTCAACGTCAACTATCGGTACACGGCTGATGAGTTGCGTTATCTGCTGCTTGATGCATCTCCTTCCGTGATTCAGTTTCATGCTGCTTTCGCCCCGGCGCTGAGTAAGGTCCTGCCTGACCTGACAGGTATCAAGACGCTGCTGCAAGTAGCTGACGGAAGCGGTCATCCTCTGCTGCCCGGAGCGATCGACTACGAAGAGGCGCTGGCATCAGTGTCACCGGTGGCACACGACGAGCTCTCGCCCGATGACCTTTACGTCATCTACACCGGAGGCACCACGGGAATGCCGAAGGGTGTGCTGTGGCGCCAGGGCGACGTGGCGGTCGCCACGCTCGGATTGCGAAACCGGCGCACGGGGCGCGAATGGATTGATCTCAATGAAAGCCTCGAGGCGATTCGTAGCGAGCCGATCCGCGTATTGCCGTGTGCGCCGATGATGCACGGCGCAGCGCAGTGGGCGGCGCTGCAGGCCATTTGCGAAGGCAACACGGTTGTATTCCCACAGCGCGCACAAAACTTCGCCGCCGCGGACGTGTTGACAACGGTAGAGAAACACCGCGTCGGCGTGATCACGTTCGTGGGCGACGCATTCGGATGGCCGCTCGTGCAGGAACTGGAGCACACGCACTACGATGTGTCGTCGCTCCGCGTAATCGTCTCGGGCGGCGCTGCGCTGCACGCAAACTGCAAGCGGCGCCTGATCGAGCTCATGCCCGGCGTTCGCGTGATCGAGAACATCGGGTCCTCCGAATCCGGCATCCTCGGTAGTCGGCTAAGTGTCGACGACGCCTCAGCCGCGGACGTCACCTTCACCCCCGACGAGTCGATGAGAGTGGTCGCCGAAGACCGCACCCGCTTCCTCGAAGCGGGGCATCAGGGCGTTGGGTGGCTTGCACGCTCCGGTCGAATCCCGCTGGGATATCTCGGCGACGCTGACAAGACCGCGCGCACGTTCCCCGTCGTCGACGGTATCCGATTGACCATTCCAGGCGATCGCGCGCGACTACTCGCCGACGGCCAAGTTCAACTCCTCGGGCGAGACTCGTTGACCATCAACACAGGTGGAGAAAAGGTCTTCGTCGAAGAGGTCGAGGCCGTGCTCAAGGACCATCCCGACGTCGTCGACGCACTGGTCTGCGGTCGACCGAGCGAGCGATGGGGATCCGAGGTCGCTGCCGTCGTGGTGGCTCCAAATGGCATCGATGAGACTGAGCTCATTGGCTTCTGCCGTCGCCGGCTGGCCCGCTACAAAGCTCCCAAAGTTGTCCACGTGGTTCCCAGCATCGTCCACAGCGATACCGGCAAGCCCGACTACAAGTGGGCTGTGCGCATGGTTAGCGAACTGGAAGCCGCTTCTCACCGGACCGAAGCAGCGGAACCGCTGGTGACTGGTAATCCAAGGAAGGAAGCAATCAATGAGAAGTTCATCAGCGGTGATCGTTGACGCGATCCGCACGCCAGGCGGGAGGCGCCACGGAAATCTGTCGGGCTGGCATCCCGTCGACCTCGCAGCAGAGGTGCTCAATGGGCTCGTCGTGCGGAATCGATTGGATCCGGAGCTGATTGACGACGTCATCATGGGCTGCGTAACGCAGGTAGGGCATCAGGCCTTCAACATCGGTCGCAGCAGTGTTCTGGCTGCAGGACTGCCGGAGAGCATTCCAGCCACCACGATCGATCGTCAGTGTGGATCGTCGCAGCAGGCCGTGCACTTCGCGGCGCAAGGGGTGATGGCCGGCGCTTACGACATCGCGGTAGCCGCCGGAGTGGAGGTCATGAGTACGACCCCGATGGGTGCCTCGAACACGCCTGGGGGATATGTGTACGGGCCAGCGGTGCGCAAGCGCTACAAGCCTGCCGGCGGACTTGTTCCGCAGGGAATCTCGGCGGAGATCATCGCCGACAGGTGGAATCTCTCTCGTGAGCAACTCGACGAGTACGGGGCACGCAGTCAGCAGCGAGCGGCGCGTGCGCGCGACGAAGGACGGTTCGACAACGAGATCCTGCCGCTGCCGGCCAAGCGGCGCCACAAGGAAACCGGCGAGGTGACCGAAGGTGACGTCGTCGATTCCGACGAAGGCATACGACCGGAAACCACGGTTGAATCCCTGGCAACGCTCAAGCCGTCGTTCAAGGAGGGCGGCAAGATCACCGCAGGCACATCCAGCCAAATCTGTGACGGCGCAGCGGCGGTACTCATCGCCAGCGAAGAAGCGGCGGAGCGGCTTAACCTCGAGGCACTGGCGCGGGTCCACACCTTTGCTCTCGCCGGTGTGGATCCGGTGTCCATGCTGACTGGACCCATCCCTGCCACCGAAAAGGCCTTGAAGAAGGCCGGTTTGACGGCTGCCGACATCGACGTCTTCGAGGTGAATGAAGCATTCGCGTCAGTAGTGCTCGCCTGGGAGAAGGAAGTGCATCCCGACATGGATCGGGTCAACGTCAACGGCGGCGCCATCGCGCTGGGCCATCCGCTAGGTGCATCGGGCGCGAAGCTGATGGCCACCATGCTGAACGAGCTCAAGCGCAGCGGCGGTCGCTACGGCTTGCAAACCATGTGCGAAGGCGGCGGTCTCGCCAACGCCACGATCATCGAACGGATCTGAGACATGAATATCGACGGTGTAGCCGCGATCGTCACCGGTGGCGCCTCCGGCCTCGGTGCGGCCACCGCCAAAGCGCTCGCAGAGCACGGCGCCAGGGTCGTGATCTCGACCGACAGGAAGACCTAGGCCGCAAGGTGGCCGCCGAGTTGGGCGGAAGCTTCGCTCACGCCGATGTCAGCGATGAAGCGCAGGTACAGGCCGCAGTCGACGCAGCGGTCGAACTCGGCCCGCTATGCGTGCTGGTCAACTGTGCCGGTCTCGGTCCGGCGGCCAGAATCGTGGACCGCGAGGGGACCCCGATTCCGCTCAAGAAGTTCGAGTTCGTCGTCCGAGTCAACCTGATCGGTAGCTACAACTGCGCTCGCCTTGCTGCCGCCGCCATGACGCGTTCGGAACCGCTCGACGACGGTGCCAGGGGGGTAATCTTGTACACGGCGTCGGTCGCGGCATTCGACGGACAGATCGGTCAGACACCGTACTCGGCCGCCAAGGGTGGAGTGGTTGCGATGACTCTGCCGATGGCCCGTGACCTGGCTCTACACGGCATTCGGGTGAACACCATAGCGCCAGGCCTTATTGACACCCCCATCTACGGTCAAGGGGAGAAGGCCGACGCATTCAAGGCCAGACTTGGCGCAAGTGTTGGCTTTCCGCCACGACTCGGCTTCGATCACGAGTTCGCCTCCATGGCGATGGAACTGATCACCAACAGCTACCTGAACGGCGAGGTGGTCCGTCTCGACGGTGCCGTTCGTCTTCCGCCTCGATGAATCGCGAATCAGGGGAGGGAGAATGACAGATGAGGTAATGGTCGAATACAGTGACGGCACGCTGCTGATCACCATCGATGGTCAATCCGCGCGGAAAGCGATCGACACTGCGCTCAGCAATGGTCTGCTCGCTGCCGTTGACCGCCGGAACACAGAAAGCACCGCTTGGCGTGAGCGCGTCGCGTCAATTCGTGCGCTATGCCCATGGTCGCGGAGACGACTTCTACTCGTATCAAGCGCCTCTGATCAAGGAGGTGCTCAGGTCGGCGGACGCCCAGGAGGGCCACGTGCCGTCGCCGAGACGTGTGGACCGCAGTGCAGCGGCGCACAGTCGGCCGCGGAACCAAGGCATCATTCGCAGCCGAGAAGGGACTCGCGATGCTTTGTTGGTCAGATGAACAATTGATGTACCGCGCTGCGGTCCGCCGCTTCGTGGAAACGGTGGTCGCCCCGCAGCGGGAGGCGATCGAATTCGACGGCGTTCCACCTTTCGATATCCTCCGAAAGTTCTACGCAGACTTCGGTGTTGGCGAGAGCGCGATGGAACGCTTCGAGGCGACGCTGGCTGGTGAGAGGCCGCCGCGCAACGCGAGCGAGAAGCTCATTCCGCTTCTGGAGTTCTCCCGGCACTCACCCGGCCTGGTGACCGCGCTTGGTGCCAGCATCGACTTGACGGCAGGAGCCATCCTGCGGACAGGTAACGACGAACAGAAGCGCCGCTGGGTTCCAGATCTACTGACACTGACTAAGGTTGGCGCCTGGGCAATCACCGAGCCGGAATCGGGCTCAGATGCGTTCGGTGCGATGCGCGCTACCGCCCGACCGACCGACGGCGGGTGGTTGCTCAGTGGGAGCAAGACATTCATCAGCAACGCGCCGAACGTCGACACTATTGTGTTCATCTGCAAGCTCGACGATGAGACGCCGCCGGCTAAGCGCAAGATCATGACGTTCGTGCTCGACAAGGGGATGCCTGGGCTTTGGCAGAGCGGACCCCTGCGCAAGATGGGATTGCACTCCTCGCCGACCGGTGAACTCCAGCTGAATGACGTCTTCGTCACCCTGGATAGATTGCTGCGGGGGACGGGCAAGGATGGCCATTCCGGCAAGTCCGGGGAGTCATCGGACTCCGGACCCAAGGCAACCTTTGCGATGGAGCGGGCAAGCATGGCTGCCAACGCGCTGGGGATAATCGAGCGCTGCCTTGAATTGTGCACCGAGTACGTGCGGACCCGCGTTCAGTTCGGCACGCCGATCGGTGACTACCAGCTGATCCAACTGAAGTTGGCCAAATGGAAGTTGCGCGTCTCAATACCGAACACATGCTGCTGCAGTACATCGCGATGTCGGATGCGGGGATTCGCCCCACGCTCGCAGAGGCGTCCGCCATCAAGCTGCACACAGCGCAGGCGGCGATGGAGGTCGCCCTCGAAGCGGTTCAGATATTCGGGGGCAACGGTTACATGGCCGAGAACAACGTCGAGCAGCTCTGTCGTGACGCCAAGGTTCTGCAGATCTTCGGCGGGACCGATGAAATCCAGGTGCGGACGATCGCCCGCAGCCTCCTCGCGGGAGCGAAGAGATCGCGTTCGCCCAGACGCCTCGGTGGCAGCAATCGACCAGAAGTGAGGGTGTAGACGATGTCGCGCATGTTCAGCACACTTAGCATGGAAACCGCTTCCGACGGAGTGATGACACTCACCTTCGACAGACCCGAACGGGCGAACGCGGTCAACAGCGCCATGCACAACGAAATCCTTGCCTTCTTGCGCTGGATACCAGAACAGCGTGACATTGGTGCAGTCGTGATCACCGGGTCAGGCCGCTTTTTCTGCGCAGGCGGGGACACCGAGCTCATTCAGCAAACCCGTGATGCGGACCCATGGTCGACAGCGCGAGCGATGGGTGATGTGAGCAAGATCGTGCGCGAATTCCTGGAAGTTCCACAGCCGGTCATCGCGGCCGTCAATGGTGCGGCCGTCGGCCTCGGTGCCACCCTGGCATTGCTAAGCGATGTCGTCATCATGGCCGATACCGCAACTATGTCCGACCCTCACGTCCGGATGGGCATCGCTGCAGGAGACGGCGGCACCGCGATATGGCCTGCGCTGATCGGACCAGCACGGGCCAAGGAATTCCTACTGACGGGTGATCCGGTCGATGCGTCGACGGCAGAGCGAATTGGACTGGTCAATCGAGTCGTTCCCACAGCCTCTGTCCTTGCCGAGGCCCGCTCCCTAGCCGCGCGCCTATCGGCTGGCCCGCGCCAAGCGATTGCGTACACCAAGCGGGCCATCAACGCTGCTCAAGCGAGGGACGCAGTGCTCAACGTGATGTTGTCCGCGTCGTTGGAGGCGCAGACGATGAAGGAACCTGACGTAGTCGAGGGGATGGCGGCTTTCCACGAACGACGCGCACCCGAATGGCCCAGCGCGGCGGCGACCGTCGCCGTGAACTCTGTAATCTCATGATTTATAGGACGATCGTTCGTTCTGGGATGAGATGATGTTGCGATGGCGCAACTTCGTCACAAGACGCATATCGCGGAGGGGCCGCAGTCTCGCCACGTCGACGACCAGGGAAAGCGATGAAACAGCGCGACGCGGCGGCCGACGGCTTTGGAGGCTCGCGTACCACGGCGCGAGCGCTCAAGAACAATCCCGCTGGGCTTGGCACCTTACGGGATGTTGCTCGTCGCGAGTTCGTGGAGCGTGGCTATCACGCTGTCTCAATCCGCGACATCGCCAGAGAAGCTGCGCTCAGCTTTTCTGTGCTATACCACTACTACGCGAGTAAGCAAGAGCTGCTCTATGGCGTGTTGAATGAGGCGATCGACAGTTTCCACGACATTTTGGCTCGTCATTCGGCATCCGATGAAAGGGCAGGGGACGATCCGGTCGATAGGTTCTTGATTCTCATCGAGAGCTTGGTCGAATACCGCGCAAACCGCCGTGTTGACAGCCTGTTGTTTATTCGAGAGATCCGCAATCTCGAGCCTGAATATGCCGAGCGGCTATCGGATCGACGGGCCGCCGTCGCGGGATTGCTCGATGAGGTTATTGCGCAAGGAGTAAAGACCGGCGCGTTCAAGACACCGTATCCCGACGACGCGCGCCGGACGCTCATCGCCGCGTTGAATGCGATCGCCGAGTGGTACCGCCCAGCCGGGAACATAACTGTAGACATGCTCGTGTCCCGGTACTTGCGCATTGCGTTAGCAATCGTCGAATACGACGGCGACCTCGATATAAAGCCCTCGGCCTAGTCCGCGGATACGCGGGCCCGAAAATGTTAGGCCACGGCGCGATTGACCCCGATATCAAAGGCTAGTCAGCTCGCCGCCCAGATACTGGGCATATTCGAGCTCGACCGCGTCGGTTCCGAACGCTCATGGCGTTCACGAAACACCGACCCGCGCCGCGGCCGGATGTTCGGCGGAACGACCTTGGCATTGACCCTTGCGGCGGCGCGCGAAACCGTCGGCGCATGCCCATGGCCATGAGAAAGTCCCCGTTTGTGGCCAGTAGGAAGTCCCCACTGGTGGCCATGTAGAAGTCCCCACTCCTTTGCGGGCTCGCGTGTCATTTCCGGGAGCTGTGGGCCTGGGCGGTGACGGTGATAGCGCCAACTGTCACCACACCGCCCAGGGAGCTCTATTGAAGTCTGCAAGGGAGCGTATGAACATCATTTCTGCGTATCGCCAGGTCGGGTCGTATCGCGGCGCGGCTGAGCTGTGCGGCACCACCCATAAGACGGTCAAGCGGGTCATCGAGCGGGCCGAGGCCGGCGGGCCGCCGCCGCGCGAACCACGACCACGCAATGTCGATGCGTTCACCGACCTGGTCGCGACTCGGGTGGAGAAGTCGAAGGGCAAGATGTCGGCGAAGCGGATGTTGCCGATTGCCCGGGCGGCCGGCTATCAGGGCTCGGCACGCAACTTTCGCCGGTTGGTGGCCGAGCAGAAAGTGTTGTGGCGCAACGCTAACCGGCATCAGCGCCGTCCGGCGGTGTGGTCACCGGGTGAGTATCTGGTGATGGACTGGGCCCAAGCCGCACCGGGCTTGATGGTGTTCTGCGCGGTGCTGGCGTATTCACGGTGGCGGTTCGTGCGCTTCGCCGCTGACGAGAAGGCCTCCACCACGCTGGCGATGATCGCCGAGGCCCTCGAGGCGATCGGCGGGGTGCCGGCCAAGATCCTGGCCGACCGGATGGGCTGCCTCAAAGGCGGCGTGGTCGCCAATGTCGTTGTCCCGACACCCGGATTACGTGCGGTTCGCCTCCCATTACGGGTTCGACCCAGACTTCTGCCACGGTGCCGATCCCCAATCGAAGGGCATCGTCGAGCATCTGTGCGGCTACGCCCAAGACGACCTGGCCATCCCGCTGCTCACCGAAACCGCCCTGGCCGGCGAAACGGTTGATCTGCGTGCCCTTAACAGCCATGCCGCATCGTGGTGCACCGAAGTCAACGCCGCGGTGCATGCCGAGATCTGCGCAGTGCCCAATGTGCGGCTGGTGGAGGAACGCACGGTGCTGACGGCTCTGCCGTCGCTGCGGCCCGCGATCGGCGCCGGGTCAGTGCGCCGCAAGGTCGACAGCCTGTCATGTATCCGCTACGGCTCAGCTCGCTACTCGGTGCCCAAACGCCTCGTCGGCACCACCGTGGCCGTCGTCGTGGATCACGGCGCGTTGATCCTGCTGGAACCGGCGACCGGGGTGATCGTCGCCGAGCACGAACTGGTCAGCCCGGGCGAGACCTCGATTCTCGATGAACACTACGACGGACCCCGCCCCGCACCCTCGCGTGGGCCACGCCCGAAAACCCAAGCAGAGAAACAGTTCTGCGCTCTCGGTGTCGAAGCGCAGCAGTTCCTCGTCGGCGCCGCCGCGATCGGCAACACCCGACTGAAATCCGAGATCGACACCCTGCTCGGACTCGGCGCCGCCCACGGCGAACAAGTCTTGGTCGACGCCCTGCGCCGAGCGGTGGCGTTTCGGCGGTTCCGCGCTGCCGACGTGCGCTCCATCCTGGCCGCCGGCACCGGCACTCCACAACCCCGCCCCGCCGGCGACGCCCTGGTCCTCGACCTGCCCACCGCCGAGACACGATCCCTGGACGCCTACAAGATCGTTGGCACGTCGACCAACGGAACGGCGTCGTGACCGCCACCAAACCGGTGGCTCCGGCCTCGGTGGCGCCGCTGGCCGCTGATCTCGACGCTGCGCTGCGGCGGCTGAAGTTGGCCACCGTGCGCCGCAACGCCGCCGAGGTGTTGCAGGTGGCCAAGACCCAACGCTGGACCCCCGAAGAGATCCTGCGGACCTTGGTCGAGGCCGAGATCGCCGCCCGCGATGCCTCCAACACAGCCAACCGCCTCAAGGCCGCGGCGTTCCCGGTCGCCAAGACCCTCGACGGGTTCGACGTGTCAGGGTCCTCGGTCACCCAAGCAACGTTCGACTACCTGTCGAGTCTGGAATGGGTTCGGGCGCAACATAATCTAGCTGTGGTCGGTCCGCCCGGGACGGGCAAGAGTCACCTGCTCATCGGCTGCGGGCACGCCGCCGTGCACGCCGGATTCAAAGTCCGCTACTTCACCGCGGCTGACCTCATCGAGGTGCTCTACCGCGGGCTGGCCGACAACACCGTCGGCAAAATCATCGACACCCTGCTCCGCGCCGACCTCGTCATACTGGACGAAATCGGCTTCGCCCCGCTCGATGACACCGGCACCCAACTGTTGTTCCGGCTCGTGGCCGCCGGCTATGAGCGTCGCTCTTTGGCTGTCGCCTCACATTGGCCCTTTGAGCAATGGGGACGCTTCCTGCCCGAACACACCACCGCCGCCAGCATCCTCGACCGCTTGTTGCACCACGCCACCATCGTCGTCACCTCCGGCGAGTCCTACCGGATGCGCCACGCCGACCACAAGAAGGGAGCCGCCAAGACGAGTTAGCCAACTACCCGCAACGGAGTGGGGACTTTCCCTGGCCACCAGCGGCGACTTCTACTTGGCCATTGACAGCGCATCAAGCCTCCGCGCGAGTAGTCTCACGGTGCACTTCCTCAGGCCGGCCGATGGCGGACAGTTATGCGACTTCGCAGTGGAGCGCCTCTACGACGGACGCGCGGCGTCAACGCGCGGGGTGACGGCAGTTCAAGAAGGTGAATCGGTCGCGATTGGGACGTTAGCGTTCCGCGCTGCGATGGACACGTGGGCATGGCGTGTTCCCAGTGAATGAGTCCAACCAGTTTTAGAGTCCTGTGGCCCGATGTCGGGCCAGAAGGGACGATGAAA
>NZ_LQIK01000012.1 GCF_001499855.1 Mycobacterium sp. GA-0227b
AACACGGCACAATAACCACGACCACGTGGCCTACTTTTCACCGTCGCTTCTGGCCTAGTTTTCAACCGTCGTCAACAAGTAGCCGCCGCCTTGCAGTCACCCACAAAATCGGTTGCGGTTCGGCCGTACTGCGTCGCATTCTGTCGGTCCATAGGCGCCGCGTATTCGTTGAGCTTCAGCGAGAACGGTTGGCCGCATCGGACCTCCCGCACGCTTACCGGGTCGTCGATGTTGATCGGCAGCAGCAGGCCCAGGCAGCCAGCCACAAGCCCAACCGCGCCGACTAGGACAAGGAACGAGCGCAATCTCATGTGACACTTCTCCTTTGGTCGGGAAGATACTGGCCTTCCTTGTCGAGGCGCCAAGCAATTGTGACGCCGGTCGACGATGGCTTGTGGTGTGGGTGCTGACGCCATGGTCGGGCACTGTATGACCGCGCACCGACATCCGGCGGTGGACGCGACGGCGCCTCGAGCGAAGTTCTCGGCTGCTCTGGCGAATCCGTGTTCGAAGGCAACCGGAGGGAGCATCAGTCACCCGAATGTCGGCGCACGGCCCTACCCTGCCCGTGTGGGGGACTTCGGCTCTCTATACGACGCCCTGGACGGTGACCCGCAAAGGCGTGGCCGCCAGTTCGAGCACATCTGCAAGTGGTTTCTCGAGAACGACCCGGTCTACCGCCATGAGCTTCGCCGGGTGTGGCTGTGGTCTGAGTGGCACGGTCGGTGGGGCGGCGACGCCGGCATCGACCTTGTCGCCGAGGACCGCAACGGGACGTTGTGGGCGATCCAGGCCAAGGCATACGACCCGAAGTACCGCGTCAGCAAGAAGGACATCGACCGTTTCCTGGCCGAGTCCGGCCGGGCGGTGTTCGGCTACCGAATGCTCATCGCCACCACGGACCTCATCGACCGCATCGGCGAGCGCACGATCAACGACCAGGAGAAGCGGGTCACCTTCTTCCGGCTCAACGACTTGCGCACCGCCAGCGTGGACTGGCCGAAGTCGCCCGGGCTGCTGCGCCCGCCCCGGCCGCACAAGCCGGCCAGGCCGCGCCGGCATCAGCAGCAGGCGGTGGGGCCGTGGTCAAGGGGTTCGAGGATGCCGACCGGGGCCAACTGGTCATGGCGTGTGGGACCGGCAAAACTTTGACGGCCCTGTTCATCACCGAGAAGCTCGAGGCCAAACGGACTCTCGTTCTGGTGCCGTCGTTGTCACTGCTGAAGCAGACCCTGAACGTGTGGCGGGCTAACTGCTCGCAGGAGTTCGCCTCTCTGCCGGTCTGTTCCGACGACACCGTGTCTGCCGCCAAGGACGCCCCGATCTCGCACACCAGCGACCTCGGGGTGCCGGTGACCACCGACCCGGAGGCCATCGCCGCCTTTCTCCGACAGAGGTCAAGCCCCCGAGTCGTCTTCGCCACCTACCAGTCGTCTCCGCAGATCGCCAACGCGTTCACGCTCGGACGGGTTCCCGCGTTCGACCTGGTGATCGCCGATGAGGCCCACCGCTGCGCAGGGCCGGCGTCATCGGACTTCGCCACCGTGCTCAACCCGGATGAGATCAGGGCCGGACGACGCTTGTTCATGACCGCCACGCCGCGCTACTTCACCGGCCGGGTGCTCAGGGCCGGCCAGGAGGCCGACTACGAAGTCGTCTCGATGGACGACGAGTCGCATTTCGGTCCCGTGTTCCACCGGCTCACGTTCGGGGAAGCCATCGAGCGTGACCTGCTCACCGACTACCAAGTCGTCGTCGTGGGTGTCGATGACGACACCTACCGGCAGTGGGCGGAGCGCGGGGTGTTCGTGACGCGGGACGGCAAGACGGTCACCGACGCCCGGACCTTGGCCGGCCAGATTGGGCTGGCGAAGGCGATGAGGAAGTACGACCTGCGCCGGGTCATCTCGTTCCACTCGCGGGTGAGCCGCGCCCGCGAGTTCGCCGCCGAGATGCCCGAAGTGATCGACTGGATGCCGGCCCGGCAGCGACCGAAGGGCAAGCTATGGTCGCGCTTCGCCTCCGGTGAAATGCCTGCCGGCGACCGCTACGTGCTGCTCCAGCACCTAGGCCGCCTGGACAACGGCGATCGGGGCCTGCTGTCGAACGCTCGTTGTCTCGCCGAGGGGGTGGATGTGCCGACGCTGGACGGCGTCGCGTTCAACGACCCGCGTCGATCCGAGGTGGACATCGTCCAGGCCATTGGCCGGGCGATCCGCAAGTCCGAGGACAAGTCGGTCGGCACCATCGTCATCCCGGTGTTCATCGACACCATTGCCGACACCGAGACTGCCTTGGAGGACTCCGCGTTCAAGCCGGTGTGGGATGTCATCAAGGCTCTTCGTTCTCATGACGAGGACTTGGGCCGCCAACTTGATGAGTTGCGGCGGAAGATGGGGCGCACAGGTGGCGTACCGCGACTTCCGCCGAAGATACACATCGACATCCCCACGACTGTCGGCGCCGACTTCGCCCACGCCTTCGAGGCGCACCTAGTGGAGCGAACCACCCTTACCTGGGAGTTCTGGTACGGCCTGCTGGAGAGGTACGCCGCTGAGCATGGGCATACTCGGATACCAGCTCTTCAATGGTACGAGGGACTCCGGCTCGGGCAGTGGGTCGCTCAGCAGCGGTACCGCCAGAACAAAGGCGACCTCGATCACGACCGCAGCCGCCTTCTCGAAGTATTCCCCGACTGGACGTGGGACGCTGTCACCGACCAATGGGAGGAAGGATGCCGTCACCTTCAGGAGTACGTGCAACAGCATGGTGACGCCCTCGTACCGCAGTCATTCAGGTCCGCCGACGGACACAAACTCGGGCAATGGGTCACCATCCAGCGCACCGTCTATCGCGAAGGCGAGATGAGCAAGGCACGTCAGGTACGCCTCGAGGCGCTACCTGGTTGGTCATGGGAACCCCGACAATCACGTTTTGAGACGGGGTACCGCCGGCTTCGAGAGCACGCGGAAGTTCACGGCACCACACGGCTAGTGCGAACCTACGTTGACCCTTCAGATGGCTACAGGCTTGGGATGTGGGCGCACCATCAACGCGCATCATTCGCTCGAGGTCGGCTGAGCCGTGAACGGATTGCGCGATTGGACGCATTGCCTGGCTGGGTGTGGGACGTACACGATGCCTCGTGGGAGGACAGCTACCGCAGACTTGCGGAGTATGCGGCGGTACACGGCCACTCCACACCGACAAAGTCATCGAGTTCCGACGGCCACCGACTCGGTGCTTGGGTGAACCAGCAACGCACCCTTTACAACAAGGGCAAGCTGCGAGCCGACTTCGCAGCGCGCTTAGAGGCGCTCCCCGGGTGGGTGTGGGCCGTCAACGACACCAAGTGGGAAGAAGGTTTCCGCCACCTTGTGGACTACAGAGATAAGCATGGCACCGCGCTGGTCCCTGCTAGATACCAACACTGCGGCTACCCGCTCGGTTCCTGGGTCGGCAAGCAGCGCGAGGCCTACCGAGCGGGAACTCTTAGCGCCGAAAGGGTGCG
Source organism: Mycobacterium sp. GA-0227b (assembly GCF_001499855.1). GTDB lineage: Bacteria > Actinomycetota > Actinomycetes > Mycobacteriales > Mycobacteriaceae > Mycobacterium. The sequence goes on from NZ_LQIK01000012.1 coordinate 3,512, forward strand.
ACGGTTGGCGGGCATACCCGATTGGTCATGGGACCCCCACGGTGAACAGTGGGAGCGGACGTTCGCCCTGCTTGAGAAGTACGTCGCCGAACACGGCACGTCACGCGTTCCGCAAGGCTACGTCGCTGAAGGCGTTCAACTCGGGGCCTGGCTAGGAACGCAGCGAACCAAGTACGCCGAGGGCCAGCTATACCCCGAGCGTCAGCGCCGGCTCGAAAGGTTGCCGAAGTGGACGTGGACCTATTCCCGCGATTTGTGGGAGGAGCGGTTCTCTGTGCTGGAGAAGTTCGCCGCCCGCGAGGGCCACGCGAGGGTGCCGCAGAAGCACATCGAAGACGGCATAGCACTCGGCAGGTGGGTGAGCATCCAGAGACGCAACGCAAAGCACAACGTCATCACTCCGGAACGGCGGAAGCGGCTAGAGGCGCTGCCTGGTTGGGCATGGCACCTCAGTCCGCGGTCATAAGATTCCCTCATGCCTGATCAGGTTTGCTCAACGGCCCGCTGCGCCAACCTGGCCGCGTTCACTACACGCAGTAGGCCGGCGTGGTGCACCGATTGCCTGGACGAGATTCTTCTGAAGGCTGGACTGATGGCGGCGGAGTCGTTCAAAGGATCCAAAGCCTGGTGGTTGACAACCTGCGTCACCTGCGGGGTGGAGGCTCACTACAGGCTTGAATACGTCCTCGGCAACAACGCCAAAGGAGAGAAGACTTGCCGAGCATGCCATTGGAATCCTTTGCCCGCCGCCCGGCGCCTTGCGGAGGAGGCCAGCCAGCATTTCGGCATGCCCCGTGGGTGGTCCCGTGAACGCATCAAGGCCGCTGTCGAAGACAACGGCTACGAACTGGTTGGAATGACCTCTGAACTGACGGGCGATGCCGGCCACAGCACGACGGTCGTCCGGTGCGTGAAGTGCGGGCGAATCAGCGTTCAGCGACTGGGCGACATCGGTTGGGGGTGCAACTGTTCGCGCAACCAGAATCGCTCCAGCTACGGCGGCAGGAAGGCGCGACCTGAACTGTTGAAAGACTCCGAGTCCGACCTGCTCGAGTGGTGGGACCACGAACGCAACACGGAAGCGGACTTCGACACAGTCACCCTGCGAGCAACCCGCGTATGTCACTGGAGGTGCCCGGCGTGCGGGAACCGCTTCGCCGAAAAGGTCAGCACGATGGCGACCCGAGGCGGAGTCTCTCGATGCGCTCGGTGCGAAGTTGAGTGGGAGAACAATTGGCGGGCAGAGAAAGCGCGTTGGAAGCGCACCCCGGTCGCGGACGTACCTAACTTGGCCAACGCGTGGGCCGACGACGCCGACCCCCGCCACGTTACTGTCGTCGGCAGGGGTTTGGAGGCTTACCGCTTCAAGTGCCCCAACGGCCACACACCAAGGGTGAGGCCGATGCTCTTCTTGAACAGCGGCTGCCCCTATTGCCGAGCCAACGACTCGGCGAAAAAGAATCGGCACTACCTTGCCTACGCTGATCCCGAGGTCATATCGCAGTGGCACCCAACTTACAACGGGAGGCTCACGCCTGAAACTGTCGTGTGGAACTCTAAGCGCAACGTCTGGTGGCGGGCAGACTGCTGCGGCCATGAGTGGCAAGAGCCCGTCAGGAACCGAAACAAATACCAGCGTTGGCGCTGCCCTCAATGCCGCACCATCTTGGACTCATTGGCCTGGCACGACCCCGGCCTGGCCGCGGAATGGAGTCCGGCTAATCCGGTCACCGCGTGGCAAGTACGCCCGACCGCCTCAACGACATTCGTTCCGCAATGGGTGTGCGCCACCAACCCTAAGCACGTCTGGGCCGCGCCGCTGGGAAGCCGAAGCTACGGGGCCGAATGCCCCGAATGTCGCCAGACCGGCAAGTCACGTGTTGAGCAAGACCATCACACCGCCGCCACCAGAATCTTCGGCAACGCACGTTCCGGAGTACTGCTGCGCGACAAGGTATTCGCATCGCGGCCAGTGTGGTCAGTCGATATTCTTGTCGAGGTTGGCGAGCGCAGGGTGGTAATCGAATACGACGGTTCCTACTGGCATTCCGCACCGGCCAAGCGACTCGTAGACGAGCGCAAGAGTCGCGATCTGCTCGCTGCGGGATACGTCGTGGTCCGGCTACGCGAAGACGACCTACCTTCACTCGAAATCGCGGACAAGCACTATCGCGAGATACGGGTGTATTCCTCGGCGCCGCAACCGGATCAGATCATGGATCAGATACGGGTCTGGTCGAGCGACAACTGATTACGTCATGATTGACCGAGCCCGGTCACCCCGCTCGAACTCTCAATGCAGCACGTCGATGCCGCGGAGCGGTGGACAGGTGTGCGCCGCTATGTCAGCGCGCATCACGGTCAGCTACCTGGCGGGCAAGCTCGCTGAACCGCCAGTGCTTTCCGGGATACACCCCCGGCTCGAGGTGTGCATGGTGAAGATTGTTCATCTCCGCCGCCACCGCCGTAGGCGTGCGACTAAGTCTGCGGGCCAGAGCTTGAACCTCGGTGTGCGTAGCGTTGAGTTTGCCGTGCTGGCGGTAGAGGTCATCTACGGCGATCACGTCGGCCTCGGTCCAGGCCTGGCGGGTCAAGCCGTTGTTCTCGAAACTCCACCGCAGTGCCCGCGTCAGGGTGGACACATACCGCCGTTCGTAAAGTTTGCGCTCCTCTTGCGGCAGCTTGTTGCGCTGCCGTAGGACCGCGGAGGGATGCAGGGCGAACAGAAGAGCGGGGGCCTTCTCTATCTGCTTGTCCGGCGTTGTGAACGGCCAAGGTAGTTCTGGCGCTTCGGGATACAGAGTGCGCAAGGTGGTTGCCGCGATCTTCCCCAGGCAGATGACCAGCTTGGGTTGGATGGCATCGAGTTCGCCCTTCAGGCGGGGCTTTTCCTCGTCGATGTCCTGCTGCGTGAGTCGATAGCCGCTGGGTGGATGCCAATCGACGACATTGGTAGTGAACACTTCGTCTTTCCTCTTGCCGGCTTCCTTCAGTGCGCGGTCCAGCAACCGTCCACTACCGCCGTCAAACGGGATGCGCGACTTCTGACGACCGAGGCTTTCTCCAACGATGACCACAGGCGATCTTCGCGAGCCATTCCTATCCGCCGCGCTCTGGCGAGTCATCGGTCGTCCTCCTTCTTGCCAGAGCTGCTCTTCCGACGGCACTCGGCCCGCGGGGCAAGAATTGAAGCCGTCAGGCAGCAGAGGATTCGTCACTATTGAGGTACCGGTACACCGTGGCGCGGGACACCCCGAGCATCTTCGCGATGTCGGTGGCCGCGATTCCCTTCCCCCGCAAACTACGAGCCTTCGCGGCTTGGGCGTCGTCGATCTTTCGTGGGCGCCCACCTTTGCGCCCGTTGGCGGCGGCGGCCAAGAGCCCTGCGCGGGTGCGCTCGATCATTGTGTCGCGCTCGAGCTGGGCGAAGGCGGCCATGATTGTGAGCATCGCCTTGCCCATCGGTCCATCGGTGTGCAGGCCCTCGGTGAGGCTGCGGAACCCGATTCCTCGAGACGCGAGCTGGTCCACCACGGCGAGCACGTGCTGGGTGTTGCGTCCGAGGCGGTCTAACTTCCACACCGTGAGTACATCGCCTTCGCGGAGATGGTCGAGGCAGTCATCGAGATGTGGTCGGGATGCGGTCGCGCCGCTGACGTAGTCAGTAAAGACACGCTTCGCCCCAGCCTCAAGGAGGGCGTCAATCTGGAGCTGGGGATTTTGGTCGGTGGTGCTGACTCTCGCATACCCGATCACCACCATCGCCGACCGCTCCTGTCTCATAATCTCGTTGATCGCTGGGTTTTGATACTAGTGGTTATGAGACTGGGTTTCAAGACAATCGTGCGAGCCGTAGGGCCAGCAAGCGAGTCGCTGGTCCTGGCGCCGTCGCGTTCTCAACAACCCATCGTTTTCGAGACAGCCGGTCGGCGAAGAGTTCGTGCGCCAAGTCGTTGGACCGGATACCCGGCGTTCGGTAGCGTGCCTCGAAAAGTCGCGGCGACCACATTGGGGCTGTGTATCCCGAAGCGCCAGGGCGCCGATTTGAGCCTGCTAAGGGCGCGAAGCGTGGACCAAATGAGGGTTGCGTGTCCGCCCCGAAGATGCTGGACGAATTGGTCTAGGAGTCCACAACATGGCTCACTGGGGGCGACAATCTCCGAATGGCAATCAAGTCAGGGGCGTGGCACTACCGCTTTCGGATTGACTGGGCAGATCAACCGGGGCCAGCTGTTATCGACGACGACGGTTGGCGCATGAAGATTTTGGACGGCGGTGCGCTGCTCTTTGAAGGCAACCCGCCTCCGCCGCCACATTCCGAACCGCCAGGATCGCTGTTGTTGGGCCCGCACCGCTGGAACAGTATGAGGATCGCTTCGGTTAGCAGGATGCCGAAGCCAGTCATCCAATGCGAGAGCGCCCACGTCTGGCTGAAAGGTGAAAAGACATATAGGTCTGCCGATTACGAGATAGGTCTATCGGCTGGCGGCATGCTCATCCTCCGCGAGAAGCCGCCAGTGGATTGGCGTGAGCTCAGCCCATCATTTCTTGAGTATGTCCTGGTCGCGCCGCACGGCTGGAACCTTGTGAGAACTGCCTCCCTCGACAAACTGACGATTGATGGGAGCCACTGGTGCAGTCGCATGGCCCTCTGGTTTCCAGATGACGCTCCTCGAGTATTTGCCGAGGACAAATGCCGGTTGCGAGTCATCGATGGGGGCATGCTGCTCTTCCAGGCCGAGTCCGGTGATAGGGACTTCGTGATCGTTCACCCCCACGGCTGGTCCGCTGTCAAGGGCATGTTCGACTTCACGAAGTGAAGTCAACCGAGTGGGGACTTCCATGACTCCCACCGAGCGGCTGTTAACGATCCTGCTCCGTCGCGTGCCATTTGATGCATTCCACGGCAGTCCCTTTCAGGATTCGTCGGCATCGAATTGCCTCCACCGTATTGAGACGACCAGAGGTACTTGTCATAGGCATTCGCCTGCGTGGATCGCATAGCACCTTGGGCAGGTAGCCGGCGCAGCAGTACCGACCACGCCAGCCTGGCTCGGCGGGTCGGAGCGCGTGGGAGTCTCGACTCGCAGGAGTTTCAATTCTGGCTCGCCGACGGCCGTCAGAGCCCGGTCGATCGCCTGGCGCACCTCTGCAACGAACTCAGCTCTGCGCTCCGGTACAGCTACGTCGGGAAATCGCCAGGTTCGTAGCACCTGCTTGCCCGACGTGGAACTCAATGTCGGCTGATTTGGTGTCCAGCCAGTCGTCGAGCGTCGACAGCTCGTCGTCTGCTGCGTAATTCAGTGCCTGCGTTGCGAGCTGAGGTCCCACGTTCACGGCTACTCGGGACCTCAAGCGATACGTTGGCACCGTTCGGTGAGCGGTAGCCAATCCTCTTGGCGTGGCCCAAGTGAAACGTAGTCAGCCGGCCCCGTTGACCCGTCAAATCAGCTGCGGGAGAATCGAAATCATAAGCGAGCGCCCAACGGAAGACAGAATTGGTGTCGGGATCAACGTTCGATTCTCGAGTACAGATGGTTCGCGGCGAGGCCCAGGAGTAGGAATTAGTGCGGACAAGGATGGAGTTCCCGCATGCAACCTAGCGATCATGGGCGAGACATCTTGCGGCGGCTCATGTCGCGCGCTACACCGCCGGAAACTTCCATCGCTGAGATATTGAGCGCAACCGCTGATCACTACGGAGTTACTGTCGATGACCTGCGTGGACCGCAGAAGGACGACCGAAGGTTGGTGCAAGCCCGCCAAATCGCGATCTTCCTGTCCCGCAAGTGCACGGAGCTGTCCCTAGCCAGTATCTGCAAGTTGTTCGGTAGGGATCAGACCACCGTGGAGTACGCCGAGAAGAAGGTCGCAAAAGCAATCACCACCGACGGCGACTGGTCCGATGACGTCGAGGCGGTGATGCAGAGGATCAGACCACGCCAGCCACAGCACGGTATCAATCCTCTGGCGGAGCCCGATAACAACCAGTAGGACGATGGCATTACCCCGGGCCATTTGGAGCTATCCCGAAACGTGTTTCAGTTTTGGGATTGCTGGCTATTGGACCCAGTAGTGTCCGAAGGCGCTCGAGCTCGAGTGTTCCGGAATACGGTTAACTATGTGGCATTGCGCATGAACAATTTCGTTGGCGTGTCTAAATCCATACCAGTGGCGCGGCCAGTGGTAAGTGGTCGTGTCCCAATCCTCAAGGTTCCGCTAGGCCTCAGGAGATGACGTGATCGGACGACTTCCACTCGCTGTAATCGCGGCGTCTGCGATGACGCTGCCCTTCGCGCCTGCTGCGGTGGCCAACGATCGCCAGGCCGTCATCACCGAATCGGGCAAGGTGCGCTGCTATACGAACGCCACCGGAGGGGGCCATGGCGGCGGTTCCTCGGTGGTGTGCCAGCGCCGAGGCGGCGAGCCTTTCGCGCAGTCCCCGTACTCCGTGGAAGAGCGGTCGCGACTCAACCTCGCTGCTGTGAGCGAAAACGGCGACTTCTACTGGGATATCGGAAACATTCCGTGGTCGCAGGAGGCAATCGCGGACGACATCGTGTTGAAGTATGGCCAGACCTACCACGTCAATGGTTGGACGATCCTCTCCACGTTTGAGGGCACCCGGTTCACCAACGACCGCACCGGCCACGGCATGTTCGTAAGCGTCGATGACGTGTACGGCTTCTAACTTCAACCACTCTGCAGACATGCCTCTGAACGAGGGCCAGACATTCGCAGGCTATCGGATCATCCGGCTGCTGGGCGCTGGCGGTATGGGTGAGGTATATCTTGCTCAGCACCCGAGGCTGCCTCGTCATGACGCGCTGAAACTGCTGCCCAAAGAATGGTCAGACGACCCCGATTTCCGGTCCCGTTTCATTCGCGAGGCCGACCTCGCTTCCAAGCTGTGGCACCCGAACATCGTCGGCGTGCACGACCGCGGCGAAGCCGATGGGCAGCTCTGGATTGCGATGGACTTCGTTGACGGAAAAGACTTGGGAGAACTGCTCAATAAGAAATTTCCAGTTGGCATGCCGGTGGAGCACGTGGCCGCTATTGTCACGGCGGTCGCGAGCGCACTCGACTACGCCCACAGGCAGGGACTGCTGCATCGCGATATCAAACCGGCGAACATCATGCTCACCGACCCAGGGGACGATGGCGAACAGCGCGTACTGCTGACCGACTTTGGAATCGCGCGAACCCTCGACGACATCAGCGGGCTGACGGCAACCAACATGACCGTTGGCACCGTCGCTTACTCAGCACCCGAACAGCTCATGGGCGAAGACATTGATGGGCGCGCAGACCAGTACGCGCTCGCGGCCACTGCGTATCACCTGCTGACGGGCAGTCAGCTTTTCCCACACTCGAATCCCGCAGTCGTCATCAGCCGCCATCTGAACTTGTCCCCGCCGGCACTTTCAAACACCCGGCCAGACCTAGTCGAACTGGACCCAGTCTTAACCAAAGCACTCGCCAAGGAACCGGAGCACCGATTCGAGCGTGCTTCTGACTTCGCCCGCGCACTGGCGGGCAAGGCGCCCGAGCAGAGCGCATCCGCTCGCACCCAGAGCACCGCCAAATCGCCGCCTGCGATGGCCGATAGTCCTCGCCATGGGTCGACGACTGGGGGCCTCGAAAGGCATCCGCGGCCGAAACACCGCGGGCGGCAGACCGTCGCAATTGCGACCGTAGTGGCGACGGTGGTGGCCGTGGCGTTGCTCGCCTGGCAGCCTTGGGACGATGCCGACAAGACGGACGGTCCCTCCACCGTGTCTCCGACAGCGTTACCGTCCACTTCTTCGCTGCCCAATAGCATCCCACCTACTTCGGCACCACCGGCAGTTCTCCCGGATTCGATGCCCACCAACTCGGGCTGTCGCGGCGATCTCGTCACCCAACAAGACATTGAGCACAAATTCCTTGGACCGGTCCGCATCTTCCTCACGCTCTTCGGCTATGACAGAGTCAAGGACGGCTGCATCGCGGCAGTCACTGCATCCGGAAAAGTGCTGCCGCACATCAACATAGAAGTGGCGAGCCACTTCGGATTCCCCAGCCCCGCCACCGACGCAACGGGCAACACCTTCATCACGTACAACCCAGGCCGTTATGACGGGGTTCTTGTGCTCGTTCCGACCGCAGATGGCTTCGCCGACATTGAGTGGGACATAGAGAACGCGCATTATTCGGGCCGATTCGCCATCTACTACGCTGAACTCGTCGGCCCCGCCTCGGACGGTGAGTACACGATCCGCCGGTTCAATAACGACTGCACGCCTAATTGTGCCGGCGGGACTATCACCAGCAGGGACTTTCGTTGGAACGGCACGGACTACGTAGCGCTCGGTGCGCCAGTCCCCGTGAACGTCTCACCACCAAGTCCCGTCACGACATCTGAGGAGCCTTCATTAAATCTAGAACGGGCGTGCTCCGACCCAGAATGGCGCAACGCGAACGGCGCAGAGGGGGACCGTCTGTGCGGGGCGCCGAATCCCTACGGTTGATAAAGCCATGAGGAGCGGGCAGTGAAGCCGATTAGGTCTCAGATCATTTCTGAGTTTGGGGACAGGCGTTGCGAGCTTTTTCCTCGAGGAGTCGCGTAAATGGGACAGTCCCCTTGAGGACTAGAACGACTTTCGCGCGTGTTTTCGGCACACGTTCGCGCTCGATCGGCAACGGGCATGCTGGATGACGCTGCGAAGCCTTCTGAAAGACGATCTGAGCGCGAATGGATGGTTGTCGAGTCTAAATATGCCCGAGTGCCATCTCTGCTACCTAGGCCTGGTCAAGGCGCTCGCAGACCTGAGCGTCGAACTGGGGATCGAGCGCTTCACGCATGCAGCTAACGACGGGCGAACCGCCGAGGCGACCGAAGCAATAGCTCACCGGCTCGACCGCAAATTCCGAGATGCTGTCGCTGAGCTTGACCCGGAGCACAGACACTATCGTCCTTCCGGACCGATCAGAACTCACTGGGGCACGCTGCGATGACCCGTGTAGACGGTGAGACCCTGCATCCATGGGCGCGATGCCGCCCTTAGCGCAGGAATTGACGCCCTTAGCACAGGTATTGAGTAGCCGCGTCGTAGATGATGGGCGCGTTGTACGACGAGGGCATCAACCCTTCACCGTGGCTGAGTTCGTAGACGACCGAGTCACGGGCGCGGCCCCGGTCGATTTGGCGACATACCCACGTGCCGGTCGTGACGGACGCTCGTCCGTCTCGGAACTGACCGTGACATACGCCGTCGATGATGTTGCAGGGATCGCCGTCGTGATCAATTAGTCCAGCCTCGTCTAGGGCGTGTATATAACCAGCGGTGTCGTTCTGCGCTAAGGCGAGACCTGATGCGCCAAGCCCGATGGCGCCGAGCATCAACCCTGCAACAGTGATGACGCCGATCTTGGCCGTTAACATCTCGGCCTAGCCCTCGCCGCCAGATGGAACAGGGAGCACCGCCCAAATTCCATTCGGCTTCGTGGGGTCGCCCGACGCCTGATAAGGCCCCGTCGAGAAACAGCGGAGAGGTCCGCCGTCAGGAGCTTGTGCCACTTGCCAGCTCGAGCACGGCGAGCCAATTTGTCTGACCCCCACGAGATTCGGAGTGGCCGACCACTGGCCCGACACGCCGCCGTCATACGAGAAGCACTGCATTGTCAGGCCAGCCGGCCCGTACCCGTAAGTGTTCAGCGTCCAATTCGAGCATGGACCCCCGGGCACGCCGTCGCGCATTCCGGGCACGACTTGGCACTGTGGTTCGGATGCGCTGCAGCCCTTCGGGTCCGACATTGCTGGCGGAGCGCAAATCACCGATGATGCAGCGACGAATGCGATGGCGCAAGGCATCCAGGCCCAGGCCATCAGCTCGGCCTCGCGACGCTGTCCGGGCCGACCACTAGCCCCGGACACGCGGTGTCCATCGCAACGTTCACAACTTGGTCGGCGGTGGCTTCACTAACCCCGAGTTGCTCCGACACGTCGTCCACGATGAACCACGTCGCGCTGCCACCCACGAGCATCTGACAGGTGCCCCGAGCGATCTGCAGAAGCCGGGTGTCGTCGCCGGGAATCTGGCCGCGCATCCGGTCGATGAACGCTTCCTCGCCGGCAGTGACAGGTCCTGTGTCGGCCCAGCAGTCGAGCGGGTCGGTATGAGCCCCGCAATAACCGGCGTCGTCCGGCCCCGGCGGGGCAGCAGAGGCCGCACCTAAGTTGGCGAAAACGGTGAGTGCGGCAGCAACGCCGACTACGTAGATAGTCCTGTTGATCATTGTTCTCCTTGAGGCGCATACAGAAACACACACCGCGGCGTAATAGCAGCCACGATATGTCCGATCCGAACGGCAGGAATCAGGTTTTTCCCTATGAATGAGTCTTTAGGCGGCCGGAAAGTCGCTATCGGCCAGCGCAAGGTCTGACCATGTGGTGGAGTAGCGACATGGGGGAGGATCAGTAATGAAACGTCAGATCGTCGCCGTCCTGGCTCTGCCAATCTTGGCGGCTCTCGCGCAACCCGCAGTGTCTAGCGCCCAGGATTCCGTGGGAGTAGTCACCAAGAGCGGCAAGATGCAGTGCGGTATTCAGACCAATGATTCGCTGAACCGCGGAAATCTGGTGGTATGTCAGGGATACCTGCCGCATCCGCCGGAAGGGAATCTCGCAGTGATAAGAGCGGACGGCGTCTTCAAATTCTCCAATGGAGACCTCGGGTCGCGGCAATACTCGACCGTCCTCGAATACGGCGAGGTATACCACTTCCTCGGCTGGACGGTAGAGCCCGATGAGTCGGGAACCCGGTTTACGAACGACACAACCGGGCACGGTATGCGGATCAGCACCGACTTCATTCAAACCTTCTAATACGCCGCAACGTGCAGCGATCGCGAAGCTGGCGGCGTTCGTGGCTGAGGCCGCTCCGTCCTAGAGTCCGACCTCCGCGTCCGCCTCGGCTACAGCCTGGGCCTCGCTGAGCGTCTTCGCCGGCGCACCGAGAATCAGCAATCCCGCGCCAGCCACCTTCCGAGAAAGCAGCCAGCCATCCTGTTGACGCACAACTCGATACGTCAACTGGTCATCACCCACCCATGTGGTGAAGGTGTAGTCGCCTGGCCGAAGCTTGTACCACTTGTTGCACTTCATCGCGTAGTCCACGTGCTTCGCGCCTTTCAGCCTCACGCTGCCTAGAACGCCACACTAGTCGGGTCCTTCGTTGGCGCTTACAAACAACTGGAGTCACCTGGTCACGACGGCCCCTATCCCGTCGGGTCGGTTCTTGATCCCCGCGTACTAGCGTCCAACAGCTTTCGGAGGTCCACCTCCCAACCTCCGCTCATTCAACCGTAGACCTGAGTCATGAAGGCGAGATCGCCCCGCTCGTTTCGACTGAGCGTTCGTGCCTGTCGGGGAGCCGATGTAGATTTGAGACTGCTTCATGAGATGTCGTCGCCAAGCTCCGACTGGACGGCACGCCAACCCCACGCTCGTGGGTGGCTCGGATGACGAAGCGGCTGGCACCAACCGGTGACAGCAAGAGCGCCTCCCTCGCGGAGGCTCGGAAATCTGGGAGTCCACATGTCCGGGTATGTCTGGGAACTTTCGGGCACAGATGGCAGATGCCACTCTTATGCCCTGGCCATCTCATCCACTGGATTCATTTCAACCACTCCATGCGGGAGCCATCGGCCGTTATCCCTGTTACCGCAGGCGTAGACGAGGACGGGCTTGTTCACATCGAGGGCGAGGAAGTGTCTCTAGTGCGATGGAACCACCGTCCGGCGCTGTTGCACGAGGCGCTTCGCCGGTACGGCGGGAGAGCGGTGTGGAAGCCACGCTGGCACCTCTTGGCGGTCCCAGAGGAGGCGTTCTTCGGCGGTGCGCGAAGCGTGTTCAGCTTGGCGGCGCCGGACGAACGGCGAGAATGCTACGTCCATCGCGCGACCAATGCCGATCACCTAATCCCCAGCGCAGGGATACCGACGAATGTGCCGCCCCTGCGACTCGCGCCCCCGTATGCCGCTGGAAGGTCGCAGCGACTACGGAAATTGCGGACCAGCAGCAACGAGTAGACGGCAGCCCAAGCCAACGGGGGAAGGGGGTAGAAGGGAGGCCGGAGTCAGACACCCTAGGACTAGGCTGAGCGTAGGGCGCGGCCATACTGATCTCCTGTTTGACGGACATAATGGCATGAGATTTTGCTTTACCCATAGGTTGCTCCGCCGTTCCGCCTGGTACGAGTTCGGCTGTGGCAGATTTCGGTCGGCCCCCCATTTCGGACCTGGCTACGGGCTCGATGAGCAATAAGCGGCGTTTCGCGCATCGTCGATCGAACACGCCTTTACGAGGCCCAAAGCCCTGGCTCACGCAGTAGCGGTTGGTTACGCGACGGCCATTGGCTGCGGAGTTCAGTCGGCGGCCGGGCTCCTGCGCAACGTGGTCACCGCAAAGAGAATATCGGGGCAATCTGGCCGGCTGCGGCGCGCTTGGCGGCAGATTGCCGACGCACTCCCGTATGTACGAGTTGAATCAGGGTGTGACCAAGCGACTGAGATGGACAGATGGCCTCCACGAAGAGGACGAATCTCCGACATGGGCGCGGGCCGACGGCGACCATCTCCGCTACTACGAAGTAAATACGGCCGGTGCGGATGCGTGGATCGTGGCGTTTTCTGTCGATGATGTTGATGGAAGGCGCGTACAAGTCGCTCGGGGCTGGGCACATTCGCGCGACGAGGCCAAGCAGATAGCAGAAGAGTGGGAAACCGGGATGTCGGTATTCGAGAAAAGCAAATACGATCTATCCCCGCTACATCAGCCACATGGTTCGACTCACGTCCCTTCGCCGACACGGCCCGAACCTGGCCATTGATACAAGCGACTGGTTCATAGATCGTTTCGGCGGGCCGCCTGCGCCCGGGGACGGCTTCTGACCCACAACGGGCTCCTGGCCCCAATCGCCGAGCTGGCAGCGCAGGCAGCGTCCGCCGGGCTGGGGCGCGCCCACGTAGAGGCCGCCGCGCCCGCGGTCGCGGCAGGGCGGCTTGGCGAGCAGCGGCGGTCGCTCCCGTCAGGTGGCAGGTCAGCCGTGGGCCCCCGACGGCGGGGTTGTGCCAGTCTGGGGGCGCTGGGCCTGGTTGGCCTTGAGTTGGCAGCGTAGGCACGGACCGCCGAGGGCACTGGGCAGGCCGGTCCGTCTGCACTCGGGGCACGGTCGTTTGCCGGACGTATCGACGCCCTTGTCCCTTAGCCCGCCCCCTTTGGGATCGGTGTCAGAAGCCGTCAAGCCGTCAGAGGTAATCGTGTGACCAGCAAGTACGCCACACTGCGCGGTATTTTCCCGGTAGTCAGAGCGTGTCAAACGGGTGTCAGATTTGACGGGTTCTGACGGGTTCTGACGAGTGGCGGTTTTCCCGTCGTCTTCCACTTTGCCCTTGTCAGAAGGCATCGTCTGACGGTCTGGCGGGTTCTGACGGAGGTACCTGCGGAAGGCGTCCGTCAGCTCGTCCACGCGGTAACCCCGGACTTTGCCGGAGGTGTCGCGTCCGGGCTTGACGCCGAAGGGCCGCAGCCGTTGCGCGAGTCCGTTCTCGTTCAGCTCGAACTTCTGCCACGGCGACTCGGCCCGTGCGCGCAGCAATTGGGCTAGCGCCGCGGAGGCGATGAAGCTGCTCTTATGCTCGTCGACGATGTCGCGGATGTCGGATAGCAGCTTGGTATCGAGCTTGCACTCCTCGTCGTCCTCGGCCGCCGCCCCGGTGAGCGCCGCGCAGGCGTCGCGAACCCGTTGCGGCCAGTCGCCGCCGGCCTCCTCGGCGATGGTGAACAGCGGCTCCCAGGCGTCCTGCGCCCTGTCCTCGACGGCGTCGGGCATCGTCGGCTCGGCGGCGCGCAGCCGGTCGAGGCGGGTCGTGCCCTCGTCGTCCTTGACGGGGCTGCGCACCCACGCCTTGATTTTGTTGCGTAGTTCCTCGAGTGCCGGACCGTCGCGGCGGCTCCGGTACCGGGCGACGGTTTCTCCGGGAGCTCTCCGCCGAAGTGCGATGTTTACGGCACGGTCTGAGATCGTGTCGGGGATGTGCTTTATTGCGGCAAGCATCGACATGGAGAAGACATCGAAAGGTACGGACTCCTGATTGGTCCCCACGCCGACGCACCGCCAAACGGGCCAGTCGCGCTGGTAGCTGCTGTTGTATAGACCCCGAAGGTCATCATTCTGCTCGGCGGCCTTCCTGGTCCCGAACACGGCATCTACCTCATCATGGAAGATCGTCGGGCGGTCATGTTCATTGCTGTCGGACACCAGACGAAACAGCGCGGCGACTGAGGTGTTGGCCACCAGCACCGAGTTGAAACTGAGGGCTGCGGAGACCTCCATCAACCGGGTCTTGCCACAACGCTTCATCGGGCTGGTGATGCATAGCTTGGTCGCGTGGTGCCACGCTGGGAGCGCGTGGGTGGTTGCGGTCCAGAGTGCGACCGCGACTGGCTGGTGCTCATCGGCGAAGGCGACGAAGCGGGTGAGCGTCGCGTAGACCTCGTCGAGGAGGTCGGCTCCGTTCTCCTCGGGCACCAACTCCGCCTGGTTGGCGTTGACGGCGGCGGTCATCGGAGGCACCTGGTCGGCGTCGTTCATGCTGCCCCTTTCCGCCATTGCCGCCGGCGCAGCGACCGGGCGGCGGCCTTCATGTCGCCCCCGTGATTGAGGACCGCGTAGGCGGCGAACCGGCTGTAGCCCTGCGGCTCACCGGGCCGCGTCGTGTCGAAGTCGGTGCTCGTCGAGTAGACGTAGAGCGAGCCGTTGCTGACCGTCGCCGACCATTCCGCGGTGGCGGCGGGGTGGCGCCAACGCGCCCCCTCCTCGTCGCCGCCGGCATCGACACAGTCCCAGCCGTGCGGCTCGAGGACCTCGTGCCAGCTCGTCGACCCGTTGTAGGCGTCGACCACTGACGGGCTACTGCCCGTCCACCGCCGGCGCTCTGGGCCGGCATGCCTCGGCGGCTCGGTGACCAAAGCGACAAACCACCGCGGCGGCTCGGGGATTGGCCCGTCCACGTAGCGGTAGCCGCGCCCGGTCTCGGGGTGGACCGACGGTGGCAGCACCACGTAGCCGCCCTCGTGCTTGAGGTCAATGCCCTTGGGCAGGCGCCGGGCGCTGATCCTGCCCTGCGGGCGGCGCACGAACAGGTGCGCTCCCCCGCCGTCGCGCCCAGAGAGGCTCATCTGGCAGCGCGGCCAGGGGCCGTGGGCGGCGAGCAGCGAGTCGAAGGCGTCGATGTCGTCCACATCGACGACGAGGACGCGGTCGGGGACACGCCCGCCGATATTGGCCGTGCCGAAGTGGTGGTCGGCCCACAGCGCGCCGATCAGGGCGCGGTCGGTCGTGGCGTCCCACACGCCGTGCCCGAGGCGGCCGCACTCGCCGCGGCACCGGCGCCTGCCGCAGTGCGCGGAGGGGATGCATGGCACCTTGCCCCGCAGCGGGAATACCGGCCAGCCGTTGGCGGCCCATTCCAGCGCCGCGTTGACCATCCCGCCCTCAGCGACGAGTGTCCTCAGCCGCAGATCGTCGGCGTCCTGGGTTATGATCGAGTCGTCCTGAGGGGGACTGGTCGCCTCTGCGGTTTCGCGGGGGCGATCTTTGTCGTCTGTCACGTCACCGCACCCCCAAGTGGGAGGCTGCGGCCTCTGGTGCCACGCTGGCCTGGCGACCCGAGACACGCCCAGCGGGGCGCTCAGGGGTTACCCGCCGCATCTCGTAGTCCTTGAACCACGCAACCGACTTGGCGTCGTAGTTGAAACCCCCTCGCCCGTCGTTGCGGGGGGTCACCTTGCCCAGCGCCACCGCATACTCGATCAGATGAGGGCGCTTGCGGTCGCGGTTGGCCTCGACCACGGTCCCGACCTTCCCCCGGAACTGCGGCCAGGTGCCCTTCGACGGCCAGCGGGTCTCGTCGCGTTCGATGCGGACCCGGTCGCCCACGCGGGTGTTCATTAGTCACCCCCGATGGGCCGGGACAGGGCGTCGAGGTCGGCGGTGTCGATCCTGATGGCGCGGGCGCCGACGCGGTAGGCCCGCAAACGACCATCGCTGACGTACCGCCGTAGTGTCTTCTCGCTCAGACCGACACGCTCAGCGGCCTGGTGAAGGGTGAGCCTCATGCGCCGGCGTCCGACAGCAGCGACGCCGCATAGGCGTGCTCATCGGCGTTCATCGGCGGGTTCTGCGCGATTAGCTTCTCGAGGGCGCTGAGCCAGTTACCGACGACCATGAGGCGCTTGGCCTCGAGCAGTTCGGCGTCGTCCGGCGCGCGATCGCGGATCAGGCCGGCGTAGCGGCCCTGGTGGACCCGCCTAGTGGCGGAGAGAGATTCAGGGCGTATTGGAAGGAAGGGGGCCATCAGAAGGACTCCTCGGCAGCGTTGGACAACAACTGCCCGGTCCTTAGTCCGTGAACGCCGAACCTCGCGGGGTGCTCGAGCTCAGGCTCCTCCGTCGAGCGGCCCGTTCATAAGCCTCCGGGGAGCTGAGTCGATATTAGCAGTCGGAGGTAGCTCCGGCCCAACGCTTGCCTGAGCGTGTCACCTACGGATGTCAACTGTCCGTTGACAATTCGACAGCCTCACCCTCGTCGGACAGCGCGACGAACACGTCGATGGCGTCGAGCGCGACGAAAAAGGCGTCGAGGGGTCGGCTCACTCCTCCTCCTCGGCCAGCGCGGACAGCGCCTCGGCGATCTGCGCATCGCGCCCACTCACGATGCCCTGGTAGATCAGGCTCGCGGCCACCGTGGAGTGGCCAAGTCTGTCCATGGACTCGCGCAACGTGCCGACACGGGCGACCTGGGTGCCCTGGAAGTGGCGTAAGTCGTGAACCCGGACATCCTCGCGCTCAATGGCTTTCAGCGCTTTGGCAAAGTACTCCCGGCTGAATACACGGTCGTTAAGGTGCCCACCACGTGCTGCCGGGAACAGTAGGGCCTCGGGGCCGTCGCCGACGAACTCGTCCAAATGTTGAACGAGGTCGGCGCGGACATGGGGAGGGACGACGACGTTGCGTACCCGGCCGCTTTTGGGGCGATCCACGCGGTACGCGCCGTCGCGGCGGGTGACGGCGCGGGACACCGTGAGCACGGCGCCGTCGGCGCTGATGTCCTTGCGGCGCAGCTCGGATACCTCCCCCCACCGAAGCCCGCACCACGCCATAACCTGCACCATGGCTCGCAGTCGTTCGGGGCGTATCGCCTCGGCGAGTGCGGCGACCTCGGCGACGCCCAGGATGACGGGCTCGCGGCGGCGCGGTGCCCGCATGGCACGCGGAACCGAGCATGGGTTGGTGGTGATCAGTCCGTCGGTTACGGCGGTGGCCAGGACCGCGTGCAGCAGGGAGTAGGCGTGCGCACGGGTCGTCGGGTGGCCAGGGGCCAATGCGGCGTGCCAGGCGCGCACCTCCCGGGCATTCAGCCCGCTCAGGGGCAGGTGCCCCAGCATCGGCTCGATGTGGTTGGCCAGCAGGGACTCGTAGTGACGGCGCGTGCGGTATTTCAAGCCGCGCTCCGCGACCCAGGTGGCCGCGTATCGCCCGACGGTGAGAACCTCACCCCGGCGTGCGGCCCTGCGCTGCGCCGGCGGCGTCCACTGATCCAGCTCGATGAGGCGGCGCTCCGCGGATAGCCAGCCCTCGGCGTCGAGC
Organism: Mycobacterium sp. GA-0227b; assembly: GCF_001499855.1. Taxonomy (GTDB): domain Bacteria; phylum Actinomycetota; class Actinomycetes; order Mycobacteriales; family Mycobacteriaceae; genus Mycobacterium. The sequence goes on from NZ_LQIK01000012.1 coordinate 21,207, forward strand.
TTGGCCGTGAAAGTGTGCGGGGCGTTGTGGCGCCGTAGGTCAGGGCCGACGTAGGACGCTTGCCACCTCCGCGAGGGCAACCGGCGAATCCAGCCCCACCCCCGCCGATTGGACCGCCCGACCATACCTCACCGTGCTATCTCCGTGTTATCTACGTGCCTACAACAGGATACGGATGTCTATTGCTGTCCACACATTGTTCTGGTGATCAGCGCAGTTCAAACTTGGTTTGTGCTGGCCGAGGGCGGTCAAGACGCTTTGCTCAGCCGCAGGTTCGAATCCTGCCGAGGGCACCCTCAAAATCACCCGCTGACTGGCCTTTGGCTATCCGTCTCGGCGCCCACCGCACCAGTGTCAGCTACGAACTAAGCCGATTTGCACGCCAGTTGCAGCCGTTCGAGGCGCCGCACCAGGAGGCTCGGCAGCCACCGGCCCACCTCAGCCGCTTCGATCGTCGACGTGTGCTCCAGGAGTTGACCGAGCACGATCCGAGCCTCCAACCGGGCGAGCGCCGCTCCGACGCAGAAGTGCGCGCCCTTGCCGAATGAGATGTGGCTCTTTCCGGCCGGCCGGTCCAGTCGAAACTCGTCGGGATTGTCGAACTGCGCCGGATCGCGGTTGGCCGCTCCCCATAACAGCAGAAGGCGCGAATCCGCTGGAAGATCCACACCACACAGCGTGGTGTTCCTGACGACGTGACGGTAGTGGCCCCGAAACGGCGGCTCGTATCTCAATACCTCTTCGAGGAACGCGCCGAGCAGCTCCGGTTGCTCGCGCACGCGCTCTTGGACATCCGGTCGAGTCGCCAAAACCCAAGCTGCAGAACCGATCAACGACGCCGTGGATTCGCCACCCGCGCTGAACAAGATGATCATCATCGCCTGCGCGGTCAGCTCTTCGAACTCACCCGATGCGCACGCCATAGCCAAATCGCCCAGCAAGTTGTCCTGCGGGTCGGCGGCAGCTTGCCGGAACTGATCGGTGATGTAGGCCGCGAGTTCCATCACGGCGTTGCCCGCAGCGGTGAGTTGGTCTTGGCTGACAAGTCCCTCGACCACCTGGGTCGCCGAATATCCCCACCGCACGAGCTTGTCGATGTCGGTATCCGGGACACCGATGATCCGCCCCACGACCATCATGGGCAGCCGGTTCGCCATGGCGCTCATCCATTCGATGCGCCCGTCTCGCATGCTGGCATTCCCGAGCCGCTCGGCGGTTTCGGCGATGAACGGCTCGAAGGCCCGGATACGTTTGGCTGCCAGCTGCGGAAGCAACGCCTTCCTGTGCACCGCATGCGCGGGCTCGTCGGCGGTGGCCAGCACGTGGCTTTTTCCGCCCAAACCTTCCATCTCGAAGGCGCCCACTTCGCCGCCGGGCTGATACGTCATCGTCGCGGTGAGGTTCGACGAGAAGTCGTCGGGTCGAGCGACGGCGTCGTTGACGGCATCCCAGCTGCACACCGCATAGAACCCGGAATCGCCGATCCGATGCACCGGTGCTGTGGCCAACATTCGCCGGTAGAGAGGGTAGGGATCTTGGATGTACTCATCATCGAACAACCCGATGCCAAGCTGACCATCGCGCGACGTCATTTCTCCACGCTGATCGGCGTCGACAACGCGCGTCAACCAGCTCCGGGAAAGTTGAAACGCCTGCTACGCCCATCGCGCGGCGGCCGTCTCACGGTACACGCTGGACCGGCGTCGACGCTGAAATCTGCGGACGAATTTGTCTCAACCCTGAGACGATATGACTTTGGGGATTCGAGAGGACGATCAGCGTGATCCGAGACGATTGGCTCCTTGGCGGCGAGCGCCGTACGGCTGCCGCAGACCGCATCTATGCCGCAGCCACCGACCTCGTGCTGCGCGACGGTCTACAAGCCTTCGACATGGACGCCCTGGCCGCACGAGTGCACTGTTCGCGGGCGACTATCTATCGCTACGCCGGGGGCAAAGCCCAGATCCGCGACGCCGTTCTACTCCGCCTGGCGGCCCGCATCGTCGACTCGGTCCGACGCGCCGTAGAAAACTTGAGTGGCGCGGAGCGAGTGGTAACGGCAATCACGGTCGCACTCGAACACATCCGATCGGACCCGATACGGCAAATGATGATCGGGTTGAGTGCCGGTCGTGATCTGACCGAGCTTCCGTCGTCGCCAGTGCTGGGCCGTCTCGCCGCCGACCTCACCGGCATAACCGACGACGACCCGCAGGCGGCCCAATGGATCGTTCGCGTCGTCATGTCGCTGGCGGTCTGGCCGATCGGCGACAACGACGTGGAACAGCAAGTGGTGCGGCGCTTCATTGCGCCGGCATTCAACTGACGGATCGCTTCGTGCCCGCTACTCGGACGTGCGTGAATACTGACAGCCTGCAGACTCGGGGTCTCCGACCTCGAACGGGGTGGGCGGTGAGGAAAGCTCGCCCCAGCACTCCTCCTGTTCGAGATCCATGTTGTCGTCGTACGTTCCAGTGTCAGGGACTAGATCAGCGGCGGCGACAGACGTGAACCCACCGAGAACGAAGCTGACTGACAATCCACAGACAGCGCCGATTTTCTTGATATCGAAAATTTGCTCGGTCACGGGACATCCCTCCCCGAATGGAACACCGAGAGACCTGGAAGTCTAGTTCAGCCACCCGTGTGTCGCACGCCGAAGGAAATAGATACGCGCTCTGAGCCGTTTGCTGACGTCCCAAACGGAGCCTCGCCGCTGAGATCGCGGCGAACCGTGCGGTTACACCGGCAGACTCGTCCCGGTCTCCTTTTCGGCGAATTCCCACAGCCTTCGGGCGTCCTCGTAATCGCACGCGACGGCCGCGCGGCCGCTCAACGTCGGACCCCCCTTGAGTCCGTATCTGCTGTCGATCCCGACGTAACTGCCGGGGGGAATCGGTTCAGTGATGCAGTAGAGCGTCGGCGCGGCGCCTGCGTCGGCGTCGTTGGCGAGCGCACCGGCCACGGCCTTGGCCACCGAATGGAAGGCGGCCATCACCCGGGTATCCGACACGTTGGTCAGGTTCGACGCGACCCAGCCCGGATGTGTCAGATAGCTCGTGATCGGTGAACCGGCCTCGCGCAGCCGCCGGTCGAGTTCGAGGCCCCACAGCATCACCGCCAACTTCGAGCGCGCATAGGCCGGATAGGCCGACCACTTGCGCGACCGCAGATGCGGGTCGTCGAACGCGATGGCCGCCGCCTTGTGCGCATCGGAGCCGACGTTGATGATCTTGTCCCGCACCCGGTCGAACACCAGGTTCGTCAACGCGAACGGGCCCAAGAAGTTGGTGCCGAGCGTCATCTCGAAGCCGTCGACGGTGTCGCTTCGGCTCTGGGCGACCAAGCCCGCGTTGTTGATCAGGATGTCGACGTCGCCGTCGAACAACTCGGGAAAAGCCCGCACCGACGCCTGATCGGCGAGGTCGAGCTTGACCACGGACGTGTCTCCGCCCATCTCCGCCGCACGTTGCGCACCCAGTTCGAGGTTGCGAACCGCGAGAATCACATGAGCGCCCGCGCCCGCCAGGGTCCGCGCAGTCGCAAGGCCGACGCCGTTGGTCGCGCCGGTGACGATGATCCGCTTGCCGCTCAGATTGCCGAGCCGGCTCGGCGACCAATTCGTAGCCACAACGGCACATTAGCGACGGCCGCGTCGCACCGAATCGTTGACATGACACTTTGCGACTGGTTGTCTACCGCTCGATGAGCGACGCCGCCCGCGAGATCGAAAATCTGGTGTACACCTACGCCGAGCGGATCGACGCGGGCGACCTGGACGGCGTGGCAGCGCTGTTCGCCCACGGCCGCATCTGCGGGGTGGAGGACGGCCCGCCGGAAACCGTGTTCGAAGGGACAGCACGGGTCCGGCAGATGTACGAGATGGCAACGCGCATCCACGACGACGGCACCCCGAAGACCAAACACTTCACCACCAATGTGCGGATATCCGTCGACGAGGACGCCGGCACCGCCCGCGGCAGCGCGTACTACTGCGTCACTCAGGCGACACCCGAGCTGCCGCTGCAGGTCATCGTCACCGGCCACTACCGCGACACCTTCCACCGCATCGATGGCGCGTGGTGGTTCGACAGCCGCACCATGTACGTCGACCAGGTCGGCGACACCAGCGCGCACCTGAAGTTCTGATCCCGTGCGACATCCCTTCGACGCTGCCGGGCTGATGGCCGCCGCGCAGCAGAAGGAAGGCCTCGAGGATTGGGGTCCGCTGCCATTCATCGAACCGCTGGCGGTGCTCGCCGACAGCTACGCCGGCGCCGACCTCAACGACATCGGCGCACACATCCTGCGCTCGGGTCTGATCCACAGCCTGCGGATGCGGTTGCGCGCCCAGGAGTGGATTCGGCGGCATCCAGCGATCACCGACGAGGTCATCGGCGCACCGATCGTGGTGCTCGGCATGATGCGCAGCGGTACCACGCTGCTGCAGCGCCTGCTGGCCGCCGACGACCGGTTCCACTGCGCCTACGGCTGGGAAGTCGTCGAGGCCGCCCCGAAGCTGGGTTACGACTTCGCCGACCGCGAGGATCCGCGGATCGCCATCAGCGAGCGGCGCGAAGCGACGTCGCGAGAGCACGCACCGGAGTTGTTCTCGATCCACCCGATGTACGCGCGCGAACCCGAGGAGGAGATCGTCTTCCTCTCCGACGCGTTCCTGTCGCACGTGCCCGAGTCGGGAGCACACATTCCCGCATACCGGTCGTGGATCGACGGGCAGGACTTCACTCCCGCCTACGACTACCTGCACCGTATGCTGCAGTTCCTGCAATGGCAGAAGCGTCAGGCGGGCCTCACAGCGCACCGCTGGGTCTTGAAATCGCCTGCCCACCTTGGCTATCTGGACACGTTGCGGATCCGCTTTCCCGACCTGCACATCGTGCACATGCACCGGGACCCGAAGGAAACCATCCCGTCGGGCGCGAGCCTCAACGCGACGCTGCACGCGATGCACGCCGACCGCGTGGACCGCCACCGCGTCGGCGCGGAATGGCTGCAGCGAATGGGATGGACCAACGACCGCGCCATGGCGACCCGGTCCCGATGGAGCGACGAGTCGGTGCGCTGCACCGACATCGAATTCGCCGACGCGGTCGCCGATCCGATCGCTCAGGTGTCGCGGGTCTACGACGCGATCGATGTGCCATTGACTGCCCGTGCGGAGGCAGCGATGCGCCGGTGGCTGACCGACCGGCCGCGCGAGCCCGCCCGGCCGCCCTACTCGGCGTCGGACTACGGCCTCAGCGAGGATCAGATCGACGAGTGGTTCGCGGCCTACAACGACCGGTTCCGTTGCGGCGCAACCCATGGAAGGACGCGATGACCGAATTCACCGGCGATCCCGTTGCGACGGCCTCGCAGCATGAACAGGAACTGGCGGCACTCGAGCTCACGAACCACCCGACGGTCAAGGCGGCGTACCGCAGCGTCGCCGAAACGTGGCTCGGGCGGGCCAAAGCCTCCGATGCCATGCGCGAGCGCTTCGACGACGCCTTCGCCGAGGTGATGTTCTCCGCCGCAGTGTGGTCGTCGAACCAGGACAAGCTGCGACCGAAGGTCAGCTGCATCACCCGGCTCGCTCACCCCGTGGACGGCCGCTCGATACCCGGATCACGCTGGGGCATCGACAATCCCGACAGCGTCTACCGGGTCATCCCGATCTCCGGTGACGAACGCTACGAACTCCACGGCCGCGTCGGCGAGAACCGGATGACCGAGAACTACTTCACGTTGTGGGATGCCAACATGGGCACCGTCGCGGTGCTCAACGGTCGCACCATGGAGGTCGATTCCGACGGCTCGTTCACCATCACCGTCGACTCCCGACCCGCCGACGGCAGGCCCAACCACGTGCAGACCAGCCCCGAGGCACACGAGTTCTACATCCGCGACGTCCTGTTGCACTGGGACCGCGATGACCCGAATCACCTTGCGGTGCAACGACTCGGGCCTGAACCGACTGATGTTTCTCAACCGGCCCGAACCGTTGACGAGCAGGCCGATGCCACCGCGGCCATGATGGCCCACTTCGCGAACTTCACCGGGAAGCTCAGCCACGGCATCTACAAGATGCCGCCAAACCATTTCAACCTCGCATGGTCCGCAGACCGGGTCGGCGCGATGCGCAACCAGGTCTACGTGATGGGCCGGTTCGACCTGAATCCCGGCGAGGCCTTCGTCGTGGACGTCAGCGACGGCGGCGCCGAGTACTTCACCGTCCCGCTGAGCAACATCTGGGGCACCACGCTCGACATCATCGACCGCACCGGCAGCCTCAACAAGGCGCAGTCGGTGCCGAACGAGGACGGCACCTACACCTACGTCATCGCCCCGACCGATCCCGGTGTCGCCAACTGGATCGACTCCGACGGTCTGACCGAGGGCATCCTCACGTTGCGGATGGCCGAGTTCGGCGAGGAGGGACCGAAGCCGGACCTCGGCGCCAGCGGCCGGGTCGTCCCACTCGACAACCTGGAGAACGAGGTTCCGACGCTGCGCCGGGTGTCGGCCGCAGAACGCGCCACCGAACTGGCGGACCGCCGGACCGCCTATCTGCGCCGGCTACCGGAAGGAACTCTGTAGATGGCCCGCTGGCTGATCACCGGTTGCTCGACCGGCATCGGGCGTGAGATCTCCGCCGCTGCCCTCCGGGCGGGGCATTCGGTGGTGGTGACCGCGCGTCGCACCGAGACGGTGGCCGACTTCGCCGAGACCTTCGGTGACCGCGCGGCGATCGTCGCGCTCGACGTGACGGACAAGGCCCAGATCACCGCCGCGGTCCAGAAAGCGACCGAGGCGTTCGGGGGCATAGATGTTCTGGTCAACAACGCCGGACACGGGTACCTGTCCGCCGTTGAGGAGGGCGAGGACGAGAAGGTCCGCAAGCTGTTCGACACGAACTACTTTGGCGTCGTCGACACCATCAAGGCCGTATTGCCTCAGATGCGCGCCCGCCATTCCGGCCACATCATCAACATCTCGTCGATGACGGGCCTGGTGGCCAATCCGCCGAACGCGTACTACTCGTCGACGAAGTTCGCCCTCGAAGCGTTGACCGAGGCCCTCGCCCAAGAGGTCAAGCCGTTCGGCATCCGGGTGACCGCGATCGAACCCGGGGCGTTCCGCACCGACTGGGCGGCCCGCTCGATGTGGGAATCGACGACCCCGATCACCGACTACGACGAGAACGTCGGCGCCCGCAAGACCATGATCAAGGAGTTCGCCAACCACCTTCCCGGCGATCCGCGCAAGGTCGCCGAGGCGGTGTTGATGGTGAGCACGCTCGACGAACCGCCGCTGCGGCTGCTGCTCGGCCGCGACGTGCTCAAGGCAGTCCGAGACAAACTGGCCGCATTCTCGGCTTCCATCGACGAATGGGAAGCCGTCACCAAGGACGTGAACTTCCCGAAGGACGCCGCTGCAGAGCCGTGAGGCTCACGTCAGGGCTTAATGGCCCCATTTCCACGGCTTGTCCCAGTGGCCTGGCGGTGGCACACCCGGAATGTGAGAGATGTGGCCCGGCGACGGGACGAAGTGGCCCGGTGACGGCGGGTCCCACCACCACCACTCATCGTCGGCGACCGCCTGACCTGCGCCAAGGCCGGCGGATGTGATCCCGAGCGCCCCGGCCATCACGGCCCCGGCTGCGAACCTCTTCAGTGTTGTCATCGTCATCGTGAATTCCTCTCGGCTGTCTGCCTCGCCGCTGCATCAATCGCTCTGCGACTGTGCAACACGACAAGGCGCTCACGACTTCCCCGACAGTTCCATCGTGCCACCCGGCCGCCCGGCCGGCCACCCACCCCCCGACCGCTACGTCGTGAACTCCTTCGCCACTTCGGCGACCCTGCGCACCTGATCGATGTCCGAGCTCGTCGGGATGAGGTGGATCTCATCGGCGCCGACGTCTTCGAAGCGGCGCAGCACGTCGAGCAGCTCGTTCTCGACGCCTGCCCATCCCGTCGTCGGCGCCATCGCATCGACGACGTCGTCGGGGATCCAGTTCATGTAGCGCCGCAGATGCCGATGCACCTGTGCGCGCGCCTCGTCGCCGTCGCCGATCGCGAACCAGAACGAGGTCGCGAGGTGTGGCGGGGGCTTACCCGCCTGCGCCCATGCGGTGCGGGCGACATCGAACAGTTCATTCTGCCGGTCGACGTCGAGATCGAGCGTCGTACCCGCCAGCCCGTCTGCCCACTGCGCAGCGCTACGAACCGTTTTCGGGCCGATGGTGCCGACCAGCAACGTCGGCCCGCCGGACTGCACGGGCCGCGGACCGACGGGGATGACGGATTCGGTGATCTTCTCGCCCGCCCAGACCCGCCGCATCACCGCGACGCGCTCGGCCATCCCTCGCATGGTCTGCGTAGCCGGGTCCGCGCCGACCGCGCGGTAGTCCTCGGCCCTGCCGCCGACGCCCAGACCGACGGTCAACCTCCCTCCGCACAGCATGTCACCGGTGGCCAGCGCCTTGGCCAGCATGACGGGGTCATGCAGCTGTGGGACCACCACCGTCGTCACCAACCGGACCCGATCGGTCCAGGCGGCGAGCGCGCCGAGAAGCGTCAGGGTCTCCGGATTGTCGAACGCGATGCGCTCACCCCAACAGAGCGAGGAGAACGGACCGTCGTCGATGGCCCGCGCCCATGCCTTGAGCGTGTCGGTGTCGAGGTTGGGTTCCATCACCGGCATCGTCATCCCGATCTGCACGACGGCGATTCTGGCACGGCTGGCAGCATGAGGGGCATGGCGATCACCACCGCGTCCATCGCGCACATCCGCTTGACCGTCACCGACATCGAGCGGTCGCGCGAGTTCTACGAAGCAGTGTTCGGCTGGCGTGTCCTGTTCGAGCTGCCCGAAGGTGCCGACGCGGCCACCCGCGACGCGCTGAGCTTCCTGTACGGCGGCGTCATCTACGACCTCGGCGGCATGCTGGTGGGTTTGCGGCCCGCGGCCACCGACCGGTTCGACGAGAACCGCACCGGACTCGACCACCTCGCGTTCCGTCTGCTCAGCAAGGACGAACTGGATTCGGCCGCACGGCATCTCGACGAGGTCGGCGTCGCCCACGAACCGATCAAGGACATCGGGCCTTCCTACATCCTCGAGTTCCGCGACCCGGACAACATCGCGTTGGAGTTGACCGCCCCGAAGTGACGTCAGGCCAGGGTGCCCATGATGTCGGCCACTGATCCGGACCTGACTTTTCCGAAACCGGTGCCGGCCCACACATTCACGCCGTGCGGATCGCCGGCGCGGACGGCCGCTGCGCGCAACGGGCTGGTCAGATAGTGCACCTCGGGGTAGCCGAGCGGTGCCTCGGCCTCATGCTCGTCGATGAACCGGTTGCGCAGTCCGCGTGCGTATCGTCCCGAGAATGCTTTCGTCACTGCGGTTTCGGTGAACTCTCCGTCTTGCAGCGCCCCACGGTGCACGGCGCTGCTACCCGCCTCGTCGGCGAGCAGGAACGCAGTTCCCAGTTGCGCGGCCACCGCGCCCGCGCGCCGCACCCGGGCGACATCCTCGGCGGTCATCAGGCCTCCGGCAGCGACGACGGGCACGTCGACACTGTCGATCAGCGAAGCCAGCAGCGCGTCCAAGGGGACATCCGACGGCTGCGCGGTCGGGTCGAAGGTGCCGCGGTGCCCACCGGCCTCCGGTCCCTGCGCGGCCACCGCGTCCACGCCGCGCGCGACGGCCTGCTGCGCCTCGGCCAGCGTGGTCACCGTGCCGACCGTGGTGATACCCGCCGCGCGTAACCGCCGGATCTCCTCGGTGCTGGGCAGACCGAAGGTGAACGACGCCACCGCGGGCCGCATATCGAGAAGGACGTCGAGTTTGGCGGCCCAGGCGTCGTCGTCGAAGCGGGGCTCGCCGAGCGTAGTGGCGTAGCGTTCAGCGTCGCGGGTCAGCGCTTCGGAGTAGCGCTCGATCGCTTCTGCAGCGGCTGCACTGGGTTGCGGCACAAAGAGATTGGCGCCTACCGGGCCGGACGCCAGCCGCTGCGCCGCGTCGAGACGCTCGGCGAACACCTCGGCGGTCAGATAACCGGCCGGGACGAAACCCAGACCGCCCGCCCTGGTTCCGGCGGCGGCCAGTTCGGGTGTCGACGGGCCGCCCGCCATGGGCGCCACGACGACGGGCTGGACGAGGTCTCTGAAGTCGAACGTCATGCTTACATCGTGCAACGTTGCCGTCTCACCGCCGACGGTGGTTGACTGAACCGGTATGGCCATCACTTTCAACCACACCATCGTGGCCGCGCGGGACCGCGAGGAATCGGCCAGGTTCTTCACCGAGTTGTTCGGGCTGCCGGCTGCCAAGGAGTTCGGCCCTTTCCTGGCGGTGCCCTTGGCGCACGAGGCCAGCCTTGATTACGCACAGGCCGGCACGGACGAGGACATCCGGCCGCAGCATTACGCCTTCCTGGTGTCCGAGGACGAGTTCTCCGAGATCTACGGGCGCATTCGGGAGCGTGGTCTGCAGCACTGGGCCGATCCGCATGGCTCGCGCCCCGGCGAGATCAACCACAACGACGGTGGTCGCGGTGTCTACTTCCAGGATCCCTCGGGCCATTACCTCGAGATCATCACGCGGCCCTACGGATCCGGTTCCGGCTGACCCGCGACGCTAACTCAGCGAGTGGCCGCGCTTGGATTCCTGACTGCGGTAGTCGTCGGCGAGCTTTCGCACATGCTTGGGTAACGCATCGGCGGCCACGTCAGCCACGCTCGTCTGCTCGAGCACTGAACGCATGCTCGCCCGCAGCGCCCGCCAGACGTCGGTCAGCGGGGTCGTCGGCCCGGTGTACGGCAGATCGCCGAGGCCGATGTCTCTGACGCTGGCCAGCGGACCGTCGATGCAACGCAGCACGTCGGCGAGGCTGATGTCCTTCGCGGCCCGGGCCAACTCGTAGCCACCTTCGCGGCCGCGGTGACTGCGCACCAGGCGGTCGGTGCGCAGGTCAGAGAGGATGTCGACGAGAAACTGCGGCGGAATGCCCTGCGCCTTGGCCAGATCGTCGGTCGTGACGAGGACACCGTCCTGGGCGGTCGCGAGTTGCACCATCGCGCGGACGGCGTACTCGGCTTTGGCCGACATGCGCATGTGCCCAGTCAATCACGCGTGACAGCCAGCACCGCCTCGGCAAGCTCGGGCCGGCAGACAACGAGGTCGGGCAGCAACGGGTCGGGCCGGTTGTAGATCAGCGGCGAGCCGTCGATACGGGACGCATGCAGGCCCGCAGCGCGGGCGACGGCGACTGGCGCCGCGGAGTCCCACTCGTACTGGCCGCCGGCGTGCACGTACACGTCCGAAAGTCCCTGCACAACCGACGCGACCTTCGCCCCGGCCGAGCCCATCTCGACCAATGTGCCGTCCAGCGCGTCGCGCACCGCGAGCGCGATCGATGGCGGGCGCGTCCGCGAGACCACGATCCGGGGCTTGTCGGGACCGGCGGGCGGTGAGTCGACCGCGGGGGTGGCCAGCGTGACGCCTTGCGCGGGAAGCGCGATCGCGCCGGCGACCAGTTCACCGGCCTGCCATAGTGCGACATGCACTGCCCAGTCGTCGCGGCCCAGTTCGGAGAACTCGCGGGTGCCGTCGAGCGGGTCGATGATCCACACCCGTCCGGCGGTCAGGCGGACCGGGTCGTCGGCGCCCTCTTCCGAGAGCACGGCGTCGTCCGGCCGCTCGGCAGCCAGCGCTTCGGCGAGGAAGTCGTGAGAGCGCTTGTCCCCCGCGGCTTTACGCTCGGCTTCGCTCGCATCGGCCAGTTCGGAGCGGACGTCGAGCAGGAGCTTCCCGGCCGCCGTGGCCAGGCGGGCGGCGAGTTCGTGATCGCTCACCGGTCGCTTTCCAGCAGCTCGATCACCATCTCGGCGAGTTGCTCGGGGTCGCGGTCGGGAGTCAGTCGCAGATCCGGGTTCTTCGGCCGCTGATACGGACTGTCGATACCGGTGAAGTGGGTGATCTTCCCGGCGCGGGCTTTGGCGTACAGGCCCTTCGGATCGCGACGTTCGCAATCCTCCAGTGGGGTGTCGCAGAACACCTCGAAGAAGTCCAGGCCCGCCTCGGTGGTCACCGTTCTGGCCAGGGCCCGATGCTCCTCGAGCGGACTGATCGCCGGCACCAGCACCACCTGTCCGGAGTCGGCGAGGATTGCCGCGACGTGCGCCAACCTGCGCTGGTTCTCGGCGCGGTCGGCCATCGAGAACCCGAGGTCGGCGTTGAGGCCGTGGCGCAGGTTGTCGCCGTCGAGAACATAAGCGGGAACGCCTTTCTCGATCAGCTTCTGTTCGACCAGCATCGCCACCGACGACTTCCCCGAACCCGACAGGCCGGTGAACCACACCGTCTTGCCCTTGCTCAGTCGGTCCTCGGCCTTGCACAGCGATTCGTGGCGCACGGTGTTGGGGCTCGAGGTGCGCGCGGTGACCTGCGGCAGGATCATGCCCGCCGCGACCGTGCCGTTGGTGTTCGGGTCGATCAGGATGAACGAGCCGGTGGCCGCGTTGCGGCTGTACTCGTCGAGCAACAGCGGCTGTTGGGTGCGCAGCGAGATGCGGCCGAGCTCATTGAGTTTGAGCGCGGTGGCTTCCTTGTCGCGGTGCAGCGTGTTGACGTCGAGTCGGTAGTCGAGGGCGGTGACCCTGGCCCGTGTGGTGCGGGTGGTGTGCTTGATCAGGTAGTCGCGGCCGGGCTCCAGCGCGGATCCGTCGGCCATCCAGCAGACGGTGGCGTCGAACTCCTGGGTGACTCTCGGCTGGTTGTTCGGTCGCGCGATCAAATCGCCGCGAGAGATGTCGATGTCGTCGGTGAGGCTGATCGCCACCGCCATCGGAGGAAACGCTTCGTCGACCGGTCCGGCCGGACCCTCGATCGCCGCGATCCGGGACGTCAATCCCGCGGGCAGCACGACGACGTCATCGCCGACCTTCATCACGCCGCCGGCGACAGTGCCTGCGTAGCTGCGGTGGTCGTGGTGCTCGAACGACTGCGGGCGGATCACGTACTGAACGGGAAAGCGGACGTCGACGAGATTGCGGTCCCCGGCGATGTAGACCTCTTCGAGGTGGCTCAGCAGCGGCGGACCCTCGTACCACGGGGTGTTGTCGGACTTGGTGACCACGTTGTCGCCGTTGAGCGCCGACAACGGGATCGTCGTCACGTCGTGGATGTCCAGGCGTGCGGCGAAGTCGTGGAAGTCATCGCGGATCTTCTCGAATCGCTCTCTGTCCCAATCGATCAGATCCATCTTGTTCACCGCGAGCACGATGTGGCGGATGCCCAGCAGTGACGCCAGGAACGCATGCCGACGGGACTGCTCGAGCAGGCCGTGGCGGGCGTCGACCAGGACGATGGCCAGTTGCGCCGTGGATGTGCCCGTCACCATGTTGCGGGTGTACTGGATGTGGCCGGGCGTGTCGGCGATGATGAATTTGCGCTTGGGCGTTGCGAAGTAGCGGTAGGCGACGTCGATCGTGATGCCCTGCTCGCGTTCTGCGCGCAGACCGTCGGTGACCAGCGCCAGATCGGTGTAGTCGTGACCGCGTTCCTTGGATGTGCGCTCCACCGAGGCCAATTGGTCTTCCATGACGGCTTTGGAGTCGAAGAGCAGCCGCCCGATGAGCGTGGACTTTCCGTCGTCGACCGAGCCCGCGGTGGCGATCCGGAGCAACGTCGCGGCGGGCCGCGCAGTGGAGGCGGGCCGCTCAGTGGTGCGAGTCATCAGAAGTACCCCTCACGCTTGCGGTCTTCCATGCCGGCCTCGGAGATGCGGTCGTCGGCGCGGGTGGCGCCACGCTCGGTGAGCCGCGACACCGCCGTTTCGGCGATCACTTCCGCGACCGTCGCCGCGCGCGACTCCACGCAGCCGGTGCATGTGACGTCACCGACGGTGCGGAACCGCACGGTCTTCTCGACGACTTCCTCGTCCTTGCGCGGCTGCAGGTGCTTGTGCACGGCCAGCAGCATCCCGTCGCGCTCGAACACCTTGCGGCGGTGTGCGTAGTAGATCGACGGCAGCTTGATCTTCTCGGCGCCGATGTAGGACCAGATGTCGAACTCGGTCCAGTTCGACAACGGGAACACGCGGATGTGCTCGCCCTTGTGGTGCCTGCCGTTGTACAGGTTCCACAGTTCCGGCCGCTGGGCCTTCGGGTCCCACTGGCCGAACTCGTCGCGGAACGAGAACACCCGCTCCTTGGCGCGCGCCTTCTCCTCGTCGCGGCGGGCACCGCCGAACGCGGCGTCGAACTTGTTCTCGCGGATGGCCCGCAGCAGCGTGACGGTCTGGATCGGATTGCGCGACGGAATCGTCTCGACCACGCGGCCGGCGTCGATGTCGTCCTGCACCTTGGCCACGACCAGTCGGACGCCGAACTCCTCGACGAGTTCGTTGCGGGTGTGCAGCACCTCGTCGAAGTTGTGGCCGGTGTCGACGTGCATCACCGGGAACGGGAGCCGGCCGGGCCGAAACGCCTTCAGCGCGAGATGCAGCATGACGATGGAGTCCTTGCCGCCGGAGAACAGCAGCACGGGCCGCTCGAACTCCGCGGCCACCTCGCGGATGATGTGGATGGCCTCGGCCTCCAGGGAGCGCAGATGACTGAGCTCGTAGCGCCCTGCGTTGACCTGTTCGGTGGTGGTGACGGCGGTCATCTTTTCCTCGTAAAGTTGGTAGGATTGACCATATTTATGACCATTGCCCGCTATTAGACACCGGGGGCGCGCCCGATGTCAACGCACTGGGGTGCACGCTTCCGCAGGAAGGAACCGCGGGATTACAGGGTGACTTCGTTGAGCCGGCCCGTCGCGACGTCGAAGACAAAGCCGCGCGCCGACTCGTGTCTGGTGACGAACGGGCTGGCCTCGATCCGTCGCAGCGACTGCCGCACGTCCTCCTCGACGTCGATGAACGCTTCGGCGGCCCACTCGGGCTTGATGCCGGTCTCGTCCTGGATCTGTTGCTTGAAGCCGTCGTCGGTGAACGTCAGCATGCCGCAGTCCGTGTGGTGGATCAGGATGATCTCCTTGGTGCCGAGCAGCCGTTGACTGATCGCCAGCGAGCGAATCTCGTCGTCGGTGACGACGCCGCCCGCGTTGCGGATGACGTGTGCCTCGCCGTCGCCGAGGCCGAGGATCCGGTACACGTCGAGGCGGGCGTCCATGCACGCGACCACCGCGACATGCTTACTCGGCGGCAGTGGCAAGGGACCGGAGAACGTACTCGCGTACGCCTCGTTGTTCTTCAGGTACTCATCGGTCACAGACATTTCTCGACGATAGCCCTGCATCGGTGTGGCGACAGGGAAGAAAATCACGCCGATCGCATCGACCCCGGAGCGGCGAGGTCGTAGACCGTGGCGCCATCAACATCGATGGGTGCGAAGGTCTGCTGCACCCACGCGGCGATATCGGTCGCGCTACCGGAGTTGTGACCGGGAGGGCCGCCATGGGTGTCGGCGATGAAATAGCGCACCTGCCCATCGGCGACGTATGCCTGGAACTGCGCGAGCGTCGGTGAGTTGTCCGACCCGGTGAAGCCGCCGATCGCCATGATCGATACTCCCGTCTTCAGCTCGAGCCTGCTCGCGGTCATCGACCCGATGGTCGCGGCTGCCCACCGGGTTTCGGCCCCCTCGACCAGGCCCTCGAGCGCCGGGTTGTCCGTCGCGGCGCGCGGGCCACCCGGCGGACTTCCCACGTCCTGCCCGTCGCCGCCGGGTCCACTGCGCGCGCCGGCGGGTCCGGCGACGGCCATCGCGCCGCCGTGCGTGTCGGCGACGGTGGCCACCGTGTATGCGGTCGTGCCGGTAATGCCGAATACCATTGCTGCTACAGCGAATACTGCTGTAGCCCGGCCGAACCGCTGTGCGCCGACGACCAGCGCGGTTGCCGCGACCACCGACCCCGCGAGCACCACCCAACGCAGGACGGGCCACCACTCCGGCGTCCGGTCGAGCAGGACGAACGCCCAGACGCCCGTCGCCGCCGACATCACCGCCAGCGCGGCTCGTCGCGCGAAAAACTGGCGGCCCCGCCATAATTCAGTCACCGAGATACCGACCAGCGCCGCGACCGCCGGTGCCAGCGCGACGGTGTAATAGGGATGGATGATGCCGTCCATGAAGCTGAACACGGCACCGGTGACCACCAGCCAGCCACCCCACAGCAGCAGTGCGGCACGCACCGGGTTGGTTCTGGGTGCGCGCCGGGTGAACCAGAGTCCGGCGAGCAGACCGATCATCGCTGCGGGCAACAGCCACGAGCCCTGAGTCCCCATCGATTCGCCGAACAGCCTGACGATCCCCGGCTCACCACCGAAGAACAGATTCGCGCCGCCGCTCGGACCGCCCGGTCCCCCGGGACCACCGCCGCCGGGGCCCTGCCCTCCGGCGATGCGCTCGATTCCGTTGTAGCCCAGGGCAAGCTGCAGCAGGCTGTTATTCGACGAACCGCCGATGTACGGCCGTGAGTCAGCGGGCCACAGTTCGACCAACGCGATGTACCAGCCCGCGGAGGCCACCATTGCGGCGGCACCGATCGCCAGCTTGCCGAAGCGCTGCCACAAGCCCACGGGCGCCGCGACCAGAAATGCCAGCCCCAGGCCGGGAACCACGAGGAACGCCTGCAGCATCTTGGTCAGAAACGCGAAACCGACGGCGCAACCGGCCATTGCGACCCACCGACTGCTTGCGGTTTCGATGGCCCGAACCATGCAGTACGCGGCCACCACGATCAGCAGCACCAGCAGCGCATCGGGGTTGTTGAACCGGAACATCAACGCCGCCACGGGTGTCAGCGCCAGCGCCGCACCCGCGCTCAGGCCCGCCGCGGGCCCGCTCACCCGTCGTACTGCGCCGTAGAGAACCGCGACAGAAGCTACGCCCATCAACGCCTGCGGCAGCAACATGGCGAAGGGACTGAATCCGAACAGCCTTCCGGACAACGACATCAGCCACAGCGCTGCCGGCGGCTTGTCGACCGTGATCGCGTTCCCGGCGTCCAGCGAACCGAACAGCCAGGCCTTCCAGTCCTGCGTGCCGGCCTGTGCGGCGGCGGCGTAGTAGTCGTTCGCCCAGCCGGATCCGCCGAGGCCCCACAGGTACAGCACCGCGGTGGCCGACAACAGCGCGGCCAGCGCCGGCCGAACCCAACGCGGGTCGGCCCGCTCGTTCGGTGATGCCGCGGAGGCGAGTGAGCGAATGTCCGTAATCATGGTCATCGGTGTATTCCTTTGTGTCGTAGTGGGATCAGCGGTTGCGACGTGGCTGAAAGACCCAGCCCCGCAGGAGCACGAACCGCGCAGCGGTGGCCGCCAGATTGGCCAGCACCAGCACCAGCACCTCGACCAGACGATGCGGTTCGGCGACGAGTGCGTGCAGGACTCCGAGCGAGCCGCTGGTGATGGCGAGCGCGATCGCGAACACGACCAGGCCCTCGACGTGGTGGCGCGCTGCGTTGGTGGTTCCACCGATGCCGAAGGTGAATCGCCGGTTCGCCGCAGTGTTGCCGACGGCGGTGGCCAGCAGCGCGATCGAATTGGCCGCCTGCGCCCCGACCCACTGCTGAAACAACAGGAACAGCACGACGTAGGCGGCGGTCGAAGCGACGCCGACGGCACCGAACCGCACGATCTGGCGGACCAGCGACCCCGGCGCCGACGCCCTGGAAGACCCGAGTTGCGCGGCGATGGACTGCACGGGGACCGAACCGTCGGCGAATCCACGCAGCAGCCGGCCGATGCCTCTGAGGTCGGCCACGGCGGTGGCCAGAATGTCGACGCGGCTGTCGGGGTCGTCCACCCAGTCGACGGGCACTTCGTGGATACGCAACCCGCTTCGTTCGGCCAGCACCAGCAGCTCGGTGTCGAAGAACCACCCGGTGTCGGCGACGTGCGGCAGCAGCAGGCGAGCGACGTCGGCGCGGATCGCTTTGAACCCGCACTGCGCGTCGGAGAACCCGGTGGCCAGCGTGGATTTGAGGATCAGGTTGTAGCAGCGCGAGATGACCTCGCGCTTGGCGCCGCGCACGACGCGTGCGCTGCGGTTCAACCGCGTCCCGACGGCCAGGTCTGAGTGGCCGGAGATCAACGACGCCACGAGCGGCGCCAATGCCCGCAGATCGGTGGACAGGTCGACGTCCATGTATGCCAGCACCTGCGCGTCGGAGCCCGACCACACGACGTGCAGCGCACGGCCGCGGCCCTTCTGCGGGAGCCGAACCACTCGCACGTCGCTGAGTTCGGCGGCCAACTCGGCAGCGACTTGCGGGGTGTCGTCATGGCTTGCGTTGTCGGCGATCGTGATTCGCGCCGGAAACGGAAACTCCTCTCGAAGATGCCGATGCAAGCGGCGCACCGAGGCGGCCAGGTCGGCCTGCTCGTTGTACACCGGGATCACGACGTCGAGCACGGGCACACCGGCGTCACGGGCCGCCGCGGCGGCGTTCGGCCGTGATGCGAAGCGCATGGGCCCAAACGGGTCCCGGTCCAGGGCGAGGTCTGTCATGACGCCCATCGTCGGGTCGCCGGTTGTGACTGCCGTTGGTCCGACCTGTGTCTGGGCTATGAGCTGGGATCGCCGGGAAGGGTTACGACGAAACGTGTCTCGCCGGGACGGCTGTGCACCGCGATGGTGCCACTGTGCGCCTTGACGACCGCCGCGACGATCGCCAATCCGAGTCCCGTGCTGCCGTCGCGACGAGAGCGCGACGAGTCGCCCCGGGCAAACCTTTCGAAGACTTCGGGCTGCAGCCAGGCGGGGATGCCGGGGCCGTCGTCGGCCACGGTCAGCACCACGGAATGATCCGCAGCCACGGTCAGCGCGATGGTGACCGAGGTGCCGGGCGGCGTGTGGGTGCGGGCGTTGGCGAGCAGGTTCGCGAGCACCTGGTGCAGGCGGGCCTCGTCGCCGACGACGATCACCGGCTCCTCGGGCAGGTCCAACGACCAGTCGTGTTCCGGGCCGGCGACGTGGGCGTCACTGACGGTGTCGACGATCAGTCGGGACAGGTCCACCGGCTCGCGCTGCAGTGGCCGCCCGGTGTCGAGTCTGGCCAGCAGCAGCATGTCCTCGACGAGTTGGGTCATGCGACGTGTCTCGGATTCCACGCGGTTCATCGCGTGGGCGACGTCTTCGGGCACGTCGTCGCGTTTGCGTTGCGCCAGTTCGGTATAGCCGCGGATGGCGGCGAGCGGGGTGCGCAGCTCGTGGCTGGCGTCGGCGACGAACTGGCGGACGCGGGTCTCGCTGGCGTGCCGCGCTGACAGCGCCGACGCGATCCGGTCCAGCATGCGGTTCAGCGCTGAGCCCAGCTGCCCGACCTCGGTGTGCGCGCTCGCCGGGTCCACCTTGACGATCGGTGTCGGCAGCCGCACTTCCCCGCGGTCGAGTTCGAGACCGGCCACCTGTCGAGCGGCGTCGGAAACCCTTGCCAGCGGGGCAAGTTGACGGCGGATGATCAGGATACCGGCCGTCGTGGCGCCGATCAGCGCGGTCGCCCCGACCACGCAGAAGATGATCGCGACCGTCAACAGCGTGTCGTCGACGTCCGAGGTCGGCAACCCGGTCACGATCTTCTCGCCGGGTCGATGTGCGGGCAGCGCGATCACCCGGTACCGGCCGAGCCCCTCGAGCTCGATGGTCGTCGGCGTGTCCGGCACCACCCGTGCGAGCTGTTGCGCCGCGGCAGCGCTGATCTCGCTACGGGTGCCGTCCGCTGTGATCACGCCGGCGTCGACCGGGGTGCCGCCCGAGACCACGGCACCCACGGTGCGGGCGGCCTGCCCGGGCGCGTTGAGAAAGGCAGGGCCCGGCCCGAGATCGCCGCGGATGATCATGCGTTGCCGGAAACCGGGCCGCGGGAATCCGGGCGGCGGTGGCGGAGGGCCGAACTCGAACAGGCCCGATGAACGTCGGCCTGTCTCCGCCACGCGCTCGTCCAACTGCTTCATCAGGAAGTGTTGCAGCACAAGCTCGGTCCCTAACCCGACGGCCGCGCACACCAACGCCAGGAGCACGACCTGCGAGGCGAGCAGCCGAGCCCGCAGCGACCAGGTCCGCGGTGAGCGGATCCGCGCACCGTCAGCGCGCGGGCTTGAGGACATACCCGGCACCGCGCAGGGTGTGGATCATCGGCTCGCGCCCGCTGTCGATCTTCTTTCGTAGATAGGAGACGTACAACTCGACGATGTTGGACCGGCCGCCGAAGTCGTAGCTCCAGACGCGGTCGAGGATCTGCGCCTTACTCAGCACACGTTTGGAGTTGCGCATCATGAACCGGAGCAGCTCGAATTCCGTCGCGGTCAGCGTGATCAGTTCGCCGCCTCGGGTCACCTCGTGACTGTCTTCGTCGAGCACCAGGTCGCCGACCACGATCTTCGCGCCACCCGATTCGCTGGCCACCCCGGTGCGTCGCAGCAGCGCCCGCAACCGCAACACCACCTCCTCGATGCTGAACGGCTTGGTGACGTAGTCGTCGCCGCCGGCGGTCAGTCCGGCGATGCGGTCTTCGACGGAGTCTTTGGCGGTCAGCAGCAGCAGCGGTAGCCCAGGTGTCTGCTCGCGCAGTTTGCGGAGCACCTCCAGCCCGCTCATATCGGGCAGCATCACGTCGAGCACCACGACGTCGGGCGGAGTTTCGCGCGCCGATGCGATCGCCGAAGCGCCGTCGCCCGCGGTCGCGATGTTCCAGCCCTCGTATCGCAGAGCCATCGACATCAGCTCGGCGAGCACCGGTTCGTCGTCGACGACCAGTACCTGAATCGGCTTTCCGTCGGCGCGGCGCATGACGACACGGCCCGCGTCGTGTTCTGCGACGACCGGCGGACGGGAGGTGGACACGGCCCCATTATTCGCGGCCGCCATGAGCGGACGGTGTGCGTTTCCTATGTGCCGGCTGTGGACCGCTGCGTAGCGCTGGTGGAACTAGTCGATGGTCGGTGCCGGTTCCGCGGTCACCGGCGGCGTGGCCGGCGTCGTCTCCGGTGCTTCGGGAATCACCGTTTCGGTGATGGTCTCGCCAGTGGTGATCTCCGACGTCGTCACCGGGCCGGGTGTGACGCTGGTCTCGTCGTCTTGAGCCGCAGTGCTGGATGCCACCGAGATCGCACCCATGGCGAGCACGGCGCTGGTGCCTACCGTCGCCGCGAACGTCTTGATCCGTTTCGAGTTCACTTGGACCTCTCTGTCGTCTGGTGGGCCCGGCGGCCGGCGTCGCGGCCCATCAAACAGCGCATTCAGGTTCGTCGTCGAGTTTCTACCTCGCTGGATAACCGAACGGGCGGCCGGCGAAACGACCGGGACACGCCTGCTCGGCGGTGAAGATGACGCCGGGGTCTGGCTAACCTGTGCGCATGCAGCAGCCGAGGAACGGATACTCCGCATGACGCGGTTCCTGGCGCGCCGGCTGCTCAACTACGTGGTGTTGCTGGCGCTGGCGTCGTTCCTCGTCTTCCTGCTCGCGTCATGGCAGTTCAATCCGCTCGACAGCCTGGAGAGCCGCAACCCGCGCCCGCCCCAGGCCGTGATCGACGCCAAGCGCGTCGAGCTGGGACTCGACAAGCCGGTGCTCGAGCAGTACGTCCACTGGGTGTCCGGCGCCATCCGCGGCGACTTCGGGGTCACCATCGGCGGGCAACCAGTGACCGACGAATTGTGGCGACGCGTGGGGGTCAGCCTGCGGCTGCTGATCATCGGCTCGGTGGTCGGCACGGTAATCGGCGTCGCCGCCGGCGCGTGGGGTGCGATCAGGCAGTACCGGCTCAGCGACCGAGTGGTCACCTTGCTGTCGTTGCTGGTGATCAGCACACCGATATTCGTGCTGGCCAACCTGTTCATCCTCGCGGCGCTGGGCGTGAACAACGTGTTGGGCGTCCGGATCTTCGAGTACACCGGGGAGACGTCGACCTATCCGATCGAAGGAGCGTGGAACCAGTTCGTCGACCGGTTGCAGCATCTGGTGCTGCCGAGCATGACGCTCGCGCTCGCCTCGATCGCGATCTACAGCCGATACCAGCGCAACGCGATGCTCGACGTGCTCGGCCAGGACTTCATCCGCACCGCGCGGGCCAAGGGGCTGACACGTCGGCAAGCCCTGATCAAACACGGATTGCGGACGGCGCTGATTCCGATGGCGACGCTTTTCGCCTACAGCGTCGCGGGGTTGGTCACCGGCGCGGTGTTCACCGAGAAGATCTTCGGCTGGTACGGCGTCGGCGAATGGATCGTCACCGGCATCGGCAATCAGGACATCAACATCGTCGCCGCGATCACCACCCTCTCCGCCGTGATGATCCTGCTCGCCGGCCTGCTCTCCGATGTCGTCTATGCGGTGCTCGACCCGAGAGTGCGCGGGTCATGACCGAGCACGTCGCCCGGTCGGATGCGACGCCCACGCCGGGCCAGTCGACCACCGCCCGAACCGGTCTCGACGCCGCACGGTTCACGTCGCGCAAATCGCTGGTGTTCCGCCGTTTCCTGCGCAACAAGGCGGCGGTGGTCTCGTTGGTGTTGTTAGTGCTGCTGTTCATCGGGTGCTACGCGTTGCCGCCGCTGCTGCCCTACACCTACAGCGAGCTCGACTACTACGCGCTGCAGCAGCCCCCCAGCCCCGAACACTGGTTCGGGACAAATGCGCTGGGGCAGGATCTGCTCGCCCAGACGCTGCGGGGCATGCAGAAATCGATGCTGATCGGCGTGTGTGTCGCGTTCATCTCGACGATCATCGCGGCCACCGTCGGGACCATCGCCGGGTACTTCGTCGACTGGCGCGACCCGGCCCTGATGTGGCTGGTCGACCTGATGCTGGTGGTGCCGAGTTTCCTGCTGGTCTCAATCGTGGTGCAGCGCACCAAGGGTGACATCATCTGGATGATCGTGCTGCTGTCGTTGTTCAGCTGGATGATCAGCTCGCGGATCGTCCGCGGCATGACGATGAGCCTGCGCGACCGCGAATTCGTCGCCGCGGCACGGTATATGGGTGTCAGCGGCCCGCGGATCATCGTCCGTCACATCCTGCCCAACGTCGCGTCGATCATCATCATCGACACCGCGCTCAACGTCGGGGTCGCGGTGTTGGCCGAAACCGGCTTGAGCTTCCTCGGATTCGGTATCCAGCCGCCGGACGTGTCGCTGGGCACGCTGATCGCCGACGGCACCAAATCGGCGACGACGTTCCCGTGGCTCTTCCTGTTTCCTGCCGGGGTGTTGGTGCTGATCATCTTGTGCGCCAACCTCGTTGGGGACGGTTTGCGCGACGCACTCGACCCGGGCGCGCAACAGCTGCGAAGGCGCCGACCGCGATGACCCTGCTCCAAGTCCGCGATCTCACGGTCGCGTTCCCGACGGACACCGCGCCGGTCAATGCGGTGCGCGGGATGAACTTCGACGTCGACAAGGGCGAGGTCGTCGCACTGGTCGGAGAATCGGGCGCCGGCAAATCGGCCAGCGCGATGGCCGTCATCGGCCTGCTGCCCGAGTACGCCGACGTGGCCGGCTCGATCCGGCTGCACGGCGACGAGCTGATCGGCCTGTCGGATCAACGCATGTCGGCGATCCGCGGAAAGTCCATCGGCACGGTGTTCCAGGACCCGATGTCCGCGCTGACCCCCGTCTACACCGTGGGCGACCAGATCGCCGAGGCGATCGAGGTTCATCAGCGCGGCATCGGCCGACGGGCGGCCAGGAAACGGGCGGTCGAACTGCTCGAGCTGGTCGGCATCGCACAACCCGACCGGCGGGCGAAGTCATTTCCGCACGAGTTGTCCGGTGGCGAGCGCCAGCGGGTGGTGATCGCGATCGCGATCGCCAACGATCCCGACCTGCTGATCTGCGACGAGCCGACGACCGCACTGGACGTCACGGTGCAGGCCCAGATCCTCGATGTGCTCAAAACCGCCCGTGACGTGACCGGCGCCGGCGTGTTGATCATCACCCACGACCTCGGTGTGGTCGCCGAGTTCGCCGACCGCGCCTTGGTGATGTACGCCGGGCGCGCCGTCGAAACGGCACCCGTGTCCACCCTGTATTCCGATCGCCGGATGCCCTACACCGTCGGGCTGCTGGGGTCCGTGCCGCGCCTCGACGCCGCGCAGGGCGCGCGGTTGGTCCCCATACCCGGCGCACCGCCGTCGATGGCGGACCTGCCGCCCGGCTGCCCCTTCGCGCCGCGGTGTCCACTGGCCGTCGACGACTGCCAAGCCGCCGAACCGGAGCTGCTCCCGATGGGGCCGACGGAAACGGGGCACCACGCGGCCTGCATTCGCACCGAACACGTTGTCGGCCGCAGCGCCGCCGACATCTACGGGGTGTCGACCGCGCCGCCCGATACGCCGCCCGATCCCGACGCGCCGGTGGTGCTGCGGGTGGCCGACCTGGTCAAGACCTACAAGCTGACCAAGGGTGTGGTGTTCCGCCGCCAGGTCGGCGAGGTGCGTGCCGTCGACGGTGTCAGCTTCGAGCTGCAGCAGGGCCGCACGCTGGGCATCGTCGGTGAGTCCGGGTCCGGCAAGTCGACGACGCTGCACCAGGTGTTGCAGTTGACCGCGCCGGAGTCCGGTTCCATCGAAGTGCTCGGTAACGACGTCGCATCGCTGGACCGGCACGCCCGGCGGGCGTTGCGAGGCGATCTGCAGGTGGTGTTCCAGGATCCGGTGGCGTCACTGGACCCGCGGCTTCCGGTGTTCGACGTGCTTGCCGAGCCCTTGCAGGCCAACGGATTCGACAAGCGCAGCCGTGACGAACGGGTCGCCGAACTGCTCGCCATCGTCGGGTTGCGCCGGGAGGACGCCACACGCTATCCAGCGGAGTTCTCCGGCGGGCAGAAGCAACGCATCGGAATCGCGCGGGCGCTCGCGCTGCAACCGAAGATCCTGGCGCTCGACGAACCGGTGTCGGCGCTCGACGTGTCGATCCAGGCCGGCATCATCAACCTGCTGCTGGACCTGCAGCAGCGGTTCGGGTTGTCGTATCTGTTCGTGTCGCACGATCTCTCCGTGGTCAGACACCTCGCGCACAACGTGGCGGTCATGTACAAGGGCACCGTGGTCGAGCAGGGCGAGGGCGACCAGGTGTTCGCCAACCCCCGCCAGGACTACACCCGGCGTTTGCTGGCGGCGGTCCCGCAGCCTGAGGTACATCACAGCTAAAGTCGGAGCGCATGAGCTTGCGACGCTTCCTTGCGGCGACGATGATCACCGCGCTGACCCTGACCGCCTGTTCCGGCGGCACCGAAGAAGCCCCCTCCGCAGGAGGGGACGCAGCGGTCGGCACCAGCAACGACATCAACCCGCAGGATGTGGCCAATCTTCAGAAGGGCGGCAAGCTGCGGCTGGCGCTCAATGCTTTTCCGCCGAACTTCAACCCGCTACACATCGACGGCAACACCGGCGACAACAACTCGCTCATGAAGCCGACAATGCCGCGCGCCTTCCGGATCGCGGCCGACGGCTCGACCACCGTCAACACCGACTACTTCACCAATGTCGAGCTGACCAGCACCAACCCGCAGGTCGTCACCTACACGATCAACCCGAAGGCGGTGTGGAGCGACGGCACGCCGATCACCTGGGAGGACATCCAGTCTCAGATCCACGCCACCAGCGGAAAGGATGAGAACTTCGCGATCGCCGCCACCAACGGCAGCGACCGCGTCGCGAAGGTCGAGCGCGGCGTCGACGACCGCCAAGCCGTCATCACCTTCGCCAAGCCGTGGGCGGACTGGCGCGGCATGTTCGCGGGCACCTCGATGCTGGTTCCCAAGAGTTCGACGGCGAACCCCGAGGTATTCAACAAGGGCCAACTGGACGCACCGGGTCCGTCGGCCGGACCGTTCATCGTGTCCAATCTCGACCGCGGTGCGAAGCGAATCACGCTGACGCGCAACCCGAAATGGTGGGGTGCGCCGCCGCTGCTGGACAGCATCACCTTCCTCGTCCTCGACGACGCCGCACGCATGCCCGCGCTGCAGAACAACACGATCGACGCCACCGGCCTGGCGACGCTCGACGAAATGGAGATCGCGCGGCGCACGGATGGGGTGACCATCCGGCGCGCACCAGGGCTGGCCTGGTATCACTTCACGTTCAACGGTGCGCCGGGTTCGATCCTGGCCGATCCCGCGCTGCGGCGGGCGATCGCCAAGGGCATCGACCGCAAGACGATCGCGGAGGTCACCCAGCGCGGGCTCGCCGACAACCCGGCGCCGCTGAACAACCACATCTACGTAGAGGGCCAGGAGGGCTACCAGGACAACAGCGGCGCCGTTGCGTTCGACCCGGAGAAGGCCAAGCAGGAACTCGACGCGCTGGGCTGGCGGCTCAACGGCCAGTTCCGCGAGAAGGACGGCCGCCCACTCGTGATCCGCGACGTGCTGTTCGACTCGCTCGGCACGCGTCAGTACGGCCAGATCGCCCAGGCCAATCTCGCCCAGATCGGGGTCAAACTCGAACTCGACGTGCGACCGGCCGCGGGCTTCTTCACCGACTACGTCACGGTCGGTAACTTCGACATCGCTCAATTCGCTTGGAGCGGTGACGCTTTCCCGCTCGCGAGCTTGACGCAGATCTACCGGACCGGGGCGGAGAGCAACTTCGGCAAGATCAGCAGTCCCGAAATCGACGCGAAGATCGAGGAGACCGTCGGCGAGCTCGACCCCGCCAAGGCCCGGAAACTGGCCAACGAGTTGGACGAGATGCTGTTCAACGAGGTGTTCAGCCTGCCGCTGACCCAGTCGACCGGAAACGTCGCCGTCCGAAGCAATCTGGCGAATTTCGGCGCGTTCGGCTTGGCCGACGCGGACTACACCAAAATCGGCTTCATGAAGCCGTAGCCGGCGAGCGTGCGCAACAAGCGATTTCGCTAGGTGGACAGGCGTGGGCGAAGTCGCTCGGGCGCGACCGTGGCTCCCGCCTCGAGGTCGTCGATCAGCGCGTGGGCATAGCGGACCAAGCCGGTGACGTCGACGCCATGCGGCGCCGGGCCGTCGTCGGACAGGCGGGCCGACGCCCGTCGCAGCACACCGATCGCGCCCTTGGTGTTGCCCCGTTGCACATGGGTGATGCCGACCGCGAGTTGGGCGAGCCCCTGCCAGAGGGTCCGTTCGTCCTGCGGGCGACTCTTCCACGCCGATTCCAACACCTCGTGGGCGTTGAAGGCCAGACCGTCGTCGAGGAGTCGCTGGGCGTAGCGCAGGGTCTCGGCCGGTGACAGGTCGAGTTCGTCCGGAATTCGGGTGACGCCCTCGCTGCCGTGGGGTAGCGGCCGGCCCAGCGCATCGCGCGGACGGGTGTTGCGGGGCCTCCCGGCTTCGTCGCGGTCACGCTCCGCCATGAACCCATCCTGGCATCCACGGCGTCGGCTCAGGCGTCATCCCGCTCGGATCAGCTCGGCGGCCTTCTCCCCGATCAGCACGCTGGGCGCGTGGGTGTGCCCGCGGATGATCGTCGGCATCACCGACGCATCGGCGACCCGCAGGCCGTCGACGCCGCGGACGCGCAGCTGTGGATCGACCACGCTGCCGGCGTCGCGCCCCATCCGGCAGGTGCCGACAGGGTGGTAGAGGGTGTGCGACACCGTGGCCAACGCCCGCTCCAACGTCTCGTCGTCGAGGATCGTCGCGTCGAGCGGGCGCGCGATCCGGCCGACGACGCCTTTGAGCGCCGACGCCTGGGCCATCGTCGCGCAGATGCGCAGGCCGGCCATCATCGCCGCACGGTCCGCGCCGTCGGGATCGGTGAGGTACCGCGGGTCGATGATCGGCTTGTCCTTCGGATCGGCCGAGCGCAATTCGATGGTGCCGCTGCTGTGCGGCTTGAGCAGGATCGTGCCGAGGACGACGGCGTGGGTGTCGTAGGGATCGCCGACGCCTTCATCGAAGAACGGGGCGGGCGCGAAGATCAGTTCCAGGTCCGGCAGCGCGAGGTCCGGCCGGCTGCGGATGAAACCGTAGGCCTCCCCCACATTGGAGGTGAGCATGCCGCGGCGGCGCAGGAAATAATTCAGCAGCTGCAGCGGCTTCTCGGCGCCGAACAGCGAATCGTCGGGAACGTCGAAGCCGAGGGCGGCGATGAAATGGTCGAGCAGGTTCGCGCCGACGTTCGGCGCGTGCACCAGCGTCTCGATGCCGTGCTCCGTCAGCCGCTCGCCGTCACCGATGCCCGACAGCATCAGCAGCTGAGGACTGTTGATCGCACCGCCGCACAGCACCACCTCGCGTCGCGCATTGATGACGCGGCGCCGGCCGGCCTGCTCCACCTCGACGCCGACAGCACGGCGCCCGTCGAAAACCACCCTGGTCACCAGTGCGTCGGTCTCGAGCGTGAGGTTGCTGCGCTTGAGGGCGGGCTTGAGGTAGGCGTCGGCGGCACTCCACCGGGCGCCCCGGCGCTGGGTGACGAGCGTCTCGCAAAACCCCTCGGGTGCAGCCTGGTTCGGCTTCTCGATGCGAAAGCCGCATTCTTCGGCGGCCGCCAGCCACTTAGCGGTCGAGCTGCGCGGGCTGCGCTGCGGGCTGATGGACAGCGGGCCGGCCTCGATGCGGCGCAGGTACGGTTCGAGATGCGCGTAGTCCCACTGATCGCCCGCGGCATCACCCCACTCGTCGTAGTCAGCGGCGAAACCGCGGACCCACATCATCGCGTTCATCGACGACGATCCACCGACCATTTTGCCTCTGGGCCAATAGATCTCGCGACCGTCGAGCTGCTTTTGCGGCTCAGTGCGGTAATCCCAGTCCATCGGGCTGCGGAAGAGCTTCTGGAATCCCGCGGGGATGCGGATGAACTTGTCCTTGTCGTACGGGCCCGCTTCCAGTGCCATGACCCGAACGGACGGGTCGGCGCTCAGCCGGCCGGCCACGACCGATCCGGCCGAGCCCGTTCCAACGACGATGTAGTCGGCCTCCATTCGCCGGAGTGTAATTTCTTCTCGCCGAGCCGGGGCCACAACGGAGTTAGGGGAACGCGAAATGCCCCGAAATGGCCTAGAAGTAGGACACTTTGCGACTGCTCGCGGTGGGAACTCAGCCGGCCAGTGCGATGTGGTGGGCGCCGTCGACCGCGGCGTACCTCTGCGGGCTACAGGTCAACACGATCACCTGGCCGTCACCGCCGACCGCGTTGAACACCGCACCCATCTTGACCAGCCGATCGGGGTCGGTGAAGCCAAGCGCGTCGTCGATCACCACCGGCACGCTGTCCTCCTTGGCCACCAGCGCCGCACTGGCCAGCCGCGCCACGATGCCCAACTGCTCCTTGGCCCCGCCCGACAGCGAGTCATAGGGCACCGTCCGGCCCGACAGCGTGCGAGTGCAGATCCGCAGCGCGCTGTCGACCTCCACCTCGAAGTCGTCGCCGAACACCATGCGGCCCAACCGCTCCACCTCACCGCGGAACGGGTCGACGTAGCGCAACCGGGTGGCATCCCGATGGCGCGACAGCACCGATCGCAACAGCTGCGCCGCCCGGGCCCGCCGCTGCACCCGTGAGTACTCCGCGAAGGCGTGCTCGCGCTCGGTTCCGGCCTCGTCGAGTTTGCCCTTGCGTCCTTCGGTTCCGTAGAGCTTCAACTGGGTGGTGACCTCGCGCAGCGCCTCGGCCACCTCGTCGCGGCCCGCCGCCAATGCATCCGCCCGGCGCGCGGCCTCGTCCAGCGCGGCCGCGACGGTATCCGGTGCCGTGCCGGCCAACTCGCCGCTCAGCTCGGTGACCAGGATGGCCGCCCGCTGCGCTTCGTCGGCATGCGCCTGCGCCGTGATCGCCAACTCGTCGTCGCCGACCTCGGCCCGCTGCCCGTCCAGCCGTTCGCGCGCCAGCGCAAGCTCCGCCTGCGCGCCCGTGAGTTTCTCGGTCAGTACGGTGAGACGAGTCTCGCGCTGCCCCAATCGCTTCGCGGCCTCTTCGGCGACCCGACGGTGCGTCTCGCAGTCGGCGATCGCTTGCTTCTGCGCGGCGGTCGCGGCGTCGAGTTCGGTCCGGGCGGCACCCGAGTCGACGTCGAACAGGTCAGCGACCTCCGGCTGGCGTTCGGTCAGGTCGGCCAGCCGCGCCCTGAGCTGTTCGACCGATTCGTCGTCGGCCAGTGCCTCGCCGGCCGCACACAGCCGGGCACGCGTGTCCATCAGCTCTTGACGGCGCTCGTCGAGAATGCGTGCCGCGGCGACGTCGTCGACCCCGCAGCGCTCGAGCGCCGATGTCAGAACCTCCTGTGCCGCAGCGAGTTTGGTCCGCGTTTCCGACGCCGGTGTGCCCGGCACCAGACGGACGGTCAACAGATCGGGCACATCGACAGCGGTCTCGGCGCTCACGCTAGTCGCCCACGTCTCGCCCGCGCCGAGCGTGAGCATCTCGCCGCCCACGCTCACCTCGACGTCGGCGGTCGCGGTCAGCTCGATCTGTGCCGACGCCAACTCCACCTGTCCCATCGCCACGTCGACCGTCGCCTTGGCGGCCTCGATGGCCCGCATACCCTCGTCGGACAGCCGGATCTCGGCGAGTTCGGCCTGCACCCGTTCGAGGCCACGCTGGGTGGTGTCGATCCTCGTCAGCCGCGCAGCGATCCGGTCGGCTTCGTCTCGGTCGGCGAGCTGCTGAACCGATCGACGCGCCGCTTCGACCCGGGCCTGGGTGGCCTCCAGCGCGTTTCGCGCCTGTTCGGCTTCGGCCTCGGCGGCCTCCGCCACCTCGGCGGCCGTCGACTGTTCTTCGGCAGCCTCCGCGACGGCTGCCTCCAACTCGGCGATCGAGGCGGCCCGCCGCTCGATGTCGGTGCGCAACCGTCGTCGTTCGTCGACCGCGGCGCGGGACGTGTCGTGATTGGCCTGTGCCGCAGCGGCAACCAGCTCCGCCTCCTTGAGCTGGCGGGCCAGCGCGGCCACCGCCTCTGCGGCGTGCTGCGCCGCGGCGAGTTTCGTTGCCGCGTCGGCCCGCTGCGCTGTCAGCCGGGCGAGGTCTTCGGTGAGAGCGGCGTGCCGACGCACCGCGTCGTCGACCTCCGCGACGGCGGCGGCCGCCTCGGCCAGCGCCTCCTCGGCGGCCCGCAACCGGTTGGTGGCCTCGGCCCATTCGCCGGTGGGCCTGCCGGTCCGGGTGAAGTAGCGCAGGTACTCCTCTTCGACGCGGTCGACCAAAAGCGGTTCGGTACCCGACAGCGCCAGCGCCTCACCGGCGGCCACATCGAGCGCGCGGGACAGCGCATCACAACCGGACAGGTCCACCGCCGCGGTCGACGACGACTGCAACACCCGCTGGGCCTGCCACAGGCAGGTGTCGACGGTTTCTTCGAGCATGCCGCGGACGCGCTCGTGCGCCTCGTCGCCGGTGAGCTGCTCGCGCTGCGGCGCCAGCACCGTCAGCTCGGTCTCGAAGCGCTTGTGGAATCGCTTGCGGTACACGAATCGATATGGCCCCGTGGAGATCTCGGCGGTGACCTCGGCGCCGACGTCGGCGTGCGTCGGCTTGACCTCTTTGACCTCTTTCTTCGATGACCGGTCCTTGGCTTCGAGCAGCAGGTCGAGCGCCTCGATCATCGACGACTTGCCGATCTCGTTGGCGCCGCTGACCACCACCACGCCGCGGTCGGGAAACTCGATCTCGCGGTGCGTGATTCCGCGGTAGTTGGTCAGGACCAGGCGGTGCAGTTTCACGCCGCACCTCGATCCGACAGGCGCAGCAGCAGCGCGAGCGCGGCCCGCGCGTCGTCGGCCGCCTCGCCGTCCGAACGGGCCGTCCCGACCAATTCCTCGACCGCAGATGCCGCAAACCCGCCGATGCCGAGGTCGTCGAACTCACCGTCGGCCGGCATCACCGCGATGTCGGTCTGCTTCTCCCATAGGTTCAGCGCCGCGAACAACCGGTCGTACTTGTCCAGGCACCTGTCCAGCGCGGCCTTGTCGGTGACGGTCAGCGATCCGGTCAGCGCCAGGCGCACCACGGTGCGCTCCTTGTCCGGCAGCAGGTCGAGGTTGATGTCCAGGTCGGTGACGTCACGGCCACCGTCGACCCCACGACGCAGCGTGACGAACCGCCAGCGACCCACCTTCCGCGGTTCGACGCGAACCGGATGCGCCGGGTCGTCCTCGTCGACGTCGACGATCAGCACATGGCCCGGATCGGCCTCGATGTCGTCGTAGTTGGTGACCTCCGGAGATCCGGAGTACCAGATCCGACCGGTGGACCCGACCTGCATCCGAGAGTGCTTGTCGCCCAACGCCACATAATGTACGACGCCGCGGCCGATGGCCTCCTCGAGCGCCGCCAGCCGGATCAGCGACGGCCGGTCCTTGTCGGGCACGAAGATGTCGACACCGCCGTGGCCGACGACGATCCGCGCGGTACCGTCGGCGGGTAGATCGGCGAGCACACCCGCGACCGGATCGGACGACGGCGCCTTCGACGTCCACGGCGCCGCCACCAACTGCGCACCGGGGCGCACCTCGTGCACTCCCGCGCGATCGAGGACCGTCACGTTGTCGGGACACTCTGTGGTGAACAGCGCACTGGTGTACACCGAGGAGGCGTCCAACGGATCGTGGTTGCCGGGCAGCAGGTACACCGGAACACCGATGGCGCGCATGGCCTCCAGCGACTGGCTGACGTCACGCGGCGCGAGCTGGTTGTGCTCGAAGACGTCGCCGGCGACGACGACGAACTCCGCGCCCGCCTCGGCGGCCACGCGTCCGAGCTCGGCCACCACGTCGCGGCGCGCGGCCGAATAACGCGGCTGCGCCTCACCATTGAGGAAATAGCGGGTCATGCCGAGTTGCCAGTCGGCGGTGTGCACGAATCGCATCTCGGCCCATCCCTTCTGCTTGCGTGTTTGCCAGGCATCGCGAGTGTAGGGCGGGGGCCCGACAAGTCCCGGGAGGTGCGTCGGCATGCCTTACCGTGAGACCGGTGATCAGTCCGGTGATCAGTCCGGTGATCAAGGTGTATCGCACGCTTCTGCTGCTCCGGCACGCCAAGTCGGGCTACCCGGCGGGCGTGGCCGATCACGACCGGCCGCTGGCCCCGCGGGGCGTGCGCGAGGCCGGGTTGGCCGGCGACTGGCTGCGGGCGCAGGCTCCTGCGGTGGACGCCGTGCTGTGCTCGACGGCGACCCGCACCCGCGAGACGCTGGCCCGGACCCGCGTCGCCGCGCCTGTCGAGTACGTCGACCGCATCTACGACGCGACACCGGGCACGGTGATCGACGAGATCAACCGGGTGCAGACACGTTTCGACTTCGAGGTGCAGACGCTGCTGGTCATCGGGCACGAGCCGGCGATGTCCGGTGTCGCCCTGGGGCTGGCCACCGCGGACGGCAGCAACAAGGCTGCGACCGAGCGGATCTCGATGAAGTTTCCGACCTCATCCATCGCGGTGCTGCGCACGGAGCGGCCGTGGGATCAGCTCGCCCTCGACGGCGCCGCGCTCGTCACCTTCCACGTGCCGCGCTAAATGCTCCTTGCGCAAGCGCCCGTCGGCGCTAAGCGCGGGTGGCCAGCGTCAACTCCATCAGCTTCAGCGCCATCCCGCAGGCATCGATCCCGGGCGCCTGCGGATTGACCCACCAGCCCACGACACCGGCGGCGTCGCTGGCCACGCCGCACGCGCCGTTCGGATCGTTCGGCCGCATCACGATCGACTGGATGCCGGCCACCCTGCGGTCCTCGATCTGATAGTTCAGCCGCTGCGCGACCTCGCGCTCATGGTCGAGGTCGCCCATCTCGAACCAGAACCTGGTGATGTCGACCAGACCCGACGGATTGGCCGCCTGCCAGCGACACACCGCGCCGACGAACGTGCTCTGGATGTCCAGCGGATCGGCGCCCACGGTCTCGGCGAGGATGTCCTCGGTCAGCACCTCGCACTCTTTGAGCAGGTTCGGGTACTGCCGCTCGGAGTCCTCGTTGCGCGGTACGCCACCCGAGCCCGATTTGGCCGCGGTGCCCTCCACTGTCCGCGTGCAACCGCTGAGCAGGGAAAGGGAAACCAGGGCGGCGAGCACGACGACCATGCCCGCGAGCAACCGACGGACGGACGCGGTTCTCATTCGGAATTCACAATCGATTGGCGGGTCAGTTCCTTGGCCACTTCGCAGGGATCCGGGAACGGCTTCGCGGCGTAGCTGATCGACCACTCGATGAAGTCGTCGTCGAACTGGATGCCGATCTCACACAGGTTGACGCCGTTGGTCGGATCCTCGCTGTAGCCGATGAACCCGTCGTGGCCTTCGATGCTGATGTCCTCGACGCTGGTGCGCGACAACTCCATGGTCTTGCGCTCTCGGCCGATGGGGCTGCCACGGAACCACGTGAACGAGAAGTGCGGGCCCAGGATGCTGCCGCCGGCCAGCCACTGGCATCCGACCGAGGTCTTGGCGGTGTTGACCAACCCCGGCACCCGGGTCTGCTTGGTGATCTCCTGGTCGCTGATACCGCCGCATTCCGGAAAAAACGGGCCGTGCGAGACGTTCTCCGTCGGCGCCGGGCTGTCCTCGGGCACCTGCGGGCCGGCCGGTTCGGAATCCGAGCATGCGGCGACCAGCGGGATGACCGCCGCGGCCGCAACGGCCAGGCAGCGAGTCATGCGCGTGCTGTGGGTCACGCCATGCACTGTAGCGGCAGCCCACGGGGTCAAGCACCGACATGTCGGTTGACCTGCTGATTCATCCGGTATGCGACAGTAACGGGATGCTATGGGCGCTGCTGCGACAGTACGCGCGGCCATACCGGGCGCCGCTCGCCGCGGTCGCCACGCTGCAGTTGATCAGCACGCTGGCGTCGCTGTACCTGCCGACCGTCAACGCGGCGATCATCGACGACGGCGTCACAACCGGCAACCTGCGCAGGATCGTCGAGTTGGGCGGTGTGATGCTTGCGGTCACCGCGCTGCAGGTGGTGTGCGCGGTCGGCGCGGTGTACTTCGGGTCGCGGGCGGGCATGGGCGTCGGCCGCGACCTGCGTGGCGCGATCTTCCACCACGTCACCGG
Organism: Mycobacterium sp. GA-0227b; assembly: GCF_001499855.1. GTDB lineage: Bacteria > Actinomycetota > Actinomycetes > Mycobacteriales > Mycobacteriaceae > Mycobacterium. The sequence continues at coordinate 56,198 of NZ_LQIK01000012.1, forward strand.
GTTCTCGACGGAGGACACCGCACGGTTCGGCGCGCCGTCGCTGCTGACCCGCACCACCAACGACGTGCAGCAGATCCAGCTTCTGGTGCAACTGAGCTGCACGATGCTGATCACCGCTCCGATCATGTCGGTCGGCGGCATCTTCATGGCCGTGCACCAGGATGCCGGCCTGTCGTGGCTGCTGCTGGTCAGTGTGCCGATCCTGGCCGTGGCGAACTACTGGATCGTGCGTCACCTGCTGCCGATATTCCGCCGTATGCAGCGGCAGGTCGACGGCATCAACCGCGTGATGCGCGATCAGCTCGCGGGGATGCGGGTGATCCGCGCGTTCGCCCGGGAGCCGTTCGAGCGCAACCGGTTCGCCGTGGCCAACCACGCCTTGGCCGACACCGCACTGGAGGCCGGCCGGTGGCAGGCGCTGATGCTGCCGACCACGACGCTGGTGATCAACGTCTCGAGCGTCGCACTGATCTGGTTCGGTGGTTTGCGCATCGACGCCGGCCAAATGCAGGTCGGCTCGCTGATCGCGTTCCTGGCCTACTTCATGCAGATTCTGATGGCCGTTCTGCTGGCGACGTTCCTCCTCGTCATCATCCCGCGCGCATCGGTGTGCGCCGAACGCATCACCGAGGTGCTGTCGGTCTCGCCGCACATCACCAGCCCGCCGCACCCGGTCCGGCCGGCGACGGTCGAGGGACGGATCCGGCTCGCGGGCGCGACGTTCTCCTATCCGGGAGCTGAACGCCCTGTCCTGCAGGATGTTTCGCTGACGGTACGACCCGGTACGACGACGGCTGTGGTCGGGTCCACCGGGTCGGGCAAGTCGACGCTGGTGTCACTGATCTGCCGGATGTACGACGTGACCAGCGGTTCGGTTCGACTCGACGGGGTCGACGTGCGCGAGTACGACCCCGAGCACCTGTGGTCGGTGATCGGCCTGGTGCCGCAGCGCGGCTACCTGTTCTCGGGCACCGTCGCCGACAACCTGCAACTGGGCGCGGTGCCGGGACATGTCGCCACCGAGGACGAGATGTGGGAGGCGCTGCGGGTGGCCGCCGCCGACGATTTCGTCCGGGCGCACGCCGACGGCCTGGCCATGCGGGTCGCGCAGGGCGGGAGGAACTTCTCGGGCGGGCAGCGGCAACGGTTGGCCATCGCCCGCGCGGTGATCCGTCGCCCCGCCGTCTACCTGTTCGACGACGCGTTCTCCGCGCTCGACGTGCACACCGACGCTCGAGTGCGCGCGGCGCTGCGCGAGGTGTCGGCGGAAGCGACGGTCATCGTTGTCGCACAGCGCATCTCCACCGTCACGCAGGCAGATCAGATCGTCGTCATCGACGACGGTCGGGTCGTCGGCATCGGCACCCACGAGACGCTGCTCGCGGACTGCGCCGAGTACGCAGAGTTCGCCGACTCCCAGTCGCTCGCCGAAGTGGGTGACGCGCAATGACCGGGCCGATGGCGCGGCCGATCCGCGGCACGGCGCAGCCACCGACCCCGCGGTCCCGCGACTTCACCGGATCGGCGATCCGACTGATCAAGCGGTTGACGCCGCAGCGCGGCCTGACCGCGGCGGTGATCCTGCTGGGTGTCGGCGGCATCGCGATCAGCGTCGTCGGGCCGCGAATCCTCGGGCACGCCACCGATCTCCTGTTCAACGGTGTGATCGGGCGCCAACTGCCGGCGGGCCTGACCAAGGAGCAGGCGATCGAGGCCGCGCGCGCCCGCGGCGATGACACCTTCGCCGATCTGCTGTCGGGAATGAACGTCGTTCCCGGCCGCGGCATCGACTTCGGCGCTGTCGGCCGCACCCTGCTCCTCGCGCTGTGCCTGTACCTGGTTGCCGCGCTGCTGGTCTGGCTGCAGGCACGGCTTCTCATCGTCGCGGTGCAGCGGACGATGGTGACCCTGCGCTCCGACGTCGAGAACAAGGTCCACCGGATGCCGCTGTCCTACTTCGACTCTCGCCAGCGCGGCGAGGTTCTCAGCCGGGTGACAAACGACGTCGACAACATCCAGACCTCGCTGTCGATGACGATCAGCCAGCTGATGACGGCCGTGCTGACGGTGCTTTCGGTGCTGGTGATGATGCTGACGATCTCGCCACTGCTGACCATGCTGACGGTGGTGACGGTGCCGTTGTCACTGTGGGCGACCCGGGTGATCGCGCGCAGGTCGCGACGGTTGTTCGTCGCGCAGTGGACGAACACCGGCCGGCTCAACGCCCACATCGAGGAGACCTACAGCGGTTTTGCGATTGTCAAGACGTTCGGCCACCGCGCGGCCGCCGAGGAACGCTTCCGCGAGTGCAACGACGACGTCTACCACGCCGCCTTCGGCGCGCACTTCTTTTCGGGGCTGGTGTCGCCGGCCACCACGTTCATCGGGAACCTGAGCTATGTCGCGGTGGCGGTGGTGGGCGGACTGCAGGTCGCCACCGGTCAGATCACGCTCGGCAACATCCAGGCGTTCATCCAGTACGTCCGCCAGTTCAACCAGCCGCTGACGCAGGTGGCCGGCATGTACAACGCGATGCAGTCCGGCGTGGCCAGCGCCGAGCGGGTGTTCGACCTGCTCGACGACGAGGAGGAGGAACCCGATCCGGATCCGGCGGCCCATCCCGACGGCCGGGACATGGTGGGGCGGGTCGAGTTCGAGGACGTCACGTTCGGCTACCACCCCGACACACCGGTCATCGAGAACGTGTCGCTGATCGCCGAACCCGGCAGCACGGTCGCGATCGTCGGGCCGACGGGGGCCGGCAAGACCACTCTGGTGAACCTGTTGATGCGGTTCTACGACGTCGACTCCGGTCGGATACTGGTTGACGGCGTGGACATCTCGACGGTCAGCAGGGCTTCTCTGCGGTCGCGGATCGGGATGGTGCTGCAGGACACCTGGTTGTTCGGCGGCACCATCTACGACAACATCGCCTACGGCAGGCCGGACGCGTCGGAGGACGAAGTTCTCGCGGCCGCGAAAGCCGCATACGTCGACCGGTTCGTGCACATGCTGCCCGACGGGTACCAGACTCATGTCAGCGACGACGGCGGCACCATCAGCGCCGGTGAGAAGCAGCTCATCACGATCGCCCGTGCGGTGCTGGCCCGGCCGCGATTGCTGATCCTCGACGAGGCCACCAGTTCGGTCGACACCCGCACCGAGCTGCTGATCCAGCACGCCATGGCCGAATTGCGCCGCGACCGCACGAGTTTCATAATCGCCCACCGGCTTTCGACGATCCGCGACGCCGACCTGATCGTGGTGCTCGAGGCGGGCCGGATCGTCGAACGCGGCAACCACGCCGAACTGCTGGCTAAGCGTGGTGCTTATTGGTCCATGACGCAGGCCTGACCGCCGTACGCTCACCATGATGAGCAAGACGGTCTACACCTTCTGCCGATACTGCCTGGCGTCGTGCGGCCTGGAGGTGACGGTCGACGACAACCGCGTCACCAAGATCGCCGCGGACAAACAGAACCCGCACAGCTGGCAGGACTTCTGCGCCAAGGGACGTACCGCACACCAACTCGTCGAACATCCGCGACGGATCCTTCACCCGATGCGCCGCGTCGGCGACTCCTACGTCGAGGCCACCTGGGACGAGGCCATCAGCGACATCGCCGCCAGGATGAACGCCGCGATCGACGCGGGTGGTCCCGACGCGGTCGGCGTCTATTACGGCAATCCATCCGGGTTTTCGTCGTCGAACATCATCTTCATGAACGGCTGGCTGGACGCGATCGGCACGCACAGCCGCTACTTCGTCGGCTCGGTCGACCAGAACGCGATGCACGTCGTCGCCGCCGCGATGTACGGGTCGATCCTGATGGCGCCCGTGTCCGATATCGACAACTGCGACTACTTCCTTCTGGTCGGCACCAACCCGGCGGTGAGCGCGTGGAACTGGCTGGAGACCGTACCCGGCGGGTGGCGGCGCGCGCTCGCACGTCAACAACAGGGCGCCACGATCGTCGTGGTCGATCCGCTGCGCACCGAATCCGCCGAGAAGGCCGACGTGCACCTTGCGGTGCGGCCCGGACAGGACTGGGCGCTACTGCTGGCCATGGTGAAGGTCATCCTCGACGAGGGCCTCGAGCATCGCGGCGACTGCACCGAACTCGCCACCGGAGTGGACGATCTGCGCGCACTGGTCGCCGATGCGGATCTCGATGATCTGGCCGCCCGCTGCGACATCGCACGCGACCGGATCGAGCAGGTCGCCCACGACTTCGCCGCGGCGCGCGGAGCCATGGTGGTCACCCGGACCGGGGTCTCACTGCACCTGACCGGCACCGTCGCCGAGTGGCTGGGACACGTGCTCAACGTGATCACCGGCCGAATGGACCGCCCCGGTGGGCGTCGCTACGAGCCCGGCTACGTCGACGCGATCCGGATGTCGGCGATGGTCAAGGCCAAGCCGCATCACAGCCGACTGCTGGGCCGCGAGATGGTCGCGGGCGCACACGCGCTCAGCGAATTGCCCGACGAGATCACCACTCCCGGCCGCGGCCAGATCCGGGCGATGCTGATCAACTGCGGCAATCCCGTGGTTTCCGGGCCCGACGGCGCCAAACTCGACCGCGCGCTGGCCGATCTCGACCTGCTCGTCGCCATCGACTTCGTCCAGCGCGAGAGCCACCGCCACGCGCACTGGCTGCTGCCGGCGGCCCACTGGCTGGAACGCAGTGACCTGCTCGCGTTCACCAGCAACATGCACGACGAGCCGTATCTGCATTACGGGGCCAAGGCCGTCGAGCCGCCGCCGGACGTCCGGGAGGAATGGCACATCTTCACCGACCTGGCGATCGCGATGCGCAGACCTCTGTTCCGCGCGCGCGGCCTCAACGGGTTCATCACGGCGACCCGGGCGTTGGCACGGCTGACCCGCAAGCCGAACCTGGAGTTCGGCCCGCACTGGATCGACCGGCTTGTCGTCGCGACCGGACGAAAGTTCAACGGACGCCGGATCAAATGGCGTGATGTCACATCGCATCCCCACGGCTGGGTGTTGGGGCCTCGCGAGTTCGGGCATTTTCGCGACGCGCTGCGAACCGACGACAAGAAGGTGCACGCCGCGCCGCCGGAGTTCGTCGCGCGGGCCCGCGAACTGCTCGCCGGACCGCATCCCGAGCCGCCCATCGGCTATCCGTTCCAGCTGGCCAACCGCAGGCACCGGCACTCGATGAACTCGTGGCTCAACGACCTGCCCGGCCTGCATCCGGCGGGTAAGGGCAACGACGTCGTCATTCATCCGAAGGACGCCGCCGACTTGGGAGTGACCGACGGCGACCTGGTCAGCATCATCTCGCCCGTCGGCGCGATCGAGTTGAGGGCGGTGGTGAACGACCGGCCGCGTCAAGGCGTGATCATCGTCGACCACGGCTGGGGCTCAAGGGTTTTCGACCCCCGCGGTCGCGCCGAGCCGATCTCCTACGGCGCCAACCGCAACCTGCTGATCAACGGCGGACCGGTGGATCCGCTGTCGCAGACGTCGGCCCTGAGTTCGGCCTTCGTCGCCGTAAAGCGACGCGACAGCTAGAGTTTGGGGCCCTCGGCGCGTAAGTCATCGACGTTGCGCATCGCCTCGCGCAACTTGCCCAGCCACTCCTCGGCATGGTCGCCGACCAGTCGCACCGACCACGCCAGCGCGTCCGAACGCGACCGCGCCACACCCGCGTCCACCAGCGTGTCCAGCACCTGCCGCTCGGGCTGGCGCAGCCGCGTCATGACCGGCACGGCCAAGTGCGTGAACAGGATTCGTTCGGCGGATTCGCCGGCCCCCACCTGGACGCCCCACGCCACCTTGCGTCCGTAGCGCGCCTCGGCTTCGTCGGCAATGCGCATCCGCTCGGGCCGGGTCTCTTCGCGGAACCGCGCAACCCGTCCGGACGCACGCGCCTCACTCTCGCCGCCCTCGGGTTCGGGCAGGCGGCCGATGACCGTGATCTCCTCGCGGTCGACGACCACCGTCGGGTCGCCGGCGAACCAGCCCTCGGGAAGCCTGCCGGCGAACCAGTCGGGCGCGTCGCCGGCGTCGGGTTGCGCAGCCTGTTGCCAGCCGCCCGGACGGCGCCGGCCATGGATGTTGTGTCTCATGATTACATGATTACTCCGTTACACGGCGGATGGTAGGGGATTCGCCTCAGAGCGAAACGACCTGCTTGACCTCAACCGATATTGAGCTCCTACCGTCACGACCATGAACCGACCGACGTTGTCCGACGATCCACGCCACCTACAGGAAGCTCAAGCGGCCGTTGACGCCTTCGTCGCCGAACTACAGGCGGCGATCGACACCGGTGACGCCGAGTTGTACAACGCTCATTTCGCCGACGACGTGCTGTGGGGCAGCCCGTACGGCGCCACGGTCCCCGGCTACGACACCCTGCATGCCATTCACCGCCGCCTGTTCGCCGCGGCGGTCGCCGGGCCGCGGTCGCGCTACGAGGCGGTCGCGGTCAGCGCGCCCGCACCCGGCGTCGCCGTCGCGCAGGTGAGGCGGACGGCGTTGACGGAAGACGGCACACCGGTTCCCATCGAACAGGAAGCGCCGTTCTCGGAGATGGCGCTCTACGTGCTGGTGCGCCACAACGGGCAGTGGTGGCTCGCGGCCGGACAGAACACGATCGTCCGGCCGACGCCCACCGATCGGTTGAGCTAGTTGCGCTTGAGCAGCAGCGCCGCGCCGCCCGCCACCACCATGCCGATCAACAGCAGCACGGCCAGCGCCGGGCTGACCAGCCACCACACCAAACCCACCACGAGTAGCGCCGGCGACGCGACGAACAGCACCATGCCCGGATGCTGCTTGATGACCGCCACTGCGCTCTGCGCTCGCACCCGGTCAATTTCCTTTGCCATAGCCCAAGAATGCCAGTCGTCCGGTTAGTTTGGTGCCCATGACCGCACCTAACAATGGAAGCTGGCGCCCGGATCCCGAGGGCCGCTACGAGTACCGCTGGTGGGACGGCCAGCGCTGGACCGATCAGGTGTCGCATCAGGGCCAGGTCGGTCGGGCACCGCTGGGGGGCCCGCCGCCGGCCGCCGCGCAAGGCCGTCCGCAGGGGCCGCCACCACCCCAGGCGAGCACGGTCGGCCAGCCCGGAGGGGACGGTTTCGCGGGCATCACCGGCGATCTCGTCGACGGCAGGTTCAGCGAGAAGGAAGCCAAGCCCATCGCGAACCAGAACACCAAACTGCTGCGGGTGCGCCTCGGCGAGCCGTTCATGGCGCGGCAGGGAGCGATGGTCGCGTATCAGGGCAACGTGGACTTTGCGTTCGAGGGCGGCGGCGCGTCGAAGTTCCTGAAGAAGGCGCTGACCGGAGAAGGCTTGCCGCTCATGCGTTGTCAGGGACAGGGCGACGTGTTTCTCGCCGAGCGGGCCTACGACGTGCACCTGCTGAACCTGGCGAATTCCGGCCTGTCGATCAGCGGCAAGAACGTGCTGGCGTTCTCGTCGAGCCTGGACTGGAACATCGAACGGGTGAAGGGCGGCAGCATCGCCACGGGCGGGCTGTTCAACACCACGCTGCGCGGAACCGGTTGGGTGGCGCTGACCACCGACGGTCCACCGGTCGTGCTCAACGCCGCCGAGGCGCCGACCTTCGCCGACACGAACGCGGTGGTGGCATGGTCGGCGAATCTGCAGACGCAGCTCAAGACGAGCTTCAAGGCGGGCGCGCTGATCGGACGAGGCTCCGGCGAGGCGGTTCAGGTGTCCTTCCACGGCCAGGGCTTCGTCATCGTTCAGCCCTCGGAGGGCGCTCCGCCGGTCGCGACGCAGTAGGTCAGAGTTCGAGCAACACGGTCACCGGGCCGTCGTTGACGAGCTCGACGGTCATGTGTGCACCGAACACGCCGGTCTCGACATCGGCACCGAGTCCGCGCAGCGCGTCGGCGAGGGACGTGACGAGCGGTTCGGCCACGGCACGGGACGCCGCCGCGTTCCACGCCGGGCGCCGGCCCTTCGCGGTGTTGGCGTAGAGCGTGAACTGGCTGACCACGAGGATCGGCGCACCGACGTCGCTCGCCGACTTCTCGTCATCGAGAATCCGCAATTGCCAGAGCTTTTCGGCCATCCGCCGAGCCTTGGCGGCGTCGTCGTCGTGTGTGACGCCGACGAGCGCGAGCAGACCCTGACCCTCCGGCCGGATGGCGCCGACGACGTCGCCGTCCACCGTGACCGCGGCAGAGGTGACCCGCTGAACGAGAACCCGCATGGCTGCCGATGCTGCCACGCTCGCCGGCACGTAGACCTGGTAGGGCATACCCTACGGGGGTACAGTTTGCCCGCATGAAGCTGAACAGCATCGAGCGCGCGGTGATGAACAACCCCGTGCGGGCCGCGCACCAGCACACCCGCGAGGCGGCATGGTTTCGGCGGCTGGCGGGCGGCGACCTGGCGGGTCAGCACGTTCTCGAAGTCGGCTGCGGCCGCGGCGTCGGCGCCGAGGTGATCCTCGACCGGCTCGGCGCCCAGAAGGTGACGGCCTTCGACCTCGACGACACGATGGTCGAGTTGGCCCGCAGGCGGCTGCACGGGCGGCCCGTGTCGCTGACCGTCGGCGACGTCTGCACGATCGAGCAGCCGACCGGATCCGTCGACACCGTCGTCGACTTCGGCATCATCCACCACGTACCCAACTGGCAGGACGCCATCGGCGAGATCGCCCGTGTGCTGCGCCCCGGCGGCTTGCTGCTGTTCGAGGAGGTGCCGCGGCGCATGCTCGAGTCGTGGACGTTCCGGACCTTCACCGTGCATCCCCTCGAGAACCGGTTCGACGGCGACGAATTCGCCGCCGAACTCGCACGACACGGCCTGCACGGCACCGGCACCGTCGAGCGCAGACTGGGCGGCATGCTGTTCGTGGGGGCCGCGCGCAAGACCTGATTGCATACCCCACGGGGGTATAGGTATGCTCGGGGTCATGACCACTACGACGACAGTCACCGTCACCGGCATGACCTGCGGGCATTGCGCGACATCCGTGCGTGAGGAGATCAGCGAGATCACGGGTGTGACCGGCGTCGACGTGAACATCGCCAGCGGTGCGGTGACCATCGACAGCGTCGGGCCCGTCGAACCGGCCGAGATCAGAAGCGCCGTGGAAGAAGCCGGCTACCGGCTGGCGAGCTGATGAAGACCGGGCCACGGATCGCCGCCTTCCTCACCGCACTCGCGGTGGTGTTCGCGGTCGCGGTGTGGGTGGGCAAAGCGTTCGGACCGCAGGGAGATATCACGGTGCCCGCCCATCCCACCGGTCACGACGCCCGCACTGCTGCGCAACAGCCGGGCGGATTGCAGGCGAGCCGGGGCGGCTACACCCTCGCGCTGGCTCAGTCGATTCCCTCGGCGGAGCCGAATTCGCCGCTGCGGTTCCGCATCCTCGACGACGCCCGTGCGCCCGTATTGCACTTCGAGGAGTCCCACGAAAAGCTGGTGCATCTGATCGTGGTTCGCAACGACTTGACCGGGTTTCAGCATCTGCATCCCGTGCTCGACGACCGTGGAACGTGGAATGTCCCGGTCGATTTCAGCCGCGCGGGTGACTACCGGGTGTTCGCCGACTTCGTGCCCGCCGGCGGGCCCGCGCTCACCCTGAGCGCCAACGTGCACGTGGCCGGCCCGTACCAGCCGCGGCCGTTGCCCGCGGTCGACGCGTCGTCGACGGTCGACGACTACACGGTGACGCTGCGCGGCTCGCCGAAAGCCGGTGAGGGGTCGACTCTTACGCTGACGGTCAACCGTAACGGCACCCCGGTCGACGATCTGCAGCCGTACCTGGGGGCCTACGGTCATCTTGTGGCGTTGCGGGCGGCGGACCTCGCATACCTGCACGTGCATCCGATCGGGGAACCCGGCGACGGGGTCACGCCCGCAGGCCCGACCGTCGACTTCCACACCACGTTCCCCAGTGCGGGCGAGTACCGGCTGTTCTTGGACTTCAGGCACGGCGACAAGGTCCGCACGGCCGAGTTCACGGTGTTGGTCGACCCGTCCGGACAACAGCACTCCCCCACCCAGGAGCACGGCGGAGACGGCCATGGCCACTGACACGATCGAACTGTCGATCGACGGCATGACGTGTGCGTCTTGTGCGAACCGAATCGAGAAGAAGCTCAACAAGATCGACGGTGTGATGGCGACCGTCAACTTCGCGACCGAGAAGGCACGCGTCGAGTACGGCGAGGACGTGACGCCCGAGGCACTGGTCGCCACCGTCGAAGAGGCGGGCTACCAGGCGCATCTGCCGGATGTGCAGGAGGCCGCCGACGATGACGACCCGACCGCCGCCCTGCGGCACCGTCTGCTCGTCTCGCTGGCGCTGACGGTTCCGGTGATCGCGATGGCGATGATCCCCGCGCTGCAGTTCACCAACTGGCAGTGGCTGTCGCTGACACTGGCGGCGCCAGTGGTGGTGTGGGGCGCGTGGCCGTTCCACCGCGCGGCGTGGACAAACCTGCGGCACGGCGGCGCCACCATGGACACGCTGATCTCGATGGGAACCGTTGCGGCCCTGGGCTGGTCGGTCTATGCGCTGTTCTGGGGCACGGCGGGCATACCGGGGATGACGCATCCGTTCTCGCTGACCCTCTCGCGCGCCGACGGCGCCGGCAGCGTCTACTTCGAGGTCGCGGCCGGGGTGACCACTTTCATCCTCGCCGGACGGTACTTCGAAGCGCGCTCGAAGCGGCGGGCCGGCGCGGCACTACGCGCGCTGCTGGAACTGGGCGCCAAGGACGTCGTGGTGCGCAGAGGCGCTGAGGAACAACGGATTCCGCTCGGCCAGCTGGCCGTTGACGACGAGTTCATCGTCCGGCCAGGCGAGAAGATCGCCACCGACGGCGTGGTGGTCGAGGGCGCCTCGGCGGTCGACGCGTCCATGCTCACCGGCGAGTCGGTGCCGGTGGACGTCGGCCCCGGCGATGAGGTCGTCGGCGCAACGGTCAACGTCGACGGCCGGCTCGTGGTGCGGGCGCGGCGGATCGGCGCTGACACCCAGCTCGCTCAGATGGCGCGCCTCGTCGAGGACGCCCAGAACGGCAAGGCGCAGGCGCAGCGGCTGGCCGACCGGATCTCGGGTGTGTTCGTGCCGATCGTGATCGCCTTGTCGGCGGCGACTCTCGGCTTCTGGCTGGGCACAGGCGGATCGGTGGCGGCAGCGTTCACCGCGGCGGTCGCGGTGCTGATCATCGCGTGCCCGTGCGCGCTGGGATTGGCCACGCCGACCGCGCTGATGGTCGGCACCGGCCGCGGCGCGCAACTGGGCATCCTGATCAAGGGGCCGGAGGTGCTGGAGTCGACGCGGCGCATCGACACGATCGTGTTGGACAAGACCGGAACGATCACCACCGGCAAAATGACCTTGATCGATGTCGTGACCGCCGAAGACGAACAGCCCGACGAGGTGCTGCGGATGGCAGGCGCGGTCGAGAACGGCTCGGAGCATCCGATCGCCAGGGCGATCGTGAAGGGCGCGCGGGAGAAGGTCGGTGACCTGCCCTCGGTCGAGCACTTCGCCAACCGGCGCGGTCTGGGCGTGAGCGGGCTCGTCGAGGGCCGCGACGTCACAGTCGGTCGGCAGCAGATGCTGACGTCGCACGTGTTCTCCGACTCCTTGAAAGCGGCGGTCCGACAAGCGGAGTCGCAGGGCCGCACCGCCGTCGTCGTCGGCTGGGACGACACGATCCGTGGCGTGCTGGTGGTCGCCGATACGGTCAAACCGACGTCGGCCGAGGCGATCTCCCGGCTCCGCGCGCTGGGTTTGACGCCGATCATGGTGACCGGCGACAACGAGGCGGCAGCGCACACCATCGCCGGACACGTGGGTATCGGCGACGTCGTCGCCGAAGTGCTGCCGCACGACAAGGTCGAGGTCGTCAAGCGCCTGCAGTCCGATGGCAAGGTGGTGGCGATGGTGGGCGACGGCGTCAACGACGCGGCGGCGCTCGCGCAAGCCGACCTCGGGCTTGCAATGGGCAGCGGCACCGACGTCGCGATCGAGGCCAGCGACCTGACGGTGGTACGCGACGACCTGAATGCGGTCCCCGACGCGATTCGCCTGTCCCGCAGGACCTTGGCGACGATCAAGGGAAACCTGTTCTGGGCCTTCGCCTACAACGTCGCAGCGCTTCCCCTGGCGGCGGCGGGTCTACTGAACCCGATGATCGCCGGCGCGGCGATGGCGTTCAGTTCGGTGTTCGTTGTCAGCAACAGCCTTCGGCTGCGCCGCTTCACCGCTACAGCGTCGCGTTGATCGGCCCCAGCATCTGACAGTTCGGCTCCAGCGCATCCTCGAAGACCTTGCCGCAGCCGCGTCCGCTTGCGATATAGGCCGCGCCCGGCCGATACGGCTCCAGGTACACCTGCGCGGCACCCGGCCCCCTGGCCTGCGTGCACTGCCCCTGTGAATCCTGTCCGGCGATGTGGACACAGGCGACGCTGTACGCCGGCCGGAACGGACCCCAACAATCGTTGAACGAGACCGTCGCCGTCACCTTGCTCACGCCACCGGTGTTCACGACTTGTGGCGGCGACAGCGTGTAACCGCACGCCGGGGGTGGCGGTTGGGCCTGCGCTGGGGCCAGGCCCAGGAGGCCGCAGGGCGCGACGAGTAGCGCGGTCAGCACAGCTTTGACGACCCGGCTCATGCCTGGATGGTAGATCACTGCCACGACCTCGGATCCGAAATGAGAGCGGTTGTCCCCTACGGTCCTTCGCTGTCTTTGGGGAGGTGCTCGGGGGTTTCTTCGGGGGCGAGGTACTTCTCGGGGCGGTGGTAGTTGTTCACCCGCGTTTGGCCGGTGTCGAGATCGGGTGGGGGTAGCCATTCGATGCGTCCGTCGTCGCGGACCCGTGTCCTCCAGCCGCCCTTGGTGACGAGCCGGTTGTGCGGTCCGCACGCGAGGGTCAGATCAGTGATGTCGGTGTTGCCACCCTGGGCCCAGTCCGTAGAGGCGTGGTGAACCTGACTCCAGTAGGCCGGCGCGGTACAGCCGGGTTTGGAGCAGCCGCCGTCGCGGTTGTGCAACACGATGCGCTGACCGGGGGTGGCCAAGCGTTTGGCCCGGCCCACATACATCGGGATCTCGCGGTGGTCTTCGTAGATCACCAGATAGTGGTCGCTGCTGGCGGCCATGCGGATCACATCAGCCATCGGCAACAAGGTTCCGCCCCCGGTGACCGCGAGCCCGGCCGCCGAGCGCAGTTCTCTGAGGGTGGTGGACACCACGATGGTCGACGGCATTCCGTTGTGCTAACCCAATCGCCCGGAGGCCAGTAGCGCGCGGCACATGGCGGTGAGGGCATCGTGATTGCGCTGCCCCTGCGAGCGCCCGTCGCTGATTTGGTTCTCAGCACACGCGGGTTCATCGACGCATGGGTCGGGGTCATCGGGATTGCACATCCCCGGCGCGGCCTGCTTGGCCAACACGGCATCGAGCGCCGCGCGGGTCTCGGGATCGAGCAATCCGCGCAGGCGGCTCATCCCGTCGCGGCCCTGCGGGCCGATCTCGAGGTAGCGCTTGCGGGCACGCTCGCGCTCGGCCTCATCGGGCGGAACGCCGTCCTCGTCGAGCAGCTGGATCAGCCGGTCGGCGACTTTGCGCAACTCCTCGGGCCGCAAACCGCATCCGGCGCGGACCAGGTCGGCCTCCGCCAGTTCACGGGCCTGATAGTTCACATGCGCGGACAGGTGAATGAAGAATTCCTCGATGATGCGCACATGTTCCGCGCCCACCTCACCGCGAGCCTGCGCGGCAGCCGTGGTCTCCAGGACCGGGGCCAACGGCTCACCGGTCAACGCCCGCCGGGGACCCAACACCGCCGCCGCACCGATCCGCCGCTTGGCCTCCGCGCGCGAAATCCGCAAAGTCGTGGCCAACGCCTCCGGCCATGACGACGCCCCCAACGCCTTCGGGTCGTCGTCTGCCACCAACCGGGCAATGACCGCGTGATCGACAACGGGCAACGCGCTGAACAATCGCTCCCGTCTCGCGAGCAAGGCGACCAACTCAGCAGGTCTCAAGGCGTCCAGCGACACGTCGGCTGCTTTCTGCAGCGCCGACTCGAGCTCGTCGTAAACCGCGCGAACATCCTGTTGTGCAAAGCCCTCTTGGACCATATTTCGAACAATAGTTCGAGTCACCGACAAGATTTGTCAGTCGTCCGTCTTGCGCACTCGGAACAGCTTCACGTCGGACTTGAAACCCTTGAGGTGCCGCGCTCCGGCGAATGAGCACGCGAACCGCTCGTCGTCAGAGATGGCGTCGCGGGTCGATTCGGAAACGAGGACCGAACCCGGCCGCGCGGCACCGGTGATACGGCTGGCGAGATTGACCGAGCTGCCGAACCAGTCGCCCGCCCGGCTCACCGCCTTACCCGTCGCCACACCAACGCGGAGGCGGGGAAAATCCTCGTCGTCATCGGTCCGCTCGAGCAGCGTTAGCACGCCGTCCAACAACGGAACCGGTTCCGTGCTGACGAGCATCACCTCGTCGCCGATCGTCTTGACGAACCGCACCGGCGGCGCAGACACCTCGTGCGCGAGATCGAAGAGCCGGTGGGCGAGCCGTTCGAGGTCTTCGGGGGGAACGGCCTCCCCGAGCCGGGTGAAGCCGACGAGATCGGCGAACGCGATCGTCACGAGCCGGGCACCGGGCAGCCGTTGACCCTTCGCCCGCTCGGAGGCCGTGATCGCCTCGGTCTCCATGAGATGGCGCAACTGCAACCGCAACAAATCCTGGATCATCGGTCCGAGTAACGGATCAGCCATGCGGATGAGGGCTTCGGCGTTCTTGGCGATGACGAGTTCGGACGCGCTCGGGTCGAGCACGGAAGCCAGCCCCGCGTAGCGCATCACCTCGGCCGCCTTGGCCAACCCGTCGGCGAGCACCCGGGTTATCTGAACGATCTGGTCAGGCAGGATCCCGATCTCGATGAACCGCTGCGCGAAGGCTGCGGCCTCGGCGTCGGCGCGCAGGTGGACGGCCGCGTCGGGATCGTCGACGGTGGGCAAGCCCATCGCGTGTTGGATGCGCTGCAACAGGTCGAGATCGATGCCGGTCTTCTCACTGGTTTCTCTCGCGGAGACATACACACCGTCGTCACCGAGCACTTGACGCGCACCGAGCAACATTGGCAGGTAGGCGTTTCGGATCTCCTCGACGGAGATGCCCCTGCCCAGCAGCCACGGAATCAGCTCGGCGCGTTCGGCGCGCGCCGCACCTTCGAGTCCGTCCAGCAACCCGGACGCGTCGACGTCGAAGTCATCGGCCACCGGCTCAACGTATACCGCGTGCGATCATCGCAGCATGGGTTCGCCGGTGCTGCACGGGTTGCCGCCGATCGTCGCCGAAGGGGCGCGCACGTTGATCCTGGGCAACATGCCCAGCGTGATGTCGCTGGCCGCTCAGCAGTATTACGGAAATCCACGCAATGCCTTCTGGCGCATCGTCGGTGAGGTTCTCGGGTTCACCGCGGACGCAGCCTATGAGCAGCGGTGTGCCGTGTTGACGGCTCACCAGATCGCTGTCTGGGACGTGCTGCGGTCCTGCCGGCGCGAAGGCAGCCTGGATTCCGCGGTCAAGCCGGACAGCATGGTGCCGAACAACTTTCAGCAGTTCTTCGCCGAGCATCCGGGCATCACTCGCGTGCTGTTCAACGGCGCCGCGGCGCAGAAGAATTTCACCCGACTCGTTTCCGCCGCACCCGAACTGCCCTACCGGCGACTGCCGTCGACCAGCCCGGCGCAGACCATGCGATATGTGGACAAACTCGCAATCTGGCGCGAAGCCATCACCGCACGCCGCTAGCGAAGGACCAGGCGGACGGTGAGCGCCCCGGTTCGGCCGCTACCGTGGCGGGATGTCCTGTGTGTTCTGCGCCATCGTTGCCGGCGAGGCGCCGGCCATCCGCATCTACGAGGACGACGACTATCTCGCGATCCTCGACATCCGCCCCTTCACCCGCGGCCACACGCTGGTCATCCCCAAACGGCACACCGTCGACCTGACCGACACGCCGCCGGAGACCGTCGCGGCGATGGCGCGGATCGGTCAGCGCATCGCCCGGGCCGCGCGCAGGTCCGGACTGCACGCCGACGGCAACAATGTGGTGATCAACGACGGCAAGTCCGCATTTCAATCGGTGTTCCACATCCATCTGCACGTGTTGCCCCGGCAGAGCGGCGACAAGCTGTCGTTCGCCAAGAACATGCTGCTGCGCCGCGACCCCGACCGGGAGGAATCCGGCCGCCTGCTGCGTGAGGCCCTGGCGCAACTGGACTCCGCTGCGCAAGACTGACGTCATGAGCATGCCCTGGTGGGAGAAGTACGTCGGATATCCGATGCTGTTACTGCACGACAAGCTCTACAAGGGCACCAACGGCCGGATCGGGCACACGATTCCGGGTGCTCCGCCGATGCTGATCCTGCACACGGTCGGCGCGAAAACCGGTCTGCAGCGGGCCAATTCGCTCGCCTATGCCCGCGACGGCGACGACTACCTCGTCGTCGCATCCAAAGGCGGCGAACCCAAGGCACCGGGTTGGTACCACAACCTCAAGGCCAACCCGAACGTCGAGATCAACGTCGGACCCCAGCGCATCAAGGTGACGGCCACGCCGGTCACCCGCGACGATCCCGACTTTGCGCGGCTGTGGGAGATCGTCAACGACATGAAGGCCAACAAGGACCGCTACAACCAGTATCAGAAGCGCACCACGCGGCCGATCCCGGTGGTCAAGCTGACGCCTTAGAACAGCTCCTTGGCCAACAATTCCAACGTCTTCTCGCGCGCCGGCGCGGTCGCCGGATCGGTGCCGTGGCGTGCCGAGGCCACCGGGTTGACCATGACCTCGTCGACTCCGAACTCGTCGGCCAGCGCGCGCATCTGATCGGCGGCTTCTGACGGATCGCCGACGACGGCGCGCCCGAACGCCGCTTCGGCGATTCGCTGTGCCTGCGGCGCGAGTTCCTGCCGCTCCGCGTCCTCGACGAGATCCAGCGGGCCCAACGGCTGGCCAGTTCGCAGCCGCGCCATCATCTGGAGGTTCGGCAACGCCAAAGCCGTTGCTTCTCGGCGTGTTTCGGCAACGACCGCGTTGACGGTGAGGAATGTGAGGGGTTCGGAGGCCAGCTCGCTGGGCCGGAACTCGGAGCGGTACGCGGCCAGCGCCTCCGCGGTGCCCTTGCCCGAGAAATGATGGGCGAACACGTACGGCAGGCCCTTGGCGGCGGCCAGGTGCGCCGAGTACATCGACGAACCCAGGAGCCACAGTTTCGGTTCGCTCACCGCCGCGGGCGTGGCCTTGAGGATGTAGCGCTGGTTCGGGATCGGCACCCGCACGCCGCGGGCGCCCATCAGCGCGACGACGTCGTCGAGGTAGTCGGGAAAGGCCTCGATGTCACGATCGTCGCGGCCGGCAGCGCCCCGCAGCGCCATCGACGTCACCGGGTCGGATCCGGGTGCGCGGCCGATGCCCAGGTCGATACGCCCGGGGTGGGCGGCCTCCAGCAGCGCGAACTGCTCGGCCACGGCCAACGGTGCGTGGTTGGGCAGCATCACCCCGCCGGAGCCGAGCCGCAGCTGCTCGGTGTGCGCGGCCAGGTGCGCGATGAGCACCGGTGGGCTGGTCGCCGCCACCGCGGGCATGTTGTGGTGCTCGGCTACCCAGTAGCGCGTGTAACCGAGGCGGTCGGCGGTCTGCGCCAGCCGGGTCGACGCCGCCAGCGCGTCCGAGGTCGACTGGTCGGTGCGCACCGGCACGAGATCGAGAACTGATAAGCGCATTACTGTGTCAACACTGCCCTACGCGGATGGCTTCCCGCGGATCGGGTTGCTCCTGTAACAACTTCTTGATGGGCCCGAGCGCGCGTTCGACGCTGACGAAGCGCATCGCCAGCTCACGGATCACCGTCAGGGTTCGGCTGCGGTGGAACATCAGGTTCGCGAGTTGACGTGAGTTGTTTTGTGCGGCCTCGACCCGCGGCCGCTGCAGGCGTTCGTATGCGCGCAAGAGATCGGCAAGCGCGGAACCGCCCGATTGGCGCAGAATCCCGGCGAGCACCCAGGCCGACTCCATCGCCATCCCCGCGCCGATGCCGGCGGTCGGCAGGAACCCGGCGGCCGCGTCGCCGAGCAGCACTGTGCGCCCGGTGGTCCACTCGGGTGCGCGGCAGTCGGTGAGCGACCAGTAATAGGGGTCGGGATCGTCGAGCACCGCCGTCAATGCCCGGTCCAGCCGTGGGCTGACATCCTTGAGTTGGCGGCGGGTCTTTGCGACGAACGATTCCGGGCCGGCGGCGGTGTCGGCGCGTGGGCCTCCGAAGAACACGCCGACTTCGCCCTTGACGGGATACAGACCGGCGAAATAGCCAGCGCCCCACCATTCTTCACCGAGATCGGAGTCAGCGTCCTCGGGGGCCCACACCACCCAGCCGCCCCATTTGGTGTCGACCACCTGAACCGACCGCTTGCCCAGCACGAATTGACGGGTGTCCGAATGTATTCCGTCGGCGATGACCACGAGATCGAAGGTCAACCGGTGCGAGCCGTCGGGCGTCGACACCGTCACCTCAACCTCATCGGGGCGTTCGATGAGGTCGGTGACCGTCGAACCGAACGTGGCCGCGCCGCCCTCGCCGGAGAGCGCGTCGATCAGCTCGCCACGCCCGATGCCGCGGTAGTCGCCGAAGCGTGCCAGGATCGCCGACATCGAGTCCTCACGCAGCTTGCGACCGCTGTGCCCGTGGACGGCGTACCGCCCGAGCGGGGTGCTGGCCGCCCGGTACGCCTCGTGCACGCCGAGATCGTCGAGCGCGGCGTCCACCATCGGCATCAACGCCAGCATGTAGCCCTGGGCCGACGAACTCTCGGCGCGCTCGATCAACACCGGGTGGCGGCCGTCGCGGCGCAGCAGTTGCGCGGCCGTGACCCCGGCGATGCCGGCGCCCACCACCAGCACCCGCAGCTCGTCGGTGGCCGCCTGTTCGTATTGCTTTTCAAGGCTCGTCGGACTCAACATATTTTTCACCGTACCATTGTGTGGACCGGCCGGTCCACTTTGTTATCCTGAACCGTGACCTCGGGACGGATCGGACGTATGCCGGCAGCGCGACGGCAACGGCTCGTAGAGGTGGCCGCCGCTGAATTCGGTTCTGCCGGTTATGAACAGGCGTCGCTCAACCGCATCATCGAGCGGTGCGGGATGAGTAAGAGCTCGTTCTATTATGTGCTGTCCTCGAAGGCCGAACTCTATGAATTCGTCGTGCGGGAATTGATCACGGATGTGGCGGCGGATATACCGGTCGTCGCGCCTGAAGATTTCGCCGGTGAGCAATTCTGGCCACGACTCGAACGGTTCTTCACCGACCTCGTGCTGTTCTCGCAGCGGCAGCAGAAGTTCCTGCTGCTGGGGCGGATGTTCTACCTGCAGGCGCCCGACCCCGCCAGGTCCGCGGTCAGCGGAGCGCTCGACGCCGTGCGGGACTGGGTGCAGGAGGTGTTGCGCGTCGGTCGTCGGTGCGGCGCGGTCCGCACCGACCTTCCCGAGCCGTTGCAGGCGGAGTTGATCTTCCGGATCCTGCAGGTGTTCGACGAATGGACGCTAGCCCATTACGACGACTTTCCCGTCTCGGCGCTACAGGAGCTGGCCGACGCGCAGTTCGCGACTATCCGACGGACGCTCGCGCCTTAGCCTGCCGGAACACCTCGTCGAACATCTGCGGCGTCAGCTTTCCCGTGAACGTGTTCTGCTGGCTGGGGTGATAGCAGCCGATCAGCGTGACGTCGCCGAGCTCGGCGGCGGCACCGTGGCCGAACTTCGGCGCGGGTGTCGGCACCGTCACTCCGCCGGTGCGCAGCATCTGCAGCGCCGCGCGCCACGCGAACCCGCCGAGCGCCACCACCACCCGCACGTACGGCGCCGTCAGCCGCCATTCGGCGTCCAGCCACGGGGCGCACGTCGCGCGCTCGGCCGGTGTCGGCGCATTGCCCGGCGGTGCGCAACGCACCGACGCGGCCACCCGGGTTTCGTTGAGCACCAAGCCATCTCCGGCGTCTACGCAGACCGATTGATTGGCGAGGCCCACCCGGTGCAGCGCCGCGAACAGAAAGTCGCCGGACCGGTCGCCGGTGAACACCCTGCCTGTCCGGTTCGCGCCGTGCGCCGCGGGCGCCAACCCGACGATCAGAATGCTTGGCCGGGCCGCTCCAAACCCGGGCGCCGGACGGCCCCAGTACGGTTCGTCGGCGTACGACTTGCGCTTGACGACGGCGACCTCCTCGCGCCACTCCACCAGGCGAGGGCAGGCCCGGCACACCGACACCGCGGCGTCGAGCTCGTCGAGCGACCGCACCGCCGCGGCCATCGACGCCACGTGCGCGGCCGTCGACGCCACCGCGGTGTGCGGCGTCGCGGGATCGCCGGGCCAACCCGAGCCGGGAGGCACCGGCGACGCGAACCGCGCACCGGTGCGCGGGTGAGGCAATTGCACGCCCACCACTTTGCCCGCGCGCATAATTCGGATGCCGGTCGGCCCCGGCCGCTGCTAGATTCTGCCGCGGTAACCATGACGCACAGCAGGCGCGGCCCCCTTCTGTTGATCCTGTTCGCCGCGCTGATGGCCGGTGCAGGCAACGGCATATCGCTGATCGCGTTTCCGTGGCTGGTGTTGCAGCGCAACGGCTCTGCGCTGGAGGCCTCGATCGTGGCGATGGCGGGCACACTGCCGTTGCTGATCGCGACGCTGATCGCCGGCGCCGCGGTCGACTATCTGGGCCGGCGGCTGGTCTCGATGATCTCCGATGCGCTGTCCGCGTTGTCGGTGGCCGCCGTCCCGGTGCTGGCGCTGACCTTCGGCGTGGGAGCCGTCAACGTCGCGGTGCTGGCGGTGCTGGCCGGGCTGGGCGCCTTCTTCGACCCGGCGGGGATGACCGCGCGCGAGACGATGCTGCCCGAGGCGGCGACCCGCGCGGGGTGGACGCTGGACCGCGCCAACAGCGTCTACGAGGCCGTGTTCAACCTGGCCTACATCGTCGGTCCGGGCATCGGCGGCCTGCTGATCGCGACGCTGGGCGGCATCAACACCATGTGGGTCACCGCGCTGTCCTTCGGGTTGTCGATCGTCGCGATCGGTGTCCTGCGACTGGAGGGCACCGGCAGGCCCGACCGCGGCTCGCTGCCCGACGGGGTGTGGGCGGGCATCGTCGAGGGCCTGCGATTCGTCTGGAACAACAAGGTGTTGCGCACGCTGGCGTTCGTCGACCTGACGGCCACCGGCCTGTACATGCCGATGGAAAGCGTGCTGTTCCCGAAGTACTTCACCGACCGCAACGAACCGGCGCAGCTCGGTTGGGTGTTGATGGCGTTGAGCGTCGGCGGTCTGGTCGGTGCGCTCGGTTATGCGGTGTCGTCGAAATACCTGAGTCGGCGGGTGACCATGCTGGCCGCCGTGCTGACGCTCGGGGTGGCGATGACGGTCATCGCGTTCCTGCCGCCGCTGCCGGTCATCCTCGTACTGTCGGCGATCGTCGGGCTGGTCTACGGGCCGATCGCGCCGATCTACAACTACGTCATGCAGACGCGGGCACCCCAGCATCTTCGCGGCCGGGTGGTCGGGGTGATGGGATCGCTGGCCTACGCCGCTGGGCCGCTGGGCCTGATCGTGGCGGGCCCACTGGCCGACGCCGCGGGCTTGCACCTGACTTTCCTGGCGCTGGCACTGCCCATGCTGCTGCTCGGGATCGTCGCGGTGTTCCTGTCGGCGTTACGCGAACTCGACCGCCCGCCGACGGTGTGACCGCTCGACGCCGCGATCGCGGCCGGGCCGCGACCGCACAGGCTGCTCGTACGATTGGCGTGTGGAGCCCACCCTGGCCGATCTGGTCGACGCGCTGCCTGAGGGTGGCGTCGTCACCGATCCGGACATCCTGGGGTCCTACCGGCATGACCGGGCCTTCGACCCCACCGCAGGCACACCGCTCGCGGTGGTGCGGCCCCGCAGCACCGAGGACGTGCAAGCCGTGCTGCGCTGGGCCACCGCCCACAAGATCGCGGTGGTGCCGCGCGGGATGGGCACCGGCCTGTCCGGCGGCGCGTCGGCGCTCGACGGCGCCATCGTGCTGAGCACCGAGAAGATGCGCGACATCACCGTCGACCCCGTGACCCGCACCGCCGTCGTCCAGCCCGGGCTGCTCAACGCGGAAGTCAAGAAGGCGGTGGCCGAGTTCGGCCTGTGGTATCCGCCGGACCCGTCGTCGTTCGAGATCTGCAGCATCGGCGGCAACGTCGCCACCAACGCCGGCGGCCTGTGCTGTGTGAAGTACGGCGTCACAACCGATTACGTGCTCGGACTTCAGGTGGTACTGGCCGATGGCACCGCGGTGCGACTCGGCGGTCCGCGGCTCAAGGACGTCGCCGGGCTCCCGTTGACCAAGTTGTTCGTCGGCAGCGAGGGCACGCTCGGCGTGGTCACCGAGGCGACGCTGAAACTGCTGCCGGCACAGTCGGCGGCGAGCACGGTGGTGGCGAGCTTCGACTCGGTGGAGTCGGCCGCCACCGCCGTCGTCGCGATCACGGCGAAGATCCGGCCCTCGATGCTGGAATTCATGGACTCGGCGGCCATCAACGCCGTCGAGGACAAGCTGAAGATGGGCCTGGATCGCTCCGCCGCCGCGATGCTGGTGGCCGCCTCCGACGACCGTGGCCCGTCCGGCGCCGAGGATGCCCGGTTCATGGCCGATGTCTTCACCGAGCACGGCGCCAAGGAGGTGTTCTCGACATCGGATCCCGACGAGGGCGAGGCTTTCGTCGCCGCCCGACGGTTCTGCATACCCGCCGTCGAGCTGAAGGGCTCGCTACTACTCGAGGACGTCGGAGTTCCGTTACCCGCGTTGGCCGATCTGGTCGGCGGCGTGGCGAAGATCGCGGCGAACCACGAACTGCTGATCTCGGTGATCGCGCACGCCGGCGACGGCAACACGCATCCGCTGATCGTCTACGACCCCGCCGATGCCGCGATGACCGAACGCGCGCACCGGGCGTTCGGCGAGATCATGGATCTGGCCGTCGGCCTCGGCGGCACGATCACCGGCGAACACGGCGTCGGCCGGCTCAAGCGTCCGTGGCTGGCCGGGCAGATCGGCCCCGAGGCGATGGAACTCAACCGGCGGATCAAGCAGGCGTTGGACCCGGAGAACATCCTCAACCCGGGCGCGGCCTATTAGTTGTCTTAGTTGCCGCGAGCAGACGTGAAGTGCCCCGAAATGCCGCGAGAAAGAGGCAGTTCGCGTCTGTTCGCGGGAGATTGCCTATTGACATGGTCCCAGCTTCTGTCGTACGAATGAGACATGACGGCTACTCTGTCTCATGGCACGCCGGTTCGATTCCAGCTCGCAGACGCCGACACCTGGGCTGACCCGTGGCCGATGTACAAGGCGCTGCGGGACCGTGATCCCGTCCACCATGTGGTGCCGCAGGACAGGCCGGATCACGACTACTTCGTGATGTCGCGCCACGCCGATATCTGGGCCGCCGCGCGCGACCACCAGACGTTCTCGTCGGCGCAGGGGCTCACGGTGAACTACGGCGAACTGGAGCTCATCGGCCTGGCCGACAACCCGCCGATGGTCATGCAGGATCCGCCGGTGCACACCGAGTTCCGCAAGCTGGTGTCGCGCGGTTTCACCCCGAGGCAGGTCGAGGCCGTCGAACCCAAGGTGCGCGAGTACGTCGTCGAACGAATCGAGAACATCCGGGACAACGGCGGCGGCGACATCGTCGCGGAGTTGTTCAAGCCCCTGCCGTCGATGGTCGTCGCGCACTACCTCGGCGTTCCGGAGGAGGACCGCGGCCAGTTCGACGGGTGGACCGACGCGATCGTCGCGGCCAACACCGCCGACGGCGGCATCGGCGGTGCGCTGGAGACGTTGGGCGACAAGCTCGGCGAGATGATGGCCTACTTCACACAGCTGATCGAACGCCGCCGCGTCGAACCGGAGGACGACACGGTTTCGCACCTGGTGGCCGCCGGGGTGGGCGCCGACGGTGACATCGCCGGTGTGCTGTCGATCCTGGCGTTCACATTCACCATGGTCACCGGCGGTAACGACACCACCACCGGCATGCTCGGCGGCTCGGTGCAGCTGTTGCATCAGCGGCCCGACCAGCGTCGGCTGCTGGTGGAAAACCCCGACCTGATACCGGGTTCCGTCGAGGAGTTCCTGCGCATGACCTCGCCGGTGCAGGGGCTGGCCCGCACCGTGACCCGCGACGTGGAGGTGGCCGGTACGACGATCCCCGAGGGCAGGCGGGTGCTGTTGCTCTACGGTTCGGCGAACCGCGACGAGCGCCAGTTCGGCGCCGACGCCGCCGAACTCGACGTGACCCGCAAGCCCCGCAACATCCTGACGTTCAGTCACGGCGCGCATCACTGCCTCGGTGCGGCGGCGGCCAGGATGCAGTCCCGCGTCGCGCTGACCGAACTGCTGACGCGGATTCCGGACTTCGAGGTCGACGAGAGCGGAATCGTCTGGGCCGGCGGCAGTTACGTGCGTCGACCGCTGTCCGTGCCGTTCGTGGTGAACACCTGATGGCCGGTGACTGGCTGGCCGCGCGGCGCACCGAAGTGGCCGCCGACCGGATCCTCGACGCGGCCGGTGAACTGTTCGCCCATAAAGAGGCCGCTACCGTTGGCATGCACGAAATCGCCTCGGCGGCAGGGTGTTCACGCGCAACGCTGTACCGCTATTTCGAGAACCGCGACGCGCTGTACACCGCTTATGTGCACCGGGAGAGCTACCGGCTGTACCGCGAGATGACCGAGCAGATCAACGCGCTGACGGATCCGCGCGAACGCCTGATCGAGGGAATGCTGGCCTCGCTGCGTAATGTGCGCGAAAGTCCCGCTCTCGCATCGTGGTTCGCGACGACACAGCGCCCGATCGGTGCGGAGATGGCCGAGGAGTCCGAGGTCATCAAGGCGCTGACCGAGGCGTTCGTCATCTCGCTGGGCCCCGACGACCCCGAGTTGGTCGCCCACCGCTCCCGGTGGTTGGTGCGGGTGATGACCTCGCTGATGCTGTTCCCGGGCCATGACGAGGACGACGAGCGGTCGATGCTCGAGGAGTTCGTCGTACCGATCGTGCTGCCGGGTCAGCTTTCCTCCTCGCGCGCGGAGGCCGTCATGCCACCCAGTAAGCCTGCGCTTTGATCGACTTTTTCGAGATCTTGTACTCCTCGCGGAAGATCTTGGCCACGGCGCGGGTGGTGCGGTTGTCGCATGCCACCCAGCCGAAGTGATCGTGCGCCTCGAACGCCGCCGCGGCAACGGCTTCCACCAGTGCCTCGCCCGCGTTCTTGCGGTCCACCCACACCACGTCCGTGCTGCGGGCGACCGGTAGTTGCTTGTCGTCGTCGTGGCCGGCCTCGAGGAACACCCGGGCCGGGGCGTCGCCGATCGCGGTCAGCAGTGAGTTGATCGCGGGCAGCGATGCGGTGTCGCCGACGATCACGTAGCCGGCGGGCGGTGGTTCGGGCAGCGTGAAGTTGCTGCCCAGCACCGTCACCTCGATGGTGTCGCCCGGTTGGGCGTTCTCCGCCCAGTGCGACGCGATGCCGTCGTGCAGGGCGAACTCGATGTCGACGGTGTCGGCTGCGGGATTGGGGTCGACCAGCGTGTAGCCGCGCTGATGGAGTTTCTCGCCGTCGGCGAACCACATGCGGATCCACATCGTCGGGTGCAACGGCGAGCCCTCGAGCATGCCGCCCGCGTCGAAACTCAGCCGCAGGTAGTGCGGGCTGATCTCCCGCTTACCCGTCACGGTCAGCTGGTAGTCGCCCGCGCGCAGCAGCTTGAGCACCGCACCCTGGAAACCGCGCGTTGGCTTCTTGTCCGACATAACTGGCCCTCCGTGTCGCTGTTCGGCGTTAGGCTACCCTAATTTCGCGTTCGTCGAACGGTCAGGCGGTCTTGACCCGGGTGAACCGGTGCAACAGCCAGGCCAGCGGGATCGTCACCACGAAGGTGACGAGGAACAGCATGACGATGGACCCGGTGTAGATCGGATAGTGCAGGATCTCCACCATCACCACCTCCATCGTGATCAGGTGGATCAGGAAGATCTCGTAGGAGATCTCGCCGAGGAACACCATCGGCCGGCTGGAGAGCAGCCTGGCGTAAATCCCCCGATCGCCCAGTGCCAGCGGCGCGACGGCCAGCGTGGCGATCACCGCGTAGAAGAACGCTTTCGCCAATCCCTCGCGCAACTCGTTGGGCGATGTGGTGGGTTCGCCGGCGATCGGTGTGGACACGATGAAGTAGCACGCGACCGCCAGCGGGACACATGCCAGCGCGTAGGCCCGCACACCCAGTGGCTGCAGCACCGCCAGCATCATCCCGCCGATAAACCAGGCCAGATACGACGGCAGCCACAGCCGCGCGCCGTCGGGCAGAAAGTTGGTGGTGTGCACCACGATCAGCCACGCCGGGGTGAGCAATGCGAGCGCGACCAGTCCGCTCATCAGCAGGCCCGGCCGCCACCGTCGTCGGCACAGCACCACCAGCAGCAGCCAGGCAAGCAGGGGCAGCACAAGGTAGAACGCGACCTCGACCGCCAGGCTCCACATCTGAGTGAGGCCCTGATGCAGGAACGAATACAGGTAGTGGTCGGTGTAGATCTGGGTCAGCGTGAGATTGCGGAACAACCCCTCCCAGGTGTGGCCGGGATTCGGGCCCGCGGTGCGGAAGTGATAGACGAGATAGGCCACCAGCACGGTCACCACGTAGGCGGGCATGATGCGGCGCACCCGGTGCCATGCGTACCGACGCACCGAGGGCGGCGGCGCGTCGGCGGCCGCGGCCTTCACCCACGGCGAGAACAACAGAAATCCGCTGAGCACGAAGAAGATCGGCACCCCGATCTCGGCCCGTGAGTACACCAGGCCGACGTAGCCCTGCGGATACTTCCCCGTCGTGTATGCGGCGTGCGTGAGCATCACCAACAACGCCGCGACGGCGCGGATCCCGGTGAGCGAGGCGACTCGTTCGGCCTTGCCGATGGATTCCAGGCCGCCCTGCGCGTCCAACCCGCGCGACAGCGTCATCTCTGCTTGCGCCGGGCCTTGTCCGGCCGCCGGTCGGGCTGCAGGTTGATCTTCACCCCCGAGATGCGGGTGTTCTCAAGGGCTTTGAGCGTCCGTTGGGGCAGATCGGCAGGCAACTCGACCAATGAGAAGTCCGGGCGGATGGTGATGTGCCCGAAGTCGCTGCGGTGCAGGCCGCCTTCGTTGGCGATCGCGCCGACGATGTGACCCGGCCCGACCTTGTGCCGCTTGCCGACCGCGATGCGGTAGGTGACCAGACCGTCCCGGGATCTGCGGGCGGGCTTGTCGCGGCGCGGCCGGTCGTCGCGCTCGCGCCGCTTCTCCGGCGGCGGCTCGACCATGAAGAACTCGTCACCACCATGCGCCTGCGCGGCGAGCGCCGCGGCGATGTCGGCGATCGGCACGTCGTGCTCGCGTTCGTAGTCCTCGATGATGTTTCGGAACACGTCGGTTCCCGCGGCGTTGAGGGCATCGGTGATCGAGTCCCGGAACTTGGCCACCCGCTGCGCGTTGACGTCTTCGACCGTCGGCAGTTCGGCCTCGATCAGCTTGGACCGGGTGGCCTTCTCGATCGCCTTGAGCAGGTGGCGTTCCCGCGGTGTGACGAACAGCAGCGCCGCCCCGGACCGGCCGGCCCGGCCGGTGCGCCCGATGCGGTGCACATAGGACTCGGTGTCGTTGGGGATGTCGTAGTTCAGCACGTGGGAGATGCGCTCGACGTCCAGGCCGCGCGCGGCGACGTCCGTGGCGATCAGGACGTCGATGTTGCCGTCTTTCAATGCGGCGATGGTGCGTTCGCGCTGCGCCTGAGGAATGTCCCCGTTGATCGCCGCCGCGGCGAAGCCTCTGGCCTTGAGCCGTTCGGCGACCTCTTCGGTGGCCTGCTTGGTGCGGACGAACACGATCATCGCGTCGCCCTCTTCGACCTCGAGCACCCGCGTCAGCGCATCCATTTTGCGGTGGCCCGCAACCTGGATGTAACGCTGCGAAATGTTCTCGGCGGTGGCGGTTTTCGCCTTGACGGTGACTTCGACCGGGTCGTGCAGGTACTTGGTGGTGATCTTGCGGATCGCGGGCGGCATGGTCGCCGAGAACAACGCGACCTGCTTGTACTCGGGGGTGTCGGACAAAATGCGCTCGACGTCTTCGGCGAAGCCCATCTGCAGCATCTCGTCGGCCTCGTCGAGCACCAGGTAGTCGAGCCGCGACAGGTCGAGCCGGCCCTTCTCGAGGTGATCGATCACCCGGCCCGGCGTCCCGACGACCACCTGGGCACCGCGCTTGAGCCCCGCCAGCTGCGGACCGTAGGACGATCCTCCGTAGATCGGTAACACGTTGACCTCGGGCAGGTGTGCGCCGTAGCGACCGAACGCCTCGGCGACCTGCAGCGCCAACTCGCGCGTGGGCGCCAGCACGAGCGCCTGGGTGGTTCGACTGCCGGTGTCGATCTTCGACAGAATCGGGATCGCGAACGCCGCGGTCTTGCCGGTGCCGGTCTGGGCCAGGCCCACCACGTCGGAGCCGGCCATCATCGCCGGGATGGTCGCCGCCTGGATGGCCGACGGCGTCTCGTAGCCGACGTCGACGACGGCCTGCAGCACCGATGGGTGAATGTGCAGGTCATCAAAGGTCAGCTCGGTGCCAGTCGCATCCGGCTCGGAGGGCGTCATCGGTAACCGAGTCTAATGCCCGCGACACGCCCGATTTGCCAAGCGGTGTGTCGGCGCGACCTGCTCGACACGATTTGCAAAGGTGGCTCAGGTGACTCGCTCGGTTCGGTTCAGCAGCCTCATCGGTGTGGTGGCGGCGCTCTTGGTGGCATGCGGGGCAAGCGACTCCACCGTCTCCAAGACACCGTCGGCGGCGCCCGCCGCTTCTCCGGCAACGTCGGTAGCGCCGCCGCCGGCTCCGACGATCGGACCGCCCAGCGCCGCGGCGGCCGCCGATCCGTGTGCGGTCAACCTCGCCGCGCCGGAGATCGCCGAGGCCGTCAAGGAGTTGCCCCGCGACCCGCGCAGCAACCAGGGCTGGAACCCCGAGCCGCTGGCGGGCAACTACAACGAGTGCGCACAGCTTTCGGTCGTCATCGTGAAGGCCAACACCAACGCCGAAAACCCCAACACCCGCGCGGTGATGTTTCACCTGGGCAAGTTCATTCCGACCGGCGTGCCGGACACCTACGGGTTCAACGGCATCGACAAGTCGGTCACCACCGGCGACACCGTCGCGCTGCGTTACTCCAACGGCGTGCCGGGCCTCGACAGTGTCGTCCGGTTCCGCTGGAACGGCAACGGTGTCGAGCTGATCGGAAACACCGCCGGCTGAACGCTAGGCCGGCTTCGTTTACTTGGTCCCACCCCGGGTATGACGGCGACGTCAATAGGCGTGCGTGTTCACGACGCCGCTTCCTCGAAGAGGAGGGGAACCATGGAAGACGCTTTACGGGACATGTGGCGGACCGTCGCCGTGTTGGCCCCCAAGGTCCTGGTGTTCATCCTGATCCTGGTGATCGGGTGGATCGTGGCCAAACTGGTCGCCAAGGCGGTCGACAAAGTGCTCGAACGCGCCGGCTTCGACCGGGCAGTCGAGCGCGGCGGAATCCGCAAGGCACTGGAGAACAGCAAGTACGACGCCTCGACCATCGTCAGCAAGATCGTCTACTACGCGCTGCTGTTGTTCGTGCTGCAGTTGGCGTTCGGGGTTTTCGGGCCCAACCCGGTGAGCGCACTGCTCACAGGGGTGATCGCATTCCTGCCGAAGCTGTTCGTCGCGCTGATCATCGTCGTGGTGGCGGCCGCGATCGCCGCGGCCGTGCGGGACATCGTGTCCAACGCACTGAGCGGGTTCTCCTATGGACGGATGCTGGCCACCATCGCCAGCGTGACGATCCTCGGTCTGGGCATCATCGCCGCGCTCAACCAAGTGGGCATCGCCCTGACGGTCACGCTGCCGGTGCTGATCGCGGTCCTCGGCACGATCGGCGGCATCCTCGTCGTAGGTGTCGGTGGCGGCCTGATCAAGCCGATGCAGCAGCGTTGGGAGGATTACCTGTCCCGCGCCGAACGCGAAGGGCGCAACATGCGCGAGCGGAGGTTGGCCGACACCGGCGACCTGCCCCAGTACCAGCCGACGGGCCAACACGCCGCGCCTCCGGCGGCGCCATATCCACAGCAGCCCTATCCGCAGCAGTCCTATCCCCCGGATCGGCCGCTGGGCTGAGAAGGGCTGCGCCGGGAAACTTTCCCGGCGGCCGTGACATGTCGGCGGGGTCACATACAGTGGCACCGTGTTCGTGGAGGCCGGCGAAGTCGTCTACAGCGCATCCGATCTCGCGGCGGCGGCGCGCTGCGAGTACGCCCTGCTGTGCGCGTTCGATGCGAAGCTGGGCCGCGGCCCCGCCGTCGCGGTCCAGGACGACGAGATGCTCCGCCGGACCGCCGAGTTGGGTGACGCGCACGAGCAGCGGATCCTCGACGAGTTCGTCGCACGACACGGCGACGGCGTGGTGCGCATCGGCAGGCCCGCCTACACACTGGCAGCCTTCCAGGCCGCCGCCCGCGCCACCGCCGAGGCGTTCGAGCGCCGCCCGCCCGTCGTGTACCAGGCGGCGCTGTTCGACGATCGGTTCGTCGGCTTCGCGGACTTCGTCGTATCCGACGGCGACCGGTACCGGGTGCTGGACACCAAGCTGGCGCGGCGGGCGAAGATCCAGGCGCTGCTGCAGGTTGCCGGCTACGCCGATGCGCTGCGCGCCATGGGCGTTCCCATTGCGGGCACCGCGGGGCTGATCCTGGGTGACCGCACCACCGTCGACTACCCGGTCGACGACCTGATCCCGGTGTACCGGCAGCAACGCGACCGGCTGCGCGAACTGTTGGATGCTCACCTGGCGTCGGGCGCACCGGTCGACTGGCGGGATCCGACGGTCAGCGCGTGCATGCGGTGCGACTGCTGCGTGCCCAACGTCGTCGCAGACGACGACGTGCTCCTGGTC
Source organism: Mycobacterium sp. GA-0227b (assembly GCF_001499855.1). Classification (GTDB taxonomy): domain Bacteria; phylum Actinomycetota; class Actinomycetes; order Mycobacteriales; family Mycobacteriaceae; genus Mycobacterium. The sequence goes on from NZ_LQIK01000012.1 coordinate 87,300, forward strand.
GCGGGCATGCGGATGACGCAACGCGAAACGCTGTTCGCCGAAGGCATCGACACGGTCGCCGGCCTGGCGACGTCCTCGGGGCCGGTCGACGGGATGGCGGCCAGCACGCTCGCGGGGCTGCGTACCCAGGCGCGCCTGCAGGTCGCCGAGCGTGAGACCGGTGTGCCCCAGTTCGAGATCGCGGACCCCGATGCGCTCGGCGCGCTACCCGCCAAGAACCCGGGCGATCTGTTCTTCGATTTCGAGGGTGACCCGTTGTGGACCGACGACGGCGTCACCTGGGGTCTGGAGTACATGTGGGGTGTTCTCGACACGGCCGACAACTTCACGCCGTTATGGGCCGAGGACCGCCGCTCCGAACGCAAGACCTTCACCGATTTCCTGAAGCTGGTCCGCAAGCGCCGCAAGCGTTTTCCGGGTATGCACATCTACCACTACGCGGCGTATGAGCGCACCAAGCTGCTGGAGCTTGCGGCCCGCTACGGCGTATGCGAGGACGAGGTCGACGACCTGCTGCGCGCGGACGTCCTCGTCGACCTGTTCCCCATCGTGCGTAGCGCGCTGCGCGTCGGCGCTCCGTCGTACTCGCTCAAGGCGCTCGAGCCGCTGTACATGGGCTCGGAGTTGCGTACCGGCGAGGTCACCAACGCGGCCGCCTCGATCACGCAGTACGAGCGGTACCGCTCCCTGCTCGACGAGGGGCGCGCCGAGGAGGCCGCCGGAGTCCTCAAGGAGATCAGGGACTACAACGAGTACGACTGCCGTTCGACACGCCGACTCCGAGACTGGCTGTTGCTCAGGGCATTCGAATGCGGCGTCACCCACCTGACCCGACCGGTCGAGAAGGGCGAGCCGGTGCCGCCGCTCGACCAGACGGCTCAGGCGCTGATGGAATTCGCCGGTGACGGCGTCAGCATCGACCGCACGCCCGAACAGACCGCCGCCGCTCTGATCCAGGCGGCGCGCGGCTATCTTCCCCGCGAGCGTAAGCCGTACTGGTGGGCACACTTCCAGCGGCTCAACCACCCCGTCGACGAGTGGGGCGACACGTCAGGGGTGTTCCTCGTCGACGACGCCGTCGTCGAGCAGGACTGGCACAAGCCGCCACGCAAACAGAAGCACCGCAGACGTCTTCGCCTGACCGGGGTGCTGCAGGGCGGGACGCTGGACCATCGGCCCCAGGCGCTCTACGACCGGCCCGCCCCCGCGGGTTTCGACGACGAGCACCCCGATCGCCGCGCCGCCCACGACGTGACGGTGTTCGAATGTCGCGAGGTCGAGGGCGTTCCGGTCGAGGTTGTCGTCGACGAACTGGAATCCGAAGCCGGTCAGTTCACGCAGCTGCCGATGGCGCTCACGCCGGCGAAACCGTTCCGCACCGCGAAACTCGAGGAGGCCATCGAGGCGTTGGCCACCGACGCCGCACGCACCGTCTCCGAAGGAGAGCTGCCGCGCTGTGCCGTCGTCGACATCCTCCGCCGCTCCGCGCCGACCACGCGGTCCGGTGCGGGCCTGCCCCGACAGGGCGACGACGTCGCGTCCATCACCGCGGCCGTGCTGGATCTCGACAGGTCCTATGTCGCCGTGCACGGGCCGCCCGGTACCGGCAAGACGTACACCGCGGCGCGGGTCGTCAAATCACTCGTCAACGACCACGGCTTATCGGTCGGTGTTGTCGCGCAATCGCATTCGGTCGTCGCGCACCTGCTCAACAAGATCGTCGAGGCCGGGGTCGACCCGGGTCATGTCGCCAAGAAATCGAGCTACGACGCCGCACCCACCGACCGGTTCACCGTGATCGGCGACGACGGGCACGCCACCTTCCTCGACGAGCACGACGCATGCGTGATCGGCGGCACCGCATGGGATTTCGCGAACGACGCCCGGGTCGCCGCGGAGCGCCTCGACCTGCTGGCCGTCGACGAGGCGGGCCAGTTCTCGCTCGGCTACACCATCGCCGTCGCGCGGTCGGCGCGCAACCTCATGCTGCTCGGTGATCCGCAGCAGCTGGGCCAGGTGTCCACCGGCAGCCACCCCGAGCCCGTCGACCACTCCGCGCTCGGCTGGCTGATGGAAAGCCACGACGTGCTGCCCGCCGAATACGGCTACTTCCTCGAGCAAACCCATCGCATGCATTCGGCGCTCTGCCGGGTGGATTCGGCGCTGTCCTACGACAACCGGCTGTTGCCCCATCCGAAGACGGACAAGCGGACGCTGGCCGGGTTCGAGGCCGGCGTGCACACCCGCAGCGTCGCCCACGAGGGCCGCTCGACGTCGAGTCCGGAAGAGGCCGAGGTGATCGCCGACGAGATCGGCCGGATGATCGACGCACGCTGGACCGACGAGCACGGCTCGCGGGATCTGGAACCGACCGACGTGCTCGTCGTCGCGCCCTACAACGCTCAGGTGCTGCAGGTGCGCTCCGCGCTGGAGGATGCGGGACTCCGCGACGTTCTGGTCGGTACGGTCGACAAGCTGCAGGGGCGCGAGGCGGCCGTCGTGTTCGTGTCGATGACGGCCTCGGCGCTCGAGGACGTCCCGCGCGGAATGCCGTTCCTGCTCAACCGAAACCGGCTCAACGTGGCTATCAGCCGCGCCATGTACCGCACGGTGATCGTGCGCTCGCCGCGGCTGACCGAGTACCTGCCGTCGACCCCCGCAGGCCTTGTCGATCTGGGGGCGTTCCTGTCGCTCTCGCCGTGTGATACACCGACGGGATGAGTCTGACCGCCCAGCTGGCCGGGATCGTGGGAGACGCCTACGTCAGCACCGATCCCGACGTGCTGTCCGGGCGCAGCGTCGACCACACGGGCCGCTACCGCGGCAGGGCCGGCGCGCTGGTGCGGCCCGGGTCGGCCGACGAGGTCGCCGCCGTGCTGCTGGCCTGCCGGGACGCGGGCGCTTATGTCACGGTGCAGGGCGGGCGCACCTCGCTGGTGGCCGGGACCGTGCCCGAGCACGACGACGTGCTGCTGTCCACCGAACGCCTGCGCGACCTCGGCGAGGTCGACGTCGCCGAGCGCCGAATATCAGTGGGCGCGGGCGTGACTCTGGCCGAGGTGCAGCGCACGGCCGTGTCCGCCGGCCTGGTGTTCGGTGTCGACCTGGCCGCGCGCGACACCGCAACGGTCGGCGGTATGGCATCGACGAACGCTGGCGGGCTGCGCACTGTGCGCTACGGCAACATGGGCGAGCAGGTCATCGGTGTGGACGTCGCGCTGCCCGACGGCACGGTGCTGCACAGACACAGCCTGGTGCGGATGGACAACACCGGCTACGACCTGGCGTCGCTGTTCGTCGGCGCCGAGGGCACGCTGGGCGTCATTACCGCGCTCGACCTCAAGCTGCACCCCACACCGCGACACCGGGTGACCGCGATCTGCGGATTCGCCGACCTCGACTCGCTGGTCGCCGCCGGCCGTAGGTTCCGCGACCTGGACGGCATCGCCGCGCTGGAACTGATCGACGCGCGCGCCAGCGCACTGACCGCCGAACACGCAGGGGTCCCCGCGGCCGTCGACGGCGCCTGGCAGCTCCTGGTCGAGCTGGCCGGCGACGGGGACCAGACCGAGCGGCTGGCCGAGGCGATCTCCGACGCGGAGCTGACCGCCGAGCCCGCCGTCGGTGTGGACGTGGCCGCGCAGCAGCGGCTGTGGCAGGTACGCGAGGCGGTCGCCGAGGTGCTCGGCGCATACGGTCCGCCGTTGAAATTCGATGTGTCGCTGCCGCTTTCGGCCATCGCATCGTTCGCGGCCAAAGCCGACGAGCTCGTCACCACCCATGCCCCGGAGGCGATTCCGGTGCTGTTCGGGCACATCGGCGAGGGCAACCTGCATCTGAACCTGGTGCGATGCACGATCGACGGCGAGGCCGAGCATGCCTTGTACTCGGCGATGATGGACCTCATCGCGCGTCTCGGCGGCAATGTCAGCTCCGAGCACGGCGTCGGCACCCGCAAGCGGGAGTACGTCGGAATGTCGCGCACCGACGCCGATATCGCGGCGATGCGGACGGTGAAGGCGGCGTTCGACCCGTCGGGTTACCTCAACCCCGCCGTGCTCTTCGGCTAGCGGTCCTCGGGGTCGTCGTCGCGAGAATGCCTGCCGTTGGACTCGGACCACCACCGCCGGGCGGCCGGGCGCTCGTCAGACATCCGGTGAGACCCGGATCGTTCCAGCCCACTGAGGCGACTCTCGTCGTCGACATGCAAACCGTTGTGCGCCAACCCGATCGGCTCGACCGTGGGTTCGGCCGGCGTTGCCGGGGGAATGTCGGCGAGCAGCTGGTCGAGGATCGCGCGCCACGAGTCACCGGCCCGCTCGGGCTCGGGTTCGGGTTGGGGTCGGACGCCCAACGGCTCGGTCGGCGGGTCCCGCTCGGCGGGCGTCGCCGGTGAAGGGTCGACATGACCCCAGTCGACGGTGTATTCGAGGTAGTCGTCATCGTCGTCGACGAACGCTTCATCACCGCCGTACTCGACCGCGAGGGGCGCGGCGTCGACGTCGTCAAGGGGCCGACGCGCGTAGCCGAGCAGGAACAGCGCGGCGCCCACACCGAACAACGCGACGAAGGCCGGCAGCAGCAACGCCTGCGACATCGCCGCGGCGAACGGTCCGTGCAGAAACGACGGCAGTTGCGTCGCACCGGCTTCGCCCTGGGTCGAGTCGGCGGCCCACGGCGGCATCTCGGAGTCGACCTGCCAGGTCATGAACGCCGCCATGCCGGCGCTGCCCAGCACGGCCCCGACCTGTCGGGTGGTGTTGTAGACCCCCGAACCCGCACCGGCCAACTGCGGCGGCAGATTGCGGGTCGCGGTGGCGGCCAGCGGCGACCAGATGAAGGCCATGCCGATACCCGTCGCGGTCAGCGGCAGCACCAGTCGCCAGATCGGGGTGGCGGGGGTCATCTCGATCGACAGCCACGTCATCGCGATCGCGAGCACCGAGAAGCCGAAGCCGACCACGGGCCGCGGATGCCACCGGTCGACGATCCAGCCGACGTACGGCGCAAGCACCCCGGTCGCGATCGCCATCGGCGCGGTCAGTAGCGCCGATCGGGTCGGCGACAGTCCGCACACCGCCTGGGCGTAGAACATGACCGGCACCATCATCCCGGTCGCCACGAACCCGATGGTCGCCACGCCGAAGTTCGACAGAGAGAAGTCGCGGTCCCGGAAGACCACCAGCGGCAGGAGAGGATCCCTGGGGTTGACCGACTGCCAGTACAGGAACGCGGCCATCACTCCGATGCCGAGCGCCATCAGGCCCCACACCCAGTGCGTCCACTGGTGCGCCTGGCCCTCCTGCAGCGCGAACACGATCAGGAACAGCGCGACCGCCGACAACGCCACCCCGGGCAGGTCGAACCGCTGCTTGTGCCGCGGTAGCTCGGGCACCAACCGGATCGCCACCGCGACGCCGAGCACGCCGACAGGAACATTGACGAAGAAGATCCACTGCCAGCCGAGGGCGTCGACCAGGATTCCACCGGCCAGCGGGCCGACCAGCGTCGCGACGCCGGCCGTCGCACCCCACACGCTCATCGCCACGCCACGCCGCTCGGCGGGGAAGATCCGTGTCACCGTCGACAGCGTCTGCGGCGTCAGCAGGGCCGCGCCCACACCCTGGACGACGCGCGCGGCGATCAGCATCCCGATCGTGTCGGACAGCCCGCACCACAGGGAAGCCACGGTGAACACCGTCAGGCCGAGGAGGTAGAGGTTCTTCGGCCCGAACCGGTCGCCCAGGCGGCCCGCCACCAGCAACGGCACCGCGTAGGCGAGCAGGTAGGCGCTGGTGACCCAGAGGACCGCGTCGTAACTGGCATCGAACCGGGCCATGATCGCCGGATTGGCCACCGAGACGATCGTCGCGTCGACCAGGATCATGAAGAAGCCGACCATCATCGCCCAGAGCGCATGCCACGGGTTCGGGGAGGCGTTCTGCCGGGGAATGAGGGTTGAAAACATCTGGGCTCGACTAGTGCTCGGCGATCCCGCCGACGCTACGGAGCCTGGCAAGGCCCCGACAAGTCGGGACCCACGCGCAACGAAGCGTCAGGCAGGTTCGGGCACGGCGTCATCGATGACGTCGTGTTCGGAGTCGTCCGCGCGTTCGGTCGTCGACACACCGACGGCCATGAGCGCGAGCAACGCGATCACCATACCCACCGTCATCACCGACGCCAGCGCGAACTCGTCGTTGCCGAGTACGCCGACCAGCGGCGCGATTGCCGCGCCCAGGCCGAACTGTCCCGCGCCGAGCAGCGCAGCCGCGGTGCCCGCGGCGTCGGGGTGCCGGGTCAACGCCACGGCGGGCGCGTTCGGTATGACCAGACCCATCGCCGCCAGGATCACCCACACCGGGACGACGAACCCCACCAGCCCACCGAGATGAGCAAGCGACATACCGACGAAGACGACGCCGGCGACCGAGGCCACCACCAGCGCCCAGAGCACGATGGTCTGCGGTGAGAACCGGCGCAGCAACACCACATTGCACTGCGTCGCAGCGATCAACGCGATCGCGCCGGCACCGAAAACGAGGGCGAACGCCTGCTGATCCAGGCCGTAGCGGCCCTGCAGCACAAACGGCGCGGCGGCGATGTAGGCGAACAACCCCGACATGCCCAGCGCGGCGACCAGGACCAGTACGACGAATCGGAGGTCGCGCAGCAACTCCACGTACGTCGCGGCGATGCCGCGCACCTTCAGCGGGCGCCGATGCGAGGCGGGCAGCGTCTCGGGCAGGCTGACCGCGGCCACCAGCAACAGCGCGCCCGCGATCACCACCAGCGCGGCGAACACCCAGTGCCACGAGGCCTTGAGCAACACCGCGGCGCCCAGCGACGGCGCCACCACCGGTGCGACGCCGAGCACCAGCATCAGCCGCGATATCACCGTCGCCGCGGCCGAGTCGGTGAACAGATCCCCGACGACCGCGATCGCCACCACCATGGCCGCGGCGGCGCCCATCCCCTGCAGTCCGCGGGCCACCCCGAGCAGTTCGATGTTCGGCGCGAACAAGCACAGCAGCGACGCGACCATGTGCAGCACGATCCCGGCCATCAACGGGCGACGCCGGCCCAGCGAGTCCGACAGCGGGCCGACGACCAGCTGGCCGAGCGCGAGCCCGGCAAGGGTCCCGGTGAGCGTCAGCTGCGCCACCGACGAGGAAACCCCGAGCTCGTCGGCGATCCTCGGCAGCGCAGGCAGGTACATGTCGATGGTCAGTGGACCGAGCGCAACCATGACCCCGAGCACGACGATCATCCGTATGCGGCTCGGCGTCCTTTCCTCCTGTGTCGAGGTCGGGGCGGTTGTCAGCTCCACAGCCGGTGATGTTGCCATGAGAATGGTTAGCGTCGCTTCTCAATATTTTCTTCCCGGTTCGGCACACAGTGAGCGCGATCACGACCGGGCACCGACGGCGATCGTCGTTCGTTGCCGAGGCGTTAGCCTTGAGGCGAGTTGCTCGGACAGGAGGCCCACATGAGTGCCCGGTCGAAGGCCAAGAGCCAGTTGCCGGCGGTCAACGATGGCGCCGCCGAGGACCCGAGCGTCGCCGCCAAGGTGCTCACCCAGATCATCGAGCGGGGCGCGCGTGTGCAGGGACCCGCGGTCAAGGCCTACGTGGACCGCCTCCGCAAGCAGAGTCCCGACGCGTCGCCGGCCGACATCGTCGGCAAGCTCGAGAAGCACTACCTCGCCGCGGTGATGGCGAGCGGCGCGGCCGTCGGGTCGGCCGCGGCGTTCCCGGGCATCGGGACGCTGGCCGCGATGTCGGCGGTTGCCGGCGAGACGGTGGTGTTCCTCGAAGCGACGGCGGTCTACGTGCTGGCCGTCGCGGAGGTGCACGGAATTCCTGCCGAGCATCGGGAACGTCGCCGCGCCCTGGTGCTGGCGGTGCTGGTCGGCGAGGACAGCAAGCATGCGATCGCGGACCTGATCGGCCCGGGCCGCACCAGGGGCGCGTGGCTGGCCGACGGTGCGGCGACGCTGCCGCTGCCCGCGGTGTCGCAACTGAATTCGCGCCTGCTGAAGTACTTCGTCAAGCGCTACACCCTCAAGCGCGGGGCGATCGCGTTCGGCAAGATGCTGCCCGTCGGCATCGGGGCCGTCGTCGGGGGCGTGGGGAATCGCATGATGGGCAAACGCATCGTGGCCAACGCGCGCAAGGCGTTCGGCAATCCGCCACCGCGGTGGCCGGCGGCCCTGCATGTGCTGCCCGCACCGCGAAGCTAGCGGCGTGACGACGACCATAAGGCCGTTGTCATGGCCTGGCCGTTGCTTCAGCGCTAGCCTTTAGGCGGCGTATTGCGGGGTAACCGTAGAGAACCTGGCGAGCGTGTGAGGCGCGCTCGCGCGAAGCGAAGGAATCGAGGCGAGTAGCTACCGTGAGCTCACCTTCACCATTCGGACAGAACGAGTGGTTGGTCGAGGAGATGTACCGCAAGTTCCGCGAGGATCCCTCGTCGGTCGATCCCAGTTGGCATGAATTTCTGGTCGACTACTCTCCCGAGCCGACGTCCGAGAGCCAGACCGGTGGCGCGAACGGTCAGCGTGCGGCCGCGCCGGAGAGCCCGCCGGAGCCGGCGCCCGCTCCGGCGCCGAAGGAGACCGACAGCGACGGCGCCAAGGAAGCCAAGGAATCCGTCAAGGAATCGAAGGCACCCGCCCCGGAATCCAAGGCACCGGCGAAGGACAAGAAGGCCTCCGAAACCAAGGCGCCGGCCAAGGAATCCAAGGCGCCGGAGAGCGCCCCGACGAAGGCCAAGGAGCCTGCGGCCAAGGAGTCTGCGGCCAAGCAGCCCGCCGACGGCCAAGAGACTCAGGTGCTGCGGGGTGCGGCCGCGGCGGTCGTGAAGAACATGTCGGCCTCGTTGGAGGTGCCGACGGCGACCAGTGTCCGCGCGATACCCGCCAAGCTGATGATCGACAACCGGATCGTCATCAACAATCACCTGAAACGGACTCGGGGCGGGAAGATCTCGTTCACGCACCTGATCGGCTACGCGGTCGTACAGGCGGTCAAGAAGTTCCCGAACATGAACCGCCACTTCGCCGAGACCGACGGCAAGCCGACCGCGGTCACCCCCGAGCACGTGAACCTCGGGCTCGCGATCGACCTGCAGGGCAAGGACGGTAACCGCCAGTTGGTGGTGGCCGGCATCAAGGGCGCCGAAGCCATGTCGTTCGGCCAGTTCATCGCGGCGTACGAGGACATCGTGCGCCGTGCGCGCGACGGCAAGCTCACCGCGCAAGACTTTGGCGGCGTGACGATTTCGCTGACCAACCCCGGCACCATCGGCACCGTGCATTCGGTGCCGCGGCTGATGCGCGGCCAGGGCGCGATCATCGGCGTCGGCGCGATGGAGTATCCGGCCGAGTTCCAGGGCGCGAGCGAGGAGCGCATCGCCGATCTGGGTGTCGGCAAGCTGGTCACGCTGACGTCGACCTACGACCACCGCATCATCCAGGGCGCCGAGTCGGGCGACTTCCTGCGCACCGTGCACCAGCTGTTGCTCGACGACGACTTCTTCGACGAGACCTTCCGCGAGCTCGGCATCCCCTACGAGCCGGTGCGGTGGCGGACCGACAACCCGGACTCCATCGAGGACAAGAACGCCCGCGTCATCGAGCTGATCGCCGCGTACCGCAACCGCGGTCACCTGATGGCCGACATCGACCCGCTGCGACTGGACAAGAACCGGTTCCGCAGCCACCCCGACCTCGACGTGCAGACCCACGGCCTGACGTTGTGGGACCTGGATCGGGAGTTCAAGGTCGGCGGCTTCGCCGGCGCCGAGCAGAAGAAGCTGCGCGATGTGCTCGGCCTGCTGCGGGACTCCTACTGTCGCCACATCGGCGTCGAGTACACCCACATCCTCGAGCCCGAACAGCAGCAGTGGCTGCAGGACCGAATCGAGAAGAAGCACGAGAAGCCGACGGTTGCCGAGCAGAAGTACATCCTGAGCAAGCTCAACGCGGCCGAAGCATTCGAAACGTTCCTGCAAACGAAATACGTAGGCCAGAAACGCTTCTCGTTGGAAGGCGCCGAGACCGTCATCCCGACCATGGATGCGGTGATCGACCAGTGCGCCGAGCACGCACTCGACGAGGTCGTGATCGCCATGCCGCACCGCGGCCGGCTCAACGTGCTGGCCAACATCGTCGGCAAGCCGTACTCGCAGATCTTCAGCGAGTTCGAAGGCAATCTGAACCCGTCGCAGGCGCACGGCTCCGGCGACGTGAAGTACCACCTCGGCGCATCCGGCAAGTTCATTCAGATGTTCGGCGACAACGAGATTGACGTGTCGCTGGTGGCCAATCCGTCGCACCTCGAGGCCGTCGACCCGGTCCTGGAGGGTCTGGTGCGCGCCAAGCAGGACATCATCGCCAAGGACGACCACGACAGCGAGACCGCCGAAGCTTTCAGTGTCGTGCCGCTCATGCTGCACGGCGACGCGGCGTTCGCCGGGCAGGGCGTGGTCGCCGAGACGCTGAACCTGGCGCTGCTGCGGGGCTACCGCACCGGCGGGACGATCCACATCATCGTCAACAACCAGATCGGTTTCACCACATCGCCTTTCGACGCCAAGTCGTCGGAGTACTGCACCGACGTCGCCAAGATGATCGGCGCGCCGATCTTCCACGTCAACGGCGACGATCCCGAAGCCGCGGACTGGGTGGGCCGGCTCGCGGTCGACTTCCGGCAGAAGTTCAAGAAGGACGTCGTCATCGACTTGCTGTGCTACCGCCGCCGCGGGCACAACGAAGGCGACGACCCGTCGATGACGCAGCCGGCCATGTACGACGCGATCGACGTCAAACGCGGCGTGCGCAAGAGCTACACCGAAGCGCTGATCGGTCGCGGCGACATCTCGATGAAAGAGGCCGAGGACGCCCTGCGTGACTATCAGGGCCAGCTGGAACGGGTCTTCAACGAGGTCCGCGAACTCGAGAAACACGAGATCGCCCCCAGCGCGTCCGTCGAAGCCGACCAGATGGTGCCGGCGGGCACGAACACCGCGGTGGACAAGTCGTTGCTGGCCCGCATCGGAGATGCGCATCTGGCGTTTCCCGAAGGCTTCAGCGTGCACCCGCGCGTCAAGCCGGGTCTCGAGAAGCGCCGCGAGATGGCCTACGAGGGCAAGGTGGACTGGGCGTTCGCCGAGCTGCTGGCGCTCGGCTCGCTGATCGCCGAGGGCAAGACCGTTCGACTCACCGGCCAGGACACGCGCCGCGGCACATTCTCGCAGCGCCACTCGGTGATCATCGACCGCAAGACGGGCCAGGAGTTCACCCCGCTGCAGCTGCTGACCACGAACGAAGACGGCACGCCCACCGGTGGCAAGTTCATGGTGTACGACTCGCCGCTGTCGGAGTTCGCCGCCGTCGGCTTCGAATACGGGTATTCCGTCGGCAATCCCGAGGCCCTGGTGTTGTGGGAGGCGCAGTTCGGCGACTTCATCAACGGCGCACAGTCGATCATCGACGAGTTCATCAGCTCCGGTGAGGCCAAGTGGGGCCAGCTGTCCGACGTCGTGCTGCTGCTGCCGCACGGTCACGAAGGGCAGGGTCCGGACCACACGTCGGGCCGCATCGAGCGGTTCCTGCTGTTGTGGGCGGAGGGGTCGATGACGATCGCAGTGCCATCGACGCCGGCCAACTACTTTCACCTGTTGCGCCGTCACGCGCTCGACGGCATCCACCGGCCGCTCATCGTGTTCACGCCGAAGTCGATGCTTCGCAACAAGGCCGCCGTCAGCGACATCCGCGAGTTCACCGAGATGAAGTTCCGCTCGGTGATCGAGGAGCCGACCTACACCGACGGCGACGGTGATCGCAGCAAGGCCAAGCGCATGCTGTTGACCAGCGGCAAGCTCTACTACGAGCTGGTCGCCCGCAAGAACAAGGAGAAGCGCGACGACGTGGCGATCGTGCGCATCGAGCAACTCGCACCGCTGCCGCGGCGCCGGCTGGCCGAGACATTGGACCGCTATCCCAACATCGAGCAGTACTTCTGGGTCCAGGAGGAACCGGCGAACCAGGGCGCATGGCCGACGTTCGGACTGACCCTGCCCGAAGTGCTGCCGGAGAAGCTGTCCGGCATCACGCGCATCTCGCGGCGGGCGATGTCGGCGCCGTCGTCGGGCTCGTCGAAGGTGCACGCCGTCGAGCAGCAGGAGATCCTCGACGAGGCCTTCGCCTAGCGCGGGGGCCGGATTGGCCCCGCTGGCGGGGTCGCGGGGTCACACACGGCACGGCCGGTCCCGGCGGTCACGAACACGGCCGGTTGGGGCCCGGCCGTGCCCAGCGGTCTCAGATGTCACACCGACGCACGTTTTCCAGACAAAGTGCGGCACGGCGTCAGTAAAACGTTGCCCGGTGTGGCTTGTGTGACGTGCGTAGGTCGAGGGTGCGCTAAAGCGCGAACCGGCGGTACCGGCTAACCTCGTCACGAGCAACTGACACGAGGAGTGGATATGCAGGGCTTCGCGGGGAAGGTCGCCGTGGTGACCGGCGCCGGATCAGGCATCGGGCAGGCGTTGGCGCTCGAACTGGCGCGCTCTGGCGCGAAGGTGGCGATCAGCGACGTCAACACCGAAGGCCTGGCGGAAACCGAGGCGCGCATCAAAGCCATCGGCGCGCCGGTGAAGGCGGACCGACTCGACGTCACCGAGCGGGAGGCCTTCGAGCTGTACGCCGACTCGGTCGCCGAGCACTTCGGGACGATCAACCAGGTCTACAACAACGCGGGCATCGCCTACGTCGGCGACGTCGAGGTGACGCCGTACAAGGACTTCGAACGGGTGATGGACGTCGACTTCTGGGGCGTGGTCAACGGCACCAAGGCCTTCCTGCCGCACCTGATCGCGTCGGGCGACGGCCACGTCGTCAATGTGTCCAGCCTGTTCGGTATTTTCTCCGTTCCCGGCCAGGCGGCTTACAACTCGGCGAAGTTCGCGGTGCGCGGCTTCACGGAGGCGCTGCGTCAGGAGATGGCGGCGGCCGGCCACCCGGTGAAGGTGACGACCGTGCATCCCGGCGGCATCAAGACCGCCATCATGCGAAACGCCACGGCCGTCGAGGGTTTCGACAAGGAAAGCCTGACTCGGACCTTCGACAAGCGGCTCACCATCACCACGCCCGAGCGCGCGGCGAACATCATCCTCGACGCTGTGCGTAAGGACAAGGCGCGCGTGCTGGTCGGTCCGGACGCCAAGGTGCTCGACTTCATCGTGCGTATGACCGGATCGGGATACCAACGGTTGTTCTCCACGGTGTTGCCGAGGTTGGTGCCGAACGCGCACTGACGGCGTGCACCTCGGTTCGGAGGGCCGACGACCCTAGTCGCCCAGGGGGTGTTCGGCGAGGAACGCGTCGGCCACCTGACCCGGGTCCGCTCCGTCGGCCACCGCTGCGCGCATGTCGGCCAGCGCCGCGGTGTCCAGCACGCCGGCCACCTCGTTGAGCGCCAGCACCTGAGACTCGTTGAGCTCGTTGCGGCGGTACAGCGGCACCAGGTTCTCGGCGCGGATCAGCGAGGTCTTGTCGGAGAGCGTCAGCAGTTCGGGCGGAATGCCGGGCGCGGCCGTCGTCGTCCATGCCGCGCGAAATCGGCCGGACCGGACCGCCGCGAACGCCGCTGCGCTGTCCGGATATTCGGTCACCTTCGGCTCACATGTCCCGATCGCTGTGGGCCGCGGCGCATCGGCGACTGCGACGACGGACAGCTCCTCGCAGTGGCGCACGGCGGCGGTGACGTCGCGTCCACCCAACGCCTCGGCCGTCGCCTCGGTGACCGCGAGCGCGGGTTTGTCCTCCGCCGATGTCGTATAGTCGCCCGCTGCAACGCCTTCGGGCAACGCGGACACCATCTCGCGGTACACCTGCACCGCCGCCCGTGCGGTGGCCTCCGGATTGAACCTGTCCAGCAATCGTCCGGTGAGCCCGGGCACGACCCGCACATTGCCGGAGTCCAGTTCGATCAGCGGGTGTTTCCCGGTCTCGACGTGGGCGGGGTGGCCGTAGGACCGCAAGGCCGCGGCGTACAGATGTGCGATCAGCGTCGACTCGGGATCGGGCGTGGTGCCGACCGCGATCGACGGCGGCTGTTCGGGCCCGCCGCAAGCGGCGCTGCCCGCCACGATCAGCGCGGCGAGCGCCAGCGCCAGCCGCCGGCCCACGTGCGACCTAGCCGCCGGACGCGTGGTCGGACGCACCGGCGACCGCGCGCGCCACTGCGGGCGAGACCCGGGGGTCCAACACGCTGGGCACGATTCGGTCGGCCGCCAGGTCGTCGCCGACCACGGAGAAGATCGCTTGGGCGGCAGCAACTTTCATCTGCTCGGTGATGCGGCGCGCACCGGCGTCCAGCGCGCCGCGGAACACCCCCGGGAAGGCGAGGACGTTGTTGATCTGGTTCGGGAAGTCGCTGCGACCGGTCGCGACGACGGCCGCGTACCTGCTCGCCTCGTCGGGATGAATCTCTGGGTCGGGGTTCGACAGCGCGAACACGATCGAATCCGGCGCCATCGAGGCGATCAGATCGGCGGGCACGACACCGGCCGACAGCCCGAGGAACACGTCGGCGCCGGCGAGCGCCTCGGCGATGCCGCCGGTCAACCCCCTCGGGTTGGTCCGCTCGGCGATCTCGGCCTTGTAGGAGTTGAGGTTCTCGCGGCCCTTGTGCAGGATGCCCTGCGAATCCAGCAGCGTGACGTCGCCGACCCCGGCGGCCATCAGGATGTTCGCGCACGCGACGCCGGCCGCACCGGCGCCCGAGACCACCACCCGCAGCGAGGCCATGTCGCGGTCGACGACCCTGGCCGCCCCCAGCAGCGCGGCCAGCACGACGATCGCGGTGCCGTGCTGGTCGTCATGCATGACCGGGCAGTCGAGCGCCTCGACCAGGCGCCGCTCGATCTCGAAGCACCGCGGCGCCGAGATGTCCTCGAGGTTCACTGCCCCGAACGTCGGGCGCAGCCGCACCAGGGTTTCGACGATCTCGTCGGGATCCTTGGTGTCGAGCACGATGGGGATCGAGTCGAGGTCGGCGAACGCCTTGAACAGCGCGCTCTTGCCCTCCATCACGGGCAGCGACGCCGCCGGCCCGATGTCGCCGAGACCGAGGACCGCGCTGCCGTCGCTGACGACGGCCACCATCCGGTTGGCCCAGGTATAGCGGGCCGCCAGGGTGTGGTCGGCGGCGATGGCTCGGCTCACCTGAGCCACGCCCGGCGTGTAAGCGAGGGACAGCGCCCGCTCGGTGTCGAGGGGCGCGTTGAGCGCCACCGACAGCTTGCCGCCGACGTGGGCCGCGAAGATCTCTTCGTCACTGACGACGATGTGGGATCCGGTCACTGGTAGGTCTCTCACCGCTTGCGACACGGCGCTCAGGGTAACGACGAACTGGTAGGTAACCTAATCGCTCCCCCGAGCCTCGTGGTCGCCTCAGATGAGACCCAAGTCGGTGACCGCCTTGCGTTCGTCGGCGAGTTCGGCCGTCGTCTTGTCGATGCGGCCGCGGGAGAAGTCGTCGATCTCCAGGCCCTGCACGATCGACCAGTTGCCGTCCTTCGTCGTCACCGGGAACGACGACATCAGACCCTCCGGCACGCCGTAGGACCCGTCGGAAACCACCGCCATCGACACCCAGTCATCGGACGGGGTGCCCAGCAGCCAGTCCCGGGCGGCGTCGACGGTCGCCGACGCTGCCGAGGCCGCCGACGAGGCACCGCGGGCATCGATGATCGCCGCACCGCGCTTGGCCACGGTCGGGATGAAGTCGTTCTCGATCCAGTTCTGGTCGTTGACCGCCTCGGCGGCGTTCTTCCCGCCGACCTCGGCGTGGAAGATGTCGGGGTACTGCGTGGCCGAGTGGTTGCCCCAGATCGTCATCTTCTTGATGTCGGTGACCTTGGCACCGGTCTTGCGGGCCAGTTGGCTGATGGCGCGGTTGTGGTCCAGACGAGTCAGCGCCGAGAACCGCTCGCGCGGGATGTCGGGCGCGTTGGTCATCGCGATCAGGGCGTTGGTGTTGGCCGGGTTGCCGGTGACGCCGATGCGCACGTCGTCGGCGGCGACCTCGTTGAGCGCCTTGCCCTGGGCGGTGAAGATCGCACCGTTGGCCTCGAGCAGGTCACTGCGCTCCATGCCCGGGCCACGCGGGCGGGCGCCGACGAGCAGCGCGAGGTTCGCGCCGTCGAAGATCTTGTTCGCGTCGGCGCCGATCTCCACGCCGGCGAGCAGCGGGAAAGCGCAGTCGTCGAGTTCCATCACGACACCCTCGAGCGCCTTGAGCGCCGGCTCGATCTCGAGCAGCCGCAGCTCGACAGGCCGATCGGGTCCGAGCAGTGAACCGCTCGCGATGCGGAACAGCAGGCTGTAGCCGATCTGGCCGGCGGCACCGGTGACGGCGACCTTGAGGGGAGTTGTGCTCACGTCAGATGCTCCTTGGACAGTCCTACGTTGCCCGCACCGCGGGCGAAATCGGGTCGGGACTGAAACTAGCAGGACGCCGATGTCGCCAGCCGCGTAGCATCGGCGACGGCCCGGATACGGGTCCTGCGCTGTCCGGGGAGGCTGATGCGATGCCGTCGTTTCGCCCACTGCCTCCGTCGCTGCGGCCCGTCGGGAAAGCGAACTCCGGTGACGTGGACGCCGCCTCGATCCCCGTGCCGGTGGCGCGGGCGACGGTCGACTGCGGCATCTACTGCGAGGGAACACGGCTGGCCGGCAAGTACACGCACGCGGCCGCCAAGGAAAAGGTGCAGGAGCTGCGCGGCGGCGGCAGGGACGCATTCGTCTGGATCGGTCTGCACGAACCCGACGACCGCCAGATGCAGGTGGTCGCCGACGAGTTCGGCCTGCACGAGCTGGCCGTCGAGGACGCGGTCCACGCACACCAACGACCGAAGCTGGAACGCTACGACAACACCCTGTTCCTGGTCCTCAAGACGGTCACCTACGTCGAGCACGAATCCGTCGCGTACGCGCGGGAGATCGTCGAAACCGGCGAGATCATGATCTTCGTCGGGCCCGATTTCGTGGTAACGGTCCGGCACGGGGAGCACGGTGGGCTTGCCGGGGTCCGCAAACGGCTCGACGCCTCCCCCGGGCTTCTCAAGCTGGGGCCGTACGCGGTGATGCATGCGATCGCCGACCATGTCGTCGACGATTACCTCGATGTCACCGACTCGATGGAGACCGACATCGACACGATGGAAGAGAACGTCTTCTCGCCGGCCACGCAGACCAACATCGAAAGCATCTACCTGCTCAAGCGGGAGATCGTCGAACTACGCCGGGCCGTCAGCCCGCTGACGCTGGCGCTGCAGCGGATCATGAGCGATCACGACGACCTGATCTCGATCGAGGTCCGGCGCTACATGCGCGACGTGCTGGATCACAACACGCAGGCCGCCGACCGGATCGCCACCTACGACGAGGTGCTCAGCTCGCTGGTGCAGGCCGCGGTCGGCAAGGTCGCCATGCAGCAGAACGTCGACATGCGCAAGATCTCGGCCTACGTCGCGATCGCCGCGGTGCCCACGGCCATCGCCGGCATCTACGGGATGAACTTCGATTACATGCCCGAACTCAAACAGGCGTGGGGCTATCCGGCGGTCCTGGCTGTGATGTTGATCGTGTGCACGCTGTTGTTCCGCGCGTTCCGGCGCAACCGCTGGCTGTAGTTTCGCGCTCAGCTGGGTTTGGCGGCCCGCCGCTCAGCTGGGTTTGGCGGCCCGCCGCCGTGGGTCGAGGACGTCGACGCCGTCCTGCTCCCACGCCTCGCGCATCGCGTCGGCACCCTTGAGCCGCACCCACGCCGCTTCGGTGGCGGTGATCGGCGTCGCCGACAGGATCGCCACCGGCTGCAGCGGCCCGGTGAGCGGCACGTCGTCAATGTCGCTGCGGCTCAACAAAAATGCCGTGAACGGCGCGCCTTCCCACAGTGGCGTCTCGAGGTCGATCAGCGCGTCGGGTTCGAGGATCAGCCCTTCGACGGCGGGCGCGGCGGCGACGATCGCGATCGATCGCGACAGCCCACGCGGCGCCGGGCCGCGCAGCGCAACCGTCACCTCCGCCCGCGGGCCGTGCAGCACATCGGTCACCATCTCGGCGGGGTCGAGCATCGGGTGGCGCGAACAGCCCAGCGAGACATAGTGATAGACATGGCGGTTGACGTCAGGGTCGCCTCCGGGGCCGGGGCCGAATCGGAGCACGTCGATCTTCTCGGTGCCGAGGAACGTGACGCTGGCCGTGGCGGGTTCAGCGGTGACACCGGCCCGGGCGAAATGTTCGCGCAGATGGGCGCGAACCTCAGCCAGAACGTCGATCACTCGGCACTAGCTGCCGGCGCTGTGGCGTCATCGGGCAGCGTCAGGTTCTTACCGGAGTCGGGATCGAAGACCACCAGCTTCGACGTGTCGAACGCCAATTGGATCGTCTCACCCTGGCGAGCCGTCGACTCGACCGAAACCCTTGCCACGAACTCGTTTTCGCCGGCGCCCGACTCGGCGGCCAGCTCGGCGAGTTGAGCGGAACGCGCTCCGGCGCCCTCGGTCTTGAAGTGGACGTACTTGTCGGCGCCCAGTGACTCCACCCTGTCGACCTGCACGTCGAAGGTCAGGGCGCGGATCCGCGCATACCCGTCGAGCAGTGCCGCGTCCTCGAAATGCTCGGGCCGGATACCGACGATCACGTTCCTCGGCGCGTTGTGCCGGCTGAGCAGATCGTAATTCTCCGGGGTGAAGGTGACCTCGCCGAACGGCAGCTGCACACCGATGTCGGTGACCGTGGCAGGGAAGAAATTCATTGCGGGCGAACCGATGAAGCCGGCGACGAACAGATTCGCCGGGCGGCTGTAGAGCTCCTCGGGCGTGCCGATCTGCTGGGCCACCCCGGCGAGCAGCACCACGACGCGGTCACCCAGCGTCATCGCTTCCGTCTGGTCGTGGGTGACGTAGACGGTGGTCGTGCCCAACCGGTCCTGCAGACGCGCGATCTCCGAGCGCATCTGCACTCGCAGCTTGGCGTCGAGGTTCGACAGCGGTTCGTCCATCAGGAATGCCTTGGGATCGCGCACGATGGCGCGGCCCATCGCGACGCGCTGGCGCTGACCGCCGGAGAGCTGGCCCGGTTTGCGATCCAGAAGTTCGCTCAGGTCAAGGATTTTGGCGGCCTCGTTGACCTTGCGGGCGATTTCGTCTTTCTTCAACTTGGCCAGGGTGAGTGGGAACGCGATGTTCTGCCGGACGGTCATATGCGGATACAGCGCGTAGGACTGGAACACCATCGCGATGTCGCGGTCCTTGGGCGCCTTCTCGTTGACCCGCTCGCCGGCGATGCGCAGTTCACCCGACGTGATGTCCTCCAGGCCCGCGATCATGTTGAGCGTGGTCGACTTTCCGCAACCGGACGGGCCGACGAGGATGATGAACTCGCCGTCGGCGATCGTCATCGACAACTCGTGTACGGCCGTCGCGCCGTTGGGGTAACTCTTCGTCACCCGGTCCAACACAATTTCGGCCATGGAACTATCCCTTCACCGCGCCGGATGTCAGTCCGGCGACGATCCGTCGTTGGAAGATGAGGACGAAGACGATGATCGGGATCGTGATCACCATCGCGCCCGCCGCGATCGATCCGGTCGGCTCCTCGAATTGCGAACTGCCGGTGAAGTTCGCGATCGCCACGGGCGCGGTGATCGCCCGCTGGGTCGCGGTCAGCGACAAGGCGAGCAGCAGGTCGTTCCACGCGAAGATGAACACCAGGATCGCCGCGGTGACGATGCCCGGCGCGGCCAGCGGCGCGATGACTTTGCGGAACGCCTGCGACGGTGTGGCGCCGTCCATCTTGGCGGCCTTCTCAAGGTCCCAGGGGATCTCGCGAAAGAAGGCCGACAGTGTGTAGATCGCCAGCGGCAGCGCGAAGGTGATGTACGGGATGATCAGGCCGGGCCAGGTGTCGAACAGGCCGACCGCGCGTTCGATGTTGAAAATCGGTGTGACGAGCGAGATGTGGGGAAACATCGCGATCAGCAGCGCGATGCCGATCAGCAGCTGTTTGCCGGGGAAGTCGAGCCGCGCGACCGCGTATGCGGCCATGCCGCCGACCACCACCGCGATGACGGTGGTGATCAGGCCGATGCCTATCGAGTTGATCAACGCCGAGGTGAAGGCCCCGTTGTTGCCGCCCGCGAAGATCGCCTTGTAGTTGTCGAACGTGATTTCGGCCGGAATCAGCTTGCCGTCCTTGACACTCGACGTCGGTTTCAGTGACAGCGAGAGGATCCACAGCACCGGAAGGAGCGCATAGACGACCACCAGGATGTTGACGACGGTCCAACCGGTCGCCCGCGTTGCACCGACCCGCTCGGCCATCAGCGACGCTCCTCCGCCGCCCCGGGCGCCGCTGCGCCGAAGATCTTGATGTAGATGAACGCGATGATCGCCACGCACAGGAAGATCAGCACGCTGATCGCCGATCCCAGGCCCACGTTGAACGCCTTGAACAAGTTGTCGTAACCGAGGATCGACACCGAACCGGTGTTGTTCGCGCCGCCGGTGAGGATGTAGATGTTGTCGAAGATGCGGAACGCATCGAGGGTGCGGAACAGCAGCGCCACCAGGATCGCCGGCTTGATCAGCGGCAGGATGACCTTGATGAGCCGCTTCCACGCACCGGCGCCGTCGACCTGTGCGGCGTTGAGCAGATCCTGTGGCACCAACGCCAACCCGGCCAGCAGCAGCAGCGCCATGAACGGCGTCGTCTTCCACACCTCGGCGAGTACCACGATCGCCAGCGACGGGATCTGTTCGGTCAGCGGGGCGCTGCCCTCGGGCAGCAGGTTCGCCAGATAGCCGGTGCCCGGCGTCCACGCGTAGTACCAGCTGTACGACGCGGCGACCGTGACGATTCCGTACGGGATGAGGATCGCGGTGCGCACGACGCCCTTGCCGAAGATGGTGCGGTGCATCACCAGTGCCAGTGCCATGCCGAGCACGAACTCGATGGCGACCGAGACGACGGTGATGGCGAGCGTGACGAAAAGCGCCGTCCACCAGTACCCGTCGGTGAGAATGGTGACGTAGTTTTCCAGGCCGATGAACGCGGTGTCGTGTGGCGCCGCCATGTTGTTGCGCTGCAAGCTCAGCCAGACCGCATAGCCGATCGGATAGCCGGTGACCGCGAGCATCAGCAGGACCGCGGGAGAGACCAGAAGGAACGCCAGCCTGCGCTCCGAGCGGGTGTTCTGGCTGCCGGCCGTGGCCGGAGCGGACATGGCCGGGGTGACCTTCGACGTCGTGGTCGCCGGCGGCGCGGTCATGGGATCAGTCCCTTACCGTCGATGGCCTTCTGCACCTGCTCGGTGAGGTCGTCGGCGGTGTGCTCGGGGTCTATGTCGGTGATTGGCGCCAGCGTGGCCGAAATACGCGTCGACACCGCTTGATAGACCGGCGTGGCAGGCCGGACCGCGGCGTTGGTGAGTTGGTCGCGGATGATCTCGTACTGCGGGTATTTCGACTGGAATGCCGGATCGCTGTACAGCGACGTCCGCACGGCCGGCAGACCGCCTTCCACCGACGTGAACCGTTGGTTCTCGACATTACGCAGGCACCGAATGGCCTCGAACGCCTCGGCTTTGTGCTGCGTCGTCCTCGCGACGGCGAGGTTCAAACCGCCGATGGTGACTTTGGCCTGCTCGCCCGGTCGCACACCGGGGTACGGGGCGAACCCGAACACCTTCTTGCTCGCCTCGAACGCGGCCTCGAACTGCTCGTCGGTCGGGGAGAACGTTCCGACGTCGTTGATGCTGTCGGCGAGCGCGGGGTCCTCGTTGAGGGGCAGGAACGACACGCCGCCTTTGACCGCGTTTTCGAGCAGTGACGGAAGCACATACGGCCAGTTCACCTCGAGCGCCGCGTTGCCTTGTTCGAGTGCCAGGCGTGCGGTGGTTTCATCTGTCTGGGTCACCGACGGGTCCGCGCCGGGTGCGGTGGCGACGTCTTTGATGATCTGCAGCGCCTTGACCGTGGCAGCCCGATGCTCGGGAGTGTCGGTCAGCGTGACGGTTTCACCGTCGTCGGAAAGCACCTGTCCGCCAGCACTTTCCAGCAGGGTGTTGAACCAGACGACCAGGCCCTCGTACTGCTTTCCTTGTACCGCAATCCAGCTCGGCTCACCCGCGGCGTGCAGCCGCGTCGCCTCGGCGACCATGGCGTCCCAGGTTGCCGGTGGCTGCGGTATGAGATCGGCGCGGTACCAGAGTAATTGGGTGTTGGTGGTGATCGGCGCGGCGTACAGCTTGCCCTGCCAGGTGGCGGTCTCCAGCGGACCGGGCAGCGTGTTGGCCGTCGCGTCGGCCTCGGCAAGACCGGCCGGATCGTCGGAAAGCGGCAATGCCCAACCGGCTTCGGCGAACTCGGCCGTCCACACGACGTCGAGCGCCATCACGTCGAGGGTCTTGTCGTTTCCGGTGAGCCGCCGCGCGAGCTGGAGTCGCTGCTCGTCGGCGCTCTTGGGCAAGCTGATCTGTTGGATGGTGAACCGGCCGCCGAGTTCTTCGTTGCACCGCTGTGCGACTGCGGTGAAGGTCTGCCCCTCGTTGGCCGGGGTGTAGTAGTTGATCACGATGCCGCGGCTGTCCGAACCGCAAGCCGTCAGCATTGACGCCGTCGTCAGTGCCGCGACCGCCGCAGCGCCTAGCCGCCGTGGGCCCATGCGCAAGTTCGGGGAGCGCACCACCCGCCTCCGTCCGCCTCCGATGTCGCCGCCGGAGCGACTCCGTCGGGAATGTCCCGCGCGCAAACCGTATTGCCACAACCACGTGGTTTGCAACACCTCAGGCGCGCGCGTCGTGCACCGTTACGCAATCTTGAGCGGGCGCAAACTTTCGACCGATCGCGACGTGTCCCGCAGCAAACACGCACCCTCGCGGCTAGAGGAGCAGCCGTCAGATGGTCAAGCGCGCCAGCAGATCCCGGCCGCGCTCGGCGTTCTGCGGATCGCACAGCACGTCGTAGCGACCGGCGACCAATTGCAGTGTCGAGCTGAAATCTCTTGTGCCGCGTGCCATCGCATACGGGATGGCCGAAGTGATGAGGCCGAAGAACACACCGGCGATCAGACCGGTGGCCAACGCACCCCACGGGCTGGGGCTGAAGAATCCCAGGATCAGGCCGATGAACAGGCCCAGCCAGGCGCCGGTCAGCACACCACCACCGAGCACCTTCGGCCACGTCAGCCTGCCGGTGACCCGCTCGACCTGCATGAGGTCCACGCCGACGATCGTCACCTGCTGTACCGGGAATTCCTGGTCGGACAGGTAGTCGACGGCGCGCTGGGCCTCGGCGTAGGTCGGGTACGAGCCGACCGGCCAGCCCTTCGGCGGGGTCGGCAGGCTGGCGGGGCCACGCCCGACACCGGCTGCGCCGGGCGTTGCGCCCGGGGTCTGTCCAGGCTGAAACGGACTGGTCATCGCTGCTCCATCTCCTCTTTTCGCGCCCGATCGCACTGTCGCATTCACCAGGATCAACGCTGCGAGAGCCGCGATCGTGCCCGGCGGGTGCGCTAGGTTGACAGCATGACAAATCCCGGCGACGACGCGAGACAAACGTCATCATCCGACGCCGCCAGCGGTGCGTCGGAACCGACTTCCAGCGGCTCAGAAGCGCCATCGATCGAGCAGTCCACGGACCAGGCCGCAGCGCAGAGCCAGGGCGGGCAGACCGAGGGCGGACAGGCTTCCGCACCGTACGAAATGCCGGGGCAACCCGGCTACAGCCCGCCGGCCTACGGCGCACCATACGAGACTCCGTCCGGTTACCCGCCGAGCTATCCCCCGCCGTCCGGTTACCCGCCGCCGCCCCAAGGTGGCTACCCGCCCCCGTCGGGCGGCTACCCCCCGCCGTCAGGCGGCTATCCGCCGTACTCCGACCCGTCCACCTTCGGGCAGGCGTATCCGCCGCCGCCCTACGGCGCAGCTCCGTACGGTGGCTCGCCCTACGGCGCACCCGGCGGGTACGGCGCGACCGGCTATGCCGGCGGCTACGGCCTGCCACCACAGGACAAGACGAACGGGATGGCCATCGGCTCGCTGGTGGCCTCGCTGGTCGGCATTCTGTGCGGCATCGGCGCCATCATCGGCATCGTGCTGGGCATCGTCGCGCTCAACCAGATCAAGGAAACCGGTGAGGGCGGCCGCGGGTTGGCCATCGCGGGCATCGCCGTCGGCGCAGCGACGTTTCTCTTCAACGTCATCCTGGCCATCGCCATGCTGGGCACTTGAGCGCTGAGCCGTAGCGTCACTCCGTCGGGCGGAACGGCTCCCCCTGGCGTTGCATGCCTGCAGCGCGGCCCTTTCCGGCGATCACCAAGGCCATTTTCCGGCTCGCCTCGTCGATCATCTCGTCGCCCAGCATGACGGCTCCCCTGGCCCCGCCCGCGCGCGAGGTGTGCCACTCGTAGGCCTCGAGGATCAACTCGGCGTGGTCGAAGTCCGCCTGCCGCGGGCTGAAAATCTCGTTGCCCGCGGCGATCTGGTCGGGGTGCAGCACCCATTTGCCGTCGTAGCCCAGCGCGGCGGAGCGACCGGCAACCCGGCGGAAGCCATCGACGTCGCGGATCTTCAGATACGGGCCGTCGATGGCGAGCACGCCGTGGGTCCGCGCGGCGATGAGGATTCGCATCAGCACGTGGTGGTGCGCATCGCCGACGTCGTAACCCTCCGGTTGCTCACCGACCTCCAGCGTGCGCATGTTCAGGCTGGCCGCCATGTCGGCGGGTCCGAGCACCAGCGCCTGCACCCGCGGCGCGGCGGCGATCTCGTCAATGTTGGTGAGCCCCTGCGCATTCTCGATCTGCGCCTCGATCCCGATGCCGCCGACCGGCAGTCCATGGGTGGTCTCGAGTTGGTTCAGCAACAGGTGCAGTGCGTGGATATGAGAAGCGTCGGTGACCTTGGGCAGGACCACGATGTCCAGCGCCGCGTCCGGTGACGAAGCAACCGTCGACACCACCTCGATGATGTCGGCGTACGTCCAGGGCGTTGTCCAGTCGTTGACCCGCACACCGCGCAGTTGACCGGCCCAGCCCGGCTCGGCCAGCGCGGTCGCCACCCGGGTACGGGCCTCGGCCTTGGCGTCCGGCGCGACCGCGTCCTCGAGATCGAGGAACACCTCGTCGGCGGCCAGGGATTTCGCTTTCTCGACCATCTTCGCGCTGCTCCCGGGAACGGAAAGCACCGTTCGGCGGGGTCGATACCGGTTTTCCACAACAACACTCTCTACCCTTTGAGTCATGGCGGCGGTGAACAGGGTCTATGCGGCCCGACTCGCGGGAATGGTGGTGTTGGGCCCCGATGGGGAGTCCATCGGCCGAGTCCGCGATGTCGTGATCAGCATCAGTCTCGTGCGCCAGCAGCCCCGGGTGCTCGGCTTGGTCGTCGAAATGCTCACGCGGCGAAGGATTTTCGTACCGATTCTGCGGGTGACGTCGATCGAACCCGGTGCCGTGACGCTTGCCACCGGCAGTGTGTCGCTTCGCCGGTTCGCGCAGCGTCCCGGAGAGGTGCTGGTGCTGGGGCAGGTCATCGAAACACGCGTGCGCGTCGACGATCCCGACCTGCCGCAGCTGGCGAACCTCGACGTGATCGTGGTGGACCTCGGCATCGAGCAGACGCGCACCCGCGACTGGATGGTCACCAAGGTGGCGGTGCGCTCGCATCGACGGCTGGGCCGGCGAAGCAACATGCACGTCGTCGACTGGCAGCACGTGCATGGCCTGACGCCGTCCGGTCTGGCGATGCCCGATCAGGGCGTGGCGCAACTGCTCGAGCAGTTCGAGGGCCAGCGGGCGGTCGAGGTCGCCGAGGCCATCCGGGAACTGCCGGCCAAGCGCCGCTATGAGGTGGTCAACGCCCTGGACGACGAGCGGCTGGCCGACGTGCTCCAGGAGCTGCCCGAAGACGACCAGACCGATGTCCTCAAGCGGCTGACCGCCGACCGGGCCGCCGACGTGCTCGAGGCGATGGACCCCGACGACGCCGCCGACCTGCTGGGGTCGATGACGCCGGTGGATGCCGAGCAGTTCCTGCGGCGGATGGATCCCGAGGACTCCGAGGACGTGCGGCGGCTGCTGTCGCACTCCCCCGACACCGCCGGCGGGCTGATGACGTCCGAGCCGGTGGTGCTGGCCCCCGACACTACGGTCGCCGAGGCGCTGGCCCGCGTCCGCGACCCCGACCTGACCCCGGCGCTGGCGTCGCTGGTGTTCGTGGCGCGCCCCCCGACGGCCACGCCGACCGGCCACTACCTCGGTTGCGTGCACCTGCAACGGCTGCTGCGTGAGCCGCCCGCCGATCTGGTCAGTGGGATCATCGACACCGATCTGCCGAATCTCGACCCGGAGGACTCCCTGGCGGCGGTGACCCGCTACTTCGCCGCCTACAACCTGGTCTGCGGGCCGGTGGTCGACGAGCAGAACCACCTGTTGGGCGCCGTGTCGGTCGATGACGTGCTCGACCATCTGCTGCCCCACGACTGGCGGGAGACCGAAGAGCCGGAGCTCACCGGCGCCGAGGGGGCCACATGACCGACCGCGGCCGACTCGACACGCCGCTGGCGTCGCGGCGGCGGTTCTCCTTCAACGTCGATCCCGAGGCGGTCGGGAACTTCAGCGAGTCCATTGCCCGGTTCCTGGGCACCGGGCGGTACCTGGCGTGGCAGACGATCATCGTGATCGTCTGGATCTTGCTGAACCTGTTCGCCGTCGGCCTGCGCTGGGACCCGTATCCGTTCATCCTGCTCAACCTGGCGTTCTCCACTCAGGCGGCGTACGCGGCGCCGCTGATCCTGCTGGCGCAAAACCGCCAGGAAAACCGGGACCGGGTCTCGCTCGAAGAGGACCGCAGGCGCGCGCTGCAGACCAAGTCCGACACCGAGTACCTGGCCCGCGAACTGGCGGCGTTGCGATTGGCCGTCGGCGAGGTCGTGACCCGCGACTACCTGCGGCGGGAGCTCGAGGAGATGCGCGAGATGCTGGCCCAGTTGCAGCCTCCGGCGCCCGATGCGGCTGACGACGGTGCCGGCCGGCCCGAAGCGGGTGACCGGCGGGCCAAGAAGTCGAGTGCGGGCAGCTAACACCATTGCTCAACGCGCGCGGAGCCGAGTAGGTATGGTGACTTGGTTCACAAGCGATCGCAGACCAAGGACGGTTGAGTGCACATAAGGGGAGGAGCCGCCCTCAGGGCCGTGCGGCGCCGAGCGGGGGGCGTGGTGACCGCTTCGGGCCCCCGACTGCGGAAGCTGGCGTCCGCCAACCGCATGCGCGCGGGCCTCGGCGTCGCGATCATCACCCCCGTCGTCCTGGCCGGCAGTGTCGGCGCATCCGCCCCGTCGCCGCGCACACCGTTCAGCGATGCCGCGGTGACCCCGCTGGCCGCCGTCGAACCGTCGCCCGGCAATAGATCCGGGGCGTCGGTGGTCGCGGTGACCAAGGCGCCCTCGGCTTTCCACATCGCCGCCTCGACAGTGGCGGCTCCCCCGCCCGCCGCAATAGTCAATTCCCCTGGTGCTCTTGGCATTCCGGCGATGGCCCTGTCGGCTTACCGCAACGCCGAACGGATGATGGCCGCGGCCTATCCGGCCTGCGGAGTGAGCTGGAACCTGCTGGCCGGGATCGGCCGCATCGAGTCGATGCACGCCAACGGCGGCGCCACCGATGCCCGCGGTACCGCGATCCGGCCGATCTTCGGACCCGCGCTGGACGGCACGCTGCCCGGCAACGAGGTCATCGTGCAAAGCCGCACGGCCGATCGCATCACCTACGCCCGCGCCATGGGCCCCATGCAGTTCCTGCCCGGCACCTGGTCGCGCTACGCCTCCGACGGCGACGGCGACGGCAAGGCCGAAGTGCAGAACCTCTTCGACGCGAGCCTGGCCGCGGCCCGCTACCTGTGCAGCGGCAACCTGAACCTGCGCGACCAGTCCCATGTGATGTCGGCGATCCTGCGCTACAACAACTCGGTGGCTTACGCCCGCAATGTGCTGGGCTGGGCGGCCGCCTATGCAACCGGTGTGGTGCCGATGGACCTGCCACCGATCACCGGCTCGGTTCCCACGCTGGGTGAGACCGGCGACGACGTGCATCTCACCGAACTCCACGAGTACGAGGGTCTCGGCCCCGGCCTGCCGATCAACGCGCTCGGCCTGCCCGCGAACGACCCGATGGCGCTGATGCCGCTGCTCGAACGCGATTCGGTCGCCAGCCAGATCGGTGCGCCCGGCCAGCGGCTCGGCCCGCTGCCCGGACCCATGCCGCAGGGACCGGCCGCGCCACTGGCTCCGCCGCAACCGCCGCCGTGGACGCCGCCGTGGATGCAGCCACCGCCGCGACCCGAGTGCGCGGTGTTCTGCATCGAGGACAACCCGGCACCGCCGCTGCAGCCGGCGCTCGCCGGGCCGCCGGTTGCCCAGCCGTTGGTCCCGCCCGGCCCGGCTCCACTGGCGCCACAGGCAGCGCCGAATCCGATGGCGCCTGCGCCGGGCCCCGCACCGGCCGCCGCCCCGCCGGCACCCGCACAGGCCCCGGCACCGGGACCTCAGCCGGGACCGGCGCCCGGACCGGTCGGTTAAAGACCGCCGTCGAGTCGGCCTAGACTCGACGGTGATGTCTCAATCACCCCCTGACTTGGAAGCCGCGGTTCGTCGCGCGCTCGCCAAGGTGATCGACCCCGAGCTGCGGCGGCCGATCACCGAACTGGGCATGGTCAAAAACGTCACGGTCGAGCCCGACAGCGCGGTCCATGTCGAGGTGTATCTGACGACTGCCGCGTGCCCGAAGAAGACCGAGATCTCCGATCAGGTCAGCCGCGCAGTCGCCGACGTCCCCGGCACCGGCGCCGTCCGGGTCAGCCTCGACGTGATGAACGACGAACAACGCACCGAATTGCGCAAGCAACTACGCGGCGATGCGCGTGAGCCGGTCATCCCGTTCGCCCAACCCGGCTCGTTGACCCGGGTCTATGCGGTGGCGTCCGGCAAGGGCGGCGTGGGCAAGTCCAGCGTGACGGTGAACCTGGCGGCGGCGATGGCCGCGCGTGGGGTGTCGGTCGGCGTCCTGGACGCCGATATCTACGGGCATTCCGTCCCGCGCATGATGGGCACCACCGATCGGCCCGTTCAGGTCGAGTCGATGATCGTGCCGCCGGTCGCCCACGACGTGCGTGTCATTTCCATCGCCATGTTCACCCAGGGCAACACCCCGGTGGTGTGGCGCGGGCCGATGCTGCACCGGGCACTGCAGCAGTTCCTCGCCGATGTGTACTGGGGCGATCTGGATGTGCTGCTGCTCGACCTGCCGCCGGGCACGGGCGACGTCGCGATCTCGGTGGCCCAGTTGATCCCGGGCGCGGAGATCCTGGTGGTGACGACGCCGCAGCTGGCCGCCGCCGAGGTGGCCGAGCGGGCCGGAGCGATCGCGCTGCAGACCCGTCAGCGCATCGTCGGCGTGGTGGAGAACATGTCCGGGCTGCTGCTGCCCGACGGTACGACCATGCAGATCTTCGGCGAGGGTGGCGGCAGGCAGGTCGCCGAGCGGCTGTCGCGCGCGGTCGGCGCCGACGTGCCGTTGCTGGGCCAGGTGCCGCTCGACCCGGCGCTGGTGACAGCCGGCGACTCCGGTGTTCCGCTGGTGCTGTCGGCGCCGGACTCGGCCGCGGGCAAGGAGTTGCGCAGCGTCGCCGATGCCCTTTCCAGCCGCAGGCGCGGGCTGGCCGGCATGTCGCTGGGGCTGGACCCTGCCGGCCGATAACGGTTCCGGTCTCGAGCATCGAAGTAGGTCACACCATGTCGGGCCGGGCGTTAAAGTGCTGATCGTGGGTAGGAGGTTGTTAGCCAACGGGCGCGGCAAGTTGCTGGCCTTGGCGACCTCGATCGCGGTTTCGGCCGCGTTGTTCTACGCCCAGACCGCAGAGCCACCGAAACCGAATGCCGCCGCAGCGCCGGTCGAGAGTCAGGAAGCTGCCCCTGTCGGTGCGCCGCCGCGGGTACCCCGTCTCACCGAAGCCGAGTTGATGGCAGCCAGCGCTCCGGTCGCCAGCACGGCGACCCGGTTCGCGTTGCCGGCCGGCGTCGCGCCCGAAGACGGGCTGCAGGTCAACACGATCCGGGTGGCCCGCGCCATCAGCGTGTTGTTCCCGGAGGTCACTACGATCGGCGGACACCGCCAGGACCCGCTGCCGTGGCATCCCAACGGCTTGGCGATCGACGTGATGATCCCGAACCACGGCAGCGAGGAGGGCATCGCGCTCGGCAACCAGATCGCCGGGTACGCGTTGGCGAATGCGAAACGCTGGGGCGTGATCCACGTGATCTGGCGCCAGGGCTTCTACCCCGGCGTCGGCGCCCCGAGTTGGACGGCGGACTACGGAAACGAGACCGCCAACCACTTCGACCACATCCACATCGCCACCAACGGCGGCGGATACCCCACCGGGGACGAGCAGTACTTCATCTGAGCCCGCGGCCGCGGAGCTAGGTCGCGTCGCTGTCGAACGGTGTCGCGGATGTTTCCGGCTGGCCCGGTGCGGCAGGCGGTATCTGGGGAGTCGGCGCGTGCGGGCTGACCGGTTTGTCGTCCGGTTTGTCGTCCACGGAACGGTCGAACTTTCCGGTGAACAGGGAGTCGTCGCCGTCGAGCAGATGCTTGGTGAGTGCCGCGCGCGGGCTCATGCCGCGCAGTTTGTTGAGCTCGCTCAGCGGCTCACGCAGGTCCTCGAACTCGGGTCCGAGGTCGTCGCGCAGTTGGCTGGTGGCGCCGCTGATGTAGTCGCGGGCCTGCCGCAGCGCACCCGACGTCCAGCGAATCGCACCGGGCAGTCGCTCCGGCCCGAGGATCACCAGACCGGCGATCACCAGGATCAGCATCTCGCCCCAGCCGAGGTTGGCGAACATCGGTTAAGCGGTGTTGTCGGGACCCGGGTTGACGGTCAACGTCACCCGACGACCGTCGCGCATCACCTCGATCGGCGCGTCCTGGCCGATCTTCAGCTGACGCACCGCGACGACGAATTCGTCGGCGTCGGCCACGGTGCGATCGCCGACCTTGACCACGACGTCGTTCTCCAGGATGCCCGCCTTCTCCGCGGGGCTGCCGGCTTTGACGTTGGCCACCTGCGCACCCGAAGCGATGTCGTTGCTGACCGAACGCGCGGTCAGGCCAAGCGTCGGGTGGGCGATCTTGCCGTCGCGGATCAGCGAGTCGACGACCGCCTTGACCTCGTTGACCGGGATAGCGAACCCGAGACCACTGGCGCTTTCCGAAAGCGATTTGCCCGCGGTGTTGATGCCGATCACGTTGCCGTTCATGTCGATCAGCGGGCCGCCGGAGTTGCCGTGGTTGATCGGCGCGTCGGTCTGCAGGCCGTCGATCACCGTGTCGGTGTCCGAGCCGTCGCCGGACAGCGGCACCGGGCGGTGCAAGGCGCTAATGATGCCCGCGGTGACGGTGCTGCGCAAGCCCAGCGGGGCGCCCGCGGCGATCACCTCGTCGCCGACGCGCAGCTTGTCCGAGTCACCCATCTGCGCGACGGTCAGGTTGTCGACATTGTCGACCTTCAGCACGGCGAGGTCGGTCTTGGGATCGCGGCCGACGAGGTTGGCGGGCACTTCCTTGCCGTCGTTGAAGACGATTTTCATCTTGTACTTGCTCGGGTTGTTCGCCGCCTCGGAGATCACGTGGTTGTTGGTCACGATGTAACCGCGGCCGTCGATGACGACGCCGGAGCCCTGCGAGCCTTCCTGATCGCTGGTCGCCTCCACGGTGACAACCGAATCGGCAACCGCTGCAGCGACTTTGGCGATCCGTCCTTCGGGTGGCGGGCCGCTGTCGGAGGTGTTGAGCGTGACCTTCGACGTGGTGAACGCCTCGACCACCTCGGCGGTCTTGCGGCCCACCCAGCCGCCGGCGAAGCCGATCACCAGTGCGACGATCGCGAGCACGGCCAACGCGACGTAGGACACCCGGCCGCCGAACAACACGTCGCGCACGCCCAGCTTGCCGGTCATCGCGTTCCCCGGAGCGCGCGGCGGCTCGTGCACCGCCGGGGCGCCGAGGGCCGCCGGAGCGGACGGATCACGCCATGGATCGGCGAGCTCATCGGGCTCCTGCGCCTCGCGTTCGGCATCGAGCGCGCCCGCGTCGGCCGGATGGCGCTGCAGTGAGTCACCGCCGGCATACGGCCTGCCGAACGCCTCGGCCAACACCGGGTCGGGCGGCTGGTCCGTCGGGGTGAACTCGCCTTGGTCGCGGTACTTCTCCAGGCCCACGAACGAACCTCGAACCCCGTCGGGCCTGCCGAATGCGCGTTGCGCCGACGGGTCGACGGGCGGACGGGAGACAGGACGCGGCTCCAAGCGCTCACGCCCGGT
This sequence comes from Mycobacterium sp. GA-0227b, assembly GCF_001499855.1. Lineage (GTDB taxonomy): Bacteria > Actinomycetota > Actinomycetes > Mycobacteriales > Mycobacteriaceae > Mycobacterium. The sequence continues at coordinate 119,739 of NZ_LQIK01000012.1, forward strand.
CTGGTCGAGATTGGTCACCCGTATATCACCCTCTGTGAAGGCGCCCGCAATCGCCGGCGCAGAACCCTGCTCGTCTTCGCATTTACCCTACCGGCGCTTACGCCGTGGACGCTCTGCACTGTCAGCAAACTGTGACCGCTGCGTCTCGACGGGCGGCTCCGGCGGAGCATGGTGCGGGATCTCGGACAACAGGCCGAGCAGCGAGCTCGGCACGACGATGGGTCGCGAATCCCGCAACGCCGCGCGGGCCTGCCGCTGGGCGTCGACCTCGGCTGCGCACTGGGGGCACAGCGACAAGTGGTGGGCCGCACGCAGATGTGGAGTCAGCCGCAGTTCGCCGTCCACGAAGGCGGCGATGGCCTCGGTGGACAGGTGCTCGGTGGAGCCGAACTGCCGCGGCCCGACCGGCGCGTCACTCTGGGAGGCGAACTGAGTGGGCAACCATGAGAAGGCGCGGCGGAACACGTGTCCCGGCTCGACCATCGCCCAGCTCCTCTCGCGTCGTGTCACGGTGCTCACTCGAATGTAGCGCGGCGCGGGGTCCGGAACGCCGCGAACCTCAGGCCGTCTGGGCCGAGATTTCGCTGTGGGTGGCCAGATAGTCGCGAAGTGCCTGCCGACCGCGGTGGATACGGCTGCGCACCGTACCCAACTTGACGTCGAGCGTCGCGCCGATCTCCTCGTAGGACAATCCCTCGATGTCGCAGAGCACGACCGCGGCGCGGAACTCCGGCGGCAGTGAGTCCAGCGCGGCCTGCAGATCGGGGCCGAGCCGCGAGTCGTGATAGATCTGCTCGGGGTTCGGGTCGTCGGCGGGGACGCGGTCATAGTCCTCGGGCAGCGCCTCCATGCGGATGCGGCCGCGCCTGCGCACCATGTCGAGGAACAGGTTCGTGGTGATGCGGTGCAGCCAGCCTTCGAACGTGCCGGGCTGATAGTTCTGCAACGACCGGAACACCCTGATGAACGTTTCCTGGGTGAGGTCCTCGGCGTCGTGCTGGTTGCCCGCCAGGCGGTAGGCCAGCCGGTACACCCGATCGGCGTGCTGGCGCACCAGTTCGTCCCACGACGGCATCGTCGCTTTGTCACCGGTGGCGTCGAACACCGCGGTGCCGGTCAGTTCATCCGAGGGCTCAACCCACTCCCCATCCGCGAACTGCTCGAGGTGGGCCATGGAAACCGGAGCCGTCTTGATGGTGGTCGTCAGATCCTCCTGGTCACAGCCGCCATCACGGCGCGGCGGCTCGTTATTGGCGGCAACGTGGAGACCCACATAGGTATTCCCGTGTTCCTGCCCTGAAAGCCAGCGTTCGCCGTTTTCCATGGGACATACCGTCGCCGACCGTTCCGTGCTTGGCATATGAGCAAACTGAACATTTCCTGAGAATGCTTCTCTACCCACTTTCGACCTGCACGAATCCCACAAATTCGGCTCGATCCGGCGTTCGGCAACGGGCGTGTCGCGATGCTGGCCGATGCCGGTTGGCTACGCTGCGGGAATGGCCGGCACCGACGACGTCATCGGACCGCACAGCCGTGCCGACGCCATCGTCTCTCATGCCGAGCAGTCCATCTCAGAGGACGCCATCGTCGCTGCCGCCCGGGAACGCGCCCTCGACATCGGGGCGGGCGCCGTGTCCCCCGCGGTGGGCGCGTTGCTGTGCGTGTTCGCCAAGTTGACCGCCGCCAGGGCCGTCGTCGAGGTCGGCACCGGCGCAGGGGTCAGCGGCCTGTGGCTGCTGTCGGGCATGCGCGAGGACGGCGTGCTGACCACAATCGATGTCGAACCCGAACACCAGCGCATCGCCAAGCAGGCGTTCACTGAAGCCGGTATCGGGCCGGGACGAAGCCGGTTGATCAGCGGCCGCGCCCAGGAGGTGTTGACCCGCCTCGCCGACGAGTCCTACGACCTGGTGTTCGTCGACGCCGATCCGGTGGACCAGCCGCAGTTCGTCGCCGAAGGCGTCCGGTTGCTGCGCCCGGGCGGGGCGATCGTCCTGCACCGCGCGGCGCTGGGCGGGCGCGCCGGTGACGCCACGGCCAACGATGCCGAGGTCATGGCGGTGCGGGAGGCTGCTCGGCTGATCGCCGAGGACGAGCGGCTCACCCCGGTGCTGGTGCCGCTGGGCGACGGCCTGCTCGCGGCCGCCCGCGACTGAGCACTCCTCGCCGAGCACACGTGACCTGCCCCTTTTCGGGGTGCTTCTTGGGCAATCTGCGGCTGATGGCGCCACCCCCTTGACCGCTGGCTGAACGCGCGTTTAATCTACTGAACATGCGTTCAGCTTCGAACGACCGAACGGCGGTGGCGAGGATCCGCGACGCCGCGATCGAGCAGTGGGGCGAGCAGGGGTTCAACGTCGGACTGCGGGCGGTCGCCGAGGCCGCCGGGGTGTCGGCCGCGCTGGTCATTCACCACTTCGGCTCCAAGCAACGCCTGCGCAAGGCCTGTGACGACTACGTCGCTGAAGTGATCCGCGAGGCCAAGTCGGAGTCGCTGCAGAGCGGCGATCCGGCGACCTGGCTCGCGCAGATGTCCGAGATCGAGTCGTACGCGCCGCTGATGGCGTATCTGGTGCGCAGCATGCAGTCGGGCAGCGAGCTCTCGAACACCTTCTGGCAACAGATGATCGGCAACGCGGAGCAGTACCTGGATGAGGGCGTGCGCTCCGGTCTGCTCAAGCCGAGCCGTGACCCCCGGGCCAGAGCCCGCTTCCTGTCGATGTCGAGCGGCGGCAGCTTCCTGCTGTATCTGCAACTGCACCCCTCCACCGATCTGCGCGAGGTGCTTCGCGACTACGGCGAGGAGATGATGCTGCCCGCGCTCGAGCTCTACACCGAAGGGCTGATGACGGACTCGAAGATGTACGACGCGTTCCTCGAGCAGCGCAAAAAAGGTATCCCGTTCAGCACACCCCGAGAAGGAGACGGCGATGACGGCTCAACCAGCCAAGCCCCTGCAGCGGGTTGACGCCGGCGGTGGTCCGGCAGTCGAAATCCGCGGCTTGTCAAAATCGTTCGGCCGAACCAAGGCGCTCGACGGGTTGGATCTGACCGTCGCACCGGGTCAGATCACCGGGTTTCTCGGACCGAACGGCGCGGGCAAGTCGACCACGATCCGCGTGCTGCTCGGACTGCTGCGGGCAGACCGGGGCGCGGTGCGGCTGCTCGGCGGCGATCCGTGGCACGACGCGGTGGAGTTGCATCGCCGTATCGCCTATGTCCCCGGCGATGTGACGCTGTGGCCCAACCTGACCGGCCTGCAAGCGATCGACTTTCTGGTCCGCCTCCGCGGCAACGGAGTCGACACGACCCGCCGGGATCAGCTGATCGACCGCTTCGAACTCGACCCGCACAAGAAGGCGCGCACCTACTCCAAGGGCAACCGGCAGAAGGTCGCCATCGTCGCCGCGTTCTCGACCAACGCCGAACTCTACATTCTCGACGAGCCGACATCCGGCCTGGACCCGTTGATGGAGAAGGCATTTCAACAGTGTGTCGGTGAAGTCGCCGACCGCGGTGCCGCGGTGCTGCTGTCCAGCCACATCCTGGCCGAGGTCGAAAAGCTCTGTGACAGCGTGACGATCATCCGCGCAGGGCGCACAGTGCGGGCCGGCGCCCTCGACGAGCTGCGCCACCTGATGCGCACGACCGTGACTTTGCGCACCCGCCACGACGGCCAGCGGCTGCGCGGCGCACCCTTCGTCCACGACTTCGCGGTCAGGGACGGCCATTACGTCTTCTCGGTCGACCGCAACGACCTCGACCACGCGATGGCCTTCGTCAGCGATCTGGGGATCATCGACCTGACGGTCACGCCGGCCTCGCTGGAGGACTTGTTCCTGCGTGAGTATCAGGGGGTCGATCGATGACTGCCACGGTCGACGCACCGACCACGACGCGGCACGGCACGGCAAGCGGCGCGTGGACCGGAACCGCCAAGCTGCTGCGACTCGCGTTGCACCGCGACCGGGTCCGGCTCGGTGTCTGGATAGCGGTGCTGACGTCGCTGATGGTTTACGCGCCGGGCGCGATAAAGCTGGCCTACCCCGAAGAGGCGCAACGCCTGGCCCGGGTCGACCTGATGAAGACGCCCGCAGGGATCATGATGGGCGGGCCGATGTTCGGCAGCAACGAGACCGACCTCGGCGCGATGATGGCCAACGAGCTGATGCTGACGTTGATCGTCGCGACGTCGATTCTCGCCATTCTCACCGTCATTCGTCATACGCGCGCCGAGGAGGAAAGCGGCGCAGCGGAGTTGGTGTTGTCGTCGGTCGTCGGCCGGTACGCCCGCACCGCAGCCGCGCTGATCCTCGTCGGCGCGGTCAACGCCGTGCTGGCGGTGACGATGACTCTGGCGATGGCGGCCACCGGCTTTGGGCTCGTCGACACCGCGGCGATGTGCCTCGGTGTCACCGGGGTGGCCATGGTGTTCGGCGCGGTGGCTGCCGTCACCGCACAGCTGTGGCGACAAGCGCGCACCGCGACCGGCGCAGCGATGGCGACGCTGGCGGTCGCTGCCCTGGTGCGCGGCATCGGTGACGTCATCGACAACTCGGGCAGCGTGCTGAGTTGGTTCTCCCCGGTTGCATGGGCGCAACAGATGCGCTCCTTCGTCGATCTGCGGTGGTGGCCGTTCGCCCTACTGGTCGCATTGACCGTGGCCCTGATGGCGCTGACCGCCGTGCTGGAGAGCAGACGCCAGTACGACGACGGCACCCTGCCGTCCACCGGCGAGCGCCCCGACGCCCGTCCGATCACGGGCGTGCTGGCCCTGCACCTGACGCTGCAACGCGGCCAGACCGTCGGCTGGACGATCGGACTGTTCCTGGGCGGACTTGCATTCGGGTCGATGACGAAGTCGCTGCTCGACGCGGCGGAAAACAACGAGATGATCCAGCGGGTCATCGCCCAGCAGGGCACCGACAGCGTCCACACCACCATGACGCAGTTCCTCGCGGCGGCGGCGAGCGCGTACGTCGTCGGCGCGGTGCTGCGGGTGTACGCAGACGAGGTCAAAGGGTTCGGCGAGGCGGTGTTGGCCGGCTCGGTGTCGCGGTGGCACTGGCTGTCGACGGCCGTCGGCTCGGCGCTGCTGGGCTCGACCGTGCTGATGGTGGCCGCCGGTCTCGGCAACGGGCTGGGCGCGGGCATCACGGTCGGTGAACCGGCCACCGTGCTGCGGCTGACCCTGGCCGGGTTGGCCTTCGTGCCCGCCATGGCGGTGATGGCAGGGATCGCCGCCCTCGCCGTCGCAGTGCGGCGACCCTGGATCGGCTGGCTGGCGGTGGCGTTCGTCGTCGTCTCGCTGTATCTCGGAGCGCTGTTGCGCTTGCCGCAGTGGCTGATCGACCTCTCGCCGGTCGGGCGCACCACCGCGCCGATGGACTACCCGGTCACCGCGCTGGCCGTGATGGTCGTCGTCGCAGGGGCCCTGATGTTGATCGCGGGCGCGTTGTACCGCCGGCGCGACGTGGTCTGAGGACTAGGAGGAACCGTGAAGGTCGCTCTTCAACTACTGGCGTCGACGCTCGGGGCAATCCTGTTCATGGGTGTGGTGCTGTTCTTGCCCGCAGGGACGTTCGACTATTGGCAGGCATGGGTTTTCATCGCCGTTTTCCTCGTCGGCACCATGGTGCCGACCGTGTACCTGGCGGTGAAGTATCCCGAAGCCTTACAGCGTCGCATGACATCAGGGCCCTGGGCGGAGACCCGGCCGGCGCAAAAGCTGATCACGGTCGGCATCATCGTGTCGGTTGTCGCCGTCGGGGTCCTCAGTGCCCTTGACTATCGCTTCGGTTGGTCGACGGTGCCGACTGCGGTTGTCGTGATCGGCAACGTACTGGTATTGGCGGGCCTGGGCTTGTCCGAGCTGGTGGTGATCCAGAACAACTATGCCGCAGCGACGATCACCGTCGAGGATGAGCAACCGGTCGTGTCGACGGGTCTGTACGGCGTTGTGCGGCATCCGATGTACGCCGGGGCGCTGATCATGACGTTGGGCATGCCACTTGCCCTGGGCTCGTACTGGAGCTTGCTCATGGTGATTCCGGGCGCCCTCGTCTTCGCAGCCCGCATCATCGACGAGGAGAAGGCGTTGCGAGAGGAACTCCACGGGTACAGCGAGTACACCGAGAAAGTGCACTACCGCCTGGTGCCGGGGGTGTGGTGACGATGAAAACCACTGTCCAGGCAATAGTTACGTCTCTTGCCGGCTTCATCGTGTTCGGCCTCCTGGTGTTCGGCCCTGCGGGTACGTTCGACTACTGGCGCGGTTGGGCGTTCATTGCGGTGTTCGCCACGGCCACCCTGATACCGAGCGGCTATCTGGCAAAACGGAATCCGGAGGCGCTGCGCCGTCGTATGCAAGCGGGCCCGCAAGCTGAGACACGACCCCTGCAGAAACTCATCATCGCCATCGCCTTCATCTCGATGGCCGCCATGATCGCGGTGAGCGCGCTGGACTTCCGCTTCGGATGGTCGTCGGTGCCCGCCGTCGTTTCGGTGGCCGGACTTGTCCTCGTCGCAAGCGGGCTCACCATCGCGATGCTGGTGACCATTCAGAATGGTTATGCCGCAGCAAATGTCACCGTCGAGTCGGGTCAACAGCTGTCATCCACCGGCTGGTATGGATTCGTCCGGCACCCGATGTACTTCGGCAATGTGATCCTGATGGCCGGCGTGCCGCTCGCGCTGGGCTCCTGGTGGGGTTTGGTGTTCGTCCCCGTCGGCCTCGCGATCCTCGTACTTCGAATCGGCGACGAGGAGGCTCTACTCAAACGAGACCTGGCCGGCTACCGCGAGTACATGCAGAAGGTGCGCTACCGTTTGGTGCCCTACGTCTGGTGAAGTTTGGTGGTCCGCCCGGCGCAAGCGGAAGCACCGGCTCATAATGCCGCTGTGGAACTGCTGACCGGGCTGGGACTGGCGACAGCCGCGGGACTCAACGCCTACATCCCGCTGCTGGCGCTCGGCCTGCTGTCCCGGTTCACCGACCTCGTCACGCTGCCGAGTGGCTGGGCCTGGCTCGAGAACGGCTGGGTGATGGCGATCGTCGCGGTGTTGCTGGTGATCGAGATCGTCGCCGACAAGATCCCGGCCCTCGACAGTGTCAACGACGCCATCCAGACCTTCGTGCGACCGACGGCGGGCGGCATCGTGTTCGGATCCGGCACCGCCGCACAGACCTCGGCGGTCGCCGACCCCGGCGCGTTCGCGCAGTCCGGGCAGTGGATACCGGTGGCAATCGGGGTCGTCGTGGCCCTGGTCGTGTCGCTGACGAAATCCGCGGTGCGACCCGCCGCCAACGTCGCGACAGCGGGTGCCGCCGCGCCGGTGCTCAGTACCGTCGAGGACGGCGTGAGCGTCGGCCTGGTCTTTCTGGCAATCGTGCTGCCGGTGCTGGTGTTGGTGGCCGTGGCGCTGCTCGTGTGGGCGGCGGTCCGGCTGGTGCGGCGACGACGGCGCAACACCGCAGCAAGTTGATTTCGCTTATGTGAGCGTGGTGACGTAATGGCCGCCGGAGAAGATGTCGATGTAGCTGTTGCCGCTGATGTCCTTGTAGGCGCAGGTGGACACCGTCCCCCTTTTTGTGTAGGACCCGCCGGCGGCCTTGCATTCGCTCTTGATGGTCTTGTCCGAGAGCTTCTCGGCGTGCGCGGCCGGGGCGGTCGTGCTCATCAGCGCGCCGACGGCGATGGCGCCGGCGGCGATGGCGGCCGTAATGCTGGTGCGTCTCATCGTGCTGTCTCCTGTGTTCGTGGCCTCGTTGGCCGTGGTGATCGAACCAGGGTGAAACACAACCGCATAGCGCATAACGGGGCCGAGACCCAAGGCTGTTGCTGCGTCGTAGGGGTTGCCTGGCAGGCGGCGGTTAGGGGCCTAGGGGCTAGATCCAGACGCCCTTGCCGACCGCGACCACTCCCCCGGCGCTGATCGCGAACCGTTCGCGATCCTTGTCCAGATCCACCCCGACCATTTCGCCCGGGCCGACGACGACGTTCTTGTCGAGGATCGCGTGGCGCACCACCGCGCCACGGCCGATCCGGGCGCCGGGCATGATCACGCTGCCTTCGACGATCGCTCCGTCATCGACGACGACGTTCGACGACAACACCGAATTACGCACGGACGCCGCCGAAACGATGCTGCCCGCGCCCACCACCGACTCCTGCGCGGAGCCGCCGTTGACGAACTTCGCCGGCGCGAGCATCTCCGACTCGCCGCGGATGGGCCAGCGCTTGTTGTAGAGGTTGAACACCGGGTGCACCGACACCAGGTCCATGTGTGCGTCGTAGAACGCGTCAAGGGTTCCGACGTCGCGCCAGTAGCCATGATCGCGTTCGGTCGCGCCGGGCACCTCGTTGTTGCTGAAGTCGTACACCGCCGCCATCCCATCGGCGACCAGACGCGGGATGATGTCGCCGCCCATGTCGTGGTCCGAGTGGTCGTCGTCGGCGTCGGCGCGGATCGCGTCGATGAGCACCTTGGTGGTGAAGATGTAGTTGCCCATCGACACGAACGTCTGCTCGGGATCGTCGGGCGTGCCCGGCGGGTCGGCCGGCTTCTCGATGAATCCGCGGATGCGCCCGGACTCGTCGGAGTCGATGCAGCCGAACGCGGTGGCCTCCGCGCGAGGCACCCGGATACCCGCGACCGTCGCGCCCGCGCCGCTCTCGATGTGGAACTGGACCATCTGCTCGGGGTCCATGCGGTAGACGTGGTCGGCGCCGAACACCACGATGTAGTCCGGGTCCTCGTCGTAGATGAGGTTCAGCGACTGATAAATCGCGTCGGCGGAGCCGGTGTACCACCGCGGCCCGAGCCGCTGCTGAGCGGGCACGGGCGTGATGTATTCGCCGGCGAGCCCCGAAAGCCGCCAATTCTGCGAGATGTGCCGGTCGAGCGAATGCGACTTGTATTGCGTCAGCACGCAGATGCGCAGATATCGCGCGTTGACCAGATTCGACAGCACGAAATCGATGAGCCGGTAGGCGCCGCCGAAGGGAACAGCGGGCTTGGCCCGATCCGCGGTCAACGGGTAGAGCCGCTTGCCCTCACCGCCGGCCAGGACGATGCCCAGCACGTGTGGCAATTCCCTCATCCCTCAAACCTATCGGCCGGTTGTGTCCGGGGCCAGGCATTGGTGCGCTGAGTCAGTCACTCGCGGGCTCGGCACAAGCCTGCGGTGGCCCGCCCCCGTAACTATCGTCTAGGACCATGCGGGTGGCGATGATGACCCGGGAGTATCCACCCGAGGTTTACGGCGGCGCGGGGGTGCACGTCACCGAGTTGGTCGCTCAGCTGCGCCACCTCTGCGAGGTCGACGTGCACTGCATGGGCGCCCCGCGCCCCGACGCGATCGTTGCGCAACCCGACCCGGCGCTGCTGGGCGCCAACGCCGCGTTGACCATGCTCTCGGCGGACCTGAACATGGTCAACGCCGCGGCCCAGGCGCACGTCGTGCATTCGCACACCTGGTACACCGGGCTGGCAGGACATCTCGCCGGCTTGCTCTACGGCATCCCGCACGTGCTGACCGCCCATTCGCTGGAGCCGATGCGGCCGTGGAAGGCCGAACAGCTCGGGGGCGGCTATCGGGTGTCGTCGTGGGTGGAGAAGACGGCCGTTGAGGCCGCCGACGCAGTGATCGCAGTCAGCTCCGGCATGCGCGACGATGTGTTGCGTACCTATCCCGCACTGGATCCGAACCGGGTCCATGTGGTGCGCAACGGAATCGATACCGAGGTCTGGTATCCCGCGCCGCCGGAACCGGGCGAGTCGGTGCTGGCCGAGCTCGGGGTCGACCCCACGCGCCCGATCGCGGCCTTCGTCGGGCGGATCACCAGACAGAAGGGCGTCGCGCATCTCATCGCTGCGGCACACGATTTCGCCCCCGACATCCAACTGGTGTTGTGCGCAGGAGCGCCCGACACCCCCGAGATCGCTGCCGAGGTGACCGCGGCTGTTGCCCAACTCTCGCGGGCCCGCGCTGGCGTCTACTGGGTGCGCGAGATGCTTCCGATCGTGAAGATTCGCGAAATACTAACCGCAGCAACAGTTTTCGTATGCCCTTCGGTCTATGAGCCGTTGGGCATCGTGAACCTCGAAGCGATGGCGTGCGCGACCGCGGTGGTGGCCTCCGATGTCGGCGGTATTCCGGAGGTGGTGGCCGACGGGAACACCGGGCGGCTGGTGCACTATGACCCGCTGGACCCGACGGGTTACGAGAGCCGGTTGGCCGCGACGGTCAACGAGCTGGTGGCCGACCCGCAGAAGGCGCGACAGTACGGCAGGGCCGGGCGGCAGCGTTGCATCGACGAGTTCTCCTGGGCGCACATCGCCGAGCAGACGCTGGAGATCTACCGCAAGGTGTCCGACAGCGAACTCACTAGCTTGTGACGTTCTTAAGCTCGTCCCCGAGCGCGGCGGCTTCGTCGGGAGTGAGCTCGACGACCAGTCGCCCGCCGCCTTCCAGTGGTACCCGCATCACGATGCCGCGCCCCTCCTTGGTTGCTTCCAGTGGACCGTCGCCGGTCCGGGGCTTCATCGCCGCCATCGAGTGCTCCCTCCACATGAGCCGGCCCACTGCGGGCTCGGTCGGGGCCGAGTCTGCCCACCCGTTTGACAGCTCCCGGCACTGAACTGCTACTGAACGCCCCTATTGTTCCCTATCGGCGGTGTTCGGTGTGCAAAGACCCGGCTATGGCCGTCTTCGGAGACGGCGGCGACGTCGCCGGCACCCAGCAGTCGGCAGTGTGGTCGTCGACCATTCCGGTGGCCTGCATCAAGGCGTAGGCGGTCGTCGGCCCGACGAAGCGGAACCCGCGACGCTTCAGTTCCTTGGCCATCGCGGTCGACTCCGGGGTGACCGCCGGAACGTCGGCGACGCCGGCGGGCCGCGCCCGGGGCGGCGGCGCGAACGACCACAACAACTCGGCGAGCTCGACCCCGGCATCGGCGAGGGCGGCGGCGGCCCGCGCGTTGGCGATGGTGGCCTCGATCTTTGCGCGGTTGCGCACGATCCCGGCGTCGGCCATCAACCGCGCGATGTCGCGTTCGGTATAGCGGGCGATGCGCTCGACGTCGAAGCCGTGAAAGGCGCGCCGGAAGTTCTCCCGCTTGCGCAGGATCACCAGCCACGACAGCCCGCTCTGGAACGCTTCGAGGCTGACCCGTTCGAACAGGGCGGCCGAGTCGCGCAGCGGTCGCCCCCACTCGGTGTCGTGATAGTCGCGATAGAGCACGAAATCGGCGGGCGCGAGCCGTGATTCGTCGATCCAGGCGCACCGGATGCGACCGTCGGATGCGGCGGCGAGCTCCGTCGCGGCGGTCATGATTCCGCCCCTTCCTCAGATGGCAGCGCGTGCGCGCCACCCTCGACGGGCTCGTCGTCATCGATGCCGTGGGTCGCCCGCAGCGTGGCGAGCTGGCCACGAAGCTGGTCGAGCTCCTGGCCCAACCGGTCGAGCACCCAGTCCACCTCGCTGGTCTTGTAGCCGCGCAGCGTCTGGGTGAACTTGACCGCGTCGACGTCGGCGCCCGTCACACCCGAGGCGGGCAACACCGTGGCGGTGGTGTCGCGCGGCAGGGGCGGCAGCGGTTCACCGCGGCCGAACAGCACGCTGCCCACGGCGAACAACACCACAGCGATCAGCACCAGCACGACCAGATACAGCAGAACCAGGGTCACGCTGTCGATACTGCCTCAGGCGTGCGACAAAAGCGGCCGACTACCCGCGCGGGCGCAGCGTCGCCATCGGCGGGCGGTCGGTGAGCGACACCGGCGAGGTCCGCGGCGTGTAGTCGTCGCCGTCGGCGAAGAACTGCGTGAGCCCGACGCCGGAGTCGGGCACGCCGCAGCGGGACAACAGCGTCGCGATGACCTGCCTGCTCATCGTGGCCAGCTCGGTGAGCGACCGGTTGCGGTGCGTCCGCACGCCGAGGTTGACCTGCGCGATTCCATCCAGCCCGAGACGGTCGTAGGCGTCGATGAGCAGGCCGATCTCCACGCCGTACCCCGGCGCGAACGGTACGGACGTCAACAGCTCACGGGTGCCGGCGTACTCACCGCCCAGGGGTTGCAGGATGCAGCTGAGCTCGGGGCGCAGCGAGGCGAGCAGCGGCCGGGCCACCAGCTCGGTGACGCGCCCGCCACCGTTGGCGTCCTGGCTGCCGCTGACCTTGAGCGGCCTGCGGTAGAAGCCCTTGACCAGGTGCACCCCGTCGGCGGTGAGCAGCGGGCCGACGAGCTTGGGCACGAACATCGGGTCGGGGTCGATCAGGTCGGAGTCGACGAACACCACGATGTCGCCGGTGGTCGCGGCCAGTGAACGCCACAGCACCTCGCCCTTTCCGGGCTGCGGGGCCACCTCGGGCAGCGCGACTTCCCGGCTGACCACCCGGGCCCCGGCGGCCAGCGCGCGGATCTCGGTATCGTCGGTCGATCCCGAATCGAGCACGATCAGCTCGTCGACCAGCCCGCCCATCAACGGCGCGATGCTTTCGACGACGCTGCCGACGGTCTCCTCCTCGTTCAACGCCGGCAACACCACCGAGATGGTGCGGCCGTTCTTGGCGGCTTCGAGTTCGGCGATGCTCCACGCCGGCCGGTTCCAGCTACGGTCGGCCAGCCACTGTCCAGTACGGACCGCGGCGCCGGGCAGTTCCGGAGTGAGTGTCATGCCAGTCCCCTCACCGTGCGCGTCGGCGGCCGTCCGCCCTGGATCGACGCGACCATCTCCAGTACGCGCCGAGTCGGTGCGACCTCGTGCACCCGGAACATCGCGGCTCCGTCTGCGGCCGCCAGGGCGGTGGCTGCAAGGGTGCCCTCCAGGCGTTCGGTCAAACCCACACCCAGAGTCTCCCCGACGAAATCCTTGTTGCTCAGCGCCATCAGGACCGGCCATCCAGTTTTTACAAGCTCTTTCACATGGCGCAACAAAATAAGACCGTGGTAAGTGTTCTTGCCGAAATCGTGGGTCGGATCGATCAGCACCGCGTCGCGCGCCACCCCGGCGGCCACCGCTCGTTCGGCCGCGGCGGTCACCTCGGTGATCACGTCGTCGACGACGCCGCGTTCGGAGATCCCGTAGTTGACCCGGAAAGGCCTCGTCCGCGGTTGGGCGCCGCCGGTGTGCGAGCACACCAGGCCGGCGCCGAATTCCGCGGCGACCTCGGGTAACGCCGGGTCGTGGCCGGCCCAGGTGTCGTTGATCAGGTCTGCACCGGCCGCACAGGCTTGTTTGGCGACCGCCGAGCGCCAGGTGTCGACGCTGATCAGCTGGTCGGGATAGGTGCCGCGCAGCCATTCGATGAACGGGACGACGCGGGCGACCTCTTCGTCGGCGTCGACGAGCCCGCCCGGACCCGCCTTGACCCCGCCGACGTCGATGACGTCGGCGCCCTCCTCGATCACCCGGTGCGCGGCGGCCTTGGCTGCCTCGTCGGTGAACGCGGCGCCGCGGTCGTAGAACGAGTCCGGCGTCCGGTTCACGATCGCCATGATCAGCGCCCGGTCGCCGGCGACGGGTCGCCCGAGGAACCTTGACTCCACGTTTCCAGGCTACGGCCGTGCGATTTGTGGAGTTTTTGCGGCGCTCACCGCCGCTGCGGCTCCACGAATCGCTAGTTCTTGGGCTTCTTTCCGTCGGCGACCTCTTTGGGGTATGCGTCGTAGAACTCGACGTAGCCCTCGTCGCGGCCGGACAGCACGTAGATCGGGTCGTCGATCTCCTCGACGTTGTAACCCTCCTTGCGGAGGTCGACCTTCTGGCTCTTGAACGTCGACGTGTGCGCCAGCTCCTCGACCACCCGAACGAACAGCGGCACCGCATACCCGGGCAGCTTGTCGTAGGCGGCCTTGGCCAGCGCCTTGCCGTCGAATTCCTGGCCCTCCTTGAGCTGGATCGCCGCCATGCCCGCCCGGCCGCCGGTGCCTTCCACCTCGACGCCGAACACCGTGCACTCCTCGACCTGCGGGTCGGCCGAGATCGCCGACTCCACCTCGGTGGTGGCCACGTTCTCGCCCTTCCAGCGGAAAGTGTCGCCGAGCCGGTCGGTGAACGACGCATGCCCGAACCCCTGCGAGCGCATCAGGTCGCCGGTGTTGAACCAGACGTCGCCGTCACGAAAGGCGTTGCGCACCAACTTCTTTTCCGTCTCCTTCTTGTCGGTGTAGCCGTCGAACGGCTGGAAGTTGCTCACCTTGGACAGCAGCAGCCCCGCCTCACCGTTGCGCACCTTCTTGACGCGGCCCTTGTCGTCGCGCAGCGGATCACCGGTCTCCTGGTCGTACTCCACGAAAGCCACGGGCGTCGGGCAGATGCCGGTCGACTTCGGAACGTTGAACACGTTGACGAACGCGGTGTTGCCCTCGCTGGCGCCGTAGAACTCGCACACCCGCTCGATGCCGAACCGCTCGGTGAACTCGTCCCAGATCGCCGGGCGCAATCCGTTGCCGCAGATCACCCGGACCTTGTGCGCCCGGTCGGTGTCCTTTTCCGGCTGGCTGAGCAGATAGGAGCAGATCTCGCCGATGTAGACGAACGCGGTGGCGTCGTAGCGGATGACCTCGTCCCAGAACTTCGACGCCGAGAACGACTTGCCCAATGCCAGCGTGGCACCCGAGTTCAGCACCGACGACAGCGCGACCGTCAGCGCGTTGTTGTGGTACAGCGGCAGGCAGCAGTACAGGGTGTCCTTGCTGGTCAGCCGCATGCCGAGGCCGCCGAATCCGGCCAGTGCGCGCAGCCAGCGGTAGTGGGTCATCACGCTGGCCTTGGGCATGCCGGTGGTGCCCGACGTGAAGATGTAGAAGGCCTTGTCCTTGGCCAGCACCGCCGCGGTGGTGGGCGGGTTGCCGGTGGGCGCGGTGGCGGCCAGGCGCTTCAGCTCGTCGACGGTGATCAGGCCCGAGGTGTCCGCGCCGGACTCGGTGATCGGCTCGACGAAATCGGTGTCGGCGACCACGGCCTTCGCCTCCAGCAGCCCGAGGCTGTGCTGGAGTACCTCACCGCGCTGGTGGTAGTTGAGCATGCCGGCGATCGCCCCGCACTTGACGGCAGCGAGCATCAACAGCACGGATTCGGGTGAGTTGCGCAGCATGATGCCGACGACGTCGCCGTGCCCGACGCCGCGGGCGGCCAGCACCGCGGCATAGCGGTTGGCAGTCTCGTTGGCCTCGCGGTAGGTGATCTGCTCGTCGCCGAACTTCAGGAAGACCTTGTCGGCGTAATGGGCAGCGCGCTCCTGGAACACCCTGCCGATCGACGTCTTGGCCGACGGCCGTGCGCCGAAGCCGGTGACCACGCCGCGCAGGATGGTCGGCACGTCCACGATCAGGCCCGGCATCCTGGCGGCGATGTCCAGCAACCCGACGCTGCTGCCGGTCCCCGACTTCTCGGTCATGTGCGTCCGTCCCTCCGCTCTTCGTTTGTCGCACACCCTAGTGACCCAGGTCATGCCGCGGCGCGCACGCCGCCATGGCCGACTCGATATCGGTCACGACGACCAGCCGGTCCAGCGCCTCCTTGGCGACGTAGCCGCTGTCGAGCAACCCGTGCAACCAGGCCAACAGGCCGTCGTAATGCCCGATTGGATCGAGCAGCACGACGGGTTTTTCATGCATACCCAGATAGCCCGCTGTCCAGGCTTCGAAGAACTCCTCGAGGGTGCCGATGCCGCCGGGCAGCGCGATGAACGCGTCCGATCGGCCTTCCATGACCTGCTTGCGCTCACGCATCGTGTCCGTGACGACGAGTTCGTCGGCGTCCACGTCAGCGACCTCCCGATGCACCAGCGCTTTGGGAATGACGCCGACGGTGTGTCCTCCGCGGGACCGGGCCGCGACGGCGAGCGCCCCCATCGCCGAGACGTTTCCGCCGCCGGAGACCAGGCTCCAGCCCCGCTCGGCGATCGCCACACCCACCTCCTCGGCCAGTGCGAGGAGTTCGGGGTGCGCCGGCCCCGACGCACAGTAGACGCACACCGCCCATTGACGGTCAGGTTCGCCGGACACGAGCACAACCTAGCCGCACGACGATCAAGCGGCCCCCGGGCCGCGCTGAGGAGTGCGGTAATCGAACCAGCCGGACGACGATCAAGCGGCCCCGGCCGCGTTCAGGAGTGCGGCGATCGATTTAGCCATAGACTCCGGCGGTGCCGATTGAGTGGGTCACCTCGCCGCCCGGACCGGCACTCGACTCGATCGAAGCCGGGCTGCGCAAGCGTTCCGGTGCGGTGCTGATCGGGCCTGCCGGCGTGGGCAAGACGACGCTGGCGCGCGCGGCCGTGGACCGGTTCGGCGCCGGGTATCCGCGCGTCGACTGGGTGACCGCGACCAGGCCGATGGCCGCAGTGCCGTTCGCAGCGGTCAGCCACCTCATCGAGATCCCCGAAACCGGCAAGACCGCCGACGTGTTGCGGTGTGCGCGTGAATCTCTCGGTGACGGCCGCTTGCTGGTGCTCGACGACGCCCATCTGCTCGACCCGCTCTCGGCGGCGCTGGTGTATCAGCTGGCAGTCGGTGCCGCCGCCACGTTGATCGTGACGGTGGCGCCCAACGGCGTGATGGCCGAAGGAGTCTCGGCGTTGTGGGAGGACGGCCTCGTCGAGCGCATCGAGCTCGAGCCGCCGGGGCACGACGACAGCCGGCTGGCCACTCGCGTCGGGGAGTTCGTCGCGGCCCTGCCCACCGCCGCGCACCGCGTGCTGGAGTACCTCGCGGTCGACGACCCGCTCGCCCTCGCCGAACTCGAAGCCCTGGCCGGACGCGACGCCGTCGAGGGCGCATCGGCTTGTGGCGCAGTGGTCGTCGACTACGGCTGGGTGCGTCCGGCACATCCGCTGTTCGCCGACGCGGTGCGCGACGATCTGGGTGGCCCGGAGTTGCGGCGGTTGCGCGGTGAGCTCGTCGACCGGCTCGCGGCGCGGCCCGACGACACCGCGGTCGACCGGCTGCGCCGCGCGGTGCTGGCGCTCGACAGCGACAGCCCGCAGGAGCCCGCCGAGGTGGCCGCGGCGGCCGCAGAGGCGCTGCGGCTCGGCGATCTGACGCTCAGTGAACGGCTCGCCCGCGCCGCGCTGCATCGCGCACCGGTTCTGCCGACCCGGCTGACGCTGGGCTATTCGCTGGCCTGGCAGGGCCGCGGCCGTGACACCGACGCGGTGCTCGCGGAGGTGGACAGCGCCGCGCTCTCGGAGCACGAGTTGATGGCATGGGCGCTGCCGCGCGCGGCGAACCAGTTCTGGATGCTGTCCGAGCCGGAACGGGCGACCGCGTTCCTGCGTGCGACGCGTAATCGGGTGTCGTCGCCGGCCGCCCGCACCACGCTGGACGCGTTGTCGGCGACGTTCGCGATGAACGCGGGCAGTGTGTCGCGGGCCGTGGAACTCGCCGAGGAGGTGCTGGGATCGCCGGCGGCCGACGACACCGCGGTCGGTTGGGCCGCGGCTGCCGCGGCGTTGAGTTCGGCGCGGACGGGCCGCTTCACCGAGGTCGACGCATTGGCCGACCGTGCGATCGCCGCCGGACACCCGGGGCTGCTGCGGTTCACCAGTGGGTTCGGCCAGACGACGGCGTTGGTGATGGCCGGGCAACTCGACCGGGCGCAGCAGCTCGCCCAGCGGCTCACCGACTTCGCGCAGCTGCAGCAACCCGGCCGGGCGATCGGCGAGGTGTTGGTGGCCGACGTGCTGATCGCCAAGGGCGAACTCGACGAGGCGGTGCGGCTGCTGCGTCGCGCGGCCTCCGCCCTGTCGCCGACCGGCTATTCATGGGGTGCATTGGCCTGGATGCTGCTGGCCCAGGCGCTCGGCCAGCTCGGCGCGGGCGTCGAGGCCGGAAAAGCGTTGGCGCGCGCAGAATCTCGACACGGCCTCAAGTCGATGTTGTTCGCTCCGGAGCTGGCCGTGGCGCGGGCGTGGACGATGTCGGCGCGACGCGACCGGCACGGCGCCGTCGACGCCGCCCGCGACGCGGTGCGCAGCGCGGAACGGGGCGGGCAGACGGCGGTCGCGTTGCGCGCCCTGCTCGACGCGGTGCGGCTGGGCGACGTGCGCGCCGTCGACGCGATCGGGCGCATCAGCGCCGAATGCGATTGCGCGACCGGGCGTTTGGCGCTGGCACACGGCCGGGCGCTCGCCGCGCGTGATGCAGCCTCGCTGGTCGAGGTGTCGCAGAGTTACGCGGCGGCCGGGTGGCACAGCGCCTCGGCCGACGCGGCCGCGCAGAGCGCTGAGCACCGCTGAATTGGCGTCGGAGACGGTTCGGTCGCGGCCCTAGACTTTCACTTCGACGGAGGTGCAGATGAGCCAGTTGAACGTGCAGACCGATGGGGTGCGGTCCTACGCCCAGATCCACGACCGGGTCGCGACGGACCTGTCACAGATGGTCGACGCCGATGCCAGTGAAGCGGCCGGCGTGCAGGCCAGCCATGGCACGATCGCCGCCGCCGTGGGCGCCGCGCTCACGAGCGCACTCGGCACCCGCCGCGACACCGTGCAGGCCACCGCCCGCTCGGGCGAGACGCTCTCCGAGCTGCTGCGTGAGGCCGCTCGGATGTACGACGAGGGCGACCAGGCGGGCGCCGACAAGTTGCGCGCTGCCGCCGATGCCCTCGAGTCACAACAGGGCACGCCCGGCGGTACCAGCGGCCCTGTGGGCGCGGGCGGCCCGGCGGCAGCCACCGGAAGCCCGGCGGGCGGCGATCAGATGGCCGGTCAGCTGGCCGGCCAGGTCGGCCAGCAAGTAGGTCAGGCGCTCGGCGGGCTGACG
Source organism: Mycobacterium sp. GA-0227b (assembly GCF_001499855.1). Lineage (GTDB taxonomy): Bacteria > Actinomycetota > Actinomycetes > Mycobacteriales > Mycobacteriaceae > Mycobacterium. The sequence continues at coordinate 138,517 of NZ_LQIK01000012.1, forward strand.
GCGTCGCTGGCCGGCCTCGCGCAGGGGCTGGTGCAGGTCCCGCAGCAGGTCATGCAGGCCGTGCAAGGCGCCGCTGGGTCGACGGCCGACGACAAGGCGCCCCGTGAGGCGTACGACGAGGCCGACCGCACGCAGGACGCCGGCGGCGCTGAGGAGGCCCCGCGGCAGGATCGGGCGCCGCAAACCGAGCGCGCGGTCGAGGGCCAGCCGGTCGAGCGGGCCGATGCGGGTGCGGCGGCGAGCGGTCGGACGCCGGATGTACCGGCCGAGCCGCAGCGGCCACAGCCGGCGCAGACGCGCCCGCAGGCGACTAGTTAGCCGGCGCTGAGTTCTGACGCCCGCTAGACGTTGCGGGCGATCGCGTCGTCGCCGCGTCCGGGCTCCGGCGGGGTCACTGGCGCCGGGCCAGCTGCACTGCCCTCGGGTCCTGACGCGCCGGCCCATGGACGATCGTCGGCGTGCTGCAGCGGTTGGCGCTCGTCAGGTTCATCGCGCTCATGCGGTTCGGGTTCCCTTGCCTCGCTGGGTGTTTCGCCTCGCCACTGGGCGTCGTCGCGCGCTTGCTGCGCGGTTGCGCCCGCCGGACCGGCTGGCGTGCCGCCCGAGCCCGCACCGGCGGCCCCCTGACCGCCTGCGGTCTGGCCACCCGCCGCTTGAGCGCCCTGCATGGCCTGCTGCATCAGCGATCCGAAGATTCCGGTCTGGCCGCCGAGCGCCTGCGCCGGCGCCCCCGCCATCTGCCCCATCTGACCGGCCTGCTGGCCGACCTGGCCGAGCATTCCCACGAGCTGGCCGACCGACTGCGAACCGGCGTCTTCGGCGTTCTGATACGCGGCCTGCGCGGCGCCCACCTTGCCGGAGAACGTGTTCTCCTTCGCAGACAGCGCTGCGACGTTGGCCGTCAGCTCGGCGGCCAGCGTCGGCAACACGGCCGAGATGGTCGCGCTCATCGCATCCTGCCCGGCGGGAATCATCGGGATCTCCGGCAGTTCGACCGCCGCGGCGTTCCAGCTGATGCCCTCGGGCTTTCTCAGCGTGCTCATGCGTGCTCCTCGTCACCAGTCGTCATCGTCGTCTTCGTCGAGGTCATGCTCGAGCGGGGCGGGCACGGACAGGCCCGCCACGGTGCCCCCGCTGTCACCGCGCTGACCCATCATCGGGGCCATTCCGCCCATCCCGCCGCCCGCGGCCATCGGGGCGGCGCCGGCGACCACAGCGGAGCCGGCCGTGGCGCCTTCCGCGGCGGGAGCCGTGCTGACGGGCTTGCTGCCGACCAGATTCGCCATCTGCGGCGTCTGCAGCGGCGCGCCACCGGAACCCGGAAGCGATGCCGCTCGCACCATGCCCGAACCGCCGCCCGCACCCGATCCGCCGGCCAGCGGATGGTTGGAGAACGACGAGAACGGCAGCCCGGCGGCGCCGAGCGCGTCGGCCTTGCCGCCTTGGCCGAACATCGACGTCAGTTGCTGCAACGGCTGCGAGAGCTGCTGGAGCTGCTGGCCCATCTGCTGGGGCAGCTGCATCAGCGACTGGCCGATCTGCATGGGCAGCTGCGCGGCCATCGACCCCATCTGGCTCATCATCTGCATCGCCTGCTGCGAGCCGTCGCCGGCCTGTTTCGCGGCTTCCTCACCGCTGTCCTGGGCTTCCTTGCCGCCCGGCACGGGCGGGGCGCCGAAGAACGGGATGCTCGGCGGCACGCCGAGGGTGCCGGCGAGTTCGGTCGTGTTGGTCGTCACGTTGGCGATGTTCTGCGACAACCCCATCTTGATGCGGCTCTGCACCAGCTCTTGGGTATTGCTGAACGGCATCGCCGCGATGGCCTCGCACTCGTGCTGGACTTCCTGCGCGATCGTGTTTGCCAGCATCTTCGTCTTGACGACGGTGGCCTCCATCGCGCGCAGCTTGGCAGCGATCCCGGCCGCGTGCGCGGCGTTGGCCTCGTGGCCGCCGATGATGGTGGTGGCCTCCCCCGCCGCGGCCATCGACGCGACGCCCTCCCACGAGTCGGACAGCTGCATCAACTGGCCCTGCTGTTGCGGCACCACGTTGCCGCTGATCTTGGCGGCCAGCGCCTCATACGACGCCGCCGCCGCTGCCAGCATCTCCTCGTCGACGTTCGGCCAGCCGGGCCCGGTCACGGTCTGCGAGCCGTACGGACTGGAATCCGGAGCGATTCCCATGACGCGACCCCCTTTCGTGACACGCTTCGGGCGTCAAATTTACCGTGCCCTCGACCCCACTCGATGCGCTGATTCGCCAGCGTCCATGCCCCGGTCAGGGAGCGTCAGGTCTCCTGGAGACCGCCGTCGGACAACCGCAGTCGGCGTCGCACCCCGATGTCGGCGAGGAATCGCTCGTCGTGGCTGACGACGATGAACGCGCCCCGGTACGCGTTCAGCGCCGACTGGAGTTGCGCGACGCTGACCAGGTCGAGGTTGTTGGTCGGCTCATCGAGCAGCAGCAGTTGTGGCGCCGGTTCGGCGTAGAGCACGCAGGCCAGCGTCGCGCGCAGTCGCTCGCCGCCGGACAGCGCACTCACCGGCAGGTGGATCCGATCACCCTGAAACAGGAACTGCGCGAGCAGGTGCATCCGACGGGTGTGCGAGAGGCTCGGCGCATACGCGGCCAGACTCTCGGCGACCGTGGCGCGCGGATCCAGCAGGTCGAGCCGCTGGGACAGGTATGCCGTCCGGCCGTCGGCCCGCTGCACCGTGCCGTCGTCGGGTTTCAGGTCGCCACTGAGCAGGCGTAGCAGCGTCGACTTGCCCGTCCCGTTGCGCCCGGTCAGCGCGATCCGTTCGGGACCGCGGACCGACAGGTCGACGTCCGCGAGCAGCACCCGCCTGCCGGCGCGGGCACGTAGCCCGTTGGCGCTGAGCACAACACGCCCCGCGGGCACGTCGGTGTCGGGCAGATCGAGGACCAGGGCGTCGTCGTCACGCACCGCGCGCTCGGCGTCCTCGAGCCGAGATCTGGCATCGCCGACCCGCGCGGCGTTGACCGCGTCGATGCGGCCGGCCGACTCCTGTGCCCGCCGCTTGCGTGCTCCGGCAACGATTTTCGGCAGGCCGGCGTCCTTGACCTTGCGCGCTGCGGTTCCGGCTCGCCGGGCCGCCCGCTCCCGGGCCTGCTGCAGTTCGCGCTTCTCGCGTTTGAGGTGTTGTTCGGCGCTGCGCACGTTGCTCTCGGCGACGCGTTGCTGTTCGCTCACCGACTCGGTGTACATCGTGAAATTTCCGCCGTAGAAGTTGATTTCACCCCGATGTAGTTCGGCGATGCGGTCCATTCGGTCAAGCAGTATCCGGTCATGGCTGACCAACAGCAGGCAGCCGCTGAAGGCGTCGAGCGCGTCGTAGAGCCGTTCTCTAGCGTCGACGTCGAGGTTGTTCGTCGGCTCATCGAGCAGCAACACGTCGGGCCGGCTGAGCAGCCGGCCGGCGAGCCCGATCGCGACGGCCTCGCCACCGGACAACGTGCCGAGCCGCCGGTCGAGCGAAACATGGTCGAGCCCGAGCCGATCCAGCTGCGCCCGCGCGCGTTCCTCGACATCCCAGTCGTCGCCGATCGCGGTGAACAGGTCGGCGTCGGTGCGTCCGTCGGCCAGCGCGTTCAACGCCTCGACGACGGAGGCGATGTCGAGCACCTCGGCGACGGTCCGCTGGCCGTCGTACGGCAGCGACTGGGGCAGGTAGCCCAGGGTGCCGTCGACCGTGACGGCGCCGGCTTTGGGAGTGAGCTCACCGGCGATGAGCTTGAGCAGCGCGCTCTTGCCCGCGCCGTTCGGGGCGACCAGGCCTGTGCGGCCCTCGCCGACGGTGAAGGACAGCTCGTCGAACAGCGGCGTGTCGTCGGGCCATGCGAAAGACAGGTTGGAACAGACGATGGAAGGCATGTGAGAGATCTCTTCGTTGAGCGCACGGGATCGCACGAACAATTGGGACGGCTCGAGCCGGGAGAGTCCCGGCAGACGTCGTCAACTCACATGTCTTCAGGGTAGGTGTGCGGTCAAGCGGTTAAGTACCGGCGCAACATGTCCGTCGCCGCGGTGATCTTCTCGACCTCGACACGTTCGTCGGCGCGGTGCGCGAGGTTGGGGTCGCCGGGCCCGTAGTTGACCGCCGGGATACCGAGCGCGGCGAACCGCGACACGTCGGTCCACCCGTACTTGGCGCGCACCTGTCCTCCGGCGGCGGCCACCAGCGCCGCGGCGGCGGGCTTGGTCAACCCGGGCAGCGCGCCGGCCGCCGAGTCGGTCAGCTCGATCTGCACGTCGAGCCCGCCGAGCACCTCGTGTACGTGTTGCAGCGCGTCGACGACGTTGCGGTTCGGAGCGAACCGGAAGTTGACCGTGACGGACGCGGCATCGGGGATCACATTGCCGGCGATGCCGCCGTCGATGCGCACCGCCGACAGCCCTTCGCGGTAGGTGCAGCCGTCGATCTCGATGCTGCGGGCCTGATATGACGCGAGCCGGTCCAGAACAGCACCGAGTTTGTGGATCGCGTTGTCCCCCAACCAGGATCGCGCGGAGTGCGCGCGGGTGCCCGTCGCGCTGACCACAACGCGCAGCGTCCCCTGGCAACCGGCCTCGATGTAGCCGCCCGACGGCTCGCCGAGGATCGCGACGTCGGCCTGCAACCATTCGGGCAGTTCGCGCTCGATGCGCCCCAGGCCGTTGGCGGACGCCTCGATCTCCTCGCAGTCATACATCACCAGCGTGATGTCGTGCTTCGGTGCCGTGACGGTGGCGGCCAGATGCAGGAACACCGCGTCGCCGGACTTCATGTCCGAGGTACCGCAGCCGTGCAGTTCGCCGTCGACGAGGCGACTCGGCAGGTTGTCGGCGGCGGGCACCGTGTCGAGGTGGCCGGCGAGTAACACCCGCGACGGCAAGCCCAGGTTGGTGCGGGCCAGTACGGCGTCGGCGTTGCGGACGACCTCGAGGGAGGTCTGCTCGCGCAGCGCGGCTTCGACCTCGTCGGCGATGCGCTTCTCGTGGCGAGATTCGCTGGGGATGTCCACCAGCGCGGCGGTCAATGCGACCGGGTCACCGTGCAGGTCGAGGCTCACGGGCTCGACGTTAGTCTTACCCGTGTGACTTCTGCTGCAGGTATCGGGCTGGCGACCATCGCCGCCGACGGATCGGTCCTCGACACATGGTTCCCAGCACCCGAACTCGGCGCCGACGGCCCGTCGGGCACGACTCGGCTCTCGGTCGCCGAGGTCCCGCCCGAGCTCGCCGAGCTGACAGGTCCGGATGAGGACCGCGGGGTCGACGTCGTCGTGGTTCGCACCGTCGTCGGGTCGCTGGACGACAAGGCCACCGACGCCTACGACGCCTATCTACGGCTGCATCTGCTGTCGCACCGGCTGGTCGCGCCGCACGGCCTGAACGCCGACGGTTTCTTCGGTGTGCTGACCAACGTGGTGTGGACCAACCACGGTCCCTGCGCGGTCGACGGCTTCGAGACCGTGCGGGCACGTCTGCGCAAGCGCGGTCCAGTGACCGTCTACGGCGTCGACAAGTTCCCGCGGATGGTCGACTACGTGTTGCCGGCCGGGGTGCGGGTGGCCGACGCCGACCGGGTGCGGCTCGGGGCCCACCTCGCGGCAGGCACGACCGTCATGCACGAGGGGTTCGTCAACTTCAACGCCGGCACGCTGGGCAGCTCGATGGTCGAGGGGCGGATCTCGGCGGGCGTCGTCGTCGGAGACGGGTCCGACGTCGGCGGCGGCGCGTCGATCATGGGCACCCTGTCGGGCGGCGGCACCGAGGTGATCTCCGTCGGCGAGCGCTGCCTGCTCGGGGCCAATGCGGGACTTGGCATTTCGCTCGGTGACGACTGTGTGGTCGAGGCCGGTCTCTACGTCACGGCGGGCACCAAGGTGCTGACCGCCGACGGTCAGACGGTCAAGGCGCGAGAGTTGTCGGGGGCCAACAACCTGTTGTTCCGGCGTAATTCGCTGTCGGGTGCCGTCGAGGTGGTCAAGCGCGACGGCACCGGTATCACGCTGAACGAAGCCCTACACCAGAACTGACCCCCTCTTTTCTTCTGCGCGAGCGACCGCGTCTGCACGGCGACACGCCGGCTGGGGCGTGCATTGAGCGGTCGCTCGCGGGCAACGAGGGCCGCCCCCGCGCAGCTGGGGACGTACTCAACCCGCCGCCGCGTTCGGTTTCAGCGGCGGACAGCGTCCGTCGACGGCGGCCAGCTCGAAGTGCCATATCTCGTTCGCATAGATCTGACAGAGCCCGAACTCGCGTCCGTTGGCGATCAGCCACCTGTCGGCCTCGACCGGCGCTATGTCCACGGCTTCGCCGGTGACGTGCTTCGACTTCTCCGGTGAGGCCACGAATTCCCGTGCCGCCTCGATACTTCCGTAGCGTTCGACACCGTCGGCGAAGAGCCGCTCCTGGAATCCCTTCGATCGCCAACCCGAGTTGACGCGGATGTCGACGCCCTCAGCTCGGGCCTGACGAGCCGCCTCCTGGACCGCCTCGAGCAGCTCGGGGTCCAGCCAGCCGACGATCGGGTCGTCGGTGTCAAACGGGCTCAGCGTCGTGCCCTCGGGCAGCCAACCGCCGACGGTGTCCTGCGCGGCCGGTCCGATGCTCAGCGTCTCCTGCCCGAGGGCGGGTCTCGGAGCCGGCGCCGGTTCGGACGTTCCGCACGCGACGATTGCGCACGCCGAAGCGAGCGCGAGCGTGGACAGGACGCACATCCCCAGCTGCCGCGTGGGCCCACGCGCAATAGTCAGGAGGTGGCGGCGAGGATGCAGAATTCGTTTCCCTCCGGATCGGCCAGCACGACCCAGCTCGCGTCGCCCTGACCGATGTCGACGCGCCGAGCACCGAGGCCGAGGACGCGCTCGACCTCGGCCCGCTGATCGTCGGGGCGAAAGTCGAAGTGAATCCGGTTCTTGACGACTTTGTCATCGGGTACCGCCAGAAACAACCAGTTCGGCCCGGCCCCGGGCGGCGCGTGCAACACCACGTCGCCGTCGTCGTCGACCTCGTGGGCCCAGCCCAGCACCTGCGACCACCACCGCCCCAGCGCGGAGGCGTCGTGCGAGTCGATGCAGATCTCGTCGAACTTGAGCGTCATCGTGCCAGCTCCTTCTTGAGCACCTTGCCCATGGCGTTGCGCGGCAGCTCCTTCACCAGCCGCACCTCGCGCGGGCGCTTGTGCGCCGAAAGCTCCTGCGCCACATAGTCGATGAGCGCCTCCGCGCTAGCGTCACCCACGACGAACGCGACGATGCGCTGCCCCAGGTCGTCGTCGGAAACACCGACGACGGCCGCCTCCCGCACGCCGGGGTGTCCGAGCAGCGCGGTCTCGATCTCCCCCGCGCCGACGCGGAACCCGCCCGTCTTGATCAGGTCGACGGACTCGCGGCCGACGATGCGGTGCATCCCGTCGGCTCCCACGACCGCGGCGTCGCCGGTGCGGTACCAGCCGTCGGCATCGACCGCCTCCGCGGTGGCGTCGGGGCGGTTGAGGTAACCGTCGAACAGCGTGTCACCGCGAACATCCAGTCGCCCAATGGTTTCCCCGTCGTGTGGAACGGCGGCGCCGTCCTCGTCGACCAACCGGGTCTCGACACCGGTCAGCGGCAGGCCCACCCAACCGGGCCTGCGCTCACCGTCGGCCCTGGTGCTGATCGTGATCAGCGACTCGGTCGAGCCATAGCGTTCGACCGGCCGGTGCCCGGTCAACCGAACCACGTTGTCGAACACCGGCACCGGCAGCGGCGCGCTGCCCGAAACCAGCAGCCGCGCCGACCGCAGCGCCGTCGCCGACTCGCGGTCGTCGGCCACCCTCGACCACACGGTCGGCACGCCGAAGTACAACGAGCCGCCGGCCGCCGCATACGCCTGTGGGGTCGGTTTCCCGGTGTGCACGAACCGGTTTCCGATGCGCAGCGAGCCGAGCAGCCCCAGCACCAACCCGTGTACGTGGTACAGCGGCAGGCCGTGCACCAAGGTGTCATCGGGCGTCCATTGCCACGCTTCGGCGAGCGCGTCGATATCGGCGGCGATCGCGCGGCGGCTCAGCACGACGCCCTTGGGCGGGCCGGTCGTGCCCGAGGTGTAGATGATCAACGCCGCCGAGTCGGCGGGCGGTTCGGCGTAGCGGTGCCAGGAACGGGCGTGCAGCCGTACCGGCACGTGTTGCAGCCCGTCGGTCTCGGCCGGCTTGTCCCCCAGCCACGCCTGCGCGCCGGAGTCGGTCAGGATGTGCCTGCGTTCGGCGGCACCGACGTCGGCGGGCACCGGCACGACGGGCACCCCGGCGATCAGGCAACCGGTCACCGCAAGCACGGTCGACACGGTGGGAGTGGCCAGCACCGCGACCCGGCGCGCGCCCGCCACCCGCTCGGCGACCGACGTGGCGGCACCGACCAGATCGCTGCGACTCAGCACCGCCCCGTCGACACGGACCGCGTCCCCGATGTCGGCGCCGCCCGCCACCGCGGCGGGGTTGAGCGAAGCCAGGAGCATAACCAGCGAGGTTACCCACATCGGCTCGGCGATACTGGGTCGCGTGACTCACATCGAGCGGCTGGCGACGCGCGAGGTCTACCGGAACAACTGGATGACGCTGCGTGAGGACGACATCCGCAGGCCCGACGGCAGCAGCGGGATCTACGCGGTCGTCGACAAGCCGACGTATGCGTTGGTGATCGCGCGGGACGGTGACCGATTTCGGCTCGTCGAGCAGTTCCGTTATCCGCTGGGCTTGCGGCGCTGGGAGTTCCCGCAGGGCACCGCGCCCGAGCGGCGGCATCTCGAGCCGGCCGACCTGGCAGCGCGCGAACTACGCGAGGAGACCGGGCTGCGGGCGTCGCACCTGAGGGTCCTGGGCCGGCTCGACGTGGCGCCCGGGATGAGCAGCCAGCGCGGCTGGGTGTTCCTCGCGACGGACATCACCGAGGGCGATCACGACCGCGAGCATGAGGAACAGGACATGCACAGCGAATGGTTCAGCCGTGCCGAGGTGGAGCAAATGATGCGTGACGGGGTTATCACCGACGCGCAGTCGATCGCCGCGTGGGCGCTGCTGTTGCTCGCGGAGCGCTGACTCACCCGTGCCGGCGCGATGAGTTTCGAACCGTACGGCGGTCTATCTCGTTGTAACCAGTAGGACGAACGAAAGGGGTGACACGATGACCGCGCTGTACGGGATGATGGCGATGATGCCCCTGTTGTTCGGCGGGGCCGGCTACGTGCTCGTGGCGTCCGCGGGCTGCGACGAGACTCGGAAGCGCCCGCCCCGGTGAGTGACGAAGAGGCCATCCGCGAGTTGATCGTCCGGTGGGCCGCGGCGGTGCACGGCGGTGACTTGGATTCCGTTGTGGCCGACCATGACGCGGACATCGTGATGTTCGACGTGCCACCGCCGCACCGCGGCGTCCGCGGCATCGACGAGTACCGGGACTGTTGGCCACCGTTCTTCGAATGGCAGCGACAGGGCGCGGTGTTCGAGATCGTCGAACTCGACCTCACCGTGGGCGCCGACGTCGCGTTCGCGTGGGCACTGCTGCGCTGCGGCAAGCCCGCCGAGCTGGCGGCCGACCCCGAGAACCGGCTGCGGCTGACCATCGGATTGCGCAAACGCGACGGCCGCTGGGTCGTCACCCACGAGCACCACTCGTTCGCCGATACGAATCCGTGATGGTCTCGTAGCCGTCGGCAAACCGTGTCGTAGAGCTTTCCGGCGGCTGGTCGATTACCGTTTCGGCCATGTCTGCCCGCCGTCTGACCAGCGCGGTCTTTGGCGTGACTTGTGCTGCGGCCGCGAGCTTTTCGGTGCTGCCGCTGGCCGTCGCAGCGAACCCGGCATGGAATGGACGCTACGAGATCGTCACCTACGCGTCCGACAAGATGGGCAGCAGTATCGCGGCCGCTCAGGCCGAACCCGACTTCGCCGCGCAGTACGACCTGGTGACCGACTGCTCGACGGGGCTGTGCGTGGCCACCGTCGTGGAGGGACCTGCGCCGAGTAACCCAACCATCCCCCAACCGGTTCGCTACACCTGGGACGGGTCAAGGTGGCAGTACGCATACAACTGGCAGTGGGAATGCTTCCGCGGCGACGGCGTGCCCAGCGAGTACGCGCCGGCACGATCGAAGGTGTTCTACGCGCCCGACATCGACGGATCACTGTTCGGGACGTGGCGCACCGAGATTCTGGCCGGAGCGTGCCGCGGCACCGTCGTGATGCCGGTCGCCGCCCGCCCCGTCTAGTTCGTCCCGCGTTCGGCCAGCGCCCGCAGGAAGAACACCAAGTTGGCGGGACGTTCGGCGAGCCTGCGCACGAAGTAGCCGTACCACTGAGTGCCGAACGGCACGTACACCCGCACATGGTCTCCCGCGTCGGCGAGCCTGCGCTGCTCGGCGTCGCGAATGCCGTACAGCATCTGGTATTCGAAATCGTCACGGCCGCGGTTGTTCTCACGCACCAGCGCGGGCACCGCTGCGATGACAGCGGGGTCGTGGGAGGCGACCATCGGGTAGCCGTCGCCCGCCATCAGTATCCGCAGGCAGCGCAGGTAGGAGTCGGTGACGTCGTGGCGGTCGCGGTAGGCCACTGACGCCGGCTCGTCGTATGCGCCCTTGCACAGGCGAATCCGCGCGCCGGACGCGGCGAACGCCTCACAGTCGGCGTGGGTGCGTTTCAGATAGGCCTGCAGAGCCGTTCCCAGCCAACCGAACTCTGTGCGCAGATCGCGCACGATCGCCAGTGTCGAGTCGGTGGTGGTGTGGTCTTCGGCGTCCACCGTCACCCATACGCCCGCTCGTTGTGCCCGCTCGCAGATGGTATGGGCGTTCTCCAGCGCGATCTTGTCCCCGTCGCGGGCCAGCGCCTGCCCGAGCGCCGACAGTTTCACCGACACCTCGAGCGGCGGCACCCCGGTCCGCCTCTCGGCCCGCGCTTCCCCACGCCGCGCGAGGCCGTCGAGCAGCCGGAGATACGCGTCGACGTTCGCGGTCGCCGCGTCGACGTCAGTGACGTCCTCACCGAGGTGGTCGATCGAGACAAGACGGTTCGAGTCACGCAGGCGCGCAACGGAGTCGAGCACCTCGGGCACCGTTTCACCCGGTACGAACCGGTGCACGACGTCGCGTGTCATGGGCAGCCGCTCGGCGGCTCTGCGCAGACCTTCGCGCCGACCGGCGGCCATGATCGCCGGGCGCACCACCCGCTCGAACACGCGCATTCAGACCCCCATGTGGGGATAGTTGTGATCGGTGGGCGGCACGAAGGTCTCCTTGATCGAGCGCGCCGATGTCCATCGCAGCAGGTTCAGCGCCGAGCCCGCCTTGTCGTTGGTCCCCGACGCCCGCGAGCCACCGAAGGGCTGTTGCCCGACGACCGCTCCGGTGGGCTTGTCGTTGACGTAGAAGTTGCCCGCCGCGTGGCGAAGTCGCCGTTGCGCCCGCAGCACCGCGGCGCGGTCATCGGCGATGACCGCGCCGGTCAGCGCGTACCTGACACCGGTTTCGACGACGTCGAGGATGCGGTCGTAGTCGTCGTCCGGATAGACGTGCACTGCGAGGATCGGCCCGAAGTACTCGGTGCAGAACGCCTCGTCGGTCGGGTCGTCGGACAACAGGACGGTCGGCCGCACGAAATAGCCTTCGCTGTCGTCGTATTCGCCGCCAACGGCGATCGTCACCGGGGCGTTCTTCGCCCTCTCAATAGCCTTGACGTTCTTGGCGAAGGCCCGGTCGTCGATCAGCGCGCCACCGAAATTCGACAGGTCGGCGACGTCGCCATAGCGCAGCGCTTCGGTCGCCGACAGGAAGTCGTCGCCCATCTGCTGCCAAACCGTCCGCGGGATGAACGCCCGCGACGCCGCCGAGCACTTCTGCCCCTGATAGTCGAAGGCGCCGCGGATCAGCGCGGTCCGCAGGACGTCGGGGCGTGCGCTGGCATGCGCGATGACGAAGTCTTTGCCGCCGGTCTCACCGACCAGTCGCGGATAGCCGTGGTAGCGGTCGATGTTGGTGCCGACCTCCCGCCACAGGTGCTGGAACGTCGTCGTCGACCCGGTGAAGTGGATGCCCGCCAGCCGCGGATCGGCCAGCGCCACATCGGAAACCGCCACCCCATCACCGGTGAGCAGGTTGATCACCCCTGGCGGCAGACCCGCGGCCTCGAGCAACTGCATCGTCAGGTAGGCGGCGAACGTCTGGGTGGGCGAGGGCTTCCACACCACCGTGTTGCCCATCAGCGCGGGCGCCGTCGGGAGGTTGCCCGCGATAGCGGTGAAGTTGAACGGGGTGATCGCATAGACGAATCCGTCCAGCGGTCGATAGTCGGTCCGGTTGCGGACGCCGCGCACGCTGATCGGTTGCTGGGCAAGGATTCCGCGCGCGAAGGCGACGTTGAACCGCCAGAAGTCGATCAGTTCGCACGCCGCATCGATCTCGGCCTGATACGCCGACTTGGACTGGCCGAGCATCGTGGCGGCGCAGATCGTCTCGCGCCACGGTCCGGCGAGCAGCTCGGCTGCGCGCAGGAAGACGGCTGCGCGGTCGTCGAACGGGGTGGCCTCCCAGTCCGCTTTCGCGGCCATCGCGGCGTCGATGGCGGCGACGGCGTCGGCGTGCGTGGCGTTGGTGAGGGTGCCCAGCCGCCCGGACGGGTCGGAGTGGCGGTGCGGCTGCACCACGTCGACACGGTCACCGTCACCCATTCGGCGGCGCCCGCCGATGACGTGCGGCAGGTCCACCGGCTCCGTCGCGACGGAGCTCAGAGCTTCGAGAAGACGGGTGCGCTCACCCGAACCAGGCGCATAGTCGCGTACCGGCTCGTTGGCCGGAAGGGGCACGTCGATGATGGCATCCATGCCGAAATGATGCTCGGATGCGGCCGCCCTGCCGATGGTCGATCCGACAAGACCGTTGCCGGGCTATAGTCGGATCACACAAAGGGGCGTGCAGTGGACCCAATGGACCCGCGAACCACCGGCCTCGGCCTCGGCCAGCTGCTGTTGGCGCTGGACCGCACCATGGTGACGCTGATCGATGCGCCGCGCGGGCTGGACATGCCGGTCGGATCGGTCGCGCTCGTCGACGCCGATGACGTCCGGTTGGGACTGGCCGTCGGTCCCGGTTCGGCGGACCTGTTCTTCCTGCTCGGCGTCTCCGATGCGGACGCAGAGCGCTGGCTCGAGCGGCAGTTCACCGGCACCGGCCGAGCGCCCGCGGCGATCTTCGTCAAGGAACCGTCTGCCACCGTTGTCGAACGGGCGGTCGCGCTGGGCGCCGCGGTGGTGGCCGTCGAACCGCGGGCTCGCTGGGAGTCCTTGTACCGCTTGGTGAACCACGCGTTCGACCACCACGGCGATCGCGGCGACCCGCACCATGACCCGGGCACCGACCTGTTCGGTCTGGCCCAGTCCATCGCCGACCGAACCCGCGGCATGATCAGCATCGAAGACGAGGACTCCCATGTGCTCGCCTATTCCGCGTCCAACGACGAGGCCGACGAATTGCGCCGGTTGACCATCCTCGGCCGCGCCGGCCCGCCCGAGCACCTCGCCTGGATCGGCCAGTGGGGCATCTTCGACGCCCTGCGTTCGAGCACCGACGTCGTGCGCGTCGCCGAGCGACCGGAGTTGGGGTTGCGACCGCGGCTGGCGGTCGGCGTCCACGTGCCCGACGCAATCGTGCCGCGAGGGTCGCGGTACGCGGGAACCATTTGGCTGCAACAGGGTTCGGCACCCTTGGCCGACGACGTCGACGACGTGCTGCGAGGCGGTGCGGTGCTGGCGGCCCGGATCATGTCCAGACTGTCGGCGTCTCCGTCCACCCACACCCGGCAGGTGCGAGAGCTGCTCGGGCTTTCCGGCGACGACGTCGAAGTAGTCACGCTCGCCCGGGAACTGGGCATCGCGACCGACAGCCGTGCCGCACTTGTGGGCTTCGCAGATGCGCAGTGTCCGGCGCCGCCGGACGTCATCGCGCTGAGCGCCAGCGCTTTTCGTGCCGATGCACAAGTCGCGTCGGACAACGGCCGGGTCTACGTGCTGCTGCCCCAGATCGGGGCGCCGTCGTCGGTGATGTCCTGGGCGCGCGGTGTCGTGTCGACCCTGGACCGCGAGCTCGGGCGCTCGCTGCGGGCGGTCGTCGCCGCCCCGCTCGCGGGTTTGGCGGCCGCCGCGAATGCCCGCGCCGAGGTGGACCGGGTGCTCGACAGCGCTGCCCGTCACCCCGGCGCGATCGGACGCGTCACCTCGCTCGCCGACGCGCGCACCACCGTGCTCCTCGACGAGATCGTGTCTCGGGTGGCCGCGCAGCCGCGCCTGATCGACCCGCGGGTACGTCAACTGCGCGAGCAGGATCCGATGCTCGCCGAGACTCTCGGGGCGTATCTCGACGGGTTCGGCGACATCGCCGCGGTCGCAGCACGGTTGCACGTGCATCCGAACACCGTGCGCTACCGCATCCGTCGCATCGAGAAGCTGTTGTCGACCTCGCTGGAAGATCCCGACGACCGCCTGGTGCTCGCGCTCGGCTTGCGCGCGACGGAACCGTTGGCGCGAGAAGACGCAAACCGCTCAAAATATTGAGGGTTTCAGGGCACTTCGCGTCTGCTCGGTAGAGAGGATGTCAGCTCGTAAGCCGTTGCGCCGCTGCCGAAATCCGTTCATCGGTCGCTGTCAGCGCCACCCTGACATGCGTGGTGCCGCGGGGGCCGTAGAACTCGCCGGGTGCGACCAGGATTCCGCGTTGCGCCAGCCAGGCGACGGTGTCCCGGCACGGCTCGCCGCGGGTCGCCCACAGATACAGCCCCGCCTCGGAGTCATCGACGCTCAGCCCGGCAGAACGCAGGGCGGGTAGCAGGACGTCGCGCCGCCGCGCATAGCGGGCCCGCTGTTCGCGCTCGTGCTCGTCGTCGTCGAGCGCGGCGACCATGGCCGCCTGTACCGGCGTCGGCACCATCATGCCCGCGTGTTTGCGGACGGCCAGCAGCTCGGCGACGACGTTCGGATCGCCGGCGACGAAACCCGCCCGGTAGCCCGCCAGCGACGACGTCTTCGACAACGAATGAACGGCCAGCAGCCCGGTGTGGTCGCCGCCGCTGATCGACGGGTGCAGGACCGACAACGGTTGGGTGTCCCAGCCGAGTCCGAGGTAGCACTCGTCGGAGGCGATCAGGACGCCCCGTTCGCGCGCCCAGCCGACGACCTTGCGCAAGTGGTCGGCGCCGAGCACCTTGCCGGTCGGATTGCTCGGCGAGTTCAGGTACACCAGCGCGGGCGTCTGCGGGCCTAGTTGGGTCAGCGAGTCGGCGCGCAGGAACTGCGTGCCGGCCAGGCGCGCGCCGACTTCGTAAGTCGGATAGGCGAGTTCGGGCGCCACCACCGCGTCGTCGGGACCGAGGCCCAGCAACGTCGGCAACCAGGCGATGAGCTCCTTGGTGCCGATCACCGGCAGCACCGCGCCGTCAGCCAGGCCCGAGACACCGTAGCGCCGCGCCAGCGCATTGACCGCCGCGGCCCGCAGCGCTGGGGTGCCCGCGGTGGTCGGGTAGCCGGGCGAGGAACCGGCCGCGGCCAGTGCCTGCCGGACGACCGGAGCTACCTCGTCCACCGGTGTGCCGACCGACAGATCGACGATGCCGTCGGGGTGTGCCCGGGCCAGCGCGGTGACGTCGGCCAGCGTGTCCCAGGGGAAAGCCGGCAGCGCCGCCGAGACGCGCTTACGAAGCCCGGCGCGAGCCGTTATCAGTCCTCACCTTGCGGCGGCAGGCTCTTGACCGCCTCCGGATCGTTGTCGGTCTGCCCCACCTTGGACGCGCCGCCGGGCGAGCCGAGCTCGGCGAAGAAGTCGGCGTTGATCTGGGTGTAGCTGCTCCACTGGTCGGGCACATCGTCCTCGTAATAGATGGCCTCGACCGGGCACACCGGTTCACAGGCACCGCAGTCCACGCATTCGTCCGGATGGATGTAGAGCATGCGGGCGCCCTCGTAGATGCAGTCGACTGGGCATTCCTCGATGCACGCCTTGTCTTTGACGTCGACACAAGGTTCGGCAATGACGTACGTCACCGTGTTCTCCTCAAGGTCTCCTCGATCTCCTGTCCGGTGGGCTGCCGTACGGGGTAGGGCATCTGAGCTCAGCCGCAAGTATCCGTCGCCGGTACCTGGACGGTCGTCTCAGTGTGCCCTAACTTCACGCGCAACCCGGTTTAGGGGTTGCGCGTGGTTACTGATACTAGACGTTGCACATACAGCTGCCCAACAGACACCCCGGATTCGCCCGGATCTGCTGGTCGACTGCTCAGCATCGCCCCTTGTCGCCTCCGACCTTGCTATACCTGCGGGATGGAACGCTGTGCACCTCCGGTCGACAGGACCGCTGTCCTGCATGTCCGCCAACTGACCGCCGACGAACTCGACGCCGTGCGCGCCGCCAAGAGGTTCTTCAGGGAGAGCGCCTGGGACGAGTGGCGAACCACGCAACCCCTCCGGTTCGAGGGGCCCAACGAGCGATTCGAGGTCCCCGCCGACTTTCCGACCGACCTGGTGTCAGTGCCCGGCGTGGTCGCCTGGTTCGTCCCACGCGCCGGCCGCTACGCGCGTGCGGCCGTGCTTCACGACTACCTCTGGCGCTTCCCCGAGCGCACGGGGTGCGATCGCCGGGCCGCCGACTACCGCTTCCGCCTGCAGATGCAACGCGATGGCGTGAGCCTGCTGCGTCGCTGGATCATCTGGGCCACGGTGCGGCTGTCCGCGATCTTGCAGGGCAAAGGTGGTGCGGGGTGGTGGAAGGACCTTCCCGGCGCGACGCTTCTCGTGCTGCTCGTCGCCGCGCCGATCATCGTCGTACCCGCGGCGGCGATCCTGGTTTCGACCGTGGTGTTCTGGCTGCTCGAATCGGCCATCGCGCTCGTGGTGCCCGACGAGACGCCACCACCGCTGCAGTTGAAGACCTGACGGTCACTCGACGGGCGCGAGCGACCCCGAATTGCACACCAATTGCGGCGTGTCGGGGAACAAACGCGGTCGCTCGCGCTGAAGGGAGCGCTGAGGTAGCTACGCGGCCAGTGGGGCGTACGTCGTGGAGCGCTGGCGGGCCGGGCGGCCGATGCCTTCGGCGATCGCGACGAGGTCCTCGACCGTCTTGTACGAGCCGAACTCCGAGCCGGCCATCCGCGAGATCGTCTCCTCCATCAGCGTGCCGCCGAGGTCGTTGGCGCCGCCGTTGAGCATCACCTGCGTACGCTCCACGCCGAGCTTGACCCAACTGGTCTGGATGTTGGCGATCCTGCCGTGCAACATGATTCGCGCGAGCGCATGCACCGCGCGGTTGTCGCGGTGCGACGGGCCCGGCCTGGCGCCGCCGGCCAAATACAGCGGCGAGCTCTGGTGTACGAACGGCAGCGGCACGAACTCGGTGAAACCGCCTGTGCGGTCCTGAATTTCGCGTAGCACCCGCAGGTGGCCGACCCAGTGCCGCGGCTGGTCGACGTGCCCGTACATCATCGTCGAACTGGAGCGCAGCCCGACCTCGTGCGCGGTCGTCACGACCTCGATCCACATCGACGTCGGCAACTTGCCCTTGGTCAGCACCCACCGCACCTCGTCGTCGAGGATCTCGGCGGCGGTGCCGGGGATACTTCCCAACCCCGCCTCCCGCAAGGAGATCAGCCACTCTCGAATCGACAGCCCACTGCGGGTGACGCCGTTGGCGATCTCCATCGGCGAGAACGCGTGCACGTGCATCGACGGCACGCGTTTCCTCACCGCGCGCACCAGATCGGCGTAGCCGGTGACGGGCAGTTCGGGATCGATGCCGCCCTGCATGCACACCTCGGTCGCGCCTGCGACGTGCGCTTCCCAGGCACGGTCGGCGACCTCGTCGACCGACAGGGAGTAGGCGTCGGCGTCGCCTTTGCGTTGCGCGAACGCGCAGAACCGGCAGCCCGTGTAGCAGATGTTGGTGAAGTTGATGTTGCGGTTGACGACGAACGTGACGTCGTCACCGACGGTGTCACGGCGCAGCGAATCCGCCAGCGCGGCAACGGCGTCGAGGGCCGGACCGTCGGCACACGCCAACGCCAGGTACGCGTCGTCGGACAGGCCGGCCGGATCCCGCTCGGCCGAGCGCAGCGCCGCCAGCACGTCGGTGTCGATGCGTTCGGGCGCTCGGGCGGCCAGTTCGGAGACCTTCTCGCGGATCGACTCCCAGTCGCCGAACGCACTGTCGAGGTCGCTGCGGGTGTCGGTGAGCCGGCCCGTCGCATCGATCGCGGAGTGAAGATCAGTGCGCCCCAACGACTCCGACGCCTCGTCGGGTTCCTGCCACGGTCGGCCCGCCGGGTTGACGTCCAGCGCGAACCCGGACTCGGGGTCTGCCAGCGCGTCGACGTGGCCCCGCACCCGCGGATCGATCCACGCCGCGCCCGCCTGCACGTATTGCGGTTGCGCGGTCAACCGCTGCACCAGGTCGTATCCCGCTTCGGCGGTCACCGTCGCCAACTCGTCGAGCGCCGGCCACGGCCGCTCCGGGTTGACGTGGTCGGGAGTCAACGGCGAGACGCCGCCCCAGTCGTCGACGCCGGCGCCGATCAGGGCCAGACACTCGGTGCGTGACACCAGGTTCGGCGGCGCCTGGATGCGCATCTTGGGCCCCATCACCAACCGGGTGACCGCCACCGTCGCCAGGAAGTCCTCGAATGCCGCGTCGGGGGTCGACGCCATCGCGGTGTGGTCCTTGGCGCGGAAGTTCTGCACGATCACTTCCTGTACGTGCCCGAACTCCTTGTGCGACCGACGAATCGCGTGGATGGTCTCGGCGCGCTCGTGAAGCGTCTCACCGATTCCGACCAGCAGGCCGGTGGTGAACGGGATCGACAGCCGGCCCGCGTCGGCCAGCGTCCGCAACCGAACCTCGGGGTCCTTGTCGGGGCTGCCGTAATGCGCCAGCCCCTTCGTCTCGAACAGCCGCCGCGACGTGGTCTCGAGCATCATGCCCATCGATGGCGCGACCGGTTTGAGCCGCGACAACTCCGACCAGCTCATCACGCCCGGGTTCAGGTGCGGCAGCAGGCCCGTCTCCTCGAGCACGCGGATCGCCATCGCACGCACGTAGTCCAGCGTCGAGTCGTAGCCACGCTCGTCGAGCCATCGGCGGGCCTCGTCCCACCGCGCCTCGGGGCGGTCGCCGAGCGTGAACAACGCTTCCTTGCAACCGAGTTCGGCGCCGCGACGGGCCACGTCGAGAATCTCGTCGGGCTCCATGTACAAGCCCATGCCCTGCGCGCGCAGGCGGCCCGGCACCGTGACGAAGGTGCAGTAGTGGCAGGTGTCGCGGCACAGATGCGTGACCGGGATGAACACCTTGCGCGAGTAGCTGACCGGTGGCCGCCCGGTCGCTCCGCGCCGCGCCGCGGCCTCGAGACCCGCGTCGCGCACCCGCGACGCGCTGGCGCACAGGTCGGCGAGGTCGTCACCGCGCGCGGTCATCGCGATCGCGGCTTCGTCGACGTTGAGCGCCACCCCGTCGCGGGCGCGCCGCAGCACCCGCCGCACAGCGGCAGGATTGGGTTGATCGGACTTCGGTGGGATCACCGGGTCGGGCAGATCGGCGCCGCGCTGAGGGTTCAGGGCCACTCCCCTGTAACCCCGGCGTCGACGCGAATCATCCCTGGCGACTCACATCCGGGATCCGCTTCGCCTGACATACGGGTCACCCTAGTCCCCGGTTCACGCGCCCCCACAGCACCGCCGCCGGCGGCAAGGTACCGAGCACGATCAGTAGCAGCGCCGCGTACTCCATGACCCCGGTCCCGCCGAACACGATGTCGTCTCCCGGCCCGCCCAGTGTCATCAGGGCCACCGTGAGCAGCCATGTCCACAACGGCAACGCCGCCACCCGCGGCGAAGAGGTCCAGTGCAGCGCAGCCCACACCAACGCGGCGTTGAGAAGGCCGGCGATCAGCGCGCTGATGGGAAACGGAACCGAGCCGATGCGTACGGGAAGGAATAAGGCCGCCGCGACCGCGCACAGCGCCCCGTCGACGGCCAGCAGCGTCAGCACGGCCACGCGTCGACGATCCGTGGTGGCGAACGTAGACGAGCTCAGGTCGGGATGCTGTCCAGCACTCCGGTCAGCGAGCCGATCACCCACTGAAGGCTGTCGAGCCGGTCCTGCCAGTGCTGCAGGTTGGGATCGAGGTCCTGATCCATGTGCCGTCCCTTCGTGGCGCCGCTGACTGCGGTGCAGCTTACTCCCCGCGGCACCGCTATTGAAGGTTCAGTCCGGCGAGCAGGTCGGTTTCCCAGCCGCGGTCGTCGCGTTCCCCGGGTGTGCCCGCAGCCAGGATGTAGTGCTCCACCGCGCCGACCGGTAACGCGATGTTGTTCGACAGCGCGAAGGAGCGGCCGTTCGGCGCGACGCTGATCTGCGTGGCGTGGGCGCGCATCGCCGCGACCTTGGCGCTCAACTGCGCGGGCGCGTCGATCATGGCGTCGATCGCGTCGTCGGGATAGCCGAACGGCACCTCGTCGACCGTCACCCGCGTCCACTCCGGCGGCGCGTCGTCGATCGCTGCGAGCCCCTCGGCGATCGCGGTCTTCGACGTCACCGCCCAGTAGACCTTCGGCACGCGCCACGGTTCACCGGCAACGTCGGTTGCGCCGGCTGCCCTGACCGCGGCCATCGTCACCTCGTGGCTGTGGACGTGGTCGGGGTGGCCGTAGCCGCCCTGCGGGTCATAGGTGACGACGACGTGGGGGCGCAGCTCGCGGATGACCGCCACCAGCGCGCCGACCGCCTCGTCGGGGTCGGCGTCGATGAACCGCTGATGGTGTCGTAGCGGCGTGCCCGTCATCCCGGAATCGCGCCAGCGTCCGGCCCCACCGAGGAACTCCGGTTCGTCGATCCCCAGCGCGCCCAGGGCCGCGGTCAACTCGCCGATGCGGTATCCGCCGAGTTGGTCGGCGGCGTCGACGGCCAGACCTGCCCACCGCTGGCCGATCACCTCGCCCTCCTCGCCGAGCGTGCACGTGACGACGCGCACCTGCGCACCGCGGGCGACGTAGTGGGCGATCGTGGCGCCCGTGGTCAGCGTCTCGTCGTCGGGGTGGGCGTGCACGAACAACAGCCGCCCGGTGGCGCGGTCAACCGTGTTGGGTTCCATTCGCACCAGCTTGCCTGGCCCGATAACGCTGTGCTGCAGGTGCTACGGCTTGGTCTTCACCCATTGGCCTGCGTCGCCGACGATGCCGACCGGCACGGCGCCCGACAGGCTGACGTTCTGGACGCTGGGGCCGGCCGCCACGATCGTGGTGTCCTGCAGGATCGGCAACACGGTCGCCATGTTCCACAGCCGCGGTTCGACGGCGGTGATCACGTCGGCGATGTCCGCCGAGCCGTCCAGCGCGGCGTCGATCTTCGGCTGGATGCTGCGGTCGCAGATGCCGGTGATGTTGCTCGGGGCCTGGACGAGCTCGCCCGGTTCGGGCGCCGGACTCGGTGTGGTGGCGGTCGGCGTCGGCCTCGGCGCGGTCGGCGCGGTGGCGGTCGGCGTCTTCGGCGTCGTCGCCCCGGGTTGCACCGTCGCCACCGGCGTCGCCTCCAGCGCCCGGCAGCCGTAGCGCGACGCGAGCGCGGTGGCGAGGTCTCCGCCCGCGTGCCGCCACCCGACCACCGCGTCGACCCGGTTGTTGGTCAGCGCGTCGCCGTAGAGCACCACGGGGTCCAGCGCCGACACCGATGCCGTGATGCCGACGTTGCGCAGTTGGTCGGCGGCCGTGTTCGCGACGGCAACCGAGGTCGGGTCGTTGGCCGCCACCCCGATCACCAACGACAGCGGCACGCCATCCTTGGCGATCCGCCCGCGGTCACCGTCCGGCGGCGGGGCGCCGGGGGTGGGGGGCGCGGTGGTCACGACGGGCTCCAGCTCATAACCGGCGTCGGCGAGCAACCCGAGCGCGTCCTCTTTGGCCATGGCCGGCGGGGCGGTCGGCACGTAACCCGGATCCGACGGCGACCGCACCTGCGCCTGCGCCAAGGTCACCGTGTTGTCGTCACCAGCGCCCACAGACGCGAGAAGGTCGACGTCGAGCAGACCCAGAATCGCCTTTCGGACTTGGGAATCCGCCAATGCGGGTTGCTGGGCCCGCAGGGTCAACTGCATCACACGCGGAGTGACGATCCGCGCGGTGCGCACGTCGGGGATCGCGGACAGTTGCGCGAATGTGGCCGCTCCGCCGTGCACTTGGGCGACCTGCGTGTCGCCGTTGCGGATCGAGTCGGCCAGCGCCGCGGAGTCGCCGCCGCGACGCAGCAGAACCAGGTCGGGCTTGGCGGGTGGACCCCAGTACCGGTCGTTGCGGGCCAGCAGGATCTCGTCGCGCTGCGGGTCGATGTTCTCCACCCGGAACTGCCCGCCGGTGACGGGCAGGGTTCGCGCCAGCCCCGCGGCGAAACCGCCGGGCACGTCCTTGACGATGTGGGCCGGAAGGATGTCGTTGAACAACTCGCGCCACGCCGGATACGGCTGCGAGAACGTCACGACCGCGGTCTTGCCGCCCTCCACCGACTGCACGCCGGTGATCAGGTCATAGCCCGCGGGGTCGACGACGCCGGGCTGGCTGACCATCTGCTGCCACAGGTACCAGTAGTCGTCGGCGCCGATCGGCGCATTGTCGGTCCACGACGCCTCGGGCCGGATCTTGTAGGTGACCGTGAACGGGTCCTCGCTCGTCACCTCCGCGGACTCCAACAGCGTGGGGTCCATCTCCCAACGCGACCCGGTCGGCGTCTTCGGATCGGGAATGGGCCGGAACGAACTGGGCAGCACCAGCGCGCTGATCGCCGCGTTGACCGGCGACTGGTCGGACAGCAGGTGCGGATTGAAGCCTGGGCCGATCCAGTCGATCGCCATGATGATCTGCGTCGCCTTCACCGGCGGAGGCGCCGTCGTCTCCGAGGTGTCGGTGCTCTGCGGCGCGGGCGGCGGGCTGACGGTGCAGGCAGCTACCAGTGTCACCATCGCCGAAAGTGCAACGATGATGCGTAGGGGTCCCGACACGGTGTTCAGGGTATCGGCAGCGCCGGCGCCGCTCGGCCGGGCGACATTCAAACTCAGCCCCGGGCTTTCGCCCGCGCCTTGGCACGCGCACGCAAGCTGGCGTTCAGCTCGACCTTGCGGACGCGGACGACCTCGGGGGTCACCTCCACGCATTCGTCCTCGGCGCAGAACTCCATCGCTTGTTCGAGGGTCAGTTCCAGCGGACGGGCCAGCGTCTCGATGACGTCTGCCGTCGAGCTGCGCATGTTGGTGAGCTTCTTCTCCCGCGTGACGTTGACGTCGAGATCCTCGGCGCGCGGATTGATGCCGACGACCTGTCCCTCATAGGTGTCCTGCCCGGGTTCGACGAAGAACTGGCCGCGGTCGGCAAGCTGGATCATCGCGAACGGTGTGATGCTGCCGCTGCGGTCGGACACCAGCGACCCGCTGTGCCGGGCGCGGATCTCACCGGCCCACGGCCGGTAGCCGTCGAACACCGCGTTGGCGATGCCGGTGCCCCGCGTCAGCGTCAAAAAGTCGGTGCGGAAACCGATCAGCCCGCGGCTGGGCACGATGAAGTCCATCCGCACCCACCCCGCGGCATGGTTGGCCATGTCCTCCATGCGGCCCTTGCGCGCGGCCATCAGCTGGGTGATGGCGCCGACGAACTCCTCGGGGCAGTCGATGGTCATCGCCTCGAACGGCTCGTGCAGCTTGCCGTCGATGGTGCGGGTGACCACCTGCGGCTTGCCGACGGTCAGCTCGAAGCCTTCGCGACGCATCTGCTCGACGAGGACGGCGAGCGCCAACTCGCCACGGCCCTGGACCTCCCAGGCGTCCGGCCGGCCGATGTCGACCACCTTGATCGACACGTTGCCGACCAGCTCCTGGTCCAGCCGGTTGCGCACCATCCGCGCGGTGAGCTTGTGGCCCGACACCTTGCCCGCCAGCGGCGAGGTGTTGGTGCCGATCGTCACCGAGATCGCCGGCTCGTCGACCGTGATGCGCGGCAGCGCGTGCGCGTGGTCGGGGTCGGCGAGGGTGTCGCCGATCATGATCTCGGGAAGGCCGGCCACCGCGACGATGTCTCCGGCCGTGGCCACGTCGGTGGGATTGCGTTCGACGCCGACGGTGGCCAGCAGTTCGGTGATCTTCGCGTTTGTGACGACGGGCACGCTGTCCACCTCGCGCATCCAGGCCACCTGCTGACCCTTGCGCAGCTTGCCGTTGTAGATGCGGACCAGCGCCAGACGACCCAGGAACGCCGACGCGTCGAGGTTGGTGACCAGCGCCTGCAGCGGGGCTTCCGGATCGCCGCTGGGCGGCGGGATGTGCTGCATCAGGACGTCGAACAGCGGATCGAGGTTGGTGCCGTCGGGGTTCTCGCCGTTGGCGGGCTGCGTGGTGCTGGCGATCCCGGCCCGCCCCGACGCGTACAGCGTCGGCAACCCGAGTGCCTCCTCGGCGGCCTTCTGCGCGTCCTCGTCGAGATCGGAGGCGACGTCGAGCAACAGGTCGTGACTGTCGGAGACCACCTCGCCGATCCGCGCGTCCGGGCGGTCGGTCTTGTTGACGACGAGGATGACCGGCAGGTGCGCGGCCAGGGCTTTGCGCAGCACGAACCGGGTCTGCGGCAGCGGGCCCTCGGACGCGTCGACCAGCAGCAGCACGCCGTCGACCATCGACAGGCCGCGCTCGACCTCACCGCCGAAATCGGCGTGTCCGGGCGTGTCGATGACGTTGATGATCGTCACGCTGCCGTCGGTGTGGTGACGGTGCACCGCGGTGTTCTTGGCCAGGATCGTGATGCCTTTTTCCCGCTCGAGGTCACCGGAGTCCATGATGCGCTCGGTGGCGTCGTCACCACGGTGGGTCAGGGCGCCGGACTGCCGCAGCATGGCGTCGACCAGGGTCGTCTTCCCGTGGTCGACGTGTGCCACGATGGCGACGTTTCTAAAGTCAGGCTGCGAATTCACTTCCGAATTATCCCAGTGCGGTCGGCCAATCACGAAAACGAGAGATTCCCGTCACTTGAAGCCCAGCAAGCTCGCCGACCTCAAGCCGAAGAAGAAGTGCTGCCGAAGCAAGCCGCGGTGCAAGCGCTGTCCGGTCGTCGTACACCAGGTGCGCAAGGCTGAGCGAAACGGCATCCGGGGCAAGCATCTGGCGAAGGTGCACAAGCGGGCGCGGCGAGCTTGAAGACGCCGAGACTGCGTACAGATCGCGAATTCTGCGCGACATGCGACCTGTGCGCAGTCTCGATGCATGAGTTAGTGCGCGAGCGCCTGCTTGAGTTCGGCCAGCCACGTCCGGTCGGCGGGTACCCAGGCAAGGTCGTCGAGGTCACAGACGCCGATCCAGCGCAGGGCGCGATGGTCGTTGGGGTGCAGGGTCCCGCCGGCCTGGGTGACGAGGTAAGCGCGCAGCACGGTGGTCGGGTTGAGCGCGACGTCTCCGCCGAGGCGCGCGCCGACGCGCACGACGACGCCGAGTTCCTCGTGCAGTTCGCGGGCCAGCGCGGCTTCGTCCGTCTCACCGGCCGCCACCTTGCCGCCGGGCAACTCCCACAGGCCGGCCAGCTCGGGCGGCCGGTCGCGCTGGGCGACGAGCAGCTGCGGGCCCGAAATGAGGGCACCGGCGACGACGATCTGGTTCGGCTTCGGGGTCAACACTGCGGCCGACGGTATACGGTCGAATCCATGGCTGTGTTGACCGACGAACAAGTGGACGCCGCACTGCCCGACCTGCCCGGCTGGGAGCGCGCCGAGGGCGCCCTGCGGCGCTCGATCAAATTTCCCGCATTCCTCGACGGTATCGACGCGGTGCGCCGGGTGGGCGAGCACGCGGAGGCCAAAGACCACCATCCCGATATCGACATTCGCTGGCGGACAGTGACTTTCGCGTTGGTCACGCATTCTGCGGGCGGTATCACGGATAAGGACGTCGAGATGGCCCGCGACATCAACGCGATCGTCGACCAGTAGCCAGTCCGATCCAGCCCAACGTCGCCAGCGTGGCGACGATATAGATCAGCCCCGCCCACGCCAGATACCACGGTCTGGAGATCTCCCAGATAGTCGGCTGCGCGAAACTCAGCAGCCACGGCAGCCCGATCAGGGTCAGCGCGAGCCAACCCCAGCCCAACGCCCGCGCGCCCAACCGGCGGCGCAGCGGCCCGTGCAACAACCACATCATCAACGGAATCAGCCACACCCAGTGGTGTGTCCACGAGATTGGTGACAGCAACAGGCCGAACAACTGCACCACCACGATCGCGCCCAGCCGATCCGACGCCCCGCCGATCGCGCGCCACGCCAGCACGGCCAACACGGCGGTCAGTGCGATGCCGCACAGCACGGCAGGCCCGTAACCGGCGTCGTACCCGAGGATTCGCGACACTCCGCCCCGCCACGACTGGTTGAACGACGTGCCGATCGGGCCGACACGATCGGCGTCACCCAGCAGTTCGGTGAAGTAATACCGGGTCTCGTCACCGACCACCAGCACCGAAACACCCACCGTGGCAAAGAAAACGAGCGCCGAGAACGCCGCCGCACCCCATCGCCGCGCCCCGACGAGATACAACCCGGAGATCGCCGGCGTCAGCTTCACCCCGGCCGCCAGCCCGATCAACAATCCGGACAGCCACCAGCGTGTGCTGTACACCGCACCGAGGACGGCCAGCGCCAGCAACACGTTGATCTGGCCGTAGTCGAAGGTGCTGCGCATCGGTTCGATCCAGATGCCGACCGCCGTCCACAGCATCGCCAGGCGCCGATCGCCGGCGCCCAGCAGCCGCTGACTGATCCACACGACGCCGTACAGCGCGGCGATGATGCCGAGTTGCCATAGGAACGCGACGAATTCGAACGGCAGCAGGTGCAGCGGATAGAACACCACCGCCGCGAACGGCGGATAGGTGAACGGCAGCGGAAAGTCCGGCGTCTGGTCGGCGTAGACGTAGTCATAGAGCGCGCCGGGGTGGTCCAGCGCACCGGCACCGCCGACGTAGACATGCAGGTCGACGAAGTTCGCGCCGTTGGGCACCAGGTAGGTCCACGCCAGTCGCGCGGCGATGCTGACAACCAGCAGCACCGGCGCCGCAACGGCCAGTCGGGCGGGCGTGCGCGGCGGTGACGGATCGGCGCTCGTCGAGGTGTCTATCCGCCCGACTCTATCGGCCGGTCACCGAAACCCTTCGCTTGAGTAACGGTTGAGTCACCGCCACACGTGTCACTTGAGTAACACCAGTAACTCCGTAGCTTCGGCCGCAGGCGTGCCGAAACAACTGATTGGGAGAACCATGCACAGCACCGGAAAACTGTTCGCCACCACGATGATCGCCGCCGCGGGAGCGATCTCGGCCGCGCTGGCGCTGAGCGCCACCGCGTCCGCACAGCCTGCCGCCCCGGCCCCCGCGCCGAGTGTGCCCGGCCTGCCCCTGATCCAGCAGTTGGCGTCGAACCCGGCCGCCGCATCGCAGCTGATGCAGGGTGTCACGTCGCTGCTCGGCAGCGCCCAAGCGCCGGCCGCCCCGGCCGCGACACCTCCGTCGGCGACAGCGTCGGTCACGCTGCCGCAGCCACCGGCAGCGTTGGCCGGTACGCCGGCACCCGCAGCGCCCGCGACGACGGCGGCCAATCCGGCGGGCAATCTGCTGTCGAACCTGCCGACCGGCCTCGCTTCGCTGATGCCGCAGAACTCGCCGTTGGCGGGCCTGCTGCCTGCCGCGGCGACCGCCGCCACGCCGAGCGCCCCGGCCGCCGCCGTCGCACCCGCGGCCGTCGCACCTGCGGCGTCGGCAGCACCCAGCGCAGGTATGGCGCCGCTGCTGATGCCGCTGTCCGCCCTTCCGTGATCACCGCGGCGACGCCGGACTACCAACTGGCCGACACGACCACCACAACCCGAACCGAGGGAGCCATGTCAGCTCGAAGGATGTTCGCCACCGTCGCCATCGCGATCGGCTCATCGGCCACGCTGCTCATCAGCGGCGTGACCGGTGTGGCCGGCGCGGAACCTCCGCCCCCGCCGCCGATCGACAGCCTGCAAGCGCCGGGCCTGACCGCGGTGCAGGGCATCAGCCCGGCGATCCAGCAGGCCGCCGCCGATCCGACGAATGCGGCGTCGACGCTGATGGCTGCGGCCGCGGTGTTCGCCGGTGACGCCGTCGCACCTGCCGACTCGCGCAATGTCGCGACGGCGGTCAACCAGTTCGTCGCCCACAATCCGGCGCCCGGCGCCGTGCCGGGCGCACAGGCGCACCTGCCTGCGGGCGTCGACCCGAGGCATGCCGTGGGACCCGCGCCGGAAGCACTGCCGGCCCCGGCACCGGAAGCGGTCGTCCCGCCGGCACCGGCCCCTGCGCCCGCGCCGGCACCCGCCCCTGCCCCAGCGCCGGCACCAGCGCCGGCGCCCGCACCCCTGGCCGCTCCGGCCCCTGCGCCGCAAGCCGCGCCAGCACCCGCGCCTGCGCCTGCGCCCGCACCCGAGGCCGCCCCCGGTCCGGCGTTCGGACCGGACGCACCACCGACGCAGGACTTCATGTACCCGTCGATCAGCAACGGCTGTCTCGCTGACGGCGGAAATGTGCTCGCCACCGCGATCTCGGTGGCGGGTCCTGCGAAGATCCCGACACCGGGACCCGGCCCCGGCCAGACCGCCTATGTGTTCACCGCGGTCGGCACGCCGGGCCCCGCGGCCGAGCAGAAGCTGCCGCTCAACGTCACCTGGGTCAACCTGACCACCGGCAAGTCAGGCAGCGCCACGCTCAAGCCGCGGTCGGACATCAACCCGCAGGGACCGACCACCTTGACCGCGATCGCCGACACCGGATCGGGCAGCATCATCTCGACGATCTTCGGACAGGTCACGACCACCGAAAAGCAGTGTCAGTTCATGCCGACCATCGGCTCGACGGTCGTTCCTTAGCGCACACTTCACCTCCGCGAGCGGCCGTGTTTGCACGGCGACACGCCGCCGCGCAATGTACAAACGCGGTCGCTCGCGCGGAGTTGTGAAGCGGAAATCAGTAGGCCATGAAGAGGATTGCGTCCCGGTCGTACTCGCGACCGGGATGCGCCTCGGAGAGGTGCGCCTGCGCCTTCTCGACCAGGTCCTCCTCGTCCTTACCGACGATCGCTTCGCCACAGGGGCAGTTCAGGTGCGTCTTCATATCCTCACCTTCGCACACGTCGCCACCGACAGGCCCAAGATATAGCCATGGACCTCTACAGCGTCATGCGCACGACCGCGGCGGTGCGCGAATACAACGGCGACCCGCTACCCGACGACGTCATCGAGCGCATTCTCGACAACGCCCGCTTCGCGCCCAGCGGCGGCAACCGTCAGGGCAACCGGGTCGTCGTGGTCCGCGATCGGCAGACCCGCGAGGCCCTGATCGAATGCGCGATACCCGGCACCAAGCGCTACATCGCGCAACTGCGCAACGGTGAGAGCCCGTGGAATCCGCTGCAGCCGTGCGGGGTTGACGCGCAGACGATCGAGGCGGTGAACGTGCCGGACCAGTCGCCGCTGCGAACGGCCGAGGCGGTGCTGGTGGTCTGCGTCGACCTCGGTGTCGTGGCAGCGTTCGACCAGCACCTCGACCGGGTCGGCCTGATCGCTGGCGCCTCGGTCTACCCGTTCGTCTGGAACATCCTGCTGGCCGTCCGAAACGAGGGCTACGGCGGTGTGCTCACCACGGCCGCGGTCGCCGAAGAGCCACGCGTCCGGGAACTGCTCGGCATCCCCGACAACTACGCGATCGCCGCGCTGCTGCCGCTCGGCAAACCGGTCCGCCAACTGACCAAGCTGACCCGGCGACCCGTCGCCGAGATCGCCACCAAGGAACGCTTCGACGGCGCCCCGCTCGGCAGCTGACGCCCCGATGCATGTTGACGTCCGGTAACAGTTCGGTCGGCAACGAGACTCGATGTCGTGGTGTCTGTTTCGGCCCCGCGGATGTCGTGCGACCTTGAATAGGTGACCTGCATGCTGGGCTACGCCACAGCAAGCACCGCCGAGCAGGGCCTCGACGGTCAGCTCGCGGCGCTCAACGCTGCAGGCGTCGATCCCCGGCGCGTCTTCACCGACCGGCTGACGGACTCCGCCGACCGCATCGGCGCGGGACTGCACGCGATGCTGAGCTATGCGCGCTCGGGCGACACCATCGTCGTCGTCGCGCTCGACCGGCTCGGCCGCACCGGCGCCGACGTCACCCGCACCGTCGCTGAACTGTGCGACCGCGGCCTTCGGCTACGCACCCTCAAGGAGGGCCTCGACACCGGAACCACGACCGGACGCGTCGTCGCCGGGGTCATCAAGACGCTGGCCCGCCTGGACTGCGACGACTCCGCGGTATCTAGCCCTTAGCGGCTTTCGCTCCGGCTGAATTCGCTCAGGCCTTGGCCGCCTTCGCGGCTGCCTTGGCCTGCTTCTTGTACGACCGCACCTTCTCCAGCGACCCGGCGTCCACCACGTCGGCCACCGACAGGAAAGAACCCGCTTCGCCGTAGTTCCCGGCGGCCTCGCGCCAACCTTGCGGCGTCACCCCGTACTGCTTGCCCAGCAATGCCAGGAAGATCTTCGCCTTCTGCTCGCCGAACCCGGGCAGCGCCTTGAGTCGGCGCAGCACCTCCGCACCGTCCGGATCACCGGCCGTCCACAACGCCGCCGCATCACCGTCGTAGCGGTCGACAATCAACTGCGCCAACGCCTGGACGCGCTTGGCCATCGAACCCGGAAAGCGATGTATGGCAGGGGTTTTCGAACACAACGAGGCGAACTTGTCGGGGTCGTACTCGGCGATCTCACGGGCGTCGACGCCGCCGATCCGGTCGGCGATCTTCTTCGGCCCGGCGAACGCCGCCTCCATCGGATACTGCTGATCGAGAAGCATGCCCACCAACAGCGCGAACGGATTGGATTCCAACAGCGCGTCGGCCTCAGGGTCTTGAACTAGCTGCAGTTTCGCCACTCGGCCAGTCTAGATCCGATGTTGGGCTTACAGTTGCGTGGCAACCAGCCCAGCGTGACGCACAACTACATCGAGGTCAGGAGTCGCCGGTGCCCGAGACCCAACAATCACCCTCGGACACCCCGATCAGCGGCAAAGAGTATCGGGCCGCACAAGCCAGCCCGGAGTTCCAGGAACTGCGTAGCAGGCTGCGCCGCTTCGTCTTCCCGATGAGCGCACTGTTTCTCGTCTGGTACTTCGCCTACGTGCTACTGGGTGCGTTCGCGCACGACTTCATGGCGATCAAGGTGTGGGGCGATATCAACGTCGGAATCCTGATCGGCCTGGGCCAGTTCGTCTCTACGTTCGTCATCACCGGTCTCTACGTCCGCTTCGCCAACCGTGAACTCGATCCGCGGGCCGACGCGATCCGCACCAAGCTGGAAGGCAACGCGGTATGACCACGCTGCTGGCCGCCGACTCGGGCGTCGGCAACCCCGTCGCCAACATCGGAATCTTCGCACTGTTCGTCGCGGTGACGCTGTACATCGTGATCCGCGCGAGCAAGAAGAACGCCACCGCCGCCGAGTTCTTCACCGCGGGACGAGCGTTCACCGGCCCGCAGAACGGTATCGCGATCTCCGGTGACTACCTGTCGGCCGCCAGCTTCCTCGGTATTGCGGGCGCGATCGCGGTCTACGGCTACGACGGGTTCCTGTACTCCATCGGTTTCCTGGTCGCCTGGCTGGTGGCGCTGCTCCTGGTCGCCGAATTGCTGCGCAACGCAGGCAAATTCACGATGGCCGACGTGTTGAGCTTTCGGCTCGAGCAGCGTCCGGTGCGCCTCGCCGCGGCGACCACCACGCTGGCCGTCTGCCTGTTCTACCTCCTGGCACAGATGGCCGGCGCCGGCGGTCTGGTCGCCCTGCTGCTCAACGTCACCAGCGACCTCGGCCAAGCCCTCGTGATCGCGGTCGTCGGGGTACTGATGATCGTCTACGTGCTGATCGGCGGCATGAAGGGCACCACCTGGGTGCAGATCATCAAGGCCGTGCTGTTGATCGGCGGTGCCGCGCTGATGACGGTGTGGGTGCTCGCCAAGTTCGGTGCGAACTTCTCCGAGATCCTCGGCGCGGCGCAATCGGCGGTGTCCGGGTCCGCCAACGAGGCCGTCGCCGGGCGCGACGTGCTGGCCCCCGGCGCGCAGTACGGCGCCTCGCTGACGTCGCAGATCAACTTCATCTCGTTGGCGCTGGCGCTGGTGCTGGGCACCGCGGGTCTGCCCCACGTGCTGATGCGGTTCTACACGGTCCCGACCGCCAAGGAGGCGCGCCGGTCGGTGGTCTGGGCGATCGCGCTGATCGGCGCGTTCTACCTGTTCACGCTCGCGCTCGGATACGGCGCCGCGGCGCTCGTGGGACCGGACACGATCCTGGCCGCGCCGGGCGGGCAGAACTCGGCGGCCCCGCTGCTGGCGTTCGAACTCGGCGGGGTGATCCTGCTGGGCATCATCTCGGCCGTCGCGTTCGCGACGATCCTCGCGGTGGTCGCGGGCCTGACCATCACGGCGGCGACGTCGTTCGCCCACGACATCTACGCCAGCGTGATGAAGAGCCACAAAGTCTCCGAGTACGAACAGGTGCGGGTCTCGCGCATCACGGTGGTGGTGCTCGGCATCTTCGCGATCGGCCTGGGCGTGCTGGCCGCCGAACAGAACATCGCGTTCCTCGTCGCGCTGGCGTTCGCGGTGGCCGCCGCGGCGAACCTGCCCACGATCCTGTATTCGCTGTACTGGCCGCGGTTCAACACCCGCGGCGCGCTGTGGAGCATGTACGGCGGCCTGATTTCGACGATCGTGCTGATCGTGTTCTCCCCCGCCGTTTCCGGCTCCAAGACCGCGATGCTGACCGACGTCGACTTCGCATGGTTCCCTCTGGCCAATCCCGGCATCGTGTCCATTCCGCTGGCGTTCGTGCTCGGCGTCGTGGGCACGCTGACATCGCGGGACCGCGGCAATCCCGACACCAACGCCGAATTCGAGGTGCGGGCGCTCACCGGCGTCGGCGCGGAGAAGGCCGTCGCACACTAGACCCAACTCGCGAACGGCGTTCCGTGAGTCGCCGCCCGCAACGGTTGAGTGGTTCTACTCATTCGCGACGGCACCCGCCCGGCCAAACTTCGAGGCATGCCGATTTTCCCGAGCCCTGCGCAGGTCGAGGCGAGTACGCCTGTCGGCCGTGACCGCGTCATCGACGTCATCCGCATCGTGTCGCTGGTCGGTGTCGTGGTGGGGCACACCGTCATGGCCACCAGCGAGATCCGCGACGACGTTTTCATCTGGAGCAACCTGCTGACCGCTTCCCCGGTCTTCCAAGTACTGACGTGGGTGTTCCAGATCATGCCGCTGTTCTTCTTCGCAGGAGTGGCGGCGTCCGTCGAGTCGTGGCAGCCGGGAACCAGTTGGGGCAACTGGCTGATGAAGCGCTGCACGAGGCTGTACCGCCCGGTGTTCTACTACCTGACGTTCTGGGCGGTCGCGTTGACCGCGGGCCGGCTCGTGCTGCCCGAGCACGTTTACGAACCGATCGCGGGGGTCTCGACCCAGCTGCTGTGGTTCCTCGGCGCCTACGTGCTGGTGCTGGCCGCGGTGCCGCTACTAGCCCGGATCACCACCGCCGGCAGGCTCGCCGGCGCGGTACTGATCGCGTGGTGCGCGGTGGCCGTCGTCGACGCGGTCCGAATCAACGTCGACGGCTGGTCGGGGCTGGGCTATTTGAACATGGCCGCTTGGCTGATCCCCGGCATGCTCGCGGTCGGCTACCGGCGCAGCCATCTGACCCCGCGCGCCGCGCTCGGAGTCGGCGTGGTGATGCTGGCGGTCAACCTCGCTCTGCTGACGTACGGACCCTACGAGCTGAGCCTCGTCGGTATCGAAACTCAGCAGTTGAAGAACATGACGCCGCCGTCACTGCTGCTGGCCGGACACGCAATCATGATGTGCGCGTTCGCGATTGCGGCCGCACCCGTCATTGCGCGGTGGGCGAGCCGGCCCCGGGTGTGGTGGGCGGTCGCGATCGGCAACACCGGTGCGATGACGCTGTACCTGTGGCACATTCCACCGCTGCTGGCGATGCACCTGGCCTTCGACTACCTCGGCTACCCACGCATCGACCCGTCGTCGGCCGGTTTCATGGTGCTGTCGATCGCGCAGTTGCTGATCATGGCGGCGGTGGTCGCGGTGTTGTTCATCGCGCTTCGGCCGCTGGAGAACGACCCGCTGCCGCTATGGGACGGCGGTTTCATCGACGGGCCCGGCGCCCGCAGCGCCGCGGTGGGCGTACTGCTGTGCGTCGCGGGAGCGGCGACACTGGCCTCAGTCGGATGGGGGCTCAAGGACCAGGGGCTCGTCTGCGTCGCGGTGATGCTCGCGGCACTGGTGGCCGCGCGACGGTTGGCCGATCGTCGTGCGATCAGCCGCTCTTGCGCCGGAACTCCCGCCGGTGCTCGACCGGACCGTGCGCCTTCGGTTGCTTAGCGCCACCGTCCTTGTGCGCAGACCCGCCGGCCGCCTGGGCCTTCTTGCGCTCCAGCGCTTCCCGGAACTTGCGCTTGGTCTCGTCTTCCGGTGCATCGGCCATGACGGCAGCCTAGCTCTACCGCCTACCCGGCGGCATCCCATATAAGTGCGAGATCGGCAGCGTCATCACCACCCGGCGGTCGTCGACCATCGCCCGCCGGTAGTCGTCCCAGTCGGGATGCTCACCGGCGATGTTGCGATACAAGGCGATCAGCGCCTCGACGGTGTCGTCGTCTCGGGAGGCCGCGGGCGGGGTGAGGACGGCGTCGCCCTCGGCGACCGCATACGACCAGCCGTCATCGGAGCTGACGTGGATCGAGGCCCGGGGGTCGCGCCGCAGATTGCGGGTCTTGGCCCGCGGCTCGGTGATCGACACCTGGATGGTCAGCGCACGCGGATCGAAGTAGTAGGACACGTTCGACAGCTGCGGGCGGCCGTCGCGCTTGATCGTCGCGAGGACGCCCAGCGAGTTCCCGCCGATCAGCGCGAGCAGCTTGTCGTCGAACACGTGGCGCCCCATGTACCGAGCCTACGTCTCTACCATCGACGTGTGACCGGTCCTGGACCTCGAATAGACGGCAATGTGCTCGATGGCGTCTCCGCGACCACGCTGTGGACGCCGCACAACCGCGCCAGTGAGGCCAAGCGGTCCGACGGGGTGATCCGCGACCCCTGGGCCGTCACGTTGTTCGACGCGATCGACTACGACTACCGCAAGTTCGGCAAACCCAACCAATCGCACGCATTGCGCGCCGTGGCCTTCGACGCGGCCGCGCGCGAATACCTGGCCGCGCATCCGAAGGCGTCGGTGGTGGCACTCGCCGAAGGCCTGCAGACCAGTTTCTGGCGTTTGCAGCGCCGCGGTGTCACCGACGAATTGACTTGGTACTCAGTCGATCTCCCTCCCGTCATGGCGTTGCGGGACAAGCTGTTACCGCACGACGACCGCATCGTGCCGCTG
The DNA here is from genome assembly GCF_001499855.1 of Mycobacterium sp. GA-0227b. Classification (GTDB taxonomy): domain Bacteria; phylum Actinomycetota; class Actinomycetes; order Mycobacteriales; family Mycobacteriaceae; genus Mycobacterium. Next base: position 174,051 of record NZ_LQIK01000012.1, read on the forward strand.
GCGCAGTCGGTGCTCGACCGCAGCTGGATGGATCGCGTAGACGCGACTCACGGCGTGTTCATCACCGCCGAAGGCCTGCTGATGTATCTCGATCCGGACGACGCGCTGGGCCTGATCCGCGACTGCGCGGCCCGCTTCCCCGGTGGCCGGCTGATGTTCGACTCGGTCCCGCCGTGGTTCAGCCGCCGCACGGTGAGCGGAAAACTCAAGCTCTCCGACCGATATGTCGCGCCGCCGATGCCGTTCGGGCTGTCGCCGGACGAGGCCGTCGCGCTGGCCGGGCGCATTCCCGGTGTGTGCGCCGCCCGAGACGTCGCAATGCCGCCGGGACGCGGGTTGTTCAAGGTGCTCGCCTCACCCGTCTGGGATCGCGTCGGGGTCATGCGCCGCGGCCGTCCCAGCTTCACGCTGCTGGAGTTCGGGTCATGACGCGCTATGCCGCGTTTCTGCGCGGGGTCAACGTCGGGGGCGTCAACCTCAAGATGGCCGACGTCGCAAAGGCGTTTGAAGACGCCGGATTTGGTTCGGTGCGAACGGTTCTCGCCAGCGGTAACGTCCTGTTCGACAGCAAGGCCGGAGTCGACGCGGTGCGCCGGAAGGCGGAGAAGGTGCTGCGCGACACCTTCGGCTACGACGCCTGGGTGCTGGCCTACCCGCTCGATGTGGTGGCGGCGATCTCCGGCGGGTACCCCTTCGAACGCGAGGTGCCCGAACACCACTCGTACGTGACATTCGTGACCGACGAGAAGGTGCTCGACGAGCTGGCCGCAATGGGCGACGACGCCGGACCCGACGAGAAGATCCAGCGCGGCGACGGGGTCATCTACTGGCAGGTGCCCAGAGCCGCGACGCTGGACTCGACGATCGGCAAGACCATGGGCAAGAAGCGCTACAAGTCGTCCACCACCACCCGCAACCTGCGCACGCTGGACAAGCTGTTGCGGTAGGTACATTCGGTCAGGTGAGTTCGAAAGCCGACGGCACCGTGCTGACCGGTGTCTCCGAGACCGCTTTGATGACGCTGCGCGTGCGGGCGACGGAGGCCCGTCGACCGGATGCGCTCATCGAGGACCCGATGGCCATCCAGCTCGCCGACTCCATCGACTTCGACTTCGCCAAGTTCGGGCTCTCGCGCCGTCAGGACATGGCGGTGCGGGCGCTGGCGTTCGACCGGGAGGCGCGTCGTTATCTCGGTGATCATCCACGCGCGACCGTGGTGGCGCTTGCCGAGGGACTGCAGACCAGCTTCTACCGCCTCGATGCCGCGGATGTGGGGCACGAGTTCCGTTGGCTCACCGTGGATCTGCCGCCGATGATCGAGATGCGACGCAAGCTTCTGCCCTCCTCTGACCGGGTGCAGATGCTGGCCCAGTCGGCGCTCGACTTCAGCTGGATGGATCAGGTGGACACCGAGCATGGGGTGTTCATCACCGCCGAGGGGCTGTTGATGTACCTGCAGCCGCACGAGGCGCTCGGCCTGATCGCCGAGTGCGCCGACCGCTTTCCCGGCGGACGGATGATGTTCGACCTGGCGCCGGCTTGGTTCGCCCAGTTGATCACCCGCGGCCTGTTGCGTCCGTCGTTGCGCTACCGGGTGCCGCCGATGCCGTTCAGCATGACACCCTCACAAGTCGCGGGCCTGGTCGACGAGATCCCGGGTATCCGCGCGGTGCACGACGTGCCGCTGCCGCCCGGACGCGGCAAGGTGCTCAACGCCCTGATGTGGGGCGCTCAGCGGCTTCCCATGTTCGATTCCGTACGACCGGTGTTCACGCTGCTCGAATTCGGCTGACATTTATTGCCGTACTCCTCAACGCAGCTCGTGCCTCGCCGCTAGATCGTCATTCGGCTGCGGCTGAGCTCAGCCGAACGCCGTCTCCACATACCTCAACGCATCGGCCTTGTCGACGCCGAGCGCCTTGGCCGCCGAGACGAACGTGTTCGCAGCGGTGGCCATCGCGGCGTCCGCGGGGTCCGCGCGGGCGACGAACGTTCCGAAGCGGCCACGGGTTTCGAGGATTCCGGCGGATTCCAACTCGCGGTACGCCCGGGCCACCGTGTTCACCGCGAGACCGAGCTGGCCGGCCAACTCACGCACCGTCGGCAACCTTGTCCCCGGCGCCAGCCTGCCGTCACGAACGCCGTCGATGATCTGCGTCCTCAGTTGGTCGAACAAAGCGCCTGACGAACGCTGGTCGATTCGTACCCAATCCCCCAAGTTGGCCACGTGCTCAGTATTGCCCACACCGGCTAGTTTGGTCATGTGCAGGTAACGGTTCTCAGCGGCGCGGGCATCTCGGCCGAGAGCGGGGTGCCGACGTTCCGCGACGTCGAGACCGGGCTGTGGGCGAAGGTCGACCCGTACGAAATCTCCAGCTCGGAGGGCTGGCGAGCAAACCCGGAGAAGGTGTGGGCGTGGTATCTGTGGCGGCACTACATGATGGGTGCGGTGCAGCCCAACGACGGCCACCTCGCCGTCGCGGCCTGGCAGGACCATGCCGAGGTGCACGTCGTCACCCAGAATGTCGACGACCTGCATGAGCGCGCGGGCAGCAAGAACGTCTATCACCTGCACGGCAGCTTGTTCGAATTTCGCTGCGACCGCTGCCAAGCGGCCTACGCCGGAGACCTACCCGCCATGCCGGAACCGGTGGAAACCGTCGAGCCGCCGCGGTGCGCCTGCGGCGGACTCATCCGTCCGAACGTGGTCTGGTTCGGCGAGGCGCTGCCCGAGGATGCATGGCAGCGGTCGGTGGAGGCGGTCACCGGGGCGGACCTCGTCATCGTCGTCGGCACCTCGTCGATCGTCTATCCCGCGGCCGGGCTTCCCGAGATCGCGTTGGCCAACGGCACCGTGGTCATCGAGGTGAATCCCGAACGCACACCGCTGTCCGACGCCGCGACGGTCTCACTGCGGGAAACCGCGGTGAGTGCGCTGCCCGATCTGCTGCAGCGGCTGCCCGCGCTGCTCCGCTAGCGACTCGCGTGCGTTTGATCGGTCGGCGATTCGTCAACCGAGTGCATCGGACAACTTCGTCGATTTCGAACTGTCAAGATCGGCGCTGTGTAATATCCGAAATACTCTGCTGATGAGAGGAATCCGAATGGTCAATACCCGTTTGGTTTCGGTGATCGCGGCTGTGGGCGTAATCGGCGCGGGCATCTCGGCGGGCACCGCTTGGGCGGGCGGTCAAGGTGGTGTTGTCGAGGACCCCGAGGACATCTCCGCGGCGGTCGGTACCGGTGTGTTCGAAGGCGCCGTGGTGGGTTTCACCGCGACCGGCGACACCAACGACGAGGCTTCGGCGGCCGTGATCGCGCAGTGCGAGAGCGCCGGTGGCGTGGAGTGCACCAGCGACGAGGTGACCAACGATCGGCTCTGCATCGTATCCGTCGCTGACGACGTCAGCGACGTAGTGGCGGGCGGAGCCGGCGTGACTGTCGAGGCGGCCCGCGCGGATGCATTCAATCGGGCAGCGGCCAACAACACGCCACTGAGTCCGTCCGCCCCCGTTGTCATATCGGCCTGCCCCTGATGGCCGCCGGATATCGCGACGTGCAGCGCATAACCATTCCGCTATCGCAGTTCTCGCCCGCACTGGGAAGGACACCATGATGGGCCGCATCAAGCCAGCACTGCTGATGGCGAGTCTGGTTGTCGTGACGGGCATTTCGGCCCCGACGGCCGATGCCCGACCGACCTGCCAGAATACGCAGTTCCAGTCCGTCTGCCAGACCAACGGCAGCGTGTCGATCAAGACGCGGCCGGGGACGGTTGCGCCGCCCGCGAACCAGCCCCAGCTCCCGTTCGGGATGGGCAGCGGCTTCCCCGGTCGTCGGCGGGGGTAGCCGCCCTCGGCTAGGGCTTGACCGCCCGCCCGATCGCAACCTCCGCGACCGGCAGCGGCAACCACCGCGGTATCGTCCATTCCCGCCGGGCGCCCGCCACGTCGAAGCCGGCGCCGACGATGCTTTGCTCGGTATGACGATGGGTGTGGCAGTTGCCGAGCAGCCGCGGCCACACCGTCGCGTCGGCGATCCTCTGCAGCCGCGCGCGAGCACCGCTGGCGGCGATGTGCTCGAGATAGCGGAGTTCGCCGCCCGGTCGTAACAGCGAATGCAGCTGCCGCAGCACGGTTTCGGGGTTGTCGATCGAACACAGCACCAGTGAGCAGACCACGGCGTCGAACGGTTCATTGCCGGAGGCCATGAACTGCTCGACCGTGTCGGTCCTGACGGTGACCGGGACCTGCACCGACGCGGCAGCCCGCTGGGCATGTTCGGCCAGGCGGCGCTCGGGTTCGACGGCCACCACCTCGGTGACCGTATCGGGGTAGAACTCGAAGTTGGTCCCGGTACCCGCGCCGACCTCGAGCACGCGGCCGGACAGGCCGGCGAGGTTCTCGCGGCGCAACTGCCGGATGGCGTCGGTCTCGTGCGTCGACATCACGGTCCACAACCTCGCGAAGAACGGGTTATCTACTGTGTTCGACATTCTGCAGTCCCTTCAGTTGTGCGACGGTCTCCTGCGGTGGGGCCTTCGGGTCGATGCCGCCCGCGACAATCTCTCCCACGACCACGGCCCGTAGCGCCCGGTCGGTGAATTCCTCGACGTCACCCCAGGGTAGGTACGGCCTGGAGATGAGCATCGCCGCCACCCCATGCGCCGACGCCCATAATTCCAACGCAACGACGGTCGAATCGCCAGCAGCGAAAACGCCTTCGGCCATCAGCGACTCGACCGAGCTTCGGATGTGGGCGAACGCCGAGCTGTTGAGCGCGACGTCCACGTCGCTGCCCGGCCGGCCCGGTCCCATCGTGGCAATGCGGTACAGCTCAGGCGTTTTCAGCGCGAACCGGACATACGCCATCCCCTGCGCGCGCAGCACATCAATGGTCGACGGTTCGTCGGCCGCCGCCCGTTGCATTTCCTCATCGAGATTTTCGAAATACCTCGCACACACCGCGTCGAGCAGCGCATCCTTGTCCGCGAAGTGCAGATAGATCGACGGCGGCGTCACCCCCACCCGTTGCGCCACCGACCGGATCGACACGTCTTTGGCGTGGCCGGTCTCGAGCAGCAGATCGGTGGTCGCGTCGAGGATCTCGTCGCGCAGCTGCTCTCCCGATCCGCGTGGCGCACGCCGGCGTTTCATCGCGTTCCCACGGGTTGGCTCGACGGTTCCGTTACGGCCGGCGGGGTTTCGGCCGCCTCGGCGAGGCCGATTCGTGCGTGTAGCTTGGCCAGCGGCTTGGGCGCCCACCAGTTCCAGCGGCCGAGCAGATGCATGAACGCGGGAACCAGTGCCATGCGCACCAGTGTGGCATCCGCGAGTATCGCGAGGGTCAACCCGACGCCGAACATTCGCATGAACGCCACCTCAGCGGCGATCAGCGCCGCGAACGAGATCGACATCAGCAGCGCCGCCGCGGTGACCACGCGGCCCGTCTTCGCCAGGCCGAGCGCCACGCTCTCGTCGTTGTCGGCGCGGGTCCGTCCCGACTTCAACCAGAATTCGCGGATCCGCGATACCAGGAAGACCTCGTAGTCCATCGACAACCCAAAAGCGATGCAGAACAACAGTACCGGCATGTTCGCCACCAGTGTCCCGGTCGGTGTCGTGCCCAGTGCGCCGAGATGACCCTCCTGGAAGATCCACACCAGTGCCCCGAACGCAGCCGTCAGCGACAAGACGTTGAGCACCAAGGCCTTCAGCGGTAGCACGACGCTGCCGGTGAGCAGGAACAGCAGCACGAAGGTGATCGCGGCAATCACGCCGAGCACCAGCGGTAGCCGCGACGTGATCGCCGAGGAACTGTCGCGGTTGATCTGTGCGACACCGGTCAGCTGGACCGGAACATCGGCAGGGGTGCTCACCGCCCGCAGTCGATCGAGTTGCGCCTCGGAGGCGTCGCTGAACAGGGGCGCGGTGCTGGCCACCGTGAGGAACGCGCTGCCGTCGTTGACGCCGGTCGCGGCCGAGGGCGGGCCGACCGCCCTGCCGTCGACGAACGTCCCGCCGGGCGCCGACACGGAGGACACGTCGGCGACGCGCGACAGGTCTGCGGCATAGCGGTCCACCAGCGTGGGCGCGATCCCGCGGGTGTCGGGTATGACGACAGTGACGTTGCGCGCCGAGTCGACGGCGAAGTTGGTGCGCAGGTCGTCGCCGACCTGGCGCGCCGACGCCGACTCCGGCAGTACCCGGTCGTCGGGGAATCCCCACTTCGCGCCCAGGAACGGCGCGCCGAGCACCAGCAGCAGCACGACGATCGCGAACCCGATCGGAAGTGCCCGGCGCATCACGTATTTCGTGCATTGGTACCAGAACGTCTGCTCGACGGGCTTGCGCACCGGATCCGGCCGGCTGAACACCCAACGCGCAAGCCGGCGCGCATCCAACGAATCCATCCGGTCGCCGAGCAACGCGATCGCCGCGGGCGCGACCACCACCGCTGCGACCGCCGCGAACGTCACCACCGCAATTCCCGCATAGGCGAACGACTTCAGGAAGTACATCGGAAACAGCACCATCGCGACCATCGACAGCGCCACCGTCATCGCGGAGAACAACACCGTGCGCCCGGCCGTCGCCATGGTGCGCACCAGCGCGCGGTCCCGGTCGGCTCCGTCGGCGATCTCGTCTCGGTATCTGCTGATGATCAGCAACGTGTAGTCGATCGCGAGCGCCAATCCCATTGCCACGGAGAGGTTCAACGCGAAGATCGACACGTCGGTGAAGTAGGTGACCGCGCGCAACACGGCCATCGAACCGAGAATCGCGAAGCCACCGATCGCCAGCGGCAGCGCGGCGGCCAGCAGCCCGCCGAACACCCAGACCAGCGCCACGAAGCTCAACGGAATCGCGATGGCTTCCATCCTCAACAGGTCTTTTTCGCTCTGCCCGTTGATCTGCACGTAGATCATCGCCTCGCCACCGGCGCGCACGGTGACGCCGTCGCGGTCGTGCACGAGCCGCTCGGTGAGTTCCTTCGCGTGCTTCTGCGCCCCGCTCTCGCCGCCCGTGATGCCCGCGACGATCAATCCCGTCTTGCCATCGCGACTGATCAACGCCGGCGCGGCCGTGGGCGGCGCGGTCCACAGCGATGTCACGTCGATGACGGACGGCGCGGCCCGCAGCTGTGCGGCGAGGTCCTCCCCGACGGCACGGGCCGCGGCACTCCGCGCACCCTCCTCGGAGCGCACGCTGATGAGCAGTTCCATGTCGCCCTGACCGAACTTGTCCACCAACAGCCGGGTGGCCGACGCCGACTCCGACGTCGGATCCTGGAACCCGCCGGCGGACAGGTGCTTGGCGACGGGAATCCCGAACACGCCGCACGCGACCATCACCAACACTGCGATCGCGACGACGCGCCGAGGCGCCGCCAGGGCCAGATGTGCGATTCGTTGCAGCACGCCGCATCCTCTCGATCGGCAGTCCCCTTGCGGCTAACGACGCTAACTTAACAGCGGTAAGTCAGGGGAGTCAATGCCCCCTACGGAACACGGTTCACGTGCCCGCGACGTTCACCGCGATTCCCCGCGATGAGTTCTGACTTGTCTGGTAGTCGTAATCGGCATGACAACGACGGACGTGGCCACCACCACCACGCGCGACACCGCTGTGGACCTCGGCCTGCTGATCCTGCGGATCGGCATCGGCGCGGCGATTCTTCAGGCCGGCCTGATCAAGGCCTTCGACTTCAATACCGCGGTCGGCTTCATGGAGTCCGCCGGCTGGCGACTACCCGGTCTGGCGGCGCTCATGGTGACGACGGCCGAAACGCTCGGCGGCCTCGGCTTGATCGCCGGCGCGCTGACGCCGTTGGCGGCGTTCGCGGTGATCGCGGCGATGGTCGACGCATGGGCGGTCAATGTGTCGGCGATGGCCTTCTGGTCCGAACCGTTCAATGCGCCGTTCCTGATCGGCATCGGAGCGACAGCACTGTTGTTCCTCGGCGCCGGCGCGTACTCGGTCGATGCGAAGGTGCTCGGCAGAACTTTGTGGGGAACGCGCATAGCGGTAGGCCTGCTCATCGCGGCCTTGGCCGCGGCGGTCCTGACGTGGGTGGCGCTGCTCGGAACGAACCCGATCCACTTCACCGCCCCGAGCTAGAACGGTTCTCCGGCAAAAACCTACCCGCCGGTAAGATTGCCACGATTTTCCGAATCGTGACTCAAAGATTCCTTAGAGGTGACCCCTACTGTCGAGTACATGTGGATCGACGACACCAGTGCCGATGTCATCAAGGTTGACTTCGAGGCGCTCTACCACGGCGATGTCCTGGTAGAAGGCGATACCTCGGAGCAGCTCGACGACGAGCACCCCCTGCGCACCGCCGTCTGACCGAACGCGCGCCGAGGGGCCGCGCGTTCGCTCGGACGTTCGCTTACGCCACGTTCTCTTCCTCGTCGGCCAAAACCATCCCGCTCAGCCGATCCGTGATGATCTCCTCGGCTTCCTCGACGATGCGAGCAACCAGTTCCCCGCAAGTCGGGATGTCGTTGATCAGGCCCATCGCGGTGCCCACACTCCAGATGCCGGCGTCGAGATCGCCGACCTCGTAGACCTTCACGCCGCGCTTGCCCGCCACCAGATCCTTGACGTCCTCGAACTGACCGCCCCGGTTGAGAATCTCCACGACCTCGCGCGAGACCGCGTTGCTGGCCACACGCGCGGTGTTACGCAGCGGCCGGAAGATCAGCTCCGTGTCGAGCTCGGTGCCCGCGACGATCGCTTCCTTGACGTTCTGGTGAATCGCCGATTCGACGGTGCACATGAAGCGCGATCCCATGTTGATGCCGTCGGCGCCCAGCGCGAGCGCCGCGACCAGTCCGCGGCCGTCGGCGAATCCGCCCGAGGCGATCATCGGGATGTCGATCTTGGTCGATGCGGCCGGAATCAGCACCAGCCCCGGGATGTCGTCCTCACCGGGATGCCCGGCGCACTCGAACCCGTCGATGCTGATGCCGTCCACGCCCAGGCTCTGCGCTTTGACGGCGTGGCGCACCGAGGTGCACTTGTGCAGCACCTTGATGCCGTTGTCGTGGAACATCGGCAGGTGCGGAGCCGGGTTCGAGCCCGCGGTCTCCACGATCTTGATGCCGGAGTCGACGATCACCTGGCGGTACTCGTCGTAGGGCGGCGGGTTGATCGTCGGCAGAATCGTCAGGTTGACGCCGAACGGCTTGTCGGTCAGGTCGCGGCACTTGGCGATCTCCTTCGCCAAGTCGGCCGGCGTGGGCTGAGTCAGCGCGGTGATGAAACCGAGCGCGCCCGCATTCGCCACGGCCGCAACAAGTTCCGCGCGGCCGACCCACTGCATCCCGCCCTGCACGACGGGATGTTCAATGCCGAACGTCTCGGTGAACTTCGTCGTGATCGTCATCGCGGCGCCATCCTGATCGCGCCGTCCAGACGGATGACCTCACCGTTGAGCATCGGGTTCTCCACGATGTGCACGGCCAGCGCACCGTACTCGTCGGGATCGCCGAGGCGGGCCGGGTGCGGAACCTGCTTGCCCAGCGAGACCTGCGCCTCCTCGGGCAGCGAGCCCAGCAGCGGGGTCTTGAACAGACCCGGCGCGATGGTGCAGACGCGGATCAGATCACGGGACAGGTCACGCGCGATCGGCAGCGTCATGCCGACCACACCGCCTTTGGACGCCGAGTACGCGGCCTGACCGATCTGGCCCTCGAACGCCGCCACGGAGGCGGTGTTGACGATGACACCGCGCTCGCCGTCAACCGGCTCGGTCTTGGCGATGCGCTCCGCGGCGAGCCGCAGCACGTTGAACGTGCCGATCAAGTTGACCTCGATCACCTTCTTGAACCCGTCGAGCGGGAACGGACCGTCCTTCGAGAGCGTCTTGATCGCGTTGCCGATGCCCGCGCAGTTGACGTTGATGCGCAGGGGGCCCATCTTCTCGGCGGCGTCGAGCGCGGCGGCCACCGCGTCGGGGTCGGTCACGTTGGTCTCCACGAACTGGGCGCGATCGCCGAGTTCTTTGACAGCGTCCTCGCCCTTGAGGTCGATGACGACCACCGATGCGCCCTTGTCGAGTAGGCGCTTGGTGGTGGCCAGGCCGAGGCCCGAGGCTCCACCGGTGACGACGGCTACGGCGTCCTTGATCTCCACTTGAGGGTGTTCCTTTCTGTTCAGACCCAGTCTCGTAAGACGGCTTCGGTGTCGGCTCCGGCTTCGCCTGCTGGCGTCGGTGCGGCGGGCACGCTGCGGGAGAACCGCGGCGCGGGCATCGGCTGCAGATGGTCGCCGTCGCGATAGAAGGTGTTGCGCTCGGTGACGTGCGGCTCGGACTCCACCTCGGAGAACGACAGCACGGGTGTCACACAGGCATCGCTGTCGGCGAAGACCTTGGCCCAGTGGTCGCGGTCCTTGGCGCCGATGACCTCGCTGAACCGCTCGCGCAGCTCCGGCCAGCGGCTCACGTCGTTCTGGTCGGGCAAATCTTCACCGTCGATACCGAGGCCCTTGAGGAAAGCGGCATAGAACTGCGGTTCGATGCAGCCGACGGCGATGTAGCGGCCGTCGGCGCAGGTGTAGGTGTCGTAGTAGGGCGCCCCGCCGTCGAGGATGTTCACGCCACGCTGGTCGACCCAGAGGCCGTCCTGCAGGAAGCCCCAGATCATCTGCGCCAGCACGCTGGAACCGTCGATCATCGCGGCGTCGACCACCTGGCCCTTACCCGACGTCTGCCGTTCGAACAACGCGGACAGGATGCCGACGAGCAGGAACATCGAGCCGCCGCCGAAGTCGCCGGTCAGGTTCAGCGGCGGGACGGGCCGCTCCCCCGCCCGACCGATCGAATGCAGCACGCCGTTGAGCGAGATGTAGTTGATGTCGTGGCCGGCCTGCAGGCGGCGGGGCCCGGTCTGGCCCCAGCCGGTCATGCGCCCGTAGATCAGCCGCTCGTTGACTTTCGCGCAGTCCTCCGGGCCCAGTCCGAGTCGCTCGGTCACACCCGGGCGCAGCCCCTCGATCAGCACGTCGGCCTTGGCGACGAGCCGCAGCACGAGTTCGCGACCCTCATCGCTCTTGAGGTCGGCGGCGACAGAACGCCGGTTGCGCAGCGTGGCCTCGCGCTTGCTGGTCGGAACCCCGCCGAGCTTGCCCGGCCGTTCGACGCGCACGACGTCCGCACCGAGGTCACCGAGAATCATCGCGGCGTGCGGCCCGGGCCCGATGCTCGCGAGTTCGATGACCCGCAGTCCGTGCAGTGGTCCCGCCATGCTCAACCGCCTTCCGTCCGGGCGAACGCCTCGATCGCCGACATAGCTTACTTGTATAACCAAGTCGTCCGGTTCTAGGGTGCAGCCATGACAACCCTCGATTCGGGCGCAGCCACATATACCGGAATTGACGCACTGTCGGTCGACCTCACCGACGGTGTGCTCGCGGTGACGCTGAATCGGCCGGACAGCCTCAATTCGCTGACCCAACCGATGCTCGCGACCATCGCGGACACCCTGAACCAGGCGGCGTCCGACTCGAGGGTCAAGGTCGTGCGGCTTGGCGGGGCCGGCCGCGGATTCTGTTCGGGCGCAGGCATCAGCGAAGAGGACCACGCCAATCCGGGCGCGAACGGAACACCGGCCGACGTGCTCGATGCCGCCAACCGCGCGGTTCGGGCCATCGTGAACCTGCCGCAACCGGTGGTGGCCGCGGTGCACGGCCCGGCGGCCGGTGTCGGGGTATCGCTGGCGTTGGCCTCCGACGTCGTATTGGCTTCGGAGAAGGCGTTTTTCATGCTGGCGTTCACCAAGATCGGCCTGATGCCCGACGGCGGCGCATCGGCGCTGATCGCCGCGGCGATCGGGCGCATCCGCGCGACCCGGATGGCGCTGCTGGCCGAACGCATCCCGGCCGACCAGGCCTACGACTGGGGTCTGGTGACCGCGGTCTACCCCGCCGACGAGTTCGACTCCGAGGTCGACAAGGTCATCGCGACGCTCAAGTCCGGTCCCGCGGTCGCACTGCGCAAGACCAAGCACGCGATCAACGCCGCCACGCTCACCGAGTTCGAAGGCGCACTGGAACGCGAAAAGCAGGGCCAGTTGTCGCTTCTCGATTCGCACGACTTCCGCGAAGGCACCAAGGCCTTCCAGCAGCGCAGGCAAGCCAACTTCTCCGACTTCTAACCCTTGTAAGGGCGAACAGACGCAAACTGTCCGGATTCGCGGCGGTTTTTGGGCACTTCGCGTCTGCTCGCGCCGAGAAAATCGGTGGACTCGGTGCCCGCGCATCGGCAACCATCGACGGGTGAGTACGCAGTTCGACATCCAACAGCCGGTGCACAACACCGGCGGCTGGCGTGTGCTCGCACCGTTCCGGATTCGCGAGTACCGCCTGCTGATCGCGGCGGTCTCACTGTCGATCTTCGCCGACGGCATGTTCGCGGTCGTGTTGGCCATGCAGGTCATCGCACTCGACAACGATCCCGTATCGCTGTCGATCGTGACGACGTGCTTCGCCGCCGCCCTGGTCGCCTTCGTGTTGATCGGCGGGATTGCCGCCGACCGGTTCCACCAACGCGCGATCATCATCGCGGTCGAGACGGTCAACGTGCTCGCCTCGTCGGCGATCGCGGTGCTGGGACTGCTTGGTGCTCTGCAGATCTGGCACTTGGCGGTGGGCGCGGCGGCCCTGGGCACCGCGGCGGCGTTCTTCTTCCCCGCCTACAGCGCGATCCTGCCGCGGATTTTGCCGCCGGAGCAGTTGCTCGCGGCCAACGGTGTCGAAGGCGTGGTGCGTCCGGTCTTCCAGCGGGCGGTGGGTCCGGCCGTCGCGGGTGTGCTCGTCGGTGCGACGTTCCCCGCGCTGGGCGCCGTGGCGGTGGCCGTGCTGTTCGCCGTCGGCCTGGTGCTGCTCATCGCGACCCGGCCGGCCATGAAAACCCCTGCACCACAAGAGCACCCGCATGTGTTGCGTGATCTGCGCGACGGCTTCGTGTTCGTACTCGGAACCCCGTGGTTGTTGTGGACACTGCTGTTCGCGAGCATTTTCGTGCTGGTGGTGCTGGGGCCGATCGAGGTGTTGCTGCCATTCATCGCCAAGGACCGCTTCGCCGACGGGGCACGGATGTACGGGTTCATTCTCGCGTTCTTCGGTGTGGGCAGCGCCCTCGGCGCGCTGACGGTGTCGTCGGGCCGGATGCCGCGGCGATATCTGTCGGTGATGCTGGCGATGTGGAGTCTCGGCGCCATTCCGCTCATCGTGTTCGGCTTCACCACGTCGTTCCCGGTGATGGCGGCCGCGACGTTCGTCATCGGGTTCACTGACGGCGCGGGCATGGTCATCTGGGGCACGCTGCTACAGCGACGGGTGCCGACGGCGATGCTGGGCCGCGTGTCGAGCCTGGACTTCTTCGTCTCGCTGGCGTTCATGCCGGTGTCGTTCGCGATCATGGGTCCGCTGTCGAAAGTCGTGTCGATGCAGACGATTTTCCTCGTCGCCGGCATCGTCCCCGTGCTGGTGGCGGCGGTCGCGGTGGGGGCGGCCGGGATGCGTCGCGACGAGTTGGCCCACCCGTTGCGCTGAACTAGACGCCGAAGATCGGCGGCAGCGCGAGCACCATGACCAACCCCCAGAAGAAGTGGGTGAGCATCGGTGCGAGTATGCCGCCGGTCGCTCGGCGTTCCAGCGCGCAGACCGTGCCGAGAATGATCGCGGCGAAGCCGAGCATCGGGTTGCCGGTGGTGGCCGACGTCGCGATGACATAAAGCACGGTCGAGATCAACGCGGGGTGAAAACGGCCCAGCGCCGTGTACATCGCGCCGCGGAAGAACATCTCCTCGGCCACACCGTTGACCACGGTGATGAAGACCACCAGCGCCAGTGGCCCGTAATCGGCGAATTCCAGTACCCGGGTGATGTATTCGCGTACGCCGGGAATCTCGCGCGCGATCAGACCGCCGATGACGAACGCCGCGCCCAACGCCAACCCGACGCCGGTGCCGGTGATCACGGGCCGCTGGTTTCGGCCGCGGAACCTCACGCAGCCCAGGTGCAGGGGTCCGGACAGGACGGCGCCGACGGCCCACACCCCCGCCAGCGCCAGCGTCAGCCAGTAGAACGAGTCGTCACCGGGCGGCCGGGTCAGCGAATAGCCCAGCAGCGCAGCGCCGATCACCAGCACGACCGCGACCACGATCCGCCTGCGCCTGATGACTGCGGGCGGTTCGTGGTGCGGAACGGCGACGGTGGTCGCGATCTCGCGGATCTCCTGCAGGAGTCCGGCGCGCGGCTGCGTCTCCGTCATGCCGGGCTCGCCTTCGGCACCAGGTTGAGAAGCGTATCGAGCCCCGTGCGGACCACTCCGGCTACCGGTCCGGGAACGCCGCCGATGAGTCCGAGCGCGGGCCGGACGATTCCGGGTGTCACCGCGCCGGCCATCTGCTTGAGGCGCAGTGTGTCTCCGCCGGCCCAGTCGGGGTCGGTGTCGGCGAGGTGGTGCGGGTCGGTGAGCTCGTCGACGGGTTTGCGCCGACGACTGCCCAGGGACCGCCTGATCGCATCGTCGATCCCGACCAATCCGCCCGGCGGGTCGGGCACGTGCTCGCGCAGCCGCGTTTCCGAGGCGATCATCGGATGGTCAAGGGACTGAACCAGATCCGCCGCCAGCCCGCCCGGCACGGGCAACACCACCGCCGTCACCCACGACACCAGCCCGGTGTCGACGCCGTCGACCGGCAGTTCGGCCCGCCACTTGCCGGATATCCGCGCATAGGTCCGAAGCAACTCGGCGTATGACGTCGTTTCCGCGCCGGTGATGTCGTAGGCCCCCGCGGGCACGCGATCGCTGTCCGCGGCGGCGATGAGGTAGTGCAGAACGTCGCAGATCGAGATCGGGTCGATCGGGTTCGACGACCACGACGGCAGCGGAAACACCACGAACCGGTCGCCGACGTAGCGCAGCATCTCGAACGACGTCGACCCTGCCCCGATGATGATCGCCGCGCCCAGCCACACCACATCGGCACCGCCGTCAATGTGCAGCGCTTCGGCCACTTCGGCGCGGCTGCTCAGGTGCTCGGACAGATCGTCGCCATCCGGCACGAACCCGCCCAGGTACACGATCCGCCGGACACCGGCGTCCTTGGCGGCCCGCGCCACGTTGGCCGCCGCCCGGTTGTCCGCGTCCCGGAAGTCGGGTTCCCCGATGCCGTGCACAAGGTAGTAGAGGACATCGACGGGCCCGGCGTCGGCGAATGCCGACCGCGCCGAGGCCTCGTCGTGCGCGTCCAACTCGACGGCGGTGACGCGGTCCTGCCAACCGAAATCGGCCAATCTGTCGCGGTTTCGGCTCGCCGCCACGACGTCATGCCCCTCCGACAGCAGGGCGTCGACGAGCCGGGAGCCGACATAACCGGTCGCGCCGGTCACCAGGGTGCGCACACGTTTCACGGTACGGCTGTACCCGGATCGGTCCCGACGGAATCTAGGCCGTCGCGTCGCGGTGCAGATCGATGAGCCGCTGATACACCTGCGCGTTGTGCCGGTTGTGGGCGACCTCGGCGTCGCTCAGGTCGCGTCGCACCTTGCCCGGGACGCCCGCGACCAGTGAGCGCGGCGGCACCACGAATCCCTGAGGCACCACCGCGCCCGCGGCGATGAGCGAGCCCTGGCCGATCGTCGCGCCGTTGAGGATGACCGCGCCCATGCCGATGAGCGCTCCGTCTTCGACGACGCAGCCGTGCAGGACGGCGTTGTGCCCGACGCTGACCTCCGCGCCGATGCTGACCGGGAACTCCGGATCGACGTGGATGGTCACGCCGTCCTGGATGTTGGTGCCGAAGCCGATGTCGACGGGTTCGGCCTCCGCGCGCAGCGTCGCGCCGTACCAGACGCTGGCCCGTGCGGCGAGCGTCACCTGACCGATCAGGCTCGCGTTCGGCGCCGCCCACGCTTCAGCGTGCAGCGACGGTGTGCGGCCACGAATGGAGACGATCAGCGGCTCAGGCATGCGCGTCATCGTATTCACCGGCCGTTGGCCGACGAGACAGCAGCGTGTGGGGAGATCGGCAATGCGCAGGTCAGACGCTTGCGGCGAACGTTTGGCGAGGTGAGGACTTTGGCACTGGCGCGGCCGTGCCTCTAACATCCCTTGCGACCTGTCTAGCCGAGGAGCCGCAAGTGAAGACCCGCACCCGCAAAGCCATCGGTGCCACGGCCGGGATCGCCGCGATGGCGCTCTCGGTGCCGCTGGCCGTCACCGCATACGCCGATCCGCCCGCGCCCGAGCAGCCGGCCGAGCCGACCACCACCGCGGTGATCGAGATCCCGAATCCGGAGGGGTCGGGCTGCGACGCGTTCAAGGAGGCGGTGCCCGACTGGAAATCGCTGAACGCCCTGCCGGTCGGACAGGCGCTGCAAGCCATCCCGGACGCCAGCACCTTCTACTCCGCGATCTCGGGTGGGTTCAACCCCGCGGTCAACGTCGTGCCGGTCCTGGAGAACGGCCCGTACGTGGTGTTCGCGCCGACGAACGAGGCGTTCGCGGCGCTGCCGCCTGCTCAACTGGACGCGCTGAAGGCGAACCCCGCCGCGCTGACGGACCTCGTCTATTACCACGTGTTCCTCGGGGTCCTCGGCCCCAAGGACGTCGAGGGTCAGCGGCCCACCCAGCAGGGTGCGGAGATCAAGGTGACCGGTGAGAACGCCGACATCGAGATCAACGACACCGCGAAGGTGGTCTGCGGTGGGATCCAGGCGGCCAACGCCCGGATCTACCTGATCGACACGGTGCTCGACCCGGCCAAGGCACCGGCGGCGGCCACGCCGTCCGCGACGTCGACCACCACGACTACGACGACCACGACCACTGCGGCGACGACCGAGCCGACCGAGCCGACGCCGGCCGCAGACGCGCCGATCGGCTGACGCTCTTCGCGATTTCGGTGTAGTTGGTTGCGCCCACCGCAACCAACTACACCGAATCGGCTTGTCTTATACGCCCAAGTCGCGGCCGATGATCTCCTTCATGATCTCGGTGGTACCGCCGAAGATCGTCTGGATGCGTCCGTCGACGTAGGCCCGCGCCACGCGGTACTCCATCATGTAGCCGTAGCCGCCGTGCAGCTGCACGCAGCTGTCGACCACCTTCTTGGCGACCTCGGTGGCCCACCACTTGGCCTTGGCCGCCTCGACCGCGGTGAGCTCACCGTCGACGACGGCGCGCAGGCAGCGGTCGATGTAGTTCTCGGTGACCTCGAGCTCGGTGTCCATCTCGGCGAGCAGGAACCGGTTGTGCTGGAAGCTGCCGATCGGCTGGCCGAATGCCTTGCGGTCCTTGGCATATTGCAGCGTCTCCTCCCAGACCGCGCGGGCCCCGGCGATCGCCGAGATCGCGATCGACAACCGTTCCGACGGCAGGTTGGTCATCAGGTGGTAGAAGCCGCGGCCTTCCTTGCCCAGCACGTTGGCGGCGGGCACCCGGACGTTCTCGAAGTGCAGCTCCGAGGTGTCCTGCGAGTGCAGACCCATCTTGTCGAGCTTGCGGCCGCGGCTGAAGCCCTCCATGTCGCGCTCGACGACCAGCAGCGTGAAGCCCTTGTGGCCGGCTTCGGGATCGGTGCGGGCCACCACCACGCAGAGGTCGCAGTTGATGCCCGACGAGATGAATGTCTTGGAGCCGTTGACAATCCAGTCGTCACCGTCACGCACCGCGGAGGTGCGGATGCCGGCCAGGTCGCTGCCCGCGCCGGGCTCGGTCATCGCGACCGCGATGATGGTCTCCCCGCTGGTGATGCCGGGCAGCCAGCGCTGCTTCTGCTCGTCGTTGGTCAGGTCCTTGAAGTACGGCCCGACGACGTCGTTGTGCAGGCTCAGCGCCGGTCCGTGTGCGCCGGAGCGGGCCATCTCCTCGTCGATGATCGCGTTGAACCGGAAGTCGTCGGAGCCGCCGCCGCCGTATTCCTCGGGCATGTTGAACCCGATGAGCCCGTATTTGCCTGCTGCGGTGTACGCCGACCGGTCGACGATGCGCTCGGTCTCCCACTTCTCCTGATTGGGAATGAGTTCGCGTTCGATGTACTCCCGCACGGTTTCCCGGAACGCCTCGTGCTCGGCGTCGTAGATAGCTCTCTTCACTTGGTCACTTGGCCTTCCAAACAGGCTGGCGCTTCTCGGCGAAGGCCAGCGGTCCTTCTTTGGCGTCCTCGGAACGGATCACGGTCCCGATTTCACGCATGGTCCTCGTCCACCCGGCTTCGTCGCCGGTGATGACGCCGTCGTCGACGCCCATCGCCACCCGCTTGCTCGCCCACACCGCAAGCGGCGCATTGCAGGTGATCCGTTCGGCGAGCGCAAGTGCCGCGTCGACCGCGGTCCCGTCGGGAACCACCTGGTTGATGAGGCCCCACTTGAGCGCGTCGGCCGACGACATCGGCTCGCCGGTGAACAGCAGCTCCATCGCGACCTTGCGGGGAAGATGGTCGACGATGCGGAACACGCCGCCCGCTGCGGCGATGAGCCCCCGCTTCACCTCGGGCAGACCGAATTTCGCGCGCTCCTCGGCGACCACCAGATCACTGGCAAGCGCGAGTTCGGTGCCGCCGCCCAACGCGGTGCCGTTGACCGCAGCGATGGTCGGTTTGTCGATGTAATGGTGCACGTAGCCTGCGAAGCCCCACTCACCGTGCTCGGGGTGGAAGAGATTTTCCCGCCGCGAGATGGCCTTGAGATCGGCTCCGGCGCAAAAGGACTCACCTGCTCCGGTGATCACCACCGCGCGAACCTCGGGGTCGTCCTGCGCCTCCTGCAGAGCGTCGCCCACCGCGGTGCTCACCGCGCTGTTGACGGCGTTGCGGGCCTCCGGCCGGTTGAGGGTGATCACCAGGACGTTGCCCCGCCGCTCGGTCAGAGCGGCGGGGACCGCAACGTCGGACGGCACAGATGTCACAGCAGTTCGATGATGGTGGCGTTTGCCTGGCCGCCACCCTCGCACATGGTCTGCAAGCCGTACTGAATTCCCTTGTCGCGCATGTGGTACAGCATCGTGGTCATGATGCGGGCGCCGGAGCCGCCCAGCGGGTGGCCGATCGCGATCGCGCCGCCGTTGGGATTGAGCTTCTTCTCGTCGGCACCGATGTCCTTCAGCCACGCCATCGGAACCGGGGCGAACGCCTCGTTGACCTCGAACACGCCGATGTCCTCGAGACGCAGGCCCGAGCGCTTGAGCGCCTTCTGGGTGGCGGGGATCGGCGCGGTCAGCATGATCACCGGATCGGCACCGGCCAGTACGGCGGTGTGCACCTTGGCGATCGGCTTGAGACCCAGCTCGGCGGCCTTCTCGGCGGACATGAACAGCAGCGCGGCCGAGCCGTCGGAAATCTGCGACGAGTTGCCGGCGTGGATCACGCCGTCCTCGCGGAACGCGGGCTTGAGCTGACCCATCTTCTCGATGGTGGTGCCGCGGCGGATGCCCTCGTCCTTGAGAACCGGATTACCGTCCTGGTCCTTGATCGCGACGATCTGATCGTCGAACGCACCGGAATCCTGTGCGGCAGCTGCCTTCTCGTGCGAGCCGAGGGAGAACTCGTCGAGCATGGTGCGGTCGAGGCCCCACTGCTCGGCGATCATCTCGGCGCCGATGCCCTGGTTCGGGGTCTGGCTGTAGCGGTCCTTGAAGCTCTGGGGATACGGGTTGCCGCCGCTGGCCAGCGACGCGCCCATCGGAGTGCGCGACATCGACTCCACACCGCCCGCGACGACGACGTCGTAGTGGCCGGCGATCACCCCGGCGGCGGCGAAGTGGATGGACTGCTGGCTCGACCCGCACTGGCGGTCGACCGTCACACCGGGCACGCTCTCGGGCCAGCCCGCCGCCAGCAGTGCGGTTCGGCCGATGTCGAGGGCCTGCTCGCCGGCCTGCATGACGCAGCCCCAGATCACGTCCTCGACGAGCGCCGGGTCGACCCCGGCCCGCTCCACCAGACCATTGAGGACCTGCGCGGACAGTTCGGCAGGATGCACACCGGACAGTCCTCCGTTGCGCTTGCCGACGGGCGACCGCACTGCCTCGACGATGACGGCTTCAGCCATGGAACAACTCCTTCGAAAGGTTTGGTGGGATCTCCCACAAAGGTCCACCATCGAACGTAGAGGAACAAAGTTTACTAGGTCAACCTACTGGTTGGTAGGCTGCGACGCATCCAGGCGCCCGCGGCGCCAACCTCCCGCTCTTTATCGCACATGGTTTACTGAGTTGCATAGCTGGACAACCGGCCAGTGGCAACGTCGTGGGAGTGGGAGTGGCTCGAAATACACCGCTGGCGCCGATGATCGGCCCGGACGGCGTCGGCGCCGGCACAGCGGTCCGGTCCCCGAAGACGGCCGAGCTCGTCGCGGGAACACTGCGCCGGATGGTGGTCGACGGGCAGCTCAAGGACGGCGACTTCCTCCCCAACGAAGCCGAACTGATGGCGCACTTCGGGGTGAGCAGGCCGACCTTGCGAGAGGCGGTGCGGGTCCTGGAGTCCGAGCGGCTCGTCGAGGTCCGCCGCGGCTCTCGCACCGGCGCCCGCGTCCGGGTGCCCGGCCCCGAGATCGTGGCCCGTCCCGCCGGCCTGCTGCTCGAACTGTCCGGCGCGACCATCGCAGACGTGATGACGGCCCGGTCCGGGATCGAGCCGATGGCGGTGCGGCTGCTGGCGGAATCGGGATCGGCCGAGGCGTTCGACGAGCTCGACAAGATGCTCGAAGAGCATGTGCCCTCCGGCTGGCAGCACGACACCCTGGCCGAGACCACCGGCGACTTCCACCTCCGTGTCGTCGAATTGTCGGGCAACGCCACGCTGAGCATCATCGCGGGGATGCTGCAAGAGATCACCGTGCGGCACAACGCTTTTCTGTTCAAGGAACGACGCCCCGTCTCCAAAGCCGATTACGACAAGCTGATGCGGTCGTATCGAAAGCTGATGCAGCTGTTGCGATCCGGAGACGGCGTGGCCGCCGAGGCTCATTGGCGCAAGCATCTGGACACCGCGCGCGATCTGCTCCTGCAGGGACTCGAGGACGTCAAAGTCCGCGACGTCATGGGCTGATCGTCGTCTCCCTCTGCCAGGTCACCTGCACCGGCACGGTGTCGTCCCACGGCTGCCGCGTCACCACATCGGCGACCTTGAAGTAGCCGCGCTCGAATTCGCCGGTGGCGGCGTCGACCAAGCGGTACTGCTGGGTCTGTCGGTGTATCGGTTGCCCGTCGATCAGCACCACCCGTACCTCGCCGGGTTCGAACTGGCAGCGCTTCTGCAATGCCGCGATCAGCTGTTCGTTGTGCATGTGACCGTCGCCGAAGTTCCACCCGATCGCCGTGCTGCAGATGCGCTCTCCGTCGGTGAGCACGTAGTCGTCTTCGTTGTGACCCGCCATCGCGCGGTGCGCGAGCGTGAACATCGCGCGGCCGTGAGTGTTGAAGGCGCGGAACGCATATCCCATGTACAGGTACATCTGCGCGGTTTCCGGGCTGCCGTAGTACCGCTCCATCTGCGCCTGCGGCATGCTCGCGATCGAGACGACGTTCTGTTCGATCTTCGCCGAGGCCGACGGTTTGACGCACCACAGCCCGGTGTCCCAGTTGCCCGCGTAATACCGCATGCCGGGCAGGAAGGACACCTTGCGCGGGTACAGGTTTCCGATCACCACGGTGCCCGCGACGACGACGAACAACACGATCGGCCACGGACTCTGCAGATCGCCCAGGCCGATGCCGGCGTGCCCGACGAACAGCGCCAGCACCGAGAACATCATGAAGACGTTCCACTCCAGCGGCACACCCATCGGGATCGACGACAGGATGCCGAAGTGGAACACCAGCATCACGAACGCGGCGATGTACGTCGGCCAGCCTCCGTTGGAGAAGAACAGCACGAGCGGGACCAGTCCTTCGATCGCCGTGCTGAAATGCGCCAGCCAACGTGATAACCGGCCCGGCCGCAGATCGTCCGGAAAGTGTTCGAAGAACTTGCGTTTGATCCACTTGGGCCGGAACACCGGATTGTTGCTCATCATCGTCGAGATGACGAACGGGAAGTGCTTGTTGAGCTTCGACGTCGCGGCGCCGAGCCAGATCGTCAGGCACACGAGCTTGGCCGCGATGATGATGTCGGGACCGGCGAACAAGAAGCACGCCGCCAGACTCGCGTACACCTCGCCGCGAGCGGCCAGGAAGATCACCTTGTCGCGCAGGGCCAGCACGGCGAGCACTCCGAGGATCGCCCAGATCTGCCACACGGGAAGCACACCGACCGTCGTTCCGAGTTCGGGGATCGGTCCGGTGCCGTCGGAGAACAGCGCCACGACGAGCAGCACCAGCAGAGCGGCGTAGAGCAGCGCGTCGAACGGTGTGCGGGTGTCCCCTCTGGTCAGCGGGACGCGGTTCGGCCACGGTGGTAGCCGGATCGTATTCGGCCGCAACCAGTACAGGATCGAGCCCATCGGCGGAAAGAACCGGTTGTTGAGCGGCCCGAAGCCGCAGCCGAGGCCGACGACCTCGAACAGGATCGTGTACAGCACGACCTTCTCGAACACGATCGGCTCGTCGTACCAGGAGGTGACGTCGGTGAATCCGTCGATCCCGGTGGTGGTGAGCGCGACCAGCCATGCGCCCAGGATGTAGAGCAGAATCTTGACGACGTAGAACAGGTGTAGGACGACCGGCGTCCCGAACCCCACCTCGGCCCAGTGCCGGGCCATAGGCACGATTTTCTCGGCGCGGGTGCCCTTGCTCCATTCCTCGAAGTCGACGACGGGCGCTTCCTGCTTCAAGAACCCCATGGCATCACAGATTAGAACGTGTTCTAGCTAGGCAGGTACCGTTCGGGGTCGCAGCGGGTCAGGCGTCGGTCTTGGCCGGCGGCCGGTAGAAGATCGCCAGCTGTCCGACGCCGCCGAGAAGGCCGAGACCCAGCGAGATGACCAGACCCCACCAGCCGTGCAGCAGGTCGTAGAAGCCGGTTTCACTGAACAAGAGATGGTCCAGGCTGATCTTGCCGGCGCCGATCGTGGCGATCCCGACGGCCGCGGCCGCGAGCACCAGGTTGTACTCCCAACCCTCCTTGACGATGAAGAAGCCGTTGGGCCGGTGCACGGTCCACGCCGCGACGAGCATCAGCGCGACGAAGCCCGCGGCCGGAATCGGCGTGAGCAGGCCTACTGCGAGACCGATGCCGGCGGCCATCTCCGTCGTCGCGGCGATGCGGGCGTGGAACATGCCGGGCTTCATCCCCATGCTGTCGAACCAGCCGGCCGTGCCCTTGAGGCCGCCGGGCCCGAAGAACTTGTTGTAGCCGTGGGCGGCCATGGTGAGGCCGAGCACCACCCGCAGAATCAGCACTCCGACGTCGTAGGCAGTCATGGCTAAAAAATCTAGGCCATGCGTTAAGTCGCTGCCCAGCCCCGTCGACACTTGAGCCCGACGGGTTATCCCCAATTGGCAATTCGTCCACAGGCCGGGGTCTGTTCCGGTGGTCGTGGCGTTGCCGCGTCGGTCGGTCTCGGTAACTTCGCTCATATGTTCGAGCGCCTGGTCGATGCGGCGGTGACCGCCCGCGATGCCGCCGCGGCGGTGGGCGGGTGGGCGCGGGTGGAGAACGCCGCCTGCGCGCGACGGCTGGTACGCGATCCTGACGCGATCGCCAAGATCGACGCCGAGGTCGCCGCCCAGCTCGAGGGGTGGACCACGTTGTCGAAAAACAGAGTCCAGACCTCGGTCGACTACTGCAACAAACCTCCACCCTTCTAGGCGCGGTCGGCGGGTAACGCCGCATCCAATCTCTCGACGTACGAGTCAATGTCGCCGATTGCGGACTCCGCGGCGTGGACGCTGATCGCAATCGTGTCGCCGATGCCGTGGACACCGTGTGTCAAGCCCATCATCGGCGACAGGCTGGGATAACCGGCAGTCATGACCACGGAAGCGTCGCCGAAGTGAAGATCGGCGGGGCCACGGTTGACGCTCGACACCACGGTGTTGCCGGTGACCGTCGGTGAGCACAGCGTCGGGTCGAAACGCCCGACACCCCAACGCAGTAGCGGTGCGGGCACCGCCGCGGAGGCCCGCTGGGCTTCGAGCATCGCCGGATGGGCTGCCCGTCGGCGACGCTGCTCGAGATCCTCGGCGATCCGAGCCATTCGCTCGTCCGTGGACAGGTCTGGATACAGGCCGACGCCGACATTGCCGAAGTGGTTGTGAGACGTCCGCTCACCGGCCTTGGCCATCGGCACCTCAGCGCGCAATCGCGACGGGTCGTCGCCGAGCTCCCGCAGATGAGCGGCCAGCGCCGTCGACACCGCGGCCAGTACCCTCACGGTCACCGTGGGGCCCGACAGCTGCGATCGCTTCCTGAGCACGGTGCGCACGCTACGGAGGCCGCCTGGCTGGGAATTGCTGCGCAACGCTGGGCACGAATCCGCCTGCGGCGCAACCGATCCAGCGTCGGTATCGCGCAGCAGCTGACGATGCGCGCGGGCAGCGCGATAGCCACGCCACGGCAGCGCCAAGCCCAAGAGCGGTGGCCGTCCGTCGAGCGTCGCCACCGGCGCCGTCCGCCCGAACAGCCGGGCCGCCAAGGCCGACGACCGGATGCCGTCTCCCAACGCGTGCGCAATTTGTACCACCGCGACCGTGCCGAGCCCTGCGCCGGGCACACCCTCGACGGATGGAAACACATGCAGTCGCCAAGCCGCGACCCGCGGATCGAGTTGGTCCGAGCTTAATCCCACCACCGCGGCCAGGCATTCCGGCCAACTGGTGCCGGCAGCGTGCATCACGAACTGGTTCGGCGCGACGTCCGCAGTAATCCACTGCGGATAGGTCAGCGGATTGCCGTCGCGCACCTTCAGTCGCAACTCCGTGCAACCACGCGCCCGGTCAGCGATTCGGGCCACGGCCTCAGCAAGGTCGGTCACGGTTCCCGCAAAGCCGTAGAGCAGAAACTGGTCGCTCGGGATCTTCGCCGACATCCAGTACATCTGCGCATCCACCGCAGCCAGTCGACGTGCCGTCATGACTCCTAGGTCGGTCCGATGAAGTCGATGATGTGTCCGGCCACTGCCTGCGGCTGTTCCAACTGCAGGAAGTGTCCGGCCCGTTCGACGGTCCCCACCCGGCTTCCTTCCGGCAGCACCGAGTGCACCCAGCGCACGTAATCGGCTGAGGCGCAACCGTCGTCGAGTCCATGGAGGTACAGCGTCGGCAGCTGGGGCGCGGACAGCCAATGCCGGTGCAGTTCGGCGTACTGCGCGGGCGGCTTGGTGTTGCGCACGGTGGCACGGTAGTAGCCCAACGCGGCGCGCCAGTTCTCCGGCGCACCGATCGCATCGCGAACGTGGGCGACGTCCTCGGCGGCGTCGTATCCCGGGGACCATTGCCGCCACAACCGGGGCACCACCCAGGACGCGGATCGCTCCGGGAGCCCCGGCAACTGGAAATACATGATGTACCAACTGCGCAGCAGCTGACGCGGCAGTTGGGCGGCCAGTCGCACACCGTCCGGCACCCGGCCCAACGGCCGGAACGCCGCGGCTAACGGCACCGACATGATCACGGTCCTCGAGAACGGGCTGTCGGGCATCGCGGCGAGTCCCGCACCCGCGATCGCGCCCCAGTCATGTCCGATGAGCACGTCGCGGCCCGTCGGTCCGGCCGCGTCGAGCACGTGCAGCGCATCGTCCATCAGCGCGCCGACGTGGTAGCTGCCGTCCGACGCGGTCGACGACGGCGCATAGCCGCGCATGAACGGCGCCACCACCCGCCACCCGGCGCCGGCCAGCAGCGGCGCCACCTTGCGCCAGCCGTGCGCGGTGTCAGGGAAGCCGTGCAGGCACAACGCGATCGGTGCGTCCGAGGCGCCCCAGCTCAGCGCGCGAAGCCGCACACCCGGTGCCTCGACGTCGATGAGCTCGGGTTCGGCCATTACGGTTCCCTATACCGGGTCGAACTTCGAGATGAGCCAGCGACCGTCGACCTTCTCCAACGTCACGCGCACACTCGAGGCGCTGTCGGTGGGAGGATCCTGGCCGACCACCACGGTCTGGTTGACGAACACCAACACCACCGCCTCGTTGGGGTCGGCCGACACCGAGGCCGCCGCCGGCACCGACGCCACCGCGGAGATCTGCTTCTGTTTCGCGCCGGGAATCACCACGTCGTTGATCAGCCCTGTGTAGGACTCTTCGAACTCACCGGTCAGCAGGGCACGCGCGTCGTTGAGTTGCTGTTCGACGGTGTCCGGCTTGTACGACAGCATCGCGACGGTGCTGTCCTTGGCCACTTGAACCGACTCTTCGCGAACGGTTTCGGCAGTGCGCACCGAGTTGTCCACCCACTTCAGATAGCCGGCCGCGCCCGCGAGCAGCAGCGCGATTGCAGGCAACACTCCGAATGCAAAAACGCGCTCCCAGTTGACCTTCCGCTTCGGAGCGGCCGCCGGGGCGGCGGTTTCGGCCGAGTCGGAATCCGCGACGTCGGGTTCAGCGGCTGATTCGGCACCCTTTTCGGGCGACTCCGTATCGGAAGGATCAGTGTCGGAAGGCTCAGCGGCGGATTCCGTGGCGGCGGTATCCGTGGTGGCGGGCTCCGCGGGATTCGATTCCTCCACGGCGGCGGACTCGGTCAACTCCACCGCTTCGGTCTGCTGGTCGGTCGCCGCCTCGACCGAATCGTCAGCGGTGGCGTCGGTGCTCTTGGCGCGCTTGGGCAGCCTGTGTCTACTACTCACGGTACGAACTCCACATTCGAGACCTTGGCCTCATCGTCGCCGGTCTTCTGCACCGAGATCCTCATCCTCCAAGCTCGCGGCTGCTGCTCGGGCGCCCCGGCGTTCGTCGTGTTGACGGTGACCGCCACCAGCACCTGCGCCTCGTCGTCGGAGAACGACTCCAGGCCCGCCTCCGAGATCGTGCCCTCCGACTTGGACTTCGCCTGCTTGACGACCTCGACGAACGGCGCCGCGCGCTGCTGGAAGTCGTCGTAGAACGTCCCGGTCGACGAATCGAGGACCCGCTGCACATCGGCCTCGACGTGCTCGTGGTTGATCGTCGTCAGGTTCAACGCTCCCTGCCGCCCGACCTGCAGGAAAAGGTTCCGCAGATCCTCGGCTTGCCGCGATTCATATGCCCGGTAACCAAGCCAACCGGTCAGTCCTCCGAGCGCCAGCACGAGCACGAGGCCCGCGATGGTCGCGAGCCGCACATGCGACATTGGCGGCTTGGTTGCGGCGGGCTCCGCGGTGTCATCGGCAGCCTCGACGTCGTAATCGTCGACGTCACCGGCGTTATCAGCCGGTTCAGTGACCGATGTGGTGGACTCGTCACCGTCCGCCGCGGCATCGACATCGGATGTCGATTCGCCCGCTTTCTCTTCGGCGGGAGTTGTCTCGTCTGCCATCTACGTTCCTCTACGGCCCGCGGGCCAGGTCTGGGTCAGGTACACGTCGGCTCAAGCCAAACCTACGTGCCCGACACCCTATCGTCGGAGAATGTTCGCTCAGCCGCCCGGCGGGATGAGCATCGACTGCCACGGCCGCTCCCCCGACGCGCCGGCCGCCAGATTCGACTGGGTGTACACCTTGCCGTCCGGGCCGACGTATTTGCCGGTCGCCGGGTCGTATTCGGCGGCCGCGACGGGCAGCGGCGGCGTACCCGGCGGAGGAGGCGTTATCGCAACCGGTACATCGGGCGGCACGTGCGGGATGGGCTGCCCGGACAGGGTGGCGTTCGGATCGCCCTTCCAGTTGTAGCCGTCGTTGAGCGGCACGTACTGCTCGTCACTCTCGCACTGCTGCCACGTCGGGGCGCGCTTTCCCGGCACGGTGATGCACGGCAGGTTGCGGGCGCCGCGGACGTTGAACGGCGCGTCCTGCGGCGTCCGGCAGTAGAGATCACCCTCCGGCCGGTCGGGATAGTCCTCGAAGGTCGGCACCCGTTGCTGCTGCGCGGGCAGGAAACCGGTGGTGCATGGCGGCGGGAGATTCTGCGGTGGCAGCGGTAGCGGCGCAGGGAACGCGGGCAGGATCGCGTTCAGGTTGAAGATCAGGGCATCGCCTTCGTAGTCCTGCTTGGTGTTGCGCTTGTGCACGCCGACGGCCTGCGTGACCGCGGTGCCCTGCGGCAACAACACCAGCAGCTGCTCGAGGCTCGGGTGATAGTCGACGGCGACCTCTCCGATGCTGACCAGGTTGGCCAACACGATCGGCAGCGTGGGCTGCAGCCGGTCGAACAGCGCCCGCACCTCGTCGGCAGCCCCCGGCCCCTTGGCAAGGATCCCCGCCACCGCCGGGTCCTGGCTTTGCAACTGACCGGTGATGCTCGCCAGATTCGCGGCCCAGGCCTGGATCGAGCCGCCGGTCTCGGTCTGGGTGTCCAGCACCGGCTTGGACTGGTCGATCAGTGTGGTCAGCGGGTCGAGATTCTTGCGGGCGTCGATGGCCAGCGTGGCGCTGCCGGCGACCAGCCGGCGCAGTTCCGGCCCGAGGCCGCCGACCGCGAGGTAGGCCTCGTCGACGACGGTCTTGAGGTTCTCCTGCGGGATCGCCTGCAGACCGCGAGCCGTATCGTCCAGCACCGTGTTGATGTCGGTCGGAATCGTCGCGCGCTCCACCGGGATCACGTCGCCGTCCTGCAACTCCGGGCCTTCGCCGCTGCGCGGAAGCAACTGGACGAACTGCTCGCCGACGGCGGACACACTGTGCACCTCGGCGTCGAGGTCGGCGGGGATCCTGACGTCGGAGTTCAGCGACAGCACCGCCTTGACTCCGGTGTCGGTCAGCTCGACGCTTTTCACCTCGCCGACCTGCACGCCGCGGTAGGTGACGTTGCCCCTCGGATACAGCCCACCCGTCTCGGGCAACTCGAGGGTCACGCGGTACTGCCCGACGCCGAGCAGGGTCGGCAACCGCATGTACCCGAAGACCATGACCACGAGCGCGGTGATCGCGATGACGGAGAAGATCGCCATCTGAATGAGGATTTGCCGTGTCATTCGCATGCTAGGGCCCCTGGTCCCAGCGGTATGGAGCGACCAACGGGTTGCCGCCCGGTGGCGGCACGTTGTGGTTGCACGGGCTGGGGAACTGGCCGATGGTGCGGCCCCACTGCAGCTCCAGCCAGGTCAGGTTGCACTCAAACCGCGACCCGGTGAAGAACCCGGAGTCGATTCGGCTCAACGTCAGGTCGACGACGAGCGTCAGGTTCGCGTAGTCGCCCCGCATCCAGTTGGTCAGTGTCTCCTTGGGGAACGGGAAGGTGGGCAGGAAGCTCAGCGCTCGGGTCAGCGCGGGACCGGCATCGGCCAGTTCCTGCAGCACCACGCCGAGGTCCTTGAGCTCCTGCACCAGAGCTTCCTTGGTCTGGTTGACCGAGTCGGCGGCCAGCGCGCTGAACCTGCCGAGCTGGGTCAGCGCCTCGGTCAGGTTCTGCCGTTGATCCCGCAGCACGGCCAAGGCGTCGGGCACCGTCCGTAATGCCTTGTCCACCACCGGCTTCTGCGCCGCGAACTGCCCGATGAGGTTGTTCAGGCTCTCCGTCGCGTCGATGATGTCCTGTTTCTGGTCGTCGAGATGGCCGATCGCGATGTCGAGCTGTTCGATCAGGCTGCGTAGGTCGTTCTCGCGACCGGCGAACGCGACGCTCAGTGCCTCGGTGATGTCGTGGATGTTGCCGATCCCGCCGCCGTTGAGCAGCAGCGCCACGGCGGCCAGCGCCTGCTCTGTGCTCGGATACGAACTCGACGACGCCAACGGGATCAGCGAGCCTTCTTTCAGCTTTCCTTGCGGCGGCACGTCGGTCGGCGGCGCCAATTCGATGTGCAGGGAACCCAACAGGCTTGTCAGCCCGAGCTTCGCCGTCGCGTTCGCGGGCAGCTCGACGTCGCCGTTGAGCTTCATGGTCACCAGCGCGTGCCAGTTCTGCCGCTCGATCTTGGTGACGTGGCCGACGTTCACATCGGCGACCCGGACGCGGGAGTTCGGTTCGATGTTGTCCACGTCGGGCATCTGCGCCTGAATGGTGAACGCGTTCGGTCCCGTGCCCTCACCGCCCGGCAGCGGAAGCGAGTTCAGCCCCTGCCAATCGGAACAGCCGGACAGCAGGCCGGCCGATACGACCACGACGGCCAGCTTGCGAATGACCCTGCGTCGCATCATGGCCCCACCCCCGGCGGCACCATCATCCCGTGCAAACCGTCGGCGGGGTTCGGCGTGACGGTCCCCCCGCTTTCTGCGGCCAACGGCGGACCCGCCGGCGGGGCCGATGGCGACGGTCCTGCGTCGGGCGGTGGGGCCGAAGAAGGAATGGGCTGCGACGGAACAGGTTGCGGCGGAATGTAGTTCGGGCGCAACCAGTCCTCGCTGTAGGTCAGTTCGTTCGGCCGCGTCGAGGCGCCGACGAAGACGTTCTGCATGATGGGCAGGAAGTTGTACTGGCGGTTCTTGAGGATCGGCGCCAGGTACTGCACACACAGCTTCGCCGACTCCTCGGCGCCCAGCCGTGACGCCGCCTGAATACCGCCGCACAGGAACGAGATTGGATTGGCGAAGTTGTTGAGCATCGGCACGCTGCTGACCGCCCCCTGCGACGGCTGCCAGATGTTCACATAGTTCTGCAAGGTGTTGGGCGCCACGTGCAGGAACTGCTTGACGTCGGCGAGGCTGTCGGTCAGCGCCTGGGTCACTCCGGCCAACTTGTCCGACGTGGTGCCCAGCGATTCGCGATTGTCGGCGACGAAGGCCTGGACCTCTCCGACGACGTTGTTGAGGTCGCGCACCGCGTTGGCGACTTCGTCGGGATCGTTGGCGAGCAGGCCGGTCACCGTCGCCAGGTTCTGATTGAGCTGGCGCATCACGTCGGTGCTGTCCTGCAGCGCCGACACCAGGATCGCCAAATTCTTGACGGTGGAGAAGATGTCGGTGCTGTGATCACCCAGCGCCGTCACCGCCTGCGACAGCTTGATGACCGTCTCGCGGATGTTGGCGCCTTCGCCGCGCAGGTTGTCGGCGGTGGTGTTGATGACCGAGCCCAGCGGGCTCACTCCCCCCGGCTCGGTCGGCTGCAGCGTTTCGGCCAGCTTCTCCAACTGTTGGCGGACTTCGTCCCACTCCACCGGAACGGCGGTGCGTTCCCGCGGAATGACCGCGTCGTCCTTCATCACCGGTCCCCCGGTGTAGGCCGGGGTGAGCTGAATGCTGCGCGCGGTCACCAGCGTCGGAGACAGGATCGCGGCCTTGGCGTCGGCCGGGACCTTGTATTTGCTGTCGTACCAGAACGAGATCTTCACCCGCTCGGGCTGCGGCTCGATCGACTCGATCCTGCCCACGCCAACACCGAGGATGTTGACGTCGTCGCCGGGGTAGATGCCATTGGCGTTCTCGAAGTATGCGAC
This sequence comes from Mycobacterium sp. GA-0227b, assembly GCF_001499855.1. Lineage (GTDB taxonomy): Bacteria > Actinomycetota > Actinomycetes > Mycobacteriales > Mycobacteriaceae > Mycobacterium. The sequence goes on from NZ_LQIK01000012.1 coordinate 205,452, forward strand.
GACGTGGGTGCGGTCGATCCTCTCGACGGTGCGCAACAGCACGATCGCACCGGCGGCCAGTATCACGACCAATGCGATGGCCAAGATGTTCCTCGCGGTGCGCGTCACTGTCCGGCCTCCGCGGGTGCACCGTGGGAAACCCCACCGGGAGCGGGCACCATCACCGGAGCGGGAGTCGGCTCAGGAGTCGACTGCAGCCCCGGCGGGGCCGCGGGGGGCGGGCCCGGGGGCGGCCCACCGGGCGGCGGCGCCGGCGGCGGCTGGCGGTACGGGTAGCAGCCGGGTCCGGGCAACGGCAAGCCGGGCAATCCGCACGGTTGGTCGCCGGGATTGCCGGTGATGGCGTCGGGAACGGTCAGCCGCGGTTCGCCGCCCTGACCCGTGCGCGGGAAGGGCACCGGCAGCGCCGGCGTGCCCGGCTGACCGACCTGTGGGTCGCTGAGTTCCGAGGGCAGTAGCACATTCGGATCCAGACCCAGGTCGGAGAACGCGGCGTCGATGAACGGCTGCAGGAATTGGCCGGGCAGCAGGTTCGCGACGTAGGTCTTGAAGAACGGGCCGCCTGAGACCGATTCGCCGAGCGACATCGAGTAGTCGGTGAGCAACGTCAGCGACCGCTGCAGGCGTTCCTTGCGGTTGTCGATGATCGTCAGCACTCCGTTGAGCTTGTCGAGCGCAGGTCGCATGGTTTCGCGGTTCTCGGCGATGAAGCCCTGCAACTGCTCGCTGAGAGCCGAGATGTTGCCCGAGACCTGATCGAGTGCCGCGCTTTGGCTTTCGAGCTCGGCCAGCAGCGCATTGGTGTTGGTGATCAGGCTGACCACCTGGCCGCTGCGCTCGGCCAGCACGGTGGTGGCCTTGTCGGCGTTGTTCAGCAGACCTCTGAGCTGCGCATCGCGCTCGTTGAGCGTCTCGGAGAACCGGGCCACCCCTTCGACCGCGATCCGTAGCTCCGGTGGAGTGTCGGAGAACGTGTCCGCCAACACGCGAAGCGAATCCGACAACTGGTTCGTGTTCAAGCCGCTGATCGTCGTCGCCAGATCGCCCAGCGCATCAGGGAGTTGATACGGCGACGTCGTCCGATCCATCGGAATCGTGCCCTCTTGTTGGCCGTCGCCGCGAGAGGTGACTTCGAGGATCTTCGTGCCCAACAGGCCTTCGGTCTTGATCGCGGCCTCGGTGCGGTCGCCGAGCCGGATGTCCTTGGCGACGGTGAACTTCACCAGGGCGCGCGGCCCGTCCAACTCGATGGACTTGACCCGACCCACCTCGAATCCCGAAACCTGTACGGCCTCACCAACTGTCAGCCCACCCACCTCGGCGAAATAGGCCGAGTACTCCTTGCCCTGCAGGAACGGCAGCCGGTCGTAATTCAGTGACCCCAGCACGATGCCGATCGTCAACACCAGCCCGATGACACCGATGACGGTTTGATTGCGTTCAGAGAAGGACTTCACCTCGGCGCACACCTCCCGGTGGACTGCCCGGCGACTTTCACATACACCGGCTGGCCGCCCTTGCCGTTGAGCTTGAGCACGATGTCACACAGGTAGAAGGTGAAGAAGTCGCCGTAAATGCCTTGCCGTGCCAGCGCTTGATACGCATCCGGCAGGGTGTTCAGCAGGTTGTCGAAGTACTCGTGGTCGGCCACCACGATTCCCGCTGCGCGGTCCGTCTCCTGAATCGTCTTGGCGAACGGCGGACGGGCCTGGGACAGGAGGTCGGTGATGCTCGCGGCGGCGGCGTTGGTGTACGCAACCCCGCTGCTGATGTCCTCTCTGCGGGATTGCAGTGTTCCGACCAGTTCGGTCAGCGCGTCGACTGCCTTGGCGAACTGGTCGCTCTGGTCGCCGAGCGATCCCAGCACGACGTTGAGGTTGACCAGGACCTCGCCGATCAGCCGATCACGGTCGGCCAGCGTGCTCGTCAGCGTGGCGGTCTGGGCAAGGAACGAGTTGATAGTCGCACCCTGACCCTGCAGAGCCGAAATCAGTTGGCCCGACAAGGCATTGACTTGATCTGGATCCAGCGCCCGGAACAGCGGCCGGAAACCACCGATCAGTGCGTCGAGGTCGAGCGCGGGCGACGTGCGGGCCAAGGGGATCGTGCCGCCGGGCTCGAGCTTCTTGATTCCGCCGGCCCCCTCTTCGAGCGCCAGGTATCGACCGCCGATGAGGTCGTCATACCGGATGACGGCTCTGCTGCCCTCGGTCAGCACCACCGACTTGTCGGCGGTGAACTCGACCCGCGCCGTGGTATCCGGTTGGATCTCAACGTTTTCGACCTTGCCGACCTCGACGCCGGCGATGCGGACGAAGTCGCCGTTCTCCAGCCCGGTGACATTGGTGAACTCGGCGACGTAGCTGTTGGTGGCTTCCCCGAAGCGCAACTCCGCGAAGATCGCGAACAAGCCGAACACGCCGAGCAGGCACACAGTCAAGAACACGGCGAGACGCACGGCGTCGTGTCGAACCCTGGCTGTCATGCCTGACACGGCTCATCTCCTTTCATGGCTTGCTCTGTCGGCGGTCGCTGGCGGTCACGGGAACGGCGGTCCCGGTCGGGCCGGGGTGGGCAACGGTGTCGGTCGTAGCGGTGTGGGCTGCATCTGCGCGGGCGAATGCACGATGAACGGCTCAGAACCCGGCGTGGGACCGGGTTCGCGCGGCGCCATCGGCGGCGGCGCGGCCGGCAGGCCCGGCCACAGCGGGGTGCCGTCGTCTGCGTACAGGTCTGCACCGTAGGCCGGAGCGCCCGGGTACGGGATCGGACCGATCGCGGGTCCCCCGAAGAGGTTGCGGACGCTCGGCGGCTCGGGCACGGCGCGGGTGACCGGCAGGTAGTTGGCATACCCGGGGAAGCCGATGCCCGGGTTGGGGCGCCAGTCGATTCCGGTGCCGAATCCGGTGTTGGTGACGAGATTTCGGACCGGCCAGTTCTTTGCGACGTCGGGCAGCGAGCCGCAACTGGGTTTGCCGCCCGGGCCGCCCTTGGCGCCGATGATCGGCAGATGCTCGGGGTACCGGTACGGGTCGTCGCCGAGTGCCAACCCGACATCCAGCACCAGCGTGCGGCCGTTGCCGCCCGGCGCGTCGTACCCGCCGGTGTCCAGCAGCGTCTTCGCGCCGGTCAGCAGGCAGGTGTACTCCGGGCTGTACTTGTAAAGCAGGTTGGTCGTCGGCTCCAGCACGTTGATGGCCTTGATCAGGTTGGCCTGGTTCGGAGCGAGCAGGTTGATGCCGGCGTTGGAAAGCCCGATGGTGGCCAGCAGCAACGCGTCCAGCTGGCTGGCGCGGGCGGCGATCGTGGTGCTGGTTGTACTTGCCGCGTCGAGCGTGGTCAGGATGTCCTGCGCCGCAGCGCTGTACGTGTCGTTGAAGTCCCGCAGCGCGCGCAGGTCGGCGGTCACCGTCTCGTGGCGCGGATTGAGCTCCAGCAGAACCTGATTCGCGGCGGTGGTGGCCTCACCGATCCGCTCGCCCTGACCTCGGACGCCCTGGGCGAGCGCGGACAAGGTGCTGTTGAGCTTGGCCGGGTCGATCTGCTCGAGCACCTCGACGACGTTCTGGAATACCGTGTTGGCCTCCACGGTGACGTTGCGCGACTGGATCACCTGACCGGCCGAGAGCCGTTGCGAGCTGGGGTCGCTCGGATAGATCAGGTCGACGAATTTGGCGCCGAACACGGTGGTGGCCCGGATCTGCGCCTCGACGTTCGCCGGGATGTACTCGAGCTTGTCCTGGTCGATCTCCAGCTTCAACGCCACCGGTTGGCTGCCGCCCTGGATCTCGGCGACCCGGCCGACCTGCACGCCGCGCAACTTGACCTTGGCGTTGGTCTCCATCACCAGACCCGACCGATCGGAGGTCAGCGTGACCGTCTCGGTCGACCTGAAGCTGCCGCGGAACAAGGCATACGTCAGCCAGATGGAGGCCAAGATGATGACCACGAGGATCAATGTCCACCACGCGGGATGCAGGCCTTCGTCGTGTTCGTCCACGGTCAGCCCGCCAGGTTGAAGTTGCCGGATTGACCGTAGACCGCCAGCGAGAGCATCACGAGCACGAACGCGGAGACGATCAGCGAGGTGCGCACCGCACGCCCGACGGCTTCACCCACGCCGGCCGGCCCGCCTCGTGCGGTGTAGCCGTAGTAGGTGTGCACGAGCATGATCACCACTGACAGCGCGATGGTTTGGCCGAACGACCACAGCAGGTCGGTGGGGTTGAGGAACGTCCTGAAGTAGTGGTCGTAGACGCCCGTCGACTGGCCGTAGAGCACGGTGGTGCCGAACCGCGCCGCCCAGAACGCGGCGATCACGCCGACGCAGTACAGCGGGATCACCACGAGGAATCCGGCGACCACTCGAGTGGAGGCGAGATAGGCGATGCTACGGATGCCCATCACCTCGAGCGCATCGATCTCCTCGTTGATCCGCATGGCGCCGAGTTGGGCGGTCGCGCCGGCTCCGATGGTTGCCGACAACGCCACCGCGGTGGTGGCCGGCGCGATGAGGCGCACGTTGAAGAACGCCGACGCGAAACCGGTCAGCGCCTCGACACCGATCTCCGAAAAGTCGGTGTAGCCCTGCACCGCCACCAGCGCGCCCGTCGTCACGGTCAGGAAGCCGATGATCGCCACCGTGCCGCCGATGATGATGAGTGCGCCCGCCCCGAGGCCCATTTGAGCGATGATCCGGATCAACTCGACCTGGTAGTGCATGATCGTGTAGCGGATCGAGCTCAAGGTGCGGCCGAAGAACTTGGTTTGCATCCCGATTCGGTTCCACGGGTCGGCCACGCTGCGGAACCGGCTTTTCAGCCAGGGGAACTGGGAATGCGGCCTCGATACGGTCACATCGTCACCTTCACCGCGACGGCCGTAGCGACGATGTTTATGGCGAACAGCGCCATGAACGTGAAGACCACGGTCTCGTTGACCGCGTTGCCGACACCCGCGGGGCCGCCGCCGACGGAAATGCCTTTGTAGCAAGCGATCATGCCGGCGGACAGCCCGAACAGCGCGGCCTTGAGCAACGCGATGACGACATCGGCGGTCCCGATGATCAGGGTGAGACCGGACGCGAATGCACCGGGCGAGACGTTCTGGATGTAGACGGTGAAGAAGTACGCGCCGGCCAGTCCGACGAGGATCACCGTCGCGGACAGTGCGAGCGACACCAAGGTTGCGGCCAGGACGCGCGGAACAACAAGGGCTTGAATGGGATTCACGCCCATCACCCGCAGGGCGTCGAGCTCTTCGCGGATGGTGCGCGCACCGAGGTCGGCGCACATGGCGGTGGCGCCGGCGCCCGCAACGACCAGCACCGTCACGATCGGCCCGATCTGGCGCACGGTCCCGAGCGCGGCACCGGTGCCGGAGAAGTCCGCGGCACCGAACTCGACCAACAGGATGTTGAACGTGAAGGTCAGCAGGACCGTGTAGGGAATCGTCAGCATCAGGGTCGGAAGGATCGACACCCGAGCGACAAACCACGCCTGGGAGATGAACTCTCGCCAGGCGAAGGGCGGCCTGAACATCCACACGAACGTGTCGAGCGCCATCGAAAAGAACCCGCCGAAGGCTTGGACCGGCTTGGCAATTGCGTTGACGGCGACCATCAGTGGGCTCTCACCCGCGTGCTGTGCGCCGCCATCTGCACTGCCATAGCCCGCCGACCTTCCCTGACACCAACAACGCGCGCCCGTGATGGCTGTGGCGCAAGGTTACACAGGGCCGGACGCCCGGGAACCGTATATCAGTATTTTGCGGCCCGGCAACAGCGGACGCCGCAGACGTGAGGTTCCCCACTCAGGAAGCCATTGGCTAACTTCCGCGCACGGCCTCTTCCAGTTCGGAAATGACGATCTTGCGCATACCGAGCATCGCCTTGGTTGCGGCGATGGCCCGGACGGGATTCGGATCGTCGAGCAACTCGTAGAGCCGGTCGGGCACGATCTGCCAACTCAACCCGAAGCGGTCCTTCAGCCAACCGCACTGCGACTCCTGCCCGCCGTCGACGAGCCGGTTCCAGTAGTAGTCGACCTCCTGCTGGTCGGCACAGCGAACCACGAACGAGACGGCTTCGGTGAAGGCGAAATGCGGCCCGCCGTTGATCCCGACGAAGCGGTTGCCGTCCAGCACGAAGGTGGCCGACACCACTTCGCCGGGCGCACCCGGCCCGGCTTCGGTGTAGCGGTTGAGATTCTCCACCGATGAGTTCGGAAAGATCGAGGTGTAGAACGCAGCGGCTTCTTCGAGGTTGTCGTCGAACCAGAGGGAGGGAGTGATCGAAGGCATGCAGTGAAGACCGCCGCGGCGGCCGAAATTCATCGCCTGCCGGCGACGGGCTCCTCGGCGCCCAGGGCGCGCAGCGCGAAGTTGAGGACGGCGGCCTTGGCTCGGCGCAAACCGTCGTGGTCGTCGTGGGTTTGGGTGATCATCACCCGGCTGATGATCGCGTTGATCGCCACCGCATCCTGCTCGGGGTCGGCGAGCGGGAACGAGCCGTCGTCGCGGCCGCGCCGCAGGATCTGAACCAGTGATCGCTCGCGATCGGCGTGGGCCTTCTCCCGCGTCTCGCGGTAGCCCTTCGCGGCGCGGATCTCGTCGGAGTCGATCACGGTGAAGTGCATCCGGGTCTCGTCGTCGTGGATCAGGGTGAACATGGCCTCGATCCACGCGCTGAGTTGATCTGCGGGTGTGCCCGACCTGTCTTCGGCGACGCCGTCGAGCCGGCGGGACAATGCGTCGGTCTCCCGACGCAGCATCGCGAGGAACAACTCGTCTTTCGATTCGAAGTGACGGTAGAAGGCCCGCGTCGACACCCCCGCACGCTGCAGGATCGCGGCGACGGGAACGGGGCCGGCGTGCGGCTGCGAAAGGCAGGCGTAGGCAGCCTCGATGATGCACTCACGGTCGCGGTCGGCAAGCTCGGGCTGCACGGAGCAAAGTATATTGACGCCCTCATCAATGGTGCCGGGGAACTCCTGATTTTGTCGGCTGGGTAACGTGAGCCAGCGGGGTGAGCCGGAGAGGATGTCCGTGAACGCGACTGGTAGCGAACCGCAGACCGTGAAGTTCCGCGGAAGCGACGACATCACCCTGGTGGCCGACGAGTGGAACTGCGGTGTGGAGTCGGAGCGTTCCTCGGTGCTGCTCCTGCACGGCGGCGGGCAGAACCGGCACTCGTGGAAGCAGACCGGACAGATCCTGGCCGATCGTGGTCTGCACGTGGTGGCGCTGGACAGCCGGGGACACGGCGACAGCGACCGGGCGCCGGATGCGAACTACACGGTCGACGCCCTGTGCTCGGACACGCTGCGGGTGGTGGAGCAGATCGGCCGTCCGGTCGCCCTGATCGGCGCGAGCATGGGCGGAATGACCGGCATGCTGGTGGCCGCCGCAGCCGGCCCGGAAAGAGTCACCAAGCTGGTGCTCGTGGACGTGGTGCCGCGGTACGAGAAGGACGGCAGCGCCCGCATCCGCGAGTTCATGTCCAGCGGCGTGGACGGCTTCGAGTCTCTCGACGAGGCGGCCGAAGCGGTTGCTGCCTATTTGCCGCACCGGAAGCGGCCGCGCAACCCCGAGGGGTTGAAGAAGAACCTGCGATTCCGCGACGGGCGGTGGTTCTGGCACTGGGATCCGGCATTTCTCACCGCACCGGCGGACAATCGGTTCGTCCGCGAGGAAAAGCTGGAGCAGGCGGTGATGAGCTTGACGATCCCGGTTCTGCTGATCCGCGGAAAGCTTTCCGATGTGGTCAGCAGCGACGGCGTGAGGGACTTCCTCGAGAAGGTGCCGCATGCCGAGTTCGCCGAACTCTCTGCCGCCGGCCACACCGCCGCCGGTGACGACAACGACGCGTTCTCCGAAGTCGTGGTGCAGTTCGTCAGCCGCTGACCGGCAGACCGGTGAGCTGCGTCTGCTCGCTAAGAAAACTAAGCCAGCAGCGGCACCGTCTCGTGGCGGGTGTCGGTGAGGATCTCGAACATCGTGCGGCGGGTGGCCGTCAGCTCGGCACGCTCGAAAGCCTTGCCCGCCAGCTGGATCCGGCAGGTAGCGATCGCCGAGTTGTAGCAGTACTTCGTCGTGCCGTCGGTGTCGGTGTAGGTGAGGCCGACGACATCGGCCGGCTCGGTGACGATCTCGCCTTCGATCATCTGGTCGTCGATCCGGCCACCGAACGCCCACGCGAATGGCCGGTAGTGCCCGTGCGTGTGCAGGCTGCCGCGAATCGTGCGTACCGCGAACTCGCTTCCGGCGTGGCGGAACACGAACAGCGTGACACCGGGTAACAACACCGGCCCGAGAGCGGCTCTTGCGGTGACGATTTCGAGGGTCGTCTCCGGTGCATCGTCGAACCCGCAGACCTGCCCGTACGCGTACGCCGGCGTATGCCGGCTGCCCCAGTTGTGATTCACGCTGCCGGACCAGCCGTCGACCACGAGACGGACGTCGTCGAGTTCGAGCAGCCCGTCGAACCGGGCCAAGGGATGGCGCACCGTGGTCTTCGCGGTCGGCAACCGGGCCGCGTAGGCGCGTTCGGTGAGCAGCTTGACCGGATCCTCGTCGCCTCCCGTGATGCGCAGGTCCCACCGTGCCGAGCGTCCGCCGGCCGAGCCGGCGATCAAGCTGGGGCCGCCGGTGACGACGCCCTGCGCCGACCGGTCGTCCAGGACGGTTGCGGCGATGCGGGCAGACCAGTCGTCGTAGCCGAACTCGGCCGAGCCGATCGGATACGGCTCCTTGAGCGCCCGGTTGCCGGCACCGTCCGGATCGAAGATCATCACCCACACGTCCGCGACCGGTTCGCCGGCGCTGGGCAGCAGCAGGGTTTCCCGTAGCCACAGCGCCTGCGGCAGGTCCGGGTGGTTGGCGCGGATGTAGCGACTCTCGTAATACGGGGGCTCCGCAAGCGTCACCGCTTCAGCATCCAATACTTGAGCGGTGATGGGAGCGCAGATTGCGGCTTACATACTCGGGTTCGTGGCGGCGGCCGAGGCCGTCGCGCTGGCTGTGCTGTGGATCCGCTACACCCGCCAACGCGAGGAACTCGACGACGCTCGCCGTCGCGTCGACACCAAGAACATGCTGCTCACCGGTGGCCGCGAGGCGGTCAAGCAGGTTTGGCAGACCGCCAATATTCTGCGCAAGGACGGCTTCGGGGCCGCGGTGCGCTCTTCGATCGAGGATCTTGCGGACTGGGCTGAGGTCGAACGGCCGGATCTTGCCCGGCTGGCGCCGAGCGGCAAGATGGTGATCCTGTTCTCTGACATCGAGGAGTCGACCGCGCTCAACGAACGCATCGGTGACCGCGCCTGGGTCAGGTTGCTGGGCCGGCACGACAAGATGGTGCGACGTCACGTGAACAAGCACTCGGGTTATGTCGTGAAGAGCCAGGGCGACGGGTTCATGGTCGCGTTCGCCCAGCCGGAGCAGGCGGTGCGCTGCAGCATGGACGTGCAGAAGTCACTTCGCCGACAGCCCAACAGCATTCGGGTCCGGATGGGAATCCACATGGGTAAGTCCGTGCGCCGTGGCGACGACCTGTTCGGCCGAAACGTCGCGATGGCGGCCCGCGTGGCCAGTGAAGCCGGCGGCGGCGAGGTGTTGGTCAGCGAGGTGGTGCGCGACGCCCTCGCCGAGGTCGAGGACATCTCGTTCGACGACGGCCGCGACGCCGAACTCAAGGGCTTCAACGGCTCGCACCGGCTCTACGCCGTCGCGGTCTAGCGTTCGGCGTTGCCGGCCTCGGCCGCCCGCTGGTGCAGCCGTGCCCGGATGTCTTCGGGCGTGTAGGAATTGCGGCGCCGCTGATCGCGAGCCACCAGCACTCCGCCCGCCACCACACCGGCGACGCTCGCCAGCCCGACCCACTTCCATATGCCGCGCATAGCGGTCAGTCTGCCTAAGCTGCGGGGGTGAAACCAACCGCGGTGTCACTCGAGCAGGCCCTCGACGCGACGCGAACCGGGGATCTCTGGCTTTTCCGGGGGCGGTCCGGGCCGGACCGGGCCATCCAGTCGCTGACCAACAGCCCGGTCAACCACGTCGGGATGACGCTCGCGATCGAGGACCTGCCACCGTTGATCTGGCATGCCGAATTGGGCGACAAGCTGACCGACATGTGGACGGGCCGCAACCAACGCGGGGTGCAGCTCAACGACGCCCGCCAGGTCGTGGAGCGGTGGATCAACAACTACCACCAGCGGTGCTGGCTGCGGCAGCTCACACCGATCGCCAGCCGCGAGCAGGAGGACCGCGCGCTGAAGGTGATCGCGCGGATGGACGGCACGCCGTTTCCGAGCACGGCGCGCTTGACCGGCCGGTGGTTTCGCGGCCGGTTGGCCGTCGCGGACTTCACCCGAGGAATCCCCTTCCTGCACAGCAGGGTTCGCGATGCGACGCAACGCAGAAAGCAACAGAAGCTCCAAGTCGGACTCGAGACCGCATACTGCGCCGAGACCGTCGCCATCACCTACGAGGAGATGGGGTTGCTGAGTACGGAGAAGCACTACAACTGGTTCGACCCCGGTTCGTTCTGGAGCGGCGACACTCTGCCGCTGGCCCCCGGCTATCAGCTCAGCGCCGAGATCGCCGTCGACCTGGACTAGAGGCGCGCGAAGCAGGGGTTGGCGTCCTCTTTCGGAATGGAGGCGTCGTCGCTGGAAAACTTTCCGATGACCCCGGAGTCGGTCACCTCGACGCTGTCGGCATGGATCCCGAGCGGATAGTTGTCGTTGAGTTTCTTGGTCAACTCGTTGAGCGCCGTCTGCACCGCGTCCTCGGGCAGCGGACCCGTGACGCCGAGGACCTCCAGGTTCAGGTCGCCGTCGCGGACGACGGGCTTGGCGGTCACGCTGTTGTCGCCGGCCTCCAGAATCACCGTGCCGGCCGCGGCGTCGGTGCGCACGCCGGTGATCAGGTTGCCGACTCCCGGCAGGTTGGCGGCGACGGTGTCCTTGATGCCTGACGACTTCCAGCTCAACGTCGCGTCGAGTCTTCCGATGGTGCCCTTGGAGTCCCCGGTGTCCTGCAGGCGGACGTCGGCGAGCACGACCTCGGCGGTCATGCCGTCGGCGCTCTGCACGCGGTTCCCGTCGGTGGTGACCGAGATGTCGGTGTAATGCCCGGTGATGTGCTGCCACAGGAACGGCGGGTTCACGCCGAACGAGATCGTGGCGCCGTCCTCGGTGACGCATTCGGCGACCTCGGTCAGGATGGTGTCGGCGCGGTGCCGGGCGTACAGCTCGCCAACGGCGAGCCCGCCGGCCAGCAGGGCGATCACGATGATGACGATCAGGATGATCGACGTCTTGTTCAAGCCCCTTTCCCGATGCGGCTTTTCGTCAGTTCCGGGCGTCGGCCCGAATTCCGGCGGCGGAGGCGGCGGAGGAGGCTCCCGGAAGATCTGCTCGGTCGGCCGCACATCGGCCGGCGAGGGGGGCTTCGGATATCGCTGAGCCGGCCGGACCTTCGGCGATGGCGACGGTGCCCCGAACCGCTCGGTCGGCGGCTCGGGCGGCTGGTTCGGCGGCGGCTGCCCCGGTGGAGCCAGCCGTCTCGGCGGCGGTGGCGGCCTCTGGCCCGGGTTGGGCGGTGGCGCACCTCGGCCTCGCCAGTCAGGCGGCCCTGGGCGTCGTGGCGGCTGCGTCACTTGCGCGATTCTGCCCTATGCCTGTCGGGAGGCCCGGGTCACTCGGCGCGAAAGACGGTCTGGTGCCGGGCGAGGTAGGCGGCCAGGTTGTCCAGCGAGGAGTTCATGCCGGCCTCGTGGTCAGTCGCCGATATCCCCGGCGGCACGTCGTCGGTGCGCAGGTCGACTCGGGTGCCGCCGTCGACCCTCCTCACCGTCCAGGTCATCGTCATGGTCCCGCCGAAAGCCGGGTCGTCCGAAGCGAAGTCGACTGCTTGCACGACGCGGTCATCGAGTTCGATCGCGAGGAAGCGACCCTCGACGACATCCGAGTCGGCGTCAGTCTTGCCGCCGCCGGTGGGCGGATCGGTGTAGGTCAGGGCCATCCGGTAGGAACCACCCGGGCGGGCGTCGAAGTGATCGAACCGGCCGGTCATCCCCGACGGCGGCAGCCATTCGGCGAGCGCGTCGGGGTCGACAAGCGCTTCGAAGACCCGGCTCAGCGGGGCTTTGACCACCCGAGACGCGGTATCGGTACGAGCCATGGCACAACATTGAACCCGAACCGGCTGCCACGATTCTTGGGACCGGTAGCAATCCCGACGCCATGTACTTGTCGCAACGGCAACGCGGACCGATGCGTCGCCTTCCCGAAAGGACCGTACGACATGAACAGGACCGACAACCTCAAGAAGATGATGGCCGCGGCGTTAGCGGCAGGCGGTGTCGCCCTCACGTTGGGACTGACCGCGGGCCCCGCCGGCGCCACCCCGTCGCCGCAGCCCGGACCGGCGATCGACCACTCGAATCCCAGCGCTGCGGGCGACGGCTCGGTGCGCACCAATCCCGGCTCCAGGCTCGGCGACGGGTCGGTGCGTGTGTCCGCCCCCGAATCACGTTTCGGCGACGGTTCGGTGCGCGTAGGGACCGCCAACTGAGCCGCGCGGCGACGCGGCACAATCTCACTTACGACGCTTCGAAGCTCGGTTTGTGCGGTTGACCTTCACCGCCTCGTTGATCAACTTCTTGAATGCGCCCGGATCCAATTCGTCGTCTTCGCGTAGGTCGATGGAGCGCCCGACCGGTGCCTGCAGGCTCGCGTTGAACAGCTTGTCCGGGTCGCTGATGGACGAACCCTTGGCGAAATTCACCTTCACCTTGCCCTTGTACATCTCGAGGGTGCAGATGAGGCCGTCCAACGAGAATGCCGGCACGCCATCGGGGTTCGATGGTTTACGCCATTTGATCTCCTCGACGACGTCAGGTTCGGCTTGCTTGATCAGCGACCGGATCTCGTCGATCCGACCGATGCGCCAGTCCTCGGTCATGCCTCGAATTTACTCAAACCATCGTCATCGAAAAACATCACGACGATGCGCGGTGTGGATGACCCGCGCACCGAAGCCGTCTCCGAACGAGGACTTCCCTGCGCCACCTACTAGTACTACAGTACGTAGTAGCTAGCTGATCGAGGGAGATCGGATGCAGTGGCGCGGTGTGAGTCACGTCGAGTTCGCGGTTTTGGATTACGACGACTCCATCGCGTTCTACGACGCGCTATTCGGCTGGCTCGGTTACAGCAGTTTTTCTCGCTGAACATGGAGTACGAGTCGACGTATTACATGACGCGGTACGTCAACCCGCACAGCTACATCGGCATCCAGCCGGCCCGCACCGGGAACAAGTTGACGCACAGCGACCAGGCCGTCGGCATCAACCACATCGCGCTGTGGGCGCGCAGCAGAAATGAAGTACTACAATGCGTAGTACTCGAGCGGGATGATCGCACGCATCTATGCGCAAACGGCCACAATGTCAGCCTCAGAGCGTCGCCGTGCATATATATCCGCGACGACGCTCTCAGGGTGACGTTGTGTCAGCCACCCACCGACGCCTACACGTTGAACCTGAACTCCACCACGTCGCCGTCGGCCATGACGTAGTCCTTACCCTCCATCCGCACCTTGCCCGCCGCCTTCGCCACAGCCATCGATCCGGCCTCGACCAGGTCGTCGTAGGAGACGATCTCGGCCTTGATGAAACCCTTCTCGAAGTCGGTGTGGATCACCCCCGCCGCCTTCGGCGCGGTGTCGCCCTGGTGAATCGTCCACGCACGGGACTCTTTCGGCCCCGCGGTCAAGAACGTCTGCAGCTTCAGCGTGTGAAAACCCGCCCGCGCCAACGCATCCAGCCCACGTTCGGTCTGGCCGATCGACTCGAGCAGCTCGGCGGCCGACTCGTCGTCGAGCTCCTGCAGCTCGGCCTCGATCTTCGCGTCCAGGAACACCGCATCGGCGGGCGCCACCATCTCGCGCAACTCCGCCTTTCGCGCGTCGTCGGTCAACACCGCCTCGTCGGCGTTGAACACGTACAGGAACGGTTTGGTCGTCAGCAGATTCAGTTCGCGCAACGGCGCGGTGTCCGCACCCGCGGCGAACAACGTCGTCCCACCGTTGAGGATCTCCTGCGCCGCCGCGGCCGCCTCGTGTGCCGGCCTGCGCTCCTTGTGCGTCCTGGCTTCCTTCTCCAGCCGCGGCAGTGCCTTCTCCAACGTCTGCAGGTCGGCGAGGATCAGTTCGGTCTCGATCACCTCTATGTCGGACTTCGGGTCGATGCGGCCGTCGACGTGTGCCACGTCGTCGTCGCTGAACACACGCACCACTTGGCAGATGGCGTCACTCTCGCGGATGTTGGCCAGAAACTTGTTGCCGAGCCCGGCGCCTTCGGATGCGCCCTTGACGATCCCGGCGATATCAACGAAGGTGACCGGCGCATGAATGATCCTTTCCGACCCGAAAATTCTGGCCAGCTCGGCCAATCGCGGATCGGGCAGCGGCACGACGCCCTCATTCGGCTCGATCGTGGCGAACGGGTAGTTGGCGGCCAGCACGTCGTTTCGCGTCAACGCGTTGAACAGCGTCGATTTTCCGACGTTCGGCAAGCCGACGATTCCCAGGTTCAAGCTCACAGGGTCCAGAGTCTAGGAGACTGTGACGGGCGCGCCCGAACCGCGCTGACAGCCACACATAGCGAAAGCCGGTACGGTCTACCTGTGTCAGCACAGCGCGCACGGTCGGCGGTGGCCGCCGGCCATCGGTCCGCGCACCCCAATTTCCCCGGTGTCCCCGGGTGGGGTGCTGTGCTCGTCGCATTCACCGCAACCGCGATCGGTTTCGCGTTCGACGCCGGATCGGGCAGCAAAGAACTCAGCTCGGTCTTCGCCGCGTGCTACATCCTCGGCTGCCTCGCGGCGGTGCTGGCAGTCCGGCAGGAAGCGGTGTTCACCGCGGTCATCCAGCCGCCGCTGATTCTGTTCGTCAGCGTGCCGGGGGCCTACTTCCTGTTCACCGGCGGGCAGTTCACCGGCGTCAAGGATCTGGCGATCAACTGCGGCTACCCGCTGATCGAGCGCTTCCCGTTGATGTTCTTCACGTCGGCGGCCGTGCTGGTGGTCGGCATGATCCGCTGGTACGTCGGCATGGCGACCCGCCGCACCTCCCCACAAGCCGCCGACGACCGCAGCGAGTCGAAGCCCGGACGCGTGACGGAGTTGGCGACGGCGTTGATGAGCAAAGCGGCGGTCAAGGTGTCGGCGCTGTTGGCGCGCGAATCGCCCGACGACGCCGAACCGGTCGCGCGGCCTCGCCGTAAGCGGACCGAGAGTGCGAGCCGGCCCGCCCGTACCGCCAGAACGGCGTCGAATCGCAACGGTCGGCCGGCCAGCCGGACCTCGACGCCACGACCGCGCCATGTCCGTCCGCCCGAGACCGAAATCATCGAGCCCGTCGCCGAGCGGCCCCGCCGCACCCGTTCGGGCCGGCACGCCGAGCCGCCGTCACCGGCCGAGCCTCGCCGTCGGCCGCGCCCGGCGAACCCACGGCAGCCCGGCCCTCCCCCATCAGAGCGCCGCGTCGGCTACGACCGCGCCGGCCGCGATCGGACCGGGGAACGCCCCGAGCGTCGCCGCCGCTTCGACGACTACCAACCTCGTGAGCCACACCGTAGCAACGGCAACGGAACCCACCACCCGGTCTCCCGGGTGCGCTATCGGGGCGAAGAGACCGACGACCGCGCGGAGTACCGCACCCGTCGCCGGACGCCCAGGGACTGGGAGGCCGACTCCTGGGAGTACGACATCTGACGCTGCGGCTCTGACGCTCGACGGCTACGCGCGAGCGGGGCGGATCTCTCTGGGCAACGCGAACACCAGCGTCTCGTTGGCCGTCGTCACCGGCTGCACGACGTCGTAGCCGTACTCGGCCAGCCGCTCCAACACGCCGCGCACCAGGATCTCCGGCACCGACGCGCCGGAGGTGACCCCGACCGTCGTCACCCCATCGAGCCACGCGGGGTCGATGTCGTCGGCACAGTCGACGAGGTGGGCGGTGTCGGAGCCGGCGCCCAGCGCAACCTCGACCAGCCGGACAGAGTTCGACGAGTTGCGCGATCCGACCACGATCACCAGCTCGCACTCCGGGGCCATCGCCTTGACCGCCACCTGGCGGTTCTGCGTGGCGTAACAGATGTCGTCGCTCGGCGGGTCCTGCAGGGTCGGGAACTTCTCGCGCAGCCGACGCACCGTTTCCATGGTCTCGTCGACGCTCAGCGTGGTCTGCGACAGCCAGATGACCTTGCTCTCGTCGCGCACGGTGACGTTCTCGACGGAGTCCGGCCCGTCGACGAGCTGCACGTGGTCGGGCGCCTCCCCGGCGGTGCCGACGACCTCCTCATGGCCTTCGTGGCCGATGAGCAGGATGTCGTAATCGTCGCGGGCGAACCGCTTGGCTTCGTTGTGCACCTTGGTGACCAGCGGACAGGTGGCGTCGATGACCTTGAGGTCGCGCTCCTTGGCGGTCTGGTGCACGGTCGGTGCGACGCCGTGGGCGGAGAACACCACGATCGCGCCTTCGGGCACCTCGTCGGTCTCCTCGACGAACACCGCACCCGCCTTCGCCAGCGTCTCGACGACGTGCCGGTTGTGCACGATTTCGTGGCGCACGTAAACCGGGGCGCCGTGCTTTTCCAGCGCCCGCTCGACGGTCTCGACGGCGCGGTCGACGCCCGCGCAGTAACCCCGCGGCTCGGCGAGCAGCACCCGCTTGCCGGAGACGCCACCGGTGACCGAGCTGGAGGCACCCGGAATCCCCATGTTGATAGTCGGCGGCATGACTCCCAGGGTACGCAAAGAGCCGTTCGGTGGCCCTCCCGGACCAGCCGAGAAGCCGCCCGTAGGCTGGGGGCCATGGCAACCGCACCGTATGGGGTCCGTCTGCTGGTTGGCGCGGCGGTAACCGCCATCGAGGAAACCCGTAAGCTCCCCCAGACCATCCTGATGTACCCGATGACCGTCGTCAGTCAGCTCGCGCACCTGGTGATGAAGATGCAGCAGGACGTCGCCGACCTGGTCATCAAGGGTGACGAGACGCTCGAGTCGCTCTTCCCGCCCAAGGATGAACAGCCCGAGTGGGCGACCTTCGACGAGGACCTCGACGACGGCGCGGCCCCGACTCCCACCACCGACGGTGAGCGCCTGACCGAGGGCCGCTTCGCGCTGTTCAGCAACGGGGAACCCGGGACGTCGACGGCTGACCAGGAGACCCGCACGACGTCGGACCCGGGCGACGTCCCCGAGATCGTCACCGAACTGGACTACGAATCGCTCACGCTCGCGCAGCTGCGGGCTCGATTGGGCACCCTGCGGGTCAACGATCTCGAGGCGCTGCTGGCCTATGAAGAGGCCACCAAGGGTCGCGCACCGTTCCAAACTCTGCTCGCCAACAGGATCACCCGCGCGTCCGCTCGGTGACCTCCCCCAGCGGGCGCAGAAGATGACAGACGCCGAGCCGGGCAAGTCCCCCGACAACCCGTGGCCGGTGCGCGCCGTGGCCACCCGCGTCGCCAAGTACATCGACCGGCTCGGCACCGTGTGGGTCGAGGGCCAGCTGACCGAACTCAAGCTGCGCCAGACGACCGCATGGATGGTGCTGCGCGACCCCGCCGCCGACATGTCGCTGTCGGTGAGCTGTCCGCGCGACCTGGTCGCGAATGCGCCGGTGCCGCTGACCGAGGGCACGCAGGTGCTGATGCACGGCAAGCCGCAGTTCTACACCCGCAACGGCTCGTTCAGCCTGCGCATCTATGAGATCCGCGCCGTTGGGCTCGGCGAGTTGCTGGCCCGCATCGAGCGGCTGCGCCGGTTGCTCGACGCCGAGGGGCTGTTCGACCCACGGCTGAAGCGGCCGCTGCCCTTTCTGCCGCGCACGGTCGGGCTGATCACCGGCCGGGCCAGCCACGCTGAGCGCGACGTCATCACTGTTGCTCGAGATCGTTGGCCCGCAGTGCATTTCGCGATCCGTAACACCGCGGTGCAGGGTCCCAACACCGTGCCGCAGGTCGTCGAGGCGTTACGCGAACTGGACGCCGATTCCGAGGTGGACGTCATCGTGCTCGCCCGCGGTGGCGGCAGCGTCGAGGACCTGCTGCCCTTCTACGACGAGACACTGTGCCGCGAGATCGCCAAGTGCACCACGCCGGTGGTGAGCGCGATCGGTCACGAACCCGACAACCCGCTGTGTGATCTGGTGGCCGATGTGCGGGCGGCCACCCCCACCGACGCCGCCAAGCGGATCGTCCCCGACGCCGCCGCCGAGCAGGCGTTGATCACCGACCTGTGTCGACGCGGTGGGCGGGCGCTGCGCAACTGGGTGCACCGCGAACAACGCACCATCGACCAGTTGCGCAGCAGACCCGTGCTGGCGCAGCCGCTGGCCGCGATCAACGCGCGCGCCGATGAGGTCGAGCGCGCTCGCGGCACCGCCCGCCGCGACATCACCCGCCTGGTGGCCGCCGAGACCGACCGCATCGGACACCTGTCGGCGCGCCTGGGCACACTGGGCCCGGCGGCGACGCTGGCGCGGGGCTACGCGGTGGTGCAGACCATGCCCGCGGGCACCGTGCTGCGGACGACGGCGGACGCTCCGAAAGGCAGCCGGCTCCGCGTCAGGGTGGCCGACGGGGCGATCGCGGCGGTCAGCGAGGGGCCGGAAGGAACGAATCAATGAAGCCCATTAGTGAACTCGGCTACGAAGAAGCGCGAGAAGAACTGGTCGCGGTCGTCCAGCAGTTGGAGCAGGGCGGCTTGGACCTCGACGCATCGCTGAAGCTCTGGGAACGTGGCGAAGAGCTCGCTAAACGCTGCGAAGAACACTTAGCTGGCGCGCGCAAGCGGATCGAGGATGCGCTTGCCGCCAAGGAACCTGAAGAAAGTTGATGCGGCAACGACCCCGGCGAAAAGGGGTCGAAACTGTAACACGTTTCAGTTATGCTGCCCGCCATGGGTGACTCAACGCTGACCACCGAACTGGGCCGGGTGCTCGTGACGGGCGGATCGGGATTCGTCGGCGCCAATCTGGTGACCGAACTGCTCGAGCGCGGACACCAGGTCCGTTCCTTCGACCGCGCCCCCTCGCCGCTACCGGCGCACCCGCGACTCGAAGTACTCGAAGGCGACATCTGCGACGTCGAGACGGTGGCGGCCGCCGTCGCCGGTGTCGACACCGTCTTCCATACCGCGGCGATCATCGACCTGACGGGCGGCGGCGCGGTGAGCCGGGAAAGTCGCGAGCGCAGCTTCGCGATCAATGTCGCCGGGACCGAGAACCTCGTGCGGGCGGCGCAGGCGGCGGGCGTGAAGCGCTTCGTCTACACCGCGTCCAACAGCGTCGTCATGGGCGGCAAGCGCATCTCCGGTGGTGACGAAACCCTGCCCTACACAGAGCGGTTCAACGATCTCTACACCGAGACCAAGGTCGTCGCGGAGAAATTCGTACTGTCACAGAACGGCACCGGCGGGCTGTTGACGTGTTCGATCCGGCCGAGCGGCATCTGGGGTCGCGGCGACCAGACCATGTTCCGCAAGGTGTTCGAGAGCGTGCTCGCCGGCCACGTCAAGGTGCTGGTGGGCAGCAAGAACGTCAAGCTCGACAACTCCTACGTACACAACCTCATTCACGGTTTCATCCTGGCCGCACAGCATCTGGTGCCCGGCGGTACGGCGCCGGGGCAGGCGTACTTCATCAACGACGGCGAACCGATCAACATGTTCGAGTTCTCCCGGCCGGTGGTGGAGGCGTGCGGGCAGAAGTATCCGAAGCTGCGCGTGCCCGGCCGGCTCGTGTGGTTCGTCATGACGGTGTGGCAGTGGCTGCACTTCAAATTCGGCGCCCCCAAGCCGATGATCGAACCGCTTGGCGTGGAACGGCTTTACCTCGACAACTACTTCTCCATCGCGAAGGCCGAACGCGATCTCGGCTACCGGCCGCTGTTCAGTACCGAGCAGGCGATGGCCGAGTGCCTGCCCTATTACGTCGACCTCTACGGCCAGATGGAGAACGCGTCGAAGGAACCGGCAGTCAGCATCACCGCGGCGCCGCCCGAGGGCTGAGTTCAGCGGTACAGGTGCACCGGCTGATGCGTGGCCTGCTCGATCCGTGAGGACGCGCGCTGCAGCAAGTCCGCGCCGAGCGCGATCAGCCCTCTCGCCGCAGCGATCTCCTCACCCACCAGCGGCTGTACGGAATCCGCGGGGTTGCGGTAGGCGTCGCCCAACGCAGTGACCGTTTCACCGTCATCACGGGTGGCCCGCACCGTCGCGTGGGTGTGCGTCTCGTCCTCGGCGAACTCGACGTCGATGTGCCAGATGTTGTCCATGACCTTGTCGTACATTGCCATCACCCTCCACTACCAGGGTCCTCCCTAGGCGGGTGCTTCGCACGCAATTCGCGCACGGTGCGGCACGCGATTCGGCATGGTGGTGGCGATGGTCGAATCACGCTTCACCACCAACGGCGACGTGCGCCTTCACTACCTCGACTCCGGCGGGGAGGGTCGCGGCGCGCCGGTCGTCTTCGTTCCGGGCATGACCGACCTCGCCGCCGACTACGCCGACATCCTCACGCTGTTCGGCCGGCGGACCCTCGTCGTCGAGCTGCGGGGACACGGGCGTAGCGCCGCACCGAAAAGTGGTTACGACTCAAGCACACTCGGCAGTGATGTCGGCGCGGTGATCGACACGGTCACCGACGGACCGGTGCACCTGGTGACGTTCTCGCGCGGCACGGCATATGCGTTGACGTGGGCGCTGGCGCATCGCGACCGGGTGCGGTCGATCTCGATCGGCGACTACATCCCCGAGGAGATCACGCTGCCAGAGCACATCTTCGTCCGACTGTTGGACGGACGCTGGCGGGGCACTCCCGTGCGCGAGCGTCTCGACCGCAGCGCCGGCGTCGCCACGTTCCGCTCCGCGCGTTCACAGTCCTTCTGGGAACCGCTGGCGCAGTGGCAGCCGCCGCTGCTGGTGGTACGAAGTCCCACCAGCCCGTTGATCGACGACGCCGCGTGGGACCGCTATCGACGTCTGTTTCCCGCGGCGCGGCTGCATGTCTTCCCCGACTCCCCGCACGACATCTTCCGGCCCGACCGAGGCCGCTTTCCAGCACTGGTGCGTGCGCACGTGGACGCGGTCGACGAAACCGTCAGGGCAACGTCGCCAGCTCAGTGACTTCGCCTGTGCCGCTGTTGATCAGCGCCGCATGATCCACCCGCGCGCGCAGCGGCAGGACGTCCATTACCGTCGCCGCCACGGTCGGCAGCTGCGACAGCGTCGCGCGCGGTGCAAGCGAACAGTGCGGCAGCCAGCTCCCCGGACGATAGTGCTTGTGCAGATCTGCGCCGGTCGCCGCGATGGCCTCGACCACCCGCTGCTGGCGGGTGACCAGGTCCGCGCTGACGCCTGCCACGAGCCACACCCGGCCCCGCCGGAACACGCCTATCCCGTCGAAGTGCAAATCGACCGGTTCTCCATTGTCGAGCCCTGCGAGGGCAGCGCCGACGGCCGCGTCGTCCCACCGGCGCAGCACCGCATAGCTCACATGAGGCAAGTGCTTGCCGTGGGTGTGCGAACGCAGGCTCGGCACGCCGATGTCTTCCAGCCGGTCCCACAACGCGCGGACCGCACGCTCGGAGCGCCGATCGAAAAGCAGGCAGACCGCCAGCGCCATGGCTCAGCGTACGGCGGCTACGGCGTCACGATGTTGAACCAGAACGGGAAGGTGTCCAGCAGGCCGATGAACTCGTTGAACGAGTTCTGGTTTCCGTCGATTGTCACCTGGTTATCCGACCTCGCCTGATCCAGTGTGGTCTTGCCGAGCTGGATGTCGTCCAGCGTGGCCTTGCTCAGCGAGACCCTGGCGTTGGCGTTAGGCACCGGCGTCGCCGCGTAGTTGAGCACACCGTTCTCCACGGTGAGCCCGTACTCCTTCCTCAGATCGGTGAAGTTGATGTTGAGCGTGATGACCTTGCCGGCGGCCTTCGGCCCGTTCAGTCGAACGCCCATGTAGTCGAACAGCATCTCGGGCGGCATCGCTTTGATGGTGTCCGGGCTCACCGTGTCGGTGCCGCCGGCCGTCGGCACGCCGTTGCGAAGCTCATATGCCCCTTGCAGGTACACCGACCGCCACGGCCCCGACTCTGCTTGGTAGCCCATCTGCTCGTAGCTGTCGGCGAGCAAGTTCTTGCCGTTGACGCTGTCAGGGTTTGCGAAGACCACGTGCTTGAGCACCATCGCCGTCCAGCGGTAGTTGCCGTTGTCGAAATCGGACTTGGCCTTCTGCAGAACCGCGTCCTCGCCGCCCATGTACTCGACGTACTTCTTGGCCGCCTCCGCCGGAGGCAGATCGTCGAGATCGGACGGGTTGCCGTCGTACCACCCCATGTAGCGCTGGTACACGGCGCGCGAGTTGTGCTTGAGCGTGCCGTAATAGCCGCGGTCGGGCCAGAAATTGTTGAGCTCCGGCGGAAGCTGAATTTCCTCGGCGATCTCCGATCCGACGAGGCCGTGGTTCATCATCCGGACCGACTGATCGTGCATGTACTTGTACATGTCACGCTGTCGCTTCCAGTAATCAATGATCTTGGCGTTCCCCCACATCGGCCAATGATGACTCTGGAACTTGACCTCGGTCTGCGGTCCATACAAGCGGATCGTCTCGTCGAGGAAACTCGCCCACTTCAACGCGTCGCGGACCTGCGCACCGCGCAGCGTCAGCAGGTTGTGCATGGTGTTGGTCGTGTTCTCCGCCATCCACATGGCTTTGAACTGAGGGAAGAACGTGTTCATCTCGGTCGGCGCTTCGGTGCCCGGAGTCATCTGGAACACCATGTCGACGCCGTCCACGGTCATCTGCGTGCCAGTGGTGCTGATGATGTCGGTCGGGATGATCAACGTCGGCAGGCCGGTCGAAACGGTCATGCCCAAGCCGCCGTTGACGCCGCCCTGCGGGTTGCGTGGCAGCAACGCGCCGTACATGTAGACCGCGCGGCGACCCATGGCGTTGCCGGCGATGACGTTCTCACTGACCGAGTCTTCGACGAACGCCTGTGGCGCAATGATCTTGACCCTGCCCGAGTCGACGTCCTGTTGGGACACCACGCCTCTGACACCGCCGTAGTGGTCGACGTGGGAGTGGCTGTGCACCACCGCGAGGACGGGCCTGGGCCCGAGTTCCTGGTTCGCCAGATCCAGAGCCGCCTTAGCCGTCTCGGGCGAGATCAGCGTGTCCATCACGATCCAACCCGTATCGCCTTGGATCAAGGTCAAATTCGATAAGTCGTAGCCGCGCACCTGGTAGATACGGTCGGCCACCTTGAACAATCCGTATTCCATACACAGTTGCGCATTGCGCCAGAGGCTGGGATTGACGGTGTCGGGTGCAGGCTTGTCGGCACCGATGTAGGTCTTGTACTCCTCCAGGTCCCATACGACGTCGCCGTTGGCGTTCTTGATCGTCAGGGTGTCCGGCCGGGCGAGCAGGTCGCGCTTCGCATCGTCGAAGTCGCTGCGGTCGTTGAACGGCAGCGAGTCGCGCACCTTCTGGTTCGCTGCCTTGGTGGCGTCGGTGGCGCCCTTGGGTTTGTTGTCGGTCGTGAGTTCGCCGTTCCCCGATGGTCCGGACTCTCCAGAATCGTTGCTACAGGCCGACAGCACGCTCGTCGCGGCGACTGTGCCGAGACCGGCGATTCCCAGGCGACTCAGTGCCGTGCGGCGGGAAAGCGTTGCGCCCGGAACAGCGGCGCGGGTATTGGCTTTGTGCGACGTGTCTTCACTCGGATCCATGCGAACGAATTATTGCCGTGTGTGAGCGACGCGATGCGCAGAACGCTGAGTCCTGATCAACTTCACATGGGGCCTCGTCTGACGAATAAGTGAAAGTTTCCCCAAGCCAGCGCATGCCACGACGCTGCGGCATAACGTCGACTTCAGGAAATTGACGTTCAAAAAGGCGAGGAGCCGACATGCCGAACGGCAAACCCAACATCTTGGTCATCTGGGGAGACGACATCGGCATCAGCAACCTGAGTTGTTACAGCGACGGCCTCATGGGCTACCGCACTCCGAACATCGATCGCCTCGCGGACGAAGGCATGCGCTTCACCGACTCCTACGGCGAGCAAAGCTGCACAGCCGGGCGGGCCGCCTTCATCAGTGGGCAAAGCGTATATCGAACTGGAATGAGCAAGGTTGGCATCCCCGGCGCGGACATCGGTTGGGCCGCTGAGGATCCGACCATCGCCGAATTGCTCAAGCCACTCGGCTACGCCACCGGCCAGTTCGGCAAAAACCACTTCGGCGACCTCAACAAGTACCTACCGACCGTGCACGGGTTCGACGAGTTCTTCGGAAACCTGTATCACCTCAACGCCGAGGAGGAGCCGGAGAGCTTCGACTATCCGCACGAGGATCGGTACCCCCGGCTCTACAAGCTGGCCAAGCCGCGCGGGGTGCTCAAGTGCACGTCCACCGAGGAGGTGTCGACCGAGCCCGACGACCCGACGTACGGACCGGTCGGCAAGCAGACGATCGAAGACACGGGGCCGCTGACCACCGAACGCATGAAGACCATCGACGACGACGTGGCCGATGCGACTGTCGACTACATCAGACGCCAGAACGCGGCAGGCAATCCGTTCTTCGTCTGGTGCAACTTCACCCACATGCACCTCTACACCCACACCAAGCCGGAAAGCGCCGGCCAGGCCGGTCTGTGGCAGTCGCGCTATCACGACACGATGATCGATCATGACCGCAACGTCGGCACGGTGCTCGATGTGCTCGACGAACTCGGCATCGCCGAGGACACCATCGTCATCTACTCCACCGACAACGGCCCGCACCGCAACACCTGGCCCGACGCCGGCACCACCCCGTTCCGCAGCGAGAAGGACACCAACTGGGAAGGCGCCTTCCGGGTGCCCGAGCTGGTTCGCTGGCCGGGCAAGATCCCCGCCGGCGTGGTCTCCAACGAGATCATCCAACACCACGACTGGCTGCCCACCCTGCTGGCCGCCGCAGGGGAACCCGACATCACCGAAAAGCTGAAGAAGGGCCACAAGGCGGGGAACAAGGACTTCAAAGTTCATATCGATGGCTACAACCTGCTGCCCTACCTGACGGGCGAGGTTGAGGAGAGCCCGCGTCGTGGGTTCTTCTACTTCTCCGACGACGGTGATCTGGTCGCCATGCGCTTCGAGAACTGGAAGATCGTCTTCGCTGAACAGCGCTGCCAGGGCACGTTGCGGATCTGGGCAGAGCCGTTCACGCCGCTGCGCGTGCCCAAGTTGTTCAACCTGCGCACCGACCCGTTCGAATATGCCGACGTCACGTCCAACACCTATTACGAATGGCTGTTGCGCCACGACTATTTCGTCTTCTACGCGACCGCGATGGCGACCAAGTTCCTCGAGACGTTCAAGGAGTTCAAACCGCGACACGCGCCTGCCAGTTTCAGCGTCGATCAAGCCGTGGAAAAGCTCCACGCGTTTCTGGCAAAGGACTGACACCTGATCACCTGCAGCAGAACACAATAAAGAGGAGTGAATATGCCCGACGCAAAGCCGAACATTCTCGTGATCTGGGGCGATGACATCGGTATCTCGAATTTGAGCTGCTACAGCATGGGTTTGATGGGCTACCAGACGCCCAACATCGACCGCATCGCCAGAGAGGGCATGATCTTCACGGATTCGTATGGCGAACAGAGTTGCACTGCAGGACGTTCGTCGTTCATCACCGGGCAGAGCGTGTACCGAACCGGGCTGTCCAAGGTCGGCATGCCCGGCGTGGACATGGGCATGTCGCCGGAGGACCCGACCATCGCGTCACTGCTCAAGCCGCTCGGTTACGCCACCGGCCAATTCGGCAAGAACCACCTCGGCGACCTGAACAAGTACCTTCCCACCGCGCACGGTTTCGACGAATTCTTCGGCAACCTGTATCACCTCAACGCTGAAGAGGAACCCGAACACCCCGACTATCCGACCGAGGAGGAAGCCCCGGTACTGCGGGCAAAGATGCTGCCGCGCGGCGTCATCCACTCCTGGGCCACCGACGAGGACTCCGGCGAGGTCGACGAACGGTTCGGGCCCGTCGGCAAGCAGCGCATCGAGGACACCGGGCCGCTGACCAAGAAGCGGATGGAGACCATCGACGACGAAACCACCGAAGCCTGCATCGACTTCATCAAGCGCCAGAAGGAGTCTGACACACCGTTCTTCGTGTGGATGAACACCACCCACATGCACTTCCGGACCCACACCAAGCCGGAAAGTATCGGACAGGCGGGCCGCTGGCAGTCGCCCTACCACGACACCATGGTCGACCATGACCGCAACGTGGGCCAGCTGCTCGACGCCCTCGACGAACTGGGCCTCACCGAGGACACCATCGTCATCTACTCGACGGATAACGGTCCTCATGCCAACACGTGGCCCGACGGCGCCACCACTCCGTTCCGCAGTGAGAAGAACTCCAACTGGGAGGGCGCCTTCCGGATTCCGGAGATCGTCCGGTGGCCCGGCAGGATTGCCGCCGGCGCAATCTCCAACGAGATCATCCAGCACCACGACTGGTTGCCGACATTCCTGGCCGCCGCCGGCGAGCCCGACATCGTCGAGAAGCTCAAGAAGGGTTATGACGCCGGTGGCACGAAGTACAAGGTGCACATCGACGGCTACAACCTGCTGCCATATCTGACCGGCGAGGTCGACAAGAGCCCCCGCCGCGGCCTGATCTACTTCTCCGACGATTGCGATGTGCTGGGCATCCGGTTCGACAACTGGAAAGTCATCTTCATGGAGCAACGCTGCCAGGGCACGCTTCAGATCTGGTTCGAACCCTTCACGGTGTTGCGGGCGCCGAAGATGTACAACCTGCGCACCGACCCCTACGAACGCGCCGACATCACGTCCAATACCTACTGGGACTGGTGGTTCGACCGCGACTACATCGCGTTGATGGCGAATGTTGTTGTCACGCAGTTCCTGGAGACGTTCAAGGAGTTCCCGCCGCGGCGTGAGCCGGCCTCGTTCACCGTCACCAATGCGGTCGAGAAACTGCACCATTTCCTCGAGTCGGTCGGCGGCTGAGGTTGGGCATCCTGGATAGCTGGTGCGACGGCACAGGGTCCTCGGCGAAGGCGGCGATCGTCGACTTCGTGGGCCGCGCAGCCAACGACATAGCGCCAGAGGAACGGGTCGCGGTGTTCGACAACGACGGCACGCTGTGGTGCGAGAAACCGGCCTACATCCAGCTCGACTTCCTGGTGCGCCGGATGGCCGATCAGGCCGCCGCCGATCCGGCGCTGGCCGAGAACCAACCCTACAAGGCGGCCGCCGCCGGCGATCTCGAATGGTTCGGGGATGCGGTCACCAAGCATTACAACGGTGACGACTCCGAGCTGAAAGTTCTTGCCGGCGGGATACTCTCGGCCTTCGCCGGGCTGACGGTCGAGGAACACGCGGAACGGGTGAAGACGTTCTTCGGCACCGCAGAACACCCGACGCTGAAGCGGCCGTACACCGCGTGCGGCTATACCCCGATGATCGAATTGCTGCGCTATCTGGAGGACAACGGGTTCACCAACTACATCGCATCGGGTGGCGGTCGCGACTTCATGCGCCCGGTCACCACGCAGATGTACGGAATACCGCCGGAACGCGTCATCGGCAGTTCGGTCGGACTGGACTTCGCCGATGGCGACCTGCGCACCACGAATCGTCCGGAGTTCCTCGACGACGGGCCGGTCAAGCCGGTACGCATCTGGGGCCGAACCGGGAGACGACCGATCTTCGCCGCAGGCAATTCGAACGGTGACATCGAGATGCTGGAGTTCACCCGGGGGCTACGGCTGTTGGTGCTGCACGACGATGCCGAGCGCGAATTCGACTACACCGCAGGCGCCGAGAAGGCGCTGGAGCAAGCGTCGAGGGAAGGGTGGTCGGTGGTGAGCATGCGCAACGACTGGGCGACCGTCTTCAGTGGCTGACCAATCCCCGTCGAAACTGCGCACAGATCGCGTTTTCGGGCGAATCGACGATCTCTGCGCAGTTTCGGCGGAGCATAGGAGCATGAGCGACGACCTTGTCTGGATTCCGGCGCAGACCGCGGTCCTGGGGTCGGACGTTCACTACCCCGAGGAGGCACCAGCCCGGCAGGTCACCATCGAGAGCTTCTGGATGCAGACGCACCAGGTGACCAACGCACAGTTCGCCGAGTTCGTCGACGCCACAGGCTATCTCACTGTCGCCGAGCGGCCCGTCGATCCCGTCGACTTTCCCGACGCGCCCGCCGAGAACCTGCAACCCGGCTCGATGGTGTTTCACCGGACCCAGGGCCCGGTGGATCTGCGGCACCTGAATCTGTGGTGGACGTGGACACCCGGCGCCTCGTGGCGTCATCCCGTCGGTCCGCTGTCGTCGATCGACAAACGCGCCGAGCACCCCGTCGTCCATATCGCCTACGAAGACGCCGACGCCTATGCGGCATGGGCGGGCATGGCGCTGCCCACCGAAGCCGAATGGGAGACCGCCGCCCGCGGTGGCCTTGCCGGCGCCGAGTTCACCTGGGGGGACGACCCCGAACAACCGGGCGAGCGCCTGGCGAATTATTGGCACGGCGAGTTCCCATGGCGACCCGAGAAGGGCTACGGCCGTACCACTCCCGTGGGGACCTTCCCGCCCAACGGCTACGGCCTGTACGACATGGCGGGAAACGTCTGGGAATGGACGACGGACTGGTACGCCGACACCCGGCTCGATGACTCGTGTTGCGAGGCGGCCAGTTACGACCCGCAACAGCCGCAGTTCCAGGTGCCGCGACGAGTCGTCAAGGGCGGGTCGTTTCTGTGCGCCGACTCGTACTGCCGGCGCTACCGACCGGCCGCGCGCCGGCCTCAACCCATCGACACCGGCATGAGCCACATCGGTTTTCGCTGCGTGAAACGCTAACCGCGGCCGTCACCCTCGCCCGAGATCCACTGTTCGCCCCGCCGCGCCGCCTCCTCGACGGGCCCGAACACCCGGTCGGTCGCGGGCACGATGCCGTCGTCGCCCAAGACGTCGCCCAGGCCGCCCGCCTCCAGTACCTTCTTGGTGGCAGGGCTGGCACCGGCGACGATCAGACGTCCACCGTTGTCGCGGAGGTCTTGCGCCCAACGCCGCAGCGATTTGATCACCTTCGTCGAGGGGACATCCGGCAAAGTCCTCATGGCGAGCACGACGACGGCCCGATGCGAATCCGCCACCTGAGGCCACTCCTCGTCGATGCGAGGCACCTCGGCGAACAGGCCCACACCCGAGTACTGCAACACCGTCACCGCGTCGCTTTCGACCTTCTCCGGTACGGGCGCAATCAGCCAGCCGCCGTCGTCGGCACGGACAAGTGCCTCCAGACCCGCTGCCTGCGAAGCCTTTACGCAGTAGAGCACCAGCGAAGTGACCGCGCCGATCAGGATCGCGGTGTGCAGTGGCAATTGGGTGGTCGCCAGAAAGGTCACCACCATGGCCACCGCCGACAGCGGTGCGGTGCGCAGCACCAGCCTGATGTCCGCCCACCGGCCGGCGACGAGTTCCGCGCCGATGACCAGGATCAGCCCCCCGATCACCGGCATCGGGATGAGTTCGGCCAACGAACCCGCGACGACCACCAGAGCGGCCAGCCACACACCGGCGAAGACGCCCGCCCACCGCGTCTGCGCACCCGCCGAAACCGCCACCCCGGTCCGCGACAGCGACCCGCCTGTCGGCAGGGCGCCGAAGAACCCGCCGGCGAGGTTCGCCGCGCCCTGCGCGACGAAATCGCCGTTAGTGCTGGGACGCGAGCGGTCCGGATTCGGTACCGCCGCCGAAATACCGGCCGCCTGCGCCAGGCCGACCAGTGCCACCGCCAGCCCACCGGCAAGCAGTTCCGGCATCGCCGCGAAGTTCGGCATCAGGAAGGGCGGCAGCGCATTCGGGATGGAGGCGATGTCCCCCACGGTCTCGACTTCGACGTCGATCACCGCGACCACGGCGGTCACCACGACGAGCGCGATCAAGGTGGCGAAGGCTTCCAGCGGTTTGATGAAGTGAAAAACCGCCCACACCGCGACGGTCCCGAGCGCGACGAGGCACGGGGCAAGCTGCCAGGATCCAACGTGGGCGAACGCGTCGACAAACTTGCCGAGCGTGTTGTGGCTGTCGGGCCGATACCCGGTGGAGTCGTGGATGACCCCGGCGATGATCTGTAGCGCTATGCCGGTGGTGAAGCCCGTCATCACCGCGTTGGAGACGAAGTTCATCATCGCCCCGAACCGAAGCAGGCCGAACAGCAGCATGATCGCACCGGCGACGATCACCAGCGCAGCGATGTTCGACGGGTTCGTGGGGTCGAGTCCCGCTGCGCTCAAGACACTTTGCGACGTCAACGCCAGCGCACTGGTCAGCGTCGTGACCATCAATACGGTGCGGGCGAACAGCGACCCGACGATCGTCGACACCACACCGGAGTAGAGGCCGGCGACCGGGTTGAACCCGCCGATGCTGGCGTAGGCCATACCCTCGGGGATGGAGAACAGGCCCGTTACAAGTCCGGCGATCACATCGCGGAAGCGCGGTCGTCCCAGCGACGCCGCGGTTCGCCGCAGAGATGGGGCCACGGGTCAACCTTGGCATTGCTCAGCGGCGCGCGACCCGTTTCGGCGACATCGACGGCCACCACCTGCGCGCGGGCCGTGTGCCGAAGCGCTACGTTGTAACGCGTTCTACTTCGCCGTCGAAGGGCCAACCGTATGAGCAACGGGCAAACCGCCAGGAAAGCACTGGTGATCGGCGCGGCATCGGGGATCGGCTGGGCGACGGCCAAGGCGCTGGCGGCCGAGGGCGACGTGGTCACGCTCGCCGACCGCAACCTCGACGGCGCGCGGGCGCGGGCCGCCGAACTCGGCGATCCGCACACCGCAGCGCACGTCGACGTCACCGACGAAGCCTCGGTACAGGCGTTGTTCGACGCGACCGGTCCCCTCGAAATCGTGGTCAACTGTGCGGGTTTCGGCAGCCTCGGGCTGATCACCGATCTGGCGGTCACCGAATTCCGGTCGGTGGTCGACGTCTGCCTGAACGGCGCGTTCATCGTCGCGAAATACGCGGGTCAGAAGTTGCGGGAAGGCGGATCGCTCGTCTCGATCAGCTCGCTGAATGGGCGACAACCGGCGGTGGGCATGAGCGCGTACTGCTCGGCCAAGGCAGGCCTGTCGATGCTCACCCAGGTGGCCGCACTCGAGATGGGCCCTCGGGGTATCCGGGTCAACGCCGTGTCGCCCGGCTTCGTCGAGACGCCGCTCACGGAGGGCTCCTCGCTCATTCCGGGCCTCGTCGAGGACTACGTCGACAACACCGCGCTCGGCCGCGCGGGGCAACCGGAGGAGATCGCCGACGCGGTCGTGTTCCTGTGCAGCCCGAAGGCGTCCTGGTTGACCGGCGAGGTGCTCGACCTCAACGGGGGTGCGCACCTCAAGAAGTACCCCGACATACTCGGTCATGTCATGAACCTTGCGGAGAACTCATGACTTTCGCCGGTAAGACAGCACTGGTCACCGGCGCGGGCTCGGGCATCGGCGCCGCGCTATGCCGAGCGCTGACAGCCGCGGGTGCCGACGTGGTGTGCACCGACATCGACGGCGATGCGGCCGAGCGCACCGCGGCCGTCCTGGGATCGCGGGCCCGCGCGGCACGTCTCGACGTCACCGATGCAGGTGCCGTGCAGGCCGCCGTCGACGAGGTGGTGAACCGCGCGGGCCGGCTGGACCTGATGTTCAACAACGCCGGGATCGTCTGGGGCGGCGACACGGAACTGCTCACGCTGGAGCAGTGGAACGCGATCATCGACGTCAACATCCGCGGCGTGGTGCACGGCGTCGCCGCCGCCTACCCGCTGATGGTGCGCCAGGGCCACGGTCACATCGTCAACACCGCGTCGATGGCCGGGCTGACCGCCGCCGGACAGGTCACCAGTTACGTGATGACCAAGCACGCCGTCGTCGGGCTGTCGCTGGCGCTGCGGTCGGAGGCAGCCGCCCGCGGCGTCGGGGTGCTCGTCGTCTGCCCGGCCGCCGTCGAAACCCCGATCCTCGACAAGGGCGCGATCGGCGGGTTCGTCGGCCGCGACTACTTCCTGCCCGCTCAGGGCGGCAAGCCCTACGACGCCGACCGGCTGGCCATCGACATCCTGCGCGCCATCGAGAAGAACAAGCCGATCCTGGTCAAACCGCGCATCGCGCACGCCCAATGGTTGTTCGCCCGGCTCGCGCCGAGGCTGATGAACCGGGTCTCCATGCGGTTCATCGCCGACCAGCGCGCCAAACAAGCGCAAGCCAGGGCCGACACGCTGTAGACATAGCGGCGTGGATACCGAATTCACGCACACGCAGAAGCGTTCGCTTGCCGTCGCCACCGTGGTCGCGATCGTGTTCGGCGCGTACTTCCTGCGGGGCTACTTCATCCTCGTGGTGGTCGCCGCAGTGGCCGCATACCTGTTCTCGCCGCTCTACATTCGGCTCAACAAACGGATCGGCACCGGGCTGGCGGCGACCGTGACGTTGCTGGCCGCGACCGCGGCGGTGATCGTGCCGTTGAGCCTGTTCGTGTTCCTCGCGGTCGTGCAGATCAGCACCATGGTGGAACGGGTGGCCGAATGGGTCGCCCGCACCGATCTGTCGACGCTGGGCGACCGTGCGCTGCAGTTCGTCAACGACCTGCTGGACCGGGTGCCCTATGTCGACACCACCGTCACCCCGCAGTCGCTGCAAGGGTCGATGACGAGGGTGGCTCAGGATGCCGGCCAGTGGCTGCTCGGCTTGCTACAGGGCGCGGCGGGCGGCGTTTTCGGCGCCGTGACCGCACTGATTCTGTTCGTGTACGTGTTCATCTCACTGCTCGTCAACCGCGACCGGGTGGTGACGATCATCCGCCAGCTCAACCCGCTCGGCGAGGAGACCACCGACCTCTATATGGCGAAGATGGGCGCGATGGTCAAGGGCACCGTGATGGGCCAGTTCGTCATCGCGGTGTGCCAGGGCGTCGCGGGCGCACTGTCGATCTATCTGGCCGGATTCCATCAGGGCTTCTTCCTGTTCGCGGTGCTGCTGTCCGCGCTGTCGGTCATTCCCCTGGGCAGCGGCATCGTCACCATCCCGTTCGGGATCGGAATGATCCTGTTCGGCAACATCTTCGGCGGCGTGTTCGTGATCCTGTTCCACCTCATCGTGGTGACCAACATCGACAACTTCCTGCGGCCGATCCTGGTACCTCGCGAAGCGCGACTCGACCCCGCGCTGATGCTGCTCGCCGTCTTCTCCGGCATCAGCATGTTCGGCGCGTGGGGCATCGTCATCGGTCCGGTGCTGATGATCGTCATCGTCACGACGATCATCGTCTACCTGTCGGTGTACAAGGGTGTGCCCATCCAGCAGCCTGCCGAGGACGAGAAACCCAAGCGGCGCAACCCATTCGGGTGGTTGGGCCGTCGCATCAAGGAATTCCGCGAGCACAAGGCCGGCAGCGACACTGAAGACGCCGACGAGAAGGACGGCGAGAAGGCGCCAGCCGCCACCGGGGACGCCGACTAGCTTGGCTCAAGCGTTCTCAGTCATTCCAACAGTCACGAGGCTCACACCGAACAACGTTTCGCAGCGAAAGGCCGAGAACTCGTCTGCAAAACGTCGCACGCTGTGACACGCGGAACGCATTTGATAGGTGCGCCACAACCGTTCGGGCCGGCGCGCCCAAAGCGCAAGCGGGCCCAAAGCGCAAGCGCGCCCGAGCCTAAGCCAGCCGCTCCGTGAGGAACGCGGTCACGCGCTTGAGCGCCGCGTCGGTCGGATGGTCGTCCTGCTGGCGCAGTTCCCGCGTCAGCACCGAGTGCGCCATCTTCGTGAACCCGTGTTCGTTGCCCTTGCGTGAGTCGATCTCGATCACCTCGAACGCGTCGCCGAGCCGGTCCTTGAGCGTCTTGAACCGTGCCGCGGGCACCAGCGGGTCCTCGGTGAAACGCAAACCCAGCGCGCACAATCCCTCGGTGGCGGCGCGCCGTTCCACGATCTTGAGCTCGGCATCGGACAGCCCCGGGTCGCGGCGCTGCTTGGGGGTGAGCGGAAGCGGCAGCGACGGCTGGCTGAGCACGGGGGCCAGCACGCTGTCGTCTACCGCCGCGGCGAGCGCGAAACCACCGGTGAAGCACTGCCCGATGACGCCGACGCCCTTGCCCGGCGTCCTCTCGTTCAGGTCGCGGGCCAGCGCGCGCAGGTAATGGGCGACGGGCCTGTCGGCGTTGGTGGCCAGCCCCGCGAATTCCCGTGCCACACAACCACGAAGCATCACCGGCACGGCGCCGGGCCGCATGGCGGGTGCACCCGGCGTGCCGAACAGCGACGGGATCGCGACCGTGAACCCGTTGTCCACCAGATGATTACCGAGCGCCAGCACACCGGGGTGCGCGCCGGGCATCTCCGGGATCAACACGACGCCCGGACCCTCGCCCCTGCGGTAGACGTCATGTGTGTAACCGGCCGCGGAGAACGGCGCGACGGTCCACCCCGTCAGGTCTGCTTCCGGGGCGGTCATGGCGTCTCCGTCCGTTACTTGGCGGGCAGTGGCGATGCGGTCTGCGTCGCCGCCGCCAGCGTACGGTACTCGTCGGTACCCGCGGCGCCGGTCAGCGCGATCTGCGCGGGCCCGGTCGGACCGGCCAGCCGCGTCGTCCACACCGGTTCGGCGGGCTCGCCGTCGCCATCGGTGCCCTCGTAGACCACCCATGTCACGCCGTCGACGTCCTGCACCCCGGTCGGCACCACGTCGGGATTGATCGAGCCGACCAGCTTGGCTTCGTCGGCGTTGCTCTGCGTCAGGCTGAGGTACATCCCGCCCGGTGTCAGGAACCCGACCGTGGAGCTGACCGCGCGCGCCGGCTGGCCCGACGCGGGATCGGTGCGTCCGCCGTCGATGCCCTTGCGGCTACCGGAGTTGGAGTGCCAGCCCTCGGGCAGTTCGGGCAATCGGATGGGGATCTCGAGCGCATCGGCGTCGGCCTGTAGCGCGGCCCGGGCGTCGTAGGACGGCGCTGGACCCTGCCCCGGCCCGGCGGGCTGAAACGAGCACATGCCCAGCAGACCGGCCAGAACGATGCAGGCCAGCACCAGCGGCGCCATCGACCAGAACATGTCGCGGCCGTCCTGCAGCAGCCGCGACTTGGCGGGCCGGGGGTGCGGCGCCGGTTGGGCGGCGGCCGCGGCGCGGGGTTCGGGCTGTTCTTCCATTGCCGCCAGTATCCCAGCTCTCACAGGCCGACCGGCTAATGGGACAATCTGCGCATGAGTCCGGCCCGCGGGGAAGCCCCCGATCGAAATCTCGCCCTCGAACTCGTCCGAGTCACCGAAGCCGGTGCGATGGCCGCCGGCCGCTGGGTAGGCCGCGGCGACAAGGAGGGTGGCGACGGCGCGGCCGTGGACGCCATGCGCGAGTTGGTCAACTCGGTGTCGATGCGCGGGGTCGTGGTGATCGGCGAGGGTGAGAAGGACAACGCGCCGATGCTCTACAACGGCGAGGAGGTCGGCAACGGCGACGGGCCGGAGTGTGACTTCGCCGTCGACCCGATCGACGGCACCACGTTGATGAGCAAGGGCCTGTCCAACGCGATCTCGGTGCTCGCGGTGTCCGAGCGCGGCACCATGTTCGACCCGTCGGCGGTGTTCTACATGAGCAAGATCGCCGTCGGCCCCGAGGCTGTCGACGCGATCGACATCACCGCGCCGATCGGGGAGAACATCCGCAAGGTAGCCAAGGCCAAGAATGTCTCGGTCTCCGACCTGACCGTCTGCATCCTCGACCGGCCCCGCCATCAGCAGCTGATCGCCGACGTGCGCGAGGCCGGCGCGAGGTGCCGGCTGATCACCGACGGCGATGTCGCGGGCGCGATCTCGGCGTGCCGGCCGAACACCAGCACCGACATGCTGGCCGGCATCGGCGGCACACCGGAAGGGATCATCGCCGCGGCCGCCATCCGATGCATGGGCGGCGAGATCCAGGGGCAGCTGGCACCCAGAGACGACGAGGAGCGTCAGAAGGCCCTCGACCGCGGCCACGACCTGGATCGCGTGCTGACGACCGAGGACCTGGTCTCCGGTGACAACGTGTTCTTCTGCGCGACCGGGGTCACCGACGGCGACCTGCTCAAGGGCGTCCACTTCTACAGCGGTGGCTGCACCACCCAGTCGATCGTGATGCGGTCGAAGTCGGGCACCGTGCGGATGATCGAGGCGTACCACCGGTTGTCCAAGCTCAGCGAATACTCTGCGATCGACTTCACCGGCGACAGCAACGCCGTCTACCCGCTGCCGTAACACCCAGACACGAAGGGACCACATGAGCATCCGAAGACAACCGCGAGTGAGGATCGCAGCGAGGAACGAGCGAGGACCGGTGGGCCCACGCCCGCAGGGCAGGGGACGAGCGGGAGGCGAGGCATGAGCATCGACTCGTCTCAGGACGTCGAGTACCGCATCGAGCACGACACCATGGGCGAGGTCCGAGTGCCAGTCAATGCGCTGTGGCGCGCGCAGACGCAGCGCGCCGTGGAGAACTTCCCGATCTCCGGCCGCGGTCTCGAGCGCACCCAGATCCGGGCTCTCGGCCTGCTCAAGGGCGCCTGTGCGCAGGTGAACAAGGACCTCGGCCTGCTGGCAGCGGACAAGGCCGACGCGATCATCGCCGCGGCCGGTGAGATCGCCGACGGCAGGCACGATGACCAGTTCCCGATCGACGTCTTCCAGACCGGTTCGGGCACCAGCTCGAACATGAACACCAACGAGGTGATCGCGGGCATCGCGGCGCGCAACGGTGTGACCGTGCATCCCAACGACGACGTGAACATGTCGCAGTCGTCGAACGACACCTTCCCCACCGCGACGCACATCGCCGCGACGGAAGCCGCTGTGCGCCATCTGATCCCGGCGCTCGAGGTGCTGCACGAGTCGCTGGATTCCAAGGCCCGGCAGTGGCGCACCGTCGTCAAGTCCGGTCGCACTCATCTGATGGACGCCGTCCCGGTGACGCTGGGCCAGGAGTTCGGCGGCTATGCCCGTCAGATCGAGGCGGGCATAGAAAGGGTGCGGGCCACGCTGCCGCGGCTGGGTGAACTGGCCATCGGCGGCACCGCGGTCGGCACCGGGCTCAACGCGCCCGACGATTTCGACGAGCGCGTCGTCGCCGTGCTCAGCGAGCAGACCGGGCTGGCCGAATTGCGGGTGGCGGCCAACCATTTCGAGGCACAGGCCGCCCGCGACGGGCTGGTGGAAGCGTCCGGCGCGCTGCGCACCATCGCCGTGTCGCTGACCAAGATCGCCAACGACATCCGATGGATGGGCTCGGGGCCGCTGACCGGGCTCGGCGAGATCCAGCTGCCGGATCTGCAACCGGGCAGCTCGATCATGCCCGGCAAGGTGAATCCGGTGATTCCCGAGGCGGTCACGCAGGTGGCCGCGCAGGTGATCGGCAATGACGCCGCGATCGCTTTCGGAGGCGCGTCCGGTGCTTTCGAACTCAACGTCTACATCCCGATGATGGCGCGCAACATCCTCGAGTCATTCAAGATCCTGACCAACTCCTCGAAGCTGTTCGCCGAACGCTGCATCGACGGCCTGGTGGCCAACGAGGAGCGGTTGCGCGAGTTGGCGGAGTCGTCGCCCTCGATCGTGACGCCGCTGAACTCGGCCATCGGTTACGAGGAGGCCGCAGCGGTCGCCAAGCAGGCGCTCAAGGAGAAGAAGACCATCCGCCAGACCGTCATCGACCGAGGGCTGATCGGCGACAAGTTGTCCGAGGAAGAACTGGACAAGCGTCTCGACGTCTTGGCGATGGCCAAGGTGAAGGACGACGACCGCTAGGGCATCCGCCGGGCGTCATGGGTGAACCCCGACACCAACGGGTATAGGGACGCTCAGCCGAAGTATCTCGATCGGCTGTGAGCAGCTGCGATCCTGGGGGACATGCCGAGGGACGTCGTGATCGGCCAGTCGACACATCTGCGCGCCGTCGCCACCTTCCTGGAGTCGGCGGATGTCGGCCCGTCGGCGCTGCTGATCGAGGGTGAGGCCGGGATCGGCAAGACCACGTTGTGGTCGGCCGCCGTCGAGCAGGCGCGACAGCGCGGTTTCGGGGTCCTCTCCACGCGCGCGACGGCCGCCGAATCCGTGCTCGCCTACACCGCTCTGGCGGACCTGCTCGACGACGCAGACACCGGCGCCTGGGCCGACTTGCCGACCCCTCAACGCCTCGCGCTCGATCAGGTGCTGCTGCGCGCAGACAACGATGCGGTGACCGACCAACGGGCGGTGGCCGCGGCGTTCCTCTCGGTGCTCGAGCGAATCTCTGACGAGCAGCCCGTCCTGGTGGCCATCGACGACCTGCAGTGGCTCGACCCGTCGAGCGTGCACGTGCTCGCGTTCGCGGCGCGCCGGCTCACCGGGCCCACGGGACTGCTGGCCAGTATCCGGACTGATTCCGGCGATGGCGCGGGCACCGCCTGGCTGCAGCTGCCGCGGCCCGAGGCGGTCCATCGAATCCGGTTGAGCCCGTTGAGCGTTCAAGACCTTCATGCCGCGGT
This sequence comes from Mycobacterium sp. GA-0227b, assembly GCF_001499855.1. Taxonomy (GTDB): domain Bacteria; phylum Actinomycetota; class Actinomycetes; order Mycobacteriales; family Mycobacteriaceae; genus Mycobacterium. The sequence continues at coordinate 244,118 of NZ_LQIK01000012.1, forward strand.
GTCCATGCGGCTGCGACGGCCGTTCTCCCGCCCCACGGTCGGGCGGATCCACCGGGTCTCGGGTGGAAACCCGTTCTACGCAATCGAATTGGCCCGCTCGATCGACGAACGCTCTTCGGGTATCGATCCGTCGCTGCCCCAAACGCTGACCGACGTGGTACGTGCCCGGCTGGACGGCCTCGACACCGACGTCAACGACGCGTTGCTCGCCGCCGCGTGCCTGGCCGTGCCCACGGTGGAACTGGTGTCGCAAGCGACGACGGGCGACGACGACCGGCTCGTCGATCTGTTGGAGACGGCCGAGAGCAAAGGCATTGTCGCGATCGACGGCAACCGGATCCGGTTTGCCCATCCGCTACTGGCGACGGGCGTCTACACCCAGGCCTCGCCCGGTCAGCGCCGGTCGATGCACCGCCGGCTCGCCGAGATCGTCGACGAGCCCGAGCTGCGGGCCAGGCATCTGGCGCTGGCTGCCACCCGCGGCGACGAGATCACGTTGCGGGCGCTGGACACGGCGGCGGATTCGGCGCGGGTGCGCGGAGCGCCAGCGGCGGCGGCCGAATTGATGGACCTGGCGATCAGACTCGGCGGCGACACCCCGCAGCGGCGGCTGCGCTCGGCGCTGCACCACTTCGATGCCGGGAACTCCGAACGGGCGGCTGCGGTCCTCGAGGAGGCGATCGAGCACCTGCCGCCAGGCACGTTGCGCGCCGAAGCGTTGAGCCGCCTGGCCGTGGTGCGGCTCTACGGGGAGGGCTTCATCGAAGGCACACGCTTGCTGTGCGACGCGCTCGACGAAGACCATGACAACCGCGCGCTGCGGGTACAGACGCTGATCACGTTGGCCTACACGCTGTTTCACGGCAACGACTTGCAGAAGGGCGTTGCGACCGCCGAGGAGGCGGTCGCGTGCGCCGCGGGCGTCGACAACCCGCATTTGCTCGGCATGGCGCTCGGGATGCTGGTCATAATGCGGTTCGCCGCGGGCGAGGGCTACGACGACGAGTTGCTGCGGCGGGCGCTGGAGCTGGAGGACCCGGAGGCCTACACACCGCTGGTGTTCCGGCCCGCCGTGCAGCACGCGCTGCTGCTGGAATGGACCGGCCGGCTCGACGAGGCGCGCGAGGAGCTGGACAAGATCCTGGCCCGCTGCCTGGAGAAGGGCGAAGAAGGCGAGCACGTGTTCGTCTCGCAGCATGTGGTGACGAACGCGATCTGGCGGGGCGACTTCGTCTGGGCCAACCTGGTCGCCGAGGACGCGCTGGAGAAGGCGCGGCAGATCGGCGGCGACACCCCGCAGTTCCTGACCCAAAGCCTGCGCGCACAGCTGACCGCGTTCGCCGGCCAGGAGGACGCCGCGCGCCAAGCGATCGACGACGCCCTCGAATGTGCCAGGCGCACCGGGGCATTCCGGCTGGCGCAGCGGGTGCTGGCCGCTTTGGGCTTCCTCGAGGTGTCGCTGGGCAACTACCAGGCCGCGGTGACCGCGCTGCAGCCGATGCTGACGCAATTCGATCCGGAGAAGACGCCGACCGAACTGCCCAATGCCGCCTTTCTGCCGGACGCCGTCGAGGCGCTTGTCCGACTGGACCGCCTCACCGAGGCCGAGCCGCTCATCGCAGCGCTGGAGAACAACGGCCGCCGGCTCAACCGCCAGTGGATGCTCGCGGTGGGCGCACGGTCGCGCGCCATGCTGTTGGCCGCCCGCGGCGACCTCGACGGCGCCCACGACGCGGCGCGGCAGGCGATGACCGCACACGAGGACCTGCCGATGCCCTTCGAGCGCGGGCGGACGCTGCTGACCCTGGGCCGGCTCGAGCGTCGTCAGCGCAGGAAGGAGTCGGCGTCGGCGCACCTGCAGGAAGCAGTGGAGATATTCGAGCGCCTGAACATCCCGCTGTGGGCGGCCCGGGCCCGCGCCGAGCTTTCCCTCTCGAGCGTGGGACGACACGGCACCGGCGACCTGACGCCGTCCGAGCGGCGGGTCGCCGAGCTCGCCGCATCGGGGATGAAGAACCGCGACGTCGCGGCCGCGCTGTTCATCAGCCCGAAGACCGTCGAGGCCAACCTTGCCCGCATCTACCGCAAACTCGGCATCAGGTCGCGGGCGGAGCTGGGCCGGCACCTCGGCAGGCCGCACGCGCCCGAAACATCGACCGGGGCATAGGGAAATTCCCTATTCCCCTGTGGCGGCGAAAGATTTACCGTCAAATGGCTGCCCCGTCACCCCGATCGACAGGAGGACCGGTGCGTCTCGACGAAGCTTCCGCGACCCTGACCGACAAGAACACCGCTCTGGTCACGACGGCCACCAGCCAGCCCGCTCTGCGCACCGGGTTCGCGGTGCTGGGCCTGGTGTCGCTGCTCGACCTGCCGCGCGGCGACCGCGCCGATCGGGTGGTGGCGCTGGGTGGGGCGGCGGCCGCCGGCTGGTACCTGGCCCGCAGTAGCCGCCACCGCCAGGGACTTGGGCGCGCTACCGATCGCTGAGAGCCATCACGGCAGCGCGCCGGGGCTGATCTCCTCCAGCATCTCGGTCACCAGCGCGGCAATCGGCGAGCGTTCGCTGCGCAGCAGCGTGATGTGGGCGAACAACGGATGGCCCTTGAGCTTTTCGATCACCGCCGCGACGCCGTCGTGCCGGCCGACGCGCAGATTGTCGCGCTGGGCGACATCGTGGGTGAGCACGACGCGTGACCCCGCGCCCAGTCGCGACAGCACGGTCAGCAACACGTTGCGCTCCAGCGACTGCGCCTCGTCGACGATCACGAACGAGTCGTGCAACGACCGGCCCCGGATGTGCGTCAGCGGCAACACCTCGAGCATGCCGCGCGCCAGCACCTCCTCGAGCACCGCGGGGCTGGCCAACCCCTCGAGCGTGTCGAAGACCGCCTGCGCCCACGGGCCCATCTTCTCGCTCTCGCTGCCGGGCAGGTAGCCGAGGTCCTGCCCGCCGACCGCGTACAGCGGACGGAACACCACGACCTTGCGCTGGGTGCGGCGCTCCAGCACGGCCTCCAGCCCTGCGCACAGCGCCAGCGCGGATTTGCCGGTACCAGCCTTGCCGCCGAGCGACACGATGCCGACGGACTCGTCGAGCAGCAGGTCCAACGCCACCCGTTGTTCGGCGGAGCGGCCGCGCAGCCCGAACGCCTCCCTGTCCCCGCGCACCAACTGCACCCGCTTCTCCGGCGTCACCCTGCCCAGCGCGTGCGAGGTGCCGCCGAGCAATCGAATCCCGGTGTGGCAGGGCAGGTTTCGAGCAGCCTCCAGATCCGTCTCGCCGTCGGCGAACAGCGCATCGATGTCGTCGGCGCCGACCTCCACCTCGGCCATCCCCGTCCAGCCGGATGTGATGACGTCCTGGGCGTGGTATTCGTCGGCCGACAACCCGACCGCACCGGCCTTCACCCGCAGCGGGATGTCCTTGCTCACCAGCGTGACATGCTTACCTTCGGCTGCCAGGTTGGCCGCGACGGTCAGGATCCGCGCATCGTTGCTGTCGGTGCGAAACCCCGCCGGTAGCACCGACGGATCGCTGTGGTTGAGCTCTACGTGAAGTGAACCGCCTTGTACGCCAACGGGAATCGGCTGATCGAGCCGGCCGTATTCGAGCCGCAGATCGTCGAACATCCGCAGTGCCTGACGCGCGAACCAGCCGAGCTCATGATGGTGACGCTTGGCTTCGAGTTCGCTGATCACCACCAGCGGAACCACGACCTCATGCTCGGCAAAGCGCGTGCCGGCCCAGGGATCTGACAGCAGCACCGAGGTATCGAGCACATAGGTCCGAACGGCCGATTCAGTCACGTGGCGCTCCTCGCGTCTCACTTGGCTTCATGCGGCCCCGCACGAACCTTCGGCGGACACTGCGGCACTGAGACCGGGGCCGGTCCCTTCGTGATCGAAACGATCGGTACCGCCCGGACAGCAAAGCAAGTCGCTAGCCATCGGAAGCGACGCTACTCCCGTTGCGGCACATGCGCCGTGCAGGCGCGCCGTAGTGTTCGCCGCTGCTCGCGAGTGCGGTGACCGGCCGGTTACGCGGAGGCGAACTCGCGCAGCTTCGGCTCGTCGGCCAGTCCCCAGGCGGCGATCCGGTCGGCGGTCACCTGGCGCAACTGCTCGGGCCCGAAGATGCCGGCCTCGGCGACGCGCTGCAGCTTGTCTGCGTAGGCGTCGATGTCGCCGCCGACGACGTCGAGTTCGGCGGCGCGGTGTGCGATCGCATCGACGGTTTCGTCGCGGCTGGTCGACAGCAGATGCGCGACGAGGTTGGCGAAGAACTCCTCATGTCGTTCCTCGTCCTTGGCGATGCGCCCGATGAGGCGCTTGAGCACCGGTTCGGTGATCTTGGCCTCGAGGTTGCGGCAGAAGACGGCGTGCGCCCGTTCGAAGAACGCCATGAACACCAGCCGCTCGACCTGGCTGTAGGTGTCGGCGCGGTAACCCTTCATCACGTGCTCAACGCGCACGTCCTCGTTGGCGGCCGGGTCGATCTCGCGAGTCACGACGAGGTAGTTGCGCAGCGCGATCGCGTGCAGGTGCTCCTCCGCGGTCCACCGGCCGATCCAGCGGCCCCACTTCTCCTCGAGGATGAAGCTGAACACGAACTCGCGGTGAAAGCTCGCGAGGTTGTCCTTGGTGATGAGCAGGATCTCCAGCGCATCGGTGACGTCTTTCGGCAGCGTCACCTGCGACGGGTCCCAGTCCTTCCCGCCGAGAAACGCGAAGTTCTCGCCCTGGTCGAACGGTACGTAGTCGTGCGCGTACCAGAGGTCCTCGGAATCGATGTGACGACGCAGCTCCTGCTGCACGACCGGCTCGAGTTCGAGGATCAGCGCATTCGGTACAGGTTTCTGTGCCATAAAAGTAACTGTAACCCGAGTTCACACGTTCTCTGAAATCGGCTCGCCACTTACAGCTGCAACCCCGGGTACAGCGGGTTTGCGGTCAGCAGCTCGGCGGACGCGGCGTGCACACGCTCGGCGGTGCCGTCGGCGAGGGTGTATTTGGCCTTCGATGTGCCCTGGGGTTCGGTGTTCGACAGCACGTCGACGATCAGCTCGGCCACCCGGTCGAAATCGTCGGCGCCGAACCCGCGCGTGGTCAGCGCCGGCGTGCCGAGACGGATGCCGCTGGTGTACCAGGCGCCGTTCGGATCCGCCGGCACGGAGTTGCGGTTGGTGACGATGCCCGCGTCGAGCAGTGCGGACTCGGCCTGCCGGCCGGTCAGGCCGAACGAGGTGACGTCGAGCAGCACGAGGTGGTTGTCGGTGCCGCCAGTCACCAGCCCTGCGTCGCGCTTGAGGAAGCCGTCCGCCAGTGCCTGCGCGTTGTCGGCGACGCGCTGCGCATACGCCTGGAACGCGGGCTGGCGGGCCTCGGCAAGCGCGACGGCCTTGGCCGCCATCACGTGCGACAGCGGTCCGCCCAGCACCATCGGGCAGCCCTTGTCGACGGCGTCGGAGAACTCCGGCTGGGCCAGCACCATCCCGCCGCGCGGCCCGCGCAGCGACTTGTGGGTCGTCGTGGTGGTGACGTGCGCGTGCGGCACCGGATCCTCGTCGCCGGTGAAGACCTTGCCCGCGACGAGGCCCGCGAAGTGCGCCATGTCGACCATCAACGTCGCACCCACCTCGTCGGCGATCTCGCGCATCGTGGCGAAGTTGACGCGCCGCGGATAGGCCGAGTACCCCGCCACGATGATCAGCGGCTTGAACTCGCGGGCGGCTTCGGCCACCGCGCTGTAGTCCAGAAAACCGGTGCCCGGATCGGTGCCGTAGCTGCGCTGGTGGAACATCTTGCCGGAGATGTTCGGCCGGAAGCCGTGGGTGAGGTGGCCGCCGGCGTCCAGTGACATTCCCAACAGCCGCTGGTTGCCGAGCTTGTTGCGCAACGTCTCCCAGTCCTGTTCGGACAGCTCGTTGACGTGCTTGGCATTGAGTTCGGCAAGGCTGGGTGCTTCTATGCGGGTGGCCAGGATCGCCCAGAACGCAACGAGGTTGGCGTCGATACCGGAGTGCGGTTGCACGTAGGCGTACGGCGCTCCGAATAGTTCACGGGCGTGTTCGGCGGCGAGGCTCTCGACGGTGTCGACGTTCTGGCAGCCCGCATAGAACCGGTGCCCGATCGTGCCCTCGGCGTACTTGTCGGAGAACCACGTGCCCATGGTCAGCAGCACCGCCGGCGAGGCGTAATTCTCGCTGGCGATCAGCTTGAGCGAATCCCGTTGGTCGGCAAGCTCTTTGCGCGTCGCCGCCGCGATGCGCGGCTCGACGGATTCGATGACCTGCAGCGCGGCCCGGTAGGCGGCACTCGCGGTCTCGGCGTACTCCGCGCCGGGAGCGCCAGCGTGTGAGGTCACGGGGTCTGCAGTCATGGGGCTAGCCTACTTTCCGCTGCTCTCGCGAACGGCACCCCGCCTCAGGCAGCCCGCAGCGCCGATGGGATCAGCGGCTCGTCGAGCAGCGTCCCGAACCGTTGGGTCAAGCTGACGTGGTCGGGCCTGGCGTCCAGCCAACTCCGCAGCAGCCGGTAGCCCTCGACGTACGTGCTGGTGTAGGCGCGCCACAGCGGCGAGGACAAGAACCGCAACATCTGGCGGGCGCGCTCGTCGTTGACCAACAGCCACCGCTTGAGGAACTCGACGACCTCATCGACGTCGCGGTGCTCGTCGTGCAGCATCAGCGCGGCGTCCTGCCGCACCTCCGCGAGCGCCGATGCCGCCTCCGACACCGCCTGAGCGCGGTCGCCGTCGAACCGCAGCCCCAGGTCGGCGTAGATCTCGCCGGCCCACGCGCCCCAGTCCGGGCCGATCGCCGCGTAGAGCGCGAGGTCGGCCAGGCCCTCGGCCATCAGGCACTGGGGGGTGTTGACCAGGAAGATCGTCTGCTCCGTCTGGCCCCTGACCTCGACCAGACCCGCCTCCTTACGGCAGTGCTCGGTGTGGTGGCCGGGATAGGACTCGTGGGCGACCAGCCGCGGCAGGTTCGACATCTGCTGTCTGAGGTCCGCATTGACGGCCACGGTCGACTTGTAATCCCCGTGGTAGTAATTGAAGCCCGACCACGGCTTGTCGGTGACCACCTCATAGGTGACGGTCTCGGCGTCGGGCAGCGGATACTCCGCACGCACGCCGTCGCGCAGCGCGCTGGAGAACGCGTGAATGCACTCCTCGAGGCGGGCGGGCGGGATCTCCTCCCCTGCCCGGTAGGCCTGCATCCGGTCGGCGAGCGAACCGGTCCCGCCCAACACTTCGTCGAGTCGCCGATGGGCCTGCCGGTACTGCTCGGGATCGCCCTTGCTGATGCGCACATCGAAGTACGCCTGCACCTCGTCGACGAAGCCGACGTCCTCGCCGGCGAACTTGCGGCCGGCGCAGGCGAGAGCGCGCAAATGGGCGGCGACGTAGTCGGCCCGCTGCTGGTCGAGGCCCGCGGGCAGCTCCGCCAGCAGCCGCTCGGCCTGCCGGGCCAAGTCGGCGGGATCCGGCGGCGGCTCGGCGGCCACCGCGCGCCGCAGCGCCGGATCGCCGGTGAATGAGTCGACGTAGCCCTCCTCCACCCGGTCGAAGCGCAAACCGAGCAGCAGATACTCCCGGACTGCCGAAACTGAGGTGCTGGCGATCATGGTCTCAACGGTAAATGCAAGACTGAGCGCATGGCGCGGCTGAGTGAACCCAGCCCATATGTGGAGTTCGACCGGAGTCAGTGGCGGAATCTACGCATGTCGACTCCGCTGAAGCTCACTGAGGACGAGCTGAAGAAGCTGCGCGGTATCGGCGAAAAGATCGACCTGCTCGAAGTCGAGGAGGTCTATCTCCCGCTGGCGCGGCTGATTCACCTTCAGGTTGCCGCGCGCCAACGGTTGTTCGCGACGACCGCCGAGTTCCTCGGTGAGCCTCAGCAGAATCCGGACCGGCCGGTGCCGTTCGTCATCGGCGTTGCGGGCAGCGTCGCGGTCGGCAAATCCACGACGGCCCGTGTGCTGCAGGCACTTCTGGCCCGTTGGGAACATCATCCGCGGGTCGATCTGGTCACCACCGACGGGTTCCTCTATCCGAATTCCGAGTTGGTGCGCCGGAACTTGATGGGCCGCAAAGGTTTTCCCGAAAGCTACGACCGTCGTGCGCTGATGCGGTTCGTCACGACGGTCAAGTCCGGTTCGGAATACGCGTGTGCGCCCGTGTATTCGCATCTGCTGTATGACATCGTGCCGGGTGAAAAGCAGATCGTCCGTCATCCGGACATCCTGATCCTCGAGGGCCTCAACGTGTTACAGACGGGGCCGACGCTGATGGTGTCCGACCTGTTCGACTTCTCGGTCTATGTCGATGCCCGCATCGACGACATCGAACAGTGGTACATCGACCGGTTTCTGGGCCTGCGGTCGACGTCGTTCGCCGATCCTGCTTCCCACTTTCACCACTACGCGACGCTCACCGACGAGCAGGCGGTGTTCGCCGCCCGCGACATCTGGCATTCCATCAACCGGCCGAACCTGATCGAGAACATCCTGCCGACCCGACCGCGCGCGACGCTGGTGTTGCGCAAGGACGCCGACCACTCGATCAACCGGTTGCGGCTGCGCAAGTTGTAGCTGCCACGCGCGGGCAGACGCGTTCGCCTACCGCTTGATTCGGCGCCAGCCCTGGTATTGCAGCTCGGCGAATGCCAGCGTGTACACACCGGTCGCGAGCGTCAGCACCACGCCGATCGTCGTCAGCGGGAACACGTCGGAGACGACCAGCACCACCGCGGCGACGGCGTACACGACGTTGGCGACGATCACCGCCATGCCTGCCCGCTTCACCGAGGGCAGCGCCGCGAGGCCGAGCACAGCCAACCCGTAGGCGATGAAGAAAGCGCTCATCGCGTACTCGAAGGTGATCGTGGTGCCCGACGTCTCGGCCAGCCAGCCGGCGAGCGGCAGCCCGGCGATCCCGGCCAGGCCGGTCAGGATGGCGTCGGCGCGCATGGCGAAGCGCAACAGTGAGTCGGTCGACTCGTTCAGTCTGAGAGTGCTCAGTGCGGTCATCGGTGCGATTCCTTTCTGGTGGGTTATCTGGTGGGGTAGTGAGGGACCGTTCCGGAGCCGACGCCGCAACCTCTTACGACGGCGGCTCCGGACCAGTCATGAGGGGGTCACGTCAGGCGACGCACCCCGAGGTACTGGGCGTAGGCGAAGGCGAGGGTGACGGCGGTGAATCCGACGGTGCCGGCGACGCCGAGTTCCGTCAGTGGCAGCCAGCCGGCGACCAGCACCCCGCCCATCACCACCGCGAACACGACATTGCCGACGAGCACGCCGAGTCCGACGCGCCGGACGTCGGGCACTCCGGCCGCCAGAAACAGCGCGGCCCCGTAGCCGACGAGCGCGGCGCCGGCGATCCACTCGCTGGTGGCCGACAGACCGGACACTCTCGAGAGCGGGTCGGCGGCCATCGCGACGACCAGTCCGATGCCCGCGCACAGCGTCGCGTCGGCCCGTAGCGCGAAACGCAGCAGGGCGTCGGCGGCGATCTCATCGCCGGGGTCCCGGAGGGGACGGGTAGTTGTGGTGGTGGTCATGTCACCGACGATGCGCGGATACCGCTGCCAGATCGACGCAGAACGCTGCCAGTTACTGCCAACCGCAGGTGGCGGTCAGTCTGGGGCGGCGACCAGGTTGCCGCGCAGGTCGGCGGCGATCAACCGCGCGGCGGCGTTCTGCCAGTTGTGCAGCGACCGCTGCGGCACCTCGGTGACGAACCACTGCCAGGCTTGGCGCGCCACCGGGTCGAGCCCCGCGGGCGTGGCGTTCTGGGCGTAGGCCCGCACCCCGACGACGTACGGGAAATACAGGGAGTTGTAGTGCCGCCACTGCTCGGTGGTGCCGAACTCGCCGCCGTCGCGCGGTTTGAGCCGGGCGATGCGGTCGGCCAGCAGCGCCTTGAGTTCGTTGGCACGCTCCAGCGGTTGATCCGGCGCGCCGCGGGCGGCCAGGCGCTCGTCGATGATCGGCAGGGCGGTCAACGGGCTGGCGACGAGCTTGGACAGGTCGCCGTAATGGCCGAGCGCGCGCCGGGTGAGCCGGGCGAAGGTGTCGTCGTCGATGCCGTCGAGTGGGTTGGTCGACCGCAGCGGCAGCGCCGCCTCGGTGCGGCGCAGGGCGGCGCGATCGGCGCGCAGGGCGGGTGACCGGGAGAACGCCAACCGGTCGAGGACGCCGGCGAGCGGATCGGCGAGCACGTTGATCGCGATCGCGATGCCCAGGCTGGTGAACAGCAGCACCGTCAGCGCGATGTCGTGCCCCGTGACGGCCAGTCCGATCAGCGCCTGGCCGCCGAACAGCACCGCGACCACGGCGGTTGCGGCGAAGGAGCGCAGCATGTCGGCACGCAACGCCTGCCCCTCGTCGAACGCGTCGCCGATGGCGACCGCGATTCCCAGCAGTGCGACGTCGAACCCGGTGGACGCCAACGCCACCCAGCTCGGCACCAGGCCGAGCGGGATGACGAGGATCGCGTTGCCCAACGCGAAGAACAGCGTCGCGATGACGACGAAACCCAACACCGGGCCGGGCTGCCACCGGCGTAGCACCGCGTTGATCATCGCGCCCAACACCGAAAGTGAGATCGCGGCGAACATCACCCAGTGCCCGAGGCGCACCGGACCGTCGACGCTGCCGGCCATTGCGGCGCCGGTGAGGGCCACCGCGGCGACGCCCGCGACGAGCGCGATCTCACCCGCGCGGCTGCGCCACGTGTCGCGGGGCCGGGACAGCTCCAGGAGCACCGCGAACCACGCGACGCCGGGCACGGCGACAAGGTAGATCTCGATGCGGCTGAGCACGTCGGAGCCGCTCGTCGTCCGCACGGCGTCCAGCGCGACGACCGCCGCGAAACTGGTCAGCCCGATCGCGGCCAGGACCAGCTCGGGTTTGCGCGGGTCCCGCGCCAGTAGGTACAGGCCCAACCACCAGCTGAGCGCGAACACCACCGCCGACAGCGCAGCCATGGGTTCAGTGTCCCATCACATCCCACATCGGCTGAGCCGATCACATGCCATAGCGACGATGGCGCGCGGTGTAGTCCCGCAATGCGCGCAGGAAGTCGACCCGCCGGAATGCCGGCCAGTACGCCTCGGTGAACCACATCTCCGAATACGCGCTCTGCCACAACAGAAAGCCCGACAGCCGCTGCTCCCCCGATGTCCGGATGACGAGGTCGGGATCGGGCTGTCCCGAGGTGTAGAGATTCTCCGAGATCGCGTCGATGGTGACTGCTTCGATCAGCTGTTCCCCGGAGACACCGTTGGCCAGTTCCTTGCCGAGCAGTTGCCGGACGGCGTCGACGATCTCCTGGCGCCCGCCGTAGCCGACGGCGAGGTTGACATGGAAAGAACCCGGTCCCGCATCGGTCGACTCGACCGCGTCACGCAGCCGCCGGGCGGGCTCCTCGCCGATCAGCTCGAGGTCACCGACGGTGCGCACGCTCCAATGGTTCGCAGGCGCGCAGATCTCCTCGACGACGTCGGTGATGATCTCGATCAGCGGAGACAGTTCGTCGGGAGCGCGCTGCAGGTTCTCGGTGGACAGCAGATACACGGTGGCCATCTCGATGCCCGCGGCCTGGCACCAGCGCAGCATTTCGGCGATCTTGCGGGCGCCCATCCGGTAACCGACGCTGACGTCATCGTGGCCAAGGTCACGTGCCCATCTACGGTTGCCGTCGCAGAGCACGGCAATATGGCGCGGCAGTTGGGATTTGGCCCGCGCCAGCTCCTGGCGCAACCGCAGCTCATACAGCCGGTAGGCCGGCTCTTTGAGGCGCGGCGGAATGAGCTCCACGAGGATCCAGACTACTGTGAGGTTCACAAACCCCCATGGCATTAGTGGAGGTGACATGACCCGATCCATCGACGCCACCGATTCCGACCGGTCCGCACGGCCGCACGGCCCTGCCGAGGACCTCCCGGAAGCCGTCGTCGACGGTGTCGCCAATTTCATCGGCAAGCCCCGGTTACGCGGGTGGATCCACGTCTACGCCGCGGTGATCGCGGCGATATGCGGCGCCACGCTGGTGTCGGTGTCGTGGTCGGTGCAGTCCACCCGCGCCGGGATCGCGACGTTGATCTACACGCTGACGATCGTGGCGATGTTCACCGTCAGCGGTGCCTACCACCGGGTGCATTGGACGTCGGATACCGCGCGCAAGTGGATGAAGCGCCTCGACCACTCGATGATCTTCGTGTTCATCGCGGGTAGCTACACGCCGTTCGCTCTGCTGGCGCTGCCGTCGGGCGACGGCATGGTGTTGTTCTGGATCGTCTGGGGCGGCGCGATCGCGGGCGTGCTGCTCAAGTGTTTCTGGCCGTCGGCGCCGCGATGGGTGGGCGTGCCGCTCTACATCCTGCTCGGTTGGGTGGCGGCGTGGTTCGTCGGCCCGATCACCCAGGGCGCGGGCGTCGCCGCGCTGGTGTTGCTGATCGTCGGCGGGGCGCTCTACAGCATCGGCGGCGTGCTGTACGCGCTCAAGTGGCCCGACCCGTGGCCGTCGGTGTTCGGCCACCACGAGTTCTTCCACGCGTGCACCGCGGTCGCGGCGATCTGCCACTACATCGCGATGTGGTTCGCCGTCTTCTAGCCCTCACTCAGAGCTGGCTGACGTTCTCCGGCGTCCAGTAGGCCTTCATCGACGCGATCTTGCCGTCCTCGTTGAAGGTCATCACGCTGATGATCTCGATGCGCATCTTGTTCTCGCCCAAATCGATCGTGAGCGCCCAGTAGAACGCGACCTCGTTGCCGAGCGCCCGCAGCGTGACGACGTCGGCCTGGGCGCCCATCGTGGGAAGCGCATCGTAGAAACCGCGAATCGCCTTGCGGCCGATGTGCACTTCACCGCCGACCGGGTCCTCGACGGTCGCGTCGTCGGCGTAGAGCTCGGCGACGTCATCGGCCTTGCCCTGGGCGGCCAGCTCGAGGTAGCGGTTGACGGTCTTGGCGTTGTCCTCCGGCGTCGACATGCGCCGAACGCTACACGGACGCACTCAATGCAGCAGCCAGTTCCGAGGTGGTCGTGACCGGCAGGTCGCAGGCCCGGCCGCGGCAGACGTAGGCGGCGTCGGCCCCGTCGACGCGGTCGCGGCCGATCAGCAGCTCCGACGAGTTCACCGGCCCGCCGACGACGACAGCTCCTCCGGGGGCCAGTCGGCGCGCGGCCGCCAACAGCTCCGAGTGTCCGGGCTCGCACGCGACCGCGATCTGAAGCGGCCCGCGCACGGCCGCTTCGGCGACGGCGAGCCAGTGCCCGCCCGAGCGCGGCAGCCGGGTCAGGATCGGCGTGGCGGCCGCCAGGGCGGCCTCGGCCGCCGCGGCGTAACGGTCGGCCCGCTCGGCGGGAGCGAGGTGGGCGGCCACGAGCAGCGCCTCGGCGATCAGCGACGCGCCCGACGGCGTCGCGCCGTCGAGCGGATCCGCGGGCCGCACCATCAACGCCTCGGCGTCGTCGGCGGTGTCGAACCAGCGCCCTGGGCGGTCGGGGTCGGCAAAGTGCTCGAGCGCGATGTCCAGCAGCGTCAGTCCCGCGTCCAGCCACAGCGTCGCACCGGTCATCTGGTGCAAGGTCAGCAGTCCGGTGGCCAGCGCCGCGTGGTCCTCGAGGATCGCCGCGCTGTCGCCGACCTGGCCGCCGAGACTCGCCCGTCGCAACCTACCGTCGACCATGTGCAGATTCCAGACGGCATGCGCGCATTGCGTTGCGGCGTCGAGGAATTCAGGCTGGTCGAGCGCGACACCCGCTTCGGCGAGGGCGGTGATCGCCAGACCGTTCCACGCGGTGACGACCTTGTCGTCACGACCGGGCTGCGGTCGGGTGAGCCTGGCCGCCAGCAGGGCCGCGCGCACCCTGGCGAACCGTTCCGGTTCGTCGGGGTCGCGGGGTAACTGCAGCACCGAGGCGCCGTGTTCGAATGTCCCCGTCTCGGTGATCTCGAAAAGTTCTGCGGCCCAACGTCCGTCGTCGTCACCAAGCACTTCGGCCAGCTGCGCCGGGGTGAACACGTACGTCAGGCCTTCGACCCCGGCGGCGTCGGCGTCCAGCGACGAGGCGAACATGCCATCGGCACCGAGCTCATCGATCATGAACGCTGCCGTCTCCGCAGCCACCTTGCGCGCCAACGGATTCGCCGTGCGCCGCGCCCAATGGGCGTAGGCGCGCAGCAGCAGTGCGTTGTCGTACAACATCTTCTCGAAATGCGGCACCACCCAGGACGCGTCGACACTGTAGCGGGCGAACCCGCCCGCCAACTGGTCGTAGATGCCGCCGCGGGCCATCGCGGTACAGGTGCGCTCCACGGTCTCCATGGGCATGACGTCGCCGGTGCGTTCGTGGTTGCGCAGCAGCGCCTCGAGCAACGCAGACGGCGGAAACTTCGGTGCGCCGGACGGATTGGTGGCGAAGCCGCCACGTACGACGTCCTCGTCCTGCAGCACCGCGGCCACGGCATGGTCACACAGCGCCGGCTGCATCGGCGGCCCGCCACCCGGAAGGCCGGACGCCATCGACCGCAGCTCGTCGGTGATCTTGTCCGACGCCTCCTCCACTTCGCCGCGACGGTTACGCCAGGTGTCGCTCACCGCGGCCAGCAGTTGCAGGAAGGTGCGTTTGGGGTAGTACGTCCCGCAGAAGAACGGCCTGCCGTCGGGGGTGAGGAAGCACGTCATCGGCCAGCCGCCCTGTCCGGTCAGGGCAACGGTCGCGTTCATGTACACCGCATCGAGGTCGGGGCGCTCCTCGCGGTCGACCTTGATGCACACGAACCCGTCGTTCATCGCCGCAGCCACTTCGGTGTCGGCGAACGACTCGTGCGCCATCACGTGGCACCAGTGGCACGCGGCGTAACCGATCGACAGCAGGATCGGCACGTCGCGACTGGCCGCCTCGGCCAGCGCCTCGGGCGTCCACTGCTGCCAGTGCACCGGGTTGTCGGCGTGCTGGCGCAGATAGGGGCTGGTGGCCCGCGCGAGGCTGTTCGTGATCGTTCAACGCCTTCCCGGTGACGGCTCCTCGATCGTGGGCTCGACACTGTCAGCGCCGCATTGAGCCCTAACGGGTTGATTGCCCGCATCAGGTGCGAGTAATCAACCCCTTGGAGTCCAAAGGACCCTCAGCCGCCGGGCTCACGCTTGGGTTCGTCGGGCGGCGCGTCGGATTCGCTCGGCGCCTTCGACTCAATCGGCGGCTCAACGGTGCTATCCGCCTCCGCGCTGGGCGCCTCGAACGACTTCGGCACCTTGCGCAGGTGCCGGTTCATCGACCGGACCAGCAGGAACGTCCCAATCAGCAGCAGCACCACGACCAGCAGGCCGAGCGGGCTTGCCTTGCCGAAATCCGGACCGGTCTCGCGCGGCTGGTCCTGCGCCAGCAGGACGACGTTGAGCATGAGGTTCATCGGTCCTCGATCCCGGCGAAAAGGTCGTCCTCCGGCAGCGAGACCGGCACCCGGGAGCGGGCCAGCTCGAACTCCTCGGTCGGCCAGAGCCGCTGCTGCCATTCGATCGGCGCGCGGAAGAAGTCCCCGTTGGGATCGATCTGGGTGGCGTGGGCGCGTAGCGCGTCGTCCCGCAGCGCGAAGTACTTGGCGCACTCGATCCGGGTGGTCACCCGCTTGGCGAAGATGTCGTGATCGGGATCCCAGTGCTTGAGCCACTTCTCGAACGGGCCCACCTCACCGTGCTTGGCGAACTCGTCCTGCAGCAGTTGCATTCGTTGCCGCAGGAAACCGTGGGTGTAGTAGAGCTTCTGGACATTCCACGGTTCGCCGGCGTCGGGGAACAGCCGATAGTCACCCGCGGCCTCGTAGGCGGCCATCGAGACCTGATGGCACCTGATGTGATCCGGGTGCGGATAGCCGCCGTTCTCGTCGTAGGTGGTCATGACGTGCGGGCGGAATTCGCGCACTACACGCACCAGCGCCTCGGCCGGCTGCTCGAGCGGCACCACGCCCAGGCAACCGTCGGGCAGCGGCGGGGGAGGGTCGCCTTCGGGCAGTCCCGAGTCGACGAAACCGAGCCAGTGATGCTCCACCCCGAGGATCTCCGCGGCCTTCGCCATTTCATCGCGCCGGATCTCGGCCATCCGGCCATGCACCTCGGGCAGGTCCATGGCGGGGTTGAGGATGTCGCCGCGCTCGCCCCCGGTCAGCGTGACCACGAGCACGCGGACGCCCTCGTCCGCGTATCGGGCCATCATGGCGGCGCCCTTGCTGGACTCGTCGTCCGGATGGGCGTGCACGGCCATCAACCGCAGTTCGCTCAACCTGTTCTGCCTTACTAATCGCGATCCGTCGTCTCCGGGGGATAACAACCCATCGGGACAGCCCTATAGTTCCAGTTCTGTAGATCTATCCGACGGGGAGCCCAGAAAACCAGATGATCGAGCGTCCCGCCGAGCGCTATGGGCGCCAGCGGCTGTCCCGCCGTCACCGCCGATGGGTCGCCGTCGGGTTCACGGTGCTCGCGCTGGCGGCCGGTGTCGCGGTGGCGATCGTTGCGTTCGGCCGGTTCGGCAGCGACGACGTCACGGGTGAGCTGAGCGCGTACCGACTCATCGACGATGAGACCGTTTCGGTGACGATCAGCGTCACCCGCGAGGACCCGTCTCGGCCGGTGGTGTGCATCGTCCGTGCCCGGTCGATCGACGGCGCCGAGACCGGCCGACGCGAGGTGCTGGTGCCCCCGTCGGAGCAAACGACCGTGCAGGTGACTGCGCCCGTGAAGGCCACCCGGCAACCCGTCATCGGCGATATTTACGGCTGCGGCACCGATGTGCCGCCATATCTGGTGAGCCCTTGAGATCACGATGATTCGTGGGGCACAACAAACGGCGAACTGCGAATACGTGACGAACCGCGGTCTTCACGGTGCTATCATGGTTCGAGTACACGGTTCCCGCTGGGGCCGTGTATTGCTGCATTTGGTGCGCTGATCAAGCCTCTTGATTAATACCTGATGAACGCGGCAATACACGTCAAGCTCCCGGCGCCGCACCCACAAGACTTCTTACGCGAGAAGTGCGCGAGAGCAACGACGACAGGAGCGCGACGACATGACCGACACGCAGGTCACCTGGCTGACGCAGGAGGCATACGACCGGTTGAAGGCGGAGCTCGACCAGCTGATCGCCAACCGGCCGATCATCGCCGCCGAGATCAACGACCGCCGTGAAGAGGGCGACCTGCGCGAGAACGGCGGTTACCACGCCGCCCGTGAGGAACAGGGTCAGCAGGAAGCGCGAATCCGACAGCTGCAGGAGCTGCTCAACAACGCCAAGGTCGGCGAGGCACCGAAGCAGTCCGGCGTCGCGCTGCCCGGTTCGGTGGTCAAGGTGCAGTACGGGGACGACGAGACCGACACGGAGACGTTCCTGATCGCCACCCGCCAGGAGGGCATCAGCGACGGCAAACTCGAGGTGTACTCGCCCAAGTCGCCGCTGGGCGAGGCGCTGATCGACGCGAAGGTCGGTGACGTGCGCACGTACACAGTGCCCAGCGGGAGCACGGTCAAGGTGAAGCTGCTCGAGGCCGAGCCTTACCACGCCTGACACAGGCGCCCCAGCTGGATACGCGCCCCAGCGCCCCGGCTGGATACGCGCCCACGCGCCCCGGCTGGATACGCGCCCCGGCGCGGTGCGGTTTAGCATCCGCTCATGGCGCAGATCGCCGAGGACCTGTTCCTCCTGCTGATCGACAACGCGTCCGCGCAGCCGGTTCTGGAGCGTCACCGCCGCGAGCGGGTGTTGTCTGCCGCGGTTCTGCTCGATCTGGCGCACGCCTGCCGGATCCGGCCGTCGGTCGACGGTGAGGCGGTCGAACGCGGCCACCTGATCGCGCTTGCGGTGGCGGGCGCGATAGACCCGGTCGCCGAACCGGCGTTCCAACTGTTGCGGCACCGCCCGCTGCGCCCGAAAACGGCGGTGAAGCGGCTGGCCAAGCACACCGAGAGCCACATCGCCGGCCAGCTGGAGCGCACCGGTCAGATTCGGCGTGTCCCGTTGCCGGACAAGCGATTCGGCCATGAGTTCGCGTGGCCACTGATCAACCGTGACCGCGCCGGGCTGGCCCGTTCGGCACTGTTGTCGGCACTGTTCGACCGTAGGCCACCCAGTCCTACGACGGCGGCGATCATCTCGCTGCTGCATGCGGTCGACGGACTGGGTGCGCTGCTGAGCCTCAACGACCGCGGATGGCGGTGGGTACACGCGCGGGCGGGCGAGATCTCACTGGGCAGTTGGGTCGACGAGTACCCGACCGGGCTGCCCGAGGTGAACCTGGCGATCACCGCGTCGGCGTTGCGCCGGGCGCTGACGTAGTCTCTGCGCGGCTAACTGAGCGCCTGCTCCACATCGGCGAGCAGATCCGCGACGTCCTCGATACCGACCGACAGCCGCACCAGGTCGTCGGGCACCTCCAACTGCGAACCGGCCGTGGAGGCGTGGGTCATCGCACCGGGATGCTCGATCAGCGACTCGACGCCGCCCAGCGACTCGGCGAGGATGAAAACCTCTGTCCGCGAGCAGAATTTACGCGCCGCGTCCGCTCCCCCGCGCAGCCGCACCGAAATCATGCCGCCGAACCCGCTCATCTGCCTGGCCGCTACCTCATGTCCAGGATGGGCGGGCAGCCCCGGGTAGAGCACGGTCTCGATCGCGGGATGACCGTCGAGGAACTCGGCGAGCACCGCCGCGTTGTCGCTGTGCCGCTGCATGCGCAGCACCAGCGTCTTCAACCCCCGCAAGGTCAGGTAGGCGTCGAACGGGCCGGGGACCGCGCCCGCGCCGTTCTGCAGGAAGGCGAACGCCGAGTCGAGTTCCTCGTCGTTGGTCAGCAGCGCACCGCCCACTACGTCGGAATGCCCGCCGATGTACTTGGTGGTGGAGTGCAGCACGATGTCGGCCCCCAGCAGCAGCGGCTGCTGCAGCGCCGGCGAAGCGAATGTGTTGTCTACCAACACTTTCACGTTCGATGTCGCCGCGAGTTGGGCGATCCCGGCGATGTCGGCGATCGACAGCAACGGGTTGGTGGGCGTCTCGACCAGGATCAGCCGGGTGCTGGGCGTGACCGCCGCACGCACGGCGTCGAGGTCGGCGAGCGACACGGCGGTGTAGTCGATGCCCCATTTGGTGAACACCTTGTCGATCAGCCGGAAGGTTCCGCCGTAGGCGTCGTCGGGCATCACGACGTGATCGCCGGGCCGCAGAACAGCGCGCAGCGCGCAGTCGGTGGCGGCCATACCGGACGCGAACGCGCGCCCGTAGGTGGCCGCTTCGACCGCGGCCAGCGACGTCTCCAGCGCCGCCCGGGTGGGATTGCCGGTCCGGGCGTACTCGTACCCGTCGCGCAATCCGCCGACGCCGTCTTGCGCGAACGTCGAACTCGCATAGATCGGCGCGTTGACCGCCCCGGTGGTCAGGTCGGGGCGGACGGCGTGGATGGCCTTGGTGGACAGGCCCTGCCTTCTGTTCTCGGTCATCACCGCTCAGCCTAGCGACGCCGGCGGTGCGCGCGGACCGGTGTAGACATGGACCATGAACCCCCCTACGCGCCTCGACGATCTGCTCGAGTTGGATTCATACCTGTCGCCCGAGGACGTCGAGCTGCGCCAAACGGTGCGCCGGTTCGGCGAACAGCGGCTGCGGCCGTACATCGCAGAGTGGTTCGAGACCGGTCAGGTACCGGTCCGCGAGCTGGCCTCGGGTTTCGGTGAGCTCGGGCTGCTCGGGATGCACCTGAAGGGTTACGGCTGCGGCGGCTCGACGGCGACGGCGTACGGCCTGGTCTGCCAGGAGCTCGAGGCCGTGGACAGTGGTCTGCGCAGCCTGGTCTCGGTGCAGGGCTCGCTGGCGATGTTCGCCATCCACCGCTGGGGCAGCGAGGAGCAGCGCAACCAGTGGCTGCCGGCGATGGCGGCCGGCGAGGCCATCGGATGTTTCGGGTTGACCGAGCCCGATTTCGGGTCGAATCCGGCGGGGATGCGCACGACCGTGAAGCAGGACGGCACGGACTGGATCCTCAACGGGTCGAAGATGTGGATCACCAACGGCTCGGTCGCCGACGTGGCGGTCGTGTGGGCGCGAGCAGATGAAGGCATCGTCGGGTTCCTGGTGCCCGCCGGCACGCCCGGATTCTCCGCCACCGACATGACACACAAGTTGTCGCTGCGGGCCTCGGTCACCTCGGAACTGCACCTGGACGACGTCCGGTTGCCGGCCGACGCGAAACTGCCCGACGCACGCGGGTTGTCGGGACCGCTGAGCTGCCTTTCTGAGGCGCGGTTCGGCATCGTGTTCGGCAGCGTCGGCGCGGCCAGGGACTGTCTACAGACGGCGCTGGACTACGTGGGGAGCCGCGAGGTGTTCGACAAACCGCTGGCGGCCTACCAGCTGACCCAGGCCAAGATCGCCGACATGGCAGTCGAACTCGGCAAGGCGCAGTTGCTGGCCCTTCACCTGGGCCGGCTGAAGGACGAGGGCAGGATCCGGCCCGAGCAGGTGAGCTTCGGCAAGCTCAACAACGTGCGGGAAGCGATCCAGATCGCCCGGCAGTGCCGAACGCTGTTGGGCGCCAACGGGATCACTTTGGAGTACCCGGTGATCCGGCATGCCAACAACCTGGAGTCGGTGTTGACCTACGAGGGCACCTCGGAGGTGCACCAGATGGTCATCGGAGAGGCGCTGACCGGTGTCAGCGCCTTCCGATGAGCCTCTGCTGAACCTATTGCGGGGTGGTCTGCGGCGGCGGCCCCGGCGGCAGGGGCTGCGGGTTGAGCTCGGCGACCTGACCTCCGCTGAGCTTGCGCCACGCATGCACCAAGAACAGCTCGGCCAGGGGGACGGCAACCAGCAGTCCGATGCCGCACAGCAGCGCGCCCACGAACGTGATGACCGCAACCATCAGATACGTGAGAAGCGCGGGTACGAAATTGTCCTTCACGGTTGCGAAACTCGCCTTGAGGCCGTCGATCGGTGAGAGGTTGCGATCGACGATGGCGACGATGGCGAACACCGCGAAGAGTCCTACGACGAGACTGCCAATGATCACGATCTGGCCGATCGCCGTCAGAATGCCGATGATCAGCGTCGCGAGAATGACGCTGACGACGTTGCGCGGCTTGAAGAACGACCCGATCGTCACCCGTCGCCCGTCCGCGATGTCGAGCACACCTGCCAGATACGCCGAGTGAATCGCGGCGATGACCACCAACCCCACCAGCGAGCCGACGATGAGGACCAGGATGCTGGTCCCTCCGAGCGACGAACTCGTCTCGTACTCGAATCCGTACTCGGAGGACTCGTACGTGGTCACCGAGTCCGGTGCGGTGGCGAACATGAGGCCGACGACGATGGCGGAGAGCACCCCGATGATCAGGGCGTAGACCAGCATCGGGACGATCAGCGCCGCAGCGTTCTCCTTGAACTTGCCGAACGCCCAGTTGAAACTGTCGCCCACGTTGGCCTGCTGCCCTGCACCAGATCCCGGACCCCAGGCCGGTGGATAGCCGCCCGTCGGTGGCGGGTATCCGGTGCCCGTCGGCGGTGGCGGGTAACCACCCGTGGGTGGCGGCGGGTAGCCGCCCTGCTGCGGAGGCGGCGGGTAACCCCCCGGCGACGGTGGCGGCGGGTAGCCCCCCGGCGGGGGCGGTGGCGGATATCCTCCCGGCGGCGGCGGGGGGTTGTTGCCCGGCGGAGGGGGCGGTTGATCGGACATGTGGCCTTCCCGGTTGATTACTACAACGGTAAGCAGACGGTGCCGATGATCTTATCGGCGATCGTCTGCCGCTTGGCGTCCCACAACGGGAACAAGAAACCGATATAACAGATCACGGCGTCGATGACGTGGGCCAGTTGCCGGACGATCGACATCGCGAAACCGATTGGTTCGCCGGTCTTTTCGCTGACGACCTTGAATTTCAGGATCGACTTGCCGATGCTGGAGCCCGTGGTGCCCTGGCGGTGGCCGTAGTTCCAGATCACGTAGACCAGCGCAAAAATCGAGGTGATGCCGATCGTCAACAGGCCGACGGTGGACGCGCCCGTCGCGCAGGATTCACTCAGGTCGTACCCGGAAACCTCGGTGAGGCAATCCGTTTCCTGAGTTCCGACCAGCACACCCCACCCGATACCGAGTAGGCAGAGGATCGGAATGTAGTCGATCAGCCACGCCACCACCCGGGTGAACCACTCGGTGTAGGCCTCGGTCGGGAGAACCGTCCCCGGGCCATCGTCGACGAAGGACGCACCTCCCTCTGGCGGTGGCGCTGAGCCACCCCTCGGCGGTGGCGGTGCATCGGTCACGAACGCTTCCAGTCTGTGTCCTAGCTGAAACGAGCGTGCTTACCCTACCTGAGAAGTGATCTTGTGCAGGGTTTTCTGACCGGAACGTGACCCCGTGACCGAACGCCGGTGAGCGGCTAGCGGACGCGGCGTCTACTGCCGTCGGAGAGGAATCCGAGTAGATCGTGGCGAGTCAGTACGCCGACCGGCTTGCCCTCTTCGACCACCATCACTGCGTCGCATTCGCGAAGTTGCTTCGCTGCAGCGCTGACCAGTTCGCCGGCGCCGATCAGCGGCAGCGGTGGACTCATGTGCTCGGCCACCGCGTCGGCGAGCTTGGCCCGTCCCTCGAAAACCGCGGACAACAGTTCGCGTTCCGACACGCTGCCCGCGACCTCCCCGGCCATCACCGGCGGTTCTGCGCCGACGACGGGCATCTGCGAGACTCCGTACTCGCGCAGGATCCCGATGGCGTCGCGCACGGTCTCCGACGGGTGCGTGTGCACCAGGTCCGGTAGCGCCCCCGACTTACCTCGCAGCACCTCGCCCACGGTCGACTCCTCCACCGAACCGTCCAGCCGGCTGCGCAGAAACCCGTACGAAGACATCCAATCGTCGTTGAAAACCTTTGACAGATAACCTCTTCCGCCGTCCGGCAACAGGACGACCACAAGCGAGTCGGGGCCGGCCTGCTCGGCCACCTTGATCGCGGCGACGACGGCCATGCCGCAGGACCCGCCGACCAGCAGCGCCTCTTCGCGGGCGAGTCGCCGCGTCATCTCGAACGAGTCGGCGTCCGAGACCGCGATGATCTCGTCGGGAACCGCGGGGTCGTAAGCGGCGGGCCAGAAGTCCTCGCCCACGCCCTCAACGAGGTACGGCCTGCCGGTGCCGCCGGAGTACACCGAACCCTCCGGGTCGGCGCCGACGATCCGGACTCTTCCGCCGGACACTTCCTTCAGGTACCGTCCCGCGCCCGTGATGGTGCCGCCGGTGCCGACGCCGGCCACGAAATGGGTCACCTTGCCCTCGGTGTCGGCCCAGATTTCCGGGCCGGTGGTCTCGTAGTGCGACTCGGGGCCCATCGGGTTGGAGTACTGGTCGGGTTTCCATGCGCCGTCGACCTCCTCGACGAGCCGGTCGGAGACGCTGTAGTAGCTGTCGGGATGGTCGGGCGGCACCGCCGTCGGGCATACCACCACGTCGGCGCCGTAGGCGCGCAACACGTTCCGCTTGTCCTCGCTGACCTTGTCCGGGCAGACGAAGATGCATTTGTAGCCGCGCTGCTGGGCGACCAGCGCCAGCCCCACCCCGGTGTTGCCCGAGGTCGGCTCGACGATCGTGCCGCCGGGCTTCAGTTCACCGCTCGCCTCGGCGGCGTCGATCATCTTGACTGCGATCCGGTCCTTGGCGCTGCCGCCGGGGTTGAGGTACTCGATCTTGGCCGCGACCGTGCCGGCTCCCTGGGGGACAACAGAGTTCAGCTGAACCAGAGGGGTATTGCCAATGAGCTCACTGACGTGCCGGGCGATGCGCATGACTCCATCGTGTCAGGCGGCGTTTCCCGTTACCAGCTGGGTTACCAGGTGGCCTCTCGGATGTAGTCGCCGATCTGACGCAATGAGCGGGTTGCCTCCGGCACCATGGGCGCCGCAAGTTGGAACACGTGCATCTGTCCCGGCCACACCCGCACCTCGACGGGCACGCCGGCGGCCGCCAGCCGTCGCGCGGCCTTGCGAGCGTCACTGATCAGCACCTCGGACCCCGACACGTGGATCAGCGTGCGGGGCAGCCCGGGTTCGATGTGGTCGAGCGGCTCGTAGACCTCCTCGGGGTTGCCGTCGGTCACATGCCTGCCCGCGGCCTCCTTCACCAGATCGACCAGCGCACAAAACGCCCGCGGCGGGAACATCGCGTCGCTGCGGATGTTCGGGTGGTTGGCCCTGGTCTCGTTGTCGATCTCGAAGAGCGGCGACAGCGTCACCATCGCTGCGGGCACCTCACCCTCTAGGCCGTCCCGCTGCAGTCGTTCGGCAAGGGCGAGCGCCAGGTAACCACCTGCCGAGTCACCGGCCAGCACGATCTGGTCGGCCTCGTAGCCCTTCAGGCGAAGCCACTGGTAGGCGTCATAGCAGTCGTCGATCGCCATGCCGACCGAGTGCTTCGGAATCATCCGGTAGTTGACCACCAGCACGGGACAGTCGGCGTAGCCCGACAGCGCCTGCACCAGCCGGCCGTGCGAGTTCACCCCGCAGGTCAGAAACGCCCCGCCGTGCATATAGAGAATGACGCCGCGCTTGCCGTCAGCCGGCAGCACACCGGGCGCTCGGACGAGCTGCGCGGTGCAGTTAGACAACGAGATCGTCGCGCGCACGGTGCCGGGCGCCGGCCGCGCGATACGCGCCGCGAAATCCACCAAACCCCATGGCCAGGGCAGTCTCGGAGCATAGCTTCCGATAGCTAAAGTGGGCCGAACAGTTAGCAGCGCGGCCAGAGCCGTGAGCCGTCCGGCCAGGCTGGGACCGTCTTCGACAACCTCGACGGGCGCGCCGTCACTGACCGGAAACTTGCGGGGTTTACGTGACTGACCAGGCAATACCCGTGAATGGTGAGCATGGCTCACCTTGCTCGGTGCGGTCATGACAACCACTCCCTCCAACGTACAAGCCGTTGTAGTGCCGAGTACGCCTAATTTTCTGAGCGTGACCCGATAGCTTAGCTTGACACCATCTGTTCAATTCAAACAATCAGCGAGTCATATTCGATACCGGAGTTGATACCGCAATGTGACCCCGCCTCGCCTCTCGCCACGCGGGTGGCCCGGGAAACGGACATAAACTTTCATCCGTGGGCACACCGCGACGGATGACCACCATGGCCCTTGCGGCCGCGGCCACGCTCGGTTCGGTCGGTTCCGCATACATCGGGATGCGGAACCTGCTGATCGGGCAGGCTGACCAGGCCCGCAGCGTCATTCCGCAGGCGTGGGACATCCCGCCGCGCGCGGACGGCGTGTACGCGCCGGGCGGTGGCCCCGTCGAGCGCTGGCGCCGGGACGTGCCCTTCGACCTGCACCTGATGGTCTTCGGCGACTCCACCGCGACCGGCTACGGAGCCACCACCGCGGACGAAGTGCCCGGGGTCCTGCTGGCGCGCGGGTTGGCCGAGATCTCGGGACGACGGATCCGGCTGAGCACCAAGGCGATCGTCGGGGCGACGTCGAAAGGGCTCTCGGGCCAGATCGACGCGATGTTCGTCGCAGGACCACCGCCGGACGCCGCAGTGATCATGATCGGGGCCAACGACATCACCCGCCCCAATGGCATCAGACCGTCGGCGCACCGACTCGGCGAGGGGGTGCGCCGGTTGCGAGCGGCGGGTGCGGTCGTGGTCGTCGGCACCTGCCCCGACTTCGGTGTCATCACCGCGATCCCGCAGCCGTTGCGCTCGGTCGCCCGCAGCCGCGGCTTGCGGCTGGCTCGCGCCCAGGCGGCAGCGGTGCGGTCTGCGGGCGGGATCCCCGTGCCGCTGGCCGACTTGTTGGCACCCCACTTCCGCACCACCCCCGACGCGTTGTTCTCCCCGGACATGTTCCACCCATCCGGTGCGGGCTACGCGCTGGCCGCCAACCAACTGCTACCCGCGCTGTGTAATGCGTTGAGCGAGTGGATCGGTGGCGCGGCGGCGGAATTGCCGTGGCAGTCGCAGTCGGGCGAAGGCTTTACGCTGCTGGCCCGGGTCGGCGGGTTGAGCAGGCTGTGGCGGAGGTCGACAGGGGTCCCCGCACCTGTGCTGGGTGGGGTCCCCGGCCTTGGCCCGGGGAGGGTCCCCGCACCCATCGTCGTGCCCGCCAGCTAGGTTTTCCTCATATCCACCGATGCGAGGAGACACCATGCCTGAAGCCGTCATTGTCGCGACCGCGCGGTCGCCGATCGGGCGCGCCGCCAAGGGTTCGCTGGTCGACATGCGGCCCGACGACCTGGCCGCGCAGATGGTGCGCGCCGCGTTGGACAAGGTGCCCGCGCTCGACCCGCGCGAGCTCGACGACCTGATCATGGGCTGCGGCCAACCGGCGGGCGAGGCCGGATTCAACGTCGGCAGGGCGGTCGCCGTCGAACTCGGCTACGACTTTCTGCCGGGCACCACGGTCAACCGCTACTGTTCGTCGTCGCTGCAGACCACCCGGATGGCGTTCCACGCGATCAAGGCCGGTGAGGGTCACGCGTTCATTTCCGCTGGGGTGGAGACGGTTTCGCGCTTCCCGAAAGGCACTGCGGACGGCTGGCCGGA
Source organism: Mycobacterium sp. GA-0227b (assembly GCF_001499855.1). Classification (GTDB taxonomy): domain Bacteria; phylum Actinomycetota; class Actinomycetes; order Mycobacteriales; family Mycobacteriaceae; genus Mycobacterium. Next base: position 270,720 of record NZ_LQIK01000012.1, read on the forward strand.
CAGCAAGAACCCGGTGTTCGCCGATGCGATGAGCCGCTCGGATCAGGCCGCCGCCGGTGCCGAGGAATGGCGTGACCCGCGCGAGGACGGCGCGCTGCCGGACGTCTACATCGCGATGGGCCAGACCGCGGAGAACGTCGCATTGCACACCGGGATCAGCCGCGAGGACCAGGACCGCTGGGGCGTGCGGTCGCAGAACCGCGCTGAGGAAGCGATCAACAGCGGCTTCTTCGAGCGCGAGATCACGCCGGTGACACTGCCCGACGGGTCCACGGTGTCCAAGGACGATGGCCCGCGCGCGGGCACCACGTACGAGAAGATCAGCCAACTCAAGCCGGTCTTCCGGCCGAACGGCACCGTGACCGCCGGTAACGCCTGCCCGCTGAACGACGGCGCCGCCGCGCTGGTGATCCTGTCGGACACCAAGGCTCGCGAACTCGGACTGACCCCGTTGGCGCGCGTCGTCTCGACCGGGGTGAGCGGGTTGTCGCCGGAGATCATGGGTCTCGGCCCGATCGAGGCGACGAAGAAGGCGCTCGCGAACGCCGGGATGACGATCGGCGACATCGACCTGTACGAGATCAACGAGGCGTTCGCCGTGCAGGTGCTGGGTTCGGCGCGGGCGCTGGGCATGGACGAGGACAAGCTCAACGTCTCGGGCGGTGCGATCGCGCTGGGCCATCCGTTCGGCATGACCGGCGCCCGGATCACCACCACGCTGTTGAACAACCTGACGACGCACGACAAGACGTTCGGGCTCGAGACGATGTGTGTCGGCGGCGGGCAGGGCATGGCGATGGTGATCGAGCGGCTGTCCTAGCTCCCCTTCTCGCCGAAACTGCACACAGATCGCGAATTCACGAAATTTCGCGATCTGTGTGCAGTTTCGATCGCCAGGCTCGGTCGAGTCGGCGGAGGATGTCGGCTCCGGAGTGCGCCTTGACCGCTCGGATCCGGGTCCAGCCGAGCGCCGCGACGTCCTCTGACCGCCGGATGTCGTAGGCGTACTCGCGCGGGTCGAGTCGATGTTGTTCGCCGTCGTACTCGACTGCCAACGTCATGTCGGGCCAGCCCATGTCGAGGTAGTACTGACGTAAGCCGTCGGGGCTGCGCACCGGTATCTGCGTCTGTGGCCGCGGGTAGCCAGCGCGAATCACCAAGAGCCGCAACCACGTCTCTTTCGGCGACGCGGCACCGGCATCGTAGAGCTTGAGCGCTTCTTCCAAACGTCGAAGACCGCGTGCCCCGCGATGCGACCGAGCGACCGCGAGCACATCGTCGGCACTCAAGCCGGTGGCGTTGCCGAGTGCATCGAGACGGGCGACCGCTTCATCCAGCGGTTGCCGACGCCCGATGTCGAAGCCCGTGCGCGCGAGTGTGGTCATGGGGAACCCCGGCCCAGCCTGGTATTCCGTGGAGGGCACTCTCATGTCGTAGGTCCGCATGCCTTGGGGCGCGCGCGTGTTGCGCCACAGCATTTCGATCGGAGCATCGTCATCGACCCACTTCGCGCCGTGCAACGCCGACGCCGTCAACCCCACCATCACGCCTTCGCGATGCGACCACAACCATGCCGCCTTCGCGCGGTCGTACAGTGACGGCACAACGCCTTTCGACATGTACACATCTGGGAAGACCGTGCGGTAGCGCGACCGCAACTCGTGCTTGCGGATTGCACCGTTGATCACGGCTTCACTGCCGACAAAGGGCTCGTTGAGAATCGCCATGGCTCGACTCTCGCCGAAATCATGCGCCGAAACTGCACACAGATCGCGATCTGTGGATGAATCGCGATCTGTGTGCAGTTTCGGCGGAAATGAAAAAGCCCGGCACATTTCGTGCCGGGCCTTCTCGTCAGGCTGCTAGTCGCTGTTGAAGTAGGACAGCAGCCGCAGGATCTCGATGTACAGCCAGACCAGCGTGACGGTCAGGCCGAGCGCGATGCCCCACGCCGCCTTCTCCGGCGCACCGGCGCGGATCATCTGATCGGCCGCGTCGAAGTCGATCAGGAAGCTGAACGCCGCCAGGCCGATGCAGACGAGCGAGAAGATGATCGCGATCGGGCCGCCGCTGCGCAGGCCGAGGCCCTCGCCGCCGCCGACACCGAACAACGCGAGCACCAGGTTGCCAAGCATCAAAACGACCACGCCGAACAGGCTGGCCACGATGAAGCGGGTGAACTTCGGCGTCACCCGGATGGCGCCGGTCTTGTAGACCACGAGCATGCCGGCGAACACGCCGATCGTGCCCAACACGGCCTGGCTGATCAGCGCACCGGCGCTGACACCCGACACCATCAGGTTGGCCACGACGAACGAGAACGCGCCGAGGAACAGACCCTCGAGCGCGGCGTAGCTCAACACGATCCCGGGATTGTCCTGCTTACGGCCGAACGTGGCGATCAGCACCAGCACCAGCCCGCCGAGGGCACCCACCAGGGTGAACGGCATGGCTAGCCCGATGTTCTGAGCGACCAGGAAGTACGAGACGACGGCGACGGCCGACAGCAGCGCCAGCGTGATGCCGGTGCGGGTGACGACGTCGTCGATGGTCAACGGCCGCGCGACACCGGTCTGCCGCTGATCGGGGTACTGGGTCACATAGGGGTCGGCGTGTACCGCCTGCGTACCGTAGCCCGCGGCTCCGGTACCGAATTGCGCATATCCGCCCTGCGTCTTCGGCAGGGTTCGGAATACGGGGTTGCTGGATTCCCGCACCGTCGGTTCCTCTCCTGTGATGTGGTTCGACGTTCGCGAACACACCGTCAACGTTTCGATCCCCTGGTCGGTTCCCGGCTGCGCCGCCGAACTTTCCAGCGTCTTCAAGCAGAAACCCTACCCGGAGCCGCCGCAGGCCGGGCGACGTTCTACATTGCATACCCGTGGGCGAAAACGAGGATGTCCTAGTAACTGTTGACCGCGGCGTCGGCCTCATCACCCTCAACCGGCCCAAGGCCATCAATTCGCTGAACCATCGGATGGTCACCGCGATGTCGCGCGCGCTCGCCGAGTGGGAGAACGACGACGCCGTCACCGCCGTCGTGGTCGACGGCGCCGGCGAACGCGGCCTGTGCGCCGGCGGCGACATCGTCGCGCTCTATCACAGCGCCAAAGCCGACGGCCCCGAAAAAGGGCGCGAAGCGCGGGCGTTCTGGTACGACGAATACCTGCTCAACGCCCAGATCGGCCGGTTCAGCAAGCCGTACGTCGCGCTGATGGATGGCATCGTCATGGGCGGCGGCGTCGGCGTCAGCGCCCACGGCAGCGTGCGCGTCGTCACCGACACCACCAAGATGGCGATGCCCGAGGTCGGCATCGGCTTCGTCCCCGACGTCGGCGGCACGCTGATCCTGTCGCACGCGCCCGGCCTGCTCGGCCGCCACGCCGCGCTGACTGGCGCGAACTTCGACGGCGCCGACGCGATCGCGATGGGATTCGCCGACCACTTCGTGCCCCACGACCGGCTCGCCGACTTCAAGGCCAAGCTCATCGATGACGGCATCGACGCCGCGCTGGCCGCGCACGCCACCGAGCCGCCGCCGAGCAACCTTGTCGCACAGCGCGACTGGATCGACCAGTGCTACGCGAACGACACGGTGGCCGACATCGTCGCCGCGCTGCGGGGACACGACGCCGGGCCCGCCGTCGACGCTGCCGACCTGATCGAGACCCGCTCGCCGATCTCGGTGTCCGTCGCGTTGGAAGCCCTGCGCCGCGCCGCGAAACTCGACACACTCGAAGACGTGCTGCGGCAGGAATACCGAACCTCGTGCGGTTCATTGCGCTCCCACGACTTCGTCGAGGGCATCCGCGCCCAGGTCGTCGACAAGGACCGCAACCCGAAGTGGTCGCCTGCCTCGCTGGCGGCCGTCACCACCGCCGACGTCGAGGACTACTTCGCGCCGGCCGACCGCGAATTGGAGTTCTGATGAGCTACGAGACCATTCTGGTCACCCGTGACGACCGGGTTGCGACGATCACCTTGAACCGGCCGAAGGCGCTCAACGCCCTCAACAGCCAGGTGATGCACGAAGTCACCTCCGCGGCAGCCGAATTGGACAACGACCCCGCGATCGGCGCCATCATCATCACCGGGAACGAGAAGGCGTTCGCCGCGGGCGCGGACATCAAAGAGATGGCCGGCCTGTCGTTCGCCGACGTGTTCGGAAGCGACTTCTTCGCCGCCTGGAACCGGTTCGCCGCCACCCGAACACCCACGATCGCCGCCGTCGCCGGATACGCCCTCGGCGGTGGTTGCGAATTGGCGATGATGTGCGATCTGCTGATCGCCGCCGACACCGCGAAATTCGGCCAGCCCGAGATCAAACTCGGTGTGCTGCCCGGCATGGGAGGCTCGCAACGGCTCACCCGGGCCGTCGGCAAGGCCAAGGCGATGGACCTGATCCTCACCGGTCGAAACATGGACGCCGAGGAGGCCGAACGCGCCGGCCTGGTGTCGCGCGTGGTGCCCGCCGACAGCCTGCTCGACGAAGCCAACGCGGTCGCCAAGACCATCGCGGGAATGTCGCTGTCGGCCTCGCGGATGGCCAAGGAAGCCGTCGACCGCGCGTTCGAGACGACGCTCGCCGAAGGACTCCTCTACGAGCGCAGGCTGTTCCATTCGGCGTTCGCCACCGAAGACCAGACCGAGGGCATGAACGCGTTCACCGAGAAACGCCCCGCCAACTTCCGCCACCGTTAATCTGCGGGGGTGACCGAAACCCGCGGCGACACAGAGCCGACAGTCGAAGCGCCGCCGCAGGACAGACCCGCCGAGAAGCCAGCTGCCAAGCCCTGGTGGCTGCGCCACTACACGTTCACCGGAACCGCGGTCGGGCTGGTGTTCATCTGGCTCTCGCTGACGCCCTCACTGTTACCGCGTGGCCCGCTGTTCCAGGGTCTGGTCAGCGGTGCCGCCGGCGCTTTCGGCTACGGCCTCGGCGTGTTCGCGGTCTGGCTGGTGCGCTACATGCGGTCGAAGGACAGCAGTCCGCCCGCGCCCCGGCAGGCCTGGATCGCGCTGGTGATCGTCGGCGTCGTCGGCCAGATCCTGATGATCATCTACTTCCACATCTGGCAGGACGAGGTGCGCGACCTCAATGGCGTACCGCGACTGGGCTTCTGGGATCACCCACTGACCGCTGTGCTGTCGATCGTGACGCTGTTCGTGCTCGTCGAGATCGGCCAGTTGATCGGCAGGCTGGTGCGCTTCCTGGTGCGCCAACTCGAACGCTTTGCGCCGCCGCGGGTCTCGGCCGTCGTAGTGGTGGCGTTACTGATCGCGCTCACGGTCGCGCTGCTCAACGGCATTGTGGTGCGCTTCGCGATGAGCACCATCAACCGTACGTTCTCCGCGGTCAACGACGAGACCGACCCGGACTTCGCAGCGCCGACATCGCCGTTGCGGTCGGGCGGGCCACAGTCGCTGGCGAGCTGGGAGTCGCTCGGCCACCAGGGCCGGGTGTTCGTGGCCGCGGGCCCGACGGTCGAGGAGTTGACCGCGTTCAACGGGCGGCCGGCCGTCGAGCCGATCCGTGCCTACGCCGGCCTGCATTCCGCCGACGGGATCAAGGCCACCGCCGAGTTGGCTGCCCGGGAGTTGCAGCGCACCGGCGGTCTGAACCGCCAAGTGGTCGCGGTGGCCACCACCACCGGCACCGGGTGGATCAACGAGGCGGAAGCCTCGGCGCTGGAGTACATGTACAACGGCGACACCGCGATCGTGTCGATGCAGTACTCGTTCCTGCCGAGCTGGTTGTCGTTCCTGGTGGACCGTGAGAACGCGCGACAGGCCGGACAGGCGCTGTTCGAGGCCGTCGACGCGCTGATCCGCGAGATGCCCGAGGAACAGCGGCCACGCCTGGTCGTCTTCGGCGAAAGCCTCGGCTCGTTCGGCGGCGAGGCGCCGTTCCTCGCGCTCAACAACCTCATCGCGCGCACGGACGGCGCGCTGTTCAGCGGCCCGACGTTCAACAACACGATCTGGACGCAGCTCACCCGCGACCGCGACTCGGGTTCGCCGATGTGGCTGCCGATCTTCGACAAGGGTGAGAACGTCCGCTTCGCCGCCCGCGCCGAAGACCTGGGCCGGCCCGACGAGCCATGGGGCAGTCCCCGGGTCGTGTATCTGCAGCACGCTTCGGACCCGATCGCCTGGTTCGATCCGGATCTGCTGTTCGCCGAACCTGATTGGCTCAAAGAGCCTCGGGGATACGACGTATCGGGGCGGATGCAGTGGATCCCGGTGGTGACGTTCCTGCAGGTGTCGGCGGACATGGCGGTCGCCGTCGACGTGCCCGACGGGCACGGCCACGTCTACGTCAAGAATGTGGCCGACGCATGGGCGGCGGTCCTGCAGCCCCCGGGCTGGACGCCGGAGAAAACCGAACGTTTGAGGCCGCTGTTGTCCAACGACGAAAACGCCTAGACGACAACCCCTTCGGCCTTCAGCGCGTGGTACCCGCCGATCACGTCGGTCGCCCGGCGCAGGCCGAGGTCGAGCAGCGATGCGGCGGCCAGGCTCGAGGTGTAACCCTCCGAGCACAGCACCACCCACTCGACATCGTCGTCGACGGCCAGCGGCAGCCGCGCATCGCTCGTCGGATCGCAGCGCCACTCGAGCACATTGCGCTCGATCACCAGCGCTCCGGTGACCTCACCCTCGCGCGCACGTTGCGCCTGTGGCCGGATGTCGACCAGGATGGCGCCCCGGCCCAACGCGCCGGGCACCTCCGAGGCCGGCAACCGGCGCAGCCGCGCGCGAGCGTCGTCCAGGACCCGTTCGATTCGACTGCTCATGTCAACCCTCCGGCGCATCCGTGAGCTCGGTGCGGTTCCGGCGCAACGTTTTCCGTTTCGTCACCTCGTAGTAGGACATCGCGGTGAGCGGCGGCGAATATGCGTGCACGCTCAGCGTCGACACGACCGGAGCCGAGGTATCACGCTCGGGCGCCCGAACCACGTCGTGCACCCATCCCAGCGGAAAGGCGGCCTGATCGCCCGCGGACAGCCGACGATGCCGCAAAGCTCCACCGTCCCAGCGGGTTTCCCGCAGCGCGCCGGACACGACAGTCAGCGCCCCGAGGGACCCGCCGTGGTCGTGCAATTCGGTCGACCGGTCCGGCGCCCAGCTGATCAACCAGATGTCGAGTTCGTCGTCACCGTGAAGGCGGGTGAACCACCGCTCGTCGGTGGGCGGACCGCCGAGGGGCATCAGGTGGTCGTAGCGACCGGCGAGCACATCGTCGGCACCGCGATCGGCGGCGAGCAACAGATCGGGTAACCGCAGCCGTGTCGGCGCGGAGACTGCCGGGACGGCAGCGGGCAGGACTGCAGAGGCGGCCATGACAACTCCAGAAGAAGGGGCGAGACGGGCGGGGCGCTAAGCCCCGCAACACTCCTGGCGTCCGGTCGTCATGCACCCAGTCTCACAGCCACCCCGTGGCATGCAGCCCCGCAGCCGGCGAGCGAACCGGATAACCGCTGGCCACCGGGACCCTGCGGCTCAAAATCACGCTGAGCCGAAGTCGACGGTGCAGGCCTGGCTAGGGGATCTGCTCGACACACTCTAAATTGGCGGGCATGCGCAGGCACTCTGGTCATCTCGTCGTGGCGGCCGTCACGATGGCAGGCGTCATCGCGGGATGCTCGTCGGGCACCGAAACCACGCCCGACGAGCCCTCATCTCCGACCGCCACCGAAACCAGCTCGGAAACGCCCACTGCGGCACCGGGTTCCGTCGCGGTCTCCCCTGGCGGCGTCACCACGGCGGTCGGGGCGCCCGCCGAGTCGACCGAGGAGGAGTACTCCAAGGCCTGCACCACGGCCAGGCAGTGGATGGCCGAGCAGGGCGGCGACCCGAAGGAGCAGATCGAGCCGTACCTCGGCATGCTGCAGACCACGGATTCGGCGGGGCCAGGCACCTACGACACCGCGTGGTCTGCGTTGCCGCCGCCGCGGCAGGCCGCGGTCATCGTCGCCGTGCGGGCGGCCGCCGACGGCCTCTGCGGCTAGCCCGCCGCCCGCGCGCGACAATGGCGGTATGGCTGGCAAGCGGGTGGCGCTGGCGCTGGGCAGCGGCGGCGCCCGCGGGTACGCCCACATCGGGGTGATCGAAGAGCTGCAGGACCGCGGCTACGAGATCGTCGGCATCGCCGGCTCCTCCATGGGGGCGCTGGTCGGTGGGCTGCGGGCGGCGGGAAGGCTCGACCAATTCACGGACTGGGCGCAGTCGCTGACCCAGGGCGCGGTGCTGCGCTTGCTCGACCCCTCGATCACCGCTGCGGGCGTGCTGCGCGCCACCAAGATCCTCGACGCGGTGCGTGACATCCTCGGCGAGGTCAGGATCGAGGACCTACCGATCCCCTACACCGCGGTGTCGACCGACCTGATCGCCGGCAAGTCGGTGTGGCTGCAGCGTGGGCCGGTGGACGCCGCGATCCGGGCCTCGATCGCGATCCCGGGCGTGATCGCACCGCACCTACTCGACGGCCGCCTGCTCGCCGACGGCGGCATCCTCGAACCGCTGCCGATGGCGCCGATCGCGGCCGTCAACGCCGACCTGACCATCGCGGTGTCCCTGGCGGGCAGCGAATCCGGTGGCGCCGAGGAGCCGACCGAACCCGGATCGCGCATGACCAGCGAATGGTTGGCTCGGGTGTGGCGCAGCACCACGTCGCTGTTCGAGTCCAATGCGGTGCTGGGCCGCTTCGGCGCCGGCTCCGACGAAGACCTTGCGCCGACAGACAGCGACGAGGAACTCGTCGACGCGACCAAGGAAGCGGCCGTGGTCCCCAAACTCGGCAGCTTCGAGGTGATGAACCGCACCATCGACATCGCCCAGGCGGCGCTGGCGCGGCACCAGCTGGCCGGCTACCCACCCGATCTACTCATCGAGGTGCCGCGTTCGGCATGCCGGAGCCTGGAGTTTCACCGCGCAGCGGAGGTGATCGATGTCGGTGTCGAGCTGACCGCAGCCGCACTTGATGCGCTCGAGAAGCCGCGGCGTCGCGAAATCCCCTCCGCTACTGAAGATTAGAGCTCGAGGTACTCGGCCACCTGAGCGGCCACTCGCCTGCCCTGCCGCCGACCGGCGTGTGCCGACGGGATCCGGCAGGCGGGGTCCAGCGGGTTGGCCCCGAACGCGGCCAGCGCCTCGTCGTCGGCGAACACGCCGAAGGCGTTGCGCGCGGCGACCTCTTCCCTGGTTCGGCTCCCGAAGGGCGACGGTGAGGAGAGGCCCTGCGGGATCAGCGCGACGGCCACCTCACAGTCATCGGCGAGCGCGAGGTTGACCGTGCTGCCGACGCCGCCGTCCATGAACCGCCGCCCGCCGATGGTGACCGGCGGCCACACGCCCGGCACCGCGCAACTTGCTGCGACCGCGTCGACCAGCGAGACGCCCGACGCGCGGTCGAACGCGACCAGTTCGCCGGTCGCGGTGTCGATCGCCGCGATGCGCAGGTCGCGGTCCGGCCAGTCGTGCGACGGCAGCCGCTGCTCGATCACCGCGCGCCGTACCGGTTCGGCGACGGTCTCGGCGGCCACCGCGATCGCGCCGATCCGCTGCAGTTTCTCGGTTTTCGAACCGGGCTCGGTCATCGCGGCGAGGAACATCTCGGTGATCTCCTCGATGCCCGCGCCCGGGTCGAGCTCCGCGGACCTCGCCGCGGTCTGCCTGTCGAACAGCGCGGACAACCCGAGGCCGCTGCCCAGTTGCGCCGCGACCGTCGAACCCGCCGAGGTGCCGACCAGGCCGTGGGAGGTCAGCAGCGTCTCCGCCATCGCGGGGGACTCGTCGGCGATACCGGTCAGGATGCCGGTCTCCCATGCGATTCCCGCCACCCCGCCGCCGGCGAGAACCAGTGCTCGTCTCCTCACAGTCCCGGCGCCGCCCTGCCGCTGATCAACGGCAGGTCCAGATACGTCGCGATGCCGGGCGCGGCGGCACACACCGCCGGTACCGAGTTCACGCAGTGCGCAGCGGTGCCGACGATGCCGTACTCCGGTCCCTCGCCGCCGACCGCCGACTGGAAGCCCTTGACGACGATGTTGACGTCCGGGTTGCCCCGGACCTCCATCTCGTACCGCTGGCCTTCCGGGCCGAACGTCCAAGCGGGATCGAGATTCTCCTCACCCATCAACCAGTTCACGGTCACCCGCACCACCGGTTCGTCGGCCACGAGCGCTTCCCAGTGGAACTTGCGGCCCGCGACCTGTCCCGGCTCGATGACACCGATCGGTGATTCGATGGGCGCAGTCGCGACGGCGATCTCCTGTGCGGAGCGGATTTTCGGGTCCGCGCGGAAGCCGACCTTGTCGACGATCATGTTCACGGCCTGGATGAAGCCTCCGTCGAGCAACTTCTGCATCGGCCCGCTGAGCGCCTTGTCCGGGACTTCGCCGAACCCCATCACGTGCCGAACGACATCGGGCGCTTCGTAAGTCCGTAGATCCGAAAACTCCTCGGCGCGAACGAAAGTCACGCCCGTTGAGAAGGCGGAGAACAGCAGCGGGAACTTCTCGCTGATGCCGCCCGGAGCGATGCCGGTGCCGTGCAACGTCGCGTTGCCCGCGATTGCGGCCTCCCGCAACGGCGTGCCCTGCCGGTCGCTCGGGTACACCCACCCGACGGGGGTGACGACGTTCTTACCGGACCGCAGCAGCGCCGCCACCACGTCCGGATCCGGCAGCAACGGTGAATAGATCACCGCATCAGCGTCGAGGGCGAGGATCTCATCGAGGCTGTCGGTGGCGGTGACGCCCAGTGGTTCGATGCCGATGATCTCACCGACGTCCTTGCCCGCCTTGTGCGATGAGTGCACCCAGCAGCCGACGAGTTCGAGTTCGGGATGTTCGAGCACGCCCTTGATCGCTGCGACGCCGACACCTCCGGTTGCCCACTGCACGACCCGCAGGCCCATACCGACTCCTTCACCACGAAACTAGAACACGTTCTACTCTTGCAGGTCTACACCACAACCCGGGGCTGCGGGTCACAATCGCAGACCGCGGATCCAGCCGCATCCGGCCCAACTGGGGATTAGGGTGACTTCGTCGGATACCGCACCGCCCGAGGAGCACCCGATGACCGACCCCGAGCAGGGAGAATCACGTGTCGGTTCCCAGATCGGCCCGTATCGGCTGCGCCGGCTGTTGGGCAAGGGCGGCATGGGCGAGGTGTACGAAGCCGAGGACACCGCCAAGGACCGCATCGTCGCGCTGAAGTTGTTGCCGGAGTCGGCCTCCAACGACCCGGTGTTCCGCAAGCGGTTACAGCGCGAGGCACACTCGGCGGGCCGGCTGCAGGAGCCGCATGTGGTCCCGATCCACGACTACGGCGAAATCGATGGCCTGCTCTACGTCGACATGCGCATGATCGACGGCACCGACTTGCGCAAGGTGCTGAAGAACTACGGTCCGATGACGCCCGCGCGGGCGGTGGCCATCGTCAAGCAGATCGCCTCGGCGCTCGATGCCGCACACGAAAGCGGCATCATGCATCGAGACATCAAGCCCGAGAACATCATTCTGACCCGCGACGACTTCGCCTATCTCGTCGACTTCGGTATCGCCAACGCCGCCACCGACGAGAAGCTCACCGAGCTGGGCACCGCGGTGGGCACCTACGCGTACATGGCGCCGGAACGGTTCACCAACGACGAGGTGACCTATCGCGCTGACGTGTACGCGCTGAGCTGCGTTCTGTACGAATGCCTCACCGGCTCACAGCCATACCCCGGCGACAGCGTCAGCGTCGTCATCACCGCGCACCTGATGCAGCCCATCCCGCAGCCCAGCCGGCAGCGGCCCGGCATCCCGGCCGCCTTCGATGCGGTGATCGCGCGCGGCATGGCGAAGAGACCGGAGGACCGCTACGCCAGCGCCGGTGACCTGGCGGCGGCGGCGAACGATGCACTCACACAACGTGATCAGGATCAGGCAGCCACCATCCTGCAGCGCAGCCAGGCCGCGACGCCGTATATTCCGCCACCCCCGCCGGTCCCGCAGGGGCCACCGATCTACCAGACGCCTTCCCCGACACCGCCGCCCACGCAAGCCGCTTTCCACACCGCAGCCGGTCCGCCGAGCGGGCCGATGTGGAGCGCCACGCCTGCGCCGGGTCCACCGAGGCCACCACGCCGCAAGAGCACCGCCTGGATCCCCTTGGCCGCGGCTGCCGCGGTGTTCGTATTGGTCGTCGGCGCAGTCGGGATCTGGTTCCTCCTGGCGCCCGACGAGGACGGGCCCTCGGCGTCGGGCACCACGACCACCGAGCCGACCCAGACCAGCGAGCGCCCCCGGCGGACGCCGCGCAGCGCGACGCCCACGCCGAACGCAGGCTCGCTCGACGCCAAGCTGCTGGGCCTGCTGCCGGCCGGCTACGACGAGGGCGTGTGCCAGCCGGTGCACCCGCCCGCCACCGGCGCATTGGCGACCGTGGACTGCGGCCAGGCCGCACCGCAGGGCGGCCCACGGAACGCGCGCTACTCGCTGTACGCCGATCAGCCGAGCCTCGACAAGGCCTTCGACGACATCATCGCCCTGTACACGCCTATGCTGCGATGCCCCGAAAGCAGCACCGACTCGCCGACCACCTGGCACTTCACCGAGACGCCGGACACGGTGGCCGGCCGTATCGCGTGCGGCACCTACAAGGAGCAGTCCGGCGTGACGTGGACCAGGAACGCCGAGTTGATCCTGGGTGACACGCTGAGCGAAAACCTCGTCGATCTGCACAAGTGGTGGCTGAAGTACGGCTGACGGCGCTGGACAGCTGCCGCGCTGTGTGTTTCTGTCATCGCAGCGCAGCGAAAGGATGCATCACATGCCCACCGTCAACAACAACAGAGTTTTCGTCGTCGGCGTCGGAATGACGAAGTTCGAGAAGCCCGGCCGCCGTGAGGGCTGGGACTACCCGCAGATGGCCAAGGAGTCCGGCACCAAGGCACTCGAGGACGCCGGCATCGACTACTCCGAGGTGCAGCAGGGTTTCGTCGGCTACGTCGCGGGCGACTCGACGTCGGGCAACCGGGCGCTCTACGAACTCGGTATGACCGGCATCCCGATCGTCAACGTCAACAACAACTGCTCGACGGGTTCCACGGCGCTGTTCCTGGCCGCGCAGACGATCCGCGGCGGGCTCGCCGACTGCGCGGTCGCGCTCGGCTTCGAGAAGATGCAACCGGGATCGCTGCAGGGCGGTCACGACGATCGCGAATCGCCGATGGGCAAGCACGTCAAGGCGATGGCCGAGATCGACGAGTTCGGGTTTCCCGTGGCGCCGTGGATGTTCGGCGCCGCTGGGCGCGAGCACATGCGGCAACATGGAAGCACCGCAGAGCATTTCGCGAAGATCGGATACAAGAACCACAAACATTCGGTGAACAACCCGTACGCGCAGTTCCAGGAGGAGTACACCCTCGATGACATCCTGGCGGCCAAGATGATCTCCGATCCGCTGACCAAGCTGCAGTGCTCGCCGACCTCCGACGGCTCCGGTGCGGCGATCGTGGTCAGCGAGGCGTTCGTCGACAGGCACGGACTTGCCGGCCAGGCGGTGGAGATCGTCGGCCAGGCGATGACCACCGATTTCGAGTCCAGCTTCGACGGCAGCGCCAAGAACCTCATCGGCTACGACATGAATGTGCAGGCCGCACAGCAGGTCTACGACCAGTCCGGGCTCGGGCCGGCCGACTTCCAGGTGATCGAGCTGCACGACTGCTTCTCGGCCAACGAACTGCTGCTCTACGAGGCGCTCGGCCTGTGCGGCGAGGGCGAGGCCCCCAAGCTGATCGACAACAACGACACCACGTACGGCGGGCGTTGGGTCGTCAACCCCTCCGGCGGGCTGATCTCCAAGGGCCATCCGCTCGGCGCGACGGGCCTTGCCCAGTGCGCGGAGCTGACCTGGCAGTTGCGCGGCACGGCCGACAAGCGGCAGGTCGACAACGTCACCGCCGCGCTGCAGCACAACATCGGCCTGGGCGGTGCTGCGGTGGTGACCGCATACCAGCGCGCCGAGCGCTGATGGCGCATGATTGACCGAAGACGAGAGGGAGGCCGGTCATGCGGACGATTCGGGTAGCGGCTGCGTCCGCGGGCATCTGCGGGCTGCTGGTCGCGCCCGCCGCGTCGGCCTGGGCTCAGCAGGAGTCGGCGGCCGAGGTGATCGAGAAGCTGCAGAGTGAGGGCTACACGGTCCGCATCGACAAGATCGGCACCGCACCGCTCGACGAGTGCGTCGTCACCAGCGTCCGCAACCCGCAGCAGTTCACTCAGTTGCGGCCGCTGCTCGGCGGCAATCAGGACGGCGTGCTGTTCCCGGTAGTCATCAGCCAGCCCGTCTCGGTCTCGCTGGACTGCAGCGGCCGCTAGCGCACGCTGACGCCGCGAGCATCCGGAGGTGAGGGCGTGACTGCTGAGGTGACCACGCGCGACGGACGTCGGCTCGCCTACGTCGACGTCGGCGACTCGAACGGCCCGCTCGTCATTCACAACCACGGCGGGCCCAGCAGCCGACTGGAGGTACGCCTGTTGGCGGATGCGGCCGCCAAGAACGGCATCCGGCTCATCGGGGTCGACCGCCCGGGTATGGGGCAGTCAAGCGCCCAGAAGGTACGGTCCTACGCCGGCTGGGCCGACGATCTGACGGCCGTCGCAGATGCATTGGGATACCGCAAGTTCGGCGTCACGGGCTGGTCTGAGGGCGGACCGTGGGCACTAGCGGCCGCCGCCCACATCGATCCCACGCGGCTGGGCCACGTCAGCAGCATTGCGCCAGGCAGTTACGGCGCCTTCGGTAACAACTCTGCGGCCCAATATCTTTCGAAAATCGACGCGCTGGGTGGCTTGCTCGCAACACGGTTCAAGCCAGGCTTCCAACTCATGTACGCCGCGCTCGGTTACACCGCCAAAAACCTGCCCAAGGGGTTCATCAAGAGCCTGCGTAAGTCGGTCAACGATTACGACCGAGAGATGCTGCGCCGGCCGGGCGTCGAAGAAACATTCTCGAACGCGGTAGCCGAATGCTTCGCTCACGGATCCGACGGGCTGGTGCGCGACGCCGAACTGCTCTACCGGCGGTGGGATTTCGACGTTTCCCGGATCACCAGGCCGGTACATCTGTGGCAGGGGCTCGATGACCAACTCGTGCCGGATCCAATCAACAAGGCGGTGTCCGACGCGATGCCAGGCTCGGTTTGGCATCCCGTCGACGGCGCCGGCCATTTCGTGGCGATCGGTGCGGGCGAGGACATATTCGCCATCGCTGCGCAGGAACTCGGATCGTCGTGATCCCTGCGCTGCACCCTAGGCGGTAACCGGCTCCAGCTCGCGGAACTCGTCGGCGACGATCGGATCGGTCGCGGCGAACTGCGAATACAGCAGCGGCATCGTCGAATCGGCGGCGAACACCGTCACCGCGCCCGCGTAGTCGGCGACATACACCCGACCAGCGTGCGAGTCGACCGTCACGCAGGACGGCCGGGCGCCGACGGCGATGGTGTCGACGACCTGCAGGGTGAGGGTGCACAACACCACGACGTGGTCGTAGTCGACAACGTAGGCCCTGGTCTTGTCCTCACCGATCGCGAGCAGCGTTGGGGCGCCGCCCAGTTCGACGGTGTCGGAGACGCGTCCGGTCGCGAGCTCGACCACGTGCACCACGCCGCCGCGGGTCCGGTCCGAACTGAGGACGTAGGCGGTGTCGTCGGCCACGGCGATGTCGCGGATGGGCGCGCCGATCCGCACAGCGCGACCGAGCCGCCCGGTTTCGAGGTCGACGGTCACCACCGCGCTGCCGCGGGCGTCGGTGGTCGCGATGTGAAGGTGCGTGCCGCTCGGGTCGATCGCGAGGGCGTCGACGCCGATGCCCGCACCCGTCGCGACGTCGATCGTGTCGACACGGTCGGCGGGGATGTCGATCACCGCGACGTCGATGTGTCCGTCGCCGGTTCTTCCGGCGTAGACCCGCTTGCCGTCGGGGCTGACGACGAGTGCCGTGACATTGTGCGCCAGCGGATACGCGGCGATCACCGTCTTGGTGGCGGTGTCGACGACCGCGACCTCGTCCTTGTGACTCCACGAGGAGGTGCTCACGTAGGCACGGTCGTCGTGGACTGCGACGGCGAACGGCTCGCCGTGGACGGCGATGATCGCTTCGACCGCGAGCGTGCGCGCGTTGAGCACCGCGACGCTGTCGTCACCGGGATGCGTCACCAGCGCCGCACCGGTTCCGGTCGCCGCGATGTCGCCGACCGGTCCGCGGTTCAGCTCGACAGCACCCAATGCGGTGACGCTCGGATCCACCCGCGTTCCGGTTGCACCCGCCGCGGGGCGAGCATGTTCAGGCATCAAAAAGCTAACCATTGTTCTCCGGTACCTCCGCCGGCAATGACGTTCGCCGGCCTAGACTCCAAAAGTCGCAGCGCGCCTGCCGGCGCGGTCTCGCAACGAGTCTAGCGACGGAAACCGACACGCTTGGTCGACGAGAAGCACGGTCTGAGAGGAACCGCGAAAAGCTCTCATACACCGCTTAGAAAAGCGTTCGTTACCCGGTCGCTACCTTCGAAGAGCAACAGACGCTGCACGGCTGACCTGTGTAAACGACGCCGTCGCAACAGCTTCCGAACACTGTGTCCAGCGTCATGCGATAACGATTTCTTAGCTTTCGAGCGCAAAGTGAGCGGTAAATCACACGCGGACACGCCAGCAAACCGACCCCAGGCGCCCCGACCGTCACAACTGCAAGCTATGCGGAGTCCGCGTAGCACTCGTGGGAGACGAGCCGGCAATCGTCGAATTCGAGCTGCACGCGCGTGCCCGATGCAGACCGGTCGATCGTCGCGCGGTCCGACAGCGCGCGCATCAGCTCGATCCCGCGACCGCGGGTACTCGGCTTGCCGTCCGGCGTCTTTTCCAGCCATAACCCCTGGTCGGAAACCATCGCGACCAGGCGGCGGTCCGCGGCATCGTAGCGGGCGGTCACCGACATCGTGCCTGGTTGCTGCGCCTGGACGTAAGCGAACTCGGCCGAGTTGGTCAACGCCTCGTTCACCGCCAGCAGCACGTCACTGAGCCGGTCCGCATCGAGCGCGAAATTGGCTCGCAGCCATTGCGCAAAGGCGTTGCGGAACTCGGCAACGGTCTGCGCGTCTGCCGGGCCGTTGCTCGAAAATCCAAGTTCCGTCGGAGTGTTCATGGTTCGAACTGATTACCCCGCCCAGCCCGGGCTCACGCAGTGAGGTTGCCGAGCGCGTCATCCAACGAGGAGAACAGGTCGATCAGATCGGCGATCCCCGTGATCTTCAGCGGCCGGCTGGTGGCAGGGCCCTCCGCGACGACGGCGAACCGGGTCTGCGCACCGTCGGTCTGGTTGTGGGTCTCCATCAGCACCTGCATGCCCGCAGACCCCAAAAACTCCACGTTGGTCAGGTCGACGATCAAACCCGTCGGATCCTTCGCCAACGCCGCCTGCACGGCATCCCTCAGCTGAGGCGCCGTGAGCATGTCGAGATCCCCGGAGGCCGCGACGACAGCGACACGTCCCACCCAGTTCTCGGTACAAAGTTGTCCGTCCAAGACTCACCTCTTGTTTGGCAACCACCGTAGCGGTCATGGCCGATCACGAGGCTGCGGTCTTAACCCGCGCAACAGGGTAGCGAGTCGGCCGAGCGCGCGCATCGTCGGGACCCATCAGTGCCGGTCAGCCAGCAAATATCCGAAGCATCACGATCAGGGTCGGCCGGCCCCGAGGATGCGCAGCAGATCCGGCTTCATCGCCTGCAGTTGCGAACCCCAGTAACCCCAGCTGTGCGTTCCGTCGGTCGGGAAGTGAAAGACCGCATTGCGTCCGCCTGCCGCGAGGTACTTCTGCTGGAACTCCTTGTTCGTCGACAACGTGATGTTCTCCAGGAACTGCGCGCTGTACTGCGCCCCGAAGTCTGCGCCGGCGTCGAGTTCAGAGGTCGCCCCGTTGCCGCAGTAAATCCACAGCGCAGTGTTGTTGGCCACCAGTGCGTTGATGTTGACCATCGGGTCGTTGCGCCGCCACGCCGGATCCGACGTCGGGCCCCACATGTTCGTCGCGCTGTAGCCGCCCGCATCCTTCATCGAGAGGCCGATCAGCGTGGGCCACAAGCCGCTTGACGGGTTGAGGTAGCCCGACAGTGAGCTGGCGAAGATGAACTGCGTCGGATGCCAGATCGCCAACGTCAACGCCGCGCTGCCCGACATGGACAGCCCCACGACGGCATTGCCGGTCGGCGCCTGTCCGCGGTTGGCCGCCAACCACGCGGGCAATTCCTGCGTCAGGAAGGTCTCCCATTTGTAGGTGACGGTGCCCGCGCTTCCCGTCGCCGGCTGATACCAGTCGGTATAGAAGCTGGCCTGCCCACCGACGGGCATGACGACCGAGATGCCGGACTGGTAAAACCACTCGAAGGCGGCGGTGTTGATGTCCCAGCCGCTGGCGTCTTCCCGGGCCCGCAG
This sequence comes from Mycobacterium sp. GA-0227b, assembly GCF_001499855.1. GTDB lineage: Bacteria > Actinomycetota > Actinomycetes > Mycobacteriales > Mycobacteriaceae > Mycobacterium. Next base: position 289,208 of record NZ_LQIK01000012.1, read on the forward strand.
CCCGTCGAGCAAGTACACCGAATGGGGCCCGCCGCCCTGAAACTGAACGCGGATGTTGCGACCCATCGACGGGGACGGCACATCAAGGGTTTCCACCGGCAGCCCGTCACGCGAATACGCTGTGGCCGTGGGCGTTTGAACCGCAACACCTGCGAGCATCAGCACCGCGGCCAGCATCGCGTAGACAGACGTCCTCACGCCGGCAAGCTAACAATGCGAGTCTGCAGTTTTCAGTGCGCCACGCGCCGCTTGACCAGCTTGTTACCAAATAGAGCGGCGCGTTCGACGTCAGCAGCCGAGTTCGACGACGGCCAGACTGACGATGTCGCCGGCGGCCGGAACCGAGACCCCCAGATCATTGCGGACCATCATCACGGCGTCCGAAGCAGGCACACCGCTGGCCGTGGCGGCGCAGACCTTGTCGCCCGCGGCGATCAGCTGTTCCGCGGTCAGGAAAACGTACTGCTCCTGCAGCTTGCGGATGAACTCCGACTGGTCGGCCGCTGCAGGCGCGGCGACGACGACCGCGGTGACGGCGGCGGCGACCAGTGATCCGACGATGCGTCGCACGAAATCTCCTCCAATAGGTCGAAAAGTCGTTCGTCCCGCCGCGCTGACTGTCAGGGCCGGGCACGGAGAAGGTGCGAAGAGCGGACCCCCGAACGCTCCGTACGCCACCTTCGTCTGCATTGACGCTCGCGTAACAGACTACCCGTTGTTAGCACATCGAATCATCTTCGCGAGCGAAAGATAACGATTCGATAACAGATCGATCTTGGCGGCGGCTGCCGCCCTTCGCGCATCCGCGCAGGTTATTCCGGCATCCAAGCACCACCACATGCCCGGAATCCGGCCGTCGAAACTTGCTTGCGAATTTTTGCTGGCATACGGTCACGTCGCCGATGACGTAACTGATGAGACTCGATGAATTTGTTCGGTGGTGACAACGCAAGTGACGATTCGTGCACGTCGTGAACGGAGCCCAGTCCTAGACCAATGGACTGCAACTTCGAAAGCGACAGCACCGCAAGCTATTTCCTGGACGCGCTTTCTTCGGCCTCCGACCGAGGGTGACGCCATCGCCATGCACCGTCTGGTCGCAGCGACCGAAGTACTCGATCTGAATTCCACCTATACCTATCTTCTGATGGCCACAGACTTTGCCCGTACCTCGGTTGTGGCGGACAGAGACGGTGAGATCTGCGGATTGATCACCGGATACCACCCGCCGGCCCGGCCGGAGGTGCTGTTCGTCTGGCAGGTGGCCGTGGCCTCTACTGCCCGCGGGACTGGCCTGGCCGGTGCCATGCTCGACCACCTCGTCCACCGCGTCCGCAGCGACCGGCGGGGCCATCCGGTCACGGTGGAAGCCACGGTGGCGCCGAGCAATTCGGCCTCACGTGCGTTCTTCGGCTCCTTCGCCCGGCGGCACGGGGTGCCCCTGATCGAGCAGCCCCGCTTCACCGCAGAACAACTGGACGCCGATCGGGCCCACGAGGACGAACCGACCCTGCGGATCGGACCGATCGCCATGCCACTGGCCGACTGACCCCGGAAAGGACACATGTCAACGCCTGCAACACTCCCCCGTCCCGATGAATCCGACCTACCCGAGATCTACAGCTCGGTCGAATCGGAGGTGCGTAGCTACTGCCGCGGCTGGCCGACCACCATGGCTGTCGCCCAGGGCTCCTGGCTGACCGACGCCTCGGGCAATCGGTACCTCGACTTCTTCGCGGGTGCCGGCGCGCTGAATTACGGCCACAACAACCCCGAGCTCAAGCGCCCGCTGATCGACTATCTGGCCAACGACATGATCGTGCACTCGCTCGACATGGCGACATCGGCCAAGACCGAGTTCCTGCAGAACTTCGAACAACTTATCCTCAAACCACGCGGGCTCGACTACAAGGTGCAGTTCCCCGGTCCGACCGGCGCGAACTCCGTCGAGTCGGCGCTCAAACTCGCCCGTAAGGTGACCGGTCGCGAATCGATCATCAACTTCACCAACGCGTTTCATGGCATGACCCTGGGTGCGCTCTCGGTGACGGGCAATTCGATGAAGCGGGCCGGGGCGGGCATCCCGCTGGTGCACGCGACCCCGATGCCGTACGACAACTACTTCGGCGGCGCCACCGAGGATTTCCAGTGGTTCGAGCGGGTGCTCGACGACTCGGGCGGTGGACTCAACCGTCCCGCCGCGGTGATCGTCGAGACCGTGCAGGGAGAGGGTGGACTCAACGTCGCCCGGATGGAGTGGTTGCAAGCGCTCGCCGAATTGTGCAGTCGGCGTGAGATCCTGCTCATCGTCGACGACGTGCAGATGGGCTGCGGACGAACCGGCCGATTCTTCAGTTTCGAGGAGGCCGGCATCGTTCCCGATATCGTCACGTTGTCCAAGTCGATCAGCGGATACGGGCTGCCGATGGCGCTGACGCTGTTCCGCAGGGAGCTGGACGTGTGGGCGCCCGGTGAGCACAACGGCACCTTCCGTGGCCACAACCCAGCGTTCGTCACGGCCGCCAAAGCCCTCGAAATCTTCTGGCAGACCGAGACATTCGCCGATGACACCATCGCCAAGGGGCAGCAGGTGCGGGCGCGGCTGGAGGACATCGCCGCGCGGTATCCGGGCATCACCGCGCGGGGACGCGGAATGGCCCAAGGGCTCAAGTTCGACGACGAACCGATGGCGTCGGCCGTGTGCCGTGCCGCGTTCGACCGTGGGGTACTCATGGAAACCAGCGGCCCGTCGGACGAGGTCGTCAAGCTGCTTCCGCCGCTGACCACTTCCGAGGCGGATCTCGACGCCGGCATCGACATTCTGGCCGAATCGATCGCCGCGACGCTGTCCTGACCGCCGTCTTCGCAACCTGAAAGGAGCACGACCGTGATCGTGCGCACCACTGACGAGATCACCGGCACCGAACGTGATGTGTCGGCGAAGGATTGGAGATCCAAACGCATCGTCCTGGCCGGCGACGGTGTCGGTTTCTCGTTTCACGAGACCACCATCAACGCGAACTCCGTCAGCGAGTTTCACTACCGCCACCACGTCGAAGCGGTCTGGGTGGTTGAGGGCTCGGGCACGCTCACCAATCTGGAAACCGGTGAGCAGCATCCACTGCGGCCGGGCACCATGTACCTGCTCGACGGCCACGAGCGTCATCGAGTCGCGTGCGACACCCAACTGCGGATGCTGTGTGTGTTCAATCCTCCGGTGACCGGCCAGGAGGTACACGACGAGACCGGCACTTACCCTCCGGCGGTGCAAGCGAGTTGAGCGACAACCGTTTTCCCGACCGCGTGGACAGGTATCCCACCCGACTCGAGAAACCGTCGGCGCCCATCCCGCGCGCCGAGCCCACGGTCTGGGGTGGCGAGCCGGACGGTCCGCTGGGCGAGGCCGACCTGAAAACGATCGCTGCGAACGGCTACCTGGTACGCCGCTCGGCGGTCGGTGACAACTGGTTGTCGACGCTCCGCGATGAGTTGAACCACATTGGGGCTCAAGCCGATCCCGGCGACCCGCGGATCATCCGCGAGCCCGGCGGCAGCATCCGGTCGGTGTTCCAGCCGCACTTGTTCAGCGACGTGATCGCCGAGGTCATAACGCTCGACTCCGTGCTGCCCGTAGCCCGCCAGATACTCGGCAGTGACGTGTACCTGCACCAGGCGCGAGTCAACTTGATGCCGGGATTCACCGGGACCGGCTTCTACTGGCATTCCGACTTCGAGACCTGGCATGCCGAGGACGGGATGCCGATGATGCGGGCCGTCTCCTGCTCGATCTCGTTGACCGAGAACTTCCCCTACAACGGTTCGCTGATGGTGATGCCGGGATCGCATCAGGTCTTCTACCCGTGCGTGGGCACCACACCGCCCGACAACCACACCTCATCGCTGGTCAAACAGGAGATCGGGGTGCCGAACCAGGCCACGCTAACCGAGGCCGCCGCACGCTTCGGCATCGACCAGGTCACCGGACCCGCCGGCACGGCACTGTGGTTCGACTCGAACCTGATGCACGGGTCGGGTTCCAACATCACGCCGTTCGCTCGATCGAACGTCTTCCTGGTGTTCAACTCGATCGAGAACCGACTCGTGGCGCCCTTCCGGGCCGAAGCACCGCGGCCCGAGTACTTGGCCGCCAGGGACGGCCAACCGTTCAGCACCCCATCGCTCGTGCAGTGACCCCTGTGCGCTGCTCTCCGCGATACGGTGGGAAGGCAGCGAATCTCACGAGCGAAGGGTGGCCGATGAGGTCGATCTCCTTGTCCGCGCGACGGTTGATCCTCGCCGGCGGGTTCACGGTCGCGGCGTTGGCGCCGGTTCTCGGGGTAACCGTATCCGTGCCGGCAGTCCCGCCGGCCCACGTCGCCAACTGCCCGACCGGCGAGGATGAGGACCTCTACGCCGGACAGTGTGTTCCATACCTGGTGCCGAACTCGCCTGCGGGCTCGACGGCTCCGGCCAATTCCGCGTGTCCGCCGGGAGTGAGCGGGACCGAATGCGGCGGCTCGAGCGGCAATCTAGTGCCATCCCACTCGCCGCCTCCGCCGTCGCCCGAATTACGGGAACTGGAAGACGTCGTCACACCGGGCTACTGACGCTCACGGCATCCTTACCCGCGTTTGTTGCTCGCGGATGCGGTCACCGGCTCCGTCGGCTTCGCAAATTGGATAGCGGAATGCGTCGACCGTCGCCTGTGGGTGGTCGACCCGGCCTCTACAGATTGCGCGATGCCCTGCCTTGTCGGTCGTTTTGCCGAACTGACGCCAAACGGCGGTCGCGCTCAATTACTTTGGCTGTTGTGGAACCACCCCACACCTTCGTACGGGAGTCATCCGCCTCGGTGGTGCACCACAGCGACTACCTGAACCGCCGCGATGACCACGCGCTCTGCGGCATGGCGCTGGAGCGTCCGACGACGCTGGGCCAGACGGTGGGAGCGGTCGCGATTTGCCCCGGCTGTGAGGCGAAGCTGGCCGAATACCACCTGACGTGGTGGCGAGATAAGGCGCGGGCAGTGGCAGCCGAGCTCGAGGAGCTCCGCGTCAAGTACCGCGAATTGATGGAGCGCAGCGGAGGTTCAGACATCGAGACGGTCCGGCGGACCGAGGCGGGGCCGCGTGGGGACCCAACCGTTGGGCACGACGAAGCAGAGCCGGTGTCCCTGCTCGACCATGCGCGAGTCGAAGTCTTGAGACTCTGTCGGCAATGCCGAGAGGAAGCCGTCCCCTACTGGCGTTTGAAGACCACGATGCAGGCGTTCAGTGACAAGCTGAGCGCCGACGAGAGAGTGCGTCTCGCCCAGGAGATCGGCGCTGACGGATCCCTGATCCGGTGGTGCACAACGGAAGTGGTGAACCTCGGCTGGCAGGTCAGCAACAGCCCCGTCCAGGGCGAACCGGAGGAGATGTGGGACGCCTGGACTCACGACTCGTACCAGACGCCGAAGAAAACCAAGTGGCGTCTGGGCCGGTCTCGCTCGCAAGACGCCAGTTGAGGCCGAGGCATTCGCGCCGAGACGCGCACGTCACGGCAGCTGAGCCAACGCCTCGGTGATCGGTACTTCGCCGTTGTTGAACTCGATGGTGCGGCCGACCGTGGTGTCGTCGGCGAGGCAGGCGGCGGCGACCGACGCCACGTCTTCGCGAGAAACGTCACCGTCGGCGGCGCCGGGGCCGACGGCGATGCGCCCGGTGGCCGGTTCCAGCGTCAGGCGGCCGGGCCCAAGAATCGTCCAGCGCAGCCGGCTGGCCCGCAGATGCTCATCGGCAGCGGCCTTCGCCTCGGCGTACGGAAAGAAGGAATTATCCTTCGGCACACCGTGATTCGGTCCGGCGCCGAAGTAGGACACCATGACGAATCTGAGCACCCCGGCCTGCTCGGCGGCATCGATGACGCGGATGGCGGCGTCGCGGTCCACCGCGTAAGTGCGTGAGGGGTTGCCGCCGCCGGCACCCGCGGAGAACACGACCGCGTCATGCCCCGCAACGATCCCTGCCAGTGCATCGGTGTCCAGGTGCTCGACGTCGGCGACCAGCGGATCGGCGCCGGTCGCCCGAACGTCATCGGAGTGGTCCGGGTTGCGAAACACCGAGGTCACCTCGTCGCCGCGGCCACTAAGAATCCCGGACAACTGCAGGGCCACCTTGCCATGGCCACCGATGATCAGAATGCGCGCCATGACTCCACGGTAGCCCGGGAACATATTCCTTGACAGGAATATGTCGTGGACGTACCTTCGACAGCGTGCAGTCGACGATCTTCGGAGCTCTTGCCGAGCCGAGCCGCCTGAGAATCGTCGAATTGCTGCGCGCAGGACCGCTTTCGGTGGGCGAGATCGCCGAGACACTCGAGATTCGTCAACCGCAGGTGAGCAAACACCTCCGAGTGTTGGGTGATTCGGGGATCGTCGCCGGCCAAGCTCTGGCTCGGCAGCGGATCTATCACCTCGAGGCCGCACCGTTCGAGGAGATCGGTCGCTGGGCGGAGTCTTTCGTCCAGCTGTGGGAGGCGCGGCTCGACTCGTTGGGCAGCTACCTCGAGTCCATCACCGAGAGGACAGATGACCTGACCGACCACTGATCGCACCACCGACGAGACCGCTTCCACCGAGAACCCGAAGGACTCACCATGCTGATGCAAATGTTCAAGAAGACCAAGAACCTGGACCTCGAGCGCTCATACCGCGCCGCGATCGAAACGGTATGGCGGGCATGGACGGAGCCGGACATGCTGCGGCAATGGTGGGGCCCCGAGAAGACCTTCGTGCCGGAATGCGAGATCGACCTGGTGGTGGGCGGCAAGGTCTACGTCGTCATGGAGGCCGGCGAGGCCATGGGCAAGTATCAGGGCACGCGCTGGCCGATGGCGGGCACGTTCACCCGCATCGAGGAGCCCTCCCGGCTCAGCTACGACGCCCGTTCGTGGACCGAAGGCGAGGAAGATGGCTCGACGATCCACCACACCAACGACGTCACGCTCACCGAACGCGACGGTATGACCGTCGTACATCTGCACGTCACGATCACCAACATCGGCCCGAAGGCCAAGATGGCCGCGTTCGGCATGAAGTGGGGTTACAAGGCGCAGCTGGACAAGCTCGAGAAGCTCCTGTCGACACGGTGACGGTGTCCCTCTCTCCTGGTTCAACGACGGCGCACGATTAGCTCGCAAAAATAAATCGGTCGGATTTGGGCCAAGCCGAGCTCGCAGGCGGCGCAGCGGTGGTTTCATGCAAGTAGTGCAGCGCGCGATGTAGGGGGATCTGCGGCATGCCACCGCCTAACGACGGTCGATCTTCGACATCGGTCGTCATCGTTGGCAGCCATCGCGTCGTATACGCCGGCATCGAGGCATGGTTGAACGGCAGCCACCCACCGATAAGGATCGCTGGCCATTTCGTCAGCACAACGGAGTTCGCGGCGGCGTACCGGACTGCAGCTCCGGACCAGGTGGTGTTGTTTGACCTGCCTTGTGCTGGTGGCGAACTGGACCTGGATGCGCTCCGCCGGATCTGCGCTGCGGGCCACCGTGTCATTGTCTATACCTGTTCGGTAACCGACGACGTCTTATCAGCCGCTCTGGACGCGGGCGCCGTCAGTTGCATCGCCAAGTCCGAACCCGAACACGTGCTCGCAGCGGCGATCTACGCTGCGCACAGCGATCGTCCACACGTTGTTCCGAGAATGGCGCAAGCGCTGCCCAATAACGGCCGTAGACCGCGGCCGCAACTGAGCCAACGAGAACAACAAGTCCTCGTCGCCTGGTTCCAGACCGATAACAAGCACGCGGTCGCCGAGAAGCTGTACATCGAGCCCTCCACGGTGGCAACTCACCTGCAAAGGGTGCGGGCGAAGTATGCGGCGGTCGGCAGACCGGCACCGACGAAGGCGGCTCTGGTCGCGAGAGCGATCCAGGACGAGATCCTCAGCGTCGATGACCTGTGATGTTCGAGGTCAGGGCAGGCCAGCGGTTCATCGTCATGTCTCCCCAGCATTCGAAACATAGGGAAACACCCGATTCCTTTGGGCAGGAATCGCATTAGGTTCACAGCCGGCCGATCTGGCGATGGCGGCTGCCTTGCGGATGTCCACCGAACGCACGCGGATGTCATCTGAACAGATGAACTAACCGAATTTCTGATAGTTAGCTGCATAACGCTTGCGTTAATACTTCCGAAGCCGCGGCCGCCGGCCCTACGCCGGAAAGAACCGCGGTGACCGGATCATTTTTCGAAAGGGGCCTGAGCATGATGAGAACAATCGCCGCCGGAGCGCTGGCAGTGGGCGGGTTGCTGACTTTCGCTGTGGGAGTGGCCCACGCGGACGAGGTTCAGGTGGAGGGCGGGTACGCGACGCTCGAGGCTTGTCAGGTAGACGGACCGAACGTCGAGATCACGCAGAACGACGCCAACTACGCGCATTGGGATTGCCGTCAGGACGGCGATGGCCTCTGGTACGTGTGGTTGAGCAGTTGATGTCCTCAACCCCGAAGAACAACATTCGCATTTCGCGTCATTCACGACAGGTTCCGGCGGGGCTCTAGGGGGGCATGTGAACTCGGCAAAGGTGGCGTTGCGTGTTGGGGCTGTTGCCTTTTCGCTCGGCGTAGCGGGATTGGTCGGCACGGCAGGGATGGGGCTGGCCTCCGCTGAGCCGAATGATTCAGGTCCGTCGTCCTCGAGCTCTTCGTCTGGGTCGACGAGCTCTTCGTCTGGGGCGGCGAACTCGTCGTCGAGCACAGGCACGAATTCGGACTCGTCTGGCAGTCCTTCCGGTTCGACCGCATCGGGTACGAAGCCGGCGACATCTTCGGGTGCGGGTTCCTCGGCGACGAAGCCGGGGCGGGGTTCGTCGGTGACACGGCCCTCGCGGAGTTCGACCACCAAGCCCGCCCGCGATTCCGACGCCGAGCGGTCCTCCGCCACGGCCCAGCAGTCCGCAGCCGAAGCGGCGAGCGAGGCGGATGAAGCTCCTGCCGCGTCCGTGCCGGCGACGTCGTCAGACGGCGATGAGGTCGGCAGCCCGTCGACCGACCTGCCTGTGCCAGTTGATGATTCGGTCATCCCGGCTCCCCCGCCGGTATCTGAGACCTCCACAGAGCGAGAACCGAGGAAGCGTCGATCGGATCGACTGGAAACCAAGTCCTCGGTCACCGCGCGGCAGAAGCCCACGGCGGCCGCAACCGGCGCAACGGGCACCTCCCATCCGGACAGCGATGTCGGCGCCCGCTCCCTCGCGCAAGTAACCCGCTCCGGGGCAACGGATATCGTGGTGGCACGCGATGACGCTGGGGTCGAAACCGTCGCCGAGATGAACGTCGGTGCGCTGGGCACGGATATATCGCTGCTGCCACTTTCGGCGAGCCCCGATGCGGACAACAAGAGCGCTGTCGTCGCCCGATCGGGCGATCCGATCCCCTCTCCGAAGTCGATAGACGTGGTGTCCGGCCTACTGTCGGTAGTCGGCCTCGGCATGCCGTTGGCCGCAACTGATGGCCCCGTCGCACCACCTCCGGCCGTAATACTCGCGGGCTCACTCGATTTGGTGCGCCGCGATCTGGAGCGGGCGTTTAATGACCAGCCAGCCGGTGACACGCAGCAGATCACGACAAACGCGCTGATCACCGATGCTCAGGCGGACGAGTTGGTGCCCGTCGCCTTGACCGCAGCGTCGGAATCTGGGTCCGAACCGCCCTCATCTGCAGTACCCCTTGAGCTGACGGTGGATCCCACATCGGCCGAGCGGACCGCGGCATTCGAAAAGGAGCAAGCGGAGCGGACAGAGGCATTCACTGAAGCGCAGGCTGCTCGGACAGAAGCGTTCAACGAGCAGGTAGCCACGCAGTCTCCGCTGGAGGCGCTCGTCGGCAGCGCGGCGTTCGTGGTCTCGGAACTCGCCAACACCGCGGCGTTCGTGGTGACGGAATTCGTCAACTACATCTCGTTCGCCGTCACAGAGTTCATCCACGGAATCTCGGACTGGTTCACCGCACCGGAAGTCTTCACCGGCCTGTACGGCGACCCAACGACGAATGCGCAGTACTGGCAAGCGCAGTCGTCCAAGAACTGCGTTTTGATGTCGACGGCGATGATCATCAACCAACTCAAACAAACCCCTAACGAGCCCGACGAAGAGGACATCGTCAAGGAGGCACAGGAAACCGACAGTGTTGCCAACCCGGGCAAGAAGATGTACCAGGGCCTACAGAGCCAAGACGGCGTCAACGTCAAAGATGCTATGAAACTCCTGGACAACCACGGCATTTCGGCGACCCTCACGGAATATGACAAAACGGAGGGCAACCAGGCGCTGAGAGCGGTGGCATTCGCACTGGAGGAGCAGAAGGCCGTGTCGGTCGGACTTCACGGCGGAATCATCTGGAACTCTGTCGATCCCGAGCATATTCCCGAGGACATCCACCTCCCAGACCACCAGGTGGTCGTCACCGGCGTCGACTTCACCGAACGAGTCGTCTACCTCAACGACAGCGGATTCGCCGAGCAGGGGAGGAACTTGAAGATTCCGCTGGACGCTTTCATGAAGGCGTGGCAGGTCGACAACTACGAGACGATCATTGCGGAGCTCAAGGAGCCGAATACGTCGTCGTCGGGACCGGAATCGGCCAGCCTTACCGGTTCGGGCGTGCTTATCAACGTGGCATAGCGGACGGCACTCAACCAAAGGATCACATGAACGAAGTTTGGAGCGCCTTCTACCGGCGCAGCGCTCTCGCCTTGTCGTCGGTGGCAGTCACGACGGCGCTGTGCCTGGGTGCCGTTCCGCCTGCATGGGCCGATCCGTACGACGACGGCGGCGACTCGTCGGAGGTCAGCGACGATTCCGGGTCCTCCGACCAGTCGGCGGAGGAGCCTGCCGCGCCGGACCCGGGCGAGTCGGCCGGCGACGACGCCCCGGGCGGTGGTGACGGGGATGAACCGGGCCCCGCCGGTGCGCCGGAGGAACCGGGAGATCAGGGCGACCCGGGTGACCCCGGTGACCCGGGCGACCCCGACTCGAACGTCTCAGACCCGGCCGTCGACGCCGATACTGCCGAACCCGACATCGCCGAGGTGCCGCAGGAAGACTTCGATGAGGCGCAGGGCGCCGACGCGGTGGACGTCGACTCGGCGGAAGCTTCGGAGTCCGAGGTCACCGAGCTCACCGAGTCTCTCGAGTCGGTGGTCAGCAGCACGACCAGCACTACGTCCTCGACGTGGAGCAGCCCGGTGACGCAATGGAATTCGTCGTGGACCACTTATGACAACTGGTACCGGCCGGTCTTCACGAATCCGTACAGCACGCCGCTGCAACTCGTCTATGCCTACGACAACGCCACCCGCGTCTTCGAGGTCCCGCCGATGCAGCGGGGGGTCCTCAACGCCCCTAACGCCGGTGTGTACAGCTTCACCGCGGTGAACAAGGACCCCTCGGGTAAGCCGGTGACGGTTTCGGCTGGGAGCTTCACCGGTGGCGGGTACCAGCCGGCCCCGGGTCAGCCGCCACCCGTAAAGCCCAAGCAGCCCACGGCCTTTGAGAATGTGCTCGTGCAACTCAAGTACAACGACGGAGTGTCGAAGCCGTTCCGGGTGAAAACGCTGGCCGATCTCGGCGACGATCCGTCGGTCGGTGGTCACCGCGTCCTGCTCGACGGCGAGACTCCCGCATGGGGTACGTGGACCAAGACCGCAGGCGGCGAGCGCTTGTTCGAGGTCACCAGAACCCAGCAACTGCCCGGACTGAGCAAGCCGTCGCAAGCTCCGCTGCCGGGTTATCAGGTGCAGCTGACCAGCAACGAGGCGGCGCCGGCCCAGAACAAGTGGGTCAAACCGATGGTCATCGTCGCGGCGGTCGCCGTAGTGCTGGCCATCGGTGCGGTTCTGTTCTTCCTGTCGCGCCGGCGACGGCAGCCGACGCCGTAGAGTTGACCCTGGTGCCCTCAGTCGGACTCGAACCGACACTGTGCGGATTTGAGCCGCTTCCTGGGCTCTAAGTCCGGTGCGGTGCAGAGGTCAACCTGCAGAGCCCACATTCGTCAGCAGCACGGCGGCCTCGTTGTAGGGAAACGCTCGGTAGAGAAGCCGAGAGCGCGGTATGACGAAGGCCGCGGCCTCGGCCTTGCTCACAACCCGTGGGTTGGCGAGCGCAACAGTCCGTCCACGCTTGCGCAGCACCGTCGGTCCGCCAGCCAGCACGTTCTTCAACCAGTCCGTCTGTAGGCCGTAGCCGACGAGGATGGCGTAGCCGTCATGGGTCTTGAATACCAGAAGGGGCGTTTGATATCGCTTACCCGACCTCCGCCCGACGTGCTCGAGCGTCCCGAGGCTCGGAAGCCACGGTGTGATCGTGCGAGCCGCCGGATTGGTGAATCGCTTGTTGAAATCTGCGATTCGGCGAGGCACGCGCATTCTCGGAGTCTAGGTATCGGTCGAAGTTCCTCGCTGACGCGGTGCTGACGCAGGGAGCTGCCGACGACAGAGACCGCTCGAATGTTCGAGCCGCAATCGGCCCCTATCTGCAAGAACTCCGGTGCCCCCAGTCGGACTCGAACCGACACTGTGCGGATTTTAAGTCCGCTGCCTCTGCCAATTGGGCTATGGGGGCGTCGCAGCTCAGAACATAGTTCAGGCCGTTTCAGCCTCATTCTGACGTCCTGAATACCGCAGTGATACCGCAGTGCTATCGATGGCCTTGCCCAGCGCATCTGCCACACCGCTCAAATCGTCGTTGAGCAGGTGGCCGTAACGGTCGAGCGTCATCGCGGCGGTTGCGTGCCCCAGGAGTCTCTGCACGACCTTGACGTTAGCGCCTGCGCTGATCGCCAGCGACGCCGTGGTGTGCCTCAGGCCGTGGGGTACCAGCCCGTCGATACCGACGTCTTCGCACGCGTTGTCGAATGCCCAGCGGTACTCACCGAGTGGTAGGAACCCGCCCTTCCGACTGGGAAACACCAGCGCGTTCGGGTCGGCGGGCAACTCAGTCTTTAGTTTCTTCCAGACAGGTTCAGGCACTGGCACGTGGCGATCCCGCTTCGTCTTGGTCGTCGACTCCACGATGCCCTTACCGGTGACTGCGGTTGCGGACGAGCGCACCGTCAGTACCCGATCCCCCACATGCCGGCGCCGCAACGCGACCGCTTCGCCGAACCTCAGCCCGCAGTAGCCCAGGACCAGCGTCAGAGTCTCGAAACGATCAGCGGCTTTGGCGAGCATCAACAGCTCTGCATGAGTCAAGTAGCGCCGCTCGCGCTCGGCTTGCTCGGGAAGGTCCTCGTCCCGCTTGATCTCGAACGCGACGTTCTTCGCCACCTTGCCAGTCCTTTGGGCGTACTTGAGGACAGCACCTACCAGCTGATGCGCTTGGGTGATTCGACTTGCCGATAGACCGGCTCCGCGTTGCCCACCATCGACGGACAGCGACCCCAACCACGTTGAATAGGCCTCGTAGTCAAGCCGTTTCAGCGGAACACCTTCCCACTTCGGCAAGACTACGGTGTCGAGCAACGAGCGATAGCCTGCGACCGTTTTCGGCTTCCGGTGCTGTTTGGTGGCGAACCACTGCTCGGCGACCGACCCGAACGTCTCCGCGCTCTTTCGCGGATCAACGTATTCACCGCGCTGAAGATCAGCGGTCAGTCCGTTGAGGTATGCCTGCGCATCCGGCTTGCGCTGGAAACTCTTGGTGCGCTCAGCGCCCGTGCTGTCGACCCACCTGACACGCCACCGCGAAACCTTGCCGTATACCGCAGACCGCTCCGTGCGCATGGTGCCGTCTAATTCCTTGACGCGCTTGTGCCAGCGGTCATCAATTCCCGCCCGTTCGTTCCGGGTGATCACGAATCGAACATACCGCAGTAATCCGCGTCATCCGTCCGCTTTGCGATCCATCGTTCTTCGACCTTCGGCCAACTCAATCCGAAGCAGCATGACCGGAAATACTTTTCGGTCAATGTGGCTGTGGTGGTGGACACGGCGCCATAGCCGCAGTCACTGTTGGCTCAGCCAAACCAACCGTAATTCAGGAGGAATCTGATGGAATTGCTAGGAGCCAAGGAAGTCTCGGACCTGACCGGTGTCCCGGTTGGGACGCTGAGGTACTGGCGTCATTCGGACATCGGTCCAGCGAGCTTCACCTTGGGCCGCCGGGTCGTTTATCGACGCGATGAGGTTCTGCGATGGATCTCCCAGCGGGAGAGCACAACCCGGCGCGGAGGCGGCGACGCCGCGTGACGCCGACGTATGAGAAAGACCTCGGGGTCTAGCCGAGGCCTTTCGTTCGAACCACCCGATTACCCAAAACGGAAGTTCCCCATGAGACTAACCCGTCATGCCGGCCTGCGGAAGCACCACAGGCTTGATTGCCTATGAGCAGCAACGCAGATAATGACAAGAAATCCGTCGCCGCACGCCTGGTCACTATGGCCCAAGAACGCTATCTCCTCGGAGTTTCCGAAGACGGCAAGCCCTTCGGCGCCGAACGCAGCCGGCCCCATCTGGCGATACTACTGCGCGCAGGAAAAGCTGGCCTGCGCGCCGAGCTCGCCTCCCGGTACTTCAATGACACCGGGACCGTTGCCGGCGGCCAGGCCCTCACCGACGCCACCCTGGTCCTCGAAGGCTTGGCCGCCAACCAGCCCCCGGAGAAACTGCACCTGCGCATCGCCGACCACCACGGCACGAGCTACATCGACACCGGCCGACAAGACGGAAAGGTCATCCGCATCGGCCAGGGTCGATGGACAGTCGCCGACTCAGCTCCGGTTCGGTTCTTGCGGACAGCGCTGACCGCCGAGATGCCTCTCCCACCCGCCAACGGTGACGTCAACAAGCTATGGAACTTCGTTAACGTTGCCGTCGAGGACCAACCCGTGTTGCTTGCAGTGCTCATCGCTGCGCTCGTCCAGTGCGATGTCCCGCACCCTGTGTTGGCGCTGTTCGCCGAGCAAGGCAGCGCCAAAACCACGACGACGCGCATGCTGGTCGATCTCATCGACCCCTCCTCTATTGAAGTGCGCCAGGCGCCCCGCGACGCCGACTCGTGGGTGACCGCTGCCTCCGGTTCCTGGGTAGTGGCCCTGGACAATTTGTCCGCGATCCCACCGTGGTTGTCGGACTCGCTGTGTCGAGCTGCGACAGGCGACGGCAACGTCAAACGCGCGCTCTACACCGATGCGGACCTCGCAGTGATCAAGTTCCGCCGCTGCATCATCGTTAACGGCATCGACGTCGGCGCAATACGTCCCGACCTCGCCGAACGCATGGCAATGGTTGATCTGCGACGCATCGAACGCCACATGCGACAGTCTGAGGCCACTCTGCGACAACAGTGGCGCACGGCTCTACCAGGCATTTTAAGCGGGCTCCTCAACCTGGCCGCCACCGTTCATCAACGCCTCGAAACCATCGTGGTCGATGATGCGCCACGCATGGCGGACTTTGGTCGCGTGCTGGCGGCCGTCGACGAACTTTTGTCGAGTCATGGCTTACGCCGCTACATGTCCCGCGCAGATCAGCTCGCGGAGGACAGCTTGTCCGGCGATCTCTTCATCGAACAGCTGCGCCACCACATATTAGAACCGCTGCGCGGACAGTCCGGTGTCGACCTGCTCGCCCTCTTCACCCCGACAGGCGATCACTGGCGACGCCCCAAGGAATGGCCCAAGAACGGCCGCGATGTGACAAGCCTGCTCCGTAGACACGCGCCGGCGCTGCGAAACCTGGGATGGGCGATCGAGAACGACGGAGCCCGCAACCACCGCAACGTCCTGCTGTGGACCATCTATCCACCACACAAAGATGTGGCTGCCCATCAAGCCTCGCAGCCCTCGCGTCCCTCGCTGCTACGGCCCAGTCCCCCCGCAGCGCCCGCCCGAGAGAACCCGACCCCTTCTAGCGCCGACGAGCGCCGCGACGACCTCTCCGCATAACGGCACCCCGCGGTCCAGATTCGACGAGCTGTCGGTGCCTGCAGGCAGTATCAGGAGCAGCCGAGAGGGAGCAGCTGCGATGAGCCTTGATGACGACCTGGAGAACTTGGCCACTGCCGCGGTCAGCGATTGGCCCGAGATCGTATTCTCCGGCCGGCTTGATGCGGCGATCCGCGACCTATACCGGACGCATCTGCGGTTCCCGCCATCCTGGACCCCGGACGAGCGCGATGAGTTCATCGAGGAACGCGCCGACACCGAAGCCCAACGATTGGCCACCCGGTTCGACGACGCCATCGACGTCATGATCGACGATTTCGGCCGGCAGAACGGGTACTTGCCTCATCATGAGTACGCATCAACGATGATCACCAAAGCACGAAAGGACGCCGTTTACGAGTTGGAGGCCAGCATCGAGTACCTAGCCGATGACCTCGCTCAGACGGTTACGCACACCGCTGGCTGTACCGTCGCGAGCATGACCGGGTGCAGTCCCGCCGCACGACGTTCCCATAGAAATGGCCCTCGCCGAATCAGATGACTTCTCACCAACTACGGCGCGGATGAACGGCATTGGACAGGTCACGGGCAGCCGTCAGCGTGGCACGATCAAGTTTCTTGAGCCGAGCCTGCTCTGCCAAGCGAGTAAGCAACCCGCGTAAAGCCTCGCCATCGTCCAGGACCCTGTTGGCGGCATCCACCGGTGCGACGGGCCGGTGCGGCTCGGGTGTTCCCGCAGATTGCTTCTGCGATGCAGCGGCTTTCGGGACTTCGATCACGCGAATCGGCGCCCCGTATCGCTGTGCGGCGATACGGGCCGCCGATGCGTCCCGACGACACGTATCCGAGCAATACAGCCGGCGTCGGCCACGTCTAGGAGTGGCGTCCTCATCGAGCATCACCGCATCACAGCGGACACACCGAGTCGGATCGTAGGCACCGCCCTCGCTCTCATTTCTTTCAACACCATCACAGATCGGATCATCGTTGACTGCAGCGCCTTCGGGTACGACATCAGCAGCTCTCGAACGTGCTGCCGGGGAGATTGCCGAATCATGTCCACCCTCGCCCCCGGCCCGGCGCAGCTGTGCCTGAATCTCACGGACATCGACACCGACAAGCTCAGCGATCTGCGCGAAGGTCAGACCACGACCACGCATCTGCCCGACCAGCGCCTGCAGACCACGAAAGTGACCGGCCCTGCGCTTTACGGCATCAGCACGGATGTTCTCCGCCGCCTGGTCAAAACGCTTGCGCTCCCATGAATCAACAGCACCGACTCTGTGCAGCATTGCACGGATCGACTCGGCATCAGACGCATTGGCGCGATCCCGCCGAGCCCGCGAAGCATTCTTCTTGCGCTGCAGTTCGACCGCCCGATACCGGGCCTTCAGCTTCTCGTTCGCTCCCATGCCTGCAACCTACGAACCGACGGACGAAATAGTCCACCACCACAGCCACATTCGCCTACAACCCAGATTCGTGTGCGTTCGCCAACAGGCACAGCCCCGAGGCCTATGTAGCCACCGGTCAAGGCGCGTACGACACAGCCAGCCGAAGCTCATCGACTTTCAGGCCCGTTAGGTGGGCGATGTCGGCCAACGATTGTCCGGAATCAACCATCTGCTTCACCTGCTTGCTGTACGTGCACAGAGACATGGTGAGTTCCGCCGAAGCCTCAACGCGCTCATGGTCATCGATGTCATCGCCAGCCGCCGAGAGAGTCTCGAGCTTCCACACTTGCACCTCGGCAACGCCAGCCAGTGCACGTGTGAGGATCACGCCATCGGCCATATTGGCCAACTCCCGTTCGGCGTCGGCATTGTCGGTACGCGTTTTCCTATCCACGGCCGAACGATAGGACCCCGCTCCTGTCGGCGGCCACCACCACAGCCATATTCGCCCAAAGTAAAGCGAGCCACCGACAGGCTCCCCGAGGGCTACTCAACCGCACGTGATCCCGACGTGCCGTTTCCAAGGGCGTGTTGCCGCCTTCACGCACGGCCAAGCGGCAACGGCCAGACAGGCACACACCTCTTGCACTCCGGGGCCAGCACGATCACTTAACGACGGACGATATTCGGGTAAAGATCCGCGGCGCGGACACCCCGCGCCCCAAGCAGTGCGAGACCGCGGATGGGAGGAGTTGCCCGCGAGACACCTCACGGACGTAGGGGGAAGAGTTCTCAACGCGGGAAACGGCGGTCCGAACACTAGGGTGGTGCACTCACTTTGCCGGCACGAATCGTCACGCGGATGCCCATGGAATCTGCGCGCACGGCCTCGCCGATGATGGCGCCGAACGGTCCTTCGATGCCATCGCCGACGCGATTTGCGAGAAGGCGAAAAGAGCCCGAATACCAGCCGGCTGGACGCTGTGATTTCGTTCTGCCTAGCGAGCTAAGCGCGTGGGGCGGCCCGTCTGCTTGGTTGCGATCTTCGACTCTTTGGCGTCGCTGTCGGTCTTGCGGTGTGCGGCTAGAAAGTCATCGACGATGTTCGCGCAGTCATTGTGGGTGATGGTGCGAATCCCAGTCATTCGGGCGAAGGCGAGTGGTCCGATGAGTTGGCAGAGCGCCAGTTCCCGGTCGAAGCCGTCAAGTTCGGCTTGTGCTCTCGGGCTGGTGAGTATGGCGTCAAACGGTTCACGGTACTGGTCAACGACTCGAGCCCGTAACGCCCCCGATGTATGGCGGTCATCAGCTTCGTTATTGGAGCCGGCGGGCCCCAATGAGAGCCACGCGAGTGTCGTGACATGCAGCGGTGCGTCGTTGAAGAGTGCGGCTTGGCGGCTGAGCAGTTCGATCAGCTGCTCACGGAGGGGTCCGCTGGTCGGTGCCGGAGTGGTCACTTGCGGAAGTAGGCGTTCGAACGTGGCTGCGAGCAGATGCGACGAACTGTGGAAGTGGCGGTACAGCGTGGTTCGGGCCACTTTGGATGCTTTGGTGACGGCATCGATAGTGACCGCTTCCACCCCACCGGTGCTCAGTAGCGTTGCCGCAGCATCCAGCAGCCGGGTGCGTGACCGGATGCGCCGCGGGTCCACGTCGTCGTCAGGGACTGGCGCTGACTGACTGTTGCTCACTCACTCACCTCGGGCGATCGATTTTCACGCGATGCTGTCCTGGCAGTCTAGCAGTGTGGTACTAACGGTATCGAAGCGAAACTGACAGTATTGGAGCGTGATGGTGCCCGGAAGCGCATCGCTGCCGGAGCGGTTACCTTCGCACACAACGACGTGCATGGGTTGCGGCCCGGACAATCCCCACGGACTGCGTTTGGTGGTGCACCGCAGCGGCGACGCGGTGTACTCCGATGTGACTTTCGACGAGCGCCACATCGGGGCTCCAGGCCTGGCCCATGGCGGAGCCGTGGCGGCCGCGTGCGATGACGTCTTGGGCTTCACATTGTGGGTCGCCGGCACCCCGGCGGTGACTCGCAGCCTGACGGTGGAGTATCTGCGGCCGGTGCAGCTGCATCAGCCACACCGGATTACTGCCCACATCGCCTCTCGTGAAGGACGGGCGCTGCACGTCACGGCGACAGGCACTGGTGAGCGTGGGATCACCCGCTTCACCGCCAGTGCAGTGTTCATTGTCGTCAGCCGTAAGCACTTCGCCGCACACGGCGATGTCAACGCTTTCGGCGATCTTCTGGAGCAGTTCTCGCGCGGCGGCGGTCTTGACCCGGAGCCGTCATGACTTCCCCTCAGCTGCGCAGCCGCGGCACAACCCGACCTTTGGAAGCGACCTCGGTCGCTGCAGAGAGGCCGGCCGCTAACGCGTCGCGTTCGCGCGCCTCCGCACGGCGCCGGGAAACGATTCTGGATGCAGCTTTGGCCGTGGCCGCGGCGGGTGGTTACGAGGCGGTTCAGATGCGGACGGTTGCCGAGCGGGTCGGCATCGCCGTCGGCACGCTTTACCGCTATTTCCCGGCGAAAACCCACTTGCTGGTAGCAGCGCTGACGCGCGAGTTCCGTCGACTCGACTCGGCCGGCGACTGGGCGGGTGGTGAGGGCACACCGCTGGAACGGCTCGAACGGCTCACCGCACATCTGCATGACCGCTGGCAGCGCGACCCATGGCTGACGACGGCCATGACACGGGCCTTCGCCGTCGCAGACACCCGCGCCGCCGCGGAACTCGACCGCGCGGCCGATGAGATCCAGATCCTGCTAGCCCGCACGCTCAGGGGCGGCGAACCCACCCCCGCCGATCTGCACGTCGCTGGGGTCATCTCCGACATCTGGTTGGCCAACCTCGTGGCCTTCAGCGGCGACCGCGCGACAGCCGCCGACACCCGCGACCGCATTGACCGAGCCACCAGGCGCGTCGTGACCAACGCTGCTCGGCCCACCGCCAACCGATAACGATACTACTGGTATCGCAGCGCTACTTAGCGTACTCTTTGGGGATACGGCTCAACGATGCGTCGAAAAGAGACTGCCATGTACACCCAATGGATCGAAAACCTTGTCGTACAACGCCTCTCGCTGCATGGCGGCCTGGTTCTGGATTTCGATGACTACAACGAAATCGTCATTTCCTGCCCCCTGCTATTGACCCTTCCGGCCGTCGACACCTACCCCATCGAGGCGGTGCGCATTGACCCCCTCAGGATCGCGACCCACGAACGCCCACTGCTGAACCTCGCCGGCGCAGTGTGCACCCAGGCCTGTTCTAGCGACGATGGAGGACTACACCTGAGCTTCTCGCGCGGACATCGCATCGATGTCGATCCCGACACTGAACAGACAGCGTGGGAGCTCTACGGCATGCGCCACGGCTACATGGCCTGCCTACCTCAAGGACGGGTTCGCGTGGTCCGCCATGACCTCCCCGACACCGACGACGCCAACATCGTCAACAGCGCCACGCAATCATCGGCGGGGTCGGCGCGGCAGAGCCACTGATGCGGCCGCGGACGCGGCGACGGGTCGACGTGGGCGGCAATGCGTGGATCAGGTTGAACGTGGACCGGACCGCCCTCGCGACATCGAGGCGGGCGAGCATTCCCCGATGATGCTGTCGACGTTTTGCTGCACGCGTTCCGCAGCGATGCCGACCGATGGTGAATACAGCATGATGTGGTCGAGGACGCCGTCGTAGCGTCTCAGTTGTTCACGGACTTCGTGTGCCGTCCCGGCGACGCCCATGGTGTCGATCATCTTCTCGGACACCGCGGCGAACATCGCCGGGAAATCGCGCTGGGGGAATGCTTCCCGGATGGTTCGGCCTTCGCTGGCGAATCCGTTCACATCGAGTACCGTCTCGTAGGATTTGACCGAGGAGTAGAACGCAATCTGCTGCGCCAGTTCGCGCCTGGCAACCTCGGCGTCGTCGTGGATGGCGCACATCACCATGGAAATGATTTCCACGTCATTGGGGTCGCGGCCGGTGTGCGCGGCACCCCGGGCGATGGCGGGCCGGACGATCTCCTCGACGTAGGTGGTGGTGAACAGGGGATGTCCGGCCAGGCCGTCGGCCACCCGCCCGGCCGCCTCGCACATCCGGGGCCGAACACCGGCAGTGACGATCGGGATCGGCCGGCTGGGTGGTACCACGTCGCCGGTCGGGGTGAGATTCATCCTGTAGAAACGGCCCTCGTGATGGATCGGGCCTTCATGAAGGTTCCATATCCGGCGCAGCAGCATCACGAGTTCTTCCATCCGCAGCGCGGGTGCGGAGGTGTCGGGCACGCCGTGCCAGTCGCTCATCATCCGTTTGGTGCCGTTGCCGATGCCGAGTACCAGTCGTCGGTTGGATAGTTCGTCGAGGTCACGCGCCTCGGTGGCCAGCACCAAGGGGCTTCGGCCGACGCCGTAGAGAATGGAGGAACCGATCCGGCAGTTCTGTGTGCTGTTGGCCATCGCGGCCATGGAGATCGATCCGGACCGGGAGTAGAACTCCGAGGCCCATACGGCGTCGAACCCGGCCGCATCGGCGGCCTGTGCGGTTTGGGCCAGTGACTTCAGATCCGCGCCGAGAACCGACAGGCCGTAGGTGCTCATGACTGGTCTCCTGTGCGCGGGCGCAGGCCGTCGAACATGACGGCGCTGAGCGTGCCGGCGACAACCGTCTCGTCGAGGTGGTTTCCGGTGACCAGGTACATGAGTGCATTGATGGTGACCGCGCCGAACAGCGCAATGGACGTCGATCGTGCATCGGGCTGCGCGACGAGGGATCCGTCGCGGGCCCCTTCGTTGAGCAGAGTTTCGACGGGTTGTTGGTAGGCGGTGTTGATCATCTCGGCGATGGCTGGCATGCGGGCCGCTCGTCCCAGTTCGCCGATGAGTGCACGGCATACCGCTGGCCGCTGCGCTATTGCCCGCAGTTGTGCGCGGATGACGAGTTCGAGGCGTTCGGCACCGGTGCCGTCGGTGTGCACGATCGCGGTCACGGCATCGGAGATGTCCTTGAGGAGGTCTTCGAGCAGGAAGGCAAGGATGTCCTCTTTGCCGGCGAAGTAGTAGTACAGCGTCGCTTTCGGCACACCGGTCACCGCGGCGACGTCTTCGATCTTGGAGTCGTTGAGCCCCTTCTCGGCGAACAAGTCCGCCGCGGCGGGAAGCCGGTCAGAGATCTGACGTGGAATCTTGCGCATTGCCCCCCTGTCCCGTTCGGCCGGTTTAGACTGCGAGTCTAAACCGTCGTTACTTAGGTGGTCGGAGGTCTTGGTGGTCTCGGTGCAGATTCGTTACGACCCGTTCGACGCCTCAATCCTCAACGACCCCTATCCGACGTACCGATCGCTGCGTGACACGGCTCCGGTGTACCGCGCCGAGGAATCCCACACCTGGGTGTTGAGCCGGCACGCCGACGTCCAGGCCGCAGCACTGGATCACAGCACGTGCTCCTCGGTGGACGGCATCTTCCCCACCCCGCCGGGATCAGACTTCATCGGCTCGTTCCTGCCGATGATGATCGTCATGGACCCTCCGCGCCACGACCAGTTGCGTGCCCTGGTCAGCCGGGCGTTCACTCCCCGGCGGGTGGCCGGGCTGCAGGGCGCCATCACACAGATGGCCGCGGAGTTGTTCGAGCGCCTCGAGGAGGGCTCCGGATCGGCGGACTTCGTGACCGACTTCGCCGCGATCCTGCCCGCCGCGGTGATCGCCGATCTGCTAGGCGTCCCCGCCACCGATCGTGATCAGTTCCGATTGTGGTCGAGCCAACTGGTCCAGGTCGACGTCAACCACGGACAAACCACCGACGCACTGACCGCCGCCGCCGCGATCTACGCCTACTTCACCGACTTCCTCGCCGACCGCCGCAAAAACCCCCGCGAGGACCTGATGTCGGCGTTGGCCAACGCCACAGTCGACGGGATCGGACTGACCGACGAGGAAGTCCTCGGCTTCTGCGCGCTGCTGCTCGTCGCGGGCTACGAGACCACCACCAATCTGCTGGGGAACTCCGCGGTCGTGCTGGCCCAGCATCGGCAAACCCGCCGACGCCTGGCCGCCGATCGAACACTGTTGGGGCCGGCAGTCGAGGAGTTGCTGCGCTACGACTCACCGGCACAGGGACTTTCACGAACCCTTACCCGCGACGTCACCCTTCACGACACGACGATGCGTCAAGGTGAGAAGGTGCTGCTGTTGTTCGGGTCGGCCAACCGCGACGAGCGTGCCTTCCCCGATCCGGACGTGTTCGACATCGAGCGCACCAGTGAGCACCAGGTCGCCTTCGGCCGCGGCATCCACTTCTGTCTGGGTGCGGCGCTGGCGCGGATGGAGGCCCGCATCGCTCTGGATGCGTTGTTGGACAAGGTGCCTGACTGGGAGGTCGATCTTGAATCGGCGCGGCGGCTGCGCTCCGGACCGATCCGGGGCTACACATCGCTGCCCATCACTTGGACCACACCGGTCTAGCTCGTGTCCCTCTTCAACGACGCGTCGTGCGCTTCACCGCAACGGCCAGGTTCGTCGCCGTCGAGGTCGAGCCCTCCGCCGCGCACGGCGACGTCGGCGCATTCGGCGACATGCTCAAACGATTCGCGGGCTCGAACGGTGATCGACACATGACCGGACAGGAGAAAGGGGCATGGTGGTGGCAGTGACATTCGCGCACTTCGATGAGCAGATCGCCGACCAGCTGCTCAGATCGGCGAACACAGCCGGTGGACTGTCGACGTTTCTGAGCTTTCGGCACACCGACCTCGCCGCCGGTCGGCTGGTGGCAGAGATGGAAACCCGTGCCGAACTGCTCACACCCTTCGGCACCCTGCACGGCGGATGTCTATCGGCGATGGTCGACCACTGTCTCGGAGTCGTGTTCTACCCCGTCATCCCGGCAGGATCATGGGTCGCCACCACCGAATTCAAGCTGAACCTGCTGCGACCCGTGTCCACCGGGGTGTGTGTCGCAGTCACCGACATCGTGTCACTGGGCAAGCGCAGTGGAGTAGCGCGCATCGACATCAGCAACGGCGACAAAGCCGTCTGCGCAGCCCAGGGCACGGTCACGATCGTGAACGCCGCGGGCAACGCACAATGAAGGTGCTTGTAACCGGTCGCACGCTTCGGGCGGACTCCGATCTTGCCAGGAAGGTGTCATGACCTCCGCCGTGCAGCATCGGGTCCGAACCCAGGACGGGATCACCCTGGCCGCCGACTGCTACGACCACGATGACGCCCGTCCCGTCGTGCTGCTCCTGCACGGCGGCGGCCAGAACCGGTACGCGTGGAGCACTTCAGCGCGTCGCCTCCACGCATGCGGATACACAGTCGTCGCCTTCGACACCCGCGGTCACGGCGACAGCGACTGGGACCCAGCCGGCAGGTACGACCTCGAGCGACTCGCGACCGATCTGCTCGCCGTGCGTGAGCACTTCAGCGCCGATACCGCCCCTGCCGTCGTAGGTGCATCCCTTGGGGGCATGACCGTGCTCGGCACGCATCTGTTGACATCCGGGGCGTCGTGGGCGGCGGTCGTCCTGGTCGACGTCACCCCGCGGCTTGAATTCCAGGGCGCTCGTCGCGTAGTGACGTTCATGGCCGCACATCCCGATGGCTTTGGCACCCTCTCCGACGCCGCCGAGGTGATCGCCGCATACAACCCCCACCGCTCGCGCCCGGCCAACGTCGACGGCCTGCGCAAGGTGCTACGGCGGCGTCACGACGGCCGCTGGATCTGGCGGTGGGACCCGGCATTCATTCACTCCAACTTCGACTTCCTCCGCGACGAATCGACCACGGGAACGGAGCAGTTCGACGCAATCAGCCACCTGCTGATCGACGGAGCCCGACGGGTCAGCGCCCCAACACTTCTCGTAAGGGGCCTGTTATCCGATGTGGTCTCCCAAGCCACCGTCG
The DNA here is from genome assembly GCF_001499855.1 of Mycobacterium sp. GA-0227b. Lineage (GTDB taxonomy): Bacteria > Actinomycetota > Actinomycetes > Mycobacteriales > Mycobacteriaceae > Mycobacterium. Next base: position 314,457 of record NZ_LQIK01000012.1, read on the forward strand.
ACGAGTTCCAGCAACTGGTTCCCCACGCCGAGACCGTCGACGTATCCGGCACCGGACACATGATCGCCGGCGACGACAACGACGCCTTCAGCTCCGCCGTCACCGAGTTCCTCGGCCGGAGCTTCCTGTAGGTGGCAACGTGATCGAGCACCATCGAGCGGCCACTAGAAAGAACTGGGCTTGACTTCACTGCGCGCGGAGCGAAGCCCATAGACTTTTATTCGCTTAAGGCCGACTCTGACCGCGACGGGCGCTGGTCGAGCTAGACGCTGCTACGCGCTTGTTGGCCACCATCGGCGTTGAAGAGTTCCTTGGTCCAGCGTTCGAGGATTTCTGCGCTGTCCCAATCGTCGGGATGAAATCCGCCGCGGGTGTAGGAACGAAAGCGCTCAATCGCTGCTGAGCTGAACAGCGGGTTATGCCGGAAGGCTCGAAGGCTGCGCAGCAACCGCACCGGGTTGTAGGCGGCACGGTCACCGGCCAGAGAGCGGGTGGTCTGGATGACCAACTCGCTGAACAAGAGGAGGCTGGCGATCCGCATCCCCCAGACCCTGGTGCGTTCGCTTCCACCGACCGTCTCATAGACATCGAAAGCGACGGCCTTGTGCTCGCATTCTTCCAGTGCATGCCAGAGCAGAATAGGCCGCACCTCGGTGTCGCCGATCAATTCTTGAGCTTCGTCGCTGGTGAGAATGATTTCGGCGAATGTCGCCGTGTAGTGCTCCAGGGCGGCCGTCACAGCCAGGCGCATCTTGGGAGAAAAACGCTTCTCAAGTCGGCCAACCAACTTCTTGATATGCCGATCGATCCCCTCGGTGGGATAGCCCATCGCTTGGAGCCGATCGTTAAGCAGCCGATGCTGGTGTCGGTGCGTGGCCTCTTGTGCAATGAATCCCTTGACCGCCTCCTTGAGGTCAGCGTCGCTGATGTGGTCCCGGTACTCGCGGACTGACCGGATGAAGAAGTCTTCGCCTTCGGGGAACGTGGCCGACAAGGTGGACACAAAGTGGCTCATCACCAAGTCGCCATCGACGAAGTGCTGCCGACTGGTCCCAGCAGGCATGTCGAATCGAACACGGCGGGGCTTCGGGACGACCCGCGTGGTGGGCCGTGTGGACGAATCGTCGCTCATGTGGTTCTCCCGTTCGTCAAAGGCACGCTGGCAATCTGACTCTAAGCCTTGTCAGAATTAGATGGCAAGCTATCCACGTGGTTTCGGCGCGGGTGTATAGCGGGATGTCCGCCGAGGAGCGTCACCGGAACCGGCGCACCCGCCTCATCGAGGCCGCAACCGAGTTGATCGGCACGCGCGGTGTTGCCGCCGCCACTGTGACTGCCGTCTGCGCTGAATCAGGCGTCACGTCACGCTACTTCTACCAGCACTTCTCCGGCCGAGACGCCCTCTTGCGGGCTGTCTACCAGCAGCTCTATGCCACCTTCCAGGAGGTGATAGTCGACGCGATCCCCGATGCCGGCGAGCCACCGGAGGTGCTGGCGTACGCGCCGATCCGCAGGCTGGTCAGCATGATCGACAACGACCCTCGGCTGGGTCGGATCCTGTTCGTGGAATCTGCCACCGAGCCGCTGCTCCGAGAGCTACGCAGCGAACTGATGGCAGGTTTCACCGACCTCGTCTTGCGCGAAGCCAGACTCCACCTCGATATCGCCGACTCCGCCGTGGGGGTGGCCCATTTGGCTTCGACCTTGGGCGTGGGAGGACTGTTCGAAGTCTTGCGCCGCCGACTCGACGGAGAACTCGAGTTCACCACCGATGAACTCGTTCAGCACTGCGCAGGTTTCCTGGGCAGCCTCGGCAATTACGTGCTGCTGCAGAACACGGACCAGTCGGCCACAACCGAAGCCCGACCCCACAGGTAGCGGCCCGCGGCCCCGCTACGCGTGGCCGTCCGTGCATTCGATGTCAACGTCGGGGACCAGCAACAGCAAGACCCTGAACGACATCCAAGGCCAGTGTCGTCGACTGAACAGCGTCGGCCTTGGCTTCCAGAAGCCAACTGAGTGTTCGACCATTCCTCTGCCTACTGTGACCGCGGCCGCGGGCCTACTCGATAGCGGCCGCCACCACGTGCACTACATGCGGTAGCGTAGCGATACCGACAGTATCGCTACGCTACCAGTGGAGGTCTAGTGACCGACGGCACTGCAGATTCCCCAAGCCAGGCCACGCGTTCTGGTCGGCGCGCCAACGGATCCCCCGACCCGGCCGACACCCGCGAGTACAGCGAACGGTTGGCAGCGCTAGCCCGATTCACCCTCCGGCACAAAGCGCTGGTCATCGGGGTATGGCTGGGCGCCGCGGTGGTTCTCGCGCTGCTGTTTCCCCAGCTGGAAACCGTGGTGCGCCAACAGTCGGTGGACCTCATTCCTCGCGATGCGCCGTCCTTGCAGACGGTTGACCGCATGAGCGCCGCGTTCGGCGAAGAAGGCTCGAAAACCATGGTGTTTGTCGCCATGGAAGACCCCAATGGCTTGACTCCGACTGCACGGCAGCGCTACGGCGAACTCGTGAGCCGGTTGCAGACCGAAGGCGACCACGTCCTGCTGGTGCAAGACCTACTGGCCGATCCGATTACCGAAGCCCAGGCGGTCAGCGTCGACCGCAAAGCCTGGTACCTGCCCGTCGGCGTCGCCGGCACCCTCGGAGACCCCACGGCCGCAGAATCCGTCAACGCGGTGCGCGACATCGCCGCGGAGGTGTTCACCGGCTCGACCACGACCGTGCAAGTGACGGGACCACCGGCGACCTTCAGCGACATGATCGCCTCGGCCGAGCACGACCTGCTGCTGATCTCAATCGCTACCGCGGGCGTGATCGCCCTGATCCTGCTGATCGTCTACCGGTCGGTGTTCACCGCGCTGTTACCGCTGCTGGTAATCGGGTTGAGCCTGGCGGTCGGGCGCGGCGTGCTGTCTGCCCTCGGCGAGATGGGCATGCCGGTCTCCCAGTTCACCGTCGCCTTCATGACGGCGATCCTGCTCGGCGCCGGAACCGACTACACCGTGTTCCTGATCAGCCGATACCACGAGCAGCGCCGCGCCCAAGTACCCGCCGATCAGGCCATCATCCACGCCACCGCCAGCATCGGGCGTGTCATCCTCGCCTCCGCCGCCACCGTCGCACTCGCGTTCCTGGCCATGGTCTTCGCGCGGCTCAGCGTCTTCGCCGCCCTGGGCCCCGCGTGTGCCATCGCCGTGCTGTTCGGATTTCTGGCCACCGTCACCCTGCTGCCACCCGTGCTGTCGCTAGCCGCCAAACGCGGCATCGGTGAACCCAAACCCGACCGCACCCGCCGCTACTGGAACAGCGTCGCCGTCGCCGTGGTCCGCCGTCCCGTGCCACTACTGATCGTCAGCCTGGTCATCTTGCTCGCCCTGTCGGCAGCCGCTGCAACCATCAAAATCAGCTACGACGACCGCAAGGGACAACCAGAAACCACGGCCAGCAACCAGGGCTACCACCTGCTGGACCGCCACTTCCGCAAAGACGTCGTCATCAGCGAATTCCTCGTCGTGGAAAACCCGACCGACATGCGGACCGGGAAAGGACTGGCCGACCTCGACGAGATGGCCTCCCGCGTCTCCCAGATCCCCGGCGTCACCAAAGTTTCCGGAGTCACCCGCCCCACCGGAGAGCGCCTCGACCAAGCAGAACTGGCCTGGCAGAACGGCCAGATCGGCGACAAAATGGCCGGCGCGGTCGCCGAGGGCAACTCACGCAAAGACGACCTCGCCAAACTCACCGGCGGCGCCGACCAGCTCGCCGACGGCCTCGCCCAACTCGACAGCACCGTGCGCACCGCCCTCACACCACTGGCCGGAATCCTCACCCAAGCCCAATCCGCAGGAACTCAGGTCAACCAATTCCGGCCACTGCTCCAACAGCTTTCCGCCACTGCCCCCGCCGTCGACCAAGCCATCCAATCCGGCCCAGGACTACGACCGCTGGCCAACCAAGCCCAAAACGCAATCGCCCAGCTCGACCCACTCGTCGGCGCCCTCAACACCTCACCGTGGTGTGCCACCACCCCGCAATGCGCCCAAATCCGCGACCAGGTGAAGATCCTGGTCACTCTGCGCGACAGCGGATTCTTCACCCAGATCGCCGACCTCGGGGACCGCTACGATCCCGCCACCAATGCCACAGTCGGTGGCACCCTCGCCAACGTCCAAAACGCAGTCGCCTCGCTGGACAAGGCATTCGGAGCCCTCGGTGACCCCGCCGACCTCGCCACCAACCTCCGCCGATTGCAGGACGGAATCGGACAGCTGGCCTCCGGCGCCCAAGCACTCGCCACCGGCGTCCGCACCCTCGTCGACAGCAACATCGAAATGCTGTCCGGCATGAGCCAGATCGCCACCCAACTGCAAAACTCTTCACGCGCAGCGGCCGACTCCGACTCCTCGAGCGGCTTCTACCTGCCCGCCAACGCATTCGAGAACCGGCAATTCACCGACGTCGCCGAACAATTCCTCTCACCGGACGGCAAAACAGCGCGGTTCATGATCGAAAGCAGCCACGACCCATACAGCGTTGAAGCGATGGACCTCGCCAGCCGCATCACCGACACCGCCAACACCGCACGACCCAACACGTCACTCGCCGACGCCACCGTGTCCGTCGCCGGCTTCCCCGCCGTCAACTCCGATATCCAACGACTCCTATGGGCCGACTTCGCACAACTGGCCATCGCCACCATAATCATCGTCGGCGTCATCCTGATCCTACTGCTGCGCGCACTCCTGGCACCCCTCTACCTCTTAGGCACCGTCGTGCTGAACTACCTCGCCTCGCTCGGCATCGGCGTTGTGGTCTTCCAATGGGGACTGGGCCATGAAATCGCCTGGCCCGTACCATTACTCGCATTCATTATCCTCGTCGCCGTCGGCGCCGACTACAACATGCTGCTCGTCTCACGGCTCCGCGAAGAATCCGGAACCAACATCCGCGTCGGCGTCCTGCGCACCGTGGCGAACACCGGAGCCGTCATCACATCCGCTGGCCTGATATTCGCCGCCAGCATGTTCGGCCTCATGGTCGGCTCAGTCGCAATCATGATCCAAGCCGGCCTCATCATCGGCTTCGGACTGCTGCTCGACACCTTCCTCGTGCGCACCCTCACCGTGCCCGCGATCGCCACACTCCTACGCGAAGCCAGCTGGTGGCCGACCAAAGCAACAAACCCGCGACGTGGTCAGACCAACGCAGGAGGCATGAAGGACGCACCTCACGTGCTGGTCCAGCAGAGGTGAGAAGCGAACAGAGCAATACCCGGCGCTACATGCCGATCAGCATGAGGGCGTATTCACCCCGAATGAATACGACCCCTGCGCCAGTATTATCGGCGGCTTGTCGCCGGACGAAATTCGCGGGCGCCCGAGTGAGGCCAGGCGTAAGACGGAACTATGCGAGGGTTGCGAGGACTGAGAGCGTCAGAAAACTCCTCCAGCGACACCACTACGGACGTACGCAACGCCCGGGCCTGTCGCGGCTCGCTGGGACCGTCAAGCAGCCACCTCCGATATATACAAGCGGCTCGGCGACCAACGCCCTCGTTCGCTGCTGGCGTGGTGCGGCGCGGCGTTGCGCCTTGGGGAGCCCGCGCCCCTTCCAAGGCGCCGAGCGCTTACGTCGTGGCCCGGACCGCGCCCCTGCGGCCTTCATGTCCGGGCATGCGGCTATCGAGAGCGTGGCGGTCCGACAATTTCTGGCTACACGACCAGAACTTGCGATGGCCAGGCAGCGTACTCGGCGGGCTGGGCCAGCGATTGACGGGTAAGTAGCATTCGGAGGTGCCACACCAACCGTCTCCGATGACGACCGGAGTTCCTGCCTATGCGATGGCGCTTGCCGCGCGGGCCACCTCACGCGACCGTATAGCCATTTACGCCGGGGCCGGCGCTAGCGCAGCACAGCCAACGGGGCTTCCCCTGGGAGCCGCACTGGCCAGGGTCATCCATGCACAACTTCTAACCGCGTTTCCTTCTCTTGATGGCGTGGACCCTGACGACCTCATCGCGATGGCCGATGCAGTGGCTCTCCTACCCGGCGGCGGTGATGCACTGCGTCAGACGGCAGCCAAATCGGCCGAATTCCGATCGGCAACGCCCTCCTACGGGCATCGCGTGATCGCCCAGTTGTTGCTCGAAGGAGTCATCGAAGTTTTGACGACGAATTGGGATGATTGCATTGAACGCGGCGGGGTGCCGGATCGCGTTCAGGCGGTGACCGACGAGCGGTCCCTTCACCGGGTGACGCCTCCTTCCGTGCTGAAGGTTCATGGTTGCGCCTCGGAGCCTTCGTCGCTGCTAGTGACCTCCGAAGATCTCCAGGATCCGCCCACTTGGGCAAGAGAGCAGACACATGCTCGACTGGGCAGCGCGGTCGTGGTCTTCTTGGGGATTGGCGATGTTGCGGGGTACGTGAAGCAACGAATCACGGAAGCAATCGCCGAGGTTGGCGACATTGCGAACATACGTGTCGTATCACCAAGCATCGTCACAAAATGGGAAGCCTCGCAATGGGCGACAGTCGCCCCCGGCCTTTCCGACGATGACCGAATCGCTGCAACCTCCGATGAATTCATGGAGCAGCTCGGTGGCGCTTACATCCATGCGTCCCTGGGTCGGCACGTAACAGCATTGGCGGACGACCCCGAGGTTGCACCACACATCAAGGCTGCTGTCGGCGAGCTCCTCAAGACCGATGCCCTCTCCCTGCTGGAATGGGCAAGGCGTGCAGCAATAGACCCCCAGCAAGGACTATCTGTCGTGAACGTGACCACCATGGCAGAGGCACTGACGGCGTTTGGACGCCTTACCGGAACCGAATCGGTCGTCATGCGCGGTCAGGTGTTCGAAACATGTGAAGGACCCATCGAGATTCTGGTGGCAGCACGCAGTATGTCGGCTCGGCGCGTCGAGCAGGAGGCGGAGAACCGGTTGCACGCACACGCCTCTCGGGGTGAACAGAATCTTCCAGGATTTCTTGTGGCCGGCGGAATCGGCTGGTCGAAGGTGAACGCTGGACTTCCCAGTAATGTTCTGATCGAGACTGACGCTGAGGACATCTTGGATGGTCCAAGCGCACTCGCACCCAATATCCTGCTCGCGCAGGAGGTATTGGCTTCGTGACGTATCCAGAGACGGCACCGACATCGGACGCCGAATTGCTCCATATCGCACGGTCAGTCCTGGCCGAAGAGGGCTACAGTATCGAGTCTTTGACAAGCGGCATCGATCTTGTGCTCGCAGAGAACCCGTATTTTGTTGTTGCAGTGGCAGCGGTGAACACGATCCAGGAGCTACTCCTCATCGGGGGGATAGCAGAAGCGAGCCTTGCAGAGAGACTGAACGTGAGCACGATCGGCCCGAAGAAGTGGGACGCGTATCTTGTGCTACTCACCCAAGAGCGATCTCCTGAGGACGACGCCACGACCCGAGACCTCTACGCAATCAACTACGACACGGCACGCCTGCGGCGAATCGCGCACACGGGGGTTGACGCGACCCCCGAGGCCGTCGCCCACGCGCTGGCCCCATTTGTGGCGCCCATGGAAGCGTCATCTACCGAAATACTGCAAGACCCGTTCGCGGCTTTCGTAGACGCGTTGGCGACCCGTGGTGTACCTCGCGAATTTGCAAACCGAGCTGCAAGCGCCTTTGAGCAAGGAGCCTCACTAGATGACGTCCTTTGAGCCTTCAATTCAACGTGTCCGAGTGGAAGCCTTCCGCGGGTTCCGCGATAGCCGTGAGTTTGATTTGTCGGCCTCCGCCGTCATCATTACCGGCCCGAACGGCACTGGTAAGACCAGCTTTTTTGACGCGCTCCAATGGTGTTTCGTCGGATCTATTGAACGCCTTGAGAATTTGCGTGCACGCCGCTCCGTCGAGCACATTGTCAATCAGTACAGACTCGGCCGCAAAGCGGTAGTTGAAGTCGAGTTGCTGGTCGACTCGAAGGCGATCACGCTACGACGAAGCGGGGACCACAAAGGCAGCACACTTGAACTGCGAAGTCCCGGAAGCGAAGCAATCTTTGGGCTCGACGCTGAGGATCTCCTTCGCCGACTGCTACTACCCGAAACCGACCTCAGCGTCGAATCAGCACTAAAGACATCCGGCCTAATGCAGCAGGACGTCATGCGAGGCGTACTTGAAGCAAAGGGCGCAGATCGATATCACCACCTAAGCACCGTGCTCGGCCTCGGGCAGCTGGAGGAGTTTGAAGAAGCGGCCCGATCCATCGCACGTTTGGCTGCCGAAAGAGAGGCAACGGTCAGGGGCGAACGGGATCGAATTGCGCTGTCACTCAACCAGACGAGGGAAAAACTGGCAGCCGCGCGGAGTCGACTCGAATCCAGGCCACAGGTCGAAGCGATTCGTCAGGAGATCCAATCCCTACTAAGTAGCCCTCCTCTTTCGATTACCGGCCCGCCTTCGAACCTGAGCCTCGAAGCACCAGATGAGATTCGCGAACTGGCAACCCGGTTTGCAACAGCAATCGATATGATCCAACGCCTACGTGCCGTTTCTCGGCGAGCACAGGAGCTTCAATCCTCGCTCGAACAGGAACCGACAGAAGCTGATGTGACAGCGATTCAGGCTGAAGTCGATCGTGCTGAAAACGAAGTGGCAAGCGTCGGCGCTCAGGTCGTCGATACCAATGGACGATTAGCCGCCGGGCGAAGTGCTGCCAACGAGCTTGCGCAGCTTGCTGCATTCGCAATTCCGTTGCTCACGCACGACTGTCCAGTCTGTGGCCAGCCTATAGATCCGGCGCATGTAGAGGCCGAACTTAGACGACGCGCTGAAAGTACCGACACCATCGTGGCACTTCAGAAAGAACTCGTATCGCAGCAGGCGACCCACCTGAAAGCTAGAGACCTAGCCGCCGCCTCTCATGCGGCCCTGTCGGCGACTAAGGCTCGAATCGCCCAATGGGAAGAATTTCGGTTAGCCGCCACCGAGGCGCAATCGATTCTTCAACGGCTGCAAACCGGTGATTTCGTAGTGCATCCAGCTGCGACCGCTTTCGATGAATTCGCGCAGACTTCTGACGAGGTCTTGAACTACCTCCAGTCGAGCCGACGGCGGCTCCTTGAGTTCCTGAATACCGTTGATCAACAAGCTGACAGCGGCGCGGTCGAGCGGTCCGTGGCTGAAGCGAAGAATCTAGAGTTGACGTTGGCAACCAGTGAAGCCTTGCTGGAAGAGGAGTCTGCACGGTCGCAGCGACTTCATTCACTTGCAGAACATTCCGTGACCGCTCGCGTAGAGGTAACCGAAAGGCGTGTCAGGGCAATGCAACCCCTTGTGGCCAACATCTTCCAAAGGTTGGATCCGCATCCGGCCTTCAAGACAATCGAGTTCGAACTAGACACCTACTATCGACGTGGCACAACCAGTCCTCTCGTGCGCGATGTTGTTGAAGGTGTTTCCGCCGATCCGCTCCTTGTCTTCTCAACATCTCAGGCAAACATTGTTGCGCTTTCCTACTTCATCGCGATGAGCCTATCCACGGGCCGGCGTGGGCTGCCGTTCTTGCTTCTCGATGATCCCGTGCAATCAATGGACGACGTGAACGTCCTAGGGTTTGCCGATCTGTGTCGCCACCTTCAATCACGCCGCCAACTTATCGTCTCCACCCATGAACGACGTTTCGCCGGACTCTTGGAGCGGAAGCTCGCACCCCGTTCAACGGATGCCGCGACAAAGCTGATCCGCTTCGTGGGTTGGGATAGAAGCGGTCCTACGATTGACGAGATCTGGGTTGAACCTCAGCTGCTGGAAGACCCCATCAGGGTAGTTCGGCAAGCTGGCTAGCTACCTGTTCGTGGTGACCGACGACTTAATCTCACATGCGGACGTACTTGGTACCGCAGCAGATACCGCAGCAGGTCCGCTCCTCCTATACCTCAACCAACGCAGCCATCCGCGTACCGGCAGCTAAAGCGCACATTCTAGATACGCATCGCTAATGACAAACAGAACAAACGCCCAGTTCAGAGGATTTTAAGTCCGCTGCCTCTGCCAATTGGGCTATGGGGGCGTCCACCGATGAGCACGCTACCCAACGCGTCGAGTGTTGGTTGATGACCGTCGCAGCGACGAAAACGTGCGTCAGCCTGACACTCGGCGAGTGTCCGCGCTACAGCCGTCGGCTCAGACCTCACCGCACCTTCAGTAGGGCATCGTCGCGACGGTGTGGAGGACCGTGCCCGCACCCCACTCGCGATGCTTGACCGCGGTGCCCGCGGCGATGGCAGGTTCCCCGCGGCCGGGCCGGGGAAGGTGCCCGAGAGATCGCTCACCGCGTCATCAACGACAAAATCGCGCGGTTGAGCTGCCGGCGGGGCCAACCCAATCGTCCCCCCTCGGCCAGCGCCGCGCGCGCCGCGTTGCGTCCGCAGGCGCCGTGCACTCCCCCGCCCGGCGATGCGCCTGCGCTGCCGAGATACACGTTCTCCACCGGTGTTTCGGCACCGCCGAAGCCCGGCATCGGCCGGAAAATCAACTGCTGGAACAGCTGTGAGGTGCCGCCGTTGACGGCCCCCGCATACAGGTTGGCGTCGCTGGCCTCGAGGTCGGACGGCCGCTGGATCGACTTGCCGACGACATGGTCACCGAACCCTGGGGCATACTTCTCCAGCACCATGTCCACCGCCGCCGACAGCTGGTCGGCCGATGCGTTATCGGCGACGCCGCGCGGCAGATGCGTATACGCCCAAGCGCTTTCGGTGCCCTCCGGCGATCGGCTGGGATCGGCCGTCGTCATCTGCCCGAACAACATGAACGGATGCAGCGGCACCGTCCCCGTGTTGAGATCGGCCATCCACCGGATCAGGCCATCGTGATCGGCGCCGATGTGAACGGTTCCGGCGTCGCTCAGGCTCTTCGACCGCCACGGGATGGGTGCGTCCAGTGCGTAGTTGATCTTCAACACCGGTGTGTCCCAGACGAAGCGGTCGATGCTCTGCAGCACCGAGTCGGGAAGGGCGTCGGCGGGCAGAAGCCGGCGGTACAGCATCGGCGCCGAGGTGTCGGCGATGACTGCGCGCCGCACCCGCACGGTGTCACCGCCTGTGGTGCGCACGGACACGGCGCGGCGACCGCGGACCTCGATCGCGTCGACCTCGTGCCCACACTCGATGTGGGCGCCGGCCGATCGCGCCCGGCGCACCAGCGCCTCGGCCAGCTGTCCCGCGCCGCCGACCGGAACCGGGAAGCCGCCGTCCTGCGCCATCATGATCAGCATGTAGCCCATGACGCCGCTGCCCGGCGCGTCGATCGGCACGTCGGCATGCATCGCATTGCCCAGCAACAGGAGTCGGGCCGCCTCGCCGTCGAACAGGTGCTCACCCATCACGCCGGCGGGTAGCAGCAGCAGATGCGCCAGTCGCAACGCCTCGGCGGTGCCGAGTTTGCGTAGCAGACCGACCGCCCCGCGTACGGGCGGAAACGGCGCGAACAATGTGTCCAGGAGCGGTTCCTTGATCTGGCACCACTGGTCGAACAGTTCCCGCCACCGCGCTCCGTCACCGGGATCGCGCCGATCCAGATCGTCGGCAGTGCGGTCGATGTCGCGCCAGATCACCGGAGCGTCGTCGTCATCGGCCGAACGCGCGTGGCCGACCACCCCGGGTGAATGCGACCACCGCAGCCCGTGGTCCTCGAGGTGCAGCGCTTTCAACGCCGGCGACACCACGGACAACGGATAGAAGGCGCTGTAGAGGTCGCTGACGAATCCGGGAAACAGTTCGGCACTCTTCACCGCGCCGCCGGGTTGCTGCTGTGCTTCCAGAACGAGCACATCCCATCCCGCGTCGGCGAGCATCGCCGCGGCGACAAGACCGTTGTGGCCCGCTCCGATCACCACGGCGTCGGCGGTGGCAGCGACGCTCACTTCGAGATCAACCTGTTGGAGGCCGCCTTGACCGAATCCGGAAGGACGCGGTTCACCAGTCCCATCGCCTTCGAAAGCGGTGAGGCGGCAACGACTTTGCGCTCGCCGGTCATCAGCGCGTCGTAGCCCTGCTTGGCGACCTTGGCGGCGTCGTCTTTGGGCATCCGGCCGACGAGCGTGTCCAGCATGTCGGCGCGGCGGAAGAAGTTGGTGTCGGTGGGGCCCGGCATGAGGGAGGTGATGGTGACGCCGGTGTCGCGCAGTTCGTCCTGCAGCGCCTCGGCGAACGACTGGACGAACGACTTCGACGCGTTGTAGACGGTTTGGTACGAGCCGGGCATCGTCGAGGCGATAGAAGAGGTGAACAACACCTTGCCCGAACCGCGTTTCGCCATGTCGCGCAGCACGAGTTTGGCCAGGTGCGTCGTCGAGCGCACGTTGAGGTCGACGATGTGAAGGTCGTCGTCGAGCTGCCGGTCGACGAACGGGCCGGCCCCGCCGATGCCGGCGTTCAGCGCGATCGCTTCGAGGCGGCGACCGTTCTCGGTGGCAGTGCGGTAGAGGCGCTCGACTTCGTCGGGGTTGCGAAGATCGACCTGCACCGCGTGGATCTCGGCTCCGCCCGCGGCAAGTTTGTCGGCGCCAGCGTGAATCGCATCGTCATCGGCGGCCACGACGACGTCGTATCCGTCGTCGGCAAACAGCTTCGCCAACTCAAATCCGATACCGCTCGAGGCGCCCGTCACAAGCGCAAGTGGTCGTCCCGCTGCCATGGTGGCGGGCTACCCGACGGGGTCTCCGTCAAACGCGCGCGAAGATACCGCGGCGTCAGCCGGCGTCGTCGTCTCCGTTGTCTTCTCCGTCGGGACTCTCGCCGCCTTCGTCATCGTGTCCGTCGTCGGGGATGAGGTAGCGCTGGGGGTGGTGATAGTTGTTGACGCGGGCTTGGCCGGTGTCCAACTGTGGTGGTGGTAGCCATTCGGTGCGGCCGTCTTTGCGTTTTCGGGTGCGCCACCCACCGGGCTTGACCGCCCGGTTGTCGGTCGGGCACGCCAACGTCAGCTCCGTGATGTCGGTCCGGCCGCCCGCAGCCCAGTCCGCGCCGGCATGGTGCACCTGGGAGTGATACGCCGGCGCCGTGCACCCCGGGCGGGTGCACCCACGCTCGCGAGCAAAGAGCATCAACCGCTGCGCCTTGGACGCCAACCGCCGGCCCCGCCCCAGATACAGCGGTTCTTCGGTGTGCTTGTCGAACACCGCCAGATACGGATAGGCGTGCGCGGCCAGTCGGATCACATCAGCCATCGGCACCAACGTTCCGCCGCCGGTGACAGCGTGCCCGGCCGCTGACTGCAGATCCTGCAGCGTGGCGGTGATGATCATGGTGGCAGGCAAACCGTTATGGCTGCCCATTCGGCCCGAGGCCAAAAGATCGCGGCACATCGCGCCGAGCGCGTCGTGGTTGCGCTGTGCGGCCGTGCGGGTGTCCGAGGACACGGCCTCCTCGGCCGGTTCGCCGTTCACACACGGGTTCCCGTCTGCGGGGTTGTTCATTCCCGGGGCGGCGGCCTTGGCGAAAACGGCCTCCAGCGCCGCACTCGTCGCCGGATCGAGCAGCCCGTGCAGCTCGCGCATCCCGTCGCTATGCTGCGCACCAAGTTTCAGCCACCGCTTGCGGGTCCGCAGCTCATCGGAGAACTCTCCGTCCTGATCGAGCAGATAAGCCAACCGGTCGGCGGCCCTGCGCAACTCCTCGGGGGTGTGCTTGGCCGCCAGCTCGGCCAACTGCGCCTCAGCGGCCTCGCGCACGTCAAAGCCCACCGAACGAGGAATCTTCTTGTCGAAGAACGTGCGGATGATTCGCACGTGCTCGGGTCCGATCACCCCACGTTCCACCGCCGTCGCGGTGTGCGCCAGCACCGGCTCCAACACCTCACCGGACATCGTCTGCCGTGGCGCCAACTCCTTGGCCTCGCCCACCCGCCGATTGGCATCGGTGGCAGAGATGCGCAACAGCACCTCCAACGCCTTGGCCACACTGCCGGCCCCCAGTTCTGCGACCGGTGCCCGCTCGAGTTCGGCGACCAACCGGTGCCCCACCGCCGCCTGCGCCCGCGCCAATGTCTCCCACTGCGCCGCCACTGCAAGCTGCTCCGTGGTGCTCAGCGCGTCGAACGATTCGGCCAGCAATCCGGTCAACTCGCGGCTCATCACCGCGATCCGCTCACCGATCCGCTCCACCGACATACTCGAACACTAGTTCGAACCACCGACAGATCCGCCCCGGCTTGTGACTAATGAAACCACTGTGCCGCAAGGGATTACAGGCTACTGCTGGACAGTCTCCTCGGCCAGGGCGACCAGTGCCGCCCGGACGACCTCCGGTCGCTCGTCGACGACGAAATGACTCGCGTCGACCATCGAGACGGTGTAGTCCTCCGCGTTGGCCGTCTCCTCCGCGACGAGTGACGGATGCACGGCGTCATCGCCCGACCCGAACACGCAGCGGATCGGCACCGTGGCCCGCGGCGGGGCGGGCGCCCTGGCCGCGGCGGGCAATTCGCGAAGCAGGAACGTGCGGTAGGTGTCCCGGCCGGTGCGGGCAACGACGGGATCGCGGAAGCGGTCGACATAGACGCGCGCGGTTTCGGGGTCGAGTTCGGACGCGATCCGGAACACGCGCGCCACGAAGTCGGTGCGCCGCTGCAGCGGGGAACCGATCGTGGCCAGCGGCACCTGGTACCAGAGTCGCCACAGATGCGGCGCGAGCACTTTCGGACTCACCCACGGGTGCGCCATGTTCATCGGCAGATAGCCGTCGAAGCGCTCCGGCGCGCCGAGCACCATGCGGTACCCGACGAACGCGCCCCAGTCATGGCCGACCAGCAGCACCCGGTCGAGCCCGAGCGCATCGAGCAGCGCCAGCACATCGGCGGCGACGTCGTCCTTGGCCCACCGGTGCGGCGCGGGCCCCGACCAGCCGTAGCCCGGCAGGTCCGGCGCGATGATCCGTAGCCCGGCGGGCGGGTCGGCCAGCAGATCCCGATACACCCAATGATGTTGCGGCCAGCCGTGCAACGCCACGACGGGACGCCCGTCGGCGGGACCGGCTTCGGTGACGTGGAAGCGCACACCGCGGGCGTCGACGAACGATCGTCGCGCTCCTTCGATCGGAGGCGGTTCAGCGGTCATAACCGCCGACTATAGGCTGCCGCCGCGCTACCGTGCCGATATGGCCGGATACCGAACTCTGTTCGACGCCAGCATCGCCGATCCAGCAGCATTCTGGGCCGACGCCGCCCGTGCGGTCACGTGGACCCGCGAGCCGAAGCAGGTCCTCGACGACTCCAATCCGCCGTTCTACCGCTGGTTCGCCGACGGCGAGCTGAACACCTGCGCCAACGCACTCGACCGCCACGTCGAACAAGGCCGCGCCGACCAGCCCGCGCTGATCTACGACTCGCCCGTCACCGGTTCGCAGCGAACCTACACATACCGCGAATTACTCGATGCGACAGCACGTTTCGCGGCGGCCCTGCGCCGCCTCGGCGTCGGCAAGGGCGACCGCGTCGTCATCTACATGCCGATGGTGCCCGAGGCGGCGATCGCGATGCTGGCGTGCGCCCGACTCGGTGCGATCCACTCGGTGGTGTTCGGCGGATTCGCCGCACACGAACTCGCGGCCCGCATCGACGACGTCCGCCCGTCTGTGGTCGTCTCGGCATCGTGCGGTGTGGAGCCGACGCGGACCGTCGAATACAAACCGATGCTCGACGCGGCGCTGCAGATCGCCGAGCACAGCAGCGTGAGTTGCGTGATCCTGCAACGCGACCAATGTCGTTGCGAGTTGGTGGAGAACCGCGATCACGACTGGCATGAACTGATGGCCACCGACGACAAAGCCGAACCCGTGCCCGTCGCCGCCACCGATCCGCTGTATGTGCTCTACACCTCCGGAACCACCGGCAAGCCGAAGGGCATCGTCCGCGACAACGGGGGACATGCCGTCGCGCTGCTGTGGAGCATGCGCAACATCTACGACACCCATCCCGGCGACGTGTTCTGGGCCGCTTCCGACGTCGGCTGGGTGGTCGGCCACTCCTACATCGTCTACGGGCCGCTGCTGCTCGGCGCGACAACCGTGCTCTACGAAGGCAAACCCGTTGGCACGCCGGACGCCGGCGCGTTCTGGCGCGTCGCCGCCGAGCACGGCGTGAAGACCATGTTCACCGCGCCGACGGCGATCCGCGCCATCAAGAAGGAGGACCCCGACGGCCTGCATGTCGGCAAGCACGACCTCTCGGCGCTGCGGTATCTGTTCCAGGCCGGTGAACGCCTCGACCCCGGCACCTATTACTGGGCCTCGGAGAAACTCGGGGTTCCGGTGGTCGACCACTGGTGGCAGACCGAGACCGGATGGTCGATCGCCGCCAACCCGATGGGTGTTGAGCCGCAACCCATCAAGCCGGGCTCGGCCGCGCTGGCGATGCCCGGATACGACGTCCGGATCCTGCGCCCGGACGGCTCGGAGTGCGAGCCGAACGAGGAGGGGGCGATCTGTGTCAAGCTGCCGCTGCCGCCGGGGACCCTGCCGACGCTGTGGGGTGCCGACGACCGTTACGTCGCGTCATACCTGTCGGCGTATCCCGGCCACTACCTCACCGGTGACGGCGGATACGTCGACGAGGACGGCTTCCTCTTCGTGATGGGACGGACCGACGACGTGATCAACGTCGCCGGGCACCGGATGTCGACGGGGTCGGTCGAGGCCGTCCTGGCCGCCCATCCTGCGGTCGCCGAGTGTGCAGTCATCGGCGTGAGCGACGAGATCAAGGGCCAGGTGCCGCGCGGCTTCGTCGTACTCAAGGCCGGCGCCAAGGCCGACCGGTTGGCTGAGGAGCTGGTCGAGGCGGTACGGCAGAACATCGGCGCGGTCGCCAGCTTGAAGGTCGTCGACGTCGTAGCGGCGTTGCCCAAGACCCGCTCCGGCAAGATTTTGCGCAAGACCATGCGGGGCATCGCCGAGGGTCGAGACGAGCCGGTCCCCTCGACGATCGAGGATCCCGCGGTGCTCGACGCGCTGAAGCCGATCTTGCGCGGCGGTGCCGCTTAGCCCGCGCAGACATCGTCATATCGGCATATATTCGTTGTTACGCCCGTGATTTCGCCGTCGCGAACGGGCGTCACAACACGAGGAGTTGATCCGCGATGCCCACCTCTCCTAAGCCTGCGGCCAAGGCCAAGACGGGCTGTACCTGCAACTGCCACAAGTGCGATCAAGGTCATCACTGCGGAAACGCGCCCAACTGCTACGTCAGGAAGTAGCTGCCGAATCCGCGTTTGCCTCGCCTTTCCCCGGGTAGTTCTCGGCTCACCTCGAGGAAAGGAACAACAATGGTCAGCAGTCACCCGCCGGGGCCGACGGCGGCATCCCGGTACGGCTCACCTGCGCAAAAGGCCGCCCTCGCCGTCGGTGCAGTATTCCTGCTCGTCGGCATCTTGGGCTTCATCCCCGGAATCACCACGAACTACGACACCATGACGTTCGCGGGCCATGATTCCGACGCCCATCTGCTCGGCATCTTCAACGTCTCGATCCTGCACAACATCGTGCACCTGCTGTTCGGTGTGGCCGGGGTGCTGATGGCGCGCACGTTTTCAGGCGCGCGCGCTTTCCTGGTCGGCGGCGGCGTCATCTACCTGCTGCTCTTCGTGTACGGCCTGGTCATCGACCATGACAGCGCAGCGAACTTCGTGCCGTTGAACACCGCCGACAACTGGCTGCACCTGGCGCTCGCGGTCGGCATGATCGCGCTCGGTGTGTTGCTGTCGCGCCACGACATCGACGCGAACACACCGATGAGACGCAACCCCCGCTAGCGACGGCGACGCCCGGTTAACGTCCGGGCGGACGGGGTATCACCTGCAGGTCCGTCAATAACGGTCCGGACGGAGGCGAGGGATGGCGAGGGCGCCCAAGTACATGGCTGTGCAGGCGGCAGCGTTGTTCGCGGGCGCCGCGCTGATCATTCTCGGTGTCCTCGGTTTCATTCCGGGCATCACGCACGACTACGACCGTCTGGACTGGTTCGGCCAGGAATCCGGCGCGCGCCTGTTCGGCATGTTCGTGGTGTCGGGAGTGCACAACGCGGTCAACCTGGTGATCGGCGCGCTGGGTTTGGTGATGGCGCGTAGCTACGCCGCGGCCCGGGCGTATTTCCTCGGCGGCGGCCTGGTGTACATCGCACTGTGGGCTTACGCGTTGAGCGTGGCGCACGCGTTCGACTGGTTGTGGTTCAGTCTGGGCGTCGTCATGGTCATCCTCGGGTTGACACTGGCGGGCCAGCGCGACCCGACGAGGCGCCACAGCAGGATTCGCGCCTGAACTGGCCACCGACGAAAACACAAGAGAACGGCCGGGTTTGACCCCGCGCCGATCCCACGCCGCGAAGATGCTGTAGCCGGCTGGCCGGCCGGACTCGACGGTCTCGACTGTGCCGCAGCGCATTTCCTGAAAAGTAACGTGAGCGTTGCATACACATGGTTGTCTGGGTGGGTGAGCACGGCGACCACGCCGGACACCGGCGTTCGACGCACTCTGAACTTGGCCTTGGCCACGTGGGTCTCCGCCATCAACTTCTGGGCCTGGAACATGATCGGCCCGCTGTCGACCACCTACGCTGCCGACCTGACGCTGAGCAGTGCCGAGGCCTCGATGCTGGTCGCGACGCCGATCCTGGTCGGCGCGCTCGGCCGGATCGTCGTCGGGTCGCTCACCGACCGGTTCGGCGGCCGCGCGATGTTCATCGCGATCTCGGTGATCTCGATCGTGCCGGTGCTGGCGGTCGGCGCCGCAGGGTCGGCCGGGTCCTACCCGATGCTGCTGGTGTGCGGGTTCTTCCTGGGCATCGCCGGCACCGTCTTCGCCGTCGGCATCCCGTTCGCCAACAACTGGTATGACGCGTCGCGGCGCGGGTTCGCCACCGGCGTCTTCGGGATGGGCATGGTGGGCACCGCGCTGTCGGCGTTCTTCACCCCCCGGTTCGTCGGCTGGTTCGGGCTGTTCCCCACCCACGTCATCATCGCGGTCGCGTTGGCGCTCACCGCCGTCCTGTGCCTGGTGCTCATGGGCAACTCACCGACATTCGCGCCGAACACCGACCGGGTGCTGCCCAAGCTGAAGGCGGCCGCGAAACTGTCGGTCACCTGGGAGATGTCGTTCCTCTACGCGATCGTGTTCGGCGGGTTCGTGGCGTTCAGCAACTACCTGCCGACCTACATCAAGACGATCTACGGCTTCTCCGCGGTTGACGCGGGCGCGCGCACCGCGGGCTTCGCGCTGGCCGCCGTGCTCGCCCGGCCCGTGGGCGGGGCGCTGGCCGACCGTTTCGCGCCGAAGTACGTGGTGCTGGCGTCGTTCGGCGGCACCGCGCTGATGGCGCTCATCGCCATGCTGCAGCCACCGCCGGACGTGTTGTCGGCGGCCACCTTCATCACACTGGCGGTCTTCCTCGGTATCGGCACCGGCGGCGTGTTCGCGTGGGTCGCGCGTCGCTCGCCGCGGAACTCTGTCGGCTCGGTCACCGGAATCGTCTCGGCCGCAGGCGGTTTGGGCGGCTACTTCCCGCCGTTGGTGATGGGATCGACCTACGACGCCGCCGAGAACGACTATTCGGTCGGGCTGGTCCTGTTGGTGGCGACCGCGCTGATCGCGTTCGGTTACACCGCACTGCGGCTACATGCCCACGAGCCGCAACCCGAGGAGGCGCCAAGGTGACCATCACGCCGCACATCGGCGGTCGGGTCGAGGAACTGCTCGAGCGCAGCGGTCGGTTCTTCACCCCCGGCGAGGCCTCCGCCGACGGGCGCACCGTGCACCGCCGTGGCGGCCGCGAAGGCGACATCTTCTACCGCGACCGGTGGAGCCACGACAAGGTCGTCCGCTCCACCCACGGAGTCAACTGCACCGGGTCGTGCTCGTGGAAGATCTACGTCAAGGACGGCATCATCACCTGGGAGACGCAGGAGACCGACTATCCGTCGGTCGGGCCGGACCGCCCGGAGTACGAACCGCGGGGCTGTCCACGCGGGGCCGCGTTCTCCTGGTACACCTATTCGCCGACGCGGGTGCGCTACCCGTATGCGCGCGGGGAACTGGTGCAGATGTACCGCGAGGCCAAGGCGCGGCTGTCCGACCCGGTGTTCGCGTGGGCCGACATTCAGGCCGACCCGGAGCGTCGCCAGCGCTACCAGCGTGCGCGCGGCAAGGGCGGCCTGGTGCGGGTGAGTTGGGCCGAGGCCACCGAGATGATCGCGGCGGCGCACGTCCACACCATCAAGCAGTACGGGCCCGACCGGGTGGCGGGATTCTCGCCGATTCCGGCGATGTCGATGGTGTCGTTCGCCGCGGGCTCGCGGTTCATCGAACTGCTCGGCGGCGTGATGACGTCGTTCTACGACTGGTACGCCGACCTTCCGGTGGCCTCGCCGCAGGTTTTCGGCGACCAGACCGACGTACCGGAGTCCGGTGACTGGTGGGACGCGTCGTATCTGATGATGTGGGGCTCCAACGTGCCGGTGACCCGAACGCCGGACGCGCACTGGATGACCGAGGTGCGCTACCGCGGCACGAAGGTCGTCAGTGTCAGCCCCGACTACGCCGACAACACCAAGTTCGCCGACGAGTGGATGCCGTGCGCAGCGGGCACCGACGGCGCGTTGGCGATGGCGATGGGCCACGTCGTGCTATCGGAATTCTTTGTTCAGCAAAGGGTTCCGTTCTTCGTCGACTACGTGCGCAAGTTCACCGACCTGCCGTTCCTGGTCAAGCTCGAGGAGCGCGACGGCACGCTGGTCCCAGGCAAGAACCTGACCGCGGCCGACCTCGGCGGCGAGCCGGCGGCGCAGGAGAACGCGGCGTTCAAACCGGTGCTGCTCGACGGGGCGACCGACAGCGTCGCGGTGCCACAGGGCTCATTGGGCTTCCGCTTCGGGGACGACGGAATCACCAAGTGGAACCTGGAACTCGGCGACCTGGTGCCGGCGTTGACGGTGCTGAGGGCCGAAGGCGATGAGGCGGCGGAGGTTTCGTTGCCACGCTTTGACACCTTCGACGGACGCGGCGAGACCCTGACCCGCGGCGTGCCGGTGCGACGGGTCGGTGAACACCTGGTGTGCACGGTGTTCGATCTGATGCTGGCGCAGTACGGCGTGGCCCGGCCCGGGCTGCCCGGCGACTGGCCCACCGGTTACGACGATCCCAGCCGGCCCTACACGCCGGCCTGGCAGGAGCAGATCACCGGAGTGGCTGCGGCTCAAGCGATCCGGATCGCCAAAGAGTTCGCCCGCAACGCCGAGGAGTCCAACGGCCGGTCGATGATCATCATGGGCGCAGGGATCTGCCAGTGGTTCCACGGTGACGCCACCTACCGCGCGGTGCTGGCACTCGTGTTGCTCACCGGTGCGATGGGACGCAACGGCGGCGGCTGGGCGCACTACGTCGGGCAGGAGAAGTGCCGGCCGGTGACGGGCTGGTCGGCGTTGGCGATGGGCACCGACTGGTCGCGACCGCCGCGGCAGGTGCCCGGCACCTCTTACTGGTACGTCCACACCGACCAGTGGCGTTACGACGGTTACCGCGCCGACGCGCTGTCCAGTCCGCTGGGCCGCGGCCGGTTCCGCGACCGGCACACCATGGATGTCCTCGCCTCGTCGGCGGCGATGGGCTGGAGCCCGTTCTATCCGCAGTTCGACCGCTCCAGCCTCGACGTGGCCGACGACGCCCACGCCGCCGGGCAGGACGTCGCGACCTACGTCACCGAGCAACTCGCCGAGGGTCGGCTCAAGCTCGCGGTCACCGACCCCGACAACCCAGTGAACTGGCCGCGGGTGCTGTCCGTCTGGCGGGCGAACCTGCTCGGCTCGTCGAGCAAGGGCAACGAGTACTTCCTGCGTCACCTGCTCGGCACCGACTCCAACCTACAGGCGGAGCCGACGCCGGAATCGGTGCGGCCCAACGACATCGCGTGGACTCCGGACATCCCGGAGGGCAAGCTCGACATGCTGATGTCGATCGACTTCCGGATGACCTCGACCACGTTGCTCTCGGATGTGGTGCTGCCCGCGGCCACCTGGTATGAGAAGCACGACCTGTCGAGCACCGACATGCACCCCTACGTGCACGCGTTCACCCCAGCCGTCGACCCGCCGTGGGAAACGCATTCCGACTTCGAGGCGTTCGGTGCCATCGCGCGGGTGTTCAGCGGGCTGGCGGCCAAGCACCTCGGTGTGCGCAGCGACGTGGTGATCGGCGCGCTTCAACACGACACCGCCGGCGCGATGGCCTATCGCGGTGGGACCGAAAGCGATTGGCGCACCACCGGGGAGACACCGGTGCCCGGTAAGACCATGGGCCCGCTGGCGGTGGTCGAACGCGACTACCCTGCGGTCGCCGAGAAGTGGGCGACGCTCGGACCGCTCGTCGAGCGCCTGGGCCTGACGACCAAGGGGGTCACCGTCCACCCCGACGAGGAAGTCGAGCAGCTCGCGGCCAGGTTCGGGGTGATGAACTCCGGTCGGGCCGAGGGCCGGCCGGCGATCAACACCGCCGAGCGGATGGCCGAGGCGATCCTGACGCTGTCCGGGACAACCAACGGACGCCTGGCCGTGCAGGGGTTCCGCGAGCTGGAGCGCCGGACCGGGCGGCGCCTGGTGCATCTGGCCGAGGGCAGTGAGGAACGCCGAATCACGTTCGCCGACACCCAGGCCCGGCCGGTCCCGGTGATCACCAGCCCGGAGTGGTCGGGCAGTGAGACCGGCGGGCGCCGGTACGCGCCGTTCACCGTCAACATCGAAGAACTCAAACCGTTCCACACGCTGACCGGCCGGATGCACTTCTACCTCGACCACGACTGGTTGGAGGAACTCGGCGAGCAGTTGCCGACCTACCGTCCGCCGCTGGACATGTCGCGGCTGTTCGGCGAGTCGGCGGTGGGTGAGCATGACGGGGTGGCGTTGACGGTCCGCTATCTGACACCGCACTCGAAGTGGTCGATTCACTCCGAGTACCAGGACAACCTGTTCATGCTGTCGTTGTCGCGCGGCGGCCCGACGATGTGGATGAGCCCGGCCGACGCCGCGAAAATCTCGGTGCGCGACAACGACTGGGTCGAGGCGGTCAACCGCAACGGCGTGCTGGTGTGCCGGGCGATCGTGTCGCACCGGATGCCCGAGGGTGTGGTGTTCGTCTATCACGTGCAGGAACGCACCATCGACGTGCCGCTGAGCGAGACCACCGGTAAGCGCGGCGGCATCCACAATTCGCTGACCCGCCTGCTGATCAAGCCCAGCCACCTCGCCGGCGGATACGCCCAGATGGCCTTCGCGTTCAACTATCTCGGCCCGACCGGCAATCAGCGCGACGAGGTGACGGTGGTGCGGCGCCGAAGCCAGGAGGTGGCGTACTGATGCGCCGAGCGAAGAATGAGCGAGGCAGACAGCGAGGCAGGAAATGAAAGTCATGGCGCAGATGGCGATGGTGATGAACCTCGACAAATGCATCGGCTGCCACACCTGCTCGGTGACGTGCAAACAGGCCTGGACCAACCGGCCCGGCACCGAGTACGTCTGGTTCAACAACGTCGAAACCCGCCCCGGCCAAGGATATCCACGCACTTACGAAGATCAGGAGCGCTGGCGTGGCGGATGGATACGCGACGGCAAGGGCCGGCTGCGGCTGCGCGACGGCGGCCGGCTCAGCAAGCTGCTGCGGATCTTCGCCAACCCGAAGATGCCCAGCATCAGCGACTACTACGAGCCGTGGACCTATGACTACGAGAACCTGACCAAGGCGCCGCTGGGCGAACACATGCCGGTGGCGCCACCACGCAGCCTGATCAGCGGCGAACCGATGAAGGTCGAGTGGTCGGCGAACTGGGACGACGACCTCGGCGGTTCACCGGAGATCGTGTCCGGAGATCCGGTGCTGAAACAGGTGAGCGAGCAGGTCCGCCTCGAACTCGAGCAGACGTTCATGTTCTACCTGCCGCGCATCTGCGAGCACTGCCTGAACCCGTCGTGCGTCGCGTCGTGTCCGTCGGGTGCGCTCTATAAGCGCTCCGAGGACGGCATCGTGCTGGTCGATCAGGACCGCTGCCGCGGCTGGCGGATGTGTGTGTCGGGATGCCCTTACAAGAAGGTGTATTTCAACCACAAGACCGGCAAGGCCGAGAAGTGTACGTTCTGCTATCCGCGCATCGAGGTCGGACTGCCGACGGTGTGTTCGGAGACCTGTGTGGGCCGGTTGCGGTACCTGGGTCTGGTTTTCTACGACGTCGACCGCGTGCTCGAGGCGGCGTCGGTGGAGAGCGATGCCGACCTCTACGAGGCGCAGAAGTCGATCATCCTGAACCCGCACGACCCCGAGGTGATCGCCGGGGCCCACGCCGAGGGCATCTCCGAGGAGTGGATCGAGGCCGCGCAGCGCTCACCGGTGTACGCACTGATCCACCGCTACCAGGTGGCGCTGCCGCTGCATCCGGAGTACCGGACCATGCCGATGGTCTGGTACATCCCGCCGCTGTCGCCGGTGGTCGACGCCGTCGCCCGCGACGGCCACGACGGCGAGGAGTTGGGCAATCTGTTCGGCGCGCTGGAGGCGCTGCGCATTCCGATCGAATACCTCGCCGGGCTGTTCACCGCCGGCGACACCGCTGTGGTGCAGGGCGTGCTGCGCCGGCTGGCCGCGATGCGGTCCTACATGCGTGACATCAGCCTGGGTCGGGAGACCCAGCCGCACATCCCGCAGGCGGTCGAAATGACAGAAGAGCAGATCTACGAGATGTACCGTCTGCTCGCGTTGGCGAAATACGAAGAGCGCTACGTCATTCCGACCGCGTACGTCGCCGACGCGCACGCCTTGGAGGCGCAGGCGCTCGAGGAACCCGGCTGCTCGCTGTCGTTCGAGGGCGGGCCGGGTATGTACGATTCGGGGCCGTTCGGAGAGGCCAGCGGCGGCCCGGTGCCGGTGGCGGTGGAGAGCTTCCACGCGCTGCACCACCGGCAGACCAGTGAGGGAATTGCGGTCACCGAGTCGCGCCCGTCGCGGGTGAACCTGCTCAACTGGGACGGCCGCGGCGAGCCCAGCGGAATCTTCCCCGACCGCAGGCCGGAGCAATGAAACTCCGTAGAAGTCAACGAGAGTCGACGCTCGAGCATCGACTCGTGTGGCAGGCCGCCGCCCTGCTGTTGGCCTACCCCGACGATCAGCATGCCGAGCGGTTGACCACCGTCGGAGAGCTGCTGGCACACCTGTCGGGCAGGCCCGCCCAGCTCCTCGGTGACACCGTCGCCGCGGTGCGGGCGATCGAGCCGATGCAGGCGCAGATCGACTATGTCAACACCTTCGACATGCGGCGCCGCGCCACGATGTACCTGACCTACTGGACCGCCGGCGACACCCGCAACCGCGGCAACCACATGCTGGCGTTCACTCGCGCCTATCGGGAAGCCGGAGTCGACCCGCCGCAGCGCGAGGCCCCCGACTATCTCCCGGTGGTGCTCGAGTTCGCCGCGACCGTCGACCCGGCGGCGGGCCGACGGCTCCTCATCGAGCACCGGGTGCCGATCGACCTGCTTCGCGACGCGTTGGAACAGTGGTGCTCGCCCTACCTGCACGCGGTCAGCGCCGTCTGCGAGACGCTTCCGCTGCGAACCGACTCAGAAACCCAGCGGGCGCAGCGGCTGGCCGCCGCGGGTCCGCCGACCGAATCCGTTGGGCTGCAACCGTTCACCCTGACGGTGCCGCCCCGACGCGTCCAAGGAGTTTGACATGTCGGGTTGGGAGATCTTCTGGGACGTCGTGCCGTACGTGACGTTGGCGATCGTCGCGGTGGGCATCTGGTGGCGATACCGCTACGACAAGTTCGGCTGGACCACCCGCTCGTCGCAGCTGTACGAATCTCGGTTGCTGCGCATCGGCAGCCCGATGTTCCACTTCGGCATCCTGGTGGTGATCGTCGGGCACATCATCGGGTTGGTGATCCCTGAATCATGGACCGACGCAATCGGGCTCAGCGATCACGCCTACCACCTGCAGGCGATGGTCCTCGGCGCCATCGCCGGAGTCACCACGCTGACGGGGATCGCGTTGCTGGTTTTCCGCCGCCGCACCACGGGCCCCGTCTTCTTGGCCACCACCGGCAACGACAAGGTCATGTATCTGGTGCTGGTGATGGCGATAATCGCCGGTCTGGCGTGCACCCTGATCGGTGCGACACCCGTCGGCGCCGAACACGACTACCGCCAGACCGTGTCGCCGTGGTTCCGGTCCATCTGGATCCTGCAGCCGCGCGGCGACCTGATGGCGCAGGCGCCGCTGTGGTTCCACATCCACGTGATGATCGCGCTGGTGCTGTTCTGCCTGTGGCCGTTCACCCGGCTGGTGCATGTGTTCAGTGCACCGATCGGTTACCTGTTCCGGCCGTACATCGTTTACCGCAGCCGCGATGTCGTCGACAGCGGTGAGCTCGTCGGTTCGCGCCCGCACCGCCGCGGCTGGTGACTCAGGCGTTCTCTGCGCGCTGATCGGACGCGCCGCGCACCAGCACACAGCACCTACCCTGGCGAGGGCTCAGTTCCGCGCGCGCCCCGGGACTCGAACTGCCCTCGATGACGCCCTCGACCAGCTGAAGGTTCAATCCGCACACGACCTCCAGGTGGTCCTTCGCAACGGAGTGGAACGGACAGTTGCGCAACGTGATAGAGCCGTCGGCGTCCGCCTGGGGTAGGTAGCCACAGTCGCGCAGCGCTTCCATCACGTCGCCGTCGGCATCAACGGCGGCCCGTCGCCCGGTGTCGCGGGCGGCGATCGTCAACGCCGACCGGACCGTCCCGCCGGTGTCCTGTTCGATCGAGGAGACGAGCAACCGCGCGAGCAACAGATAGTCGCGCGGCGGCACGCTGACGACGATCTCGTCCGCTGTGCGGGTGTAGAGCTTGGCGGGACGCCCGGCGCCGGGTCCGCCGCGACCGGCCGGCCGCTGGTAGCTGACGGCCAGCAGGCCGGCGTCGGCGAGCTTGTCCAAGTGGTAGGCGGCCAAGGTGCGGCCGATTCCCACCGCGGCGGCGGCCGCGTCGCGCGACACCGGCGCGCCGCGCTCCACGACATAGTCGTGCAACCGGCGGCGCAGAGGATCATCCAGGCTGTTCAGCGCCGTCAACGAGGCGGAGTCCGCGAACCGGCGGGCCATCTGCAAATTCTAACACTAATAACTATTGACAAATCTATGCCGCGGGTGTGGTCTAAAAGACATAAGTTGATGTTTTAGAAAGGGGTTCCCCATGACCACCTCGAACGTCCAGCCCGCGCCGGACCACGCGCCGACGGGTCCGCTGCAACGCGCCCGCACCGATCCCGCCTACGCGGCCTATCTGCTGTTGCGGATCGGATTCACCGCGCTGCCGATCCTGATGGGCTTGGACAAATTCACCAATCTGCTGACCGACTGGGAGGGCTACCTCGCGCCGTGGATCGTCGACCTCAGTCCTCTGACCGCGCACCAGACGATGCTGCTCGTCGGGGTGATCGAGATCGTGGCCGGCGTTGCGGTGGCGGTGAAACCTCGATACGCCGCCTACGTCGTCGCGCTCTGGCTCGCGGGGATCATCGTCAACCTGGTGAGCTACCCCGGGTTCTATGACGTCGCGCTGCGGGACTTCGGCCTGCTGGTGGGCGCGTTGGCCCTCGGGTGGCTGGCATCGGTGTACGACACGCCGCTGCACCGCCGCACCACACCGTGATGGTCAAGTAGGGACCGGCAAAGTAGGGACCTAAGCCCCTACTGCCGCGACCACCGGCGGCAGACAGTGGACGTATGGAGCAGCTCACCACCCTGGACGCGGGATTCCTGCAAGCCGAGGACTCCGACCCCCATGTGAGCCTCGCGATCGGCGCCATCGCCGTCCTCGCCGGACCGATGCCCGACTTCGACTCGCTCGCAACCGGTCTGGCCGAGCGGCTGATGGCGGTACCGCGGTTCAGGCAGACCCTGCGCATGCGTCCGCTCGATCTCGGTGCCCCGGAGTGGATTGAGGGCGCCGAGGTCGACATCTCCCATCACATCCGTCGGGCGGCGTTGCCGCGGCCGGGCGACGATGCGGCGTTGTTCCGTTGGGCCGCCGAGGTGATGGAGCGACGACTGGACCGCGACCGGCCGCTGTGGGAGTGCTGGATCGTCGACGGCCTGGCCTACAACCGGTGGGCGATGCTGATGAAGATCCACCACTGCATCGCCGACGGGGTGGCGGCGACGCATCTGCTCACCGGGCTCTGTGACGACCACGGCGGCGAGACGTTCGCGACGGCGATCCGCGCTGCGCACGCGCCGGCGCCGGGCGGCCTGCGGCTACCGGCGCTGTCGTTGAACCCGTTCGACTGGGTGGCCTCGGCGTGGCGGACGTCTCGAGGGGTGACGTCCGCCGCCGGCCAGGCGTTGCAGGGGGCGGTCGAAATCGCGGGTGGACTGCTGCGGCCCGCCGCTTCGTCGTCGCTGACCGGGCCGGTGACGAACATGCGCCGCTACGCCTCGGTCGAGGTGTCGCTGGGCGACGTGTCGCGGATCTGCGAACGCTTCGATGTCACGGTCAACGACGTTGCGCTGGCGGCGATCACCGACAGCTTCCGCACGATGCTGATGCGTCGCGGCGAGCAGCCCCGGAGCACGTCACTGCGCACGCTGGTGCCGGTGTCGGTGCGGTCCACCGACGCGGCCGACAAGCCCGACAACCGCGTCTCGGTGATGCTGCCCTACCTCCCGGTGGACAAGGCCGACCCGATCCAGCAGCTGCAGACCGTGCGCGCTCGACTGACCAAAACCAAGGCGAGCGGACAACGCGAGGCGGGCAGCATCTTCGTCGCCGCGGCGAACGCGATCCCGTATGCGCTCACGGCGTGGGCGGTTCGGACGCTGACCCGGCTCCCCCAGCGCGGGGTCGTCACGTTGGCGACGAATGTCCCGGGACCCCGCAAACGGTTGCGGCTCATGGGCCGAGAGGTCATCCGGTTGCTGCCCATCCCGCCGCTGGCGCTTCAATTGCGGACCGGCATCGCGATGCTGAGCTACGCTGACCACCTCGCGTTCGGCATCATCGGCGACTACGACGCCGCACCCGACGTCAACGAACTCGCCGACGGCATCGAGCGGGCGGTGAGCCGACTGGCCTGCCTGAGCGGCCATTGGCGCGCCACCCCGGTCGGCACCCTGGCGCTGGTGCAAGGAGGATGATCGCGGTGACCACGGGACATGAGCTGGAGGCACTCAACCGCAGGCAGTGTCTGGATCTGCTGCAAGGAGTCCGGGTGGGGCGGCTCGTCTTCACCGAGGACGCGTTGCCCGCGGTGCAGCCGGTGAACTTCCGACTGTGGCGTGACGACGTCGTGATCCGGGTCGCCGGCGGCCCGAAACTGGCCGCCGCCACCAACAATCAGGTCGTGGCGTTCCAGGCTGACGAACTCGATGCGGACCTGCGCACCGGTTGGAGTGTCACCGTCGTCGGGCACGCCGAGCCCATCACCGATGTCGAGGAGCTCGTCGAACTGTCCGGAACTTTTCTTCAGCCGTGGGTGGACGGACGTCGGGATCACTTCGTGCGGATCCGTACCGAGAAGATGACCGGACGTCGCTTCCGGGAACGCGGCGTGCCGCAGTATCGCGGAAGGGACGAAAATGTCGTCTCGTCCTGACACCACGACGGTCGACATCGAACTGATCGCCAACGCCGTCGAGTTGGCTTGCCGCGCACCGTCGTTGCACAACAGCCAACCGTGGCGGTGGGTGGTCGGCAATACGACGATCGAACTGCACGCCGACCGCAGTCGGGTGATCCGCTCGGCAGACAGCTCGGGGCGCGAGGCCCTCATCGGCTGCGGCGCGGCCCTCGACCACTTCCGCGTCGCGACGGCGGCGGCCGGCTGGAACACCACCGTCGAAACGTTTCCCGACCCGGACAGCATCGACCTCCTCGCGTCGGTGCGGATCAGTTCTCCGCGGGAAGTCACACCCGCGGTGCGTGAGCGCGCCGATGCAATTCCTGCGCCGGCGCACGGATCGGCTGCCGTTCCGGGCGCCCGGCGATCCGCTGGACCTGTTGTTACCGAACGCTTCCGACGAGAGGTTCTTCGTCGACGTCCTGGCCGCGCACACGCATTCCGAACTGGCCGAGGCTGCGCGGCTCACCGAGTCGCTGCGTTCCGCCGACGATCTCTACCATCGCGAACTTCAGTGGTGGACCGCGCCTTTCCGGCTGTCCGAAGGTGTTCCGCCGAGCGCCCTGGTGTCCGAATCGGAGCGGCGACGGGTGGGCGTCAACCGCAACTTCCGGCCCAGTGGTCATCTCGACCGCCGGTCTGTGACCGCGCACGACCAAGCGGAGATCCTGGTTCTGTCCACTCCGGCGGACACCCGCGAGGACGCCCTCAACTGCGGTCAGGCGTTGTCGAGATTGTTGCTGGACCTCACGATCGCCGGGCTGGCGACCTGCCCGATGACGCACCTCACCGAGGTCGAGGCCGGTCGCGACGCCGTCCGCCGGCTGACGGGCCGCAACGCGGTGCCGCAGGTGTTGATTCGCGTCGGGAAAGCGCCCACCATCGAAGAAACGCCGGCACCGACACCGCGGCGGTCGGTACGGGAAGTCATGGAGACTCGCCGCTAACGGTGCTGAGTTGGGAGGGCTTCGCGTGGTCACGGTCTTCTTGGTCGACGACCATGAGGTCGTCAGGCGCGGCCTGGTCGACCTGCTGGCATCGGATCCGGAACTGAAGGTCGTCGGCGAAGCCGGGTCCGTCGCCGAGGCCATGGCCAGAATCCCCGCCGTACGCCCGGATGTCGCCGTCCTCGATGTGCGCCTGCCCGACGGCAACGGCATCGAACTGTGCCGCGACCTGTTGTCCGACCTGCCCGATTTGCGCTGCCTGATGTTGACGTCGTACACCTCCGACGAGGCGATGCTCGATGCGATCCTCGCCGGCGCCAGCGGATTCGTCATCAAGGACATCAAGGGGATGGAGCTCGCGCAGGCCATCAAGGACGTCGGCGCGGGCAGATCACTTCTCGACAACCGCGCCGCGGCGGCGTTGATGGCGAAGCTGCGCGGCTCGGCCGACCGCAAGGACCCCCTTTCCGGGCTGACCGAACAGGAGCGGACACTGCTCGGGTTGCTCGGCGAAGGGCTGACCAACAGGCAGATCGCGGCGCGGATGTTCCTGGCGGAGAAGACCGTGAAGAACTACGTGTCGCGGTTGCTGGCGAAACTCGGCATGGAGCGCCGGACCCAGGCAGCGGTCTTCGCATCCAAACTGGACCGGAAACCGTGACCGACCCGACTGCGCCGAACCGGTCGAGCGAAGGTCGGTCGCTACGTAATACGTTGTCGCAGCTGCGGCTTCGCGAACTGCTGGCCGAGGTGCAAGACCGGGTCGGTCAGATCGTCGAGGGCCGCGACCGCCTCGACGGCCTGGTGGACGCCATGCTGGTGGTCACCGCGGGCCTGGAGTTGGATGCGACGCTGCGCACGATCGTGCGCACCGCAAGCGAACTTGTCGACGCCCGGTACGGTGCGCTCGGCGTTCGCGGCGACGGCCACGAGTTGGTCGAGTTCGTCTACCAGGGAATCGACGAGCCGACGCGCGACCTGATCGGGCACCTGCCCGAAGGCCGGGGTGTGCTCGGCGTGCTGATGGATGATCCGAAACCCATTCGGCTGGAGGATATTCGACAGCATCCGGCATCTGTCGGCTTTCCCCCGCATCATCCGCGGATGTCCACCTTCCTCGGGGTTCCGCTGCGGATCCGCGACGAGGTGTTCGGCAATCTGTATCTCGCGGAGAAAGCCGATGGTCGACCGTTCAGCGAGGACGACGAGATTCTGGTCGAAGCGTTCGCCGCCGCGGCCGGCATCGCGATCGAGAATGCGCGCCTGTACGAGCAGTCCCGGGCCCGGCAGTCGTGGATCGAGGCGACCCGCGACATCGCCAACGAGATGCTGTCCGGTGCCGAGCCTGCGGCGGTGTTTCGGCTCATCGCGGCGCAGGCGCTGAACCTGACCGGCGCGGACGCCACGGTCGTCGCGATGCCGGTCGACGTCGACCTTGCGGCGGCCGATGCCGTCGAGCTGTCGGTGGCGGCCGTCGCCGGCGCGCTGGGCGGCGAACGGTGCGGCACAATCATTCCCGTCCCCGACTCACCGATCGGTAAGGCGTTCCTCGACGGGATCCCGCGCAAGTTCGGATCCGTCGACATCGGCGTCGGTGCCGGCGTCGGACCCGCGCTCGTGCTGCCGCTTCGCGCCACCGATGCGGTCGCCGGCGTGGTGGCCGCGGTTCGAGGCGAAGACGCGTACCCGTTCACCTCTGAACAGCTCGAGATGATGGCCGCCTTCGCAGATCAAGCCGCGCTCGCCTGGCAACTCGCCACCTCGCAGCGCCGGATGCGCGAACTCGACGTGCTGACCGATCGGGACCGCATCGCACGTGATCTGCACGACCATGTCATTCAGCGGCTGTTCGCGGTCGGATTGTCTTTGCAGGGCACGATTCCGCGAGCGCGGTCGGTGGAAATCCAACAGCGGCTGACCGACTGCGTGGACAATCTGCAGGAGGTCATCCAGGAGATCAGGACCACGATCTTCAATCTGCAGAGCGCCCCGTCGGTCGCGACGCGGCTTCGCCAACGGCTGGACGCGGCGGTCGACGAGTTCTCCGATACGGGGCTGCGAACCACGGTGCAGTTCGCCGGGCCGCTGTCGGTCGTCGACGCGACGCTGGCTGATCACGCCGAAGCCGTTGTGCGAGAAGCCGTCAGCAACGCGGTTCGGCATGCGCAGGCGACGACGATGACGGTCGGTGTCCGGGTCGACGACAACCTCACCATCGAGGTCGCCGACGACGGCCGTGGCGTTCCCGACGACATCACCGGCAGCGGGCTGGCGAACCTGCGCAAGCGCGCCGACGAGGTCGGCGGGGCGTTCACGCTCGAGCACCGTCCGCAAGGCGGCACGCTGCTGCGGTGGTGGGCGCCTCTGGCCAGGAACTAGTCCGGCCACTCGACGACGTCGGCCAACGCACGCCGCGGTGTGGACGGCAGCGGATCGGCGTTCACCGGCGCCCAGCCGATGCGCAACAGCATCTGCGGATAACCGCTGTCGCCGAACACGTCCTCCCTCAAGGCCTCCCGCGTTTCGGCGATCTCGAGGGGTTCGGTGACCGGGCAGCTCGCCAACCCCAGCGCGGTTGCCGTGAGCAGCGTCAGGCTGGTGGCCTCACCGGCGCGCAGCCTGGCCAGCGGGCTGTCGTCCTTGGTGCCCAGCGCCAGCACCGTCGCCGAGTCGTCTTCTGGCGACACCTCGGGCGGCTGGGCCAGCGCGGGACCGGCGAAGAGGCGCCCCGGGAGCGCGGCGGCCGGATTCGACTGCGGAATGTTGCGGGCGGGCACCCCCGCCAGCGATGCGTGGCGTCCGCTCCACACGGTCAACTCGCGCAGGTAGTCCTCGTTCGAGACGTGCTGCTGCACAGCTTGGGCGACAATGTGTTGCAGCTTCGGAAGCAACGCGACCTCCCGCAACATCACGCCGCACCGGGCGGCCCGTGCACCCATCAACGCGATGTCGGCCTCCGGGACGCACCACGAGTTGTAGAGCCTGCGGTCGGTGCGTCGCCTCGGGAACGCCGCTGCCAGGACCACATCCACCTCGCCGGCGGTCCGGGGCCGCACCTCGATGGCGGCCAGGTGCTGCGGTTGCGCGGGATTCGGGAACCGGTGAACTTTGGCGTGCCAGCCGAGCGCCGCCAACGCGACCACCGCGTGGTGCAACGCGATTCCGCAACTCAACAGCAGATCGCGGCTGTCGGGATCGGCGTTGTGCAGCTGCCGGTCCAGATCGGCGTACAGGTGCAGACTTTCGTCTCCGACCCGCCACCGCCACGGTTGCGAATTGTGGATGGAGGGCGCCCTGGTGGCGAGCGACAACGCCGTGCGGATGGTGTCGCGATCCGGAAAGTGAGCGGTCATGGCGGTTCGTGCGCTTCCTGTGTGATTCGTTCTCGTACTCCACAATGGCTCGCGCCGACAGCACCGGACTAGGGACGAAGGTCCTCGATGTGAGGAAAATTGCGTCGGCGGTCAGTCGGCGATCGAAAGCGCGATACCGTCGAGGATGTCGTGCTCGCTGACGGTCAACTCGTCGATGCCGGCCCGCTGCCGCAACGCCTGCGCCAACTCTTCGACGATGATCGCGCCGCCACCGATGACGTCGACGCGGCCCTCGTGCATCGGTCCGAGCGCTGCGCGCCGGCTACGCGGCATCGCGATCAGCTCGTCGCATACCCTCAGCAGTTCGCCGAACGGAACCCGCGACCGGTGAATGGCGGCCGCATCGTACGCCGGCATCCGGTGCGCCAGCGCCGACAGCGTGGTCATGGTGCCCGCCACCCCGACCCAGGTGCGGGCCTGTTCGACCGGCACCGCGCCGAACGCCTCGGCGAGCCCGGCGCGGACCACCTCTCGCGCGGAAGCGACCTCGGTGGGGGTCGGCGGATCGGAGTGCAGGCACCGTTCGGTCAGCCGGACGCAGCCGATGTCGGCCGAATAGCTGGCGGTCACGTCGGCGCCGCCGGTGCCCAGCACCACCTCGGTCGAACCGCCGCCGAGGTCGACGACCACGAAAGGTGCTGCGGCGGCGTCCAGTTCGTCGACGGCGCCGCGGAACGACAACGCGGCCTCCTCGGTTCCGGTGATCACCTCGGCGACCGCACCCGGCGCCACCGCGCCCAGCACCTCGGCCGTCATCGCGAAGAACACGTCGCGGTTGGCGGCGTCCCTGGTCGCCGAGGTGGCGACCATGCGCACCTTCGACACGTCGTGGCGGCGCATCAGGTCGGCATAGTCGATCAGCGCCGCCTTCGTCCTGTCGAGTGCGTCGGCGGCGAATTGCCCTGTGGCGTCGACTCCTTGGCCCAGCCGGACGATCCGCATCTCGCGGTGCACGTCGGTCAGCTTGCCGTGCACCCGGTCGGCGATCAGCAGCCGGATGGAGTTGGTACCGCAGTCGACGGCGCCGACCCTATTCATCAGACCACCTTCCGGGCTCGAGGACGCCGTCCATGGCCGGGTCGTCGGCCAGTGCGGCCAGCGCCTCGTCGCCGAGCGGGTTGGTGCCGGGCCCCTTCGCCAGGGAGTGGGCCATCAGCACGTGCAGGCACTTCACCCGGTCCGGCATGCCGCCGCCGGAGAACGTCGTGCGCAACGGTTCGATCGCGTCTCGCTCGGCGAGATACGATTCGTGCGCCTTCCGATATGCCTGCGCCAGTTGCGGATCGGTCTTGAGGCGTTCGGTCATCTCCCGCATCAGCCCGGAGGACTCCAGCCTGCTGGCGGCCGCGGTAAGCGCCGGATGGGTCAGGTAGTACAACGTCGGAAACGGTGTTCCGTCCGGAAGTTTCGGCGCGGTCTTGACGACCCCGGGCTCGCCGTTGGGACACCGGTAGGCGACCTCGAGCACGCCGCGGGGTTCACGACCCAGCTGCCGCGCGACGGCGTCGAGGTCCGAGCGCTCAACCACCGGGAGCGGGCGGGGCGGGAGACGGTGGTTCGGGCGCACCGGGCACGGGCGGTGGCGCCCCCGGCAGGGGTTCGGGCGAAATCCCGTGCGGCGCATCGGCGATCGTGTGCCACAGCGCCGTGTACCACGGCTGGTCGCGGTGTGCGGCCGTCGGTTCTTCGTCGGGTGCGCCGGGCACGGCGGCGTTCGCGGGCAGCTGTACCTGGTACGGGATCTCCCCGGGCATGACGAAGCCCAGACGCTCGCGGGCCTGCGCCGCGATGAACACCGGGTCGGCCAGTTTCACCTTCTGCTGCTCGAGGTCGGCGATCTGGGCGCGCAACTGCTCTTCGGTGGCCTTAAGTTGCTTCATCTCGGTGCGCTGCGCGAAATAGGTGCGCACCGGTCCGGCGATGGTGAGCGTCAGCACGCACACCACCGCCGCGAGGATGGCTGCGCGCCGCGCCGCTGAGCCGAACCGCTGCTCGGACTGCTGTTCCGCCGAGTCTGCGATCGCGCGCCGGATGACGACGCCGGTGTCCTTCGGCTGGGACTCCGGCGACGCCTCGGCGGCGGGTCGCGATTCGGTACCTCGCGGCTCACGGCGTGCCGCCGTGCGCGGACGGCCCTTCCCGACGGCGCCGGCCTTGCCCGACTTACCTGGTCGGGAGGTCGGTGACCGACGCTTCGGGTCGGGCCGTTTCGCTTCGGGCACGGGCTATTTCACGGCCTATTTCGAGTCCAGCGCAAACCGTGGGAACGCCAGGTCGCCCGCGTAGCGGGCGGCGTCGCCGAGGTTCTCCTCGATGCGCAGCAGCTGGTTGTACTTGGCGACGCGTTCGCTGCGGGCGGGTGCGCCGGTCTTGATCTGCCCGCTGCCCACCGCGACCGAGAGGTCGGCGATCGTCGTGTCCTCGGTTTCGCCGCTGCGGTGACTCATCATCGTCCGGTAGCCGCTGTTGTGAGCCAGCGCCACCGCGTCGAGCGTCTCGGTCAGCGTGCCGATCTGGTTGACCTTCACCAGAAGCGCGTTGGCGGCGCCCTTTTGGATGCCGTCCTCGAGGCGCTCCGGGTTGGTGACGAACAGGTCGTCGCCGACCAGCTGCACCCGGTCCCCGATCGCCGACGTCAGCGCGACCCACCCGTCCCAGTCGTCCTCCGACAGCGGATCCTCGATCGAGACCAACGGATAGGTGTCGAGCAGGCCGGCGTAGAACTGGCCCATCGCCTCGGCGCTGCGTACCTCGTTCTCGAACGTGTAGCCCTGCCCGTCGGAGTAGAACTCGGTCGCGGCGACGTCGAGCGCCAGCGCCACATCCGTGCCGGGTTTGAAGCCGCTCGCCTCGATCGCGGACAGGATGAGGTCGAGTGCGGCCTTGGTGCCCGCGACGTCGGGGGCGAACCCGCCCTCGTCACCGAGACCGGTCGCCAGCCCCTGCTTCTTGAGCACCGACTTCAGCGAGTGGTACACCTCGGCGCCCCAGCGCAGCGCCTCCTTGAACGACGCCGCCCCGATCGGCGCGACCATGAACTCCTGCACGTCGACGCCGGTGTCGGCGTGTGCGCCGCCGTTGAGGATGTTCATCATCGGCACCGGCAGGATGTGGGCGTTGGGGCCGCCGATGTAGCGGAACAGGTCGAGATCGGCCGCGTGGGCCGCGGCCTTGGCCACGGCCAGCGAGGCGCCCAGGATCGCGTTGGCGCCGAGCCGCGACTTGTCGGGCGTGCCGTCGAGATCGAGCAGCGCCTGGTCCACGAGCCGCTGATCGTCGGCCTGCAGTCCGATGATCGCCGGACCGATCTCCTCGAGCACGGCTTCCACGGCCTTTTCGACGCCCTTGCCGCCGTAGCGGGAGCCGCCGTCGCGGAGCTCGACCGCCTCGTGTTCACCCGTCGACGCACCCGACGGCACCGCGGCGCGCGCGAACGAGCCGTCTCCCAGCAGAACCTCGACCTCGACCGTCGGGTTTCCCCGGGAGTCGAGGATTTCTCGGGCTCCGACCTGATCGATTGTGGGCACTGGCGTCTCCTCGGGTGTCCGTGTTGTCTCGGCGGTGGTGCGCCGTCAACCGACGAGCCTAGAGCCTCACTGTTCGCCCGGCGTGTTTAGAGGGGGTGTCCGTTGGCGTAGGCGGTGGCCCAGTCGCGCACCGTGCGCGCGTACTGGTCGGAGAGGTTGTAGGCGCGTAACGCGTTCATCCACCCGCGCGGCGTCGCAAGGTCCTTGCCGGTCCAGCACAGATACCCGGCCGCCGACAGCGCGGCGTCGTCGATGTTGTCGGCGCTGATGTGGCCGTCGTTGTTGGCGTCGACGCCGTAGTGCTGCCAGGTCTCGGGGATGAACTGCATCGGCCCCATCGCCCGGGCGAACTGCGAGTCGCCGTCGTGGCTGATCGCGGCGTCGTCGAGGATTTCCAGGTTTCCGTTGGTGCCGTCGAGCCAGACGCCCCGGATGGGCGGCTTGACGTCGCCGTTCGCCTCGATGGCCGCGCCGCGGTAGGTGCCGTGGTGGCTTTCCACCTGGCCGATACCAGCCAGCGTCGTCCACGCCAGCTTGCAGTCGGGGTTCTCCACCTCAGCTACCCGGGCCGCGTAGGCGTAGGCCTCGAGGGCGGCGACGGGGATGCCCAGCTTGGGCGAGCGTTCGGCGGCCCAGTCTCGGAGTTGATCAGCCGGGCGGCCCTTGGCGTAGGTGTCGATCTTGGGCACCGGATCGCCCGGCGGCGGGGGTACACCCTCGGGGATGGGTGTACCCAGCTGCCACGAGCAGCTCGAAGCCAAGAGCAGCGCCGTCGCACCCAACACGGCGACAGCACGCAGCCAACGCACCGGCGACACTAAATCCCCTCAACCAACTTCGGTTGCTGCCAATGTTCCCACGCGTCCCGGACGCGGCGGCTCAGCGGAGTGAGCGATTCGGGCGCGCAAATGATCGTTCAGCGGTTTTCAGCGCGCCGAATCCGCTATTTGTTCGACTTCGGTCTGAGCCTCGTCGGCCGCTTCCACCGCATCGGCCTCTTCCGCCTCCTCAGCCGCATCCACCTCATCTGATTCTTCGGTCTCGATAACTTCATCGGCGTCGGCATCGTGGTCGTTTCCGGCCTTCTCGCCGGACGGCCAGTGCGCGCGCCACTCCTCCTCGGTCACCTGGCCCAACGACGTGGCGTCGAGTTCCTCGGGAACGTCGTCGCCGCGGCGGCTGACCGCGACCGCGTGCTCGGCCCGCCGGACGGCTTCCATGAACTCCAGGGTGGCCGACCGCAACGTGTTCTCGGCATCGCTGCCCGCCGACACGGTCACCGTCGTCATCGCCGTTGGGACGAGGTCTGCGGGCAGCCCGGCGGCGCTGACCCGTTCGATCACCTTCTGCGTCAATGCCAGAGCGGGCTGGCCGGTCGGCACATCGTCGATAACTGAGAAGCGGGACTTCGCTCTCTTCTCTAAAGCCTTGCGTTCTTCCCACTGCGCGAGCTGTTCGTCCAGCGAGATCGGTTCACCGGCGAGCACCGCCGGCACCCGGTTGCCCAGCTTGCGCACCAGCGAATCGGCGACGTCGTCGATGCTGAACGGATTCTGCGGCGCGTCTTCGGCGATGCGGGCGTGAAAGAGCACCTGCAACAACACATCTCCGAGTTCCTCGCGCAACGCATCGGCGTTGCCGCTGCGCACCGCGTCGAACACCTCGTAGGTTTCCTCGAGCAGATAGCGCCGCAGCGAGTCGTGCGTCTGCTCGCTCTCCCACGGTCCGGAGGTACGAAGCTTGTCCATCATCGCGACCGCGTCGACCAGGCGCTCCCCCGGCGCGGCCTCGGGCGCGGAGATCACTTTTTCGCCGGTGGCCAGCCGGGCCTTGACCGCGGGGTGCTCCGGGTCGGAGGACAGCAGCACCGGTGCCTGGTCGCCGTCGTAGGCGGGTCGCGCGGAGGGCAACGACCACGGCACCTTGATCGGCATCTCCTCGGTGTACTGAACGTCACCGGCAAGCAGATCGATCGCGTCGATGGGGATCAGTGACGGGCGGCGGGGGTCGACCAATACGACGGTCATCGGGCTGCACCCCCTCACGCTTGTCGACGAGACCGCTGATCTCTCGGTTATACCAACCCATTGTCGGGCCTCGGCGCCTGCCGAGACCTGGCAACGCGCGCTTCACCGTCACCGGGTGGCTCCGACAGAGGATGGCCGCCCTGCCGGGAAGGCAAGGCGGCCATCGTGTCGTGACTTAGGACTCCGACGGGAACGGGTCGTCCGGGATCTCCCAGTGCCCCGGCGCCTCGTCGAAGAACGGGTTGACGATGCCGTTCACCTCAGGCAGCTTCTTGAGCTGGCCCGGAGGGATTCCGAAGAACGGGTTCGGGATCCCGTTGATGAACGCTGCGTTCTTCAGCTGTCCCGGCGGGATGTGCCCGTTCGGAAGCTTGAAGTAGTTGTCTACCTCGGGAAACTCCACGTCGGGAAGGTTCACATCCGGCACGTCGACGTCGGGAACGTTCACATCCGGCACGTCGACGTCGGGCACGTTCACATCCGGCACGTCGACGTCGGGAACATTCACATCCGGCACGTTCACGTCGGGAACATTGACGCCCGGAACGTTGACATCGGGGATGTTCACGTTCGGCACGTCCACGTTCGGGATGGCCGGCACAGGTACGGGCGGCGGCGGCGGGTCGGCCTGTGCGAGACCCGCACCCAGGCCGAGCGAGCCGAGTCCGAGTGCACCGGTCATCGTCGTGGTTACAGCCAACTTCTTGAAGTTCATCGTTCACTCCTTCGCCTTGCGTCATCGCGACGCGCACCAACAGGCTCGATGGCAATCGCGTGATGTTCGGTTTAGGAAATTGCTCGACCGCCGACTGTCGGACGATCGCGCCGCCCCAGGTTTGGACGACTAATGCAACACCTTGACCCCCCGCTGTGTATGTCGCATCCGCGCCCCCGCCCCGTTATCAGCGCTGCCCGATCCGAGGGTCGAAAAGTTTGCAGAAAACGCCCTGACCAGGCGATTAGGCCGGAGAATTCGATCCGGAAATCACGTCGACGCTGCCCTGCGGCTTGCCGTCCAGAGCCAGCACCAGGTCGGCGACCATCTGCACCAGTTCGAGGTCGCGGATGCGTGGCGCACCGAGGCCGTCTCCGGCGCGCGGGATCGGGACCTGCACCGTCGACGTGGTCGCCCGGTAGTGCGCGCTCGGGTACATGCGCTTGAGCCGAAGTTGCTGGGAGTCCATCAGCTGCAGCGGCGCCAACCGCAGCGTCGACTCCGAGACCGAACTGACCTCGGTGATGCCGTAGTGCTTGAGCAGCAACCGCAGCCGCGCGACGGCCACCAGCCGCTGCGCAGGCTCGGGCAGCGGACCGTACCGGTCGACGAGCTCTTCGACGACGGAATCGACCGCGTTCTCGTCGGCGGCCGCCGCCAGCCTGCGATACCCCTCCAGCCGCAGCCGGTCGCTGCCGATGTAGTCCGGCGGCAGATGCGCGTCGACGGGAAGATCGATCCGCACATCTTTCGGTTCTTCCGGCGCGGCAACGGTTTTACCGTCCGCGGCCGCGCGGTAAGCCTCGACCGCCTCGCCGACCAGACGCACGTAGAGGTCGAAGCCGACGCCGGCGACGTGGCCGGACTGCTCGGCGCCGAGCACGTTGCCGGCGCCGCGGATCTCCAGGTCCTTCATCGCGACGGCCATGCCGGCGCCCAACTCGTTGTTCTGCGCGATCGTGGCCAGCCGGTCGTAGGCGGTCTCGGTCAGCGGAACCTCCGGCGGATAGAGGAAGTAGGCGTACCCACGTTCGCGGCTACGCCCGACGCGACCCCGAAGCTGATGCAGCTGGGACAGGCCGAACGTGTCGGCGCGTTCGACGATCAACGTGTTGGCGTTGGAGATGTCCAGGCCGGTCTCGACGATCGTCGTGCAGACCAGGATGTCGTATTCGCGGTTCCAGAATCCCTCGACGGTGCGCTCGAGTTGTTCCTCGGGCATCTGGCCGTGCGCGACGACGACGCGGGCCTCGGGCACCAACTCGCTGACCTTCGCCGCGGCCTGGTCGATAGACCTGACCCGGTTGTGGATGTAGAACGCCTGCCCGTCCCTGAGTAACTCGCGTCTCAACGCGGCCGCGAGTTGCTTATCCGAATGTGGCCCCACGTAGGTGAGCACCGGATAGCGCTCCTCGGGCGGGGTGAGGATCGTCGACATCTCGCGGATGCCTGCCAAGCTCATCTCCAGCGTGCGGGGAATCGGGGTGGCGCTCATGGTCAGCACGTCGACGTGGGTGCGCATCGACTTGATGTGCTCCTTGTGTTCGACGCCGAAGCGCTGCTCCTCGTCGACCACCACCAGGCCGAGGTCCTTCCACGTCACGCCGGTCTGCAGCAGCCGGTGCGTACCGATCACGATGTCGACGCTGCCGTCCTTCATGCCCTCGAGCACCGCCTTGGACTCGGCGGGTGTGGTGAACCTGCTGAGGCCCTTCACGGTGACCGGGAAACCGGCCATACGCTCGCTGAACGTCTGCAGGTGCTGATCTGCCAGCAGCGTCGTCGGCACCAGCACCGCGACCTGTTTGCCGTCCTGCACCGCCTTGAACGCCGCGCGCACCGCGATCTCGGTCTTGCCGTAGCCGACGTCGCCGCAGATCACCCGGTCCATCGGGACCGGTTTCTCCATGTCGGCCTTGACCTCGGTGATCGCGGTCAGCTGGTCGACGGTCTCGGTGAAGCCGAACGCGTCCTCCATCTCGGCCTGCCACGGGCTGTCCGGAGCGAATGCGTGGCCGGGTGAGGCCTGCCGCTTGGCGTACAGCGACACCAACTCTGCGGCGATCTCCCTGACGGCACTGCGCGCGCGGCTTTTCGTATTCGTCCAGTCGCTGCCGCCCAGTCTGCTCAGCGTCGGTGACTCGCCGCCGACGTAGCGCGACAACTGGTCGAGCGAATCCATCGGCACGTACAACCGGTCGGCCTTCTGCCCGCGCTTGCTCGACGCGTACTCGAGCACCAGGTACTCGCGGCGGGCGCCGCCCACGACGCGCTCGGTCATCTCGACGAAGCGGCCGATGCCGTGCTGGTCGTGCACCACCAGGTCACCGGCGGTGAGCGCCAACGGATCGACCACGTTGCGCCGCTTGGCGGCCAGCCGCTTGCCCTCCGTGGCGGCGGCCCGGTTGCCGGTGAGGTCGGTCTCGGTGATCACCACTAGGTTCGCGCCCGAGATGATCACGCCGTCGTGCAGAGGGCCCTTGAGCACACCGACGACGCCTTCCTTGAGCGTGCTACCCGGCTCCAGAAGCCCTGCGGGAACGTCGGATTCGGCGAGTTGCTCGACCACACGCTGCGCGGTGCCTGCACCGGGGGTGACGACGGCCGCGTGGCCGCCGGTGCTGACGTGGCCGCGCAGCATCGCGAAGATCTCGTTGACGCTGGATTGCTGACCGCGAGCTGACGGGGCGGGCCGGATGTCGAGTTCGAGCGCGGACTCGTCGGACAACTGGCTCAGCGTCCACCAGGGGTGGCCCGTGGCGCGGGCGGCGGAGCGGGCGTCGTCGAGTTCGACGAATCCCGACGCGCCCAGGGCCTCGAGGTCGATCGGGGTGTCACCCCCGACAGCTGCGGCCGACCACGACGCTTCGAGGAACTCGCGGCCGGTCTTGATCAGGTCGGCGGCACGGGTGCGGACCTTCTCCGGGTCGCAGATCAACAGCGGCGTGCCGGCCGGCAGATGGTCGGACAACGTCGACAACTGGCCGCGGTCCTCGGTTCGCTTGAGCAGCGGCAGCAGGGCCTCCATACCGTCGACGGGGATGCCCTCGGCCAGCTTGGCCAGCATGTCCGGCACGGTGCCCGGCAGCGTGTTCTCCTGCACCGGATGCTGGCGGGCCAGTTCGACGGCACGCTCGCGCACGTCGTCGGTCAGCAGCACTTCGCGGCACGCCACGGCGATCACGGTGTCAACCGCGATCTCGGGGATCGACCGCTGGTCGGCGACCGAGAACATGCGCATCTCGGACACCTCGTCGCCCCAGAACTCGATGCGAACCGGGTGCTCGTAGGTCGGTGGGAAGAGGTCGAGGATGCCGCCGCGAACCGCGAACTCCCCGCGCTTGCCGACCATGTCAACACGGGTGTAGGCCAGTTCGACGAGGCGCGCGATCACGTGGTCGAAGTCCGATTCGACCCCTACGGTCAACGTCACCGGCTCGACGTCCGCCACGTCGGGTGCCATCGGCTGCAGCAGCGACCTGGCGGTCGTGACGACCACGCGCAGCGGCGGTCCGAGACGCTCGTCATCGGGACGGGCAAGCCTGCGCAACACCATCAGCCGCGCACCGATCGTGTCGACCCCCGGCGAGAGCCGTTCGTGCGGCAGCGTTTCCCAGGACGGGAACATCGCGACGGCGTCGCCGAGCACACCGCGCAGTTCAGCCGTCAGGTCGTCGGCCTCGCGACCGGTCGCGGTGACCACGACGAGTGGTCCGGTCTGCTCGAGCGCGCACGCGACGAACAGCCGGGCGCTGGCCGGTCCGACGATGGCGAGATCGGCGGGTCTGTCGGCGGCACGACGCGAGAGCTCGACCAGTGAGGGATCGCGTAACGCCAGTTCGACAAGCCCGGCGATCGGGGTCGGGACAGATACGGTCCCCGATGCGGTCATGATGAGTCCATCTTAAGTGGAGTGGCGGTCCCGGTGCGCTGCCAGTCGCCGCAGCGACGGGTTCCGTGCCGAAATCGCTTGTGGGCGTTACTCGTCGAGCAGCGGCGGGTCGTTCTCCAGATGCATCAAGCCGTTCCAGCAGAGGTTGACCAGATGTGCGGCCACCACTTCCTTCTTCGGCTCACGGACATCGAGCCACCACTGCGCGGTCATCGACACCGACCCGACCAGAGCCTGGGCGTACAGCGGCGCCATTTCCGGGTCGAGCCCGCGGCGGGAGAAATCGCCGGCCAGGATCGAGGACACCTGGTTGACGGCCTCGTTGAGCAGCGTCGAGTATGTGCTGCCCGACGTGATCGCCGCCGGGGAGTCGCGGATCAGGATGCGGAACCCGTCGGTGCGCTCGTCGACGTAGGTCAGCAGCGCCAGCGCGACCCGTTCGATGCGCAGCCGAGAGCGGTTGTTGGTCATCCTGGTCAGCGACGACGTGATCCCGTCGAGCAGCGCGGACATCTCGCGGTCGACCACCACCGCGTACAGCCCTTCCTTGCCGCCGAAGTGCTCGTAGAC
Organism: Mycobacterium sp. GA-0227b; assembly: GCF_001499855.1. Lineage (GTDB taxonomy): Bacteria > Actinomycetota > Actinomycetes > Mycobacteriales > Mycobacteriaceae > Mycobacterium. The sequence goes on from NZ_LQIK01000012.1 coordinate 359,196, forward strand.
GACGGGTTTGGAGACGTTTGCGCGCTGGGCGATCTCCTCGATCGAGGTGCCCTCGTAGCCGCGCTCGGCGAACAGCGACCGGGCGACGTCGATGAGCTGGTGGCGGCGTTCGGCGCCGGTCATCCGCGCGCGCGGAGCCCGCATCTCTTTGTCGAGTGCAGCCACGCTTTTGAGCGTAGTGCGTTGGACGTCCGGCGACGATCAAGCGGCGAGGTACGAGCCGCGATGAGAAGCTCGACCGTTGGACTAGCATCACGAGTTGATCGATCCGTCGTGGTGTAATCGGCAGCACCTCTGATTTTGGTTCAGATAGTTCAGGTTCGAGTCCTGGCGACGGAGCACTTTTTGCGGCGAGCGACCGCTAAATGACACCGTAGAGCGGCGTGTCGGCGTACAAACACGGTCACTCGCGCGGAGGGGGAACCTCATGACCAACCACCATCGCGATTCCGCCGTCGTGGTCCTTGCCGCGGGCGCGGGCACGCGGATGCGGTCCGACACCCCGAAGGTGCTGCACACGCTGGCCGGGCGCAGCATGCTCGCGCACGCCCTGCACGCGGTCGCCAAGGTGGCGCCCGAACGACTCGTGGTCGTGGTGGGCATGGACCGCGAGCGCGTGGCGGGCGCGGTCGACCGGCTGGCCGCCGAGCTCGGCCGGACCATCGACACCGCGGTGCAGGAGCAGCAACTGGGCACCGGGCACGCCGTGGAGTGCGGGCTGTCGGCGCTGCCACCCGAGTTCACCGGCACCGTGGTGGTCACCTCGGGCGACGTGCCCCTGCTGGACGCCGACACGCTGGCCGACCTAATCGCGACTCACAACGCCGAGGCCGGCGGCCGGCCCGCCGCGGCGACCGTGCTGACCACCACGCTGCCCGACCCGACGGGTTACGGCCGCATCCTGCGGACCCAGGACGGCGAGGTCATGGGGATCGTCGAGCAGGCCGACGCCAGCCCGTCGCAGCGGGCGATCGCCGAGGTCAACGCCGGCGTGTACGCGTTCGACGTCGCCGCGCTGCGTTCCGCGTTGAGCCGGCTGCACTCGGACAACGCCCAGCAGGAGCAGTACCTGACCGACGTCATCGCGATCCTCCGGTCCGACGGACACGTCGTGCGGGCCAAGCATGTCGACGACTCGATGCTGGTCGCCGGCGTCAACGACCGCGTACAGCTGGCCGAGCTGGCGGCCGAGCTGAACCGGCGCATCGTCGCGGCTCACCAACGGGCCGGTGTCACGGTCGTCGATCCGGCCACCACGTGGGTCGACGTCGACGTGATGATCGGCCGCGACACCGTCGTGCAGCCGGGCACCCAACTGCTCGGCGGCACCCGCATCGGCGGTCGCTGCCAGATCGGGCCGGACACCACCCTGGCCGACGTCACGGTCGGCGACGGCGCGACGGTGTGCCGCACGCACGGCAGCTCGTCGGTGATCGGTGATGGTGCGACGGTCGGGCCGTTCACCTACCTGCGACCGGGCACCGTGCTGGGCGTCGATGGGAAGCTCGGCGCATTCGTCGAGACCAAGAACTCCACCATCGGCGCCGGTACCAAGGTGCCGCACCTGACCTACGTCGGGGATGCCGACATCGGCGAGCACAGCAACATCGGCGCGTCGAGCGTGTTCGTCAACTACGACGGGGAGACCAAGAGCCGCACCACCATCGGCTCGCACGTCCGCACCGGATCGGACACCATGTTCATCGCCCCGGTCACCGTCGGCGACGGTGCCTACACCGGCGCAGGCACCGTCGTACGCGACGACGTGCCGCCGGGGGCGTTGGCGGTCTCGGCGGGTCCGCAGCGCAACATCGAGGGCTGGGTCCCGCGCAAACGCCCCGGCTCGGCGTCGGCCGCCGCGGCGGCTCAGGCATCGGGTCAGCCGCCGGGCCCCGACGACACGGCGGGCTCCGACGACGACGAAACAGCCTGAACCCGTCCCCTGTTGTTCACGATCTGGCCACCCGGGCACGGCCGGTGCGTGAAGCTACGTACGATTAAGCGGTATCGATCCCCGACCTTGAGGGCGCACTGTGGGCACCGAGTGGACCGACAACCGCAAAAATTTGATGTTGTTCTCGGGTCGGGCACACCCCGAACTCGCTGAGCAGGTCGCCAAGGAACTCGATGTCCCCGTGACGGCGCAGACCGCGCGGGACTTCGCCAACGGTGAGATCTTCGTCCGCTTCGACGAGTCCGTGCGCGGCTGCGACGCGTTCGTCCTGCAGAGCCATCCGGCGCCGCTGAACCAGCACCTGATGGAACAGCTGATCATGATCGACGCGCTCAAGCGCGGCAGCGCCAAGCGCATCACCGCGATCCTGCCGTTCTATCCGTATGCCCGGCAGGACAAGAAGCACCGCGGCCGTGAGCCGATCTCGGCGCGGTTGGTGGCCGACCTGCTCAAGACCGCGGGCGCCGACCGGATCGTCACCGTCGACCTGCACACCGACCAGATCCAGGGCTTCTTCGACGGCCCGGTCGACCACATGCGGGCGCAGAAGCTGCTCACCGGATACATCGCCGACAACTACTCCGACCACAACATGGTCGTCGTCTCGCCGGACTCCGGGCGGGTTCGCGTCGCCGAGAAGTGGGCGGACTCCCTGGGCGGCGTACCCCTCGCTTTCATCCACAAGACCCGCGACCCGCTGAAGCCCAACGAGGTGGTGTCCAACCGGGTCGTCGGCGACGTGCGGGGCAAGACCTGCGTGCTCACCGACGACATGATCGACACGGGCGGCACCATCGCGGGCGCGGTCAAACTGCTCAAGCAGGACGGTGCCGGCGACGTGATCATCGCGGCCACTCACGGTGTCCTGTCCGATCCCGCGCGCGAGCGGTTGACCGAGTCGGGGGCGTGTGAGGTGATCGTCACCAACACGCTGCCGATCGGCGAGGACAAGCGCTTCCCGCAGTTGACCGTGCTGTCGATCGCGCCCTTGCTGGCCAACACGATCCGCGCCGTCTTCGACAACGGTTCGGTCACCAGCCTGTTCGACGGGTCGGCGTAGCCGTGGCCTCGAAAGCTTCAGACGCAACCATCTTCCACAACCCCAAATGCTCGACCTCACGCAAGACGCTGGATCTGTTGCGGGAGAACGGAATCGAGCCGACGATCGTGCAGTATCTCAAGACGCCGCCGACTCGCGCCGAGCTGGCGAAGATGATCTCCGAGGCGGGTATCGACGTGCGGACCGCCGTTCGCAAGCGGGAACCGCTCTACGCCGAGTTGGGTCTCGCCCACGCCAGCGACGACGAACTCCTCGACGCGATGGCCGCCAACCCGATCCTGATCGAGCGGCCGTTCGTCGTCACTTCCAACGGTGTCCGGCTCGCCCGCCCGATCGACGCGGTGCGCGAGATTCTGTGAGCCGTCGGGGCTTTGCGCTTCTCGCGGCTGCGGTCGCGGTCGCTGTGGCGTCGGGCTGCGGCACGGAACCCCCCAACTACCAGTCGGTGTGGTCGACGTCGTCGTCACCGACGACCACCGCCCCGGCAGACGGCGACAAACCGGTGACGGTCGCGGCGTACCTCGAGCAGACCGGCGTGGTCGGCGACCCGGTCTTCCCCGAGAAGCTCACCGATCTGACCGTCACATACCCGACGCCGAAAGGGTGGGAGCCGTACTTCAACGCCAACTTCGCGCCCGGCACACGGGTGATCGCCAAGGGTGAGACGTATCCGATCGCGATGCTGGTGGTGATGAAGCTGACCGGCGACTTCGATCCGCGCGAGGCCATCAAGCACGGGTACGTCGCCGCCGAGATGTCGCAGAACTTCCGGCGCCTCAACGCCTCGATGGACGACTTCAAGGGTTTCCCGTCGGCGATGATCGAGGGCAGCTACGACCTCAACGGCCGACGGATGCACAGCTACAACCGCATCGTGATCGCCACCGGCGCACCACCGGCCAAGCAGCGCTACCTGATCCAGTTCACGGTGACGGGCTATGCCGAGAAGGCCGTCGAAGAGTCGGGCGACATCGAGCAGATCATCGGCGGCTTCAACGTCGCGGTGCCGAAGGCACCCCCGCCGCCCCGGTAGTTCTTGCCGCGGCTCACTAGGCTGTCGCCATGAGCGAATGGACCGCCGCCGACCTGCCCTCTTTCGCCGGACGCACCGTCATCGTCACGGGCGCCAACAGCGGTCTCGGGCTGGTCACGGCTCGTGAACTCGCCGGCGCCGGCGCGACGGTCATCCTCGCCGTGCGCAACACCGCCAAGGGCGACGAGGCCGCCGCGGCGATCACCGGTGACGTCGAGGTCCGCAAGCTCGACCTGCAGGATCTGGGGTCGGTGCGGGCCTTCGCCGACGGTATTGACGCCGTCGATGTGCTGGTCAACAACGCGGGCATCATGGCCGTCCCGTACGCGTTGACGGTCGACGGGTTCGAGAGCCAGATCGGCACCAACCACCTCGGGCATTTCGCGCTGACCAACCTGCTGCTGCCCAAGATCACCGATCGGGTGGTGACGGTGTCGTCGATGATGCACCTGATCGGCCGCATCAACCTCAAGGACCTCAACTGGAAGGCACGGCCCTATCTGGCGTGGCCGGCCTACGGTCAGTCGAAGCTGGCGAACCTGTTGTTCACCAAGGACCTGCAACGACGGCTGACCGCGGCGGGCTCGCCGGTCAAGGCGATTGCCGCGCACCCCGGCTACTCCGCAACCAACCTGCAGGGCCAGACCGGCAACAAGTTCGGCACCCGGTTCTGGCTTGCCGGCAACCGACTGTTCGCCACGAGCGCCGAGTTCGGCGCCCGCCAGACCCTGTACGCGGTGGCCGAGGATCTGCCGGGGGACACTTTCGTCGGCCCGCGGTTCGGCAGCCGGGGACCCACCGGCCCGACCCCGTTGCGCAGCCCGCTGGCGCGTGACGCACGGACCGCGACGGCGCTGTGGGAGCTCTCCGAGCAGCTCACCGGCACCAAGTTCGCGCTCTGATTTGGGCCCGAGCAGCAGTTGCGGCTACCCTTGCCGGTGATCACGGCGAGGGTGGCCTGCCACCGTTATCGACGCGAACCTCTTTTCGAGTGGTTGAGCCCTGGCCGTGCCGAGTACACGACAGGAGCACCCACCGCATGGCCAAGAACGCCCCCAACAACCTGACCGCTTCGGTCCGTACTGAGACCGGTAAAGGCGCCTCGCGGCGTGCCCGCCGCAATGGCAAGGTGCCCGCGGTCCTCTACGGTCACGGCAGCGACCCGCAGCACCTGGAGCTCGACGGCCACGACTTTGCCGCCGTACTTCGCCACGCGGGCACCAACGCGGTTCTGACGCTCGACATCAACGGCAAGGAGCAGCTCGCGCTGACCAAGGCGCTCGACATCCACCCGATCCGCCGCACCATCACGCACGCCGACCTGCTCGTCGTGCGTCGCGGCGAGAAGGTGACCGTCGAGGTCAACGTCGTCGTCGAGGGCGACGCCGCGCCCGGCACGCTGGTCACGCAGGATGCCAACACGATCGAGGTGGAGGCCGACGTCCAGTCGATTCCGGAAAACCTGACCGTGTCCATCGAGGGTGCCGACGTCGGTACGCAGTTCACCGCCGGCGCAATCGAGCTCCCGTCGGGCGTCACGCTGGTGTCAGACCCCGAGATGCTGGTGGTCAACGTCGTCGCTGCGCCGACGGAAGAGGAGCTGGAGGCCGAGGGCGGCGGTGCGACGCTGGAGGAGCAGGGCGCCGAGGTCGCCGAGGCGGAGGCCGCGGAGGGCGAAGGCGACACCGAAGAAGCCGCACCCTCGGAAGACTCCGAGTAGTCCGGCGTGGCCGAACCCTCCCCTGGCCAAGGGCGGGGGCCCCAGATCGTGGTCGGCCTGGGCAACCCGGGGCCTCAGTACGCCACCACCCGGCACAACCTCGGGTTCCTCGTCGCCGACATCCTCGCCAACCGCATCGGCTCGGGATTCAAGGTGCACAAGAAGTCCGGCGCCGAAGTGGCCACGGGCCGCATCGGCGGACGGCCGGTCGTGCTGGCCAAACCGCGTACCTACATGAACGAGTCCGGTCGCCAGGTGGGGCCCTTGGCCAAGTTCTATTCGGTGTCGTCTGCCGACATCGTGGTGATCCACGACGAACTCGACATCGACTTCGGCCGGATCCGGCTGAAGCTCGGTGGCGGTGTGGCCGGGCACAACGGTCTGCGATCGGTGAGTTCAGCGTTGGGCAGCAACGACTTTCAGCGAGTCCGCATCGGCATCGGACGGCCGCCCGGCCGGATGGACGGTGCGAAGTACGTGCTGTCGACCTTCAGCTCGGCCGAGTGGAAGGATGTCCCGACGATCTGCGAGCAGGCCGCCGACGCCACCGAACTCCTTGTGGCGCAAGGCCTGGAGCCGGCGCAGAACATCGTCCACGCCTGGGAATAGCCCGCCGCTCGCGCCCTAGTCTCCCGTACGGCGGGCGTAGGCGCGAAGCGCGAACGGCGCGAAGATCGCCGTCAACACCAACGACCAGACGATGGTGGCCAGCACCGGGTGATGCAACGGGAGCTGTGCGCTTTCCGGCGCGGGGCCGCCGTTGCCCCACAGTTCGCGCATCGCCTGCGCCAGCGACGACACCGGGTTCCACTCGGCGATCACTCGCAGCCAGTGCGGCATCGGCTCGGTGGGCACAAAGGTGTTGGCCAGGAACGTGATCGGAAACAACACGGTGAACATCACCCCGTTGACCGCCTCGACGGTGCGCAGCAGCGACCCGATCAGGATGCCGAACCAGATCATTCCGAAACCGAACACCAGCACGAGCGCGAACGCCAGCACCGCTTCGGCGACGCTGCCGCGGATGCGCCACCCGATGGCCAAGCCCGTGAGCGCCATCACCACCACCCCGAGCGACGAGTGGATCAGGCTCGCGATGCTGCGGCCGATCAGAACCGACGAGCGCGAGATGGGCAACGACCGGAACCGGTCGATGATGCCTTTCTCGACGTCGGCCGTGATGCCGGATGCCACGACGAACGCCGAGAAAACGATCGTCTGTGCCTGGATGCCGGGGAGCAGGAACTCGCGATAGTTCGTGCCACCGGGGTTGACGATCGAAGCGCCGAACACGAACGCGAACAGCAGCACGAACATGATCGGCTGCGCGGTCACGTCGCTCAACATCTCGGGCATGCGCTTGGTGTGGATCATGTTGCGTTTGACCATGATCCACGACTGCTGAGCGATGTTGGTGCGCCCGGTGTGCGCTGGTTCGACGCGCTCGGGCGCGGACGCGGTCAGGGTGGTCATGCCTCGACCTCCTCCTCGGTGCGGTGACCGGTCAGCGTGAGGAACACGTCGTCGAGGCTGGGCCGGGACAGCCCCATGTCGTCGACGTCGATGTTGCTCTCGCGCAGCCAGCCGGCGACGCGGATCATGTCGTCGAGACCGTCGGCGGCGGCGGTGAGTTCGCGCGCGCCGACGTCGACGTACACCTCGGCGCCGGTCTTGGCGAGCAGCGCCTGCGCGGCGGGAAGATCCTCTGCCTTCGCCACGGTCACGACCAGGCTGGCAGTGCCCGCCTGCTGCTTGAGTTGCAGCGGCGACCCCTGCGCGATGATGCGCCCCTTGTCGATCACCACGATGTTGTCGGCAAGCTGATCGGCCTCCTCGAGGTACTGCGTGGTCAGCAACAACGTCGTGCCATGCTTGACCAGGTTTCTCAGTGCGTCCCACAACTCGCTGCGGCTCCGCGGATCCAGGCCGGTGGTGGGTTCGTCGAGGAACAGCACCGGAGGCGACGCGATCAGGCTCACCGCGAGGTCGAGTCGGCGGCGCATCCCGCCCGAATACGACCTCACCACGCGGTCGGCCGCGTCGGTGAGCGAAAACTGTTCCAGCAGTTGGTCTCCCAGCCGCCGAAGAGCCTTCTTGCGAATGCCGTAGAGTGCGCCGATCATCCGGATGTTCTCCCGGCCCGTCAGCAGTTCGTCCACCGTGGCGACCTGTCCGGCCAAGCCCATGTTGCGGCGCACCTGATCGGGTTCGCGCACGACGTCGTACCCGGCGACGCGCGCGGTGCCGCTGGTCGGTTCGGTGAGCGTGGTCATCATCCGCACCGTGGTCGTCTTACCGGCGCCATTGGGACCCAGCAGACCCAGCACCGTGGCAGGCGGGACGGTGAAGCTGACGCCGTCGACCGCGGTGTTCTCACCGAAGCGCTTCACCAGGTCGATGGCTTCGACGGCGGGTGGGGAGGGCATGACAGGAACCGTATCGGCACTCGCCGACAAGTTGTTACCGCGCGAGCGACCGCAAAATGCCAACTTTCCGCGGCGTGTCGCGTACAGACGCGGCCGCTCGCGACACGAGGCGGTTAGGTGACGAGCGAGACCGAGGTGCTGCGGCGCAGCTTGCCCGAGGGCGTCTTCGGGATGGTTCCCGGTCCGAGCACGACGACGTTGCGCGGGCGGACGTCGACCTCGGCCACCACCTCATGGGCGACATCGTGTTCGATGCGACGAACCTCGGCGGGGTCCTGCCACGAGTTGGACTCGACCGCGACGGCGAAGGTCTCCCGCGAGTGACCGGCGTCGAGTCGCACGGCGACCGCGCAACCCGGACGGACACCGTCGACGCGGCAGGCGGCGCGCTCGATGTCGGTCGGATAGATGTTGCGGCCGGCCATGATGATGACGTCCTTGACTCGGCCGCAGACGACGATGTTGCCCTCGTCGGTGATGTAGCCGAGGTCGCCGGTGTCGTACCAGCCGTGCTCGTCCTGAGCGGGAATGAAGCCGCCCATCGTGATGTATCCGGGCGTCAGCGACTCGCCGCGAAGCTCGATCACACCGACGCCGCGCGGCGGCATCACGTTGCCGTGCTCGTCGATGACCCGGGCCTCCAGGTCGCGCAGCAGCGGCCCCAGCGAGGCCAGTCGCCGGGTGTTGCCCTTGGTGGCGGGCACGGCGCGGCGCAGCGCGGCCAGCAGGTCGGCGTCGACCTCGTCGACCACCAGACCCGCTCCGCACGGCGAGAACGACACCGCCAGGGTGGTCTCGGCCATGCCGTAGGCGGGCAGGATCGCGTCGGGCCGCAGGCCGAACGGCTTGCCGGCGTCCAGCAGGTCCTCGACGTCCGCGGGCTCGACGGGTTCAGCTCCCGACAGCGCGAAGCGCAGCGTCGACAGGTCGAACTCGCCCGGCTTGGCCTGACGCCGCAACCGCTTGGCGAACAGCGCGTACGCGAAGTTGGGGGCGGCCGTCATGGTGCCCTTGTACTTGTCGATGAGCTTTGCCCACAGCAGCGTGTCGCGCAGGAAGTCCATCGGCGTGACCTTGACCAGTTCCGCGCCGAAGTACATCGGGATGGTGAGGAAGCCGACCATGCCCATGTCGTGGAAGCAGGGCAGCCAGCTGACCATGACGTCCTTCTCGACGTCGTACTCGGCGCCGATGAACATGGCCTCGGCGTTGGAGTAGATGTTGCGGTGCGTGATCTGCACGGCCTTCGGGGAACCGGTGGATCCCGACGTCAGCTGCATCAGGGCCAGGTCGTCCTCGCCGACCTCGACGGGGTCGATCGGCTCGGATGCCAGCAGATCGCCGACCGTGAGGACCTTGATGCCCTTCTCCTCGAGCACCGGGATCGCCACCAGGAACGGCTCGGACACGATCACGGCCTTGGCCTCGATCATGCCGATCACGGTCATGGTGTCCTCGGCCCACACGGCCAGGTCGGTGCGCGGCGTCGGCTGGTGCAGCATCGTCAGGCTGGCGCCGCGCATCCACAGGCCCTGGGCGGTCGGCGCGATCTCGACGGGGAAGCCGGCCAGCACGCCGACGGCGTCGCCTTGGCCGATGCCCGCGGCGGCCAGGCCGCCCGCGATGCAGCGCGCTCGCTCGTGCACCTCGCCCCAGGTGTGGCGGATGGGCTCGTGGGGTTCACCGGTGACCATGCCCGTCGTTACGGTGCGGGCATTGCGGTACATCTTCTCGGTGAATCGGCTCACGACGACCTCCTCGGCTCCAGAGCGAATCCCCTGGCGTAATGCTCCGCCTGATCAGGCACGCGAGCGCTGAGGCGCGCACACAAATCGGGAGCGGTTGAGTCTCGAATCGGTGATGCACCGGAACCTACGCCGCGTCTGACGAGACTCCCACCGAGGTTTCCGGTGGGGAAGAAAGTCGCGTCCGCTGCATGACCGCTAGTTTTCACCGCCGCTCATCTTAAGCAACTCTTAAGTAGCCGCCAAACTCTCGCGAGAATTGAGGTCTGGCTCACACCGGCTCGTTATCAAACCGATGTCGAGCGCTCAACTGGGTACAGAATTTCGCGGGTTTTGCGTACCAGGTTGCGCGCTCGCGGCAGACGTCACACCGATGTCGACGGTGCGGGTACCACCCGCGCGCCCTGCACGGGACCGCTGGCCACCCGCACCGTGCGACACACCCCCGCGCCGGCGAGTTGTGCGCCGACGTCGACCGCCGCACTCGCCGACGCGCACAGGAACGCGCACGTCGGCCCCGAGCCCGAGACGATGCCCGCCAGCGCCCCCGCCTCGGTGCCGGCGCGCAGCGTGCGGCGCAGCCCCGGGTCGAGGCGCAGCGCCGCGGGCTGCAGGTCGTTTCCGAGCAGCGGCGCCAGCTCAGCCGCATCGCCGGACGCCAATGCGGCCAACACCGGCTCCGGGTCGTCGAGTCGAGGCGGCGCCTTGCGGTCGGACTCCTCGGTCTCGCGCAACCGGTCGATCTCGGCGAACACGGCAGGCGTGGACAGCCCGCCGTCGGCGAACGCCAACACCCAGTGGAATGTGGTGCGGGCGAGCACGGTTGCCAGCTCCTCCCCGCGACCGGTGCCCAACGCCGTCCCGCCGTGCAATGCGAACGGCACGTCGCTGCCGAGTTGAGCGGCCAGCGCATGCAGATCGCGCCGCGGCACGCCCAGCTCCCACAGCGTGTTCATCGCCACCAGCACCGCCGCGGCGTCTGCGCTGCCGCCCGCCATCCCGCCGGCCACCGGGATGGACTTCTCGATCACAATCGCCACATCCGGCGCCCGGCCCACGTGCTCGGCCATCAACTCCGCCGCCCGCCACGCGAGGTTGCGCTCGTCGGTGGGCAGCGACTCGGCCCCTTCACCGGACATCTCCACGGTCAGCATGTCGGCGTTGCGGACGGTGACCTCGTCGAGCAGCGAAACGGCATGGAACACGGTGGTGAGCTCGTGATAACCGTCGTCGCGGCGGTCCCCCACCTCCAGGTAGAGGTTCACCTTGCCGGGCACCCGAACGGTGACCGACCCGGTGGGAACCCACTCCGAGGCGGTGTTTCCGTTCCAGCCTGGCACGGCACGACACTATCTGGTGACCAGCAGTCGTCTCACCGGGTCAGGGCCGTCACCGGCACTAATCTGGGAATGTGCTGTCCGCCGGCGACCGGTTCGAAGGCTACGTGGTCGACGAGGTCCTCGGCCGCGGCGGATCCGCCACCGTCTACCGGGTGCACGGCGCCGAGGACGCGGCGCGAGTGGTCGCGCTGAAGGTCCTCGACGAAGACCATCGCCACCTCGCCGAGCTGGCACGGCTGCGAAGGGAATTCGATTTCGCCCACCGGTTGGACCATCCCCACATCGTCACGGTGTACGAGCGCGGTCCCGGTTGGCTGACGATGGAGTTGGTTGCGGGCGGCGGGGTGCAAGGCCTGCGGAAGCTCTCCGATCGCATCACCGCGCTGAGCCAGATCGCCGACGCGCTGGACTACATCCACAACCGCGCGATCGTGCACTGCGACGTCAAACCCGCCAACATCCTCGTCGACGGCGCCCGCGCCGTTCTCATCGACTTCGGGGTCGCGGTCACGATCACCGACGACACCTGCCGGCGCCCGACTCAGGTGGAGGCGTCGTTGGCGTACTCGGCGCCCGAGCTCATCGCGGGCCGGGCACCGAGTGAGGCGACCGACGAATATGCGCTGGCCTGTACCGCGGTCGAGTTGGTCACCGGGTCGCCGCCGTTCCGGGAGGACTCCCGGGTCGGTCTGGTCGACGCACACCTGCACCGCCAGCCGCCGCGGTTCTCCCGCGAGATCGACTGGCTGCCGCGGGCTTTCGACTCGATAATGGCCAAGGCATTGTCGAAGGCGCCCGCGGACCGCTACCGGTCCTGCCGCGAGCTCGTCGCGTTGATCGCCCGCGCGTTGCAGTAGTTGCCGGTGATCCGAGGCTTCCGAGCGCGTCTCAGGGCACGCCGATCGAACCCTGCTGCTCCTGCTCGTGGGGTTCGCCGACCGGAGGCGCGTCGGCCTCACCGGACCGCTGCAGCAGCCGGACGAAGTCGGCGATCGAGAGCGTTTCGCCGCGACGCGACGGGTCGATGCTGGCGGCCAGCAGCCTGCGCGCCGACTCGTTGCCCGAACCCGCCCATTCGGCGAACGCGTTGCGGGCCGTCTTGCGGCGCTGCGCGAACGCGATGTCGATCAGCTCGAACACCTTGCGGCGGAAGCCGTCGTCGGTGGGCCACGGCGGGGTCTCGTGGCGTTCGATGCCCACCAGGCCCGAGTACACCCGCGGGATCGGCCAGAAGACGGTCGGCGACACCATGCCGTAACGCCGGACGTTGCCGAAGAACCGCACCTTGGCGCTGGGCACGCCGTACTCCTTGCCGCCCGGTTCGGCGGCGAGTCGCTCGGCCACCTCGGCCTGCACCATCACCATCACGGTGCGGATCGACGGCAGCTCGGCCAGCAGGTGCAGCAGCGCGGGCACCGCGACGTTGTAGGGCAGGTTCGCGACCAGGGCCGTCGGCTCCTCGTCCAGCTCGGCGCGACGCAGCGTCAGGACGTCGCGGTTGAGCACGGTGAGCCGGTTGATCTCGCTGTGCGAATGGTCGGCGATCGTGGCCGGCAGCTGCCGGGCCAACACCGGGTCGATCTCGACGGCGGTCACCCGCGCACCGCGGTCGAGCAGGGCCAGCGTCAGCGAGCCCAGTCCGGGGCCGACCTCGAGGACGTGGTCGTTCCTGTTGATCCCGGACGCCGAGACGATCCGCCGAACCGTGTTCGCGTCGTGGACGAAGTTCTGACCGAAGGCTTTACGCGGCCGGAAATCGATCTGTTTGGCCAGCTGCCGTATCTCAGTCCGTCCGAGTAATCGAATGGTCAGCGCGCCCCAATCCTCCCGCTACACGTCGGCCACGCTCCCCAGCCTTGCCGCGCCCGAGTGACTTCAGCAATCGCGATTTGCTCTTCTCGTGTCGCCAAATCAGCTCTCGCAGCATACCTCAGACCGCCGTTGCGCTCCCATGTGTTCTGGTCGAATTGGACGCCACCGTAGTAGCCGTTGCCGGTGTTGATAGCCCAATTACCTCCCGCTTCGCAGCGAGCAAGCGCGTCCCACGTCGCGCCGTTGGACACCGGCGGCACCTCGGTGCCGGGTTTCGTGCCGACCCGCACCACGCCTTCGCGGGCCGGCGTCACGACGACATTGGCTACTGGCAACCTGCCGGTCTCAACGCCGTTGACCTTTGCCACCGCAAAGATCACGTCCTGGGTGCCGGGCGCGCCGGGGTCCTCGACGATCTCGCGGCTCTGGTTCAGCGTCGGGTCCTCGATGCGCTTGTGGGGCGCCGGCAGCGGCACGCGCTGGGCGACCTTTTCGATCCGGTTGCGGGTGACGTCGATCCTCATGCCGTCGGCCACGGGCGCGGATGCGGCCGGCACGACGGTGTCGCGCTGCTCGAGCGGCGCGCCGGCGGCCGCGAGCAGACCTGCGACGTTCGGTGCGGCCAGTGTGACGGTGCGCATCGCCCCGCCGTCGTTGATATGCACGGTCTTGGCGCTGACGACCGGCAGCGACATGCCCGCCAGCGGAACCCGGCTGCCGCGCGAGGCGGCGGCGGGCGCCGTGTCGGTCATCTTCAGCTGCGAGAGCGCCTCGTCGACCGTCGATGCGGTGGTCCACACCTGTCGGCTGTCCTGCCCGTCGAGGGACACCTGCAGCGGACGGCTGCGACGCAGCACGATGGTGTCGGCCTGGTGCACCGGCTGATCGGCGGCCGGGTACAGGTCATCGCGTTCGCCGACGTCGAAGCCGTTCTCTTGAACGACGTCGATGACGCGCGACTTCATCGTCGCCACCGTCGTCGAGGAGCCGTCCACGGTCAGCGTGACGGTCTTGTGCGCGGCTACGGCATAGCCACCGGCGAAAGTGAGTGCGAGCAGCGTCGCACCGACCAGAAGACGTAGCAATGGCGAGCGCGCTTCATGGAGTTTTGTGAAAGTGTTCAAAACGTCGTATATCTCCGACTATCGGGCCGAATGCGGCTGCGGGGGTAGCGCTCCGGTTTCGATCACAGCACGGTAACGGAGTGGCTCGGCGTCAGCAACTCGCAAGGCCGTAGGTGCGCGCGGCGGTCGCGGTAGTTTCCCGCGCAACTACCTCTGCCGGCTTGTCGATGATCCGGGCGAGCGCCCGGACGGTGTAGGGCAGGCAATACGGCTCGTTGGGTGCGCCGCGGTACGGGTGCGGGGTGAGGAACGGCGCGTCGGTCTCGACGATCAACTGCCCCGGAGGAATCAGCGCCGCGGCTTCCTGCAGGGCCTTGGCGTTCTTGAAGCTGACGGTGCCCGACAGGCTCAGCACCCAGCCCTGGTCCACACACGTGCGCGCCATCTCCGGGCCCGAGGAGAAGCAGTGGAAGATGACCGTGTCCGGGGCCCCTTCGGCGCTCAGCACGTCGAGGATCCCCGCGTCGGCCTCGCGGTTGTGGATCATCAGCGGTTTACCGGTGCGCTTGGCGAGGTCGATGTGCCAGGCGAACGCGTCGCGCTGGGTCGCCGGGTCGGCGCACCCGTCGAGCTTGCCCGGCCAGTACAGGTCCAGGCCGGTTTCCCCGACCGCGACGACGCGGGGATGGGCGGCAAGTCGCTCGATGACTGCCTTGGCCTCCTCGGTCAGCGCGTCGGCCCGCGTCGGGTGCAGGGCGACCGCGGCGTAGACGCGCGCGTCGGCGTCGGCGGCCTCGGTGGCCCATCGCGCGGACTCGAGGTCGTCGGCGATGGTGACGACGGCCTGCACGCCGACCCCGGCGGCGCGGTCGACGATCTCGGTGACGCTCGCCGGGTCCGTGGCGCCGCACGCATCGAGATGGGTGTGCGCGTCGATCAGCGGGCTCAGCGGCGCCGGGGCGGGCGGCTGCTCCCTTCTGCCTGGGCGCTTCTCACTCACCGCCACACCATAAGCTGAGGCCAAATGAGCGAGCCTTTCTACATCACCACGGCGATCGCCTACCCGAACGGCGATCCGCACGTCGGACACGCCTACGAGTACATCGCCACCGATGCGATCGCGCGGTTCAAACGGCTGGACGGCTTCGACGTGCGCTACCTGACCGGTACCGACGTGCACGGGCTGAAGATGGCCGAGGCCGCGCAGGCGCTGGGTATCCCGACGGCCGAGCTGGCGCGGCAGAACTCCGATGTGTTCGAGCGCCTGCAGCGCAAGCTCAACATCTCGTTCGACCGGTTCATCCGGACGTCCGACGCCGACCACCACGAAGCGTCCAACGAGATCTGGCGGCGGATGAACGACGCCGGCGACATCTACCTCGACTCGTACCGGGGTTGGTACTCCGTGCGTGACGAACGGTTCTTCACCGAAGCCGAAACCAGCGTCGGCGCCGACGGTGTGCGGGTGGCAACGGAAACCGGCGCTCCGGTGACGTGGACCGAGGAGCAGACGTACTTCTTCCGGCTGTCGGCCTACACCGACAAGTTGCTCGCGCACTACCGGGCGCACCCGGAGTTCATCGAGCCCGACGTGCGGCGCAACGAGATCATCAGTTTCGTCTCCGGCGGGCTGCGCGATCTGTCGATATCCCGGACGACGTTCGACTGGGGCGTGCCGGTACCCGATCATCCCGACCACGTCATGTACGTGTGGGTGGACGCCCTGACGAATTACCTGACGGGCGTGGGCTTTCCGGACACGTCGTCCGAGGTGTTCCGACGTTATTGGCCGGCCGATCTGCACATGATCGGCAAGGACATCATCCGGTTTCACGCCGTCTACTGGCCGGCGTTTCTGATGTCTGCCGGAATCGCGTTGCCACGCAGGGTCTTCGCGCACGGATTCGTGCTCAACCGAGGCGAGAAGATGAGCAAGTCGGTGGGCAACATCATCGATCCGGTGAACCTCGTCGACACGTTCGGGCTCGATCAGGTGCGGTACTTCTTCCTGCGCGAGGTCCCGTTCGGTCAGGACGGCAGCTACAGCGAAGAGGCCATCATCGGGCGCATCAACGCCGACCTCGCCAACGAGTTGGGCAACCTGGCGCAGCGTTCGTTGTCGATGGTCGCCAAGAACCTCGACGGAATCGTCCCCGAGCCAGGCGATTTCACCGCCGAGGACACCGCGTTGCTGGAGTCGGCCGACTCGTTGCTGGACCGGGTGCGCGCCCACTACGACGCCGTGGCGATGCACCTGGCGCTGGAGGCCATCTGGTCCGTGCTGGGGTCGGCGAACAAGTACTTCTCGGCCCAAGAGCCGTGGGTGCTGCGCAAGTCCGAGTCGCCCGAGGACCAGAGGCGGTTCGGCACTGTGCTGTACACGACGCTGGAGGTCGTACGGATCGCGGCACTGCTGGCCCAGCCGGTGATGCCCGACTCGACCGCCAAACTGCTCGACCTGCTCGGTCAGGACCCCGACGAACGCTCCTTCGCCGCCGTCGGTATCCGATTGAAGCCAGGCACCGCCCTGCCGGCCCCGACCGGCGTGTTCCCCCGCTACCAGGCTGAGTGATTCGAAAAGTGAACGGACTGCACGAAAAACTGCACGACATCTACGAAGAGGTCGCGCGGCGCAACGCCGGCGAGACCGAATTCCACCAGTCCGTGTTCGAGGTGCTCACCAGCCTCGGACCCGTGGTGGAGAAGCATCCGGAATATGTCGACTCCGAGGTGATCCGGCGGCTGTGCGAACCGGAACGCCAGATCATCTTCCGGGTACCCTGGGTCGACGACCGCGGCACGGTCCAGATCAACCGCGGCTTCCGCGTCGAGTTCAACTCCGCGCTGGGCCCCTTCAAGGGCGGTCTGCGCTTCCATCCGTCCGTCTACCTCGGAATCGTCAAATTCCTTGGCTTCGAGCAGATCTTCAAGAACTCGCTGACCGGCATGCCGATCGGCGGCGGCAAGGGGGGCGCGGATTTCGACCCCAAGGGCCGCACCGACAACGAGGTGATGCGGTTCTGCCAGTCGTTCATGACCGAGCTGTACCGCCATCTGGGTGAGTACACCGACGTGCCCGCCGGTGACGCCGGCGTGGGTATGCGTGAAATCGGTTACCTGTTCGGGCAGTACAAGCGGATCACCAACCGCTACGAGTCCGGCACGCTCACCGGCAAGGGGTTGACCTGGGGCGGTTCGCAGGTCCGCACCGAGGCCACCGGATACGGAACCGTGTTCTTCGTCAACGAGATCCTCAAGGCCAAAAACGACAGCTTCGAGGGCAAGCACGCCGTCGTGTCCGGCTCGGGAAACGTCGCGATCTACGCCATCGAGAAGATCCAGGAACTCGGCGGCATCGTGGTGGCCTGTTCGGACTCGAGCGGCTATGTCGTCGACGAGAAGGGTATCGACCTCGAGATCCTCAAGGAGATCAAGGAAGTGCGGCGCGGCCGGGTGGCCGACTACGCCGAGATACGTGGCGGCGCCGCCACGTTCGTCGAAGACCGCAACGTGTGGAGCGTGCCGTGCGAGATCGCGCTGCCGTGCGCGACGCAGAACGAGGTCAACGGCGACGAGGCGCTTGCGCTGATCGCCAATGGCTGCCGGATCGTCGCCGAAGGCGCGAACATGCCGTGCTCCCCCACCGCGGTCAAACACTTCGCGGGGGCCGGGGTGACGTTCGCACCGGGTAAGGCCGCCAACGCGGGCGGTGTCGCAACCAGCGCGTTGGAGATGCAACAGAACGCGTCGCGGGACTCGTGGACATTCGTCGACACCGAGCAACGGCTGGAGCAGATCATGCGCCGCATCCACAATCGCTGCCTGGCCACCGCCGACGAGTACGACCAACCCGGCAACTATGTGGCGGGGGCGAACATCGCCGGGTTCATCCGGGTGGCCGACGCGATGCTGGCGCTCGGACTCGTCTGACCGCTTAGAGTGACCCACGTCACGTTCTGTCACGATCCGGCGGCGAGCGGTGTCTAGAGGGCATGACTGAACACAACGCACCCAACACACACAACGCACACAACACGAGAGTCGTCGTCATCGGCGGCGGCTACTCCGGAACACTGGCGGCCAACCATCTGCGAACGCGCGGGGACCTCGACATCACACTGGTCAATCCCCGCCCGAAGTTCGTCGAGCGGATCCGCCTGCACCAGCACGCCGCCGGCAACTACGAGGCCACCGTCGACTACGGCACGCTGCTCGGCGAGGGCATCAAGCTGGTGGTCGACACCGCGACACGCATCGACACCGCCACGCGAAGGATCGAACTCGCGTCGGGCCGCGCCGTGAACTACGACTACGTCATCTACGCGGTAGGCAGCACCGGCGCGATACCGGCATCGGTGCCGGGTGCAGCCGAATTCGCCTACCCCATTGCGGAATTGGAGCAGGCGCAGCGGCTGCGGGCCATCCTCGATGATGTGCGTCCAGGCGCTCCGGTCACCGTCGTCGGCGGCGGACTGACCGGCATCGAGTCGGCGGCCGAGCTGGCAGAGCAAGGTCACAACGTGACGCTGGTCTGCGGTGGCCAGTTGGCAACGCCGCTTTCGGAACCGGGGCGGCGTTCGGTCGCCAAGACGTTGCGCAAGTTGGGCGTCACCATCCTCGAAGCCGACGTCGTGACCGAGGTGCGCGCCGACGCGGTGGTCTTCGCCGACGGCGCGGTGCGCCCGACAGCACTGACCATCTGGGCGGCAGGCTTCGGCGTGCCTGAACTGGCCGCGGCCAGCGGCCTGTACACCGACGAACTGGGCCGGCTGCTCACCGACGAGACGCTGACCAGCATCGACGACGATCGCATCGTCGCCGCTGGCGACTGCGCCTCCCCGTCGGGTGTACCGCTGCGGATGTGCTGCGCGTCTGCCGGACAGCTCGGACCCCAGGCAGCCAACACGGTGCTGAGCCGGATCGCGGGCACCGCCCCGGCGAGTTTCCAGTACGGGCTGCCGGGGACGTGCACCAGCCTGGGCCGGCGCGCCGGGATCCTCCAGCTCGGTCACCAGGACGACACTCCGGTGAACTTCTTCATCGCCGGCCGCGTCGGCGCCAAGGTGAAGGAGGCCATCTGCAAGGGCACTATTTGGGGACAGCGTCAAGAGGCGCGCAAACCCGGCGCCTCGTTCTGGTTCAAGGGCGGCCCGCGTCCTTCGCAGCCGGCCTTCGCTCCGAAGGTGGTCACGGAAACGTGACCACCACGGGCCCCACAGCCGGCTCGGCCGGCGAAGGCCACCACGCCGAGCGGTTCACCCATCTGCGGCCGCTGCTGTTCACGATCGCCTACGAGATCCTGGGCAGCACAACGGAATCCGACGACGTGCTGCAGGACAGCTACCTGCGCTGGGCCGACGTCGACCTCGCGACGGTGCGGGACACGAAGTCGTACCTGGCACAGTTGGTGACCCGCGAGGCGCTCAACGCGGTACGCAGCCGGGCACGTCGTCGCGAGGAGTATGTCGGCCCGTGGCTGCCCGAGCCGCTGCTGCTCGAGGACACCGACCCGTCGGCGGATGTGGTGCTGGCCGAATCGGTTTCGATGGCGATGCTGGTGGTGCTGGAGACGCTGACGCCCGACGAGCGCGCGGTGTTCGTGTTGCGCGAGGTGTTCGGCTTCGACTACGACCAGATCGCCGAAGCGGTCGGAAAGTCCGCGGGGACGGTGCGCCAGATGGCGCACCGTGCCCGTGCCCACGTGCAGTCGAGGCGCAAGCGGTTCGGCCCCGTCGACGAACGCCGGACGGCCCAGATCACCGAGCAGTTCCTGACCGCGGCGGCGACGGGCGACGTGGAGGGTCTGATGGCTCTGCTCGCGCCCGGCGTGACCTGGACCGCCGACCACGGCGGCAAGGCCACCGCGATCCGCAGGCCCGTCGTCGG
This sequence comes from Mycobacterium sp. GA-0227b, assembly GCF_001499855.1. Lineage (GTDB taxonomy): Bacteria > Actinomycetota > Actinomycetes > Mycobacteriales > Mycobacteriaceae > Mycobacterium. The sequence continues at coordinate 379,236 of NZ_LQIK01000012.1, forward strand.
CGCGCGGCGGGTGGCCGCGCTGATGGCCCAACTTTTCCGGGTGGCCCGGGATATGCCGGACATGCGGTTCCACACAGCGGTGTACAACAGCGCGCCGGCCGTCGTGATCTACACCGGCGAGCACCTGGAGGGCCTGTTCGTGTTCGAGGTGACCGACGACAAGATCACGAACCTGTATGCGGTGCGCAATCCGGACAAGCTCGGCGGCGTCACGATCCCCCGGAAGATCAGCCGCTGACTCTTCCTGCGCGCGCAGTCGCAAAGTGCCCTGTTTCGCCGGAATTTCGGGTCACTTTGCGTCTGCTCGCGGGACACAGCAAGCTGGGGTCGTGCGGATCGACCTGCTCGGCGACCTGGGCGGCGCCCCGGCGGTACTGCGCGCCGTCGCGTACGCCGCGGCCGAGCGCGGGCTGGCCGCGCCCGCAGCGCTGATCGGCGACTGGTTCGGCTCGGGTGCGGTCATCGCGCCGACGGTCGACGTGTCACCCGTCGAAGCGTCGCGAGTGTTCGACGTGGCGCCGGGTGGATCAGGAGATGCGGTCGGCGGCGGTTGGTTCGGTTACCTGTCGTATCCGGACGCTGCGGCCGATGGGAATGGCCCGCGTGTTCCCGAGGCTGCGGGCGGCTGGTCCGATTGTGTGCTGCGTCAGGACCGGGACGGACGGTGGTGGTTCGAAAGCCTCACCGGCGCAGCGATTCCGGACTGGGTGGTCGACGCGCTGCGAGTGCCTGCCGAACCGCGGCCGGCTCGCGTCGCGTGGGGCGGGGCCGACCGCGAGGCGCATCGGCGCGGGGTGTTGGCCTGCTTGGATGCGATCGCCGCCGGCGAGGTCTACCAGGCGTGCGTGTGCACACAGTTCCGCGGCCGACTCGACGGCCCTTCGATCGACTTCTTCGTCGACGCCGTCGAACGCACGTCTCCCGCGCGGGCGGCATACCTGGGCGGCGACTGGGGCGCGGTGGCGTCGTTGTCGCCGGAATTGTTCCTGTGCCGGCGTGGTGACCACGTCGCGTCGAGTCCGATCAAGGGCACGCTGCCGTTGTCCGCCGATCCGGCGGCACTGCGTGCGTCGGCCAAGGACGTCGCCGAGAACATCATGATCGTCGACCTGGTGCGCAACGACCTCGGGCGCGTCGCCGACGTCGGCACGGTGACGGTGCCGGAGCTGTTGTCTGTGCGACCCGCGCCGGGGGTGTGGCATCTGGTGTCGACGGTGTCGGCGCGGGTGGACGTCGGTGTGCCGATGTCGGCGGTGCTCGACGCCACGTTCCCGCCCGCCTCGGTGACGGGCACGCCGAAGACGCGGGCACGCCAGCTGCTCACCGGATGGGAACCCGTTCGACGCGGAGTTTATTGCGGCACAGTAGGTCTCGCATCACCCGTCGCCGGCTGCGAGTTGAACGTCGCGATCCGCACCGTCGAGTTCAACGCGTCCGGCAACGCGGTTCTGGGTGTCGGCGGGGGCATCACGGCCGATTCGGATCCCGGTCGCGAGTGGGAGGAGTGCCTGCACAAGGCGGCGCCGATCACGGGATCACGCGCGCGAACGCAGGACCGCGTCGTAGAGCTCACGCCGTGACGGTGCGCCTGGATTCGCCGCGACCACCTCGGCACAGGCGTCCTTGACCCGGATGCCGTCGTCGACGAGTTTGGTGACCTGGGCCACCAGCGTGTCGAGGTCGGCCTTCGGAACGGCGCCGGCCAGCACGACGGTGATCTCGCCGAGGACGCCGTCGGCGGCCCAGTCGGCCAGTTCGGCGAGCGAGCCGCGGACCACTTCCTCGTGCGTCTTGGTCAGCTCGCGGCACACCACCGCCCGTCGCTGCGAGCCGAGTACCTCGACGGCCTCGGTGAGCGTCCCGGCAAGCCGCCGCGGCGACTCGAAGAACACACAGGTCCGCTGCTCGGTCGCCAGGGTGTTCAGCCATGTTCTGCGGGCAGCCTGTTTGCGCGGCGCGAACCCTTCGAAGCAGAACCTCTCGGCCGGTAGCCCCGAGACCGCCAGCGCCGTCGTCACCGCCGACGGTCCGGGCAGGCAATGGACGGCTACCCCAGCATCTATAGACGCCGTCACCAGCCGGTAACCGGGATCGCTGATCAACGGCATACCGGCATCGCTGACCAGCAGCACGGTCGCGCCGGCCCGGACCTCGTCGAGCAGGCCCGACACCCGCGAGGCCTCGTTCTGGTCATAGAGGCTGACCACCTTGGCGGTGAGCCTGACGTCGAGAGCCTGGGCCAGCGTGCGGATGCGGCGGGTGTCTTCCGCGGCGATGACGTCGGCGCCCCGCAGCGCGTCGACCAGCCGTGATGAGGCATCGGAGGGCTGGCCAAGTGGGGTGGCGCCGATGAGCAGTCGGCCGAGGGTCATGCCGGACAGCCTACGATCGCACTCGTGACCGCCCCCGCCACCAAAGCGCCACGCGCGGTCCCCGTCATCAGCCCCGCGCCGCAGGTTCCTGTCGCGGACTTCGGTCCCGTCGACCGCATGCAGGGCTGGGTGATGACGGCCGTCATCGCCGCGCTGGCGGCGGTGACGCGGTTCCTCAACCTCGGGTCGCCGACCGACGCCGGCACGCCGATCTTCGACGAGAAGCACTACGCCCCGCAGGCGTGGCAGATGTTGCACAACCACGGGGTCGAGGACAACCCCGGCTACGGCCTGGTCGTGCATCCGCCGGTCGGCAAGCAGCTGATCGCGATCGGCGAGGCGCTGTTCGGTTACAACGGGTTGGGCTGGCGGTTCTCGGGCGCCGTCTGCGGCGTGATCATGGTCGTGCTGGTGGCGCGCATCGCGCGGCGCATCAGCCGGTCGACGTTGGTCGGCGGCATCGCGGGGCTGTTGGTGGTCGCCGACGGAGTCAGCTTCGTCGCCTCGCGCACCGCGCTGCTCGACGGGTTTCTGGTGATGTTCGTGGTGGCCGCGTTCGGCTGCCTGATCGTCGACCGGGACCAGGTGCGCGAGCGGATGCACGTCGCGCTGCTGGAGGGCCGCATCGGCGAGACGCTGTGGGGACCGCGGCTCGGCGTGCGGTGGTGGCGGTTCGGCGCCGGGGTGCTGCTCGGGTTGGCTTGTGCCACAAAGTGGTCCGGGCTGTACTTCGTCGCATTCTTCGGTGTCATGACGATGGTGTTCGACATCGTCGCGCGGCGCGAATATCGCGTGCCGCGACCGTGGCTGGGTGCGTTCCGGCGCGATCTGGGGCCGTCGCTGTACGCGCTGGTGTTCATCCCGTTCGTCGTGTACCTGGCGTCCTACACGCCGTGGTTCGCCTCGGAGACGGCCGTGAACCGCCACGAAGTCGGCCAGTCGATCGGCGAGCACAGCGCATTGCCGATTCCCGATGCGCTGCGCTCGCTGTGGCATTACACCTATGCCGCGTACCAGTTCCATGCCGGGCTGACCAACGCCGACGGGAACCACCACCCATGGGAGTCCAAGCCGTGGACGTGGCCGATGTCGCTGCGGCCGGTGCTGTATGCGATCGACAACCAGGACGTGGCGGGCTGTGGCGCGCAGTCGTGCGTGAAGGCGGTGATGCTGGTCGGCACACCGGCGATGTGGTTCCTCGCGGTGCCGGTGCTGGCCTGGGCCGTGTGGCGGGCCTTCATCAGGCGCGACTGGCGGTACGCGGTGGCGCTGGTCGGCTACGGCGCCGGTTTCCTGCCGTGGTTCGCCGACATCGACCGCCAGATGTACTTCTTCTATGCGACGACGATGGCGCCGTTCATGGTGATGATGATCGCGTTGATCCTCGGCGACATCCTGCACAAGCCGAACCAGAACGCCGAGCGCCGAACGCTCGGGCTGATCGCGGTGAGCTGTTATGTCGCACTGGTTCTGACGAACTTCGCGTGGATGTATCCGATTCTGACGGGCATCCCGATCTCACAGTCGACGTGGAACATGCAAATCTGGCTGCCCTCCTGGCGATAGCGATAGCGGATACGGCCGGGGATCTGGCACAGAGGCATAGGTGGGTCCCGGGTCCTACACGCGAGATTGCATCCATGGCTGCGATCGCGAGCCACAACCCTGTATGCAATCTCGACCGTAGGAGCGGCAAATGTCAGTAGACCTGGTCAGCATTGCGGCATGGAGGACGTGTTCGTCGGAACTGAGGCGGTGGCCAGTGGCGCACTGACTCGCCGGCAATTGCGCTGGAACTACCGGCGCATGTTCCCAGACGTCTACAGCATCAACGCTGCAAAGCCGCAGCTGGCGCAGCGCATCCTCGGCGCCTGGCTCTGGCCGAAACGGCATGGCGTGATCGCCGGCGCCGCCGCCGCCGTGCTGCATGGCGCGCGACTCGTGAACCAAGAGGTGGACGTCGAATTGATCTGGCGCTGCGGCCGACCGCCTCACGGGATACGGGTCCGCAACGAGCGGATCGAAGCCGATGAGATTGCCGAGATCGCCGGGCTGCCCGTCACCACGCCCGAACGAACCGCACTGGACCTTGCGCGCCATGCCCCGCGCGATTCCGCCGTCGTCCACCTCGACGCACTTGCCCGCGCGACCAGGTTAACGGCGTCTGAAGTAGAACCGTTGCTGGACCGCTACCGCGGCAGCCGCGCGATCTGGCATGCGATCGAAGCGGTGGCACTGATGGACGACGGGTCGAGTTCACCGAGAGAGACGTTGACCCGCCTCGCCCTGTCCGATGCCGGGTTCCCACCGCCCAAAACGGATTTCATGGTGACCGATGGCGGCTGTTCCACACGTGTAGCGATGGGCTACGACGCGCCGATGGTCGGTGTGGACTTCGGCGAAGACAGCTTGGGGATGCAGGAGAAGGCCGGATGGACATTGATTGCTGCGGCCGATGCGACGCCACTGGCCATCATGTGCAAGATGCGGATGGCGGTCGCCGAACGCGGGTATCCGTTGTGGCGGTTGCAACGGCTGTCGCGGGCCTAGAGCGGGTCGCGGCCCGCCGGGCACGACATGCATCGCGGGCCGCCGCGGCCGGTGCCCAGTTCGAATGCCTCGATCGGCAGCACCTCGATGCCCGCGTCGGCAAGGCGCGCATTGGTTTCGACGTTGCGCTCGTAGGCGACCACCACTCCGGGGGCCAACGCGAGCGTGTTGTTGCCGTCGTCCCACTGCTCGCGCTCGGCGGTCACCGGATCGAGACCCGTCGCGATGACTCGCAGCCTGTCGATACCCATCGCCACCGCGGCGGCCTCCACGAACGGCACCTCGTCGTCGATGCGCACTCCACCACTGCCGTCGCGGTGAATCGTGAACGCCGACAGCGAGTCCACCACCGGCGGGTACGTCACCACCGCATCGACGTCGACCATTGTGCAGACCGTGTCGAGATGCATCTGCGCGCGCCCCTGAGCGATGGGCACCGCCAGCACGGTGTGGGCGAGATCGTCGTCGAACAGGCTGCGCGCCAACGCCTCCGCACCGGCGGGCGTGGTCCGCTCGCCCACCCCGACCGCAACGACACCCGGTGCGAGCAGCAACACGTCTCCGCCCTCGACGGGCGCCGACCGCGACTCGTAGGCCCGCCGCACGCCGAGGAACCGCGGATGATGCGCGTAGATCACGTCGGTCAGCGACGTCTCCCGCACCCGCGCCGGCAGCGCCAGCGATGTGATCGCCACCCGCGGGCCGATCCAGAACGATGAGTCGCGGGTGAACAACAGGTTCGGCAGCGGGTCGATGACGAAGTCGGCGCCGTGGTGCATCCGGCGCACCAGCGACAACTCGGCCCCCGACAGGGGCAACTCGTTGAACGTCATGCCCGCCATCAGCACGTGGGCCAGCGGCGCCGGCTCCAGCGACCGTAGATACGCCGAAAGTTCCTGCGCCAGCGGCAATCCCAACCGGCGCGGATCTACCGCCGCTGCAATGCCGTGCATTCTCGCCGCGCCACTGTGCGACAGCGCCTCGGTCAGCAGGTCCGCCAGCAGCAGCACCTCGACGCCGCGGTCGGCCAGCAGCGCGGCGAACGCGTCGTGCTCCTGCTGCGCCCGCGCCACCCACGGCAGTCCGTCGAACAGCAGGGCGTCGTTGTTGCGGGGCGTCAACCGCTGCAACTCGGCGCCGGGCCGATGCAGGATCACCGCGCGCAGTCGCCCGACTTCGGAGTCGCAGCCCAGCGTCACATCTAGCACCGTAACCCGCGAGGTCACCTCAACTATGGTTGATGTTATGGAGTTGATTCACGAGCTGACTCCCGGCGAGATGTCGGCTCGCAGCGGTGTTGCGGTCTCGGCACTGCACTTCTACGAGCGCGAAGGTCTCATCCACAGCCGGCGCACGACCGGCAACCAGCGCCGCTACGCCCGGGAGACGTTGCGGCGGGTCGCGTTCATCCGGATGTCGCAACGGCTCGGCATTCCGCTGTCCCGCATCCGCGAAGCGCTGGCCACCCTGCCCACCGACCGGGTGCCGACGAGCAAGGACTGGGCGAAACTGTCGGCGGGTTGGCGGCAGGATCTCGACGAGCGCATCCTGCATCTGCAGCGCCTGCGGGACAACCTGGCCGGCTGCATCGGCTGTGGCTGCCTGAGCCTGAAGACCTGCGCGCTCACCAACCCCGGAGACATGCTCGCCAACCAGGGCCCGGGCGCGGTGCGGCTCTGACCCGAGTCGAACGCCTGTGCGATAGAATCGCGATCATGGAGCTGGCTCTGCAGAGCTCGCTGTTCGAGCACGCCGAACGCCGCCATCTGGGCAACGGCGCCTGGATCGACTACCGATCCGGGTGGCTGGAGGATGCCGACACGCTGTTCGAGGAACTGTCCGACGTCGTCCCCTGGCGCGCCGAGCGCAGACCGATGTACGACCGCGTGGTCGACGTGCCCCGGCTGGTCTGCTTCGTGAATCTCGTCGACGAGCCGCCGCCGCATCCGCGACTCAAACAGCTCCGCCGTCGGCTCAACGACGCCTATGCCGGTGAACTCGGCGAACCGTTCACCACCGCCGGGCTGTGCCTGTACCGCGACGGCAACGACAGCGTCGCCTGGCACGGCGACACCATCGGGCGCAGCAGCTCCGAGGACACCATGGTCGCGATCGTCGGGCTCGGCGCCACAAGGACTTTCGCGTTGCGCCCGCGTGGCGGCGGTAAGTCGCTGCGCCTGCAGCACCGGCACGGTGACCTGCTCGTCATGGGCGGGTCATGTCAACGCACTTGGGAGCACGCCATTCCGAAGACGGCACGACCCGTCGGCCCGCGGATCAGCATCCAGTTCCGTCCGCACGACGTGCGCTAGGACCTGACCGCCTTCACCGCGGCGACGAGGAGGTCGCGGGCGCGTTGAGTGTCGACCTTCGCGACCGGCTTGTCGGGCAGGACCAACGGGTTCGCCGTGACGATCACCAGGAACGAACCGAAACTGGCGAGGTAGTTGTAGAGCTCACCGGTGCGCGGCTTGCCGTCGGCGGTTGTCTGCAGGACGCGGTGGGTTCCCAACGTCTGGACACCCTCGATCTGCGGCGCCTCGACGACCTCGACCAGACCGCGCACTGCGCCGCCGGCGAAGCCGACCTTGCGGCAGTTGTCGGTCGGCGGATTGACAGAAGCGGCCTCCGATGTCTCGACCGCGATCGCGATGAAGCGGTTGCCCTCGCCCTCGGCCGTGGTCGCCGCCATGTTGCCCCTGGCGCCTTCGGGCACCATCTGCTGATTCGCGAACGAGGAGCAGTCGGGCGGTTCGAACTTCATGCCCGGCGGCAGCGCTTGGCGGCCGAGCAGCCGCGGGTCGATACCGGTCGGCCCGACGTCGGTGACCGTGAAACCTGGTCCGAAGCTTGTCCGCACGTCTTTGACACGGACGATGTCGGCGCGCGACGGATCGTCGGCCGATTGGCCGGTCGCACACGCGGTGAGCAGGCCGGCGCATGCGAACACCATCATCGGGCTCTTCGACATCGCCGCACAGGCTACCCGGGGATGCGGCCTCAACCCCGTAACGCGGACACCGTTTCCCTCATCAAGGTGGCGGCGAAGGCCGAGCCGAGTTGCGGGTTCGGTGAACCGGGGTCGGTGACGACCGCGACGAATGCGACGTGGTCATCGAGGTACGCGGTGACAGTGTCGGCCTCCGAACGAGTTTCGGTCCCGCCTTCGACGACCGTCGTGCTGGCCGTGGCCAACGCGACCGTCGGCGCGTCGTCGATGACCGGTGCGGGTCCGAGCGTGACGGTCCCCGTGGTGCGCCCGCCCGCCACGGTGAAGCGCCCGCATTCGTCGAGTGTCCCCGGATCGACGTGTCCTGCCGCCTCGGCGACGACGGCGTAGACGATTCCTCCCGGTCCCGATGCCGACCAGCCGCTGGTGTTCGCGGCGCCGTCGGCGGGATCGATCAGCGCAGCGCACATCGGCGGATCGGCGCTCCACTGCGCGCCGTATCCCCATGCGGTGATCGGTCCGAGCGGGTCCTCGAGGTTGGAGACCTCGTAACCGGCGGGAAGCGCACTTCGGGCGCGCTCTATTCGGGCCGGGTTGATCTGCGGCGGATCCTCAGCCGACGGCGCCTGAGCATGGGACGGTTCCGGCGGCCCGCCGCATGCGGCCGCGCAGAGTGCCAGGACCGCCGCCACGGCGACGCCGGGACCGCTGATCGCCCGGTTACGCCGCGGCCTGCCCTTCGGACCCGTCGGCCGCGTCCTCGCCGGGGTCGTTTTCCGTCTCGGTCTTAGGTGTGCCGTCGGCGTCGGGCGGGTCACTGGGCTCGACGCCCGCCTTGTTCTGTGAATCGAATTGGATGGGACCACGCACCTTGGGATTGTCGGGTTTGGTGCCCACCACCGGCGTTTCCGTCTCGAGGGGGTCGTCTTCAGCTTCCTCGTCGCCCGATTGATCAACGACCTCTTCCTCATCGACTGGAGTATCGACTGGGGTCTCATCCTCGTCGAGTGTCGTCTTTTCCTCGACCGTGTCGAGGGGCTTCTCCTCGACCGTGTAGGCCGGCTTCTCGACGATGTCGAGCGGCTTGTCGCCGGCGGTATCGTCACCGAGCGGCTCTCCCGCGGGTTCGGGCTCGTCGACGGGCGATTGGCCATCGTCGACAACCGTGCCGCCGATTTCGCCGTCGCCCTCGGCTGACCACGACATCGACCTCCGCATGTCGCTCTCGTCGAGCGGCGGCGGCAGGTCCGGGCCGCCGACACCGAAGGGGCTGGTGGTCGGCTGCGTGCCCAGCGGGCGGAACGTCGGATCTCCGGCGATCTCGGCGAGCGCGTCGTCGATACCGGTCGGAATCGCCGCCACGAGATTGAGCGCCGTCTGGATCGGATTCCGGAAAGGAAGCAGGCCCACTTTCGTCCCGACGCCGGGGCTGACGTCACGTGCGTAGGCACCCTCGATCAGCACGCGAAGCGGCGCGTCCAGAAGCGTCAACACCGGCGACGGCACCACACCCTCGAACGGCATCAAGATCGGCAGCCGCTTCGTCGGGTAGAGGTAGTAGTCGGTGTCGCCGTGGCTGCCCTGGTAGAGCGCATCGTCGAAGTCCGCGTTCTGCAGATCACCGTGCAGGTAGTAGTAGCCGGCGACGGCGTTGAGGATGGCCAGCACGTTGGTGAGGCTGGCGGGCGCATCACCGCCGAGACCGTCGTACTGCGCCGCCACGTCGACCGTCGGCATACACGGCCCGCCCGCCTGCTCGCAGGTGTTCGTCGGGGTCGCGCCGTGGAAGGTCACGCCGAGGATCGGGATCGTCAGTCCCTCCGGCCCTCGCGCCAGGATGCCGCCGTTGGGCCGCATCGGATTGGCCAGCAGGAAGAACGACGTCTCCCCCGGGTCTTCCCCCGCCCTCGGCGTGGTGATCAAGCCCCGCTTCACCAGAGACGCGACCACGGCACTCTGCGAGTACCCGAAGATGACGTAGTCCTCATCTGCAGGAGGCGCCGGAAGCGTCGGCGGGGGCGTCGGCAGATTCGGGTCGACGCTGTAACTGGCGTCCTCGTTGTAGACACAGGACGCCGCTCCGCGAACGCATCCGTCCAGGCTCAGCACACCCTCGCGGACGGAGGCGTCGAAGGTCTTGGTGCCGAACACCGGGAAGAACTGAGCGGGATAGACGACGGCATAGACGTTGCGGTCGACGTCCTCGATCGGTGGGTGCCCCGGACCGGTGGGCGAGCCCGCCGCCGGGTTGATGAAGAAGGTGACGGCGTCGTCCAAGTACTCGCTGATGAAGGCCGGATCATCGGGCGGGGAGCTCAACGGGTGTTCTGTTCCACCCATGATCAGCGCGCTCGCCGCCAAGTGCACCGCGGTCGCGGCCGTCCACGCGACGACCAGGACGATCGCCGCGAGCACAGCCAGACACATCGCGCCGAGCGAACGCAGCGCTGTCTTCATTCGCGCACCATCCGACGACATCGCGCGTTCCCCTTCCGACACCGTGGCCGTTGCCCCCACACAGTCTGCACACAGCTAACCATCTCAGACTTCTCCAGCAAAGTTCTTGCGGAGGTTTGCCGTCGGCAACCGGCTGCCGAGTGGAGTTTCCCTGCATGCGATGGATGGCGCCCGTAGGCTACGGCGCAGATCAAACTGTTGGAGGAGCGAATGAGCAGTGCGATGCGGACCGGAATCATCGCGGTTGCGGCCGTCGCACTTGGCCTTGGCCTGGCCGGGTGTGGATCGGACACCAAGAGCGAGTCAACGACGCCCTCGGAGGAAACCAGCGCAGCGGCTGCCGGCACGACGGAGCCTTCGGCCGCCCCACCGCCCGGGTCGGCAAAGGCCACGGGCGCCAACTACACGATCGTCGAGTACATCCGGGACAACGGGATCGTCGAAACCCCGGTCAGACGCGGCGATCCCGGCGCCCCGGACATCGAGCTGCCGTTTCCCCCCGGCTGGAGTGATGCTGGACCCCGGGCGCCGGAATGGGCTTACGGCGCGATCGTTTCCGATGACCCCGCGATGGCACAGGATCCCCCGACCGTCATCGCGCTGGTATCGAAATTGACCGGCAACGTCGACCCGGCGAAGATCCTCGAATTCGCCCCGAACGAGATCAAGAACATGCCCAAATACGAAGGGGCCGAGGAAGGTTCGCCGTCCACCCTCGCCGGCTTCGAGGCGGTGCAGATCGGCGGCACGTACACAAAGGACGGCGTCTTGCGGGCGATCGCTCAGAAGACCGTCGTGATACCCGGCCAGGACGGGCTGTACGTCCTGCAACTCAACGCCGACGGCCGCGAGGACCAGATGGGTGCGCTGATGGATGCCACGTCGGTCATCGACGAGCAGACCACCATCACGCCCTGACTCAGGCGCGTGACACCGCGGAGGCGGCCATGATCTGTTCGTCGGTCGGCCGTATGCCGGTGTAGCGCTCGAACTGCTCGGCGGCCTGCAGTGCGATCACCTCCGCGCCGGTGATCACTGCGACACCCGCCTTGCGTGCCGCCTTGATGAGCGGTGTCTCGGAGGGCATCGCGACCACATCGAAGACGTGGTGCGCCTTGGCAATCGCGGCATCGTCGAAGGACTTCTCGCTCGCCTCGGGCGCGCCGGCCATTCCAACGGGCGTCACGTTGACGAGTACGTCGGCCTCACGCGAGCCCATCTCGGCCACGTAGTCGTAGCCCAGGCGGCCGGCCAGCGAACGACCGGTCTCGGCGTTTCTCGCCACGATCGTGCCGTGGTCGAATCCGAGGTCGCGGAATGCAGCGCCGACCGCACTGGCCATCCCGCCACTGCCGTGGATGACCACCGACTGTGACGGCTGCAGCCCGTTCTCGGCGATAAGGCGTTGCACCGCAAGGTAGTCGGTGTTTGATGCGGTGAGCCTGCCACCGGGCACAGACAGGTCGTTGACGATCGTGTTGACCGCGCGGATCGACTGTGCCGACTGCTCCACCTCGTCGACGAGCGCCAGGACGTCTTGTTTGAACGGCATCGACACCGAACAGCCGCGGATACCGAGCGCCCGCACTCCCCCGATCGCCGCTGCGATATCCGTTGTCGTGCACGCTTTGTAGATGAAGTCGAGGCCGAGCAGGTCGTACAGGTAGTTGTGGAACCGGGTCCCGATGTTGGTCGGCCGGCCCGACAGCGAGATACACAGTCGGGTGTCCTTCGACAACGGCACGCGCATCAGCCGACCGCCCGCACGACCTGAGACGCCGCGTCGCGGATCTGTTTGGTCAGCTCAGCCGAGAACGGCGGGTTGGACGGGCGCGGTACGTCGATGGTGGTGGTGACCACCCCGAGGTCGTCGCGCTGCCAGCGCGCGCCGAAGCGGGTCAGGATGCTGCGCATGGGATAGTTGTCGGAGAGCACCCGCGCGGTGAATCGTTGCACGCCATGGTAATTCGCGGCGATCGCGAGCGCGCCCATGAGGAACGTTCCGACGCCCTTGTTCTGATAGGCGTCAGCGACGATGAACGCCACCTCCGCAACGGCGAGGTCCTTCTCGTCACGCACGAAGCGCCCGTCCGCGACGACCGGGCCGTCGGGACCGTCGGTCATCACCCAGACGAAGTGGTGGTCGTAGTCGACCTCGAACAGATAACGCATCAGCGACTTGCTCGGAACACGAACCGATTGGAACCGTCGGTACAGCGTCTCGCTGGAGAATTCGACGGGACCTTTGGAGGTGCGTTCGTTGTCGCCGGGCAATACCGGCCGCAGCCACAACTTGGTTTCGTCCCGTAGCCGGATCGGGATGGGGTTCACGTAGGCGGCGAGACGCTGTCGGGCGGTGCTCAGCAGCCGGTCGAGCATGCCCGGGATCTCGAGCAGCGTGGCGAACGCTTCGCGTCCGCCCACCCATCCGCGCACGGGTTGGGTGGCGATGACGGTTGCGGTGCGCGCCGTGTCACGCAGCAGCGCGATCTCGCCGACGATCATCCCCGCCGTCAGCTTGGCGACGGTGTCGTGCCCGTCGACACCGACGTGGGTGACCTCGGCCTCGCCGGAACCGATCAGCAGAAAGGACACCGCGAGTTCGCCTTGATGCATGAGCACCTGCCCGGCGGCGGCGTTGAGCGGACTCAGTTGGGCCGCCAGCGGAACCAGGGCCTCGGCCCGATAGCCACCGAAAACTTCCAACGCGGTGAGTTCATCGGCGCGGACGCCGGTCGGACCGGCCACGTTCTGAGGCTACGGGCTCATCGTCGCGTCCGGCAAGGAAAGGCGCCGGTCGGCGGAAGTGGAGCGGGCCGGCCGTGGTACTTCGCCACCCGCCGGAAGACAAGTCGCCACATGATGTGCTGCATCGATGTCGTCCACGGCCGCCCGCGGGACACAGGATACCACAACATCTGAACAGGTAGACAGGTATAGATTGCCGCCATAGGCTACGACTGCAGATCAGAAAGGAAGCCCAATGGCCGAGTACACCCTGCCTGACCTTGACTACGACTACGGCGCCCTGGAGCCGCATATCTCGGGACAGATCAACGAGATTCACCACAGCAAGCACCACGCCACCTACGTCAAGGGTGTCAACGACGCGATCGCGAAACTCGAGGAAGCGCGCGCGAACGGCGACCACGCGGCGATCTTCCTCAACGAGAAGAACCTCGCGTTTCACCTCGGCGGGCACGTCAACCACACGATCTGGTGGAAGAACCTCTCGCCGAACGGCGGCGACAAACCGACCGGCGATCTGGGTGCCGCCATCGACGACCAGTTCGGGTCGTTCGACAAGTTCCGGGCGCAGTTCACGGCGGCGGCCAACGGGTTGCAAGGCTCGGGGTGGGCGGTGCTCGGTTACGACACCCTGGGTCAGCGGTTGCTCACGTTTCAGCTCTACGACCAGCAGGCGAACGTGCCGCTGGGCATCATTCCGCTGCTCCAGGTCGACATGTGGGAGCACGCGTACTACCTGCAGTACAAGAACGTGAAGGCCGACTACGTCAAGGCGTTCTGGAATGTCGTGAACTGGGAGGACGTGCAGAACCGCTTCGCCGCGGCCACCAGCCGAGCAACGGGGCTGATCTTCTAGTCTCTAACCGGGCGGCCGGGGCGGCCGATCCGGAACCGACGGAGGCGCGCCGATGAGCGACGATCAGTTCAGCACGCACACACAGCTTTTCGACCTCACCGGCAAGCGAGCCCTGGTGACCGGCGGCACCAGAGGCGTCGGCGCGATGCTGACGCGCGGGCTGCTGCAGGCGGGCGCCCGCGTGGTGATCAGCTCCCGCAAGGCCGAGGGTTGCGAACAGGCCGAAGCTGCGCTGTCGAGATACGGCGAGGTGCGCGCCGTGCCCGCCGACCTCTCTCGGCACGACGAGTGCCTGCGGTTGGCCGAAGAGGTCGCCGGCGACGGCGAACCGCTGCACATCCTCGTCAACAACGCCGGCGCGACATGGGGTGAGCCGCTGGAGAGTTTCCCGGATTCGGCGTGGGACAAGGTGCTCGACCTGAACGTCAAGTCGCCGTTCTGGCTCGTTCAGGCGCTGCTGCCAGCCCTTCGCCTCGCGGGCACTGCGGACGATCCCGCCCGGATCATCAACGTCGGCAGCATCGACGGCATCCGGGTTCCGCAGTTGCCGACCTACTCCTACAGCAGCAGCAAGGCGGCCGTGCATCAGCTCACCCGGGTGCTCGCCCGTGAGCTCGGGCCGCAGCACATCACCGTGAATGCCGTTGCCCCAGGACCGTTTCCGTCGAAGATGATGGCGGCGACGCTCGACGCGTACGGTGACCAGATCGCGGCGTCGGCACCGCTGCGCCGGATCGGACGCGACGACGACATGGCCGGGATCGCAGTCTTCTTGGCGAGCCGCGCGGGCGCGTATGTGACGGGAGCGATCATCCCGGTCGACGGCGGGATCGCGACGACCGCCTAGCTGAGTCTGCGACCACTGGGCCGCCGCCCCTAGGCGGTCGAGTCGCTTGCGCCCATTCGGAGATGCTCGATGTGGTAGATCGCCTCGTCGAGCAACTGGGCGACGTGGTTGTCGTAGAGCCGGTAAACGATGTTGCGGCCGTTTCGGTCGCCCGCTACCAGGCCGAGCGCACGGAGCAGCCGCAGTTGGTTGGAGACTGCCGGTTGTTCCATACCCACGGCGGCAGACAGTTCGCCGACCGAACAGGGTGACTGCCGGAGCCGCGTGAGAATCATGAGCCGGTTGGGCGAGGCGAGCGCCTGAAGCGTCTCGGCGACTTTGACAGCCGAGGCCGAATCAAGAGTCGCCGGAGGCGCAGCTCTGCCTTGGACACCGTGTCCCATCGCTCAATTGAAGCACGGTCCAGCCGGCCGCATGACATATGTAGACCTCTACATGTATACATATCGGTGTGATGTCGATACGGCTGGCCGTACCGAGAGCCACCGTCCGGGGCGAACCGCCGTCCGGCACCGGCCGGCGACCGATCCTTCCGATGCTGTGGTCCGTCGCGTCAATGCGGTGGGCTGCACTAGCGCTGGGCTTGTTCGTGGCTGGGCTGGCCGCGCAGTTGCTCGATGCACCTTCACCGGTGTGGTGGACGCTCTATCTGGCGTGTTATGCGGCGGGCGGATGGACGCACGCGTGGGACGGGTTGCGGGCGCTTCGGTCCCGGACACTCGACGTGGATCTCCTCATGGTGGTGGCCGCGATTGGCGCGGCCGGTATCGGGCAGATCTTCGACGGCGCCTTGCTGATCGTCATTTTCGCGACCTCAGGCGCGCTGGAAGACGTGGCGACGAAGCGCACCGCGGATTCGGTCAAAGGCCTGCTGGATCTCGCGCCCGATCGGGCAACCCGCCTCGACGGCGACGGCGCCGGACGCTCGGTGGACGCTGCCGACCTGCGCGTAGGAGACATGGTGCTGGTTCGCCCCGGTGAGCGCGTGTCAGCCGATGGTGTCGTAGTCGGCGGCGCGTCGGATGTCGACCAGTCCTCGGTCACGGGAGAACCGCTGCCCGTCGGCAAATCGATCGACGACGAGGTTTTCGCAGGCACTCTCAACGGCGCAGGGGTACTTCGTATCCGCGTCACCCGCGACCCGTCCGATACCGTGGTCGCCCGCATCGTCGCGTTGGTCGCCGAGGCGTCGGCCACCAAAGCGAAGACCCAGCTGTTCATCGAGAAGGTCGAGCAACGCTATTCGGTTGGTGTCGTCGCGGCGACGCTCGCGCTGTTCGCCATCCCGTTGACCTTCGGCGCTGACTTGCAGTCCACGCTGCTGCGAGCGATGACTTTCATGATCGTTGCATCACCGTGCGCGGTCGTGCTGGCCACGATGCCGCCGCTGCTGTCGGCCATCGCCAACGCAGGGCGCCACGGTGTACTGGTGAAATCCGCCGTCGCCATGGAACACCTCGCGGACACGAGCGTCGTCGCCATCGACAAGACCGGAACGCTGACCACCGGTATCCCGCGACTGTCCAACGTCGTATCGGTCGACGACCGGTTTGACGAAGACGACATCGTCAGGATGGCCGCCGCCGCAGAGCAATTCAGCGAACACCCGCTTGGTCGAGCCATTCTCTCCGCCGCCGTCGAACGCGACCTCGTCATACCGGCCGCCGCCGACTTCCGTTCGTCACCCGGCCGCGGCGTCCGCGCGACCGTCGACGGCCAACTCGTCGAGGTCCTCAGCCCGCGCGCGCTCGATTCCGCAGCGCACACCGACGTCATCGCCGCGGTGGAGAGCAACGGAGCCACCGCGGTGGTTGTCGTCCTCGACGGGCGGGGCGTCGGTGTGCTCGCGCTCGATGACACGACCCGCAACGGCTCCGCGGCGGTCGTACAGGCCATCGTCCGGATCACCTCGGCTCCCCCGGTCATGCTGACGGGAGACAACCACCGTGCGGCCGCACGACTCGGTGCGCAGATCGGAATCGACGACACTCGCGCCGAACTGCTGCCCGACGGCAAGGTCGCGGCAGTACGTGACCTGCAAGCCGGCGGTCATCGCGTGCTGTACGTCGGCGACGGGGTCAACGATGCGCCGGCCATGGCGGCCGCGCATGCCTCGCTTGCCATGGGACGCAGCGGAGCCGACCTGACGCTGGACACCGCCGATGCCGTCACGGTGCGTGACGACCTGGCCACGATCCCAGCCGTCGTGGCGCTGGCTCAGCGTGCACGCCGCGTCGTCATCGCAAACCTCGTGATTGCAGCGACATTCATCTGCGTACTCGTGGCGTGGGATGTGCTCGGACACCTGCCGCTGCCGCTCGGCGTCGCCGGTCACGAGGGCTCGACGATCATCGTTGCGCTCAATGGGTTACGACTGCTGAGTTCCCGCGCCTGGCGTCAGCCGTCGGCGGCTAGCCACTCTTTGCTATCCAGATCGTCAGTTTCCAGCTAACATTTGGTGAGGGCAATCCATAGGCGCCACCAGCGCAATCAACAAGCGGAGGAAACGCATGCAACGCATCGCCATTCTCGTCGGGGGGCTAGCGGTCGCGGGACTGGTCGCTGCAGCACCGGCCGGCGCCGAACCGGGTCAAGTGGACTGCTCGCCGTGCGCCCGCACAACCAGCAGCAGCGGCGGCGGCGCTGGGGGGACGCTGCCCGAGCGTTGGGTCGCCAATGCCCACGCGCTCGGGGAGTCGTGGGCCAAGCTCCCCGGCCGCTATGCAGCGCTGCCGGGCGAGATCGTCTCGAACATCGCCAGCATCCCCGGCAAGATCGCGGCCAACTACGACGCCGATCCGACCAACAACTCGCCTGAGTGACCTGACCCGCCCGCAAAAAGTCGGCCCCTACCCGTTCGGGGTAGGGGCCGATTTGTGCTTAACCTGCTCAGATGTTGTGGAGCTAAGGGGAATCGAACCCCTGACCTACTCGATGCGAACGAGTCGCGCTACCAACTGCGCCATAGCCCCTGATACCGGTAGCAGGCTACCAGCCACTCGATGGCCGCCGAAAATCGACGGCGTGACCGGTCTACTGGCCCGCGGCCCGCGGTAGGTCGAAGTGGCGCGCGAACGGCGCATAGTCCAGATGCTCGAAGATCGGATCCTCGTCGTCGATCTCCAGCACCACCGACCCGGGTCGTCTCAGCCGCGACGGCACCACGTCGAACTCGCGGTCATCGGTGTTCTCGACACCCAGCCGCGAGCGCGCGATGCGCTGAGCTCGCCTGCGGCGCAACCGCTCCTCGATCCGCGTCTGGCGGCGCAGATAGCCCAGATACAGCACCGTGATCGCGCCGACCGCGCCACACAGCCACCACAGCCCGGGGCTCACCGTGTACGCCGCGACGGCCGAGCCGACCAACAGGACCCCCATCGCCGTCAGCATCCGCTTGCGGAACTTGTACTTGCGCTCGCTCACCGCGGCGGCCGTCTTCGACTCGTACCGGCGCTGCCGCGCCGCCGACAGCGAGTCGGCCATCCGCAGGTCGGCCTCCGACGGCGCCTCCAGGCCGGACGAATCGTCGACGTACTCGTACTCGTCCTGCGATTCGTCGGCTTCAGGTTCGAGCGCGACGACCTCGTCCACGGCCTCTTCATCGGCTTCGTCGTCGACTTCCCCGTCAGCTTCGTTGCCGACGGCGTCCACTTCCTCGGCCGACTCATCGAATTGCAGTGTCAGCTCGTCGTTTTCGTCTGCTTGCCGGTCCGACTCGCCGACCGGCAGCGCTCCTGAGTCCTCGCCGACGACATCGACGTCGAGGTAGTCGGGTTCCGCACTGTCCTCGCTTTCGACGACCGCGGCGCGCACCAGCGAACGGCCCACGGGTTCCTCTTCGACTTCGTCATCGACATCCTCGGACGGCCGCCAGTCCGGATCGCTGGCGTGCCCCGCCGCGGGGCCGTGGCGCTTGAGCAGGCGCGCTTTGCGCCCACTGTTGAGCACGCGCGTCGCCAGCGCGACGTCGCTGGTTCGGCGCACGGTGTCGCGCTTGCTGATCAGCATCGGCACGAGCACAAAAAGCCAGAGGACGACGAGGGATATCCACAGAAGGGATTGGGGGATGCTTGGCATGTCGCCTGCTCCTTTCCCCGTAAAGGCTAGGTCTGTGACCTGCGCATCCGTGGGCGGCGCGCCGAGACAATTACACACCTGTAATTCGCGCATGACAAGCACCACCAGTAACAAATGTCACATTGGTAACAGCGCGTCTCTTCACTCATGTCGCGAGATGTACACCCGGGTCGCGATTTTGCTCGCGGCACAGCCCTGTCGTACGTCTCGCGAAAATGCAGGCGGGAAGCTCGCCGGACGCAAGCCCGCGGCGGGCGAAACAACCGGGGCTATGCCCAGCTCGCGCGGCCCTGACGCACCAGCGCGGCGGCCGCTGACCCGTTGAGTTCCTCGATCGTGATGGCCATCAGCAGATGATCGCGCCAGGCACCGTCGACCTCCAGATACCGGTGCAACAGCCCTTCCTCCCGAAAGCCGACCTTCGCCAGTACCGCGCGGCTGGCCCCATTCTCGGGCCGCACGGTCGCTTCCACGCGGTGCAGTCGCACCGGACCGAAGCAGTGATCCACGCCCAGCGCGAGTGCGGCGGTCGCGACCCCTCCGCCGTTGACCGCCTTGGCCACCCAATACCCGATCCACGCGGACCGCAGGGCGCCGTGTGTGACGTTGCCGATCGTCAGCTGCCCGGCGAACTGGCCGTCCAACTCGATCGTGTAGGGCAGCATCCGGCCTTTGCGGGCCTCCGACCGCAGCCCTGAACACACCGACGGCCACGAAGTGATCGCGTGCCGCGTCGCCCAGTCCACGCCGGTGGCCGGTTCCCACTGCTCGAGGTGAGCGCGCTCGGCCAGCCGCAGGCGGCTCCACTGTGCGCCATCGCGCAGCCGGACCGGGCGCAACCGCACCACGCCGGCGGCCACCCGCAGCGGACCGGCAGGCTGCGGCCAGCCGGGATGCAGGGAACTCGACCGCCAAAGGTTCACGTCGACACGCCGGGCGGGTCAGCCGCGCTGAGCCAGGAATGCGACGTCGACGATCTCGCCGGTGCGGACCTGTTCAGCTTCGGTGGGCACGACGACCAGACAGTTCGCCTCGGCCAGCGTCGCCAGCAGATGCGACGCGCCCGGGGCTCCGCCGAGCGCCTGCACGAGATACTCGCCGGTGTCCTGATCCCGCATCAGCTGTCCGCGCAGATACCCCTTGCGCCCGGCCACCGACTCGATCGGCGACAGCGCACGGGCCTGCACAATCCGTCGGTGCGCCTGCCGTTTGCCCAGCGACAGCCGGATCAACGGACGCACCATCACCTCGAACACCACCAGCGCGCTGACCGGGTTGGCGGGCAGCAGGAACACCGGCACGCCGTCGCGGCCGAGCTGGCCGAACCCCTGCACCGAACCGGGGTGCATCGCGATGCGCGTCACCTCCATCTCGCCCAACTCGGCGAGCACCGAGCGGACCGCCTCGGCGGCCGCCCCGCCGACCGCACCGGCGATCACCACCACCTCGGCGCGGTTGATCTGGCCCTCGACGACTTCACGCAGCCGCTTGGGGTCGGTGTCGACGATGCCGACGCGGTTGACCTCCGCGCCGGCATCCCGGCCCGCGGCGGCCAGCGCGTAGGAGTTGACGTCATAGACCTGACCGTTGCCGGGAGTCCGGGAAATGTCGACGAGCTCACCACCGACGCACATCACCGACAGCCGCGGCCGCGGATGCACCAACACACGTTCCCGGCCGACGGCTGCCAGCAGACCGACCTGCGCCGGGCCGATGATCGTGCCCGCCCGCACCGCGACGTCGCCGGGTTGCACGTCGTCTCCGGTGCGACGCACGTAGGCGCCCGACCGCACCCCGCGCAGCACCCGTACCCGCGCATCACCGCCGTCGGTCCAGCGCAACGGCAGCACCGCGTCGGCGAGCGTCGGCATCGGGGCGCCGGTCTGCACGCGCGCCGCCTGGCGCGGCTGCAACCGACTCGGCGTTCGGGCACCTGCCTCGATGACGCCCATCACCGGCAGGCTGACCTCGCCGTCCGCGGGCTCTTCGCCGTCCCCGGCGTCGCCCACCCCGAGCACGTCGACGCTGCGGACCGCGTAACCGTCGATCGCGGCCTGGTCGAAACCCGGTAATGGCCGCTCGGTGACCACCTCCTCGGCGCACATCAAGCCCTGCGCTTCGGCGATCGCCACCCTGACCGGTCGCGGCGCCACCGCCGCAGCCGCCACCCGTGCCTGCTGTTCCTCGACCGAACGCACTGCACCCCTTATCTATGCGTCAGGGCTCTCAGCAGTCGACCAGCCCCAATCGCTCCACCAACCACCGCCGCAGTTCCGGCCCGTAGTCGTCGCGCTTCAATGCAAAGTCAACCGCAGCCTTGAGGTAGCCGCCGGGATTTCCGAGGTCGTGTCGATCGCCGCGGTGCACGACCACGTGGACCGGGTGCCCCTCGTTGATGAGCAGCGCGACGGCGTCGGTCAATTGGATCTCGCCGCCCGCACCGCGCGGGACCCGCCGCAGCGCATCGAAGATGGCCCGGTCCAGCACGTAACGGCCGGCCGCGGCGTATGGCGACGGCGCATCCTCCGGCTTCGGTTTCTCGAACATGCCGTTGACGCGTAAGACGTTCGGATTGTTGGTGTCGGCGACGGGCTCGACGTCGAACACGCCGTACGCGCTGATCTCGTCAACGGGCACCTCGATCGCACACAGCACCGAACCGCCGCGTTTGGCACGGACTTTCGACATCGTCTCGAGGACGCCGGTCGGCAACACGAGGTCGTCGGGCAGCAGCACGGCGATCGCGTCCTCGTCGGGCGACAGCGAGGATTCCACGCAGCTGACCGCGTGGCCGAGGCCCAGCGGTTCGGCCTGCACCACCGATTCGACCTTGATCAGCGCGGGCGCGCGGCGGACCTTCTCCAGCATCGACTTCTTGCCGCGCGCTTCCAGCGTGCCCTCGAGCACCAGGTCCTGGACGAAGTGCGCGACCACCCCGTCCTTGCCCTCGGAAGTGACGATGACCAGACGCTCCGCGCCCGCCTCGGCGGCTTCCGCGGCGACGAGCTCGATGCCGGGGGTATCGACGACGGGCAGCAGTTCCTTGGGAACCGTCTTGGTGGCGGGCAGGAACCGCGTGCCCAGTCCCGCCGCCGGAACCACCGCCGTATACGGGATCGGTACCTCAGGCCTTGTCATCGTTCACACATTAACCTCCTTGGGCAGGTTGACCCTGTCGAGGCCGGGCGGCTCGGAGCAATTGGGAAGCGATTCGGAATGGGCGCTGTGGGTGCGACGAAAGCGGATCTGCGCGCCGCGATCCTGTCGGCCCGCCGGGCCGTTTCCGCGCATGAGCACGACGCCGACGCGGCTGCCCTGGCCGGGCATGCGACGACGCTCGCCGCGGCCGGTCAGACCGTCTGCGCCCACGTTCCCGTCGGGGCTGAGCCGGGGTCACTCGAGCTGGTCGATTCCTTGTATCGGCGCGGTGTTCGGGTGCTGCTGCCGGTGGCCAAATTCGACGCCACGGGCGGTCCCGTGCCCCTGCGATGGGGTGAATACGTTCCCGGCGGATTGCGGGAGGCGCGGTTCGGTCTTCGTGAGCCGGCCGAGCCGTGGCTGCCGGCCGAAGCGGTCGCGGACGCGGCGACGCTGCTGGTACCGGCGCTCGCGGTCGACCGGCAGGGAGTTCGGCTGGGCCGCGGCGCGGGTTTCTACGACCGGTCCCTGCCGTTGGCGTCGCCGTCGGCACGGCTTGTTGCGGTCGTGCGCGACGACGAACTCGTCGACCGGCTACCCGCCGAACCCCACGACGTGTCGATGACCCACGCGCTCACCCCCCGGCTCGGGCTGGTGGCCCTCGGCAGGCCCGACGGGCCGGGAATGAGCATCGCCACGTAGCGGTTCTAGCACTTGACCCGGTAGAGTGCTAAGCAGTTTTGACCACCACGGAGGGTTTCGTGCCTACCTATTCCTATGCGTGCACCGAGTGTGACGACAGGTTCGATGCGATCCAGGCGTTCAGCGATGCCTCACTGACCACCTGCAGCAAGTGCAACGGCCGCCTGCGCAAGCTCTTCGGCAACGTGGGAGTTGTGTTCAAGGGCAGCGGCTTCTACCGCACCGACAGCCGCGAATCCGGCAAGAGTTCGTCGAACGGGTCCACCAACAGTGGCACCTCGGAGTCGAGCTCGTCGTCGGACAAGTCGAGCACCGGTTCGTCGAGTTCGAGCGACTCCGGCAAGAGTTCGAGTTCGAGTTCGAGTTCATCCAGCTCCCCCGCAGCGGCCGCCGCGTCGAGCTGACGCAGGGTTATCCACAGGCTGGCGGTCATCTTCCCCACCGGCGTACAGCGCTGCCTAATTTGGCGGCATGGGGGACACACTCAATCCGTTGCCGATCCATCGACTCACCGAGTTGCTGCGGCCCGACTGGACTCGCACGGCGCTGGCCCGGCGGATTGCCGCGGGCGGGCTGGTGGTGCTCGCCGCCGTCGCGGCGCTGCGCCCCGATCCTGACGACGAGCGCGTCGATGCCGTCGTCGCCGCACGCGACCTGAGTCCGGGCAGCGAACTGACCGCCGACGATGTCCGGCTCGAAAAGCTGAGTGCTGCAACAGCTCCCGATGGTGTTCAGACAGATGTCGCAGCCGTGGTCGGCGGAACGCTGGCCGGCCCCGCACGCCGCGGCGAGGCGATCACCGACGTCCGCATGCTGAGCCCCCGGCTCGCCGAAGCGACGGTGGGCCCCACGGCACGCATCGTGCCGCTGTCGCTCGACGAGACCGCGGTGCTCGACCTGATCCGCCCCGGCGACGTTGTCGACGTGCTGGCCGCCGGCCCCGAATCCGACCCTCGGCCAAGGGTTGTCGCGACCGACGCGGTCGTCGTGCTGGTGTCCGAAAAGCCCACGGGAGTGGGCGGCGGCACCGACCGGGTCATCCTGGTGGCGCTGCCCGCTCACGCCGCCAACGACGTCGCCGCCGCGACGTTGGTGCAGACAGTCACGCTCACGCTGCACTGAAGGACGCCCGTACGGGCATTTCGCCCCTGGTCGGTGCCCACGCAACTAACGTGCCTAACTGTCGACCGAACACCACTGCAAGGAGGATCGAGACAATGTTGAAGGGCTTCAAAGAATTCCTCGCCCGAGGCAACATCGTCGACCTGTCGGTCGCGGTGGTCATCGGTACCGCGTTCACCGGGCTCGTCACCAAGTTCACCGACAGCATCATTCAACCTCTGATCAACCGCATCGGCGCGGGCGGCGAATCCGACTACGGCATCCTGCGCATCGGCATCGGCGGCGGCCAGACCATCGACCTCAACGTGCTGCTGTCGGCGGCCATCAACTTCATCCTCGTCGCCGCGGTGGTGTACTTCCTCGTCGTCATGCCTTACAACCGGCTGCGCAAGAAGGGTGAGGTCGAGCAGGCGCAGGACACCGAACTGTCCCTGCTGACCGAGATCCGCAACATCCTGGCCGAGACCAACGGCTCATCGTCGGGGGCGCACAGTGCGGGCCCCGGCACCGGCCCAGACCCCGACACCGCGAAGACGACCAGCGCCGACAAGTCCTGACGGTAAAAAGGCAGCCCCCGGACGGGTCCGGGGGCTGTCGTGTTGCTCGGGAAAGCGGTCAGTTCATGTTCCACGGCTCGCCGTAGGTGGTGACGCTGTCGCCGGCCGAGGAGATCAGCCGGGCGAACGGACGCAACAACACCCCACCGGCGGCACCGGTCACCGTGCCGTGCGCGTTGGACACCGCCACACCACCATTGGCGCCGGCGACATCGACAGAAAACGTGGCAACCTCCTGAATACCCGGACCGTTGCCGAGGTCGGCGCTGATCGACGCGCCCGGGAAGAAGTTCGGCGTGGTGAGGAAGCCCGCCTCCGGGTTGAGGCTCGGCGGCGCCTGGTCGAACAGCACGTTGGGCGTGGTGTAGCTGAAATTGATGCCCACACCCAACGACCACGGGAAGCCGATCTGATACCCCAACTCCAACGTGCCCTCGAACTCGTCAGCCCCCGGGCCCGACACGATGTACTTCGCGCGGCCACTGTGGAACCACTCGCGAGTCAGCCGGTTGCGGTCAAGGGGAAACACCCCGTTGAGAAACGTGTCCCACTGCTGAATCGTCAACGTCCGGTCCTGACCGTCGACCAAACTCAACTCGTTATCCAGCCCGGCATGCGAGGTACCCGTGCTCACGAACAACGACGCGACAGCGGCCACCATCGCAATCACCACCCGACTGAATACCTTCATGTTCTCCCTAGCGTTGTCGATGCATGCCCCCGGTGGGCCCGCAACTGGTGTCCGTCCGTGCCGGCGCTACCGCCGCTACGCGACATACGCGACATACGCGACATGTGAGCACACGTGGAGCAAATCAGAGAACTCACATGGTGCCCGTACGTCTCGCTCATCCGTTGACACGAGGAACATAACGGCGCCGAAGAGAACCGGCAACGCGAGCGAACGGTCGAAATTCAGTGCGCAACACCACGGAGATTTGTTTGCCGAATTTGGATCGTCGTGCGATTAACGCTTGCAACAAGGAGTTTCGGAACGACGCTGCGCATGTCACAACATGTCAGCCTGGTGTTCTCACCCCTGCCGGCCGCGGGCGGTCGTGTGCTGCAGGGCTACCGACCAGCCTGCCATGTGCGTGCGACGTTGCGGTCCGGTGACCGGTCGTGACCAAGATCACCAGCAAAGTAGTTTTATTGTTTACCAACCTGCAACGTCACGCCACGGTCAACTCGTGGACGACAAATAGACAGCCCCCGGACGGGTCCGGGGGCTGTCGTGTTGCTCGAGATGGCGGTCAGTTCATGTTCCACGGCTCGCCGTAGGTGGTGACGCTGTCGCCGGCCGAGGAGATCAGCCGGGCGAACGGACGCAACAACACCCCACCGGCGGCACCGGTCACCGTGCCGTGCGCGTTGGACACCGCCACACCACCATTGGCGCCGGCGACATCGACAGAAAACGTGGCAACCTCCTGAATACCCGGACCGTTGCCGAGGTCGGCGCTGATCGACGCGCCCGGGAAGAAGTTCGGCGTGGTGAGGAAGCCCGCCTCCGGGTTGAGGCTCGGCGGCGCCTGGTCGAACAGCACGTTGGGCGTGGTGTAGCTGAAATTGATGCCCACACCCAACGACCACGGGAAGCCGATCTGATACCCCAACTCCAACGTGCCCTCGAACTCGTCAGCCCCCGGGCCCGACACGATGTACTTCGCGCGGCCACTGTGGAACCACTCGCGAGTCAGCCGGTTGCGGTCAAGGGGAAACACCCCGTTGAGAAACGTGTCCCACTGCTGAATCGTCAACGTCCGGTCCTGACCGTCGACCAAACTCAACTCGTTATCCAGCCCGGCATGCGAGGTACCCGTGCTCACGAACAACGACGCGACAGCGGCCACCATCGCAATCACCACCCGACTGAATACCTTCATGTTCTCCCTAGCTACGTCGGCGGTCAGCCGTGGCTCACCGTGCTCTGCTGTTCGTGCGTGGCCCTACTGCTGCCCACACATGCTGCTCATTCTCGGCACGAGGAAACTTAACGGTCGCGTACCAGCCCGGCAACGTGAGATCGCTGCAGGTGTACGGGACGTTACCGGCCTACAGATATTTACTTAGACGTCACGCAGCGGCGCTGTGACGTGCGGTTACCTCGGCGTAACATCGGCGTCCGGATCTGCGCCGTGGAGCGTCACGGCCGCGAGTCGGCCGTCGACCGGCTGGGCAATGGCGTTGCGCCCGTACGGTGTGTCAAAGATGGTGCGGCGGAAGGTTTTCCCGTAACCACCGATCGCGTTCGGCTTCGTCGTCGGGCGACTGGGTATCGCGCTCGTCGGCCGAGATCTGCGGCATATCCTCTCCGAAGACGTCGTCGAGCGCATCCCTGGCTCGTTTAGACGGATCGGTCATATTTCGGCCCGATTGTGACGAAGATCACATTTATCGCAGTGTGGGCGCGACGAGGTCAGATTTCCAGGCTGGACAGTTCGCCGATGATCTGGACCGCCAACGGATTGAGCGTCGCCATACCGTCGCGTACCGCTGCGCGGGAACCGGCGAGGTTGACCACGAGCGTGCTGCCGGAGATGCCCGCGAGCCCCCGGGACACTCCGGCGTCGATCATGCCTGCGGACAGCCCGGAAGCCCGCAGCGCCTCGGAGATGCCGAGCAGTTCCCGGTCGAGGATGTCGCGGGTGGCTTCGGGGGTGACGTCGCGGGGCGTGACACCGGTGCCGCCGACGGACACCACGAGGTCCACTCCGCCGATCACCGCGGTGTTGAGCGCATTGCGGATCTCGACCTCGTCGGACGACACCACGACGACGCCGTCGACGACGAATCCCGCCTCGTTGAGCAACTCGGTGACCAGCGGACCGCTGTGATCCTCCTCGTCGCCGTGTGCGGTGCGGTCGTCGACCACGACCACCAGTGCGCGGCCCACCAACTCCCCTGGCTGTTCCATGAGTGCAACCGTATATGCGGGCTGCGACAGCGGCGCGGCCACTCTCAGCGGGATCGAGCCGGTCGGCGTCACTGCGGAGCCTTTCCGAGCGTGACCTGGACCGACTGCGTCCTGCCCGACGGGTCCAAGAACGACAGCGTGACCTTGTCACCCGGCGCCCGGGAACGGATGGCCGCGACGAGCGCGTCGGCGCTGCTGATCACCCGGTCGTCGACCTTCGTGACCACCACACCGCTCGGCAGGCCCGCCGCGGCGGCGGCACCACCGTCGACGACCTCGACGATGCGCGCGCCGTCGACCGATGCGTCGGTGCCTACCTGCACCCCCAGCGAGGCGTGTGCGGCGGTGCCGTTCTTGATCAGCTCGTCGGCGATCCGTTTGGCCTGGTCGACGGGGATCGCGAAACCAAGTCCGATCGAACCGCTCTGTGCCTGCGGTCCGGCGTCGGCACCCAGCGTGGCGATCGCAGAGTTGATGCCGATGAGCTCGCCGTTCATGTTGACTAGCGCGCCCCCGGAGTTGCCGGGGTTGATCGCGGCGTCGGTCTGGATCGCATCGAGCACGGTGTTCTGATTGCGGGCATCACCGCTCGCCGCGACCGGTCGGTTCAGCGCGCTGATGATGCCCGTGGTCACGGTGCCCTCCAAGCCGAGTGGCGAGCCGACGGCGATCACGTCCTGACCGACCCGCAGGTCCGCAGACGAACCGATGGCGATCGGGGTCAGATTCGATACGCCCTGCGCTTTCACCACGGCGATATCGCTGCTCGGGTCGGTGCCGACGACGGTGAACGAGGTGGTGCGACCGTTGGAGAAGGTGACCTTGGTCGGCCCGCCGGCGGGACCGCCGCCCGGGGCGGCCTGAGCCGCCGAGACCACGTGGTTGTTGGTCAGGATCAACCCGTCGGAGGACAGGATGACCCCGGAGCCCTCTTCGGACGCCCGGCCCATGTCGGTCTCGAGCTTCACCACGCTGGGCACCACCTTCGCGGCGACCTGTTCGACGCTTCCCGCCGGCAGGCTGGCGGCGGGCACACTCGGCGCGGCACCACCGATCGACGATGTCGCCGACTGCCCGTCCGGCTGCACCAGAAGCGCCACTCCGCCGCCGATGCCGGCCGAGACGACAGCGACTGCCACTGCACCGGCCGTCAAAGCGCCTGCGCGAGAACGCTTTTGCGGGGATTGGCCGGGTAGCGGCTGTGGTGCACCGCGGTAGGGGTCGTAGGGCGCGCGGAAATGCTGCTGGGTCGCGTGCTGCTGGGTCACATGCTGTTGGGTCGCGTAACGCCAGTCATACGGCTGCTGCGGGTACATGCCGGGGCGCTGGGCGGCACCCGGGTAGCCGGGCGCCGCATGCTCAGGACCGATCGGCCGACGACCGGGCGGCGGGGGCGGCGGCGAGTACCTCGGGTGGTTCGTCATGTCGCTCGGGCTCTTCCTTCTCTTCTAGGTCCGATATCTGCACAACGCTGGACGTATGGTCAACAGTGCCCAGTCGGGCTGAGAATCCACTTAGAGAACGTTCGGGACACACCCAATTCGTTCCCCCGTTCCCGCCGAGGTCAATCATCGTCGACGCCGACCCGTGGCGGGGCTACTCAGCGGGCGCGTGTCGGGAAACGCCCCGCTCGGGGGGAACGTCCAGCGTGGGCCGCCCCGGCAGCACGACGTGCACCGACGTGCCCGGTGGATTTCCGCCTGGCACGGTGTCCTCGATGCGTAGCGAACCACCGTGCTTGAGCACAACCTGTTTGACGATCGCCAACCCGAGGCCCGAGCCGGACATCGACCGCGCAGTCGTCGACCGGTAGAAGCGCTCGAACACCAGCGACCGCTCCTGCGGCGGAATGCCGGGGCCGTAGTCGGAGACCACCAACTCGGCATACATCGGATCGATCTGGTCCAGGCGCACCACCACCCGGCCGCCCGGAGGGCTCCACTTCGCGGCGTTGTCGAGCAGGTTGAGCACTGCTCGGCCCAACCCGGCCTCGTCGCCGTAGACCACCCATGAAGTGGTCGACGTCTCGAACTCGATGTCGTTGCGGCGGCGGCGAACTCGTTCCAGCGACCGGTCCACGATCTCCGCGACGTCGACCGATTCGTGCACGGTGACACTGGCGTCGTCGCGCGTGAGGTCGACGAGATCGCCGACCAGCGTCGAGAGTTCCTCGATCTGGGCGATCACGTCAGCGCGAAGATCCGCCATCTCCTCCTCCGGCAACCGCGGCGCACCGGGGGCCATCGACGCCATCAGCAGTTCGACGTTGGTGCGCAATGACGTCAGCGGTGTGCGCAGTTCGTGGCCGGCATCGGTGACCAGGCGGGCTTGGCGTTCCCGGGACTCCGCCAGCGCACGCAGCATCATGTTGAACGCCTCGGTGAGGCGGGCGAGTTCGTCGCTGCCGAACACCGGAATGGGCCGCAGGTCGTCGGTGCGCGCCACCCGCTCGGCGGCTTCGGTCAACCGTGCCACGGGGCGCAGGCCCGCGCGCGCGACGGCACCACCGGCGATGGCCGCCACCGCAACCCCGACTCCGCCGACGATGATCAGCACCGTGCTGAGGCGTCGGAGCAGTTGTGCGGTGGGCACCATGCTCTTGGAGATGAGCAGTGAGCTGTCGTTGGGCAGGTGCATCGCCAGCACCCGCTGATGGTTGGCCGTGCGCAGCGACATGATCAGTTCTCCGCGCAGCACGGCCTTTTCGGGTTCGCCCAGCGGCAGCGTCTGCCCCTGCTGGTTGGCCGTGAAGATGGCCCGGCCCGGAATCACCAGCATCGCGTTGACGTCCGAGTACGCGGTGCCCTCGATGGCCTTGCTCGGGTCGGCCTGCAGCGATCCGCTCTCGATCAACAGTCGGGCCCGGGTGCGCAGTTGGTTGTCGACGTCGTCGTACAGGGCGCGCGACACCACCGCCCAGACGGCCACCGCCATCAGCACCACGACCATCGCCACCATCGACATCGCCAGCAGCATCACGCGCCACCGCAGCGACACCGAACTCGTTCTCGACTGCGGATAGCGCGAATCAGGTTGTGGGGCAAACCCGTTACTCGGTGCAGACATCAGGGAGGCGTTTCGCGAAGCACATAACCCACCCCGCGCACGGTGTGGATCAGTCGCGGCTCTCCTTCGGCTTCGGTCTTGCGGCGCAGGTAACCGACGTACACCTCGAGGGCATTGCCGGAGGTCGGGAAGTCGAATCCCCACACCTCTTCGAGGATGCGACTGCGGGTCAGCACCCGGCGGGGGTTGGCGATCAGCATCTCGAGCAGCGCGAACTCAGTCCGGGTTAGGCTGATCGGGCGTTGGCCCCGGGTGACCTCGCGGGTGACGGGGTCGAGCGAAAGATCGGAGAACGTCATCGCGGCCGACTCGGCGTTTTCGTCCTCGGGGCCGGTGCGGCGGAGCAGCGCCCGCATGCGGGCCAGGAGTTCCTCGAGGGCGAACGGCTTCGGCAGGTAGTCGTCGGCGCCGGCGTCGAGGCCGGCCACGCGCTCGGAGACCGAGTCGCGCGCCGTCAACACCAGGATCGGCAGGTCGTCGCCGGTGCTGCGCAGCTGGCGACACACCTCGAGGCCGTCCAACCGCGGCATCATCACATCGAGCACCAGGGCGTCGGGCCGATCGCTGGCGATCAGGTCCAGTGCCTCGACGCCGTCCTGAGCCAGTTCGACGGAGTAACCGTTGAAGGACAGGGATCGGCGCAGCGACTCGCGCACCGCGCGGTCATCATCAACGACAAGAATGCGCACAGCCACAGTGTCGACCCCCTATCTGAGAGTGACCTGAGAGGCGCGTCGCCGGCCGGGCCGGCACTGCAGGCAGAGCGTCAGCGGCGGTCGAGGTCGATCAGGCCCAGGCGGGCTGCCTTGAGCAGCCGACGCGGCACCTTGTGCTGCTGACCGGCGACGTTCACGCTGACGAGCTCGGTGCGCTTGGCCTTCCACTGCGCACGCCGGCTACGGGTGTTCGCGCGCGACATCCTGCGCTTGGGCACAGCCATGATCGGATCTCCTCTTGGGGGTAAGTGCGTGCGGCGTCGGCTGGAGTTCTTTCGCTCCTCGCGTGCGCGGCGCCCTTCAGGATAACCAACGACCTGCGTAGCCTCCAAAACAGCGACTCGTGCGGCCAACCGGTGTGGCAGATGCCTTGACGCGATACCGCCGGTACCCGCTAACCTACCGGTTGGTTGAGGCCCGCAACGAAGGGAGCCTGCGTGACCTCCCCTGTTCCTGATCCGGCTCTGCACTCCGACCCGGTGCGCATCGGCAACTGCTCGGGCTTCTACGGCGACCGGCTGGCGGCGATGCGGGAGATGCTGACCGGCGGCGACCTGGACTTCCTCACCGGCGACTACCTGGCCGAGCTGACCATGCTGATTCTGGCCCGCGACCGCGCCAAGGACCCGGCCCGCGGCTACGCCAAGACGTTCCTGACCCAGCTCGAGGAGTGCCTCGGGCTGGCGCTCGACCGCGGTGTGCGGATCGTGGCCAACGCCGGTGGGCTCAACCCCGCCGGGCTCGCCGAGGCGGTGCGTGCACTGGCCGACCGGCTGGGGCTCTCGGTCAACGTCGCGCACGTGGAGGGCGACGACCTGCTCGGGCGCGCCGACGAGCTCGGGTTCGGCTCGGTGCTGGCGGCCAACGCCTATCTCGGCGCGTGGGGCATCGTCGAGTGCCTCGATGCCGGGGCCGACGTGGTGGTGACCGGCCGGGTGACCGACGCGTCGGTGATCGTCGGGCCGGCCGCGGCGCATCACGGCTGGCGTCGCACGGACTACGACCGGCTCGCCGGCGCCGTCGCGGCCGGCCATGTCATCGAGTGCGGCGCTCAGGCGACCGGCGGCAACTACGCCTTCTTCGCCCGCGATTTTCCCGACCTGACGACCTTGACCCATCCGGGCTTTCCGCTCGCCGAGATCCACTCCGACGGCACCTCGGTCATCACCAAGCATCCGGGCACCGGCGGCGCGGTCACCGTCGACACGGTCACCGCGCAACTGCTGTACGAGATCGGCGGCGCGCGGTATGCCAACCCGGACGCGACGTTGCGGGTGGACAGCATCGAGTTGTCCGGCGACGGCCGCGACCGGGTGGGGATCGCCGGGGTGCGCGGCGAGCCGCCGCCGCCGACGCTCAAGGTCTCGCTCAACAGCATCGGCGGTTTCCGCAACGATGTGACGCTGGTGCTCACCGGCCTCGACATCGAGGCGAAGGCCGACCTGGTGCGGCGCCAGCTGGAGAGCAGCCTGACGGTCAAGCCCGCCGAGATGGAGTGGACGCTGGCGCGCACCGACCACGCCGACGCCGACACCGAAGAGGCGGCGAGTGCACTGCTGCGGTGCGTGGTCCGCGACCCCGACCCGGCCAATGTCGGGCGCCAGTTCTCTTCGGCGGCAGTGGAATTGGCGCTCGCAAGTTACCCGGGCTTCCACGCCACCAGTCCGCCGGGACAAGGACAGGTGTACGGCGTGTTCAGGCCCGCGTTCGTCGCGGCCACCGAAGTGCCGCACGTGGCCGTGTATGCCGACGGCCGCCGTGTCGAGATCCCGCCCGCCGCCGAGACAATGGAGTTGGCGCCGGTGTCGCCGCTCGCGTCACCCGAGCCGCTTCCGGTCGGGGCGACGCGGCGGCTGCCGCTGGGCACCATCGCCGGCGCCCGCAGCGGAGACAAGGGCGGCAGCGCCAACGTCGGTGTCTGGGTGCGCACCGAAGAGCAGTGGCGGTGGCTGTCGCATGAGTTGACCATCGAAAAGCTGCGCGAACTGCTGCCGGAGACCGCCGATCTCACCGTCACCCGGCATCTGTTGCCCAACCTGCGCGCGGTGAACTTCGTCATCGAGGGCATCCTCGGCGAAGGAGTCGCTTATCAGGCCCGCTTCGACCCTCAGGCCAAAGGGCTCGGAGAATGGCTGCGCAGCAGGACCGTCGACATCCCTGTCGAATTCTGTTCAGACATCCCTGAGGAGCTATTGCCGTGAGTATCCGAAGACGAACGCGAGTGAGGATCGCGGCGAGGCACGAGCGAGGATCGGAGCGAGCGGGAGTCGAGGCATGAGTATCTGGCACACCCCCGAGCGTGAGCAACTGCGAAAGACGGTGCGCGCGTTCGCCGAACGCGAGGTCCTTCCGCATGTCGACGAGTGGGAGCGGACCGGCGAGTTGCCCCGCGAACTGCACCGCAAGGCCGGCGAGGCCGGACTGCTCGGCGCCGGCTTCCCGGAAGCAGTCGGGGGTGGTGGCGGCGACGGCGCCGACGCGGTGGTCATCTGCGAGGAGATGCATTACGCCGGATCCCCCGGCGGGGTCTTCGCGTCGCTGTTCACTTGCGGAATCGCGGTGCCGCACATGATCGCATCCGGTGACGAGCGGCTGATCGACACCTATGTCCGGCCGACGCTGCGCGGCGAGAAGATCGGCAGCCTGGCGATCACCGAACCCGGCGGCGGTTCTGATGTCGGACACCTGACCACCCGAGCGGAGCGCGACGGTGATCACTACATCATCAACGGCGCCAAGACTTACATCACCTCCGGCGTGCGCGCCGACTATGTGGTGACCGCGGCGCGTACCGGTGGGCCCGGCGCCGCGGGCGTTTCGCTGATCGTGGTGGACAAGGGCATGACCGGATTTGAGGTCACCCGCAAGCTCGACAAGATGGGCTGGCGGTCGTCGGACACCGCCGAACTGTCCTACACCGACGTCCGTGTGCCCGCCGCCAACCTCATCGGTGCGGAGAACACCGGCTTCGTCCAGATCGCCGGAGCCTTCGTCTCCGAGCGCGTCGGCCTTGCCGCGCAGGCGTATTCGAGCGCTCAGCGGTGCCTTGACCTGACCGTCGAGTGGTGCCGCAACCGCGAGACCTTCGGCCGCCCGCTGATCTCGCGCCAGCAGGTGCAGAACACGCTGGCCGAGATGGCGCGCCGCATCGACGTCGCGCGGGTCTACACCCGCAGCATCGTCGAGCGGCAGCTTCGCGGCGAGACGAACCTGATCGCCGAAGTCTGCTTCGCCAAGAACACCGCCGTGGAGGCCGGCGAATGGGTGGCCAACCAGGCGGTGCAGTTGTTCGGCGGCATGGGTTACATGTCAGAGTCCGAGGTCGAGCGCCAGTACCGCGACATGCGCATCCTCGGAATCGGCGGCGGCACAACCGAGATCCTCACCTCGCTGGCCGCTAAGACGTTGGGATATCAATCGTGACCGCACTGCACTCCACGCTCGACGCCGCGTCACCCGCCTACGACGAGGCGGCGTCCACGATGACCGCCAAGCTTGCCGAGCTCGAAGCCGAGCATGCCAAGGCGTTGGCCGGCGGCGGATCGAAATATGTTCAGCGTCACCACGACCGCGGCAAACTCACCGCGCGCGAGCGCATCGAGCTGCTGCTCGACCCGGACTCGCCCTTCCTGGAGTTGAGCCCGCTCGCCGCGTGGGGCAGCGACTTCACCGTCGGCGCCAGCGTGGTGGTCGGCATCGGGGCGGTCGAGGGTGTCGAGTGCCTGATCGTCTCGAACGATCCCACGGTCAAGGGCGGCACCAGCAACCCGTGGACGCTGAAGAAGATCCTGCGCGCCAACCAGATCGCGCTGCAGAACCGGCTGCCGGTGATCTCGTTGGTGGAGTCCGGCGGCGCCGACCTGCCGACGCAGAAGGAGATCTTCATCCCGGGCGGACAGATGTTCCGCGACCTCACCAGGCTGTCGGCGGCGGGCATTCCGACCATCGCGCTGGTGTTCGGCAACTCGACGGCCGGCGGCGCCTACATTCCCGGCATGTCCGACCACGTCGTGATGATCAAGGAGCGCTCGAAGGTGTTCCTGGCCGGCCCGCCGCTGGTGAAGATGGCCACCGGCGAGGATGCCGACGACGAGTCGCTCGGCGGAGCCGAAATGCACGCGCGCACTTCCGGGCTGGCCGACTACTTCGCGATCGACGAGCCCGACGCGATCCGGATCGGACGCCGCATCGTGGCACGGCTGAACTGGCACAAGCAGGGCCCGGCGCCCGCACCGGTCGTCGAGCCGCTCTTCGACGCCGAGGAACTGCTGGGCATCGTGCCCGCCGATCTACGGATCCCGTTCGACCCGCGCGACGTCATCGCCCGCGTGGTCGACGGCTCGGAATTCGACGAGTTCAAGCCGATGTACGGCTCGTCGCTGGTGACCGGTTGGGCCCGGCTGTACGGCTACCCGATCGGCATCCTGGCCAACGCACGCGGCGTGCTGTTCAGCGAGGAGTCGCAGAAGGCCACCCAGTTCATCCAGCTGGCCAACCGTTCCGACACTCCATTGTTGTTCCTGCACAACACCACCGGTTACATGGTCGGCCGCAAATACGAGGAAGGCGGCATGATCAAACACGGCTCGATGATGATCAACGCCGTGTCGAACTCGACGGTTCCGCACATCTCGCTGCTGATCGGCGCGTCCTACGGCGCCGGCCATTACGGGATGTGCGGGCGCGCCTACGATCCGCGGTTCCTGTTCGCGTGGCCCAGCGCCAAGTCCGCGGTGATGGGCGGTGCGCAGTTGGCGGGCGTGCTGTCGATCGTCAGCCGCGCCGCCGCCGAAGCCCGCGGCCAGGTCTTCGACGAGGAAGGCGACGCGGCACTGCGGGCGGCGGTGGAGGCGCAGATCGAGGCCGAGTCACTGCCGATGTTCCTGTCCGGCCGGCTGTACGACGACGGGGTCATCGACCCGCGCGACACCCGCACGGTCCTCGGAATGTGTCTGTCCGCCATCGCCAATGGCCCGATCAAGGGGACGTCGAACTTCGGCGTCTTCCGGATGTGAGCGCCGAGATGTCAGTGATTTCGGTGTACTTGGTCGCGGTGAGCGCAACCAACTGCGCCGAAATCGCGAAGGAAGGGGCCCGATGATCACACGAGTTCTGGTGGCCAACCGCGGCGAGATCGCGCGGCGGGTGTTCGACACGTGCCGGCGGCTCGGTATCGGCACCGTCGCGGTCTACACCGATCCCGACGCGCACTCGCCCCATGTCGGTGAGGCCGACGCGCGGGTCCGCCTCGAGGGCCGCACCGGATACCTCGATGCCGGGCAGTTGATCGCAGCGGCGAAGGCGACAGGTGCCGACGCGATTCACCCCGGGTACGGCTTCCTCTCGGAGAACGCGGAATTCGCCGCCGCGGTCCAGGACGCCGGGCTGACGTGGATCGGGCCGCCGGTGGCCGCGGTCGCCGCGATGGGGTCGAAGATCGAGGCCAAGAAGCTGATGGCCGCTGCCGGTGTTCCGGTGCTCGACGAGCTCGATCCCGACACCGTCACCGCCGATCAGCTACCGGTGCTGATCAAGGCGTCGGCGGGCGGCGGCGGCCGCGGCATGCGGGTGGTGCGCGAGCTGGCCGAACTTGCGGGCCAAGTCGAGGCGGCTCGCCGCGAGGCGCAGTCGGCCTTCGGTGACCCGACGGTGTTCTGCGAGCGCTACCTCGCCACCGGCCATCACGTCGAGGTGCAGGTGCTCGCAGACGAACACGGCACCGTCTGGGCGGTCGGCGAACGCGAATGCTCGATTCAGCGCCGCCATCAGAAGATCATCGAGGAGGCGCCCTCACCGCTCGTCGAGCGCACCCCCGGCATGCGCGCGAAACTGTTCGACGCCGCCCGGTTGGCCGCCACCGCGATCGACTACACCGGCGCGGGCACAGTCGAGTTCATGGCCGACGAGAACGGCGAGTTCTTCTTCCTCGAGATGAACACCCGGCTTCAGGTCGAGCACCCGGTGACCGAGGAGACGACCGGGCTGGATCTCGTCGAACTGCAACTGATCGTCGCCGACGGTGGTCGGCTCGGCACCGAACCGCCGCCGTCGCGCGGGTACTCGATCGAGGCTCGGCTCTACGCCGAGGACCCGGCCAAGGGGTGGCAGCCGCAAGCCGGCACCGTGCACCGGTTCGAGGTGCCGGCCAACGTGCGCGTCGACTCCGGCGTCGTGGCGGGCTCGGAGGTGTCGATCTTCTACGATCCGATGCTGGCCAAGGTCATTTCGTATGCGCCGAGCAGGCGCCAAGCCGCCGGCGTGCTCGCGGACGCGCTGACCCGCGCCCGGATCCACGGCGTACGCACCAACCGCGACCTGCTCGTCAACGTGCTGCGGCATCCGGCGTTCCTCGACGGTGCCACCGACACCGCGTTCTTCGACACGCACGGCCTCGCCGACCTCGCCGCGCCGCTGGCCGGCGATCACGCGGTGGCGTTGTCCGCGATCGCTGCCGCGCTCGCCGACGCCGCCCACAACCGCGGTACCGCAAAGGTTTTCGCGGCCGCACCCAGCGGGTGGCGCAATCTCGCGGCGGGCCACCAGACGAAGCGGTATGCCGACGTGACGGGCACCGAGCACGAGGTGCGTTACCGGTTCGCCCGCGGCGGCCTCGACCTGCCCGGCCACGACGGCGTCTCGCTGGTGTCGGCCGGTCCGACGCAGGTGGTGCTGCGGGTCGACGGCGTCGACCGGCCGTTCGATGTCGCCCGCTACGCCGACGCGGTGTTCGTCGACTCCCCCTCGGGCCCAGTGCAGCTCACCGCGCTGCCACGCTTCGGCGATCCCGACGCCGCGGTCGCCCTCGGCTCGCTGTTGGCGCCGATGCCCGGATCGGTGTTACGGATCGGCGCGGCGGTCGGCGACGCGGTCACCGCCGGCCAACCGCTGGTGTGGCTGGAGGCGATGAAGATGGAGCACACCGTGACCGCCCCCACCGACGGCGTGCTCACCGAACTGAACGTCGAACCCGGCCAACAAGTCGATGTCGGAGCAGTCCTGGCCCGAGTCGAGAACCCACAAGGAGACCAGCAATGAGCAGTTTCATCGAGACCGAAGAGCAGCAGGCGCTACGCAAGGCGGTGGCCGCGATGGCCGCCAACTACGGCCAGGACTACTACCTCGAGAAGGCCCGCGCCGGCCAGCACACCGACGAGTTGTGGTCCGAGGCAGGCAAACTCGGCTTCATCGGAGTGAACCTGCCCGAGGAGTACGGCGGCGGTGGCGCGGGGATGTACGAGCTGTCGCTGGTGATGGAGGAGATGGCCGCGGCCGGCTCGGCGCTGCTGATGATGGTGGTGTCGCCGGCGATCAACGGCACGATCATCTCGAAGTTCGGCACTGAGGAGCAGAAGAAGCGCTGGCTGCCCGGCATCGCCGACGGCTCGATCACGATGGCGTTCGCGATCACCGAACCCGACGCGGGTTCCAACAGCCACCGCATCACCACCACGGCGCGCCGCGACGGCAGCGACTGGATCATCAACGGCCAGAAGGTGTTCATCTCCGGCATCGACCAAGCGCAGGCGGTGCTGATCGTCGGCCGCACCGAAGATCACAAAACCGGCAACCTCAAGCCGGCGCTGTTCATCGTGCCGACCGACACAAAAGGGTTGAGCTGGACGAAGATCGACATGGAACTGGTCAGCCCGGAGAGCCAGTTCCAGGTGTTCCTCGACGAGGTGCGCCTGCCGTCGGACGCGCTGGTGGGTTCGGAGGACGCCGCGATCGCCCAGTTGTTCGCCGGCCTGAACCCCGAGCGGATCATGGGCGCCGCCAGCGCGGTCGGCATGGGCCGGTTCGCGATCAACAAGGCCGTCGACTACGTCAAGTCTCGACAGGTGTGGAAGACACCGATCGGCGCGCACCAGGGCCTGTCGCATCCGTTGGCGCAGAACCACATCGAGATCGAGCTGGCCAAGCTGATGATGCAGAAGGCGGCGTCGCTCTACGACGCCGGAGACGACGTGGGCGCCGCCGAGGCGGCGAACATGGCCAAGTACGCCGCCGGTGAGGCGTCGGTGCGCGCGGTCGACCAGGCCGTTCAGTCGTTGGGCGGCAACGGGCTGACAAAGGAGTACGGAATCGCCGCCGCGGTGACCGTGTCGAAGCTTGCCCGCATTGCGCCGGTCAGCCGGGAGATGATCCTCAACTTCGTCGCGCAGACCTCGCTCGGTCTGCCCCGGTCGTACTGATGAGTGCACTCGTCGGTTTCGCGGTCGACGGACCGGTCGCCCGGCTCACCCTGGACTCGCCGGACAACCGCAATGCGTTGTCGACCGCGCTGGTCGACCAACTGCACCAGGGCTTCACCGACGCCGTCGCCGACCCCGCCGTGCGGGCGGTGGTGCTCGGCCACACCGGTGGAACGTTCTGTGCGGGCGCCGATCTCGCCGAAGCTGCCGGACGTGACCCCGGCGCACTGGCGGTCGACCGCGCCCACGAGATGACCCGGCTGCTCCGCCGCATCCTCGAGCTGCCGATCCCGGTGGTCGGCGCCATCGACGGGCACGTCCGCGCGGGCGGCCTCGGCCTGGTCGGTGCCTGCGACATCGTCGTGGCCGGCCGGCAGAGCACGTTCGCGTTGACCGAGGCCCGCATCGGCGTTGCCCCGTCGATCATCTCGCTCACCCTGCTGCCGAGGATGACCAGTCGCGCGGCGGCCCGCTACTTCGTCACCGGGGAGAAGTTCGGCGCCGCGGAGGCCGCCGAGATGGGCCTGATCACGATCGCCGCCGACGACGTCGACGCCAGCGTCGCCGAACTCACCACGGCGATCGGCAAGGCGTCGCCGCAGGGTCTGGCCGCGTCGAAAGCCTTGACCACAGCATCGATTCTGGCGGATTTCGACCGCCGAGCCGAAGCCCTCACCACCCAGTCGGCCGAACTGTTCGTCTCCGAGGAGGCGCGTGAAGGCATGATGGCGTTCTTGGAGAAACGCCAGCCGAAGTGGATTTCGACGGCTCGCTCCTAGGGCACGGCCGGCTGCTCGGAGGACTGCTGCGGCGGTGACGGATTCGACCGCCCGCGGTTGCGCCATTTGGTCTTGAGCCGTGTCGGCAGTCGCTCGACGACCTCCCACGGCACGAACGCCAGATACAGCACAAACATGGCGAGGCTGAAGAACCCGACATTCAGGTTGAGCATGATCGTCAAGTGCATCAGCACACCGGCCAGCAGCACCCAGAACCGCCATCGCCGGCTCCAGACCAGTACCGCGAGCGCCAATTCGATCAGCAGGGTGCTCCACGTCAGGACATTGACCAGAATCGCGTTGGCGGACAACCATTCCGGCGCGGTCAGCAGCGCCCACCTGCCGTCGGTGTGCCACGCGTAATAGACCGCCGAACCCTCCACCCAGGGTTTGCCCGCCAGCTTCGCCTGGACGGTCGCGAGGTAGATGACCGACAACTGAATCTGCAGCAGCCGGACGGGCCACACCTGCCTGGCTTCTGCGGACCAGAACGTTCCGGTACGGCGCCGCTGGTCCATCGACAACGCCGCCCCGCACGACGAGAGCGCCAGAATCAGGGCGACGACGGTGAGAATGGCGTCACCGGCATTGAAGTATGGGGCGCCGCGCCGCAGGAACGACTGAAGCAGGACGAACACCAGGACCGCCGCCACGCGGCTGTGCCAGCCCACCGTCATCGCGACGGCCGACAACAGCATCAGCACCCACCCGATCACGAGCGCGGTGTCGCCGGGCCAGAACTCGAACACACTCCACTGGAAGTCGACCCTCGGATGCTCGGGCAGCACACCCTGATTCCCGAATACCTCGAGCAGATCGGGCAGCAGCGCCACGGCCCACGCCATGACCACGACCCCGAACCCCATCCGGACCAGGCCAAGTGTGTACGCCGGCGCAGACGTGAAGAAGAAGGCGCACCAGCGGTCGACGCACCTGCCGACCCCCGCCCGGAGCCGATCGGACACGCTCATCGGGAGCCCGCCAAGTTCTCTTGGTACAGAAGCTTCGTGGCGGTTGGGCGCCGATTTCCCGAAGGCGGTTCGTCCGGTGCCCGCAACGTTTCGGTTCGAAGCACCATGGTGACGCCGACGGCATGTTCGTTCGGCTTGCTGACCTGCCGGACCACCCAGTGCGCGAGCTGTGGCCGGAACGCGGAGTCGAGCACGGCGGCATATCTGAGCAGTAGCCAGCGATCCCACCA
Organism: Mycobacterium sp. GA-0227b; assembly: GCF_001499855.1. GTDB lineage: Bacteria > Actinomycetota > Actinomycetes > Mycobacteriales > Mycobacteriaceae > Mycobacterium. The sequence goes on from NZ_LQIK01000012.1 coordinate 420,483, forward strand.
GCCGACGCCGCTTGCGCCGGGCTCGAAGGTCCACACCCGGACCTCGCCGCCGGCGAACCGGACCTGAACCTCGACCGTGTCTTGACGCCTGGTCGGGTTGGCGTACATCGCCCAACTCTGATCCAGACCCGTGGGCACCGCGACCGGTTCGACGACCGGTAGCAGGCTGCGCTTGATCGGCGAATCGGGCAGGTTGCACACGATGCCCACGAGGAGGAACAGCACAATGACGACGCTCACCACCGCCTTGCCCACCGGCGAGTCCTCGAAGCGCTGCTGAATCAACGTCGCCCACCCTTGCTCGCGTCGCAAACACCTTAGTTCACGTGAGGGTCGTCGCCATGGCGTCGCATCGTCGCTCATCGACAAGGCGGTCTATTCTGAGGCCTTCACCCGCCGAGGAGGAGCTGATGTCGCGCACGGTCCTCGTCACCGGTGCAACGGGCACGCTGGGGCATCGCGTCGTTCCAGAAGCGGTCGGGGCCGGGCATCCCGTCCGAGCGTTGAGCCGCAAGAGCCACGTCGGATACACCGGCGTGAATTGGGCGCAGGCCGATCTGGTGAGCGGCACCGGCCTCGACGAGGCGGTTGACGGGGTGCACGTCGTGGTCAACTGCGCGACGCAGCCCACCGGCGACAAGGACGTCACCGCGATGCGGAACCTCGTCGAGGCGGCGCAGCGAGCGGGCGTCGCGCACATCGTGCACGTGTCGATCGTCGGCATCGACCTGATCCCGCTGCCGTACTACCGCGCGAAGCTGCGCGCCGAACAAGTCCTCGAGGCATCGGGCGTCGGCCATACGGTGCTGCGCGCCACGCAGTTCCACGATCTGATCGGCGCCATGTTCGCGGTGCAGCGGTACTCCCCCGTGCTGTGGGCGCTGCGCGGCGTGAGATTTCAACCGATCTCCACTACCGACGTCGCGGCACGGCTGGTGGAGCTGATCGACGCCGAACCCGCCGGGCGGGCGCCGGACATCGGCGGGCCGGCCGTGCACACGCACAAAGAGTTGGCGCGCATGTACCTGACGGCGCACCGAGGCCGTCGGCGAGCCGTCGCGGCGCCCCTGCCGGGACACATCGCGGCGGCGCTGCGGTCGGGTGCCAACCTGGTCCCGCGGAACCCTGTCGGCACCGTCGGCTTTGCTGAGTTCCTGACGTCCGGGCGATAAGTTTGGTCATCTACCTTCTTCGCCGTGGCTCGTCAGGGCACAGTTTGGACAATGGTCTTGCGTGTGCCACGGTTCGTCGTAGGCTCGTATCCGATGAGCACTCCAGCGTCGCGGAACGGTTCGATGCGAGCTGCTGACACCGACCGCATTCAGGTGGCGCAGCTGCTCACTGACGCCGCCGCGCAGGGCCGCCTTCAACTCAACGAGTATGAGGACCGCCTGGCCAGGGCGTACGCCGCGCAAACGAACGACGAGCTCGACCGCCTGTCGGCGGATCTGCCCGGCGCGGTCACCCGGGGGCGCAGCGGCGGCCCGTGTCGGCCCGCGCCGTCGACGATGCTGCTGGCGATCATGAGCGGATTCGAACGCCGCGGCCGCTGGAACGTGCCGAGGCGGATGACCACGTTCGCTCTGTTCGGTGGCGGGGTCATCGATTTGCGGTACGCCGACTTCACCTCGCCGGAGGTGGAGATCCACTCGTACTCGATCTTCGGAGGCCAGACGATCCTGGTGCCGCCCGAGGTCAACGTCGACCTGCGTGGTGTCGGGGTGATGGGCACCTTCGACCAGTCCGTGGAGGGCGACGGCTCACCGGGGGCGCCGTGCGTGTGTATCCGCGGCTTCTCGCTGTGGGGCCGCGTTGCCATCAAGCGCAAGAAGCGCAAGGCCGCTTAGCGCGAGTCTCCCGTAGTAAGCAGGAAGCTCCTACGGTCGAGATTGCGCTGAGGGTCGTAGGGCGGCGCACGACCCTGACTGCAATCTCGCGTGTGGGACGCAAGAGTCACCCCGCACTCGGCCCGCTTGACCGTCGCTAGCGCCTCCGGCGCGACCGCAGGTAGTCGCCGACCACGGCCGCACCGAGACCGTCGAGATCGGGCACCACGACCCGGCCCTCCACCCGCCGGGCCACCTGGTCGATGAACCGCGCCAGTCCCGGATCGTCGCCCAACCGGAAGATCGTCACCTGCGCCCCGAGCGCGGCGACCTCGTCGAAGCCCTTGACGGTGTGCGCGATCGTCCGCGGATGCGGCGGGTAATCAAAGAACACGCCCGGCGGCTGAGCCGCCGAATCCGACCCAGCCCCGCGTCCGTATCCCTCCAGGTGCGCGGTCGGCTCACCGTCGGTGACGACCAGCACCACCGGCTGCGCGTTGGGATGGCGGCGCAGGTGCCGCCCGGCGAGCGCCAGCGCGTGGTGCAGGTTGGTGCCCTGCTCGTACACCCCTTCCAGCCCGGTGAGTTCGGCCGCCGTCACGGTGCGCGCGTAGCGGCCGAAGGCGATGATCTGCAGGGCGTCGGACCGGAACCGGGTGCTGACGAGGTGGTTGAGCGCCAGCGCTGTGCGTTTCATCGGCAGCCACCGGTTCTCCATCACCATCGAGAACGAGGTGTCGACCAACAACGCCACCGCGGCCTGCGTGCGCGTCTCGGTCTCGGAGATCTCGACGTCTTCGACCGTGATGCGAATCGGGCGTTCGGCCACCCCCGTCCCCGCCTGGCGCAGCACCGCGTTGGTGAGAGTCCGGGTGACGTTCCACGGTTCGGTGTCGCCGAACGCCCACGGCCGGGTCGCCCCGGTCAGCTCGCCGGCCGCGCCGGCCCGGCGGGTGTCCCGCTCGCCGTGTCGACCCGAGAGCCGTTGTGCCACATCGCGTAACGCCGTCTGACCAAGCTGACGCATCGCCTTGGGAGAGAGCCGCCACTGGCCGTCGGAACCCCGATTCAGGAACCCCTGATCCATCAGCGCCCGTTCGAGCTCCGTCAGCGTGCGCGCGTCGACGGCGGCGTCCTCACCCAGCTGGCGGGCCAGCATGTCGAGGTCGACGTCCTCCATCGTCGCGCCGGCGTAACTCTGCGACAACGCCTCGGCGAGCTGCTCGAGTTCGGCGATGTCGGCCATCGCCTGAGCGCCCTCTCCCATGCCCAGCGGATTGTCGCCGGAGAACTCCGACGAACCGGTCCAGTCCTCCCCCGGCCGCGCCGCCTGCAGGTGGGCGTCCAACCGGTTCAGCGCGTTCATCAACGACGGCGAGCCGAACGCCTGTTGTGCCAACGCATCCAATTCGGCCCGTTGTTCGGCGCTCAAACTGTTGCGGAACCGCTGCGCGGCCGCGGCGCGCTGGGCCAGCGAGTCCAGCAATTCGTCGACGTTGCGCGGGTTCTCCGGAAAGAACTCGCCGTGCTTGTTCATGAAGTCTTGAAAATCCTGTTGGGTGTCTTCACCTTTGGCGTGCTTGTCCAACAGGTCGTTGAGGTCGTCGAGCATCTCGTTAACGCGCTGGCGGTCCTCGTCGGTGGCGTTTTCCAGCGCCTGCTTCATACCCGCGAACCGCTGGTCGAGCATCTCGCGGCCGAGCAGGTCCTTGATCTGCTCGTACTTCTCGCGGGCCTCCTGCGAGCGCCAGTCGTAGTCGGACAGCTCCTGCACGGCCTTGGCCGGTGACGGCGGCAACGACTCGATGCGCATCTCGTTGAACCTGGCGTCATCGTCGAGCGCCCGGGCCAGCTCCTTGCGCTCGGCCAGCACGGCCTCGTCGAGAAGTTTCTTGATCTCGGCCAGCGTGCCGTCGAGATTGTTGCGCGACAACAGCTCTCGACGACGACGGTTGGCCTCGGCGGCGAGTTTGTCGGCGCCGCGCATTTTCTTGGTGCCGCGACGCATGAGTTCCGACAGCGCGCGCCGCGGCGAGCTGCCCTCCATCACGTCCTGGCCGATCTGCTCGAGCGCCTCGCGCAGGTCGAGCGGCGGCGCCAACGGGTCGGGTCCGCCGGTGTATCGCGAATACCGCGAAGTCCGTTTACTCATCGTCACGCGCCTCAACGCGCCTCGTTTGTGAATCTGACGACGTTTTTCGGCGATTTCCGTCGTCAGATTCACACTGGCCGACACGCGGCGTGCTCTTACCCATAGACGGTTTCGCCTTCTCCGGACACCTTGTCGATCCGCTTGGCCAGGTACAGCGCCTCGAGCGCCAGTTCGACGGCCGCGGCCCGCTGACCGTCGGTCACCGCCCCGAGCCGCTTCTGTATCTCGGCGATCGCCGGGACTTCGGGCACCGCGGCCAGCACCTCGCGAGCGGACACCCGCTCGCCGGTGGTGACCGCCGACCCGTTCTCGATTGCCACCACCAGCGGTCCGACGTCGATACCGCCGAGCAGCCGCTGCGCGGTGTCGGCGGTGGCCCGCCGCAGCAGGTGTTCGAGCACCGCCTGCTCGCGGCCCTCCTCGCCGGACTCGAACTCGAGCTTGCCGCGCAGCACGTCGACCACCGAGGACAGGTCGACCACGCGGGCGACGGGCTCCTGCTCGCCGAGGACGGCCGACCGGTGGCGCGCGGCCGCGGCGGCGGTCTCGGCGGCGGCGATCGCGAAGCGGGCCGACACGCCCGAGCGCTGGTCGATCGACCGCGACTCGCGTAGATAGCGGGCGAACCTGGCAAGCACGTGCACCAGGTACTCGGGCACCTCGGCGGCAAGGTGCGCCTCCTGGGTGATGACGCCGACTTCCGCGTCGAGTTCACGCGGATAGTGGGTCCGGATCTCCGCACCGAAGCGGTCCTTCAGCGGCGTGATGATCCGGCCGCGGTTCGTGTAGTCCTCCGGGTTGGCGCTGGCCACGACAAGAACATCGAGCGGCAGCCGCAGCGTGTAGCCGCGGACCTGGATGTCGCGCTCCTCCATCACGTTGAGCATCGACACCTGGATGCGCTCGGCTAGGTCGGGCAGCTCGTTGATCGCGACGATGCCCCGGTGTGCGCGCGGGATGAGGCCGTAGGCGATGGTTTCCGGGTCGCCGAGGCTGCGGCCCTCGGCCACCTTGATCGGGTCGATGTCGCCGACGAGGTCGGCCACGCTGGTGTCCGGAGTGGCCAGCTTCTCGGTGTAGCGCTCGCTGCGGTGCCGCCAGGCGATGGGCAGGTCGTCACCGCTGTCGGCGGCCCGGCGGATCGACTCCGGAGTGATCGGGCGGTACGGATGCTCACCCAGCTCCGAGCCGGCGATCACCGGGGTCCACTCGTCGAGCAGACCGGCCAGCGCGCGCAGCAGCCGCGTCTTGCCCTGACCGCGTTCGCCGAGCAGCACGACGTCGTGACCGGCGATCAGCGCTCGCTCCAACTGCGGGATGACGGTGTCCTCGAAGCCGAAGATGCCCGGCCACGGGTTGCGGCCCTCCGCCAGCGCGGCCAGCAGGTTCTCCCTGATTTCGGCTTTGACGCCGCGCTCGCGATGGCCGGACGTCCTCAGCTCGCCGACAGTGCGGGGCAGATCAGTGGGTGCAGTCACGATCTCCACGCTACGACTTGCTCCGCGACGGTGCGGGTTTGCACCCGACACGCCCGCTCAGTTCGGCGACGGCGGCAGGAGTTGGAAACCCGTCAACATCGTCTCGGTGTCACGTTGATACGTCGGGTCGTCGGGGTCCATGGTCTGGGCGGTCACGCTGACGGCGTAGGTCGCATTGTTGGAATGCATCACGACGCCGAGCGCGATGGCCGGGTGCGCCGCGATGTTGCCCAACACCGGCATCTGGTAGCGGAACGTCCGGGCAGGCAGCGCGCACAGCGTGCCCTCGGCGACGCGGACGTCGGTTGCGCCCAGCCCGGACTCCAACGCGTCGAGCATGTTGTCGAACACCAAGCCCGCGTCTTGGCTGCCCGCGGCGCGCTCGAACGTGACCACGACATTCGCCGCGAAACCGTCGGTGGTGAGACGGTCGTTGCGCAAAGCGAATCGGATCAGCTCCGAATCCATCATCGTCGACCGAACCCAATTCGGCGGCTGAGGGATCTTCATCACCGGCTCGTTATCGCCCCTGGCCGGGATCGTCGTCAGCGGAGCGTCGGTCGTCACGCACTGTGACGCGTCGGCTTCCGCCGCGGTCGCGGCCGCCGACAGGTCGGCGCCGGGCACCGCCCGCGGATCGTCGACGTAGCGGGTGCATGCAGCCAGGATCACTGTCGCCGCCAGCAGTAGGACGGTGGCAGGCCTCGATGCGGCGACCATGCTTGCAACCTAACCAGTCGGCGCGCATTCGCGCAGGGGCGTGGCGGACGTCAGTGCGCGAAGTGTCGCGCCCCGGTCAGGTACAGCGTGATGGAAGCTGCTTCGGCGGCTGCAGTCACCTGGTCGTCGCGCATCGAACCGCCGGGATGCACGATCGCCTTGACGCCCGCGTCGGTCAGCACCTCGAGCCCGTCGGGAAACGGGAAGAACGCGTCCGACGCCGCGACCGCGCCGCGCACCCGATCGCCGGCGCGCTGTACCGCCAGACGGGCCGCGTCGACGCGGTTGACCTGACCCATGCCGACCCCGACGGTGGCGCCGCCGGCGGCCACGACGATCGCGTTGGACTTCACCGCCCGGCAGGTCTTCCATGCGAACTTCAGATCCGCGAGCGTCGCGGGGTCGGCGGGTGAGCCGGTCGCCAGTGTCCAGTTGACCGGATCGTCGCCGGCGGCCGTGAACTCGTCGCGCTGCTGCAGCAACAGCCCGCCGCTGATCTGGCGGAACTCACTGCCACCCGGCTGCGGCTCGGAGGCCACCAGCACGCGGATGTTCTTCTTGCGCGCAAGCACTTCCACCGCGCCCGCTTCGTAGGCCGGCGCGATGATCACCTCGGTGAAGATGTCGGCGACGGTCTCGGCCATCTCGACAGTGACCTCGGTGTTGGCCGCGATCACGCCGCCGAACGCCGACAGCGGGTCGCACTCGTGCGCCTTGCGGTGCGCGTCGGCCACCGACGTCGACGAGACCGCGATGCCGCAGGGATTGGCGTGTTTGATGATCGCCACGCAGATCTCGCTGTGGTCGAACGCCGCCCGCCACGCCGCGTCGGCGTCGGTGTAATTGTTGTAGGACATCTCCTTGCCGTGCAACTGTTCGGCCTGCGCGAGCCCGGGCCACGCGGCATCGTTGCGGTACAGCGCGGCCCGCTGGTGCGGGTTCTCGCCGTAGCGCAGCACCGAATCGCGCCGCCAGGTGGCGCCGAGCCACTCGGGCAGCGGCGCGGCGGCATCCGGCTCGGGCGCCAGCACCGAACCCATCCACGACGCGACCGCGACGTCGTACTCGGCGGTGTGCCGGAAGGCCAACGACGCCAACCTCTTCCGCTCAGCCAACGTGAAGCCACCGGCTCGCACCGCAGCCAGCACGCCGTCGTAGCCGCGCGGGTCGACCACCACCGCGACGCTGGGATGGTTCTTGGCGGCGGCGCGCACCATCGACGGCCCGCCGATGTCGATCTGTTCGACGCACTCGTCCTCACTGGCACCGGACTCGACGGTCTCGGTGAACGGGTACAGGTTGACCACGACGAGTTCGAACGCCTCGACACCGAGCTCGACGAGCGCCGAAACATGTTCGGGTTTACGCTGATCGGCCAGCAGGCCGGCGTGCACTCGCGGATGCAGGGTCTTGACCCGCCCGTCGAGCACCTCGGGAAAGCCCGTGACGTCTTCGACCGGCGTCACCGGAACATCTGCTGCGGCAATGGTTTTGGCCGTCGAGCCGGTGGATACGATCGCGACTCCCGCTTCGTGCAGGCCGCGGGCCAGTTCGGCCAGGCCCGTCTTGTCGTAGACGCTGACCAACGCCCGCCGAATCGGCCGCTTACCTTCGGTCATCCGATCATCGCCTTTCGTCCTGTCCAGGTCACGCCGCGGACGGCCACGGCGGCCAATACTTCCACCAGCAGCCGTCGTTCGACGACTTTGATCCGCTCGTGCAGGGTGGCTTCGTCGTCGTCGTCGAACACCGGCACCGCCTCCTGGGCCAGCAGCGGACCGGTGTCGGTTCCGGCGTCGACGAGATGCACGCTGCAACCGGTCACCTTCACGCCGTAGGCCAGCGCGTCGTGCACCGCGTGGGCGCCCGGAAACGCGGGCAGCAGGGCTGGGTGGGTGTTGATGATCCGGCCCAGGAACCGCGAAAGGAACTGGGGGCCAAGGATCTTCATGAAACCCGCGGACACGATCAGGTCCGGCGAGTGTGCGGCGGTGGCTTCGGTGACGGCCGCGTCCCACGCCGCCCGGTCCGGGTGGTCGCGCAGTCGCACGGTGTACGACGGCACCGACGCCGCCGCGGCGATGTCGACGGCCGGGCAGTCCCGGTCGACCCCGACCGCGACGATCGACGCGGGATAGTCCCCCCCGGTGGCGTCGAGCAGCGATCGCAGCAGTGAACCGGTGCCGGAAGCCAGCACCACCACCCGTGCAGGCACCTTCGGGGGCACACGGAGGGGTTGCTGCACGCCTGGCAGCCTAACGGGTTCCGGGAGCGCCTCCATCGTCGTCCGCGACGAAGTGTTCCTCCGGGTCGTCGAGGGGGGCCGGCGGACCGGCAGCCGGCGGCGCGGGCTCCGGTTCGGGATCCGGTTCCGCGTCGGCCAGCACGTCGGCCTCGCTTTCGATGGGCTCGACGTCGGCTGGCTCGTCGGTTCCGGCGTCGTCCGGCTCGGGTTCGGGTCCGGCCTCGTCGTCCGGTTCGGCCGTCACCGGCTTGGGCACCCGCGGTCTGCGGGTGATGCCGCCGGTCATCGCCACCGTGAGCGCGCCGATCACGACGAACCACAGGAAGACCCCGGGACCGAACGTGGCTTGGTCCACGCCGACGTCGCCGAAGTTGCCCAGCCGCCCACCGCCGGCGTGGCCGAGCAGCGCCATGGTCAGTGCCGCCACCCCCGAGGCGACGGCCAGCTTGCCCATCGCGGGCCCCAGGGGAAGCGGATGCCGCGCACACTGCTGCCCGACCGCCACCGCGGACGCCGCCGCGACGATCAGCAGCGCCACCCACACCGGGCCCAACGGCGGCGACGGCACCGCCGCCAGCACCGGGAGCGCGGGGATGTCGCCGCCGAACACGGTGAACGAGCTGAAGGTGGCGAGCCCGACGTGGGCGCTGGACCCGACCGCGACCGCGGCCGTACCGACGATCACATTCGGGATGTAGAGCACCGACAACACGGTCAGGCTGAGCTGGCCGAACGTCGAATCCGTGATCGAGTAGAGGTCGTGCATGGTCGACCAGTGCACGACCATCGAACCGGCCATCACCACGCCCGAGAGCCCGGCCAGCGCGAGCACACCGGCGACGGCGGCGCGAAGCGCGTCGGGCAGCCATGCGGGCAACGGGGACGCCGCCAGCAGCCGCGGGCCGACCCGCGATCCGACGCCGAGGACTGCACCGATCGCGTGTACGGCCAGCACGCCGCCGAATGCGCGCAACGCGTGCGGGGTCTGCAGGTCGGTGAGGACCGAGGCGGCGTCGTGGATGACGGCCAGCGCGATCGCGGCGATCAGCAGCGGCCCGCCCAGCGCCGATGCCACGATCCAACGCGTCACGAACCACGAGCCCTGCGGGGAGGTGGCCGCGGCCGTCGTGCGGGCCGTCGCCCACACCATCGCGAGCATCGGCAGCAGCGGCATCACCCCCAACTCGGCGCCGCCGATCGACGCCGGCACCAGGTGCACGCCCAGCCACATGCTGGCGATCGCGCCGAGCGCGCCGGTCATGTCGCTGTTGGCGATCAGCAGCTGCAGCAGGACGATCGCCGCGATGATGACAAGCGCCACCAACGACGGCCCGAACGCGACCCGAAGCAGCTCACGCGCCTGGCGTGCGCCGACTGGCCGTTGATCCACTGGTTGGGCCGCTCCTCAGTCAGGCTGCCGCGCGAAGGTCACGCACGCGCGGCTCAGACTACGACGGCGCCGGGCCAGACTGCGACGAAGACGACTGCTGTGCCTGAGTCGTCGGATTCGACGTGTGAGCCGACTGGGACGGCGGCTGGCCGTAGGTGGGGAATCCGGTCGGCGGTGTCGGCGGCCCCTGGTGGCCCTGCTGATGGCTCTGCTGGCCCTGCTGGTGGCCTTGGTGGCCCTGCTGCGGCGCCGACAGGTAGCCGCCCGTCGACGGGCCGCCCGGGTAGCCGCCCGGGTAGGTCGACGGATATCCCGGCCGCTGCTGCGGTCCCCCGTGATGCTGGCCCGGCTGCTGGCCGTAGTACGGGCCAGGGGCGCCGTACTGCTGCCCGTAGGGCTGGTCGTACTTCTGCCGTGGTGCCGGTGGGGTGATGATGCCGGATTCGAACAGCAGCGCCGCCACCGCGACGATCGCCTGGAAGAGCGTGAACGCGATGATCAGGTAGAGGCCCCAGTCGATCGCGGCGCCGCTCGGCCTGTTGATCACCTCGGCGATGACCAAGAGGAACGCGACGACCGCCAGCACGGCGTACACCGACGTGGAGACGGACTGTTTGGGCAGCAGGCTCGTCCCGGCCAGCAGACCCGCCAGAAGCGCCGCCGCGACGGCGAGCACCAGACCGAACGAGGTTCCGCTGATGCTGCCCAAGCCCCCGAACTCGGACGCGGAGATGGTGAACAGCGGCCCGAAACTCGACAGGTACACCGCAAGCCCCAACACCGCCACCGCGATGGCGAGATACATCGGCAGCTTGTTCGCGACGCCGGTGGCCGGTGACCCCACGTCCGGCGTCTTGCCGAACTGTTGCGTCGGCGCGGAGAACTGGGTGGTCGGCTGCTGTGCGGGCGGGTATCCGGGGCTGCCGGGCGGACCTGACGGGTAAGACATGGCCTCTCCTGTGCTTCCTGTGCTCGGGCGGGCTTCGGAACCACGCTAGCGCACAGCGGGTCAGCCCGAGACGTGCACCGGTTCGCCCGATCGCCGTGAACATTCGTCTCCGACCTTGCGCTTGCCCTTCTGACTAGAACACGTTCTAATTCGGGCATGGACTACGGGCTCGTGCTGTTCACCAGTGACCGCGGGATCACTCCCGCGTCGGCCGCCAAGCTGGCCGACGATCACGGCTTCACCACGTTCTACGTGCCTGAGCACACCCACATCCCGATCAAGCGGCAGGCGGCGCACCCCACGACGGGCGACGAGTCGCTGCCCGACGATCGCTACATGCGCACCCTGGACCCCTGGGTCAGCCTCGGCACTGCGGCCGCGGTGACCTCGCGCGTTCGGCTGTCGACGGCGGTGGCGTTGCCGGTCGAACACGACCCCATCACGCTGGCGAAGTCGATCGCCACGCTCGACCACCTGTCGGGTGGCCGCGTCAGCCTCGGGGTGGGGTTCGGCTGGAACACCGACGAATTGGCCGACCACAACGTGCCGCCCGGTCGGCGACGCACCATGCTGCGCGAGTATCTGGAGGCGATGCGGGCGCTGTGGACCGAGGAGGAAGCGTCCTACGACGGCGAATTCGTCAACTTCGGGCCCAGCTGGGCGTGGCCCAAGCCCGTGCAATCGCACATCCCGGTCCTCGTCGGCGCCGCGGGCACCGAGAAGAACTTCAAGTGGATCGCCCGGTCCGCGGACGGCTGGATCACCACGCCGCGTGACTTCGACATCGACGAACCGGTGAAGCTGCTGCAGGACACCTGGGCGGCCGCGGGTCGCGACGGAGCGCCGCAGATCGTCGCGCTGGATTTCAAGCCGGATCCCGAAAAACTGGCCCGCTGGGCCGATCTCGGTGTCACCGAGGTGCTGTTCGGGCTCCCCGACAGGTCCGCCGACGACGTCGCCGCCTACGTCGAGCGCCTGGCGGGCAAGTTGGCCGCGCTGGTGTGATCAGGGCCTGCCGAAGCCCGCTGCGCCGAGCACCTTCTGGCCCGCCTCGCCGGTCACCGCGTCGACGAATTTCCGTGCGAGGTCGGGCCGTGACGACTCCTTCAGCGTCGCAATGGGATAGACGTTGACCGCGTCGGCGGCTTCGGGCAACGCAACCGCGGTGACGTCGGCCCCTGCGTCCCGGACGTCGGTGACGTAGACGATCCCGGCGTCGGCCTGGCCGCTGGTGACCTTGTTGAGGACGTCGGTGACCGACGACTCCTCGCTGACCGGCGACAGTTCCACGCCTGCGGCCTGCTGGACCTTCTGCGTCGCCGAACCGCAGGGGACCTGCGGTGCGCACACGACGGTGCTGACGCCGGGCCGGGTGAGGTCACGTAACGCGTTGATGTGTTTGGGGTTTCCCGGTCGTACCGCGATGGTCAGCGTGTTCGACGCGAAGTTCACCGGGTCGCCGGCCAGCAGTCCCGCCGCCGCGGCCTTGTCCATGTTCCTGGTGTCCGCGGAGGCGAACACGTTGGCGCGCGCGCCCTGGGTCAACTGCGTGACGAGGTCGGACGATCCGGCGAAGGCGAATTCCACCCGAACGCCGGGGTTGTCCGCCTCGAACTGCTTGCCGATTTCGGTGAACACGCTCTTCAGCGACGCCGCGGCGAACACCGTCAGCGTGTCCTGCGATGACTGCTCCGCACACGCGGTGGCCAACATGAGCACCGTGGCCAGAAGCGCGAGTGGTTTCACGGCTGTCCTTCTGCGGTCAGGCCAGGCTCGCGCGGTTGACCTTGTCGCTCGGGCGCACCGTGATCGCCGCCCCGAGTGGGTCGCCGTCGGACATCAGCGCGACGAGGTCGTCCTCCTCGGAGATGGCCAGGAACCGCGAGTCGTCCGAGTCGAGCCTGCCGACGATGATCCCGGTGCGCACCGGCCAGTCGTACCGCACCGAGTACGTCTCGATGGTGGCGCGCCCCTCGGGGCGCTCGGTGACCGGAACCGTCGGCAGCGCAGCGACTTCCGCATTCAGTTCTGCGCTGCGGTCGGCCCGCCAATCGGCAGGAAGCGTCGAATAGATGCCGACCGAGTACTTGCTCATCGTGCCGCCGTTGGCGCCCACAAAGCCGAATCGGCTCGGGATGTCGCGCAATTGGGTGACCGTCTCGGCGATGGCGTGCAACGAGTAGCTGTTGCCCGGCCCGCCGAAGTAGGGCAAGCCGCCGGTCACCGTCAGGCCACGCGGGTCGTCACCATCGATGCCCAGCGCTTCACAGATCACGAAGACCGGGAAGGGGAAGCAGCTGTACAGGTCGAGAGTCGCGAGGTCGTCGACACCGATTCCGGCCACCCGCAGGGCTTCCCGCGCGGCGTGCACGGCCGCGGGGCTCGCGCCGAGGTCGGCGCGGTCCAGCAGGCCTTGCTCGGTCATGTCCGAGTGGCCGTGCAGATACACCCACTTCTCCTCGGGCACCCCGAGGCGCCGTGCGGCGGCCACCGACATCATGATCGCTGCGGCACCCTGGTTGACCTGATCGCGTGCCACCAGCAGGCGGGGATACGGGTCGCAGATCATCCGGTTGTCGTCGGTGACGGTGACGATCTCCTCGACCGAACGCTCGACCGGCGATGACGAAAACGGGTTCTTGGCAGCCACTTTCGACAGCGGCGCGAACAATTCGGCCATCTCCCGCCGGTATTCGGCGACACCCAGCCCGAGCCGGCGGCGCCGCGCGTTGTCCAGCAGGCCGTATTGCACTGCTGCGCCGGTCAATCCGTGCGAGGCGGTGTACTCGGTGAAGTACTGGTGGATCTGATGTCCGCGGTCCTCGAGTTGGCCGTCGACGTGTTCGGTGAAGTCCGGCTTCTCGTCCCGGCTCGCAAAGTAGCGCGCCGTCGATCCCGGCTCCGAGCCGATCACCATCGCCACGTCGAATTCACCGGCGGCAATGGCGTTTCCGGCCTCGGTGACCAGCTTCTGCGGACCCTGCCCGCCCACCGGCTCGAGCACCACTCGCGCGGGATCGCCGCCGACCCGCCGCATCACCGAACGCGGATAGTTGTTCGACTTTCCCAGCGTCGCGGGCATCGGACCGGAGATCTCGAACTGGCGCAGGCCGTACACCGTGTCGATCGCCTTCGCGACTGTGGAAGCCTCCGCCCCAGTGTCGGCCAGCGCCGCGCGCACCGCCTCGGTGGCGAGGTCGACCGCCGACATGCCCCGGTAGTCGGGATCGTCGATCCGCTCGGTGAACTGTCCGACGCCGACGATGACCGGGGTCCGGGGATCGACCATTACAGACCTCCTGACGGGTGTTAATTCGTCAGGCTAATCGACCGGTGGAACGTGGTCCTAATCCTGCGGTGAACTTCACACCGGCCAGGACTACATGCCCTGGAGGATCTCCCGGGCCAGGCGCGCGGTCTCCGACGGCGTCTTGCCGACCTTCACCCCCGCGGCCTCCAGCGCTTCCTTCTTGGCCTGCGCGGTACCGGACGACCCGGACACGATCGCGCCGGCGTGACCCATGGTCTTGCCCTCGGGCGCGGTAAAGCCCGCGACGTAGCCGACGACCGGCTTGCTCACGTTGGCCTTGATGTAGTCGGCGGCCCGCTCCTCGGCGTCGCCGCCGATCTCACCGATCATCACGATGACCTTGGTGTCGGGATCCTTTTCGAACGCTTCGATCGCGTCGATGTGCGTGGTGCCGATGACCGGGTCACCGCCGATGCCGATCGAGGTCGAGAAGCCCAGATCGCCCAGTTCGAACATCATCTGGTAGGTCAGCGTGCCCGATTTGGACACCAGGCCGACCGGGCCGGGGCCGGTGATGTTGGCGGGCGTGATGCCGGCCAGCGCCTCGCCGGGCGTGATGATGCCCGGGCAGTTGGGGCCGATGATGCGGGTCTTCTGTCCCTTCTCGACGTTATAGGCCCAAACGAAGGCGGTGTCCTGCACGGGAACACCCTCGGTGATCACCACGAGCAGCGGGATCTCCGCGTCGATGGCCTCGATCATCGCGTCCTTGGCGAACTTCGGCGGTACGAACACCACGGACACGTCGGCGCCGGTTTCCTTCATCGCCTCGGCGACGGTGCCGAACACCGGCAGCTCGACGTCGTTACCGTCAGAGTCCTTGTGCGACACCGTGGTTCCGGCCTTGCGGGCGTTGACGCCGCCGACCAGTTGCGTGCCGGCCTTGAGCATCAGCGCGGTGTGCTTGGTGCCCTCGCCGCCGGTGATCCCCTGGACGATGACCTTGGAATCTCTGTTGATGAAAATAGACATCGGTCATCTCTCCTTAAGATTTGCTCGCCAGCTCGGCGGCTTTGTCGGCGGCTTCGTCCATCGTGCCCAATTCGGTCACCAACGGGTGGTTGGCCTCCGCCAGGATGCGACGGCCTTCATCGACGTTGTTGCCGTCGAGTCGGACCACGAGCGGCTTGTTGGCCTCGTCGCCGAGGATCTTCAGCGCGTTGACGATGCCGTTGGCGACCGCGTCGCAGGAGGTGATGCCGCCGAACACGTTGACGAACACGCTCTTGACCTGCGCATCGTGCAGGATCACGTCCAGGCCCGCGGCCATCACCTCGGCCGAGGCGCCGCCGCCGATGTCGAGGAAGTTGGCCGGTTTCACGCCGCCGTGCTTCTCGCCCGCGTAGGCGACCACGTCCAGCGTCGACATCACCAGGCCCGCCCCGTTGCCGATGATTCCGACCTCACCGTCGAGCTTGACGTAGTTGAGGTCGTGCTCCTTGGCCTTGAGCTCCAGCGGGTCGGTGGCGTCGCGGTCCTCGAACTCGGCGTGCTCGGGATGACGGAAGTCGGCGTTGCCGTCGAGCGTGACCTTGCCGTCCAGCGCGAGGATCTGATCATCGGGAGTGCGCACCAGCGGGTTCACCTCGACCAGCGTGGCGTCCTCTTTGACGAACACCTCCCACAGCTTGGCGATCGTCACCGCGGCCGCGTCGAGCACCTCGGCGGGCAGGTGCCCCTTCTCGGCGATCTCACGCGCGAACGCCTCGTCGACGCCCTTGGTGGCGTCGACGGGCACCCTGGCCAGCCGGTCCGGCTTGGTGGCGGCGACCTCTTCGATCTCCATGCCGCCCTCGACCGAGCACATCGCAAGGTAGGTGCGGTTGGCGCGGTCGAGCAGGAACGAGATGTAGTACTCCTCGGCGATGTCGCTGGCCTCGGAGACCAGCAGCTTCTTGACGATGTGGCCTTTGATGTCGAGGCCGAGGATGTTCTGCGCGTGGGTGAACGCGTCGTCGGCGGTGGCCGCGTACTTCACGCCGCCGGCCTTGCCGCGGCCGCCGGTCTTGACCTGCGCCTTGACCATGACGGGTTTGCCGATCTCCTCGGCGATCGCCTTGGCGTCCTCGGCGGTGTCGGTCACCCGACCCGGTGTGGTCGGTACGTTGTGCTTGGCGAAGAGCTCTTTCGCCTGATATTCGAAGAGATCCATTGGCTTTGGAACGTCCCTGTCTCTAGCGCGTCGATTGCGGAGTTGTTGGGCCGAAGGCTCGGGGGAACTTTATCCACACCCGTGGAACGCGATGGCACCGCCCACCTGTCATGTGGCAGATCTCACCGCTCGGCCGCAGTGATACAAGTCACATTCGCTCGCGGAATAGCCGCACAGGTTGCAGCCTTCATTGGGATTTGGTTAACGTGCCTCTGGCTTCGATAACGTTTCGATCACGGCAACCTTCACGACAAGCAAGGACCCTTCACGTTGGCTGCGCACCGTTCGTCTGGATCTCATCGCAGATCATCGACGAACCGGCAAATAGACGGCCGCGTAAGCGAATCCCCCGCCGAAGTCACCGACATCATTCCGTTCAACGAGTTCGGCGGCTTGCCCGATTTGGGAGGCGACGCCGACTTCCGTGAGAACAGCGCGTTCGACCGCGAAGCACAGGTCATCCACGCCCCCGAACTCGACGATCTGAACGACACCGACGACCTCGTGCCGCTGCGGCTGGCGGTCCCCTCGGAGTTCCAGGCCGGGCCGCGCCACGCGCGCCGCTCGCATGCCTACCGCGACAGCAACACCGACACCAGCGACGGCATGGCCGCCACCGACGTGATCAACATCGGCGGCCGCGGAGGCCAGCACCGCAAGCAAGAGATCCCGGTGAAGGGCCGGCTGATGGTCGCAGCGATGGCGGTCGGCGCGACTGCCGCGGGGGCGTACTCGATGGCCAACGCCGCGCAGGAGTCGTCGTCGCAGACCGTGCTCGCCGTCGACCAGGACGCCCTCGCGAACGCGGTCGGCGGCACGACGGACGGCATGCAGATCGTCGCCGTCACGCCCGCCGCCAGCTCGGCGCTGCACACCGAGGAGATCCAGAAGGCCGCGGCCTTCGCCCAGGAGCGTGCCGAACGCGAAGCACGCCTGCAGCGGCCGATGTTCGTGATGCCCACCAGGGGCGTGTGGACGTCGGGCTTCGGCTATCGCTGGGGGGCACTACACGCCGGGATCGACATCGCCAACTCGATCGGCACACCCGTGCTCGCCGCGTCCGACGGCGTGGTCGTTTCCGCCGGCCCGTATGCCGGTTACGGCAACATGGTCAAGCTGCGCCACGCCGACGGCACCGTGACGCTGTACGGCCACCTCAGCGCGTGGGAGGTCGAGGTCGGACAGCGGGTGTGGGCCGGTGACCAGATCGCCAAGATGGGCAACACCGGCAACTCGACCGGACCGCATCTGCACTTCGAGGTGCACCTGAACGGAACCGACCGCGTCGACCCGGTGGGTTGGCTGGCCAAGCGCGGGCTGAACCCGTCGAACTAGTCTGGCCAAGTGGCCGGCGACGACGACCCCGACGAGGGACGGGCAGAACCTCCGCGGCGCACACCGTCGAACGCTGAGACGGGCATCATCCGCCGCCATCCGACGGGCGAGATCCCCACCGGTCAGGACCCGCAGACCAGCATCATCCGCCGCCACCCCACCGGCGCGATTCCCGTCGCCGAGGCCGAGCCGCAGACGAGCTATATCCCCCGGGCCCGGCCGGTCACCGTGTCTCCCACCCAGCCCCGACCGGCCAGCCCGAAGCCGGCGATCGCCGCGGCGGCCGTGAGCATCCTGACCGGTTGGGCCACCGCCGTCATCGCCACCGACCTGATCACCGGTTGGTGGCGCACCGATCGCCTGTTCTGCGTCGCGGTCGGCTTCCTGACCGCGATCTCTGCGGCCGCCCTCATCGCCGGGCTGATCGGGCTGCTGTTGCGCCGCTGGGTCAGCCGGTGGCTGATCGTCGTGGGGGCGGTGGTGGCGCTGCTGATCTTCTCCAGCCTGTTCGTCGCCGGCGCCAAGCTGCCCGCCGCGGTGTACGCCATCCCGGTGCTGCCGCTGGCCAGCATCGTGCTCGCGGCCCTGCCCGCGACGGGCCGCTGGGAGCGCTCGGGCTAAAGCTTGCTGATCGGCGCGTGGTTGTGCATCAGCTTGACGCGGCCGGAGCTGCCGAAGTCGATGAGCGACATCGCCGACTCCCCCACCCCGGTGACCTCCTCGACCCGGCCCAACCCGTACTTGTCGTGGGTGACCCGGTCGCCGGGCTCGAGCACCAGCAACGGCCGCTTACCCGCTCCCGACCGCGTCGGCGACGGTCGCGGGGAGCCGAACCGGCCCGCGCCGCTCACCGGCGCGCTGAACGACGGTGTCGGGTCGGTGCGCCGCCAGTCGATGAGGTGCTGCGGAATCTCCTTGAGGAAGCGCGATTCCGGGTTGAGGATCGGCTGACCCCACGACGAGCGGACCTTCGCCCGGCTGACGTAGAGCCGCTGTCGCGCCCGGGTGATGCCGACGTAGGCCAAGCGGCGCTCCTCGGACAACTCGGTGGGATCGCCGAGCGCCCGCATGTGCGGGAACATGCCGTCCTCCCAGCCGGTCACGAACACGACCGGGAACTCGAGGCCCTTGGCGGTGTGCAACGTCATCATCGTTACGACTCCGGCGCCGTGCTCGGGCAGTTCGTCGGCGTCGGCCACCAGCGACACCCGCTCCAGGAACTGCGCCAACACCCCGGTGTCGGGGATGTCCTCATCGACGGGCTCGTCCTCGTCGAGTGCCTGCGCGTTGGCCAGGTCGGTGCTGAATTCGTGCGCGACGCTGACCAACTCGTTGAGGTTGTCGAGCCGCGCGAGATCCTGCGGATCGCTGGACGACTCGAGTTCGGCGCGGTAGCCGGTGCGGTCGAGCACCGCCTCCACCAGCTCGCCGAGCTCACCATCGAGACGGCCACGCAGGTCGTCGAGCATGTCCACAAACGCCGAAATGCACTTCTCCGCACGGGTGTTGAGCATCGGCACCTTACCCTCGGCGGCCGCCTGCAGGGCGTCGTTGAAGCTGAGCCCGGTGTTCTCGGCATACACCGCGACACAGGCTTCGGCTCGGTCGCCGATGCCGCGACGGGGCGTGTTGAGGATGCGGCGCATGCTCACCGAGTCGCCGGGATTGTCCAGCACCCGTAGGTAGGCGACGATGTCGCGGATCTCCCGGCGCTCGTAGAAGCGCACTCCCCCAACGACTTTGTACGGGATGCCGGCGCGGATGAAGACCTCTTCGAGCGAGCGCGACGAGTTGTTGGTCCGGTAGAACACCGCGAAGTCGTTGTAGGAATACCCGCCCTGGTCGGCGAGCGCGTCGATCTCCTGCGCGACGAACCGGGCCTCGTCGTGTTCGTTGTCGGCGACGTAGCCGACGATCAGCTCACCGTCGCCCTCGTCGGTCCACAGCCGCTTCTCCCGGCGGCCGGCGTTGCGCGAGATCACCGAGTTCGCCGCGTTCAGGATGTTCTGCGTCGAGCGGTAATTCTGTTCGAGCAGAATCGTTGTGGCATTGGGGAAATCGCGTTCGAAGTCCTCGATGTTGCGGATCGTCGCACCGCGGAACGCGTAGATCGACTGGTCGGCATCGCCCACCACGCACAGTTCGGCCGGTGCCACCCCGGCTGGATCGTCTTGCGAGGCCGCCGTGCCGACCAATTCGCGCACCAGCACGTACTGGGCGTGGTTGGTGTCCTGGTACTCGTCGACCAGGATGTGCCGGAACCGGCGCCGGTAGTACTGCGCGATCTGCGGAAACGCTTGCAGCACAGCGACTGTCTCGCCGATCAGGTCGTCGAAGTCGAGCGCGTTGGCCGCGCGCAGGCGCCGCTGGTACTCGGCGTAGACCTCGGCGATGATGCCGGGCAGCTCCTCACCGGCCTCCGAAGCCTCGGCCGCTGCCTGTTCCGGCCCGATCAACTCGTTCTTGTGGTTGGAGATGCCGTTGGACAGCAGCCGCGGCGAGTACCGCTTGGTGTCCAACCCCATGTCCTTGCCGATCATCAGCAGCAGGCGCCGCGAGTCGTCGGCGTCGTAGATCGAGAAGTTGGAGTTCAGGCCTTTGATCAACGAGGCCTGGTTGCGCAGGATCCGTACGCACGAGGAATGGAAGGTGGAAATCCACATGTTCCTGGCCTTGGGACCCACCATGGCCACCACCCGCTCGCGCATCTCGGCGGCGGCTTTGTTGGTGAACGTGATGGCCAGCACCTGCCCGACGCCGACGTCGCGAGCGGCCAGCAGGTAGGCGATCCGGCGGGTGAGCACGGCGGTCTTGCCGGAGCCGGCACCGGCGACGATGAGCAGCGGTGAGCCCTGGTGCAGGACGGCCTCGCGCTGCTGCGGGTTGAGCCCCTCGAGCAGCTGGTCGGTTTCGGGGGCCAGGTTCATCTGGGTCATGTCACTACCGAACTTACCGCTGCGCAGGGACATCCCCGCGGTCGAACCGCGTATCGAGCTTTGCGCTGGCAGGGCTGTTGGTGGCACACTTTGTCTCGTGCTCAGCAAACAGCGATTTTTCTACGGGTACCGGTCCGCGGTACCCGTGGTCTAGCTGCTTCCCAAGAGCCTCCGCGGTCCGCTTCGGTGATCCGCGGCACGCCTCTTGTGTGAGGCCTAAAGGAACCGGACGAGACCAGACCCACACAACGAGAGCGGTGAGAATCCCATGACGACCGAAACCGAGCCCGTGCCCGATATCGATGACCTGCGCCAGGAGATCGACCGGCTCGACGCCGAGATCCTCGCGGCCGTGAAGCGCCGCACCGAGGTGTCCAAATTGATCGGCCAGGCCCGGATGGCGTCCGGCGGAACCCGCCTGGTGCACAGCCGGGAGATGAAGGTGATCGAGCGCTACAGCGAACTCGGCCCCGACGGCAAAGACCTCGCGATGCTGCTGCTGCGCCTGGGCCGCGGTCGCCTCGGCCACTGATCTCACGTGATTTCGGTGTAGTTGGTTGCGCTGACCGCAACTGGCGACACCGAAATCACTAGCGCAGCGCGTCGGTCAGCCAGGGCGTCAGCCACTCCACCGCTTCGGGGGTCGGATGCACGCCGTCGCTGCGGATCCGGATGCCGTCGATTCGGTTGGTGTAGCCCCCGTTGGGGCCCAGCTTGCGGTTCAGGTCGAGCACCGAGACGTTCTGCCGGTACTTGACGGCGCTGCGCAACAAGGCGTTCCAATCGTCGGTGCGATCCGGGTCGTCCTCCGGATAGAGGCTGCCGTCGGGTTTCTCGGCGCGCCGGTTGTAGGGCTCGGTGGTGACGACGACGCGCGCGCCGGTCGAGGACAGGATGTCGAGCGCGCGATTGAGTTCGGCCCGCAGATAGGCGTCGTAGGCCGGCTCGCCGATGTGGGTCCAGCGGCCTTCGTTCATCCGGTCGACGACCTCCCACCGGCCGACGATCAGCAGCACCACGTCGGGGCGGTCGTGTTTGATGCGCTGTGACCACCTGCTCGGCCATGAATCGCATTCGGGTTTCTGGTTCAGCGTCTGCCCGACGTACCGGTACGGCCCGCCGCGCGCGATGCCGCATCCGATCGTCGTGTAGTCGGTGATCGCCAGCCCCGGCGTTTCGGGCAGGTAGCGCATCAACGTCCACGCGACCGAGTCGCCGAACACCGCGACGGTCTTGGTGCCGGGCTCGTGGGCGACGGTGCGCTGCACCTCGACCGGAATCTCCGGTGCGACCAGCGCGGCGGAGTCGATGCGCGAATCCTGCACCGGGGCGGACGGCACGCCGACCGGCAGCACGGTCATCGTGACGACCGCGGCGGTGGCAGCCGTCGCGCCCGCCAGCGGCAGCATCGGCACGATCACCGGTCGCCAGCGTCGGATGGGCTGTTCCAGCAGCCACCACGACAGCGCCGCCACCGCGAGCGTGGCGGCGCACCGCAGGGCGAACAACGACCAACCGGACCATCCGGTGCGTTCCCCGTTGACCACCAGAAAGATCGGCCAGTGCCACAGGTAGACGCCGTAGGAGATCGCACCCAGCCAGACCAGCGGCCGCCACGCCAGCACCTGCGCGGCGGGTCCGTCCTGGTCCATTGCCACCGCCCCGATCACCAGACCTGCCGCAAGCGCCACGACGATCAGCAGGCCGGCGCGGAAGTCGCCGACGCTGCCGGTCGCGGTGTGCACGGCGAAGATGAGTACCGCGATGCCGACGACGGACAGGATGCGGGCGGCCCACCGCAGCCACCGCGTCCGGATCACCGGCCCGGCCATGGTCACCGTCGTCCAGTCCCGCACCAGCAGGGCCGCCGCTGCGGCGCCGACGAGCAGCGCCTGCGCACGGGTGTCGGTGCCGAAGTAGATGCGGTTGAGCGACCCGTCGTTGACGAACACGATCGCCGCCGTCGCCGACGCGATCGCGCCCGCGGTCGCCAGGGCGAACACCACCCACCGCAGGTGCAGCCGGTCGCGCCGGCAGAACACGAACCCGACCGCGATCAGCAGCAGCGGCCACAGCAGGTAGTACTGCTCCTCGACCCCCAGCGACCAGGTGTGCTGCAGCGGCGACGGCGGTGCGCCCACAGCGAAGTAGTCGGTGCGCTGGGCGACGAACGCCCAGTTGGCCACCCAGAAGAACGACGCGACGGCGTCGTCGCGCAGCGCCGAGATCGCCTCGGTCGAGAAGAGGTCCCGCGCCGCCACCACTGCGAGCACCATGACCAGCAGCGCGGGCAGCAATCGGCGGGCCCGGCGAATCCAGAAGTCGCGCAGCCGGATTCGGCCGGTGCGGGCATGCTCGTCGAGCAGCAGCGACGTGATCAGGAAGCCGCTCAGCACGAAGAAGACGTCGACGCCGAGGAAGCCGCCGGTGACGCCCGGGATGCCGCCGTGGTCGGCGAGTACCAGTGCGACAGCGACGGCGCGGATGCCGTCGAGGGCGGGAATCTCGCCACGCCGATGCGCACGCGAGGAGCGAATGTCGGACAGCGAGCGGCGATCAGCGGGCGCGACGGAGCGACGCGCATTCACTTGCGAAATCTTGCCTTCGCCGACGGACGCGGGGGTGCAGGCGCGGCGGCGTGTCGGCCTACTTCGTCAGCGCGATGTACTTGATCTCGAGGTACTCGTCGATGCCTTCGAAGCCGCCCTCGCGACCGAAGCCGGACTCCTTGACGCCGCCGAACGGCGCCGCCGGATCGGAGATCACGCCGCGGTTGACGCCCACCATGCCGGACTCGATGCCCTCCGCGACGCGCAGCGCACGGTCCAGCGACCTGGTGTAGATGTAGGCCGCCAGCCCGTACTCGGTGTCGTTCGCGGCGGCGATGCCATCCTCCTCGGTGTCGAAGCCGGTGATCGGCGCGACGGGGCCGAACACCTCCTCCTTGAGGATTCGCGCGTCGGCGGGCACGTCGGTCAGCACCGTCGCGGGATAGAAGTTGCCGGGGCCGCCGGGGGCCTCGCCGCCGACGGCGACGGTCGCACCGCGGTCTACCGCGTCTGCCACCAGTTCGGTGACGGTGGCGACCTGCTTGGCGTTGATCAACGGTCCCAGCGTCGCCGACTCGTCGAGACCCTTGCCGAGCGTGAATTCGCTCATCCGCTTGACCAGCTTCTCGGTGAACTCCTCGCGCACCGGGTTCGCGACGTGGAAGCGGTTGGCCGCGGTACACGCTTCGCCGCCGTTGCGCATCTTGGCCAGGATGGCGCCGTCGACGGCGGCGTCGATGTCGGCGTCGTCGAACACCACGAACGGCGCATTGCCGCCGAGTTCCATCGAGGTGCGCAGAAGCTTGTCGGCCGATTGCTTGACCAGCGCCCTGCCGACGCCGGTGGAGCCGGTGAAGGTCAGCTTGCGCAGCCGGCCGTCGTCGATGAGCGCGGCGGTGACGTCTTTCGGGTTGTTGGTCGGCAGCACCGACAGCACACCCTTGGGCAGACCCGCGTCGTCCATCAGCTTGGCCAGCAGCAGCATGGTCAGCGGCGTCTCCTGCGCAGGCTTGACGATCATCGTGCAGCCGGCGGCGAGCGCCGGGCCGATCTTGCGGGTGCCCATCGCCAGCGGGAAATTCCACGGCGTGATCGCGTAACACGGGCCGACCGGCTGCTTGGTGACCAGGACGCGGCCGCTGCCCGCCGGGCTCGGGGTGTAGCGGCCCGCGATGCGCACGGCCTCCTCGGCGAACCAGCGGAAGAACTCGGCGCCGTAGGTGACCTCGCCCATGCTCTCGCGCAGCACCTTGCCCATCTCGAGGGTCATCAGCGTGGCGATGTCCTCGGCGCGTTCGGTGATGGTGTCGAAGACCGCGCGCAGGATCTCGCCGCGCTCGCGCGGGGCGGTGGCCGCCCACTCGGCCTGCACGCCGCAGGCCACGTCGAGCGCGGCGACCGCATCCTCGGCTCCCGCATTGGCGACGGAGGTCAGCACGGAGTCGTCGGACGGGTCGAGCACGTCGAACGTCGAGGACGTCTGGCGTTCTTCACCACCGATCCACAGTCCGGTGGGCACTGACGACAGCAGCTTCGCGGTATCCATCCTTCTTGATTACACCTTTGGGCATTTGGCCGCACTAAGGTCGTGCCCATGAGCAGCGATGAGCGCTTGCGCGAAGAGCCGACAACATCGGAGATTCCCGATATCGCCTCGACCCCGGCATGGCAGGCCCTGCAACGGCATCACGACGAGATCGGCGGCAAACACCTCCGCGAGTTCTTCGCCGAGGATCCGGCTCGCGGCACCGAGTTGGCGACGACGGTCGGCGATCTCTACGTCGACTACAGCAAGCACCGCGTCACCCGTGAGACGCTCGCACTGCTGGTCGACCTGGCCCGCGCTGCGGGCCTTGAGCAGCGGCGCGACGCGATGTTCTCCGGCGTGCACATCAACACCTCCGAGGACCGGGCGGTGCTGCACACCGCGCTGCGAATGCCGCGCGGCGCAGAACTGTCGGTCGACGGCCAAGACGTCGTCGCCGATGTGCACGCGGTGCTCGACAAGATGGGCGACTTCACCGACCGGTTGCGCAGCGGCGAGTGGACCGGGGCGACGGGCCAGCCGATCAAGACCGTCGTCAACATCGGCATCGGCGGCTCGGATCTCGGGCCGGCGATGGTCACGCTGGGGCTGCGCCACTACGCCGACGCCGGCATCTCGGCGCGGTTCGTGTCCAATGTCGACCCGGCCGATCTGGTGGCCAAGCTGGACGGACTCGACCCCGCGACAACGCTTTTCATCGTCGCATCGAAGACATTCTCCACCCTGGAGACGCTGACCAACGCGACGGCGGCGCGACGGTGGCTCACCGACGCGCTCGGTGACGCGGCGGTGGCCAAGCACTTCGTCGCGGTGTCGACCAACAAGAAGCTGGTCGACGATTTTGGCATCAACACCGAGAACATGTTCGGCTTCTGGGACTGGGTGGGCGGGCGCTATTCCGTCGACAGCGCAATCGGTTTGAGCGTGATGGCGGTCATCGGCCGCGAACGGTTCGCCGAGTTTCTGTCCGGCTTCCACGTCGTCGACGAGCACTTCCGCACCGCGCCGTTGGAGTCGAACGTGCCGGTGCTGCTCGGCTTGATCGGGCTCTGGTACAACGAGTTCTTCGGCGCGGAAACCCGTGCCGTGCTGCCGTATTCGAACGACCTGGCGCGGTTCGCGGCGTATCTTCAGCAGCTGACGATGGAGTCCAACGGCAAGTCGGTGCGTGCCGACGGGTCACCGGTCACCACGAGCACCGGCGAGATCTTCTGGGGCGAGCCGGGAACCAACGGCCAGCACGCGTTCTACCAACTGCTGCACCAGGGCACGCGGCTGGTGCCTGCCGACTTCATCGGTTTCTCCCAACCCACCGACGACCTGCCGACCGCCGACGGCCGCGGCAGCATGCACGACCTGCTGATGAGCAACTTCTTCGCCCAGACGCAGGTGCTCGCATTCGGCAAGACCGCCGAGGAGATCGCCGCCGAGGGAACACCACCGAATGTGGTGCCGCACAAGGTGATGCCGGGCAACCGGCCGACCACGTCGATCCTGGCCACCAAGCTGACGCCATCGGTGCTCGGCCAGCTGATCGCGCTCTATGAACACCAGGTGTTCACCGAAGGCGTCATCTGGGGCATCGACTCGTTCGACCAATGGGGCGTCGAACTCGGTAAGACGCAAGCCAAAGCGCTGCTGCCGGTCATCACCAATGACGACGCCCCCGCTGAACAATCGGACAGCTCGACCGACGCGCTGGTGCGGCACTACCGCGCCGAGCGTGGCCGCAGCGCGTAGCGATTAGGCGTCGGGGTCCGGACGACTCCAGCCGAGGATCATCGCCGGCGCGCAACCGCCGAACACCAGCACGGCCAGCGACATCAGCGCACCCGCGTACGCCACGTCGGTGTCGGTGTCGCGCAAGTAAATTGATGCGACGATCAGGTAGCCGATCGGGATCAACATCAAGTTCTGGGTGATGGTCAGGCCGATCGAGCGGGCACTGTTGCGCTGCTGCACCTCGTACTCGTCGAGGGCCGCCTCCGGGGCGTCGCCCTGCCTGCCGGAGACGATCTGCAGCATGATCCACAGCGGGAAGAAGAACAGACATGCGACCAACCACAACAACGGCGCCCACCATAATCCGAAGGCGCTCAGGACACTCACCGCGAACATGAACGCGAAGGTGAGGCCGAGACCGACCACGAGAATTCGGCGTCGGGACTGGGTGCGCCAACTCGGAAGCGAGTGGGCATAGGTCCGCTCGTGCTTGAGGAACCGCCTCGTCCGGTAGTCCTGGTAGCGATCGATGAGCGTTCGGTCAGTCTGCCGGGTCGATGGGGACATCTGAGTCGCCTCCTTGTGCGCGCGGGTTCCTCCGGTAGAGCTCGATGGACAGCGGCGTGAACTCCGTGCGGGAGAACACCGCCTCGACGGGCAGGCCGAACACGTCGCAGATCCGAAACGCCAGGTCCAGGCTCGGATAGTGGTCGCCGCGTTCGAGCGCGCCGACGGTCTGCGGGTTCACATCGATCAGCGCCGCGAGTTCAGCCCGCGTCATCCGCCGCTCGGCGCGCAGGACGCCGATGCGGTTGTGGATGGGGAGCGAATCGCCCCGTCTCACCGGACTCACACAACACAGTGTTAGGAAAACCCAATGATCTGTCAAGCAGACCTATCGGTCGGTGGTTCGCAGGTGCCATCGGCGCGGCGCGACTCACCGAGCGGTCCTTCTACCGGCCATCACCGGAGCGCGGTGCGATTGCCGGGACAACGTCGCGGGCACACCGAACGTATGCGAGGAACCAATGCGCGTGCCATCGCGGCGGTCGGCATCGTGCTCGCCGCGGTGGCCGCAGCCTGTTTGATAATGCCGGCGGCCAGGGAGTTGGGAACACTTTCGGGGATGTGGGTGGCAGCGGCCATCCTGGGCGTACCAGTCCTGTTGATCCTGGCTATCTCTGGATTTCCGGCCTATGGAGTGCGTCGTTCCCTGGCAGTGGCGATCGGCGTCACAGTGGTGACGTGCGCGGTGTCATGGGTCGTGGCGGTGTTCGCGTTTGCGACCGCATTGAGCGGCACGTCGTCTGGGATACTGCTGGCGATTGTGCTTTTCGGTGCTCCTGCTGCTTCTGTCTTGGTGTTCGGGTTTCTGGCGCGCCGCCTGGTCACCGACCGCACCGAGGCCATTGGCTGAAATCCCCTGTGCTACAAGTTCGTCAGCGAGTTGGTCAGCGCAGCGCGGCGCACGCTCACCGAGAAGCGTGCGCCGCGACGCTGGGCGAACTCAGCTGCTTGTTACGGAGCCGGGATGTTCACGCAGCCGACATTCGGCAGGCACCCGCTCGCACCGCCGGGTCCGGCCGTGCCGCCGGGTCCGTTCGGAGCCAGCGAACCGCTCGCGCCACCGGGACCGGCCGAACCTCCCGGGCCGCCGGGGATCACGCCGCCGGCGCCGCCTCCGTCGGCGGTGCCCTGCGGGCCGTTCGGAACATTCACTTGCGCACCACCACCGGGACCGGCCTCGACATTGCCGATACCGGCACACGGGGTGCCGTCGGCGTTGAGACACGGCGGGGGCGCCGGTTGCGCACCGGCGGTCGGCGCGACGGCGATCGCGACTGCCGCAGCGCCCGAGAACAACAGGGGCGTCATCTTCGTCAGTTTTTCGATCATGGGACTTGGCTACCACGACGCGGGATTGCTTAAACCTGCGAACGACCTACAACCTGGCCACCTGCCTCAGCCCGGCGACGGTGTCCGCCAGCGTCTCCTGCGGGTCCCGGTAGCTGATGGCGAGTTCGATCTCGCTGGGTGAATCGTCAGACGACGGCATCTGGGTGTAGTACTGCATCGCCGCCCCAGTCACCGGCGCGTCCAACGGTAGATAGGGCCCGGCCACGTCGACCACCCTTCCGAGGTTGCGCAGCAACGTATCCGGCACCGGGTACACCCGAAGCGACCGGTTCGCTGCGCGGCCGATCATCGACGCCAGGTCGGCGATCGCAACGCGCTTGCCGCCTGCCATGTATCGACGTGGCCCCTTGCCGGGTTCGAGTAGCGCGGCGTGCAGCGCAGCCAGATCGCGGACGTCGACCACGATCCAGGCGGCACCGCGCCCGGGGACCCCTCGCATCTGAACCGCCGCCTGGACGCCTTCGGCCGCTTCGCCGAACTGGTTTCCCGCCGGCGGCCCGAGCACCATTCCCGGATACGTGATGGTCACCGGCGCACCCGCATCCTGTAGCTCTCGTGCGTACTTCTCCACCTCCGCCTTGGACTTCCCGTAGCCGTCGGATCCCCCGACCACGGGAAGATCGGCGTGAAGTACGTCGAGGCCGGGACGGAACAGTGCGGTGAAGCTGGATACGTGGACGACCGGATCGAGACCGCGCTCAACCGCCGCGCCAAGGACGTTGCGGGCTCCGGCGAGATTGGTCCGCAGCATCTTGTCGGCCTGCCGTGGATCCATGGAAACCATTGCTGCGGAGTGGATTACAGCGTCACAGCCGTCCATCGCCGCGGCCGTCGCGTCGGCGTCGGCAATGTCGCCGATGGCGTAGTCGTCGGTGTCGACGCCGATCTGCGCGGCGCTCGTCTCCAACCGCGCCGGATCACGGACCAGGAAGCGAACCTGATGCCCCGCGTCGGTCACTGCCTTGGCCGTCCACGCTCCAACGAACCCGGTGCCACCGGTCAGCAACACTTTCATCGGAGCCGGGCTACCCGTTGGCGCCGGCCTTTACACGGCTCGCCGCTTCAGGCGAACGGCTTCATGAGGCGAGGCGGCAGCACCCGCATCAGCCCGACCAGCGGCGCCCATGGCCACCACGGCACCGCCGCGCGCCCGGTCTCGCGCTCGATGACGGCCACCATCGCGCGCACCCCGGTTTCGTTGTCCACCATCAACGTCGTCGATTCGGCCTTCGCCGACATCTCCGATTCGATGTAACCGGGCTCGAGGACCGTGACCTTGATGGCCCCACGCGCGTACTCCGCGCGCAACGACTCACCGAGCGACGACACACCGGCCTTGCTCGCGGCGTAGGCCGCCTTCACCCCCGGAACGCCCTTGTTGCCGAGCACCGAGGAAACGAGCACCAGATGGCCTCCGCCCGTTTGCTTGAACATCTCGAGCGCTGTCTCGATCTGCACCAGTGCGGCAACGAGATTGGTTTCAATGGTGGCCTTGTTCGCCCACAGCTTGCCCGATCCCAGCGGCGCGCCCTTTCCGATGCCCGCATTGACGATGACGCGGTCGATGCCGCCGAGTTCGGCGGCCAGCTCACCGAACACCTTCGGCACCTGGTCGTGGTCGTTGACGTCGAGCGCGGAGACGGCGACTTCGATTCCGGGATGACGCTCGAGCAGTTCGGCCTTGAGCTCGTCGAGCCGGTCGATGCGGCGCGCACACAGCGCGAGATCGCGGCCCTTCGCGGCGAACGCGCGGGCCATTCCGGCGCCCAGGCCGGAGCTCGCGCCGGTGATCAAGATCTTCTGCCGAGTCACCCCGACAGACTAAGCGAGGGTGATCGAGGTCGATGATGGATGCATGGTTGCCCTGCGGATGACGACATCGGCCCTGGTGATGCTGCTTGTCGCGATCTCACAGCCGGTCGCGCATGCCCAGCCGGTCAGCCCGCTGTACCGGCTGGTGGACACCGCGGCGCAGCGGCTGGCCACCGCCGACCCGGTCGCGGCGGCCAAATGGATCAACGGTGGGCCGATCACCGACCGGCAGCGCGCCGACGCGGTCCTCGACGCCGTCGCCGCCGACGCCGCCGCACACGCCGTCGACCCGGGCTACGTGCGGACGGTCTTCACCGACCAGATCGACGCCACCGAGGGCATCCAGTACACCCGCTTCGGCCAGTGGAAGTTCGACCCCCCAGCCGCACCCACTGTGGCGCCCGAGCTGTCCGTGCTGCGATCGGAGATCGACGGGCTCAACAAGATCATGGTCGATGAGATTGCACTGCAATGGAATACGCTACACAGCCCCGATTGCGTGCGAACGCGCAAGGATGCGTCGGACGCCGTGGCCAATGCCCGCCAGCTCGACGCCCTCTACCGGCAGGCGCTCTCGGCGGCCACCCGCTCGTACTGCCGGATCACTTGAGCAGTCGCGACATCCGACGATCGGCCAGCACCTTGCCGCCCGTCTGACAGGTCGGGCAGTACTGGAAAGACTTGTCCGCGAACGACACTTCGCGCACGGTGTCCCCGCACACCGGACAGGGCAGACCGGTGCGGGCATGTACCCGCAAGCCGGAGCGCTTCTCCCCCTTGAGCGTTGCCGCCTGCTGACCGACCGAACGCGTCACCGCGTCGGTGAGGACACCGATCATCGCGTCGTGAAGCGCCGCCAGCTGCGCATCGGTCAGCTTGCCCGCCGTCGCGAACGGAGAGATCCGCGCGACATGCAGAATCTCGTCGCTGTAGGCGTTGCCGACACCTGCGATCACCTTCTGGTCGGTGATCACCGTCTTGATTCGGCCGCTGTTGCCCGCTAGTACTCCGGCGAGATCTTCGGGGCCCAGCGACAATGCGTCGGGGCCCAACCCCGCGATGCCCGGTACCTTGGCCGGATCGTCGACGAGCCACACCGCGAGCCGCTTCTGGGTCCCGGCCTCGGTGAGGTCGAATCCCGCTGCCTCGCCGGGTGTTCCGAGGTGAACCCGGAGCGCGATCGGCCCCTTGCCGGGCTTCAACGGCGCCGCCGCCAGCTTGTCCGACCACCGCAACCAGCCCGCGCGCGACAGGTGGGCGATCAGGTACAGGTCGCCGGCCTGCAGGCCCAAGTACTTGCCCCAGCGGTTGGCGTCGGTGACGGTCCGCCCGTGCAGCGCGGTGACCGGTGGGTCGAACGTCTTGAGCACCGAGAACGCCGACACGTCGACGCGGCCGATCGGGTGTCCGACGGCGTGGCGACGCAGGTGATCGGCGAGCGCTTCGACTTCGGGCAGTTCTGGCATGGCTCCAGTGTGCCTTCCTCGCACACCGTGCGGTCAGGGTTGACGCCTAGCCGCGGCTGCTCACTGTTTAACCGCGGCCGGTGACCACCGACAGCAGCCAACTCACGATCGACAGCACGATTGCCGCCCAGATCGCCGTCCACCAGAAGTCGTCGATGAACAGGCCCCAGTGCGTGGTGTGCTCGGTGATCCAGGACGTTATCCACAGCATCAGCGCGTTGATGACGATGTGGAACAGGCCGAGCGTGAGGATGTAGAGCGGGATCGAGATGATCTGCACGATCGGCTTGATCACCGCATTGACCACGCCGAAGATGACCGCGACCACGAAGATGATGCCGACGTCGGCCAGCGCGGAATCGCCGCCGACGAAGCGGATGCCGGGCACGATCAGCGTCACCACCCACAGCGCAACCCCCGTCAGCGCGGCGCGGACAACAAACGACACCATGCCGGCGATCTTGCCACGGTCGCGTTGCGAAGAAATGGCTCTAAGGGGTTGATCGCATGCAGCAGGTGAAGGCAATTAACCCCCGTTAACTGCGTCCAGGCGCCGAACGCAGGAGGTAGGTGTCCATGATCCAGCCGTGCCGGGCCCTGGCGTCGGCGCGCACCGCCGCGATCCGCGAGCCGACCTCGCCGACGGTGCCCGACATCAGCAACTCGTCGGGCGTGCCGAGGTAGGCGCCCCACCAGATGCGGGTGTCGGGCGGGCACGACAAGAAAGAGCAGTCGGCGTCGAGCATCACCACCGCGCTTCCGGCCAGCCCACGGTCGCGCAGTTGCCTGCCGGTGGTGATGAGCACGGGTTCGCCGACGTCGTTGAGCGGGATGCGATGCCGCGCGGTGAGCGTCTGAATCGCAGTGACGCCCGGGATCACGTCGTAGTCGATGTCGACGTGGCTCGCGACGGCGTCGAGGATGCGCAGCGTGCTGTCGTACAGCGACGGATCACCCCACGCGAGAAATGCTCCGGTGGCGCCGTCAGAAAGCTCGGAGGCGATCGCGTCGGCCCACACCCGCGCCCGCGCCGCATGCCAGTCGGCGACCGCCCGGCGATAGTCCGGACCGTCCGCGGCGGCCCTGTCCCTGGGCAGGTCGGGCAGTTCGACGAACCGGTAGCCGGGCTCGCGGATGAACCGTTCGCAGATCTGCCTGCGCAGCGCCACCAGGTCGTGCTTCGAGTCGCCCTTGTCCATCGCGAAGAACACCTGCGTGTCGTTGAGCGCGGTCACCGCCTGCGCGGTCACCTGGTCGGGATCGCCCGCGCCGATGCCGATGACATGAATCCGACGGGTCACGCCCGCAGTATGCCTTCAGTGTTTGCGGCCCCGCGAAAAACGCAGCCGCCTGGCCCGCTTGACGTCCTTCTTCTCGGCGGCCGCTTCCTTGCGCAGCTTGTGGGTGTCCTTGGGTGGTAGCTGCAATTCCTGCTCGGCGGCCAGACCGGCCTGCAGCTGACGGCTGCGCTCCAGCTCGGCGTCCACTTCGGCGCCGAACAGCAGGGCGAGGTTGGTGATCCACAACCACAGCAGGAAGACGATCACACCGGCCAACGCGCCGTAGGTCCTGTTGTAGCTGCCGAAATTGGCCGCATAGACACCGAACAGCAGGGACGCGAGGAGCCACACCAGGATCGCGAGCGCCGCGCCGCCGCTGATCCAGCGGAACCTCGGCTGCTCGACGTTGGGTGTGACGTAGTACAGGATCGCGACGGCCAGCACGACGAAGAGCAGGATCAGCGGCCACTTGGCGATACTCCAGACCGTCACCGCCACCGCGCCGAGGCCGATCGCATTGCCGACCGCCTCGGCGACCGGCCCGCTGACCGCCAGCATCAACACGACCGCCGCAGCGAGCACCAGGCCGGCCAGCGTCAGCAGCAACTGCACCGGACGCAGCTTCCACACCGGTCGACCCTCCTCGACCTCGTAGATGCGGTTCATCGCGCGGCCGAACGCGCCGACGTACCCCGACGCCGACCACAGCGCGCCCGCGATGCCCATCACCAACGCGAGCCCGGCCGTCGGGGAGTTGACCAGCTGCTCGACTGTCGGCCGCAGTGTGTCGAGCGCGGACGCCGGGGCCACGTCATCGGCGATGTCGAGCAGCCCGTCGACCGTGCGTTTGCCCTGCCCGAACACGCCGAGCAGCGACACCATCACCACCAGCGCCGGAAACACCGAGAGCACCGCGTAATACGTCAGCGCCGCGGCAAGGTCGGTGCACTCGTCGTCCCGGAACTCCCGGACGGCCTTGCGCATCGCGTAGAGAAGCGACGGCCGGGTGAGGTCAGTCGGCGACTGAGGCTTGCGCGGGTCGTCGGGGTCCGGTGCACGAGTGGCGTTGTCGGACTCGTCAATTCGCATACCACCCGATACCCCGGGCGGCCCCGGCCAAACGCTCGGTACCGGAAGTATGCGGTACCGCAGGTATTGACTCCGATGCGCGGGCTGCCTACCTTGGGGATCAAGTCACCCAAAGGGAGGTCGCCGATGACAACCCCCGCTGTCGCGTCCAGCCGCAACGAGTTCTCCGAGCGCCTGCTGAAGGGGTCGGTGAAGAAGTCCTACGCCCCCGTGGTCGACATCGACTGGTCCGCGCCGCTGGACCCGGACAAGTTCTTCCTGCCGCCGAAGATCGTCTCGCTCTACGGCACACCACTGTGGGACACGATGACGCGCGAGGAGCAGATCGAACTGTCCCGCCAGGAACTGGTGAACACCTTGTCCGCCGGCATCTGGTTCGAGAACATCCTCAACCAGTCGCTGCTGCGCAAGATGATGCATCAGGACCCCACCGCCAGTAACACGCACTATGAGTTGACCGAACTCGGCGACGAAACCCGTCACATGGTGATGTTCGGCAAGGCCATCGAGCGGGTCGACGCAAAGCCGGTGTGGCCCAAGTGGTATCAGCGGGTCATCATCAACGCGCTGCCGTTCGTGTTCCAAGGCTCGGCGTTGTGGGTCGCCGCCCTGATCGGTGAGGAGATCTTCGATTCGCTGCAGCGCCAGATGATGGACGACGACGAGCTACAGCCCATCGTGCAGCGCCTGATGCGTATTCACGTCACCGAGGAGGCCCGGCACATCCAGTTCGCCCGCGACGGATTGCGCAAGCGGGTCCCGCACATGCGTCCGCTGCCGAAATTCGTGCTGTCCAACATCAACGGTCTTGGCGG
This sequence comes from Mycobacterium sp. GA-0227b, assembly GCF_001499855.1. Classification (GTDB taxonomy): domain Bacteria; phylum Actinomycetota; class Actinomycetes; order Mycobacteriales; family Mycobacteriaceae; genus Mycobacterium. The sequence continues at coordinate 455,172 of NZ_LQIK01000012.1, forward strand.
CTACTTCTTCCGCTTCCTGTTCACCAACAAGGTGCAGTACTCGCGCGTCGGCCTCGACCCCAAGCAGACGCGGCGCATCGCGCGCAGCAGCCCACATCGGCGCGAAACCCAGATGACCGGCTTCGCACCGCTGGCGGCATTCCTCGACGAGGTAGGGCTGCTGGGCCCGATTGCGCGCCGGATGTGGCGGCGAAGCGGCTTCCTGCCCCAATGACCGGCGTCTACGACGGGCCGGCCGAACTGCGGTTGCACGATGCGGAGCACGGCGTGCGGGTGCGGCTGACCGGTCACCTCGACCCGATCGACGGTCGGTACCACTGGCGGGGCATGGTTTTCGACCTGGCACCGGATGTCCGCATGCCGCAGACCGTGCACATATCGATCGGCGACCGCACGGCGCAGGGGCAGTTGACCGAGGTGACGCCGTGGGGCACGCACTGCGTTGCAGGCGTCGGCGCTCCGCCATACCCGCCGGACACCGAGGGTTAAGACGTCGGCTCCGACCTGCGCTGTGCGACAACGCGTTCGCGTACCGCGTCGCCGTCGGGCTCCTGCGCGAGCGCGGCATAAACCGTGTCCGCCTTGGCTTCCGGCATCAGCGGCGGAAGCATCGGCGTCTTCGGGTCGACGACGGCTTCGAGCACGGTCGGCCGGTCGGCCTCGAACGCCCGTTGCCACGCCGCATGCGCCTGCGCCGACTCGCTCAGCTTCAGTCCCTGCAGCCCGAGGAGTTCGGCGTAGTCGGCGTAGGGGAACGGCGGAACATCCTGGGACGCCGGGAAGCGCGCATCGCCCTCCATTTCGCGCTGCTCCCACGACACTTCGGCCAGATCCTGGTTGTGCAGCACCAGGATCACGAACCGCGGATCCGGCCAGCCGCGCCACCGGTCCGCGATCGTGACGAGTTCGAGCAACCCGCTCATCTGCATGGCGCCGTCGCCGACCAGCGCGATGACCGGGCGGTCCGGCGCGTCCAGCTTGGCCGCTATCCCATACGGCAGCGCGCAGCCCATCGATGCGAGATAACCCGACACATGCGCCGGTACCCCGCGCGGCAACCGGAGCTGACGGGCATACCAGTATGTCGCCGACCCGACGTCCACGGCGACCCGGGCGTTGCCCGGCAGGTGGTCGCTCACGCCCGCACGACGAACTCCGGGTTCGCCGAATCATGTTGGGCATCAGCGCGTTCGGCCGATTCGCGAAGCCAGTGCTGCGTCCAGCGCGTGACCTGCTGCTGCCACCGGCGGTCGGTCTTGCGGTGAATCAGCGAAGACAACCGGGTCAACGTGTCCGCCGCATCGCCGGTGAGCGCCACGTCGACCGGATACTTCGCGCCGACGACCCGCGGCTCGATGTCGATCTGCACCGCGCGCGCCTGCCCGGGGCCGGGATAGAACTCCGTCCACGGGTCGTTGCTGCCGACGATCAGCAGGGTGTCGCAGCCGGCCATGAGTTGCGCGCTGGCCGTCGTGCCCAGATGACCCATCACCCCGGTGTGCCACGGCGCAGCCTCGTCCAGGACCGGCTTGCCGAGCAGTGAGGTCGCCACGCCGGCGCCGAGCAGGTCGACGATCTCGGCGATCTCGTCCTCGGCGCCCATGCCCCCGCGTCCGACCAGCAGCGCGATCTTCTCGCCGCTGTTCAGCAGCTCGGCCGCGCGGTGCAGGTCGGCGTCCCGGGCAACCACGTGCGGACGGGTGTAGGTCGCCGCTGAGGGGACCACACCGTGACTGTGCTGGATCTCGTCGGGCATCTGCGCCTTCTGCACGTCGTGCGGCACGATCAGGCACGTCGGCGTCGACGTCGCCAATGCGGTCCGCATCGCGTTGTCCAACGCCATCGGCATCTGCTCGGGCGCGAAGACGGTCTGGACGTACTGCGCACACACGTCCTTGAACAGCGTGTGCAGGTCGACCTCCTGTAGATAGCCACTGCCCAGCGCCGTCGACACCACCTGCCCGACGATGGCCACCACCGGTTGGCGGTCGAGCTTCGCGTCGTAGAGGCCGGCGAGCAGGTGGATCGCGCCGGGGCCCTGGGTGGCGAGGCAGACGCCCACCTCACCGGTGTACTTGGCGTGGCCGCAAGCCATGAACGCCGCGAGCTCCTCGTGCCGGGTCGCGACGAATTCCGGCTCACCGGCCCGGGCGAGCGCCCCGAGAAGTGTGTTGACGCCGTCGCCCGCGTAACCGAAGATCCGCGTCGCTCCCCAGTCGCGCAGCCGCGTCACCAACGCGTCGGCGACGAGATCGGGCACCGCTCACCTCGGTTCCGCGCAAGAACGCGCTAGCGCAGGTCTTCGTTGGTCAGTGCGTGGAATCCCTTGGCCTGTGCCCGGGCGAGGGCCGCACGGATCAGGCCGACGATCAAACCCTGCAACGCGGCGGCGATGAACACCTCGCGCGTCGATCGGCTGAGGTCCTTGGGATCCGGCTCCTCATCCTCCGGGTTGATCCGCTGCCAGACCTCGGTGAAGATCTTGCCGGCGATGAGGCCACCGACAACACTGCTGGCGATTGACAAGGGCTTGGACATGGTCTTGGCCGCGCTCACGGCGTTCAAGTTCCCTGCGTGCCATCTCCTAAACCCGGGACTAGAACCCGTTCTAGTATTGCGGCGTGCGGTTCACCTATGCCGAAGCGATGACCGATCCGACGTTCTACGTACCGTTGGCGCAGGCCGCCGAGGCGGCGGGCTACCACGCGATGACGATCGCCGACAGCGTCGCCTACCCGTTCGAGTCGGACTCCAAGTACCCCTACACACCAGACGGCAGCCGCGAATTCCTCGACGGCAAGGCGTTCGTCGAGGCGTTCGTCCTCGCGGGTGCGTTGAGCGCGGTCACCACGACGCTGCGGTTCAACTTCTTCGTCCTCAAGCTGCCGATCCGGCCGCCCGCACTGGTGGCCAAACAGGCCGGCTCGCTGGCTGCGCTCTTCGGCAACCGGCTCGGGCTGGGCGTCGGCACCAGCCCGTGGCCCGAGGACTACGAGTTGATGGATGTGCCGTTCGCCAGGCGCGGTAGACGCATGGACGAGTGCATCGAGATCATCAAGGGCCTTACCACCGGCGAGTACTTCGAATTCCACGGCGAGTTCTACGACATCCCGAAAACGAAGATGACACCGGCACCCACCAAGCCGATCCCCATTCTCGTCGGGGGCCACGCCGACGCCGCGCTCAAGCGGGCGGCCCGCAACGACGGCTGGATGCACGGCGGCGGCGACGCCGAGGAATTGGATCGACTCCTCAAGCGGCTCAATCGGTTTCGCGAAGAAGAGGGCCGCACGGGACCGTTCGAGGTGCATGTCATCTCCGCCGACGCCTACACGCCCGACGGCATCAAACGGCTCGAGGACAAAGGCGTAACTGACGTCATCGTCGGTTTTCGGATCCCGTACATCACGGGGTCGGACACCGAACCGCTCGACACCAAGATCCGCCATCTCGAGAAGTTCGCCGAAAACGTCATCGCCAAGCTCTGACAAGGGTTATCCACGCTCTAGCGCGGGTAGTCCGACCACGATGGCGGACACGGGGGCGCTGCGAGGCGTCGTGGCGGTGGGCGCCTCCGCAGGAGGCGTGGAGGCACTCACACATTTCGCGTCGGGACGACCGCTGGGCAAGCGACCGTCGGAGGCGACTGCAGAGGAAGATGAGCGCGGTGCCTGACGACATCTGCGCGCTGTCCTCCGACGTCGATGGAATTCGCGGTACGACGGTGCTCACTCCCGACGGCGTGCTCGACAGCAGGACGTACCGTCCGCTTCGCGACGTGATCATCAAGGCCGCCCTTGACGAGCCGCGGGCGGTCATCGTCGATATCACCAAACTCGAGGTGCCTGCCGAGTCGGCATTGGCGGTGTTCACCAGTGCGCGCTGGCACGTCGACCGGTGGCCGGAGGTACCGATCATCCTCGTCTGTGAGCACGCCGACGGCCGGTCGGCGATCGTCCGCAATGGCATCAACCGCTGGGTCCCCGTCTATCCCACGATCCACGACGCGGTCGAGGCGCTCGGTCAACCCCCGCCGCTCAAGAGCCGACGTCGTGCCCGTGCGTATCTGCCGGGCGGTATGGCAAGTCTGCGGCGGACGCGGGAACTTGTGGACGAGTGGCTCACCGCATGGACACAGCCGGAGTTGATCCCGGTGGCAAAGGTCATCGCTACCGCCTTCGTGGAAAACGCTGTGGCACACGCGGCCAGCGACCCCAACCTGCGGCTGGAGAGCGATGGCTCAGCGGTGACGATTGCGGTGGAGGACGCCAGTCGCCTGCCCGCGGGCATCCGGGAATCCGGCGGCGGCCCGCCGACGGGACTGCGCATCGTGACGGCGCTGTGCCGCGCGTGGGGCAACGCGCCTACCCCGTCGGGCAAAACGGTGTGGGCGGTGGTCGGTCCGGAGAACCGGCTGTGATTGCGAGTATGTGTAGCTCTTCTGCCCGCTCGGCACGGTGGTCAGACAGGTAGCCGGGGTAACGGCATGGCCGTCATTCCCGCAGAGTCATATGCGGGGTGCACCCGTATGTCTCGCGGTAGGCCTCGGCGAACCGGCCGGTATGTGCGAAACCCCACCGGGCGGCGACGTCAGTCACCGTGGTGCGGGTCCGATCGGCGGCCTGCAGCTCCTGGTGGGCGTAGTGCAGCCGAAGTCGGCGTAGGTACTGCAGCGGGGTCGTCTCGAGGTGGCGACGAAACATGTACTGCACCGCGCGGGGCGTGACGTGGACGGCCTCGGCGACGTCGTCGAGCGCGATGTCGTTGGCGACATTGGATTCCATGAATTCCATCGCGCGACGAAGCAGCACGGGTTGGTGGTCGGTTCGGTCGTGGGTCGTGGGCGCCGCGGCGAGCGAGTTCGGGAACGTCGACATCGTGACGGCCGCAAGGAGTCGCGCCGCGTGACCGAGAACCAGCGGAGTGGCCAACGCGTCGTCGGTGAGGATGACGTCCTTGACGTAGGTGATCGTGTTCTTCAACAGCCGGGACGCTGCGCCATCGACGGGCTGCAGGCTGGTGAAGCAGATCGGAGCCTGGCCCGTCGGGAGCGCGGTGGCGACCCCGACCAGTATCGACGGGTCGAGCATCACCGAGGTCGCGTGCAGATCATGGGCGTGGGTCCGATGCGGCGCGTCCGGCTGGGAGACCAGCGCGAGCTCACCCGCGGCCACCTCGGTCACCTCGCGGCCGCACTCCCGGCCCAACCGCCCACTGGTCGGCCAAACCACCAAGACCTTGTGCAAGGGCTCGGTCGAGGCCTGCACGTCTCCGGCCAATCGAATGTCCTCGACAGCGAACGGTCCGACGGCGGTGCGTTCGTGGATGAGAAGTTTCGCCGACCGACGAGCGTTTTCATCGCGGTCCAGCCGCATCTTGGCGCCGTACGCATCCTCGAGAAATTCCTCGGCGCGAGCGAGTTCGGCGATCTCGACGTGAGACCGCTGGGGGCTATGCACATTGACGGCCGTGGTGGCGATGAGAATCACCCACTCAAACTGGAGCGAGTTGGGGCATGAGGCTCAACCCTTGGCTCCCACTACGGTACCCATCGAGCTGGGTTTCGAAGCACCGGCGGCGCTACTCCCACTTGACCTCGGCCGGGTCCTTGTCCGGGCGCAGCCCGCGCCAACTCGGCTGGCGCAGCCGGGCGTCGGAGGTTCGTTCGCTGTAGCGCACCTCGCCGACCAGTTCGGGGCGGACGTATGTGACGCCCTTGGCGTCCTGGCGGGGCAGTCGCTCGTTGAACGGGCTGTCGTCCGTTTCCAGCGGCTTGAGCGTCTTCTTGAGTTCGGCAAGGGCCTTGTCGGTGAAGCCGGTGCCGACGCGGCCGACGAACTGCAGTCCACCGTCTGACGGGATCCCGAGGAGCAGAGCGCCGATGCCGCTCGATCGGCCGCCCTCGCCCTGACGCCAGCCGCCGATCACGACTTCCTGGGTGTTCCACAGCTTGTCCTTGATCCACGACGACGACCGCCGCCCCGGTTGGTATGTCGAGTCGCGCTTCTTGGCGACGACGCCTTCCCAGCCCTTCTTGCGGGCATATTCGAGCGCTTCGGGGCCGTCGCCCGGCAACAGGTCCGGGACGATCAACCCGCCGCCTTCGGCGAGTGCCTCCAGTAGCCGCCGTCGGTCGGAATACTTGGCGCGCAACAGCGATCGGCCGTCGAGGTGCAAGATGTCGAACGCCCAGAATTCCACCCGGGTCGAGCGGGCGCGGTTCTGCATCTCGGTGAAGCTGGGCACCCCCGACTCGTCGAGCGCCACCGCCTCGCCGTCGAGGATCACATGGTGCTCGGCGAGATCGGCTGCGAGCGCTCCGAATTGGGGAAACTCCGCGGTCACGTCGCGGCCGCGTCGCGACCGGACGGTCAGCCTGCCGCGGTCCGCGTCGAGAATCACCCGGTAGCCGTCCCACTTGCCCTCGAACGCCCACTGGCCGGCCTTGAGCCGCGCGACCGATCCTTCCGTCGACAGCATCGGCGCGAGATCACCGGCTTGCGGCCGCTTCTGGTCCTTCATCCGGTGCGCGAGCCAATTCTTGCCGTCGGTCTGAATCAGGGCGTAGCGGCCGTCGATCTTCTTGCCCCGCAAATTGATGATGACCTCGCCGCCGTCGTTGGGACTGTCGGGCGGCACGTCGTTGAACTTCTCGGCCTCATACGTGCCGGTGTCCCAGACGATCATCTTGCCGCCGCCGTATTCCCCTTTCGGGATCTCGCCGTGAAAGGTCAGATACTCCAGCGGATGGTCCTCGGTGTGCACGGCCAGGTGGTTCACCGACGGGGTGTCGGGCAGGTTCTTGGGCACCGCCCAGCTCACCAGCACGCCGTCGCGTTCCAGTCGCAGGTCGTAGTGCAGCCGGCGGGCGTGGTGCTCCTGGATGACGAACTTGTCGTTGTTGCCAGTTTTCGGCGGCTTGTTCGGCACCGGTTCCGGGGTTTTCGACGCGTCGCGCATGCTGCGGTACGTGGTCAGCCGATCGGGCACCGGCACCGCCTCGTCGAGCGGCGCCAGCAGATCGCCCATCTCCTCGACGCGCTCGAGTACCTCGTCGAACCGCAGGTGCCGAAGCTTGCGGTCGCCGATCTCGTCCCATGTTCTGGGCGCGGCGACGGTCGGATGTTCGCGTCCGCGAAGGGAATACGGGGCGATGGTGGTCTTGGCGCCGTTGTTCTGGCTCCAGTCGACGAACACCTTTCCGGCGCGCAGGCTCTTCGTCATCGTCGCGGTTACCCGCTTGGGCATCGTCTTCTCCAGCTGCTGGGCGACCCGCCGGGCGAGCACCGATGCGCCCTGGGAACTGATCGGCTCCTGCAGCGGCACGTACAGGTGCAGACCCTTGCTGCCGCTGGTCAACGGGTAAGTGGTGAGCCCGATGTCGCCTATCAGATCCCGTACCTCGTGGGCGACCTCGCAGAGTTGCCGAAACGACACTCCCTCGCCGGGGTCGAGGTCGAAGACGATGCGGGTCGCCGGGCCGGGGGTCGGTGGGCCGTCGTCCCTGGCGACGAATCGCCATTGCGGCACATGGACTTCGAGCGCGGCCTGCTGCGCGATCCACGCCAGCCCCTCGGCGGTGTCGATGAGCGGATACGTCGTCGTCCCGGACCGGTGGGTTACCGACGCGCGGTCCAGCCATTCGGGCGCCGACGAGGCGAGCTGCTTCTCGAAGAACGACGGCTCTTCGACACCGTTCGGCCAGCGCTTGCGGGTGACGGCACGGCCCACGATATGCGGGATCATCGCCTCGGCGATGCCGACGTAGTAGTCGAACACCTCGGCCTTGGTGGTCCCCGTCGCCGGGTACAGCAACTTGTCCGGGTTGGTCAGCTTCACCCGGCCGAATCGATCCACAGTGTGAACGTATACCCGCTGTTACGTTGGATTCGTGACTCGACTTGCGGCGGCGGTGCTGGTCGCGACGGCGGCTCTGCTATCGGCGCCTCACGCGGCGGCCGATCCGCAAGACCTTGTCCCCTACTGCTCGGGCGACCAGACGCCGATGGACAACAACTGCCGGCCGATGGCGCATCAGGAGTTCACCCACGGGTCGGGGTTCGGACCGGACCTGCCGAATGGCTTGGACCCGTCGAACCAGCCGGTGACCTGAACGTCGAGTTCTGCACCAGGGTCGTCGCGCCGTTCACAGCGGTGGCGCCGAAATCCGCGGCAACGGCAGCGCGCCGGGTAGCGTGAAAAACGTGGTGACCGGATGAGTTCGGGCGACGGTAGGCAGCGAGCGCTGGTGATCGGCGAGGCTTTGATCGACATCGTCTCCCGTCCCGGCCAAGTCAGCGCTGAACACGTCGGCGGCAGCCCGCTCAATGTGGCGGTCGGGCTGGCCCGCCTCGATCGCGACGTCGAATTCCTCACCCACATCGGCGACGACGAACGGGGTTGGCGCATCGTCGAGTATGTCGAAGCGGCTGGGGTGCAACTGGTTACGGGAAGCACGAACGCGGCCCGCACTCCGACCGCGCTGGCCACTCTCGACGAGCACGGCTCGGCACAGTACGACTTCGACATCGAATGGCAACTGACGGGCACGCCGGAGGTCGGGCCGCCGCTCGTCGTGCACACCGGGTCAATCGCGACGGTGTTGGAGCCCGGGTGCCGCGCCACCGCGGCGCTGCTCGACACCTACCACCCGTCGGCGACCGTGACGTTCGACCCGAATGTGCGGCCGGTGCTGATCGAGGACGGCGACGCCGCACGCAACCGCATCGATCGGATCATCGAGCGAAGTGATGTCGTCAAGGTGAGCGACGAGGACATGCGCTGGATCGACCCGGACCGCTCTGCCGAGCAGATCGCCCACACGTGGCTGGCGATGGGCCCGTCCGTGGTAGCGGTGACCACGGGTGGGCAAGGGGCGTTCGCGCTGTGCGCACAGGGCACGGTGCGGGTGCCGGCGTTCCAGGTCGACGTCGTCGACACGGTCGGCGCGGGCGATGCGTTCATGACCGGCCTGATCGACGCCCTGTGGACGCTGGGCCTGCTGGGTGCCGAACGACGGGCTGACCTGGCTCGAATCGGCACCGAGGAGCTGACGAGCGTCGTGCGAACCGCCGCCCTGTCGTCGGCGTTGACGGTGTCCCGTGCCGGCGCCGATCTTCCTGATCGCAGCAGCCGCGATGCGGCGCAGAAATCAGCCATACTGGGTTGATGCGTTCCATATGGAAAGGCTCGATCGCGTTCGGCCTGGTGAACGTCCCGGTCAAGGTCTACAGCGCGACCCAGGACCACGACGTGAAGTTCCATCAGGTGCACGCGAAGGACAACGGACGCATTCGGTACAAGCGCGTCTGTGAACTCGACGGCGAGGAAGTCGAGTACCGCGACATCGCCCGGGCGTATGAATCCGACGACGGGCAGACGGTGATCATCACCGACGAGGACATTGCGACGCTTCCCGAGGAACGCAGTCGGGAGATCGAGGTGCTGGAGTTCGTTCCGGCCGGCGACATCGATCCGATGATGTATGACCGCAGTTATTTCCTTGAGCCCGAGGGCAAGTCGTCAAAGTCATATGTGCTGTTGACCAAGACGCTCAAGGAGACCGACCGCGTCGCGATCGTCCATTTCGCGTTGCGCAACAAGACCCGGCTCGCGGCGCTGCGGGTGCAGGACTTCAGCAAGCGCGACGTCATGGTGATCCAGACGCTGTTGTGGCCCGACGAGATCCGCGATCCCGATTTCCCGGTGCTGGACAAGGAAGTCGACATCAAATCGGCCGAGTTGAAGATGGCCACCCAGGTCGTGGACTCGATGACCGACGACTTCAATCCCGACCGCTACCACGACGACTATCAGGAGCAGCTGCACGAGCTGATCCAGGCGAAACTCGAAGGCGGCGAAGCCTTTACCACCGAGGAGCAGCCGCAGGAGCTCGACGAGACCGAGGATGTCTCCGACCTGCTGGCCAAGCTCGAGGCGAGCGTGAAGGCCCGGCGCGAAGGCCGCGGCAAGTCCGACGACGGGGACAAGCCGGCCAAGAAGGCGCCCGCGAAGAAGGCCGCCGCGAAGAAGGCCCCGGCCAAGAAGGCCGCCAAGAAGTCGCCTGCCAAAAAGGCCGCGAAGAAGACCGCTGCCAAGAAGTAAGCGCCCCGCGATCGCCGGTTGTGAATCTGGCGACGGTTTTCCCTGGATCTACGTCGTGAGGTTCACAATTGAGCGAACCTGCGACAAATTAGAACGTGTTTCAGTTCGGCCTGTTACCGTGACGCCGTGATTCTCGACAGATTTCGACTGGACGATCAGGTGGCCGTGGTCACCGGTGCGGGCCGCGGCCTCGGCGCCGCGATGGCGGTCGCATTCGCGGAAGCCGGTGCAGACGTGCTGATCGCGTCACGCACACAGTCGCAACTCGAGGAGGTCGCCGAGCAGATCGGCGCCGCCGGACGACGGGCCCACATCGTCGTCGCGGACCTCGCACACCCGGAGGACACCGCCAAGCTCGCGGACGCGGCGGTCGAGGCGTTCGGCAAACTAGACATCGTCGTCAACAACGTCGGCGGCACCATGCCGAACGCGCTCCTCAACACCTCCACGAAGGACCTGCGCGACGCCTTCACCTTCAACGTCTCGACCGCGCACGCGCTCACGGCAGCCGCCGTACCGCACATGCTCGAGCACTCCGGCGGCGGCAGCATCATCAACGTCACCTCCACCATGGGCCGGTTGGCCGGCCGCGGTTTCGCCGCCTACGGCACCGCGAAGGCCGCGCTCGCCCACTACACCCGGTTGGCCGCGCTCGACCTCTGCCCGCGGATCCGGGTCAACGCGATCGCACCGGGCTCGATCCTGACCTCGGCGCTCGACATCGTCGCCTCCAACGACGAGCTGCGGAAGCCGATGGAGCAGGCCACCCCGATGCGCCGCCTCGGTGAACCCGATGACATCGCCGCTGCCGCCGTGTATCTCGCCTCGCCCGCAGGCAGCTATCTGACCGGTAAGACGCTCGAGGTGGACGGCGGGTTGACGGTCCCGAATCTCGACCTGCCCATCCCGGATCTGTGAGAGGAAGCCCATGACCATCAAGGTGGCCGCGATCGGCACCGGCAACGTCGGACGGCACGCGCTGACCCAGCTGATCAACGACCCGCAGTACGAGCTCACCGCCGTGTGGGTGTCGTCGGACGCCAAAGCCGGTAAGGACGCGGGAGACCTTGCGGGGCTTGGGGTTTCGACAGGTATCACCGCGACGGCCGACATCGACGCGGTACTGGCCACCCAGCCCGACTGTGCCGTCTACACCGCGATGGCCGACAACCGCCTGCCCGACGCGCTCGAGGACTATCGCCGCATCCTGGCCGCCGGCGTCAACGTCGTGGGCAGCAGCGCCGTCTTCCTGCAGTACCCGTGGCAGGTGCTGCCCGACGACCTCGTCAAGCCGATCGAGGAGGCCACGCAACAAGGCAATTCGTCCCTGTTTGTCAACGGCATCGACCCCGGCTTCGCCAACGACCTGCTGCCGCTGGCACTGGCGGGCACCTGCCAGAGCGTCGAACAGATCCGCTGCATGGAGATCATCAACTACGACACCTACGACAGCGCCACGGTCATGTTCGACGTGATGGGCTTCGGCAAACCGCTCGACGAGATCCCGATGCTGCTGCAACCCGGGGTGCTCAGCCTCGCCTGGGGATCGGTGGTGCGCCAGCTCGCCGCGGGCCTGGGCATCGAGCTCGACAACGTGACCGAAACCTATGTGCGGGATCCGGCGCCCGAGGATTTCGACATCGCCGCAGGCCATATTGCCAAGGGCACCGCAGCGGCCTTGCGCTTCGAAGTGCAGGGCATCAAGGACGGCAAGGTCGCCGTCGTCCTCGAACACGTCACGCGGCTGCGCGACGACCTGCACCCGGACTGGCCGCAACCGGCGCAGGAGGGCGGCTCGTACCGCCTCGAGATCACCGGCGAGCCGTCCTACACGCTCGACCTGTGCCTCAGCAGCCCCAACGGCGACCACAATCACGCCGGGCTGGTCGCGACCGCCGCCCGCGTCGTCAACGCGATTCCCGCGGTCGTGGCCGCCCCGCCGGGCATCCGCACGACGCTCGACTTGCCGCTGATCACCGGAAAAGGGCTGTACGCTCTGCGCCAAGGCCAACGGTAGTTCAGACTGAGGACGTGCCCATGCGAACCACACTTCGTTATCTCGCTCCGGTGATCGCGGCCGGTGGCGTCGCAGCGGCGCTCGCCGGCGCACCGTTGGCCGGCGCCGAACCGGCCAATCCGACGCTGCCGCAGTGCGTCGACACCGGCGGCGCCCAGGCGATCGGCGGCTCCACGACGGAATGCGTGTCGCCAGGCAACGTTTCGATCAACGCCACGCCCGCCGAACAGGAGTATGTGGGTCCGTGGGGCAGCATGTGGGAAGGCGACGGGTTCTTCTTCCCGTGACCGTCCGGGCCTGCCCCTGCCGCGCAAGTCGTCGATAATGCGCTGTCTCGCAATGGTTTTTGCAGCGGCCGCGGTTGGCATGTGTACCCTCGTCGCACCCGCCGCCACCGCCGCGCCCGAATGCGTCGACATCGCCCCGAACACCACCCAGTGCGATACGAACGGCAGCTCTCAGATCGTCACGTCACCGTCGGTGCAGACCGGGCCGTACCGCGGCTGGGCCTGGGGCCCCGTGATCGTCGGTGGACGCGGTAGGTGACCCCGTAGCCGCACGGGGTTGAGGTTTCGGCTAACCTAACTTTTCTATTCGCTATTCCGGATAGAAGGTGGGCGAGGTGGTCCAGGACGAGGTGAAGCTGCGGCCGAGTTGGCTGTTGCTCGGGCCGGCATTCGTCGCCGCCATCGCCTACGTCGACCCCGGCAACGTCGCCGCCAACGTCAGCGCCGGCGCGCAGTTCGGGTTCTTGCTGGTCTGGGTCATCGTCGCGGCCAACGCCATGGCCTGCCTCGTGCAGTACCTCTCGGCGAAGCTGGGGCTCGTGACCGGGATGTCGCTACCGGAAGCGGTCGGTGGCCGGATGCGCCGCCGAACCCGGCTGACGTACTGGCTGCAAGCCGAATTAGTCGCGATGGCAACGGATCTCGCAGAGGTGGTGGGCGGCGCCATCGCGCTGTACCTGCTGTTCGACCTGCCGCTGCTGACCGGCGGCATCATCACCGGGGTCGTCTCGCTGCTGTTGTTGTTGGTGAAGGACCGCCAAGGTCAAAGCTCGTTCGAACGCGTCATCACCGGGCTGCTGTCGATCATCGCGGTGGGTTTTCTCGCCAGCCTGTTCGTCGCTCCCCCGCCCGTCGACGAGGCGGCGGCCGGGCTGGTCCCGATGTTCGCCGGAACCGAGAGCGTGCTGATCGCCGCGGCCATGCTGGGCGCGACCGTGATGCCGCACGCGGTGTACCTGCACTCCGGGTTGGCCCGGGACCGGCACGGCCACCCCGAGCCAGGCCCGATGCGACGGATGCTGCTGCGCGTCACCCGCTGGGACGTCGGCATTGCGATGGTCGTAGCGGGCGCGGTCAACCTGTCGATGGTGTTGGTCGCCGCCACCAATCTGCAGGGACAGGAGAACACCGACTCGATCGAGGGCGCACACGCCGCGGTCCGCGAGACCCTCGGCCCGACGATCGCGCTGCTGTTCGCCATCGGCCTGCTGGCCTCGGGGCTGGCGTCCTCTTCGGTCGGCGCCTACGCGGGCGCGATGATCATGCAGGGCCTGCTGAAGCGCTCCATTCCACTGGTGCTGCGCCGCCTCATCACCCTGCTGCCGGCACTGGCAATCCTCGCCATCGGTCTCGACCCCAGCCGGGCGCTGGTGTTGTCGCAGGTGGTGCTGTCCTTCGGGATCCCGTTCGCCCTGATTCCGCTGGTGCGGTTGACCAGCGACCGGAGCCTGATGGGCGACGACACCAACCACCGCGTGACGACGACTCTCGGCTGGGGCATCGCCGCCCTCATTAGTCTCTTGAATGTGGTGCTGATCTTCCTGACCGTGACGGGCTGATGCTCAACCACGCCTACTTCGCGTACGGATCGAACCTCAACGTCTCGCAGATGGCGTTGCGGTGCCCCGACGCGGCGAATCCCCGGCCGGCCAAGCTAGCCGACCACGACTGGCTGATCAACCAGCGTGGTGTCGCGACCGTCGAACCGTTCGACGGCTCCGAAGTACACGGAGTCGTGTGGCAACTCAACGATCACGACCTGGCCGTGCTGGACAGCGCCGAGGGCGTTCCGGTGCGCTACCGCCGCGACCGGCTCACCGTGCACACCGACGACGGGCCCGCCGAAGCCTGGGTGTACATCGACCATCGCGTCGAACCCGGGCCGCCGCGACCGGGATATCTGGAACGCATAGTCGACGGCGCCATGCACCACGGCCTGCCGCAGCGATGGGTCGACTTCCTCAGGCGGTGGGATCCCACACACTGGCCCAACCGAGCCTGTAACGCAGAAACCCCTGCGCCGCAATCATTTTCGGAGTTGTTGGCGCAGCCGGGCGTCACGGAGGACTGCACATTGCGGTCGCGCTTCGGCTTCCTGGCCATCCACGGCGGCGGGCTGGAGCAGATGACCGACGTCATCGCCGAACGGGCCGCCGACGCGGCGGGCGCCTCGGTGTATGTGGTGCGCCACCCCGATCACTACCCGCACCATCTGCCCTCGGCGCTGTACCGGGCGCAGGAGTCGGCTCGTCTCGCGGAGTTCCTCGACCACGTCGACGTCGCGGTGTCGTTGCACGGCTACGGCCGCATCGGACGCAGCACACAACTGCTTGCGGGCGGTCGCAACCGCGAACTCGCCGAACATCTCGCCCGCCATGTCGGGGTGCCCGGCTACCAGGTGATCACCGATCTCAACGCGATTCCCCGCGAACTGCGTGGGCTGCACCCCGACAATCCGGTCAACCGCGTGCGCCGCGGCGGAGCGCAACTCGAGCTGACACCTCGGGTGCGCGGCATCAGCCCCCGCAGCCAGCTACCGAGCGACGACGGCCTCACGCCCGCCACCTCCGCGTTGATCCAGGGACTCGTGGCGACCTCGCATTCTTGGTGACTCGGTCGCCACAGTCATCCGGCCTGCAGGTGGCTCCGAATACTCCATGTGGACGGCTCACACCTGTACCGGACCCGAACCGCGCATCTGCGGCGCGCACCGGTGTATCACCATTTCGAGCACCACGGATACAGCTGGTATGTCGACCTCGACCGGCTCCCCCGGCTTCCGTGGTGGCTCCGCCCCTTCGCCCGGTTCGACGCGCGCGACCACCTCGACGGCGCTGATCGGGACTCCCTGCGCCAGCGCGTCGACGCGTTCCTGCGGGACCGCGGCGTCGACCTGACCGGCGGTCGGGTCACCGCCCTGCTGCAGGCGCGGGTGCTCGGCTACGTCTTCAACCCGCTGACGCTGTACTGGTGCCACGACGCCGACGGGGTGCTGCGTCATGTCGTGATGGAGATGCACAACGGCGGCGGCGGGCGGCACGCCTATCTACTCCCGCCGGGTCCGGACGGCATGTCGATGACGCCGAAGAAGCTGCGGGTGTCGCCGTTCAACGGGGTCGACGGCCACTACCTGGTGCGCGCCCCGCAACCCGGCGCCCAACTGGATGTGACGGTGTCGCTGCACCGCGGCAACGAACCGGCGTTCATCGCGACGATGCGCGGCACCCGCAGGCCGGCGAGCATCGCCGAGTTGTTGCGGATGCAGCTCGTCGCCCCGCTGGCCCCGCTGATGACGGCGCTGGAGTACCGGATCCAGCACCTCACGTTGTGGCTGCGTCGCGTTCCCCTCGCACCGCATGCCGAACGAGTCGGCGAAACATGCGCTCCGGCAGGGGCTTTGGTCGCCCACGCGGCCAGATCGCAATAACGATGACGTTGCTGACGCCGGTGGCTAGGCTACCGCTGGTGACCACGGACCTCGACGAACTGCTTCGCCAGGTGGCCCAGAAGAATGTCGAGGCGTTCGCCACCTTCTACGACCGCACCCGTGCGCGAGTGTTCGGACTCGTCACCAGGGTGCTGCGCGACCCCGGCTACAGCGAGGAAACAACGCAGGACATCTATCTGCAGGTGTGGCGCACCGCTGACAGCTACGACCCCGCCGCGGGATCACCGCTCGCGTGGCTGATGACGCTCGCGCACCGCCGCGCCGTCGACCGGGTGCGTGCCGAACAGGCGGCGAGCCGACGCGAGGACCGTTACGGCGCGGCCACCGTCGACCCGCCCGCCGATCACGTCGCAGACTCGGTGATCCTGCGCGACGAACGTCGCCGCGTGGCCGACTGCCTGCGATCGCTGACCGATGTGCAACGTGAGTGCATCCAACTCGCGTACTACGACGGGTTGACCTACGCCCAGGTGTCGGAGCGGTTGTCGGCGAACCTTGCCACGATCAAGTCGCGGATGCGCGACGGCCTCCGCGGCCTACGCAAGTGCCTGGGGATGGCATGACCGAGCCCGTCGATTCCGACCTCGGCGCGCTCGCGGCGCCGTACGCACTCGACGCGATGTCCGACTCCGAACGGGCCGACGTCGACCGCCGGGTCGCGACCGCGCCACCTGCGGTCGCACGGGCCTTCGCCGACGAAGTGCGCGAGGTCCGCGAGGCCATGGCGGTGGTGTCGGCCGCCACCGCGGCCGAACCACCGGCGGAGTTGCGCGCGCGCCTGCTGGCCGAGGTCGGTGACGCCGCACGCGCACCCGTACAACAGCTCCGGCCGCGTCGCTGGCAGCGGATCGCGCTGGCCGCCGCGGCGGTACTCGTCGTCGGCCTCGGCGCACTCGGTGTCGGGCTGGCGCTGCGGCCGGCGCCCAGCCCGTCGACCGCCGAACAGGTCTTCGCCGCACCCGACGTGCGGACCGTGTCGGGTGACATCCCCGGCGGCGGCACGGCGACGGTGGTGTTCTCGCGCGAGAAGGACGCCGGGGTGCTGGTGATGAACAACGTCGCACCGCCGCAACCGGGCACCGTCTATCAGATGTGGCTGATCGACGCTGAGGGGCCGCACCCGGCGGGCACCATGGACCCGCAGGCCGTCGCACCCTCCACGACCGCCGTGCTGCCCGATCTCGGCGACTCGCGCGCGCTGGCGTTCACCGTCGAACCACCCGGCGGCTCAGCGCAGCCGACCAGCGCCCCGTTCGCCGAGCTGCCGTTGGCTTAGCTGGTGGCTCAGGTGCCCGCCAGCGTGGCATCGGCCGCTTCGGCGACGACATCGCCGACGTCGCGGCGACGCTGCCACGCCCGTCGCTGCCGGATCGCACCGTTGCCCTGCTCGGTGACGCGGTGCAACTCGTCGAACACGAGGTCGTAGTCGCCGACCGCTTCGAGTGCCGGGCGCACATGCTCGATCAGCCGGTCCAGCAGCGCTCGCGCGGGCACCCGCTCGTGGGTTTCCAACAGGTCGACGGCATCGCCGTCCAGACCGTCGCGTGCGGATTTCCAGTAGGCGGCCTTCAGCGCATGCGGCGCGAGCGGCGGACTCGGCTCGCCGCGCCGTTCGTCCTCCAGCGCGGTCATCACGGCGGCCCGGGTGAGCGCGGCCAACAGCACGGTTTCGGCCGCCGTCGCGGGCACGTCGGCGACGCGCACCTCGATCGTCGGGAAGTTCGCCGACGGGCGCACGTCCCAATAGACCATGCCGTCGTCGAGCATCGCGCCCGCCTGTTGCAGCATGCGTACGACGGCGTCGTACTCGTCGACGGAGTCGAAGTGCGGCGGTGGGCCGGCGCTGGGCCATCGCGCCCACAACACGCTGCGCCAACTGGCGTAACCGGTGTCGCTGTTGCGGTAGATCGCGGAGTTCGCGCTCAGGGCAAGCAGACTGGGCAGCCATGGCCGCAGCCGGTTGCTGACCCGGATGGCGGCTTCCCGGCTGGGCACCGCCACGTGCACGTGGCACCCGCAGATTCCCTGCTCGTGAGCGACCATGCCGAACTTGTCGCCGATCTCGCGGTATCGCGGCGTGTCGGTGACCGGGAAGTCCCGTGCGATGGTCGGCGGCAATCCGACCGCGAGCAGTTGCGCCCCGGCAGCCTGCGCGGCGTCGGCCGCCACGCGCCGGAGTCGCAGCAGTTGGTCACGCAGTTCGCGGGTGGAGCCGACCACCTCGCTGGTGGTCTCGACCTGGCAGGTGGTCAGTTCGAGTTGCAGCTTCACGCCGTGCTTGGCGGCCTCGTGGGCGACGGCTTCGTTGAGAGCGACCGGTTCGCCGGTCGCCGGGTCGGCGAGCAGGAACTCCTCTTCGACGCCAATTGTGGGGTGCGTGGCCATAGATATGGGAGTCGGAACATTGATCCGGCCCGTCGGAATGGTTCACGACGGGCCGGATCGGGGCAACAAGTCCTTCGGCTAGTGGACTTCGGTGATTCGAAGTCGGCGGCAGATGTATTGCCCCGGTCGTGTGCGAGCCAAACATTCTTTGCTGACCCGCGACCCCCATACGATCGATCCGTGACCAAACCGTTTCGTTTCGGTGTCGGCCTGCAGGCCGCGCGCCGTCAGAAGTCAGTGCAGGACTGGGCCCGCCGCGCCGAAGACATGGGCTACGACATCGTGCACGTCGCCGACCATCTCTATACGACCGCACCGTTTCCGATGATGACGGCGATGGCGATGGCGACCGAGCGACTGCGCGTCGGCACCTTCGTCCTCAATGCCGGCTTCTACCGGCCCGCGCTGCTCGCGCGAGAAGTGACCTCGCTGCGCGACCTGAGCGGCGGCCGCCTGGACCTCGGCCTCGGCGCCGGCTACGTCAAAGAGGAGTTCGAACAGGCCGAGCTGCCGTTCCCGTCGGCCGGCCAGCGGGTGAACTGGCTGCGCCACGTCACCGAGCACATCCGCGAGCACGCCCCCGATGTGCCGATCCTCATCGCGGGCAACGGCGACAAGCTCTTGACCCTGGCCGCCCAGCGCGCCGACATCATCGGGCTGACCGGCGGCGCGCCGATCACGTCGACGTCGGATCCGCTCGCCGATCGCATCGCGTTCGTCCGAGCGGCCGCCGGCGACCGGTTCGACGACCTCGAGCTCAACCTCGCCGTCACGGCGATGCCGACCGACGACTCCGGCCGGCCCGACCTGTCGATCACCCGCCGGTTCCTGCCCGAGCTGTCCGAGGACGAATTACTGAGCACCCCGGCGGTGTTGTCCGGGTCGGCCACGGAGATCGCCGACACCCTTCGCGGCTACCGCGAGACCTACGGCATCAGCTACATCACCGTCCAGCAGTTGCACGCCGAGGCGTTCGCCAAGGTGATCGCCGAGCTTTAGGATCGTTGTCCTGCTCGCTCCGCCGCGGTGTCGGCGGACCGCAGCACGAAGTCCGACCACTCGGGTTCGCGCACCGCGTCGTGGTACTCGTAGAGCTTCCACGGGCTGACGGTGTGGATCTCGCCGCGGGCATTCTTGAAGTACGAATGCTTGATCGACGGGTGCGACCAGACGGTCATCTTGATCGCCTCCTGCGATCGCCGACGCCACTCCTCGGTGGCCTCGGGCCTTGGCTCGATCGAGTGCAGCCCGTCGGCGAGTGCGTGCAGGCACTGGCCGATGTAGCGCATCTGCAACTCCGAGTTGAAGATCAGGCTGCCGCCGTGCGCCAGATGGGTGCCGGGGCCGTAGGTGAGGAAGAAGTTCGGGAACCCCGGCACCATGATTCCGCGGTACGCATACGGCCGGTCGCCCCAGACGTCGCGAAGCTCGACACCGTCGCGGCCGGTGATCCGTAGTGGCCACAGCACCTCGGTCGCGCGAAAGCCGGTGGCGTACACAATGATATCGGCGGGCCGCTCCCGCCCGTCGGCGGTCACCACGCCCGTCGGCGTGATCCGCTCGATCGGCGTGCGGACCAGTTCCACGTTGTCTCTGCGCAGGGTTCGCAGCCACGTCCCGTCATCCTGCAACGTCCGTTTACCGGTCGCGGGATAGTCGGGCAGCACCTTGGCGAGCAGTTGGTCGTCGCAGTCGACCTGGCTTTGAATCCAGTCGGTGAACATCATCCGCGCGGCGGCATTGATGTCGCTGACCGCGTAGTCGCCCTGCTCGTAGCCGGGGTCGACGCGGGCGGCGTCGAGGCCCTTGTCGGCGCCGGGCCACAGCAGCAGGAAGCGGTACCAGCGGCTGTAGAACGGCAGGTGCTCCATTGCCCAGCGGGTGCCGTCGTCAACTTCCTTGTGGTACATCGGGTTCGGGAACATCCATTGCGCGGTGCGCTGGAAGACGTCGAGATGCGCGACCCGCTCGGCGATCGCGGGTGCGATCTGAAACCCGCTGGCGCCGGCGCCGATCAGCGCGACCCGCCGCCCGGTGACATCTACGCGGCGATCCCACGCCGCGGAGTGAAACGACGGGCCGTCGAAGGTGTCGGCGCCCTCGATGTCGGGCACCTGCGGCCGATTGAGTTGGCCGACAGCGCTGATGATCGCGCGGGCGGTGACCCTCGATACCCGACCGTCCTTGGAACGCAGAGCGACGGTCCAGATCCCGGCGGCGTCGTCCCAATCGGCGGAGATCACTTCGGTCTGCCAGCGGACGTGTGCGCCGATGCCGTGCTTGTCCATCACGTCGACGAAGTAGTCGCGCAGTTCCGGTTGTTCGGCGAAGTAGTGGCTCCACTTGTTGCTGGGTTCGAAGCTGTAGCAGTAGAAGTGGTTGGCCACGTCGACCCGTGCGCCCGGATAGGTGTTCTCCCACCAGGTTCCGCCTGGGCCGGCGTTCTTTTCGACGACCGTGAACGGAAGCCCGGCCTGTTTGAGCCGAACGGCGGCGAGCAAGCCCGACTCGCCGCAACCGATGACGAGCACGGGAAGCCCGGCTGCGGCATCCGGGTCGACGGGTTCAGGCCTGCGCGGATCGACGCCGTCGAGGTCGAGTTCCTCGGTGAGCAGCGGCAGATACTCCTCGCCGACCGGTTCGCATGCGGCCCAGTCCATCATCTGCTTGACGACGGACGCGCTCAGCGGCGCGGGTTCGGGGCATCCGCGGTCGCGGTAGGCGGTGATGACCTCCAGCGCCTCGACCCTCGCGCGGGCCTTGTCCTCCTCGGACATGAAGCCCTGCACCTCGTTGAGGAAAAGCCCGGCCTGGGCGTAGTCGCGGATGAAGCGCAGATCGCCGGTGATGTGCACGAGGCTGAGCAACAGGGTCGGCACGCTGACGTCTTCAAGCGCCTGTCGGATCTCGGCGGTCGGCGTGCTGAATGGCGTGCCCGCGTAGCGACTGCGCACGACGTGTCCTCCCTGACCGCGAAGGTCCGCGCTCTAATTACGGAACTTAAAGTAGCGTAATGGACGGAGCCGCGTCGTGCGGACATTTGCGTGGTCCGCGTTGCTCGGTTGGAGCCGGTAAGCTTCCAGCGGTCCCGCCCTCGTAGCTCAGGGGATAGAGCACGGCTCTCCTAAAGCCGGTGTCGCAGGTTCGAATCCTGCCGGGGGCACTGTCTGACCAGTACAGATACACGGCTGCACAAGATTTGCGCTACTAGATCGTGACTGAAGCACTGGCGGGTCGATGCGTCACCGACGGCGAATCCCGAAATAGCTTCCGAAGCTGATACGCGGGTTCGATTCAGTCATCATCCCCTACCGCGAAAAGCGCTCGCGTGGGCCTAGCTGGCAAGTCGCGCATCTAGGCTGGCGGGCGGGGTCATGCCAATCGCTAGGGTTTCCCGGCTGGACGGCTACAGGGGGTGCTGTGTTTCTTCGCGAGTATCTGTATGTGGATCTGGACAAAGTCAGAGGCATCTTGTCTCAGATTGAAGAGGGCGTTCCCGAGACGGCTCAGCAAGTAGAACGCATGGAAAAAGACGCGGAAGCGAGAAACAGGATGTTCGGCGGCGTGGGCCGTAAGTCTGTGGCTGAGGAATCCATAGAGAAAAGCCTCGGTGACTCTCTGTTCAAGCTCCTAGAAGATGCACTGGACTCTCTGCAAGTATTATCCGATATTTCGCAGGAATTGCAGACAAATGAAGGCTTTGAGGCTGTTCGCAGCCAATTGACTCCGGGTGCCGTCGTCCGAGTAACGGCGCCGGCGAGGTTATTTCACCCCGGGCAGTTGTCGCACGCGATGGTCGGAATCGGAACGGCGGCGACCGGCATGTACGATCTGCAAAATAGTTTTACTACACCAGAGCCGACCCTGCCGACGCCGGGCAAGAATCGTCAACAATCAGGAAAGGGACCCCGTAAATCACGGGCTAAACCGCTCCCGGAAACCGGTGCACCGGAAGACATTTTGTTCGGTCTGCCAGATGATATCCCGATGGTTGGGCCTAGAGATTTCCTAGTCGGAATGATCAGGTTTGTTCGGGGAATTTTCAGTGATGGTGTGCACGTTCACTTTCACCCGTTGGGCGACAGCGGGCCGGTGATCACGACGCGGCTTGAAACCGGGAGACGGTTCTTGGATTCGACGCCGGAGATATTGTTTTCACGGTATGGATTTCGACCGCAGGAATGGACAGTTGTGGGGACGGTCGGCCATTTGGGTGAGCTCGACACCGATAAACCGGATTTTGGTTTTCTTAGCGATTTCAATCGGTCAAGCATTGTTCAACTTGTCGCCGCCCTACTCCAACAAGCTGGCAACAGCGGCCTAATCGACCTACCGTCGGGCCTTGGCTTCTCCGTGGTTCCACTTGCCGTTTACCGTGCGATTGGTTGGGGAGGCGAGACGCCCACAATGCCGAGCCAAGCGCCGTCAGCGATCGAACCGGCCCGATAATTATCAGCCGCGATCCAGTTGCGCGGATCGACCGGGCGGCTCATCGCTTCAAGCGTTTACGTGACCGTACCTGGAATCCGTGGCGTTTTTCTGCCGCCCATAGGATGATCTACACCACCCCGCCCGTTTCGTGGCTCTGTGACCTACTGCGGCCCGTTTTTTGTACCGCCTGGGGGTGGCGAGACCTCCGCCGACGCCAGAATGGGGGCAACCTCGGCTGCCGTGAACCCCGCACCGAACAATTCCTTGCGTTTCTGCGAGTCGAGCATCGCCCAGCACTGCCGCGCCCGTCTCTTGCGGATGCGTTCAATGATCGCCAACCACGCGGCATGTTCATCCTCGGCGGGCTCGACAAATCGTCATTCGGGTAGTACAGCCGTCTGACGTAAGCCCGCTGTTTGCACGAATTGGAGCAGTAAAGGGCGTCCAGTCGGCTTGTGGTGAATCTGCTGTGACAGTATTTGCAATTGACGGTTCTTTTAAGATTTAAACCCCTTGACCTGCGTTTTTGACGGGTTTACGTAAACGGAGCGGGAAGAGAAGCTACAGACGTGTCGGACTTTTTCCGCTGGGAACTTTGGCGGCTCGCCCCCTATCCCCTTGTGCCACAACACTTTTCGGAAGTGGACGCAGGCTGACGGGGAACGTACGGCCTGCGCCCTTCAGTTCCGCACCGATGAAGCACAGCCCCCCGGAAGTGCACTGTTGAGGGGAAGTACGGAAGTCCCGATGGCCGCTCGGACCTGGCAGATCACGCGACCACCGCGACCACCGGGAGGATGCTCCGCACCGATTGGGTGAGCTTACCCGCGAGCCGCCCCGCGACGGCGACTGCGCCAGCTACCCGAGGCGAACGGTTGCACGATCTCCGACATTCCTTCACGGGTGCTACAACTTTCGGCGGGCGTTCACTTCATGCAGGTATCAAAGTGGTTAGGGCCATACGAAGTTCACGCTAACTTTCAATACCTATGGCGATTACATCTCTAGTGTCGAGGGTGGGAAAGCCGCGCCATTGGCTAGGCCGGTTGCCGTCGAACGCAAACAGACTGCCGCTGACAACGTCGTGCCGATCATTCGGCAGGCAAATCGGTAAGTGGCTTAGCGCGTCCGTCTAGCCATTGTTGAGCGCGTTTGCCTACGTCTATAACCGCGTCGGACAGTTCTTCCAGCGAGATCGAGTCGTCTAAGACGTTGGCAGTCCTTGCGTCCGGGTCAAGCCGCCGCATAGCCACCGCGATTGTTTTGCCATCCCTTTCAATCAATCTATCGACTGGCCCAACATATCTGTCAACAATGAGCAAGTTGCTGCTGGCGAAAAAATCGTCAAGGCGCGCGTCGAAGTGCTCAAAACCATTGCGCACCTTGCGTTGTTGTAGAATCGCCGGTATTCCGCCTTTTCCGTAACCAAGAGCTTTTCGAAGTTCTTTGCACCGTTTTACCATTCGCTCGTGCTGTTCCTGTTCTTCAGCGTTTACTGGGCACCTGCAACCATCTGGTCGACGAATACCTTGCGAAGGGACCAGTATCTTGGATATCAATGCGCCAGTAGTGAGCATTGACTGAGCCGCCAGGAACATTAGGTCGTCTCTGTCTATAACTGGCGCGCTCTGTGCTTCATAAAGCTGGGTAGCGCTATGATGCATTGCCCACGATTGAGCTACCAATTCATACATGAAGACCCGTATTTCTACCTCCTGCATTCGAGTCCTCCTAGAGCGCCACAATTTGCGTATACGTCCCAAGCGCGCAAACCGGTTGCCGCGCTTGTTCCACCAACTCGCCAACGAAAGCACCTAAGATAAGCATTTCAATCGTCAATCCCTGAAACACCCCATAGCGCGCGTTTAATGCGCCGCTTTCGGCGCTCGCGTTTTTGTTGTGCAACAACCTGGAGGAAAACACGCTCGAAATTTTTTCTGCCCTCTGGTGTTTGGAGTGAGCCAATCCACTCATGCGCAGTCTGTTCGTATACGGTACTCTCGCGCTCTGGCACCTTTTGAGCGCGCGGCCAATACTCCAACTCTACAAGCCCGATGTAGCGTTTCAGATCGATAATGAAAAGTTGCGCGGCATCACGTCTTGTGTGATAGACGCTGGATTGCTCTGAGGTAAAGATATTGCCATAGGTTAGCAAGTACTCGCCGAGATGAGCAGCATTGTCGAACCGGGTATACCACGCGAGCGTATCGAGGGCATTTGCCATTGTGTCAACGTTAAGCGTCATATTCGGCGTGTAGAGCCGTATCTCTATTGCGTCCAAGAGGTCTTGCAGCGGGTTGGTCTCGCGGCTCGCCCATCTTCTAAATCCCGCGTCGGGTGTTTTATCGAACCATTCAAGACCCTGTTCTAGGCGTTGCAAGCGAACGTATTGGTCTAGCACACGCCAAGCGCCAACTATCTGCGCCCACTCGTCGCGGGTCTCGAAAAAGTTGATGTTTTGTCGGAGCGCGTTAACTGCGATTCGGAAATTCGATTCGATTTCCCTTACCTGTTTCATGTTGTCGCTGAGCTTGACATCGTCGGAGGTTCCAAGTACCTGATTCGCTGATCTCATGTATTCATTTATGGCAGCTGTAGTTTCGTCGTAATACTGCTTAATATCGCGCGCCTGGTTGACGATTAGTTCGTATCTTTCGTTTGAAGCGAATTCGTTGACAAGAGAGCGAAATGAATCCCAAGCCAGCGCTGATAATCGATTGACTCGATCAAGAGCCCCTTGCTGTTCGCGTTCGGCTGTGAAGCTGGCAAGTATGACGAGTGCAAATGGCGCGCCGATACAGAATCCGGTAACACCAGCAAGGATATTTGGTATGTAAGCGTGGCTATTCAACCAATCGGCTTGCAACCAACGCACGCTACCTAAGTCAAGCGATCCCAGTTTGAAACCAAACGCACCCAGATCGATGGCCCATAACGAAGCCAATAGAAGGAGGCCGAGAACAAAGAGCATGAGTAGGAACTTTTGGGTGGCGGGACTA
Organism: Mycobacterium sp. GA-0227b; assembly: GCF_001499855.1. Taxonomy (GTDB): domain Bacteria; phylum Actinomycetota; class Actinomycetes; order Mycobacteriales; family Mycobacteriaceae; genus Mycobacterium. The sequence goes on from NZ_LQIK01000012.1 coordinate 480,843, forward strand.
AAATCCAATGCTGTCTGAACAGGTGACCAATCTTTGATCTTTCCGCGCCGTCGCCACAATAGCCAAAGTGCTATGACACCTAATGTGACGGAGAATATAACTGCATAGGGGCTTATGTGCTGCTGCCAGAACGTGTCGGCCGGTAACACGCGTCAACGCTAGCCGACCATCCAAAGGCATGGTTGATGGCGCGCCGATTCAACTCGCCGGCACACCCAGCAAACACGCGCCAACAGCAGGCCAACAGCAGCCACCAGCACGCCCGAACTGTTTGCGAAGGCCACCCGCTGAACTGCGAGGATAGCCGCTAGCGCTCGCGCTCAGGTTTGCCCGAATCGTTGAAAGTTCCTGGATAGCAACGGCTCTAGGGGACAGAATGAATACCCAGACCGTTTGAGAAATATGCGCTGAATGGTTTGCTGACCGACGTACCGTCGGATCTAAAATCCGCCCAGTGTCGGTTCGAGTCCGACTGAGGGCACTGATATTCGTGCAGTTCAGAGCGTCTTCGGCTCGAACGCATGCGCGGTCGGTGCCTGCCGGAAGGGCCTGCGTCAGCAGCCCACCGGAAAAACGGGCACGCCACGTTTGTCCTCGCGCAGCGTTCCGTCGTTTTCGATTTGGCTCAGTATCAGGCGGGGCCTGCGCGTTCAAATTGCTTCGCGAATTCCATCGCGGCTTTACGGCGGGCACGGTATGTCCGCTGCCACTCATGGGTACACACCCGGCATTCCCCGTTGACGTACCAATCACAGTGACCCTTGTGGCATGCCCGCATGGTTCTCCTTAGGCATAGGTTTTTGTGATAAAAGAATGGTTTCGTCTCAACCCTTAGGACGTTTTCGTGACGCTCTCGATTTCGGCTGCGCTCGGCGTTGTGAGGCTTCACGCAAGCCTCAGCACCGCACTGCACTCGCGAACGTCCGGTGGGCCACGTCAATGCCCGTGTCAGACACCAGTTGCAATGGCACTGGAACGGCGGCGACCGCTCAATTTCGCAGACCTCATAGGCACGGTGACCCGGTTCAAACTCGCAGAACCACTCGCCGCAGCCGTTATACATCGGCAACCCGCCGGCCGCGCCAGCGCCAACAGCGAGGCACGGTCCACCCGAATGAGTCGCGGTCCCACGCGGACCGCGATCAGCGAACCGTCTTGAATGCGTCGGCGCACCGATCGCTCGCTGACGTTCAGATAGGTGGCGGCCTGTTCCAGCGACGGCCATGCCGGGAGGCTGTCCGGGTCTGGCGGCTTCTGTTTCGTCTTACGCACTCTTGCAAGCTATCGCCGGATGGGCGGGTCGCCTAGTACGAAATCTGCCACACCGCAACACTTCTCAAATACGTGCTTCTATGATCCCTTTGCGCAGGTAGAGGCGTTGCCGCGTCATATTTTGTTAGCTATGAGCTAAAGTGGCCTCGGTCACTAGCTTTGACAACCGTTCCGCGATCACGGCATCCCGGCCCTCGGCGGTGTGCTGATACTTGAGTGCCATGATCGCCGTGCTGTGTCCTAGCCGGTGCATGAGTTCCGCTACGGTAGCACCGGATTGGGCTGCGAGTACCGCGCCGGTATGCCTCAAATCGTGCACCCGTAGGTGTGGCTTGCCGATCGCTGCGCGTGCCTTCACCCAATTGAGCCGGTACTGATCGTCTCGCATATGCCCGCCATCCTCACCGGGGAACAGCAGCGAGTCACTGCCCTTGTCGACGTGATTCTTTAAGTGCGCCTTGAGGATTGGACGAATATGCGGGGGCGCCGCAACATCGCGGATACCGGCGGAGGTTTTCGGCTCCCCGACATAGAACTTGCCCCCGCGATAGGTGACCGCCCGATGCACATGCAGCACCGCGCAATCGGCGCTCACGTCGCCCCTGCGAAGCTCCGAGGTCTCTCCCCACCGCAGACCACACCACGCCGCGAGCAAAACGCTGGCGTGCAACTCAGGCGGCATTTTGGCGGCAAGCTTGTCGACCTCGGCGGGTGTCAGAATGTCGATCTCGCGACGGCGCTTGGTCTGCATGGCTGCCCGTATCCGGCAGGGGTTCGCGTCTAGTACCTCATCCAGCACCGCCGTGGCACAGATGGCGTGCAACAGCGCGTAGGCATGCGCATTGCGGGTCTTGTGCTCACTGCCCAGACCGCTATGCCACTCGCGGATCTTGGCGGGTGTGAGTGTGACGATTTTGCCGTCGCCTAGCTCGGGCAGGATCAATCGGTTCAGCAGTGCCTCGTAGTGCAGGCGGGTGCGATCGCGGAGCTGGCGTTGCTCCAGCCATCGTGTCGCGTAGGTCCGCAGTGTGATGCCGTCGCTGCGTTCCACAGCGCCCCAAGTTTGAAGATCAATCTTCCGGCGCTCGATCGCTAGCCAGCCTTCGGCCTCACACTCGCTGGCGTAGGTGCGGGGAGCGTGGTGGAGCCTGCCATCCGGGCCGATGTAGGCGGCACTCCACCGCTTGGAGCGTTCCTGCCGTATCCGTCCGAATCCTCGTCGTCGTCGTGCCATTGCCCCCGATTCTTGCACAAATCTTGCACAACATCCCTGCCGGATATGTCCGCCTATGGTGCATCCTGCCGGAGTAACGACAACACCGAAACCCACAGCTCAAGGACTATTTTCGCATGTCAGCAAACTAGCCACCCCGACATACTCAGTCAGGTTCGAATCCTGCCGGGGGCACTCATGTGATGTCTCGGGACATCGTTGACAGATGTCCCGAGACATCATTTACATCTGGAGCCTGTTTTCGGGTGAGTTTCCGCATTTGACGCCGCGTGGTTGGTAGTCGCGGGTGGGGTCGAGGGTCAGTTTGCGGATGAGTTGGCCGGTGTCGCGGTGCAGGACGCGGATGTCGCGGTCGTTGATGAGCACGGTGACTTTGGTGCCGCGTAGGTGTTTGGACAGACCGATGTGGTGTAGGCGGCTGTTGTAGCGGATGGTGATGACCCCGCCGGCGTCGATCCTGTCGTGGCGTACCCGGTAGTGCGGTGGGATCTGGTACCCGCTGGGGAAGGCCTTGGGTCGGTCGTTGAATGCCTCGAGGGGTGTGCGGCGTCCTAGCGCCCGGTGGGATCGGACGGTGTTGTAGTAGTCGAGGAAATCGTCGATCTGGTACTGCAGTTCGTCGATGGTGGCTGCCGGGGGCAGGGCCCGTAGGTGTTTTTTGAGGGTTTGGTGGAAGCGTTCGACCTTGCCGCAGGTCTGGGGGTGATAGGGGCGGGAGCGGCTGTATTTGATGCCGAGTTCACCGAGCATGATTTCCAGGGCAGTGCGTCCGGCGCCGCGTTGTTTGGCGGTGAAGATGGCGCCGTTGTCGGTGAGCGCGCCCGCTGGTGTGCCCCATTGGGTGATGGCCGCGGTGACGGTGTCGACGACGTCGGCGCCGGTGGTGACGGGGCGGGCGGTGCTGGCCAGGACCACACGGGAGTGGTCGTCGAGCATGTCGAGGATTTCCACCGCGGTGTCATCGGCCAGGCGCCAATGGGTGACATCGGCTTGCCATAACTGGTTGGGCTGTTCGGCGCAGAAGCGTTTCCACGACGAGCGGGGCCGTTTTTGGGGCTGCGGGGCGACGAACCCGCGGCGCGTCAGGATGCGCCAGATCGTCGATACTGCAGGCGCTTTGGTGACGGCGGGGTCGCGGGTGAGGTGTTCGGCGATGGTGGCCGCGCCGGCGTCGTAGCCCTGTTTGTCCAGGGTTTTGCGTAACCGCATGATCTTGTCTTCGACGGTGGCGTCGATGGCCTGGGGACTGTGGTGTGGGCGGCGCGAGTGCGGTTCGAACGCCGCGGCGCCTTCGGACTCGTAGCGTTTGACTAGTTGCTGGACCCAGGTGCGCGAGACGTCGTAGTCGCGGGCGACTTCGCTTTTGCTGCGTCCCTGCACTACGACGGCGGTGATGACGAGCTGCGCCTTTGACATGGCCGGCCTCCCACGACAGCTGAGATGCCAACTATGTCCCGAGACACCTGCCAACTATGTCGTGAAACCAGACACTGCCGGGGGCACTCATTTCCTGTATTAGTGCGGTTGAGGCTTGACATTTCGGCTTCGGGTGATGGCTGACAGTGTTTCGGCTGATGGTTGACAGTTGCTTCGGCTGATCCTTGACACTCCCTAGATGAGGGAGTTAAGCGTGGCCGAGCAGCGGTATCAGGCCGTGTTGGCCGTGATCAGCGATGGTTTGTCGATCTCGCACGTGGCGCGGAAGGTTGGGGTGTCGCGGCAGACGCTGCACTCCTGGTTGGCCCGTTATGAGGCCGAGGGCCTCGATGGGCTGCTGGCCCTCAGGGCACCGTCGTGCCGGTGGCTCCGCCGGACTCGAATCCGGGCGTGTCGAGGATGTCCTGTTCAACGCAGCCTGCGCTTCCGCTGACACCGGTGCATTGGGGCAATTGTTGCCCGCCATTGGGCCCGCCAACCGACGGTGTGAGGAACGGAACGCAGGCTGAGGTGAACGCGTCCACATGTTCACCGGACGGGCAGGCCGCGGTCGTGAGGGGATCGGGACCGGAAAACGCGGCAACCATCGGGGTGATGGCAATCGCAGCGGCAACGCCGCCCGCGAGAATCAACCGACGCACCGGAAAATCGGCAATCGCCATTTCGCGCATCCTTTCTGTGCTGATGATCTTAGTGGAAAGCCTATGACGGACAGAGAGATTCGCACATATCACAAATTGCATCGCGTAGAGCAGCGCCTGGCACCCGCGCTAACAAGTACGCTGACCGAAGGGATGTGCGGCAGCGCCTCGCGTCATTTCGGTTGCGGCTGTAGGGAGTTGGGCGATCCGCCACCGTGCCGGTACAGGCGCCACTTCGTGGCGATACTGTCGCGGGGCGGGTATCACGAGTGGTTGCGGATCACCGGCAGGGCGCCGGCGTTCGCGCAGGCCATCTGAGTATTCTGGGCCTCCTTATTGAGCTCGGTTGCCGCATTATTCAGGGTGTCGCCGTTGCCGCGAACTCCCATGATCACCACCAGCTTCGCGGCGTGCAATGACCACGATCGCATCGGATCCGCGATCTCCGGCTGCAGACCAGGCGTCGACGACGCGCTCAACGCCTCACCGGCTGCTTTCCGCAGAGCAGTTCGACCGTCCACATTATCGCCGCGGACTGCCGGATCCCGGTAGTCCACCTGTGCACCGTCACCGGCGATCGAGTAAGCGAAATCGTTGTAATACTTGGAGGAGAACTGCAGGGCCCCGGCCCACTGCCGGCAGGCCGCGTTCGCCGGTACCGCGGCGCCCTCTCCGCCAGGCGCAACGACAGGTGCTGGCCTTGGCGCCGGCTCCGGAGCCGGCGGTTCGGGTTGTGCGGATGCAATCGTCGCGCCGCTCAGCGTGAGGCCAAACGCGATGAGTGATCCAGCCAGCGTTCGCCCACCGACATGTGATGCCGTCATGCAGTCCTCCGAGTCTGGTAGGGCCTGAGGTCCGGAAGGCCGCGTCAACATCGGGCTTTCACGGTCAGGTTCGCAAAGTCCTTGGCGCGTGTGATCGTCGGCTCGACGCATGACGGGATCGTGAACGGACGCCGAACACCGGATGCCTACAAGGCGGCCATTGGATTCCGAAGATGTTGAGCGGTAACTAAATTGGTGCATCAGAAGCCTGTCGGGTGACGACCACAGCGTTGTGGGGAGCCGAGCCGCCAGCTAGATGAGAACCCGGTAAGAAGTGTTGGCCGTCCGTTCACCGCTTGGATACCGGGCGCCTGAATGATTCCCCGCGACATCTCCACGGATGCCGATGACGAGAGGCTCAACCCACCATGGTGAATCGCTTTGCTGTCCTGACTGCCGCCTGCACGCTGATCGCGGTCGGCACGACGCCGTACGCTTCGGCGCAACCGGCGCCGCCGCCGGATCCCCGGGTACAGCCGGTCGCCAATCCCGTACCACCCCCGCCGCCGGGTGGCGCGGTACCGTCCGGGCCCACGGGAACCTTGGATACACCCGACGGCTGGCATGTCGAGGTATCTGCCCGTGACGAAACCCAACTCCCCGTCGCGCCGCTGACGACCGCAGTGTCGTCGCGTGAGTATCTGGTCGGCGGCACGTTCGTCGGGAAGGTCACAGGCTCTGGAGCGACCGAACTGAAGGGCGGGACGTTGGTGGCCGGGTATCAGATCGGCTGCGGGATCTTGGCGGATGAAATTGGAATCGAGCCCGAGGGCGCAATTGGCGTCGCCCTACCGGTGCCAGCCATTGACGCCGAGATCGGCCTCGGCGGAGCCATAGACCTTCTCCCGGGTGAAGTGACCGTCGTTGACGTCGCCGAGAAGGAGTTCGAAGGCACCGAAACACGAGTCACCATTACCGGTTTGCGCGTCAAGTTCGACCGATGCGCTGGACAGTCGTTCATACGGTCGTTCGCGACGCTGTCTGTCTCGACCGAAGACACCGAGGATGTCATCACGTACCTCGGTGTCACCAAGGTCGTTTGATGCCGGCGATTCACAGCGCTTCGTCATGGGTGACGACGCGTCAAGGTGAGCGCGCCGCGCGCCAGTAGCGGCCGAGGCGTGAGCGCACGAATTGTCTTCTGCCAGTGAACCGATTGGCCACCGAGGCCCCAAGATCCCACAGGAAAGCTGCCGTGATACTTCAATCGAGAGGCCCACAACACACCATGTTTCATCGTTTTGCCATCCTGGCTGCCATTTGCATGCTGTCCCCGATGGGGGCGGCGCCGCTTGCCGGGGCGCAACCCCTGCCGCCGCCGCCCGGGCCGGCGGGGCAGCCGCCGCCGGACACCGGGGCCGTCGCGTCCAGTCCCCCGGCCGTCGTGACGACCCCTGACGGCTGGACCTTGACGGTAACCGCGCAGAACGAGACCCAGCTGCCGGTGGCGCCACTGACGACCGCGACGTCGTCCCGCGAATACCTAGCGGCCGGCACGTTCACCGGGAAGATAGACGGTTCTGGTGGCACGGAGCTGGACGGCGGAAAGATGGTCGTCGGGTATCAGATCGGCTGCGGCATCAACCTGGACAAGGTCACGTTGGGTGGCGGCATCGGCCTAGGCGGGATCGACTTCTTTCCCACACCGGATATTTTCCAGGAAGAACCTGAGGTCGGCCTCGACATCGGCGGCTCGATAGAGGTTGTGCTCCTGCCCGGCGAGGTGGAAGACGTTGAGGTGGTCGAAAAGGAATTCAGCGGCACAACTACGCGCGTCACCCTCAAGGACGTCCACGTCACGATCGACGGCTGCGTCGGTCAGTCGTTCCTGCGCTCGTTCGCGGTATTGACGAGTTCGACCACGGACACCGACGACATCGTCGCTTACTACGGGGTCACGAAGGCCGTCTGAGATCAGTATCCAGTCGAGATCGTGGGTGGCATGCAGCCATTCGAACAAAAGGAGACGTCAGCCGTGAGTATCCACGCTCGTATGACCGTGACCAGAGACGTGGTCGCGAGCATCGCGGTAGCCGGCGCGCTCGCCGCGGCGGCGGTCGCTTCCCCGGCGACTGCCGGCGCGGAGCCTCCCCCCGCACCACCCGTCGGTCCGGCGGTTCCCGCACCGCCGCCCGCGCCTCCCGGCCCGCTGGCCCCCATGGTTGGCATGCCGTTGGCGCAGAACGGCTCCCTCATGCCCGCGTTACCCGCCGACCCGAGCCAATATCTGCTCGGCCAGAATCCGCTGCCCTCGGCGCCGGGAGGACCGCCCGCCACACCGCCGAACCTTCGCTTTCCCAACAACGCCTACTTGCTGCCGCAGTACATGGAGCCCTCCGCGCCCGGAGAGGGGACGATGTTCGACGTGGCGCCGGGCGCCGAGAATGCGAACATCTCCGACTTCGACTACATGAGGCGGCTCTGGCACCTCTACCAGGGCGGCTATCTGAAGGGCAGTCTGCTGGGCCAGATGCCACAGGATCAGCTGGGTGCGCCGCTGCCGGGTACGGCGCCACCTCCCGGGACCAATATTCCGCCGGGGCTTACGCTTTCGGGGCCTCAGGGGCCACCAGTGCCGCATGAAGCGGTACCGCCGGCGCCGCCTCCCCCGCTGCCGTAGCGCTACCGGCGGTGGCCTATTGCTCGGCGCCGTGACGGGTATCGATGACGCGCTGAGCGATGTCGGCCAGTTTGACGTTGCTGTCCTGCGAGAGCTGCTTGAGCATCTCGAACGCCCGCATCTCGTCGACGCCGTAGCGTTCCATGATGATGCCCTTGGCCTGACCGATGCGATCCCGCGTGGACATCGCGGACTTGAGCTGCTCCCCTTCCCGGCTGGCCAGTAACGCGGCGGCGGCATGCGCGGCGAGGATCGCGCCGATCGTCTCGTCGGCGGCGTCGAAGGCGCGTGGCTTGGTGCTGAACATGTTGAGCGCCCCGGCGGTGCGCTCGGCCGTGTAGAGCTTGACCGACAGACCACTGAATATGTTGCGCTCGACCGCGGCGGCGGCGTATCGCGGCCAGCGCTCTTCGGATCGGAAGTCGTCGGTGCGCAGGATCGACTCGTTGAGGGCCGCCTGCACGCACGGCCCCTCACCGAACTGCATCTGGAGTTCGTCGAGCTCGTGAGGCAAATCCGAGGTGCCCGCGAGCGATTCGAACTTGCCTCCGCGGGCGACGAGCAGCACGCCGACTGTGTCCGCACCCGGGATCAGTTCTTTCGCCGTCGCGGTGACGTCCTCCAGCACCTGGTCCACGGTGCGCGGCGGAGCAGAGGCCCGCGCCAACTCGGCCATCCGCTCGGCCAGTTCGTGGGTTCGGGGCTGCACCATATGTTGAAGTCTTCCCTTCCCCGTCCTGCCCTACACGAATGTTTGCCGTTTTGGGCAGTGGGCACGTCCTACCCAAGCATGTGTGACGGTCGACCGTTACCCGTGCTGAGGTCTCGTCGGTTCAGACAGGAGCCGGCGGGGCCGCCCTACGGCGCCAGCCCCACTGCCCGGTTCTCGGCGTCACGAGGATCGCCGACGATTCGACCTGAACCTTCCGCTGTCACAACGGATTCGATCTGAGCATCTGCCGTGGACGTGTCGGGGGTGAGCTGCAACCTCGGGTGACACCGGCACTGCGGCTCCGGCGCGCGCGCAGCCCCGAGGGACGAAAAACTTGGGCAAAAAATCTGGCACTCTCCGATGCCGAGTGCTAAACTCGCAGGTGCACAGTGATTTGGCTGCCCGCCAGGGTGGCGGGCTCTGGATGACATAGGAGGTGAATTGCTGTGCTTCGCTTTGATCCGTTCAGTGAACTAGATGCTCTGACCCGGGGCCTGCTGACCAACCAGACCGGATCAAATCGTTCGCCCCGGTTCATGCCGATGGATCTCTGCAAGATCGACGACCATTACCTGTTGACCGCCGATCTGCCCGGTATCGACCCCGGCTCGGTGGATGTCAGCGTCGACAACGGAACGCTGACCATCTCCGCGCATCGCACGGCACGGTCCGACGAGGGCGTGCAGTGGCTGGCCAACGAGAGGTTCTTCGGCACCTACCGCAGGCAACTGTCCCTCGGCGAAGGCATTGACGCATCGGCCATCTCGGCGACCTATGAGAACGGTGTGCTGAGCGTGACCATCCCGATGGCCGAACGCGCCAAGCCGCGCAAGATCGACGTCGCCCATGGCGGCGGGCAGAAGTCGATCGAGACCACGACCGTCGAAGCCGGGTAGGCCACCTCACCGAAACTGCGGGCAGGTCGCGATCTGTCCGCAGTTTCGGCATGCCTGCAGCCGGGCGCCAACCCAGTCACGCGGTTCGGGCGACCGGCGACCACGTGCTCACCATCGTCCACACCGAGAGGAACGCCGCGACAGCCGCGACGGCCACGCCGAGGTAGAGGCCGTAGCCCGCAGAGACCGGCGGATACACGTAGAGCCGGTAATACCACACCGTCAGCACCACCAGCAGGACCGAAATCGACAGCGCTGCAGTCGATGCCAGCCGAGCCGAGAACCCACGCGCCGACATGGCGCCGGCGACGATCAGCATCGAGGCCAGCAGCGCGATGAGCTGTCCGACGCCGAAACCGGGTGCCGGCCCGGGCAGCTCGCCGACGACCCCACCGATCGCGCTGATGCGCGCGCCGTTCGAGGTCAACCACGGTAGCCATGCGCTCACCGATACGATCGCCCCACACAGCGCGACCAGCCATCCGGGACGCAGGCGCGACATCCCTCGAGCCTATCGGGTGTGTCAGGGGCGATCCGATCTCTACTGTGGAGTGTCCGACCGCGAAAAGGCAGGTACTGGGGATGACCGATCTTCCGGACTGGGCACGCCGCCTCGACCTGGCCCCCCACCCGGAGGGCGGCTGGTTCAAAGAGACCTGGCGCAGCGACCTGACCGTGCCGCAATCCGCGCTTCCGCCGGACTACACCGGTCCGCGCAACGCGGGCACCGCGATCCTGTTCCTGCTCATGCCGGGCCAGCAATCGGCCTGGCACACGGTGCGCAGCGCCGAACTGTGGCTCTACCACTCGGGAAGCCCGTTGCTGTTGGAGGTCGGCGTCGAGCAACAGAGTGCGGCAACACATCTGCTCGGCGCCGACATCGTGGCCGGTGAGCAACCGCAGTTCGTCGTGCCGCCGGGGCACTGGCAGCGCGCCCGCCCCCGCGACGACGAGCCGAGCCTGGTCAGCTGCGTAGTGGTGCCGGGCTTCGATTTCGCCGACTTCGCCCTGGCCGCTCCCAGCGGCTGAGCACGCCGAGCGCTACCTTATTGTGACCTTATATAAGCCTTATTTTTCTTAGAAATGGGTGTACGGTGGGTCCACGCGTGCGCGGCAGCGACGGAAGGAGCCCGACATGGATCACGAACCCGAACGGATCGTCCTGGTCACCGGCGGCTCGAGGGGCCTCGGCGCGCGGGTCGCGCGGCAGCTCGGCAGCGCCGACACCCACGTCGTCGTGACCCGCGACATCTCCGATGAGTTCGAGTCCGCGGAGGTGATCGAGGCGGTCGCGGAACGCTTCGGCCGGTTGGACACCTTGATCCTCAACTCGTCGGATGCGCTGGACACGGGCGCCGACCCCGCTTGCGCGATGCGCCTCAACCGTGATGCACAACGGCGACTGGCCCTGGCGGCGCTGCCGCTGATGCCGGTTGGCGGACGGATTGTCTTCGTCACCAGCCATCAGGCCCACTTCTTCCCCGACAAGGCGGTTCCCAAGGGTTATACGGCCGTCGCTGCGAGCATGCGGGCCGGCGAAACCGCCTTGCTCACAAGGCGTTCAGAGTTCCGCCGGGCCGGCGTGCAGCTCACCGTGGTGTCGGGCGACATGAGCCATATGACCTTCGCCGACGCCGTCGTCGACGCGGCCACCACCCCGAACCCCGCAAGCATCGTGTTCGTGGGCAGGGCCGACTATCTCATGACCGCCTGACGGTCACTGAAGCGACGACAGGTTGAACGCGGCGCCCGTCGAATCCGTGACCGCGGCCAACCGGCCGTAGGGGGTGTCCTCGGCGTCGCGGATCACGCTGCCGCCGTTGTCGAGCACCAACTGCACGGTCTTGTCGACGTCATCGGTGCCCAGGAAGAAGTTCCAGTTCGACGGCTCGCCCTCGCACAGGAAGGCGGTGCCGTCCATCAGGCCGAGCAACGCTTCACCGCCGAAGACGGCTGTGCTGTAGCGGAATTCGTCGGTGTCGGACACCGTCTCGATCTGCCAGCCGAACACGTCGCGGTAGAACTGCTGCGACTTGGCGTAGTCACGGCCGGTCCACTGGAAGTAGACGGGTGCGCCGTGCTCGTTGACCAGCTCGAAGCCAAGGTGCCCGGTCGGCTGCCACAGCCCGAAGAACGCGCCGCTGGGGTCGGACAACATGCCCATCCAGCCCTTGTCCTTGACCTCCATCGGCTCGGCGGGCGCCCCGCACGTGATGGCGCCGGCGGCCATCGCCTTGTCGAGCGTCGCCTTGACGTCGGTGGTGTGGAAGTAGGTGCTCCAACCGTCCGGGCTGTTCCATTGCGGGTCGTTGGCCATCATGCCGGCGACCGGCCTGCCGTCTTTGGACGCGTTGATGTAGCCGCCGTATTCGGGGCCCGCCGACTCGAATGTCCAGCCGAACACCGCGGTGTAGAAAGCCTGCGAACGCTCGACGTCCGAGGACGCCAGGTCGATCCAGGTCGGCGCGCCCACAGGGGCGGAATTACGGACGGGCACAACGGTCTCCTTCAGTCGGTGGTGGGTCGTTCACCGATGCAGACCACCGCCGGCTGCAAAACTCATCGCCTGACCCGAGCAGACGCAAAGTGCCCGAAAAAGTGCCGAGAATTGAGCACTTCACGTCTTCTCGCGCTCAAGAAGTGACCCCGAGTACCCGCAGCGCATTGTCCTTGTAGACCAGCGGCACCACCGCCGAGTCGATGTCGAGGGTGTCGAAGTCGCGGCGCCACCGATCGATTCGGATGTACGGAAAGTCGGTGCCGAACAACACCTTCGTGCGCAGTTGCCTGCTCATCGCCCGCACCAGCTGCGGCGGGAAGTACTTCGGGCTCCAGCCGGACAGATCGATGTACACGTTGGCCTTGTGCGTGGCGATCGCGATCTGCGAGTCCACCCACGGCACCGCGGGGTGGGCCATCACGATCGTCAACTCCGAGAAGTCGGCGGCGACGTCGTCGAGCAGCATCGGGTCGGAGTAGCGCAGCTTGATGCGGTGCCCGCCGGGCAGCCCCGAGCCCATCCCGGTCTGGCCGGTGTGGAACAGCGCGGGCACACCGGCTTCGGTGATCGCCTCGTAGATCGGATAGAAGCGACGGTCGTTTGGCTCGAACGCCTGCATGCTCGGATGAAACTTGAAGCCCTTCACCCCGTAGTCGCGGACCAGCTCGTGTACGCGGTGCACCGCCCGGCGCTCGTGCCACGGGTCGACGCTGCCGAACGGGATCAGCACATCGTTGTTGCGCGCCGCACCAGCGACGAGGTCCTCGATCGAGTTCGGGGCATGGCGCATCGCGGTTCGCGCGTCGATGGTGAACACCACCGCGGCGGTGTTGTGCCGGCGATACAGGTCGGCGATCGCATCGACGCCGGCCATCGCGCCCGGCGGCATCTTGAAGTACTTCTCCGTCGCTTCGACGAGGTCGTCGACGTAGGCCTTGTGGCCGTGGCCGTCGATCTCGACGTGGGTGTGGATGTCGATCGCTGCGATGCGGTCGAAATCGACGCCGTATTCGTACTTCTGGCCGCGTACCGTCACCTACGTGACGATATATGCGCTGAACCTCTTCGACATCGCCGATCGCGACGAGTACCTCGCCTACTCGAAGCGCTCACCACAGGAGGTTGCCAAGCACGGCGGTCGCGTCGTCGCCCTCGGACAGTTCCGGGAGGCGGTCGTGGGTGACATCGAACCGCGCAAGGTGCTGATCCTCGTCGAATGGGACTCAAAGGACGCCTTCGACAGCTACCGCGACGATCCCGACCTGGCGGACCTGCACCCGCATCGCGAGGACGGGTCGTCGTCGTACGTCTGGCACCTGTTCGATCGCCTGGACGATCTGCGGCCGCTGCTCAAACCGTAACCACGCCGAATGTGCAGCTGGCGACGGAAATAGGCCGAAATCCGTCGCAGACCGCACAATCGGCGAAGGACCGCGTCTTATCCGGCCGCCGCCTCCGGCGCGTAACCCAATGCGGCCTTGACTTCCAGGAACTCGTCGAACCCGAAGTGGCCCCACTCGCGCCCGTTGCCGCTGCGCTTGTAGCCGCCGAACGGCGCGTTCATGTCGAACCCGTGGTTGATCGCCACCGACCCGGCGCGGATCCGGCGCGCCACCGTACGAGCCTTCTCCAGGTCGGCGCCCGAAACATAGCCGGCCAGACCGTATTCCGTGTCGTTGGCGATCTCGACCGCTTGGTCCAGGTCGTCGTAGCCGAGGATGCACAGCACCGGGCCGAAGATCTCCTCGCGGGCGATCGTCATGTCGTTGGTGACGTTGGCGAACACCGTCGGCTTGACGTAGTAGCCGTTCTCCAGCCCGTCGGGGCGTCCGCAGCCGCCGACGACGACGGTGGCGCCCTCGTCGATGCCCTTCTGGATCAGCCCCTGGATCTTGTCGAACTGCGCCTTGGACGCGACCGGCCCGATCGCGGTCTTGTCGTCCGGGTCGCCGACCTTCACCGCACTCGCGACCTCGCGGGCGATCGCCATCGCCTCCTCCATGCGGGAGTTCGGCACCAGCATCCGTGACGGCGCGTTACAGCTCTGGCCGCTGTTCATCATCATCACCGAGACGCCCGCGGTCACGCTCTTGGCGAAGTCGTCGTCGTCGAGCACGATGTTCGGGCTCTTGCCGCCGAGTTCCTGCGTCACCCGCTTCACCGTCAGCGCGGCGTTCTTCGCGACGTCGACACCTGCTCTAGTCGACCCGGTGAACGACACCATGTCGATGTCGGGGTGGCTCGACAGCGCCGCGCCCACACCCGGACCGTCGCCGTAGACCAGGTTGTACACGCCCGCGGGAACGCCTGCCGCGTCGATGATCTCGGTGAAGATCTGCGCGCTGTAGGGCGCCACCTCCGATGGCTTGAGCACCATCGTGCAGCCGGTGGCCAGCGCCGGGAAGACCTTGCACGCGATCTGGTTGATCGGCCAGTTCCAGGGCGTGATCAGGCCGCAGACACCGATCGGTTCCTTGACCACCAGCGTGGCGCCGTGCTGCTCCTCGAACTCGAAGTTCTTCAGCGCATCGATCGCGGTGGCCAGGTGGCCGAGTCCGAGGTTGACCTGAGGCCCGGCCGCCAATGAGGCCGGTGCACCCATCTCCTCGTTGACCGCGTCGGCGAGGTCGGCTGCCCGCTTCTGGTACTCGCCCATGATCGCCTGCAGCACGTCGAGGCGTTCCTCACGGCTGGTCTGCGACCACGTCCCGAACGCGCGGCGCGCCGCCTGCACCGCCACGTCGACGTCGGCCGAGGAACCGATCGCGATCTTGCCGGACACTTTTTCCGTGGTCGGGTTGTCGACCTCGAGGGTGTTGGGCCGAACCGGGTCGACCCATTGACCGTCGATGTAGAACTTCAGATATTCGCGCATGGCTTGAGCCTTCCCTACTTTCCGCGCTACTGGGTGCCTTCTGCATACCAGGTGCGGAATCGGTCGTATTTGGGCATCTCCTCGGAGTTCGCCGTCGGGTCGATGCACACATGCACCACACCGACTTTGCCGCTGGCGTAGGCACGGGCGATCGCCGGGCCGATCTCCTCCTCCTTCTCGACGTACTCGCCGTGGCAACCGAAGCCCTCGGCGATCTTGTCCATCCGGACGTCCTTGCTCCAGTGCACGCCGGGCTGAGGAGACGGCTGTTCGAACGTGCGCTTGTACACCCCCACCTCGAGCCCCCACTGGTGGTCGACGCCGACCACGCACACCAGCGGCAAGTTCTGCCGCGCCGCGGTCTCCAGCTCCGCGATGTGGAACAGGAACGCCGAGTCACTGGTCAGCAACATGACCGGACGCTTGCCGCCCTCGGCGACCGAGGCGCCGACGGCGTACGGCAGGCCGGTGCCGAGGTGGCCGAAATTCTGGTTCCAGATCACGTCGCGCGGCTTGGACTGCGAGTAGGTCCACTGGAAGATCACGGTCGCGCCGCCATCGCGCACCATGATGCCGTCGGAGAGTTCGGCGAACGCCTTGGTCGCCTCGACGACGTAGCGCGCCGGGTGCACCGGGGTGCGTCCGGTCGGCGCCTCCTCCGCCACCCGCGCCAGCTCGGCGGCGTCCGACTTGATCAGGGCTTCGAGGTTGGCCGACGGTGCGCGCGGGGTATCGCGCAACGCCTCGACGAGCTGAGGCACCACGCCGCGCAGGTCACCGACGAGCGCCACGTCGACGGGCCGGTTCACGCCGATGGCGGTCGGGTCCTGCTCGACGTACACCCACTTGCGGTTGGCATCGTTGCCGGCCCAATGCTGGGTCCGGCCGTAGTGCATCGGCTCGCCGAGTTCGGTACCCAGCGCGACGCACAGATCGGAACCCTCGACCGCCTCGTTGGCGGCCGGGGAGAACAAGTAGGGGAACGTGCGCTCGGCCAGTCCCGGGATGAACGACGTGCCACCGGACGTCTGGATCACGGGGCAGGCCATCAGCTCAGCCAGCTCCTTGACCTCCTGCTGCGTGCGGGAGGTGTGCACGCCGTGACCGACCAGCAGGATCGGGCTCTCGGCCTCGCGGATCAGCCTGGCGGCCTCGGCGACCTCACGCTCCCCCGCGCCCTGATTGACGAGGCGATACCTGTTCGGCGGCAAGACTTCCGGAAGGTCGAGCTCTTCGAGGATGACGTGCGACGGGAACTCGACGTAGGACGGGCCCGGCGTGCCTGACATCGCCCGGCGGATCGCCTCGTGGATGATCTCGTCGGTCTGATCGGCGTACTCGATGGAGCTGCTGTACTTCACGGACGGCGCGAACAAGCCCTCCTGTTGCACGAACTGGATCCGGCCGCGGCGCACCCGGCGCTCGGTGATGCGCGCCCGCTGTCCGCCCAGGAAGATCACCGGCGAGTTCTCCACCAGAGCGCACATCATGGCTCCGGCGATGTTGGCCACACCGGGTCCCAGCGTTCCGATGCACAGACCGGGCTTGCCCGTCATCCGCGACGCCGCCTCGGCCATGAAGCCGGCGCTCAGCTCGTGGTGCGGCGCCACGACCGACCAGCCCCGCGCTTCGGCCTCGGAGAACATGTGCACGAAGTTGGGATCCGGGATGCCGAACAGCGTGTTGACACCCTCGGCCTCGAAGAGGTCCAGAATGCGCTTGTATACGGGTAGGCCCACGTGAAACTCCTTGATTTCTCTACAGATAGCGTTGTGCTAGTCGTCTACGGTGTGCTGCCGGCGAGCCGAACAGCGAACGGTTGAGCGCGGCGCGCTTCAGGTACACGTGGATTCCGCTCTCCCACGTGTATCCGATGCCGCCGTGCAGTTGCATGGCCTTGCCGGCGATGTCGACGGCCGCCGCGCAGGCGTGCGCCTTGGCCATCGAGGCGGCTACGCCTGCGTCGGACCGGTTCTCGGCGATGGATTGCACGGCGGCGCCGACGAGTTGCCGGGACACCGCGACGGCGACCAGCATGTCGGCGCAGGCGTGCTTGACGGCCTGGAATGACCCGATGGCTCTGCCGAATTGGTGGCGCACCTTGGTGTAGCCGACGGTCGCGTCGAGCATGGCCTCGCTCAGACCGAGGCTGTCGCAGGCGATCGCGACGGCGGCGCGGTCGTGTAGCCGCTGCACTGCGGCATGGGGATCCCCGGCGAACGGCAGCAGATCGATGAGCTGTGCGTCCGGCGGCACCGCGGCCAGGCTGCGTGTCTCGTCGACCACTGGCCGCGGCGCGGCCGGTACGTCGGTCACGCCGACACCGCGGTCGGTCACCATCAGGATCCGGTCGGCGCCCTCGGCGTCGGGCACGAAGTCGTACGGGCCGAGCGCGACGGCCACCCTGGTGTCGCCATTGGCAATATCAATGAGCAGGCTGTCTCGGATATCGCTGGGCTGCAACGTGTTCAGGGTGCCGACGGCCAGCACCGCGCTACCGAGGTAGCTGGTTGCGCTCGCGGCACGGCCGATCTCCGCGCAGACGACGGCGGTTTCGGCGAACGATGCGCCGCCGCCACCGAACTGCTCGGGCACCTCGAGCCCGACCCAGCCCGCGTCCACCAATGTCGACCATGGCACGCGGCGGTCCTTGGCGAGCAGATCGCCCGCCACGGAGCGCAGTTCGTCGTGGAACTCGGCGAATTCGGAGGTCATCAGGCTCCAGCCGATTCTCGCGGTAACACAAGGTCCCGCTCGGGCATCGGTTCCCGGGGCAGGCCGAGGCCTCGCTCGCCGATGATCGTGCGCTGGATCTCGCTCGCACCGCCGGGGATGGTCCACTCCCAGGACCCGACGAAGTCGAGCACCCAGGCGCCTGACTCCCAACCGCTCGACATCGGCTTGGCCAATTCCGTGTGGGCGGCCAATCCGCCGATCTCCGCGCCGAAGTCGGTCATGCGTTGCAGCAGTTCGCTGTAGAACAGTTTGACGATCGACGCGTCCGCTGGTCCTGGTTCGCCGCGCTCTGGGTTTTCGGCGGACTCGACCAGCTTTCGGCACAGCCCGCGCAGGCCGGTGATCTCGATCTCGAACTGCGCGAGCCGGTCGGCCACCACGGGGTCGTCGACCGGCGCACTTTGCGCCAGCCATCGGAATCCCGCATTGCCGAGTCGCTCAGCGAGTTCGAGCATCGTCATGCCGCGTTCAGCGCCGAGCGTGGCCTGGGCGACCTGCCAGCCGGCGTTCTCCTCGCCGACCAGGTTGGCGGCCGGAATCGAGACGTCGTTGAGGAAGATCTCGCAGAAGTGCGAGTCGCCGACCGCGTTGCGGATGGGCCGAACCTCCACCCCCGGCGTGGTCATGTCGAGCAGGAAGTACGAGATGCCTTTGCGCTTGGGCGCATTCGGATCGGTGCGGGCCAGCAGCAGGCACCAATCGGCATGTTTGCCGCCACTGGCCCAGAGCTTCTGCCCGTTGATGACGTAGCAGTCGCCCTCCTTTCGGGCCGTGGTGCGCAGGCTCGCCAGGTCGGAGCCGGCCTCGGGTTCGGAGAAGCCCTGCACCCAGATCTCGCCGTCGAGGATCGCGGGAAGGTGCCGGCGCCGTTGCTCCTCGGTACCCGCGACCAGCAGCGTCGACGCGGCGTGATGAATGCCGACGAAAGCGAGGACCAGTCGCGGCGCGTCGTGCGCGGCCAACTCCTGATACAGCACCACCTGCTCGGCCACCGACATGCCTCCGCCCCACTCGGCCGGCCAGTGCGGCACCGCGAAGCCGGCGGCGTGCAGTTCGGCGAACCAGGCCTTCTGGAATGCGACGAACTCGTCGTCGGTCGCGCCGGTTTGGCTGGCACGCCAATCCTTGGGAACGTGGGTGACGCACCAGTCTCGCACCATCTGCCGAAACTGAGCTTGTGCAGCTGTTTTGGGCAGATTCTCGTGCATTTCTTCAGTTTCGGCGGGAGTCATGCGCGCACCGCCTTGGCCCGCAGCAGGTCCATGGCGCGTGCGACGGCGAGGCCGTCGTCGAAGGACGGGCCGATCTGAGTGCCGGTGCGCAACGCCTCGCCGACGCCGGCCAGGTATGCCGCCAGCGCGGGTGGTGGCGACCGCCGGGGTGGCGCCGCGAACTCGGCGGTCTCCGGATCGGCACCGGACCGCCGCAACACGAGCGTGGTGTCCGCGGTCAGCTCGATGGTGCCCTCGCTGCCGATCAGCGTGACCGTCGGTGGCGATGGCACGGCGGCCGCGAAACCCGTGTCGTGGGTTGCCGTGGCGCCGTTGGTCATTGCGAACCACGCCGAGTAGCTGTCCTCGGCGGTTGCGCCCTCGATGTCGATGCGGGTGAGGCCGCCGCAGTCGGCGATCTCGCTGCCGAACAACCAGCGGGTGAAGTCGATGAGATGTGAGCCGTAGGCTCCGATCCAGCCGCCGCCGAGATCGCGGTCGTTGATCCAGCCGTGCTTGCGGCCCCGCAGCCCGCTTCCGAAAAATGACCAGTGAAGGTGCCGGGGTGCTCCGATCGCTCCGCCGTCGGCCAATTCCTTGAGCCGCGCCCAGGACTCGTTGAACCGGAACTCGAAGTTGAGGAAGTGCAGCACACCGGCCTCGCGAGCCCTCGCGTGCATCAGCGCCGCCTCGTCGGCGTTACGCCCGAACGGCTTGTCGCACAACACCGCACGGCCCTGCTCGATCGCGCCGCTGACGTGCTCGAGGTGCAGGAACGGTGGCGAATGAACGGAGACCAGATCGACGCCGGAGGCGAGCGCGGCCTTGACCGCGGCTTCGTCGCGCGGGCTGACGACCTCGACATCGAATCCGAGACCGGCGTACGCGGGCGCCGCCGCGTGCTTGCCGAAGCCGGTGCCGATCACCGCAACCTTCATGCGTACAACCCCGTCAGGCCCGCGCTGCCCGCCCTGCGGGTCAGCTCGTCACGGGTGGCGGACAGGCCGAGCGGCAGCCGGCGCAACGGCTGGCTGTACCGCGACAGCCATGACAGCGTGGTCTCGTCACAGAAGCCGACCGCTCCGTGCAACTGGTGGCACACCCGGAACACGACTTCGGCGGCTTCGAGCGCCGACATCCGGAGGGCCAGAGCGTCGTTGAGCGCCTCTGGCCGTGCGGTACCGACGCTCCACAGCGCGTACTTGGCGAGGATGTCCAGGCCGCTGCGCTCGACGTCGGCATCGGTCAGCTGGAACTGCACACCTTGGAACGACGAGAGCGGCTGGCCGAACTGCTTGCGCAGGGTGACGTGTGCGATGGTCAATTCGATCGCCCTGTCGAGCATGCCGAGCAGCGTCCAACACGGCAACACCAGTGCAAGCGCGACGTCGGCGGCACCGTCGTCATCGATGTGGACGGTCTGTACTTCGGCGACGAAGCCTGCGCCAGTGGGGCCTAGCCCGGTCACGGCGCTGCGTACGCCGTCGAGAGTCACTGCGGTCCAGCGGCTTTCGAGACCCGCTATGGCTGCCGATGGTCGCCTGCCCGCCACGACGATCAGCCCGTCGGTGTCGAGATCGGTGGGGGCGGCCAAGCGCTCGGCGACCGGATAGGGCAGCGCCCAGTAGCCCGCACTGCGACACAACGCGGCGGCGGCTTCGAGGCCGTCGGCGTCGCTGCGCGCATCGAGTTCCCACGCACCGAGCCCGTTGAGGATCGCACCGACCAGCGAGTCACGCTCCCCCGGTTTGGCCTCGGCCTGCTGCACCAGCTGGTCGCCGCCGGCCGCCTCGAATGCCCGAAGCACCTCGTGCCCGAACTCTTTGGCGGCGTCGGACAGGTCGAGCATCATTTCGTTCATCTCGACGCCGCCAACAACGCGCGGGACAGCAGGATCCGCTGCATCTCGATGCTGCCCGACGAGACGGTCGAGGCCTGCGAGTACTTCCAGTGGTCCTCGACCTCGCCGAGGAACCACTTGGCGTGCGAATCGTCGTGCGACACTTCGGCCGCGATGTCCGTCAGCACTTCCGCGCTGTCCTGGTCCAGCTTGGTGACCGCAATTCGGTAGGCGGCGGCATCGCCCGGCTGGATGCGTCCGCTGCTCTGCAGCGAGACCACACGATAGGCCATCAACCGGGCGCGACGGCAGTGCGTCAGCATCCGGATCCACCGGCCGCGCAACTCGGCGGGCAGGTCGCTCCAGCGGTCGCCGAGCACGGTGGGCGCCGCGGCGAGCAGCCGTTCGCAGCGCGCGTATCGCGCGATGCCGACCCGTTCGAAGGCCATCACGTCCTGCACGATCGACCAGCCGGCATCGACGGTTCCGAGCACGTCAGCTTCCGTGACGCGCAGGTCGTCGAAGAACACCTCGTTGAGGTGATGCGGGCCCATCATGCAGCGGATCGGCCGGACCTGGATCGCCGGATCGTCCATCGGCACAAGGAAAATGGTCAGTCCCTGTTGCTTCTTTTGCGTTGCGCCTTCTCCCACCCGAGAGGTGCGCGCCAGCAGAAAGCACCACTGCGCCATCGTCGCGTACGACGTCCAGATCTTCTGCCCGCTGACCAGCCAACCGTCGCCATCGCGCCGGGCGCTGGTGCGCAGCGACGCCAGGTCGGAGCCCGCCTCGGGTTCGGAGAACCCCTGACACCAGATCACCTCACCGCGTGCGATCGGCGGAAGATGCTTGCGCTGCTGCTCTTCGGTGCCGTGGCGCATGATGATCGGGCCGACCCAGTTGACGCCCATGTATTGCGCGCCCCGCGGTTCGTGGTGCGCCCACATCTCCTCGCGCACCACGGTCTGCTCCCACACTGACGCGCCACCGCCGCCGAACTCCCTGGGCCAGGACAGGCACAGCAGTTCGCGTTCTGCGAGCATGCGGCAGAACCGTTGGGCGATCTCCAGATCGGCGGGGTCATCGGTGAACGCACCCAGATAATGCTCGGGGACATGCTCTTTCACCAGCCGGCGCAGTTCACGTCGCAACTCGGCGGCCTTGGGACCCATCTCGAAGTCCATGGCCTAGACCGATTCCACTGGTGCGTTGAGCCCGAGTTCGTCGAGCACGGCCTCGGTGTCGGCGCCCAAAGCCGGGGCGGGTCCGGCGACCCTGCCCGGCGTGCGGGAGAACCAGGTCGGCACGCCGGGGAACCGCACGGGACCCTGCGGAGTGTCGACGGTCTCGAACAGCCCCACCGCGTTGAGGTGGACGTTGTCGAACAGCGCGTCGGGCGTGTTCAGCGGCGCCGCGGGTATCTCGAGTTCACGGAACAGCGCCAGCCACTCGGCCGTCGTGCGTTCTTTCATCGTCTCGGCCAGTAGCCCGTAGACCACATCGATGTTGTGGGCCCGTCGTTCGAGCGTGGCGTAGGTGTCGTTGTTCCACGCGGGCTGCACCGCGTCGACGAACGCTCTCCAGTGTTTGTCGTTGTAGATCAGCGCGGCGATGTAGCCGTCGCTGGTGCGGTAGGGCCTGCGGTTGGGCGCCACCGTGCGGGGGTACACCGCGGGCCCGAGCGGGGGGTCGAACATGGCGCCGTTGGCATGCTCGACCAGCATGAAGGATGCCATCGTCTCGAACATGGCGACCTCGACCTCCTGCCCCTCTCCGGTGCGCTCGCGATGGAACAGCGCCATCGTCGTCGCATACAGGGCGGTCAGTCCGGCCACCTTATCGGCCATGATCGTGCCGACGAAGTCGGCCTCACCCGTCAATTGCCGCTGCACGGCGGGCAATCCGGCTTCGGCCTGGATGGTGTCGTCATAGGCGGGCCGATCTCGATCGGGTCCGCGGCGGCCGTAGCCGTAGCAGTTCGTGTAGACGATCGCCGGATTGATCGACGCGACCTCGTCATAGCCGAAGCCCAGCTTGGCGATCGCCTTGGCGCGCATCGAGTGGATGAACACGTCGGCCTGTTCGATCAGCGCGCGCATCGCGGCCTTGCCGCTCTCGGTCTGCAAGTCCAGCACCACGCTGCGCTTGCCGCGGTTGACGTTGACGAACACCCCGCTCATCCCGGGTGCGGGCCCCACCGAGATGAAGCGGGTGTTGTCCCCCTGCGGCGGTTCGACTTTGATCACGTCTGCGCCCATGTCGGCCATGATCTGCGTGCAGTACGGGCCCATCACCATCGCGGTGAGGTCCACGACGCGCACGCCGGCCAGCGGTCCGCTAGGCATGGATCGCTCCCCGCTGGGCCATCGCGAAGCTGTACCCGATGTGCTCGTTGTGCCCGTCGGGCACGACGGGGAACACCACGGGCTCAGACATGTCGCGGATGGCGGCGATGTGTTCGCCGACGTCCTCGATCGTCCACGACGGCCGATACACGCCCGGGCTTTCCACGACCGCAGCGCGCGCGATGCGGCCCGCCAGCGCGATCAGCATTTCTCCAGTGATCGAACAGGTTTCGTGCGCCAGCCAGCCCACCGCGGGGGCCACCAGGTCGGCACCCATCGGCGGATACGCCGAGGTGTCGATGCCCTCGGCCATCCTGGTGACCGCGGCGGGCACGATCACGTTGCTCCTGACGCCGTGCGCTGCGCCTTCCATGGCCGCGACGTTGGACAGCCCGAGCACGCCCGCCTTGGCGACCGCATAGTTCGCGACCTCGTGGTTGCCGTACAGGCCGCCGATCGAGGATGTCAGTACGATGCGGCCGTAGCCGGCGTCGCACATCGCCGGGAATGCGGCGCGCACGACGTGGAACGCCCCGCGCAGATGGACGTCGAGCACGGCTTCGAAGTCGTCGTAGCTCATCTCCGCCAGCGGGGCGCGACGGACGATGCCGGCGTTGTGGACCAGGATGTCGATGCGCCCGTAATGCTCGATGGCGGTGTCGATGATCGCCTTGCCACCCGCGGGAGTGGCCACCGAGTCGGTGCTGACGACGGCTTCCCCACCGGCAGCGGTGATCTCGGCGACAACGTCCGTGGCGGGGGTGGCATCGGAGCCGTCGCCGACGAGGCTCGCACCCGGATCGTTGACAACGACCTTGGCGCCCCGCGCCGCCAACAGCATGGCGTACTCGCGGCCCAGTCCCCTGCCGCCGCCCGTCACGACCGCAACGCGGCCGTCGAACCGAAGGTCACTCATTCGCCGACTGCACGCTTCTTGTACGGGAATCGCGAGAATATGTGCAACGACCGTGCACTCGGCGCGAGCGAGGGGTCACGTGCCCAACTCCAGGCCATCGAGATCACCCTTGTCGCGCCACTCCTTGAGCAAGTCGCCGAACGCGTAGAAACCGGGGCCGTAGGGCTCGCCGAGATGCGAACGGATGCCTTCGCCCCCGCCGCCGCCTTCGTTGTTGTAGTAGCCGGGCGTGCAGGACGCGTCGAAAGCCGAGTTGTCGACAGCGGATTCGCGGATGGTCTTGCACCAGTCGTCCTGCGCTTCGGGCGTCGGCTCCACGACCGTCGCTCCGCGCTTGAGCGCCTCGGCGATGATGTAAGCGATGTGCTCGCCCTGCAGTTCGTAATTGGCCGCGATGTTGGCCGAGATGCCGACCTGGGTGAAGCCGGTGAAGAACTGGTTGGGAAAGCCGCGGCTCGTCATGCCGTGCAGCGTCTTGTAGCCGTCGCGCCAGTAGTCATACAGCGACGCCCCCTCGCGTCCTTCGATCGCATCGATCGAGTAGCGCCTGCTGATCTCGGTGGTGATCTCGAAGCCGCTGGCGTAGATGATGCAGTCGACCTCGTACTCCTGACCGTTGGCGATCAGGCCCTTCTCGGTGATCCGTTCGACGCCCTTGGAATCGGAGACATCGACCAGCGTGACGTTGGGCCGGTTGAAGGTCGGCAGGTAGTCGTCGTTGGACAGCGGCCGCTTGCACAGGAACCGGTAGTAGGGCTTCAGCGACTCGGCAGTGTCGTCATCGTCGACGATCTCGGCGATCCGGCGGCGCAGCCGCTCCATGATCTTGTAGTCCTCTTCCTCACGGATCGCCATGAACTGTTCCGGCGTCAACGAGGCCGGGTCTTCGAGCGACAGGACGCGCGCGGCGGTGTTGCGGCCGAGCTCGGTCCAGAAGTCGCACACCAGGTCCGGCTGGCCGAGCGCCATCCCCTCGAACGTCCACGAGTGGAAGTTTCGCTGCCGCTCCTTCTGCCAGCCGGGCTGCAGCGTCTTGACCCACTCGGGGTCGGTCGGCGCGTTGTTGCGTGCATCGACCGTCGATGGCGTGCGCTGGAACACGTACAGGTGCTGGGCATCTCGGGCCAGGAACGGCACCACCTGAATGCTGGTGGCGCCGGTGCCGATGATCGCGACGCGTTTGTCGGCGAGCTTGTCCATGCCCCCGGTGAAGTCGCCGCCGGTGTAGTCGTAATCCCAGCGCGACGAGTGGAAGCTGTGCCCCTTGAAGTCCTTCATGCCCGGAATGCCCGGCAGCTTGGGGCGGTGGAACGGTCCCGACGCCAGCACGACGAACCGGGCCCGGATGTCGTCGCCGCGGTTGGTGGCGATACGCCAGCGCTTGACGTCCTCGTCCCAGCGCATGTCGCGCACCTGGGTGGAGAAGATCGCCGAGTCGTAGAGGCCGAAGTGCTTGCCGATGCGCCGGCAGTGCTCGTAGATCTCGGGGCCGTCGGCGAACTTCTTGCTCGGGATGTAGTCGAGCTCTTCCAGAAGCGGGATATAGCAGTAGGACTCGTTGTCGCACTGGATTCCTGGATAGCGGTTCCAGTACCAGACACCACCGAAGTCGCCGCCCAGCTCGATGATGCGGACGTCCTCGACACCGGCCTTCTTCAGATGCGCCGCCGACAGCAGCCCGCCGAAGCCGCCGCCGAGCACCGCGACATCGATGTCCTCGGTGATCGGATCACGCGGCGCGACGGGGGTGTAGGGATCCACCTCGTAGTAGCCGGCGAAGTCGTCGGACAACTCGACGTACTGCTTGGAGCCCTCGGGCCGAAGCCTTTTGGCCCGCTCTTGGGCGTACTTTTCCCGCAGCGCGTCGATGTCGATGTCGTCAGGCGTCTGCGTGGGGCCGCAGGTGTCGAACATTGTCATTGTCTAGAGCTCTCTCGGTTCGCCGGTGCCCATGTACTTGGACAGTTGGTAGTGAAGGTTCACGGTGCTGCGCTCACGGTAGGGGTTGGGTCTGGTGCCGGGGAAGCCGAGCGATTTCATGCCCTGCTGCACCGCGGCCATGTTCGAGAAGTCCTGGGGTAGCACCGATAGCCAGTTGGGGCTCTCCTTCGGGGTGTACTGCCACTCCGTCTGGGGCTCTTTGCCTTTCGGGTACAGCTCGTAGGTGGCGACCTCGAAGATGCACTTGTTCGGGTCGTAGCTCGGGTGCGGCCGGGCGCTGTAGCACAGCGCGCTGGTCAACCCCTGGCCGACCTGGAAGTTCGGGAAGATCTGCCACGCGGTACCGCTCTGGCCGAGGATGTCGGGCGGAATGGTGGGCCAGATGACGCCGCGGGCCTCGTCGTCGCGCCGCGCGGAGGCCAGCCAGTGCTGCAGCACCTCGTCGGCGGGCGTGCCCTCGGGCAGTTCGTCGACCAGTCGCTTCGCCGCGTTCACCAGTGTCTGGGTGGTGGTGGCGTTGGTCTCTTCCATTGTGTAGACCTGCATCTCGGCGGTGGAGATACGCGGGTCGCCGGTCCCGAGCCGGATCTTGGACTTGGTCTCGTCCAGGCCCTTGGGCGCGTCGTAGCCGATGTTGCTGTGCTTGCCCTGCGCCTTGGCCCAACCCTTGAACTCGCCGAACTTGTTGAACTCCGGATGCGTGGTGAAGACGTGGTAGGTCTCGTTGAAGGCCTCCATCGCGACTTTCCAGTTGCAGTCGAAATACAGCCACTTGCGCCACTTGTAGCGCATGTTCTCCAGGCCGAACGGGTCGAGGATCTTCGCGGCCGGGAAGAGGAAGTCCGCCAACGGCTCACAGTCGGGGTCCATGTTGATGAACAGCCAACCGCCCCAGGTGTCGACCTGGACGGGGACGAGATGGGTGTTGTCCGGCGTCAGCGCGCCCTTCCAGTCGTCCTGCTCACGAATGTGGGTGCACGCCCCGTCGAGACCGTATGTCCAGCCGTGGAATCCGCATACGAACGACTTGCGCGCCCGTCCGACAGCGTTCTTCGCGCCGTCAGGTGTGTCGACCAGGCGGCGGCCGCGGTGCATGCACACGTTGTGATGTGCCGCGAATTCATTGGCGCCCGTTCGTACGATGATGATCGAGTCGTCGAGGATGTCGTAGGTGAGGTAGCTGCCGACCTCGGGAATTTCCTCGACACGGCCGACCTGCTGCCACACCTTGCGCCACAGCTTGTCGCGCTCGGCGCGGGCGTAGTCCTCCGAGACGTAGGCGTCCACGCTGATGGTCATGGGTTCCGAAAGCTCTTCTGGCACTCCGACTTGCGCGTCGGTCGCGCGGGCATCTGTATGGGTCACGGTGAACTCCTTAGAACCGGCTGATCTCTGCGCGGAAGTTCTCGTCCTTGAGGAACAGCGAGGTGTTGTCGGCGCCGAGATGCGTCCATTTCAGGTTCAGACCGCCGTCGACGAGCAGCGTCTGACCGGTGATGTAGCTGGACAGATCGGACAGCAGGAACAGGATCGCGCCCGCCTGTTCCTCGGGCCGGCCGCGTCTGCCCATCGCGATCGCCCGGCGGTCGCGATCGGGGTCCGTGTCGACGTAGGTGGCCGACGCGGCGGTTTCGGTCACACCGGGCGCGACGGCGTTGATGCGGATGTTGTCGGACGCGAGCTCGGCGGCCATGGAGCGGGTCATGGCGACGATCGCAGCTTTGGCCGTTCCGTAGGCGATGTGGAATGGCGCGGTGTTCATCCCGCTGATCGAAGAAACCGAGACGATGGACCCCTTCAGGCCAAGGCTGCGCAGTTCCCGACTCACCGCCTGGCTCATGAAGAACGAGGTCTCGAGGTTCGCCGCGAACAGCGCGCGCCAGTCATCACGGGTCACGCGCGTCGAGGGCATCCAGGTCGCCGGCGCTGCCCCGCCCGCGATGTTCACCAACCCGTAGAGGTCGCCGTCGGTGTGACGGACGTGGTCGATCACGGTCGCGATGCCGTCGTCGGTGGACGCGTCGGCGGCCACGGGCACGACCGGCAAACCCTGCGCGGCCAGCGGCGCGACGTGTTCGTCGAGGTTCTCCTTCGACCGGCTCACGGCGACGACCGTGGCACCGGCCTCGGCCGCCATCCGAGTCACGGTGGTGCCGATGCCGCCGCCGCCCGCGCCCGAGACCACGACGATGCGCCCGTCCAGGCTCAGAAGGTCGCCCATGCTATTTGTCCGGACAATAAATGGTGCTCTCCATGTTGCAGAACACTATTCCCCAGCGTGAATCGGCTAGTCAAGGGTCGCCGAGCAGTTTGTCTTGCCTATTGTCTGGACTAGGCGAGCTTGCTAGCGTGCGAGGTCATGACACCATCCGCGACGAGCTCACAGCAGGACACCCGTTACTCGCCGGGCGCAGTTCCGGCCGCTGCCGCGGGCTGGCGGATCGATCGCGTGACCGCTCCCAGCCGGCTGTTCGGCGCGAACGGGCTGCGCACGGGTCCCGACGGGCGCGTCTACATCGCCCAGGTGACGGGCAGCCAGATCAGCGCACTCGACCTCGGCACCGGCGCGGTAGACACGGTCAGCGCCAAGGGCGGTGACATCGTCGCGCCGGACGACGTCGCGTTCGACTCCGACGGCAACCTGTATGCGACCGAGGTGATGGACGGGCGGGTCAGCGTCCGCGACACCGGCGGCCGCACCCGGGTGCTGCGTGACGACCTGCCGTGCGCCAACGGCATCACCGTGCATCAGGACCGGTTGTTCATCAACGAGTGCCGCGAAGGCGGTCGGCTGATGGAACTCGACCGCAGCAGCGGCGCCGAACGCATCCTGCTGGAGAACCTGCCGTCGCCGAACGCGATGGAGGTGGGTCCCGACGGGTTGCTGTACTACCCGTTGATGACGGCCAACGAGATCTGGCGCATCGATCCTGCGGGCGGTGAGCGGCAGCGGGTCGCCGCCGACCTCGGTGTCCCCGACGCGCTGAAGTTCGACTCCCAGGGCCGGATCGTCTCCACGCAGGTCGCCAGCGGTCAGGTGCTGCGCATCGATCCGCGCAACGGCGAGAAAACCGTCCTCGCACAGCTCAACCCGGGACTCGACAACCTCACCTTCGTCGGCGATCGGCTCTTCGCCTCGAACTTCACCGGTGAGATCACCGAAGTCCTCGGCGGCGGCGAAACCCGCACACTGCTTGCCGGCGGTCTGAACTGGCCGCTGGACCTCGCGGTGAGCGACGGCAACCTCTACGTCGCCGACGGCACCTACTTCTACCGCGTCGACGCCGACGGGTCACTGCAGACGGTCGGAATGCTGTTCTCCCCCGGCTATCCCGGCTTCCTCCGCGGGCTGGCTCCCGCCGGGGCGGGAGTCTTCGTCGTCGCCACGTCGGGCGGCCAGATTGCGCGGTACCGCCCCGCCGACGGCGAAACCGATTACCTGGCAGATGGTTTCGATCAGCTCTACGGTGTGGCCCTCGGGGCCGACGACACCATCGTGTTCGCCGAACTCGGCACCGGCCGTGTGCACGCGCTGCGTGCGGGCAACACCGAAGTGTTGGCCTCGGGATTGAAGGACCCGGTTGGTGTCGCGTTCGACCCGGCGGGCCGTCCGCTGGCCGCGGAGTCGGGCGCAGGTCGCGTGGTATCGGTTTCCGGCGCCGTCGAGACTGTGGTGGACGGGTTGCAGCGGCCGCAGGGCATCGCGGTCGCCGACGGCGTGCTCTACATCGTCGACGCCGGCGCCAAGGAGGTTGTCGCGGTCGACTTGAACACCCACGTGCGCACGACGATCGCCTCGGATCTGCCGGTGGGTCCGCCGCCGGGTGTGGAGCCCAAGCCGCTCAAGGGAATGCCGCCGTTCTCGGGACCGCAGGGGCCGTTCGCGGGTATCACCGTCGGAGGTGACGGCACACTGTACGTGTCGGCCGACGGCGAGGGCAGCGTGCTCGCGCTGCGACGGACATGACCGCCCCCACTGACCATCGCTATCTGCAGGTCGCACGCACGTTGCGCAAGGAGATCGTCGACGGCATCTACCCGGTGGGCTCGCAGTTGCCCACTGAACAGCAGTTATGCGAGCGGTTCGCGGTCAGCCGGTACACCATCCGCGAAGCGCTGCGGCGATTGCGCGAGGACAACCTCGTCGCGTCGCGGCCGCGGGCGGGAACGCTGGTGGTCCCCCGCCCGGCGTCCAATTCCTATGCCCAAGATGTGGTTTCGATCAATGACCTGCTGGCGTTCGCGGCGGGTGCGCAGCTCACGATCGAGTCCAACGCGATGGTCACCATCGACGACGAACTGGCCGCCCGCACCGGCCTGCAGGCCGGTTCGCAATGGCTCGCGGTGCGGGGGTGCCGGCAGGCCGAGGGCAGCGACGCACCGGTCTGCACGACGGAGTACTACATCAACCGCGCGTTCGCCGCGGTCGGGCGCCTGCTGCAACGGCATTCCGGCCCGATCTTCCCGCTGATCGAGGATTTGTTCGGGGTCAGCATCGTCGAAGTGCACCAGGAGATGGCGGCGGTGACGGTCACGCCGCAACTGGCCGACGCGCTCAAGGTCGACGCGGGCAGTGCCGCGCTGGAGATGCGCAGGACGTACAAGACCTCGGACGGCGAGGTCGCGCAGGTCACCCTCAACACTCACCCGTCGTCGCGGTACCGCCACTCGATGACGATGCGCCGGGTCAAGGGGTAGGCGGCAACCGTGAGGGTCGACGAGCACCGCACCGCCGATGCGTACCGGCGCGGGCTGTGGGTGCACGACACGCTGGCCGACTCGTTGCGCGACGCCGCCGCGTCGACGCCCGACCGGATCGTGTTGGTGGACGGCGACATCCGGCTCACCTGCAGGCAACTTCACGACCGGGCCGCCGCGTTGGCGCAGACGCTGATGTCGCGGATGCCCGCGGGCAGCGTGGTGTCATTCATGTTGCCGAACTGGCACGAAGCGGCCGTCATCTATCTCGGTGCCACGCTGGCCGGGATGGTGGTCAACCCGATCCTGCCCTCGCTGCGCGACCGGGAACTGTCGTTCATCCTGAGCGACGCCGACTCCCGGGCGATCTTCGTGCCGTCGACGTTCAACAAACACGACTATGTCGCGATGCTCGACCGGGTCACCGCCGCGATTGCCGCACCGCCGGAGGTGATCGTCGTGCGCGGCGATGCGGGCCGTCACACCTCGTACGGCGCCCTGTGCGGTGGCCCGGGCGCTGCCGTGCTGCCGGTGTTGAACGCCGACACGGTGCGGATGATCCTCTACACCTCCGGCACCACCGGTCGCCCGAAAGGCGTGCTGCACACCCACAACTCGCTTCATGCGCTGATCCGTCAGATCGGCGAACACTGGCACGTCGTGGATGGCGACACGTTCCTGGTGCCGTCACCGATCGCGCATATCGGCGGATCGATCTACGCGTTCGAGTGCCCGCTGCTACTGGGCAGCACCGCCGTGCTGATGGAACGCTGGGATCCGGATGCCGCGGTCGCGTTGATGCTCGCCGAGCGCGTCACCCACATGGCCGGCGCCACGCCGTTTCTCGACGGCTTGCTCTCGGCTACGCAGCGCGCCGACACCCGGTTGCCCGACCTGAGGGTGTTCATCTGCGGGGGCGCGTCGGTGCCCCCGTCGCTGATCCGCACGGCCACCGGATATTTCGAGACGGCGGCGGTGTCGCGCGTCTACGGTTCGACCGAGGTTCCGGTGACCACGGTCGGCTCGCTGGAAGACGCCGACCATGCCGCCGACACCGACGGCAGGCCGGGCATCGCGGATGTCAGGCTGGTCGACGGCGAGATCCGCGCGCGTGGCGCGCAGATGCTCGTCGGCTATCTGCACCTGGAGGACGAGACGGCCGCCTTCGACGACGAAGGCTATTTCCGCACAGGAGATCTCGGCCGCTGGGTCGACGACGGATATCTCGTCGTCACGGGCCGCGCCAAGGACATCATCATCCGCAACGGCGAGAACATCTCGCCCAAGGAGGTCGAGGACATCCTCATCGGCCATCCTGGGATCGCGGAGATCGCGATCGTCGGAGTGCCCGACGATCGCACCGGTGAGCGGGCCTGCGCCGTCGTCGTCGCAGGCGGTCAGGCGCCCCCCGATGTGGCGGCCATGCGGGCGCTTTTGGAGGACCATGGCGTCGCGCGGTTCAAAGCGCCTGAGCAGGTCGTGGTTTGGGACGCTTTGCCGAAGAACGACGCCGGGAAAGTGTTGAAGCACCAGATTCGAGCGGCACTGACATGACCGCGGACGCGAGGAGCGAAATGGTTCAGGTAGCGATCGTGACGGGCGCCAGCAGCGGTATCGGCTTCGGCTGCGCGACCAAGTTGGCCGAGGCCGGAATGGCGATCGTGGGCACCGGACGCGACGAGGATCGGCTGTCCGGACTGGAGAAGGCGATCGGCGACCGCGAACGCGTCGCCACCGTCGCGGTCGATCTCACCGCCGACGAGGCGCCGCACCGCATCGTGCAGACCGCGCTGGACCGGTGGGGCCGCATCGACTTCCTGATCAACAACGCCGGTGTCGGGAGCCCGAAACCGCTGCACGAGACCGACGACGAATCACTCGACTATTTCCTGGGTTTGATGCTGCGGGCGCCGTTCCGGATGGCACGCGAGGTGGTCGGCCACATGGAGCCCGGGTCGGCGATAATCAACATCACCTCTACCTTCTCGGTCGTGGGAGGTCTGCGGGGTGGCGCGTACTCGGCCGCCAAGGGCGGGCTGACTTCCCTGACCAGGCATATCGCGTGTCAGTATGGGCCGCAAGGCATCCGGTGCAACGCCGTCGCACCCGGGGTGACCCTGACGCCGATGGTCGCGACGCGTCTGGAGGATTCGCGGTTCCGCAAGATCAACACCGAGATGACACCGTATCCGAGGCTGGGCGAGGTCAACGACATCGCGAGCACGGTGGCGTTCCTGTGTTCGGAGGGCGCGAGCTTCATCAACGGACAGGAGATCGTCGTGGACGGCGGCTGGACGTCGACCAAATACCTGTCGGACTTCGCCCTCAACTCGGAATGGGTGAAGAGTTGAACCTGTTCTCGCTGCTCGATCAGTCGGCGAGCCGCTTCGGCGAGCGCGGCGCGGTGTATCACGGTGAGCGGCAACTTCAGACGTGGGCGCAGCTGCGGGAGCGGTCACTGCGCGTGGCCGCCTCGCTCGGCGCACCCGGCGCCCGCATCGCCGTCGCGAGCGAGAACCGGCCGCAGATCATCGAGCTGATGTTCGGGGTGTGGGCGGCCGAATGCGTCTACGTGCCCGTGAACTACAAACTGCATCCTCGCGAGATGGTGCAGATCTTGGACGATTCCGGCGCGACGCAGGTGTTCGCGTCACCGAAGATCGCCTCGGTGCTCGCACCGGAAACCGGAGTGCCGATCGACGTCATCGGCACCGACAGCTATGAAAGCCGTTTTACCGCAGAGCCGTTGACGCCGCCGCGTTCCACCGACCCGGAGTTGCTGGCGTGGTTGTTCTACACCAGCGGGACCACCGGTAAGTCCAAGGGCGCGATGCTGTCGCACCGCAACCTGATGGCCTTGACGGTGTCGCATCTGGCTGACTTCGACTCGCCCGACGAGAACTGCGCCCTGGTGCACGGTGCGCCGATGTCGCACGGTTCGGGACTGTACATCCCGCCGTACGTGCTGCGCGCGGCGCGCCAGGTGATACCGGAAACGGGGCTCTTCGAGCCGGATGAGTTTCTTGACCTGTGCGAACACCATCCCGGCTGCAGCGCGTTCCTGGCGCCCACCATGGTGCAACGCCTGGTGCAGACCGGGCGCGCCCGTCCACAAAACCTGCAGACGATCGTCTACGGCGGCGGCCCGATGTACGTCGAGAGCCTGAAGAAGGCGATGGCGGCGTTCGGTCCCATCTTCGTGCAGCTGTACGGCCAGGGCGAAGCGCCGATGACGATCACCGGACTGCGCCGGCGCGATCACCTCGCCGGTGACGGGTGGGCCGACGATGCGGTGCTGGGATCCGTCGGGTATGCGCGCTCCGGCGTGGACGTCGCGGTGCTGCGGGCCGACGGAACACCGGCCGCGGCCGGTGAGATCGGCGAGATCGTCTGTCGCGGTGACGTTGTCATGTCCGGCTATTGGAACAACCCGGCGGCGACGGCCACCACGCTGCAGGACGGCTGGCTGCGCACCGGCGACATGGGATCGTTCGACGACCGGGGCTTTCTTACGCTGCGTGACCGGTCGAAGGACGTCGTGATCAGCGGCGGTAGCAACATCTACCCGCGCGAGGTGGAGGAAGTGCTGCTCGAGCATCCGGGCGTCGTCGAGGCCGGCGTGGTCGGCGCGCCCGACGAGGAGTGGGGCGAGGTCGTCGTGGCGTTCATCGTCGGCGACGTGCCGGCCGACGAACTCGATGCGCACCTTCTCGAGCGGATCGCCCGGTTCAAACGCCCGAAGCGCTACGAGTTCATCGACGAACTGCCGAAGAACAGCTACGGCAAGGTGCTCAAGCGCGCGTTGCGGGAACGGCTGAGATAGACGCATGCGCGTCGTCATCGCCGCTGGGCACACGATGCGCGCCTGATTTTCGAAACGGTGCGGCGTGTCGGTTGTGGGCGGCATAATCGAACACATGTTCGACAAAGTTGATGTGGCGGGGTTGATCGCCACCATCACCGAGGCCGCCCGCGCCGAGGCCTCAGCGGCGGCGCTGCGCAGCGCGGCCATCGGCGAACTGGTGTCCCGCCAGGTCGGTGACTACGACGAGGACGAGCGGGCACGGTGGGCCTGCGATCCGTGGGATTCGGTGGCCGCGCAGATCGCCGCGGCGGTCAACATCAGCCACCGCAAAGCCAGCGGGCAGATGCGCATCGCCCAGACCCTGCGCCACCGGCTCCCCAAAGCGGCCGCCCTTTTCGAGCAGGGCCGCCTCACCGCGCGGGTGATCGGCGCCATCACCTGGCGCACCCGATTGATCACCGACGACGACGTGTGGGCGCGCATCGACACCGCGCTGGTCGGCCGCGCCACCACATGGGGTCCGTGGTCCGACGAGAAGATCACCGCCGCCGTCGACGCCCTGGTGGAGCGCTTCGACCCGGCCGCGGTGATCGCCACCCAATCCCGGCTGCGCGGGCGCGACTTCATCATCGGCGACTTCGAAGACGAGGCCGGCACCACCACCGTGCGCGGGCGGCTGACCGCCACCGACGCCGCAGTGTGGCGCGCCAAGACCGCCGCGATGGTCGCCGGCGTCTGCGACAACGACCCGCGCACCCCCGCCGAACGCCGCTCCGATGCCGCCGGAGCGTTGGCCAACGGCAACGACCACCTCGACTGCCGGTGCGGATCGCCGACGTGCCCCAGCGCCGACCAACCCCCACCCGCATCATCAGTGGTGATCCACGTGGTGGCCGACCAGGCCGCCATCGACGCCGCGACCGCCACCACCACAGAAACCACCCGCGGCTCCGACACCACCCCGGAGCCCGACAAAACCACCGATACCGGCACGGCGATTTTGTCCGGCCGCGAGGTCCTGCCCACCGCGCTGCTGGCCCACCTGCTGCGCACCGGCGCCACACTGCAGCCCCTCGCCACCCCGTGCGACGAACCCGAAACCCACTACCGCCCCTCGGCGGCGTTGGCGCGGTTCGTGCGGGCACGGGATCTGAGCTGCCGATTCCCCGGCTGCACCATGCCCGCGCAGTTCTGCGACATCGACCATGTCATCCCCTACCCCGCCGGGCCCACCCACCCGTCGAACCTGGCCTGCCTGTGCCGAAAACACCACCTGCTGAAAACCTTTTGGACCGGTGACTGGGCACTGCAACTCTCACCCGACGGCGCTGCGACATGGACCTCGCCGACCGGACACACTTACACCACCCATCCCGGTAGCCGACTGTGGTTTCCCACCTGGGGCGTCACCACCGCCGACCTGCCACGCCCGGGCAAAGCCCCACCGCCGCAAGGTGATCGAGGACTACGGATGCCCATGCGCAAACGCAGCCGAGCCGCCGAGCGCGCCGCCCGAATCAAACAAGAACGCGCACAAAACTTTCAGACGTACCACCGTTCTGATCAGCCCTGCTCGCAGAACCGCAACTGGTTGCCGAACGGATCAGTGACGTCGATGGTGCGTCCCCACGGCTCGTCTTCGAGACCCGGCCGGGCGAATGAATAGTGGCGCGCGCTGAGTTCGGCGTGAAACTGCGCTATTCCGTGCATCGGCAGGAATACCACGCTGCCCGGGGTGCCGTCGCCGTGGTGCTCGGACAAATGGATGAGTAAATCGGAGCGACTGATCTGGGCATAGCGCGGCAACCCGGGTTCGAATCGGTGCTCCCAGTCAGTAGTGAAACCAAGGAAGCCCAGATAGAACTCGTCGGCCTTGGCCTGGTCGAAGACCCTCAACACCGGGATCGCGCGTTCGAACCGCACAGCTCAGGCGGCCGGAGCGAAGACGCTGCGGAAGCGCTCGAGCGACTCGCGGATATCGCCCTTCAGCGCGGCCGCGACCACCATGCCGATCGGGCCGAACAGCGCGGGCCCCCCGAGGTGGACGTCGAATGTGACCGTGGAACCATCGCCGGACGGCTTGACCTTGCCCAGCAGCTTGACCTTTACCCCGCCCACACCATCACCGTTGAGCGTCATGGCTTCGGGCGGCCGGTAGTGGACGATCGTCCACTTGATCCGGTTGGGCATGCCCTTGACCTCGACGATGGACTCCAGCGTGGTGCCCTTCTCCAGGGTCTCGGGCAGCTTGCTGCGCCACACCCGGTGGATGCTGAGCCACTCCTTATAGCGCGCGAGGTCGGATGCGCACGCCCATGCCTGCTCCGGCGGCAATGGGACGTCGACGGAGACGGAAAGTTTGGCCATCGGCTACGGGGTGGGCGGAGCCGCCGGCGGTTGCTGCGGCGGCTGCGGCGGCTGCTGTTGGTGCTGCTGCGGTGCGCCCTGCGCAGGCGGATTGTCCTTGTTGACGTAGTTGCGGGCCGCGTCCTGCGCCTTGTCGACGTGCTGGGCGTATTTGCCCTGCGTCTTCTTGTCGACCATGTCACCGGCTTTTTCGATCGCGGTGTCCACCTTGTCGGCGTTCTTGGACAGCAGATTCTTCACCTTGTCGAGGAATGCCATGAGCCTCACCCTACTCCGAACGCCACAGCCGCCGACGCTCTCCCAGCACCGCTCCCTGCGCCCACCAGATCGCCTCGATAGCGGCGGCAGCCACCACGCCGATGCCCAGCGCGATCGATGTCGTCTTGACGTTCGAGATGTCCAGCATGAACACCTCTTGCGCCTTCGGGATCGAGAAGATCACCACGTAGGCCAGACCCGACACCGCGACCAGCGACACGCGCCACCACTGGTACGGCCGCGCCACCACGGCGAGCACCCAGATCGCTGCGACCAGCAGCGTGATCAGCGCCGCGGTCGACGCCTGCGTCTGCTCCACCGGCGTGGCCTCGCGCCCCTGGTACGCGACCAAGTAAGAGGTGAACGTCGCGACTCCGACCACCAGCCCCGACGGCAGCGCCGCCGTCATCACCCGGCGCACGAACCCCGGATGCGCGCGCTCGTTGTTCGGCGCCAGCGACAGGATGAACGCCGGGATGCCGATCGTGAACCACGCCGCGATCGTGACGTGAATCGGCTGGAACGGAAACAGCAGCGGGTCGGTGCCGAAGAATCTGGAGGCCAGACCGGCTATACCCACCAGGACGGCCAGCAGCGCCGAGTACACCGTCTTGGTGAGGAACAGGTTCGAGACGCGTTCGATATTGCCGATCACCCGCCGGCCCTCCCCGACCACGTACGGCAGGGTGGCGAACTTGTTGTCCAGCAACACGATTTGCGCGACCGCGCGCGAAGCCGAGCTGCCCGAGCCCATCGCGACGCCGATGTCGGCGTCCTTCAGGGCGAGCACGTCGTTGACGCCGTCGCCGGTCATCGCGACAGTGTGTCCGTGTGATTGCAGGGCATGCACCATGGCCCGCTTCTGGTCGGGCCGGACCCGACCGAACGTGGTGTACTCCTCCACGGTGTCCGCCAGGGCGTCGGGTGCATCGGGCAGCTGACGGGCGTCCATCGTCTCGCCGTGCAAGCCGAGCGACCCCGCCACCGCCCCGACCGAGACGGCGTTGTCGCCGGAGATGACTTTGATCGAGACCTTCTGCGAGGCAAAGTAATCCAGCGTGTCGTGCGCATCGGGACGGATGCGCTGCTCCAGTACCACCAGCGCGACCGGCGTGACCCGGCCGGGTGCATCCGGGTGGTCGACCGGAAGGTCGCTGGCGCCCAGCAGCAGCATACGCAGACCTGCGGCGCCGATCTGTTCGGCCTGTTCGGCGACCGGCGACCCGGGCGCGAGCAGCACGTCGGGGGCGCCGATCACCCAGTTGCCGTGTTCGCCGTACGAGGCGCCGCTCCACTTGGTGGCCGACTTGAACGGTGCGACGGCGGTCGCGGTCCAGCCCGGCGGCATTCTGTACGCCTCGCCGATGGCCTGCATGCTCGCGTTCGGCCGCGGGTCGTCGGCGGCGAGTTGGGCCAGGACGTCGCCCACCGAAGACTCGTCGAGCCGTTGCAGATCCGCGACCCGCATACCGTTCTCGGTCAGCGTGCCGGTCTTGTCGGCGCAGACCACGTCGACGCGGGCCAGGCCTTCTATCGCGGGCAGTTCGTTGACCAGACACTGCCTGCGGCCCAGCCGGATCACGCCCACGGCGAACGCGAGCGACGTCATCAGCACCAGCCCCTCGGGGACCATCGGCACCAGCGCGCCCACCATCCGCAGCACCGACTCGCGCCAATCCGCATCGGTGGTGAACAACTGGGTGTAGATGATCAGGAGCCCGGCCGGAATCAGCAGGTAGGTGATGAACTGCAGGATCTTGTTGATGCCGCTGCGCAGTTCGGAGTTCACCAGGGTGAACTTGCTGGCCTCTTCGGCGAGCTTGGCCGCGTACGCTTCCCGGCCGACCTTGGTGGCGCGGTAGGCACCGCTTCCGGCGACGACGAAACTGCCCGACATCACCGTATCGCCGGGATCTTTCGCGATCGGGTCGGCTTCCCCGGTCAGCAGTGACTCGTCGACCTCGAGGTTGGCCTCCTCGACGATCTCGCCGTCGACGACGATCTGATCGCCGGGACCGAGTTCGATGATGTCGTCGAGCACCACCTCAGCGGGTGACACCGCCTTGGTGCCGGACTGCCTGCGCACCAACGGCTTTGCCTGCCCGACGATCGCAAGCTTGTCCAGGGTCTGCTTGGCCCGCACCTCCTGGATGATGCCGATCGCGCTGTTGGCGATGATCAGTAACCCGAACGCGCCGTTGATCACCGATCCGGTCGACAGCACGATGAGCAACAGGACGCCGAGGATCGCGTTGATGCGGGTGAACACGTTGGCCCGCACGATGTCGGAAACGCTGCGCGCGGCCCGCGTCGGCACGTCGTTGGTCCTGCCGTCGGCGACGCGTTGGGCGACTTCAGAATCGGTCAGCCCGGCGGCCTGCATCTCGGGGGTGGTGGTCACCTGACGAACGTCCCCTTCTTGAACGTGTCGAAATACTCCAGCACGAGTTTGTTGCCGTCGAACACCGCGGTGGAAACGGTTCCGGGAGGCGCATTCTCGCTGACGAACTCGAACGTGAACGTGTTGCCACTCCAGTGGGTCAGCGGCACATCGAGTTTCGAGCCGAGCGCCAACCGCAGCTTGCCGTCCTTCTCGGCGACCCTCGCCGGTCCCCAGTAGCCGTTGAGGTACGTGCCGATGTACGACGGCAGCGGCGCCGCCGGTGCGGGATTCGCGGGCGGTTGCTTGCCGACCAGTGAACCGACCGGCTTCTCCATCTCGGCGAAGATCCCGCTGTACAGCCCGTACCAGTCCTCGCGCACCTCGCCGAACTGCACGAGGTCGGCGAACTGCGCGGTCAGCGCCTCGGGCACGCCCGAGGGCGTGGCGTTGGTCAGCGCGACGATCGCGACGTCGGCCGACGGCAGGATGAGGAAATTGGTTCCGGCGCCGAGTTCGAACGCGCCCGAGTGGCTGATCTCGATGCGAGCCGCCGAGGTGGTTCCGACGTTGAAGCCGAAACCGTAGAAACCCGATCGCATCGCGGGTTCGGTCGCCCGGCTGGACACGATCTGCGGGGTGAGCGCAGCCAGCAGCGCTTTCGCGTCGACGATCTGCTTACCTTCGTGGTTGCCGTCGGCCAACATCATCGCCAGCCAGCGGGTCATGTCGGTGACCGACGAACTCGCCCCGCCCGCAGGCGCTTCCGCGTCGGCGTCGCGCACATAGGACGGTTCGTAGCGGTCGTCGACGTGGATGTGGCCGACGGCGCGGTTCGCGCTGGCCTCGTAGTCGGTGAACCGGTAGCTTGTCGCCCCCATGCCCAGCGGATCGAACAGCACCTCGTCGGCCAGCAGCTCCCACGGCTTGTTGGCGTTCACCGCGACCGCCTCGGCGCCCGCGGTGAACCCGAAGTTGGTGTATGCGTAGGAGATCCGGAACGGGTCCAACGGGAGCTGACGTAGCCGCTCGAGCACCTGCCTGCGGTCGAAGCCGAGGTCCTCGAGCGTGTCGCCGGCGTGGTCGGGCAGCCCGGAGCGATGCGACATCATGTCGCCGACACTGACCATCGGCGTGACCGCCCGATCCGACAACGCGAACCACGGCAGCTCGGAGACGATCGGGGTGTCCCAGCTGATCGCGTTCACGCCGACCTGGCGCGCCACCACCGTCGCCGTCAGCGACTTGGACACCGAGGCCAGCTGGAAGACGGTGTCGGCATCGACTCGGTTCTGCTCGCCACCTACGCCTTTGACATCCTTGACCCCGAACCCCTTCGCGTACACGGTTTTTCCGCGGTGCACGACGGCCACGGCCATGCCGGGGATGCCCGATTTCTTCATCAGGTCCTCGGCCATGCCGTCGAGCTGCGCGACGGCGTTGTTCACCGCGTTCTGCGGCAGCGGCATCGCGGGCACCAACGGCGGCGGGACGTCGGACTGCGCGGTCGACGGAGCGGGCGCCCCTGGTTCAGCCGGCTCCGCCGCGCAACCCGCGACGAGCAACAGCCCCACGACAGCCGCCCTGGCCAGTGCGTTCATGTGGTGAACCGTAACCGGTCAGAGCCGCCACCACGGGTCGTTGAGCGGTGACCCGTCCCGATACACCCGCTGCCCCGGCTTCGGCACCGCGACCTGCACGTTCTCCGCGTCCGCGGCCTGCAGCAGCCGCTCCACCGGTTCCGCCCACGGGTGCGGGGCGAGCCGGAAGGTCGCCCAGTGGATCGGCACCAGCAGACCCCGGTCCGCCTCGGCGACGTCGAGGTGAGCCCGCACCGCGTCCTCGGGGTTCATATGGATGTCCGGCCACGCCGGGTGGTAGGCGCCGACCGGCAGCAGCGTCAGGTCGAACGGTCCGTGGTCCATCCCGATCTGACCGAAACTCTTGGTGTAGCCGGTATCGCCGCCGAAGAACGCCCGGTGCCGGGGCCCGATGATCACCCACGACGCCCACAGCGTGGTGTTACGGGAGAACAGGCGCCCGGAGAAGTGCCGCGCGGGGGTGCAGACCAAGGTGAGGTCGGCGATGGTGTGGCTTTCGTTCCAGTCGAGTTCGACGATCCGGCTCTCGGGTATCCCCCACTTGCGCAGGTGCGCGCCGATGCCGAGCGGCACCACGAACGGTGCGCGCTGGGTTCGCGCCAGCCCGATGATCGTCTCCATGTCCAGGTGGTCGTAGTGGTCGTGGCTGATGACGATGGCGTCGACGGCGGCCAGCGCCTCCAGCGGCACGGGCACCTCGTGCATGCGTTCGGGTCCGACGGTCTGCGAGGGTGAGCACCGGCGACTCCACACCGGGTCGGCCAGCACGCGGTAGCCGTCGAGTTCGACGAGCGCCGAGGAATGACCGAACCAGCACGTCGACAACTGCTCAGCCGCCGGGTCGGTCGGCGAGGGGGTGACGACGGGAATGGGCCCGGCCGGCTTGGTGGCACCGCGGGAGCCGACCAACTCGCGCACCAGCAGTCGCTGTTGCTCTTGGTCGATGCTCATCATCGACGCCGGTTCGAGGTTGACGAACACGCCGTCGCGGTAGTTCGGGGAGCGCCGAGCGACCGGTTCGATCTCTGCGGGCGAGGCGCCCAGCGCGGCGGGCGCGCCACGAAGTGCCCGCAGCACCCAACCGCCGGCCAGCAGCGAGGCCGTGCCGAAGCCGATGCGCAGCGCTCCGCGGATCATCAGGCGCCCTGGAACCTCGGTGGACGCTTCTCGATGCGGGCGACCTGCGCCTCGATGACGTCCTGGCTGGCCCACGCTTTGTCGAACAGTTCCTGATGTTCGGGCCACGGGTCCTCGTAGGCGCCGTCGTCGTTGAGCACCCGCTTGGCGTGCTGCAGCGCCAGCGGCGCGAACCCGGCGATCTCCGCGGCCCAGGCCTGGGCGTCGGCGAGCGTACCGATGCGGTTAGCCATCCCGGTCTGCAGCGCGGCGTCGGCGGTGAGCCGCTCGGCGGCCAGCAACATGCCCCGCGCCCGGCCCGCCCCCACCAGTGAGGTCAGCCGCCGGATGCTCCAGTTGTCCAGCGCCAAGCCGTATTTGGCGACGGGAAACTGGAAGTACGCATCGGGTGCGACGACGCGCAGGTCGCAGATCATCGAGAGGATGACTCCGGCCCCGATCGCGGGTCCGTTGATCGCGCCGATCACCGGCACGGGCGCCTTGTCGATCGCGATGTTCAGGTCCTTGGCCTTGTCGGGTAGCTGCTCGGCGACGCCCGACGGGTCGGAGAGGTCGGCGCCGGCGCTGAAGACGTGGCCCGCACCCGTGAGCACGATCGCGCGCACATCTTCGGCCGCGGCCTTCTCGACCGCC
Source organism: Mycobacterium sp. GA-0227b (assembly GCF_001499855.1). GTDB lineage: Bacteria > Actinomycetota > Actinomycetes > Mycobacteriales > Mycobacteriaceae > Mycobacterium. The sequence continues at coordinate 523,722 of NZ_LQIK01000012.1, forward strand.
TCCCGTAGGCCGTCGACCAACTCGACGTTCAGGGCGTTGCGTCGCTCGGAGCGTTGCATCTCCAGGGTCATCACGTGGCCGTCGCGGGTGACACCAATCATGCGGCCAGCCTATATAGGCTCGTGCGGTGAGCCGGATCGGTGCCCTCGAGGTGCGCGACGCCGTGCTGGACCCGGGGTCTTACCGGAGCTGGGACGGCCCACCGCTGGACGTGGCGGCTCGTGAGGACTATCGGCAGGCGTTGGCCGCCGCGGCGACCAAAACCGGTCTGGATGAGTCGGTGGTGACCGGCGAAGGCACGGTGTTCGGTCGCCGGGTGGCGCTGGTGCTGTGCGAGTTCGACTTCCTGGCCGGCTCGATCGGCGTCGCGGCGGCCGAGCGGATCACCGCGGCGGTGCAACGGGCGACAGCGGAGCGGCTACCGCTGCTGGCGTCACCGAGTTCGGGTGGCACCCGGATGCAGGAGGGCACGGTCGCGTTTTTGCAGATGGTGAAGATCGCCGCGGCCGTCGAACTGCACAAGCGGGCCCATCTGCCGTACCTCGTGTACCTGCGACACCCCACGACCGGCGGGGTGTTTGCGTCCTGGGGGTCGCTGGGGCATGTGACCGGCGCCGAACCGGGCGCGCTGGTCGGTTTCCTGGGGCCGCGGGTGTACGAACACCTCTACGGCGAGCCGTTTCCCGAGGGCATCCAGACCGCCGAGAACCTGCACCGACACGGCGTCATCGACGGCGTGGTCCCGCTCGACGCGGTGCGCACCACGCTGAACCGAGCGTTGAAAGTGCTCGCAGACCCGCCCGATTCGCCGCCGCCCGCCCCCGAACTCGGCCGGGTGCCCGAGT
>NZ_LQIK01000013.1 GCF_001499855.1 Mycobacterium sp. GA-0227b
GAAAAAGAGGCAGGCAAAAAACAACAACAAACAAAAACCACCAAACACACTATTGAGTTCTCAAACAACACACCCGCTTTTGGGGCAACCCTGCCAGTCTATACCGATCTGGACAGAGACGTCAAACCCCGTCCGCCAGTCCGATTGGCCTGGGGCCGTGGGCTTCTCACAAGAGGATACGCCAGTTGCGGCCAAGTCCCAAAGCGCCACCTACAAAGCGCTCCGAACAAGAGGCGGGCTCAGCGACTGGCCCCGATCAGGCCACCCGCTCGATTTCGGCGCCCAGGCTCTGGAGGTTTTCGACGAACAGCGGATAACCCCGGTCAATGTGGAACACATCGTGAACCTCGGTGTCGCCGTCGGCGACCAGCCCGGCCAGCACCAGACCGGCGCCGGCACGGATGTCTGAGGACCAGACCGGCGCACTGGATAGCTGCGGGATGCCCCGGACGACCGCATGATGACCGTCGGTACGGGCATCAGCCCCCAGGCGCACCATCTCCTCGACGAACCGGAATCGCGCCTCGAACACGTTCTCGGTGATCATCGACGTGCCGTCGGCGATCGACGCCAGCGCAATCGCCATCGGCTGCAGGTCGGTGGGGAAACCCGGAAAGGGCAGCGTCGCGACGTTGACCGCCTTTGGCCGTTCGTACTGGACCACTCGGAATCCGTCATCGGACTGCGTCACCGTGGCACCGGCGTCATGCAACTTGTGCAGCACCAGCTGTAGATGCTGCGGGTCGACGCCGGTGACCGAGATGTCGCCGTGCGTCATCGCCGCGGCGATCCCCCACGTCGCCGCGACGATGCGGTCACCGATCACCCGGTGCTCGGTGGGATAGAGCCGCTCGACGCCGGTGATCGTCATCGTCGGGGTGCCCGCGCCAGTGATCTGGGCGCCCATCTGGTTGAGCATCGCGCACAAATCGACGACGTCGGGTTCGCGCGCAGCGTTGTGGATCGTGGTGACGCCCTCGGCGACGACGGCGGCCATCAGAATGTTCTCGGTGGCACCAACGGAGGGAAATTCCAACTGGATCTCGGCGCCGCGCAGATGGTCCGCCTCGGCGACGACGCAGCCGTGCTCGATGTTGCACCGCGCCCCCAGTTGGCGGAGGCCGGCCTGATGCATGTCCAGCGGACGCGATCCGATCGCGTCGCCGCCCGGCAACGCCACCTTGGCCCGCTTACAGCGGCCGACGAGCGGGCCCAGCACGCACACCGATGCGCGAAATTGGCGCACGGCGGCGAAGTCGGCGTCGTACTTCGGTTCGTCGGGCGAGGTGATCCGCACGACGTCGCTGTCGAGTTCCACGGTGGCCCCCAGGCCTCGGAGCACCTCGGCCATCAGCGGCACGTCGAGAATGTCAGGGCAATTGGTGATCGTGCTGGTGCCTTCGGCAAGCAGCGTGGCGGCCATCAACTTCAGAACGCTGTTCTTGGCCCCCCCGACGGCTACTTCGCCCGATAACCGGTTTCCGCCGGTCACCACGAATCGCTCGCTCACGCGGGTTAGTTTAAACAGCGCCGCTGGCCGTGTCAGTTTCCTCGGCTACGCGTTCCGGTACGGTTTGACCATGGCAGTCCATCTCACCCGGATATATACGCGCACGGGGGATGACGGCACCACGGGGTTGAGCGATTTCAGCAGGGTATCGAAGAACGACGCCCGCCTCGTGGCGTATGCCGATTGCGACGAGATCAATGCCGCCATCGGGGTGGCGATCGCCTTGGGAAACCCCGGCGAGCAAATCTCGAAGGTCCTCAAGCAGATTCAGAACGACCTGTTCGACGCTGGGGCTGACCTGTCGACACCGGTGGTCGACAACCCCGAACATCCGGCGCTGCGGATCACCCAGAGCTACATCGACCGACTGGAAGCGTGGTGCGATGAGTTCAACGAGTCGCTGCCCGCGTTGAATTCGTTTGTGCTGCCGGGCGGTACACCCCTGTCGGCGCTTCTGCATGTGGCCCGCACGGTGGCCCGCCGCGCCGAGAGGTCGGCGTGGGCGGCGGTGGAGTCGCATGGCGATGCGGTCAGTGTGTTGCCCGCGAAATACCTGAATCGGCTGTCGGATCTGCTGTTCATCCTGTCCCGGGTCGCCAATCCCGAGGGCGATGTGCTGTGGCGACCGGGCGGTCCGGCAACGGATTAGAAGCTACGGCGTCGCGCCCGAGGCGACGGCCTGGACTCCAGCCAGGACAGAAACGCCGTCAGCGCACCGCGATCCAACGCGATTTCATAGCCGCGGCGACGTTCCGGGCTGGTGTCACGCAACTCCAGCACCACGATCTCGTCGGTCATGATGTCGAACTCGTCGCCACGAGGTGCGCGCCGCGAGACGATCTCGAGACCGCGGCGGCTCAGTCGGCGATCCGGCCACCACCGTAGGCTCGACAATCGGTAGAAGCCCGCTTCGCCGCCGCGATAACGCATTACGCCGTGACGCCACCCGTGGCCGCCGACAGCCGGGACGTCCCGCAGGATCGCCGCGGTGCCACCCACCTGCCGTAACTTCCACAGCCGGTAGGACAGCGCGACAACGACCAGGAGCAGCACGCAGATCAGCGCGACCATGGTGACCATGAGCGCGCTCATCGGCGGCCGCTAGTCGATCTGGCCCAGGGCGCGAAGCCTCGCTCTACCCTTGGCAGCTGTTGCGGCGTCGTCGGATTCGGCGTCTCGCCGCGCGCCTTCGGCATCGATCTCGGATTCGAGCTCCGCCGACTCCGCGAGGATGATCACTCCTTCATCGGTGACGGACATGAATCCGCCGTCGACCGCGATGCGCAGATCTTCCTCACCCTCCCGCTCGACGCGCACCATGGCGTCGTCGACGAGCTGGGCGACCAGCGGGATGTGGCGAGGCAGGATGCCGATCTCGCCCGCGGTGGTGCGGGTGAAGAGGAATGTCGCCTTGCCTGACCAGATTTCCCGCTCGACGGCGACAATGTCGACGTCTAGTTCCGCCATTGCTATTCGCCCTCGCCGGAATCGTCGCCCTTGTCGGAATCGCCGTTCGAGTCCGTCTGCGCCGGGGCGCCGTCGCCGCCACCGTCGTCCATCTTCGCGCCCAGGCTCTCGGCTTTCTTCTCGAGATCCTCGAGACCGCCGATGAGGAAGAACGCCTGCTCCGGCAGATGGTCGAAATCGCCCTTGGTCAGCTTGTCGAAGGCCTCGATGGTCTCCTTCAGCGGAACGGTCGAGCCCGGCTGGCCGGTGAACTGCTCGGCCGCCATCATGTTCTGCGACAAGAAGCGCTCGATGCGACGGGCGCGCTGAACCAGCTGCTTGTCCTCCTCGGCCAGCTCGTCGATACCGAGAATTGCGATGATGTCCTGAAGGTCCTTGTAGCGCTGCAGGATTCGGATGACTTCCTGCGCGACGCGGTAGTGCTCGTCGCCGACGACGCTGGGATCGAGAATCGTCGAGCTGGACGCCAGCGGATCCACCGCCGGGAAGATGCCCTTGGAGAACACCGATCGGCTCAGCTCCGTGGTCGCATCCAGGTGAGCGAACGTCGTCGCCGGGGCCGGGTCGGTGTAGTCGTCGGCGGGCACGTACACGGCCTGCATCGAGGTGATGGAGTGTCCGCGGGTCGACGTGATGCGCTCCTGCAGTTCACCCATCTCGTCGGCCAACGTCGGCTGATAGCCCACCGCGGAAGGCATCCGGCCGAGCAGCGTCGAAACCTCCGAACCCGCCTGGGTGAACCGGAAGATGTTGTCGATGAACAGCAGCACGTCCTGGCCCTGCTCGTCGCGGAAGAACTCGGCCATCGTCAGCGCCGACAGCGCCACCCGCATACGCGTGCCGGGCGGCTCGTCCATCTGGCCGAACACCAGCGCGGTGTCCTTGAGCACGTCGGCATCGGCGAGCTCCACCCAGAGGTCGTTGCCCTCGCGGGTGCGCTCACCCACGCCGGCGAACACCGAAGTGCCACCGAAGTTCCGGGCGATACGGTTGATCATCTCCTGGATCAACACGGTCTTGCCGACGCCGGCACCGCCGAACAACGCGATCTTGCCGCCGCGGACGTAAGGGGTGAGCAGGTCGACGACCTTCAGGCCGGTCTCCAGCATTTCGGTGCGGGGTTCGAGGTGATCGAACGCCGGCGGCTTGCGGTGAATCGACCAGCGGTCGAAGTCTTTACCGTAACCGGGCTCGTCCAGGCAGTCGCCGAGCGCGTTGAACACGTGGCCCTTGACGCCGTCTCCGACCGGGACCGAGATCGAGCTGCCGGTGTCGGTGACCTCGACGCCACGAACAAGCCCGTCGGTCGGTTGCATCGAGATGCAACGCACCAGGTTGTCGCCGAGGTGCTGGGCGACCTCGAGCGTCAGCGTCTTCGCCAATTCCTTGTAACCGATCTCGGCGTGCAGCGCGTTGAACAGTTCCGGCACGGAGCCGCGCGGAAACTCGACGTCGACGACCGGACCGGTGACACGTACGACGCGCCCGGCGGTGTCGGTGCTGGTTTTCTTTTCAGCAGTAGCAGTCATGTTTTCTTCGCTTTCTGGGGCTACTTTGAGGCGGCGTCCGCAAGCGCGTTCGCGCCACCGACGATTTCGCTGATTTCCTGGGTGATCTGAGATTGCCGTTCGCGGTTGGCCATCAGGGTCAGGTCCTTGATGAGGTCGTCGGCGTTGTCGGTAGCCGACTTCATGGCGCGTCGGCGCGAAGCCGACTCCGAGGCCGCCGCCTCGAGCAGCGCGGCGAAGATGCGGGTGGAGACATACCGCGGCAACAAAGCGCCGAAAAGGGTTTCGGCGTCGGGCTCGAACGAGAACAGCGTCTGCGGGCCGGTGTCCTCCTCGCTGTACTCCACCTCCATCGGTGCGATCCGACGCGCGATCGCCGTCTGCGACAGCATCGACCTGAATTCGGTGAACACGATGTGCAGCTCGTCGACGCCGAGGACGTCGTCGGCCCCGGGATCATCGCCTTCGTCATCCATACCGGCCGTGAAGGCGTCGACCAATGTCGTCGCGATCTCCTGCGCGTTTTCGTAGTCCGGCCGCTCGGAGAAACCGGTCCACGATTCTTGAATGTCCCAGTTACGGAAACTGTAGTAACCCAGAGCTTTTCGCCCCACCACGTAGAGGACTGGTTCCTTGCCCTCCGAACGAAGAAGAGAGAACAGCTCCTCGGACCGCCGGAAGATGTTCGCGTTGTACGCGCCTGCGAGCCCCCGGTCCGACGACACCACCAACACGCCGGCCCGCCGAGGGTTCGAGCGTGCCACGAGCAGCGGGTGATCCAGCGCGCTCGCGCTCGCGAGTTCGGTGAGCATGTTGGTGATCTCGCGGTCGTAGGGCCGAGCCGCCTCGACTCGGGCCTGCGCTTTGGCGATCCGCGACGTCGCGATCAGCTCCTGGGCTTTGGTGATCTTCTTGATCGAGCCGGCGGAGCGGATACGGCCGCGTAATTCGCGCAGTGTGGCAGCCATCTGCTTTCAGGCCTTACTTCTTCTTCGGTGCGGGCTTGCGGACCTTCACCGATTCCTTCTCGACGTCTTCCTCATCCATCGCATCGACATGCTCGTCGGGCACGACCGAGCTGCCGTCCGTGGTGTCGAAGCCCTTCTTGAAGTCGTTCACGACTTTCTCGAGCTTCTCCTCCAGCTCCTCGGAGAGCTTCTTGCTCTCCCGGATCTCTTTGAGGATTCCCTCCTGCGAACCCTTCACGTGCTCGAGGAACTCCCGCTCGAACTTCTGAACGTCCTCGACCGGAACCGAATCCAGATGGCCGCGGGTGCCCAGGAAGATCGCCACGACCTGTTCCTCGACCGGCATCGGGCTGTTCTGCGGTTGCTTGAGCAACTCGACGAGCCGCGCGCCGCGGTCGAGCTGCGCCTTCGACGTTTCGTCGAGGTCAGAGGCGAAGGCTGCGAACGATTCGAGTTCGCGGTACTGCGACAGATCCAGACGCAGTGACCCCGCCACCTCTTTCATGGCCTTGATCTGCGCGGCGCCACCGACACGCGACACCGAGACGCCGACGTTGATCGCCGGGCGCACACCCTGGTTGAACAGGTCGGTCTCCAGGAAGCACTGACCGTCGGTGATCGAGATGACGTTGGTCGGGATGTAGGCCGAGATGTCGTTGGCCTTGGTCTCGATGATCGGCAGACCGGTCAACGAGCCGCCGCCCAGTTCGTCGGACAGCTTCGCGCACCGCTCCAGCAACCGCGAGTGCAGATAGAACACGTCGCCGGGGTAGGCCTCGCGTCCTGGCGGCCGGCGCAGCAGCAGCGAGATGGCACGGTAGGCCTCGGCCTGCTTGGTCAGGTCGTCGAACACGATCAGCACATGCTTGCCGTCGTACATCCAGTGCTGGGCGATCGACGAGCCGGTGTACGGCGCAAGCCATTTGAAGCCGGCGGAGTCGGATGCCGGTGCGGCGACGATCGTGGTGTAATCCATCGCGCCGCCCTCTTCGAGGGTCTGGCGCACGCTGGCGATCGTGGTGCCCTTCTGCCCGATCGCCACGTACACGCAGCGGACCTGGAGATCGGGGTCGCCGGACTCCCAGTTCTGCCGCTGGTTGAGGATCGTGTCCACACACACCGCGGTCTTACCGGTCTTGCGGTCGCCGATGATCAGCTGACGCTGGCCGCGACCGATGGGGGTCTGCGAGTCGATCGCCTTGATACCGGTCTGCAACGGCTCACTGACGCCTTGGCGCTGCACCACCGAGGGCGCCTGCAGCTCGAGGGCGCGACGTTCGGTGGTCTCGACCTCACCGCGGCCGTCGATCGGCTGGCCCAGCGGATTGACCACGCGACCAAGGAAGCCGTCGCCCACCGGCACCGAGAGCACCTCGCCGGTGCGCTTGACCTGCTGACCCTCTTCGATCTTCTCGAAGTCACCGAGGATGACCGCGCCGACGCTGTGCTCGTCGAGGTTCAGCGCGACGCCGAGCACGCCACCGGGGAACTCCAGCAACTCCTGGGTCATGACCGAGGGCAGCCCCTCGACGTGGGCGATACCGTCGCCTGCGTCGATGACGGTGCCGATCTCTTCCCGCTCGGTGTCCGCCTCGAAGCCGGCGACATACTCCTCGATCGCGCCCTGGATCTCGTCCGCCGAGATCGTCAACTCTGCCATGGTTCGTCTTCCTGGTTCGTATATGTGTGAGTGTGTGGGTCTTGGGTGGTCGGGTCAGTCGGGTAGGTGGGTCTCGGCCGCCGCAAGCTTCGACGCCAACGAGCCGTCGATCACCTCGTCACCGACGGCGATGGTCAAGCCACCGAGCAACGCAGGGTCCACCGCCAGCTGGATCGACACCGGATGGCCGTAGATGCGGGCGAGCAATTCGGTGAGCCGCTCGCTCTGCTCGTCGCTCAGTTCAGCGGCCGCACGAACCTGCGCGACGATTTCGCCGCGCCGCGAAACGGCCAGATTTGCCAGTTCGCGAACCGCCTCGTCGGCGCGATCGCCATGCAGCAGGTCGAGCGTCTGGCGCAGCAGATCCGCGGTGTTCTTGTTCGCCTGGCGCCCGAGCACGTTGTTCAGCAAGCCGATTCGGCCATCCAAGGGCGCGGTGTACTCGCTGAGCAGCGTTATCAGCCGAGGCTCGGAATCAAGTATGCGACTGAACCTGAACAGCTGGTCTTCCACATCCTCGATCTGGCCGTCTGCCTCGGCGCGCACCAGCAACGCCAACCTGGCGGCGTGCTGGAGCCCGTGGATCAGATCGCCCGTCGTCGACCAGCGCTGCGACACAGCGGTTTTGAGGATTTCCAACGCGGGGTCGGAGACCTTCCCGGAGAGCAAGCGCTCGATGACCTGAACTTTGGGGTCGGAATTGCTCGACGGGTCGGCAAGATGCCTGGCGAGTACGGCCTCGCGGCGCAACAGTTTCGCTGAGGACGTCAGATCGGTGGCCAACTTCGTCAGCGCGTCGGCGTCGAGACCGGAAACGACTCCGTCGAACCGTTCGACCACCTGGGACAGCGACTCGCGGCTGGCAGCGCGGAGTTTCGCAGTGGCAGCGTTAGAGAGCGTCGTCGTCGACGGGGCCATCTCGTCGAGATCGGCGAGAAAGCGGTCAACCGTCGCGGACAGCTCGGAACTATCGGAGACGAAGTCGCGCACGATGTCGCCGGCCCGCTGCACCGATTCCGCGCCGAGGCCCTGCCGTAGCTCGCGCACCAGCTGCTGGCGCAGCAGTTGAACCTGTTGCGCGCCCTGGATTTTGATCCGCTCCAACTCCAGGTCGGCCTGGGCGCGGAGCTGTTCTGCGATCCGCTCCGCATCATGGCGGGCCTCTCCGATCACCGCCGCCGCTTCGGCTTTGGCCTCTTCCAACGCCTTTGCGTGCTCGGTGTCTGCGTCGGCCACCTTCTTCTCGGCCTCGGCATGCTCCTCGAGCTGTCGACGGACGGTCTCCTTCTGGTTGTTCATCATGCGCCGCACCAACGGCACGACGAAACGCCACAGCAGGAAAACGATGACCGCGAAACCGATCAGCTGTCCGATGAATGTCGACATGCGTCTACCGCCCCTGACCCGTCGAGACCGGCACCGTACGAGTGGTCACGTCGACGCCGAGCACGCGGCTCGCCAGGTTCGCCGCCAGGGTTTCGACAGACGCTTGGAGGTCGGTCGTCACCGCCAGTGACTGTCTCGTGAGCTCCTCGTTGGCCTGCTGAAGCAGACCCGATACTTCCGTGTTGGCACGGCTGCGCGCCTCGTCGACGATCTTGCGTCCCTCGGCGCGGGCTTCCTCGCGGACGTTCGTTGCGTCGCGGCGCGCGGTCGCCATCACCTCGCGGTAATCGGCCTCGGCGGCAGCCCGCAGTTGGGCTGCCCGCCGATTGTCCTCAACCGTCTTCTGCACCATGGCTTCGCGCTCGCGCAGCACCTTCGAGATCGGTGGCACGACCCACTTCGCGATCACGCCGAGCACGATCAGGAAGATGAGCAGCACGAAGAAGAAGGTGCCGTTGGGGATGAGGAAGTTGCTTTGCCCGCCTCCCTCTGCCGCCAACAGAACGACGTTCGAGTCAGCCATGGCCGGCATTAACCCCCGACCGGGGTGGCGAACACGAACAGCGCCATGAACGCCAGGTTGATGAAGTACGCCGCCTCGACCAGACCGACCGTGATGAAGAACGGAGTGAACAGTCGGCCCTGGGCCTCCGGCTGGCGAGCGATGCCGGCGATCAGCGCGTTACCCGCGATGCCGTCACCGATACCGGCGCCGATTGCACCGCCGGCCATGATCAGTCCACCGCCGATGAGCGCGCCGGCAGCGATAGTGGGATCCATTCCTTATCCTCCTTGGTAACTGGTAGCTGTGCTACCAGGCTGTGGGTCCTGCTGGGTGGGGCGGCTAGTCATGATGCTCGTCGAGCTCCATCGACTGGCTGAAGTACAAGATCGTCAGCAGCGCGAAGATGAACGCCTGGATCGCGCCGACGAACAGGTCGAAGCTCTTCCAGATCGCGTTCGGCAGCCACATGATGTACGGCGGGAACAGCGCGATCAGCGCCACCAGGATGCCGCCGGCGAAGATGTTGCCGAAGAGTCGCAGCGACAACGAGATCGGCTTCGCGAGCTCCTCGACGAGGTTGATGGGTGCAAGGATCGCGACGTGGCCCTTGAGCACCCGCCACGGGTGGCCGAGCGGCCCGCGGCGCCAAAAGCCGGCCGCGTGGTAGCAGATGAACACGAACAGCGCGAGCGCGAGTACGAAGTTGATGTCCGATGCCGGCGGTTTGAGCACCTCGTGGATCGCGCCACTGGAGTCGGTGTACTGCCACGGGAACACCGACAGCCAGTTCGCCACCAGAATGAAAACGAACAGCGTCACCGCGAGTGGCAGCACGAACGGTGCGATCTTCATCCCGATCGCGGCCTCGACCTGGTTGCGCGTCTGAACGGTGATCGCTTCCCAGAACAGTTGCACGCCACTGGGCACACCGGTCGAGGTGACCTTCGCGCGCAGGTAGAACGCCAGCGCGAGCACGATCACCGCCGCGATGGCCGTCGCCAGCAGCGTGTCGGTGTTCACCGTCAGCCCGAACCAGTGGGCCTCCGTGTGGTGGCCGACCTGGATGCCGGATTCCGCGGCGAGGATTGTGGTCTGACCCGCTTGGCCGGCGACCTCAAGTCCTGTCATTGCTGCGCCCCTTCGATCTCATCAGCTGGGCCTTCCTTGAGCTTCTTCATCACCGGCAGCGCCGTGGAAACAACAAGCAATACCTGGAAGAGCGCCATCCCAAACACCACGCCCAAGCCCTGCGGCCGGAAGACGAATGCGATGGTCAACCCGATGACCGTCATGATCAGCAGCCGCGTGGCGGAGTTCAGCGCCATCTTGCGCTTGAGCGGATGCGCATCGGCGGTGATCGAATCCACCGAGCGCTGCACCAGGACGGCGTTGAGCAAACCCAATCCGAGGCCGATGCCGAAGAACACGCCGATCATGGGATGGCCGAGCAGAGCGGCCGCCGCGGTCACCAGTCCGGCGAACACCACACAGATCGCAAGCAGGCGCAATGGCCGAAAGGCAACGGAGGGGAACACCAACGGCGCGTCTTGCGCTGGCGTCGTCACTACTTCACCTCAATCCGCGGTCACGGTGGCTGCCCCGATGATGTGCGTGCGTGGCGCACTGAGCGTATCGGAGGGCGGTTGGCTCGCCGGAATCACCCACGGGGCAGCTCCCTTTGTCGGTCGTTGTTCCGTGCCGATCGGTTCTGCACCGACGACCCGGAGGCCGGCAACCCGCGAGGTTTTTTCGGGTTCTGTTTGCACCCTAACACATGGTGGGAGGCATAAAAGAGGGTCTACTACTTTTCGTCGTACATTTCCTCGAACTGGCCGTTTCGGCGGCCCAGAAGAGGGATCAGCGTCACGACGACGGCGACCAGAATCGCCCCCAGCATGACCGCCCCGCTGTAGCGCGGATCGAAGAAAATCGTGCTGGCAGCGCCGAGCGCGACGATGCCCACCCACAGATAGATCAGCAACACCACCCGCCGGTGCGAGTGGCCGATTTCCAGCAACCGGTGATGCAGGTGCATCTTGTCCGGGCTGAAGGGGCTCAGACCCGCGCGGGTGCGCCGGATGATGGCCAACAGCATGTCCAGTGCGGGCACGAACATGACCGCCACCACGAGCAGGAACGGCGACAGCAACGCGAACACGTCGCGCACGCCGTACGCGGTCTGCGAGATCGGTCCGGCCGCGGTGGTGGAGGCCGCGGCGAGCATCAGGCCGATGAGCATCGACCCGGAGTCCCCCATGAAAATTTTGGCGGGATGGAAGTTGTGCGGCAGAAATCCCAGACATGCGCCGGCGAGTACCACAGAGATGACCGCGGGCGGGTAGAACAACACGTCTCCGCCGTGGTCGCGCAGCAACCCGACGGAGAAGATGCAGATCGCCGACGCGGTGATCAGGCCGAGTCCGGCGGCGAGCCCGTCGAGACCGTCGACGAAGTTCATCGCGTTGACGATCGCGACGGTCAGCGCCAACGTCAGCAGGATCGACGAAACCTGGTCGAGCACGATGGTGCCCACGCCGCCGAGCGGGATGTAGAGGACGCTCCACGCCACCCCCATCGTGACGAGCACGCTGGCGGCCGTGATCTGCCCGGCGAATTTGGTCAACGCGTCCAGGCCCCAACGGTCGTCGATCAGGCCGACGACCATGATCAACCCACCCGCGACGACCACCGCGGGCATGCCCGACGAATAGACGAAACCGCGCGTCAGCGCCGGGAGCTGCGAGGCCAGGAGGACGGCAACCGCGACGCCGATGTACATCGCCAGGCCGCCCATTCGGGGCGTCGGCTCGTGATGGACGTCGCGGTCGCGCGGATAAGCGACAGCGCCGAGCCGGCGCGCCAGCACCCTGACCCAACCGGTGGCGAAATACGTGATGATCGCGGCGGTCAGGCCGACCAGCGCGAGCTCCCGGATCGGTACGCCCGCACCGCGATCGTCGAGTGCCAGCAGTGTGTCGGTGGCGTAGACCACCGGTGAACCGTACTGCACGAAACCCACTATCAGTCCGTCAAAGTCGCGGGTTCCACGTCGAGCACGGTTGCGATCGCCTCCACGGTGACCGGACCCTGGCGCAGCACGCGCGGATGCGCACCGGTGAGGTCGAGGATCGTCGATGCCGCCTGCCGCTCGGACGGCCCGGCATCGAGATAGACCTCGACGAGATCACCGAGTTGCTCGCGCGCCTCTTCGGCGGTGACGGCGGCGGGCCGGCCCGAGATGTTCGCACTCGACACCGCCATCGGCCCGACTTCGCGCAGCAATTCGATGGCCACCGGATGCAGCGGCATGCGCAGCATCACCGTGCCGTGCGCGTCGCCGAGATCCCATTGCAGCGACGGTGCCTGACGCACCACCAGGCTGAGCGCACCCGGCCAGAACGCGCGGATGAGTTCGCGCGCGGTGTTGGGCACGTTGTAGACCAGGCCTTCGATCGTGTGCCAGGAGCCGACGAGGACGGGCACCGGCATGTCGCGGCCGCGGTCCTTGGCCGCGAGTAGCGCGGCGACGGCTTCGCTGTCGAACGCGTCGGCGCCGATGCCGTAGACGGTGTCGGTCGGCAACACGACTAGTCGACCGCCCCTGAGCGCGCTGATCGCCGATGCGACACCGGTCGCGCGCTGGTCGGCGTCGGAGCAGTCGAAAAGGTGGCTCATCGGGTCCTCCGGGCACTCACGAACCGTGGCCGCCCCGCCAGATCGCGCCGAGCGGTGATGTCGTCGAAACGCTGTGTTCGTTCGAAGCACTCGACGGTCCGGCCCGAGGTCGTGTCGTCGTGTTCGACGGCGGTCAGGCCGCCGATGCGCAACCACCTCGACCCGAGGTCGGCGATCGCATTGATCACCCGCATGCCGTCGGATCCCCCGAACAACGCGTGTGCCGGATCGTATTCGGCCACTTCGGGTTCCAGCCGGGCGCCGTCGGGAATGTAGGGCGGGTTGGCGACGAGGAGGTCGACCGAACCCTCGAGTTCGGGCAGCAGCCCGGGTTCTGTGACGTCGGCGCAGACGATTTCGACGCCCGTTTCGGCGAGGTTTCGTCGCGCATACTCCAACGCCGGTGCGGAGTCGTCCACGGCGATGATGCGGGCATCGGGCCAATTGTTCGCCAGCGCCAGCGCCAGCGCACCGCTGCCCGTACACAGGTCGACGATCAGCGGGCGGTTGGGAAGACGTTGTGCCAGCGCCCATTCCAGCAGGGCCTCGGTTTCTGGGCGCGGGATGAACACACCCGGACCGACGCGCACGTCGACCGGGCCGAACGGCGCGGTGCCGATCAGGTGCTGTAGCGGGACCCGTTGGGCACGCCGGGCGACGAGTTCGCCGTACCGCGCGGCGAAATGAGGATCGGCCTCGGCCTCGACGAGCCGGAGGCGGCCCCGGTCGGTGCCGGTGGCGTGGGCGGCCAGTAGTTCGGCGTCGACGCGCGGCGCTGCGACACCCGCCTCGGCCAGCGCCGTCGCCGCGGCGTCGATCAGCTGGCTGAGCCGGGTCATGTTGTCTGCAGTCTCGCTTGCTTGTCTGCGGCGGCCAGCGCGTCGAACAGGTCGTCGAGATCCCCGTCGAGCACCTGGTCGAGGTTGTGCGCCTTGAAGTTGATCCGGTGATCGGCGATCCGGTTCTCCGGGAAGTTGTAGGTGCGGATGCGCTCGCTCCGGTCGACGGTGCGGATCTGGCTGGCCCGGTCGGCCGATGCGTCGGCCTGCGCCTGTTCCTCGGCCACTGCCTGCAGGCGCGCAGCGAGCACCTGCATCGCGCGGGCTTTGTTCTGCAACTGCGACCGCTCGTTCTGACAGGTGACGACGATGCCCGTGGGCAGGTGCGTGATGCGGACGGCGGAGTCGGTGGTGTTGACGCCCTGACCGCCCTTGCCCGAGGAGCGGTAGACATCGATGCGCAGATCCGACTCGTCGATCTGCACCTCCTCGACCTCTTCGGGCTCCGGGTAGACGAGCACGCCGGCCGCCGAGGTGTGCACCCGGCCCTGCGACTCCGTGACGGGGACCCGCTGCACGCGATGCACGCCGCCTTCGAACTTCAGTCGCGACCACACGCCGTCGGCCGAATCACCTTTGCTGCGGATGGACAGCGTGGCGTCTTTGTAGCCGCCGAGATCGGAGAAGGTCTCATCGAGCACGGTGACATTCCAGCCGTGGCGCTCGGCGTAGCGGATGTACATCCTCGCCAGATCGGCGGCGAACAGCGCGGACTCCTCGCCGCCCTCCCCCGACTTGACCTCGAGCACGATGTCGTCGGGGTCGTGGGGGTCACGGGGTGCCAGCAGGTCGGTCAGATGCGAGTCCAGTTGCTCGACCGTGGCCGACAACTCGTCGACCTCGCCGGCGAACGACGGATCGTCGGCGGCCAGCTCCCGGGCGGCTTCCAGGTCACCGCGGGCGGCCTCGAGCTTGCGGTACGTCGCGACGATCGGCGAGACCTGCGCAAACCGCCTGCCCACTTTGCGGGCCCGGCCGGCGTCGGAATGCAGGTCCGGGTCGCTGAGCTGCCGCTCGAGGTCGGCATGCTCGGCCAGCAGCGCATCGATCTTCGGCGCGGTGTCCGTCATGTCGACCTCCTCTCCGTGGCTTTCCGCGAACGCAGACCGGCGCCCGGCCTGGCCGCTGAAGCGGCAGATCGGGCGCCGGAAGGGAAGCTATTTGTCGTTTGCGCTCTTGTCGGCCGCCTTGCGCTTGCCGTAGCGCTTCTCGAAGCGGGCCACGCGGCCGCCGCTGTCGAGGATCTTCTGCTTGCCGGTGTAGAAGGGGTGGCACTGCGAGCAGACCTCGACATGGATCTGTCCGCTCTGCTTGGTGCTTCGCGTGGTGAACGTGTTGCCGCAGCCGCAGTGGACGGTGGTCTCGACGTAGTCAGGGTGAATACCCGATTTCATGGTTACCTCTTCGATCGTGGCCCCGGGTCGCCCCTCCGTGCTGGAGGTGACGGGCGTGAACCGGAACCGAGGGTCGGCGGTCCATTATGCCAGCTCAACCGCCAAGTGCCTAAACGCGTGCGCAGCGGCGGGTATTCCGCTTCAGCCGGGGATCGGGGCGAACTTGCTGCCGTCGCGCCGCCACAGCGTCCTACCGTCCGCCGCGGCGCCTCGCGCGATCAACTCGCGCTTGAGGATCTTGTTGGTCGCGGTGCTGGGCAGGTCGTCGGCGATCCACACATAGCGCGGCCACGCTTTGGGCGAGAGATCGCGCTGCGCCGCCAGAAACTCCTCGAACGTGCCCGGATCGAGTTCGGCGCCGTCCTGCAGCACGAGGGCCGCCATCACCTGGTCGCCGACGATTTCGTCGGGCACCGGGTAGACCGCGACCCGGTTGACCGCCGGTAGCCGCAGCAGTATCCGCTCGATCGGCGCGGTCGCGAGGTTCTCACCGTCGACCCGCATCCAGTCGGCCGTTCGGCCGGCCAGATAGATGTAGCCGTCGGCGTCGCGGTAGGCCAGGTCACCCGACCAGTACATGCCGTGGCGCATCCGCTCATCGGTGGCGTCGCGGTCGTTGTAGTAGCCGCGGAACAGACCGCTGCCGTCGGTGTTGACCAGTTCGCCCACCGCGACGTCGGCGTTGATCAGCGCACCGTTCTCGTCGAACTCGGCCACCGGGCACTCGGTCACCGTCTCGCTGTTGTAGATCGCGACACCCGGGAAGCCTTGTCCGATCGAGCCTTTCGGCGTATCCGGGGTGCGGGTGATGATCACCGCATTCTCGGTCGAGCCGAACCCGTCGTCGACGGTGACACCGAAGCGTCTGCTGAACTCCTCGATGTCGCGGTCGGTGGCCTCGTTGCCGAACGCGACGCGCAGCGGGTTGTCGCGGTCGTCGGACTGCTCGGGCGTGGCCAGCACATAGGCCAGCGGCTTGCCGACGTAGTTCATGTACGTGACGCCGTAGCGTCGGATATCGGCCAGGAAACCGGACGCGGAGAACTTGGCGGGCACCATCGCGGCTGCGGCGACCAGAGCGGGCGCCCAGCCACCCACCACGGCGTTGGAATGAAACATCGGCATCGACAGATAGCAGGTGTCCCGGTCGGTGAGTTCGAACCGTTCGACCAGCGCGTTGCCGGCGAACAGCGGCATCATGTTGGCGACCTGAACGGCCTTCGGGTCACCGCTGGTGCCGGAGGTGAAGATCATCATGAACGTGTCGTCGACGCCGACTTCCCGATGCGGGACGAAAGGGGGCGCACCGGCAAGGAAATCGGCCCACCCGGCGCTGGACGTGTCGAGCACCGTGACACCTGGCAGTTCCAGCCCGTCGAGCAGAGCGCGATGGTCGGCGTCGGTGATCACAAACTGGCAGTCCACCTTGAGGATGTCGCAGGCCAAGGCTTCTCCGCGGCGGGTGGTGTTGATGCCGCACACGACATAGCCGCCGAGCGCGGCCGCCGCGAGTGCGGTCAGCATGTCGGGTGTGTTGCCCAGAAGCACCCCGACGTGCAGCGGACGGCGCTGGTCGGCGGCCCCGATGAGGGCGGCGGCCTGCACCTTCGCCTCCGCTACGTACTGCCGGTAGGTCCACGTGCGGTTCTCGTACCTGATCGCAACGGTGTCGCGGTCGGCGCGCTCGTTCAGCAGCTGCTGAAGTGTGTCCGCCATGGCTCACCTCTCACCGTGAACAGATTTCCGATTGTGTCTACCATGACACAATGCTCCGATCGGCCCACTTGAGGGCGAGACTAACCGAGGAGTCCAACGGGTGACGAGCGGCACCGCCACCAAGAATGTTCGCGATCGCCTGATCGACGCGGCGGAAACGTGTCTGCGCGCCAAGGGAATTCGCTCGACCACCGTGTCAGAGGTGGCAGAGGTGGCCGGCGTTTCCCGCGGCTGGTTGTACCGCCATTTCCCCGACAAGGTGTCGCTGCTGGGCGCGGCGATCGTGCGCTTGAACGACGCCTACTGGTCCGAGGCGCACGCGATGCTCGAGCGCGTCGAGGGTCTGGACCGACAGCTCGCGGCGGGTGTTATCCATGGCCGCACCGCCTACGACGACCCGGGCGCGCTGCTGATGAAGCTGCGGGTCGACGAGCCCGAGGAGTTCGCGGCCTGCGCCGGCGCGGGAGTGCAGGGCCTGGTGCCCGACCTCGCCGAATTCTGGTCCCGGTACCTGATCGCCGCGCGCGAAGGCGGCGAGATCCATCCCGAAACCGACATCGCCGAAGCGTCGGAATGGCTTGCCCGCGTGTTGATTTCGCTTGCGACGGTACCGGGGAACACGCTTGATCCCGGCGATGCCGACGCGGTGTTACGGCACCTGCGCCGCTACGTCATGCCGGGGTTGCGTTCCGACCCCGCCATGTGATTTCGGTGTAGTTCGTCGCGCTCACCGCTACCAACTACACCGAAATCGCCGTGCGGCGCCCGACGAGCACCATCAGGATGTCGCGGATCGGCGCCTCGACGAGGCGGCCCTCGCCGACGCGGAAATCGGCGTCGATCGCCGCGAGTTCCACGCCGCGCAGGCGCCGTTGCGCGTGGAACGGAAAACCCGTCGTCCACACTCGTTCTGCCGCCACGACCGCCGCATCGACAGGCATGGGTCGGTCGATCCCGAGGGGCACCGCGATGTCCTGAGTGTGGACCAGCACATCCATCAATGGATCGACTTCGCTGGTGCCGGGCGGACGTTTTCCGTGAGCCCCGCATCTCCCGCAGCGCCGCGGTGAGCTCACTGGGTGATCTCTTGTCGTGCAAGGCGGCTCGATAGATCATGGCGTTGAACCGGAAGCCTGACCGGAGCAATTCGACCAACATCTTCGACTTCGGCAATTGGGAATGCGTGAGGTGTGCGGCCACCTCCCGCACGGTCCAGCCGTCACACAACGACGATGTCGACCATTGCTGGGGCTCGAGACCGTCCAACATGTCGGCTAGGTTCACCCGCTGCTCATCGATGTGCCGCCAAACGGTATTCGAATCCACCGACGCCTCCTCGGTTAGTCAGGTCTCCTGACAATATAGTCAGGAGACCGTACTAAAATCAACGGGGTGACTGACTGGGTGAGCACGGCGACGTTGATGTTCATCGGCCATCGCGCCGCCGAGGCGCGCGTCATGGAGGCATTGGCCGCAGCGGGTGCTGACGACATCACGATGGCGCAGTCGAGGCTCATGCAGCGCCTCGATCTGCGGCACGTGAATTCGAATGGAATGCGGCTGACCGACCTGGCCGAGCAGGCACGGGTGACCAAGCAGACCGCCGGAGCGCTGATCGATCAACTGGAGAGATCCGGTTATGTGGTGCGGGCGGCCGACCCCACGGATGCGCGCGCCAGACTCGTCACGCTGAGCGACAAAGGCATGGCGGTGTGCCGCGCGGCAGGCGCCGAGATCGCCAAGGTCGAGGACGAGTGGCGGTCGTTTCTCGGTGAGCGCAAATTTCAGCAGCTGCGCGAGGCGCTCACGGCACTGCGGGAGATCACCGACCCCTACCGCTGACGTGGTTTCGGTGCGCTAGTGATCGCTGAGCGATCGATTGAGCACCGAAATCAGTGACTCAGTCGGCGTCCGCGGAGCCCGGAGCGGTCTTGGAGACCTGCACCAGGAACTCGTAGTTGTTCTTGGTCTTGCGCAGCTGGCTCATCAACAGGTCGATGGCCTGATGCGGGTCCAGACCGGACAGCACCCGGCGCAGCTTGTGCACGACCGCGAATTCATCCGACGACAGCAGCAACTCGTCCTTGCGGGTTCCGGACGGGTTGACATCGACGGCTGGGAAGACGCGCCGCTCGGCGATCTTGCGGTCGAGCTTGAGCTCGGCGTTGCCCGTGCCCTTGAACTCCTCGAAGATCACCGTGTCGCCGGTCGAGCCGGTCTCCACCATGGCGGTGGCGACGATGGTCAGGGAGCCGCCCTCCTCGATGTTGCGCGCCGCTCCGAGGAACCGCTTCGGCGGGTACAGCGCGGTCGAGTCCACACCACCGGACAGGATGCGGCCCGAAGCCGGTGACGCGTTGTTGTACGCGCGACCGAGTCGGGTAATCGAGTCCAGCAGCACCACGACGTCCTTGCCTTGCTCGACGAGGCGCTTGGCGCGCTCGATCGCCAGCTCGGCGGCCTGGGTGTGATCGGACGGCGGCCGGTCGAAGGTCGAGGCGATCACCTCGCCCTTGACCGAGCGCTGCATGTCGGTGACCTCTTCCGGACGCTCGTCGACGAGCACCACCATCAGGTGGCATTCCGGGTTGTTCGTGGTGATCGCGTTGGCGATGTCCTGAAGGATCGTGGTCTTACCGGCCTTCGGCGGCGAGACGATCAGCGCGCGCTGACCCTTGCCGATCGGCATGATCAGATCGATGACGCGGGTCGTCAGCCGCTCGGTCGTCGTCTCCAGGCGCAGCCGCTGATTCGGGTAGAGCGGGGTGAGCTTGTTGAAGTCCGGCCGCTTCTTGGCTTCCTCGACCGGCTTGCCGTTGATGGTGTCGAGCCGGACCAGCGGATTGAACTTCTGCCGCGGATTTTGACCGCCGCCTTCACCTTCTTTGGGCACCCGCACGGCACCGGTCACGGCGTCCCCGCGGCGCAGTCCGTTCTTGCGCACCATGTTCATGGAGACGTACACGTCGTTGGGCCCGGCCAGGTATCCCGACGTGCGGACGAACGCGTAGTTGTCGAGCACGTCGAGGATGCCCGCGACGGGCTGAACGACGTCGTCCTCGCGCAGTTCGGTGTCGCGGTCTCCACCGCCTTCGCCGCCACCGCGCTCGCGGCGCCTGCGGTCGCGGAACCGGCGACCCCGGCGGCCACCACGGCCCTCGCCGTCGTCATCGGCATTGCCGCCGCGGTTCTGGCCGCCCTGCTGCTGATCGCCTTGCTGCTGATCGCCGGTGGACTTGGTGTCGGCCTTGTTGGTCTGTTCGTTCTTCTGTTCGTTCTTCTGCCGGCCGCCGTCGTCGCCCGTCTTGGCCTCCTGAACGGCATCGTCGGACTGGCCGTCGGAGGCGCCGGGAGCACCGGTTCCGCGCGTGGCACCGCGACGCTCGCGGCGTCGGGGCTGTTCTTGGTCGGTAGTCGACTCGCGATCGCCGGTCTCAGTGGTCTTCGCCTGTGTGGCGGCGGGCGCCTGTGTGGCGGCGGGCGTCTCGGCGGCGGGCGTCTCGGCGGCGGCGGGCGTCTCGGAGCCCTGTCCACGGCGGCGGCCGCTCGCCTCGCCGCGGCGTTCGCGGATCGCGGCGACCAACTCGCCCTTACGCATACCGGAAGCGCCCTCGACGCCGATCTCCTTGGCCAGTGCACGCAGTTCGGGCAGGACCATGGTCGAGAGCGAGCTGGCGCGGTTACCGGACGCGACGTCTGCCGTCGGCGCGGTCTCCGCGCCGGGCGCGGCGTTCGGTTCGTCCGCTGCCGCAGAAGTTGAGATGTCTGAACTCACGGTGTTTGGCAGCTCACCGTTGTCGCTGCTGCCCCCAGCCGTGATGAGGTCCGTTTCAGTCACGGATTTCCTTTCTTTCCCTCGCAGAACGAGTCATGCGGGGGTTCGGTGCGATCAGTACATCCACTGAACGCATGGGCTCCACCATTGCCCCTGCAACGGTGATGACCTGGCTTCGCCGGTTTGCGGCGAACCGTCAATCCACGAGTAGCCCCAGAGGGAAATGAGTGGTGTCCTAGTGTCGGCGCAGGTAGAGACGCTGCGATTGCCGGACGACAGCGAGAATATCCCGCATCGCGGCGCGAAGCAAGAAAGACATGTGTGTCGTGTTGCTCCTGTGACCCATGGTTTGCGGCGCCGTCAACGTCGTACGGCCGCCCCGGCCGTCCATCGGACGCCATCGCCGATGCGCATTTCGCTGACGGTGAACCCGTTCGCGGCGCCGTACTCCAAGGCTTCTACGGGCAATTCCGACGAAGTACTCAATGCGAGCACCGACGGGCCCGCCCCGGACAACACCGCTGCAATGCCACAACGTCGCAATACGCGTAGGTATTCCGCCGAAGCGGGCATCGCGACCGCCCGTTGCGGCTGATGCAACACATCCTCGGTGGCCGACATCAACAGATCGGGCCGCTCGGTCAGCGCGACCACCATCAGCGCCGCCCTGCTCACGTTGAACCGCGCATCGGTGTGGCTGACTTTTTCCGGCAGCAATACGCGCGTCTCGGCAGTCGACGAACGCTCGGGAGGAATCGCGGTGAACAGACGGATGTCGGGGTGGATGCGGATCGGCGCGGCCGCGAAGCGCGGCGCAGGCTCGTCGGCCTCGGTCCAGGACACCACGCCGCCGCCCAACACCGCCGCGGAGGCGTTGTCGGGATGACCCTCGAATTCCGAGGCCAGCTGGATCAGGTCGCGCTCCGCCAGCGGACTCGAACCACCCTGTACCGCAAGGCCGTTGACGACGGACAGTCCCCCGACCACGGCCGCCGCGGACGATCCCAGCCCCCGCGAGTGCGGAATGCCGTTGCGACACCACACCGTCATCCCGGGCACGCTGATGTCGAGCGCCTGCAGACCGCGCTTGATGGCCCGCACCACGAGATGGGTGTCGTCCAGCGGCACGTGACCGGCGCCCTCGCCCTCGACTTCGACGGTGAGGCCGGAATCGGTTGTCTCCACGACGATCTCGTCGTAGAGGCTCAACGCGAGGCCGAGGCTGTCGAAGCCCGGACCGAGGTTGGCACTGGACGCGGCCACCACGGAGGTGGCCGTCAGCGCGGGCGGCAGTACACGGGTCACCGGCTAAACCAATCCCAGCTGCTCGACCACGGCAACAGGATCCACGGGCACCGCGATGACCGTCGGCATGCCCTTCAACGCGGTGTCGGGGTCCTTGAGCCCATTGCCGGTCACCGTGCACACGACGGTCGACCCCTTGGCGACCCAACCGTCCTCGATCGACTTGAGCAGACCGGCGATGCTGGCCGCCGATGCGGGTTCGACGAACACACCCTCGCTGCGCGCGACCAGGTGGTACGCCGCGAGGATCTCGTCGTCGGTGGCGGCCAGGAACCGGCCGCCGGATTGCTGCTGCGCCGCCACCGCCGTGTCCCACGACGCGGGCGAACCGATCCGGATCGCGGTCGCGATGGTCTCTGGTCTGCTGACCGGTTCACCGAGCACGAGCGGCGCCGCACCGGCGGCTTGCGTGCCCAGCATGCGGGGAAGCCGATCCGAGACCCCGTCGCGGTGGTACTCGGTGTAGCCCTTCCAGTAGGCGGTGATGTTGCCCGCGTTGCCGACTGGCAGCGAGTGCACATCCGGTGCGGTACCGAGGGCGTCGACGATCTCGAAAGCCGCGGTCTTCTGTCCTTCGATGCGGTACGGGTTGACCGAGTTGACCAGCGACACCGTCGGGAAGTCGGCGGTGAGCTTGCGCGCCAGTTCCAGACAGTCGTCGAAGTTGCCATCGACCTGGATGATCTTGGCGCCGTGCATGACCGCCTGCGCCAACTTGCCCATCGCGATCTTGCCCTGCGGCACCAGCACCGCGCAGGTGATACCCGCCCTGGCCGCATAGGCTGCGGCCGACGCCGAGGTGTTGCCCGTCGATGCGCACAGCACCGCTTTCTGACCGCGCGACACCGCCTCAGTGACGGCCACGGTCATGCCGCGGTCCTTGAACGAGCCGGTGGGGTTCAGGCCTTCGACCTTCAGATGCACTGTGCAGCCGGTGTGTTCGGAGAGCCGCGGCGCCGGCAGCAGCGGAGTGCCGCCCTCGCGAAGTGTGACCGGCGTCCAGCCGTTCTCGATCGGCAGCCGATCGCGATAAGCGGCGATCAGGCCGGGCCAAGGCTGGTGCACTGCCGACGACGGTACGGTACTCATTCGCTGGTTCCCTCCATGCGGAGCACGCTGTTGATGCTTTGCACCACATCGAGATCCGCCAACGCCGCCACGGTCTCCGACAGCGCCGCGTCGGTGGCCTGATGGGTCACCACGACGATTCGCGCCCCGCAACGCTGACCGCCTTCGTCCACCATGCCCTCCTGGCGGACCCCGGCGATACTGACCTCCCGCTTGCCGAATTCGGCTGCTACGGCGGACAACACACCGGCCCGGTCGGCGACGTTCATGTTCACGTAATAGCGGGTCGGAATGAATCCGATCGGTGCGATCGGCAACTTGGCGTACTTCGATTCGCGCGGCCCGCGGCCGCCCTGCACCCGGTTGCGGGCAGCCATCACGAGATCGCCCATCACCGCCGACGCGGTGGGCGCACCGCCGGCTCCCTGCCCGTAGAACATCAGCCGGCCGGCGGCCTCGGCTTCGACCACCACCGCGTTGAAAGCGCCGTTGACGGCGGCGAGTGGATGTTCCAGCGGCACCAGCGCTGGGTACACCCGAGCCGAAACCCGTTGCTGCCCTTCGTCGCCGGTCAGTCGCTCGCAGATGGCCAGCAGCTTGATGGTGCAGCCGAGCGCCTTTGCGGATTCGAAATCGTCGGTGCTGACCTTGGTGATGCCTTCGCGGTACACGTCGTCGGCGGTCACCCGGGTGTGGAAGGCGATCGAGGCGAGAATCGCGGCCTTGGCCGCGGCGTCGTATCCCTCCACGTCGGCGGTCGGGTCGGCCTCGGCGTACCCAAGCGCGCTCGCGTCGGCCAGCGCGCTGGCGTAATCGGCACCGGTGCCGTCCATCTCCGAAAGGATGTAGTTGGTGGTGCCGTTGACGATGCCCGCGACCCGCACCACGGAGTCGCCCGCCAGCGACTGGGTCAGCGGCCGGATGACGGGGATCGCACCGGCCACCGCGGCCTCGAAATACAGGTCGACGCGCGCGGTTTCGGCCGCCTGCGCCAATTCGCCGGTGGACACCGCCATCAACGCCTTGTTGGCGGTGACGACGGACTTGCCCTGCTCCAATGCGGACAGGATGGCCTTGCGTGCGGGTTCGACGGGCCCCATCAACTCGACGACGATGTCGACGTCGTCGCGGGAGACGAGTTCTTCGACGTTGTCGGTGAGCATGTCGACGGGAACCCCACGGTCATCGGCCACCCGGCGGACGCCGACGCCGCGCAGCACCAGCGGGGCGCCGATGCGGGCGGCCAGGTCGTCGGCGCTCTCCTCGATGATGCGCGCCACCTGACTGCCGACATTTCCCAAACCGAGCAACGCTACGCCGACGGGCTTGTCGGGGTCGGTCATGGTTACCTCACCTCCAGACTCAGCAGATCGTCGACCGTCTCCCGGCGCAAGATCAGGCGGGGACGCCCATCGCGCACGGCCACCACAGCGGGACGGCCGATCAGGTTGTAACGGCTCGACATCGAATAGCAGTAGGCGCCGGTAGCCGCGACGCCCAAGAGGTCTCCGGGCTCGATGTCACCCGGCACCCAGGTATCTCGCACCACGATGTCGCCGCTCTCGCAATGCTTTCCGACGACACGGGCGAGTGCCGGCGCGGTGTCGGTGACCCGCGAGACCAGCCGTACGTCATACTCCGCACCGTAGAGCGACGTCCGGATGTTGTCGCTCATTCCACCGTCCACGCTGACGTAGCGGCGGT
Source organism: Mycobacterium sp. GA-0227b (assembly GCF_001499855.1). Classification (GTDB taxonomy): domain Bacteria; phylum Actinomycetota; class Actinomycetes; order Mycobacteriales; family Mycobacteriaceae; genus Mycobacterium. The sequence goes on from NZ_LQIK01000013.1 coordinate 24,481, forward strand.
GCGAGGTCGGGCTGACGGCGACATCCTTGACGGTGCCGACCTCATACAGCGTGATGGTACCGGGGCCCGCGATCGCTCGGCCCGGCTCGACCACCAGCCGCGGGGCGGGTAAGCCGACGGCAGCCGATTCGTGGCGAACGATCGCCTCGAGCTTGGCTGCGAGGTCGCCGATCGGCGGCGGATCGTCCTGGGGCAGATACGAGATACCCAGACCGCCGCCGAGGTCGACGATGGACATCTGGGCCGTCTTGTCGACGCCGAACTCGGCCACCACGTCGCGCAGCAGGCCGATCACGCGGTGGGCGGCGATCTCGAAACCGGCGACATCGAAGATCTGTGATCCGATGTGGCTGTGCAGGCCTTTGAGGCGCAGGTGATCGGTTTCGAAGACCCGCCGCACGGCATCCATCGCCGCACCGCTGGCCAGTGACAACCCGAACTTCTGGTCCTCGTGCGCGGTGGAGATGAACTCGTGGGTGTGGGCCTCGACGCCGACGGTGACGCGGATCAGGACGTCCTGTACGACGCCGGCGGCGCCGGCGATTGCGTCGAGCCGCTCGATCTCGGTCACCGAGTCGAGCACCACGTGCTCGATTCCCGCCTCGACCGCGGCCGTCAACTCGCCGATGGATTTGTTGTTGCCGTGCAAGGCGATTCGCGCGGGGGGGAAGCCGGCGTGCAGGGCGACGGCCATCTCGCCACCGCTGGCCACGTCGAGCGAGAGACCTTCTTCGGCGATCCAGCGGGCCACCTCGGTGCACATGAATGCCTTGGCGGCGTAGCGCACGTTCTCCCCGCCGCCGAACGCAGCGGCGATCTCGCGGCAGCGCGAGCGGAAGTCGTCCTCGTCGACCACGAAGGTCGGCGTGCCGAATTCCGTGGCGATGTCGGTGACCGGCACACCGCCGATCGACACGACGCCGTCGCCGTTCCGAACGGTGCTGCGCGGCCAGACGTTCGGCGCCAGCAGCAGTAGTTCGGCAGGCGACTGCGGGCGTGGCGGGGCACCGCCGTGGTGTACCTCTTCGGCATGCCGGGGACCGGCGGGATGGGCGATCACATGCGCTCCGGAGCCGTGACGCCGAGCATGCCCAGACCGTTGGCGATCACCTGGCGAGTGGCCTGACACAGTGCCAGGCGCGCGGCGTGCAGTTCGTTCGGCGCCTCGTCGCCTTGAGGCAGCACTCGGCAGGAGTCGTAGAAGCGGTGGTAGTCACCGGCCAGATCCTCGAGGTAGCGCGAGATGCGGTGCGGTTCGCGCAGCGACGCAGCGGTTTTGAGCACGCGGGGGAACTCCCCGAGGTTGCGGATCAGCGTGCCTTCCTTGTCGTGGTTCAGCAGCTGAAGGTTCGCGGTGTCGGGCACGACGCCCAGTTCGGCAGCATTGCGGGCTAGGGCGGACAGCCGGGCGTGCGCGTATTGCACGTAGTAGACCGGGTTTTCGTTGGATGCCGATGACCACAGTTCGAGGTCGATGTCGATCGGGCTGTCGACCGAGGACCGGATCAGCGAGTACCGGGCGGCGTCGACGCCGATGGCCTCGACCAGGTCGTCGAGCGTGATCACCGTGCCTGCCCGCTTGCTCATCCGGACAGGTTGACCGTCGCGGACCAGGTTGACCATCTGGCCGATCAGCACCTCGACCGTGGCCGGGTCCTCCCCCAGCGCAGCCGCGACCGCCTTGAGTCGGGCGATGTAGCCGTGATGGTCGGCGCCGAGCATGTAGATACACAGGTCGAATCCGCGCTCGCGCTTGTCGAGGTAGTAGGCGATGTCGGCGGCAATGTAGGCCGGTGCACCGTCGCGCTTGATGACGACGCGGTCCTTGTCGTCACCGAAGTCGGTGGTGCGCAACCAGATTGCATCATCCTTCTCGTAAATGCTGCCGGCGTCGCGGAGCCGCGCGATCGCCTGCTCGACGCGGCCCGAGGTGTGCATCGAATCTTCATGCGTGTAGACGTCGAAGTCGGTGCCGAAGTCGTGCAGGGACTGCTTGATGTGGGTGAACATGAGGTCGACGCCGATGGCGCGGAACGTCTCGCGCATCTCGACGTCGGGCAGGCCGAGCGCATCGGGTTCCTTGGCGAGCACAGCGGCGGCGATGTCTTTGATGTAGTCACCCGCATAGCCGTCGTCGGGAGTCGGTTCACCCTTGGCCGCTGCGATCAGCGAGTTGGTGAACCGGTCGATCTGCGCGCCATGGTCGTTGAAGTAGTACTCGCGTACGACTCGCGCGCCCTGGGTCGACAACAGCCTGCCGAGCGCGTCGCCGACCGCGGCCCACCGGGTGCCGCCGATGTGTATCGGTCCGGTCGGGTTGGCCGAGACGAACTCGAGGTTGATGTGCTGGCCGCCGAGCGCATCGGAGTGGCCGTAATCGGCCCCGGCCGCCAGGACGTCGGTGACGATGACGTTCTGTGCCGACGCCTCGAGGCGCAGGTTGACGAATCCGGGGCCGGCGACGTCGGCGGCGGCGATGCCATCTTGTTCGGCCAGCGCGGTGGCCAGCCAGCCGGCCAGCTCCCGCGGGTTGGCGCCGACCTTCTTGCCGACCTGAAGCGCCAAGTTGGTGGCATAGTCGCCGTGGTCGGGGTTGCGCGGACGTTCGACGGTGACCGTTTCCGGCAGCGCTGACGCGTCGAGTCCATGCTCGGCCAGCACCGCGGCGGCGGTGGTCTTGAGCAGGTCGGCCAGATCGGCGGGGGTCACGAGGGTCCATCCTATGGTCTTCGGTGGTCAGCCCCCGAATCCGTTCCCGGTGCTCTGGATGCGTTAGGCTGTGCAGGCCCATCGGCGCCGCTTCTTGTGCGCCCCCGTAGCTCAGGGGATAGAGCGTCTGCCTCCGGAGCAGAAGGCCGCAGGTTCGAATCCTGCCGGGGGCACCACAGTTGTCGCAGTTCAGAGCCTGTTTCCTCCCTGACCCGCCGCCGTCGTGCTATCTCCGTGCTGGCCGCGCCGTGATCCGGGGCTGTTTTTCGCCCCGGTGACGCCAAGTCCGAAATGGCCCCGCATCAAGTCGGAACCGCCGAGCCTCGGGAGCGTGCGCACTTTCCGTTGTCGGCCCAGGTAGGAGCATTCCTGCCCTATAGGCCAGTGAAAAACGGGCCCAACAGATACGAACGAGAGCCGAAGCAGCCTTCGATGCACTCAGTCGATACCTGGCTCCCGCTTGGTGTGCGACGAAGCCGACGGGCTTCGCACCAGAAGGGCGCCCGCCAGCAGGACACCACCGGCAATCGCAACGGGCACACCCCAAGCCTCGCGGAAAGTAGTGTTGACGACGGTTGAAGATCCGGCCAGTCGCGACGGTTGAAAAGTAGGCCACCCGATCAGATTGGATGGGTGATCT
>NZ_LQIK01000014.1 GCF_001499855.1 Mycobacterium sp. GA-0227b
GCCGCCCCCCCCGCCGCCGCCGCGGCCGCTGCTGGACGACTGTGACGCGGTGTAGGCGCCGATCGACGACGACAACGCCGACTCGAAGCTGTCGAAGCTCGCCCCTCGGGAGCCACCGACGAAGCCCACGCCGCTGGTCGACGACGAGTTGTACCAATCAGGTTGCGGTGCAGGTGCGCCCGTGGCCGCCTCGTACTTCTTGGCCCACAGGGCCGCGGCGCCCGCGGCGACCGCGAACGGGACATAGGCCGAGTAGAGATCCTTGCGCGCCCCGAAATCGAACCGCGCCTCAGCCGAATCCGTGGTCAGCAACCGGTGGAAACCGCCTGCGCGCGACCATAGTTCGCGGCCCGTCTCCGTTCGGCGGGTCCCCACGCCCGCGGACCACGATCGGACCGACAGCAGGAAGAAGGCCGCGAACGGCAGCGCCCACATCGTGGTCGGGAAGACCCATCGGAAGACGCCGAACAGCATGAACAGGAACGCGATCGCGTTCGCGGTCCGCACCCACAGCTCCTTCTTGCGCTTGGCGAGCAGCTTGTTATCGAAGGCCCACTTCTCGACGGCTTTGGCCATGTCGGTCTTGGCCTTGGTGAGTTTCTGCCCCGATTTGACGGTCTTCTTGGCTTCGAACTCGGTGCCCGGGCCCATCACTTTCAACGCCGACCCGACGGCCACGCCGACCGGGTCGACGTCGAGCCACGCGCTGCGCTCGGCGATCCCCCGGACACGCCAATGCTGGTCGCTCATCTGACGCAGCTCGATCAGCCCGCGCTCGGCGAGGTAGAACAGCGTGGCGGTGAGGCCGTTCTTGGGAACCGCTTCGGTGCGGATGTACTCGGTCTGGACCGGGCCGAGACCGGGCGGCGGCGCGTACTGCAGCGGAAAGCCCGGCGACGGTTCCACCGTGGTGCGATACCACAGCAGCGCGGCCGCGCCGGCTGCCACGGTCAGGGCCGCGACCCACAGCACTCCGGTCAGCGACGAGCCGAGCACCCGGTCCCATTTGTTGGTCCACGGCAGTTCGGCGCGCGACGGGGTGGGGACGTCGACACCCGCGCGCACCGTCACGGGTGTGCGCGGCGCGAGGTACTGCGCGGAGAGCTCGACTTGGTTTCCCGTGACTGTCAGGTCCCGGCACGGCGCGCCGGTGCCGTAGCCGACCGAGCACTGGACTTGGGCGACGTTGCCGGGCAGCCGGATCGAGACATCCGCCCGCTGGATGCGGTTGTTCCAGGCCGGTGCGATCACATTCCAGAAGAACACCGAGTCCGAGGCCGCGGGTTCGCCGGTCGATGAGGCGAATCTTCGGTCGGCGCCGACGTTTCCGGGATCGAGAACGCCTTCGATGGAGTAACGGATCTCGAACACGTGCTCGCCGTATCTGAGGTATTCGTCGGGATCGCCGATTTTGGCGACCCGGAACCGCTCCCCGTCCTCCCACAGCATCTGATACGACACCGACTCGCCGTCGAGCAGGATCGATTTGATTTTCGGCGTCTGCCGGACGTGAGGGCTGTTGGGATTGGTCACATCCCAGTACCGGAAGATCCCGTGCCTGCCGCCGGGGAAGTCCGCCGTGATGGTTTCCACCGCGTCGAGACGTCCGTTGCCGTCGACGACGATGTCCATGTTGTAGTCGGTGATGACGACCGGGTCGTCGACGGGGGCCGCGTCCGAGCCGCCGCCGGTGAAGATGACCGGCCACAGCAGCCCGAAGGCGAGCAGCAGCACCGTGATCGACCACGCGAACAAGCGGCGCATGCGGACCTCCTGTCCTGCCCGTTGCCGGGTGTCCGACTCACCCTATGTGCAGCGGGTCGATCTGGATGCGAACCGGCTGCTGATCGTGACGTGCGCTGAGCACCGCAGCCGCCCGTCGCAGGGCAGAGGACAGCGCCAGTCCGGTGTCGCGGGGCACCCGGACGAGCATCCGGATCACCGTGCCGTCGGCAGGGATTCCGGGCGGCCGGCGCGCACCGGCCGGGAGATCGACCGGCCCCAACCGCTCGGCGCCGTCGGGCAGTGGTGCGGTGTCGAGCAGCGCGTGCACCGCCTCGGGCAGGCCGTCGATCGCGGCCATGTGCACGGCCGGGGGCAGGCCGACGTCGGTACGGGAGTTCAGCTCAATGTCCGCGTGGCCGACCGGATCCCAGCGGATCAGCGCCTGCACGGTGGGTATCGCGGACTCGGCGACCACCGCGACCACCCCACCGTCCGCCCGATTGCGGACCCGAGCGCCTGCGGCCATCCAACGGCGCAGGGCATCCTCCGCGGCACGCAAGTCCTGGCGGCCGAGAAGCGCCCAGCTGTCCAGCAGCAGCGCGGCGCCGTAGCCGCCCGAAACGGCGGGCTCCGCACCGGGTGTAGCGACCACGACCGCCGGATGTGGCGGCACTTCGGCCACCATCGCGTCACCGCCGGAGGTGATGACCGTCGTCCCGGGGAAGGCCCGGCCGAGCTCCTCGGCGGTGCGACGGGCCCCGACGACGACCGCGCGCACCGCGTCCGAGCCGCATCGGACGCAGCGCAAAGCGGTATGGGTTCGACCACACCATCGGCACACCGCGCCTGCGGCATCCCGGTCGGGCAGCGACAGCGGGCCGGTGCAGTGCCTGCACCGGGCGATGGTCCGACACCGCGCACACGCCAACGCCGGCACATATCCGCGGCGTGGTACCTGAACCAGCACCGGCGCGCCGGCCTGCAACGCCTTGCGCGCCGCCTGCAGTGCCATCGACGGTAGCCGGGCGGTCCGGGCGGCCGGATCGCGTTCCTGCTCGAAACCACTGTCGTCGAGGGCGATCACGCGCGGGGAGGCCGCGCGCACCACCGGTCGAAGCGCGACCAGATCATGCGCCCAGCCGCTGCGCACGAGCGCCTGCGCCTCGGCGGTCCTGGCGTAGCCGCCGATCAGTGCGGCGCACCGGAGTTGGTGGGCGCGCAGCATCGCGCCCTCCCGCGCATGCGGGTACGGCGCCCGCGGCTCGGCGAGCGTGTCGTCGCCGTCGTCCCACACCATCACCAGGCCGAGGTCGGTGACGGGCGCGAAAACCGCGCTGCGGGTGCCGATGACGAGCCGGGCAGCGCCGCGCAATACCGACAACCACCGTCGGTAACGTTGCGCGGGGCCAAGTCCGGCCGACAGCGCCACCACGCGCGTGTCGTCGACGAGGCGCACGGCTGCGGCGTGCAGCGCGTCGATGTCACGCTGATCCGGGACGATCACCAACACACCGCGACCGGAGTTCACCGCGACCGCCGCCGCTTCGGCCAGTCGGTCCGGCCACGCGTCCCCGGGCAGCGCCTGCCAGACCGCGCGCGCCGCGCGACCGTCGGCCAGCGCCGCGAGGAACTGTGCACCGCGGCCATAGGCGGACCACGCGGCGGTGTTGACCGAGCCGGCGGTGAACGTCACCGACTCCGGCGGGTCCTGCTTCTCGACCCGGGCGTGGCGCGGTGGGATCGCCAGCCGCAGCACGTCCGCGCGGGTGCCCGCATAGCGCGCCGCGACGGCGTCGGCCAGCCTGCGGATCTCCGGTGTCAGCACCGGCTCCGGCGACACCACCCGGTCCAACCAGCCGAGCTTGCCGACATGGTCTGTGTCGGAACGTCTTTCGAGGATGAAAGCGTCGACCAGCCGGCCGTGGAACCGCACCCGCACCCGGACGCCGGGCTGCGCGTCGTCGGACTGCTCGGCCGACACCAGATAGTCGAATTCGCGGTCGAGATGAGGCACGGTCAGCATGGGCAGCACGCGCGCGATCGGCTCGTGCTCAGCCTGCTGCCGTGGGCTTTTCACCTACGAAGTGGTAGCAGACCGCGCGGACACCACTGTCCGGCCGAAGAAGAACCCCGCCGTGATCAGCAGCAGTGACGCCGCATACACCGACCAGATCGGAATCGCCAGCGCCTCTGCGTCCGTTGGCGCCAGGACGAACTTGCCGATGCCGATCATCGCGTCGGACACCGCGAAGCACACCGCGCCGATGGCGGTCCACGGCGTCGGCAGGCGCGCCAGCAGTGCGGCGCACACCATCGCGCCGAGCACCGCGATGTACAACGTGACCGGTAGCGCCATCCCCTCCTCGATCAGCCGCGGCCAGAACCACACCAGCAAGGCCAGACAGGCGGCGACGATGATCGCCGCAGCGGCCAGCCGCGGCGTCGACCGGGCGGCCAGCGGCCACAGCGCCGCCAAGAAGCACAGGTGCGCGACGAGAAAGGCGCCCAGCCCCAGCACGAATGACGGCTCCCACCACGGCAGTGCCAACAGGAAGTCGCCCGCCGCCGAGAACAGCAGGGCGGCCACCAGCCAGCGTCGTTCGCGGCGGACCGGGTGGGTCAGCGCGGCCGCCGCGAGAAGCACCGCCGCGGCCGCCTTGACCGCGGGCTGCAGCGCGAACTGGCCGGTGAGTGCTGCGCCCTCGGGGAGCCGCTGCGCGGTCACGCTCAGAAATACGGTGTAGCAGGCGCCGACTACCGCCGCCGCCACCCACAGAAGCCTGGTCCGCCGGTGAACGTACGGTGTCCCCATGTCAGTCTCAGAAGTAGGGCCGGCCAGCCCGGAGCCCATAGACGCCATCCTGCTGAAGGTACTAGAGAAGGTCCCGTTCCAATTGACAACCGACGGTGGGGCGCAGGCGGCGCGGCAGCGGTTCAACGCGCTGCCCCGCGTCGAGACGAATCCCGAGATTCGGGCGGAGAACCTCGAGGTCGACGGGCCCGGCGGTCCCATCCCGGTGCGGGTGTACCGCCCGGCGACCGGAAGCGACACCTCGCCGCCCGTCGTGCTGTTCGTCCACGGCGGCGGCTGGTCGGTCGGCGACCTCGACAGCTACGACAGCACCGCACGTCGGCATGCGGCCTCCGCCGACGCCGTGGTGGTCTCCGTCGACTACCGGCTCGCGCCCGAGCACCCCTACCCCGCCGCCGTCGACGACGTGTGGGCGGTGACGCAGTGGGTCGGCACACACGCCGACGAGTTGCAGGTCGACGCGGATCGATTCGCAGTGGCCGGTGATTCGGCGGGCGGCAATCTCGCCGCGGTGGTTTCTCAGCTGGCGCGCGACGCGGGCGGACCGCCGATCCGCTTCCAGCTGCTGTGGTATCCGGCGACGACGTGGGACGTGTCGCTGCCGTCGTTCAAGGAGAACGCCGACGCGCCGATCCTCAACTTTGCTGCGGTGACCGGCTTTTCACGGTGGTACGTGGCGGACATGGATCTGTCGGACATGCCCGCGACGCTGGCGCCCGCCCGCGCAAAGGACCTCACCGGTCTGCCGCCCGCCTACATCGCCGTCGCGGGTCACGATCCGCTGCGCGACGACGGTGCCCGCTACGCCGAGTTGCTGGCCGCCGCGGGCGTCCCCGTCGAACTGCACAACGCCGAAACGCTGATCCATGGCTATCTCGGTTATGCGGGTGTGGTGCCCGCCGCGACCGAGGCCACCGAGCGGGGATTGTCGGCGTTGCGTCGCGCACTGCACGGGTGATGCGGTCGAGTGTGGCCTGATGTCTTCATGACGCAGCGCTGGGCCGGTACCGTGGGCGCAACGTCTTCGCATCGACGGGAGGCCCTATGACAGCGCCAGATCACGACACCGCCATCGTCGGCGCCGGATTTTCCGGCATCGGTACTGCGATCAAGCTCGACAAGGCGGGGATGGGTGACTACCTGGTCGTCGAGGCCGGGGAGGGACCGGGCGGCACGTGGTACTGGAACACCTATCCCGGTATCGCCGTTGATATTCCGTCGTTCTCCTATCAGTTCTCCTTCGAGAAGAGCCCGAACTGGACGCGGAGTTACGCGCCCGGCAAGGAACTGAAGGCCTACGCCGAGCACTGCGTCGACAAGTACGGTCTGCGGCCGAAGATCCGGTTCAACACCAAGGTGACCGGCGCGACGTTCGACGACGAGGACAACTCGTGGCGCGTCGAACTCGATACCGGCGAACAGGTCACGTCCCGGTTCCTGGTGAACGCCAGCGGGGTGCTGATCACTCCGAACCTGCCCGATATCGACGGCGTCGATTCGTTCGCCGGCGTCACCATGCACACCGCGCGCTGGGACCACGGACAAGACCTGACCGGCAAGCGGGTCGCGATCATCGGGACGGGCGCCTCAGCAGTGCAGGTCATTCCGGAGATCGCGCCAATCGTCAAGCAGCTCACTGTTTTTCAGCGCACTCCGATCTGGTGCTTCCCCAAGCCCGACGTGCCGCTCTCGCCGATGATGCGGCGGTTGATGCGGCTCCCGGGCGGGCACACGGTGCAGCGGCTGCTCAGCCAGGCATACGTCGAGCTGACGTTCACGCTGCCCGCGCAGTACTTCACCCTCAACCCGATGGCCAAGAACATGTCCAAGGTCGGTGAGGCGTATCTGCGCAAGCAGGTACAGGACCCGCAGGTGCGCGACAAGCTCACGCCGCGCTACGCCGTCGGCTGCAAGCGACCCGGCTTCCACAACACGTATCTGTCGACGTACAACCGCGACAATGTCGAGTTGGTCACCGAACCGATCGACAAGATCACCGGATCCGGGGTCGCGACTGTCGACGGGGTGACGCGCGACGTGGACGTGCTGATCCTGGCGACCGGGTTCAAGGTGATGGACGTCGACGAGATGCCGACCTATCCACTGACCGGGTCGGGCGGGCTGACGTGGAGCCAGCTCTGGAACGAGCAGCGGCTGCAGGCCTACGAGGGCGTCAGCGTGCCGGGGTTTCCGAACTTTTTCTCGGTGTTCGGCCCGTACGGCTACGTCGGGAATTCCTACTTCACGCTCATCGAGACACAGACGCACCACATCGTGCGCTGCCTGAAGCAGGCCCGGCGCAAGCACGCGAAGCGCGTCGAGGTGAAGCAGGAGGCCAACGACCGCTATTTCGCCGAGATGATGCGCAAGCGGCACCGCCAGATCTTCTGGCAGGACAGCTGCCAACTCGCTCGCAGCTACTACTTCGACAAGAACGGCGACGTTCCGCTGCGGCCGGCCAGCACACCCGAGACCTACTGGCGCAGCCGCCGCTTCCCGCTTTCGGACTACGCGTTCACTTCCTGAGCGATTTGTGGAGTGTTAGCGGCGCTCACCGCCGCTGCGGCTCCACAAAACGCCAGAGGAACTCAGACGGCGGCCTTCAGCTCCTCGACCTTGTTGAGCTGTTCCCACGGCAGGTCGACGTCGGTGCGGCCGAAGTGGCCGTAGGCGGCGGTCTGCGCGTAGATCGGGCGCAGCAGGTCCAGGTCGCGAACGATCGCGCCGGGCCGCAGGTCGAACACCGACGTGATGGCCTTCTCGATGCGGGCCGGGTCGACGGTCTCGCTGCCGAAGGTCTCGACGAACAGCCCGACCGGGGCCGCCTTGCCGATCGCATAAGCGACCTGCACCTCGACGCGTTCGGCCAGTCCGGCTGCGACCACGTTCTTGGCCACCCAGCGCATCGCGTACGCCGCGGACCGGTCCACCTTGGACGGATCCTTGCCCGAGAACGCGCCACCGCCGTGGCGGGCCCAGCCGCCGTAGGTGTCGACGATGATCTTTCGACCCGTCAGGCCGGCGTCGCCCATCGGGCCGCCGAGCACGAATTTGCCGGTCGGGTTGACCAGCAGCCGGAAGTCGGAGGTGTCCATCGTGTCGTGGTTCAGGTCGGCCAGCACCGTGTTGACGACCTTCTCGCGGATGTCCGGCGTCAGCGTCGCCTCCAGGTCGATACCCGCGGCGTGCTGCGTCGAGAGCACCACGGTGTCCAGGCGCACCGGGGTGGTGCCGTCGTACTGCACGGTGACCTGGGTCTTACCGTCGGGCCGCAGGTAGCCGAGCACGCCGTTCTTGCGCACCTCGGTCAGCCGGCGCGACAGCCGGTGTGCGATTGCGATCGGCAGCGGCATCAGCTCCGGGGTGTCCTTGATGGCATAGCCGAACATCAGGCCCTGGTCGCCGGCGCCCTGCAGGTCCAGCGGGTCGCCCGCACCTTCGACCCGGGTCTCGTGGGCGGTGTCGACGCCCATCGCGATGTCGGGTGACTGCTTACCGATGCCGATGTTGACGCCGCAGGTCTCGCCGTCAAAACCCTTCTCCGACGAGTCGTAGCCGATCGAGAGGATGCGCGCCCGCACGGTGTTTGTGATATCGGCGAACGCCTCCTTGGCTGCCGTCGTCACCTCGCCGACGACGTGCACCTGCCCGGTGGTGACCAGCGTCTCCACCGCAACGCGCGACTTGGGATCGCCCGCGAGCAACGCGTCGAGCACCGAATCGCTGATGGCGTCGCAGATCTTGTCGGGGTGCCCCTCGGTTACCGACTCACTGGTGAACAGCCGAGCTTCACTCACGGTGTGATCCTCCAAAACTTAGTTCATCGAATTATATCTGTGCCCTGTTGCACATAAGCGTGTGCGCCGGTTGCGTGCAAGCCTTACACGCAGCCAGATGCGTGATTCCAGCTACCCGCCGCCCTGCAGGAACGCCACGATCGCGTCCACGATACGGCTGGACATCAGAGTTTTCGAACCATGTTCCAGCGCGGACTCCGTGCCGTCGGCCGCCAGCAGCCAGCCGTCGTTGTTGTCCACTTCGAACGCTCGATTCTCGCCCACGGCATTGACGACGAGCAAATCGCACCCCTTGCGCCGCAACTTCGCGCGGGCGTGGTGAAGCACGTCACCGTTCGCATCACCGGTCTCCGCAGCGAATCCCACGATCGCGCGCATGTTGGGTAGCTGGCCCTCGGCGCGCGCCCGCACGGCGCCCGCCAGCACGTCCTCGGTGCGGGTCAACTCGATGACCGGGGCCGCCGCGTTCGAGTCGGCCGATTTCTTGATCTTGCTGGTCTGCATCTGCGTCGGCCGGAAATCGGCGACCGCGGCCGCCATCACCAGCACGTGGGCGTCCGGTGCGTGTTTGGACACCGCGTCCTTCAACTGGGCCGCCGACCCGATGTGGACGACGTCGACGCCTGCCGGGTCGATCAAGCCGGCGGTGTTGCCCGCGATCAGCGTGACCTCGGCGCCCCGTTGGGCCATCACGCGCGCCATGGCGTATCCCTGCTTGCCCGAACTGCGGTTGCCGATGAACCGCACCGGATCGATCGGCTCACGCGTGCCGCCCGCCGAAACCAGCACCTTGACGCCGGCCAGGTCGTACGGCAGCGCATCCGGCCGGGTCAGCAGGAGTTGGGCCAGCGTGGTGATCTCCTCGGCTTCGGGCAGCCGGCCGGCGCCGCTGTCGGAACCGGTCAGCCGGCCGGACGCCGGTTCGAGCACGATGGCGCCGCGGCGCCGCAGCGTGGCGACGTTCTCGACGGTCGCGGGGTGAAACCACATCTCGGTGTGCATCGCCGGCGCGAACAGCACCGGACATCGGGCGGTCAGCAGCGTGGCGGTCAGCAGGTCGTCCGCCCGTCCCGCCACAGCGCGTGCCAGCAGATCGGCAGTGGCGGGTGCGACGACGACGAGGTCGGCTTCCTGGCCGAAGCGGACGTGCGGCACCTCATGGACGTCATCCCAGACGCCGGTGTGGACCGGGTTACCGGAGAGGGCTTCGAAGGTGGCGGCGCCGATGAACCGCAGGGCTGACTCGGTGGGGACGACGCGGACACTGTGGCCGGCTTCGGTGAGCTGCCTGACCACGGTCGCTGCCTTGTAGGCGGCGATACCACCGGCGACGCCGACGATGATCCGCTTGGGCTCCATGCGGCGGCTCCCCTACGACTCGCTGTGCTGCTACTCGCCTTCGGTGTGCTCGAGCAGGTCCGCGTGGATCTCGCGCAGCGCGATCGACAGCGGCTTCTCCTGCAGCCCGGGCTCGACCAGCGGGCCGACGTATTCGAGGATGCCGTCGCCGAGCTGGTTGTAGTAGTCGTTGATCTGGCGTGCGCGCTTGGCGGCATAGATCACCAGCGCATACTTGCTCGACGCGCGGTCCAGCAACTCGTCGATGGGCGGATTGGTGATGCCCAGCGGCGTGTCGTAGGCGCCGGCGCCGGACGTGTCGATGTCGTCCACTGCGGCCAGCTGCGCGTCGGCGTGCGGGGTGCTCACGTAGAAAATCTCCTGAAGTTCAGATGCTTTGGGCCGGTCCGCGCGTGTCGTGCGCCTTAACTAAGTCCGGTTCACCAGCAAGGATACCAATTCGGCGCAGGCAGACTCCAATTGGCTGTTCACGACGACCGTGTCGAAGTCGTTCTGGGCGGCCAGCTCGGCCCGCGCGGTCGCCAGGCGGCGTTCCATCGCCTCTGGGGACTCGGTGCCGCGCCCGGTCAGCCGACTCTCGAGTTCTTCCCAGCTGGGCGGGGCGAGGAACACGGTGAGCACTTCGGGCATGGCCTTCTTGACCGCCCGCGCCCCGGCGAGGTCCACCTCGATCAGAACGGGCCGCCCGGCGGCAATGGCCTCCCGGATGGGCTGGGCGGGAGTGCCAGAGAGGTGCAGTCCGCCGTGGATCTGCGCCCATTCGAGCAGGGCGCCCTCGGCGATCAGCTCACGAAATCGGTCAGCTGTGACAAAGGTGTAGTCGACGCCGTCGACCTCACCGGGGCGTGGGGCCCTGGTGGTCACGGACACGCTGAAGTGCAGGTCGGGAATGCGTTCGCGCAGACAGCGGACGACGGTCGACTTCCCGACGGCTGAGGGGCCGGACAGCACAACTACCCGGCCGGCCCCTCGGCCGGCGCTCAACTTCTGCGCCTAGGACTGGTCGAACTTTTCCAGCAGCGCCTTGCGCTGACGATCGCCGAGGCCGCGCAACCGGCGGGTCGGCGCGATCTCGAGTTCGGTCATGATTTCCTGCGCCTTGACCTTGCCCACCTTCGGCAACGCCTCCAGCAGCGCGGAAACCTTCATCTTGCCCAAGACCTCATCGGTCTCGGCGTCCTTGAGCACCTGCTTGAGGTTGGTGCCGCCGCGCTTGAGCCGATCCTTCAACTCGGCTCGGGCTCGACGTGCGGCGGCAGCCTTCTCCAACGCGGCCGCGCGCTGTTCGTCGGTCAACTGGGGAAGGGCCACGGGTTCCTCCGTCTCATCGCCATCGATTGTTAATGCCTCGGCTGATAGGGAAAATCCAGAACAGCCAGCGACGACGACCGTACCCACGCGGGCTGACGAAAGCGAACGCCACCCCCTGGTTACGGCGTCAAAAGCCCAGCGTGTAGGGCGGTCGCGCGCACCACACGGGACGCGCGTTACGACGCCGGGAGCGCCGATATCCCGCTTCCGGCCGCCGGAATCTCCTGCAATTCAAGGCAATTCGCGTCCCAGAACCGGCGATTTCGCCCACTCGGCACGTGACCTGCGCCACAACGGCGGACCGTCGGAGGGCCAAAAAAGAAAATTCTCGCTGGTCATGCGGTTTGGGCGTGTCGCGAAGAGGCGAATCAACGGTGCTCTGTGGCCGGTGTTGCAGATGTTACTGAAGTTGCATATGTGGTGGTCGCGCCCGGTAAGGCTCAGGCGAGGTAGGCGACCGCGTCGCGCATCGCCTCCGCGGCGGACCGCAGCGCGACGACGCCCGGACCGGCACGGAGCACCTCTCGGGAGACGGCAGGAAGCAACTGGCCGGGCTTGGCCCCGCCGAGGCCGCCGAGCGCCTCCGGACGTCCGCCCTGCGCTCCGACCCCGGGGACGAGGACAGGTCCGCCGAGCGCGCTGACGTCGGGCGGGTCGGCCAGGGTGGCCCCGACGACCACGCCGATCGGGCCGGGGTCTTGGGACACCGCCCGGTTGACCTCCGCGGCGGCGTCCACGATCGACTGCGCGACGGTCCGGCCGCCGGCGTCGGCGCGTTGTACGGCCGCGCCTTCGGGGTTCGAGGTGGCCGCGAGCACGAACAGCCCGCGGCCGTTGGCCACAGCGGTGTCGATCATCGGCTGCAGGCTCCCGAAGCCCAGATACGGCGATGCGGTCACGGCGTCGGCCGCCAACGGCGAATCGCCGGCCCATGCGGCGGCGTAGGCGGCCATCGTGGACCCGATGTCCCCTCGTTTGGCGTCGGCGAGCACCAGCACTCCAGCGTCGCGCAGCGCGGCGATGGTGTGTTCGAGCACCGCGAAGCCGGCGGCACCGTGCGCCTCGAAGAACGCGACCTGCGGTTTGACGATCGCAAAGCCGGCGAAAGCCGCCACGCACGCGTCACAGAACCGGCGCAAACCGTCGGCGTCCGCGGACAATTCCCACGCGCGCATCAACTCCGGATGGGGATCGATTCCCAGGCACAGCGGCCCGCGGCGGGCCACCGCGTCGGCCAACCGCGGCCCGAAACCGGTCACTGGCCCAGGACGCTGTGCAGTTCCTGCAGCGACATCACGCCGATGTCGCCGCGGATCCCTGCCTCGATGCCCTGCACCGCCGCGGACGCGCCCTGCACGGTCGTCACGCACGGAATGCTGTGGGCCACCGCCGCGGATCGGATCTCGTATCCGTCGACGCGGGGACCGGAGTTGCCGTACGGGGTGTTGATCACCATATCGACCTCCCCGCTCTTGATGAGGTCGACGGCCGAGGCCGCGGGTCTGCCCTCGCTCGGTTCCTGGAAGTGCTTGCGCACCTCTTCACACGGAATTCCGTTGCGCCGCAGCATCTCTGCGGTGCCCTCGGTGGCCAGCACACGGAAGCCGAGGTCGGCGAGCCGCTTGACGGGGAAGACCAGCGAACGCTTGTCGCGGTTGGCCACCGACACGAAAACCGTGCCCTGTGCGGGCAGCGATCCGTAGGCGGCGGTCTGGCTCTTGGCGAACGCGCTACCGAAGTCGTGGTCGATGCCCATCACCTCGCCCGTCGACTTCATCTCCGGTCCCAGCAGCGAGTCGATCTGCGAGCCATCGTGTTTGCGGAACCGGTTGAACGGCAACACCGCCTCCTTGACGGCCACCGGCGCGTTGCGGGCGGTCGTCGCACCGTCGCCGGTGGGGGCCAGTACGCCCTCTTCACGCAGCTGGGCGATGGTCGCCCCCAGCATGATTCGAGCGCACGCCTTGGCCAGGGGCACCGCGGTGGCTTTCGAGACGAATGGCACGGTGCGACTGGCGCGCGGATTGGCCTCCAGCACGTAGAGCACGTCGTCCTTGAGCGCGTACTGCACGTTGAGCAGGCCGACGACGCCGATGCCATGGGCGATCGCCTCGGTGGCGCGCCGCACCGCGTCGATGTCGCTGCGCCCCAACGTCACCGGAGGGAGAGCGCACGCCGAGTCGCCAGAGTGGATACCGGCCTCCTCGATGTGCTCCATCACGCCGCCGATGTAGACTTCGGTGCCGTCGCACAGCGCGTCGACGTCGATCTCGATGGCGTCCTCGAGGAAGCGGTCGACCAGTACCGGGTGCTCGGGCGACAGCTCGGTCGCGCGGGTGATGTAGCCGTCCAGCGTCTCGTCGTCGTAGACGATCTCCATGCCGCGCCCCCCCAACACGTACGACGGCCGCACCAGTACGGGATAGCCGATGTCGGCGGCGATGCGCCGCGCCTGGTCGATGCTGGTGGCCATGCCGAACTTCGGCGCGGGGAGTCCCGCGTTGGTCAGCACCTCGCCGAATGCGCCGCGGTCCTCCGCCAGGTCGATCGCCTTGGGACTGGTGCCGACGATCGGCACTCCGGCCTTCTCCAGCCGTTCGGCCAGCCCGAGCGGCGTCTGGCCGCCGAGTTGGACGATCACCCCGACGACGCCGGGTCCGCCTGCGCCAGAGGCTTGTTCGGCGTAGTACACCTCGAGTACGTCCTCGAAGGTGAGCGGCTCGAAGTACAGTCGGTCGGCGGTGTCGTAGTCGGTGGACACCGTCTCGGGGTTGCAGTTGACCATCACGGTCTCGAACCCCGCCTGGCTCAGCGTCGTCGCGGCGTGCACGCAGCTGTAGTCGAATTCGATGCCCTGCCCGATCCGGTTCGGGCCCGAGCCGAGGATGAGCACCTTGGGCTTCTCGGTCTGCGGCGCCACCTCGGTTTCGGCGGCCGGATCCAACTCGTAGCTGCTGTAGTGATACGGCGTCTTGGCCTCGAACTCGGCCGCGCAGGTGTCGACGGTCTTGTACACCGGATGGATGCCGAGGCGCTGGCGCAGCGCCCGCACGCCCACCTCGCCGGCGAGTTCGGGTCGCAGCGCGGCGATCTGGCGGTCCGACAGCCCGTGGTACTTGGCGCGACGCAGCAGACCGGCGTCCATCACCGGCGCGTCGACGATCTCGGCGCGCAGCGTGACCAGTCCGGCGATCTGCTCGACGAACCAGGGATCGACCCCGGAGGCCCGCGCCACTTCTTCGACCGTGGCGCCCTTGCGCAGCGCCAGTTCCAGGTCGTACAGACGGCCGTCGGACGGTGTTGCGAGCCTGGCCAACAACTCGTCGACCGTGATGGTGTCTTCATCGGGATCGGGTTTGGTCCAGAACCCGGCGCGGCCTGCCTCCAGCGAGCGCATCACCTTGCCCAGCGCTTCGATGAAGTTGCGGCCCAACGACATCGCCTCGCCGACCGACTTCATCGTGGTGGTCAGCGTGCCGTCGGCCCCGGGGAACTTCTCGAACGCGAAGCGGGGCGCCTTGACGACGACGTAGTCCAGCGTCGGCTCGAAACAGGCCGGCGTCTCCTTGGTGATGTCGTTGACGATCTCGTCGAGCGTGTAGCCGATGGCCAGCTTGGCCGCGATCTTGGCGATCGGGAACCCGGTTGCCTTGGACGCCAACGCGCTCGAGCGTGACACCCGCGGATTCATCTCGATCACGATCAGGCGCCCGTCGACCGGGTTGACGGCGAACTGGATGTTGCAGCCGCCGGTGTCGACGCCGACCTCGCGCAGGATCGCGATGCCCAGGTCGCGCATCGTCTGGTACTCGCGGTCGGTGAGCGTCATCGCCGGTGCGACGGTGACGGAGTCACCGGTGTGCACGCCCATCGGGTCGAAGTTCTCGATCGAGCACACCACGACCACGTTGTCGCGGCCGTCGCGCATCAACTCGAGTTCGTACTCCTTCCAGCCGAAGATCGACTCCTCGATGAGCACGTTCGCGCTCGGCGACGCCGCGAGCCCGTCGCCGGCCATCCGATCGACGTCCTCGGCGGAGTACGCCATGCCCGAACCCAGTCCGCCCATGGTGAAGGAGGGGCGCACTACCACCGGCAGGCCGAGGTCCTCGACGGTTTCGCGGACCTCGTCCATCGTGAAACAGACACGGGAGCGGGCTGATTCGCCACCGACCTTGGCGACGATGTCCTTGAACCGCTGCCGATCCTCACCGCGCTGGATGGCCTCGAAGTCCGCGCCGATCAACTCGACGTCATACTTCTCCAGCACACCGTTCTCCGACAGCGCGACCGCGGTGTTCAGTGCGGTCTGGCCGCCCAGCGTCGCCAGCACGCCGTCGATCTTGTTGCCGCGCTCGGCCTGTTGGGCGATGACCCGTTCGACGAACGCGGGTGTGATCGGCTCGACGTAGGTATGGTCGGCGTATTCCGGGTCGGTCATGATGGTCGCCGGGTTGGAGTTGATCAGGCTGACCTGAAGCCCCTCGGCGCGCAGCACACGGCACGCTTGAGTGCCGGAGTAGTCGAACTCGGCGGCCTGGCCGATCACGATGGGCCCCGAGCCGATCACCAGGACATGGTTGAGATCAGTGCGCCGCGGCATCAGCCCTCCCCTCTCCCGCGAGCGACCGTGTCTGCACACGACACGCCGCGACTTTGCGTACAAAAGTGGTCGCTCACCGAGGAGAACCTCACTTCTCCCCTGCCATCAGGTCGACGAACTGGTCGAAGAGATAGTTCGCGTCGTGGGGGCCGGCCGCGGCCTCGGGGTGGTACTGCACCGAAAATGCGCGCCCATTCACGAGTTTGATGCCTTCGACCACGCCGTCGTTGGCGCAGGTATGGCTGACGACGGCCTCACCGAACGGCGTGTCGAAACGCTCCCCCGCCTCGCCTTCCAACGCAAACCCGTGGTTCTGTGCGGTGATCGCGACGCTGCCGGTCTGGTGATCGATCACCGGCACGTTGATCCCCCGGTGGCCGAACACCATCTTGTACGTCGAGCGCCCGAGCGCGCGCCCGAGTATCTGGTTGCCGAAACAGATGCCGAACAGCGGTATTCCCGCGCCGAGCACTTCCTGGGTAACCGCCACGATGTGATCGGCGGTCGCGGGATCGCCGGGCCCGTTGGACAGGAACACCCCGTCGGGTTTCAGGTCGGCGATCTGCTCGTACGTCGCCGACGCAGGCAGCACGTGGCTGCGGATGCCGCGCAGCGCGAAATTGCGGGGCGTGTTCGTCTTGATCCCGAGGTCGATCGCGGCCACGGTGAGCCGTTGCGGCCCTTCGGGTTCCACCACATATGTGGCGTCGGTGCTGACCTCGCCGGCCAGGTTCGCGCCGAGCATCGCCGGCTGTTGGCGCACCCGCTCCAGCAGTTCGTCCGGGTCGGCCAGCGCCGGACCGGAGAACACGCCCGCCTTCATCGAGCCCCGGCTGCGCAGGTGGCGCACCACTGCCCGGGTGTCGATACCGGCGATCCCGACGATGCCCTGGCGTTCGAGTTCCTCCTCCAGCGTGCCGCTGGCGCGCCAGTTCGACGCGCGGGGCGACGGATCGCGCACCGCATAGCCGGCCACCCAGATCTTGTCGCCGCGACTCTCGGCATCCTCGTGATTCCAGCCGGTGTTGCCGATCTGCGGTGCGGTCGCGATCACGATCTGCCCGTGATAGCTCGGGTCGGTGAGCGTCTCCTGGTAACCGGACATTCCGGTGGAGAACACCGCCTCGCCGAGCGTCTGCCCGACCGCGCCGAACGTCGTGCCGGTGAACACCCGGCCGTCCTCCAGCACCAGCAGCGCCCTGTCGGTTCCGGTCACGCTGCCTCCTTCTCCACCCAGTTCGAGTACTCCCGACGGTCATTGGCGCGGAACCCGGTGTCGATCTCGGTGCCCGACGGCAATCGCCACCGGATCGCGAGGATGCCCTCGTGCGTCATCGCCTTCCCGGCGTGTCCTCGCTCGGTGCGGATCGCGGTGATCGACGCGTCGGGGATCCAGATCGGCACTGCGCCGCTGCGCTGCAACATGATTCCTTCGGGATAGCGGGTCAGCACGGCCTTGGCGCGGAAGCCCAGATCGCCGACCGCAATACGGTCGTTCCAGTGCGGAGCCAGCGTGCTGCCGACATACAAGCCCTTTGTCGGGGGCACGATCGCCGGCCCGACGGTGTCCGGCAGGGCGGGCAACGTGCCGACGAGCTCGGCCTGGCGTTCGGCGCGACGGCGCCATCCGCGCATCATCGCCTGAATCAGCACGGCGATGAGAACCACCAGAATCGCCGCCAGGATCAGCGACCCGACCAGGGTGCCCGTGTTCATGCCGGGCACTTCCCGTCGCGCGCAGTCACCTTGCCGCGCAGCATCGTCAAGGTCACCGCCGCGGGCAGCTCGAGCGCCTCGAACGGCGTGTTGTCCGACCTACTGGCCAGCGCGGAACCCTCGACCGTCCAGGTCGCATCCGGATCGACGACGGTCAGGTTGGCCGGCTCGCCGATCTCCAGCGGCCTGCCCTGATCGGGTAGCCCGACGATCTCGGCGGGCTTCTCGCTCATCACCCGCGCGACGTCCCGCCAGCTCAGCAGCCCCGGCCGCACCATCGTCTCGACCACCACCGACAGGGCGGTCTGCAGTCCGAGCATGCCGGGGCGGGCGACGGAGAACTCGCAGCACTTCTCGTGTTCGGCGTGCGGGGCGTGATCGGTGGCCACACAGTCGATGATCCCCTCGGCCAACGCTTGTCGCAGCGCCTCGGCGTCGGATGCCTCGCGCAGCGGCGGGTTCACCCGGTAGCGCCCGTCGTAGGTGGCCAGGCGTTCGTCATCGAGCAGCAGGTGGTGCGGGGTCACCTCCGCGGAGATCGAGATGCCCTGCGCCTTGGCCCATCGCACGATCTCGACGGTGCCCGCGGTGGAGGCGTGGCAGATGTGCACCCGCGCGCCGGCGTCGCGTGCCAGCAGCGCGTCGCGCGCGACGATCGACTCCTCGGCGGCGCGCGGCCATCCGGCCAGGCCGAGCCGGGCCGCGTTGGGGCCTTCGTGGGCGACCGCGCCGACCGTGAGCCGCGGCTCCTCGGCATGCTGGGCGATCAGCACCCCGAGCCCGGTCGCGTATTCGAGCGCCCGGCGCATGATCAACGGGTCATGCACGCAGATGCCGTCGTCGGAGAACATCCGCACCTGTGCGGCTCCGGCGGACATCAGGCCCATCTCGGTGAGTTGGGTGCCTGCCAACCCGACGGTGACGGCGCCGACGGGGTGCACGTCGACCAGGCCGACCTGCTGTCCGCGCTGCCAGACGTGGTCGGTGACGACCGGGCTGTCGGCGACCGGGTTGGTGTTGGCCATCGCGAACACCGCCGTGTACCCGCCCAAAGCCGCTGCGGCCGAGCCTGTTTCGATGTCCTCGGCGTACTCCCTGCCGGGCTCGCGCAGGTGGGTGTGCAGGTCGACGAAGCCCGGGAGCATGATCTGACCGGTCGCGTCGACGACATCGGCATCGTCGGGGATCGGAAGCTCAGCGCCGACATCGGCGATCTGTCCGTCGGACACCAGCACGTCGACGCGGTCACCGTCGCCGTAGAGCCGCACTCCCCTTATCAGCACGCTGCTCATGCGCTGATCGCCTCCTCCTCGGCGCCGACGAGCAAGTGGAACAGCACCGCCATCCGGATGTGCACGCCGTTGGAAACCTGTTGCAGCACCGCTGATTGCGACGAGTCGGCGACGGAGAACGCGATCTCCATACCGCGGACCATCGGGCCCGGGTGCAGCACCACCGCAGTGGCGGGGAGCAACGCCTGCCGCTTTTCGGACAGCCCGTAGAGCACCGAGTACTCCCTGGCCGACGGGAAGAAGCCGCCGTTCATCCGCTCGGCCTGCACCCGCAGCATCAGTACCGCATCGGCGATCGGCAGTTCGGCGTCGAGGTTGTGCGACACCGTGACCGGCCAGCCGTCCACCCCGATCGGCAGCAGCGTCGGCGGCGCGACCAGGACCACTTCGGCGCCGAGGGTGTGCAGCAGCAGCACGTTGGAGCGTGCCACCCGGCTGTGCAGGACGTCGCCGACGATCACCACCCGCTTGCCGTCGATGTCGCCGAGCCGCTGGCGGATGGTGAGCGCGTCGAGCAGCGCCTGGGTGGGGTGCTCGTGCGTGCCGTCACCGGCGTTGATGACCGCCGGGCCGTGCCCGTCCTCAGTGGCCGTCCACTCGGCGAGTTGCTGCGGCGCTCCCGAGGCGGGGTGCCGCAGGATCAGTGCGTCGGCGCCGGCGGCGCGCAGGGTCAGCGCGGTGTCGCGCAACGACTCCCCTTTGGACACCGACGATCCCGACGCGCTGACGTTGATCACGTCCGCGCTCATCCACTTGCCCGCGACCTCGAACGAGACCCGGGTGCGGGTGGAGTTCTCGTAGAACATCGTGATGATGGTGCGCCCGCGAAGGGTCGGCAGTTTCTTGACTTCGCGGCCGAGCAGCGCCTGGCTGAAGCGGTCGGCGTTGTCGAGGATCGCCAACGCGTCGTCGCGCGACAGATCAGCGGCCGAGAGCAGATGTTTCACCGGATCGGACCTCCGTGAGGCGCGATGGACACGCCGTCATGGCCGTCATCTTCGGCCAGCCGGACCTTGACGTTCTCAGTGCGGGACGTGGGCACGTTCTTGCCCACGTAGTCGGCGCGCAGCGGCAGCTCCCGGTGGCCGCGGTCGACCAGCACGGCCAGCTGCACGGCCTTCGGCCTGCCGATGTCGCGCAGCGCATCCAGCGCCGAACGAACCGAGCGGCCGGTGTAGAGCACGTCGTCGACGAGGATTACCAGGGCCTGGTCGATGCCGCCTTCGGGAATCGAGGTCTCCTCCAGCGCGCGGGGTGGCTTGAAGTCGAGATCGTCGCGGTAGAGCGTGTTGTCCAGGGCGCCGTGCGGCACCGCCACCCCGGAGAACTCCTTGATCTTCTCGGCCAGCCGAGTGGCCAGGGTGACGCCCCGGGTGGGGATGCCGAGCAGGATCACATTCGGAGGACCGGCAGGGTCATCCAATGCGGTCTTCTCGATGATTTGATGGGCGATGCGGGAGATGGTCCGACCGACGTCCGCTGCGGACATCAACTCCCGGTCGGTGCCTGAGGACTCGGAATGCGCGCCCAAGCGACTCTGACCTCCTTCTCCGCCTCTCTGGACGGCTCCTTAAAGGACGTCGAAACTGCGGCGAGCTTAGCACCCGGTGCGCGGGAGTCTGAACGGCGCCACGACCGCGCTGAATCCGCCCGCCACGTCAGTAGGCTTGGCCGCGATGAAACTCGACGGCAACCAAGCGTCCATCCGCGAGGCGATCGACGCCGGACTCCTCGCCGGCGCCGTGACCCTGGTGTGGCACGCAGGTGAGATACGTCAGGTCAACGAGTTGGGCCATCGCGACGTCGACGCCCGGCTGCTGATGCAGCGCGACACCATCTTCCGCATCGCCTCGATGACCAAACCGGTCACCGTTGCGGCGGCGATGAGCCTCGTCGACGAGGGCAGGCTCGCCCTCACCGATCCCGTCGACCGGTGGCTGCCCGAACTCGGCGACATGCGGGTGCTGCTCGATCCGCGGGGTGAGCTCGACAAGACGACCCCGGCCCGCCGGCCCATCACGGTCGACGATCTCATGACCCACCGCAGCGGCCTGGCGTATCCGTTCTCGGTACTCGGCCCGTTGAGCCGGGCCTACGGCAGGATGTCGTTCCGCCAGGACCAGGACCGCTGGCTGGCCGAACTGGCACAGCTTCCGCTGGTGCATCAGCCCGGCGAGCGGCTCACCTACAGCCACGCCACCGACGTGTTGGGTATCGCGTTGTCGCGGATCGAGGGCAAACCGCTGGCAGACGTACTGCGCGAGCGGATCTTCGAGCCGCTGCGGATGACGGACACCGGATTCTCGGTGGGCACGGAGGGACGGCGCCGCGCCGCGACGATGTACAAGCTCGACCACAACAACGCGCTGCAGCATGACGTGATGGGCCCTGCGCCGATCACCGATCCGCCGTTCTGTACCGGCGGCGCGGGTCTGTGGTCGACGGTCGACGACTACTTGCGCTTCGCGCGCATGCTGTTGGCCGGCGGCGCGCTGGACGGCGTTCGCGTGCTCTCGGAGGAGTCGGTGCGGGTGATGCGCACCGACCGGCTCACCGACGAGCAGAAGCACCAGAACTTTCTCGGGGCGCCGTTCTGGGTGGGTCGCGGCTTCGGGCTGAACCTGTCGGTGGTCACCGATCCCGCGAAGTCACGTCAGCTGTTCGGGCCGGGCGGGCTGGGCCCGC
>NZ_LQIK01000015.1 GCF_001499855.1 Mycobacterium sp. GA-0227b
GCGCGCGCTCGCGGATCTGGTCGGCCAGGCCTTCCACCAGTTGCTCGCGGCGGGCCAGGTAGGCACCCCATTGGGGATCGTCGGCGAGTGCTTGGGGGATGGCGGGAAGCCAGCGCAGCACCCCGATGCCTGCGGAGTGGGTGCTGGCGGGGTCGATGCGGTGATCGAGGACCGCGGCGGGGTCGGCGGCGTCGTTGATGCTGCCCTTGGCCAGGGCTTCGGTGAGCAGCTCGCGGGGATCGGCACCACCGATCGCCAGGACTGAGAGGTTGCGTCGCAGCACCGGCCAGGCTTCGCGTTGGCTCAGCCGAGGGATCACGTCATCAGCGATGATGTCCAACCGATCCCGAGCACCGGGTCCCAGCCGATTCTCGGCCGCTACGCCCAAGGCGTCGTAGAACATGTCGGTGGCGGCCTGTAGTCGTGTCGCCGGATCCTCGGCGCGTCGGGCTTCGGTGGTGGCCGACACTTGGGCGCCGTCGCGGGCCAAGGTGCGGGTCAGGACGTCGACGGCGGTGTCGGGGTGGGTGGCCTCGGGGGAGAGCAGCCGGTGCGGATCGCCTTCGGCGGTGGACAGGTAGAGGTGGTTTTCGTCGGTGGCGCGGGTCATCGCGACGTAGAGGTGTTGGCGGGTCAGCATGTCTGAGCCGACGATGTGGCAGGTGCCCTTGGTGTCGCGCCGTCCTGCGGTGAGTCCCTGAGCGGAGTCGATGGTGGCCGCGTAGCCCAGCGTGACGTGTTCGGCGATGTAGTCGGCGGGCAGCGTGACGATGCGCCCGCTGCGCAGGTGGCGGGCTTTCACGCCGCCATCGGTGAGGACTTCGGTGATGGTGTAGCGGTAGCCGTTGCGTACGAAGTCGTTGCGCCCGATCGTGATTCGGCGGTTGTTTTTACGGGTGCGGATGGTGTCGCCGACGCTGGCGTGGAGCTGGTCGGCCAGCACCACGGTGGCCGCACGGGCGGCTTCGGGATCGGCAGCCAGTCGGTCGGCGCGGGCGCGGGCGTTGAGTTCGTTGATGACGTCGTTGGTGGGCGCGAGCAGGATGGAGTCTGCGCCGGCGGCCAGGTCGGCCCGCCATGCCTGATAGGCCATGTCGGCGGCGGTCTCGTCGGTGCCGACGTGGATACGGTGGTGGTCGATGTAGAAGCCGATGCCGGCCGGGTCGGCGTCGTGTAGCGCGAGCCCGGCGGCGGCTTCGGCCGGTGACTTGAATCGCACGACTTCGCTCAGGGTGAGCGTGTCGGTGGCTTCGGCGATGTCGCGCAGAACGCCGCCGGCTGAGATGGATGACAACTGGCCGTCGTCGCCGACCAGTCGCACGCTGGCGCCTTTGCGTAGTGCGTCGGTGATCATCGCGTCCAGCCCGGCGGTGGCGGCCTTGCCGGCCTCGTCAACGACGATGAGGGTGTCGGGGCCGACTTGCTCGAACCAGTCGGGCACGGCGGAGATCGCGGCCTTGTTTGGATCGGCTGACCAGACGTACTTGTCGAGGGTGTCGGTAGTGGCGGCCAGGTCCTCCCCGAGCACGATCGCTGCGTCGGCTGTCGGGGCCAAGCCGATCACGTGTCCGCCCGAGTTGCGCCACGCGTGGGCCAGCGCCGCCATGGCTGTGGTCTTGCCCGTTCCGGCCGGGGCCAGCGCCAGTGCGACACGGCGCCCCGAGGTCGACATTTCCGAGACCAGTGCGGCCTGGCCGGGGTTGAGGGTGCGTCCTCGGGCGGCCGAATCTGCGAGTGCCAGTTCGACGTCGGCGGCGGTGGCGGCGCGGCCGTCGCAGCGGTGCACCGCTGCGAGAATGCGGCGCTCGGCGGCGAGTGTTTCGCGGTTGGTGTAGAGCTGCACGCCGTGGCGGGAGTAGACGCTGGCACCGTCGCGGCGACGCAAGGCGACAGGCTCGCCCAAGTCGGCATCGGCGATGCGGGCGTGCGGCAGTGAAAACGCGTCTCCGAGAGCGGTATCGGTGAGGCGTTCGATTGAGGCGACATCGTGCGCCACGCCGTGCGAGCGTGCGATTCGCAGCGCTTCGGCGCGCACGTGGTGACGCTGCCAGGTGGAGCGGGATTCGGACACGGTGGCGATGAGTTCGCCAGCACGCGACGCGATCCATTCCTCGTCGACCACGGGTGTGGTGCGGGCTCGGTTGGGACCGGCCAGGACACCGGCCAGCATGCGGTGCAGTCCGTCTCGCCCGAGGACCTCCACAGCTTGGGTGCGCCAGACGTGGCGCTGCTCAGCCAGTGAGCGCGGCTCGTGCTTGGCTTCGCGCGATTCCAGCGTCGCCTGCTGGGCCAAAGCGATGATCTCGGTGTTGGTTGGTTCGCGTCCGTGATCGGCCTGAAATGCCTTGGCCAGCTCGGCGGTGCGGGCCTCGATCGCCGCGCGGCGACTCGACCACCGCGACATCAAATCGGCTGACATTCCGTCGATCTCGCGGACCGGTCGTTTTCCGCGTCCGCGGGACTGTTCGACGAACGGCACACCCAGGCTGGCGATCATGCGGGCTTCGAGGCGGGTGTTGTACAACTCGGAGGCCGCGACGGTCACCCGGTGCAGCGGTTGACCGTCCAGCGCAAGCCATCGGCGCACACCGTTGGCGTCGACATGGGACACCTTGTTGGAGATCGCAACGTGGGTGTGCAAGTCAGGGTCACCGGCGCGGGAGTCGCGGTGGGTGAACGCCGCGGCGATGAGTCCTTCGGTGTCGACCTGGGCCACACCGCCGGCGCCGGTGCGGGTGAAGGTTGCTTGCTGTTGCAGCCACTCCAGCACGTCGGCGACCGCCGCGTCGTGGGCGGCCTCGATCTGTTCGGCCACCGATAGCGGGGCGATGGCCCACAGCGCCGACACGGATTTCACCGGCGAGAAGGTCAGGTCGTATCCGGCGACGGCTGTGGTGCGGGCTCGGGTGTTGCGGGCGATGAATCCGGACAGTTCGCGGTCATCGGCGGGTGGGCGGCCGTATTCCTCGGCGAAGAGTTCCATTGCCACGCGGGTGCGGATCTGGGCGCGGATCTCCGGGGCGATGGTGGCGTTCCAGTGCGCGCCGTTCTCGGCGTTGTGGTCGCGAAAGGCCACCGCCAAACGCCGCGCGTACTCCGGTTCGCCATCGCGGACCAGGAATTCGCGGCCGAGTCGGCTAGCCGCCCGCGGGGAGCCCACGCCGCGGCCGATGGCGTAGGTCTCGATGCGCTCGGCGTTGGGGTGTAGGCCCAGTCCGTAGAGGGCGCGCATCTGCGCCTCACCGACCTCTGAGCCTTCATCAACGGTCCAAATCTCTTCGCGGGCTTGCGGACTGACCTCGCAGCGGCCGGTGTCAGATAGAGCGGCCAAGCCGCGGCCCATCCATCGGCCCGGCGATTCGCCCTTGGCCGAGTAGTAGTCGGCTAGCGTGGAGCGGCCCCGCTCGGTGCTGTCGGCGGCAGCGACCTGCCGCACCAGGTACAGGTATCCGTCCCCGGCGGTCAGCTTGTGCAGCGTCATCACCATGACGCGCACACATAGGTCCGCATGGCTCGGACGGTACGAACTTGGCGGTTGGCGAAGCCACCACCAAACCGGGGGTTCTTAGGAAAGCCTTAGATTCGGGGTTGTCCTGAGTGCAAGAGGTGTGTGGTCTGTCGGTGGGCTGTGAAAGGGGGGTCTCGGATGGGGAGCTGAGGGGGCGGTGCGCGGATGCGAGCAGAACGGGCAGCGGTGTGGTGAGGGTTGAGATGGTGGTGCGGCAGGAACGGCGGTGAAAGATTGATGGATAGCGAATGTGGCTGTGGTGGTGGCCCGATCGAGGCACCGGCTTTTAGGGTCGGCGACCATGACAACACCACGGATATCGAAGGTTGAGGCCCGCAAGCGGGCACACGAAGCGACCCGGCGCGCCAACGAGGCGCGCGCCGCGCGGGACAAGGCGAACATTCACGATGCCGCGGAGATTCTGGTCGCGGTCGGCAGGATCGCCGAAGTCGCGACCTGGAAGAAGGAGCGGCTGGCAAAACTGCGCCAGCAGGTCGACGCGGAAGAGGCCAAGCGCGTTGCCGAGCAGCGGGCCCATGCCGGCGCGGCAGTAGCGCGCATGCAGGGTCGTGGTGAGACCCTGACGACCATCGCCGCGCGGACGGACTTGGGGATCGGAATCATCCGCACCGTGGCACGGCATGCCCCGAAAGCAGGGAAGGGTTCCATCGAGAACGGTTCGCGTGCACTAGGTGAGCGTGGTTTGGACGGTGAACCGTCGCGTACCGTCGGCCCGTACGACGGTGCGCCCCCGGCAGATCCAGTGTCGGCGTGACGCGTT
Source organism: Mycobacterium sp. GA-0227b (assembly GCF_001499855.1). Taxonomy (GTDB): domain Bacteria; phylum Actinomycetota; class Actinomycetes; order Mycobacteriales; family Mycobacteriaceae; genus Mycobacterium. Next base: position 4,290 of record NZ_LQIK01000015.1, read on the forward strand.
GCCGACGCTGATGCTCGGTTGCGTGAGGGCGGCGGTGCGCGGGATGAGTGGCTCGAGGCGGATTCGGCCGGCGAGCGGGTGCCGCGCTGTGCCGGCGCGAGCGCTGGGAGGCCCGGACGCGTGCGCGCCGACCGGTTCTGCATCGTGCGGTGCACCGCGCTCGATGGGTGCGTCTGGGTGGCATCTGCATTCCTCGACTTGGCGCGTGCGATGCGGTGGCGGTTGCAGTGCCCGAACGGGTGCGCTCGGCGGCACGGTCACAGCGCCGGGGAAACGGGCCACGGTGGGCGCTCTGCATGTCGGTGTGGACGGTTAGGTTCAACGGCCATGAGAAGCGCGGGGCAGCTGATCGTTGATCGTGGTGTGCACGCCGCTGAGATTGCCCGCTTTCACAGCCACGTCGTCTGCGGGCCAACGTCTTCGGATTGCGACATCTGGATCGGGGCGATCAGCGCCGATGGGTACGGCCGCTTCTACCTCACCCGGGAGGGGGTGGGGCTGTGCGTTCGTCCGCACCGCTACGCGTTGGCGATCGTGCCCGGCGTGGTGGCGGCTGGAGTGCTCGGGCTCCGCGAGTGCGACAACCCGGTCTGCGTCAAGATTGCGGCGGCCACAGATCCTCGCCAGCACGTCGTGTCGGGATCACAGGGCGACAACATGGAACGCATGGCTCGGATGCGCCGTGGCGGCGGCCGATATGCGGTGCGACGCTTCGACAGTCGCGGTGTGCGACGGGAACGGTCGGTGGCGTTGCGCGAAGCGGTGCGCCACGGTTGGGATGCCGCCGCGGTGCAGGCGGCGCTGCTTGGTGATCAAGCCACGCTGTGGTGAGGTCCACCAGTACTTACAGAGGTGCAGTGAACGTGTGGCCGGGTGCGGCGAGCTGGGCGGTGTGGGGCGCGGTGTCGCAGGGCCGAGCTGGAGGAGTCGAGGGGAGTGCGGCGGTGATGTTGCGTAGGGGGCTTAGCCGCGCTGCAGCAGCACTGCGTAGCGGGGCGGGCACACCGTGCTGGCGTCGAACCACACAGGCACCGCGGAGACATCGGCTGTGCGGGCCCAGCAGATGCGGTGCTGACCGATCGTTTCGCGGTGTCCATGACCGCTGATGTAGATGCGCAGCGGGTCGCTGTAGCTCAGGGACTTGCAACAGCGCCGGAAAAACATATCGATGATTTCCGGCTGGGGTCGGAGGAGGACCAGAAGGACGCGTTTCATCGGCAGTCTTCATGGATAACGAATGTTATCCACGAAAAAGTCCGCCGTTTTCATCAGATGAATCACGGGCGCCGGGACGGCGTCGATTGGCGCCGCTATGGTGTGGCGGCCAAAGCCCTTGTTGGTCTGTGGATTTGGGCCCAGCGGCGGTGGGTGGCGGAGTGCCCATCTGCGGGATGGGGCCGACACGCCGAGTCAAGTCGTCTCACGCTGACGTTCCTACCACGGCGGATGTGGTAATGCTTCAGGAGATGATTCAATGACTTATTGAATGAGACAATCTGGAGGCCGTTTTGCCCGTCGATCTGAGCGGTCGCGTGTATGTGGTCGGTTCGGTTCCGGTGTTGCATCCGGAGGCCCAGACGGTCAACGAGATGCCGAGCCCTTGACCCCTATTCGTGTCACCAATCCGTAGCACAGCCGCGTGTAGCGCTTACGGCTGGGCCAGCGCTATGAAGTCCGGAGCCGCCGACGATGACGACGTGAATCAACCCGAGGTCGCTCGGCTGTCCGGTGACCTTTAGCAAGTGGCCACCTGCGGAAGCCCTCTCGAAAAGTGGTGAAGTCTGCGGCGCCAAAGCCGGGCTCTGCTTGATATCGCGGCGGCAAGAATGCGACGACTGTGCAGGCACGCCGCATAAGGTCTACGCCGTTGACTCCGCGCCGTTCGGGCACAGATGTGTAAACGCCAATCGTGTCACGATATCGGGTACGTATGTGGCGCCACGGCCGACAAGTCCGACGCGAAGCTGGTGGCAGGCATACCAACCCTGAGCCAGCAGTTGGCCGTCACTGTGGAATGCGCTGGGATCCCCACTGCCTGAGAACGCGCGATGGAGTTCCTCCAGGAACTGAATTTCGCCGGGGGACAGCGGTTTGGCATGCGCAGCGGAAACGCCCGCCAGGCCTCCTACTCCTGGTAGCCCGGCTAACAATAGTCCTGCGATCACCATCTTGAATGTGGTCAATTCAACCTCCTAGCAAATCGCCTCACCAACCAAGACATCAAGCGGATTCCCGGCGACTACAGATTTTCCGGGGGACTAAGCCAGGTGTGGGTCTGCGTAATGAAAAACCGGAAGGGACCACGCTCGCAGTAGGTGCTGCTATCGGCCATCGTTACACACATCGTCCCGTTCCAGGATACGTAGCTGCGCGGCGGCAGCGTTCGCTGCGCTTGTCCCGGCGGCCACTGGATAGGGACGACCGGATCGTAACGAACCACGATGTTGCCGTTGAACCAACCGATATGGCGTGCCCCCCCGGGTGCACCGGGAATATCACCGGCGCAGCCAAAGCCTCCCCTATCCCAGATGCCGCAATTCAGTCCTGAGGGCGTCAGAAACCATACGCCGGGAGCAGCGCCGGCAGCAAAGAATTCGTCAGGCTCGAGACTGTCATAAGATCTCACAATGAGGTCGCCGTCCGGGTACGGATCGGTCGGAGGTGCAGGTGGCTCTGGGTGTCCCGTGGGAGCCGTGACGAGCGCCAACCCGATCGCAAACACGGTCGTCGCCAACCAGCGGCAGACTCCCTTGTGCTTATACATTCTCGTTCTCCAGATTGCGAGCGCGGCATTTATGGGGTTCGGCGATCTATGGCAAGTTCCCCGGTGACGATTTGCTCTCCGATCTGTGCGGCGCGCTGCCGTAGCACGTCGCATTCCCAACATTGAGTGTGCTTTCGCAGATGACGTCCCCGTGATAAGAGATGCGCACCGTCACCCATTTCTTAGGCCAATCTAGCGCTGAGGTGAATCGGGCTAGGGCGCGCCAGTCGGCGCTCAGTTCGGAGCCGTCTGCTGTCGGACTGAATGGGTCGACCACGGTAACGGTTGTTCGCCAGGGCAGCGGTACATCGTCCAAATACTTCTTTCCTGAGCCGTCGCGGTACTCGATGAATGCCGACGGTATGTCATCAGAAAAGACCTCGTAAGTCACGCTATCATCAGCCCGGGCGGTCGGCGACGACACGACGCAGGCAACGCCAGCAATCGTCGTCGCGACAATCATCGGAACCGTCATGATGGTATTCGATTCATTCGGGCCTCCCGGCTGGCAGCAACTGAATATCTAAGCGACGACGCTATCGACCTGTCTCATCGAACGCATCTAGGCTCCGGCTAACACGACTGTGGTAAGAATGCTCCCGGTGTTTTGATTCTGCAGAACATTCGCCCCATAATCTGTGTAGGAGCAATCGGGGATGGCGTCATAGCCTTGCAACAACAGGGCCTTTATCGACTGAAATTCAGTGAGGTGTGCGCCTTGGAGCATCCTGGCCCTAGTGCCGCCATAGCCAAGATCCTTCAGCAGTGGTAGTGGATCAGCCGGCTCGTCCACCGGGCTCCGCAGCTCAAACGGGGCGGCGCGTGCGGTGTGATCGATCCAGGCATCAGCCGATCGATTGATGTCAGCGGCGGCCTCCTCGAGTGCCGGGTCAGGCCGCAACGGTCCACAGGTACCGCTGCGCATTGAATTCACCGCGCTCCTAAGCGCATCTGCCGAATCCGCGATCGCCGACGGAGCCACCGCAATGCTCCCAGCAAGAATCGACATGCCCATCACTGCCGATGCTATTCGCTGTACGCGGCAATATGGCAGGGAACGGGTGATCATTCCGAGCATCGGGGTGTCATTATGCATAGTTGCTTCCGTTCTACGCGCCGTCGCAGACGTGCGAACGGTGGATGTCGCTGCCCCAACGTTTCGCTTTCTGGACCGACGGTCCGGTGAACCAGTTCGGCTGATGGGCCTTGATGCCGTCAGTCACGTTCGATAGCTGCTCCCATAGCTTGTAGAAAGCCTCAGCCTCATAGAGAGGAAAGTAGACATCGCCGAAATGGTTCCGACTTTGGGTGAACGCGCGAACGCGCGGTTCCATGAAGGCCAGGGACTGATCGATATTTCCGGTGACGATATCAACCTGTTCCTGCAGGCCGTAGAGGCTGTAGTCGTAGTCAGTACCGTTCGGGGCTATCCGGTTGAATTGAAGCCGGTCGATCTGGTCCCGCAGCGTCACATATTGAGCGTTGTACCACTGGCACAATTCGCGTTGTGCGCTGATGTCCGCATCGGTGATGTTGCCGCGGGTTTGGTCGTACGGGAAAGGAAATTTGGGCGCCCAGTTTGAGGGGGTGGGCGTGATCGGGGCGAGAGGCCGGATCAGGGCACTATCGGGGGGAGGATCGGGTGGCGAGGGCGGATCGGGTGGATGGGCCCTCGACGTTGCCCCAGTCAGGATGGCCAACGCCGACAAAACAATCACGATGCCAGCCAGCACGGCCCCGCCGCGGCGAGCGAGTTGCATTCGCCTTCTTCGCAATGACTTTGAGTCCTGCCGATCGAATCCCGACGGCCGATCGGCGACGAGCGTCGTAATCACCACCGACGCCTTACTCACTTCGGCCCTATCACTGAGCCGATGCCGCCCACATCTGTGATCTGCCAGTCTTTATTGCTGTCAACCGTGACGCTGTATGTCGCCGTCGACTGGAGCGCCTCGGGCGCTTGCACAGTCTTGGTTTGAACGCTGACAAAACAATCAACCACGAAAACGCCCCCGCTATTCGAGCGGACTTTGGCTACCAGCGGTTGCGCGGTCGAAGTCCATTCCAGTGGAACAAGGATCTGTTCCATGGACACGGCCGCTTTTGTCAACTCGTCGTTAAGCTCCGGGCTGGTTCCCGCTACGAGTTTAACTTTCCAGGCCTGGAGGTCTTTGAAATCCATCGTTGCCGCGTTGACTGCATAATCGAGGGCAATCTTCTCGGCACGTGCATTGTTAGCCGATTCGCTAGCCTGCGTGTCCAGCTTGTGCTGCGCTCCGAGGTATAACCAAGTCGTCGTGCCCGCCAAGCCAACCAGTACGGCTATCACCACACCGATCGTCACGCTACGAACGCTTAAGGAGATCGACCGACGTCGGCCGGGCGCCTTTGCGCCGGTAGATGCTTGTTCGTCCGGTACGTCGGCCGGATCCGCGGTCGGGGGCGCGGCCGAATCTTCGCTCGGCACCTCGGCCGGCTCCTCCGTTGGCGGTCCGGCGGGATCTGTTCCGGCCGCAGTCGGTTCTTGGGTGTCGGTTTTACTATCCGTCATGGTCGTGCCTTCCTCGGATGGGCCGTTAGGGGATGACGCGCAGCGTGATTGTTCCGTCGGGTGGCACGGTGGCCAACATATTGTCCAATAGTTGGCCGGTGTCCAAATTCATCAGCGCCCCGGCGATTAAATTCAATTTCGGCTGAAGCGCATCGCCGAACACTTTGAGGTCTGGGCCCCGGTCGTCCAGAAACTTCTGAACCCGTTGCAGGAAATGATAGAAGTTCATGACATTTTCCGGCTCACCGCGGTGCATCATCCCCGGTATATGTCTGTAGAGGTCTTGGATGGATAGGCCGAGGTCCCGGATTATGGGGTCAAGTTCAAAAAGCACAGGACCCACCCATTCGGCGTTGCGTAGCAGTGACTGGAAGTTCTCGAGCAACACACGGCCGCGGCCGCGCATGTCCGCAGCGGTGTTTCTCAACAGGATGCTGGCGCGCGATATGTTGGGTAAGGTGACGGCTGGATCTGGCAGTGCGGCATCAAGCTCGCCGAGGATGCGTTCCAATTCTTCGGGGTTTAGCTGGTTGAGAACTCGCACGACGCTATTCGCCAACTCTGATATCGACGCGGGCTGTGTGACTTGTTCCGTGGCGATGCTCTGCCCGTCTTGCAGTATCGGCCCCTCTTCGCTGTGAGGGAGCAGGGAAATATAGGATTCACCGAGCGCGGATAGATTTTCGAGCCGCACCTCGCTGCCGACCGGAATTCGGTAGCGGTCCTGCACGTAGAATTCGACGGTGGCGGCCTGGACAGTCGCGCCGGTAGCGGTGACCTTGCCGACTGGCACCCCTCGCAGTAGCACATTCGAGCCGACAACCAGACCATTGAGATCGGCTGCCTCCATGGACAGATTGATGCGATCAGGAGGTGGTTTAACCCGGATTCCGAGGGTGGCAAAGTAGCCAAGTACGAGAACTATTATTGCGCCGAATACCGCAAACGATATGACATCACGTATCCTCATGGCACTGCCCCTAGGATCCGTAGCACGTCTTGCACGTTGCCCGATAGTTCGCGCCCATCAGGACCAACTATTGAGGTGATGTTGATGGCCGGATACTTGTCTTGCGGAAGGAAGAAATCCGTGAACAACCGCCGCCACTTCGGAATTTCTTCTTCAAACGCCCATTTCGAACGCTGAAACGCTCCGACGGATTCGGCCAGCGAATTCAGTAAAGGAACCAGCCAGAACCCACCCTCGTAGATGCTGCCGACTCCTGGAAGCAGCTTAGATACTTGGTTAGCTACCCAGATCCCGCGCTCAAAGCCCCGGACGCCTTTCGGTGTAACCCAGTCCTGGAAATTCGGGATACGGTCGTTCAAGACTTGACCTGTTCGCGACACGCCGTCCAGCAATTGGTCAACTTGATCGATATTCGCCGACAGGTCCGAGAGATCGGCGACAACCCGACCAGTCAGCCTACGCACCTCATCGTTCGGCGGTGTCAGCCGATTGATGCGGATGATTGTGTTCTGTATGCGCTGAATGGATCCGCTGGACACAAAGTTCGCGAGGCTGGCGATGGTGTCTTCCAGCTGTGGCGGGGACGTCGTTTGCGTTAGCGGTATCCGCCCGCCCTGGGCCAAAGGGGGCGGTGGTGAACCGCTGGTCGGCGGGCGCTCAAGGGCGACGTAGATGTCGCCGAGTACCGTTGCTTGTTGCAACGCCGCGTGGATGTTCGACGGCACCACGACCTCGGGGTCGATCCGCGAGGTGACGTCGACCTGATCGGTCGCGAGTTTTACGTCGGCGACGACTCCGACGGTCACGCCGTCAAGCACCACTTTTGCCCGGTCTGGCAAGTTGAGCACGTTGTCGAATTCCATGACGATGTCGTATCCGCCGCGATACGAATTGCCCGGCTGCGGCAGCGCGTTGACGTTGAGCGACGCACACGACGAAACCGCGACAACGCTGGCCACGACCGTCAGCCGCCCGAACCCGCGCGTCACCGGCTCGCCTCCGTCAGAACGTACTGCAGCAGCGCCACATCGACCGCGTACGGCGTGCCCTGGACGTTCGCGCAGCTGCCGGGCATCGACGCGTTCATGATGTTGCATGTCAAAACCCCATCGGGGGTGCGGACGCGGTACAGGGGAGGACGGTATCGAAGGGTGCCGAATTGGTGGTTATTGACGATGTTGATCGTCGTGTTGATGAACCGAGGCACCGGATTGAGAATGGAAGCGTAAAACGGCGCTCGTGGGGTCAGCTTCCTAAGGACAGTGGCGACCGCGTCGAGCGTTTGCTGCGATTCGGCACCGAGTTCCTTTTCCAGATCCGAAACCATGGTGAGGAGCGGGATCAGCCCCTCGAATATCTTGTCGCCACCCCACACTGCCTGCGCAGTCCCTGGCAGCGCTATTACCGCGCCGGACAGCACTTCCTTCACCATTGGCTCGATGTCGGCAAGCGTTGACGTCAACTGAGCAAGGTTGACGACGATGGAGCCGATGTCGCCGATCGCCTGGTCGGGGGAATCAAGTAGCGCCGAGGCTGTGGTCACCAGTCTATTGATGTCGGCTCCCTGGTTATGCAGCGCCTCATCTATCCCACGCACGACATCACCCATATTCGACGACCCGTCGGGGTTGATCGAATTGATGAATTCGGTCGCCGATCCGATTATTTCGGACAAGCTTTTCGGGGTGAATGACTTGTCCAGCGGAATGCACGTACCGGCGGGCAGCTGTGGACCCGCTTCATAGTTCCCGACTAGCTCCAGGGACCGGTCGGCGAGGATCGAAGTCGACCTGATGACTGCCTTGACGTCATCGGGAAGCAGACGGTGCTCGTTCACCGTGAAATCCACCCGGACGTGGAGCATCTCGGGAGTGACGGCGGTGACCTTGCCGATCTGGTAACCCATCTGGGTGACCGGGTTGTCGACATACAGGCCCACGGTGTCGGGCATGATCGCGCAATAGGCGGCGTGCGATTCTTGGCTGCTTGGCGCGCATGAGCCACACACGGCAACGAGCGCCGCAGCGACTAGTGCTACTGGGGCTGTTGGGCGGACCGCGCGTGAAGGTGGCATGACCATCAGCATGGGCTCCCCGGAATCGGAATACACAGGTCGGTGGCCAACAACTCTGGCGCCGCATTCTCGGCATCCAAGACTCGGTTGAACAAGTTCTGCAGCCGCTTCAGGATACGGATAGTGACGCCATTACGTTCGACGAACAATCGCCCCTTGTGCTGATACTGTCGGACTTTCTCGACAAATTCCGCGCGATGGTTTTCATAGAAATCCGGAATCGCCTTGAGCGCCATCATGACGTCGCCAACGCCGTCGAGGCTGGCGCCGAAATTCTTGCCGTAGAGCTCGAGTGTCTGTATCACGATTGACAATTTCCGGACCAACTGGACAATCTGCTCGCGGTAATTGGTTAGCGCGAGGATGTACTCATCTGACATTTCGAGTATGGCGGTGATCTGTCCGCGCTGTCGCTCGATTGTCGCCACCACAGAGTTTCCGGCCTCCATTATCGCGGACAGCGCCTCCACATTTGTACCGGTGAGTCCTTCTCGTATTCGATCGAGTGACTCGTTGACCGGCTGTGGGTTGACATTCTGAGTGATCTTTGTCGTATCGGTCAGGGTACGCATTAGGTTGTAAGGCATGGTCACCCGTTCCCGGGGAATAGGCGTTTCGCCCAAGGGTGCGTCACCAATAGGTACGAGGTTCACGTAGTAGCCGCCAACCACGGTCAGCATGCGAACGTCGATTTGCGACTGGTCACCGACAAATGCGCTATTATCGACGCGCGCCCGTACGCGCACCAGATTTGACTCTAATGAAAGATCTTTGACCGATCCCACCGTGATACCGGCTATTCGCACATCGTCTCCCGGGCGTATCGACGCCGCATCATCGGTGTAAAAGGTCACGATTTTCTGCCCCGGCGGGTTGACATATACCGCAGCCAGCACCAGCGACACCACGGCCACGAACACCAGCGCCCCAGCACCCCATGTAATCGGGTTTCGCAGCAGCGATTTCAGCGATTGCATAGAATCACCCGGCTACCGTTCAACAGTACATCCATGGTCTCTGGCAGCTGTATTCGGCCCCGAGAGCACGGCTGGGGTGTTCCCACTTCTTCACCCGGGGGTGGGATATTCTCCCACATAACCGGCACTAGCTTGAATGCATCAAAAAAGTTGTCGAGGTTGCTGAATGCGCGGTCCAGCGCCTCATCAACATTAACCCCGGGCTTGAAACCGGCATTATGGAACAATCGTATCGCCGGCTCGGTGAAAGCAGGTCCATAAAGCTGAGATCGTCGAAACTGGTCGAGCACTTTGAGAGCATTATCGACCGGCTCATTCACCAAGTTCAATATGTGGATGAAAGTTTTTGATTGACCCCCGATGGCGTCAGCTAGTTCAGCAAGATTGCGCATCAAGATCGCCACGACCTGCTGGCGGTCCGATACCAGCTCGGTGAGGCTACGGAGGCTGTCCAGCAACGGTGCCAGACCGCTGCCGTCACCTGACAAGAAAGCTGCTACGTTCGCGGTGAAAGTGTTGATTTCTTGGGGATCTAACGTGGCGAGAACCGGTTGCAACCCGTTGAATAGCGCGGTGATGTCAAATGACGGCTGCGTCATCGCAGTGGACACCTCTGTCACGAGATTGGCCGTCGAATAGCCCTCGGCTGGATCTACTACATCGATATACCGCAAACCCGTGAGGGCTTGGAACTTGATGGCCAGCCTCGTGCGGTGCACGACACCGTATCGCTTGTCCAGGGTAAATCGAACCGCGGCAACGTTTTTCCCGTCGTGCTGCGAGAGGTTGACAGCCTCAACCTTTCCGACACGGACTCCACGGACGCGTACATCGGCATCCATATGCAGTCCGGACGCGTCAGTAAACTCCGCGGTGTACATGCGCGTATCCGTCTCCACGGGGTTGGTAATAACGTTTGCGAGCAGGATGAACAGCACGACGGTCACACCGACGGCCAACCCCAGGCGCCACAATGCAGCAATAGGCTTCATCCCGGGCCCCCCATGATTCCAAGTGGCGCCGCCACACCGGGAAGGCTGTCCAGAACGATTCGCACCTGAAGTGCGCGCTGTTCGGAGTTTCCCGCATACATTTTTTCAAACCGCGTACGCAGTTCCATCATCGTCTCAGCGAATTTTTCGGGCCTGAGCAAAGGGGGTACCACATCCGAAATCGCTTTGACCCCTTCAATCATGGGCAACAGGTTCCTGACATGGCTGTACTCCAGCTTGCCAATAGCGGCAAAAAGACCCACTTGCGCCGTGTCGATGAATTGATGGTATACGGTCTGATAATATTCCTCAGTCTCGTCGGAGAGGTCCGGCACTCTCACGTTCTCCAGGAATGGTGGTTCGCCTGGCGGGAGCGCCGTGCCCGGCGGGAGCTGCGGGATATTGAGAGAAATGAAACGTTGACCGGTGTCAATCACCGCGTCGGCAAATGAAGGAATTGCCGTACTCGCGGCTGCGGTATTGGCCAAGAGTTGCGCGGTCGGTACCGTTTGCACGTCTGCGACTGCTTTCGTCACAATCAATATGGTCTCGAGTAGTGGGTTCAATCCGTCGGTGTATCGGGTAGCCCAATCGAAGACCCTGATCAGCTGTGGAGTAAGTGTGCTGGCGGAAACACTGCCAAGTTGAGACAGCAGCTCCGAAAGGGTCGAGTTTCCTTTCGGTACCAAACTGATCTGGGCCCCGTCACGTAGGGGATGGCCACCAGGACTCGGGATGACGTTGACACCAGGGACGCCGAAGTAGTTGATTGGGCGGAAATCGATGTTCATCGCGTCCGTGAGACCCGCCCCCGGACGGTTCTGCAGGTCGGTCAAGAGTCGAACACCACCGCCGGGCAAACTGGCGACGGTCGTGACGTTTCCTATCTCTTTCCCGTGCATTACCACCGCGGTCCCCGCCCCGATGCCCTGGCCGACATATGGGGTATCGATCGTTACGGAAATCCAGTCAGGTGGTCGACCGCCAAACGGATTCGTCACGATAATGAGCACAGCAACTGCGGCGAACAGCGCCACCACGGTACCGACGATCGCCAGAACCCGTTCCTGATATTGCTCCGATCCTCGTATCAACATGGCCGCCCTACCCCGTGAAAACGAATTCGGGTCGAAGTCCCCAGAGTGCCACGGTCGTCGTGAAATCCAGGATCATGATCGTGACCAGACTGGCGCGCACCGCGCGGCCTGATGCTTGCCCAACACCCACGGGTCCCCCCGAGGCGAAATAACCGTAATAGCAATGGATCAGCGTTGCCGCTGTGCAGTAGGTAACCGCCTTGATCAGGGAGTAGAAAAGATCCGTTGGTGTCAGAAACTGAACGAAGTAGTGGTCATAAGTACCGCCAGACTCGTTGTGGAATACCGTGATCACAGTATCCATTACGTAGAAAGTGGTGACCAGCGTCAGCAGGTATCCCGGTATCACGCACAACATTCCGCCGATCAGCCGAGTACCGACCACAAATGGTATGGGCCGGAGTCCCATTGCGTCGACAGCATCGATCTCATCGGAGATGCGCATGGCACCGATTTCCGCAGTCATTCTGGTGCCCGCCTGTGCAGTGAACGCGATGCCGGCGACGAGCGGCCCGATCACACGAACGGCGCCCACACCGCCGATGAGCCCCGATAGCGCCCCAAATCCGATGATGTCCATCACCGCGAGCGCCTCGATGGCTATCGAAGCGCCGACGGCGATACCGAGAACAAGCAACACGCTGATCGTGCCGCCGTCCACGATGATCGAGCCCCTGCCCCAGGCCAGATTGATCGTCGCGGCCAATGTTTGGCGAGTGTATCGCCGGACCGTCAGTGGCAGGTACCAGAATGTCTGTACGATGAACAATGCCCACTGACCGAGTTCATGTAGCGGCCTGCGGATTGTTCGCGCCGATGTCTTTGCAATCAGAGCGGGCAATGGTACGGAATGAGCCATTACCCAACCGCCATCGGAAAGAACATCGTCTGCAACTGCGTTATCGCAAGATTTGCGAAAACGATGCACACGACATTGACGACTACGGCCGCATTTACCGCATCGGCGACACCGCGCGGCCCACCCTTGGCCTCCATTCCCCGCAGCGCTGAAATGATCGCCACTATCGTGGCAAAGACGGCGGTCTTGGCCATGGCGAACCATACATCGGTCAGGTTCGCGAATGTCCCAAATGACATCCAGAAACTTCCTGGTGCAAGGTCACTGACCGCCACTGAGAGGATGAATGCGGCGCCGGTGCCCGATGCGATGATTAGGATGCACAAGAGCGGGGAAATCGCAAGCAGGGCCAAGAACCGCGGCACCACCAGTCGGCGGACCGGGTCGATGCCCATTACCCGCATTGCGTCGAGTTCCTCGCGCATTTGTCGTGCCCCGAAATCGGAAGCGATGGCTGAAGCTGCCGCTCCACCCATCAATAGACCGGCGGTGATCGGCGCGCCCTGGCGAACTACACCAACCCCACTGGCCGCACCCAGCAGCGCGGTTGCCCCCACTTGAGCGACCAATCCTGACGTCACGACGGTGACCATCGCACCGAACGGGATGGCCATCAGCAACGCGGGTGTCGCGGTTACTTTGAGTAGTGTCCATGCTTGCCAGAGGAACTCGGTCACAGGCAGCCGCAACGAAATGGTGTCGGTCACCGCGTAGCGCACGACTTCAACGAAGAGGCGTGTGCCGCGACCGGTGGTTCCAGCGGCGCGAACCGGAATCCCGCTAACCCTCGAAGCCGTCCGACCTGCTGTGCTCAAGGAAGGAGTCAAGGCTTGCCGCAAGGCATTGCCACCGACTCGCGTAGTCACATGATACCCCCACTACCTTGTGTTGCGGCCTGTGCGCAGGAACCCACGCGTCAGGCACCAAAGCGGCGGAATGCATTCGCTGCGTCTGGCAGGCAACACGGTGCAGTTAACCAAACGACTGGGAAGGTGTCGCCAATTTTCGACGAGATTTTCGGTGGCGGCCCCCCAACCTGAGGTCTGGCGCGTGATAGGTCTCCGGTGATCCAGCCAGGACGGGGTCAACGCTTGCTGCAAGCAATGGCCACTGACTCGAGTAGATACCTCAGACACCCATACCTCCCGTAGCGGCCGATGCACACGAAACCGCAGGCCATCCCGACCAACGATTGCTGAACGAGGATCCGCGTCGGGCTACGATAGCACATCGAACGTTCGACCAGTAGGCCGCGGAAATTCTCCTTGACCGACGGCGACGGACGCCTACGCAGCCTCCGGGTTGTTCGCTATGTTCTGTGGACTCAGTTCCGGCTGGTCGCGCAGGCGTAGTGGCGTGTTCCCAGTGAATGAGTCCAACCAGTTTTAGAGTCCTGTGGCCCGATGTCGGGCCAGAAGGGACGATGAAA
>NZ_LQIK01000016.1 GCF_001499855.1 Mycobacterium sp. GA-0227b
CCGACCCCCACCCCGGCGCCGGCCACATACAACTCCCCGACCACCCCCGCCGGCACCGGCCGCAACCAACCATCGAGCACAAACAACGCCGCGCCGGGCACCGGCGCACCGATCGGCGGCGCCCCCGACCCCGCCGTCAACGGCGCACTCTTGGCCACCCACATCGTGGTCTCGGTCGGCCCATAGACGTTGACCATCACCCGCCCCGGCGCCCACCGATCCACCAGCTGGGCCGGACACGGCTCAGCGCCGATCACCAACGCCGTCGACTCCAACCCCTGCGGCCACAGCGCCCCCACCGCAGACGGCGTCTGAGTCAACACACTCACCTGCTGCCCAACCAGCAAGGCATGGAAATCTTGCGGCGAGCTGGCCACCTCATCGGGCACCACCACCAACCGCCCCCCATGCAACAAGGCAGCCCAGATCTCCCACACCGAGAAGTCGAACGCATAGGAGTGAAACTGCGTCCACACCTGCCCCGGCCCCAGCGCCACACCAACATCCAGGCCGTCGAACAGCTGGGTGACATTGCGGTGCGTGACCGCCACCCCCTTGGGCATCCCGGTCGTGCCCGAGGTGTAAATCAAATGCGCGATGTCATCAGCAGCCGGACCAGCCAACGCCGTAGACGGATACCCCTGCACCCCCGACCCGCTGACATCGACAACCGGCACGGCCAACCCGCCGAACCCACCAACCCGATCAGCGGTCGTCAACACGACGATCGGCGCAGCATCAGCAACCATGAACCCGATCCGGCTCACCGGCAGCGCCGGGTCGATCGGCAGATAAGCCGCCCCCGACTTGAGCACCGCCAAAATCGACACGATCGCCTCAGCCGACCGCGAAAACATCAGCGCCACATACTGACCCGGCCCCGCACCATACGCGGCCAGCAGATGCGCCAACCGATTCGCCGCCTCGTCAAGCTCGCGATACGTCATCGAACGGCCGTTGTAGGTCAGCGCCGGTGCCTGCGGGGTCCGCCCCACCTGCGCAGCGAACAACTCCGGAACCGACGCACCCGACACCGGCCCGAACAACACCGCCCGATTACCCCACCCATCCAGCCGAACATGCTCGACCTCATCAACCACATCCACCGACGACACCCGCGCAGTGGGCGCAACAGTCATCCCCACCAACACCCGCCACAACCGCCCAACCAACCCCTCCACACTGCCCGCATCGAACACATCGGAACGAAACTCGACCGTGCCCACAATCCCGGCAGGCGCACCGTCTTCAGCCCAGCGCTCGCTGAGCGAGAACGTCAAATCCATACGCGCCGTTTGGGTCTCGATCGGCAACGAGGACAGCTGCAACTCACCCAACGCCAACTCGGCGGCATCTCTGTCTTGTCCCGTGAAGTTCTGCCAACCCAACAGCACCTGCACCAACGGGTGATGGGTCAGGCTACGGGCCGGGTTGAGCCGCTCGACCAACACCTCGAAGGGCACATCCTGATGCTCGAAGGCCTCCAAGCTGCGCGCCCGAACCGCCGCCAACAACTCAGCCACCGTGGGGTCACCAGCGAGATCAACCCGCAGCACCAAGGTGTTGACGAAAAACCCGACCAAGTCATCGAGCGCAGGATCGCGCCGCCCGGCGATCGGAAAGCCCACCGCCACATCCGAAGTGGCGCTCACATTCGCCAGCAGCACCGCCAACGCCGCTTGCACCACCATAAAACTGGTCGCGTTGTTCTCCCGCGCAAGCCGGGCAACCTGTTGCTGTAGCTCGGCCGGCCAGTCGACGGCCACCGTGGCGCCGCGCTGATCAGCCACCGACGGATAAGGCCGATCGGTCGGCAGCTCGAGGCGTTCGGGCAACCCGGCGAGGGCTTCCTCCCAATACGCCAGCTGGGCGGCGATCAGACTGTCCGGATCTGACAGCTCACCAAGATGCGCGCGCTGCCACAGCGTGTAATCGGCGTACTGCACCGCCAGCGGCGCCCAATCCGGGGCGTGTCCCGCACACCGGCTGGCATAGGCCACGCCCAGATCGCGCACCAACGGGGTCAACGACCAGCCATCGGCGGCGATATGGTGCACCACCGCCACCAGCACGTGCTCATCCTCGGCGAGGCGGAAAAGCTGTGCCCGCAACGGAATCTGGTTCGCGAGATCAAACGTGTAGCCCCCCGCGGTGCCGATCGCCTCCCACAGCCGACTTTCTGGCCAGCCGGCGACATCAACGACGTCCCAACCGAAGTCGGCCCGCTCGACAGGGATAACCACCTGCTGAGGTATCCCGTCGACCGCGACAATCAATGTGCGCAGGCTTTCATGGCGGGCCACCACATCGCCCAACGCCGCACCCAACGCCTGCGCATCAAGGTGCCCACTCAGCCGCAACGCCGCCGGCATGTTGTAAACCGGTGACGGGCCCTGCAACTGGTCCAGGATCCACAACCGGCTCTGGGCGAACGACAACGGAACCACCGCCGGCCTCTGCTCCATCGCCACCAACCGCGGCAGCCGACCCGCGCCCTCACCGAGGCGCGGCGCCAACCGGGCCACCGTCGGCGCCTCAAACAGCGTGCGAACCGAAACATCGGCATCCAGTGCGGAATTGATCGCTGCGATCAAGCGCATCCCCGACAGGGAATCGCCGCCCAAGTCGAAGAAGGAATCGTCGACGCCGACCCGCTCGAGCCCCAGCACTTGAGCGTAGATGCCGGCCAAGATCTCCTCGGTCGGGTTGGCCGGGGCTCGGTACCCAACCGTCGTGTACTCCGGTGCCGGCAGCGCACGGGCGTCGAGCTTGCCATTGGGGGTCAACGGCAGCGCCTCCAAGACCACCACCGCTGCCGGAACCATATAGGGCGGTAGTCGGTCGGCCATCTGGACGCGTAGCTTGCCCGGGTCAGCGGTCCCGGTGACATAGCCCACCAGGCGTTTGTCGCCGGGGCGGTCCTCGCGGGCGATCACAGCCGCCTGCTGCACCCCATCGAGCGCGGCCAGCGCCGCTCGGACCTCACCGAGCTCGATGCGATAGCCGCGGACTTTCACCTGCTCGTCGGCGCGCCCCACATAGACCAACTGGCCATCGGCCCGCCAGAGCACCAAATCCCCAGTGCGGAACATCCGTTGTCCCGGCGCACCGAACGGACACGAGACGAATCGCGATCCGGTCAACCCGGCCCGCCGCCAATACCCGACACCCACCCCGGACCCGGCCACATACAACTCCCCGACCACCCCCGCCGGCACCGGCCGCAACCATCCATCCAGCACGAACAACGCCACCCCGCCTACCGGCGAGCCGATCGGCGGCACTCCCGAACCTGGCGTCAACGGTGCACTCGAGGACGCATACCACGTTTCGGTCTCGCCGTACGCGTTGATCATCACGCGATCCGGCGCCCAACGATCAACCACGTCGGTCGGGCACAGCTCGCCGGCCACCACCAACGCCACCGAATCCAGTCCTTCAGGCGACAACGCACTTACAGCAGAAGGGGTTTGGCTCAAGACGCCGACCTCTTCAGCAACCAGCAAGGCGTGGAATTCTTCCGGCGATCGAGCCACCGACTCGGGTATCACGACCAGCCGCCCGCCCTGCAGCAGCGCGCTACACATCTCCCACACCGAAACGTCGAAACCGTAGGAATGACACTGCGACCACACACTGACTGCCGGCAGGCCCGCATTCAACGGCGCCAACAGCTGGGTCACGTTCTGATGGGTGATGGCCACGCCCTTCGGGATACCGGTGGTGCCTGAGGTGTAGAGGATGTAGGCGATGTCATCCGGACCCGGCGCTGGTGGTGCCGTGCTGGGTTGGCTGTCGACAGCGGAGTCTTCGCTATCGATGACCAGCAGGTCATGCCGATCCAGCCGCGGGCGCAGCGCGGTGGTGGTGACAGCGGCGATCGGCGCGGCATCGGCAAGCATGAAGTCGATCCGGCTGGCAGGCAACGCCGGGTCGATCGGCAGATAGGCCGCTCCGGTCTTGAGCACCGCGAAAATCGCCTTAATCGCCTCAGCCGACCGTGAAAACAGCACGGCCACACAGGAACCCGGCCCCACCCCGTGGGCGGCCAACAGGTGCGCCAGCCGGTTCGCCGCCGCGTCAAGATCGCGATACGTCATGCAGCGGCCCTCGAAGGTCACCGCCACCGCCTCCGGCGTGCGCGCCACCTGCGCGGCGAACAGCACCGGAATCGACACAGGCGCGGGCGCGAGCTGGCTCAACGCCGCCCGATTGCCCCACGCCTGCAACTGGATGTGCTCAGCCTCAGCCAGCAGATCCACCGACGAGAGCCGCCGGGCCGGATCTGTGCTCATGTTCATCAGCACCCGCTCAAAGCGCTCGATGAGCACCTCGATGCTGGCGGCGTCGAACACATCGGTGCGGAACTCCACTGTCCCGCCGAGCCCCGCAGGCTCACCGTCCTCGGTCCAGTGTTCAGCCAGAGAGAAAACCAAATCCATTCGGGCGGTGCGGATTTCCACCGGCAGCGGCGTGACCTGCAGCTCGCCCAAGGCCACTCCCGCCGAAGAATTGCCGTCCTGCCAGGGAAGGTTCTGCCAGGCCAACATCACCTGAATCAAGGGGTGATGGGTCAAGCTTCGGGCCGGGTTGAGCCGCTCCACCAGCACCTCGAACGGCACATCCTGATGCTCGTAGGCGGCAAGGCTACGCCGTCGCACCTGGGCCAGAAGTTCGCCGACCGTGGGATCACCGACCACCTCTACCCGGAGCACCAAGGTGTTGACGAAAAAACCCACCAGCTGATCGAGCACGGGATCGCGCCGCCCGGCGATCGGGAAGCCAACCGCCACATCGCTGCTGGCGCTGAGCTTGCAAAGCAGCACCGCCAACGCGGCCTCGATGACCATGAAGGTGGTCGCGTCGTTCTCCCGTGCCACCCGCGCAAGCCGCTGCTGCAGCTCGGGCGGCCACTGCACCGCCACACTGGCGCCGCGGTGATCGGCAACAGATGGATAAGGCCGATCGGTCGGCAGCTCCAGATGCTCTGGCATCCCGGCCAGCGCATCCTGCCAGTAGGCCAGCTGAGCGGCGATAAGGCTATGGCTATCGTCCAGATCCCCGAACTGCGCGCGCTGCCACAGCGTGTAATCGGCGTACTGCACCGCCAGTGGCGCCCAGCCGGGGGCGTGGCCCGCACACCGGCTGGCATATGCCACACCAACATCAGCCGCCAGTGGCCTCAGCGACCAGCCATCTGCGGCGATGTGGTGCACCACGACCATCAGCACGTGTTCGTCTGGGGCGACGCGGAAAAGCCAAGCCCGGAACGGAATCTCGGTGGCCAGATCGAACGTGTGGCCCGCCGCGGCACCGACGGCCTCGGCCAACCGACTCTCCGGCCAGCCGCTGGCGTCAATGATCTGACACCCGAAACCGGCCTGCTCAAAGGGGATGACCACCTGCTGGGGTACGCCGTCGCACGCGACGAACAACGTGCGCAGGCTTTCATGGCGGCCCACCACATCGGCCAGCGCCGCAGCCAGCGCCTGCGCATCAAGCGCACCACTCAACCGCAAGGCCGCCGCCGTGTTGTACACCGCTGAGGGCCCCTGCAACTGGTCGATGAACCACAACCGGCTCTGGGCGAACGACAGCGGAATCTCCGCGGGCCGCTCCATCGCCGCCACCGGCGCCAGTCGACCCGCGCCCTCATCGATACGGCACGCCAACCGGGCAACCGTGGGTGCCTCGAACAGGGTGGCCACCGAAAGATCGGCGTCCAGGCCGGTGTTGATCGCCGCGATCACCCGCATCGCCGAGAGCGAATCCCCACCCAGGTCGAAGAACGACTCATCCACGCCGACCCGGTCCAGCCCGAGCATCTGGGCGTAAACGCCAGCCAGGATCTCCTCGATGGGGTTGGCCGGGGCCCGGTGACCACCCGCCGTGTATTCGGGTGCGGGTAGGGAGCGGGTATCGAGTTTGCCGTTGACCGTCAGCGGCAGCGCTTCCAACACCACCACCGCCGACGGCACTATGTAGGCCGGGAGTCGCTCGGCCAGCATGGCGCGGATTGCGGCAGCGTCTGCTGCTCCCGTCACATAGCCGACCAGGCGCTTGTCGCCCGGGCGGTCCTCGCGGGCGATCACCACCGCCTGATCAACGCCATCCAAACCGGCCAACGCCGCTTGGATTTCACCGAGTTCGATGCGGTAGCCGCGGACCTTGACCTGCTCGTCGGCGCGGCCGACATAGTCCAGTTGCCCATCGGCGCGCCAACGCACCAAGTCTCCGGTGCGATACATCCGTTGTCCCGACGCACCGAACGGACACGCCACAAACCGCGACCCGGTCAACGCAGCTCGGCCTACATACCCACAAGCCACGCCGCGACCGGTTGCATACAACTCACCGACGACCCCGGGCGGCACCGGGCGCAACCAGCCATCCAGCACGAACAGGGCCGCATCCGCCACCGGTGCCCCGATCGGCACTGTCGCGGAACCCGCTGCCAGCGGGGCGCTGATCGCCACACACATGGTGGTCTCGGTCGGGCCGTAGGCGTTGACCATCACCCGGCCCGGCGCCCACCGGTCAACTATCTCGGGCGGGCAGGCCTCACCGGCCATCACCAACGCCGCCGACTCCAACCCGTCCGGGGTGAGAACGGCGACCGCGGAGGGGGTTTGAGTGAAGACGCTGACGCGTTCGGCAACCAGCACATCGTGGAACTCTTCCGGTACGCGCGCCACCTCCTCGGGAACCACCACCAGCCGCCCACCGCGCAACAGCGCACCGAAGATCTCCCACACCGAGACGTCAAAGGCCAACGAATGGCTGTGCGACCACACCCCAGCGCGCGGCAGCCCGGCGTCCAACGATGCCAACAGCTGGGTGACGTTGTGGTGGGTGATGGCCACGCCTTTGGGCGTCCCGGTCGTACCCGAGGTGTAGATGAGGTACGCGATATCGTCCGGGCCCGGTTCCGGCAGTGCGGTGCACGGTAAGGTCTGGATTCGGGGATCGTCGATATCGATGATCGGCACGTCGTGGCCGTCCAGTCGGTCAGCCAACCCCGCCGTGGTGATGACGGCGATCGGCGCTGCGTCGCCGAGCAGGAACCCTATCCGCGCCGTCGGCAGCGCCGGGTCGATCGGCAGATAGGCCGCACCGGTCTTGAGCACGGCCAGAATCGCGGCGACCGCCTCTGCCGAACGGGAAAACATCAGCGCCACATAGGAACCCGGGCCCGCGCCGTGAGCAGCCAGCCACTGCGCCAGCCGGTTCGCGGCCGCATCCAGCTCCCGGTACGTCCACGAACGCTCACCGCACACCATTGCCACCGCATCGGGGGTGCGCGCCACCTGGTCGGCGAACGCCGTTGTGATCGACAGCGCTGTGGTGGCCGGCCGGGACAACACCGCCCGGTTGCCGATCTCATCCAGCCGGGCATGTTCACCGGCGTCGAGCAGATCGATCGAAGACAACGACCGTCCCGGATCGCGCGTCATCGCCACCAACATCCGCTCGAACCGCTCGGTCAACGCGTCGATGCTGTCCCCGTCGATAACCTCGGTGTCATATTCCACCCGGAAGCCCAGCTCGCGACCCGGGAGGGCTTGCATCGCAAGCGGGTAGTGGGTGCATTCGTGACTGGTGAGATCGGTGACGGTCAGGTCTTTGCCGTCCGCCAGAGCGGCAGTGTCCAGCGGGTAGTTTTCGTAGCCGAACAGCGCGTCAAACAGCTTCTCGTGACCGGTGATTCGATGAATCTCAGTCAGCGCCAGGTGCTGGTGCTCAAGAGTGTCATTGTGGGCGTTTTGCAGGTGGTCCAGCAGTTGCGACGTCGTGGTTGTCGTTGTGATAGGTGCCCGCACCGGCACCGTGTTCATGAAAAGGCCCACCATCGATTCCGCGCCGGCCACCTCAGGTGGCCTACCGGAGACTGTGGTGCCGAATGCGACGTCATGCTGACCGGTCAGCCAGCACAGCAGCTGCGCGAAGGCGGCCTCCAGCACGGTATTGACCGTGGTGTGGCATGAGCGGGCCAAATCGCTGACCGCCCGGGTGATTTGGGCGGACACCCGAAATGTCTTGACGCCACGGGGGCCGAGGGCCAATGTCTGCGGCGGTCCGATCAACGTTGGGGTGTCGAAGCCGGCGAGCACCTGACGCCACGCCGCGCGGGCGGCATCGAGGTCGCGATCGGCCAGCCAGGTCAAGAAGCTCCGATAGGGCGGGGCCGCTGCCAGTCGCTGCCCGCTGAACCTCGCGAAAATTTCCTGCAGCACGATCGACATCGACCAGCCATCGAGGACGATGTGGTGATTGGTCAGCACGAACCGGTGGCGATCTGGTGTGATGCGGATCAACGCCGCTCGAAAGGCGGGCTGGTGGACGATATCGCCGACGGCGGCGCGTTCAGCGGCGCGAATCTGTTGGATCAGCTCTTCCGCGTCGGCGTCGAGGCCGGCGACGTCGACTTCGAGATCTACATACCGCCACTGGAGCACGGGAGCAGCCGGAACGACCTGCACCGGCTGGTCAGGCTTCGGGCAGAATCGGGCGACCAGATGTGGGTGCCGGTCGACGACGGCGTGCACGGCATCGCGTAGGCGGCGTTCATCGAGTCGACCGCTCAACGTGATATCCAGCTGCACTGCATACAGATCGCGGTTGTCCCGCGCGGTGCTGGCGTGGAACAGCAGTCCCTGCTGCAAGGGGGTCAACGGCAGAATATCGGCGATCTCGTATTGCTGAGCAAGCTCATCGATCTGTTGTTGACTGACTTGTGCGGGCACAACGTCGGATGGAGTCAGGCCGCCGCCGCCGTGTCGCACATGGGCGCAGATACCGCCGAGGGCGTCAAACCACAGCCGGCTGATCCGGCCGACCGCCGCATGATCGAGCTTTGATGGCGCCCAGGTCCAGTCGGCATGCAGGCGCGGGCCGGTGTCAGTGTCGACGGTGACTGCGTTGACCTCCACGGTGTGCATCAGCGGCATGGGCACCGCCGCGGTGGCACCGGTGAGCGACACGCCGTCATGGCTGATCCGCCAACCGTCACCGGACGCGTCGGCGGCTGCACCGAGACGCCCGAAATAGTTGAATCCGATTGGTGGGTCTGCCCCGTCCAGGTCAACGTCGGCGTTGAGGTAGCGGAGCACACCGTACGTCAGGGGATCGGGGAGGGCGCGAAGTTGCTCCTTGGCGTCTTTGAGCGCCGCCCCCAGCGCCGCCTCGCCCGCCAGCACCTGCTCCCACGACAATCCGCCCACGGCCAGCGCCACAGGGTATTTGGTGGTGAACCATCCCACCGTGCGCGACAGATCGACGTCGGCCGCCAACTCCTCATGACGGCCGTGGCCCTCGACGTCGATGCCGACCGGTGCGCCGCCCTCGCCCAAGAAATGCGCCCACGCCAAGGCGAACGCGATCAACAGGATGTCCTGCACTCCGGCATGGAACGCCGCGGGCACCTCGCCAAGCAGCATGCGGGTGGTCTCGGCATCCAGCGACACCGACAGGTGCCCGGCGGTGGCACAGGTATCCACCGCCGGCTCGACCGCGGGTAGCGCGGCCGGAACCCTCGCCACCTGCCGCCAGGCACCCGCCTGGTCCACGACTTCGGGACTACGCGCGTGCTCGGCCAGCAGCGACGCCCAGCGGGTAAACGATGTCCCGCCCGCCGGCAACCTCACCTGCTGTCCGCCGCGATGCTGGGCCCACGCGATATTGAGGTCTTCCAAAAGGATTCGCCACGACACGCCGTCGATCGCCAGATGGTGAACGATCAGCACCAGCTGGCCGGCGGAGGCAACCCACAACGCGCTGAGCATCGCCCCGCTCGCCGGGTCCAGCCGGGACCGCGCAGCCACGAGCGCGTCATCGCAGAGCACGTCCACCGTGTGCAGGCACTCTCCGGCATCCACCGACCCCGCCTCGGGCACCGTCAACGACCACCCGCCCTCGCCGTCGTCATCGACGCGCAGCCGCAACATGGCGTGCCGATCCAGCAATGCCTGCAACATGACGACCACGTCAGCGTCGGTCACTCCGGCGGGGGCCTGCACCGCCATGGTCTGGTTGAACTGTTCGATCGGGCCGTCCACGCCGTGCAGCCACCGCATGATCGGTGTCGCGATCACCGGTCCGACACCCTCGTCCGCCGCGGTGTTCTCACCGGTGGCCACCGCGGCCACCCGGGCCAGCCGCGCCACGGTTTGCTCGACGAAGATGTCGCGCGGCCGGCACAGCACGCCCGCGGCTCGCGCCCGGGCCACCACCTGCATCGCCGAGATGCTGTCTCCACCCAAATCGAAGAAAGGCTCGTCGACCCCGACCCGCTCGAGTCCGAGCACCTGGGCATAGATGTCGGCGAGGACCTCCTCGACCGGGTCGGCCGGAGCCCGGTACTCGCCGGCGCTGTATTCGGGTGCCGGTAAGGCGCGGCTGTCCAGTTTGCCGTTGACCGTCAGCGGTAGCTCGTCGAGGGCCACCACCGCAGCCGGAATCATGTACGCCGGCAGCCGCTCGGTCAACTGCGCGCGTATGTCGGCCGGGTCGGCGGTTCCGGTGATATAGCCCACGAGGCGTCTCGGGCCGGTGCGGTCTTCGCGTGCGATGACGACCGCCTGCTCGACGCCATCCAATTCGGTTAGAGCTGCGCGGATTTCGCCGAGTTCGATTCGATAGCCGCGGATCTTGACCTGTTCGTCGGCGCGGCCCAGGTACTGCAGCTGTCCATCGGCACCGCGGCGCACCAGGTCGCCGGTGCGATACATCCGCGCCCCGGCCCCGCCGAACGGGCAGGCCACAAACCGCGACCCGGTCAACCCCGCCCGGCGCCAATACCCGACTCCCACACCGGCGCCGGCCACGTACAGCTCCCCGACCACCCCGGTCGGCACCGGCCGCAACCAGCCGTCCAGCACAAACACTGCCGCCGACGGCACCGGCGCACCGATCGGCACCACGCCCGCACCCGGAGTCAGCGGCGCACTGACCGCCGCATACACCGTCGTCTCTGTGGGGCCGTAGGCGTTGATCATCACCCGCCCCGATGCCCACCGATCGACCACCTCGGCCGGACAGGCCTCACCGGCCACCACCAACGCCGTTGCGTCCAACCCGTCCGGCGAGAGCATCGCCACCGCTGACGGGGTCTGACTCAACACGCTGACGTGTTCGGCGACCAGCAGGGCATGGAAATCCTCGGGGGAACGAACCACCGCGTCAGGTATCACCACCAGCCGCCCGCCATGGAGCAGCGCACCGAAGATCTCCGACACCGAGACGTCGAAACCGTAGGAATGCCACTGCGACCACACCTGCCCCACTCCCTGTGGCAGCCAGCTGTCCAACGACGCCGACAGCTGGGTGACGTTGTGGTGGGTGACCGCCACTCCCTTGGGTACACCGGTCGTGCCCGAGGTGTAGATGAGGTAGGCGATATCGTCCGGTTTCGGCAGCGCTAGTTCGGTATTGGGTTGGGCGTCGACGACAGGATCGTTGACGTCGATGACGATCATGTCGTGGCCGTCGAGGCGCGACCGCAGTCCAGAAGTGCTCACCACGGCGATCGGTGCGGCGTCGGAGAGCGTGAACCCGATCCGGGATGCCGGCAGCGCCGGGTCGATCGGCACGTAGGCCGCGCCGGTCTTGAGCACCGCCAGGATCGACAGGATCGCTTCGGCCGAGCGAGTAAACAGCAGCGCCACACGTTCGCTGGCGCGTGCGCCATGAGCGGCGAGCCGGCGCGCCAACCGGTTCGCAGCCTCGTCCAGCTCCCGGTATGTCCACGTAAGCTCACCGCAGACCAACGCCACCGCGTCCGGGGTCCGGTCGACCTGCCGGGCGAACATGGCCGTAACCGTGGCCGGCGAGCTCAGTGGCGCGGTCAGCACCGCCCGATTGCTCCAGCCCACCAACTGGGCATGCTCGCCGGCGTCCAGCAGATCCACCCGCGACACCCGCTGAGCCGGGTCGGCGGTCACCGCCACCAACACCCGCTCCAACCGTCTGATGAGCGCCTCGATGCTGGCCGCGTCGAACACGTCGGTGCGGAACTCCACCGCCCCGGCAATCCCGGCGGGCTCACCGGCCTCGCTCCAGCGTTCGCGCAGGGAAAAGGTCAGGTCCATTCGGGCCGCCTGGGTATCCACCGGGATCGGGGTGGCCTGCAGATCACCCAAGGCCAACCGGCCCGCGGGGTCATCGGTGTGCCCGGGAAGGTTCTGCCAGGCCAACATCACCTGCACCAGCGGGTGGTGGGTCAGGCTTCGGGGCGGGTTGAGCCGCTCCACCAGCACCTCGAACGGCACGTCTTGATGCTCGAAGGCCTCCAAACTGCGTGCGCGGATCTGAGCCAACAGCTGAGCGAAGTCGGGATCACCGACCAACTGCATCCGTAGCACCAAGGTGTTGACGAAAAACCCCACCAGCCCATCGAGTGCTGGGTCACGCCGTCCGGCGATCGGGACCCCGACTGCCACATCAGGGCTGGCGCTGATCTTCGAGAGCAGCACCGCCAGGGCTGCCTGTACCACCATGAAATCGGTGGCGTTGTGCTCACGGGCCACCCGAGCAACCCGCTGCTGTAGCTCGACCGGCCAGTCGACGGCCACCGTGGCGCCGCGGTGGTCGGCAACCGGCGGGTAGGGCCGGTCGGTGGGCAGTTCCAGGTGTTCCGGCATCTCGGCCAGGGCCTTGTGCCAGTAGGCCAGCTGAGCGGCGATCGGGCTGTGCGGATCTGAGAGTTCACCGAGTTGCTCGCGTTGCCACAACGCGTAATCGATGTACTGCACAGCCAACGCGTCCCAGCCGGGGGCTTGCCCGGCGCTGCGGCTGGCATAAGCGACGCCCAGATCATGCACGAGCGGGTTGATCGACCAGCCGTCGGCGGCGATGTGGTGCACCACGACGACCAGCACGTGTTCGTCCTCTGCGACGCGGAAAAGCCGCGCCCGCAAGGGAATTCGTCTGGCCAGATCAAACGTGCAGCGCACCACGGTGTCAATGTCCTCGCGCAGGCGAGCTGCCGACCATTCCGTCGCGTCTGCGACGTCCCAGCCGAAATCGGCCCGCTCAACGGGGATTACGAGCTGCTGGGGTGTTCCCTCGGGCGCCGGGAACAGCGTCCGCAGGCTTTCGTGGCGGCCGATCACATCCGCCAGCGCCACACCCAGCGCCTCGGCGTCCAGCCGACCACGCAGCCTCGACGCCACCGCGATGTTGTACACGGCCGACGGCCCGTGCAACTGGTCGAGAATCCACATGCGTTTTTGGGCAAACGACAACGGAACTACGGCGGGCCGGTCAACCGGCACCAACGGCGGGAACCCACCCTCGCCTCCACCAATACGGGGCACCAACTGGGCAACGGTGGGTGCTTGGAAGAGGGTGCGTATTGCGAGGTTGGTGTTGAGGGTGGTGTTGAGGGCGGCGATCAGGCGCATTGCCTGTAGTGAGTCGCCGCCGAGGTCGAAGAAGGAGTCTACGACGCCGACGCGCTCCAGGCCCAGGGTCTGGGCGTAGATGTTGGCCACGATCTGCTCGGTCGGGGTCACCGGGGCCCGGTACCGATCGCCATCCTGGTAGTCAGGGGCCGGCAACGCGCGGGTGTCGAGTTTGCCGTTGGGGGTCAACGGCAGGTTGTCGATCCCCACCACCGCGGCCGGAACCATGTAGGCCGGCAACCGCTCAGCCAGCACGCTGCGCGCGTCGGTCGGGTCGGCGGTGCCGGTGATATAGCCGATCAGGCGTTTGTCACCGGGGCGGTCCTCGCGGGCGATCACCGCCGCCTGGGCCACCCCCTCCAGGGCGGCCAGCGCCGTCTGGATCTCGCCGAGCTCGATGCGATACCCGCGGATCTTGACCTGCTCATCAGCGCGGCCCAGATAGTCCAGCTGCCCATCAGCGCGCCAACGCACCAAATCCCCGCTGCGATACATCCGTTGCCCCGGCGCACCGAACGGGCACGCCACAAACCGTGACCCGGTCAACGAAGCCCGCCGCCAATACCCGACCCCCACCCCGGACCCGGGGGGGTGGTCGGCGAGTTGTATGT
>NZ_LQIK01000017.1 GCF_001499855.1 Mycobacterium sp. GA-0227b
GCACTCTTCCCGCCCGACCCCGAAAGCCCCTTCGCCGACATCGACCAAGCCCCACCCTTCGACAACCATTTCGACACCGCCCCGCCCGAAGGCCCATTTGAATACGCGTCCGAAGAAATCGGAGAATTGCAATTCAAAGACTTTTCAGCAAACCGACCCGCACCGGAATTGGGCATCACCATGAATTTGGTCACCACACTGCAGCAGGAATACCGCGAGGTCTGCGAATCAATCAAAACCTTGGACGCAGAAATTCGCGCCGGAAATGGCCCCGCTACTCGGGCTGCGGCCGACGAGCTGCTGCGGATGCGCCGCCAAGTCGACGCCGATCGACCCTACGGCCACGCCGTCGCCGCGGTGATGGAGCAGTGGGCGGATGCCGACGCCGCCTACAACGACACCCTTCGCCTCATCGAGCACGCCCGCACCCAGCTCGACCTCCTGCGCGCCGCCCCCGATGCCGACGAACTCGACATCGCCTCAGCCCGGCAACATGTCGCGTTCTATAACGAACTACTCCCGGACGAGCCGCCCTCGCTGCAGTTCCAGCAGGCCCTCGCCGACGCTCAGGCTGCGCGCACCGCGGCCGCCGGCGGCCAGAAGATCGTCGCCGAGCACGACATCGTCACCGCGCGCGGCCGCGCCGAACACGCCGACCTGACCGCCCGCGCCGAACTGCGCGAGCGGCGCCGGGTACTGCGCCGCGAGCTGGAACGGGCCGACCGAGACGTGGCCGCGGCGTTCGCCACCGCCCAGACCGCCACCTCCGACACACTCGACCGCTTGCTCGAATCGGCGCGCAACGAGGTCGCCCTCCTCGAGGTCGCCGGCCACCTCGACCTCACAGGCACTCCCCTAGTCATCCCTGCCGCGGCATTGTCGGCACACGAGCCGCACACCGCAGAGCAGCTCAAATCGTTGGCGGCTCAGCCGTATCGGCTCAGCGTCGTCCGAGCCGACGCCACAGACCGCGAAACCGCCGCGGCGCTGTACACCCTGCGCAGCACCGCTAATGCCAACGACCGCAAAGTGCTCTGGCTTTCGACCACCGACACCGGGGCAGCACCAGCACGCAACGCCGAGCTGGCCGACACCATCACCACCATCGGTCACGCCCACCGCCAAGTCAGCGATCAGCAGTGGGCCTTGCCGCCCCGAGCCATCGTCGTAATCGACAACCCCGCGATCGCCGAGCCCGACCAGCTCGCCGACATCGCCCGCCACGCCGCGTCAAACGCTCGTGTCATCCTGCTCGATCCGGACACCAGCCGCGGCGCAGGCTCCCCAGCACTGCGCCTGCTCACCCATTCCCTGCCGTGGAGCACCACCCTCACGACCGCGCCCTCCGCACCTGCAGACCCGCCCCTTGACCCCGTGCCAGCGGTCACACTGGCCGACCGCCTCGGCCGCACCCACCTCGGCGAAGAATGGCGCCAGGTGCTCACCCAGTACGACGCCGCCGCGCGCGCCGTCCGAGCAGCCCAGCGCCGTCAGATCGCCTTGGGATGGCGCACCCGCGTGACGGCGGTTGAGGACCCTGAACACGCCCTCGGCGCCAGCATCGACGACTAGCAGCCCCGCCTCTACAGTCGTTGCCCTTCATGTGGGATACGTTATGCACGGCGTGCGGAACAGGGCAGATTCGATGGGCGGCGGCCACTAGGCCGCCGCGAGCGTCGACGAGATGTACGGCGGTGTTGAACGCACCCGACATATCGTTGATGACATGGTGTCAAGTTCACCCGACCAATCCCGAGCGGTCGCAGGCCAGCCCGGCGAGATTAACGACGATCTCCTTAACGTGGCGTACGCGCGTTTGGCTGGCACATTCAACAGCGAAGTCGCTGACGCCGAGCGACGCACCGCGCGCGACATCCTCGTCAGCCGCCGCGAACTTTAGAAACTGCCCGTGCCCATGGAGGTTTGTAGGCAGAGTACGCAGCTTCGGTTTCGACAGCTTCGGTGCCACATACTCGGAGGCATGGTGTAGCTAGTGGCGTCTCTGCATTCACGGATAAGCAGGGGTCAGCGCAGCGTTAGCGACGGGCTGTCCGGGCCAGCATCCCGTGCCGGCGCTCTAGCTCGACTCTCCAAGCTGCGCCGTCCGCACCATCTGGTGTCGTCATCCAGGGACCTCGTATTGGAGGTCCTCTTCGACACTTACGAGAGCCCTGACGATCACGTCGCGCAGATGAGGGACGTCACCGGTCGCGGCCGCGGCGTAACACATGTCGGGTAGCGGCAGCGGACGCCTGGACCACCCGCCGATGTGCTCTGCGGTACGCGCAACCAGCCAGTGCGCCCGGTACCTGGCCCGCTCCTGGAGGGTGTCGCCGGGATCGGCGCTGCAGCCGTTGACGAACGCCGGCCGGAAGATCGCCGTGGTGGCGTTGAAACTCTTGGCTTCGGCGTCGTATTCCGCCCACTGCTGCACGGTTGGTTCGCGGTCACCGCCCCTGGCCATCCAGACCTGGCGAATCGAGTCGGGAATGCCGTCGTCGACCGCCTGAGCCTGAGTGGTCGCCGAGTGCATCAACGATGCGCTCACCCCCGCGACGATGCGGTCCTGAAAAATCGGGTCGGCCGTCATGACGCGCAACAGCCGTGGGTACACGTCAGGCCACAGCACCGCCAGGCGGTGCTCGTGCATGCCGTCCAGGACTGGAGCGGGGACCTCGACGCCCTCTTGCCGCCACGGGTTGGTCAGGCGCGTGCACGAGGGCGGGTGTTCGACCCCGGCATCCCGCAACACATTCACCACGCCTGTCGTCGCGGCCGCGACCAGACGCCATCCCATCTCAGCTCGCAGCTGCGCGTACTCGATGAGCACACGCGCCGGGTCCCCCCACCCGAACCAGCGTTGCCGAAAATGGCCGTCCACCAACGGATCTGAGGACAGCACCCGCACGGAGCGGGGAACGAACACACCCGCCGGAATGTAACTCGCCCCGTCATTGGAGGTGATGACGGTTTCCGTGCCGCTCGGGGAGCGGAAGACTCCTACCGCCCACTCAATCGGATACTTGACCTCTTCAGCCGCGCACTGCAGCCTCCACGCCAACTCCTTGGCCGCCGCCGCGTCGGCCGACTCGCGGCGCTCCTGGGCAGCCGCTGTCTGGCCCGCGGCCACCACGCTGGCCGGGATCAGTGTCGGGCCCGCAGCCGCCGCTGCGGACGGGGCAGACGCCACCGTGGTGTTCGTTGAGCCGACCGTGCCCGCCGGCACGGTCGGCGCCGGGGGCGGCGCACCCGCTGGGGGACCCATCGAACCCGGCGGCAGCATCATCGGCGCACCACCGCCACCGGTCCCTGCGCTCGCCCCGGTAGGTGCGGCAGCCGGGGCCGCTGGGGACACCAAGCCGGGCTGTGCGGCGGCTGGCGAGACGCCCCCACCGGGGGCCGCCGCCACCGGGGGTGCCGCATGCCCACCACCGGCCGATAGGGCCGGTGACGGGCTCGCCGAGGCTGGAGGCGGTGCAGCCGGTACTCCGCCGCCCATCCCCGCCGTAGTCGCCATTCCTTGGTTGAACGCCGACGACAACGGCGACGCGCGGTCCGCGCCTGACACGGCTCCCGAGTTCGGCAACCCACCGGCCGCGCCGGGCATCTGACCGACACCGCCACTCAGCGGATTAGACCCCGCCCCCGGCATGCCGCTACTGCCCAGGCCGCCAGGCATCTTTGGAATCCCGCCACCGGAACCCATCCCGCCACCGCCGCTGCCCAGCCCGCCCATCGACGGCACACCACCACCGCCCAGCGGGGAAGCTGTCGCCGGCCGCGGCGCAGCAACCGCTCCAGGTGTCGCCTGAGTAACCGGCCCCGACGCCGCGAGTCCCTCATCGCCCACAGCAGTTCGGCTCGTCCCTGCATCGACGCCAGGAGACATCCCAGACTGCGTGACGGAGGTACCTGCTTTGTCGGTCGGTGCGTCTGCAGGTGGCCTTGGCGCGTCCTCGCCGGCTGTGGGCTTCTTGGTGTCGCTCAAGGGATCGTCGCCCTGGGCGATGCCCGGTGACGGTTGGTCGAGGGGCTGGGCGGGTGGCGCGGCGGGGACCTCTCCCCATTTCGTCAAAAGGCTGAGGGCTCTGGTGTTTTCGCTGCTCTTCTTGAAAGAGGTGTGCGCGGCCATCGCGGCCGTAACTCCCGCCTCGGTTTGGTACATGGCAAGGCCGTGGTACTCGGCCACGAGAGCTTCCGCCTCGCCAGGCAGCTTCGCAGCGGCGATTTTTGGATCAGCCTCGCGGATCAGCTGTTCTTGGCCTGCACGGGTGTCACGTAGCACCGTGGCAATGTTGGCGCACTTGTTGGCGCACTTGTCGTGCCATTCGGCGATCGTCTTGGCTTCCTCGGCCAACACCGCACCGTCGCGGTGTGCTTCGTCGAAGCCCTGGGAATCGGCGGCATCGCGAAACCGCGCGTTGTCGGTGACGATCTTCTGGTGGATGCCGTCCCACGCCGTCGCGCCAGCTCGGCAGGTCTGCTCCTGGGCGTCCCAGTGCGAGGGATCGGGCGGTTCCATGTCCGGCGTGACAATCAGCCGCCCATATGAACCCGCAGATCCCCCAGTGGCCGGCATCAGCGCAACCCGCATTCAGTTCTGATGACACCGATCAAATCGTTGCCGCGCTGCTGCTCGCGATCTGCTTGGTCCCAGTTCCTCATGTTCAATGCGTGCAGCATGTCAATGCGGGCGTCGATCCAATCGTTCAGCGGCCTCTCGGTCGAAACCGGTGTCGCAGAACTCATTTGAGAACGCAGGTAAGAGACGGCAGTCATTCCGGTTCGTTTCTCTGCCGCCAGCGCCTCAACGCTTTCGGGACTACGCCAACTCTGCTCCAGAGCTTCGGCACTCGCCCTACTAGCCGAAGCCGTTGATCGTGCTGACCGTTCCCACGCAGAGCATGCAGCGGACTTCGCCGCCTGAACTTCGCTGGGCCTATAGGTGGCCGGCGGGGGTGCAACCACGTTGATTGTGTGCTGCGCAGGTTCGACTGTGCGGACCAGTGCCAGGCCGCTGGTCGCCGCTGCGCCGGCAGCGAGCACTAGTGCTGTCGCAGCGACGGCCACCCCGGTGCGGTGGGGCCGCCGGTACCCCATCGTCATAGGACGACCGTATCGCGACTGGCGGACATCGAGCCACAGCCGGAGCCACATTCAAAACCTGAGTTTGCGCAGCTCATGTCACCTATAGGCAACACCGAGCAATTCGACGCGTACCCCATGGTGTGTGTCTAAAGTGACCTAAAAAGGTACAGACTGACTGCAGTTCGGCGACCAGCGCCGATGCATCCGGTTCGGTGTCCCAGAATCCTGTCCCAGACCGGCGAGAACGGGGACCCCCTTAAAGGACACAGACGGCTCCCGCCCAGGTCCGCAAGCGGCCCTGGTTGGGCCTGAGAAGACCGTGCCCCCTGGACGAGTGAGGACCTGCCGGTGACGCTGCTGGGATACGCGCGAGTCTCGACGTTGCACCAGTCCCCCGACATGCAGACAAAGGCATTGACGGAGGCCGGAGCCGAACGGATCTGGACCGAGCGCATGTCCGGCGCTCGCGATGATCGCCCCGAGCTGGCCGCGCTACTCGACTACGCCCGCCGCGGTGACGTGCTCATGGTCTGGCGGCTCGACCGTCTCGGCCGCTCACTCCCTCACCTGCTCACCATCGCCAGCGACCTCCAGGACCGCGGCATCGAACTGCGCTCCCTCACCGAAGCCATCGACACCAGCACTGCCGGCGGCCGGCTGATCTTCCACGTCTTCGGCGCCGTCGCCGAATTCGAGCGAGCCATCGCCGCCGAACGCACCGCCGCCGGAGTCGCGGCAGCCCGCGCGGCCGGTCGACACCCCGGCCGTCCCGGCCTCACCGCCGACACCATCGCCGCCGTCCAAGCCCTCGACGAGGCCGGCACCCCCCGCACCCAAATCGCGCGCACCCTCGACATATCCCGCTCCAGCGTCTACCGCTGCCTGGCGCAGCGCTCCCACGAAGCGCTGCTCGGCGCAGGCGTCGCACCCTGACAAGTGACGAGTCGGCGCTCTCGGGGTGAGCGATCGCTGATGCCTCTCCCTTACTGCTGCTCGACCTCGGGGGCCTCCATCGTTGCGATCGCGTCGAGCAGAAGCTCTGATAATGGGTTGGCATAGTTGGCAATCGCGAACTTGTACAAGGCAACCAGTTTTGCGACTGCTCCGTAATCGTCCGGCTCGCGTTCCATAACCGATTTCCACTCGCTGTACTCGTCAATCAGGTGCTCGATGGAGGGCTGATCGGGAGGTGGTGTTGGCGATCCCATCACGTCAGGTTAATGAGCACTCGACGGTCTCGGCGCTGACGACAGCGGGCGCCCCACACATAGAGAAATTCCAGTTCGGATTCGGAACGGATCGGTGAAGCAGTGTCGTGAGATAGGTATGACCACCATGTCTGACGACACCACCACCGACTCCAGCGACGACTACGACTCTCGCCAAAACGTGCTTCTGGATTCCGATGACGCCCTCGCTAGTCTCGACCGTTACCCGCGCATGTGGAACATGTCGGCCGGGATGGCCTTCTTCCAGGCGGTGATACGCCCGGACACGCCGGACCGCCCGGAATACGTCAGCGTCCCCATGTCGAGCAGCACCACCACCGACCTCGAAACCCGTGGGGCCAGGATCTTCGCGGTGGCCAGGTGGAATGCACTGTGGGAGGCCGCCCAGTTCCGGCGCCGCTTCTTTCACGACGACACCGACGCTGACGCTGACGGCCTCGCGACGTTACCTCCCGACCTGGCGCGCATCGCCGATCTCGGTGACAACAACATCGTGTTCATTCCCCGCACGCAGACCCGCTACTACGACTACGCACCCCTGTTTCACCTGCTCCCCCGCGCCATGTTGGACCGGTTCGGCCTGCCGATGCTTACTGCTGGTCAATGGCCGTTCTGGGCGGAGCTGACCAACCCGGACCCCTACCTGCCCGCAGACTTCGGCCAGCGCCTATCACGGGCGTGGGGGGCCACGGTCTGGCGTCACCTCATGCCCGGCTCGCCGCGGATCGCCTTCACCAAGGACGACCCGATCCGCATCCTGGCGCACAACCTCGACTTCTGGGTTCCCCCGGTGACCGAGGCCATGGAAGACGAGATGCGGACCTGGCCGATCGTCGACACCGATGGCCCTACCGGCCCGGTACGGCTGAGCAACGGCGAGATCCTCGAAGGCGTCACCGCTGGCGGCCCCCGCGTGGGTTCTGACCTGTGGGCCGGGGAACAGGAAGCCGCCGAGTTCGTCGAGCGCACCGTCGACGCCGCGGACAAGACCGGCCGATTGCGCGACATCCTCGACGCCGTGCGTTCCCACCGGGTCCACGACGACTTCTCCGACCGGTGGTCACACGCCAAGGAGGACTTCGACCGCACCCTCAACCACAAGCGCTCGAAGGTCAGCGTCACCTTCGTCGAACTCGATGACACCACGCCGGTTCACGGGCCCGAGACCGAAGTCATCGGCCAGCTCGCGTGCAGCGACTTCCTGACCCTGCTCAACCCCCGCGACCGCGAAGTGGTGGTCGTTCTGCGCAGCGGAGTCACCTCCCTGACCGACGTCGGCAAGATCCTCGGTTACAGCAGCCACAGCGCCGTATCGAAGCGGCTCGCACGCATTCGCGATCAGGCGGCACGCTTCTTCGACCAGAACTGACCCTGAAACAAGGAAGTGGGCTATCACCCCGCGGCCCCACCATCAAGGACCCCAGGTCGTGATGATGAAGGACAAGGGCATCCGGCAAGTGGCTCCGGTGATTCGACGGGTACTTCGACAGGTACTCAGACGGGGATTAGATGTTGTTCTATAGCTCCTTCTGTCACGGCAAGTATCAGGGCTGCTGCCGGGAGGTTGACCCGCAGTGACCTGGCATGATGAGTCCATGAATCACGCACCTATCCCCGGCCAGCAGGCCGCCATTGAGGCGCTGCTGAAGGCCTCCGCCCGCACGTCGCAGCGGGTCAACATTCGGAACAGTTTCGTCCAAGGGGGTGATCAAAAGCATCCCGTCCCCGGCCCGCTCCACAAGATGGTTCGCGCGCAGGACGACCGCGCACTGGACCTGTTCCTGCTGCACCGCGCCCTGGTCTCGGCGGAACCCTGGACCAGCCGGCCCCTGCTCTCTCGGGTCTGGGCCCGCATGCTGGGTGTTGAAACCGACCAGGACCACGGTGCCGCCGTCGTCTCGCGCACCTGGCGGCGACTCGACCAGAAGTACGGCCTCATCACCCGCGGCAAGACCGGCCGCAGGGCGGTCTTCACCTCCCTGCGGGAGGACGGCAGCCGCGAGGACTACACCGCACCGTCTGGTCGCGACGTCGCCAATCGCTACTTCCAGCTCCCGTTCGAGTACTGGACCGACGAGCAGGCCTGGTACCGCACGTTGACGCTGGCCGCCAAGGCGATGCTGCTGGTCGGCTCCACCCTCGGGCCGGGCTTCATCCTGCCCGGCGAGCGGGTACCCGAGTGGTACGGGATCAGCGAATCCAGCGCACAGCGGGGCCTGGCGGAACTGCGCGAGGTCGGTCTGCTGAACCTCTCCATCAGCTACAAGCCCACTCCACTGGAGAAGATCCCGACGACCGAGGTCTACAACTACACGTTGGTGCCGCCGTTCGGCCGCATCGAGAAGCGCCGGCTCCGCGTCGTCCCGAAGATCGCCAGTGCATGACAGCTCAGCACCTCCTTTTCCGCTGGTCGAGCGGTGCATCCCGCCGTCTGCGGCGGCAACGAATGGCCATCGTCACATCACCAAACCCCGTTTCGGGTGTACAGTTATTGACGTAAGCCCTGAGGCATTCCCGGCACCAGCAATGGTGTGTCTGGCCCCTCAGGGCAAAACGCTTTCTAGGGCCTGAACCATGGACGCCCACGAAATCCCGCTCGAAGAGCTGATCTCCCCCGCCCGCTACCAGCGGTATCGAGCGGCCGCCCGCGGCGACACGGCACGCGCCGCGCGGCTGTACATGTGGAACTGCGATCTCTCCGCGGCGTACTGGCCATCGATCGCCCTCGTCGAAGTCGCCATCCGAAACGCCATCGACTCGCAGCTGTGCTCCCACCTCGGCGTCACACGCGAAGAGGGCTGGCACCCCGAAGTTCTCGCCGACCGCCCACGCATCCACCTGACCGACAAGGAACTCGACAAGGTCAAGAAGTCGATCGAAGCGTTCGACCGCAAGAACAACCCCGCCGGTCAGCCCCGTGTGGAACCCACCGGCGGCGACATCGTCGCCGATCTCAGCCTCGGGTTCTGGGTATCCCTCGTCGGTGAAGGCATCCCCCGTTTACACGCGAACGTCTACGACTACTTCACAAAGCTCTGGCGGCCATTCCTCCATAAGGCCTTCCCGCACTACGGACCGGGCATGACGTCGGCTGGTCCACTGCGTAACCGCCTGCGCACCTTCGAGCTACTTCGCAACCGGATCGCCCACCACGAACACATCTTCACTCTCAACCCGAACCACAACCTGGACAACATCATTGCCCTCGCCGGATTCATCGACCCCGCCCTCGCGGACTACATCCGAGGCAACCAGCAAGTCACAGCAGTAGTGAACCGGTACCGCAGCTTCGTCGCGCAGGAATCACCTGAACCCGGTGATCCTCCGACGGATCAAGCGCTGTAACCAGGCCCCGCTACCGGGGCGGCTCGCGCGATGAGGTCGGCCTCAGCCGTATCTGGGCATGAAAAAGCCCCGCGCGTCGAATCGAGATTCGACGACTGCGAGGCGAAAGCCAACGGGGGTGTGCGCGTGCGGGACTGCTGACGGGTGGTCGTCCCGGCGCGCAGGTGGGCTAGGGCGGCATCGGCAGGCTTCTTCCGGCGAAAAGCGCGCTCATTCGGGGAGGGACTAGCGCCGCCACTCGCGAAGCGCGGTCGCGACCGCGTCGAGTATCTCGGCCAGCCCCTTGAGGAAGGCGAGAATGCGTTCCATCGGCTCATCGCGCCGGCAGAACACCGCCCGGTTGACCATCACCAGTACAAGCAGAATCCAGACCAGATTCCACGCGTCCGAGACGACCAAATTTACCTCCTTGCGAGGTGTACCAACAGAAAGTGCCCGACCAGTAAGCGGGCACAAAAAAAGCCGGTGTTGACGACGGTTGAAGATCCGGCCAGTCGCGACGGTTGAAAAGTAGGCCACCCGATCAGATTGGATGGGTGATC
>NZ_LQIK01000018.1 GCF_001499855.1 Mycobacterium sp. GA-0227b
TGCGTAACATTGGCATGGGTGACCGCCACCCCCTTGGGCGTACCAGTAGTGCCCGAGGTGTAAATCAGATAAGCGATCCCCCCGCCACCAGGAACCGGCAACGGGCTACTCGATTGACTGCCAATACGCGGATCATCAACATCAATCACCACCACACCGCACTCATCCAGCCGCCCGGCCAGATCAGCGGTACTGATCACCACCTTGGGCCCCGCATCAGCGAGCACGAACGCGATCCGCGCCTCGGGATGGGCCGGATCGATCGGCACATAAGCCGCCCCCGCCTTGAGCACCCCCACAATCGCCACGACCGCCTCAGCCGACCGCTCCACCAACAGGGCCACGCAATCCCCCGCGCCCACACCTTCGGCAGTCAACAAGTGCGCCAACCGATTTGCAGCCTCATCAAGCTCGTGATACGTCCACGAACGCTGCCCGCCACACAACGCCACCGCATCCGGAACCCGCCGCACCCACACGTCGAACAACTCCAGAATCGACACCGGCGCCGCAGACCGCCCCAACACCACCCGATTACCGACCTCATCGAGTCGGGCATGCTCGAACTCGTCAAGCAAATCCACCGACGACAACGACCGCCCCGGATCAGCAGCCATCACCACCAACACCCGCCGCAACCGCTCCACCACAGCCTCGACACTGGCCGCATCAAACACATCAGTGTCGTATTCGACGCGAAGGCCCAACTCGGTACCCGGTTGGATTTGGATCGTCAGCGGGTAGTGATTGCGTTCGCGGACCGTGAACCCGGTGACGGCCAACTCATGCCCGCCCGTCAACGCAGCGGTGTCGATCGGGTAGTTCTCGTAGCCGAACAGCGTGTCGAAGAGCCGTTCGTGACCGGTGATGCGATGGATCTCGTTGAGCGCCAGGTGCTGATGCTCCAGAGTTTCGTTGTGGGCACGCTGCAGTTGCTCGAGCAGTTCGGCGGTGGTGGTCGTCGCGGTGATGCGCGCCCGCACGGGCACTGTGTTGATGAGTAAACCCACCATCGAGTCCGCACCGACCACCTCGGCCGGCCGCCCCGAGACGGCGGTGCCGAAGGCAACATCGTGCTGACCGGTCAACCACACGAGCAACTGCGCGTAGGCGCAGTGCAATACGGTGTTGACGGTGACGTGAGCTGAGCGCGCCAACTCGCCGATAGAGCGGGTGATCGGCTCGGACACCTGTGACCAGAGCACGCCACGTGGTCCCGAACCTGAACGATGGGCCGGAGATACCAAGGTGGGGGTGTCGAAGCCGGCGAGCACCTCGCGCCACGCCGCGTGGGCGGCGTCGAGATCGCGACCGGCCAGCCAGGTGACGAACTTGCGATAGGGCACAGCAGCGGGCAAGCACTGTCCCCGGTAGCTGGCGAATATCTCGTTCACCAGAATCGGCATCGACCAGCCGTCCACCAGGATGTGATGATTTGTCAGCACCATCTGATGCTGGTCTTCTGCGATGCGGATCAACGCCACCCGGAAGGCGGACCCGGCGGGCAGGTCGCATACCGCGACGCGCTCGCGAGCGCATACTCGCTGGACCTGTTCGTCGACATCCCCGCCGGGGTCGAGCTCGACGTAGTGCCATGCCCCGATCGGGTCGGCCGGGATGACCTGCACCGGCTCGTCGAACTGTTGGCAGAACCGCGCCGCCAGGTTGGGATGCCGATCGACCACCGTGCGCACCGCATCGCGCAGCCGATCGCGGTCAAGGGCTCCGCTCAAGCCGATCGCCAGTTGCACCGCATATACATCGTCGTCGCCCTGCGGGGTGCTGGCGTGGAAGAGCAGTCCCTGCTGCAGCGGGGTCAACGGCAAGATATCGGCGATTTCATACTGCTGGTGGAGTTCATCGATCTGACGCTGGCTCAGCTGGGCCGGGGCGATATCCGAGGGGCTCAGCCCGCCACCGCCAGCTCGCACGTGCGCACAGACGCCGGTCAGCGCTTCAAACCACAACCCGCTCAGCCGGCTTATCTCGTCGTCGTCTATCGCCGAGCGTGCCCATGTCCAGGTGGCGTGTAGTTGCGGGCCGGCCTCAGTGTCCACGGTGCCCGCGTTGAGCTCCACGGTGTGCGCCAACGGCGTCGCCACCGCCGAGGCGGCGCTGGCCAGCGACACCCCGTCCACGCCGATCCGCCACACGTCATCAGCAGCGGCAGTCTGCGCTGGAGCGCCGAGCCGCCCGAGGTAGTTGAATCCGATCGGCGGGTCTGATTCGGGCAGGTCCACGTCGGCGTTCAGGTAGCGCAGCACGCCGTAAGTCAGCGGATCGGGCAAGGCGCGAAGCTGCTCTTTGACATCTTTGATCACCGCACCCAACGCCGCGTCGCCGATGATCACCTGCCGCCACGACGGCTTACCGACCCTCAGAGCCACCGGGTACTTACTGGTGAACCAGCCCACCGTGCGGGACAGATCGACATCCGGGGCAATCTCTTCGTGGCGCCCGTGGCCCTCCACGTCGATACCGATCGGAACCGAACCATTGCCGACGAACTGCGCCCACGCCAACCCGAACGCGATCAGCAAGATGTCCTGTACCCCGGCATGAAACGCCGCCGGCACCTCGCCCAGCAGCGTGCGGGTGAGTTCGCTGTCCAGGGAGACCGACAACTGCCCGGCACTGGCGTAGGTATCCCGCTCCGGCTGCACCGCCGGCAACAGCGCCGGGGCCGCCGCCACCTGTTTCCACGCGTCGGCCTGCTTGACCACCTCCGGACGACGGGCGTGCTCGGCCAGCAGCGTGGACCAGCGGGCGAAGGACGTTCCGATGACCGGAAGTGCCACCGGCTGCCTGGCTCGGTGTTGGGCCCACGCGATATTCAAGTCTTCCAACAGGATTCGCCATGAGACTCCGTCGACGGCGAGGTGGTGGATGATCAGCACCAGCTGACTCGTGGACGTCACCCACAGTGCACTCACCATCGCCCCCGCGGCTGGATTCAGCCGCGACCGCGCGGTCACCAACGCCTCATCGGACAACGCATCGACCACTTGCAGGCAGCCGCCGGCATCCACCGAGCCCGCCGCGGGCACAGTCAAGGACCAACCGTCTGCACCGTCGGCCGCGCGCAGCCTCAACATCGCATGCCGATCCAGCAATGCCTGCAACACCACCGCCGCGTCGGTCTCGCTCGTCCCCGCGGGCGCGGACAACACGACGGTCTGGTTGAGCTCCTGTACTGGGCCGTCCACGCTGGCGAGCCACCGCATGATCGGTGTCGCAATCACCGGTCCGAGGCCCTCGTCGACGTCGCCGGCTTCGCCGTCGGTCACCACCGCCACCCGAGCCAACCGCCCCACGGTCTGCTCGACGAAGATGTCGCGCGGTCTACATGCGAGGCCGGCGGCCCTGGCCCTGGCGACCACCTGCATCGACAAGATGCTGTCCCCACCCAGATCAAAGAACGACTCGTCAACCCCGACGCGCTCGAGTCCCAGCACGTCTGCGTAGATGTCGACGAGGATCTTCTCGATGGCGGTGACCGGCGCCCGGTACTGGCTTGAGGTGTAGTGGGGTGCCGGAAGGGCGCGTTTGTCGAGCTTGCCGTTGGGGGTAAGCGGCATCGCCTCGATCAGCACCACGGCGGCCGGAACCATGTAAGCCGGTAGCCGCTCGGACAGCTGCGCCCGGATCGCGGCGGCGTCTGCCGTCCCGGTGATGTAGCCGACGAGGCGCTTGTCGCCGGGGCGGTCCTCGCGGGCGACCACTGCCGCCCGCTCCACGCCGTCCAAACCAGCCAGCGCGGCCTGGATCTCTCCCAGTTCGATGCGGTAGCCCCGGATCTTCACCTGCTCATCGACTCGGCCCCGGTATTCCAACTGCCCGTCGGCGCCCCAGCGCACCATGTCGCCGGTGCGATACATCCGTTGTCCCGGCGCTCCCTCGCCTACGAACGGGCATGCCACGAATCGCGACGCCGTCAACCCCGCCCGCCGTACGTAGCCGGCCCCCACACCGCGGCCGGCGACATACAGTTCGCCGACGACCCCCGCGGGCGCCGGACGTAACCATCGATCCAGCACAAACAATGCCGTTCCCGGCACCGGAGACCCGATGGGCGCCACACCTGCTCGCGCCGTCAACGGTGTGCTGGTCGACGCGAAGATCGTGGTCTCGGTCGGGCCGTAGACGTTGACCATCACCCGCCCCGGCGCCCACCGATCCACCACCTCGAGCGGACAGGGCTCGGCACCGATGATCAACGCCGTCGACTCGAGCCGGTCGGCTGAGAGCATCCCGACCGCCGACGGGGTTTGGCTCAACACGCTGACTTTTTCCGCCACCAGCAAGGCTTGGAGGTCTTGCGGCGAGCGGGCCACCGACTCGGGGATCACCACCAGGCGGCCACCGAATAGCAAGGCGCCCCAGATTTCCCACGCCGAGAAGTCGAAAGCCAGCGAATGAAACTGGGCCCACACCTGCGCCGGTCCCAGCGCCACGCCGATATCCAATCGGTCGAAGAGCCGGGTCACGTTGTGATGAGTCACCGCAACACCTTTGGGCACCCCGGTGGTGCCCGAGGTGTAGATGATGTGGGCGAGGTCGTCAGGGTTCGGCATCGGCAAGCTCGTGGAGGGATAGCTGTCGATGCTGGGATCTGCGACGTCGACAACCGGCAACTCGAAGCCGTCCAACCGTGAGCGGAGACCCGCGGTGGTGATCGCGGCGACCGGTGCGGCATCGGCGATCAGGAACTCGATCCGGGCCGCCGGCCAAGCCGGGTCAATCGGCAGATAGGCGGCCCCTGTTTTCAGCACTGCCAATATGGCCACGATCGCGTCAGCCGAGCGCGCTGACAGCAGCACCACACAGTCACCGGGTCCCACACCATGGGCGGCCAGTGAATGCGCCACCCTATTGGACGCCTCGTCCAACTCGCGGTAGGTCAGGCTGCGCCCGTCGAAGACCACCGCCACCGCTCCAGGAGCGGTGACCGCCTGCGCGGCGAACAGCGCCGGGATCGTCGTCGGCACAACGGACTGGGCCAGCACTGCGCGCTTGCCGATCTCATCGAGTCGGGCGTGCTCGAGGACGTCAAGC
This sequence comes from Mycobacterium sp. GA-0227b, assembly GCF_001499855.1. Lineage (GTDB taxonomy): Bacteria > Actinomycetota > Actinomycetes > Mycobacteriales > Mycobacteriaceae > Mycobacterium. The sequence continues at coordinate 5,056 of NZ_LQIK01000018.1, forward strand.
ACGTCGATTGACGAGACCGGCCGCGCCGGATCGGCGGTCATCACAGCCAGCACCCGCCGCAACCGTTCGATCAGCGCCTCGATGCTGGCGACGTCGAACACATCGGTGCGAAATTCGACCGTTCCGCCGATCCCGGCGGGCTCGCCAGACTCGGTGAAGCGCTCGGCGAGCGAAAACGTCAGATCCATCCGGGCGGTCCGGGTGTCCACTGGCAGCGACGTGACCTCGAGGTCCTCCAGCGCGAGTTGCGCAGCGGGATCGCTGTTCGCGGCGAACTGCCACCCGACCATCACCTGGATCAGAGGATGGTGAGCCAACGACCTCGACGGGTTGAGTCGCTCCACCAGGACTTCGAACGGCACGTCCTGGTGCTCGTAGGCGGCCAGGCTTCTCTGGCGCACCTGGCTCAACAGCTCGGCGCCGGTGGGGTTACCGGCCAGATCGACCCGCAACACCAAGGTGTTGATGAAGAAGCCCACCAGCTCGTCCAGGGCGGGGTCGCGCCGCCCTGCGATCGGGAACCCGACGGCCACGTCGGTGCTGGCGCTGACATTCGAAAGGAGCACTGCCAGGGCGGCCTGGACGATCATGAAGCTGGTCGCGTTGTGCTCCCGCGCCGCCCGCGCGACGAGATTCTGCAATTCGGCCGGCCAGTCCACGACCACGCTGGCACCGCGCTGATCGGCCACCGCCGGGTACGGCCGATCGGTGGGCAATTCCAGCCGCTCCGGCAGCCCGGCCAGTGCCTGCTCCCAGTAGGCCAGCTGTGCGGTGATGGGGCTGTCGCTGTCCGCCAGATCGCCGAGCAGGGCACGCTGCCACAGCGTGTAGTCGACGTACTGCACCGGCAGCGGTTCCCATTCGGGAGCCAGCCCCGCACACCGGCTGGCATAGGCCACGCCCAGATCCCTGATGAGCGGGGCGATCGACCAGCCATCGGCGGCGATATGGTGCACTACTGCCACCAGCAGATGTTCGTCGTGTGCGAGCCGGAAAAGCTTTGCCCGAATTGGGATTTCAGACTGCAGGTCAAAACTGTGACGGGTTACCGCAAGGATCGCCTCGTCGAGCCGATCTTTCGGCCAGTCGGTGGCGTCAACGACGTCCCAGCCGAATTCCGCCTGTTCCGGCGGCGCGATCAGCTGCTGCGGGACGCCCTCGGGCGCGACGAACAGCGTGCGCAGGCTCTCGTGACGCTCCACCACGTCGGCCAGCGCGGCACGCAATTGCTCGACGTCAAGGCAACCGCGCAACTGCAATGCCGCCGGCAGGTTGTAGACCGCCGATGGTCCCTGTAACTGCCCGATGAACCACAGTCTCTGCTGGGCAAACGACAACGGCACCACCGCCGGCCGTTCGACGGGCACCAACGGCTGGAGCCGACGCGAACCTTGACTGACACGATGCGCCAACTGCGCGACTGTCGGCGCCTCGAATACTGCCGGTACCGATAGGTCGGCGTCCAGTGAAACGTTGATCGCCGCCGACAGGCGCATCGCCAGCAGCGAATCCCCGCCGAGGTCGAAGAAGGAGTCGTCGACTCCGACGCGCTCGATACCCAGTACGTCTGCGTATATGCCGGCCAGGATCTCCTCGACCGCGTTGCTTGGGGCGCGGTAGCGGTCGGTATTTTGGGACTCCGGCGGTGGTAGGGCGCGGGTGTCGAGTTTGCCGTTGGGGGTCAGCGGCAGCGGGTCGAGTAGCACCACCGTGGCCGGGACCAGATAGTCGGGCAGCCGATCCAACAGCTGGGCGCGAATATCGCCCGGGTCTGCGCTGCCGGTGATGTAGCCGACCAGACGCTTGTCACCGG
>NZ_LQIK01000019.1 GCF_001499855.1 Mycobacterium sp. GA-0227b
TCATCAACCACATCCACCGACGACACCCGCGCAGTGGGCGCAACAGTCATCCCCACCAACACCCGCCACAACCGCCCGACGAGCGCCTCGATGCTGGCCGCATCAAACACATCGGCACGAAACTCGAGGCGAATCTCCAGTTCGGCTCCCGGCACTGCTTGCAATGTGAGCGGATAGTGAGTGGATTCGTGGATGGTGAATTCAGTGACGGCAAACTCGTTGTCGCCCACCGGTACACCGGTGCTGATCGGGTAGTTCTCAAATGCGAAGAAGGTGTCGAACAGTCTTTCGTGACCGGTGATCCGGTGGATTTCGCCTAGCGCCAGATGCTGGTGCTCAAGGGTGTCGGTGTGAGCGCGTTGCAGTTGATCCAGCAACTCGGCGGTAGTGGTTGTCGCGGTGATGCGGGCCCGCACCGGCACCGTGTTGATGAACAGGCCCACCATTGATTCCGCGCCGGCCACCTCGGCTGGCCTACCCGAGACCGCCGCGCCGAATGCGACATCGTGGTGGCCGGTCAGCCCGCATAAAACCTGCGCGAAGGCGCCCTGCAGCACAATGTTCACGGTCGTGTGGCAGGAGCGCGCCAGCTCGTTGACGGCCCGGGTCGTCTCGGCGGGCACCCTAAACGATCGAGTGCTTCGCTGCCCTAGCTCTAACTGGTCCGGCGGTCCTACCAATGTGGGGCTGTCGAAGCCGGCCAACACCTCGCGCCAGGCCGCGCGGGCGGCGTCCATGTCACGATCCGCCAGCCAGGTAAGCAACGTCCGATACGGAACCGTCGCGGGCAGCCGCTCTCCGTAATAGCTGGCGAATATTTCGCGCAGAAGGATCGGCATCGACCAGCCGTCGAGCACGATGTGGTGGTTGGTCAGCACGAACCGATGCTGATCCGGTGCGACGCGGATCAACGCCACCCGGAAGGCCGGCTGTTCGACGAGGTCGTAGACCGCGGCCCGCTCGGCGGCGCAGAGCCGCTGGATCTGCTCACCGGCGTCGACGTCTTCGGCGCCGAGGTCGAGATAGCGCCATGGCACTACGGGGTCGGCCGGGATGATCTGCACCGGCTCGTCGAACTGGTCGCAGAACCGGGCCGCCAGGTTCGGATGTCGGTTGACCACCGTCTGCACGGCATCGCGTAAGCGGTGCTGGTCGACCCGGCCGCCCAACGTGATGACCAGCTGTATCGCGTACACATCGTCATCGGCCTGCGCAGTGCCGGCGTGGAAGAGCAGTCCTTGCTGAAGAGGCGTCAGTGGCAGCACGTCAACAATCTCGAATTGGCGCTGCAGTTCGTCGATTTGCTGTTGGTTGAGGCAGACCGGTGCGAGATCCGACGGCGTGAATCCGCCCCCACCGCGTCTGACGTGTTGGCAGATCCCGGCCAGGGCGTCAAACCACAGTTGGTTGAGCCGGGTGACCTGGGCGTGGTCCAGTGCCGAGGGCGCCCACGTCCAGTTGGCGTGCAGGCGCGCGCCGATGTCGGCGGCGACGGTGACGGCGTTGAGCTCCACGGTGTGCATCAGCGGCATGGGCATCGACGCGGCGGCGCCGGTCAATGCCAAGCCTTCTTGGTCGATTCGCCACGCCTCAGCGGACGCCTTCGCTGTTTCGGTCGCCCCGCCCAGGCGCCCGAAATAGTTGAAGCCGATCGGGGGGCTGGACCCGGCGAGGTCAACGTCGCGGTTGAGGTAGCGCAATAGGCCATAGCTCAGCGGGTCGGGGATCGCGCGAAGCTGTTCCTTGGCGTCTTTGACGACCGCGCCTAGGGCGGTATCGCCAGCCTGCACCTGTGCCCAGGACAGCCCGCCCATCGCCAATGCCACCGGGTATTTGGTGGTAAACCAGCCCACGGTGTGCGACAGGTCCACGTCGGCGGCTATTTCTTCGTGACGCCCGTGGCCCTCCACGTCGATGCCGATCGGTGTGCCACCGGCGGCGACAAATTCGGACACCGCCAAGCCGAACGCGATCAACAAGATGTCGTGCACCCCGGCATGAAATGCCGCCGGCACCTCACCAAGCAGCATGCCGGTGGTCTCGGCATCCAGCGACACCGACAGATGGCCGGCGCTTTCGTAGGTATCCCGCTCTGGGCATACCGCGGGAAGCGCGGCCGGGGCATCCTCCACATGTCGCCACACCGCGGCCTGTTCCACGACCGCCGGGTGGTGCGCATGCTCAACCAGCAACGACGCCCACCGCTGATATGACGTCCCGGTCGCCGCTGATATGACCGGCTGGCCACTCCGGTGCTGAGCCCACGCGGTGTTGAGGTCCTCCAGCAGAATCCACCACGACACCGCGTCGACCGCGAGATGGTGGATGATCAGCACCAGCTGGCTGGTGTCGGCTACCCATAACGCGCTGACCATCGCCCCGGCGGCCGGGTCGAGCCGCGAGCGCGCGCTCACCAACGCTTCCTCGGAAAACACCTCTACCGATTGCACGCATTCGCGCGCATTCACCGAGCCGGCCTCGGGGACCTCCAGCAACCAGGCCCCCGTCCCGTCCTCTTCGACGCGAAGGCGCAACATGGCGTGCCGATCCAGCAATGCCTGCACCACTACCACCGCGTCGGCCTCGCTGACCTCGGCAGGGGCTTGGATCAGCATCGTCTGGTTGAACTGCTGTACCGGACCCGCCACCGCGCGAAGCCAACACATGATCGGTGTGGCCGGCAGCGGCCCGACGCCTTCATCGACCGGACCGCAGGCAGCGGTCGCCAAGGTGGCGACCGCTGCCAGCCGCGCGACGGTTTGCTCGACGAACACATCGCGCGGGCGGCACACCAAGCCGGCGGCCCGGGCCCTTGCCACCACCTGCATTGCCGCGATGCTGTCGCCGCCGAGGTCGAAGAAGGAGTCGTCGACGCCGACCCGCTCGAGTCCGAGGGTCTGGGCGTAGATGCCTGCGAGGATTTCCTCGACCGCGTTGGTGGGAGCGTGGTATTCGCCGGCGGTGTATTCGGGGGCGGGCAGGGCGCGGGCGTCGAGTTTGCCGTTGGGGGTCAACGGCAGTTTGGCCAAAGCCACGATCGCGGCCGGAACCATGTAGGCCGGCAACCGATCAGCTAGCTGGGTGCGGGCCTCGGTCGCGTTGGCGGTGCCGGTGATATAGCCCACCAGGCGTTTCTGGCCGGGCCGGTCTTCGCGGGCGATGACGACCGCCTGCTGCACGCCGTCCAATTCGGATAGTGCGGCGCGGATCTCGCCGAGTTCGATGCGATAGCCGCGAACCTTGACCTGCTCATCGGCGCGGCCGAGATACGCCAGCTGCCCATCGGCAACCCAGCGCACCAGATCGCCCGTGCGATACATCCGTTGTCCCGGAGCACCGAACGGGCAGGGCACGAATCGCGACCCGGTCAACCCGGCCCGGCGCATATATCCGTATCCGAGCCCGGATCCGGCCACGTACAACTCCCCGACCACCCCGGGAGGCACCGGCCGCAACCAACCATCGAGCACGAACAACGCCGCGCCGGGCACCGGCGAGCCAATCGGCACCACTGCCGAGCCCGGAGTCAGCGGCGCGCTGATTGCTGCGTAGATCGTGGCTTCGGTGGGGCCATAAGCGTTGATCATCACCCGCCCCGGTGCCCAGCGCTCCACCAATTCGGGTGGGCAGGCCTCACCGGCCACTACCAACGCCGTCGACTCCAACCCCTCGGCTGACAACATCCCCATCGCCGACGGGGTTTGACTCAATACGTCGACGTGTTCTGCTACCAGCAGCCGGTGGAAGTCATCCGGGGCGCGGGCCACGTCATCGGGCACCACCACCAGCCGCCCACCTTGTAGTAGCGAGCCGAAGATCTCCCACGCCGATACGTCGAACGCATAGGAATGCCACTGCGACCACACGCCCGCGCCGAGCAGCCCGGGGTCCAACGATGGCACCAGCCCGGTGATGTTGCGGTGGCTGATCGTCACCCCCTTCGGTACTCCGGTCGTGCCCGAGGTGTAGATGAGGTAGGCGACGTCATCGGGGTTCGGCGGCGGCAGTGCCGTGTCGGGTTGGTTATTCACAGCCGGGTCGTTGAGGTCGATGACGGGCAGGGCGAACTCGTCTAGTCGGTCGGCCAGATCGGTGGTGGTGAGCGCGACGATCGGTTGGGCGTCGGTGAGCATGAAGCCGATCCGGCTCGCGGGCAGCGCCGGGTCGATCGGCAGATAGGCCGCTCCGGTCTTGAGCACCGCCAAGATCGACACGATCGCCTCAGCCGACCGCGAAAACAACAGCGCCACATACTGTTCCGGACCAGCACCCCGAGCGGTGAGCAGATGCGCCAACCGGTTGGCCGCCTCGTCAAGCTCGCGATACGTCATCGATCGGCCGTTGTAGGTCAGCGCCGGTGCCTGCGGGGTGCGAGCCACCTGTGCGGCGAACAACTGCGGAACCGACGAGCCGGTCACCGGCTGGAACAACACCGCCCGATTGCCCCACGTGTCGAGCTGGGCACGCTCGGGCTCGTCGAGCAGATCGACCGACGATATCCGCGCGGTGGGCGCGGCGGTCATCGCCATCAGCAGCCGTTGCAACCGCTCGAGGAGCGCCTCGATGCTGGCCGCATCGAACACATCGGTGCGAAATTCCACCGTGCCCTTTATGCCGGCCGGCGCACCCTGGTCGGTCCAGCGCTCCCTGAGGGAGAACGTCAAATCCATACGCGCCGTTTGGGTGTCGATCGGCAGCGGGGTCACCTGCAGATCGTCTAGGGAGAATCCGGCGACATTGTCGTTGGTCTGGCCAGGCAGGTTCTGCCAGGCCAACAGCACCTGCACCACCGGGTGATGGGTCAGGCTGCGAGTCGGGTTGAGCCGCTCGACCAACACCTCGAAGGGCACGTCCTGATGCTCGAAGGCCTCCAAACTGCGCGCCCGAACCGCCGCCAACAACTCAGCCACCGTGGGATCCCCAGCCAGATCCACCCGCATCACCAAGGTGTTGACGAAAAACCCGACCAGTTCATCGAGCGCAGGATCGCGCCGCCCGGCGATCGGAAAGCCCACCGCCACATCAGAAGTGGCGCTCAACTTTGCCAGCAGTACCGCCAGCGCCGCTTGCACCACCATGAAACTGGTCGCGTTGTGCTCCCGGGCCGCTCGGGCGACCTGTTGCTGTAGCTCGGCCGGCCAGTCGACGGCCACCGTGGCGCCGCGCTGATCAGCCACCGCCGGATAAGGCCGATCGGTGGGCAGCTCGAGGCGTTCGGGCAACCCGGCGAGGGCTTCCTCCCAGTAGGCCAGTTGCGCGGCGATGGGACTGTCGCTGTCGTCGAGCTCCCCTAGCTGCGCGCGCTGCCACAGCGTGTAATCGGCATACTGCACCGCCAGCGGCGCCCAATCCGGGGCGCGTCCCGCACACCGGCTGGCATAGGCCACGCCCAGATCGCGCACCAACGGGGTCAACGACCAGCCATCGGCGGCGATATGGTGCACCACCGCCACCAGCACGTGCTCATCCTCGGCTAGGCGGAAAAGCTGCGCCCGCAACGGGATCTGGTTCGCCAGATCGAACGTGTAGCGCGCCGCGGTCTGAATCTCGTCATCGAGCCGGTGGGCCGGCCAGCCGGTGGCATCAGTGACGTCCCAACCGAAGTCGGCCCGCTCGGCGGGCAACACGACCTGCTGCGGTGTCCCGTCAGATACGGCAAACACTGTGCGCAGGCTTTCATGGCGGGCCACCACATCGCCCAACGCCGCAGCCAATGCGTGCGCATCAAGGTGCCCACTCAGCCGCAACGCGGCCGGCATGTTGTAAACCGGTGACGGGCCGTGCAACTGGTCCAGGATCCACAACCGGTTTTGCGCGAATGACAACGGAAGCACCGGCGGCCGCTCAGTTGCCACCAACGGCTCCAGCCGATCCGCACCGCCACCGATGCGCGGCGACACCCGGGCGACCGTCGGCGCCTCAAAGAGGGTACGAACCGAAAGCCCGGCATCCAGGGCGGAATTGATCGCCGCGATCAGGCGCATCGCCGACAGGGAATCGCCGCCGAGGTCGAAGAAGGAGTCGTCAACGCCGACCCGCTCGAGCCCCAGCACTTGAGCGTAGATGCCGGCGACGATCTCCTCGACCGCGTTAGTGGGCGCGCGGTACTCGCCGGCGGTGTATTCCGGCGCCGGCAACGCGCGGCTGTCGAGTTTGCCGTTGGGGGTCAACGGCAGGTTGTCCAGCGCCACGATCGCGGCCGGAACCATGTAGGCGGGCAGCCGCTCGGCCAGCACGCTGCGCGCTTCGGTCGGGTCGGCGGTGCCGGTGATATAGCCAACCAGGCGTTTGTCGCCCGGGCGGTCCTCGCGGGCGATCACCGCCGCCTGCTCTACCCCTTCCAATTCCGATAGTGCTGCGCGGATTTCGCCGAGTTCGATGCGGTACCCGCGGATCTTGACCTGCTCATCAGCGCGGCCCAGATAGTCCAGCTGCCCATCAGCGCGCCAACGCACCAAATCCCCGCTGCGATACATCCGTTGCCCCGGCGCACCGAACGGGCACGCCACAAAGCGTGCCCCGGTCAACGAAGCCCGCCGCCAATACCCGACCCCCACCCCGGACCCGGCGGGGGGGGGCGGCGAGTTGAATCT
>NZ_LQIK01000020.1 GCF_001499855.1 Mycobacterium sp. GA-0227b
TAATTTGTGTTCGGCGGTGTCCTACTTTTCCGCCCGGGTTGGGCAGTATCATTGGCGCTGGCAGGCTTAGCTTCCGGGTTCGGGATGGGTCCGGGCGTTTCCCTGCCGCTATTGACCGCCGTAACTCTATTCACTTTTTTAGTGTCCCCCGGGTTTTGTTCGGGGGAAGTGTTTTTGGTGGTGGGGTGTGAACACGTGTTTGGGGTGTTCGTGGATGGTGTGTGGTTGCGAGTGTGTGTAAGTTTTCGGCCGGTTAGTGCCAGTTCCCTGCGCCCATTGCTGGGTGTGTAGGTCTGGTCTATCGATCCCGTGGTCTGCGGGGGGCCTTATCCCACTTGATGGGTGAGAAGCCTGGTCTTGGAGGGGGTTTCCCGCTTAGATGCTTTCAGCGGTTATCCTGTCCGAACGTGGCTATCCAGCGGTGCCCCTGGTGGGACAACTGGTGTACCAGAGGTTCGTCCGTCCCGGTCCTCTCGTACTAGGGACAGGTTTCCTCAAGCTTCTGACGCGCGCGGCGGATAGAGACCGAACTGTCTCACGACGTTCTAAACCCAGCTCGCGTGCCGCTTTAATGGGCGAACAGCCCAACCCTTGGGACCTGCTCCAGCCCCAGGATGCGACGAGCCGACATCGAGGTGCCAAACCATCCCGTCGATATGGACTCTTGGGGAAGATCAGCCTGTTATCCCCGGGGTACCTTTTATCCGTTGAGCGACACCCCTTCCACTCGGGGGTGCCGGATCACTAGTCCCGACTTTCGTCCCTGCTTGACATGTTCGTCTTGCAGTCAAGCTCCCTTGTGCACTTACACTCAACACCTGATTGCCGTCCAGGTTGAGGGAACCTTTGGGCGCCTCCGTTACTTTTTAGGAGGCAACCGCCCCAGTTAAACTACCCACCAGGCACTGTCCCTGAACCGGTTCCACGGTTCGAGGTTAGAGGCCCAATACGATCAGAGTGGTATTTCAACAACGACTCCACAATCACTGGCGTGACTGCTTCATAGTCTCCCACCTATCCTACACAAACCGTATCGAGCACCAATACCAAGTTGTAGTGAAGGTCCCGGGGTCTTTTCGTCCTGCCGCGCGTAACGAGCATCTTTACTCGTAATGCAATTTCGCCGAGTCTATGGTTGAGACAGCTGAGAAGTCGTTACGCCATTCGTGCAGGTCGGAACTTACCCGACAAGGAATTTCGCTACCTTAGGATGGTTATAGTTACCACCGCCGTTTACTGGGGCTTAAATTCTCCGCTTCACCCTTGCGGGTTAACGGGTCCTCTTAACCTTCCAGCACCGGGCAGGCGTCAGTCCGTATACCTCGTCTTGCGACTTCGCACGGACCTGTGTTTTTAGTAAACAGTCGCTTCTCACTGGTTTGTGCCACCCCCTCCCGCTGCCCCCAGCAAGTGGGTTGACGGTGTGGGGGTCCCCCTTCTCCCGAAGTTACGGGGGCATTTTGCCGAGTTCCTTAACCATAGTTCACTCGTACGCCTCGGTATTCTCTACCTGACCACCTGTGTTGGTTTGGGGTACGGGCCGTGTATGCGCTCGCTAGAGGCTTTTCTCGACAGCATAGGATCACCGAATTCGCCTCACTCGGCTATGCATCACCTCTCACACATATGCGTGACGGATTTGCCTATCACGCGTGCTACCGGCTTGCCCCAGTATTACCACTGACTGGTACGGCTGCCTTCCTGCGTCACCCCATCGCTTGACTACTACCCACACGGGTCCCACGCAGCCCCCGCTCCCGTCACCCCGAAGGGATCAGTGGAGCAGGTTTTGGGTGGTTAGCGGTATGGATTCGTCAGGGACGCTCATACACGGGTACGGGAATATCAACCCGTTGTCCATCGACTACGCCTGTCGGCCTCGCCTTAGGTCCCGACTCACCCTGGGCGGACTGGCCTGGCCCAGGAACCCTTGGTCTTCCGGCGGGCAAGGTTCTCACTTGCCTTATCGCTACTCATGCCTGCATTCTCACTCCCACACCCTCCACCACTCGATCACTCGGTGGCTTCACCGGATGCAGGACGCTCCCCTACCCAACATAGAAATAATCTATGCTGCCGCGGCTTCGGCGGTGTGCTTGAGCCCCGCTACATTATCGGCGCACAATCACTTGACCAGTGAGCTATTACGCACTCTTTCAAGGGTGGCTGCTTCTAAGCCAACCTCCTGGTTGTCTTCGCGACTGCACATCCTTTTCCACTTAGCACACGCTTAGGGGCCTTAGCCGGCGATCTGGGCTGTTTCCCTCTCGACGCACGGAGCTTATCCCCCGCCGTCTCACTGCCACACTTTTGACTTGTCGGCATTCGGAGTTTGGCTGACGTCAGTAACCTAGTAGGGCCCATCGGCCATCCAGTAGCTCTACCTCCAACAAGAAACATGCGACGCTGCACCTAAATGCATTTCGGGGAGAACCAGCTATCACGGAGTTTGATTGGCCTTTCACCCCTACCCACAGCTCATCCCCTCAGTCTTCAACCTAAGTGGGTTCGGGCCTCCACGCGGTCTTACCCGCGCTTCACCCTGGCCATGGGTAGATCACTCCGCTTCGGGTCCAGAACACACCACTACACCAAACACTGTTGTTTGGATACGCCCTATTCAGACTCGCTTTCGCTGCGGCTACCCCACCCGGGTTAACCTCGCGACATGTCCCTGACTCGCAGGCTCATTCTTCAAAAGGCACGCCATCACCCCACGAAAAATCGGGGGCTTTGACGGATTGTAGGCACACGGTTTCAGGTACTCTTTCACTCCCCTCCCGGGGTACTTTTCACCATTCCCTCACGGTACTGATCCGCTATCGGTCACTGAGAAGTATTCAGGCTTACCGGGTGGTCCCGGCAGATTCACAGCAGATTCCACGGGCCCGCTGCTACTCGGGGAAAACATTTCACGAAAGCCGCCAAGTTTTCGTCTACGGGGCTCTCACCCTCTACGACAGGCCATCCCAGACCACTTCAACTAACCCAACGGTTGATCACTTTCGCCCAGGCCGGCGGACCTCGGGAAGAAACGCCCCACAACACCGCACACACAACCCCCGCCGGGTATCACATGCACACGGTTTAGCCATCCTCCGCTTTCGCTCGCCACTACTTACGGAATCACTATTGTTTTCTCTTCCTACGGGTACTGAGATGTTTCACTTCCCCGCGTTCCCCCCCAACGCCTATATATTCAGCGTTGGGTGACACGACATCACTCGTGCCGGGTTTCCCCATTCGGACATCCTCGGATCCACGCTCGGTTGACAACTCCCCGAGGCATATCGCAGCCTCCCACGTCCTTCATCGGCTCCCAGTGCCAAGGCATCCACCATGCGCCCTTAAACACTTACACACAAAACAGATCAAAAATTCTCGGAAGAATAAAATTGCATTATCTCGACACACAAAAAAACACCAGCCCCCACAACGGAAGACCAGCACCCCTTTGCGCGCCAGATGCTCGCAACCACTATCCACAAATCAAACACCACACCCCACCACCAAAGCAGGGCAACAACAACGCCAACCCCGACCGGGATCGACACCACCTCCGGTTTCCCACACTCGGGACGAAGAGATAGCGGGCTTGTTGTCTCAAAGCCCAATAGTGTGTCTGGCAATCCCTCACCGCATCTCAGCCGAAGCTAAAACCCGTAGCGGCTCAATGTTTGTTGTGCACCAGACCCCCACCCACTACAGGTGTGGGGCCATCCAACGAATCCGTCTGGGACACCGGAGGATCCGCGATCTGCGGGCCGGCCCAAACATCGTGGTGCTCCTTAGAAAGGAGGTGATCCAGCCGCACCTTCCGGTACGGCTACCTTGTTACGACTTCGTCCCAATCGCCGATCCCACCTTCGACGGCTCCCTCCCACAAGGGGTTAGGCCACCGGCTTCGGGTGTTACCGACTTTCATGACGTGACGGGCGGTGTGTACAAGGCCCGGGAACGTATTCACCGCAGCGTTGCTGATCTGCGATTACTAGCGACTCCGACTTCACGGGGTCGAGTTGCAGACCCCGATCCGAACTGAGACCGGCTTTGAAAGGATTCGCTCCACCTCACGGCATCGCAGCCCTTTGTACCGGCCATTGTAGCATGTGTGAAGCCCTGGACATAAGGGGCATGATGACTTGACGTCATCCCCACCTTCCTCCGAGTTGACCCCGGCAGTCTCTCACGAGTCCCCGGCATTACCCGCTGGCAACATGAGACAAGGGTTGCGCTCGTTGCGGGACTTAACCCAACATCTCACGACACGAGCTGACGACAGCCATGCACCACCTGCACACAGGCCACAAGGGAACCGACATCTCTGCCGGCGTCCTGTGCATGTCAAACCCAGGTAAGGTTCTTCGCGTTGCATCGAATTAATCCACATGCTCCGCCGCTTGTGCGGGCCCCCGTCAATTCCTTTGAGTTTTAGCCTTGCGGCCGTACTCCCCAGGCGGGGTACTTAATGCGTTAGCTACGGCACGGATCCCAAGGAAGGAAACCCACACCTAGTACCCACCGTTTACGGCGTGGACTACCAGGGTATCTAATCCTGTTCGCTCCCCACGCTTTCGCTCCTCAGCGTCAGTTACTGCCCAGAGACCCGCCTTCGCCACCGGTGTTCCTCCTGATATCTGCGCATTCCACCGCTACACCAGGAATTCCAGTCTCCCCTGCAGTACTCCAGTCTGCCCGTATCGCCCGCACGCCCACAGTTAAGCTGTGAGTTTTCACGGACAACGCGACAAACCACCTACGAGCTCTTTACGCCCAGTAATTCCGGACAACGCTCGCACCCTACGTATTACCGCGGCTGCTGGCACGTAGTTGGCCGGTGCTTCTTCTGTACCTACCGTCACTTCCGCTTCGTCGGTACTGAAAGAGGTTTACAACCCGAAGGCCGTCATCCCCCACGCGGCGTCGCTGCATCAGGCTTGCGCCCATTGTGCAATATTCCCCACTGCTGCCTCCCGTAGGAGTCTGGGCCGTATCTCAGTCCCAGTGTGGCCGGACACCCTCTCAGGCCGGCTACCCGTCGTCGCCTTGGTAGGCCATCACCCCACCAACAAGCTGATAGGCCGCGGGCCCATCCCACACCGCAAAAGCTTTCCCCCACCAACCATGCAACCGGCAGGGAATATTCGGTATTAGACCCAGTTTCCCAGGCTTATCCCAAAGTGCAGGGCAGATCACCCACGTGTTACTCACCCGTTCGCCACTCGAGTACCCCCGAAAGGGCCTTTCCGTTCGACTTGCATGTGTTAAGCACGCCGCCAGCGTTCGTCCTGAGCCAGGATCAAACTCTCCAAACAAAACCCAAAAAGGCCAATCAGAGAAACATTTGACCAAGCAAGACACCAAAAACTGGCATCACAAACACCCACCCCTAAACGGGAAAAAGAGGCAGGCAAAAAACAACAACAAACAAAAACCACCAAACACACTATTGAGTTCTCAAACAACACACCCGC
>NZ_LQIK01000021.1 GCF_001499855.1 Mycobacterium sp. GA-0227b
AGATCACCCATCCAATCTGATCGGGTGGCCTACTTTTCAACCGTCGCGACTGGCCGGATCTTCAACCGTCGTCAACAGTCGGGTGACCACGTGATCGACGGCTCGCCGCAACACGCGTCCGCCTATCGCCGTCAATTCGCTAGCCAGCCCCAATCGCCCCATCGAGACCGCCCGCAGCCACGCCGCCACTGGTTCGACGCCCTCTTCCAATGGTCGTGGAGTGAACCGTGCGAGACCGGCGACGCGGCGCAGCCCGAGCTCCGGATCTAGTCCGCCAACCGGGCTAATCAGGTCGTCGCACACTTCCAGATCTCCGAAGGCATGATGGTCACCGAAGTCGCAGAGGAGGAGCAGACGGTCTGGCGGCGCTCCGAGCACGATGCCGTCGACATCAACCACATCGGCATCGGCTGTGCTCCGTGCAGGCGCCGTCGAGGCGCAGAGTGCGGGCAGCACGAGAGCCGTGGCTGTCTCATCTCGCACGACCGTCGATATCGGAGCGCCGACGCTCAGAGACATGACGAGCCCAAGGGCCGACCAGTTGGCAGATTGGTTCCCCTGCTGACCAAATATCAGCCGGATGGCCGTACCCGGATATTCGCCGAAGAGCTCGAACCATCCGAAATCGACCAGGCGACCAGGAGTGTCATCGGTGCCGCCATCGATCAACACCCTACGCAAGCCGTCTTCGATGAGGACCAGATCAGAGTCGTACATAGGTCGCCTTTCTACCGTCAGCTACGAGGTAGCCCGAGGAGTCGTTCGGCGATGACATTCTTCTGAATCTCGGATGTCCCTCCATATATCGATGCAGCGCGTGAGTAGATGAAGTCGGAACGCCACCGGTCGGCCAACAGTCCCCGTGTCAAGACGATTTGCGTGCGAAGCTCAGTTAGGGCCAGGTCAAAAAGCGCTTGTTCCGACGATGACATCAACAACTTGTCGATCGAGTTGCCACTGCCGGGCACTTCACCATCGGCCATTCGGCGCAACATGTCGCGCGCTCGCAGCCGAAATCCGTAGAGTGAAGCTAATACTTGCCCAGCCGAGCTCTCGTCCAGAGAGTATCCACAGTCCGCGAGCAGGTCTTGGAACCGGCTCAATAGCCATGTCGCACGTTGCCACGCCATGACACCGCGTCCACATCCGAGCACGTACATGACGACCGGCCAACCACCGTCAACGTCACCGATTATCCGGTGTCGCGGGATATGCACGTGATCGAGGAAGATCTCGCAGTATTCATCCTCACTGGTGGCCGATCGAACGGGTCGCACCTCTATTCCGGGCGAGTCCATGTCCATAAAAAAGGCTGTGATGCCCCGATGCCCGGATTCTCGAGCGCCGGTACGCGCAAGCAGGACGCATCGGTCAGCGAATTGGGCGAAGCTCGTCCAATCTTTTGGCCGGTCACCTCGAAATCGTCGCCGGCCTGGACCGCGGCCGTACGTAGCGACGCCAGATCGCTGCCGGCCTCGGGTTCCGAGAAGCCCTGACACCAGGTGTCCTGGCCGCTAAGTACACGGGGCAGGAACCTCTCGCTTAACTGCGCATCGGCGAAGCGAAGCACAGCCGGGGCGAGACCTCGATCATGGAGAATGAGAAAGGCAAGGGAAATCCTGCGGCGGTCAGCGTTTCGGCGATGATTCCGCGATCGAGCGCCGAACCGCCGAGGCCGCCGAATTGTGCCGGCCAGCCCTTCCGCAGCCAGCCGGCGTTATATAGTAATTGCTGAAAACGGCGAAGCCCTTCAACGTCTTCCGCCAGGGTGTCCACTGGTTCGCGAAATTCCCGCAAGAGACCATCCTTGATTCGCAACCAGTCAATCAATTCCGCCTGCAGGCCGGGAGAAGTCCCGTCAGCACCTTGCCCGAGGGTCGGACCGGCCGCGCCGATGCTCATCGCCACACCGTGACCGTTGGGACTGAGATGGCGGACGCATTTTCATGTCATCACAGGGCTCGCTCCTATCGCGTCACTGCGCGCCAGGTGACCATTGTACAGCAATTGATCGAACGTACGATAATCCGGCGAAGTCATTCAGGTAATCGGCGGACGGAGATCAAGCTGTTCGTGCGATGGCCCGCCCCGATGCCACCCCAGCCGCGGCATGTCGGGTCGCCCCGTGAACGCTTGCGAGGATGCTGCACCGGAACTGATTCGACCGACGTAGACGTCCACGACACGGCTGCTCGGGCGCACCCGGCATCCGAGCGGTCGATGGCGTTGACCTATCGGTCGATGGCGGTTTCGATCATCGGTGATCTGCCTCCGCCGACCCGGCAGAAGGTCCGCGCACGGGGTCCATTCGCACAGCGACCTCTTGAACTACGGTGGCGACCACCTCTCCTGTGATGGTGCGGATCTCACCTGCCACCAGTCCTCTTCCCCCGCAGCTCACGGGTGAACTCGATTCGATGACGAGCCACTCGTTCGCACGCGGGGAGTGGTGAAACCACATGGCGTGCTGAGCAGTTGCGTACTTTAGATTGCGGTCGTTCGCCTTCGAACCGTGTTGGACGACGAGCGGCTCGAAGAAATAGAGGTCGCTGATGAAGGCCACCACGCATTCATGAACACCTATGTCCGGTGGAAGCGGTGCGATCGCACGAAACCACAGTCTCCGTACGAACACATCGTCGTCCCATGTGTCGTAGTACCTGACGTCGAAGGTGTCCGGCGGTACTGCGCGGGCCGGATGGGGCAAGCCTGTGCGCGGTAGATCATTGGGGTGTGTGGACGAGAATTCGGCTCTGTTTCCGTGTGCCTGGCGAGTCCCCGATACTGAGTCCACCCGGTTCTCGAGTCGGGGTTAGTTTGATCCGTTCTCAGTTAATGCTGCAG
>NZ_LQIK01000022.1 GCF_001499855.1 Mycobacterium sp. GA-0227b
CCGGTGACAAGCGTCTGGTCGGCTACATCACCGGCAGCGCAGACCCGGGCGATATTCGCGCCCAGCTGTTGGATCGGTTGCCCGACTATCTGGTCCCGGCCACGGTGGTGCTACTCGACGCGCTGCCGCTGACCCCCAACGGCAAACTCGACACCCGCGCCCTGCCCGCACCCGAATACGCCGCCGGCGCATATCGCGCCCCCGCCAGCGCAATCGAAGACATCCTGGCCGGCATCTACGCCCAAGTACTCGGCCTACCACGCGTCGGAGTCGACGACTCCTTCTTCGACCTCGGCGGCGACAGCATCTCGGCGATGCGCCTGATCGCCGCGACCAACGCCTCGTTGAATGCCGGGCTGTCGGTACGCGCGGTGTTCGAAACACCCACAGTTGGCCAGTTGGCGCCGCGGATCGGTACGGGTTCGCACCAGCTGCCGCCGTTGCGGCCGGTGGAGCGACCGGCCGTGGTGCCGTTGTCATTTGCGCAGCAGAGGTTATGGTTCCTCGACCAGCTGCAGGGTCCGTCGCCGGTGTACAACTTGGCGGCGGCGTTGCGGTTGAGTGGGCGGCTCGACGTCGAGGCGTTGGGCGCAGCGCTGGCCGACGTGGTCGCCCGCCACGAGAGCCTGCGCACGCTGTTCGTCGCGCCCGAGGGAGTGCCCCAGCAGCTGGTCGTGCCGCCCGAGCGGGCTGATTGCCGTTGGAATGTCATTGAGGCCAGCGGCTGGTCGGCGGCCCAACTCGAGGAAGCCATCGGCGCGACGGTACGCCACACCTTCGACCTGACCACCGAAATCCCGCTGCGCGCAACCCTTTTCCAGGGCACTGACGACGAACACGTGCTGGTGACCGTCATGCACCATATCGCCGCCGACGGATGGTCGACGACGCCGTTGGTAGCTGATCTACGAGTGGCCTATGCCAGCCGGTGTGCCGGCCAGGCTCCCGAATGGCCGCCGCTACCGGTGCAGTACGTCGATTACACGTTGTGGCAGCGCGAATTTCTGGGCGATCTGGCGGACAGCGACAGCCCCATCACCGCGCAGTTGACTTACTGGGAGCAGGCGCTGGCCGGGCTGCCGGAGCGGCTGGAATTGCCCACCGATCGGCCCTACCCGGCGGTGGCCGATCACCGCGGCGCAAGTGTCGCCGTGGATTGGCCGGCCGAATTGCAGCAGACCGTGGCCCGGGTGGCCCGTGCACACAACGCGACCAGCTTCATGGTGGTCCAGGCCGGATTGGCGCTGCTGCTGGCCAAGCTCAGTGCGAGCCGCGACGTGGCGGTGGGCTTCGCCATCGCCGGACGCGGTGATCCCGCGCTCGACGAGTTGGTGGGATTCTTCGTCAACACCTTGGTGTTACGGGTCGAGTTCGCTGGGGATCCCACTGTCGCTGAACTGCTGGACCAGGTGCGTCAGCGCAGCCTCGCCGCCTACGAGCACCAGGACGTGCCCTTCGAGGTACTGGTGGAGCGGCTCAACCCCACCCGAAGCCTCACCCACCACCCCCTGTTTCAGGTGGCGGTGGCCTGGCAGAACTGGCAGCATGAGGATCCCACCGCCGGACTGACTTTGGGTGATTTGCAGGTCACGTCGATGCCGGTGCACACCCAGAGCGCCCGCTGGGATCTGGCCTTCTCATTGGCCGAACGGTGGACCGAAGCTGGTGAGCCCGCCGGGATCGGCGGAGCGGTGGAGTTTCGCACTGATGTGTTTGATGCGGCCAGTGTCGAGGCTGTGGTGGAGCGGTTGCGGCGGGTGTTGGTGGTGATGGCTGCTGATCCGGGGCGGTCGTTGTCGTCGGTGGATTTGCTTGACGAGTTCGAGCATGCCCGACTCGATGAGGTCGGTAATCGGGTGGTGTTGGGGCGGTCTGCGGCGCCGGTGTCGATTCTGGAGTTGTTCGACGTGTGGGTGCGGCGGGTTCCGGATGCGGTGGCGTTGTGTGGCGGGCAGCGTTCGTGGACGTATCACGAGCTTGATGAGGCTGCAAATCGGTTGGCGCACTTGTTGACTGCCGAAGGTGTGGGCGCGGGGGATTGCGTGGCCCTGTTGGTGGAGCGGTCGGCTGAGGCGGTCGTGGCGATTGTGGGGGTGCTCAAGGCGGGGGCGGCTTATGTGCCGATCGATCCGGCCCATCCCGAGGCGCGGATCGCGTTCGTGCTCGCTGATGCGGGGCCCAAGGTGGTGATCAGTACCGCTGATCTGGCCGGGCGGCTGGATGAGTGCGGTGTGGTGGTGATTGATGTTGATGATCCGCGTATTGGCAGTCAATCGAGTAGCCCGTTGCCGGTTCCTGGTGGCGGGGGGATCGCTTATCTGATTTACACCTCGGGCACTACTGGTACGCCCAAGGGGGTGGCGGTCACCCATGCCAATGTGACGCG
>NZ_LQIK01000023.1 GCF_001499855.1 Mycobacterium sp. GA-0227b
GACTTCGCGGGATCGGTGACCACCGGCACGTTCAGCTGGCCGGGCGCCTACGGCACGTGGTGGCAGGCCGATCCGTCGGCGGACCTGATCCTGATCTATCTGGTCCAGAACCTTCCCGAGGTCAGCGTCGACGCGGCCGCGATCGCCGGCAACACGTCGCTGGCCAAACTTCAGAGCGCTCAGCCGAAGTTCGTCCGCCGGACCTACCAGGCGCTCGACATCTAAAGCGTGCCCCCGTCGCCGGCCCCGCGCACCGCCTGCGCGGCGGCCCGGATCTGCGGCGTCACGAGCATCACCTGGCCCAGTACGCCGTTGACGAAACCCGGTGAGTCATCGGTCGACAACTGTTTGGCCAGTTCGACCGCTTCGTCGACGGCGACCGGCTCGGGCACATCGTCGGCGTGCAGCAGTTCCCACACCGCCACCCGCAGAATCGCGCGATCGACGGCAGGCAACCGCTCCAGAGTCCAGCCTTGAAGGTGCGCGGCGATCAGATCGTCGATGTGCGCGGAATGCTCGGTGACCCCCCGAGCCACCGTCACGGTGTACGGGTTCAGTGGCGCCACGTCGGACTCGTTCTCCGCCAAGGCATTGCGTGCCTCTGCCACCTCCGCCGAGGTGAGCCCGCGGGCCTCGGCCTCGAAGAGCAGGTCGACGGCGCGCTTGCGGGCCTGATGGCGGCCCCGGTCGGCGGGCCGACCAGTCCGGCCGGAGTCTCCTCGACGGTCAGGCATTCACCCGACCCAGATAGCTGCCGTCACGCGAGTCGACCTTGAGCCGGTCGCCGGTGTTGATGAACAGCGGTACCTGGATCTCGGCGCCGGTCTCCACCGTGGCGGGCTTGGTGCCGGCACTGGAACGATCGCCTTGCAGCCCCGGCTCGGTGTGCGTGACCTCGAGTTCGACGGTGACGGGCAACTCGAGGTACAGCGGCGAACCGTCGTGAAAGGCGATCTGCACCGGCATGCTCTCGAGGAGGAAATCGGCGGCGCGGCCGACCAGCGACTCGGGCAGCGGATGCTGCTCGTAGTCCTGGGAGTCCATGAACACGAAGTCGGAGCCGTCGCGGTAGAGATAGGTCGCGTCGCGCCGGTCGACCGTCGCGGTTTCGACCTTCACCCCCGCGTTGTAGGTCTTGTCGACGGTCTTACCGGAGACCACGTTCTTGAGCTTGGTGCGCACGAAGGCCGGCCCCTTGCCGGGTTTGACGTGCTGGAATTCGATGATCTGCCAGAGTTGCCCGTCGATCACCAGGACGAGGCCATTCTTGAAGTCGGCGGTCGTTGCCACGGTCGGTTGTTCTCCTGTTCAGAGGATGGCCAGTTCCTTCGGGAACCGGGTAAGCAAGTCGGAGGTGTCGTCTTGGGAGCCCGCCACGACGAGCGTGTCCTCGATGCGGACGCCGCCACGGTCGGGCAGATAGACACCGGGTTCCACGGTCACCGCAGAGCCAGCAAGCAGTGTACCGGCGGCCGCCGCGTTGATCCCCGGCGCTTCGTGGATCTGCAGACCCACCCCATGCCCGAGCCCATGTCCGAAGTTGTCGGCATAGCCGGCCTCGGCGATGACGCGACGCGACGCTGCGTCGACCTCCTTGAGCGACACCCCGGGCGCCAGCGCCTCCCGACCGGCGCGTTGCGCGGTGGCGACCAGTTCGTAGAGGTCGTGCTGCCACTGCGCGGCCGGTGCGAGCACAAAGGTCCGGGTCATATCCGAGTGGTAGCCGCTGACCAGCGCGCCGAAATCGATCTTGACGAAGTCGCCTGCGCCCAGCACCGCGTCGGTGGGCCGGTGATGCGGGATCGCCGAGTTGGGCCCGGCCGCCACGATCGTCTCGAACGACGCCCCGTCGGCGCCGTGCTCGAGCATCAGCGACTCGAGCTCGCGGCCGACCTCCTTCTCCGTGCGGCCCGCCCGCAGTCCGCCGCCGTCGACGAGGTCCCGCAACGCCGCGTCGGCGGCCTCGCAAGCCAGCCGCAGCAGCGCAACCTCGCCCGCGTCCTTGACTTCGCGAAGCGCCTCGACCGTTCCAGCCGCGCGCACCAGCTCGGTCTGCTCTCCGGCGGCAGCGGTCAACGCGGCGAACGCGTCGACGGTCACCACGTGACTCTCGAAGCCGAGCCGACGCACCCCATCCGCGGCGGCCCGGCGCGCCAGGTGCGGTCCGCAGGCCCGCTCGATGACGATCTCGGCGTCGGGCGCCTGCTGGGCCGCCTGCGTGCGGTAGCGGCCGTCGGTGGCCAGCACCGGCGTTTCCGTGTCTTTCCCGTCCACCCGGATGAGCAGGGCGGCGTTGGAGCCGGTGAACCCGCACAGATATCGCACGTTGACCAGGTCCGAAACCAGCATCGCGTCGAGCCCGGCGTTGGCGAGGCGCTCGCGCAACCGGTCCCGGCGCTGTGAAATAGTCACGGTCGATGACGCTACTCGCTAAGGTGAGGCCCCATGAGTAAGTGGTTGCTGCGCGGACTGGTGTTCGCGACCCTGATGGTGATCGTGCGATTGCTGCAGGGAACGCTGATCAACGCGTGGGAAACCAGGGCAGGGCTGATCAGCGTCGTGCTGGTGGCGCTGTTCGCGATCGCCGCGTTCGTTTGGGGTGTGATCGACGGCCGGGCCGACGCCCGCGCCAACCCGGACCCGGACCGCCGCGGCGACCTGGCGATGGTCTGGCTGCTGTCGGGCCTGTTCGCCGGGATCGTCAGCGGCGCGGTGGCGTGGTTCATCGGGATCTTCTACAAGAGCCTCTATGTCGAGGCGCTCCTCAACGAGGTCACCACGTTCGCGGCGTTCACCGCGCTGGTGGTGTTCTTGATGGCGATCGCAGGTGTGGCGCTCGGCCGCTACCTCGTCGACCGCAAGGCCGACCAGACACCGCATCTGCACCACGCCCACGATGACGACCGCGCCGATACCGACGTGTTCGCGGCCGTCGGCCGTCAGGACGCGGGCGGGTCCTCCGAGACAACACCACGCGACGACCGGGTGTAGCCGCCGAGGCTGGCCAAGTACCGCAGGGCGAGTACGTAGCCCTGCACGCCGAGGCCGACGATCACGCCGGTGGCCACCGCACTCAGGTACGAGTGGTGCCGGAATTCCTCGCGGGCGTGCACATTCGAGATGTGCACCTCGATCAGCGGCGCGCGCAGTTCGGTGCACGCGTCGCGCAGCGCCACCGACGTGTGCGTCAGTGCGCCGGCATTGAGGATCACCGGATCGCCCGCATCGGCGGCGGCGTGGATCCAGCCGAGCAGGTCGGCCTCGCTGTCGCTCTGCCGCACAACGGCTTTCAGTCCCATCTCCTCGGCCTCACGCTCGATGAGCGCGACCAGTTCATCGTGCGTGGCGCTGCCGTACACGTCGGGTTCGCGGCGGCCCAGCCGACCGAGGTTGGGGCCGTTGAGGATCAGCACCGTTCCGGTCATGACGCCACCGCTCCTATTTCTGCGTATGCCGCCGCAAGAAGTGACGGATCTGGGCCCTCCAGACGTCCCGGCTTGCCGAGGCCGTCGAGTACGACGAACCGCAGCACGCCCGCGCGGGTCTTCTTGTCCCCCGCCATGGTCTCCAGCAACTCGGGGAACGCGTCGGCGTCGTAACTGACCGGCAGGCCCAGCGAGGTGAGCACCGCCCGGTGCCGGTCGGCGGTTTCGTCGTCGAGGCGGCCCGCGAGCCGGCCGAGTTCGGCGGCGAACACCAGCCCCACCGACACGGCGGCGCCGTGGCGCCACTGGTAGCGCTCGCGGCGTTCGATCGCATGCGCCAGGGTGTGGCCGTAGTTGAGGATCTCGCGCAGTTGCGATTCCTTCTCGTCGGCGGCGACCACCTCGGCCTTGACCGCGATCGCGCGCCGGATCAGCTCGGGCAGCACGGTTCCGGTGGGATCCAGCGCGGCTTCGGGATCGGTTTCGATCAGGTCCAGGATGGCCGGGTCGGCGATGAAACCGGCCTTGACGATCTCGGCCATGCCCGCGACGAGTTCGTTGCGGGGCAGCGTCTCCAACGTGGCGAGGTCGACGAGCACGGCGGCGGGTTGGTGGAAAGCGCCGACCAGGTTCTTGCCCGCGTCGGTGTTGATGCCGGTCTTGCCACCGACGGCGGCGTCCACCATTGCGAGCAGCGTGGTCGGCACGTGGACGATGTCGATCCCGCGCAGCCAGGTGGCGGCCGCGAAACCTGCGACGTCGGTGGCCGCTCCGCCGCCGAGGCTGACGATCGCATCCCTGCGGCCGATCCCGATGCGGCCCAGCACTTCCCAGATGAATCCGACGACCGGCAGGTCCTTGCCTTTCTCGGCGTCCGGAATCTCGATGCGGTGTGCGTCGATGCCGGTGTCGGCCAACGTCTTGCGGATGAGCTCGGCCGTCTGCGCGAGCACGGGCTGGTGCAGGATCGCGACCTTGTGCCTGCCCTCGAGGGCACGTTGCAATTCGCCGAGCAGCCCGGCGCCGATGATGACGGGGTACGGCGGGTCGACGAGTACGTCTACGGTGACCGGGTCGGTGTGTTCAGTCACGGTTCGCCTTCATGTTTCGGGCGGCGACCGCCGCCGGTGACGGCGGCGCCTCGGTGCTGGGCTCGGCGGTGAGCGCCGACGGTCCGCGGCGCCAGGGTGGGCGACGCTTGCGCCGCTGCGGGTTGGGTGCGCCGGGGTTCTCCAGCCGGGTGACGATGTAGCGCACCACCGCACCGGGGTTGCGCCGGTTGGTGTTGACCCGGATCGTCGCCACCTTCCGGTATAGCGGAACCCGTTGCGACATCAGCGCTTTGAACTTCTCGTCGCGGTCGGCGCCCGCTAGCAGCGGACGCACCGTGCTGCCTCCGGTCCGGCGCACGCCCTCCGCGGCGCTGATCTCCAGGTAGATCACGGTATGACCGGCCAGCGCCTCGCGCACACCCGCCGTGGTGACCGCTCCCCCGCCCAACGACAGCACGCCGTCATGGGTCTGCAGCGCCGATCGGACGACCTCTTCCTCGATCCGGCGGAACTCCTGCTCGCCGTCGGTGGCGAAGATGTCGGCGATCGTGCGGCCCGTGGTCTCCTCGATCGCGGCATCGGTGTCGAGCAGCGAGAGTCCGAGCGCCTTGGCCAACCGCCGCCCGATCGTCGACTTGCCCGACCCGGGCAAGCCGACCAGTACCGCGCGCGGCGCCATCAGCCCGAGGCCTGCACCGGTCGCGTCGCCGGCTCACGGTCGCGCACCGCTCGCAAGTAGTTGTCGATGTTGGCCCGCGTCTCGGTCAGCGAATCGCCGCCGAACTTCTGCAGCGCCGCCCGTGCGAGCACCAGCGCCACCATGGTCTCGACGACCACGCCGGCGGCGGGCACCGCACAGACGTCGGAGCGCTGATGGATCGCGACGGCCTCGTCGCCGGTGTCCATGTCCACCGTCGCCAGGGCCCGCGGCACGGTGGAGATCGGCTTCATCGCCGCGCGCACCCGCAGCGGCTGGCCGTTGGTCATCCCGCCTTCCAGACCGCCCGCCCGGTTCGTCGAGCGCATCACCCCGTCGGGGCCCGGATACATCTCGTCGTGGGCGACGCTGCCGCGTCGGCGCGCGGTCTGGAACCCGTCGCCGATCTCGACACCCTTGATCGCCTGGATGCCCATCACCGCGGCGGCGAGTTGGCTGTCGAGCCGGTTGTCGCCGCTGGTGAACGACCCCAGCCCCACCGGAAGGCCGTTGGCGACGACCTCGACGACGCCGCCGAGCGTGTCGCCGTCCTTCTTGGCGGCCTCGATCTCGTCGATCATGGACTTTTCCGCGTCCTTGTCGTAGGCGCGGACGGGGCTCGCGTCGATCGCGGCCAGGTCGGCGGCCTGTGGCGGCGGGCCGTCGTACGGGTCTGACGCCCCGATCGAGATGACGTGGGACAGCACCTCGACGCCGAGCGCCTCTTTGAGGAACGCGCGGGCGATCGTGCCGGCGGCCACGCGGGCCGCGGTCTCGCGAGCGCTGGCGCGCTCGAGCACCGGACGGGCGTCGTCGAAGCCGTACTTGAGCATGCCCGCGTAGTCGGCGTGCCCGGGCCGCGGCCGGGTCAGGGGCGCATTGCGCGCGACGTCGAGCTCGGCGGGGTCCACGGGGTCCGGTGCCATCACGGTTTCCCACTTCGGCCACTCGGTGTTGCCGATCTCGATCGCGATCGGGCCACCGAGCGTGACGCCGTGCCGGACCCCGGCCAGCATCGTAACCAGGTCCTGCTCGAACTTCATCCGGGCGCCGCGGCCGTACCCGAGGCGACGGCGGGCCAGCTGCCCGGCGATGTCGTCCGAGGTGACGTGCACGCCCGCGACCATGCCTTCGACGACGGCCACCAGGGCGCGGCCGTGGGATTCACCAGCAGTGGTCCATCGCAACACGCGTCCCATCTTCCCACGTCGGCCGCCCGGCCCCGAATCAGCCGATCACCAGGCCATCGAGGATGCGGCCGAGTTCGGCTGCGGTGTGCCGATGCGCGGCCTTCTGGTCCTGCGCGCGGGCGACGATCATCGCCATCTCGCAGAGCGCGCCGAACAAGAAATGTGCCAGCGGTCCTGGTGGCCGCCTGGCGATCCGACCGGCTTCGACAGCGCGCACGATGGCCACTTCCATCATCTCGAGCAGCGGCGCCTCGAGGCGACGCACCTCCTCCCAGCCCAGCGCGGTGAACGCGTCGAGCAGCACGATCCGCTGCAGCCCCGGTTCGAGGCATTCGTCGAGGAATGCCCGGCACGCGGACCCGAACGCGTCCCACGGGTCCTTCCTGCGCCGATATGCGTCGACCAGCGGCCCCGCCATCCGCTCGATTTCGCCGGTGAACACCGCCTCGAACAGTCGGCGCTTGCCCTCGAAGTGGTGGTAGACGGCGCCCTTGGTCACATTCGCCCGTGCAGCGACCACATCCAGCGAGGTGGCCTCGTAACCGCGCTCGGCGAACAGCTGACGCGCCGCGACCACCAGCGCCGAGGTGGTCGCCTCGGTGCGCTCGGCCTGTGTCCGCCTTGCGCCCTTCGTCGCCACCGCCGAACGATATCCGGTCACAGGTCCGCGGGCTGCGTGCGTGGCCAGCGGTCGACAACCCGATTCGACTGCTGGGCAAGCCTTTCGTCGTTCACAACACTCCGTAGACGCGATAGTCGACGTGGTTCGGCGAAAGAACGTTGTAGCCCAGCGCGACGACCTCGCTGAGCCATGCATAGCGCTCGTCGGCGGTGGCGAACCTGGGCGTCGTTCGCACGTAGGTCTCGTCGAAAGGAAGGACCTCACCGCGTGCCAACCGCTCGAGTCCGTCCGCGGGGACCTTGATGATCCCTGCGCTCTCGAAGTGGATGAGCACACCGTCGTGCGTGCGCAGTGTGACGCGGACATCGACCCGACCGGACCCGTCGTCACCGACGAGAAGCCAGTCCCCGCCGCCGGGCAGCACTTCACCCCGCAGCCGTGGCCCATCGATGGTTCCACCGTCCGCGATGAACGTCATCCGGGCACCGGTAGGTGTCGAGATGGGTTGCGCCGGCTGGAGATCGACGTGCATGTCGAACAGGTGCTCGACGGGCAAGGCGTCGACGAGCGGTAGCTGGTCGACCGCGGCCGCCGTCACGCGCCGGCCCCTTTCATCGAGGCCATCATCTGCGCCGAGTCGATGAACGAGTCCTTGCGTGCGACGAGCCCCTCGCGCGAGACAACCACCACATCGAGGCAGTCGAAGCGCACACCGCCGGAGATCAACGCCCAATCGAGTATCCAGTGGGCATCGCCGTAGAGCACCCGATAGGTCTCGAAGGTGAAGTCCGGGAACTGCTCGAAGAACCCGGCGAACGCCTCGCGCGCATTGTCACGCCCGACGACCGGCTCCGCGCCCACATGTGTCCAGAACCGGGTGTCCTCGGTATGCAACCCAGCGATCGCGTCCGGGTCGCGTTTCGCCCACGCGGCGAAATACCGCTCCGAAAGGGCCTTCAAATCAGTTTGCATACTCGCAGTATGCAATAACCTACTCTGAGTATGCAAGAGTAGAGCTGCTCGCCTCGCCTGGCATTAGAGCGTCACCAACGCCGTCGCCGTTGCCGCCGCGAGGCACATCGAAACGCCGTGCGGGACAGTCGCTTCCCGATGCCGAGCCACGACGAGGGCCCACGCGGCCGTGATCAGTGGAGCTCCCATCGCGGCCAGCGTCCACACGTCGATGCCGAACGCACCCGTCAGCGCGCCGACACCGATCGCGAGTTTGACGTCGCCGGCGCCCATCGCCGCCGGTGCGAGCAGATGCGTCGTCACGTAGACGGCGAACAGCGCGACGGCCCCGGCCACCGCCGGAAGCCCGCGATCTGCCATCGCCGCAGCGCTCAGAATGACGAGCGCGCCCGGCAAGGTGAGCCAGTTCGGTAGTCGCCGCTCTCGGATGTCGCAGACGCTCAACGCCACGAACCACCACAGCACCGCAGCGCAAGCCACTCCCCCCATTCACGAAGGCTAACGGGCGCGCAGTACTCCCGGAGTCACCGAATCGGCCCACCGACTTGCACCGCGGTAAGCCGAACGCTCAGCTCGCGTCGAGCGCCGCTGCCATCGCTTCACGCGGTGCCGGGCGACCGGTGAACTGCTCGACCTGAGCGAACGCCTGGTGAAGCAGCATCTGCAGACCACTGATGACCCGCCCGCCGGCGTCCAGTACCGCCGCGGCCAACGGCGTCGGCCACGGGTCGTAGATCGCATCGAGCACAAGCGGGACGTCTGCGAACGCGGACGCGTAGCGCGCGGCCGCATCGGCGGGAATGGTGTTGACCATCAGATCCGCGTCGATGACCGTGCTGCGCAGTTCGGGGCCGTCGACGTCACACCACCGGGCGTCGGCACCCAACCGCGTCGCCAGATCCACCAGCGGCGCGGCCTTCTCGGGGTTCCTCGCCGCCACAGTCACCCGCTGGACTCCGAGCTCTGCCAGCCCGACGACCGCCGCCGGTGCCGTGCCTCCGGAACCCACCACGATCCCGTGCCCGGCCGTCACGTCGCCCAATGCTCCTGTCACACCGTCGATGTCGGTGTTGTCAGCTCGCCAGCCCGCCGGTGACCGGACCAACGTATTCGCCGAGCCGACGAGTTCGGCGCGGGTGGTGCGCTCGTCGGCGACCTCCAGCGCCGCGAACTTGCCGGGCTTGGTCACCGATACGCCGACCCAGTCGGGGCCGAAACCGGTGACGAGGCCGGGCAATTGCTCGGCTGTGCACTCGATTCGCTCGTAGGTCCAGTCGTGCAGGCCCAGCGCACGGTAAGCCGCGAGGTGCAGCTGCGGCGAGCGGGAGTGCGCGATCGGCGAACCGAGCACCGCCGCCCTACGGCGTGCGCTCATCGCGCGGAATCGAGCACACCGTTGCGCTGAGCCAGTTCGATGTTCGCGAGGTGCTCCTGGTAGTCCCTGGTGAACAACGTCGTGCCCTGCATGTCGATGGTGACGAAATACAGCCAGTCCCCGGGCGCAGGTTGCTCGGCGGCGGCCAGCGCCGCTTGGCTCGGCGAGCAGATCGGGGTCGCCGGAAGCCCGGGCCGGACATAGGTGTTCCACTGGTTGTGTTGCGCGCGATCGACGTCGGTGGTGGCCACCTCGATGCGGTCCAGCGGGTAGTTGACCGTGGAGTCGAACTCGAGCGTGCGGTTCTCGGCCAGCCGGTTGTAGATGACGCGCGCCACCTTGGCGAAGTCCTCGGGTGTCGACTCCCGCTGCACCAGCGAGCCCACGGTCAAGATCTGATACGGCGACATCTTCATGGCCGCGGCCGTCTCGAGTAGCCCCCCGTTCGCGTATTGCGTTGCGCTGGCGGAGATCAGGTTCGACAGGATCTCCTGCGGCTGCGCCGACGGGTCGATGTTCCACGTGCCCGCGGCGATCAACCCCTCGAGGCGCCGATGATCGTCTCCCATCGCGGTGACGGGCTCGATGGCCCAGTCCGGCACCGCCAGCGCCGCCGGCGCAACCGTCCCGGCCACCCGCTTCAGCGCGTCCGCCGACACACAGTGGCGCTCGCCGTCGAGGTCGACACACGTCGCGCGGGAGATCAGGCTGAGGATGCCGTCGGTGACCGCGTCGGTCTTCACGTCACGGACATCGTCGAGCTGACGTCCCTCGGGGATGGTGAGCTTACCGACCCGGTTCTGCGGATCTGCCAGCCGCTCAACGGCGTTGGCCGCCGGAATCTCGGTGCGCAGCTTGTAGAAGCCGGGCTGGATCGCCGAGATCGCGTCGTTGCCCTCGGCGGCGTCGACGAACGCGCTGGCCGTCGCGACGATGTTGTGCTCCTGCAGCGTCTTGCCGATCGCGGTGGTGGAGTCGCCGTCGTGTACCTGGATCACCACATCGGCGACGCCCTCGCCGGTGAAGTCGTTGCCGCCGAACAACGAGTGCCACAATTTCGAGCCGAGGAACACCGCGCCGACGACGACCACGATCAGCAGGCCGACCGCCAAGCTGCCCGCCAGGCGACGCCTGCGCCGGTTCCGCGCCTGCCGGATCCGGTCCGCGCGGGTCGTCCGGCGCCGCGGTGGGCCGACCGCAACCGGTTCGGCCCGTTCGCGGCCCCAATGGTCAGTCATCCACGACCTCTCCGTGCGCGGCACGGTGCTCTTGTGCCCCTTGTGTCCCCGGCGCCGCGCGCCGCTGGTCCAGCCAGTTCTGCAGAATGCCTACCGCTGCCGCTTGGTCGATGACCGAACGCTGGCCCCTGGCCCGAACGCCGGCCTCTCGCAACGAGCGTTGAGCCACCACGGTAGTGAGTCGTTCGTCCGCGAGTCGCACGGGTGTCGGCGCGATCCGCGCAGCGAGCGCATCGGCAACCGCGACGGCGTCCTGAGCGGAGGACCCGGAGCGGTCGGCGAGCGTGCGGGGCAATCCCACGACGACCTCCACGGCGCCCAAGTCTTGAACCAGGCCGGCGAGCCGTCGGATGTGCCGGTCCGAGTCCTTGCGCCGGTCCCGCGCCACGGTCTCGACCGGCGTGGCGAGGATGGCGTCCGGGTCACTGGCGGCCACCCCGATGCGCACGCTGCCGACATCGATGCCGATCCGTCGACCGCGTCCCGGGTCCGGAGGGTTCAGGGCACCCCCGGGCCGATCCGGCCGACGATCGTCCGATGCTCGTCGCGCAAGCGGCTCATCGCCGGCAGGTGTGGACTTCACGCGGCTAGCTCCGGTGAATCTCTGCGCGCAGCGCGGCCAATGCCGCGTCGATTCCTGCCGCCCCTTTACCGGAACCCTGTGCGAGATCGGCCTTGCCGCCACCCCGGCCGTTGACCGGCGCGCCCAAGTGCTTGACCAGGTCGTCGGCCCGCAGACCGAGGTCTTGTGCCGCCGGGTTGACCGCCACCACGAACGGGACGGTGTCGTTCTCGCCCTCGGCGATCAGCGCGACGACGGTGGGGTCGGCGCCGAGCTTGCCGCGGACGTCGCCGACCAGCGTGCGCAGATCACCGGCCGACATCCCACCGGCCATCCGCTGCGCCACGAGACGGACCTTACCGACAAGTTCCGCGCCCGCGGCGGCATTTGCTGCGGCGGCGCGCGCGTTCGCCAGGCGCAGCCGGTCCAACTCCTTCTCGGCCGCTCGCAGCCGCTCGACCAGATTCGCCACTCGGTCAGGCACCTCGTCGGACGGCACCTTCAGCGACGAGGCGAGGCCGGCCATCAAGGCTCGCTCCTTGGCCAGGTGGCGGAACGAGTCCAGACCGACGTAGGCCTCGACGCGGCGCACCCCGGAGCCGACCGACGACTCGCCGAGGATCGTCACCGGACCGATCTGCGCGGAGTTGTGCACGTGAGTGCCGCCGCACAACTCCAGCGAGAACGGGCCGCCGATCTCGACCACGCGAACCTGATCGGGGTACTGCTCGCCGAACAGCGCCATCGCGCCCATCGACTTGGCCTTCTCCAACTCCGTGGTGAACGAGTGCACCTCGTAGTCGGCTTCGACGGCTTCGTTGGTGACTTCCTCGATCTGGCCGCGCTGCTCCTCGGTGAGCGGACCCTGCCAGTTGAAGTCGAACCGCAGGTACCCGGGCCGGTTCAGTGAGCCGGCCTGAACCGCGTTCGGCCCCAACACCTGTCGCAGCGCGGCGTGCACCATATGAGTTCCGGAATGGCCCTGGGTCGCGCCGTGCCGCCACCGCGGATCCACGGCAGCGATCACCGTGTCACCCTCGACGAACTCACCGGACTCGACGTTGACCCGATGTGCCCACAGGGTTTTCGCGATCTTCTGCACATCGGTGACGGCGGCCTTCGCCGCGGTGGAGGCCCCCGAGCCGCTGATCGTGCCCTCGTCGGCGATCTGACCGCCGGACTCGGCATAGAAGGGGGTGCGGTCCAGGATCAGCTCGACCCGGTCCGGCTGCGGGCCACCGCCGGCGGCCGCGCCGCCGATACCGGCACCGTCGTGGGATACGACGGGCACCCGCTTGCCGTCGACGAAGATCCCGAGAATCCTTGCTTCCGAGGACAATTCGTCGAAACCGGTGAACTCGGTCGGTCCCGCGTCGACGAGCTCGCGGTACGCCGACAGATCGGAGTGCGCCTGCTTGCGGGCGGCCGCGTCGGCCTTGGCGCGCTGGCGCTGTTCGGCCATCAGGCCGCGGAAGCCCTGTTCGTCGACGGAGAGCCCCTGTTCGGCGGCCATCTCCAGCGTGAGCTCGATCGGGAACCCGTAGGTGTCGTGCAGGGTGAACGCGTCGGAGCCGGACAACACGGTGGCGCCCTTGGCTTTCGTCGCACCCGCGGCCTCGTCGAACAACCGCGAACCCGCGGCGAGCGTGCGGTTGAACGCGGTCTCCTCGGCCACGGCGATCCGCTCGATGCGGTCGAAGTCGGCCACCAGTTCCGGGTACGACGGGCCCATCTCGTCACGCACGGTGGCCATCAGATCGGCCATGATCGGCTGCTCGACCCCGAGAAGTTTGGCCGCGCGGATGATCCTGCGCAACAGGCGGCGCAACACATAGCCGCGACCCTCGTTGCCGGGGCTCACACCGTCGCCGATGACGATCGCCGCGGTCCGGCTGTGGTCGGCGATGATTCGGTAGCGCACGTCGTCGGAGTGGCTGCCCTGCCCGTATCCGCGGGGCGCACGCTCCGCCATGAGGTCGATGACCGGTCGCACCAGGTCCGTCTCGTAGACGTTGTCCACGCCCTGCAGCAGGCAGGCCACCCGCTCGATGCCCATGCCCGTGTCGATGTTCTTGCGCGGTAACGGGCCGAGGATCTCGAAGTCCTCCTTCGAGGTGCCCTCGCCGCGCTCGTTCTGCATGAAGACGAGGTTCCAGATCTCGATGTAGCGGTCCTCGTTGACGACCGGCCCGCCCTCGGCGCCGTAGTCGGGGCCACGGTCGTAATAGATCTCCGACGACGGCCCGCACGGCCCGGGGATGCCCATCGACCAGTAGTTGTCCGCCATCCCGCGGCGTTGGATGCGCTCCGGTGGCAGCCCGGCGACCTCCTGCCAGAGCGCTGCCGCTTCGTCGTCGTCCAGATAGACCGTCGCCCATAGGCGCTCCGGTTCGAGCCCGTAACCCCCTTGATCGACCGGGTTGGTCAACAGCGTCCAGGCGAATTCGATGGCGCCCTTCTTGAAGTAGTCGCCGAACGAGAAGTTGCCCGCCATCTGGAAGAAGGTGTTGTGCCGGGTGGTGATGCCCACCTCATCGATATCGGGGGTGCGGATGCACTTTTGAACGCTGGTGGCCCGACTCCACGGCGGCGCCTGCTGGCCGAGGAAGTAGGGCACGAACTGCACCATGCCGGCGTTGACGAACAGCAGATTGGGGTCGTCGAGGATCACCGAAGCGCTCGGCACCTCGGTGTGGCCCGCTTTCACGAAGTGATCGAGGAAACGCTTCCTGATCTCGTGTGTCTGCACGTCTGATACATCCTTGTAGTTTCGCTGGTACCTGCGACTATTCGACCGCACTACAGTACCGGTCGCCGTTGCCGCGCCGAAAAGTCAACGAACGGGCGTCGCTTCCGGTGCCCGTGCCGCCTTCAGGCTGCGGCGATGAAGCTCAGGCGCACGTTACGGCGCGGGTTGTCGCGGTTGAGGTCGACGAGCACGATGCTCTGCCAGGTGCCGAGCAGCGGTTGGCCGTCCTGCACGGGCAGAGTGACCGACGGCGACACCAGCGCCGGCAGGACGTGGTCGGCGCCGTGGCCCGGTGAGCCGTGCGAATGGCGGTAGCGGTCGTCCCGCGGAAGTAGGCGGTCGAGCGTGTCGACGAGATCGTCATCGGATCCGGCGCCCGTCTCGATGATCGCCACACCCGCGGTCGCGTGCGGTACGAAAACGCTGCACAACCCGTCGCGGTGGCGGCCGCAGAAGGAGCGCACCGCATCGGTCAGGTCGACGATGCGGCGCTGGCCGGTCTCGATGTCGAGCACGTCGGAGTCCACGCCTTCAAGGGTACGAGGCGCGTCCCCGATCGACCCGGGCCGTTTATTGACGTCTGTGTCGGGGTATCTCACGGGCACCCCGAGACCCTGGAGGAACAATGACCATCACCGGCGTAATCACCGCCATCTTGATCGGCGCAGTCGTCGGCGTGCTCGCCCGCCTGCTCCTGCCCGGCAGGCAGCCCATCGGCATGCTGGTGACCGTTCTCGTCGGCATCGTGTCGGCGTTGATCGGCACGGCGATCGCCCGTGCGCTCGGCCTGCCCACCGCCACCAGCGGAGTCGACTGGGTCGAACTTCTCGTCCAGCTTGTCGTCGCCGTGATCGGTGTGGCCCTGGTGTCCGCGCTCATGGGCCGTAGGCGCACCGGCGTGATGGGCACGCGTCGTCGCGGCGGCGTCATCCGGTAGCCGATCTGCCCCCGCGATCCCGGCTGCTTCCCCCGGCAGCCGGGATCGCTTCTGTCACAATGTCTTCAGCAGCGCGTCGAGCTTCTCGTAGCCTTCTTGCATGCCGCCCTCCATGCCGGAGGACAGCAGCGCGTCGCGGGCCTCGACGTTCGGGCAGATGGACCGGCCACGCAGCCTGCTGCGGCCACCGCCGAGGTCCTCGAACCACATGTACTCGATGTTGACCTGATCGGGCGCGCCGTCGAATTCGAAGGTCTGCAGGACGAACTCGTTCTCGCGCACGGTGTGGAAGGTGCCGTTGAAGCGGTACTCCCCACCCTCGTCCTTGTGCGAATAGCGGTAGCCGCCGTGGCTCTTGAAATCCCACTCCTCGATCGTCATCTCCAGCCCGTGCGGGCCCAGCCATTTCTTCATCAGGTCGGCCTCGGCGTGCGCGCGGAACAGCGCTTCGACGGGGGCGTCGAAATCCCGGGTGAACTCCATCGCGAGCGTGTCGACGGGCGCGGTCAGGTTCAGGGCATTGGTCATTTCTCGGTTCCTTTCTCTTCGGTCATGTCCGCCAGCAGGACATCCAGCCGGCGGTAGTTGCGTTCGGCGTCAAGCCGATACCGGTCGATCCATGCAGTCAGCCGCTCCAACGCAGCCGCGTCCAGGTGGACCGGCCGTCGCTGCGCGTCGCGGGTTCTGGTGACCAGGCCCGCCTGCTCGAGCACCTGAATGTGCTTGGACACCGCCTGTTTCGTGATGTCGAACGGCGCCGCCAGGTCGTTGACCGTGGCCGGCCCCCGCGACAGCTTCGCCACGATGGCGCGCCGAACGGGGTCGGCCAGTGCCAGGAAGGCACGGTCCAGCCGGGCGTCTGCATTCCCATCACCTCTCAATTGTCAACCTTTTGTTTGATCAACTGTTTTATTGATTACCAAGGTAGAGGCCCCTGCGGTACGTGTCAAGAGGTTCTCTTTCTCACGGTGAAGCCAGGGTTGTGACATGCGGGCGGATCGCAGCACGGGCACCCGTTGAATTGTTTGCGCTCCGGGAGGAAGCTAGGTAGATCCGGTGGCGCCACCGGGGCGCCGCCCCGACGCAGAGGGGTTGGATCCGTGTACGCACGCTCTACGACTATCGAGGCGCAACCGGGGTTCATCGATGCCGGAACCGCCTATGTCCGTGATGAAGTCATGCCGGCTCTAGAAGAAATGGATGGTTACGTCGGCCTGTCGATGTTGGTCGACCGGGAGTCCGGCCGCTGCATCGTCACCAGCGCCTGGGAAACCGAGGAGGCGATGCGCTCCAGCACGGAGAAAGCGGCTTCGCTTCGGGAACGGGCCGCGGAGATCTTCGGCGGCAGCGCCACGGTCGATCCATGGGAACTCGCGGTGCTGCATCGTGACCACCGCTCGACTGAGGGCGCCTGTGTGCGGGCGACGTGGCTGAAGTTGCCGCCAGATCACGCCGACCGGGCCGTTGAGTTCTATCGGACGTCGGTGTTGTCGGCACTGGAGAACCTCGAAGGTTTCTGCAGCGCCAGCTTGATGATCAACCGCTCGTCGGGGCGCGGGGTGTCATCGGCGACGTTCGACAGCCGCGACGCCATGGAGCGTAACCGCGAGCAAGCGAGCGAACTGAGGAACGCGCGGACCCGAGAATTGGGTGCCGACGTGATCGACGTCGGTGAATTCGAGCTCGCGATCGCACACCTGCGGGTGCCTGAGCTGGTCTGACGGCATCAGCGCTTGCGGCGGATGATCGCGCGCAACTTGTCCAGGCGACCGGCGATGTCGCGTTCGTTGCCGTGGGTGGTCGGCTGGTAGTAGTCGACGCCGACGAGCTCATCGGGCGGATACTGTTGCGGCACAACGCCATCCGGGTCGTCGTGGGCGTACTTGTAGCCGATCGCGTTGCCCAGTTTGGCTGCGCCCGAGTAGTGGCCGTCGCGCAGATGTGGCGGCACCAGGCCCGCCTTGCCCGCTTTGATGTCGCTCATGGCCGCGCCCAGTGCCGTCGTCACGGCATTCGACTTCGGGGCCGTCGCCAGGTGGACGGTGGCGTGCGCCAACGTCAGTTGCGCCTCGGGCATGCCGATGAGTTGGACGGTCTGCGCGGCGGCGACCGCGGTCTGCAGCGCGGCCGGGTCGGCCATCCCGATGTCCTCGCTGGCCAGGATCATCAGCCGCCGGGCCACGAAGCGCGGGTCCTCCCCCGCCACCAGCATCCGGGCCAGGTAGTGCAGGGCGGCGTCGACGTCGGAGCCGCGGACCGACTTGATGAACGCACTGATCACGTCGTAGTGCTGATCGCCGTCGCGGTCGTAACGGACCGCGGCCTTGTCCAGTGACTGCTCGATGGTTTCGACGGTCACCTCGTCCCCAGCTTCAGCGGCCACCTCGAGCGCGGTCAGCGCACGGCGGGCGTCACCGGCCGACAGTTGTACGAGGAGTTCGACGGCCTCGTCGGTGACCGTGACTGTGCCGCCGAGGCCGCGCGGGTCCTCGATGGCGCGACGGACCAGCGTGCGTACGGCGTCGGCGCCCAAGGGCTGCAACTGCAGGATCAGCGACCGGGAGAGCAGCGGTGCGACGACCGAGAACGACGGGTTTTCGGTCGTCGCGGCGACCAGTGCCACGACGCGGTTCTCGACGGCCGACAGCAGCGCGTCCTGCTGCGTCTTGGAGAACCGGTGCACCTCGTCGATGAACAGAACGGTCTGCTCGCCGTAGGCCGCCGCGCGCCGGGCCACATCGATGACCGCGCGGACCTCCTTCACCCCCGCAGACAGCGCCGACAGCGCTTCGAACCGGCGGCCGGTGGCCTGCGAGATCAGCGCCGCGAGCGTCGTCTTACCGGTGCCGGGCGGTCCGTAGAGGATGACCGACGCCGCGCCGGAACCCTCGACCATCCGGCGCAGCGGTGAGCCCGGTTGCAGCAGGTGATCCTGCCCGACGACCTCGTCGAGCGTCGCCGGACGCATCCGCACCGCCAGCGGTGCTGACGCCCCGACGGGGCCGACCGCGCTGGGGCCGGTATCGCCGGGCACATCGAACAGACCGTCGGACACGCTTTCTGCTTACCACCGTTTGCGCCGAACGGGGGTTACCCGCACGCGACGTGCGCTCCGGACGTGTATCGACCACACACTCGAACGCCTATGGGGTCGCGGTCACGAAGTCGATCAACTCCTCGACCCGGCCGATCAGTGCTGGCTCGAGGTCGGTCCAGTCGCGGACGCGGCCGCGGATGCGCTGCCAGGCCCTGGCGGTGTCGGCCTGCTGGGCGGCGGGCCAGCCCAGCGCACCGCACACGCCCTTCTTCCAGTCGACCCCCTTCGGCACGACGGGCCACGCCTCGATGCCCAGCCGTTCGGGCTTGACCGCCTGCCAGATGTCGATGAACGGGTGGCCGACGACGAGCGTGTGCTCACCGCCGGGTCCTTGTCGGACGGCTTGCGCGATGCGGGCCTCCTTCGAGCCCGCCACCAGATGGTCGACGAGCACCCCGAGCCGGCGGCCCGGCCCTGGTCGGAAATCTTCGACGACGGCCACGAGATCGTCGACGCCGCCGAGGTGCTCGACGACAACTCCCTCGATTCGCAGATCGTCGCCCCACACCTGCTCGACGAGTTCGGCATCGTGTCGGCCCTCGACGTAGATGCGGCTCGCCAGCGCGACCTTCGCCCGCGCGCCGGCCACGGCGACCGACCCCGACGCGGTGCGCGTCTGCTTCGGCGCCGTGCGTTTGGGCGCGGTGAGGATCACCGGCTTGCCGTCGATCAGGTAGCCCGGCCCGATGGGAAAGGGCTTGCGACGTCCGCGCCGGTCCTCCAACTCCATCCGGCCGTACTCGATGCGCACGACCGCGCCGACGTACCCGGTCTCGGCGTCTTCGACGACGAGACCCATCTCCACCGGCTGCTCGGTGGAGCGGATCTTGCGATGGGGGTTGTGGGACAGGACATCGGAGCCATAGCGATCAGCCACCGGGTGATCGTAGGGTCACCTCCCCACGCGAGCAGACGCAAAATGCACTCGACACGCCGTAATCCCGGACACTTCGCGACTGCTCACCCCGGGAAAACGGCATCGGAGAGGATGTTGTGGTGATCGACATCGCGCGGTACGGCCCGGCTGTCCATGCGGGGGATGCCGATACGGCGCATCGGGTGGCCGGCCGTTTCGTCACATCGTGACCGTGCACTTGGCCTTGACCCCTGATGCGCGGTGGAGCTGCGCGCTACCCGACCTGCTGGCGGCCGCGCGCACAACGGGTTTCGCGTCAGTCGGGATCAACGCCGACCAATCAGGTTCGGCCGCCTCCGCGTTCACCGCGGCCGGCGTGCCATGCCATGAGGTGCTGGCGCTGGTCATCGGGGACGAGGAAGCAGCGGCGCTCTCGGCGGCCGAACGCCTCGCCGAATGTGCCGCGCTCGTCGGTGCGCCGTGGGTGCTCACCGTGTTCGCCGCGCCGCCGCGCATGTCGCTGATCCGGCAGTGCGCGCGCATCATTGGCGCAGCCGGTGCCGCGATGGCGGTCGAGTTCAGCCCGCTCGGACCCGTATCGGTGATCTCGGACGGGATGGCCGTCGTCCGAGCGGCGCAACGGGATGCGCCGGCCGGCCTGCTGATCGACTCCTGGCACTTCTGCATGGGCCGCAGCACGTGGGCGGACCTGGCGACCGTGCCATTGGACGACATCGCCTACCTGCAATTCACCGATGCACTGGCGCCGGAGTCCGCCGACCGCCTCGTGCGCGAGACATTGCACCGGCGAACACTTCCCGGTGAAGGCGTGCTCGAGTTGGACCGCTTCGCAGGCATCCTGCTCGACCGCGGCTGGGGCGGCGTCGTCAGCATGGAGATCCTCAGCGCTGCGCTGCGGGCGCTCCCGCTCGAGTCCATGCTGCGCCGCGTGTACGACGCGGGCGCATCGTTTTGGCGGTGAGTGGACGCTCAAACCGCGCGACCGACCGCAGAATTTCCGCATTGCGCGGCGTGTCGTGTGCAGACGCGGTCGCGCGCGGGGTGGGGTTATGCCCGCGCGCCGCTACATCAGACGGTCGGCCAGTCGGCGCGTCCACAACACCAGGATGCCGGCCAGCACTATCGCGACGAGGTTCAACGCCAGTTGCGCAGTGGACTTGGCCGCGATGTCCCAATCGCCGACCGTCGCGGCGACGACGGCGAAACCGGCGGCGGGAACCGTCATCACCGAGATGAAAACACCAACGAGCGCGGCGGATTTCGACGAGATCAGCGACAGCATGCCCGCAGTGCCCGCGAGGAAGGCCACGACGAATGACAGCGGACCGACCTGAAAGATGAAGTCGACCTGGTCCAGTTCGCTGATGCTGCGTACCGTGATCCAGCCGATCGCCTCGCCCGCAAGCACCACGAGCGCGGTGACGAGCATCGCCGCGGGAAACCCGACCAGCAGTGCGACCGCCGCTCGTCGCGCGAGATACCCCCGACGGCGCACCAGTGAGACCGCAAGCGCGGCCAGCGGGCCGAACTCAGGGCCCAGCACCGTCGCACCCACGACAGTCACCGGCGAGTCGGTCACCACGCCGATCGATGCGATCAGACACGCCACGCACAAGAAGGCCAGGAATGTGACGTTCAGCGTCGACTCCTCGCGGGTGCGGACCGCCAGCTCGTCCCACACCACGGCGTCGGCGGGGTCGCCCTCGGCCTCGTCCTCGGCGCGGTAGGCGCGAGCGGAGAGGACGGTGTCGACGAAGTCGAGCGTGATGGCCCCACGGTCCTTGACCCGTAACGCCTTCAACGCGCCGACGACGTCGTTGGCCGACTCTCTGGCGATGTCGGCGGTGATCTCGTCACCGCGTGGTTCGACCGCGGCATCGCGGTGGATCACGATGTGGGTGACGCCCGGGTTGTCTCGGAGAACCGCCATGACCGCGTCGCGCTGATCGGTCGGCGAGATCACGCGCAGATGCAGCACACCGGCACACTAGCGACTGGAACAATGCCCTCGTGGCGACATGGACGGACGTGGGCCGCATCGTCGCGGGCCTCCCCGAGACGAGCGAGACCTCGCCGCGCACATGGCGGGTCCGCAAGAAGTTGATCGTGTGGGAACGCCCGCTGCGCAAAGCCGACTACGACGCGCTCAGGGCGGATGCACCCGAAGGCGACATTCTGGGCGCCCGCGTCGCCGACGAGGGCGTGAAATACGCGTTGATCGCCGACGACCCTGCCGTCTACTTCACCACGCCGCACTTCGACGGGTATCCGGCCGTGCTGGTCCGCCTGGCGGCGATCGCGGTCGAGGAACT
This sequence comes from Mycobacterium sp. GA-0227b, assembly GCF_001499855.1. Lineage (GTDB taxonomy): Bacteria > Actinomycetota > Actinomycetes > Mycobacteriales > Mycobacteriaceae > Mycobacterium. The sequence goes on from NZ_LQIK01000023.1 coordinate 21,106, forward strand.
GACCGAACTCGTCACCGAGGCGTGGTTGGCCCAGGCTCCCAAGACATTGGTGAAGGCGTTCCTGGCCGATTAGTCCGTGCGCGAGGATGACCGCATGGCAACGAAGATTCCACCGGCGGGGGTCGTCAAGGCGGTGGATCGCATACGCCACCACCTGGCGCAGCTGCATCGCAAGCTGACGCCCGCGCCGATCGCACTCATGGAAATGATCTTGGCGACCTGGTTCTCGCAGGCCATCACCGCGGCCGCGCAACTCGGTATCGCCGACGCGCTGGCTGAGCGCCCGCTGACCCGCGACGAGCTGGCGCGCGAAATCGGCGCGGACCCCGACGCCGTCGGCCGCCTGATGCGGGCGCTGATCAGCCGTGGCGTGTTCAAGCAGAACCGCGACGGGCGATTCGCGCTCAACCCTCTCGGCGAGGCACTACGCGCCGACGCGGAGGTGTCGATGAAAGGTGCGGCGCTGTTCTTCGGCTCACGTCAGCACCGTGAGCATTGGACGTATCTGTCCGAATCGGTCCGCAGCGGCAAGCCGTGGGCGCCCGTACTGCGCGGCAAGGAGTTCTTCCAATACCTCGAGGACGAACCTGAGTTCGCGGCGTTGTTCAACGGCGCCATGACCAGTACGTCGGACATGACCGAGGCGGCGCTGTCCGCCGCATACGACTTCAGCCGGTTCGGCGTCATCGCCGATGTCGGCGGCGGACAGGGCGGGCTACTCGCCGGCGTTCTCGCCAAGGCACCGCAGGCGCGGGGCGCTCTTCGACTTGCCGAAGGTGGTCGAGGGGGCACCCGCGCTGCTCACCCAACGTGGCGTCGCCGACCGGGTGGTGGTCGAACCCGGCTCGTTCTTCGAGAGTGCGCCCGCCGGGGTCGACGCGTATCTGATGAAAAACGTCATCCACGACTGGGCCGACGAGGACGCCGTCAAGATCCTGCGCAACATTCACGCCGCCGCCACCCCGAACGCCAAGCTCCTGCTGTTCGAACTGGTGATCCCCAACCACAATCGCGAATTCATCGGCAAGCTCATCGACATGGAGATGCTGTTGTTGGCCGGCGCCAAGGAACGTACCGCGGACCAATGGCGAGACCTGTTGTTGCAAGCGGGATTTCGGCTGACCCGCATCGTCCCCAGCGCGTCGCCGCTGAGCATCATCGAGGCCGAGATCGCGCCAGCCTGACGCCCAGTTCCTCGGCGGGTACGTCGTGTCCGTCGGCGCAGCGGATCGCCACCGTCGCCGGTGCGCCGCAGTTCTTGTGCGTCAGTTGCAGCGGCGTCGGCTTGCCGAGATGGCGCTGACCCCACTCGAACATCGCCCAGACAACGGGCATGAAGTCACGGCCGGCGTCGGTCAGCACGTATTCGTCGCGGCTGCGCTGACCGGGTTCGCGGTACGGCCGACGGCTCAACAGTCCGGCGTCCACCAGGTCGGACAGCCGGGCTGACGCCGCGGCCTTCGTGATGCCGACGCGGCGACAGAACTCCTCGAAACGAGTTGTGCCGTAATACGCCTCACGCATGATGAGGATCGCCGATTTGGTGCCGACCAACTCCATAGTCTTCTCGATCTTGCACACGCCGACGGCCGACCAGGCGTCGCGGTCGGCGAGTGTGCCCTGCAACACATTCACGGAATTCCCCCATTCCTGAGTTGTCACCACTATACCCAGGTGGTATAGCTGGGTATAGAAGGCTTTACTCAGAGTTGAGTCATAGGAGGCAGCAATGTCGGCATTCGGCGGTCGCGACGCGGTCATCGTGGGAGCGGTTCGCACCCCCCATCGGAAAGGGCAAGCCCAGCGGCGCGCTGCACGACGTGCTGCCCGTCGATCTGCTCGCACACAGCCTCACAGAACTGATGGCCAGGACCGGTGTCGAACCAGCGCAGATCGACGACGTCATCGCCGGCGCGGTCACCCAGGTCGGCGACCAGGCGGTCAACATCGCGCGCAACGCGGTGCTCGCCGCGAACTTTCCCGAAACGGTGCCCGGCACCACGATCGACCGTCAGTGCGGCAGCAGCCAGCAGGCCATCCACTTCGCCGCCCAGGGCGTAATCTCCGGCGCCTACGACATTGTGGTCGCCGCCGGCGTCGAGTCGATGTCGCGGGCACCCATGGGTTCCAGCGTGCTTCCCGGCAGTGACCCGTTCGGGGCGATGGCGCAGCGTTATCCCGAAGGCCTTGTGCCGCAGGGCATCAGCGCCGAGCTCATCGCCGCCAGGTGGGGATTCTCTCGTCGGCAGCTCGACGAGTTCTCCGCCGGCAGCCATGAGAAGGCCGCGGCCGCGACCAAGGAGGGCCGGCTCGACAACGAGCTGAGCCCGATCGCCGGACTCACCACCGACGAGATCATCCGTCCCGGCACCACCGTTGACACGCTGGCCGCGCTGAAGCCGGCGTTCTACAACCCCGCCTACGAGCAGCGCTTCCCGCAGATCGGCTGGGAGATCACCCCGGGCAACTCGTCGCCGCTGTCGGACGGCAGCGCCGCGGTGCTGATCACCACCAGCGAGGTGGCCGGGCGTCTCGGCTTGCGTCCACTTGCCCGCATCCACTCGATGACCGTCGTCGGCTCCGATCCGCTCTACATGCTGACCGGTGTCATTCCCGCGACGGAGAAGGTGCTGCAGCGCGCCGGGCTGACACTCGCCGACATCGACCTGTTCGAGGTCAACGAGGCGTTCGCGCCCGTCGTCCTTGCCTGGGCCCAGGACACCGGCGCCGATCTGGCCAAGACCAACGTCAACGGCGGTGCCATCGCGATCGGCCATCCGCTGGGTGCCAGCGGTGCGCGCATCATGACGACGATGGTCAACGCACTCGAGCAGCGCGGCGGCCGCTACGCCCTGCAGACGATGTGCGAGGGCGGCGGTATGGCCAACGCCACCATCATCGAACGTCTTTGATCATGCGGTCTGGGCCTGCCTGAATAATCGAGAGCCATGCGGGCCATCGTCACCGGCGGTAACAGCGGCGTCGGCAAGGCCACCGCGGCGGCGTTGGCGGCCTCGGGCCACGATGTCCTGATCGCCTGCCGCGATGTCGACAAGGCGGTCCGGGCAGCCGACGCAATGACCGGTCATGTCGAGGTGGCCGCCCTCGATCTCGGCGACCTCGCCAGTGTTCGGACGTTCGCCGAATCGGTGGAAACCGTCGACGTGCTGGTGAACAACGCCGGCGTGATGGGCATGCCGCTGACGCGCACCACCGACGGTTTCGAGTCGCACATCGGCATCAACCACCTCGGCCACTTCGCGTTGACCTGTCTGCTTGCCGATCGCATCACCGACCGGGTGATCTCGGTGGCCAGCGCGACGTATCTGTTCAGCAGGCTGCACCTCGAGGACCTCAACTGGCAGCGTCGCAAGTACTCGAAGTGGAGCGCCTATGGCGAGTCCAAGCTCGCCAACCTTCTGTTCGTCGCGGAGTTGGCGCGGCGCGGCGTGCGCGCCTACGCGACGGATCCCGGCGCCACCGACACCGACATCACCCGTTCCCTCGGGATGGGCGAGCACCGGCGGATCCGGCGCCTGATGCACACCCCCGCCCAGGGTGCTCGCGCCATTCTGCAGGCGGTCACGGCCGACCTGCCCAGCGGCACCTATCTGGCGCCGCGCTTCAACCAGTTCGGACCACCGAGGGTGACGCGGTTGCGCCCGAAGGCGGTCGATCCGGTGACGGCCCGCCGGCTGTGGGAGCTGTCGGCCGAGCTCACGGGGTGCGACCGGGCTTAGCCGTTCTTGTCGTCGGCCTTCGGTTTGGCGTCGATGCCGGATTCCTTGCGCTGCTGCGCGGTGATCGGCGCGGGTGCACCGGTCAGCGGGTCGACACCACCGCCGGACTTCGGGAACGCGATCACTTCGCGGATCGAATCCGCCCCCGCCAGCAACGCCGTGGTGCGGTCCCATCCGAATGCCAGCCCGCCGTGCGGCGGCGCGCCAAAGCTGAACGCCTCCAACAGGAATCCGAACTTCTCTTCGGCCTCGGCCTTGTCCAATCCCATCACCGCGAACACTCGCTCCTGAATGTCGCGGCGGTGGATACGGATTGAGCCTCCGCCGATCTCGTTGCCGTTGCACACCACGTCGTAGGCGTCGGCCAGCACACTGCCCGGGTCGCTCTCGATGCGGTCCTCGAACTCCGGCTTGGGCGCGGTGAACGCGTGGTGCACCGCGGTCCACGCACCGGATCCGACCGCGACGTCGCCGTGCGCCGTCGCGTCATCGGCGGGCTCGAACAGCGGCGGGTCCACGATCCAGGTGAACGCCCACACGTTCGGGTCGATCATGTCCAACCGCTTGGCGATCTCGATGCGCACAGCGCCCAGCAGCGCCCGCGAACTCTTCGCCGGGCCGGCGGAGAAGAACACACAGTCGCCCGGCGATGCGCCGACATGGGCGGCCAGGCCGTCGCGTTCGGCGTCGGACAGGTTCTTGGCGACCGGGCCGCCGAGCGTGCCGTCCTCACCGATGAGCACGTAGGCCAGCCCCCGGTGACCGCGCTGCTTGGCGAAGTCCTGCCAGGCGTCCAGCGTGCGTCGGGGTTGAGTTGCGCCGCCGGGCATGACGACGGCCCCGACGTACGGCGCCTGAAACACCCGGAACGGAGTGTCCCTGAAGTACTCGGTGCACTCGACGAGTTCGAGTCCGAAGCGCAAATCGGGTTTGTCCGAACCGAATCGGCTCATCGCATCGGCGTACGTCATCCTCGGCAACGGCAGGGGCACGTCGTAGCCGATCAACCGCCACAGCGCGGCGACGATCTCCTCGGATACCGCGATCACGTCCTCGGCGTCGACGAAGCTCATCTCCAGATCCAGCTGGGTGAACTCCGGCTGACGGTCGGCGCGGAAGTCCTCGTCGCGGTAGCAGCGCGCAATCTGGTAGTAGCGCTCCATGCCCGCCACCATCAGCAGCTGCTTGAACAGCTGCGGGCTCTGCGGCAGGGCGTAGAACGACCCCGGCTGCAGCCGGGCTGGCACCAGGAAGTCGCGGGCGCCCTCCGGCGTCGAACGCGTCATCGTCGGCGTCTCGATCTCGACGAAGTCGTGACGCGCAAGCACTTCACGGGCGGCGGCATTCACCTTGGAGCGCAACCGAATCGCGTGGCCCGGACCGTCGCGGCGCAGGTCGAGATAGCGGTACTTGAGCCGCGCCTCCTCGCCGGCCTGTTCGTCGAGCTGGAACGGCAGTGGTGCGCTCTCCCCCAGCACGGTCAACGACGTCGCGTTGACCTCGATCTCCCCGGTGGGGATCTCCGGGTTGGCGTTGCCTTCGGGGCGGACCTCCACGACGCCGTCGACCGCGATGCAGAACTCGGCGCGCAACCGGTGCGCCGCCTCGAGCACCTGACCCTTTTCGAGGCCTTCGCGGAACACGACCTGCGAGACCCCCGACGCGTCGCGCAGGTCGATGAAGATGACGCCACCGTGGTCGCGGCGGCGCGCCACCCAGCCGGCCAGCGTCACCTTCTGACCGGCGTCGGTGGGCCGCAACGATCCGGCGGCATGACTGCGCAACACTGAAAACTCCTGAGGAAATCGCCTGACGAGACAACTGCCCAAGTGTAGAGGGGGCAATTCCGCCGGTACCTTGGCGCTGTGGATGAGCGCTCGCGCGGAGACCGTGTATCAGCCACCCGCATCGCGCTCGTCGGACCCGGTGCGATCGGGTCGACGGTCGCCGCCCTGCTGTACGCGGCCGGCCATCCGGTGACGCTGTGCGGTCGCACTCCGCGCGATTCGATCGAGGTCAGACCCGACGACCGGGAGCCGATCGTGGTGCCCGGCCCGGTGTTGACCGATCCCGCCGTCATCGACGAAGCGGTCGACGTGGTGTTGCTGGCGGTGAAGGACACGCAGAACGAGCAGGCCGCCGGGTGGCTGGCGAAGCTGTGCGACGAGCGCACGGTGGTGGCGGCGCTGCAGAACGGCGTCGAACAGGTCGAACGCGTCGGCCGGTACTGTCCCGGGTCGACCGTGGTGCCTACGGCCGTGTGGGTCTCGGCGGAGCCGACGCCGGACGGTCACATCCGGTTGCGGACCCAGGCGCGCCTCGTGCTTCCCGATACCGCCGCCGCCCGCGATCTGGCGGATCTATTCGCGGGTAGTGCCGTCACGATCGACACCGATCCGAACTTCGTCACCGCGGCCTGGCACAAGCTTCTGGTCAACGCGGTCGTCGGGTTCATGGTGCTCAGCGGTCGGCGCGCGGGCATGTTCCGCCGCGACGACGTGGCCGTGCTGGCGCGACGCTATCTCGGCGAGTGCCTGGCCGTCGCGCGCGCCGAGGGAGCCAAGCTGGGCGACGAGGTGATCGACGAGATCGTCGACCTGCTAGCGAGGTCCCCGGAGGACATCACCACGTCGATCCTCACCGACCGCGAGGCGAACCAGCGGTTGGAGTGGGACATCCGCAACGGCGTGATCGCCCGCAAGGCCGCTGAGCACGGGCTGCCCACCCCGATCAGCGACGTGCTGGTGCCGCTGCTGGCGGCGGCGAGCGACGGCCCCGGCTAGCCGGGCGACGAACAAGCGGCGAGGCACGAGCCGGGTTATGGGGGCACCTCCCACGCGAAGCGTAGGGGGAAAGGCCGGCCATCAGACTAGACGCCGTCCTCTACTGTGTATGGCCATGCAGTCATGTGAACGCGTCGACCTGGACTTCATCGAGAGCGCGCCGTTCCGATTCGTCAGCAGGGTCGACCTCACGATCACGCCCGAGCAGCTGTTCGAGGTGCTCGCCGATGCCGAGTCGTGGCCACACTGGGCGACGGTGATCACCAATGTCGAGTGGACCAGTCCCGAACCGCGTGGCATCGGCACGACGCGCACCGTGACGATGCGCGGGGGCATCGTCGGCGACGAGGAATTCCTGGCCTGGAACCCGTACAGCCACATGGCGTTTCGGTTCAACGAGGCGTCCACCGGAAGTATCGCTGCGTTTGCGGAGGACTACCGGGTGGTGAAGACGCCGGGCGGCTGCCACCTGACGTGGGTGATGGCGATGAAGCCGAAGGGCGTCGCCGCAAAGTTCGGGATGACGTTCGGGCGGCCCGTCATGGCCTGGATGTTCCAGAAGTTCCTCTACAACCTGCGCGACTACTGCGCGAAACGGTTCGCCACGGTCTGATCCGCGCCGGCGCGTGTTGCTGATCCGCGTCGTTGCGGCACACGAAGTCGCGCTGTGGACACCGAGCTGTCGCACCGGACCTCAGTAGTCACAGCTTTCGACGTTTGGAGACCCGCCCCTCGCACTCTTCCTGCGAGACGTCGATCGGTGTGACGTCTGAGTTGGAAGCGACGCAAAGCGGCGGGGCTCAATACAGCCCGGCCCACGCCCGGCGACGCTCGGCGTCGGGGTCTTCGACGATGTCGTCGCGGGCCGACATGATGATGCGGGTGTAGCGGCGCTCGGTGTCGTACACCGGCCAGTCGTGCCCGCTGGACCACCGGATCTCGCCGGTGTCCCACCCCTTGGCGGCGAAGTCCAGCCAGGTCCGCTGCATGCGCCGACCGACTGACGGCTGCAACCGCCGGCCGAGCGGGTGCATCTTGCGGCCGAGATACGACGCGTAGCTGTGTTGGATGTGCACGATCTCGCTGCCGTGCGTCGCACCGAGGCCGAGCATCCGCAGGCTGAAGCCGACGTGGTCGAAGCGGTACATGTGCGTCGGGGCGTGGCCACAGTAGGCGTCGGCGAACGCCCACGCCGGTCCGCCGAACATCACATCAGAGCCGAACGCGATCAACGCCCTTCGGCGCGGATAGTCGGGATATGCGGCCAGCACCCGGTCCTTGGCGTCCGGGGCGACGCGCTCGAAGTAGGCGTCTATCGAGGCGCGGGTGGTGGGCAGCATCGGCGGTTTGGTCCATGCGAACATCGACGCTTCGTGGCTATTGGTGCCGATGATCAGCGGCACCCTCCGCAGCCTGCCGTCGCGGGCGGCGTCGACCGGGTGGCTCGGCAGCAGGTCGACGCCGTAGGTCAGCCCGTAGGCCAACGTCGGCGTGGTGGCGGCGCTTTCGAGTTGCAGCCCGCCCGCGACGCGACGCAACTGGCGCTGCGGTAGCCGCTTGACCTCAGCGACGGGCACCCCCAGGCGGCGCAGGAACTCGTGGGCCTGCTCGGCCCGCACCTGCCGGTCGGCGATCAGCGGCAGTGCCGGGCTCTGCGCGATCGCCCGGGTGAACAACCCCTCGGCGGCCGGGCTGGCGAGCAGCGCGAGCACCGACGTGCCGCCGGCGGACTCACCGAACACCGTCACGCGGGCCGGGTCACCGCCGAACGCCGCGATGTGGTCACGGATCCACCCGAGCGCGGCGATCTGGTCCCGCAACGCGAGGTTGTCGTCAAACCCTTCGCCGAGGTCACCGAGCTCGAAACCACCGAAGACGCCGATGCGGTAGGTGATGTTGACGACGACCACGTTGCCGTTGGCGGCCAGCCGCGAGCCGTTGTAGAGCTGAAACTGCCCGGCGCCGTAGACGAAGGCACCGCCGGGGATCCACACCATCACCGGCAGCGACGCCTTGGTGTCCGGAGACCACACCGTCAACGTCAGGCAGGCTTCGTCGCGGACCTTGGGGTCGTCGCGGCCACCGCCGACAAACGATTTGCCCTGCGGCGGCAGCGGTCCGTGTTCGATCGCGTCCCGAAGACCCGGCCACGGCCGCTTCGGCTCGGGACCGAGGAATCGGCGATCGCCCACCGGTTGCTCGGCGTAAGGAATCCCGCGCCAGACCCCGACGCCGCCCTCGGTGGTGCCGCGGAGATCGCCGAGGTCGGTGTGCACGACGCTCGAATGTCTGACAACGAGTGCCACGAGCGAATCGTAGTGTGCAAAGCTGAACGTCATGACCTTCAACGAAGGTATGCAGATCGACACGAGCACCACCTCGTCGAGCGGCGGCGGGGGCGGCCCGGGCCGGGGCATCGCGGTCGGTGGTGGAGTCGGCGGCCTCGTGATTCTCGTCGTGGCGTTGTTTCTCGGCGTCGACCCGAGCTCGGTGATGCCATCGCAGGGCCAGTACGACAGCCAGGGCGTGGAGACACCGGGCTTCGATCTGAGCCAGTGCAAGACCGGCGAGGATGCGAACGAGATCGTGCAGTGCCGGGTGGTGGCGACCGGCAACTCGGTCGACGCGGTGTGGGAGCAGTTGCTGCCGGGTGAGTATGTGCGCCCGCGCATGGAGTTGTTCGACGGATCGGTACAGACGGGCTGCGGTCCCGCCGACACCAGCGTCGGGCCGTTCTACTGTCCGCCCGACCAGACCGCGTACTTCGACGTCGAGTTCTTCGACGTGCTCAAGAACCAATTCGGTTCCAGCGGTGGCCCGTTGGCGCAGGAGTATGTCGTCGCTCACGAGTACGGGCATCACGTGCAGAACCTGTTGGGTGTACTGGGCCGGTCACAAGGTCCGGGCGCCGCAGGCGCGACTGGCGCGGGGGTGCGCACCGAGTTGCAGGCCGACTGCTATGCCGGTGTCTGGGCACACTTCGCGTCGATCACCAAGCAGGAGGGCACCGACGTGACGTTCCTGGAGCCGTTGACCGACAAGGACATCGCCGACGCGCTGTCGGCAGCTGCGTCGGTGGGCGACGACCGCATTCAGCAGCAGGCGACCGGCCGGGTCAACCCCGAGGCGTGGACGCACGGTTCCGCAGCGCAGCGGCAGAAGTGGTTCACCGAGGGCTACCGCACCGGCGACCCGAAGGCGTGCGACACGTTCGCGACCAACGACCTTGGGTAGGGCACCCACGGCCGTCGACGCGGTCGCCGAACGCTACCTCGCGACGTTGGCCGAGCTCGACCCCTGTGCGGCAACGGAAATGGGCATCGCAGGCTACGACGACGAGATCACCGACTACTCCCCCGACGGCGTCGCCGCGCGTGCCGACGCAGCACGCAACACGCTGCGTGAACTCGATACCGTCGCCGGAGTCGACGCGGTCGACGAGGTGACGGTGGCCGCGATGCGCGAACGCCTCGGCATCCTCGTCGAAATCAACGACGCCGGCCTCGATGTCGGCGAAATCAACGTGATCGCCTCACCGCTGCAGTCGATGCGCGACGTGTTCGACCTGATGCCGACGGAAACCGACGACGACTGGGCGGTGGTCGCCCGCCGGCTGGCACGGGTTCCCGAGCGCGCGGCCGGCTACGCCGACGCGCTGCGTGCCGCGATCGCGAGCGATCATCCGCCGGCGGTGCGTCAGGTGGTGCGGGGCATCGATCAGGCCGCGAGCATCCAGCACCTGCTGGTGGTGATGGTGGCCGACGCCGCGCCGGATAATTCCGCGCTGCACGACGAACTTCAGCACAACGCCGCCGTCGCCGCGAACGCCTACCGCGAACTCGGCAGGATCCTCGGGGACGAGATCGCCCCGCACGCGCGCGCGGAGGACGCGGTCGGCCGCGACCTCTACCGGTTGTGGTCGCGGTCCTTCCTCGGTGCCGAGGTGGATCTCGACGAGACGTACGAGTGGGGTCGGGCTCAGCTGGAAAGCATTGTCGCAGAACAGGAAAGCCTCGCGCAGCAGCTCTATCCGGGCGCGTCGATCGCCGACGCACTGCGCCGCCTGGACGGTGAAGAGCGCTACCTCGTGCACGGCGTGGACGCGCTGCAGGCCTGGATGCAGGACCTGTCCGACCGTGCGGTGGAGTCGCTCGCCGACACGCACTTCGAGATCGCGGAACCGTTGCGGCGTCTGGAATGTCGCATCGCGCCGACGCACACCGGCGGCATCTACTACACCGGCCCGTCGGAAGACCTCAGCAGACCGGGTCGGATGTGGTGGTCGGTTCCGCATGGAGTGGAGACGTTCCACACCTGGCAGGAGACGACGACCGTGTTCCACGAGGGGGTGCCCGGCCACCACCTGCAGATCGGCCGCGCCGTCGTGCTGGCCGACCAACTCAACCGCTGGCGCAGGCTGGGCTGCTGGGTGTCGGGACACGGCGAGGGCTGGGCGCTGTACGCCGAACGGCTGATGGCCGAACTCGGCTGGCTCGACGATCCGGGGAATCGAATCGGAATGCTCGACGCACAACGGTTTCGCGCCGCCCGAGTGGTGATCGACATCGGCGTGCACTGCGGGCTGACGGCGCCCGACGGCGGCGTCTGGGACGCCGAGCGGGCGTGGGAGTTCCTGGTGTCGCACAGCGCGATGAACGAGGAGCACCTGCAGTTCGAACTCGACCGCTACCTCGGGTGGCCGGGCCAGGCACCGTCGTATGCGATCGGGCAGCGAATCTGGCAGCAGCTGCGCGACGACATACTGGGTCGAGGCGTGTCGCTCAAGGAATTCCACAGCCGCGCACTGGATCTCGGTGGTCTGCCGCTCGACGTGCTGCGGTCCGCGCTGTCGGGCGGTTTCGCCGCCAGCTGAGTCCCTTCTTTCGCTGGCCGAGAGTCTCTACCGTTAGCGCATGGAATCCGTGACCGTCACACCGAAGCTCACCATGCTCGTCGTCGACGGCTGGCAGGTCTACGTGTGGCGGGACGGTGATTCGGTCACGCTGATCGACACCGGCGCGCCCGGGTCGGGTCCGGCCATCAGCGACGCAGTACCGGGTATCGACCGAATCGTGTTGACGCACGGGCACGTCGACCACACCGGCTCGGCGGCGCAGCTACGGGAGTCGACCGGGGCCACGGTGATGGCCGGTGCCGGCGACGCCGCCGCGATCCGCGCCGGCGCCGCCCTTCCCCCACCGGTGTTCGAAGAGTGGGAGCTGCCGATCCATGAGCGGGTCGCCGCCGGACTGCCCGCTGCGGCGGATCCCGTACCGGTGGACCGGGAGCTGCACGACGGTGATGTCCTCGACTTCGGTGGCGGCGCCGAGATCCTGTCCGTGCCGGGGCACACCGAGGGCAGCGTCGCGATCCACCTGCCGCGCCACGGCGTACTGCTCACCGGCGACACCATCGCCAATGTGGGAACCGTCATGCTGGGCACCTTCAACCAAGACCGCGCACGTACGGTGGCATCGTTCGGACGGCTCGCCGCGCTCGACGTCGACACCGCCTGTTTCGGGCACGGCGAGCCGATCGTCTCGGGTGCCGGCGCCCGCCTCCGCGAAGTGGCTGCCACACTGAGCGGGTGACCGGTCCGTCACCGAAAGGGGTCCAGCCATGCGCATCGCTGTCGCGGGAGCGACGGGAAACATCGGCGCCCGCACCGCCGCGTTACTCGAACGCGACGGCCATGAGGTTGTGAGGATCAGCCGCTCACTCGGCGTCGATCTGATGACCGGTGCGGGTCTCGACGAGGCGCTCACCGGCGTGGACGCGGTCATCGACGCGATCAGCGCACCTCCCACCGACCGTGAGAAGACGACCGAATACTTCGGGGCCACCACGCGCAACCTGCTTGCCGCCGAGCATCGGGCAGGAGTGCGCCACCACGTCCTGCTGTCGATCGTGGGGATCCACGGCATCGAGGGCAACGCCCACTACGCGGGTAAACGCGAACAGGAGCGCCTCGTCGCCGAGGGACCGGTGCCCTGGACAGTGGTGCCGGCCACCCAATTTCACGATTTCGCGGCCATGGTCGCCGGTTGGACCGAGCATGACGGAGTGGCCACCATCGCGCCGCTGCTCGTGCAGCCGATCGCGCCCGACGACATCGCCGAGGTCCTCGCCGAGGTCGCCACCGGCCAACCCCAGGGCCGGTATGTCGACGTCGCCGGACCCGAGCCGCAAGACCTCGTCGACATGGCCCGCCGCACCCTCGAAGCTCGCGGCCGCCGGGTCAAGCTCATCCCGACCTGGGATGGCGTTTTCGGCCTGTCGATGGCCGGGAACGTGTTGCTACCGAGCGAGAATGCCCGCATCGCTGCGACGACATTCGACGACTGGCTCGCCGCGGGCGCCGAGTAGACAGGAGCATCCAGCGTGACGGAACTTCCCTTGGCGGGCAAGGTGGCCTACGTGACGGGCGCCGCCCGCGGCCAAGGCCGTTCGCACTGCGTCCGGTTGGCCCGCGCAGGCGCCGACATCGTCGCGATCGACGCGTGCGGACCGGTCGCCGAGCACAACGGCTATCCGCCCACGGCACCCGAGGACCTCGCCGAGACGGTGAGCCTCGTCGAGGGCGAAGGGCGCAAGATCGTCGCCGACCGCGTCGACGTTCGCGATGCGGCCGGACAGCAACGCGTGGTGTCCGACGCGCTCGAGCAGTTCGGCCGCCTCGACATCGTGGTCGCCAACGCCGGCGTGATGAATTGGGGCCGGCTGTGGGAGATCTCGGCACAGCAGTGGCAGGACGTCCTCGACATCAACTTGACCGGCGTCTGGAACACCATCAAGGCGGTGGTGCCACCGATGATCGAGGCGGGCAACGGTGGATCGATCATCAACATCAGCTCGGCGGCGGGCATCAAGGCAGTCCCGGGCGCGGGCCACTACTGCGCCAGCAAGTTCGGCGTTGTCGCACTGACCAATTCGCTCGCGGTCGAACTGGGAGAGTTCGGCATCCGGGTGAACTCCGTTCATCCGTACGGCACCGACACCCCCATGGGCAACGACACCTCGATGTGGCAGACCTTCGCCGACCATCCGACCTATATCCACAGCTTCTCGCCCGGCGCGCTGCCGACCGAGTCGCTGGCCGACCCCGACCTGATCTCCGACATCGTGGTCTGGTTGGCCAGCGACGCGTCGTCACTCGTGACCGCCGCCCAGATCCCCGCGGACAAGGGCTATCTCAAGATTTGATTCCTGCGCGTGGGCCCACGGGTAAGCAGGGGACAGACGCAAATTGACCCATTTTCGCCGCAGTTCGGGACAATTTCCGTCTGCTCGCGGATAGAGGTGACGCCCCGCCTAGAGCCGGGACTGCTCCTTGATCGCCGTGTCGGTCTTGCGCAGCGGCCGGATCAGCGCGTCCTGCGCGAACGACGCGATCAGCTCACCGGATTCGGTGTGCACCGTGCCGCGCACGTACGACATGCCCGCCCCGACCTGAGTGCTCTCGTGGCCGTACAGCAACCAACCGTTCCACCGGAACGGCTCGTGGAAGCTGACCGACACCGTCATCGGCGCGGTCGACACGGTCAGATGCGACTGCGCCGTGCCGATCCCCTCGTGTGCCCGCATTGTCGTCGAAATACCAAGGTGCCCAGTGAGATAGGCAACGAGCGCCTTCGCGAGCTCGTCGCGGGTCGGGATCGGCTCGTAGTGCACCCAGGCGTACAGCTCCGGCGGCCCCACCTCGTCGGGACTGTTCACGTCGACCACGTCGATGAGCCGGATCTCCCTGCCGGTCATGGGCATCCGGGCGTCGTTCGCCTCGGCGGGCGGCTTGACGTCGGGGCGCGGCAACGCGTGGCGGATGACGTCGGGCGTTGGCACGTCGGTCAACACCGTCACCGTCACGCACCGTTTACCGTTCTGCTTGGCCGACACGATCGCCGTTGCGGTCGACCGGCCTTCGTTGACGACGTCGATCTCCAGCTCCAGCGGACCGGCCCCGACCATGACCGCACGCGAGAAGACCGCGTACACCGAGCGCACCGATTTGCCCCCGAAGCGTTTCGCCACCGCCACGATGACCTGGGCGAGCACCTGCGTGCCCTCCACCACCTGCCGGTCCTGCTCGCCGACGGGACCGGTTTCGGCGATGAACCGGTTCTCCCCATCGGGCCGCACGTCGAACAGGTCGAGCAGCTCCTCGACCGTCCACAGCTCCTTGGCTGGCTCCTGCGCTGAGTCTGTCGTCATGACAGGGAACAGTAACCGAGCTTCCGCAAAAGCGGTAACGTCATTACCAGCGAACCACCGATGAGCGGGAAGGTGCCGACGATGGCCAAGCCGAGCGGACGTACGGCGGCCGGAACCGCCCGGGTCGCGTCACCGGACGACCCCGCCGAGTCCGAGTCCCGGCCCAAGCGCTTCATGAAGTCGGCGCTGGCGATCCTCGGTGAAACCGGCCGCACGGATTTCACGGTGCTCGAAGTCGTCGAGCGCTCCAAGACGTCGCTGCGGTCGTTCTATCAGCACTTCTCCACCAAGGACGAGTTGCTGCTCGCACTCGTCGACAAGATCATGTCCGAGTCGACGCGCCGGTGGCGCGAGGACACCGCCGGGCTGCCGGCCACCACCGCACTTCGGGTCCTCGTCGACCGCATCTGCACACCGCCGGAGACGACGACCCAGGACAAGGTCAACCGCGGCCTGACCAACTACAACGACCGGCTCGCCGAGACGTTGCCCCGCGAGTACGCCCGGGTGCTCTCGCCGGTGCACGAGCTGATCAAGGACATCATCAACCGCGGGATCGCCGAGGGCGTCTTCCGCGCCGACGTGAACGTCGAGGCCCGAGCGGCGCTGATCATGCAATCCGCGCTGGGTGCGATCCGGCTGCAGGTGCTCGGCGCCGAGCTCAACGGCGTTCCGATCGGCGCCGACGACATCTACGACTACTGCCTGAGCGGGCTCACTGGCCCGGCCGACCCGGCCTGACCTGCGTCGCGCCGGCAGAAAAACCACCTTCTCGACGCCGCTGTTTTCGCTGGTCCGAAAGTGGTAATGTCATTACCACAATCAGCCAAGCAGACTTCCAGGAGGCGCAAATGGCCCGCCAGCTTCCCTACCCGGTGTTCGACGCCGACAACCACTTCTACGAGCCGAAAGAGGCGCTGACCAAGTTCCTTCCGGACCATCGCAAGCACGTCATCGACTACATCGAGGTCCGCGGCCGCACCAAGATCATGGTGCGCAACCAGGTCAGCGACTACATCCCGAACCCGACCTTCGAGGTCGTCGCCCGACCCGGCGCGCAGGAGGAGTACTTCAAGCACGGCAGCGGCGGCAAGAGCTTCCGCGAGGTCATGGGCAAGCCGATGAAAGCCATTCCCGCCTTCCGCGAGCCCGCCGCGCGACTCGAGGTGATGGACGGGCTGGGGCTCGACTATTCCCTGATGTTCCCGACGCTGGCGAGCCTCGTCGAGGAACGGATGAAGGACGATCCGGAACTGATCCTCGACGTGATCCATGCGCTCAACGAATGGATGTACGAGACCTGGCAGTTCAACTACGAGGACCGCATCTTCTCCACGCCGGTCATCAACCTCGGCATCGTCGACCGCGCCCTCTCCGAACTCGAGTGGTGTTTGGAGCGCGGCGCCAAGACCGTCCTCGTCCGTCCCGCGCCGGTGCCCGGTTTGAAGGGCACCCGGTCGTTCGGCCTGCCGGAGTTCGACCCGTTCTGGCAGGCGTGCGTGAAGGCCGGTATCCCGGTGTCGATGCACGCCTCGGACTCCGGATACGCCGAGTACCTCAACGACTGGGAACCCGCCGACGAGTACTTGCCGTTCAAACCGACGGCGTTCCGCATGGTCTCGATGGGCAAGCGCCCGATCGAGGATTCGATGGCCGCGTTGGTGTGCCACGGTGCGTTGACGCGCAATCCCGAACTGCGCGTCCTGTCGATCGAGAACGGCGCGGACTGGGTGCCCTACCTGTTCAAGCAGTTCGAGGGCGTGTACAAGAAGATGCCCCAGGAGTTCCCGGAGAATCCGATCGAGGCCTTCAAGCGCGGGGTGTACGTCGCGCCCTTCTGGGAGGACGACTTCAAGCAGATGGCCGATCTCCTCGGCGTCGACCGGGTGATCTTCGGTTCGGACTGGCCGCATCCGGAGGGGTTGGCCGAGCCGACGCACCTGATCGACGACCTGCAGGCCCTCGACGCGGAGGGACAGCAGAAGGTCATGGGCGGCAACATGATCGACTTGTTCAAGGTTCCGAACGAGATCGTCCACAACCCCGACGTGCCTGCGCTCGTCATTCCCGCCTGACCTAGAGGCACACGTCGCGAACGTGCGTGTCGACCCGTCGGCACGCACGTTCGCACCACCACGAAAGCGAGCCAGTGACCGACAGCGCGAACAATCCCGAGGTGCTGCTCTTCGCCTCGACGACACAGTCATTCCTCGAAAAAGAGGTGCCGCTGAGTCGAATACGCGAACTGCACGACGCGGGAACCGCGTTCGATCCCGGCTGGTGGCGCCGGGCCGCCGAACTCGGCTGGACGAGCCTGCTCGTCCCCGAGGACCTCGGCGGTGGCAGCGTGTCCGGCGGCGTCTCCGGGGGCGTCAGAGACCTGGCGCTGGTGGCCGAGATCGCCGGAAAGACCGTCGCACCCGGCCCGCTGCATCCGGTCAGCACCGTACTGGCCGGGCTGGCCGAGGCGCCCGACAACCATCAAGACACCATCGAAGCGCTGATCGCCGGTGAGATGGTGGCCACCTGGGCGGTCTACGAACCCGGTCGGCCGTGGTCGCCGCTGACGCCGTCGGTCACCGCGACACCCACCGGCGCCGGCTTCCGCATCGACGGTGTCAAGGACCGGGTCGAGGCCGGCGCTGACAGCGAAACTTTCCTCGTCACAGCGCAATCCGACGGAGCCGTGCGCCAGTTCCTGGTACCCGCGGACGCTCCCGGCGTGCGGGTCGAACCGCAACGCTCGATCGACATGGTGAAGAGCTACGCGCGGGTGCAGTTCGACGGTGTCGAGGTCGGCGAGTCCGCAGCCGTCGGGTCGGCCGAACACACGCCCGCGCTGGTCGAGCGGCAGAGCCAGCTCGCCGTGCTCCTGCAATGCGCCGAGATCGTCGGCATCCTGGAGACGGTGCTGGCCTTCACGATCCAGTGGGGCTTCGACCGGCATTCGTTCGGCCGCCCACTGGGCTCGTATCAGGCGCTCAAGCACAAATTCGCCGACCTGAAGATCTGGTTCGAAGGCTGTCGTGCGACGACGAACGCCGCCGTTGCCGAGGTGGCATCGCGCTCCCCCAGCGCCGAGATGGCGGTCAGCGTCGCGAAATCCTACGTGGGCGAACACGCACCAGGAATGCTTCAGCTGTGCGTGCAGCTGCATGGCGGCATCGGGGTGACCTGGGAGCACGACCTGCACTTGTTCCTGCGACGGGCCACGCTGTACCGCTCGCTGTTCGGCACACCCGAGGACCACAACCTGCGCGTCTACGCGCTCACCAAGGCGGAGCAAGCGTCATGACCGACACGACATCCGCGCGCGCCACCACCCAGGAGTCGGTCGAGGAGTTCGCCGCCCGCGCCGAGCGGTGGCTGGCCGAGAACATGCCGCCGATCGATCCGAACGACCCACCCGAACACGACCGCGGCGAGGAAGAACCCTGGCAGCGGGCTCGGGAACTTCAAAAGAAGCTGTGGGACGGCGGATTTGCCGGAATCTGTTTCCCGAAGGAGTACGGCGGTCTCGGCCTGCCGATCGCATATCAGAAAGCGTTCGACAACGTATCCCGCTGTTACGAGCTGCCGGTCATTCTCAACACCCCGACGTTCACGATCTGCGCGGCCACCATTCTCGACACCGGCAGCGAGGAGCAGAAACGCCAGCACATCTCCGCCGCCCTGCGCGGCGAGGAGGTGCTCGTGCAGCTGCTGTCCGAACCCAGCGGCGGCTCCGACCTCGCCGGCGTGATCACCCGCGCCGACCGCAAGGGTGACAAATGGGTCATCAACGGCGCAAAGACCTGGAGCACAAGCGCCTTCGCGGCCGACTACGGGTTGATGCTGGCCCGCACCAACTGGGATGTGCCCAAGCACGAGGGCCTGACCATGTTCCTGGTGCCGATCAACAGCCCCGGCATCACCTTGCGCCGCATCAAGCAGGTCAACGGTTCGGTCGAGTTCTGCGAGGAGTTCTTCGACAACCTCGAACTCGGCGACGACGCCGTCGTCGGCGAGGTCGACGCAGGCTGGCATGTGGCGTCGCGTCAGCTGTACCACGAGCGGCGCGCGGTCGGCGGCGGCTCGGAGTTCGCCAGCGGCGTTGGCGCCGAGGGCAAGTCCGATGTGCCGATCGACTATGTCGCACTGCTGGAGAAGACCGGACAGCCCGACAACGAGCGCCTTCGCGAGATGGCGGGACGAGCACTGGTGCATCGCGCGGTCCGGGAGCAGTTGATCGACCACGTGTACCACGGCGTGCTCGACGGCTCGCTCCCTCCGGCGGCGGGTTCGATCATCCGCATCGCGCACGCCGACATCCACCATCTGGAGTTCGACACGGCGTTGGCCATCACCGGCAGCGCCGGCGTGGTCGACGTCGATGGTGACCTGATCCGCTACGGCGAGCGGTATCTGTCCCGGCAGGCCGCGGCGCTCGGCGGCGGGACCACGGAGATCGCGCGCAACATCATCGGTGAGCGAGTTCTGGGCTTCCCCCGCGAACCGGCCGCCGACCGCGGTGTGCCGTTCAAAGAGGTCCGGCGCAACAGGGGCTAGAACAGCGTGGGCTGCAGCACCTCGGCCGGCGCTGCGGGCGGCGTGTCCGCGACCCGGAACGAGCGGCGCTCCGGCGCCAGCCCGTGCTTGGTGATAAGCGGTGCGGCCCTGTCGCGCAACGTCTTTCGGTAGTCCGGCGGAAGGTACGCCCCGCGGCGGTAGAGCTCGCGATACCTCGGCACCAGTTCGGCGTGATCGCGGGTCAGCCAGTTCATGAACCAGCCGCGCGTGGAGCCGCGCAGATGAAGTCCGAACACCGTGACGCCGGTGGCCCCGGCCGCCGCGATCTGGGCGAGCAACGCATCGAGGTGCTCGACCGAGTCCGTCAGATAGGGCAACACCGGCGCCACCATCACATGGCAGTCCAGCCCGGCGTCACGGATCGCGGCGATCAAGCCGAGCCGAGCCTGCGGTCCCGGCGTCCCCGGCTCGACCTGCTTGTGCAGATCGTGGTCGCCTACCGCGAGCGAGACCGCGACGCTGACCTCCACCCGTCGCGCGGCCTCGCTGATCAGCGGCAGATCGCGTCGCAGCAGGGTGCCCTTGGTGAGGATGGAGAACGGCGTGCCGGAATCGGTCAGCGCCGAGATGATGCCCGGCATCAGCGCGTAACGGCCTTCGGCCCGCTGGTACGGATCGGTGTTGGTGCCGAGCGCCACGGTCTCGCGCCGCCATGACTTGCGCGACAGTTCGCGGCGCAGCACGTCGGCGACGTTGGTCTTGACCACGACCTGAGTGTCGAAGTCGCGGCCGCAGTCGAGGTCGAGGTACTCGTGGGTGGGGCGCGCGAAGCAGTAGCGGCAGGCGTGCGAGCACCCGCGATAGCCGTTGACGGTGTACTTGAAGGGCAGCGCCGACATGTCGGGCACCTTGTTCAGCGCTGACTTGCACAGCACTTCGTGGAAGGTGATGCCGTCGAACTGCGGCGTCCGCACGCTGCGCACGAAACCGATACGCTGCAGGCCGGGCAGCGCGCCATCGTCGACCCCGACGCCCTGACCATCCCACCGCATGTATTCGATTCGAACCCATGTTCGATACAGTGTCAAGGACCGCTTCCCTCTTTCAAGCTATAAACGCACCGGGGGGCTTGCGGCAAGGCCGGGGTGATGGCTCAAAATCGCTGGCCTGACCCGAAACTCGGTGGTGAGCTGAAAGAAAGTGGGGCGGCGTGCCGATCGATGGCTACGACGACGAATTGCGGTCGGAACAGCGATATATAACCGGTTTGTATGCGCGCCTCGACGCCGAGCGCGCCCGAGTGAAGGAGCGCTATAGCGCGGCGCTGCGTGGCGACGGCGGGTCGCTCGTCGACCGCGATGCGGAGGTGCGCGCGGTCGCCAAGCGGATGAACCGCCTCGACGTGGCCGATCACGGACTGTGCTTCGGCCGGTTGGACAGCGTCGCAGGCGAACGCCTCTACATCGGTCGCATCGGATTGTTCGACGAGGCCGACGAGTACGAACCGCTGCTGCTCGACTGGCGGGCGCCGGCGGCGCGCGCGTTTTACGTCGCGACCGGCGCCCGCCCCGAGGGCATGCGTCGGCGCCGCCAGTTTCACTCCCTCGGGCGTCGCGTCACCGACTTCACCGACGAAGTCCTCGGCAGACCCGCCGGCGGCGAGCGCGGCGACGCGGCGCTGCTGGCGGCGGTCAACGCGCCGCGCGGCGACGGGATGCGCGACATCGTCGCGACGATCCAAGCCGAACAGGACGAGATCATCCGACTCGACCACCCGGGCGTCCTGGTGATCGAAGGTGGACCCGGCACGGGTAAGACCGTCGTCGCCCTGCACCGCGTCGCGTACCTGCTCTACACCCAGCGGGAGCGGATGGAACGCCACGGGGTGCTGGTGATCGGCCCGAACCCGGCGTTCCTGCGCCACATCGGCCGGGTGCTGCCGTCGTTGGGCGAGACCAACGTCGTCTTCATGACGACCGGCGACCTCGTTCCCGGTGTGCGGGCCACCGCCGAGGACGAGCCGGACGCGGTGCGGGCGAAGGGCTCATTGAAGATGCTCGACGTGCTGGCGGCGGCGATCGCCGACCGGCAACGCGTCCCCGAGCAGCCGCTGCCCGTCAAGCTGGCCGACGTCACCGTGCAGATCGATGCCGAAACCGCCGAGTGGGCCATTCAGGAAGCACGGGAAAGCGGTCTGCCGCACAACGACGCCCGGGCGGTGTTCATCGACGTCATAACGTGGGTGCTGACCGAGCGCGCGATCGCCCGGATCGGCAGGGGCTGGCTGACTCGCGACGACAAGCAGGCATGGGAGCACCTGCGGGCCGAACTGCTCGACGAGCTCGGTGATCACGATGAGTTCGCTGCGGCGCTCGACCGGCTCTGGCCCGAGTTGACGCCGCACACACTGTTGGCGGAGCTTTACGAATCCCGCCAACGACTCACGGCCGCAGGCGCGGACGACTCGCTGTGGCGCGCGCAGGGCGACGCCTGGACGGTGTCGGATGTGCCGCTGCTCGACGAACTGGTCGACATGCTCGGCGGCATCAAGCCCGATGCCGCCGCGGAGAAGGAACGGCAGGAGGAGGCCGCGTACGCCGCCGGGGTGCTGGACCTGATGGTCGCCCGCGAGGATCTGATGGACGACGAGGACCATCTGATCGCCACCGACCTGCTCGAGGCCGAGGAGCTCGCCGACCGCTTCGTCGAACGCGATACCCGCGACCTCGCCGACCGCGCTGCCGCGGACCGCGATTGGACGTACCGGCACGTCGTCGTCGACGAAGCACAGGAATTGTCCGAAATGGAGTGGCGGGTGTTGATGCGTCGCTGCCCGAGCAAGTCGTTCACCGTGGTCGGCGATCTCGCCCAGCGCGGATCGGCGGCGGGCGCGGCGTCATGGGCCGCGATGCTCGATCCGTATGTGGCTGGACGTTGGGTCTACCGGCCGCTGACGGTGAACTACCGCACGCCGGCGGAGATCATGGCCGTCGCCGCCGGCCTTCTCGGCGAGTTCGCCCCCGGGGTGCAGCCTCCCGAATCGGTTCGCGCCAGCGGTGTCCGGCCGTGGTCACGACACGTCAGCGAAGACGAATTGCCGCGCGCCATCGAGGATTTCGTCCGCGACGAGGCCGGCCGCGAGGGCACCTGCGTCGTGATCGGACCACCTGGGGCGCAGGGAACGGTGTCACCGGCCGAGACGAAAGGCCTGGAGTTCGACGCGGTTCTGGTCGTGGAGCCGGACCGGATCCTGGCCGACGGCACTCGCGGCGCCGCCGACCTCTACGTCGCTCTGACTCGCGCCACCCAACGACTCGGCGTGCTGCACTGCGAACCGTTGCCGCCGGCTCTGAGTGGACTGAGCCAGGTGGAAGCCGTGGCCGACTGACCGAACGTCAGACGGTCAGCGACGCGTTCACCACTGGCTCAGCTGGCACTGCACGGTGTAGGGACCGTCCTGCTGCACGGCGATCTGACCGTCGATCGTGATCTCGCAGTGCGGGTTCGGCGGGGCCGTCATCGCGTGCACGCCGGTGCTCGCGGTCAGGATCGCCCACTGCGGGTCCTCGAGCGTGGTCTCGAACACCCACGGCACGCCCGGCGCCAAATTCACCGTCTCCTTTTTCAGGTAGGCGTACGCGTCGGCGTTGTAGGCCTCCTTGCTCGGAGGTTGCGCTATCAGATAGTTGAGCTGGAAGTCGGCGGCGCCTGTCGACGTCAACGTGTACCGGACCTGATGACCGGCCGACTGAGCGTCCGCCGTCGCATGGCTGACCGCGACCGACGCCGCTGCCACCATGAAGGCCGCCCCGACCTTGGCTGTAGCTGTTCGCATGACCGTCACATCGCCGGACGGTACCAAATCGTTACGGCCATCTTTGGACGAGCGTGCGCGTCTGCGCGCGACACGCCGCCATCATTCGGCGGTTTGCGCACGTTCGCGACGGGCGAATGGCACAGTTCACCCGTGGACAGCCCAACCGAGAGCCGCGTGCTCGCCGACACCGGCGGGCTCGTCGTCACCGACGACGGCCGGCGGGTACTCCTCGTCGACCGAGGCACCGGATTCCTGACAGTGCTGGCATTCGTGCTCGGCATTGTGACGCTCGTGGTGGCAGGTTTCGGTGTCGTCGCCGTGCTGTCAGGCGTTCCATCCCGCACGTTGGGAGCGGCGTTCGTGGCGGTCGGTGTGGCGCTTGCGGCGGTGACGTTCGTCATCGTGCGCAAGTTCCGTCGCATGCGGAGCCGACCGCTGCACGAGTGCCGGCCGGCAGCGGTACTCGACCGCAAGCTCGGACTGTTCAGCTACCGCGGCGGCGCGCTGGTGCAGCTCGACCAGGTGCGGTTCGCCCGGAAATTCCAGATCGGTTCCAGCTCACCGAAACTCGTAGCGCTGACTCCGGGTGGGACGAAGCTGCTCAAGCGCGGCAATCCGTTCGACGGCGGGGTCGGCCACGTGGATGAGCTGCTCAACTCAGTCGCCCGCGGCGCCGGCTGAATCACCAGGAGAGCACCATGCCACGACTCGATCCGGTTCCGCGCGCGAAGGTCAGCGACGAATTCACGCTGAACATGTACGACTTCATGTTCGGCGACCGCGATCCGATCGCCGAACCCGGCACCATCGGCGGGACGACCGGGGACTGGTGGACGGTGTTCGCCCAATCCCCTGCGGCGTTGCGACACGCGGTCCGCGGCTTTCGGCTCTACCGCGAGGAGGTCACCATCCGGCCCGACCACCGGGAGCTGGGCCAGATTCGGGCCGGCTGGGTGGTGGGTAGCCAGTTCGTTTTCTCCCAGCACTGCAAGGCATGTCGGTCGGCGGGGCTGTCGGAGGAGAAGATCGCCGCGATCCCGTCCTGGCAGACCGCCGACTGCTTCGACCACACCGAACGCCTACTACTCGCCTACACCGACTGCCTGGCGGGTCAGCAGGGCCGAGTGCCCGAGCGGCTGTTCGAACAGTTGCGCGAGGTCTTCGGCGATCGCGAGATCCTCGAATTCACCTACACCACAACGATGTATGTGATGCATGCGATCATGTCGCGGGCCCTGCGGCTGGAGTTCGACGACCGCGACGACCCGGTTGTCGAAGTGAAGGCCGCCGACGGCAGCGACACACTCGACATCGGCGCCGCCACCTCGGGCGACGAGAATTAGGCGCGGTTGAGGCGTGAAAGCACCTCGGCCAACACGCCCTCGACCGCGACGTCCTTCTGCTCCCCCGTCGCCAGGCTCTTCACACCGATGGTGCCCGCCTCGATATCGCGGTCACCCGCCACCAGCGCAAGCAACGCACCCGAGCGGTCCGCGGCGCGCATCGCACCCTTGATGCCCCGGTCGCCGTAGGCCAGGTCGATCCGCACGCCCGCCGCACGCAAACGCGCAGCCAACACCGCCAGCCGCACCTTTGCCTGCTCCCCCAGCGGAACACCGAATACGTCGACCCGCGCCGTCCCGCCGACGCTCTTGCCCTCCTTCTTCAGCGCCAACACCGTGCGATCGACACCCAGACCAAATCCGATGCCGGACAGGTCTTTTCCGCCGAGCTGGGCCATCAGCCCGTCGTAGCGACCACCGCCGCCGATACCCGACTGGGCACCCAAGCCGTCATGCACGAACTCGAACGTCGTCTTGGTGTAGTAGTCCAGCCCGCGCACCATCCGCGGATTGATGACGTACGGCACCTCCAGCGCGTCGAGATGCGCCAGCACACTGTCGAAGTGCTGCTTGGCGACATCGGACAGGTGATCCAACATCACCGGCGCGTCGGCGGTCATCGCGCGCACCGCAGGGCGCTTGTCGTCGAGCACCCGCAGCGGGTTGATCTCCGCGCGCCGGCGTGTCTCCTCGTCGAGGTCGAGCTTGAACAGGAACTCCTGTAACAACTCTCGGTACTGCGGACGGCAGGTGTCGTCGCCCAGCGAGGTGATCTCGAGACGGAAGCCGTCGAGCCCCAGCGAGCGGAAACCGGCATCGGCGATCGCGATCACCTCGGCGTCGAGGGCCGGGTCGTCAACACCGATGGCCTCCACGCCCACCTGCTGCAGCTGGCGGTAACGGCCGGCCTGCGGGCGTTCGTACCGGAAGAACGGTCCGGCGTAGCACAGCTTGACCGGCAGCGGGCCACGGTCGAGCCCATGCTCGATGACGGCGCGAATCACGCCCGCGGTGCCTTCGGGTCGCAGGGTCACCGACCGGCCACCGCGATCGGCGAAGGTGTACATCTCCTTCGACACCACATCGGTGGACTCGCCCACCCCCCGGGCGAACAGCGCGGTGTCCTCGAAGATCGGCAGTTCGATGTCGCCGTAACCGGCACGCCGGGCCGTGTCGAGCAGACCGTCGCGCACGCCGACGAACTGTGCCGAATCGGGCGGCAGGTAGTCCGGGACGCCCTTGGGCGCCTGAAAATCACTCACTGGAGCTCACTAGGTCAAGCCTTCGAGGAACGGGTTGGTGCGGCGTTCGACGCCGATCGTGGTCTTCGGGCCGTGTCCCGGTAGTACCACGGTGTCGTCGTCGAGCACCAACAGTTTGTTGACGATCGAGCCGAGCAGGTCCCGGCCGCTGCCGCCCGGCAGGTCCGTGCGGCCCACCGACTGCCGGAACAGGGTATCGCCCGTGAACACCACCGAGCCGGGGCCCGACCCGATGGCCGAGTCGACGCTGAACACCACCGACCCGCGGGTGTGGCCCGGCGTGTGGTCGATGGTGACCGTGACGCCACCCAACTCGACCTTGTCGCCGTCCCTGTCGAGTTCGACGACCTGCTTCGGCTCCCGGAACAGCGCCCCGAAAGCATTGCGGGCAAGCCCGCCGAGGAAACCGGCCCCGAAGTCCTTGATCGGGTCGGTCAGCATGAAGCGGTCCTCGGGATGGATATATGCCGGGCAGCCGTAGGTGTCCGCCACCTTCTGTGCCGACCAGATGTGGTCGATGTGCCCGTGGGTCAGCAGCACCGCCGCGGGTGTCAGGTGGTTGTCGTCCAGGATCCGGCGCAGCGGCCCCATCGCCCGCTGACCGGGGTCGACGACGATGGCGTCGGCCCCGGTCCGTGGGGCCAGCACGTAGCAGTTACACGCCAGCATGCCGGCCGCAAACCCGGTGATGAACACGGCCTCCAGTTTCCCACCCCGCGATGACGTGGGGCGCAGCGCCACACTCAGCAACGCCTGGCACACTCGTTTCCGACCGATCGACACGAGGAGGACACCGGCGGTGCCGACCAACGAACAGCGGCGGGCGACAGCGAAGCGCAAACTCGAGCGGCAGATGGAACGCCGCGAGGAAAAAGCACGCAAGCGGCGTCTGTACACCATCGTCGCCTCGGTCGCGGGCGCGATCGTCGTGATCGCCGCGGTGGTCGCCACGGTCGTCATCACCAGGGATTCGGGCAGTCAGACGGCGGCCGCCACCGAAAGCTCCCCCGCCTCCGCCGCGCCGTCGGCGCCGGGCGGGCTGCCCGCGTTCGTCGCACCCGCCGGACTTGGCGAGAACTGCCAGTATCCGGCGTCGGCGGAAAAGGCCAGCAAGGACGTCAAGCCGCCGCGCTCCGGCAAGGTGCCCACCGACCCCGCCGAGGTCAGCGTCAGCATGTCGACCGACCAGGGCAACATCGGCCTGATACTCGACAACGCCAAGGCACCGTGCACGGTCAACAACTTCGCCAGCCTCGCCCAGCAGGGCTACTTCGACGGCACCACCTGCCACCGGCTGACCACGGCCGAACAGCTCAAGGTGCTGCAGTGCGGTGACCCGGTCGGCGACGGCACCGGCGGCCCGGGTTACTCGTTCGCCAACGAGTATCCGACCAACCAGTACCAACCCGGCGACCCGAAGCTTCAAGAGCCGGTCACCTATCCGCGCGGCACCGTCGCCATGGCCAACGCCGGCGCGAACACCAACGGCAGCCAGTTCTTCCTCGTCTACCAGGACTCGAAGCTGCCACCGAACTACACGGTGTTCGGCAGGATCGACGAAACCGGCCTGGCCACGCTGGACAAGATCGCCAAGGCCGGCGTCGCCGGCGGCGGTCAGGACGGTGCACCGGCCACTCCGGTCAAGGTGAAGTCGATCCTGCTGGACTGATGACGACACCGCCGAGCGGCGGATTCCAGCCGCAGCCACCGCCGCACGCCTATCCGCCGCATTACTACGGTTATCCGCCGCCCAAGCAGACGAACACGCTGGCCGTCGTGGCGCTGGTGTGCGCGTTCGTCTTTGCGCCGCTGGGCATCCTGTTCGGCCACATTTCGCTGTCGCAGATCAAGAGAACCGGTGAGGAGGGCCGTGGCCTGGCGATCGCCGGCCTGGTCATCGGATACCTGGTGACCGTGGCGACGGTGCTGATCATCGTCGTCAGCGTCATCTTCGTCGCGACGGTGGCGCGCGAACTCGAGTCGCTCGACGGCACGGACCCGAGCTACCCGGACGTCACGGCGACGCCGGGCCTGCAGACCAACGAGCTTCCGGAATTCAAGCCGCCCGCCACGCTCGGCGCGAACTGCCAGTACCCGCCGGCCTCCGAACCGGCCAGCAAGCCGGCCAAGCCGCCGCGAACCGGCCGGGTGCCGACCGACCCCGAGCTCGTCAGCGCCAGCATGACCACCAACAGGGGCAACATCGGCCTTCAGCTCGACAACGCCAAGGCCCCGTGCACGGTCAACAACTTCGCCAGCCTGGCCCAGCAGGGCTTCTTCGACGACACGCCGTGTCACCGCCTGACCACGAGCGACACCCTCGGGGTGCTGCAGTGCGGCGACCCGAGCGGCACCGGCATCGGTGGGCCGGGCTACCAGTTTCCGAACGAATATCCGACCAACCAGTTCCGGTTGAGCGATCCGGCGATCGAGACGCCGATCCGCTATCCGCGCGGAACGCTGGCGATGGCCAACGCGGGCGTCGGAACCAACGGCAGCCAGTTCTTTCTCGTCTACGAGGATTCGCAGCTACCGCCGACGTACACGGTGTTCGGCACGATCGACGAGACCGGCCTGGCCACGCTGGACAAGATCGCGGCCACGGGCGTCGCCGACGGCAGCGAGGACGGCGAGCCCGCCGCCGAGGTCTTGATCGAATCGATCCGACTCGACTGACCCGCCGACTCGCGACTATTCGCTGGGTGCGGTCTCGATGTAGAACTCGACGTCGTCACCTTCGACTTTGGTCACCCGCAAGTTCGCGGTGTACTCCTTGCCCTCCGGCCCGGTGAACGTGCACTCGAACTTCGTGCCCTCTTCGGCCTCGACGCCCTCGGGGCACTTCACGTCTGTGGGCTTGAACCCGGTCTGCTCCGAGACGAGGTCGACGACCGATTGCGCGGCCCCTTCCGGCTTGATCGTGGAACTGCAGCCGGCGAGCACGACGCCGAGCGAAACGAGAACAACGAGCAAGGCGGGACGCATCGTCGCAGTATCGCAGACCCGGCAAAAATTGACGGGTGTCATCTCAATTTGCCGGCGGAGCACCGAACGCGGCTCACGCCGCTTCTGCCCCATTGCGGCTCACGCCGCTTCCGCCCCATTGCGGCTCACGCCGCGGAAGTGACCCGGTAGACGTCGTACACGCCTTCCACATTCCGCACCACGTTGAGCACATGGCCGAGATGTTTGGGGTCGCCCATCTCGAAGGTGAACCTGCTGATCGCCACCCGATCGTTGGATGTCGTCACCGACGCGCTCAGAATGTTGACCTTCTCGTCGGCCAGCACCCGCGTGACGTCGGACAGCAACCGGTGCCGGTCCAGCGCCTCGACCTGGATCGCGACCAGGAACACCGACGACGGCGACGGCGCCCACTTCACCTCGATGATGCGCTCCGATTGTTGCTGCAGCGACGAGGCATTCGTGCAGTCGGTGCGGTGCACGCTCACGCCGCCGCCGCGCGTCACGAAGCCCATGATGTTGTCGCCGGGTACCGGCGTACAGCACTTGGCCAGTTTGGTCAACACACCCGGGGCGCCTGGAACGGCCACCCCGACATCGTCGCTGGTGCGGTGGCGCACCGGCATCGTCGCAGGGGTGGAGCGCTCGGCCAGTTCGTCGGAGGCTTCCTCGTCACCGCCGACCTGGGCGACCAACCGCTGCACCACATGCCGCGCCGAGACGTGACCCTCGCCCACCGCGGTGTAGAGCGCGGAGACGTCCACATACCGCAGTTCGCGGGCCAGTGCGCCCATCGATTCGGCATTCATCAACCGCTGCAACGGAAGCCCGCCACGGCGAACCTCGCGGGCGATCGCGTCCTTACCCGCCTCGAGCGCTTCCTCGCGGCGCTCCTTGGCGAACCACTGCCGGATCTTGGCCTTCGCGCGTGGCGACACCACGAAGGTCTGCCAGTCGCGCGACGGGCCGGCATTGAGCGCCTTGGAGGTGAAAACCTCGACCACTTCCCCGTTTTCGAGCTTTCGCTCGAGCGCGACGAGGCGGCCGTTGACCCGTGCGCCGATACAGCGGTGACCGACTTCGGTGTGCACCGCGTAAGCGAAGTCGACGGGTGTCGACCCGGTCGGCAGCGTGATCACGTCGCCCTTCGGGGTGAACACGAAAATCTCCTGCACCGCAAGGTCGTAACGCAGCGACTCCAGGAACTCGCCGGGGTCGGCGGCCTCACGCTGCCAGTCGAGAAGCTGTCGCATCCAGGCCATGTCGTCGATCTCGGCCGACGAGTGCTGGCTCGGAACGCCGTTGCGCCCCTTGGTTTCCTTGTAGCGCCAGTGCGCGGCGATGCCCAGTTCGGCGGTCTTGTGCATATCGTGCGTGCGGATCTGCACTTCCAGCGGTTTGCCCTCGGGCCCGACGACGGTGGTGTGCAACGACTGATAGACGCCGTACCGCGGCTGCGCGATGTAGTCCTTGAACCGCCCGGCCATCGGCTGCCACAGCGAGTGCACGACGCCGAGAGCCGCGTAACAATCCCGGATCTCGTCGCAGAGGATGCGCACGCCGACGAGATCGTGGATGTCGTCGAAGTCTCGGCCCTTGACGATCATCTTCTGGTAGATCGACCAGTAGTGCTTGGGCCTTCCTTCCACGACCGCATCGATCTTCGACGCGCTCAGCGTCGCGTTGATCTCCGCGCGCACCTTGGCGAGGTAGGTGTCGCGCGACGGCGCCCGGTCGGCGACCAGCCGCACGATCTCCTCGTACTTCTTCGGGTGCAGGATCGCGAACGCCAGGTCTTCGAGCTCCCACTTGACCGTTGCCATCCCCAGCCGGTGCGCAAGCGGAGCAATCACTTCCAGGGTTTCGCGCGCCTTGCGCGCCTGCTTCTCGGGCGGCAGGAACCGCATGGTGCGCATGTTGTGCAGCCGGTCGGCGACCTTGATCACCAGCACGCGGGCGTCGCGCGCCATCGCGATGATCATCTTGCGGATGGTCTCGCCCTCGGCGGCGGTGCCCAGCGCAACCTTGTCCAGCTTGGTGAC
Organism: Mycobacterium sp. GA-0227b; assembly: GCF_001499855.1. Taxonomy (GTDB): domain Bacteria; phylum Actinomycetota; class Actinomycetes; order Mycobacteriales; family Mycobacteriaceae; genus Mycobacterium. The sequence continues at coordinate 51,774 of NZ_LQIK01000023.1, forward strand.
GCCGTCGACCAGATGACCGACCTCGGTGCCGAACTCCTCGGTCAGCGCTTCCAGCGTGTACCCGGTGTCCTCGACCGTGTCATGCAGCAGCGCTGCGATCAGCGTGGTGGTGTCCATGCCGAGCTCGGCCAGGATGTTCGCCACCGCCAACGGGTGGGTGATGTACGGATCGCCCGAGCGGCGCAACTGATCGGCGTGGCGCTGTTCGGCGACCTCGTAGGCGCGCTGCAACAACTGCAGATTCGCCTTGGGGTAGATCTCTTTGTGGACCGCGACCAGCGGCTCGAGGACCGGGTTGATAGCGCTGCGCTGCGACGTCATCCGCCGCGCCAGCCGGGCGCGCACGCGGCGCGACGCGCTGGCTGAGGCTTTCGGTGTCTCCGGCGTCGGCGACTCGGGCTGCGTTTGCGGCGGCGACTGCACGGCCTGGCCCGTGCCGGGTTCCTCAGCCATGGTCACCTCCTCCAGCGATGTGTGGCCCGCCTCCGAGGATATCCCTCAGACCCGGTGCAACGATGTGACCGGCAGCGGCTCGAGCACTGCGCGACCGTTGAGCGCGGTCAGTTCGAGCAGCACCGCGGCACCGGTCACCGACGCGCCGGCGTGCTGCAGCAACCTGGCCGCCGCGGCCGCTGTTCCGCCGGTGGCGAGCACATCGTCGATGATCACCACCTTGCGGCCGCCGATGTCGATGCCGTCGGCCGGAATCTCCAGGGTCGCGGTGCCGTATTCGAGCGAATAGGTCTCGCTATGCACCGGCGGCGGCAGCTTGCCGCCCTTGCGGATCGCCAACACGCCCGTCCCCAGTCGCAGTGCGACCGCCGCACCGAGCAGAAATCCGCGCGCGTCGATGCCCGCCACCAGATCCGCGTCGGCGGCAGCTTCGGCGAGCGCATCGGTGACCGCGGCCAACCCGTGGCCGTCGGCCAACAGCGGGGTGAGGTCCTTGAACGCGATGCCCGGTTCGGGGAAGTCGGGCACCTCCCGCATCCTCTTCGCGATCAGCGTCGAGATGTCTCCCGCCGTCGGCCGGCCGGGTCCGTCGCTCACTGCTCGAGCACCCAACGGTCCATGTTCCATCCCGCGCCCCACCGGGTCGGGTTGCTGCTGACCGCGAACATCTTCTTGGACTTCAGAACGGTCCGCTGCTGTCGGTACAGCGGCAGCGTCGGCATATCGGCCCACAGCACCGGACCGCCCTCGCCGAGCAGTCGGGCCAGCTCCTTGGGGTCGTTGGTGATGGCCATCGTCGCGATGATGCGGTCGATCTGCGGGTTGGAGTACCGCGGCAGGTTGTTGCCGTTGCCGGTGTGGAACTGGTACGCGTCCATCGCCGAGGAACCGGACGACCCGCTGCCCGCCGCCCCGCCGGTGCTGGCGATGAGCACGTCGATCTCGTTGTTGCGCAACGACAGTGGGCCGACGGTGTTGCTCGCGACATCCTGAACGGTGATGCCCGCCGGCGCGCACGCCTTGGCAATCGCCCCGACGGTGGCGGCCAGCCGCGCGTTGGGGCTGTGGTAGCCGATCCTGACCGTCAACGGCCGCGCGTTGAGCGCAGCCCGCGCCGCCTCGGGGTTGGCGGCGACGAACTGCCCCGGTGCGGGGCCGCCCTCAGCCGCGCTGTACGCGTCCTCGGCGGAGGGGTTGAGCCGCGAGTTGGCGATGGGCACTTCGGCGTTGCGGGCGATCTCGTCGCGCGGTGTGCACAGGGCCAGCGCACGGCGCGCGGGCGGCGCGGCCATCACGCCCCGCGGGGCGAAGATGAGCTGTTCGATGCCGGCCGAGGGGGCGTCGGTGCGCACGTAGTCGTCGGGCATGTTCAGCGTGCCCGACGAACCGGCTGCGATGTCGACGACGTCGTAGGCGCCCTGGTTGACCTTTTCCTGGATGTCGGCGCCGCGCGGCCACACCGTCACCGTTTCGGTCACCGGTTCGGCGCCCCACCACTTGTCGTTGGCGACCAGCACGACCGCGCCGTCCTCGGTCACCTCGTCCAGCTTGTAGGGCCCCGAGGAGGGGAACTTCTTCAGGTCGATGCCCGGTTTGAGGTTCCACCCGGTGTTCCAGACCTGGGCGATGCGCTCCACCGCCGCACCGTCGTTCTGCAGGATGGCCTTCGTGACGCCCCCGTCGCCGAGCCCGAGCTGATCGGCGATGACGTGCGACGGCATCATCGACGTCGCGGAGAACAGCTGGCCGAAGTCGACGAACCCGCGATCCGGCGCGAACGACACCCGCGCCTTCTTCTGCCCCGGCGTGCAGTCCACTGATGCGATGTCGCTGTAACCGGCGCGGCTGGCGGCGTCGAAGGTTGCGAACCTGCCGGACTGCGATGCCCACGCCAACACCAGATCGTCGCAGGTGATCGGCTTGCCGTCGGAGTAGACCGCGTTGGCGTTGATCTCGTAGTCGAGCACCAACGGTTGCCTGCCGACCACAGAAATCGTTCCGAAGTCGTGATCTCCGACGATCTGCCCGTCCGGTCCGTGGTAGTTGAATCCGGTCAGGACCCGCGCGAACGCCTGCGGGCCGCCCGAGGCGGCGCCGGCGACGGTGTTGGTGTTGTAGGTGATCAGCGAGCCGTCGACGGCATAGTCCACGCTGTCGGCGGGGCTGGACGTACACGCCGACGCCAGCGCTGCGGCCAGCACCATGACCAGCGCCAGCACGCCGCAACGTCGCACCGGCCCCGGCCTTTTGCCGACGATCATCTCCCCTACCGCCGCCGGGCGTCGCGCTTGCCCGACGGTCGCCCGGTCCGGCTGCCGGTCGGCCGCACCGGACGGGCACCCGGGGCCGGCTTGTCCGGCGGCGGCGTCGTGTCGGCGCGCGCGCCTGCGGTGGCGCCGACGGTCTCCGGTTCTTCGGCGGTGCCCGTTTCGGCGGCTCGCGCCGTCGCGCCCTTGCGGCGGTTCATCACCCGGCGGGTGTGGTTGCGCACCAGTTCAGTTCGCTCCCGCAACGACACCAGCAGCGGCGTGGCGAAGTAGATCGACGAGTACGTCCCGACGATCACGCCGACCAGCTGCACCAGCGCCAGGTCCATCAGCGTGCCCACGCCCAGCAGCCACACCGCGACGACCATCAGCGCCAGAATCGGCAACACCGAGATGAGGCTGGTGTTGATCGATCGCATGAAGGTCTGGTTGACGGCGAGGTTGGCGTGCTCGGCGAACGTGCGCCGCGTCGTGTGTTCGAAGCCCTGGGTGTTCTCCTCGACCTTGTCGAACACGATGACGGTGTCATACAGCGAGAAGCCGAGGATGGTGAGCAGGCCGATCACGGTCGCGGGCGTCACCTCGAAGCCGACGAGCGAGTACACCCCTGCCGTCACCACGAGGTCGAACACCAGGGTGGCCAACGCCGCGATCGCCATGTAGCGCTCATAGCGCACGGTGATGTAGATGGCCGCCAGGACCAGGAACACCACCAAGGCGATCAACGCCTTCTGGGTGATCTGGCCGCCCCAGGTCTCCGACACCGCCGAATCACTGATCGCCTGCTTGCTCGGCTGGCCGTCGGCGCCTCTGGGCTTGAAGGCGTCGAAGAGCGCGGTGCGCAGCTCCTCGGTCTCGGCATTGGTCAGGTGCTCGGACCGGATCTGCACGGTGGCCGATCCGCCGCTGCCGACGACCACCACCGACTCCGGGCTCTGGCCCAGCGTCTTGCTGAACACGTCTTCGACCTGTTGTGTCGTCACCGTGCCCGACTCCGTCGCGGTCGGCATCGACACCTTGGTGCCGCCTTCGAAGTCGATACCGAAGGTGAAGCCGCGCAACAGCATGCTGGCCAGGCAGACCGCGACTATCAGGCCGCTGACCGTGTACCACAGCCTGCGTTTGCCGATGACCTCGAACGCACCGGTGCCGGTGTAGAGCCGGACGAAGAACCCGTGCCGCGGCGTTGCGGCCGCGAGGTCGGGCGCCTCCACCGCGCTGGTCTGTTGTTCGTCCGATGACTGCTTGGCCGCCATGTGTTAATCCCGTCCCGTCGCGTGCGCGGCTGCCCGTCGCTCCCTGGCGATCTGTTGCACCGCACCGAGGCCGTTGAGCGAAGGCTTGGCCATGGTCGGCGACTTCGACGCCATGTACACCAGCGGCCACGTCACGAGGAAGACCACCACCACGTCGAGAACCGTTGTCAGGCCGAGGGTGAACGCGAAGCCCTTGACCTGACCCACGGCCAGGATGTACAGCACCACCGCGGCAAGCAGTGTCACCGCGTTGCCGGAGACGATGGTCTTGCGCGCGCGTGCCCAGCCGCGCGGTACCGCCGACCGGAACGAACGCCCTTCGCGGATCTCGTCTTTGATGCGTTCGAAGAACACCACGAAGGAGTCCGCCGTCATGCCGATACCGATGATCAGACCGGCGATGCCGGCCAGGTCGAGCGTGTACCCGATCCATCTGCCGAGCAGCACCAGTATCGCGTAAACCATTGCGCCGGAAGCGACGAGCGACAGCGCGGTCAGTACGCCCAGCATCCGGTAGTAGAGCAGAGAGTAGAGCAGAACCAACGCCAATCCGACCGCGCCGGCAATGAGACCGGCCCGCAGTGACGACAGACCCAATGTGGCGGAGACGGTTTCGGCCTCCGACGACTCGAACGACAACGGCAGCGAGCCATACTTCAGCACGTTGGCCAATTCACGCGCGGTCTGCTGGTTGAACTGACCCGTGATCTGGGTACGTCCGCCCGGGATCGCCTCCCGGATCTCGGGTGCGCTCATCACTTTGGTGTCGAGCACGAACGCGGTCTGGGTGCCGACGTTGGCGGCGGTGAAGTCCGCCCAGGTCTTCGCTCCCTCACCCTTGAACTGGAGGTCGACGACGTACTCGCCGCGCTGCTGGTCCAGACCGGAGGTGGCGTCCTCGATCTGCTCACCGTTGATGATCGCCTTGTCCAGCAGGTACACCTGGCTGCCGTCGTCCGAGCAGGTGACGAGCGGAAGGTTCGGATCGTCATTGCCGGCGAGGACGTCTTCCTCATCGCAGCGGGTGGCCTGGAACTGCAGGGCCAGAATCTGGATCTGCTGGTCGGTGCTCTGCCGCAACTGCTTCTCGTCGGCGATGCGCTGCTGCAGCGGAACGTCCTCCGGTGACTGCGGCTCAGCCTGCGGCGGCGCGGGCGGTGCCGACGAGGGCGCCGGGGTGGGAGGCGGCTCGGGCGCCGGTTGCGTCGGCGGTTGCTGCGGATAGGGCCGCGGCTGCGGGGCCGGCGGTACCGCCGGGGCGGCGGGTGGCGCGGCGGGTGGCTCGCCCGGTTGCGTCGGAACCCCGGGCTCCGCGGGTGCGCCCGGCGGCTGGCCGGGCAGCATCGGGGCACCCGGTGGTGCGCCCGGCGGGGCCTCCGCCGGCGGCTGCTGGCCGGGGCTTTCGGCGGGGATGACATGGATGACCGGCCGGATGTACAGCCGCGCGGTCTGGCCCAGGTTGCGGGCGTCGCTGCTCTCGCTGCCGGGCACCGTGATGACGAGGTTGTTGCCGTCGATGATCACTTCGGAACCGGACACGCCGAGCCCGTTGACTCGGTCGTTGATGATCTGCTGCGCCTGGTTCAGCGCATCACGGGTGGGCGGCGACCCGTCGGGCGTGCGTGCAGTCAGGGTGACGCGGGTGCCGCCCTGCAGGTCGATGCCCAGTTTCGGCTCGGGCTTCTTGTCCCCGGTCAGAAAGACCAGGCAGAAGGCGCCGACGAGCAACACCAGAAACAGCGACAGGTAGCGGGCAGGGTGCACCGGCGTCGAAGACGATGCCACGTTTCCTCAGGTCTCCTCGAGATCGGTTCGTCAGCACCGCAAGGGTACGGGCTCCAGCTGTGTCCTTGGGCCTCGGACTCAGCCGTCGGTCTTGGTGTTCGGGCTTTCGGTGAGCTCGGTGGCCGTCGACTCGGGCTCGACGTCGTCGAACTCGTCGTCATCGGTGATGCGGTCGCGCACGGCGAGCTTCATCCAGGTGGTGACGACGCCGGGCGCGATCTCCAGCTCGACTTCGTCGTCGGTGATGCCGGTGATGGTTCCGACAAGACCCGACGTGGTGTGCACGCGGTCCCCGATTTGCAGCGAATTGTGCAGGTCGATGGTGGCCTGCATCGCCTTTTTCTGGCGGCGCGACGCGAAGAACATGAACGCGCCCAGCACGATGAGCAGGGGCAGGAAGACGACCAGATCCATGGCAACAAAGTCTTTCGTTAGGTCTTGTGGTCACGGCGCAGCGACAGTGGGGCCGCGCGCCCATAACTGACCAGTGTGCCATTGCGCATGTCCGCGCCGATGGGCCCGCCCTCCCGAGCCATCGCGATTTGCGGAGTCCTAACGGCGCTGACCGCCGGTGCGACTCCACAAATCACTCAGTAACCGGACGATTCGGTCGCGGTCGACCAGCAACGGAGACACATGCCCGGTCCCTGCGACCTCCTCGACGCGGCAGTCCGGGATGGCGGTGCACGTTCGGCGGGCCTCCTCGGGGCGCCAACCCATCACGTCCTCGCGCACCGACATCACCAGCGTGGGGACCTTGACGTCGGCCAGTAGGCCTTCCACGCCGGCGCGTTTGAGCATCATCGACCGCATCGCGTGATACATGCCGCTGCGGTCGGCATCTCGGAATGCCGCCATCGTCACCCGTGCGTGTTCCGGATGACCTGTCACGGATTCGGCGCCGAGCAGCGAGTCCGACAGCTGCTTCATGATGAAGCCGTTGGGTCCGGCAAACCGGTAGATCTCGACGAGCGGCCAACCCTTCGTGAGCTTCTCCGCCATGGTGAACCCCCGTACCGGCGTCCCGATCGTCGTGAGCGTGCGCAACCGTGGCTTGTCCGCGGCGGCGAGCCAGATACCGATGTGCCCACCCCACGCGTTGCCCACCCAGTCGACGGGCTCCGTGATGCCGAGACGATCCAATGCCTGCTCTGCTGCGGCGACGACTTCTTCGAAGGCGAAGTCGCGCCGGACGGCCTCACTCTTGCCGTGGGACGGACCGTCGATCGTGTAGACGGTTCGGTCGCGGGCGAGTGTGTCCACCAGGGCACCCCAAGACCGCGAGTCGACGAAGAGGCTGTGCCACAACACCACCGGCGGCCCCGCTCCCGTGCGACGAACGTGTAGCCGGCAGAGGTCGGTGCTGACGAAATTCGGGCTGGAGGCGGTCATGGGGCCCTCGATTACTTCGGAAACCGAAACTTCGGTAACCGTAGTATCCTCGGTGGTCATGGCTTCGTCAAGGCATCAGACGCCAGACCGTCAAGCGGTCGGACAACTACTCCTCCGTCTGCTGCGGGAGTTTCGCGACGATCTGGCAGCCCCCCGCGCCGAGGCCGGCTACGGCGATGTACGCGAGCCACACTTGGCGATCTTCGGCAATATCCGGACGGGCGGCATCCGGCTCACCGAACTCGCCGATCGCGCCCAGCTGAGCCTTGCTGCGACCTCGGAGCTAGTCAACGACCTCGAGTCGCTGGGCTACCTCAGCCGAGCGCCGGATCCCGCGGACGGCCGGGCCAAGCTGATCGATCTGACCAAACGCGGACGAGCTCTCATGGCCGACGCCGGCGCCCGCGTCGCCGACATCGAAGCGCGCTGGGCGGACGTCGTCGGTGAACGGAACTTCGCTCAGATGTGCCAGACGATGCAACGCCTGTTGGACGGACTCAACCCCGAAGATGCCCGGCGCTAGAAGGTGGCGGCGCCCACCAGCGTGGCGACGAAACGGTGGATGTCGTCGGCGGTGAGTTCGACGCCGTCGACCTCGAGGTCGATCAGGTGCGAAAGGAGATCGTCGGTCGGCTTCCAGCAGCGGTCGGCGATCATCACATCGACGTACTGGTACAGCGCTTCTTCGTCGTGCGACGTCATCGGACCCGCGGCCCACCGCGCGAACATCGGCCAGTCCTCTTCAGGGAAGCCGAGTGCCTCACACACCGCAGTTGCTGAATGTTGGCGTGCGGCAATGGAATCAGTGATGCCACGCCTCTCGGCCATCCGGGTCTCCTAAGCAATAAGTGAAAAGGCGGTTTATCGGCGCCACCGATACGGCGCGGTTACATAGCCAGGCTAGCTTCTGTGCAGGACTCGTTCAGTCATGCAGATCACAGCGACCCGGTGAGACTCGTCGCACGGGCGTCGACTTGGGACCTACGTCACCCGAACCCGGACACGACGAGACGCGCAGTGCCCCGAACACGGCGCGCGTCGGGGCACTGCGCGTCTGATACAGGCAGTTACCGGTGTGCGAAGCGGCCGCGGCTCCCACCACCGCTGCGGAACCTGTCCAGCAGGCTGCGGCGGCGCGGCGGCGTGGTGTCGGCCGTGGGGCCGACGACCTCGGTCCGCTGCTCGGCCATCGCGGGCTGCGCAGCCGCCACGGGTTGGTCCGTAGACGTCGTGCGTTGCTCTGCCATCGCGGGCTCACCGACAACGGGAGCAGGTTCGGCGACGGTGTGAGCCGGCTGCTCGGCGACCGCGCCCGCAGTCACCGGGCGGTCCGCCCACTCGACGTCACGAACGCTGCGCACCGAGATCCGCCCCAGCGCGGCCGCGCCGAGGAAGACGATCAGCGCGCCGAGCCCGTAGAAGTACGTCAGCTCGAGCGCGACCTCTTTGCCTTCGGTCGCGGCGACAGGCACACCCGCATCGCCGATCCCCAGCGGTCCGGCCAGGGCACGGCCGATGATGAACCACGCGCCGCCCGCGACGGCCAGCCAGCCGCCCAGCATCGCCGTCGCGCGGTTACGCGACATGAGCAGCAGCAATCCGCCCAGCACGGTCACCACGCCCGGCAGCACCTCCAGCCAGCCACGCCCGGTCGTCCACGTCCACGCCTGATCCGGGCTGAACGCGAAATTGAACAGCGGGCCGACGAATGGAACCAGCGCACCCCACGCGCCCAACAGAATCAACAGGAAACCGCTCATGGCCCCGCGGCTGCGCGGCATCCGCATCCGCCCACCCCGCGGCCGTACACGCGTATCGGTCATCATGCCTCCTAGGTCGCTGGCTGATTACCCACGTTGACGGCCCCGTAACCGGTGTTTGGCTACGTTTGGCCCTATGCGACTCGACGGTGACACAGCCCGCCGCGTTTTGGCCGACGCGTGGGACCGCTGGGCACGCCGGTGCGCGCAACTGACGGCGCAGGAGTGGGCGACACCGACCCGATGTAACGGCTGGGACGTTGCGGCGCTGCTCGCCCACGTCACTCCCGAGCCGGCCATGTTCGACCGGTTCGCCGACGCGGTCATCGCAGGGCCCGCCGCGGTCACGGACGCCGCGGTGCTGTTGCGCCGCTTCAACGAGCCCGACGGGGTGGCCAACACGGACGCCGAGAGCCTCGCCGAGTCGGCCGTGTCGCGAGCCGCAGCCCTGACCCCGCAGGCCGCCGCCGACCGGTTCACCGAATGCGCGCGGCTCCTGCGCGCCACCCCGATGCCGGCCGACATCGCGATCGCGTATCCGTTCGTCGGCAGCACCACGTTGGCGGTCGTCGCCGAGACCGCCTTGATGGAGGCGACGGTGCACCTGCTCGACCTTGCCGACGCGGTCGGCGGGGTCGAACCGTCCACCGAAGCGGTGACGGCGACGCGCGACTTGCTGATCGCCGTGCCGGATCCCACCGCCGCTGTCGAAGTGCTCGCCGGGCGCTCGGCCCCAGAAGCGGCCGTCCCGGCGATCCGCTGACCAGGCGCTACGCCACACGCCAAGCCCGGTCGCATGCCGGACGGGCATCAGGAATACAATTAGTTTTACTAACGATGTAATTGGTGGACGCAACGGCGCGCCCCTCATATCCGTGCACTTCGAAAGATTCCGTGATGACTTCTGATATTCGTGAAACCAGGTTGGCCCGCCGCATCTCCCACCTGTTCGCCAGCGATCCCCAGTTCGCCGCCGCCCAACCGAACGAACACATCGCCCACGCGATCGAAGCGTCAGACCTGACCCTCCCCCGTGTTCTCCACACGATCTTCGACGCCTACGCCGACCGGCCCGCGCTCGGACAACGCGCGCTCGAGTTCGTCACCGACGCCGATACCGGTAGGACATCTGCGCAACTGCTTTCGCGGTTCGACACCATCACCTATCGCGAACTGTCCGACCGCGTCGACGCCGTCGCCGCCGCGCTGACGCACAACGGCGTCCAGCCTGGTGATCGGGTCGCCATCCTCGGCTTCACCAGCATCGACTACACCACCATCGACATGGCACTGCTGCGTGTGGGCGCGGTTTCGGTGCCCCTGCAGACCAGTGCGCCGGTCGGACAACTCCGGCCCGTCGCCGCCGAAACCGAGCCCGTCGTGATCGCCTCGAGCGTCGACCTCCTCGACGACGCCGTCGAGGTGATGCTCACCGGCCACCTCCCGCAGCGACTGATGGTGTTCGACTATCACGCACAGCTCGATGACCACCGCGACGCACTTGCGGCCGCGCGATCGCGGTTGGCCGAAACCGACGTCGTGGTCGAGACGTTGGTCGACACGCTCGCTCGCGGCCGGGCACTGCCGACTCCGACTCCGTTCGACTTCGGCGACGACGACCTCGCGCTGCTGATCTACACCTCGGGCAGCACAGGAACGCCGAAGGGCGCGATGTACCCGGCCAAGATGGTGGCGGGCTCCTGGCGTCGGTCGAGCATGGCCACGTGGGGGGCCGGAGAAGCGCTTCCGTCGATCACGTTGAACTTCATGCCGATGAGTCACATGATGGGCCGCGGCATCCTGTACGCGACGTTGGGCGCCGGCGGCATCGGTTATTTCGTTGCCAGGAGCGATCTTTCGACGTTGTTGGATGACCTCGCGTTGGTGCGGCCCACCCAATTGAACTTCGTTCCGCGGGTCTGGGACATGATCTTTCAACAGTTTCAAAGCGAGGTCGACCGCCAAAGCGCCGCCGGCGTCGGCCGCGGTGCCGCCGAGACCGAAGTCCTGGCCGATCTACGCCAGAACCTGCTCGGCGGCCGGTTCGTTTCCGCGATGACGGGCTCCGCGCCGATCTCGGCGGAGATGACGGCGTTCGTCGAATCGCTGCTCGACTTGCACCTGACCGACGGTTACGGATCGACCGAAGCCGGCGCGGTTTTCGTCGACGGGCAGGTGGCCCGGCCGCCGGTCATCGACTACAAGCTCGCCGATGTCCCGGACCTCGGTTACTTCCGCACCGATCGGCCTTATCCGCGAGGCGAATTGCTGATCAAGTCCGAGACGATGTTCCCGGGCTACTACAAGCGCCCGGAGACCACTGCGGAGGTGTTCGACGCCGACGGGTACTACCGGACCGGTGATGTCGTCGCGGAATTGGGCCCGGACCGCCTGACCTATCTCGACCGGCGCAACAACGTGCTCAAACTGTCGCAGGGCGAGTTCGTCACGGTGTCCAAACTCGAAGCGGCGTTCGGCACCAGCCCGCTTGTTCGCCAGATCTTCGTCTACGGCAACAGCGCTCGCTCGTACCTGCTCGCGGTGATCGTGCCGACCGAGGATGCGCTCGCCCGCCACAGCGACGACTCGCTGAAGAGTGCGATCACCGAATCCCTGCAGGACGTGGCCCGGACCGCGGGACTGCAGTCCTATGAGATCCCGCGCGACTTCATCGTGGAGACAACGTCGTTCACGCTCGAGAACGGTCTGCTGACCGGTATTCGCAAGCTCGCGCGCCCGAAGCTGAAGGAGCGCTACGGCGAGCGGCTCGAACAGCTCTACAGCCAGCTGGCCGACACCCAGGCCAGCGAATTGCGCGACCTGCGCCTTCATGGCGCCGACCGACCCGTCATCGAGACGGTCAGCCGCGCCGCAGGTGCGCTCCTCGGCGCCGCGGCAGCCGACGTGCAACCCGATGCGCATTTCACCGACCTGGGCGGTGATTCGCTGTCGGCGTTGACCTTCGGCAATCTGCTGACCGAGATCTACGACATCGACGTGCCGGTCGGCGTCATCGTCAGCCCTGCGAACGACCTGACGGCGCTGGCGAACTACGTCGAGGCGGCCCGGCGCGGCTCCGTGCGCCCGACGTTCGCATCGGTGCACGGCCGCGACACCGTCGAAGCCCGCGCCGGCGACCTCACGCTGGACAAGTTCGTCGACGCGGAGACGCTCGCGGCGGCACCGTCGTTGCCGGGTCCGGCCTCCGAGGTGCGCACGGTGCTGCTGACCGGCGCGACGGGTTTCCTCGGCCGGTATCTGGCCCTCGAATGGCTCGAGCGGATGGAGCTGGTCGACGGCAAGGTCATCTGCCTGGTTCGGGCCAAGGACGACGCGTCGGCACGCGCACGGTTGGACGACACGTTCGACTCGGGTGATCCCGAATTACTCCGTCACTACCGTGAATTGGCCGTCGAGCACCTCGAGGTCGTCGCCGGCGACAAGGGCGAGGCCGACCTCGGCCTGGATCGGCACACCTGGCAGCGGCTGGCCGACACCGTCGACCTGATCGTCGACCCGGCCGCGTTGGTCAACCACGTGCTGCCCTACCGCCAACTGTTCGGCCCCAACGTCGTCGGAACCGCCGAGCTCATCCGGCTGGCGCTCACCACGAAGATCAAGCCGTTCGTCTACGTCTCGACGATCGGAGTGGGCGCGGGCGTCCCGCCCGGCCAGTTCACCGAGGACGGCGACATCCGGGTGATCAGCGCGACGCGCAAGGTCGACGACAACCCCACCACCGGATACGCCAACGGCTACTCCAACAGCAAGTGGGCAGGCGAGGTACTGCTGCGCGAGGCACACGATCTCAGCGGGCTGCCGGTGTCGGTGTTCCGCTGCGACATGATCCTCGCCGACACCACCTACGCGGGCCAGCTCAACCTGCCCGACATGTTCACCCGGTTGGTTCTCAGCCTGGTTGCGACCGGCATCGCGCCGTTCTCGTTCTACGAGGTCGACGGCGATGGGAACCGGCAGCGGGCGCACTACGACGGGCTGCCGGTCGAGTTCATCGCCGAGGCCATCTCGACGCTGGGCGAGCAGGTGGGCCATGCACCCGGTGCGGCGTTCGAGACCTATCACGTGATGAACCCCTACGACGACGGTCTCGGGCTCGACGAGTTCGTCGACTGGCTCATCGACGCGGGATATCGGATCGAACGCGTCGGTGACTACGCCACCTGGCTGCACCGGTTCGACACCGCGATTCGCGCGTTGCCGGAACGGCAACGTCAGGCGTCGCTGCTTCCGCTGCTGCACAACTATCAGCGGCCGGAAACGCCGATTCGGGGATCGATCGCGCCGACCGAGCGCTTCCGGACGGCGGTACAGGACGCGAAGATCGGCCCCGACAAGGACATTCCGCACGTGACCCGCGACGTCATCGTCAAGTACGTCACCGATCTGCAGTTGCTGGGGCTGGTGTAGACCGCTCGCCGAGCGTGCGGCGCCTTACGCGCCGACACTTTCCACGTGCACGACCGGCGGTATCGCCAGCATCAACAGCCCGGTCAACGCAATCCACGCGATCACGCTGTACGCGGCCGGCAGGCCGATCCAGGTGTGCAGCAACGCCGGCACGCCCAGCACCGCCAGCGCCGCCGACCACTTCGGCAGCACGCCAGTGCGCCAGACGATGTATGCGGTGGCGAATATCAGTGCCGCAGAACCGATATGGCTGTAGTGGTACAGCCACACCGCCAGGTCGAGGAACGGTTGGGAGTAGGCCGTCACGGTCATGTCGTCGAACCGCACGATGGCGGCTGGCACGGCGACCTCGGCGGCCAGTCCGGCAGCGGTCACGGACAGGAATACCGCCCCGCCGAGCGCGGCGGTGTACACCGCGCCCGTTGGCCCGGCGGCCGACCGCAGGATCGCCACGAGCACGCCGAGGAACAGCAGACCGAACAGGAGATGCAGCAACGGCAGCGTGCCGTTGACGGTGAGAAACGTTGGGGCGCCGTCGAAATAGGCCTGGACACCGTTGGCGTCTTTCGGCGTCTCCGGAGACCCCGCCACATACGCCGGCACCACGACGCCTGCGGAGGCAACGCCGAGTATTCCGCCGAGCCTGATCGTGCCGCTTCCCATCGCCGTCCTCCTCAGTCGAACAGGCCGACCTGCCCGAGACCGCCGACACCGCTCGGCGGCGTCATGCCGAGATGCGTCCACGCCTGCGCGGTGGCGACGCGACCGCGGGGGGTGCGTGCGAGCATCCCGGCCCGCACCAGGAAGGGCTCGCACACCTCCTCGACGGTGGTCGCCTCTTCGCCGACCGCGACCGCCAGCGTCGAGACGCCGACGGGCCCGCCGCCGAAACTGCGTATCAGCGCGGACAGTACGGCTCGGTCGAGGCGGTCCAGCCCGAGTTCGTCGACGTCGTAGACCTCCAGCGCCGCCTTGGCGATATCGCGGGTGATCACCCCGTCCGCGCGCACCTCCGCGTAGTCGCGGACTCGGCGCAGAAGTCGGTTCGCGATGCGCGGTGTGCCGCGCGAACGACGTGCGATCTCGGCCCCCGCATCAGCACCCAACTCGATGCCGAGGATCCCCGCCGAGCGCGCCAGCACCCGCTCGAGTTCGGCGGGTTCGTAGAAGTCCATATGAGCGGTGAAACCGAAACGATCCCGCAGCGGACCCGTCAGCGCACCGGACCGGGTGGTCGCCCCGACGAGCGTGAACGGCGCGACCTCGAGCGGAATCGACGTGGCCCCGGGGCCTTTCCCGACGACGACGTCGACCCGGAAGTCCTCCATCGCGAGGTAGAGCATCTCCTCGGCAGGCCGGGCGATGCGGTGGATCTCGTCGATGAACAGCACATCGTGCTCGACGAGGTTCGACAGCATCGCCGCCAGGTCGCCGGCGCGCTCCAACGCCGGACCGGAGGTGACCCGCAGCGACGACCCTAGTTCGGCGGCGATGATCATCGCCAGCGAGGTCTTCCCGAGGCCCGGCGGGCCCGACAACAGGATGTGATCCGGTGTGCCGCCGCGGTTCTTGGCGCCCTCGATGACCAACTGCAGCTGCTCCCGGACCCGGGGCTGGCCGATGAACTCCCCCAGCGACCGCGGCCGCAGGCTGGCGTCGATGTCGCCCTCACCGACGGTCAGCGCCGGGGAGACCTCACGGTCCTCGGACTCGGCGTCGTCGTCGGTGAACCGGCTCATTTGTTCCCCAGCATGGACAACGCCGCCCGCAATGCAGTCGACTGAGAGGCTTCGGGCTCGTTGGCCAACACCTTGTCGGTGGCCTCTTCGGCCTGCTTGGCCGCAAATCCAAGTCCGACAAGCGCTTCGACCACCGGACCGCGCACCGAATGCCCGTTCACCGTGGTGGCGCCCGACGGTGTACTCATGCCGACCTTGTCACGCAGGCTCAGCGCCATGAATTCGGCGGTCTTCTTGCCCACCTTGGGGATCCGGGTCAGCGCGGTGATGTCGCCGTCACCGATGGCCTGGCGAAGGGTGGGGCCGTCGTACATCGCCAGCGCCCCGAGCGCGATGCTCGGCCCGATGCCGGAAACCCCGAGCAGTGTGAGGAACAGGTCGCGCGCGTCGGCATCGGCGAAGCCGTACAGCGTCTGGGAGTCTTCGCGCACGATCATCGCGGTGATCAGGCGGGCCTCGGTGCCGCGCCTCAGCGTGGCCAGTGTCGACGGGGTCGCCATCACCTTGTAGCCCACCCCGGCCGCTTCGATCACGACGTGGTCGAGTGCGATGTCGAGAACCTCACCGCGGATGGATGCGATCATCGTGCCGCCTTCGCTTTCGCCTTGAGCGTCGCCTTGTACTTGCGTTGTTGTTCGGCGGCGAGAGCCTCTGCCGCCGCCATCCGGGCGATCATCGGTGCCCGCCAGCAATGACAGATCGCCAGCGCCAACGCATCGGCGGCGTCTGCCGGTGTCGGTTTGGTCTGTAGCGCAAGGATTCTGGTCACCATAGCGGTGACCTGGGCCTTGTCGGCGTTGCCGTTGCCGGTGACCGCCGCCTTGACCTCGCTCGGTGTGTGGAAATGCACGTCGATGTCGCGCCTGGCAGCGGCGAGTGCGATGACGCCGCCGGCTTGCGCGGTGCCCATCACGGTCGAGACGTTCTGCTGGGAGAACACTCGCTCGATCGCGATCACGTCGGGTTTGTGCGTGTCCATCCAGTACTCGACGGTGTCGCTGATCACCAGCAGCCGCCGATGCAGCGGATCCCCGGACGGAGTCCGTACCACGTCGACGTCCAACGCGATGACCTGCCGGCCCTTGCCGCCCTCGATGACGGACAGCCCGCAGCGCGTCAACCCGGGGTCGACTCCCATCACCCGCACGCCATGCCCTTCTGTGAACACTTGTTCGAGAGCTTAGCCGCCCGGGAGGACGACGCCCGGTAGGGACACGCCCTCGCCGATCGTGATGTGACGGCGGGCGGCCCCGCCGCTACCGTCGCGGAGAGACCGTGTCCCCGATTCGTGGAGTTGAGCTCATCCCCATGCCGGACGAGACCGAACTGCAGACCGCAAGCAACATCGCCGTCACCTTGGCCTGGGCGGCCGGAGCAATTGCCGCCGTATACGTCTTCGGGGTGGTGTTGACCTGGCTGATGGCGCGGATCAGTCGCCGCAGCGGTCTGATCAAGGACATCGAGGTGCTCACCCGCAAGCCCGTGCGCCTGCTGCTGATGGTGCTCGCGGCGACGATCGCGGTCCGACGGACCTCCGACACCGCCGACTCGTGGCGCGGATGGGTGGATCACTGGTTGCTGATCCTGCTGATCGCCTCCATCACTTGGCTGCTCACCGGTCTGGTCCGCGTCGCCGAACAGCGCATGATCGCCCGCTACGGCGGCGGCGGTGAGGAGATCTCGGACGCCGACCGGCTCTGGCGTCGAGTCCGGACACAGGTCACGGTGCTGCGCAGGCTCGCGATCGCCATCGTCGTCATCCTCGGCGGCGCCGCGATCCTGATGACCTTCCCGTCGTTCTCCGACATCGGCACCACGGTGTTCGCCTCAGCGGGGGTGTTGTCGGTGGTCGCCGGCCTGGCTGCACAGACGTCGCTGGGCGCGGTGTTCGCCGGTATGCAGATCGCGTTCTCCGGCGCAATCCGCGTCGGCGACATCGTGCAGCTCGAGAACGGCCAGTGGTGGGGCCGCATCGAGGAGATCACGCTGACCTACGTCGTCGTACGAATCTGGGACGAACGCCGGCTGGTCCTGCCGTCCACCTACTTCACCACCGAGCCGTTCGAGAACTGGACCCGCAGCGCCACCGAGATCATGGGCGCCGTGGAGTTCGACGTGGATTTCAACGTCCCGTTCAACGACATGCGCGCCGAGTTGGACCGCCTACTCGCCGAGAGTGACCTCTGGGACGGCCGGCGCGGCGTGTTGCAGGTGACCGACGCGGTCGGCGGTGTGGTGCGAGTGCGGATCGTCGTCAGCGCGCACAACGCGGGCGCGCTGTTCGACCTTCAGTGCGCGGTGCGCGAAGGGCTGGTCGACTGGGTCCAGCGCACCGGCGGCGTGGTGCCCATCCAGCGCATCGAACCCGCGGCGCCCGCCCCGGAAGCGCAGACCGACCGCGAAGTCGCCGGCGAGACCAAGCGCGTCGCGGCGGGAATGTTCTCCGGCAGTCCCGAAGCCGAGGAACGCGCCAAGGCGTTCGATCACACCATCGAGTGCGAGGACGACGAGCTCGTGCGGTCCAACGGCAGCCGCTGAGGCTGGACTGTCCGACCTCTAGTCGTCGTTGTCGAGTTCGGCCGCGACCTCGTCGGGGATGTCGATGTTGGTGTAGACGTCCTGGACGTCGTCGAGATCCTCGAGCGCGTCGACCAGCTTCATGATCTTGCGCGCACCGTCGACGTCCAGCGGCACGCTGACCGACGGCTCAAAACCGGCCTCGGCCGACTCGTAGTCGATGCCGGCGTCCTGCAGAGCGGTGCGCACCGCGACGAGATCACTTGGCTCGCAGAGGATCTCGAAAGAGTCGCCGAGATCGTTGACGTCTTCGGCCCCGGCTTCGAGCACTGCCATCAGCACATCGTCCTCGGTGAGGCCGTTCTTCTCCAGCGTGATGACGCCCTTGCGGGAGAACAGGTAGGACACCGATCCGGGGTCGGCCATGTTGCCGCCGTTGCGGGTCATCGCGACGCGGACCTCTCCGGCCGCTCGATTGCGGTTGTCGGTGAGGCATTCGATCAGCACCGCGACGCCGTTGGGGCCGTAGCCCTCATAAGTGATGTTCTGGTATTCGGCGCCGCCGGCTTCCTCGCCGCTGCCGCGCTTGCGGGCCCTTTCGATGTTGTCGTTGGGCACCGACGACTTCTTGGCCTTCTGGATCGCGTCGTACAGCGTGGGGTTACCCGCCGGGTCGCCGCCGCCCACGCGGGCCGCGACCTCGACGTTTTTGATCAATTTGGCGAACATCTTGCCGCGGCGGGCATCGATGACGGCTTTCTTGTGCTTGGTGGTGGCCCACTTGGAATGGCCGCTCATGCAGGTAGTACCTCTCCGTGCGCTGTTGGTGCGCCAAGTTCGTGTGCAGAGTCCGCCCGACGAGTCTACGTGGACGTTTGCGCCCTACCGAACAGCGTCGGGCGACGTCAGCGCGACGACACGGTAGTCCACCGCGGCCGGCCAACCCAGGTGACCCTGAACGTGCAATTGGAGCCACGTCGGGGCGCCCGACGGGTCGTCGGTGAACGTCGCCGCGGCGTCGACGATCACGCCCGTCTCCCCGGCGGCCCGCAGGACAACCGAGACAGACAGGGTCGGACTGCCCAGCGTGGCCCGGTCGTACGCGAGGCTGTCCGGAATGAAAAACGACACCGAGAAGTTCGGCGTGCGGATGCCCTTCGGTGTGTTCGCCGGTCGGCGCAGCACGAGGCCCGACACGATGGGCTTGCCGTCGAACCAGGCGGTTCCGACGTATTCTGTGCGCCGCACATCGCCGCCGCTCGCGAGCCGCACGATCGTGTCGATGCGCGGCTGCGGCTCCACTTCGACCATCGCCATGTGAGTTCCCGGGACTCAGCAGTGCTGTTACCTCGGACACAGTACTTCGCAGCTATCTTACTCCGGAGTAAGATATTGCTTCATGTCCTTCTCGCTGGAGCTCTCGCCCGATCTCGTTCACATCCGGGACTGGGTGCACGATTTCGCCGCCGACGTCATCAGGCCCGCCGCCGCCGAGTGGGACGAACGCGAAGAGACGCCGTGGCCGATCATTCAGGAGGCCGCGAAGGTCGGGTTGTACTCGATGGAGATGTTCGCCGAGCAGGCCGCCGAACCGTCCGGCCTCGGCATGCTGGTGGTCTTCGAGGAAATGTTCTGGGGCGACGCGGGCATCGCACTGTCCATCCTGGGCACCGGCCTCGCGGCGGCATCGTTGGCCGCCAACGGAACTCCCGAGCAGATGGCCGAATGGCTGCCGCAGATGTTCGGCACCGTCAACGAGCCGAAAGTGGCGTCGTTCTGTTCGTCCGAACCGGGCGCCGGTTCCGACGTCGGCGCCATCCTCACCCGCGCCCGCTACGACGAGGCCAAGGACGAGTGGGTGCTCAACGGTGTGAAGACCTGGGCCACCAACGGCGGAATCGCCGAGGTGCACATCGTGGTCGCCTCGGTGTATCCCGAACTCGGCACGCGCGGACAGGCGACGTTCATCATCCCGCCGAACACGCCCGGTTTCCGGCAGGGGCAGAAGTTCCTCAAGCACGGCATCCGCGCTTCGCACACCGCCGAGGTGGTACTCGAGGATGTGCGCATCCCCGGCGGGTTGATCGTCGGCGGCAGAGACAAGTTCGAGGAACGCATTGCGCGGGTGCGCGAGGGCAAGAAGGCCAAGGGGCAGGCGGCGCTGGCGACGTTCGAGCGCACGCGCCCCAGCGTCGGCGCGATGGCGGTCGGCGTGGCCCGCGCGGCCTACGAGTACGCCCTCGACTACGCCCGCCAACGTGAGCAGTTCGGCCGCAAGATCGGCGAATTCCAGGCGATCGCATTCAAGTTGGCCGATATGAAGGCCCGCGTCGACGCCGCCCGGATGTTGGTGTGGCGTGCCGGATGGATGGCGCGCAACGGCAAGCCGTTCGACAACGCCGAAGGCTCGATGGCCAAGCTGGTCGCGAGCGAGACCGCGGTCTACGTCACCGACGAGGCGATCCAGATCCTCGGGGGCAACGGCTACACCCGCGAGTATCCGGTCGAACGGATGCACCGCGACGCCAAGATCTTCACGATCTTCGAGGGCACCAGCGAGATTCAGCGCCTGGTGATCGGTCGCGCGGTCACCGGCCTGGAGATCCGCTAGCCCTCCGGCGATTTGTGGAGTGTTGGCGGCGCTCACCGCCGGTGCGGCTCCACAAATCGCGTCTTAGAGCATGTCGACGAACAGCTTGTGGATGCGGCGGTCGCCGGTCATCTCCGGATGAAAGGCCGTCGCCAGCCGCTTGCCCTGGCGCACCGCGACGATGTGCCCCGCCGCCTCGCCGAGCACCTCGACGCCGGGACCGACACGTTCCACCCACGGCGCCCGAATGAACACCGCGTGCACTCGGCCGTCGACGCCGCCGAGCTCGATGTCGTCCTCGAACGAATCAACTTGACGGCCAAACGCGTTGCGCCGCACCGTCATATCGATGCCCTTCAACGGTATGGCCTCCCGGCCGGGCGCCCCGGCGTCCAGGATCTCCGATGCGAGCAGGATCATGCCCGCGCACGATCCGTAGGCCGGCATCCCGTCGGCCAATCGCGACCGCAGCGGCTCCAGGAGGTCGAGTTCGCGCAGCAGGTGGCTCATCGCGGTGGACTCCCCGCCGGGGATCACCAGCGCGTCGACGGCCTCCAGTTCCCGCACCCGCCGCACGGTCGACGCCTCCGCGCCTGCTTCGCGCAGCGCGGCCACATGCTCGCGGGTGTCCCCCTGCAGCGCGAGCACGCCGACGTGTCGACCGCTCACGGCAGGTAGTCGCGCTTGTAGCGGGTGAGCCCCTCCTGCATGACCGCCGCCACCATCTCGCCGTACTGGTTGAAGATCTTGCCCTGGCACAGCGAGCGGCCGCCCGACGCCGACGGCGACGACTGGTCGTAGAGCAGCCATTCGTCCGCGCGGAACTGGCGCATGAACCACATCGCGTGATCCAGCGAGGCCACCTGCAGATGCCGGCGTTTGTCGGCGTGATGCACCTGCGCCGAACCCAGCAGGGTGAGGTCGCTCATGTAGGCCAACGCGCAGATGTGCAGCACGTAGTCGTCGGGCAGCGGGTCCCGGTGCCTGAACCACACCTGCTGCTGAGAAGCCTTGCCGGGCAGCAGCGTCATCTTCTCCTGCGGAACAATGCGGACGTCCCACTCGGCGAACTGGTTGAAGCCCGCGTCGTCGAACGCCTTGATCTCGGTCAGCCCCGGGCAGTCGTCGGGCGGCGGCGCCACGGGCATCGCGTCCTGGTGCTCGATTCCGCTCTGGTCGGTCTGGAAGGACGCCGACATCGAGAAGATCGTCTCGCCGTGCTGAATGGCGTTGACGCGGCGGGTGATGAAGGAGCCGCCGTCGCGCAGCCGCTCGACGATGTACACCGTGGTCGCCTTGGCATCGCCCGGCCGAAGGAAGTATCCGTGCAACGAATGCACCTGGAACTTCGGATCGACCGTGCGGACCGCCGAAACCAGTGACTGACCGGCGACGTGTCCGCCGAAAGTCCGTTGCAGGAAACCGGATTCGGGGCTGAAGACGCTGCCACGGTAGATGTTGACCTCGAGCTGCTCGAGGTCGAGGATCTGTTCGATCGCCATCTAGGAAGTCTTACCAGCCTCGCTCCGCGAGCCGGTGTGGGGCTGCGACGTCCTCGACGTTGATGCCCACCATGGGTTCGCCCAGGCCGCGCGACACCTTGGCCAGCACGTCGGCGTCGTCGTAGAACGTGGTCGCTTTGACGATTGCGGCGGCGCGCGCGGCGGGGTCACCGGATTTGAAGATGCCCGAGCCGACGAACACGCCCTCGGCGCCCAGTTGCATCATCATCGCCGCGTCGGCCGGAGTCGCGATGCCGCCCGCGGTGAACAGCGTCACCGGCAGCTTGCCGGCCCGCGCCACCTCGACGACGAGGTCGTAGGGCGCCTGCAGTTCCTTTGCCGCGACGTACAACTCGTCTTCGGACAACGACGTCAGCCGGCGGATCTCGCCGCCGATCTGGCGCATATGCGTGGTCGCGTTGGACACGTCGCCGGTGCCGGCCTCGCCCTTGGAGCGGATCATCGCCGCACCCTCGGTGATGCGCCGTAGCGCTTCGCCCAGGTTGGTCGCACCGCACACGAACGGCACGGTGAACTTCCACTTGTCGATGTGATGGGTGTAGTCGGCGGGGGTGAGCACCTCGGACTCGTCGATGTAGTCGACGCCGAGGCTCTGCAGGATCTGGGCCTCCACGAAGTGGCCGATACGAACCTTGGCCATCACCGGGATGGTGACCGCGGAGATGATGCCCTCGATGAGATCGGGATCGCTCATCCGCGCGACGCCGCCCTGGGCGCGGATGTCGGCGGGCACCCGTTCGAGCGCCATGACCGCCACCGCACCGGCGCCCTCGGCGATGCGCGCCTGCTCCGGGGTGACGACGTCCATGATGACGCCGCCCTTGAGCATCTCCGCCATGCCGCGCTTCACCCGGGCGGTTCCGGTCTGGGTCACCGACCCATTGTTAGGTGCGGTATCCACTGCTATCTCCTCCGAATCGCTACTGATCCAGTCTAAACGCGGTCGCAAATGTATTGATTCCGCAAGTCAGCGGATCGATTGCAACTGCTGGCGCGGACCGCCCCCGCGCGCGTCGGCGAACGCATTGGCGTCTTTCAGCAGTTCGCCGAGTTGCAGCGGGTAGACGGTTTCGCCATTGGCGACCAGCTCTTGGATCATTGTCTCATCACACCAGCGGTGGCCGTGAATCGTGCGCCGTTCCAGGGCGGTGTGGCCTCCCGTCGTCGGCTCGAACCGGATGGTGCGGTGCACGAAGAACAACTCTTCGCTGCGGATCACGGCGCCATCGAACTCGAACACCGCTTGACGCCGCCACAGCGGCCCGACGAGGTCGGCGGCGGCCACCTGTAAGCCGGTCTCCTCCCCGATCTCTCGCGCCGCGGCATCGGCCAGGCTCTCCCCCGGCTCCACCGCGCCACCGACGGTGAACCACCAGCGCGGGGCGTCGACCATCGAAGGATCCGAGCCACTGAGCAGCAGCACCGCGCCGGCCTCATCGAGCAGCACCACCCGCGCCGACGTGCGCCAGCTCACCGGCGGCCGACCTCCGGTGCCGTTTCGGGCCGCTCGACGATCTCGAAATACGTTGGCAGCGCCGCGGTTCCGCCGAGCCGCAAGATCCGCACCGCACGTCGCTCGCGCAGCGCAAGGGTGTCGCGCACCGCATCGTTGTGAAAGCGGCGGGCCAGCACCACCCGCGCTTCCGCGTCGGCCAGTTCGGTGATCAGCGGCTGCGGCAGCGACGCCGGGTCCACGATCGCCAGGGCAGCCGACAGTTCGTTCTCGGCGGCCTCCCGCGCAGCCCGCGGGGCCCGCTCGGCCGCGTCGGCCAGTACCGCCAGCCGCTTCCCTTCCGAACCGTCCCCGTAGGCGTCGACGGCGACCGCCCGGGCGACGACGGCACGGCGGGCCAATGCGCCGTCGAGCGCCTGCCAGGACAGGTCGTAACGGACATGCAGCCGGTCCAGCCGGTTGGCGGTCTGCAACGCCCACCCGCCGATAGCCAGGATGACGACGAGCAGCACCGCGAGCGTGATCACCACGATCCAGGTGATCACCGGACGCCTCCGGTCGCCTTCCCTGTCCTCGCCGTCCGCGCTGCCCTCGCGGCCTTGGCGCTGCTGCCACTGTCACCGCCGGCCACCCTCACCTTGGCTCCCGACCCGGAGACGGTCTCGTACACCCGCATGATCTGCCGGGCCACCACCGACCAGTCGTAGCGTCGGACCGCTTTCGTTGCGGCCTCGATGTAGCGCTCGCGCAGCCCATCGTCGGCCAGCACTTCGATCAGCCCGTCGGCCAATGCCGACGCATCGTCGACCGGGACCAGGCGCCCGGCCACCCCGTCGGCGAGTACCCGCCGAAACGCGTCAAGGTCGCTGGCCACCACCGCAGTGCCCGCCGCCATCGCCTCGACGAGGACGATGCCGAAACTCTCACCGCCGGTGTGCGGCGCGCAGTACACGTCGGCGCTGCGCATCGCCGAGGCCTTGGCCGCATCGTCGACCTGACCGAGAAAGCGTAGATGGGTGACCAGGTCACCGGCATCGTCGCGCAGCTCGTCCTCGTCACCGCGGCCGACGACCAGGACCTCGACGTCGGGGAACCGCTTCACCAGCTTCGGCAGCGCGCGAAGCAGCACGGCCATGCCCTTGCGGGGTTCGTCGAAGCGGCCTAGAAACAGCACCGATTTGCCCGCACGCGGGTAGCCGTCGAGCAGCGGCGCGGACGCGAACGACGCCACGTCGACCCCGTTAGGGATCTCGACCGCGTCACTGCCCAACGCCTCCATCTGCCAGCGCCGAGCGAGGTCCGACACCGCGATGCGGCCGACGATCTTCTCGTGCATGGGCCGCAGGATCGGCTCGAACACGGTGAGCGTCAACGATTTCGTCGTCGAGGTGTGGAACGTCGCGACGATCGGGCCCTCGGCGATGTTGAGCGCAAGCATCGACAGGCTCGGCGCGTTGGGCTCGTGCAGATGCAGCACATCGAAGTCGCCGTCGGCCAACCACCGCTTGACCATGCGATGCGTGGCGGGCCCGAACCGCAGCCGCGCGACCGATCCGTTGTACGGGATCGGCACGGCCTTGCCGCCCGAAATCACGTAGTCGGGCAACGCCATTCCCGGCGAGGAGGGCGCGAGCACGCTGACGTCGTGGCCGCGGTCGTGCATCACCGCGGCGAGCTGAAGCACATGCGACTGCACGCCGCCGGGCACGTCGAACGAATAAGGGCAGACCATGCCGATGCGCACTAGCCGGCCTCCAGTTTCGCGCGCCGGGCCGCGGGCAGGTCGGCCAGCCACTGCGGTTGCATCATGTGCCAGTCGGCCGGGTGCGCGGCGATGTTGCGGGCGAACCGGTCCGCCAGCGCCTGGGTGAGGACGGTGACGTCGCCGGAGGACGTGTCGACTTCGGGATACACCCGCATGCCCCAGCCGTCGCGCTCGTACCAGCAGTGCACCGGAAACAGCGCCGCGCCGGTGGCGATGGCGAGCTTGGCCGGGCCCGCCGGCATACGGGTCGGCTCACCGAAGAAGTTCACCTGCACCCCGCTGCGGCTCAGGTCGCGGTCGGCCATCAAGCAGACGGGCCTGTTGTCGCGCAGGCGGTCGGCGAGCACCTCGAACGGCGGGCGGTCACCACCGGTCAGCGGAACGACCTCGAAGCCGAGGCCTTCCCGGTACGCGACGAACCGGTTGTACAGCGACTCCGGCTTGAGCCGTTCGGCGACAGTGGTGAAGGTGCCGTAGTTCTGCGCCAGCCACACCCCGGCCATGTCCCAGTTACCGCTGTGCGGCAATGCCAGGACCGCACCGCGGCCTGCGTCCAGGGCGGCCCACAGGCGCTCGATATCGTCCACGACGAGTTCGCGGCCGAGCGCCTCATGGTCCATCGTCGGCAACCGAAACGCCTCCCGCCAGTATCGGGCGTACGAGGCCAGCGAATCACGAATCAGCGCGTCAGGCACCTGTTCGGGTGGTACGCCGATGACACGGGCCAGGTTCTTGCGCAATTGAGCCGGCCCGCCTCCGCGCGCCGCGTAGAGCGCCCCGGCGTCGAAAGCGTTGCGCGCCACGAATTCCGGCATCGCCCGGACCAGCCGCCAGCCCGCGGCGTACCCCCAGTCGGTGATCCAGCCACCCAACGGGTTAGCGAATACCGCCGTCGGCCCGGAGGGTGTGCTGGTCACGGTTCGTTCGCCTCGGTCTCGTCCTCGGTGCCCGACCCGCCGGGCTTGGTGATCTTGTCCATCGCGCCCGGCGACGTACGCACGCTGTGCACCCGCTGGCCCAGCGTGACCAGGCTGGTCACCGCGAGCGTCCACATCGCGACGTGCAGCAGCCACACCACGCCGAACAACCCGGACAGCCCGGCCCCGACCAGCACGATGATCAGCCGCTCCGGTCGCTCGATCAAACCGCCCTCCGCGGACAGTCCGCTGGCTTCGGCGCGCGCCTTGATGTAGGAGATGACTTGCGACGTCACCAGGCAGATCGCCGTCGCGACCACCAGCGACGTGCTCCGCAGTCCGAAGGCGGCCCACCACAGCAGTCCGCAGAAGATGGCGCCGTCGCTGATCCGGTCGCAGGTGGCGTCCAATACGGCGCCGAAACGGGTGCCACCACCACGCTGACGGGCCATCGCGCCGTCGAGCATGTCGGCGAGTACGAAGAACCACACGGCGACCGAGCCCCACCACAGCTGGCCGATCGGGTACAGCGTCAGCGCGCCCAGCACCGAACCCGCGGTGCCCAGGATCGTGATGCTGTCGGGTGTGAATCCGGCCCGTAGTGCGCCTTTGGCGATGGGCGTGCTGAGCTTCTCGTACGCCGCGCGCGTCATCAGGTAGAAGTTGCTCACCGCTGTTTCGCCCACTCCGTCGCCAGCAGTTCACGGGTCTCGCGCAGCAACTGCGGCACCGCTTTCGAGCCGCCGATGATCGTGATGAAGTTCGCGTCCCCGCTCCAGCGCGGGACCACGTGCATGTGTAGATGGTCGGCGAGCGAGCCGCCCGCCGACTGACCCAGGTTGAGCCCGACGTTGAAGCCGTGCGGCCGGGAAACCGACTTGATCACCCGAATCAGTTTCTGCGTGAACGAGATCAGCTCAAAACTCTCATCGGGGTTGAGGTCCTCCAGCTCGGAGACCCGCCGGTAGGGCACCACCATCGAGTGCCCCGGGTTGTAGGGGTACAGGTTGAGCACGATGTAGACAGACTCACCGCGCGCGACGACCAGGCCTTCCTCGTCGGGCATCGTGGGGATGTCGGTGAACGGCTGGGTGGATTTCCCTGATCCCGCCGATCCGGCCTTCATCGGCGACTCGGCGATGTAGCTCATCCGGTGTGGTGTCCACAGCCGTTGCAGGTGGTCGGGTTCACCGACGCCGCGGTCGATTATGGTCCGCTCTTCGCGTTCTTCGCGGCTCACTTCGACGCGCCCACCTCGAGCAGTTCTGCGGTGGGAGCGGCGTTCTGCCGGCTCGCGATCCAGTCGGCGATCGCGGCGACGGCCTCCTCTCGCGGCACGCCGTTGAGCTGGCTGCGGTCACCGAAGCGGAAGCTGACGGCGTCGGCCTCGACGTCGCGGTCCCCCGCCACCAACATGAACGGCACCTTCTGGTTGGTGTGGTTGACGATCTTCTTGGCCATCCGGTCGTCGCTGGCGTCCACCTCGGCCCGGATACCTTTCATCTTCAGTTGTGTCGCAAGGCCGTTCAGATACGGGACGTGGTCGTCGGCGACCGGGATGCCGACCACCTGCACGGGCGCCAACCAGGCGGGGAACGCACCGGCGTAGTGCTCGGTGAGGATTCCGAAGAAGCGCTCGATCGACCCGAACAACGCGCGGTGGATCATCACCGGCCGCTGCCGCGACCCGTCGGCCGCGGTGTACTCCAGCTCGAAGCGCTCCGGGAAATTGAAGTCCAGCTGGATCGTCGACATCTGCCAGCTGCGGCCGAGCGCGTCTTTGACCTGTACGGAGATCTTGGGGCCGTAGAAGGCCGCGCCGCCGGGGTCGGGCACGAGCTCCAGTCCCGACGCGGCACCCACCTCGGCCAGCACGTTGGTGGCCTCCTCCCACAGCTCGTCGGAGCCGACGAACTTCTTGGGGTCTTTGGTCGAGAGCTCCAGGTGGAAGTCGGTCAGGCCGTAGTCGCCGAGCAGGTCGAGCACGAAGCGCAGCAGGGAGGCCAACTCGCCACGCATCTGGTCACGCGTGCAGTAGATGTGCGCATCGTCCATCGTCAGCCCGCGCACCCGGGTCAACCCGTGCACGACGCCCGACAGCTCGTAGCGGTAGACGGTGCCGAACTCGAAGAGCCGCAATGGAAGTTCGCGATACGACCGCCCGCGCGATCGGAAGATCAGGCAGTGCATCGGGCAGTTCATCGGCTTGAGGTAGTAATCCTGGCCAGGCTTGCGCACGGTGCCGTCGGGATTGAGCTCGGCGTCGAGGTGCATCGGCGGGAACATGCCGTCGGCGTACCAGTCGAGGTGCCCGGAGATCTTGAACAGCTCCGCCTTGGTGATGTGCGGGGTGTTGACGAACTGGTAGCCGGCCTCGGTGTGCTTGCGTCGCGAATAATCCTCGAGCTCGCGGCGGATGATCCCGCCCTTGGGATGGAAAACCGCCAGCCCCGAACCGATCTCGTCTGGGAAGCTGAACAGGTCGAGTTCGGCGCCGAGCTTGCGGTGGTCGCGCCGCTGCGCCTCTTCGATGAACTCGAGGTGCTTGTCGAGGGCTTCCTGCGACTCCCACGCCGTGCCGTAGATGCGCTGCAGGCTCGCGTTGTCCTGATTGCCGCGCCAGTACGCCGCCGAACTACGGGTGAGTTTGAACGCCGGGATGTATTTCGTCGTCGGGATGTGCGGCCCGCGGCACAAATCGCCCCACTCCCGTTCGCGCGTGCGGGGATTGAGGTTGTCGTATGCGGTCAGCTCGTCGCCCCCGACCTCCATGACGTCGGGGTCGCCGGACTTGTCGTCGACCAGCTCGAGCTTGTAGGGCTCGTCGGCGAGTTCTTGGCGCGCTTGGTCTTTGGACTCGTAGACGCGCCGGGAGAACAGCTGGCCTTCCTTGACGATCTGGCGCATTCGCTTCTCCAGCGCGGCCAGGTCCTCGGGCGTGAACGCGCGTTCCACGTCGAAGTCGTAGTAGAACCCGTCGGTGATCGGCGGTCCGATGCCGAGCTTCGCCTCGGGAAACAGGTCCTGCACGGCTTGGGCCAGCACGTGGGCGGTCGAGTGCCGGATGACGCTGCGACCGTCGTCGGTGTCGGCGGCCACCGGAGTCACCTCGACGTCGGCGTCGGGTGCCCACGACAGGTCGTGTAACCGCCCCTCGGCGTCGCGGACCACCACGATCGCGTCGGGCGCCCCCCTACTCGGCAGCCCCGCCTCGCGGACCGCCTCGCCCGCGGTGGTCCCTGCAGCGACCCGGATCGGGGCTGCGGGGGCGGGGCGGGCGGCGGCGCTCATCGGGGGCTCTCCAGTTTCGTTGTCAACAGAGTCGAGGACGCGACCATGCTATCGGGGTGAGTCGTCAGTCTCCGATGCCGATCGGACTGTTCAGCCACTCGTGTTCGAACCCGACGAATTCGGCGGACCAGTCGAGTGCGCCCAGCAACCACAGTGTCAGCGCAACGACGAGCGCGGTGAACACGCCGCCGAGAATCTGCACGACGGCGTGCTGGCGGTGAAACCAGTCCATCACTTTGTCGTAACGCTCCTTGGCGTAGGCCAGCAGTCGTCGGGCCCAGTCGAACTCGGTGGCCAGGATGCCCAGCCCGATGAACACGATCGCCCACCCCGGCCCCGGATACGGGATGGCGAGGATGCCCGCGCCCAGCACGATCAGGCCCACGACCCCGACGACGATGCGGTAGACGAACTCCGCTCGGCGACGTTCGCGCAGCCGATCGCGCCAGCGTGCCCAGCGTCGTTTGACCTCGGGGCCGTTCACGGCTGCCCCGGCTTGAGCTTGACGAACAGCGCATGCGCTTCGGCGAGAACCGTGTCGGCGTCCAGCAGCCGCCCGGAGACGAAGATCTTGCGGCCCTCGATCCTGTCGATGCCGGCGACGACCTGGAACTGCTTTTCGACGTGTGCGATCTTGCGGTAGTCGACGTGCAGGAACGCGGTCCGCTGTGCCCTGCTGCCGCTCAGTTTGAACGCGGTGAAGCCGAGCAGCGAGTCGAACAGCATCGCGACCGCACCGCCGTGCGCGGCGCCGTTGCGGCCGAGGTGGAAGCGGCGGAACTCCGCGGTGCCGACGATGCGCCGGTCATCGGTGACGTGCACGTCCAGCGGCACCGCCAGGACGTTGCCGCGGTTCGGCAGGTCCATCCGCCGGCCGGAGGGCGAGGCCCACTCGTCGGCGTAATAGGGCGCAAGCAGCTGCGACACCTTCTCGATCTGGTCCGCGGCTTCGGTGATCACCTCGTCGGGAGCGTCGGCCGCGCGCGCATGGTCCTGCAGCGTGCGGACGGCTTCGATGAAGCGTCCGTAGTCGGGTCCTCCGCGCTCGGTGGGGACGGGCGGATTGAAGCCCCCACCGGGCTCCGCCGCGACAGGCTGCTCAAAGGTCACCGGACCACCGTATTGCCTCGCTCGGTCGCCGGCCGCTCCGGCGTTGCTCATGGTCACCGCACGACGGTACGGCGACGATGACAAGGTAGCCGGATGAAGCTGAGCGATCTCGCCACGCTGCCGCTCACCTATCTTGAGGTGGGCGCCACCGCGCACGTGCTGCCGTCCGGGTATCACCACGTGCACAAGACCGCCGTCATCGGCCGCGGCCGAAGCCGCTTCGAGGAGGCCGCCGCGGCGGGCATGCGATGGGGCATGCTGCGCGGTGCCGGAGTACGCGTGGAAGCGACGACGGAAGTCGCGGAGGTCGGATCCGAAGTGATCGTGCACCTCGGTCCGATCGGGGCGCCGTGCCGCGTGGTGTACGTCGTCGACGAACCCGACCGTCGGGGGTTCGCTTACGGCACCCTGCCCGGCCACGCAGAGTCGGGCGAGGAGCTGTTCCTGGTGCGCTACGACCCGGCATCGGAGCAGGTGTCGGCCGTGGTGACGGCCTTTTCCCGGCACGCGACCTGGTGGAGTCGCCTGGGGTCGCCGGTGACGTCGCTGGTGCAGCGGGTCGTCACCGAGCGGTACCTGCGGGCGCTGTAACGGATGTAGATCTGCGGTGTAGGCCTTACTCTGCACTGACGGTTTCTTGCGTCGCCGATAATTCCCGCCCGAACGCAGGATCAACCGCGGGCTCGTGCGCGTAGCCTTGAACGACTGGAAGAAGGACCTCAGATGGTGATGGCGAACGAACCCGACGAGCGCGAGGGCACGCACTTGCGCATCGCCGAACTTGTGCGCGGCCTCTACAACCGGCCCGACGCCGACACGGTGATCGCCGAGCTGGCCGAACATGCGGCCGTCGAGATCCCCGGCGCCCAGTACGCCGGCATCACCATCACCCGCAAGTCCAAGAGCGTCGAGACCCCCGCGGCGACCCACCTGTACCCGATGCTGTTGGACAAGATCCAGCAGCGCCATCAGGAGGGCCCGTGCCTGACCGCGGCGTGGGAGAAGAAGATCGTCTACGTCGCCGACCTCGAAACTGACGACCGGTTTCCGAACTATCGCCGAGATGCCCTCGCGGAGACGCCGATTCGGTCGATCATGGCGTTTCAGCTTTTCATCGAGGGTGAGACGATGGGTGCGCTCAACGTCTACTCGGAGGAGCACGACTCTTTCGGCGACGAATCCAGAAGCATCGGAATGGTTTTCGCGGCGCATTCTTCGGTGGCGTGGAACGCGGCACGTCGCGACGAACAGTTCAGACAGGCCTTGGCCAGCCGCGACACCATCGGCCAGGCGAAGGGCATGATCATGGAGCGCTACGGCGTCGACGCCGTTCAGGCGTTCGACCTGCTGCGCAAGCTGTCTCAGGACTCCAACGTGCCGCTGATCAAGATTGCGACGGAGTTCGTGGAGAACGCCAAGGCCTGAGAGCCTGGTTAGCCCACGAGGTCGAGCTGTTTGTTCAACCAGTCCAGGACCGGCGGCGCGACGTCATCGACCGCGGACTGCGCGATGATCCAGTGCGGCAAGCCGGGATGGACCTGATGCTCCGCGTTGTAGCGTGCCGCGATCCGTCGTGAGATCCATTGTGCGACATTTCGATCAGCACCCGCGCTGACACACAGCACGGGGCACGTGACGTCTCGGGCGCTCACCTTGGTGGACGACGCTCCCATCGACATCTCGCGGAAGACCCTGCCCGAGTCACGAACGAGTCGGGGCAGCAGATCGTCCTGTTCGGCCCGGTCGAGCGTGCTGAGCGGAACCTCCCGCATGGTGCGCTCGGACGGCAGGAACGGCTTGCCCGCGAGGATGCGCGGAAGCAGCGGGAACAGGTGTGGCAGGACGCGAAGTTGCGGCCAGAGCACGCCGGGCGGGATGGACGCCAGCAGCACCGCAGCACGAGGATCACGCGCTGCGGCGATCTTCTGAGCCAGCAGGCCGCCCATGCTGTGGCCGATGACGATCGGCGCGGCGTCCAGTTGGTCGTATGCCGCCAGCGCCACCCGGAAGCAGTCCTGGATGCCGGTGCGCGCCAGCACCTCGCCATTGGTCGGGTCACGCCCCGGCAGCACCGGCGCGTGGCATTCGAAGCCGGCGTTCTCGAGGAATCGGGTCCACGGCTGCACCAGTGACGGTCGACCGAACACGCCGTGCAGAAACAGAACGGGGGGCTTGGCCTTGTCCACTCGGGTCGGGGTCCTTCCGGTCGCGGTCGGCACGAAGCCTTGTCAACGGGCGATTACTCGAGGAACTTCCGGGTTTTCCGGTTCGACCCTCGGCCGTGGCACCTCGACGCTGTTCTGTTGCACGATAACCGGATCACCGACCTTCACGGTGTTGAAATACCACTCGGCGTCCTCGGGGCTGAGACTGATGCACCCGTGGCTGACGTTCTCGTAGCCGAGCGAATTGACCGCCCACGGTGCCGAATGCACGAAGATGCCGCGTCTGGTGATCCGGACGGCCCATTCGACGTCGAGCAGGTAACCGTCCTCCGAGTTGACCGGGATGCCGACGCTGCTCGAATCCATCATGACGTTGCGTTCCTTGGCCAATACGGTGAACGTGCCGACGGGCGTCGGATATTCGGGTCTTCCCATTGACGCCGGAAAAACGCCGGGCTTGCCGAAGTGTGGCCGGTGGTGTGGAGCAGGCAGGATCGAGGGCGGTCCCGCGTCGACGCCGTCAATCGTCACGGTGAACGTGTGTTCCGAGGTATTGGCAACACCGACGACCGCCGGACCCGTCGCGACGTTCGTCTTCAGGTTGCCTACGGAAAGCGCAATGGTGCTGTGCGCCGGCCAGAATCGGTCCGGCACCCATTGCACGGTCTCGTTGTCGAGCCATTCGAACTTGCCCGTCATGGCGGGCGTCGATGTGATGTCGAGAAACCGCTCGGCGGCGCGCTTGTCGACGACGGGCGTCTCGAAGGTCACCACGACGGGGTGCGCCACCCCGACGATCTGGCCTTCCGCGGGCAGGATGGAGGCGATGGCGATTCGCACCGACTGGCTGGCAGCTGCCGCGCCTTCGTCGGCCGGCCCGGCCACCACACAGGTAGCGACGACGACCGCGGCAAGAACACACCTGATGACCGCACGCAATCTTGGTGCCTCCCTCGAAATTACAACGATGTCAATAATGCTAAGGGAGCCGCGGCGGATTAAGTCCAAGTGTACGTAGGCAATTCGATTAAGTCTGCGTCACGTTTGGGCCACGGCCGACTGGACGAGCATTCTTCGGAGAGGTGAAGCTCGTTGTCCAGAAACGGATTTGGCCCGGCGGCTGGTCGTACTCGCCGCCGGGCCGAACCCGGGTGATTTGTCCTCAGCGCACCGTTAGCCCGCAGGACCGGGCGGTGTGGGCTGACCCGGCGCGGGCGCGCCCGGCCGCGGTGAGCCGACAGAGTCGCCCTTGCCGCCCTTACCGGCGGCGCCACCCATCGTGGTGAGTGGGGCGCCGGCTGCCACCGGAGCACCGGCCGCAATCGGCGGCACGACGGGCGGCGGCACCAGGGGCGGAGGCACGGCCGGTGGCACGAGCGGCGGGGGCACGATCGGCGGCACCAGCGGCGGCGGCACGACCGGTGGCGGCGCGACGGGCGGCGGACCGGGGAACGCCATCGGCACGCCGGCCATGTCGGTGAGCGGAGCGCACACCGCTCCGGGCGGTGCACCTGCAGGGGCTTCCCCAGTCGACGTCTGGACACATTCGTAGCCCCCGGCCAGCGCCGCCGGGCTCAACGCCATCGCCAACCCACACAATCCAGCCCCGATGGCTGCCGCGATGTTGACTCGTTCAAAGGTCGTCATCGACGTTGATCCCTTCATTCACGCTCGTACTTTCGTTCAACTGAGGCAGCAGAGGTGCATGCCGCATTGAAGTCGCGCCTCTGCGACCGCGTTAATATCAGCAGCGAACGGCCGGCGACGCACCACGCCGCACCGCACCGTTTCCAATTGGTGACCGGTTCGGAATGGTTGGACGACCGGGTGTCCCGCCGCCGGTGCCGCCGGCGCCCTGCCAATCGGTCTCACCTGCGGTTCTGTGTCGGGTCGACCGCTTCGTGCGCCCCGTCGCAGGTCTCGATGCATTCAAAGTCGACACGGGGTTTCGGGGCCGTTGACCACGGGCATCACTGTCGCGACAGGTCAGGACAAGTCAGAGGTTGGTATGTGATGACGGTGGAATCGAGGTCTACCGCAGACCCGTCGATCGGCGAACTGATGAGTCAGTTGTCGACGCAGACGTCGCGGCTGATTCGCGACGAGATGCGGTTGGCGCAAAAGGAATTTCAGGAATCAGCAAAGCACGCCGGAATCGGCGCGGGTTTGTTCAGCGTCGCGGGCTTGTTGGCCTTCTTCGGCGCGGCGACGTTGATCGCCGCGGCGGTGGCGGCGCTGTCCCTGGTGCTGGAGGTGTGGGCTGCGGCGCTGATCGTGGCGGCAGCGCTGTTCGTCGTCGCGGGTATCGCCGCGCTGATCGGACGCAAACAAGCTCGGGAGGTCACTCCCGCGGCTCCGAAGACCGTCGAGACGGTGAAAGCCGACATCCAGGAATTGAAGGACGCCCGTTCATGACCGCACCGGATTCACGTCCCGAACCAGGCCCGGAAGCGGGCGTTGACGATATTCAGGCCGACATCGAGCAGACCCGCAACGAACTCGGCGAGACGGTCGAGGCGCTGCAGGCCAAGTTGGATGTGAAAGGGCGCGCCAAGGACAAGGTCGACGAAACCAAGGAACGCGCCAAGGACAAGGCGACAGAGACGAAGGAGCGCGTCGTCGAGAAGGCGGACACGCTGCGGCATACGGCCACCGACAACCCGAAGCGGACGGTGCCCGTGGCGGCGGTCATCGCCATCCTTGCGGTGCTCGGGATCGTCGTCTGGCGTCGCCGCCGCTAGCCTTCCGACGGTCCGAACCGGAAGCGGCGGCCCGTGACCCTTGTCGGAAGTATGCGGACGTAGTGCTGTTTGACGTGCGAAGTCCACGACAGCAGTTGCGCCCGTTCGGCCTCCGCGAGGTCGTCGTCATCGCGCACCGGGCGGGCCACGCCCCGAACGACCACACTCCAGCCTTCGGCGACGTTGTGGTCGTCGGCTTCGAACACCACGTCGCGGTTGATCGCGGTGCTGACCAACTTGGTGCCATCGGCGGTGCGGAACAACAGCGTCCGACGCTGAACGACGAAGTTGACGGGGAAGATCTCCGGCTGGCCGTCGGCGCTGGTGACGAGTCGCCCCAACGACGCGCTGCCCAGCAGCTTCCAGCATTCGCTTTCCGGAAGTATCTCCCCGGGCTGGTTCACTTCAGACATGGTCACCCGCCGTCACCAGACCGATCACGTAAGGCATGGTCCCGAGTCTAGGGAGGCGCGCGGTGAGTGCCGAAGGCTGTGGCGGAGTGGTCCCGGCTGGGTTCGAACCAGCGACCTTCCGCGTGTGAGGCGGACGCTCTCCCACTGAGCTACGAGACCGGAGAGTCGACCGAATGGCCGAACGACGTCGAAGACTAGCACGGTAAGGCGTCACGACCCGAATCCGCCCGAGGTTTCAGCAGCGTCCACGGCTGCGGATTCCGACACGTGCCGCGCGGCCGGCTCGGCCCGCGGTTTCTGCGTCTCCTGCGAGTGCTACCAGCTGGTTTGAAATGCAAACGGGCGGAGACGCACCGGCAAACGCGGAGATTTGTGCAGCTACACTTTGGTGGACTATCGTCGTGCTTCGCGACGGGCGACGATGTCGTTCGTGGCGCGCGGATGTAGCGCAGTTGGTAGCGCATCACCTTGCCAAGGTGAGGGTCGCGGGTTCGAATCCCGTCATCCGCTCGAAGGTGCAGTGGCATCAACCCCAGCGGTGGAGTGGCCGAGTGGTGAGGCAACGGCCTGCAAAGCCGTGCACACGGGTTCGATTCCCGTCTCCACCTCAACGATGATCTGGCGCGATTAGCTCAGCGGGAGAGCGCTTCCCTGACACGGAAGAGGTCACTGGTTCAATCCCAGTATCGCGCACCAGTACCGCCGCACTTCAACGACTGGTTCTGAGGCCCCAACCTGCCGGCGTACGATTCCCAGGCCTGGGACTTGTGTCCCAGATAACATGTTAGCTAGAGTGCCTTTCAGGCCGGGGGGCTAATTTCACCAAGATCGTTATTCATGTGGGGGAACACATGCTTCGAGTCGTGGTTTGTGCTGTCGCCTTGGCCGTAGCTGGCTCAGGGTTCGCGCCAGCGATAGGCTCCGCTCCCTACGATTCCGGCCTGGACCGCGACCGCGACGGAATCGCGACCGAACCGAACACGTGAGGTTCGCAGCTTCTGCAGCGTGGCGCGTCTGCGCTGCAACCTCCGGCCTGATGGCAGCCGTTCCCCTGGCACCGTCGGCGGCCGCTGAACCGGTCGCCGCCACGGCGACGGTCCTCGAGGTGGTCGATGGCGACACCATCGACATTCGCGATGACAACCGCGGTCACTTGCGCGTGCGGGTCCTCGGCATCGACACCCCCGAGACAAAGAAGCCTGGCTCTCCCGTCGAGTGTTGGGGACCCGAGGCGACTGAGTTCGCCACGTCGAACCTCCTCGGGAGCAGAGTTGCGGTCGTCATCGACCCGACACAAGATCGAACCGACCGCTACGGCCGCACCCTCGCGTACCTTGTGCGAGCCGACGGCTGGAACTACTCGGTCGAAACAGCCCGCGCGGGTGCGGCCCGGTCGTACATCTACGGCGGTAACCCGGTCAGCCTCTACGACGAAATAGAAGCCGCTGAGCAAGAAGCCAGAAACGCTCCGCGTGGACTGTGGGGCCCGCCATGCAACGGTGACACGGCATCGACCGCCGCAGATACAGGAGCTCCGCCTCCACCGCAGGCTCTGCCAGCCGCTGACATCCCGCCGCCGTCCTCGAGCGTCTACTACGACGACTGCGACGCAGCGCGCGCAGCCGGCGCCGCACCTCTGCGAGCCGGCGAGCCCGGGTATCGCGCCGGCCTCGACGGCGATCGGGACGGGTCCGCATGCGAAACGTGATGCTGCGGCGAACTTTTCAGATCATTGGAGCCACTACGGTGGCAATGCCCCTTATGTTCAGCCCTACGGCCGTGGCGTTGCCCTTCAGCAACTGCGATCAAGCTGAGGCGGCAGGCGCGGCGCCCGTCTTCGCCGGCCAACCCGGTTACAGTGCGGAACTTGATCGCGACGGAGACGGCGTGGCATGCGAACAAGGCAACGGCTCTGCTAGCCCACTTAGACCGTCCGCCAACACATATACGACTCTCATCGCCTGGGACGGAGCGCCATGCATCGATGTGATCTGGCCGAACAACAACCAGATGATTCGGCAAAATATTTGCCACGAACCCGGAGAAGTGAAGCTGATTTTCCACACAGCTGCCCCAGGTCAGTTGATCGGCGCCGATCCGATCATCGGCGCGGCGAATGGCGTCGCCTGCTCGGTCATGCGCGACTCCGACAAGGCGATCCTGATCCGAAGCGACGCTGATGCGGGTGACGGCAGAGACGTTAACTGCACCATCGCCGCTTCCTGAGGGGGCGGGCGCGGTCGACACGTCGGATGATCAACAACGCCCGCGACTGGTAATGCTGCGCACCGCGGTCCCGTTGCAGTCCGCATTTTGAAGCGACATTGCCGTCCATGCCATTGCTGAATTGCAGACGCTGACTGTTTGCCCGGTGGATACTGCAACCTATGGTCAATGACGCTCAAGACGATTCCGTTCAGTACCCGAACGATCCCGAGAACTGCACCCACTCGCGCGTCAGCGTCAAGGGGTCGGGCGCAATGCAGGACGCCCAAATCGACGCTGGCACATCGAATTGGGGGACGTGCCAGGACTGCGGAAAGCGGGTCCCCAATCCGGCGCCAGGAGTAGGCGGGTCGACCGGCGCCGCGGACGATAAACCCTGAGCGGGTGACCGCAGCCGGCTATCTATAGGCGTCACCCCTGCCAAACAAATCAGTTGCGGAAGTCTGGCGTCAGTCAGGCCTCTACGCCGTAGCCACCGCGAAGATCCTTGTGCGCGGCTTTGAGAATGGTCTTGCACAGCTCCACCAGCGCCTCGACGTCGATATCCGCCTCATCGCCCAGTCGCTTGAGCCACTCTCCTTCTTCATCTTTCAGCTCGGTCCACTTGCGCTCCGCGAAGATCGCCTGTTCATCGGTTGGTGGGACGTCGCCCGCCGTCTGGACCAGTCGTCTCTTGCACGCATCCAGCTGCGCCAGCGAGTAGCCGTGCTCACGGAACTGGCGGTCCCATTCGTCAAGCACCACTTCGGTGAGGTCGCGAACCGGTTCGGCGGCATACATCATCAACTCGGCGATTCCGTCGTCGAGACCCAGCCGAACACGGAATTCATAGAGCTGCCTGATGGCTTCCGCCCGCCTCTGGCTGAGGCTTTGTTCGGTCGCTTCGGATCCGGCGAGTTGTTCTGCCCCGCGCTTGAGGTGGAGGGTCGCTGAAATGAGGCGCTTCAATGCGGCCTTCTTGTCTTCCCCCGCCCGCTTCTCGTAGTCCAAGACCAGTGCGTGGTCTCGTTCTTCTTTCTTGGTCTTCGCGTCGATGCGTTTCGTCCAAATCGCTACGGCCGCAGTGGATACGACGGATGCGAAAGGCACCAAGGTGGTCGAGACCATAGTTGCCAAACTCATCGGGTCGCAACTCCTCGCTAGGCAGACACGACTCCCCCGTATTCGCACGCTGTCGTCATTTGCCCGTGATTCAGTCTGCATGACTGCGCCCAAGCGCATGCAGTTTTGACGCTTCCGCCAATAGCTACTTCACACCGGAACTTTCCGAATGCAAGAGTCCTAGGAGCTGTCTGTCGTCACACCATGGCAGCGATGATCGCCAGCAGCGCGAGCACGACGACGATGAGCCCGACCATGACGAAAAACGCGCCCGTGGCCGTCAACTGCTGCACGCGGCTTGCCTCGTCGTTGAGCATGTCTTTGATCGACGTCTTCATCCGGGCAAAGAGGTCTTTCCACGAGATGCTCGTCAGGCCGCGCCCGGTGGCTGCCGGCTCGCGGCCGGGTTCATCGGGGACTTCGCCGACGCCGTTGCCGTAAAGCACCAGGCCGAACACGATCATGACAGCCGCCAGGACCAGCAGCACCACCGCGATTGCAATCAATTGCCGCTCTATCCGTCGAGTCGAAAGTCGTTACTGCGCTGATCGTCTCATTCGCATCGAGCAAGTTCAATGACATCCCTATCAGCCTCGCATAGAACTTCCGAAGCGACATTTCCCCCGATCGGTGGAGTCGATGTCCTCCGGAAGAACGGCCGATCAGACGACGCGTCCAAGCCCGAAACGTCAATACCTTCATGCCCGTATCCGCCATCCCCAAACACAGAAAAAGATTTCCGATGACCACCACCAATCTGATGGACGATCACTACACCGTCATCAGCCGCGCCGGCGGAGTCCGAACCTCCCGTGTCGTTATCGCGGGCAGCTGCGCCGACGCTGCAGAGACGCATCGTGAGCACTACCCGGGCGGCCACATCCTGCGCGTCTTTCACGATCGGCGTACATGACCTCAGTGCCTGGGACTACCGGCGGGCTCAGGTCCGTCGGTGCCCGCGTGTCGGGAAAACGCTCGGCGGTCGGCTCCCACCTACTACGCTTTGCTGCAGACCGACCGGTCATGACGACCCAAAGGGTGGGACATGATTCGCCAACTATTCGCCGCCGCTGCGATCGCCTGCGCCGCCGTCTGCGCGGCCCCGTTCGCCTCCGCTGACGACAGGGACTACCCCGACACGCCCGGTCGCTACGCCAGCGATGTACCGGGCATGAACTACGACGCGCACCTCACCGCCCCGTGCACCAACATGGAGCGCTTCACGTTCGGCCGCGGTCCCGGCGGCGAAGTCTTGCAGTGCCGCTGGATCGAAAACCAGTGGCCGCCGGTCTACACCGGCTTCTGGGTCACCGCCTACGAGCTGTACGGCGTGCAGGAAGTCGGATCGCCCTGCCCCAAGCCACAAGCCGCCGCCCAGGCGCCCGACGGGCGGCCGATGCTGTGCCTCGGAGCGCGAGGCTGGCAGCCCGGCTTCTTCACCCGCGAAGGCTTCTTCCCGAGATAAGCCCTTCAGGTGCGTAGCGTCTCGCTCGGCGCGGTCCCGAAGGTCCGCTTGTAGACGCTGCTGAATCGGCCGGCGTGACTGAATCCCCACCGGCCCGCGATCGCCATCACGGTGTCCCTGCGCGGGTCCGCAGTTTGCAGTTCACGGTGCGCGCGATCGAGGCGCACCCGCCGGAGATACTCCAACGGAGTCATGCCGAGGTGTCGCCGAAACGCGTACTGTACCGAACGCGGCGTCACGTTGACGGCGGCGGCAATATCGCTGAGTGTTATTTCCCTGTGCGCGTTCTCGTTGATGAACGTGATCGCGCGACGCAAGACGGCAGACTGTACGCGGGCCGGGTCAATGTGGTTGCGCATAGCAACTTCCGGATACCCCGGCCGCATCGGCCAAAACGACTCCCCCTAAGTTCTGCCACCTTGGCATGATTTGCCAATGGCCGACCGAATCGAAGTACAACGCACCATCGACGCACCCGCGTCCGACATATTCGCCGTGCTGACCGACCCTCAGGGGCACGTCGCAATCGATGCGACCGGAATGCTGCAGGACGCCGAGGGCGATCGGGTCCGCGCAGCCGGCGACACCTTCGTCGTACACATGGACCGCGAAGCGCTCAACGACTTTCCGATGAGCAAATACGACGTCACCGTGTCGATCCGCGACTTCGAGCAGGACGCCCTGATCTCGTGGACCATTCTCGGCCGAATCCGCCCGCAGATCGGTCACGTCTACGGCTATCGCCTGCAACCCGCCGCCGACGGCACGCTGGTGACGTCGTTCTACGACTGGTCCGACATCGACCAGCACTGGCGGGACGCGGGCATCTTCCCCGTCGTCTCCGAAAGTGCGTTGCGGGCGACGCTGGGCATCCTCGACCGCACCGTCAAGCGCGGGTATCCGCGATCGTCAACCAGCGGTTGACGCAGGCACTGTCGTCAACTTAAGGTTGACGCATGACGGAGAACGCGAAGATCACCAACCCGGTACGGCTCGACGACCTCATCGTCGTCATCAAAAATGTGCACTCCGAGCCGCTCGACCAGCTCACCGACGCGGTGTTGGCCGCCGAAGCCCTCGGCGAGATCGCCGATCACCTAATCGGCCACTTCGTCGACCAGGCCCGCCGGTCCGGGGCGTCGTGGACGGAGATCGGCAAATGCATGGGCGTCACCAAGCAGGCCGCCCAGAAGCGCTTCGTTCCCAAGACGCCGACCGATGCCGACGTGCTCGACCCGAACGCCGGGTTCAGCCGGTTCACGCCCCGCGCTCGCAACGTCGTCGTGGAGGCGCAGAACCTGGCCCATGCTGCCGGCAACCCAGAGATCGGCTCCGATCACCTGCTCTTGGCGTTGTTCAAGGACCCCAACGGCCTGGCCGCCAAGTTGCTGGCCGCACAGGGCGTCGACGTCGATGCGGTGACGAAGGTGGTGTCGCTGCCGGAGCGGACCGCAGATGAGCTTCCCACGCTCATCCCGTTCAACGCCGCCGCGAAGAAGGCGCTCGAGCTGACGTTCCGTCAGGCACTTCGGTTGGGGCACAACTACATCGGGACCGAGCACATCCTGCTCGCGCTGTGGGAAGCCGAGGACGACGACGGTCCCCTGCACCGCGTCGGCGTCGACAAGGACCGCTTCGAAAGCGAACTCGTCGCCGCGCTGGAAGCCTTCACCAAGGACTGATCTCACACCTGGCGACGCCGCGACGTCTTCATGATGTGAGAGTGCGACCGTTCGAAGAGGTGGTGGCCCAGCACGGACCGACCGTGCTGCGGGTCTGCCGCGCGGTCGTCGGCCCCGTCGACGCCGAGGACGCCTGGTCCGAGACGTTCCTGTCCGCATTGCGCGCCTACCCTCAGTTGCCCGCGGACGCGAACGTCGAGGCTTGGCTCGTCACCATCGCCCACCGCCGCGCCCTCGACGTCGGCCGTGCCCGCACGCGCCGGCCGACGCCCACCGACCCGATGCCGGATCTGGCGTCACCGCGCGCGGATCCAGCGGCCCGCGACCACGACCTCTGGGATGCCCTGGCACGCCTGCCCGCCAAGCAGCGACAGGCCGTCGCCTACCACCACATCGCCGGCCTGCCGTTCGCCGAGATCGCCGACCTGCTCGGCAACACCCCCGACGCCGCACGCCGCGCTTCCGCCGACGGCATCAAGACCCTGCGCAAAATCTACCGTGAGGACCAAATATCATGACTGCCAACGTGTTTGACGCTCTACACCCCGATCAGGAGACGCTCGACCGGCTGCACCGACGACTGGAACGCGCCGCCGATGACGACGGCATGCTCGACATCGCCTACCGCACGATCGAAAGTCCCGTCGGTCCTCTGCTACTGGCCGCCACCACCGCCGGGTTGGTACGCGTCGCCTTCGACATCGAGGGCCACGACAGCGCACTTAACCGGCTGGCGGAGGTCGTCAGCCCCCGCATCCTGCACGCGCCGGCCCGACTGGACCTCGTCGCACGCCAACTCGACGAGTACTTCGCCAAACGCCGCACGGTGTTCGAGGTGCCGGTCGACCTGCGACTCACCGGGGGCTTCCGGCGCAGCGTGATCGAGCACCTGCGCGACATCGGCTACGGCCGGCGCGAAAGCTACGCGACCGTTGCCGCCGCCGTCGGGAATCCGCGCGCCGTGCGCGCCGTCGGGACCGCATGCGCGCACAACCCGCTGCCGGTGGTGATCCCGTGCCACCGCGTCGTGCGGTCGGACGGATCGACCGGGCAGTACGTCGGTGGTCCGGCGGCCAAGTCGGCACTGCTGGATCTCGAAGCCGCCTGAGCGTGCCTGACGCGGAAGCAGCTGTAACACGTTTCAGTGTGTGCGATCATGCGGGGATGCGTCGCTGGTTCGTGCTCCTCGTCGCCGTCATGGCGACTGTCGCCGGGATAGTCGCTGCGCC
Organism: Mycobacterium sp. GA-0227b; assembly: GCF_001499855.1. Lineage (GTDB taxonomy): Bacteria > Actinomycetota > Actinomycetes > Mycobacteriales > Mycobacteriaceae > Mycobacterium. Next base: position 95,042 of record NZ_LQIK01000023.1, read on the forward strand.
TGCGTCGGCGGTCACCGCTCCGATCGGCAGGCTCGGCGACACGTTGCAGGTCAAGTTCAAGGGCCTGGTCGCCGACATCACCGTGCACAGCGTGGACCCGTCCCCTGTCCCGCCCGGCTTCGGCTATCCCCCGCGGCCGCCGCGCCACCAGGTGTGGCGCGCCTGGGTATCCGTGCATTCGATCCAGGTGCCGACGCCGTATGCGCAGTCGATCACCTACAGCTTCCGCGGCGTCACGGCGACCGGCGACAGCTACGAGCCGCGCAACACCGACGCTCCCGACGCCCTGCAGCCCGCGCTCAGCAATGCGCCCGCGGGGTCGACGGTCAGCGGTGCGGTGTTCTGGGACTGCTACCGCGACCTGGTGTCCAACGTGGTGCTGCTCGACCGGGTCACCGGCGAGCACCTGGCTCAATGGAACGTGTAGTCGCCGTTGGACATTGACGTCGCGACGGCCGTCGATTCCGACTTGGCCGAAGTCGCCGACGTCGCGGCCCGCACCTTCCCGCTCGCCTGTCCGGCGGGGGCGACACCGGACAACATCGCGGCGTTCATCGACGAAAACCTGTCCGAGGCGCGCTTCCGCGACTACCTCGCCGACCCCGACCGGGCGGTGCTCGTCGCTCGTGCTTCCGATGGGGCAATCACCGGTTACGCGCTGCTGATTCGCGGCGTGCCCGACGACCCCGATGTGCAGCGCGCCGTCGAACTGCGACCGGCCGTCGAGGTGTCGAAGGTCTATGTGCTGCCCGAACGCCACGGCGCCGGCGTGGCGGCTGCGCTGATGTCCGCGGCGCTGTGGGAGGCGGAGGGTCTCGGCGCCAAGGTGGTCTGGCTCGGCGTCAACCAGGAGAACCACCGTGCGCAGCGGTTCTACGCCAAGCACGGGTTCGCGGTCGCCGGCACGAAGACCTTTCGGTTGGGCGGCGGCATCGAGAACGACTACGTGATGGTGCGGGCCATCTGAGCGCGAGCAGACGCTAAGCGCCCGAAAAACTGGCGTTTTCCGGGCATTTCACGTCTGCTCGCCGAGGGAAGTGCCCTCCCTCGACAGCGCGAGCAAGCGCGAGATCGCGCGCAGGTACTTCTTGCGGAAACCGCCCGCCAGCATGTCCTCGCTGAAGAGGGTGTCGAGCTTGGCGCCCGACGCCACCACCGGTATCCCGGCGTCGTACAGCCGGTCGGTCAGCGACACCAGACGCAGCGCGACATTCTGGTCGTCGACCGTGTGCACGCCGGTGATGAAGACCGCGCTGACACCCTCGATCAGCGTCAGATAGCGCGACGGGTGCATGGTGGCCAGATGCGCGCACAGCGCATCGAAGTCGTCGAGCGTCGCGCCGGTTGACTGCGCCGCAAGCTCGCTGACCTCGGCGTCGCTCAGCGGCTCCGGCGCGGGCGGTAGATCGCGGTGCCGGTAGTCCGGCCCGTCGATGCGCACCGTCTCGAAAATCGCTGCCAGAGTGTTGATCTCGCGCAGGAAGTCCTGTGCGGCGAAGCGGCCCTCGCCCAGCTGCTCGGGCAGGGTGTTCGACGTCGCGGCCACCGACACCCCGCGTTCGACGAGTTGTGAGAGCAGCCGCGAGATCAGCGTCGTGTTGCCCGGATCGTCGAGTTCGAACTCGTCGATGCACACCACGACGTAGTCGGCCAGCAGGTCGATGCACTCGACGAACCCGAAAACGCTTGCCAGCTGTGTCAACTCGCCGAAGGTCGCGAACGCCTTCGGCCCCGGCAGCCGGTAATACGACGACGCCAGCAGGTGCGTCTTTCCGACGCCGAAGCCGCCGTCGAGATACAGCCCGACACCGGGCAGCACCTGACGCCGGCCGAACAACTTCTTCTTGCCCGCCCGTCGCTGCGCCGCCTGATTGCAGAACCGCACGCATGACTGCACCGCCGCGGCCTGCGACGGCTCGGCGGGGTCTGGGAGGTAGGTGTCGAAGCTGACGTCGGAGAACGTGGGCGGCGGGACCAGTTGAGCGATCAACCGGTCCGGTGTGACGTCCGGGTGGCGGTCGACCAGATGTTGCACCGCACCGGACCCGTCCATGCAGGCACCCTATCGACGTGCTGCAATCGTGTTCATGCCCGATACCGCCGCTGCGGCGCAGTTCACCGTGCTGGGGACCGATGGCGCCCCGATCGACAGCGCCGACCGGCGGCTCGCCGACTTCTACGCCTATCCCGCCGACCTGCAGACCTGCTGGGTGCGCGGCAACATGATCGCCAGCATCGACGGCGGCGCGACCGCCGGCGGCAAGACCGCTGGGCTCGGCGGGCCGGGCGACCGCAGCGTCTTCGAGCTGATGCGCTATGCCGCCGACGTGATCCTCGTCGGCGCCTCCACCGTGCGCACGGAGAACTACTCCGGCACCCAGGTGCCCCTCGCGCAGCGCCGCAACCGGCAGGCCCGCGGCCAGGCCGAGGTGCCGCCGATCGCCGTCGTCACCCGATCCGGGAACCTCGACCCCGGCGCCCGGTTTTTCACCCGCACCGAGGTGCCGCCGCTGATCCTGACGTGCACCACCTCCTATGCCGAAACCCACAGCCGCCTCGGCGCGGTCGCCGAGGTGATCAACGCCTCCGGTTCGCGCCCTGACGCAGTCGACGGTTTCACCGCGCTGCGGGCACTGGCCGAGCGCAATTTGTTCCGGGTGCTCACCGAGGGTGGGCCGCTGTTCCTGAGCGAGCTGATCGAGGACGATCTGCTCGACGAGCTGTGCCTGACCGTGGCGCCGTTGCTGGTAGGCGGCAGGGCGCCGCGGATCGCGACGGGATCCGGCGAGGTGCTGACGCGCATGCGGCCGGCGCATGTGCTGACCGACGACGACGGCTACCTGTACACCCGCTACGTCCGGCTCGGGTGAGCCGCGGCTGAACCGCGCATCAGTACTGTGGTCGGCATGAATCGGCGTGGTCAGCTGGTCCGGCTCCTGAGCCTGGCATCCGTCGCGGCGGTCGTCGCGGCGTGCTCGCCGGGCCTTGCCGCCAATCCCCGCTTCGCCACCGACTCCGGCGCGGGCCCGCAAGGCGAGCCGACGTCGACCCAGCAGGAGCAGGGCCCACCGGCCGTCGAGGCGCCGAAGAACAAGCTGGCGTGGCGGGACTGCACGGCTCGAGTGTTCAGCGACGCGGCGGTGCCTGCCGTTCCTGGGGTGACCCTGGACTGCGCGACGTACGACGCCGACCTCGACCCGATCAACGGCGTGTCGGGCTCGGTCAGCATAGGTGTGGTCCGCGCCCGCAGTCCGCAAACCCCAGCCGACGCCGGCCCGCTGGTCATGACGACCGGGTCGGACCTGCCGTCGTCGACGCAGCTGCCGGTGTGGTTGTCGCGCGCCGGCGCCGACATGCTCAAGACCCGCCCGATCGTGGCCGTCGACCGGCGTGGCATGGGCATGTCCAGCGCACTGGACTGCCGCGACCTGTTCGACCGCCAGGAGATGCTCGACCAGGCGCAGTTCCAGGCCGGCGACGACCCGGTCGAGAACCTGGGCGCGATCGTGCAGACCGCGACGACAAGCTGCACCGACACCATCGCCCCGGGTGACTCGGCCTACGACAACTCGCACGCCGCGGAGGACATCGAGCGCCTGCGCAGCACCTGGGACGTGCCCGCGCTCGCGTTGCTGGGTATCGGGAACGGAGCGCAGGTGGCGTTGGCGTACGCCGGATCGCACCCCAACAAGGTCGCGCGCCTGGTGCTCGACTCACCGTTGCCGCTCGGGATCGCCGCCGAAGCCGCGATGGAGCAGCGCGTCAAAGGCGAACAGGCCGCGCTGGACGCGTGGGCCGCGCAGTGCGCAGCGACGAACTGCCCGCTGGCGCCCAACCCGAAGGCCGCGGTCGATGAACTGCTCTCGGCGGCGCGTCAAGGTCGTGGGCCCAACGGCGCCGCGGTCGCGACCGTCGCGAACGCGATCTCGACAGCCCTGGGCTACCCGCGTGGAGACCGGATCGCGGCGGGCAACGCCTTGGCCGCGGCGGTGGCCGCCGCACGGTCTGGGGACACGAACCCGTTCACCAACCTGATCGCCCAGGCCGAAACCCTGCGCAACAGCGACGGTCAGTTCGTCAACGGCTGCAGCGACTCGCTGAACCGGCCGACCCCGAACCGGGTGCGGGAACTGGTCGTGGCGTGGGACAAGCTGTACCCGCAGTTCGGCGCCGTCGGTGCGCTGAACCTGGTCGACTGCCTGCACTGGCCCAGCGGGACCACGCCGCAGGAACCGAAGAACCTCGACATCCCCGTCCTGCTGCTCGGCACCCAGAACGACCCGATCGTCGGCAACGAGGGGGTCGCCGCGGTGGCGGCCACCGTGATCAACGCCGGGTCGGCCAACAAGCGGGTGATGTGGCAGGGCATCGGGCACGGCGCCTCGATCTACTCGCCGTGTGCGCTGCCACCGGTGATCGGCTACCTGGACAGCGGCAAGCTGCCCGAGACCGACACGTTCTGCCCTGCCTGACGCCTGATGTCGACGGCGGTCGGGTACCGTGCGGTCGTGCGCGATCTTGTGGCCAGTTCACTAGCGACGGCCTTCCGGCCCCGCACCTCCCCGCCGAGCGTGGCAGATGTGCTGAAGCTGATCCTGTGGCCGCTGGCGATCCTGTTCATCATTCACCGCAGCTACGTGCTGGCGACCAACGGCTACATCACCGACGACTACGGGCCCGTCTACCGGGCCGTCGTCAATTTCAAGATGGGCTGGGACATCTACAACGAGCACTTCGACCACGTCGACCCGCACTACCTGTACCCGCCGGGCGGCACGCTGCTGATGGCGCCGTTCGGCTATCTGCCCATCGACGCGTCGCGGTACTGGTTCATCTTCTTCAACACGGTGGCGATCGTGCTCGCCGCGTACTTCCTGATCCGGCTGTTCGGCTACACCTACCGCTCGGTGGCGCTGCCCGCGCTGCTGGTGGCGATGTTCAGCACCGAAAGTGTCATCAACACACTGGTTTTCGGCAACATCAACGGCTGCATCCTGCTGTTGGAGGTGCTGTTCTTCCGCTGGCTGCTCGACGGAAACAAGAAACACGAATGGTGGGCCGGTGTCGCCATCGGCCTGACCGTGGTGGTCAAACCCATTCTGCTGCCGCTGATGTTGCTACCGCTGCTGAACCGCCAGTGGCGACCGTTCGTGGGCGCCGTCGCGGTACCGTTGGTGTTCAACGCCGCCGCCTGGCCGTTGATCAGCGATCCGATGAACTGGGTCACCCGCACGCTGCCCTACATCCTGACCACCCGCGACTACTTCAACAGTTCCATCGCGGGCAACGGCATCTACTACGGCCTGCCGATGTGGCTGATCCTGTTGCTGCGCATCGGATTTGCGCTCCTGGCGGCCTATACGCTGTGGTTGCTCTACAAGTACTACCGCACCCGCGATCCGCTGTTCTGGATGCTGACGTCCTCGGGCGTGCTGCTGATCGCGTCGTTCCTGGTGCTGTCGCTCGGCCAGGGTTACTACTCCATGATGTTGTTCCCGTTCCTGATGACGGTCGTGCTGCCGAACTCGGTGCTGCGCAACTGGCCGGCGTGGCTGGCGATCTACGGGTTCATGAGCGCGGACCGCTGGCTGCTCGGGCATTGGCCCACGACGGGCCGGTTCCTCGAGTACATGAAGTTCACCTACGGCTGGGGGCTGATGCTCGTGGTCGTGTTCTCGGTGCTGTACTTCCGCTATCTGGACGCCAAGGCCGAGGGCCGACTCGACGGCGGGATCGATCCGGTGTGGTTGAAGAAGCGTTCGGCGCCTGAACCTTCTGCACCCGCGGAGCCTGTCGCATCGACGGCGCCGGCGAAGCCCACAGCACCACCGATCAGCTGACGCCAGCCCCGAGATTGCACTGAGGGTCGTGATCCGTCGCGTGGCTACAACCCTGGCTGCAATTTCGGGAATGGCGACTAGCGTGGAGGCATGACCACACCGGCTCCCAAACTGCAGCTGACCGATGACGAGTGGCGCCAGAAGCTCAGCCCGGAAGAGTTCCACGTGCTGCGCGAGGCCGGCACCGAGCGCCCCTTCACCGGCGAGTACACCGACACCAAGACCGAGGGTATCTACGAGTGCCGCGCCTGCGGTGCCGAGCTGTTCCGCAGCACCGAGAAGTTCGAATCGCACTGCGGCTGGCCGTCGTTCTTCGATCCCGCCGACTCCGACGCCGTCATCCTGCGGTCCGACGACTCGCTGGGTATGCGCCGCGTCGAGGTGCTCTGCGCGAACTGCCACAGCCACCTCGGCCACGTCTTCGAAGGAGAGGGCTATCCGACGCCGACCGACCAGCGCTACTGCATCAACACGATCTCGCTGCGGCTGGTGCCGAACAGCTGACCGCCGAGCGACGACCTACCCCGGGTAGACGGCGAACTCGGCGCGGTCCTCGGTGTCGGCGACACACTGGAACAGCAGCGGCGCGGTCATCGCGTTACCGGAGTAACAGGTGAAGGGGCCGATCACCTGGTACTTGTCGCCGTTGAGGTCGTACTGGACGGCGTAATCCGATGCGGTGATGCAGTCGATGTCACCGGCGGTGATGTCGATGACCTGACCGAACCGCGGAGCGCACCGCTCGCTGTCCGGTGGCTGCGCGAAGCTGCTGGGCGCTGTCACCAGCGCAGCAATTGACATCGTGGCGGCAACCAGTGCCTTCGTCCTCATCGACCAATGATGAACGAGCGCAACCGCCGGTGTGGCCTTTTACGGCAGGCGTTCGATCAACTGCTCGGCGCTGATCCGCGGGCCGGTGAAGAACGGCGTCTCCTCGCGGGTATGCCGGCGCGCGTCAGTGGCGCGCAGGTCACGCATCAGGTCGACAATCCGATGCAGTTCCGGCGCCTCGAACGCCAGGATCCACTCGTAGTCGCCGAGCGCGAACGCCGGCACCGTGTTCGCCCGGACCTCCTTGTAGCCGCGCGCAGCCATCCCGTGTTCCGACAGCATCCGCCGCCGCTCCTCGTCGGGTAGCAGGTACCACTCGTAGGACCGGACGAACGGGTAGACGCAGATGTAGTTGCCGGGCTCCTCGCCGGCCAGGAACGCCGGGATGTGGCTCTTGTTGAACTCCGCCGGGCGGTGCAGCGCGACGCTGCTCCACACCGGTTGGCTCGCGCGCCCCAATGCCGTGGTGCGACGGAAGTCGGCGTAGGTGGCCTGAAGCGCCTCGACGTTGTCCGCGTGCGTCCACATCATGAAATCCGCGTCGGCGCGCATGCCCGCGATGTCATACAGGCCGCGCACCACCACGCCGCGTTCCTCCTGCTGCTTGAGGAACGTCGCGGTCTCGTCGACGACCGCTGCGCGCTCCTCTCCCAGCTCGCCCGGCCGCACCGAGAACACCGAAAACATCAGGTAGCGGATGGTGGAGTTGAGCGTGTCGTAGTCGAGTTTGGCCATGGCCCTATCGTGCCACGCGCGGAGTGACCAGCGACGCCGCCGCCCTGGTCGCCGCCGTCACACACGCGGGCACGCCGATGCCGTCCAGGAACCCGCCCGCCACCGCGATCGTCGGCGGCAGCCCTGCCCGCAGCTCCGCTACCAGCTGACCGTGGCCGGGCCCGTACTGCGGCATCGCGTCGATCCACCGCTGCACGTGACAGTCGACCGGCTCCGTCCTCACCCCGAACAACGTCGCCAGATCTTGCGCAGACCAGGTAAGCAGCTCCTCGTCGCCGGCGCTGCGGGCCAGGTCATCGCCGAATCGGCCGAAAGACAACCGCACCAACTCGACGTTGCCGCGCGGACCCCACTTGCGCGAGGACAAGGTCACCGCTTTGGACCGCAGGCGTTCACCGCTGGCCACCAGCACCCCGGATTGCCGTGGCAGCGGCGTCCCGCCCGGCAACGCCAAGGCCACCAGCGCCGTGGAGGCCACCGGGATGCGTCGCGCTGCGGCGGCGGCACGCGGGGCCACGTCGGCGATGAGCCGCGCCAGCCGCGGTGCCGGCACGGCCAGCACCAGCGCGCCTGCGTGATGGCGGGCGCCCTCGTCGTCGACCACTTCCCAACCGTGCGGGGCTGGGTGCACGCTCTCGGCGGTGACCTGCCGCCAGCGCACCCCAGCGCGGCGGACGAGCTCCTCGACCAGCACCGCGTAGCCGCCGTCGACCGCGCCGAAGACCGATCCGGACACCGCAGGAGGCAGCGCTTCCCGCACGGCGTCGGTCAAGCTGGGCGCGCCGCGGTCCAGTACGGCGGTCAGTGCCGGAACCGCCGCCCGCACCCCGATCGTCGCCGCGGAACCGGCATAGACCCCGGCCAGCAGCGGCTCCACCGACCGGGTCACCACCTGCTCACCGAACCGGTCGCCGATCAGTTCGGCGACGGACGGATCGGCGCCGGGGCGCCACGACAACGGCCGCTGGCGTTCGGCGTGTATGCGCGCGAGCGTCGCGTCGTCGACCAACCCGGCCAGCGCCGACGCCTGCGCCGGTATCCCCTGCAGCGTGCCTACCGGCAATGGATGCAGGCGGGCCTGGCTGTAGATCAGCGGGCGCGCACCCGTCGTACCGATCTGCCTGTCGGCCAACCCGAGCTCGGCCAGCAACGCGGGGACTTCCGGCCGCCGCGCGACGAACGCCTCGGCGCCCACATCCATCGGCTGGCCGCCGACCCGTTCCGTGCGCAGCACGCCGCCCAACCGGTCCGCGGGATCCAACAGCGTGATCGATGCGTCAGGTCCCGCCGCAACGCGCAGTCGATAGGCGGCGACGAGACCCGAAATGCCGCCGCCGACAACGCAATACGACGGAACCCGGTGGTGCTCCTCGCGTGCGCGGGTCACAACGAATGCACCAGCGCCACCACATCGGTGATCATCCCCGGATCGGTGGCGGGCAGCACGCCGTGGCCCAGGTTGAACACATGGCCGGCCGCTCCGGCGTCGACAGCGCGCCTGCCGTCGTCGACAACGGCACGCGCTGCGCGTTCCGCGACCGGCCAGCCCGCCAGCAACACCACCGGGTCGAGGTTGCCCTGCAACGCCGTCCCGGGCACGACTCGGGCGGCGGCGTCGGACAGCGACGTGCGCCAGTCGACCCCGACGACGGCCGGGGCGCCGTGGCCGGAGGCCGCCTGCGACATCGCGCCCAGCAGTTCGGCGGTACCCACCCCGAAGTGCGTCATCGGCACCCCGGCGCCGGCCAACGTCGCGAACACCCGGGCGCTGTGCGGCAGCACGTAGCTGCGGTAATCGGCCAGCGACAGGGTGCCCGCCCACGAGTCGAACACCTGGATCGCGTCCACGCCGGCGTTCACCTGGACCTGCAGAAACGCGATCGTGATGTCGGTCAGCGCCGTCATCAATGCATGCCAGGTGTCGGGTTCGCCGAACATCATCGCCTTGGTGCGCTCGTGGTTGCGGCTCGGTCCCCCTTCGACCAGGTAGGACGCCAACGTGAACGGCGCCCCGGCGAACCCGATCAACGGCACGTCGCCGAGCTCGGACACCAACATGCTGACGGCCTCGACGACCGGCGCGACCTGCTGCGGCTCGAGCGGCCTGAGGGTGGCGACGTCGCCGGCAGTGCGGATCGGATGCTCGATCACCGGGCCGACGTCGGGCACGATGTCGAGGTCGATACCGGAAGCCCGCAGCGGCACCACGATGTCGGAGAACAGGATGGCGGCGTCGACCCCGTGCCTGCGGACCGGCTGCAGCGTGATCTCGGTGATCAGCCCGGCATCGAAGCAGGCCTGCATCATCGTGTTCTTCGCCCGCAGCGCGCGGTATTCCGGCAACGACCGGCCGGCCTGTCGCATGAACCACACCGGCACACGACTGGGTTTGCGGCCGCTCGCGGCGGCCAGATACGGCGACTCGGGCAGCTCACGGCGGATGTTCATCGCTTTCAATGCTGCCATGCGGACCGCCAACGACCGCCCTCGCCTCGAGGCGGACCGATGCCCGGCCGAATCGGCGCGCCATGCGCACAGACCAGCTCAGATCGGCTAGCGTGGATCGTCGTGACCACCGCCGAACCGGCTCAGTTCCGCGAAGCGGTGGCGGCAATGACTGCCACCACCGTCCGACCGGAGATCGAGCTCGGCCCGATCCGCCCGCCGCAGCGTCTGGCGCCGTTCAGCTATGCGTTGGGCGCCGAGGTCCGACATCCCGAAACGGTGATCGTCCCGGAGCGCTCGGAAGGCGATGCGTTCGGTCGGCTGATTCTGCTGCACGACCCCGAAGGCGCCGAGGCCTGGGACGGCACCATGCGGCTGGTCGCCTACATCCAAGCCGACCTGGACCCCAGCGAGGCGGTCGATCCGCTGCTGCCCGAAGTGGCGTGGAGCTGGCTCGTCGACGCGCTCGAGGAGAGGGCCGAACACGTCACCGCGCTGGGCGGCACCGTCACCGCCACCACCTCGGTGCGCTACGGCGACATCTCCGGCCCCCCGCGCGCTCATCAGCTCGAACTGCGAGCCTCGTGGACGGCGACGACGCTCGAGTTGGGGCCGCACGTCGAGGCGTTCTGCGAGGTGCTCGAGCACGCGGCCGGTCTGCCTCCTCAAGGCGTCACCGACCTGGGCTCGCGCACCCGCGCTTGACGATGACCAAGGCTTCATCGGAGGCATCTGGGGCCGAACACGCCGAGCCGGAAGCCACGCCGCTGCTGAGACCGCACGGCGGGGTGCCCCAACTGTCGAGCAGCGTCAGCGAAATCCGCAGGGCCGCCGACCTTCTGGCGTCCGGCCACGGGCCGTTTGCGGTGGACGCCGAACGCGCATCCGGGTTCCGTTACTCCAACCGCGCCTACCTCGTGCAGATCCGGCGCGACGGCGCGGGCACCGTCTTGATCGACCCGGTGAGCCACGGCGCCGATCCGGTCGAGACCTTGGCGCCGGTGGCCGAGGTGCTGGCCAGCGACGAGTGGGTGCTGCACGCCGCCGACCAGGATCTGCCGTGCCTGGCCGAACTCGGTATCCGGCCGGTCACCGTGTACGACACCGAGTTGGCCGGCCGACTGGCCGGCTTCGAGAAGGTCAACCTCGCCGCGATGGTGCAGCGCCTGCTGGGCCTGCAACTCATGAAGGGGCACGGCGCCGCCGACTGGTCCCGGCGACCGTTGCCCGACGAATGGCTCAACTATGCGGCGCTGGACGTCGAGGTGCTGATCGACCTGCGCGACGCGATCGCCGCGGAACTCGAGAAGCAGGGGAAAACCGACTGGGCGGCACAAGAATTCGACCAGCTGCGAAACTTCGAGGGGGCACCGACGCGGCGTGACCGCTGGCGGCGCACATCGGGCATCCACAAGGTCCGCGACCCGCACGCCCTGGCCGCGGTGCGCGAACTGTGGACCACCCGCGACCATATTGCCCAGCGTCGCGACATCGCGCCCGGCCGCATCCTGCCCGACTCGGCGATCATCAACGCCGCCACCGCCGATCCCGACACCGTCGAGAAGCTGACCGCGCTCCCGGTGTTCGGCGGAAACCGGCAGCGGCGCAGCGCGAAGGTGTGGCTGGACGCGCTCGCGCGGGCGCGCACCACGCAGGACCTGCCGTCGTCGCAGGAGCCCTCGAACGGGCCACCGCCCGCATCCCGGTGGGTCAGGCGCAAACCCGAAGCCGCCGCCCGGTTGGAGGCGGCACGGGCCGCGATATCCGAGGTGTCGCAGCGGGTTTCGGTGCCGCCGGAGAATCTCGTCTCCCCCGACGTCGTGCGCCGGTTGTGCTGGGATTGGGAGCCGCCGCGGGACTCGACCGTCGCCGCGGCGGTCGAGGAGTTTCTCCGCGAGGCGCGGGCCCGCCCGTGGCAACGCGAGTTGACCGTGCCGGTGCTGGCCGACGCTTTGGAGCGCACGCCAAGCCCCGGCGAGCCGAGTTAGCCGGTCACCTTATCGACGTGGGCGAAGAAGTGGCGCACCACTTCTGCGGGCGCCTCGAGTTGCGGCCAGTGACCGATGTCGTCGGCAAGCATCACGACGTCGGCATCGGGAATCACCTCGGCGTAGCGACGGGCCATGTGGGCGCCGGAGTTCGGGTCGACCGGGCCGTCGATCAGGCGCATCGGCACCGCGGTTTCCCGCATCGCGCGCACCCAGCGGTTGCGATGCGTGTAGCGGTCGCCGAGGAAACGTCCGACCTTGTGCAGCACCCGTTTCCCGTCGTTGTACTCGAGGATCTGGTGGAAGCGGTCCATCAGCTCACGTGACGGTTTGGTGTTCGGGCCGAACATCTCGTTGATCGTGGACTCGAGCAGGCGCCGCGACAGCGGGCTGCCCTGCAGCGGGCTCATCAACCCGCCCAACGGTGTTGCCGACATCAGCTTCTGCATGGTGCGCGGCGTGTACGCCTCGTTGAACAGCCCACCGTTGAGCCAGGTGATCGACTGGTACTGCACCGACCCGTAAGCCTGTTCGCGAAATTCGCTGCGGGCCAGCAGTTCCTGACCGACCGAATCGCCGAGGTCGTGGACCAGCACGTGGCAGCTCTCGACGCGCAGATGGTCGAGCAGCGCCTCGTGCATGTCGGCGTGATCGGCCACCGAGTACCGGTAGGCAGCCGGTTTCGCCGAGAACCCCAAGCCGATCATGTCCGGCGCGATGACGGTGAAGCGCTCTGTGAGCGTCGGCCAGATCAGCGACCAGTCCCACGAGTTGAACGGATAGCCGTGGATGGTCAGCAGCGTCGGCGCCTCGCCGAGCGGCGGACCGTCGACCCGGTAGAAGATGTCGAAGCCGAGGTAGTCGAAGTATCGGCCCGCGGCCTTCCAGCTCTTCAGCTCCGCATCCATCACCGCAGCCTAGTCAGCGGAACTGCTGCGCCAAGAACGGCGTGGAATCCGGCAGCGAAGCCAACACGGTGCCGCTGTGGTCCTCGTCGGGGTAAACCTTCAACGTGACGTCTTGACCGTTGGCGGTGAGCCGGTCGTTGAACCGCAACGTCAGGCTCGGCGGCACGTCGCGATCGAGCAGTCCGACGCCGAGAAATATCGGCCGGTCATACCCGTCCGCGGGGATTCCCATGAACGCGTCGACGGCCTCGACAGCGCCCGGAATCGACGCCAGGGGTTCATCGAAGAAGCCGGGCACCGTCATGTCGGCCAACGCCGCGGACAGCTCAGCGACACACACGGTTTCGGCCTGATCGGCGGCGGCGCGGCCGGCCGGGGTGAGGATGCGGTTGATGTCGAGGTCGGGGCGAGCCTCCCGCAGCGCGGCCACGATGTAGGCGGTGTAGGCGTTGGCGACCGGACCGAGTTCCGGGGGGACAGCCATGTTCGGGCCTGCCTGCTTGACGATGCTCTCGACATCGGCGGGGGTTCCGGTGGCGACAACTGCGCGATAGTCGAGACCCGAACCGGCACTGAACTCCGTGGCCCATCGGGCGGTGGCGACGGCTGCTCCACCGCCCTGCGACTGACCCACCACAGCCCATTTGGGTGACAGCGGCAGACCCATCTGGTGTGCCGCGATCATCGAATCCACCACGCCTCGGGCCGTGGTGACGCTGTTGAGGTAGCTCATCAATCCCGGGGTGCCCAGTCCCGCGTAGTCGCTGCCGACGACCGCGTAGCCCTGGTTCAGCCAATGCGTCAGGTACTCGTTGTCGCGTTCACTGCGCGGCTGTGCCGACGGCGTGCAGGCGTCACCGAGCCCGACAGTCCCGTGCGCCCAGGCGATGACGGGCCAGCCGCCCTGTGGCGGAGGGTTTTTCGGAGTGAAGACGACTGCCGTGCTCACCGCGGGGCGGTCGTGCTGGTCGATGGTGGCGTACAGGATGCGATAGGCCTCACCGGCTCCGGCCACCGAGAGAGCAGGGTCGAGCGGGACCGTCTCGATCAAACCGCCCGGCGCCGGGATCGGACCGTCGTAGGCGCGCGCATCGAGACCCGACCACTGCGGCGCCGCAGCCGATGCCGTGCCGGTTGTCCCCACCAGTGCGACCGCACACACCAGCGCGACAATCAGAACACGAACTACCCCAGCGAATTTCATTTCTACAGCCTAGACGCCTGCCCCCTACCGAGCTGACCAGACGCTAATTGCCCCAATACGGCGGCGTTTCGGGGCATTCTGCGTCTGCTCGCGCTGTCAACGACTAGTCGAACCGCTCGCTGACTTCGGGCTCGGTGGCCGCCGCGCCCTGCGCGGCGACCCACCCGGTGATCTGGCGGGCCACGGTGCGATCGGTCAAGCCGACCTCCGCGAGCACCTCGCTGCGGGACGCCTGCGCGAAGAACTCCTGCGGAAGGCCCACGTCGCGGCACGGCACGTCGATCTCCGCGCGACGCAGCGCCGCCGAGACCGCCGACCCGACACCGCCGTTGACGCCGTTGTCCTCGAGCGTCACGACGAGTTTGTGCTCGCGCGCCAGCCCGGCGATCGCCTCCGGCACGGGCAGCACCCACCGCGGGTCGACGACCGTCACGCCGATGCCCTGGTTGCGCAGCAGTTCGGCGATGGCTAACGCCATTGACGCGAACGGGCCGACCGCCACCAACAGCACGTCGTCGGCGAGACCGTCGGCGGGCACGGCCAGCACGTCGACGCCGCCGCGCCGTTCGACAGCCGAAATGTCTTCGCCGACATCGCCTTTCGGGAACCGGATGGCGGTCGGACCGTCATTGATGTCGAGGGCCTCGCCGAGTTCCTCACGTAGCCGGGTGCCGTCACGCGGTGCGGCCACCCGTATACCGGGCACGATGCCCAGCATCGACAGGTCCCACATGCCGTTGTGGCTGGCGCCGTCGGGGCCGGTGATCCCGGAGCGGTCCAACACCATCGTCACGGGCAACTTGTGCAGCGCCACGTCCATCATGACCTGGTCGAACGCGCGGTTCAGGAACGTCGAGTAGATCGCGACCACCGGATGCAGCCCACCCATCGCCAGCCCCGCCGCCGACGTCATCGCATGCTGCTCGGCGATGCCGACGTCGAAGAACCGGTCCGGGAAGCGCTGCCGGAACGCGCTGAGCCCCGTCGGGCCGGACATCGCCGCGGTGATCGCCACGACGTCGCGACGACGGGCGGCATAGCCGACGAGCGCCTCGGAAAACGTCGACGTCCAGCCGGGGCCGGGCACCGACGTCGCCAACCCGGTCTCGGGATCGATGACGCCGCACGAGTGCATCTGGTCGGCTTCGTCGTTCTCCGCGGGCGCGTAGCCCATGCCCTTACGGGTGACGACGTGCACTATGACGGGCCTGCTGAAGCCCCGCGCCCGGCGCAGCGCGATCTCCACCGCATGCTCGTCGTGGCCGTCGATCGGGCCGACGTACTTCAGCCCGAGGTCGGTGAACATCACCTGCGGCGACAACGCGTCCTTGATGCCGGCCTTGATGGAGTGCATGCTCTGATAGCACAGCTCACCGATGATCGGGACGCCGCGCACCGCCTTGCGGCCCTCTTCGAGCACCCGTTCGTAGCCCGGTTGCAGCCGCAGGCCGGCCAGGTGCTCGGCGAGACCGCCGATCGTCGGCGCGTAGCTGCGGCCGTTGTCGTTGACGACGATCACGACCGGCCGTCGCGCGGCGGCGATGTTGTTCAGCGCCTCCCAGCACATGCCGCCGGTCAGGGCGCCGTCGCCGACGACGGCGACCACGTGCCGGTTGCGGTGCCCCGACAACTCGAACGCCTTGGCCAGCCCGTCGGCGTACGACAGCGCCGAACTGGCGTGGCTGGACTCCACCCAGTCGTGCTCGCTCTCCTCGCGCGACGGGTAGCCCGACAGGCCGCCCTTCTTGCGCAGCGTGTCGAACTCGTGGCTGCGTCCGGTCAGCATCTTGTGCACGTACGACTGGTGTCCGGTGTCGAAGACGATCGGGTCGTGCGGCGAATCGAACACCCGGTGCAGCGCGAGCGTGAGCTCGACGACGCCGAGGTTCGGGCCGAGATGTCCGCCGGTCGCAGCAACCTTGTGGATCAGAAACTCGCGGATCTCACGTGCCAGATCGCTTAGTTGCGACTGCGTCAGGTGCTGCAGATCGGCGGGACCGCGGATCTGTTCAAGCATTCGTTCAGTTTACGCACGCCTGTGGTGGTCAGTCGTGTCGAGCTTCATAGATGTCGGGCACACCGTCGCGGTCAGTGTCGGCGGTCTCCAGCCGCCAGATGGCCCGGTAGCGGCGGTTGCGCAGCCGTAACAGCACCGCCGCCAGCAGCGCCGCGCACACCGATCCGGTCAGCACGCCGATCTTCACGAATTCGTCACGTTCCGACCCGATGCCGTAGGCGAGGTCCCCGATGAGCAACGACACGGTGAACCCGATTCCGGCCAGCATTGCGATGCCGAGCACGTCGATCCACCGGAGCGCCTCGTCGAGGTTGGCGCGCGTGACCGCGGCCAGCACTCTGGTGGTCAGGTAGATGCCCACGGGTTTGCCCACTACCAGCCCGAGCACGATGCCGAGCGTGATGGGATCGCCGAGCGCCCGGGTGAAGCCCTCGACACCGCCGATGCCCACACCGGCGGCGAAGAAGGCGAACACCGGCACCGCGACACCCGCCGACAGCGGGCGCAGGCGGTGTTCGAAAAGTTCGGCAAGGCCCGGTCCGGCCTCCGGCCCGCCCGCCGCAGCGGAGCGGATCACCGGCACCGTGAAGCCGAGCAGCACACCGGCCACCGTGGCGTGGATGCCCGATTCGTGCATCAACGCCCATGTCGCGACCCCGAGCGGTACCAACAGCCACCACGACCGGACCCGGCGTTGCACGCAAACCGCGAAAATAGCCAGCGGCGCGAACGCGGCCAACAGTGCCGCCCCGTTGATGCCTTCTGTATAGAAGACCGCAATCACCAACACCGCGAGCAGATCGTCGACGACCGCGAGAGTCAACAAGAACGTGCGCAGGGCCGAGGGCAGGTGGGTTGAGACGACCGCCAGCACCGCGACCGCGAACGCGATGTCGGTTGCGGTCGGGATGGCCCAACCTCGGGTGGCGCCGTCGCCGACGTGCGCCGTCGCCGCGACGAAGATCAGGGCGGGTACCACCATTCCGCCGACGGCGGCGGCGATCGGCAGTGCCGCGCGGGCGGGGTCGCGTAGATCGCCGGCCACGAACTCCCGCTTGAGTTCGAGACCGACCACGAAGAAGAACACCGCCAGCAATCCGTCGGCCGCCCACGTGCCCAGAGCGAGGTCCAAGTGCAGGCCGAACGGCTCTGCGCCCACTTTCAGATCTCGCAGCGCGAAATAGCTCTCGGACCAGGGGGTGTTGGCCCAGACGAGGGCCACAGCCGCCGCCAGGAGCAGGATCGCGCCGCCGACCGTTTCCTTGCGCAGAATCGCGGCGATGCGGTTCGTCTCGGACCACGACCCCCGCGAGAACAACGTCCGACGTGCGAACCGACGGGGTTGATTGGCGGTCAAGGCAAGTCCCGATCTGTGGCTGCGGTTGACAAAGAATCGCCGACCAGACTTCCCGGCACACCTGCAATCAGCTTATGCCACCGATAGGTAGGTCTGCGGCGGCGGGTCTCGTGCGCCCAGCGGACGCGAGTGCATTCCTCGCTAGGTGCGCGCTACTTCGTGCTCGCCTGACGGAGCTCAGCGCTCGGCATAGACGGCACGCTCGATCTCCGAGACCCCGTCGTCACGGCCGGCAGGCTTGAGATACCGGGACGCGTATTCATCGGGCCCGACCTGTTCGACCTCATGCCAGCCGTATTCGGCGAGGAATCCGCTCACTTGATCGGGATTCAGTCCGAAGTGCCAGAGTCCCCGTTTCACCACGGCTTCTTCGTGGATACCGCCCGCTCCATACCTTTCGTGGCCGTCCAGAAAGTCCCTGCGAATGAAGGTGAAAATCAGCCTGCTGCCGGGCGCCGCGCCCGACAGGTATTCCATCGTCTTGCGCACGGCCGGCTCGGTGAGATACATGGTCACGCCCTCCCAGATGTAGAAGATGCGCTTGTCTGGTCCGAAACCTTCTCGCGTGAGAGCCTCTGCGAGACTGTCGGATTCGAAATCGACGGCCAACAACCTCACGTGCGTCGGCACGCAATCGAAGCACCGCCGCACCGCGGCCGCCTTTTGTGCGACGTTACCGGGCAAGTCGACTTCGCAGACCGGGACAGTCGCCAACTCGGATAGGCGATACGCGCGGGTGTCGAAACCGGCGCCCAGAATGACGACCGCGTCGATGCCTTCGTCGACAGCGCTGAGCAGTTGATCGTCGACGTACCGCTTCCGGCACAAGAAGTTGGACCAGCCGCCGCCTATGCGCCTGTCGGTTATCGCCTTGAACGCACGTCGAGCCGCTGCCCACCGGGTCGACGATGCGGCGAACCGGCCGCCTAAAGGCAGTATCTTCGCGGCCCACGGATCGACGACCAAGGGCGGAGTTTCGTACTGGTCCGCCGCGACGATCACCATCGGACCGATAGCGGTTCGCTCAGCAGGATTCTTCACGATGTGCTCCCTGTTAGTCGGAATCGAATTGCCGACCAGGCTTCCCGGCACACCGCTGCCCAACCTAGCAGTGCATGCGGTGGCGCCCCGGGACCCGGCCACGTCGAATACCGTCAGAGGGCATGATCATCGAGCGCCAGAGCATCGTCGAGGCACCCGCCGAAGCGGTATGGGCCCGCGTGGTCACCCCGGAAGGCATCAACGACGAACTGCGGCCGTGGATGACGATGTCGATGCCGCGCGGCGCCGGGGATCTGACGGTCGACACTGTTCCGGTCGGCACTCCGGTCGGCCGGTGCTGGCTGCGGCTGTTCGGCGTGGTGCCCTTCGACTACGACGACCTCACGATCGCCGAGCTGTGGCCCGGGCGAGGCTTCCACGAGGAGTCGACGATGCTGTCCATGCGGCGCTGGCGCCATGAGCGCACCATCGAGTCCACCGCCGACGGCAAAACCATTGTGCGCGACCGCCTCACGTTCGACCTCAGAGCGCTTTTACGGCTTTTCACACCGCTCGTCGGGGCAGGCATCGGCGCGCTGTTCGGCCACCGGCACCGACGGCTGGCACGCTACTTCGCCGGACGCTGAGCCTTCGCCATGAAGCGCTGGAACAACATCCAGGCGACGGTCACGTTGTACACGACGCCACCAACGAGATATGGCCACCAGACGCCATGATCACTGGCTACCCAGAACGCCTTGGCAGCCCAGTAGGGCGGCAACACTCCAAAGGCCAGGTTCCACGCCGAGTCGATGAACCACGGCAGGCAGGGCAGCCCGGCGATCAGCATGCCAAGGGCGCGAATCATCGCGATGCCCTGAATCTTGTTGCTCGCCACCGCGACGATCAGCAGCAGCGTCACCACAGCCGACAACCCCGCCACCAGCCCGATCGGAATGAGGACAGGAATTAGCCCAGGCTCCAAAATTCCGCTGAAACCCATCGTTGCGACCACATAGATGGTGGTCACCACCATGACGGTGCCCGCACGATAGGCGAAGTAGGTAACCAGCGGTACCGGCGTCACCCGCAGCGCGGCCATCGTGCCGCCGTCCAGCTCGTCCAACACCAACATCGCCGCCAACCCGCCGACGATGATGATGCTCGTCAGCAGCAGGAACGCGGTGAGCACCAAGGGGTAGTACGGCACCAGGTCGAAACCGTAACGCTGCGAGAGCATCTCGGTGAACATCGGTGTCAGAAACGCCACCCCGGCAGTCCAGATGACGGGTGCGAGGACGACCATCACCAGCAGCGGTTCCCGATAGGTGCCGCGAATGTCGTTGCGGCCGAAGGCGGCCAGTGCGTTCGCCGATGCCGCCCTCACAGCACACCCGACCTCTCGACGACGTACCGGTCGAAGGCCGCCTTCGCCACCCAGCACAGTCCGGCCACGCAAACAAGCGGATACAGCACCGCATAGAGGACTTGCCACGGCGCGAGCGTCACCTGACCGAACGCCGAACCCAGCAGCAGCAGCGGCCCCTGCGAGGGGATGAGGTACATCACCGGGTTCGGCCACACGCCGGCGTAGAAGAGAATCGGCAAGCTCAACACCGCGAGCGGGATGGTCGCGGCGAGGAACCAGTCGGTCACCGACGAAAACGGCAGTGAGCTGATGAAACTCACCAGGAGCATCACCAGCGTGCCCAGCACAACACCGACGACCACGCGAACAGGGTCATAGCCGAACCCACTGGAGATCGTCGCCACGACAACCGCCACGAAGAGTGAAACAAACACCAGCACTGCGATTTTCGCAGACAGATACTCCCAGAACCGCAGCGGGGTGGAGACGATGGCGCCGATCGTGCGCTCCTGCTTCTCGAAGAAGACGATGCCCCCGATGAAGAAGAACCCGATGATCGAGATGTCGCCGAAGAGAACGTAGGGTTCGGTGACCGGGCGCAGGCTTCGCGGCATCGGCAACAACACCGCCAGCCACATCAGCCCGGAGAAGACGCCCGCGTGCAGGAACTTCTGCCTGTACTGCAGCGTCGCCTCGATGCGCACCGCACTGATCCACCTGGCCCAATGTCGCCGGAGTCCCGGCTCCGGTGTCATGTCAGTTGCCTTCCGGTGGTCTCGACGAAGACGTCGTCAAGCGTCGCCTCCCTGCTGTGGATCGTCTCGACGTGTTGGTTGCGGAGTACGGCGTGAAAGCCCGGGTCGTCTGCGAGCCCGTCCATACCGAACTCGGCCACATCGAGGCGTCCGCCTTCGCCGCGGTACTCCACGCGCACGCGCCGCTGGCTGCGGGCGATCTTGAGCTCGGCCGGGGTATCGAGCGCGACGATCCGGCCGTCGACGACGAAAGCCACTCTGTCGCAGAGCTCATCGGCGGTTGACATGTCGTGAGTGGTCAGAAAGATCGTTCGACCCCGCGCCTTCAGATCCAGGATGATGTCTTTGACCTTGCGCGCGTTGACCGGATCGAGACCCGAGGTGGGCTCGTCGAGGAACAGCAGCTCGGGGTCGTTGATCAGCGACCGGACGAACGTCAGCCGCATCTGCATTCCCTTGGAGTACTTGCCAACCCGCGTGTGCGCGTCGTCGGCCAGGCCCACCGCCTCCAGCAGTGCCACCGGGTCCGCCCTTTGGCCGCTGTAGAGCGAAGCGAAGAACTGCAGATTCTCCAGCCCGGTGAGCTTTTGGTAGTGATTCGGTAGCTCGAACGAGACGCCGATGCGCTCGTAATAGTCGGATCCCCAGGCCCGCGGATCCTTGCCCCACACCGTGGCATCTCCGCCGTGGCCATGCAGCAGACCGATCAGCAGTTTCTGGGTGGTCGACTTTCCGGCACCGCTGGGTCCGAGAAAGCCGAAGATCTCGCCCCGGCCGACGGCGAAGTCCATGCCGCGTATCGCCGGCTCGGCGGCCTCTGGATAGGTGAACGTCAGTCCACGGACACTTATCACGTCGGTTTCGACCCCACAGGGTGCGCCGGCCGATTCGGCAGTGTGCATCGCTGGTCAGATCCCTTCTGCGAACGAGTCAACAAAGATTCCGACCAGACTTCCCGGAGCGCCGCCCGCTAATATACTGAACTTTCAGAGAATTCTGAAGACGATTGTCGTTCAAGGCTTTGAGAGGAGTGCGGTGCCGGAAGCGCGCGACCAACAGGAGGCCGCCGAACGGCTCGCCCTGGTGTTGACCGATCACGGTCTGCAACGGATGACGGCTCGCGTTCTGTCCACGCTGCTGTGCACCGAGCAATCGGCGATGACTGCCGGCGAGCTGGCGGATCGCTTACAGGCAAGCTCCGGCGCGATTTCGGGTGCGGTCAAGATGCTCACCTCCGTCGGACTTGTCGAGCGCGTGCCCGTGCCGGCGAGCCGGCGCGACCACTACCGGTTGCGCGATGACGCGTGGGCCACTTTGTATACCGCGCAGAACGACGTGATCGGCGCGATGCAGGCGGCGGCAGATGACGCAATCGCTGTTACCGGCCGCGACAGCACTGCCGGGCAGCGGCTGACGCAGATGCGCGACTTCTACGCCTTCCTCATGGATGAACTTCCGGCGCTGCTGGACCGGTGGCGTCAGATCGACACCCGTCGGACGCGGTCTGACGCGGGCCAGACATAGGGCAGATCGTCGGGCACGTCGGGGAAAGAACCGGCGGTAGTGCTGCGGGTCCTTGCGCACCAGCACCGACTGGTGGCTGCGGTGAAACGCCGGATCGCCCAGCCACGGCGGCACCTCCCCCGCCGCCACCAGCTCCTCCTGCGTGCGCGGCGTGCCGATCCCGGTGCCGGTGGCGAGGTCGCTGACCATCGTCGCCGCGCACGTGTCGGCATGGCCCAGTCGACACCATGCAGCGCAGATGTCGAGCCCGTAGCGGACCAGGGCCTCTTCGTAGCCGGCCCACATCGCCGCGGCGGGGTGATGGCGCCACCCGTAACCCGGGACCGTCAGCGCCCGGACCACCTGGATGGCCTCCACCCGCTGCTTGCCCAGCCGCTTCGTGTCCAGGACGCCGGCGGTGTCGCCGAAGCCCGGGTAGGGCAGGAAGGTCTGCACGCGATCAGGCCGGTACCGGATCGGTCTCCCGGTCCCACGCCCGATGTTGGGCCAGCACCGAAGCCAGCGCCTCGGCGAACTCGTCGGTGAGGTCGCCGGCGGCCGCGGCGGTCGAGACAACGCCGTGGGACACAACGACGTTCGTGTCGTCGGCGAGTTCTTCGGCGACGCCGGCCTTGGGCAGCAGGTCCACGCCGGAACCCCATGCGCCGACGGCCTTGAGATGCTTGTACGCCTCGGTGATGAAGTGCATCGCATACCCGTCACCGGAGAGCGTCTGCGCCGAATCCGGCCCGCACGGCACGATCACCGCGTCGTACAGCACCGAAGCCATCGTCGTGATCGCGCGGTCGACGGGCAGTTCGCCGCCCGATCCGCCGGACAGCGTGCCGCCCGCGACCGGCGCCAACACCTCGACCACCGCACCGCGTTGCTGCAGCGCCTCGATGGTTCGCTGCGCGCCCTCCACGTCGACGCCGTCCGCGGCCAGCACCGCGATCTTGCGGGTGGCGATGCTGTCGGTCGCCGTGTTCAGCTGCGACAACGCCGGTGACGCGGGCATCTTGTCGTCCACCGCCTGCTCGGCGGGTTCGGGTAGCCCCAGCTTGCCTGCGACCTGCGCGGCCAGGTCGTGATCGACCTGGTTGAGCTGTTCGACGGTGCGCGCCCGAATCTCCTCCACCTCGACCTTGCCGAGTTCGAACGCGAACGCCGCGACGATGTGCTTGGCCTCCGGCGCGGACATGCTCTTCCAGAACATGCGCGCCTGGCTGTAGTGATCCTCGAAACTCTTGGCGCGCTGGCGGATCTTGTTGCCGTCGACTTTCTCGGTGTAGTGGCGGAACACGTTCTCGTCGGCCAGTGCCGGGCAGCCGCCCCCGAGGCTGTTCGGGAAGTAACTGGAGCGTCCCCGCGGTATCGCGTGCTGTCCGTAGCCGTCGTGCTGATTGTTGCGGACGTCTGCCAGCGGTCGGTTGACCGGCAGCTGCGCGAAGTTGGGCCCGCCCAGCCGGATCAGCTGGGTGTCGAGGTAGGAGAAGTTGCGGAACTGCAGCAGCGGATCGTTGGTGAAATCGATGCCGGGCACCACGTTGGCGGTGTGGAACGCGACCTGCTCGGTTTCGGCGAAGAAGTTGTCCGGGTTGAGGTTGAGCACCATCTTGCCGACGGGCCGGACGGGAACCTGTTCCTCCGGAATGATCTTGGTGGCGTCGAGCAGATCGAAGTCGAAGTTGAACTCGTCGCTCTCGGGCACCAGCTGCACGCCCAGCTCGTACTCGGGGAACTGGCCGGCCTCGATGCTGTCCCACAGGTCGCGCCGGTTGAAGTCGGGGTCCTTGCCCGCGATTTTCTGGCACTCGTCCCACACCAGCGAATGCACACCCAGGCGCGGCTTCCAGTGGAATTTCACGAAAGTGCCTTCGCCGCGGGCGTTGACGAACCGGAAGGTGTGCACGCCGAAGCCCTGCATCATCCGGTAGCTGCGCGGCAGCGCCCGGTCCGACATCAGCCACATGATCGTGTGCAACGTCTCCGGTTGCAGCGACACGAAGTCCCACAATGTGTCGTGCGCGGACTGCGCCTGCGGAATTTCGTTGTGTGGCTCGGGCTTGACGGCGTGCACGAAGTCGGGGAACTTGATCCCGTCCTGGATGAAGAACACCGGAAAGTTGTTTCCCACCAGGTCGTAGTTGCCTTGGTCGGTGTAGAACTTCGTGGCGAAGCCGCGCACGTCGCGCACGGTGTCGGCCGACCCGCGGGAGCCGGCCACCGTGGAGAACCGCACGAAGACCGGCGTCTGCTTGCCTGGCGTGGTGAGGAACTTCGCGACGGTGTATTCGGCGAGCGAATCGTCGTACGGCTCGAAGTAGCCGTATGCGCCGGCGCCGCGGGCGTGCACGACCCGCTCCGGGATGCGTTCGTGGTCGAAGTGGGTGATCTTCTCCCGGGCGTGGAAGTCCTCGAGCAGCGTGGGCCCGCGCTCCCCGACCGTCAGCGCGTCGTCGGTGTGGTCGACCCGCACCCCCTGCTGCGTGGTCAGGTAGCCCGTCGTCTTGTCGAACCGGGATCCGTCGAGCTGTTCTTGCTTTGCGTTCTGGCCATTGTCCGTCATGCCGGGGCGGGTACCCAGATCAGCGGGTGAGAACCGCGATGCACTCGACGTGATGCGTCAACGGGAACGAGTCGAAGACCCGCAGCGCCTGCACCGCATAGCCGTGCCCCTGGTACAGCCCGATGTCGCGGGCGAAAGAGGCTGCCTCACATCCGATGTGGATCACCCGCGGCACCCCGGCGCCGGCCAGCAGGTCGATCACCTCGCGACCCGCCCCCGTCCGCGGCGGATCCAGCACCGCGACGTCGGCCCGCTCAGGCTGGGCCATCAGCGCGCGGCGCACGGAGTCGGTGATGACCGACACCCAACCCATGTCGGCCAACGCGGCGCGTGCCGCCCGCGACGACCCCCGCGACGTGTCGACGCTGACGACCTTGCCCGTCTCGCCGACCTGCTGCCCCAGGACCGCTGCGAAAACCCCTGCCCCGCCGTACAAGTCCCATGCCGTCATTCCGTGGCTCAACTGCGCCCACTCGGCGATCAGGTCGCTGTAGAGCCGTGCCGCGTCCCGGTGCGACTGCCAGAACGCGGTCACCGGCACCCGCCAGGTCCGGTGCCCGACGCGCTGGACGGCTTCGTACTCGCCCTCGATCACCTGCGTATGGGCCTTGCGTCCACCCTTGTGTCGCGCCCGCGGCCCGGACTGCACGACGTGGCGCGCGCCGTCGTCGTCGAGCGCGACGTGCAGCGCCGCGCCAGGCGGCCAACTCCGGTCGGCCAGTCCGTCGAGCATGCCCGCGGGCAACTGCGCGCAGTCCAGCTCGGTGATCAGTTCGGCGCTGTGGAAGCGGTGAAAGCCCGCTCGCCCGTCGGGGGTGGTGTCCAGTCGCACCCGTGTGCGCCACCCCGTGGCGCCGGCGTCTCCGACCGGTTCGGCGGTCGCGTCGGTCTCGTCGCGCCAGTGGTAGCCGCCCAATCGCGTCAGCTGGTTGGCGACGACCGCGCCCTTGAGCCTGCGTACCGCCGCGGGTTCGGCGAACGCCATGTCGCAGCAGCCCGCACCGTCCGCACCGGCGATCGGGCACAGGGACGCGATCCGGTCGGGGGACGGCTCGAGGATCTCGACAGCGTCGGCGTGCCAATACTTTCCGTGGTCCGCTCGCACCCGGACTCTGACCCGCTCACCGGGCAGCGCGTATCGGACGAACACGACCCGGCCGTCGTGTCGCGCCACACAGCTGCCGCCGTTGGCGGGCGGCCCGGCGGTCAGCGTGAGTTCCAACGGCGGTCCTGGCGAACCGCCGGGGTCGTCGGTCAATCGAGGAATCCCCTGCGCGCGTCGCCGGGGGCGGACTGCGGCTGCAGCGTCTTGAGCCGCTCCGACGAGCTCAACTGCCACGGAACAGAGGTCACCATGACGTTCGGCTCGAACAGCAGTCGGCCCTTGAGCCGCAGCGCGCTCTGGTTGTGCAGCACCTGCTCCCACCAGTGGCCGACGACGTACTCGGGGATGAACACGGTGACAACGGTGCGCGGCGACTCCCTGCTGACCCGCTTGACGTACTCGAGCACCGGGCGGGTGATCTCCCGGTACGGCGAGGCGATCACCTTCAGCGGGACGCTGATGTCGCTGTCCTCCCACTTGTGCACGAGTGCCCGCGTCTCGCCGTCGTCGACGCTGACGGTGATCGCTTCCAGCGTGTCCGGCCGGGTGGCCCTGGCGTACGCCAGCGCACGCAGCGTCGGCAGGTGCAGTTTGGACACCAGCACGATCGCATGATTGCGGCTCGGTAGCACCATGTCGCTTTCGGCGGCGGCCTGCTCCTCGAGTTCGCGCGTCACGGTGTCGTAGTGCCGATGGATCAGCTTCATCATCCCGAAGAGCGCGCCCATCGCCAGGATCGCAATCCACGCTCCGACAAGGAATTTGGACACTACGACGACCACCAGCACCGTCGCGGTGCAGATGCAACCGATCGAGTTGATCACCCGCGACCGCATCATCTTGCGCCGGACCACGGGCTCGGTCTCGGTGCGCAGCAACCGCGTCCAGTGTCGGACCATGCCGACCTGGCTGAGCGTGAAGGAGACGAACACCCCGACGATGTAGAGCTGGATCAGCGCGGTGACCTCGGCGCGGAATGCCACCACGAACGCGATCGCCGCGAACGCGAGGAACAGGATGCCGTTGGAGAACGCGAGCCGGTCACCGCGGGTGTGCAACTGGCGCGGCAGATACCGGTCCTGAGCGAGGATCGATCCGAGCACCGGGAATCCGTTGAACGCGGTGTTGGCAGCCAGCAGCAGGATCAACGCGGTGACACCGGCGATGATGAACAGCCCGGCGCTGAAGTCGTGGAACACCGCGTCGGCCAACTGCGCGATCAACGTCTTCTGGTGGTAGTCCGCCGGCGCGCCGACCAGTTGTTCGTGTGGGCGCTCGGCCAGCTGCACACCGGTTTCCTTGGCCAGCATGACGATGCCCATGAACAGCGTGACCGCGATCAGCCCGAGCAGCGCCAGCGTCGTTGCGGCGTTGCGCGACTTCGGCTTACGGAACGCCGGCACCCCGTTGCTGACGGCTTCCACACCGGTCAGCGCCGCACTTCCCGACGAGAACGCCCGCGCGACGAGCAGAACCAGCGCGAAGCCGAGGATTTCGCCGTGCTCGGAATGCATCTCGAAGTCCGCGGATTCGGCCTGCAGTGGCTCGCCGAGCGCGTAGAGCTGGAAGAACCCCCAGCCGAGCATCACGAACATGCCGACGATGAACGCGTAGGTGGGGATGGCGAACGCGGTTCCGGACTCCCGGATGCCGCGCAGGTTCAGCGCCGCCAGCACCAGGATCGCGATGACGGCGAACAGCACCTTGTGGTCGTTGATGAACGGCACGGCCGAGCCGATGTTCGACATCGCCGAGGACATCGACACCGCGACCGTGAGTACGTAGTCGACCAGCAGCGCGCTCGCCACCGTCAGGCCGGCAGTCGGCCCGAGATTGGTGTTGACCACCTCGTAGTCCCCGCCGCCCGACGGGTAGGCGTGCACGTTCTGCCGGTAGCTGGCGATGACGATCAACATGACCGCCGCGACGGCCACGGCGATCCACGGCGCCATCGAGTAGGCGGCCAACCCGGCGACCGAGAGCACGAGAAAGATCTCCTCGGGCGCGTACGCCGTCGACGACAGCGCGTCCGAGGCGAACACCGGAAGGGCGATCCGCTTGGGCAGCAGGGTGTGCGAAATCCTGTCGCTGCGAAACGGCCTGCCGAGGACCAACCGCCGCGCGAACCTGGATAGCTTGGACACGAGTGCCAAGAGTAAGCCCAGCGGCAAATGGCCGTCAGGAAGCTGTAGCGTTCCGACTGCGCGGGTTCGACAGGAAGGACCGTGGAGTGCGTGTAGTGGTGATGGGCTGCGGCCGGGTGGGTGCGTCGCTGTCGGACAGCCTGGCCCGGATCGGTCACGACGTCGCGGTCATCGACCGTGACAGCACGGCATTTCACCGGCTGTCTCCGGAGTTCTCCGGCGAACGGGTGCTCGGTATGGGCTTCGACCGCGACGTGCTGCTGCGGGCAGGCATCGAGGAAGCCGGCGCCTTCGCGGCGGTCTCGTCCGGCGACAACTCCAACATCATCTCGGCGCGAGTGGCCCGCGAGACGTTCGGGGTGGAGCGTGTGGTCGCCCGTATCTACGACGCGAAGCGCGCGGCGGTCTACGAACGGTTGGGCATCCCGACGGTGGCCACCGTGCCGTGGACGACCGACCGGCTGCTCAACGTGCTGACCCGGGAAACCGAGACCGCCCGATGGCGCGACCCCACCGGCAACGTCGGCGTGACCGAA
The DNA here is from genome assembly GCF_001499855.1 of Mycobacterium sp. GA-0227b. Taxonomy (GTDB): domain Bacteria; phylum Actinomycetota; class Actinomycetes; order Mycobacteriales; family Mycobacteriaceae; genus Mycobacterium. Next base: position 123,329 of record NZ_LQIK01000023.1, read on the forward strand.
CTGGCCATGCACGAGTCGTGGGTGGGTCGGCGGATCACGGATCTGGAGACGGCCACCGGCGGCCGGGTGGCGTTCCTGATCCGCTTCGGCGCGGGCCTGCTGCCCGACGGCAAAACCGTCATCCAGGCCAGCGACCAGGTGTTCATGGCCGCGATCGCCGGCCACATCGCCGAAGCGCTGGCCATCGCCGCCCTGCCGCCCAGCGAGGATCTCGAGAGCTGATGAAGCGCGCCGACGACGACATCGAGGAGTGGCGTAGTTGAAAGTCGCCATCGCCGGGGCCGGCGCCGTCGGCCGATCCATCGCACGCGAGCTCGTCGACGCCCACGAAGTGACGTTGCTCGAACGCAACCCCGACCACATCGACGTCGACGCGATTCCCGCCGCGCAGTGGCGGCTGGGCGACGCGTGCGAGCTGAGCCTGCTCGAGTCGGTGCAGCTCGAGGAGTTCGACGTCGTGATCGCCGCCACCGGCGACGACAAGGTCAACGTGGTGGTCAGCCTGCTGGCCAAGACCGAATTCGCGGTGCAGCGGGTGGTCGCGCGCGTCAACGACCCCCGCAACGAGTGGCTGTTCGACGAGAGCTGGGGAGTCGACGTGGCGGTGTCGACGCCCCGCATGTTGGCCTCCCTGGTGGAGGAGGCCGTCGCGGTCGGCGACCTGGTGCGGTTGATGGAGTTCCGCAAGGGGCAGGCCAACCTCGTCGAGATCACGCTGCCCGACGACACCCCGTGGGGCGGTAAGCCCGTCAAACGCCTCGAGTTGCCCCGCGACTGCGCGCTGGTGACGATCCTGCGGGGCCCGCGGGTGATCGTGCCGGAGTCCGACGAGCCGCTCGAGGGCGGCGACGAGTTGCTGTTCGTGGCCGTCGCCGAGGTCGAGGATCAGTTGCAGGATCTGCTGCTGCACCCGCAGCCGCGCTGACTCGCCGTGAGCGACGCGCCGCTGTTCTCAGCCGGCGTCGGGTCGGGTCGTCTCGGGCACCGCGTCGCGGAGATCCTCTGAAGCCTGGTCGCCGGTGAGGGCTTTCTGCGCCGTCCGGATGGCCAAATAGGTCACCAGCGCGGCGACCGCCGTCAGCGGCCACCCCATGGAGATGCGCGCGACGCCCAGCCAGCCGGTCTGTCCGGCATCGTAGAGATGCTGCTGCACGACGAACCGCGAGGCGAACACCAGCACCCAGAACAGGGTGGCGATGTCGAACGCCGTCAGCGCCCTGCGCACCCGGCGCCAGTCCGTGCCGCCGCCGCTGACCCAGCTCCACACGTAGCCGACGACGGGACGCCGGATCAGCACCGAGATCGTGAACACCGTCGCCCACAACAGCGACATCCAGATGCCCCAGAGGAAGTAGCCCTCCGACTCCCCGGTCACGTAGGCGATCAGCGCGCAGATTCCCACCCCGAAGAAGCCCGAGACCGCCGGCTGGGTGGACTCGCGGCGAGCCAGTCGCCACGCCAGGATCACCGTCGCCACGCCGAGGGCCGCGATGATCGCGGGCATCAACCCGAAGATCTGGGAGACCGGAACGAATGCCAAAACGGGCAGCGAGGAGTAGATCAGCCCGCTGACGCCGCCCATCTGTCGCAGGACTGCGTGGGCCTTGCTGGTCTGTTCGGTGGAGGGCTTCCCCGGTTCGGTTCCGGGATCGCTCACTTCTGAATCTCGTAGTGGGGGTTGTAGATCGCCTTGGCGCCGTTGTCGAGCTTGCCGACGCGGCCGTGCACCTTCAGCGTGCGCCCCGACTCGATGCCGGGGATGCGCCGCTGGCCGAGCCAGACCAGCATCACCGAGTCCGTACCGTCGAACAATTCGGCCTTCACACCGCCGGCACACGCCTTGCCGTTGCATTCGACGCTGCGCAGTGTGCCGACCATCGTGACTTCCTGACCGCGTTGACAGTCAATCGCCTTCTGGGCGCCGGTCGAGGCGACTTCGTCACTGAGTTCCTCGACGTCGAGCTGCTCGGGATCTTCTGTCAGCCGCCGGGTGAGCCGGCGCAGATACCCTTCGGCCGTAGCCATGGCCTCTCCTGACCTATCGCAGATCCACTATGGATCTACCCAATCCAACGCCACGCTAGACCTCTTGGTTCCGATTTGCCACGCGGGGTCGGGTCGGCGCGCCGAGCGGTCACCGGGCCGGGCACGATCAACGCATGACGGTCAATCTGCGCGGCGTCCCCACGGTGCTGTTGCCCGGCACGGGTTCCGACGACGACTTCGTCTACCGGGCGTTTTCCCCCGCCCTGCGTGACCGCGGCGCGACGGTCATCACCCCGGCGCCGCAACCACACCGACTGGTCGAGGGTTACCGCGCCGCCCTCGAGGACGCGGCCGTGACGGGGCCCATAGCCGTCGGCGGCGTGTCGATCGGCGCCGCCGTGGCCGTCTCGTGGGCGCTGGCACATCCCGGTCGGACGGTCGGTGTGCTCGCCGCCTTGCCGGCGTGGACGGGCGCGCCGCTGCGGGCGCCCGCAGCGGCCGCGGCGCGGCATTCCGCAGAGGTGCTGCGCCGCGACGGGCTGGCCGCCGCCACCGCAGCGATGCAGGCGTCGAGCCCGCAGTGGCTGGCCGACGAGCTGACCCGGTCATGGCTGGCCCAGTGGCCCGCACTGCCCGATGCGATGGAGGAGGCGGCGCGCTACGTCGCACCGAGCTGTCCGGAGTTGGCGCGGTTGACCGTGCCGCTCGGCGTCGCCGCGGCAACCGACGACCCGGTGCATCCCCTCGAGGTCGCGATCGAGTGGGTGACGGCGGCTCCGAAGGCGGCGTTGCGCACGTTCACACTCGATGAGATGGGCGCCGATCCAGCGGTGGTCGGCGCGGCATGTGTGGCGGCGTTGAGCGACGTTGACTAGCGAGCGGAGGACGGCGACCACGCGCGCGACCGTTCAGGTGGCACTGACTGGTGGATTGCATGCACCCGATGCGTGGGATCAACCCGTCAGTCGCAAAGTCCGAAGGGTCAGCCGCCGGTGATGGTGCGCAACTGCTGCATCGCCGAGCCCTGAGCGCTGCGCCGCGCCACGGGCTGCGCGGGCGGCGGCTCCTGCTGCTGCCCCTCCTGCTGACCTTGCTGCGCCTGTTGGGCAGCCTGTTCGGCGGCGGCGCGCAGCTGGTTGGCCATCGGCTCGGGCAACTCGACCGGCAGCGGAGTCCGCACCGGCAACGGGGTGTCACCGCGACGAACCACGGTGTCGGCCAACGCTTCTCGCGCTTCGGCTGCGAGCGCGTCGAAATGTTCCTCAGGGCCGTTGACGACGCAGCGGATCATCCAGCGGTAGCCGTCGACCCCGATGAAGCGCACCGCGCCGGGCTGACCCTGCTGCGCGGCCTCGCCCTGCTGCGCGGCCGCCACGCCGACGACCTCGCGGCCCCACGGCCCGTCCTTGATCGACACCTGGGCGCCGTCCTTGCGCAACGAGTCGGCCAGTTCGGTGGCGATCTCGCGCCACAGGCCGGCGGTCTTCGGAGCGGCGTAGGCGGCGACGGTGAACCGGCCGTGGGGTGTGACGACCCACACGGCGCTCGGCACCCCCTGCTGCGTGAGCTCGACCTGCACCTGACCGGCCGCTGGCAGCGGGATCAGGACCGAGCCCAGATTCAGCCGGCCGGTGGCGGCCGCCTCCGGGTCGTCGAAGTCCTCGATGTCGAAGGGGCCCTCCAGTCCGCTCTCGACCTCGTCGCCGGTCTCCTGCCCAGCACCGGTTCGATCGGCCAGGTCGCCGCCGATGTCGTCGTTGTCCTTGCGTTTACCGAATGCCATTTCACAAACTCGCATGTCCGCCGGAGGAGCCGTGGCCACCATCGCCACGGGATGTGTCACCGAGACCGGCCTCGTCGAAGGACGTGACCTCGACCAGCTCGGGCAGCTCGACCCGCTGGACCAGCAACTGCGCGATGCGGTCCCCGCGGTGCACGACGATCGGCACCTGCGGATCGAGGTTGATCAGCGCCACCTTGATTTCACCGCGGTACCCGGCGTCGATCGTCCCCGGGCTGTTGACGATCGAAAGCCCAACGCGGGCAGCCAAACCCGAGCGCGGGTGCACCAGACCGACCATCCCGTGCGGAATGGCCGCCGCGATGCCGGTCGGCACCAGCGCACGCTGGCCGGGGGCCAGTTCGATGTCGAGCGCACTGAATAGGTCGATGCCCGCGTCGCCGTGATGGGCGCGGCTGGGCATCGGCAGATCAGGGTCGAGGCGGACGACCGCCAGGGTGGTGGGCACGACGTCAGAGATTACTCTTGGCCGCGTGTCCGACACGCGCGCCACGTCGCAATCCGTGCGCTACCGCGAGCGGCTTTGGGTGCCGTGGTGGTGGTGGCCGCCGGGCCTGGGCCTCGCGGCGTTGATCGCCGTCGAAATCGAGATGGGCGTGCCCGGGGTGCCCGGATGGCTGCCTTATGCCCTGCTGCTGCCGGTCGCGGCCGTCGTCCTGCTGTGGCTGGGCCGGACCGAGGTGCGGGTCGTCGGCGGACCGGACGGCACCGAGCTCTGGGCCGGGGCCGCGCACCTTCCTGTCGATGTGGTCGCGCGCTCGGCCGAAGTGCCGCGCAGCGCCAAATCCGCGGCGCTGGGCCGTCAGCTGGACCCGGCCGCCTTCGTCGTACATCGCGCCTGGGTGGGTCCGATGGTTCTGCTGGTGCTCGACGATCCAGATGATCCGACCCCGTATTGGCTGGTCAGTTGCCGGCATCCGGACCGGGTGCTGTCCGCTCTGCGCAGTTGAACTGCGAATCCAGACCGCGCAGCTAGGCCGCGCAGTCCGAGCAGATCATGACGCCGTTCTTCTCGCTGGCCAGACGGCTGCGGTGGTGTACCAAAAAGCAGCTCGAGCAGGTGAACTCGTCGGCCTGCTTGGGAATCACCCGCACCGACAGTTCTTCGCCGGACAGGTCAGCGCCGGGCAATTCGAAGGACTCCGCGGACTCCGACTCGTCGACATCGACAACCGCCGACTGGGCCTCGTTACGCCGCGCCTTCAACTCCTCGAGCGAGTCTTCCGAGACGTCATCGGTCTCGGTCCGCCGTGGGGCGTCGTAATCGGTAGCCATCTCGTCCCCTCCGAATAAAGCTTGTGCGACAGAGCTTTGTACCAGCGTCGAACGCATCCGCCAAACGATTCGTGCCCGTATTGATACCCGTTCCACTGTGATTTATGTCACAGGTCGTATCGTGCCACGCGAACAAGGCGGCACCTGGGGCTTTAGAGTGCACTCGTGGTCGCGCAAATCACCGAGGGAACCGCGTTCGACGAGCACGGTCGCCCCTTCCGCCGGCGGTACTACCTGCCGGGAATCGTGTTGTTCGTCGCGCTGTCGGTGGTGACGCTGTTCGTCTGGGTCGTCGCGCTGAACCGTCCCGCCGACGTGCAGGAGGCGGCCATCTGCAATCCGCCGCCCGCGCCCGCCGACCCGGCCGCGCCCGCCCCGACGCTCGGTGAACAGGTCTCGCGCGCCGACATGGTCGACGTGGCTCCCGCCCGCCTCGCCGATACGAAGATCAAGGTGCTCAACGCCAGTGGCCAGGGTGGACAGGCCGCCGAGGTGGCCAGTGCGCTGAAGGATCTGGGGTTCGCCGAACCGACCGCGGCCAACGATCCGCTCTATGCCACCGCCCGCCTCGAGTGCCAAGGCCAGATCCGGTTCGGCGAGGCCGGACGCGCCGCGGCGGCCGCGGTGTGGCTGGTCGCGCCGTGCACCGAACTGTTCCAGGACGGCCGCGGCGACGACAGCGTGGACCTCGCCCTCGGTACCGAGTTCACCGAGCTGAGCAGCAGTGACGCCATCGAGGCGGTGCTCGCGAGCCTGCGCCCGGATGCCACCCAGCCGGCCGATCCGGATCTGTTGTCGGAGATCCACTCGGGCGCCTGCTGAGCCTGTAATCGGTTGTCCGGCAACCGCTTCTCGAAGACCTACACCGCGCCCGCGCGGCGCAGCGCGGCGTCCAGGGCGGCCGCGACGGCCGGCGCTGCGGCCACGATGAAGCCGGGACCGCCCGCCGACCCCTCCCCCGGCGGCAGGCGCAACGTGGCGCCCGCTTCGGCGGCGATCAGCGCCCCGGCCGCCCAGTCCCACAGGTGCACGCCGTCCTCGTAATAGGCATCGAGTTGACCCGCCGCCACCATGCACAGATCCAGCGCACACGAGCCGATGCGGCGCACGTCACGCACCGCGGGAAGCATCCGGGTCAGCACCTCGGCCTGTCGGGCCCGCTGCTCGCGGTCATAGGAAAATCCGGTGCCCAGCAACGACATTGACAAATCGTCGGCTGTGGTTGTGCGCAGCGGCGTGGTCGCGTCCGCGTGTCGCCGATGCGCGCCGTGGCCGACCGCCGCCGAGTACACCGCGCCGGTCGGCACGTTCGCGACGGCACCGGCCAACGAGACGCCGTCGCGTTGCACGGCGACCGAGACCGCATAGGCGTCCAACCCGTAGACGAAGTTCACCGTGCCGTCGATCGGGTCGAGCACCCAGGTCAGTTCGCCCTCTTGGGCCGGAGTCCCGCCTTCTTCTTCGCCGAGCACATGTTCGCCGGGACGGAGCACGGCAAGCCGGTCGCGGATCAGCCGTTCGGTTTCGGTGTCGACGATCGTGACCGGGTCGGTCGGCGAGCTCTTGGTCCTTACCCCGGGCGTGTCCGGTGACGACGCGGCGTCACCGAAAACCTCTGCGCGACGGCGTCGCACGAAGGCGGCCGCCTCGGTGGCCAGTTGCTCGGCGACCGAGCGCAGCAGGACGGGATCGGCGTCGTTGTCGGGCATTGACCCATCGCAGCATGTCCGGCCGACGTTGTCGCGACCTGCTCGCCCGACAGCCACGCGCAGCCTTCCGCGAGCCACTAAGGTGTGGGTCGCACGAAATCTCGGGCACGCCCTGGCTGAACTGGAGGAGCGCTCATGACCGCGACCGATTCGCCCTCCGTCGCGCCGAGCACCGCCGAGGGCCAACGCCGCGGGTTCGGCGTCGATGTGGGCGGCAGCGGCGTCAAGGGCGGCATCGTCGACCTGGACACCGGCCAGTTGATCGGTGAGCGGTTCAAGCTGCCCACGCCCCAGCCGGCGACGCCCGACGCGGTCGCCGAGACCGTCGCCGCGGTGGTCCGTGAGTTCGGGTGGACCGACAAGCTGGGGGTCACCTATCCCGGCGTGGTGACCGACGGGATCGTGCGCACCGCGGCCAACGTCGACAAGCGCTGGATCGGCGTGAACGCCCGCGATGCGATCGTGAACCATCTCGGCGGGCAGCAGGTGACGGTTCTCAACGACGCCGACGCCGCCGGGCTGGCCGAGGAGAAGTTCGGCGCGGGCCGGGACAACACCGGCGTCATCGTGCTGTTGACCTTCGGCACGGGCATCGGTTCGGCGGTCATCCACAATGGTGTCCTGCTGCCCAACACCGAGTTCGGTCACATCGAGGTCGGCGGCAAGGAAGCCGAGCACCGTGCGGCGTCGTCGGTCAAGGAACGCAAGGACTGGAGCTACGAACGCTGGACCGTCGAGGTGACAAAGGTGCTGGTAGCGATCGAGAACGCGATCTGGCCCGACCTGTTCATCGCGGGCGGCGGCATCAGCCGAAAGGCCGAGAAGTGGATTCCACTGCTGAAGAACCGCACGCCGGTGGTCGCCGCGGCGCTGCAGAACACCGCGGGCATCGTCGGTGCCGCGATGGCTGCTGCGGTGGACGTCACAGCTACTGCCAAGTAGCCACGCCCGGAACCTGCAATTTGCCGCTCGAGGCGGCGTTATCCCACACTGTCGTTACAATGGTCGACGGCGGCCGCAGCCCGGATAGCGGCGATTATCAACCGCCAATATTCGACAGCCGACGCTCCTCGATGGGGACACCCATGCCCACCGACGAGTAGCACAAGGAAAGGGTGTACGTGGCAGCGACAAAGGCAAGCCCGGCGACCGATGAGCCGGTGAAGCGCACCGCTACCAAGGCCGCCCCCGCCAAGAAGACAGCGGCGAAGCCCGCCAATGCGACGGCGCCGGCCAAGAAGGGCGCCAAGGCGCGCACGGCTACCAAGGCACCCGCAAAGAAGGCCGCCAAGACCGCGGTGAGCCGCGAAACGGGTGCCACCGCGACCAAGGCACCGGCCAAGCGAGCGACGAAGGCCGCGAAGTCAGCTGCGCCCCGCGGTCGCGCCAAAAAGGCCACCGCCGCCGATCCGGACACCACCAAGACCGACGTCGAGTCCGACGAACTCGAGACCGACGAGCTGGAAGCCGAGCCCGGCGACGACCTCGCGGTCGAGGAGGCCGACATCGACCTCGACGATCTCGAGGACGCCGTCGACGAGCCTGCCGAGGACGTTGCCGAGGCCGCCGACGGCGACGCCCCCGTGGCGGAGTCCGCCGATGAGGCTGCCGCTGCCGAGGACGACGAGATCGCCGAGCCGTCGGAGAAAGACAAGGCCTCCGGTGACTTCGTCTGGGATGAGGAGGAGTCCGAGGCGCTGCGGCAGGCTCGCAAGGACGCCGAGCTCACCGCGTCGGCCGACTCGGTCCGCGCCTACCTCAAGCAGATCGGCAAGGTCGCGCTGCTCAATGCCGAGGAAGAGGTCGAGCTGGCCAAGCGCATCGAGGCCGGTCTCTACGCCACCCAGCTGATGGCCGAGATGACCGAGCGCGGCGAGAAGCTGCCCGCCGCGCAGCGCCGCGACATGATGTGGATCTGTCGCGACGGTGACCGCGCGAAAAACCATCTGCTGGAAGCGAACTTGCGTCTGGTGGTGTCGCTGGCCAAGCGCTACACCGGCCGCGGCATGGCGTTCCTGGACCTCATCCAGGAAGGCAACCTGGGTCTGATCCGTGCCGTCGAGAAGTTCGACTACACCAAGGGTTACAAGTTCTCCACCTACGCCACCTGGTGGATCCGCCAGGCGATCACCCGCGCGATGGCCGACCAGGCGCGCACCATCCGTATTCCGGTGCACATGGTCGAGGTGATCAACAAGCTCGGCCGCATTCAGCGTGAGCTGCTGCAGGATCTGGGCCGCGAGCCGACACCCGAAGAGCTGGCCAAAGAGATGGACATCACGCCGGAGAAGGTGCTGGAGATCCAGCAGTACGCGCGTGAGCCGATCTCGTTGGATCAGACCATCGGTGACGAAGGTGATTCGCAGCTCGGTGATTTCATCGAGGATTCCGAGGCTGTGGTGGCCGTCGACGCGGTGTCCTTCACGCTGCTGCAGGATCAGTTGCAGTCGGTGCTCGAGACGCTGTCCGAGCGTGAGGCCGGCGTCGTGCGGCTGCGGTTCGGGCTCACCGACGGGCAGCCCCGCACGCTCGACGAGATCGGTCAGGTGTACGGCGTGACGCGCGAGCGTATCCGCCAGATCGAATCGAAGACGATGTCGAAGTTGCGCCACCCCAGCCGTTCTCAGGTGCTGCGCGACTACCTGGACTGAACGCCTACGTCGGCGTCGGCGTCGGCGCGGGTCCGGTCTTGGTCAGCATCATGTCGTTGTAACCGTTGTACGCCTCGCCACATATCCCGGGTTCGTAGAAGGACTGCACGGCCTCACCCGTCGCGGCGTCCCATGCGTAGTTCATCGGCAGATCGTGCTTCGAGCCGTCCTCGCACACGAGCGCATCACGGGTCAGGGCTTCGCGGGCGATCCACCAGCCGACCTGCCAGTAGGCGTTCGCACTCCATACCGGGGACTTCCGCTCGGTGTCGGCCGGATCGTATTCGGTGACATGCACACACTGGAACGCGTCGCCCTCGCAGGGTGTGACGACCCACGTCTTCGTACCCCACTCGTATTCGGCGTCGTACGTGCCGACCGCATTCGCCGTGATCTGGTCCGTGCCGTATGCCGGCGCAGCGAACGCAACCGCGACTACGCCCGCCGCGAGAACAGACGCCGGAGTTGCTCCCCTGAATCCCATGGCGCTCCTCGATATCTGCCGCTGCGTAGAGGGAAGTATGCATCACGGGCAAGCGAGCCCGGACGGAAGTCGCGAGTGTCGGGTTGTTACACGCGATTTCGCGTCAGGCGTGTATCAACCACACACTCGTCGTGAATTGGGTGCCGGGTCCGATCGGGATCATCGCTTCTTGTCGCGCACCTTGTACGTCGACGGCCAGGACTCGCGAGTCTCGTCACCGGTCAACGGAATTCCCTTGCTGCCGATTTTGATGTCGTAAGCCTCCTTGCCCGGGCCAACCTCGCGATTGGCGTGTTCGGTGGCCAGGTATATCAACTGATCGATCTCCGCCTCCGCGAACGCGACGAACGACGTCTTGCGGACGATGTCGTCCGCACCGGCCGCGATCCGGTCCGGTAGCACCCTCGTCGCAAACGCCGCGGCGGCCAACAACGCGAACGGGATCACCCAGTAGCAGATGAACGACAGCGGGGTCTTGGTGTCCAGGATGGTCGCGTCGCCGTACACGATCGGCGGGATCGCCGACGACAGCGTCATGCCGCCGAACGCCGCCACCCAGATCCAGGTCAGCAGCGAGGTGATCTTCGCGAAGAGGTCGCTTTTGACGACGTGTGGCGGCTGGCCGACCTCGGCGAACTCACGCACAAACGGCTTGCCGATCAGCACGCCGGTGAGTGTCACCAGGAAGATGCCGGCGCTGCTCAGCGGCTGCATCCACTGTTCCATGAACGACCGGTCGAGCGTGAAGGTCAACACGGTCAACACCAAAAAGGTTGCCAGCGCGCCTATTTCGAGTACCCGACCCGGTCCGCCGCGCACCTGCCCCAGCACGAATGCCGCGACCGCGACCGCCAGGGCGGTCAGTACCGCGACGGTGAACGGAACGTTGCCGATGAGCACCCAGTAGACGATCCAGGGTGCGAGACCTAACAGAATGCCCACGATTTGTAAGTGTACGTAGAAGCCCTCGGGCCGCGGACCGTGAACACCACGGCGCGGGCGAGGCCGCCTAGGGTGTGAGCGGAGCGAACCGGCCGTCGGCCCCGGGCAGATACGGCGTGACGCGTATCACAGCGTCCGTTGGCAAAGGCCCATACAGATGTGGGAACACCATTCCCACTGGATCAGCGGGCATACCGGGTTCCCAGCGAACGGGAGAGGACAGTTGCGCGGCGTCGATGTGCAGCAGCACCAGGTCGGTACGACCGGCGTAGAGCCGGTTGGCCGGCAGGTGTACCTGCTCGGCCGTCGAGAGGTGGACAAACCCGTTCGCGCCGAGCGAATCGGGGCGATGCGCGCCGAGCGCTTGTGCCGATCGCCACTCGTCCGTGCTACACAGGTGGACCAGCACTGGCGGCGAGTGGTTCATATCGCCAGCCTGCCGTGTCGGCAACTCGAGGTAACGGTGAGACACGACACACCGGTAAACCCCTTGGGAACAACGCCGGAAGCCAATACGTCTGAGACAGTAGATGCACGCGAACAGTACGGAGGTCCGCAATGACGAACGCAACGCTCACTAGTCCCCCGTTGAGCCGGGCTGACCGCTGCGATCGTTGCGGTGCCGCCGCCCGGGTTCGCGCGACGCTTCCGTCGGGAGCGGAGTTGCTCTTCTGCCAGCACCACGCCAACGAGCACGAGACCAAGCTGATCGAATTGGCCGCCGTTCTCGAAGTCAGCCCGGTGGAGGCATAACGCCCGACACGGCGCAGAGCCGCACTGGGCAGGAGCACACTTCGTCAGGAATGCTGGACTGGTCATGACCGACCAGCCCCAGCCGTTGCCGCGCAAGCCGTCACGCCACCACATTCGACACATTCTGCGGCGCACCTTGTCGAAGAGCTGGGACGATTCGATCTTCTCGGAGTCCGCGCAAGCTGCGTTCTGGTCAGCGTTGTCGCTGCCGCCGCTGCTGCTCGGCATGCTCGGCAGCTTGGCGTACATCGCTCCGCTGTTCGGTCCGGAGACTCTTCCGACCATCGAGACCCAGATCATCGACACGGCCGGCAGGTTCTTCTCGACCAATGTCGTCGCCGAGATCATCGAGCCGACGATCCGCGACATCGTCAAGGGCGCCCGCGGTGAAGTGGTCTCGGTCGGCTTCGTGATCTCGCTGTGGGCGGGCTCGTCGGCGATCTCGGCGTTCGTCGACTCCATCACCGAGGCTCACGACCAGACTCCGCTGCGCCATCCGGTCCGCCAGCGGTTCTACGCGCTCGGCCTCTATGTGGTGATGTTGGTCGTCGCGATCCTGACCGCGCCGTTCATCGCGTTGGGCCCGCGCAAGATCGCCGAGTACCTACCCGACAGCTGGGACCGCATCCTGCAGTTCGGCTACTACCCGGTGCTGATCTTCGGGCTGGTCGTGGCGGTCAACATCCTCTACCGGGTGTCGCTGCCGAAACCGTTGCCGTCGCACCGGCTTCTGCTGGGCTCGATACTGGCCACCGCGGTGTTCCTGGCGGCGACGTTCGGGCTGCGCTTCTACCTGACGTGGATCACCGCGACCGGCTACACCTACGGCGCCCTGGCGACGCCGATCGCCTTCCTGTTGTTCGCGTTCTTCCTCGGGTTCGCAATCATGATCGGCGCCGAACTCAACGCCGCCGTGCAGGAGGAGTGGCCGGCCGCCGAGACGCATGCCAAGCGGTTCCGCTGGTGGCTCGAAGAGAAGGCCGAGTCACGCAATGGGGCGCGGACGACCGAGGGGGTCTCACCCGAGACGGCAGCAGACGGGATTACTTCTTGAGCTTCTCGTAGATGCGCTTGCACTCCGGGCACACCGGCGAGCCCGGTTTGGCCGACTTCGTCACCGGAAAGACCTCGCCGCACAGTGCGACGACGTGGGTGCCCATCACTGCGCTCTCGGCGATCTTGTCCTTCTTGACGTAATGGAAGTACTTCGGGATGTCGCTGTCGGTCCCGTCGTCGACGCGTTCGTCGGTGTCGGTGCGCTCGATGGTCTGGGTCTGCATGACAACCATTTTGCCCGTAAGGAAACCGACCCGTACAGCGGAGCGACAATGTGCGACAGTGGAGGTATGAAACACGGCCCCGAGCTGAGTTTCGACGACGACGGCCGGCCCGTCTTGATCACTCGCGCCGCGCCCGCCTACGAAGAACAACACCGTCAACGGGTACGCAAGTACCTGACCATCATGTCGTTTCGCATTCCGGCTCTGGTGCTGGCTGCGATCGCGTACGGCATCTGGCACAACGGCTTGATCTCGTTGGGAATTCTGGTGGCCTCGATTCCGCTGCCATGGATCGCCGTGCTCATCGCCAACGACCGTCCGCCGCGGCGTCCGGAGGAACCGCGGCGCTACGACGCGCAGCGCCGCGCTGCGCAGTTCCCGACCGCCGAACGGCCGGCGTTGGAACACGGCCTGAAAAGTGACGGGGTCTCCCCGCCGCAACCGGATGGACCCGCCCGCAACGGCGATGTTCCCAGCTGAGCCGCTTCTGTTCCTTTTCTAAGGACATTCTCAGGTCGGCGGCGAGAAACCGCTGATCAGAAGGTGTGAACCGGTCGAGGGCCGGGAACTCTTACGTCCTCGTGGGCGTTGTAGCTCATGACAGTGCGACTTGATCAGGAGGCCGTCATGGCAAATGCCAGCACCATCCGCGTCGACCAGGACCTGGACGCGCAGAGTCCAGCGGCTGACCTCGTACGCGTGTATCTGAATGGCATCGGCAAAACGGCCTTGCTCAACGCCGCCGACGAGGTCGAGCTCGCAAAACGCATCGAGGCAGGGCTTTACGCCAAGCATCTGCTCGAAACACGGAAGCGCTTGGGCGAGAACCGCAAACGTGATCTTGCCGCGGTGGTCCGCGACGGTGAGGCTGCGCGACGCCATCTGCTGGAAGCCAACCTGCGCCTTGTGGTGTCGCTGGCGAAGCGCTACACCGGCCGCGGCATGCCGCTGCTGGATCTGATCCAGGAAGGCAACCTGGGTTTGATCCGCGCGATGGAAAAGTTCGACTACAGCAAGGGATTCAAGTTCTCGACGTACGCCACGTGGTGGATCCGGCAGGCGATCACCCGTGGGATGGCCGATCAGAGTCGCACGATCCGGCTGCCGGTGCACCTCGTCGAGCAGGTGAACAAGCTCGCCCGGATCAAGCGTGAGATGCATCAGAACCTCGGCCGCGAAGCGACCGACGAGGAACTGGCGGCCGAGTCCGGCATTCCCGTGGAGAAGATCACCGATCTGCTGGAACACAGCCGCGACCCGGTGAGCCTCGACATGCCGGTCGGCAGCGACGAGGAAGCGCCGCTGGGCGACTTCATCGAGGATGCCGAGGCGATGTCCGCCGAGAACGCCGTGATCTCCGAACTGCTGCACACCGACATCCGGCACGTGCTCGCGACCCTCGACGAACGCGAGCAGCAGGTGATCCGGTTGCGCTTCGGCCTCGACGACGGTCAGCCCCGCACTCTCGACCAGATCGGCAAGCTCTTCGGGCTCTCCCGTGAGCGGGTGCGACAGATCGAGCGCGAGGTCATGGCCAAGCTGCGCAACGGTGACCGCGCCGACCGCTTGCGGTCGTACGCCAGCTAGTCCGTCGACGACGCCTCCCCGCCGGGACGACCGGCGGGGACGCGTCTCGTCGCGCGCCCAGGGGCCGGTGTCGCGGACGTAACAACGCAGTTCAGGCCCTCACACCGGTAGACTCATCGCTGACGGAGGGTTAGCGAATGAATGATCTAGTCGACACCACAGAGATGTACCTGCGGACGATCTACGACCTCGAAGAAGAGGGCGTGGTGCCTTTGCGTGCACGCATCGCGGAGCGTCTGGATCAGAGCGGCCCCACCGTCAGCCAGACCGTGTCCCGCATGGAGCGCGACGGCCTACTGCACGTCGCCGGCGATCGCCACCTCGAGCTCACCGACAAGGGCCGCGCCCTGGCCGTGGCCGTCATGCGCAAGCACCGGCTCGCCGAGCGACTGCTTGTCGACGTGATCGGGTTGCCCTGGGAGGAGGTCCACGCCGAGGCCTGCCGGTGGGAACACGTGATGAGCGAAGACGTCGAACGCCGACTCGTTCAGGTTCTCAACAACCCCACCACCTCGCCCTTCGGTAACCCGATTCCCGGCCTCTCGGAGTTGGGCCTGATCAACTCGTCGCCGGGCGACGGATTGAACTTGGTCCGGCTCACCGAGCTGCCCGCCGGTATGCCCGTCGCGGTCGTGGTGCGGCAGCTGACCGAGCACGTCCAGGGTGACGTCGATCTGATCAGCAGGCTCAAGGATGCGGGCGTGGTGCCCAACGCCCGCGTGACCGTGCAGACCAACGAGCACGGCGGGGTGATGATCGTGATCCCCGGCCACGAGCAGGTCGAGTTGCCCCACCACATGGCGCACGCCGTCAAGGTCGAGAAGGTCTGACCCGCGATCTGATTCGCCGGAGCGAGCGCCCGCCGGGCCGCGGTCAACCGGCCCGCCGACCGAACACCTGTCGCGCCGGTAAGCGCACTCCCAGTTGGTCGGCCAACCGGTAGCCCGTGGTGGCCAGCTCACGAATGCGTTCGGGCCGCAACCCCGATTGCAGCGCGGTGTCGAGCATGCCCGCCATCCGATGCGTGCCGTCGCACCGTAGCGCCGCCTCCAGCGACACCCCCGCCAGCGGACCGTCACCCCGCGAATAAGCCGAAAAAGCCAGCAGCACAAGCGCTTCCACCCGCCACGGTTCGGGGAGCCGCCGGGACAGCTCAGCCCACAACGACTCCGCGGCTGTCGCGCTCTCCCCGACCGCCAGCGCGTAGAGCGTGTCGCGCACCTGCAGGTCGGTCAGCGCGGCCGCGATCCGGGCCACAACTGGATCCGGCAACTCTTCACCGTCGGCGACCCGGGCCGCCGTTGCGATGACGGACTCGATATCCCGGCGCGCGTCGGCGTGCGACCGACCCGACTGCGCGTCGGCGATGGATCCGGCCAACGCCGCGGCGCGGGCGGAATCGGTGACCGCTATCACGTCCTGAAGCTCGGCGCGCCGGGCGTAGAGCCTGCGCCCGTCGAGCACGGCGGCCATCGCGAGCGGCGACGCCGACGGGTCCTCCACGGTGCCCGCCTCGCCGCAACCGTCGGCGCAGTGCCACCGCCCTCCTGCCGCGACGCGGTCGACGACGTGCGCGGCGAGCAGTTCGATGCCGTGTCCGGCCAGGGCCGCCGCCAACATCGCGGCGAGTTCGCCGTACTCGTCGTTACACAGGCGGCAGCCGGCGCCGTCCTCGTCGACGATGACGGCGATCGCCGAGTCCGGTCTGGCGGCTGCGGCCACCTCGGCGATGTGGTCGACGGACTCGGGCAACTCATCGGAGAGGTCCACACGCATGACGCATCCCAGCGCGCCACGCTCCACGGTTACGAGCACGAGGGATTTCTCCGGGACGAAACCCAGGACGGCGGGCAGCGCCGCGATGAGGACTGCGGGGCGGTTCAGTTGGAAATCGGGTGATGGTGAGGTCGTCATGGGCCGACCTTCCCCGGCCGCTCGGACGCCCAGCGTCCGTCGCGGGTCGCAGCCGGCGAAGCTGTGGATCAATTCGAGGTTGGGGATGAAACTCATCCCCGGTGCCGCCTGTCGGCCTGCGGAATCCGCCCAACCGGCGTACACCTTGTTGCTATGGGTGCCGTGGGTTCCATGCTGGAGTACGACCTCGTTGTCCTCGGTTCCGGTCCCGGCGGTCAGAAAGCCGCGATCGCCGCTGCGAAGCTCGGCAAGACGGTCGCCGTCGTCGAGCGGGGCCGGATGCTGGGCGGTGTTTGCGTGAACACCGGAACCATCCCCTCCAAGACGCTTCGCGAGGCGGTCGTCTACCTCACCGGCATGAGCCAGCGCGAGTTGTACGGCGCCAGCTACCGCGTCAAGGAGAAAATCACGCCCGCCGACCTGCTTGCGCGCACGGCGCACGTGATCGGCAAGGAGCAGGACGTCGTCCGCTCGCAGTTGATACGCAACCGCATCGACCTCTTCCAGGGCCACGGCCGGTTCATCGATCCGCACACCGTGCTGGTCGAGGAACCCACCCGCGGTGAGCGCACCACGGTCAGCGGCGAATACGTCGTGATCGCCACCGGCACCAAACCGGCCCGGCCGGCCGGCGTCGAGTTCGACGAGGACCGCGTGCTCGACTCCGACGGGATCCTTGACCTCAAGTCGCTGCCCGCGACGATGGTCGTGGTCGGCGCGGGGGTGATCGGGATCGAGTACGCGTCGATGTTCGCCGCGCTCGGCACCAAGGTCACCGTGGTGGAAAAGCGCGACACCATGCTGGATTTCTGCGACCCGGAGATCGTGGAAGCGCTCAAGTTCCACCTGCGCGACTTGGCGGTGACGTTCCGGTTCGGCGAGGAGGTGACGGCCGTGGACGTCGGCGCGGCGGGCACCGTCACCACGCTCGCCAGCGGCAAGCAGATCCCCGCCGAGACCGTGATGTACTCGGCAGGCAGGCAGGGCCAGACCGAACACCTCGACCTGGCCAACGCGGGCCTGGAAACCGACGCGCGCGGCCGCATCGACGTCGACAGCAACTACCAGACAAAGGTCGACCACGTCTATGCCGTCGGCGACGTGATCGGCTTTCCGGCGTTGGCCGCCACCTCGATGGACCAGGGCAGGCTCGCGGCCTACCACGCGTTCGGCGAGCCCGCCAAGGGCATGACCGATCTGCAGCCGATCGGCATCTATTCGATTCCGGAGGTGTCCTATGTCGGCGCCACCGAGGTCGAGTTGACCCGCAACGCGATCCCGTACGAAGTCGGGGTGTCGCGCTACCGGGAGTTGGCCAGGGGCCAGATCGCCGGTGACTCCTACGGCATGCTCAAGCTGCTGGTCTCGACCGACGACCTGAAGCTGCTCGGCGTGCACATCTTCGGCACCAGCGCCACCGAGATGGTGCACATCGGTCAGGCCGTCATGGGCTGCGGGGGCACCGTCGAGTACCTTGTCGACGCTGTGTTCAACTACCCCACCTTCTCCGAGGCCTACAAAGTCGCCGCGCTGGACGTGATGAACAAGCTGCGGGCGCTCAACCAGTTCCGCACCTAGCCGCGCGACGATCAAGCGGCGAGGGACGAGCCGCGTTGAGGAGTGCGGCCATCGGATACACCGGCAAACAATTCGCTGGATCGGGCGTGGGATGACCGGCAACGGGAACGCAACGTGCGCGAGACTAGTTGTCACAGGTACGGAGGCACTCACTGTCTTGGCACCACCGCGAGGAGGCGAGGTTCGATGGCTGACCGCCCAGAACACCCTGGTAACCCCGACCAGCACTACCAGCCGGAACAATCCGGCATGTATGAGCTGGAGTTCCCCGCACCCCAACTGTCCTCGACGGATGGCCGCGGCCCGGTGCTCATCCATGCCCTGGAGGGGTTCTCCGACGCCGGACACGCCATCCGGTTGGCCGCCCAGCACCTCAAAGACACGCTCGACACCGAGCTGGTGGCGTCGTTCGCGATCGACGAGCTGCTGGATTACCGATCCCGACGTCCGTTGATGACCTTCAAGACCGACCACTTCACGCACTACGAGGACCCCGAACTCAACCTGTACGCGATGCGCGACAGCGTCGGCACCCCCTTCCTGCTTCTCGCCGGGCTGGAACCCGACCTGCGCTGGGAGCGGTTCATCACCGCCGTTCGGCTACTGGCCGAACGGCTCGACGTCCGCCGGGTCGTCGGACTGGGCACCATCCCGATGGCCGTGCCGCACACCCGACCCATCACCATGACCGCGCACTCCAGCGACAAGGAGCTCATCGCCGACCACCAGCCGTGGGTGGGAGAAGTACAGGTCCCCGCCAGCGTGTCGAATCTGCTCGAGTTCCGGATGTCGCAGCACGGACACGAAGCCGTCGGGTTCACCGTGCACGTACCGCACTACCTCGCGCAGACCGACTACCCCGCCGCGGCAGAGGCGTTGCTCGCCGAGGTGGCCAGGAACGCTTCGCTGGAGATCCCACTGGAGGCACTGGTGGCGGCGGGTGCCGAAGTGCTGGCCAAGATCAACGAGCAGGTCGAACAGAGCCCCGAGGTCGCGCAGGTGGTGGCCGCCCTCGAGCGCCAGTACGACGCCTTCGTCGCCGCCCAGGAGAACCGGTCGCTGCTGGCCAGCGACGAGGACCTGCCCAGCGGCGAAGAACTCGGCGCGGAGTTCGAACGGTTCCTCGCCCAGCAGGCCGAGAAGAAGTCCAGGGATCCGTTCCAGGACGGCGACGACGCCGGTTGACCACGTCGCTCGACAATCAGCGTCAATAATTAGCGCGTCTCGCGAACGCCAGCTAAGTTGGCGCAATGGCCGCGCGAAAGCCGAACCTCCGCCCGGTACGGGAACTGACGCCGATCCTGCAGTACCGCACCATCCACGGCTATCGCCGGGCGTACCGCGTGGCGGGTTCGGGCCCCGCGATCCTGCTGATCCACGGCATCGGCGACAACTCCACCACCTGGAATGCGGTGCAGGCGAAGCTCGCCCAGCGGTTCACCGTCATCGCGCCCGACCTTCTGGGCCACGGAAAATCCGACAAACCGCGCGCGGATTACTCGGTCGCCGCCTACGCCAACGGGATGCGCGACCTGATGAGCGTCCTGGACATCGACCGGGTCACGGTAATCGGTCATTCCCTCGGTGGCGGGGTGGCCATGCAGTTCGCCTACCAGTTCCCGCAACTGGTCGACCGGCTCATCCTGGTCGGAGCGGGCGGGGTCACCAGGGACGTCAACATCGCGCTGCGCTTTGCTTCGCTGCCGATGGGCAGTGAGGCACTGGCGCTGCTACGACTGCCGCTGGTGCTGCCGACACTGCAGGTGGTGGGCCGCGTCGCCGGCGGGGTGTTCGGATCCACCGGCCTGGGCCGCGACCTGCCCCAGGTGTTGCGCATTCTCAATGACCTGCCCGAACCGACTGCGTCTTCGGCGTTCGCCCGCACACTGCGTGCCGTCGTGGACTGGCGCGGTCAGGTCGTGACCATGCTGGACCGCTGCTACCTGACGCAATCGGTTCCGGTGCAATTGATCTGGGGCAGCGGTGACGCCGTGATCCCGGTAAGTCACGCCCGGATGGCACACGCCGCGATGCCCGGTTCGCGGTTGGAAATCTTCGAGGGTTCCGGCCATTTCCCGTTCCACGACGACCCTGACCGTTTTGTCGAGGTGGTGGAGAAGTTCATCGACGGCACCGAACCAGCGGTCTACGACCAGGAGTACCTACGCGGGCTGTTACGGGCGGGCGTCGACCAGGGCACGATCTCCGGCTCGGTCGACACCCGGGTCGCGGTGCTCGACGCGATCGGCGCCGACGAGCGCAGCGCCACCTGACCGCCGGACCGACCGCGGCCTCGCCGCTGCGATGCCACTAAGAAGTAGCATCGGCCCCATGGCTATCGACGTGAGCGTGCTGCGCGTCTTCACCGACCCTGACGGCAACTACGGAAACCCGCTCGGCGTCATCGACGCCAGCGTCGTCGACCCGGACGCCCGCCAACGGATAGCGACCCAATTGGGTTACAGCGAAACGATATTCATCGATTTGCCGACAGCCGGCACCAGCACGGCGCACGCCCACATCCACACGCCGGCCGTCGAACTGCCGTTCGCGGGACATCCCACCGTCGGCGCGGCCTGGTGGCTTCGCGAACGAGGCACGCCAATTCACACGCTGAGGGTTCACGCCGGCATTGTGCAGGTGTCCTACACCGACGACCTCACCTCGGTCAGGGCGCGAGCGGAGTGGGCGCCGGAATTCGCCGTCCACGACGTCGCCTCCGTCGACGACCTCCTCGCTGCCGACCCGGCCGATTACCCGGACGACGTCAACCACTACCTGTGGACGTGGGTCGACCGGGAACAGGGGATGGTGCGGGCGCGGATGTTCGCCACCGACCTCGGCGTGCCCGAGGACGAGGCCACCGGCTCCGCCGCCGTCCGGATCACCGACTATCTGAGCCGCGACCTCACGATCGTGCAAGGGAAGGGTTCGCACATCCACACCGAGTGGAGCCCCGATGGCTGGGTGCGCGTCGCGGGCCGCGTCGTCAGCGACGGCGTCAAGCAGATCGATTGAGTTTCGCCCCTGCGGCTGCTCAGCTGGCGGTCGGCTGCGGTGAATCGCGATGCGCGCGCAGCGCCTCGATTTCGCGCTCGAAGTCTTCCGCCGAGGTGAACCCCCGGTACACCGAGGCGAAGCGCAGGTACGCCACTTCGTCGAGGTCACGCAGCGGGCCCAGGATGGCCAGGCCCACGTCGTGGCTCGGCACCTCGGGCGAACCGGCGGCGCGCACAGTGTCCTCGACCTGCTGCGCCAGCAGGTTCAGCGCATCGTCGTCGACCTGGCGGCCCTGGCACGCTCGACGTACGCCCTTGACCACCTTCTCGCGGCTGAACGGCTCGGTGACACCGCTGCGTTTGACGACCGCCAACACCGCGGTCTCCACCGTGGTGAACCGTCTTCCGCATTCGGGGCAGGAGCGCCGCCGCCGGATCGCCTGACCTTCGTCGGTTTCACGCGAGTCGACCACTCGTGAATCGGGGTGACGGCAGAACGGACAATGCATCACCGCTCCTTCGCCGCGCCAACAAACGACCAACTCGAACCTCTCCGAGCGTACCTGCGGCACGCTCCTGAAACCCGTGACCGGGGTGATCGGCACGTAGGCCGACGATCTGTCGGTGAACACGATTGCGCGCCAGGCGTTCCACGAGCCGGCCGGCGATCAGCCGACCGGGGCGATGAGCGTCTGCCCCGCATCCAGCGCAGCCGAGTCGAGCTGGTTGAGCTCGCGAATCCGGTCCGCCACCTGACCCACCGGGGCGTCGGGCGCCACCCGCTGCGCCACCTGGTGCAGGCTCTCGCCGCTCTGCACCTGGACCACTGCGAGCCGATCGGGAACGGCTTCCGCGCCGGCGCCGACCACCCCGCCGAACTGTGCCACCAGGCCGAGCCAAACCGTGATCCCGGCGGCCACCAGCGCCAGGAGCACCGTGGTGCCCGGGGTGATGGGCCGCCGGCGGTGCGAGGCGCGCGACATCAGCACGCCGGTACCGCGGTACCGGACCGATGCTCCGCGGGGCCTGCCGGGCCGCGGGCCCCGCCGGGCGTCGGTGGGCCTGATACGGGGCCTGACCACCGGCGGGCCCTGAAATTCCCTGGTGTCGAGAGTCGTCATCGTGATGCCTTCCGGTCCGCTGCTTTCGCTCCTGTGTTCGAACATACTCGCTCATGCGTTCGAGCGATAGAACATGTGATCGAACTGTTGCCAACGATAAAACAGGCCACCGACAAAAAATTTGGGTCCGCTTTCGGGGGGCTCAAGTGGGCTCAAATGGTCCGACACACCTCGAACACATGTTTGATTAATCGCGTGCCGCGGGTTACATTCGGCGTCATGGATTCCAGCAGCGGTACTTCGGACGGCGCCGGCGGGGGGCG
This sequence comes from Mycobacterium sp. GA-0227b, assembly GCF_001499855.1. Taxonomy (GTDB): domain Bacteria; phylum Actinomycetota; class Actinomycetes; order Mycobacteriales; family Mycobacteriaceae; genus Mycobacterium. The sequence goes on from NZ_LQIK01000023.1 coordinate 145,672, forward strand.
GGCACTCGATGGCCTAACCGAACGCCAGCGCACCATTCTCGACGTGATCCGGACATCGGTCACCACACGCGGCTATCCCCCGAGCATCAGGGAGATCGGCAACGCAGTCGGGCTGACTTCGACGTCGTCGGTGGCGCATCAACTGCGCACCCTGGAACGGAAGGGTTACCTGCGGCGTGACCCCAACCGACCGCGCGCCGTCGACGTGCGTGCTGCCGACGAGGCAGTGACCGCCATCGTCGCCACCGAGGTCGCGGGCTCCGACGCGCTACCGGAGCCGACGTTCGTGCCTGTGCTCGGACGGATTGCCGCCGGCGGGCCGATCCTCGCCGAAGAGGCTGTCGAGGACGTCTTTCCGCTGCCGCGCGAGCTGGTGGGTGAGGGCTCGCTCTTCCTACTCAAAGTCGTCGGCGACTCGATGGTCGACGCGGCGATCTGCGACGGCGATTGGGTGGTCGTGCGTCAGCAGAACGTCGCAGACAACGGCGACATCGTGGCCGCGATGATCGACGGCGAGGCCACCGTGAAGACGTTCAAGCGCACCCGCGGCCAAGTGTGGCTGATGCCGCACAACCCGGCCTTCGATCCGATCCCGGGTAACGACGCCGCGGTTCTCGGCAAGGTCGTCACCGTCATCCGGAAGATCTAGTCGGCTTTGACGAACCCGTTCGTGCGCGCGAATTCCTCGCTGGAGAACCAAATCTCGGCGCGCACCTCGTCGTAGTCGGCGGTGCCCGGCAGCCAGTACCGGCCGGACTGGGTGTCGGCCTTGATCGGGTATCCCTGCGGCGCCTCATCGGAACCGCCGACCGGTAGGCGGAATGCGGGACTCGGCACTTCCGGTTCGTCGACGATGATCTTGGCGTGACGGCCGGTGTCGGTCAGTGGATCCCGTTGGAAGCGTTCGGGTTCGGACTCAGGTTCGACTGGTTCGGCGAACGTATCGTGTCCGGCGGAAGGCTCGTCATCGATCGGTCCGTCGATCGGTTCGCCGGTCGTATCGCGCTCGACGACCGTCGGCGGTATCAGCGTCGGGGCTGTATCGACGTTGTCGGGATTCTCCTCCGGCTCGCCAGCGCCCTCGCCGAGACCCTCGCCAAGGCCATCGTCGACGCCCTCGGCGGCGTGGCCCGGCGCTGCCGCCTCGTCGCCGCGTTGCGGCGCCCCCCAGGGGTCGAAGGACGAGCCGGCAGACTCCCCCGATGGTGCGAGCGCCCCAAGCCCCTCGCTGGCATACCGGTCGCCGAACATCGCCGCGGAGTAGTCGCCGCCGCTGGATGCCTGCTCCCCGGCGCCCGCCGTGCTGTAGACCGGCTCGCCGTCGGCGCCGTACCGGCCGTAGTCCTCGTCGAAGCCGGGATGATCGTCGGCGCCGTGGCGGCGGTTACGCATGGCCGCGAACGCCACCAGGGCGAGGAGCACGAGCACCGGCACGATCGCCAGCAGCCACCACCAACTCCACTCGAACCAGCCGTTGTCGCCGGCGGAGTCCGAGGCCTGCGGCGCGCCCGGTGTTTCGGGGGTCTGCTGGGCGGGCACCTCGAGGCCGGCCAACCCGGCCGCCAGATTGGCCGGCTCGGTGCTGAACTCGCCGGTCGACCGGTCCCAGGAGATCACCCCGCCGCTGAACCGCTGGGTGACGACGTCGCCCTTCTCGGTCTGGTCGGCCACCGGTGCGCCGAGCTTGCCCTCGGCGCCGTCGAGCTTGTCCCAGGCTGCGCTCATCGCGCCGCGCACCAGGACCGCGCCATGATCCGGCGTCCAGAAGATCACCGGCTTGTCTTCGGCGGCGAACCTCGCCACGCGACTTGCGGTGGGCAGTCCTCCGTCGGCCTCGCTGGACACCGGGAACCCGAGCTCCCCCTCGGGCCCACCGAGGCTTTCGTACTTGGCGAGAACCTGACCGGTGACCACCCTCGCGCCGGTGGCCGGACTGTAGAAGATCTTGCCGCCGGCGAAGTTCTGCCCGAGGCCGTCCTCGCCGATCTGATAAGGCGGTCCTTCCGCGGCGCCGAGCGGTCCCAGCGGTCCGCCGGCAGCGCGGCGGGCCGCATTGATCTGCGCAGTCGGATCGTCCGGCACCTGCAGATCGGTCAACTGCTCGGCCAGTTCGGGCGGCACGGTGGTGAACGTCTTGTCGCGGGTGTTGTAGGTCAGCTCGCCGCCGGTGAACTTCTGGGAGATGAGATCTCCGCGGTAGGTCTCGTCGCCGGCGGGCACTCCCAACGCTCCCGTCGAGCCGCCCAACTTGTCCCACGCGGCGTTGATCGGGCCACGCACCACCCGCGCGCCGGTCTCCTGCGTCCAGAAGATCACCGGCTTGTCGCTGGCGCTGAACGTGGAGTTGAAGCTGCCCGGAGCGCGTCCGGGCCCGTCGTCGATGGTGGGGAAACCCAAGTCGCTGTCCGCGGGCCCACCGAGCGATTCGTACTTCTCCAGGATGGCGCCGCGCATGTAGTGGGCGCCGGTCTCGGGCGTGAAGAACATCTTGCCGCCGGCGAAGTTCTGCGCGAAGCCCTTACCCGCCGGATACACATCGCCCTGTTTGGGTCCCAGCGGGCCGCCGTCGCCGCCGCTGGCTTCCCAGGCCGCCGTGATGGCCGCATTGGCGGCATCGGATTCCGGCGTCGCGCCGGCCACCGGCGCCAAGAGCAGGGCGACGGCTGCGAGCAGACCTATCGCCATCCGGCCCCACACCGTCGTGCCTCGGCTGTTCTGCCCGATCATTCGTCCTCCCTGGTCGGCACGAAATTTCGCTCGAAGATTTCGCGCCCGTCAACTGTGTTGTCAGCAGACGTCAATAACCAACGAACACGCCGATCTTGGAAAGAAAATACCCGCCAATCCCCCGTTCGCTGTGGATAACCCCGCCGTGCCGCTCGGATTTGTCTGGAAACAACCCCAAGCCCGAGGCCGATGACTTTGCCCATGCGCCACCGTCTGCGAACCCCAAACAGTTTGCGCGTGTGCACCGTTGGAGCCTCGTGCCACGCGATATCACGGATATACCCGTAGCCAGCGCGCAATTGCGAGTCCCCCGATGATCATTTCCGCGTGCATTTCCGACGAATACGATTTCGTCCACGGCGCTGAGCCCATCTGATCGACATCGTCCCTCCGCCGGCGGCTGATCGCCGACACAGCGAGCCGAACAGATCGGCTGCGACGGAAGGATCTCGATCAGCCCAATCAGAGCTCGTTCTGGCGCGCAGTACCCGACAGCGGAATGGTTCGACATCCAGCGACCAAAGGAGTGTGACCTAGCCCACTCTTCGTTTGCCGGACAACGCGCTCAGGGAACCCCTGGGCCACTACCGAACCGAAGGGGAGGAACACCGTGTCCGACAAGAACAACAGTGGGCCAGAAGAAGCCGTCAAGGGTGTCGTCGAAGGCGTGAAAGGCAAGGCCAAAGAGGTCCTCGGTGCCGTCGCGGGCCGCGACGACCTGTACCGCGAGGGTCAGGCGCAGCAGGACAAGGCAGACGCGCAGCGCAACGCCGCTCAGAAGGAAGCCGAAGCCGAGAGCGCCCGCGCCGCCGCGAAGACCGCCGAGAAGCGTCAAGAGGCCGAGCAGCGGCCATCGGGCGAGCGCGACTAGTTCGGACCACAGGAAAGGCGCAGAGGGGCAATCCCTCTGCGCCTCTTCGCTTGTGGGGACGGTTTAGAACGTCGCGTAGTCGCGCAGGGCGGCGGCCAGCGGGACCGGCACCCGGGCCTTGATCCGAGTGCCCTCAGCGGTGTGCTCGGTGGCGTCGACCCGCCCGTCGGCGTGCACCCGGTTCACCAGATCCCCTCGGTCGTACGGGATCGTCACGTCGACCATCGCGTCCGTCGGCGTGATCAATTCCGCCATCCGCTGCTGCAGCCGATCCAGCCCGTCACCGGTGCGGGCAGAAACGAACACGGCATCAGGCAGGGCGCGGCGCAACTGTGCCAGAGTGAGACCGTCGGCGGCGTCGATCTTGTTGACCACCAACAGTTCCGGTGCCGGGGCGCCGTCGTGGTCGGCCTCGCTCGATGTCGCCGCCGGAGCGGCTCCCATGACGTCGTTGACCACTTCGCGCACCGCATTGATCTGGGCCAGCGGGTTGGCGTCGGACCCGTCGACGACATGCACCAGCAGATCGGCGTCGACGACCTCTTCCAACGTGGAGCGGAACGCCTCCACCAGCTGGGTCGGCAGGTGGCGCACGAATCCGACCGTGTCGGTCAGCACGAACGGCCTGCCATCGGCGAATTCGCCTCGGCGCGTTGTCGGTTCGAGGGTGGCGAACAACGCGTTCTCGACCAGGACCCCCGCGCCGGTCAGCGCGTTGAGCAGACTCGACTTGCCCGCGTTGGTGTATCCGACGATGGCGATCGACGGGACCTCGCTGCGGCGCCTGCCACTGCGCTGCGTATCGCGGATCTTCTTCATGTCCTTGATGTCTCGGCGCAGTTTGGCCATCCGCTCGCGGATGCGGCGACGGTCGGTCTCGATCTTGGTCTCACCGGGACCGCGGGTACCCACGCCGCCGCCGGCTCCGCCGGCGCGACCGCCGGCCTGTCGCGACATCGACTCGCCCCAGCCGCGCAGCCTGGGCAACATGTACTCCATCTGCGCCAGCGTGACCTGCGCTTTGCCTTCCCGGCTGGTCGCGTGCTGGGCGAAGATGTCGAGGATGAGCGCCGTGCGGTCGATCACCTTGACCTTGACCGCCTTCTCCAACGCCGTCAGCTGGGCGGGGCTGAGTTCACCGTCACAAATGACGGTGTCCGCGCCGGTCGCGAGCACGATCTCGCGCAGTTCGGCGGCCTTCCCCGAGCCGATGTAGGTGGAGGCGTCCGGTTTGTCCCGTCGCTGAATCAGTCCTTCGAGCACCTCCGAGCCGGCGGTCTCGGCGAGCGCGGCCAGTTCGGCCAGGCTGGCCTCGGCGTCGGCAGAGCTGCCTTCGGTCCAAACCCCTACCAGCACAACGCGTTCCAAGCGCAGTTGGCGATACTCGACCTCGGAGACATCGGCGAGTTCGGTCGACAGACCGGCCACGCGGCGCAGCGCCGTGCGGTCTTCGAGGGCCAGCTCGCCCGCGCTCGGGGTGTCGCGGATCGGGAAATCGGGATACGTCATGGGCGAATAGAGATTCGCACGGAGATCACTTTTCATGCACCCCAATTAACGTTGCGCAACGCTCCACCATTCCTCGGACAGCTCGCCGTGCGCCACCAGAATCGACGGGCCACGCAGGTAACTGCTGGCCTCGGTGATGGTGACGCAGACCTCGCCGCCCGGAATCCGCACGTCGAGGGTGCCGGTGGTGACACCGGAGAACGCCAGCGCCGCGACCGCGGCCGCGACGGTGCCGGTACCGCATGACCGGGTCTCCCCGACGCCGCGCTCGTGCACCCGCATGGACACCGCACCGTCGTGGGGCGCCGTCAGGACCTCGATGTTCACGCCCTCGGGGAACTGCGCATCGTCGAACGACACCGGCGCTGCAACATCGAGCGCGAGCAACTCTTCGAGCGTCATGTCCGGGTCCACGCACGCCAGGTGCGGGTTGCCGACGTCCACCGCCAGGCCGGCGAACGGCCGTCCGCCGACGATCGCCTCGCCGCCACCCAACTGGTTCACCTTGCCCATCTCGACGGTGACGTCGGCGGTCGTCGTGTCCCAGTCGTGCAGCACCACCGGCCGCGGGCCAGCCAGCGAGCCGACCACGAACTCATCGGTGGGCTCCAAGCCGGTGGCACGCAGGTAATGGGCGAACACCCGCACGCCGTTGCCGCACATCTGGGCGATCGAGCCGTCGGCGTTGCGGTAGTCCATGTACCAGTGCTCGGCCTCGACGCCCTCGGGCAGCTGTTCGAACAGCCCGGCTCGCCGGGCCGCTTCGGCGGTGGTCACCCGCAGCACACCGTCGGCGCCCAGCCCGCGGCGCCGGTCGCACAGTGCGGCCACCACTTCCGGAGACAGCTTCAACTCGAAGTCGATGTCGGGGAGCAGCACGAAGTCGTTCTGCGTGCCGTGTCCCTTGGCGAACTTCACGTGTTCAGGGTACGTCGCGCCACACCCGCAGCGTGTCCTCGACCAGATCCGATGCGGCGCCGTCGAGCCAGGTGATTCGGTGGTCGCGGCGGAACCACGACCGCTGCCGCCGGACGTAGCGTCGGGTGCCGACGAACGTCGGTTCCCGGGCGGCGGTGCCGTCGCCACCGGCGTCGAGGTCGGCGAGCACCTGTGCATAACCCAGCGCCCGTGAGGCGGTGACACCCTCGCGCAGTCCGCGAGCGAGCAGTGTTTGCACCTCGTCGACGAGCCCGTCGGCGAACATCTTGTCGGTCCGTTTTGCCAACCGGTCGTCCAGAGACGTTGTCTCCCAATCGAGCCCGATTATCGCGGTGTCCCAGCGCGGGGTGCCGATCGGCGGGAACGACGCCGCGAACGGCTGGCCGGTCAGTTCGACGACCTCGAGCGCGCGCACGATGCGACGCGCGTCGGTGGGCATGATGGCCGCGGCGGCGTCGGCGTCGACCCGCGCCAGCTCCTCATGCAGCGCGCTCACCCCGACCTCGGCGAGCCGCTGCTCCCACCGGGCGCGCACCGCCGGGTCGGTGGCCGGGAAGGTCCAGTCGTCGAGCAGCGACTGGACGTACATCATCGAGCCGCCGACCACCACCGGCACGGCACCGCGATTCCCGATCGCCTCGACGTCGGCGGCGGCCGCCTGCTGGTAACGAGCGACGCTGGCCGTTTCCGTCACGTCCAGCACGTCGAGTTGGTGGTGCGGGATGCCGCGACGCTCGTCGACCGTCAGCTTCGCGGTGCCGATGTCCATGCCGCGGTACATCTGCATCGCGTCCGCATTGACGATCTCGCCGCCGAGCCGCTCGGCGACGGCCAACGCCAGCGCCGACTTGCCGGTGCCGGTCGAGCCGACGATCGCGATCGGCCGGTTCACGGCTGCCAGACGCCGGCGAAATACCCGACGCCGTAGGGCGCGCCGCGGTAGAGCTCCTTGGCCGACCGCGGTTCAGCCAGGCCGGCGAGCACCTGGTAGGCCACTCGGCCGACGACGTTGCCGGGCAGCCGGGCCAGTGCCGCGGCGTCGCCAGTCGCCAACGCCTCGTCCAGCTCGGCCTGCACGGAGACGGATTCGGGGTCGAAACCGCCGGGCGCGGACTGGGTCAAAGTGGTCAGCCCGTCGGCGACGACCAGCACCCCGATGGCGTCGGCGGCCTCGTCGATCTCGGCCCGCAACCGCCTGCCGCGGGCCAGTGCGGTGTCGGCGTCGTGCGCGTCGGAGTAGACCCGCACGTCGGCGCGGGCGTCGGCGCGCGCCGCACCGCGCACCCAACCGGTGATCAACGCGCACAACGGCAGTGCGGCCGGGTCTCCGTCGGCGCCGGGCGACAACGAGACCCGCAGATCGACGCCGTAGCCGGCGAACGTGCCGACACGGTGGGCACCGATGTCGGCGTCGGTGTGCCCTACCCCGACGGCGATCCAGCGCGGCGGCAGCCCGGCGACCGCCGTGAACACGGCGTCGCGAAGATCGGCCAGCTCAGGGGCGGCCCCCGCGGCCAGTTCGGGCACCATGACCGGTGGCGACGGGACGATCGCGATCGCGCTCAGCACGCCGTCCACGCTAATGCGGGGCGACGGCCCGGTCCGCGCTGACCGCCTCGCCACGGGCCAGCGCGGCGGTCGCCACGACCATCACCGTCACGGCCGCGATCAACGTCAGCCAACCCGCCTCCCCCGGCCGCAGCGCCTCTCCCAGCACGACGACCCCGAGCACCGACGCGACCATCGGTTCGGCGACCGTCATCGTCGGCAGCGACGCGGTCAGCGACCCCGCCCGGAAGGACGCCTGCTGCCATGCCGTCCCGGTGAGGGCGACCAGCGCCCACACGTACAACTCGGGCGTGCGCAGCAGCTCCCACAGCCCGTCGTCGAGCCGGTCCACCACGCCCTTGGTCAGCACCGCGAACAGGCCCCACAGCGCCCCGGACGCCAGCGCGAGCAACACCGCGCTCACGGGGCCCTTCCAGATGCTGGCGCCGATCACGCACAGCACCAGCGCCGGACCCAGCACGGCGACCACCGCCGCCCACGTCTCCCACGAGGCGCGGGAGTGGCCCGCGGTCGGGTTGCCCACAGTCACGATCACCGCGACCGAAGCCGCCAGCAGCACGGCCCAGGTCCACTCCCAGCGCGTCACCCGGCGCCGCTCCTGCCGGGCGTGGATCGGCAGCGCGAACAGCAGCGACGTGACCAGCAGCGCCTGCACGAGCAAAACCGAACCGAGGCCCAGCGCCGCAGCCTGCAATGCGAACCCGCCGGCCGCGACGGCGCTACCGAGCCACCACCGCCGATCGCGAAGCAGCCGTGCGAACAGCGCCATGTGGCTGACCGATTCGTCGGTGACCTCCTGGGCCTGGCGCAGGTGAATCACATCGCCGATCGCGACGAACAACGCCGCGCCGAGCGCGAGCAGAGCAGCGAGGTCCGCCTCCCCGTTCAGTCCGGTCATCGCAGTGCTCTCGCCACAGCCGCTGAGCTTAGGCAAGTCCTGGCGAAACCCGTGCGCATGCGTCGCGGCGACCTGTTTGAATAGCGTTCGACAGCGATCAGGCGCCGCGGTGCGCGGCAGGTGCGCGGTGGTCCGCGCGGAGGGCACGAGGATAGGGACATGACGACCAGCGAGCCAGGAGGCCAGTCCTCCTCGCCCAAACCCGCTCCCCGGCCCGGTCCGCCGCGTCCCGTCCCCCGGCCAGGGCGCCCCGCGCCGACGGTGGCCGCGCCGCCGTCCAGCGATCCGCACCGGTTCGGCCGCGTCGACCCCGACGGCACGGTGTGGCTCATCACCGGCTCAGGTGAGCGGGTCATCGGATCCTGGCAGGCCGGCGACACCGAGGCGGCGTTCGCGCACTTCGGTAGGCGCTTCGACGATCTGCACACCGAGGTGGCGCTGATGGAACGCCGGTTGGAGTCCGGCACCGGCGACGCCCGCAAGATCAAGGCGGCCGCCCAGGCGCTGGCCGAGACACTGCCGACCGCTCATGTGCTCGGCGACGTCGACGCGATCGCCGCCCGACTGCAGGCGATCATCGCCCACGCCGACGAGACCGCGCAGGCCGACAAAGCGCGCCGCGAGGAGCACCGCGCCGCCCAGACCGCCCGCAAGGAGGCATTGGCCGCCGAGGCCGAGGACCTCGCCGCCAACGCCACCCAATGGAAGGTCGCCGGCGACCGGCTGCGCGAGATTCTCGACGAGTGGCGCACAATAAGCGGATTGGACCGCAAGACCGACGACGCGCTGTGGAAGCGTTACTCGGCCGCGCGCGAGCAGTTCAACCGAAGGCGCGGTTCGCATTTCGCCGAACTCGACCGTGAGCGCGCCGGTGCCCGCCAGGCCAAGGAGGCGCTGTGCGTGCGCGCCGAGGAGTTGGCCGATTCGACGGACTGGGGCCCGACGAGCGCGGCGTTCCGCGAATTGCTGACCGAGTGGAAGGCGGCGGGCCGCGCGGCCAAGGATGTCGACGACGCGCTGTGGCAGCGGTTCAAGGCGGCTCAGGACAAGTTCTTCACCGCCCGCAACGCTGTCACCGCCGAACGCGACGCCGAGTTCCGCGCCAACGCCGAGGCCAAGGAGGCGCTGCTGGCCGAGGCGGAGAAGATCGACACCTCCGATCTCGATGCGGCGCGGGCCGCGCTTCGCGTGATCGGGGACAAGTGGGACGCGATCGGCAAAGTGCCCCGCGAGCGCGGCGCCGACTTGGAGCGGCGACTGCGGGCGATCGAGAAGAAGGTGCGCGAGGCGCCGACGCACGGCGTGGACCCGGAAGCGCAGGCGCGCGCCGACCAGTTCCGTGCGCGCGCAGAACAATTCGAGCGCCAGGCCGAGAAGGCGGCCGCGGCCGGGCGGGACAAGGACGCCGCGGAGGCGCGGGCCAGCGCCGAACAGTGGCGGCAGTGGGCCGACGCGGCCGCCGAGGCCCTGAGCAAGGGCCGCTGAGTGCTCAGCAGTCGGTGGAGATCTCGAACGGCGCTTTGGTGCGTTCGCCCGGATCGTCGTGGAAGAACCCGACCGCCGTGCCGGTGATCGTGAACTTGCCGTCCACCAGGCTGGCTTCGGCCTCGCCGGTGGTCTTGTCCCAATAGCTGCCCGTGAACCCGCCCAGGTTGTTGATCTGCACCGATCGTGCGACGACCGGATCTCCGGTGCGAACCTGAGCGATGAGGCCGGGCGTCTGCTCGAGCGTCTCGAGATTCCACAGCCACCCCACCTGGGTGCACTCGACGAGGTGCCCGCCGGCGTCCTTCCCGTCGATGCTCACGTGGACGAGGTGCTTGGCCAGCAGTTCCGGGCCCGACGCGCATCCCGTCGGGATCATCAGCACGGCTGCTGTTGCAACGGCGAATCGTTTGTCCATGGTGCCGCCTCGATGACTTCCCGGCTACTCGTCTTCGCCGGGCGTTGACATTCGCATTCCCCACGGAGATTTGCTGTATACCTCCGGCGTATGGCCGGCAGCCATTGCGGGTATCACTTTGACCCGACTCCCGAAGGTCCGGTCATGGTCGAAGATGTCAGCGTCGCGCGCACCGCGGCAGCGCTGTTGCTGACCGCATGGCTCTCGGGCTGCTCGTCGCCACCGCCGGCTTCACCCGACACCATGGGCGGCACCGCGACGGTGTCCATCAACTCGCATCCCACCGGTGATCGGCACTACGTCAGCTGCGCCAAGGTGAATTGGCTGCTGACCATCGAAAGCGGGGACACCGACACGGGTTTCACGGCCATCGTCGATACGGACGGCGGCCCCGACGCGCAGGTCGTCAAGATCCGCGACCTCGGCGGGTTCACCGGTTCCGCGTGGACGGGTGGCGTCGGTCAACTGCGGGCAACCCGCGACAACGGCCGGATCACGATCAGCGGCACCGGTTACGGGTACTTCGCCGACGACCGTCACCGCCCGGCGACCGCGGCGTTCGACATCACGGCCGGATGCTAGCCCGGTTGTGAGAGCGAGCCCGTACGCGAACCGATCGTCACGGTCGTTTGCTCACGGTCACCGCCGCGCATGAACGCCATCGATTGCTCGGAACCCGGCTGCGTCTGGCGCAAGCCACCGAGTAGGTCCTCGACGGAATGCACCGGCTTGCCGGCGAACTCGACGATCACGTCGCCGGGCCGAAGCCCCGCACGGGCGGCCGGTGCGCCGGGATCGACGCTGGTCACCAACGCGCCGCGGTCGACCTGCACGCCCCGCAACTGCTGGATCGCCGGGGTCAGCCGGCCCAGGGAGATACCGAGGTACGGGTGCGTGGCTTCGCCGTCGGCGAGGAGTTGATTCGCCACGTCGAGCACCGTTGCCGCGGGAATCGCGAACCCCAACGACACCGCGCCCACCGCCGGCGGAATGTACGCCTCGTTGATCCCCACTACTCGACCCTCGGCGTCGAGCAAGGCGCCGCCGGAGTTACCCGGCGAGATGGGCGCGTCGGTCTGGATCAGATCCACCAACGACTGCGTTTTCGCCGCCGAGCCGGGGATGTCTCGGTGCAGGCCCGAGATGACGCCGACGGTGACGGAGTTCTGGAACCCCAGCGGACTCCCGATCGCGACGGCGACCTCGCCGGGCCGGGGTAGATCCTCACGGAACTGCGGTACCGGCAGGTCCTGGCCTTGCGTGCGCACCACGGCGAGGTCGGTCACCTCGTCCGTGCCCACCACGACGCCGGGCGAGCGTTCCTCGTCGGCGGTTATGACGGTCACTTCGCGGGCGTCTCCGACGACATGCGCATTGGTCACCACCACGTCGGGGCGAAGCACCACACCGCTGCCGACGCCGCCGTCGCGCTCGACGGTCACCACGCTCGGGCTGACGCGTTCCACCAGATCGGCGTAGCCGGTGCGGTCCAGCGCCGAAGGCGGGGAAGCCTCGGTCAACGGCGTCGATGCCGGAGTCGGTGTCGACGCCGGAGTCGATGTCGACGCGTCTTGCGTACTGGACTGCACCGTGCAGCCGGCGACCGCCACGAGCGCTGCCGCGGCAGCCGCTCCGACGCGAAAATGCTTGGCCTGCAAAGGTTTACCTCCTGAATTCAGTATGCACACGGCACGGTCCGGCCGCCGGCGGTAAGCGGCGGCTCGGACTGCCGAAGCGGTGGACGGGCCGGCTACGTGGACCGCGCGCCTCGCTTCCAGCGGGCACCCAGCGCGAGCGCACCGGCGGCGGCGACTGCACCGGCGACCGCCAGCGTGATCGTCCAGATCCGCCGATCCTCGAGATTCATCTGACACAGCCGCGTGAAGTCGGTGTCGGCGACCACCCCACCGGGAACCGGGATGTTGGCTGCGCTGCCGTCGTCGTGGGCGCGGGCGGCGGACAGGTCGGGCGCCACGGCGCTGCCGCACTCGATCGTCAGATTCTCGGGTGATGCCGAAACGGGAGTGAACAAGCCCGCGACGCCGACGATCGCCGCGACGACACCAACGAAAAGCACTATCCGTAGCACAATCATGCGACTGACATACCCATTGCCGCGGATTCCTCGCGGCAAGATTGCCGCAGCCGCTCCAGCGTCGCGGCGAGCAGCCGCGATACCTGTACCTGCGATACGCCGAGGCGCCGGCCGATTTGACTCTGCGGCAGGTTCTCACAGAACCTCAGCCGCAGGATCAGCCGTTCACGATCGGAGAGCGTGCTCACCAGTCCGGCGACGGTCAGCGCGTCCTCGATGCTGTTGTAGCGCGGGTCGTCGAGGCCTTGTCGTGCGGCGACCGGTTCGGATTTCCCGTCACCGGGGGCCGCCGCGTCGAGCGAGGACGGTCGGTACGCGACGGCCGCGTCGACCGACTGCACCACCTCGTCTCGGTCGACACCGAGTTCGGCGGCCAGTTCGGTGGCCGACGGCGCTCGGCCGAGACGCTGTGACATCGGACCGATGGCGGCGCGCACGCGCTGGCGGGTGTCCTTGATCCTGCGGGGCACGTGCATGACCCAGGTGTGGTCGCGGAAGTGGCGGCGAACCTCGCCCATGATCGTCGGTACGGCGTAGCCGAGAAACGGCCCCTTACCTGGGTCGTAGCGGTCGATCGCCTTGATCAGGCCCAGCCGGGCCACCTGCCTCAGGTCGTCGGCCGATTCGCCGCGGCCGACGAAACGGCCGGCGATATGGTCGGCCAGCGGCAAACATCTGGTGATGATCTGGCAACGAAGCGAGTCCCGTCGCGCCCCCTCCGGGGTGCGGCGGAGCTCGCAACACTGCGGGTGCACGTCGTCGTAGTCGTCGTCGTGAGTCCCCCCCGCGTCCGCGTAACCCATCGGTTCCACGAAATCCACGCGATTGTCAGCCTCCAGCAGGGCCGATACCATGACGGCCTCCCCTCTCGGTATTGACGTCGGACCGGGCTGCCCACTGTTCGACTGGGCGCTGTCGACCGGCCTGTAAGTGCAGCCTATCGGCGCAGGAATACCGCAACCTGAAAGGAATCTGATAAGAACCCGTGAACCCGGACTCGCAATTTCAGCAAACATAAGCAGGTGGTGTTGGCCCCGTCGCCGGTCGACCGCCGAACGTATAGGGACGCGGTCCGCGGGGAACTCGTGCCCTCATGCAAGCCCTCACCGTTGACCCGACCAAAGCCCAGTCGCTGCGAGTGGAAGACCTCGCCGATCCCACTCCCGGTCCAGACGAGTTGTTGGTCGAAGGGCTGGCGATCGGCATCTGCGGAACCGACAAGGAGATCGTGCGTGCCGAGTACGGCTGGCCGCCGCCACACCGCGACCGGCTGGTGTTGGGCCACGAGTCGCTCGGGCGGGTCGCGCGCGCACCCGGGGACAGCGACTTCCACACCGGCGACCTGGTCGTCGGAGTGGTGCGCAGGCCCGACCCGGTGCCCTGTGGGGCGTGTGCGCGCGGTGAGTTCGACATGTGCCGCAACGGGCGCTACACCGAGCGGGGCATCAAGGCACTCGACGGCTTCGGCAGCGAACTCTGGTGCGTGGAAACCGATTACGCGGTGAAGCTCGATCCCGGGCTGGCCGAGGTCGGTGTGCTGATGGAACCCACCACCGTGGTCGCCAAGGCGTGGGAGCAGGTCCGCCTGGTCGGCGAGCGCACATGGTTCGAGCCCGAGCGGGTGCTGGTCACCGGCGCCGGGCCCATCGGGCTGCTCGCCGCGCTGCTGGGCGCGCAACGAGGCCTCGACGTCCACGTGCTCGACCGCGTCACCGACGGTCCCAAGCCCGCGCTCGCCGCGGCGCTGGGTGCGACCTACCACCACGCCGACGTCGACGAGGTCGCCGGCCGTCTGCAACCCGATGTGGTGATCGAGGCCACCGGCGCCAGCAAGGTCGTCTTCGATGCGATCGCCAACACCAGTTCCAACGGCGTCGTCTGCCTGACCGGGGTGTCGGCGGCCGGGCGAACGCTGCACGTCGATGCCGGCAGCATCAACCGCGAGATCGTTCTCGAGAACGACGTGGTGGTCGGGTCGGTCAACGCCAACCTGCGTCACTACCGTCAGGCCGCCGAGGCGCTGGCCAAGGCCGATCCGGCGTGGCTGACCGGTTTGATCACGCGCCGTGTGCCGCTGAGCCGATTCGCGGAGGCCTTCTCCGCCCAGGACGACGACGTCAAAGTGGTCGTCACGCTCGACCAGGGCACGAGGTGAGCGGCATGGCCCCCATCGAGGACTACGCCCTGCTGGGTGATCTTCAGACCGCGGCGTTGGTCTCCCGCGAAGGCGCGATCGACTGGCTGTGCCTGCCGCGCTTCGACTCGCCGGCATGCTTCGCCGCGCTGCTCGACGACGATCCCGCGGGCACGTGGCGGCTGGCGCCGGCCTCCGGCGGGCCGGCTACCCGCCGGGCCTACCGCGGTGACTCTCTGGTACTCGACAGCGAATGGGACACGCCGGAGGGGACGGTGCGCGTCGTCGACTTCATGCCTCCGCGCGACGAATCCGCCGAGGTGGTGCGGATCGTCGAAGGAGTCACCGGCCGGGTGCCGATGCGCATGACGCTGCGTCTGCGTTTCGACTACGGGCACGTGGTGCCCTGGGTCCGCCGAAGCGGTGACGACCTGTCCGCTGTCGCCGGGCCCGACGCGGTGTGGCTGCGCACCCCCGTGCAGACCCAGGGGCGCGACCTGACCACCATCGCCGAATTCGACGTGGCGGCCGGGCAGCGCATCCCGTTCGTGCTCACCCATCAGCTGTCGCACCTGCCGCGGCCGCAGCCAGTCGCCGCCGGACAAGCCCTGCACGACACCGAACGGTTCTGGGCCGAATGGATGTCGCGGTGCTCCTACACCGGACCGTGGGAAGGCGCGGTGCGCCGCTCGCTGGTGCTACTCAAGGCCCTGACCTATTCGCCCACCGGAGGCATCGTCGCCGCCGCGACCACGTCGCTGCCCGAGGAGATCGGCGGGATGCGCAACTGGGACTACCGCTACTGCTGGCTGCGCGACGCGACGTTCACCCTGCAGGCGCTGCTCGGCACGGGGTTCGTCGCCGAAGCCCGCGAGTGGCGGGAATGGCTGGTTCGCGCGGTGGCCGGGGACCCGGCGCAGCTGCAGATCATGTACGGGCTCGACGGCCGGCGCCGGCTGCCCGAGATGTCGTTGCCGTGGCTGTCGGGTTACGAGGGGTCGGCACCGGTGCGGGTGGGAAACGGCGCCGCCGACCAGTTCCAGCTCGACGTCTGGGGCGAGGTGCTCGACGGACTCCATTTGGCCCGCGACGCGGGGCTGCCCTCGAACGACACCGCGTGGGACGTTCAGCGCGCGCTGCTCGACTACCTCGAGGGGAACTGGCGTCAGCCCGACAACAGCTTGTGGGAGGTGCGCGGCCCGCAACGGCAGTTCGTGCACTCCAAGGTGACGGCGTGGGCCGGGGTCGACCGCGCGGTGCGCAGCGTCGAGGAGCAGGGCCTGGACGGTCCCGTCGACAGGTGGCGCGCGCTGCGCGACGAGATCCACAGCGAGGTGTGCGCGAACGGATTCGACGCCGACCGCAACACCTTCACCCAGGCCTACGGCTCCGATGAGCTCGACGCCGCGCTGCTGCTGATCCCCCGGCTGGGGTTCCTGCCGTGGGACGACCCGCGGGTCGTCGGCACCGTCGACGCCGTCCAGTCCGAGCTCAGCCACGGCGGGTTCGTGCTGCGTTATCGGCCGGAGAAAACCGATGACGGGTTACCCGGAGGGGAAGGCGCCTTCCTGGCGTGCAGCTTCTGGCTGGCCGATGCGCTGGCAGGCATCGGCCGCGTGGAGGCGGCCACCGATCTGTTCGAGCGGCTGCTCGGATTGCGCAATGATGTCGGGATGCTCAGTGAGGAATACGACCCGGCGCACGGCAGGCATCTGGGAAATACGCCGCAGGCCTTCAGCCTGGTGGGGTTGATCAATACCGCGCGGCAGCTGCGTGGCAGCCGCACCACCACCTCGGCCGCTCCCCAGGACCAGAACCTCAGCCCGGCAACAGATTCGAGATAGGCAACCCACATGAAGACACTGATCGTTTCACGGCGTCGTGTTGCGGCGGCCGGTTTGGTGACTAGCGTCCTGGTCGCCGGTTGCGGCGGCGACCCGAACATGGACTCGTCGAACCGGGGCGCGGGTTCGGAGACCGAGACGACGTCGGTCGAGAACGCCTTCATCGTGCCGCGCTTCATACCGGGGTCGTGCGCCATCCAGGTCGGCGATGCGGCGGCGCTCACGTTCACGGTGACGAACAACCGGATCACCGAGCCCGAACGCCTGCTCGGCATCGAGACACCGGCCGCCGAGGCGATTCGGCTGTCTCCCGATGCGACGCTGCAGATTCCGCCCGAGACGTCGATCGCCGCCGGTCAACCGATCGAAGACGTCAACGACGGCGCCGCAGATCAGCCCTTCACGGCCAGCGTCGAGGGGCTTCGGGAATCGGCGACGCCGGGCAAGTCGGTGGACATGACGTTTCACTTCGACAAGCAGGGCGACCTCGTGATGAAGGTTCCGATCGAGGCCTGTCCCACTCAGAAGTAGGCCGTCCGCCGTTGGGTCGGTCAGCGCTCGGTCGAACCGTTGTCGTCGTCGAGGCCGTCGAGCAGTCCCCTCTTCTGCCGCTCGGCGGCCGCCCTGCGGCGTTCCTCCTCGGCGGCCAGTTGCAGCGCGGTGCGCGACCACACGGCGCGGGCCCAGTGAAACGTCACCAGCGCCACCGCGATCCACGCGAGGATGAGCCCGATCCCGGGCCCCGGATAGGGGTCGGCTGCCGTTTGGCGTGACCACACCGCGAGCAGGCCGAGCAACGTCGCCACCGTCGACCCGGCCAACGCGACCCACGCCAGCGCCCAACGCCGGGTGAGAAGGGCCAGCATCGAGAATCCGACGCCGAATACCAGTACCAGCCAAGCGAATACGCGCGACGGCAGGGAGATCCCCTCGCGGGCCGCTGTTTCGCCGCCGATCAAAACGTCCAATCCGCGGGCGTCCCCGGTGTGCGGCAGCACGAACGACACCAGCAGCACGAAGACGCCGATGGCGATGACCAGAGCCCGCGCGCCGGGATCGATCTCACCCGCGACGCGGCGTTCGGCGGCTTCGATGTCGCTCTTGTACTCCTCAAAACCGTTGTCGTCGGGCGACGTCATCGCGCACATCCTGTCGCTGTCGGCGTTTCGGTCGGCGCGCCGACGCCCGGCATGCCGAGTCCCACGCCGGTGCGCGGTCGCCGGCCGGCGGCGTGGGCATCCCCCGCCCGTGTGCGCCGGTGACTGTGCACGGCCGAGTCCGCGATCAGGTGATGCGGGGCGGCGCCAGTCACCGTCGTGGTCACGATGTCGCCGGGCCGGATGTCGAGCCGCTCCGGGTCGAAATGCACCAGGCGGCCGTCGCGGGCACGGCCCGACATTCTGGCCGTGGTGGCGTCCTTGCGACCCTCGCCCGTCGCGACCAGAACTTCGACGGTGCGGCCGATCTGCGCGCGGTTCTCCTCCAGCGAGATTTTCTCCTGAAGGTCGATCAAGCGTTGATAACGTTCGGCTACAACGGCTTTGGGGACCTGCTCGGACAGCTCGGCGGCCGGCGTCCCGGGCCGCTTCGAGTACTGGAACGTGAAGGCGCTCGCGAACCGCGCCTGCGCGACGACGTCGAGCGTGGCTTGGAAGTCGTCCTCGGTCTCGCCGGGGAATCCGACGATGAGATCGGTGGTGATCGCGGCGTGCGGGATCGCGGCGCGCACCCGCTCGATGATGCCGAGATAGCGCTCGGCGCGGTAGGACCTTCGCATCGCCCGCAGGATCCGGTCTGACCCGGACTGCAGCGGCATGTGCAGCGTCGGACAGACATTCGGCGTCTCGGCCATCGCGGCGATGACGTCGTCGGTGAACTCGGCGGGGTGCGGCGAGGTGAACCGCAGCCGCTCGAGCCCGTCGATGCGGCCGCAGGCGCGCAGCAGTTCGGCGAACGCCCCCCGGTTCCGCGGCTCGGCGGGGTCGGCGAACGAGACACCGTAGGCGTTGACGTTCTGGCCGAGCAGCGTCACCTCGAGAACGCCTTGATCGACCAGGGTCTGCACCTCGGCGAGCACGTCACCGGGCCGGCGGTCGACTTCCTTGCCCCGCAGCGCGGGCACGATGCAGAACGTGCAGGTGTTGTTGCAGCCCACCGAGATCGACACCCAAGCGGCGTATGCGGATTCGCGTGCGGCGGGCAGGGCGGACGGGAATTCCTGCAGCGCATCGACGATCTCGACCTGGGCGGCCCGGTTGTGTCGGGCGCGCTCCAGCAACGTGGGCAGCGATCCGATGTTGTGGGTGCCGAACACGACGTCCACCCACGGCGCGCGGCGTAACACGGCGTCGCGGTCCTTCTGGGCCAGGCAGCCGCCGACGGCGATCTGCATATCGGGATCGGCCTGCTTGCGAGGCGCCAGGTGGCTGATGTTGCCGTAGAGCTTGTTGTCGGCGTTCTCGCGTACGGCGCAGGTGTTGAACACCACCACGTCGGCGTCCTCGCCGTCGGTGGCCCGGTGGTACCCCGCGGCCTCCAGCAACCCCGCAAGCCGCTCCGAGTCGTGCACATTCATCTGGCAGCCGTAGGTGCGCACCTGGTAGGTGCGACCTTGCGCCCGCGCGGGAGCGGACTCGCCGGTCGCGTTGCGACGAACGGCCTGGTCAGCCGCCGCCTCTCGCGTCACCATCGAAGTCACGGGCCCATGGTACGGGCTGGTCAGTATGGCGATCCGGGCGGATTCTCCAGTTCCGGGCACGCCGGACACTCCCTCGGTAAGGTCTGCTCCCATGGAAACGAGCGGGTCGGATGGCGACCAGGCCGATCCGACCCGGTCGTCCGCACCGATGATCTCCATGTCGGGCGTCAACAAGCACTTCGGCTACCTGCATGTGCTCAAGAACATCAACCTCGAGGTGAATCGCGGCGAGGTGATCGTGGTGCTGGGGCCGTCGGGCTCGGGCAAGTCGACGTTGTGCCGCACCATCAATCGGCTCGAGCCCATCGACTCCGGCACCATCGCGATCGACGGTGAGGTGCTGCCCGAAGAGGGGCGCAAGCTCGCGGAGCTTCGGTCCGACGTGGGCATGGTGTTCCAGTCGTTCAACCTGTTCGCCCACAAGACGATCCTGGACAACGTCACGTTGGCGCCGATGAAGGTGCGCAGGAAGTCGAAGGCCGAGGCCCGCCAGAAGGCGATGGAACTGTTGGAGCGGGTCGGCATCGCCGATCAGGCCGACAAGTATCCGGCGCAGCTGTCGGGTGGCCAGCAGCAGCGGGTCGCCATCGCGCGGTCTCTGGCGATGAACCCGAAGGTCATGCTCTTCGACGAGCCGACCAGCGCGCTGGATCCGGAGATGATCAACGAAGTGCTGAACGTGATGACGTCGCTGGCTAAAGACGGCATGACGATGTTGGTGGTGACACACGAAATGGGTTTCGCCCGCGGCGCGGCCAACCGCGTGGTCTTCATGGCCGACGGCGCGATCGTCGAGGCGGCCGAGCCCGATGAGTTCTTCACCAACCCGAAAAGCGAACGTGCGAAGGACTTTCTCGGCAAGATCCTTCACCATTAGTCGAGCGATCATCAGTCGAAAGGAAACGGATGCCATCAATCTCGAAGCGCGTTGTGGGGGCGCTCGCGCTCGTCGTCGCGCTGCCGCTGGCGGCGACGGCATGCGGAGGCGGGGGCGACGGCGACACGATCGTCATCGGCACCAAGTTCGATCAGCCCGGCCTGGGACTCAAGAATCCCGACGGCACCATGAGCGGCTTCGACGTGGACGTGGCCAAGTATGTCGCCCAGCGACTCGGCTACGGCGAGGACAAGATCGAGTGGAAAGAAGCACCGTCCGGACAACGCGAGACGCTGATCCAAAACGGCCAGGTGAAGTTCATCGTCGCGACCTACTCGATCACCGATGCCCGTGAGGAGAAGGTTGACTTCGCGGGGCCGTACCTGGTCACCGGACAGAGCCTGCTGGTGCGCGAGGACAACACCGACATCACCGGCGAGGCGTCGCTGGAGAACAACAAGAAGCTGTGCTCGGTGTCGGGATCGACACCGGCGCAACGGATCAAGGACAAGTTTCCCGGCGTTCAGCTGCAGCAGTACGACACGTACTCGGCGTGCATCGAAGCGTTGAAGAACGGTCGCATCGACGCGGTGACCACCGACGAGGTGATCCTCGCGGGTTACGCGGCTCAGAGCCCGGGCGTCTTCAAGGTCGTCGGTGGCACGTTCTCCGAGGAACGCTACGGAATCGGTTTGAAGAAGGGTGATTCCGAACTGTTGACGCAGATCAACGACGCACTCGCCAAGATGGAGCAGGACGGCTCCTGGAAGAAGGCGTGGGACGAAAACCTCGGCGCGGCCGGCATTCCCGCCCCGCAACCGCCGCAGATCACCCAGAGATGACAGGCCTCCGCCCTCGGAGGAGGTGAGGTGGAGGTTCTCCCCGGCTACCCGGTCGGCCAGATCGTCGAGGCGTTCTGGACGACGATTCAGCTGACGGTCTACTCCGGTATCGGGGCGCTGGTGCTGGGCACGGTGCTGGCGGCGATGCGGCTGGCGCCGGTACCGGTGCTTCGCTGGCTCGGAACGACATACGTCAACGTGGTGCGTAATACCCCGCTGACGCTGGTCATCCTGTTCTGCTCGTTCGGGCTGGCGGACACCATGGGGATCACGCTGGTGGATCCCGAATCGCTGACGTCGATCGAGGACAGCAACTTTCGGTTGGCGGTTCTCGGACTGGCGTTGTACACCGCCGCGTTCGTGTGCGAAACGGTGCGTTCCGGGGTGAACACCGTGCCGCTGGGCCAGGCCGAGGCGGCGCGGTCACTGGGTCTGACGTTCGGACAGAATTTGCGGCTTATCCTGCTGCCACAGGCTTTTCGCGCGGTCATCATCCCGCTCGGGTCGGTGTTGATCGCGTTGACCAAGAACACGACAATCGCCGCGGCGATTGGGGTGGCCGAGGCCGCGTTGTTGATGAAGGAGATGATCGAGAACACCGCGGCGATCCTGACCGTCGGAACCATCTTCGCCGCCGGTTTCGTCATCCTGACGCTGCCGACCGGCTTGTTCTTCGGATGGCTGGGTAAGCGGATGGCGGTCACCAGATGAGCTCGGCATCGGTTCTTTTCGACGCGCCCGGTCCCCGGGCACGGATCCGAAACTGGGTGGTGACGGCTCTTGTCGTCCTGGTCACCGCGTTGGTGCTGCTGGCGGTGTTGATTCAGATGGCCGCCAAGGACCAGCTCACCGTTGCGAAATGGAGACCGTTCCTGACGGCCGACCTGTGGAGGACTTACGTGCTGCCCGGCGTGCAGGGCACGTTGACGGCTGCCGCGGTGTCGATCGTGTTGGCTTTGGCCCTCGGATTCGTGCTTGGCGTAGGCCGACTTTCGACGCACAGCCTGATTCGCTGGGTGTGTGCGGTGATCGTCGAGTTCTTCCGTGCGGTGCCGGTGCTGATCATGATGCTGTTCGCGTTCGCGCTCTACGCGGCCTACGACATGTTTCCGTCCAAGCACCTGGCGCTCGCCGCCGTCATCACTGGGCTCACTCTGTACAACGGCGCCGTCATAGCCGAAATCGTTCGGGCCGGCGTCCACGCGCTTCCCCGCGGACAGTCCGAGGCGGCCTTCGCGCTTGGCTTGACGTGGGGTCAGACGATGCGCTCCATCTTGTTGCCGCAAGCGATCACGTCCATGCTGCCGGTGCTGATCTCGCAACTCGTTGTGGTGCTCAAGGACACCGCGATCGGTTACATCATCACGTTCCTCGAATTGGTGCGCCAGGGTGTGCAGATGGGTACGGCATACAGCAATCTGCTGCCGGCGCTGATTGTGGTGGCCGTGTTGATGATCAGTGTCAATTTCACGCTGTCCTCGGTGGCCACGGCGGTGGAAGCGCGAATGCGGCGGTCGCGTCGCGGTCCGGCGCCCCTTGACACGGAGGCGGTCGAGCAGGAAGGCGCGCCCGGCGCAAAAGCCGTGTGATGTCAGGACTTTCGGACCGCTAGATCAGCTCCGCGCATCGGCGCAGCAGCGAGTCGTCGGGCGGCTGATAGAAGGACAGCACGACATGCTGACAGCCGAGCCGCGCGTACTCAGCGATGGAGTCGAGCTGGCCATCGACCTGATCCGGTTGGTTCGGGTGCAGGAACAGCTGCACACCTCGACGGATCGAGGACGGATCGCGGCATTCGGCCTCGCAGGCGGCGTCGAGGCGGCTACTGGCCGCCGCCCACTCCTGCGGACCGGTGCTCGGCATGTTCCACTCGTCGGCATGCCGGGCGGCGACGCTGAGCATCTTGGGCTGCGACGCGCCAACCACGATCGGCGGATGCGGACGCTGGACCGGTTTCGGGTCGCAGCGCGCTTGGCGGAGCGTGAAGAAGCGGCCGGTGAAGTCGACGGCCTCCTCGGTCCACAGCCGGCGGATGACGGTCAGCGCTTCGTCCACCATCGCGACGCGTTGCCCCGGCGACGGGAAGTCGATGCCGTAGCCACGGTGTTCGTCCTCGTGCCAGCCGGCGCCGAGACCGAAGTCCATCCGCCCACCGGAGATGTGGTCGACGGTCACGGCCATTTTCGCCAGCACTGCCGGGTTGCGGTAGGTGACGCCGGTGACCAGGCAGCCCACTCGTGCGCGCCGCACCACGACGGCCATCGCGGCGAGGCTGGTCCAGCCTTCGAGGGTGGGCGTCGTCGGGTCGACGAGTCCATAGAAGTGGTCGTAGTTCCACACGGCCGGGAACCCGAGTTCGTCAGCCGTCCGCCAGAACCGCTCGAGGACGGCATAGTCGAAGGTGGGTGCCAGCTTGACAGACAACTGCATGATCGCAAGTTACCCGTTGGCCGTCCGCAACCGATCCAGAGCTTCGGCTGCGGCGTGGTCGAGATCGCGGTGCTCGACGGTTACCTCGATGCCGGGCTTCACGCCGGCGAGTGCGGGCAGCAGATGGTTCATCACTTGTTCGGCAGTCGCGGGCATCCTGCGGCCACGTGTGGTGACCTTCGTCCACCGCTGTCCGTCGCGAAAGTAGTGCTCTTCGCCCGAGTTGAACCGCAATGTCACCAGATAGCAGTCGTTGGTCAGCCGCATGGCTTCACGGTCACACACCTTGTCGTCAGGGATCAGCCCCTAGGCGGGCTGCGACGCGAACTACACCCTTCGGCGTTCCCGCTCGCTGGCCAACGCGATTTTGACGACGTCGAACGCCATCGACTGACTGTAGCCACGGCGCGCAAGCATGCCGACCAGGCGGCGGGTGACCTTGACGTCGTCGCCGTCGTGGTCGAGCTTTTCGCGGCGGAGCTTGTCGGCGACCAGTTGTTCGGCCCGTGACCGTTCGGCATCGGCGTCGATGTCAGCGAGGGCCGCGTCGATCACGTCGTTGTCCACGCCCTTCGTCCTAAGCTCAGCGGCCAAGGCACGCTTGCCTTTACCCGCGTTCAGCTGACGGGAGCGGACCCACTGTTCGGCGAAGTCGGCATCATCGATGAGGCCGACCTGGGTGAGCCGCTCGAGCACGCGGGCGCTGACGTCGTCGGGGTACCCCCGTTTGGCCAGCTTTTCTTCGAGTTCGGCCCGAGTGCGGGCCCGCGCGGTGAGCAGGCGCAGACACAGGTTGTGCGCCTGCTCCTCGCGCGTGACCTCAGAAGTCGACGGGGGCGGGCAGGACTTCGTCATCGGTGATCACGGCGCCAATGCCGAGCTTCTCTTTGATCTTCTTCTCGATCTCGTTGGCCACGTCGGTGTTCTCGAGCAGGAAGTTGCGGGCGTTCTCCTTGCCTTGACCCAACTGCTCGCCTTCGTAGGTGAACCACGACCCGGACTTGCGGATGAAGCCCTGCTCGACACCCATGTCGATGAGCGAGCCTTCCTTGCTGATCCCCTTGCCATACAGGATGTCAAACTCAGCCTGTTTGAAGGGCGGCGAAACTTTGTTCTTGACGACCTTGACGCGGGTGCGGTTACCGACCGCGTCAGTGCCGTCCTTGAGCGTTTCGATTCGCCTGACATCCAAGCGGACTGAGGCGTAGAACTTCAAAGCCTTTCCGCCCGTTGTCGTTTCAGGAGAATTGTGCACCATCACGCCGTCGACGAAGTAGTTGTGATTGCCCTCGACCTCGATGTCGAATCGGTTCATTGAACGGGTATGCGGCTTGACATGAACGTCGAGCACCCGGGCAGGCACCAGGCGCTGGGACGGCTCCACGAATTGCGGCGTAACCGTGCCGAGCCCACGGAACCGCGGGAGCAGTTTGTACTCCATCGACGGCGCCATATATGGCGCCACCATTTCCTGGAACTTCGCACTAGCGGCTGTCGAAAAGACCATTACCGCCCTACCCGTGGCACCCGACTTGCGCAACCGCACGTCCAGGCCATGGGTATCGCGCAGATAATCGCGGAGCCGCACTTGCGACCCTTCACTCATCGCTTCCACGCAGAACTCGATACGGCCGCTGCCGCCTTCGGTTCGCTGTTGCAGTCCCTTGGACCGAACGGTGAACGAGCCGTCGTCCATGTACCAGATCGCAAGAGCCAGCGGCGTGAGCGCCTTCAGATACTCCTCGGACAGGAACTTCTTGCCGTCGCCCAGGTACATCGCGCGCTGCAACTCTCCCAACTCAGGCAGCGGGGTGAAGTCGACGAACCGTGCGCCCCTGTCGTTTTCACGTAGCGAGTGAGCGATGTTACCCATGAGCGCCGTCTTCCACTCCAGGTAGCCAATCTGCTTGGCGCCGTGTCCGAGCCGGAATCGCACGCCGTTGCGGTCTCGCCGGTTGGGCGACAGGTTGCCGTCACCCATCAGGGAACCGAGCACGACCTGAAACTGCTGATCGCTGAGTCGATGCGGTTCGGTAGCCATCACCCGGTCGCCGGCAATCAGGTCGCCTGCCTCGGTCCATCCGCCTGGAGTCCGGATGAGGTGGTTAGGCGTGGCAGCGAATTGGGACTTACCGTTTCCGCCCGACTTCTCGACAGTGAACTGCAGGAACTGCTCGGCGGGACCGTTGTTGAACCAGTTCACCACCTTACGCGGAACGACTCGGTCGGTATCCGGATCGTAGGACAACACCTCGACGTCCATTTTCTGGTTGACGATCTTGCCGATCTTCTCGGTCATCCCGTCGGCCAACTGAACGCGAGTGCTGTAGTTGAAACATCCGAACATCACACCGATCTTTTCGCGGAGCTGGTTGATGAAGATCGCGGTGGTACCCGAATTGTTCAGTGCGCCGGTCATTTTGCGCAGTGCCTGGCTCATCAGCCGGGCCTGAAGTCCGACGTGGCTGTCGCCCATCTCGCCTTCGATCTCCGCCCGTGGCACCAACGCGGCCACCGAGTCGATGACCAAAATGTCCAGCGCGCCGGATCGGATCAGCATGTCGGCGATCTCGAGCGCCTGCTCACCAGTGTCGGGCTGGCTCACCAGCAGCGCGTCGGTGTCCACGCCGAGCTTCTTGGCGTACTCCGGATCCAGCGCATGTTCCGCGTCGATGAACGCCGCGATGCCGCCTGCGGCCTGGGCGTTGGCCACCGCGTGCAACGCGACGGTGGTCTTACCCGAGGATTCCGGGCCGTAGATCTCGACCACCCGGCCCCGCGGCAGTCCGCCGATGCCGAGCGCCACGTCCAGGGCGATGGACCCGGTCGGGATCACCGAGATCGGCTGGCGGACCTCTTCGCCGAGCCGCATCACCGAGCCCTTGCCGTGACTCTTCTCAATCTGCGCGAGTGCCAGCTCGAGGGCCTTCTCGCGGTCGGGTGCCTGCGCCATGGTGGTCTCCGTCCTTCGGATGTCTAGCTGTTCGGTGATCGGGTTTCGATCAGTTGGCCGTGACGCTAGAGGCAGCCACCGACAAGTCGGCCTGACCAGCATCTAGCCGTCGAACACTGCCCACAGTAGCGAACGTGTGTTCGATGGCAAGGAGGCGCGCCGTGTCGCCCCGGTCAAAGGGCGAGCAGACCCGTAATGTCCGCTCCGGCGGCGTGTCGCGGGCAGTTTGCGTCTGCTCGCGTATGAGAAGTCACCACTGATCGCGCGGGACGTCGAAGTCCGAGCACAGCGCGCGCCAGACGTCCCGCGGGTCGACGCCGTCCTCGATGGCCTGCGCGGCGGTCCGCCCCCCGTATCCGCTCAACACGTGATCGACGAGCAGCGACGCACCGCGCACCGGACCGAACTGTCCCTCGACGAGTTCATGGAATTCCGTCAACCGCACGAGCCCAAACTACGCGGAAGACATCAGAGCTTCATGGCACACCCGTACCGGATCTTCGACGTCGGCAACCGTCGCTCCGGCCCGCCGCGCTGCGTCCCGGTAGCCGGGTTCGGCCAGCACCTCGCGCACCGCCCGCGCCAGCGCGTCCGGGCTGAGAGGACGCACGAGTTGCGCGCTGCCCTGCCGCACAACACGATTCGCAATCTCCCACTGGTCGCCGCCGCCCGGCACCACCACCATCGGCACCCCGGCCAGCAGCGTCTTGGCGACCATGCCGTGTCCCCCGCCGCAGATCACCAGATCGGCGTGCGACAGCAGTTCGTCCTGTCTACCCAGCCCGATGACCGCCCACGGCGGCACCGCGACGTCCGTGCCGCCGAGGCGCGACACCACCACCCGCGATCCCGGCGGCAACACCGGTCCCGGCGTCAGTGCCTCCAGCGCAACCTCGGCCAGGCCGCCGGCGCCGGTGGTGGCGGTGGACGGCGCGACGACCACCACGGGACCGGTACCCGCCGGGATGTCCAGCGTCGTCGACGTCGGCTCGAAGTGCAGTGGACCCACCACCACGGCTTCGGCCGGCCAGTCGGGCCGCGGCACCTCGAGTGCGGGCAGGGTGGCGATCAGCCTTCGGCGTGGACCGGGATCGGTTGCCGGCAATCCGATCTCGGCCCGCGCGGCCGCGCGCTGGCGAACGCCTTCCCGCCACGACCGGGCCGAAAGCGTACGCAGCACCGCGTCGCGCAACCGGCCGCGGACACCCACCCCCGGCGCCAACCCGGTGCCGATCGGCGGCAGTCCTTTCGACGGCCGGTACAGCGGATGCGGGTTCAACTCCACCCACGGCAGCTCGAGAAGTTCGGCGCACAACCCGCCGGCCGTGGTGATGACGTCGGAGACCACCAGATCCGGTGCGATCTCGCCCAGCTGCGGCGCGTTGAGCACCGCCATCCGGGCGCCGCGCCGGTGGATCTTCGCACCGGCGTCTGCATCGTCGTCGCTGTCGGTCGGGTCCAGCCCGAGCAGTTCGACGGCGGGCAGCCCGGCGCCGTGAGCGGTGTCCAGCCATTCCACACCGGTGAGCAGCATGGGCGAATCCCCATTGGCCAGAAAGCGAAGGCACAGTGCGATCGCCGGGAAGGCGTGCCCCGGATCCGGTCCGGCGACAACCGCGACGCGCATTGGGCCTACCCTGCCACAGCGACTCGGCACTAGGCTGGGCCCATGACCGACCAGGCTTCCGGACTGAGAACCGACGTCGACAACATCCGAGCGGTGGAGACCTTCCTCTACGCCCTGCAGGACGAGGATTTCGCGACTGCCGACAGCTTGCTCGCCGACAACACCGAATGGCAGAACGTCGGGCTCCCCACGATCCGCGGTCGCGAACGCATCATCGGCGTGATGCGGCGTGGCGAGGGCCGCTTCGGTTTCGAGGTGAAGATCCATCGCATCGCCGGCGACGGCAACAGCGTGCTGACCGAACGCACCGATGCGCTTGTGCTCGGGCCGGTGCGTCTGCAGTTCTGGGTGTGCGGGGTCTTCGAGGTGCATGCCGGCCGAATCACGTTGTGGCGCGATTACTTCGACTATGTGGATTTCGGGAAGGCCATCCTGCGGGGAATCGCCGCGACGGTGTTCCCGGCCCTGCGCCCCACGATGTAGTTCAGCCGTTACGCGCCGCGGACGTGGCCAAGTTCGTCGAACGCCTGGGCCCAGCCGAGCAGGCGGTCGGTGGCATTGGTCAACTCGTCGCGGTAGCGCTGTTGCCACATCGGCGAGGTAGAGGTGGATCCGGCGTTTGCCGCGGACACCAGTTGGGCTGCGGCGCCGACCATTTCGTTGTACTGCCGCGCGCCGTGATCGAGTTGCGCACTGAACGCCGCGATGGTGGGTGTCAGATGGGCGCGTGATTGCGGCGTCGACCGGATGGCCCGCTCCATCGACACCACTTCATTCGCGGTCGCGGCCATGGTCACTGCGGTCTGATTGGCCGCGGCGGTCAACTCGCGAAGCTCGTCGGCCGGCAGCATCCGTCCGCGCTCCATCACGCCCAGCAGTGAGAACAATCCGCGTTCAGAGGCCGCCAGTGCTGCCATCGGCTGACGGGCGGCCGACCCCCACGGTGGAAGCCGACGGGTGGCGCGGGATCGCGGCGGCGGCAACGGCTCGCGTCGCAGCCACCGGTACCGCAGGAATGCCAGCGTGGCCAGAAACGCCGCACCGACCGCGATCGGAGATGGGATGAGCAGCGCCCAAGCGGGCGTGTCCCACGCCGCCACCAATCCCGTCACGCCGATCCAGAACACACAGGAAACCGTGAAGAGCAGGGTGAGCCGCAGCGCCCAGCGCCGCTTGCGCAGCAACTTCGCGCGCGGATCCGCGGCGGCGTTCAGCTTGGCGGCCAGCACGTCGGACCACTCGGCGGCGGTGTCGATTCCGTTCTGGAAACCACGCTGCACCAGCGAGCGCCACGGCTCCGGTCGACTCGTTCGCGAACTCACTGGTGACCTCGGTTATTGGGACAGCGGATTTTCCGGCGTGGCCTGCTGCGGATTGGCCGCCGGGGTCGCGGGCTGGGCCGCGGCATTGCCGCCCGCAGGCAATTGCTCACCGCGCATCGAGGCGCGGATCTGCTCCAACCGCGAGTGCCCGGCCATCTGCACGCTCGCCTGCTGGACCTCCAGCATCCGGCCCTGCACCGAGTTCTGCGCGAGCTCGGCCTCGCCCATCGCGTTGGCGTAGCGGCGTTCGATCTTCTGACGCACCTCGTCGAGGCTGGGCGTGGTGCCCGGCGCGGCCAACTCGCTCATCGACCGCAGCGACGAGCTGACCTGCTCCTGCATCTTGGCCTGTTCGAGCTGGGACAGCAGCTTGGTGCGCTCGGCGATCTTCTGCTGCAGCATCATCGCGTTCTGCTCGACGGCCTTCTTGGCCTGGCCGGCCGCGTTGAGCGCCTGATCGTGCAGGGCCTTGAGGTCCTCCACGCTCTGCTCGGCGGTCACCAGCTGCGCGGCGAACGCCTCGGCGGCGTTGTTGTACTCGGTTGCCTTGGCGGCATCGCCGGAGGCAACGGCCTGATCGGCCAGCGTCAGCGCTTGGCGGACATTGACCTGCAGCTTCTCGATGTCGGCGAGTTGGCGGTTGAGCCGCATCTCCAGCTGGCGCTGGTTTCCGATCACCTGGGCGGCCTGCTGCGTCAACGCCTGGTGCTGGCGCTGAGCCTCCTCGATGGCCTGCTGGATCTGCACTTTCGGGTCGGCGTACTCGTCGACCTTCGAGCTGAACAGCGCCATGAGGTACTTCCACGCCTTGACGAACGGATTGGCCATGTCAGTTCACTCCGCCTTCGTGTCGTTGTCTCGGACTCGCCGCCCGGCTTACCGTGCTGCCCAATCTATCGGGTCAGCGCGCATCGCCACACCCACTCAGTGTCCGACCGGGCTCAGGCGACCGCCATCGACACGACCTGCGGGATGACCACCTTGGTGGTGGCGTCGATGTTGGCTGCCCCGGCGAACGCGGCACGCTCCTCGCGCTCCATCTCCAGACCGGCGTCGGAAAGCACCCGGGACAGCGGAATGTCGAGAGCGCCGCAGATCGCGCCGAGCAGTTCGCTCGAGGCTTCCTTGCGCCCGCGTTCGACCTCGGAGAGATAGCCCAGGCTGACCCGCGCGGTATCGGATACCTCGCGCAGGGTGCGCCCCTGGTCGACGCGGGCCCGACGCAGCACGTCGCCGATCACCTCGCGAAGCAATGCCGTCATCGTGCTCTCCCTCCGGAGTCAGTGGCTGGGCCTTGTAAAGGGCGGTGTACTAGGGCAACGCCGCATGCGGGGCGGTTGGTTCCCGGATGGCGCAGATCACTGTTGAACCACAGTCGTCTTGCTGCGATCGGCGGGGCCGCGACCGGTGCGCGGGTCACCGATCAGCGGGTCGGCCCTTGGAGTCCTTGATCGCGGAGACGACGTAGTCGACGCCGGTCACCACCGTCAGGACCAGCGCCGCCCACATGATCACCCAGGCCGAAGACAGCCACGCACCCGACAGCGGCAGCACGAACAGGCCGATCGCCACGGCCTGCACCAGGGTCTTGAGCTTGCCGCCCCGACTGGCGGGGATCACCCCGAACCGCAGCACGGCGAACCGCAACACGGTGATGCCGATCTCGCGAATCAGGATCACCGCCGTGATCCACCACGGAAGGTCGCCCAGTATCGAAAGCCCGATCAGCGCCGCACCGATGAGGGCCTTGTCGGCGATCGGATCGGCCAGTGTGCCGAATTCGGTCACCATGCCATAGCTGCGGGCCAGCGCCCCGTCGAATCGGTCGGTGATCACGGCGACGCTGAACACCACGAATGCCGCTATGCGCCAGAAGGTTTCATGGCCATCACCGACGAAGAGCACCACCAGGAAAACGGGAACCAACGCCATCCGCACGCCGGTGAGCACGTTCGCGATGTTCGCTACGCGGGCGCGCGGAGCCAGCGGATCTGTATGGGGTTGGCCCGGCACCGCAACAGAATATCGGTTGCTCAAACGGATACTCTCCACCTGTGAGCGCAGAATCCTGCGAGGTCGTCGTGCGGCGTGCGCGAACCTCGGATGTCCCCGCCATCAAGGCTCTGGTCGACATCTACTCCGGCAAGATCCTGCTGGAGAAGAATCTGGTGACGCTCTACGAAGCCGTACAGGAGTTCTGGGTCGCCGAGAGAGACGGCGAACTGATCGGGTGTGGCGCGCTGCACGTGCTGTGGTCCGACCTTGGCGAGGTGCGCACCGTCGCTGTGCACCCGAAGGTCAGGGGCCACGGCGTCGGGCATGCGATCGTCGATCGGCTGCTCGACGTGGCCCGCGAATTGCACCTCGAGCGCATCTTCGTGCTCACCTTCGAAGTCGAGTTCTTCACCAAACACGGGTTCAAGGAGATCGACGGTACCCCGGTCACCGCTGAGGTCTACGAGGAGATGTGCCGTTCGTATGACACCGGTGTCGCGGAGTTCCTCGACCTGTCCTTCGTCAAACCCAACATCCTCGGCAACACGCGAATGCTGTTGACTCTGTAGCGATTTGGGTGTAGTTGGTTGCCTTCGCCGCAACTAACTACACCGAAATCACTCGGACTCGTCGTCGCTGCCGGTGTCCGAACCGCGGATCGACGCGAGCGTCGCCGCCAGCTCGTCGGATTTGACGAGCACCTCGCGCGCCTTGGAGCCCTCGCTCGGCCCGACGATGTTGCGCGTCTCCATCAAGTCCATCAGCCGGCCCGCCTTGGCGAACCCGACCCGCAGTTTGCGCTGCAACATCGAGGTGGATCCGAACTGGCTGGACACCACGAGTTCGACCGCCTGCAGGAAGACATCCATGTCGTCGCCGATGTCGGGATCCACGTCGGTGCGCTCACTGGTGGTCTTCGCGGTCGTGACACCCTCGGTGTACTCGGGCTCGGCCTGCGCCTTGGTGGCCTCGACGACGGCGTGGATCTCCTCGTCGGTGATGAACGCGCCCTGCAGTCGACGCGGCTTGTTCGCGCCCATCGGCAGGAACAGCCCATCGCCCATGCCGATCAGCTTCTCGGCGCCCTGCTGGTCGAGGATGACGCGGCTGTCGGTCAGCGACGACGTGGCGAACGCCAGCCGCGACGGCACGTTGGTCTTGATCAGGCCGGTGACGACGTCCACCGACGGCCGCTGCGTGGCCAGCACCAGATGGATACCTGCGGCGCGGGCCTTCTGCGTGATGCGCACGATCGCGTCCTCGACGTCGCGGGGCGCGGTCATCATCAGGTCGGCCAACTCGTCGACGATGGCGACGACATACGGGTACGGCTTGTACTCGCGCTGGCTGCCCAACGGTGCGGTGATCTCACCGGAGCGCACCTTCTTGTTGAAGTCGTCGATGTGGCGCACCCGCGACGCCTGCATGTCCTGGTAGCGCTGCTCCATCTCCTCCACCAGCCACGCCAGCGCGGCGGCGGCCTTCTTCGGCTGGGTGATGATCGGCGTGATCAGATGCGGAATCCCCTCGTAGGGCGTGAGTTCCACCATCTTCGGGTCGATCAGGATCATCCTGACCTCCTCGGGCGTGGCCCGCACCAGTAGAGACACCAGCATCGAGTTCACGAAACTCGACTTGCCGGACCCGGTCGACCCGGCCACCAGCAGGTGCGGCATCTTGGCGAGGTTGGCCGAGATGTACTCACCCTCAATGTCTTTGCCCAAGCCGATGACCAACGGGTGGTGATCGCCGCGGGTGGTCGGATCGGTGAGCACGTCGGCCAGGCGCACCATCTCCCGGTCCACGTTGGGTACCTCGATGCCGACCGCGGACTTGCCGGGGATCGGCGCGAGCATCCGTACGCTCTCGGTCGCGACCGCGTAGGCGATATTGCGTTGCAGCGCAGTGATCTTCTCGACCTTGACGCCCGGGCCGAGTTCGACCTCGTACCGGGTGACGGTCGGGCCGCGGGTGCAACCCGTGACCGAAGCATTGACCTTGAATTGGTCCAGCACCTCGCTGATGGCCTCGATCATCCGGTCATTGCCCGCGCTGCGGCGTTTGGGCGGATCGCCGGCGATCAGCAGATCGAGTGGCGGCAGCGCGTACGGTCCGTCGACCACGCGGTCCAGCGACAGACTCTGCTGTCTGGCCGGCTTCTTCTTGCGGGACTTGGCGGTTGGCTCGGGAACCGTCGGCGCCTCGTCCTCGATGGGATAGTTCTCCATGGGCGTGCCGGTGGGCCACGCGCGCGCCGCATCGTCGCCGGGCGGGAATGAGTCGTCGTAATACCCGTCGGAGAAGTCCTCGCGCTCCGCGATGACGGCCGTGTCCTCGTCGTCGTAATCGTCGTAGTCATAGTCATAATCGCCGAAGCCCCGCGCGGAGAACATCGCCCGCACCGTCGACGGCACTTCGCGGATCGTGGTCCCGGTCACCAGCAGGACACCGAACAGCACACCGATGAACAACAGTGGCGCGGCGATCCACGGTGTCAGCCCGTCTGAGAGCGGACCGCCGATCGCGAAGCCGAAGAAGCCCGCGGCGTGTTGCCGGTCGGCTGGAGCCTGGGGGGAGCCGGCCCACAGGTGCCACAACCCGAGGGCAGGCAACGCGATCATCGTCGAGCCGAGAATCAGCCTCGGCCTGGCGTCCGGGTCCGGTTCGGTGCGCATGAGCGTGACGCCGACGGCCGCCACCGCAAGCGGAACGAGCACGACGGCAGCGCCGATCAACGTCCGCAGGAAGGTGTCGAGCCATTCGCCCACCGGCCGAGCGGCGCCGAACCACGAACTCGCCGCGACGACGACGGCGAGACCGAGCAGCGCAAGCGCGATGCCGTCGCGGCGATGGCCGGGTTCGAGATCGCGGGCACGACCGACCGAACGCGCGGTGCTGCCGGCACCCTTGGCCAGCATCAGCCACCCCGCCCGCACCCCACGGCCTACCGTGGCGCCGGCCGACGAGATCGGCGACGTGGTCCGGCGCGGCGCCGGTTTACGACGGGGCGCCGTCCGGCTGCCCGATCGCGAACCGGCCTTTGACCTGCTCGAACGGTTCCCAGAGCGGGCGGCGGTCTTACTAGGCATGCCTGTAAGCCTAGTCCCTTGAGCCCCAGAACCACCATCTGCCACACAGGTCACAGATGGGTATCCAAAAATTTAGTTAGGTTCGCTGAGTAGGGTGTTTCCCGTCCGGCCACCCCGCACCGAGGAGTTCATCGCCATGCCCGTCACCATCATCGCCACCATGAAAGCCAAGCCCGAGTCCGTCGACACCGTTCGAGAGGCGTGCAAGAAGGCCATGGAGGCGGTGCACTCCGAACCCGGGTGCGATCTGTACTCGCTGCATGAGGCCGACGGGACGTTCATCTTCGTCGAGCAGTGGGCCGACGCCGATGCGCTGCAGGAGCACAGCAAGTCGCCCGCGGTCGCGACGCTGTTCGGCACGGTAGGCGAGCACCTCGACGGCTCACCTGACATCAAGATGCTGCAACCGGTCGTCGCCGGTGATCCGAGCAAGGGAGCACTGCGTCCCTGATGGCTCCGCTCGACGGCAAGGTCGCCTTCATCACCGGCGCGGCCAGGGGCCAGGGACGGGCAGAAGCCGTCAAGCTGGCGTCCGATGGCGCCGACATCATCGCGGTCGACATCTGCGAGCAGATCGCGTCGGTCCCGTACCCCCTTGCGACGGCGGATGAGCTGGCCGAGACAGTGAAGCTCGTCGAGGACACCGGCGCGCGAATAGTGGCTCACCAGGCCGACGTTCGCGACCACGAGTCGTTGCAAGGCGCGCTGCAGGCGGGCCTCGACGAGTTCGGCGGGCTCGACATCATGATCGCCAACGCCGGAATCGCACCGATGAAGTCAGGCGAGACCGGTTGGCGTGACGTGATCGACGTCAACCTGACCGGCGTCTTCCATACGATCGAGGTGAGCCGCCAGCCGCTGACCGAGCGCGGCGGCGGCGCGGTGGTGCTGATCAGTTCGGTGATGGGCCTCGTCGGCGGCGGAAGCGACGATTCCGGCTCGATCGGCTACGCCGCCGCAAAGCACGGTATCGTCGGGCTGATGCGGGTCTACGCGAACCTGCTTGCGCCGCACAATATTCGGGTCAACTCGATACACCCGGCGGGCGTCGATACGCCGATGATCAACAACGAGTTCATCCAGCGGTGGCTCGACGAGGTCGTCACGCAGACCGGCAAGCCCATCGACATGGGCAACGCGCTGCCGGTCGAAACCCTCGACCCCGACGACATCGCCAACGCGGTCGCGTTCCTGGTCTCAGACGCCGCGCGCTACATCACCGGTGTGACGCTGCCCGTCGACGCTGGCTACATCAACAAGCGCTGACGCTACACCTCGATGACCGTCGGCACGATCATCGGCTGACGGCGGTAGGTCTCCCCCACCCACTTGCCGACGGCTCGCCGCGCGGCCTGGGCGATGCGGTTGACGTCGGTCACCCGTTCCGCGACAAGCGCTTCGAGCGCCTCGTCGACTTTGCGGCAGGCAGGCTCCAGCGCCTTTGGGTCCTCGCTGAATCCGCGCGAGTGTAGATGCGGCGGTGCCGCGGGCTTGCCGGTACCACGCTGGACCACGACGGTGATACCGATGAATCCCGAAGAGAGCGTGAGCCGGTCACCGACCACGGCGTCGCCCACATCCCCGGTGACCAGACCGTCGACAAACATCTTGCCCGTCGGTACCGCACCGGCGATCGATGCTCGACCCGCCACCAGATCGACGCTGACACCGTTCTCGGCCAGCACGATGTTGTCCTCGGGAACGCCGGTGCGCGCCGCGAGACCCGCGTTGGCTCGCAGCATCCGCCAGGTGCCGTGGACGGGCATCACATTGCGCGGTCGCACGCCGTTGTAGAGGAAGAGCAACTCACCGGCATATGCGTGGCCCGAAACATGAACGCGCACTTGTGCATTTGTGACGACACGGGCGCCGATCTTGGCCAGCGCGTCGAGCACACCGAAGATCGCTTCCTCGTTGCCGGGTATCTGTGACGACGACATGATGATGAGGTCGCCCGCCGTCAGGGTGATGCTGCGATGCTCACCCCGCGACATCCGCGACAGCGCCGCCATCGGCTCGCCTTGGGTTCCCGTGGTGACGAGCACGACCCGCTCGGGCGCCATCATCTCCGCGGCGCCGATGTCGATGATGTCGTCATCGTTGGTCAGCGTCAGGTAGCCAAGCTCCTTGGCGATTCCCATGTTGCGGACCATCGACCGGCCGACAAATGCCACCTTGCGGCCGAGCGCCACCGAGGCGTCGATGATCTGTTGCACGCGACCGACGTTCGATGCGAAGCAGGCCACGATGACGCGTCCCTGAGCGCTGCGGATCAGCCGGTGCATGTTCGGCCCGATCTCGCTTTCCGACGGTCCGACACCGGGAATCTCGGCGTTGGTGGAGTCGCACAGGAAAAGGTCCACTCCAGCATCGCCCAGTCGTGACATGCCTGGCAGATCGGTGGGCTTGCCGTCGGGCGGGGACTGGTCGAGCTTGATGTCCCCGGTGTGCAGCACGGTGCCGGCGCCGGTGTGTATGGCGATCGCCAGACAACCGGGTATCGAGTGGTTGACCGCGAAGTATTCGCATTCGAACACGCCGTGTCTGGAGCTCTGGCCCTCGTCGACTTCGATGAACACCGGCTTGATCCGGTGTTCACGACACTTCTCGGCAACCAGCGCGAGCGTGAACTTCGAACCGACCACCGGGATGTCGTGTCGCAGCTTCAGCAGGAAGGGGATGGCACCGATGTGGTCCTCGTGCGCATGGGTGAGCACCAGGGCTTCCACGTCGTCGAGGCGGTCCTGGATGAGGCGCAGGTCGGGCAGAATCAGATCGACGCCGGGCTCGTCGTGCGTCGGGAACAACACACCGCAGTCGACTATCAGGAACCGGCCGAGATGCTCGAAAACGGTCATGTTACGGCCGATTTCGCTGATTCCGCCGAGCGCGGTGACCCGCAATGCGCCGGGAGCCAGTGGCCCCGGTGGGTTGAGTTCTTCGTTCACTACCGCAGCACCGCGGCCGCCCGCATATCGGCGGCCAGCGCGTCGAGTTGTTCGGCCGTGGCGGGCATCTGCGGCAGCCTCGGGTCACCGGCCTCGAAGCCCTGCAGCCGCAGACC
This sequence comes from Mycobacterium sp. GA-0227b, assembly GCF_001499855.1. Classification (GTDB taxonomy): domain Bacteria; phylum Actinomycetota; class Actinomycetes; order Mycobacteriales; family Mycobacteriaceae; genus Mycobacterium. Next base: position 183,058 of record NZ_LQIK01000023.1, read on the forward strand.
CGCCTTCGACAGCGTCACCCCACCGAGACGTGCCTGAGCGTCGCTCAACGGCCCCAGCGTTACGTTGATCTTGCGGGCCGTCGCGATATCGCCGGACTGGAAGGCCGACAACATGTCCCGCAGCTGGCTCGCGGCTAGATGAGCCCAGACACTGACGAAGCCGACGGCCCCCATCGCGAGCCACGGCAGGTTCAGCGCGTCGTCGCCGGAGTAGTAGGCCAACCCGGTTTCGCCGATGATCTGGCCGCCACCATGCAGATCACCCTTGGCATCCTTGACGGCCACGATGTTGGGATGCTCGGCAAGCTTGCGCATGGTGTCCCACATGATCGGGATGACCGACCGCGGCGGGATGTCGTACAGGATGACCGGCAGGTCCGTCGCATCGGCGATCGCATTGAAGTGCGCAACCAGGCCGGCCTGCGGCGGCCGCGAGTAGTAAGGCGTCACCGCCAACAGCCCGTGGGCACCCTCGGCTGCCGCGAGCTTGGCTCCGTGCACACTGTGGGCAGTGTCGTACGTACCGACGCCGGCGACGATGCGCGCGCGGTCGCCGACGGCCTCGAGCACGGCCCGTACCAGCGCAAGCTTCTCTTCGTCGGTGGTCGTCGGCGATTCACCGGTCGTCCCCGACAGCACCAGACCGTCACACCCGGAGTCGACGAGTCGATTCGCCAACCGGGCCGCGGCGTCGGTATCCAGCGAGCCGTCGGGCTTGAACGGAGTCACCATTGCGGTCAGCACGGTGCCCAACTGGGCCGTTACGTCGATTCCGCTGGTGCTCACGGGGCTCAGATTACTCGCTTACCGTCACGCTTCAGTGGCCAGAGGGGACGTGGCGACCTCGGTGCCGTCCGCCAGCGCAGAGATTTCGAAGTCGCTGAATACCTGCGGTGCGACATCGACGAGTCGGCGCAGGCATTCGATGGCCAGCCGGCGGATCTCCACGTCGGCGTGTTCACTGGCCCGCATCGCGATGAAGTGCCGCCATGCCCGGTAGTTGCCGGTGACGACGATCCGGGTCTCGGTGGCGTTCGGCAGGACCGCCCGCGCGGCCTGGCGTGCCTGTTTGCGCCGAAGGACCGCGTTAGGTTGATCGGCGAATTTGGCCTCGAGGCGGTCGAGCAGTTCGATGTAGGTGGATCGGCTGGCGTCGGCGGCGGCGGCGAAGATCTCCGTCAGCTCGGGGTCGTCCTCGATACCCGGAGGCACCACCACCTGAGCGTCGCGCTCGGGGACGTAGCGCTGCGACAGCTGGGAGTAGGAGAAGTGCCGGTGGCGGATCAGCTCGTGGGTGCATGACCGCGAGATCCCGGTGATGTAGAAGGAAACCGATGCATGCTCGAGCACCGAGAAATGCCCAACGTCGATGATGTGCCGGATGTAGGCCGCGTTTGTGGCGGTGCGCGGATTCGGCTTGGACCAGCTCTGATAGCACGCACGACCGGCGAATTCGACGAGTGCCGGCCCGCCGTCGGCGTCGGTGCTCCACGGCACATCCGGCGGCGGGGTGAACTCGGTCTTGGCGATCAGTTGGACGCGCAGAGGCGTGGTCTCGGCCACGGCTCACCCTAACGTGGACCAGGTTTCGGCCTCGGGCGCAGCGGGAACAAACCCCTTCTCAATCGGTGTTACTCAAGGACCGATCTTGAGAGGGAGTGTGACTGATGGCAACCGATTACGACGCACCCCGCGTGAAGGACAGCGACGAGGCGGTCGACGAGTCGCTCGAGGCGATCGCTGCAAAGCGCCGCGGACAGGTCGATGTGGCGGTGCTCGACGTCGACGACGGCGACCCGGTCGACTCGATCGACCTACCCGACGTCGACCTGTCGGGTGAGGAGCTCACCGTCCGGGTGATTCCCAAGCAGGCCGACGAGTTCACCTGCTCGAGTTGCTTCCTGGTGCAGCACCACAGCCGGCTGGCCCTGCGGTCGGGCGACCGGATGGTCTGCGCCGACTGCGCCTGACGCTCAACCGAGCGGGGCTCGAGTGTGCGAAACCGGTGCACAAGGAAGGGACCGCATGACCAGAGACGAGATCACCGCCGAGATCACCGCGGCGCGACTGGCGAAGGGGCTCAGCTGGCAGGAGCTCGCCGACGCCATCGACAAGCCGGTGGTGTGGACGGTCGCAGCCCTGCTCGGCCAACACCCGATTCCGGTCGAGGCCGGCGAGGTGGTCGTGGAGATGCTCGGGCTCGACAACGCGGCGATACCGGTGTTGGCGGCGGTTCCCATGCGCGGCGGCCTGCCGACTGCGGTACCCACCGACCCGACGATCTACCGCTTCTACGAGGCACTCCAGGTCTATGGAGGCGCCATCAAGGAGCTCATCCATGAGAAATTCGGCGACGGCATCATGAGTGCCATCAATTTCAGTGTCGACGTTCAGCGCAAGCCGCATCCCGGCGGCGACCGCGTCGTGGTGACGTTCGACGGCAAGTTCCTGCCTTACGACTGGACCGCGGCTCAAGAGTAGGACCGGCCGTTCGGCGGGGCAGTGTCGTGGATCTATGGCAGCACCGGAAGATATGGCTGTATGGCTTTGTTGGTATGGTTGCCCATATGAAGACGACGGTCAATCTTCCCGATGAGTTGCTGCGAGAAGCTCAGGATCTCGCGCGCCGGGAAGGTACTACGTTGCGGGCGTTGATCGAAACCGGGCTACGCGACGTCATCAAGCGGCAACGGGCAGGCGCTTCTTTCGTGCTTGCCGATGCCAGCGTCTCCGGGTGCGGCCTGCAACCGGAGTTCCGTAACGCATCGTGGGACAAGGTCCGCGACAGCGTCTATGGCAACCCGGCATGATCGCCGTTGACACAAATATTCTGGTCTACGCGCATCGACGCGACGCCCAGTTCCACACCGCGGCCGCCGAGCGGGTGAAATCACTTGCCGAAGGCCGGTCCGCCTGGGCAATACCCTGGCCATGTCTGCACGAGTTCTTTGCCATCTGCACACACCCCAGGATCTACGATCCGCCCAGCACTACCGGCCAAGCGATCGAACAAATCGATGCGTGGCTCGCATCCCCCGCACTGTCTTTGCTCGGCGAGCCGCCGGGTTACTGGGAGCGTCTCAAGACACTGCTCGAAGCGGGCAAGGTGGCCGGTCCGCTGGTGCATGACGCACGAATCGTCGCCTTATGCGGGTCACACGGCGTACGCGAATTATGGTCCGCCGACCGCGATTTCGGGCGGTTCAATTCGTCAGTGGCGGTTCGTAATCCATTGATTGCCTAAGCCGCATTGCTTCTTCCACACACTGGGCAGAGCCGCGCGTAGCCCGTCTGTCAGATCGCCGCGCTCCCCGACCACCACATCCGCCAGTCCCAGCCACGACGCCATCGACCGCAACTCAGCGGCCAGCGCCGACGCCACCCGCGGCCGCTCTGCACCTGGCTCAGCGAACGCGCCCACCACGTTCAAAGCGCCCGCCGTCCGATCGGCCTTCAAGTCCACCCGACCGACCAGTTCACCGTCGAGTAGAAACGGCCACACGTAATAGCCGTACTGGCGCTTCGCAGCGGGCACGTAAATCTCGATGCGGTAATGAAATCCGAACAGCCGCTCGACCCGGGGGCGGAAGAAGATCAGCGGATCGAACGGACACAACAGCGCCGTCCCGCGGTCACGCCGCGGAATGATCTGTCCCGCCCGCAGATACGCCGGCGCCGCCCACCCGTCGACCTCGACCTGCTCCAACTCCCCGTCGGCAACGAGCTTGGCAACAGCCGGCTTGGCCTGGCCGGGCGACAGCCGGAAGTAGTCCCGAATGTCCGGCTCGGTCGCCACGCCCAGTGCACCGGCCGCGCGCAGCACCAGCTCGCGTACGGCATCTTCGTCGTCGACCTCACGCGCCAACACTTCCGCCGGCAGCACCCGCTCGGCGAGGTCGTAATGCCGCGCGAAACCCACACGGGTGGCCGTCGCGAACACGCCCGACGACCACAAAGCCTCGGTCACCCACTTGGTGTCGCTGCGGTCCCACCACGGCCCCTTGCGACCGCGCTGTTCGGCGCCGAGGTAGGCCGCGATCTGCCCTGCCGTCGACGGGCCCAACTCGGTCACCGCGGCGACGATCTGCTCGGCCAGCTTCTCGTTGCGTCTGACGATGTGGGTGCCCCACCGGCCGTGGGTGTACTCGCGCATGCGCCAACGCAGCAGCGGCCAGTCCTCGACGGCCATCAACGCGGCCTCGTGCGACCAATATTCGACCAGCAGTCGCGGCGATCGCGCCGAGTGGCTCCACGCCGCCTGGTCCACCACGTCGCGGTTATAGGGTCCCAGCCGGCTGAACACCGGCGCGTAATGCGCGCGCACCGACACCGATACCGAGTCCAACTGCAGCACCTGGATCCGTGAGATCAGCCTGCGCAGGTGCGCACGGGTGACCGGACCGCTCGGCTTCGCCTCGGCGAAACCCTGCGCCGCGACGGCGATGCGTCGCGCCTGGGCCGCGGTGAGTGTCGGCACGCACCCATCCTGCAGGACACCACCGACAACTCAAGCGCGTCGGTAGCGGAGAACGTCACACCGATCGACGTTTCGCAGGCAAAGTGCGGGTGTAGGTCTGCAAAACGTCGATACGTGTGACGCACACGCACGTCACCGACCATCAGGCCCGCCGATAGCTGTAGAACCGGTAGCGCAGCCCCGACGTGCTGGTGAGCCAATCCCCCGCCGCGCCGATCCACGACTCGTCGAGCACCGGCGCCATCACGTCGGCATCCTGGCGCGGCAGGTCGACCTCGATCTCGGTCACCTCGCAGCGCGTGGCGATCGGCAGCGCCGCCGCGTAGATCTGCGCGCCGCCGATCACCCAGATCAGGTCATCGGTCAACGTGTCCTCCAGCGACGCCACCACGTCTGCGCCGTCGGCCGCATAGCCGGACCTGCGGGTGAGCACGACGTTCCGACGCCCCGGCAGCGGGCGCACCTTGGCGGGCAACGACTCCCACGTCAACCGGCCCATCACGACCGTGTGGCCCATCGTGAGTCCCTTGAAGCGGGCCTGGTCCTCCGGCAAGCGCCACGGGATACCGCCGTCGCGCCCGATGACACCCGAGGTGGACTGGGCCCAGATCAGCCCCACGCTCATACAGCCACGGGCGCCTTGATCGCCGGGTGCGGATCGTAGTTGAGGATAGCGACGTCTTCGTAGGTGTAGTCGAAGATCGAATCCCGCGGCGCCAGAACGAGTTCCGGGTACGGCCGCGGCTCGCGGCTGAGCTGCAACTGCACCTGCTCGACGTGGTTGTCGTAGATGTGGCAGTCGCCGCCGGTCCAGACGAACTCGCCGACATCCAGACCGGCCTGCGCGGCCATCATGTGGGTCAGCAACGCATAGCTGGCGATGTTGAACGGAACCCCCAGGAAGAGGTCCGCGCTGCGCTGGTAGAGCTGACACGAGAGCCGGCCGTCGGCCACATAGAACTGGAAGAACGCGTGGCACGGCGGCAGCGCCATCTGCGGGATCTCCCCGACGTTCCACGCCGAGACGATGTTGCGACGCGAGTCCGGGTCGGTCTTCAGCAGCTCCAGCGCGGCACTGATCTGGTCGATGTGCTCACCCGACGGGGTTGGCCACGACCGCCACTGCACTCCGTAGATGGGTCCGAGATCCCCTGTCGGAGAAGCCCATTCGTCCCAGATGGTGACGCCATGCTCCTGTAGCCAACGCACATTCGAGTCGCCGCGCAGAAACCACAGCAGTTCGTAGACGATCGACTTGGTGTGCACCTTCTTGGTGGTGATCAGCGGAAAGCCGGCCGCGAGGTCGTATCGCATCTGGTGGCCGAACAAGCTACGGGTACCGGTGCCGGTGCGGTCCGACTTGGGCGTTCCACGCTCCATCACCAGCCGCAGTAGATCCTCGTAGGGCGTGACGATCGGCACGCCGGTCAGCTTACTTGCAGACCGGGCGAGTAGAACGGTAGCCATGCCGAGCATCTCCGCGACCGTCACCACGCCCGACGGCACCTGCCCTGTCACCCTGCACACCCCCAACGGCGCCGGGCCGTGGACCGGAGTCGTGATGTACGTCGACGCCGGTGGCGTGCGCGACACCTTCCAGGAGATGGCGGCCCGCCTGGCCGGCTTCGGCCACGCGGTGCTGCTGCCCGACGTGTACTACCGCCATGGCGACTGGGAGCCCTTCGACATGCGGACGGCATTCACCGATCCGCAGCAGCGCACGCGACTGTTCGGGATGATCTCGTCGATCACCCCCGAGATGATGGCCACCGACGCCGCGGCGTTCTTCGACTTCCTGGCCGGCCGTCCCGAGGTCAAGGGCGACACGTTCGGCGTGTGCGGCTACTGCATGGGTGGCCGGACCTCGGTCGTCGTCGCCGGCCGGGTGCCCGACCGCGTCGCCGCAGCCGGCTCCTTTCACGCCGGCGGTCTGGTCACCGACGATCCCGCCAGCCCGCATCTGCTGGCGGACCGGATCAAGGCCACCGTCTACGTCGCCGGCGCTGCCAAGGACCGCGCGTTCACGCCCGACGATGCCGAGACCCTCGACAAGGCGCTGACCGCAGCCAACGTCGCCCACACTGTGGAGTTCTATCCCGCCGAACACGGGTTCGCGGTGCCCGACAATGCGCCGTACGACGAGGAGGCCGCCGAGCGTCATTGGATCGCGCTGCAGGAACTGTTCGAATCCGCCTTGCCCAATTGATGCCCAATTGCAGCTGTCCGAGCACACCGCGCGGCATCGATACGCAACGATGATCCGATGGACGGTTTCGAATCCGGCGCTCACCAGGACTACGACGACGTCGGCTCGCGTATCGACCCGGTGCTCGCCCGCAGCTGGCTTCTGGTCAACGGCGCGCAGTACGAGCGGTTCGCGCCGGCGGTGCGGTCCCGAGCGGACATCGTCGTCCTGGACATCGAAGATGCGGTCGCGCCGAAGGACAAGGTCCTGGCCCGGGACAACGTGGTCCGCTGGCTCGACGAGGGGAACACCGACTGGGTCCGCGTCAATGGGTTCGGCACGCCATGGTGGGCAGACGATCTCGACACTCTGGGAAAGACGTCGGTCGGCGGAGTGATGCTCGCGATGGTCGAATCGGTCGACCACGTCACCGAGACCGCCAACCGGCTGCCGAACGTGCCGATCGTCGCGCTGGTCGAAACGGCGCGGGGGCTGGAGCGCATCACCGCTATCGCCGCGGCCAAAGGCACGTTCCGGCTCGCCTTCGGTATCGGCGACTTCCGGCGCGACACCGGCTTCGGCGAGAGCCCGACCACTCTGGCGTATGCGCGGTCGCGGTTCACGATCGCCGCGAAAGCCGCCCACCTGCCGAGCGCGATCGACGGCCCTACGGTCGGTTCGAGTGCGCTGAAGCTCAGCGAGGCCACCGCCGTCAGCGCCGAGTTCGGCATGACCGGCAAGATCTGCCTGACACCCGAGCAGTGCGCCACCGTCAACGAAGGACTCTCCCCGTCCCCCGAAGAGATCGCTTGGGCCAAGGAGTTTTTCACCGAGTTCGAACGCGACGGCGGCGAGATCCGAAACGGCTCGGACCTACCCCGCATCGCGAGGGCCAACAAGATCCTCGAACTGGCCCGGGCGTACGGCATCGAGGTGTCCGAGTTCGACGACGTCGACGATCCGGCACACATTCCGGCGCCGTCGGACACCTACCACTACTGACGCTTGGCGGGCTCGCTGTCGTCGCGGTGCAGGAAGCGGCGGACCGCGCGCAGGATGCCCCGGCCCGCGTAGATGCCCGCGGCGACGGAGACCACGATCATCGCGATGAACATCACCAGCCAGTTGGATCGGCTGTGGCTAACGTTCCACCAGATGTAGGTGAACAGCAGAGCGCAGATGAAGACCACGATGTCGCGCCAATTGCCTTTGTACGACATCGCCGCCTCGCGCAGTTCGCGACTGCGTTCGCCGGCCGAGATCAGATCGTCGATGCGCTCGTCGATGCTGGCTTGCAGCCGGGCCCGGCGCTCGACCTGCTCTGCGGGGATCCGATCCAGCAGGTCGAGATCCTTGGTGATCAAACCCCGGACGTCGGGCGGCTTGAGATTTCCTGCGATCACACCCAACATGGCACCGCCCGCGATAGGCGCAGCGCCCAGTGCGAGATCGGCAATACCCGGCATGCCTAGTCCTCCATCAGGGTCGCGGCCAATGTGCCGCCCAATTCGTAGGCTCGCTCACGGACACCGGCGTCGACGGGTCCGACAACCTCGAGCACATCCGCCACCTTGGACAGTGCCAGCCCGGCAGCGAGCTTGTCCACCGCGTTGACCGCGCCGACCGTGTCGTTGTTGCCGTGCACCCATAACCCGTACGGGCGTCCGCCGACGTGGTCGAGGCTCGGGTAGTACACGGTGTCGAAGAAGTGCTTGAGTGCGCCGCTCATGTACCCGAAGTTCGCGGTTGTCCCGAACAGGTAGCCGTCGGCGTCGAGCATGTCGGGCAGGGTTGCGGCCAACGCGGGTCTGACGACGACGTCGACGCCGGTGATCTCGGGGTCCTTGGCGCCGTCGACGACGGCCTCGAGCAACTCGCGGGTGCCGGGCGATGGAGTGTGATGGACGACCAACAGCGTCTTGCTCATCGGCGCTCCTCCAGTTCGACGGCCTTCTTCATCGCCTCCCGCGCGCGACTGCGGTCACCGGCGTAGTCGTACGCCCGTGCCAGTCGATACCAGCGCCGCCAGTTGTCCGGGTCCTTCTCCAATTCTTCGCGCACGGTCGCGAACAGTGCATCGGCGGCGTCTCGCTGGATCCGCCCCGACGCCATCCGCGGCAGCGCGCTGACGTCGAGTTCCAGGCCCTCGTCTCGGACGATGCGCGCGAGCCGCTGATGGGTCAGGCCCGCGCGCAGCGTGCTGAGCATGGCCCACAGCCCGATCAGCGGCAGGATCATCAGCGCCAAACCCAAGCCGACGGCGGCCGGCTCCCCGGTGGTGACGAACGCCATCGCAATGCGCCCGAGCAGCACGAAGTAGACGACCAGCGCAACGCACATGAAGCCGATCAGCAGTTGAATGCGCAGTGCGCGACCGCCGTCGGCCATTACAGGTCGAGAAGCGGCTCGATACCCACCGTGAGCCCGGGGCGCTCGGCCACCCGCCGAACCGCGAGCAGAACTCCGGGCACGAACGAGGTCCGGTCCAGGCTGTCGTGCCGAATCGTCAGCGTCTCCCCCTGCGTGCCGAAAAGCACCTCCTGGTGGGCGACGAGCCCCGCCAAGCGCACGGAGTGCACCGGCACACCGTACACATCGGCGCCGCGAGCGCCTTCCAAACCGGTGCTGGTGGCATCCGGATTGGGCGGCATGTCTTTTCGCGCCTCGGCGATGAGCCGCGCGGTGCGTGCCGCAGTGCCGGACGGCGCATCGGCCTTGTGCGGGTGGTGAAGTTCGATGACTTCGACGGACTCGAAGTAGCGGGCGGCCTGCTGCGCGAAATGCATCGACAACACCGCGCCGATCGCGAAGTTGGGCGCGATGAGAACCGCGGCGTCCGGTTCGGCGTCCAACCACTGACGGACCTGTGCCAACCGGTCGTCGGTGAACCCGGTGGTGCCGACGACGGCGTGTATTCCGTTCTCGATGAGGAACTGGAGGTTGTCCATCACCACGTCGGGATGGGTGAAGTCGATGACGACCTCGGTCTGGGCGTCGACAAGCCGGCTCAGCGGGTCGCCGGCGTCGACGCCGGCCGTGAACGTCAGATCGTCGGCGGCCTCGACGGCCTCGACCATCGTGGTCCCTACCTTGCCCTTGGCGCCCAGTACTCCGACTCGCATGGGGTCACCCTATCCGGCCACGGCATGGGCGACCCTCCCCTACCATCGGCGCATGCAGGGCGCCAAGATACTGGTCACCGGTGCGACGGGTCAGGTCGCGGCCCCCCTCGCCGAGGCGCTCGTCGTCGACAACGAGGTGTGGGGCATCGCCCGGTTCACCGATGCCACGGCCCGCGACGGGCTCGCAGCGGCCGGGGTGCGCTGTGAAACCGTCAACATGGCGGCAGGGGTTTTCGACTCTCTGCCAAGAGATTTCGACTATGTGCTCAACTTCGCGGTTGCCAAGAGCGGCCGCTGGGACAAGGACCTCGGCGCCAACGCGGAATCGGTCGGCCTGCTGATGGCCCACTGCCCTGACGCCAAAGCGTTCCTGCACTGCTCGTCGGCCGCCGTCTACGACCCGCCCCACGACGAGCCGCGAACCGAGAACGCTGCTCTGGGCGACAACCACAAGCACCTGTTCCCGACGTATTCCATCTCCAAGATCGCCGGTGAGGTGGTCGCCCGGTCGATGGCCCGCGCGCTCGGCGTGCCGACGACGATCGCCCGGCTCAACGTCCCGTACGGGGACAACGGCGGGTGGCCGTTGTTTCACCTGGAGATGATCCTGGCCGGGATGCCGATCCCGGTGCCGCCGGGCGCAGCGGCGCTCTACAACCCGATCCACGAGCACGACATCATTGCGACCGTCCCGAAACTGCTTGCGGCCGCGTCTGTTCCCGCGACGACCATTAATTGGGCCGGCGAACAGACGATCAGCATCCAGGAGTGGTGCACCTACCTCGGCTCGCTGGTGGGCCGCGAGCCGGTGTTCGAGGTGGACGCGGATGCGTTGCGCGGCAACCCAGTTGACGTCAGCCGAATGAGGGAGCTCGTCGGCTCCACCACGGTCGACTGGCGCGACGGCCTGCGCCGCATGGCAACCAAGTTCCACCCGGATCTCGTCGGCACGTGAGACCGCTCGCCGGGGTTACAACGGCGAGGCGCCCCGCAGGTGCTCGAAGATCAGCGACGTCTGCGTACCCGCGACGTCCGCGTCGGCGTTGAGGTTCTCCACCACGAACGCCCGAAGGTCGTCGGTGTCTCGCGCGGCGACATGCAGGATGAAGTCGTCTGCGCCCGCCAGGAAGTACACGTTCATCACCTGCGGCATACGCCGGATCTGCTGGATGAAGCTGTGGATCTTGCCGCGCGCGCTGGACTGCAGGCTCACCGAGATCATGGCCTGGAGCGGCAGGCCGATCGCGGCCGGGTCGATGTCGGTGTAGAAACCGCGGATCACCCCCAGCTCCTGGAGCCGGCGCACCCGGCCGTGGCAGGTCGACGGTGCGATTCCCACGGCGTCGGCAAGCGCGTGGTTCGACATCCGCGCGTCGCGATGCAACGCGGTCAGGATCCGGCGGTCGACAGCGTCGACCGCGTACGGCCGAACATCCTTCGGCCGATCCGCCCTACCCGCGTCCGTTGTCGAAGAAGACGCCGTCACATGGCGACAATACAGAATTCTGAGCATGTTTGTTGCCGTGAATTCGAAGCTTCTTCAAACTGGAGGTACAGCGTCTTTGCGAGGAGCGGACATGCGCGTCGGCATCCCAACCGAGATCAAGAACAACGAGTTCCGGGTCGCCATCACCCCGGCGGGTGTCGCGGAGTTGGTGCATCACGGACACGAGGTGATCGTCCAATCCGGCGCGGGCGAGGGTTCGGCGATCGCGGACGCCGACTTCAAGCGCGCGGGCGCTCAGGTGATCACCAGCGCCGACCAGGTGTGGGCCGAGGCCGAACTGTTGCTCAAGGTCAAGGAACCGATCGACGCCGAGTACCACCGGATGCGCCACGGCCAGACCCTGTTCACGTATCTGCATCTGGCGGCGGCTCGCCCGTGCACCGATGCGCTGATGGCGTCCGGCGCGACGTCGATCGCGTACGAAACCGTCCAAACCGCCGACGGTGCACTTCCGCTGCTGGCCCCGATGAGCGAGGTGGCCGGGCGGTTGTCGGCACAGGTCGGCGCGTATCACCTGATGTCCAGCCACGGCGGCCGGGGCGTGTTGATGGGAGGCGTGCCGGGTGTCGCGCCCGCCGACGTCGTCGTGATCGGCTGCGGCACCGCCGGCTACCACGCCGCGCGGGTGGCTGCCGGCATGGGTGCGCACGTCACCGTGTTCGACGTCGACATCAACAAACTGCGCGAAATGGACGCCGAGTTCGGCGGCCGCATCGAGACCCGCTACTCGTCGATCCTCGAACTCGAGGACGCCGTCAAACGCGCCGACCTGGTGATCGGTGCGGTGCTGGTGCCGGGTGCCAAGACGCCCAAACTGGTGACGAATTCGACCGTCGCCCACATGAAGCCGGGCGCGGTGCTGGTCGACATCGCGATCGACCAGGGCGGTTGCTTCGAGGACTCCCGACCGACCACCCACGACGATCCGACGTTCGCCGTGCACGACACCGTTTTCTATTGCGTCGCCAACATGCCCGGCGCCGTGCCCCGCACCTCCACCTACGCCCTGACGAACGCCACCATGCCCTACGTGCTGAGGTTGGCCGACCAGGGCTGGCGGGCGGCGTGCCGGGCGGATGCCGCGCTGGCCAAGGGCCTGTCCACGCATGCCGGGGCGCTGCTGTCCGAACGCGTCGCGGCCGATCTCGGCCTGCCGTACACCGATCCGGCGTCAGTGCTGGTCTAGACCGTGCGCGCGCGGTTGTGCGCCCGGTGCCCGTCCCGTACCGGGCCGAAATGATAGGGATTCGCCCGATTCCTCCGCCGCCGTTGGTGCCATACCGTTGACGTCAGCGGCTGGCGCCGGGGGGCGCATGGGGGGACAGCCGCTCCACCGGTCGCCCCCGGCCGCGGGGGGTCGGGGCGGCTCGGGGGCCACGGATCAGGCGAGCAGCGCCGCAACGAGCAGGGCGGCCAGCTCGCCGATCAGTGGCCGCATGTTCGGTGCATTCGGGTCGTTCCCAGCGGATCGCGTCATCACCGCCAGCAGTAGCCGTCGACCGTCGGGACCAAACGCGACGCCCACGTCGTTGGTGCTGCCGTAGTCGCCGCTGCCGGTCTTGTCGGCCGTCGTCCATCCCGGCGCGAGCGCCGGTCGCACGCTTGACGTCTGATTGGCCCGCATCCAGTCCTCGAGCAGCCGGCGTTGCGGCTCCGCGAGCACGGCGCCGGTGAGCATCGACCGGTAGCCGCCGCCGATGGCCTCCGGTGTGGTGGTGTCGCGAGGGTCGCCGGGAACTGCCGCGTTGAGCTCGACCTCCCAGCGGTCCAGCCGTGACCGTTGGTCGCCGATGCTGCGGGCGAAGTCGGTGATTGCGGGCGGCCCACCGATCGCCCGGAGCAGCAGGTTGCCTGCGGCGTTGTCGCTTCTCTGCAGGGCCGCTTCACACAGTTCGGCAAGTGTCATCGTCTGCCCGACCCGAGTCTGGGTGACCGGCGAGTTGGGCACGATGTCGCTCTGCTCGACGGCCACGCGATCCGACAGCGCGAGCTCGCCGCGCTCGGCTTTCTGCAGGATCCGCGCGGCGGCGTAGCCCTTGAACGTCGAGCACATCGCGAACGGCTCCTGCGCGCGGTGCGCGATGGCCCGTCCGGTGTCCAGGTTGACGGCGAAAACCCCGATGAGCGCATTGTGCTGACGCTCGAATTCGCCGATCCGGGCGTCGATCGGCGGCACGGCGCGGGGATCGGCCACCGCTTGCTTTTCGGTGCAGGCGGCGACGGCTGCCAGCGTCAGGCCGCCGATCAGGACATGCCGCCTCGACAGTCGAATCATCGGCCCAACGGTAGTCGATCAGCTCGCGATCGACCGAAGCGGCTGTGGCAGCGACCTTTTCGACCTTTGCGGCCCCAGCACCGCGCCACCGTAGGGCCGGCTCAACAATTTCCGGGCGACCGCGTTGACCTCGTCGAGCGTCACCGCATCGATGTTCGCCAGCGTCTGTTCGATGGTGCGGTGCTCACCGAAATGCAGTTCGCTGCGGCCGATGCGGTTCATCCGCGAGCCGGAATCCTCGAGGCCGAGCACCAGACCGCCCCTCAGCGATCCCTTCGCGATCCGGCATTCCGCCTCGCTGATGCCGTCGCGGGCCACCGCCTGCAGGACATCGGTGGTCACCCGGACCACTTCGTTGAATCGTTCCGGCAGACAACCCGCGTAGACCGACAGCGCCCCGCTGTCGGAGAACGTGTCCACCGTCGAGTACACCGAGTACGCCAGCCCGCGGGTCTCGCGGATCTCCTGGAACAGCCGCGAGCTCAGCCCACCACCCAACGCGGTGTTGAGCACCGACAGCGCCCACCGGTGTTCCCAGTGCCGCCCCGGCGTGCGCACACCCAGCGTCAGGTGGGTCTGCTCGGCGTCACGGCTGACCAGCTGCAGGCTGGGCCGCCCACCGACCCGGCCGCTGCCCTTGCGGGGCGGCACCGGCGTGCGCCCACGGACCAGCCGAGCGCCGAAGTACTCGCGCGTGAGCGCCACCACCTCGTCATGGTCGACGTTGCCCGCGACCGCCAGCACCATCCGCTCGGGGGTGTAGCGCCGGAGGTGGAACGAATGCAGTTGCGCGCGGGACATCTCCGAAATCGACTTCACGCTGCCGATCACCGGACGGCCCACCGGATGAGAGCCGAACATCGCCGACAGGAACACGTCGCCGAGGGTGTCCTCGGGATCGTCGTCGCGCATCGCGATCTCCTCGAGCACCACGTCGCGTTCGACCTCGACATCCTCGACGGCGCACTGGCCGCGCAATACCACGTCGGCGACCAGGTCGACGGCCAGCTCCAGGTCGGAGTCGAGCACATGCGCGTAGTAGCAGGTGTGCTCCTTGGCGGTGAACGCGTTCAATTCACCGCCGACCGCGTCGACGGCCTGGGCGATGTCCACCGCGGACCGCGTCGGCGTCGACTTGAACAGCAGGTGCTCCAGGAAGTGGGCCGCGCCCGCGACGCTGTGGCCCTCGTCGCGCGAACCGACGTTGACCCACAGCCCGACCGATGCCGAGTGCACCGACGGGATGTATTCGGTGACCACGCGCAGGCCACCGGGCAACACGGTGCGGCGCACCGCCAACGATGACCCGTCGCCGCGTGCGCTGCGGCGCAACTCCCTAGCTGCTCGCCGTGGCGGCATCTGCCGGTGCAGTGTCCGGTTTGGAAGCGTCTGCGGTGTCCTCTTCGGCGACCAGGATCAGCGAGATCTTGCCCCGGTTGTCGATGTCGGCGATCTCCACGCGCAGCTTGTCACCCACCTTGACGACGTCCTCGACCTTGGCAATCCGCTTTCCGCGGCCCAGCTTCGAGATGTGCACCAGCCCGTCCCGGCCCGGCAGCAGCGACACGAACGCACCGAAATCGGTTGTCTTGACGACGGTTCCGAGGAACCGCTCGCCGACCTTGGGCAGCTGCGGGTTGGCGATCGCGTTGATGCGGTCGATCGCCGCCTGGGCCGAGGGTCCGTCGGTCGCGCCGACGAACACGGTGCCGTCGTCCTCGATGGAGATCTGCGCGCCGGTGTCCTCGGTGATCTGGTTGATGATCTTGCCCTTGGGCCCGATCACCTCGCCGATCTTGTCCACCGGCACCTTGATCGTCGTGATCCGCGGTGCGTACGGGCTCATCTCGTCGGGCCCGTCGATCGCCTCGGCCATCACCTCGAGGATGGTCAGCCGGGCATCCTTGGCCTGGCTCAACGCGCCGGCCAGCACCTGCGACGGGATGCCGTCGAGCTTGGTGTCCAGCTGCAGCGCGGTGACGAACTCCTTGGTGCCCGCAACCTTGAAGTCCATGTCGCCGAACGCATCCTCGGCGCCGAGGATGTCGGTCAGCGCCACGAAGCGGCGCTCGCTCTTGCCGTCAACTTCGATGTCGTCGGACACGAGGCCCATCGCGATGCCCGCGACCGGTGCCTTCAGCGGCACACCGGCGTTGAGCAGTGCCAGCGTCGACGCACACACCGAGCCCATCGAGGTAGAACCGTTGGAGCTCAACGCCTCCGACACCTGACGGATCGCGTAGGGGAACTCCTCGACGCTCGGCAGCACCGGCATGATCGCCCGCTCCGCCAGCGCACCGTGGCCGATCTCGCGGCGCTTGGGTGAACCGACGCGGCCGGTTTCGCCGGTCGAATACGGCGGGAAGTTGTAGTGGTGCATGTAGCGCTTGCTGGTCTCGGGCCCCAGCGAGTCGATCTGCTGTGCCAGCTTCATCATGTCCAGCGTCGTGACGCCGAGAATCTGCGTCTCGCCACGCTCGAACAGCGCGCTGCCGTGCGCCCGGGGCACCACCGCCACTTCGGCGCTCAGCGCGCGGATGTCAGTGATACCGCGGCCGTCGATGCGGAAGTGGTCGGTCAGGATACGTTGGCGCACAAGCTTTTTGGTCAGCGACCGGAACGCGGCGCCGATCTCTTTCTCGCGGCCCGCGTACTGCTCGGCCAGCCGCTCGAGCACCTCGCCCTTGATCTCGTCGGTGCGGTCGTTGCGCTCCTGCTTGCCCGCGATGGTCAGCGCCTCCGACAGCGCTTCGGTGGCCACCGAGGCGACCGCGTAGTAGACGTCGTCGCCGTATTCGGGGAAGACCGGATACTCGCCGACCGGCCTCGCGGCGCGATCGGCCAGCTCCTGCTGCGCCTCGCACAGCACCTTGATGAACGGCTTGGCGGCCTCCAGGCCCTCGGCCACCACTGATTCTGTAGGAGCCGCCGACCCACCTTTGATGAGCTCGACGACGTTGTCGGTGGCCTCGGCCTCGACCATCATGATCGCGACGTCCCCATCTTCGAGGACACGGCCGGCGACAACCATGTCGAACACCGCCCGCTCGAGCTGCTCGACGGTCGGGAACGCGACCCACGTCCCGTCGATCAGCGCGACGCGCACGCCACCGACCGGGCCGGAGAACGGCAGGCCGGCGAGCTGGGTGGACGCCGAGGCCGCATTGATCGCGAGCACGTCGTACAGATCCTTGGGATCGAGCGACAGCACGGTCACCACGACCTGGATCTCGTTGCGCAGGCCGTCGACGAACGACGGGCGCAGCGGCCGGTCGATCAGCCGGCAGGTCAGGATCGCGTCAGTCGACGGGCGACCTTCGCGACGGAAGAACGAGCCGGGGATGCGGCCGGCGGCGTACATCCGCTCCTCGACGTCGACCGTCAGCGGGAAGAAGTCGAAGTGGTCCTTGGGATTCTTGCTGGCCGACGTGGCCGACAGCAGCATGGTCTCGTCGTCGAGATAGGCGACGGCCGAGCCGGCGGCCTGCTGGGCGAGCCGGCCGGTTTCGAAACGGATGGTGCGGGAGCCGAAGCTTCCGTTGTCGATCACGGCGGTCGCCTCGTACACGCCGTCTTCGATTTCAACTACAGACATGGGTGTCCGGATGGCCTCTCTGGGTTCAGTGCTTGCACTGTTCAGCTGTTTCGCGTCGTCACAGCTTTCGAACCACCGGCCTCGATGCGGCTACGGCCATCGATCGAAGCTGCCGGCAATTGTTTCCGGCAGCCACTACCGAAGACCGCGCGATCAAGCAGGTCCTGGTTATGACGCGCGGGAACGGTGCTCGCGGAACTGCGAAGACCGCACCCTGGTCGTTCGAGCCAATCGGCAGTCGAACGATGCCATCGTACTCTGCGCAGGTACGGGGCCGAAATCCTGCGTCAGCGGCGCAGGCCGAGCCGCTCGATCAGCGAGCGGTAGCGCTGCACGTCGACCTGGGCCACGTACTTGAGCAGCCGGCGCCGACGGCCGACGAGCAGCAGCAGACCGCGCCGCGAGTGGTGGTCGTGCTTGTGCACCTTGAGGTGCTCGGTCAGGTCGGTGATCCGCTTGGTCAGCAGGGCCACCTGAGCTTCCGGCGAGCCGGTGTCGGTGTCGTGCAGGCCGTACTCGTTCAGGATCGACTTTTTCTGCTCGGCAGTAAGCGCCACGAAACAAACTCCATCTTCTCAGTTCGCGGGGAAGGGGCGTGCGGCCCCGAGGAAGGCGCAGCCGCCGCGAACTGCAGCACACGCCAGGTCGGCCAGAAGTCTAACAGCGGGTCGGGCGTGCAGTGAAACCGCAGCTCAGCGCAACAGAATCGTGCGGGCGTGCTCGGTGTCGGCGCCCATCTGCTCGACGAGGTCCTCGACGGTGGCGAACTTCTCCTGTCCTCGCAGCCGGGCCACGAAATCGACCGCAACATGCTGGCCGTACAGGTCGGCGGTGGTGTCGAGCACGAACGCTTCGACGGTGCGGGTGCGCCCGGAGAATGTGGGATTGGTGCCGACGGAGACGGCGGCCTGATACCGCTCGCCCGGGACGACGCTGCCGGTGATCGGCCCGTGGCCCAGCACGGTGAACCACGCCGCGTAGACCCCGTCGGCGGGGATCGCCGAGTACATGGGCGGCGCCACGTTGGCGGTGGGAAAGCCGAGCACCTTGCCGCGCCCGTCGCCGCGCACCACCACGCCCTCGACGCGATGTGGGCGGCCCAGCGCCTCGGTGGCGGCGACGACGTCGCCCGCGTCGACGCAGGACCGGATATAGGTCGACGAGAACGTGACGGTCTCGTCGTGTGTGGGCTCTGCTACTTCAGAAACCAGAGCCATCCCCTCGACGGCGAAGCCGAACCGCTCACCGGCCTTGCGCAGCAGCGAGACGTTTCCCGCCGCCTTCTTGCCGAAGGTGAAGTTCTCCCCGACCACGACCTCCACCACGTGCAGGCGTTCGACCAGGAGTTCGTGGATGTAGCGCTCGGGAGTGAGCTTCATGAAGTCGGAGGTGAACGGCATGACCAGGAAGACGTCGATGCCGAGTTCCTCGACCAGTTCAGCGCGCCGGGTCAGCGTCGTCAGCTGGGCCGGATGACTGCCGGGAAACACGACCTCCATCGGATGGGGGTCGAACGTCATCAGCACCGTCGGCACTCCGCGTGAACGGCCGGCCTTGACCGCGTGGTTGATCAGCTCCTGATGACCGCGGTGCACACCGTCGAACACCCCGATGGTGACGACGCATCGGCCCCAGTCGGTCGGGATCTCGTCTTGTCCCCGCCAGCGCTGCACGAGGGCAAGCCTACGGCGAATCGGGGGCCGGGCGCTTCGCTGGATGCCCAGATGAGGTGACCATTGCCTAAACTTTGCAACTGTGAATCCTGCCGGCGATGCGCGTGACCTGACGACCGTTGCCCAGGACTACCTGAAGGTCATCTGGACGGTGCAGGAGTGGTCGCAGGAGAAGATCAGCACGAAGCTGCTGGCCGAGCGGCTGGGCGTGTCCGCGAGCACGGCCTCGGAGTCGATTCGCAAGCTGGCCGACCAGGGGCTGGTCAACCACGAGAAGTACGGCGCGGTGACGTTGACCGAGGCCGGCCGGGCCGCCGCGCTGGCGATGGTGCGCCGCCACCGGCTGATGGAGACGTTCCTCGTCCGCGAGTTGGGCTACAGCTGGGACGAGGTGCACGACGAGGCCGAGGTGCTCGAGCATGCGGTGTCTGACCGGATGCTGGACCGCATCGACGCGAAGCTCGGCCACCCGATCCGTGACCCGCACGGCGACCCGATCCCCGCGGCCGACGGTCAGGTGCCCACCCCGGACGCCCGCCAGTTGTCGGCCTGCCACGACGGCGACACCGGCACGGTCGCGCGCATCTCCGATGCCGATCCGGAGATGCTGCGGTACTTCGACAGCGTCGGCATCAGCCTGGACTCGCGGCTGCGGGTGCTGGCCCGGCGGGACTTCGCCGGCATGATCTCGGTGGCCATCGAATCGTCCGACGGCGACGATACGACCGTCGACCTGGGAAGCCCTGCCGCAGAAGCGATCTGGGTGGTCGCGAGCTAACGTCGCTCGAGCGCAGCCGGCTGTTCCTCGGACCGTGTGAGCCCGGACGCCCGCACGAGCACCGCCAGCACGATCGCGACCAGCAGAAGTGCGGGCACATCACCGAACAGGTGTCCCATGTGATGCCCGCCGCCGCGCACAGACTGCACCGCCATGATGACCGCGTGAACGACGCTGGACCACACCGCGAACCAGATCAGGCTGAGATGAGCGCGAGGGTTTCGCGCCGCCAACAACAGGAATACGCCGAGCGTGGCGTACAGCCCGACGATCATCATGAAGTAGTCGGAATTGTGGGGCGGGCCCGCATGCCATGCCCACCCCGAGGGCCACAGCACGGCCAGCGGGTACAGGCAGAGCGCGACCACGCCGAAAACACCGAGTGCGATTTGAAGAGCCTTGTATGGAGACGGCATTTCGGCTCCCATCTGGAGAACGGGATGTCAGTATGCGCCCGAATGCGATGGCCTACAAGGTCGCCGGGCGCAGCACCACGACCGACTTCGTGCGCTCCGAGTGGTCTTTCAGCAGTGCGATGACTTGCCCGTCCGGGGCGGTCGCCGCGTAAGTGCCTTCGATACCAGCCGCTTTCAGCGGCCGCCCGTGGCGGGTGTCCTCCGCCTCACCCGCGGACAGGTCCCGCCGCGGAAACGCCAGAAGGCATGCGGCGTCGATGCTGTGCGACAGTCGCGGCGCATCGGCGAGGTCGTCGAGTGTGCGGGCCTCACTCAACCCGAAGCGGCCGACCCCGGTGCGCCGCAACGCGATGAGGTGACCGCCGACGCCCAACGCGGTGCCCACGTCGCGGGCCAACGCGCGGATGTAGGTGCCGCTGGAGCAGTCGACTTCGACATCCACATCGACGAGTCCGGGGCGCCGGCGGATATCGAGCACATCGAACCGGTCGATCCGGACGCGGCGCGGCGCCAGCTCGACGGCACTTCCCTCCCGTGCGAGCTTGTAGGCCCGCTGCCCGTCGACCTTGATAGCGCTGACCGCGGACGGAACCTGCTCGATCTCCCCTCGCAGTTCGGCCACCGCCCGGTGGATCTGCACATCGGTGACGTCGTCGGCCGAAACCTCCTGCAGGACTTCACCTTCGGCGTCATCAGTGGAGGTGGCCTGCCCCAGTCGGATCGTCGCGGCATACGCCTTGTCGGTCGCGGTCAGTAAGCCGAGGATCTTGGTGGCACGTCCGATGCCGACGACCAGCACCCCGGTCGCCATCGGGTCCAGTGTGCCGGCGTGGCCGACCTTACGAGTGCCGAACAATCGGCGGCAGCGGCCGACCACGTCGTGGCTCGTCATGCCCGCGGGTTTGTCGACGATGACGAGCCCGGCCTCGGTCATAACACGATTGCGGTGAGCGCGATGCCGTCGCGCACCGACCACCGCCCAGGCAGCGTCTCCAGCGGCGGCCCGTGCTCCGCGGCGGGATCGATCAGAACGCGTGAGACGAATGTGCCCGAGGTACCGCTGTCGTCGACGTCGAAGACGATGTGGGCATCCTCGAAGCCCAACCAACGCCGGGTCACCGGAAACCATGCCTTATAGGTTGCTTCCTTGGCGCAGAACAAGATTCGGTCCCAGTGCAGTCCGGCGGGCAGCTGCTTGAGTTCAACTCGCTCGGTGGGCAGGCTGATCGCGTCGAGCACCCCGTCGGGCAGCACTCCGTGCGGTTCGGCGTCGATCCCCACCGAACGCACGTCGCTCCGGCGGCCGACCACCGCACCGCGGTAACCGTCGCAGTGGGTCAGGGAACCGACCACGCCGTCAGGCCAACGCGGTTCGCCCTTCTCCCCCTTCAGGATCGGCACCGGTGCGATACCGAGGTCGCCGAGCGCCTGCCGGGCGCAGTACCGCACCGTGACGAATTCGTTGCGGCGCTTGGCCACCGACCTGGCGACGAGCGGCTCCTCTTCAGGCAACGGCGCCAGGTCCGGCGGATCACGGTAGAGCTCCGCCGCGGCCAGCCCATGCGTCGCCGCGGGCAACACACCGGACAACAGTGACGCCGCGATCGTCATCGCGCTACCTGCCTGTCGCGGATCCGTTGCTGCATCTTCTGGGCGTTGTCCCGCATCTCCTGGGTGATCTCGAAGTGGCCGCCGAACTCGTTGAGGTATCCGGGCGGGTACTGCGGATCCGGCAGGATCTGGCGCATCCAGCGATACGGCTTGCGGCGCCGCCATTCTCGCGGATAACCGACCGACACCTCCTCGAACCGCACGCCGTCGTACCACGTGGTGCGCGGAATGTGCAGGTGCCCGTACACCGAGCAGACCGCGTTGTAACGGGTGTGCCAGTCAGCGGTCGCGGTGGTGCCACACCACAGCGAGAACTCCGGATAGAACATCGCGTCGCAGGGTTCGCGCACCATCGGGAAATGATTGACCAATACCGTCGGCGTCATCCAGTCGAGATCTTCGAGCCTCTTGCGGGTGTAGGCCACGCGGCTGCGGCACCACGCATCGCGGGTCGCATACGGTTCGGCCGACAGCAGGAACTCGTCGGTGCCCACGACGTTCTTCTCCCGCGCGATCGCGAGCCCCTCGGCCTTGGTGGCCGCACCTTCGGGCAGAAAGGTGTAGTCGTACAGCAGGAACATCGGCACGATCGTGGCCGGGCCGCCCTCCTCGGTCCATACCGGGAACGGGTGCTCGGGGGTGACGATGCCCATCTCGTCGCACATGTTGACCAGGTAGTCGTAGCGGGCCTTGCCGAAGATCTGCATCGGATCCCGATTGGTGGTCCACAGTTCATGGTTGCCCGGAATCCAGATCACCTTGGCGAACCGTTTGCGCAGCAGATCCAGCGCCCAGCGGATCTCATCGGTGCGTTCGGCCACGTCGCCGGCGACGATGAGCCAGTCGTCGGGAGAGGCCGGATGCAGCGACTCTGTCACGGGTTTGTTGCCGGTGTGACCGGTGTGCAGGTCGCTGATCGCCCAGAGGGTGGGCCGTCGGCCTTCGCGTGTCACAACTGACCAGGGTACTTAAGCGGATGTCGGCGGCTCGCCCGGCAACTAGAACAGGTTCTCACTTCCCGTCCGGCCGCTGGTGGCCGCCCGCTAGACTCCCCGCAGGGTCGGACCGACGGACAAAGGGGTGTGATGGTCGCCAAGCTGCGCCTGGTGTCGGTGCTGTGCGCAATGGTCGCCGCGGCGATCGTGGTGTGGCAGACCAATCCGGCGGGTGTCCCGCAGGTGGATGCGAAAGAGATCCCGATGACCAACGTCACCACGTCGATCAAGTGGCCCGTCATCGACATCACCGACCCGTCGCCGTTCAACCCGTGCAAGGAGATCCCGCTCGACGCGGTGCAGGCCATCGGTCTGGCGCACACGCCGCCGATTCCCGAGGATCAGCTGCGCTGCAAGTACGACGCCGGGAACTACCAGATGGCGATCGAGCCGATCGTCTGGCGCACATACGAGGAGACGCTGCCCGCCGACGCGGTGCAACTCGACATCGACGGGCACCGCGCCGCGCAGTACTGGATCATGAAGCCGACCGACTGGAACAACCGGTGGTGGATCACCTGCATGATCGCGTTCGACACGAGCTATGGCGTGCTGCAGCAGTCGGTGTTCTACTCGCCGATCTACTCCAACCCCGACCCTGACTGCATGCAGACCAACCTGCAGCGCGCGCACGAGCTGATCCCGCACTACGTGTTCTGATGCAGGCTCGATTGACGGCTCAGCCGTCGGCGATCTGGTCCATCGGGCTCGAGCGCTCGAGCATGCCGATCGCCTCTTCGCCGTCCCAGCGATAGCGCACGCCGGCCTGCTGCAATGCGGGGAAGGTCCAGTTCGCCATCAACGCCAACTGGTCGGCCGGGATTTCGCTGCGATCGGTGATGTCGTGGGTCGACACCACCGTCTCGCCCTCGATCCGCACTGTGCCGCGGTCGGTTTCGAGCACCAGCGAGACGTCCTCGCCGCGGGGCCGCAGCCGACGCAGCCATGGCGCCTCCACGACACGGGCGGGCACGAGCGCGCCGTCGCCGTAATAGACGTAGCCCTCGTTGTAGTTCGGCTGTCCGTCCGGTCGCGGCGGATAGGCGATGTAGCCGAACGCCCGCCCGCTGCCGAACAGCGCGGACTGCCAGCAGTGACCCCAGAAGCCTTCGAGCTTGCGCACGCCCTGGCGCCGGATACGCAACCCGGTGCCGGAGAACGACTGTTGTGCGCCGGCCACCTCGACGGCTCCGGTGGCGCGGAACAACTGCTCGTAGCGCGCTCCGCCCATGAGGTCACCGACGATCGACGTCCTGAGCTGCTCGTCGGCGTCGGCCCGCATGGCGCCCTGGATCCACGGCGGAACCGCCATCCTCGCCTCGACCTCGAACCGCACGTCGACCAGGGGTCCGTCCTTGCGGCCCGCGGCGAGATCGGCCGACGACGTCTGCACGGCCTGCCCGTCGAAGGCCATGGTCCACACGTCGAAGGGCGCGATGCAGGCGAATGTCAGCGGCCCGGCGCCCAGCACCGTCGGCTTGCCGTCGGGGCCCTCGACCGGCCTGCCGGGACCGTCGGCGCGCAGCCGGTACACCCGGCCGTCGGCGAACGCGACGTTGACCTGGATTCCGTGCGTGTCCCAGTTCGACGCGACCGCCTCGATCCCGATGCGCGGCAAACCGATCTCGCCGCGGTCGTCGAACACCCAGAAGCTGACCGAATCACGCATCTCGGGTTCATCCGGCCGCTGGGCGAACACGAGTTCGCGGGCCGGATCCATCCCGCCGGTCAGGTCAACGCTCATGCGCGCTCCTCACGAATGTGTCGGCGTAGTGGGCGAACAGCGGCCGAACCCTGGTGGGGTCCAGCCCGAACGCTTCGGCATCCACTTTCGGGTGCGCTTCGCGATTCTCGGCGTTCGCGGCCCACCAGGCCCGCATACGCTGTTCGAATTCATCGGTGACGGGTTCGCCGAGCCACGCGTACAGGTGCCTCACCTCGCCGATCGGATCGGCTTGCATCGCACGGAAACCGATGTCGTAGAAGCGGTCGTCGGCACCGGCTTCCCGAAAGGCCATCACGCGCTGCATCCCCGCGGACCACTGCGCGACGTTCAGTTCGCCGAGATACCGCCGGTCGAGATGGTCGGAGAACCCGCCGACGATATCGGCGTAGACGTCGGCCACACTCAACATCACGTCGGTCGGGTCGCGGTGCGTCATCACGAAGCGGGCGTCACCGAAGACCCTGTCGAGATCGGGCAGCGACAGCACGTGCGCCGGGGACTTCAGCCGCCACGGCCGGGGCGGCGCACCCCACTGCAACAGCTTGAGCACCCGCCGCTCGTAGACGTAGGTCGAGGTGAAATCCGCTGTGTCGCAGAGCCATTGCGAATACGACGGAATCTGCGCGTAGGCCTGGAAAATCTGCGACTTGAAGTCGAGCGCCATGAGGTCGAGGCACTCCATCGGCCCGTGGACATCGTTCGGTACGTGCCTACGGCTGCCGACCATGACCGGCCTCAGATCCGGCGGGATGCGCGGGTCGTCGCCGTGGACCGTCGACGGCGGCGGGCAGGGCTGCGCGGACTCCCAGCTGCGCAGGTAGCGGACGGCCGGGTCCTGCGCGAGAAGGAAGGACAAGGCCGTCGACCCGGTTCGGGGCAGACCCAACCCGAACAGAGGCGCGACGAGGGGTTCGTCGTCGATCTCCGGATGTCTGCGGTACCAGTCCTCCACCTGCAGGCGCTGCGACAGGTGCAGTTCGATGCGGGGATAGACGAAACCCTCGCCGCGAACGTTGAGCCGGGCTTCGTCACGCAGCGCGCGGGTGAGGATTTCGAGGCCTTCGCGGAACGAGTCGTCGCCGAAGTCGTCGAGCCCGGTCCGATCGACGGCGCGGGCCATCAGGTCGGCCGCTGATGCCACGGTGCACCTCCCGCTCGGCGGGCTAACATTAATGACAGTACACTGTCATCATTATGGGTGAGCCGTCAAGAGCGCCGCGGCGTTCGTACGACAACAGTGCCCGCCTGCAGAAGGCGGCGCAGACCCGCGACCGCATCGTCAATGCAGGTAGTGAGCTGGTGCACCAGTTCGACAGCTGGGACTGGCGCGGGCTCACGTTCCGGGCAGTGGCCGAGCGCGCCGGCGTCGGGGAGCGCACGGTCTACCGTCACTTCCCCACCGAACGCCATCTGCACGACGCCGTCATGCAGCGACTCGAGGCCGAGGCCGGGGTGTCCTACGAGGACATGACCCTCGACACCCTCGGTGCGGTAACCGCACGGGTATTCGCGTCGTTGCAACGGTTCTCGGTGCGCGAGACCGTTCCGGCGCCCCGCGACCCGGCGTTCGTCGGCTCCGACGAGCGGCGTCGCGAAGCACTGCTGCGGGCGGTGGCCGACGCGGCGCCGCGGCTGGCGGAGGAACAGCAACGCAAGATCGCGGGCCTACTCGACGTGTTGTGGAGCCCGGCGAGCTACGAGCGCCTCGTAGGGGTCTGGGGGCTCGATGGCGAGGAGGCTACGTCGGCCATCGACTGGGCGATGACGCAAGTTGTGCAGGCGCTCGAGCCGAACGGCGGCGCGCCTGCGTAGCCTCGACGGGGTGACCATCGTCGCCGCTGCTGCCTCCCGCCCCAAGACCGCGCGGCTCGCCGGACGCACCCTGTCACGTCTGATGCGTCTGCCACCGCACACGTGTGACTTCGAGATCCACCGGGTCCGTGTGCCGATGCGCGACGGCGTCGAGCTCAGGGCGCACCATTACGCGCCCGCGACATCGGATCCCGCTGGCACCCTGCTGGTCCGCAGCCCCTACGGCCGGGACTTCCCGATCGCCGCGCTCTACGCCCGCGCCTATGCGGCGCGCGGCTATCACGTCGTCTTCCAGAGTGTGCGAGGCACGTTCGGCTCCGGTGGCGAGTTCGAGCCGATGATGAACGAGGTCTCCGACGGCGCCGACACGGTCTCGTGGCTGAGGCATCAGGAGTGGTTCACCGGGTCGTTCGGCACAATCGGGTTGTCGTATCTGGGGTTTACGCAGTGGGCGTTGCTCACCGATCCCCCGCCGGAGATGAAGACCGCCGTCATCACGGTCGGCCCGCACGACGTCAGCGGGCCGCGGTGGGGCACCGGCTCCTTCGCGTTGAGCGACTTTCTCGGCTGGAGCCACCTGGTCGCCAACCAGGAGGACCGGAACAGATTGCGGGCATTGCTGCGGCAGGCGCGGTCGCGACGGCTCCTCGCCCGCGCGATGAGGCGGGTGCCCGCCGGCGAGGCAGGACGGACGCTGCTGGGCGCGGGAGCGCCGTGGTGGGAGTCCTGGCTCGACCACCCCGAGGCGGACGATCCGTACTGGACCTCGCTGAACGTCGGCCGAGCGTTGGACACCACCGAGATACCGGTGCTGCTGATCGGCGGCTGGCAGGACTTGTTCCTCGAGCAGACGATCGCCCAGTACCGGCGACTGCATGAGCGCGGCGTGGAGGTCGGGTTGACCGTCGGCCCGTGGACGCACACCCAGCTGTTGACCAAAGCGGCGCCGACCGTCATCCGCGAAACGCTGGATTGGTTGGGCACCCATCTCGATGGCGGGACGAGCGCGCGACGCCAGCCGGTGCGGGTCTTCGTGTCCGGCCGCGGCTGGACCGACCTGCCCGAATGGCCGCCGGCGATGCCCGAGGTGGTGCGCTATCTACAGCCGGGAGGTCGCCTTGGCGACGCGGTCCCGCCGGAGACCGCACCGCCGTCGACGTTCACCTACAACCCAGCGGATCCGACGCCCACCGTGGGCGGCAGGTTGCTCTCGCGCGAGGGCGGTTACCGGAAAGACATCAGCCTGGCTCAGCGTGCCGATGTGCTGAGCTTCACCGGCGACCGCCTGCCCGCCGACCTGTACGTCGTCGGGGCGCCGGTCGTGGAACTGTCACACTCCTGCGACAACCCGCACAACGACCTGTTCGTGCGCGTGAGCGAAGTGGACGCGAAGGGACGGTCCCGCAACGTCAGCGACGGCTACCTCGCGGCGGCCCCCGATTCCGGCCGTGTGCGCGTCGAGTTGGATCCGGTCGCACACCGGTTCCGCGCCGGTTCCCGTGTCCGGGTGCTGGTGGCCGGCGGGTCGCACCCACGCTTCGCCCGCAACCTCGGCACCGGCGAACCGCTCGGCACGGGCCGCGGGTTCGCGTCGGCGACGCACACCGTGCATCTCGGCGACGGCGCGTCCCGCCTGCTGCTGCCCGCTGGACCGCAACCGCCGGCGGCCGACTGAGCGCGCCCCGACTCAGCCCACCGAGCGGCGCACCCGGTCGGCGACGTCGTGCAGAGTCGCGTCGTCGTGCACCGGCGGCGCCCATTCGGGGTCGACGGGCAGTTCCACCCAACTGATGCAACCGGCGTAGTCCGGGGTGCGCGCCAGGCGCAGCGGCCGCACCAGCGGGCTGGCCTGCACGACGAGTGCGGTGAGCCGATGCCTGGGACGAAAGTCGAGCCGGTCGGTGCGCACCGACTCGTTGGTCCAGATATGCAGGGGTTCAATCGATTCCAGCATTTGCGGGCGGTTCACCTCGATGGCGGCGACGACTCGGGCCCCGCCGCGGATCACCACCTTGTCGTCGCTGCTGTCGAGCGCCGCGGCGTCCAGCAGGTTGCGATGCTCGGTGCGCACCCGTTCGGCATGGCTGTGCGCGACCGTCGGAAACAGCAGAAAGCGGGACGCCGTCACAGCGAATCGCTTCTCGTGGATGCCACCCTTGCGCAGCAGCACCGTCTGCCGACCGTCGAGCAGCGCGTGTACCGCGGCGCTCCATTCCTTGAGCGCGGTGGTCATTCGGCGGCTACTGCGCCTTGGCGGCGTCGATGCGCGCACGCACCTCGGGCCGGCGCAGCGGCGGAACGGTCTTGGGGGGCTGGCGCCGCGGCGGCAGCGCGGCCAGCAGCCGTCGGGTGGTGGCGGTGACGTCGGCGACGGCCGCCTCGAAGACGTCGGCGTTGGCGGCGGTCGGCCGGGTGATACCGCTGACCTTGCGGATGTACTGGCGAGCGGCGGCCTCGACCTCCTCGTCGGTCGCCGCCGGCTCCAGCCCACGTAGCTCGGTGATGTTTCGGCACATGGCTCCACGATAGGTTCGGTTGGTGACCAACGACGACATCCTGCTCATCACGACACAAGACCGCGTGCGCACGCTCACCCTGAACCGGCCGCAGGCGCGCAATGCGTTGTCGGCCGATCTGCGCAGGCGGTTCTACCGCGCGCTCGGCGACGCTCAAGCCGACGACGAGGTGGACGTCGTGATCGTCACCGGCAGCGACCCGGTTTTCTGCGCCGGCCTGGACCTCAAGGAACTCGGCGACACCACCGAGCTGCCCGACATCTCGCCCAAGTGGCCGCCGATGACCAAACCGGCGATCGGCGCGATCAACGGGGCCGCGGTCACCGGCGGCCTCGAGATCGCCCTCTACTGCGACGTCCTGATCGCCTCCGAACAGGCCCGCTTCGCCGACACGCATGCCCGCGTCGGGCTGTTGCCGACATGGGGACTCTCGGTTCGGTTGCCGCAGAAGGTCGGCGTCGGTATGGCCCGCAGGATGAGCTTGACCGGCGACTACCTGTCGGCCGAAGAGGCCCTGCGCACCGGGCTGGTCACCCAGGTGGTGCCGCACGCTGAGTTGATGCCGACGGCCCGGCAGGTGGCGGCCTCGATCGTCGGCAACAATCAGCAGGCCGTGCGCGCGCTGCTGGCGTCGTATCACCGCATCGACGAGGCGCAGACCAATGAGGGACTGTGGATCGAAGCGGCGTCGGCGCGGGAATGGATGCGCACCGCCAGCGGCGACGACATCGCCGCCAACCGCGATGCCGTGCTGGAGCGAGGCCGCGCCCAGGTCCACTGACGCTTTCTATTTAGGCAAGGGGTTCCCCGGCGCTTCGCGGTGGGCCCAGCCCGAGAGACGCCGCGATCCCGCTGCATGTTGCGCACGCTCGTAGGCTGACGAGCGTGAACGAAGCGCACGAGTACTGCGGAAGCGACGAGTGGCGCCAGTTGATCCGCGAGGTCATCCTGCCGTGGGCGCTGGGTGAGGTCGACCTCGGCGACGACGTGCTCGAGGTCGGGCCCGGCTACGGCGCGACGACCGATGTGTTGAGCGAATCGGCGGCGCGGCTGACATCGGTGGAGATCGACGACGAACTGGCCGCGCTGTTGCGGGACCGGTTCGCCGATGTGCCGACCGTCGACATCGTGCGCGGTGACGCGACGGCGCTCTGCTACGACGACGACCGCTTCACCGGCGCAGCGTGTTTCACGATGCTGCACCACGTGCCCACCAGCGAGATGCAGAACCGGCTCTTCGGCGAAGTCGCCCGTGTCCTGCGTCCCGGCGCGGCGTTGGTCGCCAGCGACAGCCTCGGCAGCGACGAGTTGGCCGTCGCGCACGAGGGCGATACCTACAACCCTGTCGACCCGGCGACGCTGCCGGAACGCTTGACGGCGGCCGGTTTCGGTGACGTGCGGGTGAAAGTGACCGACTACGGTTGGTCGGCCGTCGCGCGCGCACGCTGAGCCTGCGTCGCGCACGCTCGCGGCAATCGGCTAAGCCGTGCCGGGGATCAGCCAACGTCCGGAGAACGCGCGCCAGCCCACGAACACCAAACGCAGCACCATGAACGTCGACAGCCCCGCCCAGATCCCGAGCAGGCCCCAACCGAACACCAGCGACAGCCAGATCAACGGCAGGAAGCCGGCCAGCGCGCTGGCCAGCGTCGCGTTCCGCATGAACTTCGCGTCGCCCGCGCCCAGCAGCACACCGTCCAATGCGAAAACGATTCCCGCAATTGGCAATTGGGCCACCATGAACCACCACGGCACCCCGATCGCGTCGAGCACGGACCGGTCGTCGGTGAACACGCTGGGGAACACCGAGGAGCCGACGGCGAACACCGCCGCGAGCACGACCGAGGCCAGCGTCGAAAAGATCGTCACCCGCCAGGCCACCGACTTGGCGTGCGTCAGTTGGCCGGCTCCCAGCGCCGCGCCCACCAGCGACTGGGCGGCGATGGCCAGCGAATCCAACACCAGCGCAAGGAAGTTCCACAACTGCAGCACGACCTGATGGGCGGCAACTGCGGCCGCACCGAAGCGGGCTGCGACGGCCCCGGCCGACACGAAGCAAGCTTGGAAGGCCAGCGTCCGCAACACCAGATCTCGACCCATCACCACCTGCGCGCGCAACACCTGCGGCTGCACCCGCACCGGCACCCGCTCGATAAGCAGGGCTCGGCAGAACAGCAGCGCCGCCAACCACTGCCCCACCAGGTTCGCGACCGCCGAGCCCGCCAGCCCGAGCCGCGGCATGCCGAGCCAGCCGTACACCAGCAGCGGACACAGCACCGCCGACACCGCGAAGCCGAACACGACGAACTTCAGCGGACGCACGGTGTCCTGCACCCCGCGCATCCAACCGTTGCCGGCCGCCGACACCAGGATCGCGGGCACACCGACGATCGCGATGCGCACCCACGGCAACGCCTGCTCGGCGATGGCGCCGCCGTCGGAGTCCCCGGCCAGCGCCGACACCAGGGGCACCGCGAACAGCTGCACGACCGCGACGATGACCGTGCCCAAACCCAGGGCCAGCCACGTCGCCTGCACCCCTTCCCCGACGGCCGCCGCGCGGTCCCCGGCGCCGAAGAAGCGGGCCGAGCGCGCCGTGGTCCCGTAGGACAAGAACGTCATCTGCGAGCTCAGCGTCGTCAGGATCAGCCCACCGATCGCCAGCCCAGCCAGCGCCAGCGCGCCGAGCCGGCCCACCACCGCGAGGTCGAACAGCAGATAGATCGGTTCCGCGGCCAGCACCCCGAGTGCAGGCAACGCCAGCCCGGCGATGCGGCGGCCGTCCACCGGTGCGTGCGGCGGCTGCGGTCCAGGCTCAGCCAAGGGCCGCGTGCAACGCCCTGACCACGTCCTCGACGAACCCGGTCGCCGAGTAACCGGCCGCCAGACGGTGCCCGCCACCGCCGAAGCCCCTCGCCACCGGTGACAAGTCGTAGGTCTTCGCGCGCATCGACACCGACCAGTGCGCGGGTTCGATCTCCTTGAACACCGCGGCCACTTCGGCCTGCTCGGTGGTGCGCACGATGTCGACGATGCTCTCGACCTCTTCCGGTCGCGCATCCGCCCATTCCTGGTATCGGACCACCGCATACACCAGGCCGCGACCGCCGACGGCCTCGGGCAGCAACTCCGCCGAGGACAGCACCCGCGACAGCATCGGCAGCCACGCGAACGGATGGGTGTCGAGAAGCGTGCGGCTGATCGCGGCGTTGTCCACGCCGATTTCGACAAGCCGTGCAGCCAGTCGGTGCGCGCGCGGGCTGGCCCACCGGAACGAGCCCGTGTCGGTGGTCAGTCCCGCGTACAGGCAGTGCGCGACGCCGATGTCGATCGGCTTGTCCCACGCATCGAGGAGGTCGGCCACCAGCATCGTGGTGGAGTCCGCCGAGGGGTCGACGTAGTTGGCGCTGCCGAATAGTTCGTTGGAGGCGTGATGATCGATGACCAGCACGTCGCGGCCGGGGTCGGCGAGCCCGCGCAGCGCGCCGAGCCGGTTGACGCTCGGGATGTCGACGGTGACCACGAGGTCGGGGTCGCGGCGCATCGCGTCGGGGCCGACCAGGAGGTGTCCACCCGGCAGCGACTGCAGCGATTCGGGCAGATCCGCCGGCGCGGCGAAGCTCACCTGGACACTCTTGCCGACCTGGTCGAGCACCAGCGCCAACGCCAAGCCGGCACCGATCGTGTCGGCGTCGGGATAGACATGGCAGACCACGCCGACCGACGAGGCCGCCGAGAGGAGTTCGGCGGCGGCGTGGGCGTCGACCCGATCGCCCACTTCGGGAACGTCAGTCGTCTTGTCTATCGCGGTCACCGATGTCCTCAGAGTCGTCAGGCCCCCCGGGTACTGCCTCGCCCTCCTCCTCACTGACACGGTACGGGTCGGCGTCCCCCGCGTGCTTGGCACCTTCGCGAACTCTCGCCAAATCCTCATCCGCGGCGCGGGCGCGGGCGAGCAGTTCTTCCATCTTGACCGCCGCGTCGGGCACGGTGTCGCGCTCGAACGCCAACGTCGGCGTGAAGCGGACGCCGAGGCTGGCGCCCATCTTGGAGCGCAGCACACCCTTCGCCTTGTCCAGCGCCGCCGCGGCTGCGCCGTAGTCGGGCTCCTCGGACAGCGACGAGCCGAGCACCGTGTAGTACAGCGTGGCGTCGTGCAGGTCGTTGGTCACCTTGGCGTCGGTGATCGTCACACCGGCCAGCCGCGGATCTTTGATCTCGTATTCGATCGCCGAGGCGACGAGGGTGGAGATGCGCTTGGCCAGCCGGCGTGCTCGTGCCGGATCGGCCATCTAGACCCTTTCCTTCTCGACCAACTCGTACGTCTCGATGACGTCGCCTTCCTTGATGTCGGAGTAGGTCAGCGTCAGACCGCACTCGTAGCCCTCGCGGACCTCGGTGACGTCGTCCTTCTCGCGACGCAGTGACGACACGGTGAGGTTCTCGGCGACCACGATGTTGTCACGCAGCAACCGCGCCTTGGCGTTGCGCCGCATGATGCCCGACGTGACCAGGCAGCCGGCGATGTTGCCGACCTTCGACGACCGGAAGATCGCGCGGATCTCGGCACGGCCGAGTTCGCGCTCCTCGTAGATCGGCTTGAGCATGCCCTTGAGCGCGCTCTCGATCTCGTCGATCGCCTGGTAGATGATCGAGTAGTAGCGGATCTCCACACCCTCGCGGTTGGCCAGCTCGGTGGCCTTGCCCTCGGCGCGGACGTTGAAGCCGATGATGATCGCGTCCGAGGCCGACGCCAGGTTGACGTTGGTCTCCGTGACACCACCGACGCCACGGTCGATGACGCGCAACTCCACCTCGTCGTCGACCTGGATGCCCAACAGGGCCTCCTCGAGCGCCTCGACCGTACCGGCGTTGTCGCCCTTGAGGATCAGGTTCAGCTGGCTGGTTTCCTTCAGCGCCGAATCCAGATCCTCGAGGCTGATGCGCTTACGGCTGCGGGCCGCCAACGCGTTGCGCTTGCGCGCGCTGCGCCGATCGGCGATCTGACGCGCGATCCGGTCCTCGTCGACGACTAGCAGATTGTCACCGGCGCCCGGCACGGACGTAAAGCCGATGACCTGGACGGGCCGTGATGGCAGCGCCTCGGCGACGTCCTCGCCGTGCTCGTCGACCATGCGGCGTACCCGCCCGTAGGCGTCACCCGACACGATCGAGTCGCCGACGCGCAGTGTGCCGCGCTGGATGAGCACCGTGGCGACGGGGCCGCGACCGCGGTCCAGATGTGCCTCGATCGCCACACCCTGGGCTTCCATGTCGGGGTTGGCCCGCAGGTCCAGGGCGGCATCGGCGGTCAGCACGACCGCTTCGAGCAGCGCATCGATGTTGGTGCCCTGCTTGGCGGAGATGTCGACGAACATCGTGTCGCCGCCGTAGTCCTCGGGAATCAGCCCGTACTCGGTGAGCTGACCGCGGATCTTGGCCGGGTCGGCGCCTTCCTTGTCGATCTTGTTGACCGCCACCACGATCGGCACTTCGGCGGCCTGCGCGTGGTTGATCGCCTCGACCGTCTGCGGCATCACGCCGTCGTCGGCGGCGACCACGAGGATCGCGATGTCGGTGGCCTTCGCGCCGCGGGCACGCATGGCGGTGAACGCCTCGTGGCCCGGGGTGTCGATGAACGTGATCGGCCGGACGTTGCCGTCGAGGTCGACCTGCACCTGGTAGGCGCCGATGTGCTGGGTGATGCCGCCGGCCTCGCCCTCGCGGACGTTGGCCTGACGGATCGTGTCCAGCAGTCGGGTCTTGCCGTGGTCGACGTGACCCATCACGGTGACCACCGGCGGCCGCTGCTCGAGATCCTCCTCGCCGCCCGAGTCTTCGCCATAGGACAGGTCGAAGGACTCCAGCAGCTCGCGGTCCTCGTCCTCGGGTGAGACGACCTGAACCTTGTAGTTCATCTCGCTGCCGAGCAGCTCGAGGGTGTCATCGCCGACGGACTGCGTCGCGGTGACCATCTCTCCGAGGTTGAACAGGGCCTGGACCAGCGCGGCCGGGTTGGCGTCGATCTTCTCGGCGAAGTCGCTCAGCGACGCACCGCGCGCCAGCCGGATGGTCTCACCGTTGCCGTGTGGCAGCCGGACACCGCCGACGACGGGCGCCTGCATGTTCTCGTATTCGGCGCGTTTCGCCCGCTTCGACTTGCGACCCCGCTTGGGGGCGCCGCCCGGACGACCGAAGGCACCTGCCGCGCCGCCGCGTTGGCCGGGACGGCCACCGCCGCCGGGCCGGCCGCGATAGCCGCCGCCGGCCGGGGCTCCACCGCCGGCGCCGCCGCCGCGATAGTTACCGCCGCCGCCACCGGCGCCGGGACGGCCGCCCTGGCCCGCACCGGGACGAGGCCCGCCACCGGGGCCGGGCCGCGGGCCGCCACCCGGACGCGGCGGGCGGGGCCCGCCGGGACGTGGCGGCATGTTGCTCGGCGACATGCCGGGCCGCGGAGCACCGGGCCGCGGGGCGCCGGGCCCGGGGCGGGGCCCTTGCGGACGAGGAATCGGCCGGTCAACCGGCTGCTGGGACGAGAACGGGTTGTTACCGACACGTGGGACGCGCGGCGCCGGCTTGGGGGCGCCCGGCGCGGGACCGGGCCGGGGGCCGGGTGTCGGACCCGGACGGGAAGGCGGTGCTGCGGGCGTGGCCGCCGGGCCGGCCGCCGCGGGAGGCGCGACGGGTGGAGCCTCGACAGGGGGCGCCGCAGGCTTGGGCGCGGGTGCTTTCGCGGGCTCCTTGGGGGCGGCGCTCTTGGTGGCGGCCCCAGCCGATGAGCCAGCCGACGAGCCGTTGCCGTCGGCCTTGACCTTCTCGGCGGCCGGTTTCCCGCCTCCGAAGGATTCGCGCAACCGGCGCGCAACCGGCGCCTCCACCGTGGAGGACGCGGATTTGACGAACTCGCCCTGTTCGCTCAGCCGAGCGAGAACTTCCTTACTGGTGACACCGAGTTCCTTGGCCAACTCGTGTACACGGGCCTTACCTGCCACTACATCTCCATCTCTAGAGGCGTCAGCGGTGGTAGGCGCCGCGCCTCGGGTTAGCTATGACGCATGGTCATCGGGACTTCACGGTGTGCTCATGTTCTTCGCTACCTGTTCTGTTGCCGGGCGGTTCGGGCGCTTCGGCGCTGTTCACAGCGCTGACGTGCTCGACCACCGCGGATACGTCCGGTGAACCGGTGATGCGCAGCGCTCGACC
Source organism: Mycobacterium sp. GA-0227b (assembly GCF_001499855.1). Taxonomy (GTDB): domain Bacteria; phylum Actinomycetota; class Actinomycetes; order Mycobacteriales; family Mycobacteriaceae; genus Mycobacterium. The sequence continues at coordinate 218,952 of NZ_LQIK01000023.1, forward strand.
GAAGGCTCGCCGCCGAATTGCTGCGTCGAGGCAGTGCGGAGTGGGATGCAGCCACGCACCCCGCCCCGGCAGCTTTCTCGCCAAGTCGACGGTCACGGTGCTGGAACGATTCCCAGCCCCATCGACGTTGCCGACGGCGACCACCCGAAGCAGTTCGACGGCCAGCTCTCGTTTTCGGCAACCAATGCAGGTCCGCACCGGTCCGACAGGTTCGTCGGGGCTGCGTCGTTGCGCCGAAGCCGAAGTCTCGCGCTGGATCACAGGTGAGTCTACCGTCACTGTCGCTGGTAATTGAAATGGCTGCGCTGGTCGGCGTCGACGCGTGCGCGGGGCGGGCTTACCGGTCGCCGACGGGCCCGCGCGCCGCGTCCTGACCGGCCTCGGCCTTGCCCGCGGGGGCCGCGTCGCTGCGGATGTCGATGCGCCAGCCGGTGAGCCGGGCCGCCAGCCGCGCGTTCTGCCCCTCCTTGCCGATCGCCAGCGACAGCTGGAAGTCGGGCACCACGACGCGTGCCGCGCGCGCGGTCTCGTCGATGACCGACACCGACACCACCTTGGCCGGCGAGAGCGCGTTCGCGACGAACTTCGCCGGATCGGGGTCGTAGTCGATGATGTCGATCTTCTCGCCGGACAACTCGCTCATCACATTGCGCACCCGCTGGCCCATGGGTCCGATGCAGGCCCCCTTGGCGTTGAGGCCCGGCACCCGGGAGGTGACCGCGATCTTCGAGCGGTGGCCGGCCTCGCGGGCGACGGCCACGATCTCCACCGACCCTTCGGCGATCTCGGGAACCTCCAGCGAGAACAGTTTGCGCACCAGGTTCGGGTGCGTGCGCGACAGTGTGATCAACGGTTCACGCGCGCCGCGGCTCACGCCCACGACGTAGCAGCGCAACCGGTCGCCGTGTTCGTAACGTTCACCGGGCACCTGCTCGGCGGCGGGGATGACGCCCTCTGAACCCTTCGTCTCGCTGCCCATCCGGACCACGACGAGGCCTCGCGCGTTGGCGCGCGCGTCGCGCTGGATCACCCCGCCGACGATGTCGCCTTCGCGGGCCGAGAACTCGCCGTAGGTCTTCTCGTTCTCCGCGTCGCGGAATCTCTGCAGCATCACCTGGCGCGCGGTGGTGGCGGCGACCCGGCCGAATCCCTCTGGGGTGTCGTCCCATTCGGTGATCGGATTGCCGTCGTCGTCGACCTCGGTGGCGATCACCTTGACCTCACCGGTCTTGCGGTCGATCTCGATGCGCGCCTCGGCGGCGTGTCCCTCGGTGTGCCGGTAGGCGGTCAGCAGCGCGGACTTGATGGTTTCGACGAGTTCGCCCACCGGGATGCCCCGGTCCACTTCGATGGCGTGCAGTGCGGCCATGTCGATGTTCACGTCGAAGCCTCCTTCCCAGAACGGCCGACCAGCTCCAGCTCTCGCGGATTGGGAGGCGAGAATTCCACTTGCACAACGGCTTTCGCGATGCCTTCCAACGGCAGTTCGCGTACCGAGTAGTTGGCCCCTCGGCCGGCGCGGACCACCAGACGGACTACGCCGCCGGCGGTTTCGCCGAGCCGGCCGGTGAGCTGAGTGCCGTCGGACAGCGTCACCTCGACCTTGCGACCGCGGGCCCGGCGGAAATGCTTCTCGGCGGTCAGCGGTCGGTCCACCCCCGGGGAGGTGACCTCGAGGACATACGGCGCGGATCTGGCGTCGACCTCGTCCAGCAGCGCCGACGCCGTCCGGGACAGCCCGGCGATCGACTCGAGGTCGAGGCCGTCGTCCCCGTCGGCCACCACCGTGATGCGGGGCGGACGCGCCGCGGCGTCGACGACCACGTCTTCGATTTCGTAACCTGCGCGCGCGAACTCGCCGTCGAGTAGCTCGATCACCTCTTTCTGCGACGGCAATCCCGCAGAACGCTCCGTCACGGCGAGCTCCTCGTCTTGAGTTGTCCGGACTCGATTCCGCGGCACCACCGCCGAACCAACACTCAACGATACGCCAGGGCCGTCGCGGTAAACGCCAAACGCGCACCCGATGCGACGAGACCGCGATGGCAAGATGTTGCTCGTGCCGAGCACTCCGCCGACCATCAGCAGGAGACGCGTACTGGCCTCGGCCGCGGCGTTGGCCCTACTCGGCGCGACCGCGGCCGCCTGCGGGTCATCACCACCGCCGCCGGAGGTCGACGAACTCGCCGCCCAACTCGACCGGGCGCGCGCCGACAGCCAGCTGGCCACCGATGCCGCCGCCGAGGAGCGCGGACCCGTCGTGGCGGCGCTGACCGCGGTCGCCGCCGAACGCGCGGCCCATGCCCAGGCGCTGTCCGATGAGCTGGTCCGGATGCGCGGCGCCGAGGCACCCACCACCACGCCGTCGAGCACCACCGCCGAGGCGGCGAAGCCGCCCACGGTCAAGGACGCCGCCAACGCGCTGCGGGCATCGGCAGCCAGCGCCAGCGAGCTGGCGGCCAAGTTGTCGGGTTACCGCGCGGGGTTGATCGCGTCGATCGCCGCGGCCTGCACCGCCGCGTACACGGTGGCCCTCGCCGAGCCGAGGAGGCCGCAATGACGTCCGTGGAACCGACCGGACCGACGCGGCCGTCGAACCCCGCGGACGGTGCGCTGTTCGACGCGATCGCCACCGAACACGCGACGATCTACGGATACGGGCTGGTGTCGGCGCACTCCACGCCGGACGTCAACGACCTGGTGTCGAAGGCGATGGCCGAGCACCGCGAGCGCCGCGAAAAGGGCCTGGCCATGCTGAGCGGCCGGTCGGTCGAGGGTCCGCTGCCGGCCGCCGGATACCAGTTGCCGATGAAGGTCGACAGCCCGACCGACGCCGCCAAGCTCGCGGTCCGCATGGAGGAGGACGCGGCCGTCGCGTGGCGCGCGGTCGTCGAACAGGCCACCACCGAGCAGGAGCGCGCGTTCGGGGTGGCGGCGCTGACGCAGTCCGCGGTGATGGCCGCTCGGTGGAGCCGGGTGCTCGGGACGACGCCGGTCACGGTCGCGTTCCCCGGCGGCAACGAGTAGCCGCTAGCGCGACAGTTCGACGTGGACGTCGTACCGGTCGACGTAATCGGCGAACCGCTCGCGGATCCGCTCCTGGTGCAGTCCGTAATCCTCGAGCCGATAGCCGTGGGCGCCGAAGCGACCCCGTGGGTGGGAGCCGACGTAGTCACGGATCGCGTCGCGCGACCGGGGTGACAACACGCGACCGCAGGCCTGGTAGATCAGTTCGACGGTGCCGACCGGATCAGCGGTGAGGTCGGCGTAGTGCACATCGACGATGTGCCGGCCAGGGTTCGCGCGGCGGTATCGCTCGATCCGCTCGATGGACACCTCGAGCATCCGTGTCCAGTGCTCGGCGATGTAGGAGGTGTGGTCGGCGTCGCTGAAAGTCCCGGTCAGTGTCGACAACAGGCTGCACGCCGACGCGCACAGCACCGTCGGGTCGCGGTGCAAGACCACCAGTTGGGCGTCCGGGTACACGGCGGTCAGCGCGTCGAGCGCGATCGCGTGGTGCGGGCTCTTCAGGGTCCACCGCCCGCGCGCGCCGCTGCTCTGCAGGACCTGCAGGACAGTGCGGTGGTACTCGTATGCCGACCGCTGGTCGACACTCAACAACCAGTCGCTGTAGCTCGGCACATTGGCGATCGCCTCCCAGGTCAGGCTCTTGAAGTCCTGCCCCAGCAGCGTCAGGCACTCCGTCGGGCCGGCGGCATCCTCGTGATGCACCACTTTGATCTTCGGGTTCAGGGATTCGAGCATGTCGATGCCGGCCGCTGCCGCGTCGATGCGCGGGCCCGACCGCAGCGTCTCGACGGTCGGCGGCGGCACGCTGTCGCCCGCTTCCCAGCGCAGCAGAGACCGGTTGGCCGGGTCCCGGTCGAACAGTTCACTGACGAACGTGGTGCCCGCCCGGAACAAACCGATGACGACCATCGGTGCCTCGACGGGTTCGGCGACGACTTCCGGATGCCGACGTACCCAGTCGGTGACCCGCAGGCGATTCGCGAGACCGCCGATCATGTTCTGGCGCATGGCCATATCGCCGAGATCGTTGAGTTTGGCCTCGGAACCCGCCGCATCGCACAGCACCTCGAGACCCACGCGGAAGTCGCTGGGGCCGAAGTCGTCCGAACCCGCGAGTTCAATCGCACTCGCCATGATGTCGTCGGCGTCGAACGTCGTCACGGCCGGCCCTACCCGCGTCCGACCCTGACGACGGTCCTGCCCGCGGTGCGTCGCTGTGCGTGGTCCTGCAACGCTTCGGCCACCTTCTCCATCGTCACCTCTCGACCGATCACGGGCCGGATCGCGCCGGCGGCGACCAGGTCGCGCAACGCGCCGTGCACCTCCCTACCCACCTCGGCCGGGAAGAAGTTGAGGCCGAATCTGCGGAATTCGACCGGCATTTCGCCGTAGGCAAGGATCACGCCGAGGATCGAGATGTTGGCCATCGCGGCCTTGCGCAGCGGGCGACCGGTCAGGCCGGACTGCGGGTCATCGTTGAAGCCGACGGGCAGATACCGGCCCCCGCGGGTGAGGCAGGTCCAGATCTGTTCGGTTCGGTCGCCGCCGACCACGTCGAACGCGACATCGGCGCCGTGCCCGTCGGTGTGGGCGATCACGGCATCGAACAGGTCGACGGCGGTGTGGTCGACGCCCGTCGCACCGAGTCCTTCGCACAGTCGTACCTTCTCGACGCCCCCGGCGACGGCCAGGACGTCGGCGCCAATGGCGATGCCGAGTTGGATCGCGGCGGTCCCGACCGCGCTGGCCCCGCCGACGACGAGCAGTCGCTCCCCGGCCGTCAGACGCGCGCGGCGGTGCAGCGCAAGGTAGCTCACGTGGAACGGCAACGTGAATGCCGCGGCGTTCACATCGTCGAGTTCGGGCGGGGCGTCGAACACCGAGGTCGCCGGTGCGATGGCCAGTTCGGCGATTCCGCCCAATGACTGTTTGGTCATCGCGACCACCCGTCGTCCGACCCAGTCGGTCGCGCCCTCACCGGCGCGGTCGACGACACCGCACACGTCCATGCCGATCGTGAACGGCGGCTCGCCCACCACGGTGGCGACGGAGCCGCGGCACCGGGCGATGTCGCCGAAGTTCAGCGACGCAGCCGAGACCGCGATCCGGACCTCGCCGGGCCCGACGTCGGGCTCCGGAACATCCTGCATTGCAAGCACTTCGGTGGGTTCACCATGACGAATGACCTGAACTGCCTTCAACCCGAGACCTCCCGACCGCACGGACCCACCAGCAGCGGCTACGGTAATAAGCAGAGGTGCTTATGTCAATGGTGCGGCCAGCGCGGCGGCGGCCATCGCGACGAGGTTCTGCACGAACTGTTCGTAGTCGAGCTGTGGACGACTGCGCCGCCCCCGCCGCTCCAACAGCCGCGCACGGTCGGCGATCGCGCGCAAGATGAACATCACCAGCAACGAGAACCGTTCGATGCGCAACTCCTCGCTGAGGAATTGCGTTCGCGCGGTGAGCAATTCGTAAACATCGTCGCCTCCGGTCCTGGCGAGCACCGACTGCAACTCGACACTGTAAGAAGCCCTGTCCTCGCCCGTGAGTTCCACGATGATCAGCAGGCAGCACCGGCCCCGCCAGCCGCTGTCGGCCAATTCGGCCGCGGGCCGCACGATGGCTTCCAGGACGGGGGCCAGTTCGTCGTCCGGTGTGGCCAGCGCGACGTCGAGCAGGTCGCGTTCCCGGTGCGCCAGGAACTCGGCATGGCGGTCGATCACTGCGCACAGGATGCCGTCACGCGAGCCGAAGTGGTACCGCAGCGCCGCGCGGTTGCGCTGCCCCGCCTGGCGGGTGATGTCGATCAGCGACGCGTTGAACACCCCGTCCTCGGCAAACGCCAAAGCCGCGCAGTCGAGCAGCTTGTCTCGGGTCTTCGAAGCGTCCGGCGGCACAGGTCGCGCTATCCGATCACTGCGGTGATCTCCGCCGCCGCGCCCCCGATCGCGGCGTCGACGGGAATCTCGCGCGTCTCCCCGGTGAACCGGTTGCGAAGCTCCACGACGCCGTCGGCCCAGCCGCGACCGACCACGACGATCCACGGCACACCGAGCAGTTCGGCGTCCTTGAACTTGACCCCGGGTGAGGCCTGCCGGTCGTCGAGCAGCACGTCGTGCCCGAGCCGATCGAGGTCGGCCACCAACTCCTCCGCTCCGGCGCGCGCGGCGCTGTCCTTGTTGGCAATGACCACGTGCACGTCGAACGGCGACACCGACGACGGCCAGCGCAGCCCGATCTCGTCGTGGTGCTGTTCGGCGATGACAGCGACCAGTCGCGACACCCCGACGCCGTAGGAGCCCATGGTCAACCGAACCGGCTTGCCGTCCTCGCCGAGGACGTCGACCTCGAACGCGTCGGCGTACTTGCGGCCCAACTGGAAGACGTGGCCGATCTCGATGCCGCGGGCGGCCACCAGCGGCCCGGCCCCGTCCGGCGACGGGTCGCCCTCGCGGACCTCGGCGGCCTCGATCGTGCCGTCGGCAACGAAGTCCCGCCCCGCGACCAGGCCGACCACATGCTTGCCCGGCTCATCGGCGCCGGTGATCCACGACGTGCCGTCGACCACACGCGGATCGACGAGATAACGAACGCCGTTGGCCGACAACGCTTTCGGGCCGATGTATCCCTTCGCGAGGAACGGGTACTTGGCGAAGTCGGCATCGTCGAGCAGCGCGTAGTCCGCCGGTTCCAGCGCCGCGCCCAAGCGCTTGTCGTCGACCTCGCGGTCGCCGGGCACGCCGACGCCCAGCAGTTCCCATTCACCGCCGGGCTCCCGCACCTTGAGCATCACGTTCTTGAGGGTGTCGGCGGCCGTGACGGTACGGTCGAGCGTCGAGTTGGCCCAGTCGACCAGCGTGGCGATCGTCGGGGTGTCGGGGGTGTCGTAGACCTTGGCCTCGGGTTGGCCCTCGATCGGCAGCGCCTCCGGCACGGCGGTGATTACGGCCTCGACGTTGGCGGCGTAGCCGGACTCGAGGCAGCGCACGTAGGTGTCCTCACCGATCTCGCTCTCGGCGAGAAACTCCTCGGAGGCGCTGCCGCCCATCGCGCCCGACACCGCCGAGACGATCACGTAGCGGACGCCGAGGCGGCCGAAGATCCGCTGATACGCCTCGCGGTGGGCGTGGTAGGCGTTCTTGAGCCCGTCGTCGTCGACGTCGAACGAGTACGAGTCCTTCATGAGGAACTCGCGCCCGCGCAGGATGCCGGCGCGCGGCCTGGCCTCGTCGCGGTACTTGGTCTGGATCTGGTACAGCCGCAGCGGGAAGTCCTTGTACGACGAGTACTCGCCCTTGACCGTGAGCGTGAAGAACTCCTCGTGGGTGGGCCCCAGCAGGTAGTCGTTGCCGCGGCGGTCCTTCAGCCGAAACAGCGCGTCGCCGTATTCGGTCCAGCGGTTCGTCGCCTCGTACGGCGCGCGAGGCAGCAGCGCCGGGAACAGGATCTCCTGTCCGCCGATGGCGTTCATCTCGGCGCGCACGATCGCCTCGATTTTGCGCAGCACCCGCAGTCCCAGCGGCAACCAGCTGTACAGCCCGGGGCCGACCGGTCGGATGTAGCCGGCGCGGATCAGCAGTTTGTGGCTGGGCACTTCGGCGTCGGCCGGATCGTCGCGCAAGGTGCGCAGGAACAGCTCCGACATGCGGGTGATCACAGTCGACAACCTTACTGATGGCCCGGACTACAGCTCGCCGGCCTCCACCGCTTCCCGGGTGTGCTGCGCGGTGGCGATCTGGCGCGCCGAGAAGCCGATCCAGAACGCGGCGATGCCGACGATCACCTCGACGCCGGCGACTCTCCGGGGGTTGGATGTCGAGCTAAAGCTCTCCGGAGTCGGATGTCGAGCTAAAGCTCTCCGGAGTCGATCGCGTCCTTGACTTCCTGCGCGTGCGCGACCTGCGATGCGGTGTAGCCGATGAACAGCGCTGCACCGCCGACGATGACCGCGACCGCGGCCACCCACAGCAGGCCGTAGGTGTAGCCCTGGTCGAGGGCATGCAACTGCGCGGCGTTCATGTCGTTGACCGGGCCGGTGGTGCCGCCCAGATACAGCGTCCGCGAGGTGATCACGGCCTGGATCACGGCGAGCACGACGGGCCCGCCGAGGTTCTGCAGCATCAGCGCGATGGCCGACACCGGGCCGATCTGGTCGAAGCCGACGCCCGCGATCGCCGACAGCGTCAGCGGCACCACGATCATGCCGATGCCCGCGCCGCCGATGGTGATCGGCAGCACCAAGTTCGGGAAGTACGGGATGTTCGCATCCAGCGTCGAGCCGTAGATCATCGCGCCCAGCACCAGCACGCCGCCGGCGATCACCAGCACCCGCGGCGGGAACCGCTGCACCAGCTGCGACGACACGCCGAGGCCGATCCCGAGCGCGATGACGAACGGGATAAACCCGATCCCGGCCCGCAGCGGGCTGTAGCCCATGATGTCCTGCACGTACAGGCCGATCAGCACGGTCAGCGTGAACATCACGCCGCCGGCCAGGAACACCGCGGCGAACGTCGCGACCCGGTTGCGGTCCTTGAACAGGTCGAACGGCATGACGGGGTTGGCGGCGGTGCGCTCGACGTAGAGGAACGCGAGCAGCGCCGTGGCTGCGGCGAGCCCGGAACCCAGCGTGATGGGCGACAACCAGCCCTGCTCGGGCCCCATCGAGAACCCGAACACCGCGGCGGTACAGCCGAGGGTGGCCAGGATCGCGCCGGTGGCATCCAGCTTCAGGCGCTCGCGGCTCGTCTCCCGCAGCGTCCTGCGGGCCAGGTGGATCATCACCAACCCGATCGGCACGTTGATCAAGAACGCCCACCGCCACGACACCTCGGTCAGCGCGCCGCCGACGATCAGGCCCATCACCGAGCCGATACCGGTCATCGCGGCGAAGATCGCCGTCGCGGCATTGCGGGCCGGGCCCTTCGGGAAGGTGGTCGCGATCAGCGCCAGGGCGGTCGGGGACGCGATCGCCGCGCCGACGCCCTGCAGCAGCCGGGCGATCACCAGCGTCGCCTCATTCCACGCGAGGCCGCACAGGATCGAGGCGATAGTGAACAGCGCGACGCCGACGATGAAGGTGCGCTTGCGACCGATCGTGTCGCCCAGCCGCCCGCCGAGCAGCATCAGCCCGCCGAACGTCAGCACGTATGCGGTGATGACCCAGCTGCGGCCGGCGTCGGACAGGCTCAGCTCGTCCTGGATCTTGGGAAGCGCGACGATCGCGACGGTGCTGTCCATGGTCGCGAGCAGCTGCATGCCACCGATCGCGATGACCGCGGCGATGAACCGTCGCGACGGTAGCCACGCCGGATACCTGCTGGTTCGACCCTCCGCGGACTGCACAGCGTTCTTCTGCGGGCGAAATGAAAACGGTTGGTTTGCCCCACCCTCGGCGTCACGGCGCATGGCGGCACGCTCTGCGTCATTGAGAGCCGTCATGCGGGTTACCTTACAGTAATCTTAAGAATCCTTTAACCGCCGAAGGCGGCCACCGGCCCGATCACGATGATGGCGGGCGGCCGAATCGCGTCCTCCCGAATCCGTTCGGCGGCATCGGCGAGTGTCGCGCGCAAAGTCCGTTGCGCCGCCGTCGTGCCATGCTGCACCACCAGCACCGGCGTATCCGCAGGTCGCCCGCCATCCAGAAGTGCCTTGGCGAAAAGCTCGATGTGTTCGACCGCCATCAGCAACACGATCGTGCCCGACAGCGCGGCCAGCGCATCCCAATTCACTAACGATTCGGGATGCCCGGGCGCGACGTGGCCGCTGACCACCACGAATTCGTGGGTGACGTGGCGATGCGTGACGGGGACGCCGGCCAATGCGGGCACCCCTATGGCGCTCGTCACACCCGGCACAACCGTCACGGGAATCCCGGCTTCGGCGCACGCCAGCACCTCTTCGTAGCCGCGCGCGAACACGAACGGGTCGCCGCCCTTGAGCCGCACGACGAACTTGCCGGCCCTCGCGCGGTCGATGAGGATGCCGTTGATCGCGTCCTGCGCCATCGCCCGCCCGTACGGGATCTTCGAGGCGTCGATGACCTCGACGTGTGGCGACAGTTCGGCCAGCAGTTCCTGCGGCGCAAGGCGGTCGGCCACGACGACCTCGGCGTGCGCCAGCAGCCGGCGGCCGCGCACGGTGATCAGCTCCGGGTCGCCCGGTCCCCCGCCGACGAGCGCCACGCCGCCGTGGACGACATCGGGGGTCGCCGACATGTCCGGTGCGATGAGCCCCCGCTGCATGGCCTCGTGGATCGCCGTCCTGATCGCCGCCGACCGTCGGTGCTCACCGCCGGCGAGCACACCGACCGACAGTCCCTCGTACTCGAACGACGCCGGAGTGACCGCGGTGCCCTCCACGGCGACATCTGCTCGCACACAGAAGATGTGGCGGCGTTCGGCCTCGGCGACGACGGCGGCGTTGACGTCGGGGTCGTCGGTGGCAGCGATCGCGTACCAGGCGCCCTCGAGGTCACCGGTGCGAAACTCACGCAGCAGCAGTGTGATTCCGGTCATCGCCTCGACCGCGGGGGTGGCTTCGCGAGCGATCACGTGTACGTCGGCGCCGTTGGCCACCAGAAGCGGCAAGCGACGCTGCGCCACGCTGCCGGCGCCGACGACGACGACCTTCCTGCCGGTCAGGCGCAGGCCGACGAGGTAGGCGTTCTCGGAAATCACACTGCTCCTCGCGTCCGCGTCACTGGGTCCGATCCTCTTCGCGCAAGCGGCTCATCGGCGCGAGCTTAGGGCTACCCGAAGTCCTGCCGCACATCGAGCCGATGATCAACGGCGTCGAGATCCTCACCATCGCCGACTAGGGCGCCTCGATTGTGAATCTGACGACGCCCAGACGCGAATTTCCGTCGCCATTTTCACAATCGGCGGCGTCGACGACGCCCGACGGGTAGGCGTTCTCGGAAATCACACTGCTCCTCGCGTCCGCGTCACTGGGTCCGATCCTCTTCGCGTAAGCGGCTCATCGGCGCGAGCTCAGAGGTTGCCGCCGCGGCCACGAAGCGGCTGATCGCTTGCGGGTGGGCGACGGGATGGGTGTGCAGGTAGCCGGCGTGGACGCCGCCGGCCACGGCGCCGTCGTGGGTCCGCTTGACGTCGGCGTCGGAGAAGATCCAGGCGGGCGCGTAACTGTCGGCGAAAGAGACTGCGGTGCGGTGAAACTCGTGCCCCATCATCCGGTCGCCGATGCAGTGCAATGGCGAGTCGGCCACCACGACCGCTTCGCGGTAACCAAGGGTGAGGCGGTCGGTGAACGTCGCCGACCCGGACAACACACCGCACATCGGGTGGCCGTCGAGGTCGTCGACGAGATAGGTCAAGCCCGCGCATTCGGCATGCACCGGCGCACCCGCTGCGGCCAGGTGCCTGATCTGTGCGCGCGCGACGTCGTTGGCCGACAGGTCGGCGACGAACTCCTCGGGGAACCCACCGGGGATGACGACGGCCGACGTGCGTGGCGGCAGCGGGTCGGTCAGCGGGTCGAACTCGACGACGTCGGCGCCGGCCGCGGCGAGCAGTTCGCTGTGCTCGGCGTAGCTGAAGCTGAAGGCCCGGCCTGTCGCCATAGCCACCGTGGCGTTTCCGCCGACGGGGGTCACCTCCTCCGCGTCCCACGGATCGTCCATCACCCGGCTTCCGGCCAGCGCGGCGATCCCGACGAGGTCCACGTGGCGGCCGACGAGCGCGGTCATCGCCTCGACTGCCGCATGCGCCCTCTCGCCGTGTTCGACCGCGGTAACCAGTCCGAGATGCCTTGAGGGAACAGATAGTTCGTCGCTGCGCGGGATCGCTCCGAATACTCGGACGCCGGCATGTTCGCAGGCCTGACGCAGCACCTCCTCGTGGCGCGGCGATCCCACCCGGTTGAGGATCACCCCGGCGACGTGAACCGACGAGTCGAACGTCGAAAACCCATGCAGCAGCGCGGCGATGCTGTGGCTCTGCCCGCGCGCGTCAACGACCATGACGACCGGCGCGCCCAGCAGCGCGGCCACGTGCGCGGTGGAGCCGAACGCCGAGCTCCGCGAATCCTCGGCGATGCGCCCGTCGAACAGCCCCATCACGCCCTCGATCACCGCGATGTCGGCGCGTTCGCAGCCGTGCCGGTACAGCGGCCCGATCAGGCGCTCGCCCTGCAGCACCGGGTCGAGGTTGCGGCCGGGCCGCCGCGCGGCCAGCGAGTGGTAGCCCGGGTCGATGTAGTCGGGACCCACTTTGAACGGCGCGACGGCCCGGCCGGCGCGCCGCAGCGACCCCATCAGACCGGTCGCCACGGTGGTCTTGCCGCTGCCCGAGGCGGGCGCGGCGATCACCACAGCGGGCGTCGCCCTGCTCACACCGGCCGCTTTCTTCGCCGAGCAGATGGAAATTGCCCCGACACGCCGAGGAAAAAGGTCACTTCGCGTCTGTTCCCGCGAAAGACGGTCACCACTCGATGCCCTTCTGCCCCTTGCGGCCGACGTCCATCGGGTGCTTGACCTTCGTCATCTCGGTCACCAGATCCGCGGCGTCGAGCAGCGGCTGCGGCGCGTCGCGGCCGGTGATGACGACGTGCTGCGTGCCGGGCCGTGAGCGGATCGCCTCGATCACCTCGTCGACGTCGATCCAGCCCCACTTCAGCGGGTAGGTGAACTCGTCGAGCACATAGAAGTCGTGCCGTTCGTCGGCCAGCCGCCGCGCGATCTCGGCCCAGCCATCGGCCGCGGCGGCGGCGTGGTCGACCTCGTCGCCATGCTTGCGCGACCAGGACCAGCCGGACCCCATCTTGTGCCACTGCACCGGTCCGCCGACGCCGTGCTCGTCGTGCAGCCGCCCGAGCTCGCGAAAGGCCGCTTCTTCGCCCACCTTCCACTTGGCGCTCTTGACGAACTGGAACACCGCGATGTCGAAGCCCTGGTCCCACGCGCGCAGCGCCATGCCGAACGCCGCGGTCGACTTGCCCTTGCCCGCGCCGGTGTGCACGGCGAACAGCGGCGCGTTGCGGCGTGCGCGAGTGGTCAACCCGTCGTCGGGGACGGTGAGCGGCTGGCCCTGAGGCATACATCACTCCTTGGTCAGGCGGCGGTGCGGACCACGTCGGTGAGGCTGTCGGCCCGCAGCTCGGCCAGCCGCACCGCCGGGGCGCCCAACTGCTTGGCGAGCTCTTCGGCCAGCCCCAACCGCACATAGGACGTCTCGCAGTCCACCACCACCGCGGCGGCGCCCTCGGCGACCAACCGGGCGGCGGCCTCGCGCGCGCGGCCCAACGGGTCGGAGCCACCGGTGGCCCGGCCGTCGGTCAGCACGACCACCAGACTGCGCCGGGCGCGGTCGCGGGCCTTCTCGCGCACGACGAGGTCGCGGGCCGCCAACAGCCCCTGCGCCAGAGGCGTCCTGCCGCCGGTGTCGAATCGGGCCAGGCGCCGACTCGCGATGTGAACCGACGACGTCGGCGGCAGCAGCACCTGGGCGGCCTGCTGGCGGAAGGTGATGACGGCGACCTTGTCGCGCCGTTGGTAGGCGTCGCGCAGCAGCGACAGCGTCGCGCCGCCGACCGCGGACATCCGGTCCCGCGCGGCCATCGAACCCGACGCGTCGACGACGAAGATCACCAGGTTGCCTTCGCGCCCTTCCCGGATCGCCCGCCGCACATCGCCCGGCGCCGGCCGGGGCCGTCCCGGTCCACGCTGCCGCTCCACCGCCGCCAGCAGCGTGCCGAACACGTGCACACCGTGACCGGTCCCGTCGTCGCCGGTGGCCGAGATCGTCTTGCCGGTGCGGTTACGCGCCCGCGACCGTCGGCCGGGCGCTCCCTCGCCCACACCCGGTACCACCAGCGACCGGGTGCGAAAGACCGGCGACGGCGGGGCGCTCGGTCGTGACGCGTCGCCCGAAGTACGTTGTGGCCCTTGGCCATCCGAACCATTCTCCGATGAACCACCACCCGGCGGGTCGGGCTCGGGCTCGGGATCTCCGTCGGCGGCCTCGTCGGCCTGCGCCATCGCGTCGTCGAGTTGACCGGGGTCCAGACCGGGGTCGTCGAACGGGTCGCGGCGGCGGCGGTGCGGCAGCGCGAGTTCGGCGGCGACGCGGACGTCCTCCTCGGCCACCGTGTCGGCGCCGCGCCAGGCGGCATGCGCGACGGCGGTCCTGGCGACCACCAGGTCGGCGCGCATACCGTCGACGTCGAAGGCCGCACACAACGCGGCGATGCGCCGTAATTCGCTGTCGGGCAACGAAACCGAACCGACCGTGGCGCGGGCGGCCGCGACCCGGCGGGCCAGCTCGGCGTCGGCGTCGGCGTAGCTCTGCGTGAACCCGTCCGGGTCGGTTTCGTACGCCATCCGCTGGCGGATCACGTCGACGCGGACGTCGACCTCGCGGGACGCCCGCACGTCGACGGTCAACCCGAACCGGTCGAGCAGCTGCGGACGCAGTTCGCCCTCTTCGGGATTCATGGTGCCGATCAGGACGAACCGGGCGTCGTGGCTGTGCGACACCCCGTCGCGCTCGACGTGGACCCGGCCCATCGCCGCGGCATCGAGCAGCACGTCGACCAGATGGTCGTGCAGCAGGTTGACCTCGTCGACGTACAGCACGCCGCCGTGCGCGCGGGCCAGCAGGCCCGGGGAGAACGCGTGCTCACCGTCGCGCAGCACCTTCTGCAGATCCAGCGACCCGACGACCCGGTCCTCGGTGGCGCCGATCGGCAACTCGACGAGCGCGGCTCCGTCGACCGCCTCGAGCACTTTGGCCAGCCCCCGCACCGCGGTCGATTTCGCGGTGCCCTTCTCGCCGCGGATCAGCACCCCGCCGATGTCGGGACGGATCGCGCACAGCAGCAGCGCCAGCCGCAGGCGGTCGTGTCCGACAATCGCGCTGAACGGGTATGTCACGGCTTCAGCATAGGGACGTGCGGAATGCCGTCCTCGAGGAACTCCTCACCGTCGCGGACGAAGCCGAGGCGGGCGTACATGTCGGCCAGGTACGTCTGCGAGTCGATTCGGCAGGGGTAGTCGCCCACCTCGGCCAGCGCGGCCTGCAACAGCCGGGTGCTGTGCCCGTGGCCGCGGGCCTCCCGCTTGGTGCAGACTCGCCCGATGCGGAAGCCCTTCTGCCCGCCGGGGTGCTCCTCCATCAGCCGCAACGTCGAAATGACCTCGCCGGTGGGGGTTTCCAGCCAGAAATGCCGGGTCTCGGCCAGCAGGTCACGGCCGTCGAGTTCGGGGTACGGGGTGGCCTGCTCCACGACGAACACCTCGACCCGCAGCTTCAGCAGTTCGTAGAGCATCGCGGCGTCGAGGTCGCGCGACCAGCTGCGGCGCAGCGCAACCGTCATCCGGCGGCCACCGCCGAGGATTCGTCGAGCCGCAGCACGCGGGTCCCGTGCGACCACACTTCGTCGAACAGCGCCGGCTCCGAGGACAACTCGTGGCCCAGCGACGGCACCATCTCCCGCAGTTTCGGCAGCCACGCCTGGTAGCGCTGGGCGAAGCAGCGCTGCATCACGTCGAGCATCGCGG
This sequence comes from Mycobacterium sp. GA-0227b, assembly GCF_001499855.1. Classification (GTDB taxonomy): domain Bacteria; phylum Actinomycetota; class Actinomycetes; order Mycobacteriales; family Mycobacteriaceae; genus Mycobacterium. The sequence goes on from NZ_LQIK01000023.1 coordinate 234,505, forward strand.
GAACCGCGGTCGACGCCCCGGGCGATGCGCCGAGCAGGCCGGCGATGGTGCCGTCGCCGGCAGCCAGTACGGTCGTGCCGAAGTCAAGCACGCCCTTGCCGCTCTTCCCGCAGATGACCTGCACCCGCTGTCCCGCGACATTGAGCTCCCAATCCGATTCCCTTGCGCTCGGGGCGAATTCGCGCAGCGCGTCGATCCGTTCGGCGTCCGACAGCATCAACTGACCGACAAGGTACTTCAGCAACCCGAACTGGGTGAGCCCGACGTTGACCAGCGACGCGACGTTGTTCAGTGTGACGGACTCCGGCAGATCGAAAACGTCGCCCTGTTTGAGGAACTTCGGGGACCAGCCCGCGAACGGCCCGAACAGCAACCACGCTCTGCCGTTGATCATGCGGGCGTCCAGATGCGGAACCGACATCGGCGGCGCACCCACCGGAGGCTGGCCGTAGACCTTGGCCCGATGCGCCGCGGTCAACCTCGATACGTCGGTGCGCAGGAATTTGCCACTGACCGGGAAGCCGCCGAAGCCCTTGGCCTCCTTCATGCCGGCTTTCTGCAGCAGGTTCAGCGCCCCGCCGCCCGCGCCGACGAAAACGAACTTGGATTTGAGCTTGCTGGTCCGACCGGTGCGCAGGTTTTCCACCTTCAACGTCCACGAGCCGTCGGACTCCTGGCGCAGGTCGCGCACCTCGTGCCCGAACCGTGTGGTCATACCGCGCTGAGCGACGAAGCCGATGAGTTGGCGCGACAGCGCACCGAAGTCGACGTCCGTGCCCTGCTGAGTCCAGTTCAGAGCCACCGGGTCGGAGAAGTCGCGCTTCTCGGCCATCAGCGGCAGCCGACGGGCGAACTCGTCCTCGTCGTCGATGAACTCCATCCCGGCGAACAGCGGATTGGTCACCAGCGCGTCGTAGCGGCGCCGTAGGTATTTCACATTCGCCGCGCCGTGCACGAAGCTCACGTGCGGAACGGGATTGAGGAAGCTGCGCGGATCGCTGATCAACCCGTTCTCCACGGCATAGGCCCAGAACTGGCGGGTCACCTGAAATTGTTCGTTGACGCGCACCGCTTTGGAGATGTCGATCGAACCGTCGGGCTTCTGTGGCGTGTAGTTGAGTTCGCACAGCGCCGAGTGGCCGGTACCCGCGTTGTTCCACGCATCGCTGCTTTCGGCGGCCGCCCCGTCGAGGCGCTCGATGAGCGTGATCGACAGATCCGGCTCCAGTATCCGCAGCATGGCACCCAGCGTGCCGCTCATGATGCCCGCCCCGACGAGCACGACATCGGTCGTCGGATGGTCCTCAGCCACTGTCAGCCCCCCAGACGCTGGACGCGGTTGTCCTTCGTGGTCGCGGTCATGGTCGGTCATCAGGTTAGCCCGCAGAGGGCCATCTCAACCCCCGCGCACGAAGTGGGACCGCTTCACCCGGGACGCTCGGCTGCGCCGACTATCGTTGCTGTCGTGCCCGACTGGAAGGCCGACGTACTGCCGGGCTACTGGCAACACACGATGGCCCTCGGCACAGACCCGGACGGCGAGGGTGAACTCGTCGCGACCGTGGTCCGCCGCGGTGAGCCCGATCCGTCGGCCACCCACGCGGTGCTGTTGGTGCACGGGTTCACCGACTACTTCTTCAACACCGAGCTCGCCGACCACTTCGCCGCGCGGGGATTCGCGTTCTACGCCGTCGACCTGCACAAATGTGGCCGCTCCTGGCGGGAGGGGCAGACCCCGCACTTCACCACCGACCTGACCCGCTACGACGTGGAACTCGAGCGGGCGCTCGACATCATCGCCTCGGTGTCACCGGCGCAGGTGTTGGTGTACGGGCACTCGGCCGGTGGCCTCATCGTGTCGCTGTGGCTGGACCGGTTGCGCAGCCGCGGGCTGACCGATCGCAAACGCATCGCCGGTCTGGTGCTCAACAGCCCGTGGCTCGATCTGCAGGGGCCGTCGATCCTGCGGGCCGCGCCGACCCGCGCCGCGCTGGGCGCGGTCTCGCGGTTTCGCAAACGGCTGGTGGTCCGCCCGCCGACGGAGGGCGGATACGGCACGACACTGCACCGCGACTACCACGGCGACTTCGACTACGACCTGCGGTGGAAGCCGGTCGGCGGCTTCCCGGTCACGACCGGCTGGATCCACGCCATCCGAAGGGGCCACGCGAAACTGCACCGCGGGCTCGACGTCGGCGTGCCCAACCTCATCCTGCGCTCGGACCGCAGCGTCCGTGAGGTCCGGGACCCCCGAAAAATAGATGAGATCCAGCGCGGCGACGCGGTGCTCGACGTCAGGCAGATCGCCCGGTGGGCCGGCTGCATCGGCAACCGGACCACCGTCGTGCCGATCGCCGACGCCAAGCACGACGTGTTCCTGTCGATGCCCGAACCGCGGCAGGCCGCCTACCACGAGCTGACCGGCTGGCTGGACTGGTATCTCGCCCACCGCTCCAACGCCACCACCCGTTCCCGAGGAGGCTGACCCATGACGCACTTCGACATCGCGATCATCGGAACCGGTTCCGGCAACACGATTCTCGACGAGCGATACGTCGACAAGAAGGTGGCGATCTGCGAGCAGGGCATCTTCGGCGGCACGTGCCTCAACGTCGGCTGCATCCCGACGAAGATGTTCGTCTACGCCGCCGGCGTCGCGCAGGACGTCCGGGAGGCGTCGCGGTACGGCGTCGATGCCCACGTCGACGCGGTGCGGTGGCCCGACATCGTCTCGCGGGTGTTCGGGCGGATCGACCCGATCGCGATGAGTGGGGAGAACTACCGCCGGTCCTCGCCCAACGTGCAGGTGTTCGCCAGCCACGCCAGGTTCCGGCCCACTCGCCCCGACGGCCGTTACGCACTGCGCACCGACGACGGTGAGGAGTTCACCGCCGACCAGGTGGTGATCGCCGCCGGTTCGCGAGCGGTGGTTCCCGACGCGGTCGCGGACTGCGGTGTGCCGTACCACACGAGCGACACGATCATGCGGATCGCCGATGTGCCCGAGCACCTCATCATCGTCGGCGGCGGGTACGTCGCCTGCGAGTTCGCCCACATCTTCTCCTCCCTGGGCAGCCACGTGACGCTGCTGATCCGCGGCAGCACGCTGCTGCGCGGCCACGACGACGACATCGCCATGCGTTTCACCGACATCGCCGCCAAGAAGTGGGAGGTGCGCAACCACCACGAACTGGCCGATGCCCGTGAGGTCGGCGGAGGCGTCGAGATCACCTGCACCGACGGCTCGAAGCTGCGCGGCGACACGCTGCTGGTCGCGACGGGCCGCGTTCCCAACGGCGACCTGCTCGACGCCGAGCACGCCGGTCTGAAAGTCACCGCGGGCGGACAGGTCGTCGTCGACGACTACCAACGCACCACGGCGCGCGGCGTTTTCGCGCTCGGCGACGTGTCGTCGGACTTTCAGCTCAAGCACGTCGCCAACCATGAAGCGCGCGTCGTCAAGCACAATCTGCTACAAGACTGGGACGACACGGATGCGCTGGTGGCGGCCAACCATCGCCATGTGCCGTCGGCGGTGTTCACCGACCCACAGATCGCCAGCGTGGGGCTGACCGAAAACCAAGCGCGTGCAAAGGGATTCCGGATCAAGGTCAAGATCCAGGACTACAGTGACGTCGCCTACGGCTGGGCGATGGAGGACACCACCGGCATCGCCAAGCTGATCGTCGACGACGACACCGGCCTGCTCCTGGGCGCACACATCATGGGCCATCAGGCGTCGTCGTTGATCCAGCCCATCATTCAGGCGATGGCCTTCGACCTGCCCGCCCAGGACATGGCGCGCGGGCAGTACTGGATTCATCCCGCGCTACCCGAGATCATCGAGAACGCGCTGCTGGCGCTCTGCGGGGAACCGCCGTGGCCGCCGTCCAAACGCCACTAGCGCGCCGGCACCTCGAAACCCCAGGGCAGCTCCAGGCGGTGTGCGGCAAGAAGTTCCGCATCGGCGAGGATGTCGCGGATCGGTCCGTCGGCCACAACTGTGCCGCGGTCCATCACCACCGCCCGCTCGCACAGTTGGGCGGCGTACGGCAGGTCGTGTGTGACGATCAGCATGGTCGCCTCGAGGCCCGACAGGGTTTCGGCCAGTTCGCGGCGCGCCACGGGATCGAGGTTCGCCGAGGGTTCGTCGAGCACGAGAATGTCGGGCGCACACGCCAGCACGGTCGCCAATGCCGCCCGGCGACGTTGGCCCGCCGACAGATGGGTGGGGCTGCGGTCGGCCTGTTCGGTGAGCGAAACGGTCTGCAACGCCTGCCGTACCCGCGCCGCCAGCTCGTCGCCGCGCAGCCCGAAGTTGGCGGGGCCGAACGCCACGTCCTGCGCGACGGTCGGCATGAACAGCTGATCATCGGGATCCTGGAAGACCAGCCCCACACGCCTGCGGATGTCGTGAATGGTCTTGCGCGTCAACACGGCATCACCGATCCGCACGGTGCCCGACGTCGCGGTGAGCACACCGTTCAGGTGAAGCATCAGCGTGGTCTTGCCGGCGCCGTTGGGACCCAGCACCGCGACGCGCTCTCCATGTGCGACGGCAAGGTCGACGCCGTCCAGTGCCACTTGGCCGTCCGGGTAGACGTGGCGCAGCGCCTCGATGCTGACGGCGTTCATCGCAGCACCCACGCCGTCGTGGCGATCGCCACCGCAGCGACGGCGGGTGTCATGGCGACCACCCATTGCGACGCGGCCGCCCGCGGCGGCGCCCCGATGACCGCCAGATCCGGTGCGCCGCCATCGAATCCGCGCGACAGCATCGCGACGTACACCCGCTCGCCACGTTCGTAGGAGCGCAGGAACAACGCCCCGATCCCCTTGGCGATCGCGCCCGCCTGATGCAGAACACGCGGCGAGTCGCCGCGCGAGACGCGTGCCATCCGCATGCGGCTGGCCTCGCCGGTGAGCAGATCGACGTAGCGGATCATCAGCACCAGGACCGAGGTCACCACGGCGGGCATTCCCAGCCTGCTCAACGCCATCGGCAACTCGGTCGTCGACGTGGTGGCCGCCACCGTCAGGGCCGCCGCCACCCCCAACGTGCCCTTGACGACGATGCCCCACGCCGCCCAGAGTCCGGTCACCGAAAGCTGCAAGCCCGCCACGTCGACACGCTGGCCGCCGTCGGCGAACGGTAGGAGCACCGCCAGAACCAGGAACGGCGCCTCGATGAGCATTCGGGGCAGGATCCATCGCAGAGGGATGCGTGCGAGCCGCCAGACGACAACGACGATCGCGGCGTAGACGGCGAAGGGCCAGAACATCTCTCGCGGCGTCGCGACCACCGCGAGGACGAACACCAGCAGACAGACGATTTTGACCTCGGCGGGGGCACGGTGCACTGCGGAGTCGTCGTGCCGGTAGAGCGGATGGGCGCCCGCGCCCATGGCTAGCGCCGGCTCCCGCTGCCGTCGTCCGCTTTGCGGCTGCGGGCGATCAACCAGAACACCGAGCCCGCGACCACCACCGTCGCCAGCACCCCGATGATGCCGGCGACTCCACCGGTGCCGTCGCGCCCGGCGATGGCGTAGTCGGCCAACGGCGACGCCGCGAGGCTGTGTTCGTCGGCGTGCTGGGCGATGCACTCGCCGGTCAGCTCCTCGCCGTCGGCGGTCTCGACGATTTCGCAGCCCCGCAGGGTCGCCGAATCCAGCCCGTCGGGGCTGGAACTCGCGAAGTAGGACACCACACCGGCGATCAGGAGGGTGGCGACGGCGAACACCGTCCAGAACCGCCACCGTGCCCTCATGCCGCGACCTCCTGTCGGGTCCCGCGCAACAGGTACACCAGGTCGGGACGCGACCGCGCGACGGCCATCACGGTGACCGCGGTGATCAGCCCCTCCCCGACCCCGATCAGCGCATGAGTGCCGAACATGTATCCGCTGACGGCGCCCATCGACGTCGCCGCCGCGCCGCCGATCCCGTACTCGAGTACGAATCCCATTGCCGCGCAGATTGTTCCGATCAGCGCGGCGATGAAGGCGATGACGCCGAGCCCGCCCACCGGGACGTCACCTCGCCTGCGGGCGACCGCGTAGAGCAACACGGCCGTCGAATATCCGGCGGCCACCCCGATCACGGCCATGTTGGTGATGTTGGTGCCCAGCGCGGTGACCCCGCCGTCGGCGAACAGCAGCGCCTGCACCACCAGGACGATCGCGATGCACAGCGCCCCCGTGTACGGGCCGACCAGGATCGCGGCGAGGGCGCCGCCGAGCAGATGCCCGCTGACTCCCGGCAGGATCGGGAAGTTCACCATCTGCACCGCAAAGATGAACGCGGCGACCAACCCGGCCAGCGGCACCGTGCGTTCGTCCAGTTCGTTTCGCGCTTTGGCCGCGCAGAATGCGACGGCCACGACGGCGATGAGGCCGAAGATGACGGAGGTCGGCGCATTGACGATGCCGTCGCTCATGTGCATGGCGACGTACTGGTAAGCCACCCCGCAACCCTAGAACTTGGGTCGATACCTGTCTAGCTGAACAGATGTTCAGCTAGAGGGCTCAACGCTTGACTGCGGTCACCACCAGGTACTCGGCCTCCCACAACGCCCGGCTGTCGTCGCCGGTGTTCCACTTCTGCAGGAACGCCAGGAAGTCGGCGTCGAGGGCCTCGATCCGCTCGGGATCGTCCGCGTTGAACTTGTACGCCGCGATGGTCGGGCCGTAGTTGCGCTTCCAGTACTCGCGAAACTCGGCCGGAGTCGCGCAATGCTCCAGCCGCACGGTCTGTTTGCGCATGGTCGCCTCGGCGACGCGATCGCCCAGCAGCGCCCGGACATGATCCTCGTCGCCCCATAGGGGCGGCGGGCCCGCGCCAGGGGGTGGCGGCGGAGCGTACGGCTTCATCGTGGCGAAGAGGTTGCCGATGAATCCCTGTGGCGTCCAGTTGATCATCCCGATGGTTCCGCCGGGTCGGACGACGCGGAGCATCTCGTCGGCGGTGTCCTGATGGTGGGGCGCGAACATCGCACCGACACAGGACATCACGATGTCGAAACTGTCGTCGGCGAACGGCAACGCCTCCGCGTCGGCCTCCACCCACTCCACGTCGACTCCGTGTTCGGCGGCGATGCGGCGCCCGGCGTCGAACAACTCCGGGGTGAGGTCGCTTGCGGTGACGACCGCGCCGAGCTTCGCAGCGGGGATCGCCGCGTTTCCGGAACCGGCCGCGACGTCGAGCACCCGGTCGCCGGCTCGCACGCCGCAGGCCCGGACGAGTTCAGCCCCCAGGCTGGGGATCAGGTCCGCGGCCACGGCTGGATAGTCGCCGGACGCCCACAGTGCCCGATGCTTGGCTTTCAGTGCGCGATCGGCATCCTGATCCTTCGCGCCGGGTTTCGGCTGTGCCGTACTCACCATCCAAGGCAACCAGCCGATGGTGAGCCGCACGACCGCATTGACCAAATTTTCTTCGTTGATCCGTCACGCAGTGCCGCCCTTTCACGGTCGGCGGTCTCGCCATCGCGGTATCAGCTGTGGCGGGCGCCGATCCAGTGCAGCAGGTCGTGCACGGTCTGGTCCTGCAGGCGGTAGCTGACCGTCCGCCCGACCCGGGTGGACGAGACCCAGCCCTGCTGGCGCAGTACTCGCAGCGCCTGGGACACGGCGTTCTCCGACCGGCCGAGCGCGGCGGCGAGATCACCGACACAGATGCCCGGCGCACGGTGCAGCACCAGCAGGATCTCGAGGCGGTTCGGGTCGGAGAGCAGATCGAAGCGCACCGTCCAGCCGGTCGTGTCCACGTCGGCCAAGGCGGACGTCACATCCTTGGCTTCCGTTCGGCTACCGGACCGGACCATGGTGCGCAGTTTATCGAGGAAGCCGAGCGTAAGCGCCGAAGCGATCTTTTGCGCCGCCTACAGCGGGGTGACGTAGTGACCGCTGATGCCGCCGTCGACGAGGAACGCCGATGCGGTGACGAACGACGCGTCGTCGCTGGCGAGGAACGCCACCGCGGCCGCGATCTCGTCGGGTTCGGCGAACCGCCCGATCGGGATGTGCACCAACCGCCTCGCCGCCCGCTCCGGGTCCTTGGCGAACAACTCCTGCAGCAGTGGGGTGTTCACCGGTCCCGGACACAGCGCGTTGACCCGGATGCCCTGCCGCGCGTACTGCACCCCCAGCTCGCGCGACATCGCGAGCACGCCGCCCTTGGACGCGGTGTAGGAGATCTGCGAGGTGGCCGAACCCATCACCGCCACGAACGACGCGGTGTTGATGATCGAGCCCTTCTGCCGGGGCACCATGTGGCGCAGGGCGGCCTTGCAGCACAGGAACACCGATTTGAGGTTGACATCCTGCACCCGTTGCCAGGCGTCCAGCCCGGTGCGCTCGATGAGGTCGTCCTCCGGTGGGGAGATACCGGCGTTGTTGAACGCGACGTCGACGCGGCCGTGCGCTTCGGCGGCGGTGTCGAACAGCGTGTCGACCGCCGCGTCGTCGGAGACGTCCACCGGTACGAACGTGCCCTCCAGCTCGTCGGCCACCTTCTGGCCGGCTGTCGGGTCGACGTCGCCGACGACGATGGCGGCACCTTCGGCGCGCATGCGCCGCGCGGCCGCCAACCCGATTCCGCTGGCGCCGCCGGTCACCACGGCCACCTTGCCGGCAAGCCGCCGCGTCAGATCCATCAGGCCTCCCGCACCGCGAAGAAGACGTTCTTGGTCTCGGTGAACGACAGCGGCGCGTCGGGGCCGAGTTCGCGGCCCAGGCCGGACTGTTTGAAACCACCGAACGGCGTGTTGTAGCGCACCGACGCATGCGAGTTGACCGACAGGTTGCCGGATTCGATCGCGCGCGACACCCGCAGCGCCCGCGACAGGTTGTCGGTCCAGATCGACCCGGACAACCCGTAGGGAGTGTCGTTGGCAAGCGCGATCGCATCGGCCTCGTCGTCGAACGGCAACACGGTGACCACGGGCCCGAAGATCTCTTCGCGCACCGTGCGGTCGGTGCGTTGCGGCGTCAGCACGGTCGGCGGGAACCAGTACCCCGGGCCCGACGGCGCCGACCCGCGGAACGCGACGGGCGCGTCGTCGGGCACGAACGTCGCGACGGTGTTCCAGTGCGCCTTGGACACCAGGGGGCCCATCTCGGTGTCGTTGGCTCGCGGGTCCCCGACGACGACGCCCTTGACCGCGGGCTCGAACAGCTCCATGAAACGGTCGTAGACGCTGCGCTGCACCAGGATTCGGCTGCGGGCACAGCAGTCCTGGCCGGCGTTGTCGAACACGCCGTAGGGCGCGGTGGCGGCAGCCTGCTCCAGGTCGCAATCGTCGAACACGATGTTGGCGCTCTTGCCGCCCAGCTCGAGCGTGACACGCTTGACCTGACTGGCCGCGCCCGCCATCACCCTCGTGCCGACCTCGGTGGAGCCGGTGAACACGATCTTGCGCACGTCGGGGTGGCTGACGAACCGCTCGCCGACCACCGCACCCTTGCCGGGCAGCACCTGCAACAGGTCAGCGGGTAGGCCCGCATCGACGGCCAACTCCCCCAACCGGATCGTGGTGAGCGGTGTCCACTCGGCCGGTTTGACCAGAACCGCGTTTCCCGCGGCAAGTGCAGGCGCGAAACCCCAGGACGCGATCGTCATCGGGAAGTTCCACGGGGTGATGACGCCGACCACCCCGAGCGGCTCGTTGAACGTCACGTCGATTCCGCCGGCGACCGGAATCTGCTTGCCCGACAGGCGTTCCGGTGCGGCGGCGTAGAACTGCAGGACGTCGCGGACGTGGCCGGCCTCCCATGCGGCGTTGCCGATCGGATGTCCGGAGTTCGCGACTTCCAACGCTGCCAACTCGTCGACGTGCGCGTCCACCGTCGCGGCGAAGGCGCGCAGCGCGGCGGCCCGGTCGACGGGAGCTCGACGCGCCCAATCCCGTTGCGCCGCTTTCGCTCGCGCGACCGCATCGTCGACAGCAGCTTCGTCGGTCTGCTCGACGGTTTGCAGCAGCTCCTCGGTGGCCGGGTTGATGACCTCGGACGCGCTCACGCCTCTACCCTTTCTTGCGCATACGTGCTCGCGGCCTCGACGACCCCGGCGAACAACCGCAGGTCGTCGAGGCGCTCTTCGGGATGCCACTGCACCGCCAGCACCCAGCGATCCGGGACTTCGACCGCTTCGATGACGCCGTCGTCGTCGCGAGCGCTGATGACCAACCCGTTGCCGAGTTCGTCGATGGCCTGGTGGTGGTAGCACTGCGCGTCCGACGACTCGCCGATCAGCCCGGCCAGCCGGCTACCCGGCACGGTGCGCACCGTCGAGGTGGTGAACACCGCATTGCCCTGCTGATGACGGCTGTGGCCGATGACGTCGGGCAGGTGCTGGTGCAGCGTCCCGCCGAGCGCAACGTTGAGCACCTGGGCTCCGCGGCAGATGCCCAGCACCGGCATGGCGCGCCGCATCGCACCCCTTACCAGCGCAAACTCGAACTCGTCGCGGCGCCGGTTGTCGGCGACGTCCGCGTCGGTGGCCGGGTGCGGCTGCTGACCGTAGTGCGCGGGCACGACGTCGCGACCGCCGGTGAGAATGAGTCCGTCGATGCCGTCGAGCACCCGGTCGGCGATGTCGTCGTCAACCTGTTGCGGAGGAAGCAGCATCGAGACGCCTCCCGCCAATTCCACACCCTCGGAGTAGATCGCCGGCAGGAAGCTCGCCCGGACATCCCACACCCCGGTCTGCGCCTGCTGCAGATAGGTGGTCAACCCGAGCACGGGCCGCACCTCTTTTCCGCGAGCAGGGCCCACGCGTGAGCTGGGGAACGCAAAGTGTCCTTTTTTCGTCCCATTTCCGGGCACTTTCCGCCTGCTCGCCGGGGAACTAGAGCCGCTCAAAGCCGCGCATCCTCTCCCAGTCGGTGACGGCGGCGTTGAACGCGGCCAGCTCGACGCGGGCGTTGTTGAGGTAGTGCTCGACGACCTCATCGCCGAACGCTGCGCGGGCGACCTCGGACTTCGCGAACAACGCCGCCGCTTCGGCGAGCGTCGTCGGAAGCCGCTCGGCGCCACTGGTATACGCGTTGCCCTCGGTGGGCTCGGGCAGCTCGAGCTCCCGGTCGATGCCGTACAGCCCGCCGGCGATCAGCGCCGACACCGCGAGGTACTGGTTGACATCGCCGCCGGGCGCCCGGTTCTCCATCCGCATGCCGTGACCGTGGCCGACGACCCGCAGCGCGCAGGTCCGGTTGTCCATCCCCCACGCGATCGCGGTCGGGGCGAAACTGCTGTCGACAAACCGCTTGTAGGAGTTGATGTTCGGCGCGTAGAACAGCGTGAGCTCACGCAGCGTGGCCAACTGCCCGGCAATGAAGCTGCGCAACATCGGCGACATGCCCAGCGGATCGGCATCGTCGGCGAACACCGGGCTGTCGTCGTCGCCGCGCAACGAGATGTGGATGTGGCAGCTGTTGCCTTCTCGCGCATCGAATTTCGCCATGAATGTCAGGCTCTTGCCGTGCTGGTCGGCGATCTCCTTTGCGCCGTTCTTGTAGATCGCGTGGTTGTCGCAGGTGACCATCGCATGGTCGAAGCGGAACGCGATCTCTTGCTGGCCGAGGTTGCATTCACCCTTGACGCCTTCGCAGTACATGCCCGCGCCCGTCATGCCGAGCCGGATGTCGCGCAGCAGCGGCTCCATCCGGGTCGAGCCCAGCATCGCGTAGTCGACGTTGTAGTCCGAACCCGCCGTCAACCCCCGGTAGCCCTTCGCCCAGGCCTCGCGGAAGCCGTCGTCGAACACCATGAATTCGAGTTCGGTGCCGACGTAGGGCACCAGCCCGCATTCGGCCAGCCGATCGATCTGGCGCTTGAGGATGCTGCGCGGGGCCTGCTGGACCGGCGTGCCGTCGTGCCAGCCGAGATCGGCCATCACCATCGCCGTTCCGGGTAGCCACGGAATCAGCCGCAACGTCGAGAAGTCGGGCGTCATCACCATGTCGCCGTAACCGGTCTCCCAGCTCGACATCGAGTACCCGTCGACGGTGTTCATGTCGACGTCGACCGCCAGCAGGTAGTTGCAGCATTCGGCGCCGTGTTCGGCGATCTCCTCGACGAACAGCCGGCCCGACACCCGCTTGCCGGTCAGTCTGCCCTGCATGTCGCAGAACGCGACGATCACCGTGTCGATGTCCCCGGCGGCCACCAGGCGCTCGAGATCGGCCTGCGACAACATGCCCGATGTGACGCTCATCCGCTGCGGGGCCCTTCCTCAACGACCAGAGATGACGGCTAGTCAACCATTGGCGGTGGTTCGCTCCGACGTTCGCAGCGAACACTTCATACAATTGTCGCTCCCAACGATAGGAACCCAGCCCGTGACGGAAGCCCGAACGAAGCGGCTCGGCGAGGCCGTGATCGCCACCGGCGTGCTGCACGATGCGCTCGGCGGCTACCTCTACCGCAGGCAGCTCGCCGGAATGGCCCGGGACGGTCTGCTGAACTCGGCTTCTGACGCCCGGCTGGGCACCGTCGACGGTGAACGGCGCCACACCGCGTTCTGGTTCCTGATCGGCGGCCTGGCCTTCATCACCATGGGCGCGAGCATCCGCAGGTCGGGGGCGTCCGGCGAACCGATCGCACCTGCGCTCGGGCCCGGAATGGCGGCGATGGGCGCGATCGGCGCCGCGGTCATGCCCGTCTCGGGATTCTGGTTGTTGCTCGTAGAGGGGCTTGCCGCCATGGCCCTACGGCGCCACCAGCGCCAGTAGAGCCAAGTCACACCCGTCACGGGTTTCGCCAGCTTCCACAAGGGTAAAGTCCTTGGCGTGTGTGGAGCCACCGGCGAGGTGCGTCTCGACGGCCGGGTACCTGACGTCACAGCTGTGTCAGCCATGGCGGAGGCGATGGCGCCGCGGGGTCCGGACTCAGCGGGCGTGTGGTCGCAGGGCCGGGTCGCGCTGGGACACCGTCGCCTGAAGATCATCGATCTGTCCGAAGCCGGCGGTCAGCCGATGCTCGACTCCGAACTCGGCCTGGCGATCGCCTGGAACGGCTGCATTTACAACTACAAGCAGCTGCGCCGCGAGCTCAGCGAGCACGGCTACCGGTTCTTCTCCCACAGCGACACCGAGGTCCTGCTCAAGGCGTACCACCATTGGGGCGACCGGTTCGTCGACCGGCTCTACGGCATGTTCGCGTTCGCGATCGTCGAGCGCGACAGCGGCCGGGTCCTGCTCGGTCGCGACCGGCTGGGGATCAAACCGCTGTACTTCACCGAGAATCCGGCCCGGATCCGCTTCGCCTCGTCGCTGCCGGCGCTGCTGGCGGGCGGCGATGTCGACACCCGCATCGACCCCGTCGCCCTGCACCACTACATGACGTTCCACTCGGTGGTGCCCGCGCCGCGGACGATTCTGCGTGGGGTGACCAAGGTGCCCCCGGCGTCGCTGGTCGCGATCGAACCCGACGGCAGCCGCAGCACCCGCACTTACTGGGAACCGGACTTCACCCGGCGCGCGGACCGCGCCGACTGGTCCGAACGCGATTGGGAGGACGCCATTCTGGGCGCGCTGCGGGTCGCGGTCGACCGGCGCTTGGTCGCCGACGTTCCGGTCGGCTGCCTGCTCTCCGGCGGCGTGGACTCCAGCTTGATCGTCGGGCTGCTCGCCGAGGCCGGTCAGCACGGGCTGGCGACGTTCTCCATCGGCTTCGAATCGGTGGGCGGCGTCGCGGGCGACGAATTCAAGTACTCCGACATCATCGCCGAGCGCTTCGGCACCGACCATCACCAGATCCGCATCGGCACCGAGCGCATGCTGCCGGCGCTCGACGGCGCGATCGGCGCGATGAGCGAACCGATGGTCAGCCACGACTGCGTCGCGTTCTACCTGCTCAGCCAGGAGGTGGCCAAGCACGTCAAGGTGGTGCAATCCGGCCAGGGCGCCGACGAGGTGTTCGCCGGATACCACTGGTATCCACCGATGGCCGGTGCCGCCTCGCTCGACGAGTCGGTGGGGATCTACCGCGACGCGTTCTTCGACCGCGACCGGTCCGGCTACGAGGCGCTCATCTCGCCCACATTCGCCACACCCGACGACCCGAGCCTGCGCTTCGTCACCGAGAACTTCGCGCGGGCGGGCGCCGAGACCGGCATCGACCGTGCGCTGCGGCTCGACACCACCGTGATGCTCGTCGACGACCCGGTCAAGCGCGTCGACAACATGACCATGGCATGGGGCCTGGAGGGCCGGGTTCCGTTCCTCGACCACGAGCTCGTCGAGCTCGCCGCGACCTGTCCGCCCGAGCTGAAGATCGCCCACGAGGGCAAGGGCGTGCTGAAGCAGGCCGCCCGGCGGGTCATCCCGGCCGAGGTCATCGACCGGCCGAAGGGCTACTTCCCGGTGCCCGCGCTCACCCACCTGGAGGGCCCGTACCTGGATATGGTGCGCGACGCGCTCTACGCGCCCGCCGCCAAGGAACGCGACCTGTTCCGGCCCGCGGCGATCGACCGGCTGCTCGCCGACCCGAACGGTCGTCTCACGCCGCTGCGCGGCAACGAACTCTGGCAGCTCGCGCTGCTGGAACTGTGGCTGCAACGGCACGGGATCACGGGACCGGCGGCATGACGGCGACCGGTCCCGAGACCGACCAGACCGAAGCCATCACCCTCGGCCTTCACCACGCCTCGCCGCAGCACCTCGTCGACGCGATGGCCGACGATGTGGTCATCGAAATGGGCTGGGGCCGACTCATTTTCGGGCAGACGTTCGCCGACCCCCAGAAGCTCGCCGAGGTATTGCGCCACGAGGGCCCGGGCCGTCGCGACATCTGCATCTACGCCCGCGAACCCCATGTGCTGGTGTCGATGGCCCCCGCCGAACTGTTCATCGATCCGAGCCACACCTATCGGCTGAGGTTCACCGAAGACCATGAACCGGACCCGGCGCCGACCGGCTTCTCGGTGCGCGGCCTGCAGAGCGCCGAGGACGCCGACGAGATGAACCGCGTCTACGTGCGCTGCGGCATGGTGCCCGGGCCGGTCGAGGTGTTGTGGCAGAACCACCGGACGCAGGACGCGCTCGACTACCTGGTCGCGGTGCGTGACGACGACGGCACGGTGGTGGGCACCGTCACCGGCGTCGACCACAAACGGCTGTTCTCCGACCCGGAGAACGGCTCGAGCCTGTGGACCTTGGCCGTCGACCCGACCACCAGCCTGCCCGGCGTCGGCGCGTCGCTCACCCGCGCGCTGGCCACGCTCTACCGCGACCGCGGCCGGGCGTACATGGACCTGTCGGTGAGCCACGACAACGTGGCGGCGATCTCGCTGTACGAGAAACTCGGGTTCGAGCGCGTTCCGGTGATGGCCGTCAAGCGCAAGAACGCGATCAACGAACCACTGTTCACCCATCCACCCGAGACGATCGAGGACCTGAACCCGTATGCGCGGATCATCGCCGACGAGGCCATGCGCCGCGGCATCTGGGTTGAGGTGCTCGACGCGGGGGCCGGCGAGATGCGGCTGTCCCACGGGGGCCGCAGCGTCCTGACGCGGGAATCGTTGTCCGAGTACACGTCTGCGGTGGCGATGGCCCGCTGCGACGACAAGCGGTTGACGCGGCGCCTGGTGGCCGAGGCCGGCATCAAGGTGCCCACGGGCCGGTTGGCCACCTTCGACGAGAAGGACCACGAGTTCCTCGAGGAGGTCGGCGACGTCGTGGTCAAGCCGACCCGAGGCGAGCAGGGCAAGGGCATCACCGTCGGGGTCAGCGGCCCCAAGGAATTGGACGCCGCGCTGGCGCGCGCTCGCGAGGAACACCCCAACGTGCTCATCGAGCAGCGCGCCGAAGGTGACGACCTGCGCCTGGTGGTGATCGACGGCAAGGTGGTGGCCGCCGCGTTGCGCAGGCCGGCGGAGGTCGTCGGGACCGGGCACCACACCGTGCGCGAGCTCATCGAGGCGCAGAGCCGGCGACGGGCGGCGGCGACCGGGGGCGAGTCCCGCATTCCGATCGACGCGGTCACCGAGGCGACGGTCACCGAGGCGGGCTGGACCTTCGACGACGTGCTCCCCGAAGGGCAGCGGCTACGGGTGCGCCGGACCGCGAACCTGCACCAGGGCGGCACCATTCACGATGTGACGGCGAAGGTCGACCCTCATCTGTGCGAGGTCGCGGTCAAGGCGGCGCACGCGATCGGCATCCCGGTGACCGGCATCGACCTGCTGGTGCCCGATGTCGCCGAACCGGAGTACGTGTTCATCGAGGCCAACGAGCGACCGGGGCTGGCCAATCACGAACCACAGCCCACCGCAAAGGCTTTCGTCGATTTTCTGTTCCCGGGAAGCCCCGCGCTGCCGCAGGCCTGGACACCCGAAGAGGCGACCTGAGCTACCAGGTGCTGGTGCGCATCACGATCTCTGCGGCCAGCTGCGCCGTCGATTCGTGAGCGTTGCGCCTGCCCAGCAGGTCGACCATCCGATAGTCGCCGTACACGTACCGCTGGCTGGCCCGGGCGATCGCGCGGGCGGCGGGGGTGCTGACCAGCGCGGTGGTGTTCATCTCCACCGGCGGGCAGTGCTCGTCGCGGATGACGCCGGCGGCGTCGGCGACGCGCGGATGTCCGCGGTCGATGACGACCAGCCCGATGAACCGGTCGAGTCGGGTCGCGGCGAGTTCCCATGCCAGTTCCCCGCCGATGCGGTCGCCGACGAGCAGCGCCCATTTCACGTCGAGCGCGTCGAGGATGGCCACGACCGACTTGGCGGTCAGCCGCGGATCGGGAGGGACGACGACGGTGCGCAGCGACGCGGTGTGCAGCCGCTGACAGACCGCGTCGTAGGCGGCGGTCGACTGGTGCGCCGCGCCGAGCACCACCACGACAGAGCCCTTGTCGGGACCTGCGACATCGACGGGCACGCTGATTCCCTCAACGGTGACCGTGGTGGATGGCATTGGGACACGCTACAGCGGCCGCTGGGCCGCCGCGGTCGTTTCGCGGCAGGTGAACACTCCTGTCAGCCCGTGGGAACACGCTCGGCCTGCCGGGCCGCGATGTCCAGAAAGGTCTGCGGCAGCGCGGCTTTGACCGGAATGGTCGGATTCGGCACCGGAAACGCGATGCCGTAGACGGCCATGGTCCCGACGTTCTCGAACGAGAAGTAGACGCGGCTGTCGACGCCGCTCAGGCGCATCGTCTGCTCGTAGACGAGCGCGTCGCTGCGGGTGCTGTCCATCTTGGTCGTCGTCATCGGGATGCCGGGCGAGAACGGGTCGAAGAACGTCTGGAACTGTGCGCAGCGTTCCGCTGTGGCCGCCAACTTGTCGAGATCGAGATGCCACGTCAACACCGTCATCACGACACGGGTGCCGTCGTAGCCGACGACGTACTCGGCGGCGCTGCCCGGCCCCCGTTCGGCCGACTCGGCGATGACCCGGGTGAGCCCCTCCGAGCAGCCTGCGGGACGCGACAGCATGGCCGGCGGGGGTCCCGCGCCGTCGCCCCGCCCCGGCTCGCGGACGACGCGGTCGTATTGCACCCCCTGCGGGAAGTCGGCGGCGGTGAGCAATGTCCGATCCAACCGGGCGCCGGGCCACGTCGCGGTGCCGGCGATCTGATGGGCGCATCCGGTCAGCGTCACCGCTGCGAGGACGACCGCCGTCCCGTGTCGCCAGCTCATCGCCGTAATCCGGTCACGACGGTGGGCCTGGCCGGGGCGCCGTCGTCCAGCAGGGCAAGAATCGCGTCGATGTCGAGATGGCTGGTCAACAGGTCGGCCATCAGGTCGAGTTGGGCGTCGCGGCGAGCGCTGACGTCGACGTCGTCGGCGACGACGAATCCGGTGCGGCCCGCAGCGGCGGCGGCCTCGGCCAGCCACGCCCGGCGGACGGCGTCGTTGTCGAGCAGCCCGTGCCAGTGTGTGCCGTACACCGCGCCGCGGCGAAGACCGACTGGAATGCCCGAGCCAAGCCACTCGTCCTCAGCCGAGCGGCTGACCTGGCCGTGGTGAATCTCATAGCCCGACAACGGTTCTTGGTGGCGCCGCAGGGTCTTGGCGGCGGCGAAGACGATGTCCGCGTCGAGCAGGCCCAGGCCCGTCACGACGCCGGCCCGTGACTCCACCGGATCGTCGATGCGCGTGCAGAGCATCTGGAAGCCGCCGCATATGCCGAGCACGGGCCGGCCGCGGGCGACGTGTGCGTCCAGCGCTTCGGCCAGGCCACTGCGGCGCAGCCAGTCCAGGTCCGCGACGGTGGCCTTGCTGCCGGGGAGCAGGACCACGTCGGCGTCGGCGAGATCGGCGGGGTCGGTGACCCAGCGCACCAGCACGCCGGGTTCGCATGCCAGTGCCTCGACGTCGGTCGAGTTGGAGATGCGAGGCAGTCGGATCGCGGCCACTCGCAGCCACTCCCGCCCGCGCGGGGGCGGCGGTTCGCCGACCACGCGGTGCGCCACGACCGAGACGGAATCTTCGGTGTCGAGCCACAACCCGTCGGCATAGGGAATGACACCGTAGGTCGGTCGTCCGGACAGCTGCTGCAGTTGCGCCAGTCCGGGTGCCAGCAGCGACGGGTCGCCGCGAAACTTGTTGACGACGAACCCGGCGATGAGCTGTTGATCCTCCTCGTCCAGCACCGCGACGGTGCCGAACAGGTGGGCGAGCAACCCGCCGCGGTCGATGTCGCCGACCACGATCACCGGAATGCCCGCCGCACGTGCCAGCCCCATGTTCGCCAGATCGTTTGCGCGCAAATTGATCTCGGCAGGAGATCCGGCGCCCTCGCAGATGACGACGTCGAAATCGGAGCGCAGCTGAGCGAGTTCGTCGGCGACCACCGCGGCGAGCCGGTCGCGGTGGGTGAAGTAGTCCTTGGCGCTGACGGTGTCGACGACCTTGCCGCGCACGACTAGTTGGGAAGTGCGGTCGCTGCCCGGTTTGAGCAGGACCGGGTTGAAGCGCGAGTGCGGTGCGAGGCCCGCGGCGCGCGCCTGCATCGCCTGCGCGCGGCCGATTTCGCCGCCGTCGACGGTGACCGCGGAGTTGTTGGACATGTTCTGCGCCTTGAACGGCGCGACGCGAATACCCTTGCGGGCCAACAGCCGGCACAGCCCGGCGACCACCATCGACTTGCCGGCGTCCGACGTGGCGCCCGCGACCAGCAGCGCGCCGCCCGCCGATTGTGAAAATGGCGACGGAAATCCGCGTCTGGGCGTCGTCAGATTCACAATCGAGGCGCCCTAGTCGGCGACGGTGAGGATCTCGGCGCCGTCGTCGGTGACCACCAACGTGTGCTCGAACTGCGCGGTCCACTTCTTGTCCGTGGTGGCGACCGTCCAACCGTCGTCCCAGATCTCGTAGTCCAGCCCGCCGAGGTTGATCATCGGCTCGATGGTGAACGTCATACCCGGTTCCAGTACGGTCTCGACGGCGGGCTGGTCGTAGTGCAGCACGACCAGGCCGTTGTGGAAGGTGGTGCCGATGCCGTGCCCGGTGAAGTCGCGAACGACGTTGTAGCCGAACCGGTTCGCGTACGCCTCGATGACCCGGCCGACCACCGACAGCTGGCGGCCCGGTTTGACGGCCTTGATCGCGCGCATCGTCGCTTCATGTGTGCGCTCGACGAGCAGGCGATGCTCCTCGGACACGTCGCCGGCGAGGAACGTCGCGTTGGTGTCGCCGTGCACCCCGTCGATGTAGGCGGTCACGTCGATGTTGACGATGTCGCCGTCCTCGATGACGGTCGAGTCCGGGATGCCGTGGCAGATGATCTCGTTGAGCGAGGTGCAGCAGGACTTCGGATAACCCTTGTAGCCCAGCGTCGACGGGTAGGCACCGTGCTCGACCATGTAATCGTGGGCGATGCGGTCCAGTTCGTCGGTGGTGACACCGGGCGCGACGGCCTTACCGGCCGCGGCGAGCGCACCCGCCGCGATCCGGCCGGCGACCCGCATCTTCTCGATCACCTCCGGCGTCTGCACCCAGGGCTCGTCGCCCTCGCGCGCCGTCGACCTGCCGACGTATTCGGGCCGGGCGATCGAGCTGGGCACCGGCAGCGTGGGTGACACCACGCCGGGGCGAAGGGCGGTACGAACAGGCATGACGCCAAGGATAGCCACGAGAACGGCAATCTCCGTAGTGGAGAACAGTGCTAACGTATAGCTATGCTAAGCGAGTCGGTGCCGATGGAGGTCACACCAGGCCATCTGCTCGGTCGCCTGGGTATGCGGGATGTGGTGGAGACCGACGAGCGGCTCATCATCGAGATGGACAACCGGCCCGACCTGACGAACATCCGGGGGGCGCTGCAGGGCGGCTTGGTCGCGACGCTGATCGATATCGCCGCCGGCCGGCTGGCCGCCCGCCACGTGGGGTCGGACCAGAGCGTGACGACCACCGACCTCAACGTTCACTTCGTCGCGCCGATCGTCGTGGGGCCCGCACGGGCTGAGGCCACGATCGTGCGCGCCGGCAAGCGGCTGATCGTCACCGCCGTCGACGTCACCGATGTCGGCCGCGACCGGCTGGCGGCCCGGTCGACGTTGAGCTTCGCGGTGCTCGATCCCCGCTAGCGTTGCGCCATGACGATCGACGAAGTTGACGACGAGTTCGCCACCAGGTTCGCCGAACGGTTCGCCGATACCTGGCGCACCCCTGACATGGCGAAACACGAGGCGCTGTGGAGCGACGACATCGTGCTGGTGCAGCCGATGATGGGCCGGCTGCGCGGCAAGCGGGCCTGCCGGGCGTCGTTTCAGCGGTTGTTCGCACTGGTGCCCGATCTGCACGCCGACGTCCATCGCGTCGGTCATGGCCGCCACGAGGTGTTCATCGAGTTCACGCTGAGCGGAACCTACGGCGGCAAGCCGATCGCCTGGGATGCGGTCGACCGGTTCACGTTCACCAACGGCTTGATCGCCGAACGTGTTTCGTATTTCGACTCCGCGCCGCTGGCGGTGAAATTGGCGGGCCGTCCCGCCGGTTGGGGACAGCTGATCCGCACCGGAGCGGCGCTGTTCAGGCGTTAGCCACGCTTGAACCAGGATTTGCGCGGTCCTCGGATGTCCACCGAGCCGCAGACCACCTTGCCGGTCAGGATGACGTGCGGCGTGCCCTCGGCCGGCGCGTCCCGGCGATGGTCGTGCGCGCTGCCGACGGCGACCTCCACATCGTCGATCGAGGCGCTGGCGCCGTCGGGTAGCCGCAGTGCGAGGCCACCGAACTTCAGGTCGAGTTCGATGACGACCATGGGCCCGGCGAACCGCGCCCTCGTGAGGTCCAGATCCACCGAACCCATCCGCCTGTGCAGGGCGAGCCGGCTGGGCACGGTCCATTCGCCGTGCCGCTTGAGCGAGCCCAACACACCGCGCAACTCCACCCGGTCGGCTGCCGAGGTGACGATCGCACCGGGTCCCGGCAGGTCGCCGACGAGCGCGTCGAGGTCGGAGTGCAGCCGCGCGCTGGCCACCGCCGCCGAGCGCTCCTCGAACTCCTCGATGTCGATCAGGCCCAGTGCGACGGCGTTGTGCAGCCGCCGCAGTGTGCCGTTGCGGTCGGCGTCGGAGACGCGCATCGCGTCGTGCTTGTCGATGGTCATGGCCTTGTAGGAAACAGGCTACTCAGGCCAGATAGTCCGGCGGCAGCCCGTCGAGCATGCCCTTGACCATCCGCACGGCGTACTCCGAGGAGCCCCCACCGACGATCAGCGCGGCGAACGCCATGTCGCCGCGGTAGCCGGCGAACCAGGAGTGCGAACCGCCCGCGAACTCCGCCTCACCGGTTTTGCCCCGGACGTCGCCGGCACCCTGCAGACCCTCGGCGGTGCCGTTGGTCACCACCAGTCGCATCATCGGCCGCAGCCCGTCGAGGATCTTCTGGCTGATCGGCTCCGGCGCATCGTGCACCACCGTCTGCCTGCCCTGAATGAGTTGCGGCACGGGCGTTTTCCCGGCCGCGACGGTCGCCGCGGCCATCGCCATGCCGAACGGGCTGGCCAGCACCTTGCCCTGCCCGAAGCCGTCTTCGGTGCGCTCGGCGAGGTCGACCGTCGGCGGCACCGACCCGGTCACGGTGGTGAGCCCTTCGATCTCGTAGTCGGTGCCGATGCCGTACTTCGCCGCGGCTTTCGTCAGACCGCGCGGCGGCATCCGGCTGGCCAGTTCGGCGAACGTGGTGTTGCACGAACTGGCGAAGGCCCGCGACATCGGCACGGTGCCGAGGTCGAACCCGCCGTAGTTGGGCACCGTGCGGTGGCCGATGTCCATCGTGCCGGGGCACGGAAGCAACGTGTTCGGGGTGGCCATGTCGCGTTCGATGGCCGCCCCCGCGGTCACCATCTTGAACGTCGATCCCGGTGGATACAGGCCGTTGGTGGCGATCAGGCCCTCGGCGTCGGCCGACGCGTTCTGCGCCACCGCGAGGATCTCGCCGGTGGACGGTTTGACCACCACGATCATCGCCTTCTTGCCGGTGAAGTCGACCGCGTTCTGCGCGGCGTTCTGGACCGCGCGGTCGAGGGTGATCGTGATCGAGGGGGCGGGCTCACCCGGCACCTCGTTGAGCACGCCGACGTCGACACCGTTCTGGTTGACGCTGACCACCCGCCATCCCGCTTGTCCGTTGAGTTCGTCGACCACCGCGTTCTTGACCTCGCTGACGATCGCGGGCGCGAAACTTTCGTCGGTGGGCAGCATTTCGGCTTGCGGCGTGATCACCACACCGGGTCGCGTCCCGATCGCGGCGGCCACCCGGTCATGGTCGGACTTGCGCAGCGTGATCAGGTTCAGCGGCTGTTTCGACGAGCTGGCCTGCTCCGCGAGCCGCTGCGGGTCCAGCGTGTTGTCGAACGGCCGCAGTGCGTCGACGACGGCGCGCGCGGTCGGCATCAACTCCTCGCCTGCCGCGCCGGCATCCAACGCGTAGCTGTAGTGGTAGCCGGGCACCAGCACCTCGGTGCCACCACGCTCGATCACCGAGGCCCGCGGCGGTGGGTCCGCGCGCAACGCGAAGGTCTGATTCTCGCCGAGTCTCGGGTGCAGTCCGGTGGTGCTCCACCGAACCTCCCAGCGGCCCTCGTCGCGGACCATGTTCAGCTGTCCGTCATAGGTCCACGTGCGGTCCTTCGGCAGATGCCAGGTGTAGCGGTACGTGACGCTTCCCGTGTCCTCGGCGTACTTGGAGCCCAGGATCTGGCTGTCCAGGTGCGTGGCCTGCAATCCCGCCCACGCCTCGTTGAGCGCTTTGCGCGCCTCGGCGGGCCGGTCGCTGAGTTCGGCCGCGCCGGTGGTGTCGCCGGTGGCCAGCGCGGCGAAGAACTTCTCGGCGGCCGGTTCGGGTCCGGCGGGCCTGGGCGTACAGGCGCTGTTGAGGCTGACGACCACTCCTCCGACCGCCAGCAGGGCTGCGACACGTGTTGCTGTAGTTGCCATTGGGGCAGATGTTACGAACTCGAGACCTGCATTCGCGGGAGGCGCACCGGGATTTGCATCACCAGTCACACTCACCTACACCTTGCAGCGAAAGTCCGAGAAGTGACATGCAAAACGTCGATCGGTGTGCCAAGCGGTAGCCGTGTGACGAGCCCGTCGGCCGAACGGCACCGGCACCGTCCCCGCGGCTAGGAACCCGCGGCCGGCGCCCGGACCACCAACGGCACCGCCGGGAAATAGGCGGCCATCTCCGATCGCGACTTGCGCAGCGCCGCGGTGCCGTACCCCTGCTTGCGGTAGTCGGGGTGGATCCAGATCCGCACGTTCACCTCGCCGCCGACGAGGTCCCCGAATACCATTCCGACCTTCTCGGTGCCTTGCACCGCGACCAGCCAGGCGGCCTCCTCGGCGTCGACGCGCCGCAACCCGGCGCGGATCTCGTCGTCGAGGTCGCCCGCCGGCCCCCGCGACCCGTCGCCCGACTCGCGGACATCCTGGGTCCGCGCGGCGAAGATGTCCCGGTCGGCCGCGGCGAGGAACGGACGCAACACCAGGCTGTCGGCCGTGCGCGCCGGTTCGCCCATGGTGAAGCTCAGCTGATTGTTGAGGTCCTCGAGTTCGGCGGCGATCCGGCGCCGCGACACCTTGGTCAGCCGGTCGAACGACAACCGCAGCACCGCTTCGGCGGCCACGTGCGACGCGCCGAGCATGCCCGCGATCGCCTCGATCGCCGCGTCGTAGTCTTCGGAATCCACGATGACGTCGAGAAGTTCGTGTCGCCGCTCGAGGGCCCGGACCATCGTGTCGGCGATCTCTCTGCGCGCGATTGTGCGATCGTCGTCAGCCATGACGTGAGCGTAGGACAGTCGGACGGGCGGGAACCGTCAGTCGAGCAGAACCGTCGCGAACGTTCCGACCTGTCGGAAGCCGACGCGGTCGTAGGTGGCTCTGGCGACGGTGTTGAAGTCGTTGACGTACAGGCTCGCGGTGCGACCGGACCGCACCACGGCCGCCGCCAAGGTGGCGGTACCCGCGGTGCCCAGGCCGCGTCCACGCCAGTCGGGGTGCACCCAGACACCCTGAATCTGCCCGACGGTCGGTGACTGCGAGCCGACCTCGGCCTTGAACACGACCTCGCCGCGCTCGAAGCGGGCCCAGGCGCGGCCCGCGGCGATCAGTCCGGCGACCCGTCGCCGGTAACCGCGGCCGCCATCGCCGAGGCGCGGGTCGATGCCGACCTCGCCGATGAACATGTCGATCGAGGCGACGAGGTACGCGTCGAGTTCGTCGGCACGCACCTGGCGCACGGCGGGATCGACGACGCATTGGGGCGGCGTGCTCAGCGCCATCAACGGCTGGTGCTCGCGCACGTCCCGCGCGGTGCCCCAGGCCGGCTCCAGTCGACGCCACATCGGCAGCACCAACTCGGCCCGCCCGACCAGCGAGGAGCAGCGCCGCGCGGTACTCATCGCCTTCTCGGCGAATGCATGGAGATCAATTGGCGCGCCGCGCAACGGAATCAGGTTCGCGCCGGCGTAGCACAGCGATTCGGTGGCCCGGCGCCGCGTCCACAGTTCGCCGCCGATCGCCGACGGCTCCACACCGTGTTCGGCCACCCGGCAGGCGAACATGCAGGATCCGACCGGATCCTCGTCGAGGACCCGCATCACGGCGCCGACGTCGCGCACCACGGAAACCCGTCGTTCGTCGACGTGACGAAACAGCGGCGGTGCCGACATGGGAACTCTTTCTAACCGACGCCGGGCGTGGAGTCACCCAGTGTGTGGGATCACACTCAGCTTACGGTCACGACCGGCGAACCGCTGGTATCTGTTCCGGGCCCGGTGTTCATTTCGTCGGCCAACCGCATCGCCTCTTCGATCAGCGTCTCGACGATCTGCGCCTCGGGGACGGTCTTGATCACCTCGCCTTTGACGAAGATCTGCCCCTTGCCGTTGCCCGACGCGACACCGAGATCTGCTTCCCGAGCCTCGCCCGGGCCGTTGACCACGCAGCCCATCACCGCGACGCGCAACGGAACCTCCATGCCCTCGAGGCCGGCGCTCACCTCGTTGGCCAGCGTGTAGACGTCGACCTGGGCGCGTCCACACGACGGGCACGACACGATCTCCAGCGACCGCGGACGCAGGTTCAGCGATTCGAGTATCTGGTTGCCGACCTTGACCTCCTCGGCGGGCGGCGCGGACAGCGAGACGCGGATGGTGTCGCCGATACCGCGGGACAACAGCGCGCCGAACGCGACGGCGGACTTGATGGTGCCCTGGAACGCCGGGCCCGCCTCGGTCACACCGAGATGCAGCGGGTAGTCACACTGCGCGGCCAACTGCTCGTAGGCGGCCACCATCACGACCGGGTCATTGTGCTTGACGCTGATCTTGATGTCGCCGAAGCCGTGTTCCTCGAACAGCGACGCCTCCCACAGCGCGGACTCGACCAGCGCCTCGGGCGTGGCCTTGCCGTACTTCTCCATGAATCGCTTGTCCAGCGACCCGGCGTTGACGCCGATGCGAATCGGAATCCCCGCGGCGCCCGCGGCTTTGGCGACCTCGCCGACCCGGCCGTCGAACTCCTTGATGTTGCCGGGGTTGACGCGCACGGCGGCGCAACCGGCGTCGATCGCGGCGAAGATGTACTTCGGCTGGAAGTGGATGTCGGCGATCACCGGGATCTTCGACTTCTTCGCGATCGCCGGGAGCGCGTCGGCGTCCTCCTGGCGCGGG
Source organism: Mycobacterium sp. GA-0227b (assembly GCF_001499855.1). Taxonomy (GTDB): domain Bacteria; phylum Actinomycetota; class Actinomycetes; order Mycobacteriales; family Mycobacteriaceae; genus Mycobacterium. The sequence continues at coordinate 260,632 of NZ_LQIK01000023.1, forward strand.
CACGCCACCCGGACGATGTCGCAACCGGACGCGGTCAACTCCGCGATCTGCTGCAGCGTGCTGTTGACGTCGTGGGTCTTGGTGGTGCACATGGACTGCACCGCGATCGGGTGGTCGCTGCCGATGCCGACATCGCCGACCATCAACTGGCGGGTCTTGCGCCGAGGCGCCAGAACCGGTGCCGGTGGGGCCGGCATACCCAGTCCAATCTGTTGCCCAATGCTGCCGACGGACATAGCTCTCCTACTGGAAGATTCTGATCGGATTGACGAAGTCGGCGGTCACGGTCAACAGCATGTAGCCGGCCACCACGACGAGGATCACGTACGTGGCGGGCATCAGCTTGAGGTAGTTGACCGGACCCGCGGCCACCATGCCGCGCGCCGACCGGATCATGTTTCGGATTTTCTCGTAGAACGCGATCGCGATGTGGCCACCGTCGAACGGCAGCAGCGGGACGAGGTTGATCGCGCCGAGCACGAAGTTCAACTGCGCCAGGAAGAACCAGAACGCGACCCACAGCCCCTGGTCGACGGCGTCGCCGCCGATGATGCTGGCGCCGACCACGCTGATCGGTGTCTCGGGGTCGCGTTCTTCGCCGGCGATGGAGCGCACCAACGCACCCATCTTGGTCGGCAGCTTGGCCAGCGACTTGCCGATCTCCACGGCGAGGTCGCCGGTGAAGGCGAACGTGCCCGGCACCGCCGTCAGCGCGTTGTACTGGGTCGGTCCGAACCGCGCCGCGGTGATGCCGACCGAGCCGACCGGCTCGGGTGCGGACGTGTCCCCCTCGGTGACCCAGCGCTGGGCCGGGACGACGTCGACGAGCGTGGTGAACTCGCTGCCATCGCGCTGCACGGTGAACTGCGTGGGCTCGTCGAGTTTGCGCACGGCGGTGACCAGCTCGTCGAAGTTGGCCACCGGGGTGTCGCCGATCTTGACGACCGTGTCGCCGGCCTTGATGCCCGCGGCCGCGGCCGGCGAGGGCGCCAGGCAGTCGCCGAGCTGGCCCTTGCTGACTTCGGCCTTCACGCACGACGTCTCGCCGACGATCGCGGTGGTCGGCGCGTGCAGGTTGGGCAGTCCCCATACGATCGCGACGCCGTAGATCAGCACCAGGCCGATGACGAAGTTCATGCCGGGACCGGCGGCCAGCACGGCGGCCCGCTTCCAGGTCTTCTGCTTGTACATGGCGCGGTCGCGCTCGTCGGGTGCGAGTTCCTCGATCGCGGTCATGCCCGCGATGTCGCAGAACCCGCCGAGCGGGACCGCCTTGACGCCGTATTCGGTCCGGTCGCCGAGCTTGTTCGTGCGCCAGGTGGACCACAGCGTCGGGCCGAAGCCGACGAAGTAGCGACGCACCTTCATGCCGGTGGCCCGCGCCACCCACATGTGGCCGCATTCGTGCAGGGCCACCGAAACCAGGATGGCCAGCGCGAACAGCGCGACACCGATGAACCACATCATCTGGTGGTGATTACCTCCCGCTCGACCGCGCGCTGCGCGCGGTCACGTGCCCACCGCTGGGCGTCAAGTACGTCTTCCACGGTAGCGGGTTCGGCGGCCCACTGGTCGGCAGCGCGCAGCACCTCGCCGATGGTGCGCACGATGGCCGGGAACCGGATGCGCCCGTCGAGGAATGCCGCCGCCGCTTCCTCGTTGGCGGCGTTGTAGACCGCGGTCAGGCAGCCGCCCGCTTCGCCCGCCTCGCGAGCCAGCCTCACCGCCGGGAACACCTCATCGTCGAGCGGCTCGAAGTCCCAGGTCGATGCGGTGGAGAAGTCACAGGCCGGCGCGGCTGCGGGGACCCGTTGCGGCCAGCCGAGCGCCAGCGCGATCGGCAGCTTCATGTCCGGCGGGCTGGCCTGTGCCAGCGTCGAACCGTCGGTGAAGGTGACCATCGAGTGCACGATCGACTGCGGGTGAACCACCACTTCGATGCGGTCGTAGGGCACCCCGAACAGCAAGTGGGTTTCGATGAGCTCCAGCCCCTTGTTGACCAGCGACGCCGAGTTCAGCGTGTTCATCGGCCCCATCGACCAGGTGGGATGGGCGCCGGCCTGCTCGGGGGTGGCCGATTCCAGCTTGTCGGCGGCCCAGCCGCGGAACGGACCGCCCGAGGCGGTCAGCACGATCTTGGCGACCTCGTCCGGGGTGCCGCCGCGCAGGCACTGGGCCATCGCGGAGTGTTCGGAGTCGACGGGTACGAGCTGGCCCGGCTGGGCGGCCTTGAGCACCAGTGGTCCACCGGCGACCAGGGATTCCTTGTTGGCCAGCGCGAGGCGCGCGCCGGTCGCCAGCGCGGCGAGCGTCGGTTCGAGCCCCAGTGCGCCGACGAGCGCGTTGAGCACCACGTCGGCCTCGGTGTTCTCGACGAGTCGGGTGACGGCCTGCGGTCCGGCGTAGGTGACGTCGCCGACGCGCGCGGCCGCGCTTTCGTCGGCGACCGCGATGTTGGTCACTCCGGTCGCGGCGCGCTGGCGCGCCAGCAGGTCCGGGTTGCCGCCGCCGGCGGCCAGGCCGACGACTTCGAAGCGGTCGGGATTGGCGCCGATGATCTCCAGCGCCTGGGTTCCGATCGATCCGGTGCTGCCGAGGATCAGCACGCGCCGTCTTGCACTCACCGGACCATTGTGCCGCCTGCGCACGTCGCGACGTCATCCGGCGAGTGCCGGCGCACCAGGTGTGACGCAAATCTGACGCAATCCATCCGCGTTGCGACACGGATCCGAATCCTCCGGTGTCACAGCAGAGGGCGGCACCGACCGTCCGCGACAAGGGAGCAGCGCATGAATATCGAGTTCCGCAAGTCCGTCACGGCGGCGGGGGTGGCCGCGGCCGCGATCCTGACCTTCTCGGCGTGTTCGAACGACACCAGCAGCCCGGCGCCTACCGCGGCCGCGCAGACCACTGCCGGTGCGACCAGCGTCGCGCCCACCCCGATGGATCGGCCGATGGATCCGGCCGCCGGCCTGGTCGGTCCCGGCTGTGCCGACTATGCCGCCCAGAACCCCACGGGGCCGGGATCGGTGTCGGGGATGGCGCTGGATCCGGTGACGGTCGCCGCGGCGAACAATCCGATGCTGACCACGTTGACCTCGGCGCTGTCGGGCAAGTTGAACCCGAACGTGAACCTCGTCGAAACCCTCGACAGCAGCCAGTTCACGGTGTTCGCCCCGACCGACAACGCATTCGCGAAGCTCGATCCGGCGACCATCGAGACATTGAAGACCGATTCGGATCTGCTGACGAGCATCCTGACCTACCACGTGGTGCCCGGCCAGGCGGATCCGGCGCAGGTGATCGGCACGCACAAGACGGTGCAGGGCGCCGAGGTGGACGTCACCGGCGGCGGTGAGGCCATCAAGGCCAACGACGCCAACGTGGTCTGCGGTGGCGTGCGTACCGCAAACGCGACCGTGTACCTCATCGACGCGGTGCTGATGCCGCCGATGAATTGATTTGCGCCACAACAGGTCTGGAGGGCAGCCCGATACCCCGAGCCGGGCTGCCCTCCCTCATGTCCGCACCTTCGCGATGATGTTCTCGGCGAACCGCTCGATGGGCTCCTGGTAGCGCTCGACACCACCGCCGGACGGCAGGTCCATCCCCATCCACGGACTGCACATGACCGCGGTGATCCCGGCATCCTCGGCCCGCTTGTACAGGTCCGGCGACGGTGGTTCCAGCAGTGCCAGCATGATGGCGAAAGGCTCGCCATCGCGGCCGTATTCGCGCAGCAGCGAGCGCAACTTCTGCGCGTAACCCACGGCGTCGTCCCACTTGTAGGCGTAGCCGACCCAGCCGTCACAGAGTCGTGCTGCGCGACGGAGCGCCGCCTCCGACTCTCCTCCGCACAGGATCGGCACCGGCGCGACGGGATGAGGTTCGATCATCATCTCCGGCACCTGGTAGTGCTCACCGCTCCACGACACCCATCCGCCCCGCCACAGCGCCCGCAGAGCGGGGATCATCTCGTCGAGGCGCTTGCCGCGGGTGCCGAAGTCCTGGCCCATCAACTCGTATTCCTCGCGCATCCAGCCGACGCCCGCGGCCAGCGACACCCGCCCGTCGGACAGCACCGAGGCCGTCGCGACCTGCTTGGCCACCTCCAGCAGCGGACGCGCCGGCGCCACGTAGACGGCGTTGGAGAACCGCAACCGACTCGTCACCGCGGCCATCGCACCGATCTGCACCCAGCAGTCCGGCCAGGCGGTCTCGGGCGCCCACATCGGCTTACCGGTCGGCGAGTCGGGATACGGCGAGGTGAGCTCGCGGGGATAGATCATGTGGTCCGAGCAGACCATCCCGTCGTAGCCGGCCTCGTCGAAGATGCGCGCGAGACCGAGAATTTCTGACGTTTTCATGAACGCGGTGCCCGACCAGAACTCCATCCTGTTTCTCTATCGCGAATTCGGGGCAGCATCAATGCCATGCCCACGTTGTTGTGGTTTCGTCGCGATCTGCGGTTGCACGACCTGCCGCCGCTGCTCGATGCCGCCGCCGACGACGGCGAGGTCCTCGCCTGCTACGTCCTCGACCCCCGGCTCGAAGCGTCGGCGGGTGCGCGCCGATTGCAGTACCTCTACGACGCGTTACGCGATCTACGCGACAATCTCGACGGCAAGCTGCTGGTGACACGAGGCCGACCGGAACAGCGAATACCATTGGCGGCCAAGGCCGTCGGTGCATCCGCGGTGCACATCTCCGCCGACTACTCGCCGTTCGGCCGGCGGCGCGACGACGCGGTTCGCACGGCGCTCGGCGAGGTGCCACTGGAAGCGTCCGGCTCGCCGTATCTGGTCTCGCCCGGCCGGGTCACCAAACCCGACGGCAGCGCGTACAAGGTGTTCAGCCCGTTCTATGGGAGCTGGCGCGACCACGGTTGGCGCGCGCCGGCCAAAACGGGGCCCACATCGGCGCGCTGGCTCGACCCGGCCGAGGTATCCGGCGCAGTGGAGATCCCCGATCTCGGAGCCGAACTCGATCCACCCGCCGGTGAGACAGCTGCCCGCAAACAGTGGAAGACGTTCGTGGACAACGGGCTTGCCGGTTACGCCGACGTCCGCAACCGCCCCGATCTGGACGCCACCAGCCGGATGTCGGCGCACTTGAAGTTCGGCGCGATCCATCCGCGCACCATGGCGGTCGACATCGGCCGCGGCAAAGGCGCGCAGGCTTACCTGCGGGAGTTGGCTTTTCGCGACTTCTACGCCGCGGTACTCAACAAGTGGCCGCACAGCGTCTGGTGGAACTGGAACTCGTCGTTCGACGCGATGGAGTTGGACGGCGGACCGCAGGCCGAGAAGCGGTTCGAGGCGTGGAAGGCCGGTCGCACGGGTTTTCCCATCGTCGATGCCGGGATGCGTCAACTCGCCCAGACCGGCTGGATGCACAACCGCGTCAGGATGATCGTCGCCTCGTTCCTGGTCAAAGATCTGCACCTGCCGTGGCAGTGGGGGGCGCGCTGGTTCCTGGATCAGTTGGTCGACGGCGACATGGCCAACAACCAGCATGGCTGGCAGTGGGCGGCGGGCACCGGGACCGACGCCGCGCCGTATTTCCGTGTCTTCAATCCGGCCACCCAGGGTGCCAAATTCGATCCCGACGGCAGCTATGTGCAGCGGTGGGTGCCCGAGATCGACGACGGCGCCTACCCCGCCCCGATCGTCGATCACGCCGCCGAACGCAAGGAGGCGCTGCGCCGGTACGCCGCACTTGACTGACGCCTACTTGACAGCCAGGCCGGCGTCGACCGGCAGCGCGACCCCGGTCAGGTATCGGCCCGACGCGCCGCACAGATACACCATTGCGTCGCTGACGGCCTCCGGTGTCACGAGCCCGTCCGGCAGCAGCGGAATCTGCGATTCCCCGAATTTCGGGTGCTCCGTCAGGTAGCCGGCAACCGCGTCGTTGAGGATCATCGGCGTGGCGACCCCGCCCGGATGCACGGAGTTGACCCGGACGTTTCGCTCCGCCAAAGACGTTGCGTAGTACCGCATCAGGCCGACGACACCGTGTTTGGCGGCGTTGTAACCGGCGGCGCCGTGGCTCATCGTGTCCACACCGGGGCTGACGGACTTCAATCCGGCTGCGCTGCTGGTGATGACGATCGCTCCGCCGTCGCCGTGCGCCAGCATCGCCGGTAACGCGGCCTCGATCGTGAAATGGACACCCTTGAGCATCACGTCCACCGCGTCGACGAACGCCGCGACCTCGCCGCGATGCTCGCCCATGGCCGGCAGTACGCCCGCGTTGGCCAGCACGAAGTCGAGGCGGCCCAGTTCGGTGACGCCGTGCGCGACGATTTCCTGTAGCCGCTCGAAGTCGCGGACGTCACCGCGTTCGGCCACAATCCTGCGGCCGGTCTTCTCCACCAGGTTGACGGTCTCGTCGAGGTCCTCCGGAGTGGCCATCGGGTAGGCGACGCTGTCGATCTGCTCGCAGAGGTCGACCGCGATGATGTCGGCGCCCTCCTCGGCGAATCGGACCGCGTGTGCACGACCTTGCCCGCGCGCCGCGCCGGTGATGAATGCGACCTTGCCGTCGAACTGATGCGTCATGAGGCATCACCCTACGGCCGCGCGTAGTAGGCCTATGCCAGAATGTGGGCCAGTACCAAGCCCGACCGTGAGGAGCAGCCGTGGCCAGCACCGAGGTGCAGCGACACACCGGAGTCGACGTCGAAGACGTGCCGTCCGCGGAATGGGGCTGGTCGAAGGAGAACCCGAGGTTCTTCCACATCGGCGGACTGCTGGCGGCCCTCTTTCTGCTGGCCCTGATGCACGGCAACCATGTCGGCCACGTCGAGGACTTCTTTCTGATCGGGTTCGCCGCGCTGATCGTCGCCGCGGTGATCCGCGACTGGTGGCTGCGCCGGCGCGGCTGGATTCGCTAGACCGGGCACTTAGACCGAACACAGGGGCCGCAACGGCGACTCGGCCCCCAGGTCGAAGAACGTCTCTGTGGCGCCGACAGCCGGCGCCAGTTCGGCGGCGGCCAGCGCCCGGGCCTTGAACGCGCGCGCCGCGACGCTCAACCGGTGCTCGGTGGCGTCGACATGACCTCCGAGCTGCGCCGGCCAGACGTCGCCCCACGCCATCACCTCGGCGTCGCCACTGTTCACCAGCTCGAAGACGTGGGCGCGCATGTGCGGATCGTCGTTCAGCAATTCTGCGCTGACCGCCAGCGCGGCCCCCGGGGGCAGGTCGGACAGGACGGTCTCGGTGGACTCGTCGACAACGTTGGCGCCCAGGATCATCAGCGGCCGCAGATCCCGGCAGCCTTCGACCCGGACGCTGACATCCCATCCGGCGCGCGCCCGGTCAAACAGCCAACCGCCGGCCATCCCGACCACGTCAGCCAGGCCCGCGGCCAGGATGGTGAGCTGATGCTGGTTGATCCGGCCCTCGGCGGCCCGCGCTTCGTCGGCCAATACGTAGTCATCGGTGAGGGGTCGAGTCGGCAGTCGAGTTGGCATAGTTCCCATCCGAGTTCCCATCCGATCAGATCAGCGAGCCGGACGAGGGGCTGTCACGGCACGCATAGAGCGTGACACTATTGTGTCGATCTGTAAAGGTTCGGTTTGGTCGGACCCAGGCCGCTCAGCGCGCCGCGCCGGCCAGCGGCAGCGCCGAATCCACGGCGGCCAGCTCGCCGGGGAGGCCGGCGGCGCGCCGTATCTCGGCGAACGCCTCGAGCAACGCGTCGGTCGCCTCGTGCGGGTCGTCGAGCGTGCGGTCGTCGGTCAGCACGGAGATGGCGAGCTGGTCGACGTAGCTCCACACGGTGATGTTCATTCCGCTGCCGGTGACGACGGGCCCAACCGAATAGATCTCGCTGACGACGCCGCCGGCGACGTGTCCGCGTTCGCGGGGGCCCGCCACGTTGGAGATGGTCAGATTCATCACCGCGCCGGATTCCATCCGGCGGGCCTGCATCCGGAAGAATCGGGGGGCCAACGCCGGCGGCAGGTAGGACATCCACGCCGGCAACACCGTCGGCCCCAGCAGCTGATGGCTCTCCTTGGCGATTCTCGTCGCGACCGACGTGAGCCGGACCCGTTCCAGCGGATCGGGTATGTGCACCGGCAGTGACGGCATCATGTAGGTGAACTCGTTGCCGGTCAACCGATCTGGCGACGGGTCGGTACTCACCGGGACGCCCGCGATCAACGGCGCGTCGGCGCACCCGTCGTAGCGCAGCAGCATCTTGCGCAACGCGCCGGCGGCGGTGGCCAACACGACGTCGTTGAGCGTCACGCCCAGCTGCCTGCCGGTCTGCTTGACCTCCGCCAGGTTCAACGGTGCGGTCGCGAACCGCCGGCCCGGCGACACCACGTGGTTGAGGAAGGTCTGCGGCGGGGCGAAGTTGCGGGCCAGATCGGGATGCCGACCCCGCTCCCTGGCGCGCCTGCGCACCCGCGACACCCCGGCGGCGGTCTCGTTGACCAGCCTGGGCAATCGGCGGATGAGGTGCGCGTGGTCGCGGCCGGCGGCTTTGAGCAGTTGCGCAGTGGTCCGCGCCGCGGGGTCGGGAACCGCCCTGACCGGCGACGGCTGGCCGGGTTCGAAAGCCTTGGCGATCTGGTTCGCCGATGCGACGCCGTCGGCGAGCACGTGATGAACCTTGTGGATGATCGCAACACGGTCGTCGGCCAGTCCCTCGGCGACATACATCTCCCACAGCGGACGGCTGCGGTCCAACGGCGTGCAGGCGATCTCGCCGATCAGGTCGTCCAGTTCGCGGCGCCCACCCGGCGCTGGTACGCGCGCCCTCCGGAGGTGGTAGTCGAGGTCGATGTCGGGGTTCTCCCACCACATCGGATGGTGCAGCTTCAGCGGGATGTCGACGAGTTGATAGCGCAGGGCCGACAGCGCCATCAACCGCGGATACGCCACCTCCCGGAACATGTCGAAGCAGTAGCCGTCGACGCCCGACACGTCGAGGATGCCGATCTTGAGCGTGTGCATATGGATCTCGGGCGTCTCGCTGTACAGCATCAACGCGTCCACGCCGTTGAGTCGCTTCATCTCACCCCTCACGCTCGCTGCTACCGGTTTCCCAATTGCCCGCATTTCCACGCAAATTCGGCGAAGAAGTGACGCTGCGGCCGAGATTTGTAAAGCTGTGCGGCATGAGTCTCGTCGCCGCCCGCGGCCCGCTGAGCAAAGATCCGGCGGGCTGGTTCACGCCGCCGCTGCCCGCCGAAGTGGTGTTCATCGAGCCCCATCCGCGACGCGTGCAGGCGCTTCTCGACGGCCGCCTCGTCATCGACACCGAGCGGGCGCTGATGGTGCACCGTCGCGACCACCCGCTCAGCTATGCGTTTCCGGTCGGCGAGGTCGGCGACCTCCCGGGTGAACCCGTTCCGGAGGCACCCGGATTCGTCCGGGTGCCGTGGGAGGCCGTCGACACCTGGCTGGAAGAGGGCCGCACGCTGGTGCACTACCCGCCCAACCCGTACCACCGGGTCGACTGTCGGCCGACAAGTCGCCGGTTACGCGTGACGGTGGCGGGCGAACAGCTGGTCGACACGACCGAGACGGTGATCGTCTTCGAGACGTCGCTGCAACCGCGCCTCTACGTCGATCCATCGCACGTGCGGACCGCCCTGCTGCGGCCATCGCAGACGAGCAGCTACTGCAACTACAAGGGATACGCGACGTACTGGTCGGCGGCCGTCGGCGACGCGGTGGTCGACGACGTCGCGTGGAGTTATCCGGATCCCCCGCCGGAAACACTGCCCGTGAAGGGTTTCCTCAGCTTCGACGCCGGCCGCGCCGAGGTACTGGCGGAACTTCCGGGGGCTGCCTTGGTGCGCCGAGACTGCTGAGAGATCGCCGATGCGCACGAAACTGCGATCTGGCCGCAGTTTCGACGAGGGGCTCGGCGTCAGGCGGCGGCGCTGATCACCGATTTGCCGAACCGCTCGATGGTCTCCAGCACATGGGCGAGGCTGTCGCCGGGCAGCCCGACCTGAACCCACGTCACACCTGTCGCGGCCAGCTTCTCCAGGCCGGCGAGGTATGCGTCGGCGTTGAAATCGTCGCTACCCGGACTGCCGCCCTCCGGGTTGGTGAAGGTGATGTCGATGCGCGACCAGTCCCGGCCGGCCTCGTCGAACCGGCGACGGAGATCATCGATTCCGGTAGCGAGGGTCTCGGTGTCCATCGTCGCGGTGCGAGCCGTCTGTGCCAGCAGCGCGGGCGCCGGGAACGGACACCAACCGTCGCCGTAGGCAACAACGCGCTTGCGGGCGGCGGCGGTGTTGCCGCCGATCCAGATCGGCGGATGCGGATCGCTGACCGGTCGTGGATGCGCCGTGATGCCGCTGGCGGTGAAATGCCGCCCCCGATACGAGAAGTCGTCGGTGGTCCAGATTCCGCGGATCACCTCCAGCGCTTCTTCGAACAGCGCGGCCCGTTCCTCGAAATCGACTCCCAGCGCGGTGAACTCCCGTTTGAGATAGCCCACGCCGACGCCGAGCGTGAACCGGCCCTCCGACAGCAGATCCAACGTGGCGCCGGCCTTGGCGACGACGAACGGGTTGCGGTACGGCAGCACGACGATGTTCGGGATGAGCCGCAGGGTGGTCGTGGTCGCGGCGGCATAACCCATCGCCACGAACGGGTCCACGGCGTCGTGTCCGCCGGCCTCGAGCCAGCGCTGCGTCGGCGCGGGATGGTCGGTGAAGCCGAATCCATCGAAACCCGCGGCCTCTGCGGCCGCCGCGACCGTCGCAATCCCCTTACCGGTGACCAACTCCGGGTTGTACGGGTGAGTGTGCATCGGGTGGGTGAAGGTGAACCGCATATGAGTATTGTCCCGTCCTAGAACATTCTTCTCGATTTCTGAGAATGTCGTTACCATGCGAATCGCGGAAAGTACAGCGTTGCCGACGATTGGACTGCGGACGTGACTCACGCCGGACCCACGAAGCCCGAGATCGGCGTCTACCTGCCGCAGATGGGCTTCACCTACGAGCAGATGTTGCACCGCACCCGGCGGTGCGAGGGACTCGGCATCGACTCGCTGTGGCTTTACGACCATTTGTACGGCCCGGGCGCACCCGGCTACCCGTCGCTGGAGGCATGGACGCTGGCGACGGCGCTGCTCAGCAACACCGAGCGCATCCGCATCGGACATATGGTGCTGTGCAACCAGTTTCGTCATCCGGCGGTGCTGGCCAAGATGGTCACCACGCTCGACCAGATCTCTGCGGGCCGGCTGCAGCTCGGACTCGGCAGCGGGTCGATCGAGGACGAGCACGACCGGGTCGGATTGCCTTGGGGATCCTTCCGCGAGCGTTCTGAGCGGCTCGGCGAGACACTGGAGATCCTGACCCAGGCCTTCGCCGACGAGCGAATCGACTTCACCGGCAAGCACTTCACGGTCAAGGATTTTCCCGTGACACCGGGCGCGGTCCAGCAGCCGAGGCCGCCGATCGTGGTCGGCGGTGTCGGCGAGAAGTACACGCTGCCGCTGGTCGCCCGCTACGCCGACGTGTGGAACGTGCCCACCTATGCGCTCGGTACGCTGCAGTCCAAAGTGACGGCGCTGCGGGCCATCTGCGAGGACATCGGCCGCGACCCGTCGACCATCATGCTGTCGGTCGAGGCGGTGATGGCGCTGGCACCCGACGACGCGTCGCTGCCGGAGGTGCGCCGGCTCGCCGAGAAGCGTTTCGGCTCACCGGCGTTCGGGCTGACCGAAGCGGGACTGGTCGGCACACCGCCGACGGTCGTCGACCGCATTCACGAACTGCAGTCACAGGGTTTCGGCCAGATTGTGCTGTTCACCCACGACCGCGGCTCCGATCAGACGCTGGAGCTGTTGGCTTCCGAGGTGATCGCCCGGCTCTAGCGTTTCACCGGCGGCGCATACGCCGGGCGGCCGAGCCCCAACGCCTGCTGGGCGATCATGTTGCGGAACACCTCGAGCGTGCCGCCGTAGATCCCGGTCGGCCCGGCCAGCCGGAACATGTACTCCGCTCCCCCGTCGTCGGCGGCGCCCCCGACACCGACAGGCAGGGCCGCGGCCGCGCCGAGCAGGTCCATCAGGTCCGGGGCCACGTCGCGCATCGTCTGCGCGATCGCCACCCGGCCGTACATCTCCGGCGTGCTCGCCGCGGCCTCCGTCCGGGCGACCGCGCGACCGAGGCGATACCGGGCGGAGTCCTCGTCGCCCGCCACCGCCGCGACGCGGTCGACCGCCTCGCCCAGCAACAGCAGATGCTCGCTCATCGCCGCCAACTTCTGCAGACCCTCGTCGTCACGCTCGACGGTGCCGTGCTCGGCGTTGAGCGCCTCGCGCAATACCGACCAGCCGCCGTTGACGTCACCGATCCGGTACTTGTCGTCGACCCGGACGTCGCTGTAGTAGGTGATGTTGGTGCGATCGCCGTCCACGGTGCGGATCGGCTGGATCTCAACACCCGGCGAAGCGAGCGGCACCAGGAACATGGTCAGGCTCTGGTGCTTGGGCGCATCGGGATCGGTGTTGGTGATCAGGAAGACGTACTGCGCGTTCTGCGCGTTCGACGTGAACATCTTGGAGCCGTTGATGACCCACGCGTCTCCCGAGGCGTCGCGCACGGCGCGGGTCTTACAGGTCGCGACGTCCGAACCGCCCTCGGGTTCGGTGTAGCCGAGGCACAGCCGGTAATGGCCCGACAGCACTTTCGGCAGCACCTCCCGTTGCAGCTGCGGCGAGCCGAACTGCTGCACGCAGCGCGCGACCATCGCCGTCGTGCCCCAGTGGAACCATGGGGTGTGGGCGCGGCCGATCTCCAGTTCCCAGATGCGGCGGCGCACCACACTGAAACCGCCCTCGGCCTCGTCCTTGAAGTCGGCGGCGAGATAGCCCGCCGCTCCGAGTGCGAGATGCACGCCCTCGTCGAAGTTCTCGCCCGTCTCGCGATCCCGTCGGATGACCTCGTCGGTCACGACCGAACGCAGGAAACTGCGGAGCTCGTCGCGGAACGCCCGGTCGTCCTCGCTCAGCTGTACGCGAGAGAAGTCCACCTGGACACCGTGACACTATTGCGGTTAGTTGTAAAGTCTGGGCCGAGATCCGAACGGAAGGCAGCACCTTGGGCGTCGTCACCACAAGCTCGGAAACCGCGTTCCCGCACGCGCCCGAGACCGTCTACGACTTCGTCACCAACCCGGCGAACTGGCCAAAGACCTATCCCAGCAGCGTCAACATCGGCGGGCTTCCGGACGCCTTGCCGCTCAAGGTCGGTGATACCTGGACCGAGACGGGTCCCGACGGTGACCGCATCTTCACCTGGCACCTCGCCATCGCGATGCGGCCGACCATGTGGGTGTTCAACTCGGTCGGCCGGCTCGGACACGGTCGCGACGGCGACGGCGGCATGGAGGGCCGCATCACCGTGCAATACCACTTCACCCGACCGGGTGCCGACGTCACACTGTTCACCCGGACGATGACGATCGAGGCGTACCGGCACGCGCCGCTGCCCGACGGGTTCTTCCGGACGGTCAACCCCGCGCACATCGACGCCTATCACGCCGCGATCGCCCGCGAACTCGGCTGAGCTCACATCCGGTGCAGCGCGCGCCGCAACGCCGCCCCCTGCAGCTCGAACAGCCGCACGCTGGTCTCCCACTCCGGCAGCAGCGAGTCGAACCCGTGACACGTGCCGGGGAACACGTGCAGTTCGGTCGCGACCCCGGCGCGCATCAGCCGCAGCGCATAGTCCACCGCTTCGTCGCGCAGCGGGTCGAGGTCCGAACAGCTGACGAACGCGCCTGCCACGCCGGACAACTCGGCAGCCCGGCCCGGCACCGCCGCGGCGCACGCGGCCGTGTTCCCCAGATAGTGCCGCCACATCATTTCGGCCGCCGGCCCGTCGAAACCGGGCGTCGTGTCGAACTCCTTCTTGGAGTCGGTGGGCCGGTCGTCGAGCACGGGTTGATGCAGCAGCTGAAACACCACCGGCGGTGCCGCTGCCGCTGCCGAGCGCTGCGCGAGGCCCGTGGCCAGCGCGGCGCCTGCGCTGCTTCCCGCGACCGCCAGCCTGGCGGCATCGATTCCGAGTTCCGTCGCGCACTCCATCGCCCAGTTCAGCACGGTCAGCGCGTCGTCGAGCGCAGCGGGATACGGGTGCTCGGGCGCAAGCCGGTAGTCGACCGAGATCACCGTGCAACCGCCACGCCTGGCGAACTCGACACATTGCAGATGGTCGGTATCGAGATTGCCCAACACGAATGCGCCTGCATGGCAATAGATCACCGCAGGCGCAGGCGCAGGCGCGCCGCGGTAGATCCGCACCGGCACCGACTGAGCGACCCGATTCTCGATCTCGACGCCGATGTCGTTGACCGCCTTGACCGTTTCGGCCCGGCGCTGGTTCAGCGAGTCGCGGACGACACCGAGAAGCCCGGGCGACAGATCGGTGCGCGCATCGGCGAGGTGACGTAGCGCGGGGTCGAGCCGATCGGCGATGGTCACGGCTCAGCGTCTCGCCGCCGTCTGGGTTTCGGGCTGGCCGACGCTGGACCGCTCGGGCGGGTCGAATGTGTAATCGGAGCTCTTGAAACGCCGTGTCATCGCCCAGAACGCGCGTGCGCTGCGCGGCCACTGGGTGACGACGCGACCGTTGGCCGCGCGAAAGTAGTTGCTGCACCTGGTCAGCCACACCGTGCCCGCCATCGCGCGGTCGATGTCGGCGAGGTAGGCCGCCATTGCGCGCGGCCGAACCGCCACATACGACTTGCCCTTGCGCCGTAGGTATTTCAGTGCGCGCACGATGTAGTGGGCCTGCGCCTCCAGCATGAAGATGACGCTGTTGGAGCCGACGTTCGTGTTGGGGCCGTACAGCATAAAGAAGTTCGGGAACCCGGGCACCGCCATCCCGAGGTACGCGTACGCCCCGTCGCTCCAGGTCTCGCGCAGTGTCGTTCCGTTCTCGCCGACGACCTCGATCTGGCCGAGGTAGTCGGCGGCCGCATACCCCGTCGCGCAGAGCACCGCGTCGACGTCGAGTTCGGTGCCGTCCCCGGTCACCAGTGTGTTGGCGCGCAAAGTCCGTGCCGCGCTGGCGATCACCTCGACGTGGGGTCGGTTGAGCGTCTGCAGGTAGTCGTTCGCGAAGACCAGCCTCTTGCATCCGAACGGGTGGTCCGGGGTGAGCTTGCGCCGCAGCTCCTCATCGGCCACCGTGGCCTCCAGCGCCTTGAGCGCGATGCCCTTGAACTCCTGGGTCTTGTCGCTGCCGTGCTCGATGACCGAGATGTTCGACTCGCTGCGCAGCCACAGCCGCGTCCGGTAGATCTTCTTCGCCAACGGGATGTTGCGGAACACCCACTTCTCCCGATCGGTGTACGGGCGGTCGGGTTTGGGCAGGATCCAGGTCGGTGAACGTTGCACCGAATACACCTTCTCGGCCACCTTGGCGACCTCCGGAACGAGTTGGGCCGCTGTCGAACCCGTGCCCAGTACCGCCACCCGCTTGCCCGTGAGGTCGACGGAGTGGTCCCAGCGCGCCGTGTGCATCACAGTGCCGGCGAACGGTTCCTCCTCGATCAGGTCGGGCATCACGGGACGGGTGAACAGGCCGATCGCCGAGACGACCACGTCTAACTTGTACCGCTCGCCCGTGGCGGTGGTCAGCTGCCAGGCGTCGTCGATCCAGTGGGCCGAGGTGATCTCGGTGTTCAGCTTCAGGTTGGGCCCGAGCCGGTAGCGCTGCGCGCAACGCTCGAAGTACTCGAGAATCTCGCGTTGCCCGGACCACAACCGCGACCACTCCGCGTTGAGGTCGAAAGAGTAGGAATACAGATGCGACTTCACATCGCAGGCCAGACCGGGATACGTGTTGATCCGCCAGGTACCGCCGACGCCGTCCTCCCTGTCGAAGATCGTGAAATCACGAAACCCGGCCTTACGTAGGAAGATTCCCAGCGCGAGCCCGCCCGGCCCGGCGCCGATGATGCCGATCGTCATCCCGCGCGTCATCCGAGTCGCAGGCATTGCCCTCCGTCCACGACCAGTTCGGCGCCGGTGATGAACGACGCGTGGTCGGAAACGAGGAAGGAGACGACGTTGGCCACCTCGACCGGCTTGCCGAGGCGGCCGAGCGTGGCGGCCAGCCTGCCCTGAGTCGTTTTATCGAGCATCGGCGTCTCGATCGGGCCGGGGAACACCGCGTTGACGCGAATCCCAGAAGGGGCGAGTTCGGCCGCGACGATCTGGGTGAGCCCCCGCAGCGCCCACTTCGATGAGCCGTAGGCGGCATGGTTTGGGAAGGGGCGGATGGCGCCGGTGCTCACCGTGTTGACGATCGCGGCACCCTCGGCTCGCCGCAAATGTGGAAGTGCCGCTTGAATTCCCAGGAACGGGCCGAGGCAGTTGAATCGCCAGCTGCCCTCGAAGCCCTCGGGAGTTTCCTTCTCGAGCGCCGCGCGGTGCAGCACGCCGGCGTTGTTGATCAGCGTGGTCAGGGCGCCAAAGCGGGCGACGACGGTTTGCACCGCCGTCGCCCACTGCTCCGGCGACGTCACATCGAGCGGGACGGCGATGACGCCGTCGTCGCCGAGTTCTTCGACGTTCGCCTGCAACTCGTCCATCCGCACGTCACAGGCGCCGACGCGAACCCCGTCCTCGCGCAGCCGTCGCACGATCGCCGCACCCTGTCCCCGTGCGGCGCCTGTCACCAGGGCCACGCGGCCCGCCGGCGTCATCGCGCCTCCCGCAGGATCTCGGCCGCGCCGTGGCGCAACGCCTGTGACTCCGACGCGAGCGTCAGCATCCGAAAGCCCCACTCGGCGGCCATCTTCGCCGGCTTTCCGGCTCCGGCATGGATACCCGCGATCAGGCCGGCCGCCGTGGCGCTGTCCGCAATTCGTGCGATCGCGTCCTGCACCGCCGGAGCGGTCCAGGCTTCCGCTGGCCGGTGTCCGAGCGACAGCGCCAGATCGGACGGTCCGACGTAGACGCCGGCCAGGCCCGGTACGGCGCAGATTTCGTCGACCGTCGCCAGCGCCTGCGCACTCTCGATCATCACGAAAACGTCCACCCGCGCTTCGTGTTCGGCGGGCTCACGGCCGAGGTCCGCCCGCAGCGGTCCGTAACTGCGCACGCCCGCAGGGCCATATCGTGTCGCGGCGACCGCCTCGGCGGCCTGCTCGGCCGAATCGACCATCGCCACGATCACGGCGTCGGCCCCCGCGTCGAGCACCCGGCCGATCGGGGCCGGATCGGTCGACGGAACCCGCACCGCCGTCGCGATCGGCACGTGTTCCATTCGGCGCAGCAGCAGCGCGACATCGGCGTCGTCGAGGTAGCCGTGCTGGATGTCGAACCCGACGTAGTCGTACCCTGCGGCGGCAAACTCCTGGGGGCCGATGATGGTCGGGCCGACGACCCATCCGCCCCACGCCCGCTGTTTGGCCGCGAAAGCGTCCTGCAGCTTGCTCGTGGTCATTCGACGATCGCGATCTTGACGCGGTCGGGCGCCGGCCGGCACGCGAGTTCGAAGGCGGCCTGGGCGTCGTCGACACCGAATGTGTGAGTCACGTAGGCGGGCAACAGGTCCCGATGGCGTCGGGCGAACTCGTCGGCCGCGGTCAGCATGCGTCGCCGGTCGAGTGTCACGCCCGATTTGAGTGTCAGGTTGTTGCGCAGCATGGTGCGCATGTTGATCGGGTAGCTGTCGTCGTCGGGCACTCCGAAATAGAAGACCGTCCCTCCCGGGGCAGCGGCTTCGATCGCGTGGCCCAGGGTGGCGACCTGATGGCCGACCGCTTCGATCACCACATCGGGCCGGTCTCCGGGCTCCAGGTGGCTCACCCAGCGGTCGCTGGTGGCGCGCACAATCGTGTCGACACCGAACTCCTTGGCCACCGCATCACGGTCGACCGGATCGACCCCGGTCACCCGGCGCGCGCCGAAAGCTTTTGCTGCGTAAGAGAACAGCAGGCCGATCGACCCCTGGCCGATGACTGCGACGTGCAGCCCCTTGAGCTTCGGCAACTGTTCGATCGCGTAGAGCACGCACGCCAGCGGCTGCAGCGCGACTGCATGTTGCGGGGTCAGATTGTGATCGTAGGGTGCGAGGCCGTCACCGTCGGCGACGACGAACTGCATCAAGCCGTCGAAGCCCGACGCCCAGCCGACGACCCGGGTGCCCACGCCGTGGCTGCGGTGCCGGCTGGCGACCACCTCACCGACGACCTCATGGATCGGAAAGCCGGGCATCTCGGCCGCGTTCAACCCCTGATCGCCGGGGATCTTGCCGCGGACCCCGCGAAACGGCGATAGGTCGCTGCCACAGACTCCGGCGGCCTCGAAGCGCAGCAGCACCTGCCGGTCGCCCAGCGACTCGGGTGTCGGCTCCGCAATATCGGCTTTTTCCAACGTGTACGGCGCAACCAGTCGATACGACCACATCTCACACGCCCTCCACCTGGACCTCGACGGGAACACTGTTCCAGCCCCACTGGAAACTCGACGGTGGCCGCGAGGCGGCCGCGTCGTCGATGCGCCATTCGGTGACGCGGTCGAGCCATTCGCTGACCAGGATGCCGATCTCCAGCCGGGCAAGGTGCACACCGAGGCAGAAGTGTTGCCCGCGACCGAAAGCCAGCAACCGCTCGATGGGCCGGTTCCAGATGAAGGCGTCCGGATCGGGATACTCGCGTTCATCGCGGTTGGCCGACGCGAGCAGCGTGATGACCCGCTGACCGGGTCGAATCGTGGTGTCGTGGACCGTGAACGGCTTGCGGGCGGTGCGCGCAAACCACTGTGCCGGTGCGCAGTAGCGGATCATCTCCTCACGCGCCACGGGCACGTTCGCGTCCGGGTCGGCGCGCACGGCGGACAGTTGGTCGGGTCGCCGCCCCAGTTCCCACAGGCCGTGGGCGACGATCTTCGGCACGGTTTCGGTTCCGCCGATGAAGATTCCGAGCATCTGGGTGGCGGCCTCGATGTCGCTGAACGCCGATCCGTCCGGCAGGCGGTGGTCGATCAGGTTGTCCGCGATCGGGTTCTGTCCGGCGGCGGCGCGGCTGCGCTGGATGATCGGAACGAGATACTCGAGATAGCCCGGCCGGGCGTTGGCCACCTCCACGCCACTTCCCGGCTGTGCCAGGCTGCCGGCGTTGACGGTGGCCAACACATCGGCCGCGAGATCGACGGGCAGGCCGAGCAGTTCGCACACCACGGACGCGGCGACGAGCCCGCCGTAGTCCTGGGTCAGGTCGAAATTTCCGCGCGGCAGAAGCTCGTCCAGGCGTTCGTTGGCCAGCGTCCGGATGCGATCGGCCAGCTTGGCGACCGACCTCGGCCGCAGCGGGGGCGAGGTGCAGCGGCGCACGGTGTCGTAGATCGGCGCGTCGAAATTCGCGTGAAACGGCATCGGGTGCAGCGGCGGGTCGGGGACAGGCCCGTCGTTGCGCTTCGCCAGAACCGTTGCGGCGGGCAATGTTCCCTCCGACGCCACGAAGGTGCCGTCGTTGACCTCCAACACCCGCCAGATGTCGTCGAACCGCGACAGGGCGTAGGTGTCCCACTTGTCGAGGTAGTACACCGGATATTGATCACGCAGCGTCCGGTAGTACGGCAGCGGGTCGGCCATCACCGCCGGGTCGAACGGGTCGTAGGAGAAGCCTTGCAGCACTGGGCTCCTCATTGCAGCGGCGAGGGGGGTAGGGCCTGCAGGATGGAATCTTCCCAGCCGTCACGCAACGCGGGTGCGACGCTCATCCAGGTGACGATCTCGGCGGGCGGACTGTCTTTCCATGACGGGTAGTGGTTCGCGAAACAGTCCCAGTCGCCGTCCAGCGCCCAATAGTGGATGACCTCGTTGAAGCGGAACGTGGTGATGAACGAACCGAGCCAACGCTTTCCGGTGCGCTCGGACCACGGGACGTAGAGGCGTTCCAGTTCCCGGATGTAGTCGTCCTGCCGGCCGGGCTTGGTCTGCATGATCTCTTGGATCACCAGGCCGGCACCGAAGTTCGCCTCGCGTAGCTGCGCCAGCGTCCGGTTGTACTTGCCCGCGTACATGATGCGGCCCTCGCCCGACGCGCCGATCTCGGCGAGGAACGTCGACCATTTCGCTGCCGCCGCCTCATGCGAGCCGCCCCGGGCCCGCGCCTTTCCGATACGCGCGTAGTCGGCGAACTGGTCGATCTCCCAGACGATCGTGACCTGCGGCCAATGCCCGTTGTACGGCGTCGTCTCCCAGATCGCGAACAGTCGCGCGCCGAGTTCGGCCATCATCGGGTGGTAGAGGTCGCTGAACGCCTCGGTGAATTTCTCTTCGCGCGAGCGCTCATCGCCGGTGAATTGAGCGGCCAGGCCAGAGCCGAGCGCGATCGTCTCATGCAAGTAGAGCAGCGTGTGGCCGTAGAACTTCTTCATGACCTGCCCCCATTTGACAGTGGCACCCTGCGAGCGTGACACTTATCGCGTGTTTTGTAAAGGTGTGGGGGCGGCGAGCGGATGACGTTGACACCGCTGGCGAACGGGCTCTGCTTCGGCGAGGGGCCACGGTGGTTCGAAGGTCTGCTCTGGTTCTCCGACATGCTCGGTGAAGCGGTGCACACCGTCGACCTGCACGGCGACATGGCGACGCTGCCGCTGCCCGGCCATGCCCCCGCCGGCCTGGGCTTTCGCCCCGACGGTTCGCTGCTGATCTCCTCCACCGAAAAGCGCCAAGTGCTCCGTTACGACGGCGAGAACGTCGCAGCCGTCGCCGATCTGTCCGACACGGTGCCGGCCGGCCTCGGCGACATGGTCGTCGACGACAGCGGTCGCGCCTACGTAGGGTCACAGGCCCGCGAAGGTGGGGTGATCGTGCGGCTCGACCCCGACGGCTCGTCCGCCGTCGTGGCCGCCGACCTGGACTTCCCGAATGGCATGGTGATCACGCCGGACGGCGCGACGCTGATCGTCGCGGAGTCGACCGGCAGGCGGCTGACCGCGTACTCCATCGGCGCGGACGGATCGCTGACCGGTCGCCGGACGTTCGCCGACGCGCTCGACGGGCCGCCGGACGGCATCTGCCTCGACGCCGACGGCGGCGTGTGGACGGCGATGACGCTGGCTCATCGGTTCGCGCGGATCACCGAGGGCGGCACCGTCACCGACCGCATCGACATCGGCGCACGCATCGCGATCGCCTGTGCACTCGGCGGTCCCGAACGCCGCACGTTGTTCCTGGTGTCCAGCACCGACGCATATCCGCAGCGGCTGATCGGCACCAAGCTTTCCCGCGTCGACGCCACGACCGTCGACGTCCCGGGAGCGGGCCTGCCGTGACCGACGCCTACTACGAACTCGTCGACGACGCCGATCCGCTCGGCGAGAAGTTCCGCGCAACCGATCTCGTGCGCAGCACCTGGTCGGCCGCGATCCAGCACGGTGCGCCGGTGTCCGCGCTTCTGGTGCGGGCGCTCGAGCGCTGCGAGACCCGCGATGACACCCGATTGAGCCGGGTGCTGATCGACCTGCTCGGCGGTGTTCCCGCCGAAGGAGACCTCTGGGTGCGCTCCCGAATCGAGCGGGCCGGCAAGCAGATCGAGCTGGTCAGTGCCGAGCTGCTGGCTCAGCGCCCCGACGGCGAGCCCCGACCCGTCGCCAGGGCCAGCGGGTGGCGGTTGAAAACCATCGACACCCGCGCGGTACAGCACGCGTCGGCGCCGCCGCTGCGTCCGCTCGCGGAGGCGAAAAGCCGTGACATGAAGAAGGACTGGGACCGCAACTACGTCCACAGCCTGGATTGGCGGTGGCTGACCAGGCCGCTGGACGACGGCCCCGGCGAGTCGTGGATCCGGCCCGAGGTCGACCTGGTCAACGGTGAGACCATGACGCCGCTGGAGCGGCTGTTCGCGGTCGCCGACGACGCCAACGGGATCGGCACCAAACTCGACATTCGCAAGTGGACGTTCATGAACACCGACCTCGCCGTGCACGTACACCGGATCCCCGACGGTGAGTGGATCGGCATCCGTGCCGAAACCAGTTACGGGCCAGACGGTATCGGCACCACGCTCGGCACTCTGTTCGACGAACGCGGTGCTGTCGGTGCGATCCAGCAGTCGGTGTTGGTGCGGTCCGCGGGCGGAGTTGGGGTGGGAAACAGCATGCCGGGCCGGTGATCAGGCGACGACGCAGGCGCCTGTCTCGACGGGCTGACTTGCGGCGACACCCTCGAGCATCAGCGCGAAGATCTGCTTGGCGGTGAGCACGAACCCGGTGTCGGGCTCGTCGACCGCCGCCCCGAAACTGATGCCGAGCACGCGCCGGTCGAGCCCGAGAAGCGGTCCCCCGGACTCGCCCTGCCGGATCGCGCCCCTGATGACGTACACCTCACGCTTCAACGTCGTGGTGCGGTAGATGTCGGGCCCCTGAAGGTCGATGACCTCGCGGATCCGTGCGGGCGTGGCGGTGAACGGCCCGCCACCCGGGTATCCGAGCACCACGGCGTCGGTGCCGGTGATGGCCGGTGTGTCGGCGAATGCCAGCGGCGGCGCCTGCAGGTCGGGCACGTCGAGCACCGCGATGTCCATGTAGGGGTCGAAAACCACGACGGTGGCGGGCTGTTCCCGATCGCCGACCCAGACGCTGACCGTGCCCCCGCCGGCGACGGCGTGTGCAGCCGACATCACCTTGTTGGGCGCGATGACGACTCCGCTGCCCGCCAGCGTCTTCTGACACGACGGCGCGATGGTTTGGATCCTGACGACGCTGCGCGCAGCCTCGGCGACGACCGCGTTGTCGACCAGCGCGGCGTCGGGTGCGGCGACCGAGGCGATCGCGACGGGGCCGGTCGGTTCGGCGTCGACGGCGACGTCCAGGGATTCAGTGAACCTGCCGCAGCCAGGCACGCCGATCGACAGCGCGATCGCGAGCAGGCAGACCGCGAGTCTTCTCGGCGTCATGGCGGAAACGATAGCCGCCCGGCATCGCGGCAGGTGCGCTCAGTCGACCAGTCGCAACGCCGCGACGGGGCACTGCGTCACGGCCTGCTGCATGCGGTCGCGGTCGGACTCCGGCCGGTCCGGCTCGTGGATGACCACATAACCGTCGTCACCCACCTCGAACACCTCCTCGGCGATCGATTCGCAGATTCCGTGTCCGGTGCACTTGTCGAGGTCGACCGCGACGCGCATGCTCAGTCCCCTAACGAACGACGGCGGGCAGCCGTTTGACGCCGTGCACGAAGCTGCTGTACAGCAGGTCGGGCTCGGAGAACTCGATGGTTTTCAGCCGAGTCAACAACTCGTGGAAGAGGTTTCGCAGTTCCGCTTTGGCCAGCTGGCTGCCCAGGCAGTAGTGCGGACCGCCGCCGCCGAACCCCAGGTGCGGGTTGGGTGAACGGGTGAGGTCGAATGCGCCGGGAGCGTCGAACACGGTCTCGTCCCGGTTGGCCGAGCAGTAGAACAGGCCGACCTTGTCGCCGGCCGCGACCGGGTGGCCGTTGATCTCGGTGTCCTCGGTGACAAAGCGTGCGAACTGCAGCACCGGCGACGACCAGCGGACGAATTCCTCGATCGCCGTACCGATGCGACCGTCGAAGTCGGCCATCAACCAGTCGCGCTGTTCGGGGTGTTCGACGAGCGCCATCATGGCGTGCGTCGTCGCCTGCTTGGTGGTGTCGTTACCCGCCGACGCGAGCAGGATCAGGAAGGCGCCGATCTCTTCGTCGGTCAGCCGGTGACCGTCGACCTCGGCGTTGACGATGCTGGTCATCAGGTCGTCGCCGGGGTGGGTGCGCCGGAACTGCGCCAGTTCTACGCCGGTGTTCGACAGCAGCGCGATCTGCGCGACGGGGTCGGCCAGGCGTTCGTCCTCGGTGGCGTACTCGTCGTCGCTCATCCCGAACAGCTTCTCTGCGGCATAGGCGACCGCGGGCTGGTCGGCGCTGGGCACGCCGAGCATGTCCATGATCGTCAGCATCGGCAGCTTCGCCGAACACGCCGACACGAACTCGACTTCGCCTGCACCGACGAGGTTTTCGACGATGGCGACCGCATTCTTGTGGATCTGCTCCTCGATCAGGCGGATGTTGCGGGGGGTGAACGCCGAACTGATCAGCCGCCGGTACACGGTGTGCTGCGGCGGGTCCATGGCCAAGAAGAACGAGGCGAATCGCTGGATCTCGGCGGGCATCGGGTTCAGCGCCACCCCCTGAGCGAAGCTGAACAGTTCGGGGTGTTGGCTGACGTTGACGATGTCGGCGCGCCGCGTCAACGCCCAGAACCCGGGCTCCTCCATCGGGAACATCGACGGCAACGGCGGGTGCCAGGTCAACCCGTCGGCAGCACGCAACCGCGCGAACGTCTCGTCGCGAACGGCGAACGGCCGGCTCCAGAACTCTTCCGACGTGATGTCGACGGCACTGTGTTCACGGGCTGATGTCACGGAATCAGCGTGACACTTCGTCAAAAATTTGTAAAGCTATGGCGGTGCCGGTAGCCGACGCGGACTCTTCGACGCGGGAACGCATTCTCGCCGCGACCGCGGAGGTGCTCGGCCGCCACGGCATGACGAAGCTCAGCCTGTCCGAAGTTGCGGTGCAGGCGCAGGTTTCCCGGCCCACCCTCTACCGCTGGTTCGCCTGCAAGCGCGACCTCCTCGACGCGTTCGTGGTGTGGGAACGCCAGTACTACGAACGCGCGGTGGCCGAGGCGACCGCGCACCTGCCGGCGGGCGAACGACTCGACGCAGCGCTGCGGGTGATCGTCGAATATCAGCAGTCCTATCCGGGGTTGCGCATGATCGACATCGAACCCGAACAGGTCATCAGGCGACTCGCCCGCGTCATCCCGCTGATGCGGCAGCGCCTGGAACGGCTCGCCACCGGACCCGACGCCGCACTCGCCGTGTCGACCGCGGTGCGCGTCGCGGTGTCGCACTATCTGGTGCGCAGTGACGACGACGCCGACTTCCTCGCCCAGCTCCGCCATGCCGCGCGGGTCAAGCATCACGCGCCGGGAAGCGAACGATGAGGATTCCAGCCGGCGTCGAGGAACTCACACCCGACTGGTTCAGCGAGATATTGCACGCCCCGGTCGACGGGGTTCACGTCCTCGATGCCCACTCTGGCACCACCGGCCGAGCCCGCGTCAAGCTGACGAGTCGCGGCGACGTGCCGGACACGCTTTTCGTCAAGCTGCAGCCGTTCGTCGATGAACAACGCGCGTTCCTCCGCCGAATAGGTCTGGGGGTCGCAGAGGCACGGTTGTATGCCGAGGTCGGCAACGAACTCCCGGTGCGCGCGCCGCGCGTCTGGCACGCCGGCCACGACGATTCCGACGGTTCGTTCGTGATGGTCCTCGAAGACCTACAAGCGTCGGGATGCCGTTTCCCCACCCCGGCCGACAGCGACATCATCGACGTCGCGGCCTCGCTCGTCGATGAACTCGCCGCATTGCATGCTCATTTCCGGTCGCGTGACCTCGGCTGGCTGCGCACCCCCTCGGGGATGCGGAACAAGCCCGAGGATGCCGCGGTGGCCGCCCAACGGGCCCAGTTCATCTTGTCGGCAATCGAGCAGTTCGCGCAGGAGATGCCGCCGGCGTTTCAGCGCATCGGGGAGCTGTACGCCCAGCGCTCCCCCGACATCGTCGAGCTGTTCAACGAAGGCGAACGCACGCTGATTCACGGCGACACCCACAGCGGCAATCTCTTCGTCGACGCAGGCCGATCCGGCCTGTACGACTGGGCGGTCGCCGGCCGCGCGCCAGGCGTCCGCGACGTCGCGTACTTCCTGTGCAATTCGCTGCCGGTCGAGATCAGGCGCGCCGAGGAGCGCGCATTGCTGGATCGGTATCGGGCGGGCCTGGCCCGGCATGGAGTCGCACTCGACGAGGGCACCGCTCACGAGCAGTACCGGTTGTTCTCGGTGTACTCCTGGATTGCTGCCGCATCAACGGCGGCCATGGGGTCGCGCTGGCAACCGATCGAGGTGTCCCGCGCAGCGATGGTGACGACCACGCAGGCGATCGAGGATCTGGATGCCGTCGGCCTGCTCGAAAGCAGATTGAACTGACCGGATTTCGCTTTCAGGCGATTCTCACCGGCATCACCGGCCCGTCGTCCAATTGCTCGGACACGTCGAGGTCGGTCAGGCCCATCTGCGTGAAAAGCGGTATGCCGTAGGCGTTGAGCAAGAAGCGCTGGTCGTCGGTGGCGCCCGTGTCGAATAAATGGGCGCCGACGAGGTTGATCACCGCGAGCTTGAACGCATTGAGCGCGCGATACCACTCGCGGTGCCGGACCGCTATGCCGCTCGAGGTCTCATAGCGGGCGATGATCTCGTCGATCGTGAGGGCCGCTGGATGGGTGGGGATTCCGACGGGCATCCGCCACAACAGTTCCAGGTAGCCGATGTCGGTCAGCGGGTCGCCGACGGTGCTCAGCTCCCAGTCGAACACCGCGCTCACCTCGTCGCCGACGAAGGCGAAATTGCCCGGCTTGGCGTCGCCATGAACCAGCGCGACGCTCGAAGACGACTGTGGCCGCGAGTCTTTCAACTCCGTCAACAACCGCTCGAGGGCCGGCAACGGCCCGCGCTTCACCCGCTCCATCTCGCCGGCCCAGTGGTCGATCTCGCGGTCGAGATGACCGGCACCGTCGTCCAGCACGGCCAACCCGAGGGCAGCGATGTCGACGGTGTGGATCGCGGCGAGTTGGTCGGCCATGCTCTCGCACATGCCGCGCACGCCGGCCTGGGCCGGCTCGGGCGCCTCCATCTCGTAGACGGTTCCCGCCACCCGCTCCATGACGAAGAAGGGCCGGCCGAGCACGTCGCCGCTGTCTTCGAGCCACAGTGCCCGCGGCACGCGCACCGGCGACCCTTCCAGAGCGCTCAACACGGTGAACTGCTTGGCCAGGTCGTACGGTTCGAGCAGTGCAGGCGGCCGGGGCCGCAGGCGCACCACGACGTCACGCCGGATCTCCCCGGCACCGGTTCCGGTGACGATCGTCAGCATCATCATTTCCGCCGAGTGGCCGAATTCGACCCGATCGAACCCCTCGACCCGCAGCCCGTCGGTATCGGCGAGTTGAGCACGCAACCACTCGGCGAGCCGGTCGCGCACGGCACTGCCGGACGTCATGCCTGCGCCTCCTGCGCGGGCGGCCGGTCGACCACTTTCCTGTCTTGTTTGAACTTCGCCATGTCCATCGGGCGCCAGTTGGGATAGCGGCGGTAGGCCTCACCGCCCATGAGAATCTCGAACACGCCCCAACCGACTCGGCCGTCGAAGTCGAATCGCATCAGCTGGTCGATCGCCATGGCCTTGTCATCGTTTTCGATCAGCTCGTCGCGGTCGTTGCTGTCCCACAGGAAGTGGATGAAGTACGCGCCGCCGCCGAGATCCTCGTAGTTGCATTTCGCCATCGGCAGCCCGTAGTAGGCGTTCACATGCTGGTGCACAGACTCGGCGGTGACGCGGTACCGCGCGCCGTCCTCATCGGTGAAGACCAGCACGGCCCGGGCAGGGCGCTTGCGGTCGGCGTCGAATTCGACGTCGTGCTCGATCTTGACGAAACGCTTGGACAGTGTGCCGTCGTTGTGCGTGATGCCGCCGTCGACGTAGGTGACTGTGCCGTCGGAAGTTTCGAAGATCCACGCCTCGATGGCGCGGTCGTCGAACCCCGCGTCGAGCCAAAGCCAGAAGTCGATCTCGTCGGCGACGCGCACACCGAACGTGCGATCGCGACCGCCGTGGAATCCGTCGACGGAGATGCGCTCACCCTCGATCTCCACCCAGCCCGTCCATCTGCCGGGCTCCTTCATGTGGTACATGTCCGCGATGACGCGACCGTTCTCGCCGGTCACCTTGAGCGGCAACAGTTCCCACATCGGGGCCGTGGGTTCGTAGTACAGCTCCCAAGCGATCCCAGACCCGTTGGGCGCGACTTCGAGCTTCCACTTCTTCAGCGGCTCAACGCATGTCCACCGCAAGGGCCCGGCGCCCACGTCGGCGCGGTCTGCACCGTCCACGACGGGGCGGCCCGCCAGCAGGTCGTAGTGCCGCCCATCGGCGAGCGTCACCTTCACATAGCCCAGACCCGTCCCCGTGTTGGGGTTGTTCCCGTAACCGGACGCCAGGAGCAGATCACCGTCGGGCGACGCGGCGAAGAAGTAGCACCGATCCGACCAGGTGGCGTCGGGATGGTGCACTTCGTCGAACGGCCGGGGCAGCTGGTGGGTGAACGACTCGTCGGCGGCGCTGTATCCCATAGTCAGCAGAGCGTGACATTTTCTGACGATTATGTAAAGGTTGGCCGCTCGCCCAGTTCGGTCATGATCTCGTCAGTGTGCTCCCCGAGCCGCGGTGCGGCCGACCGCGCCTCCCATGGGGTGCCGTGGAAGTCGGCTGGGGTGGCGACCATCGGTGTACTGCCGTCGCCATCAGGCACGTACACCACTCCGCCGGCGGCGTGGAACTGCTCGTCGCCGACCACGTCTTCGAGTGTGTTGATCGGTGACCAGAAGAAATCCGGTTCGGCGGCGAAGGTTTCGGCCCACTCGTCGAGCGGCCTGGTTGCGAATATCTCGTCGAGTGCGGCGATCAGTTCGACGGCGTTGGCGGCGCGCGCCTGCGGGGTGTCGAAGCGCGGATCGGTCAGCCACTCGGGCCGCCCGACAGCGCGGCACAGCGGCGGCCAGTGGCGGCCGGCCTGCAGACCCACGATCCAGAACCGGCGCCCGTCTGCGGCCGCGTAGTTGTTCATGCACGGGTTGCCCATGGTTTCGCGCTGACCGATCGCGATGGTGCTTCCGGTGAGCAGGAACGTGTTCAGGTCGAAGCTGACGGTGTAGGCCCCCTGGCGGTACAGCGACGTGCTGACCAACTGCCCGGCGCCGGTGCGGGCCCGGGCGACGAGCGCCGCACACACCGCCGCGGCGAGTGTCATGCCCGCCATGTGGTCGCCCATTCCCCCGCGTTGGAACGGCGGCGTATCACCGGGACGGGTGAGCAGATGCGCCAGCCCCGACCGCGCCCAGAATGCCGCGACGTCGTAGGCCGCCCGGTCGGCATCGGGCCCGCTCTCGCCGTACCCGGTGATCAGCCCGTAGACCAGTCGCGGATTTGCCGCTGTCACCGCCGCGAAGTCGAGGCCGATGCGCTTGAGCGCCGCGGGTCGGACATTGGTGAGGAAAACATCTGCGCCGGTGAGCAATTGGCGAACGGTCGCGGCACCGGCGGCCGAGGTCAGGTCGAGGACGATGCTGCGCTTCCCGCGGTTGTCCATCTCGAACGGCGGGTTCGATTCGCCGTCGACGCCCAGCATCCGGCCGAACATCCGGCCGGGATCGCCCGCCGGGGGCTCGATCTTGACGACGTCGGCGCCCCAGTCGGCGAGTATCCCGCCGGCGGCGGGTCCCGCCACCCACACGCCGAGTTCGACGACCCGCACGCCCTCCAGTGGACCCGCCATCGACACCTTCTTTACATTCGAGCGGCAATTTGTAAACTGACGTGGTGACGCACGCCCCGCCGGCCGTCGGCCTGGCAGCACATCTGGGCCGCGGGATACAACGTATCGCCACCGACGCCGCCATCGGTCGTCGGCGATCACTTCCGCGCTCCGTGTCCGAACTCGACGAGCCCGCCATGTCGCGGATCATCCGGCGTCGCGTCACGTCGGTGTCGGTGCTGGGCGGTGACGCCGGCACGTCGTCGCGCGCCCGGCTCGCCCTTGCCGGTGACGACGTCCCGCCGACGGTGTTCGTCAAGATGGCGGCCGAGACGGTCGCCACCCGGCTGATGGGCGAGATGGGTCGACTGGGGGCGACCGAGACACGCTTCTACCGCGAGTTGTCCCCGCGGCTGACCGGAGTTCCGATCTGCCACGGCTCGGCGTTCGATTCGATGACCGGCCGCTACGTGCTCGTGCTGGAAGACCTACCCGCCGACGAATGCGAGTTCCCTGACACCCTTCATCCGATCGGCGCCGACCGGGCAGCGAAAATCGTCGAACTCCTCGCGAGGCTGCACGCGACGTTCTGGGAACGCGTCCCCGCCTGGCTGTACACCGCGTCAGGCGACACCGCGTCGTTGCTCACCGCGCCGCTGCTGAAGACGTCCGCGCGCCGCATCGCCGAGCGGTCCGACATCGCGGTCGACGCCGGTCGCTTCATCGACGACAACTACCGCGCGGTGGCCCGTCTCATCGACGAGCCGCCCCACACCGTCATGCACGGCGACGCACATCCGGGCAACGTCTACTTCCGAAGCGGCGCGGCCGGGCTGTTCGACTGGCAGGCGGCGCGGCGCGGCCATCCCGGCCGGGAACTGGCCTACACCCTGGTCACCAGCATGACGCCGGGCGATCGCCAGGTGCACCAACGCGACCTGCTCGACGTCTACCGTCGAGCGCTGGCCGCCTCGGGCGGTCCCGAGCTGAATCGCGACGAGCTATGGCATCGCTACCGGCAGGGCGCGCTCTACGCCTATGTCGCCGCGCTGATCACCGCGGGGATGGGCGGAATGCAGGCCGAGGGCATCGCGCTCGAAGGTCTGCGCCGCGCAGTGGCAGCGCTGGAAGATCTCGACACGGTGGCCGTACTCCAGAAGTCGATGTAAAGAAGGATCTACGATCGGCACGTGAACGAACCGCTGCGCGACACCTCCGGAATCGAGGACACCTCGACGCGGCACCGGATCCTCGTCGCGACAGCGGAGGTGCTGGCCCGCAGCGGACAGACCAAGCTCAGCCTCTCGGAGGTCGCCTTGCAGGCGGGGGTGTCCCGGCCCACGCTCTACCGCTGGTTCGCGTCAAAGGGTGAATTGCTCGACGCGTTCGGTGTCTACGAGCGCGACCTGTTCGACAACGGCATCAGCAAGGCGACGGCCGGTCTGCGGGGCACCGAGAAGCTGGACGCCGCACTGCGGTTCATCGTTGACTACCAGCACTCGTATTCGGGCGTGCGGTTGGTCGACATCGAACCCGAGGTCGTCATCGCCCAACTGACGAAGGTCATCCCCGTGATGCGCGCGCGGTTGCAGAAACTGCTGAGCGGTCCGAACGGAGCGGTCAAGGCAGCGACCGCAATTCGCGTCGCGATCTCGCACTACATCGTGCGCAGTGACGACGATGACCAGTTCCTCGCGCAGTTGCGGCACGCAGCCGGGCTCAAGCCGCAGGGCTGATCGCCCGACTCCGCCGATGGGCTGACACTCGCGCGAAAATTTGTAAAGCTGTCAGCATGACCCAGGTACAGACTGACAGCGGTGTGTTGGCCGGCGACGAGCGGATGTTGATCGACGGCGAGTTGCAGACCACCGCCGGCGGAGCGACATTCGAGGTGATCCATCCGGCCAGCGAGGAGGTCGCGGGCCGGGCCACCGACGGCACGGTCGAGGACATGGCGCGCGCGGTCGGCGCGGCGCGGCGCGCGTTCGACGAAACCGACTGGTCGCGTGATCTGGAGTTCCGCTACCACTGCCTGACCCAGCTGCACGAAGCCCTCGAGCGGAACAAGGAACGGTTGCG
Source organism: Mycobacterium sp. GA-0227b (assembly GCF_001499855.1). GTDB lineage: Bacteria > Actinomycetota > Actinomycetes > Mycobacteriales > Mycobacteriaceae > Mycobacterium. The sequence continues at coordinate 292,117 of NZ_LQIK01000023.1, forward strand.
CCGGGTCCTGATCACCGAGGTCGGCTGCCCGGTCTCGGTGACCGGCAGCCAGATCGAGAGCCCGATCGAAGAGGTCAAGCACTGGGCCGAGCATGGACGCGCGTTCGACTATCTGGTCGACAACGGTGTGCACGACACGCCGCTGGGGCCGGCTCGGCGCAAGATCCACTACGAGCCCGTCGGTGTGGTCGGCGCGATCACGCCGTGGAACGTGCCGTTCTATCTCAACGTCGCCGAGACGGTGCCGGCGTTGATGGCCGGCAATACGGTGGTGCTCAAGCCCGCGCAGCTGACCCCGTGGTCGGGCAGTGAGTACGGACGCATCGTGGCCGAGGAAACCGACATCCCCGCCGGGGTGTTCAACGTCGTGGTGTCCAATGCCAACGAGGTCGGGGCCGCGCTCTCGGCCGATCCGCGCGTCGACATGATCACGTTCACCGGGTCGACGGCGACCGGGCGGGCGATCCTGGCCGCGGGTGCGCCGACGGTGAAGAAGACACTGCTGGAGTTGGGCGGCAAGTCCGCGCACATCGTGCTCGACGACGCCGACTTCAATTCGGCGTTGCCGATGGCGGCGATGATGGCCTGCGTGATGTCGGGACAGTCCTGCATCCTGCCGAGCCGGATTCTGTTGCCGCGCAGCCGCTATGACGAAGGTATCGAGGTCCTCAAGACGATGATGGAGGGCTTCCCGGTCGGCGACCCATGGACGCCGGGCAACATGCAGGGCCCGCAGATCAGCGAGACCCAGCGCCAGAAGGTGTTGGGTTTGGTCAAGAGCGGCATCGACTCCGGTGCGCGGTTGATCACCGGCGGAGGCATCCCGGAGAACCTGCCCACCGGCTACTACACCCAGCCGACGCTGCTGGCCGACGTCGACCCCAATTCGCAGGTGGCGCAGGAAGAGATCTTCGGTCCCGTGCTCACGGTCACCCCGTACGACACCGACGACGGGGCGGTCGCGATCGCCAACAACACGATCTACGGCCTGTCCGGCGAAGTGAGCAGCGCCGACGTGGACCGCGCGTTCGCGGTGGCCTGCCGGATGCGCACCGGCAACGTCACGATCAACGGCAAGAGCCACTTCGGCATCAACAGCCCGTTCGGCGGCACCAAGCAGAGCGGCCTGGGATACCGCAACGGCGAAGAGGGTTACAAGGAATACCTGGAAGCCAAGACCATCGGCATGCCGGACACGGTTGAACCGTGAATCAAGCCCTGAGTGTCGAAGCCGAGATCGCCGCGCTGCTGTACCGCTACGCGCGCGCCGTCGACACCAAGGACTGGGAGCTCTACCGCTCGGTGTTCACCGACGACGCGGTGATCGACTACTCGTCGGCGGGCGCCGTCGCGGGTAGCCGCGACGAGGTCGTCGACTGGTTCGCGGCGAATTTCGGCGTGATTCCCTGGAGCATGCACTACATCACCAACATCGAAGCCGACATCTCCAGCGGCCCCGACGGCGACACGGCCAAAGTCAGGGCGATGTTCTACAACCCGATGCAGCTGCCCGGCATGCCGGAGATGAGTAGCTGCGGCGGCTACTACCACCATGAATTGGTGCGCACCCCGGACGGGTGGCGCAGCCGGCGGCTGGTCGAAGAGAACGTCTGGTTCGTCAACGGGCCCACTCAGTAACGCCCAGACCGACGTTTTGGCGGAAATGCGCGAGCAAAATCCGCCAAAGCGTCGGTCTCGGGGCGACGAGACTGAAGGGTCAGCTCTGGGCCGCCAATTGCCCGCAGGCGGCGGCGATCTCACGGCCGCGGGTGTCGCGCACCGTGCACGACACACCCCGCTCGCGGACGCGCCGAACGAATTCGCGTTCGGCGGGTTTGGGACTGGCGTCCCACTCACTGCCGGGCGTCGGATTGAGCGGAATGACGTTGACGTGCGCCAACGGGCCGAGCGCGCCATGCAGCCGCTTGCCCAAAAGGTCTGCGCGCCAAGGCTGATCGTTGACATCGCGAATCAGCGCATACTCGATGGACACTCGCCGGCCCGTCACGTCGGCGTAGTACCGCGCGGCGTCGAGCGCCTCGGACACCTTCCAGCGGTTGTTCACCGGGACCAGCGTGTCGCGCAGTTCGTCGTCGGGGGCGTGCAGCGACAACGCCAGCGTGACGCCGAGCCGTTCGTCGGCGAGTTTGCGGATCGCCGGTGCCAGCCCGACCGTCGACACGGTGACGGAGCGGGCCGAGATGCCGAAGCCGTTCGGGGCCGGCGCGATTATCCGTCGCACCGCGGCCAGCACCCGGTTGTAGTTGGCCAGCGGCTCCCCCATGCCCATGAACACGATGTTGGACAGCCGCCCGCCGCGGGCCGCAGGAGCGATCCCGTCACCATCGCGGTCGCGCAACTCGACCGCGGCGGCGCGTACCTGCTCGAGGATTTCGGCGGTCGACAGGTTGCGCTTGAGTCCGCCCTGGCCCGTCGCGCAGAACGGGCAGGCCATGCCGCATCCCGCCTGCGAGGAGATGCAGACGGTGTTGCGCTGCGGGTAACGCATCAGCACCGACTCGAACGTGGTGCCGTCCACCGCGCGCCACAACATCTTGCGCGTCTCGCCCGCATCGGTCTCGATCTCGCGCAGCGCGTCGAGTAGCGTCGGGAACAGCGTCTCTGCGACCTGATCGCGCACGGCGGCCGGCAGGTCCGTCATCTGGTGCGGGTCGGCGATCAGCCTGCCGTAGTACTGGTTGGCCAACTGCTTACCGCGAAACGCCGGCAGCCCCAGTTCGCCGACGGCGGCGGCGCGGCCAGCCTCGTCGAGGTCCGCGAAATGCCGCGGCGGCATGGCGCGTCGCGGCGGATCGAACACGAGCGGCAGGGCCGCAGGAGAGTCAGCCATCGGGTCCTACCAGTATGCCGGGCCGCGTTACGCCAGCAGCGTCAGCACGATCCAGCCGGCCACCGCAGAGGGAAGCATCGCATCGATGCGGTCCATGATGCCGCCGTGCCCCGGCAGCAGCGTGCCCATGTCCTTGATCCCGAGGTCGCGTTTGACCTGCGACTCGACCAGGTCGCCGAGCACCCCGGTGATCACCAGCATCAGGCCTAGCGGCACCCCGACCCAGGCGGGCTTGTCCATCAGGAACGTCACCGACAGCACCGCGGCGGTGATGCCGAACACCAGCGAGCCGCCCAGCCCCTCCCAGGACTTCTTCGGGCTGATCGCCGGTGCCATCAGGTGTTTGCCGAACAGCACGCCGGCCACATAACCGCCGATGTCGGCGAATACGACGGTCGCGATCACGGTGAACACCCGGCCGCCGCCGTGGTCCTGGAAGATCAGCAGCGCGCTGAAGCTGGCGAAGAACGGCACCCACGTCGCCAGCAGCACCGCGGCGGAGATGTCTCGCAGGTAGTTGACCGGCTGTCGGCGCAGGCCCTGACCGACGAGGCGCCAGACCATGCAGACGACGATCGTCCCGCCGTAGGCGCCGAGCAGCCCGACCGCGCCGAACGGCCACGTCAACCAGATCATCGCCTGGCCACCGACCAGCAGCGGAACCGCGGGCAGGGCGTAACCGGAGTCGCGTAGCCGGCGGATCACCTCTGCGGTGGCGACCGGAATGAAGACCGCCAGCACCGGCAGCCACCCGATCGGCGCGAACAGCAGCGTGCCGATGGCCACGGCGCCCAGCAGGACACCCACCGCGATCGCCGCGGGTAGGTCACGGCCCGCCCGCGACTTCTTCTTGGGCGGTTCGTCGACCGGCGTCTCTGCCACGGGACCCTTGCGCTGTTCGGTCACTAGACCTCCAGCAGCTCGCCTTCTTTGTGCTTGACCAGCTCGTCGATCTGCGCGCTGTAGGTGTGGGTCAGCTTGTCCAGGTCCTTCTCCGCGCGAGCCACGTCGTCCTCGCCCGCCTCGCCCTCCTTCTTGATGCGGTGCAACTCCTCCATCGCCTTGCGACGGATGTTGCGCACCGCCACCCTGGCGTCCTCGCCTTTCGCCTTGGCCTGCTTGACCAGGTCGCGGCGCCGCTCCTCGGTCAGCTGCGGAATGGCGACGCGGATGACGTTGCCGTCGTTGGTCGGGTTGACGCCCAGGTCGGAGTTGCGGATCGCGTCCTCGATGTTGCGCAGTTGGTTGGCCTCGTAGGGCTTGATCACCACCATCCGCGCCTCGGGCACGTTGATGCTCGACAGTTGCGTGATGGGCGTGGCCGATCCGTAGTAGTCGACGTTGACGCGCGCGAACATGCCGGGATTGGCGCGGCCGGTGCGGATCGACGACAGGTCGTCACGCGCCACCGACACCGCCTTCTCCATCTTCTCCTCGGCGTCGAAGAGGGTTTCGTCGATCACGGTGCTTCTCCTTCATCCGCGTGCGCGTCTTCGTCATGCTTATCGCGTGCACTGCCCTCAGGTGGTGACCAGTGTTCCGATCTTCTCACCCGCGACCGCTCGCGCGATATTGCCATCTGTGAGCAGGTTGAACACCAGGATCGGCATGCCGTTGTCCATGCACAGGCTGAACGCGGTGGCGTCGGCCACCTTCAGGCCGCGGTCGATGATTTCGCGGTGACTGATCGCGGTGAGCAGTTCGGCGTCGGGGTGCTGGCGCGGGTCGGCGGTGAAGACGCCGTCGACGGCCTTGGCCATCAGCACCACTTCGGCGCCGATCTCCAGCGCGCGTTGCGCGGCGGTGGTGTCGGTCGAGAAGTACGGCAGGCCCATGCCCGCTCCGAAGATCACCACGCGGCCCTTCTCCAAGTGCCGCACGGCCCGTAGCGGGATGTACGGCTCGGCGACCTGCCCCATCGTGATCGCGGTCTGCACCCGGGTGTCGATACCTTCCTTCTCCAGGAAATCCTGCAGGGCAAGGCTGTTCATGACGGTGCCCAGCATGCCCATGTAGTCGCTTCGGGCCCGCTCCATGCCCCGCTGCTGCAATTGCGCACCGCGGAAAAAATTGCCGCCGCCGATGACGACGGCGACCTGCACCCCGCTGCGGACCACTTCGGCGATCTGGCGGGCCACCTGGTGCACGACGTCCGGATCCAGGCCTACGTCCCCGCCGCCGAACATCTCGCCGCCGAGCTTGAGCAGGACGCGGCCGTACTTCGGGCGGATCGCCCCATTGGGACCGGTTGTTGCCGCCGCGCCGGCGACGCTGGATTCAGGAGCCGCCGCGCCGGCGACAGAGTTTTCCCGGGGCTCCGGCATCCGACTCCTTCGGGGTCCGCGCTGAGATGCCCCTCATCCTGCCTCATGGCCGGCGGCACAGCCGCCTCCGGGTCGCGACTCGCCGGGTCAGCCCGGCAGGTGGGCGCTGAGCAACCAGGCGGGCACCGATTTGCGTCCTTTCGGCTCGTCCCGGACGTCGGTTACCGGGAAGAACTCCTGGAAGCCGTCCGGGAACACGGCGTGGATGCGCGCGGGCCTGATCTCGTCGATGGTCCAGTACTTCGAGACGACGTCACGCAGCTCGTCCTCGGTCACCGGGAAGGCCGGACCGCCGGGCATGCCCGCCTTGTCGAAAACCAGCACGAAATACGAGGCGCCGGGAGCCGCGGCCCGCACGATCGAGCGCTGATACCCCTCGCGCAGTTCGACGGGCATCGAGTGGAACAACGTCGAGTCGACGATTGTCCCGAACCGCCCGTCGTGACCGTCGAAGTCGCTGATGTCGGCCACCTCGAAGCTGGCGTTGGTCAACCCGCGATTCGCGGCCTCCGCTCTGGCCAGCTCGATCGCCGTGGGTGACTGGTCCAGACCGACCGTCGTGAAACCCCGCTCGGCCAGATACAGGGCGATGGCGGCCTCACCGCACCCGGCGTCGAGCACGTCACCGTGGAATTTGCCCTGTTCGATCAGGGCGGCGAGCTCGGGTTGCGGTTCGCCGATGCTCCACGGCGGTTTCGCGCCGCTCATCTCGGGGGCTTCGCCCTTGTAGGCGCTGTCGAACATCTCGCTGGTGGGTTCGGTCATGACTCGTTGATATCAATCCGGTTGATATATGTCAATATGATTGACATGGATGGGCCGCTCGAGGAACAGCCGCTCGGTTTTCTGCTCTCCCGGGTGGCGAACGCACTGCGCGCCGAGGTCACCACTACGGTTCTGGAACCGCTTGGCGTGGCGTTCCCGCAGTACCTGTGCATGCGGATCCTGTCGCAGTATCCCGGTCGGTCCAACGCCGAACTGGCCCGCGATTTCAACGTCTCGCCGCAGGCGATGAACATGGTGCTGCGCGGCCTGCAGGACCGGGGCCTGGTCAGCCGGCCGGCGAGCGTGTCGTCGGGACGTTCACTGCCGGCGCAGCTCACCCGCGAGGGCCGGGAGTTGTTGAAACGCACGGACTCAGGGGTGCGTGCCGCCGAGCGCAAGTTGATGACGAATCTGACCCAGCGCCAACAGCGTGAGTTCAAGCAGATCCTCGCGGCCCTCGGTACGGACTGAAGGTCTGCCAGACTACGGTTCATGAGCGGCTCGTATCCGTCCCTGACCTCAACGGCGCCGCGATGAAGATCGTCCTGGCGCCGGACTCGTTCAAAGAGTCGATGACCGCATCCGAAGCGGTCGCCGCGATGCGGGCCGGCGTGGCGGCGGTGCTGCCGGACGCCGAAGTCGTCGGCGTACCGATGGCGGATGGCGGAGAAGGCACCGTCGACGCCGTCGTCGAGGCGTTGCACGGCCAACACCTGGAGGTCCCGGTCTGCGATGCGCTGGGCCGCACGGTCACCGCCAGGTACGGCTATGTGCCGCTGCGTCAGCTCGCGGTGATCGAGGTGGCAGCAGCCGCTGGCCTGGAACGCATCCCACCCGATCAGCGAGACGTCCTGCGCGCCAGCACATTCGGCGTGGGGGAATTGATTCGGTCCGCCTTGGATCGCGGCGCCGAAGATTTCCTGGTCGGCTTGGGCGGCTCGGCGACCAACGACGGCGGGACCGGAATGCTCACCGCCCTGGGCGCAAAGTTTCTCGACACCGACGGGCGGCCGCTGATGCCTGGCGGCGCGGCGCTCGAAGGCCTCGAGCGCATCGACCTGACCGGTCTCGATCCACGCCTGCGCGACGTGCGCATCCGCGTGGCCTCCGACGTCACCGCGCCGCTGCTCGGGCCCAGCGGCGCCAGCGCGGTGTTCGGCCCCCAGAAGGGGGCCGGCCCGGCGGACGTGGCGCGCCTGGAATCCGGATTGTCTCGGCTGGCCGCGGTCGCGTCCGCGACGCTCGGCGGCACGCAGCCGGCGCTACCAGGAGCTGGCGCCGCGGGCGGCCTGGGTTTCGCGCTCGTCGAATTCCTCGGCGCGACAAGCAGATCCGGTGTCGACGAGGTCGCCGAAACCGTCGGGCTGGAACGAGCGCTGCACGGCGCTGACTGGGTGTTCACCGGAGAGGGCAGCGTCGACGCGCAGACCGTCATGGGTAAGACACCCTTCGGCGTCGCTGCGGCCGCGGTGAGCGCCGGCGCGCGAGTGATCATCTTCGCCGGCCGAGTCGCAGCGGACGCCGCGGTGTTGCTGGATCACGGCGTCGAACGATTGGTCGCGATCACCGCCGAAGGCACGCCGATCGAGCGGGCGCTGCGGGACGGCGCCGCGTCGCTGACGTCCGCAGTGGCCGAGGTCTGCCGCGACCTTTCCTAGCGGAAGTCAGTCCTGGATGCGCCGCGAGGGGCGGGCGTGTTCGAGCTCGTACGCCAATTGGAGCAGTCGGCCCTCCTGGCCCCACGGCGCGGCGAACATCATGCCGACCGGCAGACCCGACGCGGACTCGGCGAGAGGAAGCGAGATGGCGGGCTCGCCGGTGGCGTTCTGCAGAGGCGTGAACGCCACCCACTCGACGAGCCGGTCGATGATCTGCTGGTAGTCCAGGGTCGGGTCGAGGTGGCCGATCCGCGGCGTTACGTCGGCCAGCGTCGGGGTCAGCACCACGTCGTAGGTCTGGGTGACCCTCGCGGTGATCCGGCGCACCCGCGAGAGCCGCGCGATCGCCGACGGCAGCCGGTGCAGGTTCCGCGACGCGTGGCGGTCGAGCCCGAGTGTCAGGTTGTCGAGACGTTCGCGGTCGAAGCTGGGCCCGAGCGTGCGACGCCCACTGCGCACGAGCGCAAACGCCAGGAACGACCAGTAGAGCAGGAAGTCGTTCATGAAGTGTGGCGGCACGGGATTGTCGATCGTGGTGACCTTGTGGCCCAACTCCTCGAGCAGCGCGGCCGTTTTCAGCGTGAGCTCACGCACCTCCGGGCTGGCCTCGCGTGTGATCGACTGGGTGCACACCGCGATACGCAGGCGCTGCGCCTCGGGGCGTGTGACGTCGCCGATCGCGGGCAGCCGCGGGTTGCGATACACCCGCTCCATCTCGCGGTAGAACGAAGCGGTGTCGCGCACGGAGCGGGTCACCACGCCGTTGGCGACGATGCGCAGCGGCATCTGTCGCAGCGTGCGGTCGAGTGGCAAGCGGCCACGCGACGGCTTGAGACCCACCAATCCGTTGCAGGAGGCTGGGATCCGGATCGAGCCGCCGCCGTCGTTGGCATGTGCGATCGGCACCGCCCCGGCCGCGACGAACGCGGCGGAACCCGACGACGACGCGCCCGCGGTGTGCTCGGGATTCCACGGATTGCGCACGGGGCCGAGCCGCGTGTGCTCGGCCGACGCGCTGAAGCCGAACTCCGACATCTGTGTCTTGCCCAGCGCGGCCAGCCCCGTCGCGAGGAACGAACGCGCGAAGTCACCGTCGGCCCGCTCCGGACGCGGATCCCACGCGTCGGTGCCGTTCATCGTCGGCATGCCCGCGACCGCGACGTTGTCTTTCAGGTAGGACGGCACGCCGTCGAAGTAGCCGCCGTACGGACGCGCCGCGGCGGCGCGGGTCCGAGCCCGGTCGAATGCCTCGTACGCCAGGCCGTTCAGCGTCGGGTTGACGACCTCGGTGCGGGCGATCGCAGCCTCGACGAGTTCGCTTCGCGAAACCGCACCGGCGGCCAACTGTTCGACGAGACCTACTGCATCGAAGTCGCCTAGGGCGTCGTCGCCAAAGGCGGATATGCGACTCATGCGGATGACGGTACCAAGTCGTACCACCTCGCTGAGCCGGAGTGCCGGCATTGCTTCCTATGCGCGAGATTGCAGCCACGGTCGTGGCTCGGCACCAACCGTGGATGCAATCTCGCCCGTAGGCCGCGAACGGGAAAGACCCCCAGAGTCCTGGGGGTCTTTCGCGCAAGCTCGCGTTGTTACGCCTGGCCGACCTCGAAACGGACGAACCGCGTCACGGTCACACCCGCCTCGTCCAGCAGCGCCTTGACCGTCTTCTTGCTGTCGGACACCGACGGCTGGTCGAGCAGCACGACGTCCTTGTAGAAGCCGGTGACGCGACCCTCGACGATCTTCGGCAGCGCCTGCTCGGGCTTGCCCTCGGTGCGGGCGGTCTCCTCGGCGATACGACGCTCGTTGGCCACGACGTCCTCGGGCACGTCCTCGCGGGTGAGGTACTTGGCCTTGAGCGCGGCGATCTGCAGCGCGACGGCATGGGCGGCCTGCTTGTCATCGCCCTGGTATTCGACCAGCACACCCACGGCCGGCGGCAGATCCGCGGCGCGCTTGTGCAGGTAGGCCTCGACAGTGCCGTCGAAGTAGGCGACGCGGCGCAGTTCGAGCTTCTCGCCGATCTTGGCCGACAGGTCGGCGATGACCTGCTCGACCGTCGTATCGCCGATTTTGGCGGCTTTGAGCGCGTCGACGTCGTTCGCCTTGGCGGCCGCCGCCGCAGCGACGATCTGCTCGGCGACGGACTGGAACTCCGCGTTCTTGGCGACGAAGTCGGTCTCGGAGTTCAACTCGATCAGCGCACCGTCCTTCGCGGCGACCAGGCCCTCGGCGGTCGCGCGCTCGGCACGCTTGCCGACATCCTTGGCGCCCTTGATGCGCAGCAACTCGACGGCCTTGTCGAAATCGCCGTCGGCTTCGACGAGCGCGTTCTTGCTGTCGAGCATGCCGGCGCCGGTCAGCTCCCGCAGTCGCTTGACGTCGGCGGCGGTGTAGTTGGCCATATCAGGTCTCCCTAAGCGTCTGGGGTTTTCGGTTCGGTCTGGATTTCGGCCTCGGGCGTGCCGGGCTCGGCACCCGCGGCGGTGGGCGAGGCGGTCACGGTGCTCGTCGCGGTCGCCAGCAGCTCCTGCTCCCACTCGGCGAGCGGCTCGGCGGCGTCGGCATCGGGCTTGTCGCCGTCACGGCCCACGCCGGCGCGGGCCTGCAGGCCCTCGGCGACCGCGGCGGCGATCACCTTGGTCAGCAGCGCGGCCGAGCGAATCGCGTCGTCGTTGCCCGGGATCGGGTAGTCGACGAGATCGGGATCGCAGTTGGTGTCGAGGATCGCGATGACCGGGATGCCCAGCTTGCGGGCCTCGCCGACGGCGATGTGCTCCTTGTTGGTGTCGACAACCCACACCGCCGAGGGCACCTTGGCCATGTCCCTGATACCACCCAGCGAGCGCTCCAGCTTGTTCTTCTCGCGGGTCAGCATCAAGATTTCCTTCTTGGTGCGCCCCTCGAAGCCGCCGGTCTGCTCCATCGTCTCGAGTTCCTTGAGGCGCTGCAGCCGCTTGTGCACGGTCGAGAAGTTGGTGAGCATGCCGCCCAGCCAGCGCTGGTTCACATACGGCATGCCGACACGGGTGGCCTCTTCGGCGATCGACTCCTGGGCCTGCTTCTTGGTGCCGACGAACATGATCGTCCCGCCGTGCGCGACGGTCTCCTTGACGAACTCGTAGGCCTTGTCGATGTAGGTCAGCGTCTGCTGCAGATCGATGATGTAGATGCCGTTGCGGTCGGTGAAGATGAACCGCTTCATCTTGGGATTCCAGCGACGGGTCTGGTGCCCGAAGTGGGTGCCGCTGTCAAGCAGCTGTTTCATGGTCACAACAGCCATGAGTCCATGGTCCTTTTCGTCGGTTGATGCCGGCGTCGGGTGACGCCGGGCCCTGGTGACTGCTCGGAAGCCAGAACCCGTCCGGAGACGGGACCGACGGCATCCGGAATACGACCTAGTGGAACGGGTCGTGGTGCAGACACGCGAAGTCAGCCCGCGCAAGCGAGCTGCGGTTAGCAGTTTACACCGTGCGCAGGTGTGGTTTTTCCACACTGACCTGGCGATCCACAGATCGGCGCGCGGGGCTGGCGCCGAGCGCTCTCGATGCGCTGAGCTGGGCAGATGCGAACCTCGGTGCTTTTCCTCGTCGGGTTGGTCCTCGGGCCGGTGTGGGCGGCGCCCGCGACGGCCGCCGGTGATCGGCTCGACTGGCCGCTGCGACCGCGTCCTCAGGTGACGCGGGCGTTCGATGCGCCGTCGCCGAACTGGACACCCGGTCATCGCGGTGTCGACCTGGCGGCGGCGCCAGGTCAGTCGGTGTACGCGGCGGCGAAGGGGACGGTGGTGTTCGCCGGCCAGCTGGCCGGCAGGCCCGTCGTGTCGGTCGCGCACCCCGGCGGCCTGCGGACCAGCTACGAACCGGTCCGCCCGACGGTGCGGCCGGGGCAGCGGGTCGCGCCCGGAGCGGTCATCGGCGTGCTGCAGGCCGGACACCCCGGCTGCCCGACGCAGGCCTGCCTGCACTGGGGCGCGATGTGGGGGCGAGCCGCCAACGCCGACTACGTCGATCCGCTGGGCCTGGTCGCCACCACCCCCATCCGCCTGAAACCGACGCACAGCTGATCCGGCGCGAGCGACCGTGTCAGTACGCGACACGCCGACGAATGCTGTACCGCAGCGGTCGCTCGCAGCTGGTGAGAAGCCGCATACCGTCGAAATCATGACCACCGCAGCCCATCGATCCCGTCGCCCGCGATTCGGCTTGAACTGCGGCCGTCCCCGCACCGGCGAGCAGGCCCGCGAATTCGCGCAGTCGGTCGAGGCCGCCGGGTTCGACGTGCTGACCTTCGCCGACCACCTGGGGCCACTGGCGCCACCGTTCACCAGCGCGACAGCCGCGGCGATCGCCACCGAACGCCTGCACGTCGGAACGCTGGTGCTCAACAACGACTTCCGGCATCCCGTCGAAACCGCCCGTGAGACGGCGGGTCTGGCACTCGTTTCCGACGGACGGTTCGAGCTCGGCATCGGCGCCGGCCACATGAAATCCGAATACGACGCCGCCGGCATCCCGTTCGACGGCGGTGGCGTGCGGGTGTCGCGGTTGGAGGAGGCCGCCGGGCTGATCCGCACATTACTCGACGGCGAGGCTGTCGACGTCGACGGCAGGCACTACTGTGTGCGCGCCGACGCTGGTCAGCTCCTGCCGCGTCCACCGCAACGCGTGCCAATGCTCGTCGGCGGCAACGGGACTCGTGTCCTTCAGCTCGCCGGACGCCTCGCCGACATCGTCGGTCTCGCGGGCATCACCCACAATCGCGACGCCACCGAGGTATGGCTGAGCCACTTCGGCGCCGCGGGCCTCGAGGACCGCATCGCAGTGGTCCGCGAGGCCGCGGGCCAACGATTCGAGGAACTCGAACTCAACGCGCTGATCCAAGCCGTCGCCGTCACCGACAAACCGCGGCGGGCCGCCGAGGAATTGGCCGGCGCGATCGGCGTTGCCTCGCCGGCCGAACTTCTCGACTCACCGTTCGTCCTCATCGGCACATACGAGGAGATGGCCGAGCAACTCGTGCAGCGGCAGCAGCAGTTCGGCGTCAGCTACTGGACGGTGTTCGACGAGCTGCCTGGGCGGGCTTCTGCGATGCCCGACATCGCCGAGGTGATCAAGCTTCTGCGTTGAGCGTGTCGAGGAACTCGAGCATTTTGGGTACGACTACGTCGGGCCGATCGCGCTGAACCCAATGTGCGGCACCCTCAACCACTTTGAGACGTGCATCCGGCATGAGATCGGCTGCCGCCCGCGCCGCCGCGACAGGCACACTGGTGTCCTTCTCGCCGTGGATGATCAGCACAGGGCGCGGGAACGTCGCGAGCCGGGCGCGGTAATCGGTGGTGAGCCGATTCCACCTGACCTGATCGCGCTGCCACTGCCCGAACGCATCGAATGCGTGGTCCGCTCGTGCCGCCGACAGAATCTCGTCGACCAGTTCGGGCGTTCGTTGAGCGGGGTCGCCGATCAACGCCGGCATTACCCACCCCATGGCACGCTCGCTTCGTCCCGACCACCGGCTCACAGCGCGCAGCAGACCGGTGCGCAACATGACCCAGGTCGTCGCCTGTCGGACACCCGACAGCGGTCCTGAAGACAGCCGGGGCATGAGCCCGTAGCTGCCCAATAGCATTGCCCCCGTGACCTTTTCCGGGCGGTCCAACACGTGCCCGATCGTGATTCCGGCGCCCAGAGACAAGCCCCCTATCGCGTAGCGGTCCAGCCCGAGCGCGTCGACGAACTCGCCGACATAGGTCACCAACCGATCCTGGGTCGACGGCCATGGCGCCGGCGGGCTGTCGCCGTAGCCCGGATGATCCGGCGCAAGGACGCGGTAGCCGCTGGCCGCGAGCCGCGGCCCGACACCACTCCAGGAGAGCGACGCACTGTCTACTCCCCCGCCGTGCAGCAGCATCACTGTCGGCGCGGCGTCGGCGCCATCCGCTGTCCATTCGAGGTAGGAGATCGTGCCCCACGACAGTCGAACCGTTGCCCTTCGCACGTAGCCTCCTTGGTGATTTCGGTGCCCGCCGTTGCGCCCGGCGCGACCAATTACACCGAAATCACCGATTACGCCCGCGGGTGGGCCTGGTCGTGCACGGCGCGCAGCCGTGCGACCGTGACATGCGTGTAGAGCTGCGTGGTGGCCAGTGTCGAATGGCCGAGCAGTTCCTGCACCACGCGCAGGTCGGCCCCGCCCTCGAGCAGATGCGTCGCGGCGCTGTGCCGCAGCCCGTGCGGCCCGATGTCCGGCGCGCCGTCGACCGCGCCGATGGTCTGATGCACGACGGTGCGCGCCTGCCGCGGGTCGAGCCGACGCCCGCGCGCACCCAACAGCAAGGCCGGTCCCGAATCCGCCGTCGCGAGCTGGGGCCTACCGTCGTCGAGCCAAGCCGTCAGCGCCGCCTGCGCGGGCACACCGAACGGCACGGTGCGCTGCTTGTCGCCCTTGCCCAGCACCCGCAGCAGGCGTCGCGGCATGTCGACGTCATCGACATCCAACCCGCACAGCTCGCTGACGCGAATTCCGGTGGCGTACAACAACTCCACGATCAACTGATCGCGAATCGCCAACGGATCACCCTGCTGCGCACCGGATTTCGCAGCAGCCATCGCGTCGAGGGCCTGGTCCTGACGCAGTACCGCGGGCAACCTCCGACGAGCCTTGGGTACCTGCAGCCGAGTCGCCGGATCGCTCGTCATCAACCCACGCCGGACCGCCCACGCGGTGAACGTTTTTACCGCCGACGTGCGCCGCGCCAGCGTCGTGCGCGCTGCGCCCGCGGCCGCCTGCGCGGCCAGCCAGGACCGCAGCACCGGCAAATTCAAACCCGCCGGGCCGGCCTCTCCCCCGCGGTCGGCGACGAACTCGAACAGCGACCGCAGGTCCCCGAGATAGGCGCGCCGGGTGTGCTCGGAGCGGCCTCGCTCCAGCGCGAGGTACTCGTCGAACTCCTCGAGGACGGCATCCACGTCCTCACCGTCGCAGAAGCCGACCGCAACGCTCAGGTGACGCGCCGCAGTGTGTCGGGAGTGAGATCGGCCAGCGTGGGATAACCGTCGACGGCCATGGTCAGATCGGCCTCGGCGAGCAAGGAGCGCAGCACATGCACGACGCCGTCCACCCCGCCGAGTGCGAGCCCGTACGCATACGGCCGTCCGATCCCGACCGCGGTGGCGCCCAGCGCGAGCGCCTTGACGATGTCGGCGCCGCTGCGGATACCCGAGTCGAACAGCACAGGCAGCCCGTCGACCGCCTCCACCACGCCCGGCAGGCAGTCGATGGCCGCCAACCCGCCGTTGGCCTGCCGGCCACCGTGGTTGGAGCAGTAGATCGCATCGACGCCGCCGTCTTTGGCGCGCCGCGCGTCGTCGGGATGGCAGATCCCCTTGACGATAAGCGGCAGGTCGGTCAGCGAGCGCAGCCACGGCAGGTCGTCCCACGTCAACGGATTCCCGAAGAGCCCGACCCAATGCAACACCGTGGCTTGCGGGTTCTCCTCCGGTGGCTGCTGAAGGCCGGCGCGGAAGACCGGGTCGCTGGTGTAGTTCGCCAGACAGCGGCCGCGCAGCTGCGGGAAGTTCGACGTGGACAGGTCACGCGGTCGCCAGCCCGGCACCCAGGTGTCGAGGGTGACGATGATCCCCTTGTATCCGGCGGCCTCGGCGCGGTGGACGAGGCTGGCGGCCAACTCGCGGTCAGTGGGCGTGTACAGCTGGAAAAAGCCTGGGGTGTCACCGAATTCGGCAGCGACGTCTTCGAGCGGGTCCTCGGTGAGCGTCGAGACGACCATCGGCACGCCGGTGCACGCCGCGGCGCGGGCCGTGGCGAGGTCACCGTGGCCGTCCTGCGCGCAGATGCCGATCACCCCGACCGGCGCCATGAACACCGGCGACGGCAACGTCATGCCGAACAGGTTGATCGAGAGGTCGCGTTCGCGGGTCGCGCGGAACATCCGGGGCATCAGACCCCAGTTGTCGAACGCGGTGCGGTTGAGCCGCTGTGTGCGCTCGTCGCCCGCACCGCCCGCGACGTAGGAATACACCGACGGCGGCATGGCCGACTCCGCCTTGGCCTCCCACTCCGCGAAAGTCATCGGCAGCTTCGGCACGATGCCGGACAGGCCCTGCAGGTAGATCTCGAACTGGTAGTTACCGAACGTCATGCGGTCAGCGTGCCAGGCGGGGTCTCACGCGTTGGCCCGTTCCTCAGCCTTGGCCAGTTCGGCCTTCCACTGGCGGAAGGTCTCCTCCGTGCGGCCACGGCGCCAGTACCCCGAGATGGACGACGCCCACTTGGCCGGCACACCCCGTTCCTTGCGGATGTAGGGCCGCAGATTGTGCATGACCGTCTGCGCCTCGCCGTGGATGAAGACCTGCACCTGACCCGGCAGCCACGGCGTCTCCTTGACCGCGGCGATGAGCGGGGCGTGGTCACCGGCCTGATCCTCCGGCACCAGGTCGGCACGGCCCCCGCGGTAGATCCAGCGCACCTCTACGCCGTCGGGTTTCTTCAGCGGTACCTCGTCGTCGGGTCCCGCGACTTCGATGAAGACGCGGCCAATTGCATTGTCCGGCAACGCTTCCAGGGCTGCGCTGATCGCCGGCACGGCTGCCTCGTCGCCGGCCAGCAGGTGCCAGTCCGCGGCGGGGTCGGGTGCATACGCTCCGCTGGGCCCCATCAGGTATGCGGGTTGCCCGGGCACCGCCGAGGCCGCCCACGGTCCTGCGACGCCATGCTCTCCGTGCACCACGAAGTCGATGGAGATCTCGCGGCGCTCGGAGTCGACCTGACGCACGGTATAGGTGCGCACCGTCGGCCGCTGCTCGGGCGGCAGCGACGAGAAGCTGTCCATGGTCAGCGGCTGCGGCAGGCTCGCGACGTCGATGTCGGAGTTCACGATCACGATCTTGACGTAGGCGTCGGTGAACTCGTTCGGGGTGAACGTGTCGAATCCCCGGCCACCCAGCACCACCCGGATGAGATGCGGTGTCAACTGCTCGGTACGCACCACCTCGAAGGTGTGTATCGGACGCCCTGCCACGTAATCCTCCAAACCTCGACCGGTCATCAATTAGCCGGTCTTATCGACTATACGAGCGGGTTTCGCACGTCGGGGCGCTACCTCGCGCCGCTCCCTGTGCACTTCGGCTCCTGTGTACTTCATTGTGACGCCAGCTTCCACCGCCCGTCTCCGCACACCACGAGGCCGGAAAGCTCGAGATTCGCCAGCGGACCCAGCACCTGACGAGCCGGCAGCCCGGAGGTCACCGCGATCTCGTCGGCTGTAAGACCCCCACGGCGCGGCAGCGCGTCGTAGACCCGTTTGTCGGTTTCGGTCAGCTCGTCCAGCGGTGAGACGGCACGCTGCTCGTCCGGCGCCAGTTCCCCGATGCTTCCGACCAGTTCGACGACGTCTTCTGCGCGCGTCACGATGTGCGCAGCGTTCCGCAGCAGAGCATGGCATCCGACCGATGCCGCCGACGTGACCGGCCCGGGCACCGCGCATACCGCACGTCCCAACGAACGCGCCCAGGCCGCCGTGTTCGCCGCACCGCTGCGGGCCCCGGCCTCCACGACCACTGTGGCCCCCGCCAGCGCAGCGACCAATCGGTTGCGGGTCAGGAAGCGGTGGCGCGCGGGCCGTACGCCGGGCGGATATTCGCTGAGCAACAAGCCGTGTTCGGCGATCCGCCGCAACAGCGCCGCATGCCCCGCGGGGTACGGAACGTCGATACCTCCGGCCAGCACCGCAACGGTCAATCCGTCGGCGGCCAGGGCGGAGCGGTGGGCTGCGCCGTCGATGCCGAATGCACCACCGGATACCACCGCGACGTCGCGCTCCGCGAGCCCCGTGGCGAAGTCGGCCGCGACGAATTCGCCGTACGCGGTGGCCGCCCGGGTACCGACGACCGCCGCCGCCCGCCAGGCGACCTCGTCGAGGGCCGCCGGCCCGATGGCCCACAACGCCATCGGCGGGTGTGCCTGCGATCGCCGGTCGCCAACCCCAGCGAACCCGGTGAACGCCAGCAGCGGCCACTCGTCGTCGTCGGCGGTGAGCAGCCGCCCGCCGAGTCGCGCCAGCACGGCGAGATCCTCTGCGGCGCAGTCGATGTCACGACGAGCCTCGGCGTAGCGGTTGATCTCGTCGCCCGCCCGGCCGCGCCGCACGCGCTCCGCAGCCTCGACCGCGCCCACTCGCTGCACGAGGGCCGCCAGTGCGGGACATGGCGGTTCGGCCACCCGCGAGAGGTACGCCCAGGCTCTGGCGAGTTCATCGGTCATCGCGCACCTCCGGCGGGTCGGAAACTCAACGCGGTGGTGACGTCGTCCACCGTCGGCGACGTCCGGCCGGCGAGGTCGGCGAGCGTCCATGCGACGCGCAGCGTGCGGTCCATTCCGCGGACGCTGAGCGTGCCACGGTTGAGCGCCACCTCGAACGGTTTCATCACGGTCGGGGACAGCCGGAACTTGCGGCGCAGCAGGGAACCGCTGACTTCGACGTTGGTTCCGATGCCGTAGGGCCGCCACCGCTCGGCGGCGGCCGCTCGCGCTGTGGCCACCCGCTCGCGCACCACCTCGGTGGACTCGCCGTCCTTGGCCACGATCGCTCCCGCCCGCAATGAGTTCATGCGAACGTGCAGGTCCACGCGGTCGAGCAGCGGGCCGGAGAGCTTACCGAGGTAGCGGCGCTTCTCATGGCCGGTGCACACGCAGTCCCGAGGGTCGGGACGCGCGCATGGGCACGGGTTCGCGGCCAGCACCAGTTGAAACCGCGCCGGGTAGCGAGCGACACCGTCGCGGCGGGCGAGGCGAATCTCGCCGTCTTCCAACGGAGTCCGAAGCGCCTCGAGCACATTGCAGCCGATCTCGGCGCATTCATCGAGGAACAACACCCCGCGGTGCGCGCGGCTGACCGCGCCGGGCCGTGCCATCCCCGTACCGCCGCCGACCATCGCCGCCACGCTCGACGTGTGATGCGGCGCGACGAAGGGCGGCCGGGTGATCAACGGGGTCTTCTCCAACAGCATGCCGGCCACCGAGTGGATCGCCGTGACTTCCAGCGCCTCACTCTCCGCCAGCGGCGGCAGCAAACCCGGAAGACGTTGCGCCAGCATCGTTTTGCCCACCCCCGGCGGCCCGGTCAACATGAGGTGATGACCACCGGCCGCGGCGACCTCGACGGCGTATCGCGCCTGGGTCTGTCCGACCACATCGGCGAGATCGGATGTGCGTTCGGGTTGCGACGACGGCGATGCGATGCGGGATTCGAGTCGCCCCTTGCCCTTGATCCACGACTTCAGCTGACCCAGGTTGCGCACTCCCCACACTTCGATTTCGTCGACCAGGCTGGCTTCGGCGAGGTTCTCGGCGGGGACGACGGCCGCGGGCCAGCCCTCCCGCTTGGCGGCCAGCACCGCCGGCAGGATGCCCTTGACGGGCCGGACCCGTCCGTCGAGGGCCAACTCGCCGAGCAGTACGGTCTTCTCGAGCCGTGTCCACCGCTCCTTCACCTGCGCCGACAACACCGACAACGCCAGCGCCAGGTCGTAAACCGACCCGACTTTGGGCAGCGTCGCCGGCGAGAGCGCCAGCGTCAACCGAGACTGCGGCCAGTCATCACTGCCGCAGTTGGTGATCGCGGCGCGGACCCGGTTGCGCGACTCCTGAAGGGCCGCGTCCGGCAGGCCAACCAGGTGCACACCCGGCAAACCGGACGCGATGTCGGCTTCGATCTCGACGATCTGACCGTCGAGCGCGGACACCGCGACCGAGTACGCGCGCCCTAACGCCATCTACCCCACCCCCTGGAGATGGGTGATCTCCGGCGTGCGGCGCCGGCCGATCCGCACCCCGACGACGTCGATGCGCACCTGCGACCAGCGGGTGTCCTGGGCCGCCAGCCACAACCCGGCGAGCCGGCGCAGCCGGCGCACTTTCTGCGGGGTGACGGCTTGTGCGATGCCGCCGAACTGATCGCTCGTGCGAGTCTTCACCTCGACGAACACCACGATGCGGGCCGTGTCGTCGACGGCGATGACATCCAGCTCGCCGTACCGGCACCGCCAGTTGCGGCCCAGCACCCGCAGCCCCAGCGAGCGCAGGTGATCGACCGCGAGTTGCTCTCCGAGCGCGCCGATCTCGGCGCGGGTCAATGAAGTCATGCCGTCACCGTCGAGCAGGCGACCGACACCTCGACGGCGATCGGGCGCCGTTGCACCCAGTAATCCCCAACCAGCGATTCATCCACAGATCACGTCGGCGTTGTTTCGCCGGCGTCAAATCGGGGGTACACGCCGGCATGACTGACAAGTCGTTACAAGGTGTTGCCGACCGGGCCACCGACAGTGATGCGTTCGAATACACCGCGCGGGCCGGTTTCGCGGTCAGCGGCGTGCTGCACCTGCTGGTCGGCTATCTGATCCTTCGTATCGCATTGGGCTCCGGCGGCAACGCCGACCAGTCCGGTGCCCTGGCGACACTCGCCCAACAGACCGGCGGCGTCGTGCTGTTGTGGGTCGTCGCCGTGGGGCTGTTTGCGCTCGGCCTGTGGCGGATCGCCGAAGCGATCGTGGGCGCCAGACCCGGAGAGGGGTCCGGGCCGCACAACGACGACACCCCGGCGTGGAAGCGAGCGAAATCGCTCGGCCTGGCCGCGGTCAACGTCGCCATCGCAGTCTCCGCCGCGCGCTTCGCCATCGGCAGTGGCCACCAGAGCAGTCAGCAGAACGCCGGGCTCAGCGCGCAGATGATGCAGTCCGGGTGGGGCAAGGCTCTGCTGGTCGCGATCGGGCTGGGGTTGATCGCCGTCGGGGGCTACCACGTCTACAAGGGCGTGACGAAGAAGTTCCGCAAAGACCTGCGCACCTCTGGCGGCACCGGCGTCACCGCCATCGGAGTGACGGGCTATGTGGCCAAGGGTCTGGTCCTCGCGGGCGCGGGCGTGCTGGTGATCGTGGCGACGATGCACGCCGATCCCGCCAAGGCGAGCGGGCTCGACGCGGCGGTCAAGACGCTGGGGCAGGCCCCGTTCGGCAGGTTCCTTCTGGTGCTCGCCGCCGTCGGTATCGCCGCGTTCGGCGCCTACAACTTCGTGCGGGCCCGGCAGGGCAGGATGTAGCGCTACACCCCAGTAGAGCGGCAGCCGAAAGTGACAGAGCAAGCAAGCCGAAGGGCAGAACCGGTATGTTCATTAGGTAACCCTCAAGTGCGGGCTGACCTGCGCGAACGGCGAAAGGATCCCCCGGATGCGACCACAGTGGAGGCGGATCGCCGCCGTCTTGTCGGCCCTCGCCGTGGCGGCCGCCGCCAGCTCGTGCTCGGGTTCGGGTGACAGCGACGAACTGCTGGTCTACAACGCCCAGCACGAGTCGTTGACCAAGGAATGGATCGACGCGTTCACCGAGGAAACCGGAATCAAGGTCACCTACCGGCAGGGCGGTGACACCGAACTCGGCAATCAGCTTGTGGCCGAAGGGAAAGCCTCGCCAGCCGACGTGTTCTTGACCGAGAACTCCCCGGCGATGGCGGCCGTCGAGCGTGCCGGGTTGTTCGCCGACCTCGAGCCCGAGGCCCTCAATCAGGTTCCGCCGCAGTACCGTCCGCCGACCGGCAAGTGGACCGGGGTGGCCGCGCGCAGCACCGTGTTCGTCTACAACACGGACAGGTTGCAGCCCGATCAACTGCCGAAGTCGCTGCTGGACCTGCAGCGGCCCGAATGGAAGGACCGTTGGGGTGCCCCGCCCACCAAGGCGGACTTCCAGGCGATCGTCTCGGCGCTGCTTCAGTTGAAGGGCGAGCCCGCGACGGCGCAGTGGCTGGCCGCGATGAAAGCCAACGCCAAGCTGTACAACGACAACATCGCCACTCTCAAGGCGGTCAACGCCGGCGAGGTCGACGGCGGTGTGATCTACCACTACTACTGGTTCCGCGATCAGGCCAAAACCAAAGAGATGAGCGGCAACACCGCGCTGCACTACTTCAAGAACGAAGATCCCGGCGCGTTCGTGAGCCTGTCCGGAGGCGGGGTGCTGGCCTCGAGCGACAAGATGGACCAGGCCCAGCAGTTCATCCGGTTCATCACCGGCAAAGCGGGACAGGAGGTGCTCGAAAAAGGCACCTCGTTCGAATACCCCGTGGGCAGCGGTGTGCCGGCGAACCCCGCTCTGCCGCCGCTGAATACATTGCAGGCACCCGATGTCGATCCGTCGAAGCTGGATGCGCAGAAGGTGACCGACCTGATGACGAAGGCTGGCTTGCTGTAGGTGGTCGCCGCCGCCCCGCCCGTTCCACCTCCCGCGGCCCCGGTCACGCGGTCCGGTAAGGCGACCCGCCCCGGTCCCCTTGTGTCGGTCACCGTCGCCGTTCTGGTTGCGGCGACCTTCATTCCGCTGGGATACGTAGCGTCGGCGGCAGTTTCGGTCGGGTGGACACGAGCCTACGAGCTGATCGTGCGTCCGCACGTCGGCGAACTGCTCATCAACACGATCGCCCTGGTTTGCATCACCGTTCCGCTGTGCGTGGTGATCGGCGTCGGGGTCGCCTGGCTGGTGGAGCGCACAGATGTGCCCGGCAGGGCGTTGTGGCGACCGTTGTTCGTTGCACCGCTTGCCATTCCGGCGTTCGTCAACAGCTACGCGTGGGTTTCAGTCATACCGTCGCTGCACGGGTTGTGGGCCGGGGTGCTGGTCACCACGTTGTCCTACTTCCCGTTCATGTACCTGCCGGCCGCGGCGACATTGCGCAGGCTCGACCCGGCCCTCGAGGAATCGGCGCGGACATTGGGATCCGACTCGATCGGGGTGTTCTTGCGAGTCGTGTTGCCGCAGTTACGGTTGGCGATCCTGGGTGGTGCACTGCTGGTCGGTGTGCACCTGCTCGCGGAGTTCGGCGCATTCGCGATGGTGCGCTTCGACACGTTCACCGTCGCGATCTTCCAGCAGTTCCAGGCCACCTTCGACGGCGCGGCGGGCAGCATGCTCGCCGGCGTACTCGTCTTGCTGTGTCTGGCGTTGCTCACCGCCGAGGCCGCGGCCCGAGGCGGCGCCCGTCTCGCCCGGATCGGGTCTGGCGCACCACGCGCAGCGATGCCGGTCCACCTGCGCCACAGCAGAATTCCAGCGCTCGCAGTGTTGCTGGCAGTGACTGTGCTCGCCATCGGCGTTCCGGTGTGGACCATCCTGCGCTGGTTGTGGCTCGGCGGTGCCGAGGTGTGGATCGTCGACGACATCGTGACCGCACTCGGACAGACCATCGGGTTGGCGACCGCTGCCGCGGTCCTGACGACCATCCTCGCGTTCCCGATCGCGTGGGTGGCGGTGCGCTCCAGCGGTTTCCTCGCGCGCGCCGTCGAGGGTGCCAACTACGTCACCAGTTCTCTGCCGGGCATCGTCACCGCGCTCGCACTGGTGACCGTGACCATCCACTTCGCCCGTCCGCTCTATCAGAGCGTGGCGCTGATCGTGTTCGCCTATGTCCTGCTGTTCATGCCCCGCGCGCTGGTCAACGTCCGTGCCGGCCTTGCTCAGGTACCCACGAGCCTCGAGGAGGCGTCCCGGTCACTGGGTAGATCACCGACCGCGACGTTCTTCCGGGTGACGCTGCGCTTGACGGCGCCCGCGGCGGCGGCCGGCGCGTCGCTGGTATTCGTCGCCGTGGCAACGGAGTTGACCGCGACGCTGCTGCTCGCGCCGACCGGCACCCGCACGTTGTCGATGTTGTTCTGGTCGTTCTCCAGTGAACTCGACTACGCCGCGGCCGCGCCGTACGCGCTGGCGTTGGTGGTTCTCGCGATTCCGGTCACGCTGCTGCTGTACCGGCAGTCGACGAAGGCGGCGGCGCTGTGAGCATCCTTCAAACCCGGGGACTCGCCAAGTCGTTTCACGGCCACACCGTGCTGGACCACATCGACCTCGATCTGCACGAGGGCACCGTCACCGCAGTCGTCGGAGCATCCGGCTGCGGCAAGACCACGCTGCTGCGGTTGATCGCCGGCTTCGAGAATCCCGACGCAGGCACGGTCACCATCGCCGGGCGGCAGGTGGCCAGCCCCGCGGCCGCGGTGGCGCCGCACCGCCGTGCGGTCGGCTATGTCGCCCAGGACGGCGCACTGTTTCCCCACCTGACGGTCGGCCAGAACATCGCATACGGCCTGACCGGTTCGCTACGCCGCTCCGACGTTCGCAACCGGGTGGCCGAACTGCTCGAAACGGTTTCGCTCGACCCCTCCCACGCCGCGCGCCGACCCGATCAGCTGTCGGGAGGACAGCAGCAGCGCGTCGCCCTGGCACGGGCGCTGGCCCGCAAACCGGTTGTGATGTTGCTCGACGAACCGTTCACCGCGCTCGACACCGGCTTACGCGCGTCCACCCGAAAGGCCGTCGCGGGCCTGCTCACCGACGCCGGTGTCACCACGCTGCTGGTCACCCACGACCAGGAGGAGGCGCTGTCCATCGCCGACCAGGTCGCGGTGATGCGCGACGGGAGGTTCACCCAGGTCGGTCCGCCACAGCAGGTATACCGCGAGCCCAACGACCATTTCACCGCCGCCTTTCTCGGCGACTGCATCTCCCTGCCCTGCACCATCAGTGACGGCGTCGCCGATTGTGCGCTCGGGCGCATACCCGTGCACGGCAGCGAGTCCCGTACGGCCGGCCCCGCAACCCTGCTGTTACGACCCGAACAACTTGTCGCAACGGTGGTTTCGGACACCGAACGGCTCCAAGGAGTCGGTACCGTCCTGGCCGTCGAGTTCCTCGGCCACGACGTGCTGCTGACCGTCGACCCCGCCGGGGACGCGGACCCGTTCATCGTGCGCCAGCACAGCCTCGATCCGCCCCCTGTCGACGCGAAGGTGCACATCGAGGTCATCGGCAGCGGAGTCGCGCTGTGACCGAACACCTCATCGACCACTTGCGAAGGTACGGCGAAACCGTCGCCGTCTACACCGATTCGCAGACGTTGACCTATGCCGAACTGGCCGACCGGGTGCAGGCTGCTGCGGCGAATTTCGGCGACCGCCGACGGTTGATTCTGCTCGAGGCCCGCAACGACGCTTTCACGCTCGTGCAGTATCTCGGCGCCCTGGCTCATCGCCATGTCGTGCTGCCCGTCCCCGCCGGCCGCGACCACGACACCGTACTGCAGACCTACGCTTTCGACTCGGTCGTCGCCAACGGTGTCGTCCACCACCGCCGCGCCGAGGGCACGCACCGATTGCACGACGACCTGGCCATGCTGATGTCGACGTCGGGCAGCACCGGCTCACCCAAGCTGGTGAGGCTTTCGCGCACCAACCTGATCTCCAATGCGCTCGCCATCTCCGGCTACCTCGGCATCGGCGAGTCAGACGTCGCCGCAACGACATTGCCGATGTCGTACTGCTACGGACTGTCGGTCATCAACAGCCATTTGATTCGTGGCGCCGGCCTCGTCCTCACCGACCACTCGGTCACCGACGAGCGGTTCTGGCGGTTGTTCCGCCGACACCGCGGAACCTCGTTCGCCGGCGTGCCCTACACATTCGAACTGCTCGAACGGATCTCATTCGAGACAATGGACCTGCCCGATCTGCGCTACGTCACGCAGGCCGGCGGGCGGATGCCGCCCGAGCGTATCCGTCGATTCGCCGAACGGGCCCGCGACGGCGGCTGGCAACTGTTCGTCATGTACGGGGCGACCGAAGCCACCGCGCGGATGGCCTACCTCCCACCGGAACTCGCGCTGTCACACCCCGAGGCGATCGGTAACCCGATACCCGGCGGATCGTTCAACATCGAACCCCTCGCGAATGGATCCGACGCAGCGGTCGGGGAACTGGTGTACCGCGGGCCCAACGTCATGATGGGCTACGCCCACGGACCGGCCGACCTCGCGCTCGGCAAGACCGTGGAGTCGCTGCGCACTGGCGACCTGGCCCGTCAGACCTCCGATGGGCTGTACGAGATCGTCGGGCGCACCAGCCGCTTCGTCAAGATGTATGGCCTGCGCATCGATCTGCAGCGGGTCGAGTCCGCGCTGAGCGCCAAGGGAATCACCGCATTCTGCACCAACGACGACGACCGGCTGGTCGTCGCGGCGACGGGCGCGGTCGCCGGACACGACGCCCAGCACATCGCAGCCGAAGCCGCCGGTGTGCCGGCCTCGGCGGTGCGCGCCGTCACCGTCGACGAACTGCCGCTGCTGCCATCGGGCAAGCCGGACTATTCCGCGGTCCGCGACTCCGCGCGCGAGCTTGACGAACGTGCCCCGGCGAACCTACGCGAACTGTTCGCCGACGTCCTGCAATTGGTCCCGGCCGACATCGACCCGGGCGCGAGCTTTGTCGACCTGGGCGGCAACTCGTTGACTTACGTCGCGATGTCGGTGCGGTTGGAGCGCACGCTCGGCCAGCTGCCCGCCCAGTGGCAACAGCGGCCGATCCGGGAACTCGAGTCGGTTGCGAAGCCGGAAAGACGACGGCGGCGGTTGTGGACCGCGACGCTGGAAACCAGCGTCGCGTTGCGCGCCGCCGCGATCGTACTGATCGTCGGCTCGCACGCTGGATTGTTCGAGCTGTGGGGCGGCGCTCATCTGCTGCTCGGTATCGCGGGGTACAACTTCGGCCGGTTCTGCCTGACGTCATTGCCGCGCACGGACCGGGTTCGCCATCTGCGCAACACCATCGGCTGGATCGCGGTGCCGTCGGCGCTGTGGGTCGTTCTCGCGCTGATGATGACCGACGACTACGCCTGGACCAACCTGCTGTTGGCCAACAAGATCCTGGGTCCGCACGACAGCATGACCGCGGGCCGGCTGTGGTTCGTCGAGGTGCTGGTGTGGACGCTGGTGGCGCTGGCTCTGCTGTTCTGGGTTCCGGCGATGGATCGCGTTGAGCGACAACGGCCTTTCGCCGTCGCGGTCGTCTTCCTGACGCTCGGCTTGGCGTTGCGCTACGACGTGCTCGGGCTCGACATGGGCCGCGAGGCATGGTTCACCATGCTCGCGTTCTGGTTCTTCGCGATCGGGTGGGCGGCTTCGAAAGCCACCACGGCCGCTGCGCGTGCGCTGCTGACGGTGGTGCTGGCGGTCGCGCTGCAGGGCTATTTCGACAGCATGACGCGCGAGCTGCTGGTGTTCGGCGGTCTCGCGCTGATGATTTGGCTGCCGACGATCCGATGTCCAGCCGCGTTGACCGTCGTAGCCGGCGTCCTCGCCGAAGCGTCGCTCTACACCTACCTGGTGCACTATCAGGTGTACGCGCTGTTTGAGGGCTACCCCGCGATCGGGATGGCCGCATCACTCGCCGTCGGGATCCTGCTCACACACCTGCTGGCGATGCTGCGACGCCGCGTACGCAGCGGTTCGCCCGGCTCGATCAGGGTTGCCGTTCGGCGATGAGGCCTTCCTGCGCAAGGGTGGCGGCGACGACGCCGTCTGATCGAATCAGGCTGGCGGTCACCACGCCTCGTCCCCGTGCTGCGGCGGGCGAGGTCGATTCGAGCAGGTTCCACTGATCGGCGTACACCGGCCGGTGAAACCAGATCGATGAATCCGTTGTGCCGCTGCGGTGTGTCCGCGCCTGCATCGAGTGACCATGGACCTGCAGTGCGGGGTCGATCATGTAGACGTCGCAGACGTACACCGCGACCAGGGTGTGCATCAACGAGTCGTCGGGAAGCGGCACGGTCGCGCGCCACCACAGCCGGCGGACGAACTCGCCGGTCGACGTGTCGTCGGCGATTCTGATGTCGAGTTCCTCGAGCGGCATCGACGGTGCCGGACCGGCGGGGCCGGTCTTCGGCAGCGAATCAGGATCGTGCGGCGCCGCGGGCCGCTGACCATGTTCCGGTCCGCGGGCAGGCAATGCGAACGACACGGTGGCCGTCGTCAACATCCTGCCCTGCTGATGGGATTCGATTCTGCGGGCCGACGACGTGCGGCCGTCGAAAACCCTTGTGACGCGGTACTCCACGTCCTCGCCGGCCTCACCCCCACGCAGGAACTGCAGGTGCATGTTGGTGGGCAACCGGCCGGTGTCGACGGTGCGGCATGCCGCAGCGAGGCTTTGCGCGACGAACTGCCCTCCGTAGGCCCGCTTTTCCGGCGGGCCGCTGGCCGGCCCGATCCAGGAATCGGTTTCGGAACCGGCCCGCAGGTTCAGCAGGGTGAGCAGGGCGCTCACTCGACACGTCCGGTCGCAACGGTGCCGGCCCGCACCAAGCGGTCGACCTCGTCGGCGGACATGCCCAGCCAGTTGTTGAGCACGCCGACGGTGTCGTCGCCCAGCGCGGGTGACGCGGTGGCGGGAGGGTAACGTCCGCCGATCGACATCGGCAGGCCCGGCGCAAGATAAGTGCCGATCCGCGGTTGATCCAGCGAGGTGAACAACGGGTTGGCAGTGACCTTGTCCTCGGTGGCCGCCTCGGCGAAGGTGCGGTACCGCTCCCACAACACCGACGTCGCCGACAGCGCCGCGGTGATCTCCTCGGCGGTGTGCATGCCGAACCACTCGCCGAACAACCCCGTCAACGCCTCGCGGTGCTCGAATCGCTGTCCTTCGTCGGTGAAGTCGGCGCCGAGCGTCTCAGCCAGCGCGGCAACGGCTTTCGATGTCCCTGTGAGCTCGGCGAGGTCGCGGAAGTGCCTGCCGGTGAGCGCGACGATCATGAACGAGACGCCGTCGCTGCTGAGGAAGTCCTGACCGTACTGGCCGTACACCGAGTTGCCGATGCGCTCACGCGCGGTGCCGTTGATCATCACCTCGGTGAGGAAGCCGAGGTTGCCCGCCGTGGCCAGAGCCACGTTCTCCAGCGGAATACTGATTCGCTGGCCTTGACCCGTCGCATCGCGTTGCCGCAGGGCGGTCACGACGGCCAGCGCCGTGTAGATTCCGCATGCGACATCCCAGGCGGGCAGCACGTGGTTGACGGGTGCGCCGAGTTCGGACGGACCGGTCACCATCGGAAAACCGATGCCCGCGTTGACCGTATAGTCGACCCCGGTGCCACCGTCAGCGCGCCCGGAAACCTCCACGTGTATCAGATCGCCCCGCAGCCTGCTCAGGGTGTCATACGAATGCCACTGGCGCCCAGCTACATTGGTGATCAGCACACCGCTGCCCGCGATCAACCGTTGGACCAGGGCCTGGCCCTCTTCGGAGCGTACGTCGGCGGCCACCGATCGCTTGCCCTTGTTCAACCCTGCCCAGTAGATGCTCTCGCCGCCGTCGGTGATCGGCCAGCGGCGGTAGTCGGCGGCCCCGCCGATCGGGTCGACGCGCGTCACCTCCGCCCCGAGTTGGGCCAATGTCATCCCGGCGAGCGGAACCGCGACGAAGCTGGAGATCTCGACGATGCGCACGCCGTCCAGTGGCCGCGTCGCCTCGGGTGTGTCGGTCATCGGGCACAGTGTAAGCAAGGGCTCGACCGGCGGCGATCACACCAGTTCGATGGCGTCGGCGATGGACGGCAGGACCCGGCTGGGCCGGAACGGATACCGCTCCACCTCCTCGACGGTCGTCGACCCGGTCAGCACCAGGATGGTCTCCAGGCCGGCCTCGATACCCGCAACCACGTCGGTGTCCATCCGGTCGCCCACCATCACCGTGCTTTCCGAATGTGCCTCGATGCGGTTGAGCGCGCTGCGGAACATCATCGGGTTCGGCTTGCCGACGAAATAGGGCTCGCGCCCCGTCGCCCTGGTGATCATCGCGGCGACCGAACCGGTGGCCGGTAGCGGCCCCTCGGCCGACGGTCCGGTCACATCGGGGTTCGTCGCGATGAACCGGGCGCCCCCGAGAATCAGCCGCACCGCCTTGGTGATCGCCTCGAAAGAGTAGGTGCGGGTTTCGCCGAGCACGACGAAGTCGGGGTCGATGTCGGTCAGCGTGTAACCCGCCTCGTGCAGGGCCGTGGTCAGCCCGGCCTCACCGATGACGTAGGCCGATCCGCCCGGTAGCTGGTCGTTGAGAAACGCCGACGTCGCCAGCGCCGATGTCCAGATCGACTCCACGGGCACGGTCAGGCCGCTGCGCCGCAGCCGCGCCGACAGGTCCCGCGGTGTGAAGATCGAGTTGTTGGTGAGCACCAGAAAGGGCCGCTGCCGGTCGACGAGCCGCTGCAGGAACTCGGCCGCGCCGGGCAGCGCATGCTCCTCACGGACGAGCACACCGTCCATGTCGGTGAGCCAGCACTTCGGGGTGTCGCGCACACCCCCAGTGTGTCAGCTCCGCGCTCGATCGTTAGCGCATCGGCAGGTCGGGCATGGCCACGTTGCAGCGATCGCGGAAGTCGGCTGCGGCCTGCCGAACGGCCCGCAGCTCGTCGCGGACCCGCGGGTTCGCGTCCATGTACGCGTGGATCTCCGCCGTCATCTGCTCCCGCGGCTTGCCTTTGAGTCCGGTGAAGAACGCGTTGACGTCCGGATGCGTGAACAGATACGACGATGTCCCCGCCGACACGCCGGCCATGACGCCGGCGAGATCGGCGGCCGTGCAGTTCGACGGATCGGCGGCGGCGGTGGCCGCGTTGCCGAAGAACATCGCGCCGGCGATCAGGGTTGCGCCAATTGCCTTTCGGGTCAACATATGGGACTCCTCACTCGGATAGTCGACGAGAATGCTTGAAGCTCAACGCGGTCCGCGGCCACCACCGCCGGGGCGGTCGGGTCGATCCGGACGATCGATGACGATGTCGATCCCCCAGTCATCGCTGCAATACCAGGGGTCTGCACAGTATCCCGGATAGACCGGTCCGGCGTGCGGTGCATCGGGGCCTCCGCCACGAACCGACCCCTGTGCGCAGACCGTGGCGGCGCCTGCGTCCGTGCAGTCCGCCGCCGCCGTAGGTGAACCCACCACGACGGCGGCCGGCATCACCGCCGACAGCGCCAACACGACCGAACGGAGCGGATTGAGGTTCACGCGTGCCCCTCCTCGACCGACCGAAAATCTTCGTATGCCGGGAGGATACGGCCGCCGCTTTTCGTTTTCCGGCTATTCGAGCAAGTTGGGGTCACCCTTCCGAAAGTAGCGTGACAACAGCCTATCTGGGTTGGTTCGGCACACCGGGGAACAACTGCACGTCCGGTCCCGAGGTCACGTAACCCAACTGTTTCGTCAGAAGGTGTGGTGCGAAAACAGCGCCGTAGAGGACGTTTCCGACGACGATGACGGAAACGATGGAGACGACCGCGGCTTGGACCCGCGTCTTCGACACCTTGTCGGCGAACATCTCGATCACATTTCGCCCCTGCGAATCCGTGCGGCCGAGCAGGTAGGTGAACACCATCATCTGAATGCCCATCGCGATGGCGTCATAGATCGGGTACTGGTGCAGAGTCCCCTCGAACAGTCCGAGTCCGGGAATCACGTAGGCGTAGTAGAAGACGCCGAGCCGGGCGCCGAGGCCGGCATTGAACAGCAATGCCCAGCAGAACCCCACCGCGAAGCCGACGATCAGCAGCGTGATCGGCGCGCGCCATCGGAACCGCGCGCTCAGCCGTCGGCCGAGCGCGGCACCGACGACAGCTGGAATGCAGAAATAACCGATGTAGCCCAGCGGGACCGACGACGGCAGTCCACCCCAGGTCATGTTCAACGGCCACCAGGACGGCGTGCGGGGAAGCGCGGGTGGGAACTGCGCGTACATCGCCCAGTCGTAGGGCGCCTCGATCCATGAGAACGAAATCGCCGAAATGCACAGCAGCAGTAACGGGTGCAGTCGGCCACGTCGAACGCTCAGATAGATTCCGGCGACGGTGAACCCGATGCCGCTGAGCCAGCCGAAAGCGTTCGCCGCTGCCAGTAGCGGCGTCAGCTCGGTGTTCATCGGTCGCGATCGTCGCCCGCGGCGCCGCGCGCTTCGGGATCGAAGTAGAAGACCAAGCCGAAGATCAGGACGATCAACCCGAACAGCGTTCCGAGCATGATGAGTTGGCCCACGGCCACACCCCTTCCGTACGACTAGTAATAGTGCACACTATTACAGGGGCGCGGTCAAGGACCGCTATCGTGATCACCGATGCCTCAGCGAGGTTCGCCCAAAAAGTCGGCCAGGTCCGCCGCGTCGTCGGCGGCCGTACGCCGGCCCCGCGGCGAGGCGCGCCGGCTCCTGCTCGACGCCGCCCGTGAACTGTTCGCTCGCCGGGACTACCGGGCCACGACGACCCGTGAGATCGCCGAGGCCGCCGGCGTGACCGAGTATCTTCTGTTCCGCCACTTCGGCTCCAAGGCCGGCCTGTTCCGCGAGGCGCTCGTGCTGCCCTTCACCGACTTCGTCGCCGCCTTCGGCAAGACGTGGCAGGCCGTCGATCCCGAGGCGACCGACGAAGAGGAACTGTCCCGGCAGTTCGTCGGGCGCCTCTACGACGTTCTCGTCGAACACAAGGGTCTTTTGCTCACCCTCGTCGCATCCGACGGCCTCAGTGAGGAGGAGATCGAGAGTGCCGGCATCGCCGACATCAGGCGGGCGCTCGCCTTGCTCGGCCAGATCAGCGCAGAGGGTATGCACCTTCGCGGACTGCACTCGGGTCAACCGGATCTGCCGGCGCACTCGACCGTGGCGATGATCGTCGGGATGGTGGCGTTGCGGTCGACGTTCTTCGGGACCAAGCCGCCGCCGCGGGAGGCGATCGTCGACGAACTCGTCCAGGCGATCCTCCACGGCTTCCTGCACCGGCCGTAGCTTTCGCCCCGCCTAACCGCCGGGTCCGTTGGGCCACTTCAGAAGTGACCCCGCGTCGACGCGGATCTGCTGGCCGGTTATGTAACGGCTGTCGTCACTGGCGAGGAACACGCCGAGGTTCGCCATGTCCTCCGGTTCGATGTACGGAATCGGCATGGCCTGGAAGATCGAGAACAGCGGTTCGGCCTCCTCACGCGTCGGCTTCTTGCCTTCGGCGATGAGGTCGGGCCGGAAGACTCCGTACATGCCTTCGTTCTGAAGCAGATGTGTGTTGCAGTTCGTCGGATGGATGGCGTTGACGCGGATCATCCGCGGCGCCAGGTGCAGACTCATCTCCTCGACGTACTCGATCACGACGCGCTTGCTCCACCCGTAACCGGCACCGCCGGGCCCCATGTCCGGGCTTGTGGTGGTGCCGCGGATCATGCCCGCCGTAGATCCCGTCACGATGATCGACGCACCGTCGGGTAGATGCGGGATGGCCACCGCAACCGTGTTCATCACGCCCACCAGATCGACATCGGACGCGTCGACGAACCCCATGGGATCCGGATTTCCCATGGCCATCGGCAGAATGCCCGCATTCGCCACGACGATGTCGATCTTGCCGAGGTCGGCGACGCCTGCCTCGACGGCATCGCGCAGTTCGTGGCGCTCACGAACGTCGGCGACCCGGGCCACCACGCGTCTTCCTGTCCCCTTCACCGAGCGTTCCGTTTCGGCGAGATCCTCCGGTGTCGCCAACGGGTATGGGTTGGACGGAATGTCGCGGCAGATGTCGACCGCGATGATGTCGGCGCCCTCCTTCGCCATCGCGATCGCGTGCGCGCGGCCTTGACCACGCGCCGCACCCGTGATGAAAGCCACCTTGCCGTCGAGCTTTCCAGCCATTTCGCGCTCCTTTTCGCCCAATTCAGGCGATCGGTGTGAAGGTGATGTGCAGTTCGCTGAGGCCACGCATGATGAACGTCGGCTCGTAGGTGTACCTGCGGTTTTCCGGGGGGCCGTGGTGCTCGGCGGAGATCGTGATATCGCTCATCCGGTCGAGGATCCTGTTCAACGAGATCCGTCCTTCGGCGCGAGCCAGCGGCGCCCCGGGGCAGCTGTGCACCCCCCGGATGAACGCGATCTGCTCGCGCACATTGGCGCGGTCGGCTCGGAAAGTATTGGGCTCGGGGAACTTCCGTTCATCTCGGTTGCAGGCCCCCGGCAGCAGCATGACCGTCGTCCCCGCAGGCACCTCGACATCGCCGACCTTCGTCGTCGTGCGCGCCATCCGGAAGTGCGATTTCACCGGGCTTTCCATCCGCAGCGTCTCTTCCAGGAAGGCCGGAATCTTGCTGCGGTCGTCACGCAGTTCCGTCTCGAATCCATCGTTGTCGCCGATGAATCGGGCCGCCGAGCTGACCAGCTTTGTCGTTGTCTCGGTGCCTGCAGCGAACAGAAAGGTCGACAGATTCATGACATCCTCGATGTCGGGTGTCGACCCGTCTTCGTGCCTGGCCTGTGCGAGTTCGGTCAGCACGTCCTCGCGCGGTGAGCGTCTGCGGTCTTCGATGTAGGCGTAGAACTTCTCGTTGAGCCACTGCAGCGGATTGTGGGACGTGGGCGCTTCCTTGCCCAACTCACCGACGGTCTCGAGCGCGAACACCGCCTTGAACTCGTCGTGGTCCTCCGGGGGCACACCGAGCAGGTCGGCGATGACCAGCAGGGAGAACGGCTTTGCGTAATCGCCGAGGAACTCACAGCCGCCCTTCTCGATGAACGTGTCCAGTTGCCGATCGGCCAGCCGCCACATGAAGTCCTCGTTCGCCTTGAGGCGCTTCGGGGTGATCAGCTTGTTCAGCAAGCCGCGAGTTCGGGTGTGCAGCGGTGGATCCTGTGACGTGATGTGTTCGGCCATCGGAACGGCGTCGCGATGCTTCTCGATCAGCTCCGTGACGTCGTCGGTCTCGCCAGCCCCGAAGGGCATACCGGAGAACGGCCCGGCGACCGACACGCACGACGAGAACGCCGGGTCTCGGTAGACAGCCAGCGCCTCGTCATAGCCGGTGACCGCCAGCACATTGAACGGGGTGGCCCTGGCCACCGGACATTTCGACCGCAGGTGGTCGAAGTAGGGGTACGGGTCGGGCACAAGGGATTCGTCGGTGAAGAAGTCCACCGTCTCGAAGTCGGTCACGAAGTGCTCCTCACCGGTGTCGAATCGCCGGCACGGCCGGCCGGTGTCGAATCGCCGGCTCGGCCGGCCGGTGTCGAATCGCCGGCTCGGCCGGCCGGGTCGAAAACAACCGGAACGGACGTCGGCGAGCGGAACGCCTGACCGCGGATGTACGGGTCTTCGGCGTCGGGGTCCAATCGCAGATTCGGCAGGCGATCGAACAGCAGATTCAGCGCCACGCGCATCTCGAGCCGGGCCAAATGCATGCCGAGGCAGACGTGAACGCCGTGGCCCCAGCCGATGTTGGCCTTCGCCTCCCGAAAGATGTCGAACCGGTCGGGATCGGGGAAGCGTTCCTCCTGCCGGTTCGCGGCGCCGAGCACCGGCATGACCGACGACCCTTCGGGAATCTGCACGCCGCCCAGTTCGGTGTCGCGGTTTGCCACCCGGGTGATCATGATCAGCGGAGGCTCCCACCGGACGCCTTCTTCGATCGCCTGCGGGATCAGTGAGCGATCGTTGCGGACGGCCTCGAGCTGATCGGGGTTGGACAGCAGAGCGAACAGGAGATTACCCAGTGACCGATAGGTCGTCTCGACACCGGCGGGCAGCAGCAGGCGTAGGAACGAGAAGATCTCCTCGTCGCTGAGTTTCTCGCCGTCGATCTCCGCGGCCGCCAGCCCGCTGATCAGGTCGTCGCGCGGGTCCTCGCGGCGCGCGGCGAGGATCGGGGCGAAGTACTCTGCCAGCGCTTGCGAGGCTTCGCGGCCGCGTTCGGGATTCACGGTGAACGACAGCAGCGAGATCGACCACTTCTGGAACTGCGCGTAGTCCTTCTGGGGAAGGCCGAGCAGGCCGGCGATGATCAGCGTCGGATACGGGAAGGTGAATTCCTTGACCAGGTCCGCGCTGCCCCGGCCCGCGAAGCGGTCGATCAGCGCGTTGCCGATCGCGGTGACCAGCTGGTCTTCCCAGCGGGCCAACGCCTTCTGGGAGAACGCTTTTGCCACCAGTGCTCGGTGCCTGCCGTGTTCGGGTTCGTCCATGCCGAGCATCACAAACTTGCCGAAAACGTCGCCGAACGCCTGAATGATGATGGAGGACGAGAACGTCTCGTTGTCCCGAAGCATCTGCTGGGCCTCTTCATAGCGGTACACCATGACGATGGGCTTGCCCTCTTGCCCCGGGATACCGGGGATCTCGATCTTCTGGATCGGCTCTTCCCGGCGCAGCCTCGCGAGTTCGGTGTACGGGTCGCGGACATCGCCGGACACGAAGTCGTCGAACTCCCCGAAGTCCTCGAGGTCATCGAATAGCTGTTGCACGAAATCCTCCTTCGGGCCTTGGTTCCTCGCGCGAGCGCTCGTCAGCAGGCGGGGTAAGCGACGGACTTGATCTCGGTGTACTGGTCGAATCCAGCGACGCCGTTCTGCCGGCCGACGCCGCTCGCCTTGTATCCGCCGAACGGGGTGTCGGCGCCGTATCCGGCTGTGCCGTTCAAACCGATGAAACCTGCGCGTAGCCGCTTCGCCACGGAAAGCGCCCGGTCCACAGTGCCCGCCATGACGTTGCCGGCCAGACCGTACGGGCTGTCGTTGGCGAGGCGCACCGCATCGTCCTCGTCGTCGTACGGGATCACCGATAGCACGGGCCCGAAAATTTCCTCCTGAGCGATGGTCATCGAATTGTCGACATCGACGAAAAGCGTTGGCTTGACGAAGAATCCCTTCTCCATGCCCTCGGGAGCCTCGGCGCCGCCGACCAGCAGGGTCGCCCCTTCGTCGATCCCGTTCTGGATGTAGCCCCGTATACGGCTGCGTTGTTTGTCGGAGATGACGGGGCCGCACAGGGTCGCCGGATCCTGTGGATCGCCGGCCGCGACACCTTCGTAGATGCCTCTGAGGATCTCGACGCCCTCGTCGTATCGGCTCCGCGGGAGAAGCAAACGGGTCGGGTTGGCACACCCCTGGCCGGCGTGCATACACGGGGCGATGCCCATCATGCAGCCGACCGCGAAATCAGCGTCCTCCAGAACGATGGTCGCGGACTTGCCGCCGAGTTCGAGGAACAGGCGCTTCATCGTCGCGGCGCCCTTTTCCATGATCCGCTGCCCGACCACCGTCGATCCGGTGAACGAGATCAGGTCGACCTTCGGCGACAGCGTGAGTTCCTCACCGACGAAATGATCCGAAGCGGTGACGACGTTGACGACACCCGCTGGGATGTCGGTGTTCTCGGCGATCAGCCGGCCCAGCCGGGTGGCGTTGTACGGCGTGTTCGGTGCCGGCTTGAGAACGACGGTGCACCCTGTTCCCAACGCCTGGCCGATCTTCTGGATGGTCACCTCGAACGGGAAGTTCCACGGCACGATCGCCCCGACGACACCGACGGGCTCGCGCCATACCTTGCGGGTGGTGTTGACTCCGGTGACCGACACGACGGTGTCGCCGAGCGAGGTTTCCCACGGGTACTCGTCGATCAGCTTGGCGGGGTATCTCAGCGCGTCCGAAAGCGGTGCGTCCAGCGCAGGACCGTGGGTGATGGCTCGTGGGCACCCGACCTCGAGAATGAGCTCCTCGCGCAGCTCCTCCCGTTCGGCTTCCAACGCCTCCTGCAATTGCAGCAGGCACCGTTGCCGGAACGCGTGATTGCTGGCCCAGTCCGTCTCGTCGAACGCACGTCGGGCCGCGTCGATCGCGCGGTGCATATCGGCTTTCGACGCGTCGGCCACTTCGCCGAGCACTTCCTCAGTCGCGGGGTTGATGTTGGTGAACGTGCCCGCGCGTCCATCGACGAGCTTGCCGTCGATCATCATCTTCGTTTCGAAACGGACTGCTGGTGTGTCAGCCACCGGTGCTGCCTCCTGGCCGTAGTGCGCCGAACCGCGGGATGCCCATCATCAGCCGGGTCATCTGATGTAACCCGGCCGAAGGGAGTATTCGGTTGGCGATCAGTAGCATTCGTGCGTCAGGCCCGACTGCCGTCTTGACGAACGGTTTCCTGCTGTCGAGCGCCTTGGCCAGGCCCGCGGCGAACTTGTCCGGAGACCGGGCGGCCATCCGCATCGCGGCGCGGCCCCGCTTGTCCATGGTCTGATGGTGACGGGCGTACGGGCCGTCGAGGTCACGACAGTCGGTGGTGCCCGCATCGGTGATGATCTCGGTGTCGTAGGTGCCCGTGACGATGATCGTCACACCGATGCCGAACGGTGCCACCTCTCCCGCCATCGACTCGCCCCACCTCTCGAGGGCGCCCTTGACCGCGGAATACGGTGCAGTCGCGGGCATTCCGCGCACGCCGCCCTGACTGGACACCAGCACGATTCGTCCGGCCCCGGCCGCCCGCATCGACGGCAGCAGCTCCTTGGTCAACAGCACGGGCCCGAAGATGTTGGTCGCGAACATCCGCTGCCACAGGTCGGCCGGCGTCTCCTCGACCATGCCCGCCGCGGAAATCCCCGCGTTGTGCACCAAAGCGTACGGCGCTCCGACGGCTTCCTGGATGTCCGCCGCGGCCGCGGTGATCGATGCCGGCACGGTGAGGTCCACCGGAACACAGACCAGCCGGGGATCGTCCTCACCTGCGCCGGTCGCCTCGCGAAGCGCCTTGATGCCGGTGTCGGCCGATCGCATTGCGGCGACGACACGCCACCCCTGCCGGTAGAGGTGCGTCGCCGACGCAAAGCCAAGACCCCTCGACGCGCCGGTGATGACGACGCTGCGCGGTTCAGCCATCGGGGGCATCCGGTGCGCAGCGGTCACTCTTGGACCCCAACTCGACATCGGGCCTGCCGTCGGGTTGCATACTCATCCACGTCGACCAGATGCCCACCGAGTATGGGCCCGGATGTCCGTTCTCCTCGTAGAAGCCCTGTGGGTCATACACTTTGGCTTCCGGGTACGGCCACGGGCAGGCCACTGAGGTCGCGGTCCTGGTCCATTTGATGATCGCAAAGCCGGTGCCGTAGGCGAAGTACGCAAGGTTGATGATCACGAACATCACCACGAACATGCCCAGCGCCGGCCGACCGACGAAAATCCGCGCGCGCTGCGCCAACTTCTCGGCGACGGTGCGGCCCGTGTCGTCGCGGTAGAGCAGCACGCCGGCCGGGATCATCACGAACGTGACCATCACCGATTCCCAGATGAGCGGGAACTGGTATGTCTCGCCGACGAATATCGAACCGAACGGAATCACCTGGGAGTAGATGTAGAAGCCGGTCCGCACCAAGGTGACCTCGAGCATCATGTCGATCAGGAACCCGATCGGCAGGATCAGCAACGCCATGCTGATCAGCGGATGACGCCAGACGAACGCCGTCGGCGGTCGCTTGGCCTGCAGCCTGCGAAGGATCCAGTTGGCCGGGAAGTACGGCCCGAGATAGAACATGATGTAGCCGATCACCAGGAACGGTTCCACCGTCGGCGAGATCGACACCAGCGGCCAGTCTTCGGGCCAGTGCCACAACTCAGGGTTGTACACCGCGAACGGCGACCAGTTCATGATCGGGTCCTGCCAGACGATCAACGTCGTGACGATGCCCATCAGCAGCACGGGGTGGGCGCCGTAACGGCGCCAAGCCACCACGTACACGACGATGATGATCGACATCGAGATGATCGTGAAGATCTGGAACAGGTCGAGCCAGTTGTCATAGCCGAAAAGGGGCTCGACCGGGCGCGGCGCCCCTTCGACGGCGGGGTTGCGAATCCGGGGTGACACCGCGCCTTGGCGCGCGTTGACCGCGATCAGGACAAGCAGTACGAGGGCGACGGCGATCCACACGGCCGCCTGCCACGAGCCGCGTTTCTCTTCAGCGGCAGGTCTTTCCGGCGCCGGCGTTGCTTCCTGCGTTGCCATCGACGATCACTCCTCACCGAATCGATCGACGAGATGGGAGTTGACGCCGTCGGCGTCGAGTCGACGGGCGACGAGGTAGCCGGCGCCCATCCATGCGCGTCGTGTCCAGTTGCCGAATGACACCCGGGTGCCGGGCGCCCCCGCCGCGGCGGGCATCATCTTCACCCGCTCCAGCGCTTCTTTCACCCCTCGGGGACTCAACGGATGAGCGTCGGCGCAGGCGCGAAGCAACGCCGTCGCGACATCGCAGTTCACCACCGGCACGCAATATTCGGGGCGGCGACCGAACTTCAGTTGGTACTTGTCGAGGAAGCGCTGGCCGACCGGGTTTCCCTCGTCGTACTGGTCGACACCGGTCCAGCCCATGAACGCGTTCCACATGATCGGGTTGATCCACGCGTTCTGGAACGCGGTGCTTGTGAACCGCGGAGGATCCCAACCGAGTTCCTCGAGTGCGGGATTGACGAAGACGATGCCGAAGCCGAATCCGGCGTGCACGATGGCCTGAGCTTTGGCCTCGTGAAGCGTCCGCACCGCCTCGGACACATCCTGCGCGGTCTGCGCGATCGCGGCTTCGGCGACGATGCGAATGCCCTTACCGCGACACGCTTTTCGGAAGTTCTTCACATACGTCTCGCCGACCAGCGACTGTTCCATGAGGACACCGACCTCGACGTGCCCGCCCTTGGCGAGCAGGTCCGCCCAGAAGATCGGTTCGTCGGTCAGCGACCCCTGCGGGAACGAGAAGGTCCACTCGCCGAGCCACGCGTCGCTGCCCGTCACGCTGAGCGCCGGCACCTTGAACCGCTCCTCGATCGCCTCCCGCGTCGGAACACAGTTGTCCGTGATGTGTGGGCCGAAGACCGCGAGACATCCCTCGTCGACGAGCTCGCCGAATGCGTCGATGACCGCCTTGACCGACCCCTTCGGCAGTCCTTCGACTTCCCTGTAGATGATCTGGATCGGCCGGTCGATCACGCCCTCTTCGACGGCTTCTCCGAAGATCAGCTCGAAGGGGTTCGACAGATCCTCCTTCATCTCCTGCGGATACAGGTCCGGGAGTTTGAAGTCCATCAGGTAGCCGAACTTGATCGGCTCTGCGCTGCTCTCGTACGACATGCAACCTCCGTTGGCGTGCAGCTCCGCGGTGCCGAGATGAAACCTAAAATTTGTTCAGACACTATCGAGGCAGCGCCTCAGCGTCAATCACCGAGCTTCGGACTGTTCGCCGAGGTAGACGTCGATCATCTCGACAAGTCCGCGCGCCACAGTTGAATCGTCGGTCAGCGGCCCCGCTATCGCGGCCCGCGCGGCATCATGCGGGCTCAGTCCGGCCGCGATCAGCCGGCCCGCAGCGATCAGCACGCGCGTGGAGGCCACTTCCCGCAATCCCCCGGTTTCCAACCGTCGGATCGCCTGACCGAGTCGTACCAGTTCCGCCGCGCGTTCGTGGTCGATACCGGCCTCGGTGGCGAGGATCTTCTCCTCGACGTCAGGCGCGGGAAAGCCGAACTCGATGGCGACCATCCGCTGGCGCGTCGAGTCCTTGAGGTCTTTGAGCACGCTCTGATATCCGGGGTTGTATGAAACCACCAGGCAGAAGCCCGGAGCGGCGGCCAAGGTGACACCCAACCGCTCGATCGGGAGCTGGCGGCGGTGATCGGCCAGCGGATGCAGCACGACCGTGGTGTCCTGCCGAGCTTCCACCACTTCGTCGAGGTAACAGATCGCACCTTCGCGAACCGCATGCGTCAGCGGGCCGTCCACCCATTCGGTCTCACCGCCACGCAACAGGAAGCGGCCTACGAGGTCCGCGGTGGTCAGGTCGTCATGGCACGCGACGGTGACGAGGGGCCGATCCAGATCGTGGGCCATCGCCTCGACGAACCGGGTCTTACCGCAACCTGTGGGGCCCTTCAATACGACGGACAGCCCCTGGTGGTACGCGGCCTTGAAGACCTGTTCCTCGTTCGCGACGGGCACGTAGTACGGCCTGGCGGGACTCGGCGGGGGATTCACCGGCATCGTTTCCTCCTCGCGACGCTTCGCAGGCAATGTAGCGCGGAACAGAAGTTTGGTTCAAGGCGGGCGAGCGGTCATGCGGCCCGCCGGCGGATATCGGCGGTGCGCAACGCCGCGCGGAACAATGGTCCGATCACCTCCGCGAGTTGTCTCGGTTTGGGAATCGACGCATGTGCGGCGCTGCCGAAGACCTTGCGAAGCTCGCCTGTGTCGGTGGCCGCGCCGATGGTCAGGCACAGACAACCGATGCCCTGCCGCCGCGCTTCGGCAAGCGCGCGACGTGCGTCGGCGGCGCCGTACACCCGTTCGTATCCGTGGTCGTAGGCCAGTCCATCGGACAGCACGACGAGCAGGCGGCGTTTGGTGCCCGCCTTGTCGGCGATCACCGAGGTGCCGTGGCGGATCGCCGCGCCCAGCCTGGAATACGCGCCCGGCTCTAAGCCCTGCAGTCGCTGCATCACCCGTGCGTTCATCGGGTCGTCAAATCCCTTGACCGGCATCAGATTCACCGAAGCACGGCCCTGCGACCGGAATGCGTAGAGCGCGACGCGGTCGCCGAGTTCGTGCAGCGCGATGGTCAGCGCGGCCGCGGCTGCCCGCTGTTGCTCGTGAATGTTCTCGCCGAACGTACCGGCTTCGCCTGCAGAACCAGACACGTCGAGCAGGACGAGTACGGCGAGATCACGACGGCGACGCAGGCTGTCGACGTAGACGGCCTCGTCAGGGGCTGAGCCGGCCAGCAATTCGACCCTGGCCTCGACCGCCGCGTCGACGTCGATGTCGTCGCCCTGCGCCTGGCGGTGGCATCTGTCGAGCCCGATTCCCAACCGGGTCAACGGCCGCCGCAGTGCGTGCACGTCGGGGCGCGGTAGAGCTCTGAGGCCGTCGGCGAGTGGTTCGATCTCGTGCACGGTGCACCAGTCACGCCGATATCGCTTACGGCGTACGTCCCATTCGGGATAGCTGTGCCCGCCAGTCCCGTTGTCTCCGGCGTCCACGGAATCCGACAACGCGGCCGCCACCGAGCTCACCGCGCCCGAGCCACGTATGCCCTTCGCCGACCGGTGGGTCGGCGTGTCCGCACCCGGTGGGCCGCCGCCACTGAGCTGGCGGACACGGCTCATCATGCGCTGCAACAACTTCCCCGCTACTCCGCCTCCGCCGACCGGACTGGAGAACGGATCCATCACGTCCTGACCGTCTTCGGCGGCCTCGTCGAGTTCGGCCAGCTCCTTGCGCGCCTCTTTGCGGGGCACGTGCGCGGTGTGCGCCTCGGCATGAGACGCCGGCGTGGCCAACAGCCTGCGTGCCTTGATGGCACCAAAACTTATGGGCGGATCGGCGATTCCGGTGTCCTCTGCCGCAAGGGCCAGCGACGCCTCCGGAGAGTCGGAGCGTGTCGCGGTCTCGAAGTCGATCAGCCGGCGCACGGACCGCGGCAGCAGCTCGTCGTTGGCCGACAGGGCGCGCTGGCCCTCGAACGCGAGATACCGCCGGGCCAGGGCTGTGCGTCGAACAAGCTTGCGCA
The DNA here is from genome assembly GCF_001499855.1 of Mycobacterium sp. GA-0227b. GTDB lineage: Bacteria > Actinomycetota > Actinomycetes > Mycobacteriales > Mycobacteriaceae > Mycobacterium. The sequence continues at coordinate 334,951 of NZ_LQIK01000023.1, forward strand.
CCAGAGGCGGATCGAGGCTGCCGCCCGCCAGAAGGCAGGCCTGAACTGCCACCGATTCGAGTTGTTCGGAAGGGCTCGCCGCACCGTCGAGGAAGATCGTGACGCCGTCGGTCCAAGCGCGTTCGCCGCGTTCGCCATCGGCGACCGCGACGGTGCGGCCGGCCAGTGCGGACGCCAGCAGCGCGAGCCGATGCGGGCCGCCGCCGTCGGCCGTTGCCTGCTCCACACCATACCTTTCGTTGACCAAATATCTGTTCCACCGTAGAGTTCGGTATCGCCGCCAGTCAATGACCGGTCTACGACGAGGTCTTCGCAGCCACGCGCCGGCCCCTAGCATGACCTAACTTTTGTTCTGGCGGACCTTGGTGAATGGCGATGGCCCGGTCGAAAACCCACTGCAACCGATCTACCGGGGCTTTTACCATGCACACGGCTGGGCGTCGGCCGAACTTCTGGTAGCGTCTACCAAACATCTGGTCGGGGCGACCAAACAGATGACGGGAGACGGTTCCTTGGAGGTGCTGTGGGGCGTCCACGCGTGACGCCGAAGGCCGACCTCGCCGTTCACGCCGGCCACTCGTACGACGACGGAACCCGCCGTACCGAGATCCTGCACACCGCGGCGTCTCTGATCGCCACCTCCGGCCTGCGGACATCGCTTCAGGAGATCGCCGATGCCGCAGGCATCCTGCCGGGCAGTCTCTACCACCATTTCGAGTCCAAGGAAGCGATCCTCGTCGAATTGCTCAGGCGCTACCACGCCGACTTGGACCGCATCGCGGAACAGGCGCAGCGCCGACTGGACGATCCGACGTCGCTGTCCGCGTTCGACCGCCTCGTCGACCTCGGTGCGGCGATTGCGCAGTGCGCGGTGACCCACCGTGCGGCGCTGCAGATGACGTTCTACGAGGGACCGTCGTCCAATCCCGAACTGACCGCACTGGCGCAGCAGCGCCCGACCGCGATTCTGCAGGCGATGCTGCAGACGCTGCGCGCTGCGAGATGGAGCGGGTATGTCCGGGCCGACGTGGACCTGCCGGTGCTCGCCGACCGCATAGTCCAGACGATGCTGCAGGTCGGCCTCGACGTCATACGGCACAAGGCAAGTGCGGACAGGGCGGCCACTCTGCTGTGTCGGATCCTGCTGGAGGGTCTGGCCACGACACCCATTACCGACGCGGCGTTGGATGCCTCCCCCGCCTTCGTCGCGGCCGATGAGGTCGTGCGGTCCTGGGAAGAACTCGACGACCCCGATGACAAGGGTGCACACATCCGCGCCGTGGCCAGGGCGGAGTTCGGACGCAGGGGCTATGAGGTCACCACGATCAGAGACATCGCCTCGGCGGCGGGGCTGGGCACCGGCACGGTCTACCGGCTGATCGGGTCGAAAGACCAGTTGTTGGTCTCGATCATGCGGTCGTTCGGTGAACGGGTCGCCCAGGGCTGGACGAGCGTGCTCGGCTCGAGTTCCTCCCCCGTCGAGAAGATCGATGCGCTGTCGTGGATCAACACCAACGTGCTGGACCGCTTCGGGGACGAGTTCCGCATCCAGTTGGCGTGGATGCGTCAGTCACCACCGGATACGCCCAATCCCGGCTGGCTCTTCACGAAACGCATCAAGCAGATGAAAGCGCTTCTCGCCGAAGGGATCCACTCGGGCGAGATCAAAATCGACAGCCCGTCGAACGAGATGCTCGCCCGCGCGGTGATCGGCGTCGGGTGGATTCCGGAGAACATCCTGCATGACCTCGGGACGCGCGCATCCCAGGTTCACATCCGCGACACGCTGTTGCGGGGAGTGACCAACCGCGACAACTGATCAGCCGACGATCATCGGGAGCTTGCCCCAGCCCCGCACACTCGAGGTGTGCGCCATCGCGGCATTCTCGTAGTCGACCTCCCACTCGGGCCACCGGCTGAGCAGTTCTTCCAGTGCGACCCTGGCCTGCATGCGGGCCAGTGAGGAGCCCAGGCAGAAATGCAAACCCTGTCCGAACGACAGATGTGGCCCGGTGCGGTGAATGTCGAAGCTCTCACCATCGCGGTAGTGCCGCTCGTCCCGGTTGGCCGATCCGTTGAGCAGCAACATGATCGAGCCTTCGGCAATCGGCTGCCCGCGGCATACGGTGTCGCGGGCGACATAGCGTGCCTGCACCGGCGAGGGCGCCTGGTATCGCAGCACCTCTTCGATGGCCCCGGGAATCAGGGAACGGTCGTCGACGAGTTCGCGTCGCTGTTCGGGATGCTCGGCGAGTACTTGGGCGATGAATCCGATCAGCCGGGTCGTCGTTTCGTTGCCGGCACCGGCGATCATGCTGGTATAGGTCAGGACTTCGATGCGGGTCAACGGTCGCAGCTGTCCGTCCTCCTCGATCTGCGCATTGAGCAACTGGGTCATCAGATCGTCGGATGGATGCTCGGCACGCCACTCGATGTAGTCGGCGAAAAGCTGGTACGAATTCTCGAAGGTCGCCGCCGACACCGACCGGAAGCTGCCTTCCTTCAGCCCGATCGACGCATCTGTGTTGTCCCGGATCTGCTGCTGCCCTTCCTCGGGTATGCCCAGGAGATAACCGATAGTCCGCATCGGGATCAACGCGCCGAAATCCGAGATCACATCGAACCGTGAGGCGCCGGCCAGTGCATCAAGCGCCCGGACACAGAACTGACGGGTCAGCGGCTCGATGGCCTCCATCCGCCGGGGCGTGAAAACCTTGGACAGCACCCGCCGATGGAGATCGTGAAGCGGCGGGTCTTCGAAGAGGATGACGCCGGGCGGCACTTCGACGCCGCTCATGATGACGTCCATCGTGGTGCCCCTGCCGGACCGGTAGGTGTCCCAGTTGTGAAGCTCGCGCGCGACGTCCTCGTAGCGACTCAACGCATAAAAGTTGTATTTCTCGTTGTGGTAGAGCGGCGCTTCGTCCCGCATCCGTTTCCAGATCGGGTACGGATTGTCGTCAATCGCGAAATCGAACGGGTCGTAATACAGGTCGACGGTGTGTGCGCCGGTCATCGGGTCATCCCTCGGGTCGGCATGTCCAGATCTCCTTTGTGAATCAATCGAATGCGTGGCGCGGCAGGGTGTTCGGTAGGTCCAATGAGCTCAGCAGGCCCGAGGGAGCCGCAACGACATAGGGAATGGCATTGACCACCCGCATCGCGGTGGCGGTCATCGCCGCGTGGCCCGCGGCGTGCCCCTGCCCCGCCCCGACATTCATCGCGCAGTGAATGTCGGGATCGCCCTCGATGTCGACGCGGTATGTCGCGTCGAACTCCGAAGCGAGCCACTCCGGCGCGACGTCGCGTGCCATCCGGATGATGTGCTCGACAACGATGGCCTCCCGGCCGTTGACCACTCCGGCCGCCCGGGTGCTGACTGCGCCGCAGGTGCCCGCCTTGATCGTGCCGAAGGCCACCTCGATGTCACGATGGGTGCGGCGGCGGTCCAGTGTTCCCCGGACCTCATCGACCTCGACATCCAGTCCCGCGGCCATCAGGCAGATCGGCGCTCGCCATGCCATTTCGATGAAACCCGGTGTCTTCAACAGCGGTTCGAAGTCGAGCGGGCGACCGAAGCCCATGCCGTTCATCATCACGTCGGCCACCGGATAGTGATCGTTGAGCGCGACCTCGGTGACCTTGAGGCAGCGGATCTTTTTCGACTGAGTCGCAAGCGACAGCGCGAGCTCGTCGGAGCCGAACCCAGGGAAGATGCCCGACGCATAGAACGACGCATCACCCGTCCTGGCCGCATCTTCCATCTGGGCACGCCACTCGGGCGAGTAGTACGCCGGCGGGTACACCAGGCTGGTCGACGACGTCGACACGACGTTGATCCCCGCTTCGAGCAAGTTCAGATAATCGGGCACGGCTCCCGCGTCGCGTTCGGGGCCGCTGGCGGCGTACACCACACAGTCGGGCCGCAGCGCGATGAGCGCCGCCCGGTCGTTGGTGGCTGTCACTCCGATCGGGTCGATACCGGCGAGCACGCCCGCGTCTTTGCCGACTTTCGTCTCCGAATGCACCCACACCCCAACGAGTTCCAGGTCGGGTCTGCCGCGGATCGCGTCGATGGCGATCGAGCCGACGCCGCCCGTCGACCAGACCACGGTTCGCAGCGGAGATGTCACAGATCCTCCTCTCGGTCACGCACGCTCGGACGCCATCACAGCGCGTTCCAGGTACGGCCACGCGACATCGGGTGGGACACCGCCGCAGAGCGGCAGAAGCGGCAGTGGCTTGCCGCCCCGGACGTACGCGGCGGCCTCGTCGATGGTGAAGATCCGGTAGGGGCCCTGTGGATCTCGCAGTGCGGCGACGGTGTCGGCTCGCGAGATGCTGGCCACCGAGTCGTCGCCGTGTCGGTATGACGCCGCCGTCACCGCGTCGTGCAGCAGATGTGGTCCGAGCTCAGCCCAGGCGGCATCCACATCGTCGGCGACGAATACCGTTGTGGGCGCACCAGGTTCCGGAAACTGAATGATGCCCGGCTCGTGCCCGTTGGCGCGGCACTCTGCTTCATAAAGCTCCTTCAGTGCCGACGACGCGGTCTGCGCGATGAAGCCCAGCCCGTGCCTCGCGGCGCGCCGCGCTGCGGCTTTGCTGCCGCCGGCGACGAGCATGATCGGGCCACCGACCGTGACGGGTGCTGGTGTGACGTGTATACGCCTGCCGCCACGGTCGACCGGCTCACCCGCGAGCAGCAGGCGAAGAAGCGCCAGCGACTCATCGGCCACCTTGCCGCGCCCGGCCATCTCGACGCCGAAATGCTCGTATTCCTCGGTGCGGTGTCCGATGCCGAAGGCATACGACACACGGCCCTTGCTGATGATGTCCAGGACGCTGATCTCCTCCGCCAGCCGGACCGGGTCCCAGAACGTGATCGGCACCGCCGCCAGCAGGATCGCAAGCTGCCGAGTGCGGGCGGCGATCGCCGATGCGAGGATGAGCGGCACCGGCAGGTGGCCGTCGTCGGCGCCATGATGCTCGGACAACACCGCGATCAGCGCACCGCGCGTCTCCGTCCACGCGCACATGTCGATGGCCGCTGCGCACAGGTCGCTCACGGCTGCGCCGCTGGCTGGCGCGCGCATGTCGAACCGCAAGGTGAACATCAGCGCTGAATCATGACCGGAGGGCTCACTTCGACCGACTATAACCTAATTTTTGTTCTCTCTTGATGATAATAGTGAATGCTATTCTAAGCTGGCGTACTCAGCTCGGTCGACCTACCGGTGACCATCCCGCGGCACGCGGTCAACTCACGCGGGTCAGCGTGAACGGCATCTCGATGTCGAGCACCTTGTTGAATCCGCAGGCGCCACTGGGACCCTCGGTCTTGTCCCACCCGACGTACTTGTTGGGGTCCTGCGGATAATCCAGCCAGAACACCCACGCCTGTTTGCCCGGGTAGGCCGTACCGTCGATGCACGGCTCCCAGTCCGGGACCGTCCGGCTGACCTTCCACCGGCCGCTCATGTACACCAGATCCGCGCTCCAGCCCTGATCGCTCTCGACCCGACCGGTGCAATCCTGATACGTCGTACACGTCGAGGTGATGGTCCACGTCTGCGTGACGCTTGCCTCGTCGTGACGCGAATCGTTGGTCTTCGCCCACCGGCCGTCGGAGAACGCGGTGAAGACGCCGTTGATCGCGACCTCGTTCTGCGCCTGCGCGGGGGGCGCGAAGTGGACGGCCGCGATGATCGTCGCCGCGATCGTCAACGCCCGGATCACTGTGCGCCTCCCTCGTAGATCAGCTCCTGCCACGACTTCGGGGTCTGCACGAGATCGGTTTGGCGGCCGACGTTTCCGTCCGGTGTCGCATACCGGCCGGTCTGCGGATCGTAGTGCGCGATGGCGACGGACGGACTCTCCGCCGGACCTGTGGTGGCAGAACTCGGTGTCGCGGGCACCGCCCCCGGCGGGGGCGCCGACCCCTCCGCCGGCTGCGGGCCCTGCGCCGCCGGTCCGTGTGGAGTCGCAGGCTGCGGTGCAGTCGCGTTGGCACCTTGCTGGTCCACCTCCCGCGACACCAGGGGCGGGATGGCGTTCGGCGGCAGCGAGGGCATCTGTGCACCGGGCGCCAGCGGCGGAGGCGGGATCGGCGGCAGCGGACCTCGCGGGACGGCGCCGGGCGGAAGTGGCGTGCCCTCGAGCGGCGCGAAGAGGTTTTCGTCGGCCCTGACCCGATCGTCGGGAAGCACGCCCTGTGCGATGAGGTTCGGGTCGATGGGATACGCGCCCAGCGAGTGTTGGCGCATCGCGAGCGGCTCATAGGGTTTGTCGCTGTAGCACAGCTCGACGGTGGGCGCCCGCTTACCGGGAACCCCCATGCACGGCGCGTTGCGCGCACCCCGCACGACGATCGGCGAGTCCTGAGGCAGCTTGCAATACAGACCGTCTGGCGTGTCGATCGTGGTCTGGTCGTCGGGGCTACGCCACTCCGAGGGCGGCAGGAACCCGACGGTACAGGGGTTGGGGTCGGCCATCTGAATACGGAAGTCACCCAGGGGGATACCGGTGGGATTGTTGTGGGGAGCGGACGAATGCACGTTTGCCACGAACGGCGGGAACAGCACAAGCACCTGTTCGAGCGAGGGCCGATAAGTCACCGCCACCTGACCGATGGTGGTCATGTTGGCCAACAGCACCGGCAGGGTCGGCTTGATCTGCTCGAGCAGTCCGGAGACCTCGTTCGCGGCGGCGGGGCCCTCCTCCAGCAGTGTGCGGATCTGCGCGTCGTCGGCCACGACCTGGCCGGTGATACCGGCAAGGCTGGAGGCCCACAGACGAAGCGCGTCGGTCGAGCGGGCCTGCGAGTCCAGCAGGGGCACGGAGTCTTCGGCCAACGTCGCCGAGCGGGACGCGTCCTTGTTGAGGGCTTCCGAGAGTGTGGCCGACGAATCTACCAGGGAACCCATGTCGAAACCGGCCCCGCTGAACGCTTTGTACGATTCGTCGATCAACTCGGATAGTTGGCCCTCGGGGATGCTGGCGATCAATGTGTTCACCTGCTCCAGCATCGGGCTCACCGGCTGCGGAATCGTGGTGTCGGCCATCGGGATCACCGATCCGTCTTCCAGATACGGTGGAGAGTCGGTGCGCGGAAGCAGTTCTACGTACTGCTCACCGACGGCTGACACACTGCGCACTTCGGCCTGCAGATCGGCCGGGATCCTGGGTGACGTGTCGAGCCGCAGCGTCGCGGTGGCCCGGGTGCGGGACACATCCATCTCGGTCACCTTGCCCACCTGCACACCGCGATAGGTGACGTTGGCGAATCGGTAGAGACCGCCGGACGAGGGCAACTCCAGTGTGACGGTGATCTTCCCGATGCCCAGCAGGGTGGGCACCTGCATGTAGGCGAACACCATCGCGACCACGCCGATGATCGACGCGATCGAAAAGATCACGAGCTGGATGCGCACCATCCGCGGGAGCATCAGCCACCACCCGCCGGTTCCCACGGCGCGGGTGCGGCATTGGGAATCGGACCGAAGGGCGGCGAGGTACCAACGCCCAGAGGGAATTTGGTGTAATACTCGTCGTACCCAGGATCACCCGGCGCGGGTATCAACGATGCACGGTCCTGCCCGAGTGCGGTGCCGAGCAGCAGTCCACGCTTGAGCCGCGGATTCGTCCAGTCGACGGTGACGAAGAGGTTCACGTAATCCCCGCGCACCCCGCGGTCGATCAAGTTCTGGGTCAACGGGAACGTCGGCAGCCACGCCAGCGCCGTGTCGATCTCGGCGCCCACGTCGGCTAGTGCGCGCAGCGTCGGCTCCAGGTTCTTCAGATTCGTCACGAGGTCGGCCTGCGTGTCGTTGATCAGGCCGGAGACCGTGTCGCTGAACTGCCCCAACCGATTCAGTGCGGTGGTGAAGTTGGGCCGTTCGCGGATCAGGACGTCGAGCGCGGGCGGGATCTTGTCGAGTGCCCGGGTGAGCACCTCCTGTTCATCACCCAACCGCTGCGAGAACCTGTTCAGTTCGTCGATGGTGGCGATGATGTTGTCGCGCTGTTGGTAGAGGGTCCCGACGAAGGTGTCCAGCCGGGCGATCAGGTCGCGCACGGTTCCCTGGCGTCCCGACAGCGCGGTGTTGAAGTTGGCGATGATGTCGCCGATCTGGCCCAGTCCCCCGCCGTTGACCACCGCCGCCAGGGACGACAGCGTCCGTTCCGTCGACGGGTAGGTCGACGTCTTGTCGAGACCGATGGTGGCGCCCGGACGGAGCCTGCCACTCGGCCTTTCACCCGGCGGCGGGTCCAGCGCCACGTGCATGGAGCCCAGGAGGCTGGTCTGGCCGACCGTGGCGACGGCATTGGCGGGCACCGCGACGTCGGGCTTGACCGAGATCTCGAGGTCGATGTGCCAGCCGTGCAACGTCATCCTGCCCACGCTGCCGACCACGACGTCGTCGATCATCACGGGCGAATTCGATTCCAGCGTCCCGACGTTGGCGAGTTCGACGCGGTAGACGTGGGCGTCCGGCCCTCGGCCCACTGCGCCCGGCAGCGGCAGCGAGTTCACCCCTTGGAACGAGCACCCGGTGAGCGTCAGCAGCAGGGTCAGCCCCGCGGCCACCGTACGACGGCCGATCATGAGGGTCCCCCGCCGTGTGGAACCGAGGGCGCACCCGCCGGCGAGTTCGGCGGCGCCGGAGGTGCCTGCGGGTCGGGCCGCTCCGCGGGCAGCAGCATGTCCTGCAGGGTCGGCGGACCGGGTGATGCGGGTGCAGCGAGTGGTGCGGGCGGGATGCCCGGCGGTGGCGGAGGTGTTCCCCAGCCCGGTGGCGGCGGCACGTCGCCGATCCCGGTGTAGGCCGATACCGCGGGCGGGGCCTCCGGCTGGTCGTCGGGCGGCCCACCCGCGCCGGGCATCAACCCCGGTTCCGAATACCGCAGCATGTACGGCGGTGGGTTCGACGTCAGGAACAGGCTGAACGGGAACGGCACGTTGTTGATGCTCGCCGTGCGCAGGCCGGGCCCGAGGTACTGCGCGCACAGCTTGCCGGTGGTCGGCGAGGTGACGTTTTGCAGTGCTCCGATCATGCCGCAGATTGCCCACACCGGATCCGACAGGTTGTTGAGCACGAACACGCCGCTGGCAGCGCCGGTCCGGGGGTCGAACATGTTGACCGCGTTGGCAATCGAGTGCGGCGCTATGTGCAGGACGTTTTCCAACGCCATGCGGTTGTCGACGAGGTTCTGGGTGACGTTGGCCAAGCGTTGAATCTGTTCGGCGGTCTGGTCGCGCGTGCCCCGGATGAATCGGGTGGTCTCGCCGACGACCTCGGACAGGTTCTTCAACGCTTCGTCGAGATCGGATCGGCTGTCGTCGACGACGCTGGTCAACGTCGCAAACCTGTCCTGGAACTGCACGATCTGCTCGTTGCTGTCCCGCAGCGCGGTGACGAACGCCTGCAGGTGGTTGATGGTGTCGACGATGTTGCCGCTCCCGTCGGCGAGTATGCGACCGACGCCGGACAGCTGCGCGAGCGTTTGGCGCAGTTTGTCGCCGTTGCCGTCGAGCGCGTTGGCCGCGCTGTCGATGAACCGCCCGACCGACCCGGTCGACATACCCTCCGCGGGCCCCAAGTCGGTCGCCAGGCGCATCAGCTGCTCTTTGACTTCGTTCCACTCGACCGGAACGGCCGTGCGCTCCAACGGTATAACGGCACCATCGGACATCACCGAACCCGACTCGTAGGCGGGCGTCAGCTGGACGTACCGCGCCGAGACCAGGTTCTGGGCGACGATCACCGCCTTGGCATCGGCCGGCACCTTGACGCCGTGGTCGACGGCCAGCCTCATCTCCGCCTCTGTGCCGACCGGTTTGATCGACTCGATCGAACCCACCTTGACACCGGCGATCCTCACCTCGTCACCGGGATAGATCGCGGTGGCGGTGGTGAAGTGAGCGGTGATGGTCGTGGGCCGGAACACGGTCTGCCGGATCAGGACCACGACCCCACCGACGAGGGCCACGGCCAACGCGGCCGCCAGCGCGCGCTTCACCCAGATGTTGTTCATCGTCCCGGCCCCCACTGCTCGTGAGGCATCGGAATTCCGTTGTAAGGAAACGGAAGCTCGGCGCGCGGTCCGGCGTTGTCGGGTGGCTGGCCGGCGTTGACCCCGCGCCGGAACCCGAACGCGTAATCGAAGAACGGTTGGAAAATCTGACCGAAGAAGATGTTGGGGACGTAGGCCTGGTAGTACGGGCCGTTACCGATCGTCTCGCCCAACGTGGTCTGGAACTTCGCCAGCCCGGGCAGCGCCTTGGCGATGTTGTCGCGATTCTCTTCCAGGACCTCGGTTACGCCGTTGAGCTTCTCCAACGTGGGTGCGAGCTGCTTCTCATTGTCGGCGATGAGACCGGACAGCTGCTGGGACAGCGCCGAAGTGTGCGCGAGCAGTTCGACGATGGCGTAGCGCCGTGCCGACAACACCGCCACCAGGTCGTTGGCGTTGAGGATCAGTGTGTTCACCTGCTGGCTGCGGTCCGACAGGATCTCGGTGACATCGGCGCCGTTTTCGAGCAAGTCCCCCAGCGTTTCGTCCCGCTCGTTGATCGCCTTGGACAGCCGGGTCAGCCCGTCGATCGCGGGGCCAAGTTGCGGCGCCACCTGCTCCAGGGTCGCCGACAGGGTGTCCAACGACTGGTTCAACGACGCGGTGTCGGTGCCCGCGGTGTTGCTCGTCAGCTCGCTGACGGCCTCGGTAAGCGAGTACGGGGATGCGGTGCGCGACACGGGAATCACATCCATCGGATGCAGCGACCCCTCGCCCTTGGACTCCAGGGTCAGGACCCGCTCGCCCAGCAAGGTGCCGGTGCGGATGTGTGCGGTCGTGGCCGATCCCAACGACACCGACCCGTCGACCTCCATCGTCACCAGTGCGTTGCGCCCTTCAAGCGCCACGCTGGAGACGGTGCCCACCTTGATTCCCGAGATCGTCACGTCGTTGCCCACTGCCAGCCCGCCGGCGTCGGCGAACTGCGCCTGATACCGCACCGCTGTCGCCCATGACACCAGCCGTTCCGGAGCGAGCCCGACGGCGATGACGAGGACGATCAGCACCACGCCGAGGACCCCGGCGCGGATGAGTTGTCTGCCACGGTATTTCAGCATCAGGGCTCGGCACACCTCCCGGTTTCCTGTTTGAGCCATGGGAATACGGCAGTGCGGCCCTGCAGGTCGGTCACCCGCCACTTGAGTTCGCAGATGTAGTAGTTGAAGAAGCTTCCGTACGACCCCGTGCGGATCAGTTTGCGGTAGTTCTCGGGTGCTTTCTGCAGGCTCGTGTCGAGCCGGTCCTTCTGGAAGTCAAGGTTGGTGGCCAGCCGGGCGAGTTCGTCGACTGTGCCGGCCAGCGGTGCGCGCGCATCGCTGAGGAGGTCGGCCACCGATGCCGATCCGTTGTTCAGCGATTCGATCGCCTTGCCGATCGGATCGCGTTCGGCGGCAAGCTCCGTGACGAGTTTCTCCAGGCGGTCGATCGTTCCCGAGAATTTGTCCCCTTCGCGATTCAGGGTCGCAAGCAGGGTGCGCAGATTGTCGATCAGCGCCTGAATCGTCCGGTTGTGCTCGGCGAGGGCCGTGGTGAAGCCGGAGGTGTTGTTCAGCAGCGACTGCAGGGTGCCGCCCTGCCCCTGGAAAATCTGGATCAGCGAGGCCGACAAGGCATTCACATCTTCCGGATTCAGTCCCCGGATGACGGGTTTGAGCCCGCCGAGGAGAAGATCGAGATCGAGCGCGCCCTGGGTCCGCTGCAACGGGATTTCCGAGCCGGGTGACAGCGGCGTTCCGTCCGGTCCCTCGATCAGTTCCAGGTACCGGTCCCCCACCAGGTTCAGGTACCGCACCGCCGCCCGTGTGCCCGTGGTCATGCGCACATTCGGATCGGCGTCGAATCTGACGAGCACCGTCTTGTCCGGACGTAGCTTGACGCTGTTGACCGTGCCCACCCGCATCCCGGCCACCCGCACGGACTGGCCCGCCTTCAGACGGGAAGCGTCGGCGAACACCGCCGAATAGTCCTTCGTGCTCCCGGTTTGGTACTGGCCGAAAATGAAGAACAGCGACGCGGTCAGCATCGTCATCACGACCGCGAATATCCCGAACTTGACCAGGGTCGGCCGCACCGAACGCCTCATCCGGGCATTCCGATCTGTGCTGTATTGCGGGGTGGCCCAGCGGTTTCGGTGTCGGGGAACATGATCTGCTTGATGATGTCGGCGTTGAGAACGATGCCCGGGTAGGTGCGTCGCCAGGGATTGGTTCCGGTGTCGGCCACGACATACGGTGCTGCGGTTTCGAACGGCAGCTTCGGCAGTCCGGTGCACTGCGGACCACCTTCGGCGCCGGCCTTGGGCAGGTCCAAGGGATAGCGGTACCGCTCCTGGGCCCACAGGAACCCGGCCAGCACCTCGACGCCTGGTGGCTTCAGCGGTGGCCAGTGCGACGCCTCGACCATGCCGGCCAACGCACACCACAGCGCCTGGTTGTACTCGTTGGTCAACGCGGTGGTCGGGACCAGCAGCCGCACGACCTCCGTCAGCGACTGCCGGTTCTGACCGATCACCTCGTTGCCGACATCGGCAAGGCCGATCACGCTGACCAGCGCCGCGTCCAGATCGTCTTGTTTGTCGACGATGGAGTCGCTGATGTGTGCCGCGTTGTCGGCGATCGCCACGAAATCCCCTGTGGCGTCGGCGTATGCACGCAGCACGTCCGGAGCGAGTTCGAGATCGCGATTGAGCGCAGGCAGGCTGGGTTCGAGCGTCGCGAGGTAGGAATCCAGATCGGAGAGCATCTGGCCGAACTTCTGCCCGCGACCGGATACGGCCTGTGCGATCGCGCCGAGGGTGGCGTTGAGCTTCGCCGGTTCGATTGTGGACAGCACCGAGGTCAGTTGTTCGAAGATGGTGTTGATCTCGACCATCACGTGCTGGGCCTCGATCACCTGACCGGCCTGCAGCGATTGCGGCGATGGGTTGTCGGGGAAGACGAACTGCACTTGCTTCGCGCCGAAGACCGTCGGCGACGCGATGTCCACCAGCGCATTAGCCGGGATGGCGCTGAGCCGCGAGGGATCCATCGCGAGATGGATTGCGGCCTGACCGCCCGGCAATTCTTCGATCGAAGTGACTCTGCCGACCTGGACACCCCGAACTTCAACCTTCGCATCCGGATTCATCACAAGGCCCGCACGCGCGGAGATGACCGTCACCGGCACGCTGTCAGAGAAGCCGCCCCGAAAGAGGTTCGCCGCCAACACGAACACCGCGACGGCCAAGACGAGGGACACCAGCCCGACGAGTGGACGCAGCAGCTGCCGACTCACCGAACGACCCCGGTTTCGCGCCCGAGGCGCTCGGAACCGCACCACGCCGCTCGGTATGACAATCCCGTTTTCCCCCCAGCATGCAATCGAGGACGGTGCAGGACTTTACGCCGGAACATATCTTTGGGTCAATCGCTCCCGAGTGGAGGTGGTCAACGCCTGGACTGCCCTGCCTCCTTCCGTCGGCCGCGAACCGCGAAGAATGTTTGCTGTGCAAGCATGCCACACACTTCGACACTGCTCAAGGGCGAGTAATGGAACATCGTCGTGTTTTCTGTCTCACGCGTGCAACGCTACCGCTCGACGCGTCAACGCCCGGGGATATCAGGGCATAGCGGAACAAGAATTAGGCTCCGTTGCAACTCGGCCGCCGACAACGGTTGGTTGCGAGCCTCGAGCCGCCGACCCAGCGCCCCAATGATCATGCCGTGAGCACACCCGGCGGCACGGGTAAATGGCAATTTTTATGACAATAGAGACGGCCAGTATCAAAAGCCGCTAGCCGCCGCGGCTTAGCCGACAGCGCGACAAGTGTTGTCGCGCACGTCAAAAGCGCGTTCTGAGGAGACTGTCGAAGCGCCGCTACTCGGGCAGGCGCAGCTCGGGTTTCTCGACCTCTTCGATATTGACGTCTTTGAAAGTGATCACACGCACCTGCTTGACGAAGCGCGCGGGTCGATACATGTCCCACACCCAGGCATCGGCCAGCCGCAGCTCGAAGTACACCTCGCCCTCGGAGTTACGCGGCACCACCTCGACGCTGTTGGCGAGATAAAACCGCCGCTCGGTCTCCACCACATAGCTGAACTGACCGACGATGTCCTTGTATTCGCGGTAGAGCGAGAGCTCCATCTCGGTTTCATACTTCTCGAGATCTTCGGCACTCATCAGCTCAGCTGTCCTTCATGTCGGTCACGGCGCTCTCACTGGCCCTATTGTCCCCTACCCCACTTCACCACGCTGATCCGGTGCGCAGTCATCGACCAGCTCGGTGACGACCCTGATACCGCCGGCCGTTGCCACCCGGCGCACGTTGATGAACGAGTACCGATGCTGCGCGCACGGCCCCAGCTCCGCGAGTGCCGCGCCGTGGGCCGGGGTGCTGTAGCCCTTGTGATCGGCGAAGCCGTAGCCCGGATGCTCGGCCTCCATCTTGACCATCAACCGGTCGCGGCTCACCTTGGCCAGCACACTGGCCGCCGCTATACAGGCCGCGGCCGCGTCGCCACCGACCACGGGCAGCGAGGGTGCCGGCAGGCCGGGCACGCGGAACCCGTCGGAGAGCACGTAACCGGGCCGCACCGACAGACCCGCGACCGCCCGGCGCATGCCCTCGATGTTGGCCACGCGCACGCCGCGCCGGTCCACCTCCGCGGCGGGGATGAACACCACGTGATAGGCCAGCGCGTATCGGCGGATCAGCGGGAACAGCCGCTCGCGTTCCTTCTCGTTGAGTCTCTTCGAGTCATCGAGGGCGGCCAGGCTCTCGAGCCGGTTAGGACCGAGCACGCAGGCCGCCACCACGAGCGGTCCAGCGCACGCTCCGCGACCCACCTCGTCGACGCCGGCGACCGGCCCCAGGCCGCTGCGATACAGCGCCGATTCCAGGGTGCGCAAACCCGAGGATTTGCGGATCACCGTGCGCGGTGGCCATGTCGCCGGCAAGAACACCCTCTCCTATGCGTCCTACTGCGTCTTGGCGGTCACGTCTGCGGGTTCACGCTGCCCACGCCGCCCCACCGGGACGGGGGCCAGGCGATGAATCGTGCTTTCCCGATCACATTGTCCACCGGGACGGTGCCTGCCATCGGGTCGCCCGTGCACAGCACTCCCTTCTGGACGTCGGCCGGAATGTTGGAGCAGTGCGCGCGCGAATCGGCCGAGTGGGTGCGGTTGTCGCCCATCACCCACAACCGGTCCTCGGGCACCGTCACGGGCCCGAACTCACTGCCCAGACACGGGTAGACCGCAGGGTCGGCCCGCATCGTCTCGGGGTCCAGGTACGGCTCGTCGAGCCTCTCGCCGTCGACGGTCAGCCCGGTCGCGGCGCGGCATGCGACGGTCTGTCCGCCCACCGCGATGACCCGCTTGACGAGATCGTTCTCGTCCGGCGGAACGAAGCCGATGAACGACAACGCGTTCTGCACCCATCGCACAGCGGTGTTGTCCGAGCGGATCGACTGGTAGTTGATGTTCCAGTTCGGCGGACCCTTGAACACGATCACGTCGCCGGGTTCGGGGGACGAGAACCGGTAGGTCAGCTTGTCCACCATGATCCGGTCACCGGTACAACCCGCGCACCCGTGCAGGGTGGGTTCCATCGACTCGGACGGAATCAGGTAGGGCCGCGCGACGAACGTCAGCATGACGTAGTACAGGACCAGCGCGATCGTGATGAGGATCGCGAATTCGCGCAGCGCGCCGCCCTTCTTCTTCTCAGGCTTGTCCGTGTCGGGCGCTGAAGCGGTGTCCTCGGGCGGGCGCTCGGCTGACGACTCGTCGGACTTCGGGGAACCGGTCACCGCATCAGGGTAGCCAGCGCGGTGCTCGGCACCGCGCGGCTCGCGCGGCATGGATCAGCCCCCGATGCCGACGGCCGACTCGCAAGTCAGCGCTTTTCCTTGATCTTCGCCTTCTTGCCGCGCAGCTCGCGCAGGTAGTAGAGCTTGGCGCGACGGACGTCGCCGCGGGTCACGACATCGATGTGATCGATGTTGGGTGAATGCACCGGGAAGGTTCGCTCCACGCCGACGCCGTAGCTCTCCTTGCGCACCGTGAACGTCTCCCGCACACCGCCGCCCTGGCGACGCAGAACAACGCCCTTGAAGACCTGGATGCGCTCCTTGGAGCCCTCGATGACCTTGACGTGCACGTTGACGGTGTCGCCGGGGCCGAATTCCGGGATGTCGTCGCGCAGCGATGTCTGATCGACGAAGTCCAGCGTGTTCATCGGTGACACTTCCTTGCGGTTGGCGGCTGCGGGCGCTGCCGTCACGATGGACGTCGTGACATAAGACTGCCGAGCCGATCTGATCGGGCGTATCGGGGTGTATCTCGCAGCGGGCGGAACTAGGCCGTTCCCGGGTCCTGCACAGACAACTGCTCAATTGTGCCAGATGGGGTCGAATCCGGAGAAATCGAGCGGCATCGGCGTTCCGAAGCGAGCGCATTTGCGTGCGCGGGCGGCGCGGATCCGAACCGGTTAGGCTGGTTTCGCGGGGCTGATCGCTGGTGATGACCCTGAGAATCCTCGTCCACTGCACCGTGAGGAGGGCCATGCGGCGTCGGCCGTCAAGGCTGGTGAGGGTGGCTGCAACCATCGTCATCGCGGTACCGGTCGTCGCGGGTTGTGAGGCCAAGGTGTACGGGACACCGCCCGAACGAGCGGCGCCCTATGCGACCGTCGTCGTTCCGCAGGGCAAGTTGGCACCGCTGCCAGAGGCCCCACCCGACGAGCCCGCCGCATCGTTCACCGGCCTGCAGTTCCGGGTGCAGCAGGCCACCGTCGAGGCCGCCGGGGCCGGCGCCGACATCTCGGTCACGGTCCTTGACCGCAACACCGGCCAACTCGTCTCGAACGGGAACGACGAGGCGATGCCCATCGCCTCGGTGGTCAAGCTGTTCATCGCCGACGACCTGCTGCTGCAGGTGTCGCGGGGGAAGGCCGAACTCTCCCCCGACGACTGGCGGGCGTTCGAGGCGATGTTGCGGTCCTCGGACGACAGCGCGGCCGAGGTCTTCTGGAACCGCGGCGGCGGCAGCGTGATCGTGTCGCGGGTCATCGCGCGGTACGGCCTGAAGGCGACGAGGACGCCCTACAACGGGCGGTGGTTCAACACGTTGAGCACGACCCGTGATCTCGTTCGGTACTACGACAAGCTGCTCTCGGGCAGCGGCGGGTTGCCTGAGGACAAAGCCGACATCATCCTGTCGAACCTGGCGGCGTCCACACCGACGGCACCCGACGGCACCGTGCCCGGTGGCGTCTACCCGCAGCGGTTCGGCATTCCCGAGGGTCTCTACGCCGACCGGGTGGCGGTCAAGCAGGGCTGGTTCTGCTGCTGGAACGGCGGCAACTGGGTGCACTGGTCCACCGGAGCGGTCGGCGGCGACCGTCGATATGTGATGGCGATCGCCTCCATGCAGCCCGCCGACGACGTGACCGCGCGCAACACGATCACCCAAGCGGTCAAGACGATGTTCCCCGGCGGGCGCATCTAGTCGGTGCGGTCGAGCAGCTCCGGTCGACGTTGCCGGGTGCGTTGCAACCCTTGTTCTCGCCGCCATGCCGCGACCTTCGCATGGTCGCCCGACAACAGGACGTCGGGCACATCGAGGCCGCGCCAGCTCGGCGGCCGGGTATAGCTCGGCGCCTCCAGCACTCCGTGCGAGTGCGAATCATCCTGATGCGACGCGGGATTGCCCAGCACACCGGGTAGTAATCGGACGATCGCCTCGATCATCACCAGCGCCGCCGACTCGCCGCCGGGCAGCACGTAGTCGCCGATCGACACCTCCGCGACGCGCATGCGGCGCGCCGCATCCTCGACGACCCGTTGATCGATCCCCTCGTACCGACCGCACGCGAACACGACATGCTTCTCACCGGCCCATGCCTGTGCGTCGGCCTGCCGAAACAGCCGCCCGGCCGGCGTGGGCACCACGAGAAGCGTTTCGTCCGAACAGATCTCGTCGAGCGCATCGCCCCACACGGGGGCCTTCATCACCATTCCCGGCCCGCCGCCGTAGGGGGCGTCGTCAACCGAATGGTGTACATCATGGGTCCAGCGACGCAGGTCATGCACGGCAAGCTCCACGATGCCCGATTCGATCGCCTTGCCGGGCAACGACTGTCGTAGCGGGTCGAGGTAGGCCGGAAATATCGTCACGACATCAATGCGCACGGTCAGATCTCCAGCAGGCCCTCGGGGGGATCGATCTCGATGAGCTGTTCGGTCAGCGAAACCGACGTCACGATCGCGCTGACGAACGGGATCAGCACCTCACGTTCGGCGCTGCGCACCGCGAGCAGTTCACCCGCCGCGGTGTGCAACACCTCCGCCACGGTACCGATGTCATCGCCGGCCGCGGTGCGCACGTGCAAACCTTCGAGCTGATGGTCGTAGTACTCGTCGGGGTCTTCGATGGGCGGGAGCTCTCCCGAATCGACGACGAACAACGTGCCGCGCAGCGCGTCGGCGGCGTCCCGGTCTGCGACGCCGTTCAACCGCACCAGCAGCCGACCGCCGTGCGCGCGCGCTGACTCGACGACATAGTCGCGCTCGGCTCCGCCCTTGGTGGGGCGGCCGCGAAGTGACGCGCCGGGCGCGAAGCGCGCGTCGGGATCGTCGGTGCGGACGTCCACCACCACCTCACCGGTGATGCCGTGCGCTTTGACGATGCGCCCGACAACGAGGTCCATGTCGGATTACTGGTCGGTGTCCACCACGTCGACGCGAATACCGCGACCGCCGATGCCGGCGACCAGCGTGCGGAGCGCGGTCGCGGTGCGTCCACCTCGCCCGATCACCTTGCCGAGGTCGTCGGGATGCACATGCACCTCGACGGTGCGTCCGCGCCGGTTGGTCACCATGTCGACGCGAACGTCGTCGGGGTTGTCGACGATTCCGCGGACCAGGTGTTCGACGGCGTCGACGACGACAGAACTCACGGCCGGGCTCAGCTCTCGCGGGTGCTGGCGTCGGCGCCTTCGGCGGCCGCTTCGGACTCGTCCTTGGCACCCGACGGATCGGCCGTCGCCTCGGCCTCGACGGCCTTCTGATCAGCCTCGTCGCCGGCCTTTTCGGCAGCCTTTTTGGCGGGCGCCTTCTTCTTCTTGGGCTGGGTGGCCTCGGTACTCGGGCCGCCCTCGGCCTCGGCCAACGCTGCGTTGAACAGGTCGAGCTTGCTGGGCTTGGGCTCCTTGACCTTCAGCGTGCCCTCGGCGCCGGGCAGACCCTTGAACTTCTGCCAGTCACCGGTGATCTTCAGCAGCGCGAGCACGGGTTCGGTGGGCTGGGCACCGACGCCGAGCCAGTACTGGGCCCGCTCCGAGTCGATCTCGATGAGGCTGGGCTCTTCCTTCGGGTGATACCGGCCGATGACCTCGATCGCCCGGCCCTGACGGCGGGTGCGCGCGTCGGCGACGGCGATGCGGTACTGGGGGTTGCGGATCTTGCCAAGCCGAGTGAGCTTGATCTTTACAGCCATGGTTGTGCTACTTCTCCTGTGATTGCCACGCTGCAATTCAGCGATCGAGACGGGTTGCCTCGGCCCGGTTTTGCCTTGCGTGTGTGACCGCCGCAGAGCCGGAGTCCTGCGGTAGACAGCCGCCCATTGTGCCAGAACGGGTTCTACCGGCAAAAATCCGGCATTCTCGGCCCGGCCGTGCTTGTTGCGGCGTTGACGGGTTGATCCCACACACCAGGTGAGGGCAATCAACCCGTCAAGGCCTCCGATGGCGGCCGCGTCCGCGCCCGGTCCGGGCGCTCAGAGCAGCTTGTCGAAGCACTTCTCCTCGACCCGTCTGCTCATCCGCCAACCGTCGGCGGTGCGCACGAACTCGTCGACGTACCAGATCCCGACGAAGTAAATCTGACCCTCCCCGCCCATCACCATCGGGTTGAAGCAGACGGCGCGCGAGGACGCGGTGTCGCCGGCCGGATCGTAGGAGACGCGTACGTCGACGTTGCCGAGCATGTGGTAGTACGCCGGAAAGTTCGGCAGCACCTCCTTAAGCCAAGCCTTCACCTCCGGGTAGCGGCCGTCGATTCCTCCGGTGACGCGGTAGTCGATGTAGGCGTCGGCGGTGAACACCCGGTCGAGGTCGTCGAATCGCTTCTGATCGATCGCCGTGGAGTAGTCGATCAGCAGTTGCTGTATTTCCAAGCGATCCGAAATCTCCTCGAGGCTCAACATGCGTCGATTGAACACGACTAGGCTGCCTGCCCATGCGGAAGCTGTTGATCTGCTTGATGACCCTGCTGAGCCTGGCCGTCGGGGGGACCGCCGTCGCCACCGCCGCTCCTATCGGGGTCACTCAACCGTCGGGATCGGTGCCGATTCCCGACGGGCCCGCCCAGGCGTGGGTGCTCGCCGACATGGACAGTGGCGCCGTGCTGGCCGCGCGCGACGAGTACGGCCAGTACGCGCCCGCAAGCACGATCAAGGTGCTGCTGGCGCTGACGGTGCTCGACGAATTGCCTCTCGACGCCACTGTGGTCGCGAACGAGGCCGACACCCAAGTCGAATGCAACTGCGCGGGCGTGACGCCCGGCATGGTCTACACCGCGCGCCAGCTGCTGGAGGCGCTGCTGCTGGTGTCGGGCAACGACGCGGCGAACACGTTGGCCACCATGCTCGGCGGCCACGACGTCGCCATCACCAAGATGAACGCCAAGGCCGCGTTGCTCGGCGCGCACGGCACCAACGTGGGCTCGCCGTCGGGACTCGACGGCCCCGGTATCGACATGTGGTCGTCGCCGCACGATCTGGCGGTCATCTTCCGCGCCGCGATGGCCAACCCGGTGTTCGCCTCGATCACCGCCCAGCCCACCGCGGTCTTTCCCACCGAGGCCGGCGACAAAGTTCTAGTCAACCAGGACGAACTGCTCAAGCGGTATCCGGGCACGCTCGGCGGCAAGACGGGATTCACCGATCGCGCACAGAAGACCTTCGTCGGTGCCGCCGAACGCAACGGCCGCCGACTGGTCGTCGCGTTGATGTACGGGATGGACAAGCCGGGCCAGCCGACGTACTGGGATCAGGCCGCGAGCCTGTTCGACTGGGGTTTTGCGCTCAATCCGGGAGCCAGCATCGGCACGCTGTGACCGCGCCCGTGAGTTGCTGAATCGCAACCGATCCGAGACCGGGACGGCGAACGCGGGCGATACGCTCGGCGGCCATGCGAGGCATGTTGGCTGCGTTGGCCATTGCGCTGGCCACCGCGCTGACCTTGGCAACGAGCCTGGCCATCAGCGTCGCGTCACCGGCGTCCGCCCAGCCCGGAAGCGAACCGTCGGGCGCCGTCGCGCTGCCGGACGGACCGGCGCAGTCCTGGTTACTCGCCGACCTCGATTCCGGCCGAATCCTGGCTTCCCGCAACCCTCACGAGCCGCACGCGCCCGCGAGCACCATCAAGGCGTTGCTCGCCATGGTCGTGCTCGACCAGCTTCCGCTGAACGGGGCGATCGCGGCCCGTCCGGCGGCCGCCGACGTCGAATGTTCTTGTGCGGGAGTAAAAGCGGGGCGTGCCTACACGGTGCGTCAACTGCTCGACGGGTTGATGCTGGTGTCGGGCAACGACGCCGCCAATGTTCTTGCCGACGGCCTCGGCGGCTATCGAGTCGCGGTCGCGAAGATGAACGCCAAGGCGTCGACGCTGGGAGCGCGCAGCACGCGCGTCTCCTCCCCGTCGGGGCTGGACGGTCCGGGGATGGAGTCGGTCACCACCGCCAATGACCTCGCGATGATCTACCGCCAAGCGCTGCGGTATCCCGCGTTCGCCGCGATCGTGCGCCAGCCGTCGTCACTGTTTCCGACCGACAACGGCCCGAAGACCATCACGAACCAGAACGAGTTGCTGAAGCGGTATCCGGGCACGCTCGTCGGCAAGACCGGCTACACCAACCTGGCCCGCGACACGTTCGTCGCCGCCGCACAACGCAACGGTCGCCGGCTGGTGGTCGCGCAGCTCTACGGCAACGGCGACCTCTACGGCCAGGCGATCGACCTCTTCGACTGGGGCTTCAGGCAGCCCTAAATCTTGTGCGAGCGACCGCGTTTGCCCGCGACACGCCGCCATTGCGCGGCATTTTGCGGTCGCTCGCGCGTCACGGGAAAGCGCGGCCCCGCAGGATGACCAGATCCGGCTGGTTGACGACGGAGGCGCCGAGCCGCGGATCGTCGGCGTAGCACACCAGGTCCGCGGGTGCGCCGTGCTGGATACCCGGCCGGCCCAGCCACTCGCGTGCGCTCCAGCAGGCAGCACCCAACGCCTCGGTGGCGCTCATGCCGATGCCCTTGAGCGCGTCGATCTCATCGGCGATGCGACCGTGCGCGACCATGCTGCCCGCGTCGGTACCGGCGAATATCGGTATGCCGGCCTCTCGGGCCGCGGCGATGCGCGGGTAACTCTTCTCGTGCAGGTCGCGCATGTGTCGCGCGTATTTCTGGTACTTCTCGGCGGCGGCGTCGGCGATGCCCGGAAAGTTCGCGATGTTGATCAACGTCGGCACCAGCGCAGTGCCGTGCTCGACCATCATGTCGATGGTGTCGTCGGTCAGGCCGGTGCCGTGCTCGATGCAATCGATACCGGCCTTGATCAGCCCCGGCAGCGCGTCCTCGCCGAACACGTGGGCGGTCACGCGGGCACCGTTGTCGTGGGCGGCATCGATCGCGGCCTTGAGCACGTCGTCGGACCACAACGGTGCGAGATCGCCGACTTCCCGGTCGATCCAGTCGCCGACGAGCTTGACCCAACCGTCGCCGAACCGCGCCTGCTCGGCCACCGCGGCCGGCAGCGCGGACTCGTCGTCGAGTTCGATCGCGAATCCACGCTGGTAGCGCTTCGGCCTGGCGAGGTGGCGGCCGGCCCGGATGATCTCGGGCAGATCGTCGTGGTCGGCGAGGCTGCGGGTGTCGACGGGCGATCCGCAGTCGCGGAGCAGCAGCGCTCCCGCATCGCGTTCGACCTCGGCCTGCTCGATGCAGTCGTCGAGGTTGTCGAGCGCGCCGTGCGCGCCGAGCCCGACGTGGCAGTGCGCGTCGACGAGTCCGGGCAGTATCCAGCCGTCAGCCCGGTCGGCACCGAAGACGGTCTGAGCTCCGCTCACCGGTTCGGCGCTCAGCACACCGTCGACGATCCACCACTCCACCGGCTCCTCGTCGGGAAGTCCCCGACCGCGCACATGGAGGCGCATCCCTATTTCTGGCCCGGGAACTTCAGCTTGGACAGGTCGATGTCGGCCAGTCCCGGTGGGAGCTCATCGAGGCCCTTGGGCATATCGGACAGATCGGGGAACCCCGCGGGCATCCCCGGCATTCCTGCGCCGAGCGGATTGCGCACCTTCGGCGGCGTCGGCCCGCTCCCCTTCTTCCGGCCCTTCTGCCCCTTCTTACCCTTCTTGCCCTTGCGGTTGGATGGCTTGCGGCCGAACGGCATTCCCATCTGCCCGGCCATCTGCGACATCATCTTGCGGGCTTCGAAGAACCGCTCGACAAGCTGGTTCACCTCGCCGACCGTCACACCGGAGCCATTGGCGATGCGAAGCCGGCGCGAGCCGTTGATGATCTTGGGATCGGCACGCTCCTCGGGTGTCATGCCGCGGATGATCGCCTGCAGGCGATCGAGTTGCTTGTCGTCGACCGCGGCCAGCGCATCCTTCATCTGGCCCGCGCCGGGCAGCATGCCGAGCAGGTTGCCGATCGGACCCATCTTGCGGATCGCCAGCATCTGCTCGAGGAAGTCCTCCAGCGTCAGTTCGCCGCTGCCGATCTTGGCGGCGGCCTCCTCGGCTTGCTGGGCGTCGAAGACCTGCTCGGCCTGCTCGATCAACGACAGCACGTCGCCCATGCCGAGGATGCGACTGGCCATCCGATCGGGGTGGAAGACGTCGAAGTCCTCGAGCTTCTCTCCGCTCGAGGCGAACAGGATCGGCACGCCGGTGATCTCGCGGACCGACAGCGCGGCCCCACCACGGGCGTCGCCGTCGAGCTTGGTCAGCACGACGCCGGTGAAGCCGACGCCCTCGCGGAACGCCTCGGCGGTCGTGACGGCGTCCTGGCCGATCATCGCGTCCAGCACGAAGATCACTTCGTCCGGGTCGACGGCCTGCTTGATCGCGGCGGCCTGACCCATCAGCTCCTCGTCGATACCGAGGCGGCCCGCCGTGTCGACGATGACCACGTCGAAATGCTTGGTCCGGGCCTCGGCGAGACCGGCGGCGGCGACCGCGACCGGATCACCGGGCGCCGCGTCCGCCGATCCCCCGCTGCCCTCGGGTCCGACACCGGGGTGCGGTGCGAAGACCGCGACGCCGGCACGCTCGCCCACGATCTGCAGCTGACTCACGGCCCCCGGCCGCTGCAGGTCGCATGCCACCAGAAGCGGCGTATGCCCTTGCCCGCGAAGCCATTTCGCGAGCTTTCCGGCCAAGGTTGTCTTACCGGAGCCTTGCAGACCGGCCAGCATGATCACGGTCGGCGGAGTCTTGGCGTACGCCAGCGTGCGGGTCTCCCCGCCGAGGATGCCGATCAGTTCCTCGTTGACGATCTTGACGACCTGCTGGGCCGGGTTGAGGGCGCCGGACACCTCGGCGCCGCGGGCGCGCTCCTTGATGCGGTTGACGAAAGCGCGCACGACGGGCAGCGACACGTCGGCTTCCAGCAACGCCAACCGGATCTCACGGGTCGTCGCATCGATATCGGCGTCGGTCAACCGCCCCTTGCCACGCAGGCCCTGCAGGGCGCCGGTCAACCGGTCGGACAGGGATTCAAACACTTAAGCCTCCTGCGGCCTAGCCTAACTGGCCTCGGAGACCGCCTTGGCGGGCGGCGGCGCGGGCAGCACCGCGTACAGGTCACGCTCGATGTCGTCGCGAACGGCCGCGCCGGCGGTGATACCGAACACATCCACCACCGAGGAGCCCAGCGTGGTCACCTTCGCCCAGGCGATGTCGACGCCATCGCGCTCGAACACCGCGGTGAGCCTCGCCAGCAGACCGGTGCGGTCGGTGCTGCGGATCTGCACGATCAGCTCGCCCGGGTTAGCGCCCTCCGACCACAGGATGCGCGGTGGAGCGGTGACATGATTGATCGGCACCGCTGCCAACACCTCACCGGCACGGGTGGTGCCGTGTTGCGCGGCGTCGCGATCGCGGCGGTCGAGTGACTCGAGCACGTCGAGTTCGCCGTCGAGGGCGAGGATGAACTGCTGACGCAACAGCTCGCCGGCGGGTGGTGATCCGAAATGCGGTGAGACGACGAACGTGTTGATCGCCGAGCCCTGGTGGCCGTTGACCGACGCCGAGTGCACCCGCAGCGAATTCAGCGCCAGCACCCCGGCGGCCTTCGACAGCAGCCCCCGTCTGTCCGGCGCGATGATCGTGACGTTGTAGATGTGCGGGCTGTCCGCCGGCGTCAACTCGACATGCACCCCAACCTCGGCCGCCAGTGAAAGATACCGCGGGTCAATGGGATCCGGTTCGGGCAGCGGCTCGCCGGCCATCACCATCTTGCACCGGTGGACCAAGTCGCCGATCAGCGACGCCTTCCAGTCGCCCCAGACGCCGGGGCCTGTCGCCAGTGAATCCGCTTCGGCGAGCACATGCAGCAATTCCAGCAGCACGGCGTCGCCGTCGAGATCGGCGACCACCGCTGCGATCGTGTTGGGGTCTTGCAGGTCGCGCCGTGTCGCGGTGTGCGGCAACAGGAGATGATGGCGCACGACCTTGGACAACACCTCGACGTCCGAGGGCCACAGGCCCAGTCGGGTGCCGATCTGGGTCGCCAACTCGGCGCCGATGACGCTGTGATCGCCGCCGCGTCCCTTACCGATGTCGTGGCACAGCGCGCCCAGCATCAACAGGTCGGGTCGAGACACGCGCGTGGTGAAAGCGCTTGCGCGCGAGACTGTTTCGACGAGGTGCCGGTCGACGGTCCAGATGTGCACGACGTCACGCGGCGGAAGGTCGCGGACCGCGCCCCACTCCGGGAACAGCCGGCCCCACAGACCGGTGCGGTCCAGCGCCTCGATCGTGGCGACCGCCGACGGCCCCGCTGCGAGCATCACCAGCAGGTCCTTCAGAGCCTGCCGCGGCCAGGGCGTGCGGAGCTCGGGCGCCGCCTCGGCAAGCCGGGCCAGCGTGGATGCGGCCATGGGCAGCCCGGTGGTCGCCGAGGCGGCGGCCACCCGCAGGATCAGGCCGGGGTCGCGTTCGGGTCGGGCGTCGCGCGCGAGGATCACCTCGCCGCCGAACTCGATGACGCCCTCGTCGAGGGGGCGGCGGGTGGGGCGGCGCAGCGACGCGAATCCGCGGCGGGGCAGCGCGTTCGCCGCGGTGCGGACACCGGCGTCGACGTAGAAGCTGATGGTGCGCGCGGCATCGGAGAGCGTGCGGGCCAGATCGAAGCGGTCCCCGATGTGTAGTGCGGCGCCGATCTCGTCGGCATGCTGGGCCAGCAGCAGGTCTCGCCCGCGCCCGGCGACCCTGTGCAGCTCGGTCCGCACGTTGAGCAACGCCAGGTGGGCCTCCCCCAGCGTTCCGAGCGGCGAGGCGGAGGTCCGATTGGGGTAGACGTCGGTCAGCTGCGCGATCGCCAGCGCGTTGAGCAGTTGCACGTCGCGCAGACCGCCGCGGCCACACTTGAGATCCGGCTCGGCACGGTGCGCGATCTCACCGCTGCGTTGCCAGCGCGCCCGGGTGTGTTCGACGAGTTCGTCGAAGCGCGAGACGATTCCGGTGCGCCACTGCCGACGGGCGCCCGCGATCAGCAATGCCGACAGGTCCGCATCGCCCGCGATGTGCCGCGCTTCCAGCATTGCCAGGCCCGCCGAGATGTCATCGCCGCCCACCTTCAACGCCTCGGGTACCGTCCGCACACTGTGATCGAGACGAATGTTGGCGTCCCACAACGGGTACCACAACAGCTCTGCTACCTGCCCGACCAAGTCGGGCGGCATGTTGTCGTGCAACAGCGTCAGGTCGAGGTCGGAGTACGGCACGAATTCGCCCCGGCCGAGTCCACCGGTCGCGACGATGGCGAAGCCGCTGGTGGGTGTGATGCCGACCTCGGCGGCCTTCGTGGTGAGCCAAAACTCGTACAGATCCTGCAGTGCCTGCCGCAAAGCTGCCGAATTCAGTTGGCGGGCAGTGCCTGCCAGCAACTGCTTGCTCGCAGCGGCGAGGTCCGTCGCTGGCCGAGACGAGCCCGCCGCCGGCGCCACCCATCGGGGATCGGGTTTCTGCTCAGTCATCTCGGTTTCTCCCGCCCTGTCGAGAACTGCTCATGGTGTCATCGGTCGGGAGATGAACTCTCAGTTCTTCAAGCGGCTCAAAGGGCGTCGGCTCCGCGTTCGCCGGTTCGCACCCGCACGACGGTGTCGACAGGACTCACCCACACCTTGCCGTCGCCGATCTTCCCCGTCCGTGCGGCCTGGACGATGACATCGACCACTTTGTCGACAGCGGAGTCTTCGACGACCACCTCGACGCGCACCTTCGGCACGAAATCCACGGAGTACTCGGCGCCGCGGTAGACCTCGGTGTGCCCTTTCTGCCGGCCGTATCCCTGGACCTCGCTGACGGTCATCCCGAGGATCCCCGTCTGCTCGAGCCCGGTCTTGACGTCTTCGAGCGTGAACGGCTTGACAATCGCAGTAATCAGCTTCATGTAGTCGATCCCTTCCGAGGAAATTGTTGCCGATCAGACGAGCTCGTAAGCGGTTTCGGCATGTTCGGTCTCATCGATGCCGGTGTCCTCGTCTTCCGCGGTAACGCGCCAGCCCAACGGCTTAACGATAAAGGCAATGATCGCCGTCATGATGCCAGTGAAGATCACGGCCACCGAGGCGATCACCACCTGCACGACGAGCTGGCGGATGCCACCGCCGTAGAACAGGCCGGTGTCCAGCGCCAAGAAGCCGATGCCGACCGTGCCCCACAGGCCCGCTACCAGGTGCACACCGACCACGTCGAGCGAATCGTCGTAGCCGAACTTGTACTTCAGGCCCACTGCGAGGGCGGACAACACACCGGCGATGACGCCCAACATCAGCGACCCGATCGGCGACAGCGCACCGCAGGCCGGGGTGATCGCCACGAGGCCGGCGACAATGCCCGACGCCGCGCCGACACTAGTCGCGTGACCGTCCCGGATCCGCTCCACGAGCAACCAGCCGAGCATCGCCGCGGCGGTTGCCGCAGTGGTGTTGACCCAGACCTGGCCGGCGATCATGTCGGCCGCGCCTTCGGATCCCACGTTGAAGCCGAACCAGCCGAACCACAGGATGGCAGCGCCGAGCATCACGAACGGAATGTTGTGCGGCCGATAGGCCATCCTGCCGAACCCGGTCCGCTTGCCCAGCAGCAGCGCGAGCACCAGTGCGGCCATGCCGGCGTTGATGTGGACCACGGTGCCGCCGGCGAAGTCGATCGGAGCGACGTTCGCCAAACCTTCTTCGTTCACCCCGAACAGCTTGGCCGCGATGCCGCTCCCGGACGACGACATCAGGCCACCGCCCCAAACCATATGGGCAAGTGGGAAATACACCAGGGTGACCCAGATTCCGCCGAACACCAGCCAGGTCCCGAACTTCATCCGCTCGGCCACCGCGCCGCTGATCAGTGCGACGGTGATCACCGCGAAGGTGAGTTGGAAGCCGGCCCAGACGATCGCGGGGACCGTGCCGAACCCGCCGAGTACGTAGAGAGTGGTCTCGCCGACCTCCTTGGTTTCCAGAAGTGGACTCAACCCGAACAGCGCGAACGGGTTGTCGAATACGCCGAGGATGTCGTCGGTACCGGTGTGCCCCGATGCAAACGACATCGAGTACCCCCACAACACGTAGATGACGCTGACGACGCCGAGGGTGCCGAACGACATCATCATCATGTTCAGCACCGACTTCTGCCGGGAGAGGCCACCGTAGAAGAACGCCAGACCGGGTGTCATGAACAGGACTAGCGCCGCGGCCATCAGTACCCACGCGGTGTCGCCCGCGCTCAACCCTTCCGGGCCGAACGGCGCGAACGCATCATCGGGAAGAGCCAGGGGTAAGGCTGAAACCACTTTGTGTGAACCTCCTCGGGAAGTGCGCCGATCGGATCGGCCTCCCGAAGAGACTCTTCGGCCCGCGTTTCACCGGTGATTCTGTTCGGTTTCCAGTAAGTGAACGCGCACGCGAGAAGCGTTACGCTCGTGTTTCTGCGAGCGGCCGCCAGCAAAAACGGTGTCTGCCGAGGTCCTTGGCGAGTGCAAACGCTTACCCGAGGAGCGCGTCGACGAAGGCCGCCGGCTCGAACGGCGCGAGATCGTCGGCCCCTTCCCCGAGCCCAACGAGTTTCACCGGTACTCCCAGTTCCTGCTGCACCCGAAAGACGATTCCGCCCTTGGCCGTGCCGTCGAGTTTCGTCAGCACGACGCCGGTGATGTCGACGACTTCAGCGAACACCCTGGCCTGCGGCAGACCGTTCTGGCCGATCGTGGCGTCGAGCACCAGAAGTACCTCGTCGACCTCGGCGCGGCGGCTGACCACCCGCTTGACCTTGCCCAGTTCGTCCATCAGGCCGGTCTTGGTGTGCAGCCGCCCGGCCGTGTCGATGACGATGACGTCGGCGCCGTCCTCGACGCCCTTGTCGACCGCGTCG
Source organism: Mycobacterium sp. GA-0227b (assembly GCF_001499855.1). Lineage (GTDB taxonomy): Bacteria > Actinomycetota > Actinomycetes > Mycobacteriales > Mycobacteriaceae > Mycobacterium. The sequence continues at coordinate 364,668 of NZ_LQIK01000023.1, forward strand.
AAAGCCACCGATGCGGGATCCGCGCCCTCCGCGCCACGCACCACGTGTGCGCCCACCCGCGACGCCCAGGACTGCAACTGATCGGCCGCGGCGGCCCGGAAGGTGTCGGCCGCGCCGAGCACCACGCGGCGCCCGTCGGCGACCAGCACGCGGGCCAGCTTGCCGACGGTGGTGGTCTTGCCGGTGCCGTTGACCCCGACGACCAGCAACACCGACGGTTTGTCCGCATGGGGCAGCGCCTTGATCGACCGGTCCAGGTCGGGCCGCAGTTCGGCGATCAGGACATCACGCAGCACGGCGCGGGCATCGGCCTCGCTGCGCACGTTGCTGCTGGCCATCCGGGCGCGCAGCGACGACACCACCGACTCCGTCACGACCGGCCCGAGATCGGCGATCAGCAACGTGTCCTCGACCTCTTCCCAGGACGCCTCGTCGAGGTCACCACCGCCGAGCAAGCCCAACATGCTGCGGCCGAGTGTGTTGTGCGACTTGGCCAGGCGGCCACGCAGCCGCTCGAGCCGGCCTTCCGTCGGCGCGATCTCGTCGAGGGCCGGAGCGGGGGGTGCGCTGTCGGGGGCGGGCGCGGTCGGAGCCGCAGCGGGCTTCTCGAGAGGCTTCTCGACCGGCGCCTCGGGCAGCTGGACGTCCGCGATCGGGCGCTTCGGCGAGTCCCGCGGGATCGTGGCGTCATCACCGACCGCGGGCAGGCCAGTGGTGTCGATCCGCTCGGCCGGCCTGGCCGGTGCCGACTGGGTGAACGTGATGCCCGACGACGCCGTATAGCCCCCGGAGCGGTCGATTTCGGGGGCCGTGTCGGCCTTCGACAAGCTGATCCGGCGGCGGCGGTATCGCACCAGGCCAACGACCAGCGCGGCGATCAGCAGTACGGCGATGACCGCAATCGCGATCCACAAACCCATCCAGGCGGCATCTGTCACCGCGCCATTGTCTCAAGGTGACTCGGCGTCGACGCCCCCGGTGCATGCGATTTGTGCGCGTTCAGGAGCGCTCAGCGCTCCTCGATGTGCGCAAGTCGCCTAATTGGTGGCCGCGACCAATTCCTGACCACGCATCCGCTGGCTGATCACCGCGGTGATGCCGTCGTCGCGCATGGTCACCCCGTACAAGGCGTCGGCGACTTCCATCGTCGGCTTCTGATGCGTGATGACGATCAGCTGGGAGCGCTCACGCAGTTGCTCGAACAGGCTGATCAGCCGGCGCAGGTTCACGTCGTCGAGCGCCGCCTCGACCTCGTCCATCACGTAGAACGGCGAGGGCCTGGCGCGGAAGATCGCGACGAGCATCGCGACCGCGGTCAACGACTTCTCCCCGCCCGACAGCAGCGACAGTCGCTTGATCTTCTTGCCCGGCGGACGGGCCTCGACCTCGATGCCGGTGGTGAGCATGTCGTTGGGGTCGGTCAGCAACAGCCTGCCCTCCCCACCGGGGAACAGCGCGGAGAACACCCCACGGAACTCGCGTTCGACGTCGGCGTACGCCTCGGTGAACACCTGCAGGATGCGTGCGTCGACGTCATCGATGACATCGAGCAGATCCTTGCGCGCGCCCTTGACGTCCTCGAGTTGGGTGGACAGGAAGTTGTAGCGCTCCTCGAGCGCGGCGAACTCCTCGAGCGCGAGGGGGTTGACCCGGCCCAGCTCGTTGAGCTCGCGTTCGGCCTTCTTGGCGCGTCGTTCCTGCGTCGCGCGGTCGAACGGCATCGGCGCAGGCGTGGTGACCTGCTCCCCGCGCTCGCGCGCCTGCTCGAATTCGGCCATCTCCAGTTCCGTGGGCGGCAGCGGCACCTCCGGGCCGTACTCGGCGACCAGATCATCGGTCGCCATGCCGAACTGTTCGAGGATCTGTTCCTCGAGCTGCTCGATACGCATTGCCGCTTGCGCTTTGGCGACTTCGTCCTTGTGCAGTGCCTCGGTCAGACCGTTGACCTTGGTGGTGAGCTCGTTGACCGCGTCGCGCGTCTTGGCCAGCGCCGCGGTGCGGTGCTGGCGTTCGGCGGCAACCTCGTCGCGAGCGCGTGACGCCACCGCCACCACGGCGCTCAACCGTTGTGCGACAAGGCGGCCCGAGTCCGCAACCGCGGCGGCCACCGCCGCTGCATGCTGACGCGATTCGCGGGCACGAAGGGCGCGCAGCCTCGCCTCACGCTCGGCGGCCGCCGCCCGGCGCAGCGAATCCGCCCTTCCGCGAACGGCATTCGCGCGCTCCTCGGCGGTGCGCAGCGCCAACCGGGCCTCCACCTCGGCGCCGCGGGCCGTCTCGGCGGCAGCCATCGTCTCTTGCCGGTTGACGGGCTCGGCTTCGAACGTCGGCTCCTGCTGGGCGTTGTGCAGACGCTGCTCGAGCCCGGCGAGCTCCTCGACGGTGCGGGATCGGTTGGCCTCCAACTCGTCTCGCTGCTGGATCAGCCGTTGCCATTCGTCGTCGGCGGCGCGGGCCTCCTGGCCGAGTCGACCCAGCTGCTCGTAGATCGCCGAGATGGCGGCGTCGGATTCGTTGAGCGCGGCGAGCGCCTGCTCCGCGGCGTCCTGACGGCTGGCCTGTTCGGTCAGCGCGCCGGACAGGGCCGCCATCAACTCGCCGACCTGCCTCTCGGCTTCGGCCAGCTCGGTGCGGGCCTTCTCGACCTCCGAGGCGATCTCGAGCGTGCTGGGTTTGCGGTCCGACCCGCCGCTGACCCAGCCCGCCCCCACCAGGTCGCCATCGGTGGTGACGGCCCGCAGCTTCGGCCGCGAGGCGACCAGGTCCAGCGCGGCGGTCAGCTCCGACACGACCACCACGTCTGAGAGCATCGCCCGGATCGCGCCCCGCAGTCGCGGCGGCGCTTCGACCAGCTCCACCGCCCACACGGCGCCTGCGGGCAACGATTCAGCTTGCGGCGCTGCGTGTTCCGGCCAATCGCCGAGCACGATCGCCGCCCGCCCACCGTCGGACTCCTTGAGCGCCGCGACCGCAGCGCGGGCGGCCCCGGGGCTTTCGGCGGCGACCGCGTCTGCGGCGGCACCGAGCACCGCCGCGACGGCCGCCTCGTAGCCGTTGCGCACCTTCACCAGGTTGGCGATCGAACCCAGAAGCCCTGCGCCACCGCGATTTTGCTGCAGCCAGGCCGCCCCGTCCTTGCGATCCAGACCGACGGAAAGGGCTTCGATACGAGCGCGCAGCGAGGCGACCTGACGTTCTGCGCCGCGCTCGGCGGCCTGCAGTTCGGCGACGCGTTCGTCGGCCAGCCGCAGCGCGGTCACCGTGCGGTCGTGGTGTTCGTCCAGACCGACTTCGCCGGCGTCGAGTTCGCCGACGCGGCTTTGCACGGTCTCGAACTCGGCCTGGGCCTGCTGGGCCCGGGCGGCGGCCTCGTCGATGCTGCCGGTGAGGCGAGCGACGGTTTCGTCGATGGACTCCACGCGGGTGCGCATGGTGTCGACCTGACCGGCCAGCCGGGCCAGGCCCTCGCGGCGGTCGGCTTCGGCGCGGGCCGCGGCCAGGTGCGCCCGTTCGGCTTCGGCGGCGACGCGCTCACGCTCGGCCAGCTCGGCACGGGCGCCCTCGAGCTTCGCGCGCGATTCGGTCAGCTCGTCAAGCAGTTGCCGTTCCTGCGCTGCGATCTCGTCTGCCTGGGCTTCCAGCGCATCGGGATCGGGGCCGGTCGACGCCTCGGGCTCGATTTCGAGGTGCTGTGCCCGCTCGCTGGCGATACGCACTGTGGCACTGACGCGTTCGGCGAGCGCCGACAGCGAGAACCAGCTCTGCTGTGCGGCGTCCGCGCGTTCGCTGAGGCCGGCGACCGCCGCTTCGTGGGCGGCCAGCTCCGCGGTCTTGGCCTCCAACAGCGTCGCGATCTCGTCATGCTCGCGGCGCAGCGTGGTCTCGGCCTGGTTGGTGTTCTCGAATTCGGCACGGCGCGTGACGAGATCGTCGGCGGCCAGCCGCAGGCGGGCGTCACGCAAATCAGCCTGAATCGTCTGGGCGCGCCGGGCCATCTCGGCCTGCCGCCCGAGCGGCTTGAGTTGACGGCGCAGCTCGGTGGTCAGGTCCGTCAGCCGATTCAGGTTGGCCGACATCGCATCGAGCTTGCGGACCGCCTTCTCCTTGCGCTTGCGGTGCTTGAGGACGCCGGCCGCCTCCTCGATGAACGCCCGCCGGTCCTCGGGCCGCGATTCCAGGATCTCCGAGAGCTTGCCCTGGCCGACGATGACGTGCATCTCGCGGCCGATGCCGGAGTCGGACAACAGTTCCTGGACATCCATCAACCGGCAACCGCTGCCGTTGATCTCGTACTCGCTGCCGCCGTCGCGGAACATCCGCCGGGTGATCGAGACCTCGGAGTACTCGATCGGCAGCGAGTTGTCGGAGTTATCGATCGTGACCGTGACCTCCGCGCGGCCCAGCGGCGGCCGCGACGACGTGCCCGCGAAGATGACGTCTTCCATCTTGCCGCCGCGCAGCGTCTTGGCGCCCTGTTCGCCCATCACCCAACTCAGCGCGTCGACCACGTTCGACTTGCCCGAACCATTGGGCCCGACGACGCACGTGATGCCTGGCTCGAAGCGCAGAGTCGTCGGCGAAGCAAACGACTTGAAGCCCTTCAGGGTCAGACTCTTGAGGTGCACGACGTGCCACACTACCGCCGCGCGGGCTACCGCTCGGTGAACCCTTCTAGCGAGTCGCGAGGTTCTGAGAAGTCGGCGACGACATTGTCGACCCGACCCGGCGCCTCACCGCTTTGCAGCAGGTCAAGTAGCCGCTGGCACGCTTGGCGTGGACCCTCGGCGACCACTTGCACCCGGCCGTCGGGTTTGTTGGCCGCGAAACCGGTCAGCCCGAGTTCCAGTGCGCGCGACCGCGTCCACCACCGGAAGCCGACGCCTTGGACGTGGCCGTGCACCCACGCCGTCAGCCGTACCTCAGCTAACTCCTGCATCATGAACCTCAAAGGTCACTTTGGTCCCGGATTTGAGCGTGCGGCCGACGGTGCAGACCTGGTCGACCGCGCGCTCGACCACGGTGAGTACCCGCTCGACCTCGGCTTCCGACAAGCCGGACAGGTCGAGCTCCATGTGCTCCTCGAGCAGCGGGTACCGCTCCTGCTCGCGGTCGGCAGGCCCGGAGACGCGGATCGTCGCGGGGTAGTCGTCGCCGAGCCTGCGGCGCAGCGGCGCGTCACTGGCCATACCGCTGCATGCTGCCAGCGCGATCTTCATCAGCTCGCCCGGCGTGAAGACGCCCTCGACGTCCTCGCTGCCGACGAGCACCTCGGCGCCGCGCGAGCTACGCCCGGTGTAGCGGCGCTCGCCCGTCCGCTCAACCCACAGTTCCGTCATGCAGTATTTCTACAACGCTCGACGGGCGGGAATTCCGCTGCGGCCCGTCGGCGCTTACTCCTCAGACGTCACAGCGAGCCACGTTTCGCAGGGAAAGTGCGCGAAAACGACTGCGAAACGTCGATACGTGTGACGGCAGTGGTCTACGGGAACGCGCCCGCCCAGTGGACAGGGACATCTAGCCCGCCGGACGCCGGCCGCCCAGCGCGCAGCTTAAGCCCGCCTCGCCCGCGGCCGGGGTTGGCACCGTGGGCAGTAGAACGACGAGCGGTTCATGAACTTCTCCCGCCGCATCACCGCACCGCAGCGCCGGCACGGCTCACCTTCGCGGCCGTAGGCATCCAGCGACCGGTCAAAGTAGCCGGATTCGCCGTTGACGTTGACATACAACGCATCGAACGACGTGCCGCCCTGCTCCAGCGCCTCCCGCATCACCTCGGCGGCCGCGTCGAGCACCTCCGCCAGCTTGGACCGGGTCAGCGACGACGCCAGCCGGGCGCCGTTGACCTTGGCGCGCCACAGCGCCTCGTCGGCGTAGATGTTGCCGATGCCCGACACCACCGTCTGATCCAGCAGCTGCCGCTTGATCTCGGAGCGCTTGTGCCGCAACACCGTAACCACACCATCGCGGTTGAACAGCGGATCGAGCGGGTCGCGGGCCAGATGTGCGACGGGCACCGGCACCTGACTACCGTCGACGGTGACCATGTCGCTGAGCATCCAGCCGCCGAACGTGCGCTGGTCGACGAAGCTCAAGGCGGTGCCGTCGTCGAGCAGTGCGGCGATGCGCAGGTGATCCTCCCGCGGCAGCTCGCCCAGCAGCATCTGCCCGCTCATCCCCAGATGCACCACCAGCGCCGAATCGTCATCCAGAATCAGCCACAGATACTTTCCCCGCCGGCCCGTGCCGACGATGCGTGAGTTCAGCAGCCGCGCGGTCAGATCGGCGGGGCCGGCCTCGTGTCTGCGTACCGCGCGCGGATGGTGCACACGCACCGCGGTGATCGTCTTGTCGACAACGTGCGCGGCCAGTCCGCGCCGGACCACCTCGACCTCGGGAAGCTCAGGCATCTACCTCGGCGGCGGTCAGTGCGTTCCAGGCCGCCGCGGCCGCCTTGAGCTCGGCCTCCTTCTTCGTGCGCCCGACCCCCGTGCCGTATTCGGTGTCGGTGACGACCACCGTCGCGGTGAATTCCTTGTCGTGGTCCGGCCCGGTGGAGGTGACGACGTAACTCGGTGCGCCCAGCCCGCGCGAGGCGGTCAGCTCCTGCAAGCTGCTCTTCCAGTCCAGCCCGGCGCCCAGGGTCGGCGCCGTGTCCAACAACTCGCCGAACAGCCGCAGGATGACCTGCCGCGCGACGGTGATGCCGTGCTCGAGAAAGATTGCGCCGAGCAGGGATTCGACGCCGTCGGCCAGGATGCTGGCCTTGTCGGCGCCGCCGGAGTTTTCCTCTCCCTTGCCGAGCAACAGGTACGCGCCGAGCCCGCCTTCGGTCAGGTGACGCCCCACGTCGGCCAGTGCCTGGGTGTTGACGATGCTGGCGCGCAGCTTGGCCAGATCGCCCTCCGACCGGTCGGGGTGCCGGTGGTAGAGCTCCTCGGTGATGGTCAGCCCGAGCACCGCGTCACCGAGAAACTCCAGTCGCTCGTTGGTCGGCAGACCGCCGTTCTCATAGGAGTAGCTGCGGTGGGTGAGCGCGATGGTGAGCAGTTCGTCGGGCAGGTCGACGCCCAGTGCCGCCAGCAGCGCGGCGCGCTCAGTCACGCGTGTCCTCGTCGAACATGCCGGCCAGCTTGGCCCAGCGCGGATCGATCCGCTCGTGGTGGTGTCCGGGTTCGGCTTCGGCCAGCGCCACGCCGCAGTCCGGGCACAGCCCCGCGCAGTCGGGACCGCACAGCGGGGCGAACGGCAGCGCCAAGCCGACGGCGTCGATGATGGGCTGCTCCAGGTCGACGGTGTCGTCGACCACGCGACCGACCTCGTCGGCTTCGGTGGTCTCGTCGGTGGCGCTGTCGGGGTAGGCGAACAGTTCGGTCAGATCGATCTCGACGTCACCGGTGACCGGCGTCAGGCACCGTGCGCACTCGCCCGCCGTCGGCGCGGAGACCGTGCCGCTGACGAGCACGCCCTCCGATACCGACTCGACCCGCAGGTCGAGCGCCAGCGGGGCGCCTTCCTCGATTCCGATCAGGTCGAGCCCGATCCGCGCCGGGGCGGGCACCGTCTCGGAGACGGCCATCATCGCCCCGGGCCGCCGGCCGAGCCGGGAGATGTTGATCACGAGCGGCGATTGTGACGCGCGATGCGCCGCCGCTTTGGCATGCGTCGCCATGACAATCGAGTTTACGGCGAGGATTTTTGGCGACCCCTCGGCGCTCAGCGCGCCGCGTAGTCGTGCGTGCCGGCGGCGGTGCGAAGCTGGTGTCGCCCGCGGCCGACCGAGCGCAGTGTGCCGTTGAGGAAGTCCTCGAACTCCGCGAGCTTGCTGTCGACGTAGATGTCGCACTCTCCGCGCAGCCGGTCCGCCTCGGCGTGTGCCGAGTCGATGAGCCGGGTCGCCTCGGCCGTCGCGGTCTGCACGATCTCGGTCTGCGATACCAGCCGCTGTTGCTCTTTGATGCCCTCTTGCACGGCCTTCTCGTAGGCGAGGTTGCCGCTCTCGATGAGCCGGTCGGCTTCGGTCTTGGCGCGTCCGGCGCTGGCCTCGTACTCGCGTTTGGCGGTGGCGGCGATGCGGTTGGCTTCCTCGCGGGCCTCCCCGACCATCCGCTCGCTGTGCTGGCGGGCCTCGGCCACCATGCGGTCGGCCTGGGCTTTCGCGTCCGCCAGCAGCCGGTCGGCCTCCGCGCGGGCGTGGTTGAGCACCGAGTCCGCCTCCGCCGTGGCCGTCGAGACCATCGAGTCGGAATGGTCCTTGGCCTCGCGAAGCATCCCGTCGCGCGCATCGAGGACATCCTGGGCGTCGTCGAGCTCACCGGGAATCGCGTCCTTGATGTCGTCGATCAACTCGAGGACATCACCGCGGGGCACTACGCAGCCTGCCGTCATCGGCACGCCGCGCGCTTCTTCCACAATCGCGCTCAGTTCATCGAGCGCCTCGAAAACTCGGTACACGGCAACACCCTCCAGGCGTAGTTGACAGTTACCAGTGTGCCTGGTGTTGCCCGTGTGACTCGGCTTCCGCGTCGGTGTGTCGCTTCGGACCTCGTTCATCCTCGACAAACACCGCGGTTGGCCGGGTCGCACCGCTACCCCAGACCGCAACTGCCTGCTGAATTGCTCGTGCGCATTATGTCAAGCGCGCGGTTGACGCGACGATCGGGGAAGGCCGGCGCGCGGCGACTACTTCAGCGCTGCACCGATGAGGTCTCGGGCGCGGTCGAGCATCGAGGCGAACGGCCCAACCGCGAAGTTGGCCTTGGCCGACTCCACGCCGGCGTGCGGATGGGTCGGCGCGATCGCCTCGGCGGCCCGCACCGCGCCCGCCATCCGTTTGAGGTCGTCGCCGTCGAGCTTGCGCTGCAGCTTGTTGAACTCCTCGTGCTCCTCGTGCTCGGCGTGCTCGACCACGTCGTCGCGGAACTTCGTCAACTCGTCGATGAACTCCTTCGATCCGAGGTCCATCTTCTCCAGCCGCGACAGGAACTCCTTGGCCTCGTGTTCCTCTTTGAGCCGTGCGTCGACGATCGAGTCTCCGTCGGCCACCTCTTTGCGGGCCCGCGGATGCACCACCATCTCCTCGGCGGTCTCGTGCACGGCGAGGAGTTGACGAAGATCGGTGAACGCCTTCTCGCGGGCTTTCGTGTCCGACGCGCCGAGCACCTCATCGAACATGTCCTTGATCAGATTGTGTTGATCGGTGAGGAACTTCACGACGTCGTCGGTGTTCTGGACGAACGTTTCGACCATGGCAGAAACCTCCTGCGTTTTCGCTATTGGTGTGGGCGCGGATGGGCTGTGCGCCACCTTCCGCCTACCCGGCGCAGACGGAAATTAACCCTGGCGAAGCTTGGCTTGCAGTCGCTTGTTGACCGGCGCGGGCAGCAGGTCGGAGACGTCGCCGCCCAGCGTGGCGACCTCCTTGGCCAACGACGAGGACACGAACGAATACCGCGGTGTGGTGGCGACGAAGAATGTGTCGACGCCGGCGATGTGCTTGTTCATCTGCGCCATCTGCAGTTCGTATTCGAAGTCGGTGCCGGTGCGCAGGCCCTTGACGATCGCGGTCATGCCGCGCTGTCGGGCGAAGTCGACGACGAGCCCCTGGCCGGACTCGACGCGCAGGTTCGACAGATGCTCGGTGGACTCCTCGATCATCGCGATGCGCTCGTCGAGCGTGAACATGCCCTTCTTATTCGGGTTGACCAGCACGGCGATCAGCAATTCGTCGAACTGCGCGGCCGCGCGCTCGAAGATGTCGATGTGACCCAGGGTCACCGGGTCGAAGGAGCCCGGGCATACCGCGCCGCTCATGAGCGATGACGGTATCAGGGCTGCTCAATCGCTGACTTGGGCCAGCTCCAGGCGGGTGTCGCCGTAGCTGCGCGACGGCCACACGTGCCACCCCGGCGGCCAGTTCAGCGGTGGTCCGCTTGCCCCACGCTCGACGACGACGACGGTGCCGTCGGTGGTCCACCCGCCGTCGACCAACGCCGCGAGCACCTCGGCGACCTCGGCCGCGTCGACGTCGTAGGGGGGATCGGCGAAGACCACGTCCACGGGCGACGACGCACCGGCCGAGAGCACCGCGGCCACGGTGCCGCGTCGCACGGTCGCCCGCGACGCCCCCAAGGTGGCGATGTTGTCGGCGATGACGCGGGCGGCCCGGGCGTCGGATTCCACGAAGACCGCCGACACCGCTCCCCTCGACAACGCCTCGAGGCCGAGGGCTCCGGAGCCGGCGTACAGATCGAGTACCGCCGCCCCTGCGAGATCGATACGCGCGGCGAGCACGTTGAACAACGATTCGCGGACCCGGTCGGTGGTGGGCCGGGTGCCCCGGCCAGATCGATGCTGCGGCACCGTGATTCGTCGACCGCCGAAGGCCCCGGCGACGATGCGGGTCAGCTGACCACCACCAGTAGATCGCCGCCTTCGACTTGTGCCGTCTCCGACACCGCCACCCTGCTGACCTTGCCGGCCTTGGGCGCGGTGATCGCGGCCTCCATCTTCATCGCCTCGATGGTGGCGACCGTCTGCCCCGCCTCCACGTCGTCGTCCACCGCGACGTTGACGGTCACCACGCCCGCGAACGGCGCGGCGACATGGTCGGGATTGGCGCGGTCGGCCTTTTCGGCGGTCGGGATGTCGCTGGCGACACTGCGATCGCGCACCACCACCGGCCGCAGCTGCCCGTTGAGGATGCACATCACGGTGCGCATGCCGCGTTCGTCAGGGTCGGAGATCGCTTCGAGCCCTATCAGCAGTTCGACCCCACGTTCCAGCTGGACGCGGTGCTCGTCGCCGTGGCGCAGCCCGTAGAAGAACTGGTTGGCCGACAGGCTCGAGGTGTCGCCGTACTGTTCGCGGTGGGCGTCGAGTTCCTTTGTCGGGCCGGGGAACAACAACCGGTTCAGCGCGGCCTGGCGTTTCGGGCCGGCTTGGGCGAGCACCGCTTCGTCTTCCTCGCTGAGTTCCTGTTGTGGTTTCGCAGGCGCCCGCCCGGCCAGCGCCTTGGTCCGCAGCGGTTCGGGCCACCCGCCGGCGGGCTCGCCGAGTTCGCCGCGCAGAAATCCGATCACGGACTCGGGAATGTCGAATCGCGAAGGGTCCGAAGCGAACTCATCGGCGCTGATGCCCGCACCGACGAGGGCCAGCGCGAGGTCGCCCACCACTTTGGACGAGGGGGTCACCTTCACCAGTCGGCCCAGCACCCGGTCGGCGGCCGCGTAGTTGGCCTCGATCTCCTCGAAACGGTCACCGAATCCGAGCGCGATAGCCTGCTGGCGAAGGTTCGACAGCTGTCCGCCGGGGATCTCGTGGTGATAAACCCGCCCTGTCGGGGCCGGAGGGCCGGCGGCCACAACATCGAAGGGGGCGTAGACCTTTCGCAACGCCTCCCAGTACGGCTCCAAGTCGCACACCGCCTGCAGCGACAACCCGGTGTCGTACTCGGTGTGCGCGGCGGCGGCGACGATCGAGCTGAGCGCGGGCTGGCTGGTGGTGCCCGCCAGCGGCGCCGCCGCCCCGTCGACCGCGCTGGCGCCCGCCTGCCAGGCGGCCAGATATGTCGCCAGCTGACCGCCCGGGGTGTCATGGGTGTGTACGTGCACCGGCAGGTCGAATCGACTGCGCAGCGCCGTGATCAGCGTGTGGGCGGCCTGCGGCCGCAGCAGCCCGGCCATGTCCTTGATCGCCAGCACGTGGGCGCCGGCCTCGACGATCTGCTCGGCCAGCTTGAGGTAGTAGTCCAACGTGTAGAGATTCTCGCCGGGGTCGGACAGATCGCCGGTGTAGCTCATCGCGACTTCGGCCACCGCCGTGCCGGTTTCGCGGACCGCGTCGATGGCCGGCCGCATGGACTCGACGTTGTTGAGCGCGTCGAAGATCCGGTAGATGTCGATGCCGGTCGCGGTCGCCTCGGCGACGAACGCGTCGGTGACGGTCTCCGGATACGGGGTGTAGCCGACGGTGTTGCGGCCCCGCAACAGCATCTGCAAGCAGATGTTGGGCACCGCCTCGCGCAGCGCGGCCAGCCGTTCCCACGGGTCTTCCTTCAGAAATCGAAGCGCCACATCGTAAGTCGCGCCGCCCCAGCATTCGAGCGACAGCAGCTGCGGTGTCATCCGCGCGATGTAGGGCGCGACCATCAGCAGGCCGGTGGTGCGCAGACGGGTGGCCAGCAGCGACTGGTGCGCGTCGCGGAACGTCGTGTCGGTGACAGCCAACGGCTTGGAGTCGCGCAGCCAGCGGGCGAACCCGTCGGGCCCGAGTTCGGTCAGCAGTTGCTTGCTGCCGGCCGGCGCCGCGGCCGCGAGGTCGATCTCGGGAAGCTTGTCCTGCGGATACACCGACGCGGTGCGGGGGCCATGGGGCTGGTTCACCGTGACATCGGCCAGGTAGTTGAGGATCTTGGTGCCGCGGTCGGCCGGGGTCCGTGCGGTCAGCAGATACGGGCGTTCGTCGATGAACGACGTGCTGATGCGGCCGGCGCGGAAGTCGGCGTCGTTCACCACCGCCTGCAGGAACGGGATGTTCGTCGACACGCCGCGGATGCGGAACTCGGCCAGCGCGCGGCGCGAGCGTGCCACCGCCGCACCGAAGTCGCGGCCCCGGCACGTCAGTTTGACCAGCATCGAGTCGAAGTGGGCGCTGATCTCCGCGCCGAGGTGGGTGCCGCCGTCGAGCCGGATGCCCGCGCCGCCCGGCGTGCGATAGCCGGTGATGCGGCCGGTGTCGGGCCGAAAGCCGTTGGCCGGATCCTCGGTGGTGATGCGGCACTGCAGGGCGAAACCCCGCGGCGCCGTCATCATGTCCTGGCCCAGGCCCAGATCCTCGAGCGTCTCGCCGTCGGCGATGCGCAGCTGCGACGACACCAGGTCGACGTCGGTGATCTCCTCGGTGACGGTGTGCTCGACCTGGATGCGGGGATTGCACTCGATGAACACGTAGTGACCGCGCTCGTCGAGAAGGAATTCGACGGTGCCCGCGAAGGTGTAGTCGATCTGACGGGCGAAGGTGACCGCGTCGGCGCAAATCCGTTGCCGCAGTTCTCCGGACAGGTTCGGCGCCGGCGCCATCTCGATGACCTTCTGGTGCCGGCGCTGCACGCTGCAGTCGCGTTCGAAGAGGTGCATCACGTTGCCGTGGGTGTCGGCCAGGATCTGCACCTCGATGTGGCGGGGGTTGAGCACCGCCTGCTCGAGATACAGCGTCGGGTCGCCGAACGCCGACTCGGCCTCACGCGACGCGGCATCGATCGCATCCGGCAACGCGTCGAGGTCGGCGACGCGTCGCATCCCGCGGCCGCCACCGCCGGAAACGGCCTTGACGAACAACGGGAACTCCAGGCTCGACGCGACGGCCATCAGCTCATCGGCCGATGCCGACGGTGCCGACGAGTTCAGCACCGGTAGGCCCGCGGCGCGGGCCGCGTCGATCGCGCGGGATTTGTTGCCGGTCAACTCGAGCACTTTCGCGCTGGGCCCGATGAACGTGATCCCGCTGTCGACACACGCGGCGGCGAGCTCAGGGTTCTCCGACAGGAAGCCGTAGCCGGGATACACGGCGTCGGCGCCGGCATGCTTGGCCACCCGGATGATCTCGTCGACCGACAGGTAGGCCCGGACCGGGTGTCCGGTTTCGCCGATCTGATAGGACTCGTCGGCCTTCAGCCGGTGCAGGGAGTTGCGGTCTTCGTGTGCATACACCGCAACCGTGTCGATCCCCATCTCATAGGCGGCACGGAATGCCCGGATCGCGATCTCGCCGCGATTGGCGACCAGGACTTTAGAAATCACGGGCGCTCACGCACGTACTGTATCGCCCGGGGACCCTAGACCAACGTGGACCAGTAGCTCCAGAAGCGCACGAGGATCAACAGCAGCAGGCCGGTGAACCACAACGCCACCAGCGACCACCGCCAGGTGTGCAGCCCGCGCACGACCGCGTTGCCCCGCTGCGGCTGCAGAGCGATGGCGGCGACGACGACCAGCAGCGGGATCGTCACCGCCCACACCACCATGCAGTACGGGCACAACGCGCCGATGCGGTACAGACTCTGGAAGATCAGCCAGTGCACGAACGCGGTGCCCAGCAGCGTGCCGGTGGCCAGGCCGGCCCAATACCAGCGCGGCAGCTCGACGCGCGCCAGCGCCAGCACGCCGGTCACCACGACGATCGTGAACGAGACGATGCCGATCAGCGAGTTGGGGAAGCCGAACACCGAGGCCTGCGGCGTGATCATCACCGAACCGCAGGACAGCACCGGGTTGAAACTGCAGGAGGGAACGTACTCCGGGTCGATCAGCAGCTCGATCTTCTCGACGGTCAACAGGACCGCCGCGACGAGCCCCAGCACACCCGCGATCAGGATCCAGACCGCGCTCGGGCGCCCCACCGGCAGGCCCGTCGGCTCCTCAGCCGCGGGCTCGGTCGGCGAGACGGCGCCGGGCGCGGCGACCGTCACGGCGCCGACTGCGGTGTCGGATCGGGGTTTGGCGGCGGGGCCCCGGCGTCCAGCGCGGGCACCTCGCCGACGATCTTCTCGATCTCGGCGATCAACGCGTCAGGGGTGGACGGCGAGTAGTCCTCGCCGTTGATGCGGATCGTCGGCGTCGAGTTGACGCCGGCGGCTTTGGCAAGGCCCTTGACCATCTTCTCGTAGCGGCCGCTGTTGATGCACTCGGGAACCTCGCCGGTCACACCCGCTTGCCGGGCGATTTCGATGAGCCGGGCGTTGTCGGGGAACGGGCCGACGCCCTCGGGCGGCTGCTGGGCGAACAGCGCGGAATGGAAACGCCGGAAGGCTTCCTTGTCCGCGTCGGCCACGCAGTACGCCGCGTTGGCCGCGCGTGTCGAGTAGCCCTGCCCCGCCCGGTCGAGGATGGAGACCATGTAGTAGTCGGCGGCAACGGCGCCGCTGTCGATGAGCTTGTTGATCGTGGGCCCAAACTGCTTTTCGAAGTTGCCGCACGCGGGACACAGGAAGTCCTCGTAGAGCGAGATCACGGCCTTGGGCTCGGACGTGCCCTCCTTGGTGATCACGTTGCTCGACGCGATGTGGACCGCCCTGACTTCACCCTCACCGGGTTTGTCGCCCTTGGTCATCACGATGTACACCACCAGCGCGACGGCGAAGACCACGACGACGGCGGTCAGGCCGATCTGCACCGCCAGATTGCGCTTGCGATCGGCTGCCTTCAGGTCGTAGCGCGGAGTCTTCTTCGGTTTCGAGGCCACGGGGGTAAGAGTACCGGCGCTGCTGCGACGGCCTGTCAGTCGCGGGCCAGATGAGCCCGCAGCGCTGAGATCACCTCGGCGACGGCGGTGGTGCTGTCGCCGCCGAACGGGAAGAAGTTGGCGAATCCGTGGACCAACGAACCGAACTCGCGGTGGTCGACCGGTACGCCCGCGGCCCGCATCGCTTCGGCGTACTGCCTGCCCTCGTCGCGCAGCGGGTCGAACCCGGCGGTGATGACCAGTGCGGGCGGCAGCCCGGACAAGTCGTCGGCCAGCAGCGGCGACACCCGCGGGTCGTCGGCGGCGATTCCCCCGTTGAGATATCTGTCGCGAAACCACCCGAGGTCGTCCCTGGTCAGGAAGTAACCGTTCGCGAAAAGGGTCTGCGACCGCGTCTCAGCGCTGTAATCAGTGACCGGGTACAGGAGCAGCTGCACGGCCGGCAGCGGGCCGTCGGCGCGGGCGCGGTGCGCGACGAGCGCCGCCTGGTTACCGCCCGCGCTGTCGCCGCCGACGGCGATGCGGTCCGGATCGACGCCCAGCTCGGTGGCGTGATCGTGCGCCCACCGGAACGCGGCGTACGCGTCGTCGGTGCCCGCGGGCGCCGGATGCTCTGGCGCCAGGCGATAGTCGACCGAGAGCACGTGCATGCCGCCGCGACGGCAGATCTCGCGGCACAGGTCGTCGTGGGTGTCGATGCTTCCGATGACCTGGCCGCCGCCATGGAAGAAGACCAGCAGGGGACCGTGGCCCTCGACTGGCAGGTAGTGACGCGCCCGGATGGGTCCGGCCGGCCCTGGGATCGAGATGTTACGCACCGCGGCGACGGGGATGCTCTGCTTGAAGCCGGCGGCCAGTACCTCCAACTGATCCCGGGCCGCGCCGACGTCGTCGGCGTTCACCAGTCCGTCGATGCCGGCGAGTTTCTGACCGGCGAGCATCAGCGCAAGTGTGGTGTCGAGCGTGTTGCCGTCGATGGTGACCGTGCGGCCGCCGAGCAGCACGCGTTTGACCGCGTGCGGAATGTGCGGAAGTGCGCGCAGGGTGACACCGGCCGCGGCATTGACGACGGCCTCCCGGCGGCTCGGGCTCCGGGAACCTTCGGCTGGCAGACTTTCAGTCATGGCTTCTCCATCGATCACGTTGAATGACGGTAATTCGATACCTCAGGTCGGACTCGGCGTTTGGCAGACCCCGGCGGAGGACACCGAACGCGCCGCCGCGACCGCCCTCAACGCCGGCTACCGGCACATCGACACCGCTGCCGCGTACGGCAACGAACGCGAGGTCGGCCGGGCCGTCGAGAAATCGGGGCTGCCTCGCGAGGACGTCTTCATCACCACGAAACTGTGGAACGCCGACCAGGGCTACGACAGCACGCTGACCGCGTTCGACAAGAGCATGGAGCGATTGCAGCTCGACTACCTCGACCTCTACCTCATCCACTGGCCGATGCCGGCCAACGGCGCGTTCGTCGAAACCTTCAAGGCCTTCGCACATCTGCGTGAGCAGGGCCGCATCCGGTCGATCGGGGTGAGCAACTTCGAGCCCGAACACCTGCGGGCGCTGGTCGACGCCACCGGGATCGTCCCCGCCGTCAACCAGATTGAACTTCACCCGCTGCTTCAACAGGAGGAACTTCGGGAGGTGCACGCACAGCTGGGCATCGCCACCGAAGCGTGGAGTCCGCTCGGACAGGGTTCACTGCTGTCGCACGACGCCGTCGGCTCGGTCGCCGAGGCGCATGGTAAGACGCCGGCACAGGTGTTGATTAGGTGGCATATGCAGCTCGGCAATATAGTCATCCCGAAGTCGGTGACCCCCGAGAGAATCGTGAGCAACTTCGACGTGTTCGATTTCGAGCTGAGCGAGCAGGACATGGCGTCCATCTCCGCGCTCGGCGACGGCACTCGGTTGGGTCCCGATCCGCGAACATTCGAGTTCACAGGATAGGTGAGATGACCCAACCGCAGGCCAACGCCGGCGCGATTCCGACCGTCACCCTCAACGACGACAACGCGATGCCGGTTCTCGGCTTGGGCGTCGGCGAACTGTCGGAAACCGAGACCGAGCAGGCGGTGCTGGCGGCGTTGGCCGCCGGCTACCGGCTGATCGACACCGCGGCGGCGTACGGCAACGAGGAAGCGGTCGGGCGGGCGATCAAGGCGTCCGGTGTGCCGCGCGAAGAGATCTTCGTCACCACCAAGCTGGCCACCCCGGACCTCGGCTTTCAATCGTCCCAGGATGCGCTCAAGGCGAGCCTCGGCCGGCTGGGTCTCGACTATGTCGATCTCTACCTGATCCACTGGCCGGCCGGCGAGCACGGCAAGTATGTCGACAGCTGGGGCGGGCTGATGAAGCGTAAGGAGGTCGGCGACACGAAGTCGATCGGGGTCTGCAACTTCCACGCCGAGCATCTGTCGAACATCATCGACTTGTCGTTCTTCACCCCCGCCATCAACCAGATCGAACTGCACCCGCTGCTGAACCAGGCAGAGCTGCGCGAGGTCAACGCGGGCTACGGGATCGTCACCGAGGCCTACGGACCGTTGGGTGTCGGCCGGTTGCTCGACCACGAGACCGTCACCACGGTCGCGCAGTCGAACGGCAAGACCCCCGCGCAGGTGCTCATCCGGTGGAGCCTGCAACTGGGCAACGTGGTCATCGCCCGCTCGTCGTCATCGGAGCGGATCGCCTCGAATCTCGAGGTGTTCGACTTCGAACTCAGCGACGATCAGATGGCCGCGCTCAACGGCCTCGACGAGGGCACCCGATTCCGTCCGGACCCGGAAACCTACACCGGCACCTAGTTTTTTCTGCGCGAGCAGTCGCAAAGTGCCCCGAAAACATCTGGGATAAGGGCAATTTGCGTCTGTCCGCGGGAAGACTCAGCCGGTCGGGCAAGTCGCCGCGGCTTGGCGCAGCACCGTGGCCGACGGCATGTCGACCGGCAGCGCATACCCGCGCAGCACTTCGATGAACTGCATCGCGTACTGACAGTGGAATGCCGCGTTGGGCGGCATCCAATCGGCGGGTTCGGAATCGCCCTTGTCCTGGTTGGCCGCTCCGGCCACCGCCAGCAGATTGGCGGGATCGTTCGCGAACCGGATACGCAGGTCGTCTGGCCAGTGGCGCGCCCCGAGATCCCAAGCAAGCGCGAGCGGAACGATGTGATCGATCTGCACATCGGCGCCCGTCTTCTCACCGCGGGTGAAGGCGACCACGGCGTTGGTGTACGGGTCGTGCAGCGTGCCGGTGGCCACCGCGTCGGGGCAGCGTTTGATCGACACGAACGTCTTGTCGTCGAGGTCGCGGTCGAGAATGTCGTTGCGGGTGTCGCAGCCGTTGTACCCGCCGGGAGCGGAGTTGTCGTCCGTCCAGCTGTCTCCGAAAGCGGCTCTGCGGTAGTCGTATCCGCGCACGCGCATCGGTATGACGGGCACGCCCGCGAGAACGTCGGCCTCCGGGGCGACGGTCGGAATGTCGGCGCGCGCGATGAAGTGCGTCCGGTCCGCCGCCGACCTGACGGCCTGGGCGGCAACGACGACAGCGAGCGCAACGATCGCGGTCAGCCACAGTAGATGCTTGCGGTTCAAGTCTTGTCCAAGAACTCGACGCGGTCGGTGTCGACGAACGGCGCGGCCAGTGAAGCCATGCCCGGGTTGGCGGGATCCTGCTCATAGAGCGCCGAGCAGAAGTCCCGGGCCGCCAGGATGATGTCGAGGTGTTCGAGCAGCGACAGGAACCGCAGCGTGATCGCCCGTCCGGACTGGTTGAATCCCAACACATCTCCTTCCTGGCGCTCGTAGAGGTCCAGGTCGGCGAGCTTGAAGCCGTCCAACGTCGATGCGACGGCGTTCAACCGGGCACCGGCCTTCGAGCCTTCCGGCAGCTTCGTGACGAGCAGGCACAGGCTGGGATGCTGTCCGCGACCGATTCGCCCGCGCAGCTGGTGCAGCTGGCTGATGCCGAAGCGGTCGGCGTCCATCACGACCATCACGGTCGCATTGGGCACGTCGACGCCGACCTCGATGACGGTGGTGCACACCAGCACGTCGATCTCTCCCGAGCGGAACGCCGCCATCACCGCGTCCTTCTCGTCAGAGGGCAGCCTGCCGTGCATGAGCCCGAGCCGAAGTCCCGCCAGCGGGCCGCTGCTGCTCAGCCGGTCGAAGAGTTCGACGACCGTGATCGGGGGCGGGCCGCCGCGCTGCTTGTCGTCGTCCTCGCCTTTGGGCTTGTCGTTCTCGTCGATGCGCGACGCGACCACGTACGCCTGCCGCCCGGAGCTGACCTCTTCGGCGATGCGGGTCCACGCACGGTCGAGCCATGCGGGCTTCTGGGTGGCAAAGACGGTGTTGGTCGTGATCGGCTGGCGGCCTCGCGGCAGCTCGCGCAGCGTCGAGGTCTCCAGGTCGCCGTAGTAGGTGAGCGCTACGGTGCGCGGTATCGGCGTGGCGGTCATCACCAGCAGATGCGGTGTCACATCTTCGGGAGCCTTGGCGCGCAACCGGTCTCGCTGCTCGACACCGAACCGGTGCTGTTCGTCGACGACCACCATGCCGAGGCGGTGGAACTCGACCGCATCCTGCAACAGCGCGTGCGTGCCGATCACGATGCCCGCGTCGCCGCCGGCGACCTCGTCGCGCACCGCACGTTTCTGTTGGGCTGTCATCGATCCGGTCAGCAGCACAACGCGGGTGGCGCCGTCCGCGCCGCCGAGTTGTCCGCCCATCCCCAGCGGACCGAGCACGTCGCGGATGGACCGCGCATGTTGGGCCGCAAGGACTTCCGTCGGCGCAAGCAGCGCACACTGATAGCCGGCATCGACCATCTGCAGCATCGCGAGCACGGCGACGATCGTCTTACCCGAACCGACCTCGCCCTGCAGCATTCGGTTCATCGGCCGGGTGGATGCCAGCTCCGATGCAATGACGTCGAGCACTTCCCTCTGGCCATCGGTCAATTCGAACGGCAACCGGTTGTGCAGGGCGCAGACGAGCCCGTCGTCGGGGCGGACCGCGACCGGACCGGATTCGCTGAGCTCGCCGTGGCGTCGATCGGTCAGGGCCCATTGCAGACCGATGGCTTCGTCGTAGGTCAGGCGCGCGATCGCGGCATCGCGTTCGGCGGATCTCTCGGCGGTGTGGACCGCCCGGAGCGCCCGGTCTTCTGTGATCAGATCGTGTTGTCGCAGAAACGATTCCGGCAGCGGCTCGGGAATCGGGTCCAACACGTCGAGCACCTGGCGTACGCAGGCGTAGATCTCCCAGGTCTGCACCTTCTTGCAGGCCGGGTAGATCGGAAAGAAGTCCCGTTCGAAGGCCGCCAGCAATTCGTCGCCGGTCGCGCCGGACGCCTCGGCGATGGCCTTGAGCGACTTCGACCCCTTCATCGCGCCACTCTCGTGTAGGACGAGGAATGCCGGATGGGTCAGCTGCATGGTGCCCTTGAAGTAGCCGACCTCGCCGGACAACATCACCTTCGCGCCCTCGACCAACTGCCTCTTGAGGTATTTGACGTTGAAGAACGTTGCGGTCACCTTCGGCGTGCGGCGGCCGAGGGTGACGACGAGGTACTCGCGCCGGGGCGCTCGATTCGTCCACTTCAGTTCGGCTCTCGTGATGACGTCGACGAAGGTGACGTGAACGCCTTCCTCGAGATTCTCGTCGTCGTTGACGGTCGTCATCTCGTCGCTGTACTTGCGGGGATAGTGGCGCAGCAGATCGTTCACCGTGCGGATGCCGAAGTGCTCCTCGAGCGGATCGGCCGCCTTCCTGCCGAGCACGTAGTCGAGGCGGTCGGTCAGCGTGGCCACGGCTACTCCACCCCGATCAGCAGCGCGTCGCCGCGGTGGCCGGTGTGATACGTGACCAGCTCCGCGCCGAGGTGCCGCTGGTGGACGTGATCCTGCAGCGCCGCAGCGACGCCCTCGTCGACTCCGGCGCCGGTGAGCACCGTGACCAGTTCCCCACCGGCGGCGAGCAGCAGGTCGATCAGGCCCGCACCCGCCGCGGTCAGATCGTCACCGACAATCAGCACCTCGTCGCCCGAGATGCCGAGGCCGTCGCCAGGCTTGCACATTCCGGCCCAGGTGAGCGCTTCCTCCGTGGCCACCCGCACAGACCCGTGCCGCGCGCCCGCGGCCGCCCTGGCCATCGTGTATCCGTCATCGACGGCCTGGCGCTCGGCGTCGTGAACCGCCAGCGCCGCCAGTCCTTGCACCATCGAAGCGGCGGGCACCGGCACCACGTCGATGCCCCACCCCATCGCAGCTGTGCACCCGGCGACGAGTTCCTCGGCCGCGACATACCCGTTCGGCAGGATCATCGCCTGCCCGGCATCGGCGTTGACCAGCGCGTGCAGCAGTTGCTTGGCGCTGACCGGCGTATCGCGCTCGATCCGCAGCACCTGCGCGCCCTCGGCCGCGAACAACTGCTCGGCACCAACCCCGTCGACGACCGCCAGCACCACCCGACCGCGCGACCACCCGGTCGTCGGCCGTGCCTCCGCGCTGCCGGTGAGCGCCGTGACCTGGATGCGGCTGGGAGTGCCCACCGCGAAGGCCGCTTCGACCGCCGCGCCGCCGTCGTCGGCGTGCACATGGACCGAGTACTGCCCGGCGCCGCCCGACGAGGCGGCGATCGCCACCGAGTCGCCCAGCGCGTCCAGTTCGCTGCGCAGTCGCTCCACCCCCGCCGCGTCGCAGCCACTGAGCAGGTACATCACTTCGAACTGCGGGGCCGCGACGACGTGGGCCGTGGCCGCATCGGTGCGCTGCGGTGACGGCGCGTACTCGGCTCTGTGCGGCGCATGCCCGGTCAGCGTCTTGGTCATCGCGTCGAGCAGGACCAGCAGTCCGCGCCCCCCGGCGTCCACCACGCCGGCCCGGGCCAGCACGTCGAGTTGTCCGGTGGTCTTGTCCAGCGACCGCGCCGCCGCGTCGGCCGCGGTGAACACCACATCGGCGAGTGGGACGCCCTCGGCGACGGCGTGCCGGGCGCCGTCAGCCGCGTCCTGAAGCACGGTGACGATGGTGCCCGGCACGGCGCGCCCCATGGACTCGACGACGAGGTCGACGGCGTGGCGCAGCACCTCCGCGAACAGCGTTCCGTCGACGGTCGGGGCTCCTGCGGTGCGCTCGGCCAGCGCGCGCAGGATCTGGGACAGGATCACGCCGGAGTTTCCGCGCGCCCCGCTCAGGGCCCCGCGAGCCAGCGCCGCGGCCACCTCGGCGACGGCTTCGGCGCCGGTCAGCGCGTCGGCCTGTGCCCATGCCGAACGCATGGTGAACAGCATGTTCGTCCCGGTGTCGGCGTCCGCCACGGGGAACACGTTGAGCCGGTTGATCTCCTCGGCGTGGGTGATCAGGTCACCGACCGCGGTGTGCGCCCATTCCCGCAGGGTGGAGGCATCGAGCAGTCGAGCCGACATGCTTAACCTCCAACAGAATGTGGCGTCCTCCACGCCCCCGCCGTGCGGGTCAGCCTAACCACTGGACCCGACAGTGCCGCCCGCGAATCCGTGATGACGTTCGCGCCGGTGGACGGGCTTCTGAGCGTCCGCGCGCCGGATGGGGACAGCGTTTTGGCGATCACTGCGGCGGCCGGTATCCTGGTCAGGTTGTCGGGTCGAGCCGCGCCGGTCGCGGCGCAGCGACCCGGACCCCCACGTACTGATCGACAGGAGTTGGAGCATATGGCTGCCGTGTGCGATATCTGCGGGAAGGGCCCCGGCTTCGGCAAGTCGGTCTCGCACTCCCATCGCCGGACCAGCCGTCGGTGGAATCCCAACATCCAGACTGTGCGCGCCGTGACCCGACCCGGCGGCAACAGGCAGCGGATGAACGTGTGCACGTCGTGCATCAAGGCGGGGAAGGTCGCGCGCGGCTGACGCTGCTCCCGTGCCCGGTTTAGCCTCCACTGGGTCTGGTTAGACGTTGGTCCATGACCTCACGCGCAGCTGCAAAATCCACTCTGACCGCTCTGGCGTCCGGCCTGGCAGTGGCGTCGCTGTTGGCCGCCTGCGGTGGTGACGACACCTCCGGCGAGGAAACCACAACGACGACCACCACCACGACGACTTCGCCGACGACGACTGTGACCGTCGAGACGGAAACCGTCGTGCCGCCTGCGACCACCACCCCATACCCCGAGCCGCCGGCCACCACCACCGAAGGCGACGGCACGATCGAGATTCCCGTGCCCGACATCCCGTCGCCGCCCGCGATCCCGTCGCCCCCGCCGATTCCGTCACCGCCTCCGATCCCGGGCGTCGGATAGCCGTCACCGGTGGGGCACCGCGCGGTGCCCAGGTCGGCCGACGATGGCTAGGGAAGACGCCAGTCGATCGGCTCGGCACCCAACTTCTCGAGCAGTTCGTTGGCCCGGCTGAACGGCCGCGAGCCGAAGAAGCCGCGCGTCGCCGACAGCGGCGACGGGTGCGGCGACTCGATCGCGACGCAGTCGGCGCCGTCGAGCATCGGTTTCAACGTCGAGGCATCACGGCCCCACAGCACCGCGACCAACGGCTGGTTGCGTGCGACCAGTGCGCGGATGGCGCACTCCGTAACGGCTTCCCAGCCCTTACCCCGGTGCGACGCCGGACTGCCCGGCCGGACCGTGAGCACCCTGTTCAACAGCATCACCCCGCGCTCGGCCCACGGCGTCAGGTCACCGGTGGTCGGCGCCGGATATTCCAGGTCACTGGTGTACTCCCGGAAGATGTTCTCCAGACTGCGCGGCAGCGGTCGAACGTCCGGCGCCACCGAAAAACTCAGACCGACGGCATGGCCGGGCGTCGGGTAAGGGTCCTGACCGACGATCAGCACCCGTACGTTGTCCATCGGGAAAGTGAACGCGCGCAACACGTTTCGACCGGCTGGCAGATACGCGTGGCCCGCGGCGAGTTCCGCGCGCAGGAACTCCCCCATCTGCGCGACCTGGCCGGCCACCGGCGCCAGGGCCTCGGCCCAGCCCTCGTCGACGAGCTCGTGCAGCGGCCGCGCGGTCACGTGAGTCCCTGGATCAGCGTCACGATTGGCCACCCTAACTAGTGGAAGGACTGCCAGCCCGGATTGCCCTTCCACGCCGCGCCGTCGACGAGGACCCGGTGCGGGCCGTCGTGCACCCGCCCGATCACCCGCCAGCCATCGGGCGGCGGACCGCTGAACGTCGCGACCAACGCATGGTCCTCACCACCGCCCAACACCCAGGCCCACGGATCGGCGTCGAGCTCATCGGCGGCATCGGCGAGCGCGGCCCGGTCACCGGACAACGCTTCCGTCGACAGGTCGATCCCGACGCCCGACGCCTCGGCGATGTGGCCGAGGTCGGCCAACAACCCGTCGGACACATCGGTCATCGCGGTGGCGCCCCCGTCGGCGGCGATGCGGCCCTGTCCGTACGGCGGCTCAGGGGCGACATGACGCCGACGCAGATCATCGAACCGCCCAATGCCGTTGTGCCACAACTGGAATCCTGCGGCCGAACGACCGACGTCACCGACCAGCGCCACGGCGTCACCTGACTTCGCCCCGCTGCGGCGCACCGGCTCTCGGCCGTCCAGGTCGCCGAGCACCGTCACCGAGATCACCCATTGCGGCGCGCTGACCAAGTCACCGCCGGCGATACCCGCGCCGATCGACTCGGCCTCCCGCCACATGCCGTCGGCCAGCTCCAGCACCTGCGCCGCCGGCGTGTCCGGGGGCGCGCCGAACGCGACGACGAACGCGCTCGCACGCGCCCCCATCGCCTCGATGTCGGCGGCGTTCTGCGCGATCGACTTGCGTCCCACATCGTGCGGCGTCGACCAGTCCAGCCGAAAGTGACGGCCGGCCACCAGCATGTCGGTGGATACCACGGTCCTTCCATCGCGGGCGAACAACACCGCCGCGTCATCACCGGGTCCCAACGCGACGGCGTCCGGCTGGTGGCGACCCGCGACCAACCGATGGATCACCGCGAACTCACCCACTTGCGCCAGGGTTTCAGCCGCATCGTCGGTCGCCATGTTCATCTCCTGTCGCGGCCGCACCGTGGCCTGGAGTCTATGCGTCTTTAGAGTTGAGCCGTGCAATCCGAAAGCGGTGATGGCCCGCCGCGGGCGCTGCTGATCGCAGCGACCGTGGTGGCGGTCGCGGCGGTCGTGGCGGTCCTGGTGATCGCGGTGCTACGGCAGGATCCGGCGCAGCAGCAACCCGTGCCGGTGGCCGCGGTGCCCGCGCCGCAGGCCTCCAGCGCTGAATGCTCCGAACTGGCCGCCGCATTGCCGGAGAACCTCGGCGACGCCTCCCGCGCGGCGCTGGCCGAACCCGCACCACCCGGCGCGGCGGCGTGGCGCTCCGACGGCGGAGGTGAGCCGATCATCCTGCGTTGCGGGCTGGACCGACCCGCCGAATTCGTCGCGGGGGCGCCATTGCAGGGCGTGGACGACGTGCAGTGGTTTCGTGTCGGTGAAGCCGGCGCCGAAGATCAGAGCACCGAACAGCAACGCAGCACGTGGTACGCCGTCGACCGCGGCGTGTACGTGGCGTTGACCCTTCCGCAGGGCGTGGGCCCGACGGCGATCCAGCAGCTTTCCGCCGTCATCGCAAAGACGTTGCCCGCCAAGCCCGTTGATCCGGCACCGGTGCGTTGATTCAGCGCAGGCCGGTACCTCGTTTGAGCGCGGTGTCCACCATGGTGGCCAACAGCGTCGGATAGTCCACGCCGCTGGCCGCCCACATCCGCGGATACATCGAGATCGTGGTGAACCCCGGCATGGTGTTGACTTCGTTGATCACCGGCCCGTCCTCGGTGAGGAAGAAGTCGACGCGGGCCAGACCCTGGCAGTCGATCGCGTCGAAAGCTTGAATCGCCAACCGGCGCACCGCGTCGGCGACGTCGTCATCGACCTTGGCGGGCACGTCCAGTTCCGCGGCGTCTTCGAGGTACTTCGTCGCGAAGTCGTAGAAGCCGTCCTCGCGCCCGCGCACGCCGACGACGCGGATCTCGCCGACCGTGCTCGCCTCCACGCGGCCATCGGGGAACTCGAGCACTCCGCATTCCAGTTCACGGCCGGGCACCGCGGCTTCGACGATCACCTTCGGGTCGTGGCGGCGGGCCGCCTCGACGGCCAGCGGCAGCTGATCCCATGCCGTGACCCGGCTGACACCGATCGACGATCCGCCGCGCGCGGGCTTGACGAAAACGGGCAGGCCGAGGCGCTCGCGGGCCTCCAGGCTCAGCGTGTCCCGGCCGGCCCGCAACACCTCCTGGTCTCCGATCGGCAACCCGGCGGCGGCCAGCAGCTTCTTGGTGAACTCCTTGTCCATGGCCGCTGCGCTGGCCAGCACCCCGGCGCCGACATACGGCACACCCGCAAGCTCGAGCAACCCCTGGATGGTGCCGTCCTCGCCGTACGGGCCGTGCAGCACGGGGAACACCACGTCGACCGCGGCCAGCAGCTCACCCGGGCCCTGGCCGAGCGAGAGCAACTGGCCGCGCCGGCGTGGGTCGGCGGCCAGCGCCAGCTCGGTGCCCGACGCGGCGCTCACCTCCGGCAGCCGGCCATCGGCGATCGCGAGGGTGTCGGGCTGGGCGTTGGTCAGCACCCAAGCACCCTCGGGAGTGATGCCGACCGCGACGACGTCGAACCGCTCCGGATCGAGGTTGCGCAGGATGCTGCCTGCGGAGACGCAGGAGATCGCGTGCTCGGAGCTGCGTCCGCCGTAGACGACGGCGACCCGGACGCGCCCCGAGCCGGAGTCATGGCGGGCAGTCACAACCTAGAGACGGTACCGTCCGGCCCGGCCGCGAGTCGTCCCGGTTTCGGGCGGGTCGCCGTTTCAGCCCAGTGCCTGCTCGATGTCGGCGATGAGGTCATCGGTGTCCTCGATTCCGAGCGAGATGCGCGCGAAACCGTCGCTGACCTCATCGCCCCAGCGCGCGCGGCGGTCCACCGATGTGTGGATGCCGCCGAAACTCGTCGACGCGATCAGCAGCGCGCTGCGCTCGACGAGGGCGTGCACGGCCTCCGCGTCGGTCAGCTCGACGGCGACCAGACCGCCGAACCTCTTCATCTGGGCACACGCGATGCGATGCGACGGGTCGTCGGGCAGGCCGGGATAGCGCACCGCCCGTACGGCGGGGTGCGCGTGCAGCGTCACGGCGAGGGCCGCCGCGTTGTGGCACTGGCGTTCGAATCGAAGCCCCGCGGTGCCGAGGCTGCGTAACAGCAGCCACGCCTCGAACGCCCCGAGGATGGCGCCCGAAAGCAGCCGTTCACGCGCCACTGCGGTCATCAGCTCGGAGTGGCTGCTCGCGACATAGCCAGCCAGCAGATCGCTGTGGCCCGACAGTGCCTTGGTCGCGCTGGCCACGACGACGTCGGCGCCCAGCGAAAGCGGCTGCTGGCCCAGCGGAGTGGCGGTGGTGTTGTCGACGATGAGGATGGCGTTGCGGCGGCGGCACTGCATCGCCAACTGGTGCAGATCCACCACGTCCAACCCTGGATTGGCCGGGCTCTCGGCCAGTACCACGTCTGCCTCAGCCGAGGCGGCCCCCATGTCGCGGGTGGCTGCCGCAATGACGGTCACACCCTGCGCGGCAAGGTATTCCAAAGCATACCGGCGCACCTGGTGATAACCGTCCGCGGGTACGACGAGCCTGCTGCCCGGCTTGGCCAGCACCCGCAGGACCGACGAGATGGCAGCCATGCCCGACCCGAACGCCAACGCCGCCGCCGCGCCCTCGAGTTGGGCCAGCGCCGACTCCAATTGGCGCCATGTCGGATTCGAATTGCGACCGTAGGTGTCCAGCGGGTCGTCCAGCTCCGACGACAGATGGAAGGCAGCCGCCGGAATCGGCGACGGTCCCACCGGTTGTCCTGGAACCGCTTCTGAGGCAACTGCTTTGACGCTGCGAGTGGATTCGCCGTACTGACCGTCCACCGGTTACTCCGGTTTGGTGGTGCGTCCGAGCAACAACGCGACGGCCTCATCGACCGACAACCCCTTGTGGCACACGCGGAAAACAGCGTCGGTGAGCGGCATCTCGACGTCATAGCTGTTGGCCAACGCGAGCACCGATTCACACGATGCGACACCTTCGGCGACATGCCCGCCGGTCGCGAGCATCGCCGACTCCATCGTCCCGCCCCGGCCGAGCCGCTCACCGAAGCCGCGGTTGCGGGAATGCGCCGAGGTACACGTGGCGATCAAATCGCCGACCCCGGCCAGCCCGGCGAGTGTGGCCGGCTTGGCGCCCAATGCGATTCCGAGCCGCATGATTTCAGCCAGTCCACGTGTGATGATGGCGGCCGCGGTGTTCTCCCCCAACCCCACGCCCGCCGCCATGCCGCTCGCCAGCGCGATGACGTTCTTGCATGCGCCACCCACCTCGGCTCCGATGACGTCGGCGTTGGTGTAGGGCCGGAAGTACGCCGTCGAGAGCGCCCTCTGCAGGGCGACCGCACGCCCGGAGTCGCTGCAGGCGACAACGGTGGCCGCCGGTTGTTCCTCGACGATCTCGCTGGCGAGATTGGGGCCGGTCACCACGGCGACCCGCGCCGGATCGGCGCCGGTGACCTGGACGATGACCTGGCTCATCCTCATCAAGGTGTCGAGTTCGATGCCCTTGGCGACGCTGACCATGGTGACGTCATCGCCGATCAGACCCGCCCACCGCTCGAGGTTGCCCCGCAATGTCTGGGCGGGCACCGCGAGCAGCACCGTGCAGGCGCCGTCCAGCGCTTCGGCCGCATCGCTGGTGGCCCTGATGGTCTTCGGCAAGTCGGTATCACCGAGATACGACGAGTTGCGATGGGTGTCGTTGATCTCGTCGGCCAACTCGGGCCGGCGGGCCCAGAGCCTCACCTCGCTGCCCGCATCGGCAAGGACCTTGGCCAGTGCGCTCCCCCACGCACCGGCGCCCAACACCGCTGCCTCGACCACGCCTAAGCCTAACCCGGCTCGGCGTGCTGGCAGGATGACGCACATGAGCGGGTCACCGGAAGGCGACATCGGGTTGGTGATCGCGGTGAAACGACTCGCCGCCGCCAAGACCCGGCTGGCTCCGGTCTTTCCAGCACCCAGTCGCGAGAAGGTGGTGCTGGCGATGCTGATCGACACGATCACGGCCGCCTCGGCGGTCCCGGCGTTGCACGCCATCACCGTTGTCACGCCCGACGACACCGCCGCCGAGGCCGCCGGCCGTCTCGGGGCGCGGGTGCTCATCGACCCGACGCCCGAGGGCCATCCCGACCCGCTCAACAACGCGATCGCCGCCGCCGAAGCCGAGGTCCGTCGCGAAATTTCCAATGTCGTTGTGTTGCAAGGTGATTTGCCCGCACTGCAGCCACATGAGCTGGCCGCGGCCGTGGCAGCCGCTCGTGAGCACCGGCGCAGCTTTGTCGGTGACCGGCACGGCACCGGAACATCGGCCCTGTTCTCGTTCGGCGTCGCCCTGAACCCACAGTTCGGCGTCGACTCCACTCGGCGCCATCGCCGTTCCGGCGCCATCGAGTTGACCGGCGCGTGGCCGGGACTGCGCTGTGACATCGATACACCCGACGACCTGCTGGTCGCGCGCCGTCTCGGAGTCGGTGCGGCGACGGCGGCGGCCATCGGTGCGGCAGGCTGAGCGGACGCGCCTGCGGTGGCACGATCACCGATGTATAGGGAATCATCTGAGGCATGACGGAAGCCGAGACCCAGGTTCGTGACAGCGACAACGAGTCGGTGGCCGCGACCGTCCGGCCCGTCATGCCGGACTCGGGTGATTCGGCGCCCGAAGCGCCGCCCGCGGCCACCTCGCCTGCGATCGAGGATGCGCTTCCCGAAGACCGCTATCTCAACCGTGAGCTGAGTTGGCTGGATTTCAACGCCCGGGTGTTGGCGCTCGCCGCCGACCCGTCGCTGCCGCTGCTGGAGCGGGCCAAGTTCCTTGCGATCTTCGCGTCCAATCTCGACGAGTTCTACATGGTGCGGGTCGCGGGGTTGAAGCGGCGCGATGAGATGGGGCTGTCGGTGCGCTCAGCCGACGGGCTCTCGCCCCGCGAGCAACTACGTCGCATCAACGAACGCACCCAGCACCTCGCCGACCGGCACGCGCACGTGTTCCTCGACTCGGTACGTCCTGCGCTGGCCGACGAGGGCATCGTGATCGTCACGTGGGCCGAACTCGACGAGCCCGAACGCACGCGGCTGTCCACCTACTTCCAGGAGCAGGTGTTTCCCGTGCTGACTCCGCTCGCGGTGGATCCGGCGCACCCATTTCCGTTCGTCAGTGGGCTGAGCCTGAACTTGGCGATCACCGTCAAGCATCCCGATGACGGCGGTCAGCACTTCGCCCGGATCAAGGTGCCCGACAACGTCGACCGCTTCGTCGAACTCTCGCCCCGCGAAGGCGATTCGCAGATCGTGCGGTTCCTGCCGATGGAGGAGTTCATCGCGGCGTTCCTGCCCGTGCTTTTCCCCGGTCTGGAGATCGTCGAGCACCATGCGTTCCGTATCACGCGCAATGCGGATTTCGAGGTGGAAGAGGACCGCGACGAGGACCTCCTGCAGGCGCTCGAACGCGAGTTGGCTCGCCGCCGGTTCGGTTCTCCCGTCCGGTTGGAAGTCTCCGATGACATGACCGAGAGCATGCTCGAGTTGCTGCTGCGTGAACTCGATGTCGCGCCGGGCGACGTCATCGAGGTCCCCGGCCTACTCGACCTGTCCTCGCTGTGGCAGATCTACGACCTCGATCGACCGGCGCTCAAGGACCGGCCGTTCGTGCCCGCCACCCCGCCGGCGTTCGGCGAACGCGAGACGCCGAAGAGCATCTTCTCCACCCTGCGCGACGGGGATGTGCTCGTTCACCACCCGTACGACTCGTTCTCCACCACGGTGCAACGGTTCATCGAACAGGCCGCCGCCGATCCCAACGTGTTGGCGATCAAGCAGACGCTCTACCGCACCTCGGGTGACTCGCCAATCGTCAACGCGCTCATCGACGCTGCCGCAGCGGGTAAGCAGGTCGTCGCCCTCGTCGAGATCAAGGCCCGCTTCGACGAGCAGGCCAACATCAAGTGGGCCCGTGCCCTGGAGCGCGCGGGTGTGCACGTGGTGTACGGGCTCATCGGCCTCAAGACCCACTGCAAGACCTGTCTGGTGGTGCGCCGGGAGGGCCCGTTGATCCGCCGCTACTGCCATATCGGTACCGGCAACTACAACCCGAAAACCGCACGGTTGTACGAAGACATCGGCCTGCTGACGGCCGCACCCGACATCGGTGCGGACCTGACCGACCTGTTCAACTCGCTGACGGGCTACTCGCGCAAGGATTCCTACCGCAACCTGTTGGTGGCCCCACAGGGTGTGCGCAGGGGCATCATCGAACGTATCGAACGGGAGATCGCCGCCACCCGCGACGGCGCCGAGGGTCAAATCAGGCTGAAGGCCAACGCATTGGTGGACGAGCAGGTCATCGACGCGTTGTACCGAGCCTCGCAGGCCGGCGTGCGGGTCGAAGTGGTGGTGCGGGGCATCTGCGCGCTGCGCCCGCAGGCGGCTGGATACTCCGACAACATCGTGGTCCGCTCGATTCTCGGCCGGTTCCTCGAACACTCACGAATCATTCACTTCCGCGCCATCGACGAGTTCTGGATCGGCAGCGCGGACATGATGCATCGTAATCTCGACCGGCGGGTCGAGGTGATGGCCGAAGTGAAGGACCCGAGGCTGAAAACACAACTGCACGACGTCTTCGAGTCCGCGATGGATCCGGCGACCCGGTGTTGGGAGCTGGGCATGGACGGCAAGTGGACGGCGTCACCGCAGGAGGGTCACACCGTTCGCGACCATCAGGTGTCGTTGATGCAACGCCACCGCCAACCGTGACCGCCACGATTCACCCGGCGTCCGTCGCGGCGGACCGGTGACACCCGGAATGATCTGCAGGAGCTGAGGTGCCGAAGGACACATCCGAGAGCGATGCCGCGGCGAAGACCATCCTCGCCGCCGGGGCGGTGTTGTGGCGGCCCAACGGAAATCCCGATGCGCCGGAGATCGCACTCATTCACCGCCCCCGCTACGACGACTGGTCGCTGCCGAAGGGCAAAGTCGATCCCGGCGAGACCGAACCCGTCACCGCGATTCGCGAGGTGTGCGAGGAGACCGGATACATCGCGCAACTCGGTCGCCGGCTCGCGTCGGTGAGCTATTCCGTCGAGCAGGGTAAGAAGAAGGTGCGCTACTGGGCCGCGCGCCAGGTCCACGGCGATTTCCGCCCGAACGACGAAGTCGACGAGCTCAAGTGGCTGCCCGTTCCCGCGGCGATCAAGCAACTGGACTATCCACACGACCGAAAGGTTCTGCGCCGCTTCATGAAGCATCCCGTCGACACCAAGACGGTGCTCATCGTGCGCCACGCGACGGCGGGCAGCAAGTCACGCTTCAAGGGCGACGACCGCAAACGGCCGTTGGACAAGAACGGCCGCGCGCAGGCGGAGTCACTGGTCGGAGTGCTGCTCGCCTTCGGCGCTGACCATCTATATGCCGCCGACCGGGTGCGCTGTGTGTCGACACTGGAACCGTTGGCCGACGAACTCGGCGCCACGATCCACAGCGATGACCTGCTGACCGAGGAAGCGTACGCCGAAGATCGCAAGGCGGCCCGGCGTCGTTTTCTCGAGATCGCCGACACCGCGGGCACACCGGTGATCTGCACTCAGGGCAAGGTGATCCCCGATCTGGTCGAATGGTGGTGCGAGCGTGACGGCGTGCGGCCCGACAAGTCCCGCAACCGCAAGGGCAGCACATGGGTGATGTCGCTGTACGACGGACGGTTGGTGGCGGCGGACCACATCGGCAGCCCGTTGGCGCGAAAGTGAGACCACCCGGGGCGATGAATCCAACTTCGGGCCGCGACGCGCCCGAAAAGATTGAGCCGGAGATGTTTTAAGCCAAGAACGCACCCAAAGGCGCCGCGGGTCGCGATGACCCACGGCGCCTCCGGTGTAGAACTACTTGCGGCCGCGCTTCGCCGGCGCCTTGCGGGCCGGCGCCTTCTTCGCGGTCTTCTTGGCTGCCGTCCGCTTGGTCGCCGCCTTCTTGGCCGGAGCCTTCTTCGCGGCGGACTTCTTGGCGGGCGACTTCTTGGCCGCGGTCTTCTTGGCCGTGGTCCGTTTGGTCGCCGCCTTCTTGGCGGGCGACTTCTTGGCCGCGGTCTTCTTGGCCGCTGTCCGTTTGGTCGCCGCCTTCTTGGCCGGTGCCTTCTTCGCCGCGCTCTTCCTGGCCGGAGCCTTCTTCGCGGCCTTGCGGGCGCTTCCCGCCGTAACGCCTCTCTTCACTGCTGGTCCTTCCGCCGGGAGGCGCTGCGCCCCAGAGACAACGGCTTTGAACTGTGCGCCGGGTCGGAATGCCGGCACGGAGGTGGGCTTGACCCTCACGGTCTCGCCTGTGCGCGGGTTACGCGCGACGCGTGCTGCGCGGCGGCGCTGTTCGAAAACGCCGAAGCCGGTAATGGTGACACTGTCACCCTTGTGAACCGCACGCACGATGGTGTCAACGACGTTCTCCACCGCGGCGGTTGCCGACCGACGATCCGAGCCCATTTTCTCCGTGAGTACGTCGATGAGCTCTGCTTTGTTCATGCAT
Organism: Mycobacterium sp. GA-0227b; assembly: GCF_001499855.1. Taxonomy (GTDB): domain Bacteria; phylum Actinomycetota; class Actinomycetes; order Mycobacteriales; family Mycobacteriaceae; genus Mycobacterium. Next base: position 398,527 of record NZ_LQIK01000023.1, read on the forward strand.
AACCTCCGGAAACCAGTGGCCCTCTTTGGACCGACTAGAGGACACGGTAAACCCATTCCCCATTGATTTCCAAGAGCCACGCGCAGTTTCAGGCGTGGCTAGCGAACTTTCTTGCCTCCCTTGGCCTCCTGGGAGACCCCCGAAGAACCGGGTTCAGGGGCGGTGATTTCGACTTGCCGACGGCTTTTTCAGCCGGGCAGAGTGCGTGGCTTCCAGCTCGGCCTGGCCGCTTCGTATGCCTCGATCTCTTCGCATTTCCGCAGCGTAAGGCCTATATCGTCGAGTCCCTCGAGAAGTCGCCAGGCCGTGTAGTCGTCAATTCTGAACGGCACCATGACCGTTCCAGCGGTGATGTTCCGATCTTGAAGATTCACAGTGATTTCCAGGCCCGGCTGCTGCTCGAGGAGCTTCCATAAAATTTCGACATCATCTTGCGAGATTTCTGCCGCCAGCAGTCCGGCCTTGCCTGCATTGCCCCGAAAGATGTCGGCGAAGCGTGACGAGATGACGACCCGGAATCCGTAATCCATGAGTGCCCACACGGCATGCTCGCGTGATGAACCGGTGCCGAAATCGGGGCCGGCGACCAACACCGAACCCTTGTCGAACGGCGGCAGGTTCAACACGAAGGACGGGTCGTTGCGCCAGGCGGCGAACAAGCCGTCCTCGAAACCCGTTCGCGTGACTCGTTTCAGATAGACCGCCGGGATGATCTGGTCGGTGTCGACATTCGACCGACGCAGCGGGACGCCGATGCCGGTGTGGGTGTGAAAAGCCTGCATCGCTTCTCCTTCTAATCGGTCAGGTCTGCGGGCGAGGACAGCGTTCCGCGGACCGCGGTGGCGGCGGCGACCGCGGGCGACACCAGATGCGTACGGCCGCCCTTGCCTTGCCTGCCCTCGAAATTGCGGTTGGAGGTCGACGCGCAGCGCTGGCCCGGCGACAGCTGATCGGGGTTCATCCCCAGGCACATCGAGCAGCCCGCCTGCCGCCACTCCGCGCCGGCCGCGTCGAAGATCTCGCCGAGGCCTTCGGATTCGGCCTGCGCGCGCACGCGCATGGATCCAGGCACGACGAGCATGCGCACACCGTCGGCGACCTTGCGCCCGCGCAGCACGTCGGCAACGACCCGCAGGTCCTCGATCCGGCCGTTGGTGCACGAGCCGACGAACACGGTGTCGACGGCGATGTCACGCATCGCCGTCCCGGGCCGAAGGTCCATGTAGGTCAACGCCTTTTCGGCCGCTTGACGTTCGCCGTCGTCGAGCATCAGTTCGGGGTCGGGCACCGAAGCGGACAACGCCACCCCCTGCCCGGGGTTGGTTCCCCAGGTGACGAAGGGACTCAATGTCGAGGCGTCGATGTAGACCTCGGTGTCGAATTCGGCGCCGTCGTCGGTGCGCAGCCGCCGCCATGCGGCGACCGCTTCCTCCCACTGCACACCTTGCGGCGCGTGCGGTCGTCCGCGCAGGAATTCGAAAGTGGTGTCGTCGGGCGCCACCATTCCGGCCCGCGCACCGGCCTCGATGCTCATGTTGCAGATCGTCATGCGCCCTTCCATCGACAGCGATTCGATGGCGCTGCCGCGGTATTCGATGACGTGCCCCTGTCCGCCGCCGGTGCCGATCTTGGCGATCACCGCGAGGATGATGTCCTTGGCGCTGACCCCGTCGGGCAATTCGCCGTCGACGTTGACCGCCATGGTCCGGAACGGACGCAACGGCAGCGTCTGCGTGGCGAGCACATGCTCGACCTCAGAGGTGCCGATGCCCATCGCCAGCGCGCCGAACGCGCCGTGGGTGGAGGTGTGGCTGTCCCCGCACACGACCGTCATACCGGGCTGCGTCAGACCGAGCTGCGGTCCGATGATGTGCACGATGCCCTGTTCGGCGTCACCCATCGGGTGCAGCCGGATGCCGAACTCTTCGCAGTTGCGCCGCAGCGTCTCCACTTGTGTCCGCGAAACCGGGTCGGCGATCGGCTTGTCGATGTCGACCGTCGGCACGTTGTGGTCTTCGGTGGCGATCGTCAGATCCGGCCTGCGCACCGGACGCCCGGCCAACCGCAGCCCGTCGAACGCCTGCGGGCTGGTCACCTCGTGCACGAGATGCAGGTCGATGTAGATCAGGTCGGGTTCTCGCGCGGGACCGTCACCGGCCCCTTCGACGACGACGTGATCGGCCCACACCTTCTCGGCCATGGTCCGGGGCTTGTCTACGGGCACGCGAGGAGCATTGGACACACCGGTGGACATGTGGCTATCTCACAATCTGGGACGTTAGTATCTCCTTATGAGACAGGATAGCGGCATCGGCGTGTTGGACAAAGCCGTCGGCGTACTGCATGCGGTGGCCGAGTCCCCGTGCGGGCTGGCCGAACTGTGCGAGCGCACCGGGCTGCCGCGCGCCACGGCGCACCGGCTGGCCGCGGGGCTGGAGACTCACCGCCTGCTCACCCGCAACGGCGATGGGCGCTGGCGGCTCGGCCCGGCCGTGACCGAATTGGCCGGGCAGGTCAACGATCCGCTCGTGGCCGCGGGCGCGGTGGTGCTGCCCCGGCTGCGCGAGATCACCGGCGAGAGCGTCCAGCTCTACCGTCGGGAAGGGACGTCACGAATTTGTGTGGCCGCGCTGGAACCGCCTGCCGGGCTGCGCGATACCGTGCCGGTCGGCAGCCGGTTGCCGATGACCGCAGGTTCGGGCGCCAAGGTGCTGCTGGCCTACGCCGACGAGGCCACTGCGCAGGCGGTGCTGCCGACGGCGAAGTTCACCGATCGCGCGCTCGCTGAGGTGCGCAAGCGTGGCTGGGCGCAGAGCGCCGCCGAACGCGAACCCGGTGTGGCGAGCGTCTCTGCGCCGGTGCGTGACGGTCGCGGCGCGGTGGTCGCCGCGGTATCGGTGTCCGGCCCCATCGACCGGATGGGCCGCCGACCGGGTGCGCGATGGGCCGCCGACCTGCTGGCGGCTGCGGACGCGTTGACGCGCCGCCTCTGAAAAGTAAGGAGTGCTTTCGGTGCGCTACCAGTCGCTCAGCGATCACTCGCGCACCGAAGTCCCACAAGTTGTACCCCCGATGGGATTCGAACCCACGCTACCGCCGTGAGAGGGCGGCGTCCTAGGCCGCTAGACGACGGGGGCTAGAACTGGTTTTCCGGATGGCCAGCATATCTCAGCAGGAATTGTCGGCCTAATCACGGTCATTGGCTGGGGTACCAGGACTCGAACCTAGAATGGCTGAACCAGAATCAGCTGTGTTGCCAATTACACCATACCCCATTGGCTCCCATAACCGCAGGTCACGGGACTATTTCGATCCCCCGCGGCGACGAGTGGATCCCGTCGCGCGTGTGATCGGACCGACGTGCAGACTACCAAAGATCTGCGGGCCGCTTTTCACGCCTGGGCTGCGGCCGCGGCATGCTCACGGCCGGCGCGCAACCGGGCCAGGCTGCGCTCGCGACCCAGTAGCTCGAGCGATTCGAACAGCGGCGGGCTGACCGACGCGCCGGTGGCGGCGACGCGGATCGGCCCGAACGCCTTGCGTGGCTTGAGCCCCAGACCCTCGAGCAGAGCCTCCTTGAGCGCCGCCTCGATGGCCGCCGTGGTCCAGTCGCCGGTGTCCTCGAGCGCGGCCAGCGCGGCGTCGAGCACCGGGACCGCCTCCGCCCGCAACTCCTTGCCCGCGGACTTCGCATCGAGTGCGAATTCGCCGTCGTTGAGGAACTTCAACAGATCCCACGCATCACCCAGCACCACGATGCGGGTCTGCACCAGCGCGGCGGCTTCGGCGAATCCCTTCTCGTCGAGGCCCGTGTCGTAACCGCGTTGGGCGAAGTATGCGTTCAACCGAGCCGTGAAATCCTGCCCGCTCAGCAGCCGAATGTGCTCGGCGTTCAACGCGTCGGCCTTCTTCTGGTCGAAGCGGGCCGGATTCGAGTTGACGTCGGTGACGTCGAACGCGGCCACCATCTCGTCGAGGCTGAACACGTCGCGATCCTCGGCAATGCCCCATCCCAGCAGCGCCAGGTAGTTCAGCAGGCCCTCGGGGATGAAGCCACGCTCGCGATGCAGGAACAGGTTGGATTGCGGGTCGCGTTTGGACAGCTTCTTGTTGCCGTCACCCAGAACACTTGGCAGATGGGCGAATTCGGGAACCTGCTCGGCGACACCGATGCGGATCAGCGCCTGATACAGCGCTATCTGACGCGGGGTTGACGACAGCAGGTCCTCACCGCGCAGCACATGGCTGATCTTCATCAGCGCGTCGTCGACCGGATTCACCAACGTGTACAACGGCTCACCGTTGCCACGGGTCAATGCGAAATCGGGGACCGACCCGGCGGGGAACGTCGTTTCTCCGCGCACGAGATCGCGCCAGCCGATGTCCTCGTCCGGCATCTTCAACCGCACGACCGAGCGCCTGCCCTCGGCGCGCAAGGCCGCACGCTGCTCCGCGGTCAGGTTGCGGTCGAAGTTGTCGTAGCCCAGTTTCGGGTTTCGCCCGGCAGCCAGATGCCGCGCCTCGACTTCCTCAGGCGTGGAGAACGACTCGTACGCGTCACCGGTCTCGAGGAGCCGGGCGATCACGTCACGGTAGAGGTCGAGCCGCTCGGATTGCCGGTACGGCCCATACGGTCCACCGACTTCGGGCCCCTCGTCCCAGTCCAGACCCAGCCAACGCAGCGCATCGAGCAGCGCGCGGTAGCTCTCCTCGGAGTCGCGCGCCGAATCGGTGTCCTCAATGCGAAATACGAATGTTCCGCCGGTATGGCGGGCGTAGGCCCAGTTGAACAATGCGGTGCGGATGAGGCCGACGTGCGGTGTACCCGTCGGCGACGGGCAGAACCGCACCCGGACGGCGTTTTCGGTTGTCATGTTTTCCCTTTGCGCACAACTGGATTCGTCAGTGTGCCGATGCCCTCGACGGTGATACTGACGGTATCGGAGTCCTCGATCGGCCCGACCCCCTCCGGTGTGCCGGTGAGGATCAGGTCGCCGGGCAGCAGCGTCATCACCCGCGAGATCCACTCGACGATGGCCCCGACGTCGTGAATCATGTTCGAGGTCCGGCTGTTCTGTTTGACCGCACCATTGACCTCGGTGCGGATCGCCAGATCCGCGGGGTCGACGTCGGTGACGATCCACGGCCCGATCGGGCAGAACGAGTCGTGGCCCTTCGCGCGGGTCCACTGCCCGTCCTTCTGCTGCTGGTCGCGCGCCGAGACGTCGTTGCCGATGGTGTAGCCGAGGATGTTCTCCGCGGCCCGCGCGGCAGGTACGTCCTTGCAGGGCCGGCCGATCACCACGGCCAGTTCACCTTCGAAATGGACGGGATTGGCGTCGGCGGGCAGTTGGATCGGCACGTTCGGGCCGATGATCGCTGTGTTGGGCTTCATGAAGATGACCGGCTCCTCGAACGACGTCACGCTGTGTCCGGTGCTGCTTCTCGCCTGCGCAGCCATCTCCTCGATGTGCGCGGCATAGTTCTTGCCGACACAGACCACCTTGCTGGCCAGGATGGGCGCGAGCAGGCGGACATCGGCGAGCGGCCACTGCCTGCCGGTGAACTGGGGGGCGCCGAACGGATGCTCCGCGATCTCCCGCGCGACTGCCTGGTCAGGATCGTCGGGCGGGCCCTCGACGCTGACGAAGGCGACTCCGTCGGGACTGGCGATTCGGCCAAGGCGCATGCCGTCAGCCTAGTGGGGGTGGTCATCGCGGCCGCGGACCGCTCCCCCGCCGCCGATGTCTCACTACATGAGAATGGGATTCAGCATCGTGAGAAGCCTGTGCCACCATGGACCGATGCCCGTCGAGTCGATCAGCCGTGCGCGGCGCTGGTCGCTGCTGGGGACCGCGCTCGCGGCGACGACGAGCGCCAACGTGTTCATCAACGGCGCGGCGTTTCTCATTCCGACGCTGCACACCGAGCGCGGACTCGACCTCGCCGCGGCCGGGCTGTTGTCGTCGATGCCGAGCCTCGGTCTGGTGATCACGTTGATCGCGTGGGGCTATGTGGTCGACCGCGTCGGGGAACGCTTCGTGCTGACGGTCGGCTCGGGCCTGATCGCCGCCGCGGCGTTCGCGGCGGCCTCGGTGGATTCACTGTTCGCGATGGGCGCCTTCCTGCTCCTGGGCGGAATGGCCGCCGCCAGCAGCAATTCGGCAAGCGGGCGGTTGGTGGTCGGCTGGTTCCCGCCGGATCAGCGCGGGCTCGTGATGGGCATCCGCCAGACCGCGACGCCGCTCGGCGTCGGGTTCGGCGCGCTGGTGATTCCGCGGTTGGCCGAAAGCCACGGTGTGTCAGCGGCATTGCTGTTCCCGGCGATCGTATGTGCCGTCTCGGCGGCGGTCTGCGCGGTCGCGGTGATCGACCCGCCCCGGCCGCCGCGCTCCGAAGCGCCCGCCGATCATCTGGCCAACCCCTATCGCGGATCGTCCGTGCTGTGGCGCATCCACGCCGTGTCGGTGTTGCTGGTCGTTCCGCAGGCCGTCCTGTGGACGTTCACGTTGGTGTGGCTGATGACCGACCGCGGTTGGTCGGCGGCCTCGGCGGGCGTCCTCGTCACCGTGGCTCAAATACTCGGTGCCGGTGGCCGTATCGCCGCCGGGCACTGGTCCGACCGACTGGGCCAGCGGTTGCGGCCGATCCGGTGGATCGCTGCGGGCGCCGCCGTCTCCATGGGCCTGCTGGCGCTGTCGGACTGGCTCAGCTCACCGGTGAGCGTGGCCGTGATGGTCGTCGCTTCGGTGATCACCGTGTCCGACAACGGGTTGGCCTTCACCGCGATCGCCGAGATAGCCGGCCCGTTCTGGAGCGGACGCGCGCTGGGCACCCAGAACACCAGCCAGCACCTGGCGTCGGCGGCCGCGGCCCCGCTGTTCGGTGCGTTGATAGGCGCGGGGGGATATCCGGCAGCGTTCGCGGTGAGTGCATTGCTACCGCTGGCGGCGATTCCGGTCGTGCCGGCGGACGAACCGGCTTTCGCGAAACGGCGAGAGGTGCGAAACGACTAGAGGTTGGCCGCGATCCGATCACCGATCTGCGTGGTGCTCAGCGTGGCGTCTCCGCGTGTGGCCAGATGCTGTTCGACGGCCTTGTCGACGCGGGCGGCCGCGTCGATCTCGCCGACGTGGGACAACAGCAGCGCGACCGACATGACCGCAGCGGTCGGATCGGCGACCCCCTGCCCCGCGATGTCGGGGGCGCTGCCGTGCACCGGTTCGAACATCGACGGGTTGGTCCGTGTCGCATCGATATTGCCGCTGGCCGCCAGGCCGATACCCCCGCACACCGCGGCGGCGAGATCGGTGACGATGTCGCCGAACAGGTTGTCGGTGACGATCACATCAAAACGATCAGGACTGGTCACCATATGGATGGTTGCGGCGTCGACGTGCTGGTAGGCCACCTCGACGTCGGGGTAGTCGGCGCCGACCTCTTCGACGATGCGCGACCACAGCGCGCCCGCGAAGGTCAGCACGTTGTTCTTGTGCACCAGGGTCAGATGCTTGCGGCGCTGCTGCGCCCGGCCGAACGCATCCGTCACGACCCGACGCACGCCGAACGCGGTGTTGACGCTCACCTCGGTGGCGATCTCGTGCGGGGTTCCGACCCGGATCGCCCCGCCCGTACCGGTGTACGGGCCTTCGGTGCCTTCCCGCACGACGACGAAGTCGATGTCGGGGTCGCCGGCCAACGGACTGGTCACTCCGGGATAGAGGCGACCCGGCCGCAGGTTGATGTGGTGGTCGAGGGCGAACCGGATGCGCAGGAGCAGACCGCGTTCCAGCACGCCGCTGGGCACCGACGGATCACCGATCGCGCCGAGCAGGATCGCGTCGTGCTCGCGCAGTTCGTCGAGCACCGAGTCCGGCAGCACCTCGCCGGTCTCGTGGTACCGGCGCGCCCCCAGGTCGTAGCGCGTCTTGTCCACCCCGGGCACCACCGCGTCGAGCACCTTGACGGCCTCGCCGACGACCTCAGGACCGATGCCGTCGCCGGCGATGATCGCCAGTTTCATGACAGGTCAACCACTTCCAGCATGTTGGCGCCGACCTGGTCGGCGATCGCGGACCGCACATCGTCGGGCACATCGCGGTCGATGCGCAGCAGGATCGTCGCGCCCGGTCCCTCGGCGTCCTCGCTCAGTTGGGCGGCGTGGATGTTGATGTCGGCACCGCCCAGGATGGTTCCGATCTTGCCGAGCGTGCCCGGCCGGTCGAAGTAGTTGATGATCAGGTAGACGCCTTCGGCGCGCAGATCGAAGTTGCGCTCGTTGATCTGGACGATCTTCTCGATCAGCTGCGGGCCCGTCAGCGTGCCGGCCACGTTGGCGGTCGACCCGTCGGCGTAGACCGCCCGCACGTCGACCATGCTGCGGTGGTTGGGGCTTTCGGTCGCAGTGGTGATGTCGGCCTGCACCCCGCGTTCGGCGGCGAGCGCCGGCGCATTGACGAATGTCACCGGATCCTCGATGACCGCTGAGAACAACCCGCGAAGCGCCGAAAGTCTCAGCACCTCAGCGTCTTCGGCCGCGAGCTCGCCGCGCACCTGAACCGAGAGCGACACCGGCAGCTCGTCGCCCAGCACGCCGACCAGCAAGCCGAGCTTGCGGACCAGGTCGAGCCACGGCGCGACCTCTTCACCGACGACTCCGCCGCCGACATTGACTGCGTCGGGTACGAATTCGCCCGCCAGTGCCAGCTTCACGCTCGCCGCGACGTCGGTACCCGCCCGATCCTGCGCCTCTGCGGTCGACGCCCCCAGGTGCGGGGTCACCACGACCTGAGGCAATTCGAACAACGGGCTTTCGGTGGTCGGCTCCTTGGCGAACACATCGATGCCCGCCGCCCGGACATGGCCCGAGTTGACCGCCTGGGCCAGCGCATCCTCGTCGATCAGCCCGCCGCGGGCCGCGTTGACGATGATCACGCCGGGTTTGGTCTTCGCCAGCGCGTCCTTGCCGATCAATCCCGCCGTCTCCGGCGTCTTGGGCAGGTGCACCGAGATGAAGTCCGCGCGGGCCAGCAACTCGTCGAGGGTCAGCAGCTCGATACCGAGTTGCGCCGCGCGGGCCGCCGAGACGTATGGGTCGTAGGCCACGACGTGAGTACCGAACGCGGCCAGCCGCTGGGCCACCAGCTGGCCGATGCGGCCCAGGCCCACCACGCCGACCGTCTTGCCGTAGATCTCGGTGCCCGAGAACGACGAGCGCTTCCAGGTGCGTGCGCGCAGCGACGCATCGGCGGCGGGAATATCGCGCGCCGCGGCCAGCATGAGGGCCAGCGCATGTTCGGCCGCGCTGTGGATGTTCGACGTCGGCGCGTTGACCACCAGCACCCCGCGGGCGGTGGCGGCGTCCACGTCGACGTTGTCGAGGCCGACGCCGGCGCGGGCGACGATCTTGAGTTTGGGCGCCGCGGCGAGCACCTCGGCGTCCACCGTCGTCGCCGAGCGCACCAGTAGCGCGTCGGCTTCGGGCACCGCGGCCAGCAGCTTCGGCCGGTCCGGGCCGTCGACCCAGCGGACTTCTACCTGGTCGCCGAGGGCGGCGACCGTCGACTCAGCCAATTTGTCGGCGATCAGTACAACGGGCAGGCTCACGCGGTCAGCCTAATGGGCTTGACTCGGCGGGTGGTGGGCGGGAGAAATGCGAGCGTGGATATCACCGTCGTCGGAAGCGGACCCAACGGCTTGGCCGCCGCCGTCATCTGCGCCCGGGCCGGCCTGTCGGTGCAGGTGCTGGAGGCGCAACCGACTTTCGGCGGTGGCGCGCGCACGCTGCCCGATCCCGAATTCCCTGAAATCTCGCACGACATCTGTTCGGCCGTGCATCCGCTGGCGCTGGCATCACCGTTCCTTGCCGAGTTCGATCTGCCCGCCCGCGGCGTGACCCTGAACGTGCCCGAGGTGTCCTACGCCAATCCCCTTCCGGGTTCACGCTCGGCGGTCGGATATCACGACCTCGACCGGACCGTCGCGGAGCTCGAACACGGGCAGTCCTGGCGCAGGTTGTTCGGGCCGATGGTCGAACGCGACGCCGCGGTGCTGGACCTGCTGCTCGGTGACAAGCGCTCGCTCCCGACGAATCCGGTTGCCGCCGTACAGGTGGCCCGCCGGCTTCTCGAACAAGGCACGCCGGCGTGGGGTGCGCTGTCCGGCGCCGACGCGCGCGCGTTGTTCAGTGGTGTTGCCGCGCATGTGATCTCGCCGATGCCGTCGCTCGTGTCAGCGGGCGGCGGGTTGATGCTCGGCACGCTCGCGCACACCGTCGGCTGGCCGATCCCCGTGGGCGGCAGCCAGGCGATCGTCGACGCGCTGATCGACGACCTACGCGCCCACGGTGGCGTGCTCATCGCCGACCACGAAGTCACCGAACCCCCAACCGGTGTCACGCTTTTCGACACCGCGCCCACCGCGCTGGCCGCCATCTACGCCGACAAGCTACCTCGCCGGTACGCAAAAGCGTTACAACGGTACCGATTCGGTCCGGGTGTGGCCAAAGTCGACTTTGTGTTGTCCGACGATGTGCCGTTCACCGACGAGCGGTTACGACGGGCGCCCACCCTGCACATGGGTGGCACCCGCGAGCAGATGGCCCACGCCGAACGCGAGATCGTCGCCGGCCGACACCCCGAGTGGCCGATGGTGCTCGCCGCTCTGCCACACCTACTCGATCCTGGTCGAATCGACGCCAAGGGTCGGCGGCCGATGTGGACCTACGCGCATGTGCCGTCCGGTTCGACCGTCGACCAGGCCGAGCCGGTCAACAGAATCTTCGAGCGCTTCGCGCCGGGCTTCCGCGACGTCGTGGTGGCGGTCCGGTCCGTGCCCGCCGCCCGACTGGCAGAGCACAATGCCAACCTCGTCGGCGGCGATATCGGCGTCGGCGGCAACACGCTGATGCATGCTCTGGGCGGACCGACCCCCCGGCTCAATCCGTGGAGCACACCCGTGCCCGGTGTCTACCTGTGTTCATCGGCCACCCCACCCGGTGGCGGCGTGCACGGCATGGCCGGCTATTTCGCCGCCCGAACAGTTCTGCGCCGTGAGTTCGGTATCAAGACGATGCCCGCGCTGTCGCCCTGAGCCCACAGCGTCGCTCAGCCATCGATGCAAAAACGATGCATAGATGCGGCCACCCTGGGGTACCCCGATTGAGTTGCCCCGATTCGGGTACTTGTCGTCGCATCGAGTGAAGGGGACGCTGCTTGAGCGGTACCAACGGATACACGCGCGCCCCGCTGCTGGCGATGGCGGAGCCCGTCGCTCCGCAGAGAGGCCTGCTGGCGACGGCGTTTCCGGTATGGCGCGACTCCTTGCGGCGTGAGGTGTTGCGGTCCCTCGCCGATTTCGTCCGTACGCGCTGCGCTGACGAGCTCAGCGCCGCAGGAGTCGATCTCGCGACCGAGGTACTGCAGGCTTTCGTCGCCGGCGGCAAGTGTGTGCGCTCGACGTATATGTATCTGGGCTGGCTGTGCGGAGCCGACGACGATCCGGGCGCGCTGCGTGCCGCCGCCAGTTTCGAGCTGCTCCACGCGTTCGCGCTGCTGCAGGACGACGTGATGGACGGCTCCGAGCTGCGGCGCGGACGCCCCGCGGCCCACATTCGGTTCGCGCAGTGGCACCGCGAGCGAGCGATGTCGGGTTCACCGGAACGCTTCGGTGAGGCGGCCGCCGTCCTGCTCGGTGACCTGTGCCTGGTGTGGGCCGAGCAGATGATGCGCGAGAGCGGAGTCGACGACGTCGCACTGTCCCGCGGCTGGCCCCGCTACGACGCGATGCGCACTGAACTCGCCGTCGGCCAGTTCGCCGACCTTGTCAACGACGCCGCCGAATTCCCGCAGTGGGAAAAGGTTCTCGACGTGCTACGGCGCAAATCCGGCAACTACACCGTGCGCAGGCCGCTGGAGATCGGGGCCGCTATGGCCGGATGCGCGCCCTCTCAGCTGCGGCTGCTCGGGGAGTACGGCGAAGCGGTCGGCGAGGCGTTCCAATTGCGCGACGACGTACTGGGTATCTTCGGCTCGCCCGAGATCACCGGTAAGCCCGCGGGCAGCGATCTCTTCGAGCACAAGGCGACGAGCGTGGTGGTGGCGGCCTACCGGCTCGCCGATGCGACACGTCGGCGCGAGCTGACGCAGTTGATGAGCACCTCCGATCTCCGCGACGCCGACATCCGGCGGTGGCGGAAGCTCATCGTCGCCACGGGTGCCGTGGAATGGATTGAGCAGCTTATCGATTCGCGCCTCACCCGCGCTCTCGACCTGATCGACACCGGACAGGTGGACCCGCTGACCCGCACCGCGCTGGCCGACATGGCCGCCGCCTGCACCGAACGGGCCGCGTGATGCGCACCGTCGGGGGCAGCACCGACCGCGTGGTGGTGGTCGGCGCCGGGCTCGCCGGACTGTCGGCGGCGCTGCAACTCGCCGGCCGCGGCCACACCGTGACCGTCGTGGAACGCGGACAGCACCCCGGCGGACGGGTCGGCCGCATGGACATCGGCGGCTACCGCCTCGACACCGGCCCGACGGTGCTGACGATGCCCGACATCATCGACGACGCGTTCGCCGCGGTCGGCGAGACCGTCTCGGACCGACTCGACCTGATCGGCGTCGATCCCGCATACCGCGCGTCGTTCGCCGACGGCAGCACGCTGCAGGTGCGCAGCGATCCCGATGCGATGGCCGCCGAGATCGAACGCTTCGCCGGCAGTTCCGAAGCGGACGGCTATGTGCGCCTGCGTAACTGGCTGTCGAAGCTGTACCAGGCCGAGTTCGACGGGTTCATCGCCGCGAACTTCGACTCACCGCTTTCGCTGCTCACGCCGCAACTGGCCCGGCTGGCCGCCATCGGCGGGTTCCGCCGGTGGGACAAGATGGTGCGCCGCTACCTGCGCGACGAGCGATTACAGCGGGTGTTCACGTTCCAGGCGCTGTACGCGGGCGTGCCGCCGCATCGGGCGCTGGCGGTGTACGCGGTGATCGCCTACATGGACACCATCGCGGGCGTCTACTTCCCCCGCGGCGGGGTGCGTGCGCTTCCCGACGCGCTGGCCGCGGCCGCATCCGATGCGGGCGTCGAGTTCCGTTACGGCTCCGCGGTGTCGGCGCTGGAACGCAGGGGCGACCGCGCGGTGGCCGTGCACACCGACGGCGGTGACCGGATACCTGCCGACGCGGTGGTGCTCACCACCGAGCTGCCCGACACCTATCGGCTACTCGAAAGGACACCGCGTCGCGTGCTTGCGCTGCGACCCGCGCCGTCTGCGGTTGTTGCCCATGTCGGTTGCCGCGCGGTCGGACCGGACGCCGCCGACATCGGCCACCACACCATTGTTTTCGGTGACGAATGGAAGCGGACGTTCACCGACATCATCGACGACGGGCGCGTGATGACCGATCCGTCGTTGCTGGTCACCCGGCCCAGCGCTGGCGACGCCTCGCTGGCGCCCGCCGGCCGCGACCTGCTCTACATCCTCGCGCCGGCACCCAATCTCCAAGTGGGACAGGTCGACTGGGCGTCGATGCGGGACCGCTATGTCGGTCAGATGATGGACGTCGTCACCACCCGGCTGCCCCGATTGGGGGTGGACGCCGAGGTGTTGCACGTCGTGGATCCGGCGGATTGGGCGCGTCAAGGCATGGCCGCCGGCACCCCGTTCGCCCTCGCGCACACGTTCGGCCAGACCGGCCCCTTCCGTCCCGCCAACACCGTGCGCGGCATCGCGAATGTGGTGCTCGCCGGGTCGTCGACCGTCCCCGGTGTCGGCGTGCCCACCGCGCTGCTGTCGGGGCGGTTGGCCGCCGACCGAATCACCGGCCTACCGATTCGGCGGGCCCGCAGCCAGGTGGTGCAAACATGATCGGTTCCGAACTCGACGCCGCGGGCGTCCATGACCCGGCCCTGCGCGAGGCCTATCGTCGTTGCCGCACAATCAACGCCGAGCACGGCCGCACGTTCTTCCTGGCCACCCGGTTGCTGGCCCCCGAACAGCGTCCCGCCGTGCACGCTTTGTACGGTTTCGCCCGCCGCGCCGACGACATCCTCGACGACTTCGACCCCGTCGTCAGCATGGGTGAACGCGCAGACCAGTTGCAGCGGCTGGCCACCGAGCTCTTCAACTGCCTTGCGCAGGGCAGCTGCGACGACGACGACCCGACGCTCACCGCGGTCGTGCACTGCGCGCGCCGGTACGGCATCCCGTGGGAGCTGTTCGACGACTTCCTCGGCTCGATGCGCATGGACCTGACCGTCACCGACTATCCCGACCGGGCCGCGCTCGACCGCTACATGTACGGCTCGGCGGAGGTCATCGGCCTGCAACTGCTGCCCGTGCTCGGAACCGTCGGACCGCCCGAAGAGGCGGCACCGCATGCGGCTGCGCTCGGAAAAGCGTTCCAGCTCACCAACTTCCTGCGTGACATCGACGAGGACCTCGAGCGTGGCAGGGTCTACCTGCCCGCCGACGAACTGGCCAACCACGGCGTGGACCGTGACGTGCTGACGTGGTGCCGCGAGAACCGGCGCACCGACGCCAAGGTGCGGCGTGCGCTGGTCGAGCAAATTGCCGTCAACCGGCGCGTGTACGACTACGCGCGGCACGGTATCGCCCTTCTGCGCCCGCGTTCGCGCCCGTGCGTGACGGCGGCCCTGACGCTGTACTCCGAGATACTCGATCGCATCGAGGAGATGGACTTCGCCGTGTTCAGCCAGCGCGCCTCGGTGAGCATCGGCCGCCGTATCCGGGTCGGCGGGACCGGGCTGTTCAAGGCCTGGGCCGCACGGCATCGGGAGCACAGGGTGTGACGATGGACAACTGGCAGTACCTCCTCGTGCTGGCCGCCTGCCTCACGATCACGGCGCCGTTGGAACTGCTCGGCGAAGGGGTTTACCGGCAGGCGCGGCGGGCCGCCGCCGCGGTGCTCCCCGTCGCGGCGGTGTTCGTACTCTGGGATGCCATCGCGATCGCCGCCGACGTGTGGACGTACAACCCGCAATACGTCACGGGTATCGACGTCCCGGGCGTGATGCCCGTCGAGGAACTCCTGTTCTTCGTGGTGATCCCGCTGTGCGGCCTACTGACCTACAACGCCGTCGACACCATACTGGGCTGGCTGCAACGGATGCGGAACCGAGCGGAGCGCGTGAAGTGATCGGACTGGGATACACGGTGCCCGCCGTGCTGGCGGTTATCGCGGTCTGTGCAATGGAATTGGGCGTTCTGCGGACCGGACTGTTCCGCAGACCGGCGTACTGGATCTCGATGGTCATCGTGACGGGTTTCCAGATCCCGGTCGACGGCTGGCTCACGAAGTTGAGCGCACCCATCGTCATCTACGACGAGAAGCACACCAGCGGGATCCGCTTTCCGTTCGACATCCCGGTCGAAGACTTCCTTTTCGGATGGGCCATGGTCACCGCGGTGCTGCTGCTGTGGGAGCGGCAGCGGCTACGCGCACAAAGAAAGGACGTGTCGTGAAGGTCGGTGCGGGACGTCATTCCGAAGACCCCTGCGATGTTCCGGCCGCATTCGACGACGGCGCACCGGCGTATGACACGCTGGTCGACTCCAATCCGGGATACCACGCGCACCTTCGGATCTCCGCACAGCGGATGCGGTTACCCGACGCCGGCCGCGGGCTACGCCTGCTCGACGCCGGGTGTGGCACCGGCGCATCCACCGCCGCGCTGCTGTCCGTGGCGCCGCACGCGCAGATCGTGGGCGTGGACGGCTCGCAGGGCATGCTTGCCGAGGCGCGCGCCAAGCGGTGGCCCTCGACGGTCCGATTCGTACACAGCCGCATCGAAGACCTCGCCGCCGCCGGTGTCCACGGGCCCTTCGACGGTGTCTTCGCCGCCTACCTCGTGCGCAACCTGCCCGACCCCGACACCCAGCTGCGCGAGTTCCGTTCCCTGCTGCGGCCGGGCGCGACGCTGGCGGTGCACGAGTACTCGGTGCGGGACTCACGGCTGGCCACCGCGGTGTGGAACGCCGTCTGTGCCGCGATCATCATCCCGAGCGGTCGGCTCCGCAGCGGTGACGCGTCGCTATACCGGTATCTGCGCCGCAGCGTGAACCGCTTCGACGGTGCCGCCGAGTTCCGTAACCGGCTGCGCCGCAACGGGTTCACGGCGGTACGCAGCGAGACGATGCCGGGCTGGCAACGCAACATCGTGCACACCTTCCTCGCCGAGGCCCCCCGATGACCGATCCGCGCCGCGTGACGCACGCCGCCCCGACCGGCTCTCCCGCCGCGGCCGCGCTGCCGGACAGACCGCAAGTGGTGGTCGTCGGCGCGGGCATCGCCGGTCTGGCTGCGGCCACCGGGCTGGCCGAACGCGGGGTGCGCGTAGACGTCCTCGAACGCGAGCCCTACCTCGGTGGGCGCGTCGGAAGCTGGACCGAGTCGCTCGAAGACGGCACGCCGGTGGCCATGAACCGCGGCTTCCACGCATTCTTCCGGCAGTACTACAACTTGCGAAACCTGCTGCGGCGCATCGACCCTGCGCTGCGAATGCTCAGCCCCGTGCTGGACTACCCGCTCGTCGATGCGCACGGCCGGTGCGATACCTTCCGCGGTCTGCCCCGCACCCCACCGTTGAACGCGCTGGCCTTCGCGCTGCGCAGCCCGACGTTCCGCTTGCGAGACCTGGCGCGGCTCAACGCGCGCGCCGCAGCACCGTTGGCCGCGGTCACGGTGCCCGGGATCTACCACGAGCTGGATCACCTCGATGCCGACACTTTCCTGCGCGACATCAACTTCCCCGAGCCCGCACGCCATCTGGCCTTCGAGGTGTTCTCGAGAAGCTTCTTCTCCGAGCCGGCCGAGCTCTCCGCCGCGGAGCTGGCGACGATGTTCCACATCTACTTCCTGGGTTCCAGCGAAGGTCTCGTCTTCGACGTCGCCAACGCCAACTTCGATGCGGCACTGTGGAACCCGTTGCGTGCTTATCTGGATTCACTGGGCGTTCGCGTACACACCGGCGTGTCGGCGACCGAGGTGCACGGCGGGGCCCGGTTCGTGGTGCGTACGGACGGTGGAGCCCGCATCGAGGCGGACGGGATCGTGCTCGCGACCGACGTGGCGGGCCTGCAGCGCATCGTCGACGGCTCGCCTGCCCTCGGCGACGTCGAATGGCGGTCCCGGATCGCCGCGATGCGTACCGCCGCACCGTTCGTCGTGCAGCGACTGTGGCTGGACCGGCCGGTGAATCCGGACCGCGCCGCGTTTCTCGGGACGGGCGGGCGACCGCCGCTGGACAATGTCAGTGTGCTGGAGAGATACGAGCGCGAGGCCATGAGCTGGTCCCGCAGCACCGGCGGCTCGGTGGTGGAGTTGCATTCGTACGCGGTGACCGACGGGTCGGCCGACGTACGCGAGCACCTACCGGCGCGGATGCGCGAACTGTATCCCGAGACCGCCGGCGCCACCATCGTCGGTGAGCGGGTGCTGTGCCGTCAGGATTGCCCACGTTTCGCCCCCGGTGACTTTGCGCGCCGCCCGACCGTCGCGACACCGCAGGCCGGTTTGGTGTTGGCCGGCGACGGAATTCGCGTCGACCTGCCTGTCGCGCTGATGGAGCGTGCCGCCACCACCGGATGGACGGCGGCCAATCTGCTGTTGAAGCGCTTCGGCCTCACTGGACACGATCTGCACACCGTGCCGACCCAGGGTCGCTTCGCACCGTTGCGGCGTCTGGCCGAAAGGCAGCACACATGAGCATGTTCGCGGACCTGAAAGCCCGGTTGGCGAAAACCACGCCGTTCGAGGTACTTTCACGCACCCCGTGGTCCGGGCAGCGGCCCACCTACCGCGACGCCGAAGCGGCGGTCATCCAGTCCGCGCTGCGGCGCTCCCAGCGCAGGCCCAGCGGCAACTGGTACGCGTTCGCGGCCAGCGACACCATCGACAAACGGCCGATCGGTGCCACCGTCGGTGGTATCGAACTGGTCGCGTGGCGGGCCCGAGGCGGTGCGCTCGCGGTCGGTCCCGCGGCCTGCCCACACCTCGGCGCGGACCTCTCGACGGGCACCAACGACTGCGGAACGTTGATCTGCCCGTGGCATGGTTTGCGCTTCGACGGCGCCCGGACATGGAGTTGGCGGCCCTATCCGACGCATGACGACGGGGTGCTCGCCTGGGTTCGACTCGACGCGCTAGGCGGTGAAAAACCCACGGCGGCACCGCTATTGCCGAAGCGTCCGCGGGGACCACACCTGTCCGCGGTGACCCGGCTGGTCGGCACCTGCGAACCCCGCGACGTGATCGCCAACCGGCTCGACCCTTGGCACGGGGCGTGGTTCCACCCTTACTCCTTCACGCGACTCGAGGTCCTTTCGTCGCCGGCCGCCGACGACGAACTGCCGGGGGAGGCGGACCGCTTCCTGGTCGCCGTCACATTCCGGATCGGCCGTCTGGGTGTCCCCGTGATCGCGGAGTTCAGCACTCCGGAGCCGCGAACCATCGTCATGCGAATCATCGACGGCGAAGGCGCGGGCAGCGTGGTGGAGACACACGCCACTCCGCTCGGGACCGCCGGCGACGGTTCGGCCCGCACCGCGGTGATCGAAGCGGTCATCGCGCACTCCGACCGTCCCGGCTTCATCCATGCGTTGCGCGGCGCACCGTTGATCACCCCGTTCATGCGACGCGCGGCCACGCGGTTGTGGCGCGACGACCTCGCCTACGCCGAGCGGCTCTATCGTCTCCGTCAACTCTCTTGAGTCGGTTTTGCATCGATTTTGTCGGGTATCCGCGCCTGATGAGCACAAACATCGGCAAGGGCGACAAGGTTCAGTGGAAGAGCCACGGCAACACCGTGACCGGGACGGTCGAGGAGAAGATCACCTCGGACACCGAGGCCGCGGGCCGCACCGTGCGCGCCGACTCCGACAATCCGCAGTACCGGGTACGCAGCGACAAGAGCGGCCGAGACGCGGTGCACAAGCCGGAATCGCTGAAGAAGAAGTAGCGCCGTGGCCGACACAGCGAGGCGCTACTTTCTCAGGAACTGGGCCACTCCCCATGCACGTAGCGCTCGTCGAGTAGCGGTATCTGGTCCATGGCCCACGGACTGATCGACCACGGCAGCCCGACGGCCGAGCGAAGCTGCCTCCAGGAGACCCACATCCATTCCATGACCTCGTCCGGATCGGGTCGAAGCCGGTCGTCGCAGCGGGCGAAGAACACCGGGCAGATCTCGTTCTCGACGGTGCCGTCGGCGGCCACCGCGCGATACCGGAAGTCGGGCAGCACGCAGACCAGCGAATTGATCGACACGCCCAATTCCTGTGCGGCGCGGCGGCGCACCGCGTTCTCGACCTGCTCCCCCGGCGCCGGATGTCCACAAAACGAGTTCGACCACACCCCCGGCCACGTCATCTTTCCCAGGGCACGACGGGTCAACAGCACGTGGCCGTCCGCGTCGAACAGGTAACAGGAAAATCCGAGGTGCAGGGGGGTCGCGGCATGATGGACGGTCGTCTTGGCGGCGCTGCCGATGTGGCGGCCGTCCTCGTCGAGCAGCACAACGGACTCATCCGTCGTGGCGGTGGTCGATGCTGACACCTCGAATACATACCCAGAATGGGGCTAACCGACGCGAAGTCGATGCGCAGGCGTCACGGGCCCGGTACGCAGCACTTCACCGCCTCGCGCAGGCTGTGCACGCGCACGCCCGGCTTCACCGCGGACACGGCCTCCCACCCCGGTCCGCCGAGCAGTACCACCGCATCAGCGGCCACCGCCCCAACCATGTCCCCGTCGGCGGTATCGGCGGTCTGCGACCACAACATCACCGTGACGGGCGGCCGCACCCGCGCGATCGCGTCGGTCAGCGCCGAAAGTGGAACGTCCGCGCCCAGTGTCAGCGCACCGTGTCCACGTTCCCCGAGCGCAGCGCGCAATGCCTCGAGCGGCAGTGCGTGCGTCTCTCGCGAGGTGCACGCCAAGACCACCGACGTCGACGTGTCGAGCGGCGCGAGCGGCTCCCGCTGCAGCGCCCGCGACACCGCCCAAGACAGCGCGTGCTCGACGTCGATACAACCGCCGCTCGCATCCTGTCTGGCAACGATTGTCGCGAACGCCGGCCGAACGATCAGGTCCCACGTATCGAGTACGCCGAAGTGATGCAGGTGCGACTCCAGCAGCCGGCCCAGCGCAACGTGGTCGAGTTCGAACGCGGCCGCCAACAACGAGTCGACGTCGCCACGTGGGGGCAGAACGGATTCCATCGCCAGCCGCGCCGCGCTGCGCGCGCTCGTGCCCTGGCCCATCAGCTCGTGCATGTGCCGCACGACCACGACGTCGTTCTCGCTGTAGAGCCGATGCCGGCCGGGCCGGTGGCGCGAGGGCCCCACGCCGTAGCGCTGACTCCAGCTGCGCAGCGTCGCCGTTGGGACACCGACACGTTCGGCTACCACACGGACGGTGTACCTGGGCTCGTCAGCGTCGTCCATCGGGCTTTCCACTGCGGTTTCGACCTCGTCACAGTAAACCCGTCGGCGAACTCAACGCACAACCGATGCAGCGATTCGTCTTCTGGATATTGCGGGGCCGCGAAGGGGGTAACTGTAGCGACATGAGCGATCAGGGCAAGGATCACAACAGCCGTCCCGAGGGAGTCGACGACGCGACGGTCGAGGCGGTCGGCGCCCTGTCGGAGGCGCTGGAGTGGGTGGAACGCGCGCGCGGCGAACTGTATTCGTTCCATCAGCTGATGGGCCGGGCCGATGTTCTGCTCGGCGAGGCCTGCGACAAACTGCGCGACGCCGGTCACGCGGCGGTCGCCGACCGACTTCAGGACGATCTCGTCGGTCGCAATGTGCTCCACGGCCGCTGGACCTTTCAGATCGTCGAGGAGTTCGACGACTGCTACTGGTCGGTGTTCCGCGACCACGAGCGCATGGTGCGCGACGAGCTACAGCAGGGCCGCAGACATGTATACGAGTCCGAAATGAAGGAGCGGCGCCGGACCCACGGCAAGCCGGGTCACGAACGCCGTCCCAACGAGTGATTTGTGGAGTCTTGGCGGCGCTCACCGCCGCTGCGGCTCCACAAATCGCCGCTACGCCGTCTCGGTGATCGGCCGGTCCACCCAGCTCATCAGGTCGCGCAGCTTCTTGCCGGTGACCTCGATCGGGTGCTCGGCGTTCTTCTTGCGCAGCCCTTCGAGTTCCTTGTTGCCGCCCTCGACGTTGGCGACCAGCTTCTTGACGAAGGTGCCGTCCTGAATCTCCTTGAGGATGTCGCGCATCCGGTCCTTGGTGTCCGCGTCGATGACCCGCGGACCCGACAGGTAGCCGCCGAACTCGGCGGTGTCGGACACCGAGTAGTTCATCCGCGCGATGCCGCCCTCGTACATCAGATCGACGATCAGCTTGAGCTCGTGCAGCACCTCGAAATACGCCAGCTCGGGCGCGTACCCGGCCTCGACCATCACGTCGAAACCCGTCTTGACGAGTTCCTCTGTGCCGCCGCACAACACGGCCTGCTCGCCGAACAGATCGGTTTCGGTCTCGTCCTTGAACGTGGTCTTGATGACGCCGGCGCGGGTGCCGCCGATGCCCTTGGCGTACGACAGTGCCAGCGCCTGGCCCTCGCCCTTGGGGTCCTGGTCGATCGCGATCAGGCACGGCACGCCCTTGCCGTCGACGAACTGGCGCCGCACCAGGTGGCCGGGGCCCTTCGGGGCGACCATGCCGATGGTGACGTTCGCCGGCGGCTTGATCAGGTCGAAGTGGATGTTGAGGCCGTGGCCGAAGAACAGCGCGTTGCCGTCGGAGAGGTTGGGCTCGATGTCGCGGGAAAAGATCTCGGCCTGAGCGGTGTCGGGCGCCAGCAGCATGATCACGTCGGCCCACTTGGCCACCTCGGCAGGCGTGTCGACCTCGAGACCCTGCTCGCTGACCTTCTCGCGTGACTTCGATCCCTCTTTGAGGCCCACCTTCACCTGCACGCCGGAGTCGCGCAGGCTCAGCGAGTGCGCATGACCCTGGCTGCCGTAGCCGATGACGCCGACCTTGCGGCCCTGAATGATCGACAGGTCCGCGTCGTCGTCATAGAACATCTCTACTGCCACTGAATTTCCTTATCTCTCACCTGACGGGGCTTACTTGGTGGTGGCGATCCCGCGGGGACCGCGGGACAGCGACACCACTCCGGACTGTGCGATCTCCCGAATTCCAAAGGGCTCCAACACCCGTAGTAGCGCCTCGAGCTTCTCGGGCGTGCCGGTCGCCTCGATCGTCAACGACTCCGTCGACACGTCGACGACCTTGGCCCGGAACAGGTTCACCGCCTCGATGACCTGACCGCGGGTCGACGCGTCGGTGCGCACCTTGATCAGTGCAAGCTCACGGGAGACCGAGTTCTCTTCTTCCTGCTCAACGATTTTGATCACATTCACCAGCTTGTTGAGCTGCTTGGTGATCTGCTCGAGAGGCGCTTCCTCCACGCTGACGACGATCGTCATCCGCGACATGTTCTTCTGCTCGGTCGCTCCGACCGCCAGGGACTGAATGTTGAAACCGCGCCGCGAGAACAGCGACGCGACCCTGGCCAGCACGCCGGGTTTGTCCTCGACGAGCACCGATAACGTCTGCGTGGTGGTGCTCATGCGTGTCCTTCTTCCGGATCGTCGAACAGCGGACGGATACCGCGAGCGGCCTGGATCTCGTCGTTGCTGGTGCCCGCCGCGACCATCGGCCACACCTGGGCGTCCGCGCCGACGATGAAGTCGATCACCACCGGACGGTCGTTGATCTCACGCGCCTGCCTGATCACATCCTCGACGTCTTCGGCTCGCTCACAACGCAATCCGACGCAACCCAGCGCCTCGGCCAGCTTGACGAAGTCGGGGATGCGACGGCTGTGGGTGGCCAGATCCGTTTGGCTGTACCGCTCTTCGTAGAACAGCGTCTGCCACTGCCGCACCATGCCGAGGTTCCCGTTGTTGATGACCGCGACCTTGATCGGCGCGCCCTCGACAGCACAGGTGGCCAGCTCCTGGTTGGTCATCTGGAAACAACCGTCGCCGTCGATGGCCCACACCTCGGCCTCCGGCCGGCCGAACTTGGCCCCCATCGCCGCGGGCACGGCGTAGCCCATGGTGCCGAGCCCGCCGGAATTGAGCCACGTCTTGGGGTTCTCGTAGGAGATGAACTGCGCGGCCCACATCTGGTGCTGGCCGACGCCTGCCACGTACACCGCCTCCGGCCCGGCCATCTTGCCCAGCGTCTCGATCACGTACTCCGGCGACAGGCTGCCGTCGCTCTGCGGCCCGTAACTCAACGGGTAAGTCGCCTGCACGCCGCGCAGATACTCGAGCCAGTTGTCGATGTGGATAGCGCCGATGATGCCGTCCCGGTGCAGGGCCGCGATCAGCTCGACGATCACCGCCTTGACGTCACCGACGATGGGGACGTCGGCGTGGCGGTTCTTGCCGATCTCGGCCGGGTCGATGTCGGCGTGAATCACCTTGGCCTCGGGCGCAAAGGAATCCAGCCTGCCGGTCACCCGGTCGTCGAAGCGGGTGCCCAGCGCGATCAACAGGTCGCTGCGCTGCAGCGCGGCCACCGCGGACACCGTGCCGTGCATCCCCGGCATGCCCACGTTCTGCGGATGGCTGTCAGGGAACGCCCCGCGCGCCATCAGCGTGGTGACGACGGGTATGCCGGTCAGCTCCGCGAGTTCCAGCAGCTCGGGGCTGGCCTCGCCGCGGATCACGCCGCCGCCGACGTAGAGCACCGGCTTGCGGGCCGCCGCGATCAGCTTGGCGGCCTCGCGGATCTGGCGGCTGTGCGGTTTGGTGTTGGGCTTGTAGCCGGGCAGGTCGACGCGCGGCGGCCAGCTGAACGTGCACTGGCCCTGCAGGACATCCTTGGGGATGTCGACGAGCACCGGACCGGGGCGGCCCGACGAGGCGATGTGGAACGCCTCGGCGATCGCCTGCGGGATCTCATCGCCGCTGCGCACCAGGAAGTTGTGCTTGGTGATCGGCATCGTGATGCCGGAGATGTCGGCCTCCTGGAACGCGTCGGTGCCGATCAGTCCGCGTCCGACCTGGCCGGTGATCGCCACCACCGGGATCGAGTCCATGTGCGCATCGGCCAGTGGCGTGACGAGGTTCGTGGCGCCGGGACCCGAGGTGGCCATCATCACGCCGACCTTGCCGGTCGCGTGCGCGTAACCGCTGGCCGCGTGTCCCGCACCCTGCTCGTGACGGACCAGCACATGGCGCAGTTTCTGCGAGTCGAACAGCGGGTCGTAAACGGGCAGCACCGCCCCGCCGGGGATCCCGAAGATCGTGTCGACGTCGAGTTCCTCGAGCGATCGGATCACCGCCTGAGCACCGGTCATCTGTTGCGGCGCAAGCCGTTTGGCCGGCGTGGGCGCCGGCTTGGCCGCAGGTTTCGCGGCATGTCCATCGTCGGGCACGGTCGCCGCCGCTTGCTGCAGCGGTCGGGTGGTTGGTGCGCTCACGGTGTTCGTTCTCCTAAATCCTGGTCCGGATCCGTTTCTAGGGTCTCAAATCAGTGGTCGGGAAAGAAAAAACCCCCGACAGCTGGGCTGCTGTACGAGGGTCGCGCGTCGGTGCCGGTGGTTATGCCCGAGTAAGGGCGAGCGCGGCATCAACGCGCTTCCCAATTACTACGAGCAACCCCACGGCCTGCATAACCGTCGACCGTAGCCTCCGCACTGGTCACAGGTCAAATTGCGGCACCCCGGCGGTCGATTTCCCGGCCCGCGCAGCAGCGGTGCGAAGATGACCAGGTGAGTCCCGACGCCGTACCCGCCCCCGTCGTCATCCGAATCTCGCCCATGGCGCATTTCGCGGTGGGATTCCTGGCGCTGAGCCTGCTTTCGCTGGTTCTGGCGGGGCTGACCTGGGTGGCCGTCCTGCTGATCATTCCGATCGGACTGTCGGTCTATGTCGTGCGCTACCGGACCGTTGCCGACCGCGACACCGTCACCGCACGATCCCTGCTGGGCAGCGAGACGGTGCGATGGGACGACGTCGACGGTCTGCGGTTCGGTAAGGGTTCTGCGGCCTACGCCCATCTCAAGGACGGTAGGGACCTGCGTCTGCCGGCGGTGACGTTTGCGACTCTGCCGCTGCTGACCGAGGCCAGCGGCGGCCGCGTGCCGAACCCGTATTCGCAGGGTTAGGCGAGCGGGTTGCCGCCGTTGAACAGCACCCAGATCGCGACACCCGCGCCCGCGCCGAGCACCAGCGCACCGAACGACCCGATGAACGGCCGGCGCGCCCACCCGCGGCCGGCGTCGAACCCGTACCGGCCGGGGCCGGTGAGCACGAGAGCGGCCACCGCGCACACCAGGAACACCTTGTACTCATGCCCGTCGGTGAGGAAATCCGACAGCCGCGCCGCTTCGTGGGCCTCCATCGCGTCGGCCAGCACGCCGGTCACCAGGTAAGCCAGCGCGCCGGCGGCCGCCACCGGCGTGAACAGACCCAGGATCAGCAACACCCCGGCGGCGATCTGACCGCCGGTGGCGACGTAGGTCAGGATGTCGGCGTAGCGGAAGCCCATGTCGGACAGTTCCGCCTCCCAACCGTTGAGCCCGGGCCCGCCCCACAGGCCGAAGGCCTTCTGTAGGCCGTGGCCGATGAACAGCGCGCCGATCGCAACCCGCAACAGAAGAATGCCGAGGTCGAGGGTGCCGCGCCGGTCCGTCGCACGACCGAGCGGCTCGGGTTCGATTTCGGCCGGTTCGGCCGCGAAGCCGGTCATCGCATGCCGCCCGCCGGGCTGCACGTACGGCAGCGGCTCGGGTTCGTTGAGTAACCCGAACCCCGGCGTGCCCGAAGCGGTGCCGTTGGCGTCGTCGTAGTGCGGGATTGCGGTGGTTTCGAAATCGCCCGCGTAGTTGGCGGACGGCAGATCGTCCTCGGGATCGACCAGGCTCGCCGACACGGGCCGCCCAGCCGCGTCGTCGGGCCGCTGCCAGGCGAGTGGGTCATTGGAATGACTGGTCACGTTGCCAGCGTAAGTGCTAGTCACCCGCTAGCCGGGTATTGGCGCGGTGCTTTCGGACCTTAATTCACGAGGTCCCCGCGGCGACGTCAAACCGGTGTGCATGGCGCGTCCCGCCGAATGATCCGTAACCTGGCTCGCATGAAACTGCGCCGGCCGATGAGGGGCGTGCTCGCCGTGTTGTGCGCGGCGGCGCTCGTCGGGTCCGGGTGTGCGCGGTTCGACGACGCGCAGTCGCAACCGTTCACCACGGAGCCGAAGCTCGAGCCGGGTCCGACATCGACGCCGCCGCCCCCGCCTCCGCTGCCTCCGACGCCGTTCCCGAAGGAGTGCCCGGCACCCGGCGTCATGCAGGGCTGCCTGGAGAGCACGAGCGGGCTGATCATGCTGCCCGACAGCCAGTCGGCTCTGGTCGCCGAGCGCACGACCGGTGTGGTCAAGGAGATTTCGGTCCGGGCTGAACCCAAGGTCAAGACCACGCTACCGGTCGACGGCTCGGGTGACGGCGGGCTGATGGACATCGTGCTCTCGCCGACGTATCAACAGGATCGGCTGATGTACGCCTATGTCAGCACGCCGACGGACAACCGGGTCATCCGCATCGCCGACGGCGACATCCCCAAGCCGATCCTGACCGGCATCCCGAAGGGCGCCACCGGGAACACGGGAGCATTGATCTTCACCAGCCCCACGACGCTGCTGGTGCAGACCGGCGACGCGGGCAATCCCGCCGATGCGGCGAATCCGGACTCGTTGGCCGGCAAGGTGTTGCGCATCGAACAGCCCACCACGGTGGACCAGGCCCCGACGACGACGGCGCTGTCGGGCTTGGGCGCTGCCGGCGGCATGTGCATCGACCACTCGGACGGGTCGCTGTACGTCACCGATCGCGCGCCGTCCGGCGACCGGTTGCAGCGCATCACCAAGGACTCCAGGACGTCGACGGTGTGGACCTGGCCCGACCGTCCGGGCGTGGCGGGCTGCGCGGCGCTCGACGGCACGGTGTTGGTCAACCTCGTCAACACCAAGCAGACGGTCGCCGTGCGGCTCGCTCCCGATACCGGCGCGGTCACCGGCGACCCCGAGGTCGTGCGGCAGGATCAGCACGGCCACGCCTGGGCGCTGGCGATGTCGCCCGACGGCAACGTCTGGGGCGCGACGGTCAACAAGACGGCAGGCGACGCACAACGACTAGACGACGTCGTCTTCCCGTTGTTCCCGCAGGGCGGCGGGTTCCCGCGGCAGAACGCCGACAACACCTGATCCCCTCGCCATCGCGGGTCACGCATTCGTTCCACCGTCGACGGTGAGCACCGCGCCGGTGATGTTGGACGCGCCCGGGCCCGCCAAGAATGCGACGGCATCGGCGACATCACGGGCGGCGGCGTACCGGCCGAGCGCGCTCATCGCTCGTTGTTCGTCGGCACCGGCAGCGTCGGCGGGGTTCATGTCGGTGTCGGTCGAGCCGGGTTGCACGAGGTTGACGGTGATGTTGCGACCGCCGACGTCGCGCGCCAGGCCCTTGGTGAACCCGACGAGGGCGGCCTTGCTCATCGAATACAGCGTGACGCCCGGAAAGGGCACGCGTTCCGCCAGATTGCTGCCGATGCTGACGATCCGGCCACCGTCGGGCATGTGCCGCAGCGCGGCCTGGCTGGCCAGGTAAACCGCGCGGGCGTGGATGGCGAGCGTGCGATCGATTTCGTCGACCGAGACGTCGTCGATCGGGCCGTACGGGAAGACGCCCGCGTTGTTGACGAGGATGTCGAGCCGGCCCAACTCGGCGTTCGTCTGTTCGACGGCGGCCACCACGTCGACGGAGGCGCTGTCCGCCTGAATGGCCAGGCCGCGGCGGCCCTGCGCAGTGACCCCGTCGATCACGTCGTCGGCACGCTCCTTGAACCGGGCGTAGGTGATGGCGACGTCCGCGCCGAGTTCGGCGAGCCGAGCCGCGATGGCGGCCCCGATGCCCCTGCTGCCTCCGGTAACCAGGGCGGTCTTTCCCGACAGGTCCGACATGGCGTTCTCCTTTTTTGTGTCGTTCGATACATAATTGCCTGACGTGCTTATACTTGTCAACGATTACTTTGTCGTTCGATACAAAAGGAGGGGTGCGGATGGTGTCACGCGGCAGGCCCCGCACCTTCGACCGAACGGACGCGTTGGAGCGGGCCATGGAGGTGTTCTGGCAACACGGCTATGAAGGTGCGTCGATGACGGACCTGACGACATCGATGGGAATCAACTCACCGAGCTTGTACGCGGCGTTCGGCTCCAAGGAGGAGTTGTTCCGCGAGGCCGTCGCCCACTACGACCAGACCTTGGGCGCCGCGGCGGCCGCCGAATTGCGCGATCGGCCAACCGCGCGCGACGCCATCGCGGGGGTGCTGAGACACCACGCCGACGTGTTCTGCGATCCCGACAAACCTCGTGGCTGCATGATCGTGCTCGCCGCCACCACATGCACCGAGCGCACCCGGTCAGTGCATGAACACCTCGCGGAGTGGCGGATCGCCACCGAGGACGCCTTCCGTGCGCGCGTCGAACGCGGCATCGCAGACGGTGACGTACCCCCCGGTGCCGACGCCGCGACGATCGCCGCGTTCTACAACACCGTGAACCACGGGATGGCGATTCAGGCCCGCGATGGCGCGGACACAACCAAGCTGTCGGCGATCGCCGAAGCCGCGATCGCCGCTTGGGACAGTCTCATTGGCTGAAGCATTCGCGAACCTGCGTCCAGGGCTGTGGTTCGGCCCGGGCGAACAGCCCTCAGCGCGGTCTCGCGGTCAGGAGCAAGCAGCCAAGACCAGTTCGCGCACCCGGGCCGCGTCGGCCTGTCCCTTGGTCGCCTTCATCACGGCGCCGACGATCGCGCCTGCGGCCTGCACCTTGCCGCCGCGGATCTTCTCGACGATGCCGGGGTTGGCCGCCAGCGCCTCGTCGACGGCGGACTGCAGCGCCGAGTCGTCACGCACGACCTCGAGGCCGCGGTCCTTCATCACCTGTTCGGGTTCGCCTTCACCGGCGAGCACACCCTCGACGACCTGGCGGGCCAACTTGTTCGACAACTTGCCGTCGTCGACGAGCTTGACCACCGCGGCCACCTGCGCGGGCGTGATGGGCAGCGCGTCCAGTTCGACGCCTGACTCGTTGGCCTTCTGCACCAGGAAATTTCCCCACCATGCCCGGGCGGCGTCGCTGGACGCCCCCTGTGCGACGGTCTCGGCGATCAGATCCAGAGCTCCGATGTTGACGAGGTCGCGCATGACCTCGTCGGAAATGCCCCAGTCGTCCTGAATCCGCTTGCGCAGCAACCACGGAAGTTCGGGGATCGTGCGACGCAGCCGCTCCACCCACTCGGCGTCGGCAGCCACCGGCTCGAGGTCGGGTTCGGGGAAGTACCGGTAGTCCTCGGCGGTTTCCTTGCTCCGGCCCGGGGAGGTGTAGCCGTCCTCGTGGAAGTGTCGGGTCTCCTGCGTGACGTGTCCTCCCGAATCGAGAACCGCTGCCTGGCGGCGCATCTCGTAACGGACGGCGACCTCGACGCTCTTGAGCGAGTTGACGTTCTTGTTCTCGGTGCGGGTCCCGAACTGCTTCTGCCCGATGGGCTTGAGTGAGACGTTGGAATCGCAGCGCATCGACCCCTGGTCCATCCGTACGTCGGATACGCCCAAGCCCCGCAAGAGATCCCGCAGCGCGGTCACATACGCACGGGCGATCTCGGGAGCGCGCGCACCGGTCCCCTCGATCGGCTTGGTGACGATCTCGATCAGCGGCACCCCGGACCGGTTGTAGTCGATCAGCGAGGTCGTCGCACCCTCGATGCGGCCGGTGTCGCTGCCGAGATGGGTCAGTTTGCCGGTGTCCTCTTCCATGTGGGCCCGCTCGATCTCGACCCGCCAGGTGGACCCGTCATCGAGCGGCACGTCGAGGAAACCGTTGATCGCGATCGGCTCGTCGTATTGCGAGATCTGGTAGTTCTTCGGCATGTCCGGATAGAAGTAGTTCTTCCGCGCGAAGCGGCACCACGGCACGATCTCACAGTTCAGCGCGAGCCCGATCCGGATCGCCGACTCGACGGCCTTCTCGTTGAGCACCGGCAGCGACCCCGGCAGCCCCAGACAGACCGGGCACACCTGGGTGTTGGGCTCGGCTCCGAACTTGTTGGCGCAGCTGCAGAACATCTTGGTCGCGGTGGACAGCTCGACGTGCACTTCCAAGCCCAGCACCGGCTCGTATCGCGCGACCACGTCGTCGTAGTCAATGAGTTCGGCGGCGGCGACAGTCATGCGACCGATCCTAGTGGGCCCGCCCTACCCCAGTTTGGGGTGCACACCTGGGGTGAGTCCGGCCGCCACCGCCATCTGTTGCAGGAGCCGGCGCACGGTAACGCGGTCGTTCTCCGACAACGTCGCGGTGATCTCGTCCTCCTGCGCATCGCCCTGCGCATCAAGTCCCGGAAGCATTTCGCGAGCCCTGTCGGTCAGCGTCACCGCGAACGCCCGCCGGTCGCCGGGGTGCGGCAGCCGCTTGACCAGACCCTGACCTTCCAGCTTGTCGACGACCGCGACCATCACGTTGCGGTGAATGCCGAGCTGCGTCGACAGCTGGCGCTGCGACCGGCCGTCGTCCTCGCTGAGCGCCTTGAGCACCGCATAGGACCGCGGATCGACACCGAAGGGCTCGAGCCGGCGCACGAAATCCTCGGCGAGGTAAACGCCGAGCTGAGAAAGGAGAAACGGAATCCGCTCGTGCAGTCCGGCGATACCGGGCGAGCGCTCGGCCATAGGGCGACACTAGCACCTTAGATGATAGTCATCTATCATGATAATCATGTCGAGTGACTAATCAGGAGAAGACCATGAGAATCGCGATCTTCGGCGCCAACGGACAGACCGGCCGGCTGCTGACACGCCGCGTGCTCGACGCCGGTCATGAGGCGGTGGCGGTGACGCGCCGACCCGCCGACTTCCCGTTCGACCATGCCGAGCTGACGGTGGCCCGCGCCGATGTGCGCGACGCCTGCTCGACGGCCGGGGTACTCGACGGGGCCGACGGCGTCCTGTCGACGCTCGGGGTGCCGTTCAGCATGCGACCGATCGACACGTATTCGACCGGCGTCCGCAACATCACCGCGGCAATGCAGCAGACCGGCGTGCGGCGACTCGTCGTCGTGAGTTCCACCGGCGCATACCACTATCCGGACCGCATCGACACACCCTTCGCGTTGCGAATCGTCGAACCCGTCATCACCCGAACCATCGGCAAGAGCACCTACGACGACCAACGCCGCATGGAGACCATCGTGCGCACCAGCGGACTGGACTGGACGATTGTGCGGCCGTCGGGCTTGTTCGACCTACCCGCCGCGACGAATTACGTTGCGGGCGAGGTGGAACCGGTCGGCGGATTCACCGCGCGCATCGATTTGGCTGACTATATGACCAGACTGGCCGGTGATGCTGCGGCGGCGGGCCGAACCGTTGTCATCTCCACCACAGAACACACGCCGACGATGTGGCAGATGATCCGCCGGGAAGCCTTCAAGAGCGCATGATGACGACGACTGTCTCCCTCGCGCAGCAGTTCGGCCCGGCGATCGGATTCGTCGCGCTCAACGTCGGGCGCGCTGGCGATGGCGCTTCCTCAACCAGCACCTAGCCGAAGAACTCTGCGGCGTCGTCGTAGCGGCTCTGCGGGACCAGCTTCAACTGGCGGGTCGCGTCGGCCAGCGAGACGCGTCCGATCTCCTGCCCGCGCAACGACACCATCATCCCGTACTCGCCGGCGTGTGCGGCGTCGGCGGCGTTGACCCCGAAGCGGGTGGCCAGCACGCGGTCGAACGGCGTTGGAGTGCCGCCGCGTTGCACATGACCGAGAACCGTCACCCGCACCTCTTTGTTGATCCGCTTCTCTACCTCGAGCGCGAGTTGCTGCGCAACGCCGGTGAAGCGTTCGTGGCCGAACTCGTCGATCCCGCCTTCGCGCAACTGCATTGAGCCCTCGGCGGGCTTGGCGCCTTCGGCCACCACGCAGATGAAGTGTGAATCGCCGCGCACGAAGCGTCCTTTGATCAGCCGGCACACCTCTTCGACGTCGAACGGCTGCTCGGGGATCAGCGTCATGTGGGCGCCCGAGGCCAGCCCGGCGTTCAGCGCGATCCATCCGGCGTGGCGGCCCATCACCTCGACGAGCATCACACGCTGGTGCGATTCGGCGGTGCTGTGCAGCCGGTCGATGGCCTCGCTTGCCACGCCGAGCGCGGTGTCGTGACCGAACGTCAGATCCGTGCAATCGATGTCGTTGTCGATCGTCTTGGGCACACCGACCACCGGGACGTTCTCCTCCGACAGCCAGCGCGCCGCGGTGAGCGTGCCCTCGCCGCCGATCGGGATCAACACATCGATACCGTTGTCGTCGAGCGTCTGCTTGATCTGGTCCAGGCCGGCGCGCAGCTTCTCCGGATGCACCCGTGCGGTGCCCAGCATGGTGCCGCCCTTGGCCAGCAGCCGATCGTTGCGGTCATCGTTGGCGAGTTGGATGCGCCGGTTCTCCAGCAGACCGCGCCAGCCGTCCTGGAAGCCGACGACCGACGACCCGTACCGCACGTCGCACGTGCGCACGACCGCCCGAATGACAGCGTTCAGTCCCGGGCAGTCGCCGCCGCCGGTCAGCACTCCGATACGCATGCCTACATCCTCCCCCGTCAGACCGCCGTTGGCAGCGGTCCTCGGGCAGCTTCGTAGGCCGCGCCGACGCGGTACAGCCGGTCATCGGCCAGCGCTGGCGCCATGATCTGCAGCCCCACCGGCAGGTTGTCGTCGGGCGACAGGCCCGCGGGCACCGACATTCCGCAGTGGCCCGCCAGGTTCAGCGGCAGGGTGCACAGATCGAACAGGTACATGGCCAGCGGGTCGTCGACCTTCTCCCCCAATGCGAACGCGGTGGTCGGCGTCGCCGGCGAGACCAACACGTCGACCTTCTGATACGCCTCGTCGAGATCGCGCGCGATCAGCGTGCGTACCTTCTGCGCCTGGTTGTAGTACGCGTCGTAATAGCCCGCCGACAGCGCATAGGTACCAATCATGATGCGGCGCTTGACTTCCGGACCGAATCCCGCAGCCCGGGTCAACGCCATGACTTCCTCGGCGCTGTGCGTGCCGTCATCGCCGACACGCAGCCCGAAACGCATCGCGTCGAACCGCGCGAGGTTGCTCGACACCTCGGACGGCAGGATCAGGTAGTACGCCGACAGCGAGTAGTCGAAGTGCGGGCAGTCCACCTCGCTGACCTCGGCGCCCAGCGCGGTCAGCTGTTCGACGGCGGCGTGGAACGACTGCAGCACGCCGGGTTGGTAGCCGTCGCCGTGCAACTGCTTGACCACGCCGATCTTCACGCCGGCAAGGTCGCCGGCCGCGCCCGCCCTGGCCGCACCGACGACGTCGGGCACCGCGGTGTCGACCGAGGTCGAGTCCTTCGCGTCGTGACCGGCGATCGCCTGATGCAGCAGCGCGGTGTCGACGACGGTGCGCGCGCACGGGCCGCCCTGATCCAGTGACGACGCGCAGGCCACCAGCCCGTAGCGCGACACCGTGCCGTAGGTCGGTTTCACCCCGACCGTCGCGGTCAGCGCGGCCGGTTGGCGGATCGAGCCGCCGGTGTCGGTGCCGATGGCCAACGGCGCCTGGAACGCCGCCAGCGCCGCCGCGCTGCCGCCCCCGGAGCCGCCGGGGACACGGTCGACGTCCCACGGGTTGCGGGTTGGCCCGAATGCGGAGTTCTCGGTGGACGAACCCATCGCGAACTCGTCCATGTTGGTTTTGCCGAGAATCGGTAGGCCCGCCGCACGCAACCGCATCGTGACGGTGGCGTCGTACGGCGCCATCCAGCCCTCGAGAATCCTCGAGCCGCAGGTCGTCGGCATGTCGGTTGTGGTGAACACGTCCTTCAGCGCGACCGGCACCCCGGCCAGCGGCGAGGGTAGGTCCTCCCCGGCGGCCACTGCGGCGTCCACACGCGCCGCCGCGGCCAGCGCGCGGTCCTCCGCGACGTGCAGGAACGCGTGGTAGCGGTCGTCGCTCGCCGCGATCTGGTCCAGGCATGCCTTGGTGACCTCGGTCGAGGACACCTCCTTGGTGGCGATCTTGCGCCCGAGCGTCGCGGCGTCCAACCGGATCAGGTCGGTCACTGGGCCTCTCCCAGGATGCGCGGGACGGCGAACCGGCCCTCGGCCGCCTTGGGCGCCTGGTCCAGCGCCTCCTGTTGCGTCAGGCCCGACTCGACGGCGTCGGGACGGAACACATTGACATCGGTGAGTGGATTACCGGTCGGCTTGACGCCCGCGACGTCGACGGACTGGATCTGGCTGACGTGGCCGAGGATGGCGTCCAGCTGTCCGGCATAGCTGTCCAATTCGTCTTCGGTCAGGGCGAGGCGGGCGAGACGGGCCAGGTGGGCCACCTCGTCTCGGGAGATCTGCGACACGACACGCAAGCCTAGTCACCGCGTTGTGCAACAGTGTTGCGCGTGCCTTCGTACCTGCTACGGGTCCAGCTGGAGGACCGACCGGGCAGCCTCGGTTCGCTGGCCGTGGCGCTCGGATCGGTGGGCGCCGACATCCTCTCGCTCGACGTGGTGGAGCGGTCGGCCGGCTATGCCGTCGACGATCTCGTGGTGGAGCTGCCCGCCGGCGCGATGCCCGACATGCTGATCACCGCCGCCGAACAGATCAAAGGCGTCTACGTCGACTCCGTCCGTCCACACACCGGGCTGCTCGAGGCGCACCGCGAACTCGAGCTGATCGACCACATCGCCGCCGCGGACCGCGGCCACAAGCTGCAGGTTCTCGCCGACGAGGCACCCCGGGTGCTCCGGGTGGGCTGGACCACGGTGGTCCGGCTGGCCGAATCGGGACCGGAGCGCGTCGTCGGCAGCCCGGGCGCACCCGAGACGCAGGCAGCCCAGACGCCGTGGTTGCCGCTCGACCGGGCACGCGCCCTGGACGGCGACGCCGATTGGGTGCCCGAGCTGTGGCGCGACATGGCGACCACGCTGGCCGCGGCCCCGCTCGGCGATCCGCGCACCGCAGTGGTGTTGGGCCGCCCCGGTGGACCCCTCTTCCGCCCCTCGGAGGTCGCCAGGCTCGGCTATCTGGCAGGCATCGTCGCGACGATTCTGCGCTGACTTGCGCGTACGGCGCGGCTGTTACGGTGACAACGATCCCATCAACCGCACCGCACACTGCTGAACGTCGCGGCCGATCGGAAGGTTTCGCGTGGACACGCTGCTGATCGTGCTCGCCGTCGTACTGCTCCTCGGGGCGGTCGTTGTGTTGGTGATGGCGCTTCGACGGCCGAAGAAGCCGAAAGCCCCGACCACGCGAGAAGATCCGCTCAAGTTCGCCGCCACCATGCCGCAGTTCGGCCCCCGCCAACTCGGGCCCGGTGCGATCGTCGCCCACGGCGGAATCGACTACGTCGTCCGCGGCACCGCCACGTTGCGGCAAGGCCCGTTCGTGTGGTGGGAGCATCTGCTCGAAGGTGGTTCCGAGCCGGTGTGGTTCAGCGTCGAAGAGGACGAGGGCCGACTCGGACTGGTGATGTGGACGCGACGCAAGGACGCGTCGCTGCAACCCGGTGGCGACCTCGTCCTCGACGGAATCAGCTACCGCGAGATCGAGCGCGGCCGCGCATCGTTCACCACCGAGGGCACCACCGGACTGCCCGCAGGCGGCGAGATGGAGTTCGTCGACTACGCCGACGCCGACAAGACGTCATTCCTCGGATTCGAGCGGTGGGCTGCGGACATGCCGTGGGAGGTGTCGGTCGGGAAACCGGTGCTGCCCGGCGAACTCACGGTGTATCCCGCGCCTCCGCCCACCGAGTAGGACGCCGGGTGCCGTTTCACCGACTGGTAGTGAACCCGGCCGACGTGTCGGGAACGACGCTGCGGCTGGCGTTGAACTCTCCTGCACCGCGGCCGCTGGCGACCTTGCCGCTGGCCCGTCCCGACGGCAGCACGCTTGTGCTCGGCGTGCTCGGCGCATCGCATCTGGTCACCGTGGAACATTCGAAACACTTGTTCTCCGAGGAGGTTTCGTGCACAGCACACACAGATGCCGCCTTGCCCGGCTGCGCCGTCGCGCCCGGTTACCGCATCGAGTCCCGCACCGAAACGCATGACACTGCCGGTTTTCGCAGGCTCGCGGAGAAGCTGCAAATCAGGTGTGAGCGGATGGACGGATGGCTCGGCGGTGTGTTCCCCGGTGACGATGCCGCACTGACCGCACTGGCCGCCGAAGCCGACGGCACCGGATGGCGTTGGCGGACATGGCATCTTTATCCCGACGGAGCCGCAGGTGGCACGGTCGTCTACACCAGCAGCCGGTGGCGGCCGTGAGCCGCACCGCGTTGTTCTGGCTGGCCGGCGGGCTCGCCGTGGCGGGCATCGCATGCCTGCTTCTCGGTATCTCGTTGCAGAACCGCGACATTCGTACGTACGTCGCCGAGAACTACGCCGCGTACTCCCACGGCGCGGAGGCCAGCAGCTACGAATGCACCGGCTCGCCCGCCGAAGTGGCCGACCGGCTTGCCGACTACCGGCGTCCGGAGGCGCGGGCCACCGACCGCGGTATCGAGTATCTGCGTTACGAGGACGACATCGTGATCGTCGGGCCCGACGGCAACCGTCCGTGCACCATCCGGGTCGAGGACGTTCGGGGCAGCAGATACAGCGGGGGCGGGTTCATCTTCCTCGGACCCGGGTTCTTTCCCGGGTCACCCGCCGGCGGCGCGGGCGGCAGCCCGGGCGGACCGGATGGGACGAAATGACCCGCGCATCGAGGCCAACCGGTAAGGAGAACCCATGAATCTGGCGGTCGAATTCGGCACCATCAGCGGCGAGAGCCTCGCTCAGAATGTGGTCGCCGCGATCCTGTACTTCATCGTCGGCGTCGCCGTTCTCGCGGCCGGTTTCGCCATGGCCGACCTGCTGACCCCGGGCAACCTGCGCCGGTTGGTGTTCGTCGAGCGGCGGCCCAACGCGGTTGCGGTCGCGTCGGGAATGTATGCCGCCCTCGCCATCGTGGTGATCTCGGCGATCGTGGCCAGTGCCAACGAACTCGGCCAGGGACTCGTCGACGCGACGGTGTACGGTCTCGTCGGCGTGGTGCTGCAAGGCCTGGCGCTGGTCGTGCTGGAGGCTGTGGTGCCCGGACGTTTCCGCGACCTGATCGCCGAGGAACGGTTGCACCCCGG
The DNA here is from genome assembly GCF_001499855.1 of Mycobacterium sp. GA-0227b. Taxonomy (GTDB): domain Bacteria; phylum Actinomycetota; class Actinomycetes; order Mycobacteriales; family Mycobacteriaceae; genus Mycobacterium. Next base: position 435,790 of record NZ_LQIK01000023.1, read on the forward strand.
CGCCGTCGCCACCGCCGTGATGCTGATCGCCGTGGGAGGGGTGAACGCCGCCGCGCTGTCATGACGGTGACCGATCACGACGCTCCTTCACCGGCACCGCGGCTGGCAGGTTCGGCGACGCGCTGGCGCGCGGTGTTGCTGGCGGCAGTGGCGGCGTGCGCGGCGTGCGGCATCGTCTACGAACTGGCACTGTTGACGCTGTCGACCAGCTTGCACGGCGGCGGTGTCGTGGCGATGTCGCTGATCGTCGCCGGCTACGTCGCCGCGCTGGGCGTCGGCGCGTTGCTGGTGAAGCCGCTGCTGCACCGCGCCGCGGTCACCTTCATCGCCGTCGAGACGGCGCTGGCGATCGTCGGCGGATTGTCGGCGGCCGCACTGTATGTCGCGTTCGCGTTCGTGGGCGGCTCGCTGTGGGTGCTCGCGATCGGCACCGCGCTGATCGGCTGCCTCGTCGGCGCCGAGGTGCCGTTGCTGATGACGCTGCTGCAGCGCGGACGGACAGCAGGCGCCACCGACACCGGCCGGGTGCTGGCCAACCTGAACGCCGCCGACTATCTGGGGGCGCTGATCGGCGGGCTGCTGTGGCCGTTCCTGCTGCTGCCGTACCTGGGCATGATCCGCGGTGCCGCCGTCACCGGGATCGTCAACCTCTCCGCGGCGGCCGTGGTGGCGGTGCTCCTGTTGCGCCACATCGTCAGCGTGCGTGAGCTGGCCGCGTCCCTGATGGTGCTGGCGACCGCGCTCGCCTTGCTCGTCACGCTGCTGGTGCGCGCCGACGGCATCCAGGCCTCGACCCGCCAACGGCTCTACGCCGACCCGATCATCGCCCATGAGCATTCGGCGTACCAGGAGATCGTGGTCACCCGCCGCGGCGACGACATGCGACTGTATCTCGATGGCGGACTGCAGTTCTCGACCCGCGACGAGTACCGCTATACCGAAAGCCTGGTCTACCCGGCGCTCGCAGACGACGCCCGATCGGTGTTGATCCTCGGCGGCGGCGACGGACTGGTGGCGCGGGAAGTGTTGCGCGACAAGGACGTCGACACGATCGTGCAGGTGGAGTTGGATCCGGCGGTCATCGAGATGGGGCGCACCACATTGCGTGAGGCGAACGGCGGCGCGCTGGACGATCCCCGGGTTCAGGTGGTGATCGCCGACGCGATGACGTGGCTGCGGGACGCGCCGCGCGACGTCGCGCCGGGCGGATTCGACGCGGTGATCGCCGATCTGCCCGACCCCGACACCCCGGTGCTGGGACGGCTGTATTCAGTGGAGTTCTACGCGTTGATCGGCCGCGCGCTGGCGCCGGACGGTCTGTTGTCCGTGCAGGCAGGCAGCCCGTTCTCCACCCCCACCGCTTACTGGCGCACGGTGTCGACGATCCGGGCCGCCGGGTACGCGGCGACGCCGTACCACGTGCACGTGCCGACGTTCGGCGACTGGGGCTTCGTGCTGGCCCGCCGCGGGCCGACCGCGCCGAGGCCGACGGTCCCCACCGACGCCCCGCCACTGCGCTATCTCGACCAGCGTGCGCTCGACGCCGCCACGGTGTTCGGCGGCGACATACGACCCCAGTCGTTGGAGCCCTCGACGCTGGACCACCCGCGCATCGTCGACGATGTGCGGCGCGGCTACCGGTGACCTTCAGCCTCCGGCGGGCACCGGGTAACGGTCATTGACGTCGGCGTTGCTGTCCTTGCGCGCGCAGTGCGCACAGCAGAAGATCGCTTCCTCGGTTTCGATGCCGTGGCCGAGGATGCGGCATCCGCAGTGGGCGCATTCGGGCGCCACCTGTACGGCGGCGCACTCGATGCTGTCGAACGTCGCGTTGCGGCCGTCGGGCCATGTCACGGTGAACGCCTTGTCGTAGTCGTTGCCGCAGGTATCGCAGATAGCCATCACAACTCCTTGTCGCCTCGAACCTGTCGAGTGCCCGGTGGAGGGGGCCGACAAACGCCCGAGCGCTCGAGATCGAAGACCGCGGAGCGCGTGCTCAGATCCCGTCGGGCCCGTTCTCCAACAGGCGCGCGAACCCGTCTTCGTCGAGGATCGGCACGCCCAGCTCGACGGCCTTGTCGTATTTCGAGCCGGGAGAATCGCCCGCGACCACATACGCGGTCTTCTTCGACACCGAGCTGGCCGCCTTACCGCCGCGCGCGACGATCGCCTCTTTCGCGTCGTCGCGGGAGAATGCGGTCAACGACCCGGTGACGACGATCGAGAGTCCCTCGAGGGTGCGCTCGACGGTCGGGTCGCGTTCGTCGGCCATCCGCACCCCGGCGGCGCGCCACTTGTCCACGATCGCGCGATGCCAGTCGACGGTGAACCATTCGGTCACCGCGGCCGCGATCGTCGGGCCCACGCCCTCGACCACCGACAGCTCGGCCTCCGACGCCGACATGATGGCGTCCAGGCTGCCGTACTCGGTGGCCAGGGCGCGGGCAGCCGTCGGGCCGACGTGCCGGATCGACAGCGCGACGAGTACCCGCCACAGCGGTTTGGACTTGGCCTCGTGCAGGTTCACCAGCAACCGCTTGCCGTTGGCCGACAGGTTGCCGTCCTTGGTCCGGAACAACTCGGTGCGCAGCAGGTCCGCACTACCGAGCGTGAACAGGTCCCCCTCGTCGGCGATGACGCCGGCCTGAAGCAGAGCGGTTGCGGCCTCATAGCCCAACCCCTCGATGTCGAACGCGCCGCGGCCCGCGACGTGAAAAACCCGTTCGCGCAACTGCGCTGGACACGACCGCGTGTTCGGGCAGCGGATGTCGGCGTCACCCTCTTTGGCCGGCGCCAGCTTGGTGTGGCACTCCGGACAGTGCGTGGGCATCACGAACTCGCGTTCGGAGCCGTCGCGCAGATCCACGACCGGGCCGAGCACTTCGGGTATCACGTCACCGGCCTTGCGGATCATCACCGTGTCGCCGATGAGCACGCCTTTGCGCTTGACCTCGGACGCGTTGTGCAACGTGGCCTGGCTGACCGTCGAACCGGCCACCTTGACCGGCTCCATCCACGCGAACGGGGTCACCCGGCCGGTGCGCCCGACGTTGACCTTGATGTCGAGCAGCTTGGTCTGCGCCTCTTCGGGCGGGTACTTGTAGGCGATCGCCCAACGCGGCGCCCGTGACGTCGATCCGAGGCGGCGTTGCAGTGCGACGTCATCGACTTTGACCACCACACCGTCGATTTCGTGTTCCACGTCGTGGCGATGCTCACCCCAGTAGGCGATGCGCTCGGTGACCGCGTCCATGCCCGTGACTTGAGCGGTGTGCTCGGAGACCGGCAGACCCCACGCCTTGAGCGCCCGGTAGGCGTCGTGCAGGGTCTTCGGCCGGAAACCTTCGGCGCGGCCCAGGCCGTGACAGATCATCCGCAACTTGCGCCGCGCCGTGACGGCGGGATTCTTCTGCCGAAGCGAGCCGGCGGCGCTGTTGCGCGGATTGGCGAACGGCGGCTTGCCCTCGGCGACCAGCCCGGCGTTGAGTTCCTCGAAGTCGGCCACCCGGAAGAACACCTCGCCCCGCACCTCGAGAACCTTCGGGACAGGGAATTCTTTTGTGCCGGTGAGTCTTTCGGGAACGTCGTCGATGGTGCGGGCGTTCAGCGTGACGTCCTCACCGGTGCGGCCGTCCCCTCTGGTGGCGGCGCGTTCCAGGCGCCCGTCGCGATACACCAGCGACAGCGCCACGCCGTCGATCTTGAGCTCGCACAAGAAGTTCGCATCGTCTCCGATCTCGCCCTTGATTCGGCCCGCCCACCCGGCCAGTTCCTCCGGCGTGAACGCGTTGTCGAGGCTCAGCATTCGCTCGAGGTGCTCGGCCGCGGTGAAGTCGGTGGCGAAGCCGGCGCCGCCGACCAACTGCGTCGGCGAGTCCGGGGTACGCAGCTCCGGGTGGTCGTCCTCGAGGGCCTGCAGTTCGCGCAGCAGCTTGTCGAACTCGGCGTCGGTGATGATCGGCGAGTCACGCACGTAGTAGCGGAACTGATGCTCGCGCACCTCGTCGGCGAGCTCCTGCCAGCGGCGACGCACGTCCGCGTCGGGTCCGTCGTCGGCCTGTGCGGCCAGCGTCGTCTCGGGATCGGGCGTTGCCTCGGGACTCACTCTCGCAGGCTAACGGAGCGGCCCGACAGGACCGCACCATTACCCTGGCCCCATGCCGCACCCGATCATGTTCCGCGACGACGACCCGGTACTGGCGCGGGTGCGGGCGGTCGCGCTGGCGTTCCCCGAGGCCTACGAGAAGGTGTCGCATGGCAGGCCGGCATTCTTCGCCGCGAAGATGTTCCTCATGTACGGCGGCAGCGTGCGACCCGAGACCGGGGGCGAATACCTGCAGTACCCGCAGTCCATCATCGTCAAGGTCGACCAGAGCGACCAGCAGGCACTGCGCCAGGATGGCCGGTTCTACTACCCCGCTTACCTGGGCCCGTCGGGTTGGCTGGGCCTGGACCTGACGGCCGCGAAGAAGGCCGCCTGGGCTGAGGTGCGTGAGCTGATCGATGCCTCATACCGGCTGACCGCTCCGAAGAAACTCATCAGACAGCTCGACGAAGTTTGACCCGGTAGCCGGCAGGCCATGATTCGATCGGAGGCGCCATGAGTTTCGCGAGCCCGTTCCCCGAAGTCGACATTCCGTCCACCAGCGTCTACGACTTTCTGTTCGGCGGCCTTGCCGACACCGATGCCGAAGCCGACCTCGATCGCGTCGCGCTCGTCGACGCGAAGTCCGGGCAACAGACCACTTACCGCGAGATGGTCGCGCGCGTAGACGCGTTCGCGGGCGCGCTCGCCGGCCGCGGCATCGGCGTCGGCGACGTCGTCGGCCTGCTCTCGCCCAACAGCTCGGGGTTCGCGGTCGCCTTTCACGGCATCCTGCGCGCCGGTGCGACGGCCACCACCATCAACGCGCTGTTCACCGCCAAGGACATCGCCAAGCAGCTGACCGACTCGAACGCCAAGATGCTGGTGACGGTGTCGCCGCTGCTGGCGCAGGCCAAGGAAGCGGCCGCGGCCGCCGGAATTGCCGACGACAACCTCGTCGTGCTCGACGGCGCCGGCCGACACGCCGACGGGCATCCCAACGCCACCGACCTGATGGGCCCCGGGCAGCCGCCGCCGCGGGTGAGCTTCGCGCCGTCGTCACATTTGGCGGTGCTGCCGTACAGCTCGGGAACGACCGGAAACCCCAAGGGCGTCATGCTCACTCACCGCAACCTGGTGGCCAATGTCGCCCAGATCCGGCCGCTGCACGGGATGGTCGCCGACGACACGGTGCTGGCCGTGCTGCCGTTCTTCCACATCTACGGGATGACGGTCCTGCTCAACGCCGCACTGCATGCGCGTGCCCGGTTGGTCATCATGGGTAGCTTCGACCTCGCCGACTTCCTGGCCAACATCCAGAATCACCAGTGCACGATCGCGTTCATCGCACCGCCGGTCGCTGTGGCGCTGGCCAAGCATCCGCTGATCGATGAGTACGACCTGTCGTCTCTGAACGTCGTGATGTCGGGAGCGGCCCCACTGGACGCCGACCTGGGCCACGCCGTCGCAAAACGCCTTGATTGCCGCGTCGTGCAGGGCTACGGCATGAGTGAACTCAGCCCGGTCAGCCACATCACGCCGTTCGACGGCGGCCAGCAGGAGATGAAGATGGTCGCGCCGCTCAGCTCGGTCGGCTGGACGGTGTCCAACGCGGTGTCGAAGATCGTCGACCCCGAGACCGGTGACGAAATCGACCCGCCCGCAGACGGTCTCAGCGAAACCGGCGAACTGTGGTTCAAGGGGCCGAATGTGATGGCCGGTTATCTCGGCAACGAGAAGGCCACCCGGGAGACGATCGACGACGCGGGCTGGTTACACACCGGCGACCTCGCCCAGGTCGACGCGAACGGCTGCGTCTACATCGTCGACCGGCTCAAGGAGTTGATCAAGTACAAGGGCTATCAGGTGCCTCCCGCCGAACTGGAGGCCGTACTGCTCAGCCATCCTGACATCGCCGACGCCGCGGTGGTCGGGGTCAACGACGCTGAGGGCGAAGAGATCCCGAAGGCGTTCGTGGTCAAGCGATCCGGCGCCGAGTTGACCGAAGACCAGGTGATCGAGTTCGTCGCCGGCCAGGTGGCGCCCTACAAGAAGGTCCGCGAGGTCGCGTTCATCGACGCGGTGCCGAAGACGGCGTCCGGAAAGATACTTCGCAAGGACCTGAAGTAGACATATCCGCCATAAAAGCATCTCTGCCTGGAGATTCAGTCGATTTTTTTGCGAGGCTGATGGACTTGCATAACGCTGTCAGACAAGATCCTGAATATGCGGAATACAGTTGACGCACCCGACCTGAATGAACTGATCTCGTCGCGGGAGCTGGCGTTGCGGTCCCAGCACAAACCTGGGCAACCCGGTAGGTCTGCGGGTTCGGGTCGGGTTAGGTAGGGCCGAATACCCGACGGGTATGCGTGGGTGCGGTTGTCGCGCAGGGCGAGAGTGCTACAGCCGTGGTGTACCGACTGCGGTGCGACAGAGCAACTTTCGTTGGACCACTCGGTTGCAGCATGGAAAAAGGTGCAGGCCGGAAAGACGTTGACGCTCAAGGGCTGTGCCGATGGGTTGTTGGTCGTGCGGCGCCTGTCGTGCAACTCCAAGCGTGGTGCGGCGCGTGGGCGTCGAGTAGCGCGTACAAACTGAATCACGTTGCAACACAATTCTATTGGACCACGCTGCGAGACAACGGAAGTCGGGCCAGGGTCTGAGTGCCGATCTGAGCCACTGACCTAGCTCGCCCAACCCGACCCACGCCACCCATACCTCTTACGTCCGCCCACGGCGCAGCTAGGGGGCTTTAACGGGCCACCTGGGGGGTGCCCTCCGACGGCATGTCCACGACGGCGCACAACGGCCGCAGGGACGATTACTTTTTGTTCATCCGGGTCACGAGGTCGCTCAGCGCAACAGAAAGCCGGTCGTCGTCCCCCTTGCCGGAGAACTGCCTCCCGGCGACGTCCTCGAAGACGTCCTGCACGCCGGTCCCTTCGGTGTAGACCTTTCTGCGGATCGTGATGTCGTCAATTGCCATGACGGTGAACCACTTCATGAGTACGCGGTGGTAGATGCTGTCGCCTTTGACGATCTTGATTGCAGGCACGTCTTCGGTTTGCGCTGTATTGGCCATAAGGGCCGAGTATACGGGCAGGATCGCGGGACCCGCGAAGCGACAGCGGCATTCAAACGCTGGACCACCGACCGCACCACCGAGGCAGTGCTGTACCTGCCCGATGAGGTTGTGCACCTTCGCGCCGACACCGTCACCACCGCGACCCATGCATTCCGCGTCGTGGAAAGGCTGCCCAACCCGATGGGGGTTGTTCCCGTTGTGCCGCTGCGCAACTCCGACCTGCTGGAAGATGGCTGCTCAGAGATTACCGACCTCATGCCCCTCGTGGAGGCCTCAACAAAGTGCTCACCGACATGATGGTCACCTCCGAATATGTCGGCAGACCCCGGCGTTGGGCCACCGGCATTGAGTTGATTCAGGTTCCGGTACTGGATGAGGACGGCAACGAGACCGGCGAGTTAAGCACCGTCTCACCGATTCCCGAGGGCGACCGCCTCATGGTCGCCGAGAATGAAACCGCCAAATTCGGCCAACTCGACCCCGCAGGACTTGAGGGCTACAGGACCGCCGTAGACGTTCTCCTGCAACAGATCATGGCTGTGTCCGCACTGCCCGCGCGCATGGTCGGTATCACCACCGCCAACCCATCGTCCAGCGAAGCCATCCGATCCGCCGAAGCCGGATTGACCGCCCGTGCCGAAGCCCGCCAACAGGTGTTCGGGCGAGCATGGGAACAGGTGGCGCGTCTCATGGTCGCCGTCCGTACCGGCGTCCCGCCGTCTGCGGTGTCGGTGCGGGTCCTGTGGGCACCGGCAGAGAGCCGCAGCACGTCAGCCGAGGCGGACGCCGCCGTCAGGCTCTACGCCGCCGGAATCGTAAGCCGCGCCAGCACCCTTCGCGCACGGGTTGGTCCGAGGACGCCATCGCCGCCGAGCTAGCCGCCATCGCAGCCGAACACCCCACCCCCATCCACCAAAGCGCCGCAGAACGGCGCCGAGAGGACATAAATGGACACCGAGAACCCATCGGGCGCAGAGAACACCAACGATCAACCCGACAGCACGGACGATGCCGAGGACACCTTTCCCCGGCATGTGGTGACCGATCTCCGTAAAGAGGCAGCCGGATACCGCGACCGCGCCAAGACCGCCGAAACCTGCGCCGACGACTACGCCCGCCGACTGCACACCGCGCTGGTGCAACAGGACGGCAGATTGGCCGACGCCCGTGACCTTCCGTTCCGACCCGAACACCTAGAAGACCCCGAGACGCTAAGAGCCGCGATTACAGCCCTGTTGGAAGACCGCCCTACCTTGGCGTCGCGGACGCCACGCGGTGACGTTGGGCAGGGTGCACGCGGCAATCATGTTGTGCCAACCGACTTCTCATCCCTATTCCGCTGATACACTTAGAGTAACCAGGCGTCCTGGTGACGCCACACTCTCGGGTCAGGCACCCATTCATCCGTTACGTCCCGGCGACGAACGTTCCACACGCAACACAGAGGAACTTTCGTGGCTGTACTCAACAGCAACCTCCAAACCGCCTGGACACCCGAGGACTACGGCAAGCTCATCGACGTTGTCATTGCCGAAAAATCCATCGCGTTCAAGGCAGGCACCGTCATCCAGACCGCATCGGAATCTATCCGCTTCCCGATGCTCACCGCCGATCCCGCAGTCGGGTGGTATGCGGAGAACACCCAAATCACGCTCACCGACCCGACCACCAACGAACTGGTGGTCACCCCCAAGGCAGTCAAGGGCCTCACCCAGATTTCCAATGAGGCCGCCGAGGACTCCAATCCTGCTGTCGCCGAACAGGTCGGGCGGTCTCTCGCCCGGTCGGTAGCCAAGAAGATTGACGCCGCGTTCTTTGGCAACACCGTCACCAACGGGCCAAACGGTCTCCTGTCCCTGTCGGGCGTGAACGTGGTCGACACCGGCACGATCACCTTGAACACCTTGGACGCTTTCCACCAGGCCAAGGCCGACGCCCTGGCCGATGGTGCCGAACTGTCGGTGTTCGTCCTGGCCCCCGACGTGGCGCTGACCCTAGCCACCGCCAAGCAAGGCACCGACCTCAACACCAGCCTGCTTACCGACGTGTCTGATGGTGTGACCATCACCGGGATCCCGGTATTGGTCTCCACAGACGTGGCCGCCGGGAATGCTTGGGGCATGGACACGTCTCAGGTTCTCGTCGTGCAGCGCACCGGCACCACCGTCACCGGTCATTCGATGCCGCGTTCGATTACGACGCCGTACAGGTCCGCGCCACCGCCCGCGTGTCCTTCGGGTTCCCCAACCCTGCCGGAATCGTCCGGCTGTATGACGCCGCCTAATGCCCACCACCGAAGACCTCACCGCCTACATCGGTTCAGGCCACAGCGCCGACCGCATGGACGCCGTGCTCAATATCGTAACGGCACAGGTGAAGTCCTACACCCGTGGGCAGGGATTTACACCCGAACCTGCCGAGGACCTAGAAGCAGTCATTCTGACCGTGGCGGCGCGAATGGTCACCAACCCCACCGGTGTGAAAACCGAAGCGATGGGGCGATTTCGGTCACTCACGCGGCACCGGGATTCACCATCCCGGAATTGTTCGTGCTCAACCGTTACCGCGACCGTGCCCTTTAGAGCGGGCTGCCGAAAAGTAATACTCCACATTAGTTTCCCGCTGCGGTTTACTTCTTTTCCCTCAGCGGACAAGGGCACCGGCCAGCCCTGAGGCCGGGGTGGGTGGTCCCCCACACGAGACGCGGGAGTGTCTCAATCGGATCAATGGGGCCAGTGTCCTACGTACCGGCCCCTTGGCATCAGTCCAACGCGGAAAACTTGCCCGAGCAGTACGCCAGCAGCTGGTCGGTAGCGCCAGCAAGCGCCTTGGTCTGCGCGTCTCTGCGCTCTTGGATTCGTCGAAGTGTGATCGGATCTCTTGGCTTAGGGGCTATTTCGAGTGCCACAGCGTAGTCCGCAAGGTCCGCCTTCAAAACCTCCTCGATCTCTCCAATGCGATCAACAATCTGACTGTCGTTGGTCAGCATCCGAACTGCATAGGCGTGGCCATTTATCTTCGCGTACAACGCACCAACAGACTCATTCAGCGCCGCTTGTATCGCGACCATAAGGGTGCCTCGGTCGGCGACGCTCGGGGTTCCCGCTATCAAGTCATTGACCTGCTTCGCGAAAACTTCCATCTGAGATCGTCGTTGCCCAGACGCACTAAGCAGTGCGGCAACCTCTGACCTGAGTTTGTCGTAACGGCCGTCAAGCCGACCTTGGTCGTGTCGTTCGGCGGCACTGCTAAGGGTCCGGCGGTTAAACCACGCGCCGACGGCAAGGGCGGCTGTGGCAACTGCCACGGTGAACAGGTTTCCCCAACCTGGCGTCCACCAGCCGGTGAACACTCGCCAGCCGAAAACCATCCCCACAGCGGCGGCGCAGCACATGACGATGATTCCAACGGCCCAAAGGGTGATTGTCTTGTTATCCGGCTCCTGCATGACGCTGATGATCCCCTCGTAAAAGTCCCTCGGTCCGAGTCGGATCTCCGATCCAACGCGCTACCGGGCGGTAACAACGGCGGTGTGGGAGCGGCCTTAGTCAGCGGTCGTTTCCGCCTCGCTTAACCGGATGATTAGCGCCCCGACAACATGGACCACCATCCACGCATCGCTCGGCGTGTAACCGTGTTCTGCGGTGTGCGCCTCGCCCTTATTCCTCTGTGCGACTACCCATTTGCCCGCGATGGCGTCGGACAGGGGAGCATCGCCGCCGCGGAGAAGCCCCATCGTCTTAGCCAACTTGAGTTGATCACCGAGCACCTTTCCATTGCAACCCAATGCTTTCAGCGTCTCCTGCAACGCCGTGCCCGCATCGGTGATGGCATCGCCGGAGTCACCGTTGCGTAGCTCTCTGAGGGCGTCCTGATAAGCGGACTCGGCAGCTTTGAAGCGTGCATCACCGTTCAAGAGAAAAAGAGTCGGCTCTACAACCGCATCGTGCATCTCATGTGACTGCATGGGAACGAATTTGCTGTTGTGATGCAAACGGAGCCCGACCAGATGGGCTTCGAAGATGCGGTTGACGTCGTTGAGGAACGCGCCAGGGTCAACGGTCGGTAAATCTCCGAACGATGCGCCAGTCCCAGATCGAAGCCCCGCAAAGGACACCCGTCCGCGCGGCTCGGGCGCTTGCGGATCATCTTCGGGGGGGACGGCGGTCCACGGATCGTTCAACGAAGCGGCCAGCACGGTTAGTGCCTCGTGTTCGGCCTCGATAAGCGACAGCAGTCTTTCGTCGGAGCAGTAGTAGGAGCTGGTGTAATTGTCTTTGGGGGTCAGCTTCGTTGCCATTGACCTAAGTGACCGATCTTCGATCTGCTTCGCGAGAAAGTCACGATGGTGCCCCTGAAGCGCTTGGACAGCATCGAGCCATGCCAAACGCAACTTTGTTCGTGCGTCGCTGTCGATCTTGGTTGACCACTTGGCCGTACCCTCAGAAAGCTGAGCCGCCTGCGCCTTGCGGCGCAGCCGCTCGGCATACAACTCCCCCTCGTACTCCATAGCGTTATCGTAGGGTCGAGGGGGGACGGCCTCGCGCCCCTTCCGCGAGTCAAGGATCTTGCAGACCATAGCGCTTCTGGCCCACCGCGAACTACCAGGTCAGCGCATAGCGCTCAGCCAGTCATCCTTCGAAGGACCTGCGTGCTTGATCAGGGCCGGCGTATCCGTTCGGCGGCCTGCGCCGCACGCGCCTGCCGGTAGCCCAGCACGGCGCCCGCCGCCGGGATGAGCAGCAACCCGGCGACGCCCCACAGCGGGTCGGTCGACCCGGCGCCGGGCGCGACGACGAACTGCCGCGCGCTCGCCGGCGGCGTGGCCACCCGGTGCACCCACGCCGGCGCGGGCGTCGGCGGTGGTGGTGGCGGCGGTAACGGGGGTGGCGGCGGCGGCGGATCGGCGGGTGCCGGTGCGGGAGCCTGCCGACGCGGTTCGGGTCCGCCGCTCTGGATTCCCGGTGAACGTCCGTTGCCGAACGTCACCTGAGGCGGGTCGAATGCCGACCCTCCTGCGCCGGGCGCATCGGATCCGGCGGGCGAACCTCCGCCGCCCGCGCCGCCCGACGGGATTTCGCCGCCTGCGATCGACTCGCTGACGACGGGCCCGCCGCTGACCGCCGCCCGGTCAGCCGATCCGCCGCTGACCCCCGCGCGGTCAGCCGATCCGCCGCCGACCCCCGCGCGGTCAGCCGATCCGCCGCCGACCGCCGAGCGTCGCGCCGCATTCGAGTCGTCGGCGACCGCCGACCGGTTACTCGACGACAACTGGGGTAGGTCCTCGCGGCCGGACCCGACCCGTGACGACGGACTGCCGCCGGTCTTCTCGGTGCCGCCGCCACGGTTGCTGGTGCCGTTGCGGTCGCCGCGGTCACGATCACGTCGACCGCTGCCGTCGTCGTCATCGTCCGACCCGCGGCCGTGATTGCCACCACCACGGTCGGAGCTGCTTCCCCGGTCGGAGCCGTGCGAATCGCCGGGATGCGCCGATGCGACGGCAGCGCCCCACCCGCCCAACAGAAGAACGGCGGACACCGCTCCGACACCTGCCGCGAGGCGCGGATTCACTCGGGGCACCATTCCTCTCGGGCAAAGAAGATCGACGACGCGTGCGAAGCATTCTTGCACGGGGGCCAACTCCACATCCCGCGTCTGGACATAACGCGCGCAAATCGTCCAGCGAACCGCGGCTTCAGTCCTCGACGTAGGCGCGCAGCCGGTCGATTGCGCGGTCCCACCGCTGCGACAGCTTCGCGAGGTATTCGCTCGCGTCGCCCAGCGGGGCGGGTTGCATCCGCCAGATGCGCTCGCGGCCACTGCGTTCACTGCTCACCAGGCCCACCGATTCCAGCAGCAGCAGGTGTTTGGTCGTCGCCTGCCGGCTCACCGGCACCACCGCGGTGATCTCGGTTGTCGAACACGGTCCGCCCTCGCACAGTTGGGTGACTATGCGCAGGCGGTTGGGGTCGCCGAGTGCGTTGAAAATGGGGGCTTCGACCGGTGGGGCGCTCACACCGTCTCGCTGATGGCGAGGTACTTGCGCACGAGTTCGACCTGCGCGGCCCAACCCTCGCTGTTGCCCTCGAAGGCCGATGCGCGGCGCTCGGCGGGGAGGGCGTCGAATCCGGATTCAACGATGCGCAGCAGCACTCCGTCGGCGGTCTCTTCGAGCGTGAACTCCACCAGCGTGGTCGGTTCGTCGGTGACGTCGACGCCTTCCTCGACGCCGTAGGGGTGCCAGCGGAACGCCAACCGCCGTTGCGGCTCGACCGCCTCGATGTGCCATGCGTCGGCCGTGCCCGCATACGGCTCCTGAGCCTTGGCGACGTCGGCGTCGACCGCCGTCGGGGTCATGACGCCGGTCACCGACCTGCCGGCCACGAACGGTCCGTCGAAGCGCACCCCGAACCACTGCCCGAACTCGTCGGCGTCGCTGATCGCCCGCCAGACGCGCGCGAGCGGCGCCTTCAACAGAACTTCCTTTTCGATACGATCCGTACTCATATGCAACCTCCTGGTTGCGTCTCACGGTATCGCTTATCGCGGCTTAATGCAACCATTTGGTTGCGTTTCCTTTCGGGCCGGCGCTTTTGTCTACTTCGCGCCGTCGATTTCTGCGTCAGGGTCGTGAATTCTCGCGAATCACAGCCATATCGCAGATCTCGGCGGGCTAGGTCGCAATCACGTCGTTGAGAATTGCCGCGAGTTCGCGCGGCTTCGTGACCATCACCATGTGGCCGGCGTCGAGAGTCCGATAGTCGACCTGACCGACATTAACCAGCATCTGCTCGACCAGCGGCGGCGGAACGGCCACGTCGTCGGTCATCGCGATATACGTCGTAGGCACGCCGTCGGGATAGCCGCTTAGTGGAGCGTTGAAGAGACGCTCGGAGTCGGGGACGAACGCGGCGAAGGTCGTCTCCCACTGGGCGTCGTCCATGTCATTGCCAAAGATCGCTCTGGCGATGGGCTCCTCGATCGTCACGACCTGACCGGCCGGCCACTGAGCACCGCTCTGGGTCACCGACCCTCCCACACCCGGTCCTGGGATGAGCGCGCCGATATAGATCAGCTGGGCAACCCGATCGGGGTGCCGCCATGCGGTCTGGGTCGCGGTGACGCCGCCGAGGGAATGGGCGATGAGCGCGAACCGGCCGAACCCCGCCTCGTCGGCGGCGTCGATGACGGCGCCAACGCAGCCGTCGAGGGTAACGGTGGCCAGATCCGCTGGGTGTCCGGCGCGGCCCGAGAGGTCAACGGCGATTACGGGCATACGCAGTTCGGGCACGACCGGATCCCAGCACTTCGACGTGCACATACCGCCGTGCACGAGCACCACACCGTCAATGCCCATCAGCTACCGCCACCCTCCTGCCCATGTCCCAAGTGTCGAACGGGGAGAAGCGTTCCGGATGAGTAATGGACTGATCGAATGTTCGCTATCTATACAGCGTCGGGATCCTCGGTGAAGGCGTCCGCCGTTTTCTGCGCCAATCCGATCGCGGCGCGTGCCCACTCGGCGGTGGTGCCGGCCAGGCCGCACGCCGGCGTGATGCCGATGCGCTCGCTCAGCACGGAACGGGTGAAGCCCAGCCGATCGGTCACCGAGATCGCGGCCCGGGCGATCTCTTCGACCGACGGTCGGCCGTCCGGAGCCGTCGAGGGCACCACGCCGAACATCACAGTGCGCCCCGCGTCGACGAATTCACCGATACCGTCGAGGTCGGCGGCGACAAGAGTGGTCGTGTCAACGGAGACAGCATCGACATCGCTGCGCTGCAACGCTTTCCAAGGCACACCCGATGCACAGCTGTGCAACACCACGGGAGCGCCCACCGCGGCGACGCACTCGTCGAGCAGGCCGACGGCCACCGGCTCGTCGACCGGATGCACCGGCGTCAGGCTGGTCACCCCCGTCAACCGGCCCTGCAGCGCGGCGGGTAACAGGGGCTCGTCGAATTGCACCACGACCGCCGCGTCCAACCTGCGCGCGACCTGTGCCCGGTGCGCTGCCACGCCGTCGGCCAGCGAGGCGGCCAGGTCACGCACCGCGCCGGGATCGGTGAGCGCGCGGTGGCCGTTGGCGAGCTCCAATTGCGCCGCAAGTGTGACGGGACCCGGCGCCTGGACCTTGACGGTGCGGCCTCCGCCACGCAAACCCGCCTTCTCCCAGGCCTCCTCGAGCGCGTCGAGGTCCTCGTCGAGCAGGCTCAGCGCCCGCCTTGCCGCGGCCGTGCGGCCCGACGCGATCCGATAGCCGCGTGGGACGGTGTCCATGCCGATGTCGACAAGCAGCGCCGCGGCCCGCCCGATCATGTCGGCGCCCACGCCGCGGCCCGGCAATTCGGGCAGATGCGGCAAGGTGTGCAATTCGCCGATCACGATCTCGGCGGCCTCGCGTGGCGACGTCCCCGGCCACGACCCGATGCCGGTGGCTGCGGCGAAGGCATTCACTCGTTTGACAGTATTCGATCGGGCTAATCTCGGTCCGGAAGGGTTGGGGAAGGACGCACATGCCCGCAGTGCTGAGGACGATCGTGCTGGGGTGTGCGACGGCGGCGCTCACGGCAGCGTGCACGCAGAGCATCAGTGGTCACGCGATTCGCGCCGTCCCCGGCATCGACGACGACTCGCTGTCGCCGATCGACGTCGAAACGATCATGCTCGACCAGTCGCAGATGCGCGCAATCACCGGTGCCGGCGAGGATCTCACGATCATCCCGACCATGGACGGCAAGACTCCGGTCGACATCGAGCCCCTGGCCGAGACCACTCCCCCGCAATGCCAATGGATCTTCGCCGAAACCCAGACGTTCGGACCCGACGTCGAGGAGTTCCGCAAGACCACCTTCCAGCACCCGCCCGACGGCGGGCTCATCTCCGAGGGCGCGGCCGCCTACCGCGACGCCATGACCGCGCGCCGGGCTTTCGATGATCTAGCCGCCCTCGTGGAGGGGTGCAGCGCAACGGCTTTGGGGTCGATGTTCGTCGGCGATTGGACGATCGGTGCTGACATCCTGCAAACCCGCCCGGCAGGCGCCTGCGGTCGCGACTACCGGGTGAAGTCGGTCGTGCTGGTGGAGGTGACCGCATGCCGGTTCCCCGACTCCGTGCCCGAGATCGTCATGACGAACATCCTCGCCAATGTGCCCGAATAGCGCGGCTATCGGGTGATCGTCGCGCTGCCCAGCACCTCGTCGCCGGCGGGGTGGGGGCGGTACAGCACCATGGTCTGACCGGGTGCCACACCGCGCAGCGGAGCGCGCAGGTCGACGGTCAGCAATCCGTCGCGAAGCGCGGCCACCCCGTCGCCGAGGCCGCCGTGCGCGCGGACCTGCACCTGGCATTCCACCGGGCCCGTGGGCGCGACACCGGAGGTGAAGATCGGCCGCTCACCGGCCAACGTCCACACGTCCAGATCGGCGGCGTCACCGACGCACACCGTCGCGCTGTCGGGGTCGATCTCGGTCACATAGCGCGGCCGCCCGTCGGGACCGGGCCCTGCGATGCCCAGCCCTTTGCGTTGACCGACGGTGAACCCGTGCACACCGTCGTGTTCGGCCAGCACCGTGCCCGCAGCGTCGACCACCGAGCCCCGCCGGACCCCGATCCGGGTGCCGAGGAACGCGCGTGTGTCGCCGGAGGGGATGAAGCAGATGTCGTGACTGTCCGGCTTGTCGGCGACCGCAAGACCGCGGCTCGCGGCTTCCTCGCGGATCTGCGGCTTGGGCGTGTCTCCGACCGGGAACACGGCGTGGCGCAACTGTTCTGCGGTCAGGACGGCCAGCACGTAGGACTGGTCCTTGTCTGCATCGACCGCACGCCGCAACCGTCCCTCGGACAGCCGCGCATAGTGACCGGTGGCCACGGCGTCGAAACCCAGCGCCAGCGCTCGGGCTGCCAACGCGGAGAACTTGATCCGTTCGTTGCACCGGACACACGGGTTCGGGGTCTGGCCGCGCGCATAGGAGGACACGAAGTCGTCGATGACGTCTTCTTTGAAGCGGTCGGCGAAATCCCAGACGTAGAAAGGGATACCGAGTACATCGGCAACTCTGCGCGCGTCGCCGGCGTCCTCTTTCGAGCAACAACCGCGAGATCCGGTGCGCAAGGTGCCCGGCGCGGCCGACAACGCGAGATGCACACCGACCACGTCGTGGCCGGCGTCGACCATCCGGGCGGCGGCGACCGACGAGTCGACACCACCGCTCATGGCCACGAGGACCTTCATCAGTCGACCACCCCCGAACTGGCCAGGGCGGCTTGCCGGGCACGGTCCACCGCGGCGGGGAGCACCGCGAGCGCAGCGTTCACGTCGTCCTCGGTGCTGGTGTGGCCCAACGAAAGTCGTAGCGAACCGCGCGCGCTCACCGGGTCGGCACCCATTGCGATCAGTACGTGCGAAGGCTGCGCGACACCGGCGGTGCACGCCGACCCTGTCGAGCACTCGATACCCTTGGCGTCCAGCAGCATCAACAACGAGTCACCTTCGCAGCCGCGGAATGTGAAGTGCGAATTGCCCGGCAGCCGGTCGGCTCCCGTCGCCCCGTTGAGGTCGACGTCGGCGATGGTTGCCAGCACACCCTCGACCAAGCGGTCACGCAGCGCCGAAACCCGCACGCTGTTGGTCTCCAGCCCTTCGACCGCGACCTTCGCCGCCGCGGCCATCGCGACGGCGCCGGCAACATACGGTGTGCCCGAACGAACGTCGCGCTCCTGACCTCCGCCGTGCAGCAGCGGCACGCAGGCGGTGTCGCGGCGCAGCAGCAACGCGCCGATCCCGGTCGGACCGCCGAACTTGTGCGCGGCGATGCTCATCGCCGACAATCCGCTCGCCGTGAAGTCGACCGGAATGTGGCCGACCGCCTGGACAGCGTCGCTGTGCATCGGCACATCGAATTCCGCTGCGACGGCCGCAAGTTCGGCGATCGGCATGATCGTGCCGACCTCGTTGTTGGCCCACATCACCGACACCACTGCCACGTCGTCGTGATCTTGCAACGCCTGCCGCAGCGCCGCCGCCGTCACCGAGCCGTCCTGTTCGACGGGCAACCAGGTCACCTCGGCGTCCTCGTGCTCGACCAGCCACTCGACGGAGTCGAGCACGGCGTGGTGTTCGACCGGGGTGGTCACGATGCGCCTTCGGTGCGGGTCGGCATCCCGGCGCGCCCAGTAGATGCCCTTGACGGCCAGGTTGTCGCTCTCGGTGCCGCCCGCGGTGAAGATCACCTCCGACGGGCGCGCGCCGAGCAGCTGGGCCAGCGTCTCGCGCGACTCCTCCATCCGCCGACGCGCCGCGCGGCCGGTGCCGTGCAGCGATGATGCGTTGCCGACCGTGGCCATCGCAGCCGTCATCGCGTCGATGGCAGCGGGGTGCATCGGCGTGGTGGCGGCGTGATCGAGGTAGACCGGCTTGTCCGAGGTCATAACCAGTCAAGAATAGCCGCCGACCCGGTCGGCCCCCGATTCGCTCAGGCCGCGAGCGCGTGACCGGCCGAGCGTGGCGTGGTGTCGCCGCGCACCGCGCGCTCACAGCGGGCTGCCAGGTCACGACGGTCGGCACCGGGCAGCTGCAGGGACTCGACCTGCACCCGTACCACGGTGCGCTTCGCGGTGATCAGGCGGCGGATCGACGCGAGCAGTGTGTCGTCGCCCACATACGCCGCGACCGTGGACGCCCTGCCGTCGCGGTGGTGGTAGCTCAGCCGCAGCGGTTGGACCGGCCGTCCCGCGTCGACGGCGGCCTGGAACATCGCGGGCCGGAACCGGCCGTAGCCCAGGCCGCAGTAGGTGGTGCCCTCGGGAAAGGCCACGACGGTCTGGCCCGCGCGCAGGCCGCTCGCGATGGTGTCCACCACATCGGGGAGCCGCCGCAGATTGCCCCGCTCGATCGGTATCACCTTCAACAGCCGGGCCAGCACGCCGAGACCGGGCCAGTTGATGAGTTCTGATTTCGCGACGAACCGTCCCGGCAGTACCGAGCCGATCACGAAGATGTCCACCCAGGACACGTGTCCGCTCACCACCAGAACGCCGCTGAGGTTGCGAATGGGTCCGCCCGACACCGTGGTTCGCACGCCGAGGCCACGCAACAGGAGCCGGCAATAGCCGCGCTGGAGGCCGGAACGGCCCGGGGCGGGGACCGCCAGTAGCGGCGCGAACGCCAGCAGCATGACCGCGAAGGCGAGACGTAGCGCGGCACGGCAAGTGACGACCACCCGCCGACCGGCCTGGCCGGCCCCGGCGCTGACGCAGCTCGCGTCGCACGCCGCCCGCGGCACCCAGCCGTTGGCGGTGCTCACGACGCGATCCCGTCGGCCGCGGCGGTGGCCGCGCCGACGGTCCTCAGCCTGCGCAGGTACCTGATGTCGGCGCGACGTTTGTCGAGTAGCGCCGGGAAGTCGCCGACCCCGAAGTCGGGATCGTGCGCCGGCTCACCGCAGATCTGCGCGCCGAGCCGCAGATATCCCCGCATCAATGCGGGCACTGCCACCCGGGCGGGTGGCTCGATGTCGTCGAGCCGTCTGCCGTCCACGGTCACAGGCCGATAGGGATGCACGGTGTACTGCGCCGGGGCGGCGTGCCGGCGACGGACGAAGTCGCGCACACCGCGGATCTGTGCTCCGGGCACCTGGCCGTCGGAGCCCCGGACCGGTACCGACACGCATCCGGTCACGTAGTCATAGCCGCACCGGTCGAGGTACGCCAGGATCCCCGCCCACATCAGCAGCACCACCGCGCCGTTGCGGTGATCCGCCCGCACCACCGCCCGGCCCATCTCGACCAGGCCGGGACGCAACGGATCGAGCCCGCGAACGTCGAATTCGGTCGCGCTGTACAACCCTCCGGCGGCGGCCGCGCCCGCCGGCGGCAGCATCCGGTAGCAGCCGACCAGCTCGCCGGAGCCCTCCTCGCGCACCAGCAGGTGGTCGCAATGCTCGTCGAAGCGGTCGGCGTCCAAGCCGTCGCTGGTGCCTTGCAGGGCGAATCCGGGTTCGGAGGTGAACACCTCGTGGCGCAGACGCTGCGCGGTCTCGATGAGCGTGGCGTCCGTCGACAGCAGCAGGGTGTAGCGGGGCACGGGCGTGGAAGAAGCCGCCCGCCCGTGGTCGATTTCGTCCGGGGCGATGAGTACAGAAGCAGTGCTCATGGCTGCACGGTCGCCCAGTCGCATCGACAAGTGGCATCGGGCGCATGACGTGTCTGTGAGCGCTAGGTGACGAATTGGTCGCGCACAGCGCGCCTGCGATCAGCGACTCGTGGAAAGCCAGTCAGAAAACCGCGTGCTCGACACCACCCCGTCCTCGCCGGTGACGAGGCTCGAGTCGTCGACGCGGGTGCCGAAGTAGGTGGCCTGTGCGTCGACGACCACGGGCGTATCGGCGCCCTGCGCGGCCAGCACGGCACGCGCGAGGTCGGCGAAGCTCATCTTGTCGGGGCCGCCGACGTTGAGGACACCGTTGACCGGTCGGCCCTCGGCCGCACGGGCGACCTCAGCGGAGACGTCGGCGGCCGCGATCGGCTGAATGCGTCCGTCCGGTGCCCGCACGTCCCCGTCGACGATCAGCGATCCGACGATCGCCTCGGCGAATTCGTGGAACTGCGTCGCGCGAACGATCGTGTACGGCAGCCCCGACTCGGCGACGATCTTCTCCTGGGCGACCTTGGCGCGCATGTAGCCGCTGTCGGGCAGCAGATCGCATCCCACGATCGACAGGGCCACATAGTGGCCGATGCCGCGGTCGTGGGCGGCCGCCACCAGGTTCGTCGACGATGCCGTGAAGAAATCCATCACCGGGCCGTCGTCGAAGGACGGTGAATTCACCACGTCGACAAGGACATCGGCGTCCGACAGCGCTTCGCCGAGACCCTCGCCGGTGACGACGTTGGCGCCCGTGGACAGCGATGCCGCGGTCACCTGATGACCGTTCGCGCGCAGCAGGTCGACCACTTTCGAACCGATCTGCCCGGTGGCCCCGATAACCGTGATCTTCATGTCGGAGATTGTCCGCCTTGTGAGCCGTCCAGATACGCCAAACCCCGGTGCGCGATGCACCGGGGTTTGCGTAGCGCGAATCGGCCTCGATCAGCCCTTGCGGGCCTTGACCGCCTCGGTCAGCTGCGGGGTGACCTTGAACAGGTCTCCGACGATGCCGAGGTCGGCGATCTCGAAGATCGGCGCCTCTTCGTCCTTGTTCACCGCGATGATCGTCTTGGACGTCTGCATGCCGGCGCGGTGCTGGATCGCACCCGAGATGCCCAGCGCGATGTACAGCTGCGGCGACACCGTCTTGCCGGTCTGGCCCACCTGGAACTGGCCCGGGTAGTAGCCGGAGTCGACGGCCGCACGCGAGGCACCGACGGCGCCACCGAGCGAGTCCGCCAGTTCCTCCACGACGCTGAAGTTCTCGGCGCTGCCGACACCGCGGCCGCCCGAGACGACCACGGTGGCCTCGGTCAGTTCCGGGCGGTCGCCCGCGACGGCGGGCTCGCGCTTGGTGATCTTCGTCGCGTTCTCCGCCTGCGCGGGGACCTCGATGTCGACGACCTCGCCGGCACCGTCGGCGGGTTCGGCGTCGACGGACCCGGCGCGCAGCGTGATCACTGGGACCTCACCCGTGGACTCGGCCTCGACGGTGAATGCACCACCGAAGATCGAGTGGATGCCCTTGCCGCCCTCCTGGACGTCGACGACGTCGGTCAGCACACCGGCACCGATGCGGGCCGCCAGGCGCCCGGCGATCTCCTTGCCGTCGGCGCTGGAAGACAGCAGCACGCCCGCGGGCGAGGCGGATTCGACCAACGAGGCCAACACGTCGACCTGCGGGGTGATCAGGTAGTTGTCCGCGTCGTCGGACTCGGCGACGTAGATCTTGGCCGCGCCGGCGGCCTTCAGGCCGTCGACGAGCGGTTGTGCGGTGCCCGGCGCGCCGACGACGACGGCCGAGGGCTCGCCGAGCTTGCGAGCCGCGGTGATCAACTCCGAGGTGACCTTCTTCAGCGCACCTTCGGCGTGCTCAACGAGCACGAGTACTTCAGCCATGAGTGTTTCTCTCGTCTCTTGTGTTCGGAAGTCAGAAGGAATGATCTGCTAGATAATTTTTTGAGCGACCAGGTACTCGGCGATCTTCGTTCCGCCGTCGCCTTCGTCGGTCACCTTCTCGCCCGCGGTCTTGGGCGGCTTCGGCGTCGACGAGAGCACCTTCGATCCGGCGTTGGCCAGACCGACCTCGTCGGCCTCGACACCGATCTCGGCGAGGGTGAGCTTGGTGACTTCCTTCTTCTTGGCGGCCATGATGCCCTTGAAGGACGGGAAGCGGGGCTCGTTGATCTTCTCGTTCACGCTCACCACGGCGGGCAGCGGCGCCTCGACGGTGAACACGCCGTCGTCGGTCTCGCGCTCGCCGGTCACCTTGCCGTCCTCGACGGTGACCTTGCGCAGGTGCGTCAACTGCGGTAGGCCCAGGTACTCGGCGATGATCGCGGGAACCGCGCCGCCGGTGCCGTCGGTGGCCTCGTTGCCGGCGATGACCAGTTCGGTGCCCTCGATGGTGCCCAGCGCGCGGGCCAGGGCCCAGCCGGTCTGGACCATGTCCGAGCCGTGCATGCCGTCGTCGATGAGGTGCACGGCCTTGTCGGCACCCATCGACAGCGCCTTACGGATGGCCTCGGTGGCGCGCTCGGGACCGGCCGTGAGCACTGTCACAGTGCTTTCGCCGCCTTCCCGCTCCTTGATGAGCAGCGCTTCCTCGACCGCGCGCTCGTTGATCTCGTCGAGCACCGCGTCGGCGGCTTCCCGATCGAGGGTGAAGTCGCCGTCGGTCAGCTTGCGCTCCGACCAGGTGTCTGGGACCTGTTTGATCAGGACCACGATGTTCGTCATGAGTCTGGTTCGTCCTCCTCGAAGGGACCGATGGTCGGCCCGCAATACCACGCTTTGAGCAACCACCACCATGTTACTCGTCGGTAACTTGCGGTGGTTCGCAGGAACACCATAGCGGGTCGAAGTTCGTGTTCTAGCAGCACGTAGGCGGTGAACCGTTCGTCTGTGGGCCGATTCACGTTAGCCTGCCTTGCAATGAGCGCATTTGTTACCGACGGTCCGGACCTCCCCCTGACCGGGGAACGCACGGTTCCGGGGCTGGCGGAGGAGAACTACTGGTTCCGCCGCCACGAGGTCGTTTATGAGCGGCTGGCCGAACGCTGCGCGCAGCGCGAGGTGCTCGAGGCGGGCTGCGGTGAGGGCTACGGCGCCGACCTGATCGCCGATGTGGCCCGCCGCGTGATCGGTCTCGACTACGACGAGTCGGCGGTCGCCCACGTCCGCGCACGGTATCCGCGGGTGGACATGCGCCAGGGAAACCTCGCCGAGCTACCGCTCGACGACGGTTCGGTGGACGTCGTCGTCAACTTTCAGGTCATCGAACACCTCTGGGATCAGGGGCAATTCGTGCGCGAATGCCTGCGTGTGCTGCGTCCCGGCGGCACCCTGTTGATCTCGACGCCCAACCGGATCACCTTCTCCCCCGGTCGCGATACGCCGATCAACCCGTTTCACACCCGTGAGCTCAATGCCGCCGAGTTGACCGAACTATTGACCACGGCCGGTTTTTCGGTGGAGGCGATGCTCGGTGTCTTTCACGGCCCGCGGCTCGTCGAGCTCGACGCCCGGCACGGTGGATCGCTCATCGACGCCCAGATCGCCCGCGCGCTGGCCGATGCGCCGTGGCCCGAAGACCTGCTCGCCGACGTGGCGTCGGTGCGTAGCGACGACTTCGATCTGGTGGACGCCAGCGACCGCAACAGCCCCGATATTGATGACAGCCTGGACCTGGTGGCGATCGCGGTGTCGCCGTGACTTCTGCGGAACCCGTACCGGGGCTGTTCACCTTCGTCCTGCACACGCATCTGCCGTGGCTGGCTCATCACGGCCGCTGGCCCGTCGGCGAGGAATGGCTCTACCAGTCGTGGTCGGCGGCGTACCTGCCGCTCATGCGGGTGCTGCGGACGCTGGCAGCAGAAGGCCGCCGGCACCAACTGACCCTGGGCATGACGCCGGTGGTGACCGCGCAACTCGACGACCCGTACTGCCTCACGGGTATGCATCACTGGCTGGCGAACTGGCAGCTGCGGGCACTCGAGGCGACCACGCTCGGGGATCCCTTGCGCCAGTTGGGCCTTCGTGAGCATGCCGAAGCCGGGCAGGCAATCGACGACTTCGCGACGTTGTGGTCCCACGGCGGCAGCCCGTTGCTGCGCGAGCTGATCGACGCCGACATCATCGAGCTGCTCGGCGGACCGCTGAGTCATCCGTTCCAGCCGCTGCTCAACCCGCGGCTGCGCGAGTTCGCCCTGCGCGAGGGACTCGCCGATGCCCGACTGCGTTTCGCCCACACCCCCGTCGGCATCTGGGCCCCGGAATGCGCTTACGCGCCGGGGATGGAGAGTGACTACGCCGCAGCGGGAATCGGCCACTTCATGGTCGACGGACCGTCGTTGCACGGTGACACGGCGCTGGGCCGCCCGGTCGCTGCCTCCGACGTCGTCGCGTTCGGCCGGGATCTTCAGGTCAGCTACCGGGTGTGGTCGCCGAAGTCGGGTTATCCGGGGCACGCCGCCTACCGCGACTTCCACACCTACGACCACACCACCGGACTCAAGCCGGCCAGGGTGACGGGCCGCAATGTGCCATCGGAGGCGAAGGCGCCGTACGACCCCGAGCGTGCCGACCGCGCAATCGACTCCCATGTCGCCGATTTCGTCGAGGTGGTCCGGCAGCGCCTGCGCGACGAGAGCGAACGCATCGGACGCCCCGCGCACGTCATCGCCGCGTTCGACACCGAATTGTTCGGCCACTGGTGGTACGAGGGCCCCGTATGGCTCGAGCGGGTGCTGCGCGCACTGCCCGACGCCGGTGTGCGCGTCGGCACGCTGGCCGACGCGAAGTGCGACGGTTTCATCGGCTCGCCGGTCGAATTGCCGCCCAGCTCTTGGGGTTCCGGTAAGGACTGGCAGGTGTGGGCCGGCGAGCAGGTCGCCGACCTGGTGCAGTTGAACACCGAGGTCGTCGACAGTGCGCTGACCACTGTCGACAAGGCGCTCGGCGGGAAGGCCGGGTCGTTCGGCGCACCCGCCCCTCGCGATTTCGTCGCCGACCAGATCCTCCGCGAGACCCTGCTCACCGTGTCCAGCGACTGGCCGTTCATGGTCAGCAAGGATTCCGCGGCCGACTACGCGCGCTACCGCGCGCATCTGCACGCCCACGCGACCCGTGAGATCGTCGACGCCCTTGCGTCCGGCCGCGACGAGCAGGCCCAGCGTCTCGCCGCGGGCTGGAACCGCGCCGACGGCCTCTTCGGCGCGCTCGACGCCAGGCGGTTACCGCGATGACCCACAGTTTCGCGAGCGACCGTGTTCCCCTCGCAAGCGGTGGGCCCTGCACACCGACACGCCGCGTTATGCGTGCATTTTCGGGTCACTCGGCAGGAGCCGAGCGACCGTGAAGATCTTGATGGTGTCGTGGGAGTACCCGCCGGTCGTCGTCGGCGGGCTCGGACGCCATGTCCATCACCTGGCGACTGCGCTGGCCGAGGCCGGCCACGAAGTCGTCGTCCTCAGCCGTAGACCAACGAACACCGATCCCAGCACGCATCCGTCGACCGATGACATCGCCGAGGGGGTGCGTGTCATCGCGGCGGCGCAGGACCCGCACGAGTTCGACTTCGGCAGCGACATGATGGCCTGGACGTTGGCCATGGGTCACGCGATGGTCCGCGCGGGCCTGGGCATCCGGGATCGGCGCGGTCGGTCGTGGCGCCCCGACGTGGTGCATGCACACGACTGGCTGGTCGCCCATCCGTCGATCGCACTCGCCGAATACTTCGACGTACCACTGGTTTCGACCATTCACGCCACCGAGGCGGGCCGGCATTCGGGATGGGTGTCGGGCCGCATCAGCCGACAGGTGCACGCCCTGGAGTCCTGGATGGTGCACGAATCCGACTCACTCATCACGTGTTCGAGGTCGATGAGCGACGAGATCACCGAGCTGTTCGGCCCCGGCTTGGTCGAGACCCGTGTCATCCGCAACGGAATAGACGTCGCGCGTTGGCCTTTCGCCGAACGCACGCCCCGCACGGGACCCGCACAGCTGCTGTACGTGGGCCGCCTCGAGTACGAGAAGGGCATTCACGACGCGATCGCTGCGCTGCCCCGTATCCGGCGTACTCATCCCGGGACGACGCTGACCATCGCCGGCGAAGGAACACAACAGGACTGGCTCGTCGAACAAGCGCGAAAACACAAGGTGCTCAAGGCGACGTCGTTCGCCGGCCACCTCGATCACGACGCGCTGGTGCGGCTGCTGCACACCGCCGACGCCGCCGTCCTGCCCAGCCACTACGAGCCGTTCGGCATCGTGGCGCTGGAGGCGGCGGCCACCGGGATTCCGTTGGTCACCTCGGACGCCGGCGGTTTGGGGGAAGCGGTGATCAACGGTCAGACCGGCGTCTCGTATCCCCCGCGGGATGTGGCCGCGCTCGCCGCGGCAGTGCGCTCGGTCCTCGACGATCCGGAAGCCGCCCAGCGACGCGCAATCGCCGCCCGTGAACGGCTGACCTCCGATTTCGAATGGCACACGATCGCGGAGGAAACCGCTCAGGTGTACCTGGCCGCCAAACGGCGGGAACGCGAGCCGCACCGACGCCGTGCGATCGTCGAGCACGCGCTACCGGGTCGCTAGACCAGATGGTCGGCGCGGTCACCATATGCTTTTCAATACCAGGTCAGACGCCGTCCAGCGCAGGTCTCGGTGTCGAACCAGCGGCGTGCGCGTGACGCGGATTCCGGCCAGTGTTGACAGGCACCCTCTCACCGAATGGTCCGCGAGAAGCTCACCAGCGCTGAGGCAAGGTTAGGGCTCTCACCACATGCATGGCACCAGGCGAAAGCGAACCTTTCGCATGTACTCGCGGTAGCCGTCCAACTCTTCCTGGAGCAATTTCTCCTCGTCGTGGATGCGCGAAGCGAATACAACGAGCCCGGGTATGACGAACACGAGTGCCCAGTAGGACCCGAGCGCAAGGGGGATGCCCACCATGATCATCACGCTGCCGCTGTACATGGGGTGCCGCACCAGCCCGTAGAGACCGGTGGAGACGAGTTTCTGGCCTGCTTCCACCTGGACGGTTGCGGCCGCGTAGCTGTTCTGGATGACCACCAGCATCGCTACACCAACTCCTGCCGCCACCAGAACAGCACCAACCAGGCAGATCGCGGTTGGTACATCCGACCACCCGAAGCGGTGGTCGAGGCCGCTGACCACGAACATCGCCGCGGCGGTCAACCATGCGCAACCCGCAACGACCTTTTGCACCATCCGCGTCTCCGCCGTCGGCCCCCCACGCGTCCGGCGCTGAAGCGCCGCGGGATTCGTACGCTGCAAGTAGATGCCGGGGATCCACGTCGGGACGACCAGCGCCGCCAGCAAAACCCATGCCTGCCAGTAATTGAACGTGCCGGCCGGCAAGAACAACAACAAGCCCGCGACGGCCAGCCATACAACGCTCAATACCACCGCCTGAGAAATGATTTTCACGGGTGCTCCTTGTCGTTGATGCCGGAAGTTGCGGCGCCCATCGCTATGCCGGAAGGTCGTGGATAGGTGTGTCCGCCGTACTGTTGGGATGCTCATCGACCAATGAGTGTTCGAGTTGGCTGCCGTACTTGCTGATCGATTCGGAAGTCAGCATCTCGTGGTGCGTACAGTCGACGGCGTACACCGCGACGTCGCCAGCAACGTAGGGTCGCCAACTCGCCAGAAGAGACGAACTGCGATCGCGCTCATTTCTTTCGGCGGAGAAGATCACTACGTCACCGTCGAAGACGCGCGGTTCGTGATCTCGATACAGCGCCATGTTCGTATTGAAATTCTGAACGAAAAATTCCAGGAACTGTTCGTATCGAGATGATTCGACTGCTCCTCGTTCGCGAATCAGTTCTTCTATCCGCTCATAGCCAAGCGACTCATTCTGTTCGGGAATGCCTATTCGATAAAATCGCAAGACTTCTTCGCGTACGCGCTCCTCGATCAAAGCGCCGTCGGGTGGGGTGACGCCTCTATCGATACTGGGCTGAGCGTCGAGAAGGAAAAGCTGTGCGATTACGTGTCCGCGTCGTTGGAGCTCGATGGCGATTTCATGGGCAACGACGCCTCCGAGAGACCAGCCGAGAAGGCGGTACGGCCCCGTCGGGTCGACCGCTTGGATCCTGTCGGCATAGTTTCTTGCCATATCGCGAATTGACCGGGGTTCGGTTTCTCCGTCCTGCAAGATTTGTTGAATTCCGATGATCGGGCAGTCCAAGCGATTACCAAGGGACTGGTACTGCCAGCTCAGCCCACTAGCGGCATGAATGCAGAACAGCGGAAGGCCGGCGCCGTCCTTCAAGGCTTCAATGGGAACAATTTCGACCCGGCTGGAATCCCTGCCCAGCTGCTCGCTCAGGCTTCTGACGGTGGGTGCTTGGAAGAGGGTGCGTATTGCGAGGTTGGTGTTGAGGGTGGTGTTGATGGCGGCGATCAGGCGCATTGCCTGTAGTGAGTCGCCGCCGAGGTCGAAGAAGGAGTCTTCGACGCCGACGCGCTCCAGGCCCAGGGTCTGGGCGTAGATGTTGGCCACGATCTGCTCGGTCGGGGTCACCGGGGCCCGGTACCGATCGCCATCCTGGTAGTCAGGGGCCGGCAACGCGCGGGTGTCGAGTTTGCCGTTGGGGGTCAACGGCAGGTGGTCGATCCCCACCACCGCGGCCGGAACCATGTAGGCCGGCAACCGCTCAGCCAGCCGGACCCGCACCTCGGTCGGGTCGGCGGTGCCGGTGATATAGCCGATCAGGCGTTTGTCCCCGGGGCGGTCCTCGCGGGCGATCACCGCCGCCTGGGCCACCCCCTCCAGGGCGGCCAGCGCCGTCTGGATCTCGCCGAGCTCGATGCGATACCCGCGGATCTTGACCTGCTCATCAGCGCGGCCCAGATAGTCCAGCTGCCCATCAGCGCGCCAACGCACCAGATCCCCGCTGCGATACATCCGTTGCCCCGGCGCACCGAACGGGCACGCCACAAACCGTGCCCCGGTCAACGAAGCCCGCCGCCAATACCCGACCCCCACCCCGGTGCCGGCGGGGGTGGTCGGCGAGTTGCCGAC
>NZ_LQIK01000024.1 GCF_001499855.1 Mycobacterium sp. GA-0227b
TGTTGACGACGGTTGAAAACTAGGCCAGAAGCGACGGTGAAAAGTAGGCCACGTGGTCGTGGTTATTGTGCCGTGTTGTCGGCTCTGGCGGAGGGCAAGGTGTCGATTCCGGTGTCTTTGAGGCGGTAGCTGGAGCCTTTGAGGGTCAGGACGTCGGCGTGGTGGACGATACGGTCGATCATCGCCGCGGCTACGACTTGATCCCCGAAGACGTCGCCCCAGCGGGCGAAGGGCAGGTTTGAGGTCAGGATCAGCGAGGCGTGTTCGTAGCGGCTGGAGACCAGTTGGAAGAACAAGTTCGCGGCATCCTGCTCGAACGGGATGTAGCCGACCTCGTCGACCACGAGCAATCCGATGCGCCGCAGCTTGGTCAACTCGGCGGGTAGGCGCCCGGCGTTGTGGGCGGCCTTGAGGCGAGCGACCCAATCTACTGCGGTGGCGAACGCGATGCGGTGCCCGGCCTGAGCGGCCTTGACCGCCAACCCGATGGCCAGGTGTGTCTTGCCAGTTCCGGGCGGCCCGAGCAGCACCACATTTGATGCCTTAGTCAGAAAAGCACCGGTGCCCAGGTGGGCGATCATATCCCGATTCAATGCTGGCTGATGATCGAAGTTGAAGTCCTCCAACGACTTGCGGGTCGGGAACCCGGCCGAGCGGATACGAGTAGCCGCACCCGAGGCCTCACGGGCCGAAACCTCCCGCGACAGGACTGCCGCCAAATACTCTTCGTGAGTCCAGTTGGCGTCGCGGGCTTGCTCGGCCAGCCGGGCCGCCGAGTCGCGGATGCGGGGTGCTTTGAGCGCTTGGGCGTAGTGCAGGACGGCTTTGATCGGTTCGTCGGCCATGCTCATGCCACCTCACCATCGGAGGTGGCTGTGCCAGTGGTGAATTCGACGCCGAATGCGCGGTCGTAGTCGGCCAGATCACGAACCAGGTGATCACCTGCGGTGGGTGGCTGGCCGGTTTGGAACTGCTGTCGCAGCGCTGCGGCGCTGGCGACGTGGGCGGGATCGGTCAGCGTTTGTCGCGCCGCCCAACAGCGGTCATGAGCCGCCAGGAGGCGGCCGGCTCGGGCCACCGTCACCTGGGCAAGGGTGGTGGTCACGTCGACGAGTTGGCCGATCGCGCCCGGGTCCACGGAGTAGTCGTTACCGGCCACCCGCACGTAGTAGTCACGTCCCAGCCGCACCGAGGAAACCGACTGCACGACCGGCGGCACCGGCGGCAGCGCCAACATGTGAGCTCGATCGGCATCGAGGAAGTCGACCGGGCGACCATCGAGGACCCGCACCCGACGCGCGTTGGCAGTCGCAAGCCATTGGTCGAGTTGACTGTTGAAGTCCTGCGGTGAGACGAAGCTGCGGCCGGGCAGAAACGACGTCTCCAGATATCGGTTGGCTCGCTCGACCATGCCCTTGGATTCGGGGTCATAGGGTTTGAGTTGCACCAGCCGCGACCCCAGCGTGCCCATCAACGCCGTGACCGACTCGGTCAACCGGCCGCGCCGTCCGATCCCGGCCTCGTTGTCCCACCACAACTCGTGCGGTATCGCGGTGAAGGTCTGCGAAAGCAGCTGCCACATCCCGGCCACCAGGTCCATGGTTTGGCGGGAGGGCAGCATCACCGCGGCGATGAAGCGGGAGAACGCTGCCACCATCACCAGCACCGGCAGCATCGTTTCCTGGCCGAAACCGACCGCAATCTTGGGCGCCGGGAACCACAAGTCGCACTGCACCACCCGTCCCGGCGGATGCTCGAGGCGGTCGACCGGATCAGCCGGCAGGTACTCCGGGCGGATCGCCCGGACCCGCTCCCGGAACCAGGAGATCGAACCGGTCCACCCGACCCGCTCGGCGATCACCGTCGCCGGCATCGTCGGGTAGGCCGTCAACAACGCCCGGATTCGAGGTTCCACCTCGTTGATCGCCGACGGCGCCGAGGCCCGCTCGTACTTCGGCGGACCATCACTTGCCACCGCGGCCGCCACGGTGTCTCGCGCAATGCCGAGTTGCCGTGCGATGGCCCGCTGCGATAGCCCTTCGCTGCGGTGAAGATGCCGGATCATGGCCCAGTCTTCCAAGGAGATCACCCATCCAATCTGATCGGGTGGCCTACTTTTCAACCGTCGCGACTGGCCGGATCTTCAACCGTCGTCAACA
>NZ_LQIK01000025.1 GCF_001499855.1 Mycobacterium sp. GA-0227b
CCGATTACCGTGGCGCGCTCGAGGTCGTGTCCCGCGATGATCTGGTGAAGCGCATCGGCGAGACGCCGTCCGATCACGAAATCGACGAGCAGGCAGCCCAACTCGACACGGCGGTCTCCGAGCTGGGCGGCTGAGGCCTCACGCCTCGATTTCGCCGGCGATCTTGCGTTCGATGCTCGCCCGGGTCGTCGCGGGCAGCACGATCAGACCGTCGAGCTCCTTTTGCGCGCGGGCATAGGCGGCCTTGCGCTCCTCGGAGGTCGCCCCGCCGTCCGAGGCCAGCCGGAGCAGGTTCTGAGCCCGTTCGATGCGCATCCGGTCCTCGGCCGAAAAGTCGCTGCGACGCCGGCGAATCGCGTCGGCCTCGGCGACGTCGAACGCCGCGACGTACTCGTGCACGGCGTCGCGGTACTCGAGTTGCGCACCGCGGTCGTCGAGGATGTCGTCGACGGATTCCGGCCGCAGCAGGTCCGCGTGGCTCCTGGCCTTGTGGAATGCGATGGTCAGCGGAGCGCGCATGTCGGTCATGAGGGGAAAGTCCAACAGCTTGGCGACGTCGATCTCGTACTCGAGCCAGCGGGCGTCGGTCTGCGCGTGGCGCTGCAGCACCTTGGTCATCTCACGCCGGTTCGCCGCCTCATTGGTGCGGGCCCGGCCCGACGCCTCGGCGAGCGCCACTTTGGTCTGTTGCTTGATCCGGTAGCGCTCGAGCCGGCGTTGTGCACGACGCTCGTTGGCCGCAGCCACCGCCCGCACGCCGCCGCCGATCACGCCGCCCAGCGGGAATATCAGCCACCAGAAATTTCCGGCGAAATGAAGCAGGGCTTCCACGGTTTCCAGCATGCCATTCGTAGGTGGCGTGGCGACCGGACGAGTTCGCCGCTGCACCGCGGCTTCACAGGCCGATCCGCCGGTACCGCCGAAGCCTGAGCTGCAGCCGTTCGTCACTGGGAACCGAACGCAGCGAATGCAGTTCGTTTGCGATCACCGCCGACAACCGCTGCGTGAACTGCAGCGGTTCATCGGCGGCGTCGGGATGTTCGGGCACGACCACGTCGACGATGCCGTCGCGCAGCAGGTCGGCCGACCGAATACCTTGCGCGGCAGCAAGTTCCGCTGCGTGGTCGAGGTCCCGGAACACGATCGCGCTGGCACCCTCGGGCGGTAGCGGTGCCAGCCAGCCGTGCAGCGCGGCCAGCACCCGGTCGGCCGGCACCATCGCCAGCGCCGGCCCGCCGCTGCCCTGACCCAACAGCACCGACACCGTCGGGGTGTCCAACGTGACCAGCTCGGCCAGGCAGCGCGCTATCTCGCCGGCGAGCCCACCCTGCTCGGCCTCGACGGTCAACGCCGGTCCGGCGGTGTCGATGACGAGCACCAGCGGCAGTTGCAGACCCTCGGCCAACGCCATGCCCCGCCGCGCCTCCAGTAGTGCCGCCGGCCCGACCATCCCGCCGACCACGCGCTGTTGGCCGAGCACCACCGCCGGCTGACCGCCGAACCGGGCCAGCGCGAGCAACGTCGTCGCCGCCTCACCCTGTCCCGTTCCCGACAGCAGCACCCGGTCGGTCGTGCCGTGCCGCAGCAGGTAC
>NZ_LQIK01000026.1 GCF_001499855.1 Mycobacterium sp. GA-0227b
TGTATTAGTGCGGTTGAGGCTTGACATTTCGTCTTCGGTTGATGGGCGACAGTGTTTCGGCTGATGGTTGACAGTTACTTCGGTTGATCCTTGACACTCCCTAGATGAGGGAGTTGAGCGTGGCCGAGCAGCGGTATCAGGCCGTGTTGGCGGTGATCAGCGATGGTTTGTCGATCTCGCAGGTCGCTTCGAAGGTTGGGGTGTCGCGCCAAACGCTGCACTCCTGGTTGGCCCGTTATGAGGCCGAGGGCCTCGATGGGCTGGTGGATCGGTCGCACCGACCCGTCAGGTGTCCGCATCAGATGCCGGCCGAGGTGGAGGCTGCGCTGCTGGAGCTGCGCCGGTCACGGTCGTATTGGGGGCCGCGGCGGTTGGTGTTCGAGTTGGCCAAACGTGGGGTGAGACCGGTGCCCTCGGAGTCGGCGGCGTATCGGGCGTTGGTGCGCGCGCAGATGATTGATCCGAATCTGCGGGATCGGCGGTCGCGCAAGTGGAAACGATGGGAACGCGCCACGGCGATGGAGCTGTGGCAGATGGATGTGGTGGGCGGGTTCGCACTGGCCGACGGCACGTCGGCCAAGGTGTTGACCGGTATCGATGATCATTCCCGGATGTGCGTGTGTGCGGTGGTGATGGCTCGTGAACGTACCCGCGCGGTGTGCGAGGGGCTGCGTCGCGCCCTGGCCGCCTATGGGGCGCCGGCTCAGATCCTGACCGATAACGGCAAGGTGTTCACGGGCCGGTTCAACCATCCTCCGGTGGAGGTGCTCTTTGACGCGATCTGTCGCCAACACGGTGTCGAGCATTTGTTGACCCAGCCGCGTAGCCCGACGACGACGGGCAAGATCGAGCGGTTCCACCGCACGATGCGCGCGGAGTTCCTCAGTGGCCGAGACCCGTTCACCAATCTGAGGACCGCGCAGCAGGCACTCGATGAGTGGGTGGCCTTCTACAACACCGAGCGGCCGCACCAGTCGCTGCAGATGGCCACGCCCGCGTCGAGGTTCAATCATGGGCCTGCATCCAGTGTGGCTACGCCGCCGGCTGAGGGTCTGCGCGGCGAGCGCGCCGGTTCGGATTGGGTCAGCCGCCGGGTCACCACCAACGGGGTAGTCAGCGTGGCCTGGCAACAGGTCTGTATCGGCGCGCATTACGCAGGTTCACGGTGCGACGTTCACGTCGACAGCGACTTGCTGCGCTTCTACGTTGGCGACGTTCTGGTCAAGACCGCCGCCCGCACGAGCAAAGGAGAGGTAAGAAACAAACGGGCCTTCCGCACCCGCGAGCAGGCCTAAACCACTAACACCGAGTGTCAAGGATCAACCGAAACAGATTCGTCAAGGATCAACCGACGTCAGACAGG
>NZ_LQIK01000027.1 GCF_001499855.1 Mycobacterium sp. GA-0227b
TGGCGTGTTCCCAGTGAATGAGTCCAACCAGTTTTAGAGTCCTGTGGCCCGATGTCGGGCCAGAAGGGACGATGAAACACATGGCTGGTCGGAAGCGGAATTCCGCGGAGGACATCGTGCGTAAGCTGCGCCGTGCCGATGAGTTGGCTGCCGAGGGCAAGACCGGCGAGGAGATCGCTGCCGAGCTGCAGGTGTCGCCGGCGACGCTGTACAACTGGCGGCGCACCTACGGCGGCATGGACACCGACGCCGCCAAGGAACTCAAGGAGCTGCGCGAGCAGAACGCCCGCCTCAAACGGCTGCTGGCCGATGCTGAGCTGGAGAAGGATGCCCTGCGGGAGGTCGCCAAGGGAAAATTCTGAGCCCAGCTGCCAAGCGCCGCGCCGTGGACATGCTCAAGGAGACGCTGAGTATGTCGGAACGGTTGGCGTGCAAAGCCGTTGGGCTGGCCCGCTCCACCTACCGCCGCCTGCCGCTCGCGCAGACCCCGGGCCGATCCGGACGCCGAAATGAGGGTTTGGCTGCGCGCCTACGCCACCAAACACCCCTGCCATGGGTTCCGGCGCGCCTGGGCGGCGCTGCGTTACGACGAGCGCCGTGAGATCAACAAGAAGAAGATCCACCGGCTGTGGCGCGAAGAGGGCCTGCAGGTCAAGGTCGTCTCGCCGCGTAAGCGGGCCGGCGTCTCCTCGGTGCCGCCGGTCATCGCCGATGCGCCGAAGGTGGTGTGGGCGATCGACTTCCAGTTCGACTCCACCATCGACGGCAAAGCCATCAAGATCGCCTCGATGATCGACGAGCACACCCGCGAGTCGCTGCTGGACCTGGTGGAGCGCTCCATCACCGGCGATCGTCTGGTCGAGGAACTGAAGGAGGTATTCGCTGCCCACGGTGGCCCGCCGAAGGTGCTGCGTCTCGATAACGGACCGGAAATGGTTTCTCAAGCGCTGCAACGGTTCTGCGAGGACAAGACCGGGATGGTCTACATCCCGCCGGGCTGTCCGTGGGACAACGGCTACATCGAATCGTTCAACAACAGACTCAGGAAGGAGTGCCTCAACCGCAACTACTGGCACACCCTGTTCGAGGCCCGCGTGGTCATCGGCGACTTCAAGCACGAGCACAATCACCGACACCGCCACTCGGCCCTGGGCTACCGCACGCCGGCCGAGTACGCTGCCGCCTGCAGGTGCACCCACACCCCGGTGGTCTGCAGCATTAACTGAGAACGGATCAAACTAACCCCGACTCGAGAACCGGGTGGACTCAGTATCGGGGACTCGCCAG
>NZ_LQIK01000028.1 GCF_001499855.1 Mycobacterium sp. GA-0227b
ATCGCTTATCTGATTTACACCTCGGGCACTACTGGTACGCCCAAGGGGGTGGCGGTCACCCATGCCAATGTGACGCAGTTGTTGGGGTCGTTGGGTGCGGGTTTGCCGGCGGCGGGGGTGTGGTCGTTGTGTCATTCGTTGGCGTTTGACGTCTCGGTGTGGGAGATCTTTGGGGCGTTGTTGCGTGGTGGGCGGTTGGTGGTGGTGCCCGAGTCGGTGGTGCGTTCGCCCGAGGATTTGCATGAGGTGTTGGTGGGGCAGCGGGTCAGTGTTTTGACTCAGACGCCGTCGGCGGTGGCGATGCTTTCGGATGAGGGTTTGGAGTCGGCGGCGTTGGTGATGGCCGGTGAGGCGTGTCCGGCTGAGGTGGTGGATCGGTGGGCGCGCGGGCGGGTGATGGTCAATGCCTATGGTCCGACCGAGACCACGATGTGTGTGGCGATCAGCGCGCCGTTGCGGCCCGGTATGGATGTGGTGCCGATCGGGGTGCCGGTGGCTGGGGCGGCGTTGTTTGTGCTGGATCAGTGGTTGCGTGCGGTGCCCGCTGGTGTGGTCGGTGAGTTGTATGTGGCCGGTGCCGGGGTGGCGTGTGGGTATGTGGGCCGGGCGGGGTTGACCGCGGCGCGGTTTGTGGCGTGTCCGTTCGCGGTCTCGGGGGTGGGCGGGCAGCGGATGTATCGCACCGGGGATTTGGTGCGTTGGGGTGTTGATGGGCAGTTGCAGTATTTGGGTCGCGCTGATGAGCAGGTCAAGATTCGCGGGTATCGCATCGAGCTCGGTGAGATCCAGGCCGCGCTGGCCGGGCTCGATGGTGTGGATCGGGCGGTGGTGATCGCGCGCGAGGACCGTCCCGGTGACAAGCGTCTGGTCGGCTACATCACCGGCAGCGCAGACCCGGGCGATATTCGCGCCCAGCTGTTGGATCGG
>NZ_LQIK01000029.1 GCF_001499855.1 Mycobacterium sp. GA-0227b
AACACGGCACAATAACCACGACCACGTGGCCTACTTTTCACCGTCGCTTCTGGCCTAGTTTTCAACCGTCGTCAACACCGACATCAGTTCGGTCGTGCACTTGGCACATTCCAAGCTGTGCAGCATCAACTGGCGGAGGTTGAGGTCGAACTCGCGGTAGCTCGATCTGCAGTCAATGAGGCTGCGGCCGCTGGTGATGACGTCTCTGCGACGCTCGCGAAACTGCTCGCCGGTCGAGCAGCATCGCGGGCGGTCGGTCGCGCACAAGAGGTGTTCGGCGGCATTGGTTTCACCTGGGAGCACGGATTGCATTTCGACCTGCGCCGAGTCATTGCGCTCGATGCGTTGTTGGGCAGCTCGAATGACCTCGAGCGGGAGATCGGTGACCAGTTGCTTCGTACCCGAAGGGTCCCCCGACTCGCAGCAGTGTGAACCCCACGATGTTGCCACGAATCAACGAGACCCTGCGAGTGCTCCGCTGGCAGCCGCGGCGAGCAGGTTGAAGGAATCAGCAGGTGTTCGAGTGGATGCGGGCCAGCAGAGACGGGTCGGGTGGTGTGGTCGCATCCGGGCGCAGCGCGCCCAACGCGACATCGATGTCGTCGCTACGGGCCAGCCCGGGAAAGTCGGTGCCGAGCGCCAGATAGACGTCGTCGCCGATGGCCGCGTTTGCCGACTCTAAGAGCTCAAGACACGGCGCGAGGAGCCACACCGTGGCCGCCGCCGCCCGGCCGGCGGGAGTGCTTCCGAACCGAATCTGGCCCGGGCACGTGAGCTGGCTGCCCGCATAGATGCGATCGTTAGCGGCGGTGGGGTGGCCAACCCCGACTCCGAATCCAAGGTTGCGCAGTTCGCTGGCCACTTGGGCGGCTTGGCCGCCTGACTGCTGCTCCCATGTTGGCCATGTCGTACCGTGGGCGTTAAGTACTCGGACCCTTATGTCGGATACCTTCGCGGGGGCAACGTCGGCCATGATGGCTGGCGAGATTTGCGTGCCCAAAAGTGACTGGTCCACCGCCGGCTCCGGTGGCGGGTTGCACCCCGGAGCCGCGTGGCTGTTGCCCAGGCGGGTGAGGGCAATCGCCCAGATGACCGCTGTGATGACGGTTACAGCCGCGGTGCGGTGCATACCGCGCAGAAGGTCGTCGTGCCGCTGAAAGGATCGGCGATTGATGATGCCGCGTGCGGTGATTCGAGACACATCTGCACTGTAGCGCCGGCGCCGGTGAGGGTCAGTGTGAAGTCGTGAAAAGGATGATGCGTGATTTCGAATTACGCAGTGATCGCCACATGTCGTGGAGGAGCCACGGGGTGGGGAATCTCGGTGAGCGTCAGTGGAATTTCGGTGAGCGCGATCGGCCAAACCGGCCTTTTTTCTACGTCGGCGCGCTTCAGCAATGGGTCTCACGAAGTACGGGGCAACCGCTGGTGTAATCATATGCCGCCGCGGGCCACCAGTTGCCCCGCGATCACGTTGCGTTGGATCTCGTTAGTGCCCTCGCCGACGATCATCAGGGGAGCGTCGCGGAAATAACGTTCAACGTCGAATTCGGTGGAGTAGCCGTAGCCGCCGTGAATGCGGACCGCATTGAGTGCGATCTCCATGGCGACTTCGGAGGCGAACAGTTTTGCCATTCCGGCTTCCATGTCGCAACGTTCGCCGGTGTCGTAGCGGTCGGCGGCATAGCGGGTGAGTTGGCGTGCCGCGGTCAGCTTGGTGGCCATGTCGGCCAAGTAGTTCCCGATCGCCTGGTGCTTCCATATCGGCTGGCCGAAGCTCTCCCGCTGCTGGGCGTAGCTTAACGCGTCCTCAAGGGCGGCCGTAGCGACGCCCAGCGCTCGCGCAGCTACCTGGATACGGCCGGTCTCGAGACCTTTCATCATTTGCGCGAACCCGCCTCCGGGCTCGCCGCCGAGGATCGCCGAGGCCGGCACACGGCAGTCCTCGAAGGAAAGCTCACACGCCTCGACGCCCTTGTAGCCCAGTTTGGGTAGATCCCGCGATACGCTCAGCCCGCTTGCACACGACTCGACGAGCACCACCGACATTCCCCAATGCCGGGGGCTGGCCTGCGGGTCGGTCTTGCACAACAGCGC
This sequence comes from Mycobacterium sp. GA-0227b, assembly GCF_001499855.1. Taxonomy (GTDB): domain Bacteria; phylum Actinomycetota; class Actinomycetes; order Mycobacteriales; family Mycobacteriaceae; genus Mycobacterium. The sequence goes on from NZ_LQIK01000029.1 coordinate 2,098, forward strand.
GATCAGACCCGAACGGCGGGCGTTGCTGATCCACGTCTTGGTGCCTGTGATCACCAATTCGTCGCCGGCTCGGCGGGCAACGGTAATCATATTCTGCAGATCCGAGCCGCCGCCGGGCTCGGTGAGCGCCATCGTCGCGCGGAGCTCGCCGGCCGCCATCGCCGGCAGGTAGGTGCGCTTCTGTTGGTCGGTGCCAAAGTCTTCGAGGAGCTTGGCGACCACCGTGTGACCGCCCATTGCCCCGGCCAGGCTCATCCAGCCGCGCGCCAGTTCCTGGGTTATCGCGACATAGCACGCCATCGACACCGGTGAGCCGCCGTAATCCTCGCCGATGGCCAGCCCGTAGATGCCGATCTGTTTCATCTGGTCGATCCACTCTTCCGGATAGATGTTGGCGTGTTCGACGTCGCGCACGGTCGGTTTGACCTCACGGTCGATGAACGCGCGCACGGTGCTGACGAGCAGCGTCTCATCTTCGTTGAGCGTTGTGTGCACTTGGCCGCTCCAAAATCCTCATATGGGTGGCCATACCGGACCGCGGCGGCCACAACTCCATCACGAATGTCAAGTGTGAGTTTGTAGCAGTGGGCGGGTCGCCGCGCAGTGGTTGATTGAGACGTTGCGTCCACCCATCCGCTCGGCTGCAACGATTAATGCCCTTCCACAATTCGGCCCGGAACAACATCGACTTTGACTGGCCCTTAGCGGCAGCGTCGGCACCTCGACTGCGTGCGTTCTTTGCGCTCGAACTCGAGTAACGGGCCTGCCTCTGCATGCAACTGAATCGAGTACATTCCCGTGAATTGAGCTTGCCGCTTGTGCCGCAATGCACCTGTCCCTGGAGGATGTCTTTGTCCGCGCGAGGTTCTCTTGAGCAACGCGCGCGGTCGATGGCCGTGGGCAAGCCGTCGATAGCGGCGGCACTATCGCTTGTCGTTTGCTCTGCGCGTAGGTTAGCGAGGGACCTGCAGCGAGAGCCGCCACAAATCGGGCTCGGGCCGTTTCGGCGCCGAACGCGCACGGTGATGGCATTAGCTGATCAGTCCGGTTCGGCGGCGGCAGGTAGAACCGGATCCTCAGAGACTGCCACTAATTAATGTCCTTTCCGTCGACGGTTAGCACCGTCCGATCACAGGAGCCAAGACGACGCGTTGTCGCACAGTTACCGAACGCTCGATCAGTTTATGACTGCTGGACGCCGATTTCAAGAGATCGGGGTGCGGACCCACCGAAGCCATCAACCACCGCCTAGAAGCGCTGCCTGCGACGCATTCGGGTTCCGCAGATATCACCTACTGGGTGAGCTGCCCGATGAGGTTCCCCCGAGAGCGTGGAGGCATCGGCAATAGGGGTCGAGATGCCAGAGAAACGCAAGAAGTACGACCGGGAGTTCCGTGAGGGTGCTGTCCGGATCGTCGAAGAGACGGGCAAGCCGATCGCCCAGGTCGCTCGTGACCTGGGGGTGCATGAGGGCACGCTGGGCAACTGGGTGGCACGTGCGCGGGAAGCCCGCGAGGGCCGCGGTGAGCTGACCCGCGACGACGTGGACGAGTTGAAGCGCCTGCGTAGCGAGGTCGCCGAGCTGCGTATGGAGCGCGATGTCCTCAAGCGATCAGTGGTCCTGTGGGTGAATGAGGACGAAGTGAGCGTGGCACGCTTCATCGCCGACCAGAGGACCAAATACCCGGTGCCCCATACATTTACCTGTGCACTGCTGGGGATCAGCGTGTCCTGGTTCTACAAATGGCTGGCGCCTGCCTCCGGTGATCCCGACGGGGTGCACACCGGCACCGATCGGCGCCGCTGCCAGCTCGACGAGGCGGTGCGGACGGCATTCGGGAAGGCCAAGGGATTGCACGGGTCGCCGCGGTTGGTGGCCGATCTGCGGGATCTGGGGTGGACAGTGTCGGAGAAGACGGTCGCCGACTCGATGCGCCGCCAAGGCCTCATCGCGCGCAAGATCCGTCGTCGCGGCGGGCTCACACGGCAGGATAAGACCGCACCGAAGTTCCTGACCTACTCAAACGTAACTTCACCGCGTTGGCTCCGAACACCAAGTGGGTTGGGGATATGACCGAGATTCCCACCGCGTCGGGCAAGTTGTACTTGGCGACGGTGATCGATCTGTACAGCCGCCGACTGCTCGGTGCGGCGACGTCGCGGCATCCGGATGCCAAGCTGGCGTGTGCCGCTATGGAGATGGCTGTGGCCGCCCGTGGTGGCTGGGAGGCGATCTGGTGCGACGACGAGGCCCAGCGTGTCATTTTCCACACCGAGCGCGGTGCCACCTATACCGCCAAGGACTTCCGCGCGCTGTGCACCAGGCTCGGTGTACGTCAGTCGATGGGGCGGGTGGGGTCGTGCTTCGATAATGCCGCCGCAGAGGCGTTCTTCTCCTCGTTGGAGTGGGAAGTGCTGTCCCGCAACGTTTTCAGTGATACAGTACAAGCGCGGGCTGTGGTCATCGACTGGTGCTACACGTTCTACAACCATCAACGACACCACAGCGCCGCCGACGGGCTGTCACCCGTCAACTACGAGATCAGGGAAAACCAACAGAAGCCGGAAGCGGCTTAAGAAACCCTCCACGATCTCGGGGGAACCACACAGGCGAACCCGGACCAGATGGCTGGAGTCGGCGATGGCTACCACTCCGTCGTTGGTCACGGCCCTGCCGATCTTCACCGCGCCCCTGGGACGTCCCACGGCTGTGCCGTCGACGCCACCGCCTTTGCTCGGTCCTCTGGCCAAGCGACCTACCAATGAGCTACACTACTGGTCGAACGTTCGATGGGTAGAATTGGCGGACACGGATCGCCGCAACAACCACCCAGTCGTGATTAAGGGGGTAGCTGTGGGCTTCAGCAATGCTGCAGAGGTCACTAAGTACATCGGAGGGATCTTCGATGACGCCTTCGCGGATCCGGAGATCGGTCCTAGGCTCGCTGAGGTGGGGTCGGTTGTCGCATTCGACTTCAGCGACCCCGATGCGTTCGTCCTTGTAGACCTGGCGAGCAAGTCGGTGCAAGACCATCTGGCGGATGGGCAAACGCCGGCTGCCACCCTGTCGATGACGGCAGACACCGGTAACGCGTACTGGCAGGGAAAGGTAAATCTGCCTTTGGCCATGGCCAAGAAGAAGATTCAGGTTGAAGGTAACGTCGCAAGCCTGCTGAAGTTGGCACCGCTGAGCAAGAAACTCACTGCTCATTACATCGAACGGCTGAAGAACGACGGTCGCGACGACCTGATCGTCTGATCGCGATGTTTTCCGGTACCCACGTACAGTCAAGACCCGACAAGCCGGCCGTCATCATGGCCGGCTCGGGGAGGACGACCACTTACTGCGAACTCGAGACCCGGTCAGGACAACTAGCCTGGGCGCTTCACCGCCTCGGACTGCGCAAAGGCGATGTGGTGGCGCTGCTCTCGGACAACTCGCCTGAAGCGTTTGAGGTTTACTGGGCTGCAGTACGGTCCGGCCTGTACATCACTGCCCTCAACTGGCATCTAGCCGCCGACGAAGTCGCCTACATCCTGGTGGACAGTGGCGCAACGGCCGTCATTGCGTCGGCGGGTGTGCGGCCACTGGCTGAGCAGGTCGCGGCATCGGTTCCATCGGTGGCGCACTGGTACGCGTTCGGCGGTGAGATCGACGGCTTCGGTAACTACGGCGAACTGCTCGAGTCTGCCGGGGCATCACGGCTGGCCGATCGACCCCGCGGAACGGACATGCTCTACTCATCGGGTACCACCGGCCGACCCAAGGGCGTCAAACCTCGGCTGCCGAAGGGGCAGGTCGATGAAGAGGCCGATCCGATCTCACTCCTCTTGCAACACGCGTTTGGAATGGGCGCCGAAGATGTCTATCTGTCTCCGGCTCCGATTTATCATGCCGCCCCGTTGAAATGGTCTGCCGCTGTCCAGGCGATTGGCGGAACGGTGGTGATGCTGGACAGATTCGACGCCGAGGCAACGCTGGCGGCCATCGAGAACTTCGGTGTCACGAGCACGCAGATGGTGCCGACCATGTACATCCGGATGTTGCAGCTGCCCGACAGTGTGCGCGCGAAGTACGACGTGTCTTCACTTCGCATAGCCGTGCATGGAGCGGCGCCGTGCCCACCAGACGTGAAAGACGCGATGATCGCTTGGTGGGGGCCGATACTCGTGGAGTACTACGGTGCCACCGAAGGACACGGCAGTACCGTCATCACAACCGAGGACTGGCGCGAGAAGCGCGGGTCGGTCGGCAAGGCGGTACTAGGTGACGTGCACATCTGTGACGACTCCGGGGCTGAGCTGCCTGCCGGCGCGGTAGGCACGATCTATTTCGAGCGCGACGAAGCGCCCTTCGAATACCACAACGATGCCGAGAAGACCGCTGAGTCCCGTCATCCTGAGCACCCGAACTGGACAACCGTCGGCGACGTTGGCTATTGCGACGACGAGGGGTATTTGTTCCTCACCGACCGCAAGGGATTCATGATCATTTCCGGGGGAGTAAACATCTACCCACAGGAGGTGGAGAATGTCTTGGCGATGCACCCGAGCATCCTCGACGTCGCCGTGATCGGTGCACCGGACACCGAGATGGGCCAGCAGGTTAAGGCGGTCGTGCAACTTCGCGACGGCGTTGCGCCGTCCGACGAGCTAGCCGATCACATCATCGGCTACGCGCGGGAACGTATTGCCCACTTTAAGGCTCCCCGGTCGGTTGACTTCGTCGAGTGCCTGCCGAGGTTGGCGACCGGAAAACTCGCCAAGAGAGCTTTGGTGGATCGCTATTTGGAGGTAAACCGATGACCGTTTCCGCCCCGCACTCGGCTCGTCCCTACGATCCGATATGTATTTCTCCGCTTGACTTTTGGGCGCGCACTGCCGAGGAGCGCGAAGCCTACTTCAAGCTTCTGCGCGATGAGCGACCGGTCAGCTGGCACCCACCGCTCGAAGGCGCCATGATCCCACCAGAGATTGACGGCTTATGGGCGGTAACCCGACATGAGGACATCAGCTATGTAAGCAAGCACCCGGAGATCTTCTGTTCGAGCAGGGGTGTCATGATGGAATCGACACCCGACGAATTCCTCTACGCGGCTACGTCTTTCCTTTCGCTCGACCCACCACAGCATGGGCATGTTCGGCGGCTGATCAGTTCGGTGTTCACTCCCCGCCAGATCGCAAAGATTGGTGACCAGATCAACAATCAGGCCGTCCAGATCGTCGACGACTTGCTCGCGACCAACGGCGGAGACTTCGTCCAGCAGGTGTCCAAGCGCCTTCCGATGTGGACGATCTACGAGATGATCGGCCTTCCGCTGGAAAAACGCGACGAAGCCGCCCACCATGCCGATGGGAGCGTGACGTGGGCCGACCCAGACGTGGCGGCCGGCCGGGAACCAGTACAGGTCGTCAACGATGCCCTGGTGGCACTGCTCGCGATGGGTCTCGAACTCGCCGAGGAACGTCGCGTCAAGCCGACCGATGACCTGATGTCGCTGTTGGTGGCGGCAGAAATCGACGGCCACAAGCTCACCGACGACGACCTCGGCGCCTTCTTCGTGTTGCTGTCAATCGCCGGCAACGACACTACGCGTAACACAACAACGCTGGCCGCAATGGCCCTACAGGACTGCCCAGACCAACGGGCGCTGCTGGAGAACGACTTTGACCGTCATATCAAGACGGCGGTTGAGGAATTCATACGCTGGGCGTCACCCGTGATGACGTTCCGCCGCACCGCCACCCGCGACACCGTCCTTCGTGATCAGCAGATCAAAGAAGGCGATTGGGTGGTGCTGATCTACCCGTCGGGTAACCGTGACGAACGGGTTTTCAGCAATCCCGGTACCTTCGACATCCGCCGTAACCCCAACCCGCACGTCGCATTCGGGGGTGGCGGCCCGCACTACTGCCTGGGAGCATTCCTGGCGAAGATGCAGCTCGAGGCGCTCTTTCGGCAGCTGATCTTGCGTGCTCCCAATCTACGTCTGGGCCAGCCCAGCCTTTTGACGGGCAATTTCGTCTACGCCGTCAAGTCGCTGCCCTACACCCTCGACTAGGAAGGACGAGACATGTTCGCGGGAAAGCGCTACGTCGTCACCGGCGCGGCATCCGGAATTGGCCACGCAACTGTCTCAAAGCTGCTCGCAGTCGGTGCCGATGTCTACTCCCTGGATCGCAACGAACCGACAGCAGCGGTCACCGGCCACATCGCTGTCGACCTTGCAGATCCGCGAAGCATCGACTCGGCCCTCGAACAGTTGCAAGGTGAGTTCGACGGTCTCATGAACGTCGCGGGCATTCCGGGCACGGCACCGTCGGCACAAGTACTCGCGGTCAACTGCCTTGCCGTGCGCCACCTCACCGAAGCGTTTTTCGGCCTGCTACGACCCGGCGGCACAGTGACAATCGTCTCTTCGACAGCCGGCGTCGGCTGGCCGCAGCGTCTCGCGGCTATCCGCGACCTCCTCTCCACCGACACCTTCGACGACGGCGCCGCCTGGTTTGAGGCCCACCCTCAGTGCGGCAACGCCTACAACTTCTCCAAGGAAGTCAGCACTACCTACGTACTGTCGATGGGCCTGGCCTTGGCGCAAATGGGCTTCCGCATCAACGCGGTAGCTCCGGGGCCAGTGGAGACGCCGATCCTCGCCGACTTCGAGAACTCTATGGGCAAGGAAGTTCTGGACGGAGTCAAGGGCCTCCTCGGGCGACATGCCACACCAGATGAGATAGCCGACGTTGTCGTCTTCCTGGCCTCGGATGCCGCTCGGTGGATCAACGGCCAGGTGATCAACGTCGACGGCGGGATCACCGGCGCTGTCCTCAGTGGAGTAGTCCCGGCACCAGAAATCTAGCCGGACGTAACGATGACCCGACGCGTCTACCTGGACGGCTGCTTCCCACACCGACGAGCTCATGACGACCTTCGCGAAGATCCGGCAGGCGGGCGCACACTTGCAGCCGCGTGGGCGATCAGCGCGACCGAACGCAGGTCATCGCCGGTGGCGGCTGGGACGTCACATCCCTGCGAATCGAAGCGACTATCATCGTCGACCAGTCACCCGGCCCGGTTCCGCCAATCGCTTCCATCGAATCCATCACTGCTGCAGTTTATTTCACAACTGTGCGGCCAAAACCCTTGGCGCTATCTGCATTCTCGCGATGCCCAGCGGACGCGACAGCAGGTCAATCGCATGCCCGGAGCTGCGGTGATCAATCACGTTGCCTCGCACTTCCCGCGCCATCATTGTCATTCGGCGGGGCCGGGCCTAGCGGAATGCATGCCTATCACCGCCGCTGGGGATTTGAGACCTTCACCTACCGCCGCTGGAGGTTGTCGGAGTCGCCATGGCCCGATCCGGGAGTCATCTATTCGCCTTACGCTGGTCGAACAACAAGGATGTTGCGGAGGTTTTTATGATCCGTCTGCGGGTGGACCCCACTGTGTGTCAAGGCATCGGACTGTGCGAAATACTCGCTCCAAGCCTCTATGAGGTGGGTGACGACGGTCAAGCACACTTGCTGAAGGACGCGGCGTTGGCCAGCGAGTTGCCCGACGCTGGCGAAGCCATTTCCCAGTGCCCGACCGGCGCCCTATCCCTGGAGCGGGACGACAACTGACGGAATGGACACCTCGGTGGTACGGGCGCCCAAGGCCGGCGTCGGTTCGGTACCGAATCACTGGGAAGGCAACGAATCTTAGTTTACCACGACGTTCTCGTAGCGGTCTCGCAGAATGGTTTCGGCTTGCTCCACCGTCCGCACGATGACCTCGCGTGCGGACGGTGAATCGGTGAGAGTACCGCCCACCTGGCCGATCGACACGATGCCAGACTCGAGGTCGCCGCCGAGCAAGCCTCGTTGTGATGCGCCGAGCACCTGTGCTCGTTTGAGCAGCAAACTGAACGACGGCCCGCCGGCCAGACTAGCGGCGGCCATCTTGGCCATATCGCGTGGTTTCAGGCCACGTTCCCGATGAACCGCCAGGGCAGCCCGCACTCCGGCCAAGACGCCGCGTGCAGTGAAACGACGCGCGCCTTCAGCGCGTATGACACGCGCCCCCCAGCCGTCTATTTGATCGCTATAAAGCGTATCCGAGTGTCCCATCGAGCGAACCGCTTCTTTCGTCCTGGGGTGCAGTGGACTTTCTCTGGTCACCGCAAAACGGCTTCCCATAGAAACGCCCTCCGCACCGAGTACCAGAGCTGCGGCAAGGCCCGCGCCGTCACCGAATCCGCCTGCACCTACCACAGGGATGGATACACTTGCTGCCACGGCGGGCAACAGCACCAGCGAGGACACATCGCCGGCATGCCCACCCCCTTCGTGCCCGGTCACAATCAAACCGTCGGCGCCCTTGCGTTCGGCGCTGAGCACATGTTTCACCGACGTGACCGTCGCCAGCACCACCGCCCCAGCATCGCGAATCTGTTGGGCGACTTCGGCGGAAAAGCCCATTGACACATTCACTGCCGAGATCTGGTGCTTGAGCAGGACCGCCAGATTCGCCGGCGCAGTGGCGAATTGCAACGTCACGTTCGCTCCGAATGGCCGATCGGTGCGCCTCCGGATCGCTAGCACCGAGCGCTCGACTTCTGCTGGCGTGAGGGGAGCGGTCGCCAGCAGACCGAAACCTCCAGCGTCCGAGACAGCGGCAACCAACCCCGGGTCAGCCACAAAACCCATCGCCGCAGAAAGGATGGGGTGCTCTATTCCGAGCAGGTCGGTCAAGCCCGTCCTCATGGGATCGCTCCTCACGCGTCCGAGGTGCCGGTCGATGAATCGAAGAGCCTCCGCGCACTTATCGAACGTACGCTTGATAGTATGGTGTCGCAGCGCCGCTGTCTACGACCCGGGCGGCCACCGGCATAGCCCGCGAGGCAACTGCCGACGAATAACCGAGAAACGGCCGAGGATGGTTGCGCACATGGGGTTTCGATTGACCGACAATGAGGCGTGGGACATGATCGCCGCCGCACGCAGTGGAGTGCTGACCACGCTGCGCCGTGACGGTAGACCCGTACCGCTGCCCGTGTGGCACGTCACCGACCATGAGGCGATATACGTGCAGACCCCGTCGCGGTCTAAGAAGCTGCGCCGCATCGCGCACGACCCGCGCGGCTCATTTCTGGTGGAGGAGGGGGCGGCTTGGGCGGAATTGCGGGCCGTCGTGCTGCCAGTACAATGCCGCACCCTCACCGACGTGGCGCAGAGCGCCGAACGGCTGGCCGCCATCGCCGAGAAGTACGCCGATCACACCATTTCCGCCGAGCTTCTCCCACCTCCGGTCGCTGCCAACTACGCCGACATGGTCGTCGTCGAACTCGTCCCCGATGGGCCGCCGTTGAGCTGGAACAACGCGGCACTCCTGGGCAAGTAGTTAACGCCGGACTGTCCTGGCGCTACGGACCGCCCTGGGGGCCGACGGGCCGATCCGCTTGCCGGTGGTGAGTCTCCACGCCTTGTCGACTCTTTAGGAAATGGTGTAGCTTCGGCTGCGGCCCACTACTTAACGAGCGTTCGGTTAGTAAAGGAGATTTGGTTCCCGTGGCAGATGTCGCCATTGTCAGTGCACGCCGCAGCGCGGTCGGACGCCGTGGTGGATCGTTGGCGAAGGTGCATCCGACCACCTTGCTCGGCGCCGTAACGCTCGCGGCCCTCGACGAAGCTTGCGTCAATCCCGCCTCAGTTGGCCAAGTCATCGGCGGTTGTATCGATCAGGTCGGGGCCCAAGCGGCCAACGTCACCCGGATGGCGTGGTTGGCGGTCGGCGGCCCCATTCACACGCCGGCGAGCACGGTGCACAGTGCGTGCGGATCGTCGCAGCAGGCCTTCAATCTTGCCGCCTCGCTCGTCGCTGCCGGAACTGAAGACGTTGTCGTGGCATGCGGTGTCGAGCTGATGAGTCTCATCCCTCTCGGGTCCGCGATACTCGATGGAGAGGCTGCCGGACATGGACTTCCACAGTCGGGAGGATATGATGAGCGTTACGGCCAATTGGATCAGTTCGCCGCCGTTGAGGCGTTGGCAGACAAGTACGGCGTGAGGCGCGAGCAAGCCGATGAGTACGGTCTGGAATCCCAAAGACGGGCGCTCATCGCAATTGAGGAGCGCCGCTTCGGCCACCAGATTGTTCCCATCACGGTCGGTTCGTCGACCACGGCGGTGTTCGACACTGACGAGGTACCCCGGAATACCGACATCGCCACCTTGTCGGCCCTCAACCCGGTGGTCAACGGTGGCATTCACACCGCGGGCACAAGCTCGAAGATCGCCGATGCGGCAGCAGCGGTTGTCCTGATGAACGCCGAACGTGCTACCGCGGAAGGGTTGACGCCCCTGGCGCGAGTGCACTCGACGAGCTTCGTGGGATGCGATCCGCAGATCATGCTGGAAGGCCCGATCCCTGTCACTGCAGACCTACTCAAGAAGGGCGGTATGACGATCGATGACATCGACATCTTCGAGGTAAACGAAGCCTTCGCCGCGGTGGTACTGGGTTGGCAAAAAGTGACCGGCGCGGACCCGGCGCGCACAAACCCAAATGGCGGTGCGATTGCGCTCGGACATGCGCTCGGTTCCACCGGCTGCGTGCTAATCACCAAGGCCGCCCACGAGATGTCGCGAACGGGCAGCGAAACCGCGCTCGTCACGATGTGCTGCGGCGGAGGCCTCGGCACCGGCACACTGTTGACGGCATGACTGCATCGACTGAGCGTTCGCACGGCGATGTGATCGTCGAGCGCACCGACGACCACCTCCTTCTGGTACGGCTCAACCGGCCCAGGCTGCGCAACGCGATTGGTGGCACGATCCCGATAGCGATTCACCGGGCACTCGACGACGCCCAGCATGACGACGACATCCATGCTGTGGTGCTGGGCGCAACGGGTGATCACTTCTGCGCCGGCGCCGACCTCACCGGCGTGGATGCCCACGGGTCCCACGACATCAATGAACTCGTGCATGCCGGCGTGCTTGGGGGCGATCATGGGCTTGGGGACTCCTCACCGAACGAGCGGCGTCTGGACCCGCTTGGACCAAGTCGGCTTGCTGTGCGGTTCCTGACCCTCGACAAGCCAATCGTCGCCGCGCTTCACGGCGCCGTCGTCGGTGGCGGGCTTTCCCTTGCGCTACTAGCCGATGTGCGCGTCGCAGCAGAGGACTCCCGGTTCAGCGCGGGGTACATCGATGCGGGTTTAGGGCCAGAGCTTGGCCTTAGCTGGCTGCTTCCACGCATCGCCGGACATGGCGCCGCAGTGGACCTTCTTATCGGGGGATCCACCATTGGCGCCGCCGAGGCACACCGTCTTCGGATCGCCGACCGACTAGTGGGGCCGGGCCAAGCCTGGGACGCAGCCGTTGAACTCGCGCGCAAATATGCGGCACAGCCCAGCTTGGCCGCTCAGCTCACAAAGCGGGCTCTACGATCCGCCTGGACAACTTCGGTCGAAACGCACATGGTCAACGAATGGACCAGCCAGAGGTTCCTGTTCACAACGGATGAGTTTCTCGGCCGCCTCACCGCATTCCAAGAACGCCATCGAGCTGGGCGTCAGCAGAGCGGCTAGCGCTGCCAGGCCGGCGTCGTCCACCGTGACAACGAAGTGGCCTACCGAAACGAATGGTCGTACGTTCGATAGACTGGCTGCCGTGGTCCACCGTCAACGGCTTGCTCGTTACAAGGTTCCGAAAGGCATCACCATCGCCGTCCACGTGAGCTCAATCCTGCGGGAAGCCGGACCAGCGCGTCGACGAACAATGACAAATGAAAGACTTTCGAAAGGCACAATGACGTCATGACACGAGACGGTCAGCCACGATCGAAAGCGGCGGCGTCCAAAGCGCCGACGCGCCCACGCCGCGGCACCAATGGCGAGGTCACCGGTCGTCGCAAACAGGCAGCGAAGCCAGAACCCATCGGCGGTTCGCGGACAGGCGCGCATGGCGCAAAGGCCAGCCCAGCCGGGCTTGCCACGTTGCGCGAGGTGGCCCGTCGTGAATTCGCTGCGCGAGGCTACCACGCCGTATCCATTCGTGATATGGCGAAAGAAGCCGGACTTAGCCTATCGGTGATTTATCACTATTACGCCACCAAGCAAGAGCTGCTCTTCGATGTCCTCAACGAAGGGATAGACAGTTTCCATGGCGTACTGGCCCGGCATGCATGGCCGGATGCCTCCTCAGATCCGGTCGAGCGGTTCCTCATTCTGGTGGCAAGCATGGTTGAGTATCGAGCGAAGCTACCCATCGATAGCATGTTGTTCATTCGAGAGGTGCGAAACCTAGACCCCGAGTACGCCCAGCGAATCGCCGCCCGGCGTTCGGCAAGCCAGAAGTTCTTCGACCAGGTCATCGGCGAGGGTATTGATGCCGGCGTGTTCAAGACCCCGTACCCCGACGATGCTCGTCGCGCCATCATCGCCATGCTGAACGTGATCCCCGACTGGTACCGGCCGTCGGGGAAGTTAAAAATAGACGCGCTCACCGCCAGGTACTCCCGCCTTGCGCTGAGCATCGTGGAATACGACGGCGACCTGGATGCGCTGCCGAAATAGCCGACCTGGATGGATCGCTGTGCTGCTTGTGCGGCCGCGCGCGATTCGGCGACCGGACCAATGCCGATGGCGCCAATCCTGGTCGACATTGCAGCACGCGCCTGCATCAGGCAGAGAACCTGTGTCGCTCGACCCCGATCCGGTCCGTCATGAGCAACGTGTTGCAGCACTGCGGCTCGCCTAGCTGCAATCAGATGTGTTGCAATTCGACATCATCCGCGCCCAACACGCTTTCGACAAGCGCTCTAGCTAGTCAAAACACCGCTGGCCGCGCCCGCGCCGTTCCCTGGCCCTCATAGAGCCAACGTCTAGCTAGGCCACGGCGCTGAGCTTGGACGGCACGTGGAGAGGGTCCTGGAGTCCCGTGCAGAAATGTCCACCATGTGCGAGCGCAGCGTACGACTAGACGACGTCAATGATCGGAAGCAAAAATCGGTGCATGCCGCTTGCATTTGTCTTCGGAATCTGATTCGATAGTTAATCGAACGTTCGCTCAGTGCGACGACTGCCGAGGCGCCCACGTCGTAGGTGCCGAATTGGTCAGTGGGCCAGCCACATCGCGCACGGTGCTGTGGTGGCGCCAAGTCGAACTGCGACTGATCGGAGATACCGTGGCGGCAGAGGATCCTGACCGGATGATGGAGATGGCAGGTGGACATGCGCAGCTACCCGAGCACGTCTGTCAACCTAATGGAGCTAGGCGGTCGGAATAGGTTGGCGTAACGGCGATGATGCTTACGGGATCGGTGATCACACACCTGCTGCATCACCAGTCCGTGTCGGGCTTCTTGCGAATAATCCGCTAGGTGAAGGGGTTTGGAATGTCGATGTGGGCTGAACTGAGATACGCCCGCGCCGCGGTGGTGCAACATGGTTGACGCTGTAAGCATCGACGGCCCGCCAGGTGTCGACGAAAGAGCACACGACAGTGGCGATTTCGACGCCTTGAGTGACGATCAGATGCGTTCGACATTTGCCGAGTGGTTGACGGCAAATAGCAGCCAGCTCAGCGAATTTCGGGAACACCTGGACAGCGTTGCCGACCAGGTGGCTCGTCTACGGCGATTCCAGAAAGCCCTCTACGACGCCGGCTGGATGCGCAGGGGTTGGCAGCTCGAGTTCGGTGGCCTCGGGGGATCTGCTTTGCAGCGCGGAATGTTCGCCGAAGTCCTCACCGCCGCAGGGTTTCCGTTGCCCTTCTCCTTCTCGATGATTGAAGTGCTGGCACCGGCGGTGCTTCACTTCGCGGACCCTGCGTTGAACCGTCGCTACTTTCCGCGCGTGTTGAGCGGCGAAGACACCTGGTGCCAAGGGTTTTCCGAACCAGAGTCCGGTAGCGACCTGGCTTCACTACGCACTGCGGCGATTCCCGCCGGCGACGGGTTTACTATCACGGGGCAGAAGATCTGGACCAGCTTTGCTCAGTTCGCCGATCGCTGTGTACTCCTTGCACGTACCGGGGACAGAGAGTCGGGTCACCGCGGTATAACGGCGTTCTTTCTGGATATGGATACACCGGGTATCGATGTACGGCCGATTCGATCCGCGACCGGTGACGAAGACTACTGCGAAATGTTCCTCGACGGTGTTCATGTTCCCGGGGAACGTGTGATCGGTCGCGTCAACGGCGGTTGGCAGGTTGCAATGTTCGTGCTCGGATGCGAGCGCGGCGTTATGGGCTGGCAACGCGCCACCTGGCTGCTGTACCGGTTCGCCGACCTTCTTCGCGAGGCCGAGGAAGTCCTGGACGACAACGCCGCCGGACGGGTGTATGCGTCCTTGTACGCAAACCGGTTACGCGCTCGAGAAACTCTCCAACGCCTCGCCAGCGGCGCGATACCGGGTTCGGAGAGCTCAATCGACAAATTGCTGATGGCGTCGTCCGAACAGGCGCTATTTGATCTAGCGCTGAGCGCACTTCGGCCGCAGATAGTGCTTGGCAGCGACGTCAGTGCCCAGCGTTGGCGAGCAGACTGCATGTATGCAAGGGCAGCGACCATCTACGGCGGCACCTCGGAAATTCAGAAGAACGTCGTCGCTGAGCGGCTGCTGGGTTTGCCGCGCGCAGGCAGGCCAGGCAAGGGGAAGTCAAGTGGATAATTCTGAATGGAGTCTGCTTGACGAAGGGCTCGGCAGGCTCCTCGACGTCAGCGCTCCCGAGGATGTTGGCACCCGGCTGGACGAGTTCGGCTGGTTCGCGCTGTACGAGGAAGACCGCGGAGCCGCCGTCCGATTGCTGTTTCGACGGCACGGGATACAACAGCGCAGCATGCCGATACTGGCGCTTGTCATGGCTCTCGCGCTCGGGGAATCGCTGTGGCGGCGACTAGATGGCAGTCGCGAGACCGCCGTGGTCCTGCCGGCGTTGGGCGAAGCTACGCCCCCGGGTACTAGGCGCGCTGAATCGCCGACGTCGATTGATGTCGATGGCATGATCCAGCACTCCAACGCACAACAGTTCCTCGTAGCGGTCCAGATCAACGGCTGCTATCAAGTCGGCGAGTGGATACCGCACGCTGATCCGCTCATCTTCGCCGACGGTCTGGATCCAGACCTTGGATTGCATAAGGTTGTCGGCGGCGGCGAGTTTCATCCGTTGGCCGCCGAAGATGCCGCTGAATCGGGACGCTGGGAGGAAGCCGTCGCGCTTGCCCGGGTTGGGCTTGCGAGTGAGTTGACGGCGATTGGTGAGCGTGTGTTGGACCGGGCCGTCGAGTACGCACGCACACGGCAGCAGTTTGGCAGCGCGGTCGGCTCCTTTCAATCGATTGCCCACCAATTAGCTGAAGCCAAAGTCGAACTGGAAGCGGCTCGGGCAGCAGTCGACGAGGCGGTCGCTGATCAGAGCGTCAGGACCGCTGCGTTAGCCAAGCTGCTGGCTGGCCGAGCGGCGATCCGTTCAACAGCAAGAGCACAGCAAGTTTTTGGCGGTATCGGCTTCACGTGGGAACATGGTCTGCACTTTGATGTCCGACGGGTCGTCGTCTTGGACTCCCTTCTGGGAACAACAGCGCATCTGGAACGCGAGGTCGGATTCGCCATACGCAATGCACCATCGGTATTTGACCTGGGTGGTGCTGTCGGCGCCGAAGCGCGGTGACCGCGGATGCGGCGAGGACCGCCGAGCCAACTATCTTGGTCGAACCCCGCGACGCGGCACTGCGGATCACACTGAACCGCCCGGACGTGTTGAACTCCGTGGACGCCGCGATGTTCACCACCATCACCACAGCGCTGGTCGACGCGGCCCGGGACAGTGACGTTCGCGTCGTCGTGGTGACCGGCGCGGGGCGCGCGTTCTGTTCTGGCGCCGACATCGGCGCAGGGTCCGACCCGGGAGGGGGCGAGGACATACTCAACGCAGCTAATCGCACGATCCTGGCCATCCGAGCGCTCGAGAAGCCGGTCCTCGCTGCGGTCAACGGTCTGGCTGCCGGTGTCGGCGTGTCTCTGGCCGCCGCCTGCGATCTGGCCATCGCCGCGCCGAACGCCTACTTTCTGTTGGCCTTCTCCAACATCGGACTTATGCCCGACGGGGGAGCGACAGCTCTTATTCCCGCGGCCATCGGACGTTCCCGCGCGCTGCGCATGGCGTTGCTGGCCGAACGGGTCAGTGCTGCAGACGCTGCCCAGTGGGGCCTGATCAGCCACATCGCCGAAGGCGAGAGGTTCGGCGAGAACGTCGACGCGCTGGTCGCGCGGTTGGCCGCAGGGCCGCCGCTTGCCTACGCGGAGACCAAGCGGGCCATTAACGCTGCGACGGTCGACCATCTCGCTGCAGCGATCGATCGCGAGTCGATGGGACAGGACCGACTGGTGCGCAGTAGTGACTTCCGCGAAGGCATCTCAGCGTTTCAGAGCAAGCGGCGACCGTCGTTCGGCGGCGCGTGAAAGCGCCGCGCGGATGGCGTAATGATTGCCTCGCGTTGCTGTGGCACGATGCTCGACTCACGGCGGTATGGCCAGGGCGCCCACGCCGAACCGTTGCACAGGCAGCTCACCTGTTTTCAAGGTGCGCTATCTGGCGTGGTCACCCGCGTGCAACAGCGATCCGAGCCGGGAAATGCACCGCAGTGGGCGACCTGCGCTTCGACGGGCTGATCACTCGGAAATACAGTCCCAACGATCAACTCCCCCTCTGACGATCGCTGAGGGCAAGCGCACTCGCGGCGTCATCAAGTTCTGCTGCAACTATTAGACATCACCAAGTCTTGCGGCCGGATTCCGAGAGCACCGCACCGCGCAACCCGGGCCAATTGCGTGCCGTCACGGTACAAAGCACGAACACTGTTGCCGATTCCATTTCGATGGACCATCTGCTATAGTCGATAAATCGAACGTTCGCTCAGTAGCTGACTGGGTCGCCGCACGGAGTATCTCCGTCGGGCCCCGGGTCGACCTCGGGCGAACGCGCGTAATGCTGTGTCACCGGCGACCGCGGCAATCCGACTTGCCGCTGCACCGGTGAGTCAACCAACAGACCGAAGCAGTGCAGAACAAAATGGGAGTGATGCAATGACCGGAGGACGAAACCGTAACGGGTTCCCCAGTTCTCGCTTTCCTGAGGGATGGTTTCCGGTGTCCTGGAGTCATGAGCTCGCGGCTGGCGAGGTTAAACGCCTCCACTACTTCGACAGCGAGCTGGTGCTGTGGCGCGGCGCCAACGGCGAGGCCTATGTACAGGACGCCTTCTGCCTTCACCTCGGCGCCCACCGTGGAGTCGGCGGTTGGGTCGTCGGCGACGACCTGGCCTGTCCCTGGCATGGTTGGGAATGGGACGGCGACGGACACAACACCCGGATCCCCTACTCCGGGGAGGGCTGCAAGCCCAAACTGAAGATCCGCACCTATCCGGTGCGCGAGTGGTGCGGCACAATCGTGATCTGGTATTCGGAAGATTCCGACAAACAACCGTCGTGGGAGCCACCTTTGGTGCCCGAGTACGGCCGTAAAGACTTCTTCGACATGCATCCCTTCAGTTCGAAGGTGCACCGCACGAAGACCCATGTGCAGATGCCCATCGAGAATGCGGTCGATCCGGCGCACATTGCCTACATCCATGGCGCGGGCGAGATCCCCAAGCAGGTGAGCTTCCACTCGGAGGGACCCTGGTTCCAATCCAACGTCTCAGTCGTCTACGGCGCCGGCAAGAAGAGCACCGCGTTCACCCCCAACGGTCCCGTGGAGGCGCTGGTGGAGATGAACACCTACGGCATTGGGCTGTCGCTGATCCGGTGGGTTGATCCTGTTCCAACGATTCAGGTCACCGGCTTCATCCCCGTCGACAATGAGTACATCGACTACTACTTTGCCCAATGTTCTCAACAGCCGGAGGGTGCGGATCCGACCAAGCCCGAAGGGCCCGGCGTCAGGTTCGTCCAGGTCCAGCAGAAGGTCATCGAACAGGACTTCCCGATCTGGGCGAACATGACCTACCTGCAGCGCCCGCACTTCGCCGCTGAAGAAGCCAAGGCGTATTCGGCCATGCGGCGTTGGGCGGCGCAATTCTATCCCGCCGAGGATCACGACAGGATGATCGCGATGGCCGGCGGTCCGGAGTAGCCCGCCATCCTCACCTGCCATGTCGTCATCGAATGCATGCCCGACGATATGCACACCACCGGGTCAACAGTGGCTCACTCGTGCCGGGATGACTTCAGTCGAAGGCATCTCACCACTGCGCCAGCGTCGTGAAACGCCTTGGCCGACCGGAATCAATCACTTACAGGAGACCTGATGGTGAACGGAGCGGTTCACACGAGCAACAGATTTAAGCTATGACAGGCGATCTCAACCTCGGCACGCTCGTTCGCGCGGTCGCCGAGCGCGTTCCGCAACGCGTGGCTGTGCGCCAAGGCGAGCGAGTATTGACCTACGCCGAGTTAGTCGATCGGTCGACGCGCCTGGCCCGGTACCTCAACGACCGTGGCATTGGACACTTCGCGGACCGATCACAACTCAGAGGCCATGAATCAGGTCAACATCTGCTCGCGCAGTACCTGCACAACGCGCCCCAGTTTATCGAAGGCCTGGTGGGCTGCTACCTCGGCCGCGTGGCCCCTTTTAACGTCAACTACCGCTACACCGCCGACGAGCTGCGCTACCTGTTGCGCGACGCGGCTCCGACGGTAATCCAGTACCACGCCGCATTCGCCCCGGTCCTGGCGGAAGTCTTACCTGACCTCCCCGGCGCACAGATCCTGCTGCAAGTGGCCGACGGCAGCGGAAACCCGCTGCTGCGCGGTGCTGTGGACTACGAGGAAGCGCTGGCATCAGCCACACCCGAAGTGCACCAAGATCTTTCGCCTGACGACCTCTACGTGATCTACACCGGTGGCACCACCGGAATGCCCAAAGGGGTGCTGTGGCGCCAAGGAGACGCCGCCGTCGCGACCCTGGGTCTTCGCGACAAACGCGGCGACCGGGAGTGGACCGACATCCGCGCTGCCCTAACCGCGATACGCGCCGATCCGGCCCGTGTCTTGCCGTGCGCGCCGATGATGCACGGCGCCGCGCAGTGGGCCGCGCTGGGGGCGGTGTGCGAAGGCAACACGGTGGTTTTCCCCGAACATGCGCAACGTTTCACTGCCGCCGATGGTTTGGCAGCGGTGGCCTCCCACCGTGTCACCGTCATCACGCTTGTCGGCGACGCTTTCGGGTGGCCGCTGGTGGAAGAGCTGCAACGCGGCAACTATGACGTGTCGTCGTTGCGGGTGATCGTCTCCGGCGGCGCGGCGCTCCATGCCAGTTGCAAGCAGCGGTTAGTCGAGCTCATTCCCGGTGTGCGGGTGGTCGAGAACATCGGCTCATCTGAATCGGGGATTGTGGGCAGCCACGTCAGTGCTGATGCGGTCTCGGCCGCTGAGGTGACGTTCACCCCGGACGACTCGATGTTCGTGGTCGCCGAAGACCTCAGCCACTTCCTAGAGGCCGGCCACGACGGCGTCGGATGGCTGGCGCGCGGCGGCCGAATCCCCTTGGGCTATCTCGGTGATGCCGACAAGACCGCGCGCACCTTTCCTGTTGTCGAGGGCATGCGGGTGACCATTTCGGGCGACCGTGCCCGGTTGCTGGCCGACGGCCAGGTACAACTGCTGGGGCGCGACGCACTGACGATTAACACCGGCGGCGAGAAAGTCTTCGTCGAAGAGGTCGAAGCCGTCCTCAAAGACCATCCCGACGTCGCCGACGCGCTGGTCTGCGGGCGGCCCAGTGAGCGTTGGGGTTCAGAGGTCGCCGCCGTGGTGGTCGCGCCGTCGGGAATCGACGAGCCAGCAGTGCTGGACTTCTGCCGCAGCCGGCTCGCCCGGTACAAGATCCCCAGGGTCCTGCATGTCGTCCCGCGCATCGTGCGCAGTGACACCGGCAAACCCGACTACGAGTGGGCCGTGCAAATCGTGAGCGAGCTCGGCGCTCCAGCTCCTCAGGACTCACCACCAGAGTCGGCGGCCACCGGCACGCTGAAGGAAGGAAGTTGTTCATGAGCACTACATCGTCGGCGGTGATCGTTGACGCGATGCGCACGCCGGGCGGCCGGCGGCATGGAAACCTGTCCGGGTGGCACCCCCTTTGATCTCGGCGCGGACATCCTCAAATCCCTGGTCGAGCGCAATCGGCTCGACCCCGCACTCATCGGTGACGTAATCATGGGCTGTGTCACGCAGGTGGGCCATCAAGCCTTCAACATCGGCCGCAGCAGCGTGCTGGCCCCGGGTCTGCCCGAGAGTGTGCCCGCCACCACCATCGACCGTCAGTGCGGCTCGTCACAGCAGTCGGTGCACTTCGCCGCACAAGGCGTGATGGCCGGTGCCTACGACATCGCGATCGCCGCCGGTGTGGAGGTCATGAGCACTACTCCTATGGGCGCCTCCAATACGCCGGGGTCCTACGTCTACGGCCCAACGGTGCGCAAACGCTACAGGCCGGTCGGGGGTCTTGTCCCGCAGGGAATCTCAGCTGAGATTATCGCTGACCGCTGGGACCTGTCACCCGAACAGCTCGACGAGTACGGCGCGCGGAGCCAGCAGCGCGCCGCTCGCGCGCTCGACGAGGGCCGCTTCCACAACGAGATCCTGCCAGTGGCTGTCAAGCGCCGCGACAAGGACACCGGCGAGGTCACCGAGCAGGGCATCGCTGAGTCCGACGAAGGGATCCGGTCCGGAATCACCGCCGAATCGCTGAGCATCCTCAAACCATCGTTCAAACAGGGCGGCAAGATCACCGCCGGAACGTCCTCTCAGGTTTGTGACGGCGCCGCAGCCGTTCTCATCACCAGTGAAGCCGTTGCCGAGCGCCTCAAACTCACACCGCGAGCGCGGGTACATACCTTCGCCCTGGCCGGGGTCGATCCCGTTTCGATGCTCACCGGGCCGATTTCCGCGACCGAAAAAGCTTTGAAGAAGGCCGGGTTGACCGCAGCCGACATCGACGTCTTCGAAGTCAATGAAGCCTTCGCCTCCGTGGTTTTGGCCTGGGAGAGAGAGATTCACCCCGATATGGACCGCGTCAACGTCAACGGCGGCGCGATCGCACTCGGTCATCCGCTGGGCACCTCGGGCGCAAAGCTCATGGCCACCGTGGTCAACGAACTCGAGCGCACCGGCGGGGCCGCTACGGCCTGCAAACCATGTGCGAAGGCGGCGGCCTCGCCAATGCCACGATCATAGAAAGGATCTGACCATGAACATTGAAGGTGCATCGGCCATCGTCACCGGTGGAGCGTCCGGTCTCGGTGCCGCCACCGCCCGGGCGTTGTCTCAACGCGGCGCCCGGGTCGTGATACTCGACCGACAAGAAGACGGCGGCCGCAAGGTCGCCGCCGAATTGGGCGGAATCTTCGCCCCCGCCGATGTGTCCGACGAAGAGCAAGTACAGGGCGCCGTGGACGCAGCTGTGGATCTCGGCCCGCTGCGGGTGTTGGTCAACTGCGCCGGTTTGGGTCCGCCGGGCAGGATTGTCGACCGCGAGGGAACACCGATCCCGCTGAACAAGTTCGACTTCGTCGTCCGGGTCAACCTCATTGGCAGCTACAACTGCGCGCGTCTGGCGGCTGCGGCGATGACACGGTCAGAACCGTTGGAGGACGGTGCTCGTGGCGTCATCCTCCACACCGCTTCTGTGGCCGCATTCGACGGGCAGATCGGGCAGACGCCCTACTCGGCAGCCAAAGGTGGTGTGGTGGCAATGACATTGCCGATGGCTCGTGATCTCGCGCTGCACGGGATCCGGGTGAACACCATCGCGCCTGGCCTCATCGACACCCCGATCTATGGAGCCGGTGAAAAGGCCGACGCCTTCAAGTCA
Organism: Mycobacterium sp. GA-0227b; assembly: GCF_001499855.1. Lineage (GTDB taxonomy): Bacteria > Actinomycetota > Actinomycetes > Mycobacteriales > Mycobacteriaceae > Mycobacterium. The sequence goes on from NZ_LQIK01000029.1 coordinate 23,964, forward strand.
AAACTTGGCACCAGCGTGGTATTCCCGCAACGTCTCGGATATGCCGACGAATTTGCCTCTCTGGCAGTGGAATTGGTGACCAACAGCTATATGAACGGTGAGGTCGTCCGGCTCGACGGCGCCATCCGTTTGCCGCCGCGGTAGTTGAAAGCGCAGGAGTTCAGTTATGAGTGATGAAGTGCTGGTCGAACAACGCGATTCGACCCTGCTGATTGCCCTTAACCGTCCGCGGGCGCGCAACGCGATCGACACCGCGGTCAGCGACGGGTTGTTGGCCGCCGTGGAACGCCTCAATCGCGACGCCTCCCTACGCGTCGGGGTGCTGACCGGGACCGGCACAGCGTTCTGCTCCGGTATGGACCTCAATGCGTTCGCCAAGACCGGAATGCCAGATGGTATCGGCCATTTCCTGCGCGACGGCAGCGCCGAGAAGCCGCTCATCGCCGCGATCGAAGGCTACGCCCTCGGCGGCGGCCTTGAACTGGCGTTGGCTTGTGATCTGATCGTGGCGGCCACCGGCGCCAAGCTGGGGCTTCCCGAAGCCAAGGTGGGGCTGTTCGCCGCAGGTGGGGGCTTGTTACGGCTACCTCAGCGCATCCCGGAAAACGTGGCCCTGGAGATGGCGATCACCGGTGAGCCGCTCAGCGCCGAACGCGGCTACGAACTCGGGCTCATATCCCGGCTCACCCAGCAGGGCGCCGCGGCCGATGAGGCGTTGGCGCTCGCGGAGCTGATCGGCCGCTGCGCCCCGCTGAGCGTTGGGGCGTCGCGGCGGCTGGTGCGCCGGCGCAGCGGTATCGGCGACGACGACTTCTATACCTATCAGAAGCCTCTGCTCAAAGCGGTATTCCGTTCGCAGGACGCCAAAGAGGGCCCACGCGCCTTCGCCGAGAAACGCCAACCGCAGTGGAGCGGCACATGAGCGCTGCGCCCAACCGAAACTTTGGCCACACCCAGGAAAGGACCGAGGATGCTTCGTTGGTCAGATGAGCAACTGATGTATCGCAAGGCGGTGCGTCGCTTCGTGGAAACTGTGGTAGCTCCACAGCGCGAGGCACTGGAATTCGACGGTGTCCCTCCATTCGACATTCTGCGCAAGTTCTACGCCGAATTCGGGGTGGCTGACAGTGCGATGGAGCGTTTCGCGGCAACGATGGCCGGGCAGAAGCCGCCACGAAACGCGTCGGAGAAACTCATTCCGCTGCTGGAGTTCTCCCGGCACTCGCCAGGTCTGGTGACCGCGTTGGGTGCCAGCATCGACCTGACCGCAGGGGCGATCCTGCGCAGCGGCAGCGATGAGCAGAAACGGCGCTGGGTTCCGGATCTGCTGTCACTGGCCAAGATCGGCGCGTGGGCGCTCACCGAACCGGAGTCGGGCTCGGATGCTTTTGGGGCTATGCGATGCACCGCACGAGCGACCGAGGGGGGCTGGCTGCTCAACGGATCCAAAACCTTCATCAGCAACGCGCCCTACGCCGACACCATCGTGTTCATCTGCAAGCTCGACGACGGCAGGCCCGCCGCCCAGCGCAAGATCATGACCTTCGTTCTCGAAAAGGGGATGCCCGGGCTGTGGCAGAGCGAACCGCTGCGCAAGATGGGGCTGCATTCCTCACCCACCGGTGAGCTGCGCCTGGACAACGTTTTCGTAACCCCGGACCGACTACTCGACGGGCCCGGGCCGAACACGGGTCCCGCCAAATCCGCCGAGCCGTCCGGATCGGCCGCCAAGGCGACGTTCGCGATGGAGCGGGCGAGCATGGCGGCTAACGCCTTGGGCATCATCGAGCGTTGCTTGGAGCTGTCCGTTGACTATTCGAAGACCCGCGTCCAATTCGGCAAGCCGATCGGCGACTACCAGCTCATCCAACTCAAACTGGCCAAGATGGAAGTGGCGCGACTCAACACCGAGAACCTGCTGCTGCAGTACATCGCGATGTCGGATGCCGGACTGCGTCCGAGCCTGGCCGAAGCCTCGGCGATCAAGCTCTACACCGCCCAGGCCGCCATGGAAGTCGCATTGGAGGCGGTCCAGATCTTCGGTGGCAACGGCTATATGGCAGAGAATCACGTTGAGCAATTGTGCCGCGACGCCAAGATCCTGTCTATCTTCGGCGGCACCGACGAGATCCAGGTGCGCACTATCGCGCGCAGTCTGCTCGCGGAGGCCCAGTGACCCAGTGGGATTGGGGGGCCATACTCTCCGACGAGCGTCCCGGCGGGCCGCTGGCCGGCGTGCGGGTCATCGAGGTTGGCGGTATCGGTCCCGGTCCGTTCGCCGCGATGTTGTTGTCCGACATGGGCGCTGACGTCGTCCGGGTCGATCGGCCCGCCGATACCGCCAAGCCGGATGCCGTGCTGCACAGGGGGCGCCGCATGCTTGAGGCCGACCTAAAAGATCCGGCAGACCGCGATGCGGTGCTGCACCTGATCGCCGAAGCCGACGTTCTCATCGAGGGGTTCCGTCCCGGAGTAGCAGAACGGCTTGGGCTGGGTCCGACTGATTGCTGCGCCGTGAACCCCCGACTGGTATACGGGCGCATGACCGGCTACGGACAAGACGGGCCGCTGGCCCAAGCCGCCGGCCACGACATCAATTTCATCGCCGTGGCCGGCGCGCTGGGGGCGATCGGCGCCGACGCGCCGGTACCGCCGCTCAAGCTTATCGGCGACATGGGCGGGGGAGGCATGCTACTGGCGTTCGGCATCGCCTGCGCGCTGGCCGAGACGCGTCACTCGGGTCAGGGTCAGGTAATCGATGCCGCGATCGTCGACGGAACCGCGTTGCAGCTAAGCATGATCCACGACATGCTGGCCAACGGCACCTGGACCGACACCCGCGACAGCAACACCCTCGACGGGGCGGCTCCGTTTTACACCGTCTACCGGTGCAGTGACGGCGGCTACGTGGCCGTCGGCGCCATCGAGAAGCAGTTCTACGCCAACCTGCTGTCGCATCTGGACCTGGCCAGTGACCCGCTGTTCGCGCGGCAGTGGGATCGCTCGGCCTGGCCGGCGGCCAAGGCCCGACTTGGGCAGGTGTTCGCGAGCAAGGCCCGCGACGAGTGGACCGCGCTGCTGAACGGCGCCGACGTCTGCGTCTCCCCTGTGCTGTCACTGCGGGAAGCTGTTGACTACACGCCGAATACAGCGCGAGCGGTCTATGAGCTCGACAGTCGGGGTGCGTTCCAGCCCGCGCCGGCACCCCGATTCAGCCGCACCCCGGCCGGGCGGAGGTGGCATCCAGCATCAACGCCGTCAAGAGTGCCGTCAGAAGTGAGGACATAACCGATGTCGCCTGAGTTCAGCACCCTCGCAATCGAAACCACTGCGGGTGTACTCACAGTGCAGTTCAACCGGCCCGACCGCGCCAACGCCGTCAATTCCGTGATGCACGACGAGATTCTGGCGTTTCTGCGGTGGCTGCCCGATCAGCGCGATGTCGGCGCCGTTGTCCTCACCGGGATGGGGCGGTTCTTCTGCGCCGGGGGAGACATGGAACTCATTGAGCAGACCCGCAACGCCGATCCCTGGGCCACCGCACGCGCGATCGGCGATGTCAGCAAGATCGTGCGTGAGTTCCTCGAAGTCCCTCAACCGGTGATCGCGGCGGTAAACGGGGCTGCCGTGGGTCTGGGCGCCACGCTGGCGTTGCTCAGCGATCTGGTCATCATGGCCGACACCGCAACGATCTCCGACCCGCATGTGCGGATGGGAATCGTGGCCGGCGACGGCGGCACGGCGGTGTGGCCGGCTTTGGTAGGGCCAGCGCGCGCCAAAGAGTTCCTGCTCACCGGCGACGTTGTCGACGCGCCCACCGCCGAACGGATCGGTCTGGTCAACCGCGTCGTGCCCGCCGGCGGGGTTGTCGCCGAAGCGCACGCGTTCGCCGCACGCCTGGCGGCCGGCCCTCGACAAGCCATCGCCTACACCAAGCGGGCGATCAACGCCGCACACGCCCGCGATGCAATCCCCAACGTTATGCTTTCGGCGTCGTTCGAAGCCCAGAGCATGAAAGAGCCTGACGTGGTTGAAGGCATGGCGGCCTTTCAAGAGCGGCGAACGCCGTCGTGGCCCAGCGCCGCGCCAACCATCCCTGCTACGTCGAGTTCCTGATGATCATGGAACTCCGCCGATTCTGCGAGGGTTCGCCGCTGGGGATGTGCGACCAAACCACGATCGTGACACCGTGGTCCTCCGGCATGACGAATGCCAAGAAGAGCGATGAAGCAGCCCGCTGCGGCCCCAGACGGATTCGGCCGTACGGCGTGGCGCCATCCGTCTGGGACGCCAGTCACCTCGTCGAAGTCAATGTGTTCAGACGGCGCCATGTTGTCGAATTCACCTGGCGTCGTCGGCGGTTTGAATGGTCGCGCCGGCCCGTTTTGTGCATCGCGGTAGAGGTGGGCTACCCGGTGAAGGCGCGCTGAGATGCCCCCGACGGCTCACCGCACCCATCGATGTCGGTGATCAGTCCGGCGGATGCGTCGGTCGGCATCCATCACGACACCCTGGCTGGCGGGCAGTCTCTCTGCGCAACTTCACCCGCACCCGCGCTGTGTAGACGGGCATGGTGAACTAGCCCCCGGCGTGTTGTTCATGCTTGCCGACATTGTGCTGGCGCGCACCAGTTCTGGGTGAACTGGCCACCTGCCAGCACATCGCGACGAGCAATCTGCACCTGGCCGTCATCGCTCGCCCCACCATCGCCGATGCCGTCACCGACGGAGGAGTCCGCCGTCGGCGGACCTCATGGACCCAACAGGACGCCTGCTCGCCACCGCCACGGCACGTTTCGCCGTCCTGAAATTCAGTAGCGCGGCCGCAGCCACCGTGCGTAGCTCACGCCCGGGCCTCAACATCTCCGGCAGCGACTACACCGGTGCCCGGTTCAAGAGCAGTACATTTCGTGCGCCCAATCGAAGCGGGCGCAGCGGAGACGGGTTTTGGCCGAGATAGTCCACATCGGAACACCTTTGGCTCCCACCCGCGCGTCACTGCACATACGCGAGGTGCGAACGGCCGTCGTCATCGACCTGCTGCACGCGCCGCCGCGCAAATTCACCACTTGGACGCAAGAAACACACCGAAGCGATTTCGCACACGGTGACACTGGAGGGCCACCAGCTACGCACTCGACCCGTCTGAGGGTGCGGCGCACCGGTCCGGCGAACCGTCAACCCGTGACGTGGGGCGAGCAAGCCGTCAGCACTGGGCTGGACGAGCAAGCTAGCGTACGATGCGCGAGGGATTGACTTCTCAAATTTGCGGGGCGGGCGATACTTTGGTGTCGTCGTCGGAAGGTCGATACATGAAGTTGCCATGATCGAGCGCGACCCCCACTGCGGTCGTCGTCCTGAACACCGCGCCGCCGTCGACCCGCCAAATCGCTACTGTCAATTGGTCGCCGGGAAACACCGGCGCGGAAAGCCGCGCGCTCATCGAACCAAACAGTTCAGGTTGACCGTCGCACAGCGCGCCGATCAACGCGCGGCAGGTGTATCCAAACGTGCAAAGCCCATGCAGGATTGGGCGGGAAAACCCCAATTCTGCTGCGGCCGCGGGATCTGAATGCAGAGGATTACGGTCGCCGCACAGCCGATAGATCAGAGCCTGCCCCGGCCCGACCCCCAACTGCACCGTCGAGTCAGGCTGTCGAGCCGGGGCTTGCCACAGCGTGTGCGGACCGCGTTCGCCGCCGAAACCACCTGCGTTGCGGACGAACAGGCCGGATTCCGCCGTGGCTACAGGGCTGTCATCACCGATCAGATGGAGTTGGTAGACAGCCCGGATAAGCGCGTCGCGTCCTTTGTCGTAGATCGCGGTGACAGTCGAAGTGCTGAAGGCCTCTCCGTCGACGGGTAACGGACGGTGCAGTGTGAGCCGTTGGTCAGCATGCAGGACCTGCGACATCTTGATTGGCCCCACCGCGGGAAGGTCCCTCTGCGCCAAAGTAATTGCGAATGTCGGCACGATACGCTGGTTTACGCCGCGGGTATTTTCGGTGGTGAAGCATAATTCAGCCAGCGGGTCCTCTTGGCCCGCGCCGATGCCAACCGCATACAGCTGCGCGTCTTCGGCCGACCATGACACCCGACGCGGGGACCCAACGCGTCCGATCACGCTCAGGTCAAGTCCATCTTTCGACGTATGGTCGGATGTCAGCATCTGGCTCCTCACGGCGGTAACAAAACATGTTCTGCAGGTGCGCACGTTGATCGTCGGCAGGCCACTGGACCACGGTTGACAGCGGAGCACTCGACCAGCACGATAGCAGATGATCGTACGTTCGATCTGCACAAGTTTCGTGGCGCTGGACGAAGTGCTCGGCTGCCGGAAGGGCAACGAAGGATGACACGGGAGAACAATTGCGCTCGATCGCCGCGCCCGCAGATCCTCGATGTGTTCCAGCTCGACCAAGCGGCGACTGATGTTTGGCTTTCGCGCGCCGCCGACCCGGTCGGCGGACGGCTGTTCGGCGGGACGATGATTGCGCAGGTCTTAGCCGCCGGACGAGCTGCGATGCCAGGCCTTACCTACGCAGACAATCTTCATGTTCAATTCCTGCGGGCCGCTGCGGGTGACGTCCCGTGTGAATTCCGCGTCCAACGCACATTCGACGGAAAGTCGTCAGCCTTGCGCTCGATCTCGGTGAGCCAGCAAGGTTTGCCGGTGGCGATCGGAACCGTAGCGTTTAATACTCCGAGTGACAGCTGGACGCATGGACATAAACAGCGGCCCCCAGTGTTGCCCGACAGCTTGCCAAACGCCATGCCGCACACGGCGCGAGCCGTGCCACCGGACGCTTTCGACATACGCTTTTACGACGAGCGTGTCGACGGCGTCTTCACCAGACGATTGTGGTTCCGCTCGCTTTATGCGCTGCCTGACGACCCCATCGTTCACGAATGCGTGCTGTCGTTCATCAGCGATCTCTACTTCTTCGAACCCATAGTCGCTCAGCACGGCTTTCGGGGCAATGACCGCAGGATCCGATTCGCGACTACCGACCACGCGATGTGGTTTCATCACATACCCCGCACCGACGAGTGGTTAGTCCTTGAATCAAGCTCGCCCGTCGCAGGAGGCGGTCGAGGATTGGTCACCGGTGAGATTCGCACGCTGGACGGCCGCGCCGTGGCCACTGTGGTACAAGAGGTCGCCGTGCGGATGGCGCCCGCGCCATCGCGGTAGTCGAATGGCGGTAGGCCCGCCAGTGGCTCCTATAGTCCGCCGAGAATCGTTGCAGGAGACGGCGGATTCGCCGTCTCCTGCGCCTTCAGGGCCGAGCACTCGTCCCGCGGCAGCAACGGCGATCGTCGTCACACGACCCCGGGAGGGCGTAATCGCGGGCCCGTTGGCGCTTCACGCGGCGCTGCGCGGCAATGGCGAAGCGAACCGATCAGTTGGTTCACTCTCGGATGGACACGGGTCGGGGGATTCGGAGATGTGGAAGGCGAGGTCGCCAGTTCCGGGGGTTCGTGAGCCGAGCGTCGCGAACACCCGCAAGGATCAGCGATGAGGTACCGAAGAGCACTCCAACGATGGGGCAGAAGGCACCAACGCCAGCGGGACGCCGATCGCGGCGGGCGCCTACACTCTCGACGGGGTGCCGGGACAACGTCGCCCTGCGGGTCGAGCACGCGGTAGGCACAGATACCTAGGGATTCCTGAGGGCATGTCCAATCGCCTACTTGCCCGTGAACTGCGGCGAACGCTTCGCGAACGTCGCCGAGATAGCCTCGGACAGGTCCTTGGACGGCAGGAACGCCGCGTTCCATGCCGCAACATAGCGCAGGTTCGCCGCTACTGCCGAAATGCGTTGCTGGTCAAGGACATCCTTGATGCCGTGAATGGTCATCGGCGGATTGGCTGCGATCTCGGCGGCGGTGGCGTGCGCAACGGTCAGCGAGGCCTCGGCGTCGTCGAACACGTCGTTGACCAAGCCGATCTTCTCCGCACGCGCGGCGTCGATGTCCTTACCGGTCAGCGCCAGCTCGCGCAGGTGTCCGTCACCCAGAATGAGCGGAAGTCGGGCTAGGCTGCCGACGTCGGCGACCGCCGCCAGCTTCACCTCGCGGACTGAAAATTTGGAGTCGGCGCTGGCATAGCGGATATCCACCGCCGAGATCAGATCAACACCGCCGCCGATGCACCAGCCGTGCACCGAGGCGATCGTCGGGGTGCGGCAGTCGGCGACGGCACTGATCGCCTGCTGCATGCGCAGCACCTCGGCGTGAAAATCGGCGCGCGGTCGAGCCTGCGCACCCTCGGCCAGGATCGGACCAAGTAACCCACCCATCACCGACACATCCAGCCCGTAGCTGAAGTTGTCGCCCGAGCCGGTGAGCACGATTGCGCGCACATCGCGGTCGGCTCCCAGTGCGGTGAACACCTCCGGCATCTCCGACCAGAACGCCGGGCCCATCGTGTTGCCCTTGCCCGGTCCTATCAGCGTCACCTGCGCCACGTGACCCCTTGTTTCGACGGTGACGGATTCGTACGGCTGACCCATGGGCAGACCGTACCAAGGACATGTGATCCCACCCGCGGCCCGGCTCCGATTCGCCGCCACCGACGAACTGGCCAGCGCAGCAGTCACACTCGGTGTCCTGCAACGCGTTTAGGCCGTGCACTACCGATGGCAGCGGGTTACTTGCGTTCCGCGGCGGAATCTGATTCGATCAATCGAACGTTCGCTCAGGTAACGAGGTGCCAGTGCCAGGATGTCTGCAGCTTCGGGAAATCTTTAACTCAATGACTCAACAACTTGGTCGGCCGATTCGGCCACCACGAGTGAGCTGTTGAACGCCAAAGGGAGCACGTGGTCGCGTCTACAACGCTACGCACGCCGGTACGCGAGGTCGGCGCCTTCTTCGCGATGTCGCTGGACGCCCTGGTGACAGCGTTTACCACGCGGTTCTCATGGCGTGAATTCATCGAGCAGGCTTGGTTCACGGCTCGAGTGTCGGCGCTGCCCGCCATCATGTTGACGATTCCCTTCCATGTGCTGGTCACGTTCGTCCTGAGCGTGCTGTTCGCCGAGATTGGCGCTCAGGACCTCGGGGGCGGCGGCGCAGCTCTGGCCGCGGTCTCGCAGAGCGGGCCGTTTATGGTGATCCTGATCGTCGGTGGCGCCGCCGCCACGGCGATGTGTGCTGACCTCGGGGCGCGCACCATCCGCGAAGAGATCGACGCTATGGAAGTGACGGGCGTCGACCCGATCCAACGGCTGGTGGTGCCGAGGATCGCCGCAATCATCCTGAACACGGTGTTGCTGTTCGGACTGTCGGTCGTCGGCGCCCTGGCGGGGTGTTTCTTCTTTAGTGTCTACGTCCTGAACGTCACTCCAGGCTCCTTCGCGGCCAGCCTGACGTTTCTCATCGGGCTTCCCGACCTGGTCATCTCCACCTGCAAGGCCCTCATTTTCGGCCTGGTCGCGGGCCTGGTCGCTTGCTACAAGGGTCTCACTGTCGGCGGCGGTCCGCAGGGGGTGGGCAACGCCGTCAATGAGACGGTTGTGTACACGATCATGATCTTGTTTGTCGTCAATACGGTTGTGACCGCTGCGACCGTGTCGGTGGTTCTGCGATGAGCGCGACAAGACAGCGGTTGGAGCGCTTTGTGCGGGCCTCGGCCGGGGAATGGAATCGCATAGGCGAACAGACCGCGTTCTACGCCAAGACTCTGGGCGAATCCACGGAAGCCGTGCGCAAATACAGGGTCGAATTGACGCGGCTCATCGCCCAGATGGGCCTGGGCGTCGGCGCGCTTGCGTTGGTCGGCGGGGCCGTGGTTGTCGTGTCCTTCGTCGTGATGGGCGCCAGCTCGGTCGTCGCCATTGTGGGGTACAGCCAATTCAGCAACCTGAGCTTAGAGGCGCTAATAGGGTTCTTCTCCGCCTACGTCAACCCGCGCCTCGTCAGTCCGTTGATCGCCGCTATCGGTTTGGCCATCACCATTGGGGCCGGCGCCACCGCTCAGCTCGGGGCCATGCGGATCAACGAGGAGATGGATGCCCTTGAGGTGATGGGCATCCGCGCGATCGCCTACTTGGCATCAACCCGGGTGATCGCCGGTGTGATCGTGGTCATCCCACTGTTCTGTGTCTCGTTAATAGCCGGAATAGTGACGACCCAGATGGTCGTCCTAGTGTCCTTCGGTCAGTCAGTCGGTGTTTACGAGCACTACTTCAACACATTCCTGCGGCCCACCGATGTGATCTGGGCATTGGTACAGGTGACGGTGCAGGGGACCGTCATCATGCTGGTGTGCACCTATTACGGGTTTAACGCAACGGGGGGACCCGCTGGCGTCGGTGAGGCGACCGGTCGCGCGGTACGCGCCGCACTGGTCGCGGCGACGACCGTCACGATGATCGTGGGCATGATCCTCTATGGCCGATCCGGTGGCTTCAACCTCACGGGATAGCGACGATGACACCGAAACGCCGCGAGCTTGGCCTGCATCCCGCATGGTGGACACTCATAGTCGCCGTGATGGCCCTGGTGGTAATCGTGATTACCCCTATTGCGTTTAACCGCGACTTCCAGTCATACGCCAGGGTGACCCTCCTGTCGGGCCGGGCGGGTCTGTTGACCGAGCCCTACGCGGAGGTGCAACTTCGCGGCGTTCCGGTCGGCCGGGTGGCGTCGATTCACACGGGCGGTGGGAAGGATCCCGTCAAACTTGAATTGGAGCTCTACCCCGACCAGCTCAAGTACATCCCTGCCAACGTCGGAGCTCAGATCACGGCCCCCACGGCGTTTGGTGGAAAGTTCGTCGAGCTGCGCACCCCCAGCGATCCGAGTCCGAAGCGGCTGGCGGCGGGGGCGGTGCTGCGGTCGAGCGATGTGACTGTCGAGGTCAACACGGTGTTCGACAACCTGGTCGGAGTGTTGAACCAGGTGGACGTGACCAAACTGAACGCGGTGCTGTCCGCGGTGGCCGACGGTGTTCGCGGCAAGGGTGACGAGCTCGGTCAGACCGTGACCGATCTCAATCAGGTGCTCAGTGAGCTCAATCCGCGCAGCGAAACCATCCGCCAGGATTTTCGCGGGCTCCGCGATTTCAGCAACACCTTCGCCGCGGCTGCGCAGGACGTCCTGACGGTGCTGGACGCCGCCAGCACGACCAGCGCCACCATCACCGGCAATGCGCAGGCCTTGGACGCACTGCTGGTCGACGTGATCGGTCTGTCGCGCAGCGGCATCGAGTTGATCGGCCCGAACAAGGACAACCTGGTTAGCGGGGTCAACATGCTCGAGTCGACAACGCGGCTGCTGATGAAATACAACCCCATACTCACCTGCACCCTCGTCGGCGGAAAGACCGTGCTGGACATGGGCTTCGCTGACGTAGCCGGCGGTCGCAACGGATACTCGGCGATACTAGACACCGCCCTTCTGCTCGGCGACGACCCGTACCGGTACCCCGACCACCTGCCCATCAACGGCATCAAGGGCGGCCCGGGGGGAGCGCCGAGCTGCGGCGAGTTGCCCGATGTCACCAAGAACCTCCCGGTGCGGTACCTGGTGACCAACTCCGGTTGGGGCACCGGCGTCGACATCCGGCCCAACCCCGGTATCGGCTTCCCCGGGTACGCGAACTACTTTCCCGTCACCCGGGCGGAACCCGAACCGCCGACCTTCAACAATCGCGAGGGCCCGGCGCCCGGACCCATCCCATACCCGGGCGCACCGCCCTACGGGGCGCCGCGGTACGCACCGGACGGAACGCCGCTCTATCCGGGTTTGCCGCCGGCGCCGCCGCCGGGCAGGCCGGCCGAACCCGGTCCGCCGCCGGCGGGCTCGGACCCGGTACCCCCTGCGCCGCCCAATCCGGCACAGGTGCAGCCGACCCCGATACCGCCATCGTCGTTGCCACCTTCGCCGCCACCACCGATGCACGCCCCAACACCCTGACCGCGGAACGCGATAGAGAAAGGCACAGATGCGAGAGAATCTGGTAGGTGCGTCCTTGCGCTTTAGCGCCTACGCCGTCGCCTGCGCGGTCATGCTCGTTCTGCTCTTCGCCGTCTTCGGTCAGCTGCGCTTCTTCCAGCAGACAACGACATACAGCGCCGAGTTCGCGAAAGTGTCCGGGCTGGAGAGCGGAAACCTCGTCACCGTCGCGGGTGTCGAGGTCGGCAAGGTGCAAAACATCGCGATCAACGACGACGGCACGGTGCGCGTCGAGTTCTCCGCGGACGCCTCGGTGGTGCTCACCGAGGGCAGCCGGGCGGTCATCCGCTACCAAGATCTGATCGGCGGCAGATACCTGGCGCTCGAGGAGGGTGCGGGGGGAGTCGACAGGTTCGATCCCGGGGACACGATCCCGCTGACCCACACCGAGCCCGCACTGGACCTGAATGCGTTGATTGGCGGTTTTCGGCCGCTGTTTCGTGCGCTGCACCCGGACCAGGTGAACAAGCTGACCGGTCAGCTGATCGCGGCCTTTCAGGGGCAAGGGCCGACCATCGGCTCGTTTCTGAGCCAGGCGGCGGCCCTAACCAACACGCTGGCCGACCGGGACCAACTGATCGGCGAGGTCATCGCCAACCTCAACACCTTGCTCGGTTCACTCGGAGACCAAAGTGACCAGTTCGCCGAGGCGGTCGACTCGCTGTCTGAACTCGTGGACGGCCTCGAAAACCGCAAGCAGGACATCGCCAACGGGCTGGCCTACACCGACGCGGCCGCGAAGTCGATTGCCGACCTGCTGGCACAGTCCCGCCCGCCGCTGCAGAAGGTGGTGCCCGAATTGGATCGGACCGCGGGAATCATCGTGGCCGACCACGAGTACGTCGACAACCTGCTCGACACGCTGCCCGACGCCTATCAAATCCTGGGTCGGCAGGGGCTATACGGGGACTTCTTCAGCTTCTACCTGTGCGACGTCGTCCTGAAGATGAACGGCAAGGGCGGCCAACCCGTGTACGTCAAGCTGGTCGGCCAAACCTCGGGGAGGTGCACGCCGCGATGAAACGCTTCTCCGAACGCAATCCGTTTGTCATCGGGGTCATCGGGCTTGGCGTGGTTCTCGCCATCACGGTGCTGTCGCTGAACTATCAGAAACTTCCGTTCTTCGACACGGGCAAAACGTACTCCGCCTACTTCAGCCAGGCCGGCGGCCTGCAACCGGGTAACGCGGTCCGGGTCTCGGGATTTGAAGTCGGCAAGGTGTCCAGCATCGAGCTGGATGGATCGCGGGTGCTGGTGACCTTCACGGTCGATGAAACCGTTCGGCTCGGCGAGCGCACCGAAGCGGCGATAGAGGTGGAGACCCTTCTCGGTGCCAAACTCCTGGAGGTCACTACGCGGGGAGAAGGGCAGCTGACGAATCCAATACCCCTCGACCGGACCGCATCGCCCTATCAGCTGCCTGACGCGCTCGGCGATCTCACCACAACAATCAGTGGGTTGAACACCGACCAGCTATCGAACTCGCTGGCCGTGCTGGCCGACACCTTTTCCGAAACCGCGCCCGACTTGCGGGCGGCGGTCGAGGGGGTAGGGCGGTTCTCGCAGACACTCAACGAGCGCGATGCCGAGCTGCGAAGGTTGTTGGACAACGCGAACAAGTCGACGAAGGTGCTCGCCGAGCGTAGCCAGGACGTGGTCAATCTCGTCGTGCACACCAACGCGCTGTTGGTCGAGCTGCAAAACCAGAGCAGCGCCCTGGACCAGATCTCGAACAGCATTTCGGCAGTGGCCCAGCAGATCGAGGGTTTCATCGCGGAGAACCGCGAATCGCTTAAACCCGCGCTGGAGAAACTCAACGGTGTGTTGGCGATCGTCGACAGGCGCAAGACAGACGTACAGGAGTCCGTCAAGGGGCTCAACGCGTACGTGTTGTCGCTGGGTGAGGCGGTGTCGTCAGGACCGTTTTTCAACGCCTACGTCGTCAACCTGCTGCCCGGGCAGTTCGTGCAGCCGTTCATCGACGCTGCCTTCTCCGATCTCGGCCTCGATCCGGCCACCCTGTTGCCCACAGAACGCGCCGACCCGCAGACCGGCCAGCGGGCAACGCCGCCGCTGCCGGTGCCCTTCCCGCGGACCGGGCAGGGCGGCGAACCACGCCTTACCCTCCCGGACGCCATCACCGGTAATCCCGGTGACCAACCATGCCCGGGACCAGCACCAGGTTGCTATCCCTACCGGCAGCCACCCCCGGCGCCGCCGGCGGGCGGACCGCCGCCCGGACCTCCAGCACCGGAACCCACCCGCCAGCCCCCGGGCCCGACGTCAGCCGAGGGGGACGGACAGTGAATATCCGCAACGCGAAGGTGGCTCTGGCCATGGCGCTGGTGCTGGTGCTGATCGGCGGCGTCGTCGCGGCGGTGAGGGCCGCGAGCGGCGCAAACCAAACAAATCTCGTCGCCTATTTCGAAAACAGCAACGGCATCTTCGAGGGCGACAACGTGGTCATCCTCGGTGTGGCAGTCGGCAAGATCGAAAAGATCGAGCCGCAGCCCGAGCGCGTCAAGATCTCGTTCTGGATCGACGAGAAATATAGGGTGCCCGTCGACGCCAAGGCGGTGATCCTGTCGCCGTCGCTGGTGACGGTGAGGGCCATCGAGCTCACACCCGCCTACACCGGCGGGCCGGTGCTGCGAGAGGGCGCGGTGATCCCGCGGAAGCGCACCGCGGTTCCCGTGGAGTTCGACGACCTTCGACAGCAGCTGGAGAAGCTGGCGGACACGCTGCAGCCCACTCAACCGGGCGGAGTCAGCACCTTAGGAGCCTTCGTCAACACCGCCGCCAACAACCTGCGCGGCCAGGGCGCCGACATCCGTGACACCGTCATCAAGCTGTCGCAGGCGATCAACGCGCTCGGCGACCACAGCGACGACCTGTTCGGCACCTTCCAAAACCTGGCGACTCTGGTATCAGCGCTGCAGGACAGTACCGGCCTGCTCAAAGACCTGAACCAGAACCTGGCCGCGGTCACCGGCCTGCTGGCCAACGACCCCAACGAGGTCGAAAACGCGGTCCGCACCCTCAACGACGTGGCCGACGATGTCACAGCCTTCGTGGCCGACAATCGAGAAACGCTGGGCACGACGTCGGACAAGCTGGCGTCGGTGTCGACCGCCGTGGCCGAAATCCGCGAAGACCTCAAACAAACCCTGCACATCGCCCCCACAGCGCTCCAAAACCTCACCAACATTTACGAACCCGCGCACTTATCATTGACCGGGAACCTGTCCCTCAACAATTTCGCCAACCCGATCCAGTTCCTCTGCGGAGCGGTACAGGCGGCATCGCGGCTGGGCGCCGAGCAGTCGGCGAAGCTGTGCGTGCAGTATCTGGCGCCGATCGTCAAGAACCGGCAGTACAACTTCCTACCGTTCGGGCTGAACCCCTTCGTCGGAGCCCAGGCGCGTCCCAACGAAATCACCTACGCCGAGGACTGGCTACGGCCCGACTACATTCCGCCGCCGGCCTCACCCGGCGGCGCGCCGATCGGGGGGCCCGCGACGGGGGCGCCGCCCCCCGAGGGGCCGCTCCCACCACCGAACCAGATCTACACCCGGTTCGGCGAGCCGGCCGACCCCTACCACGGGCAGCCGCCATTCGTACCGGCCAAGCCGCCGAACCCAATACCGACCAATCCTGCCGACGGCCTGCCCGGGATGATGGCGCCCCCCGGAGGTGGACGGTGAACCGATCGGCGCATTGGCGCCGCGTAGGCGCGGGACTCCTGGCGGCGTTGGCCGTAACCGTGCTGTCCGGCTGCGGATTCCTCCGCGACTGGCGGGGCGCGAACTCGCTTCCGCTACCAGGCACCGAGGGCGGCGGACCCGGGTCCTACACCGTTCGAGCGCAGCTGCCCGACGTGCAAAACCTGGATCGAAACTCCCGGGTCCGGGTCAACGACGTGACCGTGGGCAACGTGGAGAAGATCGAACGTCAGGGCTGGCACGCGTTGGTCACCATGACGATCGACGGTGACATCGACCTGCCGGCCAACGCGACGGCGACGGTCGGTCAGACCAGCCTGCTGGGTTCGCTGCACGTCGAACTGGCGCCGCCCACTGACGTCCCCCCCGAGGGCACCCTGGACGACGGGGCGCTGATCCCGCTGTCGTCGGGGGCCACCTTCCCCTCGACCGAACAGACGCTGGCCGCGCTTTCGCTGCTGCTCAACGGGGGCGGACTGGGTCAGATTCAGGACATCACCAAGGCGCTGAGCACCGCGTTGAGCGGTCGCGAGCAAGACCTCAGAAGCCTTATCGGACAACTGGACCAATTCGTCGCCTACCTCAACGACCAGAAAGGCGACATCATCGCCGCGACGGAGAGCATTAACAACTTGGTCGGCCAATTCGCCGAACAAAAGCCCGTCGTCGACAGGGCGCTGAAGACCCTACCCGACGCGCTGACGGTGCTTAAGGACCAGCGGCAAAACCTGGCTGAGGCGCTCGATCAGCTGGGTCAATTCGGCGCGCTGGCCACCGACTCGGTCAACCTGACCAAGGAGAACCTGGTCAAGGAGCTCAACGACCTGGGCCCGGTACTGCAGTCTTTGGCCGACGCAGGACCAGCGTTGACCCGTTCGCTGGATTTCTACGCGACCCTCCCGTTCCCCAAGCCCACGTTGTCCAAATGGCTTCGAGGGGACTACGCGAACCTGACCGCTGTCGTCGACCTGACACTGAGCCGGCTCGACTCGTCATTTCTCACCGGCACGTTCCTGGAGGGAGAGCTGACCGAGCTGGAGCTGCAGTGGGGACGCACCATCGGCCAGATGCCCAGCCCCTACACCGCGCGTAACCCGCTGATTGCGCCCTACCACTTCAACCAGGGGCCCTGACATGCGTCTGACGAGGCAAACCAGAATCCAGTTCGTGGTTTTCGTGACCGTCGCCTTGGCCGCGATCACCTACGTGTTCTTCGCCTACATGAGGGTTCCGACCCACTTCTTCGGCATTGATCGCTACAGGGTCACCATCCAGCTGCCAGAAGACGGTGGGCTGTATGAGGGCGGCAACGTCGCCTACCGCGGCTACGAAGTCGGCCGGGTGGACGCCGTTCGGCTGACCGACACCGGCGTGGAGGCGGTGCTGGCGCTGGACTCGGACATCCAGATCCCCGCCGATCTGAGAGCCGAGGTCCACAGCGTGTCGGCGATCGGCGAGCAGTTCGTCCAGCTATTGCCGCAAAGCGGGCAAGGCCCGCCACTGAAGAACGGCGACCTGATCCCCCAAGACCGCACGCATGTGCCGCCGGGCATTGCCTCGCTGCTGGAGGCCACCAATCGCGGCCTGAACGCGATCCCGCGCGAGGACCTCAACACGGTCGTCGACGAGGCGTATATCGCCGTCGGGGGGCTGGGGCCCGAACTGTCCCGGTTGGTGGACGGAACAACCAAACTGGCGGCCGACGCCCGCAGGACTTTGGACGCGCAGATCGCCCTGATCGAAGAAGCGAAGCCGGTACTGGACAGTCAGACGGAGTCGTCGGATTCGATCCAGGCGTGGGCGGCCAACCTGGCGACCATCACGACGCAGCTGCAAAACAACGACGCCGCCGTGCAAAGCCTGCTGCAGGACGCTGCCCCGGCCGCTGAAGAGGCGCGCGCGCTATTCGACCGGCTCCGACCGACGCTGCCGATCGTGCTCGCCAATCTGGTCAGCACCAATGAGGTGTTGGTCGCCTACCGAGACAACCTCGAGGGCATCCTGGTGCTGATTCCGCAAACCGCGAAAATCATCCAAGCCCCGCAGGTGGCCAACCTCAACACCAAGCAGGACTACAACGGCGCCTACCTGGACTTCAATCTGACCCTCAATATCGCGAAGCCCTGCACGACCGGGTACCTGCCGGTACAGCAGCAGCGGGCGGCGGCGTTCGAGGACTACCCGGATCGTCCCACGGGCAACCTGTTCTGCCGGACACCCCAAGACAGCGCATTAAATGCGCGCGGCGCGAAGAACTACCCGTGCGCCACCAAGCCGGACAAGCGCGCCCCAACGGCGCAGCTGTGTGAGAGCGACGAGGTCTACCAGCCACTCAACGAAGGCTGGAACTGGAAGGGCGATCCGAATGCGACGTTGTCCGGGCAAGACATCCCCGTGGTCGCGGGTGAGGAGGGAGCGCCACCACCGCCGGGGGTGTCGCCACCACTGCCTGCACCGCCACCACCTGGTGCGCCGCCGCTGCCGCTTTACCCAGCGGAGTACGACCCCGCGACCGGTACATATGTCGGGCCGGACGGGCGTGTGCACACCCACCAGAACCTGGCGCCCGGCGCCGGTGAGGAGCGGGCATGGCAAGACATGCTGACCCCTCCGCCGGGGAACTGAACACCACAGAGGAGACACACACGTTGCCGACATCGCCCGACCACACCGACAACGGTTCACCACAATCGCGGAACGGGAGAATCGCCGAGCCGAAGGCCGAAGATGTCTCAGCAGCCACACCCGACGCCGGCGACTCCGCCCCCGTAGACGGCGAGGAAGACGACGCCGCGACGGGATACGAAGACGAGCCACCAGCCGCGGTGCTGGCCAGACAGCCGATGTCACAGCTGCGGCGGGCCGCCCTCGTCGCTGTGGTCATGGTCGTCGCGCTGGGAGGGCTGGCCGGATGGCTCGGCTTTCGGGCAAACGAGTCCTATCAGACCGAGAAACAGCGTGAGCTGTTTGTTCAGGTCGCGCGCCAGGGTGCATTGAACCTGACGACCATCGACTGGCAACAGGCCGACGCCGACGTCCAGCGCATTCTGGACTCGGCGACGGGTACCTTCCACGACGACTTCGCAGCGCGGTCGCAGCCCTTCGTCGACGTGGTCAAAAAGGTGCAGTCCAAGTCGGTGGGCACAGTCACCGAAGCCGGGTTGGAATCGTTGTCCGACGATGAGGCTCAGGTGCTTGTCGCCATGTCGGTCAAGACCGCGATGCCCAATGCGCCCGAGCCGCAGCCGCGCTCCTGGCGGATGCGAATCTCGGTGCAAAAGGTCGGCGACGACGAGGTGAAGCTCTCCAACGTCGCGTTCGTGCCATGACCCAGCCGCAACTGCGCAGCGCACAACAATCGACCCGCCAACGCAGAAAGGAAACCAGCTGCTATGCCGGTCAAGCCCAATACCGTAACCGATACTAGGAACGAGCATCAGGAGGCGAAAACCCCCGAGGAGACGACCGAGCAGGTTCCGGGCGGAACCGCGTCCGACAGCACCGGTGGCGGCACGGGGTCGCCACGCACCCCCGCAGACGATGCCGAAATAGGCCACGACTCCGACACGGGTGGGCCTGTCAAGGGCAAGCGCCAGATCAACTGGTCTCGTGTGCTGGTTTTCGGGATGCTGCCGGCGGTGGCGTTGCTACTGGCGATGGCCGCCGCGTTCTTCAAGTGGCAGGACGCGTCGATGCGCCTCTCCGACCGCGCGCGCATCGAATCCGTCCAGGCCGCCAAGGACGCTACCGTGGCGCTGTTGTCCTACCGGCCTGACACCGTCGAGCAGGACCTCATGGGCGTGCGAGACCGATTGACCGGCGACTTCAGAGGCGAGTACACGAAGCTGATTCAAGATGTGGTGATTCCCGGTGCGAAACAGCAACACATTTCAGCGACAGCCAGCGTTGCGGCGGCGGCCTCGGTGTCGGCAACTCCGGGCCACGCGGTGGTGCTGGTGTTCGTGAATCAGACCACGACGGTGGGAACGACTGCACCCACCGACCTTCAGTCCAGCGTCCGGGTAACCATGGACAGAATCGACGATCGCTGGCTCATCTCCAAATTCAGCCCGGTCTAAGCGATCGTTACGAAGCGAGGTTGACTGTGGCTGCACCTTCTTCCGAACCCAGGTAACGGTCACCGGGCAGATTTTCTAGCAGACGGCCCGGCTGGCCCTGAGTAGTCTCACCGACTTGTCCACTCTTCTGAATTTTGCCGACCGCGCGACTTCCACAATTCGCACAAAGATCATGGCCGAACGCCGCCCACCAAGAGCTGGCATACCCAGCAAGCCGATGCGCGGATTCGGCCGGACGACCAATCCGGTACTCCACCCGGCGTCCAGCAAGGGGGTAACGCTGAGGCCAGTTCCGTGCCACGCCGGGCAGCGAACCGAGTCCGGCTTGCCGCTGGCGCCCCTTGCGCGGTTGTGCGTGGCCAGTAACACTTTCGACCAACTGTGGAATTTCATGCAGTTGGCGCGGACCTACACCCAGCTTATTGCCAGAGATGGTGGGGCCTGCTAACGTCGAGCATCGAACGTTCGATCAGCAATATCAGAAGATCCTCGTGACACGCACGCTGTGCGGAGCCACAGGCAACAGCGGCACATCGCATCGCCGAAGCTTGCCAAAAGCCCGCGCAGTCGCCGAGACTGCCCCGGCTGCGACAGCACCTCAAACATAAACAACGTCAATCGTTACAAACAGGAAGAGCACGAGATGACGCTATCGGCCGCTTTCATTCAGCCGGTGCCAGACGACCTCCGCGTCGGAGAAACAGCGGGATGGCTGTTCACCGCCTGGGTCATCGTTCTGGGACTGCTTTTTCTCGCCTATGGAGGCTACCGCTTTGCGAGGTACCGCGACAGCGTCCCCGTGATCATGTGGGCCGGAGGCGCGTTCATCTGCTCCTTCGTGGAGCCGATGGGCGACTTGGTCGGCCATCTCTGGTGGCCAACTAACGTGCCACTCACGCTTTACACCGCATACGGCGTCGAGGTCCCGCTGCTGATCCCGTTCGCCTACTCATCTTTCGTTGGGGGCGGAGGCTACTTCGCGTATCGGCTCATAGCCGCTGGAATAACAATGAAGCGCCTCTTCGCAGTCTTCGGGATCATCGCCGCCGCCGACTTCATCATGGAAGTTCCGGGCACGTCGACCGGAGTGCACGTCTATTACGGCAACCAACCGTTCGAGATCTTCGGCTTTCCTCTCTACTGGTCCTGGCTGAATGCGACAGCGATCCTGTCGATCGGACTCTTCCTCTACGTCTTGGAGCCACGCGTACACGGCAAGTGGCGCGCAGTGCTCTTGCTGGCCCCGACCGCTGGCCACATGTGCGCTTGGGGCATTGCGATGCCGCTTGCCTTCCTACAGCTCAACACGTCGATGGCCGAACCGATGCGTTACATCATTGCGATCCTCACACTGCCACTGGCACTGCTGATCGTTCGCGCCATCTGGGAAGTGATCAAGTTCGTCCGGCAATATGACGCCATGGCGATCGCCGTGAAAAAACGTCCTGATGCGGTTCACGAAGCATCCCGGTAAGTCCATGCTGCCGAACCACACGATCCGCTGAGCTGAACCACCTCAATGAGTTCCCAGCGCGGATATCCGCGGGCGGTTCAGCTTTGAATACTCGATCTTCGAATTTCTCGAACCAGTCTCCGCAGGGAGGAACCAATGGTAGTCGGTGAAACGACGCGGCAAGTGAAGACCGGCCTCACCGCTTGGTCGATGGTGAACCTCGAGATCAACGCCCAAGCGGCCGCCGTCTACGAGCAGATCGGCATGGACAGCGTTTGGGTGATCGACCATTTGCTCGGCCTGTCACATCCGGACGTGTGGAACGACCTTCCGGCCTCGGCAGTACTTGCCGATCCCGACGCATTTCTCGACCCCTTCTGCACGGCAACGGCGATTGCGGGCAGGACGTCGCTTCCGATGGGCAGCGCGGTCATCGACATCACTCGCAGAGGGTCGGCCGATCTCGCGCGAGCGCTGCTAACCGTGCATCACGCGCACCCGCCTGGCTTCATCCTCGGCGTCGGCGCCGGCATCCGGCTTAACCTCGAGCCGTTCGGCTACGAGTTCAAGCGTCGCGTGAGCATCTTCGAGCAGCGATTGACCGAGATCCGGTGCCTTCTCGACACCGGCCGCATGCCGAACGGCGTCGGACGGATCGGTCTTCCGCTTGAATCTGGGATAGGGCGGCCGCAGGTTTGGGCGGCCGCGCACGGCCCGCGAATGCGTAGGATCACCGGCCGGCTTGCCGACGGCTGGATCACATCAGGCGTGACTCCGGAGCAGTACGCGCTGGACCGCGAGCACGTGCTCACCGTGGCAGCAGAAGCCGGCCGACCACGCCCAACCTGCGCATTCGGTCCGCTCGTCTTCCTGGGACACTCCCGAGAATCGATCGCAGCGGCATTGGACGAATTCCCGGCGGCGAAGCTGGCCGCGCTGTTCCTTCCGGCGGCAGCGTGGCAGCGTCACGGTCTGGCGCATCCGACAGGGCCAAGCGCCCAGGGCTTTGCCGACGCGCTCCCACACCAATTCGACGCGTCGATGCTCCGTGATCTCGCGCCCCGCATCCCGTTCGAGCTCTGGGAGAAACTCGTCTTCGCCGGCAACGCCGAAGAGGTCTCTGCGCGTCTGCGCCCATACGCAGATGCTGGCTGCGAGCACTTCATCCTCGCCGACGCCACCGGTCTCGCGATGGCGCCCGACCAGGCGGCAGAGAACCTCCCACACTACGGCCATGTCCGCGCCCTGCTCGCCCAGGCGGCGCCGACGACCGTTAGCTAGTTTCTTAGGCGAGCGAACCGAGTCGGCAAACACGGGCTCGCCGTGGTGCGGTCCTGTGACCTGCCGGGACGAGGAAGCGCCAGCGGGCACGACATCCCGCGTTCCTCGCAGCTGCACTCGATCATTCCCGCACGAATTCGCCACCGGTCCAGCGATCTACGTGAACGATGACGCGATCGATGAGTTCAACCATGCAACGGCCGACAGGGCAAGCGCCCGTCGTCCTCAGCGACCACCGCCTCACGGGCATCATGTCGCGCGAGGAGCACTCGCTGGCGTCGCACCACATGACGCACATCGACCGGCGCGAGCCGCCGCTACGCCGAACCGGGCTCTTCTCACGTTCGACGACGAGGCAGCCAGCGCAGTCCAGATCACGACACTATGGCTGGCGACCGCCTGTTCGTCCTGCCCTTTCGGGAAGCGATTGCGCTCGCCGCGACACGACCGGAAGAAGGGCGCTGATCCGCCTGTGAAACACGGATAGTTGTTCATGGATCATAGTGATTATCCGTGTACGGGGTGGAATAGCCTGTGGTGCAGCAAAATTAGGACCGGTAAACCGTCACGGTGACGTATCGACTACGTACTAGCGGACTTAGCCGATCGAGGCGAAACCACGCATACTTTTGTTGGGTGGGTGGGCCGTTGGCAAGGATGCTACTGCCGCCCGTGCTCGTGTGGCCGCCAGCGACGGCCGCGATGGCGGCGTCCGTCCGTCGTCGCCATCGCCCACGCAATCGATTCGGTGGCGCGAGCCATTCTGTGAGCCTGAGAGGTGGGGGACACTGGCTGATTCTTCTGATGGAAGTGGCGAGTCAGTCTTCATGGATAATGCACACTATCCATAAAGCAAGCGGAATGAGTTGGCGCACAACATTATTGGGACCGCTAGAACCGTCACGGTGACGAATCGGCAACCGTTCACCCGGCAGCGGGGCACTGTCACTGGGGAGCCGCCGCTACGGTGTGCCTCGGCGATGAACGTGCGAATTTCCCCCGCGGACCTGGTCCTACGACCCACCCGCTCTTCGCGCCCCGCAATCAACCCGAATAGCCTTGGTCAACAGCAACATTCGGTGAACAGAAGCGACGGTCGCACCGGCGGGCGGCATCGGCCGATTGATTCATCAGATGAAAACGGCGACATTTTTCATGGATAATAGAGATTATCCATGTCCACAGGATCACTGGGGGCAACTAGATTCGACGTCAGCGCTAAAGTCGTCCATATAGCGAATGGGCCTTTGCCTGCCGCAGCGTATGCCGTAGGCGACGGTATCTCCCGATGCGTTGGTTCGTCACACGCTTACCTACGCGCCGGTTCCTAAGGTTCAGTCGCCCAGGCTTCAGCGAACGCCACTGCCTCTGGGCGCTTCCGAGTCCACCGGTCATGAGCAGCGCAACGCCGGCGCATAATCTCTACGGCTAGTAGTGATTCGATCCACGCGTTCATCGATTGCTGATCCTAGTCGCGTTCCGTTTGGCCCATGATAAGCGCCTCGATGGCGTTCAGCGGCTCGAACAGGTGTGCTCGGAGCGGACTGCTTGCGAATTTGGATTTACTCGGCTCGGTGGACCAGAGGTTTGCACTATTATCGGCGAAAGAACACCATGACCGACCTGGCCCTCTCTTAACTGCCCGAACCTTCTACGGCGCAGTTTGTCGGTTGCCACAGCCGATGCAGATGCGCGTGGCCGCAGATATTGCATCGATAGGCGCATCAGCGGTGCGCCTCAGAAAAGTGTGCCGGCGTGGCGTCGGGAAACTGGTGGTCCACGAAGCGTGCAAAAATCACCGATATCTCGGGGCAACCGGAGCTGTCAGCAAGCGACGAATGACCGGGCTTCATCAACGGAGGAACCAATATGACGGACGCTGACGACGCGATACGAGACCAGGCAACGAGCCACATTGAATCGCTGCTCTGTGAACTGTATGAGCCTGAAGGCGTGCAGATTTGGATGACATCGCCCCACCGGTGGTTTGGGGGTCGACGAGCAGTCGATCTTATTGCCGAGGGCCGAGCCGAAGAAGTACTCGCTGCTATTAACCGCCTCAATGATGGCGCGTGGGCCTGACGTAGGGCGAACTTTCGGCGCGCCCATCCGGTTGGCAGGTCGATCAGCGGCGGGCGAACACCTATCCAAATCCGATGGATAACAGCGGATATCCACGAATATCAGGGCGTGTCGTCGGCGGGTGCAGGGGAATGCCCGAGCGTGCTGAGCCTACGCCGCGATTCCGCTTGTTTCGCACCCCACCACCAAACTCCTCCGGGCCTACCCGCCCGAGTTGAGCACGAATCAGCGATGACCCCACCGCCGGTCCGACGATCGCCTTTTCGAATCTTTGAACCAGATCGACTCAACGGCGACAACATCTTTCAGCGCTTCGCGACGGCTGCATCGGCCGGACCGGTGCCCTCACCGAGGTCCATGAGTGGCGGCGGAGCCAGAGGCCTTGAACAGGCAGCCTCCCGGCCCGATCAGAAATCGTATCAGGGTCAGCGTCCAGGATTCTCGCAAACATCGCGGTCAGCCCTGCGAGGTCGGATTCGGCTCGAGCAGCGTGGCATGCGCTGTGCAATTCAGTCAGGTCGGTCTTCTGCCAGTCGAGTCCGGCGCCGCGTTCTGAGAGGAGATGTCGAAAAACTCGCGGGTGGAACGGCCGTTGCCCTCACGGAAGGGGTGGGCAAAGTTCGCGTAGTCATACAGGTACGCGACGGTGCGGGCGAGCTCAGCCTCGGGGACATCCCTGAGCCGGTTCAGCCGGTGGACCTCAGCGGCCACATGGATCATCGGCTGGCTGATGCTGCCCGGGGGACAGAAGGACTCGCCACCCTTCTCGGTGCCAACTGTCCGCACATCACCCGCCCAGACGTACACGTCTTGAAAGAGCTGACGGTGGATCGCGCGCAGATACGGCAAGTCATACGTGCGATCACCCAGGAGTTCGGGGGCCTCACGAAGTTCGATAACACGTGCCTCGACGAGATCGTTCTCCGCGTCCCGCAGCTCCTTCGTTGTCTGAGCACCGACACGATTTCTCAGAATGTTCGTGCCAGGAATGAAATAGCCCCGCCAATTCCGTTCGAGATCGCCGGTATCCCAGGGATGCGGCACTCCAGGCTCGGTTACTTCACGTTGTACCGGCGCCGAACGCGATCGCTCAGCTCAGCGGCGGTGATGGTTCCACGGGCGTAGGCAACCTGGTCGGCGCGCGTGGCGTTGGTGCTGCGGGAACCTTCCAGTTCTGTGCTACGGCGGATCGCGCGCACGGCCTTGACCCGGCGCTTGGCCTTCTGCAGCTCGGTCGCTCGGAACACCACCCTCAATGAAGTGGCCTCCAGCATAGGCCACACGGCGGACATCGGGTGGAACCGCGGATACGCGGCGTGCAGCTGGCCGGGGCCGACAGCGCTGGCACCGGATGCACGCTGACGTCGTACGGCGTACCGGCGGGGATGGGCGGTCTGGTGTCGCCGATATCGAATACCTGAGCCTTCATGTTGCCGGCACGACCGTGCGCTCATCGACGCTCTGCTGTTCACGTCACGAGTCGGCCGACGGGATCGACAGAATTGACGTCCTCTGGCTTCGCGATCATGGGCACCTGGCCGTGCTCATTCGTCTCAACGATGTCGTCACTCAGCACTGGAGACCATCCCATCCCGCCTGTGCTTGCAAAGACCAGCGGTCGACGGCGTCTACAGACAACAGAGGGCTCGACACATTCAGTGCGTCCGAGACCGACATAGTCGGCAGTTATCGGCACTCGTCCGGTTGGGAGGGCGTCGCGGCGATTTCACAGTTGCGGCCAATCCTCTCTAACTCGGCGAACGCGACCACTTTGCTCGTGTCCGACGGATGACGGTCCTGGCGCCGCTGTGGTTCATGCGCCAGCGCGCGACAGCGAGGCTTACATCGAACCTGCTCGCCGCGACTTCATCGGTGGCGTTAGAGCGGGCCAGGTGGAACGCTCCGTCGTAGGGCACCAGTATTTCGCCCGAGAGCCAGTCTGCTTCCGCCTCTTGTTCGCCGCCTAGACCGCACTTGCGCTCGTCCTCTGACAGAGATACCGAAAAGTTGTGCTCGAGGATGAGGTGGGCTAGTTCGTGGCACATAGTGGTGCGACGGCGAGTCGCTGGCTGGGCATCGTTCTCCAGGATGACTGCACCGGTTCCGACGGGGATCAGCGCGCCAGAGACGGCGCTACCATCGCGCCGGAGAAAGTGGTCACGCGCCTCGCCTTCGAGCTCGCTTAGCCGGACAACTGGGATTCCGTACATTTCGGCGAATTGGTATGGATCGAACGGAACGTGAACGTTGAGACCTATCTCGGTGCGCAGCTCTATAGCGAGCCGCTTGGCCTCCGCTTTGAATCCACGTCGCATAAGGCTTAACGGTGGTCTCGAGCGCGCTCGATTGTCGCAGCAATGATTTGTTCGAGATACTTCACGTCTGTCGCGCTCAGCTCCTTACTAGCGCGCAAAAGCGGTGCGAGTTTCACCATCAGGTCTGGATCACCGCCCGTCGCCGCGCGGCCTTCCTCGTCGGTGAAGAACTCTTCGGCCGGCAGACGAAGCCACGCAACAAGAGTCGCGAATCCGTCTGTGTCGGGTTTCAATCCGTTTCCGATCCGCGACAGCAGCGATGGGCTCACACCGATCTCCTTGGCAAGCCCCCGCCACGACAGGCCGCGCTCAACGCGCGCAGCATCCAGGGCAGCGTACAAAACGGCGGTATCGATCGTGGTTTTCGCCATGTTGGCAGTGTCGCACATATGCAACGCCACATCGTTCTCGACACAGTGTGTTAGACTTGAGACAGAGATGCATAACTGGAACACCGATGTCGACCGGAGGTAAAGACAGCCCGATGAAGCAGCTTGACGACATCCTGCAGGCCGTCGACGGTGACGTCTCCGACGTCCTACAGAAGAATCCGCCGGTCGACGACATCGATCCAGACAACCTAAATGCGGATGAACTTCCGGACGCATCGGGCAGCAAATGGCTTCGGGTCGACAACATTGTCGCCGCGTTCGTTGACCTCGAAAACTCCACGCAGATGAGCGTCGGAAAGCACCCCCGAAGCACAGCCGCCATCTACCGCGCTGCAACCGGCAATGCGGTGAGGATCTTGCACGAGTTCCAAGCCGACTTCATTCAGATTCAGGGCGATGGAGCGTTCGGGCTTTTTTGGGGGAATGGTGCTATCGAGCGGGCTATCTGTGCCGGAATCACCGTGAAGACCTTCAGCGAGCGGTATCTCGAACCGGCTCTGGAATCAAAGTGGCCGAAGGCGCCAAAGACTGGGTTCAAGGTTGGGGTTGCTAGTGGGCGAACCTTGGTGAAGAAAATTGGTACGCCTCGCAATCCTGCGGAACAGGAGCCCGTATGGGCTGGCAAGCCCGTGAACTATGCCGCGAAGGCGGCCCAGCAAGCGAGCAGACGGCAAATGATCGTCACCGGTTCGGTATGGCTCGCGATCGAAAACAACGACTTCCTGACCACCTCGTGTGGCCACGATTCCGCGGGAGGTGTGCTTGCGCAGCCTTCCACGTTGTGGGAGGACGTCAGAATCGAAAAGCTCGACCACGACGACGATGAAGCGATGGGGCGGATGTTGAGCGCTTGCTGGTGTCGCGAATGCGGTGCTGACTTCGTCGCGGCAATACTGAACGGCGAGACGACTAGACAGGAGTCCGCCAGTGTTCGGGAGGCGGCCAAGTCGACCTTCGACGCCGTCCGGGCTGCTCGATGGGAGCGCATGCGTACGGACTACCTGGCACACCGCAGGGGCTTGGCGAGCTTGCGGCGAAGCGGATGAGTCCGGCCCACCTAAGCCGGTCGTCAGGAACACTGGAGAATTCGTGTCGCTCAAAGAGGAACTGAAAAGCTACGTCGCGGCCGTGCACAAAGGCCAGTGGAAGACCCGCGACGGCACGAAGGTGCCAGAGACGGACGACATCGCCCTTGGCAACGAGGCAGTCAAGTTGGAGGCCACCGTACTGTATGCGGACCTGGCTCAGTCCACTGTGATGGTCAAAAACCATGAGAACTGGTTTGCGGCCGAAATCTACAAGAACTACCTGTACTGCGCCGCTCGGA
Source organism: Mycobacterium sp. GA-0227b (assembly GCF_001499855.1). Lineage (GTDB taxonomy): Bacteria > Actinomycetota > Actinomycetes > Mycobacteriales > Mycobacteriaceae > Mycobacterium. The sequence goes on from NZ_LQIK01000029.1 coordinate 52,578, forward strand.
TAGTTCGCCACCACGATGGGGTTATTACTGCATACGATGGGGATCGCATTATGGCCGTATTTATCGGCGGCTCCAAGAATTCCAATGCCGCAAAATGCGGACTGAGAATCAACTACGCCGTGCGTGATATTCTCCGTCCGGCGACTAAGGCTCAGTACCCTAACAATAGTTTCGACCTGAGGCAACGCGTTGGAATTGATACGTCCCCATTATTCATTGCGCGGACCGGAATCCGGGGCAGCAATGATCTCGTGTGGGTTGGAAATGCGGCGAATAACGCTGCCAAGATGGCGGCGCTGCCCACTACATATCCAACTTACATCTCCGCATCGGTCTACAACATGCTAGGTGAGTCGTCAAAGTACGGGGGCGAACCAAAGCGTGACATGTGGACTGATCTCGGAACGAGGGACCTTGGATACCGAATCTATGGCTCGACCTGGTGGTGGACTCTATGAGCCTCGGCGGTGAACGAGTTTGACATCCAGCTCAGATGGCGCGCGGAACCCAGTCGGCGCCGAGACGCCGTCTTCGGACGAGAGTGCTCCCGACCATGCGTGGAAAGGACTTTCCGTCGTCAATGAATGGGTGCGCCACGCCGAGACAAAAGCAGGGTTCATTCTTGCCGCCGCTGGAGTGGCAGGCGGCGTCCTATATAACTTGGTGAAGAACGAGAGTTCCCCTTCATGCTGGTTTTCTGTTGTCGCCGTGTTGTGCTGCGGAGGGCTAGTTTTTGCGGCACTCTTTGCAGTTTGGTCTCTAGTTCCGCGCCTACGTCTCCACCGCCGAGAGGCGCCCGACAGCCTTTTGTATTACGTACATATTGTCCGTAAATTTGGAAGCGATGGTACGAATTACGCTCAATCATTAAGGAAATTACTTTCAAATCCGGGCCACCTGACAGAACAGATTGCGAAACAAACACACGCGATCGCAACCGTCGCGCGCCGCAAGTATCGGTGGGCATCGGCGGCCGCATACAGCCTCGGCACGGGTCTCCTGTTCTTGATCGTCTTGGCAATCGTGATCGGAAGCCGAACGCTGCGGTAGCGCGACGAACCCGGTCTCGCCGACACAACAGCGCCTCGCTGGCCGTTTCATGGATAATGACGAGTATCCATGAAACGCGGGTTTGCAATAGGGTACGTGGGGGAGTGGCTGAATGAGAGCAGTCGGCGCTTCGATCGCAACCACAAGCAGACTCTCCTGACCCGTTCGTGACAGCGGGCGGTGTTCGCGGCGACCCTCCGGGCCGGGTAAGTCCTCGGGCGATGCGAAGGTGGTGCCAGTTCGAGACCTGCAGCAGCGTCGGCGACCGGTGGCCGAGCCGCGGCAGTTGACGCCTTAGCTTGTGAACGGATTTGTGAACGAAACAGGGCGCAACTGCCGTGAGGATGTGAGACGCACCGTGATGGCTGGGACGGCGACGCCTTCTGGACCTGCACGTTCGAGACCGGGGAGGTCATGCGGGACCGGAACCGGGTGGCTCATAACCCAGAGGTCGCAGGTTCGAATCCTGTCCCCGCTACTAGGTGAAACGGCCCCCGGAGGATTTCCGGGGGCCGTTTCGTATCTCGCCGACGGCATCGAGGTGATTTCCCACGGCGAACTTCGATCGGTTAGCTTTGGACGCAATTGACCAGATCGACAATCGCTTATTCAAGCGCGTAAACACTGCGAGGTGGTCCATGGACTCGTTGGCGAAGGCCTTTGCCGAGCGGCTGACCAGCTCTGACAACAGCCTGCACGTCTTCGACGACGGCACCTGGATCCGCCACCCCTGGCCGGAGGTGCACGGCCGGTCGGAGAACGTCGCGGAGTGGCTGCTCAACGAGGAAGTCTCCACGCTGGGGCTGGCGGGCGAACCCACCGTCGAGCTGATCGCGGCGATCCTGGGCGCCTTCCAGGCCGGCGTCGCGGTGACCATCGCGCCCAGCCCGGTTCGAGGCGCGGACGCAGACAAGTGGGCGCAGACGACGGTGGCCCGGTTCGCGGGTATGGGCGTCAGCCACGTGCTCACCGGGCGAAGTCATCTCGAGCAGCTCGCCCGCGTCGACGGCGGGCCGGTGGTGAAAGAACTGAATTCCGTTGCGCCGCTTGCCAGATCAACGACCTTCCGGCGACCCGACGAACCCGCCGCCATCGCCCTGCTTCAGGGCACGGCCGGCTCGACGGGTGTTCCTCGCGCGGTGCAGCTGTCCCCGGATGCGGTGCTGGCCAACCTCCGCGGCCTCAACACCCGCATCGGGGTGTCTCCGGCCGACTCCGGTTGTTCCTGGCTGCCGCTGTATCACGACATGGGCCTGAGCTTTGTGCTGGCCGGAGCCCTGGGCGGTATCGACCTGTGGCAGGCGCCGACCGCCGCATTCCAGGCCTCACCGTTTCGCTGGTTGGACTGGCTCACCGAGAGTCGCGCCACTATCACCGCTGCGCCGAACATGGCATACGGATTGATCGGAAAGTACTCGCGCCGGGTCACCGACGTCGACCTCGGCAGCATGCGGTTCGCGCTCAACGGCGGCGAACCCGTCGACTGTGAACTGACCGCGCTGTTCGCCACCGAGATGGCCCGCTTCGGGTTCTCCGCCGGTGCGCTTGCGCCCTCCTACGGCTTGGCCGAATCCACCTGTGCCGTAACGGTTCCCGAGCCTGGCCGCGGCATGATCGTCGACGGCGCCGGCCATGCGGTGCTCGGCGAGCCGATCCCCGGCATGTCGGTGCGTGTCGAGCAGCGCGACGACGCTGAGGACGATGGGGTGGGCGAGATCCTGATCCGCGGAACCTCGATGATGTCGGGCTACCGCGACGACGCCCCGCTGGACCCCGACGAATGGTTCGCCACAGGCGATCTCGGCTATTTCGTCGACGGCGGTCTGGTGGTTTGTGGCCGCGCCAAGGAACTGATCACGGTGGCAGGCCGCAACATCTTCCCCGCCGAGGTCGAACGGGTGGCGGCCGGCGCACCCGGCGTGCGGGACGGCGCCGTGGTGGCGGTCGGCGTTGGGGAGCGCTCGATCAGGCCCGGCGTCGCGATCGTCGCGGAGTTCCGCGGTCCCGACGAGGCACAGTCGCGCGCCGACCTCATCGAGCGCGTCGCATCCGAGTGCGGCGTGATACCCGCCGACGTCGTCTTCGTCCGGCCCGGCGCACTACCGCGGACTTCATCGGGCAAGTTGCGGCGGCTCGAGGTCAAACGCGACCTGCTGCAGCGGTCCTGATCGCCGTCAGCCGCCCGGAGCGGGTGGCGCCGGTGGTGGGGTCTCGGTCGTTGTTGTCGTCGTCGGCGCGGTCGTCGTAGTGGTCACAGTGGTCGTGTCCGCCGTCGTGGTCTCAATCGCCGGCGGCGGCGGCACCACCGTCTCGGTGGTCGGGCTGATCACGGTCGTCTCCGTCACCGTCGTCGGTGTCGTCGTCGTGGTTGTCGTGGTCGTCGTCGTGGTGGTGGTTCCCGACGCCGACTGGATGACACCGCACGCCACCCGCGCGCCGGCATCACCCGTGGCCAGCGTGTCCTGATCCGGACCCGGCGTGCCATTGGGCTGGGTGTAGCGGTCGGGGATGTGCGCGAAGTTGTCCTCGTCCTGGTGGATCATCAGCGCGGTGCCCTCACCGGCCAACAGATCCTGAGCCGTGAACGCATCGGTGGTCGTGACGAGCTCTGCGGACCCGTCGGAGCGGACCTCCAGCGCGGTGAGGTCGCCGCTCGCCGGGTGGCCGGTGTGCCCCGGCGCCTGGAAGTGGCCGCCCGCCGACAGGAAATCACCTGGCTCCCCGCCCGTGGGCGGGACCGAATTGGCTTCGCACTTGCCCACCGAATGGATGTGCAAGCCGTGGAAACCCGGGCTCAAGATGCCGCTCTCGATCGTCTCGACCGTGACCCTGGCGAAGCCGTTCGCGAAGTCCAGGGTGGCGTTGGCGACAGGTGTGCCGTCGGCCGTCTTCAGCTGTGCGTTGAGTCGCTCGGTGGCCGCGGGCGCCGCCGTGGTGCCGGGCGTCGTGGTCTCTTCGCCGGCGTCCTCGGTGCTGCAGCCGGTCAGCGCGACGATCGGTGTCGCCACGGCGAGCGCCGCGATGATGATTCGGTTTGCCATGGCACCCTGGTACCCGAAGAAGTGATCGACGACACATGGTCGCCGGATGACAGGATGACCCGCGTGGCTGAGCGTGTCAGTTTCCCGAGCTGCAGCGGACCCACGCTCGCGGGTGAGCTCGACATGCCCGACGGCGACGTCCGCGGGTGGGGCGTGTTCGCGCACGGCTTCACGCTCGGCAAGAACAGTCCTGCGGCCAGCCGCATCTGCAAGCAACTCGCCAGCGAGGGCATCGGCATGCTGCGCTTCGACAACCTCGGCCTCGGTGACTCCGAAGGCGACTGGAGCGACGGGTCGTTCTCGCACAAGGTGGCCGACACCGCGCGGGCCGTCGAGTTCATGAACTCCGAAGGCCGCGAGGTGCGCCTGCTGGTCGGTCACTCCTTCGGCGGGTCGGCCGCCATCGCCGCGGCCCACGAGTGCCCGAGCGTCGCGGCGGTGGCCAGCATCGCGGCGCCGTCCGAGCCCGCGCACGTCGAGCGCACGTACGACGCGCTCGTGGAGCGGATCGAGGCCGAGGGGGAGGCGCCGTTCCTCATCGGCGGCAAGGCGCTCACGTTGAAGCGGCACTTCATCGACGACGTCCGCAACGTCGATCTGCAGGAGCGCATCCGAACGCTGCGCCGCGCGCTGCTCGTCATGCATTCGCCGACCGACAACACCGTCGGCATCGAAAACGCCAGCGAGATCTTTCGCGCGGCCCGGCACCCCCGCAGCTTCGTCTCGCTCGAGGGCGCCGATCATCTGCTCACCGAGAAGAACCAGGCGGCCCGCGCCGCGCGCATCATCAGCGCCTGGGCCGACCCTTACCTGTGATTTGTGCACGTTTCGGAGCGTTCACCGCTCTGTTCTGTTTCGGGACATCGCTGACAGGTTGATGTCTCGGGACATCGCTGACACCTGAGTGGGGCTGCGGCCAGGATGGTCCATGGCCCAGAAGGTGACGGCGATGGATATTCGTGTTGCAGCTGCATATGCCGGGCCGATCGAGAATGTGTCGGCGTTCTGCCGTGATCAGCAGATCAGTCGGCAGACGTTCTACAAGTACCGACGCCAGTTTGGTGCCGAGGGTCTGGCTGGTCTTCAAGAACGGTCACGACGGCCGCACCACTCGCCCGGGCAGACCGCTGCGGCGGTCGAGGAATTGGTGCTGCGAAAACGCAAACAGCTGATCGAGGCCGGTCGTGATCATGGGCCGCAGTCGATCGTGTGGGCGCTGCAGCGCGAGGGCATGCCCGAGGTGCCCTCGCGCTCGACAGCGTGGCGAATTCTGACGCGCCACGGCGCGATCGTGCCGCAGCCCAAGAAACGACCGAAATCGGCGACTAAACGGTTCACCTTCAGCCGCCCCAATGAGTGTTGGCAGTCCGACTGGACGGGGTGGCATTTGGCCGACGGCGCCCCGGTGGCCATCGCCGGCACCCTTGATGATCACTCCCGCTACCTGCCCGCTCTGCGGGCCGGGCCCGGTGACGCCACCGGCGAGTTGGTGTGGTCGGTGATGGTGGCCGGCATTGTCGAGTGCGGGATCCCGGCAATGTCGTTGACCGACAACGGATTTGTTTACACCGGCAAGTGGCGTGGGTTCGAGGCCACCTTCGAGGCCAACCTGCGCGCGCTGGGCACGGTGACCATCAACTCGACACCGTTTCACCCGCAGACCTGCGGCAAGGCTCTGGCAGACACTGAAGAAATGGCTGCGCACCCACGATGCGCCAACCACCATCGATGAGCTCAACGCGCTACTGGAACAGTTCCGCAATTACTACAACCATCACCGCCCGCACCGGGCACTGCGCGGGGCCACCCCGGCCGAGACCTTCCACGCCACCCACAAGGCCCGCCCCGCCGACCGGCCGTTGCCGCAGCCCGTCTTCGTCAACCGTCAGGTCGTCAGCGCCGGTTCAGGCAATCTCACCGTCGGGCCCTACATTGTCAACGTCGGACGCCGATGGAGCGGACACGCCTGCGACACCATTTGCGATGGCACCCACATCGTCATCTTCAGCGGCACCACACTCGTGCGTGAACTCACCGCCAACCCCAACCGCCGATACCAAAACGGTCACCGAAAACCCGGAACACACGGCAAACGCGAACCCAAACCAGCACCATGACTGTCAACGATGTCCCGAGACATCAACCTGTCAGCGATGTCCCGAAACAGAACAGAGCGCTCACCGCTCCTGAACGTGCACAAGTCGCCGGGAAAGTCAGCGAACCGCGACGACGACCTTGCCCTTCGCCGAGCGGTCCTCCAGCGCGGCGATCGCATCGGCGGCGCGCTCGATTGGGAACACCTGAGGTTGCGGCGCCGACACCTTGCCCGAGGCCAGCAGCGGCTCCAGCTCGGCCCACTGCTCGGCAAGATAGTTCGGATGGGTGAACGTCCATGCGCCCCAGCCCACGCCGACCGCGTCAACGTTGTTGAGCAGCAACCGGTTCACCTTCACAGTTGGGATCTCGCCACCGGTGAAGCCGATCACGAGCAGCCGTCCGCCCGGGGCCAGCGAGCGCAGCGAGTCGGTGAAGCGGTCGCCGCCGACCGGGTCGACGACGATGTCTACGCCGCGGCCGTCGGTCAACCCCTTCACGGCGTCCTTGAAACCGTCCGCCAGCACTACATCGGTCGCCCCGGCGGCCCTGGCCACCTCGGCTTTGTCCTCCGTGCTCACCACCGCGATCACCCGTGATGCCCCCCACGCCGGCGCCAACCGCAGGGTCGACGTGCCGATGCCGCCGGCCGCCCCGTGCACGAGCACCGCTTCGCCCTCGGCCAACCGGCCCCGTGTCCGCAGCGCGTGGTGCATGGTCAGGTCGTTGAACAGCAGACCGGCGCCGGCCTCGAACGAGACGTTGTCGGGCAGCTTGAAGACGCGTTCGGCGGGCAGCGCGACGACTTCGGCCATCGCGCCGCACAGCATCGTCAGCGCGGCGACGCGGTCACCCGCACGGACGTGCGAGCCGTCCGGTGCGCTGCGCACCACGCCCGCGACCTCGCCGCCAGGCGTATACGGCAGCTCCGGCTTGTACTGATAGAGCCCGCGTGACTGCAGCACGTCGGGAAACGCGACGCCGGCCGCGTGCACTTCGATGACGACCGCGCCATCACCGTCCGGTTCCTCGACGTCGACGAGCTTCGCCGCCGAAGGTCCGTCGAGGCTGGCTATTTGAATCGCACGCATGGCGCTTATTTAACATCCTCGAATGCCTGATATCCGCGCCGCGGTCACGCCTGTACTGCACACTGTTAGATAAGCTCACTTATGCGGCAACGTTGCCGAGGTCGAACGGAGCGAAGATGAGTGGTGGTCCACGCGGCCGGTCGAAGGCCCCCGCCTTTGCCCCCGCCCAGTCGCTGCCCGAAAGCCGCGCCGTCGCGGTGCGTTCCAAGGACGGCATCCGCCTGCACGCCGAGGTCTTCGGGCCCGAGGACGGCTATCCGATCGTGCTGGCGCACGGAATCACGTGCGCGATCCGGGTGTGGGCGCATCAGATCACCGATCTGTCGCGCGACTATCGCGTCATCGCGTTCGACCACCGTGGCCACGGTCGCAGCGCGGTGCCGGCCCGTCGTCGCGCGTACAGCCTCGATCATCTGGCGGCCGACCTCGATTCGGTGCTCGACGCGACGCTCGCACCGGGTGAGCGGGCGGTCATCGCCGGCCATTCGATGGGCGGCATCGCGATCACGTCGTGGGCGGAGCGGTACGCCGAGCGGGTGACCGAACGCGCGGACGCCGTCGCGCTCATCAACACCACGACCGGCGACCTGTTGCGCAACGTCCAGCTGCTGCCCGTGCCGGCGCGACTGGCCGGCGTGCGCGTGCTCACCGCCGGGGCGTTCCTGAAGACCTTCGGCGCGATGCCGCTGCCACGCGCCGCCGCCGGCCCGAACCAGCGCTTCCTGTCGATGCTCGCGGTGGGCCGCGACGCCGACCCCGCCATCGCCGCGTTCGTCCATGAGTTGTTCCTTGCGACTGCGCCCGCCGGCCGCGGCGGCTGGGCCCATACGCTGGTCGACCACCTCGGTCCGCGACACATCGGGCTCGCCAACCTCGTGGTGCCGACCCTGGTGATCGGCAGTGAGAAGGACCGGCTGCTGCCGATCGCGTCGGCGCGCCGGATCGCCCGTGAGGCACCCAATCTGACCCAGTTCGTCGAACTGTCCGGTGGACATTGCGCAATCCTGGAACGCCCGGACGAGGTGAACAAGCACTTGCGGCTGCTGATCGACTCGGTGACCTCCGAGGGCCGCATAAGCTCCTGATTCGGCCCACCGGCCTAACCGGTCAGTGCGCGATGCACCTCGTCTGCGGCGCGCCGGCCAGAGCGCACCGCGCCGTCGAGGAAGCCGGTCCAGGTGTCGGCGGTTTCCGTACCGGCCCAATAGATCCCGTCGACGGGCTTGCGCAACCACGGTCCGTATGCGGTCCAGGAGCCGGGCGGCACGGCGGCAGTGGGCCCGCCCGGCGCGAACTGTTCTGCGCCCCAACAGTGGTCGAGGTAGTCGATCGGTGCCAACGCGGCGTCACCGAACAACGTCGCGAAGCCCGACAGCGCGCGTTCGCGGCGCCGCGCCGGTGGCAGTGAGTCGAATGAGCGGGCGTCGGTGAACCCGAGCAGGACGCCGGGGCCCTCGTCTCCTGGGCTCACGTCGAACGTGATGAACACCGGCCCTTCGTCGGAAAGCGCCTCGCCGGACAGGCCTTTCGCGCGCCAGAACGGCGTCTCGTATGCGGCGTAGGCCTTGCTGAGATTGCCCTGCGGCCAGTGCTGCGCGAGCTTGCCGTACTCGGCGGGCAGCTCGGGCAGGAACGCGATCGCGTTGCGGTGTTGGGGCGGTATTGCGACGACGACGGCCTTGGCGCGCACGGGCCCGCGATCGGAGGTCACGGTGAGTGTGCCGTCGTTGTGGCGTTCGATGCTGCGCACCGCGGCATCGAGCACGACGCGCGGGCCTAATTCTCTGGCTATCCGTGCCGCGATCTGTTGTGTGCCATCGGGAAAGCGGCTCTGTTGGGCGCCACCTTCGACGTCGAGCATGCGGTCCAAGCCGCCGGCCGCCTTGACGTAGCGCACCGCGTGCAGCATCGACACCGCATCGGGTTCGCACCCCCAGGTGACCCTCGACATGATCGCCATCAGATCCCGTGTTCCCGCGCTCGCGTGTACGGACTTCAGCCAGCCGTCGAGCGTTTGGGAGTCCAGGCTGTCGGCGATGGTGGCCTCCCACGGCTTGTCGACCGGCACCTTGCGACAGACACGTTCGAAGCGCCACTGGATCCGCGACACGTCGAGCAGTTCGATGATCGACAGCCGTGGGATGGTGCTGCGATAGGACCGGACCTTGCCCCGCCAGCGGATCAGGTTCTTGCCCTGGCAGTACGTCGGGACGGTTCGGCAGCCGAGCTCGGCCGCCAATTCGCCGACGGCGTCCTGAGTCGGCCCGACGAACGTGCCGCCGAGGTCGACGGGGACACCCGCGATCGTCGCCGTCGACGACCGCCCGCCCACCCGGTCGCGGCCCTCGAGCACCACGACGTCGTGGCCCAGGCGCACCAACGCCCGCGCCGCCGACAGCCCGGCGAACCCGGCGCCCACCACGACCACATCGGTGTCGGCCGGGACGGAGGAATTAGGCACGCGATTAGGCTCTCACGCCGTGAAGGTCATGACAGCGTTGTTCGGTCCAACCGATGCGATCGAACGGGCGCAGCTGCTGCGCGACGCGGGCGCCAGCGGAGTGTTCACCTTCGAAGGACCGCACGACGTTTTCTCGCCGCTGACGCTCGCGTCCACCGTCGACGGCCTCGACCTGATGACCAACGTGGCCATCGCGTTTCCGCGCAACCCGATTCAGCTTGCCCATCAGGCCTACGACCTCCAGCTGCTCGCCAAGGGTCGCTTCACGTTGGGCCTCGGCACGCAGGTGCGCGCGCAGATCGAAAAACGTTACGGCGCGGCATTCGACCGTCCGGTCGAGCGGATGAAGGAGATGGTCGGCGCGCTGCGCGCGGTGTTCGCGGCCTGGGAGACCGGCGAACGCCTCGATTTCCGCGGTGAGTACTTCCGGCACACGCTGATGACCCCGACATTCAACCCCGGGCCGAACCCCTACGGAATGCCGCCGATCTATCTCGGTGCGCTGGGCCCGCGGTTGACCCGCGCCACCGCCGAGGTCGCCGACGGGCTGTTGGTGATGCCGTTCGGGTCCAAACGGTTCCTGCACGAGGTGACGATGCCGGCTGTGCGCAACGGGTTGGCGCAGGCGGGCAGGTCCCTCGACGACTTCGCGGTGGTGCCCGAGATCATCGTGTCCGTGGGCAGCGACGAGACGGCGCACGCGGCCGCGCGCCGGCTGCTGGCCTTCTACGGCTCCACGCCCGCCTACCGCCCGGTGCTCGACGTGCACGGCTGGGGTGAGCTGCAGCCGGAGCTCAACGCGTTGTCCAAGCAGGGTCGCTGGCAGGAGATGGGCACGCTGATCGACGACAAGATACTGCGCACCATCGCCGCGTGCGGCAGTCCGGCCGAGGTGGCCGCCCACATCCGTGACCGCGTCGGGGGGGTGTCCGACCGGATCTGCCTCTACCAGCCCGGCCCCATCGCCGCCGACGCGTTGGCCGAGATCGTCGACGCGCTGGCCGCCTGACTCCTATCGTGGTACTCAGCGGAACCAAAGGAGTTTGCGGATGGACAACCGGGTGCAGTACGCCGACGTACTGATCATCGGCGCGGGCATTTCGGGGATCGGCGCCGCCTATCGCCTGCAGGAGAAGAACCCGAACCTGAGCTACCTGGTCCTCGAGCGCCGAGCACGCATCGGCGGCACCTGGGACCTGCACCGCTATCCGGGCATCCGGTCCGACAGCGACATCTTCACGCTGAGTTATCCCTTCGAACCGTGGACGCGCCCGGAGAACGTGGCCGACGGCCCCGACATCCGCGAATACCTGGCCCAGACCGCCCGCAAGCACGGCATCGACAAGCACATCCGGTTCAACGCCCATGTGTTGTCCGTGGATTGGGACTCGACGACCGACACCTGGACGGTGCAGACCGAGCAGGACGGGACGCCGACGACGTACCGCGGCCGCTTCCTGTTCTTCGGCACCGGCTATTACAACTACGACGAGCCCTACCGCCCGGATTTCCCCGGCCTCGACGAGTTCAGCGGCGAGGTGGTGCACCCGCAGCACTGGCCGGAGTCGCTCGACTACGCCGGCAAGCGCATCGTCGTGATCGGCAGCGGCGCAACGGCGGTCAGCATGATCCCGTCGCTGACCGAGACGGCCGGGCACGTGACGATGCTGCAGCGGTCGCCGACGTACATGCTCTCGGGGCCGAGAGTCAATCCCGTCGTGCAGGCGATTCGCGCAGTGCTGCCGGGACGGGCCGGGTACTGGGGCGCCCGCATCTACAACACGATCTTCACCGTGTTCATCTACGCGTTCGCCCGCGCGGCACCCAAGCTCAGCAGGCGCTTCATCCGCCGGAACGCCAAACGCAATCTGCCGGAGGGCTATCCGGTCGACGTCCATTTCAACCCGCGTTACGACCCGTGGGATCAACGGTTGTGCGCGATGCTCGACAACGACTTCTACGAGGCGATCAACACCGGCCGCCTGGACGTGGTCACCGACCACATCGACCACATCGACGCGTCCGGCATCGTGTTGAGTTCCGGGCAGCGGATCGACGCCGACGTGATCATCACCGCCACGGGGATACAACTGCAGGCGCTCGGCGGTGTCCATGTCAGCATCGACGGCGCCGAGATCAAACCGCAGGATCGCTTCGTCTACAAGGAGCACATGCTCGAGGACGTGCCGAATCTGGCCTGGTGTGTCGGCTACATCAACGCCTCATGGACCCTGCGAGCGGATCTGACCGCCCGCGCTTTCGCACGGTTGGTGTCCTACATGGACTCTCACGGGTACACGCACGCCTATCCGCATCTCGGCGACAAGCCGATGCCGGAGAAGCCGGCGTGGAACATCAACGCCGGCTACGTACAACGCGCCCTGCACGCGTTGCCGAAATCCGGAACGCACCGGCCGTGGAACGTTCGGCACAACTATGTGCTCGACGCGATCGACCACCGATTCGACCGGATCGAGGAGTCGATGGTGTTCGGCCGGGCGCCGGTCCCGGCCGCGCCAGTCGCCTGATAAGCACGGACTTTCCTGGCGCGAGCAGCCGCAAAGTGCCCTGATTTCACGGCATTTCGGGTCACTTTGCGTCTGCTCGCGGCCTCTGGTCAGGGACGCGGACGACGACTCCGGACGACAGCAGCTGTGAAGCGGTCAGCCCGAACGTCGACTTGAACCGGTCCGACAGATGCGACGGGCTGGCGAAGCCGGTGCACATCGCCGCTTCGGTCAGGCTCATGCCGTCGGCAATGGCGTTGCCCGCCTCCATCAAACGCGTCCACAGCCGGTAGCGACGCACGGTGGTGCCCAACTCGTCGCGGAACAGGTGTAGGAACCGTGACTCCGACAGGCCCACCTCGGCGGCCAATGCCCGCGATGGAATCGACGCAGTGGGGTCAGCGCGAATTCGATTGACAGCGTTCATGACCCGCGGATCGATGCGCCTGTCCGCAGCGGGTGCGGCCAGCGCCAGCCAGTGCGACGCCTCGGCATCGTCAGTGGGCGTGAACTGCAGCCGGTCCTCGTCGACGTGACCGCTGCCGAGTGCGCCATGCCATTCGCCGATCTTGGCGCGGCAGCTTTCGGCGCGGCTGGTCGTCGGCTCGAGGTAGCACGAGACCAGACCCTCGCCGTGACAGATCAACTGGTGAGTCAGCCGCGGCGGGATCAGGACACTGCGCCCGTCGACCCGGTCCGCGTCGGGGATCGCGACGGTGAGCGGGCCACCGATACCGACCGCCAGGCACCACACCGACCCGGAATGCGGCGCGAGCTTGAGGCTCGGGCCGGCGTACAACGCTTGGCCGGGCCACAGCCACACCGACGGACAGCAGGTTTGTGGAAGCGCGTCAGCCACGCGTGCGGTCATGCTGGACTCCTGATCGATCGACAGGAGGCTACCTTGGCATCCGCAGTGGTGGCAGTGATCGCCGTGTTCTTCGCGGGTATGGGCGTTTATGCGCTGGCCGCCCCGGACGCGCTCGTCCGGCCGTTCGGCACCACGCTCGGCGGCGCCGCATCGCGATCCGAAGTGCGCGCCGTCTACGGTGGCTTCGGCTTGGCCATGGCCGGCGTGCTGGCGTACGCGGCCCTCGAGGGCGGCGCTCTGCGGACGGGCGTGCTGCTCACGGTCGCCGCCGCGTTGGCCGGAATGGCGTTCGGTCGTGTGGTGTCGGCCGTCATCGATCAGCGAACGTCGTTCTATCCGAACTGGTTCTACCTCGTGGTGGAGGCGATCGCGGCGGCAGCGCTATGGGTGGTTTCGGCGCGCTAGCCATCGCGCAGCGATCAGCAGCGCACCGAAACCGCTCAGTCGGCGACGGTGAGCCAGTCCTTGAATCCCGACGGGTCGTGCCGGCCGAGCGCACCGTGCTCGAACAAACCCCACCCTTCGGCGGACCGACCGCCCTCCCGGCACACCGCGCGACCGACATGGTCGATGACCCCGAACATGGCGCGGCCGTTGACCGCCGGATCGGTCATGTCGTAGGTGAGGCGTTCGGTGAACTTGTCGCCCTTCCACATGCCGTGTAGCCAGTCCGAGTCGCCGCCGTACCCGCCGCCGATGTGGATCGGGACCGGTAGCTTCGACTCGACCTCGAACACCACGGGCGAGCCGTCCGGTGTGGTCGCTTCGATGGTGGCGCTGTGGGGGATTCGCGTGCCCGGGGTGTAGTGGATCTTCACCCGCGGCCAGCCGAGCTGTTCGACGCGGCCGTCGCGCCAGATTCGCGTGCAGTCGTTGAGGCTGCGGAATCCGTTCGGCTCCTCCTGGATGATCAACACGATCCCGAAGTCGTCGAACGCCATCGGCACGTACAGCCACCACATGCCCTCGAACGGCGGATGCGCCGGCCTGCCGGCGGGTTCGGGTTCGCCGATCGGTCGGATGCCCCACGACCGGTCGCGGCTGCCGATCCACACCGACGGGTCGACGGCAATCTCCTCGCCGTCGACCGCGATGACGCCGCTCCACGATCCGACCTGTGCGAAACGCTGTGCGTCCAACGTGATCCGGGTGCCGGTGCGCAACACGTGGCGCTGTTCCTGCACCGCGTCGAAGAGGCCGTCCCAGGTGAGGTCGACCGCGATGCCCTCGGTCTCCTCACAGACGATCCGCAGCTTGTGCAGCGGTTCGTTCACCTCGACGCGGTAGCCGAGCACGTGCTGGTTGAGCCGGTCGGAGTCGATGCCGTCGGACAGGTGCACCGCGGTCTGCTCGTCGCCCCGCCGTATGAGGACGAATGCGTCCTTGACACCCAGGTTGGGGTAGTAGCCGATACCGGTGATCAGAAAGATGTCGCCGGTGCGGTCATGGGCGTTGAAGTAGGAGCGGTCGTAGAAGTTGCGGTCCGACGACCCGGGCCAGGCAATCGGTTGCGGAATCTGGTGGATGGGGAATTCGTCGGTGGGCCCGAGCATCAGGCATCCTCTCCGATCAGTCGTTTGAGCAGTGAGCCGTGGTAGAACAGCGATTCGACGTCGTCGGGCCGTTCGATCTCGCCGAAACGCACCCGTCGTGCGCTGGTGCGCATGAAGACGCACGCCCAGATCACGCCGGAGTAGACGTAGAACCAGTGCAGGTCGCCGAGTTCGACGCCGGTCAACGCGGCGTAGGTGGACTTGACGTCGTCCTCGCGCATGAAGTCGGGTAGCCCGGGCAGTCCCGCGAGCCCGGCCAACTCCTGGAAGACGTTGTGCGCGAAGATCATCCATGCCGCATCCATCTCGCGCGGCCCGAGTGTGGCCATCTCCCAGTCGAGTACGGCCACCGGCCGGTAATCCGAGTACAGGACGTTGCCGACGCGGGAGTCGCCCCACACCAGGACCGGGTCGCTCGCCGCGACGTCGGCCGGCCAGTTCGCCTCCAGCCATTCGAGGGCACGCTCGATCAGCGACGAGCGCCCGATGTCCGGTACGGCGAACTGGTACCAGGCCTTGAGCCAGTTCAGGTTGCGCCGCAACGCATTGCGGTCGCTTCCGTCGTCGAGGAACCCGAAGGTCGTCTCCGGTTGTGGAATGGAGTGCAGTTTGGCGATCACGCCGACGGTGTGGTCCTGTAGTTCCCGCCGCCGTTCGGCCGGCGAGTCGGCGAACCAGTTCCCTCCGAACGTGTACGGCATGACGTCGGGCGGGACCCGGCCGTCGACATAGTCCATCAGGAAGAACGGCGTACCGAGCACCTCGCCGCTGTTCTCCAGCCACCGCACCTGCGGCACCGGAACATCGGTCTTCTCCTGCACCAACCTGATCACGTCGAACTGGTGGTCCATCCGGTAGGACGAGAACACCGGGACGTCCTCGGCCGTGGGCGCCACCCGAGCCACCCATTTCTGTTCCTGCGCCTGACCGTCGGCGGTCCAGCGTCCGGTCAGGATGATCGTTTCCGACGACATCCCGTTGGCGTCGACGCCGCTTTCCACGGTGATCTCCGGTGCCACCCCGCCGGGCAGCACCGTCGAGAGCCACCGCGACATCACACCGGGGAGGGTGCTCAGATCGCGACTCGAATGCTCGAGGCGGTTGATGTCCTCGACAGCCGGTTCACTAGCCACAAGTTCTTCCTTCGACCGAGAATTACGATACGGTGGGTAGCGATATGAAATCAGACGCGTCACCGGTTGACAAGACCTCGGGCGCCGGGCGGCCCAGGGATCCGCGCATTGACGCTGCCATACTGCGCGCCACCGCGGATCTGCTTGCCGAAATCGGCTATTCGAACCTCACGATCGCCGCGGTGGCCGAACGGGCAGGCACCACCAAGACGGCCTTGTATCGCCGGTGGTCCAGCAAGGCCGAACTCGTTCACGAGGCCGCCTTTCCGGCCGCGCCGACCGCGATCGAGACGCCGCCGGGTGACATCGCCGCCGACATCCGCGCGATGCTCGCGGCCGCCCGCGACGTGTTCTCCAGCCCCGTGGTGCGCGCGGCGTTGCCCGGGTTGATCTCCGACATGGCCGCCGACGCCGATCTCAACGCCCGGGTGATGGACCGGTTCACCGGGGTGTTCGTGGCGGTGCGCAACCGGTTGACCGACGCGGTGCAGCGACGCGAGGTTCATCCCGATGTCGACCCCGACCGGCTGGTGGAGGTCATCGGCGGCGCGACCTTGCTGCGGATGCTGTTGCGGCCCGGCGAGCCGCTCGGCGACGACTGGGTCGAGCAGACCGCCGCAATTGTGATCCACGGTGTGGTGACATGACAGACGTGCCCGACGCGTTTCCGACCGACTGGCGCACCGCGCTCGTGCTGGTCCCGCATCCCGACGACCCCGAGTACGGGTGCGCCGCGGCAGTGGCGAACTGGACCGCCGCGGGCAAGACCGTCCACTACGCCTTCGCCAGCCGCGGCGAAGCCGGCATCGCCGGAATGGCGCCCGAACAGGCCGGTCAGCTGCGCGAGCGGGAGCAGCTGCGATCGGCGGCCATCGTCGGTGTCCACAACGTCCGGTTCTGGGCCTTTCCCGACAGCGAGATCCGCAACACGGCCGAGCTTCGCGCGAAGATCATCGAGACGATCACCGAGCTCGACCCCGACGTCGTCATCAGCATCTACGGCGGTCCCGAGTGGGCGCCGGACGCGCCCAACCAACGCGACCACATCGAGTTCGCCACCGCGGTCCTCGACGCGTATGACAGCCTGCCCGAGCCGCCGCGCAGGCTGTTCCAGAACGGCCCCGGGGGCACCCACGTCGAGGCCGTCGACGACGGTTGCTTCGAGCGTGCGGTCGCGTCGCTCGCCGAGCACAAGGTCTATCTGTCGGTGCTCGACCCGCATACGCCTGTCGCAGCGCAGGCCCGCAAGCAGGTGGAGATGTCGACGCCGCCGCGCCGGGAGTTCGGCGGGCGCCGCACGGTCGAGTTCGTCCTGATGCGTCAGCGCTAGCGCGAGCTCTCAGCGGTCGATCTGGCGCTTGTTGCGCTCCGTCACCGCACGGAACTGGTCACCCAGCCCAGCCGAGAAGCCGGGGAAATCGCGATGCTGTGCGAACGCGATTGCCTCCTCGGCGGCCAACGCCGGATCGATCACCGCGGCCGCACCGGTCGTGTAGATCTCCTTCAGGCCCAGCATGACCGGTCCGGGCACCTCGGCGATCTGCTTGGCCAGTTCGATCGCGCGGTCGAGCAACCGGTCATGCGCGACGACCTCGGTCACCAGCCCGATGCGCTCGGCGCGGGCCGCGTCGACCACCTCGCCGGTCATCGACAGCCGGCGGGCCATCGCGAGCCCGACCACCTGGGGGAGGCGGGCGGTCATGCCGCCGCCGGGCAGAATGCCGACCCGGGCGTGGGTGTCGGCGAACACGGCCCGTTCGGAGGCGACGAGGAAATCGCAGCCGAGCGCCATCTCGAGGCCTCCCGTGAACGTCGCCCCGTTGATCGCCCCGATGATCGGGGTACGCATGTTGCCGGTCGCGGCGATGCAGCTCTGCGAGCGGAACTCCTCGAAATAGCTCAGGCCGTCGCGTTGCGCCTCCTTGAGGTCCACGCCGGCGCAGAACGCCGGGTCTGTCCCGGTGAGCACCACGGCGCTGACGGACGCATCGGCGTCGGCCTCGGTCAGCGCGGCGTACGCGGCCTTGATCAGGCCGCGACTCAACGCGTTTCGCGCCTCGGGCCGGTTGAGTGTCAGGACCCGCACCGGGCCGTGGTCGACGACGAGGACGAGGGCATCGGTCATAAGCCGAATCTAGCGTTCGGCAGCCTGAGCGACTATATTCAATTACGACACGGACTCGTAAAGGAAATATGGCGATGAATGATCTCGATGTCCTCGTGGTCGGGGCGGGGCCCACGGGTTTGGCCGTGGCCTGCGGCCTGCTGATGCAAGGTGTCCGCGTTCAGGTGATCGACAAGGCGGTCGCGCCGGCGACCACGTCGCGGGCGAACTTCCTGCACGCGCGTGGGTCCGAAGTACTGGACCGCCTCGGCGCACTCGGCGATCTGCCCGATCGGTCAGTGCGGGCGATGAGCATCCTGACGTATCTCGGTGACAAGCCGATCATGCGAATCCGGTTCGGTGACCCCGGCATGCACACCGCGGCACCGCCGATGGTGATCTCGCAGGCCGCCGTCGAGGGCGCGCTGCGTGACCGGCTCGCTGCACTCGGCGGCGAAATTCACTGGGACACAACTCTCGTCGGCGTGCACCAGGAGTCGGATGCGGTCACGGCGGTCACTGACGACGGGAACGCGATCGAGGCCCGCTGGTTGATCGGCTGCGACGGCGCGGCCAGCGTCGCGCGGAGTGCAGCCGACATCGACTTCCCCGGAGTCCGGCTCACCGAACGTTTCCTACTCGCCGACCTGCGCATCGGTTGGGACCTCGACCGCTCGGGCACCACCGGTTGGATACACCAGGACGGGATGATCGGAGCGATGCCGATGCCCGACGGGCTGTGGCGCATCATCGCCTACGACCCGGATGCGCCAACGCAAAAACCCAGCCAGCAAGAGATTCTCGCGCGGTTGGAGCGCATCATTCCCGAGCGCACCGGCCGCCGAGCTCCTATAGAACACGCCGAGTGGTTGTCGATGTTCAGCGTGCATCGCCGGCTGGCAGCGACATACCGGCGTGGTCGGGTGCTGATCGCCGGCGACGCCGCGCACACTCACGCCCCTTTCGGCGGTCAGGGGATGTTGACCGGTCTCGGCGACGCCGAGAATCTCGCATTCAAGCTCGCGCTCGTCACGGCCGGCCGCGCCGACGAGAAGCTGCTGAACACGTACGAAGCCGAACGTCGTCCACTAGCCACCGAAGTGTTGCGAGGCACCAGTGCGGTGACGAAAGTGAATGTGGCGCAGAGCATGATCGGGCGCTTCATCCGCGACCGCGTCGTGGTGCCGGTGATGAACCTGCCCGCTGTGCAACGTTGGGTGACGTACCGGACGTCGCAGTTGTGGGTGACCTACCGTCACGGACCGTTGGCGCGCCGATCGCTGCCGTCGCGCGGACCACGACCAGGCGACCGGGTACCCGGGCTGTCTGGCGCCGAATTGAACGGGCGGTGGGGACTTCTGGGATCCGATGACGACCTCGCAAAGATCGCGATCGAACACCTCGGTGCTGACCGTGTTTCGGTGATCGATCGACGCATCGACGGTGACGCGATGCTCGTTCGCCCGGACGGCCACCTCGCGTGGCGCGGGCGCCGACAGGAGGCATTGCGCCAGTGGCTGTCTCGTGCGCTCACGACGGGAACCGTGCGGTGACTGCGCCGAGCCGCGGCCGGCCGCGAAGCCAGGAGCTCGACACCGCGATCATGCGGGCGGCACTCGAATTGTTCATCGAACACGGAATCGCCGGTATGAGCATCGAGCAGGTGGCCAAACGTGCCGGCGTCGGCAAGCCGACCATCTACCGGCGATGGTCAGGTAAGGAACCACTTGTCGCCGACGCGATCGAGGCACTCGTGAGCGCCGATGTGCAATGGCCGACCCGCGAGGAGATCGCGGCGACATCGCCTCATGTCTTCGTCCGACGCAACATCGCCGGAGCGGCGCGGACCGCGACCGATCCCCGGTTCCGGGCCCTGGCGGCGCAGATCTACGGCTCTGCCGTGACGCACCCGCAATTGATGCAGACGTATTGGGACCGCTACATCCTGCCCCGCCGCACCCTCACCATCGCCATGCTCGAACGCGCTCAGCGAGACGGCGCGGTTCCCGAGGACGCCGATCTCGACGTTCTCGTCGACATGCTGGCCGGCGCCGTGACATACCGGGTATTGCAACCCAATCCGCCGACCGAGAGGCAGATGCGACGCTACCTGGAGACCGCCTACCGTCAGGTCGGGCTGCTCCCGGCCACCTAACGCAGGAACTGGTTCGCGTTGTTCGCCAGATCCAGCAGTGGTTGCGGCAGCGCGCCGAGCGCGAACGTCACCGCGGCCGTGGCGGTGACCACCGTGGTGCTCAACAGGCTCGGTACCACCACCGTCGGCGCGTCATCGGGTGGCTCGGTGAAGAACATCAACACGATGACCCGCACATAGAAGTATGCGGCGATCGCGCTCGCGACGACGCCGATGACCACCAATGCGATCGCACCGCCCTCGCCCGCGGCTTTGAAGACCGCGAACTTGCTGACGAAGCCGCTGGTCAGCGGAATGCCCGCGAACGCGAGCAAGAACAGCGAAAACACAATGCCGACAATGGGATACCGCCGGCCCAGACCGGCCCACCGGGCCATCGCGGTGTCCTCCTCGCCGGCCGCATCGCGCACCAGGCCGACGACCGCGAACGCCCCGACGGTGCTGAACCCGTACGCGAAAAGATAGAACAGCGTCGAGGACAGACCGGCCTCGTTCCCGCCGATCAACCCGGTGAGCATGAAACCGGTATGCGACACCGCGGAATAGGCGAGCATCCGCTTGACGTCCGCCTGGGTCACCGCGGCCACGGTGGCGATCACCATCGTGAGGATGGCGACCGCCCACAGCACCGGACGCCAGTCGTCGCGAAGTCCGGGCAGCGCGACGTAGAACACCCGCAGCATCGCGCCGAACGCGGCGATCTTCGTCGCAGCCGCCATGAACGCCGTGATCGGGGTAGGTGCTCCTTGATACACGTCGGGGATCCAGGAGTGGAACGGTACCGCGCCGACCTTGAACAGCACACCGACCAGCAGCAGGCCGGTGCCGATCAGCGCCAGCGACGTCTTACCCGACCCCGCGGCGACGGCCTCGGCGATGCCGTCCAGGTTCAGCGTCCCCGCATACCCGTACAGCATCGCGACGCCGTAGAGAAAGAACGCCGACGAGAAGGCGCCCAGCAGAAAGTATTTCATCGCCGCTTCCTGCGACAGCAGGCGACGCTTGCGCGCCAGCCCGCATAGCAGGTACAAGGGCAACGACAGCACTTCGAGCGCGATGAACATCGTCAAGAGGTCGTCGGCGGCGGGGAACAACAACATGCCGCCGACCGCGAACATCGTCAGCGGGAAGACCTCGGTCTGGATGACGCCGGCCTTGGTCGCCAATTGCTCGGCGACGCTGCCGGGCACCGCGGAGGCTTGGGGCGTGAACCCGTCCAGGCCGCGAATGCCGTTGTCGGCGTCGATGTTCGCGCCGACCTGCCGTTCAGCGATCAGCAGAACGCCCAGCACGCCGACGAGCAGGATCGTGCCCTGCAGGAACAGCGCAGGAGCATCGACGACGACCGCGCCCATCACCGCCGAACGACCGACGCTGCCGTGCAGGTCGCGCGCGAGCACCACCACGGCCACCAGGGCCGCCGCCAGACCGGCGAAGCAGAGCACCAGTTGGCTGGCGTAGCGGCGTTGCCGCGGCAGGAACGCTTCGACGAGAACCCCGGCGATCGCGACCCCTAAGATGATCAACATCGGGCACAGCAGGCCGTATTCGACGGTCGGCGGGGTGAGGGTCATGGTGTCGGCCCTTCCGCGAGTCTGGGTGCAGGGTCAGGCTGGTCGATCGTGGTCAAGGTGTGGTCGACCGCGGGATTGATGACATCGAGCGCGGGTTTCGGATACACCCCCAACACGAGCAGCAGGGCGATCAGCGGCGCGACGACGACGAGCTCGCGCGGCACCAGGTCGCGCACCCGAGCGTTGCCGTCGGTGACGGGCCCCGTCATCATCCGCTGGTACATCCACAGGATGTAGATGGCCGACAGCACAAGTGCGGTCGAGGCGAATACCGCGAGCGCCGGGAAGCGGGTGAACGTGCCGATGAGCACCAGGAATTCGCTGATGAACGGTGCCAGGCCCGGAAGCGACAGCGTCGCCAGTCCGGCGACGAGGAAGGTGCCCGCCAGCACCGGCGCCACCTTCTGCACGCCGCCGTAGGCGTTGATCAGACGGGTGCCCCTGCGCGACACCAGGAATCCGGCGATGAGGAACAGTGCGGCCGTCGACAGGCCGTGGTTGACCATGTACAGCGTCGAGCCCGACTGCCCCTGGCTGGTCATCACGAAGATGCCCAGGATGATGAACCCGAAGTGGGAGATCGATGTGTAGGCGATCAGCCGCATCACATCGGTCTGCCCGATCGCAAGGATCGCGCCGTAGACGATTCCGATCACCGCCAGTGTCACCACCAGCGGCTGGAAATACATTGACGCGTCCGGGAACAACTGCAGGCAGTAGCGCAGCATCCCGAACGTGCCGACCTTGTCCATGACCGCCATCATCAGCACCGCGCTGGCCGGTGTCGCCTCGACCGCGGCGTCGGGCAGCCAGCGGTGGAACGGCCACAGCGGCGCCTTGACCGCGAACGCGAACATGAAGCCGAGGAACAGCATGTTCATCACGGCGGGGTTGACGACGAACTCGCCGCTGGATACCGCGGTCACGATCTCGCGGAAGTCGAATGTGCCGGCAGCGAAGGCGTCGCTCGAGCCGGTCACCACGTACAGCCCGATCACCGCGGCCAGCATGATCAAACCGCCGAACAGGTTGTACAGCAGGAACTTCACCGCAGCTTTGGAACGATTCTCACCACCGAACCCACCGATGAGGAAGTACATCGGGATCAGCATCGCCTCGAAGAACACGTAGAACAGCAGGATGTCGAGCGAGACCAGCGACATCAGGACCATGCCCTCGACGGCCAGGGTCAGCGCGAGGTAGGTCTGGACCGACCGTCCGCGCAGGCCGGTGCGGGCGTCAGCGTCGTTCCATCCGGCGATGATCAGCAGCGGCACCAGCACGGCGGTGAGCACCACGATCGCCATCGCAATACCGTCGACGCCGAGGATGTAGCCGGTGCCGAAAGACGGTATCCACCGGTGCGATTCGACGAACTGATACTGCTCGCCGCCGGGCTCGAACCGCACCGCGAGCAGTGCGGTGATCGCCAACACCGCAATCGAGACGGCCAACGCGAACCATTTGGCCAGCACCCGCTGCGCGGCCGGCACCAGGATCACCAGCGCAGCCCCGACGGTCGGCGTCGCCCATAGCACGGTCAGCCAAGGAAAGTTGTTCACCACAGCTGCACCGCCAGCATCGCCGCGACCATCAGAACCGCACCTCCGAGCATCGAGAGCGCATAGGAGCGGGCGTAACCGGTCTGCAACCGCCGCAACCTGTCCGACACGCGGCTGACCAGACCGGCGAGCCCGCTGGCGGCGCCGTCGACCGCCTCGTCGTCGATTTCGACGAGCCCGCGGGTCAGCACCTGACCGGGCCGCATCAGCATCTGTTCGTTGAATGCGTCGCCGTACAGGTCTCTTCGGGCCGCGACGGTGAGCGCTGATCCGGCCGGGACTTGTTCGGGCACAGGCTTGCGGGCGTACATCCGGTAGGCGATGGCGATGCCCACCGCCACCACCGCCAGGATCACCGTCGTCACCACCCACACCGGCGCGACGTGGTGCACCTCATGCGCACCGACCACCGGCTCGAGCCAATGCTCGAGGGTGCCGCCGATCGCGAAGGCCGCGCCGGAGCCGACGGACCCGATGGCCAGCAGGATCATCGGCCATGTCATCACCGCCGGGGCCTCGTGCGGATGCGCCACAAGCTGATTCCCCGTCGTCCCCTGCCCTTCGGGCGTGGGCCCATCGCTCGCCTCGGAGGCCCAACGCTTTTCCCCGAAGAACGTCATCAGCATCACCCTGGTCATGTAGAACGCGGTGATGCCGGCGCCCAGGATCGCCGCGCCGCCGAGGATGAATCCTTTGACGCCGCCGGCGCCGAGCGCCGCTTCGATGATTCCGTCCTTGGAGAAGAAGCCGGCCAGCGGCGGCACTCCGATGATCGCGAGGTAGCCGAGGCCGAACGTGGCGAAGGTGATCGGCAGCGCCTTGCGCAGGCCGCCGTAGCGGCGCATGTCGACCTCGTCGTTCATCGCGTGCATCACCGACCCGGCGCCCAGGAACAGCCCAGCCTTGAAGAAGCCGTGGGTCAGCAGGTGCATGATCGCGAATGCGTAGCCGATCGGGCCGAGCCCCGCGGCCAGCACCATGTAACCGATCTGCGACATCGTCGACGCCGCAAGGGCTTTCTTGATGTCGTCTTTCGCGCAACCGATGATCGCGCCGAACAGCAGGGTGACCGCTCCGACGATCACGACACCCAACTGGGCGTTCGGCGCGAGGTCGAACACCGGCCCGGAGCGCACGATCAGGTAGACGCCCGCGGTCACCATGGTGGCGGCGTGGATGAGCGCCGACACCGGCGTCGGGCCCTCCATGGCGTCGCCCAGCCAGGACTGCAGCGGCACCTGCGCCGACTTCCCGCACGCGGCCAGCAACAGCAGCAGCCCGATCGCGGTGAGCACACCTTCGCCGGCTGCGGGGGCGGCAGCGAACACGCCCGCGTATGAGATCGACCCGATGTAGGCGAACATCACCATCATCGCGATGGCCAGGCCCATGTCGCCGACGCGGTTGACGACGAACGCCTTCTTGGCCGCCGTGGCCGCCGACGGTTTATGAGCCCAGAAGCCGATCAGCAGATAGGACGCCAAACCGACGCCCTCCCAGCCGATGTAGAGCCCGAGGTAGTTGTCGGCTAGCACCAGCAGCAGCATCGCCGACAGGAACAGGTTGAGGTACCCGAAGAAGCGACGCCGCCCGGGATCGTCGGCCATGTACCCGATCGAGTAGATGTGGATGAGCGAGCCGACACCGGTGATCAGCAGCACGAAACACATCGACAGCTGGTCGAGTTGCATGCCGAAGTCGACCTGCAGCCCGCCGACCGGCACCCAGGAGAACAGCGTCTGGTGAACCGTGCGGTGCTCGGCGTCGCGGCCCAGCATGTCGGTGAACAACACGACGCCGACAATGAAGGAGGCGAGCGCTGCGGCACAGCCCAGCAGGTGGCCCCAGGCGTCGGTCCGGCGCCCGCCCAGCAGCAGGATCGCCGCCCCGGCCAGCGGCAGCGCGATGGTCAGCCAAACAGGAATCGTCATCGCCCCTCTAGTGTTTCAGCAGGCTGGCCTCGTCGACCGAAGCCGACTGGCGGGCACGGAAGATGGTCATGATGATCGCGAGCCCGATCACCACCTCACAGGCGGCGACCACCATGGTGAAGAACGCCACGACCTGGCCGTCCAAGTGGCCGTGCATCCGGGAAAACGAGACGAACGCCAGATTCGCCGCGTTGAGCATCAACTCCACGCACATGAACATCACGATGGCGTTGCGGCGCAGCAGCACTCCGGCCGCGCCGATTGTGAACAACAGCGCCGACAGGTAGAGGTAGTTGTCCGGATTCATCGGTCGTCCCCTTTGCCGTTCGTCGCCACCACCGTCCGCTTCTGCAGAATGGGGCTGACGGACAGGTCTGAGCCGGACCCGTCGGGCAGTCGGGCAGCGATGTCGACGGCGTTGTTGCGAGCGAACACACCGGGATTGGGCAACGTCGTCGGATATCCGCCGGGCCGGAACCGCTCTTCGGCGAGTTCACGCTGGGTCTTGCGACGCTCGAAGCGTTCCCGGTGCGCGAGCACCATCGCGCCGAGCGCGGCGGTGATCAGCAGCGCGCTGGTCAACTCGAAAGCCCACAGATGGCGGACGAAGATCAGCGCGGCCAGCCCTTCCACGTTGCCGCCCGCGTTGGCTTGCGCGAGGCCGGTGAACCCGCCGGCCGAGACGTTGCCGATGCCGCCGATCAGCAGGATGCCGAAACCGACGCCGACGACGGTCGCGGCAATCCGTTGCCCCCGAATCGCTTCCACCAACGACTCGGAGGAATCGACGCCGATGAGCATCAGCACGAACAGGAACAGCATCATCACCGCGCCGGTGTACACCACCACCTGCACGACACCGAGAAACAGTGCGCCCTGGGCGATGTAGAACACCGCCAGCACGATCATCGTCGTGGCCAGGAACATCGCCGAATACACCGCTTTCGGCGCCGAAATCACCCCGAGCGCACCGAGCACCGCGATCGCGCCCAGCACCCAGAACAGCACGGCCTCGGTGGTCGTGGTGTGTCCGGGATTGTCGGCGGCCACGGCCGCGATCAGGTCCAGCCTCATCGCACGTCCTCGGTGATCTTCTCCGCCTCCTGCGTGACGGGTTCGACGTTGCCCAGGTAGTAGTCCTCATCGGTGCTGCCGGGCGCCATCGGATGCGGCGGCGGCAGCATGCCCGGTTGCAACGGCGCCAGCAGCTTGTCCTTGCCCCAGATGAGGTCGGCGCGGTTGTCGTCGGCCATCTCGTAGTCGTTGGTCATCGTCAGCGCGCGGGTGGGACAGGCCTCGATGCACAAGCCGCAGCCGATGCAGCGAAGGTAGTTGATCTGGTAGACGCGGCCGTAACGCTCGCCCGGGGAATAGCGGTCGTCTTCGGTGTTGTCGGCGCCCTCGACGTAGATGGCGTCGGCGGGGCAGGCCCAGGCGCACAGTTCGCAGCCGATGCACTTCTCCAGCCCGTCGGGGTACCGGTTCAGTTGGTGGCGGCCGTGATAACGCTTCGCGACGGGGCCCGGCTTCTCCGGATACTCCTCGGTGATGGGCTTTTTGAACATGGTGCCGAACGTGACCGCGAAACCCGCGATCGCGTCGAAGAACTTAGGCATGTGTCTTCTCCTCTGGAGCAAGCTCCTTGGTTGCGGTCGGCTTCTCGGTGACCGGCAGCGGCGGTGTGGGGAAGACTTCCGGATCCAGCTTCTGTGCTGGGATCGCTCGGACGTTTCTGCGGCGCGCCGAGCGCCACACCGCGGCGACGATCAGCAGCGCCACGATGGTGCCGAGAGACGCCAACGTCGTCGTCACCTGGCTGAAGCCTTCGTTACGCAGCGCGCGCGCCGTGGCGACGATCATGATCCACGCCAACGAGAACGGGATCAGTGCCTTCCACCCGAGGGCCATGAACTGGTCGTAGCGCATCCGGGGCAGCGTGGCGCGTAGCCAGAAGAACAGGAACATGAACGCCCACACCTTGGCGACGAACCAGAGCAGCGGCCACCAGCCGGTGTTGGCGCCGTCCCACATGTTGATCGGCCACGGGGCGTGCCAGCCGCCGAGGAACATCGTGGTCGCCAACGCCGACACGGTCGTCATGTTCACGTACTCGGCGAGCATGAACATCGCGAATTTTATCGAGGAGTACTCGGTGTGGAACCCGCCGACGAGTTCGCCCTCGGCTTCCGGCAGATCGAAAGGCGCACGGTTGGTTTCGCCGACCATCGAGGTGATGTAGACCAGGAACGACGGCAGCAGCAGGAAGATGAACCAGGTGCCGTCCTGGGCGGCGACGATGCCGGAGGTCGACATCGTGCCGGCGTAGATGAACACGGCGACGAACGACAACGCCATCGCGATCTCGTACGAGATCACCTGTGCGCTCGAGCGGATCCCGCCGAGCAGCGGGTACGTCGACCCCGACGCCCACCCGGCCAACACGATCCCGTACACGCCGATCGACGTCGCCGCGAGGATGTACAGCACCGCGACGGGCATGTCGGTCAGCTGTAATGCCGTGCGGTGACCGAAGATCGAAACCTCGCCGCCCATCGGGATGACCGCGAACGCGATGAACGCGGGAACGGCCGAGATCACCGGCGCCGCCAGGTAGACGAACTTGTCGACCCCGACGGGAATCAAGCCTTCCTTGAGCGCCAGCTTGACGCCGTCCACCAGCGATTGCAGTAGGCCTCTGGGCCCGACGCGGTTGGGCCCGTACCGCATCTGCATGCGCCCCAGCAGTTTGCGCTCGATCAGGATCGCCGCGAGGACCGACAGCATCAGGAATGCGAAGATCGCGACCGACTTACCGATGATCAGCCACCACGGGTCGTGTCCGAACAGCGTCGGATCGGGATGGATCACGGCTCGGCCCGCCCGATCGACACGACGTCTCCGGTCGAGACGCCCAGGCTCTGGTGCACGGCCGAACCGGGGGAGTTCAGCGGTAGCCAGAGCACCCGGTCATCCATGTCGGTGATGGCCAACGGCAGTGTGATCGAGCCGCGCGGTGTCCTTGCGGTGACCAGATCGCCTTCTGCCGCACCGATTTCGGCGGCGGTCGCCGCAGAGAGTCGCGCGACGGGCGGGCGTGCCGTGCCTGCCAGGTGTGGCTCACCGTCCTGCAGGCGGCCTTCGTCGAGCAGCATCCGCCAACCGGCGAGCACGGCCTGGCCGGCGGCCGGTGCAGCCGGCTTCGACGGCGGAAGGTCCGGTGGGACCGGTCGTCGACCCGCCCACAGCCCCAGGCGCGACATCTCGTCGCCGGCCGCCGACGCGTTCGGCAGGTTCAGCGCCACTCCGATCTCGTCGGCCAGGAAGTTCAGCACCCGAAGATCCGGGATCGCGTTCGTCTTGAGCGACGGCTGGAACGGGCGAAGGCGGCCTTCCCAGTTCAGGAACGAGCCGGCCTTTTCCACCACCGGTGCGATGGGGAAGACGACGTCGGCGACCGCGGTGACCGCGCTCTCCCGAAGCTCGAGGCTGACGACGAACGGCGCGGACTCGATCGCCGCCAGCGCGGCCTGCGGGTCCGGCAGGTCGGCGAGTTCCACGCCACCGATGAGCAGGGCGCCCAGTTCGCCGCTGCGGGCGGCCTCCAGGATCGCGCTGGTGTCTCGGCCCGGTGTGCTCGGCAAGTCGCCGACATGCCACGCGGCCGCCGTCTGCTCGCGCGCCGCGCTGTCGGTGACCGGTCGGCCGCCGGGCAGCAGGTTCGGCAACGCGCCGGCCTCGGTCGCGCCCCGCTCACCGGCGCGTCGCGGCACCCACGCCAGCCGGGCGCCGGTCGCCGCCGCCAATCTGCCTGCCGCAGACAGCGCCCCGGGCGAGTTGGCCAACCGCTCGCCGAGCAGGATGACCGCACCGGGCAGCCTCAACTGCGGGTCGTCGGTCAGTCCGTCGAGGGCATCGGCCTCGCCGCCGGGTGCCGCTGCGGCCAGTCGACCGCGCAGCTTTGTCAGGCTCCGGGTGGCGAACGGTGCCACGGAGATCACCTGCAGCGCCTTCTTGCGCACAGCCTTGCGCAGCCGCAGGAACACGATCGGCGATTCCTCTTCCGGCTCGAACCCGGCCAGCAGGACAGCGGGCGCGTTCTCGAGGTCGGTGTAGGTGACCGTCATCGGTTGCCCCGCGACGTGGGCGGCGAGGAAGTCCGCTTCCTCGGAACTGTGCGACCGGGCGCGGAAGTCGACGTCGTTGGTGCTCAGCACGATCCGCGCGAATTTCGAATAGGCGTAAGCGTCCTCGACGGTCACCCGGCCGCCGACCAGTACACCGGCGCTCCCGGTTGCCGCGGCCAAGCCCGCACCAGCCACCGCGAGCGCCTCGGACCAGGATGCGGGCCGTAGCTTGCCGTCCTCGTCGCGGATCAGCGGGGTGGTGATGCGGTCGCCCTGGGTGGTATAGGTGAACGCCCAACGGCCCTTGTCGCAGTTCCACTCCTCGTTCACCTGAGGTTCGTCACCGGCCAAGCGGCGCATCACCTTTCCGCGGCGGTGGTCGGTGCGCTGGGCACATCCCGACGCGCAGTGCTCACACACGCTGGGACTCGACACCAGGTCGAACGGCCGGGCCCGGAACCGGTAGGCCGCTCCGGTCAGCGCGCCGACCGGACAGATCTGCACGGTGTTGCCGGAAAAGTACGACTGGAACGGCTCACCGGGCGCGATGCCGACCTGCTGCAGTGCGCCGCGTTCCAGCAGATCGATGAACGGGTCGCCGGCGATCTGTTCGGAGAACCGGGTGCAGCGGGCGCACAGCACGCACCGCTCGCGATCCAGCAGCACTTGCGAGGAGATGTTGATCGGCTTGGGGAAGGTGCGCTTGACGTCTTCGAAGCGAGTCTCCGCGCGGCCGTTGGACATTGCCTGGTTCTGCAGCGGACACTCGCCGCCCTTGTCGCACACCGGGCAGTCCAGCGGATGGTTGATCAGCAGCAACTCCATGACACCCTGTTGCGCCTTGTCCGCGGCGGGGGAGGTGTACTGCGTGTGCACCACCATGTCGGGCGTGCACGTCGTGGTGCACGACGCCATCGGTTTGCGCTGGCCCTCCACCTCGACGAGGCACTGCCGGCAGGCGCCCACCGGATCGAGCAGTGGATGGTCACAGAACCGCGGGATCTGGATGCCGATCAGCTCGGCCGCGCGAATCACCAAAGTGCCCTTGGGCACACTGACGTCCACGCCGTCGATGGACAGCTGCACCATCTCCACCTCGGTGGCCGCGGTGCCGGTGTCGGCCGTCTGCGTCATCGAGCCACCCCCCTCCTCTGGCGAGCAGCCGCAAATTGCCCAGTTTTCGGCCTGTTTCTGGGCAGTTCGCGTCTGCTCGCGCAATGAAGCGTCATCACACGCCCGCCTTTTCGGTCGCCATCAACGTGGAGGCGTGCGGATCGAACGGGCACCCGCCTTGAAGATGGTCGATGTACTCATCGCGGAAGAACTTGATCGACGAAATGATCGGCGACGCCGCACCGTCGCCCAACGCGCAGAACGACTTTCCGAAGATGTTGTCGGAGATGTCGAGCAACTTGTCGATGTCGGCCTCCGTGCCGGCCCCGGTCTCGAGGCGCTCATAGATCTGCGCCAGCCAGTAGGTGCCCTCTCGGCACGGCGTGCACTTCCCGCACGATTCGTGGGCGTAGAACTCCGTCCACCGGCGCACCGCCCGCACCACGCAGGTGGTCTCGTCGAAGATCTGCAGCGCCTTGGTGCCCAGCATGGTGCCCGCCCCGGCCATACCCTCGTAATCCAATGGCACGTCGAGGTGTTCGTCGGTGAGCAGCGGCGTGGACGAACCGCCCGGCGTCCAGAACTTCAGCTTGTGGCCGGCGCGGACCCCGCCGGCGTACTCCAGCAGTTCGCGCAGCGTGATGCCGAGCGGCGCCTCATACTGGCCAGGGTTGGTGACGTGGCCCGAGAGCGAGTAGAGCGTGAAGCCCGGCGACTTCTCCGAGCCCATCGACCGGAACCAGTCGATGCCGTTGCTGACGATGGGCGGCACACTGGCGATCGACTCGACATTGTTGACCACGGTGGGGCAGGCGTAGAGCCCGGCGACCGCGGGGAACGGTGGGCGCAGCCGCGGCTGACCGCGGCGGCCCTCCAACGAGTCCAGCAGCGCAGTCTCCTCACCGCAGATGTATGCGCCCGCGCCCGCATGCACGATCAGTTCCAGGTCGAAACCCGAACCGAGGATGTCGTTTCCGAGGAAGCCGGCTTCGTGGGCCTCGGCGACCGCGGCGTGCAGCCGGCGCAGCACGGGCACCACCTCACCGCGAAGGTAGATGAAGGCGTGATGCGCCCGGATCGCGTAGGCCGCGATGATCGCGCCCTCCACGAGGAAGTGCGGCGTCGTCAACATCAACGGGATGTCTTTGCACGTACCGGGTTCCGACTCGTCGGCGTTGATCACCAAATAGTGCGGTTTGGCGCCGGCGCCGGTGTCGTCCTGCGGGATGAACGACCACTTCGTGCCGGTGGGGAACCCCGCGCCGCCGCGGCCGCGCAGGCCGGACTCCTTCACCAGCGTGATGACGTCGTCGGGATCCATCTTCAGTGCCCGCTCGAGTGCGCCGTATCCGCCGTGGCGCCGGTAGGTGTCCAGCGACCAGGGCTCCGGTTCGTCCCAGAACCGGCTGAGCACAGGGGTCAGATCTGTCATGCGCGCGAATCCGTTGCGTCCGGGTTGGTTTCGGTGGTATTCGGTTTCGGCGGCACCGTAGCTGCCGGGCCGGGTGCGGGCGCGTTCTGAGTGGCTTCCGCCGCTGCCTTCTGGTCGTCGGGTGCGCCCGACGCCGCCGCCGTGGCAGCGGCTTCCGGAGCCTGCATGCCGCGTTCGCGGGCCACCCGCAAACCCACGAGGGTGGCGTCGCCGAGCTTGCCGTTGCCCGCGCGCGGATCCGGCAGGCCCGCCAGCGTGCGCGCGGTTTCGCGGAAGGTGCACAGCGGCGCGCCCCGGGTCGGTTCCGGAGGGTCACCGGCACGCAGCCCGTCGACGAGTTCGCGTGCAGACGACGGAGTCTGGTTGTCGAAGAACTCCCAGTTGACCATCACCACCGGCGCGTAGTCGCATGCCGCGTTGCATTCGACGTGCTCGAGCGTGACGCTGGGGCCGCCATCAACGGACGGCGTCGTCTGCCCCGCGTGCACTCCCAGATGGTCCTGCAGCGCTTCGAGGATCGCGTCGCCGCCCATGATCGCGCACAGCGTGTTGGTGCAGACGCCGACCAGGTAGTCGCCGGTCGGCGTGCGCCGGTACATCGAGTAAAAGGTGGCCACCGCGGTGACTTCGGCGTCGGTGAGGTCCAACTGCTTGGCGCAGAACGCGATTCCGGCCGGGGTCAGGCAACCGTCCTCGGACTGCACGAGGTGCAGCAGCGGCAACAGCGCCGAACGGGACTGCGGGTAGCGCGCGATGATCTTCTCCGCGTCGGCGGCGAGTCGCGCCATGACGTCGTCGGGATACGTCGCCGGCCCGTGGATGGGCGGGCCGGGTTCGTCGGGTCGCTGGCCGAGCTCGAGAAAAATGCTCACTAGCGGTCCACGCCCCCCATCACCGGGTCGATCGAGGCCACTGCGGTAATCGCATCGGCGACCATGCCTCCCTCGCACATCGCGGCGACGGCCTGCAGGTTGTTGAACGACGGGTCCCGGTAGTGCACCCGGTAGGGGCGAGTGCCGCCGTCGGAGACCATGTGCACGCCGAGTTCGCCTCGCGGAGACTCGATCCCGACGTACACCTGACCGGCAGGCACGCGGATTCCCTCGGTGACGAGTTTGAAGTGGTGAATCAGCCCCTCCATCGAATGGCCCATGATTTTCGCGATGTGTTCATTCGAGTTGCCCAGCCCATCGGGGCCGACCTTCAGGTCGGCCGGCCACCCCAGCTTCTTGTCCTGGATCATCACCGGCCCGGGCTTGAGACGGTCCAGGCACTGCTCGACGATCTTCAACGACTCGTGCATCTCCTTCACCCGGATCAGGTACCGGCCGTAGGAGTCGCAGCCGTCGTCGGTGATCACGTCGAAGTCGTATGTTTCGTAGCCGCAATAAGGTTGGGCCCGGCGCAGGTCGTGCGGCAGCCCGGTGGAGCGCAGGCACGGACCGGTGATCCCCAGCGCCATGCAGCCGGTCAGGTCGAGGTAGCCGATGCCTACCGTGCGGCCCTTCCAGATGTAGTTCTCGTTGAGCAGGTCCTCGAGATCCTTGAGCCGCTTCGGCATCAGCTCGAGCAGATCGCGAATCTGCGGGATGGCCTCGTCGGGCAGGTCGACGGCGACGCCGCCCGGCCGGACGTACGCGCTGTTCATCCGTAGGCCGGTGACGGTTTCGAACACCGACAGGATCAGCTCACGCTCGCGGAAGCCGTAGAACATCGCGCTCATCGCGCCGAGTTCCATGCCGCCGGTCGCGAGTGCGACCAGATGCGAGGAGATCCGGTTGAGTTCCATCATCATCACGCGGATGACGCTGGCCCGCTCCGGGATCGCGTCGGTGACGCCCAGCAGTTTCTCGACTGCCAGGCAGTAGGCCGTCTCGTTGAAGAACGGCGACAGGTAGTCCATCCGCGTAACGAACGTCACGCCCTGCGTCCAGTTGCGGAACTCGAGGTTCTTCTCGATTCCGGTGTGCAGGTAGCCGATTCCACAGCGGGCCGAAATGATGGTCTCGCCCTCGATCTCGAGGATGAGCCGAAGCACGCCGTGAGTGGAGGGGTGCTGCGGCCCCATGTTCACGACGATCCGTTCGCCGGCGTGCGACGCCGCGGCGTCCTTGGCGGCCTGCACCACCTGGTCCCAATCCTGGCCGCCGACAACGACAACCGTCTCGCCATCGGGCGCACCCGCCGACGATGCGCCGCCCTGCGCGGGCGGAACGTGGGAAATGCTCATCAGTTGTAGGCCCTCCGTTGATCGGGCGGAGGAATCTCGGCGCCGTGGTACTCCACCGGGATGCCGCCCAGCGGGTAGTCCTTGCGCTGGGGGTGACCCACCCAGTCGTCCGGCATCTCGATTCGGGTCAGCGCGGGATGGCCGTCGAAGATGATGCCGAAGAAGTCGTAGGTCTCGCGTTCGTGCCAGTCGGTGGTGGGATACACGGCGAACAGCGACGGAATGTGCGGGTCGGCGTCCGGCGCGGCGACCTCCACCCGAATCCGCCGGTTGTGGGTGATCGACATCAGCGGGTAGACCGCGTGCAGTTCACGTCCGGCGTCGTCGGGATAGTGCACGCCGCTCACGCCGAGGCACAGCTCGAAACGCAACTGCGGGTCGTCGCGCAGCGCCGCAGCCACCGTCGGCAGCTGCTCGCGCTGAACCTCGAGGGTGAGTTCGTCGCGGTAGACCACCACCCGCTCGATCGACTCCGCCCAGGAGTGGGGGCCGTCCTCGCCGAGCACTTCGGCCAGCCGGTCGACGACCTCGTCGAAGTAGCCGCCGTAGGGCCGCGGCGAACTGCCTGGCAGCGCCACCGCCCGCACCAGCCGGCCGTATCCCGAGGTGTCGCCCGACCCCTTGGCGCCGAACATGCCGCGGCGCACGCCGATGATCTCGGGTGTTCCACCGCCACCAGCGCCGTTGCCGTTGGTCGCGCTCACCGCAGCAGGCCTTTGAGCTCGATGGTCGGGGTGACGGCCAGCGCGGCCTGCTCGGCCTCGCGGATCGCCTCCTCGCGGTGCACGCCGAGCGGCATCTCCTGAATCTTGTCGTGCAGCTTCAGGATCGCGTGCAACAGCATCTCCGGACGAGGCGGGCAACCCGGCAGGTAGATGTCCACCGGTACGACGTGATCGACGCCCTGCACGATCGCGTAGTTGTTGAACATGCCGCCCGATGACGCGCAGACCCCCATCGCCAGCACCCATTTCGGCTCGGCCATCTGGTCGTAGATCTGCCGCAGCACCGGCGCCATCTTCTGGCTGACCCGGCCGGCCACGATCATCAGGTCGGCCTGCCGGGGTGTCGCCGAGAACCGCTCCATGCCGAAGCGGGAGATGTCGAACCGGGGACTGGCCGTCGCCATCATCTCGATCGCGCAGCAGGCCAGCCCGAATGTCGCTGGCCACAGCGAGCCCTTGCGGATGTAGCCCGCCACCTTCTCCACGGTGGACAGCAGGATCCCGCCGGGCAGTTTCTCCTCTAGTCCCATGCCAGACCTCCCCGCCGCCACACATAGGCGTAGGCCACGAACACCGTTGCCATGAACAGCAGCATCTCTATCAGCGCAAACAGCCCCAGATTGTCGAAGGCCACGGCCCACGGGTAGAGGAACACGATCTCGATGTCGAAGATGATGAACAACATCGCGGTCAGGTAGTACTTGATGGGAAACCGCTGGCCGGTCGGCTGGCCGGCCGGGCCGCCGTGCGGCACCGGCTCGATGCCGCATTCGTAGGCCTCGAGCTTGGCCCGGTTGTAGCGTCGCGGGCCGACCAGCAGAGCAATGGCGACCGAGCCGACCGCGAACGCAGCGGCGATAGCGCCAAGCACCAGGATTGGCGTGTACAAATCCATACCGAGCAAACGCTCCCTCGTGGGCTGTTCGATGTGAGCTTACCCACACCCTAGCGGGCTTTGGGATGCGTGCCACACCTTTTGGTTAGTATCGCTATAGGCAACACCTGGCTATGCCGCCGTGCCATCGATAGGCAAGTGCGACAGGCGATTACGTGTTTTCTAGCTATTGCACCGGTGTGCGCAGAAGTGACGCCACGGCATCCCCGAGTCGGATCGGGTCGATCGGGTGTGGCACCGCGGCTTCGGCGCGCGACCAACGGGCCAGCCACGCATCATCCGGTCGGCCGGTCAGCACCAGGATCGGTGGACAGTCCGCGATCTCGTCCTTGAGCTGCTTGGCGATTCCCATGCCGCCGGTCGGGGTGGCTTCGCCGTCGAGGATCACCAGATCGAACCCACCCTGGTCCATCTGGCGGATGACCATGGGGCCGGTCGCCACCTCGAAGTAGCTCAGCTCGGGCAAATCCGGATGGACCCGCTTGCCGAGCGCGAGCCGGACCTCTTCTCGAGTCCTGGGGTTGTCGCTGTAGACGAGGACCCGCAACGGACGCGATGACTCGACCATGCGGTGATGGTACGGCTAGCCGCCGTGGCGGAACACCAAGTCGCCGGAGATCGTCGCCTTGTCGCCGATCATGCCCACCAGATTGCCGTCGACGCCGAAGTCCTGCCGGTTCACGTCGGCCTTGGTGATGAGTCGCATCCCGCCGTCACCGACCGGGGTCACCTTGGTTCGCAGCGTCACCGGTTTGGTCGTGTCCTTGATGGTCAGTTCGGCGCGCAGATCGACGGTGTCGCCATCGACCGCGTCGGCGCCGGAGATGACGGCGGTGATCACCGGAAACTTCTCGGCCTCAAAGAAATCCGCGGAGTGCAGGTGCGTGTCGCGTCTACGGATCCCGGTGCGCAGCGACGCGGCCTTGACGTCGATACGACCGGAAACCGTTTGCGGAGCGGTCAGTTGGCCCTCGCCGCTGAATTCGGTGAATTTGCCTTTGACGGGCACAAGACCCCACATCGACTTGGCCTTGACCGCGATGGTGGACCGGCCGGGGTCGAGGGTCCACGTGCCGGTCGAGCCCGGATCGCTGAAAAACTCGCTCAGGCTTGCCATGTCATCTCCTCACTGTGTGGTCGACTCGAGCAGTGGGGCGATCTCCGCCGGGTCGAAGTACTCGTCGATTCGGCTGATCAGCCCGTTGGCGCCCAGCTTGATCACGATGCCGACGCGCATCGCGATCACCCCGCCGTTGTGTCCGGTGGCGTGCAGGACGTGCTGCTGGACGAACCCGCCGTCGAACAGTTGACGGTCCAGGATCTCGTAGCGGCGCTGTGTCGTGGTGTCGATGAACCAGTCGAGGACCCGCAGCGCCCGGTCCTTGTCGCGGTCGCCGTCGGCGACCTTCCAGACCACGATGTCGTCGTTCCACAGCGCGCGGATCGCGTCGTGGTCGCCGGACTCGATCGCCCCGAACAGGCGGTCCGCCACCTCGGCGACGGTGTCGTCGGCAACGGTCACAGGCCCTCCTTGACCTCAAGACTGGTTGAGGTTGAACACTGGCGGTCATGGATGTGACACCTACTCTCTCGCTATTCGACGACGCCTACAAGAGCGGCACCGCACCGTGGGTGATCGGCGAACCTCAGCCGGCGGTCGTCGAACTGGAACGGGCGGGCTTGATCCGCGGCAAGGTGCTGGACGTCGGCTGCGGCGCCGGCGAGCACACGATCATGCTCACCCGCCTCGGATACGACGTGGTCGGCGTGGACTTCGCGCCCTCGGCGATCGACTTCGCGCGTCGGAACGCCGCGGCCAAGGGCGTCGATGCGCGCTTCGAGGTCGCTGACGCAATGAACCTCGGAAACCCGGGTTACGACACCATTGTCGACAGCGCGCTGTTCCACATCTTCGACGAGGCGGACCGGGCGCGGTACGTCCGCAGCCTGCACGCAGCATGCCGGCCGGATGCACTGGTGCACGTGCTGGCGCTCTCGGACCGCGGCCACGGTTTCGGCCCGGAGGTCAGCGAATCCGACATCCGCGGCGCCTTCGGCGACGGCTGGGTGCTGGAGGCCGTGGACAGCACGACCTACCGCGGCGTCATCGGTGAGCCGCACGTCGAGACGTTCGGCATGCCCGTCGGCTCGCTGGTCGACGAACCGGCCTGGCTCGCCCGCGTCCGGCGCGTCTAACCCGCGATTTGTGGAGTCGCACCGGCGCTCACCGCCGCTGCGGCTCCACAAATCGCTAGTAGCCGGGGTGGTTGACGTCGAGCCGGTGGCGCACGATCGTGCGCAGGACGGGCAGCACGTCGGCCGCTCGGCCGTCGAGTTCGCCGGCGCGAATCGCGGCAGCCAGCTGCGGCTCGTCGCGATAACCGATTCCGGCCAACGCGTCGGTGACTTCACCGGCCGAGGTGTCCAGTAGCTCGCGTTCGACGATGCGCAGCACATTGGCGGCCACCCGGGCGTGGAAGTTCACCTGCCCCGCGTCGGCGGACCCGCCGTCGGGCCTGGTGGCGTTGCGCACATCGTTGTCGAGGAAGCCGGCTACGGCGGCGACGAGCTCCGCCGCGGTCGGCCGGCCGTACAACCAGGTCACCTCGGACCACCTCCTTCGAGCAGATCCAGCACGTCCCATTCGGTTTCGCTCACCCGCCGGCCGATCGCGGCGAGTTCGACGGATTCGTTCTGCCCGGACAGGTGGCGTTCGGCCTGGAACCGGCAGATCACGCCCCAGCGCAGCGTGGCGACGGTGAGCCACCATCGGAACGCGTCCCGGTCGAGCGTCTCACCCGACGCGGATTCGTAGGCGCACAGGAAGGTTTCGACGCTGCCGAGCCCGCCGGCGCCGAGTTCCTCGGGTGCGCCGAAACGCCATGCCCGGATACAGAACCACGCCAGATCCTCGTACCGCTCGCCGAGATGGACCAGTTCCCAGTCGAGGACGGCCGCGAGGCCGGAATCGTCGACGATCAGGTTGCCCATCCGGAAGTCGCCGTGCACCAGCACCTGACGCGACGGCGGCGGCCGGTGGGCGGCCAGCCAGCGAAACGCCCACTCGAAAGTGGCGGTGGTATCGCCCATTTCGTCGAGCCGGTCTTGCCACTCGGCGAGCTGATCCGAGTCCGACAGCCCGGCGCCCTCGTGGTCGGCGCGGTGGATGGCGGCCAGCGCCCGCGCGCACTGGTGCAGCAGCCGCTCCCGGCCGGTGTCGTCGAGCGCGCGGTGGATTCGGCGGACGATCGTCTCGCCGCCGATGGCCTCGCAGATCAGGTACGGATTGCCCAGCGCGGCAGGGGAGTTGTCCGCGGCGAGGATGTGTGGCACCGGCGCCCCGGCCGCCGCGGCGCGCTGCTGCACGAGCGCCTCGAGCTCCATCGACGCGTGCACATCGTCGGGCGGGCCGGTGCGGAGGATCAACGCCCGCGCCGCATTCGACGTCACCGCGTCGAACGCCCACGTCGTCCGGCTCGCCCCGCCGGTGAGTGCCCGCAGGTTCTCGATCGCGACGTCGTCGCTCACCACCGGGCGCAGGACGGCCTCGAGCCGATCCTTCACTTGCGCCCGAACCCGAACAGCCGCTGCGCGACCCGCCGGATCTGAATCTCCTCCGCGCCTTCGGTGATCCGGTAACGGCGGTGGTGGCGGTAGATGTGCTCGAACGGCTCGTGGCGGCTGTAGCCCACCCCGCCGAACACCTGCATCGCCCGGTCGGCGGCCTCGCACACCAACCGGTTGGCGCGGTAGTTGGCCATCGACACCTTGTCCGAGACCTCCATGTGGTGGTTGCGGTCCAGCTCGGTGGCCGCGTAGTACACCAGCAGCCGGACCATCTGCGCCTCGGTCTGCAGTTCGACCAGCGGCCACTGAACGGCCTGGTTCACCGACAGCGGCTTGCCGAAGACGCTGCGCTCTCGCGCGTACGCGACCGCGCGGTCGATGCAGTACTGTGCCGCGCCGAGGCTGCTGGCGGCCTGGCGGATCCTGTTCTCGTGCAGGAAGGTCTGGCCGACCTCGAGCCCGCGGTCGATCTCGCCGAGCACCGCGTCTGCGGGCACCCGGACATCCTTCAGCTCCACCTCGCCGTGGTCGGTCGGCATGTTGAACGTCCACCAGTAGTACGGCACGGTGAAGCCCGGGGCGTCGGTGGGCACGAGGAACGCGGTGATGCCGCGGGCCTGCCCGGGTTCGCCTGAGGTGCGGGCGAAGACCAAGTCGTGGGTGGCGCGGTGCACGCCGGTGTTGAACCGCTTGGCGCCGTTGATGACCCAGTCGTCACCGTCGCGCACGGCGACGGTCTCCAGCCAGGTGGCGTCGGAACCGTGGTTGGGTTCTGTGAGACCGAAGGCCATCGACCGGTCACCGGTGATCAGCGCCTCGGTCCATTCGGCCTTCTGCGTGTCGGTGCCGAACCGGTCCATCATGATGACCTGCGGGAAGTTGCCGACGATCGACGACTCGTCCTGCAGATCGTTGTGCAGTCCGAGACCCTTGTGCGCCAAATGTTCCCGAATGACCGCCATGTCGATGTTGCTGCCGTCGCGGCCTCCGAATTGTGACGGCAGACCGTAGCGCAGCCACCCAGCCTTGTCTGCGCGTCGACGCATCTCGCCGAGCAGGTCCTCCCACTCCCGCCGCGGGATGCCGCCGTTGTCCCAGTCGGTGCGGGCGTGTTCGCGGCGCTTGTCGAAATACTGAATGTGGTCGCGTTCGAGCGGCTTGATCTCGGCCTCGATGAACGCGTCCATCTCGGCGAGCAGTTCGGGCAGATGGTCGGGCAGAGCGAAATCCACAGTGATTCCTTTCAGACTTTCGCCGAGCGCACGGCGTGTCTACTCGCGTTTTGCGTACACCAACCGTGCGCTCGGGGGCGGACTACCAGCCATACAACGTCTTCTTCCAGATCGTCGACAGCGTCACGACGGCGTCCTCGTCGGTGATCTCGAGCCCGAGCCCGGAGGTCCCGACGAAGACCGTGGTGAAATTCTCGAACAGCAGAGCGATCGCCGCCGCGGTGTGTTCGGGATTGAGTTCGGCCGCGTAGCCCTGCTCCTGCGCTCGGCGCACGGAGGCGGCGACGATGTCCATCCCGAAGCGGCGGAACTCGTTCTGCACGGCGGCGAATCGAGGTTGGGTAGCCGCGAGCTGCGCGACGGCGATCATGATGCCGATGTTCTGTTTGAACATGTTCCAGTAGCCGGTGACCACCGTGCGGAAGAACGCGTCGTCGTCCGGCGACCCCGGCAGCTCGAGGCTGGCTCCGGACGGCGCCACCATATCGTGCAGGAACGACTCCGCCAGCGCCGCCAGCAGATCCTCCTTGTCGGCGAAGTAGCGGTAGAACGCCGCCGGAGACTTACCGGCCGCCGAGGTGATGTCGCTGAGCGTCGTGCCGTGGAATCCGCGTTCGGCGAACAGCTTCCGCGCCGCTTGCTCGATCGCTTCCCGAGTCTGGCGGCCCTTGGCGCTGAGCGTCTCGGCGGGCAACTCAATCGCCCAGAATCCGGTCGCCCGCGCGTAGCAGTGAGCTGGGTAGGTCATGGCCGACGAGGCGCTGCGCCACAGCGGCCGCGTCGATCGCCGCGGCCAGGTCGACATCAACGTGAACACCGCTGTCGCGCAACAGGTATACGAGGTCTTCGGTGGCGATGTTGCCGCTCGCCCCCGGCGCAAACGGGCATCCGCCGAGGCCGCCCACCGAGGCGTCCAGCCGGGTGATGCCGGCGTTGACCGCGGCGTATGCGCTGGCCAACCCGGCGCCGCGGGTGTTGTGGAAGTGCGCGCCCAACGGGACGTCACCGATGAGCGGGCGCAGAGCCTCGACAGTCTCTGTGACCCGCCGCGGGGTGGTGGTGCCGATCGTGTCGGCGATCGCCAACCGGTCGACGTCGCTCGCCAGCGCGGTGGTGATCACGTCGACCACCCGCTGATGTGGCGTCGGCCCGTCGAACGGGCAGTCCCACGCGGTCGCGACGATCACCTCGACGGTGGCGCCGCTGTCGTGTGCGATCGCGGTGATCTCACCGATCAGCGCGGTGGACTCGGCCGAGGAGCGGCCCACGTTGGCGCGGCTGTGGCCGTCGGCGGCCGACACCACGTACTCGATCGACGACAATCCCGCCGCGATCGCACGTTTGGCGCCGTTCGGGCTGGCCACCAGCGCGGAGAAGTCGATGCCGTGGGAATCGCGGAACTGCTGCAGGTGCGACGCCAATTCGGCGGCGTCGGCCAGCGCCGGCACCTTCGAGGGCGAGACGAACGCCGTCGCCTCCATCTCGCGCACTCCGGTCGCGGCCACGGCGGCGAGCAGTTCGAGCTTGGCCGACAACGGAATCGGCTCCTCGATCTGCAGCCCGTCGCGCAGCGAGACGTCGCGGA
This sequence comes from Mycobacterium sp. GA-0227b, assembly GCF_001499855.1. Classification (GTDB taxonomy): domain Bacteria; phylum Actinomycetota; class Actinomycetes; order Mycobacteriales; family Mycobacteriaceae; genus Mycobacterium. The sequence goes on from NZ_LQIK01000029.1 coordinate 94,608, forward strand.
TATCGACATGATCGGGAATCACAGCACTCCCTTCGCCCGTAGCGCGTCGAATTCGGCGTCGCTTTTGCCCAGCAGGCCGCGGTAGATCTCGTCGTTGTGCTGCCCGGGCCGCGACGATCCGGCGAACCGGATGGTGCCCGGCGTTTCCGACAGTACCGGTACGACGCCGGGGCCCTTGACATTGCGGCCGATCCGCTCGTCGAAGTGGTCGGCGATCATCCCGCGCGAGGTGAACTGCGGGTCGGAGACGACTTCGGCGACAGTGTTGATCGGTCCGGCGATCACGCCTGCGGCGCTGAGCGTTTCGATGATCTCGGCGGGCTGGCGGTCGGCGGCCCAGTCGCCGATGATCTTGTCCAGCTCGTCCTGGTTACGGCCGCGGGCGACATGGTTGGCGAACCTGTCGTCGGTGGCCAGCTCCGGTCGACCCATCGCCTCGCACAACCGCCGGAAGACGGTGTCCTGGTTGGCCGCGATCACCACCCAACTGCCGTCGGCGCTGCGGTAGATGTTCGACGGCGCGATGCCCTCCAGCCGGGTGCCCGACGGGCCGCGCACCACACCGCCGACGTCGTAGTCCGGGATCGTGGACTCCTGCACGGCCAAACAGGATTCGGTCAGTGCCGCGTCGACGACCTGGCCCTCGCCGGTTACCGACCGTCGGTAGAGCGCAGCCAACGCGCCCTGGGCGGCGAACATGCCCGCCAGGCTGTCGCCCAGCGACAGCGCCAGCCGCGGCGGAGGGCCGCCGGGGAAGCCGTTCATGTGGCGCAGGCCGCTGGCCGCCTCGGCGACCGAGGCGTAGCCCGCCTTGTGGGCCTCGGGGCCGGTCTGCCCGTAGCCGGAGACGCGCACCAGGATGATGCCGCGGTTGTGTTCGCGCAGCACGTCATAGCCGAGGTTCCACTTCTCCAGCGTGCCGGGCCGGAAGTTCTCCACGATGATGTCGGATCGCTCGACCAGGTCGAGGAACAGCGCCCGGCCGGCATCCGTCCGCAGGTTCAGCGTCACCGCCTTCTTGTTGCGGGCGTGCACCGTCCAGAAGAAGTGGTGCCCGTCGAGTTCGGCCTGACCCCAGGTGCGCAGCGGGTCCGGTGCGCCGGGCGGCTCCACCTTGATCACCTCGGCGCCCATGTCGCCGAGCAGGCGCCCGGCGAACGGCCCGGAGATCAGCGTGCCGACCTCGATCACGCGGATGCCGTCCAGCGGACCGGAGACCGTCATAGCGAGAAGCCGTGCCTGTGCAGCCAGTCGGTGACCACGCCGACCGCGTGGCGCAGCTTGTCGCGCTGGTTGGCGCCGGCGTAGTAATGGTTCGCGCCCGGAATCTCGTGCATCTCCTTGTCATGATGCCCGATCGCTTCGAACAGCCGGCGGGTATGGCTCGGCGTGCAGGCGTCATCGGCGAGGTTGCCGATCACCAGCGTCGGCACCGCGATGTCCGGGCCGCATTGCACCGCGTCGCCGTTGGCGTCGTCGTAGCTCCATTGCGACAGCCAACTGCGCAGCGTGCAGAACCGGGCCAGCCCGACGGGACTGTTGTTCACCACTCGAGGATCGCCCAGATAGCAAGTTCCCGGGGCGCGTTCGTTGGGGTCGACGGTCGGATCCAGCCAACGCGGGTCGGCCATCGTGCCGTGCACGACGAACGCGAACTCGTCATCGGGTCGGCCCGCCGCCTTCAGTTCGGCCAATTTCTCCTTGACCCACTTGGTGATTCGGCGGTTGCGGTCGATCTGTGCCTGCCGGTAGCGGTCGAGGAACTCCGGGGAGTACGGCGGTTGGTTGGGGTTGTCCGGGTTGTAGAGGTCGAGTTCGGGATCCCGCTTCGACGGGTCGGACTCGTCGAGGATCGACGCGTCCAGCCACTCGGTCATCGTGCCGTGGCGGCTGACGTGGGCGGCCAGCAGCATCAGGCCGTCGGCGGGGATCAGGCCCAACTTGGTCAGGTCGGGGCCGTCGCCCGACGGGCTGGCCGTGATCGTCGGGTGTTGCGCCTGTTGCTGATAGAACACCGACAGCGAACCGCCGCCGCTCCACCCGGCCAGCACCACCTTCGAGTAGCCCAGCCGGTTCTTGGCGTCCTTGATGCATTCGCCGAGATCCTCGACCACCTTCTCCATCAGCAACGCGGAATCGGTCCCGCGGAAGCGGCTGTTGCAGTAGATGACGTGATGGCCTGCCCGCGCTAGGCCGTTCATCATCGGCAGGTACGCGCCGCCACCGATGGGGTGCATGAACACCAGCACGGTGTCTGATGTCGCCGCGGGGGCGGCTCCGGCGGCGGACGGCTCTGGGTCCTTCGGTCGAAGCAGGTGGCTTTCCAGCACCACCAACTCGGCCACCCCGCCGTACACGTCGCGCACACTCGAAGTGTTCTGATAGGCAACGAGATACGGGATACGGTCGTATTCGTAGCGCACCGGCGCCTCGGTCGTCTGCGTCATCTCAGTGCTGCCCTCGGTTCGATGTCGCTCCGAGATCGTTTGCCAATACCTCGGCCGACGGCGTCAGTCGCCGGGTGGTGTCGATCGAGATGACGTACCAACCGACGCGGTCCTGTTCGTCGAATTTGCGCCGCGCTCGCTCGCGGGCTTTCTCCGGCGCACCGTGGTGCACCCCCTGCGGGGCGTGGCTGACCAGTCCCGGCGGCATGGGAATACCGAACAGGTCGCCGCCGTGGAAGAACGAGACCTCGTCATAGTCGACGTTGCGGTGATACCACGGCGGACGCTCGGTGCCCGGCACGGTTTCGGCGGGCCGGGGCAGGAAGTTCATCACCGCCACGCCGGTCGCCTGCATGAACAGGTGCACGGTAGGCGGCAGGTGCACGCTCTCGCTGGCGATGACGTTGTAGTCGTCGATGTTGAAGGTGAACGGGAAGTTGTCGCCGCGCCACCCCTCGACGTCCATCGGATTGTGTTGGTAGAACAGCGATGTCGGTCCGCCCTCATGCACGAGGCGGACCTCGTACTCGCCATCGTGCTGCGGGCCGTCGCCGGTGTCGATCGGCGCCGGTTCGGGAACGGTGACCTGCGCGGGATCGAACGGAAAATGCCTGCCGAGCGGCCCGGGCGGCGGGACGCGGAATTCGTCGCCGGCCTCGATCATCACCAGGGTCGTCTCGCTGTCGGGGATCTGCCGCCACGTCGTCGCCTTCGGCACGTACACCCAGTCGCCCTCGCGGTAGCGCAACGGTCCGAACTCCGTCTCGAGCAGGCCCGCGCCCCGGTGGACGAACGACAGCAGGTCACCGTCGACGTGCCGGACGAAGAACGGCATCTGCTCGCTGCGCCGACTCAGCGAGATCCGGCAGTCCTGATTGCTGAAGAGCAGCAGCGGCGTGCCGCAGGCGTCGGTGGCGTCGCTCGGTTTCAGCTCGCTGGTCATCACGTCGACCGGGCGAAGCGGACCCGACGCGCGGTACGCCGTGGGGTCGTGGCGGCGGTAGATGTTCGCGGTGCGACCGACGAACCCGCCGCGGCCCAGTTCGTCGTCTTTCAGGCCGTCCAGGTCGGCGTGCAGCCGTTTGGGCGTGCGGCCTTTGCGCAGGTGAACAAACGATTCCATGATGTCTCCCGGTGCGGTCGAGGCCGAAGTAAAACTAACGTTACTTTTATCTCCAGCCGTCCGCAATAGCCATCCCTGCCGCGCGGAACAGCCGGTCGTAGATGTCGCGGATCGCGTCCTGCGTGCAGAGGTTGTCGTTCATGACGTGCCCGCCGGGGGCGGTGGCGCGCTTGATTGCTTCAGTCCGTCAGGTCGACGCGCACAGTGAGCAGATTCGTCCCGAAGGTGCGCACGCCGAAGCTGTTGAACTGCGGCAGCAGGCGCAGGCGCTCGTGCGGGTCGTCGTCGGGCAGCAGGTGCGCAACGCCGCTGTGCCAGCGCCCGTTCAGCCGCACCCGCACGTTCGGGTTCGCCTTGATGTTGCGGATGTACTGAGAACTGTCGCCGAACTCGGAGACGAACCAGAACTCGTTGCCCACCCGGCTCCCGCCCAGCGGTGTGCGACGCGGTTCGCCCGATTTGCGTCCCGTCGTTTCGAGCAGCGTCTGGAACGGCATCATTTTCGTGAACCGGTTCGCGACGTTCTTCTGGAACAGTTTCGTGATCCGGTCGCGTAGCTCTTCGGCCATGATTCCCCCTTGGTCACACCATCGCGGTCCGCGACACCTTGATACCCAACTTCAGTGCTCCGGCGAGTTCCCGGCTGGTGTCGTAGTCGAAGACGACATGGCCGGCCAACACGTCGACGTCGCGCTTGATCCGCTGAAGCGGGTTGTCGACGAAGTGGACGCTGGCCCCCGACGCCTCGAGCAACAGCCCGATGACCTCGCGTGACTCGTGCACGATGTGTGCCGCCGCCAGACGCGCCGCGCCCCGCACCGGTCGCGGTACCGAATCGCCCGCCGCGACAATGGTTTCGAGCTCACCGACCGTGTCGGCCAGCAAGCCGCGCAATGCCCGCAGCCGCACCTCGGCCTCGCCGAGGCGGGCCTGGGCGATCGGCTTGTCCTTCTGGGGGATGCCCTCGTACGCCAGGACGCGCTCCGAGAGGCGTTCGGCGTAAACCTGCGTGACGCGTTCGGCGCTGCCCAGCGCCGGCATGGCCGCCAGCAGCGCCAGCGCGGGCACCATCGGCCAGCGATACGTGTCGTCGTCGTGCAGGGCGGCACCGGGTGCGGTGCCGGTGTAGATGTCGGCGACCCGCATAAGGCGGTGCTCGGGGACGAAGGCGTCGGTGATCACCACGTCGTTCGAACCGGTGGCCCGCATGCCGTCGGTGTGCCAGACGTCGTCGATGACGGCGTCCTCGATCGGCAGCAGCGCAAGCGCGGGGTAGATCGCGGCAAGGTCGTCCTCGGGGCCGCACAGCGCGCCGACGATGATCCAGTTCCCGTGCATGACGCCGGTGGCCCACGACCACCGGCCCGTGAGCCTGATCCCGCCGTCGACGGGCACCCCTCGGCCCGTCGGGGCCAGGGGAGCGGGCGCGAGAAAAGGTCGGCTTGCGAAGGCCTCCTCCTGGGCCCGCTCGTCGAACAGCGCCAGCATCCAGTTGTGCAGGATGTAGAAGCCGATGGTCCACGCGCTGGACGCACAGCCGTGCGCCATCCGACGGACCGGATCGAGGATCGCCGGAAGCGGCGCCTGCCGGCCGCCGTAGCGCGCCGGCACCAGCAGATCGGTGAGGCCCGACGCGACGAGCTCGTCGACCGTCGCCGACGGCAGCATGCGCAGTCGTTCGGCCTCCGGGGCCCGGTCGGCGAGGCGGCCGACGAACTCGGCGTCGATCAGAGCGGTGGCCGAGGCGGCTGTCATACGGCGGACGTTACCATACTTTTTTGTATGGATCGGGGTCAGCCGGTGAGCATGATGTCCAGGAAGCGTTCCCGACGCGCCGCGACCTTCGCGCTGACCGTCGAAACGGACAGGTGCAGGAAGCCGATGCCCGCCGCGAACGTCGCGTTGGCGCGCAAGTCGGCCTCCTCGACGTCGAACCCGTGATCGATGAACGCCTGTCGCACGGCCTCGAGCACTCGCGTATCCGACGCGCGCACGCCCGCGGCCACGTCGGCGTCGGTTCGGGCCCACTCCCGCATCGCGCGTTCCAGCGTCCAATGCCTGGCGTCGACCAAGGCCGACATCATTTGCGACAACCGCTGTCGCGGCGGCAGGTCGGTCAGCGTGGCGAAATGTCGGCGATCGTCGTCGCGCAACTCGCCCCACGCCCGGATCAGCGCGGCCCGGTAGCCGGCCATATCGGTGAAGTGCCAGTAAAAGCTGCCTTTGGTGGCCCCGACGCGCGAGCACAGCGACTCCAGCTTGAGCGCCTTGATCCCTTCCTCGGCGAGGATCGCATAGCCGGCCTGGATCCAATCCTCGGCCGACAGTCGCGGCGTGCGGGCCGTTGCCATGACCGGCAGCCTACGGGCATCCTGCGGGCCGCCGAACCTCGAAACGGACGCCTGGCGGACGGCTCCGTCAATAGCGGATCGCGCCCACAAAGCGGCGCGCGGCACCCCCTTGGCTTTCTTCAGTGCTGATCATCATGTTTTACTGCACACGCGACAACTGAAATTTTCTCGGTCCGTTCGGCGGCCCCGGGCTCAGCCGAGCGGGCATGACAGCGCAGTGAAACAGTTGCTGCGTGTCGATGGCGATCGCTCGATCGCGGACGGAAGAGCCTCGTAAGCGGCAACCGGAAGATGGATGGAATTGCAGAATGAGCTTGATTGACAAGATTCGTGGCCCGTGGGCGCGGCGCTTCGCGGTGGCTGCCATCGCGGCGGCCCTGCTGCCCGGCGTGGTGAGCCTGACCGGCCAGTCAGCCACCGCTGGGGCGTTCTCCCGGCCCGGCCTGCCGGTCGAGTACCTGATGGTGCCGTCGCCGTCGATGGGCCGCGACATCAAGGTGCAGTTCCAGAAGGGCACCGGCTCCAAGGCCGTGTACCTGCTCGACGGCCTGCGCGCCCGTGAGGACTTCAACGGCTGGGACCTCGAAACCCAGGCGTTCGAGTGGTTCTACGAGACGCCGCTGTCGCTGGTTCTGCCCGTGGGCGGGCAGTCCAGCTTCTACTCCGACTGGTATGCGCCCGCCTGCGGCAAGGCCGGATGCCAGACCTACAAGTGGGAAACGTTCCTGACCAGCGAGCTGCCGCAGTGGCTCTCCGCCAACAGGGGCGTGTCCACCACCGGCAACGCCGCGGTGGGCCTGTCGATGTCCGGCAACTCCGCAATCATCCTGTCGGTTTACCACCCCGACCAGTTCATCTACGCCGGGGCGCTGTCGGCCTTCCTCAACCCCTCTGAGGGCCAGTGGCCGTTCCTCATCAACATGGCGATGGGCGACGCCGGCGGTTTCAAGGCCAACGACATGTGGGGCAGGACCGAAGACCCGAACAGCGCGTGGAAGCGCAACGATCCGATGGTCCAGATCCCGCAGATCGTGGCGAACGGCACCCGGCTCTGGGTGTACTGCGGTAACGGCACGCCGAACGAACTCGGCGGCGCGAACCTGCCCGCCGAGTTCCTCGAGGGCCTGACGATCCGCACGAACATCACGTTCCGGGACAACTACATCGCCGCGGGCGGCAACAACGGAGTGTTCAACTTCCCGCCGTACGGCACGCACAGCTGGGGGTACTGGGGTGCGCAGTTGCAGGAGATGAAGCCCGACCTGATCTCGCACCTGGGCTCGTAGGCACGTCGCAAGGTCCCCGGACACCCCGAACGCCAGGGGTGGCCGGGGACTTTTGCATTCCCCGGCTCGCGCGTGGGCCCAGGTGAACAATGAGGCAGATGAGCGCAGTCAACGCCTTGGTCGCACACCAGGACGCCGAGGGCGAGATCACTCTCGGCCACGAAATCGTCGACGATAGGTACCTACCCGAGGGAGACGTGACGATCTCGGTCGAGTACTCGGGCGTCAACTACAAGGACGCGCTGGCTGTCACACCGAAAGGCGGTGTCGCCCGGTCGTATCCGTTGATCCCGGGTATCGACGTGGCCGGCACCGTCGCGGCGTCCTCGTCGCCGGAATTCGCGGTCGGGGACCGGGTGTTCGCGCACGGCTACGACATCGGGACCGGCAGGCACGGCGGCTACGCCGACACCGCCCGGTACCCGGCCGATTACCTGGTCAAGATCGACGGGCTGACGACGGCCGACGCCGCCGCGATCGGAACTGCCGGCTTCACGGCGGCTATGAGCGTCAACGCCATCCGCGCTCACGGCGTACGCCCACAGGACGGGCCGGTACTGGTCACCGGGGGTACCGGCGGCGTCGGCAGCACCAGCGTCGACCTGTTGGCCGGCCTCGGCTACGAGGTGGTCGCCTCGACCGGCAAGGAGGAGGCGCACGACTATCTCATGGGCCTCGGCGCCACCGAGGTGATCGGACGCTTACCCGAGGCGGGGGAGAAGGTCCGTCCGCTCGGCAAGTCCAAGTGGGCGGCGGTCTTGGACAGCGTCGGCGGCGACACCCTCGCGTACGCATTGAGCACACTGAATTACGGTGGGATCGCGGCGATTTCGGGGCTGGCCCGATCTGCCGATCTGCCGACGACGGTCATGCCGTTCATCCTGCGCGGCATAACGCTGGCGGGCATCGACTCGGTGCAGCTCGCGATCGAGCTCCGCCGCGAGATTTGGAAGCAGCTCGAAGGCGAGCTCAAACCCAAGCACCTCGCCGATATCACGACCGACATCTCGGTGCTCGAGACGCCGCACACTTTGCGCGCCATCATCGGCGGCGGCGTCATCGGCCGCACCCGTGTGGTGGTGCACGACGGGTTCTGACGCGCTACGTCCTAGCGCCGCCATACGTCGTAGCGCCGCCATACGTCCTAGCTCCGCCATCGTTTGTGAATCTGGCGACGTTTTTCGGCGATTTACGTCGTCAGATTCACAAACGATGGTGCGGCGGTGGCGGGAGTGCGGTGGCGGCGCTGCGGCGGTGGCGGCGGTGCGGCGGTGGCGGCGGCGGCGCCCAGTCCTACTTCAACTCCGCCGACGACAATCCGAGCAGGCGGCGCGCCACCACCAGCAGCTGGATCTGCTGGGTGCCCTCGAAGATGTCGAGGATCTTGCTGTCGCGGGCCCACTTCTCGAGCAGGGTGACTTCGGAATAGCCGACGGTGCCCGCCAATTCGACCGCCTTGAGCGTGATGTCGCTGGCCACCCGGCCGGCCTTCGCCTTGCCCATCGACGCTTCCTTGGAGTTCGGGATGTCGTTGTCGGCCTGCCACGCCGAGCGCACCATCAGCAGATACGCTGCCTCCCAATCGGATTCCATCCGCAGGAACTCCGCGGCCGGTGCGCTCTGCGCGTGCGACGGCTTGTCGTAGGAGATCTCGATGCCCGCCTCGGTGAGGATCTTGCGGAGTTCCTCGAGCGCGGCGCGGGCGATACCGACGGCCATCGCGGCGACCACGGGACGAGTGTTGTCGAAGGTCTCCATGACCCCGGCAAAACCCTTGTCCACGTGGATCTCCGGACTGCCGAGCAGGTTCTCCTTGGGAATCCGCACATGGTCGAACCGGATCACCGCGGTGTCGGAAGCCTTGATGCCCAGCTTGTCCTCGAGACGCTCGACGGTGACGCCCGGGTGTTCGCGCGGCACGATGAACGACTTGATCGCTGCTCGCCCCAGGGACTTGTCGAGTGTCGCCCAGACCACGATGTGAGTGGCCCGGGAGCCGGCGGTGACGAAGATCTTCTCGCCGTTGATGACGTACTCGTCGCCGTCGAGCTTGGCCGTGGTCGACACGGCCGCCGAGTCGGACCCGAAGTCGGGTTCGGTGATCGCCATCGCGGCCCAGACGTCTTTGCCGAGCCGCTCCAGTTGCTCTTTGGTGGCGACGCTGGAGATCGCGGCGTTGCCCAACCCCTGCCGAGGCACCGACAACATCAACGCGACGTCGCCCCAGCTGATCTCCATCACGTTGAGCACCGCGGACATGTTGGCGCCGTTGTGGTTGACGTCTTTGGGTTCGTCGCCGCCCGCGAAGGCCTCGGCGCCGGCAAACGCGAAAGCCTTTGCCTCCGAGATCCCTTCGAACAGCGTGGCCAGGGTCTCGAGCTCCACCGGGTACTCGTGCTCGCGCAGGTCCCACTTGCGGGATATCGGTCGCAGCATCTCCGCGGCGCCCTGATGCGCCTTCTCGATGACCGCCTCGAGTTTGCGCGGTAGTTCCAAATTGATTGCCATGATTCGTCTTTCGCTTGTAAGGCCTAGATAACGACGACGCCCTCGGCGATACCGATCGCGCGCAGATCGCGGTACCAGCGTTCGACGGGGTGTTCCTTGGTGTAGCCGTGGCCGCCGAGCAGTTGCACACCGTCGAGGCCGATCTGCATGCCTTTGTCGGTGCCGAGCCGTTTGGCCAGCGCCGCTTCGCGGGTGAACGGCAGCCCCTGGTCCGCGCGCGAAGCCCCGCGCCAGGTAATCAACCGCAGGCCGTCGAATTCGATCGCCATGTTGGCGCACATGAACGCCACCGCCTGACGGTGCGCGATCGGCTCGCCGAAAGCGCGCCGTTCCTTCACGTATGGCACGACATAGTCGAGCACCGCGTGCGAGGTGCCGACGGCCAGTGCCGCCCAGCCCAGCCGCGAGAGCGCGACCGCCTCCGAGTAATCCTCATCGGTGGCGCCCGCTTCGCCCAGTCGCGCCGACAGCGGCACGGTCACACCGTCGAGCGTGACCTGACCGATCGCCGCCGCGCGGATGCCCATGCCGGGATCGGGTGTGACGCTCAACCCTTTTGACGACGACTCGACGATGAAGAGCGCCGGCTTACCGTTGAGTTGCGCTGCGACGATGAACAATTCAGCGTTCGCGGCGGCCGGTACCAGGGACTTGACCCCGTCGATGCGGTAGCCGCTGGGAGTGCGCACGGCCGTCGTCTTCAACGCCGTCGGATCGAACAGCGGGCGCGGTTCGGCGATCGCCACACAGGACTGCGGCACGTTCTCGCCCGCGAACTCCTTCAGATATGTGGCTTGCTGATCGGCGCTGCCCCAATGTGTCAGCGCCGACGCGACCCCCGCGGGGGCCAGGATCGGCAGCGCCAGTCCCATGTCGCCGTAGGCCAGCGCCTCGGCGACCAGCACGTTGGTCACCGCCGCCCGGTGCGCCGCGATACCTTCGAAGTCCTCGGGCACGTTGATCGCGGTGATACCGAGTTCGGAAGCCTTGGCGACCAGATCCTCGGGGTAGTCGGCGGTTTCGTCGGCTTGATGCGCGGCCGGACGGATGGCCTCCTCGGCGAACTCGCTGACCGTGTCGACGATCATCTTCTGCTCGTCGTCGGGGGTCAGGTCGAAGTAGTCCGAGCCGCTCTTTTTCAGCCGCGTCGGACCCGCCTGGCTGCCCGAGACGCGCTTGAATTGGCGGCTGGCGGCGCCGGCGACCGAGAACACCTGCTTGACGCCATACTTCAGCCCGCGGTTGAGGGGATCGCGCAGGTTGTAGCGATCCAAAAACTCCTGGCCGACCAGCGGCGTGACCAGAGCCAGCCCCAGGTCGGTCGCGCTGCGCTTGTGCCGCTTCAGCCCGACTGCGCTTTCTTTACCGCTTCGCTTCGGTTTCGATCCGTTTTTCGACGGCAGGGTGTTGGTCATTTCGACTGCCTCGCTTTGGGTTGGGACGTCCGAACTCGTCGAACTGACTCCAGAGTAAGGTATGCGAACTGACCGGCGAGTAAGTTGTTGTGCAATTCACACGGTGCTGCGGATCTACAGGCGATCCAGCACAGTGTCGTGCAACAGACCGTTGGTCGCCACCGCGCTGCCGCCGTGCGGGCCGGGCTCGCCCGCGAGGTTGGTGAACCGGCCGCCGGCCTCGCGCACCAGGACGTCGAGCGGTGCCAGGTCCCACGTCGACACCTCGGGTTCCACCGCGATGTCGACGGCGCCCTCGGCGACGAGGCAGTAGTTGTAGAAGTCGCCGTAACCGCGCACCCGCCACACGTCGTCGGTCAATGCGATGAACCGGTCCCGGATGCCGCGCTCGGCCCAACCGGAGAGGCTGGAGAACGTCAGGCTCGCGGACCCCAGATCGTCGACCTTCGAAACGCTCAGCCGTCGCTCCGGCTGCCCGGTCACTCGGGAAAACGCGCCCTGCCCTGCCAGCGCCCACCAACGTCGCTGCAGCGCGGGCGCGCTCACGACGCCCAGCATCGGCACGCCGTCCTGCAGCAGCGCGATCAGCGTGGCCCATACCGGCACTCCGCGGACGAAGTTCTTGGTCCCGTCGATGGGGTCGACGACCCACTGCCTGCCGACGAACTGAGCGGCGCCGCCGAACTCCTCGCCGAACACGGAATCGTCCGGGCGGGCCTGGCTCAGCCGCCGGCGGATCATCGATTCGACTTCGAGGTCGGCGTCGGTGGCAGGCGTCAGATCCGGTTTGGTTTCGACGACGAGGTCCACCGCGCCGAAGCGGGCGATGGTCTGCGCATCCGCTTCGTCTGCCAACGCCAGTGCCAGCGTCAGATCCTCGGGACTCATGCCTGCCGTCCTACCATGTCGGTGTGTGGGAATTCGCGGTGATACTGCTGCTGGTCGGTGCACTGGTGCTGCTGGCCCGACCGCTGCTGATGCGGCGCCGCGGCGCTCCACCCGACTGGCCGTCGGGGCAACTGCTGGTGACCGGGGTCAGCCCGCGGCCCACGGACGTCACCGGACCGCAGTACGCGACGATCACCGGCGTCATCAACGGTCCGACGGTCAACGAACATGTGGTGTACCAGCGGCTCGAGGTCGACGTCGACGACTGGCCGACGATGGGCCAGCTGTTCCCCGTGGTCTACTCGCCGAAGAACCCGGACAACTGGCGATTCGCGTCGCCCGAAACCCCGCCACCGGCCCCGCCGCCCACGCCCTATTCCTGAGATTGCGTCGAGGGTCGTTGACCGTCGAGGGGTGTTGACCTACGCCGCCTTCGTCGTCAGCCGTGCCCGATCCGCAGCATCTCCGCCACGCTCGTCAACTTCACCCGTGGCCTGCCGTGCGGTTCTCCTGCTGACCGCTCGTACTCGTCGATCAGCTTCCAATGGTCATCGGTGACGACCTTCGGTTGCCGCTCGACCAGCCACTCCGCCAGCCGCTGGGAATGCTCGGCGTCGAAGTCGGACAACTGCGCCCCGGACAGATCCTCGATCAGCGTGTCGACGGTCTCCTGCGAGTCGCTCTTGTTGCTGCCGATGACACCGGTCGGACCACGCTTGATCCAGCCGACGACGTACTCGTTGCGGCTGCCGTCGATACGGCCTCTGGTGTGCGGGATCGTGCCGTTGCGCTCGTTGAACGGAAGCCCCGGCGTCGGTACGCCTCGATACCCGACGGCGCGAACCACGAGCTGGGCGGGCACCTCCTCGCGCTCACCGGTGTCCTTGGCGACGATGCGGCCGTTGTCGTCGACCAGCTCGTTGCGGCCCAACACGATGGATTCCACGCGGCCGTCGCCCTTGATCTCGATCGGGGACGTGCGGAACCGGAACACGATGCGACGCTTCGCGTTCTTCGGCGTCTGTTCGGCGTAACCCCGCAACACCTTGATGTTGTTGCGCACGGTCTTGCCTGCCGCTTCGAGGTCCTCGTCGGTGATGTCGGCGAAGTCCGCCGGATCGACGATCACGTCTACGTCGCCGAGGCCTTCGAGCTGGCCGAGCTCCCGCAGTTCAAGCGTGGTGAACGGCGCCTGCAGCGGGCCGCGCCTGCCGATGACGAGCACTTCCTCCACGCCTCGGTCGTGCAGTGATCGCAGCGCGTGGTCGGCGATGTCCGTCGCAGCCAGCACATCGGGGTCGGTGACCAGAATTCGCGCGACGTCGAGCGCCACGTTGCCGTTGCCGATCACGACGGCCCGACCGCTCGAGATGTCCGGCGTGATCTCCTCGAAGTGGGGATGGGCGTTGTACCAGCCGACGAAGTCCACGGCGGCGACGCTGCCCGGCAGGTCCTCGCCGGGGATGCCCAGTGACCGGTCGGACTGCGCGCCGACGGCGTAGACCACCGCGTCGTAGCGCTCGGCCAGTTCCGCGGCCTGCACGTGCTCACCGACCGCGATGTTGCCGAAGAACCTGAACCGCGGGTCCATCGCGGTCTTGTCGAACTGGGCGCTGATCGACTTGATCTTGGGGTGGTCGGGGGCAACGCCGGAGCGCACCAGCCCCCACGGGGTGGGCAACATCTCCAGCATGTCGACGCGTACGTCTCTTTTCCGGTCGGTGTCGTCGGTAGAGTCGGCGAACTTCAACAACGACGCCGCGGCAAAGTAACCCGAGGGTCCTGAGCCGACGATCGCCACGTGATATGGGCGCATGAATACCTTTGTCCGAGCTTTCTGTCGCTGCCCGGCCTCGCGCAGAGGGGCTGTCGCGCTGGACCGGGCTGGTTACCCACCCGATGCTAGAACGCTCGATCGGTTCCGTGCCGCCAGTCGTGAGAACCGGCGCCAAACTGCTGACGGGTAACCTGAACTCCCGTGGATCCTGACCGCCAAGCCGACCTCGCCGCCCTCGACTCCACCCTGACCACGGTGGAGCGGGTGCTCGATGTCGAGGGCCTTCGCGGTCGCATCGAAAAGCTCGAGCACGAAGCCTCCGATCCGAACCTGTGGGACGACCAGACGCGCGCGCAGAAGGTCACCAGCGAGCTGTCGCACACCCAGGGTGAGTTGCGGCGTGTCGAAGATCTGCGCCAGCGCCTCGACGATCTGCCGGTGATGTACGAGCTGGCCGCCGAGGACGGCAGCGCCGATGAACTCGCGGAAGCCGATGCCGAGCTCAAGAAGCTGCGCGAGGACATCCAGGCGATGGAGGTCCGCACCCTGCTCTCCGGCGAGTACGACGAGCGGGAGGCCGTCGTCACCATCCGGTCCGGCGCCGGCGGAGTGGACGCCGCGGACTGGGCCGAAATGCTGATGCGCATGTACATCCGATGGGCCGAGAAGCACGACTATCCCGTCGAGGTGTTCGACACCTCCTACGCCGAGGAAGCCGGCATCAAGAGCGCGACGTTCGCGGTGCACGCGCCGTTCGCCTACGGCACGCTGTCGGTCGAGCAGGGCACCCACCGGCTGGTGCGCATCAGCCCGTTCGACAACCAGAGCCGCAGGCAGACGTCGTTTGCAGACGTCGAGGTGCTGCCAGTGGTGGACACCACCGACCACATCGAAATACCGGAAAGCGATGTGCGCGTTGATGTGTACCGATCCAGCGGTCCAGGCGGCCAGTCGGTCAACACCACCGACTCGGCGGTCCGCCTCACCCATATCCCGACCGGTATCGTGGTGACCTGCCAGAACGAGAAGTCGCAGTTGCAGAACAAGGTGTCGGCCATGCGGGTTTTGCAGGCAAAGCTGTTGGAGCGCAAGCGTTCAGAGGAACGCGCCGAGATGGATGCGCTCAAGGGCGACGGCGGCAGCTCGTGGGGCAACCAGATGCGCTCCTACGTGTTGCACCCCTACCAGATGGTCAAGGATCTGCGGACCGAGTTCGAGGTCGGCAACCCGGCAGGGGTCCTGGATGGCGACATCGACGGATTCCTCGAAGCCGGGATC
Organism: Mycobacterium sp. GA-0227b; assembly: GCF_001499855.1. GTDB lineage: Bacteria > Actinomycetota > Actinomycetes > Mycobacteriales > Mycobacteriaceae > Mycobacterium. The sequence continues at coordinate 109,681 of NZ_LQIK01000029.1, forward strand.
CGTTGGCGCAAGAGCCAAAATGACGTTTAGCCCGAGATGAACAGCGTCGTACTCGCAGTCAACTTCGCCGACGGCTGGCACGGTTTCTGGACCGGCAACATCGGTGTGTGGATCCTCGACCGGGGCGTGCGGATCGCGCTGCTTCTGATCGGCGGCGTGCTGGCCGCCCGGTTCATCAACTGGGCCGCGGTCAGGATCGTGCGCCGACTCGACGCCGAGTACATGGGCAGCGATCAACTGGTGCGTTCGGAGAGCACCAAGCATCGCCAGGCCGTCGCCTCGGTGATCTCATGGGTGTCGGTGGCGCTGCTGTTCGTCATCGTGCTCATCGAGATCACCGACATACTCGCCGTCCCGGTTGGTTCGCTCGTCGCCCCGGCCGCCGTCTTGGGCGCCGCGCTGGGCTTCGGTGCGCAGCGCCTGGTGCAGGATCTGCTCGCCGGGTTCTTCATCATCACCGAAAAGCAGTACGGTTTCGGCGATCTCGTCGCGCTGACCGTCACCGGTGTGACCGTTCCGGCCGAGGGCACCGTCGAGGACGTCACGCTGCGCGTCACCAAGCTGCGGTCGAGCGAGGGCGAGATGATGACGATCCCCAACGGTCAGATCGTCAAGTCGGTGAACCTGTCGAAGGACTGGGCGCGCGCCGTCATCGACATCCCTGTGCCGACGTCGGCCGACCTCAACGAGGTCAACGATCTGTTGCACGGGGTCGCCGAGAACGCGTACGAGGATCCGGGGCTGCGCGATCTGCTGCTCGACGCCCCGCAGTTGATGGGCGTGGAGAGCATCGAACTCGACACCGTCAACCTGCGGATGGTGGCCCGGACCCTGCCCGGTAAGCAGTTCGAGGTCGGCCGGCGGCTTCGGGTGCTCGTGATCCGCGCGTTGCGCCGCGGCGGAATCGTCTCACCCGGCGACGGACAGACCCCGATGGTCGCCGCTATTCCGCACCCCGCGGCGGTCGCGGGCGGATCAGGCGAAGAGACCAGGGGAGCGCCGGAGCAGAAGCAATGACGAGTTGGTTTAAGGCCCGTTTCGGCCGGATGCGCGTGTCGACGATCGTGCTCATCGTCGCGTTCGCCGGGCTGTTCTGGGTCAACCAGTCGTTCGAGCCGCCACCATCCCAAGCGCCCACCCAAGCTCCCGCGGTGGTCCCGCCGGGCTTCGTGCCGGACCCGAACTACACGTGGGTGCCGCGCACCAACGTGCGACGGACCACGGAACCGTCGTACACGACCACGACGGCCCCGACTACGACCACCACGACCACGACGAGCCCGACCGAGTCCACGACGACCAGTCCGACGCCGACGACGACGGTGCAGGACCCGGACGGCATCGGCCCGCGCGCCCCGACCACCGAGACGGTCACACCGGAAACGACGACCGAGGCGCCACCACTGATGCCACCGCAACCGCAACTGCTGCCGCAGGGAGCGACCACAACTCCGCCCAGCTAGGGCATTGCCGTCGCCCGGCTACACTGGCGACCCGTGATGATCACCCTCAACAACGTGACGAAGCAGTACAAGTCGTCCGCGCGCCCGGCGCTCGACAACGTCTCGGTCAAAATCGACAAGGGTGAGTTCGTCTTCCTCATCGGCCCGTCGGGTTCGGGCAAGTCGACGTTCATGCGCCTACTGCTGGCCGAGGAGAGCCCCACACACGGGGACATCCAGGTGTCGAAGTTCCATGTCAACAAGCTGCCGGGCCGCCACATCCCCAGCCTGCGCCAGGTGATCGGCTGCGTATTCCAGGACTTCCGGCTGCTGCAGCAGAAGTCCGTCTTCGAGAACGTTGCGTTCGCGCTCGAGGTCATCGGCAAGCGCGGCGACGTCATCAATCGCGTGGTCCCCGATGTGCTGGAGATGGTCGGCCTGTCGGGCAAGGCGAACCGGCTGCCCGCGGAGCTGTCCGGCGGCGAACAGCAGCGCGTCGCGATCGCCCGGGCCTTCGTCAACCGGCCCCTGGTGCTGCTCGCCGACGAGCCCACCGGCAACCTGGACCCTGAAACCAGCAAGGACATCATGGATCTGCTCGAGCGGATCAACCGCACCGGAACCACGGTGTTGATGGCCACCCATGACCACCACATCGTCGACTCAATGCGCCAGCGGGTCGTCGAACTCGAACTCGGCCGGCTGATTCGCGACGAGCAGCGCGGCGTCTACGGAATGGATCGCTAGTGCGCTTCGGCTTCCTCATCAACGAGGTCCTCACGGGTTTTCGTCGCAACGTCACCATGACCGTGGCGATGATCCTGACGACCGCGATCTCGATCGGCCTGTTCGGCGGCGGCCTGCTCGTCGTCCGGCTCGCCGACCAGTCCCGCAACATCTACCTGGACCGCGTGGAAAGCCAGGTCTTCCTCACCGACGATGTCTCGGCCAACGATCCGTCATGCGACGCCGACCCGTGCAAGGCGCTGCGTCAGCAGATCGAGGACCGCGACGATGTGCGCTCGGTCCGTTTTCTGAACCGCGACGAGGCCTACGAAGATGCGATCAAGAAGTTCCCGCAGTACAAGGACGTGGCGGGGCGCGAGGCGTTTCCGGCGTCGTTCATCGTCAAGCTCGAGAATCCCGAGCAGCACAAGGAATTCGACGAGGCGATGGTGGGCCAACCCGGCGTGCTCAACGTGCTCAACCAGAAGGACCTGATCGACCGGTTGTTCGCGGTGCTCGACGGGATCAGCAGTGCCGCGTTCGCGGTGGCGTTGGTGCAGGCCATCGGCGCGGTCCTGTTGATAGCCAACATGGTTCAAGTCGCGGCGTACACCAGGCGCACCGAGATCGGCATCATGCGACTGGTCGGCGCCAGCCGCTGGTACACCCAGTTGCCGTTCCTGGTCGAGGCGATGCTGGCCGCGTTGATCGGCGTGGTCATCGCGATCGTCGGGCTGATTTTGGTGCGGGCGCTGTTCCTGGAGAACGCGCTGAACCAGTTCTATCAGGCGAACCTGATCGCCAAGGTCGACTACGCCGACGTGCTGTACTTCAGCGCCCCGCTGATGCTGTTCCTGGGTCTGGCGATGTCCGGAATCACCGCCTACGTCACACTTCGGCTCTACATCCGAAGGTAGCCATGCCAAAACAGGGCGGCAAGAAAGCGGACCCCACCAAGTCCGGCAACAACAAGATCGTCGCGTCGAATCGCAAGGCTCGACACAACTATTCGATCCTGGAGACCTTCGAGGCGGGCATCCAATTGGTCGGCACCGAGGTGAAGAGCCTGCGCGACGGGCAGGCCTCGCTGGCCGACGCGTTCGCCACCGTCGACGACGGCGAGGTGTGGCTCCGCAACGTGCACATTCCCGAATATCACCACGGCACCTGGACGAACCACGCGCCGCGGCGCAACCGGAAGCTGTTGTTGCACCGCAAACAGATCGATCAGCTCATCGGTCGTATCAGGGACGGCAACCTCACCCTGGTGCCGCTGTCGCTGTATTTCTCCGAGGGCAAGGTCAAGGTGGAATTGGCGTTGGCCCGCGGTAAAGAGGCCCGCGACAAGCGCCAGGACCTGGCGCGCCGCGACGCGCAGCGTGAGATCACCCGCGAGCTGGGTCGCCGCGCCAAGGGTATGACCTGACCTTCCGCCCTTCACCGCGAGCGACCGTGTCTGTACATCGACACGCCGCGAAAATGCGTACAAACGCGGTCGCTCGCCGCTGGTGAGCGTTACGTTCAGGCGCGTGAGCAGCCCTTCGCGACCGGTGACCCATCTCGACAAAGCCGAAGTGTTGGCCGCACTCTTCGCGCAGTGGGACGCCATCGACGACGTGGTCGCCGGCTTGTCCGACGCGCAGTGGCAGGCGCCGACAGCGCTGCCGGGGTGGTCGGTACGCGACGTCGTCGCGCACGTGATCGGGACCGAGTCGATGGTGCAGGGCGTGGCCGCGCCTGAGGCCGATATCGACGTGTCGACGCTCGAGCACGTCCGCAACGAGATCGGCGTGATGAACGAACGGTGGGTGCGCAAGCTGCGCAACCTTCCCGCCGACGAACTACTGCAGACGTATCGAACGATCACCGCTGAGCGCCGCGATGCGTTGACGGCGATGGGCGAGGCCGACTGGAACGACGTCACCGCGACGCCGGCGGGTCCGGACACCTACGGGCGGTTCATGCGGGTGAGGATCTTCGACTGCTGGATGCACGAACACGACATCCGGGACGCGATCGGTCGACCCGTGGCGAACCCGACCGGCGCGCCGGCCGAGCTCGCGCTCGACGAGATGGCGGCCAGCATGGGGTTCGTGGTCGGCAAGCTGGGCCGGGCTCCGGACGGATCGCGGGTTTCGATCGTGCTGACCGGCCCGCTGGGCAGGACCATCAACGTCGCGGTCGACGGCCGGGGCAGGGTCGTGGAGGACTTCGGCGAGGCCGATCCAACGGCGACGATCACCCTCGATGCCTTACTGTTCGCCCGCCTGGCCGGTGGACGGACCACGCTGGCTCGACATGCCGATGCGATCGCCTACGCGGGCGACGAGGACACCGGCAGGCGTGTTGTCGAGCACCTCAACTACGTGATCTGACCAGCGACGATGGGCCGAAACGGGCATAAATCCTTGGCATCGGCTGTTGAGTCTGGCGTACGATGGATTGTCCTGCCGAAGGTCGGCGGGGATGCGAGGGGCTGAACGGTTTCGACTTCGCGCATCGAATCAAGGGAAGCGTGCCGGTGCAGGCAAGAGACCACCGTAAGCGTCGTTGCAACCAATTAAGCGCCGATTCCAATCAGCGCGACTACGCTCTCGCTGCCTAAGCGACAGCTGGTCCGTCAGACCGGGGACTCCCTCGACCCGGATCCTGGCGTCATCTAGAGGGATCAACCGGTGAGTCCGGTCGCGGGACTCATCGGGACACCAAACAGCGACTGGGATCGTCATCCTGACTTGTTCGCGCGATCAGGAGATCCGAGTAGAGGCATAGCGAACTGCGCACGGAGAAGTCTTGAGGGAATGCCGTAGGACCCGGGTTCGATTCCCGGCAGCTCCACTTTTGAAGTACAGATAACTTCATACGGAGAACCTCCTTGCCGACGCGACAAAGTGTCATACCCGTGGAGTACCACGGGATGCGCAGTCGGCAAGGAGGTTTCTTCATGCGGATAGTTGCGGTGCAGAGGAGCACACATCCGCGCGAAGTGCTGCGCGGTCCCGACGATTTGGCGTCACTTTGTGGTCGTCGGTTGTGCAGACGCTCGACCGCCACGACATCCCGGACGGCCTTCCGTTCATCGTCGATGACGACGGCTACTCCGGGGCGTCCGTCACTGCACCCCGTGAAGAAGCAGGGTGTGGCTGCTGCCGTCGATGACGCCGGCACGCTGGTGGGCGTCGGCGAGGAGTTGCGAGCCGGCGTGCTCGCGCGCCTTCTGGGGGTCGGTGACCTCAAACAGCACGATCGCCTCTTGCTGATCGGCGGCGTTGAGCGCGACGAAGACGAGGTTCATCCCCGCTGCCCGGCGAACCTCGGTGACCGAGTCGAACGCGGTGCGCCACCGGGTGTAGTCGGTGAATCGCTGTCTGATCAATGCGTACGGCATGGCTGTCTCCTAATCGGGTGCTGAAGGATGCGGGTGGTGGCAGATCGGTTCACGCTGCGGTGCGCTCGCACGCCCGGTAGGCGGTCAAGACGTTGAGGCGGTGCAGGTTTCGGCACAGGTCGAGCAGCCCCGCTTGAGCCGGCGCCGTCGGTCCAGGTAGGGCCGCGAGCGTCTCCATCAGGCCGGTGTCGAGGCCGTCGGCCCAGGGGTTCGTGCAGGACGCCGCGGTTTCCTCGACCGTACGGCCCACCCGGAATGCCTCCGCCACTTCGTCGTTCAGTCGCTCGAGGTACTCGAGTAGTGCGGTGATCGCCTCGGGTCCGGCTCCCATCGGCCCGTGGCCGGGAACGATCGTCTCCAACTCCGGGAGGGCCTCGCGCATCTTGCGTAGCGAATCGAGGTAGGGTTCGGGGCCGGCCTGCAGCAGCATGTGAGCGACCCCGGCATGGCAGAGATAGTTGCCCGTCCAGGCCGTGCGCGCCGACGGCACGTAGACGATGGTGTCGCCGGGACCGTTGCCGGGCCCGAAGTGATGCAGCTCGACGCTCTGGTCGCCGAGGTCGATCTCGGCATAGTCGTCGAAGACGACATCCGGCAGGCGCCAGGCGGTGATGTCGTCGAAAAGCGCCTTGTCGTCGTACATGTTCGCCGACCGCACCAGCTTCTCGTATTCCAGATCGGACATATTGTCGCGGTTGATGCGTGACGAGATGACGGTGACGTCGTCGGCGAACGCGATGTTCCCAAAGGTGTGGTCGCCGTGATAGGTGGTGTTGACCAGGTACCGGATCGGCGCCTCGGAAAGCTGCGTGGCGTGGCGCTGGATCGTGCGGCCCACATCGGCGACGATTCCGGCGTCGATCACCAGGGTGGCCTTCGACCCGAACACCACACCGTTGTTGTCCTTTGGGTGCCGGTTTGCCAGCAGCGCGAAGACGCCATCTGCGATGCGGTGGGGCCGCAGTTCTAGACCGACAGGGCTCAGGTCGGGTCCACGGAACCCATCCGGCCGTTCGGCGATCTCTTTGTCGAAAATGTGCATGGTTCTGCCTTTCATGGATGGGTTTCGCGGGAAGTCAGCGTCGGTCCAGGCCGGATAGTCGCCGTGCGAGACGCCGTCTGATCGCGGGGACCGTTCCGGCAATGCGCATGGCGCGGTTGCGGATCCGACGACGACGGGACGATACGGTGGCGAGGTCGGTGAGCCTGCTGGCGAGCGAGACAACTTGCTCTGCGGTGCGACGACGGTCGGAGGCGTAGTCGTCGAGGAGGCCGGCGGGCTCCCCGGAAAGCACACGGGACAGCGAACTGCCGAGCGCGACCGCGTCCTCGATACCCAGGTTCATCCCCTGACCGCCGGCCGGTGAATGGACATGTGCGGCGTCACCGGCGAGCAGGATCCGCTTGTCACGGAAGGCATCGGCGATGCGGTGATGCACGCGGAACCGCGAACCCCACACCACTTCCTCGATCACGACGGGCCTGGCCTTCGGCCCGCGTTCATCGAGAAGGCGTTGCACGAACGCCATGTTCGGGTGCTGGGGCGCATCGTCGACGGTCGCCACGATCCGGTACATCCCGTCGGGCAGCGGCGCGACCACCACCAAACCCGCCGGTGAGAAGTACAAGATGACCTCGTCGGCCGGCACACCGCCCGACATGCGCACGTCGGCCAAGGTGAACGATTCTTCGTAGGTGCCGCCGCTGAATAGGATGCCTGCCTGCTCGCGGACCGTGCTGTGCATGCCGTCAGCACCGACCACGTAACGCGCCCGAACCCGTTGTCCGTCAGCGAACGTCGCGTGGACTGCGTCGCCGTCCTGCACGATTTCGGTCACGGCCGCCGGACGGATGACCTTCGCACCCAGTTCCTCGAGCCGAGCCAGCAGGAACGCCTCGGTGTCGGCCTGGGAGATCATCAGGGTGTACGGGTACGGGGTGGGGAGCTCGCTGAACGGCACGGCGATCAGCAGGTCGTCGCGGTCGCGGATCGTGAACGTCGGTGTGTGGACACCGCGCGCGACCAGGTCAGGTGTCACGCCGTAAGGCTCGAGCAGTTCGAGGGTGTGCGGGTGCACGACGGCGGCTCGGGACGTGTTGGCGCCTTCGGCTTGGTTGTCGACGACGGTCACGTCGTGACCCTGTTGCGTCAAGACGATGCCGGCTGTGAGGCCGACGGGTCCGGCTCCGACAACGAGGACATCTGTCGGGGTGAATAGCATCTTGGCTCCTTTGTCAACGTTTGTTGGTCAACGTCTGTTGGCATCAAGGTATGCCGATTACCGGCTCTTGTCAACGGCTGTTGGCCTACAATCGTTGACATGAGGCGATCTTCGACCGAGACCAAGGCGGTCATCCTGGCCGCAGCCCGCGAGCGATTCGCGGCAGACGGGTACGACCGGGCAACCATCCGGGCCATCGCGGCGGAGGCCCGGATCGACCCGGCCATGGTGATGCGCTACTTCGGCAGTAAAGAGCAGTTGTTCGCCAGCGCAGCCGAATTCGACCTGGAACTGCCGGATCTGACGCAGGTCTCGCGGGACCGACTCGGGGCGGCCGTGGCCGCACACTTTCTCGACCGCTGGGAGCGGGATAACGCCCTGGTGATCCTGTTGCGCGTCGGTGTCACCAACAACGCCGTGGCGGAGCGGATGCGAACGATGTTCGCCGCGCAGCTCGCCCCGGCCATCGCACGGGCGATTGAGAATCCGCAGAACGCGGCGGTACGAGCGGGCCTGGTGGCCTCTCAGGTGCTCGGGATGGCGCTGTGCCGGTATGTGCTGGGATTCGGTCCGCTGGCGAACATGTCACGGGCCGATGTCATCGACTGGATCGGCCCGACGCTCCAGCGCTACCTGACCGGGTAGCCGGGTGAGACCAGCGCTCTGGTGGGTTACCGCGCCCCGGCTGTCGGCGAACGCGTCTGCGCACGAGGCCTGCGGTTCGCATTTAATACTCCACCCGGAAGTTGCCGATCAGCTGGACCACATTGTCGTCGGGATCAGCGATCGGAAATAGTCGTACGCCCCTATTCGCGTCGATGATCTCGCCGGTCCCAAGACCCAACTCGCGAAGTTCGCGAACGCCTTCCTCGAAGTCAGAAACGGCCAAGTTGAGCATCCCGTTGCCGGCGCGCACGGGGTCCTCGGTCACCTGCACCCAGCCGCCCTCGGTGACCTGCCATTCGACCAGGTTCGGCATCGGGTTGTTGTCGGGTTCGCGGCCGAAAAGCGTGGTGTACCAGGCTCGTCCTGCTTCGATGTCGCTCACCGCGACGACGGCCAGCACGAAGTCAACATGCACCATGATCAGTTCTCCTTTGCATCAGCGACTTCGGCGAATTCCGCTGCCAGGCTGTCCAATTGCTGCGCGGTTCCGTGTTCCCGCCACTCGGGCTGTTCCTGGCCGGGTAGGTAGATTCCGTGCTCGGTCAGCACTAGCCGGGTGTCGGCATCTTCTGCCCGGAACTCGACACTGGTGACCGAGACCGTCGACAGTCGGTCCTCTGTGTGCAGCGTCGACGTAGTGAGAATTCGTTCATTGAGCACGATGTCGGCGTAGCGGGCCTCATAGGTGAGCGCTCGACCCTCGCCATCGAACCCCCGCACCGTCTCGAGGCCGCCGACCACAAAGTTCTGAGAGTGCTCGGCGCCCTGGGCCATCCAGCGTCTGCGCGCCTCCGGATCCGCCCAAGCCTGAAAGACCCGCTCGACCGAGACCGGATAGCGACGCTCCAGCGTGAACGTCGAGTGCGTTATCTCCATGATCAATGTCCCTTCAGATAGTCGTCGAGTTGATCGAGCTGCCGTTCCCACTCCGTACGCTGGCGGCCGAGCCACTGCTCGGCTTCACGCAGCGCCATGGGTTCGATCCGGCAGCTGCGCACTCGGCCGACCTTTTCGGTGACGATCACCCCAGCCGCCTCCAGCACCTGCAGGTGCTGCATCACCGCAGGCAACGACATCGTCAGCGGCTCAGCCAGCGCCTTCACCGTCGCCGGACGGCGCACCAGCCGCTCGACAATTGCGCGACGGGTCGGGTCGGCGAGTGCCTGGAACACGCGGCCGATCCCGTCGGCACCGGATTGGTTAGGCACATACTTAACTATTACGGTAGACCGCGGGAAAGTCAAGTAAATCGTTAACTATTACGTCGGCGCCGCCATGCCGATCCTCGTACCGTCGCCGGGCCTCCGGCGACAGTTACGTCTAAACCCGTTGTGGCTCAGGCGAATTTTTCGTAACCGCGGATTCCGCCGTATGCAATGCTGTTACCACTCGTTTGAGCCATCAGCACACGGAGCCCGCCATGAAGCAGCTCACCGAACAGGACGAGAATGCGATCCTAGATCTGTTTCTCGGGATGTACTATTTCCAATTTCTGGCGTCCGCCGTCGAACTCGACCTGTTCACGGTGCTCTCCCGCTCGCCGGGTCTCACACGCGAAGAGCTCGCCGAGCAGCTGAAGCTCGAGAACCAGCCCGCGCGCATTCTCCTGCTCGGCTGCAGCGCGGTCGGCCTGCTCCGAAAGGAGGGCGACCGCTACTTCAACACATCAGGCGCGGAGCGGTTCTTCTCGAAAGCGCACCCGGCGAACATGGTGCCCGCTGTGCGAATGGCGAACCATATTCAATATCGGCCCATGGCGCGGCTCGCGGAGGCGCTCAGGACCAACACCAATGTCGGGCTGCAGGAGATCCCGGGATCCGCGTCGAACCTCTATATGCGGCTCGCGGAAAATCCGCCGTTGGAGAAGATCTTTCACGAGATGATGAGCCTCGTTTCGTTCGGAACCGCGGCCTTCCTCGCGGAAACGCTCGACCTGTCCCGTCACCGTCGGCTGCTGGACGTTGGCGGTGGCGAGGCGGTGAACGCCACCATCCTCGCGGGCCGCTGGCCCGACATGCATGTGACCGTCCTGGACCTTCCGACCGTCGCGGAATCCACCCGTGCCCGGCTGGCGGCGCAGGGGATGGCCGAGAGAGTCGCGGCCGTCGGCGGAGACTGTTTCGCGGAGGAGCTCCCCGAAGGATTCGATGCGATGCTGTTCTCCCGATTCCTCTCGATCTGGTCCGAAGAGAAGGTTCGCAGTCTGCTCGCCAAGGCCGCTCGGGCGCTGCGGCCGGGAGCGAGCCTCTATGTGATCGAGGCGCTGCAGGACGACGACGAGATGGGGCCGCCCTTCGTAGCGCACCTTTGCGCCTACTTTTTGACGCTTGCCTCCGGCGAGGGAATGGTCCGAACATGGGCTGAATGGATGAGCTGGTTGGAGGAGGCCGGTTTCGAGTCCTGCTCGCGGCGTTCTCTCCCCGGCGGCATGTCGGAGTTCCTCATCGAGGCCGTGAGAGCAGGTAACTGACGGTACCGTCAACCGGTTCTCCGATTCCGCGGAATTGCGCGCGCCATGGGTCTACCGTTGATGCGGTCGCAATGAGCTCTCACGAGGCTCACCAAAGGTGGGGTCATGGCCGACGCGATTGTCGTATTGCGGGGTCGTCTGAAATCGCCGACGGGCGGAAACCTGCCCCTCGGCTATCGGGTCACCGCAGCCTTCAGGCAGAACTTCGCGATCGATCCTGACGACGCCACAAGCGTTGTTCCCGTACCGGTCTCGCGCTCCGCGAGTACAGACACCGATGGGGTGTTCGCCGTCGAACTGGCGCCTGCGAACGAGATTCAGGGACCGGTCGCCGTCACGGCGCTGGCCCCTGACGGCTCGACCGCCGGGCAGATTACGGTCGAAACCGACGCACTGGAACGAGAAGTCACGCTCGACATCGGTGAGCTGGAACCGTTCGTCCTGACGCCCACCGACGACCCCACGCTCGGTCGACCGGTGAGGTTGACCGGACGTGCGATGGGGCCCGCCGGACAGAAGACCCCGGTCGGCCTCCCCGTGGTCATCTGGGGGATCGGACCGGACCAAGGGGCCGATGCCCATCCACTCGTGGTGACGCAGACACAGAAGGACGGCTACTTCTCCGGTTCGTGGCCTCCGGCGGCGTTGACGACGGCGTTCGGCACCGTAGCGGGAGGCCCGCGGATCCCGATTCCCTTGGACCCGCAGATGCGGTTGCCGCGCCGCGTCATTCTCGTTACCCCGCTTGATGTTTCGACTTCCGACGAGGATCCGTGCTCGTGCCATGCTTCGCCGCCTCGAGCACCCGACGCCGTCGACCTGGTGAGCAATTCGGCGACCTTCTCGACCGACCTCGGTGGCGGCCGTTGCGTCAACCTGAACACACCGAACCGAGTGCTGGAAGAGTTCTCGTATTTCAAGGTGGTGCGGACGACACAGCCAGAGGTGAAGGGCGTCACGCCGACTCGACCGCCGATCCTGCCGCCGCGGATCGTGTCGGAGTTGGTCGATCTCGTCGCCGAGCCTGCAGTCGATCCCACGGTCGGACGAGAAGCGCCCGATCGCCCCGTGCCGGAGCTTGCGCTCGAGGCGGCCGTCGCCAAACGAACACTCGGTTACCCCGAGAACGTGACATCGCGCGCGCTGGCGAACGTCGGCCTCAGCACCGAGTTCAGGCAAGTTGCCGACGTGGTCCGCGCCATCGCCTGCCCGGCCCCTGGGCGCGACGCGAACCTCGGCGTCGCGATCGACTGGGACGACTCGTCGCTGCCCTGGCAGGCGACCACCGTGGCGCACGGTCACCTGCTGCACTTCAAGCAGACGTGGCGCGCGGACGGTTACTCGATGGGCGACCTGTTGTATTCGCTGCCCCTGGCGCCATGCCAAAAGAAGGAAATCGCGGTAATCGATTGGGAGCGACAGGAAACGGCGACACGCCAGGAGCTGCTCGAAGAAGAAGAGGCGCTGACGTCCTTGCTCAGCCGCGATCGCGACGTCGCTGAAATCGTCGGCTCGTCGCTGGAAGAGGGCCAACGCGCGGGCTCCTCGACAACCGTGTGGGGCGCCAGCGGAGGCGGCGGACTGGGATTCATCGGATCGGGCTTCGGAATCTTCGCCGGGGCGGCAGGCGGTGGCGGAGGGGCCAGCTCCACCGCTTGGTCGGATTCGTCACGCAGTCTGAGCGCCAATTCGCTTCAGCAGATCCGCGATCAGACGATGCAAGCGGCAAGCGCGATAAGGGATCAGCGCGCCACGGTCGTCCAGGCATTCGGTCAAGGTGAGTCGATGAACGTCGAGACCGAAGTGGTGGCCAACCACAACCACTGTCATGCCATCACGGTCGAGTACTTCGAAGTGCTCCGGCACTTCCAGCTCTCACACGAGCTCGCGGATGTGCAGGAGTGTCTGTTCATCCCGCTGTTGATGACCTACTTCGACGAAGAGAAGGCGCTGCGGTGGCGGGAAATGTTGGACGGCCAATTGCTCGACCCCAGCTTGGGTGACGGTTTCGACTGTGCGCAGCGGGTCCGGAACAACTGGCTGAACAGCGACACCCCGCAGAATCGTTACAGTGAAGAGGCGCCCGAGCAGTTGGAGGGCGAACTTCGCATCAGCTTCATTCTTCCGCGGCCCCGTGACAACGAAGAGGCGAAGTTCGTTCCCGGCAACTGGGGTCCCTACCAACCGTATCTGTGGTCGAGCGCCGTCGAGTGGTGGGTGGCGAAGCTGGAGCGGCTCGCCATCGCAGAGCGGGATCGCGTCTTCCGGGAGGAAGCAGCCCCGCGCATCGCCGAGAACATGATCCAGAATCTTCGCTTCGGCTATGTCACCACCTCCGGTGGCGAGATCGAAATCAGCTTGGACGCAACGCTGGTCTCCCGCTACTCTGAAGGCGCGCCGCTCTACGTCAGCCTCCGGCCCGCGGGCGGATTGCCTTCGATCCCACGCGAAGAAATCGCCCGGTTCAAGATCTGGTTCGACGGCGACCTCCCGCCCGATGCGCGAATCATGGTGGAAAGCGGTGCCATCCGCTATCACACACCGCATCTCCGGCATTTCCTCTTCCAGGCGCCCCGGCTGCTGAACGACCTGGTCGACAACGACGCGGTAGTGGTGGCCACTCCTCTGTCGCGCGAGGAGCTACGCAGCCCGAGGGAAGAGGATCGGCAGCGCAGCCGCGAGCTCATCGCTCACCTGAACAAGCACCTGGAGTTCTTCCACCAGATCATCTTTCGCAGCTTCCACCCCAATCACCGTTACATGCTGCTCGACGGTTTCGAGGTGCCGGACGGGAGCGGCAGGAGTCTCGCGAGCGTGGTGGAGAACCGGCTGATCGGCATCGTCGGCAACAGTCTGGTGATGCCGGTGGCACGCGGACACCACCTCGATCCGATTTTCAACCAGGATGTCGAGCGCCCCATCGACCTGCTGGCGCACTACGCGCCGACCGAACCCGTGCCGGCAATGCGGGTGAGCGTGCCCACCCGCGGCGTGTATGCCGAGGCCATCATGGGCGACTGCAATGCGTGTGAGAAGAAGGACGACACCCGGTTCTGGCGGTGGCAAGAGGCCCCTTGCCCGGACGAGCCGACTCCGATCCAACCGGTGTCGACTGCCAGCCGCGCAACCGAGGCACCGGATGTGACGCCCACAGGATTCCCCGAACCGGTCATCAACATCCAGAACGCGCCGGCCGTGCCGGATCCCACCGGTCTGAGTCAGGCGCTCGGAATCCTCGGCCGCGCCGACCTTTTCCAAGACATCACCGGACTGGAGGGCAACCAGAAGAACGCTCTCGCCGCTCTACAGGGCACCATGAACACCGCAAAGTTCTTCGGCGGCAAGGCCGCAGACTTCGCCATGCAGCAGGAAACCAGCAAGAGCATCGACCGCACATTGGACAACATCGAGCGGGCCCGCGCCGCCGACCTCATCACCGACGAACAGGCGCGCGCTATCACCCGCAGCGCGCTGGAATCCATGATCGGTCAGTCGCGCCCCGCATCACAGGCACCGCAGGACTCACCCGCAATACAGAAGGCGATCGACGCGGCCTCTCAGGGGTCGAAGGGCGAGATCACGGTCACGACGCCGGGTGAGTCGGTTCAAGCGAGCTTCGAGGATGCTGAACCAGACGTGGCAGAGGAAGGCGTGACGGGCGGCGCGTTCGTCCCGCAGTTCGACAACTTCTCGAGTTGGGCCTCGATCGGTCTGTCGACAGGTGGACAGGTCAACCCGGTGAGCGGGTCTCCGGGACACACGAAGTTCGAAGAGCCGGCCGCAACGACGGCTCGTACCTTCCTCGACAACCTACTGACCACGAAGACTCAGCCGGGGATGGTGGGCCAGACCCCGGCGGTCATCGTCACCCAGATGCTCTGGGGCCGATCCGTTTTGGATCACGGACAATTCGCGAAGGTGGATCCGAGCGACCCCACCAAGTTCCAGATTCGGATTGCGGGCCGAATCTGCTATCCCGCGAATCCAAAGAAACCCAATCGCGTTGCGGGCACCACTCGCGTCCCGGTCGTCGCGATCCTGCACGGTTGGGCACCTCAAGACCTCGCGTTCGACAACTGGTCCGAGCTGGACCGCAAACAGGAGCAGCAGCCCAACGGCTCGCTGAAGGTGACGATCAGAGGCAGGGCCACCACCATCAGCCAGCCAAAACCCAGCTACCACGGCTTCGAATACCTGCAGAAGGAGTTGGCGAAGCACGGCATCGCCTCGATCAGCGTCGACAACACCATGCTCGACCTGGTCAACAACTTCCTGAACGCACGCGCGATCTCCTTCCTCACGACACTGGACGAATGGAAGAAGGAAGTCGACGGCAATGCCAAGAATCCGTGTCACGGCATGCTGGACTTCGACAACGTTGGCTTCCTTGGGCATTCGCGGGGCGGTGACGCCGTGGTGACCGCGGTGAAGATGAACAAGGCTCGCACATCGTCGACATCCGGACCGCGCAGGTTCGGCGTCAGTGCGGTCTGCTCGCTGGCCCCGTCGGACTTCACCGGCTCGGCTACCGACGACGCAGTCACGCTGGTGAACAACGACATGCCGGTCAGCCCTCTTCTCCTGACGTACTTGGTGGTGTATGGATCTCTCGACGGCGACATCCTGGGTGACAGCCTCGGCGCCCTCGGGCCCCACGGCACCCTCGCGGGAACGGGTTTCCGGCTCTATGACCGCGCGTTGTGCAGAAAGATGATGGTGTTCGCGAAAGGGGCCTGCCACAACCGGTTCAACACGAACTGGGGAACCGAGCCTCGCGTCATCACGACCGATCCGGCACTGCTGAATGATGCGAAGCATCAGACACTGGCGAACTTCTACATCGCCGGGTTCTTCAGGAACCGGCTCGGTGGAGAGTCGGCGTTACATCGTCGATTCACCCGAGACCAGAAGCCACCGGCAGGTATCACGGTTGCGCTGCAATACTCGTTCGGTCAGAAGAAGGTGCTCGACAGCTTCGAGGGACCGCAGAACGAGCTCGGTGTCGCACGCAACATGGCGATCGGAACCGTCACACCACTCAAGGACCTCGCCGTCAAACCGGCCGGCGCCCCGGCGCCGATCCCCCAGGGCCGACACATCCCGCATGTCACGGGCGTAGCGCACGCCGACGTCACGCTGGCCACCACATCATCGCGGTGGTTCACCGATCCTCTGCCAGACCCGATGGGCGCCAACTCCGACTGGTCGGCCTTCACGTTCCTGCAGTTCCGGTTCGGACAGTGGTACGACGTGACCACAGAGACGATCTCGGGCAAGCCCGCGCATCTGCGTGTCACGCTCGAAGACTTCGACAACAACTCGGCGGTGGTCAACGAGTCGGAGTTCTTTCCCGCCGAAGCGCCGGGAAAGCCGTTCGTACACAAACACCGTGAGCTGAACTCACCCGACAAGCTGTCCACGCTCCTGCGAATGGACACCGTACGCATCCCGTTGGCGCTGTTCAAGAAGCGCGGTGCCAAATTGAACAAAGTCCGAGCGGTCCACTTCGACGTGGACAAGACCGACAACACCCACGTCTACATCGACTCTCTTGAACTCGACCGGTGAGGTGACGAAATGCAGGTGACCAGAGCGCATTTCGAGGAGCTGGAGTCGGGCGCGGTTCCTGGCTTCGCGATGAAGGTGTACGTCGAGGGGGAGGACTTCGAGCGACGGGCGGTCCCATTGCAGGCGCGAGTCGGCGAGCAGCGGGTCGACCAACTCTTCGTCGCGCCGGATGGATCCGGGTTCGCGGGCGTGCTTGCGGAGGTACCGAATGACGGTGATCGGTTGTTCGTGAGGTACGCCGACGCCATGGAACTGACGACGAACGTCGTGTTCGGTTCAGAGGTGGTCGGCTGATGGTGACCTTGAGGGGCGAACTGTCCGCGGCCGTTGAAACCGACTTCACCCGTTTCGGTCTCACGGTTCTGTTCCAGCGGGTTGTCGTGCCGCCCCGTCGTGGAGACGAAGGGCTGTTGTCCCCGGCGTCCGTTACCGACCGGCCGGCTGCCGACGGCTCCTTCGCCGTCGACTTGGGACCCGACGACGAGGTGCAAGGCCCCTTCAAACTGCTCGTCACCTCGCCGACGGGAAACGCCGTCGCCGAGCGTGACGTTGCACCCGGTGACATCGGACAGCCCGTGGAGATCGAAGTCGTGCCGGTGCCGGCCGTCACGCTCCCCGCGGGGCGCGACCCGCTCGAAGGGGTCCGGCTAAGCATCAAGGGCCGGGTACTTCGCACGACGGGCGAACCCGCTGCCGCCGATCTTCCCGTCGTCCTGTGGGGCGCGTCCGAAGACAACGGGCCGCCGAGAGCGGTAGTGACGACCGCGACCGTCACCGGCGGCTACTTCACGGCGGACTGGCCGCCTGATCGACTCGCGCGGGCCTTCGCCACCGTGTCCGGCCTCGACGCCGGACCCCTTTCTCTCGACGACGAGCGCCTTCCGAGGCGGGTGGTCCTCGTGCTCGACCTCGCCGAGCCCCCGTTGCCATCGACGACCGATTGCGAATGTGAGGAAGCGTCGCCGCGCACGCCCGATCAGGAAGATCTCGTGGCGAATCCCGAAGCGTTCTCGACAGATCTCGGCGGCAGCTGTGTCGACTTCACCATGCCCAATCGAGTCCTAGAGGAGTTCTCCTTCTACGCCGTGGTTCGCACGACGCAGCCCGATGTGAAGGGGTTGACCGCAGACCCGCCGAGAGTGCTGCCGAAGCCCGTGGTCAAGAAGCTGCTCGAACTGTCACAGCGTGCCGATCTGGCCCGTGCGGCAACACAACCGGCATCCGGCGACGCCACGTCGACCGGCCGACCGTCCACCACGCGTTCGCGCGAAACCGGCGGTGCGACGGTGGCGACACGAGACGAAGCACTGGCCGGGGCCAAGCTCCATCCGCAGGTCGTTTCGGAGATGCTGATGGGACCGGGATTGTTCACGTCGGATCAGTTCGCCACCGCTCACCGCGTCTCCAAGTACCAACACGCGGCGGACCTCATCAGTGGTGCGCTGTTCAGCGGGACCCCCCGCGGTGCGGTGTCCGCGACAAACGCGATCGACTGGGACGGCACGGCCACGACTTACCAAGCGATCACCGTCGCGCACGGTCACCTGCTGACGCTCAAGCAGGTGTGGCGGGCCGACGGCTACTCGCTGGGTGATCTGCTGTACTCGCTGCCGTTGGCGCCATGTCAGAAGAAGCAGATCGCCGTCATCGACTGGGACCGCCGAACCGTCACCGCGCGGGTGGAATCGCGGACCGCCACTGAGAGCCTGCAAGCCACCCTCGCCCGTGACCGTGACATCAGCGAGATCATCAGCACCACTCTCACCGAGTCGATGCGGGGTGGGTCGAAAGCGAAAACATGGTCGGCCGGTGGTGGATTCGGCGCATTCATCGGACCGCTGGTGATCGGCGGAAGCGGTGGCGCCAGCGGATCCAGCTCGACGGCATGGCAGGACTCGGCTCGGCACCTGGCGGCATCCAGCTTGCAGCAGGTGCGAGATCGCACCCTCCAGGCCGCGAGTTCCACACGCAGCCAGCGCAGCACAGTCGTCCAGACCGTCCGGCAGGGCGAAACCATGCGTGTGCAAACGGAAGTCGTGGCCAACCACAATCACTGCCATGCCGTGACCATGGAGTACTTCGAGGTGATGAGGCATTTCCAGGTGACACACGAGCTGGCGGACGCCCAGGAGTGCCTCTTCGTGCCGATGGCCGTCAGCTATTTCAACGGAGACCGGGCGCTGCGGTGGCGCGAATCGCTGTTGACCGCGTTGCGGAGACCCGAGCTCGCCGGCGGTTTCGACGCTCTCAACAGGATGCAATCAAACTGGGCCAACGCCGATTACCCGCAGGGGCGATACGCAGATGAGCGGGTGAATTATCTCGACGGCGAGTTCCACATCTCGTTCGATCTTCCGCGCCCGGCGGACACCGACGACACGGACCTCTTCGATGCCGCGCAATGGACGCCGTACCACGGGCTGTTGACGCCGGCCGACTCGACGGAGACACAACCTCAGGCGGCCCAACGGATCTGGACGACGTTCCTCGGGCTCGAGCGACCGGAGAACCGAGACCGGGTGTGGAATGCGCAACTCGCGCCCCGCATTGCCCAGCGTCTGGTCAACCAATTCCGCTACGAGTTGATCCTCGATGACAACTCGACACAGCCGCTGGACATGGACACCACGCTGGTGGGCCGGTTCCGACAGGGGACAGCACTGCTGGTCAGCATTCGTCCCGTCAACACCACCCCGAATGTGGTGCGCGCACGGATCAAGACTTTCCGGATCACCACCGCCGCCAGTCTCCCGGTCGGCGGCCGGGTACTCGTCGAGAGCGGTAGTGCCAGATATCGAACCGACCATCTGGCGCGTGACTTGTTCAACGACTACCGGATCAACAACGACCTCAACGCGATCGATCACGTCGACGTCGCTCTCAGCCTCGACGCGCACGAGAAGTCCAATCCCCGTGCGCGAGACCGCGATCTCGCAGAACGTCTGCTCGACCACTTGAACAGCAATCTCGAGCACTACCTGCAGGCCACATGGATGCTGATGGATCCGAACAAGCGCTACATCCTGCTCGACGGCGTGCCCGCGCCTGGCGCCGCAGGCAAAAGCGTCGCCAGCGTATGCGAGAACCGTGTTTTGGGTGTCGTCGGGAACTGTCTGGTGTTACCCGTAGCGCCCGGATACCACCTCGACCCCACCTTCGAAGAGTCAGACAAGGCGACTCTCTTCGATGCGTACCGCCCGACGACACCAGTATCACCGATTCGCGTCAGCGTGCCGACGCGGGGAGTCTTCGTCGAGGCTGTCATGGGGGCGTGCAACTCCTGCGAGACGCCGGACGACACCCGCTTCTGGCGTTGGGAAGAAGCTCCTTGCCCGGACGATCCGCCACGAATTCAAGACGTCGCCACCGAAAGCAGGGCCAGGGGCGAACCGGTACTGACCCCCACACCCTTTGCATCTCCGTTGGTCAGGATCCAGAATGCGCCGGACCTGCCCGCGCCCGCATCGCTCGCCGCCGCAATGAACCTGATCGGGACACCGAATCTGTTCAAAGACATCACCGGGCTGGACCTCAATCAGCAGAACGCGGTAGCCGCTTTCCAGTCCGCGCTCGAAACGGCCCAGTTCTTCGGCGGCCGCGCAGCCGACCTCGCGCAGCAGCGATACCTCAACGGCGCGATGGACCGAACGTTGAAAGCGATTTCGGAGGCGAAGAAGAAGGGCCTGCTCGATGACGAGGGTGCCGAGGAGTTGACGCAACAAGTACTCCTCGGCTCGGTCGGCGATCGACAATCTGAACAGCCCCGTCCGACCTCCAGCGCCGCCGTCCAACGTTTCCTGGACCGAACGGCCGCAAGCGCTTCAAGCGAAGTAAACGTCAACCGCCCTGAGGGATCGGTCACCGTGAAGGCGGGCGATGCGTCGAGCGTGAACTTCAACGTCGAACCCGTGGTGCCGTTCATCCGGCAACCCGACCTCCTGACCTGTTGGGCGGCCGCCGCGGCAATGATGTACGCATGGCGGCACGGGGAAATGGCCTCCATCGAGGAGATTCTCGGACGTCTCAGCGCTCGCTGGTCGGAGATGTATGCAGCCAAAGAGCCCATTCCCAACTCTGCCCTGCCAGATCTGATGGCCGATCTCGGATTGGTTTCCGAGCCCCCGGCGAACTACTTCCCACGCGGGATCGAGCGGCTGCTGAGAACCGGTCCTCTGTGGGTGGTGACCGACGAAGACATGACGACCAACGGCATGACACACGCCGAAATCATCACGGGGATAGTCGGGGACGGCACACCGGACAAGACCAGGGTGTTGAGCAACGACCCGAGCGAGGACAAACCACGAGAGAGGCTTTTCAGCGAGCTACAGGCTCGACTGCAGGCCGCTGATGTGGTCACAACCGGATTCGGGATTTATCACTTCCCGGGCAACACGTAAACGCAGTACCGGCCTCGCGTGCCGCGCGCGGGTCGACGGCGATAGCCTTCCTGGCATGCCTCGGTCGTTCGACTGCTCTGTCGAATCCTCGGTCACTGTGCAACAGATTCACGCCGCATTCTCCGAGCGGGACTATTGGCTGGAGCACATCGCGCCACACAGTGAGACGACCGAACTCGACTCATTCGCCGTCGATGCGAACGGCGACGTACGGCTGAGGGTCGTCCAGAATCTACGGACCGCAGTTCTACCCGGCTTCTTGAGCAAACTCTATCCCCGTGGTCTGGAACTCGTGCAGGACGAGACGTGGATTCTGGATCGCGGGGTAGAAGTGCGCGGGGAGGTACACGTTCACGCCCGCGGCGCACCGGGCTCCGCGCACAGCACCGTTGTGATGGTGCCGTCGCGCGACGGCGCGCGCATCATGTGCAGTGGAACCATCAAAATCAAAGTTCCGATCGTCGGAGGAAAGCTCGAGAGTTATTTCGGTCGCCACTTGGCCGATCAGACACCCGAGATGCTGCGCATGGCCATGAAGTGGATCAAGGAGCGTGCCTGACGCCGTCGCCCACGGCCATGCAGGGAAGCGGGAGGGATGGAAAACCGCAATTGCGTGGTCGGGCGGCAAAGATCGTGATTCACTGACCTTCTCGGGGATCACTTGACGGTTGTCAGGGGGAGACAGTGGCTGACAAAGGTGCTGCTGATCGCGAGCAGAACGACGACTCGGAGTTCGCGGTGGACGTCCGCGTCCGCGTAAACCCGGGCAAAGACACCGAAATTCACGGCGTCATCGTCGAGGACTTCGGCGAGATGGCGGCGGCAGCGGTGGACATCGGAACCAACCATTTCGCCGATCCTGCCCGACGCTGGGCGGTGATCTCCGATGAGGGGAATCTCCTGTTCGCAGATTCCGACCAACTTTCCCGCGAGTGATTCCGAGACCCGAAGTGCTCTACTCGTCCGACTAGCGAACGACAGATCCACTGCGGATTCGGCACCCCTGCACAAGCCCTACGGCGGCGGCGGAAGTCCCGGTGGTGGTGGCGGTGCACCCTGCGGTGGCGGGCCCATCATCGGCACGGTGATGGGCGGCAACCCCGGGATCTGCACGATCATCGGATTCACCGGAGGAGGCGGGGGGCCACCCGGCGCACCCGGTGGAGGCGGCGGCTCTTCCCGCCGCGGCGGCGGCGCGGGCGCGACCCCGTTACTGGTGTAGATCGTGACGACGGACCCGGGGATGGTTCGACCACTCGGGGTCGTGCCCACCACGGCACCATACGATGCGTAACTGTTGACCGGCGTCGGTTTTTCGGCCACCTGGAAACCGGCATCTCGCAGCCGCTGGCGGGCGGTTTCGACGTTCATGCCCGACACGTCGGGCACCTCGCCACCCGGTCCGCCGTCGACGTAGCGGGGATCGGTCGGCGGAAGACGCACCTCGCCGAAATCGGTGGCGATCGGCTTCATCGCCTCGAACCAGGTGCGTGCCGGCTCGTTACCGCCGTACAGGTCGCCACTCGAGCACTTCCGTAGCGGGAACGAGCAGATCTCGGACGGCGAGTTGGAGTCGTCGAAGATGTAGACACTGCCCGCGTACTGGTTGGTGAAGCCGACGAACCCGGAGGACCGGTGGGATTCGGTCGTGCCGGTCTTGGCCGACAGCGGCAGGTCCCAGCCCACCGAAGCGGCCGCGCCCGCCGCCGTGCCGCCACCCTTGTCGTCCTTGCTCAGCGCATTCGCCAGCGTGTTCGCCAGTCCCTCCGGCACGGCTTGGTCACAGCTCTCCGTGGTGAATGTGACCTCCTTGCCATCGCGGTCGACGATCTTGTCGATCGGAGACGGTGGGCACCACACGCCGCCAGAGCTCAAAGTCGCTGCCACGTTGGACAATTCGAGTGCGTTGAGCTGGAACGGTCCCAGCGTGAACGACCCGGCGTTCTGCTTCTTGATGAAGTCAGCCAGACTTTCGTTGCCTGTCGGGTCATATGCACGCGCCGTTCCGGGAACGGCATACGAGCGCAGCCCCAACCGAACGGCCATGTCTACCGCGCGGGGCACTCCGACTTGTTGAATCAACTTGGCGAACGCGGTGTTAGGCGAGGTGGCCAGTGCGTTGGTGACATTCATCGAGCCGGGGTAGGTGTTGGACGCGTTGCGTACGCACCAGGTCTCCTTGGGGCAACCCGGCGTATCGCTGCTGCCCAGCCCTTTGGCTTGGAAGAAGCCCGGAACGGCGAGTTGAGTGTTGATTCCCATGCCCATCTCCATCGCCGCGGCGGTGGTGAAGATCTTGAAGATGGACCCCGCCCCGTCGCCGACGAGCGAGAACGGCTGCGGTTGCACCGTTTCGCCGGCGTCGTCGTTGAGGCCGTACGTCCGGTTGCTGGCCATCGCCAGCACGCGATGCGACTTCTTGCCCGGCTTGATGACGCTCATCACGCTGGCGACGCCTTCCAGCGTCGGGCTCGCGACCTTGTCGATCGCGCGTTTGACCGACTCCTGGACCTTCGGGTCGAGCGTGGTACGAATCAGGTATCCGCCGCGCGCAACCTGTTCCTTGCTGATACCGGCACGTGCGAGATAGGCCAGCACATATTCGCAGAAGAACCCGCGGTCGTTTGCGGCGATGCATCCGCCGGGCAGCTGTTTGGGCGAAGACAGCACACCGAGCGGCTGGGACTTGGCGGCGCGAAGCTCGTCGGCACGCTGAGGAAGGTGCTGGATCATGGTGTCCAACACCAGATTGCGACGCTGCAGCGCGCCTTGGGGATTGATGTAAGGGTCCAGCGAGGTGGGCGATTGAACCATGCCGGCCAGCAGCGCCGCCTGCTGCCAATTCAGCTGCGACGCGTTGATGCCGAAGTACGTCTGAGACGCATCCTGCACCCCGAATGCCCCGTTGCCGAAGCCGACGAGGTTGAGGTAGCGGGTGAGGATCTCGGCTTTGGTGAACGTCTTGTCGAGCGTCAGCGCCATCCGCATTTCGCGCAGCTTGCGGGCGGGTGTCACCTCCACCGCGGCGCGCCTCTCGGCGTTGGTCTGGGCCGTCACCAGCAACTGGAAGTTCTTGACGTACTGCTGCTCGATGGTCGATCCGCCGCGGGTGTCGAGGTTGCCGGAAAGATAGCCGGACAAGCCGGTCAGCGTGCCCTGCCAGTCCACCCCGGCGTGCTCGGCGAACCGCTTGTCCTCGATCGACACGATCGCCAGCTTCATCGTGTTGGCGATCTGATCGGTCGCCACCTCGAACCGCCGCTGGCTGTACAGCCAGGCGATCGGTCGACCTGCGGCGTCGACCATCGTCGTCACCTGCGGGACGTCTTCCTCCACCAGCTGGGCCGACCCGTTGGCGACTATGTCCGAGGCGCGATTCGACAGCAGCCCGAACCCGCCGGCGAACGGAAACATCATGGCCGCCGCCAACACACCAGCCAGCAGGCAGCACAGTCCCAGCTTTGCGACCGTCCCCCCGGCCGGTAGACGCTCCGGCATGTCAGCAGAGTATTAAATCGGAATCGGCCGCGAGTGTTCCCCCGCCGATTATTGACCGCGATGTGGCGAAAATGTGGCCGGACCGACGGCGGGCAGCGTCATCGGTGCTGGCCAGGACCTCTTCCACGGACGACGGCCGACGCTTGTTCGTCAAGCTCTGTCAAGGCCCCACTGCCCGAAGTCGGGCGCAAGGACCTCGTTCTCGTCCACGTGTGTGTCGCCGACGGGAACACCCGGCTCGGACGGGCCGATCACCACAGCTTGGTAGAGCACCGCCCTGGACTCCCGCTGACCACCAGACCACGCCTTCGTCTGCCAGGCCCACCAGTGGCCCTCGGAGGTCGAGCGCCCGATCACCTCGTCTTCGATCGCCCACGAACACGCCCGCGAGTGCCCGTAGAGGCCGGTGCGATGTGCGCCGAGCACCGAATTGATCCCTCTGTACCACTCGACCGCCACACTGTCCCAGGTGTCGCGGTCGATATCCTCATCGACGCTGAAGAAGATCGGCGCCGAATCCGGACCTCCGGCGGCACCGTGCAGACGGAGCGCTGTCTGGGCGTCCGCCACGCCGCCCTCGTACCCGCGGGTGTAGTCCGACGGGGTCGGCCAACCCGGCTTGCCGTACTGATAGCAGCTGACGACGTGAAGTCCCTCCGCACGCAGCGAATCGGCATATTCGCGGGTGACGGGTTTGAAGTCGAAGTCCGCACCCGGCCGCAGTTCGGACACGTAAACGAGGGCGCCGTCGAAGCCGGCCGCCTTGAGCTGATCTGCCGGGGCCAACCGCGTCGCAAAATCGGCCAGCCTGAGGGATTCGGCCGACGCCTCCGGCGTACGAATGGCCGCCCCCGCGGTCCCGAGAACCAACAGAGCAGGCGCGGAGACGGCGTACCTGAGGACTTCGCGACGTGAACGAGACGGCCCTCCGCCGCGACCAGGTGTCGCCGGGGAGTCGTGCACGGCGCGATGGTAACAACACGGTGGCTGCCCGGGATGCCGGTTGGCGGATTCCCACCCGGGCACGAAACACCGGGCGGCGCGGTTCGGATTCGGTTCTGAAGCGGTTGCCTTCGCCCTATGCTGATGGCAATCACGAGGCTGGTAGCGATGTCGTGGCACGCACGTTCGACCGACAAGGTGGTCATGTCAGCAGACCGACTCGCCCGGTTCGGTCGGTCATCTGTGCGGAGGGCCATTGTGGTGGCAGCCGTCCTGCTCACCGCCGCAGCGCCTTCCGCGTGCGGCCGGTCGGAGCCACCGGCCGCAACCGATAACCACTCCACGACGGTCATCAGTCCACGACCGTCGCCGACGCCGGCTGCGGTTCCCACGCCGGACTTCTCGGCAGTTTCGGTCCTGATGCACAACGCGGTCGCCGCCCACAGGATGCCGGGCGCCGTGGTGGCGGTGGGGCATGGCGGCAGGCTCGTCTTGCACCAGGCGTACGGCTCGCGCAAGCTTGCCGGTGAACCGGGGCTGGACGGAGCGCCCGCACCTGCCGAGCCGATGACCGAGGACACGATTTTCGACCTCGCGTCTTTGACCAAATGCCTTGCAACGGCGACTGCCGTCATGCAGCTGTACGAACAAGGCAAGGTTGGGTTCGATGAGCCCGTCCAGACGTATCTGCCCGGCTTCAACGAGGCGAACGACCCTCAGCGCGCGCGGGTCACGGTTCGCATGCTGCTCACGCACACGTCGGGCATCGCGGGCGATATCGATTTGAGAGACCCGTGGGGGCTCGACGGAGCCGACAAGTCAGAAGGTCTTCGTCGTGCGCTCACCACACCGCTGCAGTCGATGCCCGGCGAGGTGTTTCGCTACTCCGATATCAACTTCATTCTCCTCGGCGCGCTGATCGAACAGGTCACCGGTGAGGCGGAAGACGTCTACGTTCACCGCAATGTGTTTGTGCCGCTTGGCATGAGCGACACTCGCTACCTTCCCCCCGCCAAAGCATGTGGCCCGCACGAGATCAGAGGAGCTGCGATTGCATGGGCCCCCGCGGCCGAACCCCGCATACCAGCCGCTTGTCCCGCGGGCACCTGGAGCACCGGCCTTCTGCCGCGTATCGCACCGACAGCACTGGATGAGGAGAGCAGAGCCGACCCGAGCAAAAATCCAGATATCAATCGCCTGCTACGCGGCACCGTCCACGATCCGACGGCGCGCCGCATGGGCGGAGTGGCCGGGCATGCCGGTGTGTTCTCGACGGCGCGGGATCTGAGCATCTACGCACAGGCTCTGCTCGACCGGTTGGCGGGCCGCCCAAGCAAGTTTCCGCTGAAGCAGGCGACCCTGAAGTTGATGACCACTCCCGAGCAGCCGGGGCATGCATCTCAGCAACTCGAAGCGGCGAACGACGCCGCTCGAAGAGCCGTTCTCGAGGCATCGAACTCGAATTCAGCGGTGCCTGAGCCGTATCCGGCGATCATGGGCCAAGATTTGCGCGGCTTCGGCTGGGACATCGACACCGGTCATTCCAGGCCGCGGGGCTTGGTCTTTCCCGTCGGTAGCTTCGGTCACACGGGATTCACCGGAACCTCTATCTGGATGGACCCGGGATCGAACACCTACGTCATCCTTCTCACGAACGCCATCCATATTCGCGGCAGTCGACCGGTTTCGGACCTGCAAGGCCAACTCGCCACGGTAGCCGCGCAAACCCTCGGCCTTTACGGCAGCACACCACCGGCTACGCCTTCGCCGCCTGCCCCCAGGCCACGCTGAAAGACGGAGTGTCGGATGTTGCACGCAGAACGTGAATTCGCGGCGTATGGGCCGTCGCATCTGGTCGTGCTCGCGGTGTTCGCCATAGGCGCTGCGCTTCTGGTCTGGATTGGACGCCGGCAGAGCGAAGCCCAGGCCCGGGTGTTCGGCCGAATCTTCGCGCTCCTGATCCTGGCGGCCTTCTTGGTGGCGTTGGTCTACAAACTGATCCGGCCAGATGTCCAGACCTCGGTGCCGATCCAGCTGTGTGACATCGCGGAATTGACGGCCGCCTACGCGCTTTGGTCGCAACGGCATTGGGCGTTCGCGCTCACGTACTACTGGTGCCTGGTGCTGAGCTCGCAGGCGTTGATCACACCTGACGTGGGCACACCGGAAGAGGGTGCGCCGGATTTTCCCCACCACCTGTTCGTCACGTTCTTCGTGCTTCACGTCTTCGCCGTGTGGGCGGCCATCTACCTCACCTGGGGCAGAGGCATGCGTCCACGTTGGCGCAGTTACCGTTTCGTGGTCGTCGTCACGCTGGTATGGGCAGCTTCGACGTTCGTCTTCAACGCGATCGTCGGGACCAATTACGGCTACCTGAACAGAAAACCACCGACCGCGTCCTTGTTGGACGTCTTAGGTCCGTGGCCGGTGTATCTGCTGGTCGAAGTAGCGATCGTCCTTATCGTGTGGGCATTGATGACCTGGCCGTGGGAGCGGATGCGAAAGAATGCCGCCGAGAGAGCAAGCGTGGCTTGAGTCATGCAGCGGCCCCCGGGCCCACGCAAGGCCGCCTTCAACAGATTGCCGATCCTGACCCGCCTGCGCAGTGTCACGCCCGCCACGAATCCACAAAGCGCGCCCAGGAGAAAGACGTTCCGCGTGCGTCGCTTGTTACGGCGCACCGCAGCCGATGCGGTGAACCCACAGAGCGCGGCGACGATGGCGACCGCCAGCAGCAGGGCCGTTGAATGTGGCGGTCCGAACGAACCCATGAACAACCTTCCGGGCCGTCGTCTGATCGAGCCGCTGGCCCGATCAAATCACCTTCATCGCCGGCTGGGGATGGGCGTTGGCTGTTCGTGACCAAAGCGAGTGAGAAGTGTTAGCGGCGCAGTCGCGCTATGTGATCGTCACACCGCCGTCGACAACGATGGTTTGACCGGTGACATAGCCACTGGCGTCAGAGGCGAGCCAAACCACCGTCGCCGACAGTTCATGCGGCTCACCGACCCGGTTGAACACCACGCGGCTGGACACTGTGCGTTCCAGGTATCCCGGCGCATATTCGTCGGTCATCTCGGATTTGAAGAAGCCTGGGGCCAGGGCGTTGACACGGATGCCTTTTCGTCCGCCCCACTGCTGGGCGAGGTCGCGGGTGAGCCCGAGAACCGCGGCCTTGCTTGCGCTGTAGGCCGCCTGTGGCAGCCCGGCGGTGGTAAGACCCAAGACACTCGAGACGTTGATGATCGAACTGCCCGGCGCCATCACCCGCCCGCATGCTTGAGCGGCCCAATACGAGCCGTTCAGGTTGACGTCGATGACAGTGCGGAACTCTTCGGCAGTCTCCTTGACAGCGGGTACCGCGGTGCCGACGCCGGCGTTGTTGACCAGGACGTCGACACGACCGAACTCCTGCATCGCCGCATCGACGAGCGCGGCGCACTGGTCGGGATCCGCCACGTCGGTCTGGACGCTGAGCGAACGCCGACCGGCTGCGCGGACGAGTTCAGCTGTCGCATCAAGCTTTTCGATGCGCCGGGCGGCCAGCACCACATCGGCGCCGGCTTGGGCGCACGCCTCGGCGAACGAGACGCCGAGGCCGGACGATGCGCCGGTGATGACGACGACTTTGTCGTCGAGTCGGAAGTGGTCCAGAATCGTCATCTCCGACGGTCTCCTGATCTGTCGTGGTCGGCTCCGATCGGACAACCGTAGTGCGTCAGGATGGTGGCGTTGGCAGGGCGGTAGGGCAGCCCCAGTGGAGAGGGTGCCGGTGCCGATGCCGACCAGACGTGAATTGTCTCGAAATCCGTTGATAAGCGGACACTTTGCGTCTCCTCACGCGAAGGGGACGCGGCGATGGCTGCGTCCCCTTCGGTTCGGTCGCGGTCAGGGTTGCTTGGCGTAGCGAAGTAGAAAGGCGGCGGCCACAACCCCTGCGGCGGTGCCGAACACGACCCACAGCAGGAGCGGGACGATCAACGAAACCGGCGACCACCCGACGCTGGAGAACGTCGCGGCCGTGTAGAACAGCCAGAAGACCCGGTAGAAGGACCAGAGCGCGGTCAGGCCTGCGGAGATACCGATGACAAGGCTGTACGTGCGGTCGATTCGGTTGATCTGTTCCTGGAGGCGGGCGGGCACGATGTTCATTGCTGATCCTTCTCGTCATCACGGCGCCCGGGTGGCGTCGTCGTGACAGAAGTACATCCAGCGGAAGTGGCTACCGATCCCAAAGTTCTCCGGCGGTCGCCTTGGTCAGAATCTCGCGACCGCGCCGGCGTCGACGGGCAGCGCCGCCCCGGTGATGTACTGCGCTTCATCGGAAGCCAGGAACAGCACGGCGTTGCTCACGGCGCTCGCCTCGATCACCGGCTTCGGCAGCAGATGGAAGTGACCGATCACCTGCGTGGCGTCCTCCATCGTCGGATCGGTGAGGTCCGGTCGCACCGTGCGACGGAAGTGGTCGTTGTCGATCATCGGCGTCAGAATGTTGCCGGGATGAATCGAGTTGACCCTGATCCATTGTGGCGCAAGCTCATTGGCGAGGGAGTTCATCAAACCGACCACGGCGTGTTTCGCGGATGCGTAATGGGCCATGTAGCCGCCGCCGCGCAAGCCCAACATCGAGCTGACCAAGATGATCGATCCACCGCCGTTGGTCATGTGCCGTAAGGCCGCCGCCACGGTGTGCCAGACGCCGGTCACGTTGATGTCGAGCATCGTCTGCCATGCGGACTCTTCGATCATCGCGGCAGGGGCCGGACTGGCACTGATGCCGGCATTGGCCACCACGATGTCGAGCGGGCCGATTTCACTGACTCCGCGGTCGACGGCCGAGCGGAGGCTTGCCAGATCGCGTACGTCGGCTTTGGCGGTCACGATGCGCCGTCCCGACTTCTCGACCAGTGCCGCGGTTTCGTCCAGGTCCGCCTCGGAGGGCCCGGGGTATCCGGCAGCGTCGATGTCCTCGCATACGTCGACCGCGACGATGTCGGCGCCTTCCTCGGCGAGCCGGATCGCATGTTCGCGGCCCTGACCACGCGCCGCGCCGGTGATGAAGGCGACCTTGCCGGCGACTCTGCCGACCTTCTCGTCTGCCATGCGGGCCTTTCACGTTATGCGGGGTAGACGCGAGCCCTGGACGACCCGGCGCGCAGAACGCTACACCGCGGTCGAGCTGCTCACCTTGTTCAATTCGGCTCGCGCATGCCGCTCCACGAACAGCGGGACGAAGTCGCGGATGCGGCTGCCCTCGAAGCGCGCGTGCTGTTCGTGGACGAGCCGCGACACCGCATCGACGGGAACGCCGGGATAGGTCCCAGTGAGCCGGTCGGCGATCTGCTCCAGGATCTGCTGTTCACTCAACTCGATCACTCTGTGATCGTGCGCTTAGCAGGGCTAATCGGTCAAGCCGCGGCCACATGATTCCCATCACGACGAGGACGGCAAGATTGTCGCTCGTCCACGCCGTCGGCTACACGTCCTCCAAGGCCTCGCCGATCTCCTGCGCGACGCGGCTGTGTTCGTTCTGCAGAAGCACGTGGCCCGCGGCCAACGCCAAAGCGACTGGCCACTCGATGATTTCCACTGCCGCGAGCGCTCCCAGTGCCCCGTAGAACGCGAGCTGTTCGGGTCGCGGGATGCGAACCCGACCGACGATCGGCAAATCCACCGAGAACGTCTGAGCGTGACGGACCCGCTCGACGGCGTCGCGGTGGGTCGCGGCGTTTCGTGAGGATTCGGCCATTCGTTAACCTCCCGTCATGGCGTGTTCGACGTCTGGACGCTCGATGTGCGGACCGTCGGAGGCGTGTCCACAACCGGTGTGAAAACCTCCTCGGACCCGTTGACCGTCGTCTCCGGCTTGTTCGCGATCCCGCTTCGTGAACTGTATGCCGTGCTGTGGCGCGTCGGCGTCGTCGAGATCGAGGACTGAACGCGGCGCAGCACCCAGGGTGCACATCCGGCCGCAGCGGTCGCCACGCCCGCCGTGCCGAGCGCTTGCGTCCAACCCAGCGGGCCCAGCGGTGTGCATCCGAGGACCTGGCTGACGCCCGGCGTACTGATGAGGGCGCCGAGCGTGGCCAACGACCCGACCGCGGTCGCCACCACGAGCGGACTGTGCGAATCGATGAGCGTCTGGCCCAACTGCGTCGTCACCAATGCCACCAATGCCACGGTCGAGGCCCGACGCGGCGCCACGATGAAGCCGCCCATCAGCCATGCCGACGTGGCGGCCGCCGCCGTCGTCGTGCCCCGGATCGCCACCGTGCGCCAGATGGCGGCGTGGTTTGGACCGTGACCGTTCTCGCCGTTGGGCCTCGCCGGGCTCACGGCCAGGGCCGCCGCGGGCAGCGCGTCGGTCATCATGTTCACCAGCAGCAACTGGCGGGTGTTGAGCGGGGACCTTCCGGTCAGCGCCGACCCGACGATAGAAAACGCGACCTCGCCGGCGTTGCCCCCCAACAACACGGACACCGCGGCCTGCACGCGCCGCCACAGCTGACGTCCCTCGTCGAGCGCATCGAGCAGCGAGCCGATGCGCCCGTCGAGCAGCATCACGTCTGCGGCGGTGCGCGCCGGATCGCTGCCCCTCGAGGCCACTCCGATCCCGACGGTGGCTGCCCGGATCGCCGCCGCGTCGTTCGCGCCGTCGCCGACCATCGCGCACACCTGGCCGATGCGTTCCAGCGTCTGCACGACCTGCACCTTGTGCTCGGGCGTCATGCGCGCGAACACCAAGCCGTCGCGCACCGCCCGCTCCTGGCCCCGTCGGGAGAGCGCTTCCCAGTCCCCGCCGCTGATGACCTGGTCGGCCGTCACCGGCATCCCCAGTTCGGCGGCGATGGCCGTCGCCGTGACCGGATGGTCGCCGGTGATGAGCCTGACCCCGACATCCTGCTTCTGCAACGCGGCCAACAACGACGCCGACTCTGCACGAGGGGTATCCGACAGGCCCAGCAGCCCGACGAACTGTAAACCCTTGTCGCAGAGATCGATCAGTGCCTCATCGCTTCGCCGGGCCCTTTGTGCCTGTTGCTTTGTCAATGAGCGACGAGCCACGGCGATGACGCGCAGACCCGACCCCGCCATCTGATGCACCGTCCGCTTGGCCTTCGGGTCGAGACCGGTGCACGCGGCCAGGACGACCTCCGGGGCGCCCTTGATGGACAGCTCGCTGTCGATGAGCGACGCGGAGAAGGGCCGGCCCGACCGGAACGGCAGATAGGTCGCGTCCGGATCCGGTCGGTACTGGTCGCCGGCCGCTTCGACGACGGCCGCGTCGGTGGCGTGTTCATGACGATGGCCGTTTTTCGCCGGAGTGGCGTGCGCCGCGCAATCGAGCACTTGCTCGCGCGTGACGCCGTCGGCGTGGTGTACCTGCGTGACCCGCAGCCGGTTCTCGCTGAGCGTTCCCGTCTTGTCGAAACAGACGACATCGATGCGGCCCAGCGCCTCCACGGAACGTGGTGTCCGAACAAGCACGCCGGCCCTGGTGAGCCGGCGTGCAGCCGTCTGCTGCGCCAACGTGGCCACCAGCGGCATGCCCTCCGGCACTGCAGCCACCGCGACGGCCACGCCGCTCGCAACCGCTCGGCGAAGAGGCACCATGCGCAGCAGTCCGAGCCCGCTGACGAGCGCTCCGCCCGCGAGGCTCAACGGCAGCGCGCGATCGGTCAGGTCACGCAGTTGCGCCTGCAGGCCGACCGCCGACTTCTCGGCCGACTGAACATGCACCGCCCGGCTTGCTTGCGTTTGGTCGCCGACCGCGGTGACGAGCGCCACCGCCGTTCCCGCGACCACCGTCGTGCTGCCATGCAGCATGCAGCTGCGTTCGGCCAGCGTGGCGCCCGGTGTGGCGGCGGCCCGTTTCGGCACCGGAAGCGACTCACCGGTCAGCGACGACTCGTCGAGCTCGGCATCGGTCGCCTCGACGATCCGCGCGTCTGCGGGCACCACCTCCCCGGGTCTGACCTCGATCAGATCGCCCGGTCGCAATTGCGCCGCATCGATGGTCTCGTAGCCGTCGTCGGTGACGAGCCGGGCCGGCGGTACCTGCACGGCCAGCAGGCGGCTCAACAGCCGTTCGGCCCGAACCTGTTGCGAGGCAGCAAGAAGCGAGTTGCCCGCCAACACCGAGCCCACCAAGATCGCGTCAACCGGTGATCCCAGTAGCGCGCTAGCCGCGGATCCGACGGCGAGTATCGGTGTCAACGGGTCCGACAACTCCTGGCGCAGCGAAACCGTCAAGTCCCTGGCAAGCCGAAGCGGCGGCCCGGCCACCAGGGGAATCACGTTGGCCGACGTGCTGGCGGCAGATGCCACTCGCGACTTACGTTGAGCCGCTTCGCGCTTCGGCTGCGGCAGCGTGTCCCGCACCTCATCGGGGGACATCGCATGCCACTCGTACACGGTGGCGGGGGTCGGGGTCTGATCGTTGAGGGCGCCCCGCGCGAGCAGGAGACCGGTGGTCAGGCCGGCGGCGGCGCCTGCTGTCACCGGTCCGGGTCCGCGGCCCCGCACGCCGGGGATCATGAGCAGGGCGCCCAACATGGAGGCGCTGGTCGCGAGTTCCACGCCTCGCTTACTCGCCCGGCGCGCGGCGGGCAGGGCATGCATGACCCGCCACACGGCGTCGAGGTCGGGGGCGAGCAGATCGGCGTGCCACGGGGGCGGACCGTCGTCGGGGATCAACCCGACCGCCACGTCTGCGGCCGAAAGCGCCTGCGGCGCATGCGTAGCGATGACAGCGACGGTGCGTCCCTCACCCTGTAGCGCGATGACGGCGCCCAGCAGCGCGGCGTCGACGGGACCGTCGAGCGGATACAGCTCGTCGAAAGATGGTCGTAGGTCGTCGAGTTCGTCGCTCTGCACCGAGATCAGTTCGGCGCCTGCTCGACGAACTTCGCCGAGCACACTCGCGGCCAATGGGTGATGCACGTGCCGAACCAGCACCTCGGCCGTCGCGGCACCATTGGCGCTGCCGTTGTTGCGCAAAGGTGCGCGTTGCCAACCGACGCCCAAGTCGCCCCGCTCCAGGCTCTCGCGAGCCCACTGCCACGCCGCGGCCCGGTCGCGATCGGAGATGCCGCGCAGCCGACCGATTCGCAGTTCGCCGGTCAGCAGGATTTGAGGATCGAGGACGACGGCGTCGACGCGGTCGAGGCGCCGAATCGCTTGCGGATCGAGCGCGATGATGTTGTGGTTGTCCGCCAGTCCGCGGCCAAGGGCGGAGGCGAACCCTTCGCGGGCGTTACGCGCGGCTTTGGGTGTGGAGACCACCGCTGCGGTAGCGGCGGTGTTGAGGTTGCGGCTGAAGAGGCCCACGGCGGCCGCGGCCAGTCCCTGCGCCATGCCGGTGCGGTCAGCGTGGCGCTCGACGGGGCCGGGCGGCGCGGGACGGGGGCGCTGGGGACGCGCACCGGCATCGGGATCATCCGCATAGGGTGCGATCGCCGGTTCCTGACGTTCCCAGGCGCGGGAGCCGGCCAGCGCCTCCCCAACCTGGTAGAGGTGCCGGACCGTCTCGACGGCCAACGAGGTCGGTGCCTCTGTCACGGTGTACACCGTCGCGGCGGCGAGCGCGATGGCGGTGTCGGCCGCGCTGCGGCCGAGTCGTTGTTCGACGACTTCCCGCAGGCGCGGCTGATAGTCCACGAGCGTGACCGCGGCCACGAGACCGGCGGGCAACGCCGGCCACATCAACGCCCGGCCGGCAACCGCGGTACACAGACCAACGCCATTCGCGGTGGCCGCGATGACCTTGCCGGCCAACACGATGCCGTCGGCGGGCAGCTCGGTGGGCAGGTCGGCGTCGGCCCCGACCCCGCGCTCGACCTCGGCGACCAATCCGCACAGCCGCTCCATCGCCGGCCCATCGTCGGAGACGGTGACGACCACCCGGGACAGGGCATGGTTCAAGCCGACGGTGCGCACCCCGTCCTCGGCGCGGATGGCATTGAGCACTGCTTTACCGAGCGCCTTGCCGTTGTCACCGTCCAGGCCGCGAAGTTCGATCCAGCATCGGTCGCCGTTGCGCCAACACCGCCGGCTCGGCCGGCCTCCGGCGAGCTCTTTGACGGCGGCTCCGAGTGCAGTCAGCGCTTCGGGCGACGGCAGCGCGCCGGCAAGGTTACGCGCGGATCCGGCCGCCAACCCGATCGGCGCGGTGACGACTGTCGTGGCGCTTTCGACCAACCTTCCGAGAAGACTCACTTCTTGGTCGTGCGACGCGCCGCCGTCGCCTTCTTTGTCGGGCGCGACCGACGGGTGTTCGACTTGGTGGCCCTGCGGGTGCTCGTCTTCGAAGCAGCCGAGGTTTTACGCGGGCCACCTGACGAGGACGGAACTGAGCGCAGCACCGGTTCGGCGTCGCCGGAATCGCCGGCGCGTTGCGAAAGCTGATGCAGCACAAGTGCGGTTCCGCCGACCGTCAGCAGTACCGGCCACTCGACCAGTCCGACGGCGCCGATGGCCCCGATCGTGAGTGCCGCCGCTGCAGAAGACCGGCTGCCGTTGTCGAGGCCCGTTCGGACCCCGGACGCCGCGCCCTGCAGCGCGCCGACTGCACCGCTGATGGCGGCACCGCCGATCGCTCCCGCCGCCGCAGTCGTCACATCAGCCGTCTTGGTCACTGCTCGGGTGGCCGCGGAAACGATGTTCATCGGAACTCCTCGCGCTCGTTAACCCTTAGTCAATTACCCGTAAGTAGGCGTTATACACCGCTTGGGTGAACACAGAAGAGCGTGAAAAGGCCGGGCCTATGGCTCAGGCGTCGGCGCGCGAGGCGTCGGTGTCCAAGGTGCGTCAGCTGTGACGGGCGAGGAAGTCGACGACCGCGTCGGCGAACAGGTCGTTGCGGTCGCCGGCGACCATATGCCCGGCCCCGCCGACGTCGACGAACTCGACCGCGGGGAAGCGGGCGAGGAACTCGTCGGCGCGCTCCTGGGTGACGAGATCGCTCATCTGGCCTCGCACCAGGAGCATCGGAATGCCGTTGCGCAGAATTGTTTCGACCGCGGTGTGCATCCTGTCGACCTCGGTCACCTCGATCGGGGGCAGCGCCGCGGTGCCGTCGATGAACTTCGGGTCCCAATGCCAATACCAGCGACCGTCGCGCTCGCGCAGGTTGGTGCGAAGCCCGTCGAGATCGGTTGGTCGGGGTCGGTGCGGGTTGTACTGCTGGATCATGTCGGCGACCTCATCAAGCGACGCGAACCCCGAGGTCATCCGTTCGGCCATGAAATCGTGGATGCGCGACGCGCCGGACTCGTTCATGTCCGGCACGATGTCGACGAGCACGATCGCCCGCACGGCGCCCGGTACGAGTTCGCCGGCGAGCAGCATCGCAGTGAATCCACCGAGCGAAGCACCGACGATGACGGGCCGATCGGGCAGCCGTCGGAGCACTTCGAGGACGTCCTCGGCGAAAGTGGTGACGCGGTAGTCGCCGTCGGCCGACCAGTCCGACTCGCCGTGCCCGCGGAAGTCGACAGTGACTGCCTGCCAACCGCGTTCGGCCACCGCGGCCGCCGCCCGGCCCCAGGATCGTCTCGTCTGACCGCCGCCGTGCAGGAAGACGGCCGCCGGCGCATCGGGGTCGCCGAGACGGTCGGCGACGATCGTCACCCCGTCGGCGCCGACGACGCGCAACACGTCGGGAGACGGCTTCACAGCGCAGCACCCGCGATGACAGTCCGGGTGATGGTCTCGGCTCGGCTCCGACGGAACGAGCGGCCCTCGCTGAGGATCCCGTAGACGATGCCGCCGACGATGGCGTCGGCCGCCGCTTGCGAGGTGGCGGGATCAAGGCCGTCGGCCGCCAGCCGCGCATTGACGCTCTCGTGCAAGGGTGCGCTGAAACCGACTTGCATACGCGCCTTGATGTCCTCGTGCTCCATGGCCGCCACGGTGAGGATTCGCAGCATGGCGTTCCCCCGTTCGGTGGTGAGTGTCGCCGCCAGTCGGCCGGACCACCGAGTGAGGTCGGCGATGAGATCGTCGGTACGGTCAACGGGCCGCAGGATCTTGTCGGCGTCTTCGAGCAGGACATCGGCGACCAGCGCCGGTCGGCTGGGCCACCAGCGGTAGATCGTCTGTTTCCCGACGCCCGCGCGCGCGGCGACGGCCTCGATGCTCAAACCGTCGAATCCGCGCTCGAGCAGGATCTCCTTCGTGGCGGTGACGATCGCCAGCCGCGACTTCTCGTTGCGACGGCGGGGAGCGCTCACAGGGGTGGTCATTGCCTACTCCGCATCTGACGGCTTTACAGATGGTGACAGCAACACCTAGTCTTGGCAAGACGAGACGGTCCGTCTCGCTACTTTCGGATAGAGCGAGAAGTGGATGAAGAAGCTCGTGATCGGTGCCAGCGGATTCCTGGGCTCGCACGTCACCAAGCAGTTGGTCGCGCGCGGGGACGACGTGCGCGTGTTGATCCGAGCGACCAGTTCGACGCGGGGTATCGACGAGCTCCCGGTCGAGATTCGCCACGGCGACATCTTCGACCTCGAGAGCGTGCGTGAGGCGATGCGTGGCTGCGACGTCGTGTACTACTGCGTGGTCGACGCCCGCCCCTGGCTGCTCGATCCGACACCGCTGTGGCGCACCAACGTCGATGGACTACGCGGCGTGCTCGATGTCGCCGTCGAGGCCGACCTGGAGCGCTTCGTGTTCACCAGTTCGATCGGCACGATCGGGCGGTCGAAGGACGGGCTCGCCGATGAGGCCACCGCGCACAACTGGCTCGACATCGGCGGGGACTACATTCGCAGCCGGGTGCAGGCCGAGCGAATGGTGCTGCGCTACAGCGCCGAGAACGGGCTGCCGGCCGTCGCGATGTGCGTGGCGAACACCTTCGGTCCCGGTGACTGGGTACCGACGCCGCATGGCGCGCTGCTGTCCGCGGCCGTGCACGGCAAGATGCCGTTCTACATCGACGGTTACGAGGCCGAGGTGGTCGGCATCGAGGACGCCGCCCGTGCCCTTGTACTGGCGGGGGAGAGAGGCCGCGTCGGCGAGCGGTACATCGTCTCCGAACGCTGGATGAGCACCCGCGAGGTGCACGAAATCGGCTGTACGGCAGTGGGTGTGACGCCGCCTCGGCGGCGGGTACCGATCCCGGTCATGGCCGCGGCCAGCTACCCGAACAGCTGGATTGCCAAGCTCCGCGGACATGACACCAAGCTGACCCCACTGAACATCCGGTTGATGCACATCATGACCCCGCTGAATCATGCAAAGGCGGTCCACGAACTCGGCTGGAACCCGTCGCCCACCTCTGATGCGATCGTCGCCGCGGCCCGCTTCTTCGTCGAAACGCGTCGCACGAGCAGGGCGGCCCGATGACCCTGGCGCTCACCCCCGAACAACGCGAGCTCAGCGCCTCGGTCGGCCAGTTCGCCGCGCGCCGGGCTCCGATAGCCGCCACGCGCGAGGCTTTCGATCTGCTGGCGCAAGGCCACCTTCCGCCGTGGTGGGAGGAATTCTGTGCCAGCGGTTTTCACGCCGTGCACCTACCGGAGCGCTACGGAGGTCAGGGCGGCGAGCTGATCGACGCGGCCTGTGTGCTCGAGGCGGCGGGCAAGGCGTCGTTGCCCGGCCCGCTGTTGCCCACGGTGACGACGGGCGCGGTCGTATCGCTCGCCGAACAGTCGCCGTCGGCCGAAGCGCTTCTGAGGTGTCTGGCCGGGGGCGTAGCGGCTGTGGTGGTGCTGCCACGGGACTCGCAGTTCACCGCCGGCCGCGACGGCGACCGGTGGCTGATCTCCGGCGGCTCGGGCTTGGCGTCCGGAATATGCTCTGCTGCGACCGCTTTGGTGTGTGCTGTCACCGAGGACGGGGACACGATCTGGGCCGCCGTCGATACAGCGCACCCGGCCGTCGTGGTCGAATCCGTCGCTGGTACCGACCTGTTGACCGACCTCGGCATGATGCGCCTCGCCGAATATCCGGTCGAGCGCGCCGAAGTTCTGCACGGCATCGACGCCGGGCGGGCCGAATACCTCGCCACCGCGCTGACCGCGAGCATGGCCGCGGGAATTGCACAGTGGTGCGTGGAAGCCGCGACCGCACACCTGCGCACCCGCGAGCAGTTCGGCAAGCTCATCGGAACGTTCCAGGCGCTCCAGCACAACGCGGCGATGCTGTTGGTCAACAGCGAGTTGGCCAGCGCCGCAACGTGGGACGCCGTTCGGGCGGCAGGCGAACCGCTCGACCAGCATCGGATGGCCGCGGCCGGCGCAGCACTGATGGCGGTTGCGCCGTGCCCGGACCTCGCGCTCGACACGCTGACCATGTTCGGCGCGATCGGTTTCACGTGGGAGCATGACCTGCATCTGTACTGGCGGCGTGCCACCAGCCTGGCCGCGTCGATCGGACCGAGAAGCCGCTGGGCCCGGCGACTCGGCGAGGTGACCACGACGCAGCAGCGCGACTTCTCGGTCGACCTGGGCGATGCCGAATCGCAGTTCCGGGCCAGTGTTGCCGCGGCGCTGGACGCGGCCGCCGCCTTGCGCAATGACAGCCCGGGACGCCAGGGCGACTACGAGCACTTCGCCGCCGGGCCGCAACGGACGGCGATCGCCGAGGCGGGGCTGATCGCTCCGCACTGGCCGCCGCCGTGGGGCATCGACGCCAGCCCGCTTCAGCAACTGATCATCGACGAGGAATTCGGCAAGCGCCCCGCCATGGTGCGTCCGTCCCTGAGCATCGCCGAGTGGATCCTGCCGTCACTGATCAAGGCCGGGTCAAAAGCTCTGCAGGAGCGGCTCATTCCCGCAACCCAGCGGGGAGAACTCGCATGGTGCCAGCTGTTCAGCGAGCCCGGAGCGGGTTCGGACCTCGCCGCGCTGTCGACGCGGGCGACCAAGGTCGACGGCGGCTGGCGTGTCAACGGACACAAGATCTGGACGTCGTCGGCACATCGGGCGGACTTCGGAGCGCTGTTGGCCCGAACAGATCCCGCCGCCGCCAAGCACCGCGGAATCGGCTACTTCATCGTGGACATGCGGTCGGAGGGTATCGAGGTCCAGCCGATCAAACAGGCCAGCGGCGAGCAGGAGTTCAACGAAGTCTTTCTCGACGACGTGTTCGTGCCCGACGAGATGCTGCTCGGCGAACCCACCGGGGGATGGGCGCTGGCCATCGCCACGATGGCCGAGGAGCGCTCGGCCATCAGTGGCTACGTCCAGTACGACCGGGCGGCACCCCTGCGTCGGCTCGCCGCAGAAGAGGAGCACGACGACGTTGTGCGTGAACTCGGCGAGCTGGACGCCTACGCCAACGCGATCAAGGCGCTGGGCGTGCGGGAAACCATACGGTTGCTCGAAGGGCAGGGCTCCGGGCCGGCCTCCAGTATCGCCAAGGTCGCGATGAACGTACTTCTGCGCCGGACATTTGCGGCCACGCTGGGGTCGACGGGCCGGCTCGCGATGGCCATCGACTCCGACGTTGTGCAGCCTTATCTACGCGTGCCCGCGGAGTTGATCGGCGGAGGCACCAAGGAAATCCAGCTGAACATCATCGCTCAGATGATTCTCGGTCTTCCGCGCAAGTAACCAATCGAAGGACAGCACATGGGATTACGCGGCGAAGCAGCGATCGTCGGATACGTCGAACTATCGCCGGAGCGGATGAACCAGGCCGCGGCAAGCGGTAGACCCGCGCCGTTCACCCTCGAGCAGTGGGCCGAACTCGGTGCCGCGGCACTGGCCGACGCCGGCCTGTCGGGTGAACTCGTCAACGGCATCGTCACCTCGCACCTGGCCGAGTCAGAGATCTTCGTGCCTTCGACCATCGCCGAATACCTCGGGGTGGGAGCCAACTTCGCCGAGCTCGTGGACCTCGGCGGGGCCAGCGCCGCAGCCATGGTGTGGCGGGCGGCCGCTGCCGTCGAACTCGGCATTTGTGACGTGGTGCTGTGTGCGCTGCCTGCCCGCTACATCACGCCGACGTCGGACAAGAAGCCGAAACCGTTGGTGGACGCCGTGTTCTTCGGGTCGTCGAGCAATCAGTACGGTTCCCCACAGGCCGAATTCGAGATCCCGTACGGCAATCTGGGACAGAACGGTCCATACGGCCAGGTCGCCACCCGCTACGGCGCGGTGTACGGCTACGACGAGCGGGCGATGGCCAAGATCGTGGTGGACCAGCGGGTCAATGCCAACCACACCGACGGAGCGATCTGGAAGGACAAGCCGCTCACCGTCGATGACGTGCTCGCCAGCCCGGTGATCGCCGACCCGCTGCACATGCTCGAGATCGTCATGCCATGCGTCGGCGGCGCCGCGGTGGTGATCGCCAACGCCGACGTCGCCAAGCGGGCCTGCAACCGGCCGGTGTGGGTCAAGGGCTTCGGCGAGCACGTGCCGTTCAAGACCCCGACGTACGCCGCTGATCTGCTGCATACGCCGATCGTCGAAGCCGCTGAAACCGCCTTCGCGATGACCGGACTCACCCGCGACGACATGGACATGGTGTCGATCTACGACTGCTACACGATCACGGTGCTGCTGTCGCTGGAGGATGCCGGCTTCTGTGACAAGGGCAAGGGCATGCAGTT
Organism: Mycobacterium sp. GA-0227b; assembly: GCF_001499855.1. Classification (GTDB taxonomy): domain Bacteria; phylum Actinomycetota; class Actinomycetes; order Mycobacteriales; family Mycobacteriaceae; genus Mycobacterium. The sequence continues at coordinate 151,567 of NZ_LQIK01000029.1, forward strand.
CGTCGCCGACCACGACCTGACGTTCCGCGGCGATTTCCCGCTCAACACCGCCGGCGGCCAACTCGGCTTCGGCCAGGCGGGATTGGCGGGTGGCATGCACCATGTCTGCGACGCCACCCGGCAGATCATGGGCCGAGCCGCCGCCGCGCAAGTCGCCGACTGCAACCGCGCGTTCGTGACGGGCAACGGCGGAATCCTGTCCGAACAGACCGCGCTGATCCTCGAAGGAGATTGATAGCCATGACCACCTTCGAAAGACCGATGCCGGTCAAAACGCCGACGACTGCGCCGTTTTGGGACGCGCTGAGGCGGCATCACATCGTGATCCAGTACTCGCCGTCAGCGGATGCCTACGTCTTCTATCCACGGGTGCGGGCGCCGCGCACGCTCGCCGATGACCTCGAGTGGCGCGAGATCTCCGGCACGGGCACGCTCTACACCTACACGGTGGCGCGCCGCCCGGTCGGGCCGCATTTCGCCGACGCGGTACCGCAACTGCTCGCGATCGTCGAATGGGATGAAGGACCACGCTTTTCGACCGAGCTTGTCAACGTCGACCCCGCGGACCTGAAGATCGGCATGCGGGTACGGCCGGTGTTCTGCGACTACCCGGAACACGACGTCACGATGCTGCGCTACGAGCCTGCCGAGCCGCCGCGCTGATGCGTTCAGAGGAGAGCTGCGCCAAGTGTGCGGCAGCTCCTACGGTCGAGATTGCACCGAGGGTCGTGGGGTGGTCATCGCAGCCCTGAGTGCAATCTCGTCGATAGCATTGCCAGGTAATACGACTAGTTCGTCCGTCGCAGCGGCGCCAGCAGCGCATCCAACGCGTAGGCGAACACGGCGTCGTAGTCGGTCGGCGACTGCAGTGCCTCGACCAACGCCCGGTCGGGCCATTCGTCGGTCCACAGCGACGGATCCTCTTCGTCGTGCTTCTCCCCGCGCACGGCTGAGAACTGCATCACCGCAGACGATATGACGTGCACCTCCACCGATCGCAGCACCAGCGCGGCGTCGGTTCCCGTGACGCCCAGCTCGGCGAGCTGCGTCGCCAACGCCTGCTGAACCGGCAGGAACAATCGCGGCGTCTTGTCGCGCTCGTGTGCGATTGCAAGCAGGTGTTGCCGGTCGATGAGCACGCGCCGCTGAGCGTGCGCAAGCGAGGCGATGCGATCGACGGCGGTGTCGCCCTCGGCCGGGAGATGCGCCATCTCGTCGACCAGCCGGTCCACCAGGCTGTCGAACAGCTTGTCCCGTCCTCCGACATGCCAGTAGATCGACGTCACCGCCACGCCGAGCGCGTCGGCCAAGCCACGCATCGAGAAGGCCTGCACGCCGTCCGTTTCGAGCATCCGCGCCGCCGTGTCGAGGACCACCGCCGCGCTGATCGCTTCCTTACCGGTCGGGCGGGTCAACGGGTTCACCCCCGGTCATCCGGTCGGACTGCGGCAGGTCGAGGTAGCGCTCCAGGTTGCGGTGCATGTTGATCACCCGACGCTCCTCGCTGGACAGTGTCAGGTGGGTGAAGCCGGGCTGGTGCAGACCCCGCTGCAGTCCGGCCAGCACCGAGATGTCCTGGGTGAGAACGAGGCCCGGGTGCGCCTCGGCCGCGGTCATGCGCACGTCGACGGGTTTGGCGCGTGAGGCGCCCGGCGGCATCCGCATCCACAACAGCATGACCAGCTCGCCGTGGTCGGGGTCGGGTCCGGGATGCGACGTCATCACGGTCAGATGGTCGGCGTTCATCAGCAGCGTCATGTTCGGGAACACGTTGTACTGGTGCAGCCGCATCAGCTGGTCGGTGTCGGCCCAGCTGAGATCGACGCCGCGTGAGGCGGCGAACGCGCGGGTTCGTGCGGCGATGACATCGGCCACCGACGCGCCGGGTTCGTGCTCATCGGGCAGCGGGGTGCCCTCTTCGACGCCCATCAGCGCACCCTGGGTACTGACGTAGGCGTCCCACACGTCGCTGTCGGTCAGTCGCTCGTTGAGCTGCGGGCTCGGGACGCCGTAGAGCTGTTCCGATTTGCCGGTGTGCCCCCAAATCGTCTGCGGCGCAAACACATCGTCCATGCACCGGTGCAATTCCGGATGAAGGGTCTGAATGTGGTAGGTCTCGCTGTATCCGTCGGCGATCGTCTTCCAGTTCGCGTCGACCTCGACCGTCATGGTGGCGTAGCAACGAAAGTCGCCGAGCCCGCACCACTCGACGTCACGCGGTATCGCTTCCAGATAGTCGAGCAGCGGCATCGCATCGACGTCGAGGTTGACGAAGACCAGCCGCTCCCAGGTGTCGACAGCGGCGCGCACCAGCGGGAAGTCAGCCATGCGCAGCGCGCCGAAGCCTTTGCGGTTCGGCACCCGCCGCAGCGCACCGTCGAGATCCCAGGTCCATCCGTGGTATCGGCACCGCAGTTCGCGCAAGCCCGCACCGGAGCCCGAGCACACTGAGTTGCCACGGTGGCGACACACGTTCTGGAAGGCGCGCAACGTTCCGTCGTCGCCGCGCACGACGAGCACCGAGTAGCGCCCGCACCGGTATTCGAAGTAGTCGCCGGGCTCGGCCACATGGTCGACGGTGCAGGCAACCTGCCAGACCCGCGGCCACATCCGTTCGGCCTCGAGTTGAGCGAACGCCGGCGAGTAGTACCGCTCCGCGGGCACGAGGGTCGGCCGCGCCGGCGGCGTGCCGATCGCATCCTCGCGCCGGACGCTCTGCGTGTGCGTCACGAAATGTTCCCTCCAAGTCGGCGCCACCGCTCTGTAACGGTGTTACAGTGCGAATCCTAACGGCCCGCACCCGCATTCGGAGGAGCAATCGTGTACGACCTCAAGATCACCGGAGGAACCGTCGTCGACGGTACGGGCGAGCCGCGGTTCGACGCCGACGTTGCCGTCAAGGACGGCAAGATCGTCGAGCTCCGTCGCCGCGGCCCGGGCGATCCGCCGCTGAACGGCCCGGCCGCCGAGACCATCGACGCGACCGGGAAGATCGTCGCGCCCGGCTTCGTCGACATCCATACGCACTACGACGGTCAGGTCAGTTGGGACAGCGCGCTCGAGCCCTCCAGCGGACACGGAGTGACCACCGTCGTCACCGGCAACTGCGGTGTCGGGTTCGCCCCGGTGCGGCCGGGCAAGGAAGAGTGGCTGATCGGCTTGATGGAGGGTGTCGAGGACATTCCCGGCACCGCGCTCACCGAGGGCATCTCGTGGGGATGGGAGAGCTATCCCGAATACCTCGACGTCGTCGGAAAGCAGGAATTCGCGATCGACGTCGGTAGTCAGATCGCCCACGGCGCGGTTCGGGCGTATGCAATGGGCGAGCGCGGTGCCCGCAACGAGCCCGCCACACCCGACGACATCGCGGCCATGGCTCGCCTGGTGCAGGAAGGCATCGAGGCGGGCGCGCTGGGGTTCTCGACGTCGCGGACCCTGGGCCACCGCGCCATCGACGGCGAGCCGGTGCCGGGAACCTTCGCCGCCGAGGACGAGCTGTTCGGACTCGGTCGCGCCATGGCCGCAGGCGGGCGGGCGGTCTTCGAGTTGGCGCCGCAAGGCGTCGCGGGTGAGGACATCATCGCGCCGAAGAAGGAATTGGAGTGGATGAAGCGCCTCGCCGCGGAGATCGACCGACCAATCTCGTTCGGGATGATCCAGGTCGACGCGGCGCCCGATCTGTGGCGCGAGCAATTGGACATCTCGGCCGAAGCGCATGCGGCGGGCAGCCAGCTGTACCCGCAGATCGCGGCGCGCCCATTCGGGATGCTGTTCGGCTTCCCGGGACATCACGCGTTCACCCACCGGCCGACCTTCCGCCGGCTGAAGGCCGAACACAGCCGGGAGGAGTTGGCGCAGCGCCTAGCCGATCCGGCGGTCAAGTCCGCGATTCTGGCCGAAGAGGACTTGCCACCCGACCCGAATGTGTTGTTCGACAACATGTTCGCGCTCGTGCAGTACTCGCTCGGGCGTATCTATGCGCTGGGCGACCCGCCTGACTACGAGCCGACCGTCGAACGCACCGTCGAGAAGATCGCCAGTGACCGTGGGGAAGACCCGTTGTCGACGCTCTATGACCTGATGCTCGAGGACAACGCGACGGCCATGCTGATGCTGCCGTTCTACAACTACTTCTACGGTAACCACGACGCCATCCGGGAGATGTTGCTGCATCCGGCCGGCGTGGTCGGATTGTCCGACGGCGGCGCGCACTGCGGCATGATCTGCGACGCGTCGTACCCGACATTCCTGCTTACACACTGGGCGCGCGATCGTAACCGCGGCGAAAAGTTGCCGCTGGAGTACTTGGTGCGCAAGCAATCCCACGACACCGCCCAACTGTTCGGGCTCACCGACCGTGGCGTCATTCAAACCGGCAAGAAGGCCGACATCAACGTCATCGACATGGCGGCGCTGACCTTGCATCCGGCAAAAATGGCGTACGACCTGCCAGCCGGCGGCCAGCGCCTCGTCCAGGGCGCCAGCGGCTACAGCGCGACGATCGTCAGTGGCGTGGTGACTCGTCGCGACAGCGTGGACACCGGCGCGCGGCCCGGTCGGTTGGTGCGCGGCGCCCGCTGAGCAGGTCCGCGTGGCGCCTATGCCTCGGCAGACGCGAAAAGTGATGCAGCTGTATTGATCCCGATTCACCCATGTACGAGCGACGGCCCCCTCGTTGCCGAGGGGGCCGCCACTTTCCTACTTACTTAGCTGCTGCTGTCCGAGCCGCCGCCCGAGCCGGAGCCGCCGCCCGAGCCGGAGCCACTACCCGTGCCCGAGCCGGAGCCCGCGCTGCCGGAGTTGGAGCCGCTACCTGTGCCCGAGCCGGAGCCCGTGCTGCTGTTCGAACCGGTGCCGTTGTTCGAGCCGGTGTTGCTACCCGAGTTCGAGCCGGTGTTGCTGCCCGAGTTGGAGTTGCTGTTCGAGCCCGTTCCGGTGCTGTTGTTCGAGCCCGTGCCGTTGCCCTCGCCCCTGCTCGTGCTGATGCCCGACGTGTTGCTGCCGGTGCCGGTGTTGCTGTTTGAGCCGGTGCTGGTATCGCTGCCCGTGCCCTCGCCCTCGCCCGTGCCCGTGCCCGTGCCGGTTCCTTCGCCTTCGCCCGTGCCGGTGCCTTCGCCGGAACCTTCGCCGGTGCTTTCGCCTTCGCCGGTGGCCTCGCCTTCGCCCGTGCCGGTGCTTTCGCCTTCGCCGGTGCCGGTTCCTTCGCCGGTGCTGTCATTGGAACCTTCGCCGGTGACGTCGTTGCCGACGTTGATCGCAAAGGCGTCACCACCGCCGAAGCTGAACTCGGACGGGCCGCCTTGTACGCCGAAGGTCGACTCAGTCGGAGCAGGGGGCTTGATTGCCTCGGCAATCTGGTTGGGCAGCGTGACCGCAAGGTAGGAGATAAGACCACGGTCGAGCAGACCCTGCCACTCTGAGGGAGAGGTGGCCGGCGTGAATCCATTGACAAGCGCGTTGATCGCCAGTACCGGCAGGTTCACCAGGTTGGCGGCGGCGTCCTCAAAATTCCCCGCTTCCAACGCGGCCCGCGTTGCGTCAAGCAGCTCCGCCGATTGGAGGATCCCGCCGAGCACTGGTTCGAAAATGGCCTTGGTGAGCCCGAACTCGGACACGACGTTGAGCAGATCGTCCAGTTTCTCCGTGCCTGGGAGGGCATCCACGAACTGCCCGGGGATGGAGAAGATCGGAATCAGCGGGCGTATCCCGCCCAATACCCTGAGCACGAACCAGCCGTTGATCTCGGAGAACGCCTCAACGAACTGGCCCTGCGACAGGTAGGTGAGTGACTCGGTCACCACGCCCGGGAACTGCTCAGCCGCCGTCGCCAGTCCGTTGACGGTGTCCGAGAGGGCCTTACTGATCACCGGCCCGAAGTTCGAGTTGAAATTGACGAACTGTTCCAGCAGAGGACGCGGGTTCAGGGTGTTCTGAATCAAGACGTTCGCGACTTCGTGGAAGATATAGCCAGTGCTCAGCGCCTCCACCAGATTGGCCGTCGCCTCGGTGGAGCCCTCGCCCAGGGTCTCCAGGCTTGCGAACGTGTTGGCGATGGTCTGCTGCCACACGAGGAGCGGATTGGTGGCCGCCGTGAGCTGGACCGCCGCCTGCGCGACGCGCTCCTGGATGTCCTGAATATTGGGCATCGGTGGGGCTACGGGGCTGACCGCGATCACGCCGGCACTTGCCATCGCGACGCCAGCAACCAACAACTTCGAGCTGCGACGAGTCGACGGTGAGTAACTAGGCGAGAGATCGTAAACCGGCGAGTCGGCATGAACTGCGAGTTGCACGTTGTCTCCTGTTGTGCCTGGGAATTTGCCAGATGGCTGCTGAAGATTAGCTGAGGCTATCCTTAGGCGCAAGTGGTTCGCTGAACTAATCAGGATGTGACTTGCGGGCCGATCCAGCGATGGCGCGGAGGCCTAGACGCAGTGATATCGCTGCTGAAGCACGGTAATTGCCAAGTCACGCAGCGACCGAGCGATAATTTACACCAGAGTCACCCGTCGTAGGTAGCTACGTCCTCGCGCGCGCAGGTGACCTTCGCCACGTCCGGGCCCACGATCTGCTGCCGAGTGTGTCATCGAGTTGCTGCGGCGACGCTCGACATCTCGGCGGTAGGTTACCGACCCAGGAAAAAGACTTAGCCCTGTGTCCAATCGTCCCACTGGGGCACCCGCGGTAAGCAAAGTGGTCGGTAACGCTCTATGATCTTTCGCCTTGTCTGGATGCACGCCGTAGCCGACAGACGACAGGTGCCCAGACGGCGTCGTCAGAGGTGAGCCGCGATGGTCAAGGTCACGGCAGGACGGTGCGCATCAACATCACGTTGTACGCCGACCACAACGACAGGTTGTAATACAGCTCCTTGCCGGTCGACCACGGATGCAGGAACGGCGCATAGATTCCGCCGGGAATCTCAGCGGAGCGCACCAGCAACTGCTCGGGCCCCCACGGCCCCTGCGGGGCGGGCGCCGTCCGCGCGACGACATCGTTGGCGCCGTTGCAGTACACCACCAGGTACTGCTTGAGATAGCTGTTGAACTGGGCGGACATTTCCCCCACCGGGCCGGGGATCACCGACGTGGCCGCACCGGGATCCCTTGGCACCCAAGCGTTCTGCTCGGCGTTCCAGTACTCGTATCGATTGGGGTCGGGTACCGCCCCCTGCGGAACGCGTGACACGTACGCGGCACCGCCGCGACCGGCCGGTGTCCCGAACATATAGAGGTAGGGGTCGCCCGGGCCGGGTCGAAGAAACGCGGCCTGTTGGAAGTTCTCGTTACCGCGGACATACGCCGCCCCTTCGACGCCGCCCTCGCGAGGTGTGCGCACGCTGCCGGGGTAGACACCCCAACGCTCGCCGTTATCTGGAGAGACCGCGATGGCCGAGAAGTTCGTCGTCCACCGCCCGTCGCTGTCCCAGCTCTTGATGGACATGAAATTCACGTACTGCTTGCCGCCGACGGCGACACCCGCGGTCGGGATGATGCCCTTCTCGCTGTCCGCCCACTTGGTGCTGTTGATGATCTGCTTGGAGAGACCCGGCGCCCACAGCGGCGAACCGGAGTACCGGTTGGCGAGCACGCCGTCGGGTATTGCGATCGTCTTGGAGAGTGCGCCGTCCTGGGTACGGAAAAGCGTGTTGTACCGCCACTGCTGACCGCGCACGCTGCAGTAGCCGTAGGTGTCGCCGAAGGCCATCAGCACCTGGCGATTGCCGGGATCGCCGTTGTCCCACATGATCCCGAGGTCGGTGCCGGTGATCGCGAACCGCCCGACGGTGTTGTTCGGGCTCTCCGGGCCGGTCACCCAGCCCACTAGCGTCGTGCCCGGCGGAGCAGGTGGTGGGGGCGGTGTCGGGGCTGTGGCGGCCGGAACCTGTTGGGCCGCAGGTTGGTCGGCGCTCGGCGGGGGCGGGCTCGGCCGCACGTCTGCCTGCTGCTCCACGGTCGCCGAACGGGGCGACAGCGAGTTGAGGATCTCTGCGGGCAGCCGTCCGAGGCGAGGCGAGGGCGCCTCCTCGTTGGTGCCACGCGGCCGGTGGCCGACCGGTGGCCCGCCCGGCAGCGCAGGCGTCGCTTCGGTGTTCGGTGCCGCGGGTGGTTGTGCGGCCGCCGCGGCGCCGGTGCAGGGTTCGGCCGTCGCCGGCGCGGCCACGCCCAGCACGAAGCTCAACCCGATCACGGCTGTCGATGCCACCGACATGGAGGCGATTCGCGGACGCGGCGACATGTCACACCTTTCTGAAGGCGGACGTCAGGCAGACGTCTGCGATGGCGGATGTGACGTTAGTGAATAAAGTGACTCTTGTGATCTTCGTTCACGGATGGGTATCCATCCGTGACCGTGTCGCAACCTGCGGCTTCGACGCAGCTGCGCGCGGTGTGCTTACCGGTCGCGCGGGGTATCAAAAGCGGCATGACCTCCGCGGCGAAGGCGCAGACCAGCGATTCGGACGAGTCGACCGGAGGCAAGCTCAAACGGCGCATCACCGGCCCGCTGCTGTTCCTGTTCATCCTCGGCGACGTGCTCGGTGCCGGCATCTACGCGCTGATGGGAGTGTTGGCCGAGGACGTGGGCGGGGTGCTGTGGGCGCCGCTGCTCGTGGCGCTGTTGCTCGCGCTGCTCACGGCCGGTTCCTACGCCGAACTCGTGACCAAGTATCCCAAGGCCGGTGGCGCAGCGGTGTTCGCAGAGCGCGCGTTCGGTCGACCCGCGCTGTCGTTCCTGATGGGGTTCTGCATGCTCGCCGCGGGCGTGACCAGTGCGGCCGGCTTGGCGTTGGCCTTTGCCGGTGACTACCTCGCGACGTTCGTCGACATTCCGGCCGTGCCTGCGGCGATCGCGTTTCTTGCGCTGATCGCCTGCCTCAACGCACGGGGCATCAGCGAGTCGGTCAAGAGCAACGTGGTCATGACGGTGATCGAGTTGACCGGTCTGCTGATCGTCGTCATCGCGGTCTCGGTCATGGTCGGCGCCGGCCGCGGCGACGTCGGCAGGATCAGCCAGTTCCCCGACGGCGCGACGCCGGCGCTGGCGATCCTCAGCGCGGCGATCGTCGCGTACTACTCCTTCGTCGGCTTCGAGACCTCGGCCAACGTCGCCGAGGAGATCCGCAACCCGAGCAAGGTGTACCCAGCCGCGCTGTTCAGCGCGCTCATCACCGCCGGCGTCCTCTACGCACTGGTCGGGCTGGCGAGCGCGACGGCATTGCCAGCCGATGAGCTGTCGAAGTCCTCGGGACCGTTGCTCGAAGTGGTGCAGGCGGCGGGCGTGGGCGTACCCGACTGGTTCTTCAGCGCGGTCGCGCTCGTCGCAGTAGCCAACGGCGCGCTGCTCACGATGATCATGGCGAGCAGGCTCACCTACGGCATGGCAGAGCACGGCCTGCTGCCCAGCGTGCTCGCTCGCGTGCTGCCGCGCCGGCGCACCCCGTGGACGGCGATCGTGGCGACGACCGCGGTCGCGATGTTGCTCAGCCTGATCGGCGATCTGTCCACGCTCGCCGAGACGGTGGTCCTGCTGTTGTTGGTCGTTTTCATCTCGACGAACGTGGCGGTGCTGGTACTGCGCCGAGACCGGGTCGAGCATCCGCACTTTCAGGTGTGGACGGCGGTGCCGGTGCTCGGCGTGGCGTCCTGCGTGCTGCTGCTGACCCAACAGACCGCGAAGGTGTGGCTCTACGGCGCGATCCTGGTGGCGGTGGGCGCGGTGCTTCATCTGGCGGCCCGCGCGGCGACGCGACGCTGACGACGAAGCTGACGACAAGGAAGAACTGCGTTCGCGCGCATTGGGTTACACCGGTGCATTACGTTCGCGGTCAACAGCTATCAAAGGGGTGGGCGAGTTGATCATCCGGACGACGGCCGTCCTGACAGTTCTGGTTTGTCTTTTCGGCTATGGCAGTGGACGGGCGTCAGCGTTCCCCGGGGGCGACGCCGCGGGCGCGCTGATGATCGGCGGGGTGAACCGCACGTATCAGGTGCACGCCCCGCCCGGGCTCGATCGTCCGGCCGGACTCGTGCTCAACTTGCACGGCGCCGGGATGACCGGACCCGCGCAGGCCGCGGCGACCAACTACAACGCGATCGCCGATCAGTACGGCTTCGTCGTGGCCTATCCCGATGGCGTCGATCTCAGCTGGGCCGATGGGCGCGGCGCCTCCATTCCCGACCGACAAGGCGTCGACGACGTGGGTTTCCTTGTCGCGCTTGTAGATCGACTCCGTCAGGAGTACGGCGTCGAACCCGGCCGCGTGTTCGCCACCGGGACGTCGGCGGGCGCCTTCATGGCTTCGCGGCTGGCGTGCGAACGCGCCGACGTCTTCGCCGCCGTGGCACCCGTCGCAGGCACGTTGGCAGCGGGATTCCCGTGCGCGCCGTCGCAACCGGTTTCCGTGCTGGCGGTGCACGGAACGGCGGACCCCGTCGTGCCGTTCGGGGGTGGACCGATGGTCGGCCGTGGGGGACCCAGCGAGATCGTCGCGGCGCCGGCGATGGCGCAGCGGTGGCGCGAGGTGAACGGTTGCCCACCGCCGGTCGACGAAGTACAGGGAAACGTTCACCGGTTCACGGCCGCCGGTTGCGCGGGTGGAGCCGAGGTGGTGTTCGTGCAGATCGACGGAGGTGCCCACGTCTGGCCGGGTGGTCCATTCGCCCCGTTCGACGCGTCGCAGTCCACCGGCCAGTTCTTCGCCTCCCACGGCAGGTGAACGAACGCCTTCAGCAGGTCAGCAGCAGACAGCCGGCGATCGGTCCACCGCCGGCCGCGGCGACGGCAACCTCGGGACGGCGCGCCAGTTGCCGCTCACCGGCCTGCCCGCGAAGCTGCAGACACGCCTCGTGCAGCAGCCAGTAACCGTGCATGCGGCCCGCTGACAGTTGACCTCCGTAGGTGTTGAGGGGCAGTGTCCCGTCGAGCGCGATCCGGGACGCCCCTTCGACGAACGGGCCCGCCTCGCCCTCCCCGCACAGCCGTAGCGCTTCCAGCCAAGCGAACGTGAGAAAAGTGAATCCGTCGTAGAGCTCGGCCACGTCGACGTCGGACGGTGTCAAGTCGGTGCGTGACCACATCTCGTCCGCGGCTTCGGCGGACGCCATCTTCGGAAAGTCGTCGCGGTGAAACCAGCCACCTGAACCATAAGCTCCGCCAACCGCTTGCACGCCCACTGCAGGGTTTGGGCAGTCCCGCGCGAAGTCGGCATGGGAGATCACGAACGCGATCGATCCGTCGACCGGCACGTCGCAGTCGAACAGCCCGAACGGAGTGGACACCGACCGCGACGCCAGATAGTCATCCATCGTCATCGGATCTCGGTAAACGGCAAGCGGATTGAGCCCGGCATTGCGTCTACTGTTGATCGCCAGCCAGCCCAGCTGTTCCTTAGTCGTCCCATACAGCTCCATGTGCCGCCTGCAGTGCAGTGCCAGCCAGTTCGCCGCCGAGTAGGCGTGCGCGGCCAGCAACTCATCGATGTCGTCGAACGGCCCGAGTTTTCGCCGCGCGCCGGCTCTGCGTGGCTCGACGGGCGGGTTGGCCAGTGGATTGGGCTCGGAAGTCGGCGAAGGTTGCGTCATCGTCCCGCCGAGCATATGCACGGTCCGGTAGACCAGCACATGCCGGGCGCGCCGCTCGGATACCGCCAACATCGCCGACATCACCGGAGTGAGCACACCACCGGTGGCAAACCCATAGCCTTGATCGGCGGCCCGATTGCCAAGCGCCGCAACGACGTCGGCCACCGGTGTGTCGCCGAATGTGACGACTCCGTCGATATCGTCGGCGGTCAGGCCGGCATCGGCGATGGCGGCCCGGACCGCCTCCATCGTCAGATCCAAACCGGGGATCCCGGTGCGCCTTCCGATCCGGGAGATGCCGAGGCCGCTGAAAATCGCGTCTTTCTCGAAGCTGCTCAACCCGCCACCGCCCCGTCGTCTCGCTTGGACTTCCGCGGCGCGGAAATCTGTCTGTGACACCAATCAGTGCAGACTGTACTTTTCAACCATGCCTGATGAGGCGCGTCCCGGTGGGCAACTGCTGATCACTCGATGCGAGCCCTGCGAGCGGTGGGTGTCGCCGCCGGCCGCAGACTGCCCCGACTGCGGGGCGGAGCTCGTCTCGTGTCCGGTGTCGGGCCGCGGCACGGTGTTCACCTATACCGTCAACCACCAGCCGTTCAATCCCGCCATCCCCGTGCCCTATGTCATCGCGATCGTGGAACTCGACGAGCAGCCTGATCTGCGTATCGCGACGAACATCGTGGACTGCGAACCGGATTCGGTCCGCGTCGGCCTGCCGGTCGAGATGCGGTTCCAACACCGCTTTGACGGCGAAGGTTTCGCTCCCGTGTTCGCTCCGCGGGAGTGAGTTGGCTGTGACGGCGGCCTACGCGCCCCGCTTGAGGTGAGGCACCGGCGCGGTCTCGCCCACCTGCTCGCGAAGTCGGCGAAGCGCCTGCGCGAGCAGTCGCGAGACATGCATCTGCGAATAGCCCATGCGTTCGGCGATCTGGGTCTGCGTCATGCTTTCGAAGAACCGCAGCACCAACACCTTCTTCTCGCGCTCGGGTAACGCGGCGATCAGCGGTCGTACGGTCTCGAGGTCGACCACCTTGTCGATGTTGGGATCGATGTCGCCCAGGGTGTCACCCACGGAGCGGTACTCGTCGTCGGCCGAGGTCTGGATGTCGGTCGACAAGGTCGAGTAGTTGCTGCTGGCGATCGTTGCTTCCATCACCGCTTCGCGTTCGATACCGAGATGCCGGGCAACTTCTGACGGGGTCGGCGCGCGCCCGACCTGCTGTGACAGCTCGGCGCGCACCTTCACCAGTTGACCCTGCAGATCCTTGAGCCGCCGCGGCACCTTCACCGCCCAGCCGTAGTCACGGAAGTGGCGACGCACCTCGCCCATGATCGTGGGGATCGCGAAGGACAGGAAATCGGCGCCGTTCTCGGGGTCGAAACGGTTGACCGCGTTCACCAACCCGACGCGCGCCGCCTGCACCAAGTCGTCGATCGGCTCACCGCGATTGCGGTATCGACGTGCGACGTGGTCGGCGAGGGGCAGAGTCCGTTCGACAATCGCCTCTCGTTGACGCCGGTAGGCGACGGATTCCTCGTCGAGCGCCTTGAGGCGGTGGAACATGCCCGTCACGTCCGCGTATTCGGATCTCGGCTCTGACACCACGCAGGCTCCTTACTTGCGACCTTTTCGTACTGGTCACAGGACTCGGATCTGAACCTGCGGTTGAAGCGGTTTACCCGTTCGGACGGTGTGGCGAAACATCGCCGACGCGACCTCGACAGGTCCGCGCGCCGTCAAACTGCGAGTCTCACCGCTTGCTCGTTGCCGGGACAGGCATCGCGTGCCGGCCGTACGGGCGCTGTTGCCGTCCCAGCCGCGCGGGCGCGCTGACCAGCGGGCTGTCCCAGATCGCGCCCGTCAATACCGCGGCACCCAGGGCCGTCAGCCCAGCCATCGCGATCAACGTGTCGGCATCCATGGCCCCAGGCATACCCACCGACGGCCGTTTAGCAACGCCGATCGTCGAATCGCGCTCTCGGCCGTCACCGGCACGGCGGGCAAGCTACGTGCCGGACCTCGCGCCCGGCGGCCGTCGCCTGCTGCTGTTCGCTCTCCAAGGAAATGCTTGCGGGCGGTGACGTCACGCTCGCGCGATGTTCTCGACGATGATCTCGCAGGCGGTCTCGTAGAACGCGCTGATGAGCGTCGAAAAAGACAACTCGAAGGGGTAGATCATGTGCACGTCGAGCGGATCGAGGTGCCAGTCGGACAGCACCGGCACGATGCTGCCGTCGCGCAACTCGTTGGTGCAGATGATCTGGGTGGGCATCGCACCGACGCCGAGCCCCTGCAAGATGTACTGCTTGCACACTTGAAAGTTGTTTGCACGCGCGCGGACTGGTGGTGTCAGTTCGCATCGCCCATGCTGGCCGGTGACCGCAAGCCGGCGAGGCCCGCCGAATCCGAAGTCGATGAACGGAAGGGCGTTCAACTGCGCCGGATCGGTGATCGGCACGGATAGGCCTGCGACGAATTGCGGTGAAGCGCAGAGGAACAGCTCGAGGCTGAACACCTTGCGGGCGATCAGCGTGGAGTCCTGCAGCGGGCCGGTGCTGAACACCACGTCGAACCCGTCCCGGATCGGGTCGACCATGCTGTCGACCAACCGGATGTCCAACCGCGAGTTCGGATAGTGCCGCAGAAACGCCGCACCGACCCGCGACGCGTAATCGATGCCGACGAAGACCGGGATCGCCACCCGCAACTCCCCGCGGGGTTCCTGTCGGCTGCCCTCCACGAGCGCGCGGACACCGTTGGCCTCGGCCAGGATGTTGACCGCGTGGCCGTACACCTTCTCGCCGAGATCGGTGACGGTGAGCTGGTGGGTGTTCTTGCGCAGCAACTTGATGCCGAGGTCGGACTCCAACTTGGCCAGCTTGCGGCTGACCGTCGACTTCGGCATACCGAGCAGTGCCGCGGCCTTCGATAGGCTTCGGTTCTCCACGACCTTGCCGAAGATCAGCAGCGCGTCCACGTCGAACGGCAGGTTCTGCTCCACTGCGTTTACGCATCCTCTCGATCGCCGCTGTTCCAAATATGCAACAGGGTGTTGCATGGCCGGGTCTGTTTCGGCCATTTCGGCGGCGGTACCTTCGGCCTACCGTCTTCAGCCCGACGGAGGAGAGCCCGTGAGCCACGACAGCCTGGTGACGAAGCCCGCGAGCGGGCACTGGACCGACGCCCACCCCGAACTCGGTCGCGGCCCGGTGTCGCTCGAGGACTGCGTTTCGGAGGCCTTCTACGAGAAGGAACGCGAGCACGTCTTTCGAAAGACGTGGCTCTACGTCGGGCGGGTGGAGCGGGTGCCCAAGTCCGGCAGCTACTTCACCCGCGAGCTGACGTTCCTGAACACTTCGGTGATCGTCGTGCGGGGCAAGGATGACGTGATCAGGGCGTTCCACAACATCTGTCCACACCGGGGCAACAAGATGTTGTGGGAGGACGACCCCTTCGAGGAGGTCGAGGGCCGCGCGCCGCTGCTGTACTGCCGCTTCCACGGCTGGCGCTACAAGTTGGACGGCTCGCTACACTCGGCGACCCGCAAGGACCTGCTGCTCGACTTCGACACCGACAGTTGCCGCGTGCCCGCCATCCAGTGCGAGGTATGGGAGGGCTTCATCTTCGTCAACCTCAATCCAGACAACACCGAACCGCTTCGCTCGTTCCTCGGTGAGCTGGCGCACGGAATCGAGGGGTATCCGTTCGCCGGACCTCACCAGGTCTACAAGTTCAAGGTCGAATTGCAGTGCAACTGGAAGATTTTCGTCGACGGCTTCGCTGAGAGCTACCACGGCCCGTATCTGCACGCGTCCTCGTTCGGCAACCTCACCGCGGAGGCCAAGGAGGCGCTCGACAAGCCGAACCCGTTCACCGATGCCCTGGCATACCAGCTCAAGGGGCCGCATCGGATGTTCTCCTTCTCCGGTGAGCCATCGCGAAAGACGCCGTACTCCAAGCCGATCGAATGTCTGATGGAAGCCAGCGCGGCCGGCCCGTGGAACAAGCGCACCGACCGCGGGCCGCTTCCAGCCGGGCTGAACCCGACACGATCGGAGAAATACGGGTTCGATTCGTTTCAATTCTTCCCGAATTTCGTGCTGATCTTCGGGGCGTCCGGCTTCACGGTCCACACGCACTGGCCGACTGGGCCGCACTCGCACATCTTCGAGACCGAGATGTACTACCAACCGCCGACGACGCACAAGGAGCGGCTCGGCCAGGAGCTGACCGTCACCTTCCTCAACGACATCATCCTCGAAGACGCCAGCCCGTCCGAAGGCCTGCAGGCCATGTTGAACAGCGGTGTGCTCACCCACTTCACGATGAATGACGAGGAGATCCTGCTGCGCCATCTGCACAAGGTGGTTGCCGACTACGTAGAGGACGGCGAGAAGCGTGTCAGCGAAAAGGTGGCGGTACAGCGATGAACGCAGTTCTGCCACCGGAGTTTTCGCATCTCGAACACCTGGTGCCCGAATGGGCAATCGAGGACGGTCATGAGCGCTATGTGAAGCGCGTCAACAGTTCCATGGAACAGATCCGCGCCTTCTATGACGAGATCTTTCCGTACGGCGAGGAAGCACTGGCCTACATCGACAAGTTCGACTACTCCGAGCCGCTACCCGAGGACGTCGCGAACCTGCGCAACCTGCTCTATTCGCTGATCACCGTCTCGCTTGCGGTCGAGCTGTGGAACCAACCGCGAGTCAAACATTCGGCCCACACAATTCTGACGAGAGTAAGCTGAGCCGCCGTGAGCCTGACCTCCGCACGACTGGACATCGTCGACCTGACGCCGCGGATCGGCAGCGAGATCAGAACCGACCTCGACACACTGCTGAGCGGTCGGGAGGCCGAAAACATCCGCGCCACATTGGAACAACGCGGGGTGGTGTTCTTTCGCGGTCTGCACATCAGCGACGAACAGCAGGTCGCGATCGCCAGAACGCTGGGCACCGTCGTCGGCAATGAGGGCGAGGACGGGATCTACAAGATCTCGCTCGACGAGAACATCAACCAGCGCGCGAAGTACCTCAAAGGTTCGTTGTTCTGGCACTTCGACGGATCGCTGCAGCCCTATCCGAACCTGGCGACGCTGCTGCGGGCGGTGCAACTCTCCGACACCGGGGGCGAAACGGAGTTCTGCAACACCTACGCGGCCTACGACGATTTGCCGCAGTCCGACAAGGATCTCATCGCCGACCTTCGTGTGATGCACAGCGCCGAGCGGTCGCAGCACTACGTGACGCCCGAGATGAGCTACGAAGAGATCGCCTTCTGGCAGAAGTCCCCGACCAAGGCGTGTCCCATCGTGTGGACACATCAGTCCGGACGTAAGTCCCTCCTGCTCGGGGCGACCGCCGACTACGTGGTCGGGATGTCGGCCGAGGAGAGCCGGGCACTGCTTGCGCGGCTGCGTGATTGGGCCACCCAACCGCAGTATGTCTACCGGCACGAGTGGGAGGTCGGCGACCTGCTCATCTGGGACAACACCGGGACCATGCATCGTGCGCTGCCCTATGCCGTCGACAGCGGGCGCCTCATGCACCGGACGATCCTGGCGGGCGAAGAGCCGCTGAATTGAAACTCGGCATCGCGACACCCGTCGTCACCAATGTCGCCGGTGCGGCACTCACCTGGGAGAAGGACGCCACGGTCGCCGACATCGGCCGGGTGGCCGAAGCGGCGGACAGGCTCGGCTACCACCACCTGACCTGCAGCGAGCACATCGGCATTCCGGCGTCCGAAGCCGGGCGACGCGGCGCGCGGTACTGGGACCCGCTGGCCACGCTCGGATACGTGGCGGCCCGAACCGAACGCATCCGGCTGGTAACGATGACGCTGGTGTTGGGGTACCACCACCCATTGGCGATCGTAAAGCGGTACGGCACACTGGATCACGTCAGCAGCGGCCGTGTCACGCTCGGCGTCGGCGTTGGCTCGCTCAAGGAAGAGTTCGACCTTCTCGGTGCTCCGTTCGATGACCGTGGTCCGCGGGCCGACGATGCGCTGAAAGCGTTGCGGGCGACGCTGTCGAGCAACGAGCCGTCCTACGACGGTGAGTACTACTCGTTCGGCGGCCTCATCGTCGACCCTTGCGCGCTGCAGCCCCACATGCCGATCTGGGTCGGTGGCCGGACCAAACGCTCGCTGCGGCGCGCACTCACGCTCGCCGACGGGTGGTGCCCGTTCGGCATCGCGGTCGCCACCGCGGGCGAATGGCTGCGTGCGCGCGAGGTGCCGCCCGGCTTCGAGGTCGTGCTGCCCGCCGACCACCCGCTCGACCCGGTCGGCGAACCCGGCTCGACCAGGGACACGTTGCGTGCGATGGCGGCCGCCGGCACGACCGTGGTGTCCGCCCGGTTCGTCCATCACTCGGTCGAGCACTACCTCGAGCAGATCCACGCGCTCGCTGAACTACACCACGAAGATGAAGGGTGACCATGGCCGAAGACCCCGGCTATCCGCTCCTGACCCCGCTGACGGCCGAGGAGTGGGGTGACGATGAGTACGCCGCCGTCGGCGCGCTGATGGGAATACCTGGCGGGGACGTACCGCGGGCCGGCTCGGGAGATGCCAGGGATCCGCTGAACTTCGACATCATCGGCGTCCTGGCGCGCCATCCGAAGATGGCGCGGAAGTTCCTCGGCTACAACGCGTTTCTGTTGCAGCAGGGTGAACTACCGCTGCGCCTGCGGGAACTCGCAGTGCTGCGGTTGGCCTACGTCCGGCGCTCGTCGTTCTTCTGGGGCGAGCACGTGAAGATCGCCAAAGCCGGCGGCCTTTCGGACACCGACATCTCCCGGCTCACTCGGGGCAACGCCGAGTTCGACGGTGTCGACCGGTTGGTCCTCGAGGCGACCGACGAACTGCTCGCTCGAGGCCGGGCGACCCCCACGACGTGGCGGCGCATGGTCGACGAACTCGGCACCCACCAGGCGATGGAGCTGATCTTCGTCATCGGCACCTACGCGATGCTGGCGATGGCGTGCGATACCTGGCAGCTCACCGCACCGCCCGGCGGCGCGGCACTACCCGACTAGGCACCGTCCGCTTCCGGCGCCGGTTCGCTGTCGTCGGGCTGTGCGCGCCGCCGCCAGCTCCGCACGCCCCGGTGGGCGGCGAACGCACCGACGACGGCGGTCACACACCACACGGCGATCGCCACGTATGCCAGCGGCGAGGACAGGTCCGAGATCGACGCGCCCAGCGCGGTGTAGACGAACGCCCGCGGCACCGAACCGATGAACGCCCCGACGGCCATCTGCCACAAGGGAACTCCGAATGCGCCGAATGCGTAGGAGGCGAGCGCATCGGAGATGCCGGGCACGAAGCGCTGCCCGACGACGGCCCACAGTCCCCGCCGCGCGATGAGATCGTCGAGCCGGGTGGCCCGGTCGTCGCCGAGAAGCGCACGGGCACTGTCGCGTCCGGCGCGCCTGCCGAGCAGGCTGGTGATGACCGCGGTGCCGACCGTGGCGCCGAGCGTGACGAAGGTGCCCAGCACCGGACCGAACAGCACTCCGCTGGCGGCGGCCAGTATCGGACCCGGCACGAACACCGCACCCAGCAGGGCCGAGATCACGACGTACGCGAGCGGCGCCACCGGGCCGGTGGCCGCGACCGTGCTGCGGACGTGGTCGACGTCGACGACACCGGTGACGGCAACCAGATAGAACAACCCCAGCAGGAAGGCCGCGAACAGTACGAGTCGGAGGATGTGCCGCCGACGCGTGGCGGGCCCGTCGCTGATCGTCATGTCGAGGCAATCTTGCCGCATGTGCCCACGGGAAGACGTTCGCGAGCGCGCGCCCATGGCCGTCGCGACGGAATGGCACGCAAAATCATGGAATCTGCGGGCGCGGCATGTACCATTTGGTACATGATTACGGATGCCACGGTTGAGATCAACGCGCCGGCCGATGCCGTCTGGAAGGTGTTCAGTGACGTCGAGCGCTGGCCGGAGTGGACCGCCTCGGTGACCCGCCTGGTGGCGCTTGACAGTCCAGAGTTGCTCGTGGGCAACCGGTTCGAGATCAAACAACCACGCATGCCGAAGCTTGTCTGGGCCGTCACCGAGGTCTCGCCCGGCGAGTCGTGGACGTGGGTGCAACGCTCACCCGGCGGGCTGACCGTGGCGCAGCACCAAGTCCTCGCCGACTCCGGAACACGGACCCGCGTCCACCAACGGCTCGAACAGCGCGGTCCGGTCGGAGCGGTGGTCGGGCGACTGATGCGCTCGATGACGAGGCGCTACCTCGATCTCGAGGGCGCCGGCCTGAAAGCGCGGTGCGAGCATCTGCATCGGCTCGATGGCCCGACAGGCTGACCTCGAGCGTCGCCGGGAACTCCTCGACGCGCTGGTGACCGAGGTCGCGGTCCGCGGAATCGGCGGTCGGTCGCTTCGCGATCTCGCCGGGGCGGTCGGTACCAGTCACCGCATGCTGCTGCACCATTTCGTCTCGCGTGACGAACTGCTTGTGGCGATCGTCGGTGAGGTCGAGCGACGCCAGAGGGCGCTGATGCGGGAACTGCCGGCGGCGCCCGCAGACGCCATCGAGGCGATGTGGGCGAATCTGCGGCGGCCGGACCTGCGCTCGTTCGAGCGGCTCTTCTTCGAGTGCTATGCCCGCGGCGTGCAGGGCGAGCAACCGTTCGCCCGGATGTTGCCGGGTGCGGTCGACGACTGGCTCTCGGAGCAGCCGAACCGCGCGCCCGCAATGATGCGCCTCGGCCTGGCCGTTGTGCGCGGCCTGCTGCTGGACCTGGTCGCGACCGAGGATCTCGACGGCATCGACGCCGCGATCACCGCCTTCGCCGATCTAGTCCGCGCCGCCGACCGCGCTCGATGAGATCACTCCTCACTGCTGCGGCGCTGGCCGATGAACGCGAGCAGGCGGGGGTCATCGGAGGTGAACACGTCGACCTCTTCGCCTCCGTCGCAGCGCAACAGTGCGACCGTCACGCTGTTCTCCCGCCGGGCGCGGACCTCCCAGATGGCCCCGGAGTCCTGCCACCGCTGCAAATCCGCAATTCGGTCCACCGGCATGCACCTACCATCCCACCGTATGGGTGAGCGCCCAAACATCGAGATCGCCCGGGTCTACGACCAGCCCAGCGGCGAGGGCACGCGGGTGCTCGTGGACCGGTTGTGGCCGCGGGGATTTCGCAAAGGCGATGCCCGAATCGGCCGATGGCTGCCGGCGGTCGCCCCGTCGGCCGAACTGCGGCGCTGGTATTCGCATCAGCCGGAACGGTTCGACGAGTTCGCCGCCCGCTACGCCGCCGAACTGGACACCGAGGAGGGCGCTGCGGCACTGGCCGAGCTACGTGCGCTCCTCCGCCAAGGACCGGTGGTGCTGGTGACCGCCACCCGCAACGTCGAGCAAAGCCAAGCCGCCGTCTTACGCACGCTGCTCTCGCGGGCGGCGTGAGACGATCGGTCAATGCCTCCGGAAATCTCGCGATGACCGTCGTTCTGGCCCTGCGCTGCGCGGACGGGCTGGTGATGGCCTCCGACTCGCAGATCACCGACCCCGTGCGGGGGCTGAGTTATCCGGCCCAGAAGCTGCATCCGCTCGGCGGACGCGCCGCGTGGGGCGGCAGCGGATCGCGCGCCGTGCTCTACGACCTCGAGCAGATCTTCGACAATGAACCGGACGCGATCATGGAGGCGCCCGACGTCGGCCATGCCCTCCAACAGCGGGTCCTGCCCGTGCTCGAGCACCACTATCGAACTTTCATCGCCGACGTGCCGGCGGGCAAACCCGGCGCCACTCCGGCGACCTACGTCCTCGCAGCCGGCTACGCGGGCGGCGAGCCGTTCATCATCGACATCGATCCGCACGGTCTGATCGGGCACTACGAAGAGATCGGGTTCCACGCTGTGGGTAGCGGATCTCCGATGGCCCAGCAGGCCCACGCGCTGCTGGCGCACTTCGGCATGGCCGAACGCGATGTCAACTACGGCGTCGTGGCCGCGTTGCGCGTCCTCGACGCCCTCGACGCGTCCTCGCCCAGTGTCGGCGGGCCCATGGACATCTGCCGCATCACGCCGGAGGCGGCCGAGCACCTCGACGAGGATGCCGTCTCCGAGGTCCGTCGACGGGTGCACCGGTGGACCGAACTCGAACAGCGTGCCCTCGACGACTTGTTCGGCTGACGGCCGCACGCCGGCGACCAAGAATGACGAGGAAGGTAAGTCTTGCCTTACTCGGTCCGGTAGGCTCGACGGGCGATGACCGAGATTGACGACGCACCCGCGCCCGTTCTTCCGCGGGAACTGACGAACATTTCCGATGCGGTGCGGGAGGTCGCGGCGCCGCCGACACCGGTCCTCGCCGATCCCTACTTCATCAGGGTCGCCGATGCGGACGCGGACGCGGAGATGGTCTCGGAGTGGATGAACCGTCCGCATCTGGTGGAGGCGTGGGAGTACGACTGGCCGCCCGAGCGCTGGCACCGGTACTTGAGCGCGCAGCTGGCCGGCGAGTACTCCAGGCCGCTGATCGGCAGTTTCCGCGGCCAGCCGTTCGCCTACATCGAGCTGTACCGCGCCGCCAAGGATTCGATCGCGCCGCGCTATGACGCCGACCCGCACGACATCGGACTGCACGCGGCGATCGCCGACATGCGGTTCGTCAATCGCGGTATCGCGCCGATCCTGTTGCCGCGGTTGACCGCCAACATCTTCGAGCTCGACCCGCAGTGCCGGCGAATCATGTTCGATCCCGACCATCGGAACAAGGGCGCCCGCGATGTGTGCGAGTACGCCGGCTGCGAATTTCTCGGCGAGCACGACATGTCGAACCGCCGCATGGCGCTCTATGCACTGCCGCGCAGTTCTTAGCGCGAGCCTTTTTAGCGCGAGCAGACGCAAAGTGCCCTGAAAACCCGTGAAAATGGGGCAGTTTGCGTCTGCTCAGCAGGCTTGCGCTCCGCCGGCTTCTGGTCGACCGAGATCAGGGCAGCTGGTTGAACTCGGCGTACCCGTCGTGGTCGGGCTTCATACCGGCGGCCACCAACTCCCACAGCACCTCGTCAGTGCCACCGCCGACGCGGGCCAGTTTCATGTCGCGCCACCATCGGCCCAACGGGGTTTCGTCGACGAGATAGCCGGAGCCGCCGAAGATGTGCATGCACTCGTTCATCACCTCTTCACCGAGGCGGGCCGCGTTGACCTTCATGGCCGCGGCGGTGCGCAGGTCCAGCTTCCCGGTCGCGGCGATGCCGTCGAGGGCGTAGCGCAGCATGTCGACGCGCGCCTGTAGGTCGGCCATCCGCATCCGGAGGGCCTGGTGTTCGTACAGCGAGTGGCCGAACTGGCGCCGAGCCATCATGCGCGCCAACGTGATACCGATGACGCGTTGGGCCGAGGT
Source organism: Mycobacterium sp. GA-0227b (assembly GCF_001499855.1). Lineage (GTDB taxonomy): Bacteria > Actinomycetota > Actinomycetes > Mycobacteriales > Mycobacteriaceae > Mycobacterium. The sequence goes on from NZ_LQIK01000029.1 coordinate 174,534, forward strand.
CGAGATCAGACCAGCCACCGACATCCGCTCCTGCGCGAGACCCCAGGAAATCGCGGCCAGCCCGATTCCCGGCCGGGCCACCAGGGCATCGGCGGGCACCCAGGTGTCGATGTGCACGGCTGCGGTGTCGAGCGGGCCGGCACCGACTTTGCGGTACGGGGTTTGAACCTCGCACTGCGCCAGGGGAACTGCGATCACGACCACGCTGCCGTGCTTGCTGTCCGGGTCGTGGTCGACGCTACGGGCCACGCACATGACGTGGTCGGCGATGGGGGAGAGCGAGACGAACTTCTTGATGCCCTTGACCTCGAAACCGTCACGCACGGAGCGGACTTCGGTTCCGACGATCTGCAGGTCGGACCCGCCGGACTGCTCGGAGGCGCCGATGCACAGCACCGCCTCGCCGCGGATGGCCTGCTCGGCGATCTCCTTCAGGTAATCCGATTTGCCGAAGCGGCGCAGGATCGCGATCGCCGAGTCATGCAGGCCCACTCCGACGCCGATACCCGCCGAGCCCAATAGCCCCAGCTTTCTGGCCAATTCGATGACCTTCGCGACGTCGGACTGCTGCTGCCCCGGCGGCCACTTGGCGGAAAAGATGCCGGACTCGCCGAGGTATTCGATGAGCTTACGCGGAAAGCGTTCCGTCTCTTCGGCTTCCGCTGTCCACGCGGTGACCCGGTCGTCGAAGACGCGTTCGAGCAGCTCGCGATAGTCCTCGGCCGGCGGTGCGCCGGGCGCTTCGGCGGTGGCCGTCATCGGCTTGCTCCCTCCAGGGTGCGTTTGACTTCGAGCCGGCGCAGCTTGCCCGACGAGGTGCGGGGCAGCGCACCGGGTTTGAGGAACACCACGTCGGCGGGAACCACGCCGCAGTGCGACGCGACCCGCGCCACGACCGCGCTGCGTGCGGCGGGCTCGTCGTCACCCTTGAACTCCGCGGCGATCACCAGACCGGGCCGCGCCGACGTCTCACCGGTGCCCACGGCCACGACGCAACCATCACGGATCCCGTCGATCTCCCCGGCGATGCGCTCGATCTCGGTGGGGAACACGTTGCGCCCCGCGACCGTGATGAGCTCCTTGGCGCGGCCGCAGACGACCAGCCCGTCGTCGGTGAGGTAGCCGAGATCCCCGGTCGGTAGCCACGCGTGCCGGTCGAGTGGGGCTTCACCGACGTACCCCGTCATCAGCGATGTGCCACGGACCTCGACCTCACCGACCTCGCGACCGGTTACTTCGGTGGTGTGCGCCACGTCGGCGTTGATGCGGATCTCCATACCGGGAATCGCGTGCCCGAGCACCGCGAAGCTTCGGGTGGACTCACCCGCCTCGGCGCTGACCGTGACGTCATCGACGCAAAGCCCGGAGAACGGCTCGGGAACACTGACCGCGCATGTGGATTCGGCCAGACCGTACGACGGAGCCAGAGAAGACGGGTTGAAGCCGAAGCGGGTCATCTCGTCGGCGAAACGCTGATAGCCGATGCAGTCGACGGGCTCGCCGCCGTTGAGCGTGAAGCCGAGGTTGCTCAGATCGAAACCCTTCAGGCTTCCCGCGTACTTGCCGATCAGGTTGAACGCCATATTCGGCGCGGCGGTCATCGTCGCTTGACTCTCGGTGAGCCATTGGAGCCAGTTGAATGGTGACGCGGCGAAGGCGGAGGTGGGCGCTTGCCAGAGGTCCGCCTGGCCAAGCGTGGCCGTCAGGAGGAACGCCAGCCCCATGTCGTGGTAGATCGGCAACCAACTGTGCAGGCGGCATCGGTCGTCGACGTTGACCCGGGCGACCAGCCCGCGCAGGTTGGCCAGCGACGCGGCCGGCGAGATCATCGCCGTGCGAGGTGTTCCCGTCGACCCGGCGGTGCCTTGCAGGATCGCGACGTCCGCACTGTCGGGACCGCGGAACGTCGTCGAACGACGTGGGTGACCGGCCTCGGCGAGATCGTGGACCGCGATCGAGTCGGCGTGCTTGCGCAACAGCTGCAACTCGGGGCCGTGGCTGAACGCGGTCGTCACGCCGATGGAGCGGAACCGGTCCAGAGTGGTCTGCGCCCACTGCTCGGGGTCGGCGCGGCGGATGGGTCCGGGAAGGATCGACAACCCGGCACCGGCGAAGAACGCGCCCGGGATGGCCGCGATGAACTCGACTGTGGGATCACCGATCAGCCCGACCGCTGCGGCTTCGTCGGTGGTGATCCGTTCCGCGATGTTCTCGGCCCGCGCGTGCACCTCTGACCAGGAATGCTGCGCCCACTTACCGGTTTCGGCATCGAGCACCGACAGGGTGGTCGACGCCCCCGACATCGCCGTCGAGAGGGCCGCTGCGAGTTCGGTCACGAGTTTGTCGGTGCCGCAACCGCTTTGGCCAGGATGGCCGCTTCCAGATCGCCGACGGTGTCGCAGCTGAGCAGGTCCTCTTCGCTCAGCGCAACCCCCAGCCGATCCTCGATCGCCACCATCCCGACCGCGAACGCGACCGAGTCGAGACCGACGTCGTCGATCAGCCGGGAGTCACGGGTGACTCGTCGAACATCGACGTTCATGTCGTCGCGCAGGATCTCGGCGAGCGCGACGCTGACGGCTTCTGGAGTAGACGGGTTCACGGCCAGCGACGGTACTACGTCGACTCAGGTAAGGCTAGGCTTACCCTGCAGTCCCGTGGGCGTTTTCACAGCCGGCCGCCGATCCACCAGCCCGCCGCGGCCGCCGCCAGGCCCAGCGCGAGGCTCACGAGAATGTTGGCCACCGCGAGACCGCCCCGGCGTTCCAAGCCAAGCTCGAGGGTCTGCAGCATCCAGGTCGAGAACGTGGTGTAGGCGCCGACGAGTCCGACGCCGGCCAGCAATGCGATATCGGGCCCGAGGTCGAGGCCGGCGAGCAAGCCGAGGACCAGCGCGCCCGAGATGTTGACGACGAAGATTCCGGACGGAAAGACCCCAGTCAGGCGGCGCGCCACCGCGCGGTCCACGACGAAGCGCAACACCGCCCCGACCCCGCCGAGGACCGCGACGCCCAGCCACACCGCGACGGTCATCGCCGTGCCCATCTCGAACCCAACCAGGCCACGCCCAGGCCCGCGATGACGCTGGCGGCGGCGTAGCCGACCGCCAACCCGAAATGCTCGCGCTCGATCATCCTGAGCATTTCGACCTGCATGGTGGAGAACGTGGTCAGTCCCCCGCACAGCCCGGTACCCAGCAACGGGCGGCGGTAACTGTCCTCGGGCAGCCGGGTGGCCACGTATCCCAACACGAACGCGCCGACGATGTTGACCGCGAAGGTGGGCCATGGCCAGTGCCCGGGTTCCGGCGCGACGAGCGTCTCGATCGCCGCGCGCGCGACGGTGCCCAGCGCGCCGCCGACGAACACAGCCAGGAGTTCACGGCCGTCGTAACCACGCACAAGGGTCAGTATGGTCGGGCAGCTCATCACACGTCGCGTCCCGCGGTGGAGGACAATCGAGTGCATGGCGGCCAACCCCCGCGCCGGACAGCCGGCGCAGCCCGAGGACCTCATCGACGTCGCCCAGGTGGTGACCGCGTACTACACCCGCGAACCCGACCCCGACAACGTCGATCAGCAAGTGGTGTTCGGCACGTCCGGACACCGCGGCTCGAGCCTCGACGCAGCGTTCAACGAGGCGCACATCCTGGCCACCACGCAGGCCATCGTCGAATATCGCGCCGCGCAGGGCACCACCGGACCGCTGTTCATCGGCCGCGACACCCATGCCCTCTCGGAGCCGGCCTGGGCTTCCGCGTTGGAGGTGCTGGCCGCCAACGACGTTGTGGCGATGATCGATTCGGCAGACCGATACACGCCGACTCCGGCAGTCAGCCACGCGATCCTGACGTTCAACCAGGGCCGTGACGGCGATCTTGCCGACGGGATCGTCGTCACGCCCTCGCACAACCCTCCGCGCGACGGTGGCTTCAAGTACAACCCGCCCCACGGCGGGCCCGCCGACACCGATGCCACCGGTGCGATCGCCCGACGGGCCAACGAGCTGCTACAGGGCGGGCTCAAAGACATCAAGCGGATGCCGCTGGGCCGCGCGATGCAGACCGCCCAGCGCCACGACTACCTCGACGCCTACGTCGCCGACCTGTCCAACGTCGTCGACGTGCACGCGATCAGCGCCGAGGGCATCCGCATCGGCGCGGATCCGCTGGGTGGCGCCAGCGTCGACTACTGGGCCGCGATCGCCGAACGCCACAACCTCGAACTGACGGTGGTCAACCCGCTCGTCGACGCGACATGGCGGTTCATGACGCTGGACACCGACGGCAAGATCCGGATGGACTGCAGCTCACCGAATGCGATGGCCAGCCTGCTTGGGGCGATCAGCGCCAACCCCGACACCTACCAGATCGCCACCGGAAACGACGCCGACTCCGACCGCCACGGCATCGTCACCCCCGACGGGGGCCTGCTCAATCCCAACCACTATCTCGCGGTGGCGATCGACTATCTCTACTCGCACCGGCCGTCGTGGCCGGCGTCGACCGCTGTCGGCAAGACCGTCGTCAGCTCGTCGATCATCGACCGGGTGGTCGCCGGGCTGGGACGCAAACTCGTCGAGGTGCCGGTCGGCTTCAAGTGGTTCGTCGACGGATTGCTCGACGGCACAATCGGTTTCGGCGGTGAGGAGAGTGCGGGCGCGTCGTTCCTGCGGCACGACGGGTCCGTGTGGACCACCGACAAGGACGGCATCATCTTGGCGCTGCTGGCCTCGGAGATACTGGCCGTGACGGGGGAGACGCCATCGCAGCGCTACACGGCGCTGGCCGAGAAGTACGGCGCGCCAACCTATGCCCGCGTCGATGCGCCCGCCGACCGGGAACAGAAGGCGCGGCTGGCCAAGCTCTCAGCCGAGCAGGTTTCGGCGACCGAACTGGCGGGCGAGCCGATCACCGCGAAGCTGACGACGGCGCCGGGCAACGGCGCGCCGTTGGGCGGGCTGAAAGTGACAACGGAGAACGCATGGTTCGCGGCGCGGCCGTCGGGCACCGAGGACGTGTACAAGATCTACGCCGAGTCGTTCAAGGGTCCAGAGCATCTGGCGGAGGTCCAGGAAGCGGCGCGTGAGGTGGTCAATAAGGTCATTGGGTGACCTCCGAGAGCGCCTGTGAGACGGCGTCCACGCCGAAGCTGCCGCGAGAGGTCTGGCTGCTGGTCGGGGCGAACGTGGTGGTCGCGTTGGGCTACGGCGTGGTGGCGCCGGTTCTGCCGCAGTACGCCCGCCACTTCGGGGTGAGCATCAGCGCCGCGACGTTCGTCATCACGGCGTTCGCGCTGATGCGGTTGATCGCCGCGCCGCCGGCCGGGCTGCTGGTGCAGCGCCTGGGGGAGCGTCGCGTGTACATCAGCGGCCTGCTGATCGTCGCGCTGTCCACCGCGGCGTGCGCATTCGCGCAGACGTACTGGCAGCTGCTGGCGTTCCGCTCGATCGGCGGCCTGGGCTCGGCGATGTTCACGGTGTCGTCGCTGGGCTTGATGATCCGGATCTCGCCGTCGGACGCGCGCGGCCGGGTCGCCGGACTGTTCTCCAGTGGGTTCCTCGTCGGTTCGGTCGGCGGCCCGGTGCTGGGCAGCCTCACCGCCGGTTTCGGCCTGGCGGCCCCGTTCGTGATCTACGGGGCGGCGCTGCTGGTTGCGGCGGGCGTGGTGTTCGTCAGCCTGCGGGGGAGCACGATCGTGGCGGCCGAGGAGCCGACGGATCGGGCGGTATCGGTCCGGCGGGTGCTTCGCCACCGTGCGTACCGCGCGGCATTGTTCTCGAACTTCAGCACGGGTTGGGCGGCGTTCGGGTTGCGCATTGCGCTGGTGCCGCTGTTCGTGGTCGAGGGCCTCGGCTATGGCGCGGGTGCCGCGGGCCTGGCGCTGGCGACGTTCGCGATCGGCAACGTCTCGGTGGTGATCCCGAGCGGGTATCTGTCGGACCGGATCGGCCGCCGCAAGCTGCTGATCGTCGGGCTCACCGTGTCCGCGGTGTCGACGATCCTGGTGGGCTTCACGTCATCTCTGCCGATCTTCCTCGTTGCGGCGTATGTGACGGGTGCGGCGACGGGCATCTTCGTCTCCCCGCAGCAGGCCGCGGTGGCCGACATCGTCGGGAACAAGGCGCGCGGCGGGACCGCGGTCGCGACCTTCCAGATGATGGCCGACCTCGGGTCGATCATCGGATCGCTGGTTGTCGGCCAGATCGCCGAGCACGCGTCGTTCGGCTGGGCTTTCGTGGTCAGCGGGGCGATCCTCATGGTCGCGGCGGTGGGATGGATGTTCGCGCCTGAGACGCGGGGTCGGCCTGCTGTGCACACGCCCGCCCGCGCGCTGGGACCCGAGGCGGGCGGAGAAGTGCCGTAACCAGCGATTTTGAGCGCTTCCCGCAGGTGGTGTAACTTCGATGGGCACGACTTCAGGGGCTATGGCGCAGCTGGTAGCGCACCACACTGGCAGTGTGGGGGTCAGGGGTTCGAGTCCCCTTAGCTCCACTCAGAAATTGCAGGTCAGAAAGCATATATCGGGGCCTGCCCATGTGGACCTGCCGCGGACACCGAGGCGCACTCACTCGAAGGCGATTACGCCACGGACATTCTTGCCGGCCCGAAGGTCTCTCATCGCATCGTTGATGTCGTCGAGCTTGTACATCTGGGTGACCAGTTCGTCGAGCTTGATGGTGCCCGCTTCGTACATCGACAACAGTTTCGGCATGGCGTCGCGGGGGTTCATCTCGCCGTAGAGCACGCCTTTCAGGGTCTTACAGGAACTGACCATGTCGGGCAGGATCAGCGGGACCATCATGTCGCTGATCTTCGCCATGCCAGTGAGTACGCACGTGCCGCCCTTGCGAAGCAGCATCATTGCCATCATCACCAGGTCGGGTGGCACCACACCGGGTGTCAGCACGACACGGTCGGCCATGACGCCCCACGTGATCTCTTTGACGAGATCCAGCGCGGCGCCCGCGTCGACGGCGGTGTGCGTGGCGCCGAAGGTGGGTGCGATCTCGCGTTTGAACTCGTTGGGGTCGACGGCCACGATGTGCTTCGCGCCGGCCACCTTCGCGCCCTGTACGGCGTTCATGCCGATTCCGCCTACGCCAATGACGACGACGGTGTCACCGGGTGCGGTGCCCGCGGCCACGGATCCGGAGCCGAAACCTGTTGTCACTCCGCAGGACACGAGTGAAGCGGCCTCCAGCGGGATCCAGTCGTGGATCTTGACCAGGGACCGCTCGGACGCGACCACGTACTCGGAGAAGGTGCCGACCTGCATCATGGCCATCAGGTCCTCGTCGCCCAGATGGCGCCTACAGGTGCCGTCGGTGGTCATGGCCTTGCTGTAGAGGTTGGCGCCGACATCGCACAGGTAGGTGTATCCGCTGGCGCACCAGCGGCAGTTTCCGCACGCCGGCAGGAACGAGATCGCCACATGGTCACCGGGTTTGAGTGTCTTCACCTCCGGTCCGACATCCTCGACGACGCCCGATCCCTCGTGCCCGCCGAGCATCGGAAACCATTCGGGCACCGGCACGCCGGAGGCCCGCATCAGCTCCTCCATCTCGGGACTCGGCACGCTGTCCCCGGTGTAGAAGTGTTCGTCGGAGTGGCAGATGCCGGCGTAAGCCATCTTGACCAGCACCTCGCCCGCGCGCGGCGGATCCAGTTCGACGTCGGTGACTTCCCAATCGATGCCCACTCCGCGCAACACCGCGGCTCTTGATTTCATCTACGACTCCCTCGGCCAGGCAACGGACTTGGTTTCAGTGAAGATCTCCAGGCCTTCGATGCCGCACTGCCTTCCGATGCCTGACTGCTTGTAGCCGCCGAACGGGGCGTCGGCGCCGTACCAGAGACCACCGTTGATCCCCAGGGTCCCGGTGCGGATCCGACTTGCGACGGACTTGGCCCGGTCGAGGTCGTTGGCGAACACCACGCCCGACAAGCCGTAGACGGAGTCGTTGGCGATGCGCACCGCATCGTCGTCGTCGTCGAACCCGATGACGGACAACACCGGGCCGAAGATCTCCTCCTGGGCGATCGCCATCCGGTTGTCGACATCGGCGAAAACCGTTGGCTCGACGAAGAAGCCCTTGGGAAGGTGCTTGGGAACATTGCCGCCGGTGACCAGCCGGGCACCTTCCTGTTTGCCCTTCTCGATGTAACCCATCACCCGGTCCTGCTGGCGTTTCGACACCTGCGGACCTTGCAGCACGGATGGATCGGTGGGATCGCCGTACTTGTTCTTCTCCATCGCGACCTTGACGATCTCGACCGCCTCGGCGTAGCGGGAGTTCGGCACCAGCAGGCGGGTCGGCATGGCACAGCCCTGCCCGGCGTGCATCGAGATGAACGCGCTGCCGCCGATCGAGGCGCTGATATCACCGTCGTCGTCGAGCACCAGGTATACCGACTTACCACCGAGTTCCAGGAACGTCGGCTTCACAGTTTCGGCGGCGGCCTTCATGATCCGCCGCCCGGTCGCGGTCGACCCGGTGAACGCGACCATGTCCACCAGGGGAGAGGTCGACAGGACCTCGCCGACCAGATGGTCCGAGGAGGTGACGATGTTGATCACCCCTGGCGGAATGTCGGTCTGTTCGGCGATGATCCGGCCGATGCGGGTGGCGTTCCACGGGGTGTCGGGTGCGGGCTTGAGCACCATCGTGTTGCCCATGGCGAGAATCGGGCCGATCTTGTTGAGGATGATCTCGAACGGGAAGTTCCACGGCGTGACGACGCCTACGACACCGACGGGTTCCTTCCACACTTCGCGGGTGGCGAGGGCCCCCATGCCGAACGCATCCTTGTCTGGAAGCGGTCTCTTCCAGGCGAATTGGCTGATCATGTCCGTCGGCCACGTCAGCGCCTCCTTGAGCGGCACGTCGAGTTGGGGCCCGAAAGTGCTCAGCAGCGGGCAGCCGGCCTCCGCGATGAGCTCGCTGCGGATCTCCTCGCGCTCGGCCTCCAATGCCGCTTGCAGTTGACGGAGCCCCGCAGCCCTGGCCTCGCCGTTGCGTGACCAATCGGTCTCGTCGAACGCCCGACGCGCCGCTGCCACGGCACGCTCCATGTCGGCGCGGGTGCCGTCGACGGTGCGGCCGAGCACTTCCTCGGTGGCCGGATTGATGTTGTCGAACTGGCGGCCCGTTTCGGATTCGACGAGCTTGCCGTCGATGAGCATGCGCGATTCGTGTGTCACCGAGATTCCCTCACCACTGTCGAAGTTCGGCCACCGCGCCCGACGGTCGAGGAGCCAATGTCAGATGGGGAATGAAACTGCTGTTCCCGCACGCGAGTACGGAGTGCACCGTCTCGACGAGATGCTCGGCTTCGACGAGGCCGCCCTGCATGTAGCCATGCTCCATCCAGTACCGGATGGCGTTTTCCATCGCCTGGGGATCCCAGGTCTTGTTGAACTCTGTCTGGGAGTCACCTTCACCGCCGAAGCAGTCACCGACCGCCAGCCTGGTGAAGCCGATGTTGGGATGCTCGATGCGCCAGGCCTCGACGAGCTTGTCCAGTGCCGCCTTGGACACCGCGTAGGCACCGAGCAACGGCCACGGCGCAGAGTACGACGCGCTCAACGACGAAAGGTAGACCGCCGAACCGGCGGCTGCGGCGAGATGGGGTGCCGCCGCCGCGGTGATGAGTGAGGCGCCGGTGACGTTGGTGGCGAACAGGTTTGCCCACTGTTCGGCGGTCACCTCGGTGAGTGGCGCGAGGACGCCGACACCGGTGGTGTAGACGAGTGCATCCAGGCCGCCGAAGTTCTCCACGACCTCTGCCATGGCCCGCTGGCAGGCGTCTCTGTCGGTGACGTCGCATGCGACGGCTGCCGCGCCGTTGCCCGCTTCCTTCGCCGCGTTGACCAGGCGATCATGGCGTCTTGCCAGGAAGGCAACGCGCGCTCCTCTTTTTGCCAGCCCCATTCCGATGCAGCGACCCAGGCCCGCGGACGCTCCGACAACGGCTACTCGCTGTGGCGGGGCGGCTGGCATCAGATCTCCTTGAGATGAGGGCGAAGACACATTATCAGGTTGAGAGAAGAACGATAGTCGGATAATGAAAATCTACGTTTCCGCATGGCGTGGCCAACCTAGGCTAGTCAAAGCGCTATCGCTTCAGTACTTTTCGTGGCTCGGTGGCGAAGCTGAGCAGGAGCCGGTCGAGGATCTTCGCCGCTCTCGCACGCGCCCTGGCCGGACTTCTGGCATGCGCCACCAGGATCGCGCCCTCCTCGAGTGCTGCGACCAGCATGTGTGTCAACTCGGTCACTGGCAGATCGTCGATGACGCCTTCTGCGATGGCATTGCGGACCATCTCGTTGATCAGCGCGATGCTGTTGCCCTCCTGTATCGCGCGCAAGGCCTGCCAGCCGAGCACGACGGGGCCGTCGAGCAGCATGATGCGTTGTACCTCGGGCTCGAGTGCCGACTCGAGGAAGCCGTGCAGTCCCGCGCAGAGCCGCTCCCACGAGTCGGTACCGGATGGCGGGGAGGCCAACGATCGCAATGTGAGATCGCGCTCCACCTCCACGAACACCGCTCGGAAAAGCTCGGCCTTGTCTTTGAAGTGGTGATAGAAGGCGCCGCGGGTGCCGACGCCCGAGGTGGTGACCAGGTCGCCGATGCTGGTGTTGAAGTACCCCTGCTCCACGAATAAGGCGCGGCCGGCGTCGATGAGTTCGCGTCGGGTCTGGTCGCCGCGTGCCCGCCGCTCGGAGTCCGTCCCGCCACGTCTGGCCATGTTGTGCATGCTAGCAACATTCATCTTGTATGTTGCAGGTATGGCAGACGAACGTGCCCGCGCGTTTGGTTCGGTGGCTCCGCTGAAAGTCGGCTTGCTCAACGACTATCCGACCAGAACCGGAACCGATGACGACACGCTGGACACACTGCGGCTGGTTTTCGACGAAGCGGTCGCGGCCGGCGTTGTCGACCGGCCGATCGAGGTGGTGCAGCGCCACGTCGTCGGCCTGCCCAACGGCACGTACCACGCCGTCGAACGCGGATACGACGAGTTGGTCGCCGAAGGCTGCCTGGCGATCTTCGGTCCGTACATCTCTGACAATGCCGTGCCGCTGACCGCGCATGCCAACCGGGTGGCCAAGGTTCCCAACATCATCCTGTCGGGGTCGGAGGGTGCCTTGGGCGAGTGGACGTTCGCCCTCAACAACGGGTCGATGCCCGAGGAGCCGGTGATGCTGGCCGCGGTGTTGCTCGGTGACGGAAGGTCGCGGCTCGCCATCGCCTATGAAGAATCGCTGATCGGCAAGGAGTATCTCGCCTTCGCCGAAAAGGTCTACTCTGCTGCGGGTTTGAAGGTCGTGACCGTTGTGGCCATTCCACAGGTCGAAGCCGACAAGGCTGGGGTGGTTGCCGAACTGCGCGCGGCCGAACCCGACGCAGTCGTGCACGTCGGTTTCGGTCACGGATTGTGGGGTTTCTCGGACGCACTGCTGGCCGCCGGCTGGGACACGCCGCGCTACACCACCACCGCCTTCGAGATGGCGCACATCAACGCCGAATGGATGCGGCAACTGCGCGGTTGGATCGGGTTGGACAGCTACGACGAGCGCAACCTCGTCGGCCAGGCCTTCCTGGACCGGTTCGAGACACGCTTCGGTCGTCGACCGACGAACTCGATGCCCGGGCTCTGCCACGACGTGGCGACCGTGATCGCACGGGGTCTGGGGGCGGCGCGGCCGTTGACCGGCGCGGGTGTCAAGGACGGTATAGAGCAGGTGAAGCTCGTCCCGGCGGCGAGCGGCGCGCCAGGCACGTTCCTGCGGTTCGGCCGCTACATCAGGCAGGGCTGGCTCGGATCGGATTACCTGATCGCGCGTCGGGTGCTACCGGACGGCAGCGGACACGTCTTCCATGCGGCGCCGAGCGACAACATCGCACGCGCGGTTGGCGCCGTTGCCGCGCGCTGACTCGGCGGCGCGCTGAATCTCGGCCGCCCGCAGAGTCACACCGATCAACCTTTCGTAGACGAAGTTCGAGAGACTGCCGACAAAGCGTCGATCGCTGTGACCAGGGGAGTGAAAGTGACGGGCGGGTTTACGATAACGCCAACTGGATCGCCCCGAACACGGGCGCGGTGACGATTCCCGGCGGCTGGGCCAACACGTAGGGGATCGCCCGGACGGCGCCCATCGCGATCATCAGGTGTCCCGGCTGTGCATGCTGCCCGGTGGGTGCCTGTCCGTCCCATCCGACATCGAGTGCAAGCTCGAAGCTGGGCACGCCTTTGATGACGGCGCGGATCAACGGCGACTTCTCTCCGGGAGCCAGCGGCTTGAGTCCCCACTGCGGCAGGTCGCGGGTGAGCACCCATTCCTCGTGAATCGCGAGCAGCGGCCGATCCGACCAGTGACCGACCCACGAGAACCGCTGTCCCACCACCGTTCCCGCGTGAATCGTTCCGGCGAGCACCTCGATATCGTGCGGCAGCGTGGTGGCGTCGACCGACACCTCGACATGCGACAGCGTGATACCGAGAACATCGGCAGTCGCGTTGAGTGCCTGGCGGTATGCCATGTCGAGCTTCTTGATGATGGGTGAGTCGATGCCGACGTCTTCGGGCGGTCGGCCCATGCCCATGAGATCGACGAGCATTGGAAGGCTGTCGACGGCCGACACATCGGTGGCCTCGTAGAGGTCGATCCGGTCGATCGTCTTGCTCAGCCCCGTCACCGTCGCCACCAAGCGTTCAAACATGAATCCCGGATTCTCGCCGGCCGCGTGGAAGCGCGACTGCCCGTCGCGGCAGGCCGCCACGAATGCCGCTTCGGTCTCGGCGCCGTAGGTGGGCAGGTGGTTGTAGGACGTCGTGGTGATGACGTTGGTGCCCGACGCGAGGAGTCGGCAGATGTCCTCGGCGTTGGTGTCGACGGCATGGGCCTTGCTGGCGGCATGGACGACGACGTCGGCGCCCAACGCGAAGATCTTCTCCTTGTCCGCGGTGGCGAGCACCCCGGTCGTCGGCGGCAGACCGCACAGCGCTCCGGCGTCCTGGTCCGCCTTTGCCGGGTCGTACACCAGGACGCCGACCAGCTGGAAATCCGGATTTTCGATGAGTTCGGCCAGCGCGGCGCGACCGACCGCTCCGGTTGCCCATTGCACGACTCGAGTTGCCAATCGAACGCTCCCGGTTGAATTTTCGCGATGGGCATTGCCCGATTTCGGCCCAACCTACAGTATGGAGGTGGCAACCACCAGGGTGTATGTTGATACCGGCCGACCAGCGGTGAGGAGTCGTCACATGTTCGAGCCGGCGAGCGTCGAGGAACTCGAGCAGAGCATTCGCGACGCGCAGGACAAGTTCAACGAAGGCATGGGCGCCGACGGTGATGCCTCGCCGTATCCGTTGCTCAAGGAACTGCGCGCGCAGGCGCCGGTGCATGCGGGATGGCCGGAGGCGGGCATGGTCGGCAATTCCGGCGACGGGCCACCGACCTTCACGGCGTACACGTTCGACACCGTCAAGGCGATTTTCACCGACAACATCACCTTCAGCACGCGCTGCTACGAAGACGTCGTCCGGCCACTGCAGGGCCCGACGATCCTCGAGATGCAGGACCCCGAACACGCGGTCTACCGCAAGCTGCACGAGTTCGCGTTCGCGCGCTCGTCGATGAAGCGGTGGGATACCGAATTGGTTGGCCCGCTGGTGGATCGGACCATCGCGAAAATCAAGGACGCCAAGCGGGCGGATCTCGTCGATGCGGTGTTCATGCCGATTCCGGTGCGGGTGATCGCCGCTCTGCTCGGCCTGCCCGATTCCGATGTGCTGCACTTCCATCGGCTCGCGATCGACCTGCTGGGCTTCCGCGGCGACATGGATTGCGCGATGCGGGCGTCGGCGACGATGAAGGAGTACTTCGTCGGGATTCTCGCCGAGAAGCGCCAAACGCCAAAGGACGACATGGTGTCCATCCTCGCGGGTGCGGAGATCAACGGCGTGAAGATGTCCGACGAGCAGATCTACGGCTTCATGCGAAATCTGCTGCCCGCTGGTGCAGAAACCACGTCACGCTCGACCGCCAGTCTGGCGTATGCGCTGCTCACCCACCCCGATCAGCTCGATGTCGTGCGCAACGACCGTAGCCTGCTGCCGCAGGCCATCGAGGAGGGCATCCGGTGGGAAACCCCGCTGCTCAACTTCATGCGGGAGGTCACCCGTGACACCGAGATCGGCGGCGTCCAGGTCCCCGAGGGCGCGACGATGATGCTCAGTCTCGGCAGCGCCAACCACGACGAAACGCGGTGGACTGAACCGGAGAAGTTCGACATCTTCCGGGAACGCAAGCCGCACATCGGATTCGCCCATGGCGCCCACGTCTGCCTGGGCATGCATCTGGCTCGCCTCGAAACCACCAAGATTTTCAACGCCCTGTTCGACGAGTTGCCCGGTCTGCGTCTCGACCCCGATGCGCCGCGGCCGTACATCACCGGCTCCATGTTCCGGTCGCCGCCACGCCTCGACGTGGTGTGGGACTGAGGACGCGTTGACATGACACGGGTGATTCAGTGGGCGACCGGCGTCACCGGCATGATGTCGCTGCGCCACGTCATCGGGCGCCGCGATCTCGAACTGGTGGGCGTGCGCGTCTACGACGACGCGAAGGCCGGCGTGGACGCGGGCACCCTGTGTGGGCTGGGCGAGACCGGGCTGCGCGCCACAGCTGATCGCGACGAGATCATCAACACCGACGCGGACGTGGTGCTCTACATGGGCAAGGTGGAAACCGACACACCCGGTTGCTTTGCCGACGTCTGCGACCTGCTCGCATCGGGTAAGAATGTGGTCGCGACCGGCAGCAGGTTCATCCATCCACGCTCACTGCACGAATCGCTTGCCGAAGGCATCGAAAGTGCCTGCACGGCAGGGAAATCATCGTTCCTCGGGCTGGGTCTGTACCCCGGTTTCGTGGGGGAGACGCTGGCGCCGCTGCTGTCGCGGCTGACGCAGCGGACGAGCCGCATCAGTGTCCGCGAGGTGCTCAACTACTCGACGTACGCCAGTCACGATCTGATCTTCAACGCCATGGGCTTCGGGCATGCGCCCGACGACACCACGCCGCTCCTGAGCAATACGGAGTATGCGGCGAGCGCGTGGATCGGCAGCGCGACCGTGCTCGCCGAGGCGCTTGGACTGAAGCTCCGTTCGGTGCAAGGGTTTCGCGAGGTCGTGACGACACCGCGCGCCTTGACCGTCGCGGCGGGCGAGATCCCGGTAGGCACGGTCGGCGCCGTGCGATTCGGTGTCGTCGTCGACTGCGGTGAGACCACGATGTCGGTTGAGCATCTCACCCGCATGGCCGACGACCTCGCCCCGGACTGGCCGAGCGAGATCGGGTACGAGGTCACCTTCGAAGGCGAGCCGAACCTGCGGGTCCACCTCGAAATCGGTTCTCACGACCAGGATCACGCCGAGCAGGGCTGCCTGGCCACCGCGATGCATGCGATCAATGCGATACCTGTCGTCGTCGCGGCCAAACCCGGACTCTACGACCTGTCCGCCATTGCGCCGTTTGTTGCGCACTGGACGAACCGCACGGCTACGTGACGTTTCCGAAGCCGGTATGGCTGCGGATCAACGGCAGATCCGCCATGGTCGCGAAGCCGGCGGGCGCGGCGCAGACGGCCGGGATGGCGTTGACGACCTGCATCGCCACCGTGATGAGGCCGGCGCGCACATGTTCCTCGATCGACGCCTCGCGCGAGAAGCTGGCCAGCGGAAAGAAATGTGTACGCATGGACGGATCGCCCTCGATGGTCAACGTCCAACCGTCCGACGGCTTGGGCCAGTGGTCGGGATACTCACCACCGACGGTCCAGAGCGTCTCGAATTCGATCAGCGGCACCCCGTCGCGATGGCCGACGAAGTTCCAGCGCTGTCCCGCCGTCGTGCCCTGCCGAACCACGTGGTCGAAGATCTGCAGGTCCTTGCTCGCCGGCACGGTCTCCAGGGTCACCGAGACGTCGTCGATGTCCGCGTTCAAGGTGTCGGAGAGGAACCAGGTCTGCTCGACGAACAGCTTCGTCAGGAATGCCAGGTAGGCGTTGGCCGTGGGCGTCACCTCATCGACCGGCCGGCCGAACCACATTCCGTCGAAGGTGATCTCGGTGCTCTCCCACAGCGTCCAGTCGGCCCTCTCCTGCAGGGTCACCCGCTCGATCGTGCGGCTCATCCCCGACAGCGCGAGAGGCAGCACGCCGGACAGATTGCCCGGGTTGAGCCCGCTGCCATGAATGGTGCTGTTGCCCTTCATGCACGCCGCCGTCAACCTTTCCCGGTCGGCCTCCGGAATGCGGCGTGGATGGAACAAGAACGACGGCGTCGCCACGTTCTTGCCGCTCTCGAGGAGAGCGCAGACATCGTCGAGGTCGGTGAACGACGGTGCGTACAACACGAGATCGGCGTCGAGCGCATGGATCGCTGCGACGTCGGTGGTGGCGGCGACGCCGATCGGCGCCCTGTTGACGAGCGTTCCGACGTCAACCCCGTTCTTGGCCTCGGAGTACACGCGAGCGCCGACCAACTCGAGGTCAGGGCGGTGATAGAGGATGGCGGTGACCATTTCGGTGCCGACGGCCCCGGTGGCCCACTGGATGATCCGCAACCGGCGGGTGCTGGCGGTCATGACCATCACTATTCCATGGCATCACCGGTGATAACGTTTGTTCTCAAATACCGGCAAACAAAATTCTCGACGGGAGTGTGCCATGGAAGATGTGCTGGGGTACCAGGGCAAGTCGGTCGTCGTGACAGGGGCGGCGTCGGGTATGGGACAGGCGACCGCGCAGATCCTCGTCGACCTCGGTGCGACGGTCACCGCACTCGATATCAAACCGACCACTGTTCCCGTCGCCCGCGCGCTCGAGATCGACCTGCGGGACCGCGCCAGCATCGACCAGGTCGCGGCGTCCATCGACGGCCCGGTCGACGGGTTGTTCAGCTGTGCGGGGCTGCCCGGTCCGCCGTTCAGCGAATGGGACACGATCCTGGTGAACTTCGTCGGCGCTCGTCACCTTTCCGAGAGTCTGGTGCCGAAAATGCCCGAGGGGTCGGCCATCAGCGTCATCTCGTCGTCGGCCGCGATCGGCTGGCAAGACCACATCAAGGTCATCACCGGCCTGCTCGAGACCAGGGGGTTCGAGGCTGCCGTCGAGTGGCTGACGGCCAACGAGAAGAAGTGGTCGTGGAGCGGCTACGCGTACTCCAAGTACATCATCGACGCGTGGGTAGGCTGGTGGTATCCCGAACTCGGCCGCCGTGGCATCCGGGTCAACTGCATCAACCCGGGCCCCACCGAGACGGCGATGATGCCAGCGTTCCAGGACTTGATGGGTAAGGAAACCGTCGATCAGGCCGTCGGTCCTGTCGGGCGGTATTCGACTGCGGAGGAACAGGCCTGGCCCCTGGTCTGCCTCGGTAGCCCGCGGTTCAGTTATGTCGGCGGCGAGGTGCTGTGGACCGACGGCGGATGGAACGGTGCCATGACGATGGGCCGTCACCAAGCGCAGTGGGCCGACACCGCAGCCGAGGAGATGTCGAGGAACAGCTGACGACCGTCAGATGAAGTCCGAGCCGCCATCGACATTGAGCGTGGCTCCGGTGACGTAGCCGTTGCGGCGCGACGCCAGATACGCGGTCGCCGAGGCGATCTCCTCGGGCAGGCCGGCCCGACCGATGTCACAGGGATGGCCGTAGGTCCGCTCCACCCACGTCATCACGTCATGCGGATGCGCCGAGTCCAGCCCGTCGGCGGCCAACACATCCTTGAGTATCTCGGTGAAGCTGGCGGTCACTATCGTGCCCGGGCATACGCAGTTGACGAGGATGCCTTCGGGCCCAAGGCTCTTCGAGAGATTCTTGGTGAAGCTCGATAGCGCGGCCTTGGTGGCGGTGTAGGCGACGAGCCGCGGACTCTGGCGTTGAATCGAGTGCGCGGACAAGGTGACGATGCGGGCCCAGTCGGCGGCGCGCAGAATCGGCAGTGCCGCGCGCACCGACCGGACCGCGGCCATGGTGCCCAGGTCGAACGCGGCCCGCCAGTCGTGGTCGTCGAGTTCCTCGAAGGTGCCCGCACCCGGTCCGACCGTGTGCACCAACGCGTTGAGCCGGCCCCAGGCCTCGTTCACTGTGGCGTATCCCGCCGCGATCGAGGCGGCGTCGGACATGTCGACGCTCAGGGCGAGCACCTCGGGCGCACCGGCGGCGCGAATCCGTTCGGCCGCGGCATCCAGCCCCTGCTGTCCACGCGCCATGATCGCCACCGATGCACCCTCGGCGCCAAGCGTTTCGGCGATCGCCAGTCCCATCCCTTTGCTGCCGCCGGTGACGACAGCGGTCGCACCCTCGAAGCCCAGATCCACTGAGTAATCCCTTCTATCTTTTGCTCATTCGGGGCGCCAGATGCACGATGTCGCTGACGACCGTGGGGTTCGCGCGCGACATGGCGATCAACGACAGCATTGCGTTCGCGACGTCGTTGACGGCGGACATCTCTGCCGGAATCTGGCCTTCCTGCACCCACGCCCTGTACAGGTCGGCCAGGAGGTCGCGGTCCGCGCCGCGCAGAATCTCGGTGCCCTCCGTGGGGCCGACACTGACCCGGATGACGGCCAACTCTGGATGTTCGGCCCGCCACGACCGCAGGATCTCGTCCAGCGCGGCCTTGCTCGCGTGATAGGCCGCGACACCGGCGCGTGGCCTCCCGACTTCATGGCTCGATGCCACCAGCACGACCGCGTCATCGGCAAGGTGGGGGAGCGCGGCGCGCAGTACGTGGGACGCGCCGACGGCGTTGACGGCGTACGCGTGCAACCACGTCGTGACGTCGGTCTCTTCGATCAGCGCGAACGGCACGACGGCGCTGGTGAATACGACGGCGTCGAGCTGGCCGAACCGCCCGGCCACATCGTCGATGACCCGCTCGATCGCGTGCGGGTCGGAGACGTCGAGCTCCTGGGCGGAACCGTCGAGCTGCTCGGCCAGATGGACAGCAGCTCCACGCGCCTGGCCGCGAGCGCGACGTTGGCGCCTCTGGCGCGGGCGGCCCGTGCCAGCGCGTGACCGATGCCCGAGGATGCCCCGATCACGAGCATCCGCGAGCCCTCGATATTGGAGTGCCGATCGCTCATAGTCTGCTTCCTCTACCTGATTTCGTTGTTGCTGAATGAGATTCGACGATCGCGCGAATCGTGCGCCGGCACCTGCCGCATTCTGAACCTGCGCCGCACGCCTCGGACACCTGCCGCGAGGTCGTGGCGCCGGCGGCGACGGCAGCGGAGACCGTTTCGATCGTGACGCCGTGACACAGGCACACGTACATCAGTGCAGATCCGTCCCGGCCGTCTCGGCCAGTCGCATCGCATGGACGAACCGTCCGACGAAAACGGGCGGATAGGCGCCGACACCGGCGGAGGCAAGCCACTCCGAAGCGATGTCCGAGCGCGCGACCCACTGCATCGCGGTGCGCGCGCTCGCGAGCTGTTGAAGGAACAGCACCTCATGAGGAGTGTCGAAGGCGCGGTAGACGAGCGTTCGACGAATCCCCGACCGAGCGAAATCGTCGAGCGATCCCCGCACCCGAGTCAAGAAGACCTCGACGTCCCCGACTCGGGCGACGGCCGCCACCACCACCTCGGTTCCCGGCGTCGGAGATTCGCCGAGGTCGAACCGCTCTACGGTCTCACCTGCGAACACGGCTGGAAGGTCTTCGACACCCACGGCGTCGAACCATTCGAAGAAGTACGGCGAGCGGAGAAGGTGCAGTAGCGGTTGCTCAGTGCGGACACCGATGACGACCAGCACGTTCCCTGCCTCGACGATCGATTCGTAGACGAAGGCGTACTGTGCGCCGAGATCGCGCAGGCTTTCCTCGTGCTGTGCGAGTACCGGTCCCACACGCTCGGATTCGGCGATCCGAAACTCGACGGCGAAGACGAAGCTGCGAGGGGCGGAACTCGTCATGTGCCGCCTCCTTCGCTTCCAGGTACGCCACTTCGGCGTCACTCTCGCATATGAGAATCTACATTCTCGTGGCGTGGGTTTGAGCGGTGGGGTCCCGTGCGACCAGAGCGAATGGATATCCGATCCGGAAAAGTCTCTTCACGGCGATCGGCAACGCCTATTCTCGTGCTGTGACATACAGGGTGAAGGTTGGTCCTTATTACGACCCGTTCGACTTCGACATCGATGACGATCCCTACCCCGTGTGGAAGCAACTGCGTGATGAGGCGCCGCTCTACCACAACGACAAGTACGGCTTCTACGCGTTGAGCAGGCACACCGATGTCGCCCGCGAGTTGGTGAACTGGAAGGACTATCGATCCGGCAAGGGCACCACGATCGAGTTCGTCCTCAACGGCGTCGACGTACCGCCAGGCATCATCCTCTTCGAAGACCCACCGATCCACGATCTGCACCGGCGGCTGCTCTCGGGAGTGTTCACACCGCGTCGCATGGCCGCCATCGAACCCCTGGCCAGAGAGTTCTGTCGGCGCGCACTGGAACCGCTCGCGGACGCCGACAGATTCGACTTCATCGCCGATCTCGGCGCATGGATGCCGATGCGCACCATCGGCTACTTGCTCGGCATACCGGAGGACAGGCAGGTCGCAATCCGCCAGAACACCGACCGGATGCTTGAGCTCAAGGACGGCGGGCCCGTCGAGGTGGCCGACGACACGCTTACCCGCACCGGCTCGATGCTCGAGGAGTTCATCGACTGGCGTTACGACCATCCCTCGGACGATCTGATGACGGACCTGGTCAACGCCGAGGTCGAGGAACCAGACGGCACCCGGCGACGGCTCACCCGCGGCGAGGTGCTGACCTACACGGGCACCGTCGTCGGAGCGGGCAACGAAACCACCACTCGGTTGATCGGTTTCGCCGGGCAACTCCTGTCCGACCACTCGGAGCAGCGCCGCGAACTGGCGGCGGATTTCAGCCTCATCCCGGGCGCGATCGAGGAGGTGTTGCGCTACGAGGCGCCCTCACCCGTACAGGCTCGCTACGTGGCTCGTGATGTCGAACATTACGGCCAGAGGGTCGCGGAAGGCTCGGTGTTGCTGCTGCTCAACGGATCTGCTAACCGCGACGAGCGGCAGTACCCCGACGCCGACCGGTTCGACATCCATCGGCAGGCCACCCACCTGTCCTTCGGGCACGGCATTCACTTCTGCCTCGGCGCCGCCCTCGCACGGATGCAGGCGCGCGTGGCGCTCGAGGAAGTGCTCACCCGATGGCCGGACTGGGAAGTCGACTACACGGCGGCCAAGCGTGCGCACACCTCCAGCGTCAGAGGCTGGGCGGCCCTGCCGGTGAGCGTGTGAGATGACGAATACCGTTGACAACGACCAGATTTCCCGCGCTACTTCACCCGACGACGCCAGGTTCTCGCCGTGGCCCGCCAGGATCGGATGGTGCCTGTTCTTCACCGCCTATCTGGTTTTCGCGTTCGTGACCATCGCGACCATTCAGTCTGGCCTGCACGGCGACCCGACGAGGAGCAACCCGGATCCCGGCCCTGCTCCGTACCCGCCGTTCCTCGGCTTCGACAACTGGCCGCTGGCCGTGTCCATCAGTTCGATCCCGATGGCGATCGGTCTGATCGGCGTGTTGGGATGGCTGTCCTGGCGGCAACGCAAGGTGCATTGGGCGGTCATCATCGCGTTCGCCGGCCTGATTACCGGTGCGCTGGACCCCCTCGCCAATTGGGCGACGTTCGCGATCTTCGATCCGCGCATGCTGCACTTTCCGTTCTCGTGGCGTTACGTCAACATCTCGCCGAACCTCGAACCGGCACTGGCATTCCTGGGTGGTTACGCGGCCTACTATCTGCTCAACGGGCTCGGCTTCCTGAAGCTGCACGACTGGCTACTCGACCCACTGATGCGGCGCGTCGGTTGGTTGGCATCACACCGGTTGATCCGGGTATTCATCGGCGCGACGATCATCGCCGTCCCCATCAACGGGGTCGTCCAGTTCACCTGGATGCGGGCCGGAATCTTCTTCTACACCGAAGCCGTCGGGCCGGTATTGCAGATCGGCCACATCCACTTCCCGCTGATCATGGCGGTCTACGACGCCCTCATCTTCGGCATGGTCGCGGTGATGTGTGTGCGTGACGAGAGCGGCGAACTGGTTCTGATCAACCGCATCGCGCGACGGTTGCCCGCACGGCGGGGCCGACCGAAGGTGATGCTGACCCGGCAGCTGCTGATATCCATGACGGTGGGCCTGGTGTCGTTCGCGGTGCCGTTGGCCGTGCTCGCCGGGCTGCGTGAAGCGGGTCTGTCCCGGCCGGCCTTCGATCAGAACCCGTTCCCGAATGTGAACCTCTACGACCCCTACGGGCATCTGGAAGACGCCGGAAAGAAAGGGCCGTTCTACCGATGAAGTATGAACGCGAAAGACGCCACCGCGTCGTCCACGTCGGAACTGGGCTGACGGGGCGCGAGGCGTTGCGCGCGATCATCGATGACCCCGCGCTCGACCTCGTCGGGGTGAGGGTCTCGACGCCGGAGAAGGCCGGCGTGGACGCTGGCCAACTGTGCGGTGGGGCGTATACCGGTATTGCCGCGACGGATGACGTCGCGGCAGTCCTGGCGCTGAAACCCGACTGTGTGGCCTACTGTGCGACCGCCGTCCGGCGCGAGGAGGAGGCGATCGCCGATATCGCCGAATACCTCGAGGCGGGCATCAATGTCGTGACGATCTCCACGATTCCGATGGTCTATCCGGCGGCGGCTCCCGCGCAGTGGCGTGCAGCTTTGGAAAGCGCGGCGGCGTCCGGTAATTCGACGTTCTATGCCACCGGCAGTGAGCCCGGATTCATCAGCCTGAACATTCCCACGGCCCTACTCGCGGGGGCGGGGCGCGTGGACTCCTATCGAATGGACGAGTACGCGCTCGACTTGGACAAGTCATATCCGATCTGGGACGTCCTGCATGAGTCGATGGGATTCGGCAAGCCAGACGGCCACGTGCCGATCCGCATCGCGTCGGGAAAGGTGGACAAGGACTGGGGCACCGTGGTGCGCTATGTCGCCGACATCCTCGGACTCGACCTCGACGGAATAGAACTGGACTGGGAGACGCCCCTTGCACCAACCGATTTGGAGACGGCGATCGGGGTGATACCGCGGGGGACGATCTGCGCGCATCGATGGCAACTCGCCGGAATCGTCGGCGGCCAGCCCGTCGTAGCCGTGCAGTACTTCGCTACGGTGAGCGCCACGCCATGGCCCGAACATTGGCCGAAGCCATCCCGTGCAGGCCAAGGTGGAATGGTGTTCCGTGTCAACGGCTCTCCGAGCATGAGCCTCGAATTGTATATGGAGCAGTCGGCCACCGACCGGGTTAACCCCGGCGTCGCGGCCACCGCGATGGCGGCGGTCAACGCGATACCCGCTGTCGTCGCGGCGCCGGCGGGTGTGATCGCCGACCCACTGGCGGGACCCTCGGTCGTCACCCGGCGATCCGGCGGCTAGGCGCCGTCTGACAGGAGGTCGCTCAGCTGCTCGGCGAGGTCGGACTTCTTGACTTTGCCCGTGGCGGTGAAAGGCAGCGCGTCCTTCGGCGTGATCCAAATGAACTTGGGCACTTTGTATGCCGACAGGCGGCTGCGGATTTCGGTTCTCAATTCATCGGGATCCAGGTGCGTATCACCGCGAGGCACCACCGCCGCGGCCACGATCGTTTCGTTCTGCCCGTCCTCGACACCGACGACGTACGCCTCGAGGACGCCGTCGCAACCAGCGAGTGCCAGTTCCACCTCGCCCGGGGTGACATTCGTCCCGCCGCCCGTTTTGATCAGATCACCCAATCGGCCGGTGAACGTGATCCAGCCGTCGTCGTACTGCACTCCGCAGTCGCCGGTTCGGTAGTAGCCGTCGGGCGTGAAGACGTCCTCGCGCTCGCGTTTGTACAGCCGCTGCATCAGCGAGTAGCCGCGCACCCAGATCTCGCCGTCGGTGCCCGGAGGGACGGGTTCGCCCGTCGCGGGATCGACCAGCAGATGAGACAACCCCTCGATCGAGTGGCCGCCCGTCTCGCGGCGATCGGCGGGCTGCGCGGGATATGGGTCGACGCCGATGTGATTGCCGCACAGTTCGGTCATCCCCAGCGCATTCGGGCCCTGCGGCCGGCGTTCGGGCGGCACCATCGCGGGCATGCTGGTGCGCTGCACCGAACCGAGGTCGCGCTTCGTGAAATCGGGGTGTTCGGCCAGCGACTTACCTTGTTGTGGCCAACCCAACGTGATCGTGGCGTGATGGCGCTCGATCAACTCGAGCGCCTCGGCGGCGTCGAAGGCGGGCTGGGTGATCAGCGTCGCGCCGTGGTGGATCACCGCGTGGAGGCCCGTGATCAGGCCGCCGACCCAGAAGAACGGCATCGAGGTGAACATCACCGTGTCGTTCGTGACGCCGTAGGGGAAGGTCAGGTTGTAGGTGTGGCGTACGAGCGTGCCGTGCGTGTGCACGGGGCCTTTCGGGTCACCGGTGCTGCCCGAGGTGTAGATGATCATCACGTCGTCGGCCGGAGTCACGCAGGATTCGACGTCGACGAGGAATTCGGCGTCGTATCCCGCTCCGAGGTCGGAGGGAGGGGCCGTCGCCCAGGGGCGGTCGCACTGTCCCCACACCGCGATCGTGCGCAGATACGGCGCTCGGCGGACGGTGAGCCTGCCGGGGGTGTTCTGGTCGGCCAGCCCCGGTAGCGCATCCTCGAGGCGGTCGAGGAAGTCGTGGCCGCGAAAGCCCGATCGGGCGAGGATCGCGCGCAGATCGGCGTGGCGAGCGGTCCACGCCAGCTCTGAGGCCTTGTAGAAGGTGTTCAGCGGCACCGCGACTGCGCCGATGCGCGTCATGGCGAACCAGGCGATCGCCCATTCGACACCGTTGGGCATCAGGATCCCGACGTGATCGCCCTTGCCGATGCCTTCGGCCAACAGTGCCGTTGCCAACCGTGCCGACCTCAGATCGAGGTCGGTGTAGCTCAGCACCTGACCGTCGGCGATCAGGAACGGCTTGTCCCCGAACTGCGCCGCAGACGACCTGACGAGGGCTGGGATCGTGGGCGTGACGGTCGGGAAGGGCACGACTGAGAGGTCCTCTCGAAGGGGCTGGCCTCCACAGGATAGCCACCCTTGCCGAAAAACGAGAATACCGGTTCTCGGCGCTGCGCCTGGGCCACTACACTGCAGCCATGTCGCCGGCGGACCGACTCGATCGGCTGGAATCCAGCTTCGAGATCGCCCAGTTGCCCAGCCGCTACGCCATGGCCCTGGATGCGCGCGATCTCGACGCCCTGGTCGCGCTGTTCGTCGACGACGTCGAGGCCGGGACGGAGGGCAGCGGCAGGGAGGCCCTCAAGCGGTGGTACGACGGGGTGCTGCGCAGGTTTTACCGCAGCATCCATTTGATCTGCGGGCACATAGTCGATTTCGTCGACGCCGACCACGCGACCGGGTCGATCTACTGCCGGGCCGAGCATGAGGACGGCGACGGCTGGTACGTCATCACGATGCGGTACGACGACGTCTACGAGCGACGCGACGGCCGTTGGTACTTCGTCAAGCGACGCGAGCATCCGTGGTACTCCGTGGACGTGACCGAGCGTCCCGGACCGGAGTTCATCCGGTGGCCGACCGACGTGCCCCTGCGCGCGGCGATGCCGCATCGGATGCCGACCTGGCGGGCATTTTGGGACAGGGGAGACCCAGCCGTCACCGCACGGCTGTCCCGGCTCCCGTAGCGCGTTTACAAACCGATTCGATAGTGCAATTCTCAAATTCCGTGAATGCTCGTTAACGCTTGTAGGAGGACATCATTACCGTCGACAAGGTGCTCAGCGGGGTTCGGGTGCTCGAGGTTGCCGCATGGACATTCGTGCCCTCGGCCGGCGCGGTCCTCGCCGAGTGGGGCGCCGAGGTGATCAAAGTGGAACCGCGCACCGGTGGCGATCCGCAGCGCGGCCTCGTCACCATGGGCATCGTCGACGAGGGTGGTGGATCGGTCAACTACATGATCGAGATCCCCAACCGGGGCAAGAAGTCGATCGGCGTGGACCTGAGCACGTCGGGCGGTCGCGACGTGGTTCACGAGCTGGCCAAGACCTGTGATGTGTTCCTGACCAGTTATCTGCCGGACCGCCGGAAGAAGTTCGGCATCGACGTCGACGACATCCGGGCTGCGAATCCGAACATCGTGTACGTCCGCGGTTCCGGCCACGGTCCCAAAGGGCCGGACGCGGACAAGCCGGGATACGACGGGGTGTCCTACTGGGCGCGCGGCGGCATCGCCACCGTCCTGACGGAAGAACGCGATGAGCTTGTCCGTTCCCGTCCGGCGTTCGGGGATCTGCTCGGCGGTATGACGATCGCCGGTGGAATCGCGGCCGCGCTGTACAAGAAGGCGACGACCGGTAAGGGATCGGTCGTCGACGTGTCGCTGCTCGGGCTTGCCGCCTGGAATCTCAGCCCCGATGTCGCGGTGAGCCAAATCCACGGTGGCAGTGCCATTCCCAAGTTCAGCCACGCGGACGCGCCCAACCCATTGGTGGGCACGTACCGCACCAAAGATGGTCGCTACGTCCAGCTGATGATGCTGCAACTCGACAAGTTCTACGCCGAGGCGATGCGGGTGATCGGTCTGCCCGAACTGGTCGACGATCCGCGATTCGCCGGTCCCGCGTCGCGCTACGAGAATCGGGTCGCCTTGATCGCGTTGCTCGACGAAGCGTTCGCCAAGCGCACGTTGGCCGAGTGGCGCACGACGCTGGGCGCGCTGTCCGGTGCGTGGGGAATCGTGCAGACGCCGGGCGAACTCTGCGAGGATCCCGCCGTCACGGCGAACGGATATGTCGCGCATACCGAAACCGTCAACGGCGTACCGTTCGCCCTGCCTACCAATCCCGTTCAGTTCGACGAGGAGTCGGTGATTCCGCCCGGAGCGCCGGAGCATGGCCAGCACACCGAGGAAGTCCTGATGGACGCCGGAATCGATTGGGACACCATCGAAGAACTCAAGGAGTCGGGGGCTATCCTGTGAGCGCGGCGCCGCCGGAGGTGGACAACGGACCCGTCGAATTCGATCCGTTCTCACAGGATTTCTTCGACGGCGCGTACGACACCTATCGTCGCCTGCGCAACGAGGCGCCCGTCTACTACAACGCGAAGTGGGACTTCTGGGCGCTGACGCGCTACGACGACGTGGCGCCCGCGACGAAGGATCACGAAACCTTCTCGTCGGCCAAGGGCGCCACGCTGGACATGGTCAAGGCCCACGACGACGCGATCCCGGTGCCCAAGGTGATCATCTCGATGGATCCGCCAGAGCACCAGAAGATGCGTCGACTGGTGAGCAACGTCTTCACCCCGCGAGCAATCGCCGGCTTGGAAGACATGGTGCGCGAGAAGGTCTACGAGCGCATTGAAGCGCTGAACCCGAAGTCTTTCGATGTCGTCGCCGACTTCTCGGCACTGTTTCCGAACGAGGTCATCACAACCATGCTCGGGGTTCCCAAGGAGGATCGGGACCAGATCAGGCGCTGGCTGGATCTCCTGCTCGAACGCCGTCCCGGCGAGATCGCCGTTCCCAAAGAGGGATACGAGGCCTCGATGAATACCGGCCTCTACTATTACGACCTCGTACAGCAGCGCCGGGTAGCGCCACAGGACGACATGATCAGCCGGCTCATCGAAACCGAGATCGAGCGTGACGGCGTGGTGGAGAAGCTCACCGATGTCGATATCACAGGCTTCGCGACGATGCTCGGGGGTGCCGGCGCGGAAACGGTCACCAAACTTGTGGGCAATGCGATGGTCGCGTTCGCCGACTTCCCCGACCAGTGGCGCAAGCTCCGCGAGGACCGCAGCAAGATTCCAGCCGCAATCGAGGAACTGTTGCGATACGAAGCGCCGTCGCAGTATCAGGTCCGCACCGCGACACGGCATGTCACCTACTACGGCAGCACCATTCCCGAGGGCGCCGCGGTGCTGCTTGTCACCGGGTCGGCGACCCGTGACGAGCGGATGTTCGAGGATCCCGACCGACTGGACGTCGATCGCGAACGCAAGATGGGGTTCAACCTCGCCTTCGGCTACGGCATCCACAGCTGTCTCGGCGCCGCGCTGGCGCGGATGGAAAGCCGCATCGCGCTCGACGCGCTGCTCGACCTCATTCCCGAGTACGAGGTCGACCGCGACGGCCTTCGGCGTGTGGCGATGTCGAACGTCTGCGGCTATTCCAACGTCCCGGTCCGTAGGAAGGGCTGAGGCGCCTCTTCAGACCGTCAGCCCGGAGCGACGGCGAGGCGGTGAAATCCGCCGTGGAATTGCTCGACGGGCGAGGGAGGCGCCGCCGCGTCCACCGCCTTCATCGCGTGGTATTTGAACGCCCGCGCGGCGCAGCTGAGCCGGTGGTCGATGTCGGCTGCCGAAGTGGCTGCAGTCGGCCACGTTCCGCCCCATGCTGCCACGTCGGCACCGTGGCGCCGGGTGGCATCGGCGATCAAGCGCCGCACCCCGCGATGCCGGTCGTACATCGGCGCGGCGAACACGATCACATCCGGCCATTGCAGGCCGAAATCGAAACTGGGCGGCAGGATTTGGCCGTCGACACCGAGTATTTGCAGCGCCCGGGCATCGGACTCCGCCTCCAGGTACATCTCGACTTGCCAGCCCGCGCGCAGCACGTCGACGACGAGTCCGCCGGCTGCCGATACCGCGCCCACGGTGTCGGGTGCGAGCACCACCAG
Source organism: Mycobacterium sp. GA-0227b (assembly GCF_001499855.1). GTDB lineage: Bacteria > Actinomycetota > Actinomycetes > Mycobacteriales > Mycobacteriaceae > Mycobacterium. The sequence goes on from NZ_LQIK01000029.1 coordinate 203,320, forward strand.
TTTGTAGGGCGTCCCGCGGCCCCGGTTCGCCTGCCGCGGCGCCTGCGCCGCCGATGCCGCAGTGAGTTTCACCTGGACCCTCCCGATAATCACGGTATCAAGTTAATGAGAATACGCATTGTCACTGGGCTGCGCGAGGGTGCGCGTCATTGCCGAAATCATGAGCGCTACCGCCGCCGTGGGTTGCCGTCGACGAAGCCGTTCACCACATACGCCCGTACGAAGTTCGCCACGGAGTCGTCGTCGCGCATGTCGATGGTCGGGGACGGAGTCGTGAACAGCGAGAACAACATTCGGGCGAACCACTCGGTGGCCGAGGGAACGTCCAGGTCGGCGCGGACTTCCCCGGTCAGCCTGGCCGCGTTCACATAGGGGGCAAGGAAGTCCGCGCACTCCTTCAATAAGGTTGCCGCGTTCTTCGTCATCATCAGGTTGACTTCGTCCTGGTCGAAGTACGCTTCCGGTTCGACGACCCGACGCGCTTGCGCGACGAAAACCGCGGCGCGTACCAGCCGGCCTTCCAAGGTGCTGCCGCCGTGCCGATCGATGGCTTTGGCCATGTTGCGGTAGAACCGCTGCGACGCCGCCTCCGCGCACGCTTCGACGATCGTCTCCTTGTCCCGGAAGTACTCATAGAACGTGCTGCGCGACACCTCGGCCGCGCGCGCGATGTCGACGATGGTCGTCTTGGCCAGCCCGCGGGTCCGGAAGCACGCGAAAGCCGCCGAGATGATGACATCCCGGGTGTCGACCGCCACCGACTGCGTCACATCAAATCCCACCGCACGACAGTAACCGCTCAGCGGTCGGGGGACAGGATGAGGCCGCTGGTCGGAACGCCGGTGCCCGACGTCACCAGGACATGCTCGACGTCGTCGACCTGGTTGTACGACGTGCCTCGGACCTGGCGGACGCCTTCGGTGATGCCGTTCATCCCGTGGATGTAGGCCTCGCCGAGCAGCCCGCCGTTGGTGTTGATCGGCATCCGCCCACCTAGCGAAAGCTCATCGACCGAGACGAAGTCCTTGGCCTCTCCCCGCCCGCAGAATCCGAGTTCCTCGAGTTGAGTGAACACGAACGGTGTGAAGTGGTCGTAGAGGAATGCGGTCGAGATGTCTTTCGGTTTCAGCCCGGAATCACGCCACAACTTGCTGCCGACGACACCCATCTCGGGCAGTCCGGTGATGTCCTCGCGGTAGTAACTGGTCATCACCTCACCGTCGTATGCTGCGCCCTGTGCGGCCGCGGTGATCACCACGGGCGGGCTGGATAGGTCGCGGGCCCGTTCGACGCTCGTAACCACCATCGCGACCCCGCCGTCGCTCTCCTGACAGCAGTCGAGCAGGCGTAGCACCGGTTCGATGATCCAGCGTGACTCCTGGTGCTGCTCAAGGGTTATTGGCTTCTGGTAGAACCAGGCGTCTGGATTCTTCGCCGCATGCTTGCGGTCGATGACGGAGATCTTGCCGAAGTCCGCGTTGGTGACGCCGTAGGTCGACATGTACCGCTGCGCGTGCAGTGCGACCCACGCCGCGGGCGTCATCAACGCGAAGGGTGCATACGGCGCCATCCACAGTGGGGTCACTCCGGGTTGGCGCCCGGCGCCGCCGAACCGGAATCCGGAGCGCTCGTTGAACGCCCGATAGCAGACGACCACCTCGGCGGCGCCCGTCGCGACCGCCATGGCGGCCTGCATCACGGTGCCCGCGGCAGCGCCTCCCCCGTGCGGAACCCGGGTGAAGAAGGTGAGGTTCTCGATGCCGACGTTGCGGGCGACCTCGATCTCCTCGTTCTCGTCGACGGTGAAGGTCACCATGCCATCGATGTCCTTGGGGCGCAGGCCCGCATCCTCGATGGCCGCCTTGACCGCCTCACAGGCCAACTGCATCTCGGTCCGGCCCGATTCCTTCGAGAACTCGGTCTGGCCGATGCCGACGAGCGCGGCCTTGCCGCCAATGCCGTCGTTCGTCATGCATCGACCCCGTCGAGCAGGCTGAGCACCGCAGTGCCCTTGACGTGATCGCCGAGGCTGTTGGTGCCCCTGAAGGTGACCTCGACCAGACCTTCGCCGTCCGCGGCGGACTTGTCGGTGACGCTGCCCTCGAACCGCAATGCGTCGTTCGGATAGGCGGGCACCCCGAGTCTGATGGAAAGCTTCTTGACCATCGCCTCGGGTCCGGCCCAGTCGTGCAGGAACTTAACGCACAACCCATTGGTCGTCAGGATGTTGAGGAAGATGTCCTTGGAGCCCTGGGAATTGGCGAAGTCGCGGTCGTGGTGCACCGGCATGTAGTCGCGGGACGCAATGGCGCCCGCAACGATCAGCGTGGTGGTGACGGTAACGTCCATCGTCGTCACCTCGTCGCCGACGTTGATGTCGTTCCACGCCAGCGTGGTGGTGCGGTTCAGGGTAGAGGTCATTGATTCAGTCCTTCCGCGTATGCGTTGCCGAGCCTGGCGAGCTGTTGTGACGCCGATCCGAGCGCGAGTTCAATCTGCTTGGCCCACAGGAAGTATCGGAACAGGGGATAGGTGACGTCGATGCCCATGCCGCCGTGTACCTGTTGGGCGGACGCGGTGACGCGTGCGCCCGCCTCGGCGGCCCAGAACTTGGCGATCGCCGCTTCCCGCTCGGCCGGTCTTCCTTCGGCGATCAGCCAGGCCGCATGCCAGGTGGTCCAGCGGATCGCCTCGGTGTCGATGAAGGCATCGGCCAGGCGCTGCTGAACGGCCTGGAACGACCCGATGGGGCGCCCGAACTGCTCGCGTTCGCTGGTATAGGACGCGGCCAGTTTCAGCGCACGTTCGGCGACGCCGATCTGCATTGCGCTCAGAGCGGCCACCGCTCTGGTGTAGAGCGCGTTCACGATGTCTGCATCATCGTGTTCGGTGAGCCGCCACCCAGCGGCGTCCCGCAGGTCGATGTCCGCGAAGGGTTCGCCGTTGGTCGTCGTCACCGGCGCCATATTTATTCCGTCGCCACCCGTTTCGACGACGAACAGACCGGGCCCGTTATCGGTTGCGGCCGAGACAACAATGGCCGCAGCCAATTGCGCGGCGGGTACCAGCTCCTTGCTGCCGGTGAGTCGCCAGACGTCACCGTCGGCGCGCGCGGTGGTTCTCGGCGCGCTCGGATCGGAGTTCTGTGGCTCGGCCAGCGCCGCGGTCAACAGCGTGCTACCGGCGACCACGCCGGGCAGGAACCGCTGCTGCAACTCCGAATCACCGTGGCGGGCAATGCTATCGGCACCCAGCGCGAGTGTCGCATACACCGGGACCGGCGCGACGCTGTATCCGACCTCGCTGAGCAGCACACCCAGCTCGAGGAACCCGCCGCCGGCGCCGCCGACCGCTTCCGGAAGCGCGATGCCCAGCAGGTCAGACGACGCCAACTCGGCCCACAACGCCGGGTCATATCGTATGTCGCCCGATTCGAGTTCGGTAAGGCGCTCGGGTGTCGCACGATGCTCGAAGAGCTGGCGGGCGACCTTGGCGACCGTCTCCTGCTCGTCGCTGAAGGTGAAATCCATTCTCGATCCCTTGCTCAGCGCGCCGGCCGAAATTGGTGCAGCACGAGCTCGTCCCCGCTGGGAAGGGCCTCGAAGGTCTCGTAGAAGACCTCGACGGCCATCCCGACCTCGATCGCCTCGGGTTCTACGCCGCACAGGTTCGACACGATGCGCACACCCTCGTCGAGCTCGATCAGCGCGACGACGTACGGATACTCGATGAACGGCAGCGGCGGGTACTTCGGCATCACGAAGCTGTAGACCGTGCCGTGCCCCGTCGACACGACGTAGTCCCAGTTCAGCGATTGGCAGTTCCCGCACATGGGCCGCGGCGGAACCCGCAACGTCTTGCAGTCCGTGCAGCGCTGGATACGAAGCTCGTTGTCCTTCAGTCCCGACCAGAAGAACTCCGTGTCTGGACTGATCGAGGGAGCGAGCCTGCTGGCCATCAGTTTCCCGTCTTGAATCGCAGGGTGCGGAACCACTGGCGTCCGATGACGTCGCCGTTCTGGTCGCGGTACGTGGTGACCCACGTGACGAAGAAGCCGTTGCCCATCGCCGTCTTCTTCTCATCGGAGATCGAATCGAACACGGTCTCGGAGGTGATCTCGTCTCCGACACGGGGATAGCGCTCGATCTCGAATTCGGAGTTCGTCGCGATGATGCCGGTGTAGCCCGCGTCGGAGAGGAACTGCAGGGGATTGTCGCCCTTCATCTCGATCGGCACTCCGCCGCGCTCATGGATGCCGGCGAGCTTCGGCGGAGGCATCGTCCAACTCTGAAGCATCACCGGCGGTGACACGATGTCGCCGTAGCGGGAGTTCTTCGCGAACTCGGGGTCCAGGTAGGCCGGGTTCATGTCGCCCAGGGCGTACGCCCAGTGCCGGATCATCGCGGCATTCACCGGATCCGGGGCGTGCACGGGCTTCCCGACGCCGTCGGTGGGCGTGCCGATCAACGCGTCGAGGCGCTCGCGCAGTTCGTCTTTGGCTGTGTCGGTCACTGCTGATTCCTTTCAGGACGCTCGCATGTCGCGGGGTGCACGCGGCATCCCGAGTCCGGCCATGGCGATTATGTCGCGCTGCAGTTCGTTGGCGCCGCCACCGAAGGTGTTGATGACGGCAAATCGATAGGCACTCTCGAGTTCGCCCTTCAGCGGCGCCGTGGAGCCTTTTCGGGTGCCGGCCTGCCCGACGACATCGAGCAGTTCGCGGGCCACCTGCTGGGTGAGTTCGGTGCCGAAAACTTTTGCAGCAGAGGCCTCTCCCATGCCGAGTGCACCAGAGCCCATGTTGGTGTTGACCCGGAGGTTGAGGAGCCGGTAGGCCGCGACCTGAGCCTCGACACGCGCGAGGGCTTGTTGGACCCACGGCTGGTCGATCACGCGGCCGTCGTCGAGCGGTGTGGCTCTGGCCCATTCCAACGTCTTGGCGAACAACGGTTCCAGCGCGCCGAGGTTGCCCAGCGCGGCGCGCTCCAGATTCAGCTGATTGGTGACCAGCTTCCAGCCCTGGTTTTCACCGAGCACCATCGCGCTCTCGGGTATGCGCACGTCGTCGTAGAACGTATAGTAGGTCGACACGCCCGGCATGGTGTGAATCGGTTTCCACGCGAAGCCGGGGGAGTCGGTCGGCACGATGAACACCGTGATGCCCCTGTGCTTCTTGGCTTCTGGGTCCGTCCGCGCCGCCAGCCAGATGTAGTCGGCGAATTCGGCACCGCTGGTGAACATCTTGGAGCCGTTGATCACGAAGTCGTCGCCGTCGCGCACCGCGCTGGTTCTCAGTGAGGCGAGGTCGCTGCCCGCGCCGGGTTCGGAATATCCGATCGCGAAGTCGACCTCGCCCCTGAGGATGGCGGGAAGGAACTTCTGCTTTTGTTCCTCGGTGCCGTACTGGATGAGGGTGGGGCCGACGGTGTTGAGCGTGACAAACGGCAGTGGTGCGTGCACCCGCCGTGCTTCCTCGGCGAAGATGTACTGTTCGAGCGCGGTCAGTCCACGCCCGCCGTACTCCACCGGCCACGCGACGCCGAGGAGGCCGGCTTCGCCGAGCGCCCGCCGGCACTCGGTTATCGCGGCGCCGCCCTCCGTAAGGCCTGTGACGGCAGCGCGCCGCTCGGGGGTCATCACCGCCTCCAGCCGGTCCCGGAATTCCGTCCGAAGTCGCTCCTGCTCCGGGGTGTAATCAAAATCCATCAGGAGCTCGCTCCCAGTCGCACCGGCATGCGTTTGACGCCCGGCACCATTGTGGCGCGCAGCCGGGTCACGTCGCCGGTCAGCTCGATGCTCGGGTAGCTGCCGAGGAGAACCTCGAACATGACCCTGGCTTCGAGCCGTGCCAATTGGGCACCGAGACACGCGTGTTCACCGGCACCGAAAGCGATGTGCGGGTTCGGGTTTCGGGTGATGTCGAACTCCTCACCGGTCGGACCGAAGATCTCCTCATCCCGGTTCGCCGAGCCGTACAGCATGACCACCGTGTCGCCGGCCTTGATCTTCTGTCCGCGGATGTCGACATCGGCGGTGGCTCTTCGCGCCATGTGCGTCACCGGGCTCGTGAATCGCAGCATCTCCTCGACAGCGCACGTCAACAGCGACGGATCGGAATGAAGCGCCGCGAACTGGTCCGGATGATCCAGCAGCGCCACCGTGCCGAGCGCAATGAGGTTACGAGTGGTTTCGTTGCCCGCGACCAGAAGCAGGAACGAGAAATTCAGTAGATCGGCGTCGGTGAGACGTTCCCCGTCAACTTCGGCGGCGGCCAGAATGCTCAGCAGATCGTCTTGCCCGGAGACCTCGCCGGAGCGGCGAGCTTCGATCAGCTTGGTGAAGTATTCGTACAGCTCACCGAGCGCCACCAGGTGATCCAGCTCGATGTCGGGATCCGCGGTGCCGACGGCCGCATCGGACCAGGTACGGAACTTCTCCCAGTCTTCGGGTGCTGCGCCGAGCATTTCGGCGATCATCCGGGTGGGCAGTGGCGCTGCGATCTCTTCGGCGAACTCGTACTCGCGGGACGGGTCGATGCCGTTGACTATGCCGTCGACGATCCGCCGGATCGTGGGTTCCAGCAACGACACTTGACGGCGGGTGAACCCGGAGTTGATGAGCTTGCGCAGCTGCCGGTGTCGAGGCGGATCCGTGAAGATCAGGTTGCCTTCCTGAACGGGCTCAGGCTGGCTGGGATCCGGAATGGTGATGCCGTGCATTGACGAGAACAACATCGGGTGACCAGAAACGAAGCGAACGTCCTCGTACTTGGTCAGCGCCCAGAAGTTTGTGACGTCGTTCCATACCACCGGAGTTGTCTCACGCAGTTCTCGATACGCCGGGTAGGGATCGCCCGCGTAGAAATCCGGGGAGTGCAGCGGATGCGTGGAGGTGGGTCGGGACGTGGATTCGGTGGGCAACGCGGCTCTCCTCAATGCATCGTCCATCAGACATATATCTGTGTAATGTCCGGTAGGTCTGTGTCTACCGCACGAAAGACAGGCGTGTCAATCAGCGTCGACGCAGGAAACGACGGTCATCCGTTGACGCGATGCATCAGCGGGTGTACACACAAGTCATAAATGTCGGACAGCTTGCGCCTGTGGGAGGGTCGGTGCGTCCCCAGTCGGACAATCAGGAAGGTCCAGTGATCTGATGGCCGCGTCCACCCTCGTCGACAGCTATGACCTCTTCATCAACGGCCGTTGGGTGGCGCCGGACAGCGGCCGATACGACGTGATCGACCCAGCCACCGAGGAGGTCATTGCGTCCGCGCCGGACACCGGGGTGGCGCAGGTCGAACAGGCGATCGCCGCCGCGCGAACCGCGTTCGACACCGGGCCATGGGCGACGGCGTCGCCGGAGGAGCGGTCCCGGTGCCTGCAGCAGTTGAGCGATGCGCTACTCACACACGGTGATGAGATCTACGCGCTTGCGCAGGCGGAATGGGGATGTACAGCAAACGAGCGGCTCATCCACGTCGACGGGCCCGCGTTCATGGCGGGGCACGCCGCCGAGCTCGCGCTCGAGCCGGCCGAGGCCCCCATGGACGCGTGGGGCGCGGCAGGGACGACGCTGTTGCGGTACGAGCCCCTCGGCGTCGTCGCGGTCATGACGCCCTGGAACTTTCCGCACACCCTCAACGTGATGAAGGTGGGAGCGGCGCTGGCCGCAGGCAACACGCTCGTGCTGAAGCCCTCGCCGCTCACGCCTCTGGCCGGATTGGCCCTTGCGCGAATCATCGAGGAGGAGACCGAGATTCCGCCGGGCGTCGTCAACGTCGTCACTCCCACCGGGATCGAAGCCAGCAAGGCCCTGACCCTCGATCCCCGCGTGGACATGGTGAGCTTCACCGGCAGCTCGTCGGTGGGCCGCGACGTGATGGCCGGGGCGGCGGGGACGATGAAGCGAATCCTGCTGGAATGCGGCGGCAAGTCGGCCTGCGTGCTGCTCGACGATGTCGAGCTGACCGATGAACTGCTCGAGCGGCTGTTGTTCGAAGGGTGCACGATGCACGCGGGTCAGGCTTGCATCCTCAACAGTCGGCTCGTGGTGCCCACCGAACTGCACGACGAGGTCGTGTCCCGGCTCGCCGACCTAGCTCGCGCCGTGACGGTCGGCAATCCCACTGACGACGGGGTGACGATGGGCCCGTTGATCAGCCGACAGCATCTGGAGCGGGTCGAGGGTTTCGTCCGGCACGCCGAATCTGATGGCGCGAAGGTGGTGACGGGCGGCGGCCGCCCCGAAAAGCGCTCGGGAGGATTCTATTTCGAGCCGACGATCTTGACCGACACGAGCCCCGATTCGTACATCGCGCAGGAGGAGGTGTTCGGGCCCGTATTGACCGTTCTGCGCTATGACGGCGACGACGAGGCCGTGGCGGTCGCGAACAACTCGGCCTACGGGCTCGGCGGTGCGGTCTGGGGCACCGATGTCGAACGCGCCGTCGGCATCGCACGGCGCATCAGAACCGGCCAGGTCTCGATCAACGGCACCATCCCCGGCGACGCCCCCTTCGGCGGCTTCAAACAGAGCGGCATCGGTCGCGAGGGTGGGGTGATGGGATTGCGTTCCTACATGGAGCCCAAGGCGATCGGGGTCCCGGCGTGAGCGAAGCCTTGGCCGGACTGCGGGTCGTCGAACTGGGGAGCGACATCGCGGCGCCGTACTGCACCAAACTCCTCGTGGATCTGGGCGCAGAGGTGGTCAAGATCGAGCCGCCGACGGGCGATCCGCTGCGCGCGTGGGGGCCGTTTCGCGAGGGTTCGCAGGAGCACGGCGGGTTGTTCGAGTACCTCAACGCCGGAAAACACGGTCTGACACTGGATTTCCGCACCACTGCCGGCATCGAACAAGTCCACGAACTGATCGCCGGGGCTGACCTACTGGTCGAGGATCTGCCCGCTGGTTCGGCCGAGCGGTTCGACTGGGGACTAGACCACGAGGCCCTGCAACGGATCAACCCCGACCTCGTCGTCGTCAGGGTCTCCGACTACGGTCAGGAAGGTCCCCGACGTGAGCAGCCGTCGACGTCGCTGACGCTTCAGGCGGCGTCGGGATGGGTCAACACCCGGGAGTTCGGCCGAGCACCGGTGCAGGCCGGAGCACGGATACCCGAGTACATCGTCGGGGGATACGCGGCGCTCGCGGCGCTCACCGCCCTGCGCGTCGCGAACGCCGAACGGGATCGCGTCGTCGAAGCCGATGTCTCGGCATTCGAATCGCTGTTGAGTACGCTGCCGTATCCGATGCTGATGGCCGAGCGGCTGAAAAGCATGGGCCTGCCGACCAATTCGAAGGCGGCTCCGATGCTCGGCATCGTCCGGGCCGCCGACGGCTGGATCGGTATCAACTGCCTGACCGGGCAGCACTGGTTGGATGTCTGTGCGATGGTCGGGCTCCCCGAATTCGGCGAACACCAACTCGCCATCATGCTGGGCGGTCCGGAACGCGACGAGTTCTTTGCGAAGGCTCAGCCCTGGCTGGACTCGATGGCGGTCGCCGACCTGGTCGAGTTGAGTCAGGCCATGCGGATTCCGGCCGCCCCGATCAACGACGGATCGTCGATCCTGGACTGCCCGCAGTACCGCGATCGCGGCTTCTTCGTCGACGGCGGGCCCGAGGGGGCGCGGTTCCGCAGGCCGGGTGCGCCGTTCCGGTTGTCGAAGACGCCGGTGCTTGCGCCGCGTCCGGCGCCACTCCTCGGTGCGGTTGATCGGGTGCAGTGGGAGACCCGCGGGGAGCGTGCCGCGGCGGATGTCGGCGAGGCCGGGAGCCCGTTCGCTGGCCTGAAAGTCTTTGACCTCAGCACATTCTGGGCCGGCGCGTATCTCACGTGCTACCTCGGCGCGTTCGGCGCCGACGTCGTCAAGGTCGAGTCGATCCAGCGTCCCGACGGGCATCGGTACTCGGGTTCGCTGCTGCGCAATAGCGACGAGTGGTACGAGATCGGTCCGCTGTGGCAGGGCACGAACCTCAACAAGCGCGACATCACCCTCGACATCAGCACCGACGCCGGACGGGAGCTGGCACTGCGGCTGGCGGCCGATGCCGACGTGGTGATCGAGAACTTCTCGCCACGGGTGGTCGAACAATTCGGCTTGGACTACGACTCGCTGGTGAAGATCAACCCGGGGGTTGTCATGGTCCGCATGCCCGGCTTCGGCTTGGAGGGACCGTGGCGGGATTACGTCGGCTGGGCCTTGAACATCGAACAGCTGGCCGGGATGTCGGCGGTCACCGGGTATCCCGACGGGCCGCCGTGCAATCTGCAGGGGCCGGCCGATCCGATTGCCGGCGTGCACGCCACGGTGGCGTTGCTCGCCGCGCTCGAACACCGACGCCGGACCGGTGAGGGCCAGCTGATCGAGGTGGCGCAGATAGAGGTCGGAGCCGCGGTCACGGCCGAACCGGTCATCGAGTATTCGATGACCAAACGCGTGCTCGAACGTGAGGGCAACCGGCACCGTCACTACGCACAAGGCGTCTACCGCGCGCAGGGCGACGACGATTGGGTCGCCGTCTCGGTGCGAGACGACACCGACTGGGCCGCCGTGACCGAGGTCATCGGTCGTCCCGAACTGCGTGATGACCCGCGGTTCGTTTCGGCGAGCGCACGGTTGCAGCATCACGACGAATTCGACGAGGTGATCGCGGAATACGCTGACGCGCGCTCAGCAGAGGAGGTCGCCGAGGCGTTGCTCGGAAACGGCGTACCCGCGCAGCGACTGATGACCAGCGATGGGATGTACAACGTCGACCAACTCGAGGCGCGGGGATTTTACGAAGACCTCGATCACCGGATTGCTGGACGACAGCGCTTCCCCGGTTGGCCGTTCCGTATCTCGCCGGGCCCGTCGCGGCACCACCGCTTGCCGTCGCCGACTCTGGGTCAACACAACGAAGAGGTGCTGCGTGCGTTGGGGCTGTCCGGCGACGAGCTGACAACGCTGCGTGCACAACGCGTGATCGGTGAACGGCTGCTGAACGCGTAGCCGGTGTTTGCAGATCTTGTCGGTGGTCGCGCAGCACGACCGCCGAGAACGAAGAATCTCGACTGACATGCCTCAGTCCCCGAAGCGGCGCCACGGCCGTGTCTCCGGCGTATTGTCAGTGATGATTGCAGATTGTCTACACATTGCGCGCGTCGAAGAGGCGTTCCGCATCCTGCGGTGCCGATTATCGCTCTGACAGAGGGGATTTGAATGGTTGATCAAGTCGATTTCGAAGTCATCCGACTAGCGCCGACGATGGACCACTACCGACGCGAATGGGTACCCGGACCTGGCTTGGGTCTCGCTGGCATCTGGATCGGAGCAGTCGTCAGCGATGCATCAGGCACCGGTTACTGGGGGGTGCGGGGATGCGAGGATTTCCTCACCGGGATGACGCATGTCGTGTCACCGGTGTGTGGTTTCCGGTCGCTGCACAAGCGGCTTGACGTCGACGCGCCCCACCTGTTCCCCGAGTACTCGACGCTCGACTGGTTCGAACCCATGCAGTACAGGGACAACGGCAACAGCGTGCAGATGCTGTATTCGAGTGGACGAGTCGAACGCGACGCCGACGGATTTCACTGGTATGACGCGAGCAACCGATGGGAACTCCACGGGCGGACCGTAAGTGACATAGTGCTCACCCATGTGCCCGTGCAGCACGGCATCGCCGACGATGTCTACTACCGCCACGAGCTGATGTATGTGACGGGCAAGATCGCGGGTGCCGAGGTGTCGGGCTACGCGCACCAGGACTTCGCCTACGGGCCACCGGGCAAGATCTACACGGAGCTGCCGATCGTGCGTCACCTTCAGGGCATGTGGGTGTCGTGGTTGCACGAGTTCGCCGACGGACAGCTTGGCGGCGGGAGCTTTTGGCAAGGACGAGACGGTGCATCCTTCGGACCGGGCTATCAGTTGAAAGACGCCGTCACCACGGCGCACAAGGAAATCGTCGCAAAACCAACCTTCAACGGCGCCGGCAAGATGACCGCGCTCGACGTGACCATCGGAGCTGACGCGTATTCGTTCTCGTTCGAATCCAGCGGCTCTCCTTTGCATGTCTTCGGCCCATTGACGAGCAACTCTCTGGGTGAGCAGCCGGTGCGAAGCTGGTGCTGGGTCGAATACACCGGCAGCATGATGACACCTGAACTGCTCGACGCGGCGAACTCGGTTTTCACACTCGCGCGCAGTTCCCGGCAGCGATGAGAATCCCTGCGACGGGGAACGATCCGACCGGTATCACTGTGCGCGGTCCTTGAAGGCCTTCATCAGCAGTGCCAGACATTTCTTCTGCATGGCGGCGTGCGCGGAGTTGGCGCGCGCGCTGTCGCGGGCACGAATCCCGGCGATAACCGCCAATGTGCCTTTGCGGCTGATTTCGATGGTATTGGGGACGATCCCGAAGATGGTGTCAATCGACGTTGCGCGTGTTCGCCGTACAGTGCGCGCGACCGCGGGTGCGCTGGCAGCCTCGAACAGGACGTCGAGATAGTGCTCGCAGAGTGCGGAGATCTCCTGAGGATCCTCGGCTGCGGTGAGGTCGGCGGCGATACCGGCGAGTGCAGAATCGAATTCCGGGGTCAGCCTCTCCACCGCGCGACGTGCCACCAGACCGAACACCAAATCCCAGACCTCGGCGTTGTCGGCGACCGACGTCTGGATCGGCAGTACAAATCCACCCCGATGCATCTCCATCTTCACCCAGCCCTCCTGCTCGAGGATGACCAGCGCTTCGCGCACCGGAACCCGGCTGGTTCCTAGCTGTGCGGCGATGTCTTCCTGGGTGAGTCGCTGACCGGGCCGCAGCTCACCGGTGATGATTTGTCGACGCAGGTGATCGGCTACCAGCTCGCCACTGCTGCGACGCCCGAGCGGAGATTGCATGTGTGCGGCTCTCTCATCCGTTGTCGGCCCAACCTTCCAGTTGCGGTCGGGCCAGGCCGTGCAGAACAGATGGTAGACCCCACCTTGTTGCGCAGTCGCCGACACGAAAGTGTAGACAATCTGCAATTACGACGGGTACGGTGCGTCTGGCGAGGGTGTACTTGGGCCGATGTCGGCCTCACCGGGCGTTCAACGCGGGAGGGGGTGAAGGGCGTGCCGGGGCTGATGACGGCTCGAATATGTCCTGTCACCAAAGCCTTTGAACTACCGCGTTTAGAGGAACAGTCGCGTAGCTGCCAGGCCGGAAACAAGGATTTACAGAACTCGATAATAGCCCTCTCTATTCAGAGAGCGCATATTTGCATACGATGGGCCGATGTTGTCGATGGCAGTAAGGTTCCGCCGTTTCAGCCTGCGGTGGGGCGCTCAGTTCCTACTGCCATCGGTGGATACGCAAGCCCCGAGGCAGGCACTGTCGACTCGTCAGGCTAAAGGGGGAAGTTGACGGGCAACATCGACCACAGCGCGCTCCCTCGTCTGGTGGTCTCAGGGTCTACGACACCGGTCGGGGGTCGCGCGGGGCACCACTTCGACATCCGCGGGTACATACGGCCCTTGACGGGGTTGATGACCGGCGTGGGACTCTTCGCAATCGTGGCATTGGCAGTTGGTCTGTTCCGCGGATCGTTAACGGAAACCGTTCCCGTGACGGTCATTTCAGACAGGGCCGGACTGGTGATGAATCCGGATGCCAAGGTGAAGATGAACGACATCCAGGTCGGATCCGTCGCCACGATCGAGCAATTGTCCGACGGTGTAGCGGCGCTGCACTTGGCGATGGATCCCTCTCAACTGCATCTGATTCCGTCCAATGTGAAGGTCGACGTCGCGTCATCGACGGTGTTCGGTGCAAAGTTCGTACAGCTCACATCGCCGCCGGACCCGTCGTCGGTGCCACTTCACGCAGGTCAAGTCATCGAGGGAGACCACGTCACTGTCGAGCTAAACACGGTCTTCGAGCAGCTCACCTCTTTGTTGTCGACCATCAGGCCGGAGGATCTCAATCAGACACTGAGTGCATTGTCGTCTGGTTTCGTCGGTCGCGGAGAGAAGGTGGGCCAGGTCATCAGCGATCTGGACGCCACGTTGGCCGCGCTGGAACCGAGCCTGCAAACCCTGAGCCATGACCTGGCCGTCGCACCGAATGTGCTCAACACCTACGCCGATGCCGCCCCCGACTTGCTTAGCGTCACCGCGGATGCAACGGCGATCAGCCGAACCATTGTCGACGAGCAACAGGACCTCGACGCGCTCTTGGTCAGTGTCATTGGCTTCAGCGAGATCGGTAACGATGTGCTGACGACAAACCACCGTCCATTGGCCGACGTACTGCACCTACTGGCGCCCGTGACGGCGCTGACAAGCGAATACAACCAGGCCCTCTACTGCGCGCTCGCCGGAGCGGTGGAGCTTGCGCAGGTGCCGCCTGCACGGGTTCCCGGCGCCGAGGTCATGGCCAGCCTGGTGTGGGGTGCTGATCCGTACCGATACCCGTCCGATCTGCCGAAAGTCGCGGCGACGGGTGGACCGCAGTGTCTCGGCCTGCCGCGCGTGCCCTACGAGACGAGGCCGCCCTACGTCGTTGCCGACGTCGGCACCAACCCCTACGAGTACGGCAACGAGGGGATCGCGCTCAATGCCGCCGGTATCAAGGAATGGTTGTTGGGCCGACCACCTGACGGCCCACCGCGCAACACTGCCCAGATCGGTATGCCCGGATGAACCGGATATGGCCCACCGCAATGAAGTTCGGGGCGTTCGCGACGGTCATGCTGGTGCTCACGGCCGCGCTGGTGGCTGTCTTCGGCCAGTACCGGGGCGGATCGAACGACGAATACTCGGCGATCTTCGCGGATGTGTCTGACCTCGCCGAGGGCGACTCTGTACGGGTCGCCGGCATCCGGGTTGGCGCGGTCAGCCGCGTTGCGCTGCGTCCCGACAAGTCGGTGCTGGTCGACTTCGACGTGAACCGTGACGTGGTGTTGACGACTGGCACTCGCGCGGCAGTCCGTTACCTCAATCTCGTGGGGGACCGCTACCTGGAACTCGTCGACAGCCCGGGGGACACCCGAATATTGCCCGCCGGTTCGCAGATCCCCGCCGAGCGCACCATGCCCGCGCTGGACCTAGATGTTCTGCTCAACGGGCTCAAGCCTGTCGTGCAAGGTCTCGATCCCCAAGATGTCAACGAGTTGACGACCGCACTGATTCAGATCATGCAGGGTCAAGGTGGGACGGTCGAATCGCTGTTGTCGCGGACTTCGTCGTTCACCAATGCGCTCGCCGACAACAGCCAGGTGGTCGAGCAGTTGATCGATAACCTCAACGGCGCGATGGCCACTCTCGCCGCCGACGGCGAAAAGTTCTCCGGCGCCATCGAGAAACTGAGGCGCCTGGTCGGTGAGTTGTCGGCAGAGCGGGAGCCGATCGGTGACGCGATAGTCGCGCTGAGCAACGGGACAGCGTCGCTGGCCGGGCTGTTGGGACAGGTGCGGGGTCCGCTGGCCGGGACGGTGGACCAGCTCAACCGTCTCGCGCCGGCGCTGGATGAGAAAAAGGATCTCATCGACGGTGTGCTGCAGAAGTCGCCCGAGAACTACCGCAAGCTCGCCAGGATGGGCGCTTACGGAAGCTTTTTCAATTATTACCTGTGTGGCGTCACCTGGCGCGTGACCGATCTGCAGGGTCGCACTGCGGTCTTTCCGTGGATCAAGCAGGACACCGGGAGGTGCGCGGAAAACCCATGAACAGGTATCGCGGCCGAAGGCTGATCCGCTCCGGTTTCATCGGTGCCGTACTGATTGTTCTGATCATCGCGGTCGGCCTGCAGCCTGAGAGGTTGGTTGCCTGGGCCACTGCTATCCGATACCAGGCATTGTTCACCGAAGCCGGCGGCCTGGTACCCGGCAATGACGTTAAGATCGCCGGCTTCAAAGTCGGCAGTGTCTCCGATGTGTCGCTCGACCGTGGCCTGGCGGTCGTCACGTTCACCGTCGACAGCACCGTCGAACTCGGATCGCAGACGACTGTCCACATCCGCACCGGAACCCTACTCGGCGAGCGAGTGTTGACGCTGAAGTCCGCCGGCTCGGGCACGATGTCATCACTGGATCGCATACCGGAATCGCGAACGTCTTCGCCTTACTCACTTGCCGACGCTGTCGGCGATCTCACCACCAATGCCGCAGCCACCGACACGCAGTCGCTCAACCAGTCACTTGATGTCCTGTCCGCCACGATCGACCAGATCGCGCCACAACTGAAACCCACATTCGACGGGCTGACCCGATTGTCGGCGTCGCTGAACAGCCGCAACGAAACAGTGGCCGAGCTGCTCAAGCACGCTGCCGACGTCACAGGCATCCTTTCCCAGCGCAGTAACGAAATCAACACGTTGATCCTCAACGCCAACGACCTGACCGGTGTACTCGTCGAGCGTCGGCGCGCCATCGTGGATCTGCTGGCCGCGACATCAGCTCTCGCACAGCAAGTGTCAGCCATCGTCGCCGACAATGAGAAGGAGCTGGCCCCGACGCTGGAGAATATCAACTCCGTCACGGCGATGTTGGAGAAGAACCGTGACAACATCGCCAAAGCCATTCCCGGTCTGGCGAAGTTCCAGAGCGGACTGAGCGAACTGGTCGCCAATGGTCCCTATTACGTCGGATACATCCCGAACCTCACGCAAGGCTCGATTCTGCAACCCTTCCTGGATTACGCATTCGGTTTCCGCCGAGGAACCAACGCCGGCCAACCGCCAGACAATGCCGGTCCACGGGCTGAGATCCCCTTCCCATACAACGGCATTCCGGAAGTGCAGCAGCAGGGGGGCCGATGAGTCGCAGGACGTTGACTGCCGCTACGGCCGGCTTGCTGGCGATAGCATTGATCGCCGCGACCACTTTCCTGATCAATCGGGCTCTCTTCGCCCCGAAGAGCATTACCGCCGATTTCGCTTCTGCGACTGCGATTTACCCCGGTGACCAGGTACGCGTCGCCGGTGTCAAAGTCGGCACCATCACGTCGATCGACCCGCAGGCCACCTTCGCCCGCGTGACCATGGACGTGGATCGAGGCGTGCCCATTCCCGCCGACGCAAAGGCGGTCATCGTCGCGCAGAATCTCATTTCGGCCCGGTACGTACAGCTGACACCGGCCTATCGAGACACCGGACCGCAGATGGCCGATGGCGCCCAGATTCCACTCGGTAGGACCGCCGTGCCCGTCGAGTGGGACGAGGTCAAGACGCAACTCACCCGGCTGGCAACGGAATTGGGCCCTAACAGCGGGAGATCCGACACGGCCACAGGCCGGTTCATCGACAGCGCGGCCAACGCGATGGCAGGCAACGGCGACAAGTTGCGTCAAACGCTGGCGCAACTGTCGGGCGTCGGGCGCATCCTGGCCGACGGAAGCGGCAACATCGTCGAGATCGTCAAGAACCTGCATACCTTCATCACCGCATTGCGGGACAGCAGCACGCAAATCGTCGAATTCCAAGGCCGACTGGCGACTTTGACCAGTGTGCTCGACGGAAGTAAATCGGACCTCGACGCTGCGCTGACCAACGTGTCTGAAGTTGTGGGCGAGGTAGAGCGTTTCGTCAGGACGACGCGCACCCAGACCGCCGAACAGGTTCAGCGACTGGCCAACGTGACTCAGAACGTGGTCGACCATCAGAAGGATCTCGAGCAGATTCTTCACGTCGCGCCGACGGCGATTGCCAACACGCTCAACATGTTCGATCCCCGTGACGGGGGAGCCACCGGCATCTTCACGCTGTCGAACATCAGCAGCCCGGTCCAGTTCCTATGTGGGGCGATCGGCGCCATCGAGAACACCACCGCATCCGAGACGGCGAAACTGTGTGCCCAGTATCTGGGGCCGGCGCTGCGGCTGATGAACTTCAACTACCTTCCGTTTCCCTTCAACCCGCTGCTGGCATCCATCCCGCCGCCGGAAGACTTCGTCTATACCGATCCCGCGCTCGCACCGGGTGGTTCGGGCGCACCGCCGGGGCCACCCGAAACACCGCCCGCCGTATCCGCCTACACCGGTGTGGGTGACGTTCCGCCGTCACCCGGTTACGGGCCGCCGCCACCTCCGGCCCCCACGGCCGCGACAGGATTGCCGGACCTGTTGCTGCCACCCGCGCCGCAATCATCTGCCGCTGCGCCACTCCCAGCTGAACAGCCAGCACGTGAAGGGACATCCTGATGAAAGTCGGTGCAACGACGCGCAAAGCCGCCGCGCTGCTGTGCGTGATGCTGACCGCGACGGCGTGCGGTTTTCAGGGCCTCAACTCGCTGCCGCTGCCCGGAGCGGCCGGACGGGGCCCTGACGCTGCGATCTACCATGTCGAGATCTCCAATGTAGGTACCTTGGAGCAGAATTCACCGGTGATGGTCGATGATGTCGTTGTCGGCAGTGTCGCGAAGATGAGGGTCAAGGGGTGGCACGCCGACGTCGAGGTGTCGGTACGCCCTGAAGTGCAGATTCCCGCCAATGTGCAGGCGCGAGTGGGCCAGACCAGTCTGCTCGGGTCGATGCATGTCGCGTTGGATCCCCCGCTGGGTCAAGCCCCTCAGGGGCGGCTGCTTCCCGGCGCGACCATCCCGATGTCGCAGGCGTCGGCGTTCCCCTCGACAGAGCGAACGTTGTCGACTTTGTCGACGGTGGTCAACTCAGGCGGTCTTGGGCAGATCGGCGACATCATCCACAGCTTCAACGCGGCTTTGCGCGGGCGGGTACCCGAAGCCAGGAACTTGCTGACGCGGTTGGACAGGTTCATCGGGGTGTTCGACGACCAGCGCGCCGACGTCATCGCGTCCATCGAGGCCCTCGACCGGCTTTCCGGAGCCCTGGTCGCCCAACGGGATGTCGTACGACAGGCCCTTGACGAGATCCCGCCGGCGTTGGATGTGTTGGTTGCCCAACGCCCGCAGTTCACCACGGCATTGGACCGCTTGCGCGCGTTCAGCCAGACCACGGTGGGCGTGGTCAACGACACGCAGACCGATCTGGTCGCCACCTTGTCGAACCTCGAGCCCACTGTACGAGCGCTTGCCGACGTTGGTCCCGATATTGATACCGCGTTGGCTTTCTTGCCGGTCATGCCCTTCGGGCAGAACCTCATCGACCGCGGAATCCGCGGTGACTACATGAACCTGTTCGCGGTTTTCGACCTGACAGTGCCCCGGCTCAAGCGCACGCTGCTCTCGGGCACGCGGTGGGGCGATCCACATGCATTGTTGGTACCGGCCCCGGGGGACCCCGGCTATGACGCGTTTTACGCCAATCCGCTGAACGCGCCGCTCGCATCTCCGCCGCCGGCACCGGCGGCAGACCCGACCGCGCCGGAACCCGCACCGGCACCCGGCGAGCCGCCCCCAGCCGACGCCGCGGTTCCCTCCAGCGGAGGACGCTGATGCTGACACGTCTTGTACGCGCACAGTTGGTCATCTTCACGATCGCGTCGGTGGTGGGTGTGGCGATGATGGTGGTGACGTATCTGCAGGCCCCAACTCTGCTCGGAATCGGGCGCATCAGCGTCACCGTCGAATTGCCGCGCGGCGGAGGTCTTTACCGGCTTGCCAACGTGACGTACCGAGGTGTGCAGGTCGGCAAGGTCACAAACGTGGAACTGACGGCGACAGGTGCTCGGGCGACGCTGTCGCTACAGACGTCTCCCAAGATCCCCAGCGATCTCGTCGCAGCGGTCCGGAGCGTTTCGGCGATCGGGGAGCAGTATGTCGACCTCAAACCGCGCAGCGCTTCACCACCGTACCTGCACGACGGCTCGATCATCTCGGTGAGCGACACCGAAGTTCCGCAGCCCGTCGGACCCATGCTCGACAGCGCGAGTGCCCTGCTCGCCAGCATTCCACAGGACAAGATCGCCGTCCTGCTCGACGAATCAGCCAAGGGCCTCAACGACGCGGGCTTCGACCTAGGGTCACTCGTGGACTCCTCGGCGACGATCGCAGCCGACAGTCGCGGTGTTGCCGGTCAGCTTCGCAGCCTGATCGACGACAGCCGACCACTTCTTGAAGGTCAGGTCGAATCGCAACAGGACACCCGCACCTGGACGCACAGCCTGGCCAACGTCACCGAACAGCTCGTGAAGAACGACCCGCAGATTCGCACCATACTGGAGTCGACACCGAGTGCGCTGCAGGAAGTTTCGCAGCTATTGGACAGTGTCAGACCAACTCTGCCGGTACTACTGGCGAACCTGTCCAGCCTCGGCCAGGTCGGGGTCACCTACCTGCCTTCACTGGAACAGCTGCTGGTATTGGTGCCGCCGTTCTTCGCCGATCTGCAGGCCATCGCTCCCCACAACAATGCGACGGGCCTCCCGCTGGGCAACTTTCGAATCCAGATGAGCGATCCGCCGTCGTGCACGGTGGGGTTCCTGCCGCCGTCGCAATGGCGTTCACCGGCAGACACCACCACCGTCGACACCCCGGAGGGGTTGTACTGCAAGCTTCCGCAAGACTCACCCATCCTGGTGCGCGGCGCGAGAAATCTACCCTGCATGGCGCATCCGGGAAAGCGCGCGCCGACAGTGGAGATCTGCGATAGCGACAAGCCCTACGAACCGCTGGCGATGCGGCAGCATGCGCTCGGCCCGGCTCCCATGGATCCGAACCTCATCGCCCAGGGTGTACCACCGGATGACCGCGTTGACCTGGACGCCCACATCTACGCACCCGTCGAGGGCACCCCAATGGCGCCGGGAGCCCCGCCGGCGCCGGGAGCTCCGCCGCCGCCCGCCTCCGGAGCGCCGGCGCCACCCGCTGCTCCGCCCGTCGCAGGCGGTGGCGGCGCCGTGCCCGCAGCACCGAGTTCCTCGTCAAGCGGACATCTTTCACCGCTGCCGGTCGCGGTCGCCACTTATGATCCCCGCACTGGTCGCTACATGGCGCCGGACGGGACCATGCACCAGCAGTCGAGCTTGGTGACGGCGCACACGCCGACCAGCTGGAAGGACCTCGTGATGGCGCCGCCTGCGGTATCACCATGAGCCTCAGGAGGATTCAAGCCGTGACGGTCGTGCTGATCGCGACCGTCGCAGGCAACGTGGCGACTCCGCCGGTATCGGCTTCTGTGAACCCGGCACTCAACGGAACTTATATCGCAACATCCGACGGTTTCTGGGCCAAGAGCAATGAGACCCGTAGGGCCGAAGCGACTGTGGTGAGTACCTGGACAATCGCCTCGTCGTGTACCGGCGCATACGACTGCACAGGAACAGTCACCTCCGACCACGGGTGGTCGGCCGAGATCGTCTACATCAGCCGAATGTGGTTCGTGACTCGCGTTCTCGACAACTGGGTACGATGCCCCGACGGCACCACGCCGCCTGGCAAACAGATCTTCAAGTTCTACGAAGACCCCAATTCCTCAGGGAAGTACGTCGGTTGGGACACCGCTACCGGGCCCAGCGGCGCCTGCGGCGTCAACCGTCCGCTCTTCATCGAGATGCCGTTCACCCTCGTTCCGAACTAACGGGCGCGTCCCGCGAGGAGAGTGGTCAGCCGACCATCGCGGCTATGGTGTCGACCACACAGGCGGGTCGGTCCGATCCTTCGACCTCCACGGTCACCCGCACCGTGGCCCTGGCGCCCTTGTCGGTGCGCTCCACCTCGATAAGCTCAGCACCTGCGCGGATGCGTGAGTCGACCGGAACGGGCGCCGGGAACCGCAGCTTGTCGACACCGTAGTTCACCTGCATCGACAAGCCCGTCACCTTGTAGATCTGTTGCACGAGAATGGGCACGAGCGACAGCGTGAGATAGCCGTGGGCGATTGTTTTGCCGTAGGGCCCTTTTGCGGCCTTCTCAGCATCGACGTGGATCCACTGGTGATCGCCCGTCGCCTCGGCGAACAGGTCGATTTCCTTCTGGGTGACCTGGTGCCATCCGCTGTAGCCCAGGTGCTCGCCGACGTGCGTCGCGAATCCCGCGACGCCCTGGTACTCCTTCGGCAGCGTCTGCGTCATGCCGGAACCCTGTTGAGTCCTAACTGCTCGATCGCGTTGCCGCCCATGATCTTCGCCTTCGTGGAGTCGGACAGGCCCTCGAGCCGGTCGACGAAGCTCAGCGGGTCGCCGATGCCCTCGGGGTGGGGGAAGTCCGAGCCGAACATCACGTGGTCCTCGCCCATGATGTCGATGATGCCCTGGATGTCGTCCTCGAGGAACGGGTGGATGTAGACGTTGCGCTTGAAGATCTCGACGGGGTGCTCGTCGAACTCCTTGGGCATGGTCCGGTAGGCCTTGTCCAACAGCCGCAGCAGGTTTCGCACCCAGCCGCTGCCGTTCTCCACCACGAGGATCTTGAGATCGGGGAAGCGGGAGAGTGCACCGTGGCAGATCAGGGCGGCCAGCGTGTCCTCCATCGCCCGGAAGCCCATCACCACCTCGCGCAGCGCGCTGGGCTTGAACGACAGGTACTCGTCGCCGCCCTCCCACTCCATGAGGTGCTTCTGGTAACCGCTGTCGGCGGCGTGGAACGTCACGGGGATGCCGGCGTCGACGACCTCCTGCCAAAACGGATCGAACTCCGGCAGGCCCATCGAGCGCGAGCCGCCGAACCGACTCGGCACGGGGGCGGGGCGGACCAGGAACGTCTTCATGCCGCGCTCGAGGCACCAGCGGAACTCCTTGATGGCCTCGTCGACCAGCGGCAGACAGATCACCGGCGTGGCGAAGATGCGGTCCTGGTAGTTGAACGTCCAGTGCTCGTGCATCCACTCGTTGAGCGCGTGGATGATGGCGTGGGTGAGGACCACGTCGTCGGTGGTGCGCTCCTCGATCAGACTGGCGAGCGTCGGATACATGACGCACTGGTCGATGCCGAGCTCGTCCATCAGTTCCAGCCGGGGCGCCGGACTCTGGAAGGCGGGGATGACGTCCATCGGCTCACCGACGAACTCGCGGAAGTTCAGCCCCTCGGGGTTGTTGCCGAGGAAGTAGTCCTCGGCGCTGCCCGGCCGGGCGACCCGCTCGAACGTCGGGTTCGGGATCATATGGCTGATGTGGTCCTTGACGACCAGCTTCGGCCTGCCGTTCACCTCCACGTAGCCGACCTTGCCCCGGTGCTGCTTGGGCAGGTACTTCGTGAGGGCGTCCGTCGTCTCGTACATGTGGTTGTCGATGTCGAAGACCGGGTACGGCAAGGACCGGGTGGACATGGAGCCGACCTCCTCAGCGCAGCGAATATGACCGTTTGCGGTTTGTGAGAATGACGTTATCACCAAGCTCGGGCAACATCCATATCAGGGTTGGGCGCCGGCGAGCCCTTTCCAGGCTTTGACCACCTCGTCGGTCGTGGTCACTGTCGCAAGCAGGGCCAACGTGTTGTCGATGACAGACTCCGCGTACTCGCGTGGATAGCCGGCCACCGCATCGCGGGGCAGCACGAACTGATAGCTGCGATTGACGGCATCCATCACGAAGTTCGTAATGGCGATGTTGACCGAAACACCCACTCCCACAATCGTGCTGATGGTCAGGTTGCGCAGCACCGAGTCGAGGTCGGTGCCGGTCATGGGGCCGACGCCGTGCAGGCGGGTCAGGACGATGTCGCTGGGGGCCTGGCCGAGTTCGGGCAGCAGGGATGCGCCGGGACTCCCGGGCGTCAAGTCGGCGGCGAAGGACTTGCCCGCCATGAACAGCCGGGCGTTGGTGTTCGAGCCGCGGTTGTCGGGGCGCTTCTCGATGAGGCAGTGCACCACCGTGACGCCGGCCGCGCGGGCGGCGTCGAGCAGGGTGGCGATATTCGGAATCGCCTCTCGGCGCGCCTCTTCTGCGAGCATCGGCAGGCCGGCTTGCGGGCCGATCACGCCGCCCTGGCACTCCTGGGTGACCAGCGCGGTGGTGGCGGGGTTGAGAAGGTCGAGCAGGCGTGGTTGCGGCATGAGAACACACGTTATCGTGTATCGGCAACTTATGTTTACACGGAGGCCAAATGGACAGCTGGGAGCTCGAAGTCCGAGAGTCGGTTCGGCAGACGCTATCCGACTACACCGCTGCCACCGATCGGTTTGATCTCCACGCGCTGGCGAAGTGCTTCGCCGCCGACGGCGTCCTGGAGTTCAGTGGCGGTGCCGAACCGCTGACGGGCCCAGCCGCGATCGAAAGGGGCCTCGGTGCCGCGATGGCCAGGGGGTCCGACACCGCCCGCCCGGCTCCGTCTTACGTCCGCCACCACGTGTCGAGCATCCGTTTCGGGCACGTTGCCCGCGACCGTGTCGAAGTCAGCAGCTATTTCGCTGTGCACACCGACATCGGACTCGACCACTGGGGCCGCTATCGCGACGCCCTGGTGCCCATCGACGGCCGTTGGCTGTTCGCGCATCGGCGCATCGGTGTCGACGGGTTCGCCGCCGACTCCCTCATGAGATGAACTCCTCGGCGAAAGCACGCGCGCGATCAATGACTTCGGACCGGTTGCCGCCGTCGGGGGCTATTGTCAGCCACGTCACGCCCATAGCTTCCAGCTTCGCGATCGTGGCGTGCCGTTCGTCGGTGGACCTGCTGTCATCGAGCAGGTTGCCGACGGAGAAACAGATGTCCAACGGTTCCGTGCGGCCGATCTCGGCCGCGTATTTCTTGGCCCATGCGATCGCGGACTCCAGTTCCTCGAGCGTGGAGATCTCCGCGGTTCGTGACGCCGCGGCGTAGCCGAACGTGTTGAACGGCGCCCAGCCCTGGGCACGCGACGCCGCGCGCCGCACCGCGGGCTTGCTGTTTCCGCCGACCCACACCGGCAGGGGAGTCGCAGGCAGTGGCCGCATCCGGACCCCGCGCGCGTTGAACGACGTGCCCTCGTAAGCGACGTCCTCTCCGGTCAGCACCTTGCTCAGCACGTCGAGCGCCTCGTCGAGCAGCGCGCCGCGGGTATCGAAATCGACTCCCAACGCTCTGAATTCGGGCTTCAAGTAGCCAGCGGCAGTACCGAGAATGAGCCTGCCACCGGACAGGACGGCGAGGCTCTGTATCGACTTCGCACCCAGGAAGGGGTTGCGATAGGCGGCGATATATACGTTGGTCAACAACTTCACGTCGGTGGTGGCCGCTGCCGCGAACGACAACGCGACAAACGGGTCGAGGGCATGATGTCCGCCGTGGTCGAGCCACTTCGCGTCTGGCGCCGGGTGGTCGGTGACGTGCACAGCGGCGAATCCGGTGGCCTCGGCGGCGCGGGCGATCTCCGCTATCGCTGTGGCGGAGACGAACTCGTCTACGGCCTCAACCCGCTGGGTGGGTAGTTCGAGTGAGAACGAAACGGTCACGGTTGTCCTTTCAGGTGCTGACGAGGGTCGCCAGGCGCTGGGCGTGATAGTCGGGAGTGCCGAAAATCAACTGGGTGGCCTTCGCGCGACGGACGTAGAGGTGGGCGTCGTGCTCCCAGGTGAATCCGATGCCGCCGTGGATGCGCATGTTGTCCAGCGCAACCTGCAGGAACGCCTCCGAGCACACCATCTTGGCCACCGAGGCCGCCACGGCCTGCTCCGCGCCGTCGGGCAGACCGGCGGCATGCCGTACGGCGGATCGAGCGCCCTCCACCAGGACCAGCATGTCCGCGCAGCGGTGTTTGACGGCTTGGAAGCTGCCGATGGCGCGGCCGAACTGGATCCGTTCCTTCGCGTAGTTCACCGCCATGTCGAGGCATCGCTGCGCGGCCCCGAGCTGTTCGGCGACGAGCGCAATGACGGCATCGCGATATGCCCGCTCCAGTCCGGCCGCGGCGCCACCGTCGGCGCCGATCAGCCTGGCGGTCACGCCGTCGAAGCTCAGCCTGGCGACCTTGCGCGTACGGTCGAGTGTCGCCAGCGGCTCGCGGCCTAGCCCGTCGGCGTCCGCATCGACCGCGAACAGCGACGTGCCGGCCTCCGTGTTCGCCACGGCGAGAATCAGTTTCGCGGTGTGTCCATCAATCACGCGATCGGCGCCACCGTCGAGTCGATAGCCGGTGCCGTCTCTACGCGCGGTCAGTGTCACCGCGTCGGGGTCCCAGGCGTCGAGGGTGCCGTTGAAGATCACGGTGGCGGTACTCGCACCGCCGACGAGCGCGGGCAAGTACTCGCGCATCGCGGCGGCGTCGCCGCTGCCGAGCAGTGTCGGGATCGCCAGGGCGACCGTGGCGAAGAACGGTGAACACAGCAGCGTCGCGCCCATCTCCTCGAAGACGACCGCCAACTCCGGCAGACCCGCGCCGGCGCCCTCGAACTGTTCGGGCACGGCGATCGCGGCCAGGCCGAGGTCAACGGACAGCGCGCGCCAGATTTGGTCGTCATACCCCCCCGGAGAATCCATCGCGGAGCGCACGGCGCTGATCGGAGACCGGGCGGCGAGGAAATCCCGGGCGACGTCACGCAGGTCGCCGTGATCGACCGCCTCAGCCGCGGACACGAAGTCCGCCCCCGTCGCATGCCATGAATACCATTGGTGCAGACATGTTTTCCTCACGCACGGGCGCGGCGTCCCCTTTCAGAGGTGACCGGTCCGACAGCGATCGCATGCAATCGAGATAACCTGGGATAGGCATTACCGATGAAGGATAGTATCTTTTCCTGAAAGAGAGAATATTCATTCTCGCACAGAGGAGCGGCCCGGTGACGACCTTGGATTACGGCATCTTCGACTGCGACACGCACTGCTATGAGACGCGTGACGCTTTCACCCGGTACCTACCCAGCGAGTTCAAGGACCGCGCCATCACGACTGTGCGGGGCGCCGACGGCGTGGAGGTGATCCTTGCCGGTCACCGCGTCGCGACGTTCAACAGCGAGGGCGGGCTCGGCCTGGACGTGGCGTACCGCCCCGGCTCCCTGAAGGAGATGCTGCGCCAGATGGGCTCGGGCAATCCCGAGGAATCCTACGAGCCGCAGCCCATGCAGCCGGAGTACATCGAACGTTCGGCGCGGCTCGCGGTGATGGCCAAGCAGAATGTCGAGCGGATGGTCATCTATCCAAGTGGCATGGCGCTGGCCGCCGAACACTACGTCGACGACACCCCGGCGCTGTACGCCAACCTGCGCTCGTTCAACCGCTGGATCGACGACGAGTGGGGCTTCGACTTCGAGGGCCGGATCTACGCGACCGCATTGTTGTCTTTGCGCGACCTCGATTCCGCGGTCGCGGAGACGGAAGCGATCATCGCGGCGGGCGCCAAGTTCGTGATGCTGCCGACCGGCCCCGCCTACGGGCGGTCACCGGGGGATCCGTATTTCGACCCGGTCTACGCGCGGCTGCAGGAGGCCGGCTGCGTGCTGGTGTACCACATCATGCCGTTTTGGTATTTCAACGCAATCTCACCTGCGTGGGGACACAACCCTGACCCCGCGTCGTGGCACATGTCGGCGTGGCAGTGGATGAACATCTACGGTCAGCGGCCGATCGAGGACACGCTATCGGCGTTGGTCTTCGACAACCTGTTCGGCCGCTTCCCGAAGCTCAACGTACTGGTCGCCGAACACGGCGCCGAATGGGTACCGTTTTTCGTCAAGCACATGGACAAGAGCCGCGGTATGGGCCGCAACGGCCCGTGGATCGGAGGCAAGCTGACCGAGCGGCCGTCGGCGATCTTCCGGCAGCACGTCCGGGTCGTGCCGTACCCCGAAGACGACATCCCGGGCATCGTCAGCAGCCTCGGGTACGACGACGTACTGGTGATGGGATCGGATTACCCGCACGCCGAGGGACTGGCCGAACCCGCCGATTTCCTCAAGCTGCTCGACCCGCTCGACGACGCGGCCAAGAAGCGGATCATGCGCGACAACGCCGATCAGCTGCTATCCCGGAGCTAACCGTCTGATGTCGGATGAGGACGTCGACCTCGACCTGCTGCGGGCGTCCGCGCGGGACTTCCTCTCCGAACGCGGAGACAAGGAATCCGTCGAAGACCTCGCGGCGATGGACTGGACCGCACTGCTGGTCGACGAGTCGATGGGCGGCGTCGGGTGGCGGCCGGTCGAAACATGCGTCGTGGCAGAGGAACTCGGGCGCGCGCAGGACAGGTCCGCATGGTTCGGCACCACATTGGCCGCCGCGGCGATCGCCGCCGCCCCCGACGAGGTGCGGGACGGCTGGCTGCCCCGTCTGATGGCCGGCACGGCGACCGCTGGCTTTACCATCGCCGACGACTCCGCGCGCGTCATCCGCGGCGACGAGGTCGATGTATTAGTCACCGTGGGGCGCAACGGAATCCACATTATAGCGGACCTCGATGGCCGACGGACCCGGTTGGACGACGATCTCCTTGACGTCACCAGGCCGGTGTGGCGCGTCGCCCTCGCCGGGGCGCCGAGCACGCTGATCGGATCAGCGGAACGGAGTGACCAGTTGCTCGGGGTGGCCCGGCTGCTCATCGCCGCCGATTCAGTCGGCGCGGTGTCCATGACGCTCGAGCGGCTGACGGCCTATCTGAAGGAGCGCATCGCGTTCGGCCGGCCGGTCGCTGGATTTCAAGCGATCCAACATCGCCTCGTCGACCTCCTCGTCCTCGAGGCCAAGGCCCGCGCCATCGTGATGAAGGCGGCCCGCGCGATCGCCGCCGCCGACGACGGTGCGACCGCACTCACGACGGCCGCACACGCCTTCGTCGCGGCGAAAGCCACTGCGGCGGTGGACGAATGCATGCAGCTGTCCGGCGGTATCGGTTTCACCTGGGAGTATCCACTGCACTACGAATTGCGCCGGGTCTTCACCAACGGCCATCTGATCGGCACCGTCCGGTCGAGTCGGGCGCTGTTCGCGGAGGTGTCCGGCTGGTGAGTGGGTACGGGAACCGACCGAGCGATTCGGCGCTGGTCGACTTCAGGAGCCGGGTGCGCACGCATATCGCCGAGCATGCGCCACCCATCGAGGCGCGGGAAGGACATCGCGCACCCGAGAACGCCGAGCAGGAAGCTCAGTTGCGGGCATGGTTCGCCGGGCTGTTCGACGCCGGATTCGTGGGAGCGGACTGGCCCGTCGAATACGGCGGACGCGCCGATCACCATCCGCTCCATGACCGGATCGTCAGCGAGGAGATCCTTAGGGCCCGTGCACCACGCCCGGTCGACCAGGTCAACCTGGCCGCACACGTGTTGCTGCACTTCGGGTCCGACGAGCAGAAGCGCCGGCTGCTGCCACCGATCCGGCGCAGCGAGCACGTGTGGTGCCAGCTGCTCAGCGAACCCGACGCTGGCAGCGACATCGCCGGCATACGCAGCCGCGGGATGCAGCAGGACGACGGTACGTGGGTCATCGACGGCCAGAAGACCTGGATCACCGACGGGCACTGGGCGGACATGGGTTTGGCGCTGATCCGCACCGATCCGGCGTCGTCGCGGCATCACGGCCTCTCGGTCTTTGGCATTCCGCTGTCCGCGCCCGGCGTCGAAGTCCGCCCGATCCGGACCGTCGGCGACGCCATCGAGGTCAACGAGGTGTTCATGACCGGGGTGCAGGTCGACGCCGACAACCTCATCGGTGAGGTCGGCCAGGGCTGGTCGATCATCATGACGGGCCTGGACTTCGAACGCTTCGGCATCGGCGGCAACGTCATCCTGCTGGAGCTGCTGATCGACGACCTCGTCGTGCTCGCCCGTCATGGGCTGGTGGACGGCGCACCCGCGCTGACGCACAACGACATCCGGCAGAGCATCGCCGAACTCGCGGTCGAGGTTGAGGTGGCGAAGGCGTTCATCGACGACCACGTCGAACGGCTGATGGCCGGCGCGGAGCAGCCCGGCGACGGCTCGATCGCCAAACTGAGTTTCGCCGAGACCTATCACCGGGTTTCCGCCTACGGTGCCCAGCTTGCGGCTACGGTGTGCACGGACGGGTCGGTAGACCCGACGGTTGAGCAGGCCGAGGAGCGATTACGCGAATGCTGGTTGTGGTCCCGCGCGTACACCATCTCCGGTGGAAGCTCTGAGATGATGCGCAACATCCTCGCCAAGCGGCGGATGATGCTGCCGAGCAGTTGATGTCCAAAACCTATTGGGGTCTGGTCGACACGGCGGCCCAGGACCACCCCGATCGCGTCGTGCTCGTCGACGACTTCGGGCGCCATCTTACGTGCGCTCAGTTGCGGGACGCGGCGGAGCGCACGGCCGCCGCGCTGGCCGAACGCGGTGTCGCCGACGGGGTGGTGGTGTCGTGGCAACTGCCGACCACTTTGGAGACGATGGTGGTGATGGTCGCGCTGGCCCGCCTCGGCGCGGTCCAGAATCCGATCCTGCCGATCTGGCGCGAGCATGAAGTCGGTTTCGCCACAGCGCAACTCGGCACGGACGTCATCGTCGTACCGGGCAGGTGGCGTGGTTTCGACCATGTCGCGCTGGCCAACGATCTTGCGGACAAGCAGCCGATGACGGTGGTGGTCGTCAACCACGAAGCACCGCTCACCGACGGGTTACGCCTTCCCGCAGGGGACCCGGCGACACTGCCAGCGTCGCCGACGTCGGGAACTCTGCCGCGTTGGGTCTACTACTCGTCGGGTACCACCGCAGCGCCGAAAGGCGTGCGGCACTGCGACCGATCCGTGATCGCCGGATCGGCGGGCGTGGTCGGCATGGTGGGCGCCTCCAGTAGCGATGTCAACCCGATTCCGTTCCCGGTGTCGCACATCGGCGGGGCCGCAATGCTGGCGGCCAGCCTGTTGACCGGTATGCGACTGGTGTTGTTCGACGCGTTCGATCCGGTGTCGGGGCCGCTGGCCATCGCCGCGCACCGGCCCACGCTGCTCGGCACAGCCACGCCATTCTTCGTCGCCTACATGGCCGCGCAACGCGAACACGGCAGTGAGCCGCTCTTCCCGAACCTGCGTGGCTGCGTCGGAGGCGGAGCACCAATCACTGCCGAGCTGGGACGTCAAGTCCGCGAGACGCTTTCGGTTGCCGGTATCGCGAACTCCTGGGGGCTCACCGAGTTCCCGGTGGCCACCTCGCCACGCCCGGACGAGGCGCCGGAGGTGCTCGATCACACGGTCGGCCGCCCGGTGCCGGGGGTGTCGGTGCGGGTTGTCGACGAGTCTGAGCGGGAGGTCGGCGCGGGCGAGGAGGGCGAGTTGCGACTCAAGGGGCCGCAGTGTTTCCTCGGCTACGTCGACGAGGCCTTGAACGCCGACGCATTCGACGCCGACGGCTGGTTCCGAAGCGGTGACCGGGGCCGCGTCGACGCCCGCGGCAACGTCGTCGTGACCGGGCGAATCAAAGACGCAATCATCCGCAACGCGGAGAACATCTCGGCGCTGGAGATCGAGGGAGTGTTGGCCACCCATCCCGCGGTGGCCGACGTCGCGGTCATCGGGGTGCCGGATCCACGCACCGGCGAACGGGTGTGCGCGGTCGTGGTGGCCGAACCCGGCACCGCGGTGACGCTGCCCATGCTCGCCGAGCACTGCCTAGCCTGGGGGTTGAGTAGACACAAGTCGCCGGAGAGCCTGCAACTGGTGGAGGCGCTGCCGCGCAACCTCACCGGCAAGGTTCTGAAGAACGAGTTGCGTGCCCGGTTTTCTTGACCGCGGGCGCACGCTTGTTGTACGCAAACTGCGAGACAGGATGCGAACAACCGTGCGCTCGCGACTCAAACGCCGATGAGCTCCTTGAGATTTCCACCCATAATTCGCGCGGTGGTGTCCTCGGGCAGGTTCTGGAGCTCCTTGACGAAATCCGCCGGCTCGGCGAGGCCCTCTGGGTGCGGGTAGTCCGAACCGAACATCACACGGTCGGCGCCAAGGATGTCGATGAGGTGCGACATGTCTTCCTCATGGAACGGGTTGACCCAGACGTGCCTGCGGAAGACATCGCTGGGATGTTCGCTGAAGTCGTACGGCCGCTTGTGGTACACACGGTCGAAGACGTCCAACAAACGGTGCGCCCACGAGCCGCCGTTTTCGATCACGCCGATGCGCACCCCGGGAAAGCGCTCGAACACTCCGTGAGCGATGAACGCAGCGAGGGTATCGAAGATATTGCGGCTCTCCTCGTAGATGAAACCCCGCAGTTTGCTCAGCGCGAATCCGTTGAACTCCGCTGCGTCCTCCCAATCGTCGACGTAGCGCTCATAGCCGGAGTCCGAATTGTGCATCTGCACCGAGATGCCCGAAGACTCGACCAGCCGCCAGAAGTCGTCGAATTCCGGCAGTGCCGCCGAACGCGACGTGCCGTCTTCGCGCGGAACTGGTGCGGGACGGATCAGGACCGTCCTGGCGCCGTTCTCCAGGCACCATTCGAGCTCCTTGACACCCAGTGCGGGATCGTTGAGCGAGATGGCGGGCACGGGAAAGATCCGGTTCTGGTAGTTGAACGTCCAGTCCTCGAGCAGCCACCGGTTGAATGCGTGGGTGACCGCGTGGGTGAGTTCGGTGTCGGACTTCGTGCGCTCCTCGAGCATGCCGGCAGTGGTCGGGAACATCACGGCGCCGTCGACGCCCTGCCGGTCCATCAACGCCAGACGCAGGTCGGGGCGGCGGAACTCGTCGGGACAGCGGATGGGCTCGGCCAGCTCCCGCAGCGTCTTACCTTCTGGGTTTATGCCACGGAAGTAGTCGGCCCACGCGCCGGGAGTGGGGATCACCTCGTAGGTCGGGTTCGGAATCGTCTCGGTGATGACACCGAGGATCTGTAGCTTCTTTCGTCCCTTGACATCGACGAACTTCAACGCCTCCGAGTACTTCTCAGGCAGATAGCGGGTGTAGGCGTCGATGGTCTCGTACATGTGGTTGTCGGCATCCCACACCTCGAACGCCTTGGGCTCGGTCATCGTCAATTCCTCTCCGGCAAGGACGTGCCACGACGGGATGGCAACGACGCTATCCTAAAACGAGAGGATACATTCTCGCATTGGAACTGCTGGGTCGGGGCTCATCTGCAGTGACCTCATGAAGTGAGAAGCAGCATTTCCGATTGTGCATCCGCGCGAAGGTTCCAGGGGCCATGGATCGCCACGACCGCGGCGAGCGCGCAAGCTTGTACGCGACACGCCGATGCCGGCGTACACAACTGAGCGCTCGTGGCTGCTCGCCGGAGAGCCGGTGCCTATGCGTCGGCCAGCGCAGCGAGTTCGCGTTTGAGAACCTTGCCGACGTCGTTGCGCGGGAGCCGCTCGACGAACACCACACGCACCGGAACGCGATAGGGCGTCAGCCGTTCCCGGCACCAGGCGATCAGGTCGTCCTCGCTGCGCGCATCGTCGACACGTACGACGAAGGCCCACGGCACTTCGCCGAGGCGCTCGTCCGGGACGCCCACCACCGCGGCTTCTCGTACCCCGTCGGCCGCCAGCAGCACCTCCTCGACGGTGCCGGGGAACACCTTGAGCCCGCCCCGGTTGATCATGTCCGACACGCGGCCGTCGAGCCACAGAAACCCATCCTCGTCGAACCAGCCGAGGTCGCCGGTGTGGAACCAGCCGTCGTCGGTCAGCCTGTCGACGAACGCGGGGTCGATCTTGCGGGCCGCGGTCGTCGGTGTGCGGACCATCACCTCGTCGTCGGCGATCATGACGTCGATGCCCGGCAGCGGACGTCCGACCGAGCCGAGTTTCGTCTCGCCCCATGCGCGGGCATCGGCCGCCGACCAGCCGACCACCTCACCGCCGAGTTCCGTTTGGCCGTACGAATTCAGCACGAGCACACCGAACTTGTCGCGGAACCGGGCGGCCTGTACGGGGGACAGGGGAGCGGTGATGGAGCGGACGATCTTCAGCGGCGACAAGTCCATGACCGACTCGTCGTGCAGGACCATCGTCAACGCCGCAGGCGGCAACACCGTGGAGCGCAGCTGGTGGCGCTTGACCAGCGCCGCGAAGTCCGCCGGCGAGAACCGGTCCATCAGTACGACGCCCGAGCCCGCGCGGAAGGCGAACAGCACCTGGTAGATGCCCGCCCACAGGGACAGCGACAGTGGCACCAGGTTGGGCATAGGCGCCATTTTCTTCTGCGCTGCGCCAGTCTTCCGCCCTCGCAGTTTGGCCAACAGCCGGTCGATCAGGTCGAGCACGGTGGTGTGCCGCAGCGGCACCGGCTTCGGGGGTCCGGTGGTTCCCGAGGTGAACTGCAGCAGCGCGACGTCCGAGTCGTACTGCCGGGGCTCGCCGGTCCTGCCGGTCGCCGGAGCAAGCGTCCACCCCAGTTCCGATCCGGAGACGACGGGCAGGTCGAATCCCGAGAACCGGTGGGCGAGTTCGGGCGTCGTGATCAAAGCGACCGGTTTGAGGGTTTCGAGCTGGGAGGCAACCTCAGCATCGGCCGCCCTCGGGTTGAGCGGTGTGTAGACACCACCGGCACGCCAGGTCCCGAACAGCGCCGCGACGGTGGTGGCGTCGTTGGGCAGCATCGCCGCGACCACTTGGCCGGTCGCGAGGCCGGCGTCGGCCAGTACCGCGGCAAGGCGGTCCGCACTCGCGGCCAGGTCCTCACGTGACACGTCGATCGCCAGCGTGTGCACGGCGGTGTCGGGAAGGTCGGCCAGTAGCTCGGCAAGACTCACGAGTCCGCCTCCAGCGGTTGCCAATCGGGAGTCCGCTTGTCGGCGAACGCCTGCGGGCCCTCGTTCTGGTCAGGATGGCCCCACATCGATGTCAGGTGTTTGGCACCCTCGCGGCACGCGTCGGTCAGGCCGTGCTCCAGCGCGCCCCACAGTGCGCGTTTGGTGGCTCGCATCGCGGCCGGCGAGTTCCTGGCGATCTTCTCGGCCAGTTCCTGTGCGACGTCGCGCAGCTTGTCGGGCGGGTCGACGATTTGGCTGATCATGCCCAGCTGGTACGCCCGTTGGGCGCTGAGGCGTTCGTGGCTGCCGACGAGCGCCATTCGTAACACCGCCTCGGCGGACATCTTTCGCATCAGCGCGATCGTCTCCAATGCGCTCACCTGACCGATGGAGACGTGCGGGTCAACGAACGTGGCGTCGGACGACGCGATGACGATGTCGGCGTCGGCGACCCAGTGCAGCCCACCGCCCGCGCACACCCCGTTGACCGCGGTGATGACGGGCTTACCGACATTGCAGTGCCAACCCGTCAACTTGAGATCCAGCGTGCGCATGGTTTCCTGAAACTGCTGCACGCCTTCGCCGTCGAGATCCTCGACGTCGGCGCCCACCTGAAACGCCCTGCCGTTGCCGGTGTGCACGATCACGCGCACATCGGGGTCGGCGTCCAGTTCCGCCCATGCCTTGGGAAACTCTTCGCGCATCATCTGGTCGTACGCGTTGAGCCGGTCGGGCCGGTTGTTGATGATCCAGCCGACCGGACCGCGCCGCTCGACAATCAACCGCTGATAGGTCACGAAACCTCCACCGGGTCAAGCGGTTGCCAGCGTGCTGGACGCTTCTCACGCCATGCCCGCACTCCTTCGGCATGGTCGGGGTGATCACGCAATCGCCAGATCTCCGCGGTGGCCGCGGTTCTGGCATCGGACAGGCCGACCTCCAGGGAATGCCACAACGCCTTCTTGGTGGCCCGCATCGCGGTGGGCGAGTTGGTCGCGATCGCAGCGGCGAGCCGCCCGGCCGTCGCCCGCAGCTCGTCGGCCGCCACCACCTCCGAGACGATGCCCAACTCGTATGCGCGCTCGGCGGAAATCCGTTCACTTCTGCCGCTCAGCGTCATTCGGGTGATGGTCTCCATCGGCGATCTGCGCAACAGGGTGATCGCCTCATACGCGACCGCCTGTCCCACCGACACGTGCGGGTCGACGAACGACGCCTCCTGGGCCGCGATGACGATGTCGGCGTCCGCGATCAGATGCAGACCGCCGCCCGCGCACACCCCGTTCACGGCCGCGATCACCGGCTTCCACACGTCGCAGTGCCAGGACGAGATCTTCAGTTCGGCGTCCCGGGTGCGGCGCGAATGTTTGCGCATGGCCTGTTTGTCCCTGGCGACCTGCACCACGTCCATGCCGGTGCAGAACGCCTTGCCGTTGGCGGTGTTGACGATGACGTGCACGTCGGGGTCGGCGTCCAACTGGGCCCACGCGGTCTCGAGCTCATCGAGCATGAGGGCATCGAATGCATTGCCGGCATCGGCGCGATTCAGGATGAGCCACCCGACGCCGTCGGATTTCTCGACGATCAGTCGCTCGTAGCCGCTCAAGAGTGCGGAATCTCCTTCCAGGGCTTGCCCTTCCACGGGTCCGGCTCTTTCGGCAGCCCGAGCACTCGTTCGCCCAGGATGTTCTTGTTGATGTCGGTGGTGCCGCCCTCGGTGCCGTTGGCCAGACTGCGCATCATTCCCTGTACCTCGCGGGGCAGGGCGTCCGGATCGTCGGAGGCCGGCCAGGCCAGCGCGGCGGTACCCAGCAGGTCCACCATGAGGTCCTGGATCTGCTGGTTGAGGGTGGCCTGATGGACCTTGCCGATCGAGGACGCCGCACCGGGTGATTGACCTGCCGAAAGGGCCGCGCGCACACGCGCGTTGGTCCAGCCGCGGATTTGCTCCTGCGCCCAGAGCCGCATGATCTTGTTGCGCACGACGGGGTCGTCCCACCGCCCGGTCTCCCGAGCGAGTGTGATCAAACGTTCCGCGCTGGAGCCGCCGAGGCGGCCCATGCCGCCGGAGCCCGATCCCGACACCATCTGGCGTTCACTCGACAGCGTCGACGCGCTGACCCGCCAGCCGTCGTTGATGTCCCCGACCCGGTGTGCATCGAGCACCCGGGCGCCGTCGAGGAACACCTCGTTGAACTCCGCCTCACCGGTGATCTGACGCAGCGGCCGCACTTCGACGCCGGGTTGGTGCATGTCGAGCAGGAAGTACGTGATGCCCTTGTGTTTCGGTTGATCGGGATCGGTACGGGCGAGCAGGATCGCGAAATCCGCCTCGTCGGCCCAGGTGGTCCACACCTTTTGCCCGGACACCACCCATTGGTCCCCGTCGCGCACCGCCTGGGTCGCCAGCGACGCGAGGTCGGACCCCGCGCCGGGCTCGCTGAAGAGCTGACACCACTTCTCCTCGTTGCTGACGATGGGCGGCAGGAAGCGTCGCCGCTGGTCTTCGGTTCCGTGGCTGAACAACGCTGCGGCGGCGTTGTTGAGCCCCAGCGGATTGAGCCGGGTGAACCGCAGCGGTGCGAGCACGCCCTCGATCGCGCGCGCGACGTCGTTTCCGATGCCGAGGCCGCCGTGTTCGGGGAGCCAGGTCGGCGCCACCAGGCCCGAGCGGGCGAAGGTCGGATACCAGTCGCGGTAGTCCTGTGGCGTGCGCACGGACCTCAACGCGGCGGGCCCCTCGGCCGCGGCCGCCCGCCAACTGGCAGGTACCTCGGTCTCTACCCAGTCCCGGACCATGTTGACGGCGTCGGCGGCGGCGGTCTCTGAATTGATCGGAAGCTGGGTCATCGTCGTCTTCAGCGGCCTTGGAATTCTGCGTCACGCTTGTCTCGAAAGGCCGCCAAGCCTTCCTTGAAATCCTCGCTGCGGCTGGACAGTTCGAGCGCCATCGCCTCGTTCTGCAGATGACGGTCGAGATCCAGGCCGTTGCCGCTCTGTAGCAGCCACTTGGTGAGGCCGAGGGCCACCGTCGGTGCAGCGGCCAGCCGGTCGACGAGTTCTTCTGCGGCAGCGTCGAGTTCAATGTCGGGATGGGCGCCATGGATGATGTCCCACTCGGCGGCCGTGGTTCCGGACAGCTCTTCGCCCAACATCAGCAGTCGGCGGGCGCGGACCATGCCGACGAGCCGCGGCAGCAGCCAGGCCGCGCCGCTGTCGGGTGTGAAGCCGCGCGCCATGAACGGTTCCCAGAACCGGGCGTCCTCTGCCGCGATGCAGAAGTCCGACGCCATCGCGACGTGGAAACCCAGGCCGGCCGCCCAGCCGCGGACCACCGCGACAACGGGAACCTGGGTCTCGAGCAGCAGTGGAATCAGCCTGTTGGCCTTGTTGGGCAGCCGACGCTGGGTGCTGCCCACGCGCGGTTTGCGTTCCGAGCGCGCGTTGTTGGCGATCAGATCGGAACCCGCGCAGAAGTCAGGTCCTTCGGCATCGATGCGGATGACCCGAACCGATTCGTCGGTGCCGGCGGCAGCGAGATGTCCGACCATCGCGTCGAGCATGGTGTCGTTGACGGCGTTGCGTCGGTTGGCGCGGTCCAGCGTGAGGCACAGGACCGGGCCCTGCTGCTCGGCCCGTAGCCCGGAAACGCTCTCGTAGCTCATGCCTCGGCTCCCGCTCGCTCCGGTCCTCGCTGCGCTGCGATCCTCACTCGCGCTCGCCTTCGGTAGCTCATCGCTCCCCGAACTGGGCCGACACGGCCGCCAGCAGATCGGTCAGGTTCGTCGCGCCGCCCGGCGGATCGGGCAGGCGGACGGGACCGTGCTCCCTGCTGGGCAGCAGGATCGTGGCGTGGCCCGGCGCGGTGACCTCGCCGCGGTGATTGGTCGCCGCGAGGTCCACGTCGACCGCCGGCCGGTCTCCCTCGGCCAGGTACTTGCGGGTGAGGACGCCCGTGATCGTGTGCAGGTCGCCGACGTAGTTGAACAACCGGAACTCGCAGTCGAGCTTCCACAGCCAGGCGTCGTCGCCCATCCAGTCGGTGCACAGGTGGATGAGCCACGTTTCCCGCATGCGGCCGTAGTCGAACGTCGTCGGGTTGCCGGCATTTCGCGCCGCGCTCGGCTCCCAGTGCACACGCTGCTGTACGTCCGGAACCCCGTGCTCGTTGGGCGTGTAGAACCGCGGGATACGTTGACGATTGCGCCACGCCAACCTCAGCGGCCGCACACCGTACATGCCGGTGCCCATGCCCACATGCCAGCACACCATGTCGGTGACGGTCAGCGGACCCTTGGTGAGCGAGCCCATCTCGTCGCCCTCGGCCACTCCCTCCCACCAGCGCGGCTCGGCGCCCCGGGGCGCCTCGCGGGCGTACCGCTCGTCGATCTCGGCGATCTCGTCAGCCGTCCACGTCTTGAGGTCCACCGACTC
This sequence comes from Mycobacterium sp. GA-0227b, assembly GCF_001499855.1. Taxonomy (GTDB): domain Bacteria; phylum Actinomycetota; class Actinomycetes; order Mycobacteriales; family Mycobacteriaceae; genus Mycobacterium. The sequence goes on from NZ_LQIK01000029.1 coordinate 242,190, forward strand.
GTACTTCTTGCGACCCCTGGCCTTGCTGCGTTCGGTGCGGATCATGTTCCGGTACTGGCCGCCGAGGATGGTGCCCTCGTCGTCACGGAATACCTGCGCCGACCATTCGTGCACGGCGCGGCCGGCGAAGTCGCTGCTCTTGTCCAACGCGGCGACAAGGGCATTGCGCCGGAAGACCCGACGGTTGGCGCGCAGCGGCGCCCACCACTCCCGCGACGACGAGGCGTAGAAGGCGTGAACACCGCGTAGCGGATCGCCCTTTGTCGCGGCGCGGTCCTCCTCGGAAAGCCCGGTGACCTCGTCCTCACCGATCAGGGTGTCGCCGCCGACCAGCGCGGGCGGAGCGATCGGCTCACCCCACACCGATTTCGTCGCGTACTCGGGATCCGACCACAGCGGGTTGGCGTCACCGTAGCTCTCCGCGACATGACGGAAGGTGTCCTCGTTGGGCCGTCGGTAATGCGGGGGTTGGGTATGCGGGATGGCGATGCCGATGCTGGCGCGCAACCTGGCTAGGCCTTCATCGGTGATCTGGCCCGTCGCCGAGGACTTTGTCACGCATCGCCTCCTCAGTTCGGCCATATCGTGGCTGGGGACGTCGGCGGAAATTAAGATACCCGAAAAACGGAAACGTCGTTAACGCAGGGGTGAGCGAGTTGGTCGATGAGCAGCCAGGGATCCGGGTCGACGTCGGAACAGATGGTGTCTGCCGGATCACGATCGACCGGCCCGATGTCGGAAACTCGTTGTCTCCGTTAGCGCGTGACGCGCTGACGGATGCGTTCGAGACCTCGAGCGACGATCCGTCCGTGCGGGCCGTGTTGTTGCGAGCGACCGGGGATCGGCACTTTTGCTCGGGTGCCGGATTGGGACCGCATTCGGCGCAGCCTGCCTCCGACAAGAGGCCCGGTGACATCGCGAGGATGCTGCAGAAGGGCTGGCAACGACTGGTTTGCGCGGTGCTCGATTGCGACAAGCCGGTCGTCGCGGCGGTCAAGGGTGCGGCCGCGGGTGCCGGCGCCAGCCTGGTGCTGGCCTGCGATCTCGTCGTCATGTCCACGGAGGCGAAGCTGGTGGAGGCGTTCGTGCATCGCGGCATCCTGCCTGATTCGGGTGCGATACACCTGCTGACCAGGATCGTGGGACTGCGTAAGGCCACCGAACTGCTGATGCTCGGCGAACCCGTCGACGCCGCGACCTGTGAGCGACTCAGCCTCGTCAACCGCGTTGTGGCGCCGGACGAAACCGACGCCGCCGCCGAAGAACTGGCCGGGCGTCTGGCGGCGGGCCCCACCGTCATGCTGGCGCTGACCAAGCGACTGCTGTCCGTGTCGTCGGAATCCGGCCGCGACCGCGCCTTCGAGCAGGAGGCCTGGGCGCAGGAGGTGATATCGCGGACCGCCGATCTGCAGGAGGGCCTGAAGTCGTTCGCCGAGCGTCGCCCACCGAACTTCCACGGCCGCTGACCGTCAGCCGTTGACAGGTCCGCCGCGAATCGTGAACGTCGAGCTGTCATCGATCTCGTCGATCGCCTCGGCGACGGATTCCGCTGTGAGTGAGCGGTTCTCAATCCCCTTGGTGACGCCGATGAACACCCGCGACACCTTGCCCGCGCCCACCGAGTAGATGTGCGCGGTGCGGTCGCAGTCACGGTGGGACAAGTAGACGACCACCGGTGTGACCAGCTCCGGGTCCATCGCCTTGCCCGCTTCGCCCATGATGTCCTCGGTCATCCGGGTGCGTGCGATCGGTGCGACGGCGTTGATGGCAATGCCGTTTCGTGCCCCCTCGATGGCCAGGACGTGCATCATACCGACCAGACCCATCTTGGCGGCGCCGTAGTTGGCCTGCCCGAAGTTGCCGAACAGGCCTGTGCCAGAGGTGGTTTGGACGATGCGTCCGTAGTTCTGCTCGCGCATGATGGGCCACGCGGCACGAGTCACGTTGAAGGCCCCTGCCAGGTGGACCGATAACACCGCGTCGACCTGCTCGGCGGTCATGTTCTTGAACGCCGCGTCGCGCAGAATGCCTGCGTTGTTGACGAGGATGTCGAGTCGGCCGAAGGCATCCATCGCCGCGGAGACGATCGCGGCGCCGCCCTCCTCGCTCGCGACGGAGTCACCGTTGGCGATGGCCGTACCACCGGCGGCGGTGATCTCGTCCACCACGGCCTGTGCGGCCGAGATCGAAGCACCACTTCCGTCCACCGCGCTGCCGAGGTCGTTGACCACAACGCGGGCGCCCCGGCGGGCGAGTTCGAGTGCGTGACAGCGGCCAAGACCTCCGCCCGCACCCGTGACGACGGCTACCTGATCATCGAAAGTCATTCGCACCATGGCTGAGAGGTTACATTTACGTGATCGAGAATCAGTATTTGCATCGGAGGACACCATGAGTGGCGCTCCCGCGCTGCTGCACAACGCGCGGCAGCGAGCGGACGGACTGCGGTCGGGGTACCGGGCCGCCGGTTTCTGGTCGGACCAGCCGCTCGACGTCGTACGCCCCACCGCCGAGCGGTATCCGACGCGGCAGGCCCTCGTCACCCGCGCCGGCGAGCTGACCTACGCAGACCTCGATGAACGGGTCGACCGCGCGTCGCGGGCACTCCTGGACGCGGGGGTCGGCGCGGCGACGCCGGTAGTCGTCGTGGTCGGCAACGACATCGGCTCGGTCGTTGCGGTACACGCCGCCACCCGGGTCGACGCGGTGGTTCTGCTCGTGCCGCGCAGCGCCGGGCCGGCGCAGGTCGCCGACATCATCGCGCGGGCCGGCGCCGAGTACGGGGTGGCCCCCGGCTGGGCTCCCGCAGGCGAACCGGCGCTGCGTGGCGCATGCCGATGGATCGACATCGCCCGTGCCTCGGGCCCGCCGGCGCCCAGTCGGCCGACGCGGCCCGCCGACGAGCCGTCCTTCGTCCTCTACACCTCAGGCACCACGTCGCGGCCCAAAGGTGTCATCCACTCGCTGAGCACCCTGGCCAAAGCCTCGGCCAACTACATCACCGCGGCCGGCCTCGGCGCCGACGACCGGATCCTCCTCATCAGTCCCCTCGCCTCGGTGACCGGTGTGCTGCAGGCGTTGTTCATCGGGCCGATGCTCGCCGCACCCGTGGTGCTCGAGGACCGCTGGGACCCCGCGGCCACATGCGAGCTGCTGCTGTCCGCCGGGGCGACGTGGTACGGCGGGCCGGACCGGCTGCTCGACCGGCTGCTCGATGAGGCGCTCGCACAGGAAGAGCCGGTGCCGTTGAAGGCGGTGTACCTCGGCGGCACGATGCTCGACCGTCGCGTCGTGGAACGGGTGGAGGACGACTTCGGCATCATCGTGATGCGCGCGTACGGATCGTCGGAGGTACCGGTCAGCACGTCGGGTCTGCGCACCGAGAGCCGGGCGGTCCGGCACGCCGATGACGGTGTGGCACTGGACGATGTCGACGTCCGCGTCGGGTCCGTGGGCGACCCGTCCGAATGCTGCATCAAGGGCCCGCACGCGTTTCTCGGCTACACGGACACCGAGGACGACGCCACCGCGTTCGACGGGGACTGGTTCCGAACCGGCGACGTGGCCGAGGTCAGCGAGAATCGGGTCCGCATCGTCGGACGGCTCAAAGACATCGTCATCCGCAACGGCATGAAGATTCCGACGGCGGAGGTCGAGGAGGCGGTGGCCGCAATACCCGGTGTGCGTGAATGCGCGGCATACTCCGTCGCCGACGCGACCACCGGCGAACGGCTCGCGGTGGCCATGGTTCTGCACGACGGCGTCGAGTTGTCGCTCGCCGATGTGGCCGGCGCGCTGGTCGGGGTGGGGCTGCCGAAATACAAGCTGCCCGAGGAATTGGTGTTCTGGGACGAGCCCCTGCCGCTCAACGCCAACGGCAAGGTGCAACGCAACACGCTCGAGGCGCTATCAGAGGGACGACCGCGAATCCTTGCCGACCGCCTCGCGGAAGATCGAGTCAGGTGATCGGCCGGAAGACCGGTACGACGAAACCGTCGTCGCTCTCGCGGAAGTCGATCTCGAGTTCCATTCCGGCGCACAGGCGGTCGACCGGACAGTCGGCGAGCTGCGTCATCAGCCGCGGGCCTTCCTCGAGGTCGACCATGGCGACGGTGTAGGGCAGCCGCGCATCGAAGGGCGCCGCGTTCTGGTGGATCACGCTCCACGTGTAGAGGCGCGACCGGCCGCTCGCGGGCACAAGCCGTACGTCCTCACTCCAGCAATGCGGACAGAATGGGCGGACGTACAGGGAGTTTCGGCCGCAGGCGCCGCACCGGTTGATCATCAGCGCGCGGTCCTGGACCGCCGCCCACCATGTTTCGCTGTCGGTGTCGATGGTCGGTCGGTCCGGACCGCTGGGCGATACCATCACTGCCTCCCGAGAATCATTGTCGCGCTGTGGCTGAAGAAGCCGCCCATCGCGTGCACACACGCCAGGCGGGCACCGTCGACCTGTCTTTCGCCGCATTCACCGCGCAGTTGCCGAACGGCCTCGACCATCAAGAACATTCCGCGCATACCCGGGTGACACGAGGCCAGGCCACCGCCGTCGGTGTTGGTGGGCAGTGCACCACCCGGGCGCAACGCGCCGGAGCCGATGAAGGGACCGCCCTCGCCTTTGACGCAGAACCCGAGGTCCTCCACCGCGAGCAGCACCGTCGAGGTGAACGAATCGTAGAGCTGACACACGTCGATGTCGGCCGGGGTGACCCCTGCTTGTCCGAACGCGCGTGGACCAGACTGTGCCGCCGGCGATGTCGTGAAGTCGGGCCACTCGCTCATGCTCACGTGCGACGCCGCGTCGGCAGCGCCGAGGATCCAGACCGGTTCCTCGGCGCAGTCCTTCGCCACCCGCTCACTGGCGAGCACCACCGCGCCGCCCCCGTCGGTACGCAGACACACGTGCTTCGACGTGAACGGGTCGGCGAGCATCGGCGCCGCCGCGACGTCGGCGGTAGTGATCCGCTCGCGCTCAAAGGCGTACTCGTTCATGGCCGCCCACTCGTGCGCCGCAACCGCGACCTCGGCCAGTTGATCTTCGGTCGTTCCGTACTCGATCATGTGGCGCCTGGCCGCCATGGCGTACTTGGCGATCAGCGTGGCGCCGTAAGGCGCTTCGAACTGCATGGCACCGCCCGTGCTCAGCGCCGCCGCCGAGGCCCGCACCCGGCGCTTGACATCGGAGCGTGCGGTCGACCCGTACGTGAGCAGTGCCACGTCGATCTCGCCCGCCGCGATCGCCGCCGCGGCGTGCCGCGCCATCACCTCCCATGACGATCCGCCGACGTTGGTGGCGTCGACCCAGGTCGGTCGCAAGCCCAGGTACTCGCTGACCTCGATGGGCGGCAACAACGTCCCGTGACCGCCGAAGCCGTCGATGTCGTCCTTCGTCAGGCCGGCGTCTGCCACGGCGCGTCGTGCGGCCTGTGCCATCAGCGCCATCGCCGTCTTGTCGGGCACCCGCCCGCAATCGGACAGCGCGGCACCGACGACCGCGACCCGGTTTTCGGACATACGTAATGGTTACCACAACGATAACGGCGTTAACGACATGGTGGAATCCTCGTTCTCAGTCGGTTACCGTGGGTGGGTGCCGGGACCGCTACGAGATGCATTGCGTGGCGAGCGCCTGGTGTTGTGTCTCGCACTGCAGAATGCGCGCACGCCCGACGTCCCGGCGGTCGCGGCGGCCTGTGGATACGACGCCGTCTATGTCGACCTGGAGCACACCTCATGCTCACTCGAGACGGCGGAAATGTTGTGTGTAGCCGCGCTCGGCGCAGGCATCCCCGGCCTCGTGCGGGTGCCGTCGCACGACCGCAGCGTCATCGCCCGCGTCCTCGACGCGGGTGCGGTGGGAGTGTTTGTGCCACACGTGAACTCGGCTGAAGAGGCGGCGGCCGTTGTCGATGCCGCGCGGTTCCCGCCCGTCGGCCACCGGTCGATCTCCGGGCCCAACGCGGTGAGCGGATATGCGCCGCGCCCGGCCGCCGAACTCATCGCCGAAGTCGAGCGCCACACGGTGGTGGCGGTGATGATCGAGACCCCCGCCGCGGTCGAGGTGTGCGACCAGATCGCGGCCGTCGACGGTGTGGACATGATCCTGTTGGGGCCCAGCGACCTCACCGCGGAAATGGGTATCCACGGGCAATATGAGAATGAGCATTTCCACCGTGCAGTACACTCGGTCGCAGCGGCCTGTCGTGCACATGGTGTGGCGCTGGGAGTGGCTGGAATCAAGTCCCTTGACCTGCTGGAACGCTTTGCAGGGCTGGGTCTGAGATTCATCTCGGCGGGAACCGACGTCGGGATGATGACCGAGGCCGCCACTGCCCGCGCACACGCTTTGCGTGGGCTCGAAAGTCGCACGGCGCGCCGATAACCGAAAGCCTCGTCACGACAACAGGAGGACGGATGCCCACTGCGATCTACACCGAGCAAGTCACCGACCCGATGGCATGGACCGGCGCCGACTTCACGAGCAAGGAGGACTTTGCCTTCGACCTGTCGTCGCGCAATGTGGCCGCGCTGGAATCCATCCTGGCCAAGACCGCGCACAAAGACCGTGACGACATCACGCCAGAAGATGCCCGGCATCCGGACCTGGACGGCGACCTCGCCCGGCTGTATAGGGACCTGATGTTCGGTAAGGGCCTGGCGTGCGTGCGCGGATTCCCGGTCGAGCAGCACTCCATCGAGGAGCTCGAGCGCATCTACTGGGCGTTCTGCACCCACCTCGGCTACCTCGTGTCGAACAACTCCTTCGGCCATCGCATGGTGCGCGTCCAGGAGGAGGTGCTACCCAACGGAGTCCAGCCCGCCCGCGGCACGAAGTCGAGGGCCGAGCTCGCGATGCACAACGACGCGGCGGACATCCTGTCGCTGCTCTGCGTGTACCCCGCCGCCGACGGTGGCGAGAGCCAGTTCGCTAGTGGGCCTGCCGCGCACAACCGGCTTCTCAACGAGCGGCCCGATTTGCTCCCGGTGCTCTATCAGGGCTTTCCGCATCACCGGCGCAGCGAGCAACCCGACGATCAACCGGACGTGACCCCGTACGACGTACCGGTGTTCTCCCAGATCGACGGTCGGATCTGCATCAACTTCACGTACAGCAGCGTCCTGCCCGCGATGCACACACTCGGTCGCGAGTTCACCCCGGAACAGAACGAGGCCATCGAGTTGCTGCGCAACATCCTCGTCGAACAGCAGGTCGAGTTCAGGCTGGAATCCGGTGAAGCGGCCGTCGCCAACAACTTCGCGATGTGCCACTCGCGGTCGGACTTCGTCAGCAGCACCGATCCGAAGAAGGCACGTTGCTTCCTGCGGGCGTGGATGGAAGTGCCGCGCGAGGACCGCCGCCTGCCCATCGGGCGGGAGTACTTCCACATGGAGAACAAGGACCTGCGGCTGGGCTACGACCCCGTACCAGGGCGCGACGGCACGATCGCACGTAACGACTACAAGAACGTGGACCCCGCGCTGGCCGACATGTTCAAAGCGGCTCAGGCGAAACCCAAAATCAACCGATGACGACCCGGCCGCGGCTGGTCTACGAGAGATGGACCGATCCGGTCGCCGGGGACATCTTGGCGGGCGGTGACGTCGAGGTCGTCAAACTCGATCTCGACGCGCCCGATGAACAAAGTTGGGCGGCACTGGAATCCGCCCACGGGTATCAGGTCGCCACCCGAACCGACGTCGCCGCAATCGCGGACGGTGCGCGGTGGCTGGTCGGACGGGCGCTGGTGGACCGTTGCCGACAGCTACTCGCTGTGTGCTCGGCGGGTGCCGGCTACGACGTGATCGACGTCGAGGCGTGCACGCGCGCCGGGATCGCGGTGTGCAACAACTCCGGCCCCGGTGCCGAGGCGGTGGCCGAACACGCGCTGGGCTTGATGCTCGACCTGGCCAAGAAGATCACCGCGGCCGACCGGGCGCTGCGCAACGGTCAGCTCGGTGACCGGTTGGCGCTGCGCGGCAGCCAACTGCTGGGCAAGACGCTCGGTGTCGTCGGGCTGGGCGCCATCGGTGGTCGGCTCATCCAGTTGTGCACCCCGTTCGGCTTGGAGGTGCTGGCCTTCGATCCGTATGTCGACGAAGCGACGGCCCGCGGAAGGGGAGCGGCCCTGGTCGGACTTGCCGAACTGGTCGAACGGTCGGACTTCGTACAGGTCACCTGTCCGTTGACCGCCGAGACGCGAGGCCTGTTCGGGGCCAAGCAGTTCTCCGCGATGAAGCCGTCGGCATACTTCATCACGACCGCACGCGGCCCAGTGCACGACGAAGCGGCACTCTACGACGCCCTGGTAAGCGGCGAGATCGGCGGAGCGGGACTCGACGTGTTCCACGAGGAGCCGCCGCGGCAGGACAACCCGCTGTTACGGCTCGACAACGTGGTCGCCACGCCGCATGTCGCGGGCATCACCGTCGAAGCGGCTCGCGATATCGCGGTTGCCACCGCCACGCAGTGGCAAGACATCTTCGCCGGGCGGATGCCGCCCCGGCTGCTCAATCCGGAAGTGTGGCCGCGCTACTGCGACCGCTTCCACGAGATCCTGGGCATCCGCCCGACCGCCCGCGACGCCGCAGCAGTGGAGTGAGATGACGAACTACGACACCATCACCTTCGAGGTAGCCGGGCACACCGCCTGTGTGACCCTGAACCGGCCCGAGGTGCTCAACGCGATCAACGACGAGATGATCGCCGAGTTGGCCGAGGTATACGCCGAAATCGAACGCTCAGAGGACATCTGGACCGTCATCGTGACGGGTTCCGGCCGTGCACTGTGCGTCGGGGCGGACGTCAACAAGGCGGCCGACCACGATATGGAGAACGCGCCTGGAATCGACAACCAGGGCGAGCCGGTCCTCAGCTCGATGCGGCAATGGGACGCACCTCAGGAGGCGACGCCACCCTGGCTGCAGATGACCAAGCCGATCATCTGTGCGGTCAACGGCATCGCGTGCGGGGCGGGTATGGATTTGGTCACGACCGCCGACATCACCATCGCGTCCGAACGCGCGACGCTGATGGACCCGCATGTCAGCATCGGCGTCACCTCCGGGCGTGAAGGGGTCAGGCTCGCCCGCATCCTGCCGCTGCCCGTGGCGATGCGGTTGATTCTGATGGGTAAGCACGAAAAGCTCGACGCGCAGCGCGCATACGACCTCGGCGTGTTCACCGAAGTGGTGCCCCATGACACGCTGATGGACCGAGCCTGGCAGATCGCCGAGACCGTGAACTCCAATGCGCCCCTTGCGGTGCGGGGTTCGCGAATGGCTGTGCGCAAGGGCCTGACGCTACCGATCTACGAGGCCGAACTTCTCGCCGAGAACTACCGAATGAAGGTGGCGCTCACCAAGGACGCCATCGAGGGCCCGCGCGCATTCCTGGAGAAGCGCAAGCCCGACTGGAAGGCGCGATAACTGCGCGAGCAGACGCAAAGTGGCTCAGACACGCCGCAGAAATGGGAAATTTGCGTCTGCTCGCGGAAAAATTAGGCGAGCCCGAAGAAGTTCTTCGCGTTGGTGGACAACACCTTCCGCTTGGTCTCTTCGTCCAGCCCCTCGGTGGCCTTGTTGGCGACGTCCATGCTGTGCGGCCAGTTGGTGTCGTTGTGCGGGTAGTCGGTCTCGAACATGAGCTGGTCCTCGCCGACGAGATCGAGGATGCGGAATGCGACCGGGTCACCGAACGTCGAGAACCACACCCGACCGGGCACTTGGGTGCTCGGCGGTTCGGTCAGCAACGGGTGGATGCCGCCCCACGCCCTCCGGTCCTCCCACACCTCGTCAACGCGCTGCAGGTAGTAGGGGATCCAACCCGCCTGCGCCTCGGCGAATGCGATCTTGAGCTTGGGGAACTGCTTGAGCTTCGCCGAGAACAGCCAGTCGACAAGGGCGATTGTGCAGTTGACCGCCATCAGGGCGCTGGTGACGACGTGCGGGGAGTCGGGTGAGGACTTCGTCAGCGACGAACTCGACCCGATGTGCAGCATGATGCCGACGTCGTTGCGCTCGCAGGCGGCGAAGAACGGGTCCCAATAGCCGCTGTGGATGGACGGCAGGTCCAGCCGGGCCGGCAGTTCCGAGAAGCACACGGCGGGCATGCCCTTGGCGGCAACCCGTTCGACCTCCTTGACGGCCAGTTCGACATCCCAGAGCGGAATGATGCCGAGCGGAATGAGCCGGCCGTCCGAGCTGCCGCCCCACTCGTCGATCTGGAAGTCGTTGTAGGCCTGCACACAGAGCAGGGCGAGGTCCTTGTCCCTGGCGTACAGGAAGCGCTGGCCGCAGAACCGGACCAGGGTGTTTGGGAAGCAGGCCGACGCCCCGATACCGGCGATGTCCATGTCCGCGAGCCGGTCCGCAGGGCGGTAGCAGCCCGGCCGCATCTCGTCGTAGGTGATCGGATCGGTGGTGAGCTCGTCGAGGTCGTATCCGGCAGCGGCGCTGATGAGTGGGATCGGGATGATCGAATCCTCGTAGTGCCAGATGTCGGCGTCGCGGCCCTCCTCGTCCTCGATGAACGCGACGTCGGAGGTGACCGTCGGATCCATCCGTCCACGGTGTCGGACGATCCGCGGTCCGGTGTCCCTGTAGCGCTCGGGTAACCGGCTGGTCCACAGGTCGGCGGGCTCGACCAGGTGGTCGTCCGGGGAGACGATCAGGATGTCTGTGCTCAACACTGCACTCCTTCGGGAACGGCTTGCGACCCAATCGCGAAACAAACGTTTCCGCAATCGAGAATCAGTGTTTTCACAGTACCGCATGGAGTCCTGCCGGCGGGTTGGGATGCGATTGCATCGCCGGTCGGGTTGGTGCTGACGGCGCCGCCGCGGGCCCACGGCAACATGCACGTGTCGGTAGATGACGGAGATCAAGCTGGGAACGAGTATTCTCAAGACATCATGACTGCTAAGAAGCGCACCGCCCGCGACTCAGACGCCGAGCTGGAACTCGTCGACGTCGATACCGACTTCGAGATGCCGAGCAGCTGGCAAGAACGAACCATCGAGCGGCGACTCAGCCAAGCACGGGCGCGTGCGCTCGCTCGCAGCTCGAGGTTTTTGGCCACGGCGCTCGAACTGGTCGAGGAATCCGGTCGCGCCGACTTCACGATCCAGACGCTCATCGATCGCTCGAATCTGAGCCTGCGTGCCTTCTACCAGCATTTCGCGGGGAAGGAAGAACTGTTGTTGGCGCTTTACGAGAACGCGACCAGCCAGTTCATCGAGGGCATCCGGCACGAGGTCTCAGCGGCCGCCGCCGACGGACCGATGGCACAGCTCGAAGCGTTCTGCCGGGGGTTCCTGTCTCGCGCCGAGTCCTCGGAAAAGGTCGGTGGCCGCGTCATGACGATCTACAACCTCAGCTTGGAAATCGAACGGCCCGCCGACTTCGCGAAGATCTGGGAGCCGCACCAGAAGCTGTTGACCAAGATTTTGACATCGTGTTCTCGCGCCGGCCTGGTCCGCAAGGACATGACTCCCGCGCAGTTGACCACGCTGTTGAACTCGACGCTCATCGCGCTCGCGCAGATCGGCGTGTTCCACCTGGGCGTCAAGGGTGCCCAATTGTCGGAGGACCAGCTGTGGGCATGGTGCCTGCAAGCTCTGACCCCGCCCGCAAGCAGCCCCAGGAAGGCCATCGCCGCCAAGGCCGCACCGCGCAAGCGGGCCGCGCGTAAGCCCAAGGATCTAACGGGGTAGGCCGAGGCCGCGCTGCGCGATGATGGTGCGTTGCACCTCGCTGGTGCCCGCATAGATCGTGGTGCCCAGTGAGAAGCGCAGCAGGTGTTCGAAGCGGCCGCGCTCCGGCGCCGTCGGCTCCAAGTAAGACCGCATCGCATCGGGGCCGACGAGTTCGACGATGTCCTGGCTGGCGCGCACGAGCGACTCGGTGGAGAACACCTTCGACATCGGCCCCTCGGCGACTGGAGCTTGGCCATTGTCGGTCATCCACACGCAACGCCGCTGTAGCAGCATCGACACCTCCAGCTCCATCGCGACACGTGCGATCCGCCGTCGCACATCGGATTTCGTGATCGGGAGCGATCCGTCGGCTGACCCGGCCGTCGACGCCCATGCCTCGGCGTGTTCAAGAAGCCGGGCGATATGGGGTCCCCATCCAGACGCATGCTCGTCTTGCAGCGACAGCCCCAGCACCTGCCAACCGCCATCGACATCGCCTATCCGCCACTCGTCGCCGACGCGCACATCGCTGTAGAACGTGATGTTCGTGCGTTCGCCGGACAATGTCCGCACCGCTTGCGCTTCGAAGCCTTCGGAGCGGGTCGGTACGAGAAACATCGTGAGCCCCTTGTGTTTCGGCTTGTCGGGACTCGTACGGGCGAGCAGGAAGACATAGTCGGCGATGTGGCCGTTCGTGGTGAACATCTTGGAGCCGTTGATGACCCAACCGTCACCCTCACGCACCGCCCTGGTGGCGGCCGCGGCGACGTCCGATCCGCATTCCGGTTCGGTGAAGCCGAGCGCGATCGTGATGTCGCCGGCCAGGGCGCCCGGCAGGATGCGCTCCTTCATCGCAGGTGTGCCGATCTCCCGGATGATCGACGCCACCATGCGAGTGGTCTCGGACAGGTATACGGGCGCATCCGAGCGCATAAGTTCCTCGTTCAGTGCCTGTTCTTCCCACACGTTTCGGTCCTGCCCGCCGAACTCGGCGGGCCAACTCGGTGCGAAGTAGCCCTTTTCGACGAGACCTTTGGCGAAGTCGTCGTCGTGCGCGACGCCGCTGCGGTAGATCCGCTCCTCGAAGTCGGCAGTCAGTACCTCGTCGAGATGCCTGCGCACGCTCTCGCGGAAGGCCTCGGTCGCGGTGTCGGACTGAAAGTGCATGAGCAGGAACCAATCTGTCTGAACGGGCCGGCCGGTCGGCGTGAGCGGTAATGCTACTCTCAAAACTGAGAGTAGCCATATTCGCATGTGAGGGGACCTGCGGTGGACCTGAGCCTGTTGGGCGAGCAGCGGCAGCTGGTCGATTCCTTCGCGGCGATGTACTCCCGCGAGTCGACATCTGAGCGGGTGCGGGCCGCCGAGCCCCTGGGATTTGACCCGAAGTTGTGGGAGGCGCTGGTGGAGGCCGGTGCCATCGAGATGGCCGTGGCCGAAAGCGATGGCGGCTGGGGAGCTTCCGAGCTGGAGCTCGCTTTGATCGCCGAGCAATACGGTCGGGCGGTCGCATCGGCTCCCGTCATCGAGACCCAAGTCGCCGCTAGGGTGCTGGCTGCCTGCGGTGCTGGCGAGCTGGTGCGGGAGGCGATGTCGGGCGACAAGCTCGTCAGCTTCGCCCCACGGGTTTACGACGGCGGGGTGTTGGGCCTGGCACCTGGTGGGGCTGTGGCCGATGCGGTGGTGGCGCTGGTCGGCGGCCGTCTCGTCACCGTTGCGACCCGGCACCGCAATCGTGTCGAGAACTTCGGGTCGTTACCGCTGGCGGACGTGGCGATTCACAACGACGCCACGGTCCTCGCCGAGGGTGAGGCCGCCCGCCGCGTGTTCTCCGGCGCCATCGACCTGTGGCTCACCCTGACCGCCGTGGCGCTGGTGGGTGCCGCCGGCAAGGCCGTCGAAATGGGCGTCGACTATGCAAAACAGCGGCACGCGTTCGGCACTCCGATCGGCGCCTTCCAGGCTGTGTCACATCCACTGGCGGACACCGCCACGGCGGTCGACGGTGCGCGGCTGCTGGCCTTCAAGGCGGCATGCGCCTTCGCGGACGAACCGCACCGCGTGACCGAATTGGCCGCAATGGCATTCGCATTCGCCTATGAGACCGCGCGCGATGCCACGCATCGCAGCCTGCACATCCACGGTGGCTACGGCTTCGGAATGGAAGGCGACATCCAGCTGTACTACCGCCGGGTCCGAGGCTGGGCCATGGTGTACGGCGAGCCGGCGGTCGCGCTGGACCGCGTCGCGGATGCCCGCTACGGAGCGGTCGCCGGCTGAACCGACCTTCCTTCGGTGACTGTGGGGGTGATGCACGCCTGCGCGCCCGAATGTGTGACGGTAACCCGCGATCGACGGCGGGCTGGTTGTCACGCGTCGGCGCGCACCTGGTCTTTGACCGACAGCGCGATCGGGGGAGCGGTTCGCCAGTTCGGCACGCCCTGCTCCTCGCCGGCGGTGGCGCGCTTGTCGTCGCGCACCCCGACCCAGTGCGAATGGTTCAGCTGGTGCAGTGTGAAGCAGGACTGCAGCGCGTTGTAGAAGCCCATGTTGTCCACGGACTGGTTCACCGATTCCTTGATGAGTAGGGCCGCCATGGTCGGGACCGTGGCGATGCGCCGAGCCATCTCGAGTGTGCGGTCGGCCAACTCTTCGCGCTTGAAGATCTTGCTCACCATTCCAAGCCGGTAGGCCTCCTCGATGTCGATCGCGTCGCCGGTGAGCATCAGCTCCTTGGTGCGACGCGGACCGAACTCCCACGGATGGCCGAAATACTCCATGCCGCACATCCCCAGCCGGGTCCCGACCACGTCGGCGAAGCGCACCTCCTCACTTCCGACGATCAGGTCGCACGCCCAGATCAGCATCAGGCCCGCCGAGAACACGTCGCCATGCACCTGCGCGATCGTGATCTTGCGCAGGTTGCGCCAGCGCAGGTTGTTCTGGAAGAAGTAATGCCATTCCTGCAGCATGATCTTCTCCGCACCCTCCCGGGTGCCACCGTTGATGGCCGCGGTCGGGTGCTGGCCTGGGCCGGGGGTGAACTCCGCGCGGGCCTGTTTGGAGCCGATGTCGTGGCCGGAGGAGAACATCGGCCCTTCGCCGGCGAGGATGACGACGCGGACGGTGTCGTCGGCTTCGGCTCTGGCGAAGGCCTCGTCGAGTTCGACCAGCATGCCGCGGTTCTGGGCGTTGCGCTGTTCCGGACGGTTCAGCGAGATCCGCACGATCTGGCCGTCGTCGAACGTCTCCCACTTCAAGAACTGGTAATCGGTCATCGGCTCCTCCATCGTCGCGCTCTGTGGTAATGGTGTTATCGGTAGGTGAGAAGGTATGTTCTCACACTTCGAGGCTCAGCCTGGGAAGGGTGTGCATGACAGACAGCCAACGTAACCCGAGGGTCATCCTTTGGGGTCCCGGTCAAGTCGGTGTAGGCGCGCTACGGGCGCTGATCGCGCATCCCGGACTCGACTTGGTGGGCGTCGTCGTGCACGCCGAGGCCAAGGACGGCAAGGACGCCGGCGCACTCTGCGGGATGCCCGATACCGGCGTCGTGGCGAGCCGGGACATCGAGGCTGCATTGGCGCTCGACGCGGACGTCGTGGCCTATTTTGCTTCGGGGGACTACCGCTATCGCGAAGCGGCGCACGACATCGCACGGTGCCTACGAGCCGGGAAGAACGTGGTCACCACGTCGCTGGTGCCGATGTGCTATCCGCCCGCGGCCGACAAGGAGACGGCCGACCTCATTGCGTCAGCGTGCGAGGAAGGCCGCACCAGCTTCTTCAACAGCGGCGTCGACCCCGGGTGGGCGAACGACGTCATCGCGCTGACCATGACCGGATTCAGCAGCCGCGTCGACACGATCACCATGCTCGAGATCCTCGACTACGGTCCGATCAATCAGCCGGACATCATGTTCGACTTCATGGGTTTCGGCCATCCGCCGAACCATAGCGCCCCGCTTTTCGACACCGAGCGGCTCGCGGCGTTGTGGGCGCCGACCGTGCATCTGGTGGCCGACGGCGTCGGCCTGCCGCTCGATCGCGTCGAGACGACCATCGAGAAGTGGCTGGCCACGGAGCGTTACGAGGTCGCCTCGGGATGGATCGAGCCCGGCACGATGGGCGGGATGCGGTTCAAACTGGCGGGCATGGTGGAGAGCGAAGAACGCGTGGTACTCGAGCACATCACCCGGATGGGCGAAGGTTCGGCGCCGGACTGGCCGCGACATCCGTCCCCACATGGGGGATACCGCGTCATCGTCGACGGTCTGCCCACCTACACGATCGACATTGAGATGCACGGTCGCGGAAACAACATGCGCGGCTTGACTTATGCGACGGTGATGCGCGAACTCAATGCCATCCCCGCCGTGCTTGCCGCACCTCCGGGGGCGCTGTCAACACTCGACCTGCCGTTGGTCACCGGACCGGTGCGCGGCGGAACGTGGCAAGGCGTGCTTCGGCGAACCGCCGACAAAGTAGCGCCCGTATGACGGCATCCGACCTCTGGACAGTGATGGCGAGCGCGTCGTCTGTACGCAGATACCGGCAGGACCCAGTGGACGACGCGGTGCTGCAGCGCTGCTTGACCGCGGCGACGTGGGCGCCTTCTGGCGCGAATCAGCAACCCTGGCGGTTCGTCGTCCTGAGATCACCCGAAACACGCGCGGCAGTATCCGAAGGCGCACGCCGGGCATGGGAGGCGATGGTTGCCTTCTACAAGCTCGAAGTCCCGTCGGAAGATGCTGCGGACCCCAAATCGCGGGGCTTGCGAGCTGTATGGGAACACACCCGTGTCGGCGGCGACGCTCCGGTGTGCATCCTGTTCTGCATCAAGCCACAACAGGGGACGGGCGACCTTCAGCAGGGCGCCTCCATCTTTCCCGCGGTGCAGAATTTCTTACTTGCCGCCCGAGCGGTCGGCCTCGGTGCGGCAGTCACCCTGTGGCACGAGTCCTGTGAGTCGGAACTACGCGCGCTGGTCGGCATTCCCGAAGAGTGGCGAATCGCCACGCTGGTCACAGCTGGGTGGCCGCGCGGGAGCCATCACAAAGTACGGCGAAAGCCGGTTGAAGAAGTCGTTGTGGTGGACCAGTGGGATCGCTCCTGGGCGCTCGACATGAGAGTGCGTAACGCCTCCACCAGCGTTGACGAGGCGGGTGCGAAGCGCTCATAGCCGGGCGCCGCGCAAGGGTGCCCTCGTGGCTCGTTATCCTGCCCCCATGGGTAGCTCGCGAGTTTCCGGCGGCGTGGTGCACGAACTGCCGGCGGATCTGCGTAAGGCATTGCTCGGCAACGACACCGCGCTCGCCGCGTGGAACGACATCACGCCGCTGGCGCGCAACGAGTTCATCTGCTGGGTCGAGGACGCCAAGCAAGACAAGACGCGCGAGCGGCGCATCCGTCGCACCCAGGAAGAACTCGAAGAAGGCAAGCGCCGCCCATGCTGTTGGCCGGGCTGCAAACACCGCGAGCGCACCGGCAAATAGTCACTGCTCATAGGCCGGCGCCGACTGCAACTCCGGCGCCGCTGCAGCAAGCAGCGCGTCACGGTCACCGCTCAGCGGGGGATAGATGCGCTCGCCGTTGATGATTCGCTTGGTCGCCTTCGCCGCGGCGCCGGTGCTGACCACCCGGCGGTCCCAGCCCTCCGTGTACACCGCGCCCGCCGGCCCAAGATCGAGAACCGTGACATACCAGGGAATCCGAAGCGCCAACATCGGTTCGCCCAACAGGTCGCTGATCACGTTGTACCCCGCATAGCGACCCATCGGCCTGCCGTGCTGACACGACATCACCGACATGTGCTCGTCATCCATGCGCGCTGCGGCGACGTCGCCTGCAGCGAACACACCGCCGACGCCCACGACCCCCAGATAGTCGTCTACCGGCAGCCGTCCGAACCGGTCGCGCGCCACGCCCAATTGTCCGGTCAGCGGATTGGCCCGCATCCCGGCGCACCAGATCACCGTGGCCGCTTCGACCACTTCACCCGTCGACAGCGTGACGCTTCGCGGTCCGACCTCGAAGACGCGAACCCCGGTTAGCGCTTCAATCTCGTTGTCCGCTAACGCCTTTTCGATCACCGGCCGGGCCGAGTCGCCCATATCCGACCCGACGCGCGGGTTGTGATCGACGAGGAGCACCCGCGGCCTCACCCCGGAGCCGATGGCAGCGGTCAGCATCGCGGGCAACTCGCTGGCGGTTTCGATGCCGGTGAGGCCGGCGCCGACGACGACGGCGGTCGCCGATGCGGCATCCTCCGGTCGGAGACCGCGGATATGGCTCTGCAGCCGTGCTGCCGCGTCGTAAGTGTCGACGTCGAACCCGAACCGGGCCAACCCGGGAATGTCGGGCTTGACGACGCGGCTGCCGGTCGCCAACACCACGCGGTCATAACCGAGGGCAGCACCGTCGGCGGTGCTCACCGTCGCGGTCGACGCATCAATTCCGACCACCTCGGCCGCGATGTGACCGACTCCCACGGGATCCAACAAATCGGACAGCGGGAGCCGGCACTCGCTCAGGTCCGCCTCGTAGTTGCGTACCCGGATGTCGTGATACGGCTGCGGGCTGACGACGGTGACGTCGACCCCAGTGGCTCCGAGTTCGTCGAGTCGCCGCGCCGCTGCCAGCGCCGCCCACAGGCCCGCGAAGCCCGAACCCAGGACGAGGACGCGGGCGCCGGGCATCGCACCATCGTCACGCCCCGCGGTGCCCTGAACAAGTGGCGAGTGTTGGGTTGTCCGACGCTCCGAGCGACAGGACCGGGCGTCAACCCGACAATCGGCGGCCGGGAGAACCGATGGCCGTGTTCAGGGCTTGTTGCGTCCGGACCGGCTCAGCCGCCACTCGGGCGGGTAGTTCTGGTCGTTGTCCTTGACCACGTTGTTGAGCCCCTTTTCGAAGGTGCCCTCGGTGAGGTCGACGTCGTTTTGCTGATCGTTCTGGATGAGCGGCAACATGCCCTCGACCATGCCGGTCAGCAGGCTGCCGAAGTACTCGCCCTTGTGCTGCTTGTAGAGCTCCAGGAAGGTCTTCTGCACCGCGACGGTGTCGGTCGGGCGGGACTTCGAGCAGGCCAACGCGTACTTCTCGGTTTCGGCTTCGAGCCTGTCCCTGGGCACGACGCTGTTGAGAAAGCCGCAGTCATACATCTCCTGCGCGCTGAACGGCCGACCCGTGAACAGCATCTCGGAGAACTTGCGCAGGCCCATCGTCTCGGCCCACCACCACAGCCGCGGTCCCCAGCCGACGTAGCGGAAGGCCGGATGGCCGAACAGCGCGTCGTCGGAAGAGATCACCAGATCAGCGTCGCCCGCCTGATAGAAGTGCCAGCCGTAGCAGTACCCCTTCGCCTCGATGATGCTGATCTTGCGGAGCTCCTGTAGCGGTCGGTTGCCCGCGCGTGCCTTGGCGTAGAAGTCGGTCACCGTCGACAGGTATCGGTAGGAGCCGCCTGGCGGGTACTTGACATCGTCGTCGTTGATCGCGAGTTCGTGCAGCAGGGGCATGCCGGGGTTTTCCAACATGTCGCGTTGCTCGGGGAGGTCTCCGCCGCTGCCGAAATCCTCGCCTTCGCCGCGAATTACCACGACCTTGACATCGTCGTCGACATTGCATTTGTGGATCATGTCGGCGTAGAGCTGGCGCATGCCCATCGTGGTCGAGTTCTGAGCCTCCGGGCGATTGAAGGTGATGTACGCGATCCGGTTCTTGCGATCTTTCTCGAACCGAATGTGCTGTTCGGCTTCCCGCTTCATTTCTTCGTAGTCGTAATCTGGCATGCTCGGCTCCTTCATCTTCACGCGAGTATGCGGCCCGCATAACCGGGCTGCTGAACGCCTGGACCTGACACAGCGACGACGACACGGCGTCATCGATTCCTCGACAGTCTGTCAGCGCGCGACAGCGGTCGGGCTGTTTGTACTGTCCGCTTAGAACGACGACAGTTCCGTGCGGTTCGCGCAGCGGGCAAACTTGATCACCGAGCCGTTCGCCTAGCTCATTGTTAACTCTGTATTGCTGAGCCGCTTTTATGCGACAATCTCCTTCGAGACCCTCCGTACGAGGGCTCTTTTTGGACGGAGGCGGCCATTCCTACGTCACCTTTGCGCATTACGGCGGGTGTCTGCGTACTCGCTGCCGGGCTGTTTTTCAGCGTCGGCGGCGCGATCGCCGCTGCGGACTCCGATTCGGGTGACGGCGCGGGCGGCGGTGGCGCGGGATCCAGCCAGGGCGCCGGCGCGTCCAGTGGAACTGCCGGCGCATCCAGTGGAACTGCCGGAGGCGCCGCAAGCGCGACGAACGCCGAGTCGAAGTCCGATCCGGGCGGAACGCTGAGCAACTCCAACTCGACCACAAAGACCACAAACTCCACCACGCGGCTCTCCACGACCGGGCAGAGCGGATCGTCTGAGGATCAGACCACCACCTCCGCCGGCGTCGACGATGAGCAAGAAGGCACCGAGACCGACGAAAACCTCGAGCCACTCTCGACCGATCCGGAGCCCACCACGTCAGTCGACGTGGAGGAGACCACTGCGGCGGCGCCGAGCACCGAGGCTCCGGTGCCGACAGTGGCCGCGGACGACGCGGCGGATGACTCGTCATCGGTCCCAGCCGCGGCGACGACACCGGCCGCGAATCCGTCCGTGGCCCCGACGGCACCCCCGGCCCCGCCGGTCGGGCAGTCGGCGCCCCTTTCCCAGCCGTTCGGCCCGGTCACCAACATGGTCAACACGTTTGCCGACGTGCTGAACTCGGTACCCGGAACGCTCAGCGCGCTACAGACGTCGAAGACGCCGATCACGGATGCCATCGCATCTGTGCAGGAGATGCTGACGACGGTGGCCGGTGCGATCACCCGGGTGCCCAGTGATTTCGTGGCCATGTTGGGGATGCCCTCCGGAAATCTTCCGGACCGACCGCTGATCGGGAGCAGCGGCGCGCTCAACCCGGTCCGCGCGCACACCCCGGCCGACGCGCCGCTGTTCGGACCGCGTCCGGGGCAGGTACCGCAAGCGGTGGCTCCCGCACCGAGCACCTCGCTGTTCGGCACCATGGCCCCGCAACCGGCGCTGGGGACGGTGGCCGCCACCGGTCTCAGCGAACCGCTGTCGGTTTCGGGCACTGTGCCGCTGACGACCGGCGCCCCATCGGGTGCGCAGTCGATCTTCGAGCACGTCATCGAAGCGGTCCTCGTTCCGGCGTCACTGACGGCGCTGGCGGCGGTCGCGTTGCCGGGCGTCGGCGCCTTGCTCGTGATCGCCGCGGCGGGCGTACGCGTGGGCTACCGGCAAGCCAAAGCAGGTCTGGCGCTGCGCGCCTCGGGTATCGCGCGGTTCGCCGGGCCCGGTCCGCTCGGCGTCGTCCGCTCGGGGACACTTGTCGCTCTGCGCCAGCGCGCCCGGGGACCGCGAACCAAGCGCGCCGTGTGTCCGGACGCGTCGCGGTCGAAGCGCCCGCTCGAACCCGTCGCCTAGGCCCGCGAACCTGCGGCCGCCAACGCGGCTTCGATCTCGGTCCACGTCCGCCGCACTATCTCCTCGACCGGCAACAGGTCGCGGATTCGCGATGAGACCTGACCGGTGTTGGCAACGCTGGCGTCCATATCGCCGTCGAAGTACAACTCGGTGATCTTGTTCAACAGTCGGGCGTTCGGGTCGTGGGCCGCGACCCGCGCGGCCAGCCCCGTGCGCAACACCCGCATCGTCGGGTTGCCCGGAAGGTCGAGCAGCACCGTCCCGGCGTCGTCGGCGGTGACGATCGCATCCTTGAAGTTCGCGTGCACGGCGGATTCGATACTGGCCAGCATCCTCGTCCCCATCTGGACGCCCTCGGCGCCGAGCACCAGCGCGGCCGCGGCCGATCGCGCGTCGCACATTCCGCCCGCCGCGATGATCGGCAGGTCGACGTTCTCGGCGACCAGGGGAAGCAACACCATGGTCGATGCACCGAGCAACGATTTGAATCCGCCGCCTTCGACGCCCTCGACCACCAACGCGTCGACGCCGGCATCGGCGGCCTTCCGAGCGCCCTTGAGTGAACCGACGACATGGACGACCGTCATCCCGGCGTCGTGCAGGCGTTCGGTGAACAACGCCGGATCGCCCGCCGAGGTGAAGACATGCCTCACCCCGGCCGCGGCAAGCGTGTCGACGATCGACGGATCGGCCTTCCAGCCCTGGATCATCAGGTTGGCGGCCACGGGCTTGTCGGTGAGGTCGCGCACCTTGACCAGATCCGCGCGCCCTCCGTCGGTCAGCGTCTCGACCATGCCGAGGCCGCCGGCCTCCGAGACCGCCGCAGCGAGTTCGGCGCGTGCGATGTAGGTCATCGGCGCCTGCACGACGGGAAAGTCGACGCCGAGGAGCGCCTGGATTCGGTTGGCCACGAAGTCATTCTGGGGTCACGCCGACGCCCGGACGAAATCGCCCTGGCGATATTTACATTGAGTGCTCTATGATTTGTCCCGATCGCACCCGAACGTCGGCGCAGCCGGGAAAGGACATCGATGGCCAAGCCACCCCTGTCGATGAAGCCGACCGGATGGTTCCAAGTGGCGTGGTCGGCCGATATCAAGCCCGGCGACGTCCGACGGATGACCTATTTCGACCGCGAGATGGTCGGCTGGCGGACGACATCCGGCGAAGCGGTCGTCATGGACGCGTACTGCGAACATCTCGGCGCCCACCTGGGTTACGGCGGACACGTGGAGGGCGAAGTCATCGAATGCCCGTTCCACGGCTGGCAGTGGAACAAGGACGGCCGCAACGTCTGCATCCCGTATCAGGACCGCCCGAACCGCGGCCGTCGTATCCGCAGCTATCCCGTCGCCGAACGCAACGACTCGATCTATATCTGGCACGACGTCGACGGCCGCGAGCCCTACTTCGACGCGCCGGACGTCTTCGCCGGTTTCAACGACGGCAGCAGTGCCGCTGACTACTACCCTCCGATGACCCTGCACCGTGAGCGACTCGAACTGCACCCGCAGTACGTGCTCGAGAACGGCGTCGATTTCGCGCACTTCAAGTTCGTGCACAAGACGCCGATCATCCCGGTGTTCACCCGCCACGATTTCGCCGACCCCTGGTCGTATGTCGATTTCACGATCACCTTCGAAGGTGACGACACCCAGTCGATCGAGGACGTGAGAAGCGGCGTGGAGGCCATCAACGGTGGGCTCGGCATCGCCGTGACGAAAAGCTGGGGGATGGTGGACAACCGCACGATCTCGGCGATCACGCCCGTCGACGACCGCACGTCCGACGTCCGCTTCATGGTGTACATCGGCCGTACCCCCGGTCGCGACGATCAACGGGCCGAGGCCAAGGCCGCCGACTTCGGTGCTGAAGTCATTCGCCAGTTCACCCAGGACGTGCACATCTGGTCGCACCAGCGCTACTCCGACCCGCCCGCACTCGCGACTGCCGAGTACGAGGGCTTCACCGCGCTGCGCAAGTGGGCGGCACAGTTCTATCCCGACGGCCGCGGCGGTAACGGCGCTGCGCACGCGAGGAGCGAGAAAGATGCGGACCTCGAATTCTCCCGTCCGACAACGAAGTCCGAGAAAGGCCGAGCCGAATGACCACACCGCCCGCACGACCGATACGTGTATTTCAGGTCGCGACAGGAAACCTCGGGACCGAGATGATCAAGCGGATCGGCGAGCATCCGGATCTCGAGCTCGTCGGGCTGCACTGCTACACGCACGAGAAAATCGGTCGTGACGCCGGCGACATCGTGGGCATCGGCCCGGTCGGCGTGACCGCCACCGGGACCGTCGAGGAGATCATCGCCGCCAAACCCGATGTGCTGACGTTTCACGGCGTCTTTCCGGACGAAGACCTCTACGTCAGGGTTCTCGAGGCGGGGATCAACATCGTCACGACGGCGGACTGGATCACCGGTTGGCACCGCGACACCAACCATCCGCATCCGTCGGGCAAACCCGTGTCCCAGTTACTCGACGAGGCCTGCCGCAGAGGCGGTTCGACGTTCTACGGCACCGGCATGAATCCTGGGCTGAACCAGATTCTCGGCGTGGTGTGTTCGGCCGACGTGGCCGAGATCGAGAACGTCACAACCATCGAGTCGGTCGACGTGTCGTGTCACCATTCGAAGGACACCTGGATCGAGGTCGGCTACGGCCAACCCGTGGACGACCCCGAGATCCCCGCGAAGCTGGAGAAGTACACCCGCGTCTTCGCCGACAGCGTGCTGATGATGGCCGACTGCTTCGACCTGCGCCTCGACGAGGTCAAGTTCAGCTACGAATTAGGCGCCTGCACAAAGGATGTCGACCTCGGCTGGTACCAGCTGCCGAAGGGGTCGTTGGGCGGCAACTACATCAAGTACCAGGGCATGGTCGACGGCGTGCCGAGGGTGGAGACCCATCTCGAATGGCAGATGACACCGCACACCGATCCGCACTGGGACATCAAGGGTTGCTACATCACCCAGATCAAGGGCGATCCGTGCGTGTACAACAAGCACATGATCTTCCCGAAGCCCGGTGTGGACCTGTCCAACCCCGAGGCCTTCGCCTCCATCGGCATGACGGTCACGGGAATGCCTGCGCTGCATGCGATCCGGTCGGTGGTCGCAGCACCGCCGGGGCTGATCACCAGCGCCGACCTGCCGCTGCGCGGGTTCGCCGGACGATTCAAGAGATAGCGCATGCCCCAGGGCGCCAACGTCGCGCCGCGCCGTCCGGCGAACGGCAAGCAGGTACGCGCGGAACGAACGCGCGCAATGGTCATCGACGAGACGGTCCGCTGCATCCTCGAAGAGGGCTTCGGCGCGGCGAGCGCCAAACACATCACCGAACGCGCAGGTGTGACGTGGGGCGTGATCCAGTACCACTTCGGTGATCGCGACGGCTTGTTGATGGCCGTCGTCGACGAGGGTTTCGGCCAACTGACGTCTTGTCTGCATGACGTCCAAGCGAAACTCGGCGAGCACTCCGGGCGTGCGCGCACCGAACTGGTGATCAACGCCGTCGCCGACGCGTTCCTGAGCCCGACATCGATTGCGGCGCTGGAGATCCTGATCGCGACCCGGACCGGTCGCGCCGACGTGGACCAGCGTCATCTGGTCGAGTTGTTCTCCACGCTGACCCGGCTCGGCCGCTTCGTCGGCGAGGGCCTCGACAAGAGGCACGCCGACGCGGTGGGCAATCTCATCTGGACCACGTTGATGGGTGCGATGGTGGCCAAGATGGCGGTCGAGGAACCGGTCGACGTCGGCCGGGAGTTAAGGGCGCTGACCGACGTCGTCACCGCCTATGTCGAACTCCAGCTCAACGCTTGACGCGAGGCTGTGAACCAGGGCGTCACCGCGGCCGGACGACGATCACCGGCGCCTTGGCGGCCTGTGCCACCTTGGCTGCCACGGAGCCGAGCACAAGGCTCGCGAATCCGCCGCGGCCGCGGCTGCCGATGACGACGAGTTGCGCCTGCTCTGACGACTCGACGAGCCGGCGTGCGGGGTCGTCGCCGACGATCCGGCGCTGCACCTGCACGTCCGGATACCGTTCCTGCCAGCCCGCAAGGCGTTCGGCGAGGATGCGATGGCCTTCGCCCTCGTAGCGTTCCCAGTCGCTTTCGATGGCGGGGAAGCCGGCATCGCTCCACGCGTGCAGGGCGACGAGCCCGACACCGCGCCTTGATGCCGCGTCGAAGGCCAGCGCTGTGGCTTCCTCCGAGGACGGCGACCCGTCGACCCCGAGCAACACGGGAGAGGTGTGATCGCCGGTCCGGGCGGTTGAGCCACCCAGGATCACCACCGGACCATGTCCGTGATGCAACAGGCCACTGCTGACCGATCCGAGAAAGACCCGGCCGATGGCGCCGAGGCCCCGGCTGCCCGACACGGTCATGTATGCGTCGCGCGAGGCGTCGACAAGTGCCGGTGGCGCCGCGGCGTGCACCACTTGCGTTTCGATGGTCGGCGGCGCGTTGTCACCAGCCGCCGCCTGCACGACCTTCTGCGCCTGGTCGAGAACGTCGCGTCCGTTCGCTTCCATCGCATCGACGTAGCTCGTTTCCAGATATGCCACGGGCCACGTCACCACGACCGGGGTGATCGCGTGTAACAGCCGGATCGGCTGGTCGCGCATGAGGGCTTCGTGGGTGGCCCATCGGATCGCGGCTTCCGAATCGGGCGAGCCGTCGACACCAACGAGAATTCCGGTCGGACCGTCAGTCATGGTGGCCTCCTTCGCGACCCCGCGGTACTGGTTCGACGTTACGTCGCGAGCCGCCCCCGTCAACAGGGGCTTTGGTCCCGGTCTTTGATTACGGCGCGCCGCTGAAGCCGTTGCGCGCGCCTAGCCGCATCAACTCCCGCGAACGCTATGAGCGGGTCAGTTGCGCGTAACGCGTGAGGTGATAGTCGGTGGTGCCGAATTCGTACTGGAGCGCGGTGAGCCGTTTGAAGTAATGACCGATCGCGAGTTCTTCGGTCATGCCCATCCCGCCGTGCAGCTGAACGGACTGCTGCCCGATGAACCGTGCGGCCCGCCCGACGGTCGCCTTGGCCGCCGACACCGCGCGTGCCCGAACATCGGGCTCGGCCTCGAGGTTGAGTACGGCCAGGTAAGCGGCCGACACTGCCTGCTCGAGCTCCATGTACATGTCGACCATGCGATGCTGCAGCGCCTGGAAGCTGCCGATCGGCTGGCCGAACTGCTGGCGTTGCTTGGCGTACTCGACGGTGTCGGCCAGCACTTTCCGCATACATCCGACCGCTTCTGAGCACACCGCGGCGGCGCCCTCGTCACGTGCCTGCTCCAGCGACGGCCACGCCCGTCCTTCCGCGCCGAGCAGCGCGTTGCCCGGAAGCCGCAGGCCGTCGAAGGTGAGGTCCGACGCCCGGCGATCGTCGATCGTCCGGTAATGGTGAGGCTCGATCGCGTCTCCCGCCGATTCGAGATCCACTGCGAACAGCGAGATTCCGTTGGCGGTGCGCGCGGTGATCAACAGATGGGTGGCCAGGGGCGCGCTGGCGGCGACGATCTTCGACCCCCGCAGCACCCACTCGTCGCCGTCCCGTTCCGCTCTGGTTGCCACCTCCGCCCAGTTGTGCCCGGAGGCCTCCTCGGTCGCCGCGAGCGCAACGATGGCCGTTCCGTCGACGATCCGCTCCAGCAGCGTCGAGGCCAGCTCACCGCCGGCGCGATGCAGCAGACCGCCGGCCACCACCGCCGTGTCGACGTACGGCTCGACCACCAACGCATGCCCGAGGGCTTCGGCGATGACCATCACCTCGACCGGGCCGCCCCCGATTCCGCCGACGTCCTCGGGCAGCGCCGCGCCGAGGATGCCGAGCTCCGTGGCGAAGCCGGCCCAGATCTCGGGCTGCCAACCGGCACCCGACTTGGCCGCCGCACGGCTGCTCTCGAGGTCGTATCGGCTCGCGAGGAACTTGCTCAAGCCGTCGCGCAGCAGTTCCTGTTCCTTGCTCAGGTTGAAGTCCATCTCATGCCCCATCACAGTCCGAGAGCGGACTTGGCCAGAATGTTGCGCTGAATCTCGTTGCTGCCGGCGTAGATCGAGCCCGCGCGATCGTTGAAATAACGTAACGGCGCGACGGCCTGCCAGGGCTCGCCGCTCAGATAACCGTCCGACGGCGGCTCGAACTCGGCGATCGGCCCGCCGGGGCAGGTGGCATGTGGCTGGTATACCCGGCCGCGAGGGCCCGCGGCCTCCATGGCGAGCTCGGTGATCGCCTGGCTCAACTCGGTCGCCAGCACCTTGAGCATCGACGAGGCCGCGCCGGGATTCTTGCCCTGCGCCACCGCCGCGAGCACGCGGTACTCGAGGATTTCGAGAACCTCGGTGCGTATCCGCGCGTCGGCCAGCTTGCGGGTGAAGGCGGGGTCGTCGATCAGTCGGCCGCCGCCCGGTCCGGGCTCGCCGGACGCCACCGTGGCGATCTCCTGGGCCATCACCTGCAGTGCCGGTGAGGACGCACCACCGCCACGCTCGAACTCCAAAAGGTATTTCGCGACGGTCCACCCGTCGTCGATCTCGCCGAGCACGTTGGCCTTGGGCACGCGCACCTCGTCGAAGAAGACCTGGTTCTGCACTTCCTCGCCGGATGTCATCACCAGGGGGCGGATCTCGATGCCCGGGGTGGCCATGTCGATGAGCACGAACGTGATGCCCTGCTGTTTCTTCTGCGTTCTCGACGTCCGCACCAGCGCGAACATCCAGTTCGCTTCGCGGGCGTGCGTCGTCCAGATCTTGCTGCCGGTGCAAATGAGGTCACCAGCCGATTCGTCGATGACCGCCGCCATCGACAGCGCCGCCAGATCGGAGCCCGCCTCCGGTTCGGAATAGCCCTGGCAGAAGAACACCTCACCGGTGAGGATGCGGGGCAGGAAGAAGTCTTTCTGGGCGTCCGTCCCGAACTTGATCAGGGCGTGGGCCACCATCCGGATGCCCATCGGCGACAGCGAGGGCGCACCCGCGAGGGTGGACTCCCGGCTGAAGATGTAGTGCTGGGTCAGGCTCCAGTCGCAGCCGCCGTACTCGACCGGCCAGGCCGGTGCGGCCCATCCGCGTTCGTGCAGGATCTGTTGCCACTGCATGCTCGCGTCGTGGTCGGCGTACACGCTGGTCATGAGGCGACCGGCGCGGCGCAGCTCCGGCGTCAACTTCTCGTCGAGGAAGCTGCGCACCTCGTCACGAAACGCCGTATCGGCCGCCGACCACTTGAGATCCATCGTCGTCCCCTGTCTGTCTGACGCTCTACACAGTAAACCTAGTTGACTAAGTTGTCCGATGTGGGGGTGACTCAAGTGAATGACGGTTCTGCTGAGCGTCCGGCCTTGCACGCGGACGTCGCGGTAGTGCCGACGTGGTGTTTCACCACGCGCGCTGTCCTCAGATGACACCCTGTTACGGGTGGCGGGAGAGTATCCGAGTCCGGGGGCGGGCGCGGTATCGGTCAAGGATGTGGGGCGGCTGCTGCTGCGCTGCGCGGACCGACCCGGTCTCGTTGCGGCCGTCAGCGCGTTCCTCGCCGACGCGGGGGCCAACATCGTCTCGCTCGACCAGCACGCGACCGAGCAGTCGGGCGGAACCTTCATGCAGCGCACGATCTTTCACCTGCCCGGCCTGACCGCCGCCCGCGACGATCTCGAACGTGACTTCACCGCGCAGGTGGCCGAACCGTTCGGAATGGACTTTCGGCTCACCGAGGCGGCCAAACCGAAACGGGTGGCGATCATGGCCTCGAAGGAAGACCACTGCCTGTTGGATCTGCTGTGGCGCAACCGTCGCGGTGAGCTCGATATGTCCGTGGCGATGGTGATCGCGAACCATCCGGACCTCGCCGAGCAGGTGCGGCCGTTCTCGGTGCCGTTCATTCATGTGCCCGCGACCAAGCACATCCGCGAGGAGGCCGAGAACCGCCAACTCGACTTGTTGCGCGGCAACGTCGATCTCGTGGTGCTGGCGCGTTACATGCAGATCCTCACCCCGCGGTTCATCGCAGAAGTCGGGTGCCCGCTGATCAACATCCACCACTCGTTTCTGCCGGCATTCATCGGCGCTGCTCCCTATCGGCGGGCCAAGGAGCGCGGGGTGAAGCTCGTCGGCGCGACGGCGCACTACGTGACCGAGGATCTCGACGAGGGACCGATCATCGAACAGGACGTGGTGCGGGTGGACCACCGGCACGGCGTCGACGATCTGGTGCGCCTGGGCTCGGATGTGGAACGCGTCGTGCTGTCCCGAGCGGTGCTGTGGCACTGTGAGGACCGGATCATCCGATTCGGCAACCAGACCGTCGTATTTTAATCCGGACCTTCTAGCCCGTACGAAGGAGAACCAGTGAAGAAGTTCAGCGACCTCGACGAGTTCATCGCGGCCGAGGGCAGCCAGCTCGGCCCAACGGAGTGGCTCGAAGTCACCCAGGATCGCGTCAACCTGTTCGCCGATGCGACCGAGGACCACCAGTGGATCCACGTCGACCCGGAGAAGGCCGCGAACGGTCCGTTCGGCGGGACGATTGCACACGGCTTGCTGACGTTGTCGCTGCTGCCGCACTTCTCGCACCAGCTGTACACGGTCGGCAACGTCGCGATGGCGATCAACTACGGCTACAACAAGGTTCGCTTCATCACGCCGGTGAAGGTCGGCGCCAAGATCCGCGCCCGGGCGGAGCTGACGAAGATCGACCAGCTCGACGGCGCGGTGCAGTCGACCATGACCACCACGGTGGAGATCGACGGGTCGGAGAAGCCCGCCGCCGTCGCGGAATCGATCGTCCGCTTCATCCGCTGATCAACGCAGGCGATCAGTACTGCGTCATGCCCTGATCGATCGAGATCGCCGCAGCGGTCACGTTTTTCGACTCGTCGCTGGCCAGCCAGCAGACCGCGTCGGCGATGTCTTCTGGCTCGGCCGCCCATGTGGGTAAGAAGGGCGTGATCATCTGCGCCAGTTGCGGATAGGTTTCGATCGCGCGACCCAGCGACCCGATCATGTCGCCACTGCCCATCAGCGTGTTGACCGCTCCCGGGTGGACGCTGTTGACCCGCACCGAGTAACGGCCCAGCTCGGCTGCGAACGCCCGCGCCATCCCGGTGACGGCGTGCTTGCTGGCGGTGTAGTGCACCATGAACGGCTGCATCTTGATGCCGGCGGCCGAACTGATCAGGATGATCGAGCCGCCCCTGCCGCCGTCGATGATCTTCTGCGCTCCGGCCATCACGGTGTTCCACGTGCCGGTCACGTTGATGTCCATGACATCTCGAAAATCTTCGGGTGAGATGGCATCCCACGTCTGCGGGGCCGACACCCCGGCATTGGCGACGATGACGTCGAGTCGCCCGAACCTTGCGACGCCCTCGTCGACCGCGTCGCGCAGGCCATCGATGTCGCGGACGTCGACGACGGAGGTCAGGATTTGGCGCCCGGTGGCCTCGACCAGTCGGACGGTCTCGGCGAGGTCCTCCGGCGTCGCAGGGTCGTAAGGCACGCAGGCGGGCAGCTTCCCGGCGATGTCGACCGCGATGACGTCGGCGCCCTCACTGGCCATCCGCACGGCGTGTGCGCGCCCCTGGCCCCGGGCCGCGCCGGTGATGAAAGCCACTCTGCCGGAGAGCCTTTGGGCGGTCATGTGTTCTCCCGCTGTGCGGACTTGACGAGGTTCGACCCGATGATGAGCCGTTGGATCTCACTGGTGCCCTCGTAGAGCCGCAGCAGTCGGACGTCGCGATATATGCGCTCGACGGGAACCTCGCGCATGTAGCCGCTGCCACCGTGGATCTGGACGGCGAGATCGGCTACCTCGCCGACCATTTCGGTGCAGAACAGCTTCGCCGCCGACGGGGCCAATCGGCGGTCCTCGCCGGTGACCCACTTCCGTGCGGTGTCGCGGACAAGTGCGCGGCCGGCCAGTACGCCGGTCTGCTGGTCGGCGAGCATCGCCTGTACCAGTTGGAAGTCGCCGATCGGGATACCGCCCTGTGTCGCGGTGGCGGCGTAGGCCACCGACTCGTCGAGCGCACGCTGTGCGGCCCCGACGGCCAGCGCGGCGATGTGCACCCGCCCGCGTGCCAACGAGATCATCGCGGCGCGGTAGCCGATGTCCTCGCTGCCGCCGACGAGGGCCTCGGCCGGCACGCGCACGTCGTCGAAGCTGACGTCGGCCGTCCACGCCCCTTCCTGACCCATCTTCGCGTCCTTGACACCGACGTGGACCCCCGCGCTGTCGGCGGGCACCAGGAACACCGCGATTCCGGCGCCGTCCGCGTCGGCCGGGCGCGTGCGCGCGAACACGACGAACAGGTCGGCCATCGGCGCGTTGGTGATGAACCGCTTCTGCCCGGTGATCACCCAATCAGCTTCGTGCTGAACGGCTTTGGTGCGCAGACCGGCCGGGTTGGAGCCGGCGCCGGGTTCGGTCAGCGCGAACGACGCGACGACGTCGCCGGTCGCCATCGACTCGAGCCATCGCGCTTTCTGTTCATCGGTGCCGAACCCGACGAGGACCTGCCCGGCGATGCCGTTGTTGGTGCCGAACATCGACCGCAGGGCCAGTGAGGTGTAACCGAGTTCCATCGCCAGTTCGACGTCCTGCGACAGGTTCAGCCCCAGACCGCCCCACTCCTGAGGGATCGCGTAGCCGAACAGTCCCATCTTCTTGACCTGCTCGCGCAGGTCGTCGGGCACCCGGTCGCTGGTCAGGATCTCCTGTTCCCGCGGGATCACCGCGGTCCGGATGAAGTGACGAGTCTGCGCCAGGATCTCCTGGAAGTCCTCGTCGCTGACCTCGGACGTCGTCATCGCCTGGTGCTCCTTCTACTTCTTCAACGTTCGGTACCCCGGATCGGCGCGATCATATATGAAATATGATGTTGGACCGATGGCGCCCTCGATGGGCTCCGAGTGACAAGAAGGGTGAGCTAGGTGTCGTTGTTGACGGGACAGACGGCCGTCGTCACCGGCGGTGCGCAGGGCCTCGGCTATGCCATCGCGGAGCGGTTCATCGCCGAGGGCGCCCGCGTGGTGCTGGGCGACCTCGACCTGGGTGCGACGGAGGAGGCGGCCAAGCGACTCGGGGGCGATCAGGTGGCGCTGGCGGTGCGCAGCGATGTGACCAAGGCCGACGACGTCTCGGCACTCGTCGCCGCGGCGGTGGAGCGGTTCGGTGGTCTCGACATCATGGTGAACAACGCCGGAATCACCCGCGACGCGACACTTCGCAAGATGACCGAGGACCAGTTCGATCAGGTCATCGCCGTGCACTTGAAGGGCACATGGAATGGGTTGAAGGCGGCCGCGGCGATCATGCGCGAGAACAAGCGTGGCGCGATCGTCAACATGTCGTCGATCTCGGGCAAGGTCGGTCTCGTCGGGCAGACCAACTACTCGGCGGCCAAGGCCGGCATCGTCGGCATGACGAAAGCGGCCGCCAAGGAACTGGCGCATCTCGGCGTGCGGGTCAACGCGATCCAGCCCGGACTGATCCGGTCGGCGATGACTGAGGCCATGCCGCAACACATCTGGGATCAGAAGCTCGCGGAGGTGCCGATGGGCCGCGCGGGCGAACCGGACGAGGTGGCGAAGGTCGCGCTGTTCTTGGCCAGCGACTTGTCGTCGTACATGACCGGCACCGTCCTCGAGGTCACCGGCGGAAGGCACATCTGATGCGCGACGCGGTCATCTGCGAGCCGGTACGCACCCCGATCGGCCGCTACGGCGGCATGTTCAAGTCGCTGACGGCCGTCGAACTCGGCGTCGCGGCGCTCAAGGGTCTGCTCGACCGGACCGGAATCGATCCTGCCGCAGTCGAAGACGTCATTCTCGGGCATTGCTATCCGAGCAGCGAGGCGCCCGCGATCGGGCGTGTGGTGGCCCTGGACGCGGGCCTGCCGGTGACCGTTCCCGGCATGCAGGTCGACCGGCGGTGCGGCTCGGGCCTGCAGGCCGTCATCCAGGCCTGCTTGCAGGTTGCGTTCGGCGACAACGACGTTGTGGTCGCCGGCGGCGCGGAGAGCATGAGCAATGTGACGTTTTACTCGACCGACATCCGCTGGGGTCCGGCACGCGGCGGCGTCATGCTGCACGACTCGCTGGCACGCGGACGCACCACCGCCGGCGGCCGGCACTATCCGGTGCCCGGCGGCATGCTCGAGACCGCGGAGAACCTGCGCCGTCAGTACGGCATCTCGCGACAGGAGCAGGACGAGCTCGCAGTGACGTCTCATCAGCGCGCGGTGGCCGCCCAGATGGACGGCATCCTGGCCGAGGAGATCGTGCCGGTCGCCGTGCGCAGCCGCCAGGGGGAGGAGCTGATCGACACCGACGAGCATCCGCGTCCGGACACCTCGGTCGAGTCGCTGGCGAAGCTGAAACCCGTTCTGGGCCGTGAGGATCCGGAGGCGACCGTCACCGCAGGCAATGCGAGCGGCCAAAACGACGCCGCGTCGATGTGCGTGGTGACCTCCCCGGAGAAAGCCGACCAGCTGGGGCTGACCCCGCTGGTCCGCCTGGTGTCATGGGCGTCGGCCGGGGTGGCCCCGAACGTGATGGGCATCGGACCGGTGCCCGCCACGGAGGTGGCGCTGTCCAAGGCCGGACTGACGCTCGCCGACATGGATCTGATCGAGTTGAACGAGGCGTTCGCCGCGCAGGCGCTCGCTGTGATGCGGGAGTGGAACTTCGGCGCGGCCGACCGGGACCGCACGAACGTCCACGGCTCGGGCATCTCGCTCGGGCACCCGGTCGGCGCGACGGGCGGGCGAATGCTGGCGACGCTGGCGCGCGAGTTGACCAGGCGCGGCGCCCGCTACGGATTGGAAACCATGTGCATCGGCGGGGGTCAGGGGTTGGCCGCGGTGTTCGAAAGGGTCGGCGCATGACGAAACTCGCTCAGACCGTGGGGCTCACCGAAGTGCAGACAGAAATCCTCGCTACGGTGCGCCAGTTCGTCGAGAAGGAGATCATCCCGAACGCGCCGGAGTTCGAGAAGACCGACACCTATCCGCAGGCGATCGTCGACCAGATGCGGGAGATGGGTCTGTTCGGCTTGATGATTCCCGAGGAGTACGGCGGGCTCGGGGAATCGCTGTTGACCTATGCGCTGTGTGTGGAAGAGCTTGCCCGCGGCTGGATGAGCATCTCCGGGGTGCTCAACACCCATTTCATCGTCGCCTACATGCTGCGCCAGCACGGCACCGAGGCGCAGAAGCAGCGCTACCTGCCGCGGATGGCGACCGGCGAGACCCGTGGGGCGTTCTCGATGTCGGAACCCGAACTGGGTTCCGATGTCGCCGCGATCCGCACCCGAGCGATCCGCAACGCCGACGGCACCTACCGCATCGACGGGCAGAAGATGTGGCTGACCAACGGCGGCACGTCGACGTTGATCGCGGTGCTGGTGCGCACCGACGAGGGCGCCGACAAGCCGCATCGGAACCTGACCGCTTTCCTCGTCGAAAAGCCGGTCGGCTACGGGGAAGTCGTGCCCGGGTTGACGATCCCCGGCAAGCTCGACAAGCTCGGGTACAAGGGCATCGACACCACCGAGTTGCTCTTCGACGGCTATGTGGCCCAAGGCGACGACGTGCTCGGTGAGGCGCCCGGCCAGGGGTTCTTCCAGATGATGGACGGTATCGAGGTGGGCCGGGTCAACGTGTCGGCGCGGGCTTGCGGCGTGGGTATCCGCGCCTTCGAGCTCGCCGTGCGCTACGCCCAGCAGCGGCAGACATTCGGCAAGCCGATCGCCGAGCATCAGGCCATCGCGTTCCAATTGGCGGAGATGGCAACCAAAGTCGAGGCTGCCCACCTGATGATGGTCAATGCCGCGCGGCTGAAGGACTCCGGTGAACGCAACGACGTCGCGGCCGGAATGGCGAAGTACCTTGCGAGCGAGTTCTGTACGGAGGTCACCCAGCAGAGCTTTCGCATTCACGGCGGCTACGGCTACTCCAAGGAGTACGAGATCGAGCGGTTGATGCGCGATGCGCCGTTCCTGTTGATCGGCGAGGGCACCAGCGAGATCCAGAAGAACATCATCAGCAAGCGGCTGCTCGCGGACTACCAGGTGTGACGGTGTCGGCCTCGGATTTCACGTTTCGGCCGCAACTGGCCGAGGATGTCGCGCGGTTCGTGCGAAAGCGCATCTTTGATGGCACCTATGCTGCCGGTGAGTATGTGCGACTCGATCAGCTGGCGGCGGAACTGGGCATCAGCGTCACCCCGGTGCGCGAGGCGCTGTTCGAGCTGAAGGCCGAGGGTCTGCTCGCGCAGCAGCCGCGCCGCGGGTTCGTCGTGCTGCCGGTGACGGGCCGCGATCTCACCGACGTGTCGAATGTGCAGGCGCACATCGGTGGTGAACTCGCCGCGCGGGCCGCGGTCAACATCACCGACGAGCAGTTGCGGGAGCTCGAGCGAATTCAATCCGATCTCGAGGGGGCGTACGCCGCCGGCGACGACGAGCAGGCCGTCCGGCTCAACCACGAGTTCCACCGCGCGATCAACGTCGCGGCCGACTCACCGAAGCTCGCGCAGCTGATGTCCCAGATCACCCGGTACGCACCCGAATCGGTGTTTCCCGTGATAACCGGTTGGCCGGAGAAGTCGAACGAGCATCACCGGCGGCTGCTCAAGGCACTCGCCTGCCACGACGAAGACCTTGCCCGCGCGGCGATGTCGGAACACCTGGCCGCCGGCGCGAAGCCGTTGATCGACCACCTCACCGAGCGGGGCGTGGTCAGCTAGCTTCGCGTCTCACCAAGCTCGTCCAGTAACGCCCGCAGCGCGCGTACATCGACCTTGCCCGTAGCCTTGCGTGGGATGGCGTCGTCCGAGTCGGTGACATGCCACACCGTCGGGACCTTGAAGGCGCTCAACCGCTTTCGGGCCTCCGCCCGCAACTCGTCGACGGGACGCCCGGAGATCACAACGGCGCCGACGGCGCCGTCCACGTCGGTGACGAATGCCTGCTGCACGCCGTCGACGCTGCGCAGCGCCTGTTCGACCTCGCTGGGGTACACGGTGGCGCCGCTGACCTTGAACATGTCGTCGCACCGGCCGTGGTAGAACAGGAAGCCGTCGTCGTCCAGGTGGCCGAGGTCGCCGGTGGGGTAGTAGCCGTCGGGAGTGAAGACCTCTTCTCTGCTGCGCCGGCAGATTCCGCGCATGAGGTGCGGTCCCCGGATCTGGATCATGCCGATCGAGCCGCCCGGGACCGGTTCACCGGTGTCGGGGTCGACGATCCGAATCTCCATGCCGTCGAACGGTTTTCCGCAACTGCCCCAAGCCGACCTGGGCATGTCGGTGTCGGCCGGATAGCCGCAATGCGGGCCGAATGACTCGGTCATGCCGAACAGGTTCGCCCGTGCGCCCGGTTCGCCACGCTGCTCTGGCGGTAGCAGCGCCGGCAGGCTTCCGGGCCGCAGCGAGGACAGATCGGCTCCGACAGAGGCGGATTGGCGTGCCAGTGCCTCCGCCTGGTCGGGCCAGCCGCGAAACAACGTGACGCGTTCGCGTTCGACGAGGCGCAGCGTGGTCTCCGGCCGGGGAATCTCCTCGGTGACCAGTGTGGCGCCCGCCAGCAACGCCGAGAGGATTCCGCTGCCGAATCCGCCGACCCAGAAGAACGGCATCGGCAGATACAGCCGGGTGTCGGCGTCAATGCACCGCGCCGTCAGCCCCGCCCGCACCGCGCCCAAAGCGTTTCCGTGTGAATGGATCACGCCCTTGGGTGGGCCGCTGCTGCCCGAGGTGAACATGATCGCCAGCGTGTCGCTGGGGGTGACGGCAGCGGCAATCTCGTCGACCGGTGCCGAGCCGCCTGCCGGGAGTCGGCCGGCGCGCCAAACTTCGCGCAGCGCAGGAAGGTTGCCCCGTTCGGCGGAAAGGTCGTCGAGGTAGCGGTGGCCGCGGAACTCCTCGACCGTCACGAGGAACTGCACCGACGCCATACGAAGCTGAGCGACCAGTTCCGGGGCTTGCAGCAGTGTGCTCAGCGGCACGAGAACAGCGCCGATACGGGTCAGCGCGACCGCGTTCCGCACCCACTCGGCACAGTTGGGCATGATCAAGCCGACCCGGGTGCCCTTGCCGACACCGGCGGCCACGAACGCGGCCGCTAATTGCCTGCTACTGGACTCCAATTCGGAGTAGGTGATGCGCGTCGAGGGATCGATCACCATCGGCTTTGCGCTGTCCTCGGCGGCGCGTAATCGCACCAACGCGTCGACGGTTTCACGCATCGAGCACCTCGATCAGCTTCGACAGGTTGATCTTTCCGCTGGACAGCACGGGAATACGGGAGGCCGGCACGGCGGCGAACCGCCGGGGAATCTTGTAGGCCGACAGCTCGCTCTTCAGGCGCTCGCGACAAGTTGTCTCGTCGAATGTGTCGCCGTCTTCCAGCGCGATGACGGCGGCGACGAGTTGGCCGCGTTCCGCGTCGGGCAGACCGACCACGTGTGCGACGGTGCCGCCGGTGACCTTCGCGATCGCCCGCTCCACCTCCGCGGGCGCGACATTGGCGCCCGCCGTCTTGATCATCGTGCCGCGCCGCCCGACGAAGTAGA
Organism: Mycobacterium sp. GA-0227b; assembly: GCF_001499855.1. Taxonomy (GTDB): domain Bacteria; phylum Actinomycetota; class Actinomycetes; order Mycobacteriales; family Mycobacteriaceae; genus Mycobacterium. Next base: position 279,956 of record NZ_LQIK01000029.1, read on the forward strand.
AGAAGCCGTCGATGTCCGTGCGGACAAGGTCGCCGGTGTGAAACCACCCGTCGACGTCGAAACACTCCTCGCGGCTGCGCTTGTAGTACCGCTGCATCATGAACGGTCCGCGGGCGCATAGTTCGCCGACCTCGCCGACGCCGACGGGCTGCACCGTGTCGGGATCGATGACCTTGACGTCGAATCCGGCCACCGGCCGGCCAAAGGACCCGCGGCGATGCTCGGGCTGGTCGGCTTCGTCGGCGCTGGCCAGGATGACACTGCCGGCTTCCGTCATGCCGAGCATCGTGTGACGCAACTCGGGGTCGGCGGGACGCACGTAGGGGGCCATGATCGGGTACAGGTTGCCACGCCGCATCGACGACAGGTCGCGGCTCGGCAGGCTCGGATGCCGGGCCAGGTGGGCGATGCCCGCAACGAAGCCGTTGGTCATCGTCGGCTTCTCGGCCTCCAGCAGATCGAGTGTCTCGCCCGCGTCGACGGCGTTGGAACACAACAGCGTTGCACCGGCCAGCAACGTGGCGAGCACCGAGAACGCGAAGCCGCCGATCCAGAAGAACGGCGAGTTGCTGAACAACTTCTCTTCAGAGGTCAGTCCGCGGATGTCGTTGAGGACCACCTGGTGGGCGAGTAGGCCGGCGTGCGTGTGCACCGCACCCTTCGGCGTGCTGGTCGATCCCGACGTGTACACGATCGCAAGCACGTCGGAGGGTTCGACGTCGCCCTCGAGAGCGGTCAGGAGTTCGGCGTCGGCCAACGCCGTCGGTTCCCAGTCGATGAGCACGTGACGCAGCAGCGGAAGCCGTATACCGGCCAGCCGCCGGCGGTAGTCGTGTGAGCGGTAAGACGAAGCGGCCAACAGAAGTTCGACGTCGGCGTGGTCGAGCTGCTGTCGCATCTCGGTCGCGGTCGCGAACGTCGAGACGGGGATCACCACGGCGCCGATGCGCGCGGCGGCCAGCATCGCGACGACGAACGCCGGGCCGTTCGGATACAGCACGCCGATGTGTGTGCCCTTGCCTGCGCCGAGCGCGATCAAGCCGCGGGCCAGTCGGGCCGAGCGCCGTTCGGCGTCGGCGTAGCTCAACCGCTCTGCGTCACAGATCAACAAGGGATGGTCGCCGCGCGCATCCGTCTGGGCGCTCAGCACCGCGCCGACGGTGTGCTCACGCATGGTCGACGGAATCGGCGAAGTACCGGCGCACCTCGCTGAGGTCGGGCTTGCCCGACGGTGTACGGGGCATCTGCTCGACGATTGCTATATCGGTGGGAATCTCGTAGCGCGCCAGCCGTGTTCGCAGGAACTCCTCGAGCATCGTGGCGTCGACCGGCTCTCGCAGTTCCACCATCGCCACCGGTGTTTCACCGAGACGATCATCGGGCCTGCCCACCACGGCGGCGCTGTGCACCGCGGGATGGCTCTCCAACGCGGTGCGCACGTCGTCGGGCATGATCTTGAAGCCGCCCCGGATGATCGCCTGGTCGGCACGCCCCAGAATCCACAGGAAGCCGTCGGCATCGATGCGCGCCATGTCCGTGGTGCGCATCCAGTTCGCGTCCGGCCCCAACTGCCCGGGTTTGACCTCCAGCAGGCCCGGCTCATCCGGACCGAGCGGATCACCGCGTTCGTCGACGACCCGCAGTTGCGCGCCCAGGCTGGCCCGGCCGACGCTGCCCCGCTTGGCCTGCCAGTACCGCTGGTAGTCCGGCAACGTCCAGCCGGCGACGCCGCCACCGAATTCGGTTGCGGCGTACGATGTCAGGACCGGTATGCCGAACTTTTCGGTGAACGCGTCGGCGTCCTCGGCGGACAGCGGCGCGGTTCCCGATGTGACCGCGCGGATGCTGGCGAGGTCGTCGCGGGTCAGCTCCGAGTGCAGTACGGTGCGCAGCGCCGCAGGCACCAGGGACACCGTCCGCGGCCGGTGCCGGCGCACCGCATCGGCCCAGCGGTCCAGTTCGAAGCGGTCGAGTAGCGCGAACGGCCGGCCTTCACAGACACACTGGAGGACGCGGAACACGCCGCCGATGTGCACCAGCGGCGCATTGACGATCGCCACGCCGCGTCGCAGTTCGGTCGGCGTCGGTGAATCGGCGAACACGCTGTGCGCCAACATGTCATAGGTGAGGTCGACCCGCTTCGGAGGCCCGGTGGTGCCGCTGGTGAGCATTTGGACTGCGACGTCGGATTGGCCCGGCGGAAGGGCGACGGCATCCGACGTCTCGATAGGTTCGGCGACCGAGGAGATCGCCACGGTGCCGGTGCCGGCGGGCACAAACCGGGTCAGGTCGTCGCGCTCGCCGATCACCAGTGGAAGCTTCAACTCCGCGATGTCGGCCGTGATGCGGTCGTCACCGCGCGACGGGTTGACGACGACGACGGTTCCGCCGGCCAGTAACACGCCAAGGAAGCTCGCGACATGGGCCGGGCTGTTGCGCAACAGCATCCCGATCCGACCGCCGCGCACGCCGACCGCTTCGATCTGACCGGCGAGGCTGCCCACCTGGCCCCAGGTGATCCACTCGCCGTCGTATTCGATCGCCGATGCCTGCGGGCGGATGCCGATGACGTCGCGGATACGCTCGCTGAGCCGGTGTTCGCTCATCAGCGGATTCTCGGAGAGGGTCGAGGTGGCGCTGGTTGGGCGGCCAGTTCGGCTTGCCCCAACGGGTTTCCCAGCCTGGTGTAGATCAAGTTCTGCTCCATCGCGGCGCGGTAGGGCTTGTCCAGCGACTCCCAGATCGCCTTGACCGTGCCCTGCGTCGCAGAAGGCGGTTTGGCGGCAATGGTCGCGGCGATCTCGTGCGCGCGCGCCCACAGCCGGTCGCCGGGCACCACTTCGGTCACCAACCCGATCTGCTGCGCGGTGTGCGCGCTCACGCGCTCCTCGTTGCCCATCAGCGCGATCCGCAGTGTCTCGGCCAGACCGACCCGACGCATCAGCCCGATCGGCTCCAGCGCGCAGACCAGGCCGGCGCTGACGTGGGAGTCGAAGAACGTGGCGTCCTCGGAGCAGATCACCACGTCTGCCTCGTTGACGAAGTAGAACGCACCGGCCGTGCACATGCCCTGCACCGCGCACACCACCGGCTTCCACATCTTCTGCCATTTCGGGCTGAGGTGCTCGCCGGGATCCTCGTGGTTCCAGACGTTGTCGGGCTGGCCGTACGGCGTCTTGATGTCCAGCCCGACGCTGAACGCCCGCTCGCCAGCGGCGCGAAGCACCACCGCGTTGACGGATTCGTCGGCCTTGACCAGGCCCCATGCACGCGACATCTCCTCGCACATCGTGCGATTGAACGCGTTGAGTGAGTCGGGGCGGTTCAGCGTGATGGTCGCGACCCGGTCGGTGGCGTCGACGTGGAGCAGGAGCGTTTCGAACGTCGTCATCGGCTTCGTCATCGGCACTGCCAGTTCGGGAGACGCTTCTCCATGAAGGCCTTCGGTCCCTCGAGAGCGTCCTCGGTGCGCACAACGCGCTCGCGAAACGTCTCGGCGAGGATTTCGGCCTCGTGCAGCGGCAGATCCAGTGTCTTGTGGATCGTCAGGCGGGTGCCACGAACGGCCAGCGGGGCATTCGAGTTCACGATGTCGGCGATCTCGTGTGCGCGTTCGAGCAGCCGCTCGTGCTCTACCACTTCGCTGATCATGCCAAGCTCGTAGGCCCGCTGCGCGCTCATCCGTTCGTGTTTGCCCATCAGCGCCATTCTCAGCGCGATGTTGCGGGGCAACACCCGGGCCAGCCGGACCATCTCGCGGGCGGCCACCAGCCCAATGCTCACGTGCGGGTCGAAGAACGTCGCCCGGTCCGAAGCGATCGCGATGTCTCCGGTGGTGATCCAGTCCAGCCCTGCGCCGCAGCACAATCCGTTGACCGCGGTGATGACCGGCTTGGCCATCCGCCGGAACGGCGGCGTGCCCTCCTGCGGCGCCTCCCATTGGTCGTAAGTGGACAGATAGGGGCGTTCGTAGATCACCCGGCCGTCCTCGGGGATCTCGCCGACGTCGGCGCCCGTGCAGAACGCCCTGCCGGTGCCCGTAACGATGACGATCCAGACGTCGTCGTCGTTCTCGGCGTCTTCGTAGGCGGTGCGTAGTTCGGTGATCATGTGGGGGCTCAGCGCGTTCAGCGCGTTGGGCCGGTTCAACGTGATCGTGGCCTTGTGCCCGTCGACCTCGTAGGTGATGTCAGCGAAATTGGTGGACAATTGCGGTTCCTATCGTCAGCGCCCTTGGAATTCCGGCGGGCGCTTGTCACGGAACGCCGCCAGGCCTTCTTTGAAATCCGCGGTGCGGCAGGACAGCTCCAATCCGTACAGCTCCTGGTTCATGGCCTGCGGCAATGTGGCGTGCTGGCCGTACTGGATTGCCTGCTTGGCCAGCCCGATGGCCACGGTCGGGCCGGACGCCAGCCGGTCGAGGAGTTCGTCGCTCGCGGCATCGACTTCCGTCTCTGCGACCGCGCGGTGGATCAGCCCCCACTCGAATGCCTCGGTGCCGCTGACCTTCTCGCCGAGCAGCAGCATTCGTCGTGCCCGCGCCAATCCGACGAGCCGCGGCAGCAGCCAGGTCGAACCCGAGTCGGGGCTGAAGCCGCGGCCGATGAACGGCTCCCAGAACACCGCATCCTCCGCTGCGACGGCGAAGTCGGCTGCCAGAGCGAGGTTGCAGCCGAGGCCGGCTGCCCAGCCGCGCACCGTGCACACCACCGGCAACTGGATGGTGTGCACCAGCTCGACCACCCGGTTCGCGGCATGGGGGATGCGCCGGGTGAGATCGCCGCTGCGGGGGCGTCGTCCATCAGCATTCGTGGCCACCCAGTCCGCGCCGGCGCAGAAGTCCGATCCGCCGCCGCGGATGTGCACCGCGCGCAGGGAGTCGTCGCTGGCCGCCGAGGTCAAGATCGTCACGAGATCGTCGATCATCGTGTGGCTCAATGAGTTACGCCGCGCCGGCCGATCGACTGTGATGCGCAGGATCGCTTCGTCGCGCGATGTCGCCACCGCCCCGTCGTCGGCCGTACCGGTCACCGTGGAATCCGTCCATCTCAAGCTATACGGTTAGACGTACAGTAATGCTATCTTGTACAAGTTAGCAAGGACAGCTCCCGCGATGGAAGGTAGTCATGGCGCACACGACGCCCAGCTTCGGTGAGCAGCCCCTGCCGCAGACCGTCGCCGCGGCGGGCGCGATCCGTCGGCTCAGCGGGCTGCTGCTGTCGCTGGAGCACGACCACCCGACCGTCGATGCCATGCTCGGGCAGATCGACGAGTGGGAACGCGAACTGGCCGCTGCGGCACCGGCGGATCTCACACCACGGATCGGCCCCGCGGCCACCGACTCCCAGCGCATCTACCTCGATCACGCATTTGACGTCGGCGCGTACAACCCGGCCTTTCCCGAGTACACCTTTGACGAAATCGGCGAGGTTGCGGCCACGGGGCGAGTCACCTTCCCTGTGCTGTTCGAAGGTCCGCCCGGGTTGGTCAACGGCGGGTTCCTGGCGGTGTTCTTCGACTGCGTGACACAGCATCACAGTTGCGCGACGGGGCGAACCGGTAAGACCCGCTCGCTGACCGTCACATTCCGCAAGCCGACGCCGATCCTCACCGAACTCGGCTTCGACGTGACCCGCGTGGAGACCGACGGGCGGGTGACCTCGACCGCCCGATTGCTCCGCGAAGACGACGTGTTGTGCATCGGGGAGTTCCACACCGCGGCGTCCCCACCTGACCGGCTTTCGGTGTTCGAGTTCGGGAAACGCCGCGACAGATGATCAGGTCCCAGCGGATCCGTCAACCGAGGGTGGCCGAGATCGTCGCCGCGAGGCTGCGTGACGACATCCTTTCAGGGCGGCTCAAAGAGGGCGACGTGTTGCCATCTCAGGACGGCCTGCTCGCCGAATTCGGCGTCAGCCCACCGGCGTTGCGCGAGGCCATCCATCTTCTCGAGGTGGATGGGCTGATCTCGGTGCGCCGAGGCAACATGGGCGGCGCGGTGGTGCATCTGCCGTCGGCCGACCGAACCGCGCACATGATCAGCATGGTGCTGCAGGCCCGGTCGGCGACACCGGCCGACGTCAGCGGTGCGCTACTGCATCTCGAGCCGGTCTGTGCGGGCATGTGCGCCGCCCGGAAAGACCGCATGACCGAGGTGATGCCTTACCTGGAACAAGAAATCGGCAGGCAGACAACCGCGTTCGACGATCCTGTGCAGTTCGTCCCGAACGCTCGGCGCTTTCATGAGGCGATCGTTGCTCGATGCGGCAACGAGCCGATGATCCTGCTGATCGGCTCGCTGGAGTTGATCTGGTCGGCACACGAATCGTCGGTGTGGGGCGACGAAACGGGCACCGCCGGCACGGACAGCCCGGCGGGGGAGATGAACCAGAAGACCATGCGGGCGGCGCTGCGCGACCACCACCGGTTGCTCGGCGCGATCCGCGACGGCGACGAAGCCCGTGCGGTGCGGTTGGCCACCGACCATCTGGCCGCTGCGCGACGCAACACGCTCGCCGTCGGCGCAGACAAAACCATTGAGGCCAAGCTCATTTCCAGCGTTCAGTGAGGACACCCGATGACCACTACCGCCGATGACCGCGTGCTGTTCGACGTCGACCGCGAAAAGCGGATCGCGACGATCACGTTCAACAACCCGGCACAGCGCAACTCCTATGACGCGGCGATGCGGGACGCCGTCGGCCGGCACCTCGACCAGGTCGCCGACGACGACGACATCACGGTGGTGTTGTTGCGTGGCGCCGACAGTGTGTTCAGTACCGGGGCCGACATGAACAACGCCTACGCCTGGTATGGCGACAAGGACTCGGCGCAAGCCAAGCGGCGCCCGAGCCAACGCCGTCGGCTGACGGTCGACCGCAAGTCCTTCGGCTTCTACCACAACTTCATGGGCTTCCCGAAGGTCACGGTCGGAGAGATCAGCGGGTACGCGCTGGGCGGCGGCTTCGAGATGGCGTTGATGACCGACATCTCCGTGATCGCCCGCACGACCAAGATCGGGATGCCCGCAACCCGCTTCCTCGGCCCCGCGCTGGGCAGCCTGCACATGTTCTTCCACCGGTTGGGTCCGGTGCTCGCGCGACGACTCCTGCTCACCGGCGACATCATCGAGGCCGGGGCGGTCGAGCATCTCGGCGTCTTCACCGAAACCTGCGATCCCGACAAGGTCTCGGCACGGGCGCGGTACTGGGCCGAGAAGGCGGCCAAGATGCCGGCCGACGGCGTCGTGATCGCCAAGGAGGCGTTCCGCCTCGTCGAGCAGAGCCAGGCCTACCAGGGTGAGGAAGTGGCGAGCTATCTGTTTCATGCCTACGGGACGAACCTGCAGTTCGCCGACGGTGAGTTCAACTTCGTCAAGACGCGGGCGCAGCACGGCACCAAGGAAGCGTTCCGGCTGCGTGACGAGCATTTCCACGTGCCGGAGCCCGAATAGCGGGGTTCGCTACACTATCTGCTAGTTTTGTAACGTCGCTTACGTCGAACCCCGAGGTGGAGAACATGCGCACACCCGTCATCGTCGGTGCCGCCAGGACGGCGATCGGCCGGTCCTTCAAGGGCACGCTGGTCAACACTCCACCCGAAACGCTGATCACCACCGTGCTGCCCGAGGTGATCAGGCGGTCGGGGATCGACCCGAAGGCCATCGACGACCTCATTTTCGCCGAATCACATTACGGCGGTGGCGATCTCGCCCGCTATGCGGCCGACGCCATCGGCCTGCAGGACGTACCCGGGCAGTCGGTGAACCGGCACTGCGCGGGAAGCCTCACCGCGATCGGCAATGCATCGGCGCAGATCGGCTCCGGTATGGAGCGTGCGCTGATCGCCGGTGGTGTGCAGTCGCTGTCCATGACGCCGCTGGTCAACTGGCGCATCCCCGGGCCCGAGTTGAAGTTCGAAGAGAAGTGGATGCCGCCGACGCACGTCGAGACGCCCGACGCCCCGTGCAAGGACATGTCGATCACCGTCGGCTGGAACACCGCCCAGGCGGTCGGCATCACCCGCGAAGAGATGGACGCATGGGCGGCGCGGTCGCATCAACGCGCCATCGCCGCGATCGACGCCGGCAAGTTCGTCGACGAAATCGTGCCGCTGAAGGTACAGCAGTTCGACGGTTCGGTGATCGAGTTCAGCGTCGACGAGCATCCGCGCCGCGACACCACCGTCGAGAAGCTGGCCGGCCTCAAGCCACTGCATCCGGAGATCGAGGGCTTCTCGATCACCGCGGGCAACAGCAGCGGCACCAACGATGCCGCGGCCGCGGTGGCGCTGGTGGACAGTGAGTACGCCGACGCCGAGAACTTGACCAAGATGGCGACCGTGCGGGCCTGGGCCGCGGCGGGCGTGCCACCGCGCGATTGCGGGCTCGGTGCGGTGAAGGCCATCGGCAAGGTGCTCGATCGTGCCGGGCTCAAGCCATCCGATGTCGCGCTGTGGGAGATCAACGAAGCGTTCGCATCGGTGCCGATCGCGGCCTGCCGTGAGTTCGGCATCGACGAGGAGTTGGTGAACTTCTCCGGAAGTGGTTGCAGCCTCGGCCATCCCATCGCCGCATCCGGCGCGCGGATGGTCACCACGCTGGTCTACGAGTTGCAGCGGCGCGGCGGTGGCATCGGCGTCGCCGGGATGTGTGCGGGCGGCGGCCAGGGCGGCGCGGTCGTCATCGAGGTCTAGGAGATTTCGGTGTAGTTGGTTGCGGTGAGCGCGATGAACTACACCGAAATCGCTATTTACGAGACTTCTTCGCGGGCTTGGTCTTCGTCTCATCGATCAACCGGCCCGCGTGATCGAGAATGCACTCGAGGCCGAACTCGAAGTTCTTGTCGTCGGCCGCACCGATGTGGTGACCCTTCTCGGTGACCAAGGCCAGCAGCGGGGTGGTCTCGGCGTCGATGGTCATCGTCTCCTCGATGTCGCTCGGACCCTCGGCGGCCGCGCGGTTCTTCTCGCGAAGGCGGTGCAGCACCACCGATCCGCGAACGTGCACCGACACCGCGGAGTAGGTGTCGAATGCGTCCTCGGCCGAAAGGCCCGCCTCCACCAGGCCGGCGATCGCCTTCTCGACCTCCTGCACGCCGACCTTCGCCGTCCGCGGGCTCAGCGCGGACCGGATGAGGATCAGGTCGCACAGAATCGGGTTGCCCATGAATGTCTTTCGCATCGTGCGTGCGTGGTTGCGCAACGTCTCGCGCCAGTCCTTGGCCTCCACATACGGCGTCGCGAAGACGTACTGGCGCAGCGCGCGGTCGGTCATCGCGTTGAGCAGGTCGTCCTTCTTGCGGAAGTACCAGTAGATGCTCGTCACGCCGACACCGAGGTGCTTGCCCAGCAGTGGCATGGACAAGTTGTCGATGCCCACCTGTTCGGCGAGTTCGAAGGCGCCGTTGATGATGTCGTCGGGATTGATGGATCCGCGCTCACGTCGCTGACGCTTCTCGGCGGTCGGTTGCCTTGCCACGTAGGGCACCTCCATCGAATCAGCTGTACGTTGCGCCCCCGCGAACGGGGTTGGTGGACCTGAATGTACCGTCAGCCGCTTCCGACGGTGATTTCACCGTTCTACTGTAAGTCCTATAGTAAGGTTCACTACCGAATCGGGTAGCGAAAGGCCGTATGGATCTCGGGCTGAAGGACGCCACGGCCGTCGTGGTCGGCGGCGGGCGCGGGATGGGTTTCGCGACCGCGCGTTGCCTGGCCGAAGACGGTGCCCGGGTGGCGGTCGTCGGCCGCACACCGGACGTCCTCGACGACGCGGCCACAGCCCTCGCCGAACTCGGCAGCCCCGACGCGGTGGCGCTGACCGCCGACACCACCGACATCGACCAGGTTCAGCGGGTCTTCGATGAGGTCGGGAAGCGCTGGGACGGCGGGCTCAACATCCTCATCAACGCCGTTGGACCCGACGCCGTCGGCACCTTCGAGGATCTGACCGACGAGCAGTGGCGAAACGCGTTCGACGGCGGAGTGATGGGAATGGTGCACTGCGTGCGTTCGGCGCTTCCGTTGCTGCGCACCGCGGATTGGGCGCGCATCGTCAACTTCTCCGCGCATTCGACACAACGGCAGAGCGTGATCCTGCCCGCTTACACCGCGGCCAAAGCGGCGCTGACCAGTGTTTCGAAAAACCTGTCGTTGTTGCTGGCCAAGGACGAGATCCTGGTCAACGTGGTCTCACCGGGCAGCATCGCATCGGAAGCATTGATCGGCTGGGCCGAATCCGTCGGTGTCGACGGCAACGATCCGTACGCGTTGATGGCCGCCATCGGCGAGCACTTCGGCCACCCTGCTCACCTGCCGCGGGCCGGCTTACCGCACGAAATCGCGCCCGTCGTCGCGTTTCTCGCGTCTCGGCGCAACTCGTACATGACGGGGGCCAACGTCAACGTCGACGGCGGCTCAGACTTCACCTGAGACTGAGGAGATCATCGTGGCGACGGCGAAAGACGCTCGAGAGTGGGCCCGCACTCATCTGCGGGGTATCGGCGACTCGCTGTACACGCCCTTCTGCGGTGTCGACGGCGACGACATCGACTGGGACGCGTATCGGGCGCTGGTGCGGCACTGCGTCGGCGTTCTGAATCACCCGCTGCTGTGGTGCACGAGCGGCATCGCCGAATTCTGGGCCCTGACGATCGACGAGCGAAAACGATTGCTGGAGATCGCAATCGAAGAGGGCCGGGCCGCCAATCCCGACGTTGTCGTTCAGGCGTGCACGGCCGCGACGGCGGCCAAGGACTGCCTCGAGCTGACGCGTCATGCACAGGAGGTCGGCGCCGACATCGTCTACATCCAGACCCCGATGATGGAAGCGCACGGCGGAGTCGGCGTGCTGCGCTTTTTCCGATACATCGCCGACCGCACCGACATCGCGCTCGGAATGTTCAACTCGCCGTCGTCGGGTTACGTGTTGACACCGGCCGAAAGCGCCGAAATCTTCCACGAGATTCCGGCTGTCTGCGCGACGAAGGAAGGTGCGTTCCGCCCGGCCGCCAGCCGGATGCTGCACGAGTTGGCGCCCGGACTTGCGGTGTGGGAGTGCGACAAGACCGTGTACCGCGCCGGGTGGCTGCGCGACGGCGTCGTCTGCCCCGCGCAACTCGGCACCGCCGGGTACCTGTTCGAGACCGCTGCGCACCGGCCGTTCTCGGAGTACTGGGAACTCATCCTGGCCGACAAGCTCGTCGAGGCCATGGACCATGCGCGGGAATCGGGGCTGGACCAGTTCGACCTCGACATGGGGTCGTGGTTCACCTGCTATCCGGGTCGGCCGGACTACTTCACACATTGGGGCGGCGCGTTCAAGTACGCGGCATCGGTGCTCGGACTGCCCATCGGCGCGTATCCGCACTCGCGGCCGCCGCAGGCGGGGCTGCCCGCCGAGGCCAGAGCCCAGATCGACGCTGCATATCGGCGGTTCGGGCTGGTCGGCAGCTGAGTTCCCGACGGTTGCGGAAGGCACTACCGATAGGTGTACAGTATGAGCATTCACAAGCCTCGGACCGCCGGAGGAGGACTGCCGGGTGAGCGCTCCTGACCACGTCGCCGAACCGGTCATCACCCCGGTGCGCTACGAGGTGCGTAACACCGGCGTCGCGCTGATCACGCTCAATCGGCCGGACCGGATGAACGGATGGGGCGGCGGGCTCGCCACCATGTTCTACGAGCGACTGGACTGTGCCGAGGCGGACCCCACCGTGCGGGCGATCGTGGTCACCGGCAGCGGTCGCGCATTCTGTGCCGGCGCGGACATGGGGGATCTGACCACGATCAGCGCCGCCACCGTCGAAGGCGCCGCCGACGCCGACGTCGGGAAGCTGGTCGGCGCGCGCCATCCACACTTCGTGATGAGCATGCGCAAACCCGTCGTCGCCGCGATCAACGGAGCCTGCGCGGGAATGGGTTTGACGCTGGCGCTGATGTGCGACGTGCGCTTCGCGGCCGACGGCGCCAAGTTCACGACCTCGTTCGCGCGACGTGGGCTGATCGCCGAATACGGGATCTCCTGGATCCTGCCGCGGATCGTGGGCACCGGGGTGGCGATGGACCTGCTGCTGTCCGGCCGGATGTTCTTCGCCGACGAGGCCGCACGGCTCGGCGTGGTCAACGAGGTGCTGGCGCCGGACGAGTTGCTATCCCGCGCGATCGGCTATGCCGAGGACATCGCCGCCAACTGTGCGCCCAGTTCGCTGGCGGTGATCAAGCAACAGGTGTACGCAGACACCATGCGCAGTGTCTTCGAAGCCAGCGACCATGCCGAGAAGCTGATGCACGAATCGATGACGCGGCCCGACTTCCTCGAGGGCATCACGAGCTTCTTCGAGAAGCGCCCACCGAACTTTCCGCCGTTGACACCGCAGCAGGAGGACACCCCATGACTTCCCCGAAACCGCTGGACTACATGGCCATCGACGTCGACAACCACTACTACGAACCGGTCGACTCGTTCACGAGGCACCTGCCCAAGGAGTTCAAACGCCGTGGCGTGCAAATGCTCACCGACGGCAAGCGCACTTTCGCGGTGATCGGCGAGCGGGTCAACCACTTCATCCCGAACCCGACGTTCGACCCGATCATCGAACCCGGGTGCCTGGACCTGCTGTTCCGCGGCGAGATTCCCGACGGCGTCGACCCGGCATCGCTGATGAAGGTCGACCGGTTGGCCGACCACCCCGAGTACCAGAACCGCGACGCCCGGGTGAAGACCCTCGACAAGCAGAACCTCGAGACGGTGTTCATGCTGCCGACGTTCGCGTGCGGCGTCGAGGAGGCGCTCAAGCACGACATCGAGGCGACGATGGCGTCGGTGCACGCATTCAACCTGTGGCTGGACGAGGATTGGGGCTTCGACCGGCCCGACCACCGGTTCATCTCGGCGCCGATCATCTCGCTGGCCGACCCCGACAAGGCGGTCGAGGAGGTCGAGTTCGTCCTGGGTCGCGGCGCCAAGACGGTGTGCGTGCGGCCCGCGCCCGTGCCGGGCGTGGTGAAACCGCGGTCGCTGGGCGATCCGCTGCACGATCCGGTCTGGGCGCGCCTCGCCGAAGCCGGCGTGCCGGTGATCTTCCACCTGTCCGACAGCGGGTACCTCGCGATTGCGGCGCTGTGGGGCGGCAAGTCGACGTTTGAGGGCTTCGGCAAGAAGGATCCGCTCGACCAGGTCCTGCTCGACGACCGCGCCATCCACGACTCGATGGCCTCGATGATCGTGCACCAGGTGTTCACCCGGCACCCCAAGCTGAAGGTGGCCAGCATCGAGAACGGTTCCTACTTCGTCTACCGGCTGATCAAGCGGCTGAAGAAGGCGGCCAACACGGCGCCGTACCACTTCAAGGAGGACCCGGTCGAGCAGTTGCGCAACAACGTCTGGATCGCGCCGTACTACGAGGACGACGTCAAACTGCTGGCCGAGACCATCGGCGTGGACAAGATCCTGTTCGGCTCGGACTGGCCGCACGGCGAAGGCCTGGCCGACCCGATGGCGTTCACCGCCGACATCCCGCAGTTCCCCGAGTTCAGTGCCGAAGACACCCGGAAGGTGATGCGCGACAACGCTCTCGAGCTGCTCGGTGCGAGCGTGCGGGTCGGCGCCTAGCATGCCCGAGTGGACCATCGGGGCGGTCCTCGACGCGATCGCTCAGGCGGTGCCCGATCGGCTGATGACGGTATGCGGGGCCCGCCGCAGCACGTTCGGCGAGTCGGCCGAGCGCACCCGTCGGCTCGCCAACTACCTTGCCGGGCAAGGGTTCGGCGCGCACCGCGAACGCGCCGAACTGCAGAACTGGGAGTGCGGGCAGGACCGCGTCGCGCTGCTCATGCACAACGACCTGTACCCCGACATGGTGATCGGATGCCTGAAGGCGCGCACCGTCCCGGTCAACGTGAACTACAACTACACGCCCCGCGAGGTCACCGAACTCCTCGACTACCTGCGCCCCCGCGCCGTCATCTATCATCGGTCCTTCGGACCCAAGTTCGCCGACGTGCTTCCACCCGCCAGCGCCGACCTGATGATCTCGGTCGATGACGACATTTCGGCTCCGCAGCTGCCGGGTGCCATCGCCTTGGAAGATGCGCTGGCGCACGGCGATACCGACCACCACATCATGCCCTCGCCCGACGACGTGATGATGGTGTGCACCGGCGGCACCACCGGCCGGCCCAAGGGCGTGATGTGGCGCCAGAGCGATACCTATGTGATCTCGATGAACGGGGCCGACCACGACTCCGTCGACGAGATTCACGCCAAGGTCGCACACGGCGGACAACCGTGGTTCGCGGTGTCGCCGCTGATGCATGCCGCGGGAATGTGGACGGCGTTCGCCGCGCTGCTCAACGGACTGCCGGTGATCCTCTATGACCGGACGAGATTCGACCCGCGCGCGGTACTGGAAACCGCACAACGGGAGAAGGTCGGCCTGATGACGATGGTCGGGGATGCCTACGCCGCACCGCTGGTCGACGAGTTGCGCCGCGGCTCCTATGACCTGTCGTCGTTGTTCGCGATCGGCACCGGGGGAGCGGCGACCAACCCGAAACACCAACGCGCGCTGCTGGATCTGCTGCCGCAGATCACCTTGATCAACGGGTACGGATCCTCCGAAACCGGCAACGTCGGGTTCGGCCGCAGCCAGCGCGGCGAGGAGAAGGACACCTTCGAATTGCGTGACGGTGCACTGGTGCTGTCCGAGGACTACCGACGCTTCGTGGCGCCCGGCGAAGACGAGGTGGGCTTCGTCGCCCGCGGCGGGCGCATTCCGCTGGGCTACTTCGACGACGAAGCAGCGACACGACAGACGTTCCCGGTGGTCGACGGACGGCGTGTGGTGATCTCCGGTGACCGCGGATCGCTGTCGGCCGACGGCACGCTGCGGTTGTTCGGCCGCGACTCGCTGATCGTCAACACCGGGGGTGAGAAGGTTTTCGTCGAGGAGGTCGAGGAAGTGCTACGCGCCCACCCAGGCATCGCCGACGCGCTGGTGGTGGGCCGGCCGAGCGAGCGGTGGGGTCAGGAAGTCGTGGCACTTGTCGCCCTGCGGGACGGCGCGCATGCCACCCACGAAGCACTGCGCACACATTGCACGTCGAGCCTCGCACGCTTCAAGGCACCGAAGGAGTTCATCTTTGTCGATCACGTTCGTCGCCTCGGCAACGGCAAGCCCGATTACCGCTGGGCTAAAAGCACTGCGACACAACAGGTGTCGCTGACATGAGCGCCCAAGCCTCCCCGAAGGCCAATCGGACCATCGACTGCCTGGTCAACGTCCACTTCGGCGAGACCGAGCAGCAGCCGACGTGGATGCTCAAGGTCCGCGACGACTATTTCAAGGGTCCGCAGTCGATGTTCGCCCCCGTCGACCTGAGCGAATTGCTCGACGAGATGGACGAACAGGGCGTCGTCAAGGCGATCCTGATGGACAGCATCGCCAAACCCTCGACCACCGCGCGCAAGTTCGTTGATGCCAGGCCGGACAGGTTCGCGCTGGCGATGGGCGGTGTCAACCTGTTGCGGCCCATCCCGTCGCTGCGGGAGCTGGCAGCCGTCGTGAAGGACCTGCCGGTGGCGTATACGGCCGTGGGGCCGAGCTTCTGGGGCGACGGTCAGTATCCGCCCAGCGACGCCGTGTACTACCCGCTCTACACCAAGTGCGCCGAACTCGGATTGCCGCTGTGCGTCAACACCGGTCTGCCGGGACCGCCGATTCCGGGCGAGGTGCAGAACCCGATCCACCTCGACCGGGTTTGCGTGCGGTTCCCCGAACTCAAGCTGTGCATGATCCACGGTGCCGATCCGTGGTGGGACGTCGCGATCCGGTTGCTGATCAAGTATCAGAATCTTCGCCTGATGACATCGGCGTGGTCGCCGAAGCGGTTGCCCGACAGCCTGCTTCACTACATGCGCACCCGAGGACCGAACAAGGTGATCTATGCGTCGGACTGGCCGGTGCTCAAGATGCGCCGTGTCGTTCCCGAGGCAATCGCCCTCGACCTGCCGACCGAGGTGCTGAACAACTACCTGTACAACAACGCGCAGGAATTCTTCTTCGGCGCCGACAAGGAGCAGTGATGGACCGTTACGAACTGCGCAGGCTCGATTACAGCCTGTCCGAGGACCACCAGGCGCTGCAGGCGGCGTACAAGGACTTCTTCAAAACCCACTGTTCGATCGAAACCGTCCGCGCCGCAGAGGCATCCGGCTTCGACAAGAGCCTGTGGGAACGTCTGTGCACGATGGGCGCGACCACGATGGCGCTGCCCGAAGCTCTGGGCGGCGACGGAGCGGCACTGGTCGACCTGACGTTGGTGGCCGAGGAGATCGGCCGGTCGCTGGCCCCGGTGCCGTGGATCGACCACGTCTGCGCCGCGCGTCTGCTCGGCGGACTGGGCGCCGTCGATCCCGATATCGTCAGCGGCAAGCAGATCGTCGGCCTCGACCCGCAACAGGACAGCGCACCCGGGATGCGACTGCTGCCGAGTGCAGCGGTCGCCGACCATCTCATCGTCCGCGACGGCCCCGGTCTTCAAGACATCGTCAAGCTGACCTTCGCCACCCGGCCCGTCAAGGTGGACAACATCGGCCGGTTGCCGATGGCCTGGATCGATCCGTCGGCCGCCGACAGCCGGACAGTCCTGGCGAGCGGGGCCGATGCGGTGGCGGAATACCAACGAGCACTGGATGAATGGCGCGTCCTGACCGCCGCGGCGCTGGTCGGCCTCGTCGAGGAGACGATGACCATCGCCGCCGAGTTCGCCAAGACCCGCTACACCCTTGGTGTACCGATCTCGACATTGCAGGCGATCTCGCATCCGCTGGCCAATATCGCGATCACCGTCCAGGGCGGGCGCAACCTGGCGCGCCGCGCGGCGTGGTTCCTCGACAACGAGCCCGACGAGCGGCCCGAATTGGCGCCGTCGGCATTCGTGTTCATGGCCGAAGAGGCGTCCAAAGCCGCCACGATGGCCGTGCATGTCCAGGGCGGGCTCGGGGTTTCGGCCGAGGCCGCCGCCAGTGCATACCTGTTGCGCGCCAGGGGATGGGCGCTGGCCGGAGGAGACCCCGCCGCCAGTGCCAAGTACATCGCCGACATCGTCGCGGCGCGGGAGAGCGGTGAGGCCGAGTAAATGGATTTCTCACGGGTCGAACTCTCCGACGAAGACCGGGTGTTCCAGGACGAGGCGCGCGCGTTCCTGCGCGAGATCGTCACCGAGGACGTCCTGCGCCGCGATCGTGAGACCGGCGACAACTTCGACGAAGGCGTCCACCTGGCGCTCGGTAAGGCCGGTTACCTCGCGCGCGAATGGAAGCCGGAATCCGAAGGCGGATTCAACCGGGTGCGGCGTCGGATCTGGGAACTGGAGAAGCGCCGCGCGCACGCGCCGTGGGTGACGTTCGGCACCACCGCGATGATCGCGCGGTCGGTGGACAAGTTCGGCTCCCCGGAACTCAAGGCCGAGGTGATGCCGCGGGTGTACACCGGCGAAGTACGGCTCTGCCTGGGCTACACCGAACCCGAAGGCGGGTCCGACGTTGCGACCTGCAAGACCAGGGCGGTGCGGGAAGCCGATGGATCGAGCTGGGTCATCAACGGCTCGAAGATGTTCACCACCGGTGCGCACAACTGCCAGTACGTCTTCTTGATCACCAACACCGATCCCGATGCACCGAAGCACAAGAGCCTCACCATGTTCCTGGTACCGCTCGATTCGCCGGGCATCGAGATTCAGGGCATCCGCACCGTCGACGGCGATCGGACGAACATCGTCTACTACAGCGATGTCCGTGTGGACGACAAGTATCGCCTCGGTGAGGTGAACGACGGCTGGACGGTGGTGCGTGAACCGCTCAACGTCGAGCACGGCGCGGTCGAAGCGGCGGCCGACGGTCTTCAGGACGTCTCGATCATGATGCATCAGGCCAACACCATGGCCGCCGCGGTCGACAAGGCCGCGGCGAAGGTCACTGAGCCAGACCCCAACGGCCGCAGGTTGATCGACGACGGTTCGGTGGCGTACCGGTTGGGACGCAGCGTCGCCCGCATGGAGGCGGCGTTCTCGGCCACCAGCATCTTCGGTCGGGTGGCGCTGGCGCAGACGATGCGGGACATCTCGCCGGATCTGATGGACATCCTCGGCACCGCGTCGTCGCTGCCGCTGGGCGCCGACGGTGCCGCCGACGACGGCGCCGCGGAGTACGTGTATCGCTTCGCGCCGCTGGTCGGCATCTACGGTGGCACGCTGGAGGTGTTCCGCAACATGATCGCCCAATACGCGCTGGGTCTCGGCAAGCCGGCATACGCCCCCGTCGCCAAGAAAGCGTCCTAGACTTCTGCGCGAGCCTGCGAGCCGCCCCGCTCGTGACCCACGGAAGGTGACAACATTGCCGCCCGCCAACCGTCGAGCACTCGTGATGGGCGCCAGCGGCTTCGTCGGCTCCCATGTCACCCGCAAACTCGTCGAGCGCGGCGACGACGTCCGGGTGTACCTGCGCAAGACCAGTTCGACGGTGGCCATCGACGACCTCGATGTCGAACGCCGCTACGGCGATCTCTACGACGACGAGGCGCTGCGCGCGGCGATGTCCGACCGCGACGTCGTCTACTACTGCATCGTGGACACCCGCTTCCACCTGCGCGATCCGGCGCCGTTGTTCGAGACGAACGTCAACTGCCTGCGGCGGGTGCTCGAGGTCGCCGCCGAGACCGACCTTCATCGGTTCGTGTTCTGCAGCACCATCGGCACGATAGCGCTGGGCGACGGTCGCGGCCCGGTCACCGAGGACATGCCGTTCGACTGGGGCGACAAGGGCGGCGCATACATCGAATCACGCTGCCAGGCAGAGGATCTCGTGCTGCGCTACGTGCGCGAGCGCGGACTTCCCGCGGTGGCGATGTGCGTGTCGAACCCGTACGGCCCGGGCGATTGGCAGCCGCATCAGGGGTTGATGGTGCAGTACGCCGCATTCGGCAAGATCCCCGCCTACGTCCGGGGAGTGCACACCGAGGTCGTGGGCATCGAGGATGTCGCGCAGGCATTTCTGCTGGCCGGCGAGAACGGCGCGATAGGCGAGCGGTACATCATCTCGGAGTCATACATGTCGATGCGAGACATGTTGCAGACAGCGGCAACCGAGGTCGGGGCGACGCCGCCGCGATTCGGCGTCCCGCTCGCCCTGGTGTACACCGCGGTCGGAATGGCCACCGCGGCGGGCAGGCTGCTGCGACGCCAGATGCCGATCAACATCACCGGTGTCCGACTGTTGCACATCATGCCGCCGGCGGACCACAGTAAGGCCACAAGAGAACTGGGCTGGCAGCCACGGCCGACCGCCGAGTCGATCAGGCGGGCGGCGCGGTTCTATGTCGAACGCGCGAAAGAGATGGCCAAGTGACCGAAGCCGACCTCGTGGAGATCGAAGCGATCAAACAGTTGAAAGCGCGCTACTGCAGGCTGCTCGACACCAAGCAGTGGGCGGCCTGGCGCACCATCTTCGCCGACGACTTTCACAGCGATACCTCCGAAGCGGGCGGCAAGGTGATCGACGGCGCCGACGAGTTCGTCGCGTTCACCCGTAAGAGCCTGCGCAACCAGGCGACCGTGCACCAGGTGCATGCACCGGAGATCGAGATCACCTCGTCGACGACGGCACGCGGTGTGTGGGCGCTCGAGGACGTCGTGCGATTCGGTCCTGGCATCAACCTGCGCGGGTACGGGCACTACACCGAGACCTACGAGAAGGCCGACGGACGGTGGCGCATCAAGAGCTCGAAGCTGACGCGCTTACGCGAGGACCTCGGCAACGGTCTTGTCGCCGTGTTCATCTCGGATCCGATGCGCCGCGTGATCGGCCGGCTGTCGCGTCGGGTGATGAAGTAGGGCTCAGGACCTCGCGACAAACCTCACCAAGTGTGTTCAAGCTGAACGCGACTTCGCAGGCCTCTGGTGTCCGTTGGCGAGAATGTCGCGCACAGTGGCGACGATTGCACCGTCTGGGTCGGCGAGCCGCGCCAACCGACGACGTGTCACCATCAGCGATCCGAGGGCCAGATCGACGATTTCTGCGCCGATCTGCTCGACCGACTTCGGCCCCTCCGGTCGAAACCAAGTCCACGCCCAATGCACAGAACCAAAGATGAGCAGGCTTCGCGTCCTCGTGTCACCGGGACGGAACTCACCAGATGCAACGCCCGCATCGAGCACGTCGCGCACGAGCTCGGTGTACTCGGCTCGCAGCTTGCGGCCCTCGGAACCCTCGTCTTCCTTCGCGAGCCGAGCGACCTCACGCTGAAACGCCACAGTCGCATCTCGATCGAGTGTCTGAACCAGAATGGCACCGTATAGGAGCCCGGCGAGTTGCTCGGCCGGCGTGGCCAATTCATCGACGATCCGAACCGCCTCGTCGATTCGTCGTCGCATGTAGGAAGAGTGCGAAGTCGCGAAGAGCTGTTCCTTGGTGCCGAAGTGGTGCGCTATCAAACCCCGTGAGATTCCGAGTTCGGTCGCGATGATGGAGAAGCTGGTTCCTTCGTAGCCATCCCGGGCGACGCTGCGCGTGAAGGCGTCCAGAATCTCGGCGGATTTTCCGCGCAATTCCGCATCGTCGCGCATCGGTGTCACGCCGCCTCCTCACCTGATGGGGCAACTATACCACCATACTGACTGTCTGCGCAGTCAGTCGTTGACTGCTCATTCAGCCAGTGCTACGGTGATCGCGATCACAGTAGTCCTCTACGAATACGAAGAGGACTGGAGCAACGTGTATTTGGGATAGGTCGACATGGTCTTACCAGTGTTCGAAGCCGCCGCTGAGGTCGATGATGGGGGCCATGTAGTACGCCCAAACGAAATGTTATATACAGAATTCAGCAAATCAGCATGGGTCGGCGCGACCGAGGGGTGCCGGTGACGACCCCACCAGATTTGAAGGGTTATGTCCGTGAGCAAGCCGGGCCGAGTTTGGAGGCGGTCGGCGGCTTCGCGCAGATGTGTGTGGACACTGCCAAGGCGTTGACTCGGCCGTTTCAATGGCGCGAATTCAAACTGCAGAGCTGGTTCTTGTTTCGGGTCTCGTTCTTGCCCACGGTCGCGGTCGCCATCCCGCTGACCGTGCTGATCATCTTCACGCTCAATATCCTGCTGAGCGAGTTTGGCGCCGCGGATATTTCGGGCGCGGGCGCGGCGCTCGGCGCGGTGACGCAGCTGGGCCCGCTGGTGACGGTGTTAGTGGTTGCCGGCGCGGGCTCCACGGCGATCTGCGCGGACCTCGGTGCCCGCACTATCCGTGAGGAGATCGATGCGCTCGAAGTACTCGGAATCGACCCGATCCACCGGCTAGTGGTGCCACGCGTCGTCGCATCGACATACGTAGCCGCGCTGCTCAACGGCGCGGTGATCACCATCGGGCTCGTCGGTGGTTTTCTCTTCGGCGTATACATCCAAAACGTTTCCGCGGGCGCGTATGTCTCGACGCTGACATTCATCACCGGCTTGCCCGAAGTCGTCATCTCGATCGTCAAAGCCACGTTGTTCGGGATGATCGCCGGTCTCGTCGGCTGTTATCGCGGGCTGACCGTTGGCGGAGGCGCGAAGGGGGTGGGCACCGCGGTGAACGAGACGCTCGTGTTGTGCGTGCTTGCCCTGTTTGCAGTGAACGTGGTCCTCACCGCGATCGGTGTCCGGTTCGGGACCGGAAACTGACATGAGTACCGCGACCGTTCTGCGCGCGCGGTATCCGCGTACTTACCAACACGTTACCGACGCCACGACTGCGTTGCCGCGTGTTCTCGACCGCATCGGCGACGTGACCTTGTTCGTCCTCGCGGCGGTGCGGCAGATCCCGTTCGCCACGCGGCACTACCGCAAGGAGACGCTACGGCTGGTCGCCGAGATGGGCATGGGCACCGGCGCCATGGCGGTGATCGGCGGCACCGTGTCGATCATCGGTTTCGTCACATTGTCAGCCGGTTCGCTGATCGCAATCCAGGGCTTCGCTTCTCTGGGCAACATCGGCGTAGAGGCTTTCACCGGATTCTTCGCTGCATTGGCCAACGTGCGAATCGTCGCGCCCGTTACGACCGGTATGGCGCTCGCATCAACGGTCGGTGCCGGTGCCACCGCCGAGCTTGGCGCGATGCGCATCAGCGAGGAGATCGACGCATTGGAAGTGATGGGCATCAAATCGATCTCATTCTTGGTGGCCACCCGGATCAGCGCCGGGACCATTGTCATCATTCCGCTCTACACGATCGCAATCATCTTGTCGTTCCTCGCCGCCCGGCTCGTCACCACCCTCTTTTACGGACAGTCCGTTGGAACTTATGAGCATTACTTCACGACCTTCCTGCGGCCCGACGACATCGTCTGGTCATTCTCCATCACGATCCTCATCGCACTGTGCGTCCTGCTGAACCATTGCTATTTCGGCTTCAACGCCAGCGGCGGGCCGGTGGGTGTCGGCGAGGCGGTGGGCAAGTCGATGCGCGCATCCCTGATTTTGATCGTGGTGATCGTGCTGGTGGCCTCGTTGGCGCTGTACGGCACCGACCCCAACTTCAACCTCACGGTGTGACTCGCGATGACCACGCCCCTTCCCGTGTCCCAAGTCAAGGAGAACAAGTTCCCCAAACCTCGCAGGAAACTGGCCGCGCTTTTCGCGCTGATCCTGCTCTCAGCGGTTTTTACATTGGCGTACATGCAGTTCCGCGGCGATCTGACGGCTAAGACGACGCTGACGATGTTGGCCGAACGCGCGGGTCTGGTGATGGACCCCGGCTCGAAGGTCACCTACAACGGGGTGGCGATCGGCCGCGTGCAAGCCGTCGATGGGGTGGAACACGATGGCCGCCCGATGGCGAAGATCACCCTGACCGTGGAGCCGAAATACGTGCCCACGATTCCGGCGAACGTCCTCGCCGACATCACGGCAAGCACCGTATTCGGCAACAAATACGTGACCTTCACAACTCCGAAAGACCCTTCTCCGCAATCGATCAAACCGACCGACGTGATCGATGTAACCTCGGTGACCACCGAATTCAACACGCTCTTCGAGACGATCACGTCGATCGCCGAGAAGGTAGATCCGGTCAAGTTGAACATGACGCTATCGGCCGCGGCCGAGGCGTTGACCGGATTGGGTGACAGATTCGGCGCCTCAATTGTCGACGGCAACGCCATTCTCGACGACGTCAATCCGCAGATGCCGCAGCTTCGCCACGACGTCCGGCAACTGGCGAATCTCGCCGACATCTACGCCGACGCGTCACCGGATCTCTGGGAGGCTCTGGACAATGCCGTGACCACGGCGCACACATTCAACGCGCAACGCGACAACATCGATGCAGCGTTGTTGGCGGCGATCGGCTTCGGTAACACCGGCGCCGACATCTTCGAACGGGGTGGGCCGTACCTGCAGCGCGGGATCGCCGATCTGGTGCCCACCGCCGAGCTGCTCGATGAACACAGCCCCGCCCTGTATTGCACCATCCGCAACTTTCACGATCTCCAACCCAAAGTGGCAAAGATACTGGGCGGCAACGGATATTCCGGCAACGCGAACGCCCTGATACTGGGTGCCGCGAACCCATACATCTATCCCGACAACCTCCCGCGGGTAAACGCCGAGGGTGGGCCCGGCGGCAAACCGGGTTGCTGGCAGAAGATCACCCGCGAACTGTGGCCGGCCCCGTGGCTGGTCACAGACACCGGCTTCAACATGGCCCCCTACAACCATTTCGAAATCGGCCAGCCGATGCTCACCGAGTACGTCTGGGGCCGCCAATTCGGGGAGAACACGATCAACCCATGAAAACCACGGGTCTCAACATCAAGCTCGCCGCGCTGTCGGTGGTGCTGCTGATACTCACGATCAGCATCGTCGTGGTGTTCGGCCAACTGCGCTTCGACCGAACCAACAGCTATTCCGCGGTGTTCAGCACCGCGAGCGGCTTGCGCGCGGGCCAGTTCGTCCGCGCATCCGGCGTCGAGGTCGGCAAGGTCAAGAAGATCGAGTTGGTGGACGGTGGGCGACGCGTGCAGGTGCACTTCACAGTGAGCCGGTCGTTACCGCTGTATCAGTCGACCACCGCTTCGATTCGCTACCAAGACCTGATCGGCAACCGCTACGTGGAACTCAAGCGCGGGGCGGGCGAGGGCGCGGCGCAAGTCCTGCCGCCGGGCGGCGTCATTCCACTGTCTCGCACCCAGCCGGCCCTCGACCTCGACGCGCTCATCGGTGGTTTCAAGCCGCTTTTCCGGGCACTGAACCCGGAGAAGGTCAACACCATCGCCCAGTCCATCATCACCGTGTTCCAGGGCCAGGGCGGCACCATCAACGACATTCTCGACCAGACCGCGCAGCTGACCGCCCACATCGCCGAGCGTGACAAGGCCATCGGTGCGGTGGTCGACAATCTGAACGCCGTGCTGGACACCACGGTTCGGCAGCTACCGGAGTTCGACCAGACCATCGACAACCTCGAAGTGCTGATCACCGGCCTGAAGGACAAGGGCGATCCGCTCGCCGAGCGAACCGCAGACATCAGCAACGCTGCGGGGACTTTGGCCGACCTGCTCGCCGACAACCGCCCCTTGCTGCACGACACCGTGCAACGCCTCGACGTCATCGCCACTCCGCTCGTCGATCAACAGGCGCAGCTCGACGATCTTCTCCGAAAGGTGCCGGATGCATTCGAGATGATCGGCCGCGCTGGAGGCATCTACGGCGACTTCTTCAACCTGTACCTATGTGATATCGGCCTGAAGTTGAACGGACTGCAGCCCGGCGGGCCGGTTCGCACGGTCAAGCTCCTGTCCCAGCCGACGGGTCGGTGTACGCCGCAATGAGATCACTACAGCGTTCCAACCGAATTCGCGTCGGACTCATGTTCATTGCGATCACCGCGTTGGTGATCGGCGTCGGTCAGACCTTCACCAGCGTGCCGATGCTCTTCGCCCGCCCCTCCTACTATGCGGAGTTCGCGAACTCGGGTGGAGTCTTCCCGGGCGACAAAGTGCGCATCGCGGGCACCGACGTCGGCATCGTGGAGGGCGTCGCGATTGACGGCGACCATGTCGCAGTGAAGTTCTCGATCGGCACCAACACCATTGGCGCCGAGAGCCGACTGGCCATTCGCACCGACACCATCCTGGGCAAAAAAGTGCTCGAGATCGAGCCGCGGGGCGATCGGCCCCTGAGGCCCGGCGAAACGCTGCCACTGGGCCAAAGCACTACCCCGTACCAGATCTATGACGCGTTCTTCGATGTCACCGAGGCCGCCGCTGGCTGGGATATCGACACCGTCAAGCAGTCACTCAACGTGCTATCGGAAACCGTCGACCAGACCTACCCCCACCTGAGTGCCGCCCTCGACGGGGTGGCCGAGTTCTCCGACACCATCGGCAAGCGCGACGAGCAGATTACTCATTTGCTGGCGCAGGCACACAAGGCGGCCGACGTACTGGGGAACCGCGCCGAAGAGTTCGACCGGTTGCTGGTCAACGCGCAGGGCCTACTTGCCGCGTTCAACAAGCGTGGTGACGCAATCGACGCACTCCTGGAACGGGTTTCGGCCTTCTCGAAGCAACTGCAGGGCTTGATCGACGACAACCCGAACCTCAACCACGTACTCGAACAGGTACGCACGCTCACCGACGTGCTGGTGGAACGCAAGGACGACTTGGGCAGGGTGCTTGTCACGCTTGCCAAGTACACCGCCGCGTTGAACGAGGGCCTGGCGTCGGGGCCGTATTTCAAGGTGATGATCGCAAACTTGCTGCCCTACCAGATTCTGCAACCGTTCGTCGATGCCGCATTCAAGAAGCGCGGTATCGATCCTGAGAACTTCTGGCGCGGAGCGGGTCTGCCGGCATTCCGATGGCCCGACCCGAACGGGATGCGCTTCCCCAACGGCGCGCCGCCGCCGGCGCCGCCAGTGTTGGAGGGCACACCCGAGAACCCGGGGCCGGCCGTCCCGCCGGGCTCGCCCTGCTCGTACACCCCGCCGGCCGACGGGACACCCACTATGGCCAATCCACTTCCGTGCGCACATCTCGACCAGAGCCAGGGTCCCCTCGGACCGTTCGCCGGCTTCGGACCCCCGAACGTCGTTACGTCGCAACCCAACCCGAGCGGGCCCGGATACCAACCCGGCATTCCCATCGCCGGTGTCCCGGGAGAAACACCGCCACAAGTGCAGGGCGTGCCGGTACCGCTGCCGCCGGCGCCGCGGGGAGCGCGTACGGAACCCCTTGGCCCCGTATCGCAACCATTCCCTCCGCCTGCGATGCCACCCGGGCCAGTGACAGGACCGCCACCGCCCGCGGGACCCGGCCCGCAGGTTCCGGCCGCCCCACCGCCGGGCGTGCCGTGGCCAACGGACATTGGAGGTCACTGACGATGTCGACGATCTTCAACATTCGAAACCTCAAGCTGCCGCAGGTGTCTCGCACGGCAGTGACGCTCGGCGTCGTCGTGGTTGTATTGGCGCTCGTTGGCGTCGTGGCCGGCCGGGAGGTGTACCAGAAGTTGACGACCAACACCGTGGTGGCTTACTTCACCGAGGCCAACGCCCTCTACGCCGGCGACAAGGTCCAAATCATGGGTGTGCGCGTGGGTTCGATCGACAAGATCGAGCCCGCGGGCGACAGGATGAAGGTGACCTTCCACTACAGCAACAAGTACAAGGTCCCCGCAGACGCTTCCGTGGCGATCGTCAACCCCAGCCTGGTGGCGTCGCGGGTCATCGAGTTGACGCCGCCCTATCGCGGCGGCCCGGTGCTGGCCGACAACGCGGTGATTCCCCTCGAACGCACCCAGGTGCCGGTGGAATGGGACAACCTACGCGATCGGATCGCCAACACCCTCGACAAACTCGGCCCGACGCCCGATCAGCCCAAGGGCCCGTTCGGCGATGTCATCGAATCGCTCGCCGACGGGCTGGCCGGCAAGGGCAACCAGATCAACACCACCTTGACCAGCCTGTCGGACGCGCTGACCGCGCTCAACAAGGGTCGTGGCGACTTTTTCGCGGTGCTGCGCAGCCTGGCGCTCTTCGTCAACGCGATGCATCAAAACCACGAACGGTTCACGCAACTCAACACCGATTTGGCACAGTTCACCACCTTGTTCACCAACACCGGTCAGGAACTCGCCGACGCGACGCAACAGTTCGACAGCTTGATCGCCGCGGCGCGCAAATTCTTCGACGACAACGCCGAGGTGCTGACCCACGACGTCAACAATCTCGAGCAGGTGACCACCGCTGTGGTGCAACCCGACCGCCTCGACGGCCTGGAAACGGCGCTGCACATCTTTCCGACGATGGCCGCCAACTTCCAGAACATCTACCAGCCTGCACACGGCGGGGTGGTCGGTCTGCCCGCACTCCTGAACTTCGCAAACCCCTTGCAGTTGATCTGCAGCGCGATTCAAGCCGGCAGCCGGCTCGGTTATCAAGAGTCAGCTGAGCTGTGCGCTCAGTACTTGGCCCCCATCCTCGACGCGATCAAGTTCAACTATCCGCCGTTCGGCGTGAATCTGGTCAGCACGGCCGCCGCGTTGCCCAAGCACATCGCCTACTCCGAGGAGCGGCTGCGGCCCCCGCCGGGCTACAAAGACACCACCGTGCCCGGAATCTTCTCCCCGGATACACCGTTCTCGCACGGGAACCACGAGCCGGGCTGGGTGGTGGCGCCGGGAATGCAGGGCGTGGAGGTGTCACCGTTCACCCGGAACATGCTGACTCCGGAGTCGTTGGCGGAGCTCTTAGGTGGACCCGATATCGCACCCCCGCCGCCCGGACAGAACATGGCGGGGCCACCTAATGCCTACAACGAATCCAGCCCGTTGCCCCCGCCGTGGTACCCCCAGCCCGGGCCACCACCGGGCCCTGCGCCAGGAGTAGTCCCTGGCCCGGTACCGGGCGGTTCGCCGCCGGCAGGGCCTCCTGCGCCACCGCCGGGACCTCTCGCCGCCGAGGCGTCCGCACCCGCAGGACCGGGCCAATGAGCGCCACGGGGAGTTCGATGCGTCACCGCGTATGGCAGGCGCTGGCGCTGCTGACGGCCGCCGCCGTGCTGACATCGTGCGCGAACTGGCGTGGCATCGCGAATGTGCCGCTGCCCGGCGGCCCGGGCACTGGCGCCGATTCCTACACCGTCTACGTGCAGATGCCAGACACACTGGCGCTCAACGCCAACAGCCGGGTACGGGTGGCCGACGTCTTCGTCGGCACCGTGCGATCCATCGAACTGAAAAACTGGGTCGCCGTCTTGACCGTCGGTATCCAAAAGGGCGTTCGGCTACCGAAGAATGCCACCGCCAGCATCGGCCAGACCAGCCTGCTCGGCTCGCAACACGTCGAGTTGGCCGCGCCGGCCAACCCGTCACCGGAGCCGCTGACGGACGGCGACACCATCCCGTTGCAAAACTCTTCGGCCTACCCGACGACCGAGCGCACACTGGCCAGTGTGGCCACCGTGCTACGCGGCGGGGGCATCCCCAATCTTGAAGTGATACAGAACGAGATCTACAACATGCTGAGCGGCCGAGCCGAGGAGATTCGGGAATTCCTCGGCAAGCTGGCCACATTCACAGCGGAGCTGAACGCGCAACGCGACGACATCACCCACGCCATCGATTCCATCGACCGGCTGCTGACGTATGTGGCCGAGCGCTCCGACACCCTGGATCGTGTACTAACCGAGTTCCCGCCCCTGATCAAGCATTTCGCCGACACGCAGAACCAGTTCACCGACGCGATCGATGCTGTCGGACGACTCAGCGCGGTCACCGACCGAACCCTGTCGGCGGCGCAAGCCAATCTGCACACTGACCTGCAGGCCCTTCAACGTCCACTGCGCGAACTGGGCCGCGCCTCACCCCTGCTGCTGCAAGCGCTGAAGCTGATGCTGACCGCGCCGTTCGACATCGACGCGGTGCCAAAGGCGGTCCGCGGCGACTACATCAACCTGTCGGGAAATATCGACCTGACGCTGAGCGCCATCGACAACGGCATCCTCACCGGAACCGGACTCTCGGGCATGCTGCGCGCGCTCGAACAGTCATGGGGACGCGACCCGGCAACGATGCTCCCGGACGTCCGCTTCACCCCCAACCCGAACAACGTCCCCGGCGGACCGTTGGTGGAACGGAGTGAATGAGCCGTGCTGACGCCCCAGATCAAGCGCCAACTGGTCGTCTTCGCTGTCCTGACGGTGATAGGGGTGATCGTGCTCGGCTGGTACTACATGCACATTCCTCGCCTAGCCGGTGTCGGGCAGTACGAGCTCAAGGCCGAACTCCCCTCCTCGGGCGGCTTGTATGCGACGGCCAATGTCACTTCGCGTGGCGTCACCATCGGCAAGGTCACAAACATCGAACCGACCCGCCGGGGCGCCATCGCCACGATGAGCATCGGCGATCAGTACAAGATCCCGATCGACGCCACGGCCAACGTGCACTCGGTGTCCGCGGTCGGCGAGCAGTACATCGATCTGGTATCGGAGAACAGTCCTGACCAATACTTCGCGCCCGGCCAGACCATCACCAAGTCCACAGTGCCGGCCGCGATCGGGCCCGCACTGGACGCCGCCAACCGTGGGTTGGCGGCGCTGCCCGAGGACAAGATCGCCTCGCTGCTCGACGAGACGTCCCAGGCTGTCGGCGGGCTGGGGCCGGCGCTGCAACGCCTCGTCGACTCCACTCAAGCGACCGTCGGTGATTTCAAAGCGAACATCGACGCCGTCAACGACATCATCGCGCATTCGGGCCCCATACTCGACAGCCAGGTCAACTCCGCCGACTCCATCGAACGCTGGGCCGCCCGGTCGAACATCCTGGCCCGCCAGGCCGCAGAGACGGACCAAAACCTCGACAGCATCCTGTCAAACGCGGCACCGCTCGCCGATCAGCTCAATGCGGTGTTCGCCGGCGTCGGCGAATCGCTTCCGCAGACACTGGCCAATCTCGCGATCGTGCTCGACATGCTCAAGCGCTACCACGCCAACGCCGAACAGTTGCTGGTGCTGCTTCCTCAGCTCACGTCGATCGCGCAGACGGCAACCGCATCTGGAGAGGACATCGTGCTGGATTTCGCGTTCAGCATCAACCAGCCGCCGCCGTGCTTCACCGGGTTCCTGCCGGCCTCGGAATGGCGCGCAACCGCCGACACCAGTAAGGCGCCGTTACCGGCGGGCATGTACTGCAAAATCCCAAAGGACACCGCCGCCAACGTGGTTCGCGGATCGCGCAACATCCCCTGTGTCGACGTCCCCGGCAAGCGCGCCGCGACTCCCCGGGAGTGCCGCAGCGACGAGCCTTACGTCCCGCTGGGCACCAACCCGTGGTACGGGGATCCCAATCAGATCTTGAGCTGCCCGGCGCCGGCCGCGCGCTGCGATCACCCGGTGGAGCCCGGCAGGGTGATCCCCGCGCCGTCGGTGAACACCGGCCTGAACCCGCTGCCCGCCGATCTGTTGCCCGGCACGCCACCGCCAGTCAGCGATCCGCTGTCGCCGCCGGGTTCGGGAACCGTCCAGTGCAGCGGGCAACAGCCCAACCCGTGCGACTACACCCCGAACACTCCTCCCGCGGCGACGTACAACCCGTCCAGCGGAGAAGTCGTCGCCCCCAACGGAGTCAAGTACGGAGTCGAACATTCGACGCACACCGGAGATGACGGATGGAAGCACATGCTGGCGCCGGCCGGATGAGTTCAAATGATCGGCCCGACAACAGGATTGGTCCCGGCTGTCGCGCCGGGTGATGAAGTATGGCTCAGGACCGGATGAACTCCAGCAGGTCGGCGTTGATGATGTCGGCGTGCGTGGTCGGCATGCCGTGCGGAAATCCCTGGTAGGTCTTCAACGTGCCGTTCGACAGCAGTTCGGCCGAGCGCGGCCCCGCGGCGACGTACGGCACGATCTGGTCGTCCTCGCTGTGCATGACCAGTACGGGAATGGTGATCTTCTTGAGGTCCTCGGTGAAGTCCGTCTGCGAGAACGCGACGATGCCGTCGTAGTGCGCCTTGGCGCCGCCCATCATGCCCTGGCGCCACCAGTTCTCGATGACTGCTTCGGACGCCTCGACACCGGGGCGGTTGAATCCGTAGAACGGCCCGGACGGTAGCGCGCGGTAGAACTCCGAGCGGTTGGCGGCCAATTGCGCCTGCAGGTCGTCGAACACGTCCTTCGGCAGTCCGTCGGGATTGGCCTCGGTCTTGACCATCAGCGGCGGCACCGCGCTGATGAGCGCGGCCTTGGCAGCTCGACTCTCACCGTGCCGCGCCAGGTAATGCGCGACCTCCCCGCCGCCGGTCGAATGCCCGACATGGATCGCGTCGCGCAGGTCGAGGTGTTCGACGACCGCGGCGAGATCGTCTACGTAATGGTCCATGTCGTGACCGTCGGCGACCTGCGACGACCTGCCGTGGCCACGACGGTCATGGGCGACGACACGGTATCCGTGCTGCAGGAAGAACAGCATCTGGGTGTCCCAGTCGTCGGCCGACAACGGCCAGCCGTGGCTGAACACGATGGGCTGTCCCGAACCCCAGTCCTTGAAGAAGATGTCGACGCCGTCGCTCGTGGTGATGGTGGGCATGGTCTACAGCATGCCCGCCAAGGGTCGTTGCGTCGAGTGTGGAGTTGTTTCACGCATACCGCGATGAGACGTGTCAAAACCCGCCCTGGCGAGCAGTGGGCGTCACCTCGTCAGGATCGTCGCGGCGGCGGTGCCCGGCGCGCCATACAGTTGGGAGAAGCCGACTTTCGGTTCCCCGGGAACCTGGCGGTCGCCCGCCTCGCCGCGTAGTTGGCGGACCAGTTCGTGGATCTGCCGAAGGCCGGACGCGCCGATCGGCTCGCCGTTGGCGATCAGACCGCCGTCGGTGTTGACCGGCAGAGAACCGGTGATCTCGGTGGCGCCGTCGGCCAACAGCTTCTCCTGCTCGCCGTCGGCGCAGAAGCCGCATTCGGCCATGTGGATGATCTCGGCCCCGGCGTCGGTGTCCTGCAACTGGATGACATCGACGTCTTCGGGTGCCACTCCGGCCTTTTCGAACGCAGCTTTGGCGGCGTAGACCGTCGGCGCGACGTCCTCCTCGACGGGCGCGAACGTGGTGTTCACCTCGTAGGCGCCGTACTTGCGGGTGCGGACCTCGACCGCCCGCAGGTGCACCGGCTTGGACGTGTACCGCTCGGCGATGTCGGCGCGGCACATGACCACCGCTGCCGCGCCCTCGTCGGGAGCGCAGAACATGTACTGGGTGAGTGGATAGTTCAGCATCGTGGAGTTGAGGATCTGGTCCTCGGGGATGGGCTTGCGGCGGAACGCGTTCGGATTCAACGCGCCGTTGCGGAAGTTCTTGGCCGCGACCTTGGCCAGGGTCTGCTGGCTGATGCCGTGCTCGTGCAGGTAGCGATTGGCCTTCATGCCGAAGAACTGGGTGGTCAGGTACTGGCCGTTCTCGGCGTACCACCGCGGCATGCCGACGAGGGCGGGGTCTTCGGTGAACGCGCCGCGCGGATGTTTGTCCAGACCGATCGCGATGCCGATGTCATAGTCGCCCAGCCGGATTCCGTCGGCGCACGCTTTGGCGGCGCTCGCCGCCGTCGCGCAGGCGTTGAACACGTTGGTGAACGGGATACCGGACAGCCCCACCATGCCGACGATCGCGTCGGGGTTGGCGACGGTCCAGCTGCCGCCGGTGGCGAACTGGATGTCCTTCCATTCCACGCCGGCGTCGGCGACCGCGGCGAAGATCGCGTCGACGCCCATCTCCATCGCGGATTTGCCTTCGAAGCGGCCGAACGGATGCAGTCCGACACCGATGATCGCGACGTCATTCATTCTGCGCATTCCTCCTGAGCCGGGCCTATGCGAACTGTAATGCTTACAGTATCGTAATCGGCGTGGCCACGGTCATCGAGCACAAGCCGACGTTCTGCCGGATCTGCGAACCGCTGTGCGGAATGATCGCGACGGTCGAGGACGGCCGTCTGGTGGCACTGCGGCCGGACAAGGAGCACCCGCTGTCGGCCGGCTTCGCCTGCCAGAAGGGCATTGCGTTCACCGAGGTCGTCAACGATCCCGATCGGGTGACGAGGCCGCTGCGCCGAGGGCCGACCGGCTTCGAAGAGGTGGGCTGGGACGAGGCGATGGCCGATATCGCTGGGCGACTCTCGGACATCCTTCGCCGCCACGGCTCGGGTGCGGTCGGCTGGTACATGGGCAATCCCGGCGCGTTCAGTTATGCGCACACGTTCGCGGCGCTGCTGTTCATGAAGGGCCTCGGCCGTCACGGCCACTACTTCACCGCATCGTCGCAGGACACCAACAGCAGGCTCATCGCGAGCCAGTTGCTCTACGGCGTGCCGACGTCCGTGCCGATCCCGGACCTGACCCGAACCGATCTGCTGGTCATGATGGGCGCCAATCCGGTTGTGTCACATGGCAGTTTCCTCACCGCACCGCGGATCAAGGACCGCATGCACGACATCGTCAAGCGCGGCGGGCGCGTGGTGATCGTCGACCCGCGGCGCAGCGAGACCGCTGTGGCGTTCGAATGGCTCGGCATCGTCCCGGACACCGACTCGTTGTTGTTGCTCTCGCTGCTGCACGTGATGTTCGCCGACGGCATGGTCGACATCCCCGCCGTGAAACGGAAGGCCGACGGCGTGGACTGGCTGCACGAGATGTGCCGGCCCTTCACTCCGG
This sequence comes from Mycobacterium sp. GA-0227b, assembly GCF_001499855.1. Classification (GTDB taxonomy): domain Bacteria; phylum Actinomycetota; class Actinomycetes; order Mycobacteriales; family Mycobacteriaceae; genus Mycobacterium. Next base: position 313,686 of record NZ_LQIK01000029.1, read on the forward strand.
AGTCGACGGCAACCCGGACCGGGATCGACGCGGGCAGCGTGCGGGCCCTGGCGCGCGACCTGGTGGACACTCCGCGTGCGGCCGTTTACGGCAGGCTCGGCACCTGTGTAGGTAGCCACGGCACGCTGACCACCTATCTGATCGATGCCGTGAACCTGGTGGCGGGCAACCTCGATGTGCCGGGTGGTTCGGTGTTCAGCTCCATGCACACCGTCGGTCAGAAGTGGCAGAACGTCGCGATGGGTGCGGTCATGCGGCGGTCGTACAGGCGGAAGCGCTCGCGGATCAGCGGGGTCCCCAGCGCGATCGGGTCCGAGCCCGCGGCGCTGATGGCCAAGGAGATCACCACTCCAGGTAACCGCAGAATCCGGGCGATGTTCGTCTCGGCCGGAAACCCCGTGCTGTCGGTGCCCAACGGCGAGGAACTCGAGGCGGCGTTCGGTGACCTCGAGTTGTCGGTCGCGCTCGACTTCTACGTCACCGAGACGAGCGCCCAATGCGACTACATCCTGCCCGCCACGACGATGTACGAGCGCGACGACTTCCCGTACACGTTTCAAGGGTTTCAGGCCACGCCGTTCCGCCAAGCGACGGAAGCGGTCCTCGCACCGGTGGGCGAGGCGCGCGGGGAGTGGGACATCGTCGAGGACCTGGCCCGGCGGCTGGCTCGTCGAGTGCCCGCTTTCGCGGCGTTCACGGGTGTGCGAAAGCTCGGGCGTCTCATCGGGTTCGAGGCTTCGCCACGGGCAATGATCGACGCGCTGGTGCGAATGTCGGAGGGCGGCGACAGGTTCGGCCTGCGCCGTGGCGGTCTGACACTGCGACGGCTGACCGAGGAGCATCCGCACGGCGTCGTGCTCTCACCGCACATCCGCACGGGTGTACTGCGCGATGCCGTCGGCTACCTGTCGCGTCGGATGCGGTTGGCCCACCCCGGAATTGCCGACGAACTGGCCAAGCTGTCGCAGCGCGCGCTGCCCGACGGCTACCCACTGCGGATGATCGGTTTGCGCGAGCCACGCTCGGAGAACTCGTGGATGCACAACTCACCGCTGCTGATGCGAGGTGATCGTCGCCAGCATGCGCTGATGCATGTCGACGACGCGGCCGAGCAGCACATCGCGGACGGCGACGAGGTGAGCATCAGGTCGCCGTACGGCGCCATCACCGTGCCGGTGCTGACGACGAAGGATCTCGTGTCCGGCGTCGTCGCGGTGCCACACGGCTGGGGCCACAAGGGAACTGGAAGCTGGCGGCTGGCCAATCGAGCCGGTGGCGCCAACGTGAACCGGTTGACGTCCAGCGACCCGGCAGATGTGGAACCGCTGTCGGGCATGGCGTGGTTGACCGGAGTGCCCGTACGGGTGGAGCGGGTGTAGCTCCGTCGCGAGCGACCGCGAAATGTACATCTGCGGCGGCGTGTCAGCGGGCAAACACGGTCGTCCCCGACTGCGTGTGGGCCCTCGCGATAATCAGGCGATTGCGCCGGAGTCCTTGAGTGCTTCGATGCGGTCCCAGTCCATCCCGATGTCCATCAGGACCAGTTCGGTGTGCTCGCTGGCCTGCGGGGCTCGCGTCGTCTCCAGCGGCTCGTGATTGAACTGCACCGGCCCGCGAACCACCTTGAACGGCTCACCGCCGTCGGCCGCGTCGACCTCGACGACCATGTCGTTGGCCAGCGCCTGCTCGTCGCTGCCGAGGTCGAGCAGGCTTTGGAACGGCGCCCACTGGCCCTTCATCGTCTTCAGATGCTCGCGCCAGTAGTCGAACGGCTTGCTGCGGATCGACGCGGCGATGAGTTCGGCTGCGGCGGAGGCATTCTCGATCAACGGCATGACGTCGCAGAAGCGCGGATCGTCGGCCAGTTCCGGCAGCCCGAGGTGGATGAAAGCGTCGCGGATGTAGCCGGTCGGGCTGACGATGCACAGGTTGATGGTGCCGCCGTCGGAGGTCAGATAGTTCGCCATGAACGGATTGACGCTCGGCCCGGTCGCGTCGGGCATCAGCGAACGCATCGTCTCGCCGGTCTCCATGCCCTGTGTCACGCTGGCGCCGGCTGCCCACCATGCGGTGCTCAGCAGCGATACGTCGAGTTCGACGGCCTCGCCGGTGCGCGCCCGATGGAACAGTGCGGCCGAGATCCCGCCCGCGATGTTCATGCCGCCGATCGAGTCGCCGAACGCCGGAATACCCTGCGACAGCGCCCCGCCGATCTCCTCCGGCGTCAGGGCGTGGCCTACTCCGCTTCGGGTCCAGAACGCGGTGCCGTCAAAGCCGCCGACGTCACGCTCGGGGCCCTTGTCGCCGTATGCGCTGCCGCGCGCGTAGATGATCTCCGGATTCGCGGCGCGAATGTGCTCGACGTCGAACTTGTTCTTCTGTCGCTGCGCCGGAAGGTAGTTCGTGAGGAAGACGTCGGCGGTCTTGGCGATCTCGTAGAGAACCTCCTGGCCCTCCGGTTTCGACACGTCGATGCCGACACTGCGCTTGCCACGGTTCGGGTGCTCGATCAGCGGGTGCCGGTCGGGGTCGAGTTGGAAGCCGCCCATGTTGATGAAGCCGCGTTGGGTGTCGCCGCGCACCGGGTGCTCGACCTTGATGACGTCGGCGCCCCAATCGGCGAGGATGGCCCCCGCCGCCGGAACGAACGTGAACTGTGCGACCTCGAGGACGCGCACGCCCTCCATGACCCTGACCAAATCGGCTCCCTTGTACTCGTCACCCGGCTGTTGTAATAGCTTACTGTAAGCTTTACAGTTAGTCGTCCCGCAATGTCTGATTGTACGAGGTAGCTGGGTGAGCGCCGCGAGGAATGCAGAAGAACGGATCGAGACCAGCATCGACGTCGGCAGGCGGGCAGGCGCGCGCGCCGAATCGCGGATGCTCATCGATGGACAACTGGTCGCGTCGGCGTCCGGGGAACAGTTCGACAACGTGAGCCCGGCCACCGGCCAGCTTCTGGGAGGTACCGCTGCCGCCGACGCCCACGACATGGACCGCGCGATCGCGGCCGCGCGCCGGGCGTTCGACGAGACCGACTGGCGGACCAACCGCCGATTGCGGGCGCGTTGTCTCGATCAGCTGCAGTCCGCGGTCGAAGCCGAGCAGGACGATTTGCGCGAGGAGTTGATCGCCGAGGTCGGCTGTCCCGAGATGACGACCCGGTCGGCACAACTGGATTGGCCCTTGGCGGACGCGCTGCGCTATCCCGCGCGGCTGATGCTCGACTTTCCGTGGGAGCGCACGCTCGACGGCGGAGGCCTGTTCGGTGACCGCAATGTGCGGATCGTCGTCAAGGAACCGGTCGGCGTCGTTGCCGCGATCACACCGTCCAACTTCCCGATCGAGGTGATCCTCAACAAGCTCGGTCCCGCGCTCGCGACCGGAAACACCGTCGTGCTCAAGCCCGATCCGAACACCCCGTGGAACGCGACGCGTCTCGGCCGGCTCATCGCCGAACACACCGACATCCCGCCCGGCGTCGTCAACGTCGTGCCGACGCCGTCCAACGACGTGGCCGCGCTGCTCGGCACCGACGCACGCGTCGACATGATTTCGTTCACCGGCTCCACCGCGGTCGGCAAGCTGCTGATGCGTGCGGGTGCCGACACGATGAAGCGGATGTTTCTGGAACTGGGCGGCAAATCGGTGTCGATCGTGCTCGACGACGCGCCTCCCGCGGCGATCGTCGGGTCGGCGGTCGGGGTGTGCGTGCACGCCGGGCAGGCGTGTGCCGCCACCACGCGCATGCTGGTTCACCGGTCGATGTTCGACAACGCCGTCGCAACCGTCACCGCGGCGTATCAGGCTGTGCCCGTTGGGGACCCGGTCAACCCGGAGACCCTCGTCGGCCCCGTGATCAGCGCGGCGCAGAAGCGACGGGTCCTCGACGCGATCGATCAGGCTCGCGCCGACGGCGCCGAGATCACCACCGGCGGTGGGATCGTCGCGAACCTCCCCGACCACTTGTCCGGCGGGCACTACGTGGCGCCGACGGTGATCGTCGGTGTCGACAACGGCGCGGCGATCGCCCAGCAGGAGGTGTTCGGACCCGTCCTGGTGGTGCTGCCGTTCGACGACGACGACGAAGCGGTCCGCATCGCCAACGACAGCGCCTTCGGCTTGGCGGGCGCCGTGTCCTCACGCTCGCTGGAACGGGGCATGGCGATCGCCCGTCGCATCCGCACCGGTTCGTTCGGGGTCAACGGCGGCATGTTCTACGGCGCCGACGCGCCGTTCGGTGGTTTCAAGAACAGCGGTGTCGGAAGGCAGTGCGGCATCGAGGGTTTCGAGCAGTATCTGGAATCGAAGACCGTGGCCTACCGCGCACCCAGATCGAGCGCTACGCCGTCGCGATGATCGCTTCGGCCTGGTCGAGGATGCTGTCCAGGATGTAGTCGAAGTCGATGTCGTCGGCGAACCCGATGTACCTACCGCCGTCGGCGCGCTGGGACGGGAAGCCCTCGGTCCGCTCCTGCAACCGTTCGAGAACCACCGAGCCCCGGATGTGCACCGAGATCGCGCCGTACGTCTCGACCGCCTGCTCGGCGCTGAGCCCCGCCTCGATCAGCGCCCCGATCGGCTGTTCGAGTTTCTGCAGCGCGCCGTGGATGGCCCGATGGCCGTAATGTCCACGGATCAGCATCAGATCGCAGAGAATCGGGTCGGCGCGGAATCGTCGGCGCATGGCCAGCGCGTGATCACGCAGCGACTCTCGCCAATTCGACGCTGAGATGGTCGGCACCGTGAACTCGAACCGCTGCAACGCCCGATCCGTCATCGCGTCGAGCAGATCATCCTTGCGGCGGAAGTACCAGTAGATGCTGGTGACCCCGACCCCCAGGTGCTTGGCCAGTTGCGGCATGCTCAGATTGTCGATCGACACCTCTGCGGCGACTTCCAGTGCGCCGTTGAGGATCTCGTCGGCGCTGATCGACCCGCGGTCGCGACGTGCGCGGGTTTCTCCCGCTCCCGTTGCGGGCACCGTCAGCCGACCGGGTCGAATGTCACAGGCAGCGCCGTGGGTGACCGGAAGGGTTGGCCCCAGATGTGGGGGTTGTCATTGGTGACGAGGGTGATGTTGGTCAGGCGGTCCAGCAGGCACTCGACCGCCACCCTGGTCTCCATGCGGGCCAGATGCAGCCCCATGCAGGTGTGCTCGCCCGCGGCAAAGGAGATGTGCGGTACACGTTTGCGGAAGATGTCGAATTCTTCGGAGCGCTCCCAGCGCTTTTCGTCCCGGTTCGCCGAGCCGATACACACGTCGATCACCGATCCCTCGGGGATCTCAACACCCTCCAGTTCCGTCTTCGCGGTCGCGTACCGCTGCACCGTCGTGAGCGGTGTCTCGTAGCGCAGCCCCTCCTCGATGGCAGCCGGAATCAGGTCGCGGTCGGCCTGTACGGCCCGAAACTGCTCGGGATGGGTCAGCAACAGGTACAGCAGGTTGCCCGACGAGCGGAAGGTGGTCTCCAGTCCGGCGGGCAACAGCAGTCGCAAGAACGAATAGATCGCCTCGTCGCTGAGCTTCTCGCCGTCGATCTCGGCGGAGACCAGATCACCGATGATGTCTTCGGTCGGCTTGGATCGACGCCGCTCGATCTGTTCCAGGAAATAGTCTTTGAGCGCAGCGGACGCCTCGAAAGCCCGCTTGTACTTGATGGTGTAGCTGATCAGTTCGACGGCACGCTTGCGGAACCACGGCAGGTCCTCCTCGGGCAAGCCCAACAGCTTCGAGATGACCCGGGTGGGGAACTCCAAGGTGAAATCGCGCACCAGATCCGCCCGGCCACTGTCGACGAACTCGTCGATCAGTGCGGTCACGACGGGGCGGACGATCAGCGGTTCCCACTGCGCCAGCGATCTCGACTTGAACGCCGCGGAGACGAGGTTGCGGTGCTCCCAGTGCTTCTTGCCTTCCATCGCCAGGATCGTCGGACCGATGAACAGGCCGATGGTGCTGTCGTAGATCTGGGAATTGAACACCTTGCCATCGCGGAACACCCGGTTGACCGCATCGAACGAGACTGCCGCGTAGAGATGTTCGGGCCGCATGGATTCCGGTGTCTTGGACCAGTCCATGACGCTGCCGCGAAAGACCCCACTGGTGTCGCTGCGCCGCTGTGCGAACAGGGGATAGGGGTCACGGAGGAGGTCGGCCACTTCGTCGGGGGCGACGTCCTGAACGGGGCTTTCCACCGGTCACTCCAGGGGCTCGGATAGTTCCTGCGAGAGGTACTGTAATGATTACAGTAGACTATAACAGCTGGACCGGCATACCGGCGGTCATCGCGTTGACGAATCCGGCGTCGACCTGTAGGTCCTGGCCGGTGATCCAGCGCGCCGCCGCGGAGCCTAGGAACGAGATCACCGGCACGATGTCATCGACCGACGCGTGGCGACCGACGGTGGCCCGGCACATGTCCAGAACTTCCTTGCCCATCGTCTGTTCGAAGTCGGTGAGGATCGGCGTCTCCACCGGCCCGGGGCTCACGGTGTTCACACGTACGCCGTACTTCGCCCATGCCGGGCCCGCAAGTCGCTTGGCGTAGAGGATCACCGCCTGTTTCGACGTGCTGTACACCGGATAGTCCGGATCCTGTTGCGATTGCCAGCGCTCGACGGCGTCGGCGTCGGCGAGTTCGAGCAGCCCGGAGAGCGTCTCGGTGCGCTGCTCCCACCCGAGCGCAGCGGTGGAGGCCACGGCCACGATCGAGCCGCCCTCGCGCAGCAGGGGAAGCATGCCTTCGGCCATCAACCGCATACCGAGGTAGTTGACCTTGAGCACGTCGGCGGCCGGTGCGGTGCCGGGCACACCCGCGACGTGCGCCAGCATGTCCCATCCTGGCCCGATGCCGGCGAGCAGGTCGCGGATGCTGTCGCCGTCACGCAGATCGCAACGCGCGTACTCGGTTGCCGCGGTTCGCTGCTCGCGCATGTCGACCGCCAGGACGTGATCGCCACGCTCGTGGAAATGAGCGGCGACGCCCGCCCCGATGCCGGATGCCGCGCCCACCACGAGGATCTTGCGTTTGCCGCTCATCTCACCGTTTCCTTCGCCGTCGCGCGTCGCCGGCGTATCATCGAATGGCTGACTGTAAGGACGACAGTAAACAATTCCGGTCTTTCAGACAATCACTCCCACAATTGGTGGTGCGATGAGCGAGAGCACAATTCAGACCAGCGGCGCGGTGACCCTCGAGCATGAGGTCATGCACGCGAACCTCGAGCGGCAGCGGCGCGAATTCCTCGCCGACGGCGCGCCGAGCGTCGCGGTACGGCGCGACCGTATCGACCGGTTGGTTTCTCTGGTGCTGGACAACGCCGACGAATTCGTCGACACCATGGCCGCCGACTACGGCACCCGGCCGAGAACCGGAACGATGTTCACCGAGATACTCGGGATGATGTCCGTCATCGAACACACCAGAACGCATGTGCCGCAGTGGATGCGGTCGACAAGGTTGATGCGTGCCGCGCGGCTGTTCGGTCTGCGGGCCGAGGTGAACCCCTCGCCGCTGGGGGTCGTCGGGATCATCGGTCCCTGGAACTTCCCGCTCAACCTCGTGGTGCTTCCGGCCGTCGCCGCTTTCGCCGCGGGCAACCGCGTGATGATCAAGATGTCGGAGATCACGCCGGACACAGCCGCTCTGATGAAGTCGTTGGCACCGAGGTACTTCGACGTCGCCGAGCTCGACGTGGTGACCGGCGGACCCGAGGTCGCGGCGGCGTTCTCGGCGCTGCCGTTTGACCACTTGTTCTTCACCGGCTCGCCGTCCGTCGGCGCGCAGGTGCAGCGGGCGGCAGCCGAGAACCTGGTGCCCGTGACGCTGGAGCTCGGGGGCAAGAACCCCGTCGTGGTCTCCCGCGAGGCGGACCTGAACCGGGCGGCCGCGCGCATCGCACGCTCGCGAATGATCAACGGGGGACAGGTCTGCGTCTGTCCGGACTATGTCTTCGTGCCCGACGATGGGGTGGACGCGTTCGTGGACACGGCGAAACGCACACTGCGCGAGATGTTTCCGACAATCGTAGGCAACGACGACTACTGTTCGTCGGTGAACCATGCGAACTACGACAGGGTAGTCGGGCTCATCGACGACGCGCGCGCCAAGGGAGCGCGGATCGAGACCGTCGCCCCGGCCGGTGAGATCCTGCCGGACCACGACACCCGAAAGATCGCTCCTACCATCGTGCGTGACGTCGATGACCGAATGGCGATCGCGCGCGACGAGATCTTCGGGCCCGTGCTGGTGGTGCAGTCCTACCGCGATCTCAATGAGGCGATCGACTACATCAACCGGCGGCCCTCACCGCTGGTCGCCTACTGGTACGGCCCGGACGACGTCGATTTCCGCCGCTTCGTGGGCAGCACCCGCAGCGGCGGCGTGGCGCGCAACGACTTCGCCGCGCAGATGATTCCGTCGGCGGCCCCGTTCGGCGGCGTTGGGCGCAGCGGGATGGGCGCCTACCACGGCAAGGCCGGATTCGACGCGTTCAGCCATTACCGCACGGTGGTCGGCACGGATCTGCCATTCACCATCACCGGACGTGCGGCTCCGCCGTTCACACCGTCGATGCGCGCGACCACAGCGCTGGGTCTGCGCTTGGCGCGCAACCGAACCCGGCGTCGGCTCAGGCGTCGCCGCTGATCGCCTGCTCGCGGGCCCACCGGTAGTCGGCCTTGCCCGCGGGGCTGCGCTCGATCGCCGGCCGGAACACCACGGCTTTCGGGAGCTTGTACCGAGCGATCGACGTCGCAGCGTGGTCGATGAGTTCCTGCGGTTCGGCGCTGGCACCCTCGGCCAAGGCGACGATGGCGACAACTTCCTGGCCCCAACGCTCGCTGGGCCGGCCGGACACCACCACGTCGGCGACGGCCGGATGCGATGCGACCGCCATCTCGACCTCCTCGACGAAGATCTTCTCGCCGCCGGAGTTGATGGTCACCGAGTCGCGGCCGAGCAGTTCGACGGACCCGTCGGCGAGATGGCGGGCACGGTCGCCGGGCACCGAGTAGCGCACACCGTCGATCACCGGGAACGTCTTGGCCGTCTTGGCCGCGTCGCCCTTGTAACCCAGTGGCACATAACCTCGTTGCGCCAGCCAGCCCATCCCCTCGTGGCCCGGTTGCAGCAGCTTGCTGAGATCCTCGGAGGCGACGTAGGTGTCGGGTCCGGCGTTGAACTTGCCGGTTGCCACTGCGCCAGAGGCGGACATGTGCGTCATCTGCGCGCCGGTCTCCGAAGAGCCGACCCCGTCGACGACGATCAATCCCGGTTTGACGTCGATGAGGCGCTGTTTGGCGGTCGGTGTCAACAGCGCGCCACCGTTGGCCACCACGGCCAGCGACGACAGGTCGGCGTCGGTGCGTTCGATCGCGTCGGCGAGCGGTCGCGCCATCGCATCACCGACGACCGTCACGGCCATCACCTTCTCGCGTTCGATGGTGGCCACCACTTCGTCGGCATCGAACCGCTCGGTGACAGTGGAGAACACGACCGACTGGCCTGTCGTCATCGCCGTCATCACCGCCCACTGCGCGGCGCCGTGCATCAGCGGCGGCAGGATCATCAAGCGCGACTCCGGCGCCTCGATGACCCGTTTGGTGATGTCGTCGTAGGAGTGAGCGAGTTCGCCGGTGTAGAGGCTACGGCCGCCGAACGAGGTCATGAAGATGTCGTGCTGACGCCAGAGCACACCCTTCGGCATGCCGGTCGTGCCCCCGGTGTAGAGCACATAGAGATCGTCGGGCGAGGGCTCCAATGGCGGCAGCACCGCAGCGCCCGATCCGACGATCGACTCGTAATCGACTGCGCCGTCGAGCAGATCATTACCCGACTCGTCGGCGATCTGGATCAGGACCCGCAAGTGGGGCAGATCCGGCAGCACCTCGGCGACGCGCGGCGCGAACGCGGCGTGGTAGAGCAGCGCGGTGGCGCCGGAATCGGCGAGCAGGTACTGCAGTTCGTTCTTGACGTAGCGGTAGTTGACGTTGAACGGCGCGGCCCGGGCCCGCCAGGCGCCGAGCATCGCCTCGACGTACTCCGGTCCGTTGTAGGCGTAGATGCCCAGCAGGTCCTGGCCCACCTCGTGGCCGGCCAACTCAGAGCGCTCGACATGGCACCCAAGGCCGCGGCTGTGCAGGAAGGCCGCCAGCCGGTTGGCGCGTTCGACGACCTGCGCGTAGGTATAGCGACGTTTTCCCTGAATGAGGAACGCGCGGTCGCCGATCGCGGCGGCGACGGTGTCGGCGGCTGCTGGAACGGTGAACTCGGTGGTGCCGGACGGCGTGGGCGTGGTGAGCGGATCGGACATCGTGCCTCTCAGGGCTGGTGTGGTAGCAACTTGATCATCAGACCGTTGGCCTCGGATAGTACGTTGCCGTCCAGGTCGGTCATCGCCGCCCTCACGAACAGTTTTCGCCCGTCCACCGAGTCGATCCAGGCCCGCGACTCCAACGGCACATCGATGGGCGTCACGCGGCGGTAGTCCACATGCAGGTATGCGGTGCGGCTGTCGGGGCGGCCGGCGGCCGAAACCACCATGCCGAAATGCCAGTCGTAGAACAGCGGGACCACCCCGCCGTGCACGGCCTCGTTGCCGCCGACGTGAAATCGGCTGAACTGTCCGCGCATGGTGACCTCGTCGGACCCGGACGCCACCATCTGCCAGGGCGGCATCAGAGGGTGCCCGTTGCCGGGCAGGTTCGGCGCCCGGCCCGCGGGCGCCACTCCGGCGGGTGCCTTGTGTGGCTCCAGTTGCTCGCAGACGTTCTCCAGGAGTTCGGCGGTGCGATCCCATAGCGCGGCATCGGGATTGGTTGAGACCGTGATGTCCTGGAGCCGTCGCATGGCCGCGAGGAAGCGGCCCATCTCCCCGGTCCCCAGAGTCGGCTGCACCCGGGCGAATTCGCGGATGTCGTCCTCGGTGTCGGTCACTCGTCTATTACTTCCACGCTTCGATCAGCTCGTCGGTGGTGGTGATCGTCGCCAGAAGCGACAACGTGTTGTCGATGATCGCGTCGGCGTAAGCGGTGGGGATTCCTGCCACCGCGTCGCGCGGTACGACAACGTGGTACGCGGCGTTGACGGCGTCCATCACCAGGTTGGTGATCGCGACGTTGACCGAGACCCCGACGGCGACGATCGTCGTCACCCCGAGATTGCGCAGCACCGCGTCCAGGTCCGTCCCGCCCATCGGGCCGATCCCGTGCGACCGGCGCAGCACGACGTCGGAGGTTTCGGGCCCCAGTTCCGGCAGCAGTTCGGCGCCGGGGGTGCCGGGGGCGATCGCGACGGCGCCGCCGAACGAGAAGATCTTCGCGTTGTGGTTGGCTCCCTTCCCGTCGGGACGGCGCTGAACAAGGCAGTGCACCACAGTCACACCCGCGCTGCGGGCCGCCGGCAACAGCCGCTCGATGTTGGGAATGGCCTCGCGACGGGCCTCGTCGGCCAGGGCTTTGAGCCCGGCGTCGGGGCCGACGACCGCGCCCTGGCACTCCTGGGTGACGATCGCGGTGTGGCCGGGGGCCGCGATGTCGGCGAGGTCGGGTCTCATACCGTCGCGGGCACCTCGCCGGGCGGGGTGGCGGGAATTTCACCGGGTGGGGTGGCGGGAATTTCGTAGAACTGGGTCGCCCACTTGCGCATGGCCATATACGGCTTCGCGTCGACCTTGGACAACGCGGGACGTTCGATGTACTCCTGATACCGCCAAATGTTGAGGTCGTCCCACACCGTGCCCATGAACTGCCGCTCCACCTGCTCGCGCACATGGTCCGGCGGCACATCGGAGGCGTCGCCGGGCACCCGGGGCCACCAGATCGAATAGAACATGTCCGAGTAGCCGTCCTCGACCGGTGTGCAGGCGAAGATCAGGCGGTGGTTCGACGATCCTTCGAACGCACTGATCGCGAAGCCGAGCCCGGAGAAGTGGCTGTGGATGTACAGCGCCATCTTCGCGGGGTCATCGCTGCGGGTGTCAGGCCACCCCGTCAGGAAGCGCCATTCCTCGTCGACCGCTTCCCAATTGAGGCACACGGGGGTGACCGTGGCGCCGTGGACGTAGTGGAAGTGGGCGCTGTCGGGACCGTTCTCCGCGACGATCTGCGGGTGCACCGGCTCGCGTTCGGCACGACTCGAAAACTCCGGGTACGGGCGGTAATACGCGTCGGGGTCGGTCGGAAACTGCGGGAACTTGTGAAACAGGTCGGGCATCTCCCACTGCGGTTCCTTGCCGTCCGGTTGATGCCAGGCGAACACGCAGCCGTACTGCTCGACGACCGGGTAGACCCGCAGGCGCAGCGCCTTGTTCGGCTTTTCGGGCTGATACGGGATGTAGCGGTTGGTCCCGTCGGGTCCCCAGCGCCAACCGTGGAACGGGCACTCGACGCAGTCGCCGACGACCTTGCCGCCGTGGCCGATGTGCGCGCCGAGATGGCGGCAATGCGCCGACAGCAGATGCAGCTCGCCGGCGTCGTCGCGGTAGGCGACGAGGTCGTCGCCGAAGTACCGCAGCGGCTTGACCTCGTTGCGCTCGAACTCTGCCGACCAGCCGATCATGAACCAGCCGGTGACCTTCCAGGTGAACGGGACTTTCACGTCGCCTCCTCTGCCTGCCTCGATACGGAAAATCTTACAGTAGCCGTTTCAGCATCGGTGCGCGGAAGGTCATGTATGAGCGTTCGCCCCAATGAGGCCGTATTGCATTCCTTTGCGGGCAATCTGCGATACGCCTCTTGAATCGCGGGAACCTACGCTAGCGTAGGTTCCACATCCGCAGGTGTTGGGAACGGGAGAGTCTCGATGACGACAACCCAAGAGGCGCTGCTCATCGAATTGGAGCCGGTGGTAGAGGCGAATCTGCACCGCCACCTCGCGATGGCGAAATCCTGGAATCCACACGACTACGTGCCATGGAGCCGCGGCCGAGACTTCGCGTTGCTCGGCGGGCAGGACTGGGTACCGCAGGATTCGCCCCTCGACGAGGTCTCGAAGGCCGCCATGGTCGTGAACCTGTTGACCGAGGACAACCTCCCCTCCTACCACCGCGAGATCTCCATGCGGTTCGGGCTCGACGGGCCCTGGGGCCAGTGGGTCGGTCAGTGGACCGCCGAAGAGGCCCGGCACAGCATCGCGATCCGCGACTATCTCATCGTCACCCGCGGCGTCGACCCTGTCGCGCTCGAGCGTGGTCGCATGGTGCACACGGCCGCCGGGTACGACTCTGGCGACAAGTCGATGCTGGAGGCGCTGGCCTACGTGTCCTTTCAGGAGCTGGCGACGCGGATCAGCCACCGCAACACCGGACGGGCCTCTGGATGTCCCGTCGCCGAACAACTTCTGAGCCGGGTCGCGACCGACGAAAACCTGCACATGGTCTTCTACCGGAACCTGGTCGACGCGGCGCTCGACCTCGCGCCGAATGAAACCATGCTGGCGATCGCTCACGAAGTCGTCAACTTCCAGATGCCGGGAGGCACGATGCCCGGTTTCGCGGAGAACGCCGTGACGATCGCCAAGGCGGGCATCTACGACCTGCGTTCGCATCTCGACGATGTGTTACGTCCAGTGTTGCGGTTCTGGAAGGTGTTCGAGCGCGACGACCTGGACGGCCGGGGCGCGCAGGCGCGCGACGAACTGGCGGCCTTTCTCGACCTCGTCGATGCCCGTGCCACGCAATACGAGCAGCGCCGCCAGGAACGGCTGGCGGCCGCAGGAGCGTCGTCCAGCTGACGGTCGGCCTCCTTCGTCTCGCTTCGTCGAAACGCGCCCACGGACTGGTCGAGATACTGTAATGATTACAGTATCTCTGACGCCGCGAACGTGAGGTGACTCCGTGAGTGTTTCCAGTCCGGCCCGCTTCGACGCGATCGTCGTCGGCGCAGGCTTCTCGGGTCTCTACGCACTGCACAGACTGCGGGAACAGGGGCTGCGGGCCGTCGTTCTCGAGAAGGCCGAGAACGTCGGGGGCACTTGGCTGTTCAATCGGTACCCGGGAGCTCGTTGCGACATCGAGAGCATCGAGTATTCCTACAGCTTCTCCGACGAGATCCAGCAGGAGTGGGTGTGGACCGAGACCATGCCCGCTCAACCGGAAATCGAGGCGTACCTGAATTTCGTCGCCGACCGCCTCGATCTGCGGCGCGACATCCGCTTCGGCTCCGAGGTCGCCGCGATGAGCTTCGACGAAGCCGCCGCAGAGTGGCGGGTGCGGACAGCGTCGGGGGAGTCGTTCGTCGCGCCCTTCGTCGTCGCGGCTGCCGGCATCCTGTCGGTGCCCCTGGAACCGGACATCGCCGGCATGGACACGTTCGAAGGGCTGTCGCTGTTCACCAGTCGGTGGCCGACGGAGCGCGTCGATCTCACCGGCAAGCGGGTCGGCGTGATCGGCACCGGCTCCACAGGTGTCCAGCTGATCCCGGTCGTCGCGCAGGAGGCGGGTCACCTCACCGTGTTCCAGCGCTCGCCCGCCTACACGCTGCCGTGGCGAATGCGCGCGTTCTACGACGGCGAACTCGACGAACTGAAGGCGAATTACGCCGGAATCCGTGCGGCGCAGCGCGAGCATGCCGTGGGGGCGGCCCGGCTCAGCGCGTTCTCGGTGATGTTCGAGATGCTGGCCAAACCTCCGCTGAAGACGGCGACACGCGAAGAGCAGGTACGCGCCGTCGAGGAGGGCGGTGTCATCGGTGCGCTGAGCTGGGGTGACGTGTTCTTCGACATCGAGGCCAACCAGATGGCCGCCAAGCTGTACGGCGAGGCCGTGGCGCGCATCGTCGAGAACCCCGAGACGGCGGCGTCGCTGACGCCGACGCATCCGTTCGGGTGTAAGCGTCCGATCATCGACCAGGGTTACTACCAGACGTTCAACCGCGACAATGTGACGCTGGTGGACCTGCGCAAGGGGCCGATCGTCGAGGTGACGCCGAGGGGCATCCGCACCGAGCAGGGCAGCCACGAGCTGGATGTGATCGTCTACGCCACCGGTTTCGACGCGATGACCGGGGCGCTCACCCGCATCGCCACCACCGGCCGCGACGGCACGTCGCTCGGTGATTTCTGGACCTCCGAGGGGCCCTACACCTATCTCGGGATCGCGGTGGCCGGTTTCCCGAACCTGTTCATCGTGCAGGCGCCCGGAAGCCCGGCGCCTGCAAGCAATTTCGTCACCGCGCTCGAACAGCACGTGGAGTGGATCGGCGATTGCATCGCGTACCTACGGGCCAACGGGTACCGCGCCATCGAGGCGCTGCCGGACGCGCAGCGAGACTGGGTCGAACACACCACCGCCCTCGTGGCGCCGACGGTGCTCGCCCATCCGACATGCAACTCCTGGTACAACGGCGGCAACGTGCCGGGTAAGAAGCGGATGTACATGGGTTACACCGCAGGCATTCCGGAGTACCGGCGGCGCTGCGACGAGATCGCCGAGGCCGGCTACACCGGGTTCAAGCTTTCATGAGAGCGGCTGAGCGCGCCTACCGCGTCGGCCGCGACTTCGCCGGCGTGGTGCCGCGTGCCCATGCCGCGCTGCGGGAAGACGGCTGGAAACCGGTCTCTGTGAGCGGTGTTCGACAACTGGGTGAGGTCGTGCTCGACGAGTTGGCGTTGACCGGTATGACGCTGGCCGCGCCACCGCCGAGGCTGGAGCGCTCGATCGACTCTTGTGTGACCGCAGCGCAGCAGCTTTCGCGCTCATCGGCGGCTGTACACGCCGAACCGGATCCGTTGCAGCCGAAGATGATCCGGCGACGCCGATTCGGCCGGGACCGGTACGAGCAGCTGGTCTTCGTACATGATCCGCACCTGCCGGAACCGCTGGCCGAATTCGGCGGCCCGGCGACCGCGGTGGTGCACCTGTGCCGACACGGTGACGAGACGCGACCGTGGCTGGTGTGGGTGCACGGCGCCGGCCAGGGCAGACCGATGGATCTCGTGTTCTCCCGGGCCCGACGGCTTCAGGACCGGCTCGGGTACAACATCGCGCTGCCGGTCCAGCCCGGCTGCGGGGTCCGGCGTCGGCGGTGGCCGACCTATCCGAACATGGACCCACTGAACAACCTGGCGGGCGTGATCAGGGCTGTCTCCGAGGTGCGGGCGGTGGTCCGCTGGCTGCGACCGCAGGCCAGTACCCTTGCGGTGTCGGGTGTTTCGATGGGCAGCCCGGTGGCGGGCCTGGTCGCCCATCTCGAGGAGGTGGACGCCGTCGCCGTGTACACCCCGATCTTCGGGCTCAACGCGATGATCGCCGCGCACCTGGGCAGGTGGGGACCGTCGGTGCACGACACCATCGACTTGCTGTGTTCAGAACCCGTCGAGCAGATGATGTCGCTCGTCGACTATCACCCGCTCGAACCTTCACCACCGCCCGAACGGCGGCTGATCGTCGGGGCGTGGCACGACCAGATGGCCCGACGCGAACCCGCCGAGCGGCTGCACGAACGCTGGGGCGGTGAGCTCTACTGGCATCGCGGCAGCCACGTGGGGCACCTGTTCGCCGGAGGGGTGCAGGCCGCTTCCGAGCGGTTCCTCGCGACGGTCAGCCCGCAGCGGAGCGCTACATGACAGCGAGCATGGCCGCGGTACCAGCCGGCATCGACGACGTGGGCGCCGCCTGGTTGACCGAGGCGCTTCGCAACGACGCCGGCATGGGCACTGCGATCGTGAGAGCGGTTCGCGCCGAGCAGATTGCGATGGACAGCGGGTTCTCGTCGTTGCTTTACCGGCTGCACCTGACCGGCAGCGAGGTGCCGCCCACCCTGATCGCCAAGCTGCCCGCGGTGTCGGAGGCGCGCGGCGCGATGGAGCTGCTCGGCGGTTACCGGCGCGAGCTGGCCTTCTACCGCGACATCGCCGGACGCACCCCGATGCAGACGCCGCGTGTGTACACGGCACGGGTGGCCGACAACAGCGTCGACTTCGTGCTCCTGCTCGAAGACCTCGAGGGCTGGGACAACGCCGACCATCTGACGGGCCTGTCGATGGAACGTGCCCGCACCTGCATCGGCAAACTGGCCGGCCTGCACGCATGGACATGCCGAGGGCTCAATGCGACTGCGATACGCCAATTTCCGAGCATCGATACGCCGATCGCGCGAGACCTGCTGTTGCCGGCCTTCGGACCCGGTTGGGAGGTTTACCGCGCACACACCGAGAAAGCGGTGCCGGCGGCGGTGGCCGCATTCGCCGAGCGCTTCGCCGAACGCGCGGTCGAGGCGCTGCCCGTGCTCACCGAACGCGACATGCTCTTGCACGGCGACATCCGCGCCGACAACCTGTTCTTCGCGGGCGAGCAGATGAAGGTGGTGGACTTCCAGTTCGCCGCCCGTGGTGCGGGCGCTGCCGATGTGGCCTACCTCGTGACTCAGGGGTTGCCGACCGCGGTCAGGGCGGGCCACGACAAGGCACTCCTGCGTGAGTACCTCGACCACGTCGCGGCGCACGGTGTCACCGATTACGGAATCGACGAGGCGTGGCGGCAATACCGCTACGCCGCCGTCTACCTGATGGTCCTGCCGGTGATCACGCTCAACGGGTGGGCGACGATGCCCGACCGGTCCCGGCGGTTGTGCCTGACGCTCACCGACAGGGCGGTCGCGGCCATCGACGCGATCGACGCCCTGGAGGTGTTCGGGTGACCCGGTCTGCCCGCGAGGTGGTGGAGTTGTACAACCTGGTGGTATGGAATCGGCGCGATTTCGCGCTCGCCGAGGAGTTGTTGGGCGACACCGTGATCCGCCACGAGGTAGGCGAAGCGCACACCCTCACCCACGACCAGGCGGTGCGGCGGGTCATCGACATGTGGGATGTCTCCGAACGCATCCGGTTCGACCTGAACCTGGTGGTGGCCGGCGATGACGGCGAGCACGTCGCGATCGTCTACCAGTCGCCGATGAAGCTCAAGGACGGAACGGAGACCACGATCGGCAGCATGGAGATCTTCAGGGTGGTCGACGGCAGGATCGTCGAAGTGTGGAACTGCGGCTACAAACAAGGAGTCTGGGCGTGACGGATCGGGTGCTCGACGAACTGGGCTACTACCTGCTGGCCGGCGCCGGGGGTGAAGGCCCGGCGTCGCTGATGGACGAGGCGCGCCGCGGCGAAGAGCTCGGGTTCGGTACGGCCTTCATCTCCGAGCGGTGGAACGTCAAGGAGGCGTCGTCGCTGGTCGGCGCGGCGTGCGCGGTCACCACGCGGGTGCAGATCGCCACGGCGGCAACGAATCACAACACCCGCCACCCGTTGATCACCGGATCGTGGGCGACCACGATGCACCGGCTCTCCGGGGGCCGGTTCACCCTCGGCATCGGCCGGGGGGTGGCGGCGATGTACGGGGCGTTCGGCATCCCGTCGGTGACCACGGCGCAGATGGAGGATTTCGCCCACGTCATGCGCAGGCTGTGGAACGGCGAGGTGATCTTCAACCACGACGGCCCGATCGGCAAGTATCAGGTGCTCTTCCTCGACCCCGATTTCAAGGAGGACATCCGGTTGGCGATCGTCGCGTTCGGCCCGCAGACGCTCGCCCTGGGCGGGCGGGCATTCGACGATGTCATTCTGCACACCTACTTCACCCCCGAGACGCTGCAGCGCGCCGTCAAGACCGTCAAGGACGCCGCCGAACAGGCCGGCCGCGACCCGGCCAGTGTGCGGGTGTGGTCCTGTTTCGCCACGGTCGGCGACCACCTGCCCGAAGAGCTGCGCCTGAAGAAGACGGTGGCCCGGCTGGCCACCTATCTACAGGGTTACGGCGATCTGCTGATCAACACCAACGGCTGGGATCCTGCTGTGCTGCAGCGCTTCCGGGACGACAAGGTGGTGCAGTCCATCCCCGGCGGTATCGACCACAAGGCGAATGCCGAACAGATCGAGCACATCGCCACGCTGATTCCCGACGAATGGCTCGAACCCGCGGCCACCGGTTCGCCGCAGCAGTGCGTGAACCGCATTCGCAAGGAATTCGACTACGGCGCCGACGCGCTCATCATGCACGGCGCCACCCCCGACGAGCTCGAGCCGATCGTCGCCGCCTACCGCGCTTCGTGAGTGATTTCGGTGTCGGCAGGTGCGGTGAGCGCAACCAACGACACCGAAATCGCAAATGGCTACGGCGTGATCACCGTGCGGGACACCGGCTCGGCGGCGGCCTGGCGGCTGTAGACCGCCCGCTGCAGCGCCGACAACAACGCATTCCGGGTCTCCTCGGGATGGATCAGCTCGTCGAAGCCGAGGTGGCCGGCCGATCGGAACGATGCCTCGACCTCCATCCGCCGTAGGCGTGCCTCGACATCCTCGGCGGCGTGGGACGCCTTGCTGAGCGCGGCCGCGCTCATCGCGCCCATCGTCGCTCCCGGGTAGGCGAACGTCGCGCTCTGGTTGTCAAACCCCAACAGCGACATCACCATTGAGCCGAAACCATAGGCTTTCCGCAACGTGACATGCAGCTTGATCGTCGTCGCGGCGGTCTGCGCGGCGAACATCCGGGCGCCGCTGCGCAACACCCCGCTCTTCTCGGACCGGCTGCCGGGCAGCATGCCGGGATTGTCGGCCAGAAACACGATCGGCAGATGGAACGAGTCGGCAACCGCGATGAAGTGGGCGGCCTTGTCGGCGGCATCGGCATCGATCGAACCGGCAAGGACCTGGGGCTGGTTCGCCACCACCGCGACGGGGTGGCCGCCGAGATGGGCCAGCGCGCAGATGATGGCAGCGCCGAACTTCGGCTGAACCTCGAACCAGTCGGGGCGGTCGAAGACCACGTCGAGCACCCGTCGCATGTCGTACACGCGCCGGTTGCCGCGGGGCACGATGTCGAGCAGTTCCGACGTCGTCCGCGGCTCGGCATCGTCGGAAAGCGATTCCGGATACGACCACGCACTGGACGGGAAGTAGGACAGATAGCGGCGGATGTCGTCGAGCACGGCTTCGTCGTCGTCGGCGAGGTTGTGGATGACGCCGCTGGCGAGCGCCACGGCGGGCCCGCCCAGGTCTTCCTTCGAGATCTCCTCGCCCGTCGACTCTTTCACCACCGGCGGCCCCGCCGTGAAGATTGCGCCCTGACTGCTCATCACCGTCCAGTCGCAGACGGGGGCGACGAGTGCGCCGTGGCCCGCCGACGGCCCGAACAGGCCCGCGACCATCGGCACCTTGCCCGAGCACTGCGCCTGCGCGAGCAGGTCGGTCGGTGTGCGGCCGTAGTGCTCACCGCTGGGCCGAAAACCCGCGCCCTCGAGCAGCATCACCAGCGGAACTCTGTCCCGCAACGCCAACTCCGCCAACCGATAACGCTTGGCGTTCCCGCCTGGACCGATGCTGCCCGCCAGCGTCGTGAAGTCCTCGGCGCCGACCATCACCGGCCTGCCGTCGACGAATCCCGAGCCGGCGACGATGCCGTCGGCGGCGATGTCACCGCCGACCAGCGTGCCGAACTCGCGGAACGTGCCCTTGTCCAAGAGATGCTCGATGCGCGCGCGGGCGTCGAGCTTGCCTTTGCCGTGGTGCTTTTCCAGTCGCTCGGTGCCACCCATGCCGTGGGCATGACGGCGTCGACGGGACAACTCGTCGAGCGTGTGCTCCCAGCCTTCTGCCTCGGCCATCACAACTCCTGTCTCCGCACGGCGATCGTTGCACTCAGATGTCCGCGTTGACCATACTGAATCGCTTACTGTAGCGTCTACGACCATGCTTAGCGGCGCCGCCCTCAAGGTCGACGGGGCGGTTTCCAGCCAGCTCGCCAACATCGCAAGAGCGGCGAGCACACTGCAGCGACGCGGCTACGACGGTTGCTGGACGGCCGAGGTCAACCACGACCCGTTTCTGCCGCTGACCCTCGCGGCCGAGCACACCGAAACCCTCGAACTGGGAACCAGCATCGCGGTCGCGTTCGCACGTAATCCGATGACAATCGCCAACATCGGCTGGGATCTGCAGGACTACTCGCGCGGCCGGCTCATCGTGGGTCTCGGTTCCCAGATCAAGCCGCACATCGAGAAGCGGTTCAGCATGCCGTGGAGTCACCCGGTGCGCCGCATGCGCGAGTTCGTTGTCGCGATGCAAGAGATCTGGGCGTGCTGGCGAGATGGCACCCGCCTCGAGTTCGAGGGCGACTTCTACACGCACAAGCTGATGACGCCGATGTTCACGCCCGAACCACACGACTACGGTGTGCCCAAGGTGTTCCTCGCCGCGGTCGGTGAGGCGATGACGGAGTTGGCCGGCGAGGTGGCCGACGGGATTCTGGCGCACGCATTCACGACCAAGCGCTACTTCGCCGAGGTGACCACGCCGGCGCTGCAGCGCGGAATGGCCCGATCGGGCCGCCAACGCAGCGACTTTCAGGTGTCCTGTCCGATCTTCGTCGTCACCGGAGAGCGGGAACGCGACCTCACCGCCGCCGCCGTCGCCACCCGAAAACAGATCGCGTTCTACGGGTCGACGCCGGCCTATCGCAAGGTCCTCGAGCTGCACGGCTGGGGCGATCTGCATACCGAACTGCACCGGTTGAGCCTGGCGGGGCAGTGGGATGCGATGGGCACGCTGATCGACGACGAGATCCTCGAAGCGTTCGCAGTCGTCGCGCCGATCGACAAGCTGGCGGCGCAGATTCGGGACCGCTGCGACGGGTTGATCGACCGGGTAATGATCGGATTTCCCTCGTCGGTTGCTGAAGAGAGCGTCTCCCAGGTGCTGAAGGAGTTACGCGGCATATGACAGTTCTGGCGAGGAGTTGCTTGTGAGCACACCGATGATGGACGAGGCGGCCAAGGTCTTCGCCACCCCGCGGGCCTACACCGACGAGGCGAAACTGCATGCGTCGCTGGCGCATCTGCGCGCGAACGCCCCCGTGTCATGGGTCGATGTGCCGAACTACCGCCCGTTCTGGGCGATCACCAAGCACGCGGACATCATGGACATCGAGCGGGCGAACACACTGTTCACCAACTACCCGCGACCGGTGCTGGTCACCGAGGAGGGTGACGAACAGCAGGCGGCGATCGGCGTGCGCACCCTGATCCACATGGACGACCCGCAGCACCGCGTCGTGCGGGCGATCGGCGCAGACTGGTTCCGGCCGAAGGCCATGCGTGCGTTGAAGGTTCGCGTCGACGAACTCGCCAAAGTGTACGTCGACAAGATGATGACGATCGGGTCCGAGTGCGACTTCGTCCAACAGGTCGCCGTCAATTTCCCGCTCTACGTCATCATGTCGTTGCTCGGCATCCCGGAGTCGGACTTCCCACTGATGCTCAAGCTCACTCAGGAGTTGTTCGGCAGCGACGACGACGAATTCAAGCGTAGTACCGACCCGTCCGAGCAGATGTCGGCGTTGCTGGAGATGTTCGAGTACTTCACCGCGCTGACCGCCTCACGCCGGGAGAACCCGACCGATGATTTGGCATCGGCGATCGCCAACGCGACCATCGACGGTGAGCCGCTGTCGGACATCGACACGATCTCGTACTACGCGATCATCGCCGCGGCAGGACATGACACGACGAGCGCGACCATCTCCGGAGGGATGCTGGCGCTCATCGAGAATGCCGACCAGCGTCAGCGGCTGTGCGCCGATCTTGGACTGATGCCACTGGCGACCGAAGAGATGATCCGCTGGGTCACACCGGTGAAGGCCTTTATGCGCACCGCCGCTGAGGACACCACCATCCGTGGTGTATCGATCGCGGCGGGGGAATCGGTTCTGTTGTCCTACGTCTCGGGTAATCGCGACGAGGACATCTTCGACGACCCCTTCCGCTTCGACGTCGGGCGCGACCCGAACAAACACATCGCGTTCGGATACGGCGTGCACTTCTGCCTGGGGGCCGCATTGGCCCGCATGGAGGTGAACAGTTTCTTCACCGAGTTGCTGCCGCGCCTGAAAGCGGTCGAGTTGGCCGGCGAACCGCAGTTCGTCGCAACGACTTTCGTGGGCGGACTCAAGCATCTGCCGATCCGCTATTCGCTGTCACCGTAGCGGTCGTCGCTAGCAGCAGCGCGCGCTCGGATTGGTGTCGGCGGCGGCGTGGCGCATCCGCCAGTAATCCCGTTCGGAGAGCACCGGTTCACCCGGATGGGTGCGCATCCGGTGCTCGACATAGCGACGATAGTGGGTGTCGCCCATCAGGTCGCCTATCAATGTGCCCCAGTGCCAACCGATCTTGCGTGCGACTTCGACAACGCGTCCCATTGCTTCTGCACCTCCTTCTCGGGTTTGGTCATGACAAGACCCCTGGGTCCGAACAGCCGCGAGGGCACCGGTTCGTCTTCGGTCGACGGCAGGGCGGTGCCGCGAACCGCCCGGAACACCGTGACGACCCCGGCGAGGAACACGATCAGAACCAGCAGCGCGAACACTATCGACAGCGTGCCCTGGATGAAGGTGTTGCGGATGACCGCGTCGAGCTGGTCGGCGTCCTTCGCCGCGCCGAACGCCGTCTCACCCGCATCCCTGGCGTTGCGATACTGGAAGTGCTGCGTCCAGTAGCCGACCTTGGGATCGCCCGAGAAGATCTTCTGCCAGGACGCGGTCATCGTCACCGTCAGGTCCCACAGCAACGGGATGCCCGGCACCCAGGCCCATTTCAGCAGGCCCTTCTTCACGATGACCACGGTCACGACCGTCAGCGCGATCGCCGCCAGCAGCTGGTTGGCGATGCCGAACAGTGGGAACAGCGTGTTGATGCCCCCGAGCGGATCGGTGACGCCCATCAACAGGATGCTGCCCCACGCCGCCACCACGATCAGGCTGCAGATCCACGCGCCCACACGCCAACTCGGATCCTTGAGCTTTCGCAGCGGGCCGCCCAGGTTGCTCAGGCCGTCGGAGAGCATGAACCGGGCGACCCGGGTGCCCGCGTCGACCGTGGTGAGGATGAACAGCGCTTCGAACATGATCGCGAAGTGATACCAGAACGCTTTGAGCGCGTCACCGCCGAAGACCTTGCTCAGCACTTCGGACATGCCGAACGCCAGCGTCGGTGCGCCACCGGTGCGGGAAACGATCGACTCTTCGCCGACGCTTTCGGCGGCTCTGGTGATGTCGTCGGCACTGATCGGCGGACTGTCGATCGGCAGGCCGTTGACATAGGCGGCTGCGGTCTCCGCCGTGGCCCCCGTCGACGCCGCAGGCGCGTTGATTGCGAAGTACAGGTGCTGGTTGAGGATGGCCGCGGTGATCAGCGCCATGATCGCGACGAACGACTCGGTCAGCATGCCGCCGTAGCCGATCAGCCGCATCTGTCCTTCCTTCTCCAACAGCTTGGGCGTGGTGCCGGACGAGATCAGCGCGTGAAAGCCCGACAGTGCACCGCAGGC
Organism: Mycobacterium sp. GA-0227b; assembly: GCF_001499855.1. Lineage (GTDB taxonomy): Bacteria > Actinomycetota > Actinomycetes > Mycobacteriales > Mycobacteriaceae > Mycobacterium. Next base: position 338,000 of record NZ_LQIK01000029.1, read on the forward strand.
AATTGTGATGAACAGGAAGGGGAACAGTGATCCTGCGAACACCGGGCCGGTGCCCTGGCCGGCGAACGCCGAAACCGCCGGTGCCTCCATGACCGGTCGGGCCAGCAGAATGCCCACCGCCAGCAGGGCGATGGTGCCGACCTTCATGAACGTCGACAGGTAGTCGCGGGGGGCCAGCAGCAACCATACGGGCAGGACCGAGGCGGCGAAGCCGTAGACGATGATGGCCCACGACAGGCTCACCTTCGACAGGGTGAACCAGTCGGTGCCCCATGATGTTTCGGCGACCCACCCGCCGGCGACGACTGCGAGCAGCAGCAGGCCGACACCGATCAGCGACACTTCCGATACCCGGCCGGGGCGAAAGAACCTCAGGTACAACCCCATGAAGATCGCGATCGGGATCGTCATCGCGATCGAGAAGACACCCCACGGACTTTCGGCGAGGGCTCCGACGACCACCAACGCCAGCACCGCCAGCAGGATCACCATGATGACGAGCACACCGACGATCGCGGCCACCCCGCCGATGGCCCCGAGTTCGTCGCGGGCCATCTGCCCGAGTGAACGGCCGCGCCGCCGGGTGGAGATCGACAACACGAGATAGTCCTGCACGCAGCCGGCCAGGACGGCACCGATGATGATCCAGATGGTGCCGGGAAGGTAGCCCATCTGCATGGCGAGGACGGGGCCGACGAGCGGACCGGCGCCGGCGATCGCGGCGAAGTGGTGGCCGAACAACACCCGGCGATCGGTCGGCATGTAATCCGTGCCGTTCTCGAATAACTCGGCGGGCGTGGCGTTGTCGTCGCGCGGACGCACGATTTTCATCTCGATGAGCCGGGCGTAGAACCGGAATCCGATGACGTAGGTGCAGATCGCGGCGATCACGAACCAGACCGCGTTGACCGTCTCGCCGCGGAAGAACGCGATCACCGCCCAGGCGAGCGCGCCGAGCACGGCGATGATCCCGAAGACGATCCGGTGTCTGGCGGTGATCGGCGACCGGTCGATGATCGCCACCGGGGGCAGATCCTTGTCGGTGCGGACGTAGGTGACGTCGCCGTCGGTTTCCTCTGTGCGCTGCGATGCAGCGGTTGGGGATGCCATGTGGCGATCTTTTCATCGGCCGCATCGGCCACGTGTAAAAACGGTCGCTTTAGCTTCCGCGCTGGTAGAAGGCGCGCACCGTGTCGATGGTGTCGGCTTCTGCGGGGCTCTTGTCGTCGCGGTAGCGCAGTACCCGGGCGAATCGCAGAGCCATTCCGCCGGGGTAGCGCGAGGAGCCCTGAACGCCGTCGAACGCGATCTCGACCACCTGCTGGGGTCGCACCTTCACGACGTAGCCGTCGGTCGGCCCGTCGGCCAACTCGAGGAACCGCGCGGTCTGCCACTCGAGCATCGCGTCGGTCATGCCCTTGAAAGTCTTTCCGAGCATGACGAATTCGCCCGTGCGGGGATCCCTGGCGCCGAGGTGGATGTTGGACAGCTTGCCGGTGCGACGGCCTGATCCCCACTCGACCGCCAGGACGACCAGATCGAGGGTGTGCACGGGTTTGACCTTGAGCCATCCGGCGCCGCGGCGCCCCGCCTCGTAGGGCGCGCTGAGCGACTTCGCCATCACACCTTCGTGGCCCGCCGCCAGCGTGACCTCCAGGAACTCCCGCGCTTTCGCGGGGTCGTCGGAGACCAGGCGGTCGACCCGGTTGACCTTCGGGACAAGCGCGTCCAGCACCTCGATACGCTCTCGGGTCGGCTTGTCCAGCAGATCGACGCCGTCGACGTGCAGCAGGTCGAAGATGAACACCGACAACGGTTGCGCCGTCGCGGCGGCGGCGATGTCGACGGAGCGACCGAAGCGCGACGCCGTGACCTGGAAGCGGTGCGGACGTCCGTCGGCTCGCAATGCGATCGCCTCGGCGTCGGCTATCAAGGTTGTGATGGGCAGGGCCAATGCCGCGTCGACGACCTCCGGCAAACGGGCGGTCACGTCGTCGAGGCTGCGGGTGTAGATCGACACGGCGTCACCGGATCGGTGCACCTGTACTCGGGCGCCGTCCAGCTTGGCCTCGAAAACGGCTGTGCCGCCGAGACGTTCGAGAGCCTCGGCGACGCCCGCGGCGGTCTGCGCCAGCATCGGGCCGACGGGGCGCCCGACCGTGAGCGTGAACTGTTCGAGCGCCGCCTCGCCCTCGGTCAGGGCAGCGGCCGCGACGGCGGGCAGGTCGCCACCGAGCATGGCGGCACGGCGCACCGCAGCGGCGGGCACCCCGGCGGCCTTGGCGACCGCGTCGGCCATCACGCCGACGAGCGCGCCCTGGCGCAGTTCGCCGCCGAGCAGCCTGCGCAGAAACGTCTGCTCGACGCCGGTTGCGGCGCCGAACAGCCCGGCGAGCAACTCGGCGCGCCGCGCCTGCGAGCCCTTGCCCGCGACCAGTCCGATCTCGGTGAACCGCGCGTGGACCTCCGGCACCGTCAGCGATGGGGCCGTCGCCGGTTCCGGCATCGAGCGAAGCGCGGCCCAACCGACGCCGATCTGGCGTTGCGGCAACTCACCCGACAGCCATGACACGACGACCGCCACCTGATCGGCGTCGCCCTCGTCGCCGACCCGGCGCAGCAGATCGGCGATCGTGGCGGTCTTGGCCAGCCGCGACGATGAGGCGCCGACTTCCGTGGACGCGGTCGCGACGTCGAGCAACTGCACGGGTTCAGCCTGTCACGGGTCTCTGAAGATGCGCGAGTGACCGCATTTGTACCGGCAATCGCGGCGTGTCGGTGTGCAGACACGGTCACTCGCGGTGGGTGGGGTCAGGCGGCAATGCGTTAGGTGACCGTGAACTCGACGCTGTGCCAGCCGGTGGCGCCGTCGGGCACCGGGTCGGCGACGTCGGCGGTCTGCACCGCACCGGTGTTGTCGGTGGCCCGCACGGTGATCGTGTGGCGCCCCGGCCGGGTGGCCTGCCATGGAAAGCTCCACAACCGCCACGTTTCGTCGGAATAGGCGGCGCCGAGATCGGTCTGCTGCCAGTCGCCTTGGCTTTCGGGGCCGTCGATGCGCACCTCGACGTTGCGCACCCCGCGGTTCTGCGCCCACGCCACGCCGCCGAACGTCACCGCACCGCGCGGCACGTCCTGGCCGCTGCGCGGCACGTCGATCCGCGACGACGTCTTGATCGGCCCGCGCGCCGACCAACCCAGCCGCGTCCAGTACGCCTCGGCCCGGTCGAATCGGGTCACTTCCAAGTCGACGACCCATTTGGTCGCCGAGACGTACCCGTACAACCCGGGCACCACCAACCGGGCGGGGTAGCCGTGATTGGTCGGCAGCGGTTCACCGTTCATGCCGACCGCCAACATCGCGCCGCGGTCGTCGGTGAGCGCATCGACCGGAGTCCCCGCGGTGAACCCGTCGATCGACATCGACAGCACCATGTCCGCGTCCGGGTGGATTCCCGCTTCGGCCAACAGGTCCCGCGTTCGGTAGCCCGTCCAGGTGGCGGTACCGATGAGGTTGCCGCCGACCGGGTTCGACACACACGTCAGCGTCACCAGCTCCTCCACCACGTCGAACCGCTCGAGATCGCCGAAGCGCAGGGTGATCTCGCGGTCCACCATGCCGTGGATCCGCAACTGCCAGTTCTCCCGGCTCAATTGCGGGACACGCAGCGCCGTGTCGATCCGGTAGAAGTCGGCGTTGCTGGTGATGAACGTCGGCAGCGCAACACCTTTCGGCTGTACCGTCGGTGGGACGGGCGGCGCGGCGACGTCGACCGGCGGCAGTGCGAAGGCGTTGCGATCGCCCGAGACGGAGGTCGTCAGGCGGGAAAGCACGACGCCGCCGACACCGGTCAGCGCCCCGACGCCGAGAAAACCCAGTGTCACCAACGACAGTCGTCGGCCGGGATCGGGACCGTCGTCCGTGGGTTGGGGAGCGTCGGTGAACCGGCCCGAGACGAGCAGCCGCAGCACCGCGACGCCGCACGCGGTGCCCACCACCGTCGGCACCACGTCGAACAGGTTCGCCCCAGCGCGCGACAGCACGGCCGCGCAACCGAGGACACCGGCCGCGACGATCGCAATGCTGCCGATGGGAACGCGTCTGGTCTCGAGAGCGGCCGTGGCCGCGGCGACGACGGCGATCACCGCCAGAACGAGCATCGAGAGCACGAGTTTGTCGGCCATCCCGAAGGTCTGGATCGCCCATTCCTTGACCGGCCCGGGCGTCCGGTCGATGACCGACGAACCGACAGCGGTGCGGGCGTCGGCCTCCGGTCCGACGAAAGCGGCGAGAAGCTGGGTGACTCCAAGCGCGACGGCGGCCGCTGCGATGCCGCCCATCGCCTTGGTGCTGCGCGCCGTCATGCCGCCAAAGTACTCACGTTGGCGACCCAAAGGCCTTACCAAAAGATGACGTCGGCTAGGTTGCTTTACGATTCGAGCATTTTTTGGAAAGGGGAGACCCAGGTGGAAATCCAGGGCAAGAAGGCCATCATCGTCGGCGGTGCGTCGGGTTTCGGCAAGGCCACGGCGGAGTTGCTGGCACAGCGCGGTGCGGACGTCGCGGTGCTGGACCGCCCGCAGTCGAAGGGCAAGGAGGTCGCCGACGCGATCGGCGGCTCGTTCTTCGAGGTGGACGTCACCGACTTCGACGGCACCGAGAAAGTGCTGCAGCAGGCCATTGACGGGCTGGGCGCCCTGCACATCATCGTGACGACGGCCGGTGGCGGCGCCGCGGAGCGCACCGTCAAGAAGGACGGCCCGCACAGCCTGGAGACCTTCCGCAAGTGCGTGGATCTGAACCTCATTGGCACCTTCAACATCAGCAGGCTGGCGGGCTGGCAGATGAGCCAGCAGGACCTGGTCGACGATGAGCAGGAGGAGCGGGGCGTCATCATCAACACCGCCTCGATCGCCGCGTTCGAGGGCCAGATCGGGCAGGTCGCCTACACCGCATCCAAGGCGGCGATCGCCGGGATGTGCCTGACGATGGCCCGCGACATGGGCAGCCTGGGCATCCGGGCGCTGGCCATCGCGCCGAGCCTGTTCGCCACCGGCCTGACCGAGGGCATCCCCGACGAGTTCGCCAAGGCGCTGACCAAGGATGCGGCGTTCCCGAAGCGGCTCGGCAAGCCCGAGGAGTACGCCAAGCTGGTCGCGGCGATCGTCGAGAACCCGATGCTCAACGGCCAGTGCCTGCGGCTGGATGCGGGCCAGCGCTTCGCCCCCAAGTAACTGGTGACTTGTGCACAAGCCGCACTAGGTGAGTCCGGCGACCTGACACGATGGCTGCATGCCCGACGACACGCATCAGCTTCCGACCCTGAGTGAGGACGACCAGGCCGCCCTGCAGAAGTGGGTCCGGCAGCAGGGCCTGGGATCGACGGTCAGCGACGTCGAACCGCTGACCGGCGGGACGCAGAACATCGTGGTGCGGCTACACGTCGACGGCAGACCCATGGTGCTGCGCAGGCCGCCGTTGCACCCGCGGCCGACGAGCGACAAGACGATGCTGCGCGAGATCGCGGCGCTGCGCACGCTGGCGGGCACGCCGGTGCCACACCCCGGCTTCATCGCCGGCTGCGAGGACCGCAGCGTCCTCGGGGTGGTGTTCTATCTGATGGAGGAGGTCGACGGCTTCAACCCGGGCGACGACATGGCGGAGGCCTACGTGCGCGACCCGGCCATGCGCCATCAGGTCGGCCTGTCGTATGCGGCGAGCCTGGCGATGCTCGGGCAGGTCGAGTGGGAGGGCCGTCCGCTGGCCGCACTCAAGCGTCCCGGCTCGTTTCTGGAGCGTCAGGTCCCGCAGTTCCTGCGGCTGCTCGAGAGCTATCGGCACGACCGCTACGACCCCGAGTCGCTGGCCGTGACGGAACTCGCCGACTGGTTGGCGTCGAACGTGCCGCCGGAGGGGCGGCCGGGCGTCATGCACGGCGACCCGCATCTGAGCAACGTGCTGCTGCGCCGCGACACGCCCGAGCTGGCGGCGTTCGTCGACTGGGAGATGTGCACAGTCGGCGACCCGCTGCTGGACCTGGGCTGGATGTTGATCTGCTGGCCGCTGGAAACCAACACAATCACCGCGGGCGCGCAGCTCGCCGCGCTCGGCGGGCTGGCCAGCCGGCGTGAGCTCCTCGCGGCCTACCTCGCTGCGGGTGGCCGCGAAACTCCAAGTCTCGATTGGTATATCGCGATGGCGTGCTTCAAGTTGGGCATCGTGATCGAGGGCACCTGGTCGCGATTTCTGGTCGGCCAGGCCAGCCGGGACGCGGGTGAGCGGTTGCACGCCAACGCCCAGAACCTCATCGACCTGGGTACCCGGGTCGTCAAGGGCGACAGCCCGTTCGAGCTCTAGTAGCCGTGGCGAGCAGTCGCGAAGTGCCCCATTTTGCGGCGTGTCGAGGGCATTTCGCGTCTGCTCGCGCTAGGAACCGTAGGCGTCGATTCCCAGCTTGACCGCCAGCGCCACGCCCGCCGCGCCGATCACCACGCGCAGTGGGCCGGCGGGTGCGTGCCGGACGACGATCGGGCCCAGCCGCGACCCGACCAGGCAGCCGAGGCCCAACACCAGCGCCGCCCACCAATGCACCGGCGCCAGCAACGCGAAGATCACGGCCGCAACGGTATTCGCCACGCCGAGGACCACGTTCTTACCCGCGTTGGCCTGGGGGAGCGACGCGGGAGCCGCGCGCAGCAGCAGCGCGAGCAGCAGCACACCGGCCGCCGCGCCGAAATAGCCGCCGTAGACACAGATCAAGAAGATCGCCGACACCTCGAACAGCACTCCGGTTCGGTGCCGCAGGTGACTGGCTACCTGTGCTTCGGTGGATATCCGGCGCGGCAGCAGGATTGCGAGCGAGGCGACGCCGAGCAGGATCGGCACGGCCTTCTCGAAACCCTCCGCGGGCGTGGAGAGCAACAGCGCGGCGCCCGCCGCGCCACCGAGCACGGCGACCGGCAGGGTGCGCCTGATCCAGCGACCCTGGCCCTCGAGTTCGGGCCGCGAGCCCAACACCGAACCGATGCCGTTGAACACCAGCGCCACAGTGTTGGTCACATTGGCCGTCACCGGCGCCAGGCCGAACAGCAGCAGGGCGGGATAAGTGGTCACCGAGGCGAGGCCGGCGATGCTGCCGGTGAGCCCGCCGAGAATGCCGGCGGCGAACAGCAGCGCCCAGTTCACCCGTGGCCCGAACAACGCTCCAGCCATGCGGATGACACATGACTGGCCGACATCAGCCACACGTTACGGCCAAGGGGCGCGTCACGAGCCATGGAGGCGAACGGAATTGTCTTTGCAGCCGTGTGCGCGTGCGTCTACGATCGGACGCGTGCCGAGGCGACTCGTAGTAGCAACCCGCAGCGGGGTCTGATTCTGACCGACCCCTCGCTGTGGGTCGTCGCTACGTAGCTTTCCCTGTCGGTCGCTTCCTTTCGAAGAAGAGATCGGCACATGACCACCTCGTTCGCAACCGAATCCGCTACCAGCGCAGCGTCGCCCACGTTCGCGGCTCACATCGACGCCCCGATGCCGCGCGGCCTGCGGGAGGAGGCCTACGCGATGTCCTTCGAATCGTTTGTCGCCGAGTATGCGCCCAGTTCAGGTCCATTGCGGCTGGGCGACTGGAGCTGCATCGACGGTGACCGCCCCGCTACCCGGCTGGGGCCTCAGGCGCGCCAGTATCAGGCGACACTGGCGATCGGCGACCGGATCTGCACGACGTCGGCGGCCGCGCCGGGCCCAGTCGCCGCGCTGACATCGATGCTCTACGACCGGGGAATCGCACTGGAGATGACCGCTTTTCACCAGATGCACGCGGGCGAACGCACGGCCACCTTCATCCGCGGCTCCGACGGTATGCGGTCCGAATGGGCGATGGGGCTGTCCGACGATCCGACACAGTCGGCACTGAGCGCCGTCATCGCCTGCGCGAACCGCCTGCTGACTGCGGCCTGATCGCCGAAGGTCAGCGCAGCGGGCGCAGCACGATGTGCATGCCGTCCTTGGGTACCGGCATGCCGCCGTAGTCCCACTCCGTCGTGTAATCCGGGCGCGGCAGTTCGAGCCGGTACTTGCGCAGCAACCGGTGCAGGATGGTCTTCACCTCGAACTGACCGAACGTCATGCCGATGCACTTGTGTGCACCGCCGCCGAACGGGCTGAACGCATAGCGGTGCTGCTTGTGTTCGTTGCGGGGCTCGGTGAAACGTTCCGGGTCGAACTTCATCGGCTCGGGGTAGAACTCCTCGAGCCGATGGTTCATGCCCGGGTAGGCGATGACGTTCGTGCCCTTCGGCAGGTAGTAGCCCAGCAGTTCGGTGTCGCGCACGGTTTGGCGCATGGCCCACTGCACCGGCGTCACCAGCCGAATCGACTCGTTCATCACCAGATCGAGCGACTCCAGCTTCTCCAGCGCCTCGATGTCGACGGGGCCGTCGCCGAGGCGGTCGGATTCGTCGCGGCAGCGGTCCTGCCACTCCGGGTGCTTGGCCAGGTGGTAGATCATCGTGGTGGCCGTCGACGTCGACGTGTCGTGCGCGGCCATCATCAGGAAAATCATGTGGTTGACGATGTCCTCGTCGGTGAAGCTGTTGCCGTGCTCGTCCTCGGTGTGGCACAGCACCGTCAGCAGGTCGGAGCCCTCCTTGCCGCGACGTTCCTTGACCCGCTCCTCGAAGTAATCCTCCAGCAGCTTGCGGGCCTGCATGCCGCGCCACCAGGTGAACGGCCGCACCGGCTTGCGGATGATCGCATTGCCCGCGCGCGTCGTGGTGGTGAACGCCTGGTTCACCTTGGTCACCAATTCCTTGTCGGAGCCGGGCTCGTGCCCCATGAACACCATCGACGCGATGTCGAGCGTCAGTTCCTTCATGGCCGGATACATGAGGAAGCGCGGGTCGTTTGCCACCCATTGCTTGGCGATGACCTGAGACACCACCTTGTCGACCTTCTCCTGATAGCCGACCAGGCGACTGCGGACGAACGCCTCCTGCATGATCCGCCGGTGGAACATGTGCTCCTCGAAGTCGAGCAGCATCAGTCCGCGATGGAAGAACGGCCCGATCACCGGTACCCAGCCCTGTTGGGAGAAGTCCTTGTTGCGGTTGGAGTAGACGGCCTGCGCGGCGTCGGGGCCCAGCGCGGCGACGGCCGGCAAGGCCGGGGAATCTCCGTAGTACAGCGGCCCGTATTTGCGGTAGACGTGCAGCAGATAGTCCGGCCCGCCGCGGAACATCTCGATCATGTGGCCGATGATCGGCAGGCCTGCGTCGCCGATGACCGGCTTCAGGTCGCTACCCGCCGGTGGCAACGCCATCGGCTTCTGCGGAAAGTCGGTGTTGAGCAGCCTGCGCTCGACCAGGCCCATGCCCGGGAAGTTGTTGAACGACGGGGTCAGCCTGCGTTTGGCTTGGTCGAGCAGGTAATCCTTGGTGTTGATGGTCGTCGTCATTGGCATGCTCCTGCGCAGAAAGACTGTGGCCGTTGTCACTCTCATCCTCATCCTGAATGGCACACTTGACGCATGTCAAGTTTTGTCCTGGCGCGCCGCGGTGCGAAGGTCTAGGGCGATGACTGCTCAACCAGCGCCGCAGGCGCGTCGCAGCCGCGGCGACCGGCAGCGCGACGCGATCATCAACGCCGTCCGGGAACTGGTTCAGGAGCGTCCGTTCGCCGACCTGTCGGTCAGCACGATCAGCGAGCGTGCCGGGGTCGCCCGGTCCGGCTTCTACTTCTATTTCGACTCCAAGTACGCGGTGCTCGCGGTGATCCTGGCCGACGCGGGGGAGATGCTCGACAGCCTCACCCACCACTTCGCTCCGCGTGAGCCGGGAGAGACGCCGGAGGCGTTCGCCAAGCGCATGGTCGGCAGCGCCGCGGCCGTATACGCCAATGACGACCCCGTGTTGACGGCGTGTGCAGTCGCTCGCAACACCGACGCCAAGATCCGCGAGATGATGGACGACTTCTACGACGGCATCATCGAGAAACTCATCACGCTGCTCGAACAAGATGTCGACGCGCGCCCGATCTCCGATGACCTGCCCGCACTCGTTCGCACCCTGGCCGCGACGACGACGATGACGCTGACCCAGGACAGCACCTTCGTGGGCCGCGGTATCGATCCGAATCGAGCGATCGACGCGCTGGAGCGACTCTGGGTTGCGGCGTTCTGGGGGAGTCCGGAACCGTCCGGCCGGCCGCAGGGCTGAACACAGTATCCTCACCGCCATGGCGCACCCCGGCTTTGCGAACAAGCGTTGTTTTCTCACCGGGGCCGCCAGCGGCATCGGCCGCGCGACCGCGTTGAAGTTGGCCGCCGAGGGCGCCGAACTCTATCTCACCGACCGCGACGCCGAGGGCCTGGAGAAGACCGTCGCCGACGCGCGCTCGCTCGGCGCCGAGGTGCCCGAGTACAGAGCTCTTGATATCTCCGACTACGACGCGGTGGCCGCGTTCGCCGCCGACATCCACTCCCGCCACCCGGCGATGGACATCGTGATGAACATCGCCGGGGTATCGGCGTGGGGCACCGTGTCCACGCTGACGCACCAGCACTGGAAGTCGATGGTCGACATCAACTTGATGGGTCCGATCCACGTCATCGAGGCGTTCGTGCCGCCGATGGTCGCGGCGGGCACCGGAGGTCAACTCGTCAACGTGTCCTCGGCGGCCGGACTGGTGGCGTTGCCATGGCACGCCGCGTACAGCGCGAGCAAGTACGGATTGCGCGGGATGTCGGAGGTGTTGCGCTTTGATCTGGCCCGACACCGGATCGGGGTTTCCGTGGTGGTGCCCGGCGCGGTGAAAACGCCGCTGGTGCAGACGGTTCAGATCGCCGGGGTGGACCGCGAGGACCCCCGGGTGAAGAGGTGGACGGACCGGTTCGGCGGCCACGCGGTGTCACCGGAACACGCCGCCGAGTGCATCCTCAAAGGCGTTCGCCGTAACCGGTTCCTGATCTACACCTCGCCCGACATCCGGGCGCTGTATCTGTTCAAGCGCACGATGTGGTGGCCGTACAGCGTCGCGATGCGCCAGGCGAACGTGTTGTTCACCAAGGCACTGCGACCGGCGGCGCGCCGCTAACGCCGACCCCAGTCCCACGGCGGAGCAGACAGCATGCCCAACCCGTCGACACGCGTCTCCCCGAGATCCTTGTACAGCGAGATCTCCACAGCATCGCCGCCGTCACCGACCGGAACGGTGTCGAGGTACTCGAGCAGGGCCTTGCTGTGGGTGACGACGACGACCTGGGTGCCTCCTGTCGCTGCACGGATCAACGACGCCAACGGACGGACCAGGTCCGGATGCAGCGAGGTCTCCGGCTCGTTGAGCACCATCAGCGACGGGGGCTGCGGGCTGAGCAGCGCGGCGGCCCACAGCAGGAATCGCAGTGTGCCGTCGGACAATTCGGCCGCCCGCAACGGTCTCAGCATGCCGCGCTGCTGCAACTGCAGATCGAACAACCCGTCGTGCACGGCCACCGACACCGAGGCGCCGTCGAAGGCGTCGGCGATGGCCCGCTGTAGGTCGTCGAAGCCGGCTTCGAGGATGGTCTGGATCGCGGCCGCCAGGTCGCTGCCGTCGTCGGACAGGACCGGGGTCCTGGTTCCGACCGTGCGCTGTCGCGACGGCGCCGCGGCGTCGACCCGGAATCCGTCGTAGAAACGCCAGTTGCGCAACCGGTCCCGCACCGCGGCGAGTTCGGGATGTGCGCCGGGATGGGCGAACTCGGCGAGCACGCTGCGGTAGGGCGGTAGCGACTGGGACAGTTTGTCGAACCCTCGCCCGGACTCCGCGCTCGCCTCCACGTATTCGCGGGTTCGGCGCACCAGCGTCGAACTGCTACGCATGACCGGACCCGCGAACACGACCTCTCGCTTGATCTCCGGATCGCGCCCGAACAGCGATCCGTGGCCCGCCATCTGCGGCAGGCCCAGGTCGACGAGGTAGCCGAAATCGTCTGATGCAAAACCCATTTCGAGTGACACCGGACCGGTCCTCGTCGTGCCCTCGACGCGTCCGGTGCGACGGGCGCCGCTGGGCTGTTCGGGACCCGCCCACAGCACCGACTCCAGGCCACCCTCGCGCGCCAGTGACCCGATCACCTCGCCGCGGCCGCAGTCGGCCAGCAGGCGCAAGGCGCGATACAGCGACGACTTACCCGTCCCGTTGGCGCCGGTGACAACGGTCAGTCCCGCCAGCGGTAGGACGATGTCGCGCAGTGACCGGTATCCGCGGATCGCGACCGTGTGCAGCATTGGTTCAGTACCCGCCTTCGGGCGGCGTCAGTTCCAGCCGCACGCCCAGCAATCGGACGGGTCGGTCGAGCTCGAACTGGCCGAGGAGATCGAGTGCGGTTCGGGTGACAATTTCGGCGTCGACCGTCGGTGCGGGTAGCTTGCGGATCTTTGTCCTGGTGTAGAAGGTCTTCGTCCGCACCGTCACGGCCACCCGGCTGACGACCCGGTTCTGCCCGACGACCTCGCTCAGGGTCTGTTGCGCGAGATCGACGACGGCGCTGTCCATTTCGGAGCGCTCGGTGAGGTCGGTGGGGAAGGTGACGACATGGCTGCGCGAGCGCGGCACCCACGGTGTGGCGCTGACGTCGGTGTCGCCGCCGCCCTTGGCGAGCAACAGGATCCACAGCCCTGTCGTGGGGCCGAAGGTCGCGGTGAGCAGCGACGCGTCGGTGGCAGCGAGATCGGCGACGGTGGTGATGCCCATGGCCGCAAGCTTTTTCGCCGTCTTCGGTCCGATACCCCAGACGGCGTCCACCGCACGGTCGCCCATCACCGCCATCCAGTTCTCGTCGGTGAGTTGATAGACGCCCGGCGCGTCGTCGGCCCCGGGCACGCGCGTCGGCTTGCCGAATCCGGTGGCCACCTTGGCGCGCTGTTTGTTGTCGCTGATGCCCACCGAACACGACAGGCCCGTCTCGGCTGCGATCACCTCGCGGATCCGCTCGGCGAACCCGAACGGGGTCTGCGAGTCGTCGAGGTCGGCGCCGATGTACGCCTCGTCCCAGCCCCACACCTCCACGGGGTGCCCGAAGTTGCGCAGCAAGTCCATCACCTCTTCGGAAGCCGCATCGTAGGCGTCCGTGTCCAACGGCAGGAACGTCGCATCCGGGCACTTGCGAGCCGCGGTGCGCAACGGCATGCCCGCGTGCACCCCGTACGCGCGGGCCGGGTACGACGCGCAAGTCACGACCTTGCGGGGCTCGTCCGGATCGCCGTTGCCGCCGACGATGATCGGCAGCCCGGCGAGCGCCGGGTTGCGGCGGATCTCGACCGCGGCCTGGAACTGGTCGAGGTCGACGTGCAGTATCCAGCGTCTCATCGGAGCCGTCTGTCCCCCTGCCATTCGGGCGGGTGGTGCCCCCACTTCGCGCAAGCGCTCATCGCCCGCACAGCTTGCACGCCAACGTTTCCCAGGCATCGGCGAGTGACTCGAGCGTCGCGCCGCGCTCGTTGAGTTCGTGGCGCACGTAGTCCGCGTCGAGCAGGGCGAGCAGCGCGGCGGCCTGCGCGTCGAGGTCGCCGGTGGTGTCGGCGGCCTGCAGCAGCACGCGGACATGCTGATGGTGCAGCGTGGCGGGCGGGCTGAACCGCATCTGGGGGTCTCGGTTGGCATCGGAGAGCAGCGCGTGGTGGCTGTTCACGAACTCCAATCGGCCGCGGCCGTAGGCCAACAGCCGCTCGAGCGGCGGAGCGCCCGGCCCCAGTGGTGGGGGCCCGAACAGGAACGCCTGTTGCTGGGCCTTCTCGTCCTCGTCGAGCAGCACGAGCATCAAGCCCGCGCGGCTGCCGAACCGGCGGAACAATGTGCCCTTGCCGACGCCGGCGGCCGTCGCGATGTCATCGGTGGTGACCGCTTCGGCGCCGCGTTCGGCGATCAGCTTTCGCGCGGCGTCGAGAATCAGCGTGCGGTTGCGAGCGGCGTCACCGCGCTCGGGAGGGGTTGGGGTGGAAACCGGCAGCGCGTTGAGGGGACGAGGCGCGGCCATGTCAGCAGTTTAGTTCAGCCGGAATGATTCGGACTGCAGTCCGGTTGTGCTGTGCGAGGATTTTCACCGTCGACCGAGGAGAACACAAAGATGTCGGACACGTCGAACGCCAAGGTGCTGGTGCTGTTGGGCAGCCTGCGGGCAGGATCGGTCAACCGGCAGCTGGTCGAGACTGCGGTCGAGACAGCTCCGGAGGGCATCCGTCTGCAGTTGTTCGACCGGCTTGCTGAACTGCCCTTCTACAACGAAGACATCGACGACGGCCAGGCGCAGGGCGGAGTGCCCGAACCGGCGGTGGCGCTGCGGCGGGCCGCGGCGGATGCGGATGCCGCGCTGGTGGTCACCCCCGAGTACAACGGCAGCATCCCGGGTGTGCTCAAGAACGCGATCGACTGGTTGTCGCGGCCTTACGGCGATAGCGCGCTCAAGGACAAGCCGCTCGCGGTCGTCGGCGCGTCGCTTGGGCGCTATGGCGGCCAGTGGGCGCACGACGAGACGCGCAAGAGTTTCGCGATCGCTGGACCGCGCGTCGTGGAGGATTTGCGGCTGTCGATACCGACCGCCACGCTCGACGGCAGGCATCCGCGGGAGGACGCGGAAGTTGTCGCCGGGCTGCGTGACATCGTCGGCAAACTGGCCGCCGAGGTCGGCTAAGGGACCGGTTGCCGAATGCGAGCTGCGCTGGCGGGTGAGCCGATAAAATTCCGGCTCAAGGGCCGGCCCCCGGAGCGGCACGGCCTCGGAGCGAAGAGGCCGGTGAAGCCGTGGCCACGATCTTGGCGTACACCTCTCCGGCCTTCGGCAATCTCTACCCGCTGCTGGCACTGCTGGTCGAAATGCGCAATCGCGGCCACCGGGTTGTGCTGCGGACGTTGTCCGAGGGAGTCGGAATCGGCGGCGCGCTGGGGCTCGAATCCTCGGCCCTCGATCCGCGCATCGAGGCGGTGGCGATGGACGACTGGACCGCTGCCAACCCGAGAGCCGCACTCAGGGCCGCGTTTCGAGCTTTCGCCGAACGCGCGGTATACGAGGTGGAGGATCTCGCCGCGTCGATCGAGTCGGTATGCCCCGATGCCACGATCATCGATTCGAACTGCTGGGGTGCACCCGCCGTCGTTGACGCGGCATCGATGCCCTGGGCATTGTTTTGGTCCTACCCGCCGATTCTGAGATCGCGGAAGGCGCCGCCCTTCGGGCCCGGCCTGCGCCCATGGCCTGGACCGCTGGGTCGGCTTCGCGATGAGGCGCTGCGCCCACTCGTCGCTGGAACATTCGACCGTGCCATGCGCGAACCGCTCAACCGCGTGTGCGCGCAGGTAGGTGCGAAATCCGTTGTGTCGGGCCAGGATCTGGTCAGCCGCGCGCCGCTCATCCTCGTCGCGACTGCCGAGCCCTTCGAATACTCGCATCCGGATTGGGACGACCGAGTTCAAATGATCGGGCCTTGTGAATTCGATGTGCCTGATGATGTCTCGTTCCTGGATGGCATCGACCGCCCGATCGTTCTGGTCGCGACTTCATCGGAGCGACAGGCCGATGCTGTTCTGCCATCGACCGCGTTGGCCGCCATGAGCACCCGACCGGTACATGTCATCGCGACGTTCCCATGTGGGGTACCCGACGGCCTGGTGATACCTGACAACGCCACCGTGCGGACCTTCGTTGCGCACGGCGCCGTGCTCGACCGGGCTGTCTGCGCCGTGACCCACGGCGGGATGGGAGTGACTCAGAAAGCACTTGCGCGAGGAGTGCCCGTGTGCGTCGTCCCGTTCGGCCGCGACCAGTTCGAAGTGGCTCGCCGCGTTGAGGTCGCGCGCTGCGGGTCCCGGCTGCCGAGCAGGAAGCTGACCGCACCGCGGCTTCGGCGCAAGATCGACGAAGCGATGACGAGGGTCGACGGCGCGCGCCGGGTCGCGGCCGGGTTCGCATCGGCGGGTGGCGTCGCGCGCGGAGCCGACCTGGTCGAGCGCCGCCTGCTCGAATTCGATCCCACGCCCTAGGCGACGCCCTTGGTCGCTTTGCTGTCCGCCCGTCATGCATATCGAGTTGTCGGTGCCGACTGCTATACCTGCCGCAGGTACACGACACACCTCCGAGTGTGACGTGCGACACGCCGAGCGAGGTGGGCCTGATGAGCTTACGACCTGGGAATTCCAAGATTGTTATTCAGAACATCTGGTATTCCTTCGCAATGTCGGACACTAGGTGTAGTGTTTCGAGCACCGACAGGCCCCCACGATTCCAAGCTCGCTGAGGGTCGGCCGGAGCCCCCGAACCCGGTCGTGTCGGCGTCAAGGCACACCGGACGGTGGCCTCGGGCGACAGGAATTTTCAGGGTCTCCGGGCTGCTGAAATTCGATGAATCTCGGCCAGATGAAAGTGTTCGACCAGTTGCCAGTCCCAGTTCGCGACAGGAGCCGTACCGCAGATGACTCAGCACTCGATCACCGTGTACACCAAGCCCGCATGCGTGCAGTGCAACGCGACCTACAAGGCGCTGGATAAGCAGGGCATCGCGTACGAGAAGGTCGACATCACCCTCGACAGCGAAGCCCGCGACTACGTGATGGCGCTCGGGTATCTGCAGGCCCCGGTCGTGGTGGTCGGCAACGAGCACTGGTCCGGATTCCGGCCCGACCGCATCAAGGCCCTCGGAGCGGTCGCGGCGACGGCTTAGGGGTATCCGACGGGCAGAAAGGGAGAGCGCGATGAGCAATCTCGTCTACTTCTCCAGCGTCTCGGAGAACACCCACCGTTTCGTCGAGAAGCTGGGCCTGCCCGCTACCCGGATCCCGCTGCATGGACGCATCGAGGTCGACGAGCCCTACGTGCTGGTGCTACCCACCTACGGGGGTGGACGCGCCACACCGGACATCAACGACGGCGGCTATGTGCCCAAGCAGGTCATCGCGTTCCTCAACAATGAACACAACCGGTCGTTGATCCGCGGCGTCATCGCCGCGGGCAACAACAACTTCGGCGCCGAGTTCGCCTACGCGGGCAATGTCGTGTCCCGCAAGTGCGGCGTTCCGTACCTGTACCGCTTCGAACTGATGGGAACCCCGGACGACGTCGACGCCGTCCGATCGGGTTTGGAAGAGTTTTGGAAGGACCAGACGTGTCACCAACCGTCACAGCTGCAGAGCCTGTAGCGCCCGCCGCGCCGGCCACGCATTCGGCTTCGGGGGCCGGCGAGATGGATTACCACGCGCTCAACGCGATGCTGAATCTGTACGACGCCGACGGCAAGATTCAGTTCGACAAGGACCGCGAGGCCGCGCACCAGTACTTCCGCGAGCACGTCAACCAGAACACGGTCTTCTTCCACGATGTCGACGAGAAACTCGACTACCTGATCAAGGAGAACTACTACGAGCGCGAGGTGCTCGACCAGTACTCGCGCAACTTCGTCAAGAGCCTGCTCGATCGCGCGTACGCCAAGAAGTTCCGGTTCCCGACGTTCGTCGGCGCGTTCAAGTACTACACCAGCTACACGCTCAAGACCTTCGACGGCAAGCGCTATCTGGAGCGGTTCGAGGACCGCGTGGTGATGGTGTCGCTCACGCTGGCCGCCGGTGACACCGCGCTGGCCGAGAAGCTGGTCGACGAGATCATGGACGGTCGTTTCCAGCCGGCCACCCCGACGTTCCTCAACTCGGGCAAGAAGCAGCGCGGCGAGCCGGTTTCGTGCTTCCTCCTTCGCATCGAGGACAACATGGAGTCGATCGGCCGCTCCATCAACTCAGCGCTGCAGTTGTCCAAGCGCGGTGGTGGAGTTGCCTTGCTGCTGAGCAACATTCGCGAACACGGGGCGCCGATCAAGAACATCGAGAACCAGAGCTCGGGCGTCATCCCGATCATGAAGCTGCTCGAGGACTCGTTCTCCTACGCCAACCAGCTCGGCGCACGCCAAGGCGCGGGTGCGGTGTACCTGCACGCGCACCACCCCGACATCTACCGCTTCCTGGACACCAAGCGGGAGAACGCCGACGAGAAGATCCGGATCAAGACGCTGAGCCTCGGCGTCGTGATCCCCGACATCACGTTCGAGCTGGCCAAGAAGAACGAGGACATGTACCTGTTCTCGCCGTATGACGTCGAACGTGTCTACGGCTTGCCGTTTGCCGACATCTCGGTCACCGAGAAGTACTACGAGATGGTCGACGACGCGCGCATCCGCAAGACCAAGATCAAGGCGCGCGAGTTCTTCCAGACGCTGGCAGAGCTGCAGTTCGAATCGGGCTACCCGTACATCATGTTCGAGGACACGGTGAACCGGGCCAACCCGATCGACGGCAAGATCACGCACTCCAACCTGTGCTCGGAGATCCTGCAGGTCTCGACGCCGTCGCTGTTCAACGAAGACCTGTCCTATGCCAAGGTGGGCAAGGACATTTCATGCAACCTCGGATCGTTGAACATCGCCAAGGCGATGGACTCGCCGGACTTCGCGCAGACCGTCGAGGTGGCGATCCGGGCGCTGACCGCGGTGTCGGATCAGACGCACATCGCATCGGTGCCGTCGATCGAGCAGGGCAACAACGACTCCCACGCAATCGGGCTCGGGCAGATGAACCTGCACGGCTACCTGGCGCGAGAGCGGATCTTCTACGGGTCCGAAGAGGGCATCGACTTCACCAACATCTACTTCTACTGCGTGCTGTACCACGCGCTGCGCGCGTCGAATCGCATTGCGATCGAACGCGGTACGCATTTCAAGGAATTCGAAAGGTCGAAGTACGCGTCGGGCGAGTTCTTCGACAAGTACACCGAGCAGGTGTGGGAGCCCAAGACCGACAAGGTCCGTCAGCTGTTCGCCGACGCCGACATCCGCATCCCGACGCAAGAGGATTGGCTACGCCTCAAGGAGTCGGTGCAGGCACACGGCATCTACAACCAGAACCTGCAGGCGGTGCCGCCGACTGGGTCGATCAGCTACATCAACCACTCGACCAGCTCGATCCACCCGATCGCCTCGAAGATCGAGATCCGTAAGGAAGGCAAGATCGGCCGCGTCTATTACCCCGCGCCGTACATGACCAACGAGAACCTGGAGTACTTCCAGGACGCCTACGAGATCGGCTACGAGAAGGTCATCGACACCTACGCCGCGGCCACCCAGCACGTGGACCAGGGGTTGAGCCTGACGCTGTTCTTCAAGGACACCGCCACCACGCGCGACGTCAACAAGGCGCAGATCTACGCCTGGCGCAAGGGCATCAAGACGCTGTACTACATCCGGCTGCGCCAAATGGCTTTGGAAGGCACCGAGGTGGATGGCTGCGTCAGCTGCATGTTGTGAGACCGCCATGCCGAGTGTCGGGTGGACACCCGCGAAATGCGGATTGATGTTGGCTGACCCGACACTCGGCGTCGACCCTCTACACCTAGCGCTGCCATCGTTTGTGAATCTGACGACGCTTTTCGGCAATTTACGTCGTCAAATTCACAAACGGCGCTGCAGCGTCGACCCTCTGCACATGTGACCGTCCGGCGTTCGCCGGGCCGCCAGTAACCGCACGCGAACCTTGCGTTCGCGCGGCAAAAATCGCCAGTCGGCAGGGCCCAAAGGTAAGCCTTGCCTCATCCAGTATCGCCGTCTACATTAACCGGAAAAGTTTCCTCTAAATAAGGAGCCGGTCATGGCGAGCGATCCTGCTCTGGGTGTACGTCATCGACACCGCGGCCAGGTACCTGCCGAGCGGAGCGCCGCCGCGGACGCCTGCGTGATATTCACCGCGATCTTCGCGCTCTCGGCTGTCGGAAGGAGACAACGAAAATGACTGGAAGAGAGAACCTTCCACTTGCCCAGCGGTCCGACGCCGATCTGCCGGGGCACTGGCTGCTGGCGAGGCTGGGGAAGCGGGTGCTGCGCCCCGGTGGTCTGGAACTGACCACCCGCCTGCTCGCCGCGGCGGGTGTCCAGGGTGCCGACGTCGTGGAACTCGGGCCCGGTTTGGGCCGTACCGCGAGCGATATCGTCGCCCTGCGGCCGCGCTCCTATGTCGGTGTCGACGACACTGCCGCCGCGACGGAGGCCGTACGCACGATCGTCGCGCCTGTCAACGGACAAGTGGTGGTGGCCAACGCCGCCGACACCGGGTTGCCCTCGGGCAGCGCCGATGTCGTGATCGGCGAGGCGATGCTGACCATGCAAGGTGACCGCGACAAGCGGGCGATCGCCGCCGAAGCATTCCGCGTGCTGCGGCCGGGCGGGCGGTACGCCATCCACGAACTGGGTCTGAAGCCGGACACCCTCCCGCAGGACACCAAAGACGAGATCCGCCGCGACATGGCGCGCGCGATCAAGGTCAACGCCCGCCCGTTGACGACGGCGGAATGGTCTGCGCTGCTGACCGATGCCGGTTTCGAGGTGGCGACGGTCGACCATGCGCCGATGGCGCTGCTCAACCCGGCGCGAGTGCTGGCCGACGAAGGGTTGGGCGGAGCGCTGCGCATCGTGGGCAACCTGATTCGGCGCCGCGCAGCCCGCAAACGCGTCATTGGAATGCGCAAGACGTTCCATCGGTACCGGCGCGCCTTGACCGCCGTTGCGGTCGTCGGCGTCGTACCGGCATCGTGACAGACTCAGAGAATGTCAGCGCCCCGCCACGACCGCGATACTCCGCCCGACCGGGCGGCAGGCCAACAGCGACAGCGTGTCCTGAACCTGTTGCGTTCGGCGACGGGACCGGTCGACGTGCAGCACGTCGCGGACACCTTGCAGATACACGTCACGACGGCCCGGTTTCACCTGAGCACGCTCGAGGGCCAGGGCTTCGTCCGGCGCAGCGGCGGTGTGCGCAACCGGGGGGCAGGCAGGCCGAGGCTGACCTACGAGATCGCGCCGCGACTGGACTACGCGGAGATCGTGTCGCTGTTCGCCGCGCACCTGGGCGGGACCGTCGAGGAACGCGAAGAGCGCGCACTGCGCATCGGTGCAGACCTCGCGCATCGCGTGCACTTGGCGCGGCCGCGCGCCGAAACCTCGGTGGGCGACCTCGTCGTGCTGACACTCAACGAGCTCGGTTTCCAGGTGCGCTCGGTGTTGACCTCGTTCGGCGAGATGACGGTACAGATCTGCACCTGCCCGCTGGCCGAGGTCGCCGCGTCGGCGCCCGAGGTAGTCCGCGGCATGCAGCAGGGGCTCATTCAGGAAGTGATCGATCTGAACGCCGACGCGATCGGTGCGCGGTACCAGGTTTCGGTGGTACCCGATGCGCGCGGTGGCTCCTGCGAGATCGGCTTGGTGTTGCGCCCGGGACCGTAAATGCCTGGGCGAGAAGGGAAAACCCGTGGCCAGTCAGACTGTCCAGTCGTTGTCGACGATGGCCGATGAACAGCTCACCTCGGCGAAGGCCGCTTCCTCCGGCCGCTCGGCGCACACCGTGTACGGCGGCCGAGGGCACATGCTGCGGCAGACCCTGCTGGCGCTGGCCGCGGGCCACGGGCTCGATGAGCACGAAAGCCCGGGCGAGGCAACGTTGTTGGTGTTGCGCGGCCGGGTCCGGCTGAACGCCGTGAGCGGCGCCGTTGACGGCATCGCGGGCGACCACATCGCGATTCCCGCGGAACGGCACAGCCTTTCGGCCCTCGAGGACTCGGCGGTCATGCTGACGGTCGTCGCCAAATAGCCGCGCCATACCGAGCCGTGGACGCGAATCTGCGAAGTCCCCGCGACAACCAGCCGTTCGGCTTCACCTGACCGTGTGCTGGGGCCCCTGTGCCTTCTTGTACAGCGCCTTGAGCATCCGGTCGCGGAACGCGGCGTTGTCGATGAGCTTGATGCCGGCATTGGCGAAGCGGGGATACCCGAGCAGCTTGTGGAAGTAGCGGCCGCGCCGGTATTCCCGACCCCAGGCCGCCTCCATCCGCTGCGCGTAGTTCGTGAAGTCGTCGGGCCCGCCATTCTGCAGCGCGGCGATCGCACATTCACCCGCGGCCAGACCCGACTCCAGTGCCTTGGAGATGCCCGCACCGGAAGCCGGCTTGCCGGCGCCCAGCGAGTCGCCGGTGAACAGCACCCCCGGACGCCACGGCGGCCATGCGGTGAAGCCCATCGGCAGGCGCCACGCTCGCACGCTCTTGTTCTTCTTGAGCTCTTCGATCGGCGGCAGTTCCCACTCAGGCGGCAACGTGCGCAGGAACTCGCCGAGGAACTGCGTCGCGTTGATCGACTGCCAGTTCTTGTAGCTGTTGACGTAGCCGAGCCCGATGTTGAACACGCCGTTGCCCATCGGGAACACCCAGCCGTAGCCCGGCAGCTGATCGCCTTCGAAAACCAGCTTCAGGTAGATGTCGAGGCTGTCGGAGTCGGGACGGTTGGCGGGCATCTCCGAGCGGATCGCGATCGCCGAGTAGCCGTTGTATTCCGAGTCGATCTTCAGCGCCCGCTTGATCGGCGAATAGGCGCCGTCGGCCGCGATCACCGCGTCGCCGTGGACCTTCTCGCCGCTCTTGAGCGTCACGCCGACCACCCGGCCGTTCTCCACGATCGGCCCCGTCACCTCCGCGCCCTGGCGCACCTCGGCGCCCGCGGACTCGGCGTGCTTGAGCAGCACCGTGTCCAAGTGGGTGCGGCTGACGGTGTGGCCGTGGTCGGGCATGCCCGGCCGACGCGGGAACGACAGCTCCCACTGGCTGGGGCTGAACACCGTGACGCGGTTGACCCGGTGGAACGTGGCGACCTCGTCGGCCAGCCCCATCTTCTGCAGGTAGCTCACCGCGCGGGCCGTCAGCCCGTCACCACACGGCTTGTCGCGGGGGAACTCGGCCTTGTCGAGGACCACTACCTTCGCGCCGGTCTGCGCGGCCTGCCACGCGGCGGCCGAACCCGAAGGCCCGCCACCCGCGATGATCAGGTCGTATCGCTGGGTCATGAATCTCGTCTCGTCGATCGGCTGTCGCAGCGATCTTACCTGCGGCGAGACCGCCTCTCTTGTCGGACGGAGTTGCCTGGCCAGCGCCCCGCGAAACACGGCGCGGCATGGTCTGAGCAGGTCAGCGCCGCTTGAGCGGTAGAGTGGCCGGGTGCGACGAGGGTCCAGGCCACGCTCGAGTGGTGAGCCGGGTGTCAAGGTGGACGCCCGCAGCGAACGCTGGCGCGAGCACCGCAAGAAGGTGCGCGCCGAAATCGTCGACGCCGCCTTCCGCGCCATCGACCGCCTCGGCCCCAACGTCAGCGTGCGGGAAATCGCTGAGGAGGCCGGCACCGCCAAACCCAAGATCTACCGGCACTTCACCGACAAGTCCGACATGTTCGCCGAGATCGGCCAGCGCATGCGGGACATGCTGTGGGCGGCGATCATTCCGTCGATCGACGTGGAGAAAGACTCGGCCCGCCAGATCGTCGGTCGCGGCGTCGCGCACTACGTCGAACTCGTCGACCGCCACCCGAACGTCGTGCGCTTTCTTCTGCAGGGCCGGTTCGCCGACCAGTCGGCGGCAGCGATGACGACCGTCAACAAGGGCAGCGAGATCACCCTGGCCATCGCCGACATGATCAGCGCGGAACTGAAGGATCTGGCGCCCGAACCCGCCGCCTTCGAGCTGGCCGCGTTCGCGATCTTCGGCACCGCCGCCTCAGCCACGGACTGGTGGCTGGGTGCCGACGATGATCGCCCCCGCCGGATGCCAGCCGATGAGTTCGTCGCGCACATGACGACGATCATGGTGGGCGCCATCAACGGCACGGCCGAGCTGCTCGGCATCAAGATCGAACCCGACCAGCCCATTCACACCGCAGTCCGCAAGCAGCAGCCCGTCGCCTGACGGCGCGTTGACACCTTCCGGCCGAGGCCGGAGACTGGGCTCAAGTATCCGGTACCGGCGTTCCCAGGAACGGGCCACATCGAAGATTGGGGAGACCCGACCATGACCGTTGCCGAGCAGACGGCCGACGACATCACCGTCCGACAACCTGTGCACACCCGCGCCCTGATCATCGGCACCGGCTTCAGCGGCCTCGGTATGGCTATCGCGTTGCAGCGTCAGAACGTCGACTTCCTGATGCTGGAGAAGGCCGACGAAATCGGCGGCACGTGGCGCGACAACACCTATCCGGGGTGTGCTTGCGACATCCCGTCGCACATGTACTCGTTCTCCTTCGAGCCGAAGCCGGACTGGAAGCACATGTGGTCGTTCCAGCCGGAGATCTTTGACTACCTCAAGGGTGTCACCGACAAGTACGGCCTGCGCCGCTACATCCGCTTCGGTTCACACGTCGACCGTGCGCACTGGGACGACGACGAGAACCGCTGGCACGTCTTCACCAAGGACGGGCGCGAGTTCATCGCGCAGTTCGTGATCTCCGGCGCTGGCGGTCTGCACATTCCGTTGGTGCCGGAGTTTCCCGGCCTCGACGAATTCACCGGCGCCGCTTTCCATTCCGCGGAGTGGGACCACAGCGTCGATCTCACCGGCAAGCGAGTCGCGGTGATCGGCACCGGCGCCAGCGCGATCCAGATCGTGCCCGAGATCGTCAAGGACGTCGCCGAGTTGCACCTGTATCAGCGCACACCCGCGTGGGTGATGCCACGGCCCAACAACCCGATCCCCGAGTGGATGCGCAATTTGTTCGCCACCGTGCCGGGCACCCGGGCGCTGATGCGCGCGGGTATCTACTGGGCCCACGAGGGCGTCGGCTTCGCGATGACCAAACAGCCCCGCCTGCTGAAAATCGGTGAGCTGATGGGCAAGTGGAACATCCGCCGGTCGGTCAAGGACAAGGAACTGCGCCGCAAGCTGACGCCCAACTACCGCGCCGGCTGTAAGCGGATCCTGAACTCCGACACCTACTACGTCGGTGTCGCGAACCCGAAGACCGAGGTGATCACCGACGGCATCGCGCGGTTCACCCCGACCGGAATCGTCACCGCCGACGGGGCGGAACGCGAGGTCGACGTCGTCGTGTTCGCGACGGGTTTTCACGTCACCGACTCCTATACCTATGTCCACATCAAGGGCCCACGTGGCGAGGATCTCGTCGACCGGTGGAACCGGGAGGGCATCGCGGCCCTGCGCGGCATCACCGTCGCCGAAATGCCGAACTTGTTCTTCCTGCTCGGCCCGAACACCGCACTCGGTCACAACTCCGTGGTGTTCATGATCGAGTCGCAGATCCGCTACGCCGCCCATGCGATCGCGGCGGTCGACCGTGCCGGCGCGCAGGCGCTGGCCCCGACGCGCGAGGCGCAGGACCGCTACAACGAGGAGTTGCAGGGCGAGCTGGCTGGCACCGTGTGGAGCACCGGAGGTTGCCAGAGCTGGTACCTCGACGAGCACGGCGTGAACCGGACGTTGTGGAGCGGCATGACGTGGCAGTACTGGTTGGCCACCCGCAAATTCGACCCGTCGGAATACCGGTTCTTCGGCGCACCTCGCGCGGATTCGGCGGCCTGATTCGGTACCGATTTCTCACGTGGGTCGTAAACAGGGCCAAGATAGAACCCTGGGCGCAGAATTCGCCGAAGTTGCCGGCGACACGGTGAGATCAACATGTTGGGTTGGCACGAGATGTCCGACCCCAGGGGTAGTGTCGCAATTGGGAAACAGAACCGTTTAGGGCGGCTGCAGACCATCCAAAGACCCAGGGGAAACGAGGTTGTCGTGAGTGATGGCATGAAGCTGATTGACCGCGTTTCGGCGATCAACTGGAACCGTCTCCAGGATGAGAAGGACGCCGAGGTGTGGGATCGGCTGACGGGCAACTTCTGGTTGCCGGAGAAGGTTCCGGTGTCCAACGACATCCCGTCGTGGAACACGCTCAACGACAACGAGAAGCAGTTGACGATGCGGGTGTTCACGGGCCTGACGTTGCTCGACACCATCCAGGGCACGGTCGGGGCGGTCAGCCTGATCCCGGACGCGCTGACCCCGCACGAGGAGGCGGTCTACACCAACATCGCGTTCATGGAGTCGGTGCACGCGCGCAGCTACAGCAACATCTTCTCCACGCTGTGTTCGACCGCCGAGATCGATGACGCATTCCGCTGGTCGGAGGAGAACCCGAACCTCCAGCGCAAGGCCGAGATCGTCATGCAGTACTACAAGGGCGACGAGCCGCTGAAGCGCAAGGTGGCCTCCACGCTGCTGGAGAGCTTCCTGTTCTACTCCGGCTTCTACCTGCCGATGTACTGGAGCAGCCGGGCCAAGCTGACCAACACCGCCGACATGATCCGGTTGATCATCCGCGACGAGGCCGTGCACGGCTACTACATCGGCTACAAGTACCAGCGCGGGCTGGCCATGGAGGACGCCGCCAAGCAGCAGGAGCTCAAGGACTACACCTACGAGCTGCTGTTCGAGCTCTACGACAACGAGGTCGAATACACCCAGGACCTATACGACAGTGTCGGGCTGACCGAGGACGTCAAGAAGTTCCTGCGCTACAACGCCAACAAGGCGTTGATGAACCTGGGCTACGAGGCGCTGTTCCCGCGCGACGAGACCGACGTCAACCCGGCGATCCTGTCCGCGCTGGCGCCGAACGCCGACGAGAACCACGACTTCTTCTCCGGCTCGGGGTCGTCGTATGTGATCGGCAAGGCCGTCGTCACCGAAGACGAGGACTGGGACTTCTAGAGCCGCAGTTCAGGAGGCTGTCGGCGGGAGCGCTGCTGGTACTACTGTCCAGCGGTACTTTTCCCACCGCGTCTTGTCGGGTTAGCTGAGGCGAGCTCGAAATATAGGGAAACACCTGATTCCATTCCGCCGTCTCGCGCGCAAACTTGGTGTTGTGGGCGGGCCCCGGCTGGGGCGGACCGGCTCAGCTTCAAGATCAAAAGCGGGGCATGCCAAACGATTCGAACCCCGGCGTGGCCGCGTTGCCGTGGCAGCAACAGCCGTCGGGGCGGCTCCAGCGACGAGCGCAACACCCCTGACGTGAACGACAGAAGGCAGGGCTGGACATGTTGAGACGATTGCTGATGATCGGGGCCGCCGCAGCCTCGATCGGTGTCGGCGGTTACGTGGGTATGGGTGCCGCGTCGGCTGACCCTGCCGTGTGTGGGGTGCCGGGGACGCCGCCGTGTGCGCCGTCGCTGAGTCCCCAGCAGCAGTGCGCACTGGTCGCATGGCGGACCTGGACACCGTGCAACTGGGTAGGTGTACAGGTTCCGATCGGTACACCGGGCAGCGTCGGCTGAGGACGCGCCGGAGGACCTCAGTCAACGGACGGGTGTTCGGTTGCGAGCGTCTCATCATCGTCGCCGACGGAGTGACACCCTAACCAGCGACGCTCGGATCGCCGCCTTCCCGGTTCACTGACTTCGCGGTCGTACGTCATCGGCGACGGGGAATTTCTGTACCCGCTGCTGCGCCGCGCAGAGGTGCCTTGCGACGGCTGCGCGCGATCGCCAGCGCGTTTCGGCCAACCGCTCTTTCGCCTCGCACGGCTGCCACACCCTGTCCCAAGATGACGAGGCGAGATTGTCTACGCCCGGGAGACGCGCAGAATGGAACAGGAGCGCAGGAGGAGCTGGTGATGAAGGCAAACGTAGGCGATTGGTTGGTGATCAAGGGCAGGACGACAGAGCTTTCGGAGCAGCGGGGGCTTATTACGGAGGTGCACTCGGCGGACGGGTCGCCGCCGTACGTGGTGCGCTGGGTCGCGACCGGCCATGTCGCGACGGTGGTTCCCGGTCCTGACGCAATTGTTCTGAAAGCAGAGGAGCAGGAAGCTGCGGACGAGCGGGCACAGAACCGGGCCGCGCACCGCGCCGCCGACGAGTAGGTGCTGCGGTCAGCAGACACTGAAGTTTCAGATCGCGGGAAACCGGCCTGTCATGATCGCCACCATGAGACCATTCCCGGCTGAAGGTGATGGCGGGTGACGTGGAGACGGGCATGATTCGGCGGGCAGTTACGGCTTTGGGTGCGGCAGTCCTGGGCGCGGTGGTGCTGGCACCGCCGGCGGCAGCGGATCCGGGGCAGCAGGTGCTGCTCGACTCCGGCGCGGTGCGGTGTTTGCTGAGCGCGGATGAAGTGGCGTTCGGCGGCGGACCGATGACGGTATGCGCGCTGACGAACGGACAGCCGTGGGGGATGGCGCCTCCCGAGACGTCCAAATGGAATCAGCGGCTGAACCTCGCCGTCGTGCGGGGGACCGGCGAGTTCTATTGGGACCGAGGCCTTATCGCCGATCCGGTGGACGCACCCGTATCCGTGGACGGCGGGCAGGCGTACCAGGTCAACGGTTGGACCGTCCAGCCGGAGGGGCTGCGCACGCGGATCACCTACGACAGCACCGGCCACGGCATCTTCATCAACGCGGTCGAGATCCGCGGGTTCTGAACGTCTGAGCAGGATCGAAACTGCAGCGAGATCGCAACTTTCGCGGAAATCGCGATCTCGCCGCAGTTTCGGCGAATCAAGCCCGCAGTGACTCCGTGCTTTGGGTCGTCACCGCAGTGACTCGGTGTCGATCACGAACCGGTACCGCACATCGCTGGCCAACACCCGCTCGTACGCCTCGTTGATGTAATCCGGTGTGATGACCTCGATCTCCGGCAGCACACCGTGCTGGGCGCAGAAGTCCAGCATCTCCTGCGTCTCGGCGATGCCGCCGATCAACGAGCCGGCGATGCGGCGGCGGCCGAAGATCAGCGCGCCAGCGGGCACCGACATCGGGTTCTCCGGCATCCCCAGCTCCACCAGCGTCCCGTCGAGTTTGAGCAATCCGAGATAGCCGGCCAGATCGAGGTTGGCCGACACGGTGTTCAGTATCAGGTCGAACGATCCCCGCAGTTTGGTGAAGGTCTCGGGATCAGAGGTGGCGTAGTACTCGTCTGCGCCGAGACGCAGCCCGTCCTCCATCTTCTTCAGTGACTGGCTCAGCACCGTCACGTGCGCGCCCATCGCGTGCGCAAGCTTGACGCCCATGTGGCCCAGCCCGCCGAGCCCGACGATCGCCACCCGGGTGCCCGGACCCGCATTCCAGTGTCGCAGAGGCGAATACAGCGTGATGCCCGCGCACAGCAGCGGCGCGGCAGCGTCCAGCGGCAGGCCGTCGGGAATGCGCAACACATAGTTCTCATCCACCACGATGGCGCCGCTGTAGCCGCCCTGCGTCGGCTCACCGTCGCGACCGACAGCGTTGTAAGTGCCGACCATGCCCTTGGCGCAGTACTGCTCCTCGCCGGCGCGGCACTGCGCACATTCGCGGCAGGAGTCGACGAAGCAGCCCACGCCGACCCGGTCGCCCACCGCGAAGTTGGTGACCTCGGCACCGACCTCGGTGACGATGCCTGCGATCTCGTGCCCGGGCACCAGCGGATAACTCGCCCGGCCCCACTCGTCGCGGACGGTGTGGATGTCGGAGTGACAGATGCCTGAGAAATGGATGTCGAACGCCACGTCGCGCGGCCCGACCTCGCGGCGGGTGATCGTGATTTGGGCGAGCGGTTCGGTCGCCGACGGTGCGGCATATGCGGTAACAGTGCTCATAACGGCCTTCTTCTGCTTCGAGTGACTATCGAGAAAACCGCCGCTGACGGTGCGGCGGGCCCACCACGACAACGGCTGGCCGCACCGCGATCATTCCGGGTCGAGCTGTGAGATCCGCCCTACAGTCCCGGCGCGCGGAACGCGCCGTTGAACGACAGCCGTTCATAGCTGGCGACGGCGGCCAGCGTGTACGGGTCGCGGGCGATGACGTCTTGGGCCGCATCGGCATCGATGTCGCCGGTGATCAGAACGGCGCCGGACTCGTCCTCCCGGCGGCCGGCCAGCACGATCCGGCCCGCGCTGACCTCGTTCTCGAGCCATTCGAGGTGAGCTGGCCTGGTCTGGTTGACGACGTCGGGCGGCTGCAGATAGGTCGACTTCAAGACGTGGAACACGGCTCGAACGCTAGTTGATCGGGGCGTTGAGCCACCGCAGGTCGGCGAGGATCCCCCGGGCGGCGACGATGCCCTGCCCGGTCTGCCACACCTCGTTGTTGACCGCGAACACCCGCCCGTCGCGCATGGCGCCGAGTCTCTTCCATGCGTCGCTCTCCAGCACCTCCGGCGCGCGCTCGCGAGCCGCGTCGGACTCGAACGACAGGTAGACGATGTCACCGTCGGCGATGGACAGATCGGGATTGTCGGCCAGGTCCCTGTCGCTGATCCCCACCTCGATGTAGGGCCTGTCGGTGAAGCGTTGCGTCACAGGGCGATCGACGCCGACGTCGGAGAGCACGCTGCCCGGGAACGTGTCGGCGCCGTACACCCGCATCGTGGTGTCGGTGAACTGCACGACCGACGCCTGAAAATGCGTGGCGTCGTTGTCGGCACCGGTCCTGTCGGCGGCGCGGTGAAATCCCTCGACCAGACCGTTGGCTGCGTCCTGGCGACCGGTCGCCGCGCCCACCGTGCGCAGGTTGTCCTGCCACGCCGGCCCGGGTGGCCCGGTGAACACCGTCGGCGCGATGTCCGACAGTGCGCCGAACGCCTCGGGAGTCAACGCCTGCGAACCGAGGATCAGCTCGGGCGCCGCGGCCCGGATGGCGTCCATATCGGGGGCGCTGCGGGTGCCGACGCCGGGTACATCGTGAATGACCTGCCCGAGGTACGACGGTTGGCTGTCCGAACCGTCGGGCAACGCGGCCGCCACCACCCGCGACTGCAGCCCGAGGGCGCACAGCGCATCGAGTTGGTCACCGGAGAGCACCACGATGCGCTGCGGGTCGGCGGGTACCCGGGTCTCGCCCGCCGCGTGCCGCACCATCCGGTCCGGCGGCCCCGGATCCACCGGCGTGGGTTCGGGTGCGCACGACTCGTCCGGCCTGCGCTCGTTGCCCAGCACTCCGGCGCCGGCGATTTTCGTCGTACTCGTCACGATTGACCGCGTTGCGCCGGTGCGGGACTCATCGCCGCCGGGGGAGCCGCAACCACTGATCACAGTCATGGCGACTGCGGTGGCGATCGCCGCCAGCCCCAGCGTCCGGCCCGCCAAAAGACCCCTCCGCGGTCCGCTGATCAGCACGTCGCCGACGGTAACATCCGGCCAGCTCCCGGGCTGTGAGCCGACGGGAGTGAGCCAATACGACACTTTGTAGGACCGCCCCCGACTCGCGCGTGAGACGGCAGCTAGGATTCATCGAGAAAACCGCGGGGATGTCCCGACCTGGATGTATGGAGGACCTGTTGGTAGCCGAAGCGCCCCCAATCGGAGAACTCGAGGCACGGCGTCCGTTCCCGGCGCGACTCGGCCCCAAGGGCAACCTGGTCTACAAGCTCATCACCACCACCGATCACAAGCTGATCGGCATCATGTACTGCGTCGCCTGCTTCATCTTCTTCTTCATCGGCGGGCTGATGGCGCTGTTCATGCGCACCGAGCTGGCGATGCCGGGCCTGCAGTTCCTGTCGAACGAACAGTTCAACCAGCTGTTCACCATGCACGGCACGGTGATGCTGCTGTTCTACGCGACGCCGATCGTGTTCGGGTTCGCCAACCTCGTGCTGCCGCTGCAGATCGGTGCCCCCGACGTGGCGTTCCCGCGACTCAACGCCCTTTCCTTCTGGCTGTTCGTCTTCGGGGCCCTGATCGCCATCTCCGGATTCATCACCCCGGGCGGTGCGGCTGACTTCGGCTGGACGGCGTACGCGCCGCTGAGCAACGCCATCCACTCACCCGGCGCCGGCGGAGACCTGTGGATCCTGGGCCTGGCCATCTCGGGTCTGGGCACCATCCTCGGCGGGGTCAACATGATCACCACCGTGGTGTGCATGCGCGCCCCCGGCATGACGATGTTCCGGATGCCGGTGTTCACCTGGAACATTCTGGTGACGTCGATCCTGGTGCTGCTGGCCTTCCCGCTGCTGACGGCGGCGCTGTTCGGCCTGGCCGCCGACCGCCATCTCGGCGCGCACATCTACGACCCGGCCAACGGTGGCGTGCTGCTGTATCAGCACCTGTTCTGGTACTTCGGCCACCCCGAGGTGTACATCATTGCGTTGCCCTTCTTCGGGATCGTCAGCGAGATCTTCCCGGTCTTCAGCCGCAAGCCGATCTTCGGCTACACCACGCTGATCTACGCGACCATTTCGATCGCCGCACTGTCCATCGCGGTGTGGGCGCATCACATGTATGCCACCGGCGCGGTGCTGCTGCCCTTCTTCTCGTTCATGACGTTCTTGATCGCGGTGCCGACCGGCATCAAGTTCTTCAACTGGATCGGCACGATGTGGAAGGGCCAGTTGACGTTCGAGACGCCGATGTTGTTCTCTGTCGGCTTCCTGCTGACGTTCCTGCTCGGTGGCCTGTCGGGCGTGCTGCTGGCCAGCCCACCGCTGGACTTCCACGTCACCGACAGCTACTTCGTCATCGCGCACTTCCACTACGTGCTGTTCGGCACCATCGTGTTCGCCACCTACGCGGGCATCTACTTCTGGTTCCCGAAGATGACCGGCCGGCTGCTCGACGAACGACTGGGCAAGCTGCACTTCTGGTTGACCTTCATCGGTTTCCACACCACGTTCCTGGTGCAGCACTGGGTCGGTGACGAGGGCATGCCGCGCCGCTACGCGGACTACCTGCCCACCGACGGGTTCACCACGCTCAACGTCGTGTCGACCATCGGCGCGTTCATCCTCGGCATCTCGACGCTGCCGTTCGTCTGGAACATCTTCAAGAGTTGGCGGTACGGCGAGCCGGTCACCGTCGACGATCCGTGGGGTTACGGCAACTCGCTGGAGTGGGCGACCTCGTGTCCGCCGCCGCGGCACAACTTCACCGAGCTGCCCCGAATCCGTTCGGAGCGCCCTGCTTTCGAATTGCACTACCCGCACATGGTGGAACGAATGCGCGCCGAAGCCCACGTGGGGCGCAGTCACGATCACTCGGACTCGCGGCCCGTCGACCAATCGAGCTGACGATCGGCCGCGAACGGGGGTGAGCATGCCGTCGCGCGCGCGCTCGTCGCTGTTGATCACGGTGACGGGCCGAGACCGACCAGGTGTCACGTCGGCCCTGTTCGAGGTGTTGTCGCGGCATCAGGTCGAGTTGCTCAACGTCGAGCAGGTCGTGATCCGCGGGCGGCTGACACTGGGCGTGCTGGTCGCCGGCCCCGCCGAGGTGGCCGGCGGTGCCGAGCTGCGCGATGCGGTGACGACGGCGATCCACGAC
This sequence comes from Mycobacterium sp. GA-0227b, assembly GCF_001499855.1. GTDB lineage: Bacteria > Actinomycetota > Actinomycetes > Mycobacteriales > Mycobacteriaceae > Mycobacterium. Next base: position 371,125 of record NZ_LQIK01000029.1, read on the forward strand.
GTCGGGCTGGACGTCACGATCGAGCGCAGTGACGCCGAACCCGTCCTACGCGAACCCTCCACACACACCATCGTCGTGCTCGGCCGTCCCATCACGGCCGAGGCATTCGGTGTGGTCGCCCGTGAGCTTGCCAGGCTGAAGGTCAACATCGACTTCATCCGCGGCGTATCCGATTACCCGGTGACGGGATTGGAGCTGCGCGTGTCGGTGTCCGGCCAAGCGGTCTACGAAGAGCTTCAGCAGGCGCTGGCACAGGTCGCGGTCACCGAGGAAATCGACATCGCGCTCGAGGACTACAGCCTGACGCGACGGGCCAAGCGACTCATCGTATTCGACGTCGACTCGACCCTGATCCAGGGCGAGGTGATCGAGATGTTGGCCGCTCGCGTCGGCGCGGAGGCCGCCGTCGCCGAGGTCACCGAAGCCGCCATGCGTGGCGAACTCGACTTCGCCGAATCGCTGCACCGGCGAGTGGCGACGCTGGCGGACCTGCCCGCGACGGTGCTCGACGACGTCGCCGAACAGATCGAGTTGACCCCCGGAGCCCGGACCACGGTGCGCACACTGCGGCGGTTGGGATATCACTGCGGCATCGTGTCGGGCGGCTTCCGTCAGGTCATCGAACCGCTCGCACACGAGCTGATGATGGATTTCGTCGCGGCCAACGAACTCGAGATCATCGACGGCAAGCTGACCGGGCGGGTCATCGGGCCCGTCATCGACCGGGCCGGAAAAGCCAAGGCGCTCCGCGATTTCGCCCAACAAGCCGGCGTGCCGATGGAGCAGACGGTGGCCGTCGGCGACGGCGCCAACGACATCGACATGCTCGCCGCCGCGGGTCTCGGTGTGGCCTTCAACGCCAAGCCGGCGTTGCGGGAGGTCGCCGACACCTCGCTGAGCCATCCGTACCTGGACACCGTCCTGTTCATCCTCGGTATCACCCGCGGCGAGATCGAGGCCGCCGACGCCCTCGACGGACTGGTGCGCCGGGTCGACATCCCGGACTGACATCTCGCGCGAGCGACCGCAAAATGCCAACTTTTCGCGGCGTGTCACGTGCAGACACGGTCGTCCCCAGCTTGCGCGTGGGCCCACGCGGCGGTTACTAGACCACCACGGTCGTCGGCTCCGGGGCGGACAGCCCGGTGACGCTGTGCCAGGACCGCGCCAGCAGTTCCACCGCCTCACTCAATTGCTCTTCGGGCAGCGCGTACGGCACTCGGACGAACCGCTCGAGCGTGCCGTCCACCCCGAACCGCGGCCCGGCGGGCAGGTCGAGGCCGAGCCGGGAGGCGGCGGCCGACAGCGCGGTGCTCATCGGCGCGGGTAGCCGCACCCACAACGACATGCCACCCGCTCCCGGGCCGGGTTGCCAGTCGGGCAGGTGCTGGCTCAGCAGCTTCTGCAGATGGGCGCGACGGCTGCGCAGGATTGCGCGTCGCTCCGGCAGCACATCGTCGTGTCGAGCGAGAAGCCTTGCGGCAGCGCATTGTTCGAGTACCGCCGTACCCATGTCGACCGACGGCCGGAGCGCGGCAAGGGTGGCGATCGTCGCGCGCTCCGCGCGGATCCAGCCGACCCGCAGCCCACCCCAGAACGACTTCGACATCGAACCGACGGTGAGCACCAGATCACGACGCGAAGCCATCTCGGCCGCGATCGGCCCCGGCACCGGCTCGTCCAGCCACATGTCGAGGATGGTCTCGTCGATGACCGTGCGGGTGCGGGTCTCGGCGATGATGCGCGCCAACCGTTTCCGGTCCGCCGCGGGCATGGTCAACCCGGTGGGGTTCTGGTTGTCCGGAATCAGATACGCCAGGCTCGGCGACAACTGCTGCAGCGCGCTCTGCAACGCGTCGAGGTCCCAGCCGGTTTCGGTCATCGCGACGGGGACCGGCCGTGCTCCGGCGGTCATCATCGACGACAGCGCACCGTGATAGGTGGGCTGCTCGACGAGCACGCGATCGCCCGGTTGAACATAGGTGGTCAGGATCAGCCCGATGGCGTGCAGCGCGCCCGTCGTCACCATGATCTCGTCCGGTTCGGTCAAAAGACCGCGCTCGCAGTATCTTTCGGCGATAGCCTGGCGCAGCGCGGTGACGCCGACGAGTTCGTGTCCCGGCGCGTGCAGATACGGCGTGACGTCGTGGGTGGCCTCGGCGAACGCCTCCATCACCGCGGCGGCGGGGGCGGACAGCGCCGCGGCGGCCAAGCTCACCGCCGGCGGGGTGGGCTCGGCGCGCGCCGCCGGTGCGACGGGTAACGCGGTCGTGCTGCGCGCTCCGCGACGGGCGATGAGGTAGCCGTCCTCGCGCAGTTGCGTATAGGCGCCGGTGACGGTCGTGCGCGATACCCGCAGCACGTCGGCGAGCGCGCGTTCGCTGGGCAGTCGCGCACCCACGGGCACGCGTCCGTCGACGATGAGCAATCGGATCGCATCGGCCAAACCCCGATAGGCCGGACCGCTCCGACTGGAGGTCCGCCAGTTACCCAGCTCGCGTACCAAGAGGTCCACATCGAGCGCACGTGCCGGGATTTCGACGGTCATTACAGGCCAGTATGGACGAACTGGCTATTGAAGAGCAAGCCAGTCACCGCGGACGATGGGGGCCATGAGGACAAACTGGATCTCTCGGATGAGCCGGCGTCTCGCGAGGCACTTCACCTGGCACCCGCCGATCGCGTACACCGACTACCAGGACCGCGACGCCGAGCGGATGGCCCGTGAACTCGAGTTGATCCGGTTGCGCTTCCCGCACCATGCGTAGCGGGGTTTCGTCGTGCAGGCGGTCGGCTTGGGTGCGCGAACACCCGCCGGGCGAGCACGAGCGCACCGTAATCGCCTGACTACGATGAGCGGGTGCCCGCCACCGAAGGAGATGCAGCCGACCCCGATGTGCTGATCGACTTCGCCAAGGTGTCGCTGCGGCGCGGCGGTCAGGTCCTGGTCGGGCCGATCACCTGGGCGGTCGAACTCGACGAACGCTGGGTGGTGATCGGTCCCAACGGCGCCGGTAAGACATCGCTGCTGCGCATCGCCGCCGCCCTGGAATATCCGTCGTCGGGGACGGCGTACGTGCTCGGCGAGCGACTCGGCCGCACCGACATGACCGAATTGCGGGCCCGTGTCGGGCTCAGCAGTTCGGCGCTCTCGCAGCGGGTGCCCGACGGCGAGGTGGTGCGCGATCTGGTGGTCTCCGCCGGCTACGCGGTGCTGGGCCGGTGGCGCGAGCAGTACGACGACACCGACTACGAGCAGGCGATCGACATGCTCGAGAGTGTCGGCGCCGAACACCTGGCCGAACGCACGTACGGCACCTTGTCCGAAGGGGAGCGCAAGCGGGTGCTGATCGCGCGGTCGATGATGACCGACCCCGAACTGCTGTTGCTCGACGAACCCGCCGCTGGACTGGACCTCGGCGGGCGCGAGGAACTACTGGCCCGACTCGAGGACCTGGCGGCCGACCCGGACTCGCCGGCGATGGTGCTGGTGACCCACCACGTCGAGGAGATCCCGCGCGGCTTCTCCCACGGGCTGATCCTGTCCGAGGGCAAGGTCGTGGACTCGGGCCTGCTACCGGACGTGTTGACCGCCGAGAACCTGTCCAAGGCGTTCGGCCAGGCGATCACACTCGAGATCGTGGAGGGCCGGTACTTCGCGCGGCGGGCCAGAAGCCGGGCCGCACACAGGAGGCGAGCATGACAGACCAACCGGCCGACGAACCACTGACGCCGCGGCCTGCCGCGACCGTGATGCTGATTCGCGACAAGCACCCGGGGCTTGAAGTGTTCCTGATGCGGCGGCACTCGGCGATGGATTTCGTGGCCGGGGTGATGGTGTTTCCCGGCGGCGGTGTCGACGACCGCGACCGCAACGCCGACATCGCCTGGTTCGGTCCCGAACCTGCCTGGTGGGCAACGCGTTTCGGCGTCGAGACGGATCTGGCGCAGGCGTTGGTGTGCGCGGCGGCGCGCGAGACGTTCGAGGAGTCAGGGGTGTTGTTCGCCGGCGCGGCCGACGACCCCGACGTGCTCGTCGACGACGCCTCGGTCTACCGCGAGGCGCGGGCCGACCTGGTGAATCGGTCGTTGTCGTTCGCCGACTTCCTGCGCCGCGAGAACCTGGTGCTGCGCGCCGATCTGCTTCGGCCGTGGGCGAACTGGGTGACGCCCAAGGAGGAACGCACCCGCCGCTACGACACCTACTTTTTCGTCGGCACGCTGCCGGAGGGGCAACGCGCCGACGGGGAGAACACCGAGACCGACAGGGCCGACTGGATCACCCCACATGAAGCGCTCGAGGACTTCGCCGACGGCCGGACTTTCCTGCTGCCGCCCACGTGGACCCAACTCGACTCGCTCGACGGCCGCACGGTTGCCGAAGTGCTCGCAGTGGAACGCCAGATCGTCTCCGTGACACCTCATCTGGCGGCGAACAAGGACACCGGCAACTGGGAGATCGAGTTCTTCAACAGCGACCGGTACAACGCCGCCCGTAACCGTCGCGCGCCGCAGGGCTACGAATCCGATACGCGCCAGGCATGAGCGAGTTCGTCTCCGTCCACACCAGCGATGCGCAACCCGGCATCGCCACGCTGTTGCTGTCGCGGCCGCCGACCAACGCGCTCACCCGCCAGGTGTACCGCGAGCTGGCCGGCGCCGCCCACAGCGTCGGGTGCCGCGACGACGTCCACGCCGTGATCGTCTTCGGCGGCCACGAGATCTTCTCCGCCGGCGACGACGTGCCCGAACTGCGCACGCTGAACGCCGACGAAGCCGCCGCGGCCGCACGGGGCTGCCGTGATGCGGTCGACGCGCTGGCCGCGGTCCCCAAGCCCACGGTCGCCGCCATCACGGGCTACGCCCTGGGCGGCGGGCTGGCGCTGGCGCTCGGCGCCGACTGGCGAATCTCGGGCGACAACGTCAAGTTTGGAGTGACCGAGATCCTGGCCGGGCTCGTGCCGGCGGGCGGCACGTCGCGGTTGGCCCGCGCCGTCGGCCTGAGCAAGGCCAAGGACCTGGTGTTCAGCGGCCGGTTCGTCGACGCCAAGGAGGCGTTCGCGTTGGGTCTGATCGACCAGATGGTGGCGCCCGACGGCGTGTACGACGCGGCGCTGGCCTGGGCGCGGCGGTTCGTCGAGCATCCGCCGCGGGTACTGGCTGCCGCCAAGGCCACCTTCGACAATTAGGCTGCCCTGTTATGAGCTTTGAGGAAATCGACACTGTCCCTGATGTCGCCGACTCCGCGGCTCCGGTCCCCAATCCGCATGCCACCGCGGAACAGGTGGAGGCGGCCCGTCACGACTCGAAGCTCGCCCAGGTGCTCTACCACGACTGGGAAGCGGAGAGCTACGACGAGAAGTGGTCGATCTCCTACGACAAGCGGTGTGTGGACTACGCCCGCGACCTGTTCGACGCGACTGTCCCCTTCGATGAGCAGCGCAAGCTGCCCTATGACCGGGCGTTGGAGCTGGGCTGCGGCAGCGGGTTCTTCCTGCTGAACCTGATCCAGGCCGGGGTCGCGCGGCGCGGATCGGTCACCGACCTGTCGCCGGGGATGGTCAAGGTGGCCGTGCGCAACGGCGAGAACCTCGGCCTCGAGGTCGATGGCCGCGTCGCCGACGCCGAGGGCATCCCGTACGAGGACGACACCTTCGACCTGGTGGTCGGCCACGCGGTGCTGCACCACATCCCCGACGTCGAACTGTCGCTGCGGGAAGTGGTGCGGGTGCTCAAGCCAGGGGGCCGATTCATCTTCGCCGGCGAGCCGACGAACGCGGGCGAGAGCTACGCGCGTCCGCTGTCGACGCTGACGTGGCGGGCGGTGACGAATGTGACGAGGCTGCCGGGGCTGTCGGGTTGGCGCCGCCCGCAGGCCGAGCTCGACGAGTCGTCACGCGCGGCCGCGTTGGAGGCGATCGTCGACTTGCACACGTTCTCACCAGCCGACCTGGAACGCATGGCAGGCAATGCAGGCGCCGTCGACGTGTCCACCGCCACCACCGAGTTCACCGCGGCGATGCTCGGCTGGCCGCTGCGCACCTTCGAGGCCGCGGTGCCGCCGGACCGATTGGGCTGGGGCTGGGCGAAATTCGCGTTCAACAGCTGGATTGCGTTGTCCTGGGTGGACCACAACATCTGGCGTCAGGTGGTCCCGAAGGGCTGGTTCTACAACGTCATGGTGACGGGGGTCAAGCCGCCCGCGAAGTGACTGTGGCGTTCGGCGTCGAGGACGTCGGCTATCTGCGCAGCGAGGCCGGTGTCGCCGCTCTTCGGGAGATCGCCGCGCTGCGGCTGACGAGTGCGACGCTGATCTCCGACATCGCCTCGGCGCGGGCCCGTTTCGGTGAGCGCGCCGCGATACTGGTCGAGACCACGGTGCTGCGCAGGAAGGCGAAGGCGAAACTCTCTCGCCCCGACGACTGGCTGTTCACCGACGAGGCGCTGCAGCAGGCCACCGCCGAACCGGTCGCCCGTCACCGCGCGCGACGGCTGGCCGGTTTGCGGGTGCACGATGCGACCTGCTCGATCGGCACCGAGCTTGCGGCGCTGCGTGATTCGGCCGCACTCGTGGTCGGCAGCGACATCGATCCGGTCCGTCTCGCGATGGCTCGCAACAACGTCGCCGACGTGGATGTCTGCCGCGCCGACGCGCTGCGTCCGGTGACGCGGGACGCCGTCATCGTGCTCGACCCCGCCCGACGCAGCGGCGGACGACGCCGGTTCGACCCCCGGGACTACACACCCCCGCTCGACGAGCTTCTCGAGGCGTACCGCGGTCGCGACCTCGCCGTCAAGTGTGCTCCCGGAATCGATTTCGACGCGGTGACCGGGCTGGGGTTCGACGGCGAGATCGAAGTCACCTCGGCGGCGGGCAGTGTGCGTGAGGCGTGCCTGTGGTCGGCGGGGCTGGCGGAATCGGGCGTGCGGCGCCGAGCCACGGTGTTGGACACCGGCGAACAGGTCACCGACGGCGAACCCGACGAGTGCGCGGTGTCGCCGGCCGGGCGGTGGATCGTCGACCCGGACGGCGCAATCGTGCGCGCCGGTCTGGTGCGGCATTACGCGGCGCGCCACGGTCTGTGGCAACTAGACCGCGACATCGCCTACCTGTCGGGGAACGGGTTGCCGCACGGGGTGCGGGGCTTCGAAGTGCTCGAAGAGATACCGTTCGGCGAACGACGGCTGCGCCAGGCACTTTCGGCACGCGATGTCGGGGCGGTCGAGATCCTCGTCCGCGGTGTCGAGGTGGACCCCGACGCGCTGCGCCCGAGACTTCGCCTGCGTGGCACACAGCAAGCTTCGGTGGTCATCGCCCGCATCGGGGCCGGGGGAACAAGTAGGGCAACGGCATTCATTTGCCGTTCGTCCCGCTGACCGCACACGTATTGTGGCGGTGATGCCGGTATCCAGACCGGTGCCGGCTGCAAGGACGTCGACAATGCGCATTCTCAGGTGGACTGCCCCGTTCGCGGTCGCCGCTGTCGTGGGCGTCTTCGCCGCTCCGGCTGCGAGCGCGCAAACCGGGTGCGCCGACCTCCATGGCATCGTCGGGCCGGACCAGATATGCCGGGTGCACGTCGAGACCCCGACGTACACCGTCGATTTGAGTTATCCGAACGACTACCCCGACCAAGCGCCTCTGGTCGACTATCTGAAGAAGACCCGCGACGGGTTCGTCAACGTCGCCCAGGACCCAGACGCCTACAACCTGCCCTACGAACTCGACGCCGAAGGCATCGGCTATCGGTCGGGGCCGCCGGTCGCGGGCACCCGCAGCGTGGTCTTCACCGTCTGGCAGAACGTCGGCGGGGTGCGCCCGCAGACCTTCTACCAGGCGTTCAACTGGGACGTCGCCAAGAGTGCGCCAATCACCTTCGACACCCTGTTCAAGCCGGGCACCAAGCCGTTGGAGGTCATCTATCCCGAGATCGACCGGTACCTACAGAGGCAGGGCATGATCGAACCGGTGCCGCCCGGCGACGGCATGGATCCCGCTAACTACCAGAACTTTGCGTTGACCGACGATTCGCTGATCTTCTTCTTCAGCCAGGGTGAACTGTTCCCCGAATCCTCCGGTCCGGTTCAGGCGAACGTGCCGCGCGCCGCGGTGGCACCGCTGCTCGCGCTTTAATCGGGCGCGAAGCCGTACACCACACCATCACTGGTGGCGGTCACGACGCGGCGGTCGTTCCCCACGGAGACGCCGACCGGCCAGCCGGTCGCCCTCGGCAGCGGATAGGTGTTGAGTGTGCGGCCGTCGGCGGGATCGAACACCAGCAGCGCTTGGCCGGCGTCGTCTCCGGCGCCCTCGCGCGTGACGGTGTAGGCGACGTCGGGGCCGGCCTGGCTCGATGTCGTCAGCGGCGCGACGTCATCGCGGGTCCAGAGCACCTCGCCGCGGTCGCCGTCGTCTCGGATCCCGACCAACTTTGCGCCCGGGCCCCCGCCCGCGACGATGAGCCCGTCGGGTGAGACCGACGGCGGCGTCTGCGCGAGGTAGTCGAGCCGAACCGACCACTTGGCTTTTCCGTCTGCGGCGTTCAGTGCCCACAGCTGCTCGTCGCGGCCGTTGACGTACACCGTCGACCCGTCGGCCGAGAACACCGGGCTGGCCAGGGGCCCGCCGCCGACGGCGTCGCTGGTCCACTCCCGGGTGAGCATCGGCGTCTGGCCCGGTTGGTACCGCAACCCGACGACGATGGGCTTGTCGGCGTTGGGCTCCCAAAGGCCGAGCACGACGGTCCCGCTCGCGGCCGCGAAGGCCGGCGCGGCGGCCACCGGACAGCGGGGCCGGGCGAGGCGGCAGTCGGCGAGCCCGCGCTCGGGGTCCTTGGGATCGACACCGGCGACCAGGTCCACCGGACTGCCCACCACGGTGCCCCGGTGGGCGTCGAAGACCAGCACCTGCCCCAGATGCGTCACGACCAGCAGGTGACCCGGGTTGAGGATGCGGGCGGTGGTCGGCATCCCGATGACCGGTTGGCGCCAGCGGATCCACTGCGTCGGCGGGAACGACAGCATCGCGCCCGGCTGTCCGATGTAGAGGTTGTCGAACCCGTCCCAGAGAGGACTGGAGAGCGGGGCGCCGGGTCCCGGACCCTGCACGAGCCGGGTGCACCAGCGCTGCCGAGCGTTCTTGTCGGCCTCCCACACCATCAACGAGCAACCGGCGGACGTCTGCGCGTTGACGGCCAGGTAGCTGCCCGATGCGAGCGCGACCTCGGCCGCGAGACTGCCCTTGACCGAGCGGGTCCACTCCAGGCGCAGCGTGTCGGCGCCCGCCCGCGGTTGGTAGCTGCTGTTGCCGGCGTCGCGGTACTGGGCCGCCCAGCCGTCGGCGGCCTTCGCCTCGACCCAGGAGTCGGTGCTTTGACACCCTGCCAATGTGGCCGTGATCAGCGCTGTCAGTGCCAGCACAGGCAGCACGGTCAATCGCCGGAACACTCGATCCTTTCCCGTTTCCTCGTCTTGGGCCCACGTGAGGGTAACCGTTCGGGGTGGGATCGCTCGCGTAGGCTTTCCGGCCATGACGACGATGTGGGGCGCGCCGTTACACAAGCGCTGGCGCGGGTCGCGGCTGCGCGACCCGAGACAGGCGAAGTTCCTCACGCTGGCCTCGCTGAAGTGGGTGGTGGCCAACCGCGCGTACACGCCGTGGTATCTGGTGCGGTACTGGCGGTTGCTGAAGTTCAAGCTGCGCAATCCGCACATCATCACCCGCGGCATGGTGTTCCTCGGTAAGGGTGTGGAGATCGAGGCGACGCCGGAGTTGTCGACGATGGAGATCGGCCGCTGGGTGCACATCGGCGACAAGAACACGATTCGTTGCCATGAGGGTTCGCTGCGGTTCGGCGACAAGGTCGTGCTCGGCCGCGACAACGTGATCAACACCTACCTCGACATCGAGTTGGGCGATTCGGTGTTGATGGCCGACTGGTGCTACATCTGCGACTTCGACCACCGGATGGACGACATCAACGTGCCGATCAAGGACCAGGGCATCGTCAAGGGCCCGGTGCGGATCGGGCCCGACACGTGGGTCGGGGTAAAGGTGACCGTGCTGCGCAACACCACGATCGGGCGTGGGTGCGTGCTGGGGTCGCACGCCGTCGTGCGAGGCGACGTCCCCGATTACTCGATCGCGGTCGGCGCTCCGGCGAAGGTGGTCAAGAACCGCCAACACGCGTGGGAGACATCGGCTGCGCAGCGCGCGGAACTTGCGGCGGCTCTGGCCGATATCGAACGCAAGAAGGCCTCCCGCTAGCGGTTCCTCTTCTGCGCGTGGGCATGTACGCCAGTTGTGCGTGGGCGCACCGCGAGTGTCCTGGCCGCACACGACACGCCGCCGAAAATCGACGCTTTGCCACGCTCGGAGGTGCTCACGAGGGGCCCCCGGACGCGCCAAAGTCGTCCGAACGAGATTTCGCCCGCCAACGGATCATTGCTATAGGCGGTAATTGACGATGCCGGCAGCACATTCAAATTGCCGAACCACGGGATATTGTCCGTTCGGTCAAATAGTTTTCTGTTACTGCGGCGCTAATTTTTTATTGCAGGGATATTTCGTGCGCCGCCGGCCCTGGCTTGACGCCTCGCCGAGGGCACGCCAGGTGGCGTGACGGACCGGTAGTCGTCGAGGCTGCACCCGTGGCTGAACAGTTGGGCGCGGGAACGTTATTCGAGGTAGATGTCGCGCTCGAACAGTGTCCGTCGCGCCGGAATGACCGGGCCGGTGTAAGGCGCCGCGGCGCTCGCAAGCGGACGACTTGAACGCTGTGCTCATACTTCGCTGGGCAATCACCAGATTTTGCCGAAATAGTTGCTACAGATTTCGGAGGGCGAGTTACGATGACCTCGACTCTGTCGTGCGGGGAACTACGGGAGGACGGTAACCTGCGGATATACAAGGCAGCGAGGTGGGGCGGCTTGGCTGCAGCGACTGTCGCAGTCGGGTAACACGATTCCCTCGATCCCCGTTATGGCTACAGGTGTCAAGTTTGCGGGAGTGGGTTCCGATCGTGCGTGCGCACGAGCCCACGGGCGAGCCGGGTAGTCCTGGGCGGAGGGCCGGATGACAGTGGGGGAGGAACGACAACATGACATCTATGCCGCCCGGTGAGGGCCACGATTCCGACCTCGATTTCATCGGTATCGGCTTCGGCCCATCCAATCTGGCACTAGCCGTAGCGGCCGACGAAATCGTACCGGACCGGAAGGGCCTGTTTTTCGAACGTAGCGGAACCTTCCAATGGCATCCAGGAATGCTGCTCGACGGCACGAAAATGCAGATTTCATTCCTGAAAGATCTGGCGACACTTCGCAATCCAGCAAGCCGCTACACATTTCTTCAGTATGCTAAAGCCAGAGGTCGCCTGGAACAATTCGTCAATCTCCACGAATTCCACCCGAGCCGGCTCGAGTACAATGACTATCTTCGCTGGGTAGCCGAATTCTTCACTGACAGAGTCTGCTACAACACAATCGTCACCGCCGTGGTCCCCGTTGGCCATTCCCCATCATCGAACGGGCACCTTACGCGGTTCAGAGTCCATGTACGTGACATGGCTACGGGCGCAGAGTCCTGCTTCTTCACCGCGAACGTCATTTTTGGCGGCGGCGGCGTTCCGCGTCTTCTCGGCGCGCGTGCGGATGCGTCGGCGGTGCTCCACTCAAGTGCATTTTTGCCGAACTTCACGAACCGATTCAACGAATCACAAAAGCCGTACCGATTCGCGGTTATCGGCAACGGCCAAAGCGCAGCAGAAATTGTCGATTATCTGTTGAACCATTACCCCGGAGCGACTATCCACCTGTTCATTTCTGACTGTACCCTTCGCGCCACCGATCATTCTCCGTTCATCAATGAACACTTCTTCTCGACGAGCGCGGCGGATTTCTACAATCATCCGCCAGCACAACGAGTTGCGCTGCGCAGCGCACTACGCTCGACCAATTATGGCGTCGTCGACGCGGATCTGCTGCAGAAGCTATACCAAATCACCTACCTCGACGAGGTGAAGGGATGTCGCCGGCTACTCCTGCATCGTGAGTCACGGCTCTCGCAAATCGAAGAAATCGACGACCAAGTCGTCGCCAGCTTCGAAGACCGCTTCAGCGGCGATTCCAGTGAGTTCCACTTCGACGGTGCCGTCCTTGCCACTGGTTACGAGCGTGTGCTGGACGCCGAGGTGTTTCGCCATGTTCTGCCGCATGTCTTGTGGGATGAATCCGGCGCGATCTCGCTGACTCGGAGCTGTCGAGTCAACACCGTGCCCGCGGTGACCGCCAGGCTGTTCCTGCAGGGGTACGGCGAAGCGTGGTTCGGAATCGGCGATACCCTGTTGTCGCTGTTGCCGTTCCGAGCTCAGGCCATCGCGCAAGAGATCGGAAATGCGCCAAGCGGCGCCCCGATACGCCGCAAGCAACGCGTCCATGGCGAGTATCCACCTAAGCGATATCTGGAGACCGATCCGGACCGCTTGCACGACGTGATCAATCGATACCGGTTCGCCACACTTGTCTCTGCCAGCGGGGTAGACGAGCCGGTTGTCACGCAACTTCCCTTGACCCTCGATACATCGCGCGGGTCATTGGGGGTTCTGTTCGGCCACATGGACTTTGCAAACCCGCACACCGAGCTTCTCGACGGGCGACGCGTCCTCGTTTTGTTCCATGGACCAAACGGATACATCTCTCCGCACGTGTACGAATCCGCGCAACTGCCCACGTGGAACTCCATCACTGTGGAGGTTCGTGGGCGTGCACGGATCCTGCGCGACAAGGACGCCGTCGTCAACGGTCTGCGCGGTATCGCCGCCGCAGCGGACCCAACGCCGGGCGGCTTCCGGCTGACGCGCGAAGCGGCCAGCGATCAGCGCCTCTTTCCACTACTCGTCGGTTTCGAGATCGACATCGACGATATGAGAGGACGATTCAAGCTTTCCCAGGAACGCGACGACAGGGATCGCTGGCACGCAGCTCATGCCCTCGCCAATGGTGTAGAGCAGGACGACCGCGACCTCATTTCCTCGATCGTCGGGCTGCCACTCGATGTCGATGAAGAGCCGAAACCGCAACAGCAGGCGCAAATTCACCAATATGGCAACGCGCCGGCGGACACCGCGTATCGACGAGTTGATGGGTAATCCGGTGCAGCCCAACCCTTTCGATGACGACAGTGGCAGCGTCGTCGTTTTGGTTGACGCGGCTTCGCGTGAGAAGTGGGGACAGAACCAGGTGTTTGACGCATAGACCTGTTTCTGCTTAGTGGGGAGGCACTTGGATGGGGATGGCTGATCGCGTACATCCGCTGACGCGCGGACAGCTGGATATATGGCTCGCCACGGAGGCGAGCGGCCTCGGCGCGAAGTGGCACATTGGTTTTCTTGTGCGAATCGAAGGTTCGCTAGACCCGGATTTGCTTGGGTCGGCGATCCGTCAAGTCGTTTCTGAGGCGGAACCACTCAGAGCTGTCTTCTTCGAGGCGGATGGCCAGGTCTTCCAAAAGACCGTGGATTGTCCCGATGTCGAGCTTGCCCGCTATGACCTTTCGGGCTCGCAGGATCCTGAACAGGGCGCCTATCGGATAGCCTCCTCGATCCAAAGCAACGTCATGCCGCTTACTGGACCGCTGTTCAAATTTGCGTTGATACAGACACGGGAGGACGAATTCTATTGGTTTGTCTGCTGCCACCATATAGTGGCAGACGGAATCGGTGTCGCTCTGGTTTGTCACCGGGTCGAGGAAATCTATAATGCAGTTTCTTCGGGTACTTCGATACCACCCGCTTTCTTCGGATCGCTGCCTGATCTGGTTGATTCCGAGTTGGAATACGAAGCATCCACCGATTATCTCGACGATCAAGCCTATTGGACTAGAAATCTCCCGCTGGAAACTGCACCGCCTTATCAGTTGACGCGCACCGGGGGCGGCGGCACTGACCCCGACGGATTTCCTGAACCGATTCAATTGGATCCTTCGGTCGTCGCCGAGGCTCACAAAATGGCGCGTGCGTTGCGTGTGCGTCGAGCCTCCGTGATCACTGCGGCGTGCGCGCTGCTGGTGCGTGAATACCATGCCGACGGTCCCGAGGTGGTGCTCGATTTTCCGGTGAGCAGGCGTGTGAGTCCACGAGTGCAGGCTGTGCCCGGAATGGTTACCGGCTTTGTGCCGCTCGTGTTGAGACCTTCGCCGGAGTTTGCCGTCGCTGATTTTTGTAGGCACGTCGACACGCGAATGAGAGAAGCGCTGCAACATCAGCGGTTCCCGGTGCAAGTTCTTGAGAACAAGGCGGGCCTCCGCGGTTGGGGGCAGGTGTCAAATCGTGTCGTTGTCAATTTCATTCCCACCACGCATATTGGACATTTTGGTGATGCTGCGGCGTCGGGAACCTTGACACATGCTGCGCTGGGAGATCAGTTCGGGCTCGTCTTTTTCAGGGACGATGATCGGCTCTTTCTCAGCACGCCGGGCACGGCGCATTCGTTTGCTGATTGTGATCTCCGCAGCTTGGCACAGCAGTTAGAGCGGTTATTGGCCGCGATGGCCGCCGATCCCGAGCGGTCATTGTCGTCGGTGGGGCTGCTCGATGAACTCGACTGTGCCCGATTGGACGGCCTCGCTAATCGGGCGGCGCTAGCCACCGCTCCCGTTGTGTCCCTGTCGGTTCCGGCGTTGTTCGCCGCACAAGTGGCCCGCGCCCCGGAAGCGGTGGCGCTGGTATGTGAAGGCCGGTCGATGACGTACCGGGAACTCGATGACACCGCCGACCGGTTGGCCTCGTTGTTGGCAGGTCACGGGGTGGGCCCCGGACAGTATGTGGCGCTTCTGTTTTCGCGCTCGGCCGAAGCGGTCGTCGCCATGTTGGCGGTGCTCAAAACGGGGGCGGCCTATCTGCCCGTCGACCCGGCGGTGCCGACGACGCGGATCGAGTTCTTGCTGGCCGATGCCGCACCGGTGGCGGTGATCACCACCGCTGAGCTGCGTCCCAGGCTAGATGAGCACAAGCTGCTGGTGATCGATATCGATGACCCCGTGGTCGGTACCCAACCCCGCACAGCGTTACCGGCGCCGAGCCCTGATGACGTCGCTTACCTCATCTACACCTCGGGCACCACCGGGTTGCCCAAGGGAGTGGCGGTCGCCCACCGAAACGTGACCCAGCTGTTGGCGTCGTTGGGTGCCGGCCTGCCGGCGCCGGGGGTGTGGTCGCATTGTCATTCACTGGCTTTCGATGTCTCGGTGTGGGAGATCTTCGGTGCGCTGTTGCGCGGCGGGCGACTGGTGGTGGTGCCCGAAGGGGTGGCGCGCTCGCCGGAAGACC
Organism: Mycobacterium sp. GA-0227b; assembly: GCF_001499855.1. Lineage (GTDB taxonomy): Bacteria > Actinomycetota > Actinomycetes > Mycobacteriales > Mycobacteriaceae > Mycobacterium. The sequence goes on from NZ_LQIK01000029.1 coordinate 386,451, forward strand.
TGCACGAAATGTTGGTCTCGGAAGAGGTCAGCGTGCTTACCCAGACACCGTCGGCGGTGAGGATGTTGTCGCCGCAGGGGCTGGAATCGGCGTTGGTAGTGGCCGGTGAGGCGTGTCCGCCCGAGGTGGTGGACCGGTGGGCGCCCGGACGGGTGATGGTCAACGCGTACGGTCCGACTGAGACCACGATGTGTGTGGCGATCAGCGCGCCGTTGACACCCGGGCCGGGCTTTGTGCCGATCGGGTTGCCGGTGTCAGGGGCGGCGTTGTTTGTGCTCGATGGGTGGTTGCGCCCGGTGCCGGTCGGTGTGGTCGGGGAGTTGTATGTGGCCGGTGCCGGAGTTGGCGTCGGGTATGTGCGCCGGGCGGGACTGACCGCGACGCGATTTGTCGCTTGCCCGTTCGGTGGCGCGGGAGTGCCGGGAATACGGATGTACCGCACGGGGGATCTGGTGTGCTGGCGCGCCGATGGGCAACTGGACTATCTAGGGCGCGTCGACGAGCAGGTCAAGATCCGCGGCTACCGCATCGAAATCGGCGAAGTTCAGGCCGCATTGAGCGCGCTCCACGAGGTGGATCAGGCGGCGGTGATCGCCCGCGAAGACCGACCGGGCGACAAGCGCCTGGTCGGCTATGTCACCGGCGACGCCGACCCGAGCGAGATACGCGCCCAACTGACGCAGCGCCTCCCCGCCTATATGGTGCCCTCGGCCGTGGTGGTGTTGGAAGCGCTGCCGTTGACGGTCAACGGCAAACTCGACACCCGCGCCCTACCGCCGCCCGAATACACCATCGGTGACTACCGCGCTCCGGACAATGCGGTCGAAGAGATCCTGGCCGGCATCTACGCACAGGTGCTCGGACTGGGACGCGTCGGCGTCGACGAGTCGTTCTTCGAGCTGGGCGGCGACAGCATTTCGGCGATGCAGGTGGCTGCGCGGGCGCGTGCCGCGGGCCTGATGTGTCGGCCGCATGATGTTTTCGTCGAGCAGACCGTGGCCCGGCTGGCCCGAGTCGCCGCGGTGACAGACGGTGATGGCGGCTTGGTGGACGAGGGCGTCGGGCCGGTAGTGGCCACGCCGATCATGCGGTGGCTGCGCGACGTGGACGGCCCCGTGGAGCAGTTCAACCAGACGGTGGTGGTGCAGGCTCCAGCCGAGGCTACTGAGCTCGACGCGGTAATCCTGTTGCAAGCCTTGCTGGACCGTCATGGCATGTTGCGGCTGCGAGCCGATGACGACGGCGCGGGTGGCTGGTCGTTGACGGTGCCAGAGCCCGGTTCGGTGGATGCCCGTGAGTGTCTGCAAGCGGTGGAGCTGTTATCCGATGCGGCGGTGGTGGAGGCGAGGTCACGGCTGAACCCGGCCGCCGGAGTGATGCTGCGCGCGCTCTGGATCGCCTCGACCGGCCAGTTGGTGCTCATCGTTCATCATTTGGCCGTCGATGCGGTGTCGTGGTGGATTTTGTTGGAGGACTTGAACATCGCCTGGGCGCAGCATCGCACCGGTCAACCGGTGGCAGTACCGGCCGGCGGGACGTCCTTCGCCCGGTGGGCGGAGCTGTTGGCGGAGCACGCGCATAGCCCTCACGTGGTGGAACAGGCCGACGCCTGGAAGCAGGTGGCGGCGGCACACACCGCGCTGCCCGCGGTACGTCCTGCGGTGGACACGTATGCCAACGCCGGTCGGTTGTCGGTGTCGTTGGATGTGGAGACCACCGGCATGCTCTTGGGTGAGGTGCCTGCGGCGTTTCACGCCGGAGTGCACGACATCTTGTTGATTGCGTTCGCGTTGGCGGCGGCGGAGTTCTTGGGTAACGGCACCGCGCCGCTCAGTATCGACGTCGAGGGCCATGGCCGCCACGAGGAGCTTTCCTCGGCTATGGATCTGTCGCGCACCGTGGGGTGGTTCACCACCAAATACCCGGTGTCGTTGAGGGTGGGCGGGCTGCGGTGGGCGCAAGTGATGTCCGGTGCACCGGCACTGGCGGCCGTCATCAAGGACGCCAAAGAACAGCTGCGGGCCCTACCGCACCCCTTGAGCTACGGTCTGCTGCGCTATCTGAACACCGAAGTCGACCTCGATGGGTCCGACCCGGCGATCGGGTTCAACTATCTCGGGCGCCTGGGCGCGACGGCCGACGTCTCGGGTGATGGTTGGCGGATCGGCAAGGAAGGCTTGTCGTTGACCGGCGCCGCCGCGGCGGTGCCCATGCCGCTTGCGCACACTGTGGAGCTCAACGCCGGCACCGTCGACACCGACACTGGCCCTCGCCTTCACGCCGACTGGGCCTGGGCGCCCTCGACGCTTGATCGCCCGCAGATCACCCGGCTCAGCCAGCTGTGGTTTGACGCCCTGGCCGGCATTTGCGCGCATGTGCGATCCGGTGGAGGCGGGTTGACGCCGTCGGATATTGCGCCTGCTCGCCTCAGCCAGGACCAGCTCGACGAACTGCAACGGCAATACCGGATCGCCGACGTGCTGCCGCTGACCCCCCTGCAGCAGGGGCTTCTCTTTCACGCGAGCAGTGCGCAGGGCCCCGGCGAATCGAGTGAACTGTATGCGGTCCAGCTGGAGTTCACGGTGGCCGGCCGGCTCGACCCCGACCGTCTGCGGGACGCGGTGCATACGGTGGTCGATCGGCACCCGCACCTGGCGGCCCGATTCTGCGAGCGGTTCGAGGAACCGGTGCAGATCATCCCGGCTGACCCAGCGGTGGAGTGGCGGTATGTAGATCTCAGCGTCGAGACCGCCGGCATCGACGTCGACGCAGATGAGCTGATCCAACGGCTGTGCGTGGCCGAACGCGCCGCGGTATGTGACCTCGCCAACCAGGCACCCTTCAGAGCCGCATTGATCCGCACGGCACAAGACCGGCACCGGTTCGTACTGACGAATCACCACATCGTGCTGGACGGCTGGTCGATGCCGATCCTGCTCCGCGAAATATTCGCCAGCTATTACGGGCAGCGACTGCCCGGAGCCCGGTCGTATCGGACGTTTCTCACCTGGCTGGCCGATCGAGACCTCGACGCCGCTCGCGCGGCTTGGCGCGAGGTACTCGCCGACTTCGACACTCCCACACTGGTCGGTCCGCAGGATCGGTTAGGGGCAGGACGGCGAGGTGTTGAGTCGTTCCGGGTCCCGGAGCAGGCCACGCGCGCCATCAACGGGTTTGCGCGCTCATGTCATACCACCGTCAGCACCGTGTTGCAGGGTGCTTGGGCGCTGGTGCTGACCTCGCTGACGGGTCAGCACGATGTCACCTTCGGCACCCCGCGGTCACGGGTGGGCCAGGTGGAGGTCGGCGACGCGGAATCGATGGTCGGCCTGTTGATCAACACGGTGCCGGTGCGGGCCAACATCACAGCGGTAACGACCACCGCAGATCTGCTGGACCAGCTGCAAAACGACCATAACGACACGCTCGAGCACCAGCACCTGGCGCTGAGCGAGATTCATCGCGTCACCGGCCACGAAAGACTCTTCGACACGCTCTTCGTATACGAGAACTACCCCATCGAAACCAACGTGCCGTTGGGCGTCGACGAGTTGGCCATCACCGAGTTCACCAACCGCGAATACAACCACTACCCGCTGACCGTAGAAGCTCTGCCAGGCCGCGAGCTCGACCTGCACGTCGAGTACGACGCCGACGTCTTCGACACCGCCACCATCAAGGCAGTCATCGAGCGGTTGCGCCGCGTTTTGCTGGCGATGACCGCCGATCCCACACGGCGTCTGTCGTCGGTGGATCTCCTGGACCGTGGTGAGCGCGAGCTCGTGCTGTCGCGGTGGTCTGGCGCTGGGGTGGCGGCGCCGGTCGGGGTGGCGCCTCAGCTGTTAGCCGCGGCGGTGGCGGCCGACCCCGACGCGGTGGCGATTGTGGACGGTACGCGCACGCTGTCGTATCGCGAGCTCGATCGGTGGTCGACTCGGCTGGCGAGGGTGCTGATCGAGGCGGGCGCCGGTCCGGAGCGTGCGGTGGGCGTGGCAATGGATCGATGCGTGGAATTGGTCGTGGCCTGGTGGGCCGTGGTCAAGGCCGGTGGGGTGTATGCCCCGGTGGATCCATCGCATCCGGTCGAGCGGATTGCCACGGTGCTGGACGCGGCCGATGCGGTGTGCGTATTGACTTGCGGTGCCGACGATCTCGCCGCAGGCGGGGAGCGCCCGGTGATGCGCATCGACGGGTTGGATGTGTCGGCGCGCTCCGCGGATCCGATTACCGACGCCGACCGGTTGGCGGCGCTGGAGGTCAACAACACCGCATACGTGATCTTCACGTCGGGGTCCACCGGGGCCCCCAAGGGGGTGGCCGTCGGCCACGCCGGTCTGCTGGGTTGGGCTGCGGCCCAGCGCGAGCTGTTCGGCCTGAGCGCAGATGCCCGGGTGCTGATGGTTGCTTCGCCGACCTTTGACGCGTCGATCGGCGAGTTGTTGCTGGCGGTGGAATCGCGGGCCGCGCTGGTGGTGGCGCCGCCGGGGGTGTACGCCGGGGAGGCGCTGACCGCGTTGCTGCAGGACAAGCAGGTCGGCGCGGCCATATTGACCCCGACGGTGCTGTCGTCGCTGGATCGCGCGCGGCTGGACGGGCTGGACACACTGGTCGCCGTCGGAGAGGCCTGCCTGGAGGAGTTGGTGACGGCCTGGGCGCCGGGCCGGCGGATGTTCAACGGCTACGGTCCGACCGAGACCACGATCTGGGTCACCTGCGCGAGCCTGTCCGAGGGGCAGCCGATTCACATCGGCGCCCCGATCCCTGGGGTGTGCGCGCTGGTGCTCGACGCCTGGCTGAACCCTGCCCCGACTGGGGTTGTCGGTGAGCTGTATCTGTCCGGGCCGGCCCTGGCGCACGGCTATGTGGGCCGAGTTGAGTTGACCGCGGAACGGTTCGTCGCCAACCCCTACGGTGACGCCGGAACTCGCATGTACCGCACCGGCGACCTGGTGCGCTGGACCCCGGACGGCACCCTGGACTATCTGGGCCGCGCCGACACCCAGATCAAGCTGCGTGGACAGCGCATCGAGCTAGGCGAAATCGAGAACACGCTGCTGGCCTGCCCGCAGGTCACCCAGGCCGCCGCCACGGTGCAACACAGCAATACCGGCGCCCATCTCGTCGCCTACGTCACCCTCGAGCACAGCACTACCGGCGATCACGACGCCGAAATCGTCGAAGAGTGGCAACACCTGTATGACGACCTCTACGGCGCTGAGACACAGCGCTCGGAGTTCGGCATGGATTTTCGGGGCTGGAACAGCAGCTACACCGATGATCCGATTCCTCTTGAGGAGATGCAGGAGTGGCGTTCGGCCACCGTGGACCGGATCGTCGCCCTGCAGCCACGGCGAGTGCTGGAGATCGGCGTGGGTTCGGGGCTGTTGTTGTCGCAGATCGCCCCGCAATGTGAGCAGTACGTCGGCACTGACATGTCGGCGGTGGTCATCGACGAACTGGCCCGCACGCTGGAGAAGTTGCAGATCCCGTGGCGCGACCGGGTCGAGTTGATGGTCCGGCCCGCCCACGTCACCGAGGGCTTGCCGCAGGGCTACTTCGACACCATCATTCTCAACTCGGTCGTCCAGTATTTCCCCAATGCGGGGTATCTGGCGGAGGTCATCGACAACGCCATGGATCTGCTGGCACCCGGCGGAGCACTGTTCATCGGCGACATCCGTAACCACAGCCTGCAGAGTGCTTTCCAGACCGGTATCGCACTGGTCCGCAGTGCGGCGACCGACGCCGCCGAGATCCGCCAACGGGTACACCGCGCCATGCTCGGCGAACCCGAATTGCTGTTGGCCCCAGACTTTTTCACCACCTGGGCCGCGGAGCATCCGGCGGTGGCCGGACTCGATATCCAAGTCAAACGCGGATGGGCCGATAACGAGCTGAGCCGCTATCGCTACGAAGTCGTCGTCCACAAAAGCCCGACACGGGTGCGCTCACTGGCCGCCGCACCCACCTGGGCGTGGATCGAATTCTCACGCCTGCGTGACCTACAAGATCGGTTCGTATCCCAACGTCCCGCCGTTGTCCGCGTCACCGAGATCCCCCGCACCGGACTGATCAGCGACGTGGACATCGAGCGCGGTCTGGCCGCCGGGCTGTCTGTGCCAGACGCACTCGCCCAAGCCACCGCCCCCGCCGATTCCGCTGTCCCCGAAGAGTTGCATCGCCTCGGTGAAGCCAACGGATACCACGTTGCCGTCACCTGGGGCGCCCGACCCGGCACGGTTGATGCCGTCTTCATCACCGCTACCGACTCCCACCGGCAGCACGACACAGCACTCGCCGACCTCTACCTACCAACCGCCGGGGACCACCGACGCGGCACCTATGCCAATGACCCGCATACCAATACGAAAATCAACGCGGTCCGTCAGCGATTGAGCGCCTGGTTGCCCGAGTACATGGTGCCGACGCACATTGTGGTGCTCGAGGAATTTCCGTTGACCTCATCGGGCAAGCTCGACCGTAGGGCGCTGCCGGCCCCCGAGTACCAGGATGCCGATCGTTATCGCGCTCCGGTCGGCGCGGTCGAGGAGATCCTGGCAGGCGTTTACGCCCGAATACTCGGGCTGGACCGGGTCGGTGTGGATGAGTCGTTTTTCGACCTGGGTGGGGATTCGCTGTCGGCGATGCGCCTGATCGCGGCGATCAACAACTCGCTGGACGCAGATATTTCAGTGCGCACCGTTTTCGAGGCGCCCACGGTTGCCCAGTTGGCGCCACGCATCGGTGGCGATGCGGATCGGCTGGAGCCGTTGGTGGCAGGACAGCGGCCACCGGTGCTTCCGTTGTCGTTCGCCCAGAGCCGGCTGTGGTTCCTGGAGCAATTGCAGGGGCCCTCGCCGATCTACAACATCGCGCTGGCGTTGCAACTGCGGGGGCGGCTTGACGCCGACGCGCTGGGTGCGGCGCTGGCCGACGTGGTCGGCCGCCATGAAAGCCTGCGCACATTGGTTGTCGCTCGCGACGGCATACCCCAGCAAGTGGTTATTCCCATTGAGCAGGCCGACTTCGGTTGGGACATCATCGACGCCGGCGAGTGGCCGGCACACCGGCTCGAGGATGCCATCCGGACCGCGGCGCGCTATACGTTCGACCTGGCACACCAGATCCCGCTACAAGCACGGCTGTTCCGCATCGGCGATGTCGAACACGTGCTGGTGGCAGCGGTGCACCATATCGCCGCCGACGGTTGGTCGATCACCCCGTTGGCCCGTGATCTGGGCATGGCCTACGCCAGCCGGTGCGCGGGGCAAGTCCCGAGTTGGAGCGACTTGCGGGTGCAGTATGCCGATTACACGCTGTGGCAGCGCGCGCAGCTAGGTGAGCTCGACGACAGCGAAAGCCCCATCGCCGCCCAGCTGGCTCATTGGGAAGATGCCCTCGCCGGGTTGCCCGAACGCCTCGAACTGCCCACCGATCGGCCCTATCCACCGGTCGCTGACTACCGTGGCGCCCGGGTGGCGGTGAACTGGCCGGCCGAGTTGCAGCAACAGGTTCGTCGGGTGGCCCGCGAGCACAACGCGACCAGCTTCATGGTGGTCCAAGCCGCTCTTGCCGCGTTGCTGTCCAAGATCGGCGCCAGTAGCGAAGTGGCAGTGGGGTTCCCGATCGCCGGGCGCCGCGACCCCGCGCTCGATGAACTGGTCGGGTTCTTCGTCAACGTTTTGGTGCTGCGGGTTGATCTGGCCGGGGATCCCAGTTTTGCCGACTTGCTCGGCCAGGTGCGGCGGCGCAGCCTTGCCGCCTACGAGCATCAGGATGTGCCGTTTGAGGTGCTGGTGGAGCGGCTCAACCCGGCCCGAAGCTTGACCCATCACCCATTGGTGCAGGTGTTGTTGGGTTGGGAGAACTTTCCCTGGCAGGAGCGAAACACCGCAGCGTTGGCCCTGGGTGATCTCCACGTCACCCCGATGCCGATCGACACCCAGACGGCGCGCATGGATTTGTCGATCTCCCTGGCCGAACAGTGGAGCGAATCCGGTGCGCCCGCCGGAATCGGCGGCACGGTGGAGTTCCGCACCGACGTGTTCGACGCGGCCAGCATCGAGACGCTCCTCGAGCGCTGGAGGCGAGTCTTGGTGGCTGTCACCGCCGACCCGACGCGACAGTTGTCGTCGGTGGATCTACTGCATGCCACTGAGCTTGCCCAGCTGGATGGGTGGGGCAATCGGGCGGTGTTGACGCTGCCGTTGACGGGCTCGTCGGTTCCGGAGTTGTTCGCCGCGCAGGTGGCTCGCACTCCGCAGGCGGTGGCGCTGAGCTGCGGCGAGCGTTCGTGGAGTTACCGCGACCTTGACGAGGCGGCGAACAGGTTGGCGCATCTGCTCGCCGGCCAGGGTGCACGCCCGGGACAGTGTGTGGCGCTGATGTTTTCGCGTTCGGCCGAGGCGATCGTGGCGATCTTGGCAGTGCTCAAGACCGGAGCGGCCTATCTGCCGATCGACCCGGCGCTGCCCGCAAGCCGGATCGGCTTCATGGTTACTGATGCCGCACCCATCGCCGCTGTCACCACCACCGAGCTGGCCGAGCGGCTAGCCGAGTTCGGCGTCGTCGTTATCGACGTCAACGACACCCGGATTGGCGCCTACCCGGCTACGGGGTTGCCGGGGCCGGCACCAGATGACCTGGCCCATATCGTCTACACCTCCGGCACCACCGGCGTTCCCAAGGGTGTAGCGGTCACCCACCAGAACGTGACCCAGCTTTTCGACTCACTGGATACCGGCCTGGAACTGGCCCCCGGGCAGGTGTGGACCCAGTGTCACTCGTACGCCTTCGACTTCTCGGTGTGGGAGATCTGGGCTGCGCTGTTGCATGGTGGACGCCTGGTAGTGGTGCCCGAGTCGGTGGCTCGCTCGCCGGAAGCCTTCCACGCCTTGCTGGTTGGGCAGAAGGTGAGCGTGCTGACGCAGACGCCGTCTGCCGTGGGAGCGCTATCACCTGAGCGGTTGGAGTCGACGGCGTTGGTGATCGGCGCAGAGCCGTGCCCGGCCCAGCTGGTCGACCGGTGGGCGCCGGGGCGCGTGATGCTCAACGTCTACGGCCCCACAGAGACCACGATGTGGGCATCGAAGAGTGCGCCGTTGACGGCGGGCGCGGGGGCGCCGCCGATCGGCTCGCCGGTGACGTGGGCGGCGTTTTTCGTGTTGGACGCCTGGCTGCGGCCGGTGCCGGCCGGTGTCGTAGGCGAGTTGTATCTGGCCGGCGCCGGAGTGGGGGTCGGGTATTGGCGACGGGCCGGGTTGACCGCGTCGCGGTTTGTCGCCTGCCCATTCGGCGCGCCGGCACAACGGATGTATCGCACCGGGGATGTGGTGCGCTGGCGCGCCGACGGGCAGCTCGACTATCTGGGCCGCGCCGATGAGCAGGTGAAGATCCGCGGCTATCGCATCGAACTCGGCGAAATCCAGACGGCGCTCGCCGCGCTGGAGGGGGTGCAGCAGGCGGCTGTGATCGCCCGCGAGGACCGCCCGGGCGACAAACGCCTGGTTGGCTATATCACCGGCACCGCCGACCCGACCGAAGCCCGCAGCGTGCTGGCCGAGCGGCTGCCCGCCTACATGGTTCCGGCCGCAGTCGTAGCGCTGGAGAGCCTTCCGTTGACCCCCAACGGCAAACTCGACACCCGCGCTCTGCCGGCGCCGGAGTACACCGCCGGCCAGTACCGGGCCCCGGCCAACCCGACCGAGGAGATTCTGGTCGGCATCTACGCCCAAGTGCTGGGGCTCGAGCGGGTCGGCGTCGACGACTCCTTCTTTGACCTTGGTGGTGACAGCATCTCGGCGATGCGCCTGATCGCGGCGATCAATTCCGCACTCGATGCTGATCTTTCAGTGCGGACGCTGTTTGAGGCGCCGACGGTTGCTCGGGTGGCGCCGCGGATCGGTGAGGGTACCGGTCAGCTGGAGCCGTTGGTCGCCGCTGAGCAGCGGCCGGCGGTGGTTCCGTTGTCGTTCGCCCAGAGCCGGTTGTGGTTCCTGGAGCAATTGCAGGGCCCGTCACCGGTTTACAACATGCCGGCGGCGTTGCGGCTGCGGGGGCAGCTTGATGCGGAGGCGTTGAGTGCGGCGCTGGCGGATGTGGTGGCCCGCCATGAAAGCCTGCGCACACTGTTTGTCGCGGTCGACGGGGTCCCGCAGCAGGTCGTGTTGCCCGCCGAGCGGGCCGACTTCGGTTGGGACGTCATCGATGCCACCGGCTGGCCACCGCACCGGCTGGCGGAGGCGATCGAGGAGGCGGTGCGCTACACGTTTGACCTAGGCCACCAGATTCCGTTGCGGGCACAGCTTTTCCGCCTCGCCGAGGATGAGCACGTGCTGGTGGCGGTGGTGCACCATATCGCCGCCGATGGCTGGTCGTTGACCCCGTTGGTGCGCGATCTGGGCGTGTCCTATGCCAGCCGGTGTGCGGGACACGCCCCGGATTGGGCGCCGCTGACGGTGCAGTACGCCGATTACACGCTGTGGCAGCGCGCGCAGCTAGGGGAGCTCGACGACAGCGACAGTCCCATCGCAGCGCAGCTGGCGTACTGGGAGGAAGCCCTCGCCGGGTTGCCCGAACGCCTCGAGCTGCCCACCGATCGGCCTTATCCGGCGGTGGCTGATCAGCACGGCGCCACGGTGGCCGTCGACTGGCCGGCCGAGCTACAGCAACAGGTCGCCCGAGCGGCCCGTGAGCACAACGCGACCAGTTTCATGGTGGTACAAGCGGCGCTGGCGGTGCTGCTGGCGAAGGTGAGCGCCACTTCTGATGTGGCGGTGGGCTTTCCGATCGCCGGGCGGCGCGATCCTGCGCTCGATGATTTGGTCGGGTTTTTCGTCAACACCTTGGTGCTGCGGGTTGATCTCGCTGGTGATCCCACGGTGGCTGAGTTGTTGGAGGGGGTTCGGGCGCGCAGTTTGGAGGCCTTCGAGCATCAGGATGTGCCCTTCGAGGTGTTGGTCGAGCGGCTCAACCCGACCCGTAGCCTGTCCCATCACCCGGTGGTGCAGGTGCTGTTGGGTTGGCAGAACTTCACGGGTCAAGACGGTGATGCCACTGGGCTGGCTTTGGGTGGTCTGCAGGTGACACCGCTGCCCATCGATACCCAGACGGCGCGTATGGATTTGACGTTTTCCCTGGGGGAGCGGTGGAGCGAATCCGGTGCGCCGGCCGGGATCGGCGGCACGGTGGAGTTCCGCACCGATGTGTTCGATGCGGCCAGCATCGAGGCGCTCCTCGAGCGGTTGTGGCGGGTGTTGGTGGCGATTACCGCTGCGCCGCCCGCGCGGGTGTCGTCGGTCGATCTGCTCGACGAGCCCGAGCACGCCCGGCTGGATGGGTGGGGTAATCGGGCGGTGTTGACGCTGCCGGTGACCGGTTCGTCGGTTCCGGAGTTGTTCGCCGCGCAGGTGGCGCGCACCCCGCAGGCACCGGCGCTGACCTACAACGGCCGATCGATGACGTATCGCGAGCTTGACGAGGCGGCCAAGCGACTGGCGCATCTGCTCACCGCTCGGGGTGCGAGCCCGGGACGATTTGTGGCACTGATGTTTTCGCGGTCGGCTGAGGCGATCGTGTCGATCTTGGCGGTGCTCAAGACCGGGGCGGCTTATCTGCCGATCGACCCGGCGCTGCCCGCGAGCCGGATCGGCTTCATGGTTGCTGATGCCGCACCCATCGCCGCTGTCACCACCACCGAGCTGGCCGACCGGCTAGAGGAGTTTGATCTTCCGGTGATCGATGTCGCCGACCCCCGGGTTCAGACGTATCCGCGCACGGCGTTGCGGACGCCGACCCCCGACGACATCGCCTACCTCATCTACACCTCGGGCACCACCGGAGTGCCGAAAGGCGTTGCGGTCACTCACCGCAATGTCACCCGGCTGTTCGATGGCCTAGATGTCGGTGTGGCGCTGGCGCCACGGCAGGTGTGGACGCAGTGTCATTCGTTGGCCTTTGACTACTCGGTGTGGGAGATCTGGGCTGCGCTGTTGCATGGGGGGCGGCTGGTGGTGGTGCCCGATGAGGTGGCCCGCTCGCCGGAGGACTTCCAGGGCGTGCTGGCCTCAGAGAAAGTGAGCGTGTTGAGCCAGACCCCGTCTGCGGTGGGGAGGCTCTCCCCGCAGGCGTTGGAGTCGGCGGCGTTGGTGGTGGCCGCTGAGCCGTGTCCGGCTGAGGTGGTGGAGCGCTGGGCGCCGGGGCGGGTGATGGTCAACGGCTACGGCCCGACCGAGACCACGGTGTATGCGGCGATCAGCGCGCCCTTGGTTCCTGGGTCGGGGGTTGTGCCGATCGGTTCGCCGGTGCCCGGCGCGGCGTTGTTTGTGCTCGATGGCTGGTTGCGACCGGTGCCGGCGGGGGTGGTCGGCGAG
>NZ_LQIK01000030.1 GCF_001499855.1 Mycobacterium sp. GA-0227b
GCTGCTGGGGGTAGCGAGCGGCTTCTGGGCGCGGGGGCGGCGCATCGGCGCGGCCGGGGGCCGGTTCGGCGCGGCCGGCGGGGGTGAGCGGTCGGCTCGGCGACCCGCTGCGCCGGGCCAGCGCAGCCTGGCTGGTCTGGCTCGCCATGGCCTGCGGAGTCGGCGGCAGCACCCGCAGCAGGTCGTTGAACTGACGCACGGTGCGCAACCCCTCGTCCCACTGTGCCCGCGTACTGGTGACCGGCATGGACACCAGCGTCCAGTGCTCTTCGTTCCACATGATCTCGGCGCAGTCCGGGGCGGTGTGGGCGAACGTCACCATCCGCCGGTCGCACGCGCGCCGCGCGGCGTCGAGGTTGGTGGAGTAGACCATCCGCGGGCCGATCGCGCCGAGCAGCCAGATGTCGTTCTCCCGCGGCTCTTTGATGCCCTTGAGCCGCAGGTCCACGACGACGTTGGTGCCGACCTTGCGGTGCAGCGCGATCACCGTCGCGACGTCCTCGAGGTCGAAGATGAACACCGCCTCGCCGCGGATCTGGCCCAGCACGACATTCTTGGCGGTGACGTCGCCGACGGTCGACATCACGCCACGCTTCCAGCGCCTGACGATGTCGTGCGATTCGTGCTCGTAGTCGAAGCCGTGCGACTTCGCCCAGGACTTGCGCCGGCGTCCCAGCCCGCGTCGACGGTCGACGTCGACGTACAACAGCACCGCCGCACCCACGAAGCAGAGTGCGGACAGCGTGAACCAAAGCGGAACCATTGCGCCCTAGCCTACTTGCAGGTAGTCCGTAAACCCGAACTCAACCAGATCACAGCCCCATCACATAGCGTGAAGCCGCTGCCTGCACGCGTGATCCACAACGGAGGAGGTCGGATGGGTGATGTGGTGACCGGCATTCGGCAGAAGCTGCGGCACGTGTCCGAGGCGGGGCGCGCCGTCAGGCGACTCGTCGAGACCGGCGTCATCGACATCAAGGACCTGAATTCGACGGTTAAGGGCGCCAAGCTCGCCCGGGTCTACGGGCCCCAGGCGACGATGGCGATCCTGGGTGGGCGCAGGTATGCGACCTTGCCGGCCATCGTCGACGAGCGCGGAACATTGACGTACAAGCAGGTAGACGATCAATCGTGGGCGTTGGCGCGTGGCCTGCAGGGGCTCGGCGTTTCGGCGGGCTCTGTCGTCGGCGTGCTGTGCCGCGACCACCGTGGGCTGGTGATCACCATGGCCGCATGCGGCAAGCTCGGCGCCCGCATGGTCCTGATGAACACCGGTTTCGCCAAGCCGCAGTTCGCGCAGGTCTGCGAACGCGAAAACGTCGGCGTCATGTTGCACGACAGCGAGTTCCTCGATCTGCTCGACGCGCTGCCCACCGACCTGCCGCGCGTGCTGGTCTGGGTGGACGACGGCGCCGAGCTGCCTTCGCGCGCAGACCCTCGACGACATCGTCGCGACGAACTCCGCCGAGCCGCTGCCTCCACCCGCCAAAGCCGGTAGTTCGGTCATCCTCACCAGCGGCACGACCGGTCTACCCAAGGGCGCGCCCCGTGAATCGGTCAATCCGCTTGCCACCGCGCAGATCATCGACCGAATACCGTTCCCGCGCAGAGGCACCATGGTCATTGTCTCGCCGATCTTCCACAGCACAGGTTGGGCCACCTACACCGTCGGCGCCGCATTGGGCAACAAAGTGGTGACGTCCAGGCGATTCAAGCCGGAGGCCACGTTGAAGCTCATCGCCGACCACAAGGCCGACATGTTGGTCGCGGTACCGACGATGCTGCACAGGATGGTCGAGCTCGCGCCCGATGTCATCGCCCGGTACGACACCTCGTCGTTGAAGGTGATCCTGATCGCCGGCTCGGCACTGAGCCCCGACCTGTCCGCTCGGATCCAGGACACCTTCGGCGATGTTCTGTACAACATGTACGGCTCCACCGAATGCGCCATCGCCACCGTCGCCACCCCGGACGAGCTTCGTGCCGCGCCCGGCACCGCGGGCCGCGCCCCGGTGACATGCGAGGTGGTGCTGTATGACGAACACGATCAACGCGTCGCAGGTGCGAACCGTCGCGGCCGGATCTTCATCCGCAACGGCGCACCGTTCGCCGGATACACCGACGGTCGGAACAAGCAAATCCTCGACGGCTACATGTCCAGCGGCGACATGGGGCACTTCGACGCGAACGGGCTGCTGTTCGTCGACGGCCGCGACGACGACATGATCGTGTCCGGCGGCGAGAACGTCTTCCCGCAAGAAGTGGAGAATCTGCTCGAGGAGCGCCCCGACGTCGCCGAAGTGGCGGTGGTCGGTGTCGACGACGTTGAGTTCGGAAAGCGGTTGCGCGCCTTCATCGTTTCCGAGCCGGGCGCGGCGCGGGACGCGGCGGAGATCAAGCAGTACGTGAAGGACAACCTGGCTCGGCACAAGGTCCCTCGCGACGTGGTGTTCGTCGACGAGTTACCCCGGAACGCCACCGGAAAGCTGCTGCGCCGAGTCCTGGTCGAAATGGACGTCACGACCTGACCCGCGGACCGGACGGCCGCGGGTCAGCTCGTGTATCGACCTAACCGAGCACCAGGCTGTCGCCGTCGGGGCTGACGTTGACCGGCACCACGTCGCCGTCGTGCACCTCACCGGCGAGCAGCATCTTGGCGAGCTGGTCGCCGATGGCCTGCTGGATCAGCCGGCGCAGCGGCCGCGCGCCGTACTGCGGGTCGAAGCCGCGCTGCGCCAGCCACTTCTTGGCCGGCAGGGACACCTCGAGGGTGAGCCTGCGCTGCGCCAACCGCTTTGCCAGCTGCTCGAGCTGGATGTCGACGATGTGGACCAGCTCCTCGGGGTTGAGCCCGTCGAACACGATCACGTCGTCGAGCCGGTTGATGAACTCGGGCTTGAACGCGCCGCGCACCGCGGCCATCACCTGCTCCTCGCTGCCGCCGGCGCCGAGGTTGGACGTCAGGATCAGGATGGTGTTGCGGAAGTCGACGGTGCGGCCCTGCCCGTCGGTCAGCCTGCCCTCGTCGAGCACCTGCAGCAGCACGTCGAACACGTCCGGGTGGGCCTTTTCGATCTCGTCGAACAGGATCACCGTGTACGGACGCCGCCGCACCGCCTCGGTCAGCTGACCGCCCTGGTCGTAGCCGATGTAGCCGGGAGGCGCGCCGACGAGGCGGGCCACCGAGTGCTTCTCGCCGTACTCGCTCATGTCGATGCGGACCATCGCGCGTTCGTCGTCGAACAGGAACTCCGCCAACGCCTTGGCCAGCTCGGTCTTACCGACACCGGTCGGGCCGAGGAACATGAACGAGCCGGTCGGCCGGTTCGGGTCGGCGACCCCGGCACGGGAACGGCGCACCGCGTCCGAGACGGCCTGCACTGCCTTGCGCTGGCCCACGACGCGCTTGCCGAGCTCGTCCTCCATTCGCAGCAGCTTGGCCGTCTCGCCCTCGAGCATCCGGCCCGCCGGAATCCCGGTCCACGCCGACACCACGTCGGCGATGTCGTCGGGCCCGACCTCCTCCTTGAGCATGAGGTTCTCGCGCGCCTCGGCCTGTGGCAGCGCCGCGTCGAGCTTCTTCTCGACCTCGGGGATGCGGCCGTAGCGCAGTTCGGCGGCCTTTTCGAGGTTGCCGTCGCGTTCGGCGCGGTCGGCCTCGCCGCGCAGCACCTCGAGCTGCTCCTTCAGCTCGCGCACGACGTCGATGGCGCCCTTCTCGTTCTGCCACCGCGTCGTCAGCTCGGCCAACTTTTCTTTGTGGTCGGCCAACTCGGCGCGCAACTTCTCCAGCCGTTCCTTGGAGGCGGCGTCCTCTTCTTTGGACAGCGCCATCTCCTCGATCTCGAGGCGACGCACCAGCCGCTCGACCTCGTCGATCTCGACGGGCCGCGAGTCGATCTCCATCCGTAGCCGCGATGCGGCCTCGTCGACGAGGTCGATGGCCTTGTCGGGCAGGAACCGGCTGGTGATGTAGCGGTCGGACAGCGTCGCCGCCGAGACCAGCGCCGAGTCGGTGATCCGCACGCCGTGGTGCACCTCGTAGCGATCCTTCAGTCCGCGCAGGATGCCGACGGTGTCCTCGACCGACGGCTCGCCGACGAACACCTGCTGGAAGCGGCGCTCCAGCGCGGCGTCCTTCTCGATGTACTTGCGGTACTCGTCGAGCGTGGTCGCGCCGACCAGGCGCAGCTCGCCGCGGGCGAGCATCGGCTTGATCATGTTGCCGGCGTCCATCGAGCCCTCGCCGGTCGCGCCGGCGCCGACGATGGTGTGCAGCTCGTCGATGAACGTGATGATCTGGCCCGCGCTGTTCTTGATGTCGTCGAGGACGGCCTTGAGGCGCTCCTCGAATTCGCCGCGGTACTTCGACCCGGCGACCATCGAACCCAGATCAAGTGAGATGACGGTCTTGTCGCGCAGGCTTTCCGGCACGTCGCCGGCCACGATGCGCTGGGCCAGGCCCTCGACGATCGCGGTCTTGCCGACACCGGGCTCACCGATCAGCACCGGGTTGTTCTTGGTGCGCCGGGACAGCACCTGAACGACGCGACGAATCTCGTTGTCGCGCCCGATAACTGGGTCGAGCTTGCCTTCGCGGGCGCGCGCGGTCAGGTCGGTGGAGTACTTCTCCAGCGCCTGGTAGCTGCCCTCCGGGTCGGGGCTGGTGACGCGTGCGCTGCCGCGCACCTTGACGAAGGCCTCGCGCAGCGCCTGCGGGGATGCGCCGTGGCCGGTCAACAGCTTTGCGACGTCCGAGTCACCTGTCGCCAGGCCGACCATCAGGTGTTCGGTCGAGACGTACTCGTCGTCCATCTCGGTCGCCAGGTGCTGGGCGGCGGTGATCGCTGCCAGGGCCTGGGGCGACAACTGCGGCTGCGAGGCCGCGCCGCTGGCACTGGGCAGCCGGTCGAGGAGTCGCTGCGTCTCCGAGCGAATGGTCGCGGGTTCGACGCCGACGGCCTCGAGCAGGGGTGCGGCGATGCCGTCGTTCTGGGTCAGCAAAGCCATCAACAGATGGGCGGGCGTGATCTGCGGGTTACCCGCGGTGGTTGCCGCCTGCAACGACGCGGTCAACGCCGCCTGGGTCTTGGTCGTCGGGTTGAACGAGTCCACGACACGGTGCCTTTCTTGGTTCGTGAGCTACGCGAGCTACCGGAAATGCTTGTCGCATGGTTCAACGTCGTCAATCTTGAGTCTGTTCCGCTCAAGTCTAGCCAATTTCGTCGCTTCCAAACATCGCCGCCTGGCGCATATCGCAACACGCCGCTCAGGTGTCACAGCTTTCACACCTGTATCGGCGACGCTTGAGTCATGCGTCGACTCGCCGCCATGCTCGCGGCCGTCGCGGTGGGCGTGTCCGTTTCGTCTCTGCTGATCGTCCCTGCGCGCGCGGCCGGCGATGCAGACCAGGTCCGCGCCGTCCTCGCCGGGATGAACGGCTCGTACAACCGCTCGGATTTCACGTCGTTCGCCGCGCACGTCTGCGCCGCCATGCGTCATGCCGACGGCTTCGAGACAGAGTGGTACGCGAGCCGGCGGGCCGACGGCCCCACCCGGATCTCGGTCAACTCGGTGACGGTCGCCGGCCACCCCGCGGTCACGGCCGTCGCGACCGTCCGGTTCGCCGCCGAGAACCACTCCAGCGCCAAGACCTTCGACATCGACTTCGTGCGCGAGGCCGGCGAGTGGAAGGCCTGCCACTACCACCCGACCCAAGCCGCATAGTGCTCACCGAACTCGTTCCCCTGGCGCTGGTGATCGCGCTGTCGCCGCTGTCGATCATTCCGGCGGTGCTCGTGCTGCACACGCCGCAGCCACGCCCGACCGGCCTGGCCTTCCTCGCGGGCTGGCTGATCGGATTGAGCGTGCTGACCGTCGTTTTCCTGCAGGTGTCCACCCTGCTGGGCGGCCGGGAGGAGAGGCCGCCGGGATGGGCGTCGTGGCTGCGCATCGTGGTCGGCGCGGCGCTGATCGTGTTCGGCCTCTACCGCTGGTTCACCCGGAGGACGTCGGCGCACACGCCGCGCTGGATGCAGAGCCTGAGCAAGCTGACCCCGATGCGTGCCGGCGGTGCCGCGATGGCGCTGACCGTCGTCAACCCGAAGGTGTTGTTCATCTGTGCCGCATCAGGTCTCGCGATCGGTACCGCGGGCGGCGGCCCGCGTGACGACTGGGTGGGAGTCACGTGGTTCGTCGTCGTCGCGGGATCCACGGTGGCCGCGCCGATCCTGGCCTACGCGGTGTCCGGTGACCGCCTCGACGGCCCGCTGGCCCGGCTCGCGGACTGGATGGAGCGGCAGCACGCGGCACTGGTGGCCGGCATCCTGGTGGTGATCGGAATCCTCGTGTTGTACAAGGGAATTCACGGGCTCTGAGTCAGCGCTGCACGGCTTGGGCTGTGGTTCCGGGCTCCGGCAGCCCGAGTTCGGCCGCATCTGCGGTCAGGTACCGCGTCACCGTCGGCGCGAGCAACCGCACCAGATCGTCATCCGGCAGCGATGCCAACGGCTCGATCTCTATGACGAAGCGCAGCACCGCGGTCCCGACGAGTTGACTCGCGGCCAACAGCGCGCGCAACCTGGCCTGCGGCCCGCCGCCGAGCCGCCCGGACACCGCGGTCAAAACGTAGTTCTGCATGAACCCGCGGAAAGCCTCGTGGGCATCGGCGTTCGACGTGGCCGACTGCAGCATCGCCACCATGGTCGGACCCGATTCGGGCGACTGCCAGATGTGCAGATACGTACGCACCAGCCGGGTGCCGATGTCCGGGTCCTCGTCCGGTCCGCCGGCGACGGCCGCCGCCAGCACCTCCGGGTCGACTATCAGGCTCAGCGACTCCCGGAACAGGTCGGCCTTGGAGCCGAACAGGTACAGCACCATCGACGGATCGACGTGCGCATCGCGGGCGATCGCCCGAAGGGTCGTCCTCTCGTACCCCTCGGCGCCGAACCGCTTGCGCGCGGCCGCCAGCACCGCGTCGCGCGACACCGGTTCACCCAGGCGGCGTCCGCGGCGCGTTTTCGCTGGTGATGCCATGTCGCCAGGCTAACATTTCAATATGTGTTGAAATAGTTACGGTCCGGAGTTACGCTGCCGATACCAGTAATTCAACGACGAATGAAAAGGTGTCGGCCATGACTACCGAAACGGCCGCAAGGCCCAACCACCACGCATCGGGCGGCCACGAGCCGCCGGCCGCAATCCGGGCGACCGCCGTGGTGGTCGTGCTCACCGTTGTGCTCGCGATCGTCGCGCTCGCTTTCGCGCTGCCCGCCGCACGCACCGCGCCGCACGACGTGCCGATCGGCGCGGCGGGACCGCAGGCGGCGAGCGGCCAAGTCGCCGCGACGATGGAGCGGCAAGCGCCGGGTGCGTTCGAGTTCACCTACTACCCGGGCGCAGAGGCGCTGCGCGAGGCGATCCGCAACCGCGACGTCTACGGCGGCATCGCGCTCGGCCCCGACGGGCCGACGCTGATGATCGCCACCGGCGGCAGCCCGATGATCGCCCAGATGCTGACCCAGATCGGCAACGGCATCGCCCAGAAGACCGGGGCGCAGTTGCAGGTCGAGGACCTTGCGCCGCCGACCGCCGACGATCCGCGCGGAGCCGGGCTGGCCGCCTCGGCGCTGCCCATCACGCTGGCCGGTCTGCTGCCCGCGATCGCGCTGCTGTTCGCGCTCAAGCGGGAGGTGTGGGCCCGGGTCACCGCCGCGGTGGTGTTCGCGGGCGTCGCGGGCGTGTCGATCGCCGGGCTGCTGCGCTGGGTGCTGGGTTCGATCGACGCGAATTTCTGGGGTGTCACCGGCGCCCTGACGCTCGGCATCCTGGCCACCGGATTGACCCTGCTGGGCCTGGGATCGCTGTTCGGCCGGGTCGGCCTGGCGTTGGGTGCGGTGACCGCGCTGCTCATCGGCAACCCGCTGTCCGGGTTGAACACCGCCCCCGAACTGCTGCCGAGCGGCTGGGGACAGTTCGGACAGCTGCTGCCGCAGGGCGCCAACGCCACCCTGCTGCGGTCCGCCGCCTTCTTCGACGGGGCGGGCGCCACCGTGCCGGTCATCGTGCTGACCTGCTGGGCGGCGTTCGGCGCCGCGCTGATAGTGATCGCGGCGCTTCGGCAGCGAAGGACCAGCTCAGCCTGACACTTACACTGGGGCCGCGTGGGACTCGACGACCGTGACGCGCTGCGCACGCTGCGCGACGCGGTCGATCCCGCGCTCGGCTCCGGTGAGCTGGTTCGCCGCTTCTACACGCACTGGTTCGCCATCGACACCTCGGTGCGTGACCTCTTCCCGCCGGACATGGAAGCCCAGCGCAACCGGTTCGCCCACGCCGTCACGTGGGTGCTGGGGGAACTCGCCGCCCAGCGGGCGCAGGAGCCGGTGGCGTTCCTCGCCCAGCTCGGCCGGGATCACCGTAAATACGGTGTGACACAACATCATTACGACAGCATGCAGAACGCGCTGTACAGCAGCTTTCGCAGCCACCTGGCCGAGGGCTGGGACGACACGCTCGCCGAGGCCGCGCATGACGCCGTGGCACTGATGATCGGGTTGATGCGGGGTGCCGCCGACGCCGAGCAGGGCCCGCCGTTCTGCGACGGCACGGTGCTCGAGCACATCCGCGCCACCCGCGACGTCTCCGTCGTCCGGCTGCAATTGGACCGCCCGCTGTTCTACCACCCGGGTCAGTACGTCACGGTGCAGGTTCCGCAGTGGCCGCGCCGGTGGCGCTACCTGAGCCCGTCGATCCCGACCGATCCCGCCGGCGCCATCGAGTTCCACGTCCGCTCGGTGACCGGCGGCATGGTGAGCACCGCTATCGTCGCCGAGACCAAGCCCGGTGACCGGTGGCGGCTGTCCAACCCGCACGGCGGCCTGCAGATCGACCGCGACGGTGGCGACGTGTTGATGGTCGCGGGCAGCACCGGCCTCGCGCCACTGCGGACGCTGATCATGAATCTCACCCGCTGGGGCGTCAACCCGCGAGTGCATCTGTTCTTCGGCGGCCGCTTCCCATGCGACCTCTACGACCTGCCCACCCTGTGGCAGATCGCTTCGCAGAACCCGTGGCTGTCGGTCACCCCGGTGTCGGAGTTCAACGTCGACCCGCCGTGGGCGAGCGACTATCCCGATGTGCAGCCACCGCGCGGCCTGCACGTGCGGCAGACCGGAACGCTGGCCGACGTGGTGACCCGCTACGGCAACTGGGGTGATCGGCAGATCCTGATCTGCGGTGGACCGGACATGGTGACGGCGACGAAGGCCGCGTTGATCGCCAAAGGGGCACCGGCCCAACGGATTCAACACGATCCGCTGGTCTCCTGAACCGCTAGCCCCAGTAGGAGAAGCTACATGTCGGCCGTGGTTCGCTCTTGAACGCCAGCAGATTGCCGTCCATGGTGATGGTGCAGATCAGGCGTGTGTCGCCGCCGTCGGCGGTGACCGAGGATTGCACCTCGTTGTAAACGGGGTACTGCTTCTGCCATGGCAGCGTCACATTCGTCTCGGTTTGCTCTGGGCCACCGTTGATCTGGTACCGGATGCTCACCGGGCCGGCACCACCTCTCACCTCCATGGTCGCGGTGCCGACCGGGGGCCCAGCGGGCGTGGCCGCGACCGTTTCCGACGTGGTCGCTGTCGCCGAAGTCGTGGCCTCAGAAGTGGCGGCGTCGGGCTCATCCGCTTTCGGGTTGCCTTCGGTCGTGCCACATCCGGCCGCCGCGATCGCGACAACAGCGATACCCATGACGGCGCCGACCGCAGTGCGTTTCACCATTCCTGGATCGTAGCCGGGTTGAAGTGGCACTGGTCTGTAGCTTCGTGTCATGGCCGACTTCGAAACCGTCACGCTTCGCGATCCGTCGTCCGCGCTGACCGCATCGTTCGTGCCGGCAGCCGGCATGGTGGGCACCTCGCTGGCCGACGGCGGCGACGAGTTCCTCAGCCAGCGCCGCGGCCTGACCGCCTACGTCAACAACGGAAAGACGATGGGCATCCCGATCCTGTACCCGTGGGCGAACCGGTTGAGCGCCAACACCTACGAGGTCGACGGCACCGTCGTCAGCCTGACCCCCGGCACCGGGGGCGTCCGGACCGACGAGCACGGAGCACCGATCCACGGCGTACTCGCCGCCTATCCCGGCTGGCGAGTCAGCGCGCAAACGAACAACAGCCTGACCGCGGTGCTCGATTACGGTGGCGACCCGCAACTGCTCGCGGCGTTTCCGTTCCCGCACCTGCTGACACAACACGTGACTCTCGACGACCGGACACTCGCCATCGAGACCACCGTCGCGCCCACCACGTCGGCGCCCGTGCCGCTGTGTTTCGGCTACCACCCGTACCTGAGAATCCCCGGCGTGCCGCGCGAGGAATGGGCGCTCAACACCCCGACGATGCGCCACCTGCCAGTGGACGACAACGGCATTCCGACCGGAGCTCAGGAACCGTGGCCGGCCAGGACCGAGCAGTTGAAGATCACTGCATACGACGACGGCTTCGACCGGGTGCCCGAGGGCGCGGTGTTCACGCTCACCGGCGGTGACCGCCGCATCGATGTGACGTTCGAAAGCGGCTATCCCGCAGCACAACTCTTCGCGCCCACCAACGACGACCTGATCGCCATCGAGCCGATGGCCGCCCCGACCGACGCGCTGCGGCGGGGCGGCTACCGAAAAGCGGCCCCCGGCAAGCCGGAGACCGCTCGATTCTCGATCAGGATCAGTTGAGGTTGTCAATCCGCCTGACGTCGCCGCCGAGCGGCTCCGGGCTGCCAGACGACCAGAGCCGTGCTCTTCTGGCGTGGCTGCGCGCGCAGCGCCTCGACTTCCTCGCTCAGCTCCCGCACCCGGGCCTGCAACGCCTCGACCTGGTTGGTCAGCTCGATGATGCGCTTGATGCCGGCGAGGTTGACGCCTTCGTCCTGGCTCAACCGCTGGACCTCGCGGAGCAACTCGACATCGTGCTGTGAGTAACGCCTGCCGCCACCCGAGGTGCGTTGCGGGCGCACCAGGCCGAGCCGGTCATAGGTGCGCAGGGTCTGCGCGTGCATGCCCGCCAACTCGGCGGCGACGGAGATCAGGAAGGTGCGGGCCTCCTCCTTCGACCGTTTCGTGGCCATCACGCACCTGCCCATCCGGCCCGCGGATCGAAGCCGCTGGCCCGCTCCGCTTTCGCGTAGGCCTCCAGCGCCTCGGCCGCCTCACCCTCGAGGTTCGGCGGCACCGCCACCTTGACCGTCACCAACAGGTCGCCGTGGCCGCCGGAGCGTTTCGGCACACCGCGTCCGCGCACGCGCAGGATCCGGCCGTCCGATGTGCCCTTGGGCACCCGCACACCGACCTTGCCTTCCAGCGTCGGCACCGAAAGCGTTGTACCCAAGGCCAATTCATGGAAGCTGACGGGAACGGTGACGGTGAGATCATCGCCGTCGCGGCCGAACACCCTGTCGGGCCGCACGTGGACGGTCACGTACAGGTCGCCCGACGGTGCGCCGCGAAGACCCGCTTCGCCCTGGCCCGCCAACCGGATCCGCTGGCCGTCCTCGACGCCGGGCGGGATCCGCACGTTGATGGTGCGAGTTCGGGTGGTCACGCCGGTGCCCTTGCACTCCTGGCAGGGGTGCTCGATGATCGACCCGCTCCCACGGCATTCGGTGCACGGCTCGGAGAATCCGAACGCGCCCTGGTTGCGGTTGATCACCCCGGAGCCATTACAGCTCGGGCAGACTTTCGGGCTGGTACCCGGGCGCGCCCCGCTGCCATGACAGTTGGTGCACGGCGCCGGACTGGTGAGCCGCAACGGCATCGCCACGCCCTTGGTGGCCTCCAGGAACGACAGCTCGGCCTCGGTCTCGAGGTCGTTGCCGCGCCGTGGCCTGCTGGGGCGTGGCTGCTGGGCCCCGCGACCGAAGAGACCACCGAAGAGGTCGCCGATGTTCGCGCCGCCGGTTTGACCTGCCGCGTCGAACAGGTCGTTCAGGTTGAACTCGACGCCGCCGTCCGAGCCGCCGAAGCCCCCGAAGCCACCACCGCCGCCGAACCGGCCGCGACCGAACCCGCCGTTGGCGAACAACCGCCGGGTCTCGTCGTACTCCTTGCGCTTGGCCGGATCGGTGAGCACCTCCTTGGCCTCGGACACCGCCTTGTACCGTTCCTCGGCCGAGGAATTGCCCGGGTTTCGGTCGGGATGGTTCTCCGCGAGCAGCTTTCGCGCCGCCCGCTTGATTTCCTGATCGCTGGCGTCGGAGGAGACGCCGAGCTCCTTGTAGAAGTCTTTCTCGACCCACTCACGTTGGGCCATACCGCGTCACCTCCTTACCGGTGTCACTCCTCGTCTGATTCTGCTGGTTCTGCCGCCGCATCGCCGCCGTTATCGGCGGCTTCGGGACCGTCGGGCACCGTGTCGACCACGCCCACCATGGCGTGGCGCACAACCTGCTCGCCGACCTTGTAGCCGCGCCGCATCACCGTGCCCAGCACGGGGTGAGTGCCTTCCCCCTCGTGTTGCACGGCCTCGTGCAGTTCCGGGTCGAACTCGTCGCCCTCGGCACCGAATGCCGAAAGTCCCTGTCCCTCAAGAACACTGACGAGCTTGTCGGCCACCGCCTTGAGGGGACCGCTCTCCAGGTCACCGTGGCTGCGGGCACGATCGAGGTCATCGAGGATCGGCAGCAGCTGCGTGATGACCGAGGCCTTCGCCCGGTCGGCAGCCAGCTGCTGATCGCGCAGCGCCCGCTTGCGGTAGTTGGTGAAATCGGCCTGCACCCGCTGCAGATCGCCGAGCAGTTCGGAGGCCTTGTCGGCCTCTGCGCCTGCGCTCTGCGGCGAGGGCT
Organism: Mycobacterium sp. GA-0227b; assembly: GCF_001499855.1. Lineage (GTDB taxonomy): Bacteria > Actinomycetota > Actinomycetes > Mycobacteriales > Mycobacteriaceae > Mycobacterium. The sequence goes on from NZ_LQIK01000030.1 coordinate 12,841, forward strand.
GGTCCGGCGCCGGCCCACCTGGGGCCGGCTCGGAACCTGCTTCTCTCACTTCACCGGTGACCGGATCGATGCGCCGTTTGTCGGTGACGGTCACCGGCTCGTACGGATCGTTTCCTGTCACTTGTTCTCCTTGTTGTTCGAGTCGTCGTCGACCACCTCGGCGTCCACGACGTTGTCGTCGGCCGGCGCTCCGGCGTCCGCGCCGCCGCCTGCCGCCTGCTCGGCCTGAGTGGCCTCATAGATGGCCTGGCCGAGGCCCTGCGACTCGACGCCCAGCTTCTCCATCGCGGACTTGATCTCGCCGATGTCGGTGCCTTCGAGCGCCTTCTTGGCATCCGCGATGGCCGCGTCGACCTTGCTCAAAGTGTCCTCGGGGACCTTCGAGCCACCTTCGGCCTCACGCTGCTCCTTGACGAACTTCTCCGTCTGGTAGACCAGCGACTCGGCCTGGTTGCGGACGTCGGCCTCTTCGCGACGCTTGCGGTCCTCCTCGGCGTGCGCCTCGGCGTCCTTGACCATCCGGTCGATCTCTTCCTTGGACAGGCCGGAGCCCTCCTGGATACGGATCGTGTTCTCCTTGCCGGTGCCCTTGTCCTTCGCCGTCACGTGCACGATGCCGTTGGCGTCAATGTCGAACGTGACCTCGATCTGCGGCACGCCGCGCGGGGCCGGCGGGATACCGGTGAGCTCGAAGCTGCCGAGCAACTTGTTGTGCGCGGCGATCTCGCGCTCGCCCTGATAGACCTGGATCTGCACCGACGGCTGATTGTCGTCGGCGGTGGTGAAGGTCTCCGACCGCTTGGTCGGAATGGTGGTGTTGCGCTCGATCAGCTTCGTCATCACGCCACCCTTGGTTTCGATACCGAGGGACAGCGGCGTGACGTCAAGTAGCAGAACGTCTTTCACCTCACCCTTGAGCACACCGGCCTGCAGCGCGGCGCCCACCGCGACAACCTCGTCCGGGTTGACGCCCTTGTTGGGCTCCTTGCCGCCGGTCATCTCCTTGACCAGATCGGATACCGCGGGCATCCGCGTCGAGCCGCCGACCAGCACCACGTGGTCGATGTCGGACACCGAGATACCGGCGTCCTTGACCACCTGCTGGAACGGCTGGCGGGTACGGTCCAGCAGATCCTGGGTGATGCGCTGGAACTCGGCGCGCGTCAGCTGCTCGTCGAGGAACAGCGGATTCTTGTCCGCATCGACGGTGATGTAGGGCAGGTTGATCGAAGTGCTCTGCGAACTCGAGAGCTCGATCTTCGCCTTCTCGGCGGCCTCCCGCAGCCGCTGCATGGCCATCTTGTCCTTGGTCAGGTCGATGCCCGAAGTGCCCTTGAACTTGTCGACCAGCCAATCGACGATCCGGTCGTCCCAGTCGTCGCCACCGAGGTGGTTGTCACCGCTGGTGGCACGAACCTCGACCACGCCCTCGCCGATCTCGAGCAGCGAGACGTCGAACGTACCGCCGCCGAGGTCGAAGACCAGGATCGTCTGCTCCTTCTCGCCCTTGTCCAGGCCGTAGGCCAGCGCGGCCGCGGTCGGCTCGTTGACGATGCGCAGCACGTTGAGGCCGGCGATCTGGCCGGCTTCCTTGGTGGCCTGACGCTGAGCGTCGTTGAAGTAGGCGGGCACGGTGATGACCGCGTCGGTGATGTCCTCGCCGAGATAGCTTTCGGCGTCGCGCTTGAGCTTCTGCAACGTACGGGCGCTGATCTCCTGCGCGGTGTACTTCTTGCCGTCGATCTCCACGGACCAGTCGGTGCCCATGTGACGCTTGACCGAACGGATGGTCCGGTCGACGTTGGTCACCGCCTGGTTCTTGGCGGGCTGGCCGACCAGCACCTCACCGTTGCGCGCGAACGCGACGACGGACGGCGTGGTGCGGGAGCCCTCGGAGTTGGCGACGACAACGGGATCGCCACCCTCCAGTACCGCGACGACGGAGTTGGTGGTCCCGAGGTCGATTCCGACCGCACGAGCCATAGTTGTTCCTCCCTGAGTAGTCCTGCTAAGGGTCTGAGTGCACCGCACTCAAGACTGCGCCGACGTACCCTACCCTGTCAACTCAGACTTGAGTCTGATCCACTCAACTGTCGAAGGGATCAACGGGGCCGTCGCTTGATTTGTTCCCGAGTAGCGTCGAGGGGATGTGTCAATACTGCGGATGCCGGGACATGCCGCTGATCCGCGACTACATCGCTGAACATGCGCGCGTGCTCAGCCTCGGCGGTGAAGCGGTCCGCGCAATCGACCGCAGCGATCTCGACCGCGCGAGGCGCCTGCTCGCCGAGATGGCCGAGGAACTGGAGTCGCACTGGCGCGGCGAGGAGAACGGGCTGTTCAAGGTGATGGCGCGCGAGGAGTTGTTCGCCGAGCACATCGATCCGCTGATCCGTGAACACCGCGAACTGAACGAGCTACTCGCCAACGTGGACCTGACGCGCGCTGATCATCAGCGCGCGATCCGCGATGCCGTGGAGGAACTCTGGGAGCACACCAGAAAGGAAGAAGACGGGATCTTCCCGGCCGCGCTGACGTCTCTGGACGGCAATGAGTGGGACGCGGCGATCGAGGCGTGGCACGAGGCCCATCCGAACTGCGAGATGGTCAAGTGGAGCGTGTGAGCCTCCTGCGAATCGGCCACTCTGCAGCAGAAATCGGCGGACCATTGACCGATGGAGACCATCGTCGACGAGATCGGGCCAGGCATCTACCGCCTGTCCACCTTCGTCCCCGGCATCACCGAACAGGGCTTCACCTTCAACCAGTTTCTGCTCACCGGCGACGAACCGTTCCTATTCCACTGCGGCCACCGCCAACTCTTCGGATCGGTTTCTGAGGCCCTCAATCGCGTTGTGCCGCTGGAGAAACTGCGGTGGATCGCGTTCGGCCACGTCGAGGCCGACGAGTGCGGCGCCGTGAACCTGCTACTCGACGCGGCGCCCAACGCGGAGGTCATTCACAGCGCTCTGGCCTGCATGGTTTCGCTGGTCGACTTGTGCGACCGCCCGCCGGTCGTGGCGCCTGAGGACGGCGTGCATGACATCGGCGGGCATAGGTTGCGCTTCATCGGCACGCCACATGTCCCGCACAACTGGGAAGCCGGCCTGTGGTTCGACGAGACGACGTCGACGCTGCTCGCCGGCGACCTCTTCACCCACGTCGGCGCGGGCCCCGCGGTGACCGAAAACGACGTCGTCGAACCCGCGCTCGCGGCTGAGGAAGTCTTCCACGCCACCGGCCTGACCACCAATCTGCAGCCGATGCTGCACATGCTCGCCGACCTCCAGCCGACGACACTGGCGCTCATGCACGGGGCTTCCTACGCCGGTGACGGTGGGCGGCAATTACGCGCTCTCGCCGAGGGATACGCCGCGATGGCAGAATCGCGGCAATGACAGCCGCCCAGCGTGAACGCGCCGCACTCGTCGAAACCATGCGCACCGTCGGCCCCGATGCGCCGACCTTGTGCGGTGACTGGACGACCCGCGACCTCGCCGCACACCTGGTGGTCCGCGAGCGCAGGCTCGACGCCACCCCCGGCATCGCGATTCCCGCCCTGGCCGGCTACACCGACAAGGTCCAACGCCAGACCGCGTCGAGCACCGAGTGGGACGATCTGCTGGCCAAGGTCGCCTCGGGGCCGCCGCTGTTCTCACCGTTCAAGCTTCTCGACCCGGTGGCCAACATGGGCGAGATGTTCATCCACCACGAAGACGTGCGGCGAGCCCAATCCGATTGGGAGCCAAGGCCTCTCGACGACGACACGATCAAGGCGCTGAGCCGCTCACTGCCCCTGATGGCGAGGATGACATTGGCCAAGGCGCCCGCGCGGATGACCCTGAAGACCCCGCAGGGCAAGGTGCTCGCCACCGTCGGGAGGGGGCCCGCGCTGACCCTCACCGGTGAACCGCCGGAACTGCTGTTGTTCATCTCCGGCCGCGACGCCGTTCGGGTCGACTTCGACGGCGACGCCCAGACCGTCGCCTCGGTCCGGGCCAACCGGCGGGGGCTGTAGGCGGCTTGCCGCTTAAGCTGGCCGCCGTGAGTTCATCGCTGGATTTCCGTGTCTTCGTCGAGCCTCAGCAGGGTGCCACCTACAGCGACCAACTCGCGGTCGCGCGCGCCGCAGAGGAACTCGGCTACTCGGCGTTCTTTCGATCCGACCACTACCTCGCGATGAGCGGCGACGGCCTGCCGGGTCCGACCGACTCCTGGGTCACGCTGGCCGGCATCGCCCGCGAGACGTCATCGATCCGGCTCGGCACAATGGTCACCTCCGCGACGTTCCGGTATCCGGGCCCGTTGGCGGTCTCGGTCGCGCAGGTCGACGAGATGAGCGGCGGCCGAGTGGAATTCGGCATCGGCGCCGGCTGGTTCGAGGCCGAGCATCAGGCGTACGCGATCCCTTTCCCGTCGCTGCGGGAACGCTTCGACCGGCTCACCGAACAGCTCGAGATCATCTCCGGCTTCTGGACGACGCCGCAGGGCCAGACGTTCGACTACTCGGGCGAGCACTACACGGTCGTGGAGTCCCCCGGGTTGCCCAAGCCGTCGCAGGCGCCCCACCCGCCGATCATCATCGGAGGGCAGGGCGCCAAGCGGACGCCGGCGTTGGCCGCGAAGTTCGCCGCGGAGTTCAATGTGCCGTTCGTGCCGCTGGAAACGGCCAAGACCCAGTTCGAGCGCGTCGCCGCCGCCGTCTCGGAGGCCGGTCGGTCCGCGGAGTCGATGACGTACTCCGCGGCGTTCGTGCTGTGTGCGGGGCGCGACGACGCCGAGATCGCCCGACGGGCGGCCGCAATAGGCCGTGAGGTCGACGAGCTCCGCAGCAACTCCCCGACGGTCGGCACCCCGGCCGAGATCGCCGACAAACTCGGCGCCTTCATCGACGCCGGGGTGCAGCGCGTGTACCTGCAGGTTCTCGACATGTCAGACCTGAAGCACCTCGAGTTCTTCGCCGGCGAAGTGATCCCTCAGTTCCGCTGAGCACGCGCCCGAATGTGACGCGAACCTTCGATCCGTACCCCTGAGCGCTTACTATCGGCCCGTGGCGCGAAACGGACCTCCCGACGACCCGAACTATCCCGACAACGACCCCACCGCCTACATCGACTACGGCGACGACGGTGGCTACGGACAACCGCCCGTTCCCTGGTACCGCAAGCCCGCGGCTCTGGTTGCCTTCGGCGCGCTCGGCGCATTGGTCGTCGCCCTGATCGTGTGGGGACTCGCCAACCTGATCAGCAACGACGACACCAACACCGAACCGACCTCGTTGACTCCGCTGACCACGACGACACGCACGGCGACGGCCACCACGACCGCGACACCTGAAACCGTTACGGAAACCGTCACCCCCACCACCACCGCGCCGCCGACCACGACGACCACAGAGCCGACCACCACCACGACCACCACGACGACCGTGCCGCCGACGACCAGCATCAGCACCAGCACGGAGACCAGCACCGAGACGGTCACCGAGACCGTGACGGCCCCGCCGCCAGGGCCCTAGCCCCCGTCGAGGTCGGCCAACCCGCCTCTCCACCGGCTTGTCGGTTATCAACCGCTTCGCCGGCAGATTTGCGATGATCAATGCGCAAATTGACGGCGCGGGAGATATCGGGGGATGGCCAGTCCGCCAAGTGAAATCGCCGATCGGTGTGGGTCATGTGGTCATGACCTCCGCGCCGGAGCACGCTTCTGCGACGCCTGCGGAGTCCGGGTTACCCCACAGCAGCCCGACGGTGAGCACAAGCACGTAACGGTGCTGTTCGCCGACGTTGTCGGCTCGATGCAACTCGCGGCGCGGCTGGACGCCGAGCGGCTGCAAGAGATCATGCACGAGCTGTTCAACCGCGCTGGGGCGGTGGTGCAGCGCTACCAGGGAACGGTCGACAAGTTCACCGGCGACGGCTTGATGGCATTGTTCGGCGCTCCAAGGGCTCTCGAAGACCACGCACTGCGGGCGTGCATCGCAGCGCTGGAAATCCAGTCGGCAGCCCGAGAGCTCGCGGAGGAAGTGCTCAACCGGGACGGTGTCGCCCTGCACTTGCGTGTCGGACTGAACTCCGGTGACGTCATCGCCGGTGAGATCGGCTCGGGCCCGGGCAGTTACACGGCAATCGGTCATCCCGTCGGGATTGCCCAACGAATGGAGGCGGCCGCTGCGCCGGGCGGCGCCTTGTGCTCGATGTCGACCGCTCAGCTCGTGGAAGATGCAGCGCGGCTCGGCCCTGTTCGTGAGATCGCGGTCAAAGGAAGCGTCATGTCCGTGCCGGCGCGCGAACTTCTCGGCGTTGAATCCGATCGAATCATCCTGGGCCGCAACGAGGGATTGATGCTCGGCCGCGACGCCGAGTTGGCTCGACTAGGCAACCTCTTCGCGGCACGACGGGGGTCGCTGGTCGGGATAGTCGGCGGCCCCGGGCTCGGCAAGAGCCGGCTCATCCGGGAGTTCAGCACGATAGCGGCCGACGAAGGCGCCCAGGTGGTGGTCGCCCGCTGCGAAGCACACACCACAAAGCTCGCATTCCGAGCGGTGACGCGGTTGCTCCGCGCCATGTTCGGCGTCGAGGGGCAAAGCGACGACGACGCTCGCCGGCAAACGTTGGCGGCCTGTGCAGGCCTGCAACCGTACTCGATGGATGCGCAGATCCTGTTCGACGCCATGGGTATCGCAGACCCGGACGCTCCTGCGGTGCAGATCGGAGCCGACGGCCGACGTCGGCGACTGGTGGAATTGATGGGCCGAACCGTGCGGGCACACCCGACCAGATTGGTGTTCGTTCTCGACGACGCGCACTGGATCGACGAACCCAGCGACGCCGTCCTCGCCGAATTCGCCGCGATGCTCGCCCCGACGACGTCGATATTCATCACAACCTACCGTCCCGAGTTCCATGGAGCGTTACACCGTCATTCGCAGCACACGCTGACACTTCAACCATTGACGAAGACAAAAACGCTGGAGCTGCTGGGCCAGATCCTCGGCACGGACCCGTCGCTGGCAGGTGTCGCCGACCGGATCGCCGACGCAGCGGCCGGGTATCCGTTCTTCGTCGAGGAGATCGTTCGCGATCTCGCCGGTCGCGGAGCGCTGTCCGGAAGCCGGGGCAGCTACCGATTGATCACGCACATCGGCGAAATATCCGTTCCTGCAACTGTTCAGGCTGTGCTCGCAGCTCGCATCGATCGCTTATCCGCCGACGCCAAGGCGATCCTGAATTCGGCGGCCGTGATCGGTACCCGGTTCGATGTCGAAACCCTCCAGGTGCTGCGCACACAAGCGCTGTCACCAGGCTTGGTCGAGCTGGTAGCTGCCGAATTGATCGACCAGACGGAATTCGTGCCGCGCCAACGCTATTGCTTTCATCATCCGCTGGTGCGCACGGTCGCCTACGACTCGCAGTTGAGCGGCACCCGGTCCCGAGCGCACCGTAACCTGGCCGCCGCCATCGAAGCGCGTGACCCTCACGCCGCCGACGAGAACGCGGCGTTGATCGCGACCCACCTCGAAGCCGCCGGTGATCTGCCAGATGCGTACAGATGGCACATGCGTGCGGCGGAATGGCTCCGGCCGCGGGATGTGCGTGCCGCGGGCGCGGAGTGGGACAGCGCTCGGCGCGTTGCCGACCAACTCTCCGACAACCACGACGAGGTCATCAAGATGCGTGTCGCTCCGCGCGCCATGTTGATGTCCAAACTGCTGTACACCGGCGACGCCCCGGACACCGATGAGCGGTATGCAGAGTTTCATGATTTGGCGACGGCGGCCGGTGACCTCAAGTTGCTTGCTCTTGGTACGGCCGGGCGCATCTTCTCTCTGACGGTTAATGGCTTCCGAATTTCCGACACTGCGCCTTTGTTGCCGCAACTGGACGCGCTCGCAGCGAGTCCCGGCCTGGATGCGGAGACACGAGGAATCGTCCTGAACTCGCTGGCCTACGCCCGATTCGCAACTTGTGGATTCGAAGCTGCCCTGCTGGCGGCCAACGCAATCCTTGATCTGGTACCGGAAATGCCGCCGATCGAAGCGGCTCCCGCCCTGGCACTTCGCGGCACCATCGAGACATGTCTGGGTGACCACGAGATCGGTCGACGGCATCTCGAAGAGGGAAGTCGACAAGCGCGCTCGCTTCCTGCGGTCAACTATGCGTCGGTGCACATCTACTGGGCGGTGATGTTGACCCTGGGACTGTACGAGGCAGCCGGCCTGGTCGACAGCACACGTGACGCGCTCAGCCGTGCCGAGGCGTTCGGCGATGCCTGTGGCATCGTCATCGCGCAGTGGGCATACGGCACGGTCCTGCTGCGGGCGGGCCAGGAGCACCGTGAGGAAGCGGTGGACGTGCTCCGACGCGCGCGGACGAACATCTTGAAGCACCGGGTGGGGGTGGTCGGATTGACCACGATTGTCCGCGATCTTGCAGTGGACGATGCAGGTCGAGGAGCAAGAAGCCAAGCGATCGACGAACTTCGAGCTCTCCAGGCGCAAAGCAGCGGTTGCTCACCGGTTTTCGGTGTGGTCGGCAGTGAGGCACTGGTCCAACTCCTCGTCGAGAGAGGAGGAGACGACGACCTCGCCGAGGCCCGCCGAATCGTCGAACAATGGCAGGATGAGCGACCCGGCATCCCCGCTCTGGACTTGTGGTGGCTGAAGTCTCGCGTCCTGCTGGCCCGGGCCGAAGATCGCTCGGCTACCTTCGCCGAGGAGGCCGCTCACTACCTTCAGCTGTGTGAAAGGCTCGACGCCCGAGGGAGATTGGCCGAAGCCCGCCGGCTCGCGGGTGAATCGACTGTGCAAGCCGGAATGGTATGAGAACGTGGCGACGATCCTGGCGTACACCTCCCCCGCACTGGGTCACATGCTGCCGATGAGCGCGCTGCTGTCGGAGTTGTCACACCGCGGCCACACCATCCATCTCCGCACGCTGTCCAGCGCGGTCGACATGGCGGCACGCCTGGGTTTCGACACCGCCGCGATCGACCCCCGCATTGAGAGCATCCCGCTCGGCGACGGAGATACGACCGACCCTCGCCGCGCCCTGCAGATCGGCGTCGCGGCTTTCGGCCGACGCGCCGTACACGAAGTCACCGACCTAGGCGCGGCAATTGCCGACGTCGCGCCGGATGCGCTGCTGATCGACGTGAACTGCTGGGGAGCGCGGTCGGCCGCCGAGGCCGGCGACATTCCGTGGGCATGCTTCTCGCCGTATACGCCTCCGATGCAATCGCCTGGCGTGCCACCGTTCGGGTTGGGCCTCAAGCCGATACCGGGGGCGCTCGGCCGAGCCCGCGACGCGGCGATACAAGCCGTGGTCTCGCGGTCGATCGAAAAGGCATTGCTGCCGGCGGTCAACAGAATCCGTGCCGACGTCGGCCTACCGGCGGTCAAGTCGGCAGACGAGTACCTTCGTCGAGCACCGCTGATGTTTGTGGCCACCGGTAAGCCGTTCCAATACGAGCAGACCGATTGGGGAGATGCCGTCCACATGATCGGACCCTGCGCGTTGGATCCCGCTAGTGAAACCACCTGCGACTGGCTGGCCGAAATCGACCGGCCGCTCGTCCTGGTCACGACATCGTCCGAGCCGCAGGCCGACGCCGAACTCGTCTCGACGGCGGTGGCCGCGTTGGCCGATGAACCGGTGCATGTGATCGCCACTGTCCCGACCGGCCCATTGGAGGACTTCACGACTTCGCCCAACACGACGGTGTGCGGGATGGTGCCGCACGAAGCTGTGTTGGCCCGCGCAGTGTGCGCGATCACCCACGGCGGCATGGGGGCGACGCAAAAGGCGCTTCTGCACGGCGTACCGGTGTGCGTTGTGCCCTTCGGGCGAGATCAGTTCGAGGTTGCGCGGCGAGTCGAAGTGGCTCGGTGCGGCACCCGACTGCCCGCGAAGAAGCTGACAGCTCCGCGGTTGCGGACGAAAGTGCAACAGGCGCAGGCCATGACGGACGGCGCCAAGCGGGTCGCGGCGGGATTCGAGGCCACCGGTGGAACTTCCCGGGGCGCCGACCTGTTCGAACAGCGGATACTCCGCTAGCTGGCGTCGAGTGCACGGTTGGTGCACGGTTTCTCGCGATTCGCGTACACCAGCCGTGCGCTCGGCGTGCAGCGCTTCAGGCCCGACCGTGCGCCGCGTAGGCGGCGACGAGCGCTTCGGCGCTGCGCACCGCCGCCCGGCACGCGCGGGTGGTGAACGGGTCGTTCAGCGGGTGCTCGGCCCGCCTGCGCCAGCGCTGGGCTGCCGCGAAGGCGGCACGCGGCCCGTCGTACGGGTTGTCCGGTTGCAGGCCCAGCCTGCTGGCCGCGTCGCTACCGGACCCGCCGATGATCCGACGCAGCGACGCCATCTCGTCATCGTTCAAAGTAGTTGGCCGCGAACGTAACTGGCTCAGCAGTCGAAGCTCTTCGAACGCGTGCGTGTCGGCCAGCAACGGATCGATGTCGGCGAGGATGTAAGGCGTCGCGTAGATCGGATTGTTCTGCACGAACTGCCGCAGCGACAGCAACGCAGTGTGCGCCTTGAGCAGATCCGACCGCTGTGCGAACTGCTGGTCGATGACCTCTCGCAACGCCACCAGCCCACTGCGCTCCAACAACTCGTCGGCCAGCGCCACCGAATCGCTGACACCGGCGCGCAACACCGCTATCGAGATCCGGATCCCGAACATCCCGAACCGGTCCAGCAGCGCCGCCCGCGTCGCCGCGTCCACCGGCAGCGAGCTGTCCTCACGGACGAAGCGGTCCGCCGACAGCATCGCCTTGGTCAGTTCGGCGGCGTCCACCCCGGCGAGTTTCTCCAGCGCGACGAACTCGCTCTGCCGCAGCGTCCGTGCCGTCAACGCCAGCAGGCCCGACACCGGCACCACCGCCTGACACGTGCCGGTCCTCTCCATCTCGGCGGTGAACCGGGTCGCGACGTCCTTGGCCGACAGCATCGCGTCGATTCGTCCGGCCCCGATCTCATCGGCGCGGGACGCGACCCCGATCACGCCGAGCGCCCCGGCGGAGCCGCCGACCAATTCGCCGATCTGTTTGAGCAGCGCGATGTCGGCGGCGTTCAGCGTGCGCAACAGGAAGACCACCGCGTCGACCCGTGGCACCCCGTCATCGGGCACCAGCAGGCGAAGGGTGCGCTCGGAGACGTCGCGGGACAGCGATGACGTGCCCGGAGTGTCGATGATCGTGGTGTCGATCAACTCGGCGGCCGGCCACTCGACGTCGAGGTCGATGATGTCCTCGGGGTCGAGGCTGGCGAAGTCGAAGGTCAGCCCGCCCTCGTTCGGGTCCCGCCCGATCGGCACGTTGGACCGCCTGCCGCCGCGGTGATTGGCGGTCACCTTCGGCGTGGGTCCGTGCCGGAACCACGTCACGATCCGGGTGGCCTCGGTGGCGTCGGTGGGCGCAATGTCTTCGCCCACAAGCGCGTTCACCAACGTCGACTTGCCGGCCTTGAGGGTGCCCGCCAGCGCGATGCGGATCGGCTGGTTGAGCCGACCGCCGACGCGCTCCAACTCGTTGTGCACGTCGGGACGATGACGGTAAGCGGGGTCGGCCCGGTAGGCCTGGATGGTTCCGCCGAGGATCGCGCGCACCTGATCGCTAGTGCTCATCTCGCGCTACCTCGGCGTCCTCCCGTTCGGCAATGGCCCTCGGTAATGGCCAAGGAACCAGCTTAGATACCGGGGCGGTTACGTGGTTGCCACGGGTTCGGGCGCGGATTGCGCGGGCATCAGCTTGACCGCGTGCTCGGTGACCTGATTGAGGATGTTGAGCTGGCGCTCGAGTTCTCGGATCCGGCCGTTGCGTTCGGCCTCCTCGACTTGCGCCGCCGCCAGCGTCGCCTGCAGCGATTCGTTGAGCGACCTGGTCGTCTGGTTCGCGATGCCGCGGTAGTGGTCGCGCAACTGCCGCTGGATGGCTTTGAGCCGGTCACGCGATTCCTTGCTGACCGCGAATTGCGTGTCGTCGATGAACCGTCGGGTGTTGGTCTTGGCCTCGTTACGCACCCGCAGCATCCGGTTCTCCACGTTCTCCTTGTACGCGGTGCGTCCCATCAGCAGACCCGCGCCGAGTGAGATCGGATTGAACATGCCCAATCCCGCGAACGACGTCATCATGCCGAACATCAGCACGCCACCGTACGAACCCTGCATGCCCATGGTCAGTTTGCGGCCCTTGGTCAACTGCTTGGCCTCCAAGCGACCCAGCGACTTCATCTCCCCCAGGCTCGCGCCCATCCGGCTGGGGTCGAGCTCCGGCATGTTGACCGCGTCCAGACCCGCTTCGACGAACGTGCGGGCGACCTCGGCGGCCAGCACCTCGGCACGCTGGTAGGCCCAGACGAAGTTGTCGCCCACCGCGGTGGCGACCGCGTTCTCGAGTTCCGCACCGATCTCGGCCCAGTGCTGGGTCGGATCGCACGAGTCGATGACCTTCTCGATGTGCTGGCCGATGACCCGAAACCGGCCGCGCAGGTCATGGTCGACATCGGCGGTCAGGTCGGCGATTCCGTCGTTGAGCACCTGCTGCCACAGCGCCGTCTGCTGCAGCGCGTCCTGGGCTTCCTGCTTGCGCCGCTCGAGGTCCTCCTTGAGCCGGTCGCGGGTGCCAGGGTCGTTGAGCGCCGACAGCTCGGCCTTCACCTTCAGAGTCAGATGCTCGGCCGCGGAATGGATTTCGCCGACGACGTGATCGCGAATCCGGTCGTTCTGCCGCGACAGCACCTGCTCACTGAGGAACCGCACGATGGCCGGGAAGTTCGACTCCTCGTTGAGTTCCTTGTCGTTGAGCTGGATCGCGTGGGCTCGCAACAGCGCCGACGACGGGATCATCGGCACCGACAGGCCCCCGCGCTGCAGGTGGCCGTTGTTGGCCTCCACGATCTGGCGCCAGTGCGGATAGAGGTCGGTCTTGGTGGCGACAATCGCTGCGACAGGGCATATTTCAAATGCCTGGCGCATGAACGTCATCTCGGGTTCGGTGAACTCCTGGCTGGTGTCGCTGCACATCAGCACCGCGTCGGCGTCGGGCAGCAGACCCAACGTCGCCGAAAGGTGCGGCTGGCCGTGGCCGCCGACACCCGGGGTGTCCACGAACGCCAAGCCGTTCTTGAGCAGCGGGCTGGCCGCGGTGACCTCCACGCGGATCACCTCACGGCCGCCCGCCTGCGGCGCCCGCCGCAGATCGTTCTTGATGTCGGCCATCGGGATCTCGACGGCGTCCCGTTCCTCGCCCTCGCCCCGCGCGACGATCAGCTTCGCGGTTGCCGTCTCGCCGTAGGTCACCACCGTCGCCAGCACGGTGCTCTCGTCGTCTCCGACCCGTGCGACCGGAACGTTCAGCAGCGAGTTCAGCAGCTGGCTCTTCCCCTGCTTGAGCTGACCGGCGACCACCACCCGGATCTGCGGGTCGGTGATGCGAATCTTGGCCTTGGCCAGCCGCTCGACCAAGTCGCCGCGATCGTTGGCGTCGGCGATCCTGCTGGTGTGGTCGATCAGTTCGACGATGACCTTGACCTGTCTGGCCGGCTCGCCGGCCTTGACCTGTCTGGCCGGCTCGCCGGCCGCCACCCTGCGGGGGTCAGCCGTTGGAGCCTTGCGAGGGTCGTTCGGTTGCGTCATGGAGTCCTCGTGTCGGAGACCGGGTGGGCCGGTCAGTCAACGGTAGACGTGCCGACTGGCGGGGATCACGGTTTGATCCCCGCCAGTTGGGCTGTGTGGTTGTGGGTCAGAACAGGCCGGCGTCGACGGTGGTGTCGACATCGACATCGGTGTTGACCTGACCGGAGTTGTCGACCGAGTTGTCCTGCCCGGAGTTGTCGACGGAGTTGTCCACCGAGTTGTCCACCGAGTTGTCCTCGACGCTCGAGCCTCCGGAGATGCCGCCGGACACGCCGCCGTCGATGTCTCCGACGGTGGTCTGGTTGCCGTCGACATTGGTGGTGCTCGAGTCGGCGTCGTTGATCACGATGCCGCCACCGGCACCGCCGGCCCCACCCGCGGCGTTGCCGCCGTCGTTGCCGACACCGATCAGCCCGCCGCCACCATCACCACCGACCGCGCCGCCACCGGCACCGCCGCTCATGTCGACGTCGTTGATGACCGGGCCCTCGTTGTCGGAGATGATGTCCCCGCCAGCGCTCTGATCGCCACTGTCGTCGATCTCGTTGTCCTCGCCGATGTTGACGTTCGAATCCTCGATGTCACCGGTGTTGACGCTCTCGTTGTCATCGCCGACCACATTGCCGTCACCCTCGACGTTGGTGGCATCGATGTCTCCGGCGGTACCGGTGTTGACCACACCGCCGTCGGTGGCGGTGTTGGTGGTCTTGTCACCGAAGGTGATGTCACCGAACTCCAACCCGACATTGCCGATGCCCTGCTGCTGATCCTCACCGGCGTGATTGACGGTGTTGGTCTCCGGGCTCAAAAAGCGGGTGTCGTTGTGGCTCAACGTGTCGTTGTTCGACCACAGATCGGTCTGGCGCTGCGGAGCAAACGCAATCCCATGCGTCTGAGCCACCGCCTGCTGCAGACCCACCACCGGGTCACCACCACCGTGCACCACTGCAGCCGGCGCCACGGTGGCCGCCACGGCCTGCACCTGGGCGGCGGAGACGTTGCCGAAGCCGGCCTGCTGCAACTCGCGGTCGGGGTCGGCCACGAACGCCGCGGCGGAAACAGGATCGCGGAACAGGTTCAGAAACCAGTCGATGAGGTTCATTGTCAGGTCCTTTCGAGTGTTCGGTTCTTGGTCTTGTCACCGGACTGTCCGGCGAACTGAAGACCACGTTATGGGCCCCGGGACTGCGCAGAAACGGGGTCGCAACCCCTCCCTGCGGACGACCGTCCCGGGATTGCGATGGGGGCCGCGTTAGGGGATTAGGGGGTGACTGGGGGATAGCCGAGACCGATGCCAACGCCGATTGTGCGGTCTCCTACGCGACACGCCGAGACGGGCGTCGGAGGACGCACAATCGAGGCCGGCACGCGGCACTCCCGCCCAGCCGAACGCAAAAATGCGCGGCCCCGGAACGGGACCGCGCACTTGCGTCGCTCGATGGTCAGTCGAAGATGTCGAAACCGCCTGCGTCGACATCCAGCTGCTGGACGTCGACCACCGTGTCGCTGAAGTCCTCGATCGTCGGCACCTCGTCGACGTCGGTTTCCTCGATCACCGGCTGGTCGAGCTGCAGCGATGTGTCGCCGATACCCGGGACGTCCGGATCGGCGAGCTCGGCGCCCGGATCGGAGATCAGAGCGGTGTGCACGTCGTCGAACGTCTCGGCCGGCACATGGTCTCCGAACGCGTCGAAGGCGGCCGTGGCCGCACCACTGGCCCACACATTGCCCGCCGCTTCGGCGATGCCGCCGTCCAGTCCAGCCGCCGGTACCGCCGTCGGCAGCGCCGACAGCGACTCGGAGACCACGGGGATCAGGGCGTTGACGTCGGCACTGGTCACATTGGTCAAATTGGCGTCGAGAATGGCTTGATCCGGATCGGCGGCGAACCGCGCGGCGGCGTCAGGATCCCGCACCACCGACATCACGAAGTCGAGTAGCTCGTTGGCCATGAAACACCCTCCCTCCCTCAAACAGATATATGTAGCTAGATATGCGGCTCAGCCCAACAAGGCGCTGACCCGATGCTATCGACGGCCACAGCCCTGGTGATCGGTGCGAAACCCACCTTCGTGGCTGGACCGTTAGGGGACGCACCGTTAGGGGATTTCGCCGCACTAGGGGCAGCTCCCGGGATGGAAGGAAATGAGCCGCTATCGTGATGGCCGGGCCCAATTGCACCCACACGCAAAGGTGGAGATGAGCGACTCACTCGGGTTGTCGATCGGATCGACCAATTTGGTGGCGGCCCGAATCGGCCGCCCCCCGGTCATGCGCCGGTCGATCCTCACCGTGTTCGACGACCGCGCACCGGAGGTCGGCATCCCGGGCGAGAACCCGAACCTGAACCAACCCGGCATGGTGCTGAGCGGTTTCGTCGAACGGGTCGGAGATCCGGTGCCGTTGGTCGCCGCCGACGGCACACCGCACCGCGGCGAGCGGGTCCTGGTCGAGGCGCTCGACGCGATGGGGCGCACGGTGGGCGGCGGCGCCCCCGTCGTGATCGCGGTGCCCGCGCACTGGGGGCCGGCCACTGTGGGCGCGTTGCGGGACGCGCTGCGAGCCGCCCCCGGCCTCGCTCGCAACGGGGTGGCGCCCACGCTGGTCGCGGATTCGGCCGCCGCGCTCGCCGCACTGCAGGCCGCGCCGGGGCTGCCGTCCAACGGCGTCGTCGTGCTGTGCGATTTCGGTGGCAGCGGAACCAGCATCAGCCTGGCCGACGCCGGCGCCGGCTTCGGGTCGATCGGCGAGACGGTTCGCTATCCCGACTTCTCCGGTGACCAGATCGACCAGGTGCTGCTGAACCATGTCGTGGCCGGTATCGCGGCGGCCAACAACGCCGACCCGGCGGGCACCGCGGCGGTCAGCTCGCTGGCCCGGCTGCGCAACGAGGCCCGGCTGGCCAAGGAGCGGCTGTCGGCCGAGACCGCCGCCGTCGTGCACGCCGAACTGCCCGGCTTCAACTCCGACGTCCGGGTGACGCGCACCGAGCTGGAGCGACTGATCGACGAACCGCTCGCCGGTGTGCTCAATGCCGTCGAAGAAACGTTGCAGCGCAACAACATTGCGTTGGCCAACGTGTCGGCGGTCGCGACCGTCGGCGGCGGGGCGAACATCCCGCTGGTGACACAGCAGCTGTCGACACGGCTGCGCGCGCCGGTGATCACGACGCCGCAGTCCCAACTCAACGTCGCCGCGGGCGCCGCGCTGATCGCCGACGTCGCCGATGCGGCGACCGGGATGGCTGCTGCAGCGGATGCTCCGACCGGGATGGCCCCGGCGACCATGGCCGCCGCCGCGTGGGCCGCCGGTGCGGCAGGGGTGGCGGCCGCCGGGGCGGCGGGCGTGGCGGCCGCCGGGGCGGCCGCCGCCGCGCCGGCCTCGGCGACGTTCCGGGCGCTGGCCTGGTCGCAGGACGAGTCACCGGCCGACGAGCCGGTGCCCTATGCCGGTGAGGATTACACGTTCGAACCGGGCATGACCGGTGCTCGCCCGGCGATGGAGTTCGCCCACGAGGAAGAGAGATACGAGCCCGAACCGCCACCGCTGCCGTGGTACCGACGGCCCACGGTGCTGTTCGGCGCGGCCGCCGCGGCCGCGCTGCTGGCCGTCGGCGGCCTGGCGGTCACGCTGACGAGCACCAGCGGCGAAACCGGACCGGTGACCGAGACCGCGACCACCGTCGAAACCGGACCGTCGCCGCAGCAGACGACTTCGGCTGCGCCGCAGACGATCACGGTCACCGGATCGGATGGCCGGCCCAGCACCACCGTCGTGCCGCCGCCGCCTCCGCCGACGACCACGACCGCGCCGACCACCACCACGGCGACGACCACAACGACGACTACCACAACGACCACCACGACCGCGCCGACCACCACCACCACGACGCGTGCCACGACGACACAGCCGACGACCACCGAGCCGCCGACGACGACCGAACCGCCGGTCACCACGACGGTCGAGCCGGTCCCGGACGTGCCGGTTCCGGACGAGCCGTAGACCATGACCGCGTCGGACCCGCGGACCGACATCCCGCCAGCCGCGCGTGAAGCGGTCGCACGGCTGACGACAGCGCCGACCGAACCGGTCAAGCTCCTGGTGTCCGGCGGAATCGGCACAGGCAAGAGTTCGGTGCTGGCCGCGATCCGGACGGCTCTGCGGTCCGCGGGCCCGGCGGTGTTGACCCGATCCCTGCGTGCCGGCGATGACCCGGGGGCAGCCGTGGTCATCGACGACGCGCACCTGCTCGACGACCAGGAACTCGACCACCTCGCGGGCCGAGTCGCCGACCCGGCCTCGACCGTCGTCATCGGCACCGAACCACTCGTGCATCGTCGCGCACTGCGCGCGTTGACCACGGCGATCGAACGCGAGAACCCGATCGTCGCGCTGGGCCCGCTGCCGCCCGCGGAGGTGGCGCACCTCGCTGCCGAAAAGCTCGGCGGCCCACCGGCATCCGACCTCGTCCGGTCATTGCTCGTCGCGACGGCCGGCCTTCCGTTCCTGCTGCAGCCCGCGATCGCGGCCGCTGCCGCTCCGGACGGTGAGCCGCCGGCCACCGCGATCCTGCAGGCCGCGAAGTACGCGTTGATCGAGCGGCTGCGTCGCGTCGACGACGCCACGCTCGACACGCTGCTGATGACATCGCTGAGCAGAGATCTCGGTCCGGACGACGTCGCCGCCGCACTGCGGATGAGCGCCGTGGACGCCCACGCCGTGGTGGACCGTGCCCGCGCCACGGGGCTGATCGAGCCGTCCCACAGTCGCGCCTTCCTGCGGGCACTGCATCGGTGCATCGCCCAGGTCCTCGGCGCCGCGCGGCATCACGACATCGAGGTGGCGCTGCTGGTGTCCCAGCTGGAATCATCCACGCTGACAGCGGATTTGGCGCTACAGCTGGCTGAGCACGGCTTGCGCGACGACCGACTCGCCACCGCGCTGGCCGAACTCGCTTCCCGCAGCCATGGCCAACCCGCAAGGGCGGCAAGGCTTTACCGCGCCGCCGCCGACGCCGGAGCCACCACGCTGAGCTCGCAGCTGGCCGATGCGCTCGCGATGACCGGTGACTGCGCAACAGCGAGCCGGCTCACCGACGAGCTGCTCGGGTCCGAGGACGCCGCTGAACGGGCCGCCGCGGTCCGGATCGCCGCCAGCATCGCAGTCCACGACGGCAGCGCAGCGCAGGCCGCCGACCTGTTCCGCTGGCTGGGCCCCTATCCGGACGCCTTCGTCAGCGCGGCGGGCGCGGTGGTGTCGCTCGCCGCCGGCGACCTGCCCGCCGCTCGTGCGGCGCTGTCTGCGGAGACCGGCGGCCCTCCGACATCGACGGCTCGGGCCGCGCGCAGCCTCGCCGACGGGCTGCTGATGTCCTTGCAGTCGCCGTACCCCGCCGCGGTCGCCCGGCTGGGCCAGGCGATCACCGCGGACCAGCCGGCGGCGGGCGTCGCGCCGGACACCTCGGCGGCGTTGGTGACGCTCGCCGCCCTGCACGGCGGCGATCCGGTGCGGGCCCGCAGCGTGATCGCCCGCGCCGTGCGCTCGGGGCTCGAGGACGGACCCGAGGCCGCGCTCTTCGTCGCCCGCAGGCACCGGCTGCTGCTGGGCTGGGTGCGCATGCTGGACGGCCAACTATCCGCTGCGACCTCCGACGTCACGATCGTGTACGCCGACGCCGACGCGAGTTCCCCGCTGCACCGCCGTGATGCGTTGTGGGCGGCGGCGCTGCAGACCGCCATCGCCCGCCGCAGCGGCGACACGGGCGCCATGCAGAAGCACTGGTACGCAGCGGTCGAGGTGCTCGCCGAGTACTCCACGGACCTTTTCTCGCTGCTGCCGCTCGGCGAGCTGTGGGTGGCCGCCTCCCGGATCCGTCAGGTCGACCGGCTGCAGCACGCCATCGACGAGGCCTTCGCCCTGCTCGGCTCGCTCGGCGATCCGGTGTTGTGGTCCGCGCCGCTGCACTGGGCCGGCGTGCACGCCGGAATCCTGGCCAACGCGCCGGACGCGGTCGCCCCGCACGGCCAGGCGCTGACCGCCGCGGCCGGCCACAGCGCGTTCGCCAAGACGCTGGCCACCGCCGGCCGGACCTGGTTGCGGGTGCTGGCCAACCACGTCGACGTCGACGAGGTCACCGCGGCGGCCCGGCTGCTGGCGCAGGTGGGCCTGACCTGGGACGCCACCCGCCTGGCCGGTCAGGCCGCGCTGCAGAGCCCCGATGGCCGGGTGTCCGGAGCGATGCTGCAGCTCGCCCGCGACCTGAAGCAGACCGTCGCGGTCGACGAGGCACCGGGCGTCGATCACCCCGCTGCACCCGAGGCTCCGCGGGCGGGCGCCTCGCGGCCCATGTCGTCGCGGCTGTCCGACCGCGAACGCGAGGTCGCCGAGCTGTTGCTGCTCGGCATGCCCTACCGCGACATCGGCGCGCAACTGTTCATCTCGGCGAAGACCGTCGAGCACCATGTCGCGCGGATCCGGCGGCGCCTCGGCGCCGAATCCCGCTCGGAGATGCTGTCGATGCTGCGGGCGATGCTGGCGCCGCAGACCTGAGTCCCTAACGCGCCGCCATCCCCTAACCGAAATCCCCTAACCGGAGCTTTCGACGATGGGTCTCACACCGGATTCGTCGCTCCGGCCAGCGCAATAGCGTCATGCCATGTTCAACGACCAGGCAAGTCCCACCGCACCGCTGGGCCTGTCGGTCGGCGCGACCAACCTCGCCGCGACGCGCGACGGGCATGCCGCGGCGATTCGGCCGTCCGAGGTGACTCTGCACGGGCAGCGGCTCACCGGTTTCGTCGACCGCGTCGGCGATCCCGTGCCGCTCGTCGCACCCGACGGTTCCGCGCACCGTCCCGAGCAGTTGCTCGCCGAGGCGCTGCGCGCGCTCGCGCCCGCTGATGGCGCGGCGGACTTGACGGTGGCCGTCCCTGCGCACTGGCGGCCGTCGGTCGCCGACACCCTGCGCCGTGCCCTTCACGACGAGGTGCCGGTGGTCTCCGACGCGACCGCCGCGTTGACGGCGCTGAACGCGGACCCCGGCCTACCGTCTCGCGGCGTGGTGGTGCTCTGCGACTTCGGCGGTAGCGGCACCAGCATCACGCTCGTCAACGCATCGTCGAACCACGCGGTGGTCGGCGAGACCGTCCGCTTCGCCGACTTCTCCGGCGACCTCGTCGATCAGGCGCTGCTGACGCATGTGATGGCCTCGATCACCACCGACGCCGATCCGTCGGGGACGGCCATGGTGAGTTCACTGGCTCGGCTGCGCGACGAATGCCGCGACGCCAAGGAACGGCTGTCGGCGCAGACTGCGACCGCCGTCGCCGTCGACCTGCCCGGACACCACGCCGAGATTCGCGTCACCCGTACCGAGCTCGACCGGCTCATTGCCGGACCGCTGACGAATTTCCTTGCTGCACTTGACGATACGCTCGAACGCTACGGGGTGCCGACGGCGGCCGTTTCGGCCGTGGCGACGATCGGCGGCGGCGCACGCGTTCCGCTGATCACCCAGCGGCTGTCCGCACACCTGCGGGCGCCGGTGGTGACCACCGCGCAACCACAGCTGACCGCCGCGGCGGGCGCAGCGCTGACGGCCCAGCGCAGCGGGGTCGTGGAAAGCGCGACGACGCTGTTCGACGCCGAGGCACCGTCGAGCACGTTCGGCGCGCTGGCCTGGTCGCAGGACGACCAGGATGACCAGAACGATGCGGAACTGCCCGTGCACCTCACCGACTCCCCGGCCGACTTCCGGCCCGACCTTCACTTTCAGCAGGAGGACTGGCAGGACGACGAATCGGCGGCGCCGCGGCGGTCACCGCTCATCCTGTTCGGCCTCGCCGCGGCGGCCGCGGTGGTCACCACGGCCTTGTTCGGCGTCATGCAACTGCGTGACGACACCGCCACCCCGGTCGAGGCGGCGACCACGGTTGCGCCGCCCCACGCGCCTGCGGCGCCGGCTCCGACTCCTACGCCGCCCGCGCCGCAGGCTCCGCACGCCACCACCGTCGTGGTCCAACCCGCGCAGCGATCCACCCCGCCCCAGCGGCACACTCCCCGCCACGCCCCGGCGACGCAGGCGCCGACGCCGGTCACCACGCCCCCGCCGGTCACGTCCCCACCGGCCACCACGCCACCGACGACTCCACCAACCACCGCGCCGCCCACCACGGCCCCGCCGACGACGACACCGCCTTCAACAGCTCCGCCCGAGCCGCCTCCGGCATCCGAACCCCCGCCCATCGACCCGGGTCCGGGCGACGGCGGAGCGGACGGCGGATCGACGCCCGAGAACCCCGCACCGAGCGACGAGGGAACCGGCGACGACCCCGCGCCCGTCACACCGGAACCGGGCGACGGCGCGTAGTTAGGTCAACCTTCGTAGCGGCGCATCCCCGCAAGGTGCAACTATGAGCCCCGGGCTTGAGCAGGCCCTGAGCTAAAGTTACCGACGGGTAACATGCATTAAGTTACTCTTGGGTAACTTAGAAACGGGAGGCGCGCGGTGGACACCCAGATGCTGATCAGACTCGTCGTCGGCCTCGGGCTGACGGCACTCGTACTGGTCTTCGCCGCGAAACGCGTGCTCTGGCTGACGAATCTGATCCGTTCCGGGGCGCCGACCAGCCCGGAGAACAACCGCAAAGACAACCTCGCCACGCGGATCACCACGCAGATCAAAGAGGTGTTCGGGCAAACCCGGCTCTTGAAGTGGTCGATCCCCGGCATCGCGCACTTCTTCACGATGTGGGGCTTCTTCATCCTCGCGTCGGTCTATCTCGAGGCGTACGGGCTGCTCTTCGACCACGACTTCCACATCCCGTTCATCGGCCGCTGGGACGCGCTGGGATTCCTGCAGGACTTCTTCGCCGTCGCCGTGCTGGTCGGCATCATCATCTTCGCGATCATCCGGTTGCGCACCGAGCCCAAGGAACACGGGCGCGACTCACGCTTCTACGGATCGCACACCGGCGGCGCCTGGCTGATCCTGTTCATGATCTTCAACGTCATCTGGACCTACGCCCTGGTGCGTGGCGCCGCGGTGAACACCGATGCCCTGCCGTACGGCAACGGCGCGTTCTTCTCGCAGTTCATGGGTTGGGTGCTGAACCCGCTGGGCCACACCGCCAACGAGTGGATAGAGACCATCGCGCTGCTGCTGCACATCGCGGTGATGCTGGTGTTCCTGCTGATCGTGCTGCACTCCAAGCACCTGCACATCGGCCTGGCCCCGATCAACGTCACGTTCAAGCGGCTGCCCGACGGCCTGGGTCCGCTGCTTCCGGTGGAGTACGACGGGAAGCCGATCGACTTCGAGGATCCGCCCGAGGATGCCGTGCTGGGCCGCGGCAAGATCGAGGACTTCACGTGGAAGGCCTACCTCGACATGACCACGTGCACCGAGTGCGGCCGCTGCCAGTCGCAGTGCCCGGCGTGGAACACCGGCAAGCCGCTGTCGCCCAAGCTCGTGATCATGAACCTGCGCGATCACCTGTTCGCCAAGGCGCCCTATGTCCTCGGCGACAAGGAGTCGCCGCTCGAGAACACCCCCGAGGGCGGTCTCGGCGAGGAAGTTCGCGGCGAGAAGCACTCCGAGGAGCATTCGCACGACCACGTTCCCGAGTCCGGCTTCGAGCGGATCATGGGTTCGGGGCCCGAGCAGGCCACCCGCCCGCTGGTCGGCACCGAGGAACAGGGCGGCGTCATCGATCCCGACGTGCTGTGGTCCTGTACGACCTGCGGGGCGTGCGTCGAGCAGTGCCCGGTCGACATCGAGCACATAGACCACATCGTCGACATGCGGCGCTACCAGGTGATGATGGAGTCGGAGTTCCCCGGAGAGCTCGGCGTGCTGTTCAAGAACCTGGAGACCAAGGGCAACCCGTGGGGCCAGAACGCCAAGGACCGCACGAACTGGATCGACGAGGTCGATTTCGACGTGCCGGTGTACGGCAAGGACGTCGAGTCGTTCGACGGCTACGAATACCTGTTCTGGGTGGGGTGTGCCGGCGCGTACGAGGACCGCGCGAAGAAGACCACCAAGGCCGTCGCCGAGCTGCTCGCCGCCGCGGGCGTGAAGTACCTGGTGCTCGGCGAGGGGGAAACCTGCAACGGCGACTCGGCCCGCCGCTCGGGCAACGAGTTCCTGTTCCAGCAGCTGGCCGCGCAGAACGTCGAGACGCTCAACGATCTCTTCGAGGGCGTCGAGCGGGTGGACCGCAAGATCGTGGTCACCTGCCCGCACTGCTTCAACACCCTGGGTCGCGAATACCCGCAGCTCGGCGGGAACTTCACGGTGCTGCACCACACGCAGCTGTTGAACCGGCTGGTCCGCGACAAGAAGCTGATTCCGGTCACCCCTGCCGACGGCGGGATGGACATCACCTATCACGACCCGTGCTACCTGGGCCGGCACAACAAGGAGTACTCGGCGCCGCGTGAGCTGATCGGCGCGTCGGGCGCGAAGCTGACCGAGATGCCCCGGCACGCCGATCGTGGCCTGTGCTGCGGTGCGGGCGGCGCGAGGATGTGGATGGAAGAGCACATCGGCAAGCGCGTCAACGTGGAACGCACCGAAGAGGCCATGGACACCGCCTCGACGATCGCGACCGGCTGCCCGTTCTGCCGCGTGATGATCACCGACGGTGTCGACGACGTCGCCGCCTCCCGCAACGTGGAGAAGGCCGAGGTGCTCGACGTCGCTCAGCTGCTGCTGGGCTCCCTCGACAAGACCGCGATCACGCTGCCCGAAAAGGGCACGGCGGCCAAGGAGGCCGAGGAACGCGCCGCCGAGCTGGCCGCGCGGGCGCCGGCGGTCGAGGAGGCGCCGGCCGAGGCGGAGGCCACGCCGGAGCCCGCCGCGCAGACCGCGACCGAATCACCGGCTCAGCCGGCGGGGTCCAAGCCGGTCACCGGCCTCGGTATCGCGGGCGGCGCCAAGCGGCCCGGGGCGAAGAAGGCCGCCGCCGCCGCGGAAAAGCCGGCCGCTGACAAGCCCGCTGCCGCAGCGGCACCCGCGAAGGGGCTCGGTATCGCGGCCGGGGCCAAGCGTCCCGGCGCCAACAAGGCCGCACCGGCCGCTCAGGCCGCTCAGGCACCGGCCGCTGAGGCGCCCGAGGCAACGGCCAAGCCGGAGCCCGAGGTGAAGGGCCTGGGCATCGCAGCGGGCGCCAAGAGGCCGGGCGCCAAGAAGGCCGCCAAGACCCCCAACGCGGGCGAAGCGACCGTCACCCAGCCGCCGAACGTCGACCCGGACAAGGCGGTGCCGGGCGCCAAGACCGATACCGCGGACTCGGACCGAGGTTTGGACGGCAAGCCCGAGCCCGAGGTCAAGGGCCTGGGCATCGCGCCGGGTGCCCGCCGGCCGGGCGCCAAGAAGGCAGCCCCGGCAGCGCAGCCGCCTGCTGCCCCGAAACCCACTGCGGCACAAGAGGAGTCGGCGACCGATGGCGAAACCGCCGCTGCCGCTGAGCCTTCCGTCGCTGATGACAACGAAGACAAGCCGGCGCCGCCACCGGTGAAGGGTCTCGGAATCGCCAAGGGCGCACGCCCGCCGGGCAAGCGCTGACGCCATTTGAGCAGCTTTTTCGTTAATCGCTGGACAGCAGTGAGACTATGGAGGGCGTGACCACGCACCAGGTGCCGATCCATGCCACGGGGCACAGCCCGCGGCATCGCACGTTCACGCAGTCTTCCAAGCTGCAGGACGTTCTCTACGAGATCCGCGGTCCGGTGCACGAGCACGCTTCGCGCCTCGAGGCCGAGGGCCACCGCATCCTCAAGCTCAACATCGGCAACCCGGCGCCATTCGGGTTCGAGGCGCCCGATGTGATCATGCGCGACATCATCCAGGCGCTGCCGTATGCGCAGGGGTACTCCGACTCCAAGGGAATCATGCCGGCCCGGCGCGCGGTGTTCACCCGCTACGAACTCGTGGAGGGGTTCCCGAAATTCGACGTCGACGACGTCTATCTCGGCAACGGCGCTTCGGAGCTGATCCAAATGACGCTGCAGGCGCTTTTGGACAACGGCGACCAGGTGTTGATCCCGGCGCCGGACTATCCGCTGTGGACCGCCTGCACCTCGTTGGCCGGTGGCACCCCGGTGCACTACCTGTGCGACGAGACGCAGGGCTGGATGCCCGACATCGCCGACCTGGAATCCAAGATCACCGACCGCACGAAGGCGATCGTCGTGATCAATCCGAACAACCCGACTGGCGCGGTATACCGCCGCGAAACCCTCGAGCAGATCGCTGAATTGGCGCGTGAGCACCAACTGCTGCTGCTCGCCGACGAGATCTACGACAAGATCCTCTACGACGACGCCGAGCACATCGCGATGGCGTCGGTGGCCCCCGATGTGCTGACGCTGACCTTCAACGGGCTGTCGAAGGCCTACCGGGTGGCCGGGTATCGGTCCGGATGGCTGGTGATCACCGGGCCGAAGGAGAACGCCGGCAGCTTCATCGAGGGCATCAGCCTGCTCGCGAACATGCGCTTGTGCCCGAATGTGCCTGCGCAGCACGCGATTCAGGTCGCCCTCGGCGGACATCAGAGCATCGAGGACCTGGTGTTGCCGGGCGGCCGGCTGCGCGAGCAGCGCGACGTGGCCTGGCAGATGCTCAACGAGATTCCCGGCGTGTCCTGCGTGAAACCCCAAGGCGCGCTTTACGCATTCCCGCGCCTGGACCCCGAGGTCTACGACATCGTCGACGACGAGCAGCTGGTTCTGGATCTGCTGCTGCAAGAGAAGATCCTCGTCACACAGGGCACCGGTTTCAACTGGCCGACACCGGATCACCTGCGCATCGTGACGCTGCCGTGGGCCCGTGATCTGGCCAACGCCATCGAGCGGCTGGGTAACTTCCTCGTCAGCTACCGGCAGTAGCGGCCTTCTCTACGCTGTAGTCCGTGACGCACTCGCACGGACACTCGCATTCCCTGCAGGGTCCAGCGCCGCTCGGGCCCATCGCAGCGAAGGTCGTCGTCGGCCTGTTGATCGCGATCGGGTTGGCCGTCTTGGTCGGCGCCACCTGGCTGTGGCCAAGCCAGCAGAAGACCGACATCCCGCTGCCGTTCCAGAACGCCGAAGGCGGAGCGGTCACCACCGAGGCCGGCCACGTGGTGTCCAGCAGCGCAGCCGTCTGCGGCGGGCCGTCCGTGGGAGCGGTGCTGACGACCGAACCGGTACCGGCGGAGGGCGGCAACGCCAATTGCGTGCACTCGCTCATCGCGATCGACTCCGGCCCGAACCGGGGTGCCCACACCCTGCTGCAGTTCAGCGGCGGGCCGGGGCAGCCCCAACTCGCGGTCGGTGACCAGATCCGGATCACCCGCCAGGTCGACCCGACCGGTACGACGACCTACTCGTTCTACGACTACGAACGGGCGTGGCCGTTGACCGGGCTGGCCGCGGCGTTCGCGGTGGTGGTTGTCGCGGTCGCCGGATGGCGCGGGTTGCGTGCGCTCGTCGGCATCCTCGTCGCGTTCGCGGTGCTCGTCGTGTTCATGCTGCCGGCCCTACGGGACGGAGCCGCCGCCATTCCCGTCGCATTGGTGGCATCGGCGCTGATCCTTTACGCGGTGATCTACCTTGCACACGGCGTGAGTTTGCGCACCAGCGCGGCACTGCTGGGCACACTGACATCCCTGCTCCTCGCAGCGGTATTATCTTGGGCCGCAATAGAATTTGCTCACCTCACCGGCCTGTCCGAGGAGGAGAACAATGCGGTCGCGACTTACCTCGGCAATGTGTCGATCACCGGGCTGCTGCTGGCCGGATTCATCATCGGGTCACTGGGCGTACTCAACGACGTCACGGTCACGCAGGCATCCACCGTGTTCGAGCTTGCCCAACTCGAGGGGGCCACGCGGCGGGCGATCTTCGTGGGTGCCATGCGGGTGGGCCGCGACCACATCGCGAGCACGGTCTACACCCTGGTGCTGGCCTATGCGGGCAGTGCGCTGCCGTTGCTGCTGCTGTTCAGCGTCGCCAACCGGGCCCTCGGCGACGTGCTCACCGGCGAGAGTGTGGCCATCGAGATCGCCCGCTCGGCGGTCGGCGGTATCGCGTTGGCATTGTCGGTTCCGCTGACGACGGGTATCGCCGCGGTGCTGGCGACGCCTACCGGCCGACGATCGGCACCTGTGTCGCCTCACAATGCGCCAGACTGAGATGATGGCGGCCACCGACAGGGCGCAGGACGCCTTTGAACACCGGGCGTGGCCCGAGGTCTACGACACCCTGATCCAGGCCAGCGCGCAAGGCGATCTCGATGCGAACGATCTCGAACGCCTCGCCATTGCCACCTACCTGCTGGGAAGGGACGAGGAAAGTACTCGAGCCTGGGAACAGGCCTACTCCGCGCACTTGGCGCGCGACGACCCCGGCCGCGCCGCAGAGTGCGGGTTCTGGCTGGCGCTCACACAGCTGCTTGCAGGCAACGGCGCACGCGGCGGCGGATGGCTCGCGCGGGTAGGCCGGCTCGTGGAGGACCGCGAGCTGGATTGCGCCGCCCGCGGTTACCTACTCGTATCCGCGGGCCTTCAGTTGTGGACGAGTGGGGACTCGGCCGAATCGTTTGCGATGTTCGCCGAGGCCGGCAGGATCGCGGCACGGTTCGCCGACCCGGACCTGGCGGCCCTCGCTCGGTTGGGGCAAGGTCAGGCGTCGGTCACCGGCGGTGAGACCGCGCGGGGTGTGGCGCTGCTCGACGAAGCGATGGTGAGCGTCACCGCGGGCGAAGTGTCGCCCATCCCGGCCGGCATCGTCTACTGCGCCGTCATCGAGACGTGTATGGGCGCGTTCGACCTGCGGCGAGCAACCGAGTGGACCGTGGCACTGAGCGAGTGGTGTGACGCCCAGCCCGGCCTCGTCCCCTACCGCGGCCAATGCCTCGTGCATCGCGCGCAGATTTTGCAGATCCACGGCGAGTGGTCCGAGGCGACGACCGCGGCCCGTCAGGCCTGCGAACACCTGTCACACCCGACGCCACACCCTACTTTCGGGCTGGCCGCCTACCAGCAAGCGGAGCTGCACCGGCTGCGCGGGGAGTTCGACGACGCTGAGGCCGCATACCGGCAGGCCCACCAATCTGGACGAGAGCCGTTGCCCGGCTTGGCCTTACTCCGAATGGCCGAGGGAAAACTCGACGCAGCGACGACCGCCATCCGCCGCGCGGTGGACGAAAGCTCAGATCCCTTCGGCCGGCCGGCCGCATTGGCGGCTCACGTCGAGATCATGCTCACGAGCGGCGACGTCGCAGCAGCGCGGACGAGCACCGACGAACTCTCCGGGCTCGCCGAAACCATCGACGCTCCGTTCCTGCGCGCGGTCGCCGCTCACGCCGACGGGTCGACGCTGCTGGCCGAGGGCGACGCCGCTGGGGCGCTTGCCGCCTTGCACCGCGCATCGGCCGGGTGGCGGGACCTGGCAATGCCTTACGAAGCCGCTCGAACTCGAGTCCAGTGCGGGCTGGCGTGCCGGGCGCTTGGCGACTTCGACTCCGCAGCAATGGAATTCGACGCGGCACGTGACGGCTTTGACCGGCTCGGCGCCAAGCCAGACATGCGACGCTTGGCCGAACTCGTCGGGAGTCCGCAGGGGCCGAAGGGCATGCTGACCGCACGCGAATGCGAGGTGTTACGGCTTGTCGCCGCCGGCAAGACCAACCGAGAGATCGGCGCGAGCCTCGTGCTCAGCGAGCACACCGTCGCGCGCCATCTGCAGAACATCTTCACGAAGCTCGGCTTGTCGTCCCGGTCGGCGGCCACCGCCTACGCCTACGAGCAACACCTCGTCTGAGGGACGAGTGGTCAGAACTGACCACGGGTATCGCAGCGAAATGGTCGATTTGGTCGACGCGGCGAGAGCGTTGCCGTTCATACCGTCTCACCATGACTCAACAAGTTGATTACCGTGACCTCCGGCGAACCGAAGCCGAAAATTACGCGGCCAATTTCGTCCCGCTCATTCCCGCGCCGTTGGCCGAGGATCTCATCGAGGCGGCCGCACCCGAGTCGGGTGAATATGTCGTCGACATCGCGTGCGGAACCGGCGTCGTCACCCGTCTGGCCGCCGAGCGGGTGGGACCCACCGGGAAAGTCGTCGGAGTGGATCTCACCCCTGAAATGCTGGAGGTTGCCCGCGCAAGCGCCGCACCGTCCGGTGCCGTAATCGAGTGGCGGCAGGGAAGCGCCGAAGCTCTCCCGCTTGCCGATGAGTCCTACGACTTGGCGTCGTGTCAGCTCGGGCTGATGTTCTTTCCCGACCGAGCCGCGGCAGTGAGCGAGATGTGGCGGGTGCTGTCGCCGGGTGGCCGCGTCGCCGTCAACGTGCCGGGAGCGATGCCGGGACTGTTCGAGATCATGGCTGATGCTCTTGGCCGCCACATCAATCCTGATCTCCCCGGTTTCCTACGGGCGGTCTTCTCAGTGAGCGAAACTGAACTTCGCCAGCTGTTGGACGGCGCTCACTTCCAAGACGTGACCGTCAAGACCGTGACGAAGACGTTGCGACTCCCGCCACCGGCCGAATTCCTTTGGCAATACCTCGAAGTCACACCTATAGCGGGCCTCGTCTTAGGGGCGGATGACCGCCACCGACGAAGACTCGAAGACGACGTCGTCACGCGCTGGCAAGACTTCGTCCACGACGACGAACTGGTTCTCGAGCTGTCAGTCGCTATAGCCACGGCGCGAAAGTAGCTGGCAACTCATGACATTCCTAGCAACCCCTGGCGCCGCCGCGGTACTAGCGTCCACGCTCACCTTGGGAATCACAACAAGCACACTCGAAGGCCCCGCCACTGCATGCGCCAAACGCACGGGGCTCGATTGGGACCGTTATGAAGTGTGCGTACGCACCGCTTATCCGTAACGTCTCACGTGGATTGCGTTGTTTAAACTGATCTTTGCGTCAGTGTCATGTGTAAGACGTTGCCCTAAAACGGGTCTCGTGGCCTACATTTAACCGGCGATCAGGCTTCGTGCGTGGACGGCTGCCCTGCGCCGGTTCCTGGCGGGCTTGGCCAGCCGATTCTCAGCCCAGGTGCGCGGTAAGCAGGAGGGCCGGCAGAGACTTTCGACCGTTGGGTTCATCCCTGAGGTCGCGCATCGCGAACAGGTTCTCGATGCCCTCGGGAAAGACGGCGTGGATGGTTCGGTGTCGGCGCCTGCGGCGATCGGGGGGACCCTGTTATTTCAGGGTCGCTGACCGGACGCGGAGACCATGTTGCCCCCATGATCGGAAGCCACCCGATGGCCTTCGCTGCGTGAAGTCCACAGTCGGTAGATCAGGACCGGGCCGATGATCCAGTAAGCGAGTGACGTCCAGAAGCCGGGGAACCCCAGGTCACCGGTGATAAAGCAGTACAACGTGTGGCTGATGGCGTTGCCCATGACGCCCATGACCGCGAAGAACCAGACGATCAGCATGGGCACACGGCGCGGCAGCCTCAGGTACATGGCCAAGCCGGCGAGGGCGAAAACTGCGTAGCTCGCCATGTTGCCCCAGACGAAGAACTCGGTGGACATGCTGCGGGCACCGAAGATGTCCTCGGGCCAGCGTCGGTAGAACCCTCCCTGGAATTCGTCGGCGAAGTGCAGAAACTGCCAGGCCAGCGCGATGAGGTAGATCGGGAGTATGCGAGCGGGGTCGGCGGCGTGCCGGGCCGTGCTTGCCAGGTGGCAGCAGTAGGCGATGACCATGCACGGGATGAAGGTCCACCACATCGTCACCGGGGAGGGGTGGAGGTTGAATCCGATGATCGCGGCGCAAGCCGCCACTGTGGCGGCGATGAATTCTTTGGAGTACGTGGAGATCATTGCGTGGTACTCCGTTCCGTGGTGTCGGTGATCGTGCAGGCGAGGAAGTAGTCGAGGTGCTCGGCGGCCATCTGCCGCGCGCGGTCAACTTCGTCGGGACGCGAGTTGTGGCCGAGATACAGGAAGCGGATCACGTTGAGGGGGGCAATGAGCTCCCAAACAATCTGTCGCGCGGGCAAATCGGTGCGGAGCTGTCCGGCTTCCTGCCACCGGGCGAACACCGGAGTAAGGGCCCCGCGTGCCGCTTCGATCGCTCCGGCTACGTGGATGGCCGTCGACGCGCGGCTCTCTTCGCGAAGCAGAACCGCGGAGAACATCCGAATGTCGGGCTGGCTCCAGTAGGCCAGCAGCCGATCGACCGCGGCAGAAATGGCCACCCGCGGCCCGGCCTCGACCGCATCGGACGCATCGAAGCCCAGCAATTCGGGCGTTGGTGGCCCCATCGATTCGATGAGCCGGTTCAAGATCGCCTGCTTGCTGGGGAAGTGCGAATACAGCGCGGCGTCGGTTACCCCTACAGCGGCGGCGATCTGGCGCACCGATGTGCCGGCGAAACCCTGCTCGGCGAACAACCGAAGCGCAGCCGCCAAGATCCGCTCGCCCGTCGGTTCCGCATCGGAAGCCGGCGGTCGTCCGATCCTGCGGCGGCTTACCTGAGCCATGTCCATAAACTAAGTTAGTGCTAGTTTAGTTGTCAAGCACACCGTTTCGCAGCGTGTGAGTGTGCGCAAAATGCGGCCGCTTACTCTCCTGACTAACGCATCTGCAGCAGCCACTGAACTAGTCGCGAATCTCGTTGTGAGTCAGGAGAAACCTGAGATGACACTTAACCAATCGGCGTTAAAGCCTTCAGTTTCAATGCGATTCTGCTTGCAACAGCCGCTAGCGCTTTAGCGTGTCAAATTGGTCATGGCCGAGAAGGTACGCCGTCAGAACGACGTCCGCTCCAGCCACCGGTCCCACACCGCGGCATCACCCAGCACTTCGACGCCGAGATCACCGGCCGCTCGCCGGCGGGTGATGGCCAGCAGCAGGTCCGTGGCGGGGCCACGCAGAGCGGCGTCGGCCTTGGTGTGGTTGTGCGACCACCAGACACCTTCCTCGTCGTGGACGATGGTCCACTCACCGGTCGGCCCGAGACCGTCGTCGGTCGCGTGCATGTGAATGCTGCGGCCGCGGTCGAGCGCGGGTTGCGTCGTATTGCTCGCCATCAACTCGACCCATTCGCTGATCGCGTCGGCGGCGAGGTCGGGCGGCGGGTCGTACTCGACGCCGAGGGACAGCGCCGCGTCCGCATGGTGAACTGTGACCTCATGCAACCGTCGACGGATCCACCAGCCCGCCGGGCGGGGACCGCGAAACGTCCACACCCGAGTGGCGGGGCCGACCCGCTCGACCGCGTCGACGATCAGCCGCGCCCCCTGGTTGAGCCAGTCGGTCGCGCCGTCGGGGTCGTCGGGTGGCCTGCCGTCGCGGACGTCGCGCGGATCGAGCGCAGCCATCCGTCGTTCGGCGATGATCTGTGCCGCCCAACGGTTTCCGCGGCCGACGTGGCGGAACAGTTGCTTGAGCGTCCAGCCGGGGCAGGTCGGCACGGGCGTTGACGGGTCTGCACTGCGGATCAGTTTCCCGAAGGCCCGGGTCTGGTCGAGCAGCGCGGCTCGGAAATCCACGCTCCGAACGTACTCAATACTCGATGCGGAAACCGCCGATCGCGTCAGGACGGCGCACCAATACGTGCGCGAGCTGTGCCCAGCGCGATCGGCAGCGATGCCCATCCACGCAGCACCCGGGTCTCGCGCCTGCTGCCGGCACCGGCCAACCGAGCGTCGGGGAACCGCTCGAAGAACGTGCGCAGTCCGACCTCGCCCTCGGCGCGCGCCAGCGCCGCTCCCAGGCAGAAGTGCCTGCCGCCGGAGAACGACAGATGCCTGCCGGCGTTCTCGCGTTCGAGGTTGAAGCGATGCGGGTCGTCGAACACGTTCGGGTCGCGGTTGGCGCCCGCGATGTAGAGGATCACGCCCTTGCCGGTCCGGACCCGCGTGCCCGCGATCTCGGTGTCCTTCTTCGCCACCCGCGCGGTGAGCTGCACCGGGGGGTCGAGGCGCAAGATCTCCTCGACGGCGGTGGGCCACAATTCCGGACGCTCCGACAGCGTGTCCAGATGCCGCGGATGGTCGAGTAGCATCCGAATTCCGTTGCCCAGCAGATTGACCGTCGTTTCGAAACCGGCCGCGAGGACCAGACCCGCGGTGGCCATCAGCTCCTGCTGGTTGAGCCGGGCACCTTCGTCGGACGCCGCGATCAGCTGGCTCATCAGGTCGTCGCCCGGATGGCGGCGCAGCTCTTCGAGGTGCTCGGAGAGCCAGTCGTTGAAGCCTTCGACACCCCGGTAGACGTTGCGGTACTGCGCCCAGGTCAGGCCGATGTCGAGGCTCGGCGCACCGAGCTCGCCGAACTCCAGGATGCGGGGTCTGGCCTCGTCGGGAACACCGAGGATGTCGCCGATCACGGCGACCGGCAGCTGCGAGCAGTACCGATCGACCACATCGACGGTTCCGGCACCGGCGAGGCCGTCGAGCAGCGAATCGGCGGTGGCCTGCACCCGGTCCTTCAGTGTGGCAACGGCTCTGGTGGTGAACACCGAGGACACCAGTTTGCGGTAGCGGGTGTGCTCGGGCGGTTCCACCGACAGCATCGACGGCGGTTCCAGCGGATACAGCAGCCCGGTCTTGGTGTGGTTCGCGACCCATTGCAAGGGTTTGGGCAGGTTCGACCCGATCGGCAGGACGTGGTAGTCGTCGGACCGCAGCAGATCGCTGGCGATCGCGTGGTCGACGGTGATGTGCATGACGCGGCCCTTGACCATCGGCCCTCGCGCGCGCAGTTCCTCGGTGAACGCCACCGGGTCGACGCGCACGGCCGGGTCCGCGATCAGCCTGCCTTGCACGTCGCCGCGAAGGGCGAGCAGTTTCGAGGCGCCACGCACGAACCCGTGTACGGCCAGCCACCGAATCCGGTGGCGGATGGGTCCGGCCCGCCGAGCGTGACGAATCGGTTCCACGTGGCCTCCCTTGACCCGATTGGCGGTTCGGTCAGGTGGCCCCAGCCTACCGAGCGGGCAAGCTCGCACCCCTGCCGAGGCAGTGCACCTGCCAGCCGGCTTGCGTCCACCGGCCGACGTCGAGGCAATTGCGGCCGTCGACAATCACTTTCGCGTGCACGACGCCGGCCAGGTCGGCGGGGTCCAGCTCGACGAACTCGCGCCATTCGGTGAGCACAAGCACGGCGTCGGCGCGTGCGCAGGCTTCGGTGACAGACGTCGCATAGGTCAGCGTCGGAAACACCCGCCTGGAGTTTTCCATCGCCTTCGGGTCGTACACGCTGACCGTGGCGCCGTTGAGTTGCAGCATGCCCGCGACGTTGAGCGCGGGTGAGTCGCGCACGTCGTCGGACTCGGGCTTGAACGCGGCGCCGAGCACGGCGATGTTCGCGCCGAGCAGCGAACCGCCGCAGGCGGCGGTCGTCAGTTCGACCATCCGGGTGCGCCGACGCATGTTGATGCTGTCCACCTCGCGCAGGAACGTCAGTGCGTGGTTGGCGCCCAGTTCGCCGGCACGCGCCATGAACGCGCGGATGTCCTTGGGCAGGCAACCTCCGCCGAAACCCAGGCCGGCGTTCAAGAACCGGCGACCGATCCGCGAGTCGTAGCCCAGCGCGTCGGCGAGAAGCGTGACGTCGGCGTCGACGGCCTCGCAGACCTCGGAGATCGCGTTGATGAACGAGATCTTGGTGGCCAGGAAAGCGTTTGCGGACACCTTGGCCAACTCGGCGGTCTGCAGGTCGGTGACCAGAAGTGGCACCTGCTGCGCCAGCAGCGGCGCGTACAACTCGCGGATCGCCGGCTCGGCCGACGTCGAGTTCCGTTGCACCCCAAGGACGATGCGGTCGGGGTGCAGGGTGTCGTATACGGCGAAGCCCTCGCGAAGGAACTCCGGGTTCCAGGCGATCTCGACGTCGACCCCGGCCGGCGCGAGTGCGCGCGCCCGGTCGCCGAGTTCGGCGGCGGTGCCCACCGGCACCGTTGACTTGCCGACGATGACGGCCGACCGTCGCAGCCGCGGCACCAGCGTGTCGATCACCGCCTGCACGTGGCGCAGGTCGGCGCCGTACTCGCCCTTCTTCTGCGGCGTGCCGACACCGAGGAAGTGCACGTCGGCGAATTCGGCCGCGGCGTCGTAGTCGGTGGTGAACGTCAGCCGACCAGCTGTGAGATTGTCCCGCAACATGTTTCGCAGGCCCGGCTCGTAGAACGGAATCTCTCCGGATGCGAGCTTGGCGACCTTGCCCGCATCGACGTCGACGCCGATCACCTTGTGGCCCAACTCGGCCATGCCGGCCGCGTGGGTGGCTCCGAGATAACCCGTGCCGAAGACGGTGCACCGCATACGGCCTTGATATGCGGCCGGTGTGAGCTAACCGCGACGCGACACTGAGCGGCAGGCCAACGTCAGGTTACGAGTGTGTCTATCCGCAGAAGATCAGGAAGCAGTTCGACCCGCCACCACCGGACGAGCCGCCCGAGCGTCGGGGCCCGTCGTCACCGGATCCGCTGCCGGGGTACCGCCCGGAGCCGCTGCCGGAGTTACCGCCGGACCCGGACCCGGGGTAGTTGCCCGAACCGGGATAGCCGCCGGACCCGTTGCCGGACCCGTTCTGCCACGGCGGCGTCTCGAGGTCGGGCCACTCCGGCTCTTCCGGTTCGTCCTGCCACGGCGGGGTCCACGGCGGCGACTTCGGCGGAGTCCACGTCGGCCGCGGCGACCACGGCGGACTCCACGGGTTCTGGGGCCGCGGGTAAAGGTAGGGCGGCGCCACCGCCGGCGGCACGTACGCCGGAACTGGTGCGGGCGCCACCGGGGCCGGGGCCGGCGGGGGTGCGGCCGGAGCGGGCGGCGGAGCCGCCGGCGCGGGAGCGGGGGCGGGCGCTTGCGGTGCCGGGGCAGGCGCCTCGACGTAGACGGTCCGCGGCGACTGCGGCGCGGGCTGCTCCTGGACCACGGGTACCGGCGCCTTGATGGTCTCAGCCGGCGGCGGTGGCGCCTGGACCGGCTGCGCCTGCTCCACCGGCGGAGGCGGCGGCGCGGGCGCGACGGAACTGGGCACGATAGCGCTCTGGCCGGGACTGGGTCGCTGGTCGGCGGTCGGGCGGATGCTGACGGCCAGCGAGATCACCAGCGCCACAACGCCGACGACGAAGATCGACGTCAAAGCGCTGCCGACGAGCAGGAACGGCTTGCGGTCGTCGTTGGAGGCGGGTGACAGGTCGGTTTGCGGCTCGTCGGTGTCGAGGTAGGCGCCATCACCCCCGGCGGGGGCGAGCTGCGTCTGGGCGCCAGCCAGCCCGGCATACACCGAGCCCGCTGTGGTGC
Organism: Mycobacterium sp. GA-0227b; assembly: GCF_001499855.1. GTDB lineage: Bacteria > Actinomycetota > Actinomycetes > Mycobacteriales > Mycobacteriaceae > Mycobacterium. The sequence continues at coordinate 49,739 of NZ_LQIK01000030.1, forward strand.
CGTCGGGGTCCTGCGAGTAGGCGAGTCCGACCGTCGAGGCTTCGAACGCGGGCGCGTTGGCCGCCGCCAGCGCGGCGCCGCGGGCCAACGCCATCTCGGGCTCGTCGGGGGCATGAACCGGCAGGCTCACCAGGTTCGCGAGGTGGCTCTTCACCGAGCTGATGTCGACGCCCGAACCGACGACGAACATGCCCTGCGGACGCGTGTCCTGGGCGTCGACGGCGGCGGCCATGTCGGCGAGCACGGCCATCGCGTCGTGGCTGTGCAGGGTGCGGCCCAGCACCTTGACCACCGACCCGTCGTCGGTCTGCACGACCGAGAGCGTGGCGGTGTCGCGGTCGATGAACAACAGCGCGGTGGTGTCGTAGCCGACCGCCCGGCCGACGGCCTGCGCGAGCGCGGCAGCGGCGTGGCCGTCGGAGACGAGCATGACGTCGTCGATGCCGCGGGCGGCCAGCAGGTCGCGCAGTTGCGCCGCCTCGGCGTGGTCGCTCCACGTGACGCCGATGGCCTTGAGTTCGTGGCCGCCGGCCTCGGCGCTCTCCTTGGTGCCGAGCACCGCATCCACCACCTGGGCGGCCGCGCCCGACGTTGCCGAACCCTCACTTTCGCTCACATCGAAGACGTCGTGATCGACGGTCGCCCCGTCGGCTTTCTCGCCTTCGACCAGCACGATGCGGACCGTCGCAGGTGTCATCGACACACCCAGTACGATGTCCACTGCCCCTCCATGAGTATTTGCTACGTTGCCTGGATCGTCGACCGGTGTCTCGTTCCGCACAAGCCGCCGACTAGTGCGTTATCGTCCTGAGCAGCGCGGGCGTTACACCCGAACCCGCATTTGCTAGGGACGATCAGCCACGGCCGGCGTGTGGACGGCACGGGTACGGCCGACTCCGGTATCTAGACCCTACTCGTGTCAACGACCGAAAGCGCCCGGCGGTTCAACTCTCTTCGGCGGTTTCCGCCGGCTGTGGTGTTCCGGGTGTTTCGAGGGCCCCGAGTCCACCCAACCCAGGGCGCCTCGTCGGCACATGGCCGTGCACACCCTCCGCGTAGGCGGTCTCGGCGTGCTGGGTGAAGTCGACCCCGGTGGTCTCGTCCTCGGGGCTGACCCGGAAGCCCATCCCCCGGTCGATCATCTTGGCGATCACGTAAGAGGCGGTGAACGCATAGGCGGCGACGACCACGACCGCCAGTGACTGCTTGCCGAGTTGGGTCAGTCCGCCGCCGTAGAACAGGCCCGACGGACCGGCGGTCATCACCTCGGTGGCGATCAGGCCGATCAGCAGCACACCGACGACCCCGCCGACGAAGTGCACGCCGACCACGTCGAGCGAGTCGTCATAACCCCACCGGAACTTCAGCCCCACCGCGAACGAGCAGACCACTCCGGCGGCAGCGCCGACGATGAACGCGCCGAGCGTGTTGACCGTCCCGCACGATGGTGTGATCGCTACCAGGCCGGCGACCACACCCGAGGCGGCGCCGAACGTGGTCGGCTTGCCGTCGCGGAGCCGCTCGACGGTGATCCAGCCGAGCATGCCGAGGCAGCCGGCCACCAGCGTGTTGAGGAACACCGCGGCCGCGGTGCCGTTGGCGGCCAGCGCCGACCCGGCGTTGAACCCGAACCAGCCGAACCACAGCAGCCCGGCACCGAGCAACACGAACGGCAGGTTGTGCGGGCGCATGGCGTCCTTCTTGAAGCCGATCCGCGGGCCGAGCACCAGGGCGAGCGCCAAAGCGGAAGCGCCAGAGACGATTTCGACGACAAGGCCGCCGGCATAGTCGAGCACGCCGAACTCGAAGAGCCAGCCGCCGGGCCCCCACACCCAGTGCGCGACGACGGCGTACACCGCGACCGTCCACACCGGAACGAACACCATCCAGGCCGCGAACCGGGCCCGGTCGGCGATCGCCCCGCTGATGAGCGCGGCGGTGACGATCGCGAAGGTGAGCTGGAACGTCGCGAACAGCAGTTCGGGAACTTCGCCGCGCAGCGTGGTCGGATCGATGCCGAGCATCCCGAAGTGGGTCAGGTTGCCGATCAACCCGCCGCCGGCGTCGTCGGAGAACGCCACGCTGTAGCCGGCGAGAAACCACGCGACCGTGCACAACGGGATCGAGATGAAGCACATCATGATCATGTTGAGCACGCCGGTGGTGCGGACCATGCCGCCGTAGAAGATCGCCAGACCAGGCGTCATCAACAGCACCATCGCCGTCGCCGCCAGCAGCCAGGCCGTCGCGGCCGGATCGATCGCGTCCATGGGGCTCCTCCCGGTCGGGGACGAGCATGTCGGCTTCAGATTTCGGTCGCGGGGCGCGCGTGTTTCCGGATTGTTTCGTGTTTCTGTGCGGTTACCGCGTGCTCACCATGCGTCGACGTTCAGCTGGACTTGATGAAGTTCTGATACGACCGCGACGGTGTCGGGCCCCGCTGGCCCTGGTACTTCGACCCGGCCTTGGCGCTGCCGTAGGGATGCTCGGCAGGGCTGGTCAGTCGCAGCAGGCACAGCTGGCCGATCTTCATGCCCGGCCACAGCGTGATCGGGAGGTTGGCGACGTTGGACAGCTCGAGCGTGATGTGGCCGGAGAACCCAGGGTCGATGAAGCCCGCGGTGGAATGCGTCAGCAGCCCGAGGCGGCCCAGCGAGGACTTTCCTTCCAGCCGGCCGGCCAAGTCGTCGGGCAGCGTGCACAGCTCCAGCGTCGAGCCCAGCACGAACTCGCCGGGATGCAGCACGAACGGCTCGCCGGGTTCGGGTTGCACCAGGCTGGTGAGCTCGTCCTGCTGCTTGGCCGGATCGATGTGGGTGTAGCGCGTGTTGTTGAAGACGCGGAACAAGCTGTCGAGGCGGACGTCGATGCTCGACGGCTGGACCAGAGTGTCGTCGAACGGGTCGAGACTCAGTCGCTCGGCGGCGATCTCGGCGCGGATGTCGCGGTCGGAGAGCAGCACCCGACGAGCGTAGCCGCTCGGATGCTAGCCTTCGTGCTCAAACCAGCCGGTGTAGTTCAATGGCAGAACATCAGCTTCCCAAGCTGAGAACGCGGGTTCGATTCCCGTCACCGGCTCCACTGCAGCGGCGCAAACGTCGTTCGAACTGTTCGATCAGATCACGCCAGTGTCACGCAATGTCACAACGCGGTTCAAAGTCGCGCCAGCAGCTTTGAGCGCATCGTCCTGCGAATGGGCATAGAGCTTCATAGTGGGGCTTGCGTCCTTATGCTCGATCCAGGCGGCGATCACTGCGGCAGGGACCCCGTTCAGATGCATCAGGGTTGCGCAGGTGTGCCTCGCAGCGTGGAGCCTTGATGTGCCGGACATTAGCGCCCATCAAGATCGCCTGTCGCCAGGCCGTTCGGGCCTTCGGTTCACTGCGGTAAAACTGCTGCAACATGGACAACAGTATGGCGACTCACTCCGACACTACGGGCAAATTGATTCGAGATGGCGTTTCGGCCATCATCGCAACATCCGGGCGCACAGCCGAGGTAAAGACGCTCGACGACAACGCTTATCGTGCTGCTCTCTGGGAGAAGTTGGACGAGGAAACTGCGGAACTCCGACGCGCCAGCAACCCGACCGCTGTATTGGAAGAAGCCGCTGACGTTCTGGAAGCACTTATCGGCATCGCTGAGGCACGCGGATACACACTCGACGATCTTCTACGCACCGCCGCGAAGAAGCGAGCGGAACGTGGAGGGTTCTGCGGCAGGCTGTGGCTAAGAACAGGGGGAACAATGTGAACATCATCGAGCCCGGGACATTGATGAGTCCGCGATACTACACACGCGACGAAGTGCTGGTCCGTCCCTGCCCTGTCCCCAAAGCTCCGGGCGTCTACGGGTGGTGGTTCCGTCGCATACCGGGCGCGATAGATACCACCAATTGCGAGACGCGGGACGGGTTGACGCTGTTGTACACCGGTATCAGCCCGTCGCGTCCACCAACGAACGGCAAACCCCCAAGCAGCCAGAGCCTCTTTCACCGCATTCGCTACCACTACACCGGCAATGCGGAGGGCTCCACGCTTCGCAAGACTCTCGGCGTGTTGTTGGCAGACGAACTCGGAGTCCAGCTGCGCCGAGTCGGGTCGGGAACGCGACGAACGTTCGGCCCCGCAGGAGAGGCCGCACTGAGCCAATGGATGGCCGACAACGCTCTGGTTTCATGGGTGGTACGTGAGGAGCCTTGGGTTTTGGAAGAGGAACTCATCGCCAACCTTGACCTGCCCCTGAACCTTCAAGGGAACGCCCACAAATACTTCTATCCGACGCTGAGGCGTATCCGTGCTGAGGCGGAACAGTTAGCGCGGACCCTCCCGGTCGTGTAACCGGATAGGCCTCTGGTTGCAGATCTGCGAGGCCATAACTGAGTGGGGGTACACACTTGGCGTCAGCGACATCCGACTCGAACGGCTCGCGCGCCCTCTCTCTCCGCGCATGTGCCCCATGAGTCGATGCGCATTGCCGAGCCGGTCGTGGTCCACTGCGGGATGAAGCGTGCCCCCTTGCTCGCCCGAGTAGCCGACGCTCAACCGATGGAGCTTGCAAAGCTTGGAAGGAAACCGTCTACGACACGGGAGTAGCCAGTATGGCTAAACCTCTTTCATGCGACACAATTTCGCCGCGAGAGGGATAGCTGGCTGTTACAGTTAGCCTCCCTATTCACAACGAGAGAACACCATGCCACCCTGCTTAGAACGCATCGTCGTCGTCGCGGCATTTTCTGGAATCGCGTTAACCGCATGTTCCAGCCAAGCTGCACCAGCGCCTGTCACTTCCACGGTCACCACGACAATCAAGGCCAGTGACGCAGAACAGGCTCGCCTCAACCAGCAGAAGGCCGAATTGGATCGGCGCGAGCAGGAGCTTGATGCCCGCGAGTCGGCCGTCTCTCAACAGGAGCAGTTACAAGAACTGAGCAGAATCACCGGGGACGGGACCTATCTCGTCAACAAGGAAGTCATGCCAGGTACTTATCGCAACAGCGGCGCGTCGGGATGCTATTGGGAGCGACTCAGCGGCTTGTCAGGAACTGGTTCGGACATCATCGCGAACGATAACGCGAGCGGCCCCGCTGTAGTGACCATTGAGGCGTCTGACGTGGCATTTTCCACGAAACGCTGCGGCGTATGGGAAAAGATCGGATAGGTCGAGGACGGCGAAAGCCTCGGATGGAAGCTGCCCGTCTGAACGCTCCTAGAGGAGAGTGCGTCCGCAGTCCGTCCGCAGCAGCACCGATTCACTCCCAATCTCGCCAACAGCTTCAACGACGTGATCAGCAGATATTCAGCTGAGCCAACGATGTCAATAGCATCAAACACCCAGGTTGACTCGTTCGCATCGAGTGTGTCGGACCTGTCTGGCCGCACTAGCCTTACTTACATGCCCCCAAAACCATGGGAAGCACGCTGGCAGCGCGAGCAAGGGCCATCATTCCGCGGTGGCCAGGGCACCTCATTCGTTGCTAGATCGCGAGAGGATGGGACAAGGGCATTCATCAAAACGCTTCACCACCACCGCGAGAAGGAGCGGAAGGCGCGGGCACGATTTCGACGAGAAGCGGCGGCTTACGAAACGCTCGCGGGGCTGGGACCTCCAGCGCTTTTCGACGATAACGCTGACACATGGGCTGACCTGGGAGAACCGATGTACATGGCGTTGGAATACATCGCGGGTCCGAATCTCGCCGCTTTCATCGGCGCTAACGGACCGGTCGGCCTGGACGCAGCAACGGAGTGCATCCGCGAACTATGTGCCGTCCTACACAACTGCCACCAGAACAACGTCACTCATCGAGATGTGAAGCCAGCTAACGTCGTTCTACGCGACGGTGAGGTCACGCAACCGGTGTTGGTCGATTTCGGGCTGTCGTTCAACGACGAGTCTGAGGACGACCTCACGCAAGTAGGCGAAGAGATCGGCAACCGGTTTCTCCGCCTTCCAGAACATGCCTTCGGCGGCCGAGGAGCAGGTAGCGATGTCACTCAAATTGCCGGAGTATTCCTGTTCCTTCTGACGGGGCGCGAGCCGCGAGTTCTGATAGATCAGGCTGGCCTGATGCCCCACCAACGCCCCGGTGCGGCCGACTCGCTCACGGAAGGTCTTACAGACCGGCAACGCCTCAGAATCCTCCGTGTCTTCGACAGGGCCTTCACGCCGGAACTCACCGCTCGATTCACGACGGCACAAGAACTCGTCGCTCAGATAGATAGGGCTATGGCTACCGATTCAGAGAACGATGACGATTTTGACCGGCTGATGGCGCAGATGGACGATTTCGCGCAGAGCCGAAATCTACAGGCGCTTGGTGCTCGACGGGAGAAGCTAGAACATTTTCTCCGGTCAATGGATCACGTCCTGCTGAACTTCGCAACGTCGAAGGGGTTGCTGCGGGGGCAGGCCAACTGGGCGTCGACCGCCACGGCCGAAGACGAATGGGCCACCGTCAACCTGTCCATGACGACCGACAGTGACCAGCCGCGACACTGGACGGCCTACCGCATTGAACCTCGCGGACCCAGCGAGTATGTCGTGCTAGTCGACGGTGAAGAAGTGTGGCGAGGACACGAATGGGACCAGGCGCTTAGCGATGCCGTAGTAGGCGCGGCGGTCAAGACGTTCTTGGCCAATCGGCAAGACGATATATAGCTTCTCGGTACGCGATTGGGTACGTTTTGTAGGTAGAACGGTCTTGGATTGACGCTAACGAAAACCGTGTTCCACCCCTGTTCAACAGTACTTTCCGTAAGAGACCATAAATGCACGTAAGCAGCCGTACGTCGACTTGGCTAGGTTCGGGACGAAGAGGTCGTGGGTTCAAATCCCGCCACCCCGACAACATTGGCGCAGATCAGGGCCCTTTTCAGGATCAACTCTGAAAGGCTTCTTCGTCTGGTCCGCAGTCAGTCTGCAGCGGATTCGCGCACCCGTTCGAGAGGTGGCGCCCCCTGTCTTCGATTCGGTCCACCTGGCGACGGCTTCTTGAAGCGGGCTTCCCAGTTGGCCGGCGCTGGTCGGGGCCGCGGCCCGTTGCCTTTTGGAGACCAGCACCCCGGACGGCGGACACGCTGTGAACACCCCGGGTGTTCGTGATGCGACGTTGCGTAATTTGGACCGTCTCGTCCGATGAGAGCATGCTGCGGACGCGCGGCGCCGAGGTCGTCGAAACCTTAATGAGCGATGGCCCGGCGATGGCGCAATCGTGGACGGCACGCTGGGCCGCCGCAACGGGCACAGGCCTATGAGCGGGCATTCGCAACGAAGCTCGCCGACCCCGACAACGGGCATCTGACGTGGACAACGGAGGAGGCCGGAGCGTGGCGCACCGTGTCGCACGTGCAGACCGAACAACGCGTCATGAGCCTCACCGACAACGCTGGCGGCTTACATGGTGCCGCTGACCCTCGATCCGGCTGATTCAGTTGACGTCGAACGGCAGTGTCAACCCGCTGCGCCAGATCAGTCGCGTGGTGCAGATCGCCACGGAATCGTGGAACGGCGTCACCAGCGCGGGTGTGACTGCGGAACGGACCGCTGACGCCGCCGAGGTTGCCGATGCGTCACCCACGTTGGCGCAGCCCAGCATCCCGGTACACAAGGGCGACGGGTTCGTGCCGTTCTCTTTCGAGATCCAAGGCGACGCAGTCAACTTCATCACCGAACTCGGGAAGCTGCTGTAAGCCGTAGCTGATCAGCTCACCGCCACCGCCTACACCATGGACTCGGGCACAGGACAGCCCGAGGTTGTCATCACCGCCCTCGTCTTCGCCGCCGGAACCGTTCCGCTGGTCGCGCCGGCCACACCCGAAGCGTTCGCACCCGCGGACATCTTCGCGGTGCAGAACGTCTTGCCACCACGCTTCCAACCCTGGGCGGTGTGGAACGCCAGCCTGAGCATCATCAACACGGCACGCCAGTTCGAAACCACCAACGGCGCGTTGAAGTTCCCCGAGTTGAACAACAATTCGCCGATGCTGCTGGGCCGCACCGTCAATGAGAATTCCAACCTCGACGGCACACTCAACCCGGCAGCGACGGAGAGCAACTACCTGCTGGTGTACGGCGATTTCCCGAACTTCGTCATTGTTGACCGCGTCGGCTCAACCCTCGAACTCGTGCCGCACCTGTTCGTCCCCAACCGCAGACGTACCGGGCAACGCGGCGCCCTGTTGTGGTTCCGAACCGGCTCCGACGTTGTCGTGCCCCAAGCATTCCGACTGCCGTCGATCCCGACAACGGCGTAGGCAGAATGTTTACTTGCTTGGACTGGATTTGGTGGGTTCCGGCCCGAGAAGCTGGATGATTGCTTGCGGATAATGCCGACTGCGGCAGACAGCAGTCAGCAGCAACGCATCCTTCGGGGGTACCGGTGGGAGATGCGAGTGATGTGCAGGCGGGCTTGCGCCGGGAGGGCCATAGTCGACTCGCGGTTGCGGCCAGACGTGATTACCGCCGCGCCGCCAGTCGGCTTCGACCTCTTTTGCCGCGGTGGAGCAAGGAGCCATCCGCAGCACGTCGATGACGTTGCTGCGCACGGCGTCGTAGAGTTCCATGTCCCCGATTGCGATCAAGAGGTCCAACACCACGACGGCCACGTAGCTGGCGCGTCGGCGCTCCAGCGTTGTTGTCTCCACCCGCAAGTAATCTCTCCGCGGCTGTCTGCTCGTCTTCATCGAGGCTCGCCAAACCCAAGCCGTTCAAGTTTGGATCGTGGCGATCTAGCAGCCAACTCGCTACTTCCTTCAGATATTTGGTCGCAGCTGGGATGTCCGTTTTCGCAATTGCCACGACGGGAGGGATCAGCGACACGGCGAACTGATCCGCAGGAGGCCGCCAAGAGCCTGGATGGAGAGCGCACAACTCGGCGACTGCAGTGCTGGCATGATCAGACAAATCGCCTTCGGATTCTATGGCTAGAAGTCCGAGCAACTCGGCCAGTCGCACGCACGCGGCGGGATAGCTCACCATGGCAGCGATACTCAGTAACGAGCGAGTCAGTTCCAATGGGTCGGAGAGCAGGTGCTGGACTTGATCCAACACTTCCGACGCATACGAAACAAAAAGTCGCACAGCGGCTTCTGACTCGGGAGATCTCGCTGCGTTCTCGCCCGTCAACTGCCTCCAGCTCGCTCGGTGCAGGTGTAGAGCCATGAGAGCTGCGAGATCGAGCCTCTGAGTTTCGCGAAGCGAATTGCATATGATCGATGCCTGAATTGAGGCTTGGGCGAGGCGATGCGGTTGTCCGTCATCGAGCCACGTCCGAGAGAATCTCTCCAGCATGGGCTCGTTCACGACACCTCGTCGGATATCGCTGATGATGGCGAGGAGGTCATCTTGGGTCTCGTTGGGGGACAATCCAAGTGAAGGCTCGACGCACAGCCAGTTGAGTAATGTTTCCCGGTCCCAAATGTCAAACGGTCCGAGGTCCCTTGCTTCACGACTCTGCCCGTATTCCTGCGCATCGATAGGCGCGGCGCCGATGAGACGCCCAGTAGTCACTAGGACCGAGACGCGCGGGAGATCTTTATCGAACGATGGGTGGGCTCGCGTGTTGTAGGCACATTCTTCGATCTGCGGTCGGACCTCGCGCCACGCGGGCTGGCCAATGTTGCCGGCCTTCGACTGAATTGCGTACTGGTATACCGCGCCTGTACTTTCGTCTCTCTTCTTGGCGATGACATCCTTGCCGAATTCGAAACCGCCGTGAATGAAGTGAATGTCGTAGAAACCCTGATTTGCCAGAATCGCAAGCAGTGGCGCGTCAAACTCGCGCTCACTCAGAGAGTCAAGGAAGTTTCCGACGAGCGCGCGAAGCACGCCACTCCTCTCGCTTCCGGTCTATGACCTCTTGCATCCTCTTCTCCTGCTCGGGCGTAGGAGGGTCCCGGAAGACCTTCTCGGCGTCGGCCGGGTTTATCGCAAGGAGTCCGGGTCGTGGATTTCCCTCCTCATCGAAGTCTGGTTCCATCTTTTCGGAGGCTTCGATCAACACGTCATAGAAGTTGCGCCCGTGTGCGTTGATCGTTTGGCCATGCTCCTCGGCGACCTCGCTGATGTGCTCGAACATCGCGTTCGCGAGCTGACCGCCTATCGAATCCGCGGCCTCAAAGAGATGTGCCATATACGAGCCGACGTCGAAGGCAATGATGTCTTCCGTGTTCCACGTCCACTCATGTTGTACGTGAAATCCACGATATAGATTGGACTCCACGGTCGACTCGGAGACAAGATCGCTTGGCGGCAGAGGTGGAAGTTCGCGGTCCTTCGGTTCAGGTAGGTCGCGGACCGTTTCTCGCGTCATCGCCTGCAAGATCGGGTGAATTGCTCGGGAAAGATCGTCGAGGGCTCGGTCTTGCCAGCTTGCAGCGCCGATTTCATATTCACGGGGGCGGATCCACACTGCATCCAGGCGGTTAACGTCGGCGTCCTCGCTCATCAGTTTCTCCAGCCTACCCGTGCCGGTGAGTTGTTTCGCTGGACTCTCCCGTTTACCCGCATCGACAACAGTGCGTTATATGCCTGCGGGCCGTGCTATCCGCGTGACGATCACGGCGCGAACGGTGTCGGCGGGCACCGACATGAACGCATGGAGGGCCCACGCACTTAACGGGCTCAGGACGGCCCTATGCCCCAAGTAGCGCCGCGGGCGAACTTCTCGCGGTTGAGCTTGTCGAGCGTGTTCCATTGCGTCGCGTTCCTGGGCTTTGCCCCGTGGTGAACAGCGAGGTTCAGCACATCCTCGATCATGACGCGACCGGTTGGTATGTGGCCCTTGCCGACCGCCGAGCAGTGCAGGTGCGGGCGCACCTCATGCGACGCCGAAATTGGGTGCCAGTGATAGTCGTAAAGCGTCTTGCCGTCGAGTTGCAGCTCGTACATGTACCCGACGGTCGTGACCTTCCAGGGCCCGCGTCCGGGGTCATCGGTTTGGACGATGCGGTACCGCATACTCACGCTCAGGCCGACCTTATTCCCGAGGAGCTTGACGATTTTGCCATCGTTGAAGGTGAGGACGCCCTCAACCGCAGGCTTGTAGCTGTCGGCGGTTACTCTGCCGGATGCAAACAGTCCGAGCGCGTCGCTAATCGGCGCGATGAAAGCCTTGACCGCTGCTGTCGGGTTCCTACCGGCCACTCGGACGGAGCATGGCGACCTTCATCACATCAGTGTCGGCGTCGCTCGCATACGATCCACCATCCCACTGCTGGACGAATGTCACGGCATCAACGCCAAGGAGACGTCGGGCGGCTTGATCGAAGATCTTCCACGACCTATCGGCGTCGATCTTCTCAAAATTGACGGCCATGTATCCACACCTCCTCGGGATCGCCACACTAACAGTTGCTCAACATCGATAGGGTCGCATGACCCACCGACAATTTTATCGCTCAGCAGATCAAGACCGCCGCCCTCAGAGCAGGCGCGCTACCTTGCTGCCGACTCTGCGTTCGACGGTCCACGGCCGACCCTCCGGAGGTACCAGTTCCGCAGTGATCTGCACCATCGGCCGGCCTCCGACAATCTGAAAGAATTTGACCGCAGCGACGTCGAGTTGCCGCGGTGGGGACGATCCATCCACGCGCGGAATCAAGAGCGTGAAACCAGGCTTCACCTCTTCGGCAGGAATCGTGGTCACGTCGTCTCGCTTGGTCATTGCGCAGCCCTCCAGTCCGCAACCGGTCCGCAGTAAGTCCAGCATTGACCACTGACAATCAACGCCACCAACACGCTGAAGTGCACAATTTCCACAGATCCAACAAAGCCGTCTCATACAAACGCGCTGGTGGTCGTTCGGGACGAAGATGTCAGCTCGTCTATCCCGGTGTCACGGCGTTGTCACAAAACGGACCGTCAGACGTGGACAGCTGCGGACACGAACGGACGGGTTTCGGCAGGTCAACCCATGCCGCAAAACACGCAGAGACATGTCTGGATTACCTGCATCGACTTCCGGGGGTTCGATTCCCGTCACCGGCTCCATAGAACCGCAGCGCTTCAGTTTTCTGCACAATCCACGACACCGCCCCCGCACCGGCAATAGTCTCGACTTTGCCTCGCAGGTGAGCGCATGACCGCTGCGTGCTTTCTTGTCGAGACGCTGGAACAGGAGGTGTGAGATGTTCGATCTGCCAAGGCCTGTCCGCAGACTTGCCGGTGCAGCCGTCCTCGGTGTCGCGCTCGCTGCGGGTCCCGCCGTCGCCGCACTGACCGATACACATCCGCAGTCGGTCGCGGAACCAGCATGCACCGGAAGCGAATCCGTTGTCGACGGCAAACCGACCTGTGTGCCCGCCCCTACCGCGCCGGATGCATCCAACCCGGTGACCGGTCCGGTGGATAGCCGGGAGCACGACGGCGGGCATCACTGAAACCCGTTCAGTCGAGTCAACGCGTCAGCGGAGGTAGACCTCGTCACCGTCGGGAAAGCCGCCGCCCGTCGTGGTGATGTGCACGTGGTCGAAGTGTCCGTAGCCACCGCTCTGGGCACCGTCGGGGGTGTAATAGACGCCACGCCAGATCGCATCCTGCAACCCGAACCGCTTCGCGTTCCGCAGTGCGTACCAGACGATTTCGTTGCCTAGTGCGATCCCTTCCGCACTGGTCGGGTTGGGGATCATCACGTCGAGCGCCAGGCCGTTGGGGTGCCATCTGAGCGAATCCGGTCGTACTCCGCCGATGTTGCTGATCTCCGGGAACGCATCGCTGATCGCACGCGACGCCAGGATGGTCTTCACCTGGAGCCCGCGTTCGGGCGCCATTCCGACCGGTAGCGAACGGTCGACGGTGCGGTACCGGGCCGCCGCCACCATGGCGTCGGGCATCGCGCTCAAGGCGACCTGACCGACCGACGGGGCCGCAGGCCGCGTCGCCGGTGCCGCCGCCACGATCTCAACGCAACACGGCGTGGCGTCCTCGACGACGGGTTCGGCCTCGGGCGCCGGGCGGGCGGAAAGGTGGACGTCTCCTCCCACCGCGAAGAAGAGCGCTGCCGGGGCGATGGCTGCAGCCACGCCCATCGGTGGCGTGCGCCGCTTCTTGGCTACGGAGTGCCGTCCCACGGGGGGTTGTATATCAAATCGTTACCTTGACCGCAATTCTGCGGATCCGTCGAATGAGCTGCTGCTCGGTGCTCTCGTTCGGCACCGCATCGGTCGGGAGGTAACCTCGGAACCTGATTCACCGCAAGAACGGGGACACGAATATGGACCTCGTGCTCGGCCTGTCGATGACGTCCAGCACGGTTCGGTGGGTGCTCGTCGAGGGCACGACCGGCGAGGGTGGCACCGTCGACCGCGGATCGTTCGACTTCGACGCCCAGGTCGATCCCGATGATCTGCTCAACGTGGTGCTTGCCGACGTCGTCGACAGCCCCATCCATGCGATCGGCGTCACCTGGACCAACGAAGCCGAAGGGGTCGCGTCGGGTGTGCTCACGGCGCTCACCGCCCGGGGATACGACAACGCGATCGCGATCTCCGAACTCGAGGCCGGCGACGTGCTGGCGGCGGGCATCGCCGACCTCGCCGACTACGACGACGTCGCGGTGTGCATCGTGGAACCCGACGCCGCGGTGGTCGCCATGGTCACCAGCGCCGGCGTGACCGTCGACCGCATCGCCCGACCGCTCGACGGCGCCGACGTCATCGAGCTGCCGAGCAGCGTGATCGCGATGCTCGAGCTCAATGAATGGCAGCCGACGGCGATCTTCGTGGTGGGGTCGGCTCCTGATCTCGATCTGATCACCTCGACGCTCGGCGATGTCACGCAATCACCGGTGTTCTCCGCGGCCGAGGCCGACCTCGCGATGGCACGCGGCGCGGCGTTGGCGTCGGCGCGTGCGGTGAACGCCCTGGACGCGACGGGTTCCCGCCAGCCCACGACGGTGGGCGCGCTGGCGTCGGTGCTCGTCGCCGCGGTGGTGACGTTCGTGGTGTCGGTCTCGGCGGCGGTCGGCCTCAGCCTCACCGGTGACGACGATCCCGCACCCGCGGCCGCCGGCGCCGACGACGAGTCTGTTGCCGTCGCCGAAGAGGCGCTCCCGGCCGAGCAGAAGGTGACCACGCCTGCCGAGGCGATACCGGTGGTCGCGCAGACCATCGCCGTGGCCGCGCCTCCGCCGCCGGCCGCACCCGCCGCCGAGCCGGTCTACGAACCACCTGCCTATGTGCCGCCCGCGCCCGAGTACACGCCGCCCGCCCCGGCGCCGGCCTTCACACCGCCCGCCCCGGCCTACACACCGCCGGCACCCGTGTACGCACCGCCACCTCCGGCGCCCGCCTACGTGCCTCCGCCGCAGCCGCGCCTGCGCGACCGCATCATCGAGCGGATCCCGATCATCAACCGGTTCCACGAACCGGATTACTCGTACGGGCGTTAAGCCCTACGGGCAGGCGGCCGGGGCGTCGTCCCGAACCGGCCGGTCGGCAGGCAGCGTGTAGGTGACCGTCGCCTCCGCTTGCTCAAAACCCTTGTTGGACACCACATGCGGCACGCCAGCCGGGATGAAGATGGCCTGTCCCGCAGCGAAGGCGACTGGCGCACAACCGGTCGCAGTTTGCAGGGTCACTGTGCCGGCGTTGATCACCGAGTGCTCGGGGCCGGGGTGCGTGTGCCAACCGCTGGTCGACGCCGGAGACAGCACGAGGTTCTGCACGTACAGGGTCGTCGGCTGCCCCACTGTGACGATCGCGATCGGCGTATCGGTGGTGCCCTTCGCCAGATCGGTGCGCTCGATGTCGCCCTCGGCCGGCGTGCCCGCCGCCGGCGGTGACACCGTCATCCCCGCGAACACAACCGCAACCGCCGTCGCAACTGCCCTCCCCGCCCGGTTCATCACCGCATTATCCGACACCTGGACCTACGGGACCGGCTGGTACGGATTCTGCGGGACTTGAATCGGGATCGGAACGGGCACGAACGGCACCGTCAGATAGGTGGTTGTCATCGGCGTCGTCGTCGGGGTGGTGGTGGTCGTCGTCGTGGCGGAGGGGTCGTCGTCGTAGTGGTGGTCGTCGAGGGAGTGGTCGTCGTCGGGGTGGTGGGGGTCGTCGTCGTGGGCGGAGTGGTCGTCGTCGTTGTCGTGGTCGTTGTGGTCGTTGTGGTCGTTGTCGTTGTGGTTGTTGTCGTGGTGGTGGTCGTGGTGGTGGTGGTTGGGTCCGTCGTGGTGACGACGGTGGTCACCGGTGGGGGCGGCGCCTCACTGGTCATCGGCGGTGGCGGCGGCGCGCTGGTGACCGTGACGGACTCCACGGGTAGTGGCGGCGGCGCTTCGCTGGTCGCAGGGGGCGGCGCGGACGGCGGCGGAACCGGCGAGGTGCGTGGCGCCTCGGTCACACCGGTGTTGCCCGTCGCGCTCGTCAACGCGATCGCCACTCCGCCGACGGCGACCACCGCGACGGCCGCGGCCACGCCGAAGACCATCCCCGGCAACCGCTGCCAGATCCGCGGTTCGTCGATCGGACCGGTCGGGGCCACGTACCGCACCGGTGGCCGCATCGACCCGGTGTCGTAGGGAGCCTCGTACGGTTCCAGCCCGGTGTACGGCACGGGTTCGCCGGCCGAGTCGTCGTCCTGCGACCACGCCAGCGCCCGGAACGTCGCCGACCCCGGCGAGTCGACGTCCGCCGGCGGCACCGGAGCCAACCCGGTCTGCGCTTCAGCGGCCGAGGTATAGGCCCCGATCAGCGCGGCGCCCACCGCGGCGGCGACCGAAGGTTGCGGTGTCGTGATCACCGGCACGCCGGAGTGCTCGGCAAGGCGTCGCCGGATCAGCGGAATGTTGGCGCCGCCGCCGACCGCGACGACAGCGGCAACATCAGAGCGGTCAATTGCGTTGCGCTGCAACGTGTTGTCCATCGCTTGCAGAACATCGGCGAGTGGCGTGGCGATCAACGCATCCAGCTCGTCGCGGGTCACCCGGACCGCCGCCCGGTGGCCGGGCAGCTCCGCGTCGACGTCGGTCGCCTCCTCCGCCGACAGCCGTTCCTTGGCGCGGCGGCACTCCTCACGCAGGCGGGTCAGCGATCCCACCGCGGCGGTACTGGCGGGATCGACCCGCCCCGACGTCGCGAGCTCGTCGAGAATGTGACTCAGCAGCGCCTGGTCCACCCAGTCGCCGGAGAACTCCGCGTGCCGGGCGGTTTCGGCGATCGGCTCGAGAGCCGCGCTCGCGTCCGCCAGCGTGATGCTGGTTCCGCCGCCGCCGAAGTCCAACAGGACCACCACACCCTGCGTCGGGAGACCGGGATTGGCCTGCAGCGCCCTCAGCGACGCTGCGGCGTCGGAAACCAATCGAGCGGGCTCGCCGTCAGCGCCGAGGGCCGAGTTTGCGCGCATCGCGGTGCGCAACGTCTGCAGCGTCGCGGGTCCCCAATGCGCGGGGACCGCGACGGTGACATCGGCCGACGGCGTGCCACCGATGCTGTCGACCAGCTCGGCAAGCGCCGCGACCAGCAGCCGGTCGGCCGAATGTAGCGATCCGTCCGGGGCGACCAGCGGCACCGAGTCGCCGACGCGCTCGACCAGGCCGGTCATCACGACGCCGTCCGGCAGGGTGAACACCGGGCGCCTGGTCACAGGTTGATGGGCTTGATTGTCGATACGTACCGCGACCAAGTTCGTCGTCCCGATCGACAACCCCAACGGGTCGCTCATAACGGACCACACGATAGCCGTCCGACCACGCGGAAACCGTCAGACACTCCGTGCGAACCCCGTTCGGCCGCCGTCGTTTTGGGCCGCCCCAAACGGGTATCTGCAAGGCCATGACATCTCTCTGGCTGGCAAACCGCGTCGAGCAGCCGACACCGCCCGACCCGCTGGGCGAATCGGATCGTTCGGCCGACATCGTGGTCGTGGGTGCCGGGATAACCGGCCTCATCACCGCGGTGCTGTTGGCGCGGGCAGGCAAAGACGTGCTGGTGCTGGAAGCGCAACGGGTCGGTGCGGGCGCCACCGGCAACACCACCGCGAAGATCAGCCTGCTGCAGAGCACCAAGCTGTCGAAGATCGTCGACAAGCACGGCGCGAAGACGGCCGGCCAGTACGTCCAGGGCAATCGCGAGGGTCAGGAGTGGCTGATCCAGCACTGCGAGGCGCACGGGCTGGCTGTCCAGCGGGAGGACGCCTACACCTATGCGCAATCGGACAAAGGGGTCTCGTCGGTCCGCCAGGAACTGCAGGCCTGCGAGGCCGCGGGGCTCGACGCCCAGTGGGTGGATGAAGCCGACGTACCGTTTCCGTTCCATGGCGCGGTCCGGCTGGCCGACCAGGCGCAGTTCGACCCGATGCCGTTGCTGGACAGCCTGGTCGTCGAACTCGAGGAGCGCGGCGGCCGGTTGACGCAAGGCGTTCGGGTGCAGAAGGTCTCGACCGAGGGCAACGGACTCACCTTGGCCGTCCGCACCAGCGCCGGTGACGAATTCGACGTCCGCACCAAGCAAACCGTTCTCGCGACGGGTATTCCGATCCTGGACCGCGGCGGCTTCTTCGCCCGTCTCAAGCCGCAACGCTCTTACTGCATGGCGTACAAGGTGCCGGGCAACATCACGCGCGGGATGTACATCTCCGCCGACTCCCCCACCCGGTCGATCCGATATGCGCCGACGCCCGACGGCGACTTCCTGATCGCCGGTGGCGCAGGACATCCGGTCGGTCACCAGAAGAGCCCGGCGTCCTCGGTGCAGGAACTCGACCAGTGGACGAAGTTGCACTACCCCGGCGCGATGCAGACGCATTACTGGTCCGCGCAGGACTATTCGCCGATCGACGAACTGCCCTACGTCGGCCCGATCCTGCCGGGTAACGACAAGATCTTCGTGGCAACAGGTTTCGACAAGTGGGGAATGACCAATGGAACCGCCGCGGCGCTCGCCTTGTCGAGTCGCATCCTCGGCGGGCGGATGGACTGGGCGGAGGCGTTCGCCAGTTGGAGTCCGCACGAACTGTCCGGGATCCCGAAGGCGCTGCAGACCAACGCGCAGGTCGCTCTGTATCTGGCGCGAGGGTGGATCACACCGGTCACCCGAATCGCCAACCGCACGCCCGACGAGGGCGGCGTGGTCAGCGGCCCGCCGTGGGACCTCGAGGCCCGCAGCGTGGTCGACGGACGCGAGTACCGGGTGTCGCCGGTGTGCCCGCATCTGGGCGGCATCGTCAATTGGAACGACGCCGGCGAGTCATGGGAGTGCCCGCTGCACGGATCGCGCTTCGCGCCCGACGGCACGCTTCTCGAGGGCCCGGCCACCCGCAATCTGACATCCGCGCGGTAGCCCCCACCCGCGTGTGCTGCAATGTCCGCCATGGGTGACATCGACGAGATCCAGCAAGTGAAGTTCCGGTACCTGCGTGCCCTCGACACCAAGCATTGGGACGAGTTCGCCGAAACCCTCACCGAGGATGTGGTCGGCAAGTACGGCGAGTCGATCGGCGAGGAGCACCACTTCACCAACCGCGAGGAATTGGTGAAGTTCATGCGGGACTCGCTGGGTCCCGAGATCATCACCGAACACCGCGTCACCCATCCCGAGATCACCGTCGACGGCGACGAGGCGACGGGCACCTGGTATCTGCAGGACCGGGTGATCGCGCCCGACTTCAACTTCATGTTGATCGGCGCGGGTTTCTACCACGACCGCTACCGGCGCACCAGCGACGGGTGGCGGATCAGTGAGACGGGGTACGACCGCACCTACGACGCGTCGATGTCGCTCGAGGCCCTCAATTTCAAGGTGAAACCCGGTCGGGCACTGAACATCTGACTCACTGCGCGATCGCGATCAACGCCCCCGGCCGCAGCCACCGCATGATCTCGACCAGCTTGTCGTCGGCGATCGCCACGCATCCCGCGGTCGGGCCGCCGTCGGTGGCGTGCAGGAAGAATGCGCCGCCGTTTCCGGGCACCCGCGCCTTGTTGACCCCCATCACGACCGCATGCACGTACTGCGGGATGTCGAGATTCTCGGTCCCGCTGGCCGGATCGGTGTCGAACGGGCACTGGGCCTTCTTGCAGACCTGCATGGTGTTGTAGGTGGGGCTTTTCATGTCGCCGTCCCACCAGTGGTCGGGCCCGACCTGAACATACGGCAGACCCCCGCCGGGGTTGGGTGCGGTGCCGAACGCGAAGTCGAGGGTGAATACGCCCATGGGCGTTTTCATTTCGCCGTCATGGGTCTGCGGCGACATGCCGTTGGCCCCTATCCAGGCCGGGATGCCCGCCGCGACCGGTTGCCAACCGGCCGCCGTCCGCTGATAGACGTCCATTTTCGCCTTGGACCCGCCGGTGCCCACGACCGAAATCACCTGGGTGGCCGAACCGACCGACTGGGCGAACCACGGTACGGTCTGCGCTTGGCCGACGGGCGCCAGCGCCAGAGTCATCGCGACCGCACACAGCAGGGTCAGCAGTCGGCGCACTCGGTCATGCTATGGCCCGGCGCTGCGCGCGTCGGGTAAGCCACGCTTGGCGCTGCCAGGGTTAGTTGTTGCGGAGTGTGGATACGTTGGGGGGATGAACTTGCTGTCCCGCAGCCGCCACCGCGGTGTCCGACAGATCGGCCGGGGCCTCGGCACGCTCGACCGCGAGGTGTTCGAAGCGATCGCGGAATCGCCGAGTCCGCTACTCGACGCGGTGATGCCCCGGCTGACCCGGGCGGCCGATCACTCGAAGCTGTGGTTCGCCATTGCGGCGGCGTTGGCGGCGTCCGGGGGCGCGTCGGCGAAGCGCGGTGCGATCCGCGGCGTCCTCACCCTGGCGGTCACCAGCCTGATCACCAACCAGGGAGCCAAACGGGTGTGGCGGCGACAGCGGCCCAACCGCCTCCTGGTACCGCTGGCGCGCCAGGCCCGTCGGACGCCGACGTCCAACTCGCTACCGTCGGGGCATTCGGCCAGCGCGGCGGCATTTGCCGTCGGGGTCGGCCTGGAGAGCCCGCCGCTCGGCCTCGCGCTCGCGCTGTTGGCGGGGCTGGTCGGCATGTCGAGGATTGCCACCGGTGCGCACTATCCCGGTGACGTGCTCGCCGGATTCGGCATCGGCGCCGGGGTCGCGGTGCTGGGCGGACGGGTGGTGCCCGCGGTGGTCCCGCCGAGGATCCCAACCGCCGACCCGCTTCGGGTGGAGACCCCGCCGCGCCCGGACGGAGCCGGGGTGGTGCTGGTCGTCAACCCGACATCCGGCAGCGGCACAGGTGCGCGCATCGTCGAGCAGGTCCGAAATGCATTGCCCCGCACTGATATCACTGAGCTCAACGATGACGACGACATCGAAAGCGTGCTGCGTTCGGCGGCGCAGCGCGCAGAAGTACTCGCCATCGGCGGTGGGGACGGCACGGTGTCGTCCGCCGCGGCGGCCGCTCTCGAAGCGGGCATCCCGCTGGCGGTTTTCCCGGGCGGCACATTCAACCACTTCGCCAAGGACATCGGTTGCGAGACAGTGGACAAGACGATCGAGGCGATCCGGCAGGGCAGCGCCGCGTGTGTCGATCTGGTCTGCATGAACGAGAATCAGATGGTGGTCAACACCGCCAGTATCGGCGCGTACCCGGCATTTGTTCGGACCCGGGAGAAGTACGAGCACAAGGTCGGTAAGCCGCTGGCCGGCCTGTACGCGATGTTCCACACCTTGCGCCACGAGAAGCCGGTACGCATCTGTTACGACAACAAGACGTTGCAGACGTTCCTGTTCTTCCTTGGCAATTCGGCTTATCTGCCATCAGGATTCGCGCCGTCGCGGCGAACCCGGATGGACGACGGCCTGATGGACATCCGGATTCTCGAGACCGGCCGCCGGTTCAGCCGGCTGCGCATCCTCGTCGACGCCGCCCTCGGCCGGCTCGTGCGCAGCCCGTTCTATCACGAGATGCGGGTTCCGCAGTTCGAGTTCACGGCGGTGGACGGGCCCACCATGCTGGCCCTCGACGGCGAAGTCGGAACCGAATGCACCACGGCCAGTTTCAGCGTGCAGTATCGGGCGCTACCGGTGTTTCGTCCGCTTCCGTGATCGGTCGCGACGGCGGCACCGCCAGCAGGCAGAAGACGAAATACGCGTAGCCCAACGCCCATCCGGCCACCACGTCGGACGGGTGATGCACATTGAGCACCACCCGACCGAGACCGATCACGACGACGACAACCGCACCGAACGCGATCAGCCAACCTCGCGCAGGAGCCCGCACGATCGGCAGTCCCACGGTCAACAGCGCGAGTACGGCGACCAGCACGCCGAGCGCGTGGCCGGAGGGGAACGACGTGCCGAGCGCGAAGACGAACGCGGTGTCCGGACGGGGGCGATCGGCCGCCGCCTTCGCGGCCTCGGTGACGAGGCCGGAGAGCTCCACGCTGATCAGGAGGAACATCGCGATCCGGACGTTGCGCCGCGCCAGCGCCACGATGATCAGCACGACGGTGATCAACCGGAAGGCGTTAGGCCCCAGGAGGGTGCACAGGACGTCCCATCCGAGCACCCAGCCCGGACGCCCTTCGCCCCGCCGATAGAACGAGTCGAGCGCGCTGGAGTCGACGGCCGTCAACCACATCCACTGCTGCGCATATCCCACCCACAGCACGGCATACACCGCGATCGCGCCAACAGCCGTTGCCGTCAGCCAGCGCTTGTGTGATGCCACCGCTTCACCTCTACCACGTGAATCACTGTGCCGTTAGGGTGACAGCCCATGGCCGTGTTCCTGCGTAAGCTGCTCCGAATCGGCGGTCTGCCCGACGACATGCGGACCGAGGTGGAGGCCGAAGGCGTCATCTTCCTCGCCGAGTACATCGCGGTGACCCGGCGGTTCAGCGGCAAAATCCCGGGCCGGCGCGCGAACGTCAACGTCACCAGCTACGTCGGCTCGCTGGCGCTGACCAACGAGCGGGTTCTCGGCACGCTGTCGACGGTTCCGAAGTTGGCGGCCCGCACCATCGACCAACGCTGGGACGCCGCGCAGTCGGGCACCGTCAGCGCCGAACTCTCGGCTACCGGCATGCTGATCGACGTCGACATCGCTGGGATCGATTCGCGCTTCAGCGGCCAACTTTCGATGCACTACAAGGTCACCATCCCCGAGGAGGTGCTGATGCGCCTGCCCCGGCGATCGCTGTCGTTCGACGCACCACCCGAGTACGTGTTCCGCGCGGTGGGCGTGCCCTATCACCCTTGACCGCCGGATGACGCACCCATCGGGGGTTTTCAGAACGGTGGTGGCTCGTTGCGAGCCAAAGGGTTGCCCGCCCGTGCCGCCTACGTTTCAGTGGGCACGACAGCGACGAGAGGACTGGCAGTGAGCGACCCGGGGCCCGACAACGTGCTGATCGTGCACTGGCACGACCTCGGTCGCCATCTCGGTGCGTACGGCCACCAGGATGTGTCGAGTCCGCGCCTCGACGCACTCGCCGCCGAGGGGATTCTGTTCACCCGCGCGCACGCCACGGCGCCGCTCTGCTCGCCGTCGCGCGGTTCGCTGTTCACCGGCCGCTACCCGCAGAGCAACGGGTTGGTCGGGCTGGCTCACCACGGATGGGAATACCGGACGGGCGTGCGCACCCTGCCCGACTTGTTGTCCGAATCCGGCTGGCACACTGCGCTGTTCGGCATGCAGCACGAAACGTCGTATCCGGCGCGGCTCGGTTTCGACGAGTTCGACGTCTCCAACTCCTACTGCGAGTACGTCGTCGAACAGGCCACTCGTTGGCTGGCCGACCCGCCCGCGCAGCCGTTCCTGCTCACCGCGGGCTTCTTCGAGACCCATCGACCGTATCCCCGCGACAGGTACGAACCCGCCGATGCGACCGACGTCGTCGTACCCGACTATCTGCCCGACACCCCGGAAGTCCGCCAGGATCTCGCCGCGTTCTACGGTTCGATATCGGTCGCCGATGCCGCGGTCGGCCAGCTGCTCGACGCGCTGTCGACGACGGGCCTCGACCGCACCACCTGGGTGGTGTTCACCACCGATCACGGCCCGGCGCTACCCCGCGCCAAATCGACCTTGTACGACGCCGGCACGGGCATCGCGATGATCCTGCGCCCACCACGCGGCACATACATCGCGCCGAAGGTCTACGACGAGTTGTTCAGCGGCGTGGATCTGCTTCCCACGTTGCTCGAGCTTCTCGGCGTCGACATCCCCGCCGACGTCGAGGGCCTGTCGCATTCGGCCGGTCTGCTGACCGCGGCGGCGCCGCCACGCACCGAGGTCTACACCACGAAGACGTACCACGACTCCTTCGATCCGATCCGCGCGGTCCGGACGAAGGAGTACAGCTACATCGAGAACTACGCCGCGCGGCCGCTGCTCGATCTGCCCTTGGACATCGCCGACAGCGCTCCCGGCCGCACCATGGCACCGCTGGTGCAAGCCCAACGCCCGCAACGCGAACTCTATGACCTCCGAACCGATCCCACCGAATCACGCAATCTGCTCGGGCCGGACGCGACGGGCAGCGCCGAGGCCGTCGCCGACGACATGGCACTGCTGCTCAACGACTGGCGCACCAAGACCAACGACGTGATCCCGTCGGAGTTCGCGGGCACCCGCATATCCGAGCGCTACACCCAGACTTACCTACGCCTGCACGGTCCGAGCGTCACCAGCCGGTCGGCGATCGCCTCGGACCGCGGTGTCGAAGGGTACCTCAGCAGCTGAGTTTCGCTCATCATGATCGAAAACCTCCGCCGCGCATGATCTTTGAAGTCCCGTTATGCTCTCGCGCATGTCAGCGCACGCGACGGCGTATCTCGTTCTGGCGTCCCAGCGCAGCGGTAGCACGCTGCTGGTCGAGTCTTTGCGCGCGACGGGTGTCGCCGGCGAGCCCGCAGAGTTCTTCCAGTACCTGCCGACCACCAGTCAGGCGCCCCAGCCGCGTCAGTGGTTCGCGGCGGCCACCGACGAATCGATCCTGCGCCTCCTCGATCCCCTCGACGACGGCAAGCCCGACCTGGCGCCGCCGGAGATCTGGCGCGACTACATCCGTACGGCGGGCCGCACCCCCAACGGCATCTGGGGCGGCAAGCTGATGTGGAACCAGACCCCGCTCTTGCTCGAGCGCGCCGGCGAGCTGCCGGACCGCTCGGGCACCGGCCTGCTGTCGGCTATCCGCGACGTCATCGGCAGTGACCCATTACTAGTTCACGTCCATCGTCCCGACGTTGTGTCGCAGGCTGTTTCGTTCTGGCGCGCGGTGCAGACCCGGGTCTGGCGCGGCCGCCCGGACCCGTCGCGCGATGCGCGCGCTGAATACCACGCAGGCGCGATCGCCCACGTCGTCACGATGCTGCGGGCCCAGCAGGAAGGCTGGCAGAGCTGGTTCGCCCAGGAGGGCGTGTCCCCCATCGAGGTGTCCTATCCGGTGTTGTGGCGCAACCTCACCCAGGTCGTCGGCGACATCCTGGAGGCGCTCGGGCAGGACCGTCGGCTTGCCCCGGAGCCGGTGCTACAGCGGCAGGCCGACCAGCGCTCAGACGACTGGGTCGACAGGTACCGGGCCGACGCCGAGCGGGACGGCTTGCCCACCTGAGTCAGCCGATCTGCGCGACCACGAAGATGCGGCGAAACGGGAAGAACGTCTTACCGTCCGCCCTCATCGGATACGCGGCGTCCAGCAGCGGAATCAGGTCCGCCCGGAACTCGTCCCACTCGGGACCGGTGAGCCGACTCCGTACCGGCCGCAACGCGGTGCCCGTGAGCCACTGCAGCACCGGATTCTCGCCGGTCAACACGTGCACATAAGTTGTCTCCCAGGCATCGACCGTGCAACCGGCGTCGGTGAGCAGATCCGCGTAACCGGCCGCATCGAAGACTTGGCCCTCCCCGAACGGAAAGTCCCGCAAGGGTTCTGCCCACCGATCCCGTCGCGCGAGCTGGCGCACCTCACGGTGCGACGGCGCGTCGAAGTTTCCCGGCACCTGGATCGCGAGCCAGGCCCCGGCAGGCAGTTGTCCGGCCCAGCCGACGAGCAGCTGTGAATGGCCGGGCACCCACTGCAGCGCGGCGTTGCTGATCACGACGTCGGTGTCGGCTTTCGGCACCCAGTCGCGAAGGTCGCCGACGTGCGCATCAATTCCCCGCTCCCGCGCCGCCGCGACCATCTCCGGTGAGCTGTCCAACGCGTCGATCGCCGCTCGCGGCCAGCGCTGTGCCAGGCCGACAGTAAGATTGCCCGGCCCACAGCCCAGATCCGCCACCCGCCGCGGCGCGTCGGCGCCGACCCGCGACAGCAGGTCGAAGAACGGCCGCCCGCGCTGGTCGGCGAAGGCCAGATACACCTCGGCGTTCCACACGTCGTCAGTCTGGCACCGCCGGCGCCGGTTACCATGCGGACGTGAGCCAATCGGACGCCAACCCGGTGGATCCCCCCATTCCCGTTCCCGACGTACCCGGCGCGGACGCCACTACCGGCGGACTTCCCCGCCGTGCCGATCTCACCTTGCGCCAGCGGCTCATCGTCGACACGTCGGCCGTCGCCGACATCGCGCTGCGGACCGCGATCGCCTCGCTGCTCGCGACCACCATGCTGCCGACCCTGGCGGGCGGGCTGCGCCGGTCGCAGTCGCGCGCCGAGCGCGAGCAGTTGCAGTTCTACGCCGAACTGGCCGCGGCGAACGATTCCGCGCAGTCGTTCCCGGCGCCGGCATCGCGTCCCCGGGTCACCTCGCGCACCGCAAACCCGTTCGCTGAGTGGATAGCGAAGGGTCGCGTCGAGAACATCCGGTTCAACAGCAGCTTCGAGGCGATCAACCCGGCCTTGCGCACACAGTGCCGAGGATTCGAGCGCAACAACGTCGTGCACGCCCAGCACTGGCGGCACGACGACGGTCCCCACCCGACGCTGTGTCTGATCCACGGGTTCATGGGTTCGCCCTATCTGTTCAACGGGCTGTTTTTCTCCCTGCCGTGGTTCTTCCGATCCGGTTACGACGTCCTGCTATACACCATGCCCTTTCACGGTCCCCGCGCCGAGAAGGGCTCGCCCTTCAGCGGTTACGGGTTCTTCGCCAACGGGTTCTCCGGTTTCGCCGAAGCGATGGCGCAGTCGGTGCATGACTTCCGCTCGATCATGGACTATCTCGAGTTCACCGGCGTCGATCGCATCGCCTTGACCGGGATGTCGCTCGGCGGGTATACGGCGGCGCTGATCGCGGGCATCGACGATCGCATCCAGGCCGTCATCCCCAACGTCCCGGTGGTGGCGCCCGATCAGACCGTCGACGAATGGTTCCCCGCCAACAAGGTGGTGGCGTTGCGTAACCTGCTGTCGGGCACCGATGCCGAGCTCACCAGCGCTGCGACCCGGTTCTCGTCGCCGCTGAATTACGCGCCGTTGGTGCCGAAGGACCGGAGGTTGATCATCACCGGTCTCGGTGACCGGTTGGCGCCGCCGGAGCAGGCCGAGATGCTATGGGAGCACTGGGACCGCTGCGCGTTCCACTGGTTTCCCGGCAACCACATCCTGCACGTCAGCCAGCCCGACTACCTGCGCCGGATGACGCGGTTCATGCAGGGCTTCATGTTCGACTGAACTCCGGCCGCGTTCCCGCCGGCCAGGCGATCCGCTCCAACTGCTCACGCGATACCGGCTTGCCCGAAACACCTAGATGGTCAACGGCTTTGGGGTCCAGTGCGGTCAGCAACGGCCTTTGGAGTCCGCGGTGGGCGGTCAACCCGGGCAAGGGTGCCTTGCGCACCACGTCGGGAGTGCGGAAGGCGCATGCCGCGGCGACGACCGGTTGCGCCGCGGTGCCGCTGAACTCGAGGGCGGTCCACGTCTCACCCTGCTGCGACCACACCTCGGCGAGGCGCTCAGCCAACCGCTCATCGACCGGAATCTTGTAGGCAGAGATGAATCCGCGGTCATCGCATACCCCCGACCACTTCTCGCGCACCGCTGCGCCCAACGGCGCGTCGGTGTCTTCGACCATCGCGGCGTCGAGACCGGCCTCCCGCAGATGGTCGGCGAGCCGCCGGCCGGCGATCTCAGCGGTGTCGTGCAGCGGAAGTTCCGGAGAACGTGCCTGCAGGGCAACCAGATTCGCTTTCGCGTCCAGGGTCAGGCTGATCCAGGTGGTACGGACACCGTCCTGATCGAGGTTGGTGACCCGAACCTTCTCGCTGCGGACCCCGAACCGCTCGACGTATCCGGCCAGCAACGGCAGCGACACATCGACGCCTGCCGGGCCGTCGACACGCAGCACCACGGTTGCCTGATCCGGCCTCTGCGCCTTCGGCTTCGAGTGGTTGCGCCGCCACACCGCCACCCGGCGGCCGATCATGGTCGTCACGAACTGTCCACGCCACCAGGCGAACACCACCACGACGACGGCGGCCGCGATTCCCAGGATCCACCAGTCGGTGGTGGACTCCCACGGGTACGCCATGGCCGCCAACACCACGGCCAACGACGCCAACGCAATTCGAACGGTCACGATGCCTCCGGTTGATTGTCGAGTTTCCTTCGCCGGTGCACCGCCACCGCCGCCGTCACGGCCGCGATCAACGCCAACGCCCCGGTACCCGCGAACGCGACGACTTTCGGGGTGGAATCGGGCGCCTGCGGCGCCGGCGGCGCGGCGACCGGCCGGGGTTCCGGGTCACCGTCGTCGTCGATGGCCGCCGTCACATCCCACGTCAGTGAGGCGACGGGGTCGACGAGCCCGAACCCGGTCAGGTTCGACGGCGCCCGGGCCGCCCCCTGGGCCCCGGCAGTCAGGCGATCCCTGACCTGTTCGGCGGTCAACTCGGGGAACCGGCTGCGCACCAACGCCGCGACACCGGACACATAGGCCGCCGCGAAACTCGAACTGTTCAGCGGGAAGAGCCGGCCCTGGCTGTCGGGCAACGCGTTCGCGAGCCCGCCGCCGTCGCCGTTGCCCACCGACGCGATGTCCTGCCCCGGCGCCGCGATGTCCACCCATGGTCCGGCCATCGTGAAATCGGCCGGCCGACCCGTCGAGGTCAGCGCCCCGACCGAGAGCACGAACGGCTGCCAGGACGACGGGATCGACACCGACGTGACGCCCGACCAGTTGCGCGGGTCGTCCGGGCGAGCGGGATCCGACAACGGGTTCGACGGGCACGCCGAACCGGGGTTGAGACCCGCTTTGTTGTTCCCGGCCGCGGCGACGATCACCGCATCCTTCTCGACGGCGGCGTACCGCAGGGCCGCGCCGAGCTGACTCTGGTCGACGGTCTCGGTGGCGGGCAGGCAGGTGACCGCGGAGATGTTGATCACGCGCGCACCCAGGTCCGCGGCGCGCACGACCGCGCGGGCCAGCGTCGCGACGTCGAGCGCGACGCGCGCCACGGCCTGGTTCTCCACCGACTCGGTCGGTGAGAACCGCGCCGAGGTGGATCGGATCGACAACACCCGGGCTCCGGGCGCGACGCCGGAGAACCGGTCGGGCCCCGGCTGGCCGGCGATCAGCCCGGCCACCAGCGTTCCGTGCCCGTCGCAGTCGGTCAGCCCATCGGTGTCCGCGACGAAGTCCCCGCCTGGATCGACGTTCGGCAGCCGCGGGCCCGGCCGCACACCGGTGTCGATGACGGCCACGACCTGTCCGTCCCCGCGGCTGTACTCCCAGGCGCCCTCGAGGTTGAGCAGCTCGCGGTTCGGGCCGGGCGCACCGGGATCGGTGCCCGGCAGCACACCGGCGCTGACGCACGGGCCGCGCTGAGACATCGGTTGCACGGGGCCGGGGGCACCCGACGGCGGTGGCACCGCCGGGTCCACTTGCGGCGGTGTGATCGCCTGCGCCATCGGGCAACTCATGCTCAGGACGGTCAGTGCCACCGCTGTGGCGGCGAGTACGGTGCGCAGTCCGTCGCGCATCACCGATGCCTCATCGGTTCAGCACCCAGGTGAACAGTCCGACCAGATACGCCAGCACCGGGATGAGCGACGCGTCGACGGCAGACGCCAGGAAACCGACCAGGCGGCGCATGGGCAGCGAGTAGGTGTCGGGCGACGCCACCCGCGGGAACAGTGCCGCGATCACCCACACCGCCGTCAAGCCCGCGAGCGCCGCCAGCGCCCACCACGCGGCGGTGTAGCGGTCGTCGACACTGAACACGACGAGGAACGAGATCGCCAGCAGGAACGGCAGACTCAGCAGCCACGCCTTGCACGGCGCGGAGTCCCACACCCGCGCCCGCAGCACAGAACCCAGCGCGACCGCGGCCACGACGTACCACGCCCAGTTCGAAACGCCCTGCGGGGCCGCCAATGTCAGTGCGCCCGCGGTGCTCAGCAGCACTCCTCCGGCGATGAAGCCGGTCTGGTGGGAGTCGCTGATCCTGACCCGCCGCGGCAGATCCGCGAGCACCTTGAGCGACGGCGCCGACGGCGTCGGGTCACCGGGGGCGGGAATCACCGGAACCGGCAGTCGCGACCACACCGCGGAGAGTTGGGCGGCTTGGACCGTGACCACCAGCGCCAGCACCACCAGCACGGATCCGACGACGAGGTGGTCCAGCGTCCAGATCGTGGCGGCGCCCGCGGTGATCAGGGCGCCGGCGCCGACGACCGTTGCCGCCGTGAAGATCGCGATGGCGCGCTGGGCGACGACGATGCTCATGATCGACCAGGCCGTCACGCCCGCGGCGGCCAGCAGCACGTGCGACGGCCCGAACTCGCCGGGTACCGCGAGCGCGAGGGCCACGGCGATCGGCGCCAACGCCGTCACGGCCAGCGCCGTGCCGAGCCGAGGTGACCGGCCCCAGGTGAGGAGCGCCGCCAGCACCGTGAGCACCGCGATCCCGCTGGCCGCCATGAGGCCGGCGAAACCGCCGACGACCTCACTGTGCACAGCGGCGAACGTCGTGGCAACCAGGATCAGCGCGACGACGGCCGCTGCCGCGCCGCGGGCGATGTGCGCTGCACCCCAAGGCTTTTCGCGGGCAGCCGAGAAGATGACCGCCGCATCGCCGATGTCCTCGACGATTCGCGGTGCCGCGGGCCCGGCGGGTAGCGGCTGCAGCGCAAGAAGGTCGCCGTCGACGACGCCGACGGTGTTCAGGGTCGCGTCGAGGCTGAACGGCGCGCCGCCGACCGGGGCGAGCGACAGCACGACCGGTGCGGCGTCGTCGTATTCCTCGTCGGCGGGCATCGCCATCCGGCGTACCGCGGGCAGGATCTCGCGCAGGGGAAGTTCGGTAGGCAACGCCATGTCCGTGACCCGGCCGCCGGCCTCGCCCGCGGCGAGCACGGCGACCCGAACGATCGGCATCGACGGCGCGGACGCCTCGGTCCTCCCCGACGGCCCTGGCGGCCCTGGCGGCCCTGGCGGCATGGTCGCCAGGGAAGAGGTGCCGGTCATCGGATGGTCTGCCATTGCGGTTCCGTTCTTTGGTTTGAATCGAAGTCTCGGGTGAGTTGCAGGTCGGGGAACCACGCCCCGTCGGGCAGCGTTGCGGTGAGCCGCTCGACCGCGGTCGCGATCGCCAGCGGTGTGCCGGGGGCGAAGGTCGACACCCATTCGCCGTCGAACGCCTTCGACGGATGGACGAGGACCCTGCCTTCCCGGGTGTCGACGACGCTGACGCCGACGTCGGTGCTGACACGGTGACCGTCGCGGTGATCGCCCGCGACAATCTCCACATAACTGCGGTCCGGCGCGTAAGCGGCTTCCACCACGGCGCGCGCGCTCGGCGGGATGCCGAGGAACTCGACGACGTCGTCCAGCGTCGCGCCGTTGCGCAGCTGCTCGTCGGCGCGCGCCCCGATCCGGGCGGGGATGGCGAACTCGTCGAAGCCGGCCGGCGGCCGGCCCGACAACCCGGCCGTCAGGATGGGCACGAGCGCCTGCGGGTGGTCCACGTCCAACGCGGTGAGCGTGACGAGGCCGCCGGCGCGCAGCGCGACGACGGTGTGCTCGCCACGGCGCGCGACGTGCCCGCGCAGCATGCTGCCGGAGCCGCGGACGAATCTGAGTTCGAGCCACCGCCGGGGCCGGCACGTCGTCGTAACCCATTGCCGGACATAGGGATCGACGGTCCGCTCGGCGGTCATCACGCCCAGCTCCACCAGTTCGGCCGACAGCCTGGACTCGACTGCCGCCCGCTCAGCGTGGTCGCTGTACGGCGGGGTGATGGCCAGCACCCAGGGATAGTTCCCTGCGCCCGACGCATCGGCGACGAACCAGGCCTGCTCCGCGGTCAGCTCGACTGCGTTAACTGCCACCGCCGATCAGCCACCCCATTTGGCGCCTTCGGCCTGGTCACGGGCGCTCATCGACATGGTGTTCTGTTCGTGCGTGGCGGCCATCGCGCGGTATGCGCGCACCAGTTCCTCGAGGCTGGCGTTCCACTGCGCCTGCCACGCCTGGTACGTCATGCCGGTGTCGCCCTGCCAGGCGCCGGCCAATGCCGCCTGCTCGCTGGCGATGTCGGCGCCGACGGCGTGCAGAGCGCCCGCGTAACCGGACATCTCGCCCGCGTGGGCCAGCATCGCCGGGTAGTTGTACATGATCTGAGACATCAGGTTCTCCCTCTAGGTCAGTTCGAAGTTCAGATACCGGTGTAGGTGCTGGCCGCCGCGGCGTCCTCGGCGACATAGGTGCCCGCGGCGTCGCCGAGATTGACCTGGGCGATGTCGAGCAGCGAGTTGATCTTCGCGGAGACCTCGATGAAGCGGGCGTGGGACGCCTGGAAGGCGGCCGACGACTCGCCCATGTGGAACGCCTGCGCCGACTGGGCAGCCTGTTCGGCCTGCGCCATGGTGCTGCGCATCAGGGCGGCCTTCGCAGAGAACGCGGCCTCGGATGACACGAGTTGCGGGATGTGAGCGTCCAAGAGGCTCATGGTTTTTCCTTTCGGATCGTGGTTCGGCGGTTCGGGTTTCGCTCAGCTCTGTTCAGTCGCGCTCTCCCCCCTTGTGGTCCCAGTCGCTGGGCAGCATGGGTTCGGTGGGTCCGCCGCCGAAGGAGTCGCCGGCGAGCTCGGTCAGCCCGGCGGCCTGCTCGTCGTCGGACTTCGTCGCTGCACCGGTGAAACCCACTGCGCCTGCGCCCTTTTCCGATGCGCTCACGTGCGGACGCCGCACCGGTTCGGGCGGCGGCGTCTCGTCTTCCGGCTCGTAGTCCATGTAGGCGTCGGCGTACTGGCGTTGGTGGATCGGCTGCGGGCGCTTGCGGCGAGCCTTCCGTTTGGCCAACGACGATGCCGCGGCGGCCGCAGCCGCGGATGCCGCGATGTCGGACGCCGGCGCCTTGGCGCTGATGCCGTCCCGGAACGTCGGGGAGACACCCTCGTCCGGGTCGGGGCCGGCGATCGCGTACGGCACCGCAGTTGCCGCCGCCGGGGCGGGCGGCGCGCCCGCTGGGGCCGACCCGGCACCGACCGACGTCGTCGGAGCGGCGGTTCCAGTGGGAACGGTCGGCGCCACCGCGGTGACGGGTGGCATACTCTCGGCCCGCGTCACCGGGACCGGCTGGGCCGGGACAGGGGCGACGGCAGGCGCTGGCGCGGGTGCGGGCACAGCCATTGGCGGGGGGTTCAGCGCCTGGACGATGAGGCCGATCATTATCGGCAGCAATATCGGAGCACTGAAGATCAGCGACCACGTGGTCCATCCGAGTGGCTGGGTGATCGCCTGATAGAGGACGAATAAGAGCACCACTCCCGACCCCGGGTTGAAGAGCCACGCGAAGAAGTTGCCCATGAAGTCATTGAGAGAATCGAACAAGTCCTCGAAGAACTTCTGAAGCTCCTCCAGAAATCGCGCGATGGAGTCGGCGAGATTCCGCGCCGAACCGGAGTCGGCGGCGGTGGCCATCGCCGAGGCGTGCTGTGCGTCGGCGGCGGCCGAACCGGCCTCTCCCACACCGGGAGCCAACAGCATCGGTGCCGGTGTCGTCATGGGGGTGGCCGCCACCGCCGCTCCCGACACCGCCTGGTAGGTGCTCATCGTCGTCGCGGCCTGGATCCACATCCGCACGTAGTCGGCTTCGTTCAACGCGATCGGGATCGTGTTGATACCCAAGAAGTTCGTCGCCGTCAGCACCGCGTGCGTGGCGTGGTTGAGCGCCAACTCGGGCAGCGTCGGCATCATCGCCAACGCCGTCGTATACGCCGCCGCGGCGGCCTCGTGCTGAACCGCCGACGCCGCGCTGTTGGCGCTGGCCTGCGCCAACCACGCGAGATATGGCGCATGCGCAGCGACATACTGCTCGGCGCTCGGCCCTTCCCAGGCGCCGCCCTGCACCGCCCCCAGCACGGCGGTCAACTCCGCTGCGGCGGAGGAGTATTCGGCGGCCAGCGACTGCCACGCACCCGCGGCCGCCAACAGCGAACCCGGCCCGGGCCCGCTGCTCAGCATGGTCGAGTGCACCTCCGGAGGCAGCGCCATCCAGATCGGAGCCGTCATGATCAGCTACCGGCGACCAGGTACGTCGAAGCGGCCATGGCGTCACCGGTGGCGTAACTGGTGGCGGACTGCCCGACGCCGACGCCGGAGCGGCCCAGCTCCTCGACGCCGTGCGCGGCCACCGTGTTGTGCTGCGTGCCGTGCGCACTCAGCCCCGCGGCGGTCTGCAGCGACACCGCGTCGACGGCCGGCGGCACCACCGTGCTGACCAATGGCGCGGCGGCGGCGTGCGCGGCCGCCAATCGGGCCGTCAACGCCTCGACGGCGGAACCCGCCGCGGCCAGACCCTCGGGAACGACGCGAAGAGTCATCAGTTGAACTCCCTTCCACTAGTGCCGTTGTTGCCGGTGCTCTCTGCGACCGCGTCGGCGAACGGGTTGACGAGTTGCAGGAACGTCGGGCCATCGCCATCGTCCAGCAACATCGCGCGGCCCGCAGGCAGACGGCGGAACCGGTGGCCCCGGATCTTGCCGCTGTCCTGCGGGTTGCCCGACAGCATGAGGATGGCCGCCTGCAACTCGTTGAGCCGGCGCAGCAGCGGTGCCGTCATCAAAGCGTGCGCCGAACCGGTGGCCCGCGCGGTCACGATGACGCGCAGACCCAGTTCACTTGCCTGCGACAGCAAACCGATGATCCCGGTCCACGGCCGTTGCCCGACGAACGGACCGCTGACCGCGGGGGCGTCCGGGATCTGGTCGACGTCGTCGATGATCAGGTAGTGGGTGTGGCCGTCCTCACCGGATTGGTAGGTCCACCTGCTCAGTTCCTGCGGGGACAGCCCGGCCGGCGGGCGGCGCCTCTCCAGCAGTGCGCTGAGCCCCAGCATCGCAGGGGTGATCCGGTCGATGTTCGGCGTGTACTCGTTGTCCGGGAACAACGGTTCGTCGACCAGATGCAGGCGACGGTCGATCACCGTGAACGCGACCCGGTCCGACGTGGAGTGCTCCCGCACCGTGCGGATCACGTGACGCAGCAGCGTCGTCTTGCCCGACTTGGCATCGCCGAACACCATCAGCAGCGGGTTCTGGTCGAACGCCATCGTCACGGCCGCGAGGTCCTCCTCGCGCTGGCCGATGACGACGCGCTCCGGCGCCGGATACAACGGCGCCACCGCGGCCGGCGCCAGATCGCGCGGCAGCAGCCGCACCGGCGGCGCGGTGACACCCCGATGGCGGGCGTTGATCACCCCGATGTCGCGCAGTGACGGCTCGGCGAACAGGAAGTGCTCGGCGGCCATGGTCAAACCGCGGCCCGGCTGATCGGCCGGTACCGCTTCGGCGGGCCGGCGCAATGCACCGGTGATCCGCACGTTGCTGTCACGCGCGTCGGACAGCTTCAACTCGAGACGCAGACCGAGGCCGTCGCGCATCGCCAGCGGCACCTCGAGCCAGTTCGGCGTGGTGATCACGACGTGGATGCCGTAGGACATCCCGGTGTTCACCAACTCGGTCACTTTCGCCAACAACGGATTCCGGGTGTTGAAGGTGTCGGTGTTGTCGCGGCTGAACGCGTACAGGTTGTCGATGACCAGGAAAACTTCGCCGTAGTCGTCGCGCTGACCGTTACCCGAGTGGCCATGTGCCTGGCGGGCGCGCAGCAGCTGTTCGAGCTCGCCGAACGTGCGCCGGATGCGCTCGGGTTCCAGCGGCGAAGCGACGCTGCCGACGTGCGCCAGGTCTGCCAGCGGACGCAACTGGCCCCCGCCGTAGTCCAGGCAGTAGAACGACACGTCGCGCGGTGAGTGCAGCGCCGCGGCGGACAGGATGAACGTCTGCAGCGCCGTGGTCTTACCGGACTTCGGGCCGCCGTGAATCAACATGTTGGCCGCAGCGGACCTGGCGTTGAAGATCAGCGGATCGCGGCGCATCGCGAACGGGCGGTCGATCTCGCCGAGCGGCCAACGCCACTGGCGTTCGGCCACGTCGGCGCGCGCGAGCAACTCGTCGAGCGGAATCGGCTCGTCCAGCGGCGGCAACCACAGCTGTGGCGCCTTCGGACCGTAGTTCGCGAGCTGATCGCCGATGGTGGCGACGAGCTTGCGCGGCGGACGGTCCTCGTGCGCAGCCGGATCGGAGACGACGACGGTGTCGGCGGGCGCCTCGACGTGACCGGCAGTGAATTGTTGCGGTACCGGAACCGCCTGCACGACAACAGACTTCTCGATCCGCGGCGGGTCGTAGATGCCGTCGACGTAGGTGCTGCGGAACTTGACCGGCATCGCACCGGGCGTCGGCACCAGAAAACCCTCGCCCTTGTGCTCGGGGCCGGCCTCGATGTGGAACGCGTCTTCGACACCGATGATCTGGCGGCTGACGGCCGGACTGGCCACCTTGAGCCCGATGCGATAGGAGGTGTTCTTGTCGATGTCCTTGATCCGGCCCACGTCCAGCGTCTGCGACGCGAACAGGATGTGGATGCGGAACGAACGGCCCTTGCGCGCGACGTAGTCGAACAGCTCGGCGTATTCCGGGTGGTCGGACAGCATCAGCGAGAACTCGTCGGCGACGACGAGCAGCGTGGGCAACGGCGGCAGGTCGTGACCCGCCGCTATGGCGGCCTCGTACTCGAGCACCGAGTTGAACGCGCTGCCCTGAACCCGACGCCCGGCCTCCATCAGCAGTTGCTCCCGGCGCGCCACCTCACCGCGCAGTGTGTCGGCGAATCGGTCGGCCAGCGAACGCTTTTCGGCCATGTTCGAGATGACCGCGACCACCTGCGGGAAGTCCCGGAAGATGTCCGCCCCGGCCTCGCCCTTGAAGTCGGCGTAGATCACGATTAGCCGATCTGCGGAGTGAGTCGTCAACAGCGACAGCAGGATCGACATCAAGGTCTGCGACTTGCCCGAACCCGTCATGCCGATCATCAGGCCGTGCGGGCCCATGCCGCCCTCCGCCTCGTCCTTGAGGTCGAAGATGAGCGGCTCGCCCGTCGCGGTCACCCCGATGGGCACCCGCAGTTCGTCGGCGCGCGCCCGCGGAGCCCACAGGCTCGCCACGTCCAGCGCCGCGGCGTCGGGAATGCCGAGCAGCGTCGAGAACGTGGCGACGCCGGCGCTGGCGGTCCGCGCGTGGCTCGGGTTCGAGTCCCACCTCGACAGCCGGCGTGCGATGTGCCGCGCGGTGGCGACGTCGAGTTGGTCGGCGGCGTCGACGTATGGCTGCCACCCGCCGGTCTGCCAGCGCCGCAGCTGCCCGTCGCTCACCTGCAGGATCGGCCGCTCCGGGTCGGGGTACTGCTCGCGGTGCGGCGGTTCGGCGATCCGCTGCACCAGCGTCACACCGGCCAGTCCGCCCCGCGGGACCAACGCGCCGGGATCCACGTCGGGATCGTCGACGACGATGAGCAGGTGCTTGGCACCCGTTTCGTCGGCGTCGCCGAACGGCGGCCGGTCGTCGAGCGCAGGCGCGAGCAGCGAGCGCAGCTCAGCGACATCGGACGCCAGGTAACGCGCCGGCCCGGCGCCATCCACCGACCCGGGAATGTCGTTGTGCGGCAGCCACTTCAGCCAGGACCAGTCGTCGCTCTCGATGTCCGGCGCGAGCAGCGCGACACCCAGCACCGCCGGGTCGTGCCAGGTGACCGCCTGGGTGATCCAGCCGCGCAGTGCCCCGCGGACGTCGTCCGGCTCGCCGAGCACCGTGATGCGGGAGACCTTGCCCAGGTCGATGCCCGTCGGCACCGCGCGCACCGTGCGCTGCACGTCGAGCAGTCCCCGTAACGCGCTGTGCGACACCGGTTCCAGGTCGACCTCGTCCGCGCTGTCCTTCACCCGCAGCGTCGCGTTGAGCGGGGCATCGTGCAGTCCGGTGCGCACCACCAGGAAGTCCGGGTCGTGCGGATCGCGCTCCCACTGCCTGCGCGTACCGGGCACGTCGATGAGCAGCCCCGGATCCGGGTGCGACCACTCGAGCGCGGCGCGCTGCTCGGCGGCGTGTGCGCGCACGTTGTCGCGAACCACCGACAGGTAACGCAGATAGTCGGCGCGCTCGGCGTCGACCTCCTCGGTGCGCATCTTGTTGTCGGTGCCGCGGTAGAGCGCAGTGGCGGCCAGCAGCAGGACGAACGGAAAGAACAGCGTCGTCGGCGAGATCAGCCGCATGCCGGTGGCCACCAGCGCCACGATCATGCCGACGATCAGGATGACGATCAGGTACGGCAGCACCCGCCGCAGCAGCGACGGCGGCACGACCCGCGGCAGTTCCGGCGGCGGCTCGATGGTGATGGTGCCCTTGCGCGTCGTCGGCACCGGGATGCGGCGACGCGCCTCGAAAATGAGCCGACTCACGCGCCGGCCTCGCAGGCTCGCCCGGCGTGTTCTGTGCTGATGGTTCGCTTGCAAGCTGCGCTCACGGCTTCTCCCTCACGACGGCGGGGCGGGGGTCGGCGGCGAGCGCGTCATGGGCCAACAGCGCGTCGGCGCGCGACAACGTCGGACCTGGCGCGAACTGGCTCAGCATCGACCATGGAATCGGTACCGCGGGCGGGGTCAGCCCGAGCGCGTCGATGGCTTTCTGGTCACCGTTCTCGTCGAGGCCGTAGCGGACCCCGACGTCGCTGAGCCAGAAGGATGCGCCGCCGACGGGTGGGGTCGACGCGCCCCCGCCGTCCTGGCCGACGGTCTGGACCAGGTAGCCGCGACCAGGCGTCATCACCACGCGGTTCGCGGTGGTGCCCGAACCGGCTCCGACCAGTGGGACGGCGCGCAATTCTTCGGACACCGGCAGTGTGACCCCGGAACGGAGGTCCAGCGTCGCGCTGGTGGCGTCGGCGGGCCGCGTCCACCGGGCGCATGTCAACGGCGCGTCCGCGGCGTCGACGAGCGTGAGCGGTTCATTCGGATAGGCGTCGGTGTCGATGACATTCGCGACGGGTAGACGCGCGATGTCATCGGCGCCCAACCTCGGCGGCTGGTCGAGCCCGAACGAATTCGCGTTGCGCATGATCGACGCGATGACCGGTGAAATCGGTTGCAGCCCTTCGCTGAGCACCGCGTAATGGCGCAGCGTGTTGTCGGCGGCGAAGGCGGCCACCACCGCGCCGACCGGTGCGGGCACCGGCAGCGGATAACGCGGCGGTTCGCCTGCGCCCGGGATCGCCGGCGGGCTCAGCGCGGGTGCTTCGGGCACCGCGTTGAACAGCCCGGGCGCGATCGGTCGGGCGACGGCGGGCTCGGTGCCGAAGCCCAGCGCGCTGGTGACGGCGCGGTCGTTCATGTCGATCGGGCTGCGACGGCCGTCCCACAGCAACCAGGTGCCGGCGTTGGGGCCACTCGGATTGGACACCAGAATCGCTTGGTCGTCGGCCAACGGCGCAGCGCGCTCGCCACCGTCGGCCAACGGGCCCGCGATCATCGTGACACCGACGGCGGGTCCCGAAACCCCGTCGCACACCGTCCAGTCGGCGTCACGGGTCGTGTTCTGCACCGTGCGATCCGGCGCGCCGGGGATGCCGAGCAGATTGCCGCGGGGGAACTGATCGATCTCGCTTGTCTTGACCTGCGACGGGTTGTCCGGGCGACCCGCGATCAGGCGTGCAGACGTCAGGTTCAGCACCGGGTGCAGCTGCTCGCCGAGGCGGACGTAGAGCGCCGAGGTGGTGCGGTCGGCCAGGATCGCGTCGTTGCCCGCCACCCCGCCGGGCCGGATCCACGAGAACACGACACACCCGGCCAGCCCGGTGATCAGCACCAGCGCGCCGACGAGCACCGAGCGGGTCTGGGTGCGAAGCGGGTCGACGAGCATGCGGGTGTCGTGCAGGGCGACGCCGGATGCGATGCGCCGCATGATGAACCGCCATCCGGTGACCTGATGGCGGGTGACGAACCCGCGGCGGTACACGACCCGGTCGGGGTTCTCGTTGGCCGGTGTCCGCGAGGCGAACGCGCGACGATTCGAGTTGTCGGGAGTGCTCATTCGGGCACCGCCAGGCCGAGGCCACGCAGCAGCGGAATGGCGGATTTGGTGACGTCTTCGTCGGTGATGGTCATCAGCTCGTCATCGGTGAAGTCTTCGGAATCGGAGTGGTCGAGTCGGTATTCGCGCTCCTCCTCGGAACGCTCGACCAGGTTGCGGACGAACCGGCCGTTACCGGCGATGTCCAGGTTGCGCCGCTCGATCCCGGTGGCGTCCGGCGTGGTGGCCGCGGCCAACTGGCCGAACAACGCTTCCATGTGGGCGAGCGCGGCCGGCTCGAAGACACTGTCGCGCTTCTCGGCCATCCGCATCGCGATCTCGACCAGTTCGTGTGGTGAGTACGACGGGAATTCGATGCTGCGCGTGAAGCGGGACCGCAGACCCTCGTTGGTGTCCAGGAATGCGTCGAGGTCCTTGCGGTAACCGGCGACGATGACGACCAACCGCTCGCGATCGTTCTCCATGCGTGCCAGCAGCGTGTCGATGGCGACCAGACCGAAGTCGTTCTTGGCGCCGGTCGACACCAACGCATAGGCCTCATCGAGGAACAGCACGCCGTCGAGCGCGCTGTCGATGATCGCGTTGGTCTTGGCCTCGGTCTCGCCGATGTGCTGACCGATCAGGTCGGCGCGGTGCACCTCGCGGACCGTCTCCTTCTTGAGAATGCCCAGCCCGCAATAGATCTTGGCGACGACGCGCGCGATCGTGGTCTTACCGGTACCGGGCGGGCCCGCGAACACCAGGTGGTTGGTGCGCTGGGCCACCGTCAGCCCGCGCTCCTGGCGGCGGATCGCCATCGCGACCGAACTCTTCAGGCGCGCAACCTGATACTTGACCTCTTCCAGGCCGATGAACTCGGCGAGCTCCGCCTCGGCTTCGACCAGTAGGTGCGCCTTACGCTCCTTGGCGCCGGGGTCGACGAACTCGGCCTCGGTCGGTTCGGTGGCGGGATCCCAGGGATCGGAGCGGCCCTCGATGCGCGCAGCCGTGGTGGTCACGATGCCGTAGGAGGTGTCCGACAGGGCGAGCTCGATCTGCTCGTTCTCGGGGTTGGCGGCGTAGAGCTCGGCGAGCACGTCGGCGGCGTCGAGCTCTTCACCCTGGGCACGCAGGCACAGCGCCTTGACGAGCGTGCCGTCCGTCGTCGCGACGTCTACCGGTCCCGCCGGGTCCTCCAAATATGACAGCGCCGGGGCGAACATGCCGAGGCGGGCCAGTGAAATGCCGAGCGTCACGCGCACGGCGTGTGCCGACGTCTCGTCGAGCTTCTTGTCGTTGACGATCGGGGTGAGCAGCCGCACCACGTCGGACCAGCGCTCGGCCCGGTAGTACATCGCGACCCGCACCCACCGCGCCTCGAACCAGCCGGGGCGCCTGGTGATCAGCGGCTCCACCAGTTCGTCGGCGGCGGAATAGTCGCCGGCGTCGCACAGCGTGACGGCGTAGGCCAGCTGGAAGTCGTCGGGAGCCGACGCCGAGAACTTGAGGTAGAGCCCGGCGTCATAGGTGAACGCCAGATCGCCCTCGGTGAGTTGCACGTGGCGCTGCAGCACCCCCGCCGTGGCGACGGTGCGCCAGATGGCTTCGACGACCTTCGCGCTGGTGTCGCCCGCCGCGGCGAGCCCGGTCCAGGCATCGCACTGCTCGCGGGCGATGCGGGTGAGTTCGGCGAAACCGGCGCGGGCAGCGGCGGGATCGGGCGGACGGCGGCGGTCGTGCACGGAGAGCCCCAGGGCTCGGCAACACGTGGCGAACCGACTCACCACGTCGTGATCGACGCGCGAAGTCGCAGCAAAATCGGTTGGTAGCGGCACGCGCCGTGATCTCCCCGTAGTCATCGCAGGCTAACTTTCCGCCCGAAGTTAGCATTGACTAAGCTAACTTGTACAGACGCACCTATTTTGCTTCAGCCGGTGAGCCGTTTCCCCTCTTTGACGGCGCTGACCAGGCTGATCGTGCTGACCATCACGGCGGCCTCGGAATCGTCCGCCGGCACCGGCCGACCGTTCCCGCGCAGCCAGTCCGGCAGTGGGGTGGCTTCGGCGCGCCACCCGCGGGCGCCGAACCAGCTCGCGGCGGGCTCGTGCTGTTCGTTGTAGACCAGGTTGAAGAACGTGTCGTCCCCGCCCGTGGCCCGCTCTTCGGCCCTCTTGGCCTCGAACGCGGCGGCGTCCATCGGCGCCGCTTCCTCCACGGCGGCGTGACTACCGGGTGCGGCCAGGGCGTCGATACCGGTGAACAGCTGCCGTTGAGCGGCGGCGGGCAGATAGATCAGCAGTCCCTCGGCGATCCAGGCGGACGGCTTGGCCGCGTCGAACCCGTGGCCCCTCAGCGCTTGCGGCCAGTCGTTGCGCAGGTCGACCGCGATCTCCCGGCGTTCGGCCCGCGGGCTGTGCCCGGCGAGCGTTTGCCGCTTGAATTCGAGCACCTGCGGCTGGTCCAACTCGAAAAGCAGGGTGCCGTCGGGCCAGTCGAGTCGGTACCCGCGCGAGTCAAGCCCGGCGGCCAGAAGGACGATCTGCCGAACGCCCGCTGCGGCAGCGGCGCGGAAGTAGTCGTCGAAGTACTTGGTGCGCACCGCCTGAAAGTTGACGAAGTCCACGCCGAACTCCGTGTTGAGCGCATGCTCGGGTGCCCGGCCGTCGAGCAGGTCCGCCCACTCGCCGCCTACCGCGCGACAAAAGACCTCGGCGAACGGATCGACCGCGACGGGGTCGGGCTTCTGCGCCTCCAGCGCACGGGCGGCGGCGACGAACAACGCCGTCGAGCCGACGCTTGTGGTGATGTCCCAGGTGTCGTCATCAGTACGCATGCAGTTGTTTCTACGCCGAGATTCCGACAGTGGGCTCGCTACACCAGGGGGCGGCCGGTGCGGACGCGCCAGTCCAGATCCTTGAGCAGCACGTTGAACGGAAACTGCCGGACGAAGCGCGGCATCACATTGTTGACCCGGCCCAGCGTCCGCATCACCCGGTTGAACCGGCGCTGTTTGGCCGCATCCCACGGCAACCCCATCTCGTCGCGGAAGCGCTGGGGCAGAAAGCCGGTCGTCATGAAGAGGTTGACGGCGTCGGTCCGCCGCTGCAGCCACGCCGGCGCCTTGACGTCGCCGAGCCTGCCCGCCGCGATCGGCCACAGGTACTCGCGCACCGCGGCGTCGATGTGCACCTTGTCCAGCGACTCCTGCCAGTACTCATCGAACGCCTTGCGGTCCGCGGGCCACATCTCGGCGGGCACCTGCAGCGTCGTGCCGAGCGCGGCGGCGTCCCGGTAGTGGCGGTCCGCGGACTCATCGTCCATCTCGCCGACGAAGATCCGGAACACGTCGACGAACCCCTTGTACAGGCAGGCGGCCACCCAGAGCTGGAGGTCCTTGTTGAACGCGTTGTATTCGACCGGGCTGTCCGGCAGCGAGTACACCTCGGCGTGCGACCGGTTGACCGCGCGACGGTACACCGCCTTCTGTTCGTCACTACCCGCGAGCGCCACGGCCAGGTACGTGAACGTGGTCCGCGCCCGCTTGATCGGGTGCCTGTCCGCGCGGCCACTTTCGACACGGCTGTCCTTCACGCCGTATCCGACCCCCGGCCGCGCGAGTTCCATGATCACGTTCGCGGCCCCGGACAGCAGCCCGATGCCCAGCATCGCGTCCTCGGGCCCGACGTTGCGCCGCAACGGGCGCCCGGGCAGGGGCGCGTCGTTGACCGCACGTCCGACGTGGTCGATCGGCTCGGAAACCATCTGCACCCCTATCGCACAAAAGTGAGAACACTTGTTTCCTGATATTGCTCCTGCTCGGCCCGGGTGTCAAGATGGCGACATGGCACAGGTCCGCCCGTACCGCGGCGTCGACGCGGCCGAGCGCCTCGCCCGGCGCCGTCGCCGCCTGCTCGAAGCGGGCCTCGACCTGCTCGGAGCCGGGGGGAACGACCCCGCCGAGCTGACGGTGCGGGCGATCTGCGGCGCGGCGGGCCTCGGCGTCCGCTACTTCTACGAGAGCTTCACCGACAAGGACGACTTCGTCGCCGCGGTGTTCGACAGCGTGGTCGCCGACATCGCCGCCACCACCCAGGCCGCTGTCGCGTCGGCACCGTCGCAGGAGCAGTCGCGGGCGGGCATGGCCAATGTGGTGCGCGCGATCGCCGCCGACGCGCGCGTCGGTCGCCTGCTGTTCAGTGTCGAGTTGTCCAACACGGTGATTGTGCGTAAGCGCGCCGAGTCCACGGCCCTGTTCGCGATGCTGCTGCTGCAGCACGCCGGCACGCTCGGCGCGCAAGACAGCGAACTCACCAGAGCAACCGCGCATTTCGCGGTCGGCGGCGTAGGCCAGACCCTCAGCGCGTGGCTGGCCGGCAACCTCGAAATCGACAGTGACCAACTCGTCGACCGGCTGGCGGTGACTCTCGACGTGTTGTCGGGTCTGTCGGGTGCCGAGACCTGACCGTCAGGCGGTGACCTTCGGGCGGCGGTCGGCGGCCGTCTTGGGCGTCGCTTGTGCGTCGCTATCGGTGAATTCCTTGGTCCAGCAGGCGAATTCGAGCGTGATGCCGTCGGGATCGTGGAAGTAGAACGAACGGACGTAGACACCGGGGTGCACGGTGGGTGAGACCTGCGCCTCGCTCTCGTCGTGATTGAGCACCGGACCGACCCGCACGCCCTTGTCCTTGAGGCGCTGCCGGTACTCGTCGAACTTCTCGGCGGGCACGTGGAAAGCCAGGTGATTCATGGTGCTGACCGCGCTGACGATGTCGCCGATACCGGGGATGGCCTCGGGCGAGGAGATGCCGGGCACCCGGTCCGGCGCGTCGGCGAACCAGAAGAACGCGACGCAGTCGCCGTTGCCCGCATCGAAGAAGAAGTGCTGGCCCATGCCGCCCGGCAGG
The DNA here is from genome assembly GCF_001499855.1 of Mycobacterium sp. GA-0227b. GTDB lineage: Bacteria > Actinomycetota > Actinomycetes > Mycobacteriales > Mycobacteriaceae > Mycobacterium. The sequence goes on from NZ_LQIK01000030.1 coordinate 93,897, forward strand.
TCGAGCGACTTGATCAACGGCATGCCGAGGATGTTGCTGTAGAAGTCGACGGTCTTCGCCATGTCCGAGCACACCAGCGCCACATGGTTGATGCCGCCGAGTTCGAATTCGGAGTTCGGATTGTCGGGCCTGATCATCTGGCGCCTCCTCGGGCGAATCTCTGGCCAGAAACGCAAACTGAATTTAGCATCAGGTTCAAGCTCGATCAATGACGAACGGACCGGCACTGCCATGACGATCGCCCCGCGCGTCCCGCCGCCGTTCATGTCGGTCACGCGCACGGTCGAACACGTTCACCACCATGGCTTTTGGGTGGGCGACAGGGTGCTTTCGGCGACCGTATCCCGTCGTACGACGTACCCCTTGGGGGCCGCATGAGCAGAACCTCCTCGAGCGCCGGAACGCCGGGCGTCATGCGCGAGTTCATCGGCCTCGACTCCCCCACTGCCCGCCGCGCCGGCGCCGGCGGACACCCGTGCCAAGGTCTCTATCACCGCGGAGTGGGCCGCAAGCCGAAGGTCGCGATGATCACAACGCACTACCAGATCGACTTCTCCGAGCACTATCTCGCCGACTACATGGCCACTCGCGGCATCGGCTTCCTGGGATGGAACACGCGGTATCGCGGGTTCGAGAGCAGCTTCCTGCTCGACCACGCGCTCGTCGACATCGGCGTGGGGGTGCGCTGGCTGCGCGAGGTCCAGGGCGTGGAAACCGTTGTACTGCTTGGCAACTCCGGCGGCGGGTCGTTGATGGCGGCATACCAGGCGCAGGCCGTCGACCCGCATGTGACACCGCTCGCCGGCATGCGCCCGGCGGCCGGACTCACCGACCTGCCGCCCGCCGACGGCTACGTCTCGACCGCCGCACACCCCGGCCGTCCCGACGTGCTCACCGCATGGATGGACGGCGCCGTCATCGACGAAACCGACCCGGTGGCAAGCGATCCCGAGCTCGACCTGTTCGACGGACACAACGGCCCGCCGTACTCCGCGGATTTCGTCGAGCGGTATCGGGCCGCACAGGTCGCGCGCAACGACGCGATCACCGACTGGGCCGAGGCAGAGCTCGAGCGCGTGCAGGCTGCGGGTTTCTCCGACCGCCCGTTCACGGTGCTGCGCACGTGGGCCGACCCACGCATGGTGGATCCCACCCTGGAACCGACGAAGCGACCCCCGAACATGTGTTACGCCGGAGTGCCGGTGCAGGCCAACCGATCCGCGCGCGGCATCGCGGCGGCGTGCACGCTGCGCAACTGGATCGGCATGTGGAGCCTGAGGCATGCGCAGACGCGTGCCGAACCACACCTCAACCGGATCACCTGCCCTGCGCTGGTCATCAACGCCGATCAGGACACCGGCGTGTACCCGTCGGATGCACAGCGCATCTTCGACGCACTGGCCAGCGCCGACAAGGCGCAATGCTCGATCGACAGCGACCACTACTTCACCACTCCCGGGGCCCGCAGTGAGCAGGCCGATACCATCGCCAAGTGGATCGCCAAGCGGTGGCGCTAGCCGTCGACGACTCGCGCGAGCGCGCAACGCTGCGAGTCCTCGCCCATTTCAACCCTGGTCCGAAGGTGTTCGATTTCGTTGCTCCGGAGGCTGATTGGCTCGACATCCGCTACTGCGCAGACGATGACGACGCCACCTTCTACCGGGAGTTGCCCGAGGCCGAGGTGATCTGGCACGTCTTGCGGCCGATCTCCGGCGAGGACCTGGCCAAGGCCGGTCGCTGCCTGCTGGTGCACAAGATGGGCGCGGGGGTCAACACTGTCGACGTGGACTTCGCGGCGGGCCACGGGATCGCGGTAGCGAACATGCCCGGCGCGAACGCCCCCTCGGTCGCCGAAGGGACCGTGCTGCTGATGCTGGCCACGCTGCGCCGGTTGACCGAACTGGACGCCGCCACCCGCGCGGGCCGGGGCTGGCCGTCCGACCCGAGCCTGGGCGAAACCGTCCGTGACATCGGCGGCTGCACCGTCGGTTTGATCGGCTACGGCAACATCGCCAAGCGGGTGGAGCGAATCGTGCTGGCCATGGGCACCCCGCCCGATCGGATTCTGCACACCAGTACCCGCGAGGACGGTCATCCCGGTTGGCGTGCGCTACCCGACCTGCTGGCCGCCAGCGACATCGTCTCGCTGCATCTTCCGCTGACCGACCGCACCGCGGGCATGCTCGACCGTGCGGCGCTGTCACTGATGAAGCCCGACGCCGTGCTGGTCAACACCAGCCGCGGCGCCATCGTCGACGAGGCGGCCCTGGTCGAGGCGCTGCGTGCGGGCCACCTGGCCGGCGCGGGCCTCGACGTCTTCGCGACCGAGCCGGTCGCGGCCGACAATCCGCTGTTGAAACTCGACAATGTGGTGCTGACCCCGCACGTCAGCTGGTACACCGCCGACACGATGCGGCGGTACCTGGAATTCGCGGTGGACAACTGCCGCCGCCTGCGGGACGGCCGCGAGCTGACCAACGTCGTGAACGGTATCGTGTTTCCCAACCGACCGGTTAATAGGGAATGACCCGTCCCAGCCCAGTCACAAAGAGGTGTAGGTATGCCCATCGCCATCAACCCTGAGCACAACGACCTGGCCGATTCGGTACGGTCCTTCGTCGCCCGGGTGGCGCCGTCGGAGGTGCTGCACGAAGCGCTGGAGACGCCGATCCCGAATCCGCCGCCCTACTGGAAGGGCGCCGCCGAGCAGGGCCTGCAGGGCGTGCACCTGTCGGAAGGCGTTGGCGGACAAGGCTTCGGCATCCTCGAGTTGGCGATCGTCGTCGCGGAGTTCGGCTACGGCGCGATGCCGGGCCCGTTCGTGCCGTCGGCGATCGCCAGCGCGCTGATCGCCGCGCACGACCCCGAGGCCGCGCTCCTGAACGACCTGGCCTCCGGTGCGACGATCGCGTCCTACGCCATCGATTCCGGCCTGACCGCCACCCGCCACGGTGACGACGATGCCGCGGGTCTGGTCATCCGCGGCGAGGTGCGCGCCGTGCCCGCCGCCGAGCAGGCCTCGGTGCTGGTGCTGCCGGTCGCCGGGTTGGAAGAAGGAACCAGCGGTCACAAATGGGTGGTCCTGGAGGCCGGGGAACTGGAGATCGAACCGGTCAAGAGCCTGGACCCGCTGCGGCCGGTGGCCCACGTGCGCGTGAACGCCGTCGAGGTCGGCGACGACCGGGTGCTGAGCAACCTGAGCCGCCCGCTGGCGCGCGCACTGATCTCGACGTTGCTGTCCGCTGAATGCATCGGCGTCGCCCGGTGGGCCACCGACACCGCGGCCGAGTACGCCAAGATCCGCGAGCAGTTCGGCAGGCCCATCGGCCAGTTCCAAGCGATCAAGCACAAATGCGCTGGCATGATCGCCGACACCGAGCGGGCCACCGCCGCCGTCTGGGACGCGGCCCGGGCCATCGACGAGTTCCGCGAAACCGGTGCGGCCGAAGCGGGTTTCGAGTTCGCCGCGGCGGTCGCGGCCACTCTGGCGCCCGAGGCCGCCCAGCACTGCGCCCAGGACTGCATCCAGGTGCACGGCGGTATCGGCTTCACCTGGGAGCACGACGCCAACGTCTACTACCGCCGCGCGCTGGTGCTGGCGGCCGGTTTCGGGCGGCACGCCGACTACCCGCAGCACGTCGTCGACGTCGCGACCAGCACCGGCATGCGCAAGCTCAACATCGACCTCGATCCGGAGACAGAGAAGCTGCGCGACGAGATCCGCGCGGAAGTCGCTGCGCTGAAAGACATTCCACGCGAGGAACGCACGGTCGCGATCGCCGAGGGCGGCTGGGTGCAGCCGCATCTGCCCAAGCCATGGGGCCGGGCGGCGGGTCCCGTCGAGCAGATCATCATCGCCCAGGAGTTCGAGGCCGGCCGGGTCAAACGCCCGCAGATGGGCATCGCGGCCTGGATCATCCCCTCGATCGTCGCGTTCGGCACCGAAGAACAGCAGCAGCGCTTCCTGCCGCCGACGTTCCGCGGCGAAATGATCTGGTGCCAGCTGTTTTCCGAGCCCGGCGCGGGTTCGGACCTGGCCAGCCTGACCACCAAGGCGACCAAGGTCGACGGCGGCTGGCGAATCACCGGACAGAAGATCTGGACCACCGGCGCGCAGTACTCGCAATGGGGCGCACTGCTCGCGCGCACCGACCCGAGTGCCCCGAAACACAATGGCATCACGTACTTCCTGCTCGACATGGCCACCGACGGCATCGAGGTCAAGCCGTTGCGCGAGCTCACCGGCAACGCGATGTTCAACACGGTGTTCATCGACGACGTGTTCGTCCCCGACGAACTGGTGCTCGGCGAGGTGAACCGGGGCTGGGAAGTCAGCCGTAACACGCTCACCAACGAACGGGTGTCGATCGGCAGCAGCGAGCCGCCGTTCCTGGCCAACCTCAACGGGTTCGTCGAGTTTCTCCAAGACGGACAGTTCGACCAGATCGAGCAGAACCACGCGGGCAGGCTCATCGCCGAGGGTCATGCGGCCAAGGTGCTCAACATGCGGTCGACGCTGCTGACGCTCGCCGGCGGCGATCCGATGCCGGCCGCGGCGATCTCCAAGCTGCTGTCGATGAAGACCGGTCAGGGTTATGCGGAATTCGCGGTGTCGACATTCGGCACCGACGGCGCCGTCGCCGACCCGAAAGAGTTGCCGGGCGTGTGGTCGGAGTACCTGCTCGGCAGCCGGGCCACCACGATCTACGGCGGCACCACCGAAGTGCAGCTCAACATCATCGCCGAACGCCTGCTGGGACTGCCCCGCGACCCGTAACGGCGCTCGGCGGTTGTCGGCCCGGACTCCCACGGCGCCTGCCGCACGTTTAACAACCCGGCCGAAGGCAACCCGGCTGTCATGACCAACGACGTCGAGAAGCGCTGGGACAAGCCGGGCGCATTCCGCGCCGCCGCCACCTATGTGGCCGTGGTGGTCGCGGTGGCGGCCGTCGCGTTCGTCATCTACGCAGTCGTGTCGAAGACTTCGGTGGTCGCCGCGTCGACCGTGCCGGCGATCCTGTTGCTCGGCGGGCTGGGCGCGTTCGTCAAGACCTACCGTGAGTGGAGGGCACAGGACCAGTGGGTGCAGTGGCAGGGGGCCGGCTGGTTCCTGCTCTTGCTGATGCTGGTGTGCCTGTCGATTCCCGGCGCGGCCGCGATGGCCGACTAGGGCCGCCTACTCCTCCACTTCCATTTCCCGGAGCTCACGCTTGAGGATCTTGCCGGTCGGGTTGCGCGGCAACTCGTCGAGGAAGACCACTTCGCGCGGCACCTTGTACCGGGCCAGGTGCTCGCGGACGTAATGCTTGATGTCGTCCTCGCCGATCGAGGCGCCATCGGCCTTGACCACGAAGGCGCGCAGCCGGTGTCCCCACTCCTTGTCCTCCACGCCAAGGGCGGTGGCCTCGACGACCTCGGGGTGACCGCTGATGAGGTCCTCGACCTCGGCGGGGAACACGTTCTCACCGCCGGACACGATCATCTCGTCGTCACGGCCGCTGACGTAGAGCAGGCCGTCCTCGTCGAAATAGCCGACGTCACCGGACGACATCAGCCCGTCGATGATCTCCTTGTGCCCGCCGCCGGTGTAGCCCTCGAACGGGAAGAAGTTGCCGACGAAGATGCGCCCCACCTCGCCCTGCGGCAGTTCCTTGCCGTTGTCGTCGAGGATCTTGACCTTCACACCCTTCACGATGGGGCCGACTGTGGCCGGATTCTTCTCCAGATCCTGGGGCCGCGCGATGGTGGCGAACGCGATCTCGGTCGACCCGTACAGGTTGTAGATGACGGGACCGAGCATCTTGAGTGCGCGCTGTGCCATCTCCGCGCCCAACTGCGATCCCGACACGAACACGATTCGCAGCGACGACAGGTCCGGCTTGCGCTCCATGCCCTCGAGCGCATCGAGCATCCGCGACAGCATCACCGGCACCACCACCACGGCGGTCACCTTGTGCTTCTCGATGTCCTCGAGCACGGTCGCGGGCTTGAAACGCCTGCGCAGCACCAACGTCGTGCCCAACATCATCGCGATCGTCGCGTGCAGAAAGCCCAGCGCATGAAACATCGGAGCGGGCAGCGACGTGACCTCGCCACCCTTGAACGGCACGTGCGAGAGCACACCGCCGATCGGGGCCAGGGTCGGCGGCGTACTTCTGTTGGCGCCCTTGGGAGTTCCCGTCGTACCGCTGGTCAGGATGATCACCGACGAGTGCTTGGTCGCCTTCGGCGCGGGCTTACCCGTATGACGGGAGACGAAGTCCTCGAGGGTCTCATCGGTGCTGTCGGACGGCTCGTCCTTGTCGGGGTTCACCCCGAGCGCGCGTAGCTTGCCCAGCGGCGGATCGGCCTTGGAAACCGCCTGGCAGTACTCGTCGTCGTAGATGATCAGCTTGGCGCCCTCGCGTTCGGACACCTCCTTGACCTGCGGACCCGAGAACTCGCTGTTGAGCAGGATGATGCGCGCACCGGTGCGGGCGGCGCCGTAGAGCGCGACGAGGAACCACCGGTGGTTGCGGGCCAGGATCGCAACGCCGTCACCGCCCTTGACGCCCTTCTCCAGCAGGCCGTTGGCCACCGAGTGCGCGGCGTCGTCGAGCTCCTTGAACGTCATCTCGCCGAAGTCGTCGATGATCGCGGTGCTGTTGGGCGTGCGACGCGCATTGAGGGCGGGGATCATCCCGAACTCGCCCCAGCGCCGGATGTCGGCGAGCATCCCGGCGATGTTCTGCGGCGGTTCGATCTTGAACGCGCCGGCGCCGAACATCTTGCTGGCGTAGTGCAGCTCGGCCGACCCCCGCTCGACGAGCTGTTGAGCCTTGGCGACTGCTTGCAACGGGAGATCGGAGAGTCTGGCCATGGACCCACAATATGTGACCGGCGTCGCACTTCGGCCGGGAAACTAGCATGACGATATGGCCTCTCGGCGGCAGGAAGCCCGGTACCTGGAGGTCGACGGTCTGCGGGTGCCCATCACCAACCCCGACAAAGTCGTCTTCCCCGAGATCGGGGTGACCAAGTCCGATCTGATGCACTACTACATCGGCGTCGCCGACGGCGCCCTGCGCGGCGTGCAGGACCGGCCGATGATCCTCAAGCGATTCGTCAAGGGCATCACCGAGGAGGCGGTGTTCCAGAAGCGGGCGCCGCAGAAGCGGCCGGATTTCGTCGACGTCGCTGAGCTGAAATACGCGTCCGGGACCTCGGCCGCCGAAGCGGTGATCCGCGATCGGGCCGGCTTGGTCTGGGCGGTGAACCTCGGCTGCGTCGACCTCAACCCCCATCCGGTGCGGTCGGACGATCTGGCCCATCCCGACGAGCTGCGTGTCGACCTCGACCCGATGCCCGGGGTCGCGTGGCCACAGATCATCGACGTGGCGATGGTCGCCCGGGAGGTGCTCGAGGACCACGGGTTGACGGCGTGGCCGAAGACGTCGGGGTCACGGGGTTTTCACATCTACGCCCGGATTCAGCGGCGGTGGCCGTTCAAGTTCGTTCGGCTCACCGCGCAGGCGGTCGCCCGTGAAATAGAGCGCCGCGCGCCCGACATCGCGACGGCGCGCTGGTGGAAGGAGGAACGCGAGGGCGTCTTCGTCGATTTCAACCAGAACGCGTTCGACCGGACCGTCGCCTCGGCCTACTCGGTGCGGGCGACGCCGGATGCCCGGGTGTCCACGCCCCTGCGCTGGAGCGAAGTGCCCGGCTGCCGACCGGAGGCGTTCACGATCGCGACGGTGCCGGAGCGGTTCGCCGAAACCGGCGATCCGTGGGAGGGCATCGACGACTCGGCGGGTTCGCTGGACGCGTTGCTCGATCTCGCCGACCGGCTCGGCCCGGCAGAAAAGGCGCCGCGCGGGGCGAAGCGTTCGGGCGGTGGAGACGCGCGTCGCAGCGCGGGCCGCACATCGTCGAAGCCGCTGATCGAGATCGCCCGCACGAAGACAAAGGACGAGGCGATGGCCGCTCTCGAACAATGGCGGCGACGTTACCCGTCGGTAGCCGAAAAACTCGAGCCCGCAGATGTTCTCGTCGACGGAATGCGGGGACCCAGTTCGATCTGGTATCGGATCCGGATCAACCTGCAGCATGTGCCCGAAAATCAGCGCCCCCCACAGGAAGAGCTGCTTGCCGACTACAGCCCCTGGGAGAACTACTCCGGTCCCCAGTGGTTGCGCCGCGGCTGACGGGTTTGCTGGTCGACGCGAATGCGGCTTCTTACCAAAGTATTAGCCGCCGCTCCCGGTTGCCTTAAATTGGCCGCTTAGCTTGGGTTCCAAGGTCAAGTTGAGGTGCAGGAGGCGGGGATGCCCGGAAAAATGTACGGCAATCCGACCTTCGACTGCGCCGGCGCGCAGCTTCACGCGGTGTGCCGCCAGCTGGCGACGGTCGTGACGGTCGACGGAGTCATCGACGATACGAACATCGAGCGGATCACCGCGTTCGCGCACCGGTTCGTGCTCGCCGAGAAGCCGTTCGTTCTCGACCTCAGCGGCGTCACTTCGTGTGCGGGCCAGATCGTTTCACTGATGTACGACGTCGATGAGTGCTGCTTCCACGCCGGTGTGGAGTGGTCGGTCATCGCCAGCGATGCTGTGCAGCGCGTGCTGCGCGGTACCGGAGTGAGCTTCCCGGTGGCCGAGTCGGTGCCGGACGCGCTTCACCACTTCGCCGACAGCATCGATCAACGGCGCCGCCTGCTGCCGCTGTTGACCAAGAAGACCGCATAGCGGAAGGCGACACACGTGCTACTCGACATTCGTTGGCTCGGTTACCTGCTTGGCCGTCGGCATCCGGCGGCCAAGCAGACCGGCCACGCCGCTCACTGAACCGACGCCCTCGACTGACGCCCGCACCGACGGATGCGCTGGATCGTCGACGGGATGAACGTGATCGGATCGCGCCCCGACGGTTGGTGGCGCGACCGGCACCGCGCGATGGTCGCCCTGGTCGAGCGCCTGGAACGGTGGCGACCCACCGGTGACGACGTCACGGTGGTGTTCGAACGGCCGCCGAAGCCACCGATCGTCTCGTCGACCATCACCGTCGCGCACGCGCCGCAGCCGGCCGTCAACTCGGCCGACGACGAGATCGTGCGACTGGTGAACGCCGACACCCGACCGGCCGACATTCGCGTTGCGACGTCGGATCGAACGCTCGCCGAGCGAGTGCGAGCCGCCGGCGCATCCGTATGTCCGGCGGACCGACTGCGCGATCTCATCGACCCACGGTGACGCCTTCCGCCCGCCAGTCGGGTGAGCGGCCGAGGTGGCGCAGCAGCCGATCGAGGTCGCTCGCGCCCGCTTCCGTGGGGACGGCGTGGGCGAACGGCGAGTTGTCCATGTCGCGGATCTCGCCGTCCGGAACCGCCAATGCCAGCGGTAGGACGGCCTCGATCACCTCGGCCGGCAGCGAGAACGGCACCCCGAGGCTGCGGGCGACGTCCCAGCCGTGGACGACATAGTCCACGAAGTGGAAGCCGATCGCCATCGATCCCGGGACGGCGGCGTCCTTCCCGAACTCGGGTAGCGCGAACGTCGCATCCGGCACGCCGTCGGCGGAGAACGCCTCGAGCACGTTGGCGGCGGCCGCGGCGTAGGTGCCGCCGGGGTCCGCGCGGACCGCGTCGGCGACGGTCGCGGGATCCCACATCGCAAGGTCTGCACCCGACCCGCGCGCGGCGGCGGCAAACCCGTTGTGCTGCACGGTCATATGGGTCAGCAGATCGCCGAGGTCCCAGCCGGCACACGGGGTCGGTGAAGCGAGGTCGCCGAGGGTGACGTCCGCGACGATGTCGACCGACGCGGCGACGGCGATCCGGTGGAGCGGTCGAAGGTCATTATTGATATGCATGTGCATACGATATGCGTCTACTTATCATTGGTCAATGCTTAACATTCGCCCATGCCGCCGAAGTCGAGACGACCGGACCTCGCGGCGATGCTCGCCCCGCTGCTGCGCCGGCTGATCGCCCTCGAAACCCCGATCCTGGCGTCGCACGACGTGTCGATGTGGGGATACAGCGTGCTGGTGGCGCTCGATGAGTCGCCGGTGCGCACCCAGGCCGCACTCGCCGAGGCGATCGGCGCCGACAAGACCCGGATCATTCCCACGCTGGACGAGTTGCAGGCCAAGGGCTACATCGAGCGCCGGCCCGATCCGGCCGACCGGCGTGCGCGGCTACTGGCCATCACCGACGAGGGCCGTGCCCTCAAGGACGCGGTGCAAGCGGAGATTCAGCGCGGAGAGGAGCGGTGGCTGTCGGTGTTGCCGGCCGCCGAGCGGCGGGCGTTCCTGCGGGCTCTGCACGAGATGACGCGCGTCGAGCCCAACCCATAGGGTTCGGAGAGTGACTCGCCTCGTCGACCGCTTCTTCGAGATCTCGGCGCGCGGTACGACGGTCGGCGCCGAGGTCCGCGGCGGACTGGTCACGTTCATCGCGATGGCCTACATCATCGTGTTGAACCCGATCATCCTGTCGAGCTCCGAGGACGTCGCCGGCGAGAGGCTCCAATTCGCCGAAGTTTCGGCGGTGACCGCGCTGACGGCGGGCGTGATGACGATCCTGTTCGGCGTCATCGCGCGGTTGCCGTTCGCGTTCGCCGCGGGCCTGGGCATCAACTCGTTCGTCGCGACCACGCTCGTCGGCTCCCTCACGTGGGCCGAAGCCATGGGCCTGGTGGTGATCAACGGGCTCGTCATCGTCGTGCTGGCCGCGACCGGATTGCGGCGGCTGGTATTCGACGCCGTGCCGATGCAGCTCAAGCTCGCGATCACGGCAGGCATCGGGCTGTTCATCCTGTTCGTCGGTCTGGCGGACGCCGGCTTCATCGGCAGCACCGGGGAGCCGTCACCGCCGGTCGGCCTGGGCCGTCTCGGCGACGGCTCGATCGGCACCGTGCCCACCGTCGTCTTCGTGTTCACGCTGCTGCTGACCGGAACCTTGGTGGCCCGAAAAGTGCGGGGCGGCATCCTCATCGGGCTCATCACCGGCACGGCCGTCGCGGTCGTCATCGAGGCGATCTGGCACCTCGGCCCGGCGGCTGACAAGCCCGGCGGGTGGAGCCTGTCGGTGCCGACGCTGTCGGGATCGCCGTTCGCGATCCCGGACCTCTCGCTGGTCGGCGCATTCAGCTTGGACAGTTTCGGTCCCGTCGGAATGATCGCAGCGATCATGTTCGTGTTCACGCTCGTGTTCGCGAACTTCTTCGACGCGATGGGGGTGTTCACCGGGCTGTCCCGCGAGGCGGGCCTGGCCGACGCGCAGGGCACCTTCCCGCGGCTGCGTTCGGCGCTGATCGTGGAGGGCGCCGGCGCGGTGGTCGGCGGCGCATCGTCGGCGTCGTCGAACACGGTGTTCCTCGAATCGGGCGCGGGCATCGGCGAGGGCGCCAGGACCGGCCTGGCGAACCTGGTGACCGGCGGGCTGTTCCTCGCGGCGATGTTCATCTCGCCACTGGCCAACGTCGTGCCCACCGAGGTGGCCGCCGCAGCACTCGTCGTCGTCGGCGTGATGATGGTGTCGCACCTGCGCCACATCGACATCTCCGAATTCTCGGTCGCCCTGCCGGTGGTGCTGACCGTGGCGACGATGCCGTTCTCGTACTCGATCGCCAACGGCATCGGCGTCGGCTTCATCGCCTGGGTGGTGTTGCGATCGGCGGTCGGCAAGGCGCGCGAGATCAGCCCGCTGCTGTGGGTCGTCGCCGCGGGGTTCCTGCTCTATTTCGGCCGCGGCTGGATCGAGTCGCTGATCGGGATGTAGCGCGGGTCAGCGGTCGGCTTGCCGCGTCTCCTTCTCCGTTTCGGCGAGATCCTCGATCCTGTCCGCCTGCGCCTGCGTCACCGTGGCATCGACGCGCTTTTCCGCAGCGTCGTCGAGCTTGGCGGCTGCGGTCGCTGCGACGCTGCGCTCGGCCGCATCGATCTGCGCCTCTTCGCGACGCTTGGCGGTCTCGACGTTCCTCTTGCGTTGGGTGGCGATCTGGTCGGCCTGCTTCTTGTTCGCGGCGATGCGCTTCTCGGCGTTCTCGATCGCCGCCCGCTTACGCTGCTGGGCCTCCTTGCGGGCCTCTCGGGCTTCGCGTTCGGTCTCCTCGAAGGCATCCTGCTTGTCCTGCAAGGCCTTCTCGCGCGTCACCTCCAACTCGGCATCGGCCTGCTTGGCGTTCTCGTCGGCGGCCGCGTCCAGTTCGGCCGCGCGGCGCAGCGCATCGCTGCGCTCGACGAGCGCGGCCCCCCGCTTACGCAGTTCGGGATCGCCGAGCGCGACGCCGACCGCGGTGTCCAACATGCCCAGCGAACGCTCGTAGAAGAGCCGGGCGGGCGCCTCGGAGTCCATTTGCGCGACGAACCGGTCGTCGATCAACTGCAGTGGCATGCGGGCCAGCTGGTACTGGATCCTCAGCACCGCCCTCGGGATAGCGGTGAGACTCATGGTCAAGCTCCTTTGTGCCCTGGTCAGGCGTCGTTGTTGAGGTTCTCGGCCTGCCGCCTGATGCGGGCGGCCTCCGCGTGCGCGCTGGCCGACTCCGCAACGGCTTCGCGATGTTCTTCGAGCGCGTCGGCGAGTTGGCTGTCGGCGTCGTGGATCTCGGCGCGCTGTTCGGCTTTCGCTTCGCGCGCCTTGCGCTCCGCATCCCGATCGGCCTGGCTGCGCTCTTCGTCGAGCTGCCGGTGGGCGGCCTGCTCGGCGGCCCGCTTCTGCGCGGCTTCCTGATTGTCCACCGCGGCCTGCTCGGCGGCCGTTTCGGCGTTCAGCGCGGCGCGTTCTCCGGCGCTTTCGCGGTTGGCCTCGGCCACATCGGCCCGGGCCTCCCGAGCCTCGGCGTCGGCGAGCGCCCGCGCCTTGTTTGCCTCTTTGCGCTGCTCGGCCTCGGCCTGCTGAAGCTGCCCTTCAGCGGTCAGCGAGTCGTTTCCGGTGACCGCGCCGAACACCTCTTTGGCCTTGCCCTTCACCGAGTCGATCAAGCTCTCGCGTGCCTGGCCGGCCTTGTCTTGGTCCGTCATTCGGGCCTCCTCTCGGGGGCTTAGGTTCCACATCCGACGGGGTCCGAAACACGGCTGTGGGCCAATCGCTGACATCATGTGTGCCGTGGTGGCCCGCGTCCTGCAGCCGACGGTTCCCGTCATTGCGCTCACCGGCTATCTCGGCGCCGGCAAGACGACCCTGCTCAACCATGTGCTGCGCGCACCGGGGGCCCGCATCGGCGTGGTGATCAACGACTTCGGCGAGCTCAACGTGGACGCCGCCCTGGTGAGCGGACAGGTCGACGAACCGGCCTCGATCGCAGGCGGCTGCATCTGCTGCCTGCCCGACGACGACGGACTCGACGAGGCGCTGGCCAAGCTCGCCGACCCGAAGCTGGCACTGGACGCGATCATCGTCGAAGCGAGCGGCCTGGCCGACCCGATCGCGATCTCGCGCATCATCCGGTTCAGCGGCGTGGACCGTATCCGGCCCGGCGGCATCGTCGACGTCATCGACGCCAAGGCACATTTCGGCACCGTCGACCCGCACGCCACCCCGCCGGCCCGGTACGCCGCGGCCTCTCTGGTGGTGGTGAACAAACTCGACCAGATACCGCACGACGACCGCGACGGCGTGCTCGCCCGCATCACCGACCGGGTGCGTGAACGCAATCCGGACGTCCACCTGGTCGGCGCCGTCGCGGGACGCGTCGATCCCGCGCTGCTGTACGACGTGTCCGAGGCGTCCACCGAGGACGGCCAGTTGTCGCTGCGCGAACTGCTGGTCGACGCCGAGCTCGACCAGCATCCGCACGTGCACGCCGACTCCGTCACCGTGACCAGCGACGGATGCGTCGACCCGGACGCGCTGTTCGACCTGCTCGAGCAGCCGCCCGACGGCGTGTACCGGCTCAAGGGCATCGTCGCGGTGCGCTACCGCGACCGCGTCCGCAGCTACGTCGTCAACGTGGTCGGGACGTCGGTGCACATCGCGGCCGCGCCGTCGTCGGCCCGGGCCAACAGCCTCGTGGCCATCGGCACGCACATCGATGCCGATGACGTCCGCGCTCGCGTCGAGGCCGCGCTGCGCCCGCACGACGGCGCCCCGTCCGCCGCCGGCGTGCGGCGCCTGCAGCGCTATCGCCGGCTGAGCGTGTGACGCTGCTTAAGGTGGGCTCATGAGCGTCGCCGAGGAGCGCGCCGGGGTTCGGCTGACAAACCTCGACCAGCCGTTGAGCGAGGATTCCGGGGCGACCAAGCGCGATCTCGTCGACTACCTCGACGCGGTGGCCGAACGAATTCTGCCGGGTCTGGCGGGGCGTCCGCTGACCGTGCTGCGAGTACTGCGCGGCCAGGCGCCGTTCATGCAGAAGAACGTCCCGAAGTACACCCCGGAGTGGGTGAAGACGGTGTCGATGTGGGCGGAGTCCTCGCACCGCGAGGTGCGCTACGCCCTGTGCGACGACCGCCGCACGCTGCTGTGGCTGGCCAACCAGCGCGCCGTCGAATACCACCCGACGCTGGGGCTGGCCGACGACATCTACCGCCCGACGCATCTGGTGCTCGACCTCGACCCGCCGCCCGGCAGCGCCTTCGACGCAGTGGTGGCCACGGCTGCGCTTGTGCGGCAGGCGCTTTCGGACTGCGGCCTGACGGGCGTGGTGAAGACCAGTGGCGCCAAGGGGCTACACGTGTTCGTGCCGGTCGACGACAGTGCCTCGGTCGACGACGTCGCGGCGGCCACCCGCGCCCTCGCGGCGCGTGCGGAGCAACTCGATCCCGCCCGCGCGACAACGGCTTTCATCGTCGAGGACCGCGAAGGCAAGGTCTTCATCGACTCCACCCGTGCCGGCGGTGCGACCGTCGTCGCCGCCTACAGTCCCCGACTGCGCGCCGGCACCCCCGTGTCGTTCCCGGTGGACTGGTCGGACCTGGACCGCATCACACCGGCCGACTTCTCGGTGCACACCGCGCTCGGTGTACTCGGCGACCGCGATCCGTGGGCCGAGCTGATGCCCGCCCCGCAGCCGCTGCCATCAGATCTGATCGAGCACGGCAGGACCATCCCCGTGGCGCGGGTGGCCGCGATGCACGAGGGCAAGCGCCGGGCGCGGGCGCTCCGCGCGCAGGACATCAAGGCGTCAGATTTGCCAGGGCGGTAAACGGGTATCGACCAGCGCATCAGCGAGGCCCGGGTAAGGGGGTCGGTGAGATGGTGGGCTGGCTGGACAGGCTGCAGCGACGTCACCGCCGCATCGGCTTCCTCATCGCGGTCATCTACAAGTACGTCGATGACCAGGGCGGCTACCTGGCCGCGCTGATCACGTACTACGCGTTCGTATCGCTGTTCCCGCTGCTGCTGTTGATGACGACGGCGTTGGGCGTGGTGCTCGCCGGACACCCGGACCTGCAGCAGCAGGTGCTGCAGTCCACGCTCAGCCAGTTCCCGGTCATCGGCAGCCAGTTGCAACGGCCGGAGCAACTCAGCGGCGGCGCCACGGGTGTCGTCGTCGGCATCGCCGGTGCGTTGTACGGCGGCCTGGGCGTGGGGCAGGCCGTGCAGAACGCGATGGACTCGGTGTGGGCGGTGCCGCGCAACAACCGGCCCGACCCGTTCCGGTCGCGGTTGCGCAGCCTGCTGCTGCTGTTCGTGCTGGGGTCCGCGGCCATCGCCACGACCGTGCTCTCGGCGGTCGGCCACGCGACCGCCGGCCTCGGGTGGCTCGGCAAGGTCGGCGTCACCGTCGTCACGGTGGGCATCAACGCGCTCATCTGCCTGGTGGCGTTCCGCGTCACCACAGTGCGGCGCCTCTCCTACCGCGACGTGCTGCCCGGCGCGCTGACCGCGGCGGTGATCTGGCAACTGCTGCAGTGGTTCGGCGCCAGCTATGTCACCCACGCGGTCAAGTCGACGAGCGCCACCAACAGCGTGTTCGCACTCGTGCTGGGGTTACTGGCATTCCTGTTCCTGGTGTCGGTGACGCTGGTGATGTGTGCGGAGATCAACGTGGTCCGGCTCGACCAGCTGCATCCCCGGGCACTGTTGACACCTTTCACCGACGACGTCGACCTCACCTCCGCCGACCGCCGCACCTACACGCGCAGGGCGAAAGCCGAACGGGCCAAAGGCTTTCAGCGCGTCAGCGTGCGCTTCGACGGTTCTCGCGAGCCTCCGTAGCGCCGGCTTGTACGGTCGGTACATGAGACGGATCCGAGATCGGATGACGGACAAGGTCGGACGCGTCGCCTCGCTGCGTCGCTATCCCGTGAAGTCGATGCTCGGGGAGCAGTGCGACTCCATCGAGCTCAGTCCGCTGGGCGGGGCCGGAGATCGGCGGTATGCGGTCATCGACGACGCCACCGGGCACGTCGCAACCGCCAAGCACCCCCGACTTTGGAGTGCGCTGCTGCAGTGTTCGTCGGCGACCGGACCCGACGGCGTCGCGGTGACGCTGCCCGACGGCCGCACGGTGCCGGTCGCCGAGGCGGCCGCGCCGCTGTCGGATCTGCTCGGCCGCACGGTGCACCTCGCCGACGAGCGAGCGGTCGGGGCCGTGCTCGAACGGTCCGATCCCGTCGACGTGCTCACCCACGGCATCGACGCGGAGATCGACCCCGTGCTGCTCGAACTCGCACAGGGCACGCCGGGCGGAGCGTTCGTCGACCATTCTCCTGTGCACCTGATCTGCACCGCCACGCTCGACGCCGTCGGGGTCGACCTGGCCGAGGCGATCCGGTACCGGCCGAACATCGTCGTCGAGACCCGCGGGTCTTCGCCCTTCGTCGAGAACGACTGGGTCGGTGCGCAGATCCAGCTCGGCGAGGTCCTGTTGCGGGGGACGCGGCCGACGCCGCGTTGCGCCGTGCCGACCCTGAAACACGGCCGCTCCGAACGCCTTCCGGGAGCCGTCCGGCACCTGCTCGAGCACAATCGCGTCGAGGTGCCCGGTTCCGGTGCGCTCCCCTGCGCCGGTCTGTACGCGGAGGTCATCACCGCCGGCACCGTCGGCATCGGTGACGAGGTCCGCATCATGGGCGACATCGACGTCGTCGATGCGGGTATGAAGATCTGATGACGCAACCCCCGCCACCACGCAAGTCCGTCTTCATCACCGGTGCTGCCGCCGGGATCGGCCGCGCCACCGCGCTGACGTTCGCCCGTAACGGCTTCGTCGTCGGCGGCTACGACATCGACGAGGTCGGTCTCAAGAGCCTGGCCGACGACATCGACGGGCTGGGCGCCACCGCTGTCGTCGGGCACCTCGACGTCACCGATCCCGACGAGATGGCGCAGCGCGTGCGCGAGTTCGCCGAAGCCGCCGGCGGCCGCCTCGACGTCATGATCAACAACGCGGGCATTCTGCGTGCGGGCCGGTTCGAGGAGATGGACATCCGCGGCCATCTCAAGGAGATCGACATCAACGCCAAGGGCGTCGTCAACGGCCTGTACGCGGCGTTCCCCTATCTGAGGGCGACGCCGAACTCGGTCGTCGTCAACCTCTCCTCCGCTTCGGCGATCTACGGCCAGGCCGAACTGGCGAACTACAGCGCCACGAAGTTCTTCGTCCGCGGGATCACCGAGGCGCTCGACATCGAGTGGAGCCGGTACGGCATCCGGGTCATCGCGATGTGGCCGCTGTACGTGCAGACCGCGATGACCGAGAGCATCAAGACCGGCACGACGGATTCGCTCGGCATCCGGCTGACGGCTCAGGACATCGCCGACGCGATCGTCAAGGCCACCGACCCGTCGTGGTTGCGGCGGGCCATCCACCAGGTGCACTTCCCGGTCGGATCCCAGACCAAGGTGCTGGCCGCGGGTTCCCGGTTCTCCCCTGGATGGCTGACCCGGCTGGTGAACAAGAAGCTGGCGCACTCCTGACGTGGTCTGACCGTTCGGTTGGCTAGGCTCGCCGAGTGGCCACACGGCTGACTCGGCGAGGCTTCCTGACGGTGACCGCGGGCGCGGCGCTCGTCGTCGCGGGATGCGGCTCGGACAAACCCGGCACCGTCGCCAAAGATGGCTCGGTCACCGTCAAGCATGTCTTCGGCGAGACCAAGATCCCGGCGCCGCCCACCCGGGTGGTCAGCGCGGGGCTCACCGAACAGGACGACCTGTTGGCGGTCGGGGTGGTGCCGATCGCGGTCACCGACTGGTTCGGTGGCGAACCGTTCGCAGTATGGCCGTGGGCGCAGCCGAAACTCGGCGGCGCCCAACCCACGGTGCTCAGCCTCGCCGACGGGATTCAGGTCGCCCAGATCGCGTCGCTGAACCCCGATCTGATCGTCGCCGTCAACGCCGGCCTGGACTCCGACACCTACACGAAACTGTCCGAGATCGCGCCGACGGTCGCACAGTCCGGGCACGCCGCGTTCTTCGAGCCGTGGAAGGACCAGGCGGGCACGGTCGGTCAGGCGGTCTTCAAGCACGACGAGATGCAAGCCCTGATCGCGGATGTCGACCAGAAGTTCACCGCGGTAGGTGAGAGCAACACCGCGTGGGCCGGCAGGAGTGCGGCACTGTTGCACGGCCGGCTGGACGATGGGGAGCCGCGGGCCCTGACCCCCGATTGGCGCGCCGAGTTCCTCACCCAGATGGGTCTTCGCGTCGTCGAGAATCCCGACACGGCCGACGTGCTGATCTGGGCCACCGAGAGCGACGAGGAACAGGCCGCGCTGCTGGCCGACCCGGCCGTCGCGAAGCGCGGTAAGGCCAACGTGTTCACGGGCAAGGAACTCGCCGGGGCGATCGCGTTCGCCTCACCGCTGTCGTATCCGGTGGTGGCCGACCGACTGCCGTCGCGCATCGCCCAAGCACTGAGTTGAGAAGATGACCCGGTGACGGTCACCCCGGACGCCCAGCAGACCGAGCACCGCGGCTTCGCCACCACGGGGTCGGCCTACTATCCGACGCTCGTCGCGGTGTTCACCGGCCTGGTGCTGATCTCGAACGTGGCGGCGACCAAGGGCATCGCGTTCGGCCCCATCATCGGCGACTGGTCGCTGATCACCGACGGCGGCTTCGTCGTGTTCCCGTTGACCTACGTGATCGGCGACGTGTTGTCGGAGGTGTACGGCTTTGCGGCCACCCGGCGCGCGATCTACATCGCGTTCGTGATGGAGGCGCTCGCGGCGTTCACGTTCTGGCTCACCGCCGTGCTGCCCGCCGCCGACTTCTACACCAATCAAGCGGCGTTCGAGGCCGTGGTGAAGCCGTTCACGCAGTTGATCATCGCGGGGCTGGCGGGCTTCATCGTGGGGCAGACGCTCAACGCCTGGGTCGTGGTGAAGGTCAAGACCCGGGTCGGCGAGAAGCATCTGTGGGCCCGGTTGATCGGCTCGACGGTCATCGGCGAGTTCGCCGACACGCTCGTGTTCTGCAGCATCGCCGCGGCCGCCATCGGGATCGACACCTGGGGTGACTTCCTCACGTACGTGGCGCTGGGGTGGGTGTACAAGACCGCGGTGGAGGTGGTCGTGCTGCCGGTGACCTACCGCGTCATCGCGTTCATCAAGCGCCGCGAACCGACCTATCGGCCCGCCTCCTGAGGCTTCGTTAAAACTCCTCTGGCAAGGCTCACAGAGCACGGGATTTGGTAGCTACTCGCGGGTAAGTTCGGGTCATGAGCGTGACAGCCGAAATGGACCGTGGCGTACGGGGCGCCGGCGCCATTCCCATCCGCGACTACGGGGAGCGGGCGCTCCTGCTCGAGTTCGACAGCACCGCCGCAGTATTGGCCTGGACCGAGGCGATCCGGCAGGCCGACCTGCCCGGCGTGCTCGACATCGTGCCGGCTTCGCGCACGGTGTTGATCAAGCTCGCTGGGCACCGGTACCAGGCGCCCACGCGGCAACGCCTGCGCAGCCTGCGTGTCGACGCCGACTTCGATGCGGAGTTGACACCGCCGGCAGACCGCCGCGCCGACGTCACGATCGACGTTGTCTACGACGGTCCGGATCTCGACGAGGTGGCCCGACTGACGGGCCTGACGCCCGAGCAGGTGGTCGCCGCGCACACCGGCAGCCTCTGGCGGGTCGGGTTCGGCGGCTTCGCACCGGGTTTCGCCTATCTCATCGGCGGTGATCCCCGCCTGGAGGTGCCGCGACGGTCCGAACCGCGAACCAAGGTGCCGGCCGGGGCCGTCGGTCTGGCGGGCGAGTTCAGCGGCGTCTATCCGCGTGAGTCCCCGGGCGGCTGGCAGTTGATCGGCCACACCTCTGCGGTGCTCTGGGACGTCGACCGTGAGAAGCCGGCGCTGCTGACATCGGGCATGTGGGTGCAGTTCCGGGATGTCGGATAGGACGTCAAATAGGACGTCAAATAGGACGTCAAATAGGACGTCAAATAGGACTGGGTAGGAGGGGCCATGACCACGCTTGAGATCCTGCGCTCCGGGCCGCTGGCGCTGATCGAGGACATGGGCCGCCCCGGGCTGGCGCACATGGGCGTCGGCCGATCCGGTGCCGCCGACCGCCGGTCGCACACGCTGGCCAACCGGCTGGTGGCCAACCCCGGCGATCGGGCCACCATCGAGGTGACGTTCGGCGGGCTGGCGGCGCGCGTGCGTGGTGGCGATATCGCCATCGCCGTCACCGGCGCCGACACCGACCCGGCTGTCAACGGAATACCGTTCGGCACCAACAGCATCCACTTCGCTCGCGACGGCGAGGTGATCACGCTCGGTGCACCGCACTCCGGCCTGCGGACCTATCTGGCGGTGCGCGGCGGTATCGACGTCGAGCCGGTCCTGGGGTCGCGGTCATACGACGTGATGTCCGCCATCGGACCGCAGCCGCTGCAGCCGGGTGATGTGCTGCCGGTCGGCGAGCACACCGAGGAGTTCCCCGAACTCGATCAGGCGCCGGTCGCGGCGATCGAGGACGACGCGCTCGAGCTGATGGTGGTGCCCGGTCCGCGCGACGACTGGTTCGTCGACCCGGATGTGTTGATCCGCACCAACTGGCTGGCGACCAACAAGAGCGACCGCGTGGGCATGCGGCTGGTCGGGATGCCGCTGGAGTACCGCCGTCCGGATCGGCAACTCCCCAGCGAAGGGGCCACCCGCGGCGCAATTCAAGTGCCGCCGAACGGTTTTCCGGTCATCTTGGGGCCGGACCATCCGGTCACCGGCGGCTACCCGGTGATCGGCGTCGTCGCCGACGAGGACATCGACAAGGTGGCTCAGGTGCGGCCCGGGCAAACGGTACGGATGCACTGGTCGCGGCCGCGCCGGCCATTCGAAGACGACTAGACAGACAACGAGCGCACCGCGCTGGTAGAAAAGCAGTGTGCATGTTCAGGAGTCCCATGTTCCCGTCGTGCGCATCCACACCGCGCGACTGATCCACACTTCCGACCTCGACCCCGAGACGCGCGAGGACGCCAAACGGATGGTGATCGAGGCGTTCGGCGGGGATTTCACCGAGGTCGACTGGGAACACTCCCTCGGCGGCATGCACGCGATGATCTTCGACCACGGCGCGCTGATCGCCCACGCGGCGGTGGTGCAGCGGCGGTTGCTGTATCGCAGGACGGCGCTGCGCTGCGGCTACGTGGAGGCGGTCGCGGTGCGCGAGGACTGGCGCGGGCAGGGCTTGGCGCGAGCCGTGATGGATGCCGTGGAGCAGGTGCTGCGCGGGGCGTATCAGCTCGGCGCGCTGAGCGCCTCGGAGGCGGGCAGGCACATCTACACCGCCCGCGGCTGGCTGCCGTGGCAGGGACCGACCTCGGTGCTCGCACCGGCCGGACTGACCCGCACTCCCGACGACGACCATGCGTTGTTCGTGTTGCCGGTGAGCCTGCCGGACGGCATGGCGCTGGACACCAGCGCCGAGATCACCTGCGACTGGCGCGACGGCGACGTCTGGTGAGATTCAGGTCATAACGCCCGCTTGACCTGGGATTTGTGGGCCGCCCGGACTGCCGACACGACTCCGCAACGGTCAATTAATCGCTCGGAAACATGCAGTGCATACACATGTCGCATGACCGAGCCCGACTGGGCGCCGCTCACCGGCTTCCGGGTGGCGGTGACCTCCGCCCGGCGTGCCGACGAGTTGAGTGCGCTGCTGCGCCGCCGCGGTGCGACGGTGACCAGCGCGCCGGCGATCCAGATGGTGCCGCTGCCCGACGACGACGTGTTGCGCGCGCACACTCGAGTTCTGATCGACGCACCACCGGACATCGTGATTGCCACCACCGGCATCGGCTTCCGCGGCTGGATCGCCGCCGCAGACGGCTGGGGCGTCGCCAACGACCTGATCGACGCGCTTGCCAAGGCGCGCATCCTCTCCCGTGGGCCAAAGGCGACGGGTGCCCTGCGCGCGGCCGGCCTGCCCGAGGAGTGGTCCCCAGACTCGGAGTCGTCGCGCGAGTTGGTGCATTACCTCGTCGCGGGCGGGATCGCCGGTCAGCGCGTCGCGGTCCAGATGCACGGCGCGACCGATGAGTGGGACCCGTTCCCCGAGTTTCTCGACGAGTTGCGTGCCGCCGGCGCCGAGGTCGTGCCGATCCTGGTGTACCGGTGGTATCCCGCGCCGCACAACGGAGACTTCGACCAACTGGTGGCCGGCATCGCCGAGGAGAAGTTCGACGCGGTCAGCTTCACCTCGGCGCCCGCGGTCGCGTCGGTTCTGCTGCGGGCCAAGGAAATGGGCCTGGAGAGCCGGGTGCTCGCGGCGTTTCGCGGTGACGTGCACGCGATGTGCGTCGGGCCCGTGACCGCCCGGCCGCTGGCCCGACTCGGGGTGCCGACGTCGGCGCCTGACCGAATGCGGTTGGGCGCGTTGGTCCGTCACATCACCGACGAGCTTCCGCTGTTGTGCGCGAGGACGGTTCGCGTGGCCGGGCATCTGCTCGAGATCCGCGGCACCTGCGTGCTGGTCGACGGCGTCGTCAAGCCGGTGTCGCCGGCCGGGATGGCGACGATCCGCGCGCTGGCCCACCGGCCCGGCGCCGTGGTGTCGCGCGCCGACCTGCTCCGGGCGCTGCCCGGCAACGGAACCGACACCCACGCGGTGGAAACCGCAGTGCTGCGGCTGCGAACGGCGTTGGGCGACAAGAATATCGTGTCGACGGTCGTCAAGCGGGGTTACCGACTGGCCGTCGAGGACAGTCTGGCGGTCGCACCATGAGTTTTCTGCTGGTGGCGCACGGCACCCGCAAACAGAGCGGGGTGTCGCTG
This sequence comes from Mycobacterium sp. GA-0227b, assembly GCF_001499855.1. Classification (GTDB taxonomy): domain Bacteria; phylum Actinomycetota; class Actinomycetes; order Mycobacteriales; family Mycobacteriaceae; genus Mycobacterium. The sequence goes on from NZ_LQIK01000030.1 coordinate 117,047, forward strand.
ATCGGGAACCTCGCAGATCGGGTGTCGACCGCGCTGGGCGCCCGCGTCCATGTCGCGTTCGTCGACGTGCTGGGCCCGACACCGAGCGAGGTGTTGCAAAGCCTGCCCGATCGCACGATCCTGGTGCCGGCGTTCCTGTCCCGCGGATATCACGTCAACACCGACATTCCCGCGCACGTCGCGGCCAGCGGACACCCCGGCGTGACAATCGCCGACGCGCTCGGTCCCAGCCCGCAGCTTACCCGCGTGCTGACCGATCGGCTGATCGAATCCGGTTGGCGGCCGGGCGATTCCGTGGTGCTGGCGGCGGCGGGCACCTCCGATACGGGTGCGTTGTCAGATCTGCGACGCATGTCGGCGCTGCTGTCGGCGGTGATCGGCGACCGGGTCGAGCTGGCGTATGCCGCCACCGGCGAGCCGCGGGTGGCCGACGCGGTGGCGAGTTTGCGCCGCAACGGCGCGCGGCGGGTCGTGGTCGCCTCATATCTTCTGGCCGAGGGTCTGTTCCAGGACCGGCTGCGCGCTAGTGGGGCCGACGCGGTGGCCGATCCGTTGGGTGGCCACCCCGCGATGGTCCGGTTGATCGCCAACCGGTTCCGCCGCGCCCGGCTGCCGTTGGCGGCCTAAGAGGTCTTTTGGCGAGCAGACGGAAATTGCCCCGAATGGCTGAAAATGGGGCACTTTGCGACTGCTCGCGAGGAAGGCTAGCCGCCGACTTCGACGTGACCGTCGGCAGTGAGCCGCGTCGGGTAGACCGGTAGCGAAACCTCGGGGTCGTCGAGGCACACACCGTCGTCAAGCGCGAACGCCTGCTTCTTGATCGGCGACTGCACGGTCGGACGTCCGCCGCGGTCACCCACGATGCCGCGCGACATCACCGCCGCCCCGGAGAACGGGTCGATGTTGCCGATCGCGTGCAGTGATCCGTCGTCGAGGCGGAACAGCGCCGCCTGACCACCGTCAGCGAGTAGCACGCCGACGCCGCGGTTGGGGATCAGGAAGTCATAGCGACAGGCCGACGTCCATACCTGGGTATCGTTGAGCACGGTCATCTTTGCGGCACCTTCGGCATCGCGAGCGGGACCTTGCGCCCCGAACTCTCGGTGAACTCGACAGTGGGATCGTCGACATCCGGGGCGTTCACGAACGACACGAACCGCGACAGTTTCTGCGGGTCCTCCAGCACGCCCTTCCATTCGCAGGCATAGCCGGCGACGTGGCGCTCCATGGCGTCTTCGAATTCGGTGGCCAGGCCGAGCGAGTCGTTGCAGACCACATCGCGCAGATGCTCCATGCCTGACTTACCCGGGAAGTCCATCGCTTCCAGCCACGGCGCCGTGCGCTGCAACCGGTCGGCGGTTCGGATGTAGAACATCAGGAACCGGTCGATGTAGCGGATCAGCGTCTCGTCGTCGAGGTCGCCGGCCAGCAGCTGTGCGTGCCGGGGCGTCATTCCGCCGTTGCCGCAGACGTAGAGATTCCACCCCTGTTCGGTGGCGATGACGCCGACGTCCTTGCTCTGCGCCTCCGCGCATTCGCGGGCGCAGCCGGAGACGGCCATCTTGATCTTGTGCGGGGCGCGCAGCCCGCGGTAGCGATTCTCGATCCTGACCGCCATGTCGACCGAATCCTGTTGACCGTAGCGGCACCAGGTGCTGCCCACACAGCTCTTCACCGTGCGCAGCGCCTTGCCGTAGGCGTGGCCGGATTCCATGCCACCGTCGACCAGCCGACGCCAGATCTCCGGCAGTTGATCGACCCGCGCGCCGAACATGTCGATGCGCTGGCCGCCGGTGATCTTGGTGTAAAGGTTGAAGTCCCTGGCGATCTCGCCGATCAGGATCAGCTGCTCCGGGGTGATCTCCCCGCCGGGCGACCGCGGCACCACCGAGTAGCTGCCGTTCTTCTGGATGTTGGCCAGGAAGTGGTCGTTGGAGTCCTGCAGCGAGGCCTGCTCACCGTCGAGGATGTGCTCCGAACTGGTCGACGCGAGGATCGACGCGACGACGGGTTTGCAGATGTCGCAACCTTTTCCGGTGCCGAACCGTTCGATCAGCCCGGAGAAGGTGCGGATCTCGGTTGCGCTGATGATCTCGAACAACTCGGCCCGCGACTGGCTGAAGTGCTCGCACAGCGCCTTGGACTGTTCGACACCCTCGGCCTCGAGCAGCTGCTTGAGCAGCGGCACGCACGAGCCGCACGACGTGCCGGCCAGCGTGCACTTCTTCAGGCTCGGCACGTCGCAGCAGCCGCCGGCGATGGCGCCGGTCAGGTCTCCCTTGGTGACGTTGTTGCACGAGCAGATCTGCGCGATATCCGGTAGCGCACCGACTCCCAGGCCCGGCGCGCTACCGTCGGAGACCGGCGCGATCAAGGACAGCGGATCGCCGGGCAGCTCGCTGGCGACCATCGGACGCAGCACACCGTAGGCCGACGCGTCACCGACCAGGATGCCGCCCAACAGGATCTTGGCGTCATCGGAGAGCACCAGCTTGGCGTAGGTCTGCTTGACCGGGTCGTTGACCACGACCTCCAGGCAGTTCGGCGTGCGGCCTTGGGCATCGCCGAAGCTGGCCACATCGACGCCGAGCAGCTTGAGCTTGGTCGACATGTCGGCTTCACCGAACTCGGCGGCACCGCCGAGCAGCCGGTCGGCCACCACCTCCGCGCTGGTGTACCCGGGGCCGACCAGCCCGTAGCAGCGGCCCTCGATCGCGGCCACTTCGCCGATGGCGTAGACGTCGGGATCGCTTGTGACACAGGAAAGGTCGGTGAGCACGCCGCCGCGCTGCGCGACATCCAGGCCGGCTTGACGGGCCAGTTCGTCGCGCGGGCGCACCCCGGCGGCGAACACGACCACGCCGGTGTCGATATGGCTGCCGTCGTTGAGCGACAACCGGACCGAATCGTCTCGGTCAGATTTGCGCAGCGGCTCATTGCGCTGCACCGGCACGATGCTCTCGGTGCCGACGCCGGTGTGCACCTCGATGCCGAGGCCCTTGATCATCCGGCTCAGCAGCGCACCGCCCGCCTCGTCGAGCTGCGCCGCCATCAGATGCGGTGCCATCTCGACGACGTGGGTCTTCAAGCCGAAGGTGCGCAACGCATTTGCCGCCTCCAGGCCGAGCAGGCCGCCGCCGATCACCACGCCGACCGGCGTTTTGGAACCGCGCGCGGCGTTCGCACCGGCCCGGATGGCGTCCAGATCATCGAGGGTCCGGTAGACGTGGCACACGGGCAGGTCACGGCCCGGGACCGGCGGAACGAAGGCATATGATCCGGTCGCCAACACCAGTGCGTCATACGGCACGCGCCGGCCGTCGGCGGTGAGCACCTCCTTCGCGGTCCGGTCGATTCCGGTCACCCGCGTGGCCAACCGCAGATCGACCAGATCGTCGCCCCGGTAGTCATTGCCCGGTAGCGCCAGCAGGTTGCGGTCCCAATGGTCGGTGTAACCGGTGAGCCCGACGCGGTCGTAGGCGGCGTCGGCCTCTTCGGCAAGAACGGTGACACGCCAGTCGCCGTCGGCGTCCCGGGAGCGAAGCGCCTCGACGAACCGGTGACCGACCATGCCGTGGCCGACAACCACCACGTTTCTTCTTGACCGCATGCCGCCGACGTTAAGCAGCCGATATTGCCGCAATGTCGCCTCGTGTGAAGCGCCGATCACGGTGTGCTCACAGGGTTCGACGCGCGATGTGAGCCCGGTTTTGAGCTCTGCGGTGTGGCTTCGCTCACAGCGAAAGCAGGCCGGTGAAACCGACCGGGATACCGGCTTTGTCGCCTCAGTCGCCGGTCGTCTCCGTCGTCGTCTCATACCAATCCGACGTCGTCGTCTCATACGGATCCGTCGTCGTGGTCTCATACGGATCGGTCGTCGTGGTCGCCGTGGTCGGGCTGGTGGTGGTGGTCGTCGGGGGCGGCTCCGGCGCCCTGACTTCCGTGGTCTGCACGCTCGGGGTGGTGTAGCTGGTGGTCGTCGTCGGCGAGGTGGTGTACACCGACGGAGTCGACGAAGGTGCGGGCGGCGGAATTGTTTCCGGTACGCGGGCGGCGTCCGCGGTACGGATCACCGCATAGATCAGGATCGCCACCAGCACCACCGCCGCCACACCGGCGGCGATGACCAGCGGCTGCTGGTCCTCCCAGTTCCGATCGTCGTCAGCCACCGCCGCCCCCTAAGCCCACCGCTGCAACAACTCCTTGGCCCGCGTCGACAACGCGGCCTGCAGGAACGGTCCGAAGCTGACGCGTGCCACCCCCAACGGCCCGAACAACGCCGGGTCGTCCTGATCGGGCACACCGATCGCGTTCACCGGTAGCGGCAACTCGGATGTCAAGCGGCGCAAGGTGTCCGGATCATGCCGGCCCACCGGGTAGAGCACGTCGGCGCCGGCGGCAGCCGCCTCGGTCAGCCTGGCCACCGCGCGGTCGACACGGTCGGCGTCATCACCGTCCTTGCGCAGGAACAGGTCCGTGCGCGCATTGATCACCACGTGCACGCCGGTGCCGTCGGCCGCCTCCCGCAACGCGCCGACCAACTCCGCGTGCTCGGTGGACGACCGCAACCTGCCGTTCTCGCTGTGCACGGTGTCCTCGATGTTCAGCCCGACAGCGCCCGCCTCCAGCAGTCCGTCGATCAGGCGCCCCGGGGACTGGGCGTAGCCGGATTCCAGATCGACCGAGACCGGCACATCGACCGCCGCAGTGATCTGCTTGACGCGCGTGACCACGTCGTCGAACGCCATGCCCTCCTGGTCGGGTTTACCGACCGAGTCCGCCATCGGGTGACTGCCGACGGTCAGCGCAGCAAACCCCTCGCCTACCGCGAGCCGCGCCGACCAGGCGTCCCAGACGGTCGGCAGAATGACCGGGTTTCCGGGCTGGTGCAACGCCAGCAGGGCCTCGGCACGCTCTTTGAGTACCTGGTCGGGCATCGAGCCGTCTCCTTCGGTTTGACGTGATCTGTCTCACGGTGGACTGCATGATGTAGCTAGCATCGGGTGTCGTACTGTGATGCCTGACACCCTTCAGCCCAAGGAGGTCAATTGTCCAGCACTACCGAACTTGCCGAGCTGCATGAGCTAATCGGAAGCCTGCGGCGGTGCGTGACATCGCTGGCGTCGAGGTACGGGGATTCCCCGGCGACGCGTCGCATCGTCAATGATGCCGAACGCATCCTCAACGACATCGACCGTCTCGACATTGACGCCGAAGAGCTGGAGCTGGCCCGCGGCGTGGTGCACCACCACGCCGGCGACCGCATCCCGATCCCGGACACCCAGTACGACACCGATTTCTGGCGCGGTGTCGATGACGAGGGACTCGGCGGCGTCCGCTGACGCGGAGGTCCGTCAGGATCCGGGACAACTCGACATCGAAAGGCAACAGTGAGCGCACCCACCGCCGACCGCAAAGCGACCGGCGTCTTCTCAGCGAGCCGTGCAGAGATTCCGCAGCGCACCCTGCGCACCGACCGGTGGTGGCAGTCGCCGCTGATCGTCAATCTCGGCTTCGCCGCTTTCCTGATCTACGCGACGGTGCGGGCGTTCATGCAGAAGTGGTACTACGTTGCCGAGTACCACTACCTGACGCCGTTCTACTCGCCGTGTGTCGTGAAGTGGTCCGAGGCCGAGCAGTCCGGCTGCATCCCTGAGGCCAGCCACTTCGGTCAGTTCCTGCCCGATGTGTGGTGGCTGCCCTACGCGGCGGTGTCCCTGCCGTTCCTGCTGCTGTTCCGCCTCACCTGCTACTACTACCGCGGGGCCTACTACCGGTCGGTGTGGCAGGCGCCCACCGCGTGCGCGGTGGCCGAACCCCATGCGACCTACACCGGTGAGACGCGGTTGCCGCTGATCATCCAGAACACACACCGCTACTTCTTTTACATCGCCGTGCTGATCTCGCTGATCAACACCTACGACGCGATCGTGGCGTTCCATTCGCCGTCGGGCTTCGGATTCGGTTTGGGCAACGTCATTCTCGTCGTCAACGTGATCCTGTTGTGGACGTATACGGTGTCGTGCCACTCCTGCCGTCACGTCGTCGGCGGGCGCCTCAAACACTTCTCCAAACACCCGATCCGGTACTGGTTGTGGTCACAGGTCAGCAGGCTCAACACCAGGCACAAGGCCTACGCCTGGATCACGCTTGGCACGCTGATGCTCACCGACTTCTACATCATGTTGGTGGCCAGCGGTGCCATCCCTGACCTGAGATTCATTGGCTGACAGCTTTATTCAATTGGTAGTGAGGTTTATTTAATGGCGGAATCCGAGGCTCTCAGCGCAACCGGCTCACCTCAGGTGGAACGGCACTCATACGACGTACTCGTCATCGGTGCCGGCGGCGCGGGTTTGCGTGCGGTCATCGAGGCACGCGAGCGCGGTCAGAAGGTTGCGGTCATCACGAAGTCGCTCTTCGGTAAGGCGCACACCGTGATGGCCGAAGGCGGCTGCGCGGCCGCGATGGGCAATGCCAACCCGAAGGACAACTGGCAGGTCCACTTTCGCGACACCATGCGCGGCGGAAAGTTCCTCAACAACTGGCGGATGGCCGAGTTGCACGCCAAGGAGGCACCCGACCGGGTCTGGGAGCTCGAGACCTACGGCGCGCTGTTCGACCGCACCAAGGATGGCCGCATCAGCCAGCGCAACTTCGGCGGCCACACCTACGCGCGGCTGGCGCACGTCGGTGACCGCACCGGCCTGGAGATCATCCGCACGTTGCAACAGAAGATCGTCTCGCTGCAGCAGGAAGACAAGGCCGAGTTCGGCGACTACGAGGCGCGGATCCGGGTCTTTCACGAATGCACGGTCACCGACCTGATCTTGGACGAGACCGGCGGTGAAAAAAGAGTGGCCGGCGCCTTCGGGTACTGGCGCGAGACCGGCAACTTCGTCTTGTTCGAGGCACCCGCGGTGGTGCTGGCCACCGGCGGAATCGGCAAGTCCTACAAGGTGACGTCGAACTCCTGGGAGTACACCGGCGACGGGCACGCGTTGGCCCTGCGCGCCGGCGCGACGCTGATCAACATGGAGTTCGTCCAGTTCCACCCGACCGGCATGGTCTGGCCGCCCAGCGTCAAGGGCATTCTCGTCACCGAGGGCGTGCGCGGCGACGGCGGTGTGCTGAAGAACTCCGAGGGCACCCGGTTCATGTTCGACTACATCCCGCCCGTGTTCAAAGGCCAGTACGCCGAGAGCGTCGATGAGGCCGATCAGTGGCTGAAGGACAACGACTCCGCGCGCCGGACGCCGGACCTGCTGCCGCGTGACGAGGTGGCCCGCGCGATCAACTCCGAAGTGAAGGCCGGCCGCAACTCGCCGCACGGCGGAGTGTTCCTCGACATCGCGTCGCGGCTGCCCGCCGAGGAGATCAAGCGACGCCTGCCGTCGATGTACCACCAGTTCATGGAGTTGGCCGAGGTCGACATCACCAAGGAACCGATGGAAGTCGGTCCGACCTGCCACTACGTGATGGGCGGTATCGAGGTCGATCCTGACACGGCCGCGGCGACCACGCCGGGACTGTTCGCGGCCGGTGAGTGTGCGGGTGGCATGCACGGCTCCAACCGACTCGGCGGTAACTCCCTGTCGGACCTGCTGGTGTTCGGCCGCCGCGCGGGGCTCGGCGCCGCCGACTACGCGCGGGCGCTGACCGATCGGCCTGCGGTGTCCGAGCGGGCGGTGCAAGACGCGATCAAGCGGGCGCTGCTGCCGTTCGAGAGCGCGACGAACGGAGATACCCCGGAGAACCCCTACACCCTGCAACTCGATCTGCAGGACACGATGAACAGCCTGGTCGGGATCATCCGCAAGGCCGACGAGATCAGCGAGGCGCTCGACAGGCTGGCCGAGCTGCGCGAGCGGTACAAGCGGGTGCGCATCGACGGGGACCGGCCGTTCAACCCCGGCTGGCACCTGGCCATCGACCTGCGCAACATGATGCTGGTCAGCGAATGCATCGCCAAGGCGGCGCTGCAGCGCACGGAGAGCCGCGGCGGCCATACCCGCGACGACCACCCGTCGATGGAGTCGGATTGGCGCAAGACCCTGCTGGTCTGCCGCGTCGAAAGCGATGACACCGAGTTGGTGCCCGACGTCAGCGTCACCAGACAAGACCAGATTCCGGTCCGGCAGGACCTGCTCGACCTGTTCGAGCTCTCCGAGCTGGAGAAGTACTTCACCGACCAGGAACTGGCCCAGCATCCAGAACGGAGCAACTGATGGCCTATCAAGCGACCATGCGGGTGTGGCGGGGCGACCTCGCGGGCGGCGGGCTGCACGACTACTCCGTCGAGGTCAACGAGGGTGAGGTGGTGCTCGACATCATCCACCGCCTGCAGCAGACGCAGACGCCGGACCTTGCGGTGCGGTGGAACTGCAAGGCGGGCAAGTGCGGATCGTGTTCAGCGGAGGTCAATGGCCGGCCGCGGCTGATGTGCATGACGCGGATGTCGACGTTCGACCCCGACGAGGTCGTCACCGTCACGCCGATCCGCACGTTCCCGGTCATCCGCGACCTCGTCACCGACGTGTCGTTCAACTACGAGAAAGCCCGCGAGATACCGGCTTTCACCCCACCGAAGGATCTCCAACCGGGCGAGTACCGGATGGCGCAGGAGGATGTGAACCGGTCGCAGGAGTTCCGTAAGTGCATCGAGTGCTTCCTGTGCCAGAACGTCTGCCACGTGGTGCGTGACCACGAGGAGAACAAGGAGGCGTTCGCCGGTCCGCGGTACCTGATGCGCCAGGCCGAGCTGGACATGCATCCCCTCGACGTGCACGAGCGACGCGCCGAGGACGCCCAGGAGGTACACGGGCTGGGCTACTGCAACATCACCAAGTGCTGCACCGAGGTCTGCCCCGAACACATCAAGATCACCGACAATGCGCTGATCCCGATGAAAGAGCGCGCCGCCGACCGCAAGTACGACCCGGTGGTATGGCTCGGCGACAAGCTTTTCCGGCGCCGGTAGCAGCGCCGAACACGAAGCTCGAGCCGACGACGGTATGAGCCGGTTCGTCGTGGGTAGTCTGCAGTCAGCGGCCAATCAACGACGAAAGGCGGCACTGTGACTGCTCACAAGCCGGATCAGAGACCACACAGCATCAACGACATTCGCACTGCGATCCGCGAGCTTTCCGCCCGCGCCGAGTTGGCGCGCAAGGAGGGCCGCGCCGCCGACGCCGACGAGCTGGAGCGCCGCGTGGCCGGCTACCGCGAGGAGCTCAGCGCTCGCCCCTGACGATCACCCGCCGCCGAGGCGACGAAACGTGCTGCGGTGAAACACGATCGGGGCTACATCGGCGTGCACGGTGATGTCGCAGACCCGCAGGATCACGATCGTGTGGTCGCCGGCGGGGATCAGCTGCTCGATCGCGCTCTCCAGCCACACCGCGGTCCCGTCGACGAACACCGCCCCCGACTCGCGCGACACCGTCTGCAGGCCGGCGAACCGGTCGCCGGTCTTGGCGGCGAGCGTGCGCGCGGCCTCGTCATGCGCTTCGCCGAGCACACTGATCCCCAGGCTGGGCAGGTCCTTGAGCTTGGGCCACGTCTCCGAGGTGTTCTGCACGCAGAATGACACCAACGGCGGGTCCAGCGAGACCGGCACGAAGGTGCTCGCCGCCAGGCCGACGCGGGTGCCGTCCACCTCCGCCGCGATCGCGATGACGCCGGACGGGAAGTGCCCGAACGCCTCGCGCAGTGTCGCCGGGCTGAGATCGGTCGCGCTCATATCCTGTCCATCTTCACACGTGGCCGTGCGCGGCGGCCATGTCCGGGTACGCCGATCCCGCTGAGCGGTAGCCTGACCTCGACATGTGGATCACGCTCCTGATGATGGCCGTTGCGGTCAGCCTGGAGCCGTTCCGGATCGGCATGACGGTGCTGATGATCAACCGGCCACAGCCGGTTCTGCAGCTACTCACCTTCCTCACAGGCGGTTTCGTGATGGGGCTTTCGGTGGGCGTGATCGGGCTGTTCGTGCTGCGGCCGGCTCTTGGGTCTGCGCATTTCACGCTGCCCCGGGTACAGATCGTGGTCGGCGCGCTCTTGCTGGTCAACGCCGTATTGGTGGCCAGCGGTGTGCTTGGCGGTGGCCGGGACGACGGCGCGCCCGGCCGCGCGAACCGGATCGTGGGACCGCTTGCGACCCGCACCCGGCAATTGGCCAGCGGACGTTCGCTGTGGACCGCCGGCGTCGCGGGCCTCGGCATCGCGTTGCCGTCCGTCGACTATCTCGCCGCGCTGGCGCTCATCGTCGCCTCGGGCGCCGCGGCCGCCACCCAGTTCGGCGCCCTGATGCTGTTCAACGTGGTGGCGTTCGCGCTCGTGGAGATCCCGCTGCTGTGCTATCTGGTGGCCCCGGACCGCACCCGCGCCACACTGTCCGCACTGTATGAGTGGCTGCGGTCGCAAGGCCGTCGCGGGGTGTGCGTGCTCTTGGCCGGGGTCGGCAGCGTGCTGCTCGGGGCGGGGCTGGCCGGACTGTAGCGGCTCAGGGCTTGGGTTGGTTGTTCAGCACGTACTGAAGCCCGGACAGCAGCTGCGACACCGGGTCGGCGCCGCCGCCGAAGGCGGCCTGGGTGGCCGGGGCGGTGACCTCCGCCGGGTCATAGCCGTTCACCGGATCGACTGTGATCGGCGCGGTCAACGGGTTGTCGTGCCGGGAGTAACCCGCATCCACGTACGGCTTGAGCACCGCGTCGAGCTTGATCAGCGTCTCCTTGTCCACTCCGAGATACTTGAACGGCATCACCAGCGGAAGGTGCTCCTCGGGAATCATGAACGTCGTCGTCTTCGCGCCCCGGGAGTTGACGGTCGTGCGAATGTTCTGCGGTGGCACCATGCTCGGCTCGGTGAACGCGACCGCGGTGTGACCGGTCGCGAGGCCCACGATCGCATTGGCGACCGATATCCAATTGTCCGGCCGGTCGGGCCAGTCGGCGATGCTGTCGTAGGCAGAGACGAACTGGTAGGTGTCGTATTGGCTCTCGACCGGCGGCGGAATCCGGTAGTCGAGCGAGGGCACCACGCTGCCGACCGGAAACATCTGCGTCAGGAAGCTCTCACCGAAAGCGTGCCGTGCTACCGGATCGCCGTACATCGCGAAGCTCAACTCGTCCGGAGGTGGGGCGGCCGGGTCGTACGCCAGTCGTGCCTGTACCTCGTTGAGCACCATCGCACCCTCGGACAGACCGATGGCGGTGCCGGGCCCGCCCTCGCGGATCGCATTGATCAGATTCGGCGCTCCGACGTCGACCGACTCGCCGACGCTGGGACCGTCGACGCCCAATCCCGGGAATGAGTCGTCCAGCTTGCCGATGCCCGGAAACAGCCGCTCCAGGGTGTGGCCCTGAACCTGCCCGGCGGGATAGTCGACGATCTGCCGGTCCAGTCCCGGAAACCAGTCCGCGCCCGTACGCATGATGTATTCGTCATAGGGGATGCCCAGGACGTGGGCCCCGCCCAACGCGTACGCCCGACCGGGTGTACCCAGCGGGGGCGGTCCGTCGGTGGGGCTGGGTGGGCTTGGCGGCACGACCGGTGACTCTTCGGCTCCCGCGACGCCTAATCCGAAACACCCTGCGACGCCGATGGTTGTCAGTGAGGTGCAGAGTGCGAGAAGTCGTTTCATGCGTTTCGCAACCTTACTCCGTATCGGCCTGGGACTCAGGCGTCCAACCGAATGAAATGGTCTCGCCGATACCGCTCGACACACGCCGCGCGCCGGATCTTTCCGCTCGTCGTCGTCGGTATCGACCCGGGCGCTACCAGCACGAGATCTTCGACACTCAGTCCGTGCGCATTCGCTATCGCGGCCGTGACATCGCTTTTCACCGCGCTGAACCGGCGCGCCGCGTCGTCGTCAAAGTCAGTCGGCTTCTTGAGTTCGATGATGACGACCAGCTTTTCGCTACTGTCCACCGGCACCGCTATCGCCGCGACCCGACCGCGGGTGAGCTCTTGCACCGTCGCCTCGATGTCTTCCGGATAGTGGTTGCGCCCCCGGATGATCAGCAGATCCTTGATACGGCCGACGATGAACAGTTCGCCACCATGGACGAAACCGAGGTCGCCGGTGCGCAACCACGGCCCTTCCGGTGTGCCGGGTGATGGGTCGACAAGTGTGGCGCCGAAGCAGCTCTGCATCTCTGGCGGCTTACGCCAATAACCGTCGGCGACGTTCTCGCCGTGCACCCAGATCTCCCCGATCGACTCCGGCGGACACTCGCGATGCGTCTCGCTGTCGACGATCCGCAGCAAAGGAGACTGCGGCACTTTGTATTTCACGAGCGCAGTGCCTTTGCCGGCTGCGCAGGGCCGAACCCGGCCCGCGCCCAGTTCCTCGGCATCGAAGTGAGCAGCCGGCGACGATTCGCTCCAGGTGCCCGACGCGACGAAGACCGTGGCCTCCGCCAGGCCGTATGACGGGCGCATCATGTGGTCTCGGAAATTGAAGTGCGCGAACCGATCGACGAAGCGACGCAACGTGGCCGGCTCCACGCGTTCGGCACCGCTGATGATGCCCACCACGCCACCGAGGTCGAGCCCGTTCAGATCTTCGTCTGTGGTTTTGCGGGCGGCGAGGTCGAACGCGAAGTTGGGTGCCGACGACCACGCGCGCGGGTTCTCTGCCAGCGCGCGCATCCACCGGGCCGGTCGCTCCAAGAAGGACACGGGGCTCATCAGCGCGGCGGGACGGCCGGTCAGAATGGGTGCGCAGACTCCCAGCACCAAGCCCATGTCGTGGTAGAACGGCAACCACGACACGAGCGTGGTGTCCGGCGGAAACGGGGACTCCGCGAAAAAGCTTCGCATCAGCTGATCGAAATTCGCTGTGAGGTTGCGGTGCGAGAGCACCGCTCCGGTCGGCAGCCGGGTGGACCCCGAGCTGTATTGCAGATACGCGGTTTTCGGCAGATCAGCGGGCTCCAGGCCGGCACATTCGGCGTCCAGATTCAGCGAGTCGACCTCGACGAGCTTCGGCGCCGTGTCCACTCGTGACTGACCGACGAAATCGCCGACGTCGTCCGCGGCCGCCGATGTCGTGAGGACAACCGAGGGCTCCGTATCGGCAAGGACCGCACTCACCCGCTCATGGCTGGAACCGCGATGGGGCAACGGCAGCGGAACCGCCACGAGCCCGGCCTGCATGGCTCCCAGGAATGCCAGGATGTACTCCAGACCCTGTGGGGCCAGGATCGTCGCCCTGTCACCGGTCGACCCGTATGACCGAATCTCGCGTGCCACATTCATCGTTCGCCGTGCCAGCTGCGACCACGTCAGTCTCTCCGAGATGCCGGCTGGGTCGTGGTCGTAGGCGGTGAAGGTGAACGCGACCTCGTCGGGACGCAGGCTGGCGCGTCCATGCAGCATCGACAGAATCGATGACTCAGGCGTTGTCATTCCACTCCTGTCCGCTCGGCTGGCGCCCGCGACATCGGCCGGCGCGGACCGATCCGTGACGGCCACCAGTTCGCCCGGCCGATCAGCGCAGCGATGGCAGGCACCGTGATGGTGCGGACGACGAACGTATCGAGAAGGATCCCGACCCCGATCACGAAACCGCCTTGGACCACGATGCCGATACTCGAGAACAACAGGCCCGCCATCGACGCGGCGAAGATCAGGCCCGCGGCGGTGATCACGCCGCCCGTCGAGCCCAGGGTTCGGATAACGCCGTAACGCACGCTGTGCGGCGACTCGTCCCGAAGTCGCGACACGAAAAGCATGTTGTAGTCGGCGCCCACGGCAACCAACACCACGAACGCCAATGGTGGCACGCTCCAATGCAATTCCTGCCCGAGGATCAGCTGGAACGTCAGGACACCGAGACCGACGGCCGCGAAGTACGAGATCACCACGGACCCGACGAGGTAAAGCGGCGCGACGACCGTGCGCAGCAGCACCATCAAGGTCAACAGCACCACGATGAGCGTCGCGGCGATGATGAATCGGATGTCCTGCTGGTAGTAGTCACGCGTGTCCCGCAGTGCGGCGGGGTATCCGCCCATCGATATCGTCGCGTCGGCCAACGCGGTGTTCGGCTGCGCGCCCCGCGCGACGTCCTGGATCTCGTTGACCTGATCCATCGCCTCCGGGCTGAACGGGTTGAGCTCAGTTTGGACCAGGTACCGCACCGAGCGACCGTCCGGCGAGATGTAGGCCGTGGCGGCTTTCTGGAAGTCCGGCAAATTCAGGACCTGGGCGGGAATGTTGAAACCGGCCTGCGACGGGTCAGCAGCGTTGCTCCTCATCGTCAGCAGAAAGGTCGACGCCTCGTTCAGTCCGGCGGCGATCACCTTGACCTGTTTGACGAGTTCATCCACCCCGCCTGCCACCTCCCGGCTCCCGGCGGCCAGGCGGTTCGCGCCCTGCTGCAGCTCGGTCAAGCCTTGCTGTGGACCACCGGGTTGGTCCAATCCCATGGCGTCGACCGCCTTGGCGACATTCGCCATGGCGGCGTTGAGCTTGGTCACCGCCTCGTTGAGGGTCTGCCTGTCCTCGACGCCCTGAAGCTGGTGCGCGAGATCGTTGATCTCGTCGAGGCCTCCTTCGTCGCGCGCGGCAACGAGCCGCTGAAACTGCCGGCGAGTGTCGACGCAGGAGGGGTTGGCGTCGCAGACCGCGTTGCCCTGAAGCGCTGTGAGGACCGGGCCGATCCAGGCGAAGATGTCCTTGACCGCGCGGAAGTTCACGCCCATGGAGTTGCCGAGCGCGTTGACGCTGGCGACGAGCTTGGCCGCAACTTCGACGTCACGCACCAGCGCATCGCCGCCGTACTCGGTCCGCACCGAGGAGAACGTGTCGACCAGGTCCTGGATGCTGGGCGCGATCGTGTTGATCTGACCACGTACGTCGGCCAGTGTGTCGGCCAGCGTGTCGGCTCCGGCGGTGAGGCGGTTGAGGTCGCCGGCGCGTTGACCGATCTGCTCGGAGCCGTCGGCCAGCCGGTCGCCGACGATGCCGGCCTGATAGGTGGCCCGGAACTCCCGTGGCACTTCGCCGAGGGGTCGGGTGATGCCACTGACCAAGCCGACGTTCGGCAATTGCGCCACCCGCGAGGCCATCTGCTCCAGGTCGGCAAGGGCCCGCGGGTTGCGCAGGTCATGCGGCGACTGGACGAGGATGTACTCGGGAATGGACTGGCTGATCGGGAAATGGCGTTCCAGCGCGGCGTATCCGATCGAACTCGGCGCCGACGCCGAGACAACCTTGCGATCGTCATAGTTGTAGCGCGCGAACACTGCCAGACCGGCCAGCAGCGCCAACACGAGCACACTGCCGACCAGATGCGCCACGGGCCGGCGCACGATGCGGATACCTGAACGCCTCCAGAACCGGGCGGTCAGCTCCCGCCGCGGCTTGACCCAACCACGCGGTCCGGCGAGCACGAGTATCGCCGGGAGCAGTGTCAACCCGGCGAGGAAGGCGATGCCGATCCCGATCGCCGCGGACACCCCGACAGTTTTGAACACACCCATCTGCGCGAAGCTCAGCAGAAGGAATGTGAGCCCCACCGTGACGGCGGATGCGGTGATCACCTTCCCAATGGAGATCATCGCCGTCTTGACCGCCTGATCGAAGTCCTCACCCAACCGCAGATAGTCGTGATAGCGGCTGATGAGAAAGACCGCGTAGTCCGTTCCGGCGCCGGCCATGATCGCACTCAGGAACACGATGGACTGGTTGGAGACGCCGGAACCGGTCAGGTGGGAGTACCCGGCCACCACGGCCTGCGCGATCACCAGCGACGATCCGATGGTCACCAACGGCAGCAGCATCGTGACCGCGCTGCGGTACACCAGCAACAGCACGCCGAGAACCAAGACCGCGATCGCGATCTCGATCGGAAGGCGATCCTGTTCGCCGGCGACGGTGAGGTCCGCGACGGTCGCCGCGGGGCCGGTCAGATGGACGTCGACCGAACTGCCGGCAACGTTGAGCTTGACGAGGTCGGCCACCCGGTTGAATGAGTCGAACGCCCGCGGTGTGCCCAATTCCCCCTCGAGGTTGACCGGGAGCACCCAGGTCGTCTTGTCCTCGCTGGTGAGGAACGGCCGAAGTTGGGGCGTGCTGACGAAGTCCTGCACCGACACCACATCGGTGACGTTGTCCCGCAGCGCGTCCACGAGCTTTCGGTACGTGGCCTCGTCTGCGGGGGTCAGACCGTTCTCGTTGACCAACGCGATCACCAAGAGGTCGTCGTTGCCCGATTCGCCGAACGCCTCGGCCATTTTCTGGGCCGTGACGCTCGACGGCGCATCGCTGGGCAGGATGTCGAGCGGGTGCTTCTCGGCCATTTCGCCGAGGGACGGAACCGCCAGGGGTAGGGCGATCGCCATCGCGACCCAGACCCCGATGACCACCAGGGGCCACCGCACCACGAGATCGGCTAGCCGTCGCATATCGCCCTCATCATCGTCGCGTCACGCTATGCGACGCGCCCCCACTGCCCGCTGTCGGCGACCAGCGCGCACACGGACTTCATCGTGTTCATGTAGCGGGTAACGGATTTCCTGGCGACCGCATTGTCGGGATGCATGATCGCCATCACCGTGCCCTCGCCGTATCGGAATATGTAAATGGTGAGCTGGTAGGAGAATCGGCCGTCGGGGTAGATCCCGATGTTGTCGGCAAGGCCGAGATCGGCGGCGGCGAGCACAGCGTTGAGCGGAGCGGCACCGGCATGGAAGAAATTCGACACGGGGAAATTCGGCCGAGGCCAACTCAACCAGGGTGCCAATTCCAGTACGCGGTAATACGGCACCTTTGCCATGTTCAGATTCGAGTCGAACGAATTCTGCGCCGCCCACGCGGCATCGGCGAATGAGGCCGCGCCGATCGGCACCGTGATCGGAATCAGGCCGGTGAACCAACCCTGCGTCATGAAATTGTCCGTGGCCGAACGCGAATCCCGGGGCGTGAGCCCGTAATAGGTGAGCGCACCGGTCAGTTCGTGTTCGACCTGGGCGAGGCAGGCGAACAAGCCGCCGACGAAGCGGGCGCCGACCGCCGCGCAGGCCGCTTCGAAGCGCTCGGTCTGTGCGGGGTCCATCAGGACTTCCGAAGTCATGTCGCTGCTGGTGGAGTCGAGCGGGTTGCCCAGCGGAAGCGGGAATTCCGGAAAGCCGCCTTCGTTGCTTTCGGCGAATTCGATCCATGCCCGCACGTCGGGCGAATCCACGGTCAATTCCGACGTCCGTTCTCGCTCGCGGACACAGAAGTCGTCGAAGCTACCGGCTTCGGGAAGCGCGAGGGCCGCGCCGCCGCCACTCAACGCCGAATACATTCCGTTCGCTTCCAGCATTGTGGTGCCGATCAATGTCGCGTCGCCGTGGACGTGATCCATGGCCGCGAAGAAAGTGAACTGGTCTTCGCCTTGGATGATTCCGAACGTGAAGCAGCCCCACTCCAACGGATTCGGTATGCCGACGACATGAGCGCGTATCTCTTCGATCGTCATGCCGCCGTGAGCGATCGGCGCGAATTCGATGTCGGCCGGATCGTCGATGGCGTGCCGAATGAACTCTCCATCGCCGCTGTGCTCGAACCAGCTGCGGAACGTGTCGTGCCGGCGCAGGTAGGCATTCACGGCATGGTCCATTGCCGCGATGTCACACTGGCCAGCAACCTCGCAGCTGGCGATGATCTGCCGGGAGAAATTTCGGCCCGCGGCCGTCAACTCGCAATAGTTCCGCAAATGCTGGCGCTGCATGTAGCTGATCGGCACCGGACTGACGGGGGCTCGCCGGGCCGCCTCGGCCGCCTCGGCCGTCGGATGCCAGGAGGTGACCGAGCCGGGAGTCAGCGACCATTCATCGAGTGCGCCCACCGTGATCTTGCCTATGCGCAATGCTTGGTCCTCTCCTGGACTCCCAGCTAATGCCGGCCTTCAAGGCCGGCATCACTCATGGCGGGGTCAACCCACCCGCGGCCCGACCGTAGTCGCCCGGCGCCGACGGTACCCCGGGAGTGAGACCCCGCACGAGATAGTTGCACGTGCAATAGTGTTCCTCGGAGTCGCTCGCTCTTCGGCGCTACAAGTGTCGCGCAGAGTGTAAATGTGACCGTCGATGCAGGGAGGACGGCATGGGACCCGCCGAAAAGCAGATCGAGCCGGCGCCCCGTTTTGCAATCGTCGGCTACGCTGCGCGTTTTCCGGGCGCTGCGGACGCCGACGAGTTCTGGAATGTGCTGCGTGAGGGCCGCGACGCGGTATCGGAAGTGCCCAGGGACCGCTGGGACGCCGACGAGTTCTTCGACCCGGAACCCGGCGCACCCGGCAAGGTGGTGACCCGTCGCGCGGGGTTCGTCGATGACGTGACGGGGTTCGACGCGCCGTTTTTCGGGATGTCGACGCGCGAGGTCAACTCGATGGACCCGCAGCATCGGCTCCTGCTGGAGACGACGTGGCGCGCGGTGGAGCATGCGGGCATCGCTCCGACGGCGCTGGCCAACACCAGCACCGGCGTGTTCGTGGGTCTGGCCACTCACGACTACCTCGGAATGGCATCCGACGAGCTGACCTATCCGGAGATCGAGGCCTACATGGCCATCGGGACGTCCAATGCCGCGGCGGCGGGACGGATCAGCTACCGGTTGGGGCTGCAGGGGCCCGCGGTCGCGGTCGACACGGCGTGCAGCTCGTCGCTGGTGGCGATCCATCAGGCGTGCCAAGCGCTGCGGTTGGGTGAATGCGACCTTGCGCTGGCCGGTGGCGCGAACGTCCTGCTCACACCGGCGACCATGATCACGTTTTCCAACGCGCACATGCTCGCGCCCGATGGCCGGTGCAAGACCTTCGACGCGGCCGCGGACGGCTATGTGCGCGGCGAAGGTTGCGGTGTCCTGGTCATCAAGCGGCTCGAGGACGCGGTCCGCGACGACGACCGGATCAGGGCCGTGATCCGCGGCAGCGCGATCAACCAGGACGGCGCGTCGGGCGGCCTGACAGTACCGAACGGCGTTGCACAGCAACTAGTTATCGCCGAAGCGCTGAAGCGTGCCGGCGTCGAGCCCAGCGATGTCGGATATCTGGAAGCCCACGGCACCGGCACGTCGCTGGGCGATCCGATCGAGGTACAGGCCGCAGGCGAGGTGCTCGGCGCCGGGCGCGGACCCGGGCAGCCGCTGTTGGTGGGCTCGGTGAAGACGAACATCGGGCATCTGGAAGCGGCCGCGGGCGTCGCCGGTGTAATCAAGGTCATCCTGTCGCTCGAGCACGAGTTGCTGCCGCAGCACCTGAACTTTCAGAACCCGTCGCCCCACATTCCCTGGGACCGGCTCGCGGTGCAGGTGGTCAAGGAGGCCACCGCGTGGGAGCGCAACGGCCGCCCCCGCATCGCAGGAATCAGCTCGTTCGGATTCGCCGGGACAAACGCGCACGTCATCCTCGAGGAAGCGCCCGAGGTGGCCGCGCCGGCACCGGAGCCGGTCGGGGCGACCCCGCGGTTCGGCCTTCTTCCGCTCTCGGCCAAGACGCCCTCCGCGCTGGCGCAGATAGCCGACCGGTATCGCACATGGTTGACCGCGCATCCGGAGGTCAGCCTGGCGGACGTGTGCTTCACCGCCGGGACGGCACGGGCCCACCTGGAGCACCGGGCCGCGCTGGTGGTCAATTCAAGGGAATCCGCCGTCGAGCTACTCGGCGCGCTCGCCGACGACCGCCCGGCACCGGGGTTGGTGCGCGGAGAATCCCACGACACTCCGAAGACGGCGTGGCTGTTCACGGGTCAGGGCAGCCAATACCCGGGCATGGCGCGAGAGTTGTTCGACACCGAGCCGGTGTTCGCCCAGACGCTGCAGCGATGCGCGGCGGCCGTCGCCGATATTCTCGAAAAGCCCTTGCTGGACGTAATTTTCGACGTCGGCCAGCCGGATGGTAGCGACGGCACAGAGACGCTGCGGCAGACCTCCTACGCGCAGCCCGCACTGTTCGCGGTCGAGATGGGCCTGGCCCGCCTCTGGCAGTCCTGGGGTTTCGAGCCCGACGTGGTGCTGGGTCACAGCGTCGGCCAATACTCCGCGGCCTGCGTCGCGGGCGTCTTCAGTCTCGAGGACGGCGCTGTGCTGATGGCCGAACGCGGCCGCCTCTTCGGCAGCCTGCCCGCGGGCGGTCGAATGGTCGCGGTGTTCGCCCCCGCCGAGCGCGTCGAGGGCCTGACCGATCGGTTCACCACGCTGTCGGTCGCCGCCTACAACGGTGCCAACACCGTACTATCCGGTCCCGCAGTCGATCTGGAGAAGGCCGTAACCGCGTTGGTGGCCGACGGTGTCCGGTGCGACTGGCTGGACACCAGCCACGCGTTCCACTCGGCGTTGTTGGACCCCATCCTCGACGACTTCGAGTCGTACGCGCAACGGTTCGATTACGCTCCGCCACAGCGGATCTTGATCGACAACCGCACCGGCGACGCACTCGGCAGGAGCGTGAAACTCGATGGCGCCTACTGGCGTCGGCACGCGCGCCAGCCGGTGGAGTTCGCCAAGAGCGTGCGCACCCTTGCCGATCTGAATTGCAAGGTGTTGCTCGAGATCGGCCCGCAACCGGTGCTCACCGCCGCCGCCCTGCGGGCCTGGCCCGACCCGGCAACCGCGCCCCGGGCGATCGCTTCCCTGCGTCGAAACACCGCCGACCACCGGCAGATCACCGAAGCCGTCGCCGACGCCTATGTTCTGGGCCACCAACCCGAATTCGACGCCTTCCGACAGGCGCACGCGCGAAAGCTCGACCTACCCGCCTACCCGTTCGAACATCGCCAGTACTGGTTCCGCGACAACCACCAGCGACCCGCCGAACAACAACACGATGGCCGACCGCGTACCGAAACCGTCCGTCTCCTGGAGGACGGCCGGATCGAGGAACTCGCGACCCTCCTCGACGGGGCCAACGACGACCAGCAGACCCTGGCCGTGCTGACCAAGCTCGCCACCCGACACAACCAACAACGGACCACCCAATCCGTCGCAGACGACCGCTACGAGTTCCGCTGGGAGGAATGCACCGCCGCCGTCTCCGGCGCGGGGGCCGACGAAGGTTCCGAGTGGATCCTGGTCGCCGACGACACCCACACAGTCAAGCCTCTGGTCGACGTGCTGACTGCCCGCGGCCACCGGTACCGGATCGTCGGGCTGCCAGCCTCCGACAAGGACGAGGAAATGCTCGCAGGCGCGTTGCGCGCTGCGGCAGAAGACAATCCGGTGCTTCGCATCGTGCATGTCGCAGCCCTCGACGGGGACCCGAACTCGCGGACCGCACCGACGATGCGGTCGCTGTTGCGGATGCAGCACCGGACCCTCGGCGGAACGCGGCGGCTCTTCCGTGCCGCGATGACCGCCGAGCTACGCAGCCCCATCTGGCTGGTCACCCGCGGCGCGCAACGAGTGACCGACACGGATTCGGTGTCGCCGGATCAGAGCTGCCTGTGGGGATTCGGCCGCGCCACAGCGCTGGAGCTTCCCCAGGTGTGGGGCGGACTGGCGGATCTGGCTGACGGCACGGCCGGCGAATGGTGCGGCCTCGTCGACCGAGTCACGATGCCGCGCGACTCCGACAGGGAAGATCAGATCGCGCTGCGCAACCGCGTCGTCTACGTTCCCCGGCTAGTGCGGCGGACCCGGCAGCCGAGCGGATCGCCGATGCGATTGCGGGGTGACGCAACATATTTGGTCACCGGCGGGCTCGGGGCGGTAGGACTCGAGATCGCCGGTCACCTGGCCGCCCGCGGCGCCCGGCATCTGGTGCTGACCAGTCGACGTCTACCTGGCGATGCGGTGCAACAGCGCATCGATGCCCTCGGAGAACAGCACGGCTGCGAAATACAGGTGGTCGCCGCGGACGTTGCGGATGCCCACGATGTGGCACGGCTGCTGGCCACTGTGCAGGCCGAATTGCCGCCGCTGGCCGGCATCGTCCATGCCGCGGGTGAGGTCGGCACCACCCCGCTGACCACCCTGGACAACGCCGAACTCGATCGGGTTTTCGCCGGGAAGGTTTGGGGCGCCTGGCATTTGAGCGAGGCGGCCGCTGATCTGCAACTGGACTTCTTTCTCAGCACCTCGTCGATTGCCTCGGTGTGGGGCGGATTCGGCCAGACCGCGTACGGCGCGGCCAACGCCTTCCTCGACGGGCTGGCCTGGCACCTGCGCGAACGGCACATCCCCGGAATCAGCATCAATTTCGGTCCGTGGGCGGCCGGCATGGCCGACGCCGATTCCCGTGCGCGACTGGATCAGCGCGGGGTGCGGACGTTGTCCCCCGCCGACGCCCTGGCGGGCCTGGTCGATGTCGTGGCGGCTTCCTCGGACCACGGTGCCGTACAAGGGGTTGTCGCCCGGATCGACTGGTCGCGCTTCCTGCCGCTCTATCAGCAGGCCGGCAGGCGGGCGTTCCTGGCGGAGTTGGAGCGCGAGGTGCCGGCCGACCTCGCGACGCCGGCGGTGACGGCGTCCGGAAAGACCCGGCTGGTCGAGCAGCTCACGAACGCTCCTGTGCAGCAGCGCAAGAGACTTCTGACCGGTTACCTGCGCGACGCGGTCGCGGAGGTGACGCGTGTTGACACCGCGGAGATCCGAGAAGACGCCGGGTTCTTCGACCTCGGCATGGACTCGCTGATGGCGGTCGAGCTGCGCCGCCGGATCGAACAAGGCGTGGGCACGGAGATTCCCGTCACCCTGGTGATGGACCACCCCCGTCTGTCCGACGTGGCCGACTATCTGCTCGGCGACGTCCTCGGGCTCGGCTCGCTGGCCAGTCCCGAGCCTCGAGTGACGCCGGCGGTCACATCGCGCCCGGACGAACCGGTCGCGATCGTCGCGGTGTCGTGCCGCTTCCCCGGCGCACCGAACCCGGAGGCCTTCTGGGAGCTGCTGTTCGACGGTGTCGACGCCATCCGGGAGGTCCCCGAGGACCGCTTCGACATCGACGAGTTCTACGACCCGGATCCAGCGACCGCGGGTAAGACCTACACGCGCTTCGGCGGATTCCTCGACAGCATCGACGGATTCGATCCCGAGTTCTTCGGCATCTCCCCGCGCGAGGCCGTCTGGATCGAGCCGCAGCAGCGGCTGATGCTCGAGACCGTCTGGGAGGGTTTGGAACGGGCTGGGTACGCGCCATCCGCGTTGCGCGGCAGCCGGACCGGCATCTTCGCCGGCGTCGCCGCCAACGAGTACGCGCACCTGTTGTCCTCCGAGTCGGTCGACAAGATCGAGCCCTACTTCATCACCGGCAATGCGCTCAACGCCATCGCCGGTCGGGTGGCCTTCGCGCTCGGACTCGAAGGGCCCGCCGTGGCGGTCGACACCGCATGCAGTTCGGCGTTGGTGGCCGTCCATCAGGCCTGCCTGGCACTGCGCTCCGGTGATTGCGACATGGCCTTGGCCGGCGGTGTGAACGTCCTGCTGAGTCCGGTGACGGTGATCGCCGCCTCGCGCGCGCGGATGCTGTCCCCCGTCGGCCGATGCAAGACCTTCGACGCCTCCGCCGACGGCTACGTGCGCAGTGAAGGTTGCGGCATTCTGGTGCTCAAGCGGCTGAGCGACGCGGTCAGCGACAACGATCGGATCTGCGCGGTGATACCCAGCAGCGCGGTCAATCAAGACGGCGCCTCGAGTGGTCTGACGGTGCCCAATGGTGGTGCACAGCAACGGCTTATCGGCGCGGCGCTGACCCGGGCCGGGCTGACCGGCGGGGATGTCGACTACCTCGAGGCACACGGGACCGGCACCCCGCTGGGTGATCCGATCGAGGTCCAGGCCGCCGCGGCCGCTTACGGAGCTTCCCGCGATCCGGACCGGCCGTTGCTCATGGGGTCGGTGAAGACCAACATCGGCCACCTCGAATCGGCCTCGGGGGCGGCGGGCTTGATCAAGGTCGTGATGTCGCTGCAGCATGAGATGCTGCCGCGAAGCCTGCATTTCGAGAACCCGTCGCCGCACATCCCGTGGGACTCGCTGCCCGTGCGGGTCGTGGACCAGGCGAAGCCGTGGCAAGCCAACGGCAAGCCGCGGCGCGCCGGTGTGAGTTCGTTTGGGTTCACCGGGACGAACGCCCATGTGCTCATCGAAGAGGCACCGCCGTCGGCGACCGCGGACGAATACGCGCCCGGCGACACTGCGGCGGAACCGGATGCCGGAAAACATCCGCTCAATGTGCTGACGCTGTCGGCGCGGTCACCAGAGGCACTGGTCGCATCGGCACAGCGATTCGGCGACTGGCTGGACGCGAATCCGAAGGTGGACATCGCCGATGTCTGCTACACGGCCGGAGTCGGTCGTTCGCATTTCGAGCATCGGGGAGCTCTGGTCGTCGATTCGGTGCAAGGTGCGCGCGAACTGTTGGCCGAGTTGGCCGAGAACCGGCTGCGGCCGGGCGTGGTGCGCGGTGAGTGCATCGGCGCACCGACGACCGCGTGGCTGTTCACGGGTCAGGGCAGCCAGTACCCGGGAATGGCGCGCGAATTGTTCTTCACCGAGCCGGTTTTCGCCGAGACCGTGAAGCGCTGCGCGGAAGCGGTCGACGGGATGTTGCCGCGTCCGTTACTGGAAGTGCTGTTCGCCACCGACCGGGAGACCGGAGAAACCCTCCGGCACACGTCGTTCGCGCAGCCGGCGCTCTTCGCCGTCGAGATGGGACTGGCCCGACTGTGGCAGTCGTGGGGGATCGAACCCGATGTGGTGCTGGGGCACAGTGTGGGCCAGTACGCGGCGGCCTGTGTGGCCGGGGTCTTCAACCTCGAGGACGGCGCCCGGCTGATCGCCGAGCGCGGCAGGTTGTTCGGAAGTCTTCCTGAAGGTGGGCGAATGGCGGCGGTGTTCGCCGACGCCAAGCACGTCGAAGAGGCCACCGGAGAATTCCCGCGGGTGTCGGTCGCCGCCTACAACGGTCCCAACACGGTGGTCTCGGGACCCGGCGAGGATGTGGAACAGATCGTCGCCCGTTTCAGCGACGACGGCATCCGCTGCACCAGCTTGGAGACCAGCCACGCTTTCCACTCGGAACTGCTGGATCCGGTGCTCGACGAATTCGAGTCGTACGCAGCGCAATTGCAGTTCGCTGCCCCGACGATACCGCTGATCTGCAACCGCACCGGCGCCGTACTCACGACGCACACCTCACTCGACGCCGCGTACTGGCGGCGGCATTCCCGCCAGCCGGTGCAGTTCGCCGAAAGCGTGCGCACCGTGGCGGCGCTGGGCTGCTCCGTGTTGATGGAGATAGGACCGCAACCGGTGCTGACCGGCGCCGCGGTGCAGGTCTGGCCGGAGCATCTGGCTTCCCCGCGGGCGATCGTGTCCCTGCGGAAGGGTGTCGATGACCGGCGCCAGATCGCTGATGCGCTGGCCGCGTCCTACGTCGGCGGCCTCCGGCCGAATTTCGCGGCGCTGCATCGCGAGCCACGTCGCAGACTGGAAATGCCCACCTATCCGTTCCAGCGCCGCCGGTTCTGGCCCAGGACGGGAGGGATCGTCACAGAGGGAGGTGCCGGCCCCGCGGTATCCGGAATCCTCGGTTACGCGAAGGACCTCGCCTCGGGTGACACCGTCTACACCAGCAGGCTGTCGGTCAAGTCGCAGCCGTGGCTGTCCGACCACGTCATCTACGGCACCGTCGTCGTTCCCGGGGCGACGTACGCGGCGATGGCCCTGGCCGCGGTCGGTTCACCTGCCCGCGTGACGGACGTCTTCTTCTACGAGCCGATCATCCTGCCGGAGAAGAGTTCGCGCGAAGTGCAGCTGACACTGCATCCGGGGTCGGACGGCAGTGAGCGGCGCTTCCAGGTGCACAGCCGCCCATACGGTGATCGTGATGCCGACTGGTCGCTCAACGCCGACGGCACTGTCCTCGCCGGTGTCCCCGACGTCGCCGACGAGCCGGAGCCCGAGCACGCGGATCCGGTCGACGCGGCCATCGAGCGGATGGAGCGCATGCGCCCGCAGGATCTGTTCGACACCTTCGCCGACATGGAACTCGCATGGGGACCCAACTGGTCCGGTTCGCTGAAGTCGGTGTGGCTCGGTGAGGGTGAGGCGATCGGCGATATCGCCGTCGGCGAAGAACTCGCCGAACACCTCGGCGCCGAGCCCATGCATCCGGTCCTGATGGACCTGTGCACCGGCGTCGCATTCCCAGCGTTCCCGGCGCTTCTGGCCGCCGAACAGGGAGTCAACGATCTGTTCCTACCGTTGCGGTATGGGCAGGTGATGTTGCGGGAGAAGATGCCTCGGCGGTTCTATTGCCGCGCGCGGTGGCACAACAGCGGGCTCGACAGCGAGACCCAGGTCTTCGATCTCGATTTCGTCGACCGAGACGGCCGGCAGCTGGGCGGGATTCGCGAGTTCACGGTCAAGCGCGCGCCCCGGGAGGCGTTGTTGCGTGGGCTCGGCGGCGACGCCACCCGGCTGCTGTACACCCTCGGCTGGCACGAGGTGCCGCCGTCGGCATCAACCGAGAATGCTGGAAGGCCGGACGGCACCTGGCTTATCGCCGGATTCGACGAGCTGGCGGCCAACGTACCGGGCGGCATCCCGTTCGACCGGACCACCAATCCTGAGCCGTTGGGTCAGCTGTTGGACCACGCTCAGCAGCGCGGGATGCCGTTCTCAGGTGTCGTCTGGCGTAGCTCCGGTCCGGAAAGCGGGGCCAAACGGATCGAAACCGAGATCGCCCAGCTGCTCAGCCTTGTGCACGCCGTGCAGGGTGGGGCGGTGAAATTGCCTGGTGGACTGTGGATTGTCACCGAGCGGGCCGTCGCCACCGAGTCCGGTGAGCCGGTCGATCCGGCGCAGGCGGCGCTGTGGGGATTCGGGCGCACGGCGATCGCCGAGGAACCGGCGCTGCGCTGCAAACTGGTCGACAGTGACGGATCGCCGGAGGCCGTGCGCGCACTGGCCGACCTGCTGGCCGCACCCATCGATGAACCGGAAATCGCGCTGCGGCAAGGCAAGCTGCTGGCGTCGCGGTTGTTGCCATGGGCGCGCAGCGGTCATCTCACGGTCCCACGCTCGACCGATTACGCCCTGGCGCCCACCGAACGCGGCGCGATCGACAACCTGCGGCTCACCGAGGCGGACGTGCCACCGCCAGACGAGGGTTATGTGCAGGTGCGGGTGGAAGCAGCGGGCCTCAACTTCCGGGACGTGCTCAACGTACTGGGCCTCTACCCCGGCGACCCGGGGCCGATCGGCGGTGACTTCGCCGGTGTCGTCACACAATTGGGTACCGGCGTCGGTTCGGGGCGAGCGGAGCGACGGGATGGGATCCAGCTCGAGGTCGGCCAGCGGGTCTACGGTTTCATGCAGGGCGCGTTCGCCAGCCGGTTCAACGTGCCGGCGCAGTTGGTGGCGCCCGTACCCGACGGCCTGAGCGCGACCGCGGCCGCGACCATTCCCGCGGCCGCACTCACGGCCCGGCTCGCCTTCGACTGGGCGCAGTTGCGGCCCGGGGACCGGGTGCTCGTGCATGCGGCCAGCGGCGGCGTCGGACTGGCCGCCATCCAGATGGCACAGCAGCACGGCGCCGTCGTGTTCGCGACCGCCAGCACCTACAAGCGCGCGACGCTGCGCACGATGGGTGTGCAATACGTCTACGACTCGCGTACTACGGATTTCGCCGATCAGATCCTCGCGGACACCGACGGCGCCGGCGTCGACGTGGTGCTCAACAGCCTCACCAACGCGGGGTTCATCGAAGCGACCGTTCGGGCCACCGCCCACAACGGCCGGTTCGCCGAGATCGCCAAGCGCGACATCTGGACGCATGAGCAGATGGCCGCGGCACGCCCCGATATCGCTTACGAGATCGTTGCGCTGGACACGGTGACTTTCCAAGAGCCCGAGCGAATTCGAGGCTTGCTGACCGAGGTGTCGGACGGGCTGGCCAGTGGCGAGTGGACACCACTGCCCGCCGAGATTTATCCGCTGACCGAGGCGCGGGCCGCGTTCCGCCGCATGCAGCAAGCCCGGCACATCGGGAAAATCGTGCTGCAGATACCGAGTCCGCTGCAGCCACGGCCCGATCGCAGTTATCTGATCACCGGCGGACTCGGAGCGATCGGAATGCACACGGCGTCGTATCTGGCCCAACTCGGCGCCGGGGACATCGTGTTGACCAGCAGGCGCTCGCCGGATGCGGACGCGCAACGGGCGATCGAGGAGATCACCGAGCTGTACCGCTGCCGCATCCACACGTTCGCGGCCGACGTCGGCGACGATTCCGAGGTCGCGAATCTGCTGAAGCGGATCCGCACCGAGTTGCCGCCCCTTGCCGGAGTGGTGCATCTGGCCGGTGTGCTCGACGATGCGCTGCTGTCGGAGCAGACCCTGGAGCGCTTCCGGACGACGTTGGCGCCCAAGGCGTTCGGCGCCTGCCATTTGGACCGGCTGACGAAAGATGACGATCTGGACTTCTTCATCGTGTCCTCCTCGGTCTCCAGCGTGTTCGGTTCGCCCGGCCAGGCCAACTACGCGACCGCCAACGCGCTGCTCGACGGCCTCGTCGCGCAGAGAAAGGCACAGGGGATGCCGGTCACGGGAATCAACTTCGGGCCATGGGCCAAGGGCGGCATGGCCACTTCCGAAGCCGCGCACAACAATCTCAGCGCAACGGGACTGGTGCCACTGGAGCCCGCCGCCGCACTGAGCGCGCTCGCCGAGGTCGTCGCGAACGGCACCGGGCAGGCCACCGTCGTCAAAGCCAACTGGCAGCGGGCTGCGAAGTTGTTGGGCGCTTCCCGGCCACCGATTCTCGAGCTGGTGTTGCCTCGCCCCGAAGGTGAGGTGACCGGTGACAGCGAGCTGCTTCGGCAGTTGCAGGAGATTCCGGTACCGCAGCGCGCGAGCTTCGTCACCGAATTCCTGCAGCGCGAGGTGCAGAACTTCCTGCGATTGGCACAACCGCCCGCCGCCACCAGTCGGTTCCTGGACCTGGGAACGGATTCGCTGATGGCGATCGAACTCCGAAACCGGTTGCACAGTCAGTTCGGCGGCGCGTTCACGATCAATGCGACCGCGGTATTCGACTATCCGACCATCGGCGGGCTGGCCGAGTATCTCGTCGGTCAATTGCCGGATGCGGAGTCGCCCGCGCAGGAGGAGGCGGAATCAACAGAGAAGCAGGTGGTTTCAGAGGGCGACTGATCTCGCCGAGACTGCGGGCAGATCGCCGATCTGGCGAAAATCGCGATCTGTGAGCAGTTTCGGCGAAGCACGAGTTAGGCCCAGCGCTGAGCTTGCACCTCGGGCGGCAGCGCCGTCTGCAGCGGCACGTCGAGCCCGTCGTAGATGCCGGGCTTCTGATTCGACAGCCAGTCGAGCGCACCGAGCAATCGATTGGCCGCGGTGGTGTTGCCGCCGTCGGCACGGGTGCCGCCCGGCACGTCGGCGCGCGTCGTGATCGTCAGCTGCGGATCTCCGTCGATGATCACGCGGTGATCGCCGACGCCCTCGTCGGGATACGGCCAGTCGGGCGCACATGACGCGTGGATACGGGTGATGTGGTCGATGACGATGCGTTCACGCCCACCCGACTTTCCGATGACCTTGAGCCAGAACGCGCCCTGCGTGCCCTTCTCGAAGGTCCCCATCACCGTCTCGACGGACTCCTCCAGCGGTCGCCGCTCGACCTCCTCGGTGATCTCGTCGATCTCCATGCCGAGACCTCGCCCGACAAGTCGGATGTTGCCGCCCCACACCATCGTGGGGATGGTGGGCAGCAGCATCATCGGGGTCTCGTCCATGGACCCGCCAAATCCGCACGACACCTTGACGGCGAACGGTTGGTTGTAGGTGGAGTAGTCGAAGATCTCCTGGCAGCGGATGGTCTTGATCCTCGTGCACAACCCGGCGGCGAGGACCGCGAGCGCGTCGTTGCCCCAACCGGGGTCGACGCCGCTGACCAGCAGCGCGGAGTTACCCTCCTCCGCTGCCCGGGTCAGCCGGTCGACCCAGTCCGGAGGCGCCGAACGCGGATCGTAGAGCGAGTACAGCGATGGCGTCACCACGTGACTGCCCGCGCGTAGGCACCGTTCGATGTCGGCAACGGCCTCGTCGGGGCGGATGTCGCCGGACGCCATGTAGGCGATGGCATCGCATTGCGCGAGGACGGCGCCGATACCCCTGTCGTCAGTGGTGGCGCTGACGCCGGTCGGCGCGTCGAGCCCGGCGAACGTCGCGGCATCGCGGCCGGCCTTGTCCGGTGAGGACGTGATGACGCCGGCGAGCTGCAGACCGGGAAACGCCACCGTCGAACGGATGGCGCAGGCGCCCATGTTTCCTGTCCCCCAGACCGCGACGCTAAGCATCGCAACACCCTATCGGCAGGCCGGGTGATGATTCTCACAGCGGGTCGAAGCGGTCAGCCAAGCCCCTGTCAACTGGGGTTTTGGCGGCCCGACCAACCGGGCGGTTAGTTAGGCTGCGGAAATTGTTCCGCGGTGGCTTGAGTTGAAGTTACTGATGGGTATAGTTCGGGGCAGTTACTGGTGGGTAACTTAGCCAGAAGTACCCAACCGTTGAGTGGCTATCTCACCGAGGAGGAACCGTGAGCCACTATAAGAGCAACGTTCGTGACCAGGTCTTCAACCTGTTCGAAGTCTTCGGCGTTGACAAGGCGCTCGGCGAGGGTGGCTTCGCCGACCTGGACATCGACACCGCCCGCGAGATGCTCGGCGAGGTCGCCCGGTTGGCTGAGGGCCCGATCGCCGAGTCGTTCGCCGAAGGCGACCGCAATCCGCCGGTGTTCGATCCGAACGCCCACTCGGTGACGCTGCCCGAGCCGTTCAAGAAGTCGATGCGCGCCCTGTTTGACGGCGGCTGGGACAAGATCGGCCTCGACGAGAAACTCGGCGGCATGCCGATGCCTCGCGCCCTGCAGTGGGCCCTCATCGAGCACATTCTCGGCGCCAACCCGGCCGCGTACATGTACGCGATGGGCCCGGGCATGGCGCAGATCATGTACAACCTCGGCACCGAAGAGCAGAAGAAGTGGGCCGTGCTGGCCTCCGACCGCGGGTGGGGCGCCACGATGGTCCTCACCGAACCCGACGCGGGCTCCGACGTCGGCGCGGGCCGCACCAAGGCAGTCCAGCAGGACGACGGCTCCTGGCACATCGATGGCGTGAAGCGCTTCATCACCTCGGCCGACTCCGATGACCTGTTCGAAAACATCTTCCACTTGGTGCTGGCTCGCCCCGAGGGCGCAGGACCGGGCACCAAGGGTCTGTCGCTGTTCTTCGTACCGAAGTTCCTGTTCGATCCGGAGACCGGCGAGCCCGGTGAGCGCAACGGCGTGTTCGTCACCAACGTCGAGCACAAGATGGGCCTCAAGGTCTCCGCTACCTGTGAGCTGACCTTCGGCCAGCACGGCGTTCCCGCCAAGGGCTGGCTCGTCGGCGAGGTGCACGAGGGCATCGCGCAGATGTTCGAGGTCATCGAGCAGGCCCGGATGATGGTGGGCACCAAGGCGATTGCCACGCTGTCCACCGGTTACCTCAACGCGCTCGAGTACGCCAAGGAGCGTGTGCAGGGCGCGGACATGACGCAGATGACCGACAAGACCGCGCCGCGGGTGACCATCACGCACCACCCGGACGTCCGCCGGTCGCTGATGACCCAGAAGGCCTACGCCGAGGGTCTGCGTGCGCTGTACCTGTTCACCGCGACGTTCCAGGACACCGCGGTCGCCAAGGCGCTGCACGACGTCGACGCCGAGCTGGCGGTCAAGGTCAACGACCTGATGCTGCCGGTCGTCAAGGGCGTCGGCTCCGAGCAGGCCTACGCCAAGCTGACCGAGAGCCTGCAGACCTTCGGTGGTTCGGGCTTCCTGCAGGACTATCCGATCGAGCAGTACATCCGCGACGCCAAGATCGACTCGCTCTACGAGGGCACCACCGCCATCCAGGCGCAGGACTTCTTCTTCCGCAAGATCGTGCGGGACAAGGGCCAGGCGCTGGCGTACGTGGCCGGCCAGATCGAGCAGTTCGTCAAGAACGAGTCGGGCAACGGCCGGCTGAAGGCCGAGCGCGCGCTGCTGGCCACCGCGCTGGAGGACGTCCAGGGCATGGCCGCCACGCTCACCGGCTACCTGATGGCCGCGCAGGAGAACCCGGCCGAGCTGTACAAGGTCGGCCTGGGCTCGGTGCGCTTCCTGATGAGCGTCGGCGACCTGGTCATCGGTTGGCTGCTGGCCCAGCACGCCGCGGTGGCGATCGACAAGCTCGATGCAGGAGCCAGCGGTGACGAGCGCGCCTTCTACGAGGGCAAGGTTGCGGTGGCGTCGTTCTTCGCGAAGAACTTCCTGCCGCTGCTCACCAGCACGCGCCAGATCATCGAGAACCTCGACAACGAGGTGATGGAGCTCGACGAAGCGGCTTTCTAAAGCCACTCGTCGCCTCCGACAAGACCGCCCCCGGACTCTTCCCGGGGGCGGTTTTGGTTGTGTTGGCGGCCTTCCGAGGGCCGGCACGACGACGCGGCGTCAGGAGTTGAGATAGGTGACCACCGCCAACACGCGGCGGTGATGCGCTTGCGACGGCGCCAGGTCGAGCTTGGTGAAGATCGCCGACACATGCTTCTCGACGGCACGTTCGGTGATCGAGAGATGGTGCGCGAGCCCGCTGTTGGAATGACCTTCGGCCATCAGCCCCAGCACCTCGCGCTCGCGGGGAGTCAACCGGTCGACTGCCGTCGCGCGCCGGCCGCCGATCAACTGGCGCACCACCTCGGGGTCGAGGGCGGTACCGCCCGACGCCACCCGTCGCAGTGCGGCATCGAACTCGCCGATGTCGGTCACCCGGTCCTTGAGCAGATAGCCCACACCGTCGGGGCTGGCCGCGAGAAGCTCATTCGCGTAGCGGGTTTCCACCCACTGTGAGAACACCAGCACGCCGACGCCGGGGTGTGTCCGCCGTAGGGACACGGCCGCGACGAGACCCTCATCGGTGAATGACGGCGGCATGCGGACGTCAATGATCGCGGCGTCGGGCGTGAGATCGTCGACGACACCGAGCAACTCATCCGCGGTGCCGACCCTGGCCGCCACGTCATACCCACGCTCGCGGAGTAGCTGCGCCAGGCCGTCACGCAGGATCGCGTTGTCCTCGGCGATGACCACGCGCGTCATTTCTGGGCTCCTGGCGGCACCACCACGGTGACGACGGTCGGGCCGCCGTCCGGACTGTCGACAACCAGGTCGCCGTCGAGCATCGCCAGCCGTTCCCGCAGGCCCGTCAGCCCGGATCCCGTGCCGACCTGCACACCACCGGAGCCGTTGTCCTGCACGGTGATTCGTAGTTCACGCGGATCACTACGAATCGTCACCGTGGCGTGGTCGGCGCCGGAGTGCTTGGAGACGTTGGCCAGCAACTCGGCAACGCAGAAGTACGCCATGGTTTCCACGCCTATCGACGGGCGCACCGGCAGATCGACCGTGACGTCGACGGGCAGCGGGTTGCGCGCCGCAAGGGTCTGCACCGCCGCTTCGAGGCCCAGATCCAGTGCGGGCGGGCGGATCCCGCGCACCAGATCGCGCAGTTCGGTCAACGTGTCCTTGGTGTTGGCCAACGCGTCGGAGACCAGTTCGCGGGCGCGGCCCACATCCGAGGACGCGAAGTTCTCCTCGGCGCGGGCAAGCGCCATCGCGACGGTGATGAGCCGCGCCTGGGTGCCGTCGTGCAGGTCGCGTTCCACCCGCTGCAGCGTGGCGGCCGACTCGTCGACCACGTCGGCGCGGGCCCGCTCCAACTGG
This sequence comes from Mycobacterium sp. GA-0227b, assembly GCF_001499855.1. Lineage (GTDB taxonomy): Bacteria > Actinomycetota > Actinomycetes > Mycobacteriales > Mycobacteriaceae > Mycobacterium. The sequence goes on from NZ_LQIK01000030.1 coordinate 150,804, forward strand.
CCCACCCGCCGGTCGCGCTCAGTCGCGCCGAGCAGGGTACGCGCCAGCATCACGTCGACGCGACCGACGCCGATCATCACCCAGCCCAGTGCGTACAGACCGGCGAGGCCGCCGATCGACAGCAACAGGTATGCGGGCAGCGAGTCCACCGGTTCGCCGATCGTCATGAAGGGGTGGCCCACCGCGACGTACACGAGCGGGGAGGCGACGGAGATCGCGCACACCGCGATGCCCACGATCACGAAATAGCCGACGGGGGTCATGACGACGGAGTGCAGCGTGACGAAGCCAAGACTGCGCCAACCGACGCCATCGGTGAGTGCTGCCGTGATTGTTTGCAGCCGTCCGCCCGGCCGCTCGAACGGTGGCGGCGCATCGATCTCGACACCGGTCAGTCGGGCCAGCGCCCGGTACAGCCGGTTCCACGCCCGCCCGCTCATCACCACCAGTGCCAGAAGCGGAATGCCGATCAACGTCGCAAGCAGCAATCCGGACGCCAAACTCGCGACGAACAGGAACGCCACCCCGGCGACCGCCAGCACGCTGACGAGCACGAAGTAGAGGTAGCGGCGCCAGGACTCGGGCTGCAGCGGCAGCAGAAGCGTTCGCGCCCAATCCGACCGGGAGGAGATGACGGTTGTTGTGGTCACGGCACCTATCGTCGCCTGCGACGCTCAGCGCGAGCCATCGTGCTGTCCGGCCAATCGTCGGTGTGGCCAGCCGTACCGAACGGCAAAAAAGGCGGGTTCGGGAGGGCAAATAGGTGCGTCACGTCAGTCTCGCGCGGTCGGCTTTCAACCCTTGCCGACTCTTCGGAATAGCCACTCCCGAACCCGTCGTGCGATCGATCGTACGCCCGGGATCTAGATCACACCAGGGGCAATTGCGGGCGATCAATTGTCCTTCGATCGCAGCAGCGCACGGGTGCGGGCACGCGTCTCGGCATCGGCGTCGAACAGGCTCGCGACGAACTCGTCGACACCGGATGCGGCCAGTTCGTCGAGCCGCTGCGCCACGGTTTCCTCGTCGCCGATGATGGCGGCGTCCTCCGGTCCGGCATAGCCTTCGCGGTCCAGCATCGCGCGGTACGACGGCAACTGCCCGTAGATCGCGAACTCCTCGGCGGCTCGGGCCCGGGCGCCTGCGACGTCGTCGGTGACGCTCACCGGCAGCGACGCCACCACCCGCACCGACGTCTCCGACCGGCCGGCTTCCGCGGCCGCGGTGCGCAGCGCCGGGACGACGTGATCGGCCAGTGTCTTGGGTCCGGTCATCCACGTCATGGTGCCGGCGCTGCGGCGGCCGGCGAGACGCAGCATCTGCGGTCCCAGGGCAGCGAGGTACACATCCGGCGCCGGGGCGCCCGGCACCTTGAGCGAACCGTGTGTGGTCCAGAATTCGCCCGCGGTGTCGGCGGGCTCACCGGCCAGCAGCGGCAGCAGCGCGTCGAGGTATTCGCGCATCTGGCGCACGGGCTTGTCGTACGAGATGCCCCACACGCCTTCGGTCACCATGCGATGGCTCAGGCCGATGCCCAGGCTGAACCGCCCGCCGGCGATCGTGTTGAGGGTCAGCGCGCGCTGGGCGAGCTGGGTCGGATGTTGAACCTGGATCGGCACCACGCCCGAGGCCACCTCGATGGTGTCGATCTCGCGGAACGCGACGGCCAGGATGGTCAACAGGTCGGGGTCGTAGGGCAGCTGGGCCATCCAGACCCGGCGGAACCCTTCGTCACGCAACGCGGCGAGCTTGCCGAGAGTGGCGTCGAGCGGCGACCGCCCTTCGGCGTCGGTGAGGAGTCCCACGAGGGACATGCTGATCTGCATGCCCACCATCGAAGCATCCGCCGCCAAAAGTTAAGAGCCCCGTACTGCCGTCGGGTCGGGGGGTCAGACGGCAGTACGGAGCTATCTGTCTATCGACATGGCCCAAACCGGCGTTACAACCGTCGACACAACTTTTTTTCGAGGCTTTCTCGGGGCTTTCTACGCCTCGAGGATCGCCGCGACGCCCTGCCCGCCGGCCGCGCAGATCGAGATCAGCCCGCGGACCGGTTGACCGGTCTGCTTCTTCTTCTCGGCCAGCTGCTTGGCCAACTGCGCGACGATGCGCCCACCGGTCGCGGCGAACGGATGGCCCGCGGCCAGCGACGATCCGTTGACGTTGAGCTTCGACCGGTCGATCGAGCCAAGCGCAGCGTCGAGGCCGAGCCGCTCCTTGCAGTACTCCTCGGACTCCCACGCCTGCAGGTGTGCGAGCACCACCGACGCGAACGCCTCGTGGACCTCATAGAAGTCGAAATCCTGCAGGCTCAACCCGTTGCGAGCGAGGAGGCGCGGCACCGCATACGTCGGCGCCATCAGCAGTCCGTCCTTGCCGTTGACGTAGTCCACCGCGGCGGTTTCCGCGTCGACGAAGTATGCGAGCGGTTCGACACCGTGCGCGGACGCCCACTCCTCGGTGGCCAGCAGCGACACCGAGGCGCCGTCGGTCAGCGGAGTGGAGTTGCCGGCGGTCATCGTCGCGTCACCGTTGCGGACCCCGAACACCGGCTTGAGCTTGGCGAGCTTCTCGGCCGACGAGTCCGCCCGCAGGTTGTTGTCGCGGTACACGCCGAGGAACGGCGTGACCAGGTCGTCGAAGAACCCGCGGTCGTAGGCGGCGGACATGTTCCGGTGGCTGGCGGCCGCCAATTCGTCCTGGTCGGTGCGCTTGATTCCCATCTCCTTGGCGGTGACGGCAGCGTGTTCGCCCATCGACATCCCGGTGCGCGGCTCGCTGTTGACGGGGATCTGGATGCCCAACGAGGCCGGCAGTTTGCCGACCAGCTTCAGCCGGTCGAGGTTCGACTTCGACCGGCGCAGCCCCAGCAGCGTGCGACGAAGGTCGTCGCCGAGTGCGATCGGCGCATCGGAGGCCGTGTCGACGCCGCCCGCCGCCGCCACCTCGTAGCGTCCGGCGGCGATGCCGTCGGCGGCGGAGATGGTCGCCTGCAGACCGGTGCCGCACGCCTGCTGGATGTCGAAAGCCGGCGTGTACGACGACAGCGCGCTGCCGAGCACACACTCGCGGATCAGGTTGAAGTCGCGGCTGTGCTTGAGCACCGCGCCGCCGATCACGGCGCCGAGGGTCTCGCCGGACAGGTTGAAGCGGTCGATGAGGCCGCCCAGGGCGGCGGTGAACATGTCCTGGTTCGACGCGCTGGCGTAGGCGCCGTCGGAGCGGGCGAACGGAATTCTGTTGCCGCCGAGGATGGCGACGCGTCGGCGGGTATCACTAGCCATGAACCCCATAGTACCCACCCTTCTTACTCAGGAGTAAGTTCGTCCCCATGGCTTCCGATCTGTACTCACAAATCGTCCATTCGACGCCGGGATCGTTCGTCGCCAAGCAACTCGGCATTCCGCAGCCCGAGACGCTGCGCCGCTACAAGCCCGGCGATCCGCCGCTGGCGGGCACGTTGCTGATCGGCGGTGAGGGCCGTGTCGTCGAGCCGCTGCGCACCGCGCTGGCCGAGGATTACGACGTCGTCTCGAACAACCTCGGCGGCCGCTGGGCGGACTCGTTCGGCGGGCTGGTGTACGACGCGACCGGCATCACCGAACCGGCCGGGCTCAAGGGCTTGTACAAGTTCTTCACCCCGCTGCTGCGCAATATCGGGCCGTCCGGCCGCGTCGTCGTCGTCGGCACCACCCCGGAGCAGGCGGGCAGTGAACACGAGCGCATCGCGCAGCGCGCGCTCGAGGGCTTCACCCGGTCGCTGGGCAAGGAGTTGCGCCGCGGCGCGACGGTGAACCTGGTGTACCTGTCCTCCGATGCCAAGCCCGCCGCGACGGGGCTGGAGTCGACGATGCGTTTCCTGCTCTCGGGTAAGTCGGCCTACGTGGACGGGCAGGTGTTCCGGATCGGTGCGGACGACTCGGCGCCGCCGGCCGACTGGGACCGGCCGCTGGACGGCAAGGTCGCGATCGTCACCGGCGCCGCCCGCGGGATCGGCGCGACGATCGCCGAGGTGTTCTCGCGCGACGGTGCGAAGGTGGTGTGTCTCGATGTCGAGGGCGCCAAGGACGCGCTCGGCGTGACGGCCACCAAGGTCGGCGGCACCGCGATCGCGCTGGATGTGACGGCGCCCGACGCGGTCGAGCGCATCACCGAACGCCTGAAGGAAAACCACGGCGGACGCGCCGACATCCTGGTCAACAACGCCGGCATCACCCGCGACAAGCTGCTCGCGAACATGGATGAGGCGCGTTGGGACTCCGTCGTCGCGGTGAATCTTCTTGCGCCGCTTGCCCTAGCCGAAGGGCTGGTCGGCAACGGCTCGATCGGTGAGGGCGGCCGGATCGTCGGGCTGTCGTCGATGGCGGGAATCGCGGGTAACCGCGGGCAGACCAACTACGCGACCACCAAGGCGGGCATGATCGGGTTGACCGACAGCTTGGCGGAGGCCTACGCCGACAAGGGCGTCACGGTCAACGCGGTGGCGCCCGGGTTCATCGAGACCAAGATGACCGAGGCCATCCCGCTGGCCACCCGCGAAGTCGGGCGACGGTTGAACTCGCTGTATCAGGGCGGCCAACCGGTCGACGTCGCCGAGACCATCGCCTACTTCGCGAGTCCCGCGTCCAACGCCGTGTCCGGCAACACGGTGCGGGTGTGTGGCCAGGCGTGGCTGGGGGCGTGACGTGACCCAACCGTCCGGGCTGATGAACCTGGTGCGCGCTGCGGCGGGCGCGCTGCCCTTCGTGCCGCGCGGGGAGACGCTGCCCGACCGCACACTGACCGTCGACGACCTGAGCATCGACCCCGACAACGTGGCGGCGTACGCGGACGTGACGGGTCTGCAGTTCGGCGACACCGTGCCGCTGACCTATCCGTTCGCGCTGACCTTTCCGACGCTGATGTCGTTGGTCACCGGCTTCGACTTTCCGTTCGCGGCAATGGGTTCGGTGCACATCGAGAACCACATCACGCAGTATCGGCCGATCGCGGACACCGACACCGTGTCGGTGAAGGTGCACGCGGAGAACCTGCGCGAGCACCGGCGCGGCCTGCTGGTCGACCTCGTGACCGACGTCAACGTCGGCAACGAGCGGGCGTGGCACCAGGTGACGACGTTCCTGCACCAGCAGCGCACGAGCTTGTCCGACGAACCCAAGCCCCCACCGCAGAAGCCACCGAAGCTGGGCCCCCCGAACGCGCTGCTGCGCATCACGCCCGGCCAGATCCGGCACTACGCCTCGGTGGGCGGCGACCACAACCCGATCCACACCAATCCCGTCGCGGCCAAGCTGTTCGGCTTTCCGACGGTGATCGCCCACGGGATGTTCAGCGCAGCAGCGGTTCTCGCCAACATCGAGGGCCAACTGCCGGGTGCGGTGAAGTACTTGGTGAAGTTCGCCAAGCCGGTGGTGCTGCCTGCGAGCGCTGGACTGTATGTCGACCGCGTCTCCGATGGCTGGGATCTGACGTTGCGCGACATGAAGAAGCGCGAGCCGCACCTGTTCGGCACGGTGCGGTCGCTCTAGCGACAACTGGTTCGAGACTGCGCACAGATCGCGATCAAGCCTGGTTCGGCGATCTCGCCGCAGTCTCGAAGCCACCTTCGCGAACGCCTGCAGGAGACGGGGCATGGCAATCGAGCTGATCTTCGAAACGCATTCCTTGACCGTGGACAACGAAGCGGGCATTGCCACTGGATGGCTGCCCGGCGAGCTGTCGCCCCTAGGCCGCGAGCTTGCGCGTGAGCTCGGCGGGCGCCATCGCGACCGCCAACTCGCCGCTGTCTTCGTCTCCGATCTTGCCCGCGCCGTCGAGACTGCCGCGATTGCCTTCGCCGGCAGACATGTGCCCATCCGCACCGATTCCCGGCTACGCGAATGCAACTACGGGATGCTCAATGGCATGCCAGTTGCACGGCTCACCACCACCCGCCGTCAGCACATCACCGAGCCCTATCCGGGCGGGCAGAGCTATCAACAGGTCGTCGACCAGATGCGCTCATTCATAAGGAGTTTGGCCGCACAATACGACGATCGGACCGTGCTGGTCATCGCTCACTCGGCCAACAAGTGGGCACTTGACTACCTGCTGAAAGGGCGACGTCTCGCCGAATCGGTCGACGCGCCGTTCGACTGGCAGGAAGGCTGGACGTACCACGTGCCACCGGGGTGGACCGTCGAGACCACTAACCGCGGTTCGGCCTAGTTCGGCGATCTCCCCGCAGTCTCGACGGGGTGGTCGGCCACGGCGTGGTCGGCCGGTGTGCCCTTCAGGCCACGCCAGAACAGGTTGATCATCAGTTCGGCGGCCTCGTCGACACCGGCGTCGCCGGTACTGACGCGGCTGGCCACCGCCTCGCCCGCTCCGACGAGCGCGACGGCCATCATGTCGAAATCCGTGTCGGGCTCGGGGTTTCGGGTACCCGACCGCAGCAGCCTGCTCACGAGATCGATGATGCGTTCGCGGCCCTCACGCACGGTGTGGGCGAACGCCTGAGAGCTGGTGGCCTGACTGTAGAGCACCATCCACGAGGCCCGGTTGGCGTCGATGTAGTTCAGGAACGCCAGAACCGCGGTGCGCAGAAGGTCTTTCGGGCTCTGCTTGAAGTCGATCCGGCTGCGCACGTCGTCGACGAACCGGGCCAGCTCACGGTCCAGGCACGCGGCGAACAACTCCTCCTTGGAGCCGTAGTACAGATACAGCATCGGCTTGGAGATCTGCGCTTCGGCGGCGATCGCGTCCATGGACGTCTCGTGATAGCCGTTGACCGAGAAGATCTGCACCGCGGCGTCAAGCATCTGCTGCTCGCGCACGGCGCGCGGCAACCGCTTGGTCCCTCCGGCCATTACACAAGGGTAAGCAATCGGTGGACGCCAGGTGTCAACAGCGCGGGTTGGGCCCCTTCATCGCCGCCAGCCGCAGCACCGACGCGTCGACGCTGGACATCGACAGCTCACCGGCCGCCACCGCCTTCTCGAGCCGGTCGAGCACTGCGGGCACCTCACCGGTCGTCACCCACAACGCGTTGTCGGCGCCGGCCTGCAGGGCGCGCAGGGCGGCCTCGGCCACCCCGAACCGGTCGGAGATTGCCTGCATGGACGACAGGTCGTCGGTGAACACCGGACCGTTGAACGGCGGGCCGCCGTAATTGCCGGACCGCAGCAGCGCGTACGCGGCCGGGCTCAGGCTCGCCGGATCGCTTCCGGTCAGACCGGGCACCTGCATGTGGCCGACCATCACGCCGACGGGGGCCTGCGTGGTCAGCGTCCGATACGGCACCAGGTCGGTCGTCTGCAGTTCGGCGAGATCCGGCGTGGAGACGCTGCCGGTGTGCGAGTCGCCCGACCCGGAGCCGTGGCCCGGGAAGTGCTTGAGCACCGGGAGGACCCCCGCGTCGCGCAGCCCGCGAGCGTAGGCTCCGGCGAAGTCGGTGACGACGGTCGGGTCCGAACCAAAGGACCGGTCTCCGATGACACCGTCGGCGTTGGCTGAGTCGGTGACGTCGACGACCGGGGCGAAGTCGATGGTGATGCCCATCCCGCGCATCTGCTGGCCGCGCCGCAACGCGATGTCGTACACCTGCTCGGGGGTGTTGGTCTGCGCCAGCACCCGCGGGGAGGGCTGGGCACCGATCAGCGGGGCCAGCCGCGACACCCGGCCGCCCTCCTCGTCGACGCTGACCGCCAGCGGCAGCGGGTTCGCCGCACCCGCGATGTCGGCCAACGATCCGTCGGACAGCATCGACAGGTCCGTCCAGCTGCCGATCATGATGCCGCCCACATGATGGGTGTCGACGACCGCGCGGGCGTCGGCCGCGCCGGTGACCCCGACCATCAGCAATTGCGCGAGCTTGTCGCGGGTCGACAGGGCCGAGAGCAGCTGCTCGCCGGCTCCGCACGCCGGTGCCGCCGGCGCGTCCGGCGCCGGAGCGTTCGGCACGGCCGTGGCCGCCTTCGTCAGCGGAGCCTCGGAGACGGCGGACGGGGCTTCGGGTTGCTCGGTCGGCGAACAGGCCAGCACGAGCCCGGTCAGTGCCACCAGTGCGCAGAGCGTCCTGGTCCTCGATGTCTTCCTCGATGTCAAGGCCATGGGCCTCGACACTAACGGCACTGGACGCTCAGTTCTATCTCCTGGTCGGCGAGCCGGGTGGCTCGACCGCCGGAACGCACGTTCATCTGCGGACATCGGCCGCGTGCTACTTTTGCCCCCATGGATCGGTTCCTCGTGCCCGCTGCCGCCAGCATCGTGGTCGGCCTGCTGCTGGGCGCGGCAGCCGTATTCGGCGTGACGCTGATGGTGCAGCAGGACAACAGGCCTCCTCTGCAAGCGGGCGATCCGGCGTCCTCGGTGCTCAACAGGGTCGAGTACGGCGACCGAAGCTAAATCCCGGGTCGCGTCGCTCCTGCCCTCCGCCGCTGAGACCGTCCCGCTCTCGCGGCGTTGGCTGTGGGTGGCCGCTGCCGCGGCGCTGGTCCTGACATTCGCCCAGTCACCCGGCCAGATTTCGCCCGACACCAAGCTCGACCTGACCGCGAATCCGCTGCGGTTTCTCACGCGCGCGTTCAACCTCTGGAACAGCGAACTGCCGTTCGGGCAGGCCCAGAACCAGGCGTACGGCTATCTGTTCCCGCATGGCGCGTTCTTTCTGATCGGTGACGTCGCCGGGCTGCCCGGATGGGTGACTCAGCGGCTGTGGTGGGCGCTGCTGCTGGTCGTCGGGTTCTGGGGCGTGCTGCGGGTGGCCGAAGCGTTGAACATCGGCAGTCCGACGTCACGGGTGATCGCTGCGGTCGCCTATGCGCTGTCACCGCGGGTGCTGACCACGCTCGGCGCGATCTCCTCGGAGACGCTGCCGATGATGCTCGCGCCGTGGGTGCTGCTGCCGATGGTCCTCGCCCTGCGGGGTGGGCCCGGAGGGGTAGGAAACAGACAGGGCGATGCAAGGATCCGGGTGCTGGCCGCGAGGTCGGCGGTGGCGATCGCCTTGATGGGCGCGGTCAACGCGGTGGCCACCCTCACCGGCTGCCTGTGCGCGGCCATCTGGTTGGCATGTCACCGCCCCACCAGACTGTGGTGGCGATTCACCGCCTGGTGGGCGGTGGGTATCGCGCTGGCGGTGCTGTGGTGGGTGATCGCGCTGGTGCTGCTGGGCCGGATCAGCCCGCCGTTCCTCGACTTCATCGAATCCTCCGGTGTCACCACTCGCTGGATGTCGCTGACCGAGATGCTGCGCGGCACCGACGCCTGGACACCGTTCGTCGCACCGAACGCGACCGCCGGCGCGTCGCTGGTGACCGGTTCGGTCGCCGTGCTCGCCACCACCCTGGTCGCCGCCGCCGGCCTGGCCGGACTCGCCATGCGCACGATGCCGGCCCGCGGTCGGCTGATCACCATCCTGCTGACCGGTGTCACGCTGCTGGCGCTCGGTTACTCCGGTGGACTGGGATCGCCGGTGGCGCTCGAGGTTCAGGCATTCCTCGACGCGTCGGGAACACCGCTGCGCAATCTGCACAAGCTCGAACCGCTGCTGCGCCTGCCGCTGGCCCTGGGGTTGGCGCACCTGCTCGGCCGGATCCCGCTGCCGGGCAGCGCGCCGCGCTCGGAGTGGACGAGCGCGCTGGCTCACCCCGAACGCGACAAGCGGGTCGCCGTCGGAATCGTCGTGCTGGTCGCGCTGGCCGCCGGAACCTCGCTTGCGTGGTCCGGACGCCTCACTCCGCCAGGCGCTTTCGACGCCATCCCGCAGTACTGGCACGACACCGCCGACTGGCTCGACGAACACAACACCGAGGGCCGCGTCCTCGTTGCGCCCGGCGCGCCGTTCGCCACGCAGGTGTGGGGCAACAGCCACGACGAACCGCTGCAGGTGCTCGGCGACAGCCCGTGGGGCGTGCGCGACTCGATCCCGCTGACCCCGCCGCAGACCATCCGAGCGCTGGACTCCGTGCAGCGTCTGTTCGCGGCGGGACGGCCATCCGCCGGGCTGGCCGACACCCTTGCCCGCCAGGGTATTTCGTATGTGGTCGTGCGCAACGACCTCGACCCGGAGGCGTCGCGGTCGGCGCGGCCGCTGCTGGTGCACCGGGCCGTCGACGGCTCGCCCGGCCTGGAGAAGGTCGCCGAGTTCGGCGATCCGGTCGGGGGCGGCACCCTGGCCGGATTCGTCACCGACAGCGGCCTGCGCCCCCGCTACCCCGCCGTCGAGATCTACCGGGTGCACGCCGAAACGCCGGTGACGCCGTACCTTGTCGACACCGAGCGCATGGCGCGCGTGGACGGTGCGCCCGAGGCCCTGCTCCGACTCGACGAACGCCGACGACTCCTCGGTCAGCCGCCGCTGGGCCCCATGCTGTTGACGGCCGACGCCGAACGCGCGGGCGTGCCCGCCCCGCTCGTCACCGTCACCGACACCCCGGTCGCGCGCGAGACCGACTACGGCCGCGTCGACCACCACTCCTCGGCGATCCGCGCTCCCGACGATGCCCGGCATACCCACAACCGGGTCATCGACTATCCCTCTCCCGGCACCGATCTCGTCTACGGGCAGTGGAACGGCGGCCGGGTCTCGGTGTCGAGTTCGGCGGCCGATTCGACCGCGCTGCCCAACGTGACGCCCGCGGCGGGCCCGGCCGCGGCGATCGACGCCGACCCGTCGACGAGTTGGGTGTCCAACGCGTTGCAGTCGGCGATCGGGCAGTGGCTGCAGGTCGACTTCGATCATCCGGTGACCAACGCGACGATCACCGTCACGCCCAGCGCCACCGCGGTCGGCGCGCAGATCCGCCGCATCGAGATCTCGACCGTCAACGGCACCAGCACCCTGCGTTTCGACGAGGCCGGTAAACCGTTGACCACGGCGCTGCCCTACGGGGAGTCACCGTGGGTGCGGATCACCGCGGTCGCCACCGACGACGGATCGCCGGGTGTGCAATTCGGGCTCACCGACATCGCCGTCACCCAGTACGACGCGAACGGCTTCGCCCATCCCGTCAGCCTGCGCCACACCGTCGCGGTTCCCGGGCCTCCGCCGGGTTCGGCTGTGGCGCAATGGGATCTGGGTTCGGAGTTGCTCGGCCGAACGGGCTGCGCGCAAAGCCCAACGGGTACCAGGTGCGCGGCCGCGATGGCGCTGTCGCCCGAGGAGCCGGTGAACCTCAGCCGGACGCTGAGTGTGCCGTCGTCGATCGCGGTGACGCCGACGGTGTGGGTGCGGGCCCGCCAGGGGCCCAAGCTGGCGGACCTGGTCGCGGCGGCGGGCGCCGCCCGCGCGCTGGGCGACGCCGATCCGATCGACATTCTGGGCTCGGCCTACGCCGCGGCCGACGGCGATCCGGGCACCGCGTGGACCGCGCCACAACGCGTCGTGCAGCACCGGACGCCACCGACGCTGACGCTCAAGTTGCCGCGACGCAGCGAGGTCGCCGGACTGCGGGTGACCCCGAGTTCGGTTGAGCTGCCGGCACATCCGACTCTGCTGGCCGTCGACCTCGGTGACGGTCCGCAGATCCGTCGGGTGGCCGGGGACGCGGGCGCGCAGACCCTGAAGCTCAAGCCGCGGGTCACCGACACCGTCACGGTGTCCATCCTCGAGTGGGACGACGTCATCGACCGCACGGCGCTCGGCTTCGACCAACTCAAACCGCCGGGGCTGGCCGAGGTGACGGCGCTGGACACGCGGGGCGCACCCATCGCCGCTGCCGACGCGGCGCGCAACCGGGACCGCACAATCGAGCTCCCCTGCGGGCGTGGACCGGTCATCGGTATCGCCGGCCAGTTCATCCAGACCTCGCTCACCACGACCGTCGGCGCCCTGCTCGACGGTGCTCCCGTCGCCGCGCAACCGTGCCGGAGCGAACCGATCCTGCTGCCCGCGGGCCAGCAGGAGCTGGTGGTCAGCCCCGGTACCGCGTTCATCGTCGACGGCGCGCAGTTGTCCGGACCCCTGGCCCGCGAAATACGCCCGGCGCCAACCACACCCGCGCAGACCGGCGTATGGAGCCCAGACCACCGTGAGGTGAGCGTCGCGCCGTCTCCGGCGTCGCGGGTGCTGGTCGTGCCCGAGAGCATCAACCCCGGGTGGGTCGCACACGACGGCGGCGGGCGCGCATTGACGCCGATCACGGTGAACGGCTGGCAGCAGGGTTGGGTGCTGCCGCCGGGAACGTCGGGTCCGGTCACGCTGACCTTCCCGTCCAACGGGTCCTACCGCGTCGGCCTGATCGGCGGGTTGGCGCTGCTGCCGGTGCTCGCCCTGCTGGCGTTCCTTCCGGCGCGCAGGCGCCAACCGCCCCTTGACCCCGTGCCGGTGTGGCGTCCGCACGCGATCGCGGTGGCCGCCGCCACGCTCGCTGTCGGCGCGGCGATCTCCGGGTTGGCCGGTGTTGTGGTGGTCGGTTGCGCGCTGGGCGTTCGCCGCCTACTTCGCGACCGCGAAAAGCTCTGCGAGGCAACTACTGTCGGCCTATCGGCCGTTGGCCTGATTCTGGCCGGCGCGGTACTGAGCCAGAACCCGTGGCGATCGGTCGACGGCTACGTCGGGCATTCGTGGGGGGTGCAGCTGCTGGCGCTGGTGTCGGTCGCCGCCGTCGCCGCCTCCACCGTGCCGATGAGCACACGCAGGCCGGTCAGTTGACGGCGATCAGGTGCTCGAGCGTGGGCTGGCCGATGACGAACTTGTCGACCGCCTGCTCGACGAGCAGGTCCTGCCGGGTCTGACGGGTCATGTGCTGGTGCAGATGCTCGTCCCACGACCGCACGACGAACGCCTCGACGAACGTGTTGGCCGACTCACCGCTGCGGAACAGCCGCCACTGCACGGCACCGGTGCGCTGCCGCGAGCGCTTCACCCTGGCCATCGCCGCGACGAACGCCGCCTCGTCCTCCGTCGCGACGCGATAGGTCTTCAGCACCACGACCGGTCCGTCGGGCGGCGCGGGTTCGAACACCAGCGCCGGCTCCGGCCAGTGCGCTGACGGTTCCACGTCCAGATTGCCGGTGCCCCGGTGCAGCGGCCACCACAGCAGCGACACCGCGCAGGCGGCCAGCAGCCCCGCACTGATCAGCAGCGCCGTCACACTGCTCGTGGCGCCGGCCACCAGGCCCCACACCAGCGAGCCGATCGCCTGCCCGCCCATGAACACCAACTGGTAGACCGACAGCCCGCGTGCCCGCACCCAGGCCGGAAGGCTCAGCTGCATCGACGCATTCAGAGTCGACAAGGTGAGCAGCCAACACAACCCCCCGAGCAGCATCGCGACGACGACCACCGCCAACACCGGCACCAGAGCCAGCACCACGGTGGCGATCGCGAAACCGACGGCGCCGCCGGTGAGAAGCGCGTTGCGCCCGAACGCCGTCTGCAGCCGCGACAACAACGTCGCGCCGCACACCGCTCCGACCCCCAGCGCACCCAACAGCACGCCGTATCCCGCCGACGACAGGTTCAGTTGCCGACTGGCGATGACGGCGAGCAATCCCCACAGTGCGCTGGCCGGCGCGATGAACAACAGCGCGCGCAACAGAATGCGCCGCACCACCGGCGAGCTCCGGATGAACCGCCCGCCCGCGCTCAGCGCCGACAACGGCCTCTCGGTCGGCAGCAGCCGTTCCGCGGCCGGGCGGCGCCAGACCACCAGCGCCGCGACGATGCCGACGAACGAGACCGCGTTCAGCGCGAAAACCAGCGTGGGCCCCGACAGCGACACCAGCGCGCCCGCGATCGCCGGCCCGATCGCCCGGGCGCCGTTCATGGCCAAGCTCGTCAATGCCGCAGCGGCCGGGATCTGTTCGCGGGGAACGAGTTCGGGCTGGATCGCCTGCCACGCCGGCGCGGTCAGCGCCTGACCGCAGCCGATCAGGAACAGCAGGATCAGCAACACCGCCGGGGTCGCCAGGCCGACGCCCGTCAACGCCGCCAGCAGCGAGACGCCGGCCGCCATCGCCGCCTGGGTGGCGATCAGCAGCCGCCGCCGGTCGACGAGGTCGGCCAGCACACCGGAGGGTAGGGCCAGCAGCATCACCGGCAACGCCGTCGCCGTCTGCACCAGCGGCACCAGCACCGCCGCGCCGGGATCGGCGACCAGCATCCACTGCGCGCCGACCGTCTGCATCCAGGTACCGAGGTTCGACACGAACTGCGCGATCCACAGCGCACGGTAGATCGGTGAGGACAGCGGCGCCCACGCCGACGGCGCGGCGCGGACAGAGGACGATGCCGCCATGCGGTTGTGGCCTTTCTGTATGAACAGTTCTCAAGTACCCGATTGACCGATCGCTATCTCGTAGCATCGGCCGCGTGCCGCAACTGAACACCGCCGGCGGGGCGATCGACACCGGGGAGCTGGGCGTCACGCTCATGCACGAGCACGTCTTCATCCAGTCCCCCGACATCTCGGCCAACTATCCCGAAGTCTGGGGCGACGAGGGCAAACGCGAGGCCGACGCCGTCGTCCGCCTCAACGAGCTGAAGTCGCGCGGCGTCGACAGCATTGTCGACCTCACGGTGATCGGAATGGGCCGCTACATCCCGCGCATCGAACGCATCGCCGCGCAGACCGACATCAACATCATCGTGGCGACCGGCGTGTACACCTACAACGACGTGCCGATGTTCTTTCACTTCAGCGGTCCGGACACCCCGCTCGGTGAACCGATGGTCGACATGTTCGTCCGCGACATCACCACCGGCATCGCCGGCACCGGAATCAAGGCGGCAATCCTCAAGTGCGCGACCGATGAACCGGGTGTGACTCCGGGTGTCGAGCGGGTGCTGCGGGCGGTCGCGCAGGCCCACAGGGAGACCGGCGTGCCGATCTCGACGCACACCCACGCCGCGACGAAGCGGGGCCTGGATCAGCAGCGCATCTTCATCGAGGAAGGCATCGACCTCTCGCGCGTGGTGATCGGGCATTCGGGTGACACCACCGATCTCGACTATCTGGAAGAGCTCATCGGCAACGGCTCCTACATCGGCATGGACCGGTTCGGCGTGGACGTGTTCCTCGGCTTCGAAGACCGGGTCGACACCGTCGCAAAGATGTGCGAGCGCGGGCACGCCGACAAGATGGTGTTGTCCCACGACGCATCGTGTTTCATCGACTGGTTACCGGAAGCGCTTGTGCCGGCGACCATGCCGAACTGGCACTATCTGCACATCCACAACGACGTCATTCCCGCGCTCAAGGATCGTGGCGTCACCGACGAGCAGCTGACGACGATGCTCGTCGACAACCCGCGCCGAATCTTCGAGACACGGGGCGGCTACTGAGATGACCGGACCGATCCCGCCGATCGGGACGCAGGTGTCGCGGCTGGCGGCCGCCGCCCCCGACGCACCGGCGGCGACGTGCGAGGGTGTCACGGTCACACGCGGTGAACTCGACGAGTCGACCAACAGGCTGGCCCGCGCCTACGCCGAACTCGGTGTGCGACAGGGTGATTACGTCACCGTGGTGCTGGCGAACTCGATCGAATTCGTCCAGGCGGTGCTCGCGACGTGGAAGCTCGGCGCCGTTCCGCAGCCGCTCTCACCGCGGCTGCCCGACGCCGAACTCGCCGGGTTGCTCGAGCTCAAGCCGCGGGCCCTGGTGGTCGGCCGCGACGACCCGACCGGTCGAACACCAAGCGTGCCAACCGGTTACGCACCCGATCCGGGGCTGTCGGACGCACCGCTGCCGGAGGCGGTGTCGCCCATCTTCAAGGCGATGGCCTCCGGCGGGAGCACCGGCAAGCCGAAGCTGATCGAATCCGGTGGCGACGGCCGGTTTCCGCCGGCCGCCGGGTACCCGCTCGGCGCACAGGAGGGTGACGTCAACCTGCTGTCGGTGCCGCTGAGCCACAACACCGGGTTCACCACGTTCGCGATCGGCCTGGTGCAGGGCCATCATCTGGTGCTGATGCCGCGGTTCGAACCGCACGAGTTCCTGCGTCTGGTGACCGAACACCGGGTGACATTCCTGACGACGGTGCCGACGATCATGCAGCGGTTGCTGCCGGTCTACCGGGCCGACCCCGACGCCTACGACCTGTCCTCCATCCGGCGGTTCTGGCATGTGGCCGCGGTCTGCCCGCCGGCCGTCAAGCAGGCGTGGATCGACATCCTGGGTCCGGACACAGTGTGGGAACTGTACGGCGGCACCGAGTTACAGGCGTTGACGTTCATCTCCGGGGACCAGTGGCTGACGCACCCGGGTTCGGTCGGCGTCGTTGTCGCCGGGGAGATGAAGGTGCTCGACGACGACGGCAACGAGTGCCCGCCGCGAGTCGCAGGCGAGATCTACATGCGCCCGTCGCCGGGCAGCGCGCCGACCTACCGCTACGTCGGCGCGACCGCGAAGTCCCGCGACGGCTGGGACTCACTGGGCGATCTGGGCTATTTCGACGAGGACGGCTTCCTGTACCTCAACGACCGTCGCGTCGACATGTTCACCGTCGGCGGCCGCAATGTCTACCCCGCCGAGATCGAGTCGGCGCTGGCCGAACACCCGGCGGTGCTGTCGTGTCTGGTCGTCGGCGTGCCGGATTCGGATCTCGGCCAGGTCCCGCACGCGCTCGTGCAGGCCGACGGTGATCTCGACGAGGCGACCGTCATCGCATTCCTCTCGGAGCGCCTCGAGCGCCACAAGGTGCCGCGCACGGTCGAGTTCACCGATGCGCCGTTGCGCGACGACGCGGGCAAGGCGCGACGCTCCGCGGTGCGCGACGAGGTCATCTCGCGACGGGCTCAGGCACGCCGCTGACCGCCGAGTCCAGCGGCGGTATCGGGCGTTCGTGACGAAACTCCCATCGCCGCAATGCCGTCCGGCACGGCGACTCCACCAGCGCGTAACTGACCGCGGCGATCGCGAAGCCGAACACCACCGTCAGCACCAGCACCACCGGCATGTGCCCGCTGAACGCGAACTCGCCGATCACCGGGAACACCATCGCCAGCGCGGCGAGGTGCCAGATGAACAGCCCGTAGGACCACCGGCCCAACGTCACCATCGTCGTGTTGCCGAGTAGTCGGTGCGAGGTGTCGGGGCGGTCGAGCACCAGCGGGGCCACCAGCGCGGCGGCGACCACCGCGCCCATCGCGATCTTGACGACGAACTGGCTGACCGTGCCCGGGGTGAGTCCCTCGGGACCCGCGATCGGGGACGCCGCGACCAGGAAGGCGGCCGCCGCGATGACCGCCATCAGCACCCGCCGCCGGGCCAACCGGTGCGGCCATCCGACCGGTTCCACCGTCAACTCGGCAAGCAGCATGCCCGCGGCGAACCAGGAGAAAAAGGCTGGCGGCCAGTTCAGGTGGTTGACACCGGCGGAGGTGGCGATGGGCAGCACCGCCCACCCCAGGCTGGCGACCGCCGCGACCGCGATAACGGGTATCCGCGCACGCACCGGGACCCGTCGCACCAGCAGCGCGAGCAGCGGTAGCGCGAGGTAGAACGCCACCTCGACCGACAGGCTCCACATCTGCGTCAGCCCCGCGGTCAAGGTGAGCGGCACGTAGATCTGGGTCAGGGTGAGGTTGGCCAGCCACACGGTCAGGTCGGCTTTCGCATCGGGCAGCAGCGACAGGATCACCACCACCGCGACCAGGTAGCCGGGCATGATGCGGACGATCCGCGAGCGCAGGTAGTGGCCGGTCGACGGGGTCGGCCGCAACCCCCGCGCGGCCGCGGCATGCCCACGCCACAGCAGGAAGCCCGACAGCGCGAAGAACACCGCGACCGCGAGGTCGAAGCGGCCGAACAGCCGGCCGGTGATCCCGCCGGTGTGGCCGGTCTGAAAGGCCACGTGGGTAACGACGACCCCGACCGCCGCGCAGGCCCGCATGCCTTCGACGGCAGGCAGGAAGCCGCGAGTGCCGCCGACTTCCGCCACGTTTCCGATGCTGCCCACGGCAATCAGTGTGCCGGGAGGATCGAAACACGCTGAATACGGGTAGTCCGGGGGCCGCGGGTGGATGCGCTCGGACTAAACGACGACCTTAAATTGTGCTGTTAGGGTCAAACGGGTTTTTGCGGGCGTACCACGGGACGACGAAGCCGCGGACGCGAGGAGCGGGATATGGGAGGCACGGTTTGAACCGCGCAGTGGCGCTGCGTATTGCGGCGTGCGGGATCTTGGGGCTGGGTGCCGCCCTGCTGATCGCCGCGCTGTTGCTGTCCACCTACACCCACAGCAAGATCGCCAAGATTCCGCTGGACCTCGATGCCACGCTGATCAGCGAGGGCACCGGGACCGCGTTCGACCCGGCATCGCTCAACTCGGCCAAGTTCGTCATCGACCGCGACGTGCCGATGGCGATGCAGGAGCAGATCTCGGTGGAGTCCCCGTCGAACGCCGACGTGGTGACCCTTCAGGTCGGCAGCTCACTGCGCCGAACCGACAAACAACAGGACACCGGCCTGCTGCTGGCGATGGTCGACACCGTGACCGTCGACCGCAGCACCGCCGAAGCGGTGTCCAGCGAGAGCAATCCGGGCGGCGCGGTGCAGAAGCCGCGCGCCATCGACGACGACAAGCCGCCGACGAACATCGCGCTGCCGCACGAGGGGCTGGCCTACCGGTTCCCGTTCGACACGGAGAAGAAGACCTATTCCGTGTTCGACCCGATCGCGCAGAAGGCGTTCGACGCCAATTACGACGGCGAGGAAGACGTCAACGGCATGACCACCTACCGGTTCAGCCAGAACGTCGGCTACGACGCGGACGGCAAGCTGGTCGAGCCGGTGAAGTACGCCTCGCTCTACGAAGACGACGCCGACAGCGAGGTAACCGCGCGCGCGGCGATGTGGGGAGTGCCCGGTGAGCCCGACGAGCCGATCACGATGTCGCGGTACTACGCCGCGCAACGCACCTTCTGGGTCGATCCGGTGTCCGGGACCATCGTCAAGAAGGACGAGCACGGCTACCACTACTACGCCCGCGAGCCGCTCAAGCCCGAGGTGACGTTCGTCGACTACAAGGTCTCGTACAACGAGGAGACCGTCGAATCCCAGGTCGCCAGCGCCAGCGACGAGCGCGACCGGGTCGCGCTGTGGGGCCGCATCCTGCCGATCACGTTCACCGCGATGGGCCTGGTGCTACTGGTCGGCGGCGCGCTGCTCGGCTCGTTCAGCCTGCGCGCGGAGTCAGCGCTGATCGATCCGGGGCTTGACGAGGCCGACCACGGGTTCTTCGACACCCAGGGCATCAAGGTGCCCGGCGCGGAAGCCAAGACCGAGAAGATTCCGACGTCCAGACCGCCCGACCTGCCCCCGGACAGACCGGTCTGATCACGCGTCTGACCGCGCCGTTGCGGGCGCAGTCGCTGGTGGCTCGCTTCGTGCCGCCCGCCCTCCCTCCGGCCTATGCGCTGGTGCTCGTCCTCGCCGTGACGGCGCCCCTGCTCGCACCGGGGTACCTGCTGTTGCGTGACGCGGTGTCGACGCCGCGTTCGTACGTGTCCGACGCCGCACTGGGGTTGTCCGAGGCGGCACCGCGTGCGCTGCCGCAGGACTTTTTCGTGGCGGTCGCGTCGTCGGTCGTCGACGGCGGAGTGGTGGTCAAATCGCTGCTGATCGCCGGGTTGTGGTTGGCGGGCTGGGGCGCGGCCCGGCTGGCCGCAGCGGTGGTACCCGAATCCGGGGTGGCCGGTCAGTGCGTGGCGACGACGATCGCCGTGTGGAACCCCTATGTCGCCGAACGCCTTCTGCAAGGCCACTGGAGCCTTCTCGTCGGCTACGGATGCCTGCCGTGGGTGGCCGCCGCGATGCTGGCGATACGGACTCGGCCGTCGTGGTCGGTGGCGGCAGGTCTGGTGTTCTGGATCGCGCTGGCCGGGCTGACTCCGACCGGGCTGATGCTGGCGGCGACCGTCGCGCTGGTCTGCGCTTTCGCGCCCGGCGACGGGTGGCCGCGGTGGCGGTGCGCGATTTTCGGGATGGGCGTGGCGGTCGTCGCGGCGCTGCCCTGGCTGGTCGCGGCGATGGTGGCGCGGTCGTTGGAGTCGTCGCAGGCCGACGGGGTCGCTGCGTTCGCGGCGCGGGCCGAACCCGGGCTCGGGACTCTGATCAGCCTGGCCGGGCTGGGCGGTATCTGGAACGCAGAAGCGGTACCCGCTTCGCGCACACCGCTTTTCGCCGTCGTAGGCACCGCGGTGTTGCTCGGTGTCGTGACGTTGGGTCTGCCGGTGGTGCTGCGCCGGCGGGCCGCGGTACCGCTGCTGGTGCTGGCCGCCGTCGCCCTGGTGGTGCCTGCGCTGATGGCCACCGGGCCCGGACTCGCCCTCGTCGAGGCGGCGATCCGCGCGCTGCCCGGCCTCGGAGTGATACGGGACGGGCAGAAATGGGTGGCGTTGGCGGTGCCCGGGTACGCGCTGGCCGGAGCGGCCGCGGTGCTCACGACGCGACGCTGGCTGCCCGCGGCGGCGACGGCAATGGTCTGTTGCGCGGCGCTCATCGCGACACTGCCGGATCTGGCGTGGGGCGCGGGCGGCAAGGTTGCGTCGGTGCAGTATCCGCCGGGGTGGGCGACGGTCGCCGAGATGATCAACGCCGACCCGCGCCCAGTGGCCGTGCTGGGGGTGGACAGCATGCGCCGATTCGACTGGGCGGGTGACGCGCCCGTACTCGACCCGTTGCCGCGGTGGGTTCGCGCCGAGGTGCTGAGCACCGGCGACCTCCAGATCGGCGACCGGATCGTCTACGGGGAGGGGCAACGCGCGCGCGAGGTGCAGGAGATCCTCGTCGAAAGCGCCGACCGCGACGCGTTGGCCGATGCCGGCGTCGGGTGGGTCGTCGTCGAATCCAGCGGCGCCGCAGAGCATTTGCCGTTGCCCGTGGCGTATACCGATGATGAGCTCACGCTGTACCGGATCGGTGGCTCGTCGCCGGGGGCGGACGGGCGCGGCGTCGTGCTGGCCGCGCACCTGGCGTGGCTGGCGATTCTTCTGGTCGGTGGGGGCGCCGCAGTCGTCACGGCAGTTCGAGGCCGTCGGGGCCGTTGAAGTCGCAGGCGATATCGCTTGCACCGCGGGCCGTACTACGGAAAATGAGCTCCAAGCGATCTGCCTGCAGATTAGCAGCAATACAGCTAAACTGCAGGGATGGTTGCCATCACCATCCGTGACATCCCCGACGACGTGCGCGACGAGTTGGCTGTCCGGGCGGCCAGGGCCGGAAAGTCGCTTCAGGAATACCTGCGCGGAATGCTTGTCGAAACCGCCGCCAAACCGACAGTGCAGGACACTCTCGCCCGGGCACGAGCGCGCGTTGCGACAACCGGAAGCCGACTCGACGCGGCGACGATCCTCGCCGACAAAGATGCGGATAAGCGTTGAGATTGCGCGTCGTCTGCGATGCCTCCACGATCCTGGCCGCTCTACTGGACTCCGGCGACGACGGTCGATGGGCGACCGCCAAGATCAGCGAGGGAGATCTCTACGCCCCGACACTTCTGCCGTTCGAGTGTGCCAACGTCATGCGACGACAAGAACTCGCCGGAACGATCACGCCCGACCAAGCCGCACAAGCGCATACCGACCTTCTCGACCTGGCGATCGAGTATTGGCCCTACGACTTGCTTGCCGATCGAATCTGGGAACTCCGGGAGAATCTGTCCAGCTACGACGCGGCATATGTCGCACTAGCCGAGACGCTGGACGCGACCGTCGTCACCCTGGACCGTCGTATCGGCGGTGCGCCGCGCCTGAGGTGCGAGATCGACACGCCGCCTCTGCCTAGACGACGCCGCTGAGGTACTGCCCGCGGTGCACCGACTCCAGCACGGCGCGCATGGCCGTCGCGCTCTGCTGCCAGGAGAACTCACCGCAGCGCACATGTGCCTTGGCTCCGAGTTGCTCGCGCAGCACCCGATCCGACAGCAGCTCACCCAGGCCGTCGACCAATTCGTCGAAGTCGTCGACCAACAGACCGGTCACCCCGTCGACGATCGAATCGGTCAGGCCGCCGGAGGCCCGGTAGCCGACCGTGGGCACCGAGTGCTGCCCCGCCTCGATGACCGCCAGCGCCCAACCCTCTTTCCGCGACGGCAACACATGCACCCAGGACTGCTGCAGCACACGATGTTTCGTCTCGTCATCGACGTGCCCGTGGAACGTCACCGCGTCGGAGATGCCGAGCAGCGCGGCGTGCTCGACGAGCCGCTGCTCCCACCAACCGCCGCCGACGACGTCGAGCGTCAGATCCGGAATGCGGCGCCGCAGCGCCGCGACGGCTTCGAGCGCGTCCTCAATCTGCTTGTGCGGCACCAACCGCGACAACACCGCGACCCGCGGTGTCGACGCGCGCGCCACGGTCAACGTCGACGCCGGCGCCTCGTCGAGCCCGTTGCGCACCACCGCGATCTGACCGGGCCGCACGCCCAACGCCGCCAGGTCTCGCGCCGACGGCAGCGACACGGTCACATACTGATTGCGCCGGTGCGCCCGCGGCGACAGCTTCGACTCGACAAACCAGCCGATCCGGCCGATGACCGCGCCTGCGACCGGCCACTGCTCGCGGTGGCAGTGGTGCACGAGCACAGCGGCTCGACGCCCGTAGGCGAGCCGGGCCATGAACGGGATGCCGTTCTGCGTGTCGATCACCACGTCGGGCCGCACGCGCCGCAACGGCCCGAGCCCGATGCGGGCCAACACCATCGCCAACCCCGCCCAGATGTAGACGGTGTAGCGCCCGCCGCCACGGCTGACCCGTACCCCGTCGACGACCTCGCGGCGCGGTGCCCCCGGATAGCGGGCGGTGCGCAGGGTGACCTCCACACCCGAAGCGACCAACTGGGCGCCGATGCGCTGCAGGTAGGCCTCGCTGCCGCCGCCCTGCGGGTGGCCGGTGTCGCGCCAGCACAGCAGCAACACCGATCGGAGGGGGCGGTCAGACATCCGCCCCAGCCTAATGGCTGCGTAGGGTCGCGCTGTGGTCACCGACCTGTTCGCTCGCCGCGCGACGCTGTCGCGGTCGCTGCGCCTGCTGAGCGAATTCCGCTTCGAGCAGCGTGACCCGGCCCGGTTCTACGGCGCGCTCGCCGAGGACACCGCCACGATGGTCGCCGACTTGTGGCATGGCGTGAACGGCTCATCACCGGCCGGCCGGACCGTGCTCGACGTCGGCGGCGGACCGGGCTACTACTCGGAATCGTTCAGCGGCAGGGGGCTTCGGTATATCGGCGTGGAACCCGATCCGGCGGAGATGCACGGTGGTCCCGCGACGACGACGGCCGCCACGTACGTGCGGGCATCCGGGATGGCGTTGCCGTTCGCCGACGCCAGCGTCGACATCTGCCTGTCGTCGAATGTCGCCGAGCACGTGCCACAGCCATGGCGGATGGGGCGCGAGATGCTTCGGGTGACCAGGCCCGGCGGGCTGGTGGTGCTGTCGTACACGGTGTGGCTGGGCCCGTTCGGCGGCCACGAGACCGGCCTGTGGCACTACCTCGGCGGCGCCCGCGCGGCGCGCAGATACGCCCGCAAGCATGGCCATCCGGCGAAGAACAACTACGGCTCGTCACTGTTCGCTGTGCATGCGCGCGACGGGCTGCAGTGGGCGGCGAGCACCGGATCCCTGGTCGCCGCTTTCCCCCGCTACCACCCGCGATGGGCGTGGTCGCTGACGAACGTCCCGGTGCTCAGAGAGTTCCTGGTGAGCAATCTGGTGCTGGTCTTGAGGCCGCCGACTGGAACAGGTTCTACTTTCGCCGGTTCGTAGGTAGTGTGACGGGCATGACACAGAGCACCGCGTTTCGGACCGAGTGGGACAAGCTGTTCATCGGCGGTAAGTGGGTCGAGCCGTCGTCGCCTGAGGTCATCGAGGTGCATTCGCCGGCGACCGGCGAGCTCGTCGGCAAGGTGCCGCTGGCCGAGGAGGCCGACGTCGACGCCGCTTGCACAGCCGCCCGCAAGGCGTTCGACGAGGGCCCGTGGCCGCAGATGTCGCCGCAGGAGCGCGCGGCCGTGATCGGCGCCGCCACCAAGCTGATGGAGGAGCGCGGCGACGAGCTGAAGTTCCTGCTGGCCGCCGAGACCGGCCAGCCGCAGACGATCGTCGACATGATGCAGTACGGCGCCGCGATGTCGGCATTCCAGTACTACGCGGGCGCCGCGGACAAGTTCGCCTGGAAAGAGATCCGCGACGGCATCTACGGCCAGACGCTGGTCGTGCGGGAGCCGATCGGTGTCGTCGGGGCCATCACCGCCTGGAACGTGCCGTTCTTCCTGGCGGCCAACAAGCTCGGGCCCGCGCTGCTCGCCGGCTGCACCGTCGTGCTCAAGCCCGCCGCCGAGACGCCGCTGTCGGTGTTCGCGATGGCCGAGATGTTCGCCGAGGCCGGCCTGCCCGAGGGCGTGCTGTCGATCGTGCCCGGCGCCGCCGAGACCGGCCGCGCGTTGACCGCCAACCCCGAAATCGACAAGTACACGTTCACCGGCAGCTCGGCGGTCGGCAAGGAGGTCGCCAAGATCGCCGCCGATCGGCTCAAGCCCTGCACACTGGAGCTGGGCGGCAAGTCGGCGGCCATCATCCTCGAAGACGCCGACCTCGACTCCACGCTGCCGATGCTCGGCTTCTCCGGCGTGATGAACAGCGGCCAGGCCTGCGTCGCGCAGACCCGCATCCTCGCGCCGCGGTCGCGTTACGACGAGGTGGTCGAGAAGATCGCCAACTTCATCTCGGCGATGCCGGTCGGACTGCCCGACGACCCGAACGCCGCGATCGGCCCGCTGATCAGCGAGAAGCAGCGCGAACGCGTCGAGAGCTACATCAAGAAGGGCGTCGACGAGGGCGCACGGCTGGTCACCGGCGGCGGGCGTCCCGACGGGCTGGACAGCGGCTGGTTCGTGCAGCCGACGGTGTTCGCCGACGTCGACAACGCGATGACGATCGCCCAGGAGGAGATCTTCGGTCCGGTACTCGCGGTGATTCCCTACGAGACCGAAGAAGACGCGATCCGCATCGCCAACGACTCGGTCTACGGGCTGGCCGGCAGCGTGTGGACCACCGACAACAAGAAGGCCCTCGAGGTCGCCTCGAAGATCCGCACCGGCACGTACGCGGTCAACATGTACGCGTTCGATCCGGGCGCGCCGTTCGGCGGCTACAAGAACTCCGGTATCGGCCGCGAGAACGGGCCCGAGGGCATCGAGGCCTATGTCGAGCACAAGAGCGTGCTGCTGCCGTTCGGCTACACCCCCGAGGACTGAGGCCTCTTAGCGCGTTCCTCTGACTTCGTCGTGGGCCCAGCTCGCCGAAGTTGGTCAGAAGGCCCCTTCGGGTAGGTCCATCACCTCGAGGCCGACCTTCTCGACGATGCCGCGCCGGGCGCGCAACGGCGGCAACATGTTCTCGGCGAAGAAATTCGCGGCGGCGACCTTGCCGGTGTAGAACGCGCGGTCGCTGTCGGAGACATCGCCGTCCATGGCCGCCAGCGCGATCTCGGCCTGGCGCAACAGCAGCCAGCCGATGAACAGGTCGCCGACCGCGAGCAGGAACGGCACCGACTCCAGGCCGACGCGGTACAACTCGCGCGGGTTCTCCTGCGCGGAGATCAGGTATCCGGTCAGCGTTGCCGTCATGGTCTGCACGTCCTGCAGTGCGGTGGCCAGCAGGGCGCGACCATCCGCGAGTTCGGGACGCGCGGTTTCGCTGGCGATGAACCGCTGGATCTGATCGGCCACGTGCGTGAGCGCCGCGCCTTGGTCGCGGGCGATCTTACGAAAGAAGAAGTCCTGCGCCTGGATTGCGGTGGTGCCCTCGTAGAGCGAGTCGATCTTGGCGTCGCGGATGTACTGCTCGATCGGATAGTCCTGAAGGAACCCCGAACCGCCCAGCGTCTGCAGCGATTCGGTCAGACACTGGTACGCGCGCTCGGAGCCAACGCCTTTGACGATCGGCAGCAGCAGATCGTTGACCCGGTCGGCCATCTCGCCGTCGGCACCGGAGACGATCTGCGCGACGACGCTGTCCTGATGGGCTGCTGTGTAGAGGTAGAGGGCACGTAGCCCCTCGGCATAGGACTTCTGCGTCAGCAGTGCACGGCGCACATCGGGGTGGTGCATGATCGTCACCCGGGGCGCGTTCTTGTCCGTCATCTGGGTCATGTCGGCGCCCTGCACCCGGGTCTTTGCGTAATCCAGCGCGTTGAGGTAGCCGGTCGACAGCGTGGCGATCGCCTTGGTGCCCACCATCATTCGGGCGTACTCGATCACTTTGAACATCTGGGCGATACCGTTGTGGGTGTCGTTGACCAGCCACCCCACCGCGGGCACGCCGTGTTGGCCGAAGGTCAGCTCGCAGGTCGCCGACACCTTCAGCCCCATCTTGTGCTCGAGACCGGTGACGAAGACTCCGTTGCGTTCGCCGATTTCACCGCTCTCGGGGTCGAAGTGGTACTTCGGCACCAAGAACAAGCTCAGCCCCTTGGTGCCCGGCCCCGCGCCTTCGGGCCGGGCCAACACCAGATGGAAGATGTTCTCGAACAGGTCGTCGGTGTCGCCGTTGGTGATGAACCGCTTCACCCCGTCGAGATGCCATGTGCCGTCGGGCTGTTGGGCGGCCTTGGTGCGGGCGGCGCCGACGTCGGATCCGGCGTCGGGCTCGGTGAGCACCATCGTCGCGGCCCAGTTGCGCTCGACCATCAACGCGGCCCAGTGGCGCTGATCCTCGTTGCCGATGTCGTTGAGGATGTCGGCCATCGTCGATCCGGCGTGGTACATGAACACCGCCGGTTGGGCGCCCAACGGCAACTCGTTGATCGCCCACTCCACGACTGCCGGGGCCGGTACTCCGCCGATCTCCTCGGCCATGCCGACACGGAACCACTCGCCCTGATGCCAGGCCTGAAACGACTTCTTGAACGCTTCGGGCAGGGTCACCTCGTGGGTGGCCGGGTCGAACGTCGGCGGATGCCGGTCACATTCGGCGAAGGACTCGGCGACCGGACCCTCGGCCAGGCGGGCCGCCTCGTCGAGCATCTGCCGCACCGACTCGCCGTCGAGGTCGCCGAACTCGCCGGTCGCCAGCGCCTTGTCGAGGTCCAGCACCTCGAAGAGATTGAACTCCAGATCGCGCACGTTGCTTCTGTAGTGGCTCATGACGAGCGCCTTTCCCTCTCCGCGTCGAGCCCGAGCGTAGCCGTCCGGTCATGCCCTGACCTGCACTTCGCGCGGAGAATCCGGGGCACGACGGGATTATGGCCTAGTCCATAATCGGCCGGTTCGACGTGCAGATGGCGTCCGGCCGCCGGTCGGCTACCTGCGTACCCACCGCGCACATGTGATGCGGAATACATCCATTGCCTCGGTGTGTTCCTGCTTTTATGCTGATTGTCATAGACAGGGAGGCGCCCGATGTGGGTCATTGAGGTCAACTTCGCCGGTTACCGCTTCACGCATCACGCGCATGACCGCCGTCGGCCGATCCTCCGGTTCAGCCCACGCGCCCACGGTTGGCGTTCGGCGCTGATGCGTCGCACACCCGCAGCCTGACCACTTCCCTGGAGGTTGTTCTGACATCCGCCACGACCAAAACCAACAACCGGGTTTCGACGCGCACCAAGATGTTGATCACCGCGGCCGAGGTGCTGCGGGAACGCGGTGCTGCCGGGGTCACCATCGACGAGGTGCTGGCCCGCAGCGGCGCACCGCGCGGGTCGGTCTACTACCACTTTCCGGCGGGCCGCAACCAGATCCTGACCGAGGCCCTTCAATACGCCGGTGAGGAGATCACCGAGGTCATCGACGAAGCCGCGGCCAAGGGCGGCATGTATCTGGTCCGCAAGTTCGTGGTGTTCTGGAAAGAACTGCTCGTGGAAAGCGATTTCGCCGCGGGCTGTCCGGTGGTGGCGGCGGCGATCGGGTCCGCCGACGACGAACCCCGGCTGACGACCGTCGCCGGAAGCATTTTCGGCCACTGGCGCGATGCGCTGACGCGCGCGTTCGTCGCCGACGGTTTCGACCAGGCGCAGGCGTCCTCACTCGCGATCACGTGCATCGCCGCGCTGGAGGGGGCGGTGGTGCTGTGCCGATCCACCCGCACGGTGGACCCGCTGCGCGACGTCGCAGAGCAAATCGAATTCCTCATCAGGTCAAGGGAATTCATCCGTCGCTATGGTGTTCCCGACCGGGGGTAGGCCGTCTTCCACCGGGCGCAGACGAACTCCCTGTTGACCGCCGCCTCGACCAGAACCCATTCCGAACGCACCGGCAGCACCGGTGAGCCCGCGCCGAGCGAACAGGGTGCGTAGCTGACGATCATCTCGTCGATCAGGCCCGCCGACACGAACTGCCCGGCTGTTTCACCTCCCCCGACGACCCAGACATCCTTACCCGCTGCGGCGTCGACCAATTCGGGGTGTAGTTCGGCGACGTCGCCGGCGAAGGTCCGTACCGGGTGCCCGCCCTCGACGATGTGCGGTCGTTGTGTCAGTACCCAGGAGGGCTGCTCGTACATCCAGTCGCCCGGATGGTTGCGCACGATCCATTCGTAGGTTGTCGAGCCCATCACCACGGCGCCGATCGTGGCGATGAACTCGTCGTAGTTGAATGGCCCGCTCGAATCGATGTCACGGGAGGTCAGCCAGTCCAGGCTGTCGCGGTCGTCGACGATGTAGCCGTCCATACTGGACGCGGTGTAGTAGACGGTCGCCAAATCAGTTGCCCCGCATCCATTCCAACGGGTCACCGCGGTGGGTATCGATGCCGTGGCGGCCCAGCATGGAGCGGGCCAGCCCGCGTCTGAGGGCTGCGTATTCGAGGACATGCGCGACGATGCCGCACAGCTGAAACGATTCGGGCGGATCACACAACGCATCGATGACGGTGTCGCCCATCCGACCGTCGGCCGCATACTCGGAAACCATTGCACTCCAGCGCTTCCCGATGTCGGCGTGGTGCCCGGCCAATTGCTCGGGCGAAGTAGATTCGGGCCGGGTCACCGCCCGGTCCGGAAAATCGTGGCCCGCGATCGTGGCCAGCCAAACCTGCTTCGTCCAAACGATGGCGCCGAGCACAGCGCCGACGCTGGGTTCGGAACCGTCCCAGTCCAGGATCACCTGACGCGGCGAGATCTCTTCTGTCCACTGGTGTTCCGTCAGATTGGTGGCCTGGTCGATGAGGTAGGCGGTGTCGGCGATGTCGTGCGCGACCATCAGTTGGGAGATGTCGGGCTCCTTCGTGTCACCGGCGTTGTCCAGCCACAGCGAATGCGGTGGATGGAAGTGCAGGCCGTTGGGCGCGCTGACCCGGAACGCCACGTCGGCCGCCTTGGACGGCGGCACGCCGAAGGTGCGCCGGAAGGCTCGTGAGAACACCTCGGCCGACGACCATCCTTCGTCGGCCGCGACGGCGGCCACTCGCTCACCGCGCTGCAGGCGCCAGGCAGCGCGCTCGAGCATGATCCGGCGCCGCATCGCGGCGGGCGATTCGCCGGTCAGCCGGCGAACCTCCCGTGAGAAGTGGAATTCCGAGGCGTGGCTGCTGCGGGCCATCTCCCCCACCCCGCTGTTGTCGGCGTCGACGACCGCGTCGAGCAGTTCGCGCAAGCGGTCACGGTGTGATGGCTGGCCCACGCTCACCGAGTATGGTCGCGCCGCGCGCGGAAAGACATGACAATTTTTGCTCCGTTTCCCGCTGCGTTCTAGCGGTCGAGGACTTCGTGGATGCGTGCCTCGACGTCGCGGTGCTCGCCGAGGTCGTGCAGATCGATTCCGAAACGGTCGGTGAGCGTGGTGAGGACGTCGGCGGCGGTGTCGAACCGAACTCGTTCGGTGCTCCCGCCGCTGTGGATTGCCAGGTTGCGTCCCCGCAGGTTCCACCGGGCGTCGTCGGTGATCAGCGCTGCCGACAGGCCGGTGACGAAGCCCGACTCGGGATGCGTTGACACGTACCAGCTTCCGACTTCGAGATCGATCTGAGGCTGCGGTCGGGTGTCGAACGTGTACAGCGGCTGCCGCGCGCCACGGATCTCGGCTTCCAGCAGGTAACCGTCGACGTGGTTACGCAACCGGTAGGGCTCATGGCGGGTGGTCTGCACGGGTCCGGCTTCCAGCCGGATCGGCGATGAAAGGGTCTGCCCGCCGAAGCCGACGTCGACCAACCACGGTTCGTCGTCTCCGGGAACACGTACCGAGAGCGCCTCGTGGGTCTGCGCCGGCAGTGCGTCGGACTGATTCATCCACACCACCCGGCCCGCAAGCCGTTGCACGCCGTAGCCAAGCTCGGCCAGCACGTATCCCATGAGCCCGTTCTGCTCGTAGCAGTACCCGCCGCGTCGGCGGGCCACGAGTTTGTCGGCGAGCGGACCCACGCTGAGGTCGGCGACCGGAATGCCGAGCAGGGGGTCGAGGTTCTCGAAGGGAATCGACCGGTTGTGCGCGGCGATCAGGCCGCGCAGCGTATCCAGCGTCGGCTGCGTCGATCCGGTGTATCCGATGCGGCCGAGGTAGGCCGCGATGTCGAGGCCCACGTCCAGGCCCGCCGGCGAAGATGTCATGCAGACAATCCTGCGACCTCAACGGCGGTTCAGGTCAACACCGGGCAAGGCCGACGGTGAAGACCTCAGGGCTTGCCGCGCGCCGGCGTCTGATTCGCGACGCCGTGCCGCAGCGGGGTGTTGGCCTCCGCGGCCGTCGA
The DNA here is from genome assembly GCF_001499855.1 of Mycobacterium sp. GA-0227b. Lineage (GTDB taxonomy): Bacteria > Actinomycetota > Actinomycetes > Mycobacteriales > Mycobacteriaceae > Mycobacterium. The sequence goes on from NZ_LQIK01000030.1 coordinate 181,414, forward strand.
CTCCTGCACCGGCGAACCGCCCGGCGTGGCGCTGACCCCGGGTGCGTTGGCCGGATCCCCCGGAGACGGCTCCGCGCCGTGGGTCAACTCGTTGAGCCGCGCGTGCAGCACCTCGAGCACCGGAATCCGGTTGCCGTGCTCGGTCTCGTGCTCGAACACCGCGCGCAGCGCCGGTTCGTCGAGCCCCCGGATGCGGTGCCGCAGCTCGGTGATCGGCAGCTGGTCGTAGTCGGCAATCGGCAGGTCGTGCGCCATGCGCTGTCTCCTTAGAGGTGGGGAAGGCCGTCGGTTGGCGATGGAACGGCGCTCGCCGGTCCGTCGGCGCGTCCGCGGTACCGCATGACCAGCGCCGCAACGGCGCCGATACCGGCGAGGGCCACTGTCGGCCACAGCGCGGCCTGCAACAACCACAGTCGCCGCTGTGCTCTGAAGATGCGCTTCTGCGCGTGCCGCGCCCGGGTCAACGTTTCCACGTCTACCCGGTTGCCCCGGGCGGCGGCCGGAGAAACCCGTCAGGTGCCCGTCCACTTCGGCGCCCGCTTCTCGGCGAACGCGATGGCGCCTTCCTTGGCATCGTTCGACATGAAGACAGGCGCGAAGATCTCGACCTGCTTCTTCCACATCTCCTGGGAGTTCCAGTCGCGGGATTCGACGATGATCCGCTTGGTCGCCGCCACCGCCAGCGGTCCGTTCGCGGTGATCTTCTCCGCGAAGGCGATCGCCGCCTCGAGCGCCTGACCGGGCTCGGCGAGCACGTTGACCATTCCGAGGTCGTGGGCGCGCTGGGCGGACAGGCTCTCACCGGTCAGCGCGAGTTCCATCGCGAGGCCATAAGGGATCCGCTGCGGCAGTCGCAGCAGACCGCCGCCGCCGGCCACCAGGCCACGCTTGACCTCGGGAATGCCGAACGCCGACTCCTTCGACGCCACGATCAGGTCGGTGGCCAGCGCCAACTCGCAGCCACCGGCCAGGCAGTAGCCCTCGACGGTTGCGATCAGCGGCTTGGCGGGCGGCCGCTCGGTGAAGCCCAGGCCGCGACCCTCGATGGCGACGTTCTCGCCGCGCGCGAACGCCTTGAGGTCCATGCCCGCGCTGAACGAGCCGCCGGCGCCGGTCAGGATGCCCACGGACAGGCCCGCCTCACCGTCGAGGCGGTCCATGGCGTCGGCGAGGCCACGGCTGACGTCGGCGTTCACCGCGTTGCGGGCCTGCGGCCGGTTGATGGTGATGATCAGGATGCGGTCGCGCTGTTCGACCAGGACGGCTGGTTCGGTGTTGTCACTCACGCGGCTGATCGTAACGGCCCGGGAAAACTCAAGCGGGCGCGCTCCGGTGTGAATCTGGCGACGCTTTTCGGCGGGATTCCGTCGCCAGATTCACAACCGGGCCGGTAGCCCGGGCGGCGTGAACCCGTCAGTCGTCCTTCTTGCCGTTGCCCTTGCCGTTGCCGCCGCCTTCGTTGCCCCTGTTGCCGTTGCCCCGCCCCTGCTCGCCTTTCTTGTCTTCCTTGGGTTTCTCGAACACCGGTGACGCGGACGTCGGCGGTGGAGGCGGCATCGACGTGGGCGGTGGAGGCGGGGGTTGCACCGGCGTGCTGGTGCTGATCGGTTGTGGCGGTTGGGTGCTCGATGACGGGTCCAGCGCGAGCGCCAAGCCGGCGACGACGAAGGCCACGAACCCGGCGGCCGCCAACAAGAGCTTGCGTTCGCGGCTCAGCGGGCGCCGACGCGGCGCCGGAGCGACGTAGTAGTTGGCGGACGGCGCGATTGGTTGGGCGAGCACCTTGGTCGCCGGTCGCGAGGCGGACGCCGGCGCCGGTCCCAGAAGCAGCGCGGAGGGAGAACCCGTCAGCGCGGCGCGCATGTGCTCCGCGCTGCCGAACCGCTGGCTCACGTCGCGGGCCATGGCCCGGTCGATCGTCGCGGCCAGCGCCGGGTCGAGGTCCGGGCGTATCGCGCTGATCGGCGGAGGCGGCGTGTCGAGGATGGCATGCAGCAGCGCGGCCGGGTTCTCCTGAGGGAACGGCCGCTGCCCGGTGAGCGCCTCGTAGCCCATCACGCCGACCGCGTACAGGTCGTCGGCCGCCGACGCCGGCGCACCTGCGACCCGCTCCGGGCTCATGTAGGCCATCGTTCCGACGAGTTGACCGGTCGCCGTGAGGGCGGCGCCCGCTGTCTTGGCGATACCGAAGTCGGCGACCTTCATCGCGCCGCTGTTCGGGGCGATCAGTACGTTGCCGGGCTTGATGTCGCGATGCACGATGCCCGCGGCATGCGCGCAGCCGAGCGCGCCGAGCACGTCGTCCAGCATCGCTCGGACCCGTTCCGGCGGCATCGGACCCAGCGCGATGTCGTCGTGCAGCGTCCGTCCGGGCAGGCGCTCCATCACGATGAACGGGGTGCCGTCGTGCTCACCACAGTCGTGCACCGCGACGATGTTGGGGTGGTTCAGCGCCGCGGCGGCGCGGGCCTCGTCCTCGAACCGGCGACGCATGTGGGCGTCGGCGTTGAACGCCTGGTACAGCAGCTTGATCGCCACCGGGCGCTGCAACCGGGTATCCCACCCGTCGTGGACCTCGGCCATCCCGCCGCGACCGAGCACGCCTCGCAGTTCGTAGCGGTCCGCAAGGAGGTCGCGGCCGTCCATGCCGAATAAGGTAGCCGTAGCCGCGCAGAGGCAAACCAGCGCCGTTTGGCTTGCACAGCGGCAGTCGGCTAAACTAGAACACGTTTCAGTTTTCGATCCGGAGGAGATCCGATGGCCGCCACCGACACAGAGCCGTCGCAGCTCACCAAGTGGGATCCGAAGCTGACCGAACGCTTCATGGGCGTCACGCGGCCATTCCTCAAGCGCTACTTCCGTTCTGAGGTGCGCGGCCTGGAGAACCTGCCGGCGGGCGGGGCGCTCGTGGTGTCCAACCACTCCGGCGGCATGCTGCCGATGGATGTGCCGATCCTGGCCGCGGACTTCTACGCGCACCACGGCTACGACCGCCCGCTCTACACGCTCAGCCACGACATGCTGATGGTCGGCCCGACGGGCGAGTTCTTCCGCAAGATCGGCTACATCAGCGCCAATCACCGCAACGCCGACGAGGCGCTGCGCTCGGGCGGACTGGTCGTGGTGTTCCCCGGCGGCGACTACGACGTGTACCGCCCGACATTCTCCGAGAACGTGATCGACTTCGGCGGGCGCACCGGTTATGTGAAGGCCGCGCTGAACGCCGGTGTGCCGATCGTGCCGACCGTCGGCATCGGCGGGCAGGAGACGCAGATCTTCCTCTCGCGCGGAACCTGGCTGGCCAAGCGGCTCGGCCCGATCGCGCGCCTGGCCCGCGCGAAGATCGTGCCGATCTCCTTCGGCTTCCCGTTCGGGCTGTCGCTGGTCGTTCCGCCCAATATCCCGCTGCCGTCGAAGATCGTCATGCAGGTGCTTCCGCCGATCGACATCGTGGCCGAGTTCGGCGAGGACCCCGACGTCGACGAGGTCGACGCTCATGTGCGCCGCGTGATGCAGCGCGCGCTCGACGAACTGGCCACCGAACGCCGCCTGCCGGTGCTGGGCTAGCGGGTGGTCGCCGATGTTTTGCCGGCCGTCGCCCGGGCTATGACGGACCTCGATGCCTAAACGCCGCTATCCGCTGCTTCGTGCAGCGGCCGAACTCGCCAACGCTGCCAACGGAGTTCAACCGCTCGGCCGCGAGGGTTACATCACGCTGCCGGTGTTCGCCTTCGGCTGGGCCACCACCGAGATGTCGCCGGTGTACATGGCGGTCTCGATGCTCGACGCAGTGCGCCGCGGCCTGCGCGGTGACTTCCGCGGCGCTCGGGGCCGAATAGCGTTGGTACTGACCGCAATCGCGTGGGCGCTGTTGGGGCTGATCCACTACCGCAACGTCAAGTCGCAGCCATACTTCGAAAAGCCGCTGCGCGAGGCATTGGGCGAGGACTACGAGCGCGTCGCGAACAAGTCGCAGCCGGCTCGGCGACGGCGGGCGCAGATCGGCGTCTGGCCCCACGACCTGATCAGGCGCCGGTACGTCGAGAAGGCCAACACCATCCAGTACGGCCCACACCGCCGCGTCAACCGCGCCGATATCTGGCGCCGCCACGACCTGCCCCGCGACGGCAAGGCCCCGGTGCTGCTGCAGGTGCCCGGCGGCGCATGGGCCATCGGCATGCGGCGGCCCCAGGCCTATCCGTTGCTGGCCCACATGGCCGAACGCGGGTGGGTGTGTGTCTCGATCGACTACCGGGTCAGCCCGCGGCACACCTGGCCCGCCCACATCGTCGACGTCAAGCGGGCGCTCGCGTGGATCAAGGAGAACATCGCCGACTACGGCGGTGACCCCGACTTCGTCGCGATCACCGGCGGCTCGGCAGGCGGGCACCTGTCCTCGCTCGCCGCGCTGACGCACGATGATCCACAGTGGCAGCCCGGATTCGAGGACGCCGACACCTCCGTCGTCGCCGCCGTGCCGCTCTACGGCCGCTACGACTGGGTATCGGCGAAAGGCTCCGGCCGCAAGGAGTTCATCGGGTTCCTGCAGAAGTTCGTGGTCAAGAAGCGCATCACCGAGCACAAGCAGATCTTCGTCGACGCCTCGTCGATCATGCGGTTACGTCCTGATGCACCACCGTTTTTCGTGCTGCACGGCCAGGACGACTCGATCATCCCCGTGCAGGAGGGCCGCGAGTTCGCCGAGGCGCTGCAGAACGTGTCGACGTCGACGGTCGCCTACGCCGAGATCCCGCACGCACAGCACGCGTTCGACTTCTACTACGGATCGCCGCGGGCGCACTACACCGCGCAGGCGGTCGAGAAGTTCCTGTCGTGGGTGCACGCCAGGTACACGCGAGCCGGCGAGCCCGTCGACGCCGCGGCTACTGCAGCGCCGCTCAAGCCATAGCCGACTCGATCACCGTCAGCTCGTCGGAAAGCCCTGCAGCGCGGCGGATCTCGATGAACGCCTCGACCATCGCGTCGGTCAGCTCGTGCGGGTCAGCCAGCGTGGCGCCGTCGGACAGCACGGAGATGTTGAGCTGGTCGACGTAGCTCCACACCGTGATGTTCAACCCGCTGCCGGTGGTCAGTGGACCGACGGAGTAGATCTCGGTGACCAGCGCGCCGCCGACGCGGCCGGGCTCACGCGGACCGGGCACATTCGAGATCGGCAGGTTCAACACCTTGTTCTGGCCATCCTTTTCGGCCAGCCAGTGGAACAGCCGCTCGGCCGGCGCGGGCGGAAAGTACGCCGACCACCGGCTCACCAGCTCCGGCCCCATCAGGTGGTGGGTGTCCTTGGCGTCGCTCGCGGCCTCGTGGACGGCACGCACCCGCTCCAGCGGGTCAGCGAGCTGGATCGGCACCACCATCATGACGCCGGTGAAGCAGTTGCCGGAGATGCGATCCGCTGAGAAGTCGAAACTCACCGGCACAGAGGCCAACAGCGGATGATCGGCGTGTCCGTCGTACTTCAGCGACAGTCCGCGAAGCGCGCCGGCGGAGATCGCGAGCACCATGTCGTTGATCGTGACGCCCAGCTGCTTCGCCGTCTCCTTGACGTCGGCGAGCGCCAGCGTGGTTGTGGCGAACTTGCGCTGGGCGTCGACCCTGTGGTTCATGAACGACGGCGGGGGCGTGAACGGCCGGGTGAGCTCGGGCGAGAACTTCTTGGCGCTCCTGCGCACCCGCTGAATGCCCTGCGCCGTGTAGCGCATGACGCCGGGCAACCGGCCGATCTGCCGCATGTGGTCGGCGAACGCGGTTCGCACCAGCTCCGCGCGTCCCGGTGGCGGATCGGTGGCGTACGAGTCGCGCTCGGCCTGCGGGCCGGTCTGTAGGTCCATGCCGCGGGCCAGCAGATTCGCCGACGCCACCCCGTCGGCGAGGGCGTGGTGGATCTTGCCCAGCACCGCGATCCGGCCGTTGGCGAGGCCCTCGATGAAATACATCTCCCACAACGGCCTGCTGCGGTCCAGCGGTGTGCTGGCGATCCGGCCGACCGCCTCGTCGAGTTGCCGGCGGCCGCCGGGACTGTCCACGCGGTATGGACGCACGTGGTACTCGAGGTCGACCTCGCAGTTCTCCCGCCACATCGGGTGGTGAAACTTGAACGGGATGTCGACCAGTTCATAGCGGAACGGGTCGAGCTTGTAGAGCCGCCCGTGGATGACATGACGGAACTCGTCGATGCCGAACTGCCGGCCGCCCAGTTCGGACAGGTCGATGACCGCCAGCTTGAGCGTGTGCATGTGTACGGACGGCGTCTCGCTGTACAGCAGCACGGCGTCCCAGCCGCTGAGCCTCTTCACTTCGCCACCCCCCTGTCCGGAGGTGCCTATATAACCTCTTTGGCGCCGATCAGCGACCGGTTTCGGTGAATCTGGTTGAGGAACAGGCCGATTGCCGTCGCCACCGAGCCGGTCCTGGCCCCGTCAGTCATGTCGAACGCATGACCCGCGCCCGGCAGCTCGAGGTAGCTGACCACCGACCGGGATACTGCGCGCATCCGTTCGACGAACGCGCGGGCCTGGGCGACCGGGATGACGCTATCGCCGCTGCCGTGCACGACCAGGAAGGGCGGGGCGTTGCGGTGGACTCGGGCGATCGGCGACGCCTTGCGGAAGACGTCGGGGTGGTCGGCGAGTTTGCGCTTGACCACTACGCGCTCGAGGAAGTCGACGAACCGCACCCGCTCGACGGTGGAGCGATCCTCCCAGTCGTAGCGGCCGTAGATGGGAACGACCGCGTCGACGGACGTGTCGGAGCCCTCCGGCAGTTCGGCCTGCAGTTCGGGATCGTTGGGCGTGAGGCCGGCGAGCGCGGCCAGGTGCCCGCCCGCCGAGGTGCCCGCGACCGCGACGAAATGACGGTCGCCGCCGAACTTGTCGACGTTGGCCCGTGCCCACGCGATCGCGGTCTTGACGTCGGTGATGTGCGCCGGCCACGGGTGATGCGGCGCGACGCGGTAGTCGATGGACAGGCACACCCAGCCCTGCTGGGCGAGGTGGCTCATCAGGGCGTAACCCTGCAGCAGTCGGCTGCCGTGGACCCAGGCACCACCGGGCACGAAGAGCAGCACAGGTGCTGGCTCAGACGGCAGTTCCTCGGGCCGCCACACATCGAGCAGTTGTGACGGCCGCGGACCGTACTGCACGGAGGTGCGGTACACGCTGCGGCGGTGTTCGCGAATGTTCCACAGCGGCGGCACCGATTGCGGTGCGGGCCAGTCGATTGCGAGATCCTTGGCGTTGATTACACCGCGCAGCGCGGCCTCGGCGATGGCGTTGGTGCTGTTGCGCTCGGACCGCTTGAGTTCGGCGCTGCCCGGATTCAACCAGGACTTCGCGGTCGCGTTCAGGAAGTCGGGCAGGTGGCGGTAACCCCACACCCCCATCGCGGTCGCGGCGCCAAGCGGCTCAAGGTGTTTACCGATGACGGGCAACGACGCCGAAGCGACACTCATCGCCATCATGTAGTCCGACGGACCAGCGTTGAGCAACCACCGCGCACGCGTCCAGAAAGTCGGTCCTGGGTAGCGGGGCTCCGGTCGTTCGGCCATTGCGCGACTGTACCCCCGCGCCCGGTGCCGAAACGACAACATTCGGGAAGTGTCTACGCGTGACATTTCGCATCGAAATTGTGACGGCCATCACCTATACCGTGACCTGCGCGTTCGGGCTAGCTTTGGTCGACGACCGTCAAGCAGATGAGGACTTCCACCGTGAGTAAGTCAGCGCTAGCCATCACCGAAGAACACATCGACCTGGCCGATTCCGTGTTCGGCCAGCTCAACCGGGTCAAGAGCCGGGCGGCCGCCCGCGCCACCCTCGACGACGGGTCCGCACATCCGCCGGAGATCTGGTCGGCCGCGGCCCACCTGGGATGGCTTGGGCTGGCCATCGCCGAGGAGCACGGCGGGTCCGGAGTCGGCCTCGCGGAGCTGGCGGTCGTATTGGAGGCCCAGGGGCACGAGCTCTGCCCGGGCCCGTTTCTGCCCAGCGTCGCCGCCGCCGTGGTGATCGACCGCTGTGCGCCGGATTCCGTTCGGGCGCAGCACCTTCCGGGACTCGCGGATGGCAGCGTCGTCGGAGCGCTCGCGGTGGCGGGCAGCGTGGCCGTCGGACCGGATCTGACCGTCTCCGGTGAATGCCCCGCGGTGTTGGGTGCGCCGGACGCGAAGGTGCTGGTTGTGGTCGCCGGTGACGACGTCGTGGTGGTCGATACCAGCCGGAAAGAATCAGCCGACGGTGTGACGGTGACGGCACTGGAGGCGATGGACACCTCGCGCAGCGTCGGATCGGTGGCGTTGCGCGCAGTACCGGTCGCAGAAGATCACGTGCTGCGCGGCGCGGCGCGCAAGGCGCGCACGGTGTTTCGGATTCTGGCATCCGCCGAGGCGGTCGGGGTCAGCTGGGCGACCCTGGAGATGGCTGTCGAGTACGCCAAGGTGCGAGAGCAGTTCGGCCGAACCATCGGCACCTTTCAGGCAGTCAAGCATCATGCCGCCAACATGCTCGTCAACGCGGAGGAGACCGCCGCCGCGACGTGGGACGCCGCGCGCGCCGACGATCTCGACAGCGCGTGGTTCGCCGCCGCGGTCGCCGCATCGCACGCGATTCGTACGCAGCTCTTCAACGCGCAGAACAACATTCAGCTACACGGCGGAATCGGCTTCACCTGGGAGCACGACGCCCACCTCTACCTGCGCCGCGCCCGCACGCTCGCGGCGTTGCTGGCCGAGGCGGGCGACCCGCTCCTCGACATCGTCGAGGCCCAGCGCAGCGGTGCGGCCCACGGCGCCACGTTCACGTCGCCGCCCGAGGCGGAGCAGTTCCGCGAGCAGGCACGCGAGGCCGTCGCCAAGCTGCGGTCCCTGCCCGCCGACCAGCAGCGCGATTTCCTCGTCGACTCGGGCTATCTTGTGCCGCACTGGCCGAAGCCGTGGGGCCGCGCGGCCGACGTGCTCGAACAGCTCGTCATCGAGGAAGAGTTCGCCGGAGTTGACCGGCCCGACATGGGGATCACCGGCTGGGTGACACTGACCATCGCACAGGCAGGAACCGACGATCAGCGGGAGCGGTGGGTGGAACCGGTGCTGCGGGGCCAGGTGATGTGGTGCCAGCTGTTCTCCGAGCCGGGTGCCGGGTCGGACGCCGCCGCCGTGCGGACATCGGCGAAGAAGGTCGACGGCGGCTGGCGGGTGACCGGCCAGAAGGTGTGGACCAGCCTGGCGCACCTGTGCCAGTGGGGGCTGGCGACGGTCCGCACCGATCCCGATGCGCCCAAGCATGCGGGCGTGACGATGATGGCGATCGACATGAAAGCCCCTGGTGTCACGGTGAATCCGCTTCGCGGCCTGACCGGTCACGCGCACTTCAACGAGGTGTTCTTCGATGACGTCTTCGTCCCGGACGCCGACGTGGTCGGCGACGTGAACAAAGGCTGGCTGGTGGCCCGCGCGACGTTGGGCAACGAACGCATCTCGATCGGCGGCGGTTCGGGCGGGGCGACCGGCTTCACCGCAGAGGACCTGGTCAAGCTGCTCGACAACGCGCCGGCCGAATCCGCGGCGTATTTCGTGCGGCGAGCCGGTGAGGTCATCGCCGAAACACACACGCTGCGGCTGCTGAACCTGCGCCGGGTGACCCGCGCTATCGCAGGATCGGATCCGGGCCCGGAGGGCAACGTCACCAAGCTGCTGCTGGCCGAGTCCGGTCAGCGGATGACGGAGCTGGCCATGGAATTGGCCGGTTCGGCGGCGGTCGTCGGGCAGACCCCGACATTGACGCAGTCCTATCTCGGCAACCGGGCGATGACCATCGCGGGCGGCACTTCGGAGATCACCCGCAACACCATCGCGGAGCGAATTCTGGGCCTGCCGCGTGACCCGCTGCTGAAATAGTCAGGCCAGCAGGGCAACTCCGCCGACGATCAGCGCGATGACTTTCACCGTCTCCAGCCCGACATAGCCGTAGTGGGCGCGTGACCGGCCCCGGCCCGACGGGTTCGCGGCCGGTGGCGTGGACAGTACGGCGTCGGAACGCCGGTTCAGTGCCGGCCGAACCGCCACCAATTGGACGGCCAACACGACGATGGCGACGCCGATCGCGACGACGGCGGTCGTCGAGAACCCGTCGACCACGATGGCGATCAGCAGGATGACGGACAGCGCGATTTCGATTGTGTTGAGCGCGCGAAACACCAACCGGCCGATGCCCAGCCCGATCTGTATGGAAACCCCGGGCGCCCGGAACTTCAGCGGCGCTTCGATGAACGAGATCGCGACCACCATGCCCAGCCAGACGAAGGTGGCCGCCGTTGCGATCGCGTGTGCGACGGTCATGAAGCTTGCCTCCTCGGCGCGAGATCAGCGACACACAGCCCGGGTTCCGCGAACGGAACCAGCGCGTCCACGGTGAGCGGCGCGTCCCAGGCCTCCAGCGCGCCTTGCATGAGACCGAGATGCACCGGGCATATTACGTCTCGGCGGCTGTCCGCCAGCTCCAGGAACGGGCAGTTCCGCAGCCCGATTTCGCCGAGACCGGCAGAACCGGAGCGCCTTTCGGGCGCGAACCCGAGATCGGCGAGCAGCCCGGTGAGCCGTTCCAGAGCCTGGTCCGGCTCCGGTACATCGTGGGCGTCGTGCGCGACGGCTGTGTTCTTCGCCCAAGCGCGCCCGGCGGCGACGGCCCGGCCCTGCGGGTCTCGCTGGCGCGCGAACGCGTCGGCCAGAACCGCCGCCAGCATTCGGTAGTCGCGGGGGCCGTCGGGGTCCATACCCGTTGCGGCGCGGAACATCCGAGGCGGGCGGCCCGGTTTGGTACGGCTGGGTTTGATCGCTTCGACGCGTCCGCGGTTGACCAGCGCTTCGAGATGAAATCGCGCGGTGTTGGGATGGATCGACAACCGCTGCGCCACTTCGACGACGCTCAGGGGCGCACCCGCGTCCCGCAGTGCCGCCAGCACGTCGTCATGCCGTAGCGCCATCATCGCTCCCGTCGCGTCCACGTGTTTATACAACTCAGACTTGTAATAATACGATAGTCCTTGGGTGCCGGCCCGAAAGTTCCTAGTCCTCTCGCGACAGCGCCGCGCGCGGGCACTCGGCGACGGCCTTCTCGGCCTGCGCCTCCAGGTCGACCGGCACCGGATCGCTGGTCACCACGGCGTAGTCGTCATCGTCGAGCTCGAACACGTCGGGCGCGTATTTCACGCACATCGCGTTGCCCTCGCATCGGTCACGGTCCACCACAACCCGCATGACGTCTCCTTGGTTTCAGCTCGATGACAGATTTTTACATATCAGATTGTGCAAATAACAGGTAGTGGAACGGCCCGCCGAATCACCGACCCGGCGCGGTGTGGCCCTGGTAATACTTGTGAATGCCGTCCAGCCGCTTCCATCCCGATCTGCGTCGCGCAGCCCGTCTCGTCCCCAAGCAGGTGATCACGCCCGTAACGCTGCCGATCGTCCGGATGGTCACCCGGCGGATGTGGCAGCGGGTACCCCGCGACGTCGAGCAACTGACCTTGCCGTCGGGTGTCGGCGTTCGGCTGTACCGGCCGACCGGCGGGAGCCTGACGGGCCCCGCGCTGCTGTGGATCCACGGCGGAGGCTTCCTCATCGGACATCCGGGCCAGGACGACCAGCTGTGCCGCCGTTTCGCACGCCGTCTCGGAGTCACCGTCGCGTCCGTCGATTACCGACTGGCCCCCGAGCACGCTTACCCGACGCCGCTCGAGGACTGTTATTCGGCGCTGACCTGGTTGGCGGCTCTGCCGTCGGTCGATCCCGACCGCATCGCAATCGGCGGCGCCAGCGCGGGCGGCGGATTGGCGGCCTCGCTGGCGTTGCTCGCCCGCGATCGCGGCGAGGTGGCGCCGGCTGCCCAACTGCTGGTGTATCCGATGCTCGACGACCGCACCGTGCACCGCCGCGGATTGGACAATCCGGGCCATCGCCTCTGGAACCAGTCGAGCAACAAGTTCGGCTGGACGGCCTATCTCGGCGACGCCGACCCCGCTGTCGCGGTGCCCGCTCGGCGGGAGGACCTGGCCGGCCTGCCGCCGGCGTGGGTGGGGGTCGGAGACCTGGACCTCTTTCACGACGAGGACCTCGCCTACGCCGAACGTCTCAAGGCCGCCGGTGTGCCCTGCGACGTCGAGGTCGTCGAGGGCGCCTTCCACGGGTTCGACGGTATTTTGCCGAAAGCTTCGGTGTCGCAACAGTTCTTCGACAGCCAGTGCGCGATGCTGCAGCGGGCGTTGGCTCCCGCGGCGGCCTGAGTCAGCCGCGCTCGAACACCACCTCACCCGCGACCACCGTCGCAGCGACCAGTTCGGCATTCAGTTCGCCGAGGACTTCATCGGGTGACGCGGCGAGTACGACCAGATCCCCTGGCTGGCCCGCCGCGACGGCGCGGGGCTCGGTAGGCCGGTGCGCGTGCCCGAGAAACATGTCCAATGCCGTTCGCGCCGTGATGCGTTCGCCTGCGTTCAACACCGCGCCCCCGACGGTCACGCGTCGAACCGCGGCACGCATCGCTGCCCACGGGTCGTCATCGCCGAACGGCATGTCGGTCGACAGCGCGACCGGGATCCCGGCGCGGACCAGTGAGTCGACCCGCCACAGCTCGTGATGCTCCGCGGCCGGCACGTCTTCGAGGTATTGGTCCCCACGCTCGGCGACGAAATTCGGCTGCGTCACAACGGTCACTCCGCTTTCGGCCAGAGTCGCGATGGTGGCGTCGGGGACCACGGCGGCGTGTTCGATGCGGTCGTTCGGATGCGCTCCGGTCACCTGCAGGGCGGCCAGCGTGAGGGCCAGTTGCGCAGCGGTCACGCAGTGCACCGCGACGGGCGCTTCGTCGGCGTGCCGTTCGTTGATCCACTCGATCAGTTCGTCGAGGTCGAGATCGGTGTCGTGCAAGATACGTTTGCCGGGGGCCAGACATTGCACGCGTTGGCGCAACTCGCCGTGCCGATGCGCCTCCATGAGCTTCACGATGTCCCCGACGTCGAGGTCAGGCGTGGCGTCCGTGACCCCCGTGACGCCGAAACGACTGAGCCGACTACTTACCTCGGCCAGCCCGCCTTCGTAGCGTTGCAACGCATCCGACCACGACCGGTCGGCGCTGCGCAGCCGCCCGTCGGGATGGTCGGCCATTCCCACGTGCGCCAGACCCATCGAGTTCAACGTCCACAGCACGCCGCTGCGATGCTGTACCCGCACCGGCACCGGCGGGGACAGCTCGTCGAGCACCGCGCGGTCGAGCCGGCCGGCGGCCGCCTCGTGATAACCCACCGCTCGGATCCAGCCGTCGGCGCCCACATCCGCGGCGGCCAGCGCACGGGCGAGCTCAGCCCGGTCGCGCACCTCGGCCGGACCGACCCGCACCGACGTCAACGCCGCGGCGGCGGACCGCAAATGCACGTGATGATCGTGCAGGCCCGGAATGACGGTGCGCCAGGCGGCGTCGTGAACATGCTCGCCGGGAAGCGGCGCCAAGGTCTGCTCGACGGCCGTGATCTGTTCCGCGACCCGGATATCGACGACGGTGCCGTCGAGCAGCGTTGCCCGCTGAATCAGCAAGGGGCGAACCGTCGCTGCGTGATCAGCTGTTCGACTTCATCGTTGTCCGCGCCGAGCGGCCCCGCCGACGCAGACACTTGCGGCATTGCCCCACAACCCGTTTGGTCCTCTAGCGGCAACTGCGCATACGTGGCGGCCACGGCGGCCATCGACATCTCGATCAACTCACCGCCGCCGCTGCGCAACGACTGCACCACTGCCGATGCCGCCTCCAGGCCGGTCAGCGGGTCGGCGATCGCATCACCACAGAAAATCGGATCGTCGGTGCCACCGCAGACCAGCCCGCCCGATACGGCCGCGTCGTCGCCGAATGCGACCCAGTTCGCGCGGTCGCCGTCGGTGCCGTGCCCAGTGACCCGAAGCCACACCCGGCCGTCGCGCGGCAGCACATCCGTCGGCGCAAGGCCTCGGCGGGCCAATGCGGCGGGCCGCGACGACTCGATCACCACATCGGCGGCGGCGAGCAGCGCCCGCAAGCTGGTGGGCTCGTCGAAATCGACGACGTACGAGAGCTTTCCGGCGTTCATCCAGTCGAAGAACGATTGCGGTCCGCTGCGGGCGCCATCGGGTCGCGCCGCACTCTCGACTTTCACCACGGTCGCGCCCGCATGCGACAGCAGCTGTGCACACAATGGGCCCGCCCACATCGCGGACAGGTCCGCGACCAACAGGTCGGCCGGGCCGCGCGTCGCGGTGGCCGCGCCGAATGGATACACCCGCGCCAGCTCGGCGGGTGTCTCGGCGAGCGCGGCGACCGGCAGTCCGAGCAGCCGGGCACGCTCGGTCACGTCGGCGCAGTCGCGATCGGCGACCCAGCGCTCTACGGCCGGCCATGGGTCGTCCACCCCGTCGGCACCAAGCAGCGCGGGTACGGCGTCGATATCGTCGGGGCGGGACAGCGTGAGCGCACACCACCCGTCGCGGCTTGACATGAGGCGCGTCGCACCGCCCGCCGAGACCCGCCCGTTCGGTGACAGACCCAGGAGAGCGGCCCGCCCGCCGATCACTTCGGCGGCGTCGACCTCGACGCCGGTGAACGTCTCGTAGGCGGCGGCGGCCTGCCGTGCCCGCTCGAGCACGGCGGTCGGGACAGTCAACGACGTCGACGTCACATCCCCATTGTCGGTCGACTGCGCGAACGCGCACACCCGGGGTGGGTCGCGCTCAGAACTGCAACGCGGTGAACCGCCAGTCGAGCAACTGGCGGGCCTGCTCAGGCTGGTATCCGGCCGCACAAAGTGTCAATATGGCCGTCCGTGAACGAGGAAGAGACCATTCTGGTCGCCACCGTGCGGGCCTTCGTCGACCGCGAGGTCAAGCCCCGGGTGCGCGACGTCGAACACGCCAACGAATACCCGGAGGCGTGGATCGAGCAGATGAAGCAGATCGGCATCTACGGCCTGGCGATACCCGACGAATACGGCGGTTCGCCGGTGTCGATGCCGTGCTACGTCGAGGTGACCCAGGAACTGTCCCGCGGCTGGATGAGCCTGGCGGGTGCGATGGGCGGGCACACCGTCGTCGCCAAACTGCTCACGCTCTTCGGCACAGAGGACCAGAAGCGGCACTACCTGCCGGCGATGGCCACCGGTGAAGTCCGCGCCACGATGGCGCTGACCGAGCCCGGCGGCGGTTCGGACCTGCAGAACATGTCGACGACTGCGCTGCCCTCCGAGGGCGGCGGGCTGGCGATCAACGGCTCGAAGACGTGGATTTCCAATGCGCGACGGTCGGGGCTGATCGCGCTGCTGTGCAAGACCGATCCGGCCGCCACCCCGCGGCACAAGGGCATCTCGGTGGTGTTGGTCGAGCAGGGTATGACGGGCCTGTCGGTGTCGCGTGACCTGCCGAAGCTGGGGTACAAGGGTGTCGAGTCATGCGAGTTGGTTTTCGAGGACTGCCGCGTGCCCGCCTCGGCGATCCTCGGCGGGGAGCCCGGCAAGGGTTTCGCGCAGATGATGAAAGGCCTTGAGACCGGCCGCATTCAGGTTGCCTCGCGGGCGCTCGGGGTGGCGACGGCCGCGTTGGAGGACGCGCTGCGTTACGCCCAGGAGCGCGAGAGCTTCGGTCAGCCGATCTGGAAGCACCAGTCGATCGGCAACTACCTGGCCGACATGGCGACCAAGTTGACCGCCGCGCGCCAGCTGACGCGGTATGCCGCCGAACGCTACGACAGCGGGGAGCGCTGCGACATGGAAGCGGGCATGGCGAAGCTGTTCGCCTCCGAGGTCGCGATGGAGATCGCGCTCAACGCGGTACGCATCCACGGCGGCTACGGCTACTCGACGGAATACGACGTCGAGCGCTACTTCCGCGATGCACCGCTGATGATCGTCGGTGAAGGCACCAACGAGATTCAGCGCAACGTCATCGCCGCGCAGTTGGTGGCCCGGGGCGGAATCTAGCTTGCGAATCCCGCCGGCATATCAGACCGCGTGACGTTACGCCGTTCGGGTTGAGTGATTTCGGTGTCGCTGGTTGCGCTGACCGCAACTAACTACACCGAAATCACACGATTGCGTCGATCAAACCCCACCTCAGCGCCGTGGGCGGGTCGATCGTCCGGCCGGACAGCACCAGATATGCCGTGCGCCACCGGCCGATCCGACGGGTCACGCTCACCGTGCCGCCGGCGCCGGGAATCAGGCCGAGGCTCAGTTCGGGCAGCCCGAAGACCGCGTCGGCAGTCGATCGGACGTGCCCACAGAAGGCGGCCATTTCCAGCCCGCTGCCCAACACCTGACCGTGCACCTCGGCGCGGCACCGCTCCCCCAGGCGTGTGGTCAGTTCGTCGAGCACCAGCGCCGGGCTGTGGCGGGTCCGGGCGAAATGCGCGCTGGCCGGGTCGGCGAAGCTGCCGAACTCGGCCAGGTCGCCGCCGCTGCAGAACGACGGCCCGTTTCCGGACAGGACCACCTCGGTGATCGAACGGTCGAGGCGCGCGACCTCCAGCGCTTCCAGCAGTGCCGCGCGCGCGTCGGTGGAAAACGCGTTGTGCCGCTGGGACCGGTTGAACCTGACGTGCAGCGTGTCCCCGACGCGTTCGGCGGTGACGGGGTCGGGAATGTCGGGTAGTTGCGCCGGTCCGCGTTCGGCGAGCCAACGCGCGAACTCCGGGCCCGACTGCAGCGTCGAGTACGCCAGCGATTCGGTGATGACACCGGTGAACGCAGGCGCGGTGGGGTCGGCGGCGCGCAGCACGTCGTCACAGATGCCCGCCGCGTGCGGCCATCGCGCGCACCGCTGTCGTAACTCGTCGAGCGCGTCGGGTACCGATGACACGGTGATGACCCGCCGGTCCTCGATGTCGTTCTCGGACAGTGTGAAAGTGGCGTCGTCCGTTGGCGTTCCGGTCGCGACGGCCACGCCGCCCGCGAGCTTGTGCGTCACGAGTACTTCTTGATCAGCTCCTGCTTGTACAGCTTGCCGGTGTCGGTGCGCGGCAGCTGCATCTCGAAGGAGATCGATCGTGGACATTTGTAGTGCGCCAACCGATCCCGCAGCCACGCGAGCAACTCGTCGGCGAACTCCTCGGTGACGTCGGCCGGGTCGACGGTCTGCACCACACCTTTGACCCGCTGGCCCATCTCGTCGTCGGGAACACCGAATACGGCGGCGTCCAACACCTTCGGGTGGGTGATCAACATGTTCTCGGCTTCCTGCGGATAAATGTTGACGCCGCCGGAGATGATCATGTGATGCCTGCGGTCGGTCAGGTACAGGTAGCCGTCCTCGTCGACGTAACCGATGTCGCCGACTGTTGCCCAGCCGCGCTCGTCGCGCGACTTGGCGGTCTTCTCCGGGTCGTTGAGGTACTCGAACGTGTTTCCGCCCTCGAAGTAGATCTCGCCGGGCTCGCCGGGCGGTAACTCGTTTCCGTCCTCGTCGAGGATGTGCAGGTTGCCGGTCATCGGCTTGCCGACCGAACCAGGGTGCGCCAGCCAGTCCTCCGCGCTGATCAGTGTCGAACCGTGTGCCTCCGAGGAGGCGTAGTACTCGTCGATGATCGGCCCCCACCACTCGATCATCTGCTTCTTGATCTCGACGGGGCACGGCGCAGCGGCGTGAATGACCCGCTTGAGGCTCGACACGTCGTACGAATTACGCACCGACTCGGGCAGTTTCAGCATCCGGGTGAACATCGCGGGAACGAACTGGCCGTGCGTGACCCCGTAGCGTTGGATCGCATCCAGCGCGCTTTCCGGGTCGAACTTCTCCATCACCACCGTCGTGTAGCCGGCGGCCTGCACGGTCATCGACCACACCGACGGCGCTGTGTGATACAGCGGCGCCGGGCTCAGATATACCGAATCAGGTTGCATCCACACGGCGACGAGCATGGTCATCAGGCCCGGCGCCTCCGCGGGCGACAGGTGTGGAAGCTCGCGCTTGATGCCCTTGGGACGGCCGGTGGTGCCCGACGAGTATTGCAGGAGGTCACCCTCGATCTCATCGGCGATCGGCGTACCGGGATGTCCCGCAACGGTTTCCGAGTAACGCTGCCAGCCCTCGAGGTCGCTGGGGGCGCCTGTCGCCGACGGATCGGCTCCGTCGGCAATGAGCAGTACCGGTGGCAGGCCTCGTGGCAACTCAGCGGCGAGGCCTTCCAGCGTCTTGCGCAGCGCGGCCGAACCGACGATGCCCTTCGCATTGCTGTTGTCGATGATGTAGGCCGCTTCGGCCGCGGTCAGGTGCGTGTTGATGGGCACGTAGTAGAGACCGCTGCGTCGCGCCGCCCACATCACGACATGGAAGTGCTCGTTGTTCTCCATCAGGATGGCCACGGTGTCGCCTTCGACGAGCCCGGCCTGCCGGAAGTGGTGAGCCAGTCGGTTGGCGCGCGCTTCGAGCTCACCGAAGGTCACCACGGTTCCCGACGGGTGCATGACGACGGCTGGCTTGTCGGGGTGGCCTCGGCGTGTTCGCGGATCTGCATGGGCCGACTCTACGACGCATCGAGTTGACAGGTGTCAAGTGGTCGAATCTGTCCGCTGCTGACTCCGCCGACTTAGCATGAACCCGCAGGATATGGGGGTGCGGCGGTGGCCGAATGAGTGGCGGGCAAGAAGCGGCGCCTTCTGGGATCGTCACGTTTCTGTTCACCGACATCGAAGGGTCGACCCGACGATGGGAGGCCGACCCCGAGGGGATGCGGCGCGCGCTGACCGTCCACGACGACACGTTGCGACGGGCGGTGAAGTCGCACGAAGGCTGGTTGTTCAAGCACACGGGTGACGGAATCTGCGCAGCCTTTGCCTCGCCCAGGCACGCGGTCGACGCCGCCGTCGTCGCCCAACGATCGCTCGAAATTCCGGTCCGCATGGGCGTTGCGACTGGCGAGGCGGAGTGTCGGGACAGCGACTACTTCGGTGCCGTGTTGAACCGCACTGCGCGGCTGATGGGCGCCGGCCACGGCGGCCAGATTCTGCTCGACGGAGCGACGGCCGGATTGCTCACCGGTGTCGATCTGATTTCGCTGGGCCCGAGGCGCCTGCGCGACATCGCCAAGGCGGTGGAGATCTTCCAGGTTCGGGCGCCCGGCCTACGTACCGACTTCCCTGCTTTGAGGACGGTCGAACCGGCTACAGGCAAACTTCGCCGCCCGACAACGAGTTTCGTTGGGCGAGAGAAGGAGCTCGCCGAGCTGGTGACCACACTGAAGGCACATCGGGTGGTGACGCTCACCGGCGTCGGCGGCGTAGGCAAGACCCGGTTGGCGCTGGAACTGGCCGATAGGTCCGCCGACGACTTCCCGGACGGGGTTTTCGTGATCGAGCTTTCGCCCGTCGGAGACCCAGCGGCGGTCCCCGAGATCGTCGCAGCCGCACTGGGCGTAGTCCAGCAGCCGGGGCTCAGCCTCACCGAAAGCGTCGCCGCCGCATCAGAAGGCAGAACTCGGCTCTTGGTGTTCGACAATTGCGAACACCTCTTGGATGCCGCTGCAGACGTGATCGAAGCCATCCTGGCTCAGTCGACGACCGTGAAGATGCTCGCGACGAGTCGCGAAGGGCTAGGGCTGACAGATGAACGGTTATGGCTGGTGCCCTCACTCGACGTCGAATCCAGCGCCGCAACACTGTTCGTAGAGCGTGCAGCAGCCGTCACGTCCGCTGCGCCTTCGCTGGCTCACTCCGAGGCAGTGGCGGATATCTGCCGTCGTCTTGACGGGATCCCGTTGGCGATCGAGTTGGCAGCATCACGCATGCAGTCCATGACCGCCGCGGAACTGCGCGACCGGCTGGACGACCGATTTCGGTTGCTCGTCGGGTCGCGACGCGGGCTGGAACGCCATCAAACCCTGCGGCATGCGGTTCAGTGGTCTTTCGACCTCCTGAGCGACGGTGAAAAGTCCTTGCTTGCAAGATGTTCGGTATTCGCCGGCGGATTCGATCTGACTGCCGCTTGCGTATTGGCCGACAACTCCGACGAACTGGCGACCCTGAATCTGCTCGATTCGCTCGTACGGAAATCTCTGCTCGTCGCCGACAGGTCTTCGGTACACACCCGGTTCACGGTGCTGGAGACCATCCGCCAGTTCGCCGAGGAACAACTCGTGTCATCAGGAAACGCGAACGCGGTGCGCGCCGCGCATGCACGCCACTTCGCCCGTAAGGCAGCCGAAGCCAAGGCTGAGTGGAACACTCCCCGACAGCGAAAAGCCCACGAGTGGTTGGCCCTGGAACTGGCGAATCTGCGCGCCGCGTTCCGGTGGGCTGCCAGTGAAGGACAGTGCTGGCAGTGACGTTGGCCTTCTCGGGCGCCACGGAGGAAGCGGTCGCGTTGTCGGAGGACATGCTCACTGCGGTGCAAGATGCCCACAACTCCGACATGCTTGCCGCCGTACTCCTGGGATACGGCTGGGCCCGCCGGGACACCGATCCCGCCAGCGCTTACGAGGCACTGCTGCGCGGCCTGACGATCAGCACCGAAAACGGCAACCGGCAGCAGGCGTCGATCATCGCGCTGCTGTTGTCGAGGGTCGCGGCCACAGCCGGGAAGCCTGGCGAGGCGCTCGACCACATCTTGCTGACCATCCGCCAGTATTACGACTCCGGCAGCGTCCTACTACTTTCAACGGTTTCGGTGTGCTCGCCGCGTTGCTGGACGACCTCGGACACCACGAGTCTGCGGCTACCATCAGCGGCTTCGCCGCGGGCAGCCTCGCGCTCTCAGCCTTCCCCGAAATCGGCACCGCGATTGCCCATCTGCGCGCTGAGCTAGGAGACCAGCGCTACGAGTCGCTGGCGAGCCGGGGCACACAGATGACGAGGGCCGAGATGGCTGACTACGCCTTCGATCAGATCGACCACGCCAGCGCACAACTGGCCGTCAGCGGCTGAAGCAGCTGACCGCGAGCGACCGCGAAGTGCTGCATTTCCGCGGCGCGTCGTGTGCAAACACGGCCGCTCACGGTAGGGAGGTGAGTTACTCGGCCTCGGCCAACCGGTGCTTCAGCGCGTCGAACTCGTCCTTGATGCCGGTCGGCAGCTTCTCGCCGACGAACTCGAACCACTCCTCGATCAGCGGAAGCTCCTGGCGCCACTCCTCGACGTTCACCTTGAGCGCAGCGTCCACGTCGGCCGGATCGACATCCAAGCCGGACAGGTCGAGATCCTCGGCGGTGGGCACGGTGCCGATCGGCGTGGTGCGGCCACCGGCCTTCTGCTCGATCCGGTCGATGATCCACTTCATCACGCGGCTGTTCTCACCGAAGCCCGGCCACAGGAAGCGGCCGTCGTCGCCGCGACGGAACCAGTTGACGAAGAAGATCTTCGGCATCTTCGACTCGTCGGACTGCTTGCCGATGTCGATCCAGTGCGCGAAGTAGTCGCCGACGTTGTAGCCGAGGAACGGCAGCATCGCCATGGGGTCGCGGCGCACGGTGCCGACCTTGCCCTCGGCGGCGGCGGTCTGCTCGGAGCCCATCGTGGCGCCGATGAACACGCCGTGCTGCCAGTCGCGGGCCTGCGTCACCAGCGGCACCGTCGTCTTGCGGCGAGCGCCGAACAGGATCGCCGAGATCGGCACGCCCTGCGGGTCGTCCCACTCCGAAGCCAGCGTCGGGCACTGCGACATCGGGGTGCAGTAGCGCGAGTTCGGATGCGCGGCCTTCTCCTCCGAGTCCGGCGTCCAGTCGCGCTTCTTCCAGTCGATGAGGTGCTGCGGATCGCCCTCCAGGCCCTCCCACCACACGTCGTTGTCGTCGGTCAGCGCGACGTTGGTGAACACGGTGTTGCCGGCCTCGATGGTCTTCATCGCGTTCGGGTTCGACGACCAGTTGGTGCCCGGCGCGACGCCGAAGAAGCCGAACTCCGGGTTCACCGCGTACAACCGGCCGTCCTTGCCGAACCGCATCCAGGCGATGTCGTCGCCGATGGTCTCGGCGCGCCATCCCGGAATCGTGGGCTGCAGCATCGCGAGGTTGGTCTTACCGCACGCCGACGGGAACGCCGCGGCGACGAAGTACGCCTTGTTCTCCGGCGAGATCAGCTTGAGGATCAGCATGTGCTCGGCGAGCCAGCCCTCGTCGTGCGCCATGGCCGAGGCGATGCGAAGCGAGTAGCACTTCTTACCCAGCAGCGCGTTGCCGCCATACCCCGAGCCGTAGCTCCAGATCTCGCGGGTCTCCGGGAAGTGGCTGATGTACTTGGTGTCGTTGCACGGCCACGGCACGTCCTTCTGGCCCGGCTCCAGCGGCGCGCCGATCGAGTGCAGCGCCTTGACGAAGAAACCGTCGTCGCCCATCTTGTCAAGCGCGGCTTTGCCCATCCGGGTCATGGTCCGCATCGACACCACGACGTACTCGGAGTCGGTCAGCTCCACGCCGAGCTTTGGATCCTCGGCGCCGAGCGGGCCCATGCAGAACGGCACCACGTACATGGTGCGGCCGCGCATACAGCCGCGGTACAGGTCGGTCATGGTCTCGCGCATCTCGGCGGGCGCCATCCAGTTGTTGGTGGGGCCGGCGTCGATCTCCTTCTCGGTGCAGATGAAGGTCCGCGACTCGACGCGTGCGACGTCCGAGGGGTCAGACAGCGCGAGGTACGAGTTCGGCTTCTTCTCGTCGTTGAGACGGGTGAAGGTGCCTGCCGCCACCAGTTGCTCGCACAGGCGGGCGTTCTCCTCGTCAGATCCGTCGGCGAACACCACGCGGTCGGGCTGCGTCAGTTCGGCGACCTCTTGAACCCAAGCGAGCAGACCCTTGTGCTTCGTCGGTGCGGTGTCCAGACCTGGGATGGTCGCTGCGGTCATGAAAATCTCCTGTGTCTGTTGCTGCCAGGACCCAAGGCTCCGTGTGCGCTACCCAGACAGGAATAGGCAGCGTTGCGGTTTCCTATACCGAGGTTATCGCGGGTGAGATACCCACGGGGAATCGGGGATGTGTCCGATGACTCACAAGAACGATTCAGAAGGCCGTTTTCCATAGAGTTCGGCCCGCACCGCGTCGAGCGCCCGGTGCAACGACGGCAGGCGTTTGTCCCGCACGGCGGCGGCACGGGCGGTCTGCACAGCATGCTCACGCAGTTCGGCGTCGATCTCGGCCACCTGGACCTCCGCGGCGGCGGCCTCGCGTTCGTCGCGCGCGGCCGATTCCGAGGTCAGCGCACTCTCGGCGGCCAGCATCCGCGTCGCCACGCGCTCCTCGAGTGCGGATTTCACGATCGAGGCGATGTCGGTGACCCAGCGGTCCAGCACGGCCCGGTCGTGCAGCAGTCCGCGGATGCCCACGACCCACACCGTCAACGCCAGCCCCACCAGCCCCCCTGCCACCAGGCCGGCGATGGTCAGCCCGGGTGCCAGGCCGGTGAACAACCGCGTCACCGCGAGCGCCACCCCCAGCCCGAAGCCGGCACCGAGGATCATCGTCAGCTGCGTCTCCAACCGTCGCGACTTCAGCGGCGGCGCTGTGACCTCGGGAGCGGACGGCGCCGCGGGAGTCGGCGGGGCGGTCAGGCCGAGTTGTGCCGCCACGTCGGTGAGCTGGGCGCTGATACCCTCCTCGACCTCCGCGACCACCTCGCCGACCCGCTCGCGTACGTGCGACTCGAAGCCGCCGAGTCGGCGGCGGCTCAACTGCGCCGCGTCCTCGGCGAGTTCGGCCCGCACCGACGTGCACCGCTTGCGCGCGAAGTAGCCCAGTTGGACACGGGCCTGTTGAAGCTGGCTGCGCAGCGCTATCGCGTGCTCGGACTTCGCCTGCCGACGGCTCCGAGCGATGTCCTCGCGCGCCTGCTGCAGAGCCTTCACCCGCGCCCGCCGGTCGGCGCCGTCTCCGTCGGAACGACACCGCTCGATCGCCGTCCCGAGCCGAGTTTCCCACGCCCGCAGCCTGTTTCGCCGCTTCAGCTCCGGATCTGCCAGCCGTTGCCGCAGCAATCCGACGAGTTCATCGACACGTGGCTCCCCCAGATCCGGCGCCGCGGCCGTACCCACCCACGGCACGTGCGCGTGCCGGGGCGACCATCCAGCCAGCACGGCCCGGTTGGCGGCGAGCACGTCGCGCCAGTTGCGGTGGGTGTCGATCTTCGCCACCACACCGACCACCAGATCGGTATGCGGTGTGACCAGATCCATGAGCTCACAGTCGGATTCGGTCAACGGCGACACCGCCGACACCACGAACACCACCGCGATGGGTGCGTCGGTCCGGCCCAGTTCATCGGCTTCGACGAAGGTGTGCTCGGGAATCTGTTCCCGCAGCGCCGCAGCGACGCTGGTGGTGCCGGCCAGCCAGGGCCCGGTCACGAGCACGACGTCTCGCACCCGCACCTCCGGCGGGGCCAGTCCCGGTTCGACGGCGGCGACCACCGCGTCGGCTGATGCGAGCGCATCGGCGCTCGTCGCGTCCGACGTCACCGCGACCGTCCGAGCAGGCGCAGCGAACCCCGGCTGATGTCGGCGGCGCAGGCGCGGTGCAGCGCGTCGACCGGGCCGCTGCCGTACCGGCGCCACCGCACGGCACGGCGCAGGTGGGCGGCCGGGTCGTCGCCACGGTCGACGGTCAGGCCCGCAGCCTCGACGACGTCGACCGCCGCCGTCATCACCGCGAGTATCGTGTCGTCGTTCACCAGCATTTCGGCCAGCCGCGAATCATCGGATTGTGTTGCCACTGCCCGCAATTGGCTCACCGCGGCTCGAAGGCGCCGGTACCGAAGCGGTGCGCCCGCAGCGTGGATGTGCTCGACGACCCGGTCGACTTGGCTGAGCCGACGCAGGTGGCCGGTCAGCGACTCCGCAGTCGCACCGCGGTCGAGGGCGAGCACCGCATGCGCGATACCGAACCGGTCGAGCGCACCGAGCAGGCGTTCGCGCACCTCGCGCGACAGTGGGTGGGGCGCCTCGACGAACGCATCGGTCGACGTCAGATCGGCGGGGTGGCTGAGCAGTGTCTGCAGCGCGCCGACGAGGTCGCCTGTCAGTTCCACGTCGGCGAGCAGCGCGATCATCGGCGCCGTCGAAAGGCCGGTCAGCGCGCGGATATGGGCGGCCCGGCGGTGTGCCAGCGCCACCGGTCCGTCCGCGCCGAAGCCGGTGAGGTCGGCCTTGTTCAGGACGATGACCGTCGGCCGGTCCCGGCTTGTCAACACCCGGTCCTCGGGTTTGAGCGCTTCGGCGATCACCACGACATCGACGTCGGCGGCGCCGGCGGATGAAACCGGGACGCCCGCGGCGGTCAACGCGGCGGCCACCGTCGCGCACCCGACCCCGTCGCGACCGCGCACCGCAACCCGTGTCGGCGCGGTGAGGCGCCGGATGATCGGCGGCAGCCGCGGATCGCGGCTCTCTTCAGCGAATTGCAGCAGGGTGTCGACGAAAATCTGACGACCTTCTTCTATCCGTGGACGAGGCGCCACATCACACCCTGCCCTCATCTGACGATCGTGACACCTCGGTGGTCACGGCGCGAGCGGCCGCGGCGCAGCTTGGGGACAGACCGCTGTACCAGCCGAAGGCAACTGTTGGGTATCAATCTGTACCACGATGCGGGTACTCCAGTCGGGATGAGCCACCATGGACGGATGCATCTGCCCGGGCCCGATGTCGCCGACGCTTCGGCTCCCAGGCCCGATGTCGCCGACGCTTCGGCTCCCAGGCCCGACGTCGCCGATGTCGCCGGTGAGCACCGCTATCCCCGCGTCACCAGCTTCCGCACCAGGCGCACCACGCTGTCGGCCGCCCAGCAGGCGACGTGGGAGCGGCTGTGGCCGGAGATCGGCATGCATGCCCGCGACGGCGGCCGACCTGTTCCGCAGTTGGACATCGAGGCGTGGTTCGGCCGCTCGGCGCCCGTCGTGCTGGAGATCGGCTGCGGGGCAGGCATCTCGACGCTGGCGATGGCCCAGGCGGAACCTCACCTCGACGTGGTCGCGGTGGAGGTGTACCGGCGCGGGCTGGCCCAGCTGCTGAGCGGCATCGACCGCGAACAGGTGACGAATATCCGGCTGGTCCGCGGAGACGGCGTCGACGTGCTGCAGCACATCTTCGGACCCGACTCGCTGACCGGGGTGCGGGTGTTCTTCCCCGACCCGTGGCCCAAGGCTCGCCACCACAAGCGCCGGCTGTTGCAACCGGCCACCGTCGCGTTGATCGCCGACAGGCTGCGCCCCGGTGGCGTGCTGCACGCCGCGACGGACCACTCCGGCTACGCCGAGCACATCGCCGAAGTCGGCGACGCCGAGCCGCGGCTGCGTCGCGTCAGCCCAACCGATCCGCTTCCGATCTCCGTCGAGCGGCCGGTCACCAAGTACGAGGGCAAGGCGCAGCACGCCGGCAGCGCCGTCGCAGAACTGCTGTGGGAGAGAGTATGAGCCTCACAGAAGACATCAGACATATAGAAGAGGTGGCACCACCCGAAGCGGCCACACCACCGGCGGCCGACAAGATGGCCCGGGTGCTGCTGGTCTGGGACGCTCCCAACCTCGACATGGGTCTCGGCTCGATCCTCGGCGGCCGGCCGACCGCCGCACACCGGCCGCGGTTCGATGCGCTGGGGCGCTGGCTGCTGACGCGGACGGCGGAGCTCTCGGCGGTGCGCCCGGACGTCACGCTGGAGCCGGAGGCGACCGTCTTCACCAACATCGCGCCCGGCAGCGCCGACGTCGTCCGGCCGTGGGTGGAGGCGTTGCGTAACGTCGGCTTCGCGGTCTTCGCGAAACCGAAGATCGATGAGGACAGTGATGTCGATACCGACATGCTGAACCACATCGCGCTGCGCCGCAGCGAGGGTCTGGCCGGGGTGCTGGTGGCTTCGGCCGACGGTCAGGCCTTCAAACAACCGCTGGAGGAGATCGCTCGCGACGGCATCCCGGTCCAGGTGCTCGGATTTCGCGAACATGCAAGTTGGGCGCTAGCGTCGGATACCTTGGAGTTCGTCGACCTGGAGGACATCGAGGGTGTCTTCCGGGAACCGCTACCGCGAATCGGCCTAGATTCGCTGCCCGAGCAGGGGGCATGGTTGCAGCCGTTCCGGCCGCTGTCCTCGCTACTGACCTCGCGTGTCAACAACTGAACTGCGCGGGTCGCCGCTGACTTAGTTAGGAGCTCAAGTGTTCGCCTGGTGGGGTCGAACGGTGTACCGGTACCGGTACATCGTCATCGGCGTCATGGTCGCGCTCTGTCTCAGTGGCGGTATCTACGGCATCAGCCTCGGCAGCCACGTCACCCAGAGCGGCTTCTACGACGAAGGCAGCCAATCGGTGCACGCATCGGTGGTCGCCGACGAGGCATACGGTCGCGACCGCACCAGCCACATCGTCGCCATCCTGACGCCCCCCGACGGCAAAAAGGTCAACGACCCCGCGTGGATGAAGCAGACCGTCGACGAGCTCAACCAGCTGGTCGAGGACAACAGCGACAGGATCGTGAGCTGGGTCGGTTGGCTGCGCGCGCCCGACGCCGAATCGCAAACCGTCCAGCAGATGAAGACCGCGGACCTGTCCCGCACGTTCGTCAGCATCCCGCTCAAGGGCGACAGCGACGACGAGATCCTCAAGAACTACCAGGCCGTCGAGGACCAATTGCGCGAGGTCAACGACGGCAACATCCAGCTGGCCGGGTTGAACCCGCTGGCCAGTGAACTCACCGGCACCATCGGTGAGGACCAACGCCGCGCCGAGGTGGCCGCCATCCCGCTGGTGGCGGTCGTGCTGTTCTTCGTGTTCGGCGGCGTGGTCGCGGCCAGCCTCCCGGCCATCATCGGCGGCCTGACGATCGCCGGCGCACTGGGCATCATGCGGTTGGTCGCCGAGTTCATGCCGGTGCACTTCTTCGCCCAGCCCGTGGTGACCCTGATGGGTCTCGGTATCGCCGTCGACTACGGCCTGTTCATGGTCAGCCGCTTCCGCGAAGAGATCGCGGAGGGCTACGACACCGAGGCCGCGGTCCGGCGCACCGTGATGACTTCGGGCCGCACGATCATGTTCTCCGCGGTGATCCTGGTGGCATCGTCGGTGCCGCTGCTGCTGTTCCCGCAGGGCTTCCTGAAGTCCATCACCTACGCGATCATCGCGTCGGTGATGCTGGCGGCGGTGCTGTCGGTCACGGTGCTGGCGGCTGCGCTCGCCATCCTGGGACGCAACGTCGACGCCCTCGGGGTGCGGACGCTGGTGCGCTTCGCCCAGCCGGACACGATCGCCTCGTATTCGCACAACGGCCGCCGCAATCCGCTGGCCGTCGCGTCGGTCGTCCTCGGTGTACTGGTCCCGTTCGCGGCGATCCCGGTCGGCCACGTTGCCCGAGCGCAGATCCGTCGCACGCAGGACGACGGCGCGGGGCTCGCGCTGATCGGTCTGGTGCTCGGCTACATCGGTTCGTTCGCGTGGCTCACCTACGGCTTGTTCGCGTTGAAGGACACGATCGGCTCGGCGATCTTCTGGTTGCTCCTGGGAATCTTGGTGTTCGTCGCGGGCACCATCACGGTGCTGGCGCTGGCCCGGTTCAGCCCCGCGGTGCGTAAGCCCACGATCGCGTGGCTCGACTGGCTCGCCGAGAAGACCCAGAAGACCAAGACCCGCGCCGAGGTCGAGAAGGGCTTCTGGGGCAAGCTGGTCAACCGCGTGATGAAACGCCCGATCGCGTTCGCCGCGCCGATCGTCATCGCGATGATCCTGCTGATCATCCCGTTGGGACAGTTGTCGCTCGGCGGCATCAGCGAGAAGTACCTACCGCCGGACAACCCGGTCCGCCTGGCTCAGGAGGCCTTCGACAAGACGTTCCCCGGGTTCCGCACCGAACCGCTGACCATCGTGATCGAGAACAACGATGGTGATCCGGTCACCGACCAGCAGGTCGCCGAGATCCGCAACAAGGCGATGGCGATTCCCGGTTTCATCGAACCCGACGACGACCCCACCAAGATGTGGCAGGCGCGCCCGCATCAGGAGAGCGGCTCGAAGGACCCGTCGGTCCGCGTCATCCAGAACGGTCTGGAGAACCGCAACGACGCCGCCAAGAAGATCGAGGAACTCCGGTCCATCACGCCACCGCGCGGGCTGTCGATCTCGGTGGGCGGCACCCCGGCGCTGGAGCAGGACAGCATTCACAGCTTGTTCGACAAGCTGCCGCTGATGGTGACCGTGCTGATCGTCACCACGACCATCCTGATGTTCCTGGCGTTCGGGTCGGTGGTGCTGCCCATCAAGGCCGCGGTGATGAGCGCGCTCACCCTCGGTTCGACGATGGGCGTGCTGACGTGGATGTTCGTCGACGGGCACGGCTCCGGCCTGATGAACTACACGCCGCAGCCGCTGATGGCGCCGATGATCGGGTTGATCATCGCGGTGATCTGGGGGCTGTCGACCGACTACGAGGTCTTCCTGGTGTCACGCATGGTGGAGGCGCGCGAACGCGGCATGTCCACCGCCGAGGCGATCCGGATCGGCACCGCGACCACCGGCCGGTTGATCACGGGCGCCGCGCTGGTGCTGGCGGTCGTCGCGGGCGCGTTCGTGTTCTCCGACCTGGTGATGATGAAGTACCTGGCCTTCGGCCTGCTGATCGCGCTGCTGCTGGACGCCACGATCGTCCGGATGTTCCTGGTCCCGGCCGTGATGAAGCTGCTCGGCGACGACTGCTGGTGGGCACCGCGGTGGATGAAGCGCATCCAGGAGCGGCTGGGGCTGGGCGAGACCGAACTGCCCGACGAGCGGAAGCGGCCCGCGGTGCGCGACTCCGCCGAGAGTCCCGAGGCGTTGGTCGGTGCGGGTGCGCCCGCGCCGCGTCGCCCGTACGACAGGCCCCGCCCACCGCACGATCCGACGCATCCGGCCGTCGAAGGCTCGTCGCGACCCGGCGCGACCCGCGTCGCGGCGCCGCCGCGGGCGAACGCTCCCTCGGTGGCGGGCACGACGCGCATCCCCAGCGCTGCCACACCTGCCGCACCGCCTTCTGACGAACCGCAGACCACGCGGTTGTCGATGGCCAAGAACGCCGTTCGCAACGCGGTGACCAACGCCGCCGCCGCGACGCGTCAGGCCGCTCGGCCGCCGGCACCGCCCGCCCCGCCGCCACGGCCTCCGCGCGAGGAACGCGAGATCGAGTCCTGGCTGGGCGAGTTACGTGGCACCGGCACGCCGCCCGCCCCGCCGGCACCGCAACGTCCGTCGGCGGAGCCCACCAGGGCGATGCCCGCGGGAAGCCCGCCGGAAGGCAGGAGACAACGTCGGGCCGAATCGCGTCCGTCGCCGGACAACGAGCCGACCACCGCGATTCCGACACCACGGACCCGCCCGCAGGGCACCCCGCCGGAAGGCAGGGAAGACCCCGATGCGACGACCGCCATCCCCACCCCGGGTAGGCAATCAGACGATGCCGAGGCGGCGACTGAAAAGCTCAACACGCGCGAGGACGAGGAACGTCAGCGTCGCAGCGGTGGGTTGAGCGCACAGGACCTGCTGCGCCGCGAGGGCCGGCTCTAGCCAATCACTGAGGCTATGACTCCTCGACGTCGTCGGTCTCGGCTCTGACCAACGGCCCGTCCTCGGCCTCCTGCGCGGCTTCCTCCGCGGCCGGGTCCCGGGCGGTGAGCACGCGAATCGAGCTGTTGAGGAACGCGAGCACCGGTACCGCCAGAAGTGCTCCGACGATGCCCGCCAAGACGCCACCGCCCGCGATCACCAGAACGATCGCCAGCGGGTGAATCGACACCGCACGACCCATCACCAACGGCTGCAGGACGTGTCCTTCCAGCTGCTGGACCGCGATGACAAGAGCCAGAGTGATCAGTGCATAGATGATGCCCTTGGCGATCAGCGCGACGACCACCGCGAGGGCGCCGGCGATCACCGCACCGACGAGCGGAATGAATGCGCCCAAGAACACCAGCGACGCCAACGGCAAGGCCAACGGCACACCCATGATCGCCAGGCCGGTGCCGATCCCGACGGCGTCGACGAGCGCAACCAGGAACGTCGCCCGCACATAACCGATCAGCGAGTGGAAGCCGGCCCGGCCGGCGTCGCGAACGCGCTCGCGCACGCTCACCGGGAAGATCCGCGTGACGAACGCGTAGATGTTGCGCCCGCCTTGCAGCAGGAAGATCAGCGTGAACAACACCAGCACGGCGCCGGTGACGATCTCGGTCACCGTGCCGGCCGTCGACAGCGCGCCGGTCGTCACCCGTTCCTGGTTGTTCTGCAAGGCCTCGATCGCGGCGTTGCCCGCGTTGTCGATCTGTTCCCGACTCAGGTGCAGTGGGCCGTCGATCAGCCAGTCGCGCACACCGTCGATGCTGCGGCTCACCTGCTCCACCAACGCCGGTGCACCCTCGATGAACTGGCTGACGACGAAGGCCAGAATCCCTCCGACGACGGCGAAGCCGCCGAGCAACATCAGCGCTACGGCCCCGCCGCGCGGTGCTCCGCGCCGGTCTAGGAAGTCGACCGCCGGCATCAGCAGGGCCGCCAGAATCGTCGCCAACGCCACTGGGACGACGATGATCTCGAGTCGCTTGAACAACCACAGCAACGCGACGATGGCGGCGAGGATCACCAGCAATCGCCATGACCACGCGGCGGCCTTGCGAACGAGAGGCGAAACCGCCTCGTCATCGAGCGAAGTGCCCTCGAGCATCCCGATAGCGTAACGGCCCGCAGCACCCTGGGCCGGTTCTCCGGGATCGGCCGCGCCACGCACTACCCTTACCCCGTGGCCCACGACGCGCCTGCGAGTGCAGCCCGCAGCCAGGTGCGCTCCACGCGCAGCAGGTACTGGTGGCTGCGGTGGGCGGTCTTCGCCGTCGTGGTCGTCGTACTGACCGTCGAACTCGGGCTGGTGTGGGATCAGCTCGCCAAGGCGTGGCACAGCCTCTACACAGCGGATTGGTGGTGGGTGCTCGCCGCCGTCGGCACCGCCCTGGCGTCCATGCACTTCTTCGGCGACATTCAGCGCAAGTTGCTGCGCTCGGCGGAAGTGCCTGTGCGGCAGTGGCGTTCGCAGGCGGCGTTCTATGCGGGCAATTCGCTGAGCACGACGCTGCCGGGCGGGCCCGTGCTGTCGGCCACGTTCATCTACCGTCAGCAGCGGCTCTGGGGTGCGACGCCGGTGATCGCCTCGTGGCAGCTGGTGATGTCGGGGGCGCTGCAGGTGACCAGCCTCGCGCTGCTCGGGTTGGGCAGCGCGTTCTTCCTGGGAGCCAAACACAACCCGTTCTCGCTGATCTTCACGCTGGCCGGCTTCATCATGCTCATCGTGCTGGCGCAAGCGGTGGCGTCGCGGCCGGATCTGCTCGACGGCGTGGGCGTGCGGGTGCTGTCGTCGGTGAACTACCTGCGCGCCAAACCGGCCGACAACGGCTTGGCGAGGTGGCGTGAGACGCTGGCGCAGCTCGAATCGGTGAAGCTGAGCCGAAGCCAGCTCAGCGTCGCGTTCGTGTGGTCGATGTTCACGCTGGTGACCGGTGTGGGCACGCTGCTGTTCGCCTGCTACGCCGCCGGCGGACGGCCCTCCCTGCTCGGGGTGATCGTGGCGTACGTCGCGGCCCGCGCGGTCGGGTCGATCCCGCTGATGCCCGGCGGGTTGCTGGTGGTCGAGGCGGTGCTGGTGCCCGGCCTGGTGTCGAGCGGAATGACGTTGGCGTCGGCGATCTCGGCGATGCTCATCTACCGGTTGATCAGCTGGATCTTCATCGCGGCGATCGGATGGGTGGTGTTCTTCTTCATGTTCCGCACCGAAACCGACGTCGACCCCGACGCATGTAGTTGAAGGTGACGACCCATGCCGATCGATAGCCGAGAGCAGACCCGGCCCGCGCTGGCGGCGCTGGCAACCGACGTGTGCTGCCTGATCGTGTTCGCGGCCATCGGCCGACGCAGCCACGCCGAGGGTGTCGACCTGGCCGGCGTCGCTGCGACCGCATGGCCGTTCGTGGCGGGCGCGGCGGCCGGGTGGGCGCTGACTCGTGGGTGGCGGCGACCCTACGCGCTGCTCCCTACGGGGATCGCGGTGTGGGTGTGCACCATCGTGGTGGGGATGCTGCTACGTAAGCTGACGACGGCCGGCGTCGCACCGAGTTTCGTTGTGGTGGCCTCGATTTCGACCGCAGTGCTGCTACTCGGCTGGCGCGCCGCGATCCTGGTCATGACCCGCCGCTGACACCGCCAGCGGCGGGCACGCAGACCTAACTGTCGGCGAGGCCGTCGCCGTTGGTGTCGCCGCAGCGGTTCTTGATGTCAACCAGAGGCTGGCGGATCCCGGTCAACTCGGCCTTCACCTGAGGGTTGGAGTTCAGGTAGTCCTGCACCTTGCCCCGAACCTCGTCGCGCGGCAGGCCCTCGAGGCTGGTGAAGAACCAGTTCACATCAGGATGGCTGAACAGGTACGCCGAGGTCGCTGCCGAGACGCCCGACGCCACCCCGGCGAGATCGGCCGCCGTGCAGTTCGGCGGCGCGGGCTGGGCCGTCGCCGAAGGCATGGCACCGAGGAACATCGCACCGGCGATCGCGCCGGTGCCGACCGCGCCAGCTACCGCACGTCGCGCAGTACGGGCCGAGAGAACCATGGTTGAGCTCCTTCATGGGAAGTGGAGTGGTCGTAACCTGGGCGGTTACTGACGAAGACCAACTAGGACCAACGCTGAAAAGCTAAGCAGAATGTCGGCGGACTTTCTCGCCTTGCGGTCAACGAATCCCTAGAAACTCCGAATCCGCAGCTCAGAAGGCTCGTTGCGGAGTATTGCGCGCCGGGTTGGCTCAGGGCAGACCGGCGATGGCCGATCCCGGCGTCGCTGCGGTGCCCTGCGAGACCGGCGCCGCCGCGGGCATGTGCGCCGTGGCGCCCGCTGCGGGAAGGCCCGCGCTCTGGGCGGCGGGCGCCTGCGCCGGCAAACTCGCCGGCAGGCCGCCGCCCTGCTGCGCGGCCTGCAACAGACCCACCACCTGAGGCAGCGTGAACGGCAGTTTGCACTTACCGGACAGGCTCGCCAGCGGCTGCTGCAACTGCTGCATGTCCTTGGCCACTTTCGGGTTGGCATCGAAATACGTCTTCACCGCGGCCAGCGACTGCGGCCCGGCCTGCTGCTTGCTGATCGTCGTCAGGGCCTGGTTCGTCTGTGGGTGCTCTTCGAGGTACTCGCCGGTCGACGTGGCGACCTCACCGATCGTCCTGGCCAGCTCGCTGGCCGCACACGGGTCCTGCGCGGCGGTCGCGGACGGCATCAATGGCGCCGCCGGCGTCACCAGCGCGGCCACCACGGCGCCGCCGGCAGCGCAGGCAGCAAGGACACCGAAAAGCCCGCGACGTATCAGCCCGGTGGTCGTTTTCATGGACAACTCCTTACGGTTTGCGGACGGCATCGACATTTCGAGACATCTCGAACGATCCGCAAACACTCTCGATGGACGGCAATCAGTCCCCGACGCCGAAAACGGCCGCCTGACATCCTGCCACCCGGTCCGCTGCCCCCGCCAATTCCGCGGGCAAGACGCGCGAGGACCCCGCGGGACCCAGGGGGTCGAGGCCTCGCGGTAACGGCTTGCGGCCCGTTCGCGAGAATTGGATTAGAGCAGCTCGCGGCGTTGCTGGCAGATTGCTCGGGGACCACTGAAGGACGCGGCACCTTACCGCACACTGTTGTACGCTTCGGCTACGAAACGCCGGGGAGAAAGCGGGGGTTTCCAATCCAGCAGTTCATGATGCGCTTGAGTGGCAGCCTGCGCAGATATCGCTGGGCGGTGTTCGCCGTATGGCTGCTCCTTCTGGCCCCGTCGATCTGGCTCGCGCTCAACCAATCCGGCCACCTCACGGGCGGCGGCTTCGAAGTCGAAGGTTCGCAGTCGCTGCGGGTGCAGCGCGAACTCGAGGAGTACTTCCCCGACCAGGGCGCCTCCCCGCTGGCACTGGTCGCCGCGCCGCGCGCCGACGCCTCGTTCGAGGACATGAACGCCGCCGTCGCCCACCTCGAACGCCTCGCCGCCGAGGTGCCCAGCGTCAAGATCGTGCCCAATCGGCAACAGCCGCCGCCCCAACCCGACCGGCCCTACGTCATCACGCTGCAGCTGGACTTCAACAACACCGGGGCGGTCGACGTCGCCAAACGCTTGCGCCAAAAGGTCGGCATCGACGGCGAGGATCCCGGCGAGATCGAGAACGGCAAGGTCAAGCTGTACGTCATCGGCCAGGGAGCGCTGGGTGCGGCGGCCACCCAGGCCACCAAACACGACATCGCCCAGGCGGAGCGGTGGAACCTTCCGATCGTCCTGATCGTCCTGCTGGCGGTGTTCGGTTCGCTGGCGGCGGCGGCCGTACCACTGGTGCTCGGCGTCTGCACGGTCGCGGTGACCATGGGCATCGTCTATCTGCTGTCGATGGTCACGTCGATGTCGGTGTTCGTGACGTCGACCGTGTCGATGTTCGGCATCGCCCTGGCCATCGACTACTCCCTGTTCATCCTCATGCGGTTCCGTGAGGAACTGCGCGCCGGGCGCGACCCGGAGCAGGCCGCCGACGCCGCGATGGCGACGTCCGGCCTGGCGGTGGTGCTGTCCGGGGTGACCGTGATCGCCTCGGTGACCGGGATCTACCTGATCCAGACTCCGGTGCTGGTGTCGATGGCCACCGGTGCCATCCTCGCCGTCGCGGTGGCGGTGCTCACCTCCACCACGCTCACGCCGGCGGTGCTGGCGACGTTCGGGCGGGCGGCGGCCAAACGCTCGTCGTATCTGCACTGGTCGAGACGATCGGAAAGCACCCAGTCGCGGTTCTGGACCCGGTGGACCGGGTGGGTGATGCGGCGACCGTGGTTGTCGGCGCTGGCCGCCGCGGCGCTGCTGGTGGCGCTGGCCGCGCCGGCGTTTTCGATGATGCTCGGCAACAGCATGCAGCGTCAGTTCGAGCCGACCCACGAGATTCGCGGCGGGGTCAACGCAGCGGCCGAGGCGCTCGGTCCCGGTGCGCTCGGCCCGGTTCGTGTGTTGGTGACGTTCCCGGAAGGCGACGCCGCGTCGGCGCCGGGTAAGGAACCGCTGCTTGACGCGCTTCGCCAGCGCATGGCACAAGGCCCCAACGTGGTGTCGGTCAGCCCTCCCTCGTTCGGCGAGGACAACCGGCACGCATTGCTGTCGGCGGTGCTGTCGGTCGACCCCGAGGACATGGGCGCGCGCGAAACCGTCGACTGGCTGCGCGCCGAATTGCCGAAGGTTTCCGGCGTCGAGGACGTGCAGGTCGACGTCGGCGGGCCGACGGCCCTGATCAAGGACTTCGACGACCGGGTGTCCGCCACTCAGCCGCTGGTGTTCGTCTTCGTGGCGTTGATCGCGTTCCTCATGCTGCTCGTCGCGATCCGGTCGGTGGTGCTGGCGTTCAAGGGCGTCCTGATGACCGTGTTGTCGGTGGCGGCCGCCTACGGCAGCCTGGTCGTCGTGTTCCAGTGGGGCTGGCTGGAGGACCTCGGCTTCGAGCGGATCTCGTCGCTGGACAGCACCATTCCGCCCCTGGTGCTGGCGATGACGTTCGGCTTGTCCATGGACTACGAGATCTTCCTGCTGACCCGCATCCGGGAACGGTTCCTGCTGACGCGCAACACCCGCGATGCGGTGGCCTACGGCGTGAGCACCAGCGCCAGAACGATCACCAGCGCGGCGCTGATCATGATCGCGGTGTTCATCGGATTCGCGTTCGCGGGTATGCCGCTGGTGGCGCAGTTGGGCGTGGCGTGTGCGGTGGCGATCGCGGTGGACGCGACGGTGGTGCGGTTGGTACTGGTGCCCGCGCTGATGGCGATGTTCGACGAGTGGAACTGGTGGCTGCCGCGCTGGCTGGTGCGCATCCTGCCGTCGGTGGATTTCGAGAAGCCGCTGCCCAAGGTGGACACCCCCGACTTGATCATCATCCCCGACGACCTCTCGTCGCTGGGCCCGACCGGCTCCGAGCTACGCATGGTCGTCAAGTCGGCGGCCAAGTTGAAAACCCTTGCGCCGCAGGCTGTCACGGTCACCGATCCGCTGGCTTTCAGCGGCTGCGGCGGGACTGGCACGGCCACGAAGATGCGCAGCGCCGAGCGGCTCAACGGCGGCCACCGCCACGGCCGCAACGGCACCGCGCTGGCCACGGCCGCGCCGCCGGTGCATCCGGTGACGATGTGGGGGGGCCGACTGTCGGTCGCCCTCGACGCGCTGGCGACCGCGTCGGACTGCGAGGGCGCGCCGATGGAGCGGCGCAGTCCGATGGAGACCACCAACGTCCAGCTGCCGACCGGTGACCGGCTTCAGATCCCGACCGGCGCGGAGACGTTGCGGCTCAAGAGCTACCTCATCATGTGCCGGAACACCACCCGCGACTACGCGGAGTTCGCCGATCTCGTCGAGTGCATGGAGACGCACACCGCGGCAGAAGTGTTGACCGCGATGGACCGGTACTACTGTGGTCATCAGTCGAGAAAACAATGGGTGGCGACCCAGCTGGTGCGCCGACTGGCCGACCCTGCGCCTTCCGACGAGCACGACACCCGGATGTCGGGCCCCGAGGCGGAGGCGGAGTGGGCCAAGGTCAGAGAGCGTTGCCTTTCGGTGGCGGTCGCGATGCTGGAGGAGGCGAGGTGACGGTGACTCCCGACATCCGGGATACCCGCCGCCGCGGGGGTGTCTCCCCCGAACAGCGCCCGGCACCGCCCGCGCCTAAGCCGGCGGCCGGAGAGCGGCCCGTCGAGTTCTGGCCTACCGCTGCGATCCGCGCGGCGCTGGAGACCGACGATCTCGCCGTCTGGCAGCGCATCGTCGCGGCGATCAAGCGGGACCCGTTCGGTCGGACCGCCCGCCAGGTCGAGGAGGTCCTCGAGACCGCACGGCCGTACGGCGTGTCCAAGGCGCTCGCCGAGGTGCTCACCCGAACCCGCGAACACCTGGAGGCCAACGAGCGTCAGGAGGTGGCCCGCCACATCCGCGCACTACTGGAGCACTCCGGACTTGCGCCGCAGGAATTCGCGTCGCGGATCGGTGTGCCCGCCGCCGACTTCGCGGCCTTCCTCAGCGGCAAGACCAGCCCGTCGGCGGCGTTGATGGTGCGCATGAAGCGGCTGTCCGAACGGTTCGCCCGGATGCGGTCGAACCGGTCCAACGGCTGACGCCGGTCGCTGGGTATACGCCGGGAATGGACCTCGAGCAGATACTGCGGGAAACCCGCACGGTGGCGATCGTCGGCGCATCGCCCAACCCCGACCGCGCCAGCCACGAGATCTGGACGTATCTCAAGGCGGCCACCGATTACGAGTTGTATCTGGTGAATCCGACGGTCGGCGAGATCGACGGCACACCGGTCTATCCGTCGTTGGCCGATCTTCCCGTCGTGCCCGATCTCGTGGACGTGTTCCGCCGACGCGAACACCTGCCCGCGGTCCTCGCCGACACCGTCGCCGTCGGCGCCAAGGTGCTGTGGCTACAGCTGGGGCTGTGGGACGAGCAGGTCGCCCGTGACGGCGCCGCCGCAGGGCTGCGGGTGGTGATGGACCGCTGCATCAAGGTCGATCACGCCCGCCTGCTCGGTTAGCGGGAGTGGATCGGCGACACGTCGTCGACCAACCATCGGCCGTCTTTTTTCGACAACGCCACCCGCAACGCCAGGACTGCGGTGTCGGTCGGCTTGCCCGGCGAGTTCTGCGTGGCGTGCAGGACCACCGCGACGCTGGCGGCGTTCGGTCCGATCGCCTCGACGCCCGCGGACACCGTGCTCGCCTGCGCGGAGACGTTGCGGCTCGTCAAATCCTCTGCCACCGACGAGAATTCGTTCTTGAAAGCATCGGCGCGTTCCGGCGACATCATCGCCGCCGCCCGGTCGATCGACGCGGTGGGGCTCTGCGGGGTGAACGACGCGGAGGCCTCGGCGACACTGCTGGCGATGCCCACCACCTCAGTGCTGTCTTTGCGCAGCGTGCGGTCCGGCACCGTCCAATGCAGGTAGCCGACGAGCACCGCGGCCGCCACCGCCGCCGTCGCGACCGCGGCCACTCCCAAACGCAACCCGGGACCGTCGTCGTCGGTGCCGACGGTCACCGCGTCGCGGCGCGCCAGCACCGCGTTGACCACGACACCCTCGACGATCAGCAGGCACAGCACCGAGCACACCGCAACCCACCACAGCGGCCAGGCCAGCGCGATGCCGATGTACGCCAGCGCCGCTACCGCGGCCAGCGGAGCGGCGACGTCGAATGCGGCGACCCGCCAGGCGTTCCTCATCGGATCGGCTCCAACCGCGAGATCATCAGCTTGCCGTCCACGTCGGACACGTCCAGCCGCAAAGTCCAGCGCACCGTCTGCGGCTTCTGCTCGCCGGCGTTCTCGCTGATCGACGTCGCCACCACCAGCACGGTGTCGGTGCGCGACGCGAACTCGGTCACCTCGGGCTGGGGTTTCGGCGGTCGTGCACCGTCGCGCCCCGGCTGCGGATGGTGGATCGACTCGACGGCCACCGAGTCGATCTGACCGGTGGTCTGCGTCTGCAGTTTCTGCACGAGCTCGCGGTAGGGCTCGACGGCCGCGTCGAAGTCGGCGTTGAGCTGTCCGACGGTGTTCTCGTGCAACTTGACCAGGTCGGACTGCACGGTGTCCTTGTTCATGTTGATCAGCACGCTGGTCCAGTCGGCGGCGGCCTGCATGACGCGGGCGCGATACCGCAGTTCGTCGGTGTCGGCACGATGCTGGACCCAGATCAGGGCGGCGAGCGCGACCGCGACGACTGCGATCACCCCGAGCACCGCCGACGCGATGCCGTAGCTGGTGATGACGGGACCGTCCTCGGCCGCGGTGGGCTCGTCGTCGGGCATGCGCGTGAGGGTACCCGGCAAGCTCTGGCACCCTGGTGGGGTGACTGTCGAAGCAATCCGATCAGGCATCGACCTGAGCCACGTCGACGCCCAGGCCCGCCCCCAAGACGACCTCTTCGGCCATGTGAACGGCCGCTGGTTGACCGAGTACGAGATGCCGGGCGACCGCGCCACCGACGGCGCGTTCCGCTCGCTCTACGACCGCGCCGAGGAGCATGTCCGCGACTTGATCGCCGGAGCCGCCACGGCGGCGGCATCAGGCAGCGGGGCGGCGTCCTCCGGCGGCACCGACGAACAGCGCATCGGCGACCTGTACGCCAGCTTCATGGACGAACAGACGGTCGCCGCGCGCGGTGTGCAACCGCTGCTGGAGGAGTTGGCGGCGATCGACGCAGCCGACACCCCCGAGGCGCTGGCCCGGGTGCTGGGTGCGTTGCAGCGCACCGGCATCGGCGGCGGCACGGGCGTCTACGTCGACACCGACTCCAAGGACTCCACTCGGTACCTGCTGCACTTCAGCCAGTCCGGTCTGGGCCTGCCCGACGAGTCCTACTACCGCGACGAGCAGCACGCCGAGATTCTCGCCGCCTACCCGCGGCACATCGCGGCGATGTTCGGGTTGGTCTACGGCGACGGTGACCACGACGAGACCGCGGCGCGCATCGTCGCGTTGGAGACCAAGCTGGCCGCCGCGCACTGGGACGTCGTCAAGCGTCGCGACGCCGACCTCACCTACAATCTGCGCGCCTTCGCCGACCTGCCCACCGAAGCGCCCGGCTTCGACTGGGCCGGTTGGGTGACCTCGCTCGGCACGACGCCCGAGATTGCCGCCGAAGTCGTTGTCCGCCAACCTGATTACCTGACCGCGTTCGCTGCGGCGTGGTCGGGCGAGGATCTAGAGGACTGGAAACGCTGGCTGCGCTGGCGGGTGATCCACGCCCGCGCATTCCTGCTGACCGACGACCTGATCGCCGAGGACTTCGCGTTCTACGGCCGCCGGTTGTCAGGCACCGAGCAGATCCGCGACCGGTGGAAGCGGGCGGTGTCGGTGGTGGAGAACCTGATGGGCGACGCGGTCGGCAAGCTTTACGTCGAGCGGCATTTTCCGCCGCACGCCAAGCAGCGGATGGACGAACTCGTCGCCAACATCCGCGAGGCCTACCGCGTCAGCATCAACTCGCTGGACTGGATGACGCCGGCCACACGGGAGAAGGCGCTGGCCAAGCTCGACAAGTTCACGCCCAAGATCGGTTATCCCGTGAAGTGGCGCGACTATTCGAACCTGGTGATCGAGCGCGACGATCTGTACGGCAACTACCGGCGCGGCTACGCCTTCGAGTACGACCGCGAGATGGCCAAGCTCGGCGGACCCGTCGACCGCGACGAGTGGTTCATGACGCCGCAGACCGTGAATGCCTACTACAACCCGGGTATGAACGAGATCGTCTTTCCCGCAGCGATTCTGCAGCCGCCGTTCTTCGACGCCGACGCCGACGACGCCGCCAACTACGGCGGCATCGGCGCGGTGATCGGCCACGAGATCGGGCATGGCTTCGACGATCAGGGCGCCAAGTACGACGGTGACGGCAACTTGGTCGACTGGTGGACCGACGAGGACCGCACCGAGTTCGGGGCCCGCACAAAGAAGTTGATCGAGCAGTACGAAGAGTACGTGCCGCGTGCGTTGAGCAACGGGCATCACGTGAACGGCGCGTTCACCGTCGGCGAGAACATCGGCGACCTCGGCGGGCTGTCGATCGCGCTGTTGGCCTACCGGCTGTCGCTCGGTGACCGGGAGGCGCCCGTCATCGACGGTTTGACGGGCGAACAACGGGTTTTCTATGGCTGGGCTCAGGTGTGGCGGGCGAAATCCCGCGACGCCGAGGCCATTCGGCGACTGGCGATCGACCCGCATTCACCGCCGGAGTTCCGGTGCAACGGCGTCATCCGCAACATGGATGCGTTCTACGAGGCGTTCGGCGTCACCGCAGACGACGCGCTCTACCTGGAACCCCAACGCCGCGTACGCATCTGGAATTAGGGGTTTCGGTGCGC
This sequence comes from Mycobacterium sp. GA-0227b, assembly GCF_001499855.1. GTDB lineage: Bacteria > Actinomycetota > Actinomycetes > Mycobacteriales > Mycobacteriaceae > Mycobacterium. The sequence goes on from NZ_LQIK01000030.1 coordinate 223,314, forward strand.
TACCAATCGCGCAGCGATCAGTAGCGCACCGAAACCGCTCAGAACATCTGCCAGTCCGACGCGCCGTCGGGCTTGTTGTAGGTCCCGGTCGAGTTCTTGATGACGACCGCGTCACCGCTGCCGAAGTTGTCGAAGAACCACTTAGCGTTGGCCGGGCTCAGGTTGATGCAGCCGTGGCTGACGTTCTCTTCGCCCTGCGAGCCGACCGACCACGGCGCGCTGTGCACGAACGTGCCGAGGTTGTCGATGCGGACCGCGTCCTTCACCTTGAGTTTGTAGCCCTCGGGCGAGTCGACCGGCACACCGTAGGTGGACGAGTCCATCACGATGTCGGGGAACTTCTCCAGCACGTAGTACGTGCCGTTGGGGGTGTCATGGCCCTTCTTGCCCATCGATACCGGGAAGGTCTCCACCAGCTCGCCGTTGCGGTGAATCTCCATCTGCAACGACTTGTTGTCGATGGTCGCGACCAGTTGCTCGGGCACCGTGAAGCTCGACTTGGTGCCGGACGCGTCGATGTTCACCACGGTGCCCGCGGGCCAGAAGTCCTGCGGGCGCCACCGCACCTGGGTGTCGGTGGTCCAGTAGAAGCGGCCCGGCACCGGCGGGTTCGACGAGATGTGGATGGCTTGCTCGGCCATCGCCCGGTTGGCGATCGGCCGCTGGAAGTTGATGTAGATCGGCTTGGCGGCGCCGACGATCGACCCGTCGGTCGGATTGAAGGACGGCGGTGCGAACACCGGCGCCCCGACATAGGGCGTGGGGTTCTGTCCGGCCGGGGTGCCCTCCGGAATCGGATGCTGCTGCGCCAGCGGGTCGGGGGGTCCGAAGAACGGGTTCGATGATGGCGGCGCAGGCGCTACGGCCGGGTTGACGGGCGCCGGCGGCGGCGGCGGAACACCAGGTTGAGCCAGGGCTGACGGGCTGGTGAGCACCATCCCGCCGACAAAACCCGCCGCCAGGATGGCAGTGAGCAGTCGGGTGCGCGTTGGCCTGCGCATACATAACCTCCCAGTCGCAGAACTCCAACCAGTGTGGCATAGCGCGCGGAGCGCCGACCGCCGTGCGGGCCGCCCCGAAACCTGGGCAGCGCTCAGTCCACACCCTTGACCTGCATTGTTCATCGTCGGCGAGCGCTGAGCGTTACGGGTGGCAGGCTGGTCGAATGATTGTGGCCTTCAGCGTGAGCCCGATGGGCGCAGATGAGAGCGTCGGTGACGCCGTTGCCGAAGCGGTGAAGGTGGTCCGCGCTTCGGGACTGCCGAACGAAACCAATGCGATGTTCACCAACCTCGAGGGCGACTGGGACGAGGTGATGGACGTGGTGAAGCGGGCCGTCGACGCGGTCGCCGCGGCATCGCCCCGGGTGAGCCTGGTCCTCAAGGCCGACATCCGCCCCGGCCACACCGATCAACTGACGGCGAAGGTCAGGCGCATCGACGACGCGTTGGGCCATTAGGACCGCACCAGACGCGCGATGGCCGCCGACGCCTCGGCCAGCTTCACGTCGGCCTCCTCACCGCCCTCCGCGACGGCTTGGGACACGCAGTGCCCGAGGTGTTCGTCCAGCAGGCCGAGCGCGACCGATTGCAGCGCGCTGTTGACCGCACTGATCTGGGTGAGCACGTCGATGCAGTACTTGTCGTCCTCGATCATCTTCGCGATACCGCGAACCTGGCCCTCGATTCGACGCAGCCGCTTGGCGTAGTTGTCCTTCTGCTCTGAATAACCATGCACCGCAGTCATTTCAGCCCTTCAACATTCGGTTCATCTGGTCAATCTCGGCCTGCTGGGTGTCGACCATCGTCTGCGCCAGGCGCTTCGCGTCGACGTTCTCGCCGTTCGCCAGCTCGGCTCGAGCCATCTCGATCGCCCCCTGATGGTGGCTGATCATCGACTCGAGCCACAGGGTGTCGAACTCCGGACCGGACAGAGACTTGAGTTTGGCCATGGTGGCGTCGTCGACCATGCCCTGCATCGCGGCGTGACCCCCGTGTCCGCCGTGCCCGGTGTCGGAGTCGGGGTTTTCGTTCCACTGCACGAGCAGCACCTTCATGGCCTGGATCTCTGGCTCCTGCGCGGCGGAGATCTGCTCGGCGAGGGCTTTCACCTCGGGATTCGTCGAGCGCTCCGGAACCAATGCCGAGAGCTCGACGGCCTGCTGGTGGTGCGGGATCATGTTCGTCGCGAAGGCGACGTCATCGGAGTTGAAGCCGGCCGGTTGCCCGCTGATCACCGGCTCTTCGGGTTGCTCGTGTTCGGTGTGACCATTGGATGCGTTGCTGCCGCAGGAGGCCAGCAGCAGCGCGGCGGCGAAGGCGGTCAGGACAGCGGTGAGGCGAGCGATCAACGACGTCATGACCCCAGACTACCGCATACCCCGCCGGGGTATAGATATTGGTTTGGCCGGGTGAAACGCCGAAGGCATACTTGTTTGATGCCCTCACAGACTCCGGACACCGAAGCCCGCCGTCGGGCGGAGCCCGACATCAAGCCCCGCAGTCGCGACGTCACCGACGGCCTGGAGAAGGCCGCCGCCCGCGGGATGTTGCGCGCGGTAGGCATGGAGGACGACGACTTCGCCAAGCCGCAGATCGGTGTCGGGTCGTCGTGGAACGAGATCACGCCGTGCAACCTCTCGCTCGACCGCCTCGCGAAGGCGGTCAAGGACGGCGTGCACGCGGCCGGCGGGTTCCCGATGGAGTTCGGCACCATCTCGGTGTCCGACGGCATCTCGATGGGCCACGAGGGCATGCACTTCTCTCTGGTGTCGCGCGAGGTCATCGCCGACAGCGTCGAGACGGTGATGATGGCCGAGCGACTGGACGGCTCGGTGCTGCTGGCGGGGTGCGACAAGTCGCTGCCCGGCATGTTGATGGCCGCCGCGCGCCTCGACCTCGCCAGCGTGTTCCTCTACGCCGGGTCGATTCTGCCGGGCAAGGCCAAGCTGTCCGACGGCACCGAGATGGACGTGACGATCATCGACGCGTTCGAGGCGGTCGGCGCGTGTGCGCGCGGCCTGATGCCCCGTGAGGACGTCGACGCCATCGAGCGGGCGATCTGCCCGGGCGAAGGCGCCTGCGGCGGCATGTACACCGCGAACACGATGGCTTCGGCCGCCGAAGCGCTCGGCATGTCGTTGCCCGGTTCGGCTGCGCCGCCGGCCACGGACCGCCGGCGCGACGGGTACGCCCGCCGGTCAGGCCAGGCCGTCGTGGATCTGCTCCGCCGCGGTATCACCGCGCGCGACATCATGACCAAGGAGGCGTTCGAAAACGCGATCGCCGTCGTGATGGCGTTCGGCGGGTCGACCAATGCGGTGCTGCATCTGCTCGCCATCGCCCACGAGGCGAACGTCAAGTTGACCCTCGACGATTTCACGCGGGTCGGGCAGAAGGTTCCGCACCTGGCCGACGTCAAGCCGTTCGGCAAGCACGTCATGTTCGACGTCGATCGCATCGGCGGCGTGCCAGTGGTCATGAAGGCCCTACTGGATGCCGGTCTCCTGCATGGTGATTGCCTGACGGTCACCGGTCAGACGATGGCCGAGAATCTCGCGCACATCGCGCCGCCTGACCCGGACGGCAAAGTGCTACGCGCCCTGGCCGATCCGATCCACCCCACCGGCGGCATCACGATTCTGCACGGTTCGCTGGCCCCCGAAGGCGCGGTCGTGAAGTCGGCGGGCTTCGATTCGGACGTGTTCGAGGGCACCGCAAGGGTTTTCGAGCGTGAGCGCGCCGCGCTGGACGCGTTGGAAGACGGCACGATCCAGGCCGGCGACGTCGTCGTGATCCGCTACGAGGGACCCAAAGGCGGTCCCGGGATGCGCGAGATGCTGGCGATCACCGGTGCCATCAAGGGCGCCGGGCTCGGCAAGGATGTGCTGCTGATGACGGACGGCCGATTCTCCGGCGGCACCACCGGACTGTGCGTCGGACACGTGGCGCCCGAGGCTGTCGACGGCGGCCCCATCGCATTCCTGCGCGACGGCGACCGTATCCGCCTCGACGTCGGCAACGGCACGTTGGATGTGCTGGTCGATCCGGAGGAATTCGAGGCGCGCAAGGTCGGCTTCGAGCCGTTGCCTCCGGTGTACACCACGGGTGTCCTCGCGAAGTACACCAAGCTGGTGCACTCGGCGGCGGTCGGCGCAGTCTGCAGCTAGCCGATCAGCCGGGCGGCGGCGGGTCGATGGGTGTCAGCCTGATCGGCACCCAATGTGTGCCTGGTCCCTCACCGGGGCAACCAGCTCCCTCGGTAACTAAGGTCCGCTCGCCGAAGAAGCTGCCGTCAGGGTTGGGCATGAGATAGTCCGACCGTTGGGCCTGCACGGCGCTGCTGGGATCGTTCCGATTGCAGAAGTAGGGATATCTCCCGCTGGTTTCCCAGCGGGAGATATGCCATCTGTACTCGTAAACCAAGGGAGCGCCCGGATTGCGGGCGTGGTCGTCGTTGTTGTCCCAACGCACGACGCAACCGTTCACGTCGCAATGGGTGGTGAATGGAACAGGCACGGTTATCGAATTCATCGGCGTCGGCAGACCGTTGAACGTCTGCTTCGAGAAGTCGATGAACACGTCGTAGTACCCGTACAGCGGCGGTGGTTCAACGCGATCCGCGCCGGCGACTGGCGACAGGAGGAGCGCGGTGCAGCCCGTGAACACCGCGATCGAGAACGACTTTGACGCCACGAGGGCCTCCTTCGTCGCGAGCCCCCAGCGGGCGGAGAGCTCTTCGGGCTCTGGATAACACAACTGGGCGGCGGAGTTCGCCGAATCGGCAATGCCGTGGGCTACCCGGTGATACGGGCGAGCGCGAAGCCGTCCCAGCCCTTGGTGCCGACGGTCTGGATCGCGGCGACTTCCAATTGCGGATGGTTGCCCATCATCTCGAGCATTTCGCGAACGGCCCGTGCTTGACGGTCGTCGGGGGCCGGATCGAGAACGCGTCCGAAGCGAGCGATGTTGTCCACCACGATGATCGAGCCCGGCTTGCCTAGCTTGATAGCCCACTCGACATACGCGATGTTGTTTTCCTTGTCGGCGTCGATGAAAGTGAGGTCGAAGGTGTCGCCGCGCTCGGAGAGAGTCGGCAGGGTGTCGAGTGCCGCTCCGACGATGATCTCGACGCGGTCTTGCACCCCCGCTCGGATGAAGTTCTCCCGCGCGATCGCGGCGTGCTTGGGTTCGTATTCGAGGGTGACGACGTGACCGTCGGGCCCCACGCCGCGGGCGAGGTTGATGGTGCTGTACCCGGCGAGGGTGCCGATTTCCAAGGCGCGGGTGGCTGACGACAGGGTGGTCAGCAAGTAGAGGAGCCGGCCGTGTTGAGCAGACACCTCGATGGCGGGCATGCCGGCTGCGTCGGCGGATTCACGGGCTTCCCGGAGCGCGTCGTCTTCGGTGCGAAGGAAGCGGTTGAAGAGGTCGTCGAGCGCCTTCGGATCGGGTTCGGCCACAGGGCAACGCTAGTCCAGTGGGCCGTTGATTCGTTCTGCTCTCTTTGCTGCGGGCGCCGGTACGGGTGGTGTGGTCACTGGTTGGCAGTCCGTCTAACGGGGGCAGAAGGTAACTCGGCACGCGCGGCGCGGCTGCGATCAGCGGTTGGGTAGACCTCGCTTTCGCGTGGTAGCGACGTCAAACTGCCGGCGGGGCTGATATAGCTGGTCCGGTAGCATTTGCTCCGTGACGCCTGAGGGGGTTTGCCCGACGCTGAGCGTGGTGCGGAGTGACGATGACTGAGGTTCTGCGGGTCGATACGGGCCTGGTGCGCGAGGCCGGTGGACGGTTGCGTGGAATCGCCGCCGAGCTCCCCGAGCCTCCGGCGGTGTACAGGCCGACGGGAAGCGACGCCTTGTCCGCGGCGATCGCCGCGAAGGTGACCGAGGTCGTGGATCCAGTGCTCGCACAGATGCCGGTCACGAAAGAAGAATTGACCAAGTATGCGCTGAACGTGGTCAACGCCGCGAACACATACGACGCCGTAGACGCACAACTCGCCGAGGAAATTCTCAAGCGCCTCGAATCGCTCGATGACGCCGCGCGTACGGGCCGCGATGGTGGCTCACCGGGCGGCGTTTCGGTTGCAGCGCTACGCGCAACGGGTACGGCGGCGGGCGGGGCCACGTCAGGAAATTCACCGGTCCAGGGCGCGGCGCAGCAGCCGATGCAGTTGGCGCAGCAGGCGGTGCAGGCGCCGATGCAAATGGCTGGCATGGCAGGGGCGATTCCGCAAGCAATGACGCAGGGCATGCAACAGGCCATGCAGCAGGCTGGTCAGTTGTCGGAGGCTGCCCGTGCGGGCGACGAGGCGCGCACGCCCGAAACGACTTCCGAACCGCCGCAGGATCTGGCGGCACCGGGCGATGATGGAGAGCGTGCGCCGGATGACGCAGTCGCGTCGAACCAGATGCGTTCGGCCGAGGGAGGACCGGAGATCGCCCTGTGAGCTATCCACCGCCGGGAGGACCGCCGCCGGGTAATTACGGTCCGCCCCAAGGGAATCCGGGACAGTGGGGTCCGCCGCACCAGCCGCCGTGGCCGCAACAGCAATGGTCGCAAGGTCCACCTCCGAAGAAGCGGAGCAACGGCTGGAAGTGGGCGCTTGGCGGAGTAGCTCTCCTAGCCGTTATCGGATTGACTGCAGCAGTGACGATTTCGGTGACTTCGGATGATGGGGACAGCGGAGACACATCACCATCGGGCGAGACTTATGGCCTAGCAAGCGCTGACGACAGGGGCCCAGCGACCATCATCACTGAGGACCCTACGTGCGCGGCATGGATGCCTATCAATAGAGCCCTGGGCGCGGTCCTAAAACGCGGTTGGAGCAGGCGCGACGCAACGATCCCAGAAGGAAATTGGACGCCCGACTTGCGAGTGCAATACGAAGAAGTCGGTGACGCATTGAAGCTGGCGACAGATCAAACTGTGCGGTTAGCGAAGCAGACACCACACCGAGTCATGCGAGAGCTCTACGAACAATTTATCGCATACGGACGCGCTTTCACTGATGCAATTCCGACGTATACAGAGGAAGACAATCACCTCGCTCTTGCGTCTATAACCACGACCAATGTGGTGGTTTTCGTGTGCTCAGCCATCCACTACGGATCAGCGAAGGCGCGAGCCCCGCTGATAGATGCACCCCCGAGCCCGTCCGAGGTGCCGAAACTGGCCGATCCTGATGCGGCCGCACCGCTCTTTGCGCGCGCAGACACCACCTGTGACGAGTGGGATCGGATCCTCAACGGATTCAATGATCAGACTAAAGCCTGGCAGTCGATCGACCCCGATATCCCAGCAACCGACTGGACGGCCGAGCAGCGAGCAGTTGTCGAAGCTGTCATACCAGTGATGCACCGATCCGCCGACGACTTCGAGAGGCTTGGCGAAGAAACGACCAATCTCACATTGAGGGATCTTGCGGTCTTTGCAGCTCAATATCGTCGTGCCTACGCCGAAGCCTTACCCACCTACATAACCGCCGATAAATACCTGGACCTCACTGCCTACAGAGTGAGCTCGGTTATCTATGAAGCTTGCAAGGCTGTCGGAACATAGCAATGGGAATACTTCGTCCACATGACCCATACGGCTTGACGTCTCCGCCTGCGTGGCCAGATGTTGACGAAGATTCTTTGCGCACATGTGCCGATGCGTTCGATTCCGTGTCGAGGTCGCTGAGTCTCCAACTTGACTGTATAAAACAGGAGAAGACACTCATGTTCGGAGGAGTCGGCGCTTGGTCGGGGCCGGCTGCATGTTCAGCCAGCTCGTCGATTGACAGACGGCTTGCGGACCTCGAATCCGTGAAAGGAAGAGTCGAGGCCGCATCTACAGCGTTCAAAAACTGCATCAGCGCAACGGTTCATAGCAAGAATGCGATAATCGACAATGTAGAGGTTGCGAACAAGATTCTTGACTGGATTCGCAATCATCCAGACATCCCGAGCGATGCCAAAGAAGCTGCAATTCAGAAGGGAATTGCCGCGATTCGTGCTGAGAATATCGCGATCGTCGCGATGGCTGGCTCTCAAGTTTCAGGTGTGCCGCTCACGACTTCGGATACTCCCAGTTCGTCTCCAGATGACGTGGTCGTTTCTGACGGCGATCAGCCGTCGGCCGATATGACAGTACAACCGGTCAGCAATTGGCGGGGCCCAGAGGGAACACCTGTAATCGCTGAGGACCTCCCCAGCGGACCATCTCCCTCAGAAAGCACGAACGGGAATGGTAAGACCGGCGCTCCACAAGGAATTAGCGATATAGCTGACGAAACACTACAAGACGCGTTTACCGACCCGCCTCGCGAAAATGGAGCCACACGCGGCCCACTTGGCACGTCCGATACGGCCGAAGAACCACCCTTGTCTTCGAACCCAGTACCACCGTCCGATCCCAACTCACCCCCGGGCTTAGTCGGTGTACCCGGCGTCCCAGGCGGTTCCGGTGCACCGGCACCTCCACGTCTCAACACCCCGGCGGTTCCTCTATCGTCCGGTAGCTCTGCGCCGTCGACACCATCCGCTCCCTCGACGCCATCGGCACCGACTACGCCCAGCACACCCAGCACTGTCAATCCCGCTGCGACAGCGGCAAATCAAGCGCAGATTAGCGACTTTCAACGGTCAATCGCCGATGCGGCGACCCGAGCGGCGCAGGCGGCGCCTATTCCACCGCCTCAACCATCCGCTCCCCTTCCCACCGCGCAACCGCCTGCACCTCCCCTACTTCCCGACGCACCCGCAGCGACGCAGCCCAGTCAGACCGCGTCGGCCACCGGCTCGACCAGTGGGGGCTCGGCACCCGTCGCGCCGCCGCCAACCGCGCCCGCCCCAACTCCCGCGCCACCTGTTCAACTCGGTCCACCAGCGACACCTCCACCCGCGGCACCCGTCGCACCCACCGCTCCCGCGACCGCCGGCATACCCCCGGCCGCCGCAGCTGCTGCGGGTGCGAGCACCGTTGGAGCCCCTGCGCCGGTACCGGTTTCGGCTGCCCGAGCCCAACGCGAAGCGGTCGCCGCTGCCACCTTACGGAGGTCCAGCAGCGACCACACCCAATTAGCCCACCGTATCGCCGCAGCTCTCAACGTCGGCAACACCGACATGGGCTTCTTCTGGGTCACCGGACTGGCGAAGGACGGAACCATCGTCGTCGCCAACAATTACGGTCTCGGCTACATCCCCGAAGGCGTGAACCTGCCCGAACGGGTCAAGATGGCCACCGCCGACGAGAGCATTCCCACCAAGGTACGCGGCACCTGGACGACGTATCCCATTCTCGCGCTTCATGGTTGGGTGCAGCACCACGACACCGATCTGCGCGCCGTCATCGCGACCGAAGACCAGTTCAAGGGCTTCGATCCCGGCGCCCCCAAGATCATCCTGCGTCCGGACGACATTCCCGAGAACGGCCAGATGGAAGGCCGTCACCGATTGCAGGTCATATCACCCGACGCCGCAACGAAATTGGCTGCTATCGCCCCCAGCGGGCTCACCGAAGTTCTTCCCGCACCGCCCACCGACGCCACCCCACCCGACGACAATCGCGCGCTGTTGTGGTTCGAAGTCTTTCGCCCCTTGCTCAGCAACGCACCGGAGCGCGGCCAGGCGCAGCTGCAGCATTTCGTCGCCTACGCCGACCATGCCCAGCAACTCGCGCTTCACAAAGCGCACACCGCGACAGAAGCTGCCGACCAGCGTGCCGCGATCGCGGACTGGATCTACTGGCAGCACCTCAGCGTCTTGAACTCCGAGGCTATCGCCACGAGCGCCACCGTCTGACACCTTCGGACCCGCAGTCAGCCACCCGGATTTGTCGGTGGGTGCTGTCATGATGCGGTTATGGTTTCGTTCGCTCCTTCTGGTGTTGAGGTGGATTTGAGTCGCCTCGAGCGTTTGGAGGAGTTGTTTGGGCAGTTGGAGGAGTTGGCGGGTCAGCGCAATGCCGTTGATGGGCGCATCGTGGAGATCGTCGCCGAGCTCGATCACGACAACTTGTGGGGGATCACCGGGGCTCGGTCGGTCAAGGCGTTGGTGGCCTGGAAGTTGGGTATGGCCGAGGCGACGGCCAAGACGGTGGCTGCGATCGCCGATCGGTTCGAGGAGTTCCCGCGCTGCACCGCCGAAATGTCGCAGGGCCGATTGTCGTTGGATCAGGTCGGCGTGATCGCCCAGCGCGCGGGCCATGGTTCTGATGAGCATTACGCGAAGCTGGCGTCGGTGGCCACGGTCAACCAGCTGCGCACCGCGGTCCGCCTCGAACCGCGCCCGAAGCCTGACCCCAGGCCTGAGCCGCAGCGGTCGATCACCAAGATCACCGGGGCGCAGTTCAGCACCTACCGGATCACCGTGCCCAATATCGAGGCGGCCAAGGTCGACGCCGCGCTGCAGTCCCATCGTGAGGCGTTGATCAGCGAACACACCGGCGAGTACGGTCCCGACACCCCCGGCCAGGAGCACGAACGCCGTGCCCAGCGCGAGGCGCAGTGTCTGCAGCCGTTTCCGACGCTCACCGATGCGTTCCTGCGCATGGTGGAATCGGCCTGGGACGCCGATGTGGTCCGGCGCCCGCACGGGCAGCACACCAGCGTGATCGTGCATCTCGATGTCGACAAGCGCGCCGGCTGGCTGCATCGGGGCTCGCTGCTCTCTGATGCCGATCGGCAATATTTGTTGTGTGATGCCAGCTGTGAGGTGTGGTTGGAACGCCGCGGGCAGCTGATCGGCGCCGGGCGCACCACGCGCCAGATCAGCCGCCGGCTGCGCCGGGCGCTGGAGCACCGCGATTCGACGTGTGTGGTGCCCGGCTGTGAGGCCACCCGCGGTCTGCACGCTCATCACCTTCGGCATTGGGAAGACGGCGGGCCGACCGAGTTGGACAACCTGGCGCTGGTGTGTCCGTATCACCACCGGATGCATCACCGCGGCGAGATCACCATCACCGGACCCGCCCCCAACCTGACCGTCACCGACAACGCCGGGCGAGAGCTGACCAACGCATCACTGGCCCGGCCCCCGACCCAACCCCCACCCCCGGCCGCACCCTGGCGCGGACCGATCGGTGAACGCGCCGACTGGTGGTGGTACAGCCCCTTCGAACCCCAACCCCCACCATCACCCAACTGAACCGGCGACGATCGCCGATCCCAACACCGCGCCAACGCCAACCGGGTTGACGCCTTCCTGAACCCGTCGACCATCGCCGACCGTCACGTCCTTTCGCGACGCGGTCCGCGAGGCTGAATTTTTAGGTGTGGCTATCCTCCGCGCGTTCGCTGGGTGTTATGTTCAGCCTCTCCGAACGCAGAGGTGCACATGAACCGCTATCTCGCCTGGGCAGTCCCGATAACCGCAGTCGGTCTGATCTTGTCCGGATGCGCCGGTGGCGACTCCTCTGGCAGCGAGACGTCCGCCAGTGGAACGACCACCACGACGACGAGCGCGGCCCCCGCGGTCGATCCGGCTGTGCTGGACAAGGCGGCAGCCGACTACAAGGCCTACGTGCAGAGCAACATCGACGAACTTCAGCGCGTGGTCAAGGTATTCACCGATGCGGTCCGCGCCGGAGACCTCAAGGCCGCCCAGGACGCCTATGCGCCGTCACGTCAGCCGTGGGAACGCATCGAGCCGATCGCCGGACTGGTCGAAGAGATCGACCGCAAGATCGATGCTCGGGTGGATGACTTCGCCGGCGTCGACGACCCCCAGTTCACCGGCTGGCATCGCCTCGAGTTCCTGCTGTTCGAGAAGAACACCACCGAGGGCGGCGCGCCGTTCGCCGATCAGCTCGACAAGGACGTCGCCGACCTTAAGGCGCAATTCCCGTCGGTTCAGGTCAAGCCGGTCGACGTCTCCAACGGCGCCGCGGAGCTGATCGAAGAGGTGTCCGAGGGCAAGATCACCGGCGAAGAGGACCGCTACTCCAAGACCGACCTCTGGGACTTCGACGCCAACCTGCAGGGGGCACGCGACGCCGTCGGCAAGCTCAATCCCGCACTCGTACAAGCCGATCCGGCCTTGCTGGGCAAGATCGACGCCGGAATCAATTCGGTGTTCGAAACCTTGGCGCCACTGCGTCGCGGTGACGGCTGGGTGTTGTTCTGCACCGAGAACGATCGCTACCCGTCGCCGCGCTGCCCCGAGGTCACTGTGACACCCGACGTGATCGACAAGCTGAAGGCCGAGCTCGCCGGGCTGTCGGAGAACCTGTCGCAGGTGTCTGGAGTGCTGAAGCTGCAGTGACCGAAGGTCGCTCGGAACTCTCGCGGCGAGGATTCATCTCCGGCGCGTTGGGAACCGGTGCCGTGGTGGGCGCGGGATCGGTCCTCGCCGGCTGTTCATCGGACCCCGAATCACCCACCGCACCCGCGGCGGCCTTCGTCCCATTCGACGGTGCACACCAGACCGGCATCACCGCGTTGCCCATTCCGGAGCAGGGGCTGGTCGCATCGTTCAACGTGCAGTCGAAGGACCGCGACAGCCTGAAACGCGCCCTGCAGGACCTCACCGAAGAGATCCGCGCGCTCATGGCGGGCAAGCCGCCGGAGCCCCGCGATCCGGCCTACCCGCCCGTCGACTCCGGCATCCTGGGCGAGCAGCCGCCCGCGGACAACCTCGCGATAGTCGTCGGCGTCGGGGCGTCGCTGTTCGATGACCGCTTCGGGCTGGCCGACCGCAAGCCCAAGGAACTGGTCACCATGCCCTTCATCGCCAACGACCGGTTGGATCCCAAACTGTCGCACGGCGATCTGTCGATCATCATCGAAGCGGGTCACAGCGACACCGTCATCTTCGCCCTGCGGCAGCTGATGCGTCGCACCCGCAGTGACCTGGTGTTGCGGTGGATGGTCGACGGCTACGCCAGGGGTATCGGCGCCGGCCAGGTATCCGAGGCCGCGACGCCGCGAAACCTGTTGGGTTTCAAGGACGGAACGGCCAACCTCGACGTCGACGACAATGCGATCATGGATCGCCACGTCTGGGTGGGCGCGCAGGACGGAGAACCGGAGTGGGCGGTCGGCGGCTCCTATCAGGCGATCCGCATCATCCGGATGTTCGTCGAATTCTGGGACCGCACGCAGCTCGTCGAGCAGGAGGCGCTGATCGGGCGCAGCAAGGTCAGCGGCGCGCCGCTCGGACTGACCGGCGAGTTCACCGACCCCAACTATCCAGAAGACCCCGAAGGCAAGCGAATACCGCTCACCGCGCACATCCGGCTGGCGAACCCGCGCACTCCTCAGACAGACGAAAACCTCATTCTGCGACGGGGTTTCAACTACTCCCGCGGATTCGACGGCGCAGGCCGACTCGATCAGGGGCTCGCATTCATCGCCTACCAGCGCAGCCTCGAGAAGGGCTTCCTCACCGTTGCCAACCGGCTCAAGGGCGAACCGCTCGAGGAGTACATCATGCCGGTCGGCGGCGGGTTCTTCTTCATCCTGCCAGGCGTCACCGGCCCCGACCGGTTCCTCGGCGACCAGTTGCTCAGCTGACGTCGCGCGTCGCGGCGAAGTGGACGATGCCCCCTGACTGCTGAAGCTTCTCAATCCGAAGCCCCGCATGGGTGAGCCAGTCGCGCACGTCGTCGGCGGTGCCGCCGGGCCCGAAGATGCCGCCACGTCGAAACGCCGCGATGGCGAGGTCTTGCCGTGGCCCCGCGCCGCGGATGACCGTATCTCCAACGAGGCGCCCGCCCTGCTTCAGACAACGCGTGATCTCCTGCACCGCCGAAGGCGGGTCGGGCAGGCAGTGCAGACCGTTGAAGCACAGGCACACGTCGAACTCCTTGTCGTCGAACGGCATCCGTTCGATATCGGCCTCGATGAACTCGATGGCATCGTGACCCATCGCGGCGGCTCGATGGCGCGCCCGGTCCAACATGGCCGGTGATATATCGGCTGCGACGTAGCGTAGCCGTTGGTTCGCACACAACTCCCGCAGCGCGAGCCCGCCTCCGCACGGAATGTCCAGCACCGCCGAGCCGTCCGGCAGGTCGGCCACTGCACGGAGGCTGTCGCGCAGCAGGCGGGTGTCGGTGCCCCACAGCACCCGGCCGGCGGGTCTGGCCAGCCACTCTCGCTGCACCGCGAAGTCGTACGCCCCGCCGCCCAGCTTGCCGAAACGCCCCGCCCAGTTTTCGCGAAGATCGGCCATGGCTTCAGGCTAGCCCAATGTTCGGTGCAGGAACTCGTAGATCAACGCCGAGCGGAACGCGGTCTGGGCGTTGTCCGCCGCGCCCGCATGCCCACCCTCGATGTTCTCGTAATAGTGGACTGGATGACCGGCATCCTCCAGCGCGGCGGTCATCTTGCGGGCGTGACCGGGGTGCACTCGGTCATCGCGCGTCGAGGTCGTGATCAACACCGGCGGGTACCGTCGATCCGCCGAAATATTCTGGTAGGGCGAGTACTTGGAGATGAACTCCCAGTCGTCGGGATCGTCCGGGTCTCCGTACTCGGCCATCCAGGATGCGCCGGCAAGCAGCAGATGGAACCGGCGCATGTCCAGCAGCGGGACGCTGCACACCAGCGCGCCGAACAGTTCCGGGTACCGCGTCAGCATCACGCCCATCAGCAGTCCGCCGTTGCTGCCGCCCTGCGCGCCGAGTTGCTCGACGGTGGTGATGCCACGCGCGACGAGATCCTGTGCGACAGCGGCGAAGTCCTCATAGACGAGGTGCCGGTTCTCCCGCATGGCCTGGGTGTGCCACGTCGGGCCGTATTCGCCGCCGCCGCGAATGTTCGCCAACACGAACGTGCCGCCGCGGCTCAGCCACAGCCTGCCGAGAACGCCGCCGTAACTCGGCGTATTGGCCACCTCGAAGCCACCGTACCCGCTCAGCAGGGTCGGTCCGGGTGCCTGCTTGTGCCGGTGCGCCACAACGAAATACGGAATCATGGTGCCGTCCGCGGAGGCGACGAAATGCTGGCTGGTCTCGAGGTCCGCGGCGTCGAAGAACGATGGTGCGCGCTTGACCTCGGTGACCGCATCGCCGGCACGGCCCCACAGCAGCCGCGACGGTGTGTCGAAACCGCTGGCGTCGAGAAACATTTCGTCGCCGTACTCGTCGACGTCCACCAGGACGGTGTTGGTGTTCGGTGGAATACCGGGGATCTCGGCTCGCTCCCAGGTCCCAGGTGTCACGACCGTCACCTGGCTGATCACGTCGACGAGCGTGACGAGTACCAGGCGGTCACGGGTCCACGCGTAGTTGTCCAGGCTGGAGTGCTCGTCGGGCTCGAACACCACATGCAGTTCGCCTGTGCCGTCGAGGTATTCGGTGTAGTTCGCGGCGAGCAGGGAACCGGCACGATACGTCGTCGACCCGACTGTCCAATCGGTGCGAGGCCGAATCAGCAACCACTCGCGGTGCCAGGAGATGCCGGCATCTGAGGGGGCGTCGATCTCGATCAGCGTGTCGCCGCGCAACTCGTAGCGGTGCCGGTTGAAGAAGTCGAACGACCGCGTGATCAGCAACCGCTCGAAGCCCGGCGTCGCGTCGTAACCGCATCCGACGCTGACGTCGGTGGCCTCGCCCTCGAAGAGCGTCTGCGCGTCGGACAGCGGCTGGCCCCGTCGCCAGCGCTTGACGATCCGCGGGTAACCGGAGTCGGTCAACGAGCCGGGGCCGAAGTCCGTACCGACCAGCACGGTGTCGCGGTCCTGCCACGTCACGCTCGATTTGGCCTCCGGCAGTTCGAATCCGTCGGAGACGAACTGCCATGTGGTCATGTCGAATTCGCGAACCACGGTGGCGTCGGCGCCGCCACGGGACAGTTCGACCAGCGCCAGCGAGAAGTCCGGCTCGAGTACCTCAGCGCCGGCCCACACCCAATTCTCGCCGTCGGCGGCCGCGATCTGATCGACGTCGATCAGGACGTCCCACTGCGGCTGCTCGGTGCGGTAGCTCTCCAGCGTCGTGCGTCGCCACAGGCCACGCGGGTTGTTCGCGTCGCGCCAGAAGTTGTAGAGGTGGTCGCCGCGCCTGCGCACGTACGGGATGCGCGCGTCGGTGTCGAGCACCTCCAAAGCCTCGGCGCGCATCTGCTCGAACCGGTCACCGCCGAAGCGGGCGAGCGTGGGCTCGTTGTGCTTGCGGACCCAGTCGAGCGCTGCATCGCCGGTGATCTCTTCGAGCCAGAGGTAGGGGTCGTCCACGACACCCATTGTGGCGGCCGGGCGTAGTGTGAGCTCCGTTACACCGTTTCGAGAGGGAGTCACTGATGACCGCTTACGCCCGCCCCGGCGCGGCAGATGCCCTGATGTCGTACGAGTCTCGGTACGGCAACTTCATCGGCGGTGAATGGGTTCCGCCGGCTTCGGGGGAGTACTTCGAGAACCCGACGCCGGTGACGGGACAGCCGTTCTGCGAGGTGCCGCGCTCCACCGAAGCCGATATCGACAAGGCGCTCGACGCCGCGCACGGCGCCGCGACCGCGTGGGGCAAGACGGCTCCCGCCGAGCGCGCCAACATCCTCAACAAGATCGCCGACCGCATCGAGGAGAACCTCGAATCGCTGGCGCTGGCGGAGTCCTGGGACAACGGCAAGCCGATCCGCGAGACGCTCAACGCAGACATCCCGCTGGCCGTCGACCACTTCCGTTATTTCGCCGGGGCCATCCGCGCGCAGGAGGGCTCGCTGAGCCAGATCGACGACGACACCGTCGCCTACCACTTCCATGAACCGCTCGGCGTGGTCGGGCAGATCATCCCGTGGAACTTCCCGATCCTGATGGCGACGTGGAAGCTCGCCCCTGCGCTGGCGGCGGGCAACGCGGTCGTCCTCAAGCCCGCCGAGCAGACGCCGGCGTCGATGCTCTATCTGATGTCCTTGATCGGCGACCTGCTGCCCGCGGGTGTGGTCAACGTCGTCAACGGTTTCGGGTTCGAGGCGGGCAAGCCGCTGGCGTCGAGCAACCGGATCGCCAAGATCGCGTTCACCGGCGAGACCACCACCGGCCGGCTGATCATGCAGTACGCGTCGCAGAACCTGATACCCGTCACGCTGGAGCTCGGCGGCAAGAGCCCGAACATCTTCTTCTCCGACGTGCTGGCCGCCGCCGACGACTATCAGGACAAGGCGTTGGAGGGTTTCACGATGTTCGCCCTCAACCAGGGCGAGGTGTGCACGTGCCCGTCGCGCAGCCTGATCCAGGCCGACATCTACGACGAGTTCCTCGAGCTCGCCGCCATCCGTACCAAGGCCGTACGGCAGGGTGATCCGCTGGACACCGAGACGATGATCGGTTCGCAGGCGTCCAACGATCAGCTGGAAAAGGTGTTGTCCTACATCGAGATCGGCAAGTCCGAGGGTGCCAAGATCGTCACCGGCGGCGAGCGTGCCGAACTCGGCGGTGATCTCAACGGCGGCTACTACGTTCAGCCGACGATCTTCGCGGGCGACAACAAGATGCGAATCTTCCAGGAGGAGATCTTCGGTCCCGTCGTCGCCGTCACGTCGTTCAGCGACTACGACGACGCGATCGCCATCGCGAACGACACCCTGTATGGGCTTGGCGCCGGTGTCTGGTCGCGCGACGGCAACACCGCGTACCGGGCCGGTCGCGACATCAAGGCGGGCCGCGTCTGGACGAACTGCTATCACGTGTACCCCGCGCACGCGGCCTTCGGCGGCTACAAGCAGTCCGGCATCGGGCGCGAGAACCACAAGATGATGCTCGACCACTACCAGCAGACGAAGAACCTGCTGGTGTCCTACAGCAACAAGGCGCAGGGCTTCTTCTGATGAGCGATTTCGGTGTCGAAACAGTCGGTGAGCGACTGTTCGGACACCCGAATCGCGCCGGGGCACCGCCGCGGGCGTTGATCACCGCGGCCGCCGCCGACCTGCTACGCCGCCTTCAGGACCGGCACGGCGCGCTGATGTTCCACCAGTCCGGCGGGTGTTGTGACGGCTCGTCGCCGATGTGCTACCCCGACGGCGAGTTCGTCGTCGGCGACCGCGACGTGCTGCTGGCGGTCCTCGACGTCGGGGAAGGCGTGCCGGTGTGGATCTCCGGGCCGCAGTTCGACGCATGGAAGCACACCCAACTGGTGATCGACGTCGTACCCGGGAGAGGTGGCGGCTTCAGCGTCGAAGCGCCGGAGGGCGTGCGGTTCCTGTCCCGCGGCCGGGCGTTCACCGACGCCGAGAACCGGTTGCTCGCCGAGCAACAGACGATCACGGGTGCGGCTTTCGCCCGGGGTGAGCGGCCGCCGCCGTCGGACACCCACATCGTCATTGACGTTGACGCAATTGATGCGTGTCCGATACCTAACGCGCCGAGCGGCTAACGGGCCAGCGAGGACTATCCGCGTAACCTCGTGATCGTGATCCCGCTGCCTCGGGCGTGGTTGCTGACCAGTGCCCTCCTCGTCGGCACGGCGGTGGGGCTGATCCTCGGGATCGCCTCGACGCTGGTGGTCGACGCGGCCATCCGGCCCGACGTCGTCGTTGCGCTCGTCGTCGGTGTGCCGGGTGCGCTCGGCATGCTGGCGCTTCTGTTGTCCGGTCGGCGCTGGGTGACGACGGTCGGCGCGTTCGTCCTCGCGATCGCGCCCGGCTGGTTCGGTGTGCTGGTGGCGATCCAGGCGGTGCATGGTGCCTGAACGAACCGACACACTGCCCGGCGATCCGACGCAGCCGTATACGCCGACGTTCCAGACAGACGAGTTCGAGGCGCTGAGCGCCGTCGTCGAACAGGTCCCCTCGGAGCCGTTACCCGTTCCGGCGCATCCCGTGGTGGTCCCGGGCAACTACCAGTACCTCAAGCGGTGGCAGTTCGTGCTCGTCGTCGCGGGCGTCTGGGCGCTCTCCGCAGCGGCCGGCTGGGGCCTCTACCACTGGTGGTACCACTCGATCGACAAGACGGCGCCGGTATTCGTCGTGCTGGTATTCGTCGTCACGTCGACGGTGGGTGGCCTGCTTCTCGCCATGGCGCCGAACAGACCGGTGGTGACGGCGCTGGCGATCGCGGTCATGTCGGCGCCGTTGGCGGCGGTGGCCGGCGCGGCGGTATTGCACGGTCTCTACTACTGCGAATGGGCCAGCCGCTGTTTCGTGGGGCTCATCCCGTACTGAGGCTCGCCGCGTAGTGACCTAGCGGCTGGCGGGCTCCCATGTCCGCATCGCCGCGTCGAGGCCTTCGTCGTCCAGCGCCCTCACCGGCAACGGCTCGTTCTCAGCGTGAGAACGCATGCCGTCCAACAGGATACCGACGTAGCGTCGCCACAGATTCGTGTCCACGTGACCGGCGAACTCACTGACCATCCCGGCCAGCAGGCTGATGATCGGCATGTCCGTGGGGGAGATGTCCGAACGGAGGCGGCCGTCGATCTGCGCTCGCTCAACGAGTTTCGTGGCCACCGGGTGAAGGCGTGCCTGTGCTGCTTTCACTCGGTCGCCGCCGTAGGTCTTGCTGAAGGCGATTTCGCGCAGGCCTCGATCGGTGGCGGTCATCTCGCACATGTGCTCGACAAACCACACGAAGCCCTCCCACGCGTCCTGATGTCGCAGCCCGGCTTCGGCCAATGCAGTGAGCTGGTCCAGGCCGTCGACGAACACCGCCTCGACGAGGTCGTCTTTGGTGGCGAACCGCCGGTACACCGTTCCCACACCCACGCCGGCGTGGTGCGCGACGTCATTGAGATTGGGCTCCAATCCTTTGGCCGCGAACAACTCCCGGGCGGCTTGCAGGACGCGATTGCGGTTGCGTTCGGCGTCCTTACGCAACGGCCGGGGGGCCGGCCGCGGCGACTCGCTCTCACCCGCATTCATCCGGCCGAGTGTAATGCGCAGCACATAAAAGCGGATTGACCTTGTCCGCTTCGTTCGTTAGCTTGTCTGACTAGCACCCCTTGAGATCGGGGTCGTCACAATGCCGAAAGGCCAGCACTTTGACTGCCGTCGATCGATTCCGCGCACTACCCGTGCCGGCTGGTATGAAGCCGGGGGCACGTCGGTGTTGAAGATGATCATGCGCTTTTGGCTCCCCGTCATGATCGTGGTCGCCGTTTCTGCGGGTTATCTCGCGGTGTCGCATCTGCGGACGGTCTTCGGTGCCGAGCCCGTCCTGGTGACGCCGATCGGAGCGGACACCGCGGAGAAGTTCATTCCCAAGGTGGTGACCTATGAGGTCTTCGGTTCGGGAACCGCCGTGGTCAACTACCTGGATCTTGACGGCAAGCCGGTGCGCGCCGGAACCGTGAGTCTGCCGTGGACGCTGACGTTGGAAACCACGGCGCCGTCGGTGGCGCCGAACGTCATCGCCCAAACCGACGGACGGTCCATCGGCTGCCGGATCACCGTCGACGACGAGGTCAAGGATGAAAACACGGCTTCGGGTGTGAACGCCCAGACCTTCTGTTTGGTGAAGTCCGCGTGAGCGCCCCAGTCGACGACGCGCCGACGGACGCCAACCCCATCGCCCGGCCGAAGCGGCCATGGCTTCCGCGGTTGATCCGGCTCTTCGCGCTGCCGATCATCGTGGGCTGGGTCGTCATCATCGGCTTCCTCAACACCGCCGTGCCCCAGCTGGAAGTGGTGGGCAAGCAACGCGCGGTCTCGATGAGTCCCCAGGACGCGCCGTCGATGATCGCGATGAAGCGCGTCGGCACCACGTTCGAGGAGTACGACACCAGCAGCTCGGTGATGGTCGTGCTCGAGGGCGAGGACAAGCTGGGCGCCGAAGCGCTCGAGTTCTACGAACAGATGGTCCGCGATCTGCGCGCCGACACCGACCACGTGCAGTACGTGCAGGACCTCTGGTCCGACTCATTCACCGCGGCGGGCGCGCAGAGCGTCGACGGGAAGGCCGCCTACACCCAGGTGTACATCGCCGGCGACCAGGGCGAGACCTTGGCCAACGAGTCGGTGCGCGCCGTTCGCGACATCGTCGTGAAACACCCGACGCCCCCGGGCGTCGAGGTGTACGTGACCGGTGCGGCGGCGACGACGACGGATCAGAACGCCGTCGGCGACAAGAGCATGCGGACGATCGAATTGCTCACTTTCGGCGTCATCGTCGTCATGCTGTTGGTGATCTACCGATCCATCGCCACGACGCTGGTGCTGCTCAGCATGCTCGCAATGGGATTGCTCGGCGCGCGCGGGTTGATCTCCTTCTTGGGCTTCCACAATGTCTTCGGCCTGACGACCTTCGCCACCAACCTGGTGGTCACCTTGACCATCGCCACGGCCGTCGACTACGGGATCTTTCTGGTCGGCCGATACCAGGAAGCGCGCCGGTCCGGAGAGGACCGAGAATCGGCGTACTACACGATGTTTCACGGGACCGCCCACGTGGTGGCGGCGTCCGGGCTGACCATCGCGGGAGCTACCTTCTGCTTGAACTTCACCCGGTTGCCGTACTTCGAGAGCATGGGCTCCCCGATGGCCGTGGCGATGGTGTTCGGCATCGTGGTGGCCTTGACGTTCGGTCCCGCGCTGATCTCGGTGGTCAGTCGATTCGGCAATGTGCTGGAGCCCAGGGCCAAGTCGTCGACCCGGGCGTGGCGTCGGATCGGCACCTCGACCGTCCGCTGGCCCGGTGCGTTCGTGGTGATCGCCCTCGCGGCATGCATGGTCGGCCTGCTGGCGCTGCCCGGCTATCACACGACCTACAACGACCGGCTGTTTCTGCCCGACGACATCTCGGCGAACGTCGGTTACGCGGCCGCGACCCGGCATTTCTCCGAGGCCAGGATGAACCCGGATGTGCTGATGGTCGAGACCGACCGCGATCTGCGAAATCCGGCGGGGTTCCTGGTGATCGACAAGATCGCGAAGGCCTTGTCGAGGGTCGAGGGAATCGCCCAGGTGCAGGCGATCACCCGGCCCGACGGCAAGCCGATCGAACATACGACGATCCCGTACATGATCGGCCAGCAAGGCGTCGGCCAGCTCATGTCCAACGACTACCAACAGGGCGTCATCGACAACATCTTGGCCCAGGCCGACGAGATGGCCCACACCATCGCCTCGATGGAGAAGATGAACTCGATCACCCGGGAGCTGTCCGTGGTGTCGCGGAGTATGGCCGACAAGATGGGCGCCACGTCCCTGACTCTGCAGGAAGTGCGCGACAACCTGGCCGACTTCGATGACTTCTTCCGGCCCGTGCGCAACTACTTCTATTGGGAGCCGCACTGTTTCAACATCCCGGTCTGCTGGTCGCTGCGTTCGATCTTCGACACCCTCGACGGCATGTCGACCATGTCCGACGACTTCCAGGACATGGTTCCTGACATCAACCGGATGGCCGACCTGACGCTGGAGATGACCGCGGTGATGCCGGGGATGATCCAGTCGATGAAGAACCAGCGCCAGATGATGCTGAACCAGTATCAGGTTCAGAAGGCGCAGCAGGACCAGACCATGGAACAGCAGGAAGACAGCGCGGCGATGGGCGAGGCGTTCGACGAAGCCCTCAACGATGACTCCTTCTACGTTCCGCCGGAAGCGTTCACCAACGCCGACTTCATCCGCGGCATGGATTTGATGATGTCGCCCGACGGGCATGCCGTCCGGTTCACCATCATTCACCAGGGCGATCCGCTGACCGAGGAGGGCATCTCCCGCATCGAACCGCTGAAAAAGGCTGCGGCGGCGGCGATCAAGGGAACACCACTGGAGGGTTCGTTGGTCTACGTCGGCGGCGCCGCGGCGATGTTCGACGATATGCAGCAGGGCGCCGACTACGACTTGCTCATCGCGGTCACCGCGGCGCTGCTGTTGATACTGGTCATCATGATGGTCATCACCCGAGCCTTGGTCGCCGCCCTGGTCATCGTCGGAACCGTGGCGTTGAGCCTGGGCACCGCATTCGGGATGTCGGTGGTGCTGTGGCAGCACATCATCGGAATTCCCTTGCACTGGATGGTGCTGCCGATGGGCATCATCGTGCTGGTGGCGGTCGGCGCGGACTACAACCTGCTGCTGGTGTCGAGAATGAAAGAAGAAGTCCGCGCCGGGCTGCGCACCGGCACCATCCGGGCCATGGCCGGTAGCGGTCCCGTGGTCACCGCCGCCGGCCTGGTGTTCGCGTTCACCATGGCGACGATGGCAGTCAGCGACCTGATCGTCATCGGGCAGGTAGGCACCACGATCGCGTTGGGCTTGATCTTCGACACCTTCGTGATCAGAGGATTGATGACACCGTCGGTCGCCACCCTGCTCGGGCGATGGTTCTGGTGGCCCCTGCAGGTACGTCAGCGCCCGCGCCCGGCGCCGTGGCCCAAGCCGATCCAGCGCGATCCGCAGGACGTTGCTGGGCTGATCACCGACGCCCATTAGTGTGGGGGCGTGACCCACTATGACGTCGTCGTTCTCGGAGCAGGCCCCGGCGGATATGTCGCGGCCATTCGCGCTGCCCAGCTCGGACTGAACACCGCCATCGTCGAACCCAAGTACTGGGGCGGCGTCTGCCTCAACGTCGGCTGCATTCCGTCGAAGGCGCTGCTGCGCAACGCGGAACTCGCGCACATCTTCACCAAGGAGGCCAAGCAGTTCGGCATCAGCGGGGAGGCGACGTTCGACTACGGCGTGGCATTCGATCGCAGCCGCAAGGTCGCCGAGGGCCGGGTCGCGGGTGTGCACTACCTGATGAAGAAGAACAAGATCACCGAGATCCACGGGTACGGCAAGTTCAAGGACGACCACACGCTCGAAGTCGACCTGAACGAGGGCGACACCGAGATCGTCGAGTTCGACAACATCATCATCGCCACCGGCAGCAGCACCCGCCTGGTGCCCGGCACGTCGCTGTCGGAGAACGTGGTCACCTACGAAGAGCTCATCATGACGCGCGAGCTGCCGAAGTCCATCGTCATCGCCGGCGCAGGCGCGATCGGCATGGAGTTCGGCTACGTGCTGAAGAACTACGGCGTGGACGTGACGGTCGTCGAGTTCCTGCCGCGCGCGCTGCCCAACGAGGACGCCGAGGTTTCCAAGGAGATCGAGAAGCAGTTCAAGAAGCTGGGGGTCAAAGTCCTCACCGGCACCAAGGTGGAGTCGATCGACGACAGCGGCGGTGAAGTCACCGTGACGGTCAGCAAGGACGGCGACTCACAAGAGATCAAAGCCGAAAAGGTGCTGCAGGCAATCGGTTTCGCGCCCAACATCGAGGGCTACGGGTTGGACAACACCGGCGTCACCGTGACCGAGCGCAAGGCCATCGGCATCGACGACTACATGCGCACGAACGTGCCGCACATCTACGCGATCGGTGACGTCACCGGCAAACTGCAGCTGGCGCACGTCGCCGAGGCCCAGGGCGTCGTCGCCGCCGAAACCATCGCCGGGGCCGAAACCCTGCCGCTGGGGGACTACCGGATGCTGCCGCGTGCGACGTTCTGTCAGCCGCAGGTCGCCAGCTTCGGGCTCACCGAGGAGCAGGCCCGCGACGAGGGATACGACGTCAAGGTCGCGAAGTTCCCGTTCACCGCGAACGCGAAGGCACACGGCGCCGGCGACCCCAGCGGCTTCGTCAAGCTGATCGCCGACGGCAAGTACGGCGAGCTGATCGGCGGCCACCTGATCGGCCACGACGTCTCCGAACTGCTGCCGGAGCTGACTCTGGCGCAGAAGTGGGACCTGACCGCGACCGAGTTGGCCCGCAACGTGCACACGCACCCGACCATGTCCGAGGCCCTGCAGGAGTGCTTCCACGGGCTGCTCGGCCACATGATCAACTTTTGAGGGCGATCTGGGTCGCCGGCATCGGCGGACTGGTGGTCGGCCACGTCCTGTGGCTGGCCGGCATTTCGCTTGCCACCGCAACGTCGGACGTCAGCACGTGGGTGCTCGTCGTGGCCGCGGTCTCGTTCGTCGGCGGCGCGGTGGCCACGTGGCTGGGGCGGCGGTCTTATGAGCGCAAGGCCGAGGTGTGGGCCGCGTTCCTGTGGGGGCTGCCCGTCTCACCGGTGCTGCTGTCGCTGATCGTGCTCGGCATCACCTACCTCTAGCCGCGCGGCGGTCAGTCCGGAAAGTCCAGCGGCACTTTCAAAGTGGTGATCGTGGCGGCCAGCCCGTCGTACTGGGCGGCGAGCATGCAGAACTCGATCAGCTGCGCTCTGGTGAGGTGTCTGGCGAGCACGGCCCAGGTCTCGGCCGACACGCCCCGGGTGACGACGAACTCGTCGGTGGCGGTGATCAACGCACGCTGGCGGTCGGTCAGCCCCTCGGCGTCGGGTCCCTCGAAGATCTTCTTCTGCAGGTCCGGGCCGATGCCGCGGGTGCGGGCCAGCCGGCGATGCTGCTGCAGTTCGTATTCGCAGTCGCGCAGATGCCCGACGCGCAGGATCACGGTCTCGGCGTCGCGCACCGGCAGCTTGCTCAACAGGCCCAGCAGCAGCCCGCTGTAGGGCAGCCATGCCAGGAACAGAAGCCGGTGCTGGCCAAGCACATTGAACAGGCTGAACCGGGGCGCACGAATGGCGCGCGCGCCGAGCTTGGCGATGGCCCAGTTGAGGGGGCCGAGTTCTTTGATACCACCGGGCGCGATGCGTGCCGACTCGAGTTCGCTCACCACAGCGAGTTTAGGGCTGCTTGACCAGATAGGGCGAGACGGTGCTGCGGTGCTCGTCGATGTCGAGCGCGCGCCCGAGTGCGGGGAAGGCGCGTTGCGGGCAGTTGTCCCGCTCGCAGACCCGGCAGCCCGCACCGATCGGCGTCGCCACCTCGCCGGAGAGGTCGAGCCCCTCCGAATAGACCAGCCGGTGAGCATGCCGCAGTTCGCAGCCCAGTCCGATCGCGAACGTCTTACTCGGCTGACCGTAGCGCTGCGCGCGGCGTTCGACCGTGCGCGCCACCCACATGTAGTTGCGGCCGTCGGGCATCTGTGCCACCTGCACCAGGATCTTGCCGGGATAGGCGAACGTCTCGTAGACGTTCCACAGCGGGCAGGTGCCTCCGCTGGACGAGAAGTGAAAACCGGTGGCGGACTGACGTTTCGACATGTTGCCCGCACGGTCGACGCGGACGAATGACAGTGGCACCCCGCGCATCGAAGGCCGCTGCAGTGTCGAAAGGCGGTGCGCGATGGTCTCATAGCTGACCGAATAGAATGCCGACAGCCGTTCGACGTCGTAGCGGAAGTTCTCGGCGACGTCGTGAAACTGCGCATACGGCAACACCATTGCGGCTGCGAAGTAGTTGGCCAAGCCCAGTCGCGCCAACCGCGTCGACTCCTCGCTGGTGAACTTGCCCTCTTCGACGAGCTTGTCGATGAGGTCGCCGAACTCGAGATACCCCAACTCGGTGGCCATCTTGAACACGGTCTGCCCCGACGAGAGGTGGTTGTTGATCTCCAGCGTCTTCGTCGCCGGGTCGTATCGGTGCAGGACCGTCTCGCCGAGGTCGGTGCGGCGCGAGATGCGCACGCCGTGCACCATCGTCAGCCGGTCCGACAGCTGGCGGGCCAGCTCGGAGCGCTGCATCCGCATCCGGATGGTGAGGTCCTCGGCGGCGGTGTCGAGCTCATGCAGGTAGTTCTGCCGCTCGTAGAAGTAGTCGCGCACTTCCTCGTGCGGCATCGTGATCGACCCCGACCCCGAGCTGAAACCGCTGCCGACGGAGAACCGGTCCTCGGTGGCCGCCGCCAACTGCGTGGTGGTCAGCTGATAGCGGCGGTGCAGGGCGACCATGGCGCGGGCCACGTTCGGGTGTGCGGCCACCAGATCCGCGATCTCGCCCAGGTCGACGTCGATGTCGAGGTCCCGGTCCAGCGTGACCTCGCGCAGCTCCGCGACCAGCCGGGTGTCGTCCTGCGAGGCGAAGAACGTGGCGTCGACGCCGAACACCTCGGTGATGCGCAGGAGTACCGCCACGGTCAGCGGCCGCACGTCGTGCTCGATCTGGTTGAGGTAGCTCGGCGAGATGTCCAGCATCTGCGCCAAGGCAGCCTGGCTGAAGCCGCGCTCGCCGCGAAGTTGTCGAACACGGGCGCCGACAAACGTTTTCGCCACGCCGACCAGCGTAGCAACGTTGCAAAGGACGTCTTCGCATTGTTGGCAGATCGGGTGCTGTGGCAGGATCGGCCTTCGTGAGCACCAAGCAGGGCCCCGGGGCTGGGCAGGGTCTGGCGAAGGCCATGATGCCCGTCCCTGACCCGCATCCCGATGTGTTCGACATCGAGTGGCCGCTGCGGGTCGCCGATGTGGATCGGCAGGGCCGGCTCAAGTTCGACGCGGCCACGCGACACATCCAGGACATCGGTTCGGACCAGTTGCGTGAGATGGGCTTTCAGGAGACCCACCCGTTGTGGATCGTGCGCCGCACGATGATCGACATGATCCGCCCGATCGAGTTCCAGGACATGCTCCGGCTGCGCCGTTGGTGTTCGGGCACGTCGAACCGGTGGTGCGAGATGCGGGTCCGCATCGATGGGCGCAAAGGCGGGCTCATCGAATCCGAAGCCTTCTGGATCAACATCAACCGGGAGACCCAGGGCCCGGCGCGCATCTCCGACGACTTCCTCGAGGGCCTGCGGCGCACGACGGACATCGACCGGCTGCGGTGGAAGGCGTACCTGTCGGCGGGCAGCCGCGAGGACGCCGACGAGATCACCGACTACCCGATCCGGGTCAGCGACATCGACATCTTCGACCACATGAACAACTCGGTCTATTGGTCGGTCGTCGAGGACTACCTCCACCATCACCCGGAGCTGACGCGCTATCCGCTGCGGGTGGCGATCGAGCACGATGCGGCCGTCGCGCTGGGCGACAAGATGGAGATCCTCAGCCACGTCCACCCGCCGGGGTCGACGGAGGAATTCGGTCCCGAGCTGACCGACCGCACTGTTACAACGCTCACATACGCGGTCGGCGAAGAGGCGAAAGCGGTCGCCTGCATCTTCACGCTCTGATGATCAACGGGTTAACAGTACGAGCGTACTGACCTGCGCAAATCGACTACTCGCCGGTAACTTCTGAACCGGTTAAGGCAACGACGGTCTTCGCAAACTTTGCAAGATTTCGATAGCCCTTGGCGAAACTTGGCACACGAAATGGCTGGACCTGCGCTAACAGTGTGAGGCATCCTCGTATCAGCGGAACGGGAAGACCGTTTAGGCGTTAACAAGCCGGGTACCCCGGCGGCGCCGCAGCGAAGTGAACAGATTCGAAGGAGCACCATGTCAAGCGTTGGCAAGCCGAAGAGCGCCGAGGAGATCCAGAAGGACTGGGACACCAACCCGCGCTGGAAGAACGTCACCCGCGAGTACTCCGCTGCGGACGTCGTCGCGCTGCAGGGCAGCGTCGTCGAGGAGTCCACGCTGGCCCGCCGCGGCGCCGAGGTGCTGTGGAACCAGCTGCACGACATGGAGTTCGTCAACGCGCTCGGTGCGCTGACCGGCAACATGGCCGTCCAGCAGGTGCGCGCCGGCCTGAAGGCCATCTACCTGTCGGGTTGGCAGGTCGCCGGTGACGCGAACCTGTCCGGGCACACCTACCCGGACCAGAGCCTGTACCCGGCGAACTCGGTGCCGCAGGTGGTGCGTCGCATCAACAACGCGCTGCTGCGCGCCGACGAGATCGCCAAGGTCGAGGGCGACACCTCGGTCGAGAACTGGCTGGTGCCGATCGTCGCCGACGGTGAGGCCGGCTTCGGTGGTGCGCTCAACGTCTACGAGCTGCAGAAGGCGATGATCGCGGCCGGTGTCGCGGGCTCGCACTGGGAGGATCAGCTCGCGTCGGAGAAGAAGTGCGGTCACCTCGGTGGCAAGGTGCTGATCCCGACCCAGCAGCACATCCGCACCCTGACCTCTGCTCGCCTGGCCGCTGACGTGGCCGACGTGCCGACCGTCGTCATCGCGCGCACCGACGCCGAGGCGGCCACCCTGATCACCTCCGACGTCGACGAGCGCGACCAGCCGTTCATCACCGGTGAGCGCACCAAGGAGGGCTTCTACCGCGTGAAGAACGGCATCGAGCCGTGCATCGCGCGCGCCAAGGCCTACGCGCCGTACGCCGACCTGATCTGGATGGAGACCGGCACCCCGGACCTGGAGCTGGCCAAGAAGTTCGCCGAGGGCGTGCAGGCCGAGTTCCCCGACCAGATGCTGGCCTACAACTGCTCGCCGTCGTTCAACTGGAAGAAGCACCTCGACGACGCGACGATCGCGAAGTTCCAGAAGGAGCTCGGCGCGATGGGCTTCAAGTTCCAGTTCATCACGTTGGCTGGCTTCCACGCCCTGAACTACTCGATGTTCGATCTGGCCTACGGCTACGCCCGCAACCAGATGACCGCGTACGTCGAGCTGCAGGAGCGCGAATTCGCCGCCGAGGAGCGGGGTTACACCGCGACCAAGCACCAGCGCGAGGTCGGCGCCGGCTACTTCGACCGGATCGCCACCACCGTCGACCCCAACTCGTCGACGACCGCGCTGGCGGGTTCGACCGAAGAGGGTCAGTTCCACTGACGATGCGCGGCCCCCGGGCCGCGAGGAGGAAGTGGAACCGACAAGCCGGAGCCACTGACGATGCGCGGCCCCCGGGACGCGAGGAGGAAGTGGAACCGACAAGCCGGAGCCACTAAGCCCATGGTTCGTGCCATCAGGCCCCGTCCTTATATTGGGCGGGGCCTGATGCTGTGAGGAGAAGTCGTGAGCATTGAACGAGTGGGCGTCGTCGGCGCCGGTCAGATGGGCGGCGGTATCGCCGAGGTGTGCGCGAAGGCGGGCGCTGATGTGGTCGTCTATGAGCCTTCCGAGGAGCTGGTGCAAGCCGGCCGCAAGCGCATCACCGGATCGCTGGAGCGGGCGGCTAGCAAGGGCAAGCTCTCCGAGAGCGATAGGGACGCGGCGCTGGCGCGGTTGAAGTTCAGCACATCGCTCGCCGACATGGCGGACCGTCAGCTCGTCATCGAGGCCGTCGTCGAGGACGAGGCGGTCAAGGGCAAGATCTTCGCAGAACTCGATGAGATCGTCACCGATCCGGACGCCGTGCTGGCGTCGAACACGTCGAGCATCCCGATCATGAAAATCGCTGCGGCGACGAAGAATCCGAGCCGTGTGCTGGGGCTGCACTTCTTCAACCCGGTACCGGTGCTGCCGCTGGTCGAACTGGTCAACACGCTGGCCACCTCGGATGGTGCGTTGGACCGAACGGCCGCGTTCGCGAGCGAGACGCTGGGCAAAAAGGTCGTGCGGTGTTCTGACCGTTCGGGTTTCGTGGTCAACGCGCTACTGGTGCCATATCTGCTGTCGGCGATCCGGATGGTCGAGGCGGGTGTCGCGACGGTCGAGGACGTCGACTCGGCGATCGTGGCGGGGCTGTCGCACCCGATGGGCCCCCTGCGGCTTTCCGACCTCATCGGGCTCGACACGATGAAATTGATCGCCGACTCGATGTACGACGAGTACAAGGATCCGCACTACGCGCCGCCGTCGCTGCTGCTGCGGATGGTCGAGGCGGGCCAACTCGGCAAGAAATCCGGTCGGGGCTTCTACTCCTATTAGCCGCCGAGTGTACGGCCCACGTACGTCTTCGGCGCTTTTCCGTACCTGGAGCGTGCACTCGGCGAGGGTTAGCCACAGCCGGCCCGCTCCCGTGCCCGTTTGACCCGTGCAACGATGCGGTCTTCCTCGTAACGCAATTGTCGTGAGCTCACCCGCACGATCGACCAGCGCTGGCTCGCCAGGAATTCGAGGCGTTCGATGTCGGCGGCGTAGTCCTCGGGGTTCGTAAAGTGCCGTTCCCCGTCGTACTCCACGCCGACCAGGCAATCCGGCCACCCCACGTCGATACGCCGGCGCCCCACCGGAATCTGGGTGACCGGCCGCGGCAGGCCCGCCCGAACGAGTAGCAGCCGAAGCCGCGTCTCCTGAGGTGATTCGGCGCCACCGTCGACGAGGTCCAGCGCGGCGCGCAGGCTGCGAATACCGCGCGCGCCGGGGTAACGCTCGGCGATGGCCTCCACTCCCGCGGGTTTGGCCCATGTCGCGTTCAGCAGTGCGTCGATGCGAATAATGGCGGTGTCCAGCGGGAGTCGACGGCCCAGGTCGAAGGCCGTGCGTTCAGGCGTGGTGCACGCGAAGCCGTCCAGGTACTCGATTTCGTCGTCCGCGAGCGCGTCGCTGCGGACGACGATGCCGTCGGTCGCGGGCCGGCGCGTGTGGGCGATCTCGACCGGCGCATCCTCAGGAATCCACTGGCTGCCGAGGATCGCGGCAGCCGAATGCGCGACGAGTATGGCCCGTCGACCCGACCAGAGCCATGCTGCGTAGGCCCGATCGCGTGGGGTCAGCGTCAGGCCCGTGGGCGCGTACACGTCGCGGTGCAGCCTCACGTATCGACGGGCAAGCCCGCGCCGCGTCACCGCACCCGACGCCAGCGCTTCTGAGCCGAGGAAGACGTCGCAGCGCACCTGTCAATCGTCGTGCCTCGCAGACCACCTCGAGCGCACCAAATTTTTGTCGCCGAGCGCACGGCCCACGTACATCTTTTGCGCTTTTCCGTACCTGGAGCGTGCGCTCGGCGGGCTAGGAGTCGAGCAGCCGCTTGCGTTCGGCCTTGATGTCGAAATCCGCCGCTGGATAAGACAAGTCGAGGCCTTCGAGGGCCTGAATCAGCAATTCGGTGACGGCGAGGCGGCTGTACCACCTGCGGTTGCACGGCACGACGTGCCAGGGTGCGTAATCCGTCGACGTACGATCGAGCACCGCTTGATAGGCCTCCTGGTACTGGGGCCACTTGCCGCGTTCGTCGACATCGCCGGGGTTGTACTTCCAGTATTTCGTCGGGTCGTCGAGGCGCTCGAGCAACTGCTTCTTCTGCTCGTCGAGCGAGATGAACATCGCGACCTTCACCAGAGTCGTTCCGCCGTCGACGAGTTCACGCTCGAACGCATTGATCTCGTCGTAGCGCGCACCCCACACTTCGGGCGGCACCAGATTGTGCACCCGCACGATGAGCACGTCCTCGTAGTGCGACCGGTCGAACACGCCGATGTGTCCGGGCGGCGGCAGCGCACGCCGGATGCGCCACAGGAAGTCATGCTCGAGTTCTTCCGGTGTCGGCTTGCCGAACGCGGTGTAGCGCACGCCCATCGGATTCACCGCCCCGACAACGTGTTTGACGATACCGCCCTTGCCCGCGGCGTCCATGCCCTGGAGCACCAGCAACACCGAGCGGGAGTCTTCGGCTGCCTTCCAGTTCGCGTAGAGCATCTCCTGCAGCTCGGCCAACCGTGCGCTGCGATCGGACTGCACCGCCGCCCCATCGCTTTTCGACCCGCTGAACCCCGGCGTGGCCTCGGGATCGATGTCGGCCACCTTGTCGCCTGCGCGAAACCTCAGCGCTTCGGCGATCTCGGAAGTGGAGGTCACTGATTGGCCCGCGGGGGCGGCAGCACCGGCGACGGGTGAGGCTGCTGGCGGAATCGCTGCAGCGATCCGCCCACTTCGACGATGCCGCACAACGCATTCCACGACAGCATGGTGAGGTAGTCGATCAGTTCATCAGAACTCATCCGCGGGTTCGACATCCACGAGTGCGTGGCCAGCTGCACACCGCCGACCGTGTGATAGGCCCACGGCTCGATGCCGCCGGTCTCCATGCCCGCCTCCACCATCCGACGCCGCAGCATGACCGCCAGCATGCGCGCGATGATGTTCTCGGATGTCGCGACCGCTTGGTTCTTGCTCGCCGAGTTGTTCGCCATCACGAACTGGTAAGGCTCCGGCTCGGCGGCCACCGTCTCGACGTAAACCCGGATGATCTCGCGGGTGAGCGCGAAACCGTCCAGGTTCGACGACAGCGCGGCGGCCATGTTCGGGATCAGCGTGGTCTGCGCGAACCGCATCATCACCGCGGTCGTGAGGTCGTTCTTGTCGACGAAATAGCGGTACAGCACCGTCTTCGAGACACCGATCTCGGCGGCGATCTCGTCCATGCTGACATTGCTGCCGCGGCGCCGGATAGCCTCCAGCGTGCCATCCACCAGCTCGTTGCGGCGTTCCACTTTGTGCTGGTGCCATCGCCGCTTGCGGCCGTCCGTCTTGACCGCGATCGCTTCGGTCTGCTGTGCCACTTTCCTCGTGATCCGTTCGTCGTCTCTCCGATAGTACGGCCGATCTTGACAGCGCGGGTTGTCGGTCCGGAGCCTCACCCACGTCGTAGCGGATGATGGAGGGGTGGCACACAGACCGAGCGCCGGCGGACGCGCCGTGGCGGCTCCGCCCGCACCGCGGGCCAGCTTCGCCGAGTCGTTAGCCGGGGCCGACGCAGCCGCAGACGCCGAGCGGCGCCGCGGGCTGCGACGGATGAAGGTCGTCGCGCTGAGCTTCCTCGTCGGGGCCACCGTCATCTTCCTGCTCTGCACGTGGGCGCAGTCGATGGGCGCGCCCGGCTGGGTGGGTTACGTGCGCGCCGCCGCCGAGGCCGGCATGGTGGGCGCGCTGGCGGACTGGTTCGCGGTGACCGCACTGTTCAAGCACCCGCTGGGCATCCCGATCCCGCACACCGCGATCATCAAGCGCAAGAAGGACCAGCTCGGCGAGGGCCTCGGCACGTTCGTCCGGGAGAACTTCCTGTCCCCGGAGGTGGTCTCGACGAAACTGCGCGACGCCGAGGTGGCGGGCCGGCTCGGAAAGTGGCTTTCCGATCGCGCGCACGCCGAGCGGGTCGCGGCAGAGACCGCCACCGTGCTGCGTGTCCTCGTGGAAATGCTGCGCGACGAGGATGTGCAGCACGTGCTCGACCGGATGATCGTCAAGCGTCTCGCCGAGCCGCAGTGGGGTCCGCCCGTCGGTCGCGTCCTGGCCACGCTGCTCGAGGAACGTCGTCAGGAAGCCCTGCTGCAGCTGCTCGCCGACCGCGCGTTCCAGTGGTCGCTGAATGCCGGGCCCGTCATCGAGCGGGTGATCGAACGCGATTCGCCGACCTGGTCGCCGCGCTGGGTCGACCACCTCGTCGGCGACCGCATCCACCGCGAGCTGATGGACTTCACCGACAAGGTGCGCCGCAATCCCGACCACGAACTGCGCCGCTCGGCCACCCGGTTCCTGTTCGAGTTCGCCGACGATCTGCAGCACGACGAGGCCACGATCCAGCGCGCCGAGAACGTCAAGGAACAGATCATGGGCCGCGACGAGGTCGCCAGGGCCGCCGAGACCGCGTGGACGGCGGCCAAGCGCATCATCCTCGAGTCGGTCGACGACCCGTCGTCAGCGCTGCGCATCCGGATCGCGGACTCGGTCATCCACATCGGGGAGTCGCTGCGCGACGACGCCGATCTGCGCGACAAGGTCGACAACTGGATCATCCGGGCGGCCCAGCACCTGGTCGCCGAGTACGGCGTCGAGATCACCGCGATCATCACCGAAACCATCGAGCGGTGGGACGCCGAGGAGGCCAGTCGGCGCATCGAACTTCATGTCGGCCGGGACTTGCAATTCATCCGGATCAACGGCACCGTGGTGGGCTCATTGGCGGGGCTGGTCATCTATTCGATAGCCCAACTACTATTCTGACCTGCGCTAACTAGTGCTTGCAAAAGTTAGCACCCCGTCGTACGGTAATGGTGTCGTTTTTTGGATACCCGTTGCACGAGGGGGCCACGTACGTCGCAGGATGACAAACTTGCCGTCGTTGTGTCCAACGCTGCGCAGACCGCCGCACAGGACATCGGCACGTTCATCCGCACGCAGCGTGAGGCCGCTCAGGTATCCGTACGACAGTTGGCCGAGAAGGCCGGCGTCAGCAATCCCTACCTCAGCCAGATCGAGCGGGGATTGCGCAAACCCTCCGCGGATGTGCTCAATCAGATCGCCAAGGCGCTGCGAGTGTCCGCGGAGGTGCTGTATGTGAGGGCCGGGATTCTCGAGCCCAGCGAGACGAGCGAGGTCCGCGACGCCATCGTCAACGACACCGCGATCACCGAGCGGCAGAAGCAGGTGCTGCTCGACATCTACACATCGTTTCGTCAGCAGAACGAGTCCGAAGTTGCCGCCATCGGCAACGAAACAGAAGAGGAGTCGGCGACTGACTAGAGACTTCTTCGACTGACCAACCGACAGACACCAACGACATACCTCGAAAGGAAACGAGCACCATGGCAAAGAACACCCCGGCCAAGAACCAGCCGACCGTTGAGGACCTGAAGGCCCCGCTGCTCGCGGCGGTCGGCGCGGCCGATCTGGCACTCGAGCGGGTCAACGAGATCGTCGCGACGCTCCGTGAGCGCGCCGACGACGCCCGCTCCGACTCCCGCACCCGCGTGGAGGAGACCCGTGCGCGGATCGACCGGCTGCAGGAGGACCTGCCGACGCAGTTCGGTGAGCTGCGCGAGCGGTTGAGCGCCGAGGAACTGCGCAAGTTCGCCGAGAGCTACGCCGACGCCGCGCAGAGCACGTACAACCGGCTCATCGAGCGTGGCGAGGCCGCCATCGAGCGGCTGCGCAGCCAGCCCGGTTTCAGCGAGGCCGCAGGCCGTGTCGAGGGCTACACCGACCAGGCCGTCGAGCTGACGCAGGAGGCGCTGGGCAACGTGGCCGCGCAGACCCGCGCCGTGGGTGAGCGCGCCGCCAAGCTGGTCGGCGTCGAGCTGCCGAAGAAGGCCGAGAAGGGCGCCGCGCCGGCGAAGAGCGCCGCCAAGAAGGCCCCGGCCAAGAAGGCTCCGGCGAAGAAAGCCCCGGCCAAGAAGGCTCCGGCCAAGAAGGCTGCGGCCAAGAAGGTCACCCAGAAGTAGCACTCGGCAGCGGGTCTGACGGCCCAAAGTCGACCAAGGGGACGTAACCCGCTTAGTCTTGAGAGCGTGCAGCTCCAAGGCTTGGTGGGTTACGTCCTCTTCATTTTGCAGATCGCCGTGCTCGTGACGACCGTGTACGCGTTCGTCCACGCGGCGATCCAGCGGCCGGACGCCTACACGGCCGCCGACAAACTGACCAAGCCGGTCTGGCTGGTGATCCTCGGGGTCGCCGGATTGCTGGCCTTGGTGCTCGGCTCCGTACTGGGCCCCGCCATCGCCGCCGTCGCGGCCGGTGTCTATCTGGTCGACGTGCGGCCCAAACTCCTGGAGATCCAGGGGAAGTCGCGGTAGTGCGCGGCGTCGTCGCGGTCAGCCTGCGGGCGGCCGCAGTGACCGCTGGCGTCCTCGTGCCTCTGCTCACCGCCGCAGTGGCGTCGGCCAACCCCGTGCCTCCCGCGCCGCCGTATGTCGACCATGTCGAATGGGCCAAGTGGGGCGATTTGTCCAGTCTGCGGGTGTATCCGACCCCGGCCGCCCGCCAGGCGTCCGGACCGGCCACGCCCGAGCAGGGCGAAGCGGCATGGGCCCAGGTGCTCGCGCTTTCGCCCGACGCGGACTTCCCCGGGATGAAGCCGCAGTTCATCTGCCACTGGGAATTCGCCGAGCGCTACAGTCCCGGCAAGACCAGTTGGAACCTCGAGCCATGGCGACCCGAGGTCCCCTACGAGGACATGGTGCGGGCCGGCTGCAACCCCGGCGGCACCGAAGAACCGTTCTAGTGGCCAAGAGCTACCGCCGGGACGAGGTCGCCGCGCTGGTCGACCACACGCTGCTCAAACCCGAGGCCACCGAGGCCGACATCCTCGCGCTCGCGGACGAGGCCGCGGCCCTCGGGACGTACGCGATCTGTGTGTCTCCGCCGATGACTGCGGTCGCCCGCAGGGCTGCGTCGTCGGCGCAGGTGATCTGCGCGGTGGTGGGCTTTCCATCCGGCAAGCATCGATCGGTGATCAAGGCCGAGGAGGCGCGGCTCGCCGTCGACGACGGAGCCGGCGAGATCGACATGGTGATCGACGTGGGCGCCGCGCTACACGGGGACTTCGAGGCGGTGCGCGCCGACGTCGGCGCGGTGCGGTCGGCGATCGGTGACCGCGCGCGGCTGAAGGTGATCGTCGAATCCGCCGCGCTGCTGCTGCTCGGGGATGCGCACACGTTGCTGACGACGTGCCGGGCCGCGGCGGACGCGGGGGCCGATTTCGTCAAGACCTCCACCGGCTTTCACCCCGCTGGCGGCGCATCGGTGCGGGCCGTCGAACTGATGGCCGGCGTTGGGCCGCAGGTCAAGGCCAGCGGTGGGATCCGGACGGCAGCCGACGCGATCGCGATGCTCGACGCGGGCGCCAGCCGGTTGGGCCTCTCCGGCACCAGGGCGGTCCTGGACGGCCTGCCGGGAACCGACCGCGAGCGCTGATTCACGTGCCGTTGACAAATTTGCTGTAGTCTGACGGTCGTCTTCGCGCGGATGTGTTGTCAGTACGCTTGCGCACGTGAAACCCCGGATAGGATCCGATCATGATCGCTCATAACGGTTTGCTTCGTCGAGTTCCGGCCGTTGCGTGTTTGGCCGCGGTGCTCGTGACGGGTGCGTTCACCGCCGGCTGCGCCCAGGAAGAGGAGCAGGCGCCGGAGACGACGACCACCACGACAATTACCACGCCAACGACCACGCCAACGACTCCGACGCCGACCACGGCGCCGCCCCCCGCGACGCCGACGGAGAAAGCTCCGCGCATCGACCCGGATCAGCCGAACCCCTTCTCGCCCACGGTCCATGCACCTCCGGCTCCCGGCCCGACGCCCGGTCGGCATCGCGGTCCCCACGGCCAGTAAGCGGCGCACCTCAGCGCTTCTTGCAGCCGCGCTGCTGATCGCCGCTTCAGCGGCCTGTTCGTCGCAGGCCCCGGCGCTGATCGCCGGTCCTTATGCGGCGCTGCTGGCCAACTCGACCGATCTGGGTCCCTCGCGCAGCGCTGACGCCCAGATCACCGTCACGCTGGACGCGGTAGGCCGACCCCATGCGCTGATCGACTGGAGCCAGGCCCGCAACCTGTCGGTGCGATGGCGGCCGAGCGACGAATGGGCGATCGTCGAGGGCGCCGCCGCGGACCTCGGGCGGGCGTTCGGAGTGCCGGTGCACGACTACCGCGCCCCGGCGGGAAAATTGTTCTACGCATCGCCGGCGCAACCTGCGGTGCCGCCGGCATTGCATGGCGTCGTGACGGCGGTCGGCCGAATCATGAGCTACACCCCGCACCACACCAAAGCGCCCGGCTTCCTTCCGTTGGATGTGCCCGCAGGTGGATTACCGCCGGCGGGGCTGCTGTCGGCGTACAACGCGACGCCGCTCGTCGACGCCGGGTTCAGCGGTGAGGGCGCGACGATCGTGTTCTTCACGTTCGACAGCGCCGCGCAGAACGACCTCGACCTGTTCGCCGACACCTTCGGTCTGCCCCGGTTCACCCCTGAGATCGTCGGAGGGAAGCCCACCGAGATGCGCGGTGAGGCCGCGATGGATTTGCAAGTGGCGCATGCCATTGCGCCCGACGCGCGGCTGGTCGTCGTCAACGCGCTACCGACGGTCGAGGGCGACGGCGCGTACGAGAAGCTCGGGAAACTGTTCGAGTCGGTGGACCGGGACTATCCCGGCGCGGTGTGGAGTCTGTCTATCGGATGGGGATGCGAAGCGTTCGTCAGCGCGGCCGATCTCGCGCCGGTGGCGGCGGCGTTGGCCGCTGCGCAGCGGCGCGGCACCTCGGCGTTCGACGCCAGCGGGGACACGGCGGGGCTGGAATGTAAAGGCGGCGAACGGTGGTCGGCCCCGCCAGGACCGGACGACGTCGGCGTCGACGCGGTCGCGTCCTTGCCGACGATGACGTCGGTCGGCGGCACCACGCTGTCGACGGGCACCCGCGGACAGTGGCTGGGCGAAGACGCCTGGGTGGATTCTCCGCTGACGCAAGGCAGTAGCGGCGGAGTGTCCAAGTTGTTCGACCGCCCGCAGTGGCAGAACCGGTTGTCGGTGGAGCGCGACACCGAGCGGCGGCGCCTGGTCCCCGACGTCTCGGCGGTCGCCGATCCGTTCACCGGCGTGCGGTTCATCTTCGGCCAGCGCGAGGTGATCGGCGGCGGCACTTCGCAAGCGGCACCGATCTGGGCGGCGCTGACCGTGCTGATGAACCAGTACCTGGTGGCCAACGGTGGACGCCCGCTGGGCAATCTCAATCCGTTGCTCTACCGGGCGGCCGAGGGTTCGAGCCGGCCCGGCTTCCGCGACGTACGTCGAGGCGGCAACGCCGTCGATCTGTCCCTGCCGGGCTATGACCTGGTGACCGGTCTGGGCACACCCGACACATTCAACCTCGCCCGCAACCTTCTCGACCTGCAGAGGACGTCGCGGTGACGAAGGCCTCGACACGGCGCCGCCGAGGGTGGCGAGATCCGTTGACCAGCGCGCTGTTTCCGCATCTGGCGCCGCCTTCGCGGGTGCCGTTCGCGGCGGCGCTTGCGGTGTTGTCGGCGGTGCTGGTCGGGTTCGCACTGTTGCGATGGCAGGCGCCGATGATCGCCGTCGCCGCGGTCGGCGTGGCGCTGGTGTTCGTGGTCTACCTGCGTGAGGCGGGTGTGCGCGACGATGTGTCCGCTCGTCTGCTGGCGTCGACCGCAGTGCTGGCGGCGGTGCTCGGGATCGGCTGGGCGTTGGCGACGGGAACGGTGGTCGCCCAATCTCAAGATGTCGCGCTCGCGGCGAGGGGGCCACATCTGGATCACGGGTTGGTGGGCGTCGGAATACCGCTGGGCAGCGCGGTTCTCATGTTGATTCCGCCGGTGATCGTGGGGTTCCGGCGTCCGGCGAGGCCGCTGGACGGCTACGCCGTCGGCGCGTTGAGCGCTGTCGTGTTCACGTCCGCGGCGACGCTGGTCCGGCTGTTTCCGCAGTTCGCGACCGGCGTGACGGCCGATGACCGGTCGGTTTATTCGCTGCTGTTGCAGGCCGGGATGCGAGGCGTCGCACTGCCGGTGACGGCCGCCGCCCTGGGCGGTCTGGTGGGAATCGCGCTGTGGACGGGTCGAGTGCGGGCGATCGTCGCGAGTGTGACTGTGACGCTTGCTCTTTACGCGGTCATGGGAGTGGTGGACTTCACGCCGGTGCCCGGCGGCCTGCAGCTGGCCGTATACGCCGCGGTGGCCGTGCTGGCATTGTCCGCGCTGCGCATCGGACAA
The DNA here is from genome assembly GCF_001499855.1 of Mycobacterium sp. GA-0227b. Lineage (GTDB taxonomy): Bacteria > Actinomycetota > Actinomycetes > Mycobacteriales > Mycobacteriaceae > Mycobacterium. The sequence goes on from NZ_LQIK01000030.1 coordinate 263,292, forward strand.
CAGGTTGCGATGGAGCCGGATCGGACGGGCCGCGACGGCCGGGCGAGGCGGACGCGGGTGCTGGGTTCACTCGCCGTCGGCGTCGCTGTCGCGATCGTCGCGGGTGTTGCCGCGGCAGTGTTGACCACTCCGGCGGTGGCCAAGGTCGTCTGCCCACCGGACTGCGGGCGGCCACCGATCGGCGAGCCCGTCGAATCGAACCCGCGGTTCTTCGCCGACGGCGAAGCGTTCTCGGTCCAGTATCCGGGCCCCGGTAGCGCATACGAGGTGACGTTCGACTCCGACGGTGTCGTCCTGGAGTTCACCGGCGGGGACACAGGCACCCTGGGGTTGTTCGGGTTGCCCGCGGGCAACCGGACGCCCAAACAGATCGCCGAGGATCTGATTGACAAGTATTACCCGGACGCCACAACGGATTACGAGATCCCGAACGCGATGGTCGGCTACCGGCTGGGCTACGGCGTCGTCGCCGACGACTATCCCCAGGACGCGAACAGCAGCTTCAGCCGGCTTCGGCTGATCGTGATGGTCGCGGTGCACGACGACTACGCGCTGGTGGCGTCCGCGATCGGCCCGTACCGGAAGTTCAGCCCTGACTTCGGCCCCGGCCATCCCTCCGGTGCGAATCTGCAGCTGGCGATGGATATGGGCAGATACGTCAACAGTTTCCGGTGGGGCGGGGTTACCGACTGACGGTCACAGCGCCGCGAAACAGGGGTCCTGTTCGCCCTTGGGGATGTCAGCGTTCTGCGTCGAGAACCGGCTCACCACACCGTCTTCGGTGACATCGACCGAATCGGCCTTGACTCCCAGCGGGTAATTCTTCGTCAGCTCGGAGGTGAACGCATCCAGCGCCGGCTGGACGGTTTCCCGCGGCAGCGTGAAGCCGAGCCCGGTCAGCTCGAGAACCTGCAACGAGATCCCGCCGTCGGCCACCGTGGGCTTGGTGACGATGTTGCCCAGCGCGCCCTCCAGTTCGATGGTGCCTTCGGACGGGTTGGTCGTGACGCCGGTGACGAATGAACCGATCAGGGGGATCGAGTCGGTGATGGTCTGGTGGATGCCCTCCGAAGACCAGGTGATGTCCGCGACCAGCGAGCCGATCGATCCACTCGAGGTGGCCGTGTCCTCGAGGCGGACGTCCTGGATCGCCAGCTCGACCTTCATGCCTTTGGCGTCGCGGATCTGGTTGCCGGCGGTCTCGATGTGGATGTTCGTGTAGTGACCGGACATGTGCTGGATCAGGAAGGGCGGCATGACGCCGAACGACGCGGTGGCATCATCCTCGACAACGCACGACGTGGCGTCGGCGACGACGTTGTTGGCGCGGTTGCGAGCGTAGAGCTCACCGGCCAGCAGGCCGGCCAGCGTCAGCCCGATCACGATGACGACGATCAGCACGATCGACAGCGGATCGCGGAACACGTCCTTGATCTTCGAACCGGACGACGGACGCTTCTGTGGGGCCGACGGCCCTTGAGGACCTTGTGGCGGCCCGGGTGGACCTTGTGGCGGCCCCGGCGGTGGACCCTGTGGCGGCCCGGGCGGAGCTTGTGGCGGCCCCGGCGGTGGACCCTGTGGCGGCCCAGGCGGACCTTGTGGCGGCCCCGGCGGTGGCGGCGGCGGTTGGTTCGGGCGAGCCCAGGGGTCGGTCACGACCGCGATTCTGCCTTATCGAGGCGGGTGAAGTCTGCGCGGTTGCGCATCACCGCGATCGTCTCGCGGACCTTGCGCCCGGCGTCCAGGTCGATGTCGGCCACCAATAACTGCGGGTCGGCGCCCGTCGCCGACACCACCTCACCGGTCGGGGACGCGATCAGGCTGCCCCCCACACCGGTCGGGCCCAGAGCCGCGATGTCGGCGTCCGGGCACGCCTGGTCGACCGCCGCGACGTAGCCGGTCGTGTCGATGGCGCGGGCCCGGGCCAGCAGCGACCATTGCTCGAGCTTGCCCGGCCCGCTGCCCCACGACGCATGGACGGTGATCAGCTGCGCGCCCCGTCGGGCCAACTCGACGTACAACTCGGGGAAGCGGACGTCGTAACACAGCGTCAGGCCGACGCGAACCCCGTCGACGTCGATCACGACCGGTTCGCGCCCGGGCGCGACGGTCTTGGACTCCTGGAAGCCGAACGCGTCGTAGAGGTGGATCTTCTCGTAGTGCGCATCGATGGGTCCGTCCGAGCCGGGCCCCGTCGCGATCAACGTGTTGAAGACCCGCCCGTCGCCGGACGGCACGAACATGCCCGCCACGACGACGATTCCCGCCCGCTCGGCGATCGCCCGCACCTGCGACGCCCATGGTCCGTCCAGCGGCTCGGCGATGGGAGCGAGTGGCACCCCGAACCGGCACATCGTTGCCTCCGGGAACAGCACCATCCGGGCGCCGGCGTCCGCGGCGCGCCGGGTGTACTCCTCGACCAGCGCAAGGTTCTCGGAAGGCTCGGTGCCGCTGAGGATCTGCGCTAGGGCAATCCGCATTGGCCCAGCCTACGGCTTCGATCGTTGATCACGCCTCACGGGCGGTTCGTCAGGTCGGTGCGACCGTCGACCAAGGCACGGTCAGCACCCCGTCACGCATCCGGCGACGGGCGGGGGCGACAGGAAAGCCGTTGTCGCGCAACGTCTCCAGCATCGCACGCCACCGCACCCGCGGGCCGAACACCCCGTGACCCGCCACGCTGGCCCACGCCCGGTCGGCGGCGGTCAGCAGCGCGTGCACGGGTTGACCGTCGACGTTGTGGTGGATCAGCACCTTGGGCAGCCGCTCGGCGAGGTCGGAGGGTCGCTCGATCGCGAACGGGTCGCATGCCAGGGTCAGGCTTATCGGCCCGTCGGCGTCGAGCAGCACCCAGCAGCAGCGCCTGCCGAGCTCGTCGCAGGTGCCGTCGACGATGAGCCCGCCGGGTGCCAGTTGCCGCTGCATCGTCGACCACGCCTGCGCGACGGTTTCGACCGGGTACTGGCGCAGCACGTTGAACGCCCGCACCAGGACCGGATGCATGCCCGCCAATTCGAAACCGCCGAGGCCGAATTCGACCGAGTCGGTTACCGCGGTGCGGGCCGTGCGCACCCGCTCGGGGTCAATCTCCAGTCCTATTACACGAATATCGTTGCGCACCAAGCGGAGCCGTGCCGCAAGCTCCAGGGTTGTGACCGGAAGCGCGCCATAACCGAGATCGATGACGAGCGGGTCCTCGGCGGAGAGCAAGGTCGCGCGGACCCGCGGCGCGTGGACGAGCCAGCGATCGCTCCGACGCAACCGGTTGTAGCCGGTGGTGCCCCGCGTCAGCTGACCGATGGGCCCGCACATGATCCGATTCTAGAAAGCGACGACGGCGACGCCGGGAACCGCGCCGTCTTGAGCGTCAGGCGTTCTCGGCGATCCACACGGTTGTGAAGCGCTGCTCGGCGATCAGCAGATCCACCAGTTGACCGCCGATGAAGTTCTCGATCTTGCCGCCGACGAGCGGCACCCGAACCTCGACCTCGACGGTGAACTCCAGCCGCGAACCGGGACCGGCCGGCGCCAGTACCGCGGTGCCGGTCAAACCGGCCGGTGCACCGGGAATCGACCCCTTGACCGTCGCGTCGGCCTTGCCGTCGCGGACCGGGCTCCAGGTCTCTTCGCGCACGAAGCTCAGGTCGCCGCGATGAAACTGGGTCACCACCCCGGGCAACCGGTCCACCCGCAGCGTTTGAGTGGTGACAACGTCGATACCGCCGTGCTCGTCGACGACCATGGAGTCCAGCGAGTAGTCGTCGGCGCCGGAATCGGTCAGCCGCGCCAGCCAGTAGCGTTCGTCGCTGAAAGCCCGGTGGACCTGTTCGACGCTGCCCCCGTACTCGGCGGCCATGTCGAATGAACGCGGCATAGCTGGTCAGGCTACCGTTACCGCCCGTGGTCAGTTCGCAACCCGGGGGCGCTTTGGTCGAGGAGGCGGTGCCGCTCGCACCGCTGACCACACTGCGCGTCGGACCCGTTGCGCGGCGGCTGATCACATGCGACACCACCCAGAAAGTGATCGACGTGGTCCGCAACCTCGGCCCGGATGACGACGCGCTGGTGCTGGCGGGCGGCTCGAACGTGGTGATCTGTGACCAGTTGACCGACCTGTCCGTCATCTACCTCGCGAACACCGAGATCACCGTCGACGGCAACCTGGTTCGCGTCGAGGCCGGCGCGGTGTGGGACGACGTCGTGGTGACCTCGCTGGCGCACGGGCTGGGCGGGCTGGAGTGCCTGTCCGGAATCCCGGGATCCGCCGGCGCGACACCGGTGCAGAACGTCGGCGCGTACGGCGCGGAGGTGGCCGACACCATCCGGCGGGTGCGGCTGCTGGACCGTCGCACCGGGAGAGATCGCTGGGTCACCCCGGACGCGCTGCGGTTCGGCTACCGCACCAGCGTCCTCAAACGCGCGCACGACGCGATCGTGCTCGAAGTGGAGTTCGCCCTGGACCCCGACGGGCGCAGCGCGCCGCTGCGCTACCGCGAACTGGCCGCCACGCTGGGTGTCGAGCAAGGATCGCGCGCCGATCCGCTCGCGGTGCGTGAGGCGGTGCTGGCACTGCGCTCGAGCAAGGGCATGGTCATCGACGCCGGCTCGGAAAACCCGGATCACGACACCTGGAGCGTCGGCTCGTTCTTCACCAACCCCGTCGTCACGCCCGCCGAGTTCGAGCGGATCCGCGCCCAGCAGGACGGGCCGGTGCCCAACTATCCGGCGCCCGACGGCGTCAAGCTCGCCGCGGGTTGGCTCGTCGAGCACGCCGGCTTCGGCAAGGGATATCCGGGCGCGGATGCTTCCGTGCGGCTGTCGACCAAGCACGCGCTGGCGCTCACCAATCGCGGCGGCGCCACCACCGCCGATGTGATCGCGCTGGCCAGGACGGTACGTGACGGTGTTCGAACGAGTTTCGGGATCGAACTCACAGCCGAGCCTGACCTGATCGGCTGTTCGCTGTAGGTACGCTGGGTCCACGTGAGTACCGGGGAACCCCTGCCGTCGTTCAACCGACGGCGCGCCCTGACCGCACTGGCGGTCGGTGTCGTCGCGCCCGGGGCCCTGGCCGCCTGCATGGCCAACGGCGACGAACCGTCCGCGCAGGACGCGCCCGCAGAACCCACGCTGAACTTCAAGCCGGCCAACGACGCCACCGACATCTCGCCGACCGAGCGCGCCGGCGTCGAGGTCAGCAACGGCTGGTTCCAGCGGATCACCCTGACCAACCCCGACGGCAAGGTCGTCGCCGGCGCGCTCAACCGCGACCGCACCGAGTTCACGATCACCGAACCGCTGGGCTACGGCGCCGAGTACACCTGGAAGGGCTCGGTCGTCGGCCGCGACGGCAAGGCGGTGCAGGTCGACGGTTCGTTCTCCACGATCAACCCCAGCACCCAGGTCAGCGGTCAGTTCCAGCTCGCCGACGGCCAGGTGGTCGGGGTGGCCGCCCCGATCATCATCCAGTTCGACGCCCCGATCAGCGACAAGGCGACGGTGGAGAAGGCGCTCAAGGTCACCACCGAGCCGCCCGTCGAGGGCAGCTGGGCGTGGCTGCCCGACGAGGTCGGCGGGTCCCGCGTGCACTGGCGCACCCGCGAGTACTACCCGGCCGGCACCAAGGTGCACGTCGACGCCAAGCTGTACGGCGTGCCGTTCGGCGACGACGCCTACGGCGCGCAGGACGCGACGCTGAGCTTCGAGATCGGCCGTCGCCAAGTCGTCAGGGCCGAGGCGTCGTCGCACCGCATCCAGGTCCTCGACGCCAACGGCGCGGTGATCATGGACTTCCCGTGCAGCTACGGCGAGGGTGACCTGGACCGCAACGTCACCCGCAGCGGGATCCACGTCGTCACGGAGAAGTACGAAGACTTCTGGATGACCAATCCCGCGGCCGGTTACGCCAACATCCACGAGCGGTGGGCGGTGCGGATCTCCAACAACGGCGAGTTCATCCACGCCAACCCCGCCAGCCTCGGTTCGCAGGGCAGCAGCAACGTCACCAACGGCTGCATCAACCTCTCGGAGTCCGACGCCGAGCAGTACTTCCACACCGCCGTTTACGGCGATCCCGTCGAGGTCACCGGGACCCGCATCGAGTTGTCGTACTCCGATGGCGACATCTGGGACTGGGTGGTGCCGTGGGACGAATGGAAGGCGATGTCGGCGCTGTCGGAGCAGAACGGACCGGACATTCCGAGCACCGCGCCCGCGACCCCCTCGGGCGCACCGCAACCGGTCAACGGCCGCCCCGGCCGCTAGTTCATTGACGCAATGTCGCGCTGAGAACGCCGCCGCGGCTATATATGCGCGGCGTCGCTGTCAGGCTGACATTGCGATCGGCTAGCGCCGGTTGAAGCGGGATCCGCTGGCGCCGCTGACCTGATCGCGCGGCCGCACGACGATCAGATCCAGGTCGACGTGCGACGGTCGGCCCGCGACGAACCCGATGATCTCGGCGACGTCTTCGGCCAGCAGCGGGGTGACGCCTTCGTAGACCTTGGCGGCGCGTTCCTCGTCGCCCTCGAACCGGTTCAGCGAGAAGTCGGTTTTCACCATGCCCGGCGCAACTTCGGTGAGCCGCACGGGTTTTCCGAGCAGCTCACTGCGCAACGTCCGGTGCAGCACGCCTTGGGCATGCTTGGCGGAGGTGTACCCGCCGCCATTGTCGTAGATCTCCACCGCGGCGATCGAGGTGACGGTGACGATCAACCCGTCGCCGGAGTCGATCAGCCTCGGCAACAGCGCGCGGGTCACCAGCAGTGTGCCGAGCACGTTTGCCTCCCACATCCAGCGCCAGTGCTCGATGTCGGCCTCGGCCACCGGATCCAGTCCTCGCGCGCCTCCGGCGTTGTTGACCAGCACCGAAACCTGCCCGGGTACCCGGTCCAGCGCCTCTGCCAGCGCCGACACCGCCTCGGTGGACGTGACGTCCGCCACGATCGCGGTGCCGCCGATCTCTTCGGCGAGGGCCTCGATGGGCTGCTGGCGACGGGCTACGCAGACGACGTGAAAACCTTGTGCGGCAAGGGTTCTCGCGGTGGCCGCGCCGATGCCTGCGCTGGCGCCGGTGACCACCGCGACTCGACTGTCGGTCCGGGGTGTCGTCATCTGCCCAACTTTAGTTGGCGTGCTAAGTTCACCGTGTGCTGTCCAGTCAGGCCTGTTCCCGGCGTGCGTGTTGTTGTCGCGCACTTCGCCGCGCCTGACTGACCCCGGACAACCGCTGTCCTGCTGAGTCGCCGGGTGTGGCCCGAGAACCCACCGGCCGACCTCTCCGAAGGACAAGCAGATGCGCACTTCCGTCACCACCACACTTCCCGCGAAGCCGTCGGTCCGCAGCGCCCAGCACGCCAAGCGCGCGCTGTTGGCCCGCCGGCATGTCGTCGCGCCGGCGCTGAAGGTGGCCGACGCCGCCGCCGCGTCGGTGTTCAGTGCGGCCCGCCTGCGCGGGCCCATCGCCCGTGACGTCATCGCCCAGGTCACCGGCCTGAGCATCGCGACCGTCAACCGCCAGGTCACCGCCCTGCTCGAGGCCGGTGTACTGCGCGAACGCGCCGACCTCGCGGTTTCCGGCGCGATCGGCAGGCCCCGCGTGCCCGTGGAGGTGAAGCACGAACCGTTCCTCACGCTGGGGATCCACATCGGCGCCCGCAGCACCAGCATCGTGGCCGCCGACCTCTTCGGTCGCACCCTCGACGTCGTCGAAACGCCTACTCCGCGGGCCCCGCAGGCCACCGCGCTGGCGTCGCTGGCCGACAGCGCCCGCCGTTACCTGGGCCACTGGCATCGCCGCCGCCCGCTCTGGGTGGGCGTGGCGGCCGGCGGCGTCGTCGACAGCACGACCGGTTACCTCGACCATCCGCGGCTCGGCTGGTCCGACGCGCCGGTCGGGCCGGTACTCGCCGAAACCCTCGGTCTGCCGGTGTCGGTCGCCTCGCATGTGGACGCGATGGCCGGGGCCGAACTGCTGCTCGGGGGGCGCAGGCAGGCCTCGGACACGTCGACGAGCCTGTACGTCTATGCCCGCGAAACCGTCGGCTACGCGCTGTCGATCGGCGGCCGGGTTCACTCGCCGGCCAGCGGCCCCGGCACCATCGCCGCTCTGCCTGTGCAGTCCGAATTGCTCGGTGGCACAGGGCAACTGGAGTCCACAGTCAGTGACGAAGCGGTGCTGATCGCGGCCCGCAAGGCGCGCATCATCGCCGCCGAGGGCCCCGGCTCGACGATGCAGGCGCTGTTCAAGATTGCCCGCCAGGGCAACCGGCCCGCGCAGGAGCTGCTGGCCGAACGGGCACGGGTGCTGGGCGAGGCCGTCGCGCTGCTGCGCGACATGCTCAACCCCGACGACCTGATCGTTGGCGGCCAGGCGTTCACCGAATATCCCGAGGGCATGAGCGTCGCGGCGGCCGCGTTCGCGCAGCGTTCGGTGATGCCTTCGCGCGAGATCCGGCTGACCGTCTTCGGCAACCGCGTTCAGGAGGCCGGTGCGGGTGTGGTGTCGCTCGGCGGCCTGTACGCCGACCCGATCGGGGCCATGCGCCGGGCGCAGCGCCGGGAGGCCGCCGAAGCCACTGCGTGACTGGGCGCCTGCGGGCGCGGTGTAGACATGACTGTGTGCGCCTAGCAACGGAACTGCCCCGACGCGTAGCCGTGCTGTCGGTGCACACGTCGCCGCTGGCCCAGCCCGGCACGGGCGATGCCGGCGGCATGAACGTCTACGTGCTGCAGAGTGCGCTGCAGATGGCTCGCCGCGGAGTCGAGGTCGAGATCTTCACCCGCGCGACCTCGTCGTCTGATCCGCCGACAGTGCGGGTGGCGCCCGGGGTGCTGGTGCGCAACGTGGTGGCCGGGCCGTTCGAGGGGCTGGACAAGTACGACCTGCCCACGCAGTTGTGCGCCTTCACTGCGGGGGTACTGCGCGCCGAGGCGACGCACGAACCCGGCTACTACGACATCGTGCACTCGCACTACTGGTTGTCCGGTCAGGTGGGCTGGCTGGCCCGCGACCGCTGGGCCGTCCCACTGGTGCACACCGCGCACACCCTGGCCGCGGTCAAGAATGCCGCGCTGGCCGACGGCGACTCGCCCGAGCCGCCGCTGCGCGCGGTCGGTGAGCAGCAGGTCGTCGACGAAGCCGACCGGTTGATAGTCAACACCGAACATGAAGCGCAGCAACTGATCTCGATGCATCATGCAGATCCGGCGCGGATCGACGTCGTGCACCCGGGCGTCGACCTGGAGGTGTTCACGCCGGGGGATCGGAAAGCGGCGCGCGCCGCGCTGGGGCTGGCCGCCGACGAACGGATCGTCGCATTCGTGGGCCGCATCCAGCCGCTGAAGGCGCCCGACGTGGCATTGCGCGCGGTCGCCAAGCTGCCCGGGGTGCGCGTGCTGGTGGCGGGCGGTCCGTCGGGCAACGGGTTGCAGGCCCCGGACGGGTTGGTTCGGCTGGCCGACGATCTGGGTATCTCGGACCGGGTGACGTTCCTGCCGCCGCAGTCGCGCGAACAGCTGGTCAACGTGTACCGGGCCGCAGATCTGGTGGCGGTGCCCAGCTATTCGGAGTCCTTCGGCCTGGTCGCGGTGGAAGCGCAAGCGTGCGGCACACCGGTGGTGGCCGCGGCGGTCGGCGGATTGCCGGTCGCGGTGCGCGACGGCGTCACCGGGATCCTGGTCGACGGGCACGACGACGGGGACTGGGCGCACGCCATCGGCGATCTGCTGCAGCGCGCCGACGGCATGAGACCCGCCGCGATCGCCCACGCCGCCACGTTCTCGTGGTCCCGCACCGTCGATGCGCTGCTGGCCAGCTACGGGCGTGCGATCGGCGATTACCGGGCACGCCACCGGTCACGCGACGGCGGCGCCCGCCGCACCGGCCGGCGGTTCTCGCGGCGACGAGGGGTGCGGGCATGAGCACCGACGCGGCGAAGGTCATCGAGGAAGCGTGCAAGGAGAACGGCCTGGTCTGCACGCACCACGAGGGCGCGCACGGCGGATTGCCCGGCATCATCGTCGAACTACCCGGCGAGCGACGGCTGAAGACCAACACGATCCTGTCCATCGGCGAACACTCGGTGCGGATCGAGGCGTTCGTCTGCCGCAAACCCGATGAGAACCACGAGGGCGTGTACCGGTTCCTCCTCAAGCGCAACCGCCGGCTCTACGGCGTGGCCTACACGCTCGACAACGTCGGCGACATCTATCTCGTCGGCCGGATGTCGTTGGAATCCGTCACCTCCGAGGAGGTCGACCGCGTGCTCGGCCAGGTGCTCGAAGCCGTCGACAACGACTTCAACACGTTGCTGGAGTTGGGTTTTCGCTCGTCGATCCAGAAGGAGTGGGAGTGGCGGGTGTCGCGCGGCGAGTCGTTGAAGAACTTGCAGGCGTTCGCCCACCTGATCGAAGACGACGACGAGGACTGACGCCTCGCCGAAACCTACGTTTTGGCGGCTTTTCTCGCGAGATTCCCGCCATTTCGTCGATCTCGGTACGGGCAGAAGTCGATCCGTCTGCCATGAGAAGATTTCGGCATGGGTGACTGCACGTTGATCCTGCTTCGCCACGGCGAGAGCGACTGGAACGAGAAGAATCTGTTCACCGGCTGGGTCGACGTCGACCTCACCGAGAAGGGTCGCGCCGAAGCAGTGCGGGCCGGCGAGCTGATCAAGGAGCTCGACCGCCAACCCGACGTGCTCTACACCTCGTTGCTGCGCCGCGCGATCACCACCGCCAACCTGGCGTTGGACAAGGCCGACCGGCACTGGATCCCCGTGCACCGCGACTGGCGGCTCAACGAGCGGCACTACGGCGCGTTGCAAGGGCTGAACAAGGCCGAGACCAAGGACAAGTACGGCGAAGAGCAGTTCATGGCGTGGCGGCGCAGCTATGACACCCCGCCGCCGCCGATCGACCCCGGCAGCACCTACAGCCAGGACGGCGACCCGCGCTACGCCGACGTGCCCGGTGGCCCGCCGCGCACCGAGTGCCTCAAGGACGTGGTCGAGCGGTTCGTGCCGTACTACACCGAGACGATCGAACCGGACCTGCGGGCGGGCAAGACCGTGCTGATCGCGGCGCATGGCAATTCGCTGCGTGCGCTGGTCAAGTACCTCGACGGCATGTCCGACGAGGATGTCGTCGGGCTCAACATCCCGACCGGCATCCCGCTGCGCTACGACCTGGACTCCGATCTCAAGCCGACCGTCATCGGCGGCACCTACCTGGATCCCGAAGCCGCGGCCGCGGGCGCCGCCGCCGTCGCGTCCCAGGGCGCGAAATAGCCGCGCAATAGGGCGGCTACGGCGAACATCGGGTTAACAGGGGGAGGCCGGGGCCCGAATTTCCTTCTTTCCTTGTGTGACTTGTCCCGATTCGGCCGCACGCTGCTGGGATGACGTTCACCGGATGCGTACGATTTCCGCGTGAGTGTCGTTTCGGCACTGCTGCTCGCAGCGGTGGTCGCACTGCTCGCTCTGGTGACCGGTGTGGCCCTCGGAGCGGGGCTGGCGCCCCGTCTGAGGGAACGTCGCCAGCGTCGGGCCAGCGCGCAGGCCGGCATCACCGTCTCGCAGATGCTCTCCCACGTCGCTTCGCGGTCACCCACGGGAATCGTGGTGGTCGACCACTTCCGTGATGTCGTCTACGCCAACGACCGGGCCCGTGAGCTGGGCTTGGTCCGGGACCGGCTGCTCGACGAGCGGGCCTGGCGGGCCGCCGAGCGCACGCTGACCACCGGCGAGCCCACCGAAGTGGACCTCGCGGGAAACAAGCGGGCCAACCCCGGCCGGTCCGGGCTCTCGGTGCGTGGCCACGTTCGACTGCTGACCGAGCAGGATCGCCGGTTCGCGGTCGTCTACGTCGACGACCAGTCCGAGCACGCCCGGATGGAAGCCACCCGCCGCGACTTCGTGGCCAACGTCAGCCACGAGCTCAAGACCCCGGTCGGCGCGATGGGCGTGCTGGCCGAGGCGCTGCTCGCGTCGGCCGACGACCCCGCCACCGTGCGCCGGTTCGCCGAGAAGATGGTGGCCGAGTCCAACCGGCTGGCCAACATGGTCGGCGAGTTGATCGAGCTGTCGCGCCTGCAGGGCGCCGAGGCCCTGCCGGCCCTGGACGCCGTCGACGTCGACACCGTGGTCGCCGAGGCGCTGTCCCGCCACAAGGTGCCGGCCGACAACGCCGACATCAGGATCACCACCGACGCGCCGACCGGTTTCCGCGCGCTGGGTGACCAGTCGTTGCTGGTCACCGCGATCGCGAACCTGGTGTCCAACGCGATCGCCTACTCGCCGCACGGGTCGTCGGTCTCGATCAGCCGCAGGCGGCGCGGAGACACCATCGAGATCGCGGTCACCGACCGCGGTATCGGCATCGCCCGCGAGGACCAGGAGCGGGTGTTCGAGCGATTCTTCCGCGTCGACAAGGCGCGTTCCCGGGCCACCGGCGGCACCGGGTTGGGGTTGGCGATCGTCAAGCACGTCGCGGCCAACCACAACGGAAGCATCCGGCTGTGGAGTCAGCCGGGTACGGGATCGACGTTCACGCTGTCGATTCCGGCCTACCCCGATCATGAATCGGACGAACGAGAGGACCAGCGAGACCAATGACCAGTGTGCTGATCGTGGAGGACGAGGAGTCCTTGGCCGATCCCCTGGCCTTTCTGCTTCGCAAGGAGGGGTTCGAGGCCACCGTCGTCACCGACGGGCCGACCGCCCTCGCCGAGTTCGAACGCGCCGGCGCCGACATCGTGCTGCTCGACTTGATGCTGCCCGGTATGAGCGGGACGGACGTGTGCAAGCAATTACGTTCGCGCTCAAGCGTTCCGGTGATCATGGTGACCGCTCGCGACAGCGAGATCGACAAGGTGGTCGGCCTGGAACTCGGCGCCGACGACTATGTCACCAAGCCGTACTCGGCGCGGGAGCTGATCGCCCGAATCCGTGCGGTGCTGCGGCGCGGCGCCGACAACGACGACATCGGCCTCAGCGACAGCGTGCTGGAGGCCGGACCCGTCCGGATGGATGTCGAGCGCCACGTGGTGTCGGTGAATGGGGAGCCGATCACGTTGCCGCTCAAGGAGTTCGATCTGCTCGAGTATCTGATGCGCAACAGCGGCCGGGTGCTGACCCGCGGCCAGCTCATCGACCGGGTGTGGGGCGCCGACTACGTCGGTGACACGAAAACCCTTGACGTGCATGTCAAGAGGTTGCGGTCGAAGATCGAGGCGGATCCCGCGAACCCGGTGCACCTGGTCACCGTCCGCGGCCTCGGTTACAAGCTCGAGGGCTAGCCGCCCTCGGATTTCGGTGTAGTTGGCGGCGGTGAGCGCGACCAACTACACCGGATCTCGCGTGCGCAAAAGTGGATCACGACGAAGGGTATCCAGTACCTCAGGTATCTAGTACTATCTGTATGGGTAATGCATGTTGGCCCGCTCTCAGATGGGAAACAGCACGTGACGACGATTCCGCGCAACACCCGGGATGAATCCCTCGGCGCTCGGCTAGGGCGATGGGCCGACGAATGGCGACAGATGGCGGCCGTTTCTTTGTCGTCGTCGGGCGGTCCGAAGGCCGGTCAGATCTACGACATCGTCGGTACTCAGAATCTGTACGGCGAGGAATCGCTGTTCATCAACTTCGGCCATTGGAAGAACGGTCCGGCGACCCTGGACGAAGCGAGTCGCGATTTGGCTCGGTTGCTCGCGCGCACCGCCGACTTCAACTCATCTGACACGATCGTGGACTGCGGCTGCGGTTACGGCGATCAAGACATGTTGTGGATCAACGAGTTCGGCCCCGAGTACATCACCGGAGTAAACGTCGCTGCCGAGCAGGTCGCAATCGCGACACGGCGGGTGGCCGAGGCCGGGTTGGCCGACAGGATCAGCTTCGTCAACGCGTCCGCGACCGATCTGCCGTTCGAAGACGAATCGTGCACCAAGGTGGTGGCGCTGGAATCCGCCTTCCACTTCCCGTCGCGAGTGGATTTCTTCGCCGAGGCGCTGCGGGTGCTGCAACCCGGCGGACTTCTGGTGACGGCCGACATCGTGCCCACGCGCACACCACTGACCGCGCTGGCCCGCCGCGAGGTTGCGCGTCGCGGCTGGCGGCGTGCGTCCCGATGGGCTGTCGCCGCGGCGGCCGACCTTGCCGGGTATCGCGATCTCCTGCAGTGCATGGGCTTTGTGGATGTTCAGACACGACCCATCACCGATGACGTCTATGCCCCGCTGGGCAGATTCCTGACGAAGAGATTGCGCGACGCCGACATGCGGCATGTGAACCCTGTCGTTCGTTATTCGTTCACTCCCTTGGGTTTTCGGTTTGCCACACTCTTCTCGGATTACATTGTGGCCGTGGCGGCCAAGGCATAGGGGATCGCAATGGAATCGGTATCGGATCTTGTGGGCGGTCACGAGAAGGAGGCCTCCGCGGGACCGCAGGTCACCCACCGCGTGGTGCGCAACGGCGACATCGACATCGCCGTTTACGAGCAAGGCAATCGGGCCGGCGAGACGCTGCTGCTATTGCACGGGTGGCCGGACTCGCACGACATGTGGAACTCCGTCACGCCACATCTGATCGATCGGTTCCGCGTGGTGACCGTCGACAACCGCGGACATGGGCAGTCGTCGAACCCGAAGAGCTATCGAGAGTTCAAGCTGGCAGCCCTCGCCAGCGACTACCTCGCCGTGATCGATGCAGTCGGCGACGGCAAACCGGTCCACGTGCTCGCCCACGACTGGGGCAGCGTCGCGATGTGGGAGGCCGTGTGCGATCCGACCGCGCAGCACAAGATCGCCTCTTTCACGTCGGTTGCGGGCCCCAACGCCGCGCACCTGACGATGTGGGCGCGGCATCGGCTGTCTCGGCCGACGCCGAAGAATGTCGCACATGTGCTAGCTCAGGTGGCTTCGCTTCTCTACATGGCGTACTTCGCGTTGCCGCTCGTCCCGAAGGCGTTCTTCCGGATGACAATGACCGCCGAGCGTTGGCGCACAGGGCTTTCCCGCGTCGAGGGGGCCGACGCAAACCAGATATGGCTGGGCCCCACCTTCGACCGGGACATCGGCAACGGGTTGCGCATTTACCGGGCCAACATCTTGTCGGCCCTCAAACCGCGGGACCAGTTCACCCAAGTTCCGGTGCAGGTGATCGTCGGGACGAATGATCCCGCAGTCCGCGCGGCCAGCTACTCCGACGAACTCAAGTGGGCTCCCGCGGTTTGGCAGCGAGTGGTGCGCGGCGGGCACTGGTTGCCGTTTTCGCACCCCGAGCTTCTGGCGACCGCGACGACCGAATTGATCGACGCGGTCTCCGGTCTGCCTCCGACACGGGGGCTGCGCCGGGCCGAAATGGGCAGGAAGCGAAGGCCGTTCGATGACCAACTCGTGGTGATCACCGGTGCAGGCAGTGGCATCGGCCGAGAGACCGCCATTGCCTTCGCCCGCGACGGTGCCGAGGTCGTCGTCTCGGACGTCAACCTGGCATCGGCGAAGGAGACGGCCGCGCTGATCGGCGAGCTCGGCGCTGACGCCCACGCCTATCAACTGGACGTCTCCGACGAGGCGGCGGTCGTCGCTCATGCCGAGCAGGTGGTGGCCGCGCACGGAGTACCCGACGTGCTGGTCAACAACGCCGGCGTGGGCCAGGCCGGTCGGTTCTTGGCGACGACGTCCGACGAGTTCAAGCGCGTGCTCGACGTCAACCTGTATGGCGTTGTCAACGGCTGCCGCGCGTTCGGGCCGAAGATGGTCAGCCGCGGTCTCGGCGGGCACATCGTGAACCTGTCCAGCATGGCCGCCTACACACCGCAGCAGGGCTTCACCGCCTACTCGACCAGTAAGTCCGCGGTATTCATGTTCTCCGACTGCCTACGCGCCGAGTTGGCGTCCGCAGGTATCGGCGTCAGCACGATTTGCCCAGGCATCGTGCACACCAACATCGTTCGCAGTTCAGTGGTGTCGGGCCTCTCCGAGCAGGAGGCCGAAAAGAAGCTTGCGACGGTCGATCGCGCGTATCGACTCCGCCGCTACGGTCCCGACAAGGTCGCCAAACAGATCGTCGCGGCGGTGCGCAAGAACAAGTCCGTCGTCCCGGTGACGCCCGAAGCGCGGCTACAGTACCTGGCGCACAGGCTGGCCCCGGGTATCGGTCGGATCGCCGCCAGGAAGGTCGCTTTAGGGTAGTGACGTGTGCTACCGCGGGCGCCAAGGGGCGGCCGAAACCCGTTGCGCGTCCGGCCATATCGCCATCGCTGCCGGTGAGGCGCAGAAGACGTCCTGGGCTCGCTTGATGTCCATACGGATCATGCCCAGACCCTCTTGTTGGTGCGTACGGCAGCTCACCGTGCGCACCTCCCCGGTGTGCAGGTCGATGTCCTCGGCCTGAAGGGTCAACGTGACCGCGACGGTGAACCCGGCGCCGGTTGGCACGTAGAAGGTGAGATCGCGGCTGGTCAATGCGCCCCAATTGGTGACGATGTAGCCGTCGCCGCTGGGGTAGACGGCTTGCCCCTCCATCTGAGTTCGTTCGAAATACGCCCGGTCCCCCTCTGCGCGCCACACGGAAAACCGGGTGTTCGAGCCGCCGTTGTACGACCGACGCGCGATCGGCACGATAATTTCCTCGCGGCCGTCGCCGTCGAGATCCTCCAGGCCGACCGGCGCCGGGTCGGAGGGCTCGGTGACCTCGTTGATGGTCTGAGTGACGGTGCCGGACCCGTCGGTGACCTCGATCTTCACCGCCAACGGTGGCGCCGAGGGGCCGCCGGTACTCCAGTAGGTCACGTCGAACGCCAAACCCCTCCGATCCGTGGAAATGAGCCGGCAGTCCTCGTGCCCCATCGGTTCGGCGGGGTTGATCATCGTCTTGTGGTGAGCGCAACGAGGCAAGGTGTCGTCCGCGCTAACCGGCGGGCAGCAGGCGAACACCGCCGCGGTTACCGCCGTCGTTCCGACCAGCGCGCGAAACATCGTGCTACCGCGGGGGAGTCGGTCGGCCGGGACTCGGACCGGGCTCAGCTGGAGGACCCGGTTGACTGGGCAGCACCTGATCGGCGTTGGCGGCCTTGCTCCCGGTCTTGGGGCCGATATCGGAGACCTGCCACGTGTCGCCCGCTTTGTTGACGGTGATCTGCAAGAGAACTATCGACACCCGAGGCTCCGGATTCTGCAAATTCCTGGTGGTCTGGCTGGCCGACACCACCACTTGGTAGACATCGCCGGGCTGTGGGGTCACCTCCGTCGCCAGCACTTCACCGGTCGAGGTGACCTGCGCCTGAAGCATCACGCCCTTGAGCAAGTCTTCGGCATTGATGTACTTGTCCTTCAGCGCGTCGGACACGCCCTCCTCGACCGATCGGAAGAATGCGTCGGGGTCTTTGAACGAATACGTCAACGACTTGAGCGCGTAGTCCTTCGCCAGCTGTGCGGCGGCGGCGCGGTTGGCCTCTTCCTGACGCATCGCCGAGAGCTGGTCCGCGGCGTTCTTGTACTGGAGATAACCGAACACACCGACGCCGATGAGAACGATGAGCAACACAGCGGCAACCCATTGCCAGGGATTCCGGCGGGAGGACGCCGGCTTGTGATCTTCGTCGACGGGCTCGGGCTTCTCGTCTACCTTGCCTACCTTGTCTACCTTGTCGTGCGACTCCTTGGCGGTGCTCTCCTGCTCGACCGTGGCGCCTTCGTCGACGTCGTCCTCGGAGCTGTCTGCCATGTCCGCCTCACTCGTTGTTCTGATTGTCATGATGCCCCCTTACGGCTGTGGCCATTCTGGAACGAGAAGTTGAAGACGCATGGCGCCTTCGTCGTTGAACGTGGACTCCCAGAAGTCGAGCCAATGTCCGGCGTCGATTTCGACATCGCGGATGGGTGCCGTCGCCGGTTCGAGCACGGTGGCGAAGGTACTCAAGGGCCCGGCGAGCAGTTCGATGTATTGGCTGATCTTGTCGACGAGGGATTCGATGGCTCCGTCGTCGCCGAACATGTCGGTGCCCAGCTGCGACAGGCTGTCGAATTCGCGGATCAGACGGACGAATTCGGGAACCGCGCTGGGCAGGATATGGCCGGTCTCGGAGAAGACCGCGCCCACCTTCAGGTCGCCCATCCCGGTGGTAAGTGTGGACAGGTTGCCGAAGAGCGTGTTGAGCAGTTGCTTGTTCTCCTGCACCATTCGGGCGTAGAGACCTGCCGTCGTCGCCAACGAATCGAGGGTCTCGTCGTTGCCGGTGATCGCCTCCGCGAGATTGGTCACCACGGTGCGCAAGTCCTCATGATTCAGCGCCGAGAACAACGCGTTACCGCGGGCGAGGATGTCGCTCACCGTGACGGCGCTTGTCACCCGGTCGGCAGGTATCACCGCACCGTCCGACAAGTAGGGCGGCGCAATGACTTCCGGTTTGAAGTCGATGTACTGTTCACCGGCCACGGAGAGGGCTTCGACGCTGATCGGGCTGTCGACGGGGACCGGATGTTCGCTGTCGAGATCAATAGCCACCGCCAAACCGGCAGGGGTGGCCTGGATGTCCGTGACCCGTCCGACCTTGATGCCGCGCATCGTGACATCGGATGTCGAGAGCAGGCCGCCGGAAGCTTCGAGCATCAACTGAATCCGGGTGACCTGCTTCGTCGGCCCCATATCGAGCACCCCGAGGGACATGTAGCCGGCGCCGATCAACGTGATGATTGCGAGGATCACCAGCGTCGCTCCTGCGTTGAACTTCATGGCGCGAGTAGGCCCATCGTCTGCATCCTGGTGATCACCTCGTCGGCGCGGGCCGCCGGATCCAGGCCGATCGACCCGTCCGGATTGTGCAGTCCGGTCACGGTGTAACGGGGCCCGCCCTT
The DNA here is from genome assembly GCF_001499855.1 of Mycobacterium sp. GA-0227b. Lineage (GTDB taxonomy): Bacteria > Actinomycetota > Actinomycetes > Mycobacteriales > Mycobacteriaceae > Mycobacterium. The sequence goes on from NZ_LQIK01000030.1 coordinate 282,154, forward strand.
ACGGAAGAAGCCGATGAGCTTGTCGCGGATGAGGTCGACCGTCTTGTCCATGATCGTCGGAATCGTGGTGTCGGCAGTGGCGACCGCGCCGATGAAAGGTGTTGCATGCGAGATCATCTGAAGTATCTCGGCGGTGTTCGGATCGATTGCCGGAGAGATGTTGCGGGCCAGCTTGCCTGCGTCTATCACAAGCTGCACGATGTTCAGCGTGACGCTGCCGAGTCCGATGAGCTTGTCGGGGCCTTCGGTTACCAGTCGGTCGAACGTGTCGGTGTTCTCCACCAAGCTGTTGCTGATGTTACGGGCGCTTGCCAGGATCTCGTTGATGGTGTCCTGATTTGCCGCGAGGTCGTTCAGCGTTCCCGCAACCTTCTGCTGAACTTCGGTGATCTCAGCGGGGTCGTTCGGGAAGGCGTTGTTGAGCTTGATCACCGTGTCCTGCAAGGTGTTCAGTCCGCCACCGGACGCGAGGTCGGACACGGACCGCAGGACATCCTCGACGTTGTCAGCGGGGGCGGTGTTGCTCAACGGGATCGCGTCGCCATCGTGAAGCGTGATCGGCGATGGATGATCCGGTGTCAGCAGCGCGATGTAGATGTCTCCGAGCACCGTTGCTTGGCGCAGTTCAGCGCGGGTGTTCTGAGGCAGCCGGACGTCCGATGAGATGTCGACGCTGGCCACCGCAGTACTGCCGTCAAGCGCCACGTGATCGAGGACGCCGACCTGCACCCCGCCCGAATCCACCTTCGCCTTCGCAGGCAGATTCAGCACGCTGGAGAACTCAATCTTGATCCGGTACGCGTCACCCGGCACGTATGAGCCCGGCACGGGCAGGTCGGTCGGATCGAGTGAGCACGCGGGTGTCAGCGCCAGCGCCAGCGCGGTGATCACCGGGACACAAAGGCGTGCGGCGATCATCCGAGGGCTCCGCCCAGGATGAGGTTGGTGAGACCGAGAGTGACGGGGTCCGACGCCGTCCCGGGTGCGCACGCGGAATTGGCTCCCGGTGTGTTGCGGGCCCGCAGTTCGGTGCAGATGGCGCTCGCCTGAGTCGGTGAGATCGCGACGCGCGGTGGGTAATACGTGACGTTGTGGGTGCCCCATGTGGGCTCGTAGATGTCGGAAAGCCAATTGGTGAACTGCGGAAGCGAGTTGAGGAACCCGAGAATGTGAGGGGTGTAGGCGTTGAGGAGGTCAGTGACCCAGGGGATCAGCTTGTCGGAGATGTTGTGGTAGACCCGCGGAGCGAAACGATCGAGGGTGTCCTTCAATATCGGGAGCAGATGCACGAGCCTGCTCAACGCCGTTGCGAAGTGGTCGGAGAGGTTCTCTATCAACAGGGCCGTATCAGGCAGTGTCTTGATCACGACCGCGAATGTGTCCCAGTGCCGCAGCCACCCCGAGGTGGAGATTTCGCTGTTCTCCAGCAACTGCCGGTAGTCGGCGTCGGCCTTGTAGGGATCACCGACCATCGCGACGAGATTCTGCAGCGTCTGCTTGATGGTGACGCCCGTGCCGTCCAAGGATCGGCTGGCCGCGGCCAGGCTGTCATTGATCGCGGCCACGCCAGGCGCGCTGAACGGATCTTGGCCTGCCTCGCGGCCCAGGATGGCATCGGCGAGATCGCCGATCGCTGCGAAGGATTCGCTGATCCCGATCGGGGTCTTCGTGGACTTGATCGCAATACATTGCGGCCCGGTGAACTTGGGTCCACCGGCGTAGGGCTTGGTCAGCTCGACGTGGCGGTCGGTCACGATCGAGTCGCCGTAGGTGACTGCCCCGACGTCGGCGGGCAGGTCGAGATCCTTGCGGACGGTGAAGTCGACCCGGACGTGGTCGGACTCGTTGGTGATCGCCGTGACCTCGCCGACTTCAATCCCGAGCAATTGCACCTTGTTGCCGGTGTACAGACCCGCCGCGTCGGTGAACTCTGCGCACATCGCACGGACGCCATCGATCTTCGGCAGCAACGTCTTTGCGCCGACGACCGCGGCGGCGACCACCGTCAACACGATCGCGGTGGTCGCAACGCCCACGAACTTGGCACGGAACCTGTTGCGGAGAAAGTGTAGGGGCCTCATCTCAGCACTGCCTGGTGATGTTGGGAATGCACACGTCCTCGCCAGGCATGAGCCGGTCGCTCTCGTCGATCACGACGCCGTTGCCGCTAAGCATCGGAACCACGATCCGCAGGATCTGGCCCAGGCCGTCGGCCGCTTCGCCGATCCGTTCGGGATGGCTGAACAGCGTGTCGAAAATGTCGTCGATGCCGTGGGCCACCGGCGCGACCTCATCGTGGTAGAACACCATCAACCGGTCGACGAGGCGCGCGAGTTCGGATAGCAGGCTGAAGAATTCGACGATCTCTACGGACTTCGTGGTGAGTCGGGCGCCCACGAGCGCGAACTGCTGCGCCATGACGACCAGTTGTTGTCGGCCGGCGACGAAAGCGCTGGAGTACTCGTTGAGGAAGTCGAGTCCGCGGTGGTAGTCCGCGGTGACCTGGCTCAGCGACGTCGTCAGGGTGTTCGCGGTCTGGAGGACATCCCGCAACGCGTCGGGGTACTTGTTCGCCGCGTTGGCGACCTCGCTGAACGTGTCGTGGATGACGTCACCGTCGACCTCCTGAATCAGGGGTGTCGCCTCCTGAATGATGTCGTTGATCTCGAACGGGGTCGCCGTCTGTTGCGGGGGAATCACCTTGTCGCCCAACGGGTGAATCCCCTTGGGGTCGAGCGCCACGTAATGCCCGCCCAGCGGAGTGAGTAGCTTGATCTCCAGCGTGGAGTCCGAGCCGATCACGAGTGACTTCGTCACTTCGAAGGTCATCTTGACCACGGTGCCGTCCAGACCGATTGAGGTGACCTTGCCGACGGGTATTCCCGCGATGCGGATCTCGTCACCGGGCCGCGCCCCACCCGAGCTTTCAAAGTGCGCGGTATAGCTGCGCTGCCCGAGGGGGTTGACATAGAGCGCACCGGCTGCGACCAGCGACACCACGATGAGGAGGCTGCCGATGACACCGATCCGACGGCTGCGGGCGCCGGCGGCGTGCTCGTCGAGCAGGGCGGGGCGGTTGCGGCGGAAGAGCCTCATCGGCACACCACCAGGTTTTGTTCGGCGAAGGAGACGATGCCGATGCCTGGCAGGGTCACCTCGCCGTTGGAACACGTGAAACGCGGTACAGCGGGCCTGTCTTCGATGAGTTGGTTGCGCAGGCCCTGGATCAGCGACGGCACCAGCGACAGCCCGGCGATGATGGTCGGCGTCTGGGGGAACATCCGAGCGGTCAGGTCGTAGAACGGGACGGTCATACCGTCGAACGTGCGCTCGGTGTATTGCAGAATCTGGATCACGTTGCGCAGTGTCGGCACCGCTTCGTCGATGCCTTGACGGAATCCCTCGGCCTTGGCCGTCAGTCGGATCAGAACACCGTTGAGCGTCGTGATCAGGTCGAACAGTTGCTTCGATTTGCCGCCGAGGTCGACCGAGATTTCTCCGAGATTGCGGATCAGGGTGATGAAGACCGCTTGGCGATCGGCGGCGAATTTGGAGACCTCATCGAGGTCGCGCAGTACGGGCCCGATACCGGATTCGTCGCCTTGGATGAGCCGCAGCAGGTTCTCACCGAGCTGGTTGAACTCTGCCGGGTCCAAGGTACGGAAGATGGGCCGAAAACCGTTGAACAGCTTGGCCACATCGAACGACGGGATTGTCGAGCCGATCGGGATGGTGGAGCCCGCCGGTAGCAGGGCGCCTGGGGCATCGGGTTGGGCCAGTTCCAGATACCGCTGCCCCACGAGGTTCTGGTAGCGGACGGCAGCTACGGTCTCGCTGTACACGGGTTGACTGGCCACCACAGTGAACTCCACGTCGGCGTTGCGGCCGTTCAGTCGGATGGTCTTGACCTTGCCGACCTGGACGCCGGAGATCCGGACGTCGTCGCCGACGTACAGGCCGGAAACGTCGCTGAATGTCGCGGTGTACGTGGACTCCGCGCCCTCGACGGGGTTGCGCAGCGCGGTGACGACGATGAGCGCGCACACCAAGGCGATCGCGGCAAACACTGTCAACGCGAGGGCGGATCGTGCGGTCTTGTTCACCGTCAGCCCCCCGGCGCCACAGGTGTCGGTGGTGCTGGCTGCTCGGCGGGCAGGGCAGCGGCCAGGCCGGGCATCGCGTCCAGGAGCACATCGATGCGCAGCCGGACCTTGCCGTCGATGATGGGGAAAGCTGCACTGGTCCGGTCGATCAGCCCCGATAGGCGATCGTAGGCCGGTGCCAGGCTGCCCAGCGCGTAGGTGGTAGGTGCGGCGACGTTGACGATGCCGTTGGCCATCGGTACGACCCAGTGATTGTTCTTGTTGAACAGATCGGCGACGAAGTTCAACAGGCCACTGACCTGAACGAGGATCGTGTTCGTCCGGTCGGTGCCCCCCGGCTGCACAAGGAACGTCAACTCGTCCAGGAGCTGGTTCAGCAGCCCGGCGAGCGGAACCAAGTCGTTGACGCCGTTGACGAACGACGCGATGACCGACAGCGACTGTGAGATCGGTACGGTCTGTGCGTCGACGAGGATCTCGGCGGTGTCGAAAACGGACCGAGCGGAAGGTTCGACGAGGTCGGCGTGCTTGCGCAGCGTCTCGATGATCCGGTCGACCGCGGGTGAATCCAGCACCGATGCGAGCTTGGTCCCCTCGCGCAGCAGCCCGGTGATCGACGAGGACCGCGCGTCGTCGCCGATCATCAAGGTCCGACCGGGTGCGAGCCGACCACCGCGTCCGCTACTCACGAGTTCGACTGCGGCCGTGCCGAATACGTTCGATGAGGTGAATTGGGCTCCGGTATCCGCTTTCAACGCGGCGGCCTGTCGTGGGTCGAGCACCAGGGTCAGCTTCTGCCTGTTGTAGCCGATCGCCTCCAGCTTCTTCACCGAACCGATCGTGAGGCCCCGGAATTTCACCTCTGCGCCGGGCGTGAGGCCCTCACCGATCGAGTTGGCGACAACGGTGAGGTTGAACGCGGGCTCGTACTTCCCAGAGGCGAGCTGGACCAGCAGCGTGGTGGCCACGGCCAGGGCGGCGAACACGACCACGCCCCGCAACCGCAGTTTCGTTGGGCTGGCTGCTCGTCCGGACTCGTCGTGGAAGATCGGCATGGGCTACCCCGAGATCCGAACGCCAGGGTCGCGCCCCCAGAAGATGAGGGTGAGGATCATGTCGAGAATGACGATGGAGATGAGGCTGGCGCGGATGGCACGGCCCGACGAGGCGCCGACGCCTTCCGGCCCACCGGTGGCGTAGTAGCCCTGATACCCGTGAATGGCGATGATGACGGTGACGAAGATGATGGCCTTGAGGACCGAGAACAAAACGTCCGACGGTTGAATGAACGAGTTGAAGTAGTGGTAATAGGTGCCCGACGACTGGCCGTGCAGGACGTTGACCACCAGTGCGCAGGACAGGTAGCTGAGCAAGAGCGTGACCACGTAAAGCGGAACGATGGTGATAAAGCCCGCAATGACGCGCGTTGTCACCACAAACGGAATCGACCGGATGCCTTGGGCTTCCAACGCATCGATCTCCTCAGAGATCCGCATCGAGCCGATCTCAGCGGTCATCCGGCACCCCGCCTGCGCGGCGAATCCGATCGCGGCGATCATCGGTGCCATTTCGCGGGTGTTGGCGTAGGCGGAGACGAAGCCCGTCAACGGACCCATGCCGACCATGTCGAGCGCGGCGAACCCTTCGATGCCGACCGAAGCCCCGATCGCGACACCCATGAACACCAGCACACCGATCGTGCCGCCGCCGACGATGATCGAGCCGTTGCCCCACGTCATGTCGACAAGCAGTGCGCCGGTTTGGCGACGATAGTTCTTCAGCGTCCTCGGCACGGCGCCAAGGACGAGGCCGAGGAACGTGGCCTGATGGCCGAGTCGTTCGGCCAGCGACATCGTCCCGCCCCCGATTCGCAGGGGTAGGCGGGCCGCCGCCCCGAAGGGAAGGAATTTCGACGGGGTGGCCATCAGCCCACCCTCGTCGGCAGGATCATGGTCACCAGCTGCGTGATGACCAGGTTCATCACGAAGACGGCGACGACGACGGCGACCACGGCGGCGTTGACCGCATCGGCCACTCCGCGAGCTCCGCCTCTGGTCTCGAGCCCCCGCTGACACGCGACGAGGATCGTCACCGCGCCGAAGATCCAGGTCTTGATCAGCGCGACCACGACATCGGCCACGTTGGCGAATGCGGCGAATGATGCCAGATAGCTTCCGGGCGTTCCTGATTGGAACGCGACGTTGATGAAGTAGCCGGCGCCGAGACCCATGAAGATGATGAAGACACACAGGAACGGCGCCACGAGCAGTATTGCGGCCAACCGCGGCGTGATCAGCCGGCGAACCGGGTCGATACCCATCACCCGCAACGCGTCGACCTCGTCGCGGATGGTGCGCGCGCCGAGGTCGGTGGTCACCGCCGAGCCCGCAGCACCGCCCAGCAGCAGTGCCGCGACGATCGGCGCGCCCTGGCGGATCACGCCCAGACCCCCGGCGGCGCCCGAGATGGCGGTCGCACCGACTTGCTGGATGATACTTCCGACCTGAACGGCCACGATGACACCGAACGGGATCGACACCAGGAGTGCGGGTATCGCCGTGACGCTGACAATGAACCAGGCCTGACCGATGGTCTCGCGCCATGGGTGGCGCAATCGGATCAGATCGGTGACGAGATAGTAGAAGGCCTGCGCGCCGAGCTCGAGGAAGCGCCCCAGAGTCTTGAGCGACTTGTCGATCTGGCTCGTCCCGTAACGCACTGGCGTGGCCAAAGCCGTCGACAGTTGGCGGCCGACCTTAGGGCCCCCGTCCTCGCCACTCGCATCGACGTCGGTTGACTCGGCGGGAGGCGCTGGCGCGATGTCGGTCTGCGTCAAGTGCTCACCCCCTCGTTCACGTGCCCCGTCAACCGGTCCCCGTCGACGACGATGACAGCTGCCACGCTTGCTCGCGGGGTGTCGGAGATGTCTACGTGCCCCTGGCTTTTCCGGATAGCCCCGCTATCTAGAATCCGGCGATCAGTGTGCTCGGTCACAGTCGGCTCGGTCAAGGGATTCCGGGGCACTCTCAGGAATTCAGCCGGCGGATCCGCTCCAAGCCACGGGTCCTGGGCGCGCCTCCCGCTAGGAAAAGCGCTCGCTTTCCTGGGCAGATGCCGGCCTGGCGGGTTGGCGGCGCTGCGCCGTCCGTGGTGCGAGTCTGCACTCCGGTGCGGGTGGGAAATCGGCGGTCGGCGGTCCATGAGTTTCTGAATAATACAACTATCCAAATAGCAACGCTACCGAAATTGTCGGAAAGATCCACGGACCTTCATGTTTGCTGTCGGTGGCGTCAATAGGGGATGGGCGCGCGACAGGCTTACCCCTTGCCGGGGCGGTTCTCCCAGTCGGCGATCGCCCGACCGATGTCGGTCGCCGGCGGGTCGTCGTAAATCCACTCGCGCGCGATGCGATGCCAGTTGTTGGTCGCGACGAGCTGACCGAGGGCGCCGAACGTGAAGAAGTCGGCTCGTCGCGAGAAAATGTGCTCCGGCGGCAGCAACTGTCGCTTGATGCCGGTGAAGTGGTCGGACCCCCGTGGATCGATCGCGACTACCAGCGCTCCGGTGGCCAACTCGGGCGTCACCGTGATCTCGTCGTCGACGAGGTGCCACTCACCGGCCGCCCACAGATAGTCGAGGCACTCCTGTGGGGTGATGTCGGCATCGGCGTCGACGATGCCCCGGCCGATCAGCAGGTGATAGATGTCGTTGGCTCGTCCTTCCACCGCGGCGCGCAGGAGTACGCGCTCGAAGTCGACGTTGGTGGGGTCCATCCGATTGAAGAGCCCGAAGTCGATGAACACGACCTTTCCGTCGGCCGTCTGCATGACGTTTCCCGGGTGTGGATCGCCGCAGAACTCGTTGTGCTGGAACAGCGAACCGATGTAGAAGCGGTAAAGCAGCTCGCCCACGTCGTTGCGTTCCTCGGCGGGAAGTTTCCGCAGATCCTCGAACGATGTCCCGTCGACGTACTCGGTGATCAGGACGCGTTCTCTGCTGAATTCGAGAACACTGTCGGGGATGTAGATGAGCGGATGGCCGCGATACTTCTGGGCGACGTAATGCTGAGTGCGGGCCTCTTGGAGGTAATCCAGCTCATTCACCAGATTTCGCGAGATCTCTTCGAGGAAGCCGTTGGCGCCCAACGCCGGCCACACTGTCTTGCCGATTTTGGCGAACAGCGCGAGGTTTCGCATATCGGCCTTGATGGCCGTGTCAATGCCGGGGTACTGCACTTTGACCGCGACGTCGCGGCCATCGCGCAGCTTGGCACGATAGACCTGTCCGACGGACGCGGCGGCGATGGCCTCGTCGTTGAAATCGGCGAATATCCGCCTCAGCGGGCCGATATCCGTCTCGATGACTTTCCGCATCGATGCGAACGGGACGATCGGCGCGTGATCGCGGAGCGCGGCGAGCTTCTCGCGAAACCGCTCGCGATGCGATTCAGGGACCAGATCGAGATCGAGGACTGACAGCATCTGGCCCAGCTTCATCGCTGCGCCCTTCATGCCACCGAGCACGGTGACCAATTGATCCGCCGACTCAATTGTCGCGCGCTCGGCGAGAATGCTCTTGGCTCGTTGGGAGCGGCCGATCATCGACAGCCGCGTGCCCGCGCTTCGCACCGCCTGTTCGGCGGCGAGTCGCCCGAGCTTTCCGCCTCGGGATATTCGGGCCTTGGGGACGGCACCAGTCACGGCACCCGCTTCCGTCGGAGTCGTCGGACGGCCTCTTTGCCGCCTGTGACGATCTTGGGGGGCCGATGACCGTGGTGTCAATCGACGACCTTGACCGGTTCCCGCACAGCTTCGAGGGCGTGTTCGATTCGCTTCCACGTCTTTCGACGATCGGCTGTGTCCGCCGCATCGCTGAAACGCCCTGCGAAGGATTGGTCTTCAAGGATCGGCGCGGACGCGAGGTTGCGCAGCCCGTCATCGGTGAGGACGGCGGCCAGGTCGAGCAGTTCGGCCAGTGCGCCTTCCCCCTCGGCGATGCTGACCAATCGTGACACGGCCTCGGTGTCGGGATTGCCAAGGAATTCTTCGACGGCGGGAGAAGCGAGTTCGGGCTGGATGCGGGCCAGCACCGAGAGCATCGTCAGGGCGAACTGCGTCGAACCGGCTCTCGCTGCCTTCGTCATCCGGACGAGTCGGGTGGGACCAGCCACGCGCACAATGGCATTGAGCACATCCGTGTCCCATACCAGCGCGCCCGTCCGGATCAACCCCTCGTCATCGTCGATGGCCTTCTCGAAGTCGACGATGTGCTGTTCGGTGGCGTACTCGACGAACCGCGATGCCGTGAGGTACTCGCGACGACGGAGCAACTCCTTCGCGGCGGGAATCAGGAGCCGCGACGGTAACTTGGGCGCGAAGTGGGGGATGATCCGCGGGTCGACGTAAGGGGCGGCGTCGGCCAGGTATGCCGGCTTCATCCCGGACAGCACACCGACAGCCCGGTCTTCGTGTGCCAAACCGAGGGCCCCACCGGCGCGGCCGGCGACTTCCGGAGGTACGGCCTTGTGAGCGACGGCAATGACGACGGCATTTGGAACAAGCGGCGCCAGCTTGCTCACCCGTGCGAAAACTGAAGCCAGCGAGTCGAAAAGCGCATCGGACATCGCACACCTCAAGGCGCGGACGCCGTCGGCTCCGAGGTGCTCCAGGCTGGCCAACGCCGCGGGGTCAGCCTCCAGTAGATCTGCAAGAAGCGCGATTTGTGCTCGAGTCACCAAGTCGGCCACGATGTCTCACCTCCCGAACAGAATCTTGCGGGCTGCGGGGCGGATGAGTCGAGGAAGACCGTTGAGAACATCGTCGAGGGAGCGATCCGAGCTCGTCTGAAGTTTCGCCTTCGCACTTCGCAGCATGCCCAGCAGCAACACTGACTCCTCGGGCGACAGCTTGGACAGCACGTCGGCAGGCTCCTTCAGCTCCGCCAGCAGCGGATTGCGTTCGGGATTCATACTTGCTCCGCCTTCGTGGCGACCACGAACTGCGCCAGGCCTTCGACGTGCTGGTGAATGTCGATCAGACCCGCTCCGCGCAGGAACCCGGTGACCTCGTCCCGACCGAACATCCGCACGCCGCTGGCCCTTTGCATCAGCTTGCCCCGTCGCGAGGTGCTGACACCGCCGGGCGCGAGGCTCGTGAGGATCACCATGCGCCCGCCCGGCTTGAGGACCCGGGCCAATTCCCTGATCGCCTGGAACGGCTCATTGATGAGGTATAGGGCCGCCAAGCACGTCGTCGCGTCCGCGACACCGTCGGCAAACGGAAGGTTCTCGGCATCGCCACGCAGGTACGCGACGCCGGGACCGGCGTTGTCGGCCACTGCGCGGCGCAACATCTGGTGTGAGGCGTCCACTCCGACGGCGAGGCCGTCCGGGAACACCTGAGCGCCGAACCAACCCGTGAAGTTCCCCGGCCCACAGCCGATGTCGAGGACAGTGCAGCCCGGACGAAGACGCAGCCAGTCGGCGACCCGGGTGCGGTCCTTGTCCCGGCCGGGCGACTTCAATCCGCCGGCGACTTTCAGGCCGACCGGACGAAGGAGTTGGTAGCCCGCCGAATAGACATTCGTCCGCATCAGTCGCTGGATGAGTCTGTCTGCCGGGGGAGCGGCCTCTCCGAGCACGTCGCAGTAGCCGTCGCCAGTGATCTCGACCCGGCCGCATCGATCAGGATCGAGAAGCCCGACGGCGCGGGAGGTTGCGGTGGGACTTGTCGTGAGAGACATCAGCGGTCAACTTCCGTCGTCATCGAACGCGGGCAGGCCTTCTAGATAATAGGACTATGTGGATAGTGAAGCAATATTGCACCATAAACACACAGCTCAGACAGTTCAAGCAGCATTGACATAGGCCTAATATCCGAATAAGGTCGATATCTGTCGCAGTCGTCGAGTGAAAGCAGAAAAGTGTCCATGGCTTTAACCGGCATCCTTCATCGTCAGTGGACCGCCGTGCCCGTCGATGATTCGACGTTCGACACCGCGCCACTGGTGTTCTCCACTGAGTTCACGTTCGACGCACCGCCCAAGGACGTATGGGACGTGCTTGATGGCGATGCAGCCTGGGAATGGCTGCCTTTCCCGGGGACAGGGGTCCGCTACCCGTCACCGGAACGTGGCGTCGGGATCGTTCGCGAGATGGGCAGCGTGTATGACCCGTTTCGAGTGCTGTGGGTAGAGCGCGAGCAGTTCTGGCGCTACGAGCCGCTCAAGAGAATCACTTTCGGTGTGGTGAGCGGGAACTGGATGCAGTTCGCCCTGGTTCGCCAGTACGCCGAGGATGTGACTTTTCACGAGACGGCTGACGGTGGCACCCATGTCGTCTGGACGGTTGCGATCAACCCGCGCGCACCCTTTCGGTTCGTCAAGTACGTCAAGCCGGTCTGGCGCACTGCATACCGCATCGGGTTCGGACCCGGCATGCGCAAGCGGCTGGCTGCCCGCTCCTCCATCGCTGCCGCCTAATCCGCCGAATCTCCAGGAGAAATCAAGGCATGTCGCAGGCAACAACCGAATCAGCCGCTGTCACCGAAATTTTCGAGCAGCCGCAATACGAGACCGTCGTCATCGGGGCCGGCCTCGGCGGCATCTGTGCGGGAATCAAGCTTCAGGAAATCGGTGTTCAGAACTTCCTGATCGTCGACCGGGTAGGCGGCATGGGCGGAACGTGGTACACACACCACTATCCAGATGCGGGATGTGACATACCGTCGACCACATACCAGTTCTCGTTTGCACGCAAGCCCGACTGGGACCGCTTCTTCGCCAAGAGAGACCAGATACTGGAGTACCTGGAGGATCTGGCCACGGAGCACGGCCTGCCCGCCAAGATGCGATTCAACACCAATGTCGTCAAGGAAATGTGGGACGACGACCGCCACTTGTGGCGTTTGCATGTCGACACAGGCGAGACGATCACCGCGCGCTTCGTCATCAGTGCGGTCGGTGCGTACATCAACCCGAAGACGAGGCCCGACATCGCCGGTCTGGATTCCTTCGAAGGGCAACGGATATATCCCGCCGACTGGAACCACGACTACGATTTCGCCGGCAAGCGGGTGGCTATCATCGGTGTCGGCGCGACCACGATGCAGATCGCTCCGCAGCTGGCACCGAAGGCCGCGCAGCTCGACCTCTACCAGCGCACCACGCAGCTCTACATGCCGAAGCCGGACTTTGTGCTTCGGCCGTGGATGCAGCGGTTTCTCGCGATGCCCGGCGGTTCGTTCGTCGTGAACCTGTTGGCCCAGGCGATCATCGACGGGTTGCTCCGCATTGCCGTCTATACACCCGCTCCGGTTTGGCGAAGGGCTGCGGTTGGCGTCGACTACCTCGGTCACAAGCTCTACCGCGGTTGGCTACGGATCAACGTGAAGGATCCTGAGACGCGCAAGAAGCTGACGCCGAATTTCGGGGTCGTATGCGTGCGCGGCGGTCTGGCCGGCAGCTACCTGACGAACCTCAACCGCGACAACGTCGACCTGATCACCACGCCGATCGAGGAGATCACCCCGGACGGCATCCGCACCGCCGACGGCACGGAGCGCAAGATCGACGCGTTGGTGCTCGCGACAGGCTACGAAGTGTTCTCCGACCCGGAGAGTTATCGTCCCGGAACCGTGATCGGGCGCAACGGATTCGACCTGGGGCACTCATACAACACCGACGGCATGAAGGCGTACTACAGCACCTCGGTATCGGGCGTGCCCAATCGGTTCATCATGGTCGGGCCGTACTCCTGGACGGGCACCGCATTCCACTACTTCGTGGAGAACGCCATGCGGCACATCTCGACCGTGATCGCCGAGACACGGCGGAGGGGCGCAACAGTCGCGGAAGTGCGCCCCGAGGCACAAGACCGTTTCCATGAAGACATGCTCAGAAGCGGACGGAACCTGAGCTTCTATCTGGGCAACAGATGCGCAGGTTCGAACACGTACTTCGTCAACTCGCAGGGCGAGTCGCCGTACATCCGGCCATGGCCGTTGCTGAAGACGTACCGCAAGGCCACCCGATTCGATCGTGACGATTACGAGTACCGGACCGTCGCGTCGTCTGCTGGCGAACGTGCTGTACCGCAGCTGCCGGAAGAGGTGAGTATTCCGTCGTGAGTGAATGCACCAGTGACCGTTTGACCGTCAGCTCGACGGATCGTGGGAATCATGGGACTTCGGCATGACCGCATCGACGACACGACGAGTCGACGTCGGCAGCGGCGCCGTCCGCGTCGAGTTCGGCAGCAAGCCCGGCTTGCGACTGCGCGCGCTCCACGCGCTTTCCCGTGCGACGTTGCGACCGGCGCTCGATGGACTTGCAACTTTGGCTGTGCACGGACCGCTACGCGGGAAACCGGCGTTTCGGATCTCCAATGCCGCAGAACTTGCGACGATTCCGTTGCGTCCATCGCGGGGAACGCGCATGCGACGGGTGTCGTTTCCTGACTTTCGAGCCGAATGGGTATGGCATCGAGACCACCCGTCGCCGGACGATCCCGCCGCGGGTGCGATTCTCTACTTCCACGGCGGGGCGTTCGTTGGCGGCGGATTACACAGCCACCGCCGGCTGGTGGGTCGCATCGCCCGTGACAGCGGTGTGCCGGTGTTCAACGTCGACTACCGACAGTTGCCCAAGGCCGGGATCATCGAAGCGTACGCAGACGGCTTGCAGGCGTACGAGCATCTCCTCGCTCAGGGGCTCGCTGCCGACAAGATCGTCCTGGCCGGCGACTCGGCCGGTGGCGGCATCGCCTTCGCGATCGCCTTGGCGGTCCGCGACGAAGGTCTTCCGATGCCCGGTGGCATCGCGGCGATCTCACCGTGGGCCAACTTGGATCCAGAACCCCACCGTCAACATCCGAACAACCGGCGCGACGCCATGCTCTCCGCCAAGATCCTCGCCATGTCCGCGGTGAGCGGTCTGGCCGACGGCGGAGAGCTCGACCCGGCGTGGTCGCCGGTGAACCACGACTTCACCGGTCTACCACCGGTACTCATCCAGATGGGTTCCGAGGAGGTACTGCTCCCCGACGCTGAACTTCTCGCGCTCAGGTGTGCCGACGCCGGCGTTCCCTACACACTGCAGATCTGGGAAAAGGCCATCCACGTCTTCCATGCGGCTGCCGACGTCATCCCCGAAGCGCGCGAGGCCCTTGCGGACGTCGTGCAGTTTGTTTGCGAAGTCGTCTCACCGACCGCCGTTGCTCCGGCACCATTGACAACGATCCGTTCGGATAGGTAGGGAAACGTCATGTCCGACGCCGCAGTGCATGCTGAACCCCAGTACGAGGTGCTCGTCGTCGGAGCCGGCTTCGGCGGCATCGCAACCGGGGTGGCACTCCGCCGCGTCGGCGTCGAGAACTTCGTGCTCATCGACAAGTGGGACACCGTCGGCGGCACCTGGAACGCCAACACCTATCCCGGCGTTGCGGTGGACGTGCCATCGCCGATCTACAACTTCTCTTTTCAGCAGCGGTCGCAATGGTCGCGGTTCTTTGCGCCGGGAGCCGAAATCCAGCGCTACGCCGAGGAAGTCGTCGACAAGCAAGGCCTCCGAGACAAACTGCGGTTGGGCTGCGGCGCGACGGACGCCAGATTCGACGACTCCGCCGACATGTGGCGGGTCACGACTGACGCAGGGGACGTGATCACGGCACGATACCTGGTGAGCGCGGTAGGAGTCCTGGAGCAGCCCAAGCTGCCGCCGATCGATGGCATCGAGAACTACGCAGGCAAGATGATGCACACCGCGCGATGGGATCACTCCTACGACTTCAGCGGTAAACGAGTTGCCGTGATCGGCACAGGTGCGACTGCCCTGCAGGCGATTCCGGAACTCGCCAAGCACGTCGAGCAACTCACGGTCTACCAGCGCACGGCGATCTGGGTCGCCCCAAAGCCGGACTTCCCGATGGGAACCGGTTGGAACCGGGTGCTTGACGTCCGGCCCGTGCAGAGCGGGGTTCGGTTGATCGGCAATGTGGCCGTCAACGCCTTCCTAGGACTCGCATTTGCGCTTTCGGACTACCCGCGCGTGACATCGGCCGTGCTGGGGCTGGGTGAGAAACTCATCAAGGGCTACCTGTTCACGCAGGTACGTGATCGCGAGCTGCGCCGCAAGCTGATACCGAGCTATCGACTGGGGTGCAAGCGGCCCTCGGTGTCGAACTCGTACTTCAAGACGTTCACCCTGCCGCATGTCGAGTTGGTGACGACTCCCATCGAGAGCTTTACAGAGAACGGCATCGTCACTGCCGACGGTGAACGACGGGAGTTCGACATGGTCGTCGCCGCAACGGGGTTCAAGGTCATGGACAAGGGCGCTACTCCGCCGTACCCGATCTACGGGTCAGGGGGTGAGGAGTTGGGCAAGTTCTGGGACGAGAACCTCTTCCAATCCTACGAAGGTGTCTCTGTTCCGGGGTATCCCAACGTGTTCCACATCTTCGGCCCCTACGGATACGCGCCCGGCTCGGTCATCCCGCTCATCGAAGCCACGTCCACCCACGCCGCGCGCGTGATCGCCGAAGCCCGTCGCCGCGGCGCGACCCGCGCCGAGATCCGCAGAGAACCACACGACGAGTACTTCCAGAAGATGTTCGCCCGCAACAACAACACGTATCTGTTCGATCTGGGGTGCGCGGAATCGAAGACGTACTACATCAACTATCAGGGCCATGCTCCGGCTCTACGCGCGACGACGCAGTTCAACATGTACTGGAGCAATCGGCACTTCCCGCTCGATCACTACCGGTACACGGCGTCGCGGCCCGTGGCCGGGGGGATGGCATCCACCGTAGCGGTGCCGCAGCGGGCGGCACGACGGTGATCAACTCGACTCGAAAGGAGCGGCAGTGACTATTTCGCAACAGGTTTCATTCGGCGAGCCACTGCGACCGGGTGTGGTTGGTCTACCGCCGAACGCTCGATTCTCTCTCGGTCCGCAACGGTACCCGAAGGTGCGTGTCGACCGCGGGGTGGGAATCCGGATGTCGGACGGTGTGATTCTTTCAGCTGACATCACGCGTCCTGCCTATCGGCGTGGTGTGGCCGTCGACGAGCCACTGCCGGTGGTCGTCTCTTTGACCCCCTACAACAAGACCCTGTTGACGCGGGCCGCACCGCTCATCGGTCTGCTCGGGCACTTCGGGCCGGCCGTCTACCGGCTGGTCCCTGGTTCACGACACGGCCGGGCCGGCGGCCGGGAAGTGCTGCGGACGCTCGGCGGCGGAGCATTGGAAGCAGTCAGCGCCAACCGCACGCTCATCTCCCGCGGCTTTGTTCACGTCGCAGTGGATGTGCGGGGCACCGGGACCTCGACAGGGCGGTTGGAGGCCTTCTCCGAACGCGAACAACAGGACGCTCAGGAAGTGCTTTCCTGGGTTCGAGCACAACCGTGGTGCGACGGCGACCTCGCGATGACGGGCATTTCGTATCTGGCAATCACCGCTTTGCACGCCGCGGGTCGTCGGCCCGAAGGGCTCAAGGCCGTCTTCGCGATGATGGGATCTGCCGATCTCACGAAAGATCTGATGCTCACCGGCGGTGTGCAGTCGATGTTCACCATCGGCTGGCTTGCCGCGGTGAATGCAGTGAAGTGGCTGCCATCGGTGCCGGCGCTCGTGCGTACCGGAGCGCTCCGAAGCTATGTGCGCGACCGGATTGCCAGTCCTGGAACCAGGTTCGGTGACGTCACTCGGTCGATCCTGTCCGATGATCATGTCGAGCACTGGTACCACGAAGACAGCGTGATGCGCTGCCCGCGAATCGAAGACATCACCGCGGCGACGTGGCTTCAGGCGGGCTGGCACGACGTCTTCGTCCATTCGGCGACCACGTTGTTCGAACGCATGCAGCTGGCGCGCGGGGCGGGCCAACTCGTCGTCGAGGACACCTATCACATCGCGCCGGGGACGGGTTTCGGCGCTGCCGACTACCCGCAACGGCTCGATGAGCTCCAGTGCGCATTCTTCGAACGTTGGGTGAAGGGGTTCGACAACGGTATTGATGCCTACGGACCGATCACCATCCGTCAGCAGGGGGCGGGCTGGGTCTCTCGCGCCGAGTTCCCAGCACCACGCGCCACCGTGCACTCCTGGTATCTGTCGGCAAAATCTACTGGGAGCGCCGACCATTCGGCCTACGACGGCTCGCTGAGCGCCAGCCCCGACGAGGCGACGACCGAGGTGCGCCTTCCGCGCCGGCGGCCGGGCATCGCGTCCCAAACCACGAGTTGGGGACTGATGGGGTTGACCGCTGTGCTCGGCAGCAAGTGGGCGGTCGACGACCGGGGCCACGAGAAGGGCGCAGTGACCTTCACTAGTGACCCACTCCCCGAAGACATGCTGATCTCAGGTCCCATTAACCTGCATCTTCGGGTCCGTACCCTCGGCATCGACGCGTTCTGGCTCGCCACCGTCTGCGACGTGGCGCCGGACGGTGTGTCGTCGGTGATCGCGCGCGGTGCGTTGCGCTCGAGCCGTCGTGCGATCGACGAGGATTCCAGTCTGCGCGTCGGTGGCGAACTGCTTGCCGCACGTCATCCGCTCACTGCCGAAGCGGTGCTTCCGGTGCAGCCCGGGATACCGCACGAGTTGGACATCGACATCAACCCGACCGAGGCAGTTCTGCGAGCCGGCCACCGCCTACGCGTTGCAGTCGCGCGCACGAGCTGGCCACGGTTCTACCTCACGCCGCGGGTCGCGTGGAAGATGCGCCGCGCGCAAGAGATAGTGCTCGATCCGGGTCAGCCGAGTCGCCTGGTGCTCATGGCGGCGCCGGCGGATTCCAATGCCGCTACTGATCTCTCGGCCTGAACCAGGATCACTGAGATGACGAGCCCGTTCCGCGACCCCGCAATCGCGGATGGGGAGAAGTCGATCTACTCGCTGCGGGTCGACGGCGACTCGACAGTCCGCCAAGTGTCCATTCTGGTAGAGCATGATGGTGACGCCTACCTGTCGTCGTTCGATGCGGGTTCGGACGACTCGTTCAGGATGAGGGTCGAGCAGCGCATCCGCCGTCAGGACGGCGCCTTGATCGCGGAAAGCTACCGATCAGAAGCACGTTACGAAGGCCGGCTTGTCTCGCGGGAAGAGGGCTACTTCATCGGAACCCGGCATGTCCAGTTCGGTGGCCGAATCGACCCCTTTCCGCAAGGGGTGATGCCCCTGATCGGCGGCCTGACATTGATGCGCGGCATCGATTTCCGCCGCGGCCACAAGTCGAAACACGACCTGTGGCTTGCCTTTTCGCTCTATTGGCCGCTCGAGGTCAAGGTCGAGAAGCGCACGACCGTCGACGTGGCAGCAGGATCGTTCGATGCCTGGCAGGTCCGCATGCGACCTGGTTTCGCTCATATCAACGGATTGCTCGACAAGGTGATAGCGGGATTCCTCCCGCCGTTCACCGCACATTTCGAAGCCAGCGGTGCGCACCGCATGCTGCGGTTCAGCTTCCCCACCGGTCCCATGCCGTGGAACCCGCGGGGTGTGCTCGAACTGGCCGCGTAGGTTGGCCCGGGTTTTCGGCTCGGAGGTAATGGTGGTGAGGCGACGAACGCGATGCGAGGGTGGATCAATGCGTCGACCAATGCTCAGGGTGACACTGTCGATCGCTGCAGTCGCAGTGGGCTTGGGGACTGCGGCAGTGGCGACCGCCAGCGATGGGGAATGCGACATCCTCCTGCGGTCAGCTGATCGGCTGGACAAGACGTTCAACATGGTTTCGGCGTCCGGAACTCCGCCGTCCGTGGCAGGCCAGATTCGCAGCGCGCTGGCCCCGCTGTTTGGGTTGAGTAGTGCGGCCGCGGTCGACCTCCGGCTGTGGTCCGGCGCGGTGGCTTCGGATATCGACGGCAGCGACCCATATCGATTGACGGCCCCCGGCCAACTCACGAGCGACCTCGGCAGGGCGCGGCATCAGTTGACTGTGGCTCGTCAGTACTGCATGGCGTAGGTCCGCCGACTCCCGCAGGTGCGCGCGGACCGGGCGAGCCGCCTGGCACAGCCGACCTACGACTACCGAGATGCGTCGGCGAGGGACGCGGCAGCTTTCGTAATTTACTTTCCCGCACAACGAAGTTCAGCGGCCCGACGGCCAATCCGCGCGCGTGTAAGCGGATGGTGCTGCGGTGTCCGACCACGGTGGCGGTACAGAAGAGCGCTTCAATCGAGATTGCATTGCTATCTGAATAGTATTATTCTGTCAGTGGGAGTGATCCCGCGCACACGACAAGGAGTCGATGAATGACATTGGCAGTGGTGACGGGCTCGGGGAGCGGGATCGGCAGGGCGACCGCGCAACGATTCGCCCGCAAGGGTGCGACGGTGATCGTCTCCGACATCAACGAAAAGACGGGCAACGAAACGGTCGACGCGATCAAGGCCAAGGGCGGCAACGCCGTCTTTCGCCGCCTCGACGTCGCCGACGTCGATGACCGGGAGGCCTTCACCGCATGGACTTGCGAAGAGTTCGGCGTGCCCGACGTGGTGGTGAACAACGCCGGCATCCTGATCGGCGGGGGATTTCTCGAGCAATCCGGGGACGACTGGCGACGGATGATCCAGATCAACATGATGAGCCCGCTGATTGGGTCGCGACTTTTCGTCGAGCGAATGGTGGACGCGGGCACGCGCGGCCACATCGTGAATGTTGCGTCCTGTGGTGCGTTCCTTCCGACGGCGCTGGCGCCGTCCTATGTGACCGCGAAAGCCGGCGTCTGGCTCGGAACCCAGGCATTGCGGCAGGAGTTCGGCGGCAAAGGGATTGGTGTCAGCGCGATTTGTCCGGGTCTGATCCGTACCGGGTTGGCGGGCAACGGCACCAGAGCCGGTGTCGGTGCGGACGACAGTGCAGAGTGGGCGGCAAAGCTTGGTGCAGCACATCGGTATATCGGACGCTCACCCGACCGGGTGGCTGCGGCAATCCAGCGTGCCGTGCGGTGGAACATCTCGACTGTTCCGGTCGGCGCTGAGGCGTGGGCCAGTTGGTACCTGTACCGCCTATCGCCGTCATTGGTGCGGGGTCTGAGCGGTTTCGTGCAAATGCCTTTGGCCGACCGGGCGACGGCCTTGGCAGGAAAGATCTTTGGAGGCGCGCGATGAAGACCGTGATCATCACCGGAGCCGCCGCGGGGATCGGCAAGGAGACTGCAAAACTGTTCGCCCGCAAGGGCGAACGCGTGATCATCGCCGATATCGACGAAGTCGGGGCCGAGGCGACCGCTGGGGAGATCAAGATCGACGGCGGCCAGGCCGTCCCCTATCGACTCGACGTGAGTCGCGAGGATCAATGGGAAGATTTCGCCGCCTGGGTGCGGGCCGAGTTCACCGCCGCAGACGTTCTCGTCAACAACGCCGGTGTGATGGATATAGGCGGCTTCGTGGAGACGACGGTTCCGCAATGGCAGCGTTTGATCGACATCGACGTGATGAGCGTCGTGTATGGCTCCCGCGTGTTCGCGCAGCAGATGATCGACGCAGGCGTGCACGGCCACATCGTCAACATCTCGTCGGGGGCGGCATTTTTGCCCTCGAAGTTGATCCCGGCCTACAGCGTCGCAAAGGCGGCTGTATTGATGGCCTCGCAGTCGTTGCGGATTGAATTGCGTCGACACGGCATTGGCGTCACAGCGATCTGCCCGGGCGCGATCCGGACGGAACTGATGGCGCACGGCGAACGCAACGGCCTGACCGACGAACAGCAATCCGAGTGGCGGGATCAAATGAGAGTGGTGCAGCAGGGTGTCGCGCTGGCCGGACCGGATCGGGTTGCCCGCGCCATCGAGCGCTCGGTGCGTCGCAACTGGGCCGTAGTCCCGGTTACCCCGGAAGCGTGGTTGGGGTACTTCGCGATTCGTTTGTCGCCCAGCCTGATGCGGACGGTCACCTCAGTCGCGTCTTTCGACCGGGCCGAACGACTGCTCGGCGTCGCCCAACCGCTCCTCAATCGTCTGGCGAATCGAAAGGCGAACGCGTGACGCAGCACATCGACCACGAGGTCCTGATCGTCGGCGCCGGTTTTGGCGGGATCGGCGCCGCCGTCGAACTCACGAAGGCGGGCATCGACGACTTCGTCATCGTTGACAAGAACGATGGGATCGGCGGAACCTGGTGGGCGAACACGTATCCGGGTGTGGCGGTCGACATTCCGTCCATCTACTACAGCTTCTCGTATGCGCCACCCAAGAAGTGGACGCGGATGTTCGCACCAGGAGCTGAGGTGCAGCAGTACGCCGAGCAGGTGGTCGATTCGTTCGGCCTACGCTCGCGAATCAGGTTAAGCACAGCCGTCGTCGCTGCCGACTGGGACGAGGAGCAGCACGTCTGGCGGATCCAGCTGCAGTCCGGGGAGACTCTCGTCGCGAGATTCGTCATCGGTGCCGTGGGCGGCCTGGAGGTGCCGAACCTCCCGGACATCGCCGGCATCGACCAGTTTTCGGGCAAGGTGGTCCACACCGCCAACTGGGACCACGACTTCGATTATGCGGGCAAGCGCATCGCGGTTATCGGGACCGGCGCGACGGCGCTGCAGCTGATCCCCGAACTCGCCGATGTGGCAGGTCATCTCAGCGTCTTCCAGCGCACACCGATCTGGGTGGCACCGAAGCCGGACTTTCCGATTCCGACGTTCGTCAGCGCCGCCCTGCTGAGGATGTCGTTGCTGCGGCGCACAATCCGAGCGGCGGTCACCCTGGGAATCGACTTCGGGATCACCGGCATCGGGGTGTTCCACGAGCGCGTGCCGTTCCTCGCGGATTCGCTTCGGCGGGGCGGAGCGGTGGGCTACCGGGCGTGGCTGCGGGGCAACCCCGAGCTGGCCGAGCAACTGACGCCGGCCTACGCGCCTGGCTGCAAGCGGCCGTCGGTGTCCAACCGGTATCTCAAGACGTTCGCAGAACCGCACGTAGACCTTGTCACGGCGCCGATTCGGGAAATCACCGCGACCGGTGTGGTCACCGAGGACGGCGTGTCCCACGACGTCGACGTTCTGGTGTGTGCCACCGGGTTCAAGGTGATGGCCAAGGGCTACACACCGCCCTTCCCGCTGCGCGGCGTCGACGGCCTGGACATCGGAGAATTCTTCCACGACAACCGCTTCCAGGCTTACCAGGGTGTTTCGGTGCCGAAGTTCCCGAACAGCTTCCTGATCACCGGCCCTTACGGGTTCGCCGCCGGGTCGTACATCGCCATGATCGAATGCACCAGCCGGCACGCGGCGCGCGCGATCACCGAGGCGCGGCGGCGCGAGGCCACGCGTGTGGAGATCAAGCAGCAACCCCACGATGCCTACTACAACAAGAGTCGGCGGCGCGCCCTGCAGACGTTGTGGCTGTCCCCGGCCTGCGAAGGTTCCAACACGTACTACGTGAACTACCAGGGCGATCCCGCCGCCATCCGCCCGAGCACGCACCTCGAGATGTGGTGGGGAAACAAGCATTTCCCGCTCGATCACTACGCATACTCGCGCCTTCGCCCGGGACGCTGGCGGGACACTGAACTCGAGCTCGTCCCCGCTGGCGCCGTGGGCTGACCTGAGACGATCCCAGGAGAAACTGTGAAGCTCAACCGCCTGCAACCCAAGCTCGTCGTCGTCACCGGCGCCGGCAGCGGCATCGGACGCGCTACGGCGATCAGATTCGCGATGAACGGCGCGCACGTCGTCGTCTCGGACATCGACCTCGACGCCGCCGAGGTGACCACCGAAACGATTCGGGCCAAGGGCCATTCGGCGTCGGCGGCGCGGCTGGACGTGACCGACCCGGATGCGTGGGAGTCGTTCGCCAACGACGTGCGGCAGGAGTTCGGGGTCGCCGACGTCCTGGTCAACAACGCAGGCATCGGCGTCGGCGGCGCCTTCCTGGACCTGACGCCTGAGGCGTGGGACCGCCAGCTTGGTCCCAACCTGATGGGGGTTGTGTACGGCTGCCGCGTGTTCGGTAAGCAGATGGTGGAGCGCGGCCAGGGCGGTCACATCGTCAACATCGCCTCGGCCGCCTCTTACATTCCGCTCGCCGGCGGGTCCGCGTACTGCGTCTCGAAGATCGGGGTCAGGATGCTCACCGAATGCTTGCGAGTTGAACTGGGTCCCAAGGCAATCGGCGTCAGCGCCATCTGCCCGGGTTTGATCAACACCAACATCGGCAACAACGGTGAGACGGTCGGACTGGATGCCGAGTTGATCGACCGCGGCAAGGACGTCTTGCAACAGGTCCGTGACTTTGTCGCGAAGCTGCCGGTCCAGCCGCTCAGCCCGGACCTCGTCGCTCGCGCCGCCGTCCGAGCGGTGCGGTTGGACCTGAACGTGGTGCCCGTTCGCACCGAAGCCTGGCTGTTCTACGGGTTGTCCCGGACGGCGCCATCGCTCACCAGGATGATTACCCGTCAGTTCCCGCCGTCCAGACTGCAGGCCTCACTCGCTCGACTGTTGACCTTGATCGACCGCAACGACAGGGAGAACGACGTGACCATCGAAAGCCACTTTCCGACAGCCGAGTCCGTCTCATCCTGACGAAGGGGATCGACCATGGGTATGGCCATGAACATCTTGCAGAAGAACGCCAACCGGGTTCGTAGTGAGCTGAGCTTGGTGCCGCCGAAGGTGCGACGGGTCCGGTTCCCCTTCGGTGAAGAGAAGCCGATGGATCACTTCTTCGCCAACGGCAACATCGCTCTGAGCCACCTAGCCGCAGTGATTTCGGGACTTTTTCCGACGGGAGAGGACTCGCTGATCCGGTCAGCGCGCAGGTTCAGCGGTGAGATCGACGATCCGGTGATGAAGAAGCGGGTTGCGGGCTTCATCGGCCAGGAGTCCACGCACGGCCAAGAGCACAATCGACTGAACCAAACGATCCACGAGATGGGCACCTACCCGATCGCCTCCTGGCTCTTCACCAGGGAAGAATTCCTGGAAAGGACATACACCCGGCTCGAAGAATTCGCGGGCCGGATGTTGCACCTGGGCTTCATGGCGATGCTCGAGCACGGCACCGCCACGGCGACGCGACGCTTGTTGACCAGCGAGGAATTGCAGTCGATGCTAACGGATCCCAACGTGCGAGGGATCCTCAATTGGCATGCTCTGGAAGAGCTGGAACACAAGTCGGTGTTGTTCGACCTGTACCAACACAAGGGTGGATCTGAGTTGGTGCGCGTCGTGGTTGTGGGTCTGCCCACGGTGTTGTTGTTCTACCCGTTCCTGTTCGGTCTCACCCTGGCCTCGGCACTTGGCGATCCCGCCGCGCGGCGGCAACCGATGAAGTTCCTGCGGGATCTGATCAGTGTGCTCCGTGGACCGCTCGGACCGGGGGTGATCCTCGAGCTCGGTGAATTCCTGAAGCCGGGTTGGCATCCCGACGACATCGACACCGAAGACCTGGTCCAGGAGTGGCAACTGAAGTTGTTCGGCGCCAACGGCGATCTGGTGGATCGCGTCCGATGAGGAGACAACCGTGAAGCTCAACCGCCTGCAACCCAAGCTCGTCGTTGTCACCGGTGCCGGTAGCGGCATCGGCCGCGCGACCGCGATCAGATTCGCCAAGCGCGGCGCCCACGTGGTGGCGTCCGATATCGACCTCGCCGCAGCCGAGGTGACCACCGAAACGATTCGGGCCAATGGCCATTCGGCGTCGGCGGCCCGGCTGGACGTGACCGACCCGGATGCGTGGGAGTCGTTCGCCGATGGCGTGCGCGAGGAATTCGGCGTCGCCGACGTTCTGGTCAACAATGCCGGCATCGTGGTTGCCGGTGACTTCCTCGACATGACGGCTGAGGCGTGGGACCGCCAACTTGGTCCTAACCTGACGGGGGTCGTCCACGGCTGCCGCGTGTTCGGCAGGCAGATGGTCGCGCGCGGCGAAGGCGGTCACATCGTCAACATCGCGTCCGCGGCCTCCTACGCGCCTTTGCCCGGAGCGTCCGCGTACTGCGTCTCGAAGGCCGGCGTCAGGATGCTCACCGAGTGTCTTCGAGTCGAGCTGGGCCCCAGAGGAATCGGGGTCAGCGCCGTCTGCCCCGGGGTGATCAACACCAACCTGTTCAAGAACGCGGACACGGTCGGAATCGACGCCGACCTGATCGGTCAGGGCAAGGACGTCCTGCAGCAGGCCCGTGACTTTGCTGCGAAACTGCCGGTCCAGCCGCTCAGCCCGGACCTCGTCGCACGCGCCGCGGTCAGGGCGGTGCGCTTTGACCTCAATGTTGTGCCGGTGCGGACCGAAGCCTGGCTGACTTACGGATTGACGCGGGTGGCGCCGTCGCTCACCAGGGCGATCGTGCGGCAGTTCCCGGTCTCCCGGCTGGAGGCCGGTGGAGCTCGGCTCCTGACCCTGCTCAATCGCGACCGCGATGCAGCCGGAGAACCATCGAGGTGCGGATCTACGACGCCGACGGCGAGCTTGTCGACACATCGGTGCAACCCAATGAAGGGAAGACGGCATGACGCAGGCAATTAGCCGGCCGCAGTACGAGGTGGCGATCATCGGTGCTGGGCCGGCCGGAATCGCCATCGGCGCAAAGCTGCGCATGGCCGACATCGATGACTTCGTCATCATCGAGCGGGCCGACGACATGGGCGGCAGCTGGCACGAGAATCACTATCCGGGCCTCGGGGTCGACGTTCCGGCCCTGGCCTACCAGTACTCGTTCGCGCGGAACGCGAAGTGGTCCCGGTTCTTTCCGCACGGCGCCGAAGTCAAGCAGTATCACGCCGATGTGGCCGCCCGGTTCGGGCTGTACGAACGAACCCGGTTCAACTGCAACGTCGAGAAGGAGGTGTGGGATGACGAAGGCCGGTTCTGGAAGTTGCACATGCACGACGGATCGATCGTCACCGCACGCTTCCTGGTCAGCGCCGTCGGCGCTTTCGTGCGACCGAAGGAGGACGTCGGGATCACCGGGGCGAAGTCGTTCAAGGGCAAGGTGTTACGGCCGAGCTCGTGGGACCACGACTATGACCTGAGCGGTAAGGCCGTGGGCATCATCGGTACCGGTGCCAGCGCGGTGCAGATCATTCCGTCCATCGCACCGGAAGTGAAGAACCTCACGGTGTTTCAGCGCACTCCGGTGTGGTCGGTGCCGAAGCCGGACTTCGCCGTACCTCGGGCCGTGCAGCTCGTGCTGTCGATACCGGGACTGGCGGCGACCATCCACGGCGGCGCACTGGTGGTCATGGATCTATTGCTGCGTTCGCTTACCAAACCGCCCGCACGGGCCGTTCGGCCAGTGATGGACAAGTTCGACGCGTGGACGATCAACGGCTACCGGCGCTACGTCGGACGCGTGATCAAGGATCCGGTGACTGCGGACAAGCTCACGCCGAACTTCGGCCTCCTGGCCAAGCGACCGACCTTGTCGAGTGCGTACTTGAGGGCCTACAACAAGGACAATGTCGCCCTCATCACCGAGCCCATCGAGAAGATCACCGCGACGGGGGTGAAGACCCGCGACGGTGCGCTGCACAAGCTCGACGCGCTGATTCTGGCTACTGGATACGAGGTGTTCTCCGACCCGGAGACGTATCGACCTGGAACGGTGGTGGGCCGTGGCGGTTTCGACCTCGCCACGTTCTACCGCGAGGAGGGATTGCAGGCCTACGAGAGCGTTTCGGTGCCCGGGCTGCCCAATCGGTGGACTCTCGTCGGACCCTACTCGTGGACGGGATCGGGCTGGCATTCCTTCGTGGAGATGACTGCGGATCACGCGGTGCGGGCGATCACCGAGACGCGCAGACGCGGGGCGACGATATGCGAGATACGCAAGGAGGCGGCCGAGCGCTACCACCGTGCGATGTACGAGCGAGGCGCGGCCCTGCGCTACTACTTGGCCGACCTCAACGGCCACGTTCCCACGTACTACCGGAACTCGCAGGGGGACAGTACTTATATCCGGCCGTCCGGCTTCTTCGAGGCCAGCCGCGGCAACCGCAAGTTCCCGCTCGACGACTACCGATACGAGGTGGCCGTCGACGCGGCCTCCCCGTCCGACGTCGCGGCATTCGCGTAGGCGAGAGGAACACCGTGGCAGTCCTGGAATCTCTGTTCATACGCAATGCGAGGAGCCATCGGTCACCGTTGAGTTTGGTGCTACCGAAGTTGCGGCGCATGCGCTTTCGCTTCGGCG
Source organism: Mycobacterium sp. GA-0227b (assembly GCF_001499855.1). Taxonomy (GTDB): domain Bacteria; phylum Actinomycetota; class Actinomycetes; order Mycobacteriales; family Mycobacteriaceae; genus Mycobacterium. Next base: position 309,385 of record NZ_LQIK01000030.1, read on the forward strand.
AACCGGTGCCCATGTCCCCGAAATTGGTGCGCGAACTCGCCAAGTTCACCCGCCCCGGCTTTCACCCGGACGACATCGACACCGAGGACCTCGTTCAGGAGTGGCAGCTCAAGCTGTTCGGCGCCAACGGCGACCTCGTGGACCGCGTCCGGTGAAGAAGTCTTTGGCGTCCCGGCGTGGGAAGCGCGAGTTCGACATCGTTGTTTTCGGCGCTACCGGGGTCGCGGGTGCCGCGACGGCGAGATATCTGGCTGACCTCGCGCCGCAGGGTGTTTCGGTCGCGCTGGCCGGACGAAATCGCGCGAAGTTAGAACAGGTTCGCCGCTCGCTGCCCGACCGGGCGGCCGATTGGACGCTCATCGAGGCCGACGCAGGATCGCCGGCGTCAACGGACGCCATGGCCACGCGGACGCGGGTGGTCATGACGACCGTGGGCCCGTGGCTACGGTATGGCGAGAACCTGGTCGCTTCGGCGGTGAACGCCGGCACCCATTATCTCGACCTGACCGCCGAGACGCCGTTCGTGCGCTGGTCCATCGACAAGTTTCACGATCAGGCGGCGCAGAACGGGACGAGAATCATCCATTCGTGCGGATTCGATTCCGTGCCTTCGGATGTGACGGCGTACCTGTTGCACCGCGCCGCCGCCGACGACGGCGAAGGCACGCTTGGCGACACGACCATGATCCTCCGTCAGATCTGGGGTTGGGTGTCGGGCGGATCGGTTGACTCATTCCGAGTTATCGCCGGGCTGGTCGGAAATCGCCCACAGCTGCGTCAGGTGCTGGACCCGGACGCCTTGACGAACAACCCCGGTGAATCACGGCCGCGGCCCAAGCAACCGTTCGACGGCAGGATCATCAACGCGGCCAGGGTCGATCCGTCACTGCGTGGGACGCTCGCGCCTTTCCCGGTGTCGATCTACAACACCAGGATCGTGCGACGCACCAACGCCTTACTCGGCGACGCGTACGGACCCGACTTCCGGTACGGCGAAGGCATCGGGCTGGTCCGGTTGCCCATCGTGTCGACAGTCGTCGCCGGGGCCGTTGTCCTCGGCTGCGCGGTGGCCTTCGCATCGATGGCAACCCCGCCGATCCGCCGAGCGCTCGATATCGTGTTGCCCAAGCCCGGCACGGGCCCGAGCGATAAGACGATGGACAGGGGATACCTCGGGGTCGAGACGTACACGCGGACATCGACAGACGCCCGGTACGTGGCCACGTTCAAGCTCACGGGCGACCCCGGTTACAAGGGAACCGCAGTGATGTTCGCCGAGTGCGCGCTCGGACTGGTGCTCGATGCTGACCGGCTTCCCGTCAGAGCCGGCGTACTGACACCGGTGGCCGCACTCGGTGACGTCCTCGTCGACCGACTGAGGGCGGCCGGCGTCACGCTGGAATGCGCGAGATCGGACAATGACATGACGACGAGTGATATGAGGGCATAGTGGCCAACGCAACAGTCACGCGGGTAGTACCCGCACCGCGCGCGATCGTGTACGACGTATTCGCCGACAGGGATGGGTATTCCAGGTTCCTTCCGCTTCAGATGCGCCTGGTACAGGAGGGCGTCGACGAACGCCAGGGGGTGGGTGCGGTGCACCAGCTGGGTCTCGGTCCGATCGGCGTAAAGGAGCGCATCACCGAACTCGTGCCGCTCGAACGGATCTCCTACGAACTGATCGCAGGCGCACCGGTGCGGCGCCACATCGGTGAGATCACCTTCGCCGACGACGGCGACGGGACTCGGGTGACTTACCGGATGGACAGCACGCCATCAATTCCGGTGCCGGGCTCGCTGCTCGCACTCGCGCTGCGTGGCCTGACCTCGGTCATGGTCCGCGGCGCGGCGCGGGAAGCCCGCCGGCAGGCTGCTGGCTAGCACGCACTCACTATTCAGATAGCGGTAGTATGTCTCTCATCCTGGACTAGCAAGGCGGAGGGTGACGTGGCTGCTCGGAAGGTGCTGACTCGCGCTGAGAGTCAGGCCCAGACCCGGCAAGCCCTCCTGGATGCCGCCGAGCAGTTGTTCTACACCAACGGGTACCACGCCACATCCATCGCGGCGATCGCCGCTGAAGCCGGTCGGACCATCGGGGCGGTCTACAGCAACTTCGACAGCAAGGAATCGCTCTGCCGCGAGGTGATGCGAATCCGGTTCATGTCGGAGGTCACTGCGCTGATGGAAGGCATTGTCCGCGCGGGTGATTCGATGGATGCGCGATTCGAAGCGTTGTCGGCGTGGTGGACCCGCCTGGCAACTGAGACGTCTCTGGTCACCTTCGCGGCCGAGTATCTGACGAGCACCTTCAATGACGCTGACCAGGTCGCAGCCAACCGCGATGTCATCGCACGGATCACGGAATCGGTCCGGGCAGTGCTCGGGGACGCGCTTCCCGAGGGGATCTCCGAGACGGATCCGAGGCTGGACGATGCAATCAATGCCGTCGTGTCCACGGGCACGGGGCTGGCGATCGGCCAAGCCATCGGCCTCTTCGACGGCGAGCAGGGCGCAGGTTTGATGGTCGCCACGCTCCGCATGTGGCTCGAGAAGCTGGAAAGTGGAACCGAGGTCGTCGCCACGTAGTTTTCTGTTGGAGCGCAAAGTCGCCATCCGAACCCGAACAACGGCGGCAGCGAGCACCACGAGCGCGTCTGCTGGGCGGTTCAGCAGAAAACCGCCGTAAGGGTTTCGTTCACGAACACAAGTTCATGAGCTGGTCGGCAGGCGGCGCAGGAGCACTTTCTAGGGCTTCGACCTTCCGCAGGCGGATCGCGGGCAGGCAGCGCTCGCGCGCCGCCGACCGGCGAGAGCTGGCTGAATTACGATCGCCGTATGCCGGCAGATGCCACCCGCCTCGCCGCGCGACTGTCGGAGCCGACAGGTGACGCGCGGACCGACCGTTGGCGCGCGCACCGCGCAACGGTACGGACGGAGTTGATCGAGGCGACGCTGCGCGCCATCGACGAGTACGGGCCGGAACTTTCGATCGATGACGTGGTCAAGACGGCCGGCGTGCCACGGCCGAAGCTGTACCGCTTCTTCGCCGACAAGGAGACGCTGTTCACCGCGGTCGGTGAACGGGTGCAGGAGCTGATCATTGAGCGGGTCGTGCCGCGATTCCATCTCGCCGGTACGGCGTTGGAGCTCGTTCGCTCTGCTTTGGTCGGTTACATCGACCTGGTGGACGAGCGGCCCAATCTCTTTCGGTTCCTGGTCGGTTCGCATTTCAGCGACGGCAAGTCAAGTGCCGAGCTGATTGAAAGCGGCCGAGGTCTGTCCGACGCGACCACCGCGATCGTTGCGGCGATGCTGACTGCTCGCGGCGGCAACGGGGACAACCTGCAGTATGTGGTCGACGGCATTCTCGGGGCCGTGGCGCTCGGCGTATTGCGCTGGCTCAACGAGCCGACTATCAGCAAGGACGAGCTGATCGACGAGCTGAGCACCCTGCTCTGGGGCGCATTGTCGGCAACGGCTGCTGCGCGCGGCGTGGCCATAGATCCTGACGAGCAGCTGCCGCTGTTCGAAACTGACTGACCCGCGCCGGAAGCGGCTCGTCTGCTCGATCGCAATTCTCGAAGAACGTCATTATTCAAAACCCTTGCGCGTCGCAGCGCCGCGACTTAGGCTGAGATCACCTAGTACTAGCGGTACTAGTTACTGAATGTTCGAGAAAAGGGCGGGCAACCGTGAACGAACGCAGTGGGCAAGGGTCGGCAGTAACGAAAGCGCGAAGCGCGACACTTTCTCAGCCAGAGACCAGGCCTCATCCCAAGACCAGGCGGATCCGCTTCCGTTTCAACGAGGAAGCCACCAAGAAGTACTTCGTCGCCGGCGACATGGTGTACAGCCATTTCGTCGCCGGACTCTCGGCGGGATTCCCTCCGGGTGAAGAGGGGTTCATCCGGTCGGTGCGCCGCTTCGCGGACCTCATCACCGATCCGGACCTCAAGAAGCGGGTGGCCGGCTTCATTGGCCAGGAGTCGATGCACGGCCAGGAGCACCGCCACCTCAACGAGAAGCTGGTCGAGATGGGCTATGCCATCCAGTGGTGGGACTCGAAGCGGTTGAAGGCCGGGCAGATACGTCTCGAGGAGCGGCTGCCCGCGAAGGTGCACTTGGCGATGACCGCCGCCGCGGAGCACTACACCGCCGTGCTGGCCGAGCGGGTGCTCTCCAGCGAGGAAATCCAGTCGATCCCCGCCGAACCGGAGATGTGGCACCTGCTCAACTGGCATGCGCTGGAGGAACTGGAGCACAAGTCCGTGGCGTTCGACGTGTACCGCGCGGTCGGCGGCACCGAGCGCACGCGTATTGCGGTGATGGCCGTGATGTACGCGTTGACCGTTCCGGTGACCCTAGTCTCGCTGGGCGTTTCGATAGGTCGTGACCCGATCGCGCGTCGCCAACCGCGCCGCCTGGCGCGTGAGGCGTACAAGTTGTTCACCGGTCCGGTGTTCAAGGGCCTGCCAAGTGAACTCGCCAAGTACATGCGCCCGGGATTCCATCCTGACGACATCGATACCACTGCGCTGCTCGAGCGGTGGCAGGACGAACTCTTCGGCGCCGGCGGCGTCCTCGTCGACCACCTGAAATAGACAGCCAACCTGAAATAGACAGCCACAAGGAAGGATTCGACCATGACAACGGAGTCACTGGCGACCGGCGGCACTTCGACGACCGGCGCGTACCCGACGGTCCGCAGGATGAGGTTCCCATTCGGCGAGCCCGAACCCATTCGGCGCCACTTCGTCGAAGGCGACATCGTGATGAGCCACCTCGTGGCCGTGCTGTCCGGAGCGTTTCCCCCCGGCGAGGAGTCGTTCATCCGGTCGGTGCGCCGCTTCTCCGACCAAATCACCGATCCAGTCTTGAAGAAGCGGGTCGCGGGCTTCATCGGCCAGGAGTCCGTGCACGGCCAGGAGCATCGCAAGCTCAACGCGCACCTGGCCGACCTGGGCTACCCGCTGGTCCGCTTCCTGCTGTTCTCACCGACGAGTGTGCGGCAGAGGCTCATGCTGCGTATCGAGAAACTGTTCCCCGCGAAGGTGCACCTGGCGATGACGGCCGCTGCCGAACACTACACCGCCGTATTGGGAGCGCGGGTGCTGTCCAAGGACGAAATTCAGGCGATCCCAGGCGATCCCGAGGTGTGGCACCTACTGAATTGGCACGCCATGGAGGAACTCGAGCACAAGTCGGTCGCCTTCGATGTCTATCGGGCGGTCGGGGGGTCGGAGCGGATCCGCATCGCGGTGATGTGGTTCATGTACTACCTGACGATCCCGTTCGTCACGGCTGCGGTGTCGGTGTCCATGCTGATGGATCCGACCGCATGGCGCCCCTTCAAGGTGTTGCGGCAGACCTATCACATCTTCCGCGGTCCGCTTCTGCGCGGATTCATGCCGGAGATCCGAGAGTATCTACGACCCGGCTTTCACCCCGACGATGTCCGGACCGGCGAGCTACTCGAACGCTGGCAACGGGAACTGTTCGGAGCCGACGGCGAACTCGTCGGTTACGTGAAATGACGACGAGCACAGATATCGAGCGTCCGCCGGTCGCGGAGCGCATCGACCCCGACCACGAGGTAGTGGTAGTCGGTGCGGGATTCGGCGGAATCGGCACCGGTATCGCGTTGCAGCGTAAAGGCATTCACGACTTCGTCATTCTCGACAAGTGGGACCACGTCGGAGGCACGTGGCATGCAAACACCTATCCCGGTGTGGCGGTCGACATCCCCTCGGTGATCTACAGCTTCTCCTACGAACAGCGGGGCGACTGGTCACGCGTCTTCGCGCCCGGCGCCGAACTGCGCGACTACGCCGACCGAATGGTGGACAAGTATGGCCTGCGGGACAAGCTGCGACTGAACACCACGGTCATCGGCGCGACCTTCGACGAGCGCAACAGCCTGTGGCGGTTGACCGTCGACGGCGGGGCGGAGATCACCGGCCGGTATGTCGTGATGGCGGTCGGTGGGCTGGAACGGCCCAAGATGCCGGATATTCCAGGTCTGCACGACTTCGGTGGCGTACTGATGCACACCGCACTGTGGGACCACGACGTAACCCTGGATGGCAAGCGGGTGGCGGTGATCGGGACCGGCGCGACGTCGCTGCAATTGGTTCCGGCGATCGTCGACGAGGTCGAGCATCTCACCGTCTTCCAGCGCACCCCGATCTGGGTGTTCCCCAAGCGGGACGCTGAGATCCGCGGCGTCGTACGTAGAGTGATGGAGCAGCGACAGCTGCGTTCCGCGATTCGGGGTCTCGGCACAATCGCGACGGAGATCGGGATGAGCGGCATGCTGGCCGGCCCGGGGTGGCTGGTCAACTCGACGCGCAAGCTCGCCGAGGCACCTGTCAGGGCGTGGATGCGCAGCCAGGTCAAGGACCCGGTGACCAGGGAGAAACTGATCCCGCGCTACGGGCTTGGCTGCAAACGGCCGTCGATGTCCAACGACTACCTGACGACATTCAACCGCAGCGACGTCAGCCTGGTCACTGACTCCATCGAGCGGATCACCCCGAACGGGGTGCTGACCGCGGACGGCGTCGAGCACCAGGTTGACGTTCTGATCTGCGCGACCGGATTCAAACTGTGGGAGCGCGATTCGGTTCCACCCTTCCCGGTCGTCGGCCGTGCCGGCGTCGACGCGGGGGAGTTCTGGGCGGTCAACCGGTTCCAGGCGTACCAAGGGGTTTCGGTACCCGGTTTTCCGAACATGTTCATGATCACGGGACCGTACGGCTTCGTACTGGGCTCTTACCTGTGGATGATCGAGGCCACATCGGCGCATCTGAGCCGAGCGATCGCCGAAGCCAAGCGGCGCGATGCCCTGGAGGTGGAGATCCGCCAAGAAGTCCACGACGCGTACTTCCAGAAGTGCCTCCGGCGCCAGGAGCGCAACTTCCTGTTCACGCCGGCGTGCGAGGGCTCCAACACCTACTACATCGACTATCACGGCGACTCGCCGTTCCGACCGACCACGCACGGCGAGATGTACTGGCACAACCGCCATTACGACCTCGACGTCTACCACTACGGTACCGGCACCGGAACCGTCCGCGAACTGGCAGCTACGTCGAAAGAAGCCCTGTGAAGATCAACAACCTCAAACCGGAAGTCGTCGTTGTCACCGGCGCCGGTAGCGGTATCGGGCGGGCGACCGCGATCCGCTTCGCCAAACTCGGTGCCCACGTGGTGGTTTCGGATATCGACCTCGACTCCGCAGAGGCCACAGCGGCGATGATCAAGGGTGTAGGCAACCGAGCATCGGCAATGCTGCTGGACGTGACCGACCCCGACGCCTGGGAACTGTTCGCTCGCGAGGTGCGTGCCGATTTCGGGGTGCCGGACGTTGTGGTCAACAACGCCGGGATCGTCGTCGGCGGCCCGTTCCTCAAGCTGTCCGCCGAGGATTGGGACAAGCAACTGGGCATCAACCTGATGGGTGTGGTGCACGGCTGCCGGGTGTTCGGCACCATGATGGTCGAGCGGGGCAGAGGCGGGCACATCGTCAACATCGCATCGGCAGCGGCCTTCACGCCCACACCGGTGATGGCGCCGTACTCGGTGTCCAAGGCCGGGGTGAAGATGCTGAGCGAATGCCTACGCCTGGAGCTCGGCCCGCACGGTATCGGTGTCAGCGCGATCTGTCCGGGTGTGATCAGTACCAACATCGGCGACCGGGCGGTGACCGTCGGCGTCGACCCTGAACTCATCGAGCGTGGTAAGCAATTGACCCGGCAGCTGCAGGAGTTCGCCGAGAAGCTTCCGTTCTCGCCGATGAGCCCTGATTTGGTGGCCCGGGCGGCCGTGCGAGCGGTCCGCTACGACCTCGCGGTCGTGCCGGTGCGGACCGAGGCATGGCTGGGGTACTTCATGTTGCGCATCGCGCCGGGCATCAATCGGCGGATGGCACAACCGTTCTCGATCAGCTTTGCCGAGACGGTGGGGGCTCGATTACTGGCGCGGGTCGCACCGAGAACCACCGTCGAGGTGTCAGGGATGGCCGAAGTCCGATGACGCGAACGAGGCTGCAGGTCGACAACTTCCGATCGGCGGACATCCCCGATCAGGCCGGTAAGACCATGGTGATAACCGGTGCGAACAACGGCCTCGGTCTCCAGGCTGCGACTGCGCTCGCGGCTGCCGGCGCGCGAATTATTTTGGCCTGCCGCAACCAGATGACCGGCCTCGAAGCCCTCGACCGGGTGCGATTGGCCGGGCCAGGAGCCGAGCACCATCTCGTTCCGCTCGATCTCGCCGATCTGGGTTCGGTGCGGGAGTCCGCCGCCGAAGTCGTGGAGGTAGCGCCGAGCATCGACGTGCTCATCAACAACGCCGGCCTGATGGCCATTCCCTTCGCCCGTACAGCCGATGGCTTCGAGATGCAGATCGGCACGAACCATTTCGGCCACTTCGCATTCACCGACGGGGTGCTGCCCGCGCTACTGGCCACGTCCGAACCCCGGGTCGTCACGCTGTCCAGCATCGCCCACCGTCAGGGGCTCATCGTCCTCGCCGACCTCAACTTCGAGCTGCGCGAATACGGACGCATGTCGGCCTACTCGCAATCCAAGTTGGCCAACCTGCTATTCGGGGCGGAACTGGCGCGACGCAGTGACGCCGCCGGGCTCGCGCTGAAGTCGGTGATCGCCCATCCTGGGGTGGCCGCAACCAACTTGTTCGATTCGATGGTTCCGCCGATTCCGGGAGCGGTGCAACTAACGCACGTCGCGCTTCGGTTGTTCACCAACAGCGAGGAAAGCGGTGCGCTGAGCCAGTTGTACGCGGCAACGATGCCCGACGTACGCAACGGCGACTATCTCGGTCCGAACCGATTGTTCGGGGTCCGCGGGCCGGTGAGCCGATCGCCGCGCAGCGCAGCAGCGCGCAATGCGCAGTTGGCGGCGGAGCTGTGGGAGAAGTCGGTCGAGCTAACGGGTGCGCGATACGACGCTCTCGAGTCGGTTGACAAACTCGAGAAATAGCCCGCCGAAAGTGGGTTACCTTCACTTGACTTCGAGGCGTGATCGCGTGCCACAACCCGACACTCGCCGCGCCTAGCCCGTCGTGCCGCCCATGATCTCGAACACGTCGAAGGTGTTGACACCGGCGGTGACCGACGGGTCGCGCTCGGCGATCGCGAGCACCTCGGCGCGGTCGGTGGCGCGCAGCACGCCCATTCCCCAGACACCTTCGGGATCTGCGACCGGTCCGTAGACGACGACGCGACCGTCGGCGAGCAGTTGCTGCCAGTACTCCTGATGCGCGGCCATGGCCTGCTGCTCGGCGGGCGTCATGGTCTGGGCGAAATCCGCTCGCGGCGGAATCAGCCGGAACAGGAACAGGTTCATCCGGCCAGCCGAGTCGCGGGATGCACGGCGATGAGCCCTAAACCGCTGCGCCGCTTGCACATCGCCGCGAGCTCCGCATACGCCTTCTCGCCGAGCAGTTCGGTCAGCTCGGGCCCGTAGGACTCCCAGACCGGCTTGCTGCCGACGTGCGCGTTCGGATCGCCGGTGCAGTACCAGTGCAGATCCGCGCCGCCTTCACCCCAGCCGCGACGGTCGTACTCGGTGATCCACGTCTTGAGGATTTCGGTCCCGTCGGGCCGCTCCACCCACTCCTGCGTGCGCCGGATCGGCAGCTGCCAGCATACGTCGGGTTTCATCGTCAGCGGTTCGACACCCAGCTTGAGCGCCTTGCTGTGCAGTGCGCAGCCGATGCCACCGGGAAAGCCGGGCCGATTGAGAAAGATGCAGGCGCCCTTGTGTTTTCGGGTGCGCAGGTTGGGCTTGTCGTCGTAGGAGTCCATCTCGAGGTACCCCTTCTTGCCGAGCCCCTTCTCGCGGAACTGCCAGTCCTCGTCGGTCAGCGTCTTGACCGCGTCGTCCAGGCGGGCGATGTCGTCCTTGTCGGACAGGAACGCGCCGTGCGAGCAGCAGCCGTCGTCCGGGCGCCCCTCGACCGTGCCCTGGCAGGCCGGTGTGCCGAACACACACGTCCAGCGGGAGCACAGCCACGTCAAATCGGCTGCGATCAGATGCTCGGGATTGTCCGGGTCGTAGAACTCGACCCACTCACGGGCGAAATCGAGTTCGACCTCGCCGGGATGCGATGCGCTCACGGTAATCAACGGTAGACCGATTAAGTTGAAGGTGTGCGATTAGGCGTGCTCGACGTGGGCAGCAATACCGTTCACCTTCTGGTGGTGGACGCGCGACGGGGCGGGCACCCGACACCGATGAGTTCCACCAAGGCCTCGTTGCGGCTCGCCGAGGCCATCGACGGCTCCGGCAAGCTGACCCGTAAGGGTGCGGACAAACTGATCGGCACCATCGACGAGTTCGCCAAGATCGCCACCAGTTCCGGGTGTTCGGAGCTGATGGCGTTCGCCACCTCGGCGGTGCGTGACGCCAAGAACTCCGAGGAGTTGCTCGCGCGGGTGCTCGCCGAGACGGGGGTCTCGCTGCGCGTACTCGCCGGGGTCGACGAGTCGAGGCTGACGTTCTTGGCCGTGCGGCGCTGGTACGGGTGGAGCGCCGGACGCATCATCAACATCGACATCGGCGGCGGGTCGCTGGAGCTGTCCAACGGTGTCGACGAGGAGCCGGAGGTGGCGCTGTCGCTCCCGCTCGGCGCGGGCCGGCTCACCCGCGAATGGCTGCCCGACGACCCACCGGGCCGTCGGCGGGTCGCGATGCTGCGCGACTGGCTGACCACCGAACTGGCCGACGCCGGGGCCGAGCTGCTCAAAGCCGGCGCCCCGAACCTGGCCGTTGCGACGTCGAAGACGTTCCGCTCGCTGGCCCGGTTGACCGGCGCCGCGCCCTCCGGGGCCGGTCCGCGGGTCAAACGGACGCTCACAGCCACCGGGTTAAGGCAGCTCATAGCATTCATCTCTAGGATGACCGCGGCCGACCGAGCGGAATTGGAAGGAGTGAGTGCCGAACGGGCGCCACAGATCGTGGCCGGAGCGTTGGTCGCCGAGGCGAGCATGAAGGCCCTGGCCGTCGAGAGCGTGGACATTTGCCCCTGGGCGTTGCGAGAAGGGCTGATTCTGCGGAGACTCGACAGCGAAGCCGACGGCAGCGGCTCCGTCGGTGCCGACGATCCGACGACGATCGGCGGCGCTGACAATCCGGCCTCAGTACAGACGTTTTTGCGCAATGCTGGACGATAGGTGACGAGGGCCGAAGGCAATACACCATGACAGGACCAGAAGACGACCACAGCAACACGCGACCCATCTCGGTTGCGGAGTTGCTGGCGCGCAACGGCACGATCGGTGCCCCGCCGATCGGCGGTCGGCGCCGGCGTCGCCGTGGGGACACCGACTCGATCTCCGTCGCCGAACTGACCGGCGAAATCCCGGTCGTCCGCGACCAGGACGACGCACCCGCGACCGGGCCGTCGGCCGCCGCGGTGGTCGATGCCCCGGCCGAGGCCGAAGCCGAAACCGTCGAACCCGAACGCCTCGAACCCGTACCCGAAGCGGCCGAACCCGCTGCCACGAACGGCGCCCCTGACCACGTCGAGGAAGTATCGCCCGCCGCCGAGGACACCGGAGTCGAACCCGAGGCCTCCGTAGAAGAGCAGGACGAGTACGCCGACGCCGTCGCCGACTACCAGACCCATGTCGAGCATCGCGACGCCGACGAAGACCTGGACTTCTTCGCCCCGCCGCGCCGCTCGCACTTCACCCGGCGCCGGTTCGGTTTCGGCGGGCGCAGTGGGGTGGGAGAGGACACCGGCGGGCGCAGTGGGGTGGGCGAGGACACCGGCGGGCGAAGCGCGGTGGGCGAGGACACCGACACCGGCGTGGGGGCCGAGCAGATGAGCCCGGACCCGTTCGACTGGTCCGATCCCAAGGCCGACGAGGAGGACGCCGCCGACGCTGCCGTCGATCTCGTCGAACCGGACGACGACGACCGCGAGGACCTGCCGTCATACCTGCGGTCCCCCGACAAGGACAGCGAGCTGTTCGGCGGCCAGGACGTCGCCGACGACGTGGTTCGGCGCGGCCGCGGCCTGGGCCCGGAGGACATCGACCTCGAGGACGACGCCGATGTGGCGCCATCGGGACCGATGTCGGCGTTCCTGCGCGGAGCCTGGGTCGTCGCCCAGTGCGTGGTTGCGGTCGCTTTCGGTGCCGGCCTGTTCATCGCGTTCGATCAGCTGTGGAAGTGGAACAGCATCATCGCGCTGGTGCTCGGCGTGTTGGTGATCCTCGGCCTGGTGGTCGGAGTGCGTGTGGTGCGTAAGACCGAGGACATCGGCAGCACGTTGATCGCCGTCGCGGTCGGGGCGATGGTCACGTTCGGGCCGCTGGCACTGATGCAGGCGGGCTGAGGCGCCCAATAACTCGTGCGCCCAGCCATCAAGGTCGGTCTGTCGACGGCGTCGGTCTACCCGCTGAGAACCGAGGCGGCCTTCGAGTACGCGGCGCGGCTGGGCTACGACGGCGTCGAGCTGATGGTCTGGGCCGAGACCGTCAGCCAGGACGTGGAAGCCGTCGCGCAGTTGTCCGAGAAGTACCACATGCCGGTGCTTTCGGTGCATGCGCCGTGCCTGCTCATCTCGCAGCGCGTGTGGGGCGCCAACCCGATTCCGAAACTCGAGCGCAGTGTGCGCGCGGCCGAACAGCTGGGCGCCCAGACCGTCGTCGTGCATCCGCCGTTCCGGTGGCAGCGCCGCTACGCCGAAGGCTTCTCTGAGCAGGTCGCCGAGCTCGAGGCGTCCAGCGACGTGATGGTCGCCGTCGAGAACATGTTCCCGTTTCGGGCCGACCGGTTCTTCGGCGCGGGCCAGACCTCGATCGAGCGGATGCGCAAACGTGGCGGCAGGCCGGGGCCTGGCATCTCTGCGTTCGCGCCGTCCTACGATCCGCTCGACGGCGACCACGCCCACTACACGCTCGACCTGTCGCACACCGCGACCGCGGGCTCCGATGCGATCGAGATGGCCCGTCGGATGGGCGACGGACTGGTGCACCTGCATCTGTGCGACGGCAGCGGCGCCTCGACCGACGAACATCTGGTGCCCGGCCGCGGTACGCAGCCGACGGTGGAGGTCTGCGAGATGCTGGCCGCGAGCGATTTCACCGGGCATGTGATCCTTGAGGTGACCACATCGGGCGCCCGCACCGCCGCCGAACGCGAGGCGTTGCTGGTCGAGTCGTTGCAGTTCGCCCGCGCGCACCTGCTGCGCTGACCTCCTTGCGAAGGAACCACCAGATGACCGGCTCCACCCTGTTCACCGACGCCATGGCGCTCACGGATGCCGGTGACGGCGTGTATCACGGTGAGCTGAACGAACATTGGACGATCGGGCCGAAGGTGCACGGCGGCGCGATGTTGGCGTTGTGCGCAAACGCGGCGCGAACCGAGCATTCCAGGCGGCTGGAACGATGGGCCCACGGGCGTAGCCCAGGGGATGACTCGGGGGATCGGGCGAGCGTAGAGGACGTCCAGCCGATCGCGGTGTCCGGAAACTTCCTGTGGGCGCCGGACCCCGGCCCGATGCAGCTGGTCACCACTGTGCGCAAGCGCGGACGTCGCATCAGCCTGATCGACGTCGAACTCAACCAGGGTGAGCGTACGGCTGTGCGGGCCGCAATCACGCTCGGCGACCCGGAGCACCACGTGGCGCCGCTGCTGTCGGTCAACCCGGTGATCCCGCTGATGCAGCCCGAGCCGCCGCCCGGTCTGGAGCCGATCGGCGAGGGACACCCGATGGCGGACATCGTGCACCTCGCACACGGCTGCGACATCCGGCCCTCGCTGACCACCATGGCACCGCGGTCCGACGGCGGACCGCCGGTCATCGAGTACTGGGTGCGCCCGAAAGGCGTTGCGCCGGATGTGCTGTTCGCGCTGCTGTGCGGCGATGTGTCGGCGCCGGTGACGTTCGGTGTCAACCGGTTCGGCTGGGCGCCGACCGTCCAGCTGACCGCGTATCTGCGTACCCTGCCCGCCGACGGGTGGCTGCGGGTGCTCTGCACGACGGTGGAGATCGGCCAGGACTGGTTCGACGAGGACCACATCGTCGTCGACTGTGAGGGCCGCATCGTGGTGCAGAGCCGCCAACTCGCGATGGTGCCGAGCGCGTAGCCGTACCGGCTTTCTGCAATGCTTTCCGGCATGGCCAGAATCGCGATCGTCGGCGGGGGAAGTATCGGTGAGGCACTCCTGTCCGGGCTGCTGCGCGCCGGGCGACAGGTCAAGGACCTGGTGGTGGCGGAGAAGGATCCGGCCCGGGCGAAACACCTCGCCGAGACGTACTCGGTGTTGGTGACGACGGTGTCCAACGCGGTGGACAACGCCGGCTACGTCATCGTGGCCGTCAAGCCCGCAGACGTGGAAGGCCTTGTCGAGGAGATCGTCGATGCGGCCAGCCATGCCGAAAGCGACACGGCCGAACAGGTTTTCGTGACGGTCGCCGCCGGCGTCACCACCGCCTATTACGAGAACAAGCTGCCCGCCGGGGCGCCGGTTATCCGTGTCATGCCCAACGCGCCGATCGTCGTCGGCGGGGGAGTCAGCGCGCTGTCCGCCGGCCGGTTCGCCACCGCGGAGCAGATGAAGGAGGTCTCCGCGATCTTCGACGCGGTCGGCGGCGTGCTGACCGTGCCCGAATCCCAACTCGACGCCGTCACCGCGCTGTCGGGTTCCGGGCCGGCCTACTTCTTCCTGATGGTCGAGGCGCTCATCGACGCGGGCGTCGCGGCCGGGCTGTCGCGCACGGTGGCCACCGATCTGGTCGCGCAAACGATGGCGGGGTCGGCCGCGATGCTGCTGGACCGGCTCGACCGGGCCGCATCGGCCGGGGGAGCGGCCGGGCCGTCGTCGGGAATCAGGATGGACACCACGCCCGCTCAGCTGCGCGCGACCGTTACCTCGCCGGGGGGGACCACAGCGGCTGGTCTGCGGGAACTCGAACGAAGTGGTTTGCGGGCGGCCGTCGCCGAAGCGGTCGAGGCCGCGAAAAGGCGCTCTGAGCAGCTCGGAATTACATCGGAGTAATTCGTTTAATTACCCACACCCGTCGCAGTAACACCATCTGCCACGCTATTCTCCTGGTGTAAGCACGGGTCGGTGCCAGCGGTGGGGAAGCCGCTGGGACTGCCCGTGCCTGAATGATTGGGTTGCGATGACGTCTATGAACGGGCCATCCGGGCGGGATTCGGCCAGTGGAAAGTCGGCTCGGGATGCCGGATCCGACGGTCAACAGCCACGAGCTCAATTTCTCACCGTCGCCGAAGTGGCGAGCCTGATGCGGGTCAGCAAGATGACGGTCTACCGGTTGGTGCACAACGGGGAGCTGCCCGCCGTCCGCGTCGGCCGCTCGTTCCGGGTGCACGCCAAGGCTGTTCACGACATGCTGGAGAGCTCGTACTTCGACGCAGGCTGATGTTCTTCGCGCGAGCGCTCAGCATCAGCTGATGTTTTTCGCGCGAGCGCTCATCACCGGCTGATTCTTCTCCGTGTCCTCTCCGTGCGAGCCGGCACCGGCGATCAGGCGCGTTTCGCGGTTACCTGCGCAGCCCGGTAAAGTGGCCGGGTCAATCAACAATGCTTGTTCGGCAAGTATTCACAGGTAGCGGAGTTCATGGGTTCAGTCATCAAGAAGCGACGCAAGCGCATGTCGAAGAAGAAGCACCGCAAGCTGCTTCGTCGCACCCGGGTCCAGCGCAGAAAACTCGGCAAGTAATCTCCGCGCGCGGTCGTTAGGCTGACCGGTCATGGATTCCGAGGGTCGTTCCACTGGGCACACCAACGGGTCTGACTCGCGCGACGCCGTGCACTATCCCAAAGTCGTCCTGGTCACCGGGGCGTGCCGATTCCTCGGCGGATACCTGACGGCCCGGCTGGCGCAGAACCCGTTGATCAACCACGTGATCGCCGTCGACGCGATCGCGCCGAGCAAGGACCTGCTGCGGCGGATGGGCCGCGCAGAGTTCGTCCGCGCCGACATCCGGAACCCGTTCATCGCGAAGGTCATTCGCAACGGCGACGTGGACACCGTGGTGCACGCCGCCGCGGCGTCCTACGCGCCCCGCTCCGGTGGGCGCGCGGCGCTCAAGGAGCTCAACGTGATGGGCGCAATCCAGCTGTTCGCGGCCTGTCAGAAGGCGCCGTCGGTGCAACGCGTCGTACTCAAGTCGACGTCGGAGGTGTACGGCTCGACCTCTCGCGACCCGGTGCTGTTCACCGAGGACACCAGCGCTCGACGCCCGCCGGGAGAAGGATTCGCCCGCGACAGCATCGACATCGAGGGATATGCGCGCGGACTGGGACGGCGGCGGCCCGACATCGCGGTCACCATCCTGCGGCTGGCCAACATGATCGGTCCCGCGATGGATACTGCGCTGTCGCGCTACCTCGCTGGTCCGGTCGTACCGACCGTCGTCGGGCACGACGCCCGGTTACAGCTGCTGCACGAGCAGGACGCGCTCGGGGCGCTCGAGCGGGCGACGATGGCGGGCAAGTCAGGCACCTACAACATCGGGGCGTCCGGCATCATCATGATGAGCCAGGCGATCCGGCGGGCCGGCCGGATCCCGCTTCCCGTGCCTCGGTCGGCGCTGTGGGCAGTGGATTCGCTGAGGCGCGCGACTCGCTACACTGAACTTGATCGCGAGCAATTGGACTACCTGAGTTACGGCCGTGTTATGGACACATCGCGAATGCGAAACGAACTCGGCTACAACCCCAAGTGGACCACCGTGGAAGCCTTCGACGATTACGTCCGGGGCCGCGGATTGACTCCGATCGTCGACCCGCGGTGGGTACGCTCAATGGAGAGTCGCGCCGTCGCTGCGGCGCAGCGGTGGGGACGCTAGGCTCATCAACTGATCGGGTGGGGAGAAGGTAACGACAGTGGCGGGCGAGTCCAAGGCGAAAGTCATCCCGCTGCACGCGAATTCGGGCCGTGCAGCGGCACAGCGGCGCAACGCCGCGCGCACGCAGGGCTCCCGCCGACATCCCTCGCAGACCTCGGATCCGCTCGGTCGCGCCTCCGCCGAGGACATCGCCGCCGTCGTCCGTGAGATCGACGACCGCAGGGCCGGCGCCGCCGGCGGGCCGACCGTCGACGAGACGCCGACCGAACTCGCCAAGCGAATAGGGGCGGTCGCCGAATTCGTCCGCAAGCGGATGATGGGCGATTACGTCGTCGACGAATTCGGCTTCGACGCCCACCTCAACAACGCAATCTTTCTGCCTTTGCTGAGAGTGTTCTTCAAGTCGTGGTTCCGCGTGGAGGTCAGCGGTGTCGAGCATCTGCCCGAGACGGGTGCCGCGCTGGTGGTCGCCAACCACGCCGGCGTGCTGCCGTTCGACGGGTTGATGGCGTCGGTGGCGGTGCACGACCACCACCCGACACACCGCGATCTGCGCCTGCTGGCCGCCGACATGGTCTTCGACCTGCCGATGGTCGGTCAGGCCGCGCGCAAGGCGGGCCACACCATGGCCTGCGCCGCCGATGCGCACCGCCTGCTGGCCGCCGGTGAGCTGACCGCGGTCTTCCCGGAGGGCTACAAGGGCCTGGGTAAGCACTTCAAGGACCGCTACAAGCTGCAGCGCTTCGGTCGCGGCGGCTTCGTCTCGGCCGCGCTGCGCACCAAGGCGCCCATCGTGCCGTGCTCGATCGTCGGCTCCGAGGAGATCTATCCGATGATCGCCGACGTCAAGCTGCTGGCCCGGCTGTTGGGGCTGCCGTACTTCCCGATCACGCCGTTCTTCCCGCTCGCGGGCCCGGCGGGGATGGTCCCGCTGCCGTCGAAGTGGCACATCCAGTTCGGCGAGCCGATCGAGACTGCCGACTACGACGAGTCGGCTGCCGAGGACCCGATGATCACGTTCGAGCTCACCGACCAGGTGCGCGAGACCATCCAGCAGACGCTGTACCAGCTGCTCGCGCAGCGCCGCAACACGTTCCTCGGCTGAGTCTCCGGGGAGATTTTCCTCCGCGAGCAGACGCAAATTGCCCTCGAACGGGCCTGAAAAGGGGCACTTCGCGACTGCTCGCGCTAGCGGCTAGCTACCCGAACTAGTTTGCTTGGCAATCATTTTCGCGATCGCCTCATCGCGGGCGGCGGCGATGCGCTCGCTCACCTCGTCGGCCTCGGTGTCGGATTGCGCCTCGCCCATCACGGTGACGACGCTCGTCAGGACCGGGTTGCCGTCGGCGTCGGTGACCTCGCCGCGGACCTCGGTGACGACGGCTCCGTGTGATTCGGTCACCGAGTCGAGGTAGGAATCGAAGAACAGTTTGTCGCCGGCCACGATCGGGCGGTGGAAGGTGATCTTCTGGTCACGGTGCAGCACCCGCTCCATGTTGATCGGCACGTCGAACTGGTTGAAGATCTCGAGCTGGACGCGGCGACCGGCGACCGCGAGGAACGTCAACGGCGCGATCAACGAGTCGTAACCGCATTCCTTGGCGGCCTCTTCGCTGAAGTGGGCCGGGTGCTCGTCTTTGACCGCGCGCGCGAACTCTCGGATCTTTTCTCGGTCGACCTCGAAGTGATCGGGGTAGCGGTAATGAGTGCCGATGATGTTCTCTGCGATGGCCATACACGGTCTCTTCTGGTCGGAGTCAGCGGCGCGAGCCTATCAGCGGCTCGTCAGCGGCCGTCCTGGCGACGGGAGACGACTGCCGCCAACGCCCCACCCGCCGCGCCCAGGGCGAGCGCCGACGGCACCCCGATGCGCGCAGCCTTGCGTGCGGTGCGGAAGTCGCGAATCTCCCAGCCCCGCTCACGGGCGAGGTCGCGCAGATCGGCGTCGGGGTTGATCGCCACCGCGGTGCCGACCAGCGACAGCATCGGCACGTCGTTGAAGCTGTCCGAGTACGCCGTGCAACGGCGCAGGTTGAGGCCCTCGCGGATGGCCAGTGACCGCACCGCGTGGGCTTTGCCCGTCCCGTGCAGGATGTCGCCGACCAGGCGTCCGGTGAACACCCCGTCGACGGACTCCGCGACGGTGCCCAACGCCCCGGTCAGGCCCAGCCGCTTGGCGATCGTCGCGGCGAGTTCGTACGGGGTCGCGGTGACGAGCCACACCTGCTGGCCGGCATCGAGATGCATCTGTGCCAGCGAGCGGGTGCCGGACCAGATCTTGTCAGCGATGATCTCGTCGTAGATCTCCTCGCCGACGGCCATCAGCTCGGCCGTCGACCGGCCTTCGATGAACGCCAGCGCCTTACGGCGGCCGGCGGCCACGTCGTCGCTGTTCTCTCGGCCGGTCAGCTGGAACTTGGCCTGCGCGTAGAGGAACTTCGCGACGTCGCCGTAGGTGAAGTACTTGCGGGCGGCCAGCCCGCGGGCGAAGTGGATCAGCGACGAGCCCTGGACCAGCGTGTTGTCGACGTCGAAGAACGCCGCCGCGGTCAGGTCGGGCGGCGGTGGCGACGGGGTGGTGGGCTCCTCGAGAACCAGACCGGTGACGGCCTGCTCGGCGCTCGCCTCACCGGCACGCTGCTGATCGGCGGCAGAGGCTGGTCCCGCCAACTGCTCGCCTTCGACGCGACCGGACTCGGACACGTTTTCAACCCTAAGTCACGGTGGCGGGATACTTGTCGAGTGGACCGGCAGGTGGAGTTGCTGACGCGCGACGGCTGCACGATCTGCCAACGGGTCGCCGACCAGCTCACGGTGCTGGCGAACGAACTGGGCTTCACGCTGGTCATCACCGATGTCGACGCCGCAGCCGCTGCGGGCGATCCCGCGCTGCGGGCGGAGTTCGGTGATCGTTTGCCGGTGGTGTTGCTCGACGGCGCCGAGCACAGTTACTGGGAGGTCGACGAGCCTCGCCTGCGCGCCGACCTGGCGAAGTGACTGCGGCCTCCTGCAGGAATTTGGTCACCTAACTGTTGACCGACTACCGTGGATGACGTGGTGATTAAGCCGTGAGCGTGCTGCTTTTCGGGGTTTCGCACCGCAGCGCGCCGGTGTCGGTGCTCGAACAACTCAGCACCGATGAATCCGATCAGGCAAAGATCATCGACAAGGTGCTGCAGTCCTCCCTCGTCACCGAGGCGATGGTGCTGTCCACCTGCAACCGGGTCGAGGTCTACGCCGTCGTGGAGGCGTTCCACGGCGGCTTGTCGGTCATCGGCCAGGTGCTTTCCGAGCACTCCGGCATGGGCCTGGGCGACCTCACCAAATACGCCTACGTGCGCTACGCCGAAGCCGCCGTCGAGCACCTGTTCGCCGTCGCCTCCGGACTGGACTCCGCCGTCATCGGCGAACAGCAGGTGCTCGGCCAGGTGCGCCGCGCCTATGCGGCCGCCGAGGCCAACCACACCGTGGGCCGCACGCTGCACGAGCTGTCGCAGCGGGCGCTGTCGGTCGGCAAGCGGGTGCACACGGAGACCGGGATCGACGCCGCCGGCGCCTCGGTGGTGTCCGTGGCGCTCGGCATGGCCGAAAGCAAGCTGGGTTCGCTCGCCGGCCGCACGGCGGTGGTGATCGGCGCGGGCGCGATGGGCTCGCTGGCCGCCAAGCATCTGACCCGCGCCGGCCTCGATCGCATCCACATCGTGAACCGCAGCCTGCCGCGGGCCAAGCGCCTCGCGGCGAAGGTCCGCGAACTGGGCATCGAGGCTCATGCCTTCCCGTTCGACCATCTGCCGCCGCTGCTCACCGATGCCGACGTGGTCGTCAGCTGCACCGGCGCGGTGCGTCCCGTGGTGTCCCTGGCCGACGTGCACCGCGGCCTGGCGCACGGCCAAGAGCCCAAGCAGCTGGTGATCTGCGACCTCGGCATGCCCCGCGACGTCGATCCCGCGGTGGCGGGGCTGCCCGGCGTCTACGTCGTGGACATGGAGCGCATTCAGCGTGAGCCGTCGGCCCGCGCCGCCGCCTCCGACGCCGAAGCCGCGCGCGCGATCGTCGCCGCCGAGGTCGCCAACTATCTGGCCGGCCAGCGAATGGCCGAGGTCACCCCGACCGTCACCGCGTTGCGGCAGCGCGCCGCCGACGTGGTCGAGGCCGAACTGCTCAGGCTGGACAACCGGCTGCCCGGGCTGGACGCGGCCCACCGCGACGAGGTCGCCAAGACCGTGCGCCGGGTGGTCGACAAACTGCTGCACGCCCCGACCGTGCGGGTCAAACAGCTTGCCAGCGCGCCCGGCGGCGACAGCTACGCCGAAGCGCTGCGCGAGTTGTTCGAGCTCGACCAGCAGGCCGTCGACGCCGTCGCTGGGCCCGAAATGCCCTTCATACAAACTGATTTCGACAAGGCCGAGTAACGCTTGACTGTAATTCGGATAGGCACCCGGGGCAGCCTGCTGGCGACCACCCAGGCCGGTACGGTCAGAGATGCGCTGATAGCCAATGGCCACGCCGCAGAACTCGTCACCATCTCCACCGAGGGCGACCGCAATCAGGGTCCCATCGCCGACATCGGCGTGGGGGTCTTCACCGCTGCCCTGCGGGAGGCCATCGACGACGGCCGGGTGGACGCCGCCGTGCACTCCTTCAAGGATTTGCCGACCGCAGCCGACCCGCGCTTCGTCATCGCGGCAAGCCCCCCGCGCGAAGACCCGCGCGACGCCCTGGTCGCCCGTGACGGGCTGGTGCTCGGCGAGTTGCCGGCCGGCTCGCTGATCGGCACGTCGAGCCCGCGGCGGGCCGCACAGCTTAGAGCACTGG
The DNA here is from genome assembly GCF_001499855.1 of Mycobacterium sp. GA-0227b. Classification (GTDB taxonomy): domain Bacteria; phylum Actinomycetota; class Actinomycetes; order Mycobacteriales; family Mycobacteriaceae; genus Mycobacterium. Next base: position 331,061 of record NZ_LQIK01000030.1, read on the forward strand.
GTCTCGGTTTGGAAATCCGCCCCCTAAGAGGCAACCTGGATACCAGGTTGAACAGGGTTAGCAACGGTGATCTCGACGGCATCGTAGTCGCACGGGCGGGACTGGCCCGCATCGGGCGGCTGGCCGATGTCACCGAGACTCTCGAGCCGGTGCAGATGTTGCCAGCGCCGGCTCAAGGTGCGCTCGCGGTCGAGTGCCGCGCGGACGACACCGAGCTCGCCGCGCTGCTGGCGGAGTTGGACGACGCCGACACGCGCGCCGCAGTCACCGCTGAACGGGCCCTGCTCGCCCGACTGGAGGCGGGTTGTTCCGCACCGGTGGGCGCGATCGCTGAGGTGGTCGAGTCCATCGATGAGGACGGCAACGTCTTCGAAGAGGTGTCGCTGCGCGGCTGCGTGGCGGCGCTGAACGGATCCGACGTGATCCGCGCGTCCGGTGTCGGCACTCCCGACCGGGCCCGGGAGCTGGGGCTCTCGGTGGCCGAGGAGTTGTTCGACCTCGGGGCGCGCGAGCTCATGGCGGACGCCGAATGAAGCAGTAGAGCTGCGATGAGCGTTGAGCGAAGAGCAGAGAGATGAGTGACTGAGATGACAGGCCAGACCAGCGGGCGGGGGCGCAAGCCGAAGCCGGGCCGCATCACGTTCGTCGGTTCGGGTCCCGGTGACCCCGGACTGCTGACGACGCGGGCCCGCACCGTGCTCGGCAACGCCGCCCTGGTGTTCACCGATCCCGACGTGCCGGAGGCGGTGCTGGCCCTGGTGGGTAGCGAGCTGCCGCCCCCGTCGGGCCCCGAACCCGCAGCGGCAGCGCCGGCCGACGGCGACGCCCAGGGGAACGAGGCGCCGACGATCCCAGGCGGACCCGACATCCGGTCGGCCGTCGGCGATCCGGCCGAGGTGGCCAAGACGCTGATCGCCGAGGCCCGCACGGGTGTCGACGTGGTGCGGCTGGTCGCGGGGGACCCGCTGTCGGTGGACGCGGTGATCAGCGAGGTGTCGGCGCTGGCGAAGTCGCATTTGAACTTCGAGATCGTGCCGGGCCTGCCGGACACCACCGCGGTGCCCACGTACGCGGGCCTGCCGCTGGGTTCGGCCCACACCGTGGCCGATGTCCGCGACCCGCACGTCGACTGGGCCGCGCTGGCCGCCGCGCCGGGGCCGCTGATCCTGCACGCCACGGCGACGCACCTGGCCGATGCGGCACGCACGCTGATCGAGTACGGGCTCACCGCGACCACGCCGGTGGTGGTGACGGCCAGCGGCACGACGTGCCAACAGCGTTCGGTCGAGACGACACTGTCCGGGCTGCTCGACAAGGCGGTGCTGGACAAGCCGGCGGGCATCGAGCCGGCCGGCCCACTGGCCGGTCCCCTGGTCGTGACCATCGGCAAGACCGTGGCCAACCGCGCCAAGCTGAACTGGTGGGAGAGCCGTGCGCTGTACGGCTGGACCGTGCTGGTGCCGCGCACCAAGGACCAAGCCGGCGAGATGAGCGACAAGCTAGTGGGTCACGGGGCGCTTCCCGTCGAGGTGCCCACCATCGCGGTCGAGCCGCCGCGCAGCCCGGCGCAGATGGAGCGCGCGGTCAAGGGTCTGGTCGACGGCCGGTTCCAGTGGGTGGTGTTCACCTCCACCAACGCGGTACGCGCGGTGTGGGAGAAGTTCAACGAATTCGGTCTCGACGCGCGGGCCTTCTCGGGGGTGAAGATCGCCTGCGTCGGCCAGGCCACCGCCGACCGGGTGCGGGCGTTCGGCATCAACCCCGAACTGGTGCCGGCCGGCGAGCAATCGTCGCTCGGCTTGCTTGATGAATTCCCGCCGTACGACGACGTTTTCGATCCGGTGAACCGTGTGCTGCTTCCGCGCGCCGACATCGCCACCGAGACGCTGGCCGAGGGGCTGCGCGAACGTGGCTGGGAGATCGAGGATGTCACGGCCTATCGCACCGTGCGCGCGGCGCCGCCACCCGCGCACACCCGCGAGATGATCAAGACCGGTGGCTTCGACGCGGTGTGCTTCACCTCGAGCTCAACGGTTCGCAACCTGGTCGGCATCGCGGGTAAGCCGCACGCGCGGACCATCGTCGCGTGCATCGGGCCCAAAACAGCCGAGACCGCAGCCGAATTCGGCCTGCGGGTGGATGTGCAGCCCGAAGTCGCGGCCGTCGGGCCTCTGGTGGAGGCGCTCGCCGAACACGCCGCCCGGTTGCGCGCCGAGGGTGCGCTGCCGCCGCCGCGTAAGAAGAGCCGGCGTCGCTGACCGCGAGGAGCCGGTAGTGGCTTTTCCCAGACATCGGCCTCGCAGGCTGCGCGCCACGCCGGCGATGCGGCGACTCGTCGCCGAAACCACCTTGGAGCCGCGACAACTGGTGCTGCCGATGTTCGTCGCCGACGGCATCGATGAACCACGCGCAATCGGTTCCATGCCCGGCGTCGTGCAGCACACCCGTGACTCGCTGCGTCGCGCCGCCGCCGACGCCGTGGCCGCGGGCGTGGGCGGCCTGATGCTGTTCGGCGTGCCGCGCGACGAGGACAAGGACGCAACCGGGTCCGTGGGGGTGGCCGAGGACGGCGTTCTCAACGTCGCGCTGCGCGATCTGGCCAAGGACCTCGGCGACGACACGGTGCTGATGGCCGACACCTGCCTCGACGAGTTCACCGACCACGGGCACTGCGGGATTTTGGACGGGTCGGGCAGGGTTGATAATGACCTGACCAACAGTCGCTACGTGGAACTCGCGGTGGCACAAGCTGATTCGGGTGCACATGTGGTCGGGCCGAGCGGCATGATGGACGGCCAGGTCGCTGCCATCCGGGACGGCCTGGACACGGCGGGGCACACCGACACGGTGATCCTGGCCTACGCCGCGAAGTTCGCCTCCGGCTTCTACGGTCCCTTCCGGGAGGCGGTCGGGTCGAGCCTGCGCGGGGATCGCCGTACGTACCAACAGAATCCGGGCAACGCGCGGGAAGCGCTGCACGAGGTCGAACTCGACATCGACGAAGGCGCCGACATCGTGATGGTCAAGCCCGCGATGGGCTACCTCGACGTCGTGCGTGCGGCCGCGGACCTCTCGCCCGTGCCGGTGGCGGCCTACCAGGTGTCCGGCGAGTATTCGATGATCAGCGCCGCGGCCGCCAACGGTTGGATCGACCTGCAGACCGTCGCGCTGGAGACTCTCATGGGCATCCGGCGCGCGGGCGCTGACATCGTGTTGACCTACTGGGCGGCCGACGTCGCCGGTTGGCTGGCGTGAGTCCGGAACCGCCCGTCTCGCCCGGTGCCCGACCGGAGGACGTCGACACCGGGTTCTGGCTCTGGGTGGCGGCGCTTGCGCTGATGGTCGTCGGGCACGTCGTCGACCTACTGGTCACCGATCGCGATCAGGGGCTACCGGTCCCCGTGCTGGTGGTCTCGGTGACGTTCGTGGTGATCCTCGCGGCCGTCGTACTGACCTTCCAGATCCTGATGCGGCACGGCTACCGGTGGGCCCGTACGGTTCTGACCGGCGCCGGCTTGGCGGTGGTCGTCTATGTGGCGACGAGCTTGTTCAACTCTGAACGCGCGGCGGCCGCCGCGGTCGCCTACGCCGTCACCGCCATCCTCGGATCGGTGCTGATCCTCGGGGGCGCATATCTGTTGCACCGCAAAGACGCCACCGAATACTTCACACGGTGACGGGTTAGGCTGGCCCGACCATGACCGCTCCCGCGCCGCGAACCCGCGTCGTCACCGCCGCCTTCTGGTGCTGGGTCGTCGCCTCGGTGATGTTGATGGTCGGCGGGTTGATCGCCGCCTCGGTGAGCCTGCCGGCACTGTTTCGCGGCGCGGGGATGCTCACGGTCGCCGCCGGCGCCGGCATGGCTTTCCTCGCCGGCCGCATCCGTACCGGTGATGTCCGGTTCCGCAGGGCGGGCGTCGCGCTGTCGTTGACGATTGTCGTGTTCGTCGTGCTGCTCTCGGCGCGCGGCATCGTGCACATCGTGACGCTGATCGCGGTCCTGCCGCTGATCGCAGGGGCGATCCTGGTCACCCGGCCGGGTGCGGCGAAGCAAGAGGAACCGACGTGACCGACAACCAGGTCCGACCGCAGGTGCTGTTCCACGAGCAGGGAGCCAGCTGGTGGTGGGTGGCGGCAGGGCCCGCGGCGGCGATCGCCATGGGGTTGATCCAGGCGTCCGCCGGCTACGGCTTCCAGGTGCTGATGCCCGGCTTATTCCTCGTGCTCGTCAGCGGCTTCCTCGGGATCCAGGTCAAGGCCGCGCGCATCCACACCTCGGTCGAGCTGACGCCGGAGACCCTGCGGCAGGGCACCGAACGCATCCGCACCGACGAGATCGTCCGCGTCTACCCCGAAGTGACCGGCAGCGAGACGCCGAAGTGGCAGACGGCACGGGCGCTCGGCGAGCTCACCGGCGTTCCGCGGGGCCGTACCGGCATCGGGCTGAAACTGACCAATGACCGCACCGCGCAGGCGTGGGCACGCAAGCACCAGCAGCTGCGGGAGGCGCTGACCCAGCTGATCGAAGAGCGCATCCCACCGGCATGACCGTCCGAGCAACGCTGGTGCTGATGCTGGCCCTCGCCGCGGCAGTCGGCAGCGTGCTGAGCTGGCTGGCAGCCACCACCACGGTCGCGGTGGCGCCAGTGCTCGAAGGCGAACCTCCGACGACGTCGGTGGAGTACAGCGCACCCCTGCTCGGACTGGCGCTGGCGTTGGCGGCGGTCGCGGGCGTGCTGGCCGTGCTAGCGGTGGCACGGTTCCGCCGCCGCCCCCCTCCCGCTGCCCGCGAGTGACCGTGTCTGCACAGCGACACGCCCGCTGCACCGCGTACAAAGAGGCCGCTCGCGGTTGGTGAGAGGCCGCTCACATCCACTTGGTACAAAGTGCAGAATTTGTAACACTGTGCCAATGACCGAGTTGGTTGAAAAAGACGGCCGCGTGGGCGACGCCCTGCCGCTGGGGCCGCAGTCGCTGGTGTGGCGCTACTTCGGGGACAACCGGATGTACCTGATCGGGCCGCGCCCCGCGGTGCTGCAGAACATGCTCGCCGAACTCGGCCAGGGCGTGCTCGACCACTCGGTGTTCTTCGACGACACCGCCGCACGGGTGAAGCGCTCGCTGCCGCCGATCTTCAACACCGTCTACGGCGCCGACGACGACCACCCCGGCACCCAGGTACGCGACTTCCACACCGAGATCAAAGGTGAAATGCCGGACGGGACGCGCTATCACGCGTTGGATCCGGACACCTACTTCTGGGCGCACGCGACGTTCGTCGAACAGGTGCTGTACTTCGCCGACACCTTCGTCAAGCGGTTGAGCCGCGAGGAGAAGGAACAGATCTACCTCGAGTCGAAGACGTGGTACCGCCGCTATGGCGTGAGCGACCGGCCGATGCCTGCCACCTACGACGAGTTCGAACGCTACTGGGATCGCATGCTCGACGAGATCGTCGTCGCTCACCAGACCGCACGGTACGGTGTCGGCTACGTGACCAAGGGATTCCCCTGCCCGAAAGGCGTTCCGCGATGGGCGTGGCGGCTGATCGCCCCGGTGTTCAATCCATTGGCGGCGTTCCTGACCACCGGCGGCCTCCCGCCACGCGCCCGCGCACTGCTCGAGCTGCCCTGGAGCGACCGCCAGGAGCGGCGCTACCAGCGCTTCGCCGCGTTGTGCCGGTCGCGGCCGGTCAATTGGTCGTGGGACCGTCTGCCAATGTCTGTGCGCTACAACGGCTATGCGCAAAAGGGCTATGCCCGGGCCTGAGCGCGCCGGGCCTGAGCGCGCGGGGCCTGAGCCCACGACGGGACCCGATTCGTCGCCCACGACGGAAGCCATCCTCGACGCCGCCGTCATCGAGTTCGAGCGGCACGGCGTGCGCCGGGTCGCGCTCGACGATGTCGCCCGTCGCGCCGGGGTCAGCCGGACCACCATCTACCGGCGGTTCGCGAACCGCGACGAACTCGTCGCCGCGGTGATCGAGCGGGAGAACATCGCGCTGTTCGCCGACATCGCCGACGAGGTCAAACGAGTTGGGCCGCAGTCGAATTACTACGTCGAAGCATTCACGCTCTCGATCCTGAAGTTCCGCCGTCACCGGGTGCTGTACCGGATGCTGACAGATGAGCCGGCGCTGCTGCTCGAGCTCGCGCGCACGCACTACGAGGCCGCCATCGCCCGGATGGCCGCGGCGCTGCGGACCATCTTCGGAGCCGGGTTCACCGAGCGGATCGGCGAGCAGGCGATCGAGGAGCTGGCCGACATCGTCTTGCGGTACGCGGCGATGGTGCTGCTGCTGCCCAGCACACAGCCGCTGGAGTCCGCCGACGACATCCGCACCTTCGCCCGCCAGCACTTCCTGCCGAGCCTGCCGCCGGCGCTGCGCACCGCGCCGACTGGTTAGCCCGCCTCTGTTTGGTGGATCACACGTTCGGGCAGATATATCCCATGAGCACCGACGACAAGCAGCAGGAAGACGATCGGCTCACCGACGAGCAGCGGAAAGCCGAACCGGAAACCGACGAACACCACCAGGTCACCAGCGAGCAGGAGACACCGCCGCCGACCGAGAAACCCGACGTCACCGACGAGCATCGCGAGAAGGCCAAAGAGATGCACAAGGCCTACGAGGAGGACCGGCCGACCACCAAGATGCCGGGCAGTGGCGGCGCGGTCGCGGGTACCGCCGTCAACGACTGGCTCGACGACGAGGGCAAACCGAAATTCAGCGAGGAAGGCGCGGGCGGCCAAGGCGGCGAGAGCACCGGTAACTGACGTCTGCGTCGGGGCCACCATCTCGTAGAGGTGGAACTCGGTGTCTCGGTCCGCCCGTAGAGCTGCCTACGCTAGGCAACCGTGACCCCTCTCGAACAGATCGCGCCCGTCTTCGTCGAGATGGCGCATTCAATAGTGTGGGCCTCGGTAGCCACCGTCGACGCCAACGGTCGTCCCCGCACCCGCATCCTGCACCCGATATGGGAGTGGGACGGCACCGACCTGCTCGGCTGGATCGCCACCGTGCCGACTCCCCTCAAGAAGAACCATCTCGCCGTGCACCCCGAGGTGTCGGTGAGCTACTGGACCACCAACCACGACACCTGCAGCGCCGAGTGCCTGGTCGAGTGGTACGTCGACGACGAGACGCGGACCGCGGTGTGGGACAAGTTCGCGACCGGTCCCGAGCCGGTGGGCTACGACCCGAGGATCATCCCGATGTGGCAGGACGGGCCGACCTCCGATGAGTTCGCGGTGCTGCGGTTGAGCCCCTACCGCATCAGGGTGATGCCCGGAACCGTGATGACGAAAGGCGAAGGCGCACCGTTGACCTGGTCCTCGACATGAGAACCGGATACCGGGGTCGAGAAGGCTCGGCCTGAGTGATGATCGGTGACATGACCAGCACGAGCGATGTCCGGGCGTTGCCGCTGGTGCCGAAGAACCCACTGCCGGTCTGGCAGCTGCTGAAACTGGTGCGCAGGCTCGACACCGGACAGGAAGTGATTCGTGCCGCCGGCGGTCCCGTCACGCGCATCCAGTTCGCACCGAAGAGGTGGTACCCGCCGATCGTGGCGGTGATGTCGCCGAACGGCATGCGCGACGTGCTGGGACGCTCCGATGCCTCCTCAGACCGGTGCATCTACCACGACGAGGTCCGCGCCGTGGCGGGCGACAGCCTGTTCGTACTGCCCAACGACCTGTGGCGCCCGCGCAAACGTGCGCTGCAACCGGTGTTCACCAAACACAACGTCCGCAACTTCGGCGGCCACATGTCCGGGGCGGCACAGGCGTTCGTCGACCGCTGGCGCGACGGCGGGGATGTCGACCTCGACGTCGAGTGCCGCCGGGTGGCCATGCAGTCGTTGGGCCAGTCGGTGCTGGGCGTCGACCTCAACGAGCGCGCCGACACCATCGCCCGGTGCATGCACGTCGCATCCTCTTACACCGCGGACCGTGCGCTGCGGCCGGTGCGGGCACCACGTTGGCTGCCGACGCCCGCGCGCCGCCGGACCCGCAGGGCCGTCGCCGAGATGAAGGAGATCACCGACGAGATGGTGCGCGCATGTCGCGCCGACCCGTCGCGCGACGCCCCGCTCGTGCGGGCGTTGATGGCGGCGAGGGACCCGGAGACCGGCTTGCCGATCTCCGATGACGACATCTCGAACGACCTGCTGATCTTCATGCTCGCCGGCCACGACACCACGTCGACCGCGTTGACCTACTCGCTGTGGGTCCTCGGACATCATCCCGACATCCAGGCCCGCGTCGCCGCGGAAGCCGCCGCCATCGGTGATCGGCAGCTGACCCCCGAGGATGTCCCCCGACTCGGCTACACCGTGCAGGTGCTGCACGAGGCGCTGCGGTTGTGCCCCCCGGCGGCTGGCGTGGGCAGACAGGCTACCCGCGACATCGTGGTCGACGGCTACCGAGTCGAAGCTGGGACGCTGGTGGCCCTGGGACTGTATGGGCTGCACCACGATCCGGTGCTGTGGCCCGATCCGATGAAGTTCGACCCCGAGCGGTTCAGTCCCGAGAACGTCAAGAACCGCAACCGCTGGCAGTTTCTGCCGTTCCTCGCCGGTGGCCGGCCGTGCATCGGCGAGCATTTCGCGCGACTGGAGACGACGCTGGCGCTGGCCACGATCGTGCGCGCGATGGAGATCCGTTCTGTCGATGGCACCTTCGAGTGCGAGGTACCGTTCACCACGGTCGCGAAGGGACCGATCCGGGCCGGCCTGCGCCCGCGCGACTGACGTCGCACAGCGCGGTCGAGGCGTGTCGGTCGGCTCCGGAGTGGGGGAGGCGGCCTGGCCGTGCGGCGCTACCGACTTGTCCCCGACGGTGCCAATCGACGGCGGCAGCCGCGACGAAGCCGACTTCCTCATCCGTACCGATCTCGGCCAACGCCGTGGCAAGCTCATCGAATCCGTTGATCGAGCTTTCGTAGTCGATTCGGTGTGCCAGGTTCCGAACCCATCGGCGGGCGCGCATTCTCTGGCCGAACGACACCCGACGCACGTCGCAGACCACCAGGACTCGACGTGCGCCCCGGGTGGCGACTGCCGCGAGCCCCAACTGGCAGCAGTCGCTCTCACACGCGCGCAGACGCCGGCGCGACGGGCGGGAATGGCCATCACCGAACAACGATTCGACGGCGTCCGCATCGAGGATGAGGATCGCTGACTCGAGAGGCTCGTCGTCGGCGCCCGTCGCCGCGGCAGACCCGGCAACAGTCCCAGGCCAGCGCGAAGCCGTCGGCCGTTCGCACGGTGGACGGCCGTGGCGCACCACGATGGCGTGGCTTCGGTATGCCGCAGCAATCGCTTCGGCAACGCCCGGAAGCCGGCCGTAAATCGTCACCGGCGCATCGCCGGATTCCTGAACCGCCAACACAACCTCACTATTCGTGTGAAGCGCTCACCTAGACGCCGCCGGGCTCGTGACTTATTTCTCGCTCGCATTCGGAAACCAGCTGCAACGCAAGCGAAATGGCGTCGCGACGGCCCGCAGCACCGTCTTCGGCGCCCGGGACGGCATCCCGCGACAGTCGCGCGGCTATCGTGCTGAGGGCCACACCGGCACGTACGCGTTCCCGGTCTCGCCGACGCCCGCGGGTATGCGACGATTTCGCGAAACTCCCTGACGCCAGGGCGATCTCGTCGAGCACACAGATGCGTGCGAATCGAATGCCCGCCGTGTAGCCATTGCGATATGCGGTGCTTCGATCCGTCGGCGGTGACGCATCGGCCAGGTCGTCCAGCAGTCGCACCAGCACCCTCGTGCCCGCCGTACCCGAAGGTCTGCCGGTCGTCGTGGACTGCGCCTTCGTCGCCGCCGCGGGCGCGCCCCGATGCCCCGCCCCCATGTCTGCTTGGTCAACGCTCGTCGCGGTCATCCGGACGCCAATATCTGATTGTCTTCAAAAGACACTGTGTCATCCTTCGAATCCCATGAATGGTCGATCTCTCGACCTATAACGTGCCCTTTTCGCCTTTCCGCAATTTCGCGCATGCGCCGTTTCCTCTTCAGCAATTTGTCGAAGAGGTGCGTGAAATTACGGATCTCGAAAAATGCGAATGTCGCGGTCGGATCGCGAAAACTGCGATCCCGCAGTCGAAGCAGCGCGCTCGGTTTTACTAGCGGCTTGCCCGCTTGCGGCGCGGAATCGTCTCCTCGGCGGTCTTCTCCCGCTTGGCCGCGCGGCGTTCCTTGAGAGTCATCGACGGCTTTTTGAGTTCCCTACTTTGAGATTTACCAGCCACAACTTCTCCTTTCACTGGCGACCGCATCAATGCGCGACCATACCCGAGAAAAAAATAAAGGCCAGTCGCCGTGCAATTGCGTCGAAAGGAGGACTGGACCGTCGGCCCGGCTGCCGCGAATACAGCCGCGCGTCTTCTCAGACGTAGCGGTTGCGGCCCGCCACCATCCCGGCACCGATCTGGATCACGTAGACGGCCAGTACCAACGCCCACGGCACGGTCCAGCCGCCCGTCGCGTCGTGCAGCAGGCCGAACAGGAAGGGACCGATCCCGGCCAGCAGATAGCCGATGCCCTGCGCCATGCCGGACAACCGCGCGGTGTCTGCCGAGTTTCGCGCCCGTAGCGCGATGATGGTCAACGCAAGGGAGAAGGCGCCCAACCCAATTCCGAACAGGGCACTCCACAACAGGGGAGCGGCGGCGGGTGCGAGCATCAGGCCCAGTACGCCGGTCAGGCCGGTCACGCCCAGGGCGAGGACCCACGGTCCCTGACTCGTCGAGCGGGCCGCCAGCGGCGAGCCGAACAGCGCGATCGGCACCCCGATGAGCGACACCAGCCCGCTGAGCAGGCCGGCCCGCGTCGACGTCAGGCCACTGTCGATCAAAACCTCGGGCAGCCATCCCATCGCGATGTACGCCAGGCAGGCCTGACAACCGAAGAACAACGTCACCATCCAGGCCAGGCCGCTGCGCATCATGGGGCGTTCTCGTGGTTCGACGGTGGCGCCAACGTCGGTTTTACCGAGATCCCTGCCGCCGAGCAACCAAGCGGCCAACGCCAGCGCCGCGAGCAACGCCCAGCCACCCAACGCCTGCCGCCAGCCCCCGAGCACCTGCTCGAGCATCGGCGTGACCGCCGCACCCAGCGCGCCGCCGCCTTGAAGCGCGGCGGTGTAGATACCGGTCATCACGCCGATCTGGGCGGGGAAGGCGTCCTTGATGACCACCGGGATCAACACGTTGATGAGCGCGATGCCAGCCGTGGCGACCAGCGTTCCGCCGATCACCACGAACGCCCCGTCGAGCGGGCGGACGAGGAGTCCGACAACCAGCGTCGCCATCGCGCCGGCGATTCCGGGCCCCAACCCGAACCGGCGGGCCAGCGCCGGCGCGGCCAGCCCCGCACCCGCGAAGCACAGCCCGGGCAGCGTCGTCAGCACGCCTGCCCAGGTGGCCGAGGCGTCCAGCGACGTGCGCATCGGTCCCAGTAACGGCCCGATGCTGGTGATCGCAGGCCGCAGGTTGAGTGCGGTGAGAACGACCGCTACGACGAGCAAGAACCGTCCGGCCAGCAGCGGGGGCCGGTCTATCGCGTTGGAGTCCGAGGCATCGGCGTCTCGCCTGATCTTGTCGACGGCGTCGCCGAGCCCGGTAGAAGTCACATGTTGTAGAGTCTCATACATCCGATGATCGGATGAAATGGAGATTGTGTGACGCTCGCTACCACCCGCAGGACCGGCCTGGTGGATCAGGCCATCGAGCAGCTGCGAGCGTCCGTGGAGTCGGGCGCATGGCCGGTGAACTCCCGCATTCCCACCGAGCCGGAACTCGCGGGGGCGCTCGGCGTGGGCCGCAACACCGTGCGGGAGGCGGTTCGGGCGTTGGCGCACAGCGGCTTGTTGGAGGTCCGTCAAGGTGACGGCACGTACGTCCGGGCGACCAGTGAGGTATCGGGCGCTCTGCGCCGACTCTGCGGAACCGAGCTGCGGGAAGTGCTGCAGGTGAGGCGCTGTCTTGAAGTGGAGGGGGCGCGGCTGGCCGCCCGGGCCCGAACCTCCGCCGACGTCGACGACTTACGAGCACTGCTGAAACGTCGGGACGAGATTTCCCCGTCCGACGAGCCCGAGGCCTTCGCCCGGGCGGACACCGAGTTCCACGTCGCCGTGGTGCGCAGTTCCCACAATGTCGTGTTGATCGAGCTGTATCGCGGGCTCACCGAGGTGGTCATGGCCAGTGTCGCGACCGCAGCCGACGAACCGGCCACGGCCGTGATCGATCACGGCCGCCTGGTCGAGGCGATCGCGGCGGGCGACGTCGAATCCGCCGGGCTCGAAGCCGGCGGGTTCATCGACGAGATCTTGAGCGAGTTCCGGCTGTCGGACGAGGCGTCGACGTAGTCGAGCTACACCCGCGTCAGCAGCACGGCCTGTTCGAAGGGCAATCGGGCGAAGATGGCCCGCCACAACCCCGTCACCGACGGCGCCGCCTCGGCTTTGGGCATCACGCGGGGCTCGCGCAGCTCGAGGGTCTTGCCGTAGCGCTTCATCCGGGCGCCGCCGGCGGCGGTGACATTCTTCAGCCAGTCGCGGTCGGGTCCGTACGTGAGCAGGATGGCCACGCCATGCTCCGTGGGAAAGACCGTCAACGGGGTGCGATACGGCTTGCCCGATTTGCGGCCGACGTGCAAGAGGATGCCGAACGTCGGCGCCCAGCCGGCCCACAGCCGCTGGATCGGATTGGTCACATGCCGGTTGAATCGGGCCAGCCATTGCGGCAGCTGCATACGGACATCAAACTCGACGCCATGGCCTACCTCAAGCCTCCGTGGTTCGTGCGCAAGATCTTCAACAAGATCGCGATGGCGACCGGAGTCGGCAACAGCCAGACACTCACGGTGACCAAGCGCGTCAGCAAGCAGCCGCAACAGATCCCGGTCGTGGTCCCCGAGGTCGACGGCGTCAAGTATCTGGTGTCCAGCCGCGGCGAGGCCGAGTGGGTGAAGAACGTCCGCGCCGACCCCCACGTCAAGCTCGGCGACGTGACGTATGTGGCCACGGAGGTGCCGGTGGACAAGCGGGGACCGATCATCGCCGCCTACCGGCCGCTGGCCGGCAAGGTCGTCGAGGCCTACTGGAAGCAGCTGCCGTCCGATGCCGATCACCCCACGTTCGCGCTCACTCCCGGTTGAGCCACTACACCCTGTAGTTGACGGTTTCGCACCTGCTGGGACACTGGTGGCCATGTCGAGCACCGACGTCTCCGCGAAGCTCTTCGCCGACGCGTGCGCGCTCATCCCCGGCGGCGTCAACTCCCCGGTGCGGGCGTTCACCGCGGTCGGCGGCACCCCGCGGTTCATCACCTCGGCCAACGGCTGCTGGCTGACCGACGCCGACGGCAACCGCTACGTCGACCTGGTCTGCTCGTGGGGGCCGATGATCCTCGGCCATGCGCATCCGGACGTGGTCGCGGCGGTGCAGCGAGTGGTGTCCGACGGCTTGTCGTTCGGCGCCCCCACCCCCTCGGAGTCGGAACTGGCCGCCGAGATCATCGGCCGGGTCGCACCGGTCGAACGGCTGCGGCTGGTGAACTCCGGCACCGAGTCCACGATGAGCGCGATCCGGTTGGCCCGCGGCTACACGGGCCGGGCCAAGATCGTGAAGTTCTCCGGCTGCTACCACGGCCACAGCGACGCGCTGTTGGCCGACGCGGGCTCCGGCGTCGCCACGCTCGGGCTGCCGTCGTCGCCGGGGGTGACGGGCGCCGCGGCCGCCGACACGATCGTGCTGCCGTACAACAACGTCGCGGCGGTGGAGGAGATCTTCGCCCGCTTCGGCGACGAGATCGCCTGCGTGATCACCGAGGCCAGCCCCGGCAACATGGGCACCGTCCCGCCGCTGCCCGGCTTCAACGCCGCGCTGCGCCGGATCACCGCCGAACATGGCGCCCTGCTGATCGTCGACGAGGTCATGACGGGGTTCCGGGTCAGCCGGTCGGGCTGGTACGGCGTCGATCCGGTCGACGCCGACCTGTTCACCTTCGGCAAGGTGATGAGCGGCGGATTGCCGGCGGCCGCGTTCGGGGGCCGAGCCGAGGTGATGGACCGGTTGGCTCCGCTGGGGCCGGTCTATCAGGCGGGCACGCTGTCGGGAAACCCGGTCGCGATGGCGGCGGGTCTGGCCACGTTGCGCGCCGCGGACGACGCCACCTACGCCCAACTCGACGCCAACGCCGACCGCCTGACCGAGCTGCTGAGCGGGGCGTTGACCGAAGCCGGCGTGGCGCACCGGATTCCCCGCGCCGGCAACATGTTCAGCGTCTTCTTCACCGACGAGGCGGTGACCGACTTCGCATCGGCGCGGGCCTCCGAGACGTGGCGCTTCCCGGCGTTCTTCCACGCGCTGCTCGACGCCGGCGTGTACCCGCCGCCGAGTGCCTTCGAGACTTGGTTCGTCTCAACGGCTTTGGACGACGACGCGTTCGACCGGATCGCCGCAGCCCTGCCCGAAGCCGCGCGCGCCGCGGCGGAAGCCGAGAGACCGGCATGACGAGGCCCGAGGACGTGAAGACCGTGGTGCACGTGATGCGGCACGGCGAGGTGCACAACCCCGACAAGATCCTGTACGGCCGCCTGCCGGACTATCACCTCTCCGAGCGGGGCCGGGCGCAGGCGCAGGCGGTCGCGGACTGGCTGTCGTCGCGCGACATCGTCTATGTGGTGGCCTCGCCGTTGGAGCGGGCACAGGAGACCGCGGGTCCCATCGCGGCGGGCCTGGGGCTGTCGGTCGACACCGACGACGCGTTGATCGAGTCGATGAACATCTTCCAGGGACAACGGGTTTCGCCGGGCGACGGTGCGCTGCGCGACCCCCGCAACTGGTGGCATCTGCGCAACCCGCGCACACCCTCCTGGGGCGAGCCGTATCACGAGATCGCCGCGCGGATGACCGCCGCGGTGCATCGGGCCAGGGCCAAGGCGGCGGGCCACGAGGCGGTGTGCGTAAGCCACCAACTGCCCGTCGAGACGTTGCGCCGGTCGATGACCGGCCATGCACTGCACCACTTTCCGACCCGACGGCTGTGCAACCTGGCTTCGCTCACCTCGTTCTACTTTCACGGCGACACCTACGTCGGCTGGAGCTACGCGGAGTTGGCCGGGCAGTGAAGCTGCGGTTGCTTCTGGCGTGCGCGGCGATCGTCGCGCTCGCCGGCTGCTCCACCGGCGGCGACGCGGTCGCGCAGGGCGGCACCTTCGAGTTCGTCGCGCCCGGCGGGCAGACCGACATCTTCTACGACCCGCCGCAGGACCGCGGCCGGCCCGGCCCGCTGAGCGGTCCCGACCTGATGGACCCGGCCAAAACCATCTCCCTCGACGACTTCGCGGGCAAGGTCGTGGTGCTCAACGTGTGGGGACAGTGGTGCGGACCGTGCCGTACCGAAATCACCCAGCTGCAGCAGGTTTACGACAAGACACGTCACCTCGGTGTGGCATTCGTCGGCATCGACGTCCGCGACAGCAACCGTCAGGCCGCGGTGGACTTCATCGTCGACCGGAAGATCACCTTCCCCTCGATCTACGACCCCGCGATGCGGACCATGATCGCGTTCGGCGGCCGGTACCCGACGACGGTCATCCCGTCGACTGTGGTGCTCGACCGGGAGCACCGGGTCGCCGCGGTGTTCCTGCGCGAACTTCTCGCCGAGGATCTGCAGCCGGTGGTCGAACGCCTTGCACGCGAAAAGGGCGGGGCGGCGGAGCGCAAAGAGGCCGGCACATGAGCCTCGAGGGGGTCGACCAGTTGATCGCGGGCGGCCCAGTGCTGCTGGCGCTTCTGGTCAGCGCGCTGGCCGGGCTGGTGTCGTTCGCCTCGCCGTGCGTGGTGCCGCTGGTGCCGGGCTATCTGTCGTATCTGGCCGCGGTGGTGGGGGTTTCCGACGATGCGCCCGATGCGCCCGGCGATTTGTGGAGTGTTAGCGGCGGTGAGCGCCGT
Source organism: Mycobacterium sp. GA-0227b (assembly GCF_001499855.1). Lineage (GTDB taxonomy): Bacteria > Actinomycetota > Actinomycetes > Mycobacteriales > Mycobacteriaceae > Mycobacterium. The sequence goes on from NZ_LQIK01000030.1 coordinate 347,031, forward strand.
TCCCGCTCCACAAATCGCACTGCTGCTGCGGCGAAGGCGACGCGGCTGCGGGTGGCGGGTGCGGCCGCGTTGTTCGTCGCCGGTTTCACGGTCGTCTTCGTTCTGGGCACCGTCGCGGTCCTCGGGATGACCACGTCACTGATCACCAATCAGCTTCTGCTGCAGCGCATCGGCGGCGTGGTGACCATCGTGATGGGGCTGGTGTTCGTCGGGTTCATCCCCGTCCTGCAGCGCGAGGCGCGGTTCACCCCGCGGCAGATCTCCACGCTCGGCGGCGCCCCGCTGCTGGGCGCGGTGTTCGCGCTCGGGTGGACGCCGTGCCTCGGCCCGACGCTGACCGGGGTGATCGCGGTGGCCTCGGCGACCGACGGGAGCAATGTCGCCCGCGGCGTCGCGCTCGTCATCGCCTACTGTTTGGGCCTGGGAATACCGTTCGTGCTGTTGGCATTCGGGTCGGCGCGCGCCGTGCAGGGGCTGGCGTGGCTGAGACGGCACACCCGGACTATCCAGATCGCCGGTGGGGTGCTGCTGATCCTGGTCGGTGCCGCGCTGGTGACCGGCGTGTGGAACGACTTCGTGTCCTGGGTGCGCGACGCGTTCGTGTCCGACGTGACGTTGCCGATATGAGCACCACCCAGGCGCCACCAGACGCAAATTGCCCGAAAAAGCCGCGAAATATGGGCATTTCACGTCTGTCCCCAGCTTTCGCGGGGGCCCACGCGGTGATACGCAACACCTGGCGCACGCTGACGTCGATGGGCACCGCGCTGGTGCTGCTGTTCCTGCTGGCGCTCGCGGCGATCCCCGGCGCGCTGTTGCCCCAGCGCAGCCTCAACGAGTCCAAGGTCAACCAGTACATCGCCGAACACCCGACGATCGGGCCGTGGCTGGACCGCCTCCAGGCCTTCGACGTATTCTCCAGCTTCTGGTTCACCGCGATCTATGTCCTGCTGTTCATCTCGCTCGTAGGCTGCCTGACCCCACGGTTGATCGAACACTTCCGCAGTATGCGGGCGACTCCGGTGGCCGCGCCGCGGAACCTGAGCCGGCTGCCCAAACACCACAGCATCGAGACGGCGGCCGAGCCCGAAGCCCTCGCCGCGACGGTGTCCGAACGGCTGCGCGGGTGGCGCACGACCACTCGCCACAACGGCGAAACCACGGAAATCTCAGCGGAGAAGGGCTATCTGCGGGAGTTCGGCAACATCGTCTTCCACTTCTCGCTACTCGGGCTGCTCGTGGCGGTCGCGGCGGGCAAGTTGTTCGGCTACGAGGGCAACGTCATCGTGATCGCCGACGGCGGTCCGGGATTCTGCTCGGCGTCGCCAGCGGCGTTCGACTCGTTTCGCGCGGGCAACACCGTCGACGGCACCTCTCTGCATCCGATCTGTCTGCGGGTCAACGACTTCCAAGCCGACTATCTGCCGACGGGGCAGGCGACGTCGTTCGCCGCCGACATCGAGTACCAAGCGGGCGCCGACCTCGAAACCGGCACCTGGCGGCCCTACCACCTGAAGGTCAACCATCCGCTGCGGGTCGGCGGCGACCGGATCTATCTGCAGGGCCACGGTTACGCACCGACATTCACCGTGACGTTCCCCGACGGGCAGACGCGCACCCAAACGCTGCAGTGGCGCCCGGATGACCAGATGACGTTGCTGTCGTCGGGCGTGCACCGGTTCGATCCACCCGGCGGCACCTATCCCGACGCCGACGAACGACGCAAGAACCAGCTCGCGATCATGGGGCTGTTCGCCCCGACCGAACAGCTGCACGGCACGCTGCTGTCCTCGAGCTTCCCCGCACTCAACGATCCCGCCGTCGCCGTCGACATCTACCGCGGCGACACCGGCCTGGACACGGGCCGGCCGCAGTCGCTGTTCACCCTCGATCCGCGGCTCATCGAACAGGGCCGGCTGACCAAGAAGGCGCGGGTCAACCTCGGGGCGGGCGAGTCGACGCGGCTCGACGACGGCACCGTGGTGCGGTTCGACGGCGCCGTGCCGTTCATCAACGTGCAGGTCTCCCACGACCCGGCCCAGGTGTGGGTGCTGGTGTTCGCGCTGACGATGATGGCCGGCCTGCTGGTGTCGCTGGTGGTGCGCCGGCGCCGCGTCTGGATTCGGATCAGCCCCGCAGGTCCGGGTACGGTAACCGTCGAGCTGGGCGGGCTGGCGCGTACCGACAACTCCGGCTGGGGTGACGAGTTCGAGCGGCTGACACAGCGCCTCCTTCCCGATGCGACGTCGGCGCAGCCCGCAGGAGAGAAGGTCACATGAATTCCGAGCAGATCGACATCGGCTTGGCGCGGTATTCGGACTGGGCGTTCACCTCATCGGTGCTCGTCCTGGTGGGCGCGCTGCTGTTGCTGGCGATCGAGTTGGCGTACACCCGCAGCCGCAAGGCCGAGACCCGTGAGCTGGTCGGAGTGGGCGCCGACAGCGGCGCCCCGGGCGTCGTCGCCGACGCCCCCAAGCGCCCGGTCGACGAGCGCATCGGCGGCGCCGGCCTCGCCCTCACCTATGTCGGGATCGGCCTGCTCCTGGGCTGCATCGTGCTGCGCGGCCTGGCCACCTCACGGGCGCCGTGGGGCAACATGTACGAGTTCATCAACTTGACGTGCTTCTGCGGCCTGGTGGCCGCGGCGGTGGTGTTGCGGCGCCCCCAGTACCGGTCGCTGTGGGTGTTCGTGCTCGTTCCGGTGCTGATCCTGCTGACGGTCTCCGGACGCTGGCTGTACACCAACGCCGCGCCGGTGATGCCCGCCCTGCAGTCCTACTGGCTGCCCATCCACGTCTCGGTGGTGAGCCTGGGCTCGGGGGTGTTCCTGGTGGCCGGCGTGGCCAGCATCCTGTTCCTGATGAAGATGTCGCGGTTCGGCGACCCCGGTACTGACGGGGTGCTCGCCCGCGTCGTGCACCGCCTGCCTGATCCGCAGACCCTCGACCGCATCGCCTATCGCACCACGATCTTCGCTTTCCCGGTGTTCGGCTTCGGCGTCATCTTCGGCGCGATCTGGGCCGAGGAGGCGTGGGGCCGCTACTGGGGCTGGGATCCCAAGGAGACGGTGTCGTTCATCGCGTGGGTGGTCTACGCCGCCTATCTGCACGCCCGCTCGACCGCGGGCTGGCGCGACAAGAAGGCCGCCTGGATCAACGTCGTCGGCTTCGTCGCGATGGTGTTCAACCTGTTCTTCATCAACCTGGTCACCGTGGGTCTGCACTCCTACGCCGGAGTGGGCTGAGGGCCGTCGTATCACCGTTTCGCTAAGATCGCTCACGTCAGCCTGCGAAGCCATGGGGGACCGTCAGCATGTCTGAACATCCGGCGCACCGCGCTCAGGATCGTCACGGCAAGGATGCGGCTTCCCCATCGGTGATCCCCGAAAATGCTTACGCACCAGGCGGTTTCCGTGCGCAGAGCCGGTTCAGCGATCCCGCGACCGAACCGCCGCCGGAGTGGACGGCGCCGACACCGCCCAACGGTCTGCCGGTCAGCTCCCCGCCGCCGGTCACGGCGCACGACCCCCCGCCGTATCTCGACCTGTCGACGGTCGCCTTGCTCGGCCAACCCAAGCGCGCCCCTTCCGAGGGCTGGCGCAAGTGGCTGTACTTCGGGTCGTTCAAGTTGATCAACCTGAGCGACGGACCGAAGGCGCTTCGCCGTCGCACGCTCACCGCGCAGGTTCAGCGGCCCCTGCGGGGCTGCCACCGCATCGCAGTGCTGTCGCTGAAGGGCGGCGTCGGCAAGACCACGATCACCGCGACGCTCGGCGCGACGCTCGCCTCGATCCGGGGTGACCGCGTGATAGCCGTCGACGCCAACCCCGACCGCGGCACGCTCAGCGAGAAGGTGCCGCTCGAGACGCCGGCCACCGTGCGTCACCTGTTGCGTGACGCCGAAGGGATCCAGGCCTACAGCGACGTCCGCAGCTACACCTCACAGAGCCCGAGCCGACTCGAGGTGCTCGCCTCCGAGAGCGACCCCGCGGTGTCGGAGGCGTTCAGTTCCGAGGACTACACCCGCACCCTCGAAGTCCTCGAGCGGTTCTACAGCCTGGTGCTCACCGACTGCGGCACCGGGCTGATGCACTCGGCCATGGCGGCGGTGCTCGCCAAGGCCGACACCCTGATCGTGATCAGTTCGGGCTCGGTCGACGGTGCCCGCAGCGCCTCGGCGACGCTGGACTGGCTGGACGCCCACGGCCACCAGGACATGGTGCGCAACTCGATCGCGGTGATCAACGCGGTGCGACCACGGTCGGGGAAGGTCGACATGCGCAAGGTCGTCGACCACTTCAACCGGCGCTGCCGGGCGGTGCTCGAGGTGCCGTTCGACCCGCACCTGGAGGAAGGCGCCGAGATCAGCCTCGACCGGCTGAAACCGGAGACCAGACAAGCATTGCTCGAACTCGCCGCGGCCGTCGCGGCCGGGTTTCCCGGCGCCCACCGCTGAGCTCGCGGATCAGGGGCGCGGGTTGTCCTCCTGGCCGAGGCGACGCAGAAACTCTGGATCGTCGTCGGGCCCGATCACGCGGGTCCGCGGACGGCTCGAAGAGACTCGCATCAGCCGCCAGGCGACATACATGAGCACGCCCAGCACGAGAATCAGGAGCAGGTACGCCACGGGAACAAAACCTCCTTTCTTCGAATATACGCGCCGTCGGTAGGCTCGGTTCGTGTCTGACGGTCGTCCCGGAACTCGGCTCGTACTCGATGTGCTGGCCTATGTGCTGGCGCGTCTGCTGCTCGTGGCGGCGCTGGCGGCGGTGATCTTCGGAGTGGGACATCTGCTCGGTCTTCGCGAGTTTCCACTCGTCGTGGCGCTGCTTTTCGCGCTGGTGATCGCTCTTCCGCTGGGCATCTGGCTGTTCGCCCCGCTCCGCCGCCGCGCCACCGCGAGCATCGCCGCGTTCGACGAAGGTCGACGCCGGGACCGGGCGCAGCTGCAGGCCCGGCTGCGTGGCGAAGAGCCGCCGTCCACGCCCTGACGGGCCGCCGCGGCGCGAAGCGTTCGAGGTCGAATTGACCGCAGCCGCAGACCTATCCGCGCATTTTCTGCCGTCCGCTTGGTGAGGCGGATTGCGCATCCACGCCTCGCCCGGTAAGTACACGATCATGACCTCGCCCAAAGATCTGTATGCACGCTGGATAGACGAGTTGTGGTCGGGGAAACCCGTCGCGGCCGAGTTGGTCACCGACGACTTCGTCGGCCATTGGCCGCAACGTGTGGTGCGGGGTCCGGCGGAACTGCAGGCAGTCGTCGGGGAGACCCATCAGATGCTCGACGACCTGAAGTTCGTGATCGAGGTGGAGCCGTTCGTCGAGGGGAACATGCTCGCGGCCAGGTGGATCGGCACGGGCGCGACCGAGGACGGACCGAAGCGGTTCACCGGAAACGACATCCTGCGGATCGCGGACGGACGGTTCGCCGAGTACTGGACGGGCACCTCCACCGGCTAACCGGCCGCGTCCTGCAGCACCTGCTGCAGCTTGTCGAGTGGGTCGCCGGCGGCGGGATCCAGTCTCAAGGCGTCGCGGGGTGTGTCGGGTTCGGGCAGCACCGGGACGGGCGGTGGCGCCGGGGGGGGGGGCCGCGGCGGGGGGGGGGGGGGGGGGAGGGGGGGGGGGGGGGGGGGGGGGGGGGCGGGGGGGGGGGGGGGGGGGGGGGGGGG
>NZ_LQIK01000031.1 GCF_001499855.1 Mycobacterium sp. GA-0227b
CCGTAACCCGCCCACCCCCAACGGGATTCACGCTGCGCCGCCCAGACCAACAGCACCGCGAGCCACACGGCGAGCATCATCGACAGCGCGTACGGACGCGCCTCGATGCCCGCCCACGTCGACCGGGGCAGGATCGCGCAGATGACCCCGGCCGTCAGCCCGACCGTCCGCGATGACAGCTGCCTGCCCAGCACCACCGCGCCCGCCGCGGCGGCGCCGACCGCCAGGCCGCTGGGTACCCGCGACCAGAACTCGGTCGGCGGGAAGACGGCGAACCAGCCGTGCATCAGCAGGTAATAGAGGCCGTGGACGGCGTCCACGTCGGCCAGCATCTGCCACAGCTGATCCAGCGAGCGGCTGTAGGAGGCCGAGATCGTGGCGGCCTCGTCGTACCAGAACGACGGGCGGCCGGCGCCGGCGAGGCTCACCGCGGCGCCGAGGATGGCGACGAGCAGCGGTTCCAGCCGCGTCAGCCGACCGCCCGCGGAGACGTCTACCAGACGCGGATCCAGTCGACCAGCATCACCGACGGGTAGGGGGCCTTGGTCGGATCACCGCCACCGGAGCCACCGACCGCGAGGTTGAAGATCGCCTGCAGCCAGTACCCCGGGATGCTGAACGGCCACCGCAGGTCGCCGGGCCGGCCATGGACCGGAATCGGCTTGGCCGGAACCGTGAAGTACGGCTCAGCGCCGTCGACGTAGTCGCGCCAGAAGCGGAAACCGTCCTCGCTCCACTCGGTGCGCCAGTTGTGCCACGCGGGATCCACCAGCTCGGGGATCGACATGCCCTCCCACGTCTTGCCGTTGGAGGCGGCGTGCACGGTGGTGCCCGGCGGCCAGGCGCCGTTGCCGTAGTACTCGACGATGTCGATCTCGCCGTCGGGCAGCGGGTCCTGGTTGAGCAGCCAGTAGGCGGGCCACAGGCCCGGGTGCATGCAGTCGAGCTTGATGCGCGCTTCCCAGGTGGTGCCGATCTGCCCCCGGAAGTGGCTGAGCACCTTGCCGCTGAAGTACTGGTCGCCCTCGTGGGTCGCGCACAGCACGAGGTTGGAGTTGCCGTCGATGAACACGTTGCGGCGGTCGTCGCGGTAATGCCCGACGATCGGCGGCGTCACCGGGTCGTCCCAGTTCTGCACGATCCACTTCGCCGGATCGGGTGCCGACCCGGCCGGACCGTCGAATTCGTCCTGGAAGAGGTAGGTGCCTGTGGCCGCGTCAGGTGGCGGCTGCGCCGGCGGGGACGGCCGAAGCGGCGAGGCATTGGCCAGCGGCGAGGGCACGGCCGCCGCGCCCAACGCGGCGACTCCGGTCATCATCATCAGGGTGCGACGGTCGATTTCGGCCACAGCAGCACCATAGAGGGTCTCGCGGATGATCACCGTGGTTTGTCCACGCGTTGACCGCATTAGTTCCCGTAACAGCGCTAATGTCGTCAGTGCGCGGGCGCCGTGTGGTTCCGGTCACCCTCGCGAACGCAGCCGGGGCGAACGTCGAGTCAGGGTCGGATACGGGAGGCGCTGTGGACATCAGGGGGCTGTTCCAGTCGTGGCCGGTCTACCGCCAGCTCACCGGCCAGGACCGGCTGGGCCGGGGCCAGGCCGCGCAGTCCAAGCGCTCCGCCACGCTGACGCCGCGGACCACCGAAGCCGACCGGGTCGCGCATTCCGTCTGCCCGTACTGCGCGGTCGGATGCGCGCAGAAGGTCTACGTCAAGGACGAGAAGGTCATCCAGATCGAGGGCAACCCGGACAGCCCGATTTCACGAGGACGGCTGTGCCCCAAGGGTTCTGCGAGCAAACAGCTTGTCACCGGACCTCAGCGATTGACCAAGGTGCGCTACCGCCCGCCGTACGCCTCCGAGTGGCAGGACATCGACCTCGACACGGCGATGGACATGGTCGCCGACCGGGTGCTCGACGCGCGCCAGAAAGGTTGGCAGCAGTTCGACGCCGACCGCAACACGCTGCGCCGCACCATGGGGATCGCCAGCTTGGGCGGCGCGACCCTGGACAACGAAGAGAACTACCTGATCAAGAAGCTTTTCACCGCGTTGGGGGCGCTGCAGATCGAGAACCAGGCCCGCATTTGACACAGCGCCACGGTTCCCGGTCTGGGAGCCTCCTTCGGTCGCGGCGGGGCGACGGACTACCAGCAAGACCTCGCCAACGCGGACTTCATCGTGATCATGGGCTCGAACATGGCCGAAGCCCATCCGGTTGGCTTCCAGTGGGTGGTCGAGGCCAAGGCGCGGGGGGCCAGGGTCGTGCACGTCGACCCGCGGTTCACCCGCACCAGCGCGTTGGCCGACCGGCATCTGACGTTGCGCGCGGGCAGTGACATCGCGTTCCTCGGCGGGGTGATCAACTACATCCTGAGCAACGACCTCGACTTCCGCGAGTACGTCACCGCGTACACCAACGCGTCGTTCATCGTCGATGAACGCTTCCGCGACGCCGAGGACCTCGACGGGTTGTTCTCCGGCTACGACGACGAAACCGCGTCGTACGACCCGTCGACGTGGCAGTACGAACGCACCGATCCCGAATACGGTGGCGCTGGTGCCAAGGAGCACGCCGCGCCCGAGCAGCAGGGATCGGGCGGAGCACCGATAGAAGGCTCGGCGCAACACATTCCGTCGGACCCGACGTTGCAACATCCGCGCTGCGTCTATCAGATCCTCAAGCGGCACTACGCCCGCTACACGCCGGAGATGGTGGAACGGGTGTGCGGCATGCCGGCCGCCGACTTCGTCGAGGTCGCGCGGACGTGGGCCGCCAACTCCGGGCGCGAGCGCACGTCGGCCCTGGTGTACAGCGTCGGGTGGACTCAGCACACCATGGGCGCGCAGTTCATCCGCGCCGGAGCGATCATCCAGTTGCTGCTGGGCAACATCGGCCGACCCGGTGGCGGCGTGTTCGCGCTGCGCGGGCACGCGAGCATCCAGGGTTCGACCGACGTCCCAACGTTGTTCAACCTGCTGCCCGGTTATCTGGCGATGCCACACGCCGGCCAGGAGACGCTCTCGGAGTATCTCGACGACATCATCGGCCGCAACCAGAAAGGCTTCTGGCGCAACGCCGATACCTACATGGTGTCGCTGCTCAAGGAGTACTGGGGCGAGCACGCCACCGCCGACAACGACTACTGCTTCGACTATCTGCCGCGCATCAACGGCGACCACGGCACCTACCGCACCGTGATGGACATGGTCGACGGCAACGTGTTCGGCTACTTCCTGCTCGGCCAGAACCCGGCGGTGGGGTCGGCGCACGGGCGGTTGCAGCGCCTCGGCATGGCCAACCTCGACTGGCTGGTGGTGCGTGATCTGGTCGAGATCGAGAGCGCGACGTTCTGGAAGAACGCGCCCGAAATCGAAACGGGGGAGATCGATCCGCAGACGTGTCGCACCGAGGTGTTCCTGTTCCCGGCCGCGTCGCACGTGGAGAAAGCCGGCACGTTCACGCAGACGCAGCGCAAACTGCAGTGGCGGGAGAAGGCGGTCGAACCGCCGGGCGACGCCCGCTCCGAGTTGTGGTTCTTCTACCACCTGGGCCGGATCCTGCGCGAAAAGCTCGCCGGCTCAACCGATGAGCGCGACCGTCCGCTGCTCGACCTCTCGTGGGACTACAGGCTGGAGGGCGACGAGCCGTCCGCCGAGGACGTGCTGCGACGCATCAACGGTGTCGACCTGACGACGGGTCGTGCGGTGAACAGCTATTTGGAACTGAAGGCCGACGGCACCACGATGTGCGGGTGCTGGATCTACAGCGGGGTCTACGCCGACGAGGTCAACCAGGCGGCCCGTCGCGCGCCGCACGACGACGCGCAGTGGGGTTGGGTGTGGCCGCTGAACCGGCGGGTGCTCTACAACCGCGCGTCGGCGGATCCGCAGGGCAGGCCGTGGAGTGAGCGCAAGAAGCTGGTGTGGTGGGACTCAGAGGCCGGCGAGTGGACGGGCTATGACGTCCCCGACTTCGAGAAGACGAAACCGCCGGACTACGAACCGCCCTCCGACGCAGTGGGTGTCGAGGCGCTGCGCGGCGACGACGCGTTCGTGATGCAGGCCGACGGCAAGGGCTGGCTGTTCGCGCCGAACGGGGTGCTCGACGGGCCGTTGCCGACGCACTACGAGCCGCACGAGTCGCCGGTCCCCAATGCGTTCTACAAGCAGCAGGGCAACCCGGCGCGCAAGGTGTACGGGCGTGCGGACAACCCGTCGAACCCGTCACCGCCGGAGTTGCACGGCGAGGTGTTCCCGTTCGTCTTCACCGCGGCCCGGCTGACCGAGCACCACACCGCGGGCGGAATGAGCCGTCAATTGCCTTATCTCAGTGAGCTTCAGCCGGGCTTGTTCGTCGAGGTGTCGCCGGCTCTGGCGGCCGAACGCGGCTTGACGCATATGGCGTGGGCGCATGTGGTGACCAGCCGGTCGGCGGTCGATGCGCGGGTGTTCGTGACGGACCGGATGCGGCCGCTGCGGATCGAGGACCGGATTGTGCACCAGGTCTGGATGCCTTACCACTGGGGCAGTGTCGGGCTGATCGACGGCGATGTGGTCAACGACCTGGTGGGCGTGGTCGCCGATCCGAACGTGTTCATTCAGGAGAGCAAGGTCGCGACATGCGACATCCAGCCGGGTCGACGGCCGCGCGGCCCGGCGCTGCTGGAGTACATCGCGATGTACCGCGAGCGGGCGCGCATCACTCCCGAGACCGGCACCGACCTGGACACCACCGAGGCTTCGACAGATCACACCGAGGAGAAGCCATGAGCCGCAACAGCTTCTATGGCCCGCTGGCCGATGTGGCGGGTGAGGCCGGCTACGTCGAGCACCCGCCGCGGATGGGCTTTTTCACCGACACATCGGTGTGCATCGGTTGCAAGGCGTGCGAAGTCGCTTGCAAGGAGTGGAACGGTGTGCCCGACGACGGGTTCAACCTGCTGGGCATGTCGTTCGACAACACCGGCGAGTTGGGTGCGAACTCGTGGCGCCACGTCGCGTTCGTCGAACAGCCCGCCCCGGTGGACCTCGGGATGCCGGGCTTCGAACGGCCCGGCGACGCTTCGGGAGCCGAAACCCGAACCGACTTCCGGTGGCTGATGAGCAGCGACGTGTGCAAGCACTGCACGCACGCCGGCTGCCTGGATGTCTGTCCGACGGGGGCGCTGTACCGCACCGAGTTCGCGACCGTCGTTGTGCAGCAGGACATCTGCAATGGGTGCGGATACTGCGTGTCGGCCTGCCCGTACGGCGTGATCGAGCGACGCGAGGGCGACGGCCGGGCGTTCAAGTGCACGCTGTGTTACGACCGGCTGCTCGACGGCTTGGAGCCGGCGTGCGCGAAGGCGTGCCCGACCGACTCGATCCAGTTCGGTGTGCTCGACGAGCTGCGGGAACGGGCCGCGATGCGCGTCAACGAATTACACGACCGCGGTGTGACCTCGGCGCGGCTGTACGGCGAGGACCCGAACGACGGCGTCGGCGGCGACGGCGCGTTCTTCCTGCTGCTCGACGAACCCGAGGTGTACGGGCTGCCGCCGGACCCGGTGGTGCCGACGCGCGACGCCGGGGCGATGTGGCGCTATGCGGGAATGGCGGCGTGGGCTTTCGTCGGGCTCGCGGTGTCGTCGTTCCTCGGAAAGAGACGCTGATGCCGCGCGAACAGCTGGCGGTGCCGAAGGCCGAGTTCCGGTCGTACTACGGCAAGCAGATTCTCAAGACCCCGGTGTGGAACTGGATGATCGCGGCGTACTTGTTCTGCGGCGGGCTGTCGGCGGGCGCGGCGATGCTGGCGGCCGGCGCGGACCTGACGGGACGACCCGGGCTGCGCAAAGTGTCCCGAATCGGCTCGCTGTCAAGCGTTTTGGCGAGCTTGTACTTCTTGATCGCGGACCTCGGGCGACCGGAGCGGTTCCACCACATGCTGCGGGTGGCGAAGCCGAGTTCGCCGATGAGCGTGGGCACCTGGATCCTGTCGGCGTACGGGCCGGGCGCGGGCGTGGCCGCGGTGGCGGAGTTGATGCCGGGCCGGCTGCGGCGGACGTGGCTGGGCCGGCTGGTGGACCGGGCGGCTCGACCGGCCGGACTGTGGGCAGCGGGCACGGCGCCGGGGGTGGCGTCGTACACGGCGGTTCTGTTGTCGCAGACGGCGGTTCCGGCCTGGCGGGAGGCGCACCCGTATCTGCCGTTTGTGTTCACGGGTTCGGCGGCGGCGAGCGGAGCCGGGCTCGGAATGCTGTTGGCGCCGGTGGACGAATCAGGCCCGGCGCGACGGATGGCGGTGCTGGGCGCGGGCATGGAAGTGGCGGCGTCGCGGCTGATGGAGCAGCGGCTGGGCCTGTCCGGCGAGGCATACACGACGGGCAGGGCGCACCGGCTGCGTCAGCTGTCGGAGGTGCTGACGGCCGGCGGAGCGGTCGGCGCGGTGATCGGGCGGAACCGAGCGACGGTCGCGGCGTCGGGAGCGGCGCTGCTCGTGGGCAGTGCGCTGCAGAGGTTCGGCGTCTTCGAGGCGGGCGTGGCGTCGACGCGCGACCCGAAGTACGTCGTGGTTCCGCAGCGGGAGCGGTTGGATGCTGTTGAACGCCTACGCGCGAGATTGCACTGACGGTTGCACTAGGACGTCACGACCCTGAGTGCAATTTCGGTCATAGGACCGCAAAGCAAAGTGGCCCGAAAGCGCGCGGAATCGGGCACTTCCCGACCTGTCGCGGATAGGGTGGCCCGGGCACACGGCTCGTTTGGAGGTTGACGATGGCCACGACAACCGAAGCGCCACCGCCGCGGTCGAGCCCCGCCGAGACCCGGCGGGCCATCTGGAACACGATCCGTGGCTCGTCGGGCAATCTCGTCGAGTGGTACGACGTGTACGTCTACACGGTGTTCGCGCCGTACTTCGAGAGCCAGTTCTTCGACGAATCGGAGAAGAACTCGACGGTCTACGTGTATGCGATCTTCGCGATCACGTTCGTGATGCGTCCGGTCGGGTCCTGGTTCTTCGGCCGGTTCGCCGACCGACGGGGCCGCCGAGCGGCGCTCACGGTGAGTGTGTCGCTGATGGCGGGCTGCTCGATGGTCGTCGCGCTGGTGCCCTCACAGGCCAGCATCGGTGCGGCCGCGGCGGTCATCCTGATCCTCGCGCGGCTGGTACAGGGTTTTGCGACCGGAGGCGAGTACGGGACATCGGCGACGTACATGTCGGAGGCGGCGACGCGTGAGTGGCGTGGCTTCTTCTCGTCGTTCCAGTACGTGACGCTGGTCGGCGGACATGTCCTGGCTCAGCTCACGCTGTTGATCGTCGACGCATTTCTCGTCGACGAGCAGATGCGTGAATTCGGTTGGCGCATCGGCTTCGCCGTCGGCGGTGTCGCTGCCGTGGTGGTGTTCTGGTTGCGCCGGACCATGGACGAGTCGCTCAGCGAGGACGTCATCGAAGCGGCCAAGACAGGGCAGGACAAGGGCGCCGGTTCGATTCGCGAGTTGTTCACCCGCTACCCGAAGCCGCTGCTGATGTGCTTCTTGATCACACTGGGCGGCACCATCGCGTTCTACACCTACAGCGTAAACGCGCCGGCGATCGTGAAGACCGCGTACAAGGGTGAGGGGATGACGGGCACCTGGATCAACCTGATCGGGTTGATCTTCCTGATGCTGCTGCAGCCGGTCGGCGGGCTGATCAGCGATAGGGTCGGACGCAAACCGCTGCTGCTGTGGTTCGGTTTCGGCGGGGTGGTCTACACGTATGTCCTGATCACCTACCTGCCCGAAACACGTTCTCCGCTAACGTCTTTCCTTCTGGTGGCGGTCGGATACATGATCCTCACGGGCTACACCTCGATCAACGCGCTGGTCAAGTCGGAGTTGTTCCCGGCGCGGGTGCGGGCGCTCGGCGTGGGAGTCGGCTACGCGCTGGCGAACTCGATGTTCGGCGGCACCGCTCCGATGATCTACCAGGCGCTCAAGGAACGCGATCAGGTCCCGTTGTTCATCGGCTACGTCACCGTCTGCATCGCGGTGTCCCTAGTCGTGTACCTGTTCTTCCTGAAGAACAAGTCCGAGACATTCCTCGACCGCGAGCGCGGCTCGGCGTTCGTCAAGGTGTGACCGCGGCTCCCTAACCGCGAGATTGCACTGAGGGTTGTGCCGCCGGCCACGACCACGACCCTGAGTGCAATCTCGGCGCTAGGCGAACTAATCCTCCAGCGCCCGACCGACGATCAGCGGGTCCGGCTCGCCGACCACCTCATCGTCCTTGTCGTCGTAGTCGAACCGCGACAGCAGATACCGCATCGCGTTGATCCGGCCGCGCTTCTTGTCGTTGCTCTTCACCACGATCCAGGGCGCATAGTCGGTGTCGGTGGCGACGAACATCTCCTCCTTCGCCCTGGTGTAGTCCTCCCACCGGTTGACCGCTTCCATGTCCATCGACGAGAACTTCCACTGCCGCAACGGATCAACGAGCCGGATCGCGAACCGCGTCCGCTGCTCGGCCGGCGACACCGAGAACCAGAACTTGGTCAGGTGCAGCCCCGAATTGACCAGCATCTCCTCGAACGCCGGCGCCTGCCGCATGAACTCTGCGTGCTGTTCGGGCGTACAGAAGCCCATCACCCGTTCGACGCCGGCGCGGTTGTACCAGGATCGGTCGAACAACACCATCTCGCCGGCGGTCGGCAGATGCCTGACGTATCGCTGGAAGTACCACTGAGACTTCTCTTCTTCGGTCGGCTTCTCCAACGCCACCACGCGTGCGCCGCGGGGGTTGAGGTGTTCCATGAACCGCTGGATGGAACCGCCCTTGCCCGCCGCGTCGCGACCTTCGAACAGGATCACGTGCCGCGCGCCGGTGCGTTTACTCCACTTCTGCAGCTTGAGCAGTTCGATCTGCAGGCGCCGTTTCACCCGCTCGTAATCGTCGCGCGACATCCGCTCGTCGTACGGATAGCGCTCACGCCACGTCTGGATCGGCTTGCCCTCGCGGTCGAGCAGGACCGGGTCGTCCTCGTCCTCGTCGTTGACGGTGTATCCATGGTCGTCGGTCGACAGGGCGTCGAGGTCAATCTCAGCATCAGCGGTCGTCATCCCAGCTCCTTGCACGATTTCTATCCCCGCTCGGGCCGGGTGACAAACCTGCTCGGCAGTACTGTCGCCTTGTGCAGCTCATCCGCGGCGCGCCGCTCACGTTCGCGTGGTTGGTCGTCCTGCTCGTCACCAGCCGCGTGCAGCGCTCGGCCGGGCATCGAGGTTCGCGGCGGATCCAACGCAGAAACTCCACCAACCTGCGTCGGCTGCGCACCGAACCGTCGCGCGTGCTCACCACCAGCCTGTTCTGGCTCGACGACCACCGGTGGTGGCCGTACGTGCCGGTGTTCGTCGGCGTTGTCGCACCCGCAGAGCGCCGATTGCGTTGGTGGCGTTGGCTTCTCGTGGGGATAACCGCACACGTCGTCGGCACCTACGTCGGCCAGAGCTACCTGCGGCTACTGATAGGCAAGGGCCGCGCACCGCAGCGGCTGGAGAACGCCCGCGACGTCGGGGTGAGCTATTTCGTCCTCGGCGCGGCCGGCGCACTCTCGGGCTACATCCGAAGGCCGTGGCGATCGCGTGCCCAGGCCGCGGCGGTGCTGGCGCTGACGGGTAACGCCGCCGCGCGGCCGACCTTCACCGAAGTCGGGCACCTGACCGCGTTCGTCGTCGGGCTGGCAGCCGTCGGTCTGGCCCCGGATCGCGAGTCCAAGCCGTATCCGAACGTTTCATAGCCGCCACCCCGGGAAATATGTCGCCATGCAATGGGAATGCGCCGTCGTCGGTGCCGGAGCCGCCGGGCTGAGCGCCGCCCTCGTCCTGGGTCGGGCGCGACGGCGCACGGTCGTGATCGACGCCGACGAGCAGAGCAACCGTGTGTCGAGCGTCATCGGCGGCCTTCTCGGCTATGACCAGCGGCCACCGGCCGAGCTCTATGCCGCGGGGCGCCGCGAGCTGGCGTCCTACCCCAGCGTCGAGTACCGGCACGGCACGGTGCGCAGCGGCCGCCCCGTCGACAGCGGGTTCGTCCTCGAACCGGACGACGGCGACCCCATCCTCACCAAGCGTGTCCTGCTCACCACCGGCATGCAGTACTGTCCGCCGGACCTGCCCGGCCTCGCCGAACTGTGGGGCACCTCGGTGTTCCAGTGCCCGTTCTGCCACGGCTGGGAGATGCGCGACAAGCGGCTCGCCACCATGGCCGCCGGCGAGGAGGCCATGCACTCGGCGCTGATGCTGCGCGGCTGGAGCGACGACGTCGTGCTGCTGACCGACGGCCGCACCGACCTGTCACCCGCCGACATCAACGTGCTGCAATCGGCGAACATCACCATCGACGACCGTCGCGTCGTCGAATTACACAGCGACAACGGCCAACTGACCGCGATCGCGTTCGCCGACGGTGACCGCCTGGCCCGCGACGGCCTGTTGGTCGAGGCGCCGCTGCGGCAACGCTCGCCGCTGGCTCAGCAGTTGGGCGCGGAGTGCACGCCCGGCCCGCTGGCCGCTGACACCATCAACATCGACGCGATCCACCGCACGGTGACCGGCGGCGTGTTCGCCGCGGGTGACGTCTGCAGCGAACAGCCCTATGTCGCGGGCGCGATCGCCGCGGGCTCGAAGGCCGCGATGATCGTCGTGCAGAGCCTGCTGGCCGACGAGTTCGGCCTGCCCTACCCGCCGACCTGAGTGCTGCCGTCGCTGCGCTAGCGGCCTGCATACCGCGCGGCCATCTCATTGACTGAACATTCAGTCAATGAGATGATGGCTTCATGGTTGGGACAGGGCGGCGGCAAGAGTGACCCCGCTTTCCCGCCGCGAGCAGGCGGATGCCCGGAAGGCGCAACTGGTCGAGGTCACCCTCGGCCTGTTCGTGGAACGCGGGATCGAGCGGGTGACGATGGGTGAGGTCGCCGCCCGTGCGGGGGTCGCGCCCGGACTGCTCTATCACTACTTCGGCAGCAAGGACGGACTGATCCGCGCGGCGATCGAGGCCGCGAGCCCACGCGACGCGCTGGCCGGCGTCATGGGCGACCTTTCGGGTCGACCGGCGGACGAGGGGCTGCGGGCATTCTGCCTACGGCTGGCCACCGTGCTCGAAGAGCGCGGCGATGTCGTGCGGACGCTGTTTCGGGAGATGCTCGCACCCGAGTCAGCGATCTCCGCCGGCGTTGCCGAGATGCAGGAACACGTGCTCGGGGACCTCGCCGGCTATATCGATGAGCGGATCGCTGCAGGCGAACTCCGCGAGCACGATCCGCGGGTGACTTTGCGCTTGCTCATCAGCGCGATCCTCGTCCTCGGAGTCACCCGTCAGCCGGTCAAGCCGTGGATCGACGGCTTCGTGAACACCATCCTCAGCGGAATCCGGACGGAATCGTGATGAAACTACGAAACAGCTGGCTGTGGCTGCTGAAGAACACCCTCAACCGCTTGACCGCCAAGCTCGCCCGGTCCGGACATGGGCCGTTCTGCCTTGTCCGGCACGTCGGCCGGAAATCGGGGCGTGTCTACGAAACGCCGATCATCGTGGCGGCGGCGCCGGGCGGCTTCGTCGCCGAGCTCACATACGGCGAGAACGTGAACTGGTACCGCAACATCGTCGCCGGCGGCGGCTGCGAACTCGTTGTCGGCGGCACCACCCACACCGTTACCGGGATCGAACGCTATCCCGCCGACGCCGGGCGCCGCGCATTCGGTTTCCCGGCAGTACTGGTCCTGCGGCTTCTTCGCCGCGACGAATTCCGTCTGCTCCGCACTTCCGACTGATCGGCAGCCGAACATGGTGAAGAACAACTGGCCCGTCATCGCGAGCGTCATCGTCGTCGCCGCGCTCTACCTGCTGGTGGAGTTCATCTTCGCGCCGAAGGTCATGGCGTCTGCAGCGGTGCTGCTGGTCGGCGGACTGGTGTTGTGGCGGTTCGCCCCTGCGACAGCAGAACTCGACCCCACCACGGTCATCGTTCCCTATCTGCTGACGGTCATCGCGTTCATCGCTCATGTCTACGAGGAATACCGCGCGTTCGTCCTCGGCTTTCCGAGCGTCCTCGACGCGGTGGTCGATCTCGACCTCAACACACTGCTGTCCCACGCCGCGTTCGTCTCTCCCATCGTGTGGCTCGCGGCCGCCGTGATGATGCTCAAGCGGTGGAGCGTCGGCTACTACCTCGCGTGCGTGTTCCTGTTCGGCATGATGTTCATGGAACCCACCCACTTCATCGCGCCGTTCCTCGCCGACGGGACGTGGCACTACGTCGGCGGCGCCTGGACCGCCGTGATCCCCGCCATTCTCGGTTGGTACACGTACCTTCGGCTGCGACGCGAGACCAATGCGACGAAGGCCGAGAACAGGACTCACGCCTGATGGACGGGTTCATGCTGTTGCTCGCCGGCACCGTTTTCCTTCGCGGTTCGGGCGCGGGCATGATCACAGGCATCCTGTTGCTGACGATGCCGGCGCAATCGCGGCTGGGCTGGCGGTCCTACGCGGGTGCGCTCCGTGCGATGTACGGGGCGTGGGGCGTCAAGGTGTACGGCGTCATCACCGGCCTCGGCCTGATCCTCACGATTGTCGCGTTGGTCTGGGCGATCCTGCGCGGTGAGAGCCCAACCGTGGTGGGCCTGCTCGCGGCGTCGCTGGCGGCCACCGTCGGCGGGTTCGTCGGAACGGCCGGCGCCTACCCCGCGATGAAGAAGCTCTTTGCCGCGCCCGACGAGGACCAGCGTCTCGTCCTGACGTTGTTGTCCCGCTTCGGAAAGTGGGGGATCGTCAGCGGTTGCTGTCACGTCGCGGCATTCGCATTGATCACCGCAGCTATGTCAACGGCCTGAGCCCACAATGGACGGCATGCCGCAGACGTGGAAGCTGGATCAATCCGACGGCCGCCTCGAAGTCCGCACCGGCGTCGAGGGCCGCGCCGCGAAGATGGGCCACCGCCTCACGATTGCGATGAACAGTTGGCACGCGACGGTCGCATGGGCGGACGGCGACCCGACCGAGGTGACGCTGACGGTCGACGTGGATTCGCTCGAGGTGCTCAGCGGCGAGGGCGGCGTGACGCCGTTGACCGGTCCGGAGAAGGCGCTCGCGCGGACGAATGCGTTGAAAGTGCTGAATGCGAAGCGGTTTCCACGGATCACATTCGAAACGAGTGGCATCGACAAGACCGGCGACGGATACCGTCTCACCGGGACATTGCAGATTCACGGGCGGGACCGAAACCAGGTCGTCGACGTGGTGGTGAGCGAGCTCGATGACGTGTGGCGTATCTCATGTGAAGCCGACGTGCGGCATTCGGACTTCGGCCTCAAGCCGTATTCGATGCTGATGGGCTCGATGAAGGTCGCGGATGCGGTGACGGTGTCGTTCAGCGCGAAACGAAACAAGCGGTAACCTGGTCCAGGAAATCGCCTGTGCTGCTGCGACATCGGAGTCGACGTATACCTGCTGCGGGGAGCGGGTTATGTAACAGCGCGTTGCGGGAACACCATTGACTGCTGCGCTGGCGGCGAGAAGAGGAAGGATTGCATGTTGAGCTCCCCGAAGGGCGGCTCCCGACTGGGTACGCGATTCGGGCCGTATGAGCTGAAGTCCCTGATCGGCGTCGGTGGCATGGGTGAGGTCTACCGCGCCTACGACACCGCAAAGGAACGGACGGTGGCGATCAAGCTGCTACGTCCGGATATGGCCGCCGACCCCAACTTTCAGGAACGTTTCCGACGCGAGTCGCGCGTCGCCGCGCGGTTGCAGGAACCGCACGTCATCCCCGTGCACGACTTCGGCGACATCGACGGAACGCTTTACATCGACATGCGCCTGGTCGAAGGCGCGAGCCTCAAGGAGCTGCTGCGCACCGACGGCGCACTGCCCGCTACCCGGGTCGTGTCGATCATCACCCAGGTGGCGGCGGCGCTGGACGACGCGCACGCCAACGGTCTCGTGCACCGGGACATCAAGCCGGAGAACGTGCTGCTCACCGCCGACGACTTCGCGTACCTCGTCGACTTCGGCATCGCCCACGGCGGCGGGGAAGCGGCGGTGACCAAGACCGGCCTGGTAATCGGCTCGTGTGCCTACATGGCGCCGGAACGCATCAGCGGCGAACGCGGCGGGCCGGCCTCCGACATCTATTCGCTGACCTGCCTGCTCTACGAATGCCTGACCGGTCGCGCACCGTTCGACTCCGGTGACCTGCGCGAAATCATGGGCGCCCACTTGTTCTCCCCGGCGCCGCGGCCGAGCATCATGCGCAGAGGCATCAGCCGGGAGTTCGACGACGTCGTCGCGCGCGGCATGGCGAAGAAGCCGGCGGACCGGTTCGCGACGGCCGGTGAGCTGGCCAAGGCCGCCGCTGCGGCGGCGAATGCACCGGTCGCCGCGCCGCCTCCGCCACCGCCACCGCCACCGGCGCCGTCGACGCGGCAGTTCTCGGCCGTCGACCCGAATCCGGCGCGCACGGGCTATCAGCCGGCGTACGCGCCGTTGCCGCCATCCGCGCCGAAACGCAAGCCGCGGTTCGGCCCTGCGCAGGTCGGGTTGGTGGTGACGACGATCGTGCTGTTCACCGCGGCGGTAGTGCTCGCGCTCGTGCTGGCGTTCGGCGACAACGGGAGCGGATCGGCGCCACAGACGTCGCTGGCGCTGCCGCCTACGACGACGATGGAACCCACCGAGCCGTCGGCCGAAACCACCACGCCATCGACCACCACTACGACGACCACGACCACTGCGCCGTCGACGACACCGACCACCAGCGGGGCGCCGATCGCGGGGGTCTCGGGCACGGACTCGCACGGCTTCATCGGGCACACCGCGCGCTGCGATGCCGGCAGTACGCCGGCGGCGGCGATCAGGACCGCGCAGTCGCTGGCGGTGATCTGCGAGACGGCGCCGGGCGACTACTACTACCTCGGCGAGCGGCTGCGCGACGGCGCCAATGTGCGACTCGACAACGTACAACCGGCGGGCGCCGGGTTCGTTGCCACAAACCCGGCCGACGGCGCGCGCTATGACGTGCAACCCGGCATGCTCACGATCTCGAGCAACGGGACGGTGGACTCCGCGGAGCCGGCGTTGGAGTACGGCTCGGCGGACCGCTAACCGGCGATTTCGGAGCGCTACCCATCGCTTCGGCGACCGTTTGCGCACCCGAACCGGCGCTGGTCGGCTGGTTTCTCAACAGCCGGCAGTGTTGCTGCGATGACGGCGATCAACTGGCCGCAATACTGGAGTGGATGTCCAGAGAGACGACTACCGACCGTCCAGAGCCGCGCCATGCGCGCGATACGAAGCGCCACTCGAGGGTGTTCTCACTGCAGGTCGGGTTGATCGTCATTTTCGCGATCGGCATCGTAGCGGGTGGCGCGGTGGTGGGGCGGCATCTCTCCCTTGGCGCGCCGTCGGTCGACCGAAGCTCCACCGTAGATGCGAAACCCACGCCGGTTCGGCTTCCGGCGCCCCCACCGGTTTCTGTGCCCGATGCCCCGATCGCCGGCGACAGCGGTCGGTTTGCGGCCGAGTTCGAGGCGTTCTCGGCTGATTTGAATGCTGATGTAGGGATAGTCGTGCACCCCGTAGGTTCCGGCCCGCCACCAGTGGCCGCCGGTGAGTGGAGCACCGGTCCCGCTTGGTCCACCATCAAGGTGCCCCTCGTGATTGCGGGCTTGCGGGCAGCGGATTCGCCGGAGGTCACGGAATCGATGCGTGCGGCGATCACACGATCGGACAATGTTGCGGCCGAGACGATCTGGGAGAGTCTGGGTGATCCGGTCACTGCTGCGCAGAAGGTGCAGGACGTCCTCGCGGAGGCTGGCGATCCCACGATCGTTGAGTCGCAGAAGGTGAGACCTGAATTCACCGCGTTCGGACAGACAGAATGGTCGCTCGCCGATCAGGCCACGTTCCTGTCTTTCGCGGCGTGCGACGTCCGCAACCAACCAGTGCTGTCACTGATGAGCCAGGTCGAACCCAGCCAAAGTTGGGGGCTTGCCGCCATTTCGGGAGCACAGTACAAGGGCGGCTGGGGACCCTCCGAAGCCGGCGCTTATTTGGTGCGCCAGATGGGCATCATCCCCCTTCCGGGTGGCTCCGCAGTCATAACTGTTGCGGCAGCGCCGAATTCGGGCACTCTCGACGACGGCACGGTCGTGTTAACGCGGATCGCTGATTGGCTCAGCGAGCACACTGATCTGCTACCGGCCGGCGCTTGTCCCTAGTACAGGTACACGACGGCGTCCCGCCCGCCGGTGCATGTGATGAAGGCGTCGCCTGGGTGGACTACGCACTGCACAACGAAATTTGGTCCTGCACAGCCAGACCCGCTGCCGAGAACCGTTCGGCAGTCGACAGCGCCTGGAGCCGCCACCTCCCGAAGGTCGCGGCTCGCGTCGTCGTACGTCGACCAATACGCTCGCAAGACACTCTGGGTGAACAAGCAGGATGTCTCCGGAGAGCCACGGCGTGAACGGGTGCCGGCACCGGAGCGGTCCGTGAGGAAGTAATCGTCCTCGCAGCTTTGCGGGTTCTCGCTGGTGTCGAGCCCGGCCACCGCTGGCGGCGGGGGTGACCCGACTCCGAGCGGAACTTCGGCAGGTCGAGGCGATCGAGGTGTTGTGGTGGGCCGCGCCGGCCGGGTGATGGTCTGCCGTGCCGTCGGGTCAGGCGTGTCCCGAGCCGCTGTGGTCTGCGTACCTGAATCGCGGTTTGCCAGGAGACCGATCACAATGCCGATGCCGCCCAACAGCAGAGCCCCGACGACGGCGATGGCTGCGGGCAGAAGCCACGGACGGGAGGGGCCGCCGGGCGCCGACGCCGAGGGAGCCGCGCGAGGCAGGGGAGGCGGGGGAGGCGCTACTTCGGTTCGACGATGGGCCGCTCCGCCACCACCGTCGCGATAGAGCGAGGCACTCATGGTGTCGGCTGATGCCATGCCGATTACGTTGCCCGAACCCACCGCCCGCTGAGCGGCGCGGCCTAGTGCCCCACAGCTGCCGTAACGGTCGTCCGGTTCCTTCGCCATTCCGCGGGAAATCACCTCGTCGAACGCGGTTGGGACAGCGGGGTTGGTGACACTCGGTCGCGGCGGCGGCGACATCAAGTGCGCCGACATCATCTGCTCGAGACTGCTCTTCGGGAATGGCGCGACACCTGTCAGGCATTCGTAGAGAACGCACGCTAGTGAGTACACATCGGCTGCTGGCGTGACTTCCCGATCCCGGAACCGCTCGGGAGCCATGTAGTCAAACGTGCCAATTTGCATGCCGGTCGTGGTCAAACCGCTGTCGCCCTTTGCTTCGGCTATGCCGAAGTCGACGAGGTAGGGGAAATCCGACAAAGTGACGATAATGTTCTGGGGCTTGACGTCTCGGTGGACCAAACCGGCCGCGTGAGCAGCATCGAGTGCTGCAGCAACACCGCTGATGAGGAAAGTCGCCCGCGCAGGATCAAGCGGTCCGGTGCGGAGTAGCTGCTGCAAGGTCTGGCCGTCGACTAAACGCATATCGATGTAGGGATGGCCGTTGATCTCGCCCCAGTCGTGAATGGGGATGACATGAGGTTCCTGAAGAATCGCGGCGGCATGGGATTCACGTTGAAAGCGGGTCCGAAATCTCTCGTCCTGCCAAAATTGCTCAGCGAGAATTTTCAGCGCGACCGTTCGCCGTTTCTTGGTGTCCTCGGCTCGGTATACCTCTCCCATCCCCCCTCGCCCGAGTTCGCCGGTGATCTTGTAATGCCCGAACATCTGACCGACGCGGGGACCACCTGTTGCCACCCGACTCTCCTCTTCTTTGAAAGGGCCGTATCCCCACACAGAGCCTTCACTGACCGCGCGAGCCCGCCTCGGACGTTGTACTCAGCGGGTACCCATGCAAGGTGTAGCAAAGCTGCAGCGGTCAGTTGCGAGATTCCCGCGCTTCGCCGCGAAACTCGCGGCAACGTGGCTAGAGCATCAACACCCGATCAGATGTTCGTCCGAGTGACGCTGGCGATTGTCACGATGCTTCTAGCGGGGGTGTACGCCCACCAAAGTGGACGGCCGTGCGACGTCGATGCGCTTAAACCCTGACCCGAGCCGGTGGTCACCCCCGTGGCGGGGGCCGAGAGGCCCAGACCGAATGCCCCACACTCGGTAAAGCCATCGACAACCCGGCCATGGTGCGGCGGATCCGCGGTGAACGGCACACTTCGCTGGCCGGGCTCGAGAAATCGCGGAATGAGTTTGCGACTAGCGGTCCTTCAGTTGGGGAGTCGAAACCGTTTGCCCCTAATCCGGATTCGTTGAGTTTCGTTTCGGCCGCAATCGAAGGATCCCGCCCCGACAATCGAAGTCTTCAAAGGCTCGGAGCCGAAGGCACTGTGAGAGCAGCACCCCCTCTCAGAGGTGATCAGTGGCGGATGTCTACATCCCAGCCTCAATGTTGGCTACAAGCTGCTGCGCCTCGGGCCCACATAGCGTCACGAGTTCCACCGGGCCGATGGCCAACAATGCATCGACGCGGTTCCGAAGGTCGCCCGAGGCGACGTATTCGTAGAGGTTGGCCCCGGGACATGCGGTGTCGGCGCTCGCGTCTCGATGGCCTTGCAGTGTCTCGGTGGGGATTCCATATTTCGTCGCAGCCCAGGCGAAGGCCAGCGCCGCTCCGTTCAGCTGTGCTTCGGTGACCTGCTCCACGTCGAAATTTCCTTCACAGACGACGAGGAAGTGGCCGGTCGGGTCGTAGCTCGTGGCAGTGTCGCCCACGATCTCCGGACTCCGTAGTTCGTAGAGGTTGCCGTTCCGGTCAACGCTGATGTGGTACGCGATGTCTATCCAACCCTGAGTGTCCTGGTGGTAATGCTGATGTTGGCGGAGCCGAGCTGGAGCGTTGCTGTTGTCGCCGAGTGTTGCGGCCGTGTGATGAATCGTCATGCGGTTGAGAGGGTTCGGATCGCCTCCTGGACGTGGCGGATTGGCGCCCCAGGCGTCCCTGCACAGCAAAGGTCGGGAGGCGGACGTCACAGGCGGCACGGTCGGCGGTGCGGGGGCGGGCGGTGGCGCGGCCGTCGCGGATGGAACAGGGCTGGCGAGCGCAGGGGAAGTGGTCGATGTCGGTGTTCGGCGGTACCCGGGAGGCGCCTCGCATGCGGCGATACCGGCAGCAGCCAGCCCGATCGTTCCTGCGAGCCTCAGCAGCCGACGACGGTTGAACCTCGCTTCCGGGGTGTGTCGGCCGGACGCAGCGCTATCCACGACGGCCACGATACGGAAATTGGCAATGCGGGCGGTCGAGTTTTGTCTATCCAGTTACTGAAGCGAGCGCCCATTCGCGGCCGCATTGTCCTACTTGCTTTGTAAGCTTTGCGCATGCCCATTGCTGATGGGGCGGAATTTGCTGGCTACACCATCATCCGCCTGCTTGGCGCCGGGGGAATGGGCGAGGTATATCTCGCGCGGCATCCCCGGTTGCCCCGCCTGGAGGCTCTCAAGATCCTTCCCGAGGATGTGAGTGCCGACACCGAATTCCGTCAACGCTTCGCACGAGAAGCCGACATTGCCGCCTCGCTATGGCATCCGCACATAGTCGCCGTCCACGACCGAGGTGAGTACGACGGCCAACTGTGGATCGCGATGGACTATGTCGAGGGCACCGACGCCGCGAGGCAGGTGGGGTACCGCTATCCGCACGGAATGCCACCGAAGGACGTAGTGGACATCGTGTCCGCGATCGCCGATGCGCTCGATTACGCGCACGAACGGTACCTGCTGCACCGCGACGTCAAGCCCGCGAACATACTGCTGACAGACCCTCGCCAGGAGGGTCGGCGGATTATGCTCGCTGATTTCGGAATCGCCAAGGCGGCGAACGAAACACACGGGATCACGTCGACGAACATGACCGTCGGCTCTGTGGCCTACGCGGCGCCGGAACAGTTGACTGGCAAAAAGCTCGACGGCAGAGCGGACCAGTACGCGCTGGCCTGTTCGGCATTCCATCTTCTGACAGGCCAGCAGCCCTTCGCGCACTCGAACCCGGCTGCGGTGATCGGCAGTCATCTGTCGGCACCACCACCACGACTGTCGAGCGTGCGCTCCGACCTCCCGTCGATGGATCATGTGCTGGCCAAAGGGATGGCCAAGGAGCCGTATCAGCGGTTCGATACCTGCCGAGAGTTCGCGACTGCCCTCAGTCATGGAGACGCGGGCTGGGCGAGTTCCACGGCTGACACACAGTTCGCGTTCAACGCCGCACCACCACCACCGCCTCCGCCAGGGCAGACTGATTCCGCACCCGCGACGACGCAGCAGTCGAAGGCGGCGGAGATGTTGTCGTCCAACCGCGCCGCGTTGGTCGCGATCGGCATCGCCGCCTTACTTGCTGTAGGGATCGTCGCCTACGTAGGAGCCAGCATGGCCCGCGATCCGTCTCCACCACCGCCGACTGCAGCGCCCCTTCCATCGACGTCGACGTGGGATGAAAGAGAACCAACTGACACGCGACCGCCCCGGACGGAGACAGTGACCAAGACAGCCACTGCGGCACCACCACCTCCCCCATCGCCCGTCCCGCGCCCGCAGCCACCTCCCCGGCCCACGCCGACGCGGCCGGCCGGCGACCTCGGGTTGCGGACATTGATCAGCGTCCCTTTGTGCAACGGCCAGGGCATCGTGGTGTTGGGGAACGTCACAACGCCGGGAATGTATGCGGGAGGGGTCCAACGGCTGTTGGACCAGCATCCCGGCGCTTCTTACCTGCGCACTGACCAGTCGTGCCCCTCGCTGCGCCAAGCCGATGATGAAGGCGATCCCATCTATGCGGTGTTCCGGTACGCGGGTAGGACCCAAAGTGAGGTCTGCTCCGCCGTTCATGCTGCTGGCGGTGGTGCATACGGGAAATGGTTGGACTACACCACCCCGCCGAGCTACATGGTCCCCTGCTGAAGTACGGCCGCGTCCGTTCTCGTCTCTAGACAACGTCCCTTCGCTACGCTCTCAAGATCAGCGGATTCGCAGATCGGGGACCACTATGGACAACCGCAGATACGCCCGCGCCAGTGAAGAGGCCCGTGCGCAGGAGATTCAACTCGACGCCCGACGACTACGGGAATTCGACACGTTCGCGAAATTTTCCGACAGCGACCTCAGGCGTCTCGTCGAAGCCGCACATCGCACGTCGACGTCGGGACCCTGGCCGCTGATCCGCGAGCAGACCCCGTCGGACGCCTGCTACATCCTGCTCAGCGGGGAGGTCGGGGTCTACGTCGGCCACGACCGGATCGCCGTGGTCGGTCCGGGCGAGGTGATCGGCGAATCGGTGCTGCGGCGCGGCGCGCTGCGTAACGCGACCGTGACGACAACCGGGCGCGCCGAGGTGCTGCACATCGAGCGGGACGACCTGAACCGCCTGATCGCCGAGATACCCGCGCTGCGCGAGGCGATGGACGCGACGGTCGCCCGCCATGCTCCGAAAGCCGACAGCGCCGAACCAGGCTGACCTGTACCGACCCGCTCTAGGTTTTACGCGCGTGTCAACTCGGGTACGTGGGGGGAATGGAACGGCTCAGCGCGTTCGATGCCAGCCTGCTGTACAGCGAGTCGCCGAGCGTGCCGCTGAATGTGTGTTCGATTGCCTGCCTTGACACATCGACGATCCCCGGCGGCTACCGCTTCGAACGAGTCCGCGAGCACCTGGCGTCGCGGCTGCGGGCGTTGCCGGAGTTCCGGGCAAAGCTCGCCAACAGCCAGCTGAATCTGGATCATCCGGTGTGGGTGGAAGACGACGACGTGGACCTGTCCTACCACCTGCATCGCATCGCACTGCCCGCACCGGGCGGACACACCGAACTGACCGAGGTGTGCGGGCGCATCGCATCGACTCCGCTAGACCGCAGCAAGCCGCTGTGGGAGATGTGGGTGATCGAGGGCATCGCCGAAACCGATCCACATGAGACCGGCGACGTCGCGCTGATGACCAAGGTGCACCACGCTGCGGTGGATGGCGTCTCGGCAGCGAATCTGATCAGCAAGCTGTGCGACGTCGAACCAGACGCCCCGCCACCGGATTCCGTGCCCGGTCCCGGTGGTGCGACGCGGTTGGAGATCGCCGCCGGCGGTTTGATGCGGTCGCTCACGCGGCCATTGCAACTGGCGAGAGCGGTGCCCGCGACGATGTCGACGATCGCCGCCACGATCGCCCGCGCCCGCAGCGGCACGGCCATGGCCGCGCCGTTCAAAGCCCCGGCGACGGTGTTCAACGCCGAGATCACCTCCGACCGCACCATCGCGCTGACGCAGCTGGAGATGGCCGACGTCAAACGTGTGAAGAACGCGTTCGGCGTCAAGGTCAACGACGTGGTGATGGCGTTGTGCGCCGGAGCGCTGCGCGGATACCTGCTCGACCGCAAAGAGCTGCCCGACAAGCCGCTCGTGGCGGTCGTTCCGGCGTCGGTGCACGACAAGTCCGACCGGCCGGGCCGCAACCAGCTTTCGGGCATGTTCTGCAACCTGCAGTCGCACATCGTCGACCCCGCCGAGCGGTTGCGTGCCATCGCCGAATCGAGTTGGCGGGCAAAGGAACACAGCTCGGCCATCGCACCGACGCTACTGGCCGACGTGACCCAGGCGCTGCCTCCACCGTTGTTCGGGATGGCAATGGAGGTGATGTCGCACACCCCGCTCAAGCGCACGCCGATCCACAACGTGGTCATCTCGAACGTGGCGGGACCGGACACCAAGCTGTATGCGATGGGCGCCGAGATGAAATCGCTGTATCCGCTCGGACCCATCTTTCACGGCTCAGGACTGAACATCACGGTGATGTCGTTGAGCGGCAAGCTGAACGTCGGCATCATCTCGTGCCGAAAACTGGTCAACGACTTACCGACCCTGGCCGATCGCTTCGAAATCGAATTGGCCGAACTGCTCGACAGTTGCTGATCATCTGGCGGGCTTGATCAAGAAGAGCGCCAGGATGATCGCCGCGATCGGCCCGACGGCCATGATCAAGCTCAGCGTGTGAATCGCGTCGACCGCGTTGTGCGGCGCCTGATCCACAACCAGCCGCGCCTGCTCGGGGTCGACCAGGTGGGCGCCGTGGCCACCGTGCACGGTCAGCATCGCCTCGCGGGTCTCGGCGCGCGTGATCCCCGCCTGGTGCAGATTGTGGACGCTGTCGGTGAGGAACAGGTTGATCCCGACGAGCGCGAAAAGCGCTGGGCCGAGCGAATACCCGCCCTCGTTGACCGCGCTCTTGACCGCGGAGACCGCACCGCCGAGATCGGGTGGCGCGCTGCCCATCATGATCATGGCCTGCGGGGTGGTGACCAGTGCACCACCGACCACGATGAGCGCAGCCGCGGCGAACACCGTCGTCCGCGACGTGTCCAGGTCGAAGAACCGCATCGTCAGCAGGCCGCCCAGCATGACCGTCAGCCCGCTGACCATCACGGCGCGGGGGCCGAACCGGTTCGCGGCCGGGCCGGCGGAGGTGGCGGCCACGGCGGCCATCGCGGTGGCGGGTATCAGCAGCAGGCCGAACAGCTCGTGCGATTCCTTGCGGATCGTGACGAGGTAGAACGACATCAGCACCATCGAACCGCCGAGCACGACGTTGAACATCACCCCGGCGGTCACGGCGGCGTTGAACCGGCCGGACCGAAAGACCCGCATGTCCAACGCGGGCTCGCGCGTGCGCAACTCCTGCGCGACGAACGCGCAACCGGCCAGCAGCCCGACCGCGACAGCGGACAGTCCGACGGCGTTGATACCCGTCTCGATCCGCGACATGCCGAAGATCAGGCCCATCAGCGCGACGGCGAACAACGCCATCCCGAGCACGTCGAGCCGGTGGGTGCCGCGCACCGTCTCGGGCACGTAGCGCCATGTGATGACCAACCCCAGCACCGCAATGATCGGCACCACGAAAAAGCATGCGCGCCAACCGATGGCATGGCCGAGCATGCCGCTGATCGCGGGCATCGGGGTGGCGACGGCGTATCCCACGCCGAAGTAGGCGGCGATCGCCGCCGCCCGCCGACCGGGCGGGAACACTGCGTTGGTGATCGCCAGCGAGAGCCCGATCAGGAACGCGAGCATCACGCCGGCGCCCGCGCGGGCGACGATCAGTACGGCCGGCGCGGGCGCAGCGGCGGCGAGCACGCTGAACACAGTGGCACCGGACAACCCGAGCAGGTACATCCGCCGCATGCCGTAGAGATCGCCGAGCGCGCCGGCGCTGAGGACCGCGGCCGCCATGGTCAGGGTCGCGAGGCTGGCGACGAACGTCGCGGTGGTTCCGGTGATTCCCAGCCCGGTCGACACCAGTTGCAGGTTGGCCGACAGCGTCGTCGGGTCGCCTATCGAGATCGCATACCCCAATCCCATCGCGATCACCGTCATGACAGCGGCCAGTCCGGAGACCTGACGCTGCTCAGCGTCGACGCGAGGACCGTCCGGCACGCGCCGGATGCTACCGCCGCAACAGCGCCGCCATCACCTCTTTGGAGGGCACCGCCGCGGTGGTCAGCGCGATGGTGTGCCGCCCGGCGGGCACCTGCACGAGCGGACCGGTCGGCTCGCCGTCCAACAACACCGCCACCTCCGGCGGCAGCGCGGCGAGTTCGACCCGCGCGGGAGTGTCGGTGGAGACGTCGATGGTCGACGTGTCCAGCGACGCAAGGCCGGCCCTGGCGACGTCCACGGTGAGCCCCGCGACGCCGGTGAGCTTCAGCGTCAGGAACGGCAGCGGCTCGACGGCAGCGCCTGTGCGCCACAGCAATTCGGTGTACAGGCCGGGGGACAGGTCGAGGTCGGGTTCGACGCCGCGGCGGCGCCGGATCGTGCGCGTCGGGTCCGGGCGTGCATACGACCGCGCATCGACGGACGCGACCGCACCGCGCCTGTCCGCCAGGTCCGGGTCGGCCGCCAGGTTCGACAACCACCAAACCCGGTGCGGCCCAAGGCCGAGGTCGTGCCGCACCAGCTCCGGATACCACGAGTACGTGATGTGCCCGGGGTCGCTCTGGCGCAGGCCGGTGCCCATGTGCGAGATCGGATCGTCGAACTCGTCCTCGAGCACCCAGGTGACGTGGTCCTCGAACGGGTAGGCGGTGAACCGGTAGCGGTAGCCCAGCCGGTCGAGTTCGAGCACCTGCGACAGCACCGACGTGATCGGCACGAGTTGGTCGAGCACGCCGTGGGCGATGAGGAACGGCAGCCACCGCGCGTTGGTCAGCAGTTCCCAGGTGTCGCCCTCGCGGGCGCAGTGCGAGTTCAGGTCGAGGTCGCCGGGGACGTCGACGTTGGGCAGCAGGCGCACTCCGCAGACGGGCGGCCCGGCCAGCACGACGGCCTGGGCGAACACCTCCGGATACGTCAGGCCCAGCTTGTACGCGCCGTAGCCGCCCATCGAGTAGCCGGAGACCACCGTGCGGTTCGGGTCGGTGCCGAGCTGTTCGGCCACCCGCGCCCACACCTCCCACACGTCGAGCTCGGCTTCGTCGAAGTACCAGCCCGACGGTCCGCGCGCCAGCGGCGTCACCACCACGGAGTCGCGGTCCTCGCACACTTGGTGCAGCAGCCGCGGGTCGATCGCGGCGAACTGGTTCTGGCCCAACGCAAGTGAGTGCAGCAATAGCGTCAACGGCAGCGTGCGGCCGGGTGCATACGTCGACGGCAGGCACACCGAGTAGGGCTGCACGCGGCCGAGGAACTGCGGGTCGGTGTCGAGGATGTTCGTCCCGGCGACGCCCTGGCCCAACTCGATCGACGACACGTACCAGCGGGTGGACGTGCCGCGCACGATCGGCTCGTCGGTGGTGCGGCGCTCGGCGAGCTGGTCCCACGCGACCGGTAGCGAGAACCCAGTCACGTCGCCGTCGGTGAGCGCGGCGGCTTGGGCCTGATCGGACCAGAAGTTCAGGTGCGCCTTCTCCTGCTGGTGCGTACGGAACGCGACGTTGTAGACGTTCGCTTGGCCGGGCCGCGCGCCGCGGGTCACGGGAACGTCGGCGAACCCGTCGCCGATGTCGTTCGCCAACCCGGCGGCGAGGCGGACGGTCCAGGTGCCTGTCGGTTCGACGAGCGCACGCGGCACCTGGGCGATGAAGGACCGCGACTGCATGTCGACCTGGTGGGCCAGGGGTGTCGATGACTGGGTGGTGAGGTCGATGAGTCTGGCTTGTCGACCGCAGATGAGCAGCGCCATGTCGATGCCGGCCGAGGTGACGCCGGCGTTGGCGGGCCACTCGTTGGTAGGTGCCGCGGCGCGGTCGGTGTCGAAAGTGAAGAGCGCGACGGGGATTGACGGGTCGAGCAGGGTGTTCCAGTCGACGCGCCACCAGGTGTGGGTGTCGGTGAGCCCGATCGCGACGCGGAAGATGTCGGCGCCGTTGCGGGCGGCGGGCCCGTCGGGATAGACGTAGGTGCCGCGCGACGGAACCAGCCCGCCGGTCGGGATGGCGACGGGCAGGCCGGTCGCGCCGTGGTCGTCGTAGAGGAAGTCGGTCCAGAACAGGGCGCCGTCGGCGTAGCGGCCGGTGCCGCAGGTGCGCGAGAAGTCCTCGCCGAACGGCCATCCTTGTGGCGCCGGGAGTTTCGGCTCGGGGCGCAGCGCGGCCGGTGGGACCCCTTCGGGCATCCCGTTGATGACTTTGAGGTCTTCTGGTGTCGCCGGCGCACCTGGGGTGACGGTTTTCAGCACGGAGTCCGCTGCGCGCAGCCCCAGGCGGACGGGCAGCAGCGCCAGGTCGATGAGGGACATGGCCTCAACGTAGTGCCGCTTGCGGGTACGGAGTCAGCAGGGCGCTTTGATCTCGAAGGGCATCGGGCGGCTCTGGCTCGGATTGGCGCGACCGGAGCCGACGACGGTGCCGGTGATGGTGTAGACGTTGCCGTCGATGGAGGCTTCGGCCTTACCGGTGTCACCGCCGGCGACGCCGTGGACGTCGTTGATGTTCTGGATGTTGACGGTTCGCACGACCGGCTCGGAGCCGCCGAGGTGCAGGAAGACCTCGGCGTGCCCGGGTTTGGCGGCGGCGTCGATCATGAGGTCCCAGGCGTGCTGGGTGCACTCGACGGACTCGGTGTTCTGTGAGGTGCCGTCGATGGAGATCCGGCCGGACTGGGCGGGAACTTCGGTCGGCGCCGGCCCGGTCAGGCCGCATCCGGATACGACGGCCGTCGCCGTCAGTGCAAGACCACTCAACCGGAACTTCACCCCGTCACCTCCGCCGTGATTTCGCGGGTTCCCCGGGAGGGAGCATCACACACCGCAGGAACCCGCAGCTGCGTTAGCGGCGTATTGCCAGGAAAGTATTCGAGCTGAACGCCGCTACGACGGTTTCCGCACCGGCCCGTAGAGGTATCCCGCGACAAGGTATGCCGGGTCAGTCGGACCGGGCGTCGGGTCTGGAGGAGCAGGCGATGGGCGCAGCAGACAAAGCGAGGAACAAGGCGCAGAACCTCGGCGGCAAGGCGAAGGAAGCACTCGGGAACGCCACCGGCGACCCGCAGGCCCGCGACGAGGGCCGCGGCGATCAGGCGAAGTCGAACCTCAAGGACGCCGGCGAGAAGATCAAGGACGCGTTCAAGAAGTAATCACCCCGCGCCGTAGCGGGGTCAGTCGTAGATGACGGCCAGGCCGCGGCGCTGAAGGTCGGCCAGGGTGTCCCGCATGGCTTGAATCTGTTCGGGTGAGTGTCCTGCCCAGTCCGTGATCTCGCCGACGATCCGCACGGGCTCGCGGGTCCGGTAGGAGCGCGTCGGATTGCCGGGCAGCTTCTTGTCCGTGACGTTCGGGTCGTCCTCCACTGGGCCTTGTGGTTCCACGATGTAGATGCGGCCCCGACCGTCGCCTGCCGCGAACTCCGCTCCCCACACGGCGGCGTCCAACGTCTGGGTCACGTAGACGTGGTTCGAGATACGTCCCTCCTCGAAGTTCGACGGACGCCCGGGTACCAGCAGATCGCCCACCGACAGGTCGGCCTTGGTGCCGTGCAGGAAAGCGCCAGACTCGTGAACTTCGAATGGTTTTGGCGTGCTGGGCACTGTGCTCCTCCATCTATTGCGGTCGCGGCCGGACGATTGTGCAGCACACCCGGGGCCTTGCCGCAAGCCCCACCCTCTGTCGTACAGTGAGAGTGGGAACAAGCTCATTGATCGGCGCGCTCGAAGTGTTGATAGTCCTTCGGGGTCTGCCAGTCACCGCCCCAGCGCCAGCCGCGGCTGGTGAAGATCCGCACCGCCGGATCGCCGTCGTGTAGCAGTCCGGGGTCGACACGGTGGCGGTCGAGGTAGGGCCTGGCATTGGCCGGTTGGAAGTCGCCCGAGCTGTCGACGTAAGGATTGAGAAGCGGATTGATGTCGATGGCCCGGCCGTAGGCGTGTAGTGACCAGTTGCCGGTTCCCGGGATGTCGCGGCAGTTGAACGCCGAGGTGTTGTTGTCGCGCATGGACAGTTCGTCGTCGGCGCGCGGATATTTGTCGGGCGTGCGCATCTTCTCGATGGGATAGCGGATTTGGCGCAGCTGCTCGAAGATTTCGATGACCTCCGGGACCAGGTCTTCGTGGACGATCAGGTCTCCGCGGTGAGTCTGGCCGTCCATTCCGAGGTGGTCGATCTCGACTCGCCGCAACTGCGCTGGCTCGAGAGGGCAACCGGGACGCCAACTTTCACCGAGTTCGGCGGCGGTGACGGTCATTACCCGGGCGGGCGCTGGTGACGGTGTGGTCGGTGACGGCGGCGGGGCGGCGGCGGCCGGTGACGGAGTGGTCGTGCTCGGCGGCGAGGTGGGTGCGGGCGGTGTCGGCTCGGCGGCGCACTGCACGAGGAGTGCGCTGGCTGCTGTGATGGCGGCCAATCTCCGGACTGCGTGACCTCGTGAAAAGTGGTGTCGCATGCGCTATCGCAGACCGGCTTCGATGTCGGCGACGGCCGCGGACGCCGCTGGCCCGCAGATGGTGTGGAGGTCGACGGGGCCGGCGGAACGGAGCTGTTCGATGCGATTCTCGAGGTCCCCCGAGGTGACATGCGCGTAGAGGTTGGCGCCCGGGCATGAGGTGTCAGGGCTGGCGTCGCGGTGACCGGCCAATGTATCGGTTGGAATGCCGAATCGTTCTGCGGCCCAGGCGAATGCAAGCGCAGCACCGTTGAGCTGTTCTTCGGTGATCGGATCTTCGTCGAAGTTGCCTTCGCAGACGACGAGGAAGTGGCCGGTCGGGTCGTAGTTCGTCGCGGTGTCGCCGACGAGCTCGGGCTTCCGCAGCTCGTAAATGTTGCCGTTGCGGTCGACGCTGAGGTGATAGGCGATGTCGATCCAGCCGTGGGTGTCCTGGTGGTAGTGCTGATGCTGGCGGAGACGAGCCGGCGCGTTGGCGTTGTCCCCGAGCGTCACCGCGGTGTGGTGGATCGTCATCCGGACGGGTGTGTGGAGCCTGCCGCCCGGGCGGGGCGGATTGGCGCCCCACGCGTCACGACACAACACAGTGTGGGACGGGGTCGCGGACGCGGTGGGTTCCGCCGAGCAGGCGGTGGCGGCCGCCGCCAGGCCGGCCAGCTGCAGGAGACGGCGCCGGCTGAGCGCGAGGCGGCTGTCCATGTGGTGAGGATACGGACCAGCGGGGCTGGGCGTCGGCCGTCGAGGGATTCATCGGTAGCGGCTTTTCGCATATTCTTCGTGCCTGAGCGGCAGAGCCGCCGGCCGCTGGCGATGGAGAGGTTCGAGTGCGAATCAGGTTGATGGCCGCGATCGCTGGTGTCGCGCTATGCCTGACGAGCTGCGCTCAGACCACCCTCGACGGCCGTGCGACCTCGATGCTGTTCAACCCCGAACGCGTCGGCGGCCTGCCCGTCGGCGAGGGTCCCAGTGGTCCGCGGCCGAACGCGCCGAAACCTGTCGGCACTGTCGAGAACACCGACGGCGGCGCCATGGACCAGCTGGCGTTGTTGGCGGTCAACGACATTCAAGGATTCTGGGAGAAGAACTTCGACAAGTATCTGTCCGGCGACTTCACGCCGATCGACACCTTTGTGTCGTACGACTCCACCGACGCCGACAGCCCGGTCGTATGCCAGTCAGAGACTTACGAGTTGGCGGGTGCGTTCTATTGCATCGGCGACAAGTTGATCGCCTGGGACCGCGGCCAGGCGCTGCCGGTGGCGGCCGAGTTCTTCGGCGACATGGGCGTTGTCGGGGTGATCGCCCACGAGTACGGCCACGCGCTGCAGCGGATGGCTGGGCTGATCGCCGAGGGCGCACCGGTTCTGGTCGCCGAGCAGCAGGCGGACTGCTTCGCCGGTGTGTATCTGCGGTCGGTGGCTGCCGGGCAGTCGCCGCGGTTTACCTTGAGCACGGGTGAGGGATTGAACCGGGTGCTCGCCGGCGTCATCTACCTGCGCGACCCGTTGACCCCCGCTGCGGCCGGCGATCCACACGGCTCCGCGCTCGACCGGATCAGCGCGTTCCAGATGGGTTTCAGCGGCGGGGCCGACCAGTGCGCCGCGATCGACGTCGACGAGATCGTGCGGCGACAGGGCGACCTGCCGCAGCACATGGTCTTCGACAAGTACGGCGAACCGGTGCTCGACAGCACGATCGACGAGGCCACGATCGAGTCGTTGATGGACGTGCTGACCGGAATCTTCCGGCCTTCGGATGCGCCGGCCCTGTCCACCGATCCGGCCGGGTGCGGAGTCGCGGCAGAACCGACGTCATATTGCGCTGACGACAACACAATTCACGTCGACATGCCTGCACTGGAGGCGGCCGGCGAACCGAAAAACGAAGAGGAGGACCGGGTTCTGGTGCAGGGCGACAACACCGCGATCTCCATGGTGACGTCGCGGTATGCGCTGGCCGTGCAGCAAGAGCGAGGCGTTGCGCTCGATACCCCGGTCGCCGCATTGCGAACGGCGTGCCTGACGGGCGTGGCGCAGGGCCGGATGACGGAGGAAAGCGGGTCGGAGTTGGTGTTGACGGCGGGTGACACCGACGAGGCGGTCGCGGGCTTGCTGACCAACGGCATCGTGGCGAGCGATGTCAACGGGCGACCCGCACCGGCGGGGTTCACGCGCATCCTGGCGTATCGGCTCGGCCTGTCCAGTGAGGTCGACGAGTGCTTCGAGCGGTTCGAGTAGCCATGACTTCGGCGAGTAAACCGTGACCGGCCCGCCTCGGCAGGGGCCGGGGGAGCCGTGGTGGGCGCGTCCCGGCGGTGCGCCGCCGCCGAGACGGCCGCAGGGGCACCCGCCACCGCGACCGGCCGGTCCGCCGCCGCAGCCGTGGCGACAGGCGCCACCAAAGCAGTACACGCCGCCGCCGGTTCCGCCGGCGCAGCACGCCCCGCAGACGCGGCCGCCGCGGCCGCCCGCACCGGTAGCTCCCCGTGGATCAGGGCGGGGAATGGTGGTGTTGGGCGGACTCGCCGTCGTCGTCATAGCAGTGGTTGTGATGGTCGCGGTGTGGGCGTTCGGGGGTTTCGACGGCAAGGTGCTCGACGTGCGTCAGGCCGAGGCGGGTGTGGCGCAGATACTGAGCGACCCGATTTACGGTTACGGCGCGAACGATGTCACGGCCGTCGAGTGCAACGGCGGTGAGAACCCGAAAGTCGAAGCAGGCAAGGGATTTAACTGCCAGGTCAGCCTCAACGGTGTGCAGCGGCAGGTTGCGGTCGTCTTCCGCGACGACGCGGGCACGTATGAGGTCGACGGGCCGCGATAGCTCTCTGAATCCCTGGCGGGTCGCCCATAGCGCGGAGTAGGGGCGTCTGTGAGAGGATTCAGGCAATCGCATCGGCGTGACGGTGCAATTCGCGGGGGATCCGCCTGGCTCACACCGATGGAGTTGTGTCGGTCGGCGCCTCGTCACGCCCGAAGAAGTCTGGGGATGTTTGGAGTTTCCATGTCCGCTCACAGAATCACTGAAAACGACGCTGCCGTCTCGCCGATCGCGGCGGTATTCGTCTGGCTCGGCGGTGCCGAGCGGCGTGAGCTTGCCCGCCGCGACGAGCGGTCCACCCTCGTCATTGCGGGAGCGGTGGTGCTGCTCGTCGCGCTATTGGCATGGTCGGTCGCGGCTTTCGCTCTGGCTGGATCGACCTCCTGGCCGGTCGTGGCAGTCATCGCGGCGACGCTCGTGGTCGGATTGCTGGTGGGCGCGGTGAGCCGCGCGATCGCATCGGGCGCGGTCCGCGGCCGGCCCAATCTCGCGGGGCGCGCTGCCGTGGCGGTTGTCGTCGGCATCGTGGTCGGCGAACTCGCCGCCATGGCGTTGTTCTCTGGGTCGATCGATCGGGTGCTCGATGAGGAGACCGCCCGCAGCGCCGAAGCCTCACCGGCGGTGGCGAAGACGGCAGCCGACCTGGACCGCAGCCGCGCGGCGCGAGGTGCGCTCGACGACGCCGTCGAGCAGGCGCTGCAGCGTCGCCAGGAGGCGCTGGTGGTGGCGCGCTGCGAATTCAACCCGAGGCCCGACTGCCCGCAGACCTCCATCACCGGAGTGCCGGGTTTAGGTCCCGAAGCTCAGACGGCGGACGACTTCCTCGCCGACGCCCAGCGTCAGCTGGACGACGCATTGGCTGAGCAGGAGTTGCAGGCGCCTGCGCTGGACGCTCAGATCGCCGCCGATGAGCAGGCGCTGACGCAGGCCCGCGAGGCGGCCGCATTAGAGGGGGATCGAGGGCTGGGCGCTCGCTGGGTCGCGATGAACGAATACACGTCGGCCGATATGGGCGCGCTGACGTTGAGGTTGCTCGTCGTCGGTTTCTTCGTGCTGCTGTGCTTGCTGCCGCTGATCCTGCGCCTGTGGCGTGGCGAGACGTCGCAGGACCGGGGGATAGCCGCTGACGTCGAGCGGGACAGTGCCGAGCTGGATGCCGACACTGCGATCGCGGTGAAGCGGGCAGAGGTTCGTGCGGCGATTGACAACATGTGGGCCGAACAGCAACTCACCAGTGCGCGCCTTGCGATCGAGGCGCAGAACGAGATCGACCGCGAGCAGCAACGCCGTCGAGTCATCGAAGCGATCGAGTCTGCGGCACCGGTCCGGGCGGAGCGCCTAGCCGAGCCTGCGGTTGAAGATGTGTACTTGCCGATCGCTGCCGAGGCGGAAGCGGTGAGTCTCGAGTTGCCGGTCGCGCCCGAGGAGCCTGTCGACGAGCATGCGGCTCTCGACGAAACTCCGAATCTTCCGGCGCGCGAGGAGCGTCGCGTTGTCGCGCCATCCGGTGAGGCCGGTCGTCCGCTGATCCCGGCGATTCCGGACGTCACGAAGGCTGCCGCACGGTGGCTCCGCCCGTTGGTGCCGCCGATCATCGTCAGCGCGATCGACACCACCACGCGACCGCTGCGGGGTGCGCGGCAGATCCTCGAGGAGACCGAAGAGATTCACTTCTCGCTCCGGCGTAGCCGCAAGGTGACGCTCCACTCTGAGGAAGGTGACGACGTGTCGGGGTCCTCCACCGAGGCTGAGGGATGGTCCCCGGCGGAAGACGACGATTGTGACTACCGCGGTCACGGCCGGCTCGATGACCGTGTGCGGCATCGGTCGTTGGCCGAGAGTGAAGGTCAGGGTGAACTGAACCGGGGTGGCACGTATGAACTGAGTGGATCCCGCGGACCACGGCAACTTCCGCCAGGGCGATAGGCGGGACGGAAGGGAAGTGCTGTGATCTCCCCTTCCAAGCACGTCTCAGCGATGTGGCCGTTGTCAGGCTCACGCCTCGACTTGACGGACGTCACATAGTTAGCTGCGCTTTGACGTATGCCACAGTTGGCTGCCCCTGGGCCGCATGCGGACGCACTCCAGTCCAGCGGATTCGACCCGTTGAACTGCGGTTTCATACTCTAGGGCGGGCTGCGTTTAGAGCGTCACTGCCGCGTCGGCAAGCTGACAGCCATTTTGCTACGCGGTCGGGCGTGTCGGTAGGGTCCGCCTCCGATGGGAAGACACGGATTAGCCAAAACACGGCGACGGACGCCGTTGGCCCTAGTTGTGGGGGTCGTATCTGCGGCGACGTTGTTTGTTGTCGGCGCAGATAGTTATCCGCAGGTCGCTAGTGAGGCCCCGTGCTGCAGTGACATCGCGGCGTCGAAGCCGGCCGGCCCGCCGCCGGTAGCGACGCCGCCGATCGAGCTGAAAGCGGTTCCTGCGGCGCTGCCGCGGACGTTGCCCCATGGCGTTGCCAAAGAGACGGGGCTGCAGGTCAAAACGATCCTGACGGCCCGCGCGGTGAGTGCGAGGTTTCCCGAGATTCTCGATATCGGCGGGGTGCGCTCGGATCCCTTGAAGTGGCATCCGCACGGGATGGCGATCGACGTGATGATCCCGAACGCTCGGTCGGCGGCCGGGATAGCGCTCGGGGACAGTGTCCTGGCGTATGTGCTGCAGAATGCGGAGCGCTTCGATCTGAATCACGTCATCTGGCGGCAGACCATCTACCGGCCCAACGGCTCGAAGAGAACGATGTCGGATCGCGGCGGGGACACCGCCAACCACTACGACCATGTCCACATCGCTACCGACGGCGGCGGATACCCAGATGAGGGTCAGGTCTACCTGCGCTGAGCCGCGGCCTCAGACGCCGACCGGTTCTTGGGCCATGTGAAGTCGATGTTGGCTTCTCAGCTCAGGAGACCGCTCTGACGAGGTGTTGGTGGTCGGTTCGGTGAATGCCACATGAGACGGCGAATTCGCGCCGCAGTCGTCCGGTGAGCGGAAGCGGATGTTGGTTGACTTAGCGTCGTCTTGATTGGCTGCTTGACGGCCCACGACCAGAGCACGATTGCATGGTCGAGGTAGGCGGTGTCGAGCACGGCGACGGCATCGACCTGGGTGGTGAGGGCGGCAAAGCTGGTGAGTCTTCCTCGCCGTCGGCCGGCTTGGCGGATTTGGGATTGGACAGGTCGTCGATCCTAAGCTCGGCGTCTAGGAATTGATGGCGTGACGGGCGAGCGGGACGTCGATGTGGAGGCGGGAGTCGGTGAAGGAAGTCTTGAGCAGGGCGCGGCGGCACCGATGGCGTCGTTGAGTTGGCGGGCGACGCGGCGGCTCTGTTCGACTTCGTCGATCTGGTGGCCGACGAGTTCGAAGAAGCCGGTCATAACCTTGCGTAGGGCGGGCAGGGGGTCGGCGACGGCGGCGACGTCGGCCTCGAACTCGGCGCGCTGATCGGGATCATTGATCATGCGCAGGAAGGCGCGGTGGAGTCGCGGCCCTTCGAGTCCCAGTCGGCCTGGTCGTCGGCATACATCTGGCGCTGGCGGTCGCGGTACTCGGTGTTGGAGTCAATGGGTTCGTCGAGGGCGGTGGTGGCGTGCTCGATCATAGTGCCGTACTGGCCGATGTCGGTGATGAGGCGTTCCATCTGTAGGGCGATGGCCGCGACCTCGTCGTAGCAATCGGTGACGTCGGGTTGGGGCCGGTGGCCGGCGTCGAGTTGGACGAGTTCTTCGTGCAGAGCAGCGATTTCGGCTTCGATGTGCTTGCGGACGCGGGGGGATCGTGAGCGACCGTGAGGTCGACTTTTCGAGCCGAGAGGCGATGCCGGTGATGGAGCCGCCGGTGGTGATGGTGTCCTGGCGGCGCATGCCGCGGAGGAAGTCCAGGGCGCGGCGGGCGTCCTGGGTGAGGTAGAAGACGTTGTGGTCGTGGCGTTCGTCGACGATGCGGTGCAGCCAGCCCTGGCGGCCCAGGACGTGATCAGGCCGAGGCCGGTCTGGGGGCGTCGAGGTCGGCGAGGTCGCGTTCGAGGCGAACGACGAGCTCTGTCTCGGGCACGGCGCCTTGGGCGAGGTGTCGCTCCATGAGCGTGGCATAGAGGCTTAGGTTGGTCGTGGCGAGCAGGCGGATGGCGCGGGAGCCTTGCAGGTCGCGGTCGAGCTCGAACAGTTCAGCTGCCGACAGTTCTGCGTTGTCGTCGTGCACCTGCGTCCCTCGACCTGTAGTTGGTCTGTCTGGACGGTCCAACATAGGCGACGGGAGGGGCAGCTCCTGTTGCAGAAAGTCGTGTCGGAAGCGAATTCGGCGACGCAAATGTTTGCCCACGTCAGTGGAATATTCTGATGCACAACGGAATCTGTGCAGCCAAGGCCTAGGCTGATACTGCGTGAGTCAGGAGGCTTATGTGGCACATATGTACCTTGTAGATACAGCCAAGCGGCTAGCTCTAAACAACGTCCTCCGACTCTACGCTGACACCGGTTCGTCAGCTCGCCTGTGCCGAACTCTTGCGTCTCAGGCCGTTCAACATACGTGTCGCCCTTTTAACCTCTGGTCCTTGCTGGCAATGTGGCCCGAGTGCCCGCCTCATTCGCTGCTGACCTCTGCGGTTACAGGCTGGATCGCTCCGGCAACCTGACTGCTAACCCCAACACATCGGACGCACACGACACGCAATCCGTCGAGCTGGGTCGAGCTCTGTTCGCGCAATTGGGAGTTGCATCGGATTCCGTGGCGCCGACTGACCCCGGCACGTTACTCGAGGTCCAGCTCGTCAACTTCCTTCGTGACCTTCGGCCCGACCTTCACATCGACAAATCGCGGGCGGCGAAAGGGTTCAGCCAGTACGCGCATTTGGATGTCTTTCCCAACTTTCGTAGGAACTTCGGCGATCTGCGTCCAGCGCTCGAGGATCTCGCGACACGCGTGAGAGCCGTCGATCTTGGAGTGCACCGGGCCGGTATCGAGCGAGACCTTGAAGCGCTGGCCGCAAGCACCGATACACAAGCGGCGCTCGTCGAAGACCTCGGCGAACAAATGCCCGAGGAATCATTGCTGCGAATAGATATTTCGGTGGCGATTCCGCATGAAGGCCAGCTCGATGAACTCGCAATCGCTATTTCGTCGAAGTGGTCGCTCAGAACGGATCGTGTCCAAGATCCGGTATCGCAAGGAAATAAGCTCGTGGCCCAAAGGCGCGGCATGATGCCACACTTCGGCGTTCTCACGATCGAACCCAGGCCAGCGATGCTCAAGATTCTTGCCGACGGATCCGGTGCCGTCGACTACGTCTATCACTTGGATCTGCCCGCGTTAGAGCGAACGATTGAAGCGGTCGCACAGAACAAGCCTGCGAACTGGTCGCCCAAGCGCACGTTTCGGCGTTTGATGACACAGCATCGTCTCCGGGACTTCGACCAACTAATCTACGAGGTGATGCGAGTTCCTAATGCCTGAAGCGCCGCAGTGGTTCATCGACCTTCTAGGCTGGAAGCCGGCAACAGACAAGACCGCTCACCAATGTATCCGGCTGTTCGACGAGCCAATCGCTCCGAATCTTTCGGACTTGGCTAGTGGTCCAAGTATGAGATTGGCAGCGCATGTCTACAAGGCGTTGGGCGTATCGACCGCTAAGCGAGTCGAAGATCTCGAAGAAGGCGAATCGGGGACTCTCCTCGAAAATCGGCTAAAAGCAGACCTTGAGTCGGCGCTCGAGGCTGAGGATCCTGACCGTGTGTGGTCGGTGGATCGCCATCGCCCCGTCACCGACTTCGCGCAATTTCTCCATCTCGATGAGATCCAACGTGTCCTCGACGAAAACCCGACGCTGCGTGCGACGTTCGGGGGCGACTACCAAATCGAAACGGATGTATGCGTGGGCGTCGAGAATTCGGCGGATTCGACAGCGCCGGAATTTTTGCATGCCGCCATTT
Organism: Mycobacterium sp. GA-0227b; assembly: GCF_001499855.1. Lineage (GTDB taxonomy): Bacteria > Actinomycetota > Actinomycetes > Mycobacteriales > Mycobacteriaceae > Mycobacterium. Next base: position 37,651 of record NZ_LQIK01000031.1, read on the forward strand.
CCAGTAAGTGGACGATCAGGTCTGACCGCGTCCAGAACGTTCGCCATGAGTTCGCCACGCTTGTGCGGAATCGCCGAGGGCGATCCCCACACCTCGTCGTTGTGACAGCAGAGCCGCTGCCTACGCGCATACTCTCCATTGCACGCGGCACAGGTGAGGTCGACACCGTTTATCACGTGTTGTACCAACAACTCAGCGATGCGGTGTCAGAGTTGTGGGACGGGCTGACCAAAGAGCAGAAAACGGCGTGGACTGAGATGATCGACCAGAAGCGACTTCGCTCCTACGAGAATCTCGTCACTGATCTCACTCTTAGCTAAGCGCCTCCTTGATCTGTTCAGCGACCGCCGACGCCAGTCCGACAGGCACCGCGTTGCCAATCTGTTTAGCGATCTCGGTCTTCGACCCGCACCATTCGAACCACTCCGGAAAGTCCTGAAGGCGTGCTGCCTCAAGGTGCGTGATGACGCGGTTTACTCGCTTCTTGGAGTTCTTCGGATCCCACTGAGGATGAAGGTATTGGCCCTTTTCGGGCTTGAAGAATTCTGTACGGATCGTTAGTGACGGCGCGTCCCATCGCATCCGTCCCATGACGTCCGTCGTTCCAGACGTCTTGTTTCGCCAGCAGTCCGGGAGGAGTTCGTCGGGGAGGTCGAAGCGCCCACCTCCGGGGGGAATGCAGTCGTAGCGAAGCAGCGAGAGCTCGCGAGGGTTGCGACCGAAGTGGAGATCCGCCGACTTGAAACGGCCGGGCACGGTCTGACCGAAGAAGGTTGCGCTGGTGTCCGGCATCGTTGTGGTGGTGGGGTGCAGCGGCAGCGCGCCGATGCGGTCGCGGACGGTGACCCAAGGCTTCAGGTTGCCCGTAGGTACCTTCGCATGTGTGGCCTTCGGCAAGTCGATCTTGCCCACACGCGACCCAATGATGATCGTCCGTGGCCGCCGCTGCCCAACACCGTAGTCAGCCGCAAGGAGCACACCAGGCGACAACTCGTAGTCGCTAATCAGTCCGTTCTTGGCCTCGTCGATCAACAACTGGTACTCGGCGCTGCTCTTGAACCGCTCAACGTTCTCGATAACGAACACCTTCGGGTTGGCTCGTTCCACGACCTCGAGGTAGCGCTTCCACAGCTTGTTGCGCGGATCGTTGACATCGCGGCTGCCCAGGTTGGAAAAACCCTGGCAAGGCGGTCCACCGATAACGACGTCAGCGTCCGGGATATCGCCCTTCAGCGCGTCGTCGATGTCACCCCAGAAGGTGTGCCGCTCGCCGAAGTTAGCCGCGTACGTGGCGGCGGCATGAAGATTCAACTCGACAGACAGAACGGGATCGAACCCGTGTGGCTTGAATCCAGCGGTCATACCACCGCAACCTGCGAAAAGGTCAATGGTCTTTAAGCGCTTCGCCACGCTTGATGATGCTATTCATGTGCACCGACAAGACCTCCCCGGCGCGCCGTTCATACCATGTCCATGTGGCAGAGTCGTGGGCGTCATCGCCGGGCGCGCGCGCGAGCATGCAGTCTAATCGGAGCCGCGACACCAAGCCTGAGCTAGCTTTGCGGTCGGCCTGTCACGCCCTCGGGCTCAGGTACCGCGTCTCCGCTCGTCCGCTCCCCGAGGTACGCCGCACCGCCGACCTCGTCTTTCCGAGGGAACGTGTGGCTGTTTTTCTTGACGGTTGCTGGTGGCATGGGTGTCCCGACCACCACACGGTCGCCGTCACGAACGCCGGATTCTGGGCTGCCAAAGTGAAAGGCAACATCGCACGCGACCTCGACACCGACTCACGGTTGCAAGAAGCGGGCTGGATGAGCATCCGCGTTTGGGAGCACGAGAATCCCGCGGCGGCCGCTCAACGCGTTCGCGCCGCTGTCCTCTCGCGGCGCTCAGCGCAAACTTAAGCACCTGGCGATCAGCGTCGTGTGATAGTCGGACGACCGGAACATCAAGCGCATCTCTGCGTGGCCGATGCGGACGGTCTTTCTGGCTGTGGCGTTCGTCATCTGGGCTAGTGCACGGCGATGTGGACTCGTCGTTGAGGTCGCGTTCGAGTTGGACGACACGTCGGATCTTTCAGGAGCACCGTCACGGAGCGTGCTCAACAACTTCGTATCGGGGAACCGCGCCGACAAGTCGGTGTGATGCCAATCGAAGTATGACTCCACAGAGTCGCAAGTCACACCCTCTTAAGACGCCGATAGACCGGATAAGCCGGTTGTCAGAGCGGTCGTCTGGGCCAATCAATCTTGACATCCGGAACAACCGGATATAGAAGTGACAGATGCCGCGAAATAGCGAGACACATCCGGTAAGTGAGGCGTCGGCGGTCGCCGCCCGACTTCAGGAAGCGCTTGGATTGGCGGGACTGTCCCAGGCGCAAATTGCCCGGAGCGTCGGACGGCCGGTGCAGACAGTCAACGACTGGTTTTCCAAGGGACGCATCCCGCAAGAGGAGATGCCAACCCTCGCTGGCGTTCTTCAGTGTGACCTCCGCTGGCTGCTGACAGGCGAAGGCGAATCTCCACGGCCCAACTCAGCCGAAGAGCGGGCTTGGTATCGCGAGCACGTCGGCTGGGGATGGGTCAGGAACGACCCGGATGGCAATGAAGACCATGGCAACTCAAATGTGTACACCGTTCCCGCTGATATAGACACTTTCGTTCGCGAGACGGGACAGAACTTCCTCGATGCCTCGCTCGGTGGAGGCGCTGATATTTCCTACCGATTCATCACACTGCGCGGCGCAGAGCGTCGAGCGTTCGAAGAGGCGCTCAGGTGGGACACTCACCTACTGCCACATGTGGAGAGTGCGGCCGCCATGACTGGAAAGTTCGCCGCTCGATTGCGCGAAGGCCTCGAACAGCTTCAAAGTTCGGAGGACCTTGTGTTGATGCGTTTGGAAGATCGGAACACGCAGGGACTCACCGGCGCTGAGCGCAGGCAAGAAGGAGCGATAGGCAACTTCGTACGATTCTGTCGCGGCAATCTGATGAGTGAGAAGGCGGCAGGCTCTGGCGGCTCGTATGGGTTAGGCAAGGCCGTCAATTGGCGGTGCTCATTAATCTCAACAGTCCTGGTGAATTCCCGTCTTAGCGAGCCGCTACCGGACGGGCGCTTCGACAACCGCATCTATGGCAGGTCTGACCTGTCTTTTCATATTATTGACGACGCTGGCGGCAAGCAGCAGTATTTCTCCGGCCGCGGTCAATTCGGTGAGCAGGTCGGTGAAACGACGAATTCCGTATGGGATAAAGCGACTTTCGCGGAAGACTTGTACCTTGGGCGCACAACGACGCTGCCAGGCACCTCCATCGGAGTGCTCGGCTTCCACAATCCCGCAAGTCCGTCGGACGGTACCGAACAGATGGCAAAGGCTATCCGCCGGTCGTGGGAAACATGGTTCTGGCCTGCGCTACTCGACAGAAACATCGGTGTCACCGTTGAGATTGCGGAAGGCCGGAACACGATTTCCGCCGTGCCGATTCGCGCTGAGGATGGTCGACCTTGCTTCGTAGATGCACTCGAAAAGTACAGGCGGGGGGAAATAGTCGACGAACTTCGAGAACCCGGTGATGTGGTAGTGCGAGACATCACGCTTACAGTGCCAAGGCGAAGAGACGGTACACATGCGCAACTCGACCACAAAGCGAAGTTGGTCGTACGGCTGGCGGCGGAAGGTGACGACTACAGCAACGAGGTAGCGCTGTTTCGCCGGCAAGGCATGGTCATCGAGTACCTCCCCATGCCCGATCAGCAGACGGGCGGCACACCGTTTCATGCCTTCGTAATGTGCGGGCAGGCTGCGGGATCGGCGATGGAAGACCTCGCGGCCGAGGAGTTCCTGCGGGCTGCTGAACCGCCTGCCCACGACAAGTGGGATCGCACCGATGATCTTTTCGTCATATATGTCCAGGGTGGCCTGCAAAGAATTAAGGACTTCAAGGACGGGATTCGTCGGGAACTACGGAATCTTTTTGCGCATACACCGATACCGAATGACGACGGACCGGACGCGTTGAAGCGCCTTCTGCAGATCGGCGGGCCGCCACCAGTCCAAGACAAGCCATATGTGAAGTCGCTTAGCGGCGGTGTCGTCGAGAATCGTTGGCGGATAAACGCCGAAATCAGGATGAGTAACCGCGAGGAGGGATGGAGCTTCGAGCCATTTGTCGCCTTCGTCGGTGAGTCCGGAACCGAAGGCGTTCGTTGGTCAGAGCTCAAGGTCGACAGTCCCGCCGAGGTCATCGACCGCCGAGTGATCGTTCGCCAGTGCGGCAGAAGTAAAACTACGACGGTCCGGATTGAAGGAACGACAGACATTGGCGCGCAGCTGATTCCGGCAGACCGAGCAGCTGTGACCTTGTTGTTTCGAAATGTCGGCAGAGTGGAGGTTGAGCGATGAATGCTGTCATTTACCCGTATTCGCGTCTGGGAGAGGTCGATCTTGACATCCGTGAGCTCCGACGTGACAACATAGTCCAGAAATTGGAAGATCAACAGCGCTCGCTTCGGCAGATCTGGATATTGGCAGAGGGAGAGGAACGCTCTCGCTGGACATCGATCGAACTAGCCGTGAACGTAAAGCTACAACCGGCCGAGCTGGCCTCACTCGAAGAAGCCGGAGCCCACGACTTGGCTGTCTCGGTGGTCACACGGTGCCCAACCGCGGAGCTGCGCCAAAGCAATCTGCTCGAACGGTCGCAGGTGGATCCACTGCGTTGGACCGGAAAGGTTCTGCTAGATCGACAGTTTGTCGCGGGAGCTGGCGAGTCGTACGCGATCGTCGCCGCGTCGTTCGCCTCCGATGGCGATCGCCGACTCGTAGGTAGAAGCTTGCCGTGGTCACTCCATTTCGACGCAGTGGCACCATTCCCGTCACGTGGTGCACTCGACATCCGGTGGGCGGACTTCGCTGCAGATCCACCAGCAATCCCCGAACTCACCACATTCAAAGACGAGCGCTTCTATATTGATCTCGACGATGACCGGCCGACCCTTTTTCTTAACAAGGCGCTCGACTATCTGCCTTCACTTCTGAAGGACCAGCGACGCAGGGGGCCGCAGAGAGGCCTGCACGAAGTTATCGCCGTGGAGATCGCTACCAAAACACGGCTGGCGCTTATCGAATGCGCTAGCTCGCACATCGATTATGAAGACCCAAGCGATCCGAAGTGGCCAATTATCAACTGGCAAAGAGCCGCTCTAGAGGAACTTCTCGAGGATATGCCAGAAGATTACGCACGTGACGAACTAAAGATATTTGGAAACGCGCGCGAAAGTGCTGAATTCGCCAGACAGCTCGAGCAGATTATCGTCGCAACCGTCGAACGCCAGCTTAAGGCAGGAGCCGTGACGCGGCGAGCCTATGAAACCGTCGTCGGGAACGAAGTAAAGGATTGAAATGGAATTGCGACGGCTTCCGTGGACGACGACTGGGCTTATCGATGACGACTTCAGATCCGGCGACCGTGCCAAGATCATACTGCCCGAGCAACCAGAGCCAATCGTCCGAGTCGTCGACGGCACCCATGTTCCGATTGAGACCGACCGTTTCATTGATCTTTTCACCGAACTCGACGAGCGGGAAAGTGAAGGTGATTACGAACCTGCGACAGACCGGTGGCTCGCGCCACGCGTCCATGCAGCACTACGCTTGACGCGTCTCGAAGCCGCTGATCCTCGAATTTGGAATTATCTGTCGGTCGTGGCAGTGCCGGAGTATGTGCGTCGACGGTTTCGCAATCGAGACAAGCGTGGGAACCTGACAACAACTATCGACAGGTTCGTCGGTCGAGACCGCAGGAAACAGGCCATAGCCCGATTGTGGTGGGGAGCCGAAATGCTTCGCAACGGGCCTTCATACGAGCCAGTCGTGCAAGCGTTCACAATGCAAGATATCCCGAACGGTCTAATCGGTTACACGTGTTTTGAGAATCGGCCATTGGCTATCGCACTGGTCGACGAACTTTCCAAGCTAAACAATGGCGCCCCGGCAACTAGCGATCAGGTGCAGCTGGTGGGGCGACGGATCAACCTGTGGCTTGCCACCACGGCTCTCGATGTGATTGCGCCCGACTACAATTCCGACCCGGACCGCGTGTGGGCTTTCGTGACGGAACGCCAACCCGCCCCTATTCTCGCCGACGAATTGCCATTGGGACCCGACGATGGAGAAGTGGATCACGGGTCACTTGAAGCTGCGCGCACCCTCGCTCGTCGGATAATCGGATTGGACATGCAAACCGAGCAAGAAGCGAGCTGATTTCACCTCTGGAAAGTAGCGGCGTTCTTTTGAGGGGCTAAAGCTATTGTCACGGCAGTGCCTTCCTGGTGTACTTGCAAACCCTCGATGTCTCGCCCCCTGTCCGGTACCCACGGGGGCGGTCTCTCGGCCGGTCGCTCCGACTTATTCCTCTGCCACGAGCGACCCAGTCTTTCAAACCTGGAAACAGCTTCAGAGTCAGCGGTTCAGAGCTTTCGCACGTCGATAAGCATCACCGCGGGGTCGACGGCCGTCAGCACCCGGTAGGTGTCTTCGGAAAGTCCCCGCGATCCGGCGCGGTCCGGGCAGCCCGTGGGCGCAAAGCAGTAATAGGAGCCCGTGCGCAGGTCTAGAACAACGACATCTGTCGCGTGGTCCCGTCCCCGAACTTCTGCGGCACCGGCCGCTGCCGCACCACCACCGGCCACCAGAACCATCGTCCGAGCAGCGCGGCGATCGACGGCGTCATGAACGACCGCACAATCAACGTGTCGAACAGCAAGCCCAACGCGATCGTCGTGCCGACCTGCCCGAGCACCCGCAGATCGGCGAAGATGAATGACGCCATCGTGAAGGCGAACACCAGGCCCGCCGCCGTCACCACCGAGCCACTGCCCGCCATCGACCGGATGATGCCCGTGTTTATGCCAGCGTGGATCTCCTCCTTGAACCGCGAGACCAGTAGCAGGTTGTAGTCCGACCCCACCGCTAGCAGCAGTGTCACCGCGATCAGCAATACCACCCAATACAACTCGATGCCTAAGATGTGCTGCCACAACAAGACCGATAAGCCGAATGACGCGCCCAACGACAACGCCACGGTGCCCACGATCACGAGCGCGGCAACGAGGCTTCTCGTGATGAACATCATGATCAGCAGAATGAGCGCCATCGCCGCGATCCCCGCGATGATCAGGTCGTATTTCGCCATATCGGCGATGTCCTTGAAGGTGGACGCCGTTCCGCCGATGTAGATCTTCGACCCCGCCAACGGCGTTCCCTTGACCGCCTCCATCGCCGAATGCCTAATCGCATCGATATGCGAAATCCCTTCGGGCGTCGCCGGATCGACGTCGTGCGTGACGATCATCCGCGCCGCCTTGCCGTCCGGCGACATGAACAACTTCATCCCACGGACGAACTCCGGGTTGCTGAACGCCTCCGGCGGCAGGTAGAACGTATCGTCGGTGTCCGACGCGTCGTACGCCGCACCCAGCTGAGTTGCATTCTCCAGCGCCGCCGCGGTCTGATCGTAAAGACCCGCCGTGGTGGAGTGATTGGTCATCGTCAGATCGCGGTTGGTCTCCTGCGATTCGATCTGCGGCGGGATCAGCGCAAGCAGCTTCGGCTGCAGCTCATCAAGTTTGGCGATGCTGCCCGACACGTTCGCCAACTGATCGGTCAGCTCGTTGATGCCGTCGAGCGCGTCGAACAGCGAGCGCATCGCCCAGCAGATCGGGATGTTGTAACAGTGTGGCTCCCAATAGAAATAATTACGTATCGGCCGGAAGAAGTCGTCGAAGGTGGCGATCTTGTCGCGCAGATCCTGCGCCGTGGCGACCGTCTGCGCAAACGCCTCGCTCTGCTCGTGCGTGATGGCGCTGGACTGCTGCTGCAGCGCGTGCTGCTGGCGCAGGATGTTGATCGAGTCGTTGATGACTGCCACCTGCCGGATCATGTCGTCGGCACGGGCCTGCTGGAACGGCAGGTTGTTGATCTGCGCTGCGCTCTGCGCGCTGATCTGGAACGGGATCGACGTGTGATCCAGCGGCGTGCCCAAGGGCCGCGTGATCGACTGCACCTGCGCGACGCCATCAGTATGAAATACCGCCTTGGCAACCCGTTCCAACAGGATCATGTCGGTGGGATTGCGCAGATCGTGGTCGCTTTCGATCATCAGCAGTTCGGGATTCAATCGCGCCCTTGTGAAGTGGCGCTCCGCGGCGTCGTAACCCATATTGGACGGGGCACTGGCAGGCATATACCGGCTGTCGTCGTAACTCACCTTGTAGCCCATCAGCGACAGAAGTCCTACAAATGCGATCACCAGTGTGGCGACCAGGATCGGGGCGGGCCACCGGACAATCGCCGTGCCGATCCGCCGCCATCCCCGCTTGGCGGTTTTGCGTTTGGGCTCCAGCAGACCGAACCGGCTGCCCACCACGAGTACCGCGGGTGCCAGCGTCAACGACGCGGCCAGTGCGACGAGAACACCGATCGCGGACGGGATTCCGAGGCTCTGGAAGTATGGCAGCCGGGTGAAGTGAAGGCAGGCCACGGCGCCGGCGATGGTCAAACCCGACCCGAGGATCACGTGCGCCGTTCCCCGGTACATGTCGTAGAAGGCGGCCTCGCGGTCCATGCCTTCGTTGCGTCGCTCGTGGTAGCGGCCGAGCAGGAATATGACGTAGTCGGTGCCGGCAGCGATGACCAGCAGTGTCAAGATGTTGGTCGAATAGGTTGACAGGCCAATGACTCCGGAGTTGGCAAGGAACGAAACGATGCCTCGTGCCGCCGCCATCTCGATCAGCACCGTGATGAGCGCGATGATCATCGTGACCGGTGAGCGGTAGACGATCAGCAGCATCACCGCGATCACCACGACGGTCAACACGGTGACCAACACGGTGCCTTCGCTACCAACCTCGAACTGATCGGCGACCTGGGCTGCCGCGCCGGTGACGTAGGCCTGGATGCCCGGTGGTGCAGGAGTTTTGGCGATGATGTCACGCAGCGCGTCGACGGATTCCAACGACAGCGCCTCGCCCTGGTTGCCCATGAGAAACACCTGGACGTAGGCGGCCTTGCCGTCAGCGCTCTGCGATCCGGCGGCGGTGAGCGGATCGCCCCAGAAGTCCTGCACGTGCTGGACGTGCCTGGTGTCCTCGTTGAACCGTTTGACCAGTTCGTCGTAATAGGCGTGGGCCTCGGCGCCGAGAGGCTGGTCACCCTCGAGCACCACCATCGCCGCGCTGTCGGTGTCGAACTCATGAAACACCTCACCGATGCGCTGAAACGCTTGCAGCGACGGCGAATCGGGGGAGCTCAGCGCCACATTGTGTTCTTCGCCGACCTCTTCGAGCGGCGGCACGAACACGTTCGTCAGAGCGGCGACGGCCAGCCAGAACAACACAATCGGCACGCATAGCCTGCGGATCCACTTGGCGACGCGATCGGTCGACGTCAGGCGTTCGGCCTCCTCCGTGCCCGTCTGGGTCCTCATCCTGACTTGTCCAAGCAGTAGGTGTATGCGTTCACCGCGTTGACCGTTCTCTCGTCCTTGACGACGTCGTCGATCCTGATCCGGCAGCCGATGGAGTCGCTGTCGCCCTGTGCGGAGACATTGACGAAGACGGCCGGTTGAGTGGTGGTCGCGTCGTAGACCCAGGGAAGAGCCGCGTCGTCGACCCGCTGTGGTTGGGCGTCGATGTCGGTGTACGTGATGGTCGCGACCGTGCCCGGGGGACCGAACACCTCCATGACGACATGCTTCGGGTTGAATGGGACGATCTCGTTCGCGGCGTTATCCGGCGTCGACGTGACGTCCTGCGAGCCGAAGATGCCGTTCAGCCGGTAGACCGCGAATCCCGCCACCGCGACGACCATCACCGCCACCAGAAGCATCCAATGCCGCATCAATCGGCTTCCGATCGAAACCCGCTGCATCCGCGGCCCTTTCGACGAGCAGTCACACGTTGACGGACGGCGTGACACCCTCTCAGCGGGTATCAACGAACTTGACGGTACGGTACGGGACCGTTTCCTGACAAGCCGTACGTGGTTCGTTCACTGGATAGACAGGTCAGTCGTTGTGGCGGGTGAGGCTGGGGATGAGCACGTTGTCGACGAAGTCCTGAATCGTGCGGCGCGTTGGCGCCCGGCCGGTGAGGACGGAGCGGTAGATGAGGTAACCGGGCAGCACGTCCCAGAGGTCTTCGGTGATGGCGGAGGCGTCGATCTCACCGCGGTCGACGGCACGGGCAAGGACGCGAGATATCAGCGCCTTGCGCTGGCTGAGGAACTGCTCGTGGAGCATGGCGGCGAGGGTGTCGCTGCGGGAGATCTCCATGAGCACCGCGCGAATGGTGCTGGCATGCGTGCTGACGTGAGCGCTGATCTGCTGCGCGAGTCGTAACAGGTCGCCGCGCAGCGTGCCGGTGTCGGGGTCGACCGCGACATGTCGGGTGCCCTCGACGAATGCGGCCAGCACGAGTTCGGCCTTCGTCGGCCAGCGTCGGTAGAGGGTGGCCTTGCTGGCGCGCGCGGCCGTGGCCACCGCGTCGAGGCTCAACCGGTCGTAACCGTGTTCCTGCAGGAGTTCCAGCGTCACGCCGAGCAGTTCAGCTTCCCGCGGCGACCACGGGGACTCCGTGCCGCCAGCGGAACTCCGAATCACGCGACCCTCCGTCAACTCCCCAGCCGGCTTCAGTCATCTTCGCGAAGCGCGTTACACAGAGTGTCACAGTCACTTGGTGGCTATCGGCCATATCGGAGTGCTCACTCGTAGCCGCTCGAATCCTGTTGCCGTCGCGGGCTGGCAGCGCGGATGCGCAGTAGGGCACTGGCCATTACGGTCCAGCCAGCGACTAGTCGCAGCTCGCACATGCTCCGGTCAAAGACAGCTGCATACCGCAAGCGCAAAAGTCGGCCTCCCGGCGTGTACTGCATGGTGATGTGCCGCCGCGGTGATGAGGCGCTGGACGCCAAGCGGCTCTGAGCGGCGCGGGCGTGGCATGTCACTCCGTGAGTAGCGTCCGCGATATGAGTAACGGACGACGAACACGCTCGGCCAAACAGGCTCGACGTGACGTGCGGCGGGCGAAGAAGCGAAACGACAAAGGTTCGGCCGACTGGACACTCAGGGACGCGATACGTCGTTCCTTGGCGGGGCACCCACTCGGCCTGCTCAGCATGGCCAGCGTGGTGATTCGCGTGGCGAAACCCGAACCGCTGCTATCGCTGAAGTCCGACCGATGCGATACGGATTATCTGGACAGGGTTCTCGACGGCTTGATCGGTGTACGGAACCGGGAGATTACGGCGCTATTGGCCGTCGTCGCGGAACTTCTCGTCGACGATCCAGCGCAACAGCTCCGATGCCGACACGAACTGGCCGAACGAGGCGAGCATCTGCCGCAATGGATCACCGCTTTGTCGCAGGCCGACATCTACCGGGCGGTGCGCAGGATCAATGTCTTCGGCGATGTTGACGAACTCGTGGTCGGTGTTCGACTCGCTGGTGGTCACGAGCTGACGATTGCGGTCCGGATCGACAACAACATGTTCTCGAGCATTGCCGATGCAGGAGCTGTGCCTGATCCGATCGACGAGACGCTTGCGCAGTTGGCCGAATCCAGCAGCGATGTCCAGGTTCTCGATATGAAGCTGGGCGACGCACGCGTGTGGATCGAGCATGCACTCGCCAAGCCGACATTTGCACCTGAGACCGACACTTGGCCGCTCTACCGAGCACTGGTGCGGTGGATGGTCGAACTGCTACCACAGGGCGGCGAGCACCGGCCACCGGCCATGGACTGGAAGGCGGCCGAGGAGCTGTGCGGCAGGTTCTTCGCGACTGGTTCCGCGGCGCCGTTCACCGACGCCGGTCATCGGGAGCTGCTGCTGGAGCTTATCGAGACGGGGACGGGTGATCCGTTGCGGTGGAGCGCGGCGCGCGTCGAACACGCGATCGGAGGCACGCCCTACCTCGAGGAGCACATTCCGCTGGAGGTGATGCTGGACACGCCCGACCTGCTACGCGCGTTCATCCCATTCGCACACGCGCAGAGCGGCATTCGAGACGAACTGACGTCAGGAACAATCGCCATAGTCGACGCGCTGAGGTCGAGCTACAGGCGGGAGGTACTCAGACAAGCCAAGTACTGGTATCTCGACGATGCGGTCTAGCGGTGGAGACCCTCGAGTCCCCGACACACTTGCATTGTGGCGCCATAATGGCGCCATGCCCAGTGTGCAGATCAAAGATCTTCCGGACGACACTCATCGCGTGTTGCTTGAGCGTGCTGCGCGCGCACATCAGTCCCTGCAGGAATATCTTCGGAGCCGCTTGATCGCCGATGCGAATCAGCCGACGTTGGAGGAGGCATTCGACCGTCTCGCGACACGACGCGGAGGCAAGGTGTCGTTCGTAGATGCTGTGAGTCACCTTCGGGCAGAACGTAATCGTCGTTGACGCCAGCGTTCTGGCCGTCGCGCTCGGCGATGGCGGGGCCGATGGGAGCATGCCCGCGTCCCGTCTGACCGGCGAAGCATTGGCCGCGCCGGAATTCGTCGACCTTGAAACCGTGTCGATGTGTCGCCGGCACTTCGCAACGAAGCTGATGACAGCTCGGGTAGCTGCCCTTGCCGTTACGGACCTCGAGAACGTACCGTTGCAGCGATCGCCCCATCGGCCGCTGCTCAAAATGAATTTGGGAGCTGCGCAACGGTGTGCTGCGTACGACATCGCTTACGTCGCGCTTGCCGAAGCTCTCGATGTTGTTTCGGTGACGGCCGATGCCCGCCTGGCGCGCGTCCCGGCAGCAGATGCGAAATCGAGGCGATCTCGGGGCACGATTCCGCGCGATGAAGTTGCACCGAATCGGGTCGGTACAGCGATTATGCGTGCAATGATTTTCACGAGCGAAGGAGCGCCAGATGGGCTTCGAGCGAATCGACGACCTGCTGAACGGTGTGACCGCCGATGGGTCGCTACATGGCATCGCCGCGACGGTGGTCGGACGCGACGGCGTCCTCTACCAGGGTGCGGCCGGAGATGCGAAGCCCGACACGATGTTCCGCAACGCGTCCATGACGAAGGCCGTCGCGACCACCGCCGCGCTGCAGCTCGTCGAGCAGGGCCTCGTCCGGCTCGACGCGACCGTCGCGTCGATCGTGCCCGAGTTCGGCGAGCTCCAGGTGCTTGATGGCTTCGAAGGTAACGAGCCCGTACTGCGCCCGCCCAAGTCACAGGCGACTGTCCGCCAGCTGATGACCCACACGGCCGGCTGCGGCTACCACTTCCTCAACGAGAAGCTCTTCAAGTACTGCACTGATTACGGCTTCCCGCACGTGCTCACCGGGATCAAGCAGAGCATCAGCGCGCCGCTTGTGCAGGATCCCGGCACGGTCTGGGAGTACGGCGTCAGCACCGACTGGGTCGGCATGGTCGTCGAGGCCGTGAGCGGCCAGACGCTGGGCGACTACCTCGCCCAGCACGTGTACGGCCCGCTCGGTATGACCGACTCGACTTTCGCCCCGAGCGACGAGCAACGCGAGCGGTTGCTGCCGACCCTCTCCCGAGCACCGGACGGCAGCCTGGCGCCGACCACGATCGACCTTGACGTCGAGCAGGAGTGGGATGCAGGCGGCCACGGGTCCTACGGGACGATCGCCGACTACGGCCGCTTCGTGCGCGCCTGGCTCAACGGCGGCGAGCTCGACGGCGTGCGCATCCTCAAAGCGGAGACGGTGGAGCTCGCGTTGCGCGACCACCTCAACGGGGTGCCACTGCCGAAGAAGCTGGAGCCGACCGTCCCCGAGTTGGCTAACCCGGTCGAGCTGCTCGACGTGCCACAGGGCTGGGGCCTCGGGTTCCACGTGTACCTCGTCGACCTGCCCGGCATGCGCAGTGCCGGGTCGGCCGACTGGTCGGGGCTGTTCAACAGCTACTACTGGATCGACCGCACGGCGGGGATCGGGGCCGTGATCGCGACGCAGCTGCTGCCGTTCTTCGACGGCAAGATGGTCGAGACGATCCTCGGCTTCGAAGCCATGGTCTACGCGGAGCTCGGTGCGGCGGTCTCCTGAGCGGTGACGGCAACCCTTACGCCGCGACCAACGACCCGAGCTTGACTTCAGGGTTGTCGCGTTGGAAGCCTTCCAGCCGCCATGGGGTGGAGAACAGCACGAGCATGACACCGTCGCTGCGGGTCAGCACTTCCGCCGACACCTGCTTGTCCATGAAATCGGCGTCGGCGGGTTCGACGATCCGAGCGACCTGATACGGCAACGACTCCAGCGCGATCGGGGTGCTGAACTCGGTGGCCATGCGGTGGACGGCCACCTCGAACTGCATCGGGCCGACCGCGGCGAGCACGGGTGCCTGGTCGCCGCGACGGTCCGAGCGAAGCACCTGAACGACGCCTTCCTGTTCGAGCTGCTCGATGCCGCGGCGGAACTGCTTGTGCTTACTGGGGTCGGTGCCGCGGGCCACCGCGAAATGCTCGGGGGAGAAGCTCGGTATCGGCGGATACTGCACGGGGACATCGCGATACAGCGTGTCGCCAGGGCGCAGCGCGGCGGCGTTGGCCAGCCCGATGACATCACCGGGCCACGCGGTGTCCAGGGTGGCGCGTTGCTGGCCGAACACCGATTGCGCGTACTTGGTGACAAACGGCTTGCCAGTAGCGGCGTGGGTAAGGACTTCCCCGCGCTCGAAGGAGCCCGAGACCACCCGCGCGTAGGCGATGCGATCGCGGTGCGCGGAGTCCATGCCCGCCTGGACCTTGAAAACGAACGCGCTGAACGGTGATTCGGCATCGCGTCTGGCTCCGCCGACGTCGAGTGCTCCGCTCGGTGGCGGGGCCAGCTCGACGAGCACATCGAGGAGTTGATTCACACCGAAGTTCAACGCCGCCGAGGTGAACAGCACCGGAGTGGTTGCGCCGCTGAGGAACTGCGCACCGTCGTAGTCGGAGCCATCGGCGGAGAGCAGTTCGCTCTCTTCGACGGCGTGCTCCCAGTCGGCACCGGCAGCGCTGTGCGCGTTTTCCGCCGCGATGTGTTCTTCGGGAGCCGCGGTGGCCCCGCCTGCGGTGCGGGTGAACCGGATGAAGTTTCCCGTCCGCCGGTCGAGCACGCCTTTGAAGTCTCCGGCGATGCCGACCGGCCACGTCAATGGAGTGGGGCGCAGCCCGATTCGAGCCTGAATCTCGTCCATCAGTTCCAGCGCGTGGCGGCCGGGACGGTCCCACTTGTTGATCACCGTGATGATCGGGATCCGACGGTGCTTGCATACTTGAAACAGTTTCAACGTCTGCGGCTCAAGGCCTTTGGCGGCATCGATGAGCATCACCGCGGAGTCGACGGCCGTCAGCACCCGGTAGGTGTCCTCGGAGAAGTCGGCGTGGCCGGGGGTGTCGAGCAGGTTGATGACGCAAGTGCGGTACGGGAACTGCAGAACCGTCGACGTGATCGAGATGCCCCGGGCCCTCTCCATCTCCATCCAGTCGGACACCGTCGCGCGACGGCCCGCCTTGCCGTGCACGGCGCCGGCCTCAGTGATGACCCGGGCGTGCAGCGCCAGCGCCTCGGTCAACGTGGACTTGCCGGCGTCGGGGTGGCTGATGACGGCGAAGGTTCTGCGGCGGTCCGCCTCGGCGGAGATACGGCCAGGTGGCGAGGGGTGGGCGGCCGGGGCAGTAGCCAGGGCATTATTGGTCATAACGTCAGCGATGGTATGGGTCCCCGGTACGAACCAGCTAATCGAGTCGAGAAGCCGGTTGACGGTGAGCATTGCCCCGGGACGATCCCCGTGCCTTCGCCGCCGCGCCGCAGCCTAGGAGGATGGTCCGACACCATGGAGTTGGTCGACAATTCGACTGTCCGCCGGGCTGTCGGTGAATTCGCTGCCCAGCCTGACCAACGACGCGCGATTGAGGTGCTTCGGTCGTGCATGTACGGCGAGTTACTCTTCGACCTCACCGGGTCAGACAAGCAAGTGGACAATTCGTTTCCGCGCGGATCCCGGATCCAGATCCGCGGCGGCACAGGGCCGGGCGGCGGTCGGGCGCTGTTTGCATTCACGCGTCAGGAGGAGATCGCTCGCCTGTATCCACCGGGCACTGAGATTCAGTCGATGGTCACGCCCGCGGCCGGCGCGCTGGGGTTGGCCCGGCAACAACAAGATTCCTGGCTCTATATCGATCCGGCAGGTCCAACGTGTGCGTTGTCGGCCACGGACTTGGAGTTCGCCTTGCGTAATCCGAACAACGAACCATTGAAGACGACGCTCGCCGCGCTGGATGCCGGTCGCACCGGCAGGCGGGATGTCCTGGAAGTCCTTCAGAGAGAGGGCCCGATGTTGCTGGGTGCGGACGAGAAGTCCGTCGCGGGCAAGGTGCTCGTTCGTTCGATGGCCATGGCCGACGGCTCAACTGCTCTGGTCGGCTTTACCAGCGCTCCAGAGGTCGTCGCGTTCAACCCAGCGGATGCTGTCGCGGCCCTCAGTACGCTCGAGGTGCTGGAGATGGTTCACAGAAACGGCTATAGCGGAATCGTCATAAACCCCGCCGGGCCATCAATTTCGTTCTCCAAAGCCGAAATCGGGGCCAACGGATAGGTGTCAATCGGGCGGATTGATCTCACACCATGGTGCCGCGTCCTAGTAGTTACCGCCATTGCGTCTGGCTTCACCTATGTATCCATCGTGCTGTCCGGCTCACTTGTTCAGGACCACGCTTTCGTCAAGTAGTTGCGAGCTGAGTCGGTGTTGCGCCGAAATGACGTCGGCTGCCGTTCTCGACTCCTAGGTGGTTGCAGGCCGGCGATTAGCGGAGTTGCCAGCCTACGCATCGGCCGATTTCCTCGAAGGCTGCCGATGACAGTTCAGGATGCCGCTGGCTGAATCTTCCGATGACGTCATTGACGCCTTCGGCCAAAGTCATGGTTCCCCAATCAATCGGCATCGCAACCGCTTTGCGGACTAATTCAATGACTCGGTCGGCGGCGACGTTACCCTCGTCCTCTCCGTAGCGATCGATAAGCTTCTGCCGGTCCACCCGGGGTATTGCGGATTCGCTCATACCGATGAGGACCGCTTCGTTAATGGTGTCCGTGTCCATTCCGGGCGGAACGGACTGTACTTCATCGAAACAATCGTCAGTCACCGTCGTTTGTCCGCTCGGTCAACTGGTCCACAGTATAGCTCCAACTATTTT
Source organism: Mycobacterium sp. GA-0227b (assembly GCF_001499855.1). Classification (GTDB taxonomy): domain Bacteria; phylum Actinomycetota; class Actinomycetes; order Mycobacteriales; family Mycobacteriaceae; genus Mycobacterium. The sequence goes on from NZ_LQIK01000031.1 coordinate 54,856, forward strand.
GGTTTCTGGATTCCAGCGTGCGCCGCCTCATAGTATTTCAGAATATTGTCTCGAACCCACCGCAACTCCTCAGCGCTGGTCTTGGTCTCGAAACTTACGGTCTTGATCAGTTCTTCGAGGGGCACGTCAGGCATCGGAGCAAATTTCGTGAGGTACTGCCACTTAAAAGATGCATCGTGAGGACCGAATACGTTGGGTGCATCCAGCGGCGCAATCATGCAATTTACGCTGCCCTCGCGGGATGACTGATAGATCTGAACCTTGCAATCTGCGGATTTGTAGTAGACAACAGAACCATGCCTACCGCCTTCATCGACATGATCGTCGACATTATCTAAAGTGAACCCAAGATCAGACAACAGAGGGCCGACTATGGACTCCACTTCAGTCGGAAAGTGATCAACCATGTCCATCAACTTCCTACTCTCACCCATGAGTTTCCAATTCGCTCATATCCGTATGCGGGTGCATTCTGGATCAGATACTTTATCTCCTTTGCGGAGAACGAATTAGGGTCGGTGCGGATGACGTCTTCGACCGACGAGAATCTCGTGCCTTCAACGACATAGTCGATGCGTGGAACGCCGCCCTCCAGCTGAGTCTTGAGGAACTGCTCGTTGACCTGCCACCCGAGTGCGTCCGCCTCTGGTCTGCTGAGGCCATGACCGATAGCGCTCCAAGTATCGGGTCCTGTGTCGTAGTAGATACCGCCGTTCTTCCTGGCTTCACCTATGTATCCATCTTCTGGTCCGGCCCACTTCCCCAGGACCACGCGGTCTGCATTCCCGGTGTCGGAATTTGGACTTGGCATGTGATGTGTAGAGAGATCTGCGACTTGGCGGGCGAGCTCAACTGTGGGCTGGCCATTCACGTAGGCCTCGTTGAGGCTTGATGCCACAGCTGGAGCGTCAGGCGAGTAGCCGTCAGAGTAATCCCATACGGCAGGTGGTGATTGATCGCCCGCTGAGGGACTGAGCGGAGTTGGCTGATCGACCGTCCCTGGCGCACTTGGCGTATCGATGACATCGTCGGGGATGGCCGCCCGAGCGCCGTGGGCGGCCAGGGCGGCTTCACCGCCGAACATGGCACCCGGCGCGGTGATCGCGGTTTCGCCGGCGAGCTCACCAAAGTAGTGCCCGGGGTACTTCGTCAAGTGCTCGATTTCCTCGGTCCAGGAGTCGACGGGGTTGGTGATCCGTTCCCAGGTGCCCTTGGCCGTTTCGGACCAGGAGTCCTTGAACTCCTCCCATCCGTTGGCTCCGATGAGGCCTTTGATGCTCTCCTCGGTGTTGAACCAACCTTCGGCGAACCCGTCCGAGACGCTGGGCGGCGGCACCGCTTCATACTCGGTCGGCTTCGACGCGGGAAGGGGTTTCTGCGCTGCAGCGACGATCGCGTCAAGTCGCTGCTCGATCTGCTCTGGCGGCACACCATCGCGCAGCATCGCCTGCCGAGCGAGGTTCTTGAACTGCTCGACCTTCGCCGGGTCCATCGGCAGTGGCCCGGCTGGGGCGGCCGCGACGTCGTCGGCGGTCGGCGACCCGGGCTGATGACCGGGCTCGCCCGTGAGCTGATCCAGTGCACTATCGAGACTGTCCGGTGGGGACGAGGGTTCGCCGGGCTTGGGTTCTTTACGCTGTTCGCCGTTCTGGGGTAGCAGCAGCTCTTCTAGTGAAGAGGCCGTCTTCACTGCCGGCTCGGTTGTCCCACTGGCAGCCGTTATTGCCCCCGCCAGGTCGGCGTCAATTCGCTCGCCGTCGGCAAGCGCGGCGCTGATGCGCTCTTGTAGATCGGTGACCTTGGCCGCGACCTGCGCGGCGTATTCCTCCGTCATGTGACTGGTGTCAGGGGGGATCACCTGATTGGTCGACTCGTTGATGACCACCACGGGCTGAGTGGCCGCGTCGTCGAGGATGCGCTTGATCGTCTCGGCGAGATCTTCAGCGTCCTTATGGACCAGTTCCATCCTGGTCGCGGCGCTACCGAGATTGTCGGCCAAGCCATCGTGGTCACTCGCCGTGGCCGTCATCGCGGACTTGGCCGCATCCGCGCCCTTTCCCTCCCAGGTGGAGACCGTAATCAACGAGCGATATAACTCAGCGGAGTTGCTGTGGTTAGCGGCTGCTTCACGCGCTGATTGGGCTAGGTCGGCGATCTCGGGAGGCCACTCTTTGAGCTCCTTCAAGTTCAGCGACACTTGGTCAACTCACAGCGCAGAACCCGCGTCGTCGATCGCCTGGGCACCGCCGGCATCGGTACGCACATAGCTGTCGGCCGCGTCGCGATGTCCCTGCGCGTGGCGGATGAAATGCTCGTTGAACTGCGTACCTTCGGCTTCCCACGCCGCCAGCATCCCCTGCAACGCGGTCGCTGCCGATCCCGAGCCGAGAGCCGCTTTGCTCGCCCGTGACTGAGCCGTTTGATGCGTCGCCCGAAAGGCGCTGGCGTGACCGTCGAGCTGGTCTGCCGCCATGCGCAGTTCTGTCGGATCGACCTTCAGCGGCTCGTTCGGATTCGACACCGTGCCCCCTTCCCTGTTTGCCGCACATTAACATCGCTGCGTTGCCCTCTGACGCGGCAGATTTGTCCGCGGGAGTTTGGTGGTCGTCGGATTCGCTTGGCTATCGGGCAAAGTGTTCGTAGGCACGCATGGGGCCTTGCTGTTCCTGTCCGGCGCTGCAGTCGACCTCGTTGCGTCCGCCGTGGCTGCCGCCGCACTTCTTCGATCAGGCTCTTCAAGCCTCATGGGGATGGCCCTCAGCATCGCAGGCTCGTACGGCGTGGTTCTCGTCGGCGGGCTTATCTATGGAGTTTGGATAATCCGGCGGTGAGTGAATCGGAGAGGATTTCAGCGGCGAGCTATGGCCCGGCGACTTTCGTTGCAGCACTTGGAAATACCCTCGTGGTCTGCTTTGTGACGTGGTACTTCGTTCCGTGGTTCGCACTCGTAGTGTTCACTGTCCCGCTTCTCTTGCTGGACTTTGTAATCGGTGTTGTATTCGTGATGCCCGGGCGCGTTGGGACAAGTTGGACGGGAATGCTCATCGGCTTGATCGCGGCTCCGCAACGTTACTTCTCTTCCTGCCCGGCCTCCTGTTAGTTCAGGCGATCAATCTGGTGTGACTGACCGGTGCGACTGATCAGCGTTCTGTAAACGTTCCGCGGGCGGTGTCCTCCCGACGTCGTCACGATTGCGCGAACTCGGTTCACTCACTATGCATGACCACAGCTGGGTGTAGAGAGCGCCGACTGGCCGCGGAGGTCGGTACTCACCGCTGAATTGGTGCGTCCCGGCCCCTCCGACGTGCTGGAGAATGGACGGGCCATCAATACGAGACAGGGGATTCTGTGCTTGTCGATCCGGAGATCCTGCGCGCGTTCGCCGGCCACGTAGACACCGTCAGCGGACGTATCACTGATGCCGCCGTGGGACCCACCGTCACGTCGGCGGCAGACGGGTTGCCCGGGTCGACAACACAGTGGGCGGCGAGATCGGTCGGGGAGCATTTCACTCAGATGGCCGACAAGCTGGCAGCGAATGTGGCGAAGATGGGTGAGGCCGTGCGCGGGGCGGGGGACACCTTTGAGGTGGCCGACGCGACACTGGCGACCAACTTCGATGGATTGTTCTGACCGATGCTGCCTTCCCGGCCGACTCTGCGGGGTTGGAATCCAGAGTCGTTGTCGACCTCCGCCGCGGCGATCAAAACGCGAGCACAGACAGTGGCCGATGCCGTGTCGGGTATCGATACGGCGTGCGCGCAGATGCCGGAAACCCGGGCATGGTCGGGAGCATCGCATGACGCCGCGAGTGCGATGTTCGGGCGAGCGGAGCGTGAAGCGTCGAAGTTCTCGGAATACGCCAGCAAGGTTGCGGCGGCGTTGAGGAGTGGCTCCGAGTCGATCGGTACTGCCCGCAAGACGCTGCTGGCCAAGGCCGACGAACTCGACGCCGGCCCGTTGAACGTCAGTGATCAATGGGTGGTGCTCGTCGATCCGGTCTACATGTCCGAGGAGGAGATGGCCAAGCTGCAGGCGTTGGCCCAGCAGGAGCAGGCCACCGTCAACACGATGCTGACAGCTGTCGGTGATGCCGACAACGCGACCGCGGACGCCGTCGTGGCCGCAGGCAACGAATTCGGGTTCGTCGAGGCGGGCCCGCCGACCGATCTGGGCGACATCATGTTGCCCACGGCGCAGCGCCCCCAGGATCAGGTGCCGGACCCGCGCACAGTCGTCGGCATGATGGCGCAGGACTCGATCCGCGCCGCCGATCAGCAGCAGAACGTCCGGGAAGTCATCGAATCCACAAACAAGCACGGCGAGGAGGTGACGACAGTGATCAAACAGGACGGCAGCAAGGCCGTCACCACCCGCATGGATCCTTTCGATTGGCCGAGCAAGCAGAACTTCTACCAAATGGAGGAGTTCGACAAGGATGGCAATTTCGTGGCCCGGACGAGTTCGTGGCATGACATGGGGACCGACTGCGATTACACGTCGATCACCTACGCCGACGGCTCGAACTTGACGATGTCGATGGACCCGACTGGACACCGGACCGCCGGCTTCACCACGGCAGGCGGTCGGCACAGTGCAGTGCCCGTCGAGTTGATCGACAATATCTCGACGGGTACCGGGGCTGCCATGTCGGGGCTGGAGAAGCACATCGTTCGTGGCGGCTCGTTGCCGATGCTCACCGCGGAGTCGGTCGAAAACATCGGGAAGACGATGAAGTTCGGCGGTCCAGCGCTGGGGGCGGCGACGACGGTGTTCGATATGGTGATGGCCGATTCGGGCAAGGAGCGGTGCGTCGCCCTGGTAGCCGGTATCGCGGGTGCCGGCGGCGGGTGGGGCGGTGTGGAAGCTGGTGTGGCGGTAGGTGCTTTGGGAGGACCTTGGGCGCCGATCACCGTACCGGCCGGGGTGCTGATTCTCGGGGGCCTCGGAGCTTTCGGTGGTTCCGAATTGGGCAAATTCGTTGGAGATGTCGTATGTCCGTACTGAACCTCCCCGAGCCGAGTAATTGGGCCAAATCCGGCAAGCTGCCGTTGTGGGCGATTCTCGGGTGCCTCGCGATCATTACCTACATTGCGGTTCTTGGAACCTTGGCCGCCCTCCGCGGCAATTATCTGACGACGGTCTTGCTGTTCGGTGTCCTCACGATTCCGCTGTTGATCATGGCGATGGTTCTGTTTGGTGCCACCGGGAGGATAAGCGTCCGGACAACTAGCGACGCAACGGGATTCACGGTATGGCCAGACAAGCGGCTTGGCGCACTGTACTTTACTGCGCTCGTGATTGCGGTCCCGGCGTGCCTGCTGTTTGCACTCTTTCTTCCGCGTGGAGTGCTTGACATTCCCATTTCCCGCGGCCTGCAGATCTTCTCACCACCACTCTTCATCGTGGCGGCTTTGATCGCAGTTATCGGCTTGGTTGCCGGGGTGCGGCGAGGAGGCTTCGGACATCTCAAGTTCACCCCGGCGATGATCGAGATCGCGGACGTCCTCAGGACAAGGGTCCTGGAGTGGGACGACATCATCGATGTCACAGACCATTCGGAAACCAAGAAGGCCGGTAGATCGGTGGTGCTATGTTTGCGTGACGGCGGCGAAGAGGTCGTCGGCGGCCTGAACCTGTACATACCGACCGGGGTGCCGCTCTACTGGATGATGCGGCACTACTGGAAACATCCCGAGGACCGGATGGAGTTGGTGGATAGCCGTGCGGCCGAGCGGCTTCGAGATGGGGAATTCGCGCTCGACTGATGGCGACCGACAGGTATGCCGCGACCTGAGTCAGCCGCGCTGGGTGATGCGTTGCGCCACCTCGCCGTAGCGTTCGAACCGCCCCGGGTCTGCGAGCGCGTTGTACAACACGATGCGTGACGCCACATCGCCGTACTTCTCGACGAGCGCGTCCGCCAAGCCATTCCACGTCGACTCCGTCGCGAACGTCGCGATGTGCTCGTCGCTGATCTGTGCCGCCATGCCTTGGTAGTCGCCGGCCTTCTGCTTCTCCCGGATCCGCGCCGTCGTGCCCTCGAAGCCCGCCTCGTCCCAGATGAACGCATAGTTCGGCGTGCTGCCGTAGAAGCTCATGCTCGCCCGCACCAACTCCCGTTCCCGATGCCGCTCCTCATCGGTGTCTCCCACGATCGTCATCACCGGCACGATCACCGCGATGTCATCCGGCGACCGCCCCGACTTTGCCGCGCCCTCAGCAACATTCGGCATCACATGCCTTCCGATGTACCCCGGCTCGCCGAGCGGATGCACATGGATTCCGTCGGCCACCTCTCCCGCCATCCGCAACATCCACGGGTTCACCGCCGCCACATCTACTTTCGGATCCGGCGCGTCTATCGGCCCCGCGCTCCACTGCGGCGTGATGAAGTCCAGGCTGTAGAAGTCGCCGTGATGTTCCAGCTTGCCTGTCCGAAACGCGTGAAAGCACGCTTTCACCGCACGCACGTAATCCCGCAGCCGCGGGCCCGGGCGCTCGAACTCCATCCCGTATCGCCGCACCACGTGCGTGCGCACCTGCGTGCCCAAGCCCAAACGAAATCGGCCGCCCGTCGCCTCCTGCAACTCCCACGCCGTCGCCGCCGTCACGAACGGACTGCGCGGAAACGCCACCGCGACTCCGGTCGACAACTCCAACCCCGGCGCCGCCTCCGCCGCCACGGCCGCGTTCAGGTACGGCGTGCGACCGGTCTCGGTGAACAGCAAGCCAGAGAACCCGGCGTCCCGTGTCCGCCGGGCCAGGTCACCGATTTCTCGCAGCGGCTGCGGAGTCGTCATCACGTCGACGTGCACGGTGGAACAGTACGTCGATTCGCTCGCCGGCGTGTGCACTGCCGGACCATAACGTGTCGCATTGCGTTTGAGAGCGAAGAGTCGCGGGTCCGTCACCGTCGCTTTCGACGTCGCCACAAGAGGAGTGATGATCAGAAGCTAGCGGCGACCTCTTCGTGTGGATACCCGGCCCGCCCGAGGGCACCACGCGACCCTAGTGTCCTGAGTCGTTACCTCGTCGTCAGTGAGAATTCGAGGTTCGCGCGTTCGGTGTGGTCCGGTTTCGGCTTCCTATGCTCGAGATTGCACACACGGCTGTGGTCGTCTTCTCAGATCAGCACAACCCTGGATGCAATCTCGGCGCTAGGACCATTTCGCAGACCAGCACCCCCGGCCACGTGCGTGCGTACAGGCACCCCAAATACTGCTCCAAGCTAACGACTCACGATACTCGCGCTACTGGGCCGTTTACGCGACCCGGCTGACGTGTGCGGCGGACTCGCCGATCGTCGCCTCGTCCTCGCCGATTATCGTGCGCAGCCACGCTTTCTGCTCGCGGTCGCCGCGCACGGCCGCGCGCTCCATCCCATCGGGACGCACCAGCGCCGCAACGCTGCGCACCAGATTCACCGGCAGCCGCACCACCGGATACCACGGCACGACATACGGCGACAGCCCCAGCGCCCGCATCGCGCGTGGCCCGAGAAATCCGCTTGTCACCGACAGGTGCTGAGACCGCGCAATGCGCCGGCGTAGCCCAGACATGCTGCGGTACTGCCACACCATCGGGTCGTCGGCCATCGGCATCGCCAACTGCTTTGTCGACTCGTCGGGCTCCGACAGCGCCGACACCGTGTGATAGAGCACCCGGACACTGTCGCGGAAGTCGCGCGGCAGCCACTCGTCGTCCACCCCGATCAGCCATCCGACATATCGGGTCAGATGCGCGATCGCCTCATACTCCTTGGGCGCCAACACCAATCCCATTCCCAACGCGCCCACCGGCGGAGCGATCAGCGCGCCGACCAACGTCGCCGCCATGTCGGTCTGGTTGACCGGAACCCCCCAGTCATCGCCCTGCCAGTCCGGCATCGCGGCCACATGCCGGCGTACGAACGCGTGGATCAGCCGCACCCGGATCGTCGACCGGTAGCCGATACCCAACGGCGCCATGCCGTCCTCGGAGATGATGTCCAACGCCCACTGCATCGTCTCGGCGAACCGCTTGTTCGAACCCTTCTCCAGCGCGCCCGTCCGGATCAACGTCTTGTTGAACCCGGAGAACTGGTAGCCACCGAGCAGCGACACGTCACGCGCGACGTACATACCGTCGGCGCCGCCTACACGCAGCGCACGCTGTCCTCGCCGCACGAGATCCCAGTCGACCCACTCGGGCACCGTCTCGACCTCAGTGAAGAAGGCGCGCAACGGTTCCGGTGCCTCGGGCACGCTGGCGATGCCCGACGTGAGCGCGCGATCGAACAGTGGCCGCGTCTGCTCCATGCCCGTCGCCGACATCCACTCGACCAGGCGGTCCATCGGCTCGTCGCCGATGTTGAGGTTCGTGCCGAGCTTGGCCCACCGCTCACCCGACGGCGCTTCGATGCCCAGCAGCGTCGCGAACAACCGGACGGCCGCCGGGACGGGGCCCGGCTTCGACGGATGACGGGCCGGAACGGGCTGATTCATCGCGTCTCTCCCTCGAGCACTTCTGATAACAACCGTTGTCCAAAGCTAACGCGCAGGTAGAGTCCTTGTCAATGAAGCGCGTAGAGGTGGTGCGTGACTACGGCGGCGTGAGCGCAGATGACCGTCGCACCGAACGCCGCCAGAGGCTGCTCACCGCCGCGCGCCGGATATGGGGGACCTCCGGCGTCACCGAAGTCACCGTGCGCGGGGTCTGCAGCACCGCGGGCCTGACCACCCGCTACTTCTACGAGCAGTTCCCGAATCGCGAGGCCATCGTGTTCGCCGTCGCCGACGAGGTCCGCGACGAGTTGCTCACGGCGCTGGTCAACGCCGGCGTCGGCGATCCCGGCACGCTCACCGACAAACTGACCTCGGCGCTGACGGCGTTCCTCGAGATCATCGCCGCCGACCCGCACATCCACCGCATCGCCACCGGCGACGTCAGCACGGTCGCCGGCCTGGCCGAACACCGTGCCGGCATCCTCGACCACATCGCCGCGTTGATCGTCGAACTCGCCCCCGAAGTCCTCGGCGCCGAGACGCCGGAACCCGAGGTGCTGCGCCGCAGCGCTCTGTTCATGGTCGGCGGCGCCAACTATCTCATCGAAACCTGGCTCAAAGACCCGAAGGAGACGCCGGCCGAACTCGCGGCCATCGTCGCCGATCTGTGCGTCGCGGAGGTCAAAGGCTTAGGCGCCGCGTAACGATTCGTCGAGCAGCGCGACTCCGTCGCGCCACGCGTTGAAAATTGCTTCGACGTGGTCATCCATTACACTACCGACGTCATCGGCCCTCGAGCCAGGCGAAGAACTCCTCGACGGTGAACACCGGCTTGCCGAACGCCTGCGCCTTGCGCGCCTTGCCCGATTGCGTGCCGGCCTCGGCGGTGACCAGCACCTCGCATCGCGTCTTGGTCACCGAGCGCACCGGCGCCAAACCCGCCGACGCGGCCAGCCGTTCCATCTCCTCGCGCTCCACCACGCGGCCCGCCTGATCCAAAGCCGTTCCGGTGAAACAGATCCGCGCACCCGGCACCAACGCAGAGCCGATGTCGTGACGCTCGACCCCTACCGCTCCGCTCACCACGTCGACGCCCAGCAGGGCCGAGGCCTCGTGCAGACGCGCCACGACGTCGTCGGGCAACAGCGCCCGTGACGCCGCCGCGCGCAGTTGATCGGCCACCGACTGCCGGGCGGCCGCGTCCCACGACGACTCGTCTCCGGCCACCTCGTCGGCCGACGCTCCGCCCAGCACCACCGCGCCGACTCCGCGGCTGACCCGCAGCACCGCCGACAACGCCGGCAGATGATCGGCCGTCGGAGTGGGGACGGCGTGATCGCGGCTGACGAGCAACCCCGAAACCGATTCCTCCGGTTCGGGTTCCTCGAACGCTGACGAGCCTTCTTCGATCTCCGCCGACGCCAAAGCCGTCAGCGCCGACTGCGCCCGCTCCAGCGCCGTACGCCCGGTCACCCGCGCGCGGCGCAGTTCGACGCCCAGCGGCATCATCGCGACATGACCGAGCCGCTTGAGCTCGAAGTCGATCAGGCCCAGCGTCTCGTCCACCGACACCCCGACCGGCGTGCAGCCCGCGAGCATGGGTGCGGTCACCGCCCACGCCTCGCGCAGCGTCGGCGCCAGCAGCACATCGGACACGGTGATGCCGTACGCATTTCGCGCGTCGGCGAGATCGCGCTGCGGGTTGATCAGCGTGGAGACGGCGGTGCCGTCGTCGAACGCCACCGCCAGCTCCACCGGTCGCGGACGCGACATCCGGCCTTCCTCGCCGACGGTGAGCATGCCGATCGCACAGTACTTCCGGGCCGTCGAGCCGCCGGCCGAGGTGCGCAGGAAGCGGGCGATCCGCCGGTCGGTCTTCAGATCCTTCGGCAGCACTGGACGTTTGAGCACCAGCCCGGCCAGCGAAGTGCAGCGGCTCAACGCCACGTACAACTGGCCGGTCGAGAACATTCCGCCGGTGAGGTCGACGACCACCCGCTCGAGCGTCTGGCCCTGGCTCTTGTGGATGGTGATCGCCCACGCGAGTTTGAACGGCAGCTGCGTGAACGTCCCGATCACCTCACGACGCAGCGACCCGCCGTCGACCACCGGGCGGGTGGCCTCCCACGTGAACGGCGTGACGTCCGCGCACGATCCGTCGGCGAACTCGACCTCGACGACGACGCCGTAACGGTCGTAGCCGACGCCGACCACCCGTCCGATCGAGCCGTTGACCCACCGGTCGCCCTGGTCGTTGTTGAGCATCATCACCTGAGCGCCGACCTTGAACCGCAGCTCGTCCTCGATCGGCTTGTCGAACAGCGTGAGATCGCCGGACTCCCTGGCGCGGTGCAGCATTTCGTCGCCGTCCAGCCGCTCGAGCTGTTGTCGGTTGCGCGCGGTCACCAGCCGATTGGTGGGCGCAAGCGTCAACCAGAACTCGTCCTCAGGCGGCGCGAAATCCTTGTCGGCGCGGGCATTGAGCTGCTCCTGCGCGTGGCCGAGCAGTATGCCCTCGCGAATCTCGTTGAGAATGGCAGTCATCCGGTCATCGCCGAGCTGGCGGAACACCGTGGTCAGCGAGACGGTGGGAAAGTCCTCGCGGGCGAACGTGCGGGTGGAGAAGAAGTACGGCGTCTCGTAGACCGTCGAAAAGTAGCCCTCTTCGCCGTCACCGACCACCGGCGGCAACTGGTACAGGTCGCCCACCAACACGATCTGCACTCCGCCGAACGGAGTGCCGGGCTCGGGACCGAACCGCTCCAGCGCGGTCGCCACCATGTCGAAGACGTCCGCGCGAACCATCGAGGCCTCGTCGATGATCAACGTCTGCAGCGACGCCAGCGTCTTGGCGAATCGGCCCGGCCGGTACTCACCACCGGTGACGTCGGACAGCGTCGTCGTGGTGCGGAACCCGAACAGCCGGTGGATGGTGTACCCGTCGACGTTGAGCGCGGCGATCCCGGTGGGCGCGGCCACCACCACATTGCGATCGGTGCCCGCCATGAAGTGCCGGATCAGCGTGGACTTGCCGGTGCCTGCCTTGCCCGTGAGGAACAGATGCCTGCCGCCGGCGAGCAGTGCCAACGCCTCGCGAAACTCGTCGGTGAGGATGAGGTCCCCGCTCACGGCTGCACAGTACCCGCAGCCGAGGGGCGCGCTCGGCGCCAAACCTTGTGCAGGCCCAGGCCCGCTGCATAAGCTCTGCCCATGGAACTACTACGTAACGTAGTTGTGCTTCTGCACATCGTCGGCTTCGCGGTGACGTTCGGCGCTTGGGTCGCCGAAGCCGCGGCCCGACGATTCCGCACCACCCGCGCGATGGATTACGGCATCTTGGTTTCGCTGCTGACGGGCTTGGCGCTCGCCGCACCGTGGCCCGCGGGGATCGAGCACAACTACCCGAAGATCGGCGTGAAGCTCGTCATCCTCGTGGTCCTCGGCGGTGTGCTCGGAATGAACAGCGCGAGACAGCGGCGCACCGGAAATCCCGTGCCACGACCGCTGTTCTGGTCGGTCGGCGTGCTGTCCTTCGCCGCGGCCGCCATCGCTGTCTTGTGGGTGTAGCCGCGCTCACGCCACCGCCATCGCTTCGCGCTCCATGACCTCCGTCGCGGCGCGCTCGCCGGAGCGCACGGCGCCGTCGATGAACCCGTACATCACCGACGCGGTTTCGGTGCCGGCCCAGTGGATGCGGCCGCACGGCTCACGCAGCGCGGGACCGAACTCGGTGAGCACGCCCGGCGGTGTGTGGGCGATCATCCCGCCACCGGAGTAACGTTCGACGGACCAGTTCTGCTCGATGTAGTCGAGCGGCGAAAGCGCCGGGGTGCCAAACCTTTCCGCGACCGCGCCGAGCACCGCGTCCTTGCGTTCGTCGTCGCCGAGCTTGCCGATGCGGCGCGCCTCCGGCCCTTCGGTGATGACGGTCAGGATCCCGGGAGTTCCGGAGTCCGTGCACGAATCGATTGTGAGGTTCGCCGGTGAACCCGGCGCGAACGACTGACCGGACAAGCCCTCGGCGCGCCAGAACGGGTCGTCGTACAGCAACGCGATCTTGTAGACCGCTCCGCTCGGCATCCGCTGATGCAGGAACGACCGGTCGACGGGAAGCATTGGCTCATAAGAGATCTGGGCGGCGATCGAAATCGGCGCGGCGACGATCACTCGGCGGGCGTTGACCACCATGTCGTCGGAATTCACCACGACCCCGTCATTGCTCTGGGCGATGCGGCGAACGGGTTGCGAGAGGTGGACGGTGTCGCCGAGTTCGGCCGCGACTGCGCGATGGATGGCGCCCATGCCGCCGACGGGGCGCGCGTCCTCGGCCGCGTCCTTGACGCCGAGCACGAAGCTCGGCCCACCCGCCGCCGCCATCTGATAGAGCACGAACAGCAGCGAGATCTCCGACGCGGCAGACGTGTACAGCCCGGCGACGGCGCTCTCCAGCAGTTCCCGCGCGGGTTTGGACATCGTGTGCCTGTCCAGCCAGGCCGCCCAGCTGAGCTTGTCCCACTTCTGCGCCTTGGGCGCGGTCCACGGTGCGTGCACCGGAATCGATTTGCACATCTGCGTCAGCTCGAGAAACACCGCGCCGATGTTGGCGACCGCCCACGGGCTCATCGACAACGGGATCGTTCCGGTGTACCGGTACTTCTTGCCGTCGACGAGCATCATCGCGTCGCCGTCGGTGTATTGCTTGTAGCTGGCCACGTTGAATTCGTTCATCAGCGCGTAGATGGCGTCCTGGCCGGGCCCGATCCACGCGCCGCCGCGGTCGATCCAGACTCCGTCGTCGCGCACCTCGGTGAACGTGCGCCCACCGACGCGGTCGCGCGCCTCCAGCAGCGCGACTGAATGACCTGCTTGCTTCAAACGCAACGCCGCGGTCAAACCGGCGAACCCGGCGCCCACCACGCAATAGTCGACGTCTGCCATGAGCGGCCCCTTCGGTCGGTTAGAGCCAACGCCGTATTGCCGCCCCTGTCAATAAACCGTTGCTTCGGCAAAAGTGTTGTGATCGGCTCGGACTCACAGGTGCTGGCGCGACGCGCACCGTCCTCTGGGAATGTGATCGCCGGCCCGGCGGTTGCGACCGATATGGCCAAGATGACCACGGATGAGCGAGAGAAGTTCCTGTCCGACGTCCATGTGGGCGTCATCGCGGTCGAACGCCCCGACCGCGCCCCGCTGAGCGTGCCCATCTGGTACGGCTATCAGCCCGGCGGCGAGGTCCTGTTGTGGACGGAATCCGGCTCGCTCAAGCACCGGCTGATCAAGGACGCCGGCCGCTTCGCGATCACCGCGCAGGACGAGCAGCCCCCGTACCGCTACGTCACGGCCGAAGGCGACGTCACCGGGATCGACGCCGCGGAGGACGCCGTGGTGCGCGACATCGTGATCCGCTATCTGGGCGAGCAGGACGGCAACGCGTTCGCCGACCAGAACCTCACGCCGACGTCGGTCGTCATCCGGATGCGCCCGCAGCGCTGGCTCAGCTTCGACTACTCGACGGAGTAGCTTCGGCGCCGCTGACCTGACGCGTGCACACGGCCCGCGCGGCCTGCACGATGTCACACGCGGCGAGATTCTGGGCGGAGTCGGAGTGTCGGCTGTCGACGGGCAGCCCCGCCGCATGGCGCAGCACCATCATCGCCAGAGCCGACGTGGTGGCCGACGGCACCACCAACAGGTTCGCCCGCCCGCGCTCGCCGGTGAGGCTCATCACCCGCTGGGGACGGTTCTTCCACCCGGGGATCGCGGCCACACCGCGGCGGGTCAGCATGTCGAGGTCCGGGACGGCATTCGCCGACGACCAGTTGACCTGGATGTCGACGACGGCGCCCAGCGAGTCACGCAGTGCCTCGATCAGTTCGGGCAGCTCGAGAGCCATCGACGACGTCCGCGGCCACCACGCTCCGTCGAGCCCGTCGCAAGGGGAAGCGGCCAATGTCAGCCGGACCGGTCGGGTGCTTCGCCGGTGGCTTGCCGCGGTCACAGGTCTGCATTCATGATCGCCGGACCACGAACCGTATGAGCCACAACAAGATGACAATTCGAAACGGCGTGATACATCGGCAATTTCCTCGCTTCGAGCCGTCGAAGGCGGGATCGCGTCTTCAGAGGTAACGGTTCGCCCTCGACACTACACCGGCGCTTTTTCGCCGCAGTGATAGCCTCGACGTGGATGTTTATCGACATCCGTTCACATGAGAGAAGTTGAAAAGTATGGCACAGGGAACTGTGAAATGGTTCGACGGCGATAAGGGCTTCGGCTTCATCGCCCCCGACGGCGGCGCAAAGGATGTGTTCGTTCACTACTCGGAAATCCAGGGAAATGGATTCCGGTCGCTGGAGGAGAACCAACGCGTCGAGTTCGACATCGAGCAGGGCGCCAAAGGACCTCAGGCAATCGGCGTAACGGCCGTTTAGCTTTCACGAGTCGGTTGTGGGCCGGTGGGAATCCCCCACCGGCCCACATTTCGTATGAGAGCCCTGACCCGCCGAATCGACACCTCAGGCAGGCTTCTTTAGACTGATCGCAACGCCGACGGCTGCCGTCATCACTTTCGATATCGGCCGGTGGTCCAATCACCTGGGTTCTGACTCGAGCCCACCCGCACGAGACCACAGGACGATTTCTTGGCCATCACCGATGTCGGTGCGTACACGCACCTGAGCCCGTCGGACATCGAGGCCATCGGCGCCGAGCTGGACGCCATCC
Source organism: Mycobacterium sp. GA-0227b (assembly GCF_001499855.1). Taxonomy (GTDB): domain Bacteria; phylum Actinomycetota; class Actinomycetes; order Mycobacteriales; family Mycobacteriaceae; genus Mycobacterium. Next base: position 70,066 of record NZ_LQIK01000031.1, read on the forward strand.
GTAGTGACATCGAGGAATCGCTCGGCGAGCACGACGCGGCCTACATCCGGCGCACGATCAAGTTCCAACGTGCACTCGAACTGGCGGGGCGGCTGATCCTCGGCTGCAGCCGATCGCGGGCCGGCTGGATGCTCGGCACCGCGACGTTGGCCTTCGCCAAGTGCGTCGAGAACATGGAGATCGGCCACAACGTGTCCCATGGGCAGTGGGACTGGATGAACGACCCCGAAATCCATTCCAACACTTGGGAATGGGACATGGTCGCGGTGTCGTCGCAATGGCGGTACTCGCACAACTACCGCCACCACGTGTACAGCAACGTGGTCGGCGTGGACGACGACCTCAGATTCGGCATCATGCGCATCACCCGCGATATTCCGTGGCAGCCCGTCCACCTGCTTCAGCCGCTACGAAACATTCTGCTGGCGAGCATCTTCGAATGGGGCATCGCGCTGCACGGGGTGCATTCCGAACGGGACCGCGCGGCCGGTGACACGGAACAACTGACGCGGGAGAGGATGACCCTGGTCCGCAAGATCGCCCGGCAAGCGGTCAAGGACTATGTGCTCTTCCCGGCGCTGAGCGGGCGCCGTTGGCGCAGAAGCCTGGCGGCGAACCTGGTCGCCAACCTGGTGCGCAACCTGTGGACGTACGTGGTGATCTTCTGTGGGCACTTCCCGGACGGCGCCGAGAAATTCACCGCCGACGTCCTCGACGACGAGAGTCGCGCCGAATGGTATCTGCGGCAGATGTTGGGCGCCGCCAACTTCAAGGCCGGCCCGCTGCTGGCTTTTTCCAGCGGAAATCTCTGCTACCAGATCGAACATCACGTCTTCCCCGACCTGCCGAGCAATCGCTTGGCGGAGATCGCGGTGCGAGTGCGGGCGATCTGCGAGAAGTACGACCTGCCATACACCAGCGGTTCACTGGTGCGCCAGTATCTGCTGACGCTGCGAACGATCTACAAGTTGGCCCTTCCGGACCGGTTCCTGACGGCGACGAGCGATGACGCACCGGAAACCGCATCGGAGCGCAAGTTCGCCTGACCAGGCGATCAGTTCACGAGCGACAACGCATGCGCGCGGCGCAACTTGCCCGACGGCGTCTTGGGGATCATGCCCGGCTCCAGCACCACCACGTTGCGGGGCCGGACGTCGACTTCGGCGAACACCTCGTGGGCGACCTGCCGCTCGATGCGACGCACTTCGGCGGCGTCGGCGAAATCCTTGCATTCCACCGCCACCGCAAACGCCTCCCGCGACAACCCCGCATCCAGCCGCACGGCGACGGCGCAACCCGGCCGTACCCCGTCGACCCGGCCCGCGGCCCGCTCGATGTCGGTCGGATAGATGTTGCGACCGGCCATGATGATGACGTCCTTGAGGCGCCCACACACCACCACCTCACCGTCCTCGGTGAGGTAGCCGAGGTCGCCGGTGTCGTACCAGCCGCGCTCGTCCTGCGCCGGGATGAACCCGGCCCGCGTGGTGTAGCCCCTGGTCACCGGATCGCCGCGGACCTCGATGACGCCGACGCCGCGCGGCGGCAGGGCCGCACCGTCCTCGTCGATCACCCGCACCTCGAGGCAGTCCAACGGCTTGCCGAGCTTGACCAGCCGCCGCGTGTGTCCCTTGGTCGCGGGCACCGCTCGATGCAGCACCGCCAGCAGGTCGGCGTCGATTTCGTCGACGGCCATCCCGCGACCGCATGCGGAGAACGACACGGCCACCGTCGCCTCGGCCATCCCGTACGCCGGCACGATCGCCTCGGGCCGCAACCCGAACGGGGCGCCGGCCTCGCAGAGGTCCTCGACGTCGAGCGGGTCCACCTGCTCGGCGCCCGACAACGCCCAACGCAGCGAGGAAAGATCGAACTCGCCCGGCGTGGCCACCCGGCGCAGTCGCTTGGCGAAAAGCGTGTAGGCAAAGTTCGGCGCCGCGGTCATGGTGCCCTTGTACTTGTCAATCAGCTTGGCCCACAACAACGTATCGCGTAGGAAGTCGATCGGTGTGACCTTCACCAGCTCGGCGCCGAAGTACATCGGCACCGTCAGATAGCCGGTCATCCCCATATCGTGGAAGCAGGGCAGCCAACTGATGATCACGTCGGAATGGATGTCGAAATCGCAGCCGACCGTCATGGCCTCGGCGTTGGCCACGATGTTGGCGTGCGTGATCTGAACGGCCTTGGGGGAACCCGTGGATCCCGACGTCAGCTGCATCAGCGCGACGTCGTCGTCGGTGGTCTCGATCGGGTCGATGGACTCGCCCGCCAGCAGCGACTCGATGGTCAGCACGGTCATGCCGAGGCCGGCCAGCACGGGTGCGGCCGCCATGAACGGCTCGCTGATGACGACGGCCTTCGCCGAGATCATCTTGATCACGGCGGTGGTTTCCTCGGCCCAGCGCATCAGATCGGTGCGTGGCGTGGGTTGATGCAGCATGGTCAGACTGGCGCCGCGCATCCAGATGCCCTGGGCGGTCGGCGCGATCTCGACGGGTGCGCCGGCCAGCACGGCGATCGCATCGCCGTGGCCGATGCCCGCCGCGGCCAGTCCGCCCGAAATCCGGCTGGCGCGTTGGTTCACTTCGGCCCAGGTGTGCTTGACGGGGGCATCCGGTTCGCCGGTGACCATCCCGTTCGTGCTCCACCGGGCGTTCTGGTACATGGTCTCGGTAAATTGACTCACGACAGTCCTTCAGGCCCCCGGGCGTGGCGACGCCATGTGTAGGTGTTTGCGGTGGTCCGGCCGGTTTCGCCGGTCCCTCTCGGTTACCTAGTGGTCCATCGCTTCGGCCGAAGCGAGGTGCGGAGCGTGTCAGGCCTCCCGACTGTACCCACCCGCTGCCCGCTGGTGAAGACAGCGCGCCGAGGTGGCTGATCAAAGATCGTGCGACGCCCTTCGATCGCGGCCGAATAGCCGTCGGATCAGCCCGATCTGCGCGGCGGGCGTCTTGCGGGGCGTGTACGGCCACGGATTGTTCCGTTCGGGGACGGATGTCGCACGCGCCTGCTTGAGCTGCATCCGCAGGTGCCGGCGTAGCTCGTGCAGCTCCGGGTCGGCCCATCGGTTGTCGGCCTCGGCCGGGTCCGCGGTCAGGTCGTACAGCTCCCACTGGTCGTCGAGCGGCTCGGTGCGGTAGCTCTCGCCGCCCATGCCGCTCGCTGCGAGATGGCGCACCCCGGGCTCGGTCCACGTCGCCGGATCGTCGAAGGTGCGCACCAGTTTCCACAAGTGACCCAGTCCGCCGTCGGCGTCTTCGCGGTCGACCCGCAGCACCAACCCTTCGAAGTTCGACGCCACGTGCTCCGGTACCCGGATCCGCAGGGGCGCAGGCGGATTCGTCGTCCGCTTCAAGCGACGAGCCAGACCGGACGCGCCGGTGTCGCCTTCGAGCACGTTGTCGCGCGTCATCAGATACACCGCCCGCCCCTCGTCTGCCGGCGCACCGTCCACGACCGGCATCAAGTTGCGGCCCGGCAGGTCGTGCACCTCGGTGAACGTGTCGGCCAGCGTCGCCGCCACCTCCTGGACGTCGACACCGGCCGCGCCGAGCAGCGTCGGCACGATGTCGACGTGTGACGTCGGGGCCGTCACCGTGCGCGCCGTGGTCGCGTCGGGCCCGATCCGCGCGACGACGAACGGCACCCGCGTCGCCTCGTCGTACAGGTTGAACCACTTCTGGTGCAGGCCGCCGTGGGCGCCCAGCAGGTCGCCGTGATCGGCCGTGCGTACCAGCACCGCGTGCTCCGAACCGCCCTCGGTCACGGCGCGCCGCACGCGGTCGATCGGCGCGTCGACCTCGGCGTGCAGCCGGTAGTACAGGTCGCGGTACTGCTGCGCCTTGCGGGTATAGGTGCGGTCGACGGCCGGCGCGGGACCGTAGCCCGAGTAGTACGCCTCGCGGAACGCGATCTGCGCGGCGGGTTTGGTCGACAGGTCCTCGTCGGCCGTCGGCGCCGGTGGCACCGGCGGCGGGTCCAGCGGCGATGGGCGCACCGGGTTGCGCCGCTGCCACGCCGGGAACAGCACGATGTCGTGCGGGTTGACGAAGCTGGCGACCAGCAGGAACGGGCGCAGGGCCTCGGCGTATCCGGCGCGACGCCGCGCATAGCGGTCGTTGAGCCACGCCACCACCCGGTCGGCGATCAGCGGGTCGCGCCGAATCCCCGCGTTGGCCAGCGGCGCACCGTGTGGCTCCGGGCCGACCCACCCCGAAAAGCCGTACGGGGCAAGCGGATCGGCGTCGAGGTAGCGCTGTACGGCTTTCGGGTCGATGACACCGTTGGCGTCGTTGGTTGCCAACGGCTGACCGGTCGCGGGGTCGGTCAGGTCGGCGTGCGAAATGTGCCACTTGCCGTCGTAGTGGGTGTCGTATCCGGCCGCGCGGAACCAGTTGCCCAGCGTCGGCACCTCGTTGCGGCGCAGCCAGCGCATGCGGGAGTCGTCGTAGACCTTGCCGATGCCGTCGGTCTGTGTGACGCCGTGCAGGTCGGGGTAGTGGCCGGTGAAGATCGTCGGGCGGCTGGGCACACAGGCCAGCGAGCCGGTGTAGTGCCGCTGAAAGCTCACGCCGTGCTCGTCGAACCAGTTGCGGCCGGGCAACGTTCGGTCCCGCCATGCGAGGACTTCGGGCGACTCGTACGGCGGAACCGCGCGCTCCTCGTCGGTCATCACGATGATGATGTCGGGGCGCTCGGTCATGAGGTCTTCTCCAATCGTTTCGCCAACGCGGCGAGCATGGCGTCGGATCCGCGGGCCAATGCCTGGCACGCCAGCCGTTCGACGAGTTGTTGCGTTCTGCCGCGGCCCTTTCGGACGGTGCTGGTGATCGTCACGACGGTCTCGCCGCCGCCGGTGGCCTCGATGGTCCAGCGGTTGCCGGCATTGCCCAGGACTTTGGGCAGGCCCTCGATGTCATAGGCGAGGACGTACTGCGGGTCGCACTCGGTGATGCGTTCGACCAAGGTGTTGCGGCCGATCTGCACGCGGCGGGTCGTGCCGACCATCGCGCCGTCGGCACCGCGCGTGAGGATGCAGGAGTGGTCGACCTTGTCGAGCCACGAGGCGAGATCGCCGAAATCGGCCAGCACGTCCCAGATCTGCGTCGGTGTCGCCGCGATGACGCGGCTGCGGTCGATCTCGGCCACGGCCCCACCGTACGCGCAATCGATGTCGGAATCAGGCGACTTCGGCGACCCTTACCGCAGCTGCGCGACGAGCGCGTCGGTCACCTCGGACGTCGACGCCCGGCCGCCGAGATCGGCCGTGCGGGTCTGCGGCGTGGCCAGCGTCGACTCGACAGCCGCCATCACCTCTGCCGCGGCGGCTTCGTGCCCGAGGTGTTCGAGCATCAGCGCCGCCGACCACACCGCCCCGACCGGGTTGGCGATGCCTTGGCCGGCGATGTCGGGCGCCGAACCGTGTACCGGTTCGAACATCGACGGGTACTGCTTGGTGGGATCCAGATTCGCCGACGGCGCGATCCCGATCGAGCCGGCGACCGCGGCTGCGAGGTCACTGAGGATGTCGCCGAACAGGTTTGAGCCCACCACCACGTCGAAGCGCTGCGGCTGCAGCACGAATTTCGCGGCCAGCGCGTCGATGTGCTCACTGTCGAACCGAACATCCGGGAAGTGCGACGCCCGTTCGGCCACCACCTCGTTCCAGAACGGCAGCGTGTGCACGATGCCGTTCGATTTCGTCGCTGACGTCACGTAGCGGCGTCTGCTGCGCGCCAGCTCGAACGCGAAGTCGGCGATGCGACTCACCCCGACCCGCGTGAAAACCGACTCCTGCACGGCCATCTCGTCGGGAAAGCCTCGGTTCAGCCGCCCGCCGATCTCGCTGTACTCACCTTCGACGTTCTCGCGGACCACGACGAAGTCGACGTCCTCCGCCGTCCGTAACGGGCTTTCGACACCGTCGAACACCCGGATCGGCCGCAGGTTCACGTACTGGCGGAAGGCCCGGCGGATCGGGATCAGCAAGCCCCACAGCGACACGTGATCCGGAACTCCGGGCCAGCCGACCGCGCCGAGCAGGATCGTGTCGAATCCGCGCAGCGTGTCGATCCCGTCGGCGGGCATCATCGCGCCTTCGTTCTGGTAGCGCCGACATGACCAGTCGAACTCGGCGTAGGACAACGCGATACCGTGCTTTGCCGCGACCGCGTCGAGCACCTGGCGCGCCGACGCGATCACCTCCGTGCCGATCCCGTCGCCCGGGATGACCGCGATGTCGCTCATGTACCCAGCCCCAGCAGGCCGATCATCATCGGCAGGAAGATGATGATCAGGATCGCGCCCGCGATGTCGAACGTGATGCCGGACCGGATCATCTTCGTGATCGGCACGACGCCCGAGCCGTAGACGATCGCGTTCTGCGGCGTCGACACCGGCAGCATGAAGCCGAACGACGCAGCGAATGTCGCTGCCAGCGCCGGCACGAACGGGTTCACCCCGGCGGCGACGGCCACCGGAATGATGATCGGCACCACCACCGCCGCCGACGCGGTGTTGCTGGTCGTCTCCGACACGACAATCGCCAACAGCACCGCGAACACCGTGATCGCGACGCTGCTCGACAGGCCGAGCGCATCGTCGACCGACGTTCCGATGGTCTCGGCCAGGCCGGTCGACGAGATCAGTGAACCGAAGATGATGCCCGTGCCGAACAGGATGATTGTGCCCCAGTCGATTTCGGCCGCATCTTTCCAGCGCAGCGTGAACTCGCGGCTCTGCCAGTCGGTGGGCAGCAGGAACAGCAGCGACGCGCCGAACACGGCGACCACGCCTTCGTCCAACCGGTCGCTGACGAACTCGTACACATCCGATTCGGTGCCCGCGACCAGCGCGAAGATGCCGGGCAGGATCCACAGTGTCACCGTGACGCCGAACGCGATCAGCGTGTTCTTCTCCGCCCGCGACAGCTTGCCCAGCTTCTTCCGTTCGCCGGCCACATACTCGGCGACGCCGTCGATCCGTTTGATCTCGGGCTTGTTCAGCCGCAACAGGACAAGTGCCAGCAGTGCGAACATCATGAGGCAGATGGGAATCGCCATCACCATCCACTGGCCGAAGCTGATCCGTTCACCGGTGGCTTCTTCGATCAGCCCGCGGCCGATCAGGTTGGGCGGACTGCCGACCGGAGTGAGCAGGCCGCCGACGCTGGCGCCGTAGGCGAGCATCAGCATCAGGGCCGCACCCACCCGCAGCCGCTGCGGGTCGAAGTCGGCTTCGACGTCGCCGCGCTGTTGCAGCAGCTTGGCTATGACGGACAGGATGCCGATGGCCGTCGGCAACAGCATCGCCACCGTCGCGGTGTTCGACACGAACGCCGACAGCAGACATGTGATCGCGCCGAACGCGATGATCACCCCGGTCGTCGAGCGGCCGGCGCGCGGCAACGCCAGGATGCGGAACGCGAACCGCCGGGCCACACCGTGTTTGAGCATGGCCTGGGCGAGGATGAATGCGCCGATGAACGTGAAGATCGTCGATGACCCGAACGGGCCGAGCACGTCGTCGACCGGTGCGACACCGAGGAAGACCGCGACCGCGACGCCGAGCAGGCCGCCGATCGGAATCGGCACCGCCTCGCTGATCCACAGCGCGATCACGCCGAGCAGCACGGCGGCCAGCACCTGCTGTTCGCGCGGAATGTCGATCGGCAGGACGAGGAAGACGACGGTCAGCAGCGGGGCGAGGAACAGCCCGACCGTGCGCCGGGCCTTCTCGAACCGTTCCTCGCGGGGGGACAGCTTCTGCTCGCCGAGACTCCGGTACGTCGCGCTGCCGAGTAGGGCCTTGTCGACGTCAGTCGGCGTGACGTGGTTCTCCGCGGTCATCACAGGCTCCGTCCACCCGGGCTGGCGTATGCGCGACACCACAGTCGCATGCCGAGCGCTCAGCTACGTACGGTTTCGACGCGAAAATCCGTATCTGAGTGAGCGCTCGGCGGGCAAAGCTGGGCGCTCGGCGGAAAGGGCTATGCGCTGCTTAGGCGCCGCGCCAGGCCCGACGCCCGAGCCGCCCGCCGTTGCACGGCGGCCCGCACCGATGCCTCCGGGCCGACCACCCGGATCTTCTTCTTCGCCCGGGTCACGGCGGTGTAGAACAACTCGCGGCTGAGCAGCCGCGAGTCCTCCGGCGGCAGCAGGACCGTGACTTCGTCGGCCTGGCTGCCCTGCGATTTGTGAATCGTCATCGCATGCATGGTGTCCACGTCGGCGAGTCGGCTCGTCGCGAACTCGAGCCGTTCCGTCCCCGCGACGACCGCCCGCAGCACGCCGTCGCGCAGGACCGTGACACCGGTGTCGCCGTTGTACAGGTTGAGCCCGTAGTCGTTCGCGGTCACCAACACCGGTCGTCCCGCGTACCACGCCGACCAGATCGGTTCGCCGGTCAACTCCGACAGCCACCGCTCCACCTGGTGGTTCCAGTAGCGCACGCCGAACGGGCCGCGGCGATGCGCGCACAACAGCCGGTGCTCGTTCAGGATGGCCAGCGCCGCTTCGTCGTCACCGAGGACCGCCGCCCGGTGGAGCTCAACCGCCAACGGCACCAACACCTTCCGAAGATGCTCCGATGGCTCCTCGGTGTCGAACCACTCGATGTGCTCGCCCCCGACGCGCAGCACCTCGACGACGGTGTCGGCGTCGCCCGTGCGGATCGCGGTCGCCAGCCTCCCGATCGACTCGCCGAACCGGTGCGACGTCTTCAACTCCGCGATACGGTCGCCGCCGAGGCCGTCGACCAGATCAGCAAGGACCGCACCCGCTTCCACCGACGCCAACTGGTCCGGATCGCCGACCAGGATGAGCCGGGCGTCCGGCCGCACGGCTTCCAGCAGTCGCGCCATCATCGTCAGCGACACCATCGACGTCTCGTCGACGACGATCACGTCGTGCGGCAACCGATTACCGCGGTGATGCCGGAAGCGCGCCGACGTGTCCGGACGGCTGCCGAGTAGCCGGTGCAAGGTCGTCGCGTGCAAGCCGGCCAGCGCTTCCCGGTCGGCCGCGGGCAGCTTGTCCACCTCCAGCTGCACCGCCTCCTGCAGCCGCGCTGCTGCCTTTCCGGTCGGCGCCGCCAACGCGATCCGCAGCCGCGTTCCGCTCGCGAGCAGCGCCAGCAGCCGCGCCACCGTGGTGGTCTTACCCGTGCCCGGACCGCCGGTGAGCACTGTCAGGCCATGCGACAGCGCCAGTTTCGCCGCGGCGCTCTGCTCCTCGAACCCCGCCGGAAAGAGCCGGTCGAGTTCCGGTGTGGGGTGAGGCGCCCGGGCGACGAGCATCGCGAGAATGTCGTCGCACACCTGTTGCTCTTCGAGCCAGTACCGGTCGAGATACAGCAGATCCCCGTCGACGCGCAGCGCCGGCGGTTGGCCGGTCAGCGGGTGCGCGGCGATGGCGCCGTGCCAGTCGTCGACGGCGGGCCACGGCAGCCCGTCGAGGCCGATCTGCTGTTCGGCGGTGCGCAGGTTCAGGCACACCGACCCGCTGCGAAGGGCGCGCACGAGCAGCGCGACCGCGAGCGACACCCGCTCGTCGGGCGTCTTGGCGAGCTCGCAGAGCCGCTGTGCGACATGCACATCCGGTGCGTCGAGGACTTCGGCGTCGGTGAAGGTGCGCAGCAGGCCGGTGGCGCTGATCGCCCGCCGCCACTCCAGGCCGGTCACGCGGCGACCCTGCCGGCGTCGAGCAGATCCGAGAGCGCGGTGATCAGCGCTGCCGGAGGTTGCCAGCTGAATACCCCGGCGGGGTGGCCGTCCTGCATCGGGGTGTCCGGCCCGCACATCCCGCGCAGGAACAGATACAGCACGCCACCGAGGTGCTGCTCGGGTGTGTATCTGGCCAACCGCCACCGCAGGAAGCGGTGCAGCACAACGCTGTACAGCAGGGCCTGCAGCGGATAGTCGGAATGCAGCATCGCCTCGGCGAGCCGCGGCGCGGCGTAATCCGCGGCCGTCAGCGGCCGGTTGGGGTCACCGAGCCAGTTGGTCTTGTAGTCGACGACGAGGTAACGCCCGCCAGCCTCATCGGGAATGCGCAGCACCGCATCCACCGAGCCCGACATGTATCCCTTCAGCGACTGGGCGCCCAGCCCCGCTCCGGTCAACCGGTCCGCATACGAGCTCAGCGGGTCGTTCGAAGGCAGATGCCGCCGCAGCAGTTCGCCGACATGCGCCAGCCGGATGTCGGGAGCCGAGGCGCGCAGATCGCCGCCGGCCAAGGGGAATTCGAAGTCCATCTCCCGCATCCGGTCCGAGAGTCCGATCTGCCGAAGCGTTGTGCCGCCGGCGAGCGGCCCGAGTGGGGTGTCGTGCATCGGCACCATCGCCGCCGCCAGGTCGCCGGCCTCGACGTCGACCGGCCACCACACCGAGTGCTCGAGGATCTGCGCCTCCAACTCCGCGGCGAGGTCGGTGGCGAACGGATCGGCCGTCTCGAGCACCGCGTGCACCAACGTGCCGAACTTCGCACCGGTCGGCAGTTCGGCCATCGGCGACGCCATGTCGGCGCCGGTCGCCGGCATCGCCACCGGAATCTCGGCGACCTCGTCGTCGAGCTCTACCACTTCGGGCTCGCTGCTGACCGGCGTCGCCTCGGCCGCGCGGATCAAGCCGCTGTAGGAGGTCCGGCGCCACGTCGTGTCGATGGTGCGGTGGAAGTGCCGTGCCTCGAAGTCGCCGGGGCCGGGCCCTTGCGGACCCGCAACCTTCGGAAGCGGCACCGATTCCTCGATCACCGGACCGCCGATGGCTTCCCATTCCTTGAAGCGCGTCATCGCGTCATCGTCGGAAACCTTCGCCGGCGCAACGACATCCGGCACCATGGGCTCGCCGGGCCGTCGGCCGCGAAGCAGTCGCGACAGGCCGCCGTTCGGCTCGTCGCGCGATGGTGCCCACCAGGCGACCAGCTGCGACTGCGCCCTGGTCATCGCGACATACATCAGGCGGCTGTCGTCGCTGGCGTCCTCCTCGCGGCCCGCCTTCGACACCGCGTGGAAGTCGGGGCTGTCGTCACCGCCGATGTGCAGACACCTCGTGTCACCCTCGTGGTACAGCACCAGTTCGGGTTCCCAGACGTGGCGGTTGAACGCGAACGGCAGATAGACCACCGGGAACTGCAGGCCCTTGGCGACGAACACCGTCATCACCGCAACGGCCGCGGCGTCGTTGTCGAGGCGGCGGAAGCGCTCGGCGGCGCCGCTGCGCTCGTCGCGCTGGGCCCGCAGCCAGTCGCGCAGCGCGGGCAGCGTGAAGTGCTCGCGGTGCGCGGCTTCCTGTAGCAGCTGGGTCATGTGGGCGAGGTCGGTCATCTGCCGCTCACCGTTCTGCCACGACAACACCCGGTCGGCCATGCCGGCGAGTTGCGCGGCTTCGAAGATCGCCGCGACACCCCGCTCGCGGGCGTGACCGGCCCACTCGCGCAACGTCTCCGCGATGCGATCGGTCAACCCGTCGCCGCGGGCGACCAGCGACTCGGCGGTCTCGCCGAAGAACATCGTCGCGGCCGCCGCGCGCACGATGCCGGGCCGGTGCGGCTGGTCGAAGGCCTCGAGCAGCGCCAACCAGTCCTCGGCGGCGTCGGAGGTGAAGATGTCGGAGTCACCGGTGTAAACCGCGGGGATGCCCGCGTCGCAGAGCGCCCGATAGCAGACCCGGGCATCGCGGTGGTTCTCCACGATGACCGCGATGTCGGCGGCCCCGAGTGGGCGGCCGTCGAACGTGGCGTCCGAGTTGAGCAGGGCGCCGATGTCGGCCGCCAAGTCGCGCGGAATGTGGGTGCGCAGCTGATCGATGAGGATGTCTCGAGTGCCGCTGCGCCCGAACGTGTTCCGTCGCACCACCCGTAGCCGGAACGGATCGGCGGACGGCGCGCCCGCCAGCCGCGACCCCGCGTGCTTGGCGGCCACATCGTGCACGACGATCTTCTCGTGGCCCAGTTGCGCGCCGCGCAGCACCGCCCGCAGCCGGTTCACCAGCGCTTCGTCGCTGCGCCAGTTGGTGGCCAACGTCTTCTGCACGTCGGCCTTCGACGCGGCGCTCAGGTACGTGACGATGTCGCCGCCGCGGAACGCGTAAATGGCCTGCTTGGGGTCGCCGATCAGGATCAGTGTCGAGCGTCCGGTGAACGCGCGGTCGATCACCTGCCACTGCACCGGGTCGGTGTCCTGAAACTCGTCGACCATGACGACCGGCCAGCGTTGGTGCATGCGCAGCTGCGCGGCCGAGTTGTCGGCCTGCAGCGCGTCGGCCAACCGGCTGAGCAGGTCGTCGTAACCGAGATTGCCCTTGCGCCGTTTGCGGATCTCCAGTTTGGCGAGAACGTCTTTCGCGAAGCGGACGCACACCTCGGCGCGCGAATCCGGTTCGGGGTTCTTCGGCCGCAGCTCGGTCGCGGGTTGCTCGACGACCGCCTTGGCCAGTTTCAGCGCGTCGGGATAGGTCAGCAGCGGATGGTCGCGCTCCCGGCCGAAGTGGTGCAGGTAGAGGTCGTCGACGATTTCGGTGACCAGTTCATCGAGGCTCTCGACCAGCGTGACACCGGAGTCGGTGTCGCCCGCCACCCCCAGCGACTTGAGGACCAGCTGGCAGAACTGGTGGGTGGTGGCGATGGTCGCGGCATCGAAGGCGGCCAACGCGTCGCGCAGGTTGCGCTCGCGTTCGGTGAGTTGGTCGGGGGTGCCGTCGAGCAGGTGCCCGATGATCTCGTTCTCATCGACGCTCGACGGATCGATGAAAGCAGCTACGGCATCGACGATTTGACGCCTCACCCGGTCGCGCAGTTCCTGAGTCGCCGCGCGGCTGAACGTGATCAGCAGCATCTGGTCGAGGGTCGCCATGCCCTCGGCGAGATAGCGGGTGACCAGCCCGGCCAACGCGAACGTCTTCCCGGTGCCCGCGCTGGCCTCCAGCACGGTGGTAGACCGTTCGGCGGGCAACGGCCCCAACAGGTCGAACGGTTCCATCAGGTCTCCAGCGCCCGCAGCATCGGCAGCCACAACCGGCCGGAGTACGTGTCGAGGCCGAGTTCGACGAGGTGCTTCAACCAGGTGGCCTTGCCGAACGCCAGTTGATAAGCCGCCTCATCTTCCTCGCCGGGGTACATGCCCGACCGCCACTTGTATCCGGCCCGCTGCTCGGGGTCGCCATGACCGTGCACCGCTTCGGCCCACGCGAACGACGTCTTCACCGGCAGGGGCAGCGGTTCGCGGCGGCCCTGGTCGTACATCGCCACCAGGTCGGCGAGCAACTCACGCGCAGGCTCCGCCGGTCGGCCCATCGACTCCATCCGCGGGGTGGTACCCCGTTTGGGGCGGCCGATGCTGATCGCCTTCCACTCGCGGGTCGGGTCGTGGGCGAGCAAGGCCAGCAACAGAATCCACGGCTGCAGCAGATGACGGCCGTCGAGCTTGGAGTACGTGACCGAGACGAGCCGATCGCCGTAGACCGGTGTGACGGTGCCGGTGACGCGACGGCCCCCGCCGATCTCGACGTCGATGTCGACGGCGCTCGGGTCGGCACCGCGGTACGGCCGTGCGGCCTCGGCGATGAGCGTGGCCTGCTCGCAGATCTTGTTGGCCCGGCGCCACCCGAGATTGCCGGGCGGCAGCGTGCCGCGACGCCACTCGGCTTGGCGGGCCTGGTCGGCATCCATGCCGCGCAACATGTCCTGCAGCATGCGGTCACCGACCGTCCACTCCTCGAGCGCATTGATGTCGACGGGCATGGCGTCCTCGACACCGTCGACCTCCCACGGCAACGTGTAGTCGAGCGCGCGGAAGAAACCCTTCACGGGATCCCTGAAGAAGGTGACCAGGTCGGCGACCACGACATCGTCGGCCGGGGGAGCGGGCAGCGGCCCGGAGATGAACTTCGGCCGTTCCGCCCGCGTCCCGGCACGGGTGGCGGCCGCGCGTTTGACGGTGGAGTCGAAGGTGAACGGCACATCCGGGATCAGTTCGCCGGGAACGACGTTGCGGGTGTCGAACGGCTGCAGCGGATGCTTGACCACGATCGCGTCGCGGACCTTCCGCGGTGTCGTGCGGTCGAGGGTGTCGAGGAGTTCGGCGAGCGGCACGGCGGGGGGCCGCTCCTGACCGGAGTACTCGTTCGCGCCGGTGTAGGTGATCACCAGTGTCTCGGTCGCCGCGCCGATGGCATCGAGCAGCAATTGCCGGTCCTCGGAACGGATGTCGCGCTCGCCGGTCATGGGCTCACGGGCCAGCGCGTCGTCACCGTCGACCACACCCAGCCGGGGGAACACGCCGTCGTCGAGACCGACCAGGCACACCACGCGGTGCGGGACCGACCGCATCGGCACCATCGTGCACACCGTCAACGTGCCGGTGCGGAAGTTGGCGCGGGTCGGACGGCCGGCGAGATGGCGGTCGAGCAGCGCGCGGACGTCGGACAGCCGCATCAGCGTGTCCGCACGGGCACCCGCAGTGGCGAGCACATCGGCGAATTCGCGCTCCAATTGGGCGATTTGCCAGATGTCGTCGTCGCCCACGCGGGCCAGTAGACTGATGCTGTCGGTCAACGACCGCAGCCACTGCTCGAGTGGTCTTGCCCCGGTGAGGGATTCCACCGCACAGCGCAGGCGGTCGACGTACTCGGCGAGTTGGCCGGCCAGGTCGACCCGGTTGCTGCTGACGTCGTCGAGGGGAAGCGTGGTGTCGATCCAGGCGTGCGAGTCGTCGGACATCGCCACCCCGGCCAGTACCCGGTCGATGCCGAAACGCCATGTGTTCTGGACGAAGTCGACGCCGTAGGGCTTGCGGTGGTCGGTGTCGAAGCCCCACCGGATGTTGGCCTGCCGTACCCAGCGGGTGATGTCCTCCAGGTTGTCGTCGGTGAAGCCGAACCGGGCCCGCACGGGTGCGGCCTGCGCGAGGTTGAGCACCTCGCTCGAGGTGGCCCGTCCACCGGCCAGCGACAGCAGTTGGGAGGCCACACCGAGCAGCGGATTCGTCTGGACGAGCGACCGGTCGGCCAGTCGCACCCGCAACTGGTGCGCCGGGTGCACGCCCTTGATCATGTCGCCCAGCCCGAAACCGGCGACGATCAGCGGCGCGTAGGTCTCGATGTCGGGGCACATGACGAGAATGTCGCGCGGTTCGAGCGTCTCGTCGTCGGCGAGCAGTCCGAGCAGAACCTCCCGGAGCACGTCGATCTGGCGCGCGGGCCCGTGGCAGCTGTGCACCTGCACCGAGCGGTCGGTTGCGGTGTGCACCCGCCCGTCTCGCCGGATCGTGTTGGCGGCGATGTCGGATTGCAGCCAGCCGAGAAGGGTGTCCGGCCGGTCGCGCCCGCCCAGGTATTCGTCGGTGCGCGGATCGCCGGGCAGGCCGCGCTGCAGTTCGCGAAGGTCGCGGCCGAGGGTGGCCAGCAGGGGATGGCCGACCAGGCGGTGGGTGGTGTCCTGGCGTCGCGGGATCTGGCCGTGTGCTCCGTTGAGTTGCTGCCACAGCTGGTCGCTCGGATGCGGCAGCCACAGGTGCAGGTCGTGATGAGTGGAAAGCGCGTCGAGCAGTTCGATCTCGGTGCTCGGCAGCCGGGTGTAGCCGAACAGTGACAGTCGCTGAGGCAGGTCGGTGGGCGACTCCTGAAGCCTGGCAACGGCTTTGGCGTGACGGATGTGTGGGGTGTCGGCGTCGATGCGTTCGATGAGCGCCCGCCACAGCGGCGGCTGCCAGGCCAGATCGGATGCGATGTCACCGGCGTCGCCGTTCTCCCAGTCGACGAGCAGCTGCGGACGCTGCCGGGCGTAGGAGGCGAACAGCCCGGCGAGCCGGCGGGCCACGGCGTAGCGCCTGCCCTGCCGCAGCTCCTTCTCATCGCCGGCTTCGAAGTGGCCGAGGTGGGTGGCCAGCGGCTTGCACCAGTCCTCGGCGCAGGTGGCGTCGATGACCTCCATCAGTGGCCACACCATGGCGTCGGGCGACCACAGATCGTCGCGGTCGGCTGTGCCGGCATTGCGGCCTGAGCCGGTTCCGGTGAGGTCGGCGATCAGTGAGCGCGGATTGCGGAATGTCACGCCTGCGCAGATACCGTCGGCACCCGAGCCACAGCCGAGGAGGTGGCTCAGTCGTTGGCTCAGCCAGCGTTCGACGCCCTTGGCCGGGACGATGACCAGTTCCTCGGCGAACGGGTCGGGCAGCGGATCGGAGAGCAGGGCGCCGAGTCCGTCGGCGAGCAGGTCGGTGCGTTCAGCCCGATGGATGTGAAGGGCCATCGCAGCCAACCATAGGAGGTGGGTCCGACGTGGGTGACGTTTGTGGGAGAGCGGGCAAGGGAAGTCGATACCGATGACTCGATGGATGGCCGCGACGATGACCGCCGCCGCAGCCTGCTTGTCGTTGATCGCGATCCCGACCGCCGCCGCGCAGCCGTCGTGCGGACCGGACCAGGCCGACGCGTTGCGGCTCGCGCTCGCGCGGCTGCCCTTCGAGCCGCTCACCGGCGCCAAGTGGGACAGCACACCCGTCGACAGCAACTATGACCCGTGCGCGGAGCTGTCCACGATCCTGGTGACGACCGAGGGCGGCACAGGAAGCTCGCCCGTGCAGGCGCTGCTGTTCCACCGCGGCCAGTACGTCGGGACCGGGACCTCGAAGGCATACGGCTTCACGTCGCTGGACGCCGAGGCCAGCACCGGCGACACCGTCGTGCTCACCTACAAGGTCCCGGGCGACTGCAACGCCTGCGCGCCCGCGGCGATCCGCAGTGCGCGGTATCGATGGAACGGCGAGCGGGCCGTGATGCTCGATCCGCCGCCCGATCAGTAAGGGAGGCCGCTGGTGAGCGAAACGACGTCACCCCGCCTGGGCCCGAGGTTTCACGAGGCACTCGGATTCGCCGCCGAACTGCACCGCACACAGACCCGCAAGGCCAGCGATGTGCCGTACGTCGGCCACCTGCTTTCGGTCGCGGGACTGGTGATCGAAGCCGACGGCACCGAGACCGAGGCGATCGCCGCGCTGCTGCACGACGCCGCCGAGGATCAGGGCGGCGACGCGACGCTAGCGCAGATCGAGGAGCGCTTCGGACCCGAGGTCGCCGCGATCGTCGAGGAGTGCAGCGACACCGTCGTAACGCCGAAACCGCCGTGGCGCGAACGCAAGGAGAACTACATCGCGCACTTGAACACGGCCTCCGACAGCACAATTCGTGTGTCGATGGCCGACAAGCTGGACAACGCGAGGGCGATCCTTCGGGACCTGCGCCGGTACGGCCCGAAGGTGTGGCAGCGCTTCAACACCGATGATCCGCATGAACATCTGTGGTACTACCGTTCGCTGCTCGAGGTCTACCGGCGCCGAAGCGACAGCTGGCTGGTCGACGAACTGTCGCGCGTCGTCGAAACATTGGCCGAGGAGATCGGCCCGCCGGTCGCCGCTACCGTCTGAGGTATGAGCGCGCGTGACACGGTGTTGATCACCGCCGCGGAGTTGGCGCGGCGACTCGATGCGGGGGAACCGGTGACGTTGTTGGATGTGCGCTGGCAACTCGCCGAGCCGGACGGCCGAGCCGCATACGAACGAGGGCACCTGCCCGGGGCGGTGTACGTGTCGCTGGAGGACGAGCTGAGCGATCACACCGTCGAAGGCCGCGGGCGCCATCCGCTGCCGTCGGGGACAGCGCTTCAGGACGCGGCGCGGCGGTGGGGCGTGCGGGCCGGGATTCCGGTGGTGGCCTACGACGACTGGAACCGCGCCGGATCGGCGCGCGCCTGGTGGGTGCTGACCGCAGCCGGTGTCGACGACGTCCGCATCCTCGACGGTGGGCTGGCGGCGTGGACGGCCGCCGGAGGCGAATTGGAAACCGGCGCCGTCGCACCCGAACCCGGCGACGTGACCGTTACCTACGACGATCTGTACGCCGGTGCGCGCCGGACCGTCACCGCCGACGCGGTGCTCACCTCGGGCCTGCTGCTGCTCGACGCGCGCGCGGCCGAGCGGTTCCGCGGCGACGTCGAACCGGTCGACCCGGTCGCCGGCCACATCCCGGGCGCGCTGAACGTGCCGAGCACCAGCCTGCTGGCCGACGACGGCACTCTGCGGACCGACGCCGATCTGGCCCGGGTCTTCCCGTCGGTGCCGGACACCGACGTGGCGGTCTACTGCGGATCGGGCGTCACGGCGGCAGTGACCATTGCGGGCCTCGCCGCGGCGGGGGTGGACGCGGCGCTGTTTCCGGGTTCGTGGTCGGAGTGGTGTTCGGATCCGTCGCGTCCCGTGGCGCGCGGACCCGAATAGTCGCGCAGACAAGTAGCCGCGCAGACAAGTAGTCGCGCAGACAAGTAGTCGCGCAGACAAGGCGAGGCCCTCCCGGGATACGCCGCCCGGGAGGGCCTCTGTGGAGGAACGGCTGTTCAGGGCTGGTAGTTCGGCTGGACTCGCTGCAGGTGGGGGAGGCCGTGGTTGTGGCGGGCCCCGGGGGTCGGCTGCGCGAACGTCTTCGGCGTCGCAACGATGCCCGGCCGCGGCGTGTTGTCCGGCGTGTAGGTGCCCGCGCTGGCGGTGCCGGCCATCCCGAGAGCCCCGGCGAGGATTCCAGCCGAGACGATCGGCAGTGCGAAGAAGCGGGCGATGCGGCGGGTTGTGTTGGCGTTCATGTCGTTCTCCTCGTTGAGTCTGGTTTCGTTCTGTGCCGGTGTGTTCCGGCGATGACTCAAGAGTGCTGCGCCGCGGCGGCGATGTATGTCGGCCGACCGGAGGGTGAACCGGATGAATCGCATGTCCACCGATCGGGGGAAGCGGCGACTCCGGTCGTTCTAGGCTGCAGACGGCGGACAGGAGCACACCATGGACGTTCTGCGCACCCCCGACGATCGCTTCGACAACCTCGCGGGCTATCCGTTCGCGCCGCACTACCTCGACGTCACCGCGAGCGATACTGCGCCGCTGCGAATGCACTACGTCGACGAGGGTCCACGCGACGGCCCGACCGTCGTCCTGCTGCACGGCGAGCCGACGTGGAGTTACCTGTACCGCACCATGATTCCGCCACTGGCCGCCGGCGGCTGCCGCGTCCTCGCACTCGATCTGATCGGCTTCGGGCGCTCCGACAAACCCAGCCGCATCGAGGATTACACCTACCTACGTCACGTCGAGTGGGTGACGTCGTGGTTTCAGGCGCTCGACCTGAGCGACACCACGATCTTCGTGCAGGACTGGGGCTCGTTGATCGGCCTGCGCATCGCCGCCGAACAGGGTGCGCGCGTCGGGCGCATCGTCGTGGCCAACGGCTTCCTGCCCGCCGGGCAGACGTCGGCTAATCTGCCGTTCCGCCTCTGGCGGGCCTTCGCACGCTACACGCCGGTGTTCCCGTGCGGACGCATCGTCGGGTTCGGCACCGTCACCGACGTTCCCGCGCGGGTGCGGGCCGGATACGATGCGCCGTTCCCCGACAAGAGTTTTCAGGCAGGTGCGCGGGCGTTTCCCGCCCTGGTGCCGACGTCGCCCGACGATCCGGCGCTGCCGGCCAACCGCGCCGCGTGGGAAGCCTTGGGCCGCTGGGAGAAACCGTTCCTGTGCGTCTTCGGCGCCAAGGACCCGATCCTCGGCCGCGCCGACCGCCCGCTCATCGAGCATGTGCCCGGCGCCGCCGGTCAACCGCATGCCCGCATCAACGGCAGCCATTTCGTGCAGGAGGACTGCGGCCCCGAGTTGGCCGAACGCGTCCTGCAGTGGCGCGTCTAGCCCTGAGTGACGCTGTTCCTGGAGGTGGCGTCGATCTCCGGATCTCCCGAGTGGTAGATCACCTGGTTGTCGAAACCGGAGGCGCCGATTCTGTCTGCGCTGTCGAGAATCACCTGGTTTTCGACGCCGGACACGGTGACGCTCTGACAATGACCGAGCAGGGTCACGATGTTGTCGACGCCGCTGACGCTGATGTTGCTGCCGTTGCACTCGATGGTCTCGATCTTCTCGACCCCGGAGACGCTGTACTGACCACCGGCCGGCGCGACGGCCACCTCCGGCGGCTGGTCGTCCGGAACCTGGGTCGGCAGAGGGGTCGGCGCGTTGCGGGACGGCCCGATCGTCACGCTGCCGTCGCGCGGTCCGTCACCACCGGTTGCGTCGGGGAACCCGGGGCGGGTGCTGATCCGGTCGGGCGTCGACGACATCGACCACACGAAGACGCCGATGCCCCCGACGATGAGCACGACGACCACCGCGATCAGCCCGAAGATCAGCCCGTACGGCGCGCCGCTTCTCGTCGGTCCCGGCGGGAAAGAGACGCCGAACGGCGGCGTGCTGTAGGGCGACTGCTGCTCGTATGTCGACGGGTACGGCGGACCGTAGACCGGCGGCGGCAGGGCCGATGTCTGGTAGTCGTTCCCGCTCGGCTGCGACGTGCCCAGTTCGACTGCGCCGTAGTCGGCCAGCGGTTGCTCCAGCTGCCTGATCCGGGCCTCCGGGTCGTCCTCGGGTTTCATGCGCAGATGGTGCCACACAGCCGTTTACGTCGCCTGAATACCGGCAACCCGGCCGTCATGCTCGGAAAGCTGCGATCGACGGTCATCGACTGCCGGGATCCGATGGGGCTCGCCACCTTCTACGCGGGCGTGCTCGGCGGGGAGGTCCACAAGGACGACGACACCTGGGTCGTGCTCACCGACCCACAGGGGCGACGGCTGGCGTTTCAGTACTCGCCAGAGCATGAGCCGCCGCGCTTTCCCGACCCGCGCGGTTCGCAGCAGTTCCACCTCGACATCCAGGTCGACGACCCCGACGCAGCAGAGCGCGACGTGCTCGACCTCGGTGCGACGCGGGTGCCCGACGCCGCGGAGGACGCGAAGTTCCGGGTCTTCCGCGATCCGGCCGGACACACGTTCTGCCTCGTCTGGGGCATCACCGACTAGCACGGTCTAGCACCGCCTAGCCCCGAGACAGTGTCGTGAGTCATCAGTTCGGGAGCAGAATTTGGGCTGCTTGTGCGCACGTACGTGGCCGGGGTGTTGGTATGCGAAACGGTCCTAGCGCCGAGATTGCATTCAGGGTTGTGCTGATCTGAGAAAACGACCACAGCCGTGTGTGCAATCTCGAGCATAGGAAGCCGAAACGGACCACACCGAACGCGCGAACCTCGAATTCTCACTGACGACGAAGTAACGACTCAGCATTAGCGCCGCCTAGCCGCCAACTGTGACGAATCCCTGACACCGCGGTTATCCGGGCACTGAAGTTGGTACCCAAGAAGAGTGGTCGCAGCAGGTTTCGTCGCCATCGGCAGCGGTCCGGCCGGGGTGAGCGCCGCGGAGACGTTCCGCGGCAAGCACCCCGGCATTCCGGTGCGCATTCTGACCACCGATCCCGCGCTGCCCTACGCCAAGCCGCCGTTGAGCAAGGACTTCCTCTGCGGCCGTGACACCAAACTCGCCCTGCACAGCGAGGGCTGGTTCGAGCGCAACGCTGTCGACCTGATCCGCGGAATCACCGTCGACTCCATCGACCTGCAGCGCCAGCAGGTCGTGACCGCGGGCGGCCAGCGTTATCCCTACTGGCATCTCGTGCTGGCCTCCGGATCCGCCGCGGTGCGGCCCGCCATTCCCGGTATCGAGTCCGCGCTGACACTACGGTCGTTCGCCGACGCCGTCGCGCTGAAGATGGCAGCCCGGTACGCGGACTGCGCCGTGGTCATCGGCGGTGGGTTGATCGGCTGCGAGGCGGCGTCCTGCCTTGCCGCGGTTGGTGTCGCGACGATGGTCGTCGCCGCCGAGCACGTTCCCCTGCAGCGCCGGTTCGGTCTCGAGGCCGGGGAACGCGTCGCAAAACTCCTGTCGGACAACGGGGTACGGTTTGCCGGCGAAACCACGGTGGCCGAGATCGAGGATTCCCGCGTGGTGCTCGACAGCGGTGAGACCGTCGACGCCGACCTCGTCGTCTGCGCCACGGGTGTGCGGCCCGACATCCGACTCGCCGAAGCCGCCGGTCTCGACACCCACGGCGGGCGCATCGTCGTCGACGAGCACATGCACACCTCGGCGCGCAACGTCTACGCCGCCGGCGACGTCGCGTTGGCGCACAACGTCACCGCCGGTCGGCGCGTACCCGCCGAACACTGGCGCGACGCCGCGCATCAGGGTTATGTCGCCGGTCTGACCGCCGCCGGATTCCCGGCCGCCTGGGGCACCGTTCCCGGATTCGCCTGCACCATCGGCACTTCGGTGCTCAAGTACAGCGGTTGGGGCGTCGACTACGACAACGCCCGCTTCGTCGACCACCACACCGGGTTCGCGGTCTGGTACGAGGCGGGCGGCGACGTCGTCGGCGTGCTGACGCTCGACGCCGACGACGACTACCGTCGGGCCGTCGCGTTGCTGTCATGTTGACGCACGACCACTCTCGGCCGCCAGCCCGTGCTCCAGCGCGTACATGCTGGCCCCGATCCGGTTCGAGACACCGATTTTGGCGTACACGTGCTCAACATGGTTGCGCACCGTCTTCTCGCTGAGCACCAGCTTGGCGGCGATGCCCTTGTTGCTCGCGCCCTGCGCCACGAGCCGCAAGACTTCCACCTCGCGGGCGGTGAGCCCGTCCGGTCTCGCGTGCCGTCTGGTCGACGCGCGTCCCGACGCCTGCAGTACGGCATCGGCGGCGGTCGAGTCCAACTGGCCCCTGGACACTCGTTCCCGCAGGCGCCGAGCGGCACCCGCCGGGCCGAGCGCCTCCCGGTACGGCCGGGGTTCCAGCGCGCCTTGATAACTCACCGCGCACGCCAACAGCCGGTCGGGCATGGTCAGCTGCCGCGCGGCAATGCCACGCGGATACCCTGAGCCGTCGAGACATTCGTGATGGTTGGCCGCGACCGTTGCGATCTCGCTCAAGGCCGGCACCTGCGACAGGATGCGCTCGGTCAGATAGGGGTGCAACCGCATCCGCTCGAACTCGGCCATGCTCAACGCGCTTGTCTTCGACCAGATCTGGTTCGACACCCCGATGCGGCCGAGATCGTGCACGTAACCGGCGCGCCGGGTCGTCGCGACCGCACGTTCGTCGAGCCCGATCACCTCGGCGGCCGACGCGGCCAGCTCCGCCACGGCGCGTGAATGTCCCAGTGTGAAGGGGCATTTCAGATCGACGAACTCACCGAGCGCGACCAACAATGCGTCGAGCGACTGCTCGTCGAGCCGGGTGCCGCGGTCCGGCGCGTACTGCAGCGCAGTCGCCCACACGTCCCCGGTCGTCGGGACCGCCAGCACCCCTGCGGGGTCGGCGATGAACGCGTCGACGATCGCGGGATCGAACTGGCCGCCGCGCCTGCTGCGGGCCATCGCCACCGCACCGTCGGTGCCGTACTCACGCTGGTGTACCTCGACCATGTCGGCGACCTGGGCCACCCGCATCTCGACCGGTATGCCGTCACCCGACGCGCCGCTCGGCAGCCCGCCGCCGTCGAACCGTTCGAAGGTGTAGCGCAGTGCGTTCTGCACGTCAGCATCCAGACCGATGCGGTCGGCGAGCAGACCGGCTGACGTGCAGTGAGAGTGGATCAGCTGCGAGATATGACCCCGCGCATTGGCATACAGTGCCGCCGCGGTTCTCAACCGGGTCAGCAGCGACTCACCGCGACCGAGGTTGGTCAGCAGGAAGCGTTGGTACGGCAAGCCGGACCAATCGACGAGATACGAGCTCCGCCGCACCGCGATGTCATCGCCGAACCAGCGGGCGTATTCGTGGGAGTCGGCGTGGCAGCCGATCCACATGATCAGCGTCGCGTAGTAGATGCAATCACGCTGACGCTCAGAGAGATTCAGCCGAGCGGCGAGGCGCATCGCGATCAGCGCGGCCCTCAGCATGTGCTCGGCGGGCTGTCCCAATCCGAGGTCGACCGCGACCGACAGCGCCGCGAGCACTTCCGCCCGCGTCGGAAGCTCGTGCGGGGTGCGACGAGCGGCCACAGCCCGATTGTCCACCGTCGGCCCGCTCGGTTCAGTGGGATAGGCGAAGACGGTCGGCGTCGCGGTGGCGCGCGACGTCGAAAGGCTCGAACCGGCCTTGTGCGACCACGCAGATGCCCCGCTGCGGCAGTTGGAAGTCGGCCAGGTTTCCTTGCACCGGATGCGGGCCGACCGGGCCGAGGTCGACGCCGCGCACGACGGCCGTGGAGTCCGCGACCGCCCACACTCGCTTCGGCGCGATGCGGAACTCCTGGCCATTGGGCAGGCTGCCCGTGAGCCGTACCTTGCCGATGCCGAGCACGGGGCCGACGAGGCGGCTCATCAGCCGCAGCGTTTCGCGGTTGCGTGCCGCCGCGGCGGGGAGCCGCGACCCGACGGCGCTCATCAGGCGCGTCGCCGCGGTGGCTTCGATGTCGACACGCCAATCCAGCAATCCGGCAATGGAAATCGCCAGCGACCAAGGGGTGGGCCAGTGCGCGTCGATACCGCAGACGATGGGGTCGATGGTCGTCGCCGAGCTGAAGTACCGCGAGCAGCTCTGCGGCCCGGGCGTAGTCGCGTAGAAGGTCCACACCCCGTCGGGCGTGCGGTGCCACACCGACTTGTAGGCGGGGGAGAACGACGTCTCGGGGAAGTCGCGGTAGGCGAGGTAGTGGCCGCTTGCGAAGGGCAGGCCCATGACGCCGAAGCCGACGACCCGTTCGTCGTCTCCGTCGGGCAGGGGCATGGTTTTGGTGGCGGCCGCTGCGGCCTGGGGTGTGGTGTCCATGACGGCCATCGTGTGCCGACGAGCCGGCCGGCGACATGGGGCAAACGCCCCAAACGTGGGGATTTCGGTGTCGGCGGTTGCGCTGAGCGCCACCAACTACACCGAAATCACTACGACGACGGGCGTAAACCGGCCAGCAGGGAGTGCACGCCGAGCCGCCACCGCTGCTCGATCGTCGGCGCCGACGAGCCCAGCCACCGCCCGAGCTCCTGCACCGCCAAGCCCTGGGCGAGTGCCAGCAGCACGTGGGCGATGTCGGCGACGTCGCCGGCCAGCAGGCCCGCGTCGACGCACCGCTGAATCCGGCCGGTGAACGCCTCGCGCACCGACGCCCCCGCCGCCAGTTCGTCGGGCCCGGGCTCCAATTCGGCGAATGGACGCGCGAACATCAGCTGCGCCAGCCGCGGATATGTGCGGCAGAAGAGCCGGAACACCGGCACCAGCAGTTCCAGGTCGGTGAGCGGATCGTCGGTCGGCGGCACCGTCGCCAGCTCGTCGCCCAACCTCCGGAACCCCTCGAAGACCATCGCCCGCAGCAGGCCGGCCTTGTCGGAGAACAGTTCGTACACAGCGGGCACCGACGTGCCCGCCCGCTCGGCGACCCGACGCGTGGTGAGCCCCGCGATGCCTTCCTCGGACAGCGTCGCGATCGCCACCTCCAGCAGATGGCCCTTCAGCTCGGGCGTGCGCTGCTTCGCCCTCGGCATCGGAACTGGCTAGCCGAGGCTGAATTCCGTTGCCAGCCCGTCGATCCCGGCGCGGATCGCGGCAAGCGCGGACTCGCGGGCCTTCAGCTTGGTCGCCACGTGCGCGCCGGTGTTCAGCGTCGTCACCGCCTCGGCCGCCACCTCCTGCGCCCGCGCGAGCACCCGATCGGCCTCGACGATCTCGTCGAGCCATCCGCCGTTGACGGCCTCCTCGCCGGCGAACGTCGACGCCAGCGCCGCGCCCCGCTGAAAAGCCGGAGGCGTCAGCCGGAACCGCATCATCTCCAGCGCGGCGATCGGAATCGTCATGCCGATCGCCACCTCGATCGCCTGGCACCGGCTCTTCGGCTGGCCCACCCGGTGGTCGCCGGACAGCAGCAGGAACGAACCCATCGCGATCGCCGGGCCCGTCGCCGCCATGACCACCGGCGCCGGGAACGTCATGCAGCGCACCGCGAGTTCGAACCCGCCGGCCAGCATGCCGTGCGCGGCCTGCGCGTCGCCGGACTGGAACACCGTCAGGTCGAAACCGCCGCTGAACACCCGCCCGTTACCCGCGAGCACGACCGCTTTGGCCGAGTCCTTCTCGGCGCGGTCGAGCGCCTCGTTGATCGCGGCCTGCATGGCCGGGCCGAGCACGTTGACCTTGCCGTCGTCGAGGGTGATCCTCGCGACCGAGTCGTTGAGTTCATAGCCGACGAGGCTGGTCATCGATGCTCCTTCTGAAGCGGCGCTGATTCGTACCGATGTTACGAAACGTTGCTACGAAAGCCAAGTCCTAGGCGATCCGGTGGCGTGCCGGCCGGTTGCTCAGCACCTGGGTGTGCGCCTCTTCGAGATCCGTTTCGGCGTCGCTCTGCTGACCGGCGACCGCCCCTCGAGGCGTGTCGTTACGTGGGTTGGGTAGTGGGCCGCCGCCTTCTGCGCGGTAGCGGTCGCGCAGTTCGTTCGCGGCATCCCTCACCCGGTTGATCTCGGTGCGGAGCACGTCTTCGCGGCTCTCGGCGGCGGCGTAGTGGTAGTACGTCAGCAGGTGGCGCAGCAGCTCGAGCTTCTGCTTCTCCTGGCGGGCCAGGTCGTGGGTGGTCAACAACTCCAACCGTTCGACCGGGTGCAGCGTCGACCAGTCCAGCACCGCGGTGGAGCGGAACCGGTGGCGGGCGCGCTTGCCCTTCTCCTGCCCCTGCCGGTCGGAATAGGTGACCGCCCCGTCGAACCGCGACGCGATGGCCTCGCCGACCTCACGACGGTCGAGCGCCGAGTCCCAGACGATCCGCCACTCCTGGTTGGGCGCCAGATACGGAATCTCGGCAGGCAGGTTCAGCGGAACGATGTCGACGTAGCGGTCGTCGTAGACGTTCTCGTACTTGGCCACGGTCGGCGGGTGGGCGAAGTCGAATCGGATGTTGTAGGCCGGCGTTCGGCCGAAGTTCCTGACCACGAGCTCGATGAGGTGCCAGTCGTTGGGGGCCGGCTCCATGAACATCGCCACGTTGGGCTGCATCAGCTCTTCGCTTTGCCGCCGTACCCGTTGATAGTGCCGCCACGCGTAGATCAGCGCGGCGATGCCCACCACCACAGCGAGCCAGGCGGCGAGCGCCGTCCACATGCCGGCCGACAGGCCGAGCAGATTCCCATCCCCGTTCACGCACCGCTGTATACCACGCAGGCGTTAGCCGCACATCATTTGCGTATTTGGCATCCGCGTCGATTTGCTGGGACCGCGCCGGTCCGGCCGGTCGGTGCCGGTGATCCCGCACGCATCGGCGAACGCGTCCGGACTCAACCCGTCGGCGGAGTTCATGTCGCAGTGGCCGAACGGTGGCGCGCCCTCCGGCAGGCCGCCGCCGTGTCCGCTGCCGTCGGTGTATTGATGCGCCACTTTGCCCGGGTATGACGGGTTGTGCCCGTACGCGGCGACCACCAAGCGGATGCCGGGCGGCTTGTGCGGCCACAGCGTGTTCAGGTCACCGACGTTGCCGTAGCCGATCACCTTCGCGGTGCTGCCGACGAAATCGCCAACCGCGTCGTAGGCGGCGTTGATACCCGCCGATCGATCGCCGCGAATCCGGCCGCCCCACGACTCGACGTCGAGCATCACCGCCATCCTCGGATGCGGCGTGCCGACCTGCTCGCAGAACGTGTCGATGGCGTCCTGCCAGTTCGGTCGCCACACGAAGTACGCGATGAAGAACGTCAGCCGCCCGTCGTCGACATTGCCGCGGCACCAGTCATAGTTGTTGCGCCACCGGCGATCTCGGTGCGTCCCGTCGTTGGAGCGGATGCACAGAACCGGGTACGGGTAGCTGTCGTCGACGCCGACCTGCCACTCCGACACGTCGGCGTAGAGCGTGTCCGGCACGCGGCGGTCAGCCGCCCATCAGCATTCGCCACTGGTCGAGGTTGCTGGCCCGGTAGACATAGTTGGTCTGGCGAACCTCCGACAGCGATGCGCTGGGCTCCACCGAATACCAGTGGCCGGGGAACACCGTCGGGTCGCCGGACAGCTTCGCGAGCGCCTGCAGGCTGCGGAACATGTCGTCGACGTCGCCGCCCGGGAAGTCCGTGCGCCCGCAGCCCTCCAGGAACAGGGTGTCGCCGGCGACCAGCCGCCCGTCGAGCAGAAAGCACTGGCTGCCCGGCGTGTGGCCGGGAGTGTGCAGCAGTTCGATGTCGATGTCGCCGACCTTGACCACGTCGCCGTGCTGGTGCTCGGTGAGTTCGCTGCGCGCGATACCGGTGACGTTCGAAACCCAGTCCGCCTCAAGGCGGTTGACGTGCACCGGCACACTGGTTCGTTCCAGCAGTTCGGCGAGGCCCTTGAGCTCGAAGCCCATCATCGACCCGCCGACGTGGTCGGGGTGGTGGTGGGTGACCAGCACCCCGGACAGGCGCATGCCGTCGGCCTCGAGCGCGTCGACGAGATCGCCGGCCGCGTAGGCGGGGTCGACGACCACGGTGTCGCCGGTCTCACGGTCGCCGATCAGGTAGGCGAAGTTACGCATCTGCTGCGCGATCATGTCGCCGGCCGCGAAGTCGCGACCGGACAACAACTGGCGGAAGTAGAGCCGATCCGAGGCCATGGCCGTCAGCGTATCGGCGGCCTACTCCGCTCGCCGAACGCGGGCTATCGGCGGAAGTCACGCATCGGGGCGCAGCCGCACCAGCCGGGTGGTACTGCTCTCGTCGAGCTCGACCAGCTCGGTGCGCGAGCGCAGGAAGTCGCTGAACGAGCGGAACCCCAGGGACTTCTCCGAGAACGACGGGTCCATCCGCTTCATCTGCGCCTTCACCGCGGAGTTGTGCAGCCAGTCGGAGTCGGAGTCGTCCTTACCGTGGGCGACCCGCAGCGCCCGTTCCAGCAGCGCCGTCGCCGCAGCCTGCGGGTCGGGCGTCTCGGGCTCCTGGTCGGCGTCGGCCTTGGTGCGGCGCCGCTTCGGCGCTTCGGTCTTCACCGCAGGGACGCCGGGCAGCGCGTCGTAGGAGACGAACTCGTCGCAGGCCGCGGTGAGCGAGCGGCTGATGGAACCGGTGATGCCGATGCCGACGACGTAGCGCCCGAGCCGTTTGCACCGCTGCGCGAGCGGGATGTAGTCGGAATCGCCGGCGACGATCACCACGTGCGTCAGGTCGGGCAACCGGAACATGTCCTCGACGGCGTCGACCGCGAGCCGGATGTCGGCGCCGTTCTTGTTGTACGCGGCGGCCGGGAACAGCTGCACCAGATCGACCGCGCGCCCGACCAGCTGGTCGCGGTAGTCGGCGTTGACGTCGGCCGACCAGTCGGCATAAGCCTTGGTCAACACCAGCGTGCCGAACGACGAGGCGAAGTCGATGATCGCGCCGACGTCGACGGTCGCCTGCGACAACCGGCCCGGCTGCTTGTGGAACCCGGCGGCCTTGTCGCGTTGAAACGAGCTGCGCCCGTGGATCTGGTCGTAGCGCGAGATCACGATGTTGTCGAAGTCGAGGTACACCGCCACACGGTTCGCGCCCGGTTCGGTCACTGTTCCGTCCATCCCTCCGCGGCTACAGTCGGTGCTAACGGTTGTGGTGATCAGCGGTTTGGCGCGGCAATCGGCGAGACTGTACCCTCTTTAAGGCTCGCGCCACGATGCGCGGGCCTCGAAGCAAGCAGGCCCCCTTAGCTCAGTCGGCAGAGCGTTTCCATGGTAAGGAAAAGGTCAACGGTTCGATTCCGTTAGGGGGCTCGGTGGACGGATCGGCTTGGACGCCTGGGAAGCCTGGCATGCCGGCCCGTAGCCATCGGGGCGGTGTAGCTCAGCTGGTTAGAGCGCACGACTCATAATCGTGAGGTCGGGGGATCGAGCCCCCCCACCGCTACAGACAACAAGAACGCGTAGACGAAGGACGTGAGACGTGGCCTCCAGTACCGACGTACGGCCGAAGATCACTTTGGCGTGCGAGGTGTGCAAGCACCGCAACTACATCACCAAGAAGAACCGCCGCAATGACCCGGACCGGCTCGAGATCAAGAAGTTCTGCCCGAACTGCGGCAAACACCAGCCCCACAAGGAATCGCGCTAGGACGAGCCAGCCCGTGGGCGCGTCCGGGTTGACTAGGTAGGTTCACTAACTGTGTCGTTGACCGAGCGGATCGTCGGGATGCACTACCGCTATCCCGACCACTACGTCGTGGGCCGCGAGAAGATCCGTGAGTACGCGGTCGCGGTCAAGAACGACGATCGTGCGTTCTTCGACGAGGAGGTCGCCGCCGAACTCGGCCACAAGGCGTTGCCGGCGCCGCTGACGTTCACCAGCGTCCTCGGCTACATGGCGCAGACGTCGTTTTTCGAGCACGCCAATGTCGAGATCAAAGACGCGAAGATCGTGCAGGTCGATCAGGTGCTCAAGTACGTCCGGCCGATCTTCGCCGGCGACAAGCTGTATTGCGACGTGTACGTGGACTCCGTGCGCCAAGCCCACGGTACCGACATCGTCGTACTCAAGAACGTCGTCACCAATGAAGCCGGTGACGTCCTACAGGAGACATTCACGACCCTGGCGGGTCGGACCGGTGATGGAGAAGAGGGTTTTTCAGATGCCACTGCGTGAGTTCGCCTCGGTGAAGAAGGGCGATGAGCTTCCCGAGAAGGTGATTCCGCTGACCCGGCAGGACCTTGTCAACTATGCCGGCGTCTCCGGCGACCTCAACCCGATCCACTGGGACGACGACATCGCCAAGCAGGTCGGCCTGGACACCGCGATCGCGCACGGCATGCTGACGATGGGCCTGGGCGGCGGGTACGTGACCGAATGGGTCGGCGACCCCGCGGCGGTCACCGAGTACAACGTCCGGTTCACCGCGGTGGTACCGGTGCCGAACGACGGCATCGGGGCCGAGATCGTCTTCAGTGGACGGGTGAAATCCGTTGAGCCTGAGACGAAGACGGTGACCATCGCCCTGGCGGCCACCACCGGGGGGAAGAAGATCTTCGGCCGCGCCGTGGCGATTGCGAAGCTGGCGTAGTCATGGCGCTCAAGATCGACATCCAGGGAATGGTCTGGCGCTACCCCGAGCCCTACATCGTGGGCCACGAGCAGATCCGCCAGTACGCCAACGCCGTCAAGGCCTACGATCCGACGAGCCACAGCCTGGAGGCCGCCAAGGCCGCGGGCCACGATGCGCTGATCGCCCCGCCGACGTTCATGTCGATCTTCGCGGTGATGATCCAGCGGCACTTCTTTCAGCACAACGACGTCGGCTTCGAAACCCTGCAGATCGTGCAGGTCGACCAGAAGTTCAAGTTCCATCGCCCGATCAAGGCCGGCGATGCGCTAATCGGAACGCTGTACGTGCTGTCGGTCGACGAGCGCTTCGGCGCCGACATCGTGACCACCCGCAACACGCTGGTCGACCAGCACGACGAACTGGTCATGGAGTCCTTCACCACGCTGATGGGCCACGAGGGCGACAACTCCATCTCCGCGGGGTGGGACCCCAAGACCGGTCAGGTGACGCGTAAGCCCGTCGTGCACGACGAGAGCGCGGACGGCGCCGAGAATGGTGAGGCCGCCGCCCAGCTCGACGAACCCGAGAGCATCCGGGCGGCGGATTAGTAACACAGACCGGTGGCGCGCTACACTCGGGCCTCGGGGTTTTCCCAGTCCAGCGCGCTTCCGTCGGGTTTCAATCGACCGATCGGGGAGCGCGCGAATTGTGTGAGCCCCGGAGCGGGTGGCGATCGCCGTGTCACCCTGAAGGGGCGTAGCTCAACTGGCAGAGCAGCGGTCTCCAAAACCGCAGGTTGCAGGTTCAAGTCCTGTCGCCCCTGCTCAACTGAATACTCGACAAGTGTGGACACTGGACAGTGACCCACAGAAGACTAGATGACCAGACAAGGGGAGCATGCGGTGAGCGACGAGCGCGATGGTGCCGGCTCCGCAGGCGACACCGGGACCGACTCCGAGACCGGCCGCAGCGCGGTCGTGACCCGGCCGACCCGGCCCACGGGGAAGCGGTCGCGGCGAGCCGCGGTTGGCGAGGACGCCGGCGAGGCGGTCGACCTGTCGACGGGCACCAAGGCCTCACCCACCAAGAACGGGTCGGGCACCGCGAAGAAGACCGCCAGGAAGCGTGCCGACCGGCCCGGTAAGGGTGGGCGCAACCCGTTCGTCTTCGTCTGGAACTACCTGCAGCAGGTCGTCGCCGAACTGCGCAAGGTGATCTGGCCGAACCGCAAGCAGATGGTCAGCTACACCGCCGTGGTGCTGATGTTCCTGGTGTTCATGGTGGCGTTGATCGGCTTCGTCGACCTGGGTCTGGCCAAGCTCGTGGCGATGATCTTCGGCTGACGGGCATGTGCGCGACGAATGAGAATTTGAGAGGACTGACACGTGACTAGCTTCGAGGGCGATACGCCTTCGGCCGTTTCCGAGTCGATCGCCGAGGCGGCGGACCCGGCGACCGTGATCGCAGATGAGGCTGCTGAGCGTCTGGAAGACAGCACGGCCGCCGACGCCGTCGAGGACGCGGCGCCGGTCGCCGACGACACCGCCGGTGAGGCTGACGCGGCCGGTGAGGCCGAGGACGAGGAAGAGGACCCGGCGGTCGCGCTGAAGAAGGAGCTGCGGCTCAAGCCCGGCGACTGGTACGTCATCCACTCCTACGCCGGTTACGAGAACAAGGTGAAGGCCAACCTCGAGACCCGCGTGCAGAACCTCGACGTCGGCGACTACATCTTCCAGGTCGAGGTGCCGACCGAAGAGGTCACCGAGATCAAGAACGGCCAGCGCAAGCAGGTCAACCGGAAAGTGCTGCCGGGCTACATCCTGGTGCGCATGGAGCTCAACGACGAGTCGTGGGGCGCGGTGCGCAACACGCCCGGGGTGACGGGGTTCGTCGGTGCGACGTCGCGGCCGTCGCCGCTGTCGCTGGATGACGTGGTGAAGTTCCTGCTGCCCCCGGCCGCGGCGAAGAAGCCCGGCAAGGCCGCCGCTGCGGCCGGTGCTGCCGCCGCGGAGACCGGTGGAATCGAGCGCGCGCCGATCGAGGTCGACTTCGAGGTCGGCGAGTCGGTCACCGTCATGGACGGGCCGTTCGCGACGCTGCCCGCGTCGATCAGCGAGGTCAACGCCGAACAGCAGAAGCTCAAGGTGCTGGTGTCCATCTTCGGCCGCGAAACACCTGTCGAACTGACCTTCAACCAGGTCGCCAAGATCTAATTGCGATTTCGGTGTATTTGGTTGCGGTGAGCGCGACGAATTACACCGAAATCACCGAGAAAGGAAGAGTATGGCCCCGAAGAAGAAGGTCGTCGGGCTGATCAAGCTGCAGATCCAGGCCGGGCAGGCCAACCCCGCCCCGCCGGTCGGTCCGGCGCTCGGCCAGCACGGCGTCAACATCATGGAGTTCTGCAAGGCGTACAACGCCGCGACGGAGAACCAGCGCGGCAACGTCATCCCCGTGGAGATCACCGTCTACGAGGACCGCAGCTTCACCTTCAACCTCAAGACACCGCCCGCGGCCAAGCTGCTGCTCAAGGCCGCCGGTGTGCAGAAGGGCTCGGGCGAGCCGCACAAGACCAAGGTCGCGAAGGTGTCCTGGGATCAGGTGCGCGAGATCGCCGAGACCAAGAAAGAGGACCTGAACGCCAACGACATCGATCAGGCCGCCAAGATCATCGCCGGCACCGCCCGGTCGATGGGGATCACGGTCGAGTAGGACCAGACCCCGTGGCCGAGAAGCGCAGGCGGATCGGCCCGAACAGTGGGAGGGCCAGCTGCGGCCCGCGTCAACCACAACTCAGCAACTAGGAGACACCAATGAGCAAGACCAGTAAGGCATATCGCGAAGCCGCCGAGAAGGTGGACCGCTCCCGGCTGTACACGCCGCTGGAAGCGGCGAAGCTGGCCAAGGAAACGGGATCGAAGAAGCAGGACGCGACCGTCGAGGTGGCGATCCGGCTGGGCGTCGACCCCCGCAAGGCCGACCAGATGGTGCGCGGAACCGTGAACCTGCCGAACGGCACCGGCAAGACCGCCCGCGTTGTGGTGTTCGCGGTCGGCGACAAGGCCGAGGCCGCCGAAGCCGCAGGCGCCGACGCCGTCGGCAGCGACGACCTGATCGAGCGGATCCAGGGCGGCTGGCTGGACTTCGACGCCGCGATCGCGACGCCCGACCAGATGGCCAAGGTCGGCCGGATCGCCCGCATCCTGGGCCCGCGTGGCCTGATGCCGAACCCGAAGACCGGCACCGTGACACCGGACGTCGCCAAGGCCGTACAGGACATCAAGGGCGGCAAGATCAACTTCCGCGTCGACAAGCAGGCCAACCTGCACTTCGTGATCGGCAAGGCGTCGTTCGACGAGAAGGCGCTCGCGGAGAACTACGGCGCCGCGATCGACGAGGTGCTGCGGGCCAAGCCGTCGTCGTCCAAGGGCCGCTACCTCAAGAAGATCGTCGTCTCGACGACCACCGGCCCGGGTATCCCGGTCGATCCGTCGGTGACGCGCAACTTCACCGACGCCTGATTCCGGTGCCCGCCGCGACTTTGCGGCGGACGTCTGGAGACAACACCGGCGCGCCCGTTTCACGGTGTCCTTTCAGCCGCTGAGGTAGCGCGCCGGCATCGGCGAATGCCGAACGAAATTCCTGTCGGCGAACTTCGCTGTTCCGCGGTGACAGCCGTCACACCTGTGTGAAAGTTGACCCATGCGTCAGTGCATTCGGGTCGTCGTTCTCACTTTGCTGGGCCTGTTGAGCACCGCTGTGCTCGGCGCCGTGACGGCGTTGATGGCGGCCGTCAGCCTGGCCGCCACCGCGTTGATCGTGCCGGGCACCGGCACGCCGAACGCGAACATCGTCGAGGACTACATGGAGAACTTCCGCGACTACTACATGCAGGACACGGTGTGCGGGGAGAACGGTTGTGCGGACGACGACTTGAATGGCGTCAACTACCCTGCCTCGTTCTGGCCGATACCGCTGCCGGGCTGGTGTGACCCCGGCCGTTGCGAGAAGTTCGACGTCTCTGTCGACGCCGGGGTGGAGAACCTCAAAAATGCGCTAGCGAACATCGAGACCCTCGACCCCGACTTCGACGGCCAAGTCGTGATCGCGGGCTATTCACAGGGCGCCCGCGTCGTCACCATCGCGAAGACGAAGATCATCAATGGCGACTGGGACGAATTGCTCGACAACGTCGACGAGGTGCAGTTCGTCTTCATCGGCAACCCGAACCGCCCGAACGGTGGCATCCTGTCGCGATTGGGCATCCTGGGCCACATCCCGATCCTGGATGTGACGACCGGACAGCCCACGCCGACCGGACCGACGCCGGGCTTCAAGACCGAAGACTGGGCGATCCGGTGGGAGGGCATCGCGGACTTCCCGCAGTATCTGCTCAACCCGCTGGCGGTGGCCAACTCGCTGCTCGGCTTCTACTACGACCACGGCACCTACCTGGCGGTCAACGGGGACAGCGATCCCGGCGAACTCCCGGCCGGATACACCGAGGAAGAGTGGGAGCTGATCACCTCGAACCCCGAGCTGTATCCCGACCTCGTCGACATTCAGACGTAC
This sequence comes from Mycobacterium sp. GA-0227b, assembly GCF_001499855.1. Classification (GTDB taxonomy): domain Bacteria; phylum Actinomycetota; class Actinomycetes; order Mycobacteriales; family Mycobacteriaceae; genus Mycobacterium. The sequence goes on from NZ_LQIK01000031.1 coordinate 105,508, forward strand.
GGCGACACCACGTACTACACCATCACCCCTAAGGTGCTGCCGCTCGTGCGGCCGCTGCACTCGATTCCGTTCCTCGGCAAGCCGATCGCGGACCTCATCGAGCCGGCGCTGCGCGTGATCATCGAAGAGACCGGCTACAACCGCAACATTCCGTTCGGCCAGCCCACGGAGATCGGGCTGTTCCCGCTGTTCAATCCGATCACGCTGGCCATCAAACTGATCCCCGCGATCTTCCAGGGCATCAACAACTTCCTCGCCAATTTCGGGTTGGCAACGGAGATTCCGCTGTCTCCATCGCCGGTTGCACCGCCGTCGTCGCAGGAGGATCAGCAAGAGCAAGAGGACGTGCAGGTGCTGGCGAAGTCGGGTGAAGACCCGGAAGGGTTGTCCGGAGCAAAGCTGAAACTGGTCCAAGGCTCTCAGGCAATGACGGGCGACGTCGAGCAGCAACAGCCCGCCGGGGTCGACGACCAGAAGACGTTCGCCGCGAACACCGAGACGGAGAAAGATCTCACGCTGACCGAAGGAACCGAACCGCTCGGCACCGAGGGCACGATCGACTCCGAGGGCACGATCGACTCCGAGGAGCCGCAGGAGTCCGGGCTCGAGCAGTCTCCGACGGACAACGTCGAGGTCGTAGTCGAGGACGACACCAATGCCGGCGAGGGCAACGACATCGTGGTCGGCAAGGACCCTGAAGACGACAAGGGCACCGGCGATAACACCATCGACGCGAACGGCGGCAGCGTGTCGTTGAACTTCTCGCCCAACAATCCGGACAACGGGCCGACCGGCGACGTCGAGGGCGCCGACCAACCAGATCCCACGGCGAGCCCGAAACCGGACGAGGAAGCCGAGGGGCCGGAAGGCGCGGACGACCCGGGCGCCTCGGAAAGCCCAGCGGGTTCCGAAAAACCCGCAGCCTGACAGCGCGCCCGGTACCGGAGCCCCCGCGGGCTCCGCGTAGCGGAATTCGGTGGTATGTCACGATTGGCGCGTGAGGGGAATCATCCTGGCGGGCGGCACCGGGTCGCGCCTGCACCCGATCACCCTGGGTGTGTCGAAGCAACTGGTCCCGGTCTACGACAAGCCGATGGTCTACTACCCGCTCTCCACGCTGATGCTCGCCGGCGTACGCGACGTTCTGGTCATCACGACTCCGCACGATGCGGAGCAATTTGAACGGTTGCTCGGCGACGGGTCGCGATTCGGAGTATCGATCACCTACGCCAAGCAGCCGTCGCCGGACGGTCTCGCCCAGGCGTTCACGATCGGCGAGGACTTCATCGGCAGCGACAACGTGGCTCTGGTCCTCGGCGACAACCTGTTGTATGGGCCGGGGTTGGGCAGTCAGCTCAAGCGCTTCACCACCATTGACGGCGGTGCGATCTTCGCCTACTGGGTGGCGGAGCCCTCGGCATACGGCGTGATCGAGTTCGACGACAACGGGCTGGCGATCTCTCTGGAAGAGAAACCGAAACGGCCGAAGAGCAACTACGTCATACCGGGTCTGTACTTCTACGACAACGACGTCGTCGAGATCGCGCATGGCCTCGAGAAGAGCGACCGCGGGGAGTACGAGATCACCGACGTCAACCGCAACTACCTCGAGCAGGGGCGGTTACAGGTGCATGTGCTGCCCCGCGGAACCGCATGGTTGGACACCGGCACGTTCGACCAGATGACCGATGCCGCTGAGTATGTGCGCACGATGGAGCGGCGCACCGGCTTGAAGATCGGTGTTCCGGAGGAAATCGCTTGGCGGCAGGGCTATCTCAGCGACGACGAGTTGCGGGAACGTGCTGAGCCGCTGGTGAAGTCGGGATACGGCACCTATCTCCTCGACATCCTGGACAGGGGACGCTGATGTCGCGACTTCTCGTCACCGGAGGAGCCGGTTTCATCGGCTCCAACTTCGTGCGGTACGTCATCGAGAACACCGACCACCACGTCACCGTGCTGGACAAGATGACATACGCCGGCAACCGCGCCTCACTGGCCGGGCTGCCCGAGCATCGAATGACGTTCGTGCAGGGCGATATCGCCGACGCCGCACTGGTCGACGAGCTGTTCGCCTCTACCGACGCAGTCGTGCACTACGCGGCCGAGACACACAACGACAACTCGCTCGACGATCCCCAGCCGTTCCTCCACACCAACCTCACCGGTACCTTCACACTGCTCGAGGCGGCGCGCAAGCACGGCACCCGCTTCCATCACATCTCCACCGACGAGGTGTACGGGGACCTGGCGCTCGACGACCCGAGCAGGTTCAGCGAGGAGACGCCGTACAACCCGTCTTCTCCGTACTCGTCGACGAAGGCGGGCAGTGATCTGTTGGTGCGGGCGTGGTTTCGGTCGTTCGGGCTGGCCGTGACGATTTCGAACTGCTCGAACAATTACGGTCCCTATCAGCACGTCGAGAAGTTCATCCCGCGCCAGATCACGAACGTGCTGCGGGGCAACCGTCCCAAGCTGTACGGCGAGGGCCGCAATGTGCGGGACTGGATCCACGCCGACGACCACTCGTCGGCGGTGCTGACGATCCTCGAGGGCGGCCGTCTCGGCGAAACATATCTGATCGGCGCTGACGGCGAGAAGGACAACAAGACCGTCGTCGAACTGATTCTCACCCTGATGGGCCAGCCGGCGGACGCCTACGACCATGTTCCGGATCGAGCGGGCCACGATCTGCGGTACGCCATCGATTCGACCAAGCTGCGCGAGGAACTCGGTTGGCGGCCGCGATACCAGGACTTCGAGAAGGGCCTGGCCGCGACGATCCAGTGGTACCGCGACCACGAGGACTGGTGGACGCCCGCCAAGGATGCCACCGAGAGTTTCTACGCCCGGCTGGGTCAGTGAAGGAAACCCCCGAGGATGACTGAGTTCGGTAAACCGCTGCGCGCCACCGCGTCTCCCATACCAGGGTTGGTGGTGTGGGAGCTGTCCGTACACGGGGACAACCGCGGGTGGTTCAAGGAGAACTGGCAGCGCGAGAAGATGGTCTCGCTCGGCTTACCTGACTTCAAACCCGTGCAGAACAACGTGTCCCTCAACGAGACCGCGGGCACGACGCGCGGGATCCACGCCGAGCCATGGGACAAGTTCGTCTCCGTCGCGACCGGACGGATCTTCGGGGCGTGGGTGGACCTTCGCGCCGGCCCCACCTTCGGCACCACCTTCACCGCCGAGATCGACCCGTCCCGAGCGGTGTTCGTGCCGCGCGGGGTGGGCAACGCGTTTCAGACCCTGGAACCGAACACCGCCTACATCTATCTGGTGAACGACCACTACTCGCCGGACGGCGAATACACATCGCTGAATCTCGGTGACGAGACCGCCGCCATAGACTGGCCGATCCCGCTCGAACGTGCCGCGTTGTCGGCGAAAGATCGCGAGCATCCGCGGCTCGCGCAGATACGACCGGTGCCACCGCGCAAAGTCCTGGTGCTCGGTGCCGCTGGGCAACTGGGCAGGGCACTGCGCGACGCGTATGCCGGCGCATCCAACGTCGAATTCGCCGACCGCGCCGACCTCGACCTCACCGCCGCCAGCGTCGAAACCGCCCGGCGGTGGCGGGATTACGACACCATCATCAACGCCGCCGCGTACACGGCGGTGGATTCGGCCGAGACTCCCGAAGGGCGCGCGGCGGCGTGGGCCACCAACGTCGCCGGCGTCGGCGCTCTGGCGCGGATCGCCGCCGTCCACGACGTCACGCTGGTACACGTCTCCAGCGACTACGTCTTCGACGGCAGCGCGAGCAGGCCATACCGTGAGGACGACCCGGCGTCGCCGCTCGGCGTATACGGGCAGACCAAAGCCGCCGGCGACGCGCTGGTCGCCACCGTGGATCGGCATTACATCGTCCGGGCGTCGTGGGTGATCGGTGACGGCCGAAACTTCGTGCGCACCATGCTGTCTCTCGCCGAACGCGGCGTCGACCCGGCTGTCGTGAACGACCAGCACGGCCGGCTGACCTTCACGTCGGAACTCGCGAAGGCGATCCGGCACCTGACCGAGACGCGCGCGCCCTACGGCACTTACAACGTGACCGGATCCGGTGCCGCGATGTCCTGGGCAGAGGTCGCGCGCCGGACGTTCGAATTGGCGGGGCATGATCCGAACCGCATCACCGAGGTCTCCACGGCCGAGTACTACGCGGATGCCTCGCAACCTGTCGCGCCCCGGCCGGTCAACAGTGTCCTGGACCTCACGAAGATCCAGGCGGCCGGTTTCGAACCCGTCGACGCCGACGAAGCTCTGGCGAATTATGTCCGGCAAGAATCGTTTGCGGCTCAGTAGAGTTGCCGTCAGCGGTCGTCGCCGAACACCCGCCCGAGTTCGGCCCGCGACTTGATACTCAGCTTGCGGTAGATGCCCGACAGGTTGGTCTCGACGGTCTTCGGGCTGATGAAAAGGGCAGCGGCCACGTCCTTGGTGGTGAGTCCCGACGCGGCCAGTTCGGCCACGCGATACTCCGACGGCGTCAACCCCATGCTTGCGCCACCGGAAACTTTCGCACGCGCGAGCTCGGTGCGGGCCCGCTCGGCCCACAGCGGTGTGCCCAACGCCTCGAACGCATGCAAGGCTTCGATCAACGTCGTACGCGACAACTCCTTTCGGCGTTGACGGCGTTGCAACTGGCCGAGCAACAGCAGCGTCCGGGCCCGCTCGAACGGCATGGGCAGACGCTCGTGATGTAGCAACGCCTGGCCGGCCATCTCGGCGGCCGCATCGATTTCGCCTCGTGCGGCCAGCCACAGACTGCGGCACCGCGCACCCATCGCCAGCATCCACGGCCGATCCACCAAGCGGCCGTTGGCCTCCAGCGCCTCGATCATCGGCTCGGTCTCGGCCACCCGGCCGAGCGCGATCATTGCCTCCACCGCGTCGGGGGCGTAGCCGACCGTGATGATCTCGGTGCCGGGGATGAACGGAAAGCGGGCGATCAGGGGCTGAAGTATCTGCAGCGCCTGCTCGTACTTCCCGAGCGATACCTCCAGGAATCCCAGGCTGATCGAGGCCCAGTCGGCGAGCCGCGGGGAGCCGCAGCGTTCGGCGAGATCGAGCGCCGCCGTGGCGGCTTCGCGAGTTTCGTCCTCCCTGCCGGCGTACGCCGCCACCGCGGACTGGATGGTCATGGCGATGATGCGCATGTGTTCACCGCCGAGTTGTTGTGCCCGCTCGACGGTCTCCTCGGCCACGCGTGTCGCGTCGTCGTAGCGGCCTCGCCAGATCTCGATCAGCGCGGTGAAGACGGCGACGAAGATCAGGTCGGTCTCGGCGCCCCGCTCGACGCAGCGCCGGCGCACGGCGGCCATCTGCTCAGCGGCCTCGTCCAACCGCCCGGCCCACGTCAGCAGCAGCGCGTGGTTGGCCCTGGCGCGGAACGCGATCGGCGCCTCGCTGTTCGGATCGTGCAAGGCCAGTGCCCTGCGCATGCTGACCCAGTCGACGCCGCGACCGCACATACATGCGATGGTCGCCCGCACCGCCAGCACCTGGCTCGTGAGGTCGCCGATCCCGACGTCGTCGGCGTACGCCGCGGCCCGCTCGGCGTTGCGCAGGGCCGGTCCGAATTCCCCGGCGTTCAAACACGCATAGGACAGCAGCAGCAGCGTTCGGACGCGGACTTCGCGGTCGCCCTCGTCGTTGTCGAGCGCCTGCTCGAGCAAACGGGTCGCAGCGGTGAAGCTGTTGTCGTGAATCCGCATGCTGGCCAACAGGTTCAGCGCCATCGCCCGGTGCACGCCGGGCGGTATCCGGTCGGTCAGCCGGTCCAGCAGCGCCTCTGCGCGTTGGAGGTCTCCGGCGTGCAGATGGTGCTCGGCGGCGCGAATCCGCCGTGCCGGGGTATCGCCGCCGAGACCGATCGCGAGTTCGAGGAGCTCGGCTGCCGCGGCGGGCGCACCACGTTCACGGGCCGCACCGGCGGCGACATCGAGCGCCTCAAGCGTCGTCGGGTCGGCGCTCGAGGCCGCCAGTGCCAGGTGCCGGGCTCTGGATTCGGGCAGCACCACGACCTCGGCCAGCGAGCGGTGCATGGCCCGGCGCTCACCCGGCGTCGCATCGGTGTAGACGCTGCGCGCCAACAACGGGTGGGCGAACGCGACGTTGTCCCCGTCGATCGTCACGATGCCCTTGGCTCTCGCCTCTTCGAGCAGTTCGACTGTTCGCTCGACGCTGCTGCGGGTGACGCGCGCGAGCAGGTCGACGCTCGGCGCTGCCTCGCACGCGGCGGCCAACAACAGCACCTGGGTTTCGCGGTCCAGCCGTCCGATGCGCCGGCGCATCAACTCGGCCAGCGACGCGGGCAGCACCGACTGGGAACCGCCCGCCTCGACCGCCCGCGCCAGTTCGAGCGCGTAGAACGGGTTGCCGCCGGAGATCTCGGCAATCCGGACCATCGTCGGGCGTGGGAATGACCGACCGAGCCGCGCCGAGATCAGCGCGTGCAGTCCGCCCAGGCTCAGTGGGCCGACGTGCACCCGGCGCACCTGCGCCGCGCCGCCCAGCTGCAGCCAACTCGCGGCGCCGGCACCTTCGTGTTCGGTGCGCTCGGTGAGCAGCAAGCCCACGGGTCCGCTGAACCGCCTCGCGGCGAACGCCAGCACGGCCTTGCTGGACGGGTCGAGCCACTGCACGTCGTCGACGGCCACCAGCAGCGGCCGGTCGGCGCACAGTCGCTCGATGACCGTGGTGACCGCCGCCGCGACGGCGCGCTGATCGGTCGGTGGGCCCTCACCGTCGGCGCGCAGCAGCACCCGATCGACGGCGAGGCACTGAACCTCTGGCAGGCCGGTGAGAACCTCGGGGGAGACGCCGCCGAGCAGGTCGGCGACCGCGGCATACGCGAGGGCGGTCTCCGCCTGCCCCGCTCGGGCCGTCAGCACCTCGAAGCCGCGCTCACCGGCCGCGGAGATTCCTGCCAGCCACAGAGTGGTCTTGCCCGCTCCGGCTTCCCCCTCGATGACCAGCCCACAGGGTGCGGCCGCGGCGGATCGCAGGAGATCTTTCACCGCCCGGAACTCGGCTGGACGTTCGACTACGCCGGAAACCAATGGCCCCACCCTCGAGAGACAGCAAATCGAGGGTACCCCGCCGGTCCCAGGGCTACGCAGCTGTTGTGCAGCTAAGAGAAGTGCTTGATGCGGAGCGAGCCGACCGGGCCGGGTATCCGTGGCAACGTCATGGACACTGCCGGATTCGTGTGCCGACGTCCGACGAGAGCCGTTGATGCGGTGCACCCGCAGCACGGCAGGTCCGGGAGACGATCTCTTGTGAGCCGGCGTCGAAGACGCCGTAGAGCACCTCGTCGCTGGGGACCGACACGGTGAGCAGCAATTGGACCGGGGTGCCTTCACCGGTGGCGACGGCCGCGGCCGCGTCGAGGCGCGCGACCAGATCGTCGACGCTCTGCTCGGTGAGCTCAGGCAGATACCACTCCGCCAGATAGCAGGCGGCTTCGCCGCTTCCGCTCATGGGCGAAACGGTAGCCGTTCGTCAGGCCGAGCGAATCGGGGTTTTCCCTACGTCTTGTCGGCCTGCGTCGCAGCACCCGGCTTCAGGTACGTGACCAGGCTGACGTCGATGCCCTCGTCGATGAAGTAGTACTGGGCGCCCTTGAGATACCGCATGTAGCGGTGGTAGTTCTCTTCGCCCGCGGCCGCGATCGCGGTCTCCTTGTTCTGCTCGAGCCGGTGGGCCCAGATGGCCAGCGTGTTGATGTAGTGGTTGCGCAGGGAGAGTGCCTCGGGCACCTGGAAGCCGGCCTTCTCGCCGTGCTCGATCATCATCTGGGTGGTCGGCAGGCGGCCGCCCGGGAAGATCTCGGTGATCATGAACTTGATGAAGCGCGCCATCTCGAACGTCAGCTTCTTGCCGCGCGCGGCCAGGTCGTACGGGTGGTAGCCCACGCTGCTCTGGATGGTCATCCGGCCGTCGTCGGGCAGCACCTCGAAGCACATCTTGAAGAAGTCGTCGTAGCGCTCGAAGCCAAAGTGCTCGAACGCCTCGATGGACACGATGCGGTCGACGGGGGATCCGAACTGCTCCCAGCCCTCCAGCCGCACGTCAAAGGTGCGCTCGGTGTCGATCTTGCTCAGCAGCTGCTCGCAGTACGCCTTCTGGTTCTTGCTCAGCGTGAGGCCGATGACGTTGACGTCGTATTTCTCCAGCGCGCGCTGCAACGTCAGACCCCAGCCGCAGCCGACCTCGAGCAGCGTCATCCCCGGCTTGAGGTCGAGCTTGTCCAGGTGCTGATCGACGTTGGCGATCTGGGCCTCGGACAACGTCACGTTGGGGCCGGTGAAGTACGCGCAGCTGTACTTGCGCGTCGGATCCTGGAATACGCCGAAGAAGTCGTCCGACAGGTCGTAATGCGCCTGGATGTCCTCGAAATGAGGAGTCATGTCCTTCGTGCCGGTTGAGTTGTCAGACATAGTTCCCCTGCTTGGCCTTTCCCGATGACGACACGCTCACCTGTGCATCGTCCCATGATGATCTGGTCGTACACCCTAGCGTTCGGCCAGAGTCAGACCCTAATTTGCCGGGACGCCACTCCGGCGGCTATTTGGCCACGCCGGCCGAGCCGGCTATTTGGCCACGCCGGCCGAGCCGGCTATTTGGCCACGCCGGCCGAGCCGGCTATTTGGCCACGCCGGCCGAGCCGGCTATTTGGCCAGCGTGAACTGGTTGACGTCGATGTACCCGACGCGGAAGCCATGCGCACATCCGGTCAGGTAGTGCATGTAGCGGTCGTAGACCTCCTCGGACTGCACCGCGATGGCCTCGTCCTTGTGCTCCTGGAGCGCCTCCGCCCAGCAGTCGAGTGTGCGCGCGTAATGCGGCTGCAGGCTCTGGCGGCGGGTCAACTCGAAGCCGGCTTTCTGCGCGTGCTCGCCGACCAGTTCGATCGTCGGCAGATAACCGCCCGGGAAGATTTCGGTGAGGATGAACTTGACGAACCGGGCCACCGAAAACGTCAGGGGCATACCGCGTTCGGCCATCTGCGGCAGAGTGAGCGCGGTGATGGTGTGCAACAGCATCACCCCGTCGTCGGGCAACACCCGGTGAGCCATCGCGAAGAAGTCGTCCCAGCGATCCTTGCCGAAGTGCTCGAAGGCGCCGATCGACACGATCCGGTCCACGGGCTCGTCGAACTGCTCCCAGCCCTGCAGCAGCACCCTCTTGGTGCGCGGGCTCTCCGATGCCGCGAACACTTTTTCGACCTGGGCGAGCTGGTTCTCGCTCAAGGTGAGGCCGACGACGTTCACGTCGTACTTCTCGATCGCCCGCAGCATCGTCGAACCCCAGCCGCAGCCGACGTCGAGCAGCGTCATCCCCGGCTCGAGACCCAGCTTGCCCAGCGCAAGATCGACCTTCGCCTGCTGGGCCTGCTCGAGGGTCATCTCGTCGCGCTCGAAATACGCACAGCTGTAGGTCTGCGACGGATCGAGCCAGAGGCGGAAGAACTCGTCGGACAGGTCGTAGTGGGCCTGCACATCGGCGAAATGGGGCGTCAAGTTGCGCGTTGCAGCCATCTGGTGCCTTTCCGGGACGTTCAGAAGCTGGGCGACGCCGGTGGTGGCATACAAGCCCGAAGCATTCCGCGCCGAATCTACCGCCGATCGCGACGGCTCACGAATCGGAGAAACTACCCGCAGGTCTAGGCCGTAGCGGCGAAGTTCGTCTTCAGCTCGCCGATGATGTCGTCCCACAGCGGCTCGGGCAGCTCATGACCCATGCCGTCGAACAGCACCAGCCGGGCGTTGCTGATCGCTTTGGCGATCGCCCGCCCGCCGTACGGCCGCATCAGTTTGTCGGCCTTGCCGTGCAGGACCACCGTCGGCGCGGTGATCTCGCGGTCATAGTGGCGCAGGCTGCCGCTGCCGAGGATCGCGGCGAAATGGCGCGCGATGCCGGCGGGGTAGTAGGAGCGGTCGTAACCCTCGATCGCGTCGGCGCGAAGCCGCTCCTCGGTAGCGGGGTAGCCGGGGCTGCCGATGATCTTGCTGACTCTGACGGCGTTCTCGATGACGGCTTCGCGGGAGGAGTCCTTGGGCCGCGCCAGGATCGCGAGCAGATGCCGCGGGCCGGGCGGCGGCAGCAACGCTTGGTTGTTGCTCGAGAAGATGATCGCCAGCGTCCTGGTGCGCGGCTTGTGCCGGGCGGCGAAGACCTGGGCGATCATGCCGCCCATCGACGCCCCGACGATGTGGGCCCGGTCGATGTTGAGGTGGTCGAGCAGCGCGGCGGCGTCGTCGGCCATGTCTTCGAGCGTGTAGCCCGCCGGGCTACGCAAGCCGACCAGCGAACGCAGCATCCGCGGCAGCAGCGGGGCGCCGCTGTGGCGCCCGGGAAGTTTCGACGACAAGCCGACATCGCGGTTGTCGTAGCGGATGACCCGCAGCCCCTGGTTGACGAGCTTCTCGCAGAAGTCCTTGCGCCACAACAGGAGCTGGGCGCCCAGGCCCATGATGAGGAGCACCGCCGGGTCGTTCGGGTCGCCCATGTCCTCGTAGTGGATGTCGAGCTCGCCTGATTTGGCGGTGCCGTCTCGTGTCTGCACTTAGGCCTGGACCTCGCTGTCGAGTTCGTCGGAATGCTCCCTGCTGACCTCGACCATGAAGTTGGCGAAGTACCCCGTCAGCTGCGGGTCGGACATCATCTGCCACTTCGGCGCGAGCAGCTTCATGTAGCGCTCCACATAGAGGAACTGCTTGCCGATCAGCACGAGTTCGCGCGGCAGCTTGACGTCGTAGGCCTCGGCCAGCGTGGACAGCTGCTTGCCGATCTCGGCATAGCTCATGTCGCCCAGCGTCGACATCGTCAGCGGTGTCGCGAACTTCTCCAGGTCCTTGGCCGCCTGCGCCTCGGGCTTCATGGTGCCGACGGCGCCCATCAGCACGACGATCTTGCCCGCCGCGGCATGGTCCTTCTTGACCAGCAGCGCGTACACCAGTTCGCGCAGCAGCCAGCGGGTGCGCGGGTCGATGCGGCCCATGATGCCGAAGTCGAAGAAGACGATCTTGCCGTCGTCGTCGACGTAGAGATTGCCCGCGTGCAGGTCGCCGTGGAACAGGCCGTGGCGCAGCCCGCCCTCGAAAACGCTGAACAGCAAGGCTTTTACGAGCTCGGTGCCGTCGAAGCCCTTCTGACGGATGGCTTTCACGTCGTCGATGCGGGTGCCCTGGATGCGCTCCATCGTCAGCACCCGTTCACTGGTGAGGTCCCAATACACTTGCGGCACACGGATGTTGCGGCCCAGTGGCGAGGCGTGCATGTGCGAGACCCATGCGTCCATCGACTGCGCCTCGAGCCGGAAGTCCAGTTCCTCGGCCAGGTTGTCGGCGAAGTCGGCGACGACGTCCTGCGCGCTCAGGCGCTGGCCCAGCTTGGCGAACTCCACCAGCCGCGCGCCGCGCTTGAGGATCTGCAGGTCGGCCGCGACGCGTCGGCGGATGCCGGGGCGCTGGATCTTGACGACGACCTCTTCACCGCTGTGCAGCGTCGCGTAGTGCACCTGCGCGATGGATGCGGAGGCGAACGGCTTCTCGTCGAAGCTCTTGAACAGGTTCGCCGGCTCGTCGCCGAGGTCCTCGACGAACAGCTTGTGCACCTCTTTGGCGTCCGCGGGCGGCACCCGGTCGAGCAGGCTGCGGAACTCCTTGGACAGCGGCTCCCCGAACGCGCCGGGGCTCGACGCGATGATCTGGCCGAACTTGACGTAGGTGGGCCCTAGGTCGGCGAACGTCTGCGGGATCTGCTTGATGATCTTCTGCTGCCACGAGCCGCGGCCGGCGATGTTCGAGACGACGCGTGCGCCGGTGCGCGTTATCTGCCAGCCCGTCGCGCCGACGCGAGCAGCCTCGATGGGCAGCGGGACCCGATCCAGCCGGGCAACCTCGCGGTGCTTGGTCTTCGGCGTGGTACTCATCCCTGCAGTGTCTCAAAATCGGCGGTGAGCCGCGAAAAGCTGTGGACCGGCTCACAGTGGGCCCGGTTGCGGGGCATCAGGCCTGCGCGAAAGCGCGCTCCACTTCCTCGCGGCTGCGGACCGGGTCGTCGCCCGGCTGGTAGGTCGGCAGCGTGTGCGGCACGTCGGTGCCCGACGCCACCCTGGCTTGCGCCTGCTGGAACTCCGGGATGGGCCCCTGTGCCAGGTGCAACGCGTTGATGACCGACCAGACGGTCACCCGACGGGTGGTGCGCTCGAAGATGTTGGGGTCCTTGTGCTGGATCAACTGCTTGGCCCAGCGCGGCATGGTGTCGCGGATGGCCCAGTTGATGGCGCTCTGCGCCAGCGGCAGACCCGGGCCGGTGGCCACCGCCGTGCCGTGCGTGACGGCCAGCCGCGGCAGGTAGGACTCCAGGCACTCGGCGACGTCGGCCTTGGTCTCCGGCAGGTCGGTGCCGCCCAACGCGTGGCCGACGCGCACGAACTCGCGGTAGTAGCGGTCGATCTTCTTGCCGCGCAACGGGTTCGGGTGATACAGCTCGTGTGCGGTCGCCAGGCCCCAGACCACGGTGGCGTAATTCCACCGCAGCCAATCCGGGTCGTCGGCGTCGTAGCGGGCGCCGTCCGGACGGGTGCCCTTGATGGTGTGATGCATCGACCGCACCGTCTGCGCCAGCCGCTCGGCGGTCTCGGTGGACCCGTATGCCGTGCCGATGAAGAACGCGATCGAATGACCGAGGCGCACCGCGGCGCCCTTGGGATCGATCTCCGGTCGACCGACACCGTTTTCGTCGCGCTTCACCAGCCGCGAGTGATGCATGCCCATCCAGTAGATCGACGGGTCGAGCCGCTCCATGAACGCCGCACACTGCAGCCCGAAGATCAGCGCCTGCATGTGCGAGTGCACGTGCCAGACCGCGCTGCCCGGCCCGAACCAGCCCGGGTCGCCGACGGGCGCGGCGAATTCGATGCCGCGGAAGTAGTTGCTTCGCACAGCCGTGTCGAAGCGCTGGTTGAGGAACTCCCCGATGAACTGGTGCGGCAGCAGAATCACGTCGGCTCCTTGCTCACAAACCGTGGTCACGGCTGTAACCAGAATACATTTTGGTCACGTATGTGACCAGAGTTGGCGATGACGGGCCTACGCTGAGGTGGTGTCGACTCCCACCCGCTGGGCGGGCGTGCCCCTGACGGACCGCCGCGCCGAACGCCGTGCGCAGCTGATCGATGCCGCTTTCCGGTTGTTCGGCGAGGGCGGTGAGGCCGCGATGTCGGTGCGGTCGGTATGCCGGGAGTGCGGGTTGAACACGCGGTACTTCTACGAGAGCTTCTCCGACACCGACGATCTGCTCGGTGCGGTCTACGACCAGGTGAGCGCCCAATTGGCTGAGGCGGTCGAGGCCGCGATGGCCCAGGCCGGCGATTCGTTGCGGGCCAGGACGCGCGCGGGGATCGCCGCGGTGCTCGGATTCAGCTCCGAGGATCCCCGCCGCGGGCGGGTGCTGTTCACCGACGCGCGATCGAATCCCGTGCTGTCGGCGCGCCGGGCGGCGACGCAGGACCTGCTGCGGGAGGGCGTGCTCACCGAGGGCTGGCGGTTGCAGCCGGACACCGACTCGGTAGCCGCCCAGGTTGGCGCGGCGATGTACACCGGCGCGATGGCCGAGCTGGCCCAGCAGTGGCTGGCGGGCCGGCTGGGGACCGACCTGGACGCGGTCGTCGAGCACGCGGTCAGCCAGGTGCTGCGGTAGCCGCTTCCTCTGCGCCGAGTGCACGGTCGGTGTACGCGAAACCCGAAAATGTGTACACCAGCCGTGCACTCGGCGGACGGGGGACTCAGGGCCGCCAGCGCTTGATCCAGTCGGTCTCCGGCCACTCCTCATTGGCGGCCATCAGCTCGTACATCGTTGCGCGGTCGATGGATTCGCGGATGATGTCGGCGTGACCGGCATGGCGGCTCAGCTCCTCGATGAGGTGCAGGATCACCCAGCGCACATTCCAGTGATCGATGTCCTGCGGAAACCACGGCACATCGTGCGGCACGGGAACCGGTGTGTCGAGGTCACATTCGCCCAGAACTCGAAGCGTCTCGGCGTTCTGCCGCTTCAGCGCGTCGAGTAGTCCGTCGAGCGTCTCGTCCTCGCGCATGACGTACTGGTCGCCGTACTCGGCGATGAGCTCCTCCATCGGGCGGTCGTCTTTCGGGGGAGAGTCGGGCGCGCAGGCCGCCCGCTGCACCCAACCGGTCTGCACGCCGGCGGCGTGCTTGACCAGTCCGCCGACCGACAGCGCGCTGACCGACGGCGTGGACCGCGCCTGTTCGTCGGTCAACCCATACGCCACCGCGAAGAACGCGTTCTGCTGAAACGCAAGGAATTCCAACAGGCTCTGGCGTTCGTCGGCGGCGGGAGGTGGCATTCCGGGCATGGCTAATTCCTCTTCTCATCGGGGGTGTGGGTGTAAAGGTCGCGGATGCAGGCGATTTCGGCGCCGTGGTGAATGACCTCGCGGTTGATGTGCAATACCAGCGCGATGAACGGATAGTCGGCGTACGGGCCTTCGGCGGGACCGCACGGCCGGTTCAGATCGTCGTCGGACAACGCGCGGACGCCGTCGATCCATGTGCCGTACTGCTCGTCGAGTTGGCTGAGCGCCGTCGCGGCGTCGGTAGCATACCGCCAGGTCTGGTAGTCGGCAGGTGGACCGCCGAAGTGGCTGTGGTTACGCATCGCGAGCACACCGACGATGACGTGCGCGAGCCGCCAGGCGATCGTGGTGAACGGTGCCGGCTCCGGCTCGGGATAGGTGAAGTCGATCGACCCGTCGGGATGCACGGTCCAGCAGTCGGGGACCGGCTGCCAGAAGTACTCGTCGTCGGTGAGCCCGTCGAAGCGCGGTCGCAGGAACTGCGTCCAGTGGAAGTCCAACTGCTCCGCAAGCTGGTCTGTCGTCGTCATAGGACTACTCTGACAGCAATATAGGACAGTTTCGGTCCTATGACTGCGACAGGATTGATGCGTGGCGGAAACGACGAGCAGGGTGCTGCAGCTGCTCGGCCTGCTGCAGTCTCGCCGCGTGTGGACCGGTGAGGACCTTGCGGAGCGGCTCGGGGTGACCACCCGCAGCGTGCGCCGCGACGTGGAACGCCTGCGTGACCTGGGTTATCCCGTGCACGCCAGCAAGGGTCACGGCGGTGGATACCAGCTCGCCGCGGGCGCGGCACTGCCGCCGCTGCTGCTCGACCCGGACGAGGCGGTCGCGATGGCCGTATGCCTGCGGCTGGCCGCGGGCGGGACGGTCGCCGGTGTCGGCGAGTCCGCGCTGCGGGCGCTGAGCAAGCTCGACCAGGTGATGCCGGCGCGACTGCGCTCGCAGGTGGCGGCGTTGCACGATTCGACCGTCACGCTGACGTCGCCGACCTCGGACGCGCCGGTCGAACCCGACGTGTTGATGACGCTGGCCCGGGCCTGCCGCGACCGCGAGCACGTCCGGGCCGGTTACGTCGACATCCGCGGAAACGCGACCCAGCGGCGGCTCGAGCCCTATCAACTGGTCACCACCGGACGCCGCTGGTACCTGCTGGCCTACGACCGCGACAAGCAAGACTGGCGCAGCCTGCGCCTGGACCGGATGGCCGACGTGCGGGCCCAGGGCAGCACGTTCACGCCGCGCGAGGCGCCCGACGCCGCGACCTATGTGCGACGCTCGATCAGCAGCTCGCCGTACCGGTACGTCGCGCGGGTGCGGTTTCATGCGCCGGAAAGCGTTCTGGCGCAGCATTTCTCGGCGGCCTCGGCGACGGTCGAGGCGGACGGTCCGGACGCGTGCATCGTCACCGCGGGCGCCGACGACCCCGAGCGCATGGTGTGGTACTTCGCGACGGTCGGGTGCGACTTCGAGGTGCTGGAGCCGCCGGAGGTGGTGCGCGCGGTCCAGGCGGTGTCCGAGCGGTTGCAGCGCCGCCTCAGGACGTGAGCTCCAGTCGGTCGGCCAGCATGAGAAACGCCGCGGCGAACGGGTTGTCGGCGGTGTCGGCGCGGATCAGTTTCCAATCCAGTTGTTCGCGCACCGCTCGCACGGCGGGCAGCAACGCGGCGAAGTCGCAATGGTGTTCGTTGAGCGAGTTCAACTTCTCTCGCATCACCTCGGTGGGCGCCAGGACGCGCATCCGGATCGCGAGCACGTCGTGCTCCTCGGCCGCCACGATGCTCTCCTTCTCGACGGGCACGCCGTTGAGGCGGTGCAGCACGTCGATGACGAAGTCCTGCCCGACGCACGCTTTGAACAACCAGTCCTCCGGGGTGCGTTCGATCCGGAAACCGGCCTCCTCCAGCGTCGCGGCGGCCTTCTCGGTGTCGGGCTCTGCGACCACGAAATCCACGTCGTGCACGGGTTCGGGGCCGCCGAACACCCACAGCGCGTAACTGCCGGCCAGGGCGAAATCCGGGCCCTGGGCACGCAGCGCCGACGCCGCGCGTTTGAGCGCGTCGCGCAGATCATCGTTTCTCTGGGGCACTACTCTCCTGGGGCCGACTGATCGCCTAGCGGCCATTGTGGGTAGCTAGTACCCATGCGGATGCGTCTGGCCACCTTCAACATCTTGCACGGGCGCAGCGTGCATGACGGCGTAGTTCACCCGGACCGGCTGGTGGAATCCGTTCGGCAACTCGACGCCGACATCCTGGCGCTGCAGGAAGTCGACCTAGATCAGCCGCGTTCGGGCATGGCCGATCTCACCGCGGTCGCCGCCGAAGCGATGGGCGCGGTGAGCCATCGGTTTGTGGCGGCGATCTCCGGGACGCCGGGGGCCACCTGGATGGCCGCGACCGGTGACGAGCAACCCGGCACCGCCGCCTATGGGATCGCGCTGCTGTCACGGTTTCCGGCGGAGTCGTGGCAGGTGTCGCGGCTGCCGCGGATTCCGGTGCCGTTTCCGATGTACCTGCCCGGTCCGAATCGGGTTCAGATCGTCAATGAGGAGCCGCGCGCGGCGATGGTGGGGCAGCTGAACACCCCGCTGGGGCCGCTGACCGTTGCCAACACGCATCTGTCGTTCGTGCCGGGGTGGAATCGGGTGCAGTTGTGGCGGCTGCTGCGCGATATGCGTGGTTTCCCGTCGCCGCGGGTGTTGATGGGCGATCTGAACATGGCGCCGCCCACCGTCAGGCGGTGGGCCCGGCTGCGGCCGCTGGCCACCGCCCTCACGTTCCCCGCCCACGACCCCGACCGTCAGCTCGACCACATCGTCACCGACGATCCCGGGTTGCGGGTGGAGCGGTGCTGCGCGCCGTCGTTGACGGTCTCGGATCACCGCGCTCTGGTGGTCGACATCTCCCGGGCCTGATGGTGCCGACCGTCCACCGAAACTGCACAGAGATCGCGCGCACACGTGTTTTCACGATCTGCCCGCAGTCTCGATCACCGCGACCTCACACGCCGTAGGGTTTGGGTGTGCGGGTCATTTCGGCGGAGTCGACGGACTTGTTCGTCGGGCCCGCCGATGCGCCGCAGCAGATCGTGCGGATCGATTACACCGGCGGCGCGGGCGAGGTGCGCGTCGACGGCGACGGCGTGACGGGTCACGCGCGCGCGGACGCGGGGGACGGCAGCGTGGAGGTGCCGGTCGCGGTGACCGACGCCGTCGTCGGCGAGCAGCGCCAGGCCCGCGCGGTCACCAGTGAGGGCATCACGCCTTTCGTCTTCACCGTCGCCGAACCCGGCTGGACCATGTACATGATCAGCCACTTCCACTACGACCCGGTGTGGTGGAACACGCAGGCGGCCTACACCGCGGCGTGGAGCGAGGACCCGCCGGGCCGGTGCAGGCAGACCAACGGGTTCGATCTGGTCAGCGCACACCTCGAAATGGCCCGTCGCGAACCGGAATACAAGTTCGTGCTGGCCGAAGTCGACTACCTCAAGCCGTTCTGGGACACCCACCCCGAGGACCGCGACGATCTCCGCCGCTTCATCGCCGACGACCGCGTCGAGATCATGGGCGGCACCTACAACGAACCGAACACCAACCTCACCAGCCCCGAGACGACCATTCGAAACTTCGTGCACGGCATCGGGTTTCAACGCGACGTCCTCGGCGCCGACCCGGCGACTGCCTGGCAGCTCGACGCGTTCGGCCACGACCCACAGTTCCCCGGAATGGCGGCGGAGGCGGGGCTGACGTCGAGTTCGTGGGCCCGCGGCCCGCATCACCAGTGGGGCCCGATGGCCGGCGGCGGCGATCCGCAGCGGATGCAGTTCAGCAGCGAGTTCGACTGGATTTCCCCGTCCGGCCGCGGGCTGCTCACCCACTACATGCCCGCGCATTACTCGGGGGGCTGGTGGATGGATTCGGCGCCGACACTGGAGCAGGCCGAAGCCGAGACGTATCAGCTTTTCACCTCGTTGAAGAAGGTGGCACTGACCCGTAACGTGCTGCTGCCCGTCGGCACCGACTACACGCCGCCGAACAAATGGGTCACCGCGATTCACCGGTCGTGGAACTCGCGATACACCTGGCCGCGCTTCGTCTGCGCGTTGCCCAAGGAGTTCTTCGCGGCGGTGCGCGCCGAACTGGCCGTGCGCGGTGTCGAACCGTCGCCGCAGACGCGTGACATGAACCCGATCTACACCGGCAAGGACGTCTCGTACATCGACACCAAGCAGGCCAACCGGGCGGCCGAGGACGCCGTGCTCGACGCGGAGAAGTTCGCGGTGTTCGCCGGGCTTCTCGGCGGCGCGACCTACCCGCAGGCGGCGCTGGCCAAGGCATGGGTCCAATTGGCCTACGGCGCACACCATGACGCGATCACCGGGTCGGAATCGGACCAGGTGTACCTCGACCTGCTGACCGGTTGGCGCGACGCCTGGGAGTTGGGGACAGCGGCCCGCAACAACGCGCTGGCCCTGCTGTCGGGCGCGGTCGAGGGATCGGTCGTCGTGTGGAACACGGTGACGCACAAGCGTACTGACGTAGTGACTGCTCGGCTTCCGGAAGCGAGCGGACCGGTGCGCGTGCTCGACTACGCCGGTGAGGAGGTGCCCGCCCAGTGCGGTGCACGGTCGGTCAGCTGGCTGGCCCGCGACGTGCCGTCGCTGGGCTGGCAGGCCTACCGGCTCGAGGACTCCGGCGCATCGACGAACTGGGAACCGGTGCGCGGTAACGAGATCAGCAATGAGCACTATCGGCTACGGGTCGACCCGTCACGTGGCGGAGTGGTGGACGCGTTGATCGAAAACGGCTCGGGTCGCTCGCTGCTCGCCGACGGCAAGGTCGGAAACGAGTTGGCGATCTACGACGAATACTCCGCACACCCCGAAGCTGGCGAGGGTCCGTGGCACCTGCTACCCAAGGGGCCGGTGATCGCTTCCTCCTCATCGGCGGCCGACGTGCAGGCCTACCGCGGACCGCTCGGCGAGCGGCTGAAGATCCGCGGCCGCATCGGTGAGTTGTTGCGGTACGAACAGGTCCTCACGCTGTGGCGCGGCGTCGCGCGCGTCGACTGTCAGACCACGATCGACGAATTCACCGGCGTCGACCGGCTATTGCGGCTGCGCTGGCCGTGCCCGGTACCCGGGGCGCTGCCGGTCAGCGAGGTCGGTGACGCGGTCATCGGCCGGGGGTTCGGGCTGCTGCACGAACGCGGACAGGAAACGGCGATCGACGCCGCGACGCATCCGTGGACGCTGGACAATCCGGCGTACGGCTGGTTCGGCCTGTCATCGACGGTGCGGGTGCGCGTCGGTGACGGGTGTCACGCGGTGTCCGTTGCCGAGGTGGTGACGCCGACCGAGACCGCGTCCGCGGTGGCCCGACCGCTGATGGTGGCGCTGGCGCGCGCCGGAGTCACCGCGACCTGCAGCGGTGCCGACAAGCCGCGCTACGGCGATCTCGCCGTCGACTCGAACCTCCCGGACACGCGGCTCGCGATCGGAGGACCCGACGAAAACGTCTTCACCGCAGCGGTTCTGGCCGAGGCGGATTCTTCGTATACCGAGGAGCTGAAGCGGCAACTGCATGCGACCGGCACCGCCAGGGTGTGGGTGCCCGCGGCGGCGCCGCTGGCCGAGGCGTGGGTGCCGGGCGCGGATCTGCGTGACGTGCGGGCGCTGCCGGTGCTGATCGTCGCGGGGTCGGTCCTGGACGACGCGGTGACGGGCGTCGCCGAGGACCTGGCCGACTGGGAAATCGTCGTCGAGCAGGACTCGCCCGCAGGGCTGGCGGCCTTCGAGGACCGGACGGTGGCGGTGCTCAACCGCGGGCTGCCAGGGTTCGCCGTGGAACCCGATGGCACGATGCATCTTTCGCTGATGCGGTCGTGCACCGGGTGGCCGTCGGGCACCTGGATCGACCCGCCGCGCCGAACCGCGCCCGACGGATCGAACTTCCAATTGCAGCACTGGACACACACTTTCGAATACGCATTGATCTCCGGTGACGGCGACTGGCGGCGGGCGGGCGTTCCGGCCCGCAGCGCCGAGTTCTCGCATCCACTTCTCGCAGTGACGGAGAAGTCCGGGGCCGCGGGTGGGCTGCCGTCGTCGGGCTCGCTGTTGGAGATCGAGCCGGCGGGCTCGGTGCACCTCGGTGCGTTGAAGGCCGCCGGCAACCCGCTGGCCGGCGGTAGCGCCCGCTCGGTCCACCCGTCGGACGGCGTCGCGATGCGGTTCGTCGAAACCACCGGGGCCACCGCAGAAGTCACGGTCACCTCTGGGCTACGTCGAGTGTCCGCCGCGGTTCGGGTGGATCTCCTCGAGCGGCCCCGGGTCCAGGAGGTGACGCCGGACGGTTTGTCGTTGCACGGCTTCGAGATCGCCACCGTGCTGGCGCGTTTCAACATGCCGCAGGTGCTGCAGGCCGATCATGCGGTGCTGGCGCCCGACGCGGAGGAGGCGCAGCCGCTCTACGCCCGCTATTGGCTGCACAACCGGGGCCCGGCGGCGCTCGGTGGCCTGCCCGCGGTCGCGCATCTGCATCCGCAGCGCGTCGTCGCGTCGGGTCCGTCGGTGCAGCTTCGTCTCACCGCCGTCAGCGACTGCAGCGATGAGGTATTGCACGGACGGGTGCACCTGCTCTGTCCGGACGGCTGGACGGCGCAGCCCGCCGTGCTGTCGTTCATGCTTCCGCCGGGAGAGTATCTGGACACCAGCGTGAGCCTCACCGCGCCGGAGAAGGTGGAGCCCGGGTTGTATACCGTGCGTGCGGAACTCGCGTTGACGGGCGCGCACGTCTCGATCCCTCCCGCGTGGCGTCAGATGGTCGAGGACGTGTGCGTCATCGCGGTCGACGCACCACCCGACGACACCCTCCTGCGACTGGTCGCTGGACCGGAGCCCGTCGAGGTCAACGCCGGTGAATCGGCGCGCCTGGTGGTCACCGTCGGCACCGACGCGTATGCCGACATCGCCGTCGAGGCACACCTGATCAGCCCGTGGGGCACATGGGAATGGCTGGGTCCGGCCGCATCCGGTGTCGAGCTGTCCGCTCGCGGCACCGCGGAAATCGGCTTCGACGTCGCACCTCCGGACTGGGTAGCGCCCGGCGAATGGTGGGCGTTGGTCCGCCTGGCGGCGGCCGGGCAGCTCGTCTACACGCCTGCGGTGAAGGTGACGGTGCGATGAGTAACGCGGCTGGGTGGGCGGGCGTCGCAGCGACGGTGCACGGCACGCCCGTTTCCGTCGAGGAGGTCGACGCCCGCGAGACTTCGCTGCGCGCGTCGCGGATCGCGTCGTCGCTGCCGCGGCCCGGTACCAGTGAGGCACGGCAGCTTCGGCGTTGGCTGACTCAGCTCCTGGTGGCCGAACGCGTCGTGGCGGCCGAGGCACAGGCGCGCGGGTTGACCGCGGCCGACGCACCCAGCGAAGCCACACTGCTGCCCGACATGACGGTGCGGATGGAGATCGGCAGCGTGGCGGCGTCGGTACTGGCCGGCCCGTTGGCCCGTGCGGTGTTCGCGCAGATGACCTCGGAGATCGACGTCACCGACGACGAAGTCGCGTCGTACCAGGCGCGGAACCCATTGCGCTTCAAGGGAGCCGAGGAGGTTGCGGCGCATCTACGTGCAGCCGCCCGCCGTCGCACATTTCGGCTGTGGCTGGACGCCAGATGCGCGGCCGTCGTGCAGCTTGCCCCGGGCTACGAGCATCCCGGTGACCCGCGACAGCCCGACAACACCCACCGGCACTGATGGCCGATTCCACTCTGACGCTCGCAATCGACGTCGGCGGCACCAAGATCGCGGTCGGCCTGGTCGACGATGCGGGGACGCTGGTGCACAAAGGAAAATTGCCGACGCCTGACGGTGACGCGGAAACGATTTGGGCAGTGGTGGATTCGCTGGTCACCGAGGCGCTGGCCACCGCGGGAGGCCGGGTCCGCGGCGCCGGAATCGCCTCGGCCGGACCGATCGACCTGGCGACGGGCACCGTCAGCCCGATCAACATCACCGCGTGGCAACGCTTTCCGATTGTCGAGCGGGTCTCGGGGGTCGTCGGCGCCCCGGTGAGACTGGCGGGCGACGGGTTGTGCATGGCGCTGGGGGAGCGGTGGCGCGGTGCGGGCCGCGGCGCCGATTTTCTGCTCGGCATGGTGGTGTCGACCGGCGTCGGCGGCGGGTTGGTGCTCGACGGCGCACCCTACGACGGCCGGACCGGCAACGCCGGGCACGTCGGCCACGTCGTCGTCGATCCGGACGGCGGGCCGTGCACCTGCGGTGGCCGCGGCTGCGTCGAGACCATCGCCGCGGGCCCTCGGATGGCGCAGTGGGCACGCGAGCAGGGGTGGGATGCGCCCGCGCACGCCGACGCCAAGGAGTTGGCCGATGCCGCCAATGCCGGCGACGCCGTCGCGCTGCGGGCGTTTCGTCGCGGTGCGGCCGCCGTGGCCGCGATGATCGCGTCCGTCGGCGCGGTGTGCGATCTGGACCGGGTCGTCATCGGCGGCGGTGTGGCGAAGTCAGGGGCGCTGCTGTTCGATCCGGTCCGCGACGCGTTGACGTCGTACGCCGGGCTGGATTTCATTCGCCGGCTGCGGGTGGTGCCCGCCGAGCTCGGCGGTGAAGCGGGCCTCGTCGGCGCCGCGGCGCTGTTGGCTCACTGATCGCGGAATCAACTGCGCGTCATGTGCTTTCGCCCCCAGTCGCACAAACTCTGCAGCACCGGCGCAAGCGTCATGCCGTACTCCGAGATCGAATAGTGCACGCAGGGCGGCACGGTCCGAGCGTCGTGTCGGTCGATGATGCCGTCGTCGACGAGTTCATGCAGGTGGCGGATGAGCATCCGCTCGGTGATGTCGGGAATGCTGCGGCGTAACTCGGCGGTGCGCATCGGCCCGTCCTGCAGCCGCCACAGGATGGTGCCCTTCCAACGCCCGTCGATGACCGTCAGCGCGGTGTCGATCGGGCACTCGTTGACACCCTTCTTCGATACCGCCATGCGCCCTCCTGAGCTGACAAATTTGTCAGTACCTTGCTTTGTGTCAGCTTAGCGGGCACGGTCGAGACATGAGGGAAATCATCGAGATCGCTGCCCTGCTGATCGCCGGCCCGATGGTCGGAGTCGAGATCGCCGTGGCCGCGTTCACCAACCCGATCTTCGGTCGACTTCCCGACGGCGCGTTCGGTCAGGCTCGCGCCGATGGGAGCCGTGTGCTGGGACGGGTCATGCCGTTCTGGTACATCGCGACGCTGGTGGTGCTTGTGGTGGCGGCCGTGATCCTGCGGCCGGCCTGGCTCGTGACGGCGGCTGCCGCGCTGATGGCTGTCGTCGTACTCGTGACCGTGATGCTGATGGTGCCGATCAACAATCGCATCGGCCGCTGGGCTGATGCCGACGATGTCGACCGCGACCTGGCCCGTCGGTGGGACCGGCTGCACGGGCTGCGGGTCGCCCTGTTGATCGTGCTGTACGCGTTGCTGGTGATTTCGGTGTCGTAACCGTCGCTCAGCGACTGTTCGGACACCGAAACCACGCGTTTTGGCTGATGAGTGGGCAGCAGGCTATTCTGGTCGACGTTCCACCGAAGACCGTCGGTCACCGAGCAATCGGTTGAAGGTCCCGGATCCCCGGGCGGCCCACGCAGGAGGACGAGGCTAGTACGTCACGTGTGCGCCCCGACCTGTCTGCGTCGGGGCGTTCGTCGTTTCCGGTCCCTCATCCTTTCTCGGCCGATGGTTCCCATCCACGAGGAGGCATGCATGGCCAAGGCTGACAAGGCCACCGCGGTTGCCGACATCGCCGAGCAGTTCAAGGAGGCTTCGGCGACGCTCGTCACCGAGTACCGCGGGCTGACGGTGGCCAACCTCAAAGACCTGCGCCGCTCGCTCGGTGATTCCGCCACCTACACGGTCGCCAAGAACACGCTGGTCAAGCGTGCTGCGGCGGAGGCGGGCATCGAGGGGCTCGACGAGTTGTTCGTCGGTCCCACCGCGATCGCGTTCGTCAAGGGCGAGGCCGTCGACGCCGCCAAGGCGATCAAGAAGTTCGCCAAGGACAACAAGGCCCTCGTCATCAAGGGCGGCTATATGGACGGCCGCCCGCTGAGCGTGTCCGAGGTCGAGCGCATCGCCGACCTGGAGTCGCGCGAGGTGCTGCTGGCCAAGATGGCCGGCGCGATGAAGGCGAACCTGTCCAAGGCCGCCGGTCTGTTCAACGCTCCGGCGTCGCAGGTCGCCCGGCTGGCCGCAGCTCTGCAAGAGAAGAAAGCCGGCGAGGAAGCCGCTTAACCCCCGACTTGTGGAGCCGCACCGGCGCTGACCGCCGCTAACACTCCACAAATCGCCTAACGAAGAAGTAAGAAATCAGAAAGGACCACACGATGGCCAAGCTGTCCACCGACGAGTTGCTCGACGCGTTCAAGGAACTGACGCTGCTGGAGCTCTCCGAGTTCGTCAAGAAGTTCGAGGAGACCTTCGAGGTCACCGCCGCTGCTCCGGTCGCCGTCGCCGCGGCCCCCGGCGCCGCTGCCGGTGGTGCCCCCGCCGAGGCCGCTGAGGAGCAGTCGGAGTTCGACGTCATCCTCGAGGGTGCCGGCGACAAGAAGATCGGCGTCATCAAGGTCGTCCGCGAGATCGTCTCCGGCCTGGGCCTCAAGGAGGCCAAGGACCTCGTCGACGGCGCTCCCAAGCCGCTGCTCGAGAAGGTCGACAAGGCGGCCGCCGACGATGCCAAGGCCAAGCTCGAGGCCGCGGGCGCGACGGTCACCGTCAAGTAGCACCTGCGTAACCGCTTGCCGGCGAGCCGGCAATACCACAACTGTGGGGTCGATCCAGCAAATGGGTCGGCCCCACAGTCGTCTCGCGGATGCGTCACAATCTGACCGCAGACGAGTGTTGTGGCCAGGAGGCGTAGGCTACAGTGACTCAAGCCACAAGCGGGCAAGCGAGTGGCGTGACGATGACTGGCGGAAGGATCGCGAGCGTGGGCATTGGAATTCAGATTGAAGGACTGACCAAGTCCTTCGGCCCCCAGCGAATCTGGGAGGACGTCACATTCGACCTGCCGCCGGGCGAGGTGAGCGTTCTGCTCGGCCCGTCCGGTACCGGCAAATCCGTGTTCTTGAAGTCGTTGATCGGGCTGCTGCGTCCGGAGCGCGGCAAGATCATCGTCGACGGCACCGATGTCATCCAGTGCACCGCCAAGGAGCTCTACGAGATCCGCACGCTGTTCGGCGTGATGTTCCAGGACGGTGCGCTGTTCGGCTCGATGAGCCTCTACGACAACACCGCTTTCCCCTTGCGTGAGCACACCAAGAAGAAGGAAAGCGAGATCCGCCAGATCGTCATGGAGAAGCTCGAGCTGGTCGGTCTGGCCGGCGACGAGAACAAGTTCCCCGGCGAGATCTCCGGCGGTATGCGCAAGCGTGCGGGCCTGGCCCGCTCGCTGGTGCTCGACCCGCAGATCATCCTCTGCGACGAGCCCGACTCGGGTCTGGACCCGGTGCGTACCGCGTACCTGAGCCAGCTGCTGATCGACATCAACGCGCAGATCGACTGCACGATCCTGATCGTGACGCACAACATCAACATCGCGCGCACAGTGCCGGACAACATGGGCATGCTGTTCCGCAAGCACCTGGTGATGTTCGGTCCGCGCGAGGTGCTGCTGACCAGCGACGAGCCCGTGGTCCGTCAGTTCCTCAACGGTCGCCGTATCGGTCCGATCGGCATGTCCGAGGAGAAGGACGAGTCGACGATGGCCGAAGAGCAGGCCATGATCGACGCCGGCCACCACGACGGTGGCGTCGAGGAGATCGAGGGTGTGCCGCCGCAGATCCAGGCGACGCCCGGCATGCCGGAGCGCCAGGCGGTCTACCGCCGCCAGGCCCGGGTGCGCGAGATCATGCACACGCTGCCGCCCAAGGCGCAGGAAGCCATCCGCGACGACCTCGAGGGCACGCACCGGTACCAGGCGCATTCGATCCCCGACGTCGACGACGAAACCGCCCGGCACCGCACGGTCGACGAAGAGGCGCCGACCGGCGCCATACCGCGCGCGCAACAGTAAGCCACGCTGGTGGGCGTCGAGAACAAACCGACGTTCTGCCGGATCTGCGAGCCGCTGTGCGGCATGATCGCGACCGTCGAGGACGGCCGCCTCACCGCACTGCGCCCCGACAGGGACCATCCGCTCTCGGCGGGGTTCGCCTGCCAGAAGGGCATCGCGTTCAGCGAGGTCGTCAACGACCCCGACCGCGTCACCACCCCACTGCGACGGCGCCCCGACGGCGGCTTCGAAACAGTCAGTTGGGACGAGGCGATGTCCGACATCGCCACACGGCTCGGCGCCATCCACCGAACCCACGGCGCGGGAGCCATCGGCTGGTACTTCGGTAACCCGGGCGCGTTCAGCTACTCGTACACGCTGAGCCTGACGACGCTGATGGCCGGGTTCGGGCTCGGCCTGCACGTGTTCACCGCCGGCTCGCAGGACGTGAACAACCGCTTCGTGGCCAGCCAGTTGCTCTACGGGTCGCCGCTGGCGCTGCCGGTGCCCGATGTGCTGCGCACGGACCTGCTCGTCGTCATCGGCGCGAACCCGGTCATCTCGCACGGCAGCGTGCTGACCGTGCCCCGGATCAGGGACCGCATGCACGACATCGTGAAGCGTGGCGGCCGGGTGCTGGTGATCGACCCCCGCAAGACCGAAACCGCCG
The DNA here is from genome assembly GCF_001499855.1 of Mycobacterium sp. GA-0227b. Classification (GTDB taxonomy): domain Bacteria; phylum Actinomycetota; class Actinomycetes; order Mycobacteriales; family Mycobacteriaceae; genus Mycobacterium. The sequence continues at coordinate 132,621 of NZ_LQIK01000031.1, forward strand.
CCCAGTTCGAGTGGCTGGGCATCGTCCCCGACGGCGACGCCTATCTGCTGCTGTCGCTGCTGCACGTGATGTTCGCGGAGAACCTGGTCGACCGGCAACGACTCGCATCGCAGGCCGACGGCGGCGCCTGGCTGGAGCGACTGGCCCGGCCGTTCAGCCCCGAGGCGACCGAACCGCACACCGGGATCGAACCCGAGACCGTCCGCTCGCTGGCCCGCGACCTGGCCCGCACCGAACGGGCCGCGGTGTACGGCAGGGTCGGCACCAGCACCGGGGAGAACGGAACACTGACGACGTATCTGCTCGACGCCGTCAACCTGGTGGCCGGCAACCTCGACGTGCCCGGCGGCAGCATGTTCGGCCGGTTGGGCGTGCCCGGGGAGCGGTGGCTGAACAAGGCGGGCGGTGCGCTGTTGCGCGCCGTCTACTCCCGCAGGCGCTCGCGCATCGGCGGCTTCCCGTCCGTTCTGGGTTCGGAACCCGCAGGCGTGATGGCCAAGGAGATCACCACGCCGGGCCGCGGCCAGGTCAGGGCGCTGTTCGTCGGGGCAGGCAATCCGGTGCTGTCGGTGCCCAACGGCGACGAATTGGAAAGTGCGCTGGAGTCGTTGGAGCTGATGGTCGGTATCGACCTCTACGTCAACGAGACGCTGGCGCACTGCGACTATGTGCTGCCCGCGACGTCGATGTACGAGCGCGACGACTTCCCGCTGCCGTTCCAGACCCTGCAGCCCACACCGTTCCGGCAGGCCACCGAGGCCGTCGTCGCGCCGGTGGGGCAGGCGCGTGCCGAGTGGGAGATCATCGACGACCTCGCCGCCAGGATGTGGCGGTCGACGCCCGGGCTGGCGGCACTCGCCGGCATGCGGAAAGCGTTGTCCGTGTTCGGTGTTCGACTGAGTCCCCGCCTGCTCGTCGATGCGGTGATCCGGCTGGGTGAGGGCGGTGACCGGTTCGGCCTGCGCCGTGGGTTGAGCTTCACCAAGCTCACCGGCCGCCATCCGCATGGCGCCGTGCTTGCCGACAATCTGCGCGACGGCGTGCTGCGCGACACCGTCGTGTACCGCGGCCGCCGGATCCGGTTGCGCCACGACGAGATCGCCGCCGAGGTGGACAAGCTGTCGCGGCGCAGCGTTCCCGACGGCTACCCGATGCGGCTGATCGGCATGCGCGAGGCGAGGTCGGAGAACTCCTGGCTGCACAACTCGCCGCTGCTGATGCGCGGCGAGCGCACCCATCAGGCGCGCATCCACGTCGACGATGCGGCCGCTGCGCACATCGTCGACGGCGACACGGTGCGGATCGCGTCGCCGCACGGCGAGATCGAGCTGCCGGTCGTCGTCACCAAGGACATCGTCTCCGGCGTGGTCGCGGTTCCGCACGGCTGGGGGCACAGGGGCACCGCCGGTTGGCGGGTGGCCAATGACGCCGGCGGGGCCAACGTCAATCGGCTCATGTCGAGCGATCCGGCCGACATCGAGAGCTTGGCCGGCATGGCCCGGTTGACCGGTGTGCCGGTGCGTGTCGAACGCGCCGATACCCCTGCATGAGTTGAGCCTCGGCGAAACGCATTCCCGTAGCGACTACGGACGTTATCTTTCTCGCGTCGTCGAACAGGGAGAGGTCATGGTCGACCGGTTGTTGGTGTGGTTGAGCGCCGGGGTGGTCACCGCCGGTATGACGGCAGCGATGCTCGCGGGTACCGGCGTGGCGATCGCCGACGACGGTTCGTCGTCGGACGCCAGCGGTTCGAAGAGCTCCCAGTCGTCGAATTCGACTGACAGCAAGAAGGATTCACCGAGTAGCGGCGCGACGGGTGCCGGCAGCTCCGACGACGGGACGGCCTCCGACGACAGGACGGACTCAGCCGAGGGGGCGGACTCCGCCGACCCGAAGGACGAGGCGAAGGACACGAAGGACGACGCGACGGATTCCGACGACGCCGATGCAAAGGACCCCAAAGACGACGCGACGACCGACGACCGGACCACCGAGGCGGGGACCACCGAGGAGAAGGGGACCACCGAGGAGAAGGGGACCACCGAGGAGGAGGTGACCATCGACGACGCGGCGACCGACGACGACGTCGTCACCGCCGAAGATGACGTCGTCACAAAGGCCCGCTCCAACAGCGACCACACCACCAAGCAGACGAGCACTGCGGTCACGGCGAACGTCACGGCCACGGCCACCACAGCGGCCGAGGACGCCACCGTCACACCCGAGGCCGAGAAGAAGCCCGTCATCGAAACGGAAATCGACAACGCGACCGTCCAGCCCGCCGTCGAGCAGACCACGACGATCGCCCTTGACAAGGTCGTCGAGAACATCGAAGAACCCGAAGTGCAGGCGGTGGCGTTCGCGTCGGCCCCTCTCGCGGCGACGGCCACCGCGACCGCGCCACAGCTGCCCGGCATCATCAGGGTGATCGGCACGATCGTGTTCGACCTCTACGCGATCGCCACCCGGATCTTCGGCGGCCCACCGATCCTCCCGCCGAACAGCACCGTCACCGTGCGCTCCTCGTCGCTGCGAATCGACTGCGCGTGCGAAGAAGGCGAAGGTCAAGAGGTACCCGCGGACTGGTACATCCCCAAGACCGAGGTCGGGAAGCCACCGCCGGACCGGCTGATCTATCTGCAGCACGGCTTCCTAGCGAGCGGCCCCTGGTACAGCCACACCGCGGCGGCGCTGGCCGAGCAGACGAACAGCATCGTGGTGGCGCCGTCGATCACCTCGAACTTCTTCGCCGCCGATGCCTGCTGGCTCGGTGGCGCGCCGATGCACGAGGCGATGGCGGGACTGCTCGACGAGAACAACACGGCATTGGCGGACAGCGCGCAGGCGGCGGGCTACAACGGTCCCATCCCCGACCGCGTCGTGCTGATGGGCCACTCGCTGGGCGGCGGTGCGGTATCGGGCATGGCGGGCCACATGGTCGACGACGGAACCGTCGACAGGCTCGCCGGCGTCGTACTGCTCGACGGCGTCGCGCTGGGCGACCCGGCTCGGATGCCGGCATCGCTGAAGAAGGTTCCGCTCGACATCCCGATCTATCAGCTCGCGGCGCCGGTCTATATGTGGAACAACTTCGGCGCCGGGCTCGACGCGCTGGTCGCGGCGCGGCCGGGCAAGTTCGTGGGCGTGACGCTGGTCAACGGCTCGCACGTCGACACCATGCGGGGCGGCAACCCGCTGATCCAGTTCGCCCAGGAGTTGGTCGCCGGGTTCTCGCAGCCCGAGAACGCCGCCGCGGCGCAGATGCTGATGGTCGGGTGGGTCAACGACATGTTCGCCGGCAACACCGAAACGGGCATCTACCTCGAGCTCGGCGAGCGGGCCAGCTTCGACACCCCGGCCGGCGAGGCCTCCGTGGTGGCGCTGCCCAACACGCTGACCAAGCCGTTCTGGCTGAACTTCCTGCAGCCGTTCATGTCGCTGGCCAACGGGTTCTTCACCTTCGACCCGGTGTGCGAGGGTGCATCAGTCGGCACTTCCGGCGTCGGAAACTGCAGTGACACGATCGCCGCGTGAGGGAACCGCCGGCTCGGCCGGACCGGTGCCGCGACGTCCCGCGGACCGTAAAACTCCACACCAAACACCGTGTTATCTCTTGACGGACGGCCGTTGAGGGGCCAATCTGTTGGTCAGCATGTGTGCACGGGTAAAGGACGCCAGCCAGCGCCCGCTAGACCCCGGCGCGCGGTGGTTGAGGAATACGCCGTCCTGCGGTACTGTTGGACGTTGCGCTGGCTGCATCCTGCCCACCTAAAACCCGCACCTGACACCGATGTCCTAGCCTGAGCCCCGCTCAGTGATCTAGTCGCGTGCCGTGCGTTCGGGAAGTTCGTGGTCGTGAGTGGCCGGCCGAACCGACGCAGATATCGCGGCACATGAGGATCCGGTGGTACCGGCCCCTTCAGAGTCGCATGAGGTGCTGGAAGGATGCATCTTGGCAGGGTCCCGCCCAAGCAAGACAGCAGAAGCTACTAAAAACTCCGTCCCAGGAGCACCAAACCGAATTTCCTTTGCAAAGCTGCGTGAGCCCCTCGAGGTTCCCGGGCTTCTTGATGTTCAAACCGAGTCCTTCGAGTGGCTGATCGGCTCCGAGGCCTGGCGTGAGAAGGCCAAGCTGCGCGGCGAGGACACGCCCGTTGGCGGCCTCGAAGAGGTGCTCTCCGAGCTGAGCCCGATCGAGGACTTCTCGGGCTCGATGTCGCTGTCCTTCTCCGATCCGCGCTTCGACGAGGTCAAGGCGCCGGTCGACGAGTGCAAAGACAAGGACATGACGTACGCGGCCCCGCTGTTCGTCACGGCCGAGTTCATCAACAACAACACCGGCGAGATCAAGAGCCAGACGGTCTTCATGGGCGACTTCCCGATGATGACCGAGAAGGGCACGTTCATCATCAACGGCACGGAGCGTGTCGTGGTGAGCCAGCTGGTCCGCTCGCCGGGCGTCTACTTCGACGAGAGCATCGACAAGTCCACCGAGAAGACGCTGCACAGCGTCAAGGTGATCCCCGGCCGCGGTGCGTGGCTGGAGTTCGACGTCGACAAGCGCGACACCGTGGGTGTGCGCATCGACCGCAAGCGTCGTCAGCCGGTCACCGTGCTGCTCAAGGCGCTGGGCTGGACCAACGAGCAGATCTCCGAGCGCTTCGGCTTCTCCGAGATCATGATGTCGACGCTCGAGAAGGACAACACCGCAGGCACCGACGAGGCGCTGCTCGACATCTACCGCAAGCTGCGCCCGGGCGAGCCGCCGACCAAGGAGTCCGCGCAGACCCTGCTGGAGAACCTGTTCTTCAAGGAGAAGCGCTACGACCTGGCCCGCGTGGGCCGCTACAAGGTCAACAAGAAGCTCGGGATAACTGCCGAGCCCGCGCAGTCATCATCGACCACGCTGACCGAAGAGGACGTCGTCGCGACCATCGAGTACCTGGTGCGGCTGCATCAGGGCGACAAGACGATGACCGTCCCCGGCGGTGTCGAGGTCCCCGTCGAGGTCGACGACATCGACCACTTCGGCAACCGTCGCCTGCGCACGGTCGGTGAGCTGATCCAGAACCAGATCCGGGTCGGCCTGTCGCGCATGGAGCGCGTCGTGCGCGAGCGCATGACGACCCAGGACGTCGAGGCGATCACGCCGCAGACCCTGATCAACATCCGCCCGGTCGTGGCGGCGATCAAGGAGTTCTTCGGCACCAGCCAGCTGTCGCAGTTCATGGACCAGAACAACCCGCTGTCGGGGCTGACCCACAAGCGTCGTCTCTCGGCGCTGGGCCCGGGCGGTCTGTCCCGTGAGCGCGCCGGCCTCGAGGTTCGCGACGTGCACTCCAGCCACTACGGCCGCATGTGCCCGATCGAGACCCCGGAAGGCCCGAACATCGGCCTGATCGGCTCGCTGTCGGTGTACGCGCGGGTCAACCCGTTCGGCTTCATCGAGACGCCGTACCGCAAGGTCAAGGACGGTGTCGTCACCGACGACATCGAGTACCTGACCGCCGACGAGGAGGACCGCCACGTCGTGGCGCAGGCCAACTCGCCGCTGGACGACGCGGGCCGCTTCGCCGAAGAGCGCGTCCTGGTCCGCCGGAAGGGCGGCGAGGTCGAGTACGTGTCGTCGGCCGAGGTCGACTACATGGACGTCTCGCCGCGCCAGATGGTGTCGGTCGCGACGGCGATGATCCCCTTCCTCGAGCACGACGACGCCAACCGCGCGCTGATGGGCGCGAACATGCAGCGTCAGGCGGTTCCGCTGGTGCGCAGCGAGGCGCCGCTGGTCGGCACCGGCATGGAGTTGCGCGCCGCGATCGACGCCGGCGACGTCGTCGTCGCCGACAAGTCGGGCGTGATCGAGGAGGTCTCGGCCGACTACGTCACCGTGATGGCCGACGACGGCAGCCGGCACACCTACCGGATGCGCAAGTTCGCCCGCTCCAACCACGGCACCTGCGCCAACCAGCGTCCGATCGTCGACGCCGGCCAGCGTGTCGAGGCGGGTCAGGTCATCGCCGACGGGCCGTGCACCGAGAACGGTGAGATGGCGCTGGGCAAGAACCTGCTCGTGGCGATCATGCCGTGGGAGGGCCACAACTACGAGGACGCGATCATCCTCTCCAACCGCCTGGTGGAGGAGGACGTGCTCACCTCGATCCACATCGAGGAGCACGAGATCGACGCCCGCGACACCAAGCTGGGCGCCGAGGAGATCACCCGGGACATCCCGAACGTCTCCGATGAGGTGCTGGCCGACCTCGACGAGCGCGGCATCGTCCGCATCGGCGCCGAGGTCCGCGACGGCGACATCCTGGTCGGCAAGGTCACCCCGAAGGGCGAGACCGAGCTGACCCCGGAGGAGCGCCTGCTGCGCGCCATCTTCGGCGAGAAGGCCCGCGAGGTTCGCGACACGTCGCTGAAGGTGCCGCACGGTGAGTCCGGCAAGGTCATCGGCATCCGGGTGTTCTCCCGCGAGGATGACGACGAGCTGCCGGCCGGCGTCAACGAGTTGGTCCGCGTCTACGTCGCGCAGAAGCGCAAGATCTCCGACGGCGACAAGCTGGCCGGGCGCCACGGCAACAAGGGCGTCATCGGCAAGATCCTGCCGGTCGAGGACATGCCGTTCCTGCCCGACGGCACGCCGGTCGACATCATATTGAACACGCACGGTGTGCCGCGACGGATGAACATCGGCCAGATTCTGGAGACGCACCTCGGGTGGGTCGCCAAGAGCGGCTGGAAGATCAACGGCTCACCGGACTGGGCGAGCGCGTTGCCGAAGGAGCTGCTGGAGTCGGAGCCGGGAAGCATTGTCTCCACGCCGGTGTTCGACGGTGCCCGCGAGGCGGAGCTGCAGGGTCTGCTGTCGGCCACGCTGCCCAACCGCGACGGCGAGACGCTCGTCGACGAGGACGGCAAGGCGATGCTGTTCGACGGTCGCAGTGGCGAACCGTTCCCGTACCCGGTGACGGTCGGCTACATGTACATCCTCAAGCTGCACCACCTGGTGGACGACAAGATCCACGCCCGCTCCACCGGCCCGTACTCGATGATCACCCAGCAGCCGCTGGGCGGCAAGGCGCAGTTCGGTGGCCAGCGGTTCGGCGAGATGGAGTGCTGGGCCATGCAGGCCTACGGCGCGGCGTACACGCTGCAGGAGCTGTTGACCATCAAGTCCGACGACACCGTCGGCCGGGTCAAGGTGTACGAGGCGATCGTCAAGGGCGAGAACATCCCCGAGCCGGGCATCCCCGAGTCGTTCAAGGTGCTGCTCAAGGAACTGCAGTCGCTGTGCCTCAACGTCGAGGTGCTGTCTTCTGACGGCGCCGCGATCGAGATGCGCGACGGCGACGACGAGGACCTCGAGCGCGCCGCGGCGAACCTGGGAATCAACTTGTCGCGCAACGAATCTGCGTCCGTCGAGGACCTAGCCTAATTCACGGCTCAGCCGTGGTGCCTAATAGTATTTCTAGTCCCGAAAGGGGAAAGGGAGTTACGTGCTAGACGTCAACTTCTTCGATGAGCTCCGGATCGGTCTCGCCACCGCCGACGACATCCGTCAGTGGTCCTACGGCGAGGTCAAGAAGCCGGAGACCATCAACTACCGCACGCTGAAGCCGGAGAAGGACGGCCTGTTCTGCGAGAAGATCTTCGGACCGACTCGCGACTGGGAGTGCTACTGCGGCAAGTACAAGCGCGTCCGCTTCAAGGGCATCATCTGTGAGCGCTGCGGCGTCGAGGTGACCCGCGCCAAGGTGCGCCGCGAGCGGATGGGCCACATCGAGCTGGCCGCACCCGTCACGCACATCTGGTACTTCAAGGGTGTGCCGTCGCGGCTGGGCTACCTGCTCGACCTGGCGCCGAAGGATCTCGAGAAGATCATCTACTTCGCCGCCTACGTCATCACCGCCGTCGACGACGAGATGCGCCACAACGAGCTCTCCACGCTGGAGGCGGAGATGGTCGTCGAGCGCAAGGCCGTCGAGGATCAGCGCGATCTCGACCTGGCCGAGCGGTCGCAGAAGCTCGAGGCCGACTTGGCCGAGCTGGAGAAGGAAGGCGCCAAGAGCGACGTGCGCCGCAAGGTGCGCGACGGTGGCGAGCGTGAGATGCGTCAGATCCGCGACCGGGCCCAGCGTGAGCTGGACCGGCTCGAGGAGATCTGGAACACCTTCACCAAGCTGGCGCCCAAGCAGCTCATTGTCGACGAGGTGCTCTACCGCGAACTGCAGGACCGCTACGGCGAGTACTTCATCGGCGCGATGGGTGCCGAGGCGATCAAGAAGCTCATCGAGAACTTCGACATCGAGGCAGAGGCCGAAGAGCTGCGCGAGGTCATCCGAAGTGGCAAGGGGCAGAAGAAGCTTCGCGCGCTGAAGCGGCTCAAGGTGGTCGCGGCGTTCCAGCAGTCGTCCAACTCGCCGATGGGCATGGTGCTCGACGCGGTTCCGGTGATCCCGCCGGAGCTGCGGCCGATGGTGCAGCTCGACGGTGGCCGGTTCGCCACGTCGGACCTCAACGACCTGTACCGCCGCGTGATCAACCGCAACAACCGGCTCAAGAGGCTGATCGATCTCGGCGCGCCCGAGATCATCGTCAACAACGAGAAGCGCATGCTTCAGGAGTCGGTGGACGCGCTGTTCGACAACGGCCGCCGCGGCCGCCCGGTCACCGGGCCGGGCAACCGTCCGCTGAAGTCGCTGAGCGATCTGTTGAAGGGCAAGCAGGGCCGGTTCCGCCAGAACCTGCTCGGTAAGCGTGTCGACTACTCGGGCCGTTCGGTCATCGTGGTCGGCCCGCAGCTCAAGCTGCACCAGTGCGGTCTGCCGAAGCTGATGGCGCTCGAGCTGTTCAAGCCGTTCGTGATGAAGCGCCTGGTGGATCTCAACCACGCGCAGAACATCAAGAGCGCCAAGCGGATGGTCGAGCGTCAGCGTCCGCAGGTGTGGGACGTCCTCGAAGAGGTCATCGCCGAGCATCCGGTGCTGCTGAACCGCGCACCGACTCTGCACCGCCTCGGTATCCAGGCTTTCGAGCCGCAGCTGGTGGAGGGCAAGGCCATTCAGCTGCACCCGCTGGTCTGCGAGGCGTTCAACGCGGACTTCGACGGTGACCAGATGGCCGTGCACCTGCCGCTGTCGGCGGAGGCGCAGGCCGAGGCTCGCATCCTGATGCTGTCGTCGAACAACATCCTGTCGCCGGCGTCGGGCCGACCGCTGGCCATGCCGCGTCTGGACATGGTGACCGGCCTGTACTACCTGACGACGATGATCGACGGGGACCCCGGCGAATTCACGTCTGCCGCCAAGGATCAACCGGAGACCGGCGTGTACAGCTCGCCGGCCGAGGCGATCATGGCAATGGACCGCGGCGCGCTGTCGGTGCGGGCCAAGATCCGGGTGCGGCTGACGCAGCTGCGTCCGCCCGCCGACATCGAGGCCTCGACGTTCCCGGACGGATGGAAGCCGGGCGACGCCTGGACCGCGGAGACCACGCTGGGCCGGGTGCTCTTCAACGAGCTTCTGCCGCAGGGGTATCCGTTCGTCAACGAGCAGATGCACAAGAAGGTCCAGGCGCGGATCGTCAACGATCTCGCCGAGCGCTACCCGATGATCGTGGTCGCGCAGACTGTGGACAAGCTCAAGGACGCCGGCTTCTACTGGGCCACCCGTTCGGGTGTCACCGTGTCGATGGCCGACGTGCTGGTGCCGCCGCAGAAGCAGGAGATCCTGGACCGCTACGAGAAGGAAGCGGACCAGATCGAGAAGAAGTACCAGCGCGGTGCGCTCAACCACGACGAGCGCAACGACGCACTGGTCAAGATCTGGCAGGACGCCACCGAAGAGGTCGGCGAGGCCCTGCGGGCGCACTACCCGACGGACAACCCGATCATCACGATCGTCGATTCGGGTGCCACGGGTAACTTCACGCAGACCAGGACACTGGCCGGCATGAAGGGTCTGGTGACCAACCCGAAGGGTGAGTTCATTCCGCGTCCGATCAAGTCCTCGTTCCGCGAGGGCCTGACGGTGCTGGAGTACTTCATCAACACCCACGGCGCGAGAAAGGGCCTAGCAGATACTGCGCTCCGCACAGCCGACTCGGGCTACCTGACGCGTCGTCTGGTCGACGTGAGCCAGGACGTCATCGTGCGCGAGACCGACTGCGAGACCGAGCGCGGCATCACGGTCACGCTCGCCGAGCCGCAGGGTAGCGGCAAGGATGCGGCCTTGGTGCGCGATCAGCACATCGAGACGTCGGCCTACGCGCGGACGCTGGCCACCGACGCCGTCGACGCCAAGGGCAACGTGGTCGTCGAGCGCGGCCACGACCTGGGCGACCCGGCGATCGAGGCGCTGTTGGCCGCGGGCATCACCGAGGTGAAGGTCCGCTCCGTGCTGACCTGCGCGACGGGCACCGGCGTGTGCGCGATGTGCTACGGCCGCTCGATGGCGACCGGCAAGCTCGTCGACATCGGCGAGGCGGTCGGCATCGTCGCCGCGCAGTCCATCGGCGAGCCCGGCACGCAGCTGACCATGCGCACGTTCCACCAGGGCGGCGTGGGTGAGGACATCACCGGTGGTCTGCCCCGCGTGCAGGAGCTGTTCGAAGCCCGTATCCCGCGGAACAAGGCGCCGATCGCCGACGTCACCGGCCGGGTGCGGCTCGAGGAGGGCGAGCGCTTCTACAAGATCACCATCATTCCCGACGATGGTGGCGAGGAAGTGGTGTACGACAAGCTCTCCCGTCGTCAGCGCCTGAAGGTGTTCAAGCACGACGACGGCACCGAGCGTCTGCTCACCGACGGCGACCACGTCGAGGTCGGGCAGCAGCTGATGGAAGGTGCGGCCGACCCGCACGAGGTGCTCCGTGTCCAGGGCCCCCGCGAGGTGCAGATCCACCTCGTCAAGGAGGTCCAGGAGGTCTACCGCGCTCAGGGCGTGTCGATCCACGACAAGCACATCGAGGTCATCGTCCGGCAGATGCTGCGTCGCGTCACGATCATCGACTCGGGTTCGACGGAGTTCCTGCCCGGCTCGCTGACCGAGCGTGGCGAGTTCGAGACCGAGAACCGTCGGGTGGTCGCCGAGGGCGGCGAGCCGGCGGCCGGTCGTCCGGTGCTGATGGGCATCACGAAGGCGTCGTTGGCCACCGACTCGTGGCTGTCGGCGGCGTCGTTCCAGGAGACCACCCGCGTGCTGACCGATGCGGCGATCAATTGCCGCAGCGACAAGCTGCAGGGTCTGAAGGAGAACGTGATCATCGGCAAGCTGATCCCGGCCGGTACGGGTATCAACCGGTACCGCAACATCCAGGTGCAGCCGACCGAAGAAGCCCGCGCTGCGGCGTACACGATCCCGTCCTACGAGGATCAGTACTACAGCCCGGACTTCGGCCAGGCCACCGGTGCCGCGGTGCCGCTGGACGACTACGGCTACAGCGACTACCGCTAGTCACGAGAAAGCCCCGGGTTCGCCCCGGGGCTTTTTCGTGTCGCTTACACAATGTCGTGCTGAGGGCGCCGTCGAGGATATATATGCACGGAAACGCTGTCAGGCCGACATTGTGATCGTGACCCGCGATGAGGTCCACCGTCCCGGGTGGTCTAACTAGGCGTGACCCAACTTCTCAAGGTTCAGAACTTCAACGTCTCGCGCGACGGATTCGGCGCGGGGGAGAACCAAAGCTTTGAGCGACCGTTCGGCCACGCCGATCCCGGTGACATGTTCGCGTGGGCGGGCGCGACGGCAAGCTGGCCCAACCGCACGGACCCGGGCGGTACCCGCGGGCTCGACGACTACCTGACGCGCGACTTCCACCACAACATCGGCGCGGAGATCATGGGCCGCAACAAGTTCGGCCCGCAGCGTGGCCCATGGCGAGATCACGAATGGCTTGGCTGGTGGGGCGACGAGCCGCCGTTCCACACCCCGGTCTTCGTCATGACGCATCACGAACGGCCGTCGTTCACGCTGTCGGACACGACATTCCACTTCATCAATGCCGATCCGGCCACGGTTCTCGAGCGGGCGAAGGCGGCCGCCGGCGGCAAGGACGTCCGCCTGGGTGGCGGGGCCACCACCATCCGGGAGTTCCTCGACGCGGGGCTCGTCGACACGCTGCACGTGGCCGTCTCACGGGTGGAACTCGGTTCGGGGTCGCGTCTCTGGGATTCGCCGGACGAACTCGACGACCGGTTTCACCACGAGGTCGTGCCCAGCCCCAGCGGCGTCACCCATCACCTGTTCTGGCGGCGCTGAGCTCCGCTGCGTCTTCGCAGTAGACGGACGTTTGGTGTCGGTGCGATGCTTTACGTGCGCGCTTCGTCGTTACCAGGGGGCGAACATGATGCGACACGTCGCGATGATGCTCATGTCGATAGCGCTCGTCGGGGGTGTGGCTGCATGCGGTGGCGACGATTCGTCGGAGCCGGTGACGACAGGTGGCCAGGCCCCGACAGCCGAAACGGCGTACTCGCCGAGTCCAACCCCCGTTGCGCCGGCGGGCCCGGAGATCGTGATCACCGATTACGCCTTCGCCGTCCCGCCGTCGGTGAAGCCGGGTGAGCGGATCACCGTTGTCAACAAGGCCGACGGAGCCCACTCTGTTACAGCCGATCAGGGCAATCTGTTCGACATCCGGGTGTCCGGCGGGGGCGGCATTTCGACGTTGGTGGCGCCGGCCCAGCCCGGGAGCTACGCATTTCACTGCAAATACCACGCCAACATGGCGGCAACGCTGACGGTCCAGTAACCAGTGAACGCCGCCGCGTGCGGGGGCTTTTACGTGCCGACTGTGAAACTGGCGACGGTTTCTGGCTCAGAACGTCGTCAGATTCACACGCGGCGTGTGTCGTCCCGATGCCGCGAGGAGCAGGTCGAGTGCGGGCGCGCGCACCTCGGGGCCGTCGCCGACAGAAAGGTCGAAATCCGTTGCACTGAGGCGTACCCGGGCGACGAGCTCCTTCGCGCCGCCGAATTTCGCGGACATGCCGGCAAGGCAGTGCAACGATCTGGCCACCGCCTCCTGCGGATAGGCGCGGGTGAGTCCGAGCGGCCGGCGGATGTCCTCGCCGTGGAGGACCTCCTCGACGATGCGGGTGTCGAGCGGCGCGGGCGGAGTCGACGTCCGGGCCGCCACCGCGCGCAGTCGCTGCAACGTCTGCTGCGGCGTGGCGCCGCGCGCACGCTCGATGCCCTGCGCGTTCTGCCTGTCGAAGTCGAAGCGAGCCTTCGCCATCGCCACGATGAAGCCCAACCGCGTCGTCGTCGCCACGTCGACCATGTGAGCGGCCACGTCGTGCACGCTCCACCCGGCGCACAAGGAGGGCTGCGCCCACTGGGCGTCGTCGAGGCGTTCGAGGTCGGCGATCAGCGCTCGCCGCTCCGCATGAACCAGCGGCCACACATCGTTGGGCATGAAAGAGGGACCCGCCTCGCTGGCGAGACTCATCGCTGTCGGCCGGCCCGCCTAGACTCGGCATCGTGCTTATCGGTTCGCATGTTCACGGAGACGACCCCCTGGCCGACGCCTCGGCGGACGGCGCCGACGTGGTGCAGTTCTTCCTCGGCAACCCGCAGAGCTGGAAGAAGCCCAAGCCGCGCGAGGACGCCGCCGTACTCAAGGCGTCGAGCATGCCGCTCTACGTGCACGCGCCGTACCTGATCAACGTCGCATCGGCCAACAACCGGGTGCGTATCCCGTCGCGCAAGATCCTGCAGGACACCTGCGACGCGGCGGCCGATGTCGGCGCGACGGCGGTCATCGTGCATGGTGGCCACGCCGACGACAACGACTACGAAGCCGGCTTCGAGCGCTGGGTCAAAGCGCTCGACTACCTCGAAACCGACGTGCCCGTGTATCTGGAGAACACCGCGGGCGGCGACCACGCGATGGCCCGCCACTTCGACGTCATCGGCCGGTTGTGGGACCACATCGGCGACAAGGGCATCGGGTTCTGCCTGGACACCTGCCACGCCTGGGCCGCAGGCGAAGGGCTGATCGACGCCGTCGACCGCATCAAGGCGCTGACCGGGCGCATCGATCTGGTGCATTGCAACGACTCGCGCGACGCCGCCGGTTCCGGCGCCGACCGGCACGCCAACTTCGGTACCGGTCAGATCGACCCGCAGCTACTGGTGGCGGTCGTCAAAGCGGCCGACGCGCCGGTGATCTGCGAGACCTCGGACGAGGGCCGCAAGGACGACATCGCGTTCCTCCGCGAGCACTGTGGCTGACCGGGCTGGCTGACCGCCTGGTCGACCGGTCGCTTGAGCACAGTGCCGTAACAAAAACGGCCTTCAAATTTTCGGTGGCGTGGCGGTTAACTAGGATCTTCGGCGGGAACAGGCGGTACTGATCGCCGACCGGCATCGAGAGGCTCTTGTGTCCGCCATTGACCAGCAGTCACTTGTGCTGACAGAAGCGACTGCCCCCGCTCCCAAGCGCCGTCGGTGGCTCCGGATCCTGCGCTGGGTCGCGATTGGAATCTGGGCCGCGGTCATCATCTATCGCACGGCAACCGACGGCTTCGCATTCAACCGCGAGTTGGTACTGCTCTACGTCTGTACGGGGTTGGCCGCCGCGAGCATCGGTCAAGGCCGCCGCATGTTGTACATCATTCGCGACTGGCTGCCGTTCGCGGTGGTGCTCATCGCCTACGACCTCAGCAGGGGCGCGGCGGACATGATCGGCCGGCCGACGTTGTGGGAGTGGCCCGTTGACGTGGACCGGTGGCTGTTCTTCGGGACGGTGCCGACCGTGTGGCTGCAGGAACAGCTGAAGCTTCCGCATCCGCCCTGGTGGGAAGTCGTCATCAGCTGCGTCTATATGTCGTTTTTCATCCTGCCCTACGTGGTGGCCGGCGTGCTGTGGCTGCGCGACCGCGAGGAATGGAAGGCTTTCGTCCGGTTGTTCGTCGGGCTGTCATTCGCCGGATTGGCGATCTACGCACTGCTTCCCGCCGCACCGCCATGGGCCGCCGCGCGCTGCACCCCGGCCGACATCGCCGACGGCCCGGCCAATCCCCGGTGCATGTTTCGGTCGGCCCGCGGCGTGCCCGACGGCGGTCTGCTCGGCGCCATGGATACCACGCGGGACGGCGCCAACGACTGGATCGAGCGGATCGTCGGACGGGGCTGGGGCAAGCTGAACCTCCACTCCGCCACTGCACTGCTCGACCAGGGGCAGGCCAGTGTCAACCTGGTCGCCGCCATTCCGTCGCTGCATGCCGCCATGACCGCCGCCGTCGCGATGTTCCTGTGGAGCCGGGTGCACCGGGGTTGGCGACCGCTGTTGGTGATCTACCCGCTGGTCATGGCTTTCACCTTGGTGTACACCGCCGAGCACTACGTCATCGACATTCTGCTGGGCTGGGCGTTGGCCGTGGCCATGATCGTCGCGCTCAACCGGTATCAGGCGTGGCGAGCCCGAAAACCCAACAAGACCAGTGAAGTCACGCAAGAGCAGGGCACCGGGGACGACAGCGGTTGCGCGGAGTCCCCCGACGAGCCGCGTGAGGAAACGGTCGTGCCCAGCGTGCGCGTCGGGGACTGACTGTTACGAGTATTGTGCGACTGTAGGGAAAGTGTAATATCGACGTCATGCCAGACACGCACGTCGTCACCAACCAAGTCTCCCCGCTGGAGGATTACAACCCGGCGACGTCGCCGGTGCTCACCGAGGCGCTGATCCGCGAGGGCGGCGAGTGGGGCCTCGACGAGGTCACCGAGCTGGGCGCGCTGTCGGGGTCACGGCAGGCGCAGCACTGGGGCGAGCTGGCCGACCGCAACCAACCGATCCTGCGCACCCATGACCGCTACGGGCATCGCGTCGACGAGGTCGAGTACGACCCCGCCTACCACTCGCTGATGACCGTCGCCGTCGGCCACGGGCTGCACGCCGCACCGTGGGCCGATGACCGGCCCGGCGCCCACGTCGTGCGCGCGGCCAAGACATCGGTGTGGACGCCCGAGCCGGGACACATGTGCCCGATCTCGATGACCTACGCCGTCGTGCCCGCGCTGCGTCACAACCCCGAGTTGGCGGCGGTGTACGAGCCGCTGTTGGTGAGCCGCGAGTACGACCCCGAACTGAAGGTGCCCACCACCAAGGCCGGCATCACCGCGGGGATGTCGATGACCGAGAAGCAGGGCGGCTCCGACGTGCGCGCCGGGACGACCGAGGCGACCCCGAACGCTGACGGCAGCTACTCGCTGCGCGGCCACAAGTGGTTCACCTCGGCGCCGATGTCCGACATCTTCCTCGTGCTGGCGCAGGCGCCGGGCGGGCTCTCATGCTTCCTGCTGCCGCGGGTGCTGCCCGACGGCAGCCGCAACCGGATGTTCTTGCAGCGGTTGAAAGACAAACTGGGCAACCACGCCAACGCATCGTCGGAGGTGGAGTACGACGGCGCGATCGCGTGGCTCGTCGGCGAAGAGGGCCGCGGCGTGCCGACCATCATCGAGATGGTCAACCTCACCCGGTTGGACTGCACGCTGGGCAGCGCAACCAGCATGCGCAACGGCCTGGCCCGCGCGATCCATCACGCACAGCATCGAAAAGCGTTCGGCGAGTATCTGATCGATCAGCCGCTGATGCGCAACGTGCTGGCCGACCTCGCTGTCGAGGCCGAGGCGGCGACGATCGTCGCGATGCGCATGGCCGGCGCGACCGACGCCGCCGTGCGCGGCGATGCCCGCGAGACGCTGCTGCGCCGAATCGGCTTGGCGGCCAGCAAGTACTGGGTGTGCAAGCGCGCCACCCCGCACGCCGCCGAAGCGATGGAATGCCTCGGCGGTAACGGCTACGTCGAGGATTTCGGTATGGCGCGGCTGTACCGGGAAGCGCCGCTGATGGGCATCTGGGAAGGCTCGGGCAACGTCAGTGCGCTCGATACGTTGCGCGCCATGGCGACTCGGCCGGAGTGCATCGACGTGCTGTTCGACGAGCTTGCCGTCACGGCGGGCTCTGATCCGCGCCTGGACGCCCACGTCGACGCGTTGCGGCCGGCCCTGGGCGACCTGGAGACCATCCAGTACCGCGCCCGCAAGGTCGCCGAGGACATCAGCCTCGCGCTGCAGGGGTCGCTGCTGGTGCGCCACGGACATCCCGCGGTCGCCGAGGCGTTCCTGGCCACCCGGATGGGCGGAGCGTGGGGCGGTGCATTCGGAACCCTGCCCACTGGGCTCGATCTTGCGCCGATCATCGAACGCGCCCTGGTGAAGGGATGACGCCCCTGGGCGAGAAGACGCAAATTGCCCTATTTCCGCGCCATTTCGGGGCACTTTGCGTCTGTTCGCGCGGGATGGTGAGCCCGGTATGACGCACGCGATCAGGCCCGTCGACTTCGACGATCTCAAGACGATGACCTACGAGGTCACCGATCGGGTCGCCCGCATCACGTTCAACCGGCCGGAGAAGGGCAACGCGATCGTCGCGGACACGCCACTGGAACTGTCGGCACTCGTCGAACGGGCCGACCTCGACCCGAACGTGCACGTGATCCTCGTTTCCGGGCGGGGCGAAGGGTTCTGCGCAGGATTCGACCTGTCGGCGTACGCCGAGGGCTCATCGTCGGCCGGTGGCGGCAACCCGTACCGCGACACCGTGTTGTCGGGCAAGACGCAGGCCGTCAACCATCTGCCGGATCAGCCGTGGGATCCGATGATCGACTATCAGATGATGAGCCGGTTCGTTCGCGGCTTCTCCAGCCTGATGCGTTGCGACAAGCCGACGGTCGTCAAGATCCACGGCTACTGCGTCGCGGGCGGAACCGACATCGCGCTGCATGCCGACCAGGTGATCGCGGCGGCCGACGCCAAGATCGGCTATCCGCCGACCCGCGTCTGGGGAGTGCCGGCGGCGGGGATGTGGGCACATCGGCTCGGCGATCAGCGAGCCAAACGCCTTCTGCTGACCGGCGATTCGATCACCGGCGCGCAGGCCGCGGAATGGGGGCTGGCGGTGGAGGCGCCCTCGCCGGAGGACCTCGACGAGCGCACAGAGCGACTGGTCGAGCGGATCGCGCGCGTGCCGATCAACCAGCTGATCATGGTCAAACTGGCGATGAACTCGGCGCTGTACAACCAGGGCACCGCGAACAGCGCGATGATCTCGACCGTGTTCGACGGCATCGCGCGACACACACCCGAAGGGCATGCGTTCGTCGCACAGTCACGGGAACACGGTTTCCGCGAGGCGGTGCGGCAGCGTGACGAACCGTTCGGCGACCACGGCCGCAAGACATCCGGGGTGTGATGCCGAAGTCGCTTTCGCGGATGACGGCCCGCTCAGTTGTGTTGAGCGTGCTGCTCGGCGCGCACCCGGCATGGGCCACGGTCAGCGAACTGCTCCGTCTCACGGCTGATTTCGATATCCGCGAGCCGACCGTCCGGGTCGCGCTGACACGAATGGTCAGCGCCGGCGACCTGGTGCGTTCGGCGGATGGCTATCGATTGTCGGACCGGCTGTTGGCGCGGCAGCGTCGCCAGGACGACGCCATCAATCCGCGGCTGCGCACGTGGGACGGCGACTGGACAACGGTGGTGATCACCAGCGTCGGCACCGACGCCCGGACTCGCGCCGCACTGCGCAACGCCTTGCACGACGGCCGGTTCGCCGAGTTGCGGGAAGGGGTGTGGCTGCGGCCCGACAACCTCGACGCCGAATTGCCGCCGCAGGTGTTGGGGCGGGCACGGGTATTGCAAGCCCGTGACGCCGAGCCCGCGGAGTTGGCGGCCCGGCTGTGGGACCTGCCGGGTTGGGCGCGGACCGGTCGGGCGCTGCTCGACGAAATGGGTTCGGCCGCTGAGGTACCCGGGCGTTTCGTCGCGGCCGCCGCGATCGTCCGCCACCTGCTCACCGATCCGGTACTGCCGGAACAACTGCTGCCCGACGACTGGCCCGGCGCTGCGCTGCGCCAGGCGTACACCGACTTCGCCGCGGAGTTGTCCGCGCGGCGCGACAGTGACCGACTGATGGAGGCGACATGACAGGTGGGGTACGGGTCGAGAAGAACGGTGCCGTCACGACCGTGATCATGAACCGGCCCGAGGCTCGCAACGCCGTCAACGGTCCGGCCGCCGCGGGGCTGTACGCGGCCTTCGACGAGTTCGACAAGGACGACTCGGCGGCCGTCGCGGTTCTGTGGGGGGACAACGGGACCTTCTGCGCCGGAGCGGATCTCAAGGCGTTCGGCACGCCCGACGCCAACCCCGTGCATCGCACCGGCCCCGGTCCAATGGGGCCGAGCCGAATGGCGTTGTCCAAGCCGGTGATCGCCGCTGTCAGTGGCTACGCGGTCGCGGGCGGTCTGGAATTGGCGCTGTGGTGCGACATGCGCGTCGTCGAGGAGGACGCGGTCATGGGTGTGTTCTGCCGCCGCTGGGGGGTGCCGCTGATCGACGGTGGCACGGTGCGGTTGCCGCGGCTGATCGGGCACAGCCGCGCAATGGATCTCATCCTCACGGGCCGCGCCGTCGATGCGGCCGAGGCCCTCTCGATGGGTCTGGCCAACCGGGTGGTGCCCAAAGGTGAAGCGCGCCAACGGGCAGAGGAACTTGCCGCCGAACTCGCCACGCTGCCGCAGCAGTGCATGCGCGCCGATCGACTGTCGATGCTCAACCAGTGGGGACGTGCGGAGGCCGAGGCGATGGATTTCGAGTTCGGCAGCATGTCGCGCGTGGCCGCCGAATCACTGGAAGGGGCAGCACGTTTCGCGGCCGGTGCGGGTCGGCACGGAGCCAGCGCCTGACAGTCAGGCCTTGGTGATCTTGTTGTTGGTGCCGGTGTCGTTGATCTTCGGATCACCGTCCTGATATGTCACGGTGTTGTTCAGGCCGACGACGCTGATCTCCTTGTCGACCTTTTCGAAGTTGACCTTGTTGTCCGCACCGCCGATGTTCACGTTGGAACAGGTGCCCTTGACGGTCAGCGTGTTGTTGGACCCGCCGATGTTGAGCGATTTGCCGTCGGCGCAGTCGATGTCGGCCGTGGTGCCGAACGAGCCGTAGTTGATCGTGTTGCCGATCTCGACCTGGGCGCCCGACGTCCCCGCCGTCGCGGTCGGCCTGTTGGTGTCGCTGCTCTCGGATCCGCAGCCGGCGAGCAGCAGCGCGGCCGCGGCGGCGCCCCCGGCAACCGTCGCGGCGATGTAGCGGGACAGGGAATGCGTGCTTGTGCTCATGCGGGTACCCGATTGATGCGGTTGGTCATGCCCAGTTCGCGTCCGCGGTCCAAGACCACCGGCGCTCCGTTCTTGTACAGCACGGTCTGGTCCCAGCCGTAGACCGTCACATCGTTGATGACGTTGTCGGCTACGACGACGTGGCCGCTGCCCTGCACCGTCACCCCCCAGCAGGTGCCCAGCGCGGTGATCTGATTACCCGTGCCATTGACGAGCAGAGTGGAGTTTTTGCAGTCGATCGTCTCAACGAGGCCGATACCCGTGATGTGGGTGTCAGTCCCCCGGTGGGCGCCGACGACACCGGTGTCGGCGCAGTTACGCGCCAACGGGTTGCAGACCACCGGTTGCGCATACACGCCCGGAGCGGTGAGGATCAGCGGAAACACGACGGCGGATGCCGTAAGTGCCCGGGCGACAACAGTCCACATCATGGGGGAGAGCGTACGTGGCCGGATGCCGGTCTTGGCATGGTTCGTCGGAGTCGCCATGAACGCCGGCGCTGGGTAGCGTGAGCGGCGATGGGTTGGCGGGTCGGTTCGATTGCTGTCGCGGCGATCGTAGCGGTGGTGACGGTGGCAGGGTGTGCTGAGACCGTCGAGGGAAGCGCGCAGCGGGCTCATCCCGACGGACCCGATTCCGAGCGCAACTACGGCTACGCCAACGACCGATGCGCTCTGCTCGACGACGACACCGTCCGCGACATCCTGGGCGCCGATCGCGTCATGCGGCCCTACAGCGGTGCGGTCTGCCAGTACGTGTTGTTCAGTGGCGACGCGATAATCGACGCCACATTCTCCTGGTTTCAGACCGGCAGCCTCGACCGCGAACGCGAGCTGGCCACCAAGCGGGGCGCGAAAATAACCGAGGCCGTGGTCGAACGTCATCAGGCGTTCGTGGCGCGGCGGGACATCACCGGCGCCGCCTGCTCGGCCACCGCCGCGGCCGGCGGCGGGGTGTTGAGTTGGTGGCTGCAGCGGCGCGACCAGTCTGTCGGTGACCCGTGCGTAGATGCGGAAAGACTCCTGTCCGCCACGCTGAAGTCGGAGATGTGACAGTGGCCGTCTGTCGCGGGATCGCCGCGCTGGCCGCCACGGCGGCGCTGCTCACCGCGTGTGGGTCGTCCGACGACGCGCCCCCGACCGCGTCGCCGACGGCCGTCGACAGCGGTTTCCGCAGCGTCGACTGCAACGGCATCACCGACGGCGACATCGCCGCGGCCGCCGGCTCCGCGCAGTTCACCAGGGCCGTCGTCAGCGACGCGGGCTGTTTCTGGCAGGAGAACACCGTGTTCGGCACGGTCGGCGCCGGGATGGGCATCTCGACCTGGTGGTATCGGGGCAGTGACATGGACACCGAGCGGTCGTTGGAACAGCACGCCGGCCGCACGCTCACCGAACTGTCGGTCGACGGCAACAAGGGGTTCAAGGCGTTCGACGGGAACGCGTGCAGCTTCTACGTGGCCAAGGGCGGCGACGTGATCACCTGGTCGATCCAGACGATGAATCCGGCGACGCTGCCCGATCTGTGCTCGATCACCAAGAAACTCGCCGAGCTCAGTCAGGAGCGCGTCAACTGAGTCGGAGGAAACTAGAGGTGTTAGTTTTCTCCGGGATCAATCGGGAACCGACGAGACGGCAAGGGGGCGACGCGCGCATGGCACAGCCCTCCGGCACGCCGACCAGGCGATCGCCTCGACTCAGTCGCGACTCGATCGTCAACGCAGCGCTCACATTCCTGGACCGCGAAGGCTGGGACGCGTTGACCATCAACGCGCTGGCCACCCAGCTCGGAACCAAGGGCCCGTCGCTGTACAACCACGTCGACAGCCTCGAAGACCTGCGCAGAACGGTGCGGATGCGTGTCGTCGGCGACATCATCGGCATGCTCACCAATGTGGGCGAGGGCCGCACCCGCGACGACGCGGTGACGGCCATGGCCAGCGCGTATCGCAGCTACGCCCATCACCACCCGGGTCGCTATTCGGCTTTCACCCGGATGCCGTTGGGCGGCGACGATCCCGAATTCACCGAGGCCACCAGGGCGGCGGCCGCACCCGTCATCGCAGTGCTGGCGTCCTACGGGCTCGAAGGCGAGAACGCGTTCTATGCGGCGCTGGAGTTCTGGTCGGCCATGCACGGGTTCGTGCTGCTGGAGATGACCGGAGCGATGGACGGCATCGACACCGACGCGGTGTACAGCGACATGGTGATGCGGTTGGCCTCCGGCATGGAACGTCGGTAGACGCACAAGCGAGCCGTCGGCATGAAGGTAACCTGACCTGCGGTTAGTGCGCGGCCAACGGGTTTGGAGCGCTGCCCCCGTGCTGGTATTGTGGACGATCGTGCCTGGCAGATAAGGCGCATTGCGGGTGCGGTTGTCAACAGGACCTGCGAAGCGTGCCTGCACGCCGGGCCAATTCGCATGTCGCCATGCCCTGAGAATTGAGGCAATGCCTTCGATTGTCTCGGGCGGGCGTGTGCGACACACCCGATCGCGGGGTACGTGACCGGGACAAAAGTGCAGTACTCCAGACTTGACCAGAACTTCAGAGCAGCAACACAGAAAGCCGGTAGATGCCAACCATCCAGCAGCTGGTCCGCAAGGGTCGCCGCGACAAGATCGCCAAGGTGAAGACCGCGGCCCTCAAGGGCAGCCCGCAGCGTCGCGGAGTGTGCACCCGCGTGTACACCACCACGCCGAAGAAGCCGAACTCGGCACTTCGCAAGGTCGCGCGCGTCAAGCTGACCAGCGCGGTCGAGGTCACCGCCTACATCCCGGGTGAGGGCCACAACCTGCAGGAGCACTCGATGGTGCTGGTGCGCGGCGGTCGTGTGAAGGACCTGCCGGGTGTGCGCTACAAGATCATCCGCGGCTCGCTGGACACCCAGGGCGTTAAGAACCGCAAGCAGGCTCGTAGCCGCTACGGCGCGAAGAAGGAGAAGAGCTGATGCCGCGCAAGGGACCCGCGCCCAAGCGTCCGTTGGTCAACGATCCGGTGTACGGGTCGCAGCTGGTCACCCAGCTGGTCAACAAGGTTCTCCTGGACGGGAAGAAATCGCTGGCCGAGCGCATTGTTTATGGTGCGCTCGAACAGGCCCGCGACAAGACCGGCACCGACCCGGTGGTCACCCTCAAGCGGGCCATGGACAACGTCAAGCCGGCGCTCGAGGTTCGTAGCCGCCGCGTCGGCGGCGCCACCTACCAGGTTCCCGTCGAGGTGCGGCCGGACCGTTCGGTGACGCTCGCGCTGCGCTGGCTGGTCAGCTTCTCCAAGCAGCGCCGCGAGAAGACCATGATCGAGCGCCTGGCAAACGAGATCCTCGATGCCAGCAACGGCCTGGGTGCCGCCGTCAAGCGGCGTGAGGACACCCACAAGATGGCCGAGGCAAACCGCGCGTTCGCACACTACCGCTGGTGATTTAACCGCCGGCGTGCCGGAGTCGCGAAGCGACGACATAAGGCACAGCGCGCCGCGGTCGACAGACCCGAAGCAACTACCAAGCGAAAGAGAAGACTTCTGTGGCACAGAAGGACGTGCTTACCGACCTGAACAAGGTCCGCAACATCGGCATCATGGCGCACATCGATGCCGGCAAGACCACGACGACCGAGCGCATCCTGTACTACACCGGCGTCAACTACAAGATCGGTGAGACCCACGACGGCGCTTCGACCACCGACTGGATGGAGCAGGAGCAGGAGCGGGGTATCACGATCACCTCCGCGGCCGTCACCTGCTTCTGGAACGACAACCAGATCAACATCATCGACACCCCGGGCCACGTCGACTTCACCGTCGAGGTGGAGCGCAGCCTGCGCGTACTCGACGGCGCCGTCGCAGTGTTCGACGGCAAGGAAGGCGTGGAGCCGCAGTCCGAGCAGGTCTGGCGGCAGGCCGACAAGTACGACGTTCCGCGCATCTGCTTCGTCAACAAGATGGACAAGCTGGGCGCCGACTTCTACTTCACCGTGCGCACCATCGAGGAGCGTCTCGGTGCCACGCCGCTGGTCATCCAGCTGCCGATCGGCGCCGAAAACGACTTCATCGGCATCGTCGACCTGGTCGAGATGAGGGCCAAGGTGTGGCGCGGCGAGACCGCGCTCGGCGAGAAGTACGAGGTCGAGGACATCCCGGCCGAGCTCGCCGAGAAGGCCGAGGAGTACCGGACCAAGCTGCTCGAGGCGGTCGCCGAGACCGACGAGGAGCTGTTGGAGAAGTACGTCGGCGGCGAGGAGCTCACGGTCGCCGAGATCAAGGCCGCGATCCGCAAGCTGACCGTCAACTCCGAGCTGTACCCGGTGTTGTGCGGCAGCGCGTTCAAGAACAAGGGCGTGCAGCCCATGCTGGACGCGGTCATCGACTACCTGCCTTCACCGCTGGACGTCGAGTCCGTGCAGGGTCATGTGCCCGGCAAAGAGGACGAGGTCATCAGCCGCAAGCCGTCGGTCGACGAGCCGTTCTCGGCCCTGGCGTTCAAGATCGCGGTGCACCCGTTCTTCGGCAAGCTGACCTACGTCCGCGTCTACTCCGGCACCGTCGAGTCCGGTTCGCAGGTCATCAACTCCACCAAGGGCAAGAAGGAGCGGCTGGGCAAGCTGTTCCAGATGCACGCCAACAAGGAGAACCCCGTCGAGCGTGCCTCGGCAGGCCACATCTACGCCGTCATCGGACTCAAGGACACCACCACCGGTGACACGCTGTCCGACGCCAACGAGCAGATCGTGCTGGAGTCGATGACCTTCCCCGATCCGGTGATCGAGGTGGCCATCGAGCCCAAGACCAAGAGCGACCAGGAGAAGCTCGGCACCGCGATCCAGAAGCTCGCCGAGGAGGACCCGACGTTCAAGGTCCACCTGGATCAGGAGACCGGCCAGACCGTCATCGGCGGTATGGGCGAGCTTCACCTCGACATCCTCGTCGACCGGATGAAGCGCGAGTTCAAGGTCGAGGCCAACGTCGGCAAGCCGCAGGTGGCCTACCGCGAGACGATCAAGCGCAAGGTCGAGAAGGTCGAGTTCACCCACAAGAAGCAGACGGGTGGCTCGGGCCAGTTCGCCAAGGTGCTCATCGACCTCGAGCCGTTCACCGGCGAGGACGGGGCGACCTACGAGTTCGAGAACAAGGTCACCGGCGGCCGTATCCCTCGCGAGTACATCCCGTCGGTGGACGCCGGCGCTCAGGACGCCATGCAGTACGGCGTGCTGGCCGGCTACCCACTGGTCAACCTCAAGGTGACGCTGCTCGACGGCGCGTACCACGAGGTGGACTCGTCGGAAATGGCCTTCAAGGTCGCAGGTTCGCAGGTGCTCAAGAAAGCGGCACAGGCTGCGCAGCCGGTGATCCTCGAGCCGATCATGGCGGTCGAAGTGACCACACCCGAGGACTACATGGGTGACGTGATCGGCGACCTGAACTCCCGCCGTGGTCAGATCCAGGCCATGGAGGAGCGATCCGGTGCCCGCGTCGTCAAGGCGCAGGTGCCGTTGTCGGAGATGTTCGGCTACGTCGGCGACCTTCGGTCGAAGACCCAGGGCCGGGCGAACTACTCCATGGTGTTCGACTCGTACGCAGAAGTTCCGGCGGCCGTGTCGAAGGAGATCATCGCGAAGGCGACGGGTCAGTAATCGGACCCGTCGTTACCGCGGCGAGAAACAACTGCAAAGATCAACACTGCTTTAGACAAGCACCAACACAGTCCAGGAGGACCACACAGTGGCGAAGGCGAAGTTCGAGCGGACGAAGCCGCACGTCAACATCGGGACCATCGGTCACGTTGACCACGGCAAGACGACGCTGACCGCAGCAATCACCAAGGTGCTGCACGACAAGTTCCCCGAGTTGAACGAGTCGCGCGCATTCGACCAGATCGACAATGCGCCTGAGGAGCGTCAGCGCGGCATCACGATCAACATCTCCCACGTGGAGTACCAGACCGACAAGCGTCACTACGCGCACGTCGACGCCCCCGGTCACGCCGACTACATCAAGAACATGATCACCGGCGCCGCCCAGATGGACGGCGCGATCCTGGTGGTCGCGGCGACCGACGGTCCGATGCCGCAGACGCGTGAGCACGTGCTGCTCGCCCGCCAGGTCGGCGTGCCCTACATCCTGGTCGCGCTGAACAAGGCCGACGCCGTCGACGACGAGGAGCTCATCGAGCTCGTCGAGATGGAGGTCCGCGAACTGCTGGCCGCCCAGGAGTTCGACGAGGACGCCCCGGTCATCCGCGTGTCGGCGCTCAAGGCGCTCGAGGGCGACGAGAAGTGGGTCAAGTCGGTCGAGGAGCTCATGGAGGCCGTCGACGAGTCGATCCCGGATCCCGTCCGCGAGACCGACAAGCCGTTCCTGATGCCCGTCGAGGACGTCTTCACGATCACCGGCCGCGGCACCGTGGTCACCGGTCGCGTCGAGCGTGGCGTGATCAACGTGAACGAGGAAGTCGAGATCGTCGGCATCCGTCCGGACACCACCAAGACCACGGTCACCGGTGTCGAGATGTTCCGCAAGCTGCTCGATCAGGGTCAGGCCGGTGACAACGTCGGTCTGCTGCTGCGCGGCATCAAGCGTGAGGACGTCGAGCGCGGCCAGGTCGTCGTGAAGCCCGGCACCACCACGCCGCACACCGACTTCGAGGGCCAGGTCTACATCCTGTCCAAGGACGAGGGTGGCCGGCACACGCCGTTCTTCAACAACTACCGTCCGCAGTTCTACTTCCGCACCACCGACGTGACCGGTGTGGTGACGCTGCCGGAGGGCACCGAAATGGTGATGCCCGGTGACAACACCGACATCTCGGTGAAGCTGATCCAGCCCGTCGCCATGGACGAGGGTCTGCGCTTCGCGATCCGCGAGGGCGGCCGTACCGTCGGCGCCGGCCGGGTCACCAAGATCATCAAGTGATCTGATCTCTGCGCGAGCAGACGGAAAATGCCCCGAAACCGAGAGGTTTCGGGGCATTTTGCGTCTTGCCACCGGGTTGGCGGCGCTCAGCGTCGGGTGGCCGCCGCTTTCGCGAGGTGCGGTGTAACGGCTGAGACGACTGTGACGATGTACCTTCCGACTGCCCTGGTCGGGGCGCGGAAGGGTTGGGTTCATGCTTCGTCGTCTCACTACGCTCGCCAGCGCGACCGCGATCGCCGGTGCCGCATTCGCCGGCCTTTCAGTAGGGCTGGCGCAAGCCGCTCCGGGTTGCCCCGACGTGCACTGGTTCGGCGCGGCGGGCTCCGGTCAGCGTGACGGCGACCTGACCGCGAACGCCGGAATGGGCGACGACATCTATCAGTCCTACCTCGATCTGCGGCAGCTGGTCCAGCGCGATGGGCGCACGATGACCGCGGAGGCCGTCGAGTACCCCGCCGTCGCGGTGCCCGATGACGATGGCGGCGTCGGGGAGTGGCTGGGCTTCATGAGCAGTGTGGACGCCGGCGCCGCGGCGCTCGGCTCGCAGTACACGGCGTTCACACAGCGCTGCCCGGAGTCCAAGGTGGTGCTCGCCGGATACTCACAGGGCGCGATGGTGGTACACCGCAACCTGCACGCGGCCGGTACGAACCCGAATATGGTTGCCGCGCTGCTGATCGCCGACGGCGACCGGCTGCCCGCCGACCCGACCATCAACATCGGCTCGGTCACCAGTGTCCCGGGCGCCGGAAAGGGCGTTGCGCAGGATTGGCCGATCCTGGCCCACGCTCCGCAACCGCTGCCACCGGCCATCGGCGCCCGCACGATCAGCGTGTGCGAACTCGGCGACGCGGTCTGCGACTACGACCCGGACGCCGAGGAAGTGTCGAAGGTGTCGACCGTCATCCACACCAGCTACACGACCGCCGCGGGTGGGTACCGGTGGACGAAACCGCTGTATCAACTCGTCGGACCCGCGCCCGCGACGACGGAGGCGCCCGAGACCCTTCCGATCACACCACTGGGCGCGACGACGTCTCTGCAGGCAACGGCCACGTCCGAGTAATCATCAGTCGGTCCAAAGCACGCTCTTTTGTAGCCTCGCCGACGGCGGTTCGGCGATAATCTGACACGCAGTCGCGGACGACGGGAGCGTGGCAGACAGATGTTGTGGCGTTACATCAAGGTCCAAGCGTTCGTGTTGCTGTGCGGCATCGTCGGACCGATATTCCTGGTGATCTACTTCGCGACCGGTGGCGATCCGCTGATGAAGTGGATGTTCTGGGCGGGTCTGCTCATCACCGCCGTCGACGTGCTGATCGCGTTGGCGATCACCGCCGCGGGCGCGAGGCCAAGCGCTAAGACCGCCGCCCTCGAGCAGACCGGGGTGCTCGCGCTGGCTCAGGTCACGGGCATCCACGAAACGGGCACGCGGATCAACGAACAGCCACTGGTGAAACTCGACCTGCAGATCTCCGGGCCCGGTATCGCGCCGTTCGCCAGCCAGGACCGGGTGCTCGCCTCGATCACCAGGCTGCCGATGATCACCAACCGCAAACTGGTCGCACTGGTGGACCCGATGACCAACGAATATCAGATCGACTGGGAGCGAAGCGGTTTGGTCAGCGGGCTGATGCCAGCCAACTTCACCATCGCCGAGGACAACCGGACGTACGACCTGACCGGTCAGACCGCGGCGCTGATGGAGATCCTGCAGATCCTCAAGGCGCACAACATCGGCCTGAACAACATGATCGACCTTCGTTCCAACCCCGCTGCCCGGCAACAAGTTCAAGCGGTCGTGCGACGAGCCGCCGCCCAGCAGGCGCCGGCCGCGACCGCCCCGCCGGCTTCCTCGGCGCCGGCTGCCTCGCCGATCGCGGCACCGGAGCCGTCGACTGCCCAACGTCTGCAGGAACTCGAGACGTTGCGCGCCACCGGCGCGATCTCCGAAGACGAGTACACCGCCAAGCGGCAGCAGATCATCGCCGAGCTCTGAGCGGTCCCAGCCCACGGGACGGTTACTAGAACACGTTTCAGTTCGGCTGTTAGCCTGTCCGCAGCATCCCGAAAGGAGCAGCGGTGACGGCGACGAACCAACCTCTGGAAGGCCGAGTGGCCTTCATCACCGGAGCTGCGCGCGGGCAGGGGCGGGCGCACGCGATCCGGCTGGCCGAGGAGGGCGCCGACATCATCGCGATCGACATCTGTGCGCCGATCTCCGAAACCATCACCTATCCGATGGCGACGTCGGAAGAACTGGCCGAAACGGTGCGCGCGGTCGAGGCGACGGGGCGCAAGGTGCTTGCCCGCGAGGTCGACATCAGGGATCTGGCCGCGCTGCAGCAGGTGGTGGCCGACGGCGTCGAGCAGTTCGGCAGGCTCGACATCGTGGTCGCCAATGCCGGTGTGCTCAGCTGGGGCCGCATCTGGGAGATGTCCGAAGAGCAGTGGGACACCGTCATCGACGTGAACCTCAACGGCACGTGGCGCACCCTCCGCGCCGCGGTACCCGCGATGATCGCTGCGGGCAACGGAGGATCGATCATCATCGTGAGCTCGTCGGCCGGGCTGAAGGCCACGCCCGGCAACGCGCACTACGGCGCCTCCAAGCACGGGCTGACCGCGCTGACGAATGCGCTTGCGATCGAGGCCGGTGAATTCGGGATCCGGGTGAACTCGATCCATCCGTACTCGATCGAGACACCGATGGTGGAGAAGGACGCGATGATGGCGATCTTCGCCAAGTACCCCAGCTACCTGCACAGCTTCTCGCCGATGCCGTACCAGCCATTGGACGAGGAGAACAAGGGTCTGCAGGGCTTCATGGAGCCGGAGGAAGTGGCCGACGTCGTCGCATGGCTGGCCGGTGACGGCTCCAAGACGCTGTCGGGCAGCCAGATTGCCGTCGACCGCGGCGCCATGAAGCACTGACCTTCCTCTCGCGAGCAGACGCATATTGTCCCGTTTTCGCGGTATTTCGGGGCATTTCGCGTCTGCTCGCCGAACTCAATCGGCCAGGGCGGCGGCGAATTGGTCAACAGCCCAGTCGATTTCGTCGGCGGTGATCACCAATGGCGGGCCGAATCGTACCGTCGAGCCGTGGGTGTCTTTGACCAGGACACCGCGATGCGCCATGCGCAGTGTGACGTCGTTGGCGCTACCCGATGCGGGGTCGATGTCGACGCCGGCCCACAGCCCCTTGCCGCGGACCGCGACGACGCCGTGGCCGATCAGCTCACGAAGCCTCCGGTGCAAATGATCGCCGAGTTCGGCGGAGCGGCATTGGAATTCGCCGCCTCGCAACATCGCCACCACGGTCGAGCCGATTGCCGCGGCCAGCGGGTTGCCTCCGAACGTCGAACCGTGCTCACCGGGATGCAGCACGCCGAGAACATCGGTGTCGGCTACCACCGCAGACAACGGCACCACGCCGCCGCCGAGTGCCTTGCCAAGCAGGTAGACATCCGGCACGACGCCCCAGTGCTCGCACGCGAACGTCCGCCCGGTTCGCGCCAGTCCGGACTGGATCTCGTCGGCGATCATCAGCACGTTGCGTTCGGTGCACAGGGATCGAAGCCGCGGCAGGAAGTCGTCGGGCGGAACGACGATTCCGGCCTCGCCCTGAATCGGTTCGATCAGCACAGCGACGGTGTTCTCGTCGATCGCGTCGGCGAACGCGTCGGCATCACCGAATGGTGCGGACCGGAACCCGGGCGTGTAGGGGCCGAAGCCCCGGCGGGCTGTCTCGTCGTCGGAGAAGCTGATGATGGTCGTGGTGCGGCCATGAAAGTTGTTGTGCGCCACCACGACGTTGGCCGCGCTGGTCGCCACCCCCTTGACGTCGGTGCCCCACTTGCGGGCGACCTTCAGGCCGCTCTCCACCGCCTCCGCGCCGCTGTTCATCGGCAACACCATGTCTTTACCGCAGAGCCCGGCCAATGCCGCGCAAAAAGAGCCGAGCCGATCGGAGTGAAGGGCGCGGCTGACCAACGTCACGGTGTCCAACTGGGCGTGCGCGACGGCGGTGATCTCCGGGTTCCGGTGCCCGAAGTTGACCGCCGAGTACGCGGCCAGACAGTCCAGGTACCGACGGCCTTCGACGTCGGTGATCCACGCGCCGTCGGCGCTGGCGGCGACGACCGGCAACGGCGAATAGTTGTGTGCCACATAGCGGTCGTCGATCGCGATCGCCGCTTCGGTGGCGGTCATCCCTGCGTTCCCCGGTGTACCGGGGGGTCCGAACATGACGGGAGCGGTGTCGAGCGTCATGAATCAACGGTAGGACGCGTCGATGGCGCAATCAATCGTCGTTCATTGCGTGTCTACCAGCGGTTTGTTGTGTAGAGTCCGGCGGTACAGCGATTCATTGTGCGGAGGTGGACATGGATCGTCTCGACGACACCGACGAGCAGATCCTCGCCGCGCTGATCAACGACGCACGCGCGACCTACGCCGATATCGGAGAGCGGGTCAACCTTTCGGCGCCCGCGGTGAAGCGGCGGATCGACCGCATGCTCGACTACGGGGTGATCCGCGGCTTCACCACCGTCGTCGACCGCAGCGCGCTGGGCTGGACCACCGAGGCGTACGTCCAGGTGTTCCGTCACGGCACCATCG
The DNA here is from genome assembly GCF_001499855.1 of Mycobacterium sp. GA-0227b. Classification (GTDB taxonomy): domain Bacteria; phylum Actinomycetota; class Actinomycetes; order Mycobacteriales; family Mycobacteriaceae; genus Mycobacterium. The sequence continues at coordinate 164,333 of NZ_LQIK01000031.1, forward strand.
CCCCAGACCGGTTGCGGGCGGCGTGGATTGACATTCCCGAGGTCATCAGTGCGGCAACCGTCACCGGTACGGCCGACGCGATCCTGCACGTGGTGGCGCGCGACATGGGCCACCTCGAGAAGGCGCTGGAGCGCATCCGTTCGGCCGCCGAGGTCGAACGCAGCGAGAGCATCGTCGTGCTGACCAACATCATCGACCGCGGTCGGGGCTGATGGCCGGGCCGGCAGGATTCGGCCGGGGTGGCAGACAAATCGCCGCAGGCATCGTGTAAGAACTGCCCATGACCACATCAGGGGGCATCGTCATCGTCGGCGGCGGACTGGCCGCGGCCCGCACGGCCGAACAGTTGCGCCGGTCGGAGTACACCGGACCGGTCACGATAATCAGCGACGAGGACCATCTGCCGTACGACCGCCCGCCACTGTCGAAGGAAGTGCTGCGTTCCGAGACCGACGACGTCACGCTCAAGCCCGCGGAATTCTACGAGGAGAACGACATCACCGTGCGGCTCGGCAGCGGCGCACGGTCGGTCGACACGGCTACGCAGACACTGACCCTCGCCGACGGCAGCGAGCTCGGCTACGACGAGCTCATCATCGCCACCGGCCTGGTGCCCAAGCGCATTCCGTCGTTTCCCGATCTCCAGGGCATCCACGTCCTGCGCAACTACGACGAAAGCGTGGCGCTGCGAAAGGAGGCCGGCTCGGCCCGGCGCGCTGTCGTCGTCGGTGCCGGGTTCATCGGCTGTGAGGTGGCTGCGAGCCTGCGCAAGCTCGGCGTCGAGGTGACCCTGGTGGAGCCGCAGCCCGCGCCGCTGGCGTCGGTACTCGGTGAGCAGATCGGTGAACTGGTGGCGAGGGTGCACCGCGCCGAGGGCGTGCACGTGCGCTGCGGCGTCGGAGTCGCAGAGGTGCGCGGCGCCGGTCGCGTCGAGACGGTCGTGCTCAGCGACGGCACCGCTCTCGAGGCCGACCTGGTGATCGTCGGTATCGGCTCACACCCGGCCACCGGCTGGCTGGAAGGCAGCGGCATCGAGGTCGACAACGGCGTCGTCTGCGACAACCGCGGCCGTGCGAGCGCACCGCATGTCTGGGCGATCGGCGATGTCGCTTCCTGGCGGCACGAAACGGGACATCAAGTGCGCGTGGAGCATTGGAGTAACGTCGCTGATCAGGCCCGTGTGCTGGTGCCCACGCTGCTGGGGCAGGAGCCGCCGACCGCGGTCTCGGTGCCGTACTTCTGGAGCGATCAGTACGACGTCAAGATCCAGTGTCTCGGCGAACCGCAGGCCGACGACACGGTGCACGTCGTCGAGGACGACGGCCGCAAGTTCCTGGCCTTCTACGAACGCGACGGCGTGGTCGTCGGGGTGGTCGGCGGCGGCATGCCCGGCAAGGTCATGAAGGTGCGCGCCAAGATCGCGGCGGGCGCACCGATCGCCGACGTCCTCGGGTGAGCGATTTCGGTGTCTGAACAGTCGCTGAGCGAGCGTTCGGACACCGAAATCACCACTAGAACTGGCCGAGGTAGAAGCGGGTGCCCTGGTCGTCCGTGCACAGCGCCGAGCGCCCGTACGACTGCTGCGACGGCTCCTCGATGACGGTGCCCCCCGCTTCACGCACCCGCGCCACCGCGGCGTCGATGTCGGCGACGGTCCACATCGGGACGGTCACCGCCTCGGCGTTGCCGCCGGCGCACCCCGCCATCGGATGGGTTTCGCGCACCCCCCAGCCGTCGTCGACGTGGCCCGGCTCGAACGTCCAGAACAGGACCCTCCCGTAGAACGACCGGAACGCGGCGGAATCCGGGACCTGATAGGTGATGTACGAAAGTTCGCCTGGCCCAGTGCCATTGAGCGCCGGCCGCGGCGTGCCGGGCGCCGGCCGGAACACCGCGAACGCAGCACCGGCGGGATCGGTGGCGTCGAGAACGGTGCCGAAGTCGAACTCCTGGGTCTGGCCGACCACGCCGCCGCCGTCGACGATGGACTGTCGTGCGCCGTCGAGGTCGGTGACCGCGTAGCAGCACAGCATTCCCTGGGCACTTGCGACGCTGTAGATGCCGATCCGCTGATCGGTGTTGGTCACCTGGTGTGTCGCCGGGTCGTAGCTCCAGCCGAGAACGTGGCCGTAGAACGCCGCGGCACGCTCGGCGTCGGGCACCCACACCGAGACGTAGCCGACGTCGCCGTGCTGAATCGGCACCGCCGAGCCGGTCAACGGCCCGCTGAGCATCCAGCGGTGGCCGAACGGGTCGACGATGGTCGCGCTGCGCGCACCGTGCGCCTCACCGACGTCCTGCTGCACCGTCGCGCCGCGTTCCCTGGCCCGCGCCAGCGCACGGTCGGTATCGGCGACCTCGAGCATCAGGGATACCGAAGCAGCCTGCGGGGCAGGTGATTTGAGGCCAAGCTCGGGATACTCGTCGGCCAGGTACAACACGCCGCCCGAGATCTCCAGCTCGGCGTGGCCGATGCGGCCGTCGTCCATCACGATCGGATCGCCGACCACCCGCGCCTCGAACGCATCGACGTACCAGGCGATCGCGTCGCGCGCCGGGCTGACGGTCAGGTATGGCAGCGCGGCGCTGCGGGGTACGACGGATGTCGCGATCGACGGTTCGGTGAGTTCGGCGATCGCGGTATCGGTGTCACTCATTTGAACTCCTTGTGTCCGATTGGGTAGAGACAGTGCCGACTCCAGGCGTGCGCGCAGCCGGGCGGCGAACGCGGGATCGGGTGCGACCGGAAGCTCGTCGCCGTGCAGCACGGCCAGCGGATCGTGGCTGTTGTTCACGACCGCCCTCCTTCCGGTTCGGGGTAGTGAGCTCGAAACGCCCTGCGGGCCCGCACCAGCAGCGCCTCGGTGGCGTGGACCGTCCGGCCGATCAGCTCGGCGCACTCGGGCACCGAGCAGTCGTCCATGTAGCGCAGCGCCAGGACCGTCCGATGCTGCTCGGGCAGCTTGGCCAGCACGCTTTCGGCGACGATGCGGTCGAGTTCGTCATCCCAATCGTCGGCCGCCTCTGCGGGCTCGGGCAGTTCGGCGACGGGGATGCTGAACCGGTCGCGGCGGCGCCGGTAGTGGTCGGCCAGCTTGTGACGCGCCACCCCGATCAGCCACGGCACGCTCATCGGCGGTGGAGCCGTCTTCCGGGCGGCATCCATCGCCGCCAGAAACGTCTCCGACGTCAGGTCTTCGGCGGTTCCACGGTCACCGCAGCGCCGGACGAAGTATCCGTACACAACCGGCAGCGCCTCGTCGTACAGCGCCAGCAGTGCCCGTGGAGCGTCGGTGCCATCCGGTTCGGCGCTCACACCCTTATCGTCGCCGCGGGGGACTGAACTCCGACGCCCCAATCGAAAAAAATTCTGCCGCGCCGCTCAGCCGAGCGCATCGAGGCCGTCGGCTACCGCGTCGAACGCCGCACCCAGCGCCTCGGCCAGCGACACGGACTCGTCGGCCAGCCAGTGTTCGTAGGCGGACAGCGCCACGCCGAGCATCGTCCACGCGACGGTCTGTGGCACGAGGTCGCCGGCCGCGGTGCCGAGCCGGTGGGCGACGAACCCCGCGACGACGCCGCGCCAGCCGGCGTACATCGTCATCGAGTAGGCCTGCAGCGCCGCGGTCTCGAGGATCACCCGCATGCGCTGTCGGTGGCGCGCGGTCTCGGCCTCGTCAAAGGTGTTGAACGCCAACAGCGCTGTGCGCAACGCATCGCGGATCGGCACGCTCGGATCGAGGTCGGTGAGCAGTTCTCGCAGATGCTCGAGGTGAGCGTCGAAATCGCCCCAGGGCAGCGCGTTCTTGGATGGGTAGTAGCGAAACAGCGTGCGCCGAGCGATGCCCGCGGCCTCGGCGACGTCGTCGACGCTGATCTCGTCGAAGCCGTGCTCGGCGAACATGTCGATGGCCACGTTGCTGATGTGCGCCCACGTCGTCGCGCGCCGGCGGCCCACTCGATGCGGGGCTTCCGAGCCCATACGCGCTCCTCTTCCGGGGCCCTCTTCCATTCTGGCACCCGATGCCATAATATTGCGATCTCGATCACAATTGTCGAGAACAGCGAAAGCGCCCCGAGAAAGGCAAGCCCATGGAACCGAATGAGCAGGTGCAAGCCGACGAACTCGTCACCGAGACGCTGGTCGAAGAGGTGTCGATCGACGGGATGTGCGGGGTCTACTGACCGTGGCTTCGTCGAGAGCGGCGTCCCGAACGGGGTTGGATTCGGGCCCCGGCCCGGTGTTCGATCCGGAACACGGCTGGCGGCTGCACCACCAGGTGGCGGTGCGGCCGGAGCCGTTCGGGGCGCTGCTCTACCACTTCGGAACGCGCAAGCTGTCATTCCTGAAGAACCGGACGATCGTTGACGTCGTCAACGCGCTGTCCGACCACCCCGACGTCCGATCCGCCTGCCGCGCCGCCGGTATCGACGACGCGCAGCAGGCACCGTACCTGCACGCACTTTCTGTGCTTGCCCAATCGAAAATGCTGGTCCCGCAATGACGTCCACTGATTCGGCGCTCGCGCCGGCCACCAATTCGGCGCTCGTCCCGGCCGCCCAGCCCGTGCCTCGGCTCGTCGAGCAGTTCGAGCACGGCCTCGACGCCCCGATCTGCCTCACCTGGGAGCTGACCTACGCGTGCAACCTGGCGTGCGTGCACTGCCTGTCGTCGTCGGGCAAGCGCGACCCGCGTGAGCTGACCACCCAGCAGTGCAAGGACATCATCGACGAACTCGAGCGCATGCAGGTGTTCTACGTCAACATCGGCGGCGGCGAGCCGACCGTGCGTTCGGACTTCTGGGAACTCGTCGACTACGCCACCGCCCATCACGTCGGCGTGAAGTTCTCCACCAACGGCGTGCGCATCACGCCCGAGGTGGCAACTCGGCTGGCCGCCAGCGACTACGTCGATGTGCAAATCTCGCTCGACGGCGCGACCGCGGAGGTCAACGACGCCGTGCGTGGCACCGGCTCGTTCGCGATGGCCACCCGGGCGCTGCAGAACCTCGCCGACGCCGGCTTCAAGGACGCCAAGATCTCGGTGGTCGTCACCCGCCACAACGTCGACCAGCTCGACGAATTCGCCGCTCTCGCAGCGCAGTACGGTGCCACACTGCGGATCACGCGACTGCGCCCCTCCGGCCGCGGCGCCGACACCTGGGACGACCTGCACCCGACCGCCGACCAGCAGCGACAGTTGTACAACTGGCTCGTGGCCAAGGGGGACGGAGTGCTCACCGGCGACTCGTTCTTCCACCTGTCCGGACTGGGCGCGCCCGGCGCGCTGGCCGGGCTCAACCTGTGCGGCGCCGGCCGGGTGGTCTGCCTCATCGACCCCGTCGGCGACGTCTACGCCTGCCCGTTCGCCATCCACGACAACTTCCTGGCCGGAAACATCTTGTCCGACGGTGGTTTTCAGAACGTCTGGCAGCACGCACCACTGTTCCGCGAGTTGCGCGAGCCGCAGTCGGCAGGTGCGTGCGGAAGCTGCGGCCATTACGACAGCTGCCGTGGCGGCTGCATGGCCGCCAAGTTCTTCACCGGTTTGCCACTGGACGGCCCTGACCCCGAATGCGTGGAGGGCTGGGGTGCCCCTGCCCTGGAACGGGAGCGCGTCAAACCCAAACCCAGTGGTGACCACTCCAGGGGAACCAAACAAGGTCCGGTGGCCCTCAAGCTGCTGACCAAACCCCCGGCCCGATTCTGCAACGAAAGTCCGGTGTGATCATGGCTGACACGTGGTTCGAAACAGTCGCCGCCGCTCAGGAGCGGGCCAAGCGTCGGCTTCCCAAGCCGGTGTACTCGGCGCTGATCGCCGCGAGCGAGAAGGGCGTGACGGTTTCCGACAACGTCGACGCCTTCGCCGAGTTGGGCTTCGCGCCGCACGTCATCGGGGCGACCGAGAAGCGCGACCTGGCCACCACCGTGATGGGACAAGAGATTTCGCTACCCGTGCTGATCTCGCCGACGGGGGTGCAGGCGGTCCACCCCGAAGGCGAGGTCGCGGTCGCACGCGCAGCAGCCGCCCGCGGCACCGCGATGGGTCTGTCGTCTTTCGCCAGCAAGCCGATCGAAGAGGTGATCGCGGCCAACCCCAAGCTCTTCTTCCAGGTCTACTGGCTCGGTGGCCGGGACGCGATCGCGGCCAGGGTCGAGCGGGCCCGCGAGGCGGGCGCCGTCGGGCTGATCGTGACCACCGACTGGAGCTTCTCGCACGGCCGCGACTGGGGCAGCCCGAAGATCCCCGAGCGGATGGATCTGCGCACGACCGTGCGCATGCTCCCGACGGGACTGACCCGGCCGAGTTGGATGTGGCAATGGGGCAAGACCCTGCGGCCGCCGAACCTGCGGGTGCCCAATCAGGCGGCGCGCGGCGAGCCGGGCCCGCCGTTCTTCGCCGCCTACGGCGAGTGGATGGGCACGCCCCCGCCGACCTGGGAAGACATCGCGTGGCTTCGCGAGCTGTGGGGCGGTCCCTTCATGCTGAAGGGGGTGATGCGGGTTGACGACGCCAAACGCGCTGTGGATGCCGGGGTTTCGGCGATCTCCGTGTCGAACCACGGTGGCAACAACCTGGACGGGACACCGGCATCGATCCGTGCCCTGCCTGCGATCGCCGAGGCGGTCGGAGACGACGTCGAGGTGCTGCTCGACGGCGGCATCCGCCGGGGCAGCGACGTGGTGAAGGCCGTCGCGCTCGGCGCTCGTGCGGTGATGATCGGCCGGGCATACCTGTGGGGCCTCGCGGCCAACGGCCAGGCCGGTGTCGAGAACGTGCTCGACGTCCTGCGCGGCGGCATCGATTCTGCATTGATGGGTCTGGGTCGCGCGTCGGTGCATGATCTCGAAACCGAGGACATCCTGGTTCCGCCCGACTTCGTCCGGGCACTCGGCGTGCCCGGCGGCCCGACCGCTTGACCGCGACGGCGTCCGAGGGAACTCGCTGGTAGAGGCGGGACGCACGAGGCTGGCGGGACGGTGTCGATGGTGGTATCGAAAATTCCACCGAATGAATTGCTGCGCATGCGCCAACAATTGGCGCACGACAGGTGAATTCGGCCTACCATCGGCGGGTGCCATCTGTCAGCGAGCTCGCGAATGCGACGTCGAAGCAGCTGCAGAGCACCCCGTCAGCCCTGCTCGTCCCCGTCGGCTCCACCGAGCAGCACGGTCCGCATCTACCGCTGGACACCGACACGAGAATCGCGACGGCCGTCGCTCGAGCCGTTGCTGGCGAACTGGCCGGCCGCAATGAATTGAATTGGATGATCGCGCCCGCGATCGGCTACGGCGCGAGCGGTGAGCACGAGGAGTTCAGCGGCACCGTGTCGATCGGCACGGCTGCGCTGCGGTTGTTGCTGGTGGAGTACGGCCGGTCCGCATCGCGATGGGCTTCGCGGCTGGTCTTCGTCAACGGTCACGGAGGCAACGTCGAGGCGTTGGCGGCGGCGACGGCTTTGCTGCGCTACGAGGGCCGCGATGCAGGTTGGTGCTCGTGCACCGTGGCGGGCGCCGATGCGCACGCCGGTCACACCGAAACGTCTGTATTGCTACATATTTCGCCGCAGGACGTTCGTATCCACGAAACGGTGCCCGGCAATGTTTCGCCCCTTCGCGAACTCATTCCGGAACTGCGACGGTCAGGCGTCGCCGCGGTGAGCGAGGTCGGCGTGCTCGGCGACCCCACCACCGCGACGGAGGAAGACGGCGCCCGGATCTTTCCCGATATGGTCGAGGCATGCCTGCGACGGATCACCCGCTGGGTACCTGACCGCGACGGAATGTTGACATGACCGGACCGCGGCTACCCGACGGCTTCGCCGTCCAGGTCGATCGCCGGGTGAAGGTGCTCGGTGAAGGGTCCGCCCTCCTCGGCGGTTCCCCGACCCGTCTTCTGCGCCTGGCGCCGGCCGCGCAGACCATGCTCAGCGGCGGTCGGCTCGAGGTGCACGACGCGGTCAGCGCGCAGGTGGCACGGGCGCTGCTCGATGCGACCGTGGCACATCCACGGCCCGCCAGCGGTCCGTCCCACCGGGATGTCACCGTGGTGATACCGGTGCGCGACAATGCTTCTGGCGTGCGCCGGCTGCTCACAGCGGTGCGCGGCCTTCGTGTCATCGTCGTCGACGACGGCTCGGCCACCCCGCTCGAGCGGTCCGACTTCACAGATCTGCACGGCGACGTGCTGGTGCTTCGCCACGACCGCAGCAGGGGACCGGCGGCGGCCCGCAACACCGGCCTGGCGGCGTGCAACACCGACTTCGTGGCCTTCCTGGACAGTGACGTCGTGCCGCGGCGTGGATGGCTGGAGGCGCTGCTCGGCCACTTCTGCGATCCCGCCGTGGGGCTGGTGGCGCCCCGCATCGTCGGCTTGCGTGAACCCGACAACGTGGTCGCCCGGTACGAGGCGGTGCGGTCGTCGCTCGACCTCGGTCTGCGGGAGGCCCCGGTGATGCCGTACGGCACGGTGTCCTACGTCCCCAGCGCCGCGATCATCTGCCGCCGGTCCATGCTCAGCGAGGTCGGCGGCTTCGACGAGACGCTGAGGTCAGGCGAAGACGTCGACCTGTGCTGGCGTCTCATCGAGTCAGGGACGCGTCTGCGCTACGAACCGATCGCGCTGGTCGCGCACGACCATCGCACGCAACTGCGAGAGTGGTTCTCGCGCAGGTCTTTCTACGGCGAAGCCGCCGCGCCGCTGTCGGTCCGGCATCCCGGCAAGACCGCTCCGCTGGTGATCTCGGGCTGGACGCTGCTGGCATGGATGCTGATGGCGATGGGCTCATCGATCGGGTACCTGGCCTCGATCATCGTTGCGACCGTCACCGGCCGCCGCATCGCCAAGTCGCTGTCCAGCGTCGAAACCGAGCCCAGGGATGTCGCGGTGGTGGCGGCGCACGGACTGTGGTCCGCCGCCATGCAGCTCGCGTCGGCGATCTGTCGGCACTACTGGCCGCTGGCCCTGATCGCCGCGCTGCTGTCCAGGCGGTGTCGGCAGGTGGTGCTGCTGGCCGCGGTCATCGAAGGGATCGTCGACTGGTTGGCGCGCAACGGCAGCGCCGAGGACGACACCCCACGGGTCGGGCTGCTCACCTACATCGTCCTCAAACGCCTCGACGACATCGCTTACGGCACCGGGCTGTGGGCCGGCGTGGTCCGCGAGCGACATCTCGGCGCGCTCAAACCCCAGATCCGGACCTGAAACGACGCTCTTCGCGTGCGCAGTGAATCTATTGCTCCTCGCGTGCGCAGTGACGTCCTGATCGTCGGTGCCGGCAGCGCCGGTTCCGTTCTGGCCGACCGACTCTCCACAGATCCGTCGTGCGTGGTCACGGTCGTCGAATCGGGCCCGGGACCGTCGGACCCTCGGGTGCTGACGCAGATCAGCGACGGGCTTCGGCTGCCGATCGGGGCCGCCAGTTCTGTGGTGCGACGATTTCCGACCACGCTGACCGTCGACCCGCCACGGCATGCGCAGATCATGCGCGGCGCCGTGGTGGGGGGATCCGGGGCGGTCAACGGCGGCTACTTCTGCCGAGGACTGCCGTCGGACTTCGACGGCTGGGGACTCCCCGAATGGGCCTGGACAGAAGTGCTGCCCCATTTCCGCGCCATCGAAACCGATCTGGACTTCGACAACGCGATACACGGGTCGGAGGGTCCGATACTGATCCGGCGGGTGGCCGAATTCGACGGATGCACAGCGTCTTTCGTGAACGCCGCCACCGCCGCGGGTCACCCGTGGATCGATGATCTCAACGGGTCGACGCCCGACGCGCCGCTGCGCCCCGGAGTGGGAGCGGTGCCGCTGAACATCCACCAGGGCACCCGCGTCGGCCCCGGCGGTGCCCATCTGCAACCCGCGATGGACCGGGCGAACCTCACCCTGCTCGCCAATACCCGCGTCCAGCGAATCCTGATCGTCGCCGGCCGTGCGGTCGGAGTGAGCTGCGTGGGCCAGCAAGGCGCCGTCGACCTTGACGCCGACCGAATCGTCTTGTGCGCAGGCGCAATCGGCTCGGCTCACCTTCTGATGCTGTCCGGCATCGGCCCGAGTGACGTTCTGGCGGCGGCGGGAATACCGGTGACCGTCGATCTGCCGGTGGGCACGCAAACGTCGGACCACCCGGAATGGGTACTACCGGTGAGCTGGTCGGAAACACACGGACTGCCTCCGCTGGAGGCGGTGTTGACCACAGAAGATTCCCTCGAGATCCGCCCGTATACGGCGGGATTCGGAGCGATGGTGAGCGGCCGCCGCGACGATCCCGGTGACCATCCCCACATCGGGGTGACGTTGATGCGGCCGAAATCTCGAGGACGGGTGCGCGTCGTCACCGACGACCCCGATACCCCTCCGGCCATCGAACATCGTTACGACACCGAACCCGACGACATCGCGAAACTGGAGACCGGAACCGAGCTCGCTCGTGAACTCATCGGTGCGACAACAGAACTCGGTCCGGTGACGTGGTCGACATCGCAGCACCTGTCGGGGACCGCGCCGATGGGCGCCGACGGGGATGAGGCGGCGGTGGTCGATTCGCGGTGCGGCGTGCGGGGCGTCGACCGGTTGTGGGTGGTCGACGGGTCGGTGTTGCCCGCGATCCCCAGCCGGGGCCCGCACGCGACGATCGTCATGCTCGGACATCGGGCGGCCGGATTCGTCGTCTGACCGCGCGGTCGGAGCTGACGAAAGCGAACTGCTGCCAGCAGCAGGGTCGAGGCGTCGATATCCTGGGCGGGGCCGGACGAGCGTGCTTCGAGACAACGGAGGGGATCAAACGATGAGCGGCGGGAGTACTGATCCGCGGCCGGCCCGCTCCCGGGCCCGCCTGCTCAACGCTGCGACGACGTTGCTGCGGTCCGGGGGGCCGAACGCCGTCACGATCGACGCGGTGACCCGGACCGCCAACGTGGCGCGGGCCACGCTGTATCGCCACTTCTCCAGCGCCAACGATCTGATGGCCGCGGCGTTCATGAGCCTGCTCAACCCGGCGCCGATGCCGCCCGCCGAAGGCAGTCTGCGGGATCGGTTGATCGCGGTGGTGGTGGGCTGGGCGGAGTCGATCGCCGAGGTGCCCGCGATGATCACGGCCATGACGTGGATGGCCTCCGGACCCGATGTCGACACATATCCCCAAGCGCAGCAAGCGGGTTCGGACGCGGTCGGCACTCTCAGGGCGCGGATCATCCAGCTGTATTCGGTGCCGTTCGACGCGATCCTCGACAGTGCGCAGGCGGCCGAGGAACTCGACGAGGTGGATCGTATGCGGGCCATCGCCTTGCTCATCGGCCCGTTGGTTCTCGGCAAGCTGTCGACCGTGGCCGATTTCGACTACCGGGCGTGCGCCGAGGCGGCCGTCGACGGCTTCTTGGCCACACACGCCAAGAAGCCGGACGGCGTCACCTGAGCGAGTAGCGAATCGGGAGGTGCTTGAGGCCGCCGACGAAGGTGGTGGCGGTCAGTTCGGGGGCGCCGGCCAACTCGATCGACTCCAGGCGGGGGATGAGTTCGGTGAAGAAGCTGTTCATCTCCATCCGCGCCAGCGCGGCGCCGAGACAGAAGTGCACGCCGTAGCCGAATGAGACGTGTTTGTTCGGGTCGCGGCCGACGTCGAAGCGAAACGGCTCGTCGAACACCTCTTCGTCTCGGTTGCCGGAAACGTAAGCGAGGTAAACGGATTCACCCTTGGCGATGTTCACACCCCTGACCTCGGTGTCCTCGGCTGCAGTGCGCATGAACTCCTTGACCGGCGTCGACCACCGGATCATCTCCTCGACGGCTGTCGGCATCAGGTCCGGATCGTGCCGCAGCCGGTCCAGTTCGTCGGGGTTCTCGATCAGAGCGTGCAGCCCGCCGGAAATGGCGTCCTTGGTGGTGTCGTGCCCGGCACTGGCGACGATCACGTAGTAGGACGCGGTGTCCATGTCCGACAACGGTTCACCGTCGATGCGGCCGTTCGCGATCGCCGACGCGAGGTCCTCGGTCGGGTTGGCCCGCCGCGACGCGGTGAGCTTGGCGAAATAGTTGAAGAAGTCTGCGAGCACCGCGAGCATGTCCTCGGGTTTCTGGCCGCGCTGGAACTCCTCGTCGTCGCCGCCGAACATCTCCTGGGTGAGCATGTGCATGCGGGGGAAGTCCTCTTCGGGCAGGCCGAGTAGCGACATGATCACGTAGAGCGGGAAGTTCACCGCGATCTCGGTGACGAAGTCGCACTCCGGACCGATCTCGCGCATCCTGTCGACGTAGCGTTTGGCCAGTTCGTCGACGCGGACCTTCAACGCGCGCATCGCCTTGGGGCGGAACCAGTCCGCGCCGATCGCACGCACTTTGCGGTGGTGCGGGTCGTCCATGTGGATCAGCGTCCGCAGCCCGATACCCGCCTCCAATTGCGCCTTCAGGACGTCGTCGGCCTCGGCCGTCGCGAGCAACGGCCGCGGCTCGGACAGCCAGAGGTTGTTGTCGCGCTCGATGGTCATGATGTCGGCGTGCTTGGTGATCGCCCAGAACGGCCGGTAGGGCGGGTTGTCGACCCACGCCACCGGATTGTTGGCCCGCAGATACGACAGCGCCTCGTGGAGTCGCGCGTCGTCGGCGTAGCCCTTCGGGTCGGCCAGTACCTTCGCGGCGTCATCCATCGTCGGGGTGCTCATCGGGGCTCCTTCACTGCCGGGCTGCGGACAAACTTGACGCGTGTCAAGTCGACAGTCTATGTGACGGGCGCCACGTCGCAAAGGGCCGCGGCCAACTTGCTCAGTAGGCTCGGCGTTCGTGCCCTTGCGATGCCCCCGTCGACTCCGGGCGACCGCGGTGCTGTTCGCCGTCGCGGGTCTGCTCGCGGGATGCGCGGGCAAAGAAACGGCCGCCGAAGGTGTGCCCGTCGATCCCGGGGTGACGCAGACCGCTGCGGGTGCGGTCCGCGGGACCGTCGCCGCCGATCATCGGTACTTCGCCGGAATCCCCTACGCCGCAGCACCAGTCGGCGCGTTACGTTGGCAACCGCCGGCACCGGTCGCCCCCTGGACGGGATTCCGCGACGCGACCCGCCCGGGCGCGCGCTGCATCCAGGACACGAGTTCCGACGTCGACCATCGTCCGCCCAGCGAGGACTGCCTGACCCTCAACGTCTGGACGCCGCCACCCGCCGGCGACGCGAGGCCGGTGATGGTATGGATCCACGGCGGCAGCTTTTTGAACGGCAGCGGCGACATCTACCGGGCGCGGCAGCTGGCCAGTCGCGGTGTCGTCGTCGTCACGATGAACTACCGCCTCGGCGCCCTCGGCTTCCTCGCCCACCCTGCATTCGGTTCCGACGGTGACGTCGGCAACTACGGGTTGGCCGACCAACAGGCGGCGCTGCGCTGGGTGCGCGACAACATCGCCGAATTCGGCGGCGATCCGGACAAAGTCACGATCGCGGGCGAATCGGCGGGCGGAATGGCGGTGTGTGACCACCTCGTCGCACCCGGGTCCCAGGGCCTGTTCAGCGCGGCGATCATCCAGAGCGCGCCGTGTCAGGCGCAATACGACCTGCCGGCCGCACAGCAGGCCAGCACCGCTTACGCCGCCGGAATCGGATGCGCCGATCCGCTTGTCGCCGCGCAGTGTCTTCGCTCGCTGCCCGCGGACCGATTCCGGGCCCCGTTGACGTATGCCGGGTTCGGGACCGAACGAGTGAGCGGCCCGGTGGCGGGAACCCCTGCGCTGCCGGAGAATTCGTTCTCCGCGATCACCAGCGGGAAGGCCGCCCGGGTGCCGGTCATGATCGGCACCACCGAAGACGAGTTCGCGTTGTTCGCAGCGTTGCAGTTTCTGCGCGGGCGCCCGTTCGACGCCGCCCACTACCCGGAACTGCTCGCCGAGGTCTTCGGGCCGCACGCGGCCGCCGTGTCGGCGCACTACCCGCCCGACCGGTACGGCGGCAACGTCGCACTGGCCTACTCGGCAGCCGTGACGGCGGCCGACTTCGCCTGCGTGGCCGACCGGATGGCCGATGCACTGTCCGGCCAACCCGTCTACGCCTACGAGTTCGCCGACGACGAGGCGCCGGCGCCAGAGCCGTTGCGCGAAGCGCCGTTCCCGGTCGGGGCCGCCCATTCGCTCGAGCTGCGGTATCTGTTCGACGTCGGCGGCGCGCCCCCGCTGAGCCCCGCCCAACAGCGGCTGTCCGACCAAATGCTCGACTACTGGGCGCGATTCGTCGCGACCGGTTCACCGGGGCCGGACTGGCCGGAACTCACGACAGCGCAGGCGGGTGAGCGAATGCGGTTGCAACCGGACGCCAGCCACGTCGTCACCGACTTCGAACAGCGGCATCAGTGCGCGTTCTGGGAGAGCCTGCCGAGCTGAGCCGGCGATGATCAGGCGGGTGTGACCCAGCAGGTGATGTCGGCGTGTACGACCTCGGTGCCGGCCCGGTCCACCACGCTCACGGGCACCACGACATCGGCGCCTTCGGTGATCGAGCTGAAGTCCGGCGGCGCCAGGCGCGCCTGGGCGCGCAGCGACGTGGTCGCCTTGTCCAGATATTCGACGTTCATCGCCTTGGGGATCCAGCGGTGGCTGGTCGGCACGGTGGCCTCCATCAACATGCCCATCGCCATTTCGGCGGCGTTGCACGACGCGATTGCGTGCACCGTGCGCAGGTGGTTGTGGATGAAGAACCACTTGGGCACCCTGACCTCGGCGTAGCCGGGTTCGATTCGCACGACGTGCGGGACGATGGAGGCGAAATACGGCACCCGCGCGATCGCCGCGGCCGAGAACAGCCGGGTGCCGCCCGGCATCGCGGACAGGCGTTTCCATGCACGGTATGTGGAGGTCGGGGCGGCCATGTGGGAGTACCTTACTCACCGGTAAGATGATGTCGGCGCGGCGACACCGGCGTCGCCGGGTTTCCCGTGGCCAGGGATTTGGAGCGTGCCGTTTTCTAGGGCATACTGTTCGGGTTGCCTTGAGCCGGGACGGTGCCTGTTCGGACCGCGTGGCCGGGGCATACGACCGGCGCCCAACCGGGCGCATCCGGTGCCATTCTCGATCGTGACGATTTTCGCCGCGGACGAGTGTGCGTGCGGGCGACACACCCGACCGCGGGGACCGGTGGACCACAGACAGAAGAACAGCGGCGGCATAGCAGCGCGAGGCTCGATTGCCGGCGGCCCGATTTCGGGCCCTGTATGAGTGAGGTAGGAGAAGCGTGGCGGGACAGAAGATCCGCATCAGGCTCAAGGCCTACGACCACGAGGCGATTGACGCCTCGGCGCGCAAGATCGTGGAAACGGTCACCAGAACCGGCGCCAGCGTGGTCGGCCCTGTGCCGCTGCCGACCGAGAAGAACGTGTACTGCGTCATCCGGTCCCCGCACAAGTACAAGGACTCGCGGGAGCACTTCGAGATGCGCACCCACAAGCGGCTGATCGACATCCTCGACCCCACGCCGAAGACGGTCGACGCGCTCATGCGCATCGATCTGCCGGCCAGCGTCGACGTCAACATTCAGTAGGAGATTCCAGAAAACCATGGCGAGAAAAGGAATTCTGGGCACCAAGCTGGGCATGACGCAGGTGTTCGACGAGAACAACCGGGTCGTGCCGGTGACGGTCGTCAAGGCCGGGCCCAATGTTGTGACGCGCATCCGCACGACGGAGCGTGACGGCTACAGCGCGGTGCAGCTGGCCTACGGCGAGATCAGCCCGCGCAAAGTGAACAAGCCTGTGACAGGGCAGTATTCGGCCGCCGGGGTCAACCCGCGCCGGCATCTGGCGGAGCTGCGGCTCGATGACGAGGCCGCCGCTGCTGAATACGAGATCGGTCAGGAGCTGACCGCCGAGATCTTCGCCGACGGCACCTACGTCGACGTGACCGGCACCAGCAAGGGCAAGGGCTTCGCCGGCACGATGAAGCGCCACGGCTTCCGTGGCCAAGGTGCCAGCCACGGCGCCCAGGCGGTGCACCGCCGCCCCGGCTCCATCGGTGGCTGCGCCACCCCGGGCCGGGTGTTCAAGGGCACTCGGATGTCCGGGCGGATGGGCAACGACCGGGTGACGACGCAGAACCTGCTGGTGCACAAGGTCGATGCCGAGAATGGCGTGCTGCTCATCAAGGGCGCCATCCCCGGCCGCAACGGCGGGCTCGTGATGGTCCGCAGCGCAATCAAGCGAGGCGAGAAGTAATGGCTGCCGAAAAGACACTCAAGATCGACGTCCACACCCCGGGCGGTACGAAGGACGGCTCGGTAGAACTACCGGCCGAGCTCTTCGATGTCGAGGCGAACATCGCGTTGATGCACCAGGTGGTGACGGCGCAGCTGGCCGCGGCGCGGCAGGGCACCCACTCGACAAAGACGCGCGGTGAGATTTCCGGCGGCGGCAAGAAGCCGTACCGGCAGAAGGGCACCGGCCGCGCCCGGCAGGGCTCGACCCGGGCGCCGCAGTTCGCCGGCGGCGGCACGGTGCACGGCCCCAAACCGCGTGACTACAGCGAGCGCACTCCGAAGAAGATGATCCGCGCAGCGCTGCGAGGAGCCCTGTCGGACCGGGCCCGCAACGGCCGTATCCATGCGGTCACGGAGCTGATCGAGGGCCAGACGCCGTCGACCAAGAGCGCCAAGGCGTTCCTTGCCACGCTCACCGATCGCAAGCAGGTGCTGGTCGTGATCGGCCGGACCGATGAGACGGGTGCCAAGAGCGTGCGCAACCTCCCCGGCGTGCACGTGATCTCACCGGATCAGCTCAACACCCACGACGTGCTGAAGGCCGATGACGTGGTGTTCAGCGTGGAAGCGCTGAACAGCTACATCAGCGCGAATACCAAGAAGGACAAAGAGGAGGTGTCGGCCTGATGGCGACCGTCACTGACCCCCGCGACATCATCTTGTCCCCGGTCATCTCCGAGAAGTCCTACGGGTTGATCGAAGACAACGTGTACACGTTCATCGTGCACCCCGACTCGAACAAGACGCAGATCAAGATCGCGGTGGAGAAGATCTTCGGCGTCAAGGTCGATTCGGTGAACACCGCGAACCGGCAGGGCAAGCGCAAGCGCACCCGCACCGGCTACGGCAAGCGCAAGAACACCAAGCGCGCCATCGTGACGCTGGCCGCGGGCAGCAAGCCCATCGACCTGTTCGGAGCACCGGCTTGATTTTTTCAGGCCGGCGACGGAGGAAGACCTAGAGAATCATGGCAATTCGCAAGTACAAGCCGACGACCCCCGGTCGCCGCGGTGCCAGCGTCTCCGACTTCGCTGAGATCACTCGCGACCATCCGGAGAAGTCGCTGGTTCGGCCGCTGCACGGCAAGGGCGGGCGAAACGCCCACGGCCGCATCACGACACGGCACAAGGGCGGCGGGCACAAGCGCGCCTACCGGGTGATCGACTTCCGGCGCAACGACAAGGACGGTGTCAACGCCAAGGTCGCGCACATCGAGTATGACCCGAACCGCACCGCGAACATCGCGCTGCTGCACTACTTCGACGGCGAGAAGCGCTACATCATCGCCCCCGAGGGACTCAAGCAGGGCGCCATCGTGGAGTCGGGTCCCAACGCCGACATCAAGGCGGGCAACAACCTTCCGCTGCGCAACATCCCCGCGGGCACCCTGGTTCACGCGGTGGAGTTGCGTCCCGGCGGCGGCGCCAAGCTCGCCCGGTCCGCCGGCTCCAGCATCCAGTTGCTGGGCAAGGAAGGCAGCTACGCCTCGCTGCGTATGCCGTCCGGTGAGATCCGCCGCGTCGACGTGCGCTGCCGCGCGACCGTCGGCGAGGTGGGCAACGCCGAGCAAGCAAACATCAACTGGGGTAAGGCCGGCCGCATGCGGTGGAAGGGTAAGCGCCCCACCGTCCGCGGTGTCGTGATGAACCCGGTCGACCACCCGCACGGCGGTGGTGAGGGTAAGACCTCCGGTGGTCGCCACCCGGTGAGCCCGTGGGGTAAGCCGGAGGGCCGTACCCGCAAGCCGAACAAGTCGAGCAACAAGCTCATCGTCCGACGCCGGCGCACCGGCAAGAAGCGCTAGGCCGCGGAAGGAGTAGCAGCGATGCCTCGTAGTTTGAAGAAGGGTCCGTTCGTCGACGACCATCTGCTCAAGAAGGTCGACGCTCAGAACGAGAAGAACACCAAGCAGGTCATCAAGACCTGGTCACGTCGGTCGACCATCATCCCCGACTTCATCGGGCACACCTTCGCGGTGCACGACGGCCGCAAGCACGTCCCGGTGTTCGTCACCGAGGCGATGGTCGGGCACAAGCTCGGCGAGTTCGCGCCGACCCGCACGTTCAAGGGTCACATCAAGGACGACCGGAAGGCTAAGCGCCGGTAATGAGTACGACGACTGAATATCCGACCGCCGTCGCCAAGGCGCGCTTCGTGCGCGTGTCGGCGACGAAGGCGCGCCGGGTCATCGACCTGGTGCGCGGCAAATCGGTGTCCGACGCGCTGGACATCCTGCGGTGGGCACCGCAAGCGGCCAGCGAGCCGGTCGCCAAGGTCATCGCGAGTGCCGCGGCCAATGCGCAGAACAACGAGGGCCTGGATCCGTCCACGCTCGTGGTCGCCACCGTCTACGCCGACGAGGGTCCGACCGCCAAGCGCATCCGCCCGCGCGCCCAGGGCCGCGCGTTCCGGATTCGCAAGCGCACCAGCCACATCACGGTGATCGTGGAAAGCAGGCCGAGCCGGGAACAGCGTGGCACCGGCCAGACGGCCAGCGCAGCCCGCGCGCGTCGCGCACAGGGCAGCAAGGCGGCGGCCAAGAAGGCGCCCGCGAACAAGGCGTCCGCAGCCGCCCCGGAGGAGACATCGAGCACGGCTGAGGCGCCCGCCAAGAAGGCACCGGCCAAGAAGGCAGCCGCGAAGAAGGCAGCCCCCAAGAAGACTGCTGAAGCGTCAGACGCGAAGGAGGGCTCGGAGTAGTGGGCCAGAAAATCAACCCCCACGGCTTCCGGCTCGGTATCACCACCGACTGGAAGTCCCGGTGGTACGCCGACAAGCAGTACAAGGACTACGTCAAGGAAGATGTGGCGATCCGACGGCTGCTGGCTACCGGTCTCGAGCGCGCAGGCATCGCCGATGTGGAGATCGAAAGGACTCGCGACAGAGTCCGAGTCGACATCCACACCGCCCGCCCGGGCATCGTGATCGGCCGCCGTGGGACCGAAGCCGACCGCATCCGCGCCGACCTGGAGAAGCTGACCGGTAAGCAGGTGCAGCTGAACATCCTCGAGGTGAAAAACCCTGAGTCGCAAGCTCAGTTGGTGGCCCAAGGTGTCGCCGAGCAGCTTTCGAACCGCGTGGCGTTCCGCCGCGCCATGCGCAAGGCCATCCAGTCGGCGATGCGCCAGCCCAATGTCAAGGGCATCCGGGTGCAATGCTCGGGCCGTCTCGGCGGCGCCGAGATGAGCCGCTCGGAGTTCTACCGCGAAGGCCGCGTGCCGCTGCACACGCTGCGCGCCGACATCGACTACGGCCTGTACGAGGCGAAGACGACGTTCGGTCGCATCGGCGTGAAGGTGTGGATCTACAAGGGCGACATCGTCGGTGGCAAGCGCGAGCTGGCGGCCGCGGTGCCGGCGGGCTCGGATCGTCCACGCCGCGAACGTCCTTCGGGCACCCGGCCGCGCCGTAGCGGCGCGTCGGGCACCACCGCGACGAGCACGGAAGCCGGTCGTGCCGCCTCCGGCGGCGAAGCCGGCCGCGCCGCCACCGAAGCTGCGCCCGCCGCCGCCGAGGCCGCTGCGGGAACCGAAGCCGCGGCCGGAGCTGCGGCGGAGACGACGACTGAAAAGACGGAGAGCTGACAATGCTGATTCCCCGCAAGGTCAAGCACCGCAAGCAACATCACCCGAGGCAGCGCGGTATCGCCAGCGGTGGCACCACGGTGAGCTTCGGTGACTACGGCATCCAGGCACTGGAGCACGCCTACATCACCAACCGGCAGATCGAATCCGCGCGTATCGCGATCAACCGGCACATCAAGCGTGGCGGCAAGGTGTGGATCAACATCTTCCCGGACCGCCCGTTGACCAAGAAGCCGGCCGAAACCCGCATGGGTTCCGGGAAGGGTTCGCCGGAGTGGTGGGTGGCCAACGTCAAGCCGGGTCGCGTGCTGTTCGAGCTGAGCTACCCCGATGAGGCGACCGCCCGGGCCGCACTGACCCGCGCGATCCACAAGCTGCCGATCAAGGCACGCATCGTTACCCGAGAGGAGCACTTCTGATGGCAGTGGGAGTGACGCCGGGCGAACTGCGCGAGCTGACCGACGACGAGTTGAAGGATCGGCTGCGCGAGTCCAAGGAAGAGTTGTTCAACCTGCGCTTCCAGATGGCGACCGGCCAGTTGTCCAACAACCGCCGGCTTCGCACGGTGCGTCAGGAGATTGCGCGCGTGTACACGGTGCTGCGTGAACGTGAGTTGGGTCTGGCCTCCGGACCCGTTGGTGAGGATTCGTAATGGCGCAAAAAGAAAAGAACGACAAAGGCACTCAGGCTGGTCCGCGGCGCACCCCGCGCAAGGAAGAGCAGCGGGGCCGCCGCAAGACGGCCATCGGGTACGTGGTGTCGGACAAGATGCAGAAGACCATCGTGGTCGAGCTGGAAGATCGTAAAAGCCATCCGCTGTACGGCAAGATCATCCGCACCACCAAGAAGGTCAAGGCGCACGACGAGAACGACGTCGCGGGCATCGGCGACCGCGTGTCGCTGATGGAGACCCGCCCGTTGTCGGCGACCAAGCGCTGGCGGCTCGTGGAGATCCTCGAAAAGGCCAAATAGCCCTATTCAGCCGAAAGCCCCCGTGACGCGGGGGCTTTCGCGTCCCGCCGACTCCGGTTTTCGCGGGTGATCGCAATGGAGACGACTTCAATCTTCTACGGGGCGCAGCACCGCCAGTAGGGTCAGCACCAGGATCTTGAAGTCCAGGTGTAGCGACCAGTTGTCGATGTAATAGTTGTCCCATTCGGCCCGGTCAGCAATCGAGGTCCGTCCCCGGAGGCCGTGCACTTGCGCCCAGCCCGTGACGCCTGCCTTCACCCTGTGCCGCTCGCCGTAGCGCCGCACATGCATCTCGAACAATTCGACGAACTCGGGGCGTTCGGGACGCGGGCCGACCAGACTCATTTCCCCGCGCAGCACATTGAAGAGTTGAGGCAGCTCATCCAGCGACGCCTTGCGCATGATCTTGCCTATCCGAGTGCGCCGATCGTCGCCCTCCACTCCGCCAGGTGCCGCGCCTGCCTCCAAGTCAAAACCCGCCTCGGCCGGATCCTGGAGGCGCATAGTACGAAACTTCAGGCAGCGGAAGACTTTTCCGTCGCGTCCGATCCGCTCCTGACCGAAGAAGATCGGCCCGGGCGAACTGAGTCTGACCGCGAGCATCAGCACAATCAACAGAGGAGAGACGAGCACCAGGCCCACCAGGGCAGCCGCCCGGTCGAGGACGTGCTTGACGGCGAACTGCCAGCCTTTTGGATCCACGCGGGCCAGCACCATCAGAGGTATGCCGCCCAGGTGCTCGATCCTGGTGCCGCTGCCGACGGCGTCCATCAACCGGGGCACCACATGAACCCGCATTCCGAGCTGCTGGCCCTGATGGGCGGTCCGTGCCAATTGTTCGTCAGACAACGTCGACGGCGCGATGAGGAGTTCCTCAGCGCGGCAGTAGCGCGCCGCGCTCTCGAGATTGCCCGTGGTGCCCAGGTACGGCACCCCGGATTCCTCTGCGTCAGTTGGCCGTATGTCGTCCAGCATGCCTGCGGGCCATAGGCCGTAGTCCGGCACCTGGCGCATCCGGCAGATGAGCTGATGGGCGATCGGTCCGGAGCCGACGATGAGCGCCGGCACACCAACATGGAACTTGCGTCGTAGCCAGCGGTTGATCAACGACCTGAGCAGGCGGACCGCCGGGATGAGAATGGCCGCGCATACCCAGATCCGCAAGACAACCTCGCTGGGACGGACGTAGGGGACGACAACGTCGCCGGCCTCGAAGCGAGGCACAAGCAGCAGCATGATCGTCAACGTCGCCAGAGCGGCCACCGCGATTGACGTCTCCACCGGTTCGAAGTCGTCGAGAAATCCGTGGTTGAGCTTTTGTCGGTACAGCGACCGGGTGGCCAATACGAGAACCACTACCGGCACGAAGATCCACGAATACAGGGCGATGTTGCGCTCTTGCTCCAGCTCGCCCGGGATCCACCAATGCGCCAGGAGTACGGCGATGGCGGCGTACAGGGCATCGACCGCCACGGTGATCACCGAGTACCAGGGGTCGGTGCGAATGCGTTCGAGCCAGCGCGGCAGCGTCGGGACGCCGATTTGGACCGGTTCCGGCGTGGCCTTCAGTCGCGGGATTGTGGGTCGGCTAATTGACGGGTCCGACGTCGAACGCGCATCTAGCTGCATTTACAAACCCCCGAACGGAAGATGGCAACCGATCCTAAATGCGCCGTGCCGAGCCACACAGCCAAATGAACGGCTCGGTCGCGTCTTTGCCGTCGCAGGGACGGTTACCCCACCCGCCGAGAAACGGGAGACGTCTTACTGGCTCGGAGCAGGTAGTGGACCGAAAATTCGCTCGGCGGCGAGTTGCGCCAGATCACTCAAGACCTGGACGTGGCCGGTGCCCCACAGTCGCGGCTTGCTGTCGAATACGCAAAGCGTGCCGATGGCGTTTCCGTCGTGATCGTTCAGGGGTATGCCGAGATAGGCGATGACTGCGCCGCTGCGCACCACCGGATGGTTCCTGAAAACCGGGTCGCTTCTTGCATCTTCGAGAACCAAAGGCGTGCCGGCTGCGACTGCGAACTGACAGATGGATTGGTCGAGCGGCGTCTGACTTTCCTGGACTGGCATATCGCCTAGTCCCGCAGTGCTCTTGAAGAATTGCCGGTCGACATCTACCAGCGACAAAGCCGCGAACGGGACGTCCAGCGCGTCGGCGGCTGCACGGGTGATCCGGTCGTAGACCTCTTCGGGCGGCGTATCGAGCAGCCCGGTGGCACGAACAGAGCGCAGCCGATCGGGGTCGGCTATCACAGCCGATACGTCCGGCATCAAGTCGGTTTCGAGCACTCCGCATTCGGAGAGGTGGTCGAGAAGTTCCCTGGTCGATATCTTGTCGGTTCGCACCTTGTCGGCCATCATTTGTCGGGCCACGGCACGCGCGACATAGGTATCGAGGTCTTCGCCTGCGTTGCGTGCACATTCTTCGAGCGAGCGGTTCAGCCAGTCATCGAATCCCGGCAACGACGTAGACACGTAAGGAACGGTATCCGAACTGCGCTGCTGACTTCACATATTGACGGGCGCGTTTGAGAGGATACGGCTCGCCCGACAGCGGGCAGTCGCACTCGATCGTCCCGCTAGCCGATCCGGGCGGCGATACCGTCGAGCAGTTGGTTCAAACCCGAACGGAAATGGGCAAGGGGATCGTCATCCGTGCGGTCGAACACACCGTCCTGCAACGCCGCCGCAAGCGCGGGAAACTGCTTCGGCGCGATCAGCTTGCGCAGCAAGGCCGGATAGTCGGGCCAGTCCACGCTGCCGGCCTCGATGTCCAATGCCGCCGCACCGCGGACGAAGTGCAGGATCGCCATCACGGCGGTGAGCTTGTCGCGTTCGGCGAGCCCGGTGTCGCCCAGCGCGGCGAGTCCGGCGTCCAGCCATGCCAGCTGGCCGGGGTCCACCGGTGCGCCCGCCGCCGCTGCCTGCAGGATCCACGGGTGGCGGTGATAGACCTCCCACAGTCCGGTCGCCCAGTTCGTCAGTGCGGCAGCCCAATTCGTCGTACCCATCGACGGTGGCGGGCCAGGTGCAGCGGAAAGCATGAACATCACCAGTTCGTCCTTGTTCGCGACGTGCCGGTACAGCGACATCGTGCCGCAGCCGACGCGCTCGGCCAGCCGCGCCATCGACAAGGCCGCCAGCCCGTCGGCATCGGCCAGCTCGACGGCCGCGCGCACGATCCGTTCCCGGGTCAACCCCTTGGACCGCCCAGGAGCGCTCGGCTCGCGCCAGAGAATCTCCAGCACGCGGGGGAGTGGCTCGCTCATCGATCGCCAGCCTAAACGACTGGACAACGCAAGCGTATGCCGTACGCTTGATGCGTATGACATACGCATCAAGCGCCCGCCCGCGCTGGCTCGCGCCCGGGCTCGCGGTCGTCGTCGCGGGCTTCCTCGCGTTCTCTGTTCCGCCTTACTTCGCCGGCGGCACGCGCGTGCCCGCCACCTTCCCGCTGCACTATCCGCTGTTGGTGATCCACGTGATGCTCGCCAGCGTCGCGATGGTCGCCGCCGTCGTACAGATCTGGCCGCGCCTGCGGGCCCGTCGTCCGGCGCTGCACCGGCGGTGCGGCCGCATCTACGTCGCCACCGCGATCCCGGCCGCCGCGTCCGCGATGGTGATCGGGGCGGCCAGCCCGTTCGGGCCGTTGCTCGCGGTGAGCAACGTGGTGCTCGCGGCCCTGTGGCTGTGGTTCACGGTGAACGGCTTCCTGGCCGCACGGCAACGACGCCTGTCGGAGCACCGCCGCCACGTGGTGCGCAGCGCGACGCTGGCGCTGTCGGTCATCACCAACCGGATCTGGACGCCGATCATCTTCGTAACGTGTCAGCCATTGCAGGACAGCGTTTTTGGCGGCGACCCGGAGCACTTTCTGTGGTTCGCCGCCGGCCTCGGGGGATGGCTGGGCTGGACCGTTCCGCTGGGAGTCGTGCAGTGGTGGTTGATTCGGCGACCATTAATGGCGTCGTCGTCAATTCGTCGGCTGACCCAGACGCCGCGGGTGTAACCTCCAGGCCAACTGCGAGGCGACACGGGACGAGGCAAAGCATGGCGACCGAATTCAACGGCAGAATCGAACTCGATATCCGTGACTCCGAACCGGACTGGGGCCCGTACGCGGCACCGACGGCCCCGGAAGACGCACCCAATGTGCTCTACATCGTCTGGGACGACACCGGGATCGCCACCTGGGACTGCTTCGGTGGTCTGGTCGAGATGCCGACGATGAGCCGCATCGCCGAACGCGGTGTCCGGCTGTCGCAGTTCCACACCACCGCGCTGTGCTCGCCGACCCGCGCGTCCCTGTTGACCGGTCGCAACCCGACGACGGTCGGCATGGCGACCATCGAGGAGTTCACCGACGGCTTCCCCGGTTGCAACGGGCGCATCCCTTTCGACACCGCGCTGCTGTCGGAGGTGCTCGCCGAACACGGATACAACACCTACTGTGTCGGAAAGTGGCATCTGACGCCGCTTGAAGAATCCAATCTGGCGTCGACCAAACGACATTGGCCGCTGGCGCGGGGCTTCGAGCGGTTCTACGGCTTCATGGGCGGCGAGACCGACCAGTGGTATCCGGACCTGGTCTACGACAACCATCCCGTGGCGCCGCCGGCGACTCCGGAGGACGGCTACCACCTGTCAAAGGACCTTGCGGACAGAACCATCGAGTTCATCCGCGACGCGAAGGTCATCGCGCCCGACAAGCCGTGGTTCTCCTACGTCTGTCCCGGAGCCGGGCACGCGCCGCACCACGTCTTCAAGGAGTGGGCCGACCGGTACGCCGGCACGTTCGACATGGGCTACGAGCGGTACCGCGAGATGGTGCTCGAGAAGCAGAAGGCGCTCGGCATCGTGCCTGCCGACACCGAACTCTCGCCGATCAATCCGTACCGAGAAGTCAAGGGCCCCAACGGCGAACCGTGGCCGACTCAAGACACAGTGCGGCCCTGGGACGAACTCGGTGACGACGAGAAGCGAGTCTTCGCCCGCATGGCCGAAGTGTTCGCCGGCTTCCTGACCTACACCGACGCCCAGATCGGGCGCATTCTCGACTATCTGGAGCAATCGGGTCAGCTCGACAACACGATCATCGTCGTCATCTCCGACAACGGCGCCAGTGGAGAGGGTGGCCCGAACGGCTCGGTCAACGAGGTCAAGTTCTTCAACGGATACATCGACACCGTCGAGGAGAGCCTGCGACTGCTCGACAACCTCGGCGGTCCCGAGACATACAACCACTATCCGACCGGCTGGGCGATGGCGTTCAACACGCCGTACAAACTGTTCAAGCGCTACGCATCGCACGAGGGCGGGATCGCCGACCCGGCGATCATCTCATGGCCCAAAGGCATTGCGGCACACGGTGAAGTACGCGACGACTACATCAACGTCTGCGACGTCACGCCGACGATCTACGAACTGCTCGGCATCACGCCGCCAGAAACGGTCAAGGGAGTAGCGCAGAAGCCACTGGACGGTGTGAGTTTCAGGCAGGTACTGGATGATTCGACGGCATCGACCGACAAGCAGACGCAGTTCTACACGATGCTCGGCACCCGGGGCATCTGGCACGACGGCTGGTTCGCCAACACGGTGCACGCCGCATCCCCCGCCGGGTGGTCGCACTTCGACAGCGATCGCTGGGAACTGTTCCACATCGAAGCCGACCGCAGTCAGTGCCACGACCTGGCGGCCGAAAATCCGGACAAACTCGAGGAACTCAAGGCGCTATGGTTCGCCGAGGCCGACAAGTACAACGGGCTGCCGCTCGGCGACCTGAACATCTTCGACACGATCTCGCGATGGCGGCCGCACGTCGCAGGCCAGCGTGACTCGTACCTCTACTACCCGGGGACGGCCGACGTCGGCATGGGCGCGGCGGTCGAGATCCAGGGGCGGTCGTTCTCCGCGATGGCCGAGTTGACCGTCGACACCCCCGGCGTCGAAGGCGTGGTGTTCAAACACGGCGGCGCCCATGGCGGGCATGTGATGTTCGTCCAGGACGGGCGACTGCACTACGTCTACAACTTCCTGGGCGAGGAAGAGCAGGAGTTGTCGTCGCCGGGCGCGGTGCCGCTGGGGCGCCACACCCTCGGAGTCGCGTACGTGCGTACCGGAACGGTGCAGGGCAGCCACACCCCGATCGGGGAGGCCGCGCTGTACATCGACGACGAACAGGTCGCCGCGCTGACCGGTATGCGGGTGCATCCGGGAACGTTCGGGCTCGCCGGTGCCAGCCTGAGCGTCGGCCGCAACACGGGCTCGCCGGTCTCGCGCTCGTACAAGGCACCTTTCGCGTTCACCGGGGGCATCATCGCCCAGGTGAACATCGACGTCTCGGGCAAGCCGTATGCGGATCTGGAAAAGGAGTTCGCGCGGGCTTTCGCGAAGGATTGAGTCTGGTCGTCATACCCTGGCGTCATGCTCACCGAGCTCGTCGAGCTGCCGGGGGGCTCTTTCCGGATGGGGTCGACGCAGTTCTATCCCGAAGAGGCGCCCGCGCACACCGTTCACGTGTCCGCGTTCGCCGTCGACCGCCATCCCGTCACCAACGCGCAGTACGCCGAGTTCGTCGCCGCGACCGGCTACCGAACCGTCGCCGAAGAAGCCCCGGACCCGCGGCTCTACCCCGGGGCCGCGCCGCAGGATCTGGTTGCGGGGGCACTGGTGTTCTGGCCGACGCCCGGGCCGGTGGACCTGCGCGACTGGCGGCAATGGTGGCACTGGACGCCCGGGGCCGACTGGCGGCACCCGTTCGGGCCCGACAGCGGCAACTGGACTTTCGCGGACCGGCCCGACCACCCCGTCGTGCAGATCGCCTATCCCGACGCAACGGCCTATGCCCGGTGGGCCGGGCGTCGGCTGCCCACCGAGGCGGAATGGGAGTACGCGGCGCGCGGGGGGGCCGCCACCACGTACCCGTGGGGCGAGGAGGCGGCTCCCGACGGTCGGCTGATGGCCAACACCTGGCAGGGCAGCTTCCCCTACCGCAACACCGGCGCGCGGGGCTGGGTAGGAACCTCGCCGGTCGGCACCTTTCCGCCGAACGGGTTCGGGTTGGTCGACATGATCGGCAACGTCTGGGAGTGGACGACGACGCAGTTCACGGCCCACCACCGCCTCGATCAGCCGGTCAAGGCGTGTTGCGCGCCGAGCGGCCGCGCGGACCCTAACGTGAACCAAGCCCTCAAGGGCGGTTCGCACCTGTGCGCTCCCGAGTACTGCCTGCGCTACCGACCGGCCGCCCGGTCGCCGCAATCCCAGGACACCGCGACCAGCCACATCGGCTTCCGCTGCGTCGCCGACCTGTAGGGGTTTCTCGCCACCCGCGAGCGACCGCTCCCGTACATGGAGAAACGGCGTGTCGGCGTACAGACGCGGTCGGTCGCGGCAATGGGACGGATTTGGTTTCCCGCAGGTCGTCCCATAGAATCAGGCGGTTGCCTTGGGCAGACCTCGGCCAGCCTTCGTGGCAGGCCCCGCGTGCTCTTCGGTGACAGCAAGACCGCGCACGTCCAGGTCGGTATCTGGCGTGCAGACAAAAACCAGGTCGAGGAGATCGAGTGATTCAGCAGGAATCGCGGCTGAAGGTCGCCGACAACACGGGCGCCAGGGAGATCCTGTGCATCCGCGTGCTCGGTGGCTCGTCGCGGCGCTATGCCGGCATCGGCGATGTCATCGTGGCGACGGTCAAGGAAGCAATTCCTGGCGGCAACGTCAAGCGTGGCGAAATTGTGAAGGCCGTCGTCGTGCGCACCGTCAAGGAGCGCCGTCGCGCCGACGGCAGCTACATCAAGTTCGACGAGAACGCCGCCGTCATCATCAAGCCCGACAACGATCCGCGTGGCACGCGCATCTTCGGCCCGGTCGGCCGGGAACTGCGCGAGAAGCGCTTCATGAAGATCGTTTCGCTCGCTCCGGAGGTGTTGTAGATGAAGGTCCACAAGGGCGACACCGTCCTGGTCATCTCCGGCAAGGACAAGGGCGCCAAGGGCAAGGTCCTGGTCGCCTACCCGGCCCGCAACAAGGTGCTCGTCGAGGGCGTCAACCGGATCAAGAAGCACACCGCGGTGTCGAGCAACGAGCGCGGCGCGCAGTCCGGCGGCATCGTCACCCAGGAGGCGCCGATCGACGCCTCCAACGTGATGGTCGTGGACTCCGACGGCAAGCCCACCCGCGTCGGGTACCGGGTTGACGACGAGACCGGCAAGAAGGTCCGCATCGCCAAGACCAACGGCAAGGACATCTGATGACTACCACTGAAAGCTCGGTGAAGACCCTTCCTCGCCTCAAGCAGCGCTACCGCGAGGAGATCAGGGGCGCGCTGCAAGAAGAGTTCGGCTACGGCAACGTCATGCAGATCCCCGGCGTGGTGAAGGTCGTCGTCAACATGGGCGTCGGTGACGCCGCCCGCGACGCCAAGCTGATCAACGGTGCGGTCAATGACCTGGCACTGATCACCGGTCAGAAGCCGGAGATCCGCCGGGCACGCAAGTCGATCGCCCAGTTCAAACTGCGTGAGGGCATGCCGATCGGCGCGCGCGTCACGCTGCGGGGCGACCGCATGTGGGAGTTCCTCGACCGGCTGATCTCGATCGCACTGCCGCGTATCCGCGACTTCCGCGGCCTGTCGCCCAAGCAGTTCGACGGCACCGGGAACTACACCTTCGGCCTGACCGAGCAGTCGGTGTTCCACGAGATCGACGTGGATTCGATCGACCGGCCGCGTGGCATGGACATCACCGTCGTCACCTCGGCGACGACCGACGACGAAGGCCGAGCGCTGCTGCGGGCGCTGGGCTTTCCGTTCAAGGAGAACTGAGTAATGGCAAAGAAGGCACTGGTCAACAAGGCCAACAAGAAGCCGAAGTTCAAGGTGCGCGCCTACACTCGCTGCCAGCGCTGCGGCCGCCCCCACGCCGTCTTCCGCAAGTTCGGCCTGTGCCGGATCTGCCTGCGCGAGATGGCCCACGCCGGCGAACTGCCCGGTGTGCAGAAGAGCAGCTGGTAATCCAGCCAACCGACCAGACCAACCAAACAGGTTGCGGCAGGCCCGACTCCAGGCTTTGGAACCGGGAACCACCGCGAGAAAGGTGAACCCGCTGTCATGACCGCGATGACGACGATGCGGTGGGGGTACCCCCAGCCGCGCAGCTGCGAGGGGGACGCAGCGACGAAGAGGAGCAGCGCTCGATGACTATGACGGACCCGATCGCAGACTTCTTGACCCGTCTGCGCAACGCCAATTCGGCGTATCACGACGAGGTGACACTGCCTCACTCCAAGATCAAGGCCAACATCGCCGAGATCCTGAAGAAAGAGGGCTACATCGCCGACTACCACACCGAGGATGCGCGGGTGGGCAAGTCGCTTGTCGTGCAACTGAAGTACGGCCCCAGCCGGGAGCGAAGCATCGCCGGGCTGCGCCGGGTGTCCAAGCCCGGCCTGCGGGTGTACGCGAAATCCACCAATCTGCCGCGGGTCCTGGGCGGGCTCGGCGTGGCGATCATCTCCACGTCGTCGGGCCTTCGAACCGACCGCCAGGCAGCCCAAGAGGGCGTGGGCGGCGAAGTCCTCGCATACGTGTGGTAGGGGGGTAGAGCTCAAATGTCGCGTATTGGAAAGCAACCGGTCCCGGTACCCGCCGGGGTCGACGTGTCGATCGACGGGCAGAACGTGTCGGTCAAGGGGCCCAAGGGCACCCTCGAACTGGCGGTCGCCGAGCCGATCAAGGTGGCGCGCGACGACGACGGCGCCATCCTGGTGACCCGCCCCGACGACGAGCGGCGCAGCCGTTCGCTGCACGGATTGTCACGCACGCTGGTGTCCAACCTGATCACCGGCGTCACCGAGGGTTACACCACCAAGATGGAGATCTTCGGCGTCGGCTACCGCGTGCAACTCAAGGGTTCCAACCTCGAGTTCGCGCTCGGCTACAGCCACCCCGTGACGATCAACGCCCCCGAGGGTGTGACGTTCGCGGTGGAGACGCCGACGAAGTTCTCGATCTCCGGCATCGACAAGCAGAAGGTCGGCCAGGTCGCGGCGAACATCCGCCGCCTGCGGAAGAGCGATCCCTACAAGGGCAAGGGCATCCGCTACGAGGGTGAGCAGATCCGCCGCAAGGTCGGAAAGACAGGTAAGTAACAAATGGCTGCTAAGACTGAGGCGCCGATGACGCGTAAGCCCGTGGGGCAGAACATCTCCGAGACCCGGCGGGTGGCGCGGTTGCGTCGGCACGCGCGGTTGCGCAAGAAGATCTCCGGTACGGCCGAAGTGCCGCGGTTGGTCGTCAACCGTTCGTCGCGGCACATCCACGTGCAGTTGGTGAACGACCTCAACGGCACCACGCTGGCCGCCGCTTCGTCGACCGAAGCCGATGTGCGGGCGGTCGACGGCGACAAGAAGGCCCACAGCGTGCGGGTCGGCCAGCTGATCGCCGAGCGCGCGAAAGCTGCGGGGATCGGGAAGGTCGTGTTCGACCGCGGTGGCTACACCTACGGCGGACGGATCGCAGCGCTGGCCGATGCGGCACGCGAAGGCGGGCTGGAATTCTGATGACTCACAACGGAAGGACTGCATGATGGCCGAACAGGCAACTGCCGGCGGCCCGCCCGAAGGTCGTGGCTCGCGAGGTGACCGCGACGGCCGTGGCCGCCGCGATGACCGTGGCGGTCGTGGCCGCGACGGCGGCGACAAGAGCAACTACCTCGAGCGCGTCGTTTCGATCAACCGCGTGTCCAAGGTGGTCAAGGGTGGCCGCCGGTTCAGCTTCACCGCGCTGGTGATCGTCGGCGACGGTAAAGGCATGGTCGGCGTCGGCTACGGCAAGGCCAAGGAAGTTCCGGCCGCCATCGCCAAGGGCGTCGAAGAGGCGCGCAAGAACTTCTTCCGGGTCCCGCTGATCGGCGGCACCATCACCCACCCGGTGCAGGGCGAAGCCGCCGCCGGCGTCGTGATGCTGCGTCCGGCCAGCCCGGGTACCGGTGTGATCGCCGGCGGCGCCGCCCGCGCGGTGCTGGAATGTGCTGGCGTGCACGACATCCTGGCCAAGTCTCTGGGCAGCGACAACGCGATCAACGTGGTGCATGCCACGGTCGCGGCGCTCAAGCTGCTGCAGCGTCCGGAAGAGGTCGCGGCCCGGCGCGGGCTGCCGATCGAGGACGTGGCGCCTGCCGGCATGCTTCGGGCGCGCCGGGAGGCCGAGGCGCTCGCCGCGTCGGCCGCGCGTGAAGGATCGGGGTAAACCATGGCTGAGCTCAAGATCACCCAGGTGCGCAGCACCATCGGTGCGCGCTGGAAGCAGCGGGAGAGCCTGCGGTCGTTGGGGCTGCGGAAGATCCGCCAGTCCGTCGTCCGTGAGGACAACGCGCAGACGCGCGGTCTGATCAAGACCGTGCACCACCTCGTAGAAGTAGAAGCAGTGGAGTCCTCATCATGACACCCATCAAACTGCATGACCTGAAGCCGGCCCCGGGCTCGAAGACCGCCAAGACCCGCGTGGGTCGCGGCGAGGGCTCCAAGGGCAAGACCGCGGGCCGCGGCACCAAGGGCACCAAGGCCCGCAAGAACGTTCCCGCGACGTTCGAGGGCGGGCAGATGCCGATCCACATGCGGCTGCCCAAGCTGAAGGGCTTCCGCAACCGGTTCCGCACCGAGTACGAGGTCGTCAACGTCGGCGACATCAACAAGCTGTTCCCCAAGGGCGGCGACGTCGGGGTCGACGAGCTGGTGGCCGCGGGTGCGGTGCGCAAGAACACGTTGGTGAAGGTGCTGGGCGACGGCAAGCTCACCGTGAAGGTGAACGTCACCGCGCACAAGTTCAGCGGGAGCGCCCGCGAGAAGATCACATCCGCGGGCGGATCCGCGACCGAGCTCTGATCGCGCCCGTCGGTCCCCGCGCAAGCGGGGGACGAGAGCCCCTGCCGTCCTGGTGGGGGCTCTTGTGTTCGAAGAGTTGACCGGCAACGTCGACCGTCATAGTCCCGATCCATAGTGCCAGGGCGAATTCGTCAGGAGCAGAAATGACTTTCCGCCGCGGAAAGCTCACCGTCGTCACCGTGGCCGCCGCACTTGCGGTGTTCGGCAGCGCGGCGAACGCGAACGCCCAGGGCGACGACAAGAAGTTCGCCGATGAGGTCGCAGCCCTGGAGATTCCGGTCGGCCCTGAGGTGGATGTGCCCGCGCTCGGCCGCAACGTCTGCGAGGCGCTTACCCAGGGTCTCGCCGGCACCGTCAACCCAGTCCCGGTCGTGCGGGGCGTGGTGAACAGCCTTGCCAACAATGGCATCAGTCGTGCGCAAGCTGCGGGGCTGATGCGTGCCGCGGTCGTCGTCTACTGCCCGCAGCACGCTCGGTTCACCGGACGCTGATTCAGCGACGGGCTTACGGGGTTCCGGCTTACGGGTTCCACTCGAAGCAGCCGACGCCCGGCACGCAGCCGCCGCCGCCCGACGGTCCGCCGTGGCCGCAGACGCCGTTGGCAGTGCAGCCGCCGCCTCCGTCCGGGCCGCCTTGACCGCAGGTGCCGTCGTCGGTGCACCCGCCGTAGCGGGGACCCTGCGACAGCGGCGTGATCTGCGTTTGCGCTGCGGCAGCATTGGTTTCGGCGAGGGCCACCGGTGCGGCGGCGAATCCCGTCGCGACCGCCCCCGCCATCACCAGTGGGGCGATGATTCTCAGTTTTGCGATCATGGCTTCGGTTCTACCATCATGATCAAGAACTTAAAACACCTAATTTTCAGCAAGCCGGCACGCCGCCTTGTGGCGCGAGCAGGCGCATCGTGCCCTGATCCGCCGGCGTGTCGGTGCGCTTCGCGTCTGCTCGCCGGGATCCGGGCGTCGGTAGGCTCGCAGCATGCCTGCATTCCTGCCCGGACTACCGGGTTTGCCCGGTCCCGACACCTTGCGCGCGCTGACCCGGCGCGTCGACACCGCCCGCCACAACGGCGTGCCGAACGGGTGTGTGCTCGAACTCGATCTGCTGTCTGTCCCCGAGGAAACCGGCGGATTCGACCCGTTCGCCTTGCTGACCGGCGCCGGCAAGCCCCTGCTGCTCGGGGAGGCCGTCTCGGCGATCCATCGGGCGGCCGAGGACCCCAGGGTCGCGGGGCTGATTGCGCGGGTGCAGTATCCCCTCGCCCCTGCCGGTCCGGTGCAGGAATTGCGCTCGGCCATCGCCGCGTTCAGCGATGTGAAGCCCTCGCTGGCGTGGGCTGAGACTTACCCCGGGACACTTTCTTACTACCTGGCGACGGCTTTTCGGGAAATCTGGTTGCAGCCGTCGGGCACCGTGGGGCTGGTCGGATTCGCCACCAACGCGCTGTTCCTACGCGGCGCGCTGGAGAAGGCTGGTCTCGAGGCGGAACTCGTCGCTCGCGGCGAATACAAGTCCGCGGCGAACCGTTTCACGCAGGACCGCTACACCGATGCCCATCGCGAAGCAGACGAGCGGGTGATCCGAAGCCTGCACGAACAGGTGTTGCAGGCGGTGTCGGAGTCCCGCCACATCGAGCCCGACGACGTCAACGCGCTCGCGGACCGGGCACCGCTGCTGCGTGACGATGCGCTTGCCGCGCGGCTGGTCGACCGGATAGGTTTCCGCGACGAGGCCTACGCCCGGATCGCCGAACTGGTTGGCGCGCCGGAGATCACGAACGCTGACGCGGACTCCGATGATGCGCCCCCGCGGTTGTACCTGTCGCGATATGCGCGCGCCACCGCCGAACGCCACGCCCTACCGACACCGCCCATCCCGGGACGAAAGGCCAAGGCGACGATTGCGGTGGTGACGGTGCACGGCCCGATTGTCAGCGGTCGAGGTGGCCCGCGACCGCTGCTGGGCAGCTCGAGCATCGGCGGTGACACCATCGCCGCGGCGCTGCGGGAGGTGGCCACCGACGAGGACGTGTCGGCGGTCGTGCTCAGGGTCGACACGCCGGGAGGATCCATCAACGGTTCGGAGACGATCTGGCGCGAGGTGGCCCGGATACGCGACAAGGGCAAGCCGGTGGTCGCGTCGATGGGCGCGGTCGCGGCGTCGGGCGGCTACTACGTGTCGATGGGCGCCGACGAGATCGTCGCGAACCCCGGCACGATCACCGGATCGATTGGCGTGGTGGCGGGCAAATTCGTCGCTCGTGAGCTCAAGGGCCGGCTCGGAATTGGCTTCGACTCGGTGCGCACCAACGCGAACGCGGACGTCTGGTCGATCAACGAGCCGTTCAGTGATGAGCAACGCGCACAATTGGACGCCGAAACCGACTTGTACTACGGAGATTTCGTCGAACGCGTGGCTGAAGCCCGCTCGATGAGCATCACGGAGGTCGACGCGATCGCGCGCGGCCGGGTGTGGACCGGTGCCGACGCGCTCGAGCGCGGCTTGGTCGACCACCTCGGCGGGTTGCGCGAGGCGGTGACCCGGGCCAAGGTGCTGGCCGGCTTGGATCGCGACGCCGACGTGCGCATCGTCGGGTATCCGGGCTCCTCGCTACTGGACCGGTTGCGGCCCAAGCCGTCATCGCAACCCGCGGCGGCGTCGGTGCCGGAGGCCGTTGCCGCGCTGCTCGGTCGGTCGGTGGCGCAGGTTTTCAGTGACGTCGAGCGATCGCTGAGCGGGGTCATCGCGCTCTTGCCGGGCGACTACCGCTTCTAGCGCTCGCGAGGAAGTCAACTCGGGTTGGTACGCAGGTAGTTGTAAACCGCGGCGAAGTTCGCGTTCACCTCGGCAGGAATCGACACCGGTCCGCCGAGAGCTCTTGCGCCCCAGGCGATCTTGGCGGTCCGCTCGACGAGTGCGGTGACGTGCAGCGCCTTGTCCGGCCGGGGCGCAACGGCGACCAGGCCGTGGTTGGCGATCAGTGCTGCGGCGCGGCCCTCCAACGCCTTGACGGCATTGTGGCCGACATCCGGTGTGCCAGATGCCGCATAGTCGGCACAGCGGATGTCCCCACCGCAGTACACAGCGAACTCGTCCACGCAGGCGGGGATCGGCTGTCGCGCAACCGCGAACATCGTCGCCCACACCGGATGGCTGTGAATGACGCTGCCGATGTCGTCGAATGCCCGGTAGCAGGCCAGGTGCAGTGCCATCTCCGTGGAGGGCGTGCGGCCGTCCTTGGCTGTGACCACGGCGCCTTCGGGGTCGACGAGCACGAGGTCGTCGAGTGCCATGTCGTGATAGTCCACCGACGACGGCGTGATCACGATGGTGCCGTCCTCGCGGCGGGCGGAGATGTTGCCCGCGGTACCTTCCACCAGCCCGCGCCGCAACATGTCTTTCGCGGCGGCGAGCACGGCGTCCTCGGGATGGTCGACGAACTTCATGAGCTGAGCACTTCCGGGTTGACGATGTGGGCGGGGGTGCGCCCGGACAGGAGCGACTCGAGGTCGTCGGCGACCATCTGCGCCTGCCGTACCTCAGTGTTCCAGGTGGCGCCGCCGATGTGAGGCGTGAGAACGACATTGGCCATGCCGGTCAGCGGATGGTCGACGGGCAGCGATTCGCCGACGAAGTGGTCGAGGCCTGCGGCGCCGACCTTCCCGCTGCGCAACGCGGCGACCAGCGCGTCGGTGTCGTGCAGCTGCGCGCGGGCGGTATTGAGGAACACCGCGCCGTCGCGCATCGCGGCGAACTGCTCGGGACCGATCATCCGCTCGGTCTCCTCGGTGACAGGCGCGTGCAGCGAGACGATGTCAGCGTCGGCCAGCAACTGGTCCAGGGTGTGGCCGGCCTCGTCGTTGTAGGGGTCGCAGGCGATCACGTTCACGCCAAGGCCTTCCAGTCGCCATCGCAGCGCTCGGGCGACCGCTCCGAGTCCAACCAGCCCGGCGGTCTGGCCGGCGATCTCCCATGCCCGCAAGCGTTGGTAGGGCAAGGTGCCATCGCGGAATACCTCGCCGGCGCGGACATCCGCGTCGGCGGTGAGCACGTGTCGTGTCGCGGCGAACAGCAACGCCAGCGTCATCTCGGCGACGGCGTCTGCGTTGCGGGCGGGCGTGTGTAGCACCGGGATCCCCGCGGCGGTGGCGGCGCGGACGTCGACGTTGCTCGGGTCGCCGCGCGTCGAGGTGACCGCCCGCAGTGAAAGGTCGAACACGGGTCCGGCGACCGAATCACTCTCGACGACAAGCACGTCGGCGTGTTCGGCGGCGGCCCGTTCGGCCAGCTGCTCGGCGGTGTGGATCCGCAACGGGCGTTGTTCGATCCACGGGTCGTAGAGCACCTCCATCAACTCGTTGAGTCTGGCGAAGCCGGGGCCGCGCAGCGGGGCCGTCACGAGCGCGCGAAGTCGGGTCACGACTGCACATGCTGGCGTACGGTGACGCGCGTGTCAGCCAAAGAGGCCACAATCGGCGTCGACATCGGCACCACCGCTGTGAAGGCCGTGGTCGCCGATGGCGACGGCCGGGTGACCGCCCGGTCCCGGATCCCGCACACGCTCGACGTGCCGAGTCCCGACCGCTTCGAGCACGACGCCGACGTGGCGTGGCGGCAGGGCCCGCTTGCGGCGCTGGAACAGCTGGCACGCCCGGACGTGGCCGCGGTCGCCGTCACCGCGATGGTGCCTTCGCTGACCGCGGTCGATGACGAGGGGACGCCGCAGACGTCGGGACTGTTGTACGGCGACGGCCGCGGGCGCGGGCCGGGCGGTGCAAGCTCGACGTTCCTCACCGGGGAGACGGCCGAATTCTTGCGCT
Organism: Mycobacterium sp. GA-0227b; assembly: GCF_001499855.1. Classification (GTDB taxonomy): domain Bacteria; phylum Actinomycetota; class Actinomycetes; order Mycobacteriales; family Mycobacteriaceae; genus Mycobacterium. Next base: position 201,822 of record NZ_LQIK01000031.1, read on the forward strand.
GGACCGCCCGGCAGCGGCCGGGCGCACGCGGATACTGGCCGGCGGCGGCGGTAGCGAACTACGCGTTGGCGGGTGAGGACGTGGTCGACAGCGCGACAGCCGCCACGATGTACCCGTTGTTCGACGACACCGGCTGGAGCGAGACACGATGTGCCGATTGCGGTGTCACGCCGGGACAGTTGCCGCGCGTCGAAGCCACCGGCGCTGCCGCGGGTGGGCTTCGAGGTTCTGACGCGCTCCTGGGTACTGGGGCGGTGGATGCGGTGTGCGAGCAGCTGGTCGCGGGGGCCGACCGCGATGGTGACGTCCTGGTCCTCTGCGGCACCACGTTGATCGTGTGGGTGACGATCCCGGAGTACCGCGAGGTGCCGGGGCTCTGGACGCTGCCGCACACCGCGCCGGGCAAGTGTCAGATCGGCGGGCCCAGCAATGCCGGCGGCATTTTCCTCAACTGGGTCGACCGCGTCGTGGCTGCGGGGGATTCAGTTGACCCGCAACGTGTCCCGGTATGGTCGCCATATCTGCGCGGCGAACGGGTGCCGTACCACGATCCCAACCGCCGCGGCGTACTCGACGCCCTGGACCTCACGCACGACGGCGCCGCGATCCGCCGCGCCGCCTTGGAGGCGTCGGGATTTGTAGTGCGGCAACTGATCGAGATGAGCGGAGCACGTGCGACCCGCATCGTCGCGACCGGCGGCGGCACCCGGGTCGAGTCGTGGATGCAAGCGATCGCCGACGCCACGGGACTGCCCGTCGAGGTGTCGGCCGTCGCCGAAGGTGCCGCGCTGGGCGCGGCGTTTCTTGCCCGGATGGCAGCGGGGCTGGAGTCGTCGCCCACCGACGCCGCCCGCTGGGCGCGCACGGGACGCGTCGTCGAACCCGATCCGGCCTGGACGTCAGCGGTCGCCGACCGCTACGGCCGGTTTCTCGAACTGGCCGAGCGTACGGCTGATGTACACAAGTCGCGAGAAGAGGCGTGAACAAGCGGCCGCTCGGCGTGTCCTAACGCTTCACCGCGGCGAGGTAGCTCATGTCGGCGAAAGAAACCATGGGGCCGTCCTCGGGAAACTCGAACCCGTTGGCGGCGTATGCATCCCGGGTCGGCTGCGTAGTGACGTCCCATCCGCGAGCGGTCAGATAGTCGATCACGTCGTTGCGCTCGCCGTGGTAGATCAGCTCGCCCATCTCGATGTCGTGGCCGTAGGCCTTGAACCGGTCGGCGATCTCCTGTGCCCGCTCGTCGGAGAACATGCTGACGTCGGGGATGTGCTCGGTCGCGACGCGACTGCCCGGCGCGCTGAGCTCGTCGATCCGGTCGAAAAGCAGGTCTTGTGCCTCCGGCGGCAAATAGATCAGCAGCCCCTCGGCGATCCACGCCGTCGGCTGCGTCGAGTCGAAACCGTTGGCCAGCAGGGCTTTCGACCAGTCGTCGCGCAGATCTATCGGCACGGCACGCCGATCGGCCTTGGCGTCGGCGCCCAGCCCGGCCAGGGTGTCGCTCTTGAACGCGATGACTTCGGGCTGATCGAGCTCGAAGACGGTCGACCCCGCCGGCCACGGCAGGCGGTAGGCGCGCGCATCCAGGCCGGCGGCCAAAATCACCGCCTGGCAGATACCCGCCGCTGCGGCGTCGGTGAACAGCCGGTCGAAATGGCGCGTCCGTACCGCCATCCCCTCGGCGGCGCGACGCGTGTTGAAGCGGGGGTCGATGTCGTCCAGCGATATCTCGCCGTCGAGCGCCCGCACGAAGAAGTCGAGTCCGACCGCGCGCACCAGCGGTTCGGCGTACGGGTCGTCGATCAGGCCTTCGCGGTGGCTCAACACGCGCTGTGCGGCGACCATCGTCGCGGTCGAGCCGACGCTGGAGGCCAGGTCCCAGGAGTCGTCATCCGTGCGTGCCATTTTTCTCCTCAGTTGCGGGTCGCGACGATCGCGACTGAATCACGCATCGGCGCAAGAAGATCCGTATCCGGAAACTGCTGGCCGTATGCGGCGAACACCTCGGGGCGGTTGCGGGCGGACACGTGCCAGCCGGTGTCGGTGAGATAGTCGGCGACGTGACGCCGCTCGCCGGCGTAGAACAGCTTGGAGATGTCGAAATGCATCCCGTTCTCGCCCCACTGCCTGCTGATCGCCTTGCTGCGTTCGCCGATCGTCGCCGCGGCGTCCGGGTGGTATTCGGTTGCGAGCCGGCTGCCGGGTGCGCTGAGCGCGGCGATGTTGTCGAACAGCCGGTCCTGCGCTTCGGGCGGCAGGTACACCAGCAGTCCCTCGGCGCTCCAAGCGGCCGGCTGGCCGGGATCGAAACCACTGTCACGCAACGCTTTCGGCCAGTCCTCGCGCAGGTCGACGCCGACCGTACGCAGTTCGGCGGCCGGCGCCGCACCAAGCGAGGCCATCGTCGCCGACTTGAACTCGATGACCTGCGGCTGGTCGATCTCGTAGACGACGGTGCCGGCGGGCCACGGCAGCCGGTAGGACCGCGAGTCCAGGCCCGACGCCAAGATCACCGCCTGCCGGATACCCGCGGCGCCCGCGTCGCGGAAGAAGTCGTCGAAGAACCGTGTGCGGACCGCGATGAGGCGCGCCATGAACCGCGCCCCGGCACCGTCGGCGTCGTCCAGTTCGATCTCACCGTCCACCAGACGCGTGAAGAAATCGACCCCGACCGCACGCACCAGCGGCGCGGCGTACGGGTCATCGAACAGCGGGTCGTCCTCGCGACTGGCGATCGCGCGGGCGGCCGCGACCATCGTGGCCGTGGTGCCCACGCTGGACGCGAGGTCCCAGCTGTCCGAATCGGTCCGGCTCACAACTCGAGTATCCCGGTGACGTACTGCAGCTCGCCGAAGTGGGCGGCGTCTTCGTCATCGGGCAGCGGCGGCAGACCACTGTCGGCCAGCAGTTCGCCTACGGTGCGGCGGCTGAGCCGCCAGCCGCGGTCGGCCAGGTAGGCACCGGCCTCATTGCGATCGCCGAGGTAGACGAGTTCGGCGAAATCCAGTTCGAAGCCGTGTTCGCGCCACCGCTGTGCGGTCTCCTGCATGCGCTCGAGCACCTTCTCGCGGTCTTCGGGGGCCGCGCTGGTCGGGCCGCTTTCGACAGCCACCCGGCTGCCGGGTGCGCTCAGCTCGGTGATGGTGTCGAGCAGGTTGTCCTGCGCCTCCGGCGGCAGATAGCCGAGCAGACCCTCGGCACTCCACGCCGTCGGTACGGCCGGGTCGAAGCCGGCCTGCTTCAACGCCGCGGGCCAGTCGAATCGCAGGTCGATGGACACGGACCTGAGGTCGGCCGTCGGCTGGGCGCCGAGGTCGGTCAGCGTCCGGCTCTTGAACGCGATGACCTCGGGTTGGTCGATCTCGTAGACCGTCGTGCCGGCCGGCCACCCCAGCCGGTAGGACCGCGCGTCGAGTCCCGACGCCAGGATCACCACCTGGCGAATCCCCGCGTTGCCGGCGTCTTCGAAGAACTGGTCGAAGAATTTGGTCCGCACCGCCATGTTGTCGGTCATCCGCGCCATTCCGACCGCCGCGTTGTCGGCATCGAGATCCTCGAGCCTGAGATCCCCGCCGGCGAGGCGGGTGAAGAAGTCGACACCGACGGCGCGCACCAGCGGTTCGGCGTAGGGATCGCAGATCAGCGGGTCGTTGCCGGTGCTTGCGATCGCCCGCGCCGCCGCGACCATGGTCGCCGTCGCGCCGACGCTCGAAGCCAGATCCCAGGTGTCGTTGTCCGTCCGTGCCATTCATCCGCTCCTTACCGTTTATTATTTAGGGCATATAACGAGATGGGGTCCACGGTATGTTCCCGGCCTGAGAAGCGGCTGTGAGAACCGACGCTCGGCGGGATGCGGGCCGACCGGGCCCCAACTGTTACTCTCGTAGACTGTTTGGCGGGTAACTCTGCAGGCTGTGCGCTTGGCGGGGGTCCGCACACGACTTAACCAAGACGCTGGTCGAATCCAGCCCCATCCGCACGCCGCGATCAAAAGGTCGGCTGCGCAGGAGGAAGAGTGCTCTCGGCTTTCATCTCTTCACTCAGGACACCCGACCTGAGGCGAAAGATCCTGTTCACCCTGGGCATCGTGATCCTTTACCGGATCGGCGCCTCCATACCGTCTCCCGGCGTGAACTTCCCGAACATCCAGACGTGTATCGCGGAGGTCAGCGGCGGCGACGCCGGCCAGGTGTACTCCTTGATCAACCTGTTCTCCGGCGGTGCGCTGCTGCAGCTGTCGGTCTTCGCGGTCGGCATCATGCCCTACATCACCGCGAGCATCATCGTGCAGCTGTTGACCGTGGTGATTCCGCGGTTCGAGCAGCTGCGCAAGGAAGGGCAGTCCGGCCAGACCAAGATGACGCAGTACACGCGTTATCTCTCGATTGCGCTGGCGATTCTGCAGGCCACCAGCATCGTGGCGCTGGCCGCCAACGGCGGATTGCTGCAGGGCTGCACGCTCGACATCATCCAGGGCCAGAGCGAGGGGCTGAACATCTTCACCCTCGTCGTCATCGTGCTGGTGATGACGGCGGGCGCGGCGCTTCTGATGTGGATGGGCGAGCTGGTCACCGAGCGGGGCATCGGCAACGGCATGTCGCTGATCATCTTCGCGAGCATTGCCTCGGCGATGCCCGGCGAAGGCCAGGCCATTCTGGAGAGCCGCGGCGGCCTGGTGTTCGCGCTGGTGTGCCTCGGCGCGCTGGCCATCGTCGTCGGCGTGGTGTTCGTCGAGCAGGGCCAGCGCCGGATCCCGGTGCAGTACGCCAAGCGCATGGTGGGACGCAAGATGTACGGCGGCACGTCGACGTATCTGCCGCTGAAGGTCAACCAGGCCGGCGTCATCCCGGTCATTTTCGCTTCGTCGCTGATCTACATCCCGCAGCTGATCACCCAGCTGATCCAGAGTGGCAGCTCCAATCCGAACAGCACCAACTGGTGGAGTTCGTTCGTCGCCAATTACCTCACGGATCCCAGTAGCCCCGCCTACATCGCGGTCTACTTCGTGCTGATCGTCTTCTTCACCTACTTTTACGTGTCGATCACGTTCAACCCGGACGAGCGCGCCGACGAAATGAAGAAGTTCGGCGGGTTCATCCCGGGCATCCGCCCAGGCCAACCGACCGCCGACTACTTGCGCTACGTGTTGAGCCGCATCACGTTGCCGGGCTCGATCTACCTCGGTGTCATCGCCGTGTTGCCGAACATGTTCCTTCAGGTCGGTGCCAGCGGTCCCGTGCAGAACCTGCCGTTCGGCGGTGTCGGAGTTCTGATCCTGGTCGGGGTCGGCTTGGATACCGTGAAGCAGATCGAGAGCCAGCTGATGCAACGTAATTACGAAGGGTTCCTCAAGTGAGAGTCGTTCTGCTCGGACCACCCGGCGCCGGCAAAGGCACGCAGGCCCAGAAGCTCTCCGAGAAGCTCGGCATCCCGCAGATCTCGACGGGCGACCTGTTCCGGCAGAACATCGGCGACGGCACCCCGCTCGGCCTGGAGGCCAAGCGTTACCTCGACGCGGGTGACCTGGTGCCCTCGGAGCTGACGAACAAACTGGTCGAGGACCGCATTGAGCAGGAGGATGCGGCTGCAGGGTTCATTCTCGACGGCTATCCCCGCTCGGTGGAGCAGGCCAAGGCGCTCGACGAGATGCTCAAGCGTCACGACACCAAACTCGACGCGGTGCTGGAGTTCAAGGTTTCCGAGGACGAGCTGTTCAAGCGGCTCAAGGCGCGCGGCCGCGACGACGACACCGAAGACGTGATCCGCAACCGGATGCAGGTCTATCGCGACGAGACCTACCCGCTGCTGGAGTACTACAGCCACAACAACCTGCAACAGGTCGACGCGGTCGGCGCGCTGGACGAGGTTTTCGCGCGGGCGCTGCAGGCGCTCGGTAAGTAGTCGGATATGGGCCTGATGGGTCTGCGCAGCCGCAAGGTCGTACCGCAGCGCACGCCCGGTGAGCTCGACGCGATGGCCGTCGCGGGCGCACTGGTGGCCGCGGCCCTGGCCGCGGTGCGTCGGGCCGCCGCCCCGGGCGTCTCCACGCTGGCGCTCGACGAGATCGCCGAGTCGGTGATCCGCGATGGCGGCGGTGTGCCGTCGTTCCTCGGCTACCACGGCTACCCGGCCAGCATCTGCTCTTCGGTCAATGACCGTGTCGTGCACGGGATCCCGTCGGCAAGCGAGATGCTGGCCGACGGCGATCTGGTGTCCATCGACTGCGGCGCCATCGTCGACGGCTGGCACGGCGACTCGGCGATCACGTTCGGCATCGGGACGCTGATCCCGGTCGACGAGGCGCTGTCGAAGGCCACCAAGGAGGCCATGGAAGCCGGTGCGGCCGCGATGGTGGCGGGCAACCGGCTCACCGACGTATCGCACGCCATCGAGACCGCCACGCGCGCCGCCGAGAAGCGTTACGGGCGCGCGTTCGGCATCGTCGACGGCTACGGCGGGCACGGCATCGGCAGGCAGATGCACATGGACCCGTTCCTGCCCAACGAGGGCGCCCCGGGCCGCGGACCTCATCTGGCGGTCGGCTCGGTGTTGGCCATCGAACCGATGCTGACCCTGGGCACCACAAAAACGGTGGTGCTCGAAGACGAGTGGACCGTCGTCACCGCCGACGGCTCGCGGGCGGCACACTGGGAGCACACCGTGGCGGTCACCGAGAACGGACCTCGCATCCTCACGCAGGGTTCTTGATGTCGACTCCGCGCTGACGGCGCGGTCCACTCGAACTTTCCGCCGTGGACGCAGCGTCGACGGCCAATACTTGAACCGGACGACCGGCAACCTCGTATCCATAACGGAGGTTGAATTTGGACGACCCGGAGGCGACCGTCGTGCGGGTGCTCTACGCCGAGCACGCCGCCGCGATCTGGCGCTATGCGGTACGGCTGACGGGTGATACGGCCCGGGCGGAGGATGTCGTGCAGGAGACGCTGCTGCGAGCGTGGCGCCACCCCGAGGTGACGGCCGACAGCACGAGGTCCGTGCGGGCCTGGTTGTTCACCGTGGCCCGTAACCTCATCATCGACGAGCGGCGCAGCGCCCGGTTCCGCAGCGAGTCCGGCACCCCCGACATGGAGGCAACCGCGGACCGGGCCGGACCCGACGAGGTGGAGGCTGCCTTGGACCGAATGATGCTCGGCGAAGCCATCGCCTGCCTGTCCGAGGAGCATCGCGCGGTCATCAGCCGCGCGTATTACCGCGGTTGGACGACCGCGCAGATCGCCGACGACCTGCGCATCGCGGAGGGCACCGTGAAGTCGCGGCTGCACTACGGGGTACGAGCGCTGAAGCTCAAGTTGGAGGAAATGGGGGTGACACGGTGACCGCATTCGACCCACCCCTCGACAGGGCGGACGACGATCGGTACGCGACCTGGGACGCCGCCTACGTGCTGGGTTCACTCTCCAGCGAGGAGCGCCGCGAATACGAGGCGCACCTCAAGACGTGCGCGCACTGCAGGTCCGCGGTCGCCGAGTTGAGTGGCATCCCTGCGCTGTTGAGCAAGGTCGGGCCCGCCGACTTTCGCGAGTTCGACGCGGCTGCTGACGAACCGCCTCCAGAGCTGCTGCCCGGCCTGCTGGACAAGGTGCGGGCCCGGCGCCGACGGTCGCGCTGGATGGCCACCGCCGCCGTCGGCCTGGCCGCCGCGGTGCTCGCGGTCGGTATCGCGCTCGTGATGCGCCCCGACACATTCGGCTCGCAGACCGGTACGCCGCCGCAGGCGTCGGAGCAACTGGAGATGAACAAGGTGTCCGAGACACCCATCAACGCAACGATTTCGATGACGGGTTACGGCTGGGGCACCCGCATCGACATGGCATGCACCTACGGCGACTGGGGCCAACGCGATGCGCCGCCCCAGGACCTGGCGATGGTGGTGGTCGGCGACGACGGCAGCCGCAACCAGATCGCGACGTGGCTGGGGCTGTCCGGAGCGACTGCGCTGCCCAGCGCGAACACCCCGATGCAGATGGACGAAATCGCTGCGGTGCAACTGGTCTCACCCGAATCCGGCCAGGTGCTTCTGGAACGCTCACTGTGAATCTGCGCGACGGGTGAACCCAACCGGCCCACGCTCCGTGTCACTGCTGAAGCGTGCGAAAGCAGGTGAGCTATGGGCCATCGGGTCGTCGACCACATCGTCGAGCACCTGGCCGCGATCGGCGTCGAGTACGTCTTCGGTGTCGACGGCGCCAACATCGAGGATCTCTACGACGCAGCGTTCTTCCGTTCCGACATCACCGCGGTGCTCGCCAAACACGAGTTCTCCGCAGCGACAATGGCCGACGGATACAGCCGCAGCGGCTGCGGCATCGGCGTGGTCGCCGCGACCTCGGGCGGCGGCTGCCTGAACACGGTGCCCGCGCTGGGCGAGGCCTTCGCGAGTAGGGTGCCGGTGCTGGCGCTGATCGGACAGCCGCCAACCGGCCTCGACGGGCGAGGCGCGTTCCAGGACACCAGCGGCCGTAACGGCGCATTGGATGGGCACGCGCTGTTCTCGGCGGTGTCAGTGCACTGCCGACGGGTGCTCGCACCGGCGGACATCATCACCGCGCTGCCCACCGCGATTGCGGCAGCTCACACGATGCGCGGGCCGGCGGTGCTGTTGCTGCCCAAGGACATCCAACAATCGGACGTGCCCGTCAACGGCGGCGTCGTCATCGACGAGCGGGCCACCCCACAGCGGGCCGATGTGCATCCGATCGCACGAGCGTTGCGCCGGGCCGCCGGTCCCGTCACGCTCATCGCCGGGGACCAGGTGGCGCGTGACGACGCGCGCGCCGAACTCGAGGCGCTGCGGGCCGTGCTGCGCGCCCGGGTGGCCACCGTGCCCGATGCCAAGGACGTCGCGGGCACACCCGGGATGGGCTCGTCCTCGGCGCTCGGGGTGACCGGCGTGATGGGCCATCCGAGCATCGCGGCGGCCGTGGCGGGTAGTGCGCTGTGCCTGCTCGTAGGCGCCCGCATGCCGGTGACCGCACGCGCCGGGCTCGACGACGCGCTGGCTTCGGTGCCGGTGTACTCGATCGGCGCGGCGGCACCGTATCTCGCGTGCACGCATCTGCAGAGCGAGGACCTGCGCGGGTCGCTGACGGCGCTCACCGCCGCGCTGTCCGGACACGGTCGCCCTGCTGCGGTACGGGTGCCCGATGTGGTGGCGCGCGCCGAGTTACGACCGCCGCCGCACCGCGGGCCCGGCATCCGGTATCGAGACGCGATGGCCGCGCTCGACGCGACGCTGCCCGCCGGGGTGGACATCGTGGTCGACGCGGGCAACATCGGGGCGGCGGCATTACACCACCTGCCGGTGCGGCGGAACGGCCGGTTCGTCGTCGCGCTCGGCATGGGCGGAATGGGGTACAGCTTCGGCGCCGCGATCGGGATGGCGTTCGGGCGCGGCAGGCGAACCGTGGTCATCGCGGGCGACGGCAGTTTCTTCATGCACGGCATGGAGATCCACACCGCCAGGGAGTACCACCTACCGGTGACGTTCCTGCTGTTCGACAACCACGCGCACGCGATGTGCGTGACCCGCGAGCAGACGTTCTACCGGGATCGCTACAGCTACAACCGGTTCGGTCCCAGCCGGCTGGGGGCGGGGCTGAGCGCGATGTTCCCCGGGCTGCCCGCGACGGACGTCGACGAGCTTGCGTCGCTTCCCGCCGCGCTTGGCGCCGCCCTGGAGACCGACGGTCCGGCGGTCGTCAGCATCGAATGCTCGGCCGACGAGATCCCGCCGTTCGCGGCGTTTCTCGACGGTGCGACCAGTTATCCGCCTGCCGCAAAGGAGAACCCGACCCATGTCGCTGCCCGCCCTTGACGACATCTCTGCACATCGGGGGACCGCAGAACCACTGGACGGCCTGATCCGCATCGAAACCTCGCCGCGCCAGAAGGCCACCCCGATCATCATGGAGATGATGCGGTCGGTCTACCCGCACGACGACGTGTACGGCCAGTACTGCACCGTCAACGATTACATCGACTGTCCGCCCGACGAGTTGTTCGACTACCTGGCCGATACCCGATGTCTGGAGGAGTGGACCTACAGCCTGCGTGGTTTCACCCCCACTGAGGAGCCCGGGCTATGGCTGGCTTATGACCGGTTGGGTTCGCAGACACAGATTTTCACCCGCACCGTGGCCAACGAAGCGGCCGGGACCGTCGACTATCACTGCGCCTGGGACCAGGGCAGGCACCTGTGGATGATCTATCTGATGCGTGTTGTCGACGCGCAGGTCGTGTTGGACAAGCCCGGGTCGGTGGTGCTGTGGACCAACTGTCATCACCCGTTCTACGACCGCAATCCCTATCCGGAGACGGCGCCGCCCGAGCGACCGGTCTGGGTGGGCGACTTCTGGGACATGTTCGGTGCCGGTCACCTGCTGGAGCTGCGCAACCTCAAGGCGATCGTCGAGTACCGCCACCGCAACGGCCTTGCCGTGACACCCGACTGGATGAGGTGAGCACCGATGACAGTCAGCCTTCTGGATGTTTCGACCTACCTGCCGGGTGATCCGATCGGCGCCGACTACTACGCGCAGTTCGCCGAATCCGACGACCTGCGTGACAACGTGATGTTCCGCGCGCCCAGGTTCCGCCACCACGTTGCGCCCGACGAGACGGCGGTCGACATGGTCGAGCGTGCGGCGGCCGGACTGATCGAGCGGCACGGCCACGACGCGATCGCCGGCGCGGACGTGCTGATCACCCACACCCAGATGCCCGACATGCCGTTCTACGGCGGCGGCGGCGCCATGGCCCATCGCCTCGGCATGAAGCCGGACTGGGTGCTCGACCTACACAACGGCGGTTGCGCGGCCTTCGTGCTGGGACTTCAGGTGGCCCGGCAACTCCTGTCCTCCGGGGCGGGCCGAACGGCGCTGATCGCCGTCGCGCAGAACGCCGCCGGGCAGGTGTTCGACCAACCCGGGGTGCGACGCAAGGCCCAGGCGTCGGTGCCCGGCGACGGCGCGGCCGTCGGGCTCGTGGCGGTCTCCGAGCAGTCGCCGATTCTCGACGTGGAATGCCGCACCTACGGCGAGTTCGCCGGCGATATGACGATCGCGATCGACCCGCCGCGCAAATGGTGGCAGCCGGGGCCGGGGGAGGGGTGCATCGGCTTCACCGAAAGCAAGATCACCAAGGTGCTGGCGCGCGGCAACCGGCAAGTGCCGGAGGTGTCGTATGCGGTGTGCGACCGCATCGGCGTGAAGCCCGCCGACCTCGACCTGCTCGTCACCAACCAGCCCAACCGGGCGTTCCTCAGGAACTGGCGTGAAGCACTCGAGCTACCCGCCGAACGTCACGTCGACACCTTCGAAACGTGCGGAAACCTGTTCGCCGCTGGCATTCCCGTCAACTTGGACCGCGCGATCGGCAGCGGGCGCCTCGTTGCGGGTGACGTGGTGCTGATGGCGGCATTCGCCCATGCCGGTGACTTCGCGGGCGCGGCCGCCGTCCGATGGGGCGGTCGCGGGTGATGGCGACGCCGGGGTGTAGCGGATTGGCGGCCGTCGGCGCGTTACCGGACGCGTCGAACCCGATGGCCTTGTCGCTGAACGAGAATCCCTTCCCGCCGCTGCCGTCGGTCCGGTCGGCGCTGATCGCGTCGATCGAGGCGGCGAACCGGTATCCGGAGTATCTGCCCGAGCGGCTGCGTACGTTGATCGCCGAGCGCATCGGGGTGCGCGACGAGCAGGTGGTCATCGGGGCCGGAGCGACGGGTGTGATCATGCAGGTGCTGCAGGCGCTGACCAGTCCCGGCGACACGATGGTGACGGCCTCGCCGACGTTCGACGGGTATCCGGTATTCGCGCAGATGGCCCGGTTGAAATCGGTCACCATCGCGCTCGACGCGCACGGTCACCACGACCTCGACGCGATGGCATCTGCCGCGGTGGACGCCAGGGTCGTGGTGGTGTGCCGGCCGCACAATCCGAGCGGCACCGTAGAAACCGCCGCCGACCTCGAGCGGTTCCTGCGGCGGGTGCCGTCGGACACCGTGGTGCTGCTCGACGAGGCCTACGTCGAGTTCCTGCCACCGGAATGCCGGATCGATGCCGTGGCAGTGGTCGCACGGCATCCGAATGTCGTTGTGCTACGGACCTTTTCCAAGGCGTACGGCTTGGCCGGACTGCGAATCGGTTACGGTTTCTGCGCACCCGCGCTGGCCCGGCGGCTATGGGCCATGCAGTTGCCGTTCGGCGTCGCCATCACCGCACTGGTCGCGGTGGCGGCCTCTTTCGACGCGGAAGCCGAGTTGCGCCAACGCATCCGGATGATCACCTGTGAGCGCCGGTACCTGCGGATGCGGCTGCGGGCGATGGGGGTGTACAGCACCGAGAGCAACGCCAACTTCGTGTACCTGCCGGAGTGCGGCCGTTGCTGGAAAGAGGCGTTCGACACGATCGGGATGCGTGTGCGCCATTACGCCGACGGCGGCGTGCGCATCACCGTGGGCGATCGCAAATCCACCCGCGCGGTGGTGGCGGCGGTGGCCCAGGCCGTGGGCCGAAAGCCGCTGACCGCATCGGCGGATGCGGTATGAAGGGGCGTGCCCTTCGAATCGCCGCGGCAGGACGACCGGGACCCGATCGCGCTCGCGCGGGCCAACTGGGAGCGCTGCGGATGGGGCGAGGTCGCCGACGGCATGGTCGCGGTGACGTCGGTGATGCGGGCGCACCAGATCCTGCTGGCCCGCGTCGAGAGTGCGCTGCGGCCATACGACTTGAGCTTCTCGCGGTTCGAGCTGCTTCGGTTGTTGGCGTTCAGCCGTAACGGCGCGTTGCCTATCACCAAGGCCTCCGACCGGTTGCAGGTGCACGTCACCAGCGTCACCCACGCGATCCGGCGCCTGGAAGCCGACGGCCTGGTGGAGCGGGTCCCCCATCCGACCGACGGGCGCACGACGCTGGTGCAGATCACCGACCTCGGCCGCTCGACCGTCGAGGACGCCACGGAGACGTTGAACAACGAGGTGTTCGCCGACATCGGGATGTCCGACGCCGAGTCGCGGGCCCTGGCGGACTCGATCCAGACGCTGCGCCGCAACTCGGGAGACTTCTAGTCGCGCCACGAGGCGCGCGACCCCTCAGCGCGAGCAGACGCTAATTGCTCGGAAAACCGCCGAAAATTGGGCACTTCGCGTCTGCTCGCGCTTAAGCGGGGGCCGACGGGACAGGGATCGTGGCCGTCACCGCGGTGCCCGCGCCCGGGCGCGACCTGATGTTGAGTCGGCCGCCGACGATCTCGGCGCGTTCGGCCATCGACAGCAGGCCGTAGCCGCCCATGTCGTCGCCGCCGAGCGGATGCTCGAAGGTGTCGAAACCGACTCCGTCGTCGATGATTTCGAGTCGAGCGACGTCGCCGCTGTCACCCGCGTCGACGGTGAACATCAACCGGGCCGACGTGGCCTTCGCATGCTTGACGACGTTCTGCAGGCACTCCTGCGCGATCCGATAGAGCGCGAGCTCGATGTGGTCGGGCAGCCGGCGTTCGGCGAGGTCCACCTCGATGCCGACCTGCGGTATCGACCGCGCCAGGCTGGCCAGGCCGCCGGCCAGCCCGAGGTCGTCGAGCACCGGTGGCCGCAGCCCGCTGATCGCCGCGCGGGCCTCCTGCAAGGTCAGCTCCACCAGCTCGCGCGCTTTGCCGAGTTGTTCGGCGACGATCGCGGCATCGTCGGATCTGGTGGCCGCGTCCAACCGGTAGCTCAGCGTGACCAGGCGCTGGGAGATGCCGTCATGGATATCGCCTGCGAGCCGGCGCCGTTCGAGTTCCTGAGCCTCGATCACCTGCTCGACGAAGTTCTCGTGTGCCCGCTCGCGGGCCACCAGCTGCCGGTGCAGCCGGGCCTGGTGCATGGCGCCGGCGATCAGCCTGCCGATCACCACGAGCAATTCGACGTCGCGTTCGGTGAACTCGCGGCGCTCGACGGTGTGCACGTTGAGCACGCCGACCAGGCCTCCGGGGTCGGTCTCCATCGGGACCGACACCATCGACGTGAAGTCCGAGCCGCGCAGCGACTGGAACGGCATGTAGCGGGGGTCGGACTCCTTGTCCTGGGTGATGACCACGGGCTCGCGGTGGCTGGCCACCCAACCCGAGATGCCCTGTCCCAGTGGCAGTCTGATCTTGCCGATTTCCGCGTCGAACGGCGGGGTGGCGCCCGCCAGCGTGAGCGACCGGTCGCTGTCGTCGAGGACGTGCACGAAGCAGACGTCGCTGGCGGTCGCCGCGGTGATCATGCGCGCGGCCGCGGCGGCGAGCGGTTCGACGCCCGGCCCCTTCGACGCGGCCTGGATCAGCTCGCGCAGCAGCGCCAGCTCGCGGTCGGCGGCCAGCGCGTACTGGCTCAACTCCCGCACGGCGTCCGGCTGGCTCACTGGTAGATCCCTTCCCGCAGTGCCGTCGCCACCGCGCCGGTGCGGTCGCTCACCCCCAGCTTGCGGTAGATCGAGCTGAGGTGCGTCTTGACGGTCTCGTCGCCGATCACCAGCTTGGTGGCGATGGCGCGGTTGGACAGCCCGTTGACGACGAACGACAGGATCTCGCTCTCGCGCTGCGTGAGCCCCTGCCGGGCGCCGGGCCAGAACTCGTCGCGCTGCAGCCGCGCCGCGGTGTCGACGGCGCGGGCCGCCATCCCGGGGTCGATCGCGGTCTCGCCGCGGTGGACGAACTCCAACTGGCGCACCAACTCGTCGCTGCTGATGCTCTTGAGCAGATAACCCGACGCCCCGACCCGCAGCGCCTGAAACAGGTACTGCTCGTCGTCGTAGACCGACAGCATCACGACCTTGCGCTCCGGCTTGCGCTCGCGCAGCTCCAGGCACAGGTCGAGTCCGCTCGAGCCCTGCATGCGGACGTCGGACAACACGATGTCGGGGTCGAGTTCGTCGACGACGCTGAGCGCCCGCTCAGCGCCCACGGCCTGCCCGACCACCTGCACCCGATCCGAGAACGCCGCGAGCATGGCCTTGAGGCCTTCGATGACCATTTCATGATCGTCGACCAGCACTAATCGCACCGGGGGGCTGCTCGGCATGGCACCAACCTTAGAGGTGCCGTTTGCCGTGGTAGCGCAACTTGGCATCGCCGATCCCCCGATTGGGGGAGGTTCGGAACGTGTGACATCGGACACCCTTGTCTGCATGCCGACAACGCATGAGACGACGTGGCGCGCGGGCCGATTCTGGTGGGACTGCGCATCGCCCACGGGGCCGGGCTGTTCCATCCGCGCCGTGGTCTTCGACCTCGACGCACTGACCGACATCGAATGCGACGGCCACCGCGTGGCCTACAACGCGGCGTTCGCGGCACACGGCCTGGACTGCCAGTGGTCGGTGGCGCGGTACCGGCAGCTTCTGGCACTGACCGACGAGCGCCAGCGCATTGCCGCGGAACTGCGCAAGCGCTGCGTCGCCACCGAGTCCGATGTGCTGACCGCGCTGCTGGCCGACGACATCTATACGACCAAGACAATGATGTTCGACGAGTTGATCCTTGAGCGCGACCTCTCACCGCGGCCCGGTCTGGTCGACTTCGTGATGGACGCGGTCCGCGCCGGCGTCCAGCTGGCCGTCGTGACCAACGGCAGGCGCGGGTGGGCAGAGCCACTGGTGCGACAACTTGTCGGCGAGGGCCTGGTCGAGGCCGTTGTCACCACCGAAGACGTCACCAAGCCGATGCCCGACCCCGAAGCGCATCGTCACGCACTCGACGAACTGGGCCTGTCCGCCGAGGACGCGATGGCCGTGACCGGCTCGGCCTGCGGGCTGCGAGCCGCGAACGCCGCGGGCCTCGCCACCGCGGTGGTCACCGGCGAGGGCACCCCCGACATCCCGACCGCCCTGGCGGTTCGGCCCGACTACGCAGGCGAGCCTCCTTTGACCGTTGCGGATTGCCAACGGCTGCACGCGAACTGGTGGAAGGTCCGCAAGCCTTCCGCTGCGTAGCAGCGATTCCAGCTCGGGCTGCGTAGCAGCGATTCCAGCTCGGGCTGCGTAACGGTAGCGTCGGTCACATGACCGACATCCCCACAACTGACGAAGCACTCGCCCGGCTCGACATGCCGCTGGTCGAGGCAATGATGACCCAGCGTGCCGTGCGCCGCGTACTTCCCGACCCCGTCGACGATGCCGTCGTGCTCAAGTGCATCGAGCTGGCCTTGCGAGCTCCTACCGGTTCGAACGGGCAGAACTGGGAGTTCATCGTGGTGAAGGACCAGGCTGTCAAGGACGCGCTCGGCAAACGTTACCGTCAAGCCTGGTCGCTCTACGGCGGACTCGGCCGGCGCGTCGCCGCCGGTGACGAGTCGATGCTGAAGATCTTGCGTGCAGTGCAGTGGCAGGTCGACCACTTCAGTGAGATTCCCGTCCTCGTCGTGCCGTGTCTGCGCGGCGGCATGCGGTTGCCGTACACGCCAACGCCCTTCGTGGGTGAGTCGTCGTTCTTCGGATCGATCTACCCCAGCGTGCAGAACCTGCTGCTGGCGGCTCGGGCGATGGGGCTGGGTGCGTCGCTGATCACCCTGCCGCTGTGGAGTGTGACGTCTGCCCGCAGAACCTTGGGCCTGCCGCTCACCGTGACACCTGTTTGCGTCGTACCCCTCGGTTGGCCGCGTGGTCGGTACGGGCCGACCACGCGCAAGCCGGTCGAAGAAGTTGCCCATCTCGACGGCTACGGCAAGCGTGCCTGGCTCGACGCGCCAGCGGGCACGCCCTGAATCAGCTGCGAATCAGCTTTCGCGGAGCACTTCGATCACCGCGCTGAAGTCTTTGTCCGCGTGGTCGGCGGCGAATTTGGCGTAGATCTCTGCGGCGTGGCTGCCCAGCGGCGCGTTCGAGCCCGTCGACTTGACCGCGTTCATCGCCAGCCCGAGGTCTTTGTTCATCAGAGCGGTAGCGAAGCCCGGCGTGAAGTCGTTGTTCGCCGGTGACGCCGGAACCGGACCTGGCACGGGGCAATTCGTGTGCACCGCCCAGCAGTTGCCGGTGGCGCCGGTGATCACATCGAACAGCGACTGCGCTGACAGGCCCAGTTTCTCCGCCAGCACGAACGCCTCACCGATCGCGATCTGCTGCACGGCGAGCACCATGTTGTTGCACAGTTTGGCGGCCTGGCCGGTCCCGGCGGCACCGCAGTGAATGATCTTGCCCGCCAACGGCTCCAGCACCGGTCGAGCCCGCTCGACCGCGGACTCTTCACCTCCCACCATGAACGCCAGCGTGCCCGCCGTCGCGCCCTTCACCCCGCCGGAAACGGGGGCGTCCAACTGGGCGAAGCCGCGGTCGGCCGCCTGGTTGTTGATGGTGCGGGCGTCGTCGACGGAGATCGTGGAGGTGTCGATGAACAGCGCCCCTTCGCGCGCGGCGGGCAACACCTCTGCGTAGCAGGCTTTCACGATGTCGCCGTTGGGCAGCGAGGTGATGACGACGTCGGCGGCGGCAACCGCCTCGGCGCCGCTGTCGAACACCGATGCGCCCTTGCCGGCGGCGACATCCTTCAACGCGGGCACCGGGTCGAAGCCGTGCACGGCGTGCCCGGCGGCGAGCAGGTTCGCCGCCATCGGCCCGCCCATGTGGCCGAGCCCCAGAAACGCCACTGTGCTCATGTGCTCTCCTGTTCCGACGCTATGCCGATTCGCGCACCTTGGCGGCCCGCGACCGTCCGATGACCACGCGCATGATTTCGTTGGTGCCCTCGAGGATTCGGTGTACCCGCAGATCCCGGACGATCTTCTCCAGCCCGTACTCGGTGAGGTAGCCGTAGCCGCCGTGCAGTTGCAGCGCCTGGTCGGCGACCGTGAAGCACGAGTCGGTGACATAGCGCTTGGCCATCGCGCACAGCTCCACTTTGTCCGGGTGGTTCTCGTCGAGAGCTCGGGCCGCCCGCCACAACAGGTTTCGCGATGCCTCCAGCGTGGTGGCCATGTCGGCGAGAGTGAACCGGATGGTGGGCTCGTCGAGCAGTGCGCCGCCGAACGCCTCCCGGTCGCGCACATAGGCGGCGGCCTTGTCGTAGGCGGCCTGTGCGCCGCCGAGCGAGCAGCCGGCGATGTTGATGCGGCCGCCGTTGAGCCCGTTCATCGCGATCCCGAAGCCTGCACCCTCGCCGTCGGCGCCGCCGAGCATCGCTTCGGCAGGTACCCGGACGTTGTCGAAGATCACCTGTGCGGTGGGCTGGGCGTGCCAACCCATCTTGTCTTCGTCGGTGCCGAAACTCAGTCCGGGAGTGTCCTTTTCGACGAGGAACGTCGAGATGCCCTTGGATTTGGGCTGGGGGCCGTCACCACCGGTGCGGGCCATCACGATGTACAGATCCGACGACCCGGCGCCCGAGATGAACTGCTTGACACCGTCAAGGACGTAATGGTCGCCGTCACGAACGGCCCTGGTGCGCAACGCGCTCGCGTCGGAGCCCGCACCGGGTTCGGTCAGGCAGTAGCTGGCGATCAGCTCCATCGACGCCAGCCGCGGCACCCACGCCTTGCGTTGTTCGTGGGTGCCGTAGGCGTCGACCATCCAGGCGCACATGTTGTGGATCGACAGGAACGCCGCGACGGTCGGGTCGGCCGTCGCGAGTTGCTCGAAAATGCGCACGGCGTCCAGCCGTCGCAGCTCGCTACCACCGACGTCGTCGCGGCAGTAGATCGCGGCCATCCCCAGTTCGGCGGCGTCACGTAACACGTCGGTGGGGAAGTGCTTGGTGGCATCCCACTCCAGAGCGTGCGGCGCGAGGCGCTTCTCGGCGAACGCGGCCGCCGTCTCGGCGATCACGCGTTCGTCGTCGTCGAAGCCGAAGTAGTCCACCGCTGCTTTCTCCTAGCGCGAGCGCTCGCCGGGCGCTACTTCATGGTCGGGATGACGAACTCGGCGCCATCCTTGATGCCGGACGGCCACCGCTGAGTGACGGTCTTCGTCTTGGTGTAGAACAGGATCGAGTGCGGCCCATGCTGATTGAGGTCGCCGAAGCCGGACCGCTTCCAGCCGCCGAAAGTGTGGTAGGCCACCGGAACCGGGATCGGCACGTTGACGCCGACCATGCCGACCTGCACCCGTGAGACGAAGTCGCGAGCCGCATCGCCGTCGCGGGTGAAGATGGCCACGCCGTTGCCGTACTCGTGCTCGGAGGGAAGCTTCAACGCTTCCTCATAGTCGTGGGCCCGCACGATGCACAGCACCGGGCCGAAGATCTCGTCGGTGTAGATGGACATGTCGGCGGTGACATGGTCGAACAGGGTGGGCCCGATGAAGAAGCCGCCCTCGAGGCTGGCATCACCGAATTGCATGTCGTCGCTGGTGCGTTCGCGGCCGTCGACCACGATCTCGGCGCCGGCCTCGACGCCCGCGTCGATGTAGCCGCGCACCCGCTTGAGCGCCGCCTCGGTGACGAGCGGGCCGTAGGTGGCCTTCGGGTCGAGGCTGTGACCGACGCGCAGTTCGGCGACGCGCTCGGCGAGCCGGGCGCGCAGACGGTTGGCAGTTTCCTCGCCGACGGGCACGGCCACGCTGATCGCCATGCAGCGCTCACCTGCGCTGCCGTAGCCGGCGCCGATCAACGCGTCAACAGCCTGGTCGAGATCCGCATCGGGCATCACGATCATGTGGTTCTTGGCGCCGCCGAAGCACTGGGCGCGCTTGCCGTTCGCCGTCGCAGTCGAGTAGATGTACTGCGCGATGTCGGAGCTGCCGACGAAGCCGACCGCCTGGATGACCGGGTGCTCGAGGATCGCGTCGACGGCCTCCTTGTCGCCCTGCACCACCTGGAACACGCCCGGAGGTAGGCCGGCTTCGACGAACAGTTCGGCGAGCCGGACCGGAACCGAGGGATCGCGCTCGGACGGCTTGAGGATGAACGCGTTGCCACACGCCAACGCGGGTCCGGCCTTCCAGAGCGGGATCATGGCGGGGAAGTTGAACGGCGTGATACCCGCGACCACGCCGAGTGGCTGGCGCAGCGAGTACACGTCGATGCCGGTGCCCGCGCCCTCGGTGAACTCGCCCTTGAGCAGATGGGGGATTCCGACCGAGAACTCGATGACCTCCAGCCCGCGCTGGATGTCGCCGAGGGAGTCGGCGTGGGTCTTTCCGTGCTCGAGGGAGAGCATGTCGGCGAGTTCGTCCGCGTTCTGGTTGACCAGCTCGATGAACTTCATCAGCACACGGGCACGGCGCTGCGGATTCCACGCCGCCCATGCCTTCTGCGCCTCCGCGGCGCCCGCCACCGCGGCGTCCACATCCGCGGCCGACGCCATCGCCACCTGAGCCTGCACCTCGCCGGTGCTGGGATTGAAGACGTCGGCGGTGCGGCTCGACTGGCCGGTCGTGCGCTTGCCGTCGATGAAATGCGGAATCTGTGTGCTCATGAGCGTGCCCTTCACTGATAGATAGTTGGATATCCTAGTAATGCGGGGGTGGCCGACGCAAGAGCCGGGTCCCGGCGTCCCGGAACCCGGCTCGGTCGAGGCGGCCTATGCGTCGCCCATACCGTCGACGGGTTCGGGCACTTCGCCTGCGCGAACGGCCTTTTCGACGCGGGCGCCGAGGTCGGCGTCGATGTTTCGCCAGTACTGCAGCGCGCGGTCCAGCACGTCGCCGCTGACACCGCCGAGCAGGGCCCCGGCGATCGTCTCGACCGCAGCCCTGCGCTGCGCGTCGTCCCAGACGTCGCGTACCAGCGTCCCGGCCTGCCCGAAGTCGTCGTCCTCGGAATGCAGCGAGTATGCCGCGCGCAACAACTCTCCGTCGGCCTCCCAGCCGTCCTCTGCCGGTCCGGTCGTGTCGGCCCACGGCCGACCGGTGCTGTTGGGCGCGTAGACCGCGGCGGCGCCGGAGTGGTGGTAGGTCATCTGCCCGTCGAACATGTAGGTGTTCATCTCGACCCCGTGGCGGGGCTGGTTGACGGGCAGTTGGTGGAAGTTGGTGCCGATGCGGTTGCGCTGAGCGTCGTTGTAGGCGAACGCGCGGCCAAGCAGCATCTTGTCCGGCGACAGCCCGACCCCGGGCACGGTGTTGCCCGGCGAGAACGCGGCCTGCTCGATCTCGGCGAAGAAGTTCTCCGGGTTGCGGTTGAGCGTGTAGATGCCGACCGGGACCAGTGGATAGTCCGCGTGCGACCAGGTCTTGGTCAGGTCGAACGGGTTGAACCGGTAGTCGGCCGCCTCCGCGTAGGGCATCACCTGCACCGACAGCCGCCAGCTTGGATAGTCGCCGGCGGCAATCGCGTCGAACAGGTCGCGGCGGTGGAAGTCGGCGTCCTCACCGGCCATGGCCGCGGCTTCGTCGTTGGTGAGAAATTCCATGCCTTGGTGGGTGTGGAAGTGGTACTTCACCCAGAACTTCTCGCCACCGGCGTTGACCCACATGTAGGTGTGTGAGCCGTATCCGTTCATGTGCCGCCACGTTCGCGGCAGCCCGCGCCGACCCATGAGGTAGGTGACCTGGTGGGCCGACTCGGGGTTGAGAGTCCAGAAGTCCCACTGCATCTGGGCCGATCGCAAGCCGGAGTCGGGCAGCCGCTTCTGGCTGCGGATGAAGTGAGGAAACTTGATCGGGTCGCGCAGGAAGAAGATCGGGGTGTTGTTGCCGACGATGTCGTAGTTTCCCTCGGAGGTGTAGAACTTCATCGCGTAGCCGCGTACGTCGCGCCAGGTGTCCGGGCTGCCCTGCTCGCCCGCGACGGTCGAGAACCGCACCAGCAGATCGGTTTCGGCGCCCTTCTGGAACAGCGCCGCCTTGGTGTACTGCGAGACGTCCTCGGTGACCTTCAGGACACCGAACGCCCCCGAACCCTTGGCGTGCGGACTGCGCTCGGGCACCCGCTCGCGGTTGAAGTGCGCGATCTGTTCGAGGAAGTGCACATCGTGCAGGACGATCGGACCGCCTGCGCCCACCGTCAACGAGTTGCGGTCGCTGGCGGCCGGTGCGCCGGATCCGGTGGTCGACCCGAAACGTGGTGTGGTCATGCCGATCTCCAATCAGTTGGGCTGTTTCGAACTTGGCATTCGGGGCAGACGCCCCAGAACGTCACCTCGGCTTCGTCGATCAGGTAGCCCGACTGGTCGCCGGCGCGCAGGCACGGCTTCTCGCCGGTGACACAGTCGACGTCAGCGATCCCACCGCACGACCTGCAGACCAGATGGTGGTGGTTGTCACCGGCTTCGAGCTCGAACCGTGCCGGTGAGCCGGCCGGCTCGAGGCGCCGCAACAGGCCCGCACCGGTCAGCGCGTAGAGCACGTCGTAAACAGCCTGTGTCGACAAAGATCCGATGCGTTTGCGCGCGCCCGCGGCGATGCGGTCCACGTCGGCATGCGGGTGCTCGCTTACCTCGGCCAACACTGCCAGGCGTGGTTTGGTCACCCGTAATCCCGACGCCCGCAACCTGTCGTGCCAGAGGGTCACGATCGCGCCCTCCTTCGGAGATTGGATCGACTCAAATCCCACTCTGCTACGTTCTCTTGCATACCGCAAGTATTGCTGTATGCAAATCTAGAGGTGACATGGACGACGCATTGGTCGCCGCGGCGATTCTGACCGGACCTGACGCGATCATCTGCGCGGACCGCGATGGCGTCATCACGTTCTGGAACGGCAGTGCCCAGCGGATTTTCGGATACGCCCCGGCCGAGGCGCTCGGGCAGTCACTCGACCTGATAATTCCCGAGCGGCTTCGCGCACGGCACTGGAAGGGTTGGCAGAACGTGATGGACACCGGGCAGAGCCGCTACGGGGCCGGTGACCTGCTGTCGGTACCGGCTATGCGGAAGGACGGCAGCACCATCTCGGTCGAGTTCACCATTGCGCCACTGTTCGGCGCCGATGACGAGCTGGTCGGTATCGCGGCGACGCTGCGCGATGTCACCGCGCGCTTCGAGGAGACCAGGAAGCTTCGGCGTCAGCTGGCGGACCGCAACTGATCGCCGTCTGAAGGGCTTGCGCCATGCAATACTTCGCACGTGCCGACGCGTAAGGGGGCCGCGGCCAAGACACCGGTCGAGGAGCTCGTGGCATTCGAGGTGGCCACCGGGGACCTGGTGGGTGTCGCGCTGCGCAGCGTGGAACAGGTCGATGTTTCACTGCCGCAGTTTCGGCTGCTGCTGGTGCTGGCGCAGGCTGGACGCTCGACGTCGTCGGAGTGCGCGAAGGCCCTTGGCGTGGTGGGCTCCTCGGTGACCCGCCTGGCCGACCGGTTGCATGCCCGCGGCTATCTGGTGCGTGGCGGAGACCCCGCCAATCGCAGCGTCGTGACCCTCGAGTTGACGGACGAGGGCCGCGATGTGGTCCGGCGGGTGACCGCGTATCGACGGCGCGAGTTGCGCCGGGTGCTGGACCGCATCGACCCGGCCGAGCGCGCCGCCTGCGCCGCCGTGCTGCGAACTCTGCACCAGCGGTTCGGGCACGACGATCGGCACAACTCGATGCGGTTCTAGGCGCCCTTCAAACCCAGCGGCCCCGCCAGTTCGGTCAACGTCGGGAGCAGCGCGTCCCATCCTCCGAGCACCTGGATCGCCACGTGATCGGCGCCCGCCTCCAGGTGTTCGTTCAGCCGCGCCGCGATCGCGTCCGTCGTGCCGTGCGCGACAACGGCGTCGATCAGCCGGTCGCTGCCCGGCTTCTCGACGTCTTCGTCGGTGAAGCCCAACCGTTTCCAGTTGTTCAGGTAGTTCGACAGGTTCAGGTAGAAGTCGACGGTCTCACGGCCGATCTTGCGGGACGTCTCGGCGTCTCGGGCCAACACGACCTTGTGCTCGGGGGCGATGAACACGGTGGGGCCCAGGAGATTTCGTGCCTCGCCGGTGTGCTGCGGCGTGGTCAGGTACGGATGCGCTCCGGCACTGCGCTGCGCGGCCAGCTTGAGCACCTGCGGGCCCAGCGCGGCTATCACGCGCCGGCTGGTCGGCACCTTCTTGGCATCCAGCGCGTCGAGGTACTCGACCAGCACGTCGTACGGTTTGCGGTACTCCTCGGTGTGTTCGGGATGGCCGATGCCGATGCCGAGTAGGAACCGTCCCGGATAAGCGTCCTCGACGCGGTGGTACGCCTCGGCGACCTCGGCGGCGGGTGCCGTCCACACGTTGACGATGCCGGTGGCGACCTGAAGATTCTCGGTGCGTTCGAGGATGGGCTCGACGTACTCGAGGTTGCCGGCCGGCGATCCGCCGATCCACACCGCGCCGTAGCCGAGTTTCTCGATCTCGACCGCCTGTTCCGGCTTGGGGACGCCGAACGTCCAGACGCCGTAGCGGCCGAAATCGGGCTTGAGCTCAGTCATGCGGTTCCCCCTGTGTCAGTTGAGCCCGAGCGGGCGGGCCAGATCGGCGAGTGCGTCCACCAGTTTGTCCGGTCGGGTGAGCACCTGCACGGGGACGTGGTCCGCTCCCGCATCGAGGTGCTCCTTCAATCGTGCGGCTATCGCGTCGACGGTGCCATAGGCCACCACGGCGTCGACAAGGCGGTCGCTGCCGGGCTTGGCGACATCGGCGTCGGTGAAGCCCAACCGCTTCCAGCTGTTGAGGTAATTCGTCAGGTTGAGATAGATCTCGAGCGCTTTGCGGCCGACGGCGCGGGCCTTCTCGGCGTCCGTGGTCGGCACGACCTTGTGCTCCGGTGCGATGAACGCCTCCGGCCCGAGCAGCTCACGTGCTTCGGCGGTGTGCTCGGGTGTCGTCAGATAGGGGTGCGGGCCGGCCGCGCGCTGCGCCGACAGCTTCAGCACCCGCGGCCCCAGCGCCGCAACCACCCGCCTGTCCTCGGGAACGCCGTACTCGTCGAGCTTGTCGAGGTACAGGCGCAGCGCGTCAAAGGGTTTCTGGTATTCAGCGTGCGCTTCGGGATGGCCGACACCGATGCCGAGCAGGAACCGGCCCGGATAGGCCAAGTCGATGCGATGGAACGACTCGCTGACCGGGCCGGCGTCCGCGGTCCAGATGTTGACGATGCCCGTTGCCAGTTTGATACTGCTGGTCGCCTCCAGAATCGGCTCCACCCAGGGCAATTCGGCCGCGGGAGAGCCGCCGGCCCAGATGGCCCCGTAGCCGAGGCCTTCGATCGCCCGCAGTTGGTCCGCGCTGAGTTGCTGCCACATCGAGTAGTGGCCGAAGGCGCCGTACCTGCCGAGATCCGGTTTCGTCATGGTCGCTGCAACCCGTCGGCGTCGTCCGGCTATTCCGTTGTGGCCGCAAGCTCTGCCGGCGTCGACGCGTCCGGACCGGGAGCCACCAGGGGCAGCAGCACGATGAATTTCGTGTGCCCGGGTTCGGACTCGACTCGTAGGTCCCCGTGGTGCTTCTCCACCACTATCCGACGGGCCAGGTCCAGGCCGAGGCCGGTGCCCTCGCCGAACGGCTTGGTGGTGAAGAACGGGTTGAAGATGTTGCCGATGATGTCCTCGGGAATGCCTGGCCCGTCGTCGCAGATCTCAACGCGGATCATCTCTTCGTTCTCACGCATGGTCCGCAACGTCAACGTGCCGCTACCACCCATCGCCTGGATCGCGTTGTCGATGATGTTCGTCCACACCTGATTGAGATCACCTGGGTAACAGAGCAATTCGGGTATCGACTTGTCCATTTCCTTGACGACCTTGACCGGCCGGTCCTTGCCGACCTTCTCGCCGAACATCATCAACGTGCTGTGCAGTAGCTCATGGACGTCGGCGGACTGGTATGGGGCACGGTCCATCTGCGAGTACTGCTTGGCGCCGGCGAGCAGCGCCGAGATCCGCTTGCTGGCCTCGGCGATCTGGTTCATCAGCAGTTCGGTGTCGATCGTGTATTTCAGCCAGCCGATGGCGCCCTGCAACGACGCCGAAGCTTGCTCTTCTCCCAATACCTCATCGACCGAGGCGGAAACCCGTTCCAGCCAATCGGTGTCCAGCCCGGCGTCGACGAAGGTCGGTGCGTAATCCCATCCGCCGGTGATGCCGTGCCCCTCGAGCCATTCGCCGATCGCTTCCTCCCGATCGGCGGCCTCCAGCGCGGTGAGTTCGGTGGCCTTGGATTTGGCGACCTGCTCGGCGACCTCGTCCTGCATCCGCACCAGCACGCACAAGGCCTCCGGGCTGAACTTCCCGTCGGCCAGCATCGACAGCTTGTGCCGCATCTTGCCGACCCGGTCACGCAGATCTGCCACAGCACGGGCAGTTGCCGCCGCGGGATTGTTGAGTTGATGCGTCAGTCCCGCCGAGAGTTGGCCCAGGGCCAACAACTTCTCACGCTGGCCGATGATCTGGCTGTGCCGTCGGCCGCCGACCAGGTGTCCCTCGAGCAGATGCACGGCCATCGGGAATTCCGACTGCATGAAGCGCGCAAACGCATCCGCGTCAAGCACGAAGAACCGCGACGGCTTGGTGACGCGCACCGAGGCGGAGTAGGCCGCTTCGGCGCCGGGGATGTACGCCGACCACGCCCCGCAGTACACGCCGCGCTGCGACGTGCGGTTGGTCTCGATGTCAAGGCCTCCTGAGCGCTTCGACATCACCAACTCACCGTCGATCAACACGTAGAAACAGGTCGCCGGCTCGCCCTCCACCACGACGGGGCCGGGCTCGAACGTCTGGATGTGCCCGTTCTCGCACAGGATCTGAAGCTGCGCGTCGGTCAGCTTCTCGAACAGGAACAGTGTCCGCAGTTCGTCGGGCAGGCACTGCGGTGAGTCGCCCATGTCGTTCCTCCTATGCCTCGTCGGCGGTGCCGACAATCATGCTTCCGCCAGGTACCGGTGCACCAACATCACCGCCATCGACCCTTCGCCGACGGCGGCCGCCACCCGTTTGGCGGATTCAGAACGCACATCTCCTGCAACAAACACACCGGGCACGCTTGTTTCCAGATGGTGCGGCGGGCGGTCCAAAGCCCACCCGGCGACCTTCGTCACGTCCGGGCCGGAAAGGATGAACCCGTGGTCGTCCTTGGCCACCAGGTCCAGCCATTCGGTCCGTGGTTCGGCGCCGATGAAGCAGCACATCCGGTCGCAGTTGACGCGTTCCTTGGCGCCCGTTTGCTTGTCGAGCAGAACAAGGCCCGCGAGATGGTCGTCCTCGCCGAAGGTGTCGACGACCTCGGTGCAGGTGCGGACGTGGATCTTGGGGTTCTTCTCGATGCGATCCACGAGATAGTGCGACATCGACGCGGTCAGCGACGGACCGCGCACCAGCAGGGTCACCGACTTGGCCTTCTCCGACATGAAGATGGCGGCCTGGCCCGCCGAGTTGGCGCCCCCCACGATGTACACGTCCTCGCCCGCGCATTCGGAGGCCTCCGACACCGAAGCGCCGTAGAAGACGCCGCGGCCGATGTAGTTGCATGCGTTCTCGTCGGGGTCGTCCCAGCAGCCCGGGACGTCGCGCAGCTGGCGGTAGGCGACGCCGGTGGCGAGGATGACCGCTCGGGCGGCGATGGTTCCGCCGTCGGCGAATTCGATGGTCCGCGCGGCACCGCTGTCGTCGGCATGCATCCTGACCGCCTTGCGCGTGGTGATGACTTCGGCGCCGAAGCGCTCGGCCTGCCGGCGGGCCGAGGTGGTCAGTTCGGCGCCCGAGATGCCGGTCGGGAAGCCGAGGTAGTTCTCGATTCGCGAACTGCGGCCGGCCTGGCCGCCGGTCGTCGTCGCCTCGATCAGCACGGTCTTCAGGCCCTCCGAGGCGCCGTACACCGCCGCCGCCAGGCCAGCGGGCCCGCCGCCGATGACGGCCAGGTCATAAAGCTCGAGCGCGGGGTTGGTGGACAGCCCGAGCATCGCGGCCAACTCGGCGTCGGTCGGCTCGACCAGCGTCTCGCCCTGTTCGGTGATCACCACCGGGAGCCGGTACTCGTCGAGCCCGGCCGCGTCCAGAAGCTGCTTGCCCTTCTGCTCGTCGGCCATGAACGAGCGGAACGAGTGTTGGTTGCGCGCCAGGAACTGGCGTACCTGCCACGATCGCTCGTTCCAGCGGTGGCCGATCACCTTGGTGTGGGGAATCGCGCGGTCGCCCGTCTCGCGCCAAGCCTCGATGAGCGCGTCGAGCACCGGGTAGAGCTTCTCTTCCGGCGGGTCCCAGGGCTTGAGCAGATAGTGGTCCAGGTCGACGACGTTGATGGCGTCGATCGCGGCGTGGGTGTCCGCGTACGCGGTGAGCAGCACCCGGCGGGCCATCGGGTAGATGTCCATCGCCTCTTCGAGGAAGTCGATGCCGCTCATCTGCGGCATCCGGTAGTCGGCGACGAATACCGCGACGGTCTCGCCGCGCAGCTTCAGCTCGTTGAGCGTCTCGAGCGCGTCGGGTCCCGATTCGGCGCGCACGATGCGGAAGTTCTCGCCGTAGTGGCGTCGCAGATCGCGGGCGACCGCGCGCGACACAGCAGGATCGTCGTCGACGGAGAGGATCACGGGCTTGCGAGGTTGCGGAGTGGCGCCGGTCATCGTGATCAAGTATGCGCCGGTTGTCCAGCGGATATAGTGGTGAATCCAGTCGCTGTGAGATGGTCGTCCGGCGATTTTGGGGCGAGCGCTCCAGCAGGTAATATGGACCAACGGTGCGGTGATCGCGCCGACTCTTGCGTGCCCTGTTCTGGAATTTCTGGCTACTGGCTCACGTTTTGTAGTCGGAGCGGATGCTGCGCTCGAGCAGTATCCGCCGCTCGCGGCGGAAAGGCGCCAACTATCTAGACGGACACGGAGGATCTCCGAAAACCAATGGCCAAGAAAGACGGTGCCATCGAGGTCGAGGGCCGGGTGGTCGAACCTCTGCCCAATGCGATGTTCCGCATTGAGCTGGAGAACGGACACAAGGTCCTTGCCCACATCAGCGGCAAGATGCGGCAGCACTACATCCGCATCCTGCCCGAGGACCGCGTCGTGGTGGAGCTGTCTCCCTACGACCTGTCCCGGGGCCGCATCGTTTACCGGTACAAGTAACCAGACCATCGACGAGCGCTTGCGCGAGTCGACTACAGAGAGCACAGGGGATCGAACAAGCCGTGAAGGTGAACCCGAGCGTCAAGCCCATTTGCGATAAGTGCAGGGTGATCCGTCGGCATGGGCGGGTCATGGTTATCTGCTCAGATCCACGCCACAAGCAGAGACAAGGCTAGTCGGCGATGAGCGCTTGCGCGAAGAGTAAATAGCTTGAGCTTCCGCTTCCGCTCAAAACACAACTCAATGACGAACTCCCAGCACCACTGAGCGGATACGCCGCTCGACACGTCCGGCACGGAGGCCGGACCCCATCACGAAGAGGGAACGGGCTGGGACCAGACCTCCGCAGAGAAGAAGGAACACTGCCTGATGGCACGTCTCATGGGCGTCGACCTCCCGCGCGACAAGCGCATGGAGATCGCGTTGACCTACATCTACGGCGTCGGCCGTACCCGGTCCCAGGAGATTCTGGCGGCGACCGGTATCGACAAGGACCAGCGCACCAAGGACCTCACCGATGATCAGGTGACGGCATTGCGCGATTACATCGAGGGCAACCTCAAGGTGGAAGGCGATCTGCGTCGCGAGGTGCAGGCCGACATCCGCCGCAAGATCGAGATCGGCTGCTACCAGGGTTTGCGGCACCGCCGCGGCCTTCCGGTGCGCGGTCAGCGGACCAAGACCAACGCGCGCACCCGTAAGGGACCGAAGCGCACCATCGCGGGTAAGAAGAAGGCCAGGTAAGAGAGATGCCTCCAGCTAAGAAGGCCGCCGCCCCCAAGAAGGGTCAGAAGACCCGTCGCCGGGAAAAGAAGAACGTCCCGCACGGCGCCGCGCACATCAAGAGCACGTTCAACAACACGATCGTGACGATCACCGATCCGCAGGGCAACGTCATCGCCTGGGCGTCGTCGGGCCACGTGGGCTTCAAGGGCTCGCGGAAGTCCACGCCGTTCGCCGCGCAGCTGGCCGCCGAGAACGCCGCCCGCAAGGCGCAGGAGCACGGCGTGAAGAAGGTCGACGTGTTCGTCAAGGGCCCGGGCTCGGGCCGCGAGACCGCCATCCGGTCGCTGCAGGCCGCCGGTCTCGAGGTCGGCGCGATCGCCGATGTCACGCCGCAGCCGCACAACGGCTGCCGTCCGCCCAAGCGGCGTCGGGTCTAGGGAGGAACTAAGTCATGGCTCGTTACACCGGACCCGCGACCCGCAAGTCACGCCGCCTCGGCGTCGACCTGGTCGGCGGCGATCAGTCGTTCGAGAAGCGCCCCTACCCGCCCGGCCAGCACGGCCGCGCGCGGATCAAGGAGAGCGAATACCGCCTGCAGCTGCAGGAGAAGCAGAAGGCCCGCTTCACCTACGGCGTGATGGAGAAGCAGTTCCGTCGCTACTACGACGAGGCGGTGCGTCAGCCCGGCAAGACCGGTGACAACCTGCTGCGCATCCTGGAGAGCCGCCTGGACAACGTGGTGTACCGCGCCGGCCTGGCGCGCACCCGCCGGATGGCCCGCCAGCTGGTCAGCCACGGCCACTTCACCGTCAACGGTGTCAAGGTCGACATCCCGAGCTACCGGGTGTCGCAGTACGACATCATCGACGTGAAGGAGAAGTCGCTGAACACCGATCCGTTCGTGATCGCGCGGGAGACCGCGGGTGAGCGGCCGATCCCGTCGTGGCTTCAGGTCGTCGGCGAACGCCAGCGCATCCTGGTGCACCAGCTGCCGGAACGCGCCCAGATCGACGTCCCGCTCACCGAGCAGCTGATCGTCGAGCTCTACTCGAAGTAAGACTTCCCAAGCCGTCCCGATGGCGGTCTGGGTTCCCCAGCGAAGCTAGGGGAGTTTGCGGCATCAAATAGCGGGTGCCGTAGAGGAGGAAAGAAACACATGCTGATCTCTCAGCGACCCACACTGTCCGAAGAAGTCAGCGCCGAGAACCGCTCCCAGTTCGTCATCGAGCCGCTGGAGCCCGGTTTCGGCTACACCCTTGGCAATTCGCTTCGGCGCACGCTGCTGTCGTCCATCCCGGGCGCGGCGGTCACCAGCATCCGCATCGACGGGGTGCTGCACGAGTTCACCACGGTGCCGGGCGTCAAGGAAGACGTCACCGACATCATCCTGAATCTCAAGGGCCTGGTCGTGTCGTCCGAGGAGGACGAGCCGGTGACCATGTACCTGCGCAAGCAGGGCCCGGGTGAGGTCACCGCCGGCGACATCGTTCCGCCCGCGGGTGTGACGGTGCACAACCCCGAAATGCACATCGCCACCCTCAACGACAAGGGCAAGCTCGAGGTCGAGCTGGTCGTCGAGCGCGGTCGTGGCTACGTCCCCGCCGTGCAAAACAAGGCGTCGGGCGCCGAAATCGGCCGCATTCCGGTCGATTCCATCTACTCGCCGGTGCTCAAGGTCACCTACAAGGTGGAGGCCACCCGCGTCGAGCAGCGCACCGACTTCGACAAGCTGATTCTCGACGTCGAGACCAAGAACTCGATCACCCCGCGTGACGCGCTGGCATCGGCCGGTAAGACGCTGGTCGAATTGTTCGGTCTGGCACGGGAACTCAACGTCGAGGCCGAGGGCATCGAGATCGGCCCGTCGCCGGCCGAGGCCGACCACATCGCCAGCTTCGCGCTGCCGATCGACGACCTGGACCTCACGGTGCGGTCGTACAACTGCCTCAAGCGCGAGGGTGTGCACACGGTGGGCGAGTTGGTGGCCCGCACGGAGTCCGACCTGCTGGACATCCGCAACTTCGGCCAGAAGTCCATCGACGAAGTGAAGATCAAGCTGCACCAGTTGGGTCTGTCGCTCAAGGACAGCCCGGCCACCTTCGATCCGTCCGAGGTCGCCGGCTACGACGTCGCCACCGGTACCTGGAACAGCGACGCCGGTTACGACCTGGACGACAACCAGGACTACGCCGAAACCGAACAGCTCTAACAGAACGAACCGTCCCGGTCCTACCTGATACGGGGGCCGGCCCCAATTAGGAGAAGTCGCAATGCCCAAGCCCACCAAGGGTCCTCGTCTCGGCGGGGGCTCCGCTCACCAGAAGGCGCTCCTGGCCAATCTGGCCACGGCGCTCTTCGAGCACGGCCGGATCAAGACGACCGAGCCGAAGGCGCGGGCGTTGCGGCCCTACGCGGAGAAGCTCATCACGCACGCCAAGAAGGGCACGCTGCACAACCGGCGTGAGGTGATGAAGAAGATCCGCGACAAGGACATCGTGCATGTGCTGTTCGCCGAGATCGGTCCGTTCTTCGCCGACCGCGACGGTGGCTACACCCGCATCATCAAGGTCGAGAACCGCAAGGGCGACAATGCGCCCATGGCGGTCATCGAGCTGGTGCGGGAGAAGACGGTGACCTCCGAGGCCAACCGTGCTCGCCGCGCTGGCGGCGCACAGAAGGCGGCCGAGCAGCCCGTCGCTGCAGCGGCCGCGCCGCAGGCGGCCGTGGAGCCGGAGGCCACCGAGGGCCCGACGGAGACAGAGACGATCGAGGAGGCAAAGGCGGATTCGACCGAAGCCACCGAGGCCGAGGCGCCCGCCGACGAGGCCGAGACGGCCGAAGCCGAGGATGACGACAAGTCCTAGTAGTGCTGTGAACGAACCCGCCATCGGCAACGGTGGCGGGTTCGTTCGTCTCCGGCTCGACATCGCCTACGACGGAACCGAATTCGCGGGGTGGGCGGTGCAGGCGGGGCAACGCACCGTCAGTGGTGTCCTCGAAGACGCGCTGTCAACGGTGTTCCGCATCCCGGTGGCGCTGCGGGCGGCAGGCCGCACAGATGCCGGGGTGCACGCCACCGGTCAGGTCGCGCATGTCGACGTGCCGGTGGATGCGTTGCCGAACGCCTATCCACGCGCCACACGTCCCGGCGACAGCGAATTCCTGCCCCTGGTGCGACGGCTCGGGCGGTTCCTCCCTCAGGACGTTCGGGTACTCGACGTTGTCCGGGCCGCACCGGGTTTCGACGCCCGGTTCTCCGCGCTACGTCGGCACTATGTCTACCGGTTGTCGACGGCGCCGTACGGGGTCGAACCGCACGACGCGCGCTACGTGACCGCCTGGCCGCGCCCCCTCGATGTCGCGGCGATGAGCGAGGCTTCGCGACAGTTGTTGGGTCTGCACGACTTCGCCGCATTCTGTCGCCACCGCCAAGGCGCCACCACCATTCGCGACCTGCAGCGCCTCGACTGGTCGAGCGAGGGCACCCGGGTCGCCGCTCATGTGACCGCCGACGCGTTCTGCTGGTCGATGGTCCGGTCGCTGGTGGGTGCGCTGCTGGCGGTCGGCGAACACCGCCGCGAGATCGGTTGGTGCGCCACACTGTTGACGGCCGAGCGACGCTCCAGCGAATTCGCGGCCGCACCACCGCAGGGCCTGACGCTCGTCGGCGTCGACTATCCTCCCGACGACGAACTCGAGGCCCGCACCAAGGTCACCCGCGACCTGCGCGTCGCCGAAGAGTGATTTCGCTCGTCAGATTCGGCCCGAAATGAAATCCGCGGCCTGGTTGACCATTCCCGCGTTGATGTAGGCCCTCGCCGCGTGGTCGGGCCAGTTGCCTTCCCAGGTCTTGGGCTCGGCGGGGTTGCAGATCGGGTCCGCGCCGTGGCAGAGCTCAATGGTGCGCTCCCGGTACAGCGGGCTGAAGTTGGTGATCGGACCCACCCACGCGGCCCCGTTTCCGAACAGCGCGATCGCAGCGATATGCCGGTCCATGCCCGGTGGCAGCGGCTTGTCGAAGCCGAACGCCGCAATGGGGGCGGCCAGCACAACGTCGGTGACCGCAGCGCCCAGCGAATAGCCGCCCAGCACCAGCCGGGTGTCGGGGCAACGGCCGGCCATGTCCTGGATGCGCGAGCTCATGTCGTTCGCGCCGATGTCGATTTCGTAATCGGCGGGATAACTGACGGCGTAGAGGTTGACGTTCTTGTCGGTCTTGTTGCGCAGGGCGCTGATGAGCGCGTTACCGACCACTCCCGCGCCGGGCGATTCGGTACGGCCGCGCGCGAAGATGAGCTCGGCCTCGGGGCACGACTGAGCCGCGGCCAGCGGCACGGCCTCCCGCTGGCCGGTGATGACGGGCGCGATGAGTCCGGCCGCGGCAAGAACGACTGCACCTACGAGCAGCGTCCCCCGACGGCCCCAACGGCGAACAAGATCACTTTGCACCCCGCCGATCTTAACGGAACTAATCAACGCGCGAGTAGACAGATTTGCTACGCCGTCGGTGCGGTCAGACGAGACCGGCGACGAAATTCGCCGCCTGCTGAACCATTCCGGAGCTCACGTAGTCGTTGTGCGCGAACGGGTTGCGCCCGCGTGAGCAGATCGGATCGCCATCCTTGCAGAGGTCGATCGCCCGGCCCGCGAACACGGAGCTGGTGATCGGGTTGCTGAACTTGGTTGCCGGGTTTCCGAACACCGCGACGGCGGCGATGTTGGGCACCAGGCTCCTGGGTAGCGGAGGAGCCGAACCCACCGAGCCGATCTTGTTGCCGAGCGGCGGCACGCCGGCCAGCATGTCGATGACCGCGGCCCCCTGCGAGTAGCCACCGAGCACCAGGCGGGTCGACGGGCACTGCTGCGACATCATCGCGATGCGGTTGGTGGCGTCGGTCGCGCCGTCGGCGGCGGCCAGGAAGTCGTACGAGGCGGGATAGTTGACCGCGTACGTGCTGAGGCTGCGGCCGCTGGTCAAGCTGCGCAGCGCGTTGGCGAACGCCGTGCCGGGTGTCCCGAGGCCCGGCGTGTCGTCGGTGCCGCGGGCGAAGATCACCTCGATGTCGGCGCACGAAGAGTCCGAGGAGTCCGAGGAGTCCGAGGAGCCGTATCCGGGCGTGGCCGCCGACCCGGGCGCGGGGCCGGAGCCGTATCCGGGGCTGACCGGTCCCGGCGGGGGACCGGGTTGGGCCGCCGACAGCGGGGCCACGCCGCCGACGAGGGCGACGACGGCGGCCGCGGCGGCCGCCAGTCGGGCCGTCTCACGCAGCAAAGTCACGCGGACATACTCACATATCGACGGGGCCGTCGGCCAACAGTTTGCCTTGACGAGGACGCTCAGCCGCCCCGCTGCTCATTCCCCTGGCGGTCGGTGAAACGGTGACCGGCGGGGCGTCCCGCCGGGCTTAGGCTGACCGCGGGGGGAGTGATGACGGGGCGGTCGACCACAAAACTGCAGATCAGCGGACACCGGTTTCTGCTGCGGCGGATGGAACACGCTCTTGTGCGCGGTGATGTCGGGATGCTCGACGATCCGATGCGCGCGCAGGCGCTTTCCCTGCTGGTCGGCGGCGTGCTCGCGGTCATCGCGATCGGGGCATGCGCCGTTCTCGCGTTCCTTTCGCCACGAGCAGCGCTCGGCGACGTCCCGATCGTCATGGTGCGCGACACCGGCGCCCTGTACGTCCGGGTCGGCCCCACGCTGCATCCAGTGCTGAACATGGCATCGGCGCGGTTGATCACCGGTTCGTCCGACAAGCCCCGGCTTGTCAGCGCGTCAGCCGTCGAGACCGCACCACGCGGCGCGATGCTCGGCATCCCGGGTGCACCCGACACGATCGCCGCGCCACTGACCGGCGACGAATCCGGTTGGCTCGTCTGCGACGACGGATCGTCGACAACCACGGTGCTGGCCGGACCCGTCGACGAGCTGCCGACCGCGCGCCGAAACGTACTCGTCGGTGCCGCAGGCGAAGGTGCCGCGGCGACCTATCTGCTGTTCGACGGGCGGCGCGCGAAAGTAGATCTGCGCAACCCCGCGGTGATCCGCGCGCTCAGGCTCGACGGCATTGCGCCCCGACCCGTTTCACGCGCGCTTCTGGACGCCCTGCCCGAGGTCCCCGAGATCGCCGCGCCACACATCCGCAATTCCGGTTCGACCGGGCCCGCACCCCTGCACGGGTTGCGGGTGGGCACTGTGGTGCGCGTATCACGCGCCGATTCGGAGGAACTCTATGTGGTACTCACGGCGGGAGTGCAGCGGATAGGCGTGGTGGCGGCCGATCTCATCAGATTCAGTCAGGCGCAGGATGGGCACGAAATCGTCACCGTCGAACCGGGTGCCATCGGCGCTGTGCCGGTAGTCGACGACCTGCCGATCGGCGAGTTTCCCGAACGCGTGGGTACGGCGGATGATCCGGTGCTGTGCGGGCAGTGGCGGTGGTCGGCCGGCTCGACGTCCGTCGCTACCGCGACCGTCACCGTCGGCTCCCTTCCCCTGGAAGGCAACCCACCTCCGGTACAGCTGGCGCAGTCCGACGCGGCGGGCGCCGGGATCGACCGTTTCTCGATGGGCGAGGGACGCAGCGCGTATGTGCGAGCGGTCGGCGTGAGCGGCGACGGGGCACGGAACGGAACGCTCTACCTGGTCAACGACGCCGGTGTGGTGTTCGGTATCCGCGACGAGGAAACGGCCAAGCGGCTCGGCCTGATCGGAGAGCCGGTACCGGCACCGTGGCCGCTGCTGGCACGATTGCCACGAGGACCGGAACTCAGTGTCGCGGCCGCCTCAGTCGCGCGGGATGGCCTGAAAGCCCCGTAACCGCTTACCCGACAGCGTCGTTGCGATCACTGCAACGACGACTCCAAGGCAGATCGCGGCGCCGCGGACCGCGATGTCGGCGGACCGGCCGTCATGCAGCGCGGGTGCCGGAACCGACACGACTGGCGCGCGGTCCGGATCCGTGACGGGCGGGGACCCACCCGTCACCGCGCCCAGCGCGTCGACGACCCCGTGGCCGACGACGGGATCCCACCCGGCGGCGGGGTGGCGCGCGGTTTCCTCGATGCGTCGCATCACCTGTCGGGCGGTCAACTCCGGCGAAAGCGACCGCAGAATCGCGACCACGCCCGCGACCACGGGTGCGGCGTAACTGGTTCCAGCGAGCGGCTTCTCGCCCGTGGCCGTCGGCAACGCTGCGGTCAGGCCCTCGCCATCGCGATCAAGCGACACCACCCGCTCGCCCGGGGCGGCGACGTCGACCCAAGGTCCCGCGAGGCTGAACTCGGAGGGCCGTCCGTTCGGGGCGATCGATCCGACCGTGAGGACGTAGTCGTCGTACCACGCCGGGCTCACCACCGCTTTGACGTCGTTCCAGTCGGGCCGGCCCGGCCGGATGGAATTCTGGTGTGGGCATTGTCCGGGCGCACCGACGTTGCCCGCGGCGGCCACCACCACGACGTTCTTCACCTCGACCGCATACGCCAGTGCGGCGCCCAGAGCCCGGTCATCGAGTTTCGCGTCAACCGCCACACATGCGACGGTGGAGACGTTGATGACGGTCGCACCCATGTCCGCCGCAGTGCGAACCGCCCCGGCGAGGGTGTCGACGTCACCGAAACCGGACCCGCCCGGATCGTCGGCGGCCCTGAACTTGTTGCTGGACTGGCGGATACCGATGATCGTGGCGTCCGGTGCGATACCGCTGAAGCGGTGCGCCGTGTCCGGATCCGGGGCCGCGCCGACGATTCCTGCGACGATCGTGCCGTGGCCGTCGCAGTCCTCGGTGCCGTCGCCACTCGACACGAAATCGCCGCCGGGAACGAGATGAGGCAACAGCCGGTGTCGGGACACCCCGGTGTCGATCACCGCGACGGTCTGACCCGCGCCGCGGGACAGCCGCCACACAGACTGCATGTCCAGGTCGTCGAGTTGATCACCGACGTCGTTCTCGACGGAGACACCGTTGGCGGCCACGCATTGTTCCGTCTGCTCGGTGCGCCGCGGCGGTACGGGAGATCCCGGGTTCGGGAGCCGCGAATCGTCAACTGTCGGCGGCGTTATCGCGGCCGCCTGGAAGGTGCCGGCCCATGGCGCGGAGACGAATGCCGCGGCGAGGACGATGCGCAGTACCCGCTTGACGGTGCACCTCACGTGAGTGCCAAGTTGCGGACGAGGTCGAACACACCGGCGATCCAGCAGGCCAGCGGTATCACCGCCGCCAACGCCAGATACTCGACAACTTCGGCGGCGCGGCGAACGGCAAGGCTCGGCGTGATACCGACACGGGGCAGCAGGGCGCCCGCGCCCGCGACGACGGCCAGCGCGCCGACCCAGTGCGCGTGCTGCGGTGCCGCCATCGCCATCAGCGCGAAACCGATGGCCGCGCTGGCGAACCCGCAGACCGCCAATGCGCAACGCCGACCGACTCCGACGTGGGTACGGGTGCGTAGCAGCAGCGTCACCCCGACGACAATGACGAATACCGTTGCGGCGACCGGGAAGTGACGCTCACCGGCGGTACAGCCGACGAGCGCGGTACCGGTCGCCGCGGCCAGCGACGCGCCGATCACGATACCGGTCAACGTGTCGTGGGCGAGCATCGCGCGGCGCTGCGCAACGGGGGTCGGAGGATCGTTGTCGTCGTCCGGCGGCGCGGGACCGATGCGGGTGACCAGGATCGCCACCCGCGGAGCCGAACTCAACGCCGCGAGCGCCAGCGTCGCGAGCAATGCGCCTGAGGCGGCGGCGTCGAGATTGCAGGCGATAGCGGTCGCCGAGGCTGCGGTGCACAGCAGCGCGGCGGTGGCGCAGACGGTCAACTCGGTGTGGCCGCGGTTGGCGAACCGGAGTTGTAGCACCGCCACGGACAGTGCCGCGGCAGACGACAGCAGCAGGTGCGCGGCAGGCGGTCCGGCGGGCACGGCCACCACACCAGTGGCCGCGGCCAGTATCACCGCAATCGCACTGAGAGCGATGAAAAGCGACGTCTCGGGGTGTGCGCGTCGAGCCAGATGCCCAGCCCCGACCACTGCGGCGGTCAAGGCGGCGGCGGTGACGAGCGGTCCCGGACCCCCGGTGGAGCGCGCCGACCAGATGATCGCGGCGGCCCCGATACATGCGGCGGCAAGGGTGCCGCCGACACACAACTGCGCGGGCACGGTCGCGCTCGAAGGCCCGAGCCTGGCGACCGTACGACTCGAGTCGCGGTCGAGGAAGACGGGCGCCGGGACGTCGTCAGTGGTGAGCCACAACAGCTCGCCATTGCGAATCTGGTTGTCCTGCAGTGTCAGCGACTCGTCCAGCGGCGGTGCACCGACGCGGCGAAGGCGCCAGCGTCCGCCGGTCCACGCCAGTCGGTGATCCGGACGGACGAGCTCGACGATCGACGGCAGCATATCGCCGAGAATGGCGCCGCTTGGCAACGCGAGATCGATTGTCGCCATCGTGTTTCCGTCGCCGACGTGAACGGTGACTCGGCACAGTGAATCAGGCATCGCATCCCCCCGAATGACGCCGGTGCGCTCACCGTAACGCAGTCAACGAGGTCGCACGCGCAGCAGCTTTCTTTGTTGGGGATGGAACCGAATCGGTGCCCGCCGCGTCCACTTCATCGATGGAGCCTTACCGTGAGACGCGCGGCGTCGTGGTGAAACCGCCTCCGGCGCTTCCGAAAGAGGTGCCGAGCAATCCCGTCGCGCGCCTGTTGCCGGTGGCGATGCTGGTCGCGGCGATCGGCATGATGGCCGTCTACTTCACGACGGGGACGGGGACGGGGACGAGCCGCAGCCCGATGTTCATGTTCTTTCCGGTGATGATGATCATGTCGGTGCTCGGGACGGTGGCCTACGGCGCCCCCGGCGGCGTCGGCCGAACCACCGAGATCGACGGGAATCGACGAAAGTATCTGCGCTACCTCGACTGTCTCGATGACGACGTCGTGACCACCGCGATCGACCAGCACCGGTCACAACACCGGCGCCATCCCGCCCCCGACTCGTTGTGGACGTTGGCACACGACCGGATTGCCGAGCGCAGACCGGACGATGACGACTTCTGCTGTGTCCGGGTGGGCATCGGTGACCAGGAACTGTCGGCGCCTCTGTTGGAGCCCGACCTCGGTGCCGTCGACGACCGGGATCCCGTGACGGTGTCCGCCGTGCGCTCGCTGATTCGACGGCGTTCGGTCGTCGAGCAGGTGCCGATCGCGCTGGCACTGCGGCAACACGCCGTCATCGCGGTCGGCGGCGACGAACAGCTTGCGCGAGGACTCGTGCGGGCGATGGTGTGTCAGCTGGCGGCGCTTCACGGAGCTCACCTGGTGACGATCGCCGCAGTCACCGCCCCGCCGACGCGTGACGGCTGGGATTGGCTCAAATGGCTGCCGCATCACCGGCACCCGGGGGACATCGACGCGAGTACAGCGGACCGGCACATCCTGGTGATCGCCGACGGTGCACCGGTAACGGACGCCGAACGGCTGACCTCGGCCCGCAACGTCACCGTCATCGCAATCGGTGCCACATCGGCCGAGGCGCGGTCAACCGCGTTGACTGTGAGCATCGATCCCGACCGGCTGAGCCTGAACTCCGCCGATGGGCATCAAGTGATCTGCCGGCCGGACTCATTGACACCGGCGCAGGCGCTCGTGTGCGCACGGCGGCTGGCGGCTACCCGACTCGACACGCTCCCGGCTAACGGTGCGTACCGTGCCTCGACGGCGCGTGGCTGGCTCGCCCTGTTCGACGTCGAGATGCCCGGCCAGATCAGCGCCGAAAAGCACTGGCTCCGAACCGATGAGATCCGACCGGTGCCGATCGGCGTCACGGACGACGGCGCGCCGGTGCTGATCGACATCAACGAAGCCGCCCGCAACGGCATCGGCCCGCACGGGCTGTGTGTCGGCGCCACCGGTTCCGGGAAGTCGGAGCTGTTGCGCACTTTGGTGCTCGGCATGATCACCAGCCACCCGCCCGACGCCCTCAACCTCGTGCTGGTCGATTTCAAGGGCGGCGCGACGTTCCTCGGGCTGGAGCGGGCACGACATGTGGCTGCGGTGATCACGAACCTCGCCGACGCGGCTCATCTGGTCGCCCGGATGAACGATGCGCTCGCCGGCGAGGTGCATCGCAGACAGGAGTTGCTGCGCACGGCAGGCAATTTCGTCAACGTGACGGAGTATTCGCGGGCTCGGTCGCGCGGTGTCCCGCTGCCGCCATTGCCCGCGCTGTTCATCGTCGTCGACGAGTTCTCCGAACTGCTCAGCCACCATCCCGACTTCGCCGAGCTGTTCGGGGCGATCGGCAGGCTGGGCCGATCGCTGGGCATACACCTGCTGTTGGCGAGTCAGCGGCTCGACGAGGGCAGGCTGCGCGGCCTGGACACGCATCTGTCTTACCGGATCTGCCTCAAGACCTTCTCCGCCAGTGAGTCCCGCGCCGTGCTCGGCGTCGCCGATGCCCATTCCCTGCCCGCCACACCTGGTGCAGCCTTGTTGAAAACCGCTGCCGGTGAGCTGATCCGGTTCCAGACCGCCTTCGTCTCCGGACGGTGCCCGCAACCGCAGCACGAACACCGGGCCGAAGCGCCCGGGCCGATGCTGTTCACAGCGGCGCCCGTCACACCGGTCACCGCGCGCGATGCCGGGCCCGAGCACCGCCTCCCGGCGCCGACGCTGTTGGACGCGGTGTTGGACCGAGTCGGCGGGCGGGGAACCGACGCGCACCCGGTGTGGTTGCCGCCGCTGGCCGCGTCGCCGACGCTGGACGTACTCACGTATCCCGATTCGCAGTGCCGGCTCAGTGTGCCGATCGGACTGGTGGACAGCCCTTTTCAACAGCGCCACGATGTGCTGGTCGCGCACCTGGCCGAGGCGGCGGGCAACGTCGCGGTGGTCGGTGCGTCCCAGTCGGGCAAGTCGACGGCAGTGCGGACGCTGATGCTGGCTCTCGCGGAGGTGCACGGGCCCACCGAGATCGGCTTCTACTGCTTGGATTTCGGCGGCGGTGCGCTGGCGGGACTCGGGACACTTCCGCATGTCGGATCGGTGTCTGGTCGAGCCGATACGGAGCTGTGTCGCCGCACGGTGGCGGTGGTCGAATCGCTGATCCGGGCGCGGGAGGAACGGTTTCGCCGGATGGGAGTCGATTCGATGACCGACTATCGCGCACGGCGTGCCGCAGGCGACCCGGCTGCGACCGACGACCCCTACGGCGACGTGTTCCTCGTTGTCGACGGGTGGGCGCACCTGCGTCAGCAGTTCGAGAATCTGGAGGCGCAGATCACCGCCATCGCGGCACAGGGACTCGCATTCGGCGTGCACCTGATCGTCACCGCCTCGCGATGGGCCGAACTTCGCCCGGCGCTCAAAGACCAGATCGCGACCCGAATCGAACTGCGGCTCGGGGACCCTGCTGAGTCGGAGATGGATCGTCGGCGGGCACGCGCGCTGACCAACGCGCCGCCGGGACGCGGCATTACCGCCGACGGCCGAGAGATGGTCATTGCGCTGGCTCGCTGGGACGGCGTGTGCGGTGTGGCCGGTCTGCGCGACGCGATCACTGCGACCGTCGATCGGCATTTGCAGCGATGGGCGGGCCAGCGCGCGCCGCGCATCGAACTACTGCCGACACTGGTGGTCCATACTCAGCTCATCGAGTCGGCTCCGGCCGCACCGCAAGTGGGTACCTTGCTGGTCGGGATCGGCGAGCGCGAATTGCTGCCACTCACAATCGAGTTCGCCGAGCAATCGCATCTGCTCGTGCTCGGAGAGGCCGGCTGCGGGAAAACCTCGTTGTTGCGGCTGCTGTGCCACGAGATCGTCCGCACCCGCGGCGCCGACCGGGCACTGCTGGAGATCATCGATTTCAGGCGGTCGCTGCTCGGTGTCGTCGAATCCGAGCACCTCTCCGGATACGCCGCATCGCCGGCGGCTCTGGCCACGAGAGTGCCCAAACTGCTCGGCAGGCTGGAGGCACGCATGCCGGGCGAGAGCGTGACACAGCAACAGCTGCGGGACAGGTCGTGGTGGTCAGGCCCCGAGGTCTTCCTCGTCATCGACGACTACGACCTGGCGGCCGCGTCGACCGGCAATCCCTTGGCTCCGCTGGCGGATCTTCTCCCGCACGCCGAAGACCTTGGGCTACACGTCATCGTGGCCCGTCGATCCGGCGGTGCCGCGCGAGCGATGTTCGATCCCGTGCTCGCCAGGATGCGCGAGCTCGGATGCATGGGTGTGATGATGAGTGCAAGCCCCGACGACGGCGTACTGCTGGGCTCGGTTCGGCCGTCTTCGCAGCCACCGGGGCGCGGCACGCTGATCACCCGGCGCGACGGGGAGCAACTCATCCAGGTCGGCTGGACCGATCCGCCGTGAGCCATCCGGTTGTCGAAGTGGGCCCGAGGACGGTGCGCGCGCCTACGTGCCTTGAGCCGGAGGTGGTTTCGGCGGCGCTGGAAGCCATCGACGACGACCTGGCGCTGGTGGTCGAACAGGCAGTGTCGGTGCCCGGATTGTGGGCCGAACTGATGCGTGCGGCGGTAGCCGGTGCCGACGCCGTCGTCCTCGTGTGTCCGACTTGGTGGCCGAGGGCGCGAATCGACCGGGTCCGGGCAGCCGCGGAGCAGGCCGCGGCGACCGTCGAGGTGCTCGGGCGCACTGCGGTGCTGCAGAACGACACTCACGCGACCGTCATCGAGATCGCCCCGGAATTGGTCGTTGTCACCCGGGTCGGCGCGCGTGCGGTGGTCATCGCTAATCACGACGGCGACGTCGCCGAGGAGGTGACCGCCGCGGTGGGGCTCGCCGGGCCGGTGCTGATCGACGCGCCTGCGAACCTGCATGCCGGCCGGTTGGTCGACGGCGTTCTGAAACGGCTTCGTAGCTGCGGCATTTCGGCTCGCCTGGCCGATGAGGATGCGGTGCGTCGGGCCGCAACCCGGCAGGCGGCTCCCAGCGATGTCGGCCCGGATCCCGGCGGCAGCCGACGGCATCGCACAGCGGTGATGGCGAGCGTCGTCGTGACGACGGTGACGCTGTGCGGCGGGTTCGCCCTGCGCGGGCGCGCCGCCGAGCCTCCAACCCCAGCGACAACGCTGTTGACGGAGGGCCGCGTCGAGATGATGGTGCCCGCGGCATGGCCGGCGCAGCGGATCACGTCCGGGCCCGGATCGGCTCGGCTGGAGGTGGTTTCACCGTCGGATGACGATGTCAGGCTTCACCTCACCCAGTCGATCGGCCCACCGGAAACCGATCTCGCGCAGACTGCCGCATCGTTGCGAGCCGCGCTGGCCGGCGAGCCGGGCGAGGTTTTCGTCGAGTTCGACGCATCCGGATCCCCGGCCGGCCGAACCGCTGTCAGCTATCGGGAGCTCCGTCCAGACCATCACGTCGCTTGGACGGTGCTCGTCGACGGCCGTGTCCGGATCGCGATCGGCTGCCAGAGCGCGCCCGGCCGCGAATCCGCGGTGCGCGACGTGTGCGACCAGGCGATCCGGTCCGCTCGTGCAATTGCCTGAAATCCGGTGGAACCGAACCCGCACCGGGTGCGTCGTACCAGTCAGAACCGAAATGAGGAAACGAAAGGACGCTCATGACGACACCGCAAGGCGGTTCACTGAACACCGATTTCGACCTGATGGCCTCGGTCGCGAACAAGACCGACGCGCGCAATGAGGAGATCCGCGCGATGCTGCAGTCGTTCATCGGGCGGATGAGCGCGGTGCCGCCGTCGGTCTGGGGCGGCGTCGCGGCCACTCGTTTCCGCGATGTCGTCGAGCGATGGAACTCCGAATCGCTGAGACTCCATGCCTCGCTGCAGCGGATCGCCGAAACGATCCGGCTCAACGAGCAGACGCTCCGGGAAGCCACCCAAAGCCACTCGCACCGCATC
Source organism: Mycobacterium sp. GA-0227b (assembly GCF_001499855.1). Taxonomy (GTDB): domain Bacteria; phylum Actinomycetota; class Actinomycetes; order Mycobacteriales; family Mycobacteriaceae; genus Mycobacterium. The sequence goes on from NZ_LQIK01000031.1 coordinate 246,351, forward strand.
GGTGCGGTGGCCAACCACCTGTAGAGGAGCCGTGATGGATCACGTGTTGTCGTACAACTTCGACGAGATCGAGTACACCGTCCGGCAGGAGATCCACGCCACGTCGGCCCGGTTGAACGGCGCGCTCGAGGACCTGCGCGCTCAGATCGCGCCGCTGCAGGAAGTGTGGACACGCCAAGCGGCCGACGCATATCGCGTCGAACAGGCGAGATGGGAGCAGGCGGCCGGCGCGCTCAACGAGATCCTGGTCAGCCTCGGCAATGCGGTTCGCGATGGCGCCGACGACGTCGCCGCGACCGACCGCAGCGCCGCGAACGCTTGGGGGTCGTGACCCCGGAAGATGCCTGTGCGATTCCAATTGGAGGGGAGCCACCGGGATCGCACGGTTCGCGCCACCGTGGTCGAGGAGAGCGGCCACGGTGGCGCATACCGCCTACTCGCAGGCGACCCCATCGCGATCGCGGTCCAGGTGCGGCGCGTAGCCGTCCTGGCCCTGCAGGATTGGATCGGTGTCGGCAGCTCGAACTGCGTCGCAGTCCTCGTAGTACACGTCGGCAGACGCGGTCGCAGCGCCGGCCGCGGTTGCGGCGACGACGAATGCGGCGACGATCAAGCCACGAATCATTTTCACTCCATTGCGATGTTGAATTTCCAGATGCGAGACGGCCGGTTTGCTGCCACCCCCGCGACGACGCTAGGGCGGTAGAAGTGAAAAGGAATCCGGGATTTCCCTATGTTCGGGTCAGGCTCGCGGTGATCGGACGAGCCCAGCGAGGCACCGTTTTGACCTGCGACGACGCCCGCAGGTAAGCTGCCTGGTTGGCGTGCGGTAAGCACGGGTCCTCGGGTCAACGTCGGTCGCCGAGATCAACCCCTCCGCAAACGCCTGACCGGCACCCGGTCACCGGGACTCGAAACCCGACAGGGCAAAAGGAAGGTAGCGCTGTGCCTACGTACACGCCGAAGGCGGGTGACACCACACGTTCGTGGTACGTCATCGACGCCACCGACGTGGTGCTCGGCCGGCTCGCCGTCGCGGCAGCGAATCTGCTGCGGGGCAAGCACAAGCCGACATTCACGCCGAACGTCGACGGTGGCGATTTCGTCATCGTCATCAATGCCGAGAAGGTCGCCATCGGCGGCGACAAGCTGCAGAAGAAGTTCGCCTACCGCCACTCGGGTTATCCCGGCGGGCTGCGCAAGCGTTCGCTCGGCGACGAGATGGAAAAGCACGCCGACCGGGTCGTCGAGAGGGCGATCCTCGGCATGATTCCGCACACCAAGCTGGGCCGTCAGATCCAGAAGAAGCTGCGGGTCTACGTCGGGCCGGATCATCCGCATACCGCCCAGCAGCCGATTCCGTACGAAATCAAGCAGGTGGCCCAGTGACTCAGCCAGAGACGACCGTTGACACCACCGAAGCAACGACCGATGCAGCGGTCGAAGCGGCTCCCCGCGAGCCCGTCTTCATCGATCGCCCGATCCAGACCGTCGGCCGCCGCAAAGAGGCCGTGGTCCGGGTGCGCCTGGTTCCCGGCACGGGCAAGTTCGACCTCGACGGTCGCAGCCTCGAGGACTACTTCCCGAACAAGGTCCACCAGCAGCTGATCAAGGCCCCGCTGGTCACCGTCGACCGGTTGGAAAGCTTCGACATCTACGCCCACCTCGATGGTGGTGGCCCGTCCGGTCAGGCGGGCGCGCTGCGCCTGGCCATCGCGCGTGCGCTGATCCTGGTGCAGCCTGAGGACCGGCCTGCGCTGAAGAAGGCCGGCTTCCTGACCCGCGACCCGCGGGCCATCGAGCGCAAGAAGTACGGCCTGAAGAAGGCCCGTAAGGCGCCTCAGTACAGCAAGCGCTGATCAAGCCGCGAAACCGCCGGGTGTGCACCGCATGCCCGGCGGTTTTCGTTTCCAACGAAAGGACGCCGGGATTGATTTACCGGCCACGAGTAACGCTCTGCGCGGGGCGACGCGATGTGGGAGTAGAGGGTCCGACCTGCGGCGTATGCCAGAACTAATTGTCGCCTCAGTTAATTAGCCGGTCGCAGAATACCCACGACGCGCAATCTTTATTCCAAGATCCCGGTTTGACTTCCCGATTGATCGTGGAACCCAGACCCCCGGAAGCAGAGGCGCCTTTCGCGCCAGGGCAGGCAGACCCTGCCACCGGGGCATTCGCCCGTCGGGGGCCGGATCCGCTGCTTCCTGACAGGAAGGAATATCTCATGCACAACATCGTGAAGAGGGCGTCTGCAGGCGCCGTGATGGGAGGATCGCTGCTGTTCACCGCGGGCTTGGGAATTGCCCAGGCCCAGCCGCTGAACCTGCAGGACGGTCTGGTCAACGTCGCTGTCGGCGATGTGACCATCCTCGAAGACGTGAACGTCGGCGTGGCCGCGAATGTGGCTGCCGCGATCTGCGGTCTCGAGGTCGGACCGGTCAACGTGCTGGCCGAGTCGGTTGACGCCGACGGCGGTACCGAGACGGTCTGCGACGTCACGGGCGGCCCCATCAACCTCACGCAGAACGCCGGAACTCCGGGTCAATCGGGTCAGGCGCCGGGCGGCGGCCCCGCTCAGGCTCCGGGCAACCCGACCCCGGGCGGTCCGGCTCGCTAAAACCGGATGGCACACCGCCCGCATCCTCAGGGGTGCGGGCGGTGTTTTCTGTCGGGTCTCGGCCGAGTACCAGTTCGACGTAGAGATGGTTGATCACCTCGTCGGTTGTGTCTTCGCCGGGCAGGTATGAGAAGTTTGTCGGCATGCCTCGACTGTTCGGCACCGACGGTGTGCGCGGCGTCGCCAACCAGGACCTGACCGCTGAGCTGGCGCTGGCGCTCGGCTCCGCGGCGGCGCGCCGGTTGGCCAGCTCCGGCGGGCACGCGAGGCGAGTGGCCGTCGTCGGGCGTGACCCGCGGGCCAGCGGAGAAATGCTCGAAGCGGCCGTCATCGCGGGCCTGACCAGCGAGGGTGTGGACGCACTGCGCGTCGGGATACTGCCGACGCCGGCGGTCGCCTACCTGACCAGCGCCTACGACGCGGACTTCGGCGTGATGATCAGTGCGTCGCACAATCCGATGCCCGACAACGGCATCAAGATCTTCGGCCCGGGCGGGCACAAGCTCGACGACGCCACCGAGGACCGGATCGAAGAACTGGTCACCCAGGGTCCGGTGAACCGGCCCACCGGCGCGGGGATCGGGCGCGTGGTGGATGCCGAGGATGCCCTGGACCGCTATCTCCGGCACGTCAGCAAGGCCGTGACCACCAGGTTGGACCAGCTCACGGTCGTCGTCGACTGCGCCAACGGCGCCGCTTCGGCCGCCGCGCCGCACGCCTACCGCGCCGCGGGCGCCAACGTCATCACGATCAACGCAGCGCCGGACGGCTTGAACATCAACGACCGCTGCGGCTCGACCCACATGGAGACGCTGAGGTCCGCGGTCGTGTCTCACGGTGCCGATCTCGGGCTCGCGCACGACGGCGATGCCGACCGGTGCCTTGCCGTCGACGCGCACGGCCGCGTGATCGACGGCGACGCGATCCTGGTGATCCTCGCCCTCGCCATGCAAGAGAGCGGCGAACTGACGTCGAACACGCTGGTGGCGACCGTGATGAGCAACCTGGGACTGCATCTGGCGATGCGGGCGGCCGGGGTCGAGGTCCGCACCACCAGCGTCGGGGACCGTTACGTCTTGGAGGAACTGCGCGCCGGGACGTATGCGCTCGGCGGCGAGCAATCCGGACATATCGTCATGCCTGCCTTGGGCACGACAGGCGACGGCATCGTCACCGGGCTGCGGTTGATGTCGCGAATGGCGCAGACCCGCACTCCGCTCGCCGTGCTCGCTGAGCCGATGCGGACCCTGCCCCAGGTTCTGATCAACGTCAAGGTCGCGGACAAGGCGACCGTGGCCGACGCTCCGTCGGTCCGTACCGCAGTCGCCGAGGTGGAAGCGCAACTCGGCGACACAGGCCGAATCCTGTTGCGCCCGTCCGGAACCGAGCAAGTCGTACGCGTGATGGTCGAGGCGGCCGACGAAGACACCGCACGGCAACTGGCGGTGCGGGTCGCCGAGCAGGTCAGCGCTCAACACTAAGGGGGAACCCCCGAGGGTCCCTGCGCGTCCAACCTTTACATGGGAGCAAGGGACGCGTCCCGCGTCGACGTCGCCGCGTTGTTGAGCATCGCGGATCAGTATGAGGTCGTCGTCGACATCGTCGACGGGGCTGTGCGGACGCATCTGAGCGACTTGGTGTTTGACGGTGCCGGTGCCGGCCGGGCGTATGTCGCGCATGGTGACGCGGTGCGGTCCGCGGCCGAGGATGTCGTGGGCCAACTGCGGCGATGGTCGCGGGCGGCGGCGGAGATCGCCGCAGCGCTACGGGTTTCCGCCGACCGATACGCCGAAGCCGATGAGCGCGCCGCACGCAGGGTGGGCTGAGGATGGCCGAAGCGTTCGACGTCGCCGCGCGTTTGGCGGACGGGATGCCCGGTGTCGCCGATATCGAGCAGTACGTGCGGGCGTGCCAGTCTCTGGGCTACCAGCATCCGGATCTGACAGCGCACCCGGCGCAGGTGCGCGACTGGTATGTCAACGAAGAAGGCATGGATCTGGGTGCGCTTGACACCGATTGCGTTGCACTGCGGGCCGCAGCGACGGCGGTCGGCGACGCGCTCGCTCGCCAGGAGGATCAGCTCGGCAGGCTCATGACGGCCTGGCAGGGCGCTGGCGCGAACTCGTCTCGGGAGTTCCTGCGCCGCCACAGTGAAGCGTCCGCCCTCGCGGCCGCGGCCGTGCGCACCGCGGCACAGGCCTATGCCGATCTGCGCGACCGCCTTTGGCGGGCCGTGGACGGCAAGGTCGCGACGGTGCTGGCCGTCGGTGACGGCGTGCAGGGTCGACGCGCCGACTGGCTGGCGGCGTCGCACACTGTCACTACGGGCGCCGGGGACCGGGCGGTCGCCAGCGAGCTCGTGGACCAAGAAGTGAAGCCGTTCGTGGACAACGTGATCGGCGGTCAGTGGCTTGCGGCGATGCGGGCAGCCGTCGACGCGGTGGAGGCGGCTTACCAAGCGGTGCAGGCGGAACTCGCCTCGGAGGCCGAAGCGACGTTCGATGTGCCGGGCGAAATCGGACCGGCATGGACTCCGCCGCCGGTGAACGAGGGCGCCGTACCGACGGCACCCGTGGGAACCGTTACCGCGGCGCCTGTTTCGGGCGCTGTGCCGGGCGCGTCGGCGTCCGTCATACCGGCGGTATGGGGGGCGCCCGCGACCGCTGCACCGGCGCCCGCTGCCGCGCCGACTGCGGCGCCGACTGCGGCGCCGATGCCGCCAGCCGCCGCGCCCCCAGCTGCGCCTTCTCCAGTCGTGTCGCCTCCAGCCGCACCCCTGACCGACGCCGCAATGGCGCAGCCGGCGGCCGCACCGTCGCTGCCCTCCCTGGGCGGGGGAGTGCCCGACTTCGGAAGTGGCATATCGCGTTTCGGCCAGCAGCTCGGCGACATGCTGGGCGGATTGTTCGGCGATGGTGCGCTCGGCGAGTCAATGGAGCTTGACGAGCCGCCGGAGCTGACCGAGTCCGACATCGACGACGCGCTCGATGTCGACGATCCGGACATCGGCGAGCCCGGCAGTGAAGACGGCGATCCTGACGAGGAGACCGATGAAGCGGCGGACAGCGATGAGGTGCCGGAAGCCCCCGGCGACCCGGCCGCGGTCGAGCCAATTTGTGCAACCGAGCCGCCGAGCGAGGCCGATGTTCCACCGCCTGACGAGTCGGCGGCGACGCCACCGCCTGACGACTCGGCGGCGACGCCACCGCCTGAGCCCCTGCCGGCGGAACCTTTGGCGGTCACGCCGGAACCGCCTTCCGATCCACTGCCTGCCGGATCGGATTCCGGGACACCGTGTGAGATCGCCGCCGATGAACTACCCCAGGTGGGGGAGTGACGTTCGGCGTCAGAGCCGGACATCGCGCAGGTTCGAGGGCCTATTCCAGCCAGTCGGGACCGTTGACCAGTAGTCGCAAGCACTCGGCCGTCACCAATCGATCGCGATGGGTCGTGCCGCAGTGCTCACACCAGCGATGAACCATGCGGTGATCAGTCCGTCGGCGCCCGCGGCTCAGGATCATCGCGACCCCTGCTCCCGTGGTTGTCCGGCGATAGGCCAGTGGCCGCGGGGGGTGTGCACAAATTCCGGTGTTGTGTTGCAGCCCATAAGTATCAGAGTTCATAGCTGCATCTCCTTCGAGAGTGAAACCTGGATACCCACAGGTGTGCCGCTTATGCGGGCGTTTGGCGGGAACCTCCGGACGCTTCGGGCTGGCCGGTGAGTTGGCAGACAACGTTCATGAGAGAGCACTCATCTTGGACTCCTCATAGGTCTATCTTGGCAGCCGATTCTTGTGGTGCGGGGAGGACACACCTCGCAAAAGAGCCGAAATGTCGGAGTACACCGGGCTTGGCGACCACTGATTGAGAACTGTCGCCGGCCCGGCCCTTGGTCAGGCGTTCGCTCGACGCCTCGACCGCGCCGGGCGACGCCGACGTGGCTGGTGTCCCCTGGCCGCCGAAGGCTGGTGTGGCCTCGCGGGCTCGGGCCGGCTGGCGACGATGGGGTTGCCGAAGGTCCGCTCGCCGGGAGCGATTTCGTGCAGTACCGGGTGCGAGGAACCGCTGAAGCGGGTGATCGTCGGCTTCACCCCGGCCTTGCGCGTCAGCTGCCGCACATCCGACACCTGCTCATCGAGCATCAACGTCACCACCGTGCCGTCGGCACCGGCGCGCGCCGTCCGGCCCGACCGGTGCAGATACGCCTTGTGCTCGACGGGCGGGTCCGCGTGTACGACCAGGCCCACGTCGTTGACGTGGATGCCTCGTGCTGCGATGTCCGTGGCCACCAGCACGGTGGCCGAGCCGTCGGAGAACGCGGTGAGGTTTCGGGTACGCGCATTCTGTGACAAGTTGCCGTGCAACTCCACCGCCGGAACACCGCGTGTGTTCAACTGGCGGGCAAGGTTTTTCGCACCGTGCTTTGTTCGTGCGAACACGATGGTCCGACCCGGTGACGCGGCCAGGTCGGCCAGCACATTGAGGCGTGCCGCCTTGTCGACATGCAATACGTGATGCTCCATGGCGGCGACCGGTGACTGCTCCGAATCAACGCTGTGCACAACGGGATCGGTCAGATACCGCTTCACGAGAACATCGACACCACCATCGAGCGTCGCCGAGAACAGCATCCGCTGCCCCGAGCGCGGAGTCTTGTCCAACAGTCGTTTCACCGGCGGCAAGAAGCCGAGGTCGGCCATGTGGTCCGCCTCGTCGAGCACGGTGATCTCAACCGCCGAGAGGTCGGCATGGCGTGACTTGACATGGTCTTCCAACCGGCCCGGGCAGGCGATCACGATGTCGACACCTTCACGCAGCGCTTGAATCTGGGGATTCGGCCCGACGCCGCCGATGATCGTCACCGACCGCAGGTTGGTGGCCGCTGCCAACGGCGCCAGGGACGCGCTGATCTGGGCGGCCAGTTCGCGGGTGGGCGCGAGGATGAGCGCGCGCGGGCGACGGGGAACGCGTTTGGCCGGGCTGGTAGTGAGCCTGGTCACTACCGGCAACAGGAACGCATAGGTCTTGCCCGATCCGGTGCGACCGCGGCCGAGTACGTCACGGCCGGCCAACGAATCAGGCAGCGTCGCCGCCTGAATAGGGAAGGGTGACGCGATCCCGTTCGCGGAAAGGGTGGCGACGACGGCCTGCGGGAGACCGAGGTCGGCGAAGGTGGGCACGGTTGTGCCACTGACGATTTCGACAGACAAGTAAAAGCTCCGAAAGATTAGAGTGGTCGTCCTGCCCGGCGCGGATGACCCGCGGCGCTCGGTATGACGATCGAGAAGCGGCAAAAGGCAGAACAGAAGATGCCGCTGCAGACACTGTACAGGGGAGTCGGCACTTCCGGGAAATCAGCTACGGCAGCAGGCTGCGCAATTCCTCGACGAATCCGACGGTTTCGCGCCGGTCGACGGAAAGCGGTTGCAACAGAAGCGTCGTCGCACCGGCTTCGGCGAATGCGGCAATGCGCTCCTTGACGAATCCGCGCGGCCCGACCAGAGACACGTTGCGCACCAAGTCGTCCGGCACCGCGGCGATCGCTTCAGTCTTCTTGCCCGACAGGTAGAGATCCTGGATCACATCGGCCGCCTCGCCGTAGCCATAGCGGGTGGCCAGGTTGTGATAGAAGTTGCGGCCGCGCGCGCCCATCCCCCCGATGTAGAGCGCCAACTGCGGCTTCACCCAGGACAACCGGTCATCGAGATCTTCACCGATCGCCAAGGGGGCGCTGACCATCACGTCGAGCGGACCCAGCGAGGAATCGCGTTTGGCGAACCCCGCCCGCAGCGCCTCACCCCACACATCGTCGGCTCGCTCGGGATAGAAGAACACCGGCTGCCAACCCTCGGCGATCTCGGCAGTGAGTTCGACGTTCTTGGGTCCCAGAGCCGCGATCGTGATCGGAATACGATCGCGGACAGGGTGATTGATCAGTTGCAAGGGCTTGCCCAGACCGGTGCCCCGATCGGCGGGCAACGGGATCTGATAATGCTTGCCCTCGAACTGCACGCGCTCGCGACGCCACACCTGCCGACAAATCTCGACCACTTCGCGGGTGCGCCCCAGCGGCGCGTCGAACGGCACGCCGTGAAAGCCCTCCATCACCTGCGGGCCCGATGTCCCGATGCCCAGCCGGAAGCGGCCGCCGGAGACGTAATCGAGCCCCGCGGCCGACATCGCCAACAACGTCGGCGTGCGGATGTAGATCGGCACCACACCGGTGCCCAGTTCCATGCTGGACGTCTTCGCCGCCAGAAAGCCGAGCTGGCTGATCGCATCGTAGGAGTACGCCTCGGCCACCAACGCGAGGTCCACGCCGACCTTCTCGAGCTCGACGACCTGGTCCACCGCCTGCAGGAAACCGTCGGTGTAGTTGAGAAAGATCCCGGTGCGCATCATCGAGTTATACACCCAACCGGTTGGTTGGTCACCTTAGGGCTTGAGCAGTGCGACGACCTTGTTCTCCAGATCCACCGGATCGTCGGCGAACGGGTCGACGGGCGGCGCCTTCGGCAGCGCCGCTTCGGGGTCGGCGAAGTCGCGGTACGCCTTGTCGCCGGCCAGCGTGTGCAGCAGATAACCGGTGATCAGCGCTCGGACCACCTTCTGGGTGCTGCGGTCGGCTCCCGGCAGGCCGACGACCCGGGCCAATCGGCGGCCCTCGATGAGGCCGCCGGGCTTGGCTTTGTTCACGGTGCGCAGCGTCGCCGTCTTCCACACCCGAGCCAGTTCCACCGCGTTGGACCGCAGTGTCATCGGGTCGCCCGGCCCGCTCAGCACCAACCCGGGCACCTGCAGCGTCGTCGCGGGCTCCTCGGCGGGTGGCGCGGTGACTGTGGGGAAGATCGCAACCACGGATTTCGGTTTGACGGGCATCCCGGCCGCGGTGAACACCGCTGCCGAGCCACCGAACCCGTGCCCGAGCACGCCGAGCTTGGTCGGGTGCACGCTGATGTCTCCGTGGCCCAGTCGGACACCGGAAATGATGTCGAGCGTCGTGCCCAGGTCATAGGCCAGATTGAGCGCGGACGGAGCCAGGCTCGTTTCCGTCGCCGGCGCCGCCGCGACGATGCCCCAGGACGCCAAGTGCTCGAGGGTGCCGTGGTACCGGTCCGCTCCGGCAAGCCAGTCGTGGCCGAACGCGACACCGGGCAGGTTCAGCCCGGCTTCGGGAGTGAAGACGACGCCGGGAATCCCGGCGAAGGCCAGGTCACCGCGTAAAACGCGGTGCGGGCCGCGGCGGGTAAGGGCCTTGAAGAGCTTCTTCGTGCTGGCCACCAGACGACCGTAGCCGACCGGGTTTCAGCCGGCTCTTGCACTACCCTGATTGCCTATGTGCGGAATCGTCGGCTACGTCGGGCAGCGTCCTGCCTGCGAGATCGTCGTCGACGCGCTGCGCCGGATGGAGTATCGCGGATACGACTCCTCGGGTATCGCCCTGCTCGACGGCCACGGCGGGCTCACCGTCCGTCGCCGGGCCGGGCGGCTCGCCAACCTGGAAGCGGCGCTGACCGAAACCGGCGCCGCCGGCCTGGCGGGCAGCACCGGCCTCGGGCACACCCGCTGGGCCACCCACGGCCGGCCCACCGACCGCAACGCGCACCCGCATCGTGACGCCGCAGGCAAGATCGCGGTCGTCCACAACGGCATCATCGAGAACTACGCCGCGCTGCGGGCCGAACTCGAGCAGGCCGGGGTGGAGTTCGCCAGCGACACCGACACCGAGGTCGCGGTGCACCTCGTCTCGTGGCAGTTCCGTCACGGCCCCACCGCGGGCGACTTCCCCGCGTCCGTCCTCGCGGTGCTGCGCCGGTTGGAGGGCCACTTCACGCTGGTGTTCGCCAACGCCGACGATCCGGGCATGATCGTCGCGGCGCGCCGTTCCACCCCGCTGGTCGTCGGCGTCGGCGACGGCGAGATGTTCGTCGGGTCGGATGTCGCCGCGTTCATCGAACACACCCGCGACGCAGTGGAACTCGGCCAGGATCAGGCGGTCGTCGTCACCGCCGACGGTTACCGCATCACCGACTTCAACGGCCACGATGGGTCCGCGAGTGCTCGCACTTTTCATATCGACTGGGACATGTCGGCGGCCGAAAAGGGCGGTTACGAGTACTTCATGCTCAAGGAGATCGCCGAGCAGCCCGCGGCGGTCTCCGACACGCTGCTCGGCCATTTCGCAGGCAACCGCATCGTGCTCGACGAGCAGCGCCTGTCGGATCAGGAACTGCGCGAGATCGACAAGGTGTTCGTGGTCGCCTGCGGCACCGCCTACCATTCCGGGCTGCTGGCCAAGTACGCGATCGAGCACTGGACCCGGCTGCCGGTAGAAGCCGAGCTTGCCAGCGAATTCCGTTACCGTGACCCGGTTTTGGACCAACACACGCTCGTTGTCGCGATCTCGCAGTCCGGCGAGACCGCCGATACGCTGGAAGCGGTCCGGCACGCCAAGGAGCAGAAAGCCAAGGTGCTGGCGATCTGCAACACCAACGGCAGCCAGATACCACGCGAATGCGATGCGGTGCTCTACACCCGCGCCGGACCGGAGATCGGGGTGGCGTCGACGAAGACCTTCCTCGCTCAGATCGCGGCGAACTATCTTGTCGGGCTTGCGCTGGCGCAGGCGCGCGGCACCAAGTACCCCGACGAGGTGGAGCGCGAATATCGCGAACTGGAGGCCATGCCCGACCTCGTCGCCCGCGTCCTGGAGACCGTCGAACCGGTCAAGGCGTTGGCGCACCGCTTCGCGCAGTCGCAGACCGTGCTGTTCCTCGGCAGGCATGTCGGCTACCCGGTCGCGCTCGAAGGCGCCCTCAAACTCAAAGAACTGGCATACATGCACGCCGAGGGCTTCGCGGCGGGCGAACTGAAACACGGTCCGATCGCGCTGATCGAAGACGACCTCCCCGTCATCGTCGTGATGCCGTCACCGAAGAACTCGCCGATGTTGCACGCCAAGCTGCTGTCGAACATCCGCGAGATCCAGGCCCGCGGCGCGATCACCATCGTCATCGCCGAGGAGGGGGACGACACCGTCCGCCCGTACGCCGACCATCTGATCGAGATCCCCGCCGTCTCAACGCTTTTCCAGCCGCTGCTGTCGACGATTCCGCTGCAGGTGTTCGCCGCCGGCGTCGCGCAGGCCCGCGGTTACGACGTCGACAAGCCGCGCAACCTGGCCAAGTCCGTCACCGTCGAGTAGTGCCGAGCCGGGTCGGAGGCTTCAAGAGCGGCCAGGCTCGCGCCCACTTCCTCGACGTCTACCGGGCGGCGATGGCCGAGCTGCCGACCGTCAGCGAATCACAGGATGTGTCAACCTCGTTCGGTGCCGTCCGGGTGTATCGGTTCGGCGAACCTGCGGAGCGGACGCCGGTCGTGTTGCTACCCGGGCGCAATGCGTCCACCCCGATGTGGCGGGGCAACATCGCCCACCTGCTGCAGCACCGGACCGTCTTCGGCATCGACCTGCTCGGCGAGGCGGGGTTGTCCGTGCAGGACGAGCCGATCACCGGCCCCGACGATGAGGCGCAGTGGCTGGACGAAACAGTCGCGGGAATCGGACTGCACCGGGTGCACCTGATGGGGGTGTCGATCGGCGGATGGAGGGCGACCAATTACGCCGTCCGACGCCCGGGCCGAGCCGCCTCACTGGTGCTGCTCGATCCGGTGTTCACGTTCACCCCGATCGCCATCAAGGCGGTGCTGGCCTCGCCCGCGTTGTTCCTTCCCGGCGTTCCCGCGGCCCTGCGCAGACGTGTGCTCAGCTGGATCTCCGGTGGCGCCGACATCGACGAGGCGGCCAGTGAGGCGGCACTGATCTCGGCCGGTTCAAGCGATTACACAGTGCGCAAGGCGATGCCCGCGATGATCACCGATGAGCAGTTGCGCTCGTTGGACATCCCGGTGCTGGCTTTGATCGGCGGTCGCAGCGTGATGCACGACGCGGAGCGGGCGGCGGAGCGGGCGCGAAGGCTGCTGGCCCGCGGGCAGGTCGAACTGTGGCGCGACGCCTCGCACGCGATCAACGGCGAGTACGCGGCCGAGATCGCCGAACGGGCAGCGGATTTCTGGAAGCAGGCCGATCGCCGAAACTGAGCATATGAGCGCGAATCTGTAGGAATTTCGACAATAAGTTCAGTTTCGGCGGTCGGGCGGCGCCCCATCGCGCGGCGCGAATGCCTGACGGTCGGGCGCCGCGCACACTAACGTGGGCGACGATGCGGCACTATTACACCGCCGACCAGATCCGCGAGGCTGAAGCGCCGCTCCTGGCGTCCCTGCCCGACGGTGCCCTGATGCGCCGCGCCGCCTACGGTCTCGCCGTCGCGATCGCCCGCGAACTCATGCTGCGCACCGGCGGGATTTCGGGTCGCCGCGTCTGCGCGGTCGTCGGTTCCGGCGACAACGGCGGCGACGCGCTGTGGGCGGCGACGTTCCTGCGCCGTCGCGGCGCCGCGGCCGACGCAATCTTGCTCAATCCCGACCGCACTCACCGCACGGCGCTCGCAGCGTTCACCGGCGCACGCGGACGGATCGTCGAAACGGTCCCCGCAGAGACAGACCTGGTGATCGACGGCGTGGTCGGAATCTCGGGCACCGGGTCACTGCGGCCGAACGCGGCCGAGGTGTTCACCGCCGTCGAGGAAGCCGCCATTCCCGTGGTCGCCGTCGACATTCCCAGCGGCGTGGACGTGCAGACCGGGGTGGCCGACGGGCCGCATGTGCGGGCCACGGTGACCGTGACTTTCGGTGGCCTCAAACCCGTTCACGCACTGGGCGACTGCGGCCGCGTCGAGTTGGTCGACATCGGGCTGGATCTGCCGTTGTCCGACACGATGTCGTTCGACGCCGCCGATGTGGCCGCCCGTTGGCCGGTGCCGGGCCCGACGGACGACAAGTACACCCAGGGGGTCACCGGCGTCCTCGCGGGGTCCGCCATCTACCCGGGCGCCGCGGTCCTGTGCACCGGGGCGGCGGTCGCTGCGACGTCGGGCATGGTGCGTTACGCGGGAAGTGCTGGGCAGCAGGTTCTTTCGCAGTGGCCGGAGGTGATTGCCGCGCCGAGCGCCAGCGCTTCGGGCCGCGTGCAGGCGTGGGCGGTCGGACCCGGTCTGGGCACCGATGACACCGGTGCGGCGGCGCTGTGGTTCGCCTTGGACAGCGGCCTGCCGGTCGTCGTCGACGCCGACGGCCTGACTATCCTGGCTGCGCATCCCGACCTCGTCAACGGTCGCGCGGCGCCCACGGTGCTGACCCCGCACGCCGGTGAGTTCGCGCGGCTGGCCGGTTCGGCTCCCGGCGACGACCGCGTCGGAGCCACCCGCAAGCTGGCCGACCGGCTCGGTGTGACCGTGCTGCTGAAGGGCAACGTGACTGTCATCGCCGAGCCCGGCGGACCGGTGTACCTCAACCCCGCGGGCGAATCATGGGCCGCCACAGCCGGATCCGGCGACGTGCTGACGGGCATCATCGGCGCGCTATTGGCCGCGGGCCTGCCCGCCGGCGAGGCCGCCGCCGCCGCGGCATTCGTCCACGCCCGTGCCGCAAACCTGGCCGCTTCCGATCCGGGACCGCATCCCGCCCCGACTTCTGCGTCGCGGATTCTCGCGCACGTCCGAAGTGCCCTAGCCAGTCTGTAACGAGAGGAACCACATGTCGCCCACGCGCAGCCACGCGCCGCAGGTCGCCCCCGCCTACACCGGACGGCTGGCGATGGCGCCCGTGCCGTCGCTACGGCTGCCCGACGATGCGATGGATCCCGATGCCGCGTACCGCTTCATCCACGACGAGCTCATGCTCGACGGCAGCTCGCGGCTGAATCTGGCGACGTTCGTCACGACATGGATGGACCCGCAGGCCGAAAAGCTGATGGCCGAGACCTTCGACAAGAACATGATCGACAAAGACGAGTACCCGGCGACCGCGGCGATCGAGCAGCGCTGCGTGTGCATGGTGGCCGACCTGTTCCACGCCGAGGGCCTGCGCGACGACGACCCGTCGAGCGCGGTCGGGGTGTCGACGATCGGTTCCAGCGAGGCGGTGATGCTGGCCGGCCTCGCGATGAAGTGGCGTTGGCGCGAACGCGTCGGGAAAGACTGGAAGGGTCGCACGCCGAACCTGGTGATGGGCGCCAACGTTCAGGTGGTCTGGGAGAAGTTCTGTCGCTACTTCGACGTCGAACCGCGATATCTGCCGATGGCGGAGGACCGTTACGTCATCACGCCCGAGCAGGTGCTGGAGAACATCGACGAGGACACCATCGGGGTGGTGGCCATCCTGGGCACCACGTACACCGGTGAACTCGAGCCGATCGCCGAGATCTGCTCGGCGCTCGACGACCTCGCCGCGGGCGGCGGGCTCGATGTTCCGGTCCACGTGGACGCGGCCAGCGGCGGTTTCGTGGTGCCGTTCCTGCATCCCGACCTGGAATGGGACTTCCGGCTGCCGCGGGTGGTGTCGATCAACGTCAGCGGCCACAAGTACGGCCTGACCTATCCGGGCATCGGGTTTGTGGTGTGGCGCAATTCGGAGTGCCTGCCCGAGGGCCTGGTCTTCCACGTCAACTACCTCGGCGGCGACATGCCGACCTTCACGCTGAACTTCTCGCGGCCCGGCAACCAGGTGGTCGGCCAGTACTACAACTTCCTGCGTCTGGGCCGGGGCGGGTATTCGCAAGTGATGCAGTGTCTTTCGCAGACGGCACGGTGGCTGGGCGACCAGCTCCGCGATAGCAAGCACTTCGAGGTCGTCGCCGACGGGTCCGCGATCCCGGTGGTCAGCTTCAAACTGGCCGGCGACTTCGGCTACACCGAGTTCGACGTGTCCCAGGCGTTGCGCTCCTACGGCTGGCAGGTGCCCGCCTACACGATGCCGGAAGGCGCCGCGGACGTCACGATGCTGCGCATCGTGGTGCGGGAGGGTTTGTCCGCAGACCTGGCCCGGGCGCTGTACGACGATCTGGCCACGGTGCTGGCCCACCTCGACGAGCTCAAGCCGCAGGGCCACTTCGACCGCGAGCAGCCGTTCGCGCACTGAAGCGCGCGTCGACCGTCGACTTGAGCGCGAAAATCGGCGAAGAATCGAACACAAGTTCACCTTCGACGGCCTGAGCGGACGGTCTGGGACAATTGGGCCAGATGGATACCTTGCAGGCATATTCGACCGCGACCGCGGCCCCGCAGGCGGTCGTCGACCTCGATGCGATCGCCCACAACGTGCGGCTGCTGCGCGAACGCGCGGGCACGGCGCAGGTGCTCGTCGTCGTCAAAGCCGACGGCTACGGCCACGGCGCCACCCAAGTGGGTCGGGCGGCCCTGGCCGCAGGCGCCGCCGAACTCGGGGTGGCGACGGTCGCCGAGGCGTTGGCGCTGCGACGCGACGGCATCACCGCTCCGGTGCTGGCCTGGCTGCACCCGCCCGGCACCGACTTCGCGCCCGCGGTAGCCGTCGACGTGCAGATCGCCGTGTCGTCGGTGCGCCAGCTCTGCGAACTGCTCGACGCGGTCACCCGGACCGGACGCAGCGCCTCGGTCACCGTCAAAGCCGACACCGGGCTGAGCCGCAACGGCGTCGGCCCGGCCGACTATCCGGCGATGATCAGCGCCGTGAAGCGTGCGCAGGCCGACGGCGCGCTCAGGGTCCGCGGACTGATGTCGCACCTCGTACACGGCGACAATCCCGACGATCCGCTCAATAGCCAACAGGCGCAACGACTCATCGAGATGCGAAGCTTTGCGGCCGAACAGGGCGTGCACTTCGAGATCGTGCACCTGAGCAACAGCCCGGCGGCGATGACACGGCCCGACCTGGCCTTCGATCTTGTGCGCACCGGCATCGCGGTGTACGGCCAGACCCCGATACCCGAACGCGGCGACATGGGGCTGCGCCCGGCGATGACGCTGAAATGCCCGGTGGCGCTGGTGCGGTCGCTGCGGGCCGGGGACGGTGTGTCCTACGGGCACACCTGGGTCGCCGACCGCGACACCACGGTGGCGCTGTTGCCGGTCGGGTACGCCGACGGTGTCTTCCGCAATTTGAGCAACCGCATCGACGTGCTGATCAACGGCCGGCTGCGCCGCGGTGTCGGGCGAATCTGCATGGATCAGTTCGTCGTCGACCTCGGATCCGATGGCGACGTCGTCGAAGGTGACGACGCGATCCTGTTCGGGCCGGGCACCCAGGGTGAGTCAACCGCGCAGGACTGGGCGGACCTGCTCGGCACCATCAACTACGAAGTGGTGACCAGCCCGCGCGGTCGTTTCGTGCGGACCTACACCGGGTCGACGGGCGAAACACGTTGAGTGAACTCGGTTTCCCCCGGCCACGCGGCCGCAACTCGAACACGCGCTGGCTCGCGGGCGCGGCTGGACTGACCGCCGTCGGCAGCGCCGCCGGGATGTCTGTCGCCCGTTCGCTGCGGCGCCGCGTCACCGCCGACGACCAGTACCGCGACGAGGATTTCGAGCTTCTCGACGCCGACCGTAGCTCCGTCGTCACCACCCCGGACGGGGTGTCGCTGGCCGTCCGCGAGGTCGGCCCCGAAGACGCACCGTTGACGGTGCTGTTCGCACACGGATTCTGTCTGCGAATGGGCGCCTTCTACTTTCAGCGCGTCAGGTTGACCGAGCAGTGGGGCACCCAGGTCCGGATGGTGTTCTACGACCAGCGTGGTCACGGTCAGTCGGACGAGGCGCCACCCGAGACGTACACGGTGACACAGCTCGGGCAGGACCTGGAGGCGGTGTTGGCGGTGGTAGCCCCGCGCGGTCCGGTGGTGCTGGTCGGTCACTCGATGGGCGGGATGACCGTACTGTCGCACGCACGGCAGTTCCCGCACCGGTATCCGACCCGGGTTGTCGGTGCCGCGCTCATCGCCTCTGCCGCCGAGGGTGTTTCGCGGTCCCCGCTCGGCGAGATCCTGAAGAACCCGGCGCTGGAGGCGGCCCGATTCGCGGTGCGCTACGCGCCGAAGACGGTGCACCGAACGCGCGGCGCCGCGAAGTCGGTGATCGCCCCGGTTCTGCGGGCCGCGTCCTATGGTGACGAAGAGATCAGCCCGAGCGTCGTGGCGTTCTCCGAACGGATGATGCACGGCACCCCGATCGCGACCCTCGTCGAGTTCCTGCACGCCCTCGAAGTGCACGACGAGAGCGAGGGTTTGGCGACATTGCGCAAGGTACCGACGCTGATCGCGTGCGGGGATCGCGACCTGCTCACACCGATGGAGTACTCGCAGGCCATGGCAGCCGCACTGCCGAAGGCCCAGCTGGTGATCGTCGGCGGCGCAGGCCATCTCGTCCAGCTCGAGCAGCCCGAGGCCATCAACGACGCACTCGTGCGGCTCGTCGAACGCTCGACACCGTCCAAGCTCGTCGCGCTCACCCGCCGGGTACGCGAAAAGGTCCGCAACCATGGCTGAGCGCGCCTCGGGCACAGCTGAACTCCCCACCGCCGACGACACCGTCGCGCTCGGGGCGCAACTCGGGCAGCAGCTGCGCGCGGGCGATGTCGTCGTGTTGTCCGGGCCGCTGGGAGCGGGAAAAACCGTGTTGGCCAAGGGCATCGCGCAGGCGATGGATGTGGACGGACCGGTGATCTCACCGACGTTCGTGCTGGCTCGGGTACACCGTGCCCGCCGCCCGGCCGCGCCGGCCATGATCCACGTCGACCTGTACCGGCTCCTGGACCACGGTTCGGTAGATCTGCTTGCCGAACTCGACTCGCTGGATCTCGACACGGATCTCGACGACGCGGTGGTCGTCGTGGAATGGGGCGAGGGACTGGCCGAACGGCTCTCCGACAGCCATCTCGACATCCGGCTGGAGCGGGCTCGCGACACCGAGGTCCGCACCGCGATCTGGACGTGGAGCAGCCCGTGACGCTCATCCTGGCCATCGACACTGCGACGCCGGCGGTCACCGCGGGTGTCGTCCGCCTGGATGGGCTCGAGGTGTTGGCCGAGCGGGTGACCGTCGACTCCAGGGCGCACGCCGAACAGCTCACGCCCAACGTGGTCGCCGCGCTCGCCGACGCCCAGGTGACCGTCGCCGACCTCGGCGCCGTCGTCGTCGGCTGCGGGCCCGGGCCGTTCACCGGTCTGCGCGTCGGGATGGCCAGCGCCGCCGCCTTCGGGCACGCCCTCGGCGTACCGGTGCACGGCGTGTGCAGCCTCGACGCGATCGGCATTGAAAGCAGAGGCGACGGCTCGGACGTTCTTGTCGTGACCGACGCGCGCCGCCGAGAGGTGTACTGGGCGCGTTACCGCGACGGGGTCCGCGTCGACGGGCCGGCGGTGAACGCGCCGGCAGACGTGCCCGGGGCCGCGGAGGTGCTCGCGCGACCGCCGGTCTATCCGACCGTCGCGGGGCTGGTGCGTGCGGTCACGGACTGGACGACCGAGCCGGCGCCCCTGGTGCCGCTGTATCTGCGCCGCCCCGACGCCAAACCGTCGGTCGTCGGCCGATGAACATCGAGTACGGCCCGCTCAAGCCATCCGACGCCGGCCGGTGCGCCGAGTTGGAGGCGCAGCTGTTCGACGGTGACGACCCGTGGCCGACGCGCGCATTCCTCGCCGAACTCGCCGCCAAGCACATCCGCTACGTCGCCGCACGCGACGAGGACAAGCTCGTCGGATACGCGGGAATCGCGCGGCTGGGACGAAAGCAGCCCTACGAGTACGAGATTCACACAATCGGCGTCGACCCCGCCTATCAGGGGCAGGGTATCGGCCGCCGGATGCTCGCCGAACTACTCGAGCACGCGGCAGGCGGCGCGGTATTTCTGGAGGTCCGCACGGACAACGAAGCGGCGATCAAGCTCTACGAAAGCGTCGGCTTCGTCAACATCGGGATACGCAAGCGCTACTATCGCGCCAGCGGCGCGGACGCCTATACGATGAGGCGCGATTCGACATGATCATCCTGGCCATCGAGAGCTCGTGTGACGAAACCGGCGTCGGGATCGCCGAATTGGGTCCTGACGGATCGGTGACGCTGCTCGCCGACGAGGTCGCATCGAGCGTCGACGAACACGCGCGGTTCGGCGGCGTCGTCCCGGAAATCGCGTCCCGCGCGCACCTGGAGGCGTTGGGCCCCACGATGCGACGCGCGCTGCAGGCGGCCGGATTGGCCAAACCCGACGTCGTCGCGGCGACGATCGGACCGGGCCTGGCGGGTGCACTGCTTGTGGGAGTGGCTGCGGCCAAAGCGTATTCGGCGGCGTGGCAGGTGCCGTTCTACGCCGTCAACCACCTGGGCGGGCACCTGGCCGCCGACGTGTACGACCACGGCCCGCTGCCCGAGAGCGTCGGCCTGCTGGTGTCGGGCGGGCATACCAACCTGTTGCACGTGCGGTCGCTGGGCGAGCCGATCATCGAACTGGGCAGCACCGTCGACGACGCCGCAGGCGAGGCCTACGACAAGGTCGCGCGGCTGCTCGGCCTCGGGTACCCCGGCGGCAAGGTGCTCGACGACCTTGCCCGGGAGGGGGATCGCGATGCGATCGTGTTCCCTCGCGGAATGACCGGCCCACGCGACGACCCGTATGTGTTCAGCTTCTCCGGACTCAAGACCAGTGTGGCGCGCTATGTCGAGAGCCACCCGGACGCGCCGCAGGCCGACGTGGCCGCGGGCTTCCAGGAGGCGGTCGCCGACGTGCTGACGCTCAAGGCCGTGCGCGCGTGCAACGAACTGGGAGTCAAGACGCTGTTGATCGCCGGCGGGGTGGCGGCGAACTCGCGGCTCCGGGAACTGGCCGAGGAGCGGTGCGTCGCCAACGGGCTGACGCTGCGTATCCCGCGGCCCAGGTTGTGCACCGACAACGGCGCGATGATCGCTTCGTTCGCCGCGCACCTGATCGCTGCGGGAGCGTCGTCGTCGCCCCTGGATGCGGCCAGCGACCCGGGGCTGCCGGTGGTGCAGGGCCAAGTGGCGTGATCTTGTCGCAGCCCGACCTTGAGTGCTAGCACTCTCGTGTATAGAGTGCTAGGTGGCACGCGGCCAACCCCTGCGCCGGCACCCGCGACGACGGTGCGTGGGCACGGACGCATGCCGAACACCTGGTAACTGAGAGATCCGGGACCCCGGATCGATACCCGAACTAGTGGAGGGCTCCATCGTGGCGAGCGTTAACATCAAGCCACTCGAGGACAAGATCCTCGTTCAGGCCAACGAGGCCGAGACCACGACCGCTTCCGGTCTGGTCATCCCCGACACCGCCAAGGAAAAGCCGCAGGAAGGCACCGTCGTCGCAGTCGGCCCCGGCCGCTGGGATGAGGACGGCGAGAAGCGCATCCCGCTGGACGTCTCCGAGGGCGACACCGTCATCTACAGCAAGTACGGCGGCACCGAGATCAAGTACAACGGCGAGGAGTACCTGATCCTGTCGGCTCGCGACGTGCTGGCCGTCGTCAACAAGTAAGCACCCGTGTTCCGCCCCGGGAATCCCCGTCTAGACGGGTGATTTCCGGGGCGGCATGCGTCCATGGGGAATTGCAGCCCGTTGAGGCGTAAGGAAAGGCAGCGATGAGCAAGCAGATTGAGTTCAACGAGACTGCGCGCCGCGCAATGGAGGCCGGCGTAGACAAGCTGGCCGACGCGGTGCGGGTGACTCTGGGTCCGCGCGGCAGGAACGTCGTGCTGGCCAAGGCCTGGGGCGGGCCGACCGTCACCAACGACGGCGTGACCATCGCCCGTGAGATCGAGTTGGAAGACCCGTTCGAGAACCTCGGCGCCCAGCTGGTCAAGTCGGTCGCCACCAAGACCAACGACGTTGCAGGCGACGGCACCACCACCGCGACGGTGCTGGCGCAGTCCCTGGTCAAGGGCGGTCTGCGCAACGTCGCGGCGGGCGCCAACCCGATCGCGCTGGGTGCAGGCATCTCCAAGGCCGCCGACGCGGTGTCCAATGCGCTGTTGGCCTCGGCGACGCCGGTGTCGGACAAGAGCGGCATCGCGCAGGTCGCCACCGTCTCCTCGCGTGACCAGCAGGTGGGCGAACTGGTCGGCGAGGCGATGACCAAGGTCGGCGCCGACGGCGTCGTCTCGGTCGAGGAATCGTCGACGCTGAACACCGAATTGCAGATCACCGACGGCATCGGCTTCGACAAGGGTTACCTGTCGGCGTACTTCGTCACCGACTTCGACGCCCAGGAGGCGGTGCTCGAGGACGTGCTGGTGCTGCTGCACCGCGAGAAGATCAGCTCGCTGCCGGACCTGTTGCCGCTGCTGGAGAAGGTCGCCGAGGCGGGCAAGCCGCTCCTGATCGTCGCCGAAGACGTTGAAGGCGAGGCGCTTTCGACACTGGTGGTCAACGCGATCCGCAAGACGCTGAAGGCCGTCGCGGTCAAGGCGCCGTTCTTCGGCGACCGCCGCAAGGCGTTCCTCGACGACCTCGCCATCGTCACCGGCGGTCAGGTCGTCAACCCGGACGTCGGGCTGGTGCTGCGCGAGGTCGGCCTCGACGTGCTGGGCACGGCGCGGCGGGTGGTGGTGGACAAGGACAGCACCACGATCGTCGACGGTGGCGGCACCAAGGAGGCCATCGAGGCGCGTAAAGCGCAGCTGCGGGCCGAGATCGAAGCCAGCGACTCCGACTGGGACCGCGAGAAGCTCGAGGAGCGGTTGGCCAAACTGGCGGGCGGCGTCGCCGTCATCCAGGTCGGCGCGGCCACCGAAACCGATCTGAAGAAGCGCAAGGAGGCCGTCGAGGACGCCGTCGCGGCGGCCAAGGCGGCCGTCGAGGAGGGCATCATCGCCGGCGGCGGTGCGGCGCTGGTCAAGGCGCGCGAGGCGCTGAACAAGCTGCGCGACAGCGTGACCGGTGACGAGCGCCTCGGCGTCGACGTGTTCGACGCCGCGCTCGCTGCACCGCTGTACTGGATCGCCACCAACGCCGGGTTCGACGGTGCGGTCGTGGTGAACAAGGTCGCCGAACTGCCCGCCGGGCAGGGCTTCAACGCCGCCACGCTGGCGTTCGGCGATCTCGCGGCCGACGGTGTCGTGGACCCGGTCAAGGTCACCCGGTCGGCGGTGCTGAACGCGGCGTCGGTGGCCCGCATGGTGCTGACGACGGAGACTGCGGTGGTCGACAAGCCGGAGGAACCGGAGGACGAGGGCCACGGCCATGGTCATCACCACCATCACTGAGTGAGCTCTACAGAACGCCCCCGGTCAGTCGGCCGGGGGCGTTCTTCGTTGACGGTGCAGCTCGGCTCTTCGGTGCGGCTGCAACCTGCCGGCGAGATCGCGGTGGCTGCCAAGTCTCTCGCTCGGGCAGAGCGGACGGCGACATATACGGCTGATGCGTCGTTCTTAGAACGACATGTAACATGTGTACACATGAGTACCCATAGTTTGCGGGATCTTCGCAGCAGTCTGGGAGCGGTTGTACGGGCGGTGGCCTCGACAGGCGAAGAAGCCATCATCACCGACAGTGGCACCGAAGTCGCGGTGATCATCAGCTTGGCCGACTACGAGCGGTTGCATGAGCACGCTGACGTCATCGACGCGCTCCGACTCCGCGAGCTACGAGCCAACTCCTTTCGCGCGGTACCTCTCGCAGAGATGCTCGACGAGCTCGGTGTCGACGCGGACGCATTCGCTGCCGGATGAGAATCTCGTTTCACCCTGATGTACTCAAGCAATTGCAGCGGCTTCCGCGTGCTGAGTTGGAAACAGCCTTGCAGGTGGTGATCGGTCTGTCCCACGACCCGCGGCCGGTGAACGCGAAGAAACTCGTTGGAAGTCAACGCGATTGGCGTGTGCGCTTTGGACAATACCGGGTGGTGTACTCCATCGACGATGCCGACGGCGAGGTGACGGTGTTCAACGTTGCCAAACGCAGCGACGCATATCGGTGAGACGTGGCGCGGGCGGGTTCGGTGAACGTTCGTTCGGGTTCATGGTGAGCTCACGTGCCCTGCGCTGACAGCTCGCGGAAGTAATCCTCGAGAGTGCGTGGCGGCCGGCCGAGGACGGCGGTCAGCGTGACGTCGGTGCTCACAAGCCCCGCATGGTCGTAGTGGCTGAACATCGTCTTCATCGCAGGCTTGACGTCGCCGAGGTCGTTGGGATCGAGGCGTTGGGGTCGTATGGGGCGGCCCACGACGCGGCTTATCGCGTCGGCGACGTCGTAGCGATCGAGTTGACCATCGGATGCCAACTCGTAGGTTCCGCCTACCAGTCGGTCCTCGGTGAGCGCGAGCGCGACGGCATCAGCGACGTCGCGGTAATCCACACGGGAGAAACGGGTTTCGTTCGCCCACGGCTCTGCCAGTACGCCGGTGTCGAGGATGCGCTTCCAAGACGCCGCATAGTTCTGGAAGAACAGTGCCGGTTGGAAGACGGCGTATTGCATGCCCGAGTCGTACAGCGCACGTTCAACGGGTGCCTTGGCGGCGTGATTCATCAGGTCGAGCGACGGATGGATCACCGAGGAGAACGCGAAGCGGCGCACGCCCGCGGCGCGTGCTTGCTTGACGAAGGAAACGCCGATGTCCGCTTCGTCGTCGATGAAGGCAGGCGCGATGTAGAACACCAACTCCACACCGTCCAGTGCGGCCCGCACGTCTGTGGGGTTGCTCAGATCGCCGACGCTGACTTCGCTGGCTCCCCGGTGCAGGACTTGTTGAGCCTTCTCTGGGTCATGGATGAATCCGCGCACTCGTAGCCCTCGCGCCGCCAAGGACGTCACCACGTTTCCGGCGGCGTGTCCGGCGGCACCGACGGCAAGGACAGTCTCGGTGGTCATTTCGGCAACTCCTTCAATGTCGAGCCACGCGGTGCAAGGCCCGCGAGATAGATCTGCTTTTGTCGGTGCAGCACCGCGAGTGTGTGGGCCAGTAGTGCGCCGAATCCGATGACGTCGGTGACGTCGTTGCGAATGGTGTAGTCGAGTCGCCCCTGTTCGAGAATGGCCTCGGCAATGTCCCAGACGCGCCGTCGGGTGGCTTGTGCTGTCTTGCTGAGGTTTTGGGGTCCTCCGTGCAGGGGCAACAGCGCGACAATCCGCGGAGGAACTCGTAATTGAAGCCGCCTACGGTCTTGTTGGCGAAGTCAACCCTCATCGCGTTCCTTCTCGATGGAGTCGTCGGTTTGTTCTTGTCGCATGTCGTGGCCCACGGCCGTGGGCTGCCAGTGCGTGAGCTTGTCGGGATTGCGAACGGCCCAGATCCGTTTGACGCGGTCGTTCGCGATGTCGAATGCGAACACCGTTACGGTGGCATCGCCGTAGCGCATTGCCAGGCCGGGTTGGCCGTTGACCGTGCATTCGACAACGGTCACGTCGGCGGGCATGGCGGCAGCGAGCGCCATGTAGTGGTGTGCGATGCGTTCGGCTCCCTCGATCGGGCGCAGCGCCGCCCGGGCGAGGCCACCGCCGTCGGCGATCGCGGTTGCGTTGGGGTCGAGAAGGCTGAGGAGGGCGTCGATGTTTTGGGATTTCCAGGCTTTCTTGAACGCCCGGACTGTGTCGGCCTGCCGGGACTGCGGAGTCGGGGCGCTCGTGTGCGTGCGAGCGCGCTGGCGCGCCGAGGAAGCCAGCTGGCGGCATGCGCCCGCTGTGCGGCCGACGATGTCGCCGACTTCGGGAAACGAGAAACCGAACACGTCGTGCAGAATCAGCGCGACACGCTCGGCGGGAGTCATGGATTCCAGGGTGACGAGAAATGCCATGGTGACCGACTCGTCGAGGGTGATGCGGTCAGCGGGGTCGCCGACGGTCGGGCCGGGTGTTTCGTGAGCACCGATCCAGTCGGCTGTTGCGGGCAGCGGCTCGGGAACCCATTGGCCGACATAGCGTTCCCGGCGCGCTCGGGCCGAGCCGAGTAGATCGAGGCAGATTCGACTGGTTACTGTGGTCAGCCAGCCGCCGGGAGAGTCGATGGTGTCGCGCTCTTGGGGCTCCATGGCGTACCAGCGGACGTAGGTCTCTTGCACCGCGTCCTCGGCATCCGTCGCCGACCCCAGCAGCCGGTAGGCCAGGTTGATCAGATGGCGCCGTTCTCGCATCACCGTGGTCAAGCCGGCATCCTGGCCGTCCGGTGTCGACATGTCATCGGTGCTCATCGTGTGGCCAGTCTCCCTCGCGCAGACGTCGTCTCATCAGGGTCTCGTCTACTTCGACGAAATGCGACCGCGATATGTCAGGTTCACCCCTCGACCTGACACATCGCGGCGTCGCGTCGTCGAAGTAGGTAGAGGCACTCCGACGAAAGCGTTTACCGATGAAACCTCCACTTGACCCAGACATCACCGCGGCAGCGGTGGCCGAAGTCCGCGGCATTTTCGCCGCCAGCGGCGACCATCGACCACGTGGCCGCGGGCTGGGCGTGCCCCGAACCACTGATCCCCAGCGACCCGGAGTTCGACCCATGCAACCCACCGCCCGAAGGTGTGTTGCGGTGCGTTCAACGGCGAATGCTGCGCCCCATCAGAAGGCGGGTTAAAGATGTCGATAGTGGTCTGGATCGTCACCGCCGTACTGGCCGTGGCTTTCTTGGCTTCCGGCGCGATGAAGGTCGTTCAATCTCGCGAGAAACTCCTCGACCATGGCTACCGATGGGCCGAGGGCTTCACACGATCTCAGATCCGATGGATAGGTGCCGCAGAGTGTCTAGGGGCCATCGGACTCATCGCCCCGCCAATTTTTCGCCTTTGGCCCGTCGTGAGTTTGGCGGCAGCCATTGGGCTTACGGTGTTGATGGTCGGTGCGGTGATCGTGCATTTCCGCCGGCACGAACTCACCCATACTGCAGCGCCCGCGATCCTCGCCATCCTGACGGCCGCACTGGCCGTGTTCACTTCGGGTGTATTCATGCCCAGCGATCACAAGGCCATCCCAGTCCACGAACAGCAATCCACCCTCCACCTAGACCCCGAGGAGAGCACCATGGTCACACCCGAGGAAAGCACCAACATCGCCACCTTCGAGCGGTTTCATGATGCGACCAACAGCGGTGACTTACAACGGATTTCCACGTTGATCGATGAGACCTTCCGGCCAGACGCGATCTTTCACGCGCCGGTACCCACCAACGAATCGGGACCGCAAGCGATAAAGCAGGTGTGGACAGTCCTCCTGCAGGCATTCCCCGATATCCACGTCACCACCAACGACGCCATCGCGCACCACGACAAAGTCGTCCTGCGAAACACGGTCACTGGGACCCACCAAGGCGACTACCGCGGTCTGCCCCCCACCGGGAAAACCATCACCTACAACGAGATCTTCATCGCCCGATTCACCGACGGGAAAATCGCTGAAATCTGGGGCGTCGTCGACGTCTACTCCCAGCTGCGGCAACTCGGCGTGATACCCGCCTAACCGAACCCCGGCCCCTAACACCAACTGCTCGCAGAATTGTGCCCGAACCCCAAACCCTTGTGCCCGAACCCCGATACGAAGGAGACACGCTGTCATGTTTGAACCGACAGACGAAATGTTCGAATCGGCCTACCGGGGAGAGACGCCCGAGATAAGTGCGGGAGGGAAACCGCCGTGGAGCATCGGCGAACCGCAGCCGGAGCTCGCCGCGTTAGTCGAGCAGGGCAGATTCCACGGCGACGTGCTTGACGTGGGCTGCGGTGAGGCCGCCATCTCGCTGCATCTGGCGCAGCGGGGGTTCACCACCGTCGGATTGGACCTATCGCCCACCGCCATCAAACTGGCCACGGCAGAAGCCGAAAGGCGTGGCCTGACCAACGCCAGCTTCGAGGTCGCCGACATCAGCGGGTTCACCGGCTACGACGGCCGGTTCGGCACCATCGTCGACAGCTCGGTGTTCGACGCGATTCCAGTCGAGGCTCGCGACGGTTACCACCAATCCCTCGTGCGCGCCGCCGCGCCAGCAGCGTCGTACTTCGTCCTGGTGTTCGACAAGGCGGGCCTGCCCGACGGCATTCCCGCCTACGCCGTCACCGAAGATGAGCTGCGGGAAATCGTGGCGAGATACTGGGTGATCGACGACATCAAGCCTGCGCGCATCCACGCGGTGTTTCCCGAGGGCATCGAGAACCTGTTCCCGATGCGTGACCTCAGGGATGAGCCCAACGGTCGAAAGTCTCTGCCGGCCCTCCTGCTTACCGCGCACCTGGGCTGAGTATCGGCTGGCCAAGCCCGCCAGGAACCGGCGCAGGGCTGCTGTCCACTCACGGAGTTTGATCATCGGTAGATACGTTTACGCGCGCCTCCGCTTCTGTAGCGTCGTCAACGCAATCGGTCCGCTACCAGCGAGGTTAGCGGGGCCGATCCGGGAGGCAGTCTCCAGTTTGTGCACGGCGCTGACCAGATCTACACGCCTTTGTTCCGCAGTCGAGTCACGGGCGTCGGTCGTTGACTGTCCCTTCCCGCCGGTTAGTGCGGCGCGGAGAGCGCGCCGCCATTCAGCGGCATGGTCCATGCTGGCTGCGTCGCAGCCTTGGCAATCGTCGAGCGGCCAAGTCGTGCGGTGCACCGGAGGAAACGACGCGGTCGTCTATCTGTACTGACAATCGCTCCTCCTGGGACGACGTGATCGGTCCGTCACGTGTGAACATGATCATCGCGGCGCGCCTGCATGGCTCGTCAGGCCATCTCGACGACAGAATTGGTATATACCAATCCAAACCCCGGCGAGAGGATCAACGTGGGCAACACCGCTATCCGGCGAGCCCCCCGCCTGGGAACGCTGGTGGCCGTCGCGGCGGCCAGCGTCGGCGTCATCTACGGCTACGACCTCTCCAACATCGCCGGTGCGCTTCTTTTCATCACCGATGAATTCGGGCTGACCACCCGCCAGCAGGAGTTGGTGACCACAGCGATCGTCATCGGCCAGATCGCCGGGGCGATTGGCGGCGGGATGCTTGCCAACGCCATCGGACGCAAGAAGTCGATGGTGCTCGTCGCCGTCACCTACGCGGCCTTCGCACTTCTGAGCGCGTTGTCGGTGTCGGTGCCCATGTTGTTGGTGTCGCGCTTTCTGCTGGGCCTCACCATCGGTGTGTCGGTGGTGGTCGTGCCGGTCTTCGTCGCCGAATCAGCGCCGGCGAAGGTCCGCGGCTCGTTGTTGGTCGCCTATCAGGTGGCGACGGTGGTCGGCATCATCATCGGCTACCTGGCCGCGTACTTCCTGGCCGGCTCGGGCAGTTGGCGCTGGATGCTCGGCCTGGCCGCGATACCGGCAGTGCTGGTCACGTTGGTGCTGCTGTGGATGCCGGACACGGCGCGGTGGTACATGATCAAGGGCCGGGTGGACGAGGCCCGCCAAACGCTGCGCCGGGTCGAGCCGACCGCCGACGTCGAGGCCGAACTCGCCGAAATCAGCCGTGCGCTCAAGGAAGAAACCGGCGGCGCGGTACGCGAAATGCTGCGGCGGCCCTACCTTCGCGCCACGGTCTTCGTGGTGGTGCTCGGTTTCTTCATCCAGATCACCGGTATCAACGCGATCGTCTACTACAGCCCCCGACTGTTCGAGGCTATGGGTTTCGAAGGCGACTTCGCGCTGCTGATACTTCCGGCGCTGATACAAGTGGCGGCTTTGGCAGCGGTGTTCGTCTCACTGATGATGGTCGATCGAGTCGGTCGACGGCCGATCCTTTTGGGCGGCATCGCGATGATGATCGTCGCCAACGCCATGCTGATCGGCGTCTTCGTGGCCGGGACTGAGTTCGGCGGGGCGCTCACGACGATCGGGTTTCTCGGCGTGCTGCTGTTCACCATCGGGTTCACCTTCGGCTTCGGCGCGCTGGTATGGGTCTACGCCGGTGAGAGCTTCCCGACGCGACTCCGCTCGATGGGTTCGAGTGCGATGCTCACCTCCGATCTGGTGGCCAATGCCATCATCGCCGCCTTCTTCCTGACCATGCTCAATTCGCTCGGCGGCGGGGGAACATTCGCGGTGTTCGGCGCCTTCGCGCTCGCCGCGCTCGTATTCGTCTATCGCTTCGCGCCGGAGACCAAAGGCCGCCAGCTGGAAGAGATTCGGCACTTCTGGGAGAACGGCGGGCGCTGGCCTGATGAATCCCGCGGGCTGGATAAGGTGACGGACGCTCCGTGACGCTCATCGCCGCGGGGACCATGGTCCTGGATGACCAGGTCTGCAAGCCGGGTTGGTTGGCTATCTCTGCCGGGCGAATCAGCGAATGCGGCCACGGCCCGTCACCGCGGCCGCCCGACCACGACTTCGCGAATCACGTAGTGGTGCCGGGGTTTGTCGACATGCACGTGCACGGAGGCGGCGGCGCGTCGTACACCGATGGCATCAGCTCAGAGATTGAACAGGCAGCCGAGTTCCACCGGCGCCACGGCACCACCACGACGGTGGCCAGCCTGGTCACCGCATCTCCCGACGATCTTCTGCGTCAAGTCCAGACGCTCGCCGAGATGACTCGACGGCAGACCGTGGCCGGGGTGCACCTGGAGGGCCCCTGGCTGAGCGCGGCGCGCTGCGGTGCACACGACTCAACGCTGTTGCGTAACCCCGACCCTGCCGAGATCGACGCCTTGCTCGCCGCCGCCGACGGCACCATCCGGATGGTCACGCTGGCACCCGAACTGCCGGGCAGTCAGGACGCCATCACCCGACTTGCGGACGCGGATGTCATCGTCGCCATCGGCCATACAGATACCAGTTACGACGACGCCAAACGTGCGATCGAACTGGGAGCGACGGTCGGCACCCATGTCTTCAACGGGATGCGACCGCTGCACCACCGCGACCCGGGTCCGGCGCTGGCGCTGCTGGAAGAACCGCGGGTGACCGTGGAGCTCATTGCCGACGGTGTGCACGTCCACCCCGCGCTCGTGCGGCAGGTCATCGAGACGGTCGGTCCCGATCGCGTCGCGCTGATCACCGACGCGATGGCGGCAGCCGGATTGCCCGACGGACCATTTCGGATCGGCGCACTCGAGGTGGAGGTCACCGAGCGGATAGCGCGGGTGCGGGGGACGTCGACCATCGCCGGCAGCACGGCGACCATGGATCAGCTTTTCCGGACCGCGGTCGGCCAGCTCGGCGGCTCGGATGAGGCGCTGGCCAAGGCGGCACGGATGACGGCGACCACCCCGGCTCGCGCATTGAGGATCGACCGCGTCGGCAGCTTACGCGTCGGCATGGACGCCAATTGCGTTGTGCTAGACGAAGATTTACATGTGCACCAGGTGATGCTCGACGGCGCCTGGCTGCCCCACCGCTAGCGGCAGCCGGTTCGAGCATCAGGCCACTCCGCCACCGACCTGCGCCGAGCCTGCCGTGAGATCACGATTTTCGCCGAAATGACGATCTACGCGCAGTCTCGATGAGTTTCTGAGTTGCCCTCGGTCGGTACGGGTATGACTGACGACACCATGAGCACCGTGTGCACCATCAACGCGCCGGCCGAAACCGTGTTCGCGGTGCTGGCCGACCCGACCACCCATCAGACGATCGACGGCACCGGCTGGGTGCGGGAGCCGCTCGACGACAAGCGGCTGACGGCAGTCGGGCAGATCTTCCGGATGGCGATGTACCACGACAACTACGGCGGCATGCACTACGAGATGGCCAACCGGGTCGAGGTTTTCGAGCCGCCGCACGCAATTGCGTGGTTGCCGGGCCAAGGCGCTGACGACGCCAACCTCGACTTCGGCGGCTGGATCTGGCGCTACGATCTCGAGCCGCTCGGTGCCGACCGGACGAAAGTCACGCTGACCTACGACTGGTCAGCGGTGCCGCCCGCCATTCGCGACCACATCAGCTTCCCGCCGTTCGACCGGCAGCACCTGGACAACTCGCTCAAGCACCTCGCCGGTCTGGCACAGGATCGGACGTAGTCCAAGCGGGGGTGACCGCGGAATGGGCAGCAGAGGTGGAGGGAAAATAGATCGCATTTGGCCGGACGACGACCGCCGTGTAGCCTGGCCCGCGTGAACATCGGTGTGCGTGCCAGCTATTGGCGCTTTATCGAGGCTCCGGGCGGAGCCGATAAGGCGCAGCGCTAAGCGCACATCCACCCGGAGCCCCAGGCAGTGACCACCAGGTCGCTGCCTTTCGTCGTTCAAGGGCACCGGACATTCACGCAGGTGCCCGCACCAAGAAAGGCACCTGAACATGAACCTGGCGCAGACCGCCACCCCTCCCGCCACGTCGGACCGGCGCGTCCGCGGTTTCCGCGAGATTCCCAGCCCGCATGACGTGCTCACCGAGTTCCCGCTGGGTGCTCGGCGCGCCGAGCGGGTGGCCCGCGACCGCGACGAGATCGCCGACATTCTCGCCGGGCGTGACGGTCGGCTGCTGGTTGTGGTGGGACCGTGCTCGGTGCACGATCCTGCCGCGGCGCTGGACTATGCCAGCCGGCTCGTCAAAGTCGCCGACGAACTCGATGACCGGCTCAAGATCGTGATGCGGGTGTACTTCGAGAAGCCGCGCACGACGATCGGCTGGAAGGGTCTGATCAACGACCCCGGCATGGACGGCACCTTCGATGTGGCCCGCGGGCTGCGCATCGCGCGTCACCTGCTCCTCGACATCATCGATATCGGCCTGCCCGTCGGATGCGAGTTCCTCGAACCGACCAGCCCGCAGTACATCGCCGACGCCGTCGCGTGGGGCGCGATCGGTGCGCGCACCACCGAGTCTCAGGTGCACCGGCAGCTGGCCTCCGGGTTGTCGATGCCCGTCGGGTTCAAGAACGGGACTGACGGCAACATTCAGGTCGCGGTCGATGGCGTGAAAGCCGCTGCCGCTCAACATGTCTTCTTCGGGATGGACGACTTGGGGCGCGGCGCCCTGGTCAACACCGCCGGCAACGAGGATTGCCACGTGATTCTGCGCGGCGGCACCGGCGGGCCGAACTACGACGCCGAGACGGTGCGCGCCACGGCTGCGAAACTGACCGCGGCGGGGCTGCCCGGTCGGGTCGTGATCGACTGCAGCCACGCCAATTCCGGCAAGGACCACATCCGCCAAGCCGCGGTGGCCCGCGAGGTGGCACAGCTCATGCGCGACGGACTTCCTGTCAGCGGGGTGATGCTCGAGAGCTTCCTGGTTGCCGGAGCGCAGTCCTCGGACGCCCGGCCGCTGACCTACGGGCAGTCGGTCACCGACAAGTGCATGGACTGGGCGACAACCGATTCGGTGCTGCGCGAGCTGGCCGATCGCGGCTAGTTGCCGGAAGGCTGCCCGTACTTCCAGGCAGCTGGGTCGAACTCGGGACGCTGGGCATAGTCGAGTTCGATGTGCACATCGGCCCGGGAATCGTTGGGGGAACGGGTGACTACCACGGCGGTTCCCTTTCGTGGCACCCGCCGCTTTGCGGTGACCATGTTCGCCTCGACCCGCCGAGGGCCGTACTCGGTGCTGAACTCCACGACCACGGTGAACAAGGGGTGGGTGTCGCTCCACTTCTCCAGGAATCTGATCTCGCGCAGAACGCCATGGGTGCGCTGGCCGTGGTGGCGTAGCCAGGCCATCCCGGCCTGACGGTCACGGGTGTACCGAATACCTCTCCACGCGGCCAACGTGGCCACGGCCGCTGCGACACCACATCCCGCGCTTGCCAACGCCAACCACGCTCCGCTCGAACCGCCCACCCATATCGCCGTGCCGAGAATGCCCACGCCCGCTCCCGTGCACGACGGAATGGCGGAGATGCGTTTGGCCGTCGTGCGCTGTCCGAAGAAGTTGCGTGCTTCGTCGGTGATGATGTTGGTGACAGTCGCCGGCAGGAACGAGTAGAAGATGGAGCCGACCCCGAGCAGCCACGGCTCTTTGCCTCCTTGGCTGAGGGTGTGGCAGTAGAGCGCCCCGCCGACTCCTGCGGGCACCCAGAGGATGAACGTCGCCACGGCGAAGAAGGTCAGCATCCCGGGCGCATCGAGGGGCATCGCCGTGATGCGATCACCCTTCTCGCGAGTGGAGAAGTGCGGCATGGTGTCTTCCCAACACGGGAGAGCACTCTTGGCGTCGCTGACCATTGGCGCTCCATTCTGCCCCGGACCAACGGCGAGCCTCCAGTATTGCCACGGGGATTCGTCAAGCGGGTCCTCGGAAAGCCGGGATCGTCGGATTCTCACGAAAAGCACAGAGCTACAACATAGTTCGCTTCAGTGGCGAACTGGATGCTGTGAATGTGGTCAGGAAGAGTCGGCAACGCGATTGGCCGGGAGCGCCACACGAAGCCTGGGCCGACGCCACAAGACGCCATGGGCTGCGATCGTTGCCACGTCCGAACGTCCCGAATTGGCGTGAGCCGGAGGTGTTCACCAGCCGTGTGCTGTTGCCGCACGCCACGCCGTCACCGACCGGAACCGTCGCGATGGGGGTATTCCTGGTATTCCTGGCCTGGCTGAAGGACTTCGACGGTGTGCTCGGCGTCGGGCTCACGGTGATCGCGGCGCTACTGGTGGCCGTCGGCTGCTACTGGATGTGGTGGACGCGGGCCCGGCGAGCGCACAGAGTGCGTCGCATTCATGCCCGCGCCCTCGACCATGGGGTCGGCGGCCATGCCTACCGGACCGTCTTCGCCTGGAACGACGGCGAGGGCTCGCCCACTCCGATCTCATTGCTGATCGACGAAACCCTGCCCGACTTCGCGGCGAGCCGGTTGCAGTTCGCCGTCCGGACGTGGTTGGCACGGGTGACGACGGACCGACATCTGAATTCGCAGGCGTGTCAGGCGCTCGGTCATCGGTGGGCCGTTCCCGCAGCGGAGATCTTCGGGCCCGAAGCGGCAGGAGCCTGGTTGATCCGCGACCAAGGCGACGACGATTCGCCGTGGCGCCTGCTCATCGACCGGCCCGACGGACCGACGGAGTATTTCTACGACGAGGTGATGGTCATCAGCGGTCCGCCGGGCCGCCTACACCTCGACGATGTCTGATGTGCCCGACGCCTCATGACGCGCGGCGGATGCCTCGCTTCAGCAACAGCTCGCGCTCGGATTCGGACAGCCCGCCCCAGATGCCGTACGGCTCACCGACGGCGAGGGCGTGCGCGCGGCACTGAGCGATGACCGGGCAACGCCGGCACATCTCCTTGGCGCGTACCTCGCGTTGGGCGCGAGCGCGACCACGCTCGCCATCGGGGTGAAAGAACACGGAGGAATCGACGCCTCGGCAAAGCCCGGCCATCTGCCAGTCCCAGAGGTCGGCATTGGGCCCGGGCAACTCTTGCGGCTGTGGCATTGGAAAACCCCTCTCTGCACACCCATTCACAAAACGAACGGGTGCGTGAGTTTCAAATCCGATTCGAGCTCATGTCGCCGATGACCACTCGTGCACATAAAGTATGGAGGGTCACGAAATTCCGTCAATAGGCCGAACGTGTGGCCATTGACATAACCGCAGGCCAAGAATTTACATCACGTTCATCATTGCGATGCTTTGGAACGCGAACGGTGCCAATTAAATGCCTCGCGGTTGAATGTTCGACGTATTGCTCCAGTTCGCGTCAATCGACCCGGCGTCAGCTACTTCTTTCCGCTTACACGGAAGTAACATTGCTGCCATCAACTGTTAACCAAGCCTCGGGTCGATTGATACCGTCGCCACTCGATGCCCGCAGACACCGTTCTGGCGAACGCCGCCTTCGGCGACGACCCTGGGCTGTGGCCGCTACCCGCCGCCGCCACGTCACGGGGATTGTGGCTGCGCGCCGTCGCCGCGGGCGGTCAGGGCCGCTACGCGAGTGCGCGTGCCGACTTGGCCCAGCTGTACCGGCGCGGGGGGCCGGAGAACGCGTTGGCACACAGCACCCAGGCATCGTTTCTGCGCCAGCTGGGCTGGCATACCAAGGCTCGGCGATGGGACGGGCGGGCGCTGGCGCTCGCCGGATCGGACACGGAGGGGATAGCGGACGCGTTCATCGGTCTTGCCGCCGACGCCCTGGGGGTGGGCCGCTTCGAGGCATCGGCACGCGCGCTGGACCGCGCCGCCGCGCTTGCGACGTCCTCCGCGCCGCCGCGGTTGCGGGTGCGACTGGCCTGGGTGACCGCCGAACTCGCGATGGCGCGCGGCGAAGGCGTAGCGGCGGTCCACCATGCCGAACGCGCCGTCGACCACGCCGCTGCCCTGGGTTCGGCGCGTCACAGGGTGAAGTCGTCCGTCGTGCTCTCGGCAGCGCGGTGCAGCGCCGGCGACCTGGACGCCGCCCGCGCCGTGGCCGACGCGGCGCTCGAGGATACGCAGCGCTTCGGAATGGTTCCGCTGCAATGGGCGTTGGCCTGCTTGCTGACCGACATCGGCAGCGCCGTGCATTCGACGCAAGACATCGTGGTGCTTCGCGATGGCTGTGCCGATACAGTGCGTCGGCGGGGCGGCGAGTGGTCGGTGCGGTAACCGGATCCGCGCGTACGTCAAAGTTATTGTTTAGCTGACCACCCTTCCGGGTTCGGTCCCGTTCGTAACGTTGGAGAGATCGCCCACGATGACAATTTCGGGAGAACGTCTCGATGCTGTCGTTGCTGAGGCTGTGGCAGGGAACCGGGACGCGCTCAGGGAGGTGCTGGAGACCATCCGCCCGATCGTTGTTCGGTACTGCCGCGCAAGGGTGGGGGCGACCGAACGTAGTGGCCTTTCAGCAGACGACGTTGCGCAGGAGGTTTGCTTGGCCGCCATCACGGCGCTGCCGCGCTACAAGGATCAGGGACGACCGTTCCTGGCCTTTGTGTACGGCATTGCGGCCCACAAGGTTGCTGACGCGCATCGCGCAGCAGCCAGGAACCGATCCGACCCGACAGATGTCGTGCCGGAGCGGTTCTCGCTGGACGCCGGACCCGAGCAGATGGCACTGGACGCCGAGGCGTCGGCGCGGATGAACAGTCTCCTGGCCGTACTGCCCGAAAAGCAGCGCGAGATCCTGATCTTGCGGGTCGTCGTCGGGATGAGCGCCGAAGAGACCGCAGAGGCCGTCGGCAGCACCGCGGGCGCCGTCCGGGTCGCCCAGCACCGCGCGCTGGCGCGCCTCAAGTCCGAGATCGTCGCAACGGGGCGCGACTATGCCTGATTTCGGACGCTGGACCTCCAACGGCGGAGACCCGTCGCTCAACGAGCTGCACCGCACTGACCGGTTCCTCGATGCGCTGGCCCACCAGCAGCCGGTGTACTCGACGGACCCCAGCGAGGCCGAACTGGCACAGCTGATGGCCGGCTGGCGCGACGAGATCCGCGAGGCCCCGCTCACCGCGACGGTCACCCCGCGCGACGCGGTGCTGGCCCTGGACCGCGCCGCCGCTTCGCACCGACGCGGCCGCACGTCGCTGGCGGTCGTCGGGTCGGCGGCGGCCGCGGTGTTGTGCATCGGAGGATTCGGCGCGGTGGTGGCCGGAGCGGGCCCGGGCGACTCCCTGTACGGACTGCGCACGATGCTGTTCGGTGAGCAGCAGGACACCCGCCAGGACGCGGTAGTCCTCGCCGCGCAGACGCAGATGGCCGAGGTGCAGCAGCTGATCGATCAGGGACAGTGGCAAGCTGCCCAGGACAAGCTGCAGACGCTGACCACGACCGTCGCGACGGTGAACGACTCCACGCGCAAGGAAGAACTGGTCAATCAGTGGCAGGAGTTGACGGTCAAGGTCGAGGCACAGAACCCCGCGGCGACCGTGCCGCCGGGTGCGCCGCTGCCGACCTTCCCCGATGTTCCGGCGGTCGTACTCGACACACCGACAGACGCCATCACATCGTCGACAACGTCGGCGCAGACCACCACGTCACCGACCACCTCGCCGTCGCAGACCACCTCGCCGTCGCCGACCACGTCGCCGTCGCAGACCACCTCGCCATCGGTGCCGTCGCCGTCGCCGTCAACGCAGGTGCCGACGGTGCTGCCGAGCACTCCGACTTCGGTGCCCGGCACCGCGCTGCCGACCCCGACAGGCACTCCGCGTCCGACGCCGCTGCCGACGTCGGCGCAGGAAACTCCGGTGCCGACGCCGACCGCGGACACGCCGCTACCGACGACCAGCCGGATTCCGGTTCCCACGCCGTCGTCACAACCGTCGGTGGTCGAGCAGCAGGAAGACGAGCAACCGTCGGCAGAGCAGCCGATCGTGGAGGCGCCCGAGCCTCAGACGGAGATCACCACCACCGTGCTGGTCCCGGATGCGGTCGAGGAGCCGAGCTAGCGTCAGCGGTAGCCGTCGGTGTCCGACGTCGCCTCGTTGAGTGACGCGTCGGCGTAGCCACGGCAGTAATCCCACGTCACGTAGGCATCGGGCTCGGGGTCGTACGCCGGCTCATGGGGCCGCACCGTGCCGTCGACCAGCAGCTGCAGCAGGTTGGCCCGCAGCATGTCCCAGTCGTGATAGTGGTCCTGCTGGCACTCGTCGCAGCACACCACCAGACCGCGGATCCCCTTGTGCGCGAGAAGCGCCTCGTACACCGCCAGATCGGCGAGGTCGGCCTCGACCGCGGTCCGCTCCTGCGGGTCCAGCGGCTGGCCGGGCTCAAGGGCGTCCAGCGCCGCCGAAGGGTCGCACGGGTCATCGGCGAACGGGTCGGGTGGCAAACCCGGTGGCAGGTGGTCACGCACGAGTCCACCCTACGCAGCGGCCCCGCGATCGCGCCAGCCGTTACCGCCGTTGGCGGCGGCTCCTCAACAGGCGCGCCAATAGTTCTGTGCGTCATGGCACGTGAGGCCGGGATGCCGGTCCGCAGCCGATAGGATGGTTTTCTAGCTCGCTCGGCTGCGTTTGTTACTGGAGGCTCATTTTGTCGATACCCACGTCGACTGCCGAAAGCAGCATCCCGATCGCGGTGCCTGTGCCGACCGGCGGGGATGACCCGACGAAAGTCGCCATGCTCGGCCTCACCTTCGACGACGTGCTGCTGCTGCCCGCCGCCTCCGACGTGGTGCCCGCAACCGCCGACACCTCGAGCCAACTGACCCGCAAGATCCGGCTCAAGGTGCCGCTGGTGAGTTCTGCGATGGACACCGTCACCGAATCGCGCATGGCGATCGCGATGGCCCGCGCCGGCGGCATGGGTGTCCTGCACCGCAACCTCCCGGTGGCCGAGCAGGCCGGTCAGGTCGAGACGGTCAAGCGCTCGGAGGCCGGGATGGTCACCGATCCGGTCACCTGCTCACCGGACAACACGCTGGCCGAGGTGGACGCGATGTGCGCGCGGTTCCGCATCTCCGGGCTGCCCGTCGTCGACGACACCGGCGAGCTGGTCGGCATCATCACCAACCGCGACATGCGTTTCGAGGTGGACCAGTCCAAGCCGGTCTCCGAGGTGATGACCAAGGCGCCGCTGATCACCGCGCGCGAGGGGGTGTCCGCCGAGGCGGCGCTGGGCCTGTTGCGCCGCAACAAGATCGAGAAGCTGCCGATCGTCGACGGGCACGGCAAGCTGACCGGGCTGATCACCGTCAAGGACTTCGTCAAGACCGAACAGTTCCCGCTGTCGACCAAGGACAAGGACGGCAGGCTGCTCGTCGGCGCCGCCGTCGGTGTCGGTGACGACGCCTGGACACGGGCGATGACGCTGGTGGACGCCGGCGTCGACGTGCTTGTCGTGGACACCGCGCACGCGCACAACCGCGGTGTGCTCGACATGGTGAGCCGGGTCAAGGCCGCCGTCGGTGACCGGGTCGAGGTTATCGGCGGCAACGTCGCGACGCGGGCCGCCGCGGCCGCCCTCGTACAAGCCGGAGCCGACGCGGTGAAGGTCGGGGTGGGACCGGGTTCGATCTGCACCACCCGCGTGGTGGCCGGCGTCGGCGCACCGCAGATCACCGCGATCATGGAAGCCGTTGCCGCATGCGCACCCTCGGGTGTGCCGGTCATCGCCGACGGCGGGCTGCAGTACTCCGGCGACATCGCCAAGGCACTGGCCGCGGGAGCGTCGACCGCGATGCTCGGCTCGCTTTTGGCGGGCACCGCCGAGTCGCCCGGTGAGCTGATCTTCGTCAACGGCAAGCAGTTCAAGAGCTACCGCGGCATGGGGTCGCTCGGCGCGATGCAGGGCCGCGGCGCCGCCAAATCGTTCAGCAAGGACCGCTATTTCCAGGACGACGTGCTGTCCGAGGACAAGCTGGTGCCCGAAGGTATCGAAGGTCGCGTGCCGTTCCGCGGGCCGCTCTCGACCGTGATCCACCAGCTCACCGGCGGCCTGCGTGCCGCCATGGGGTACACCGGGTCGGCGACGATCGAACAGTTGCAGCAGGCGCAGTTCGTGCAGATCACGGCCGCCGGGCTCAAAGAGAGCCACCCCCACGACATCACGATGACGGTCGAAGCGCCGAATTACTACACCCGCTGACAGGGGGATCCACCGCCATGCGAGACATGGTTGAGATCGGCATGGGCCGAACCGCCCGCCGCACTTACGAACTCGACGACATCAACATCGTCCCGTCGCGGCGCACGCGGTCGTCTCAGGACGTCTCGACCGCCTGGCAACTGGATGCCTACCGGTTCGAGATCCCGGTGGTCGCCCATCCCACCGATGCGCTGGTGTCGCCCGAGTTCGCCATCGAGATGGGCCGGCTCGGCGGCCTGGGTGTGCTCAACGGCGAGGGGCTCATCGGTCGGCACGCCGACGTGGAGGGCAGGATCGCCGAGGTCATCGAGGCGGCCGAGAAGGAGCCCGAACCATCGGCGGCGATCCGCCTGCTGCAGCAGTTGCACGCCGCACCGCTGGACCCGGACATGTTGGGAGCGGCGGTCGCGCGGATCCGCGAGGCCGGGGTGACGACGGCGGTGCGCGTCAGCCCGCAGAACGCTCGGGCGCTGACGCCGGCGCTGCTCTCCGCCGGGATCGACCTTCTGGTCATTCAGGGCACGATCATCTCAGCCGAACGCGTGGCGTCCGACGGTGAGCCGCTGAACCTCAAGACCTTCATCGCCGAACTCGACGTGCCGGTGGTCGCCGGCGGTGTGCTCGACCACCGCACCGCCCTGCACCTGATGCGCACCGGCGCGGCCGGCGTCATCGTCGGTTACGGCTCGACCAGCGGCGTGACCACCAGCGACGAGGTGCTGGGCATCAGCGTGCCGATGGCCACCGCGATCGCCGACGCGGCCGCAGCGCGGCGCGAATACCTCGACGAAACCGGTGGGCGGTATGTGCACGTGCTGGCCGACGGCGACATGCACACCTCCGGCGATCTGGCCAAGGCCATCGCATGCGGCGCGGACGCGGTGGTGCTCGGCACACCGCTGGCCAGCTCGGCCGAGGCGCTGGGCGACGGCTGGTTCTGGCCCTCCGCCGCGGCGCATCCGTCCCTCCCGCGGGGCGCGTTCCTGCAGGTCGCCGTCGGTGAACGGCCGTCGCTGGAGCAGGTTCTCACCGGCCCGTCCGACGACCCGTTCGGCTCGCTGAACCTCGTCGGCGGGCTGCGTCGCTCGATGGCCAAGGCGGGGTACTGCGACCTCAAGGAATTCCAGAAAGTGGGCCTGACCGTCGGCAGCTGAGTTGCGCCTACGCTGAGCGGGGTGTTCTTCTTCCTCTTCGGTTACGGCACCAAGCAGCAACACCTCGGTGCGGGGGAGGTCAGGACGTGCCCGCGCTGCCACAACACCACGCAGTGGTCGCGGGTCCGCGAGTTCAAGCAGTTCACGCTGTTCTTCGTGCCGGTGGCACGCTGGAACCGCAGGCACTTCGAGGTCTGCGGCATCTGCGGCACCGCCGTCGGCCTCTGACCTTGCTAGAAAGTTACCCCTCGGTAACGTCATACTGGACCGATGGAGCCTGACTACGACGTCCTGGTGATCGGTTCGGGGTTCGGCGGCAGCGTCACCGCGCTGCGGCTGACCGAAAAGGGATACCGCGTCGCCGTGCTGGAAGCCGGTCGGCGCTTCGCCGACGAGGATTTCGCCAAGACGTCGTGGAATCTGCGCAAGTTCCTGTGGGCGCCGCGGCTCGGCATGTACGGCATCCAGCGGATCCACCTGCTGCGCAACGTGATGATTCTGGCCGGCGCGGGCGTCGGCGGCGGGTCGCTGAACTACGCCAACACCCTGTACGTGCCGCCGTACCCGTTCTTCAACGACCCGCAGTGGAAGGACATCACCGACTGGCGCGCGGAGTTGATGCCGCACTACGACCAGGCGCAGCGCATGCTCGGTGTCGTCACGAACCCGACGTTCACCGACGCCGACCGAGTCGTCAAGCAGGTCGCCGACGAGATGGGTGTCGGGGACACCTTCGTGCCGACGCCGGTGGGCGTCTTCTTCGGCCCGGACGGCACCAAGGCGCCCGGCATGACGGTGCCCGACCCGTACTTCGGCGGTGCCGGGCCTGCGCGGACCGGCTGCATCGAAGTCGGCGAATGCATGACCGGGTGCCGCCACAACGCCAAGAACACCTTGGTCAAGAACTACTTGTATCTGGCCGAAAAGTCTGGGGCACAAGTCTTTCCGATGACGACGGTCACCGGCTTCGAGCAGCGTCCCGACGGGCTCTGGAACGTGCACACCGTCCGCACCGGCAGTTGGGTGCGCAGAAGGAAGCGGACGTTCACCGCGCAGCACGTGGTGCTCGCCGCGGGGACGTACAACACCCAGAAGCTGTTGTTCAAGATGCGCGACAAGGGCAAGCTGCCCAAGCTGTCGGACAAGTTGGGGGTCCTGACGCGGACGAACTCCGAGTCGATCGTGGGAGCCGGACGCTTCGAGGTGACGCCCGATCTCGACCTCACCCACGGCGTCGCGATCACCTCGTCGATCCACCCCACCTCCGACACCCACATCGAACCGGTGCGCTACGGCAAGGGCTCGAATGCGATGGGACTGTTGCAGACCCTCATGACCGATGGGGCGGGCCCGGAAGGAACCGATGTACCGCGCTGGAAACAGTTCCTCCACAACGCCCGAACAAACCCCCGCGGCACGCTGCGCATGCTCAACGTCGGGCAGTGGAGTGAGCGGACACTGATCGCCCTGGTGATGCAGCATCTCGACAACTCGATCACCACCTACACCAAACGGAACAGGTTCGGCGTCCGGCGGTATCTGAGCAAGCAGGGCCACGGAGCGCCCAATCCGACCTGGATCCCCGTCGGCAACCAGGTGACACGCCGGATCGCCGAGAAGATCGACGGGGTCGCGGGCGGCACGTGGGGCGAACTGTTCAACATCCCGCTCACTGCGCATTTCCTCGGCGGTGCGGCGATCGGTGACGACCCGCAGCACGGTGTCATCGACCCGTACCACCGGGTGTACGGCTATCCGACGTTGTCGGTGCACGACGGGGCGGCGATCTCCGCGAATCTCGGTGTCAATCCGTCACTTTCGATCACCGCACAAGCCGAACGCGCGACGTCGCTGTGGCCCAACAAGGGGCAGCAGGACCTGCGGCCGGAGCAGGGCGGGCCGTACCGCCGGTTGGCGCCCGTGCCGCCGGAACACCCGGCGGTCCCCGCCGAGGCGCCGGCGGCGTTGCGGCGACTGCCGATCGAGCCGGTCACCTCGGCTGGTTGAAAACTCGGCGATAGGGGTACCTGACATCGTCTGAGGGGGTGGCGTCTCGCGAGGGAGGAGGATCGCGATGCGGACCGCGTATCACGAGCAGTTGGCAGGGCTGTGCGCCCAGCTCGGGCAGATGTGCGGGCTGGCGGTCAGCGCGATGGAACGCGCAACCCAGGCCCTGCTCGAAGCCGATCTATCGCTGGCCGAGCAGGTCATCGCCGACCACGAGCACATCGTCGCGCTGAATCGGCGGACGGAGGAAGCCGCACTGCGGATCCTCGCACTGCAGCAGCCCGTCGCGAGCGAGCTACGCACGGTGGTCGGCTCCATCCACATCGCCGCCGATATCGACCGGATGGGTGCGTTGGCCGTTCACGTCGCGGGAATCTCCCGGTTGCGGCATCCGGACTGCGCGTTGCCGGCCGACGTGCGCACCAGCTTCGCCGAGATGGGGGCTCGCGCGGTCGAACTCGCGAAGTCGGCACAGGAGGTACTGCTGTCGCGCGATCCCGAGAAGGCGGCGCGGCTGCGTGACGAGGACGACGCCGTCGACGCCGAGCACCGGCACCTGTTCACGCTGCTGATGGACCACAAGTGGCAGGACGGGGTCTGTTCCGCCGTCGACGTCGCGTTGCTCGGCCGCTACTACGAACGCTTCGCCGACCACGCCGTCGAGATCGGCAGGCGCGTGGTGTTCGAGGCGACCGGTGGTCTGCCGGTGCACAAGCAGATGGCGTAACGCTAGACCCGCCGCCGGCGCAGTGGCTCGCGCCCCGGCGGCTGCTGTGGCGTCGGCAGCAGCGGCTCGCACCGGTGGACCGGCACGGTGCTCGGCGCTCGGGAGTCCAGCTCCAGATCCTCGCCGCCGTGGCGGATCCACAGCGAAGCGTCCGGGCCGTCACGAAGCGTGTAGGTGACGTCGTCGTGGTTCACGTCGACGGTCAGCCGGAAGTTCCTCCACCGCAACCGGAATCGCAGACACGAGATCCCATCGGGCAGCCGCGGGTCCAGCGAAAGCACCCCTTCGTCGTCACGCAAG
The DNA here is from genome assembly GCF_001499855.1 of Mycobacterium sp. GA-0227b. Classification (GTDB taxonomy): domain Bacteria; phylum Actinomycetota; class Actinomycetes; order Mycobacteriales; family Mycobacteriaceae; genus Mycobacterium. Next base: position 290,371 of record NZ_LQIK01000031.1, read on the forward strand.
CCGCCGAAACCCGCCACCAGCGCTGTCCACGCCCCGGCGAGCGACGCCATGTGCAGACCGTCGCGGGTGTTGCGGTGCAGATCCCGCAGATCGATCATCGCGGCTTCGTAGGTGTAGTCGTGAGCGAGTTCGAGATGACCGACGTCGGCGCACATCACCGCCTGCGTACAGGCCGACAGCGACGAATCCCGGGTCGTGCGTCGTTCGTAGTAGTCGACGTTGCGGGCCTTCTGTTCGGCGGTGAAAGCGTGGCCCTGCCAGTGCATCGCCAGCACCAGGTCGGCCTGCTTGAGCACCTGAGCCGGATAGAGCCGGACATACGGCTCGTTCATCAGCAGCGGGTAGATCGTGTTGCTCGTGAAATCCCACTCCCGCAGCGTGGTGAAACCCTCGCACTGGGGATGCACACCCAGCTCCTCGTCGAACGGAATGTGCGCGGAATCGGCGGCGTGGCGCCAAGCGGCCATCTCCTGGGTGGTGACGCCCGCGGCGTGGGCCGCGTCCACGTTGCGCGCGCAGGCGTCGGCGGCCGCCCGGAGGTTGGCCGCCGCCATCAAGTTCGTGAACACGTTGTCGCGCACCACGGCCGTGTACTCGTCGGGGCCGGTCACACCATCGACATGCCAGACCCCGTGTCGGTCGTGATGTCCGAGCGACTGCCACAGCCGGGCGGTCTCGATGAGCACGTTGAGCCCGCATTCCGCTTCCAGCGAATGGTCGCCGGTCACGATGCGGTACCGCTCGAACGCCATCGCGATGTCGGCGTTGACGTGAAAGCCGGCGGTGCCTGCCGGCCAGTACGCCGAGCACTCCTCGCCGCGGATCGTGCGCCACGGGTATGCGGCACCTTCGAGATCGAGTTGAGCCGCCCGTTTCTGGGCGAGCGGCAGGATCGACGCGCGCCAGCGCAGCGCGTCGGCCGCCGCCGTCGGATGGGTGTAGGTCAGCACCGGAAGGACGTAACCCTCGGTGTCCCAGAAGGCGTGGCCGTCATAACCCGTTCCGGTCAGGCCTTTGCCGGGAATCGCGCGGCGCTCGGCGCGCGCGCTGGCCTGCAGCACGTGGAAGAGCCCGAAGCGAACCGCCTGCTGACAGTCGGGGTCGCCCTCCACCTCGACGTCGGCGCCGTCCCAGAAATCGTCGAGATACGCCCGCTGCGCATCGAGTAGGCCCTGCCAGCCGGTGTACCGGGCGCTGCTCAGCGCGGCGGCAGCCTGGTCCCGCAGGGCCGGCCGAGACCGCAGGCTGGACCACCCGTACGCGAGGTACTTGACGATGCGCAGCTGCTGGCCGGGCCGCAACCCGCAGATCACCGTGGTGTTGGCCCAATCCAGGCCTGCGCCGGTGTCGACCTCGAAGCGGCCCGGCACCTCGATGTCGTGGTCCATCGCCGCGGCCATCATCAGGTTGCTGCCCCGGGTGCGGTGCAGCAGGATCGCGCCCCGGTCCGAGTGTTCGTGCTGTACCGGGTCCAATGGCTTCTCGAGAACGGCCGACACCCGCGGATCCTTCGACGACGCGGGCAACTCCTCGTTGGCGACGAGTTCGGATTGCAAAGTCACACGTGCGAACTCGTCGACCGCCTCCACGACATACTCGATTGCCGCGACACTGCGCTGGGTGAGCGAAACAACCCGCGTGGAAACGACTTTGACCTTCTTGCCTGCCGGTGACTCCCAGAGCGCGGTGCGGGTCAGGGTGCCTGCCCGCAGATCCAGTACACGTTCGTGCTCGTGTAGAGCGCCGTAGCGCACGTCGAACGGTTCGTCGTCGACCAGCAGTCGCACCAGCTTGCCGTTGGTGACGTTGACGACGGTCTGCCCGTCCTCGGGATAGCCGAATCCGGCCTCGGCGTACGGCAGGGGACGGCACTCGTAGAAGGAGTTCAGGTACGTACCGGGAAGGGCGTGTGGTTCTCCTTCGTCGAGATTTCCGCGTAACCCGATGTGACCGTTCGACAACGCGAACAGCGACTCCGATTGCGCGAGCATGTCGAGGTCGAGCGACGTCTCCCGGACCTGCCACGGCTCGACGGGGAATATGTCGTCGTTGAACGTCATGTGAGCAACTCCGCCAGGTCGGACACCACGACGTCGGCTCCGTTGCGTCGCAACGCTTCTGCCTGCCCCACCCGGTCGACGCCGACCACCAGACCGAAGTGTCCGGCCCGTCCTGCCGCCACGCCGGACAGCGCGTCTTCGAACACGGCGCCTTGTCCGGGTTCGACGCCGAGAAGTTCCGCTGCGCGCAGGAACGAATCGGGTGCGGGCTTTCCGGCGATGTTCTCCTCCCGCAGCACGACACCGTCGACCCGGTGTCGCACGTATTGCGCCAGCCCCGTCAACTCGAGTACCTCGCGGGTGTTGGCGCTCGAGGAGACCACCGCGACCCCCAGTCCGGCGTTCGCGACCGCCTCCAGATAGCGGCGCGATCCCTCGAACACCTCGACACCGTCGGTCTGCAGAACGCCCTGGAACATCTCGTTCTTCCGGTTGCCCAGCCCGGACACGGTTTCGCGCTCGGGCCCGTCGTCCGGGGCACCGTCGGGCAACTCGATGCCCCGGCTGAGCAGGAATGACCGCACGCCGTCCTCCCGCTTCTTGCCGTCGACGTAGCTCAGGTAGTCGCTCTGTACGTCGAACGGTGTGAACAACTCGCCGGTGCGTTCCGCCCGCCGTCGAAGGAAGTCGTCGAACATCGCCTTCCACGCCTTCTTGTGCACGCTCGCGGTGTCCGTGAGCACGCCGTCGAGGTCGAACAGCACCGCTCGGATCCCGGCGGGCAGACCAAGTTTTTCCGTCAGCTCTTCGGTTCCAGGCACCATTAACCCATTCCCGTTATCGCGCGCGGGCATGCTTGTGCATCGAGGAACTTACTGCAGCGAAGGCGCGCAGGGGTGCCGATCACGCGGTCGACCCTGCGATGTGGGCGCCGGCGGCGCGGGCCCGAGCCTGCTGAGCGGAACGTGACTCGCGGTCCGGCGGCGTTAGGTGTTGGCGCGCATATCGTTTCGGCTTGCGGCGGCGAAGCGGCGGTGGCGACGCGCACTCGACTGCGCGGTTACGGCGTTGAACTGAAATTGACGCACACAGCAAACCGGTGCCTTATATTGAGCGAGCTTGCCGGTTCCCACCCGCAGGCGCTACCCGAGAAAGGGACACCGATGACTTATCCGCCGCAGTCTCCGCCTCCGCCTCCGCCTCCGCAGGGGTACGGCCCGCCGCCCGGCGGTGTTCCCGCGCAGCAGCCCGACAGCAACCTCGTGTGGGGAATCCTCGTCACGGTGTTGTGCTGCTTGCCGTTTGGCATCGTGTCGATCGTGTACGCCAGCAAGGTGTCCGGGCTGTGGGCACAGGGTCAGTACGCGGAGGCGCAGAAGGCGTCGGACGACGCAAAGAAGTGGGCGATATGGGGTGCGATCGCCGGCGTGATCGTCATCGTCATCTACGGGATCATCGCCGTCGCGGGCGGTATGTCGTACGGCATGTGACTGACATACGGCCGTTCGCCGCGCTGGGGGCGTCTGACGTCGACGCCGCCAACTAGACTGGCCCGGTGACATCAGGATCTCTCCGACCCGTACTGGTTGTCGATTTCGGAGCGCAGTACGCGCAGTTGATCGCTCGCCGGGTCCGCGAGGCGCGGGTGTATTCCGAGGTGATCCCGCACACCGCCAGCGTGGGGGAGATCAAGGCCCGCGATCCTCAGGCCATCGTGCTCTCCGGCGGCCCGGCCAGCGTCTACGAGGACGGCGCCCCGCGGCTGAACCCGGAGCTGTTCGACTTGGACGTACCGGTGTTCGGCATCTGCTACGGCTTTCAGGCGATGGCACAGGTGCTCGGCGGAACCGTCGCGCGCACCGGGACACGCGAGTACGGCCGCACCGAGTTGAAAGTCACTGGTGGAGCACTGCATTCGGATCTGCCGGCAACTCAGCCGGTATGGATGAGCCATGGCGACGCGGTCACCGAGGCTCCCGAGGGCTTCGAGGTGGTGGCCGCCAGCACCGGTGCGCCGGTCGCGGCGTTCGAGAATCGGGCTCGGCGACTGGCCGGTGTGCAGTACCACCCCGAGGTGATGCACACGCCGCACGGTCAGCAGGTGTTGAGCCGCTTCCTGCACGAATTCGCCGGGATCGACTCGACCTGGACGCCGGCCAACATCGCCGAGGCGCTCGTCGAGCAGGTGCGCGAGGAGATCGGCGACGGGCGGGCCATCTGCGGGTTGTCCGGTGGGGTGGACTCTGCGGTGGCCGCCGCGCTCGTGCAACGGGCCATCGGCGACCGGTTGACATGCGTGTTCGTCGACCACGGGCTGCTGCGGGCGGGGGAGCGGGCGCAGGTGCAGCGTGACTTCGTCGCCGCCACCCACGCCAACCTGGTCACCGTCGACGTCGGCGACCGGTTTCTCGAGGCGCTGACGGGGGTGACCAACCCGGAAGGCAAACGCAAGGTCATCGGCAGGGAGTTCATCCGGGCGTTCGAAGGGGCGGTGCGCGGCCTCGTGGAGGGTGGTGGCTCCGCCGACGAGCGCTTGCGCGAGGAGCCAACTGGTGATGTCGAATACCTGGTGCAGGGCACGCTGTATCCCGATGTGGTGGAGTCCGGCGGAGGTTCTGGCACCGCAAACATCAAGAGCCACCACAACGTCGGGGGCCTGCCCGACGACCTGAAGTTCAAGTTGGTCGAGCCGCTGCGGTTACTGTTCAAGGACGAGGTGCGAGCGGTCGGCCGTGAACTGGGTCTGCCCGAGGAAATCGTTGCGCGCCAACCGTTTCCAGGCCCCGGCTTGGGCATCCGGATTGTCGGCGAGGTCACCGCATCGCGGCTGGAGACGCTGCGTCGCGCCGATGCGATCGCCCGCGAGGAACTCACCGCCGCCGGGCTCGACAACCAGATCTGGCAGTGCCCCGTCGTGCTGCTGGCCGACATCCGGTCGGTGGGCGTGCAGGGCGACGGCCGGACCTACGGGCATCCGATCGTGCTGCGTCCGGTGTCCAGCGAGGACGCCATGACCGCCGACTGGACTCGGGTGCCTTACGAAGTGCTCGAACGCATCTCGACCCGCATCACCAACGAGGTGGCGGAGGTCAACCGAGTGGTGTTGGACGTGACGAGCAAACCGCCCGGCACCATCGAGTGGGAGTAGCTTTCCCCGCGAGCTGGGCCCATACCGCAGGTAGGGGATCGCGAAGTGCCCCTTTTCCGCCGCTTTTCGGGGCAGTTCAGGTCTGCTCGCCCTTGCTTCCGGCGTCTTTCTCGATGACGTCCCCGAGGACCTCACCGACCAGCGACTCGATCGTCGACTCGATCGAGAACGCCAAGGTCGCCGACACCGCGGACACCGCCTGGGTGCGGAACCGCACGAGCATGGTGATCAGTTCGGCGATCTCGGTGTCCGGCGGTAGCGCGGCGCCCGGGTTGATGCGGTCCAGCACCTCCTCGATGCCCGCCTGAACCAGGATGCCGCTGATCTGGTCGATCAGCGGGGCGATCCGCTCGTGCAGATCGATGAGCTTGTCGGTGCCGACGCCGTACTGGCGGATGTCGTTGAACGCCTCGATGAGCTTGGGCCGCACGATGACGGCCTCTCCGTCCTCCAGCTTGATCACGCCGAGCCCGACCATCCGGTCGAAACCGGAGTCGTCGTCGACCAGCCGCCTCGCGTCGGCGACGCTCATCCGCTCGGGCTTCTCCGTCGCCCAGCTGCCCGCGATCGCCGATTCGAGCCCGAGGATCTCGCCGACGCCCTTGCCCTGCTCCCACGCCGACAACATCTCGCGCACGTGCGAGATGTTGTAGCCGCGGTCCAGCAGCGACGTGATCAGCCGCAACCGCGTCAGATGGGTGTCGTTGAACAGCGCGATCCGGCCGACCCGCAGCGGCGGGTGCAGTAGACCACGGTCGCGGTACACCCGGATGTTGCGGGTGGTGGTGCCGGCCAACCGGGCGAGTTCCTCGATGCGGTACTCGCCGGACGCCTCGACACCGTGGGGTTGCACGGCCGCGTCGAACAGTTGCGAGACCGCCGTCGCGACCACATCGCGTGAACCGCGGCGCACCCGTTTGTCCGCTCGCCGAAGCCCGTTGAGGATCGCCGAGATCGGTCCCGCCGGCGGTCGCGGCTGCCGTCCTGTCACGTCAGGCCGGTGTCGTGACCGCGTAGGCGTCGCGCGCTACCACGACGTAGTCGTCGCGCCGGAAGTCCCGCATCTGTCGAAGATACTGGGTGGCGAAGCCCGGGTACATCGACGCGTTGAACCCGTCGGCGGTCAGGTACCAACTGCGGCAACCCGACATCCAGGTGGTCTTGGTCAGCCGCTTCTGGATCTGCTCGTTGTAGCGCCGCTGGACGTCCTCGCGCACATCGAGATAACGAAGGCGTTCGCGGAGAATGGTGGTGATCGCCCGCACGGTGTAGTCGAGTTGGCCCTCGACGTAGACCAGAAGCGAGTTGTGGCCCGGGCCGGAGTTCGGACCCGTCATGAAGAACAGGTTGGGGTAGCCGTGGGCGTTGACGCTCTTGTAGGCCTGTGCGCCGCCGGCCCAGTCCTCGCTCAGCTTGCGGCCACCGACACCGGTCACCGGAAACGGCGGTCCGGTCAGATGAACGTCGTAACCGGTGGCGAAAACCACGCAGTCCAAGTGGTGTTCGACGCCGTCGCTGGTACGGATGCCGACCGGGCTCATGGTCGCGATCGGCCAGTCGATGAGCTTGCAATTGTCCCGTTGCAGCGCCGGATAGTAGTCACTGGACATCAACATCCGCTTGCAGCCCGGCGTGAAGTCGGGGGTGAGCTGGCGGCGCAGCCATGGATCCTTGACCTGTAACCGTAAGTGCGCCTTGCCCAGCCGGGCAACCAGCCCAGTGAGCGGGGTGTCCCACACCAGCGCGGTCGCGGTGAGTTCGTGACCCCAGAACAACGCCTGCCGCGCGACCTCCTGCGCTGCAGGAACTTTCGCGAACAAGGTCTGCGCGGCAGCCGGTGTGGCGATGTCCAGTCGGGGCAGCACCCAGCCCGGCGTGCGCTGGAAGACCTTGACGAAGTCGGCTCGCTTCACCAGTTCGGGCACAATCTGCACCGCGCTGGCGCCCGTACCGACGACGGCCACCCGCTTGCCGGCGAAGTCGTAGTCGTGGTCCCACCGCGCGCTGTGGATCTTGTGACCCCGGTAGGTGTCGAGGCCGCGGATGTCGGGCCACTTGTGGTCGGGCAGCGGCCCGGATGCCATGACGACGGTGCGCGCCCGAAAGCGTTTACGTCCCTTGGCTTTCACCGTCCACACACCATCGGCCTCATCGAAGTGCAGGCCGCTCACCTCAACACCGAACCTGATGCGCTGGCGAAGACCGAAATCGTCAACCATGTCCTCGATGTGCGCGCGGATCTCCTCGCCCGGCGAGTAGGACCGAGTCCAGTTCGGATTCCTGGCGAACGAGAATGAGTACAGCAGCGACGGAATGTCGCATGCCGCACCGGGATAAGTGTTGTCGCGCCAGGTGCCGCCGACCCGGTCGCCGCGTTCGAGGATGACGAAGTCCTGCACACCCGCCTCGGAGAGCTTGATCGCCGCGCCGATGCCGGTGAACCCGGCGCCGACGATCAGCGTGTCGTGGACCTCCATGTCAGGCCGCCGGCTCGTGGGTGACCTCTTTGACCCAGCTCGGCACCGACGGCAGCAACGGCCTCGGGTACCGGTCGGACAGCCACACCATGGAGTTGGCGAGGAGGTGGTAGGGGTGGCGCGGGTTGGTGACGACGCCGGCGTAGCGCCGCAGGAAGCGGTATGTCGGCACCCGGTTGGTGTACTCGCCGCGATCGCCCAGTTCCTTGAACCTCTTCACCGCCCGGTACAGCCGCTCCGGCTCCATACCCATGGCGACGATCTCGTTGCGGATCCTGTTGATCAACGGTGCACCCATGACCGCGCCGATGATCAGCCCCGGAGTGGCGTTGTGGCCGACGAAGTCGATCAGCAACCGCCGGATCCTGGCATGGCCGATCATGTCGAGCACCTCGAAATCGACCACGAGGTGCCGGGACTCGTCGTTGTTGATCTTCTCGAACACCCGGTGGCACACGGGGTCGTGCACCTCGTCGAGCAGGAACTTCAGCAGCGCGCCGTCGAGGGCGACCTCGAGCATCGGAATGACCGTGCCGAGCAGCGACAGCGGCATGTCGTCGGCCCACCGGTCCAGCCAGTCGATAGCCAGCCGGATGTTGACATTGGGCTCGGGGACCTCACCGTCTTCGAGCATTCCCCACCGCTTCATCAGCGCCAGTTCGGCGTTGGCGTGCCGTTGCTCCTCGGCATGGAAGTAGCGGTAGATCTCCGCGATCGTCGGCGTCGGCGCCTTCTTGGCCAGCGCCGCGAACCCGCGTGCCCCGATGTTCTCGATCCAGCACAGGTCGGCCATGAAGGCCTTCAACTTCGGGCGCTGCTCGTCGGTGACCAACTCGGCGCCAGGAGCGTCCCAGTCGATGTCGGCCAACGCCCACTGCCGGTCTTTGATCTTGGCCAGCATCGCGTCCATGTCGATCTTGGTCTTGGGGGTCATCGGGAACCTCCTAGGTGGTGACGCGGTTGGTGAGCCCGACGGCGCGGGTGTACGCCGTCGGCGTGAATCTTTTGATGCCCCAGCCGATTCGGGCGTCGAGCTGCGGCATGCAGTACAGGCGGCCGCGGTCGAGGGTGTCCAGGCAGGTGCGCGCCACCCGGCTCGGCGAGAAGCCGGTCCAGCGCATCAGCCGGTCGGCCAACTGGGTGGACCTGGCCGAGATACGGCCGGACTGGACGATGTTGGTTTTGACGAAAGTCGGGCACAGCGCCGTGACGTGCACGCCGGTGCCGCTCAGCTCGGCGGCCAGGGTCTCCGACAGCGACAGCACCCCCGCCTTGCTGACGTTGTAGGCGGCCATCCCCGGGGCCGCGCCGAACGCCGCGGCCGAGGCGACGTTGATGATGCCGCCGTAACCAGCGTCGCGCAGAATCGGCGCGAACACGTGACAGCCGTTTATCGGACCCCACAGGTTGATGTCGAGCACCCAGCGCCAGTCGTCGAGGCTCACCTCGCCGATCGGTAGCCCGCCGGCGCCGACGCCGGCGTTGTTGATCACCACGGTGGGCGGACCGTCGAACCAGGATTGCGCCTCGTCGGCCAGCGCGGTGACATCCTCGATGCGGGTGACGTCGCAACGCATCGATATCGCCTGGCCGCCATCGTCTTTGATCGCGTCTGCCGTTGTGCGGGCGGCGTTTTCGTCGATATCGCTGCACACCACCCGGCCACCGCGGTTGGCGAGTTCGATGGCGAAGGCGGCGCCGATGCCGCTGCCGGCGCCGGTGATGACGGCCGCGGCGTCGCGGCTTCGCTTGCGTCCGAAGATCATCGCGTCACCCACGCAAGCACCGGCGCATCGTTGAGCACCGTCGAAGTACACCACCGATTGGTGACATTTGTCAATGTCATCAATTACTGATGTCGGCGACCGCAGCCGGGCACCTTCGTCGGCGAGCGACCAGGGCCACCTTCGTCGGCGTGCTGTGCCGGCCACCTTCGTCGGCCAGCAGTCGCAAGGTGCTCGCTTTCGACGCGGTTTCGGGGCAGTTTGCGTCTGGTCGCCGGAAGAAGTCCGCTTGACGCTTGTCGGTGGGTGGGTGTTTACTCGGCGTATCGAACATACATTCGAAAAACTTGTGAGTCAGGCGATGCAGGAGGTGCTGATGTGACAGCTGTCGTCAGCCTGGATCGGCGCCAGCTTACCCGCGCTGAACAGGTAGAACACCTGCGTCGCAAGATGGCGGCGGTCTCCAGCAAGGTCGGTGCCGGCCGACGCGGCGCGGCTCCCTCGGCCGATCAGCTTCCGGCCTCGGAAACTTTGCTGCCGATGCCTGAAACCCTCGCCGAACTGTCCTCCGCGCCGTTGCCGCGCGGCACCGTGGCAGTGGTGACCGGGGCCCGGTCGCTGCTGCTGAGCATGGTGGCGGCGGTGACGGCGGACGGCGGGCATGCCGCGATCGTCGGCCAACCCGACGTCGGTCTGCTGGCGGCCGTGGAGATGGGTGCCGACCTGAGCAGGATCGCGGTCGTCCCCGAACCCGGGGCCGATCCGGTCGAGGTCGCCGCGGTGCTGATGGACGGTATGGATTTGGTTGTGCTCGGCCTGCGCGGGCGATCCGTGCCGGCAAGTCGTGCGCGGGCGGTGGTGGCCAGGGCGCGGCAGAGGGGATGCACCCTGCTGGTCACCGGCGGCGACTGGCAGGGAGCGTCGGCCCGACTGGAGGCCAGGGTGTGCGGCTACGAGATCACGGGTCAGGGGCGCCCGGGGTTCGGCCGCATCAGCCGGGTGCGACTGGCCATGCGGGCCGGGGGACGGGCCTTCGGTTCCGGGCGTGCAGTGGGCGGATGAGTGTCCACGCGCGTTCTCGCCATCTGGTGCATGGACTGGCCGGCCGTCGCCGCGGCGGCAGCGGCGGACCTGCCGTCGACCGCACCGATCGCGGTGACGCTGGCCAACCGGGTCATCGCCTGTTCGGCATCGGCCCGATCGGCCGGTGTGCGGCGGGGACTGCGCCGGCGGGAAGCGCAGGCGCGGTGCCCTGAACTGCACGTGGCCACCGCCGACCCGGCGCGCGATGCCCGCCATTTCGAAGGCGTGACACTCGCGGTGGACGACCTGGTGCCGCGGGCAGAGGTGTTGCGGCCGGGTCTGCTGGTACTGCCGGTCCGGGGTGCCGCCCGCTACTTCGGGTCCGAACAAGCCGCCGCTGAGCGGTTGGTCGACGCAGTGGCCGCTGCGGGTGCCGAATGCCAGGTAGGTGTCGCCGACCAGTTGCCCACCGCTGTGTTCGCCGCGCGGGCGGGGCGGATCGTCGAGCCCGGGCAGGATGCGTCGTTCCTGTCGGCGCTGTCGATCCGTCAACTGGCCACCGAGCCCAGCCTGGCCGCGCCGGGGCGGGAAGACTTGGCAGACCTGCTGTGGCGCATGGGGATTCGCAACATCGGACAGTTCGCCGCACTGTCCCGCAGCGATGTCGCTTCGCGGTTCGGTGCCGACGCGGTGGCCGCGCACCAGTTCGCCCGCGGCGAGCCCACCCGGGGTCCGTCGGGACGCGAACCCGAACCGGAACTCGACGCCGTCATGGACTGTGACCCGCCCATCGACCGGGTGGACGCCGCGGCCTTCGCCGGGCGCTCGCTGGCATCTGAGCTGCACCGTGGCTTGGCGGCGTCCGGGGTGGGCTGCACCCGCCTGGCCATCCACGCCATCACGGCCAACGGCGAAGAGCTGGAACGGGTTTGGCGCTGCGCCGAACCACTGACCGAGGACGCCACCGCCGACCGGGTGCGCTGGCAACTCGACGGATGGCTGAACAGGCGCAACCCCAACGACCGGCCCACCGCGCCGATCACGGTGATCCGGTTGCGTCCCGTGGAGGTGGTGTCGGCCGAAGCGCTGCAGCTGCCGCTGTGGGGTGGCGTTGGAGAAGAGGATCGGCTGCGTGCCCGTCGCGCGCTGGTGCGAGTGCAGGGTCTGCTCGGACCGGAGGCGGTGCAGGTGCCGGTGCTCAGCGGTGGTCGGGGGCCCGCCGAACGCATCACGCTCACCCCGCTGGGGGATGAGCCCGTACCGCGGGCCGACCCTCGTCAGCCGTGGCCGGGCCGACTGCCCGACCCGTCGCCGACCGTGTTGCTCGACGACCCGGTCGAGTTGTTCGACGTCGAGGGCCGTCCGGTGCGGGTGACCGCCCGCGGCCTGTTCTCCACTGATCCGGCACGGCTGGCCGCACCCGGCAAGGTGGTCAAGGCCGGCAGGTTGGCCTGGTGGGCCGGGCCGTGGCCGGTCGACGAGCGGTGGTGGGATCCCGAACAAGACCGGGCCGGCCGCACCGCACGCGCGCAGGTCCTGCTCGACGCGTCCGCCCGCGACGCCCAGCCGGGGCAGGCCCTGCTGCTGTGTTACCGGCAGCGACGGTGGTACGTCGAAGGGATTTATGAGTGACACCGGCACCACCGGGTACCCGCACACCGATGACCGCCATACCGCCAGACCCCGACCCACCCGACACGCCGGACCTCGAGCCCGGTGGTGGGGTGCCGCCCGGCTCGACGCCGCCCGACTCCGACCAGACCTCGGGCGTGGGCGCGGTGGAATCGCGGCCGCGGCATCGGTGGACGCCGACGGCCGTCGCAAGCGTCATCGCGGTCGCGCTCTTCGTGCTGTTGTTCCTGGCCGCCGCGGTGTGGCTGATCGTCGGTTAAACCAGGCGCCGCGCAAACGCGCCGACGCGGGCGATGAAGCGGTCGAAGAACGCGCCCGGATCGACGTCAACGCCGATGAGCGCGTTCGGTTTCCGGCCCCACCGGTTGCTCCAGTCAGCGATGGTCATGCCGCGGGTCAGCGTGCCCGTCAACTCGACGTCGACGGTGGTCGCCCCGCACGTGACGAGGTCGGGGTCCAGCGCCACCGCCGCGGCCAACGGGTCGTGCAGATGCGCCAGATAGCCCTCGCCCTGGTCGAAATGAAACTCGAAGTAGAACCGCATCGCGTCCTCGAGCACCGCGATCAGCGGGTTGGCCGTCGCCGACCGGGTGCCGCGGTCATCGGACACGCTCATCGCCACCGGCGTCGCGCCGGCCTCCGCCGCCAGCCGGTTCAGCAGGGCGGGTGTCATCGCGATGTGCTCGGTCAGGTTCAGCCCCAACACAATCGGCAGATGTGTGGGCTCTCCGCCGCCCCACGCCGCGTTCCATCCCGTGAACACCTCGGCCGCGGCTTCCGGGTCCACGCTGATGTTCCATTCCGCCACCGGGGTGGTGTTGCCCCGATAGTCGAACGCGCCACCCATGATCACCAACCGGCGCAACAACATCGGTAGCGCGGGGTCCATGCGCAGCGCCAGTGCCAGGTTGGTGAGCGGGCCGACGGCAATCGCGACCAGTTCACCCGGATACGCACGCGCCGCGCGCACCCATGCCTCGGCGGCATCGTAGGGCGTGAGTTGCCGCTCGGTCGCCGGCAACCGGGCATACCCGAGGCCCTCGGGGCCGTGCGTGTCCTCAGCGGTGCGCAGCAGCGAGCCGATGGGCTGTTCGGATCCCTTCGAGACCGGGATGGGCGGCATCCGGCACAACTCCAGCAGGCCCAGATTGTTGCGGCATACCTGTTGTACCGCAACGTTTCCCGCGGTGGACGCGATCCCCACCACCTCGGCGTCGACGCTGGCGAACAGGTACGCCAACGCCATCGCATCGTCGACGCCGGTGTCGACATCGGCGAACACGGGCTGCGTCACGCCGCCAACGATAGGAAACCTCGGTTACCAGTGCACACCCGGGACCAGCCGCGCCGCGGTCTTGACCGGCCGCGGCACCCGCAAGGTGGGCACCGCCCGCGTCGGCCGCCTGGGGCGTCGGGTGCCGCTGGGCCTGCTCTGCGCCGACGTCTCGCCGCGGGCCGCTGCGGAATCCGGGAAACCGAGATACAGCTGGTGCAGCACGCGCCGCGACAGCCGCGGTGTGAAGTAGTTGCCGAAATCGGCGAACGTGCCCAACGGCGTGTCGATCCGGGCGGGTTTGTCGATCAGGCCGCGCACCACCATCGCCGCGGCGTGCTCGGCGCTGATCGCGGGAACCGGGTTGAGCCGCCGCGACGGCACGATCATCGGCGTGCGCACCAGGGGCATGTGGATGTTGGTGAACGTGATGTGGTCCGACAGTGTCTCGCTCGCGACCACGTCGGCGAACGCGTCCAGCGCCGCCTTCGTCGGCAGGTACGAGCTGTACTTGGGGTTGCGGGCCTGCACCCCGGCGCTCGACACGTTGACCACGTGACCGAATCGCCGTTCGCGCCAATGCGGCAGCAGCGCAAGCACCATCCGCACGGCTCCGAAGTAGTTGACGGCCATCACCCGCTCGTAGTCGTGCAGCCGGTCGGTGGACGCGACCACCGACCGACGGATGGAGCGTCCCGCGTTGTTCACCAGGTAGTCGACGTGGTCGAACCTGCCCAGAATGTCCTTCACGGTGCTCTCGACCGAATCGGAGTCGGTGACATCGCAGGTGAACGCGTGTGCTCGGCCACCGGCGGCGCGGATCTCGGCGACCAGTTCGTCGAGCGCATCGGCGTTGCGCGCCAACGCGAACACAGTCGCCCCGCGTTCGGCGACCGCGATCGCCGACGCCCGGCCGATCCCGCTCGACGCCCCGGTGATGATCACGTGCCTGCCGACCAGCGGTCCCGCCGGATCGTCGCGGCGGGCCCGGTCGGGGTCGAGATGCGTGGCCCAGTAACGCCAGAGCGCCGGCGCATAATCGGCGAACTCGGGCACCGCAATACCGGTGTCGCGCAACGCTTCCTCGGTGCGCTCGGCCGTGAATGTCGGCATCAGGTCGACCACGTCGAGGATCTCGGCGGGCACGCCGAGTTGGGTGGCCGCCATGTTGCGCACCACCTTCGCGCGACCACCGACTTTGAGGAAGGGCGTCGCGGCCGAGCGCGGCAGCGAGGCGCGCAGCGCAGGCAATCCCGCCGCCTTGCCGACGCCGCGGTAAATACCCCGCAGGCCAATGGTTTTCGGCGCCGTGAGATGGAACGTCTGACCGTCGCGATCCGGCAGGTGCATCAACGCGACGAGCGCGTCGACCACGTAATCGACCGGAACCAGATTGGTGCGGCCGGTGTCGGGCAGCGCCATCGGGGTGATCGACGGCAGCTTGGCCAGCTTCGCCAGCAACGGGAAGAAGTAGTACGGCCCGTCGACCTTGTCCATTTCACCGGTACGCGAATCGCCGACGACGACGGCGGGCCGGTACACCCGGTAGCGCAGGTCGACGGCGCTGCGCACCAGCAACTCGGCTTCGAACTTGGTCTGGTGATACGGCGTGGGCAGTTCCTGGCCGACGTCGAAATCGTCCTCGGTGAACTCGCCGCGGAAGGTGCCCGCGACCGCGATCGACGACACGTGGTGCAGCGTCGCGTCGAGGTGTTTCGCCACTTCGATCACCGCGCGGGTGCCCTCCACGTTGGCCGCGCGCTGGTCGGCATCCGAGGCGGTGATGTCGTAGATCGCGCCGCAGTGCACCACGTGGTCGACCGCGCCGGCGTCGGCGAGCGCCTCGGGCGTCAGCCCCAGGTTGGCCGCGGTGAGGTCGCCGACCAGCGGTTTCGCGCGCTCACCCCACGTCGCCGCCAACTTCTCGAACCGGGACAGCGACTCCCGGCGGACCAGTACCAGCACTTCGGCGTCCCCGTCACGGGCTAGCAACTGGGACACCACTCGCCGTCCGATAAACCCGGTACCGCCGGTAACGACATAGCGCATGCGAGTCATCGTGGTCCTCGCTCGGTGAAACGTCAATGCCGTGTGACGCAGCCGTTGTCCATCCGGCGGATATCGTTCCCGGTATGCCACTCGACCCCAACGCCATCGGCGCCAAGACCGAACCGCAACTGTTCGAATGGACCGACCGCGACACCCTGCTTTACGCGCTGGGTGTCGGGGCGGGCACCGCGGATCTCGCGTTCACCACCGAAAACAGCCACGGCGTCGAACAGCAGGTGCTGCCGACCTACGCGGTGATCGCGTGTCTGCCCTTCGCGGCGGCGGCGATGATCGGGTCGTTCAACTTCGCGATGCTGCTGCACGGCTCGCAGGGGATCCGGTTGTACGAACCGCTCAAGCCGGCCGGCAAGCTCAGTGTGGTCGCCGAGGTCGCCGACATCCAGGACAAGGGTGAGGGCAAGAACGCGATCGTCATGCTCAAGGCGACGGGTACCGATCCCGACACGTCGAACGTCGTCGCGGAGACCTTCACGACCGCGGTGATCCGTGGCGAGGGTGGCTTCGGCGGGCAACCGGGGCAGCGTCCCGTCGCCCCGGAGATTCCCGACCGGGAACCGGATGCGCGAATTGCGCTGCCCACGCGCGAAGACCAGGCGTTGATCTACCGGCTGTCGGGCGACCGCAATCCGCTGCACAGCGACCCGTGGTTCGCCCGCGAGTTGGCCGGCTTCCCGAAGCCAATCCTGCACGGGCTGTGCAGCTACGGCGTCGCGGGCCGCGCGCTGGTCGCCGAACTCGGCGGCGGCGATGCGACGAAAGTCAGCGCGATCGACGCCAGGTTCACCTCGCCGGTGTTCCCGGGCGAGACGCTCACGACGTCGATCTGGCGGACCGAGGCCGGCCGCGCGGTGTTCCGCACGGAGGCCGCCGATCCCGACGGTTCGAACGCCCGTCTCGTCCTCGAGGACGGCGCCGCGGAATACCGGGACTGACCGGCATTTGGTCGATCCGCCGGCATCGGCTGCGCTGGATTGACAGGATGGTCGACCATGAGGCTCGTCGTTGGTTATCTGGCCACTTCAGGCGGTGCCGATGCGGTGGCGCTCGGGGTGCGGCTGGCCCGTACGCTCGGCGCTGAGCTCGACCTGTGCATCGTGCTGCCGCCTGACCGGGTGGCCCCGTCGATCAAGCCGATCGGCGATTTCGAGGAGCATCTCATCGCGCAGGCTCGGGAGTGGCTGACCGCCGCGAGTGCCACGGTGCCCGACGACATCGTCGTGAGCAGCCATGTCCGGTTCGACGACTCGTCGGCCGACGGTCTCATTCAGGAGACGGCGCGGGTCGAGGCCGACATGATCGTCGTCGGCGCAGCGGGCGGCGGTCTGGCGGGTGGCTTCTCACTGGGGTCGGTGGTCAACGAGCTGCTGCACTCGGCTCCGGTGCCGGTCGCGGTGGCGCCTCGGGGAACTCGCGACTCGGGCATCGACCGCGTGCGAGAAGTGACATGTGCGATCGGGGAGCGCGCAGGCGCACACATCCTGCTGGACACCGCAGTTCGGTTCAGTCGGGCGGCAGGCACGCCGCTGCGGTTGGTGTCGCTGGTGGCCCTGGACCCGACGTTCGGCGCCTTGCGCGGAGACGGCGACGACGCGCGCGAGCGGGCACTGGGACATGCGCGCCACGTTCACGAGTCGGCAAAAGCCGAGCTGCCGCAGGGTTTTCCCGTGGCGTCGACGATCGTCGATGGTGCGACGGTCGAAGAGGCGGTGAGCAAGCTGGACTGGCAGGACGGGGATCTCATCATGGTCGGGTCGAGCCGACTCAGCGCGCCGCGGCGGCTGTTCCTGGGGTCGACGGCGGCCAAGATGCTGCGCGTGCTCCACGTCCCGATGGTCGTGGTGCCGCGCGAACAACTCGGCCCAGAGGACCTGCCGTAACCGTCCGACGACGCCAACATCGAGATTGCACACAGGGTTGTTGCGACGAAACCAACCGCAGCCCTCCACGCAATATCGAGCGTAGGACCGCGCGCGCTACAGCCCAGACGGATACGTCTCGGGCACTTCGCCTTCGATCCACTCACTGGTGCGCTCGAGCGGCTCGAGTGCTTGGGTGCGGTCGATGTGGATCACCGCGTCGAACTGATCGGCCAGCCGGACATGAAAGTAATGGCTCTGGCGTTCGGTCTGCGGTCGGTAGATGACCCCGATGGCGCGGGCCAACCGCGTCTGGTCGAGTGGCTCGGCTGCGACGCGCCCGTCCACACGCATGGCCACATAGAAGGACCGTGCACCCACTTCCGACAGCAGGCCTTCGACGCTGTCCGGCAGGGCGGGCCGGACGATCTTGCGCTCGGCGGCGCCGCCCCACCGGCTGGCCGCAGTCACCGTGCCGGCGGAGGTGGAGAATCCGATCAGCCGGGTGTGCTCGCCGTAGCGCTCGCGGGCCAGCGCGCCCAGCGTGGTCTGCCCGTCGGCGGACAACTCGGTGGCTCGGGCGTCGCCGACGTGAGAATTATGTGCCCACACCACGATTCGTGCTCGGCCGGAGCCGTCGTGATCGAGGTGCTGCAGCAATGCGTCGAGCGTGTCGGCCATGTGTGTGTCGCGTAGGTTCCAGGTGTTGACGCGGCCGGCGAACATGCCGCGGTAGTACGCCTCGCCGTTGCGCACCACGTGCGCATTGCGTTCGGCATAGAAGGCCTCGTCTTCGGCGAGCAGGCCGTCGCGGCGGGCGTACTCGACGGCATGGCGCTGGACGTCGAGCAGTTGGTCGATGGCCGCCTGCTCGCAGTCCTGACCCGCGCCGAACGCGGCGGCGTGACCGTAGGCCTGGCCGTCTTCGTCGGATGAAGCGTGGTCGAAGCACGAATAACGTTCTCGCGCGCGCGCCGCCGCGGCCGCGTCGACTTTGTCGAGGTACCCGATCACCTCCTCCATCGACCGGTGCAGGCTGTACATGTCGAGGCCGTAGAAGCCCGCCTGCTGTTCGTGGGCCCTGTTCCGGTTGTGGGCACGCAACCACTCGGCGAAGTCGCGGACCACGGTGTTGCGCCACATCCAGGTGGGGAAGCGACGGAAACCGCGCAGGGCCTGCTCGGCGTCGGCGTCGCCTCCGATGCCGCGGACATATCGGTTCACCCGGTAGGCGTCGGGCCAGTCGGCCTCGGCGGCGACGGCGAGGAAGCCCTTCTCCTCGATCAGCCACTTCGTCATCTCGGCCCGGGCTCGATAGAACTCGTGGGTGCCGTGTGAACTCTCGCCGATCAGCACCACCCGTGCGTCCCCGATGAGCGCGTCCAGGACGTCAGAGGGTGGCACGCCGTCGGGTGCGTCGACGATGATTCCTCGCACCTGATCGGCGGCCGTCGCAGCTCGGACCATGGTCTTTCGCATACCCGAAACACCTCGCTTCATGACCGAACACATGTTCGATACACTGCATAGGTGGGCTGGCATACCGGGCCGCCGAGCTGGACGGAAATGGAGCGGGTGCTCAACGGCAAACCGCGCCGTGCCGGCTGGCCCATAGATGAGCAGATCGGCGACGGCGGCGACAGCCCGGCCTGGTCGCGCAAGCGTGCTGCGTACACGGCCGACGTTGACCGGCCGGCCTCGTCGACGCCGTACGCCGAACTGCACGCGCACTCGGCGTACAGCTTCCTCGACGGCGCCAGCACACCGGAGGAACTCGTCGAGGAAGCGGTCCGACTCGATCTGCGGGCGATCGCGCTGACCGACCACGACGGCCTCTACGGGGTGGTGCGCTTCGCCGAAGCCGCCAAGGAACTGGAGATGTCGACGGTGTTCGGCGCCGAATTGTCGCTCGGCGGAGGTAACCGCACCGAAGATCCCGATCCGCCCGGGCCGCATCTGCTGGTGCTGGCGCGTGGCCCCGAAGGCTACCGGCGGCTGTCGCGCGAACTCGCCAGGGCGCATCTGGCCGGTGGCGAGAAGGGAGTCCTGCGCTATGACTACGACGCGTTGGCCGAGGCTGCGGGCGGGCACTGGCATATCCTCACCGGCTGCCGCAAAGGCCATGTCCGACAAGCGCTTTGCACCGGTGGTCCCGACGCGGCCGCCGACGCGCTGGCCGACCTGGTCGACCGGTTCGGCCGGGACCGGGTCAGCATCGAACTCACCCACCACGGGCATCCGTGTGACGACGAACGCAATGCCGCTCTGGCCGGACTCGCGCCGCGCTTCGGCCTGAACGTCGTCGCGACCACCGCCGCACACTTCGCCGAGCCGTCGCGGGGCCGGCTGGCCATGGCGATGGGGGCGATCCGCGCCAGGCACTCGATGGACGAGGCGGCCGGTTACCTTGCCCCGCTGGGCGGTTCGCACCTGCGGTCGGGCGCGGAGATGGCGCGACTGTTCGCCGACCATCCCGAGGTGGTGACCGCCGCGGCCGACCTCGGCGAGCAGTGCGCGTTCGGGCTCTCGTTGATCGCGCCCCGGTTGCCGCCGTTCGACGTCCCCGACGGGCACACCGAGGACAGCTGGCTGCGGCATCTGGTGATGGAGGGTGCACGCCGACGGTACGGGCCGCCGGAGCGGGCGCCGCGGGCGTACGCGCAGATCGAGCACGAGCTGAAGGTCATCGAGCAACTGACCTTCCCGGGTTATTTCCTGGTGGTCCACGACATCACCCGGTTCTGCGCTGAGAACGGCATCCTGGCCCAGGGCAGGGGATCGGCGGCCAACTCCGCGGTCTGCTACGCGCTCGGCGTCACCAACGTGGACCCGGTGGCCAACGAGTTGCTGTTCGAGCGGTTCCTGTCCCCGGCGCGTGACGGCCCCCCGGACATCGACATCGACATCGAATCGGACTTGCGGGAGAAGGCGATTCAATACGTTTACGACCGATACGGCCGCGACTACGCCGCCCAGGTGGCCAACGTGATCACCTACCGGGGCCGCAGCGCGGTGCGCGACATGGCTCGCGCCCTGGGTTTCTCGCAGGGCCAGCAGGACGCCTGGAGCAAGCAGCTCGGGCAGTGGGGCAGCCTCACCGAGGCGCCGCATGTTGAAGACATCCCCGAGCCGGTGATCGAGCTGGCCAAGGAGATCTCCAACCTGCCGCGGCACATGGGCATTCACTCCGGCGGC
This sequence comes from Mycobacterium sp. GA-0227b, assembly GCF_001499855.1. Classification (GTDB taxonomy): domain Bacteria; phylum Actinomycetota; class Actinomycetes; order Mycobacteriales; family Mycobacteriaceae; genus Mycobacterium. The sequence goes on from NZ_LQIK01000031.1 coordinate 310,769, forward strand.
ATGGTGATCTGCGACCGGCCCATCGCCGACGTATGCCCGGTGGAATGGGCGCGGATGGAGAACCGCAGTGTGCTGCAGTGGGACAAAGACGACTGTGCGGCAATCGGTTTGGTGAAGTTCGACATGCTCGGCCTGGGCATGCTCTCGGCGCTGCACTACTGCATCGACCTGGTGCGCGAGCACAAGGGTATCGACGTCGACCTGGCCCAGCTGGACCTGTCCGAGCCCGCGGTGTACGAGATGCTGCAAAAGGCCGACTCCGTCGGGGTGTTCCAGGTGGAGTCGCGCGCGCAGATGGCCACCCTGCCGCGGCTCAAACCCCGCGTGTTCTACGACCTGGTCGTCGAGGTGGCGTTGATCCGGCCCGGCCCGATTCAGGGCGGATCGGTGCATCCGTACATCAAGCGGCGCAACGGGGAAGAGCCCGTCACCTATGAACATCCGTCGATGGCGCCGGCGTTGCACAAGACCTTGGGGGTACCGCTGTTCCAGGAGCAGCTCATGCAGCTCGCGGTGGACTGCGCGGGATTCTCCGCCGCCGAGGCCGACCAGCTGCGCCGCGCGATGGGGTCCAAACGGTCGACCGAGCGGATGCGCCGGCTTCGCGGCAGGTTCTACGACGGTATGCGCCAGCGGCACGGCATCACCGGCGAAGTGGCCGACCGGATCTACGAGAAGCTGGAAGCGTTCGCGAACTTCGGTTTCCCGGAAAGCCATTCGCTGAGTTTCGCGTCGCTGGTGTTCTACTCGTCGTGGTTCAAGCTGCACCACCCCGCCGCGTTCTGCGCCGCGCTGCTGCGCGCGCAACCGATGGGCTTCTATTCCCCGCAGTCGCTGGTTGCCGACGCTCGCAGACACGGCGTCGTCGTCCGGCGCCCGGACGTCAATGCCAGCCTGGCGCACGCCACCCTCGAAGACGAAGGAAACGCGGTCCGATTGGGTCTGGGCAATGTCCGCCACATCGGCGACGAGCTGGCCGAGAAGTTGGTCGACGAACGAAAAGCCAACGGCGCGTTCGCCTCCCTGTTGGACTTGACCCGCCGGGTGCAACTGTCGGTGCCGCAGACCGAGGCGTTGGCCACCGCGGGAGCGTTGGGTTGCTTCGACATCAGCAGGCGCGAAGGACTGTGGGCGGCGGGGGCGGCCGCCACCCAGCGGCCCGACCGGCTGCCCGGGGTGGGGGCGTCGTCACACATTCCCGCACTGCCCGGTATGACCGAACTCGAGTTGGCCGCCGCGGACGTCTGGGCGACCGGCGTCTCTTCCGACAGCTATCCCACGCAGTTCCTACGCGAGGATCTCGACACCATGGGGGTGATACCGGCGGGCAAGCTGCTCGACGTGCCCGACGGCTCCCGGGTGCTGGTGGCGGGGGCAGTCACGCACCGCCAGCGGCCGGCGACCGCCCAGGGCGCGACGTTCCTCAACCTCGAGGACGAAACCGGGATGGTCAACATCATCTGCTCGCGTGGGGTGTGGGCGCGGCACCGCAAGTTGGCGCAAACCGCCGCGGCATTGTTGATTCGCGGTCAGGTGCAGAACGCGACCGGCGCGATCACCGTCGTCGCCGAGCGGATGGGCAAGCTCACCTTGGCCATCGGCTCGAAGTCCCGCGACTTCCGCTAACTCACCGGACTACTCACACCGGCGACCCGCCGTTTTTCGCAGCGGATGTTCAGCGTCCGGTCGTGTTTTGCAGCACTTGCCCGGAGCCGGCGTCGATGGTCACTTCGTGCTTGGTCTGAGAATCGTCGACGACATCGGCTTCCCAGACCGTCGTTCCGTTGTTGCTATCGAGGTTGAGTTCGGTGATGGTGCCGTTGGGCACCTCGGCGAGGATCTTGTCCGCCGCCGCCTGGTAGTCCACCTGGGCGGCCTGTACCCGTTCGCGGTGCTTGGCCTTGTCGGCTTCGTCCTCGGTCTTGGCCGTCGGCCCCATCGTCACCGTGGCGCCGTCGTTGGAGACGTCCATCTCGTGCTCGGTGCCGTCGGCAGTGACGACCTGAACCTCCCACCGGCCATCTCGCTCGGTTTCGATGGAGACCAGCGTGCTCTCGGGCACGGCTGCGGTCGCAGTGCTTCCGGCCCGGCGCAGCGCGTCGATGCCGGTGTTTGCCGGAGTAGCCGTGGCCGGCGCAGAAGATGTCACCGCGGGCGCAGCAGCTGTCGTTTCCGGCGCCGGGGTGGTCCCCGCCGAACCTGCATCCTCGTCGCTACCGCCGGCGCATCCGCTGAATGCCACCACCAACACCCCAAGCAACGCGGGCGCTGCAACGTATCGGCACTTTGACGTGAAATGTCCATCGACCATGACCCGGCCCCTTCCTGACCCACTGTCCCATCCGAGTTGCCCAGCCACTCGATGGTGAAACGTCAACCCAGCCGACGGCTTAAGCTGGCGGCATGAGCCGCCGCCCGGTTCGGATGTCGGAGCTGGGATCCGACCCCGCGTCGGTGTTGCGGATCATTGCCTACTTCGACGAGGTCGACGAGTCAGCGGCGAGCGCCGACACCGTTGTGCGCTCGGCCGCATTGCTGGCCGAATGCCCGGTCGGCGCGCGGTGGGCATCCGGCGTCGTCATCCGCTATGACACGGCGGGTGCGCTCGACACCGCGGGGAACGTCCCGGCGGCGCCGTCGCCTGACGACGAACCGGTCGTGTGGGTCGAACGTGCGGACGGCCGATCGGAGCTGGACCCGGTGCTCATCGACCGCGTGCGCCACTCGTTGCGAAGGGTCCTGGCACGCAGCTCGGTCACCCCGCAGCTCGGTGATCCGGCCCTGCTAGAGGTCGTGCTTTCGGAAAAGGAACATCGAGAGGACCGGGCACGGGCCATTCGCCTGCTCGGGCTCGACGAAACCCGCAAGGTTCGCGTCCTCGCCGTTTCCGCGCAATCACCGTCCGATGCGCTGCAGATCATCACCCGCGAACTCGCCGACGTGGCGGTGCGCACGGTCGCGATCGGCAACGCCACGGCGGTGTTGTGCCAGCACGCCGGCGATACCCGAGCGCTCTCCGACGGGCTCGAGCGGGCGATCGTCGACGCGTTCCCGTCGCCACGACGCGCAAACTCCGACCGCGGACCATGGGTCGGAATCGGCTCCAGTGGGAGTGTGTTCGCCGCGCCGACGTCCTGGCACCAAGCCATGCGCGCGTTGCGCTTCGCATCATCGACCGGCTACGGCAGGCGGGCCATCGCGTACGAACGGCTCAGCTTGCTCGAGCTGCTGGCCGACCTGCCGCTCGATCGGGTGCGTGGCAACCGGGAGATGGCCCGCATCGACGAGATCGCGGCGACGTCGACGGGTGCGCTCGCGGTGCAGACCGTCGAGGCGTTCCTTGTGTTCGGCTCGCTGCGCCGAACGGCCGCGGAGTTGCACGTGCACCACAGCACCGTCGCGGCTCGCCTCGCCCAGGTGGCGCGCACGATGGGGTGGGATCTCGATGACCCGATGGACCGGTTCCTGGCGACGTTGGTGCTCATGGTGCGCCGCATCGCCCTGTCGTCGGAGGAGTTGCTCGAGCCCGACACGTGTCGGGTGGATCAACGGATTTGATCGACGGACGGCGGGTGACTGTACGTTGCGGCTCCGTGATGATGACCACATGGCAGTTATCGATCCCACCCGAACGTGGGAACCGCTGGAAAAGCGCCTGGCCGACACCACCAATGAACGGCACCGCCTGGTGCTGAACGCCGTGATCGAGCACATGAAAGCCGAAGCCGCCCCGGATATGGATCGCCTGATGGCCACGCTGGCTCCGCATCCGGACTACCACTTCTGGGGCGCCGAAGGCGACTTCGGTCCCAAGACCACCGCGGGTGTGCAGACCTACTACACCGACTTCCTTGCCACCCGGACAAACATTCTCGAGTTCGAGGTGCAGCGGCTCGTCGTCGACGACCACTGCCTGGTGACCGAGGGTCTGCTCAAACAGATCTACCCCGGCGCAGAGGCCCTACGCATCGGGATTCCCGTCGACGATGTCGACGCCGACTACCTCATCGTGTTCCGACAGTTGCTGCTGTGGCCGATCGACGAAAACGGAAAGATCCTCGGCGAGGACTCCTACAATCCCGGCGTGGTCAGCATGACCAAACTGTCGCGCGAGGAACTGCCGCAGGCCTACCTGGACCTTGTCCATCCGTCCGCCTGAAATGCGTTCCGACGTCTCGTCAAGACGCCAGTCCATCGCGGACCTGCTGCTCGATCGCCTCGGTGACGAGCATCTCGGTCTGCGCACCCGCCAACGGGATTGGTCCTGGGATGAGGTTGTGCGTGAATCCGCGGCGCGCGGTGCGCTGGCCCAGGCGATGCGGTGCGACGGCCCGTTTCATATCGGGGTGCTGCTGGACAACGTCCCGGATTTCGTGTTCTGGCTGGGCGGCGCCGCCCTCGTCGGAGCGACGGTGGTCGGCATCAACCCCACCCGGGGCGCGGCCGAGCTGGCAGCCGAAATACGCCACGCGGATTGCCAATTGATCGTCACCGACACCGCGGGGTTCGATCGGTTGCGCGAGCTGGATCTCGGCTTGGCCGCGGATCGATTCCTCGTGATCGACGATCCGGGCTACGGCAGGGCTGTCGACACGCATCGGGTCGAACCCAGTGTCACCGCGGGCGTGGACGAGGACTCGCTGCTGCTCCTGCTTTTCACCTCCGGCACGACGGGCGCATCCAAGGCGGTCAAATGCAGTCAAGGCAGGCTGGCCCGTATCGCTTACGCCGCCACCGAGAAATTCGGACATTCGCGAGCCGACGTCGAGTACTGCTGCATGCCGTTGTTCCACGGCAACGCGATCATGGCGCTGTGGGCACCGGCGCTGGCCAACGGCGCCACGGTGTGCCTCACACCGTCGTTCTCGGCGTCCGGATTCCTGCCGGACGTACGGTATTTCGGCGCCACGTTCTTCACCTATGTCGGTAAGGCGCTGGCCTATCTGATGGCCACCCCGGAGCGGCCCGACGATGCCGACAACCCGTTGGTGCGGGGCTTCGGCACGGAGGCGTCACCTGACGACCAGGCCGAGTTCCGCCGCCGGTTCGGCGCGGAACTGTTCGAAGGCTACGGGTCCAGTGAGGGCGGCGCGGTGGTGGCTCCTGATCCGCACGCGCCCGCTGGAGCGCTCGGCCGCCCGTTGCACGACGGTGTCGCGGTGGTACACCCGGACACGTTGGAAGATTGTGCGCGAGCAGTTCTCGACGAATACGGCCGTGTACGCAATCCGGACGCGGCGGTCGGCGAGATCGTCGACAAATTCGGGACCCGCAGTTTCGAGGGTTATTACCGCAACGACGAGGCCAACGCCGAACGGATCCGCAACGGCTGGTACTGGAGCGGAGACCTCGGCTACCTCGACGAGGCTGGCTTCCTCTATTTCGCCGGCAGGCGTGGCGACTGGATCCGGGTCGACGGCGAGAACACCTCGGCCTTGACGATCGAACGGGTGCTGCGACGTCACCCGCGGGTGGTCGCGGCGGGAGCGTTCGCGGTGCCGGATCCACGCTCGGGCGATCAGGTGATGGCCGCGATCGAGGTGGCCGATCCGGACGCCTTCGACATCGAGGAGTTCACCGCCTATCTGGCGAGCCAACAGGACCTCGGAAGCAAGGGCGTTCCTCGGTTCCTGAGGCTGTCGACCCGACTGCCCGTCACCGGTTCCAACAAGGTGCTCAAACGCCAACTGCAACGACAGCGATGGCACACCGACGAGCCGGTGTACCGGTGGACCGGGAGAGGTGCACCCGTGTACCAGCGTATGAGTGACGACGAAAAGCGGTCACTGGACGCCGAATTCGAGCTTCACGGGCGGCAGCAATACGCATGAGCGGCTGGGACGACGAATGCGACGTGCTGGTCGCCGGATCGGGGGGCGGCGGTGTCACCGGCGCGTACACCGCCGCGCGCGAGGGACTCGACGTCATCCTCGTCGAAGCGACCGACCAATTCGGCGGCACAACAGCATATTCCGGCGGCGGCGGGGTGTGGTTCCCGTGCAATCCGGTTCTGGTGCGGGCCGGTACCGACGACACGATCGAGGATGCGCTCGAGTACTACCACGCCGTGGTCGGAGACCGCACGCCGTATGAACTTCAGGAGACCTACGTCCGCGGCGGTGCCCCGCTGATCGAATACCTCGAACACGACTCGCATCTGAAATTCGAGGTGCTGCCCTGGCCGGACTATTTCGGCAAGGTGCCCAAGGCGCGCCTTGACGGCCAGCGGCATATCGCCGCACGGCCGTTGGCCGTTGCCAAGGCACCGGAACTGCGTGAGCTGGTGCGCGGCCCGCTCGACGCCGATCGGCTCGGCGCGCCACGGCCCGACGACTACTTCATCGGCGGTCGCGCTCTGATCGCCCGGTTCCTCAAGGCCATCGGCCAATATTCACACGCAGCGCTGCGACGCGACACCGCGCTGGTCGAGTTGGTGCTCGAGGACGGCGGAGTGGTCGGGGCGATCGTTGAGACGGAGGGGCAACGCAGGGCCATCCGCGCGCGGCGGGGCGTGCTGCTGGCTGCCGGCGGGTTCGAGGGCAACGAGGAACTCCGTCGCCGTTACGGCGTACCCGGCGCGGCACGAGACACGATGGGGCCGTGGGGGAATCGCGGCGAAGCGTTGCAGGCGGCCGTCGCGGTCGGCGCGGACACCGATCTGATGGATCAGGCGTGGTGGTCACCGGGAATGACACATCCGGACGGGCGTTCGGCGTTTGCGCTGTGGTTCACCGGCGGCATCTTCGTCAACCAGCACGGCCGGCGGTTCGTCAACGAGTCCGCGCCGTACGACCGAATCGGCCGCGACATTCTCGCCCAATTGACCGATGGCTCGATCACGTTGCCGTACTGGATGATCTACGACGACCGGGACGGTGAGATACCGCCGGTCAAGGCCACCAACGTGTCGATGGTGGAGCCGGCACAGTACATCGAGGCAGGGCTCTGGCACACCGCCGGCACGCTCGAGGACCTCGCCGACAAGATCGCCGTGCCCGCGGAGAATCTGGCGGCGACGGTCACGCGGTTCAACGAATTCGTCGCCGAAGGCACCGACGAGGACTTCGGCCGGGGCGACGAAGCGTACGACCGCGCTTTCTTCGGCGGTGGCTCACCACTCGTCGCGATCGAGAAGGCGCCGTTTCACGCCGCCATGTTCGGCATCTCCGATCTCGGCACGAAGGGTGGTCTGCGCACCGACACCGCGGCGCGGGTCCTCGACACCTCCGGCAACCCGATCCGCGGGCTGTATGCGGCCGGCAACACGATGGCCGCGCCGAGCGGCACGGCCTATCCGGGCGGCGGCAATCCGATCGGCACCAGCATGCTGTTCAGCCACCTGGCGATCAAAGACATGTTAGGCAGGGACCATGACGAGCGCTCGCGCAAGGAATCAACAGCCGATGAGTGACATCCGCGAGATCGACACCGGCGCACCGATGACGCGGTTCGCCCGTGGCTGGCATTGTCTCGGTCTGGCCGACACGTTCCGTGACGGGCAACCCCACGGCGTCGAGGCGTTCGGCTCCAAACTCGTGGTGTACGGCGACTCGACCGGTGAGCTGTACGTGCTCGACGGCTACTGCCGGCACATGGGCGCCGATCTTTCCCGCGGGTCCATCAAAGAGGACAACCTGGCGTGCCCCTTTCACGATTGGCGGTGGCAGGGCTCGACCGGTCGCTGCGTCGATGTGCCCTATGCGCGCCGGGTACCGCGGCTGGCGCGAACCCACAAGTGGCCCACCTGCGAGGTCAACGGCCAGCTGCTGGTGTGGCACGACCCGGAAGGCTCCTCGCCGCCCCCGGAGCTGACTCCGCCGGAGATCGAGGGATACAGCGACGGCATCTGGTCGCCCTGGCAATGGAACTCGATCCTGATCGAGGGTTCGCACTGCCGCGAGATCGTCGACAACAACGTCGACATGGCGCACTTCTTCTACATCCATCACGCCTACCCGACCTACTTCAAGAATGTGATCGAGGGTCACATGGCGAGCCAGTACATGGAATCCAAACCACGTCCGGATTCCACGCCCAATCCCGAAAAACTCTGGGACGGCACATATCTGCGTTCCGAGGCCACGTATTTCGGCCCTGCCTACATGATCAACTGGCTGCACAACGATCTCGGTCCCGGCTTCACCGTCGAGGTCGTGCTGATCAACTGCCACTATCCGGTCACCCACAATTCGTTTGTGCTGCAATGGGGCGGCGCCGTGCAGCAGATGCCCGGCCTTCCTTCGGACAAGGCGAACAAGCTCGCCGCGGCGATGAACCGGTCCTTCGGTGAGGGGTTCCTTGAGGACGTCGAAATCTGGAAGAACAAGACGCGGATCGACAACCCGCTGCTGACGGAAGAGGATGGCGCCGTTTATCAGCACCGGCGGTGGTACGAGCAGTTCTACGTCGACGTCGCCGACGTCACCGCCGAAATGACCGACCGCTTCGAACTCGAGGTCGACACCACCCAGGCCATGGGGGTGTGGGAGCAGGAAGTGGCGGCGAACCTCGCGGCACGCGGGCGGTCCGAGTTGGCGAAGTAGGCCAGCGGCGGGCGCACGCCAGCGGCTCGACGTCTCGGCCCATTACGTGACACCGAATTGTGTGAGCGCCCGGGCCAGCCGAGCGGGTTCCGGCAACGAGTCGGCGTCGAGCAGCCACTGAACGACAAGGCCGTCGGCGACCGCCACCAGTATCGCCGCCAGAGCTTCCGCGTCGGGCAGCGACGACGAGCGGGTCAGGGACTGAGCGAGTGTCGCCGTGGCCGTGCGGAATTCGCGGTAGTGCGCGGCCAGTTGTTCACGCAGAGCGGGGTTGCGCTCCGCCTGGGCCCACGCTTCGACATACGCCACGGCAAACATCCGCCCATCGCGAAGGGCGCCATACGCAGCGGCGATGGTGTCTGCCAACGGATCGCCCGACGACACTGCGGTTGAGGCCTGCTGCATCTGCTGCAGCCAGCGACGGCTGCATTCAGCAAGTGCCTCGTTGAGAAGCGCCTCCTTGGAGTCGAAGTGGTAGGTGATCGCGCCGAGGTTCGTCCCCGACGCCTGCACGAGGTCACGGGCAGTGGTCCGCGCGTAGCCCCGGTCCTCGATGCACCGAATGGCTGCATCCAACAAGCGTTGCCGGTTTCCGGTGCGTCGAGTCATTTCCACTCCGTTCCGATTGAGACATTTGTCTGATACGTTTGTCTCATGGCTCCAGAGGATACCGCTCTGCGTGTCGACGTCGCCGTGGTTGGCGCGGGACTCGCCGGTCTGGCCGCCGCTCGCCACCTGCGCAGGGCGGGAAAAAGCGTGTTCGTCGTCGAGGCTCGTGACGAGGTCGGCGGCAGGGCGCGGTCGCGTGATCTGGACGGATCAGTCGCCGACTTCGGCGGCGAATGGATCGGCCGGGCCCATCGGAGAATGCATCGATTGGTACGCGAGCTCGGGTTGGACGTCGAGCCGGCCCGCCACGTCGGATACCCCATGATGTGGCGACTGCCGGGCCGGCGGGCCCGTCGACGATTACCGCCACCAGGCACCTGGCTGGGTTTGGTACGTGCGTTCAGTTCCCTCGCGTGGTTGTCCCGGAGGATCGATGCCGACGCACCATGGAGGTCGTCGCGGGCAGCCGAACTCGACAGACGATCCGTCGCCGAATGGCTCGACGAGCGCCGTCTCGACGGCGGCAGCCGCTACTTGCTCGAACGGCTCGTCGGTTCCCTCGCCCGCGAGAACCTGGACTCGATGTCGCTGCTGCATTTGCTCTGGTTGCTCCGCATTGCCGGCGGCCCGTGGCGCAGCACGACGGCTGTCTTCCAGTGGCGCATCAGCCAAGGCGCTCAACAGGTCGCCGCCCGGATGGCGGCGCCGCTCGGCGACGCCGTTCGGCTCAACACGCCGGCCAGCCGAATCACGCAGCGCGCCAACGGCGCTGAGGTCCGGGCGGGCAACCTTACCGTGCATGCGAAGCGGGTCATCGTGGCGATTCCGGTGACGCAACTGCCCCGCGTCGTATTCGATCCTCCGTTGCCACCGGATCTGGCACGACTAGCCGAACTGCACATCGACGCCGGAACAAAGGTGATCGCGTTGCTGCCGCGCGGACACTCGGTGCGCCACAACACGGTGTTGGGCGGTGACGTGCTGTGGGGAGCTTGGCGGCGCGGTGACCGGGTGACGGGCTTTCACCCGGCCACGGGGACGGCCATCGACGACGATGTACTGGTCGCCGATCTGGCGCAGGCGTTCGGGGTGCAACCACATCAACTGCGCTGCCCGACCGTCGTGCGGTGGGCCGAGCAGGACTACATCGAGGGCTGCGATGCGGTGTTCGCTCCCGGCGAGGTGTGCGCGGTGGGTCCGTTGCTGACCAAGCGCCATGGTGTCGTCGAGTTCGCCGGCGCGGAGCGCAGCAGCTGGCCCGACAACATGGAAGGCGCGGTGCGCAGCGGCGAGCGAGCCGCCGCCAAGACGCTGAGCGCGCTCACGGTTTAGCGCGCCCGTACCTCGCCCAGAAAAGGGGGCCGAACTAACCCCCGGTCGGTGTGGTCCACACCTTGTCGACGCTGATCTTCAGCCGCGTGTCGTAGGCGGCCAGGAACTCCTCGCTGAAACCGAGGCTGGCCGCGTACTCGCCGTATTTGGCGCGGTACCGCTCGTCCTGCAACGGGTTCGCGTTCTCGGCGTCGACGGTCGCGGTGCCGCCGACGACGATGATCCCGCTGCCGTTCCCGTCGGAATCCAGGTTCAGGCTTACCCGCGGATTCGCCCTGAGGTGTCTGACCTTGGCGGCGCGCGGTTCGCTGTAGACGAACACATCGGACCCGTCGAAGAAGAACCACACCAACTTCGGCACGGGCTGTCCCGACTTCGCCACCGTGGTCAACCAGCCGTACTTGTCGGAGGCGAGCCTGTCCGCCACCTCTTGCGTGAATTCGATTGCCATGAGGCGAATGTAGTCTCGAAAAATGACCTTGAACCTGTCCGTGGACGAAGTCCTGACCACCACCCGTTCGGTGCGCAAGCGGCTGGATCTGGACAAGCCGGTGCCGCGCGAGCTGCTGCTGGAATGTCTCGAGCTCGCGGTGCAGGCGCCGACGGGATCCAACGCCCAGGGCTGGCAGTGGGTCTTCGTCGACGACCCCGACAAGAAGAAGGCGCTCGCCGACATCTACCGCACCAGCTGGAAGCTGTACCGAACGATGCCCGAACCCGAGTACACCGACGGCGACAGCCGCGGGGAACGGCGACAGGCGGTGGTGTCGTCGGCCGAGTACCTGGCCGAGAACATGGAGATGGTCCCGTGGCTGCTGATCCCATGTCTCGAGGGTCGCGTCGACGGTGCGCCCGGCGCGGGGAGTGCGAGCTTCTGGGGCTCACTGCTGCCCGCGGCGTGGAGCTACATGCTGGCGTTGCGATCGCGCGGGCTCGGCTCCGCATGGACGACGTTGCATCTGCTCGGTGACGGCGAGAAGCAGGCCGCCGAACTGCTCGGCATCCCGCATGACAAGTACAGCCAGGGCGGCCTGTTCCCGATCGCCTACACCAAGGGCACCGACTTCCGCCCCGCCAAGCGGTTGCCCGTCGAACAGATCGCGCACTTCAACAGCTGGTAACGCGCTCCGCGCGAGCGTCGCCCTGCACTTCGGGCGTGGGCCCACATCGGAAGGTGACTACACCGCTCCGCTGAACCCCTGTTGCCGCCACGCCTCGTACACGGCGACCGCGGCCGCGTTCGACAGGTTCAGCGAGCGCCGGCCCGCCAGCATCGGGATCCGCAGCTGGGCGGTGATGTGCGGATCGGCCAGCGTCTCGGCGTCCAATCCGGTGGGTTCCGGCCCGAACATCAGCACATCGCCGGCCCGGTACTCGACGTCGGTGAACGAGGTCGCCGCGTGCGCGGTGAACGCGTAGACGCGCTCGGGCGCAAGCGCGGCCCACGCGGCGGCGAGGTCGCGGTGCACGGTCACCGACGCCAGGTCGTGGTAGTCGAGGCCGGCGCGGCGCAGTTTCGGTTCGGACAGGTCGAACCCCATCGGCTCGACCAGGTGCAGTTCACACCCGGTCGCGGCCACCATCCGGATCGCATTCCCGGTGTTGGGCGCGATGCGCGGCGCAAAGAACATCAACCTGAACAACTACGACCTCTTCAGCGTGAGAGCGCTACGACGTCACCGCCACCGGCTCGCCGACCGTCTGCTGCGATAATGCTTCCATGGTCGCCCAGAGCCTCTGGATGCAGAAGGTGTCGGCGGATCCCGGGCACTCGCACTGGTACATCGAGCGCTTCCGCGCGATGGCCCGCGCCGGCGAAGATCTGGCCGGCGAGGCCCGCTTCGTCGACGCCATGGCGCCGCGCGGTGCCCACATCCTCGACGCCGGTTGTGGTCCAGGGCGGCTCGGCGGATACCTCGCCGCGGCCGGTCACCGCGTCGTCGGCGTCGACGTCGATCCGGCACTCATCGAAGCAGCCGAACAGGACCACCCCGGCCCGCGATGGCTGGTCGGCGATCTCGCCGAGCTCGACCTGCCCGCACAGGGAATCACCGAACCGTTCGACGTGATCGTGTCGGCAGGCAACGTGATGACGTTCCTCGCGCCGAGCACCCGGGTGCAGGTGCTTTCCCGGCTGCGTGCCCATCTGCGCGACGAGGGTCGGGCGGTGATCGGCTTCGGCGCCGGCCGCGACTACGAATTCGCCGAATTCTTCGACGACGCCGGCGCCGCGGGCTTGGCGCCCGACCTTCTGTTGTCCACCTGGGACGTTCGGCCGTTCACCGACAATTCCGACTTCCTCGTCGCGCTTCTCCGGCCGGCGTAATCCGCAAGCCCGGGCGCCCGCATCACAATCGCGTCCCGGTATTTGCCCGAAATTCGCACAACCGCTCTGAGCTGCGATTATGAACTCTGTCTGTTCAGTAAGAATTGTGGAATCGGCTGCACATCGCTGGCATACTCGACCAATTGCCAGGGCCAGAACGTGCCCGCCGGGGGCGGGGCAATATCGGTAGGAAATCAGTGGGAAGCCTTATGAACGATGCGCCGTTACTGAATCCCGGGCCGCCGGCCGACAGCGGGGGCGCGCGTCGATGAGCGTGTTCTCCCAGCTCAAGCAGGCCGATGGCACGCTCGTGGATTTCGAGCCCCAACCGGAGCCACCGGTAAAGCGGCCGTCGCGGTGGGCGCTGTCGAATTGGCCCGTCCGCTGGAAAGTGCTCGCGATCGTATTGGTGCCGCTGATTCTGGCCGGAACATTCGGCGGTTTGCGTATCTACGGCAGCGTGACCGAGGAATCGGATTTGCGTCGCGCCGCCGAGCGCACCGAAATGGTGCCCGCCATCGAGAGCTACATGGCCGCGCTGGAAGGCGCGATGCTGGCAACCTCCACGGGCGGGGACATCCAGGCCGCGCTGACCCGGTTCGACAGCAGCCGTCGGGAACTGCAGCGCCGGTTGGACGGCACGGACGTCGCACCCGACGTGCGTCGCGGTGTCACGACCATGATCGACGACGGTCAGGCGTTGGTGGACAAGGTCGCCTCGAACACCATCGGGCTGCGCGACACCATCCAGGCCTACGCGTTGCTGCTGCTGCCCGCCGAGGATGCGGTCACCGGATCGGTCCGGGTCGATGACGAGCGCATCCGCGCCGAGACGCTCGGCCTGTCCCGCGCGATCGGCGCCCGCGGCCAGATGACGATGCAGAAGCTGGCGCTCACCCGCGGCGCCGAGCTGCCCGAGCCCGAGCTGCGGACCGCGGTGATCGCGCTCGCGGGCACCGAGCCGTCGACGCTATTCGGGATGAGCCAGGTGCTCGGGGTGGGATCGCCGGAGGCGCAGAAGCTTCAGGCCGAGTTCGTCAAGCGGATGGCGCTGATGACCAACCCGGCAGTGCCCCTGGTCAACAACCCCGAACTGTTGGCGTCGGTGGCCGCCACCGAGCAGATCGCCCGCCAGATCATCGACCGCATCACCACCGCGGTCACCTCCGCCGTCCAGGAGCGGGCCGACGCGCAGCGCACCACCTCGATCCGCGACGCGGCGATCATCGGCGGGGCGATCCTGCTGGCGCTGATCATCGTGATCCTCGTGGCGCGCACGCTGGTGCGCCCGCTGCGCCGGCTACGCGACAGCGCGCTCAAGGTTGCCCACGACGACCTGACGAAGGAGATCGAGCGGGTGCGCGCGGGGGGCGACGCTCCTCCGATCACGCCGATTCCGGTGCACACCTCCGAAGAGGTCGGTCAGGTCGCGCACGCGGTGGACGAACTACACGAGCAAGCCGTCGTCCTGGCCGCTGAGCAATCGCGGCTGCAGTTGCAGGTCGGCGACATGTTCGAAACCCTCTCGCGCCGCAGCAGATCGCTGGTCGACCAGCAGTTGTCGCTGATCGACCGGCTGGAGCGCGACGAGGAAGACCCCGAGCGGCTGGAGAGCCTGTTCCGATTGGACCACCTGGCCGCCCGGATGCGCCGCAACGGTGCCAACCTTCTGGTGTTGTCGGGCGCCAGGGTGCCCCGCGAACAAGCTGAACCGGTCCCAGTATCGGCCGTCATCAACGCCGCCGCGTCCGAGGTCGAGGACTACACCCGCGTGGTGACCGCGACCGTGCCCGACAGCGAGGTCAGCGGTGCGGTCGCCGGCGACCTGGTTCACCTGCTGGCCGAACTGCTCGACAACGCGTTGCGGTACTCCCCGCCGATCTCGCAGGTGCGGGTCTCGGCGGTGCACACGGCGAACGGCGGACTGGTCATCGAGGTCAGCGACATCGGACTGGGCATGACCGAGTCGGACCTGCGGGTCGCCAACACCCGCCTGCAGTCCGGCGGAGAGGTCGACCCGTACACGGCGCGCCACATGGGCCTTTTCGTGGTGGGCCGTCTCGCGACGCAGCACGGGCTGGTGGTCCGGTTGCGCAGCACCGTTGCGGGCGAACCGAATTCGGGCACCACCGCGGGCGTGTACGTACCCTCCGAGCTGCTCAGGCGGGCCGGCGAGCCCGATCAATTCAGCGAACCCAAGTACGCGATGCCCGCCGACGCCCACGCGGGGATCGCGACGGCGTTGGCGCTCGACGAGGATCACCGAGAGGGGAACCGCGACGGCCGGCACGCCGAGCCGGAACACCTCAACGGGCACGCCGAGGCGCCGGTTTCGCTTCTGCCGCAACGCAACCCCGGCGCCAGTGGAATCGCCGACGTCACCGCCGCACTGCCTCCTACGCCCGTCGCCGAGCGGCCGACGGACACCTCCGAGTTCTTCGCGGCGCGGGCGCAGACGGCGAGCGACCGGGCGCCGGAACCGGAACCGTCGCGCGCTGCTGCGGTCGAACCGTCAGGGGAAGCCGCTTCGGACGACGCGATCTATCAGAGCATGCTTTCGGAGTGGCTGGTCGATCCGACTGAACTGGCCAACAGCGAGGACCTGAACTGGGAGTCCGTCTGGGACCATGGCTGGTCAGCCGCGGCCGCCGCCGACGAGGCCCCGGTCACCCGCGTCACCGACGAGGGCCTTCCGATGCGTGACCCCGGCGCCCGCCTGGTGCCGGGCGCCGCTGCCGCCGGCGACGAGGCGGTAGCATCGGCGGCTGAGTTCGGCGCTGCAGACCGAACCTCATCCGCAGGTGCGCCGCAGCGGGACCCGGAAGCCGTTCGCGCGAGCATCAGCAGCCACTTCGGCGGGGTGCATGCCGGCCGCTCGCACGCAAGAGAGACCACCGGAAACAGAGGAACAGATACCGAATGACCTACCCGGCGCGATCGACGCAGCGCGACTCGCTCGACTGGCTGGTTTCGAGATTCGCCCGCGAAGTGTCCGGAGTGTCCCACGCCGTTCTGGTGTCCGCCGACGGCCTGCTGATGGCCGCCAGCGAGCACATCCCGACCGAACGCGCCGACCAGCTCGCGGCGGTGGCGTCCGGACTGGCCAGCCTGTCCACCGGCGCGGCGCAACTGTTCGACGGCGGCCACGTGCTGCAGTCGGTGGTCGAGATGGAAAACGGTTACCTGCTGCTGATGCGGGTCGGCGACGGTTCGAATCTGGCCACCTTGGCGACCCGCAACTGTGACATCGGCCAGATCGGTTACGAGATGGCGGTATTGGTCGAACGGGTGGGCACCGTCGTCCAGTCCGCTCGACGGCGCGCGCCTCAGCACTCGTGAGCGGCCCATGGACGATCCGGAGGGTTGGGACGAGCCTGACGAGGCGGCCGGCAGATCGCGGTGGGAACGCGATGTCGGGGAACAGCCGAGTCTCGTTCGGCCCTACATCCTGACCGCGGGCCGCACCGACTCCCGCGTCTACCTCCCGTTGGAAGCGCCGATCGAGACGCTCGACTCGGACAAGCCGACGCGATGGCCGAGCAGCGATGTGCGCGGCCAGATCCTGACCATGTGCGTCGACCGCCCGTCGGTTGCCGAGATCGCCGCGAAGTTATCCTTGCCGCTCGGCGTGGCGCGCGTGCTGATCGGGGATCTGGTGACGCAGGGTTATGTGGCGGTGCGCGGCACCTTGAGCGAGTCGACCACCATCGACGAACGACGTGAGCTGATAGGAAGGACACTGCGTGGCCTCAGGGCACTTTGAGGAGCGCCGGGCGCCGAACCCGTCGGGGCAGGCCGCCTCGACGAAAATCGTCATCTCCGGCGGATTCGGCGCCGGCAAGACGACGTTCGTCGGCGCGGTCTCAGAGATCATGCCGCTGCGGACGGAGGCGTTGGTGACAACGGCGTCCGCGGGCCTCGACGGCCTGGAAGCCACTCCGCAGAAGAACACCACGACGGTGGCGATGGACTTCGGCCGCATCACGCTCGCCGAGGATCTGGTTCTGTACCTGTTCGGGACGCCCGGGCAGCGCCGGTTCTGGTTCATGTGGGACGACCTGGTCCGCGGCGCGATCGGCGCGATCATCCTGGTCGATGTGCGCCGCCTGCAGGACAGCTTCGCGGCGGTCGACTTCTTCGAGGCGCGAAATCTGCCGTTCCTGATCGCGGTCAACGAGTTCGACGGTGCGCCAAGGCATCCGGCCGCGGTGGTTCGCAAGGCGCTGGCCCTGGCCGAGCACATCCCGGTGATCACCGTCGACGCTCGCGACCGGCGCTCCACCAAGGCGGCGCTGATCGCGATCACCGAGTACGCGCTCGACAGCTTGACCTCGTTGCGCGGCTGATCGGGTGAGTTCTGACGAAGAGGTCTGGACCGAACGCGAATTCGTCGGTCACGACTTCCGCGATGAGGACCTCAGCAGGCTGCGCACCGAGCGGACCGTGTTCGACGAGTGCGACTTCCGCGGTGTCGACTTCACCGAGTCCGAGCACGTCGGCTCCGCATTCCGCAACTGCCGCTTCGAGCGGGCCACGTTGCACCACAGCATCTTCCGGCAGTGCAGCATGCTCGGCTCGGTGTTCACCGAGAGCCGGTTGCGGCCGCTGACCCTGGTCGACGTCGACCTGACCTTGGCGGTCCTCGGCGGATGTGACCTGCGCGGGGTGGATCTGGCCGGGTGCCGGTTGCGCGAGGCCGGTCTCGTCGACACCGACCTGCGCAAGGCGGTGCTTCGCGGCGCGGATCTGAGCGGCGCCCGGCTGCAGAACGTCCGATTGGACGAGGCCGACCTGCGCGGCGCCCGAACGGACGCCACGTTGTGGACCACCGCGAGCCTGCGCGGCGCGAAGATCGATGTCGACCAAGCGTTGGCCTACGCCGCCGCCCACGGCCTGAACATCCACGGCGAGTGAATCGCTGATCGAAAACAGCTGCGGCGGCAGCTATTTCCGCCATTTCGCAGGCAGTGTCAGTGGTCGACCGGATTTGTCGGTGGGTGCTGTCATGATGCGGTTATGGTTTCGTTCGCTCCTTCTGGTGTTGAGGTGGATTTGAGTCGCCTCGAGCGTTTGGAGGAGTTGTTTGGGCAGTTGGAGGAGCTTTCGGGTCAGCGCAATGCCATTGATGGGCGCATCGTGGAGATCGTCGCCGAGCTTGATCACGACAACCTGTGGGGGATCACCGGGGCGCGGTCGGTCAAGGCGTTGGTGGCCTGGAAGTTGGCCATGGCCGATGCGACGGCCAAGACGGTGGCTGCGATCGCCGATCGGTTCGAGGAGTTCCCCCGCTGCACCGCCGAAATGTCGCAGGGCCGGTTGTCGTTGGATCAGGTCGGCGTGATCGCCCAGCGCGCGGGCCACGGTTCTGATGAGCATTACGCGAAGCTGGCGTCGGTGGCCACGGTCAACCAGCTGCGCACCGCGACCAAACTCGAACC
>NZ_LQIK01000032.1 GCF_001499855.1 Mycobacterium sp. GA-0227b
AACTGTCAACCATCAGCCGAAACACTGTCGCCCATCAACCGAAGACGAAATGTCAAGCCTCAACCGCACTAATACACCTTCATTGAGCCCCCTGTCAGGATTGAACTGACGACCTACGCATTACAAGTGCGTTGCTCTACCACTGAGCTAAGGAGGCCTGCGGGCCCCGAGTTTATCCGGTCGCTCGTTCGGGGAACCCGCTGCCCGTGAGTGTCAAGGACGATCTCCTGAGCGACTTCCCGCACGTCTATCCGGGGTTGACCCGGCCGCAGGTGGAGCGACTACTCACGCTCCTCGACGAGAGCGCGAGCACCGGAGGCGGCCTGGGCCTCAGCGTCGCGACTGCCATCAAGCCGCTGTCGCCCGACATCGCCGCCCGTATCGAGTCGTACAACAAGGCCGACGTCGACGACTACGTGCGCATCCTGCGCGGCGCCGCGGTACTCCTACTGCACGGTGGCAGCCGGAAAATCAGCCTCCGAGCCCGGAAAGCGTCGCAGCCGCGGTCGAAACGATCGAAGCCGACGCCTGACGTCACTCCTCGACGTCGATGACGCGCTGTGAGGTCACAGTCCGTGACGACGTGCGGGCGCGTGGCCGTCGGCCCGGCAACGGGATCCGGTCGGCGATGTTGCTCAGCGGGTTCACCACCTGGCTCAGCGTAACGACGGCGTCGTGCAGCGCGTCGATCGTCGGCGCCAGCGCCTCGAGGCCCGGCGCCAGTCGGTTCAGGGTGTCGGCGACGTCAGCGAGCTTGAGCAGCGGTCCGTCCGGATCGGTCAGCGTGTCCAGCAGGCCATCCTCGGCGAGCAGGCGGTCGGCCACGCCGTCCTCGCGCAGCACCCGCTCGACCAGTCCGTCGTTGGCCAGCAGTTGATCGGCCAGGCCCCCGGGCGCGATCACTCGCGATAATGCGCCGTCATCGGTGGTCATCCGGTCCACGAGCCCGCCCTCGGCCATCACCTGATCCACCAGCCCACCCGGTGCCACGGCTCGGGCCACCGCGCCGTTCTCGGCGGTCAACCGGTCCAGCAGTCCACCCTCAGTGGTCAGCTGGTCGACCAGTCCGCCCGGCCGCAGCAGCCGGTCCAGTGGACCGTTAGGTGCCAGCGCCCGTCCCAGCGGGGCATCGTCGTCCATCAGCCTGGCCAGCCGGTTCGCCCGCTCCACGGCCTCGTCGAGACCCAGCATGTGCGCGAACGAAGCCGAACCGTTCCTGGTCGCCGTGTTCGCCTCGCCGATCGTCTTCTGAGCCAGCCCCAACGCGCCATTGGCCATGGAGAGCCCGGCGTCGGCGACGGCCAGCCCCACCTTGACGGGCGCAATGGCCAGGTCCGTGAGGGCTTTGCCGTAGTTCATCGCCTCAGTCTATGGACAGCGCAAGACCGGCGTGGCTTCTCAGGTCAGCTGAGCCAACGCGGCTTTGATCTTGGCCTGAGCCTCGTCGAGAGATTGCGGCGACGGGTTCTGGTCGGCGTTGGCGAAACCGAAATCGGCCAGGTTGTTGGTGGGGAAGACGTGCACGTGCAGGTGCGGCACCTCCATGCCGGCGATGATGACCCCGGCGCGCTCGGCGGGGAACGCCTTGACCACCGCCTTGCCGATCAACTGAGAGACCTCCATGACCCGGCCTAAGACCGTGGATTCGACGTCCTGCCAGTGGTCGATCTCGGCTCGGGGCACCACGAGCGTGTGGCCCTGGGTGATCGGCGCGATCGTCAGGAAAGCGACGATGTCGTCGTCTTCGTAGACAAAGCGGCCGGGTAACTCTCCGTTGATGATCTTGGTGAAGACGCTCGCCATGGGTCGAGCATAGTGAGAGCCACGGCGACGGAGCTCTCAAGGCATCGCAGAAGCCAACGAGACTCGACCTGAGGTTCGGAGTGCGGCATGCACCCACTCAAACGCGTTCTGGGGGATGGCTCATATCCGCCTTCCTCTTGGTAGAGGTCGACGTGTTTGTCAGAAGGGTGGGGGGTCGGCGTCGGAGCAGTTGGTGCCGGTGCTGATGTCGATATTCCACAAGTCATCTGGTGGTGGTCTTTCGGGTTCGGTGGTGATGGGTGCCGGGGGTTGGTGGCGGTCAAGGGCGTTGAGGGCGCGTTCGCGTTCGATTCGTCGTAGCCGGTCTTGGGTGCGGGTGCGTCGTCGGCGCGGCATCATGGCGCCTTTGTCGCCGTTTTCTGTTGGTCGTGGTGTCGCTGGCAGGGCGGGGGTGCAGGTATCCCAGCCGGGGAAGAACAACCGGCTACCCGGATGGGTGACATACGTGCGGCCCGACGGCGCCGTCCAGTGGACCGATCCGTCGCTGTGTTGCTCATCGCGCCACCCACCGAAAGTTTTGAGTAGGTGATGGATTCGGCACAGGCATTTGGTGTTCGACGGATGGGTGGCCCCGGCCGGATAGGGCACCGTGTGGTCGATGTCGCAGTACTGCGCGGGGCGGGCGCAGCCGGGGAATCGACAGGTCATATCGCGCATCCGGACAAACCGTGCGGTCTTTTGCGATGGTCGGTAACCGGGTTCGGGGGCCGCATCGGGCGTGTGCACCCACCGGACCGTTGCGCCGTTGTTGATCAGCTCGGCCAACAGCGAGGCCGGAATCAGAGCACCGCCGAGGATAACCGCCGCGCAATTCGACGGCGCACCCCCTGCCGCAGCGGCGGCAGGCTCTGCCCGGGGTTGGGCCCGCTCGGCCGCAGCGGCGGCAGGTTCTGCCGGGGGTTGGGCAGGCTGGGCTGCGGGCTCGGTAGGTTGCATTTGGTCATCGCCGGACATTTGCGGATCCGGTTGTGCGGTCAGGGCCGCGGGTCCGGTGATCACGTTGATGACGAAGTTGGTTGCTCGCGGATCATCTCCGCCAGATGGGCATTCCGGGCTGCCGCACTGGCAGGTCAGTCGCTCAGCGTGTGCGGCCATGGCACCCAGCGAATCGGACCTGCGCTGCCCGGCGGTGCGGGGGTCGTCCTTGCACAGTTCGCTTGACATTTGTGCGAGCCGACGTTCGAGTAGCTCTGCGTCGGCGGCTGATAAGCGGCCCCACAGTGACGTCGTTCCGGTCACATCGTCGCGCTTACCGAATTGGACGTCTCGGCTGCGGGCGGCCTCGCGCAGGCGCCGCCGCGCGTCGGGGTCGTGCTCGTCGACCAGCGAGTCGATCGCCGACTCCAGCTTCGCCACCGACAGTGACCCCCACTTGGCCGCACGGTCCGCGATGGCGGTGTCGACCTTCGCCAGGATCTCGGAGTCCACGATCAGTTGCGTGCGCCAGGTGATGGTCGCGACCAGCCCAGCGCTCAAGCGGCCTTCGGCGAACAACGCAGCCACGTGGGGCAGCCGCTCGCGCAGCGCCATCGCGATACACATCTCCCGCGAAGCGCCACGGTCGCCGATGCCCATCGCGGCCGACACCTCGGCCGAGGCCATCCGCCAGCCATCGACCGCCAGATGCTCGCGCTGGCCGTCGGGTTCGGTGTACCGGGCGGTCAGCTCGGCGGTGGCCGCCAGCCGACGCGCGGCCAGAACCGCCTCTGCGCGAGCGCAGTCCGCGATCACAGCCACGACGGCCGCGTCGTCGGCTGCCTCAAACTTCGTATCGAACACCTGTTCGACCATGTCTCCGAGCATGCCACGACCGGCCGACAAAATCAGCGCCGGTCACCACCCCTGTGGATAACTCCATCCAGCTCGGAGACCGACCACGGAGGCGAGTCGTGATGGTCGCGGTAGGCGAGAATCGTCGGCGTCGGCCTGTCGAAGCGCCCGACGAACCCACCGGCGGCGATGAAGATCTGCCCCGTCACGTTTGCGGCGAGGTCACTGGCCAGGTACGCGTAGGTCGGCGCCACATACTCCGGCGGTGCGGCGTCCAGGGCGCCCTGCATGCTCATCTCGTCGAGCAGACCTCGCCGGTGTAGGTCATTGATGTGTGCCTCGTACTCCGGGCCGGTGGACAGTCGCGTCCTGGCTCCGGGACACACCACGTTCGCGCGCACACCGTCGCCTTTCAACTCGGCGGCGATCGCCAGCGTCAGGCCGTTGACGCCGCCCTTGCCCGCCGGGTAACCGGTGCCGCCATAGTCGCCGAGGAAAGCGAACGAACTGGTGTTCACGATCGCGCCGCCGCCTTGCGCCACCATCTTCGGGGCAGCTGCCCGGCATGTCTCGAACACCGTGCCGAGGTGCGCGTCGATCAGATCGCGAAACTGCGCAGAAGTGACGTTGAGGATCGACGACCCGTGCGGTTCGGCGGTGCCCGCGCAGTTGATCAGGATGTCGATCTGACCGAATTCCTGCACGCACATGTCGATCAGGCTGTCCGCAACGGCCGGATCTGCGGGTGAGCCGGGCAGGCCGCGCGCGTTCAAGATCCGTTGCGCTGCTTGGGTTACGGCGTCGGCGTCGCGGCCGTTGACGATGACCCCCGCGCCGTGTGCGGCGAGCAGCTCGGCGACCGCCAGCCCGAGACCACGCGAACCACCGACGACAACCGCGCCGCGCCCGCGCAGTGGCGGGCTACTTGTCATCCGTTGGCTGGCTGGCCGCCTGGCCGAACTCCATCATGTCCATGTTCCAGTAGCCGCGCAGGTTGGTCAGCAATCCCGAGTCGTCGGTCTTGTAGGTGAACACGCCGCGCACGGTACTGGTCATGCCGTTGTCGAACTTGCTGCGCAACACCAGGATATGGGCCACCTCGTGCGGTGAGCTGGAGGGAAACGTCTCCTCGCACGTGATCTTCAGGTCGTTGGAGGCGATGTTGGCGTCGTAGAACCTGGACACCGTCTCCTTCCCGCGCACACCGTCGCCGTCAGGGTTGGTGAAGGACTGGCCGATCGGATCCTCGATCACGACGTCGTCGGCCATCAAGGCCAGCCAGCCCTGCTTGTCGTGGGCGTGCACGCACTTCCACGAGTTGTGCGACGCGGCCAAAGCCGGTGTCTTCTCGGCCGTTTCGGTGTTCTTGTCGGACATCGGGGCCTAGCGGTCGTCGTCGGTGTAGCGGATGACCCCGCGGATGTTGCGGCCCTCGAGCATGTCCTTGTAGCCGTCGTTGATCTGCTCCAGCTTGTACTGCCGGGTGACCATGTCGTCGAGGTTCAGCTTGCCGGCCTTGTACATCGACAGCAGCTGGGGGATGTCGAAGTGCGGGTTACCGCCGCCGAAGATGGTGCCCTGCAGTCGTTTCTGCATCAGGGTCAGCATGGCCAGGTTCAGGTTGACCTCGGTGTCGAGCAGGCTCCCGATTGCGGTCACCACGCAGGTGCCGCCCTTGGCCGTGAGGTTGAGGTAGTTGTCGACGTCCTTGCCGTGCAACTCGCCCACGGTGACGATCACCTTGTGGGCCATCAAGCCCCAGGTGACCTCCCCGATGCCTGCCATGGCCGACTCCCAGTCCGGATAGGCATGTGTGGCACCGAATTTCAGCGCCTGATCACGCTTCCACTCCACCGGGTCGATGGCGAAGATGCGGCGGGCACCCGCCGTGACGGCGCCCTGCAGCGCTCCCATGCCGACACCGCCGACGCCGACGATCGCGACGTCCTCACCGGGCCGGACGTCGCCGCTGCGCACCGCCGAACCGTAGCCGGTGGTGATGCCGCAGCCGACCAGGCAGGCGACCTCGAACGGGATCGACTCGTCGATCTTCACCACCGAGCTCTTGTGCACGACCATGTATGGGCTGAAGGTGCCCAGCAGCGTCATCGGGAAGACGGGCTTCCCGTTTGCGTGGATGCGATGGGTGCCGTCGGAGACCGCGGTGCCCCCGAGCAGTCCGGCGCCGAGGTCGCACAGGTTGCGCATGCCTGCCTGACACGACGGACAGTTGCCGCAGGACGGGATGAACGACATCACCACGTGATCGCCGGGTTTGATGTCTTCGACACCCGGCCCGACCTCGGTCACAATGCCCGCGCCCTCGTGGCCGCCGAGCACGGGGAAGCCGGCCATCGGAATGCCGCCGGTCACCAGATGGTGGTCGGAGTGGCACATCCCCGACGCTTCCATCTGAACCTTGACCTCGTCCTTGACGGGGTCACCGATCTCGATCTCCTCGATCGACCACGGTTGATTGAACTCCCAGATGAGAGCGCCTTTTGTCTTCATTCGCACGTGCCTTCCGTTAGAGCCGGTGACCACAGACTAGAGGGAGTAGTTAGGTACGTCACAGTCACCCCCAATCAACTGCTTGGCCGGTCACCAGATGGGTGCGGGGGCCTGACCGAGCGGGTAGTAGCCGGGCAGTTTCTCACCCGCCAGCGAGCGCTCGATGCGCTTTTGCATTCCCGGTGACAGGTCGCCGGACTCGATCAGCTTCGCGTATCCCTTGGCCACGTGGCCGAAGTCGAAGAAGTCGCGCTGCCATTCGATCTTGAGGTTGGCATCGAGTCGGAACCAACTGCCGCCGATGCCGTAGATCTCGTCCTGCGAGCCATCGGATTTGTTGACGATTTGCTTCCAGAAGCCGACGATTTCGCCCTGTTTGTCGTCGACGAGCACTTTCTGGTACTCGTAGACCCAGTTCTCCAGACCCTCCATCTCCAGGCCTAAGGCGATCTCGCGGATTTCTTCTATGCCGACACACATGACGTCTTCCTTGGGGCCGATGTTCCAGCCGTAGGTGGCGTCGTCGGTGTAGAACTCGGCCAACGGCTTCCAGTCGCCGTTGCGCTCGGCGTCCCGGTTGGCCTCCAGCCATTCTTCGACCCACTTGTCGAGGTCCTCGCGAGGCAGTGATGGCATTGTCTACTCTCCTAATTCCTTGATGGACAGAGCTTGGGTGGGGCACATGTCGACCGCGTTCTGGACCTCATCGCGGGCGTCTTCCGGCGGTTCGGGATCGAGGATTTCGACCTTGCCGCGTTTGGGCACCGTGAAGTAGTCGGGCGCCTCGAGTTCGCACATCGCGTGGCCCTGGCACAGGTCCAGATCCACCTCGATCCGAAAGCAACCCATGGCGACCTACTTGACGCGCCGGCGGTAACGAGCCTTGGCCGGCCGCTGCAGCTGGACCACCATCTTGGAGTGGTCATTGCGGTAGGAGTCGGCCGGCTGGGCCATCTCGAATTCGTACTCGCGCAACAGGACCGAGAAGATCGCCTTGATCTGCATCTGGGCGAATGCGGCGCCGACGCAGCGGTGTCTGCCTGCGCCGAACGGAATCCAGGTCCACCGGTTGACGACGTCGGCCTGCTCGGGTTTGTTGTAACGGTCCGGGTTGAAGGCGTCGGGTTCCGGGAAGTCCTCTGGGATCCGGTTGCTGATGGCCGGTGAGGCCGCGACGAAGTCGCCCTTGCGGATCGGAAAGCCGGCCACCTCGAACTCGCCCTGCGCCACGCGCATCAGGATGATCAGCGGTGGATGCAGCCGCAGCGTCTCCTTGACCACGTTGTCGAGCTTCGGGATCTGACGCAGCGCATGGAAACTCACCTCTTGGCCGTCGGCGTAGAGCTCGTCGAGTTCGTCCTGTACCTCGGCGTACACCGCGGGGTGCCGGATCAACTCGATCAACGTCCACGCCGACGTGCCCGAGCTGGTGTGGTGTCCGGCGAACATCAGCGAGATGAACATGCCGGTCACCTCGTCGGCGGAGAACCGCGGGTTGCCGTCCTCGTCTTTGATCGACACCAGCACGTCGAGCATGTCGCGGTCGGATTTGTCCTTCGGCGGGTTGGCCATGCGCTGGTTCATGATTTCCTGAACCAGCGCAACGAGTTTCACGCGGGCTTCGTCGCGGCGTTTGAAGCTCTCGATCGGCAGGTACGGATCGACGTAGCACAGCGGGTCGGTGCCGCGCTCGAGGTCGTGGTAGTACTCGGCGAATCGATGATCGAGTTGGTTGCGGAATTTCAACCCGATCAGACATGCCGTCGAGGTGTAGATCGTCAGCTCGGCGAAGAAGTCGAGCAGTTCGATCTCGCCTTCGTCGCCCCAGTCGGCGATCATCTTCTTGACTTCGCCCTCGATGGTGGCCGCATGGCCCTTCATGTGCTCGCCGCGCAACGCCGAGTTGTGCAGCATCTCCTTGCGCCGCTCCGGGCTGGCGTCGAATACCACACCCTTGCCGAAGATCGGCGTCATGAACGGGTAGGCCTCGGCCTGGTCGAGATCCTCGTCGGCCGAACGGAAGAAGAACTCGTTGGCTTCCGCGCCGGAGAGCAGGATGACGTGCTTGTCGACCAGCTGGAACCAGCCGACATCACCGCATTCCTCGCGGACACGCTTCATCAGACCGATCGGGTCGGTGCGAAACTCCTCGAGGTGGCCGTGCTCTTCCTCGCCGCCGGAAACCCGGGGGACGACCGCCGTCGTCGTCGCATTGGATTCAGTCATGAGTTCAGGTTCTCCTCGTTCAGCTTGAGCTGCTGACGTTCCACGGGTGCGTCCGCCAACGGGGCTTCGGGCTGCAATTCCATGTTCGCGATGAACCCGCCGCGCGGCGTCTCCGCCACAAATGTGATGGCGCGCGCCAGGTCGGAGGCCCGCAGGAAATAGTCGTGGCGGGCCTGACCCCATTTAGCCCAGTCCTCGAGTGCCGGACCGATCTTCTCGGCCGGCAGGCTCCAGCCCATGCTGGTCTTCGTGGGGCCGGGGTGCACGATCGAGGCACGCACGCCGGTTCCCTCCAGTTCCATCTGGAAGTTGTTGACCATCGCGACCAGGGCGGCCTTGGCCGCGCCGTAGGCGCCCATGTGCGGGCGTTGCCGCAGCGCCACATCGGAGCCGACGAATATCAGATCGCCGCGCTGACGCTCGAGCATGCCGGGCAGCACAGCGGCCGCGAGTCGGTTGGCGCCGACGAGGTGGATCTGCAACTGCGATTCGAACTCGTCGGTGGTGATCTCGGCGAGCTTGCCGAAGTACGTGTCGCCCGCGCCGGCCACCAGCACCTCCATCTCGCCGAGCGCGTCGACGGACTGGGCGACAAAGGATTTGACCGAGTTCGGGTCGGTGACGTCGAGATGGAAGCCGACCGCCTCACCGCCGTCGGCGTTGATCTTGCCGACGATGTCGTCGAGCTTCTCGACGCGGCGCGCGCCGAGCGCGACCGGGAAGCCGCGCGCGGCCATCTCGACGGCCGTCGCCTCGCCGATTCCTGACGAGGCGCCGGCGACGATGGCGGGTCGCCGTTCGGGTAGCGGTTCGAAACGGGGCATGTGTTGGCCTTCAGACGGTTTGGAGAGTGATCGGAAGATGAGCGAACCCGCGGACATTGCTCGAGTGGACACGGACGGCGTTGGCCTCGTCGACCTCGTATCCGCGGATTCGCTTGAACAACTCGGTCAGCGCGACCCTGGCCTCCATGCGCGCGAGGTGCGCGCCGAGGCAGAAGTGTGCGCCGCTGCCGAAACTCATGAGTTTTGAGCCGATTTCGCGGCCGATGATGAACCGGTCGGGATCATCGAAGACCCGCTCGTCGCGGTGTGCCGAACCCGGCAGCAGCAGCAGCACGTCCCCATCGGGGATGGTGGTGTCATACAGCGTCAGCTCACCGGCGACGGTGCGCGCCAGGATCTGGCTCGAGGTGTCGTAGCGCAGCGTCTCCTCGACCCATAGCGGCACGCGGTCCAGGTCGGCGTAGACGGGAGTCAGCTGGTCGGGGTTCTTGTGGCCCCAGAACGCCGCGTTGGCAAGCAGTTTCGTGGTGGTCTCGTTGCCGGCGATCACCATCAGGAACATGAAGCCGAGGATCTCGTCGTCGGTGAGCCGGTCGCCGTCGATCTCGGCTTCCAGCAGCGCGGTGGTGAGGTCGTCGGTCGGGTTCTTACGGCGTTCGGCGACCATGCCCTGGTAGTAGACGATCAGGTTGATGGACGCCTCGACGGCCGCGGGCGGCACGTCGGTCACACCCTCGTCGCGGTGCATCACGCCGTCCGCCCAGGCTCGGACCTGGGTGCGGTCGGGTTCGGGCACGCCCATCAGTTCGGAGATGA
Source organism: Mycobacterium sp. GA-0227b (assembly GCF_001499855.1). Classification (GTDB taxonomy): domain Bacteria; phylum Actinomycetota; class Actinomycetes; order Mycobacteriales; family Mycobacteriaceae; genus Mycobacterium. Next base: position 9,933 of record NZ_LQIK01000032.1, read on the forward strand.
CGTCCATCGGCAGCTTGCCTGCGAATTCGTCGACGTAATCAACGGTCGAGTCGGGTCCGGCTCGATCCAGCATGACATCGAGGTGCTGGACCGCGATCTCGGTGACCCGCGGTTCCAACTCGCGAATGCGGCGTGGCGTGAAGCCCTTTGACACCAGTGTGCGCAACCGCAGATGCGCCGGATCGTCCATCGCCAGGAACGACATGGTTTTCGACGCGTGCGGGCCGCGGGAGGCGGGATCCAGAGACACGCCGAACTTGTTCGACAGCGTGGTGCTGTTGCGGAAACCCGCCAGCACGTCCTGGTGCCGCGACAGCGCCCAGAAGCCGAGTTCGTCGTTGCGGTACAGCGGCGCTTCGTCGCGCAATCGCTTGTAGTACGGATACGGGTCTTCGTGGAAGTCGTAATCGTAGGGGTCGAGGATCACGTCGGAGGCGGCTCCGGTCTGAGGGGTCACTGCTCGTCTCCCAAGATGAGGCCGACGACGTAGGAAAGCCGGTCGGCGATCTGGTGGTAGGTGAACACGCCGCTGCCGGCGTTGACCAGCGCGCCGAAGAACGTCATCTCCAAGGCGGCCAGCGCGCGTGGATCGGCGTCGGGTCCCATGGCCGAGCGGATGCGGCGGTGGATCTCGGCGCCGATGCGGTCGCGCACGGCGCGCACGGTGGCGTCGGTCCCGCTCAGCAACGCGGTCGTGCAGGCCGCCGCGACCTCGGGCTCGTCGGCAACCATCAGCGCCATGGCGCGCAGCGTCTTCTCGACGCGGGTCAGTCTGCTCTCGTTGACGTCGGTGAAGTACGGCACCTGGCGCATCAGGTCGAAGTAGACCTCGGCGATCAGGTGGTTCTTCGACGAGAAGTAGGTGTAGGCGGTCGCCGGGGCGACCTTGGCCTTCGCGGCGACGGCTCGCACCGTCAGGTCGGCGTAGCTCGATTCCCGCAGCATCTCGACCCCTGCCGCGAGCACCTTGCGAAACGTCTCCTCTTGGCGACGGTTGCGCGGCGTCTCGCCGACAGTCACGGGCGACGGCTCTGTGACCGCGACCACGGGTTCACTGGACACATGTCCAAGCTATCTGATCCCAAGTCCGGCCCGCAAGTGCGCAGCTCGGACGCGTCTGCTTGCCACTTGCCAGGCCAGAGGTCTAAGGTTGCTTGCAAATCAACCCGGACACTTGTCCAGCAACGGGGAACGGAGCGCAGATGGCAATGCTGGCCAATCGCGAGAGTCAGTTGCTCATCGACGGCAAGCTCGTCGGCGGCAGTGGCGGGACGTTCCAGACCGTCAACCCCGCGACCGAGGAGGTGCTCGGCGTCGCCGCCGACGCGACCGCCGACGACATGGCGCGCGCGATCGAGGCGGCCCGCCGCGCCTTCGACGAGACGGATTGGTCGACCAACACCGAGTTGCGAGTGCGCTGCCTGCGCCAACTGCAGCAGGTGCTGCGCGACAACATCGAAGAGCTACGGGAGCTGACGATTTCCGAGGTGGGCGCGCCGCGGATGTTGACCTCCGCAGCCCAACTCGAGGGACCGGTCGAGGATCTGACGTTCTGCGCCGACACTGCCGAGTCGTATCAGTGGGTCACCGACCTGGGAGTCGCCTCGCCGATGGGGATTCCGTCTCGTCGCAAGGTGGTTCGCGAGGCCGTCGGCGTCGTAGGTGCTATCACGCCGTGGAACTTCCCGCACCAGATCAACCTCGCCAAGATCGGTCCCGCGCTGGCGGCGGGCAACACCGTCGTGCTCAAGCCGGCGCCGGACACGCCGTGGTGTGCGGCCGCGGTCGGGGAACTGATCGCCGACCAGACCGACATCCCGCCGGGCGTGGTCAACATCGTCACGTCGAGCGACCACGTAGTCGGCGCCCTGCTGTCGAAAGACCCTCGGGTGGATATGGTTTCGTTCACCGGGTCGACGGCCACCGGCCGTGCCGTGATGGCCGACGGCGCGGCCACGATCAAGAAGGTGTTCCTCGAACTCGGCGGCAAGTCTGCGTTTCTCGTGCTCGACGACGCGGATCTGGCGGGCGCGTGCTCGATGTCGGCGTTCACCGCGTCCATGCACGCGGGCCAGGGCTGCGCGATCACCACGCGGTTGGTGGTACCACGGGCCCGTTACGACGAGGCCGTCGAGGCGGCGGCCGCGACGATGGCCGGACTTCGGCCGGGTGACCCGCAGGACGCCGGAACCATCTGCGGGCCGGTGATTTCCGCGCGCCAGCGCGATCGCGTCCAGGGCTATCTCGACTCGGCGATCGACGAGGGTGGCAAGTTCGCATGCGGCGGCGGCCGCCCACAGGACCGCGACACCGGCTTCTTCATCGAGCCCACGGTGATCGCCGGGTTGGACAACAACGCCAAGGTCGCCCGTGAAGAGATTTTCGGCCCGGTGCTCACGGTCATCGCCCACGACGGCGACGACGACGCGGTGCGCATCGCCAACGATTCGCCATACGGGTTGTCCGGCACGGTGTTCTCCGCCGACGAGGAGCGCGCGAACCGGGCGGCGGCGCGGATGCGGGTCGGCACGGTCAACATCAACGGCGGCGTCTGGTACTCGGCGGACATGCCGTTCGGTGGCTACAAGCAGTCCGGCCTCGGCCGCGAAATGGGTCTGGCCGGTTTCGAGGAATACCTGGAGATCAAGGCCATCGCGACCGCACGGTGACACGACTCGGCAGATAGGGAGAGAGATGGGGCAGTTCAACGAGAAAGTCGCGATCGTCACCGGTGCGGGTGGCGGGATCGGCCAGGCCTACGCCGAGGCGCTGGCCCGCGAAGGCGCGGCCGTCGTCGTCGCCGACATCAACACCGAGGGTGCGCAGAAGGTCGCCGACGGGATCAAGGGCGAGGGCGGCAACGCGCTGGCCGTGCGGGTCGACGTGTCCGATCCCGAATCGGCCAAGGAGATGGCGGCGCAGACGCTTTCGGAGTTCGGCGGCATCGACTACCTGGTCAACAACGCCGCGATCTTCGGCGGCATGAAGCTGGACTTCCTGATCACCGTCGACTGGGACTACTACAAGAAGTTCATGAGCGTGAACATGGACGGCGCCCTGGTGTGCACCCGCGCGGTCTACAAGAAGATGGCAAAGCGGGGCGGCGGGGCGATCGTCAACCAGTCGTCCACCGCGGCGTGGCTGTACTCGAACTTCTACGGGTTGGCCAAGGTCGGCATCAACGGGCTGACGCAGCAGTTGGCCACCGAACTCGGCGGCCAGAACATCCGCGTGAACGCGATCGCGCCGGGGCCCATCGACACCGAGGCCAACCGCACCACCACGCCGCAGGAGATGGTCGATGACATCGTGAAGCGAATTCCGTTGTCGCGCATGGGAGAGCCCGAGGACCTGGTCGGCATGTGTCTGTTCCTGCTGTCGGATCAGGCCAAGTGGATCACCGGTCAGATCTTCAACGTCGACGGCGGGCAGATCATCAGGTGACCGATATGAAGCTCGGCTACATCGGTCTCGGCAACCAGGGTGCGCCGATGGCCAAGCGCCTGGTCGACTGGCCGGGCGGCCTGGTGGTCTTCGATGTGCGCACCGAGGCCATGACGCCACTGGCCGAACTGGGTGCCGAACTGGCCGACAGTGTGGCCGATGTCGCCAAGGCTGCTGACGTCATCAGCGTCACCGTGCTGAACGACGCACAGGTGCGCGACGTGGTGCAACAGCTCGCCGAACATGCCAAGAGCGGCACTGTGATCGCGATCCACTCGACCATAGAGCCCGGCACCGCAGGTGAGCTCGCCGAGCAGCTACGGAGTAATAACATTCACATCGTCGATGCGCCGGTGAGCGGTGGCGCCGGTGCCGCCGAGAAGGGCGAGTTGGCCGTCATGGTCGGCGCGGATGACGAGGCGTACGACACGGTCAAGCCGGTGTTCAAGAAGTGGGCATCGATGGTGGTCCGCGCCGGTGAACCGGGTGCCGGAACCAGGATGAAGCTGGCCCGCAACATGCTGACCTTCGTCGGATTCGCCGCGGCGTGTGAAGCGCAGCGGCTCGCGGAGGCGGCGGGCATCGATCTGCAGAAGCTCGGCCGGGTTGTGCGACACAGCGATGCGCAGAGCGGCGGACCCGGAGCGATCATGGTTCGCGACGACACCAAACCACTGCAGCCCGACCACTTCGTGTACGACATGTTCGTCCACACCCGTGGGCTCGCAGAAAAGGATCTGGGTTTGGCACTGAGGCTCGGCGCGGAGAATGGAATCGAACTGCCGCTTGCCGAGATCGCGCTGCGAGACCTGGCGGCCGGACTCGGCGTTCCGCGTACGAAGGAGTAGCAGTATGGACGAGTTGCGCCGCAAGGGCCTCGAGAAGATGAACGAGGTGTACGGCTGGGAGATGCCCGACATGCCCGGCGAGTACTTCGCGCTGACGGCCGATCACCTCTTCGGGACCATCTGGACGCGGCCGGGGCTTTCGATGCGCGACAAGCGGATCATGACGCTGACGGTCGTGACGGCGCTGGGGATTTCGGACCTGGCTGAGATCCAGGCGAACGCCGCGCTGGCGAACGGTGAGATCACCGAGGAGGAGCTCAAGGAGATGGCCATCTTCCTGACGCACTACCTCGGGTTCCCGTTGGGATCCAAGCTCGACGGGGCGGTCACCAAGGTGATCAAGAACCGGAAGAAGACCGCCGAGCAGGGCGAGGACAAAAAGGGCAATGTGAACGCCGCGCTGAAGATGCACTCGGGGAGCAGTCTCGATGACAAGTAGGTACTCCTCGCTGTCCCGCGACGAACTCGCGGTGCTGGTGCCCGAGCTGCTGCTGATCGGTCAGCTGATCGACCGGTCTGGAATGGCATGGTGCATCAGCAATTTCGGACGCGAGGAGATGCTGCAGATCGCGATCGAGGAGTGGATGGGCGCCAGCCCGATCTACACCAGGCGGATGCAGAAGGCGCTGAAGTACGAGGGCGTCGACGTCATCACGATCTTCAAAGGTCTGCAGCTCGACATCGGGGCACCGCCGCAGTTCATGGATTTCCGCTACACCGTGCACGACCGGTGGCACGGCGAATTCCACCTCGACCACTGTGGCGCGTTGCTGGACGTCGAGCCGATGGGTGAAGAGTACGTGCGCGGCATGTGCCACGACATCGAGGACCCGACGTTCGACGCGACGGCCGTCGCGACCAACCGCAGGGCACAGATCCGCCCGATCCACCGTCCGCCGCGCACCCCCGCCGACCAGCACCCGCACTGCGCGTGGACCGTGATCATCGACGAGTCCCATCCCGAGGTCGAGGACCACCCGGTATTGGAGGTTGTCGGCCGAAGCCGCGCCGCCAGAACGGAACTCGACCCGATCGATCCGTCCGACGAGGGTCAGGCCGACTACTCGGGCCCGCTGCTTTCGGACTTCGACTTCGCCGCGTTCTCGCATTCGGCGTTGGTGCGCATGGCGGACGAGGTCTGCCTGCAGATGCACTTGTTGAATCTGTCGTTCGTCATCGCGGTCGGCAAGCGGGCAGGGACGAACACCGAACTGGCAACCGAGATCTGCACCAAGCAGCTCATCGGGGTGGCGGGTATCGCCGCCGAGCGCATCCATCGCGCGCTGAAGTTGCCGGGCGGGATCGAGGGAGCGGTGCAGACCCTGAAGCTGCATCCGATGCTCAACCCGCAGGCATACGTCGACGCCGAGTTCGGTCCGGACATCGTGCAGGTGCGACGGTCACCGGCCCACGAGGACGGCGCGTGGGTGTCGCTGGTGTCTCCCGACGAAGTGCGCCCGTTGCAGGCGGCGGTGCGGGTCATCGACCCGCGATTCGACGTGGAAGTCACGGGCAACCACGAGGACTGGACCGCGCGCGTCGTCGAAACCGACACGGCGGCCAAGGAATTCTCCGAGGTGTCGGTGGTCAGGGTCAGCGGCGGCTCAACGTGGGAGTTCGAGGACCGCAAGTCGCTGCCGCTGACTGTGCTCTGATACCTCTCAGGCGTCGCGAGTCGGTGGCCGAAGAGCCTCGTACTCGGTGCCCAGCCCCCGCATCCTCTCGGCGATGGCGGACAGCTCACCATGGGAACGGCGGATGATCTCGGCGACCTCGCTCGCGCCCTTGCTGACGACCGGCCACAGCATCTGCTCACCAAGGGCGGTTCTCGGGACGGTCGCGGCAGCGTCGACCACCCACTGCCTGACGGCTTCGAGGTCGCGTCGGCCGGCCGCCACCACCGCCGCCGACCGGTCGACCTCCGCCTTGAGTCGCTGATCGAGGTCCGCCATCGCGGACAGTGCACGGCTCTGTCGCTGGTTCGCCTCGGCATACGAGTCCGAGCCTGCGCCGGTCCAGTCCCGCGGCGCGGCGGCGTCGACATCGCTTTGCAGTCGTCGGAACCGCGCACTCTGGTCGAGGCCGTCACCGCCGTGGGGAGTGCCCTCGCCGAACGTGGTGTGCGCGCGTTCCCACGTCGACAAGAAAGCAGCCAGGACACTCACGATCGGAGTCTAAAGCCGGTCAACTCGTGCGTTCGACGGCAATTTCGGGCGCCAGCGCGGTGCCGACCCAACGGCGCAGGTACTTGCGCAGTTCCGCGCCTCGGCGCGGCGGGCGGCCCGGGTCGATGATGAATGACTGGATGATCCGCAGCAGATGCTCGGCCAAGTCGTCGAGGTCGCCGTCGGTCAAGCCGAGACCGGTCCAGTCCACGTCGAAGCGCCGCAGCATCGAGTTGGCGAACTGCAGCGCCACATCCGAGGTGACCGTCTGACTGAAGGCGCTGGCTCGACCGGGCATCAGCAGCAGGCCCATGTGCTTGTCCTTCGGCAGCCACTCGAGCGCGGTGGCGATACCCTCGGCGACCGCCTCCTGCGGGTCGGTCACTCCCTGCAGATGGTCGGCCAACCGATCCAGGAAGCCGGTCGCGGCGCGTTGCGCGGAGGCTTCGAGCAGCGCGTCGGTGCTGGGGAAGTACCGGTAGACGGTCTGCCTCGTGACACCGAGGGTGCGAGCGACGTCGGCGATGGAAAATTCCGCGCCGCGGGCGTCGATCGCCTTGCCTGCGGCGTCAAGGATGCGGGCGACCGCTTCCTCGTCCGTCGACGGTGCCGATCCGGACCAGCCGTGGGTGCGCACGGCGAAAATCCTACTCAGCCAGCCCCATCAACCCGTGTAGGAGACCTGCAGATCCTTGACGCCGTTGATCCAGCCCGACCGAAGACGTTGTGGTTCGCCGAGTTTGGCGATGTCGGGAATCTGGTCGGCGATCTCGTTGAAGATCAGCTTGATCTCCATGCGGGCCAGGTTCGCGCCGATGCAGTAGTGCGCGCCGTTGCCGCCGAAGCCGAGGTGCGGGTTGGGGTCGCGCAGGATGTTGAATTCGAAGGGCCGGTCGAAGACCTCTTCGTCGTAGTTGGCCGAGCTGTAGAACAGTCCGACGCGCTGGCCCTCGCTTATTGTGACACCGCTGAGTTCGTTGTCTGCCAGAGCAGTTCGCTGGAAACAGTGCACGGGGGTGGCCCAGCGCACGATCTCGTCGGCGGTGGTGTCCGGTCGTTCCCGCTTGAACAGGTCCCACTGGTCGGGGTTCTCGAAGAACGCGTTCATGCCGTGTGTCATGGCGTTGCGGGTGGTTTCGTTGCCGGCGACCGCCAGCAGGATCACGAAGAACGCGAACTCGACGTCCTCGAGAGACTCACCCTCGATGTCGGCCTGCACGAGCCGGGTGACGATGTCGTCGGCCGGACAACGCCGACGCTCCTCTGCCATCGAGTAGGCGTAGCCCATCAATTCCGCGTTGGCCGCGGTCGGGTCGGAGTCGAAGTCCGGATCGTCGGTGTTCATGATCGCGTTGGTCCAGTGGAACAGTTTTTCGCGATCGGCCTCCGGTACTCCGATCAGGTCGGCGATCGCCAACAGCGGCAGGCTCATCGCGATGTCGTCGACGAAGTTGCCGCTGCCTTTTTCCTTTGCGGCGGAGACGATTTCACGTGCAGCGGTGGCCAGCTTCGCCTCGAGGGTGGTGATCGCCCGCGGTGTGAACAACCGTGACACCAGCTTGCGCAGCCTGGTGTGCTCCGGGGCGTCGTGGTTGATCAGCAAGGCCTTGGTGAGCTCGAGCTGGTCGGCGGTCACACCTTCGGGCAGGCGCATCACCGCGCCCTTGCGGTTGGTCGACCACAGGTCACCGTTGCGGGAGATGGCCTTGATGTCGTCGTGGCGGCTGATCACCCAGTAGCCACCGTCGTCGAAGATCGACTCGGGCTGCTCGTTCCACCACACCGGGGCGGTCTTGCGCAGCTCGGCGAATTCGGTCACGGGGATGCCGCGCAGCAGCACCTCGGGGTCGGTGAAGTCGTATCCCTCGGGCAGGAACGGACATGTGGCGTGCGTCATACATTCGACCATACAGTGTCGTGTCAAGTGTATGGCCGAAGGGTTGGGTTGACAGGCGTTAGGGTGAGCAGTTGTGCGAGTCCTGGTGATCGGCTCCGGAGCCCGTGAACATGCGCTGCTGCTGGCGCTGCGGCGAGACCCCGAGGTCGAGGGGCTGGCGGTCGCCCCAGGTAACGCGGGGACCGCAGGGATCGCCGATCAGTACGACGTCGACATCACCTCCGGTGAGGCGGTCGCGAAGTTGGCCCAGCGCATCGCCGCCGACCTGGTCGTCATCGGGCCGGAAGTGCCGTTGGTGCTCGGCGTCGCCGATGCCGTGCGCAGCGTCGGGATCGCCTGCTTCGGGCCGACGAAGGACGCGGCCCGCATCGAGGGTTCGAAGTCGTTCGCCAAGGACGTGATGACCGCCGCCGGCGTGCGCACCGCCAGGAGCGAGGTCGTCGACAATCCGGCACGCCTCGATGCCGCGCTCGACCGGTTCGGCCCACCGGGCGGCGACCCCGCGTGGGTGGTCAAGGACGACGGCCTGGCGGCGGGCAAGGGTGTGGTGGTGACGGCTGACCGCGCCACCGCGCGGGCGCATGCCGCAAGCCTGCTCGACGCGGGGCATCCGGTATTGCTCGAGTCGTTCCTCGACGGCCCGGAGGTGTCGCTGTTCTGCGTCGTCGACGGCGAGACCGTGGTGCCCCTGCTTCCGGCGCAGGACTTCAAACGCGTCGGGGACAACGACACCGGACCCAATACCGGAGGCATGGGGGCGTACGCGCCGTTGCCGTGGCTGCCCGACGACGTCGTCAACCGGATCGTCGATGAAGTGGTGAAACCCGTTGCCGCCGAACTGGTTGCGCGCGGTTGCCCGTTCTCGGGCCTGCTCTACACCGGGTTGGCGATCACGTCGGGTGGGCCCGCGGTGGTCGAATTCAACTGCCGCTTCGGCGATCCGGAGACCCAATGTGTGCTGGCGTTGCTGGAGACGCCGCTGGGACAACTCTTGTATTCCGCAGCGATCGGGGACCTCGCGGGCGAGCCGCCGTTGCAATGGCGCGACGGCGCCGCGGTGACCGTGGTGCTGGCAGCGGAGAACTACCCGGGCCGCCCGCGAGTTGGCGACGCGATCGCCGGGTCCGAGGTCGACGGGGTGCTGCACGCGGGCACCAGTCGGCGTGACGACGGCGCGATCGTGTCATCGGGCGGACGCGTGCTCTCGGTGGTCGGCACGGGTGTGGACCTCCCGGCCGCGCGTGCGGCCGCCTACCAGCTGATCAAGTCGATTCGATTGCCGGGCAGTCATTTTCGCAGTGATATCGGGTTGGCAGCGGCCGAAGGGCGAATTGCACTCTAGGCCGTCAGCAACGGCGCCATCCAGCTCAGCTCGCCGGGCAGCTGCGAGCTCCAGAACCCGCCGTCGTGACCGCCCGGAGAGAAGCCGCCGGCGGGCGGATTCGGCAGCTGCGCGATGAACTCTTTGGTCGCCGAATAGAAGGGATCGTCGGTGCCGCAGTCGATTCGGATCGGGATGGACGCCAGCGCGGGCGATCCCCACACGCTGTTGGCCGCATAGTCCTCGGCGCTGTCGAATGCGCCGGGTGCGGCCGCCCCTGGCGACGTCCACAGCGCCGGGCTCACCGCACAGATCGCCGCCGTGCGGGCGGGTCCGAGTCGGGCGCCGAGCAGCAGCGCGCCGTAGCCGCCCATCGACCACCCGAGAAAGCCGACGCGCGAGGTGTCCAGGCCCTGCGAGTCGAGCATCGGGAGCAACTCGTCGAGCACCATCGCCCCGGAGTCCTCGCCGGACGCCCGTTTGTGCCAGTAGCTTCCGCCACCGTCGACGGCGACCACCGCGAACGGCGGCAGCCCCGCGGCGACGGCCTCGGCCAGGCCTTGCTCCACACCTCCGGCCATCACACCGGCCGCGTCTTGTCCCTTCCCGTGCAGCGCAATGACGGGACGCAACGGGGCGCTCTGCCCGGGCGGGCGGGCGATCGCCCAGTTGGTCGCCAGTCCTCCCCGCGCCGCCGAGACGAAGGAGCCGTCGACGTAGGTCGGCGCGGCGGGGGCCGCCGGAACCGCCGGCGCCATCCGCAACGCCACCGCGCCGGCCGCGGCACCGACTCCGAGGCGCAGAAGCGAACGGCGAGTCAGCTCGGACATGGCGGCCATCATGCCATCGGCGCTTGCTCGGCCGGCGCGGCCGTTTGGGCGTCGCATCAGAAACACCAGTCCCGACTTCTGTGGGCAAAGCCTGACGTTTGGCCGAAAGTCCGATGGGAGACCCGCCCGGCTGGCAGCATGCTAGGCGTGACGGCAGCGGTCACTCCCAAGGGAGAACGTCGGCGGTATGCGCTGGTCAGCGCGGCTGCCGATCTGCTGTGCGAAGGCGGCTTCGACGCGGTGCGACATCGCGCCGTGGCCCGTCGTGCCGGGCTGCCGCTGGCGTCGACGACCTATTACTTCTCGTCGCTCGACGACCTGATCGCGAAGGCTGTCGAATACGTCGGCGAGCGCGAGGCCGAGCAGTTGCGGGCGCGCGTCGCGATGCTGTCGCGGCGGCGTCGAGGCGCGGAGTCGACCGCCGACATCTTGGTCGACCTGTTGGTCGATGACACGGTGGGGCAGCAGTTGATCTCGCGGTACGAGCGCTACATCGCATGCGCACGACACCCCCTGTTGCGCGACATCCAACGGCGGATTTTGCGCCAGCGCAGCGACGCGGTCATCGAGGTCATCGAACGCTCGGGGCGGTCGGTGCGGGCGGAGTACATGACCGCCTTGGTCAACGCCGTCGACGGTGCGGTGGTCGCGGCGCTCGTCGCCGAGGGCGACGGCCCGCGCGCAACAGCGCGCGCGACGTTGATCGACGTGATAGACGTGTTGGCACCTATCGACGAGCGAGTGGCGCAGGTGTAGACGCCACAAGGAGGGCGATGAGCGCTTGCGCGAAGAGCAGAGGACACCGATGAGCGCTTGCGCGAAGAGCAGAGGACACCGATGAGTACGCCGGTGGACAAGCAACCGGAACTTCGGCGGGTCATGGGTCCGGGTTTGTTGCTTCTGTTCATCGTCGGCGACATCCTCGGCACCGGCGTGTACGCGCTGACCGGCCAGGTTGCCGGTGAAGTCGGCGGGGCGGCCTGGCTGCCGTTCCTGCTGGCGTTCAGCATCGCGACGATCACGGCGTTCTCCTACCTGGAGCTGGTGACCAAATATCCGCAGGCTGCGGGCGCAGCGCTGTACGCGCACAAGGCATTCGGAGTTCAGTTCTTCACCTTCCTCGTCGCGTTCGTGGTGATGTGTTCCGGCATCACGTCTGCTTCGACCGCGTCACAAGCGTTCGCGGCCAACCTGATCAAAGGTTTCGCACTGGATTGGGGCAAGGCCGGTGTCGCCGTCATCGCGCTGGCCTTCATGGCCGTTCTGGCCGCGATCAACCTGCGCGGCGTCAGCGAAAGCGTCAAGCTCAACGTCGGCCTGACCGTCATCGAGATCACCGGACTGATGATGGTGATCTTCGTCGGGCTGTGGGCGTTCACCCAGGCCGGTGACTATGATTTCTCGCGCGTTGTCATGTTCGAAAGCAGCCAGGAGCGAAGCACATTCGTCGCGATCACCGCGGCGACGTCACTAGCGTTCTTCGCGATGGTCGGGTTCGAGGACTCGGTCAACATGGCCGAGGAGACCAAGGACCCGGTCCGGATCTTCCCGAAGGTCTTGTTGACCGGCTTGAGCCTCGCCGGCGTGGTGTACATCGTGGTGTCGATCATCGCCGTCGCGTTGGTGCCCATCGGCGAACTGAGGGCAAGCGCCACACCGCTTGTCGCGGTGGTCGAGGCGGCGGCGCCCGGACTTCCGATCGACGAGCTGTTCCCGTTCATCACGATGTTCGCGGTTTCGAACACCGCGCTGATCAACATGTTGATGGCGAGCCGGCTGATCTACGGCATGGCACGACAGCATGTGTTGCCGCCCGTGCTGGGCACGGTGCACCGAACACGCCACACTCCATGGGTTGCAATCGTGTTCACGACGGTCATCGCATTCGGTCTGATCTTCTATGTCTCTGCGTTCGCGAGCAGCAAGGCGGTTTCGGTGCTCGGTGGCACGACGTCGCTGTTGTTGTTGGCGGTCTTCGCGATGGTCAACGTCGCAGTGCTGGTGCTGCGCCGCGACGTCCGCGAGGCCGGCGGGCACTTCAAAACACCGACGGTGCTGCCCGTGATCGGGTTCATCACATCGCTGTATCTGGTGACGCCGCTGTCGGGCCGCCCCGGTTCGCAGTACCTGGTGGCCGGCGTTCTGCTCGTTATCGGCGTCGTGTTGTTCGTGATCACCATGATGATCAACAAGCAGCTCGGCATCAGGGACGCCGGCATCACCGACCCGACCCGGCTGGCCGAAACGCCGGATTAGCCGCCCAGCTGCCTGCGAATCTCGGTCAGCTCACGCTGTGCGCGTTCGATGAGAAGTTGAACCTGCTCGAGCCGCGGCAACACTTCGCCGGGGTCGGGGTCTGGCACCGCACGAGCCCGAGGAGCGGGCGTCAGCTCCGGTGGCAACGCAGGCGTGACGATGTAGCCGACTTCGCGGTCACCGTAGATCGTGATGTCCTCGCGCCGTCGCTCGAAATACAGCGCGACGTACGCGCAGAGCACCGCGTCGACGGGATCTTCGCATGCGTTCAGCTGAAACGCTCGAACGCCCGCCTCGATTCTCTTGCGAAGTTCGAGCCAGGCGGGACTACTGCGCACGCGAAGTTGCGGCGTCGCGTCGTGCAACCCCTCGATCAGCTCCACCATCCTCAGCAGCTCGGACTTGCGCTTCGCGACATCCTTGGCGCGCCGCTTGTATTTGAGCGTCTTGCCGAGTTTGAAAAGTGAAACCGTTGCTGCGTGCGGGTAGACCTCGATCGCGCGACGATCACCGCGCGACTGCGGGTCGGGATCGAGGCCCAGTCGCTCGCAGAGAACTTCGGCGCGGGGCGGGTTGAAGAGCGGATTGCCCGTGTTCGAGGGCTGCGCGGTTGCCTCGAACGGCATGAAATCCCGGTTGTACAGGGTCTCACCGAGTCGATAGCCGCTGGGATTCTTGACGATGAGGGGAGCGTCGATGGCCACGACGCAGGGGCCGTCGACATACGGCGCGAGGGTCGCCGCAATCTCGTCGTCGCTGACCGCCGTGCCGACCTGCACGAGCCGTCCATCGTCGTCCAGGACGGCTACACCGGTTTGGTTCGCGTCCGCCCACGCGAGATCGAGCCCTACGAAGTACATGGGGCCAGCCTGCCTTACCCGCGCCGTAAGCTGAGTGTTTGTGACGATCCCCAATGTGCTGGCCAATCGTTATGCCAGCGAGGACATGGTGGCCATCTGGTCGCCGGAGGCCAAGGTCGTCGCGGAGCGCCGGCTGTGGGTCGCCGTGCTGCGCGCGCAGGCGGAGTTGGGTGTGGACGTTCCGGCGACGGTGGTGGCGGACTACGAGCGGGTGCTCGAACAGGTCGACCTGGCGTCGATCGCGGCGCGCGAGCGGGTGCTGCGCCACGACGTCAAGGCGCGCATCGAGGAGTTCAATGCGTTGGCCGGCCACGAGCACGTGCACAAGGGCATGACTAGCCGCGACCTCACCGAGAACGTGGAACAGCTGCAGATCCGCCGGTCCCTGGAGCTGGTGCATTCGCATGGGGTCGCGGTGGTGGCCCGCTTGGCCGAACGCGCCGTTCTGTATCGCGACCTCGTGATGGCCGGCCGCAGCCACAACGTCGCCGCGCAGGCGACCACCTTGGGCAAGCGATTCGCGTCGGCGGCCGAAGAGATGCTGATCGCGCTGCAGCGCCTGCGCTCGTTGATTGACCGTTACCCGCTGCGGGGCATCAAGGGCCCGATGGGCACCGCGCAGGACATGCTCGACCTGTTCGACGGTGACGCTTCGCGGCTTGCGGATCTGGAGCGACGTGTCGCCGAATTCCTCGGCTTCACAGACATTTTCACCAGCGTCGGACAGGTGTACCCGCGATCGCTGGACCACGACGTCGTCTCCTCGCTGGTGCAGCTGGGCGCGGGACCGTCGTCCTTGGCGCACACCATCCGGCTGATGGCCGGACACGAACTCGTCACCGAAGGCTTCGCGCCCGGCCAGGTCGGGTCATCGGCGATGCCGCACAAGATGAACACTCGCTCGTGTGAGCGGGTGAACGGATTGCAGGTCGTGCTGCGTGGCTACGCCGCCATGGCGGCCGAACTGGCTGGCGCGCAATGGAATGAGGGCGATGTGTTCTGTTCGGTGGTGCGCCGGGTGGCGCTGCCCGACGCATTCTTCGCCGTCGACGGGCAGATTGAAACCTTCCTCACGGTGCTCGACGAGTTCGGGGCCTACCCCGCGGTGATCCAGCGAGAGCTGGATCGGTATCTGCCGTTCCTGGCGACGACGCGAATCCTGATCGCCGCCGTCCGCGCCGGGGTCGGCCGCGAAACCGCCCACGAGGTGATCAAGGAGCACGCCGTCGCGGTGGCCCTGGCGATGCGGGAGAAGGGCCAGGAACCCGACCTGCTGGACCGGCTGGCGGCCGATCCGCGGCTACCTCTGGACCGGCCTGCGCTGGATGCGGCGCTGGCCGACAAACAGGCGTTCACTGGTGCGGCCGGCGACCAGGTGGACCGGGTCGTCGAGGCCGTCGGCGAATTGGTCAGCCGCTATCCCGAAGCCGCCAAATACACTTCGGGTGCCATCTTGTGACACTGGCGGCGGTCGATTTCACCGATCTGGACAACTTCGCGAACGGCTTTCCGCACGACCTGTTCGCAGTGCATCGGCGCGAGGCGCCGGTGTATTGGCACAAGCCGACCGAGCACACCCCCGACGGCGAGGGATTCTGGTCCGTCGCCACCTACGCCGAAACGCATGCGGTGCTGCGTGATCCGCAGACCTTCTCGTCGGTGACCGGCGGCTCCCGCGCATACGGCGGCACGCTGCTGCAAGACCTGGCGATCGCCGGGCAGGTGCTCAACATGATGGACGATCCGCGACACGCGCAGATTCGCAGGCTCGTCAGCTCGGGCCTGACGCCGCGAATGATCCGCCGGGTCGAGGACGATCTGCGTGCGCGGGCGCGGCGGTTGTTGGACGCTGTCGAGCCGGGGGAGCCGTTTGACTTCCTGGTCGACGTGGCCGCCGAGTTGCCGATGCAGATGATCTGCATTCTGTTGGGAGTTCCTGAGTCCGAACGTCATTGGCTCTTTCACGCGATCGAGCCGCAGTTCGATTTCGGCGGTTCACGGAAGGCGACCCTTGGTCAGTTGTCGGCCGAGGAGGCCGGCTCGCGGATGTACGCCTACGGCCAGGAGTTGATCGCCGCCAAGCGCGCGTCGCCGACCGACGACATGCTGTCGGTGGTGGCGAACGCTTGCCTAGATGACACCGTGGACGACGGCGCGCGTTCGCCGGCCCTCCTTTCGGAAATCGAGTTGTATCTATTCTTCAGCCTGCTGTTCAGCGCGGGCGCCGAGACGACGCGCAATGCGGTGGCCGGCGGGTTGTTGGCGTTGATCGACAATCCCGATTCGCTTGCGGCTCTGCGTTCGGATCCGGGTTCGTTGCCGTCGGCCATCGAGGAGATGGTGCGCTGGACGTCGCCCTCACCGTCGAAGCGGCGCACCGCGACGCGCGATGTGTCGTTGGGCGGCTGTGAGATCGCGGCCGGTCAGAAAGTGCAGATCTGGGAGGGCTCGGCCAATCGCGACGCGACGGTTTTCACCGACCCGGATGTGTTCGACATCGGGCGTAAACCGAACCCGCATCTGGGCTTCGGGCACGGTGTGCATTACTGCCTCGGTGCCAACCTCGCGCGGCTGGAGCTTCGGGTGCTGTTCGAGGAACTGCTGACGCGGTTCTCGTTGGCCACGCTGGTCAAACCCGTCGAGTGGACGCGCAGCAACCGGCACACCGGCATTCGGCATCTTGTCGTGGAGCTGCGGTGAGCTTCGAGCGGTGAGACCCGACGCGTTCGCGTTCGTGATGGCGACCGGCATTGTGTCGATCGCTGCGACGGACCACGGCTTCGTGTACGTCAGCGACGGGCTGGCTGTGGTGGCCATCGTCGGGCTCGTGGTCCTCATGGCGGCCGCGGGAGTTTCCTGGCGCGGGCAGCCGCCGGATATTGCGGATCCCGACGTCACGATCGGCATGTTCACGTTCGTCGCGGCGTGCGCGGTCATCGACAGCAGGTTGACGTCGATATCGGCGGTGGTGTGGACACTCGGCGTGCTGGCGGCGGTGGCGTGGTTGGTGGTGAGCGCTTTGACGGCGCGGAATATGGCGGCCAGGTCCTGGAAGGAGTTGCAGGAGCGGGCGCGCGGCGCATGGGAACTGGGCAGCGTCGGCACCTCCGGACTGGCGATCGTCACCGTGGCGCTGGCGCGTGACACGGGTTCGCACGCCCTGCTGATGATCGGTGCGGCGATCTGGCTGGTGGCGATCGCGGTGTATGTGTTGATGACCGCGCTGATCCTGGCGCGGGCGTTCGCCGCGCGACTGGACCCCAGCGGGTTCGAGCCGGACGCGTGGATACTGATGGGCGCCATGGCCATTGCCACGTTGGCCGGCGACCACCTCCACCGGGCGGGGATCGACGACGTCCGCGCCATGACCATCGCGACGTGGTGTGTGGCTTCGTTGTGGATCCTGCCGCTTCTCTACTTCGGCCTTCGACACATCCAGCGGGCCGAAGCCCGGCGTTTCGCCGCGGTGTGGTGGGCGATGGTGTTTCCGCTGGGCATGTACTCGGCGGCCAGCCACGCGATGGCTGTGGAGACCGGATGGCCTGTCCTGTCCGGCGTTTCGCTGACCTTTTTCTGGATCGCGTTCGCCGCGTGGCTCATCGTGGCGTTCGCCGGCGCATGGCGGTTGCGTGTCCGTCGCCACCTACCCTCAAGACATGGACTCCGATGATGCGAACCTGCGGATCTCTGACGACGACCGTGCCCATGTGAGCCAACTGCTCGAACGGGCGGTGGGCCAGGGCATGCTCACCCTCGACGAGTTCAGCGAGCGGATCGACACTGTGCTGGCCGCGCGTACTCGCGGAGACCTGCGCAAGGTCTTGGCCGATCTCCCTGACATGGATGTGCCGCCACCGGCGACGGCGGGCCCTGCCGATGGCGAGGTGTTGCGTGGTCGGATGTCGTCGGTGTCGCGGCGGGGGCGGTGGACTGTGCCGTCACACCTGAGGGTGAACACCCGAATGTGTGACACCACGCTCGACTTCACCAACGCGGCCGTGCGCGGTCCGACCGTCGTCCTGGACATCGACGACTACTTCAGCTCGACCGAACTGATCCTGCCCGACGGCGCCACCGCCGACCTCGACGGTGTCGAGACGTTCGCCGGCAGCACGACCGTCAAGGTGCCCCGCGGCCCGGGGTCGGAGCGGTTGCATGTCGTGGTCCGCGGCCGAGTGCGGTTCGGGTCGGTGACGGCGCGGTACTCGTTCGGGCGGGTGTGGCGGCGCGTGCTCGGGTAGTGCGGTTCACTGGCCGGTCGCCGCGGCGATCTCAGCGATCACGCGTTGCGCATACTCCGTCAGGTCAAGCCAGGTGAAGCGCAACACCTTCCAGCCGAGAAGCGATATTGCATTCTGGCGCTTGCGGTCGATCTGAAACGCATCGGGGTCGTGGTGGAAGGCCCACCCGTCGACCTCGATGGCGACTTTCGCTGCGACGAAGCCGACGTCGACCTTGTAGCCGCCGACGGGATAATTCGCCTTCCAGCCGGTGAACCCAGCGTCGCGAAGAAGCTTCACCAGCAGTCGCTCGGCCTCCGAGCGGGCGCCGTCCTCGGCCGCCTGCAAGAGCCTGCGTGCCGAGGGCGAGCCGTACCTGCCCTTGTTGCGTAGGTGCGCTCGCCATAGCTACGCGAGGTCGACGTGGCGCTGCAATGCGGTATCCATCAACTTGGCTCCGCCACCGCGCCGGACCGCGGCTTCAACGACTGTCAGCGGCAGTGCGGTGACTCGCAGCCCGTCGCGCTCGACCACGTCGTGCGGGTCGAGGTCACGCCGCCGCAGCCGGGTTTCCGGCCGATGTCGAAGTCGGCTGTCTCGTGGAACGGTGACCTCGACCGTCGTCGGCGCGAATTGCGTCAGCCGGTGCCACCATGCCGCCGCCATGCCGCTCGCGCATGCCTGCGGGCCGTAGGCCAACACAGCGACGCGTACCCGAGCGGCGTCGGTGAATCGCCGATCGGCGACGAAGTACACGCCGCGAGCGCAGCGCAGCCAACGCCCCGACCGAATCCTGCGGTTGATCGCAACCTGGCTCAGCCCCACACGAAGCGCCTGGGTTCGGGTGAGTACGCCGTCCTGTCGGCACAGATAGTCGTCGGGCACTCTGTGTGGACGCGAGAACGTGCCCGACCGGTTCCATTCCGGGCGACTCGTGGAGCCGCACCGGCTCTCACCGCCGCCAAAACTCCACAAATCGCTCAGGTACGGAGCCGCGCGACTCCTGCCGAACGCAGCTCCAGCGCGGCCAGGCCGCGGATCGCCGTGGCGTCGTGCTCGCGCCACGCCCCGACGGGATCGGGGTGAATCGCCGCCAGCTTGGCCAGCGGCCGGTTGGCCAGCGCGCGCAGCGCCAGCAGTTGCTCGCCGGCGGGAGTGCGGGCCAGCGCGATCGCGGTCCATTTCCGACGGAAGAACCGAAGCCGCAGATACAGCCACGGCATCGCGACGAACAGGACTGGCGGCGCGGCCACCGCCAGCGCAAGCACCCACGCCAACCAGGACGCGGTGGTGTCGAGGCTCTGACCGGCCCCCGCGATGTCGAGCGCGGCCTCGCTGGCCGCCCGCAGCGGTTTGCTCAGCGCGTCGCCGACGAGCGGGAAGTCGCCGGTGCGGTCACTCGCGGTGTCGAGATTCTCGGACACCCCGTTGGCGCCCGTCTCGACTTGACGGCCCACCGCGGCGATCGTCGAGACGGCCGAGTGCACGGCCATGCCGACCATCACCCACACGGTGGTCCAGGCGACCACGACGATGTCGCTGATCAGCTGGCCGAGGACACGCGACGGTGTGGTGGCGTAGGGGATAAACCGCGAAGTCATGGCTGTAGATGCTGCCCGATAGGCTGGCCCGATGCGCCCCGCTCTGTCCGACTACGAACATCTGGCCAGCGGCAAGGTTCGCGAGCTGTACCGCGTGGACGACGAGACGCTGCTTTTCGTGGCCAGTGACCGCATCTCCGCCTACGACTACATCCTGGACTCGCAGATCCCCGACAAGGGCCGCATCCTGACCGCGATGAGCGTGTTCTTCTTCGACCTCCTCGACGCGCCCAACCACCTCGCCGGCCCACCCGACGACGAGCGCATCCCCGCCGACGTGCTCGGTCGCGCGCTGGTCGTGCAGGAACTCCAGATGCTGCCGGTCGAGGCCGTCGCGCGCGGCTACCTGACGGGGTCGGGTCTCATCGACTATCAGCAGACCGGCAAGGTGTGCGGGATCGCGCTGCCCGCGGGACTGCGCGAGGCCAGCAGGTTCGCGCAGCCGCTGTTCACCCCGGCGACCAAAGCCGAACTGGGACAGCATGATGTGAACATCTCATTCGACGAGGTGGTCGAGTTGATCGGCACGCAGCGAGCCGAACAGGTCCGCGACCGGACACTGCGGACCTACATCCAGGGCGCCGAGCACGCGTTGACCAAGGGCATCATCGTCGCCGACACCAAATTCGAGTTCGGCGTGGACAAAGACGGCGAACTGCGGCTGGCAGACGAGGTGTTCACCCCGGACTCGAGCCGATACTGGCGCGCCGACGACTGGGAAGAAGGTGTCGTGCAGCAGAGCTTCGACAAGCAGTTCGTCCGCAACTGGCTCACCGGGCCGGATTCCGGATGGGACCGAACCGGCGACACCCCACCGCCACCCCTGCCGCCGGACGTCGTCGAAGCCACCAGGGCTCGCTACATCGAGGCGTACGAGCGCATTTCGGGCCTCGACTTCAGCGATTGGATCGGCGGATGAGCGACGCTTGCGGAGCGAATCAACAGCGGATGAAGCCGCCGGTCGCCAAACGCGTCGAGACCCGCCGCGAGCATCACGGCGACGTCTTCGTCGACCCCTACGAGTGGCTGCGCGACAAGAGCGATCCGGACGTGACCGCACACCTCGAAGCGGAGAACGCCTATACCGAGCACGTCACCGAGCATCTGGCGCCGTTGCGGCAGAACATCTTCGACGAGATCAAGGCACGCACCAAGGAGACCGACCTTTCGGTGCCGACCCGACGCGATGCCTGGTGGTACTACGGCCGCAGCTTCGAGGGCAAGCAGTACAGCGTGCACTGCCGTTGCCCCGTCGCCGATCCCGACGACTGGACGCCGCCGGTGCTCGACGAGAACACCGAGATTCCCGGCGAGCAGGTGCTGCTCGACGAGAACGTCGAGGCCGAGGGACACGACTTCTTCTCCCTGGGCGCCGCCTCGGTCAGCCTGGACGGCAACATCCTGGCGTACTCCGTCGACGTCAAGGGCGACGAGCGATACACGCTGCGGTTCAAGGATTTACGCACCGGAGAACTGTACGACGACACGATCGTCGGAATCGGCCCGGGCGCGACATGGGCGGCCGACAACCGCACCGTGTACTACTCAACGCTCGACGAGGCGTGGCGCCCGGACACCATCTGGCGGCACCGGCTGGGCGCCGGCCTGCCTGCGCAACGCGTGTATCACGAACCCGACGAACGGTACTGGCTCGGCGTCGGCCGGACCCGCAGCGACAAGTATGTCATCATCGCCGCCGGTAGCGCCGTCACCTCCGAGGTGCGTTACGCCGATGCGACGGATCCGGAGGCCGAGTTCACGGTCGTGTGGCCACGCCGCGACTTCGTCGAGTATTCCGTCGAGCACGCCGTCGTGGGCGGCGAAGACCGGTTCCTCATCCTGCACAACGACGGTGCGGAGAACTTCACGCTCGTCGATGCGCCGGTCGACGACCCCACCGCGGTGCGCACACTGATCGAGCACCGCGACGACGCCCGCCTGGATTCCGTGGACGCGTTCGACAGGCACCTCGTCGTCAGCTACCGGAGCGAGGCGCTGCCGAAGATCCAGCTGTGGCCCATCTATCCGAATGGTGAATACGGCCACCCCGAGGACTTCACGTTCGAGTCCGAACTCACGTCAGCCGGGTTGAGCGTCAACCCGAACTGGAGCGCACCCAAACTACGGATCGGCGCCACCTCATACGTCATCCCGGTGCGCGTCTACGACGTCGACCTCGCCACCGGTGAACGGACGCTGCTGCGCGAGCAGCCCGTGCTCGGCGACTACCGCCCCGAGGATTACGTCGAACGCCGCGATTGGGCAGTGGCGCCCGACGGTGCGCGGATACCGATTTCGATCGTGCACAAGATCGGCCTGCAGTATCCGGCGCCGACGCTGCTCTACGGATACGGCGCATACGAGGCTTGCGAGGATCCACGTTTCTCCATCGCACGTCTGTCGCTGCTCGAGCGCGGCATGGTGTTCGCGGTCGCCCACGTGCGCGGCGGCGGGGAGCTGGGTAGGCCGTGGTACGAGCACGGCAAGATGCTCGAGAAGAAGAACAGCTTCACCGACTTCATCACCGTTGCAAACCATCTCGTGCAGACCGACATCACCCGACCGGAGAACCTCGTCGCTTACGGGGGCAGCGCCGGCGGTCTCCTGGTTGGCGCGGTCGCGAATATGGCGCCGGAACTGTTCGCGGGAATCCTCGCGGTGGTGCCGTTCGTCGACCCGCTCACCACGATCTTGGATCCGTCACTCCCGCTCACCGTCACGGAGTGGGACGAGTGGGGAAACCCGTTGGAGAGCAAGGAAGTCTACGAGTACATGCAGTCGTACTCGCCGTATGAAAACGTGGCGGCCAAGCATTATCCGCCGATCCTCGCGATGACGTCGCTCAACGACACCCGGGTGTACTACGTCGAGCCTGCGAAATGGGTTGCGGCACTGCGTCACATCAAGACCGACGGCAATCCGGTGCTACTCAAGACCGAGATGAACGCCGGCCATGCTGGTATCAGCGGACGCTATGAGCGCTGGAAGGAGACCGCGTTCCAGTACGCCTGGTTACTGGATGTCGCCAAGGCCGATCACGAGCGTCGGCCCTAACCACAATCTAGGCACTGTCAAGTTCTCCGGGTATGCTGGTGGGATGAGCAGGACCTCGTACCACCACGGCGATCTGAAGGCCGTCATCCTCGCAGAGGCGGCCGATCTGGTGGCCGAGCGTGGCGCCGACGGCATCTCGCTGCGCGAGCTGGCCCGCGTGGCGGGGGTGTCGCACGCGGCGCCCGCGCACCACTTCACCGACCGCCGTGGCCTGTTCACCGCGCTGGCGGCCCAGGGTTGGCGAAAGCTGGCCGCTGCCCTGGCCGATGCGAGGCCGGATTTCCTCGATGCCGCACTGGCGTACGTGCGGTTCGCCCTCGACAACCCCGGCCACTACGCGGTGATGTTCGACCGGTCGCTTGTCGACCCGGCCAACCCGGAGTTGGTGGCGGCTCAGGATGCTGCGGGCGCCGAGCTGGCACAGGGCGTCGGGACCCTCGACGATCCGCGCGCCACCGAGGACCCCCAAGCTGCCGCGCTGGCGGCGTGGTCACTGGTGCATGGGTTTTCGCTGCTGTGGCTGAATAAGGCGATCGACGTCGACGGTGATCCGATGGCAACGGTCCACCGCGTGGCGGGCATGCTTTTCAAGACCGGGTAACGTGCGGGCATGACCGACACTCCGCTGACCGATATCGCTGTCACCACCCTCGACGGCCGCGACACCACGTTGGGCGAACTTGCCGACGGCGCCGCGCTGGTGGTCAACGTCGCTTCGAAATGCGGCCTGACGCCGCAGTACACCGCGCTCGAGCAACTGGCCAAGGACTACCGCGACCGCGGTCTGACGGTGATCGGCGTGCCGTGCAATCAATTCATGGGCCAGGAGCCGGGTACCGCCGAGGAGATTCGGGAATTCTGCTCGACCACTTACGGAGTGACGTTCCCGCTGCTGGCCAAGACCGACGTCAACGGTACCGACCGGCATCCGCTGTACGCCGAACTGACCAAGACACCCGACGACAGCGGCGAGGCCGGCGACATCCAGTGGAACTTCGAAAAGTTTCTGCTCGCGCCGGGCGGAACGGTGGCCAAGCGGTTCCGTCCCCGCACCGAGCCCGATTCTCCTGAGGTGATCGCGGCCATCGAGGGTGTCCTGCCGCGATAGCATGCGATGGTCATGTGCCGTCAGCCTGTCGTAAACCGTTGTGACACCTGACGTTGCCATACTGGCCGCGTGGCTGGACAACTGATCGTCTCCGTCTCCGGGATCAGCGATCGCACGATCCCCGACGTGGCGGAGTTCTGCGCGCAACTCGACATGCGCGGAGTGCCTGTCTCGTTCCTGGTGGCGCCGAGGATCAAGGGCGGCTACCGGCTCGACGACGACGCCGCCACGGTGCAGTGGCTGGCACGCAGACGCGATGCGCGCGACGTGATTGTGCTGCACGGTTTCGACGAGGCGGCCACCAAGAATCGGCGTGGAGAGTTCGCGACACTGCCGGCGCACGAGGCGAATCTGCGGTTGACGGCCGCCGACCGCGTGATGGAGCACATGGGTTTGCGCACGCGGCTGTTCGCGGCGCCGGGTTGGACGGTGTCGCAGGGGACACTCATGGCGCTGCCGCGCAATGGCTTTCGGCTGGTCGCCGGTCTCACGGAGATCACCGATCTGGCCCGCGGGACGGCGGTACGGTCGCGGGTCCTCGGCATCGGTGAAGGTTTCCTCAGCGAGCCGTGGTGGTGCCGGACACTGGTGTTGTCCGCCGAGCGCATCGCGCGACGAGGAGGGGTGGTTCGAGTGGCCGTCGCCGCCCGGCATCTGCGCAGGCCGGGGCCGCGGCAGGCGATGCTCGACGCCGTCGACCTCGCACTCATGCACCGGTGTGTGCCCGGTGTCTACGAATGGCGGCCGTTCAGCGCATTGACAGACGCCGCATAGCGTCCGCCCGCTAACGTGGCGACATGGCAGATGCTGACGTCATTGTCGTCGGGGCCGGGCTTGCGGGCCTGGTGGCGGCATGCGAACTCGTCGAACGTGGCCGCCGCGTATTGATTCTCGACCAGGAGAACTCCAACAACATCGGCGGTCAGGCGTACTGGTCGTTCGGCGGACTGTTCTTCGTCGACAGCCCCGAACAGCGCCGGCTGGGCATCCGGGACAGCCACGAGTTGGCTCTGCAGGACTGGCTTGGCTCGGCGGGATTCGACCGCCCGGAGGATCACTGGCCACGCCAATGGGCGCATGCCTACGTCGATTTCGCAGCGGGCGAGAAGCGCGGCTGGCTGCGCGAGCGTGGCCTGCAGACGTTCCCGATCGTCGGGTGGGCCGAGCGCGGCGGATACGACGCCCGCGGACACGGCAATTCGGTGCCGCGGTTCCACATCACCTGGGGTACCGGACCGGCGATCGTCGACATCTTCGCGCGCCGCCTGATCGGACGCGCCCGGTTCGCGCATCGGCATCGCGTCGACGAGCTGATCGTCGAGAACGGCGCCGTCGTCGGCGTGCGCGGAACAGTGCTCGAGCCCTCGGACGAGCCGCGCGGTGTCGCATCGTCACGAAAAGCAGTCGCGGAGTTCGAGTTCCGTGCACAGGCGGTCGTCGTCGCGAGTGGCGGCATCGGAGGCAACCACGACCTGGTGCGGCAGAACTGGCCCCAGCGGATGGGCCGGGTGCCCGAACAGTTGCTGTCCGGCGTACCCGCGCACGTGGACGGACGCATGATCGGCATCACCGAGGCGGCCGGGGCGCGGGTGATCAACAGCGACCGGATGTGGCATTACACCGAGGGCATCACGAATTACGACCCGATCTGGCCGCTGCACGGGATCCGGATCCTGCCCGGGCCGTCGTCGTTGTGGTTGGACGCCAACGGTAACCGCCTGCCGTCGCCGCTGTATCCGGGGTTCGACACGCTCGGCACGCTGGAGCACATCGCACAGACCGGGCAGGACTACACGTGGTTCATCCTCAATGCGCGGATCATCGCCAAGGAGTTTGCGCTCTCCGGTCAGGAACAGAACCCGGACCTCACGGGCCGCAGCGTCCGCGATGTCTTGGCGCGGGTACGTGCCGGCGCGCCGCGACCGGTGCAGGCGTTCGTCGACCGTGGGGTCGACTTCGTCAGCGCTGATTCCCTGCGCGAGTTGGTTTCTGCGATGAACGCCGTCCCCGATGTCCAGCCGCTGGACTACGCGACGGTGCAGGCCGAGGTCACCGCTCGCGACCGGGAGGTCGCGAACAAGTTCACCAAGGACTTTCAGATCGCCTCGATCCGGGTGGCGCGCAACTATCTCGGCGACCGGGTGAGTCGCGTCGTCGCGCCGCACCGGTTGACCGATCCGAAGGCCGGTCCGCTGATCGCGGTCAAACTGCACATCCTGACGCGAAAGTCCCTGGGTGGCTTGGAAACCGACCTCGACGCGCGGGTACTGCGACCCGACGGCGGCGTGTTCGAGGGCTTGTTCGCCGCGGGGGAAGCTGCGGGATTCGGCGGTGGCGGCGTGCATGGATACAGGTCGCTGGAGGGCACCTTCCTCGGCGGGTGTGTGTTCTCCGGCCGGGCCGCCGGCCGCGCGGCGGCACGCGACACCGCCTAGACCCGGCGAGCAGCCGTAAAGTGCCCCGAAAACGCGTGAAAGATGGGCAGTTTGCGTCTGCTCGCGTGGCCCCAGCTCGCGCTCAGAAAGCCCTGCTGTTCTCCGGGTCCAGCACCTGAAAGTCGGTGTCCGTCATCTCCGAGAGCCTGCCGTAGAAGATGCCGCGGGCGCTGGGATCGATGATCCCCTGATGGATGGGCACCGCATGCGTCGGCGCCACGGCGCGTAGGTAATCCACCGCCTCGGCGATCTTCATCCACGGCGCGGCCGCGGGCGTCGCAAGCACGTCGACCGGTTCGCCAGGAGTGAACAGCGCGTCGCCGGGATGCATGAGGCGGGCACGATGCGAGCCGTCGCCGATCAGGTACGAGATGTTGTCGATCACCGGGATCTCCGGGTGGATCACCGCGTGCTTGCCGCCGACACCGCGGACCGTGAGGTGGTCGATGGTGAACTCGTCGCCGACGTTGACCGCGCGCCACGGATCGCCGAGTTGGGCGGCGGTCTGCGGGTCGGCGTACAGCGCGGCCTGCGGATTGGCGTCGAGCAGCGCGGGCAATCGCTCGGTGTCGGCGTGGTCGGGATGCTGATGGGTGATCAGGATCGCCGACAGCCCCGTGATGCCCTCGAAACCGTGCGAGAACGTCCCGGGATCGAAAAGAATCGTCGATTCGCCACCCGATTCACCCTTGAAATTCGCGAGTAAGCATGAATGTCCGAAATGCGTCAATTCCATGCCTATATTGTGGCGGCGCTGGCCGTGTTCAGGGGGTACTTGAGTCGTGCGATTGCTGCTGGCAGTGGCGCTCACGGCGTTCGGTGTGGCGATGACACCCATCCCGACGGCGGCCGCCGTGCCGGGCATCTGCCCGCCGATCTGCGACGCGATTCCCGATTCCGCGTGGTCGGTGTCCAGTGAGCTTCCGTTGTACTCGGTGTACCGCTGGCCGGGCCTGGCCGGGTTGGCGGTCAGCGCGCCCTCGCCGCGGTTCATGTTCGAGGAACTCTGCAGCAGCCCCCCGGTGCCCGCCGACCTGCGCGACTATGTGGTCGCGGCCAGGGCCGAGGTCGGCAATCCAGCTGGTCAGTGGCAGCTACGGGCGCAGGTGTTGCACTGGCGCGGAGACGTCGCGCACAACGGTCCGCTGTCGCGGTCGGTGCTCGACACCGCGCGACAAAGGCTGCGGACCTGCCAGTTGACGGCTCCGCTGGTGTCGCCGTCGATCACCACGACCGACCCGGAGCGGCTGGCCGCGGTGATCAGCGTGGCCGGCCAACAGGTGGTGCATCAGTATCTGCTCGCGCATCCGACGAGCGGCACGATCGTCGAACTGGCGATGTGGTCGACCCTGCCGGTGCAGGTGCCCTGGGTCGCGGTGCCCGACGCGCAGGTTTTTGACGCGCTGACCGCCCCGCTGTGCGGCGCGTACCTGGGTTCGTGCCGGTGACTCGCGCAAGCCGAAGCCGCCGGTACAGTTGACGCGTGGCAAGGGTGGTGGTGCACGTGATGCCCAAGGCGGAGATCCTCGACCCGCAGGGGCAGGCGATCGTCGGCGCGTTGGGCCGACTTGGCTTCGACGGTGTCTCAGATGTGCGGCAGGGCAAGCGCTTTGAGCTCGAGGTCGACGACAGCATCGACGATGACACTCTCGCGGAGATCGCAGAATCGCTGTTGGCGAACACCGTGATCGAGGACTGGTCGGTGAGCAGGGAGCAGTCGTGACCGCTCGTGTGGGCGTCATCACATTTCCCGGCACCCTTGACGACGTCGACGCCGCGCGCGCCGTTCGGTTGGCCGGTGCCGAAGCCGTTCCGCTCTGGCATGCCGACGCCGATCTGAAGAACGTCGACGCGGTGGTGGTGCCCGGCGGGTTCTCCTACGGGGACTATCTGCGGGCCGGCGCGATCGCGAAGTTCGCGCCCGTGATGGGCGAAGTGGTGCGGGCCGCCGGGCAGGGTATGCCGGTGTTGGGTATTTGCAACGGTTTTCAGGTGCTGTGCGAGTCGGGTCTGCTGCCGGGCGCGTTGACCCGCAATGTCGGACTGCACTTCGTCTGCCGTGACATCTGGCTGGAAGTCGCATCGACCTCCTCGGCGTGGACATCGCGTTACGAGCAGGGCGCCGACCTGCTGATCCCCCTGAAGTCCGGCGAGGGCCGCTATGTGGCCAGCGACAAGGTGCTCGACGAGCTCGAGGGCGAGGGACGGGTGGTGTTCCGCTACCGGGAGAACCCCAACGGCTCACAACGCAACATCGCCGGCATCAGCTCCGCCGACGGACGCGTCGTCGGCCTGATGCCGCATCCCGAGCACGCGACCGAGGCGCTCACCGGACCGTCCGACGACGGGCTCGGCCTGTTCTACTCCGCGCTGGACGGCGTGCTGAGCGCCTGAGCGGAGCACACGACACGCCGCGCTTCAACAGCCCCTCTGCGCGCTATTTGGCAGCGAGCCTGACGAGCTCTCGCCCTTGGTGCACGACGTATACGTTGCCGTCGCGGTCGACGGTGATGTGGGTCGGGCTCTGGAGGCCGGTGAACGGTAGCTGGGCCCATTCGCCTCCCCCGGCGGGCATGCGTGAGACGGTATTTGCCTTCACGTCGGTTGCATACAGATTGCCCGCAGTGTCGACGGCTAGGCCACCGACATCTTCGGGCCCACCGTCGACCGGTTCGGCGGCCTCCGCGTCCTTCGCTATCTTCACGATCTCACCCATCGTGAACACGAACAGGTTGTCTTCGGCGTCGATCGCCACGTGTCCTGCCCCAGTGACGCCGGTTACGGGCAGCTCGGTCGGACTGTCCGCACCCGGAATGTATTTCAACAGTTTGTTCTGCTTGTTGTCGCCGAGATAGATTGTGCCGTCGGTCGCCACCGCGATATCGCTGTAATTTTGCAGCTTGGCGAAGGGCAGCCGCTTCGGTTCCGTGGATCCGGGTGAGACGGTCTGAACGAGACCGTCGAGAGTGACGAAGTACAGCGTGCCGTCCGGTGCAACGGCGGACGTTGAGACTGTCGGATAACCACTGAGGTTCAACGGGGTCGGGCGAACTGCTCCTGGTGCCAGAGTGGAGATTCCGGTGGCGCCACCCAGATAGAGGACGTTCTCATCGTCGACGCTCAACGACGAAATGCCCATCGCGACAAGCGGGAACGTACTCTGCGTGCCCGTCTGCAGTGGCACATCCGGCGGCCGGGAGGTCGGTGCAGAGTTCGTGCACGCAGCCACCAACACAACGACGGCGGCGATGCCGAGGAGGAATCCGAGCACACCACCGCGCCGCTGTAGACCCTGCTTGACGATGTTCAAGAGCCCCCCGCCGTCGGCAAGCAACGGTTCACCTTCTCCGTCTCCACGCTGGGAATCGTAGCGGCCTGCTTGTTTGGGTTGTCCACCTCCGCTGGTCCGCTCGCGCACTCAGGGCGTCAGCGCGACCGAGGCTTCGGCGGTGTAGCACAGGAACGTCAGCGTCTCCTCCAGATACAGCTCGACTGTTCCTGCGTCGTGCGACAGGTAGCCGATCGACACGTCGGTACCCAGCTGCAGGTCGAAATCGCCTCCGCGCGTTGACAGTACGAACGCACCGTCGATAGCGGGCGCCCAGATGATGTCGCCGTCGACGAGCCGGTGGAGGTGCTCGCGGATCGGATAGCCGTGCTGGGTGGTCTCGCTGACCTTGGTGTACACCTCGGCCGACAGCAGCACCGAGTAGGGGCCGTCGACGCCGGAGAGCCGCAACTCGGACAACGCCTGGGAGATCACGTCGGGGATGTCGCGCTCGTCGTCGGGCAGCGCCAGC
This sequence comes from Mycobacterium sp. GA-0227b, assembly GCF_001499855.1. Taxonomy (GTDB): domain Bacteria; phylum Actinomycetota; class Actinomycetes; order Mycobacteriales; family Mycobacteriaceae; genus Mycobacterium. The sequence goes on from NZ_LQIK01000032.1 coordinate 39,772, forward strand.
GCGGTGTTGGAACTGCACGCCCGGATGCCTTCGATGGACGCCGCCTCGTAGCCCTCGAAGATCGCCCGGTCCTCGGCGAAGGCCAGCTTCATCGCGGCATCCTTGACCGGGTCCCAGTCCGAATCCTGCGAGCCCCGCTCGACGTCGTCGATTGCAGTGCGGGACACGGTGAACGGGACCCGCAGCCGTACCAACGGCTTGGCTTCGCGCAGGTGCGCGATCACGCCGTCGCCGGGAGGAGCGACGTCACGCAGATGCCCTGTGCTGATCGCAGCGGTCGCCGGCCCGCCGGGCTCGCTGACGTCGACCACCCGCCGCCCGGCGATGTGCCGTTTGAACGTGCGGCTGGCCTCCAATTCTATTTCCGCCCAGGCGGCTTCGGTGACCGGCGCCAGATCGCGATACAGGTTGTTCATCAACGGATTCCTTTCAAGCTGCCGATGTCGAGCGAGCCTTCGTATTCGGCGGGAGTCACCACGGCCACCGCCGGCGGAGCCCCGTCGGCGACCGAATCAGGCAGTGGCGGAGGGTCGTCGAGGAAGTCGACGGTCGGGGTGAAGAACATGCCGCCCGTCAGGGCGGTCGAGAAGTCCAGGATGCGGTCGGTGTTGCCCGGCGGGTCGCCGATGAACATGTTGTCCAGCATCCGTTCGGTGACCGCGGCGCTCCGCGAATACCCGATGAAGTAGGTGCCGAACTCGCCCTTTCCGATCTCGCCGAACGGCATGTTGTGCCGCACGATCTTCAGCTCGTTGCCGGCGTCGTCTTCGATCACGTTCAGTGCGACATGTGAATTGGTCGGCTTGACCGCATCGTCGAGTTCGATGTCGTCGAGTTTGGTGCGGCCGATCACCCGCTCCTGCTCCTCGACCGCCAACGAGTTCCATGCCGCCATGTCGTGTACGTACTTCTGCACATGCACATAACAGCCGCCCGCGAAATCGGGGTCCTCGTCGCCGATCTGGGTTGCCGAGCGCGCGAGCGCACCATCCGGGTTCTCGGTCCCGTCGACGAAGCCCATCAGGTCGCGGTTGTCGAAGAACTTGAAGCCGTGCGTCTCGTCGACGATGGTGATCGCCCCGTCCATCGCCTCGACCAGCTTGGTGGCCAGCTCGAAGCAGACGTCCATCGACTCGGCACGGATATGGAACAGCACGTCGCCCTCGGTCGCCGGGGCGTGGTGGCGCCCGCCGCGGATCTCGGTGAAGGGATGCAGCTCGGCCGGTCGAGGACCGCTGAACAGCCGGTCCCAGGCATCGGAGCCAATTGATGTGACCGCCGACAGCCGTTTTGTCGGATCGCGGAAACCGATGGCCCGCACCAGACCCGAGATCTCGGTCAGCGCATCGTGCACGGTCTCCTCCCGGCCGGCGACGATGGTCGCCACCAGGAAGACGGCCGCCGGCGTCAACGGTTCGAGCACCGGCTGCGGCTGTATTTCGGGCACAACTGGACCCTATCGCCAATGATCTTGAATCACCCGTAAAGATGAAGAGATGGCAGCCAGCCCTCAGAGCCTGTGTGAGTTCATCGACGCCTCGCCTTCGCCGTACCACGTCTGCGAGACCACCGCGGACCGGCTGCGCTCGGCGGGCTTCCGCGAACTCTCCGAGGCCGACCCCTGGCCGTCGTCCGGGGGCCGGTTCTTCACCGTGCGGGCCGGCTCGCTGATCGCCTGGCGGACGGATGCGGACAGCCAGGGCGCACCGTTTCGCATCGTCGGCGCCCACACCGACAGCCCGAACCTGCGGGTCAAGCAGCACCCCGACCGATACATCTCGGGATGGCGGGTGGTCGCGCTGCAGCCGTACGGCGGCGCGTGGCTGAACTCGTGGCTGGACCGCGACCTCGGCGTCAGCGGCCGGCTCTCGGTGCGCGACGGCAGCCACCTGGTGCACCAACTCATCCGGATAGACGAACCGATCCTGCGGGTGCCGCAACTGGCCATCCACCTCGCCGAGGACCGCAAGGCCGTCGAGCTGAACCCGCAGCGCCACGTCAACGCGGTGTGGGGCGTCGGTGGCGGGCCCGAAGCGTTCCTCGACTATGTGGCCGAGTACGCCGGCGTGCCGGCCGACGACGTGCTGGGCGCCGATCTGATGACCCACGACCTGACCCCCTCACGGCTTGTCGGCTCGGGCGGCAAGCTGGTCAGCGCGCCTCGGCTGGACAACCAGGCGACCTGCTACGCCGGACTGGAAGCGTTCTTGGCCGCCGAACCACGCGCGTACCTGCCGGTGCTGGTGCTTTTCGACCACGAGGAGGTCGGCTCGCAGTCCGACCACGGCGCACAGTCCGATCTGCTGGCAACCGTGCTGGAGCGCATCACACTGGCCGAGGGCGGCGGGCGCGAGGAGTTTCTGCGCCGACTACCGGACTCGATGGTGGCTTCCGGCGACATGGCGCACGCGACTCATCCGAACTACCCCGAACGACATGAGCCGGGGCACCTCATAGAGGTCAACGCGGGCCCGGTTCTCAAGGTTCAGCCGAACCTGCGCTACGCCACCGACGGCCGGACCGCTGCGGCGTTCGCACTGGCCTGCGCGCAGGCCGGAGTGCCGCTGCAGCGCTATGAGCACCGGGCGGATCTGCCGTGCGGGTCGACGGTGGGGCCGATGACCGCGGCTCGCACCGGCATCCCGACCGTCGATGTGGGCGCACCGCAGCTGGCCATGCATTCGGCCCGGGAGGTGATGGGCGCCGATGACGTCACCGCCTACGCCGCGGCGTTGACGGCGTTCTTGTCACCGCAGTGATCTAGGGTCGGCGCCATGACCCTCGCCATCGTGAACGTCACCTTCGACAGCACGGATCCCGATATGCTCGCCGAGTGGTGGGCGCGCGCTCTGGGCGGCCAGGTAAACGCGGTTGCGCCAGGCTTTTTCGTCACCGTGTCCCGGCCGGACGGCGGCCCGGGCCTCGGTTTTCACAAGGTCGACGATCCCACGCCGGGTAAGAACCGGGTGCACCTCGACTTCGGCGTCGGCGACACCGAGGCGGAGGTCGAACGCCTGGTCGGGATCGGCGCCACCGAAACCGCCCGGCACAGCATCGGCGACTTCGGCTGGGTGGTGCTCGCCGATCCGGACGGCAACCTGTTCTGTATCGGCTCGGCCGATCACCCGTAGCCCCGGCGGCGGCACAGGCGGGCCGTCGCCGGGACCGGATGGTGGTTACTTGATCCTGCTGGCGAGCAGGCGCTTACCTTCTTCGGCGCCCTTCCTGCTGTCAGCCTGCGCCTTGCGGAACAGTTCTGCGAGCTCATCGTCGCCGTCGCGCTCGGCGTCCCGGACGTAGGTCTCCATCCGCAGCGCGTTCTCGAGGCACTGCTCGGTGTACCAGATGAGGTTGTAGTTCTTGTCCTTCGTCCCGGTCACCTGGCCGGTTTCGGTGGATGTGCTCATTGGTCGCCTCCTTCCTTTGGTGACGAGATTCGCCTACCCGGAGCGACCACGGCCAAACCCGTGTCGAGGGCCTGGGTCCGACGGCCCAAACTAGACTGGCCACGTGACGTCGGAGCTAACCCACGCCTTGGACACCGTCGACCGCGCCGCCGCCACCCCGGATCAGCCGCAACCGTTTCGTGAACTCGGACTCAAGGACGACGAGTACCAGCGGATCCGGCAAATTCTGGGCCGTAGGCCCACCGACGCCGAGCTGGCGATGTACTCCGTGATGTGGAGTGAGCATTGCTCCTACAAGTCGTCGAAGGTCCATCTGCGCTATTTCGGCGAGACCACCACCGAGGAGATGCGCAAGACGATGCTGGCCGGCATCGGTGAGAACGCCGGCGTCGTGGACATCGGTGACGGGTGGGCGGCCACCTTCAAGGTGGAATCGCACAACCACCCCTCCTACATCGAGCCCTATCAGGGTGCGGCCACCGGCGTCGGCGGGATCGTGCGCGACATCATGGCGATGGGCGCCCGCCCGGTCGCGGTCATGGACCAGCTGAGGTTCGGCGCGGCCGACGCGCCCGACACCCGCCGCGTCGTGGACGGCGTGGTGCGTGGAATCGGCGGGTACGGTAACTCGTTGGGACTGCCCAACATCGGCGGCGAAACGGTGTTCGACGCGTCCTATGGGGGCAACCCGCTGGTGAACGCGCTGTGCGTCGGGGTGTTGCGCAAGGAGGACCTGCACCTGGCGTTCGCGTCGGGAGCGGGCAACAAGATCATTCTGTTCGGTGCCCGCACCGGCCTCGACGGCATCGGCGGCGTGTCGGTGCTGGCCTCGGAGACCTTCGGCGGCGACGAGAGCGGCGCGCCCGGGCGCAAGAAGCTGCCCAGCGTGCAGGTGGGCGATCCGTTCATGGAGAAGGTGCTCATCGAGTGCTGCCTCGAGCTGTACGCCAACGACCTGGTGGTCGGCATCCAGGACCTCGGCGGTGCCGGATTATCCTGCGCCACAAGTGAACTCGCCTCCGCCGGCGACGGAGGCATGCGCATCGAACTGGACACGGTGCCGCTGCGGGCGGCCAACATGACGCCCGCCGAGGTCCTGTCGAGCGAATCGCAGGAGCGGATGTGCGCGGTCGTCACGCCCGACAACGTCGACAAATTCATGGCCGTCTGTCGCAAGTGGGAGGTGCTGGCCACCGTCATCGGCGAGGTGACCGACGGCGACCGACTGCAGATCACCTGGCACGGCGAGACCGTCGTCGACGTGCCACCGCGCACGGTCGCGCACGAAGGCCCGGTCTACGAACGACCGGTACAGCGGCCCGACACGCAGGATGCGCTCAACGCCGACACCACGGCGAGGCTGCCGCGGCCATCGACCGGTGCAGAGCTCAAAGCGGCTCTGCTTGCGCTGCTGGGAAGTCCGCATCTGTGCAGCCGTGCCTTCATCACCGAGCAGTACGACCGCTATGTGCGCGGCAACACCGTGCTGGCCGAAGACGCCGACGGCGGGTTATTGCGCGTCGACGAGACCAGCGGGCGCGGCATCGCGATCTCGACCGACGCGTCGGGCCGCTACACCGCGCTCGACCCGTACGCCGGGGCGCAGTTGGCGCTGGCCGAGGCATACCGCAACGTCGCGGTCACCGGCGCGACTCCGGTCGCGGTGACGAACTGCCTGAACTTCGGTTCGCCGGAGGACCCCGGCGTGATGTGGCAGTTCAGCCAGGCGGTGCGCGGCCTGGCGGATGGCGCTGCGGCGCTGGGCATTCCGGTCACCGGCGGCAACGTCAGCTTCTACAACCAGACCGGCACCACCGCGATCCTGCCGACACCGGTCGTCGGTGTGCTCGGCGTGATCGACGACGTGAAACGACGCATTCCCACCGGTTTCGGCGACGAACCGGGCGAGACGCTGATGCTGCTGGGCGACACCCGCGACGAATTCGACGGATCCATCTGGGCGCAGGTCACCGCCGACCACCTGGGCGGGCTGCCGCCCGCGGTGGATCTCGCACGCGAGAAACTGCTCGCCGAGGTGCTTACCGCCGCGTCCCGCGACGGTCTCGTCTCAGCTGCGCACGACCTGTCCGAAGGCGGGCTGATCCAGGCCGTCGTCGAGGCCGCGCTGCGCGGTGAAACCGGTTGCCGCATCGTGCTTCCCGAGGACTGGCAAGAAGGAACTGGTCCGTTCACGTTCTTGTTCTCCGAATCTGCGGGCCGGGTGCTGGTGGCGGTGCCACGCACCGAAGAGAGCCGGTTCCGCGCCATGTGCGAGGCCCGCGGCCTGCCCGCCACCCGCATCGGCGTGGTCGATGCCGCCAGCGATGCGATCGAGGTCCAAGGTCTGTTCACCGTCACTCTGGAGGACCTGCGCAGCACGTCAGAAAGCGTGCTGCCCAGGTTGTTCGGGTGAGCGAACACACGCGGCAACGACACCCGATACACGTCTGGGCGTGGCGCCTGGTCCGCCTCGACTTCGTCGGCGTCGCGTTCGCCGCATTGTTCTTCTGCCTGTCGTTGACGCCGTCGCTGCTGCCGCGTGACTGGCTGTTCGCAGGCCTGATCGGCGGTCTCAACGCCGCGATCGGCTACGGCATCGGCGTCTTCCTCGCAAAAATGCTGCGCCGCTTCGTGTTACGCCGTCGCACCTGGTGGCCTCCATCGAAGCGGATGTTGTTGGTGCTCAAGACCGCGACGGTGGTGCTGTCGATCGCCGCCAGCATCGTGATGGTGATCCCGGCAGCGGCGTGGCAGCGACAGGTGTCGGCGGTGATGGGCATCGAGGGACCGGCCACGCTCGGGTACCTGCGCACGCTGGTCGTCGCGTTGCTGGTCGGCGGTGTGTGCGTGGCCGTCGCGCGCGTGCTGCTCGAGGTGATCAAGACGATGGCCCGGTTCTTCATCCGGCGCTGGCGTCTGCACGACGAGGTGGCGCTGTTCATCGGCACTGCGATCGTCGTCGTGCTTGCCATCACGCTGATCAACGGTGTGCTGGTGCGCGGCTTCCTCGCCGGCGCCAACCGGGTGTTCCAACCGCAGAACACCACCACTCGGGAAGGCGTCATCCAACCGATCGAACCCGAAAGATCGGGCAGTCCAGAGTCTTTCGCGGCCTGGGACACATTGGGCTACCAGGGCCGCAACTTCGTCGCCACCGGTCCGCACGCCGACGAGCTCACCGAACTCAACGGAGCGCCCGCCCAGGAGCCGATCCGGGTGTATGTCGGGCTGCAGACCGCCGAAACCGCCGAACAGCGAATGGCGGTCCTGCTCAGCGAGCTCGAGCGCACCGGCGCGTTCGAGCGTGAGCTGCTGGTCATCATCCCCACCACCGGCACCGGCTGGATCAATCCGGTGGCAGCCCGGGCGCTGGAGATGATGTACAACGGCGACACCGCGCTGGTCGGATCGCAGTACTCCTTCCTGCCGAGCTGGATCTCCTTCCTCGGTGACCAGCAGAAGTCGATGGTCTCGGGGCGCATGATGATCGACGCGATTCAGCAACGCTGGGAAGAACTTCCGCAGGACCGGCGGCCGAAACTCGTGCTCTACGGGGAGAGCCTGGGCTCGATGGCCGGGCAGGGCGCGTTCGAGTGGCTGCCCGACATCTCGCGGATGGGCTTCTCGTCGGTGCTGTGGGTGGGACCACCGAACGCCAGCCCGCTGTGGAAAGCCATCACCGAGCGGCGGGATCCGGGCACCCCGCAAGTCGAGCCGCGTTACGACAACGGCCGCACCGTCCGGTTCTCCGAAGCCACCGATCCCGCCGAGATCGAGCGGGACACAGCGCCGCCGTGGGAGGGCACGCGCGTGCTGTTCCTGCAGCACCCGTCCGATCCGATCGTGTGGTGGTCGCCGGATCTGCTGTTCAGCCGGCCGGACTGGCTGCGCGAACCGCCCGGTCGCGACCGCACGGCCTCCATGCGGTGGTATCCGATCGTGACGTTCGGTCAGGTTGCGGCCGACATGACCAACGCCAGTTCGGTCCCGGGAGGGCACGGCCACAACTACGGCGATCTCGTGCTCGACGGCTGGGCCGCCGTCGCACCGCCCGACGGCTGGACCCGTGAGGACACCGAACGGATCCGCACCGCGCTGACCAAGACCGAGGGCGAGGACGGACCGGAATACTGATGGCGGCGAACAAGTTTCGCGCGGCAGCTGTGGCCGTCGCCCTGGTGGGATGGAGTTTCATCGCGCCTCGGGTGCGGTTCCATCCGATTGCGAACGCCGCGCTGGGCACCGGGCTGTACGCGCTCGCTCGCCCCCCGCTGGGCCTGCGTCCGCCCGCACTGTGGTCCGGCCTGCGCCACGGCCTGGCCGCGGGTGCGGTGATCGCGCTCGGGGTGGCGGCGGCGACCGCGGTCCCGTCGGTACGAGGCGGAATGGCCGCGCGTGAACTGCCCGACCGTCCGGTGCGGTGGATGGCGTTCGACATTCCGGTCGGAACCGTCTGGCCCGAGGAGGTCGCCTACCGGGCGACGCTGGGTACCGCCGCCGAGACCGCGTTCGAACCGGTCGGCGGGCGCTTTCTGCAGTCGGTGGCGTTCGGCCTGTGGCACATCATGGATGCCCGCCTCACCCGCAACCCGGTGTTGGGCACGGTCCTTCTCACCGGCGTTGCGGGTTGGGCGTTCGGGTGGCTGCATGCCCGCTCGGGCAGCCTCGCCGCGCCGATGCTGGCCCATCTGGCCGCCAACGAGGCCGCGGCGTTGGCAGCGCTCGCCGTTCAGCGGCGCATAGAGTCCCGGGCATGAGCACCGCCGAGCGCGACCGTCCGCGCACCATCGTCGTGACCGGGGCTGCGTCGGGCATCGGGCTGGCCACCGTCAGGCGCCTGCTCGCCCGCGGCGACACCGTGATCGGCGCCGACGTGGCGCCACCACCCGAGGAACCTTGCGAGCGCTTCGAGTTCGTCACCGCCGACATCACCGATGAAGCTGCCGTGGCATCGGTGTTCGCCGCGGTTCGCGGACGCCTCGACGGCGTCGTGCACTCGGCCGGGGTCGCCGGCGGCGGGCCGGTGCACCTGCTCGACCGCGCCGAGTGGGACCGCGTGATCGCGGTCAACCTCACCGGAACGTTCCTGGTGGCCAAGGCCGCGGTGGCGAAGATGATCGAGCAACCGCGCGTCGACGGCGAGCGCGGGTCGATCGTCACCCTGGCCAGCGTCGAAGGTCTGGAGGGCACCGCCGGCGGCAGCAGCTACAACGCCGCCAAGGGCGGTGTCGTGCTGCTCACCAAGAACATCGCCGTCGACTACGGCCCGAGCGGTATCCGCGCGAACGCCATCTGCCCCGGGTTCGTCGACACCCCGATGCTCCAGAGCGTGATGGGCCTCGAAGGCATGGCGGGCCCACTGCGTTCCATCACCGAGGAGCACGCTCTGCAACGGCGCGGCCGGCCAGACGAGATCGCGGCCGTCGCAGCGTTTCTCGTGTCGACCGATGCGTCGTTCGTGACGGGGCAGGCCATCGCGGTCGACGGTGGCTACACCGCCGGTCGCGACCACGGCGTGGTCAAGCTGTTCGGTTTCCCGGACTGAACCTCACGGGTTGATCGTGAGCTCGCCGACCTGGCGGCCCCACACGTACTCGATGAACAACGGCTGACCGAGTTCCAGATGGTTGTACGGGGCGATGCTGGCGCCGGTGTCCATCACCAGGTACGGCATCGGGTACAGCTCCCGGGTGATGTCCTGCCAGCAGCCGGGACGGCCCTCCGGCCCGCCGGTGGCGTTGACCCGCGGCAGATTGTCCGGGTAGATGTACGGATTGCCGGCCCCCGCGAGGACGCCACCGCCACCGGTCAGCGAATACCCGTTGCCGCCCAACGTCTTCGCCACCCGCGGCTGGACCTCGTTGAAGTTCTGGATAGTGCAGAACAGCGCGGGGCTGTGGTAGTCGAGCAGCTTCGCCGTGGGCACCAGATCGGCAGCGCCGCGGACCAGATACGGGCCCGCGCGCTCGAAGACGTCGGCCCCCATGTCGGCGAAGCCGAGCGCGCCCATCAGCGCGGCGTCGAGGTCGGCGCGGTGGTCGTTGAACGTGCGGCCGGTGGTCACCGCGTTCTCGAGGCCGTCCCACAGCTCCGGTGACGCGTCGGCGTACACGTCGGCGAGATCGGCCAGCAGTTGAGTGTCGGACCGGATCGCCGGCATCCGGGCGTTGAGGTCGTCGATGATCCGGTTGCCGTTGAGCAGCGACTCGCCGAATCGGTCTCCCAGACCGGTGAGCGCCTCCGCCGTCGCGGCCAGGGTCTGGTTCAACTTGATCGGGTCGACCTGTTCTGCGAGCGCCATGACCGTCTCGAACACTGTGTTGAACTCCGTCGTCACCGCCGACACCTCGATCACATCTCGACCCGTGATGTGTTGTGGCGACGCGTCTTCCGGTGCGGTGAACGAGATGTACTTGTTGCCGAACACCGTGGTGGCACGGATCTCGGCAACCACGTTCACCGGAATGCGGTCCAGGTAGCGGGGATTGACTTCGAGCGTGAGTTTCGCCTGGTGCCCGTCGCCCACGTCGACGAGCGAGATCCGGCTGACCCGCCCGATCTCCACGCCGTTGTAGGTCACCTTCGCGCCCGGTTCGACGACCAGACCGGCGCGCGGCGACAGCAACGTCAGCTGGGTCCGAGGCAACAGGTCGCCGCGAAACTGCAGATAGAGCACGCCCGCCGCGACGGTGGCGATGACCAGGAACATCGCACCGGCCACCTTGTACGGCGGCTTGTGGCGGTCGACGAACACTTTGAGACAGTAAGGGATGGCCACCTCTCGACGGGTCCGCCCTGCCGATCCGGCGAAGACCCGCACGGCGGTCGCGGCGCTCGCGGACTGGTTACGCGACGATGAGCGACCAGCGCCGGCCAGAACCGAACTCGCCGAGGCGGTCCGGTTGACGGCCCGCACGCTCGCCGCCGTCGCGCCGGGTTCCAGCGTCGAGGTCCGCGTACCGCCGTTCATCGCGGTGCAGTGCATCGCGGGGCCGTCGCACCGGCGCGGCAACCCGCCCAATGTGGCCGAGACGGATCCGCGGACCTGGCTGCTGCTCGCCTGCGGGATGCTGTCGCCGAACGACGCCGTGGCAGACGGCCGGTTGACGCTGTCGGGGTCGCGCGCCGGGGAGATCGCGACCTGGCTACCGCTGGTCGACCTCGACGGTTAACTTGGCCACACCTTCGCTACGGCTGATTTCGGTGTAGTTCGTCGCGATGCGCGCGGCGAAGTACACCGAAATCGCAGGTTGAACGGCAGAAACATGCGCAAGCGGACGGCTTGTTTCGACTGCGGCGACACCCCCGCCGCATTCGGTGAATGACCGGTGATGTACGTAGACTGAGGCGGTCTACCCATTCCGCCCTGGGAGCAGCCATATCGTGACCGGCCCGCAGACCGATCCTGAACCCCGCGAAGAGTGTGGCGTATTCGGCGTGTGGGCGCCGGGTGAAGAGGTCGCCAAGCTCACCTACTACGGCCTCTATGCGCTTCAGCACCGCGGCCAGGAAGCCGCGGGAATCGCCGTCGCCGACGGCTCCCAGGTGCTGGTGTTCAAGGATCTGGGCCTGGTCAGCCAGGTCTTCGACGAGCAGACGCTGGCCGCGATGGAAGGCCACGTCGCCATCGGGCACTGCCGCTACTCGACCAGCGGTTCGACGACGTGGGAGAACGCCCAGCCGGTGTTCCGCAACACGGCGGCGGGCACCGGCGTCGCACTGGGACACAACGGCAACCTCGTCAACGCGGCCGAACTCGCCGCCCGCGCCCGCGAGGCCGGTTTGCTCGGTACCAGGGGCGCTCCGGCGGCGACCACCGACTCCGACATCCTCGGTGCGCTGCTCGCCCACGGGGCGGCCGACGCGACGCTGGAGCAGGCCGCGCTGGAACTGCTGCCGACCGTGCGTGGCGCGTTCTGCCTGACGTGGATGGACGAGAACACCCTGTATGCGGCGCGCGATCCGTACGGGGTGCGACCGTTGGCGTTGGGGCGGTTGGACCGCGGCTGGGTCGTCGCGTCGGAGACCGCGGCGCTCGACATCGTCGGCGCCTCGTTCGTCCGCGACATCGAGCCCGGTGAACTGCTGGCCATCGACGCCGACGGGGTGCGCTCCACCCGGTTCGCCAACCCCGAACCCAAGGGCTGCGTCTTCGAGTACGTCTATCTGGCGCGCCCGGACAGCACTCTGGCCGGCCGTTCGGTGCACGCCACCCGCGTCGACATCGGCCGCCGACTGGCCAGGGAGATGCCGGTCGAGGCGGATCTGGTGATCGGCGTGCCGGAGTCGGGCACCCCCGCCGCGGTGGGTTATGCGCAGGAGTCCGGCATCCCCTACGGCCAAGGCCTGATGAAGAACGCCTACGTGGGACGCACGTTCATCCAACCGTCGCAGACCATCCGCCAGCTCGGCATCCGGCTCAAGCTCAACCCGCTCAAGGAAGTGATCCGGGGTAAGCGACTGATCGTCGTCGACGACTCGATCGTGCGCGGCAACACCCAGCGCGCCCTGATCCGGATGCTGCGCGAGGCCGGCGCCGTGGAGGTGCACGTCCGCATCGCGTCGCCGCCCGTCAAATGGCCCTGCTTCTACGGCATCGACTTCGCCACCCCGGCCGAACTGATCGCCAACGCCGTCGAGGACCAGGGGGAGATGCTCGAGGCGGTGCGCCACGCCATCGGCGCCGACACCCTCGGCTACATCAGCCAGCAGGGCATGATCGCCGCGACCGAGCAGCCCGCTTCCAGGTTGTGCAGCGCCTGCTTCGACGGCAAGTATCCGATCGAGTTGCCGGGCGAATCGGCGTTGGGCAAGAACGTGATCGAGCACATGCTCGCGACGGCCGCCAAGACCGGCGTGCCGCTGCAGTCCGACAACGACAACGTCTCGGCGCTGCGCAGGCCGTAACTACCGCCCTACGTGCGCCCAGCGCGGATCGCCGGGCAGCGGGCCGCGCTGCAACGCCTTCGCCACCGCGTCGCGATAACCCGTCAGGCCGCTGTGCGGCGGCGCGATGACGTCATCGATGTCGTGGTTGGCCATCACCGCCTCGCACTCCAGCGACTCGACGAGCGGACGTGCCAGCGCGCCGGGCAGCGGCGTCACCAACCCGATCCACCAACTCGCCAACGTCGGTGTGAGCCAAGGTAAGTCGATGATCACCCGCCGTCGCAGACCGGCCACATCGGCGTACACCTGCATCGCCTCACGATATTCGAGCACGTCGGGTCCGCCGATATCCCATGTGCGCGATGCCGCTACCGGCGCAGCGGCGGCCTCGGCCAGATAGTGCAGCGCGTCGTCGATCGCGATCGGCTGGATTTTGTTGTGCACCCATCTCGGTGTCGTCATCACCGGCAGGCGGTTGGTCAGGTGCCGGATCATCTCGAAAGAAGCCGATCCCGCGCCGATCACGATTCCGGCCTGCAGGACGACGGTCTCGATTCCGGACCCAATCAGGATCTCGCCGACGTCGGTCCGCGACCGCAGATGCGGGGACAGGTCGGCTTCTGCTGGGTGCAGGCCGCCCAGATACACCAACCGCCTGATCCCCGCATCGCGTGCAGCGGCGACGACGTTGCGGGCCGACCGGGCCTCTTCCTCGACGAAATCGGGCGAGGTGCCCATCGAGTGCACCAGGTAGTAGACGACGTCCATGCCCTCGAACGCGTTGCGCAGCGAGTCCGTGCCACCGAGGTCGCCGCGTGCCACCTCCACCCGGTCGCGCCACGACGCGTCGTCGAGCTTGTCGGGGTTACGCGCCAGCGCCCGCACCGCATGACCGTGGTCGAGCAGAGCGGGCACCAACCGGCCGCCGATATAGCCGGTCGCGCCCGTCACCAAGCAGCGAATCGCGTCTGTCATCCCGGCGGGATCGCCGGTTTGGTGCGCGCAAACCCAAGAAGGCGGTTACCGCGGCGCGGCGAACACCGGTAGCCTTTATCGCGATGACCGAACGCGCCGAACCTGCCGGCATCTCCTACGCGTCGGCCGGGGTCGACATCGAAGCCGGTGACCGGGCCGTCGAACTCCTCAAACCACTCGCCGAGAAGGCCACCAGGCCCGAGGTACGCGCCGGCATCGGCGGCTTTGCGGGACTGTTCGCGCTGCGTGGCGGCTACCGGGAACCGGTGCTGGCCTCGTCGACCGACGGCGTCGGCACCAAACTGGCGGTCGCCCAGGCCATGGACAAGCACGACACGGTCGGAATCGACCTGGTCGCGATGGTCGTCGACGACCTCGTGGTCTGTGGCGCAGAACCGCTGTTCCTGCAGGACTACATCGCGGTCGGGCGCACGGTTCCCGAGCGGATCGGCGAACTGGTGGCCGGCATCGCCAACGGTTGCCAGCTGGCCGGCTGCGCGCTGCTCGGCGGCGAGACGGCCGAGCACCCCGGCCTGATGGCGCCCGACCACTACGACATCTCGGCCACCGGGGTGGGCATCGTCGAGGCCGACGACGTGCTCGGCCCGGACCGGGTCAAGCCCGGGGACGTGCTGATCGCGATGGCCTCGACCGGCCTGCACTCCAACGGCTACTCACTGGCCCGCAAGGTGCTGCTGGAAATCGACCGGATGAACCTGGCCGGTCATGTCGAAGAGTTCGGTCGCACGCTCGGCGAAGAACTGCTGGAGCCGACCCGCATCTACGCCAAGGACTGCCTGGCCCTGGCCGCCGAGACGCAGGTACGCACTTTCTGCCACGTCACCGGCGGCGGGTTGGCCGGCAACCTCGAGCGGGTGGTCCCGCACGGGCTGGTCGCCGAAATCGACCGCGGCACTTGGACGCCGGCACCCGTGTTCGCGATGATCGGGCAACGCGGACGGGTCGAGCGCAGCGAGATGGAGAAGACCTTCAACATGGGTGTCGGGATGGTCGCGGTCGTCGCACCGGAGGACACCGACCGCGCCCTGGCGATCTTGACCGCGCGTCACCTGAATTGCTGGACGCTGGGCACCGTCAAGAAGGGCGGCAAGAACGGTCCTCGAGCCAGGCTCGTGGGTCAGCACCCGCGCTTCTGAGCCTCAGCTCTGAGCGTCAGCGGCGCCAGTCGTCGTCGTCGACCCAGTCGTCGGCCACCGGGTCGGTACCGGCCATGTCGTCATCGGGAGCGCCCGACAGCTCGCGCTGAAGCCGCTCGAAGTCGGTCTGCGGTGAGCTGTATTTGAGCTCACGAGCAACCTTGGTCTGCTTTGCCTTTGCCCGGCCGCGGCCCATGGGGGGACCCCCTCGCGCAATAACGGAGCGGCCCGATTTGCAGGCGGCTCCGATCTGATCTGTCTTTTTATCGTCCTGCCGACACTTTACCGTGCCTGGCTGCGGTGCGCTGCCAGGCCCTCGGCGGTCAGCGGTTTCCGCCGCGCAGCTGTTCGACCGCGCGGCGTCCGGCACCTGCGACGTCGGGCGGCGGCATCGAGTCCGCGTCGATCAGCGCGGGCACCCCTGCGACGGTCAATTCGGTGTCCGCGGGCAGCCCCCGCTTGAGCAGCGCCAGCGCGACGGGGCCGTCGTCCACGTGGTCGACCACCGTGCCGAGGCGACCGACCGTCCGGCCGGCGGCGAGCACCGGGTCGCCGGTGCTGGGCCGGTCGGTCGAACCGTCGAGATGCAACCGCACCAGCATCCGCGGCGGTTTACCCAGGTTGTGCACCCGGGCGACGGTCTCCTGCCCTCGGTAGCAGCCCTTGTCCAGATGCACGGCGGGGCCGATCCAGCCGACCTCGTGCGGGATCGTCCGCTCGTCGGTGTCCACACCCAGCCGGGGCCGAAGCGTGGCCACCCGGTGGGCCTCGTAGGCCCACACCCCGGCGGGCCGGACCCCTGCGTCGTCGAGCCGCCGGCGCCAGCGGTCGACCTGTTCGCGGGGCACCACGAGGTCGAGTTCGAGCGCCGATCCGCCGAGGCGCCGCACGAAGCCGCCTTCGGGAAGCGCGACGGCCGTGCGTTCCGCCGGTAGCGAACCGACGCCGAGCGCGTCGAGCACCGCGGCGTCAGCCAACCGCGGGCCGAGCAGTGACAACACCGCCAGGTCGGCCGGTTCGACCGCGACGTCGGACCAGAACACCATCTTGCGCAGGTAGCTCAGCAGCGCCTCGCCACGCCACGCTTCGGTGTCGAGATACGTGACGCCGCCGAGTTCGGTTTGCAGCCAGTGATCTTCGACACGGCCCTGGCCGTCGAGGCTGAGATTCTCGGTGACCGTGCCGTCGCCCATGTCGCTGACGTGCTGGGTGGTCAGACTGTGCAGCCAGGTCCTGCGGTCGCCGCCGGTGAGGGTGAGCACAGCGCGGTGTGAGCGGTCCACGACGACCGCCGCGTCCGCCGCCGCCCGTTGCTCGGCCAGCGGATCGCCGTAGTGCCAGACAGCGCCGGCGTCGGGTCCGGTGTCGGGAGCGGGGACGGCTGGCGCAGAGAATGTCACACGTCAACTCTACGTTCGGCCCTCGGCGGGCCGCGGCTACGCTGTGGGCCCATGGCTGGCGAACCCGGGGTCGTGGTGACGCTGGACGGGCGGTTGCACGATCCGGCGGCGGCGCTGCTGCACGCCGACGACCTCGCAGCGGTACGCGGCGACGGTGTCTTCGAGACGCTGCTGATCCGCGACGGCCGACCGTGCCTGCTCGAAAGCCACCTGGCCCGGCTCAGCCAATCGGCGCGGATGACCGACTTGCCGGCACCCGACCTGCCGCGGTGGCGGGCCGCGGTGTCCGCAGCGGTCGAGGAATGGAACGCGCGCGCCGACGACGAGGGCGTGCTGCGGCTGGTGTACAGCCGGGGCCGCGAAGGCGGGTCGCCACCGACGGCGTTCGCCACGATCGGTGCGTTGCCGGCGCGGGTGGCCCAGGTGCGCCGCCACGGGCTTGCGGCGCTGACGCTGCCCCGCGGACTACCGACCGAGGGCACCGCCGAGATGCCGTGGCTGTTGGCCGGCGCGAAGACGTTGTCGTACGCGGTGAACATGGCCGCCCTGCGGCATGCCGAGCGGCACGGCGCCGGCGATGTGATCTTCGTCGGCGCCGATGGTCACCTCCTCGAGGGACCGCGTTCGACCGTGGTGATCGCCGCCGAGTCCGAACCGGGCGCGGGCGACGTCGCGTTCTTCACGCCGCCGCCATGGTTCCCGATCCTGCGCGGCACCACGCAGCAGGCGTTGTTCGAGGTGGCGCGCAACAAGGGGTACGACTGCGACTACCGCTCGTTGCGGACAACGGATCTGCTTACCGCTCAAGGTGTTTGGCTGGTGTCGAGCATCACGCTCGCCGCGCGGGTGCACACCCTCGACGGCAGAGCGCTGCCGCCGAGCCCGTTGGCGGCGGAGTTCGCCGAACTCGTCGACGCCGCGGTCGTCAGCGATCGCTGAACGCGGGTACCGTCGCGCGTATACGGGGAACCATCGCCTCGCCGTGTGCAGATGAACCGGTACGCCGATACAGGCTGGCCGGCTCAGCAGTCGAACACCAACCAGCAGATGTGGTTCCGCAATCGCTGATCGTCAAGTACGAGTTCTCGGATCGCCTCCGGGAGCTGGTCCCGCTGCCAGCGGCACTCGAGTCGTCCTGCGGCTTCGGCCTCGCCGTCCGGCGCAGCAGCACGTGCGGCCTTGATCGCATAGGCGGCCGCGCCGAGTTCGTGGGCGGCGACATGGGCTACGGCGCCAGCCTGGCCAGCTGCGTATGCGGCGTGCCGTGCTGCCCCTTGCTTGTCTCGCGCCGCTCCCATGGAATGACCTCCTGCCGCGCGAGACTCCATCATCTTGACCTCGCCCCGCACCCAGGCGCGGGCATGCTCGATGGCCTGACGCGGTCGTGGATCCTCAGGGTGAGCTGACTCGAAGAGGTGAAGCACGTGCTCCGCGCATGAGGCCGCCCATAGTGCGAGCAAATGGTGATCCGAGTCCGTCAATGTCCCACCGCGGCGGACGGTCACAAAGCGCGGATCGCGCACCTTCGGGAGAATCATGGCTGGCGGGCCCCTATGTAAGTCCGCCCCGCATCCTATCCAGGCGAACCTTGCGGTCTTTCCCGTGGCTCGTCAACTGTTGCGGCAGCTAGAAGTTCGCGCTGGTGATATTCGAATCTGCGGGCGCACCGCGTCTAAACCGACTTCGTCGACGAGGCGTAGCGCGGTGTCGATCATCGCTTCGCGCGTAGCTAGGGTGAGTCCATGCTTGCCGTTCCGTCTTCCGACGGCGTCGAGGTACACGCGTACGACGAGGGGCATGGCCCCGCCATCGTGATCGTCGGTCCGGGATTGGACGACGGGACAAGGACGAAGAAACTCTCCGGCCTACTCGCCGCGAGGTTCCGCGTCATCCGACTGCACCGCCGCCAATACCGGCTCGACCTCAAGCGCGACCCGAAATTGGGAGGACCGCCTGCAACGATCGCCGATGAGGTCGAAGACTTACTCGCAATCGTGCGGACTGTCGGGGAATCGGTGCTGCTGTACGGCCATTCTGACGGTGGCGTTGTCGCCCTGGAGGCGTTGGCGACATCGCCGTCTTCGTTCACCGGCGGCGTGATCTTCGAACCCGCAGCTGTCATCGACAAACCTCTGGCAGGCGAGCACGGCGAGGTGCTGGCCAAGGCGCGAGCGGCGTTGGCCGCTGGCCGCCCCGACAAGGCGATGGCCATCTTTTTCCGCGAAACAATCGAGCTACCGGCCTGGCAGGCACCACTAGCAGCGATGGCCTGCGCGCTCATCCCGCGCCTTCGTCGGCTGGTGCCGTGCCAACTCGACGCCCTCGAAGCGCTGGACCAGCTCGGCAACCGTCTCAACACCTACGCCACGATCCGAGTGCCCACCCTCTTGCTGGGCGGTGACAGAAGCCCACAACATCTCGTTCGGCGCCTGGATGCGATCGAACGCGCGATACCAGATGCGGAACGTGTGGTGATGGCCGGCCGTGATCACGGTGCCGACCTCAAACACCCGAAGGACGTCGCGCGAATCATCGAGTCCTTCGCCGACCGCATCCACACGTCAGCGGAATAGCCGATTTCGGGCCCGCTGCCTCGGCACCCGTTCAACTGGGTAGGCAAGTGCATCCGCCCGGCACGGGAGATAAATCACTACCAGCCCTAATAGCGTCAGTGGTACCTTCGCCGGTACACAGGGAAGGAGGTGGTCCGAGATTTTGAGTGACTTATGGACTTGTGAGGTGGCTGCGAGCTAGCAGCGCCAGGGGAATGAGCTGACGGCTCTTCGCGCTCTGCGCGCGCTGGCGAATTCCCCGCAGTCACCCGGCCCCCGAGCCCCTCGGTTTTGTCCGCCAGGAACACACGGCTCGGGGGCCGCCCCATATCTGGGGGCGAATTGGTAACGAGCCGTGGCGGTTTGCTCAGCCGGCAGGTCCCGGCGCGAACGACGCGCAAGCCTGCATGGCCCGATGCCAGGTATCGGGATCGACTCCCGGCGGCGGAGCGGCCGCAGGACCGGGAGCGGCGGGGACCCCGTGGTCGTTGAGGCACTGCGCCAGCGACCCGTGGCCGGCCGGGGCGTTCGATGTGTTCGATGTGGTGGTCTGCTGCTCGGCCGGCGGGTCCGACGCGCAGCCGGCCAGGATCGCGGCCGCGACGACGCCCGTGGCGAGCCAGATCGCGCGCATCAGCCGACGAACCTCGACAGCCGGGCCGACAGGTGCGGAACCAGGCCGCCGTCGGCGTCGACGCGCTCCTCGACGTACGCGAGATCGCCGCCCTCGACGATGCCGTAGAGCCGTTTCGCCCCACCGACCAGCATCCCGGACTTACTGCGCGCCAACGCATCCGTGACGAGTTCCCACGACGACTGGGTGAGGGGGCGGCCGTAGAACAGCTCGATGTAGCCGGCGGAATGGGCGAGCAGCAGTTCGATGGCCTGCGACTCGGACGGATCGGCCGGGTCGTTGACGAACCGCCAGTAGCCCGACTCGCGCAGCGACGGCTGGTCATAGTCGCCCGACTCGGTCAGCCGCCACGAGCGCGCTTCCCAGATCAGGTAGTCCCCGCCGTCGTGGGAGACCACGATCTGCTGGCCGAACCGGTAGTCGCCGTCGGCACCGCGGCCCTCACCCTCACCGCGCCAGACACCGACCAGCGGCAGCAGGGCCAGCAGCGCGTCGTTGAGGTTCACGCCTTCGCGCAGATTGGCGGTGTCGGACGGCGCCGGCAGATCACCGAAGACCGGGATGTTCCGCGCGGCGGTCGTTTTCGCGCGCTCGGCCGCCGCCGCGACTGCGTCGTCGCCCGACGTCACGACTCGTCGGTGATCAGCCGGTACAGCGCGTACAACGCGAACCAGGTGATGACCACCGTCGCGGCCACCAGCAGGAGTTCGAAGAACAGCACCACGGGGTGCAGTCTATCCTTCGGCTCGTCGCCGGGTTCGCCGGCCCCGGCCCGCCGAATCTGAACTTGTGCGCGAGTTTTTCACGAATTCTCAAGCACAAGCTCAGTTTCGACGTGGAAGCGCGCTACGCGACCTTGACGTCGACCTCGTGGATCCCTGCGCCGGACGGGGCCACGACGGCATCGCCGTTGCCGACCTTCGACAGCGCGCGCAGCGTCCACGTACCGGGTGCGGCGAAGAACCGGAAGTCGCCGGTGGCTGATGCGACCACCTCGGCGGTGAACTCGTCAGAGCTGTCCAGCAGCCGCACGAACGCGCCGCCGACGGCCTGTCCCGACCCGTCCACGACGCGGCCGGTGATCACCGTCTCCTTTTCCAAGTCGACGCTGGCGGGCAACGTCAGGCCTTGTTTCGGGGCAGAGCACATATCAACTTCCCAACTCGATCGGGGCACCCACGAGGGAGCCGTATTCCGTCCAACTGCCGTCGTAGTTCTTGACGTTCTGGTGTCCGAGCAACTCCTGCAGGACGAACCACGTGTGCGACGACCGCTCACCGATGCGGCAGTAGGCGATCGTCTCCTTCTCACCGTCCAGGCCGGCCTCGGCGTACAGCTTCGCGAGGGCCTCGTCGGACTTGAACGTGCCGTCGTCGTTGGCCGCCTTGCTCCACGGAACGTTGATCGCCCCCGGGATATGCCCGGGCCGCTGGCTCTGCTCCTGGGGCAGGTGCGCGGGAGCCAGAATCTTGCCGGAGAACTCGTCGGGAGAACGCACATCGACGAGGTTCTTGCTGTTGATCGCGGCGATCACCTCGTCGCGGAAAGCCCGGATGGTGTTGTCGGGCGCCTTGGCCGTGTAGCTGGTCGCCGGGCGCTTGACCACGTCGGTGGACAGCGGACGACCGTCGAGCTCCCACTTCTTGCGGCCGCCGTCGAGCAGCTTGACGTCCTGGTGCCCGTACAGCTTGAAGTACCAGTAGGCGTACGCGGCGAACCAGTTGTTGTTGCCGCCGTAGAGAATCACCGTGTCGTCATTGGAAATGCCGCGCTCGCTCAACAGTTTCGAGAACTGTTGCTGGTCAACGAAATCGCGGCGCACCGGATCCTGCAGATCGGTCTTCCAGTCGATCTTGACGGCGCCCTCGATGTGACCGGTGTCGTAGGCGCTGGTGTCCTCGTCGACCTCGACGAAGACGGTGTTCGGCGCGTTGAGATTGCTCTCGGCCCAGTCAACCGTGACCAGGACGTCGGAGCGTGCCATATAGGAGATCCTTTCGGTTGCTTCAGGTTCGAAGTTCTATGCGGGTGACGGTGTGCCTGCGTTCTTTCGAACGCGTGCGACGAGCGGGTAGAGCTGACAGCCAAGGCAGATGCCGAAGGCCGCGTTCAGGAAGGCCGCCACGAGCGCGAAGCCGGTGGCGATGAGGCCCAGCAGCGGATGGGCGGTCACGAAGCCGGCGACGCCGACCACCGCGAACCCCAAGCCGACGAGTTGGGCGAACTTGAGCGGCGCGACGGGTTCCTTCTCGGTGACGGGTCCGAGCCGCGGGGCGACGAAGCGGCCGAAGATCAGGCCGTAGGGATGCGATGGCGGCCCGCGCCACGCGCCGACGGCGAACACCACCGCCTGCGCGCCCAGGAGCGCAGCCGCTGCGACCGGGCTGAGCGGCCACACCAGCAGCGTCGCCACGAGGACCCCGGTGGTGAGCCACGCGGCGAACCGCGGTCCGCGCACGTCCACTTGATCGGGTGTCCGGGTCTTGATTGTCGACATATCCGTCGCTGACATTCATGTGCTCCTGTGGGCTGTCATGGGCTGGGCTGGGATTGACCACAGAGGTCGCTCCCGAGTGCGGCGCGAAGAACGGCGCGGCTACTCAGCAGCTGCAACAACAACAGCAAGAACCCGCGACGCGGCACAGATCGACTGCGCGGCGCTTGGTGAGCATCGGCTCGAGGCGGGCGGACACGCCGGACAGCTTACCAACCGACTCGGCGATCAAGCCAACAGCGGTTCCAACGCCGAGCGCAGGTCAGCGGCCTTCGGGACGCCGTGGGTCCGGTACCGAGGCCTGCCGTCCTTGTCGAACACGATCGTGGTGGGCAGCGAGAGCACCGAAAGCCGCCGCGCCGCCTGCGGGTTGGCGTCCATGTCGATCTCGACGTGCGCCACCGCCGGCAGCTCGGCGCATACCTCGTCGACCACCCTGCGCACCGCCGCGCAGGGACCGCACCATTCGGCGGAGAAGTGCAGCACCGTCGGTCCGGTCGATGACAAGCCCAGGTCGCTGGTGTCGACGTTGGCCGCGGCCTCGCTCGCCTTGAGCAGGCCCGACCGCAGCGCGAGCAGCCGGCCGATCACATACGCCACGCCCAGCGCCGCGACGAGCACGGTGATCGCCAACACCCAAGAGGAGCTCATCTCTGCAGTCTGCTCTTCGCGTAGGCGCTCATCGCATGTTGAACTCGTCGAGGGCGACGGTTACTCCCTCGGCGATGCCCTCGATGATGATGTCGGAGCCCCGCGCGCCCTGCGCGGTGGGTGCCAGCCCGAACGGCAGCTTCTGGCCGGGCAGGGTCGCGGTGAACGCCGCCAGCACCGCGTCCTTCTTGTCGTCGGGCACCTCCTGGTCGGCGGTGCCCGGCCCGGTCAGCACGCCGGTAGCGGTCATCACCAGCGTCGTCTGGTCCGGCCCGGCGACGTCGAGGTCCACGGCGATGCTGACCTTGCTGTGAAAGTCCGCCTTCTCGGGTGTCCCGGTGAACACCACGCCCCGGTTACTCGAGATACCCGATTCCGTGGTGCCTCCGGTGGCGTCGTTGCTCTCGCCCGTCGGCGCCTCGACCAGCAGGTCGGGGATGTCCATGAAGCGGCCCAGATGCGTCGAGTCGATGATGATGCGGCTCTCGGCCTTGCCGACCGGCAACACGGCGTCGGGTCCGATCAGCCAGGAGCCGTCGGGAAGGTCGATGTCGTGCAGCGTGGCCTCCAGCGAGGCCTTGCCCACCACGGGGTGATCGACGCCATTGGCCCGGATCTCGACCTCGTCGTAATGGTGATCCATCGCCTGGGTGGCGAATGGGAAACCGAGGATCGCCACCGACGGGTCGTGCTGTAGCTCCGCGGCGCTGCGCACGCTTCTGGCCAGCCGGTATTCGGCGTAGATCGCCGCCCCGAAGTCCGCCCCGACGGCACAGACGGCGACGGCCAGCACCGTCGCGACCACCCCGAGCAGCAGCTTGCGCACCCGGACATTCTGGCCCACCTTCGCCGCGTCGGTGCGTTCGACGCAGCTGACCGGCAGGTTGCGCGCTATCGTTAAAGCACCATTGGCCGGGTAACGGCCGGATGTCGAGCATGAATCTGGGAAGTCACCGACCGACAAAGTTGTCCAGGCGAGGTCCCTGTGGCTGCTGGAGGGCCAGTTGGATCTACTGCTACTGACCGTCGACCCACACCCCGAGTCGGTGCTGCCGTCATTGTCACTGCTTCCTCACACAGTGCGGACAGCGCCGACCGAGGTGTCGTCGCTGCTGGAGGCCGGCAGCGCGGACGTCGCGATCGTCGACGCGCGCACCGACCTGGCCGCTGCCCGCGGGTTGTGCCGGCTGCTGGGCACGACCGGAACCTCGGTGCCGGTCGTGGCCGTCGTCAGCGAGGGCGGCCTGGTGGCCGTCAGCGTCGAATGGGGTCTCGACGAGATCCTGCTGCCGGGCACCGGCCCCGCCGAGATCGACGCGCGGCTGCGGCTGCTCGTCGGCCGTCGGGGCGGCATGGCCAATCAGGAGAACGTCGGCAAGATCAGCCTCGGCGAGTTGGTGATCGACGAGGGCACCTACACCGCGCGTCTTCGCGGCCGACCGCTCGACCTCACCTACAAGGAATTCGAGCTGCTCAAGTATCTGGCCCAGCACGCGGGCCGGGTGTTCACGCGCGCACAACTGCTGCAGGAGGTGTGGGGCTACGACTTCTTCGGCGGCACCCGCACGGTGGACGTGCACGTGCGACGGCTGCGCGCCAAACTCGGCCCGGAGTACGAGTCGCTGATCGGCACCGTGCGCAACGTCGGCTACAAAGCGGTTCGCCCGGCACGCGGCCGCCCGCCCGCCCAAGGCGCCGAGGTGTCCGACGACATCGACGGCGGCGACTACGAGGCGCCCGCCACGATCCCCGAAGCGCTTGCTGACCCGCTGCGAAGTCCGTGACGGAATTCCTCTGGCGCACTGTTCTTTCCGACGATGAACAGCGCCGCATCCGGGACTTGATCGCAGCCGCCACGGCCGCCGACGGCGTCGCCCCGGTCGGGGAGCAGGTGCTCCGGGAACTGCCGCACGACCGGACCCGACACCTGGTGGCCCGCGACGACCACGACGTCGTCGGCTATCTGAATCTGTCAGCCGGTGAGGCGTCCGCGATGGCGGAACTGGTTGTGCACCCCCGGACCAGGCGCCGCGGGATCGGATCGGCTCTGGTGCGCGCCGGCCTGGCGGAGGGCGGCGGCGACGCCAGGGTGTGGGCCCACGGCAACCTCGAGCCGGCGCGCGCCACCGCGGCGTCGCTGGGGCTGGTTGTCGTGCGCGAGCTGCTGCAGATGCGACGCTCGCTGACTGACCTGCCGCCGACGCCGGCGCCCGACGGCATCCGCATCACCACTTACTCCGGTCCCGCCGACGATGCCGCGCTGCTGCGCGTCAACAACGCCGCGTTCGCCTGGCATCCCGAGCAGGGTGGCTGGACCGAGGCCGAGATCGCCGAGCGCCGAGGCGAACCATGGTTCGACCCCGACGGGCTGTTCCTCGCCGTCGACGAGGACACCGGCGAGATGCTCGGCTTCCACTGGACCAAGGTTCACAGCGCCGACCTCGGAGAGGTTTACGTGGTCGGGGTGGACCCGGCGGCGCAGGGCCGCGGCCTGGGCGCTGCGCTGACCCTGACCGGTCTGCACCACATTGCCGGGCGGCTGTCGCAAAGCTCGCATCCCACGGTCATGCTTTACGTCGAGGCAGATAACTCGGCGGCCGTGAAGACCTACCGGAAGCTGGGCTTCGAGATCTTCGCGGTGGACACCGCATACGCCGCGCGTTCCTCGCGCTAGCTGGGAAACCACGACGAACTAACTGAACGTGTTCACCGGCCGTTCACCTTCCATCCGGGAGTTGTCCACCGGCGCCGCATACGTTGCCAGGGAGTTTGAAGCCAACCGTCCAAAGTCGAAAGTGGGATAAGTGAAGCTCAACCTTGGCAAGACACTCGGAACCACGCTGTCGGTGACCGCGATCGCCGCGTTGACCCTGTCCGCGTGCGGCAGCGACAACAACGCCGGTACGACCGCGACGGGCGGCAACGGGGCAGCGTCGGCCGCGGAGTGCGGTGGCAAGGATTCCGTCACCGCCGAGGGCTCGACAGCTCAGCAGAACGCGATCGCCGAGTTCAACAAGGTCTGGGGCCAGCTGTGCGAGGGCAAGAACCTGTCGTACAACCCCACGGGTTCGGGCGCGGGTCGCGAGCAGTTCATCGCCAATCAGGTCGACTTCGCCGGGTCGGATTCGGCGCTCAAGGGCGACCAGGTCAAGCAGGCCGCCGAGCGCTGCGGCGGCAACCCGGCGTGGAACCTCCCGCTGGTGTTCGGCCCCGTCGCACTGGCCTACAACCTCGAGGGCGTCGACAAGCTGGTGCTCAACGCCGACCTGCTCGCCAAGATCTTCCAGGGTCAGATCACCAGGTGGAACGACCCCGCGATCGCGGCGCTGAACGCGGGCACCAACCTGCCGGACACCGCGATCACCCCGATCTACCGCTCGGACTCGTCGGGCACCACCGACAACTTCCAGAAGTACCTGGCCACCGCGGCCCCGCAGAGTTGGACCAAGGGCGAGGGCAGCGAGTTCCAGGGCGGCGCCGGCGAAGGCGCCCAGAAGTCCGCGGGGGTCGTGCAGGCCGTCCAGGCCACAGGCGGTGCGATCGGTTACGTGGAGAAGGGTTTCGCCGAACAGGCAGGTGCGCCGTTCGCTCAAATCGACAGCGGCGCAGGGGCTGTCGCGTTGACCGACGAATCGGCCAAGAAGGCGATCGACGCCGCCAAGTTCGCCGCCGAAGGCAATGACCTGACGCTGGACCTGAACTCGCTGTATGGAACCAAGGAGCCGGGCGCCTACCCGCTGGTGCTGGCCACCTACGAGATCGTCTGCTCGAAGGGCTACGACCCGGAGACCTCGGCGGCGGTCAAGTCGTTCCTGACGGTCGCCGCGAACGAGGGACAGCAGAATCTTTCGCCTGCGGGCTACGTACCGCTTCCGGACCGCTTCAAGGAGCGCCTGCTGACGTCCATCGAAGCTATTGCCTAGTTTCGTGGCGCGCCGGCACGGATACGGTGAGGATGGGTCCTGGGACCGATGACCGATAGGCTCGAAGTGACAATCCCCAACCCGGCCGACGCGGGATCGGGTGAAGCGCTTGCTTCACCCTTTCCCGAGCCGACCCCGATCTCCACCAGCCCGTCGAGGAACGCCAAAGAGCGTGTCGGCGACCGCATCTTCCGCGGATTGGCGGAGGGTTCCGGCGCGTTCATCGTCGCGCTGATCGCGGCGATCGGCGGATTCCTGCTGTGGCGGGCGATTCCGGCGCTGGCACGCAATGAGGAGAACTTCTTCCTCTACGGCGGCAATTGGATCACCACCGACACGTCGGCGATGCACTTCGGCATTCTCGACCTGCTGCAGGTGACGGTGTTCGTGTCGGTGTTCGCACTGGTGCTCGCCATGCCTGTGGCGCTGGGCATCGCAATCTTTTTGACCCAGTACGCGCCGCGGCGGGTGGGCGGCCCGCTCGGGTACATGGTCGACCTGCTCGCTGCGGTACCGTCGATCATCTACGGTGTCTGGGGGCTTTACGTCCTTGCGCCCGTTCTGGAACCGATCGCGTTGTGGCTCAACGAGAATCTTGGTTGGCTGTTTCTCTTCAAGACCGGAACCGCGTCGGTTGCCGGCGGCGGCACCATCTTCACCGCCGGAATCGTGTTGGCGGTGATGATCCTGCCGATAATCACCGCGGTGACGAGGGAAGTGTTCGTTCAGACACCGCGGGGTCAGATCGAGGCGGCGCTGGCGCTGGGCGCGACCCGCTGGGAGGTGGTGCGGACCACCGTGCTGCCCTTTGGCATGTCGGGCTACATCAGCGGCGCCATGCTCGGCCTCGGCCGTGCGCTCGGTGAGACGATTGCGCTGCTGATCATCCTGCGTGGCACGCAGGAAGCGTTCGGGTGGTCGCTGTTCGACGGCGGATACACCTTTGCCAGCCTGATCGCCGCCACGGCAAGCGAATTCAACGATCAGTACAAGGCGGGCGCCTACATCGCGGCCGGTCTCGTTCTGTTCATCCTGACGTTCGTGGTGAACTCGCTGGCGCGCGCCGCGGTCGCCGGGAAGGCAGCGAAATGACCTCGACGCTGGACCGCCCGGTCAAGGCGACGACATTCCAAGGGGTCGGGCTTCGGCGCAAGCTGACCAACAACGTCGCGACGGTTCTGGTCACGCTGTCGGTACTGATCGCTCTGGTGCCGCTGCTGTGGGTGCTGTACTCGGTGATCGTCAAGGGCTTCACGGCGCTGACATCACCGGTCTGGTTCACCAATTCGCAGGCGGGCATGACGGCTTTCGCGGCCGGCGGCGGCGTGTACCACGCGATAGTGGGCACGCTGTTGCAGGGTTTGGTGTGCGCGATCATCTCGATCCCGATCGGCGTGTTCGTCGGGATCTAT
This sequence comes from Mycobacterium sp. GA-0227b, assembly GCF_001499855.1. GTDB lineage: Bacteria > Actinomycetota > Actinomycetes > Mycobacteriales > Mycobacteriaceae > Mycobacterium. The sequence continues at coordinate 67,266 of NZ_LQIK01000032.1, forward strand.
CTCGTCGAGTACGGCGGCGGAACGAGATTCGCCAAGGTGACCACCTTCATGGTCGACATCCTCACCGGTGTTCCGTCGATCGTCGCCGCGCTGTTCATCTACGCGTTGTGGGTGGCGACGCTGGGATTTCCGCGGTCGGGATTCGCGGTGTCACTCTCGCTGGTGTTGTTGATGATCCCGGTCATCGTGCGCGCCACCGAGGAGATGCTGCGCATCGTTCCGATGGATCTGCGGGAAGCCAGTTACGCGCTCGGCGTGCCGAAGTGGAAGACCATTGCGCGCATTGTGATTCCGACTGCGTTGTCGGGCATCGTGACCGGGGTCATGCTGGCGCTGGCGCGCGTCATGGGCGAGACCGCGCCGTTGCTGGTTCTGGTCGGCTATGCGCAGGCGATGAACTTCGACATGTTCGACGGCTTCATGGGCTCGTTGCCCGGCATGATGTACGACCAGACATCGGCGGGCGCCGGCGCCAATCCTGTTCCCACCGACCGGCTGTGGGGCGCTGCCCTGACCCTGATCCTGCTGATCGCGATACTCAACATCGGGGCCCGTTTCCTCGCGAAGATCTTTGCCCCCAAGAAGGTTTAGGAGCTTTCGATGGCCAAGCGTTTGGACCTCAAGGACGTCAACATCTTCTACGGCTCATTTCACGCCGTCGCCGATGTCTCGCTGGCGGTTCCGCCCCGCAACGTGACGGCGTTCATCGGTCCGTCGGGCTGCGGCAAGTCGACCGTGCTGCGGACGTTGAACCGCATGCACGAGGTGATCCCGGGTGCGCGGGTCGAGGGGTCGGTGCTGCTCGACGGCGAAGACATCTATGCCGCCGGCGTGGACCCGGTCGGCGTGCGCAAGACGATCGGCATGGTGTTCCAGCGCCCGAACCCGTTCCCCACCATGTCGATTCGTGACAACGTCGTCGCCGGGCTCAAGCTCCAAGGCGTCCGCAACAAGAAGACGCTCGACGAGGTGGCCGAGCGGTCGCTGCGGGGCGCCAATCTGTGGAACGAGGTCAAGGACCGGCTGGACAAGCCCGGCGGTGGGTTGTCCGGCGGTCAGCAACAGCGGTTGTGCATCGCCCGGGCGATCGCCGTGCAACCCGATGTGCTGCTGATGGATGAGCCGTGCTCGGCGCTCGACCCCATCTCCACGCTGGCGATCGAGGATCTGATCGCCACGCTCAAGCAGGAGTTCACGATCGTCATCGTCACGCACAACATGCAGCAGGCCGCTCGGGTGAGTGATCAGACGGCGTTCTTCAACCTCGAGGCCACCGGCAAGCCGGGACGCCTGATCGAGATCGACGACACCGAGAAGATCTTCTCCAACCCGACGCAGAAGGCCACCGAGGACTACATCTCCGGCCGGTTCGGCTGACCGTCTGGCCCGCCTTTCTGGGCGGGACCTTTCTGCGCGAGGCCTTTCTGCGCGAGCAGACGTAAAGCGTCCCTACTTGTTGTGAAAAATGGGCACTTGACGTCTGCTCGCGGGTAGGCGCGGGTCAGCGCGAACGAGCGCGGGTCAGCGCGGCGCGGGGATCTCCTCTTCCGCCGGATGCTTACCCGTGACCTGGAAGATCACCCGCCGGGCAACCTCGACGGCGTGGTCGGCGAACCGCTCGTAGAAGCGGCCCAGCAGGGTCACGTCGACCGCTGCGGCCACCCCGTGCTTCCACTCGCGATCCATCAGCACGGTGAACAGATGGCGGTGCAGGTCGTCCATCGCATCGTCTTCTTCGCCGATCCGGGCCGCCTTCTCCGGGTCGCGGGTGACCAGCACCTCCTGGGCACTGTTACCGAGTTCGACTGCGAGACGCCCCATTTCGGCGAAGTAACCGTTCACCTCTTCAGGCAGGGCGTGCTGGGGGTGGCGGCGACGAGCGATCTTGGCAACGTGCAGTGCGAGCGCGCCCATGCGATCAACATCAGCGACGATCTGGATTGAGCCCACGATCGCGCGGAGGTCCCCGGCGACCGGCGCCTGCAGCGCGAGCAGCACAAACGCCGCCTCCTCGGCGCGCGCGCTCATCGCGGCGATCTGTTCGTGGTCGGTGATGACCTGTTCGGCCAGCACCAGATCGGCCTGCAACAGGGCCTGAGTCGCGCGCTCCATCGCTGCGCCGGCCAGTCCGCACATCTCGCCTAGCTGACTGGTCAGGGCATCCAACTGCTCGTGGTACGCGGTACGCATGGCTCCAGCCTACGGGCTTTGCTGCCCGAACGGCATGAGGCGAGCGGTGAACGACCGGTGAACGCCGACCGCCCAAACGCGGTGATGAGGACCGCTACTCGCAGGTCGTGTCGGCGGCGTTGGTGACCGCGAGATCCTCGGGGAGCTGCGTCGGAGTGCTATGGATCCCGCGCACGACCTGCACCTGGACCGGCGACCCGCTCGGCGATGGCGCGTTCACCGTGTAGAAGTCGCTGCCCAAGACCACGCGCACGGTGTCGCCCATGCCCGAGACCCGCTCGATCATCGGGCTGGCGAAGGAGGAGGCCACCGTCGCGGCCGCCTCCTCATTGCCCGGCGAGAAGAACACCGTCGTCGAGTCCAGGGGATCCGGGTAGTCGTCGGGGGTGGTGACGTTGAAACCGTGGGTCTGCAGTTCGCTGGCCGCGGTCGCGGCGAGGCCGGTCTCGCCGGTGGAGTTCGACACCTGAACCGTGATGTCGGCCGGATTCGTGGTGATCGCGTCGACCAATTCGCTCGACGGTGCGGAATCGTGGGTCGGTGCCGCCGACTCGGGCTGGGCGCTCATCGACTCTGGCGTGCCCGGCACCGGGGTGTTGTCGGCGTTCTTCTCCTCGGGCAGCGGATCGTCGTTGATGATCGCGTCGAAGATCGCGCGGGTGTCTTCCTCGCGCAGATGCTCGTTCCCGTACTCGTCCATGTAGCCGGTCGTCGGGACGGTCAGGAACGTGATCCGGCCCGCCGCGATGCCCTGAATCGACTGGCCGAGCCGGACCAGGTCCTTGGTGTCCATGTTGTCGACATAGCTGTCGTTGATGAACATGTTGACGACGTTGTTGAGCTTAGACAGTGAGAAGAACACTTCCTTGGAAATCATCTCGCGCATCAGCGAGGACAAGAACAGCTGCTGACGTTTGATTCGCCCGTAGTCGCCGTTGGTTTCGGTGGTCACCTGGCGGGCGCGAACGTACTGCAGCGCCGTGTGCCCGTCGACGATCTGGCGGCCGGCCTTCGGCAGCACCGTGCCGAGTTCGTAGTCCTCGAGCGGTGTGGTGCTACACACTTCAACGCCGCCGAGCGCGTCGACCATCTTGGAGAAGCCCGCGAAATCGACTGCCATGAAACGGTTTATCGACAGACCCGACATCTTCTGGATGACCTTCACCAGACACTTCGGGCCACCGACGGCGTACGCCGAGTTGAGCTTGTACTCCGTGTAGACCTCCTCGGCCCCGTACATCGGCGAATCCGGGTCGGTGATGGGTCCGTACGTGCGGGTCTTGGGATCCCACGGCTCGCATTTCATCGGTTCGATGGCGAGGTCACGCGGAAACGACACAGCCACAACGCGTTCCCGGTTCGCCGGGATGTTCACCAGCATCACGGTGTCCGACCGCGCGCCGGCGGCGTCCTCGGTGGTGCCCGCGCCCATGTCGCTGTTCTCGCCGATCCGGCTGTCGACGCCGACGATCAGGAAGTTCTCGTCACCGAACTGTGCGTTCGGGTCGAGGATGTCGCGGGAGTCCGGGTCGAGCGCGGAGATCCGGTTGAGCATGTTGTTCTTGGCGGACTGCCACTGCCATGCCCCGCCAGTCAGCGCGAGCGCGAGCACGGCGATCACGGCTGCGACCGCGCGCCCGGCGATGACCGCCCTGCGGCGACGGCGGCGCGGGTTCGAGCGCGTGCGGCGCGTGACCGAGTGCGCCGCGGGCACCCTGCTCGGGCGGCGCACCAGGGCCAGATCGGGCAGGTCCGGGTGGTCGTGCAGCACCGGCAGGATCTCGGTGTCGTTGTCGTCGGCCCCGGCTTCGGTTGGTGCGTCCGGTCCGGGCACCGCGTCGATGATCTCGGTGGGCGGCGATGGCGGGGCGGGAGGTTCAGGGCGTTCGGTGGGGGTCGGTGGTTCGGGTTCACGGCGCCGACGGCGCAATTCCGGCGGTACCGCGGTGTCGCCCGACAGCTTGGCGATCAGGTCGGCGACGGTGACGCCGTCGGTGTGGTTGCCGGTGGGCGCACCGTCGTCCGGGTCGTCGGCGTCGGCTGCGAACGGCTCTGACCTGTCAGGATGGGGGGAAACGCCGGTGCGCTCCCACGGCGCTGAACCCGCCGCCGGTCGCTGGCTTCGGGTGAGCCATTGGTTGTCCCCGCCGGTCGGGTCCCCGGGGCCAGGAGTGGCGTTGTCGCCGTCACTCATGTTCCTACCGGCCTCCGACTCGTATCGCGTGCAGCACAGGGGTGTGCGCCGGTGCCGCGCGCCGTTGCGTCGGCACCTGGGTGGCCCCGCGACGGGAGCTCATTACAGACGAGACTCATATCGTACTGAGACATCCTGAGAGATGTGATGTCGGAGTCGTCTCGGAAAAGAGACGACTGCGAGACGGCCGGGATGCGGGTCAGCCCCCGGAGTGCATGACCTCGGCGCCGGCGGGCACGGTGCAGTCGTCCGGATCGGTCAACCAGCCCTCCGGCAGAGCGACCGCGGCCGCGGAACCCTGGCGCCCCCGCGGTCCGGTCGCCGCGTCGGGAAACGGCACGGTGGCGTCGAGCCTGCCGAGCAGCGCCTCGAGCTCACCGAGGGATTTGACCAGCGCCAATGACCGTCGCAGCTCGGCGCCTGCGGGGAAGCCGTGCAGATACCAGGCGATGTGCTTGCGAATGTCGCGCATGCCCTTGTCCTCGCCGAAATGTGCGGACAGCAACTCGCCGTGCCGCAGGATGATCGACGCCACCTCCCCGAGCGTCGGGGGCGTGGGCGCCGGGCGTCCGGTGAAGGCCGCCGACAACTCGGCGAACAGCCACGGCCTGCCGAGGCAGCCACGACCGATCACCACGCCGTCGCACCCGGTCGCCGACATCATCGCCAGCGCGTCCGCGGCCTCGAAGATGTCGCCGTTGCCCAGCACGGGCACGTCGGTGACGTGTTGCTTGAGCGCCGCGATCTGCTCCCAGTCCGCCGTGCCGGAGTAGCGCTGGGCCGCCGTGCGGGCATGCAAGGCGACCGCCGCGGCGCCCTCCTCGGCGGCGATCCGGCCCGCATCCAGGTGAGTGCGGTGGGCGTCGTCGATGCCGATGCGGAACTTCACCGTCACGGGTATGTCGGTGTTTTCCGTCGCGGCAACCGCAGCCCCCACAATCTGCCCGAACAGCTTGCGCTTGAACGGCAGCGCCGCGCCGCCCCCGCGCCGGGTGACCTTGGGCACCGGGCAGCCGAAGTTCATGTCGATGTGGTCGGCCAGCCCCTCGTCGGCGATCATCCTCGCCGCGGCGTAGGTGTTCTGCGGATCGACCGAGTACAGCTGCAGTGACCGCGGGCTCTCATCGGGTGCGAACGTCACCATGTGCATGGTCGCGGGATGCCGTTCGACGAGGGCCCGCGCAGTGACCATCTCGCACACATACAGGCCGCTGACCGTGCCCGCCCTGGCCAACTCGAGTTCGCGGCACAGCGTGCGGAACGCCACGTTGGTCACACCGGCCATCGGGGCCAGTACGACGGGGCTGCGGAGTCGAAGCGGGCCGATCTGCAGTTCGCGCGTGTCGGCCAGGACCGTCATGACGCCGGTCACGTCGAGCTGGCGGCCAGGACCTTCTTCGCGGACAGCTTCTCGGCTTTGCGCGCCTCGCGCTCGAGGCGGCGCTGCTTGGACTCCTCGAACTTCTGCGAGGCGTCCTCCAGCTCCTCGACGAGCACACCGAGGTCGTCGCGCATCCGAGCGGCCTCACCGGTGAAGTCCTCGCGTTCGAAGATGCGCCACTTCTTCAACACCGGCATCACCACGTCATCGAGGTGGATGCGCGGGTCGTAGACGCCGCCCACCGCGATGATGACGGCCTTGCGGCGGAACTCCGGAACGGTATAGCCGGGCATCTTGAAGTTGCGCAGCACCCGGTGCAGCGAATGCATCGCCTGGTCCGGGGCGATTTCGAAGCCGGCCTCGCTGACGTCGCGATAAAAGATCATGTGCAGGTTCTCGTCGGCCGAGACACGGGCCAGCAGCTGGTCGGCGACGGACTCGTTGCACGCCTTGCCGGTGTTGCGGTGCGAGACACGGGTCGCCAGTTCCTGGAACGTGACGTAGATGACCGAATCGAAGAGGCTTTCGGCGAAGAGGTCGCCCTGCTGGTTCTGGCCGGGGGAGAAGCCGCGGGTGACCTGCTCGACGCGCAACTGTTCCAGCTGCACGGGGTCGACCGCGCGGGTGACGACGAGGTAGTCCCGCAGCGCGATGCCGTGGCGGTTCTCCTCGGCCGTCCAGCGATTCACCCACTGCCCCCAGGCGCCGTCCATGCCGAAGTTCATCGCGATCTCGCGGTGGTACGACGGCAGGTTGTCCTCGGTCAGCAGGTTCTGGATCATCGCGACCTGGGCGACCTCTGACAGCTGGGCCTGCTCGGGGTCCCAATCCTGACCGCCGAGCGCGTAATAGTTCTTTCCGTCCGACCACGGGATGTAGTCGTGGGGGTTCCAGTCCTTGCGCATCGACAGGTGCCGGTTGAGGTTCTTCTCAACCACGGGCTCGAGCTCATGCAGCAGGTGCAGGTCAGTCAGGTTCTCGTGCATCGGTCCTCAGTCCTTCTCGCGTGCATGGGTCGTTCGTCCTCCTCGCGTGCGGGAAGCCCCTCCAGTTATCTGTACCTGTTGGTTGCACTCAATATATCTGTGAACCCCGGTGACATTCAAGTTCCGTCAGGGGTGTCACGTACGCACCACCAGTCGCATCTGTGCGTTGTAGTATCCCGCCGGGCAACATCGACGCCCGGGCCGAAGCGTCACGAGTCTTGGAGGGCGGGCGTTGCTCAAGCCGCGGAACCTACTGGCCGCTGCGCTCGCCGCGGCGGCAGCCTCAGGTGTTGCGCTCGTCGGAGCGGGCGAGGCGACGGCCGTCCCCGACGTCGTCGACCGGACTTACAGCGACGCACAGAAGATCATCCAGCGGGCAGGCGGAAACGCCGTGATCGCGACGCGGGTGGGAAGCGGCGCCGACGAAGCCGAGTGCTTGGTGACGAACGCGTGGGACGCGGCGGTTCGGCGGCCGAACTCGCGTGGGCGCCCGGTCGCCAACTCCGATGTGATGGTGGCGCTGAACTGCAACGCGGCCGTGGCGGCTCCCGGTGCGCCGGGCAACTCGGCGATGAGCCCGGTCGGCCGCGACGCCAAGGCCGAGCAGCAACGCCAGGCGGCCAAGGCCGCGCGGGAAGCGGCCAGGCTGGAAGAGCAGGAGTTGGCCCGGGCGGAGACGCCGAACACCTGAACTTTTGCCACTTCGCAGCGGTGGCGGCATACACCCGCACGCAATAGACTTCCACCAGCTATGCACATGGCGGTCATCGCCCGGACATGCAGGTTGGCGGCATCGTGAAAAAGGTCATCTCGATCGCGTTCCTGTCGGCGACGAGTGCAGCCGCGGCATCGGCTGCCCTGTGCGGGGCGGGTATCGCCGCCGCCGCGCCCGATGTGGTCGGGATGAAATACTCCGATGCGCAGCAGCAGATCGAGGACAGCGGCGGGACGCCGGTGATCGCCACCAAGGTCGGTGACAAGCTCGATGAGGGCGAATGCATCGTGACGCATGCCTGGGACTCCTCGTTCCTGCGTATCGCCGAGCCCGACAGCGATGAGATTTCCGTCGCGCTGAACTGTGCCGGCGAATACGCCACGGCCACCCACCCGGGTGCCTCGGTCGGCAGTCCTGCTGGTCGACAGGCGAAGTCGGAGGCCGAAGAGGAAGCCGCAAAGCAGGAAGAACAGGAACTCGAGAACCCCGTCACGCCCGACGAGTAGCGTTCAGTAACTCGACACGCGGCCGAGCAACATCGCGACGCAGTGGTCGATGAACTGCTCCCGCGTGACGGCGAGCCTGCCGTTGAGATACGCGGTGAACAGCGCGGTCAGCGCCCCGATCAACCCGGTGGCGACCATGGCCGCCAGCGCGGGATCGGTGATGCGGGTGAGCTTTCGCTGCAGCAGTTCGATGAAGCTGGGCATCCACTCGGCGCCCGATCGGGTCAGCACCGGTTCACTGGCCGGCGCGAGCAGCAGCACCCTCCCCCGGGTCGGATCGTCAACCATCAGTTCCACGAACCGCTCGACGGCGTCGCGCGGAGTCTCGGCCGTCATCAAGGTCGACATCGCCCGCGCGCACACGTCGTCGTAGACCGCACGGACGAATTCATCGCGGTCGGTGAAGCTCTCGTAGAAGTAGCGCTCGGTCAGACCCGCGGCCCGGCACACAGCGCGGACAGTGAGGGAAGGGCCGTGCGCGCTGCCGAGAAGTTCGACGCCCGCGGCGATGAGTTCGTCGCGGCGCAACACCTGACGGTCTTGCAGCGGCACGCCGGACCATCGGCCCCGTCGTTGACCCGAAGGCACATCCCTCCTAAGCTCGGCGATGACAACGCCCGTAGTCAAAAATCTGCGATGGACCCGGACGGAAGTACATCAGTGACTCAAGATACGTCTGAGACGTGCCCGGTGACCAGCGTGTCCCCGATGGCGGCCGGCTGCCCGGTGACGTCTGGCGGCTACGACGCGCCGCCACTTCCGCTGGGTCCTGACTCGCTGACGTGGAGGTACTTCGGTCAGTGGACGGGACTGTTTCAGGGCACCTGGGCGGGCTCGATGCAGAACATGCATCCGCAGTTGGGTGCGGCGGTGCAGGAGCATTCGATCTTCTTCATGGAGCGGATTCCTCGGCTGCTGCGGTCGATCTATCCGATCGGCGGCGTGGTCTTCGACGGCGACCGGGCGCCGATGACCGGGGCTGAGGTGCGCGATTACCACATCGGGATCAAGGGCGTCGACGAGCAGGGTCGGCGATACAGCGCACTCAACCCCGACGTCTTCTACTGGGCGCACGCGACGTTCTTCAAGTCGACACTGCTGGCTGCCGAGAAGTTCGGCGGCGGGCTGACCGAGGACCAGAAACGTCAACTGTTCGACGAGCACATCACCTGGTATCGGATGTACGGGATGAGCATGCGACCGGTGCCGAAGACCTGGGAGGAATTCCAGGAGTACTGGGATCACATGTGCCACAACGTCTTGGAGAACAACTGGGCGGCGCGCGAGGTGATGGATCTGTCGACCATGCCCAAACACCCCTCGCTGGAATGGATTCCGGATCCGCTGTGGCGGCTGAACCTGAAGGTCATGCAGCACTTCCTGACGTTCATGACCGTGGCCCTGTACGACCCGCCCGTGCGCAAGCTGATGGGCTATACGTGGTCGCCCCGCCAGGAGTGGCTGCACCGGAGGTTTTGTGACGTAGTCACTTTCGCAAGCAAGGTGCTGCCCAAGCGCATGCTGATGCATCCGCGGAAGCGCTCTGCCTTTGATCGCGCGACCGGCCGCATCCCCGGGGACGCCCCACTGGCGCAGACTCCGGCGCGTAACCTGCCGCCGGTCGAGTATCGCGGTCAGCCGCAGTTCTACTGCCCGCAGGTCTGATCCGCGGCCGTCAGGCAGCCGGTGGAAAACCGAGTTCGCGTAACAATATTCGGACGCGCTGCTCGATCTCGTCTCGGATCGGGCGGACGTCGTGGACGGATCGGCCAGCCGGATCGGGCAATTCCCAGTTCTCGTAGCGTTTGCCGGGAAGCAGCGGGCAGGTGTCACCGCAGCCCATGGTGACAACGACGTCCGCCTCTCGAACCATGTCGTCGGTCCACTGCTTCGGTTGCGCGGACGCGATGTCGATGCCCTTCTCGGCCATCGCAGCGACTGCAGAGGGATTCACCTGATCAGCCGGCTCGGATCCGCCCGAGAATACCGAGATACGGTCGCCGCCAAGGAATTCAGCGAAACCCATTGCCATTTGCGAGCGGCCCGCGTTGTGAGTGCACAATAACAGCACGGTGGTCATCGGATCGCCACTGGTGTGATCTCTGCGAACCGTCGGCGTAGAAACAGGGAGACGTAGACGAGCCCGACGAGTACGGGCACCTCGATCAGCGGCCCGACGACGCCGGCGAGAGCCTGTCCGGAAGTCGCGCCGTACGTGGCAATGGCCACGGCGATGGCGAGTTCGAAGTTGTTGCCCGCGGCGGTGAACGCCAGCGTCGTGGTGCGCTCATATCCCATCCCGAGCAGCAAGCCGAGACCGTAGCCGCCCGCCCACATAATCGCGAAATAGGCGAGCAGCGGCAGGGCGATACGAACGACATCCAAGGGGCGGCTGATGATCTGATCTCCCTGCAACGCGAACAGGACGACGATCGTGAACAGCAGTCCGTAGAGCGCCCAAGGACCGATTCGGGGCAGGAATCTCGACTCATACCAGTCGCGTCCTTTGGCCCGCTCACCCAACCGACGCGACAGATAACCCGCCAGGAGCGGGACGCCCAAGAAGATCAGCACCGACTTCGCGATCTGCCAGGGCGACGTGTCGATGGTCGTCTGCTCGAGCCCCAGCCAGCCGGGCAGCACGGAAAGGTAGAACCAACCGAGAACCGCGAACATGAGGACTTGGAAGACCGAGTTGAGCGCTACCAGGACGGCGGCGGCCTCCCGGTCTCCACATGCGAGGTCGTTCCAGATGATCACCATCGCGATACAGCGCGCCAGGCCGACGATGATCAGGCCGGTGCGGTACTCGGGCAGATCCGGCAACAACAGCCAAGCCAACGCGAACATCAGCGCGGGACCGAGGAGCCAGTTGAGCACCAGAGAGCTGATGAGCAGCTTGCGGTCGGCCGTTACGGTGTCGAGCCGGTCGTAACGGACCTTCGCCAGCACCGGGTACATCATGATGAGCAGTCCGAGCGCGATCGGCACCGAGATACCGTCTACCTGAACATGATTGAGCACCCCGTTCACACCGGGTGCGAGCCGGCCGATGAGTAAACCCACGACCATCGCAATGCCGATCCAGACTGGAAGGAGACGGTCCAGTGGCGAGAGCCTCTCGACGACGTGCGTCTCGCGGACGAGGGGACCGCTCACTGTGGCGTTCCGACGGTTTCGTCGCTGTCGGCGACGCTCAGCACCGACGAGACGTTCCGTAGCGCCTCAGGGACCACCGAGTAATAGACCCACGACGCTCGGCGCTCGGAAGTCAGCAGTCCGGCCTCCTTGAGCACCTTGAGGTGGTGGGAGATCGTCGGTTGCGTGACGTCGAAATCGCGGGAGATGTCGCATACACATGCCTCTCCACCGGCGTGACTGGCGATCAAGCTGAGTAGCCGAAGTCGTACCGGGTCGGACAGGGCTTTGAGTTTGATCGCGACGTCGGCGGCGGCCACGACCGACAAAGGTTCCCGGACCACGGGTGCATATTCGCAGCCGGGCACCGCCGGTTTAGACATCCATCGATATTGACATCTATCGAAACCATCCGCAAACGAATGCCCGGCCGGTCCGCGCGGACCGTCAGCAGCAGGCAGCGTCGTCGGATGCTGCACCTCCACAGCAGATGATCTCCTCATCGCCATCGGCGCGCTGTGGGCTGGCGCCGAACGTGTCGGAGTCGGCGAGGACCGTGTAGATCTCCCACTTCTCGCCGGCCGGACCGGTGACCCACACCTTGTCCTGCTTGGCGAAGCAACAGGTGGTGCCGATTTCCTCGTCGGTGAAGAGGCCCTCGTCGGTCAGTCGGGCGATCTCGGCATGCACCGTGTCGCTGGACTCGACCTCGACGCCGAGGTGATTGATGGTGCCGCCCTTGCCGGGGTTCTGCAGCAGGACGAGTTTCAGTGGCGGCTCCGAGACGGCGAAGTTGGCGTAGCCCTCCTTGACCTTGGCGGGTGGGGTGTCGAACAACTTCGAGTAGAAGGCGACGGCCTCGTCGAGGTCGTCGACGTTGAGAGCGAGCTGGACGCGGGACATGATGCTTCCTCCATACCTGTGAGACATATATCGAAATAGCGCTGCATTCAGCATGGGCACCTTTTCGATATATGTCAATACTCTGTGGCAGGATGGTTGCATGCCCAAGGCACTACCAGTGATCGACATGTCCGCTCCGGTGTGCTGCGCGCCCGTGGCGGCCGGCCCGATAAGCGACGACGATGCGCTGCACGTCGCGCTGCGGCTCAAGGCCCTCGGCGATCCGGCTCGGGTCAAGATCATGTCGTATCTGTTCAGCTCGGCTTCCGGCGAAGAGAACAGCAGCGAGCTCGCCACTGTTCTGGGCTTGACCGAGTCGACGGTGAGTCACCACATCAGCCAGCTTCGGCGGGCTGGGCTCGTCGAGTCGGAGCGTCGGGGCATGAACGTCTACCACCGGGCGCACCGCGACGCCCTCGTTGCGCTGTGCGCTGTGCTGGATCCGACCTGTTGTACATAGCGCGGACCACGAACGCCGAGCGCACGGTTACGTACGCGAAACGCCGAGAAGGCGTGTACGTAAGTGTGCACTCGCGGCGGCGGTAACGCTGTGGTGCAACGTATGTGGTGCCCCCACTAGGACTCGAACCTAGGACCTGCGGATTAAAAGTCCGTAGCTCTACCAACTGAGCTATAGGGGCGCGAAGGACAGGATACTGGGTACCTCTGGTCCGCTCGTTTGAGGATTGGGGAGCCGGTACCCTAAGCTATCGAGGCTCCCAACGTCATCGCGTTGCGAGTACCCCGGAGAGATTCGGCTGGCCCCCTTCGTCTAGCGGCCTAGGACGCCGCCCTTTCAAGGCGGTAGCGCGGGTTCGAATCCCGTAGGGGGTACACGTGACGGCCCGTACGATGGGACGCACAGCAAGGCCCTGTGGCGCAGTTGGTTAGCGCGCCGCCCTGTCACGGCGGAGGTCGCGGGTTCAAGTCCCGTCAGGGTCGCCATTACGGCGAGGCATCTGGGGTTGTGCACGACCGGTGCCTTCCGGCCAGGTAGCTCAGTTGGTACGAGCGTCCGCCTGAAAAGCGGAAGGTCGCCGGTTCGATCCCGGCCCTGGCCACCGAACAAATAGCAATCCCTGGGCGGTTTGCCGTGCGCCCGACGAGTAGCCGTTGGTTATTGCATCGGAGACACCATGCCGACAAGTCGATCTCGCTTGGCTGTGCGCCCTAAGTCGTGATGGTTGAGCTGGCCGGCTTGGCCAGCTCGATCGGTCCGCGTTGCAGGAAGTTCGGCGGCGCCGGCTCCGCCCACTCTGCTTTGGTGGCCTCGAACAACCGGTCGATTTCGGCGATGTGCGCGTCGACCAGATCCCAGACGTCGGGCACCACCTCGCGGTCAACGACGACGCCGAAGTCCAACCTATCGAGATAACTCGTCACGGTGATGTTGAGGCCCAGCCCGTCGGTCACGATCGACAACGGGAACTGGTGACACAGCTTCGCCCCGGCGAAGTACAGCGGTTGACGGGGTCCCGGAACGTTGGAGATCACCACGTTGAACGGCGGGACCACGCGGTCGGCCAGCCGCAGCCGCGACACCAGCCGCACTGCGGCGGTGGCCAGAACCGGCGGAGAGTACTGGGTGAGGTCGACAAGCTCCGCGGCCGGCACCAACTCGTGCGTCCGCTTGGCACGCTGCATCGCATCCCGGCAGCGGGCCACGCGTTGCAGCGGATCGGCGGAGTCCGTCGGCAATTCGCAGACGAGGGCCGACACCCGGTTGGTCCACGGGTCGGCCTCGTCGCCCGTCCGGATCGAAACCGGAACCATGGCCCGGAGCGGACGGTCCGGCAGAGCGTCATGAGCCAGCAGATACTCCCGTAGTGCGCCGGTGCAGATCGCCATGACGATGTCGTTGACCGTGCCGCCGGTGGCAGCTTTGAGCCGCTTGACGTTCTCCAGCGACGCGGTGCGCATCGCGAAGCGCCGGTGCGGGGTGATCGGCTTGTTCCACGGCGTCCGAGGCGCAGATGTGGAGGGCAACGAGATCTGGGGTCGCTCATTGCTGCCCAATCGGGCAATGGCCTTGACCGCGCCCCCGACTGCCGCCGCTGCGCTGCTCAGGCCACGGATTCCGGCGGTATCGGCGAGCTGACGCACGATGCGAGCCTGGACCGACACTGCCTTGAACGGATTACCGGCCAAGTTCACCAGGGCCCGGCGCAACAGCTCGGAGTCGCCTGGAAGCGGCTCGGATTGCCATGGCGGGCTGGGTTCGGGCGCCGGTGCGTGGGGGTCGGTGTCGAGGAGGCTTTCCAGCAGCAACTGCCCAGAGGCGCCGTCGATGGTGGCGTGGTGGTACTTACTGAGCAGCGCCCAGCGTCCATCCGCCAGACCATCGATGACGTACGCCTCCCACAGCGGCCGGCTGCGATCCATTGGCCGCGCGACGATTCGGCACGCCTGGTCGGCCAGCTGATCGGCATAGCCCGGCCGCGCCAGCCGCAGCTCGCGGACGTGGAACTCGAGGTCGAAGTTGGGGTCGATGACCCAGTACGGACGGTCGAGCCCGAACGGGACCTCGACTAGGCGCCGTCGCAACGGTTCGAGCTCGCCGACCAGCGAGGCGAACTTGGTGTACACGGCGGCGTACGGGTCGAAGTCGGGGTCGGGCCGTTCGAAGATCGTCACGCTGGAGACGTGGCCGTAGGTCGTCGGCGTCTCCATGTGCAGAAAGCTGGCGTCCAAGCCGCTGAGCTGCTTCATTAGTAGTCCCCCTAGTGGCTGCGTGCTGTGAAATCGTTTCGCGTCGAACGCTTTTCAGCTGGTCGACATCCCGCCCTCGACGGGCAGCGTGATGCCGGTGACGTAACTGCTGGCATCGCTGGCCAAAAAGATCAGCGCGGCACTGAGTTCTTCGGCGTAGCCGAGCCGGCCGGTCAGGGTGCGCGGGATGACGGTGGACTCGAAGTACTCGTCGCTCAATTTGTCGGTCAGCTCGGACTTGAAGTAGCCGGGTGCGAGCGCGTTGACCCGGATTCCCCGCCGGCCCGTCCATTCCTGGGCCAGATCCATGGTGAGTCCGATCAGCCCGGCCTTGGACGAGGCGTACGCGGCCTGCGGCAGCCCGGCGGTGGTCATGCCGAGGATGCTGGTGATGTTGACGATCGAGCTGCCGGGCTGCATGACCTTGGCGCAGGCCTGCGCCATCCAAAAGCAGCCGTGCAGGTTGATGTCGATGACCGACCGGAATGCGTCGGGGGTCTCCCGGATGGCCGGCATCGCCGTGCCCACGCCGGCGTTGTTGACCAGGATGTCGACCCGCCCGAACGTCTCCATCGCGGCGTCGACCAGGGCCTGGCAGTCCTCGGGCTTCGTGACGTCGGTACGCACTGCGACCGCCTTGCGGCCCGCCGACTCCACCAGCGCGCGGGTGCCGGCCAGCTTGTCCTCGCGCCGCGCGCCGAGCACCACATCGGCACCGGCTTCTGCGAGTGCCTGCGCGAAGGAGACACCGACACCGCTGGATGCGCCGGTGACGATCGCGACCCGGTCATCGATCCGGAAGCGGTCCAGAACGCTCATCACAAACTCCCCCTGTCGAAAGATTTCCCGGAATGCACCATAGCTAGATATGTTGCATAGATGCAGTGAATAGGATGAACGTCACACGCGGTGAACGCTGGACGTCAACTGCACGCAGGGTAGATCTAAGGCGTTTCCTGGGCCTTTTGCCGCGACACCGACGTCTGCACGGTCCGCGTCGTGTGCAACGCTTGCTAGGATTTCGCGATCCTGCGTCGTACGCCGGGACGTTGTCAACGGCGCTCACCTACGGGAGGTGCATCATCACCGAAACGCGGCTGGCCCGGATGTTGGCCGAGGTGGACCGTCGCCCCGACGCGTTGACCGCCTTCCGCATCGCCCGGCGGTGGTTCATCGACGGCCGCCGGATCGAGATGCAGGAACTGGCCGCCGAACTAGGAGTGAACCGAGCGACTCTCTTTCGCTGGGTCGGCGGACGAGATGAGTTGGTCGCGGAGATCATCTGGTCACTCGCCGAACCGACGCTGGCACTGGCGGCCGACGGCGCGCCCGGGCGCGGCGGGCGGCGGGTGGTGGCCATCATGGACCGGTTCGCCACAATGCTCGATGAGGCCGACTACTTCCGTGAGTTCCTGCGACGTGAACCCGAACGCGCGTTGCGAATCCTTACCACCCGCGCCAGCACGGTCCAGCAACGAATTGTCGCCGCAGTGGAAACCCTTCTGCGCGAAGAGATCACGAATGCAGGACTGCAACCTCCGTTACCGCCGAACGACCTCGCCTACTTGATTGTGCGAATCGTCGAATCGTTCCTCTACGCCGACATCATCACCGGCGACCAACCCGATATCACCAAGGCCCAGCAGGCTATCGCCGCCTTGTTGGGGTAAGACGGCGCGGCCGGTGGCTGAACCTCGCGTGGAGCCGCATCTTCACAGGCCGGCGCGATCGAGAACGGCAGGGTCTAGAACTTATGCAGTACCGGCGGTACTGTATAAGTTCGTGGGCGTCAACGCAGAACTTCATCCGCCGAGCTGGGCCCCCACCTTTGTCCGCTGGCAGCACACGCAGATCGGCTGGCTCAGGTCCTGGCAGCTGACGTTCAAGGGGCTGTGGGCGGGATACCGCCACACCATCTTCGACTACGCCTCGCAGCTGCCGGGCCAGGACGACATCGTGGTGGCTCGAGCGCCGCTGGCCAAGTTCGTCGTCGTCCGCAATCCAGACATCGCCCGCCACGTCCTGGTCTCCAATCAGGACAACTACGCGAAGAACGCCGAATACGATCTTCTCGCAGTGGCTTTCGGCCGTGGCCTAGTCACCGACCTCAACGATGAGCAGTGGCAACGCAATCGCCGATTGGTGCAGCCGATCTTCGCGAAGCGACAGGTCGACACTCTCGCCCCACAGATGACCGCCGCGGCAGTGGCCGCCGCCGAGCGGTGGCATCGCCATGCCGCCACTGGCCAGCCCCTCGACATTGCGGCCGAGATGAACTACATCACCATGGACGTCATCGCCCGCACCATGTTCGGCATCGAGCTGAGCGGTCGGCTCGCCGAACAAATGCGGATCGACTTCTCCAGGCTGCTCACGCTTTTCGGCTACGGGTTCATCGGCGCAGCGGCGCGGCCGTGGCGCCGGCTCAGCGACCGCGTGGGCTCACCGCGGCTCGCCATCAAGGCGCTACGCGTCGGCGCCTCGGTCACCGCTCCACGCACCATGCGCGGGCTGCGCCGCATCGAGCGGTTCATCGACGGACTGATCGCCGAGTATCGCAGTGGACGCATCGACCGCACCGACAATCTGCTGGCGCTGCTGATTGCCGCCCAGGATCCCGAAACGGGTTACCGCTACAGCGATGTGGAGATCCGCGACGAGCTGATGACGTTCCTCGGCGCGGGCTTCGAAACCACTGCGGCCGCCCTGGCTTGGACCTGGTATCTGCTGTCTCAGAACCCGCAGGCACGAAGCCGGCTCGGCCGTGAGCTCGACGAGGTACTCGCCGGCCGCGAGCCCACCGCCGACGACGTCGACAACTTGCCGTGGACCCAGGCGGTGGTTGCGGAGGCAATGCGCAGGTATCCGCCGATCATGGGGCTGGGCAGGGTGGCCAAGTCCGACGACGTCCTCGGCGACTACCCGATCAAGCGCGGCACCAACGTCGCGATCCTCATCCACGGCGTGCACCACAACGACCGGGTATGGGAGGACCCGCAGAACTTCCACCCGGGGCGCTTCTTGAAAGAGAACCTCGACCCGCACCAGCGTCGCGCTCACATCCCGTTCGGCGCCGGCAAGCGGATGTGCGTCGCCTCGGGCTTCGCCACCCTGGAGGCGAACCTCTTGGTGGCGACTTTGGCGCAGCGATTCGAGCTCGTCCTCGTCCCCGGCCAGCGACTGCGCCGCGAACTCACCTTCACCGGCGGTCCGGACGGGCCCCTGATGATGTCACTTCGGCCGCGGGCGCACGCGGACTTGCGCCCCGCCAGGGGGTGACGCCGCGCCGGGCGCTACGGGGAGCCGCCCCCTTGTCTTCTCCGGTACCACCACGTACCGTACATCGGTACCTTGGTGTACCACCGCGCAGTAGGAAAGGCGGCTCATGGCCGAAGCGACGACGGACCCCGTGCGGCTCCCGCCCGGGCCTCGGCTCCCCAAGGCGGCGGTCGGACTGGCATTCCTGACCGCCCGGCACAGGGCGATCGTGGCGCTCGGCCGCAAGTACGGTGGTGCGTTCAGCGTCGAACTGCCGGTCTTTGGCCCCGCACTCGTGATCAGCGAGCGAAGCCTCATCAAGGAACTGTTCACCTCGAACAGTGACCTGGTTGCCAGGGCATCCAACCTCGGGCAGGTGCTGGGACCGGGGTCGACGTTCAGCCTCGACGGCGACGAGCATCGCGAACGGCGAAAACTGCTCGTGCCTCCGTTCCACGGCAAGCGGATGGTCGGTTACGAGGCGATCGTCGAGGAAGAGGTGATGCGCGAGATCGCCACATGGCCCGAGGGCCACGAGTTCGAAACGTTGGAGCCGATGATGCGCATCACGCTCAACGCGATCCTGCGCACGGTCTTCGGTGCCGAGGGCGGCGCTCTCGACGAGCTGCGCGAACTGCTGCCGCCGATGGTGCCGCTGGCGTCCCGAATGGCCCTGCTACCCAAGGCGCTGCGGCGCGATGTCGGGCCGTGGAGTCCGTGGGGCCGGGTGCAGCGCGCTCGGCGGCACTACGACGAGATCATCGCGACGCTCATCTCCGAGGCGCGCGCCGACCCCGAATTCGAACACCGCACCGACATCCTCGCCCTGCTGTTGCAGGCCCGCTACGAGGACGGTTCGCCGATCTCCGACGGTCACGTCGCCGACGAACTGCTCACGCTGCTGGCCGCCGGGCACGAGACGACCGCGACCACGCTGGCGTGGGCGGTCGAACGGCTGCGCCGACATCCAAGGCTGCTGTCGCGGCTGACCGCCGAAGTCGACGCCGGCGGCACCGAGTTGACCCAGGCCGCGGTGTGGGAGGTGCAGCGGACAAGACCCGTCGTCGAGGCGACGATCAGGGTCACCCGTGGTCGGCTTCGGCTGGGCGAGTGGGTGGTTCCGAAGGGCCACACCGTCATCGCCAGCATCGGGATGTCTCACGAGTCCCCGCAGAACTTCACCGATCCCGCCGTGTTCAACCCGGACCGGTTCCTCGGGGCCAACCCCGACACCCACACCTGGATTCCCTACGGCGGGGGCATCCGCCGGTGTATCGGTGCCGCGTTCGCGAACATGGAAATGAACGTCACATTGCGAACCCTGTTGCGCGAGTTCGAGTTCGGCACGACATATGAACCGGGGGAGCGTCGGCGGTCACGCGGGGTCGCCACCGCGCCTGCCCGCGGTGGCCGCGCCGTCGTGTTCCGGCGGCCGACGGCGACCCGGATGACTTCGAAGAGCGATGAACAGCGGGTGTCGGCGTGATCGGGCAAGAGACGGTCGTCGACGTCGGCCGCGGCATCGAGCTGTGCTATCAGCAGATCGGCGATCCGACAGACGCACCATTGCTGCTGATCGCCGGCCTCGGCCAGCAGTTGCATTCCTGGCCGGACGATTTTGTCACCGTACTGGCCGCCCGCGGGTTCTGCGTGACACGCTTCGACAACCGCGACGCGGGCCGGTCCACCCACATGACCCACCGGCCGCCGAACCCCGTCGCGATGTTCCGCGGCCGCAACTCCTACCACCTGGGCGACATGGCACGCGACACCATCGGGCTGATGGACGCGCTCGGCTACCAAGACGCGCATTTGGTCGGAATTTCGATGGGCGGCATGATCGCGCAGACCGTCGCCGCGCATCACCCCGGCCGTGTCCGCACGTTGACCTCGATCATGTCGACCACGGGTGCGTCCCGTCTCGGCAGGCCCGCGTGGTCGACCTGGCGGCGCATGTTGACGGCCCGGCCGCCGCGCACGCGCGCCGAGGCGATGGACCGTGCGGCGAACATGTTCCGACACATCGGCTCTCACGGCTACCCGTACGACGAGCGCGCGGTCCGCGAAGCCGCAGCCATCGCCTGGGACCGCGACCCGACCAACGGCGGCATCGTGCGCCAACTCGCGGGCATCTTCGCCTCCGGCGACCGAACCGCCGAACTCGCCCACATCGACGTGCCCACCCTGGTCATCCACGGCGACCGGGACCGCATGGTGCACCCGACCGGCGGCGCGGCGACCGCGCGCGCGATCCCGGGCGCTCGATTGGAAACCATCCAAGGCCTCGGCCATGACCTGCCCACCGGTGCGTGGGACCGCGTCATTGACCTCATCATCGACCACATCACCGTCAAGGAGTCAGCATGAGCAAGCAGCGCAGGACGATAAGCGGCCGCACCGCGGTAATCACCGGCGCCGCATCAGGCATCGGTCGTGCACTGGCACAACGTCTTTCGTCGTACAGCTGCCCGGTGGCCATCGCCGACGTCGACGAGCGCGGGCTCAAGGAGACAGAGGCGTCGCTGCGCGGTCCGGCCTTGCTGCGGGTGCTCGACGTGCGCGACGCCGACGCGCAGCGCGACTTCGCCGCCGAGGTGCGTGAGTGGGCGCCGCAGCCGATCGGCGCGGTGTTCAACAACGCGGGCGTCGCGGTGGCGTCGAAAGTGCTGGACGCAGTGCCGGAAGACGATCAGTGGCTGTGGGACATCAACTTCGGTGGTGTGGTCAACGGCACCAGGGCGTTCCTGCCGATCCTCGTCGAACAGGACGAAGGCGTTGTCGTCAACACGTCGAGCGTGTTCGGCCTCGTCGGCATGCCGACGCAAAGCGCCTACTGTGCAGCCAAATTCGCGGTCCGCGGGTTCACCGACTCGCTTCGCCAGGAATTGCGCGGCACCGGGGTATCGGCGGTCAACGTGCATCCGGGCGGCATCAACACCAACATCGTGCGCAACGCTCGGTACCGGCAGGATCCCGACGGCCGTGGCCGCACCCAGGAACAGATGGCCCAGGAGTTCGCCTCGATCACGATGACGCAACCGGACAAGGCGGCGGCGATCATTCACCGGGGCGTGGAGGCAGGCAAGGCCCGCATCCTCGTCGGCCCCGACGCCTACCTGTTCGACGCGCTCGGACGCATTGCGCCGACCCGCTACTACGACGCGCTCGGCGGCCTCGAGGCGTTCCTGCGCAAGCGCTCGAGCCGCTAGGCGGTCCGGACCGCGAGGTCCAACAGGCCAGGATCGTGCGAACAGATCAGGAACAGGTCGGGCTCGTTGCGGCCGTACAGCTCGGTGAGCCGGGCGTGGTTGTCGCGCACCCGTTTGCGGTCGAACGCCGCGAACTCCTCGAAAGCTCCTAACAGCCAGGGAATTCGACCTTCGCCCCCGATGGTACTGGGGTGGTAGAACGCGTCCCCGCAGTGCAGCAGCCAGCGGCTGCCGGCATCGACGGCGACACAGGCGTGGCCACGGGTATGCCCAGGCAGCGAGACCAGCACAAGGCCCGCCGAGATTTCGGTCAGCTCCTTGGCGGCGGCGAAGCCGCGCCACGGCTCGCCGTCGGGATCGTGTGCGACGATCTTGGGTCCGTGCGCCCACTGCGCGGGCCGGAACCTGAACTTCTCCGCCCGCGTGGGCGCTTGCATCGCGCCGAGCGCTTCTGCTGCGGTGCAATGAATTTCGGCGTCCGGAAAGTCCGCGATGCCGCCGATGTGGTCGGCGTCGAAGTGGGTGACGACGATGTGTCGCACATCGTCGCGGCGAAAGCCCAACCGTTGCACCTGTCGAACGGCGCTCTCGTCGCGGTCGAAGACCGGTCGGGTGATGCGGCGGATCGGGCCGGTGCGCGGCGCCGGAGCGTCGCAGTCGCGCAGGCCGTAGCCGCTGTCGACGAGTACCAGACCGTTGTCGGTCTCGACGAGCAGCACATGGCACACCAGGCGATGCACGCTCGGCGGTCGCATCGATCCACAGTTGAGGTGGTGCACCTTCACGGCGCGCCGCCGGTGATCATCTCCGCACTGTACGGCCGGAAGCGGCGTCAGGCGGTCGACTTGACCTCCGCCGCCGACTGCTGATGCCGGCGCTGCCGCTCGATCGTGGCCAGGTAGAACGCCCAGGCGAACGCCGAACTGGCGAACAGGATGAAGCCGAGATACAGCCAGGCATGTTTGATTCCGCGCCTGCGGCCGTCGACCAGCAACCATGCCGGGAAGAGCAGCAGGCTCATGATCGTGTAGTCCTGGCTCGCCGAGCCGGCGGCCGGGTTGTCGTAGCCCAGCGCGATGAACTCCGACCAACTGCCGGGTCCCCAGATGAAGTTGTGCAGCCCACCCGGTGGCGCGTACTCGGCCACGAACTGGTTGTTGAAGTAGTAGCCGAGCAGCACCGAGGCGATGCCTGCGACGTAGTAGAACAACTCGAGCTTGGTGACCTGCGGGCCCGAGGAGTAGCGCGCGAAGATCGCCGGATTTGCCTTGACGATCACGGCGAGCGTGGCGAACCCGAGGAGGAGGTGAACGATCAGCGAGACCATAGCGGGGAGTCTGGCCACCCGCCGAAGTTTTGTCAATCGTGACATAACTTGGGTCGGGTACCTTCATGCACATGCCACGGCCGGCCCACACCGCACGCAGTGAACGCACGCGCGACGCGCTGCGAAGGGCGGCGGTGGTCCGGTTCCTGGCCCAGGGCGTCGAGGAGACCTCGGCCGAACAGATCGCTGCCGACGCCGGCGTCTCGCTGCGGACGTTCTACCGGCACTTCGCGTCCAAGCACGATCTGCTCTTCGCGGACTACGCGGGGTTGGAGTGGTTTCGGGCGGCGCTGGCGGCGCGAAACCCGGACGAGTCCATCGTCGAGTCCGTCCAGTCCGCGATCATGGCACGCCCGTACGACGACTGGGCCGTCGCGCAGACCGCCGCGTTGCGCGCGCAGGAACTCGAACCGGGCCGGGTCGTGCGGCACATGCGCCAGGTCGAGGCCGACTTCGCCCGGGCGATCGAGGAGCATCTGAGCGAGGCCGGTCCACCAACCGTCTCCGCCGATGAGCGAATGCGGATCACCGTCACCGCGCGGTGCATCGCCGCCGCGGTTTTCGGGGCGATGGAGGTGTGGATGCTCGGGCAGGAGCGGTCCCTGCCCGAGTTGTCGCGGCTCACCGGAGAAGCGCTGAGGGTCGTGGCCGACGGAATCGACTGACAATGTT
Organism: Mycobacterium sp. GA-0227b; assembly: GCF_001499855.1. GTDB lineage: Bacteria > Actinomycetota > Actinomycetes > Mycobacteriales > Mycobacteriaceae > Mycobacterium. The sequence continues at coordinate 90,454 of NZ_LQIK01000032.1, forward strand.
TTGTCATCATTGACAAAACATTGCATGGCGTGTCAGCCTCGGCCGATGAGCGACTTCGACGCGATCGTCATCGGCGCGGGGCACAACGGGTTGACCGCGGCCACACTGCTTCAGAAGCAGGGATTGCGCACCCTCTGCCTGGACACCAAGCTGTACGCCGGTGGGATGGCCTCCACGGTGGAGTTGTTCGACGGGTTCAGATTCGAGATCGCCGGCTCGGTGCAGATCCCGACGTCGGCGGTGGTCAGCCGGGAACTCGGGCTCGACGAGTTGCCGACCGTCGACCTCGACGTGATGTCGGTGTCGCTGCGCGGGGTCGGTGACGAACCGCTGGTCTACTACACCGACCCGATGAAGCTGCTGACGCACCTCAACGAGGTGCACGGCGCCGAAGCCGTCAACGGAATGGCCGGTCTGATGGCGTGGTGTCAGGCGCCCACCCGGGCGTTGGGCCGATTCGACGCGGGTCAGCCACCGAAGACGCTCGACGAGATGTATGCCTGCGCCACAAACGAATTCGAACGGTCGGCGATCACCGACCTGCTGTTCGGATCGGTCACCGATGTGCTCGACCGCTACCTGCCGGACAAGGAGAAGTTCGGCGCGTTGCGCGGCATGCTGGCGCTGCTGGCGTGCAACACCACGTACCGCGGACCCGCCACACCGGGTACCGCCGCAGCGCTCGCCTACGGCTTCGCCGTTCCCGACGAGAACGCGCTGCTGGTCAAGAAGCTGCGCGGCGGGATCGGCGCGCTCACGTCGCACCTGTGCGATGTGTTCATAGCCGGCGGGGGCGAACTGCGGCTACGCAGCAAGGTCGTGGAGGTCACCGTCGTCGCCGGCCGCGTGACCGGCGTGCGCCTCGAGGACGGCACGACGCTGACCGCGCCGATCGTCGTCTCTGGGATCGCACCGGATCTCACCGTCAACCACCTCGTCGATCCGGCCGCGATGCCTGCGGACGTGCGCGACCGGTTCGCCCGGCTGGACCATCGCGGTAGCTATCTACAGATGCACTTCGCGCTCGACGGCGTCCCCGAGTTCGCAGCACCCTATGAACTGCTCAACGACCCGGCGATGCAGTCCAACATCGGGATCTTCAGCACACCTGAGGAGCTTCAGCAACAGTGGGAGGACTGCAGGCGCGGCGTCGTGCCCGCCGACCCGGCCATCGCGCTACAGATTCCGTCGGTCAACGACCCCGGCCTCGCGCCGCCGGGCAAGCATGCGGCGTCGGCATTCTCGCTGTGGTTTCCGCCCGCGGACGCGAGGAGCGCAGACGCCGGAGAGGACGGCCCGTCGAGCTACGGCGCGATGAAGGCGGAGATGGGGCAACGGGTGATCGACAAGATCACCAGGCTGGCGCCCAACTTCGAAAGTCTGATCACGAAGCACACGACGTTCACCCCCAAGCACATGGGCACCATGTTCGGCGCTCCCGGCGGCGACTACTGCCACGGACTGATCCACCCCGAACAGATGGGCCCGAACCGGCCGGGGCCCAAAGGCTATTTGGATCAACCGATTCCGATCGACGGGCTCTACCTGGCCAGCGCGGGTTGCCACGGCGGGCCGGGTATCACGTTCGTTCCCGGGTACAACGCGGCCAAGCAGGTGCTGGCCGACATGTCCTGACGCCGGTCGTTCGTTTCCGATACGGCGGTGCCGGGAATGCCTCGTCCATGGGATTGACCGTGGCTGTCACCGGGCCCACCGGCGAGATCGGCAAGTCGGCCGTGGAGGCACTCGAGGGTGTGGCCGAGGTCGACGAGATCGTCGGCATGGCGCGCAGGCCTTTCGACCCGGCCGACAACGGTTGGTCGAAGACCACGTATCAGCAAGGCGACATCCTCGACCGGGACGCGGTCGACTCACTGGTCGCCCGCGCCGACGTGGTGGTCCATCTGGCCTTCATCATCATGGGCTCGCGGGAGGAGAGTGCTCGGGTGAATCTGCAGGGCACCCGAAACGTCTTCGAGGCGACGGTGGCCGCGGCGCGCCCGCGCCGACTGGTGTACACCTCGTCGGTCGCAGCGTACGGCTACCACTCCGACAACCCCGTGCCGATCACCGAAAGTGTCCCGCCGCGAGGGTCACCCGAGCACTACTACTCACAACAGAAGGCCGCATGTGAGGCCACGCTGGCCGAGGTCACCGACGGCACACCGCTGGAGGTCTATGTGCTGCGGCCATGCATCGTCGCCGGGCCGAAGGCGCCCGCGCTGGCCGACGCCATGCCGTGGAACAAACTGCCCGGACCGGTCAAGGGCATCACGCGTGGGCTGCCGCTGTTGAAACCGCCGGTCCCCGACCCCGGCATACCGCTGCAGTTGGTGCATCACGACGACGTGGCGACCGCAATAGCGTTGGCCGCCACGACATCCGCGCCGCCCGGCGCGTACAACATCGCCGGTGACGGTTTGGTGTCGATGTCCGACGTCACGGGCAAGCTCGGGGCTCGTCCGGTGCGGGTGCCGAAGGTCTCGGCGACCGTCGCGTCGGAGATCATCGCGCGGCTGCCGTTCGTCCCGTCGATGCTCGAGTGGCTACACGTCGGACGCACATCGGTCGTCATGGACACGACCAAGGCGAAGACTCAACTTGGCTGGCAGCCGAAACACACTGCCGCCGAGACACTGTCGCAGCTGGCCGACTCGCGCTGAATCACTGTGTCGGGTCGCCGGTGTCGGCGGGACCGCTCGGCGTCGCGCCGCCCTCATCCGACCAGTCCACGCCCTCCTCGGTGCCGTCGGTGCCACGAGCCGGATCGCTCTGCACGTCGTCGTCGGCCTTCGACGGGCCTGCGTCGGTATCGGTGGTGTCGGGATTGTCTTTCTTGTAGTCGCTCACCGGCATCGGGTACCCATCGAGCCGGATTTCAGTCGCCGCTTTTCTCCCCCTAACGCGCCATCGTCGAGTTCGGCGCGCTCCAGTCGGTCGAGACGAACCGGTGGCGGATCAGCCAGTCCCCGTCCACCGAGTCGACGGGGACGAACACGTCGCGGTAGCGGCCGTAGTGGTCCAGGCCGATCTCGGTGAACACCGTGAAATAGCATGCGACATGCGCCTCTTGCGGCGTCACGTCGGTGAACCGGATGTTGGTCACGTTGTGCCGCACGATGCGTTTGACGTTCGACTGCGACGCCGCCGCTTTCGGCGCCGCGACCGCGCCGCCCAAGAACTCGGCGATCGCATCGCGGCCTTGCGCCGGTTCGCTGCCGCGCACTTCGAGGATGCCGTCGTCGCAGAACGCGGCGGCAAGCTCGGTGAGGCGCAGTGCATCTCCCGACCAGTTGTATCGGGCGAGGGTGTCTCTGATGTGTTCGCGGGCGGAAAGCTCCCAAAGCTCCATAGGCCAACCGTAACGGGGCTAGGGTCAGGCCATGGCTACCAGCGATTCCCGTGAGGTCGTGATCGAGGCGAGCCCGGCCGAAATCCTCGACGTCATCGCCGACGTCGAGTCCGCACCGGACTGGTCGTCCCAACACCAAGGCGCCGAAGTGCTCGACAGAGACGCCGATGGCCGGCCGGGCCGGGTGCGGCTCAAGCTGAAAACCATGGGCATCTCCGACGAGCAGGTGGTGCAGTACACCTGGGCGGAGAACAAGGCCAGCTGGACGCTGCTGGAATCGACTCAGCTCAAGACCCAGAGCGCGTCGTACACACTCACGCCCGACGGCGACAAGACCAAGGTGCGCTTCGAGATCACCGTCGACCCGGCGGTGCCGATCCCCGGTTTCGTGTTGAAGCGCGCGATGAAGGGCGGCTTGGAGGCTGCCACCGACGGCCTGCGCAAGCAGGTGCTCAAGGTCAAGAAGAACCGCTAGCCGACGACGCTTCCAGCTCGTCGGGTTCGGCGATGGTCAACACGGCGTCGACGATGTAAGGGTCGGCCTGCAGCTGCATCTCCAGGCGCCGAAGCGTCTCGGAGACCCGTGATTCGCTCGCATCGCCTTCGAGATCGACGCTTGCCACCAGGAATAGTTGCTTCGGCCCGACGAACACCAGACGCACGAAGCGCACCGCGGCGACCTCGGGTAATCGCTCGATGCGCCTGATCGCGGCCTCACGCACCCGCGGATCGGCGGGCTCGCCGACCAGAAAGCGGCGGTTGCGGTCGATCAGCACCACCGCTATCACCCCGAGCAGCAGCCCCACCATGATTGACCCGACTGCGTCCCAGGCGGCGTTGCCGGTGAGCTGATGCAGGCCAATTCCCAACGCGGCGAGGATGATTCCGATCAACGCTGCGGTGTCCTCGGCGAACACTGCGCGGGTGGTCGGATCCGAGGTCTCGAGCACGTGGTCGAGCAGATCGCGCTCGAAGCGACGAGCTTCTGTGCGCAGTTGTCGCAGGGCCTGGACTAGTGACATCGACTCGAGCCCGAACGCGACGGCCAGCACGATGTAGGCCACGAGATAGTTCTCGGGTCCGGTCTCGCCGCGCAGCAATTCGGTGATGCCGTGCCAGACGGAAAGGGAACCGCCGACGACGAACAATCCGACGGCCGCCAACAACGACCACACGTACGCTTCCCGGCCGTAGCCGAACGGACGGTCGGCGTCCGGCGGTCGGCGGCTTCTTCGGTTGGCGATGGCCAGCAAGCTCTGGTTGCCGGCGTCGGCCCAGGAGTGGGCGGCCTCCGCGGTCATCGACGCCGAACCCGTCAGGACGGCGGCCACCGTTTTGGCGAGGGCCACCGCCAGGTTGGCGCCGAACGCGACGAGGACGGTCAGCGTGCTCTCGCCGGAGCGCTGGTCGGTTTCGGTCATCCCACTAGTCTGCGACTCATGACGAGCCAAGGACCCCTCGCGGGAGTGAAGGTCATCGAGCTCGGCGGCATCGGGCCCGGACCGCACGCCGCGATGATGCTGGCCGACCTCGGCGCCGACGTGGTGCGGGTGCGCAGGCCCGGCGGGCTGCAGATGCCGGCAGAGAACGTCGACCTGCTGCACCGCGGCAAGCGCGTCGTCGACCTCGACTTGAAGAAGGACCCGGCCTCGCTGCTGGCTTTGGTCGCGAAGGCCGACGTGCTCATCGACGCGTTCCGGCCCGGCACCTGTGAACGACTGGGAATCGGACCCGACGACTGCGCGGCGGTGAACCCGCGGCTGATCTTCGCTCGAATCACCGGCTGGGGTCAGCACGGCCCGCTGGCTCAGACCGCCGGCCACGACATCAACTACCTGTCGCAGACCGGCGCGTTGGCGGCCATCGGCTACCGCGACCGGCCGCCGGTGACGCCGCTGAACCTGGTGGCCGACTTCGGCGGCGGATCGATGCTGGTGCTGGTGGGCATCGTGTCGGCGCTCTACGAGCGGGAGTGCTCCGGCCAAGGGCAAGTGATCGACGCAGCGATGGTCGACGGCGTGTCCGTGCTGGTTCAGGACATGTGGACGATGAAGTCGACCGGCACGCTGAGCGACGACCGGGAGTCGTTCATGCTCGACGGCAGCGCACCGTTCTACCGCACCTACGAGACCGCCGACGGCAAGTACATGGCGGTCGGCGCGATCGAACCGCAGTTCTTCGCGCAGTTGCTTCATGGCCTGGGGTTGAGTGCCGACGAGGTGCCGCGGCAGTCGGACAAGTCCGCGTTTCCACAGATGCACAGGCTGTTCGCCGACCGGTTTGCGAGCAAGACTCGTGACGAATGGGCAGCGATCTTTGCGGGCACCGACGCGTGCGTGACACCGGTACTGACATGGAGTGAGGCCGCGCAGAACGACCACCTGCGCGGCCGGTCAACTTTGGTGCAGGTCAACGGCGTCGACCAGGCGGCGCCGGCGCCGCGGTTCTCCCGGACGCCGGCGGGTCCGATCGGTTCCCCGCCGCAGGCCGCGACTCCGATCGCCGACATCGACTGGCCGGAGAATTAGCTGGAAGGTCCTATACACGCGGCTGTCGAGCTACTTACGATTGCCACATGGCGGTCCGGGCATCGAGGGAAGTGGTTTTCGAAGCGCCCAAGGATGCGATCTTGGACGCGCTCGCCGACATCGACGCCGTTCCCACGTGGTCGCCCGTGCACAAACGCGCCGAAGTGCTCGACCGGCATCCCGACGGGCGTCCCCATCACGTCAAGGCGACGTTCAAGATCATGGGCGTCACCGACAAGGAAGTGCTCGAATACCACTGGGGTGACAACTGGGTGGTCTGGGACGCCGAAGCCACCCTGCAGCAGCGCGGTCAGCACGGCGAGTACAACCTCACCCCCGTCGGCGAGGATCGCACGCGCGTGCGCTTCGACATCGTCATCGACCTGGCCGCGCCGATTCCCGACTTCCTGCTGCGCCGCGCGAAGAAGATGGTGCTCGACGTCGCGACCGAGCACCTCCGGCGACGAGTGATGGCGGACGCACGGTAGGAGCACCCCGTGGCCGTACGGACATCACGCGAGATCGTCATCGAAGCGCCACCGGAAGCCGTCATGGCCGCGTTGGCCGATGTCGGCTCGCTGCCGTCATACTCGCCCGCCTTCAAGTGCGCCGACGTTCTGGACACCTACGAGGACGGCCGTCCCCACCACGTGCACACCGCGGTCAAGGTGCTCGGCAAGGTGTTCGATGACATTCTCGAATACCGTTGGGGGCCTGATTGGCTGGTGTATGACTCAGAACGCACCACACAGCGGTACTCGCAGCACATCGAGTACACGCTGCGGCCGGACTACACGCGAACATCGACGACTGTGCGGATGGACGTCACCGCCGAAACCGACTCGCTCATCCCGGATTTCCTCATCGAGCGGGTCGGCAAGTCGGTGATCGACGCGCAGGTGGAGGGTCTGCGCCGACGGGTGTTGGGCGGCAAGCCATCCGGTCAGCCGGAGTAGCCCAGGCGTCTCGATTGTGAATCTGCCGACGGAAATCGTCGCCAGAGTCAGGGCCGGCGCAGTGCGGCCAACCGGCGGATCGCCTCGTCTAGCGTGTCGTCCTTTTTGCAGAACGCGAAACGCACCAGGTGATTCCACGCACCGGCGTGCTCGGCGCCCGGATCGCAGAAGGCCGACATCGGAATCGCGGCCACTCCGGCGCTGTGCGGCAGGTCCGCACAGAACGTGGCGCTGTCGGTGAAGCCGAGCGGCCGCGGGTCGGCGCACAGGAAGTAGGTTCCGGAGCTGTCGTGCACCTCGAAACCCAACTCCGTCAGCGCTTCGCCCAGTCGGTCGCGCTTGGCCTGCAGGGAATCCCGCAGCGACGTCACCCATGCCTCTTCGTTGTTGAGTGCGTGCGCGACCGCGGGCTGGAACGGCGCGCCGCCGACGTAGGACATGTACTGTTTGGCGGCACGCACGCCGGCGATGAGATCGGCTGCGCCGCAGGCCCATCCGATCTTCCAGCCGGTCACGTTGAACATCTTGGCCGCACTGGAGATCGTGATCGTGCGCTCGGCCATCCCGGGATAGGAGGCCAGCGGGATGTGGCGGTGCCCGTCGAACACCAGATGCTCGTAGACCTCGTCGGTGATCACCAGCAGGTCGGCCTCGACGGCGAGTTCGGCCAGCGCGCGTAGTTCGTCGTCGCCGGCCACCATCCCGGTCGGGTTGTGCGGCGAGTTGACGATCAGCGCCTTCGTGTTCGGCGTGAGTGCCTTCCGAAGCCCGTCGACGTCGATCCGGAACCCGCGGCCGTCCTGGACCAACGGGACCGCGCGGCGCTGGCAGCCCGCCATCGCGATCACGGGGGAGTAGGAGTCGTAGAACGGTTCGATCAGCAGGATCTCGGATCCGGGCTCGACGAGGCCGAGGACAGCGGCCGCGATGGCTTCGGTGGCGCCGACGGTCACCAGGACCTCGGAGTCGGGGTCGTATGGGGTGCCGAAGTGGCGTTCGCGCTGCGCGGCGATGGCTTGGCGCAACGGCGGGATGCCGAGACCGGGTGGGTACTGGTTGACGCCCTCGGCGATCGCCTGCTCGGCGACCTCGAGCATCGCGGGCGGACCGTCTTCGTCGGGGAAGCCCTGGCCGAGGTTGACGGCGCCGATCCGGGTGGCCAGCGCAGACATCTCGGCGAAGATCGTCACCGCATAGGGCTGGAGCCGTCTGACTGTCACGGCTGTCGAGCCTAAGGTTTTGAACCCACCTAGTCGCAATGTCAGCCTGACAGCGTCGCCATGGATATATAGCCTCGGCGGAACCCTCAGCGCGACATTGTGTCAGCATTACCGCCGACCGCCCGGCCAACCAACAGGTTGGCCGAAACTGTTAGGCTGCCGGGCGGAGGACTACCGTCCATCTGGACAGGCGTCCCGGAACCCAATCTGAAGAGGAAATATCTTCATGTCTGAAGAAGCCTTCATCTACGAGGCGATTCGTACGCCTCGCGGCAAGAACAAGAACGGTGCGCTCAACGAGGTCAAGCCGATCAACCTGGTCACCGGCTTGATCGATGAGATGCGGCTGCGCTTTCCCGATCTGGACGAGAACCTGATCAGCGACGTCATCCTCGGCGTCGTATCGCCGGTGGGCGATCAGGGCGGCGACATCGCGCGCACTGCGGTGATCGCGGCGGGCCTTCCGGAGACCACCGGTGGTGTGCAGCTCAACCGGTTCTGCGCCTCCGGCCTGGAGGCGGTCAACACTGCCGCGCAGAAAGTCCGTTCGGGCTGGGACGACCTGGTGCTCGCCGGTGGTGTGGAGTCGATGAGTCGGGTCCCGATGGGTTCGGACGGTGGCGCCTGGGCGACCGACCCGGAGACGAATTACGCGGTCGGCTTTGTGCCGCAGGGCATCGGCGCGGATCTGATCGCCACCATCGAGGGCTTCTCGCGCGAGGATGTCGACGCCTACGCCGCGCGGTCGCAGGAACGCGCAGCCGCGGCGTGGTCGGGCGGTTACTTCGCGAAATCCGTGGTGCCGGTCAAGGACCAGAACGGTCTGGTGATCCTCGACCACGACGAGCACATGCGTCCGGGCACCACGGTGGAGAGCCTGGGCCAGCTCAAGACCGCGTTCGACGGCATCGGTGCGATGGGCGGTTTCGACGACGTGGCGCTGCAGAAGTACCACTGGATCGAGAAGATCAACCATGTGCACACCGGCGGCAACAGCTCGGGCATCGTCGACGGTGCGGCGCTGGTGCTCGTCGGCTCAGAGAAGGCAGGCACCTCACAGGGTTTGACGCCGCGCGCCCGGATCGTGGCGACCGCGACCAGCGGTAGCGATCCGATCATCATGCTCACCGGCCCGACGCCGGCCACTCGCAAGGTGCTCGACCGGGCCGGCCTGACGGTCGACGACATCGACCTGTTCGAGCTGAACGAGGCGTTCGCGTCGGTGGTGCTGAAGTTCCAGAAGGACCTCAACATCCCCGATGAGAAACTCAACGTCAACGGCGGCGCCATCGCGATGGGCCATCCGCTGGGCGCCACGGGCGCCATGATCACCGGAACCATGGTCGACGAGCTCGAGCGTCGGGGCGCCCGGCGCGCGCTGATCACGCTGTGCGTGGGCGGCGGCATGGGCGTGGCCACCATCATCGAGCGAGTCTAAGGAAAAGCAATGGCAGAGAACACCATTCAGTGGGACAAGGACGCCGACGGCATCGTCACCCTGACGTTGAATGACCCGACCGGCTCGGCCAACGTGATGAACGAGCACTACAAGGAGTCGATGCACAACGCCGTCGAACGCCTTGTGGCCGAGAAGGACTCGATCACCGGCGTCGTCATCACCAGCGCGAAGAAGACCTTCTTCGCCGGCGGTGACCTCAAGGGCATGATGAACGTCGGCCCCGACAACGCCGCCGAGGCGTTCGACGAGGTCGAGTCCATCAAGGCCGACCTGCGCAAGCTCGAGACGCTGGGCAAGCCGGTCGTGGCCGCCATCAACGGCGCCGCGCTGGGCGGCGGCCTGGAGATCGCGCTGGCGTGTCATCACCGCATCGCTGCCGACGTGAAGGGTTCGGTCATCGGACTGCCCGAGGTCACGCTGGGCCTGCTGCCCGGCGGCGGCGGCGTCACCCGCACCGTGCGGATGTTCGGCATCCAGAAGGCGTTCATGGAGGTGCTCTCGCAGGGCACCCGGTTCAAGCCGGGCAAGGCCAAGGACACCGGCCTGGTCGACGAACTCGTCAGCAGCGTCGAGGAACTGTTGCCGGCCGCCAAGGCCTGGATCAAGGCGAATCCGGAAAGTCACACCCAGCCGTGGGATGCCAAGGGCTACAAGATGCCCGGCGGCACCCCGTCGTCGCCTGGCCTGGCGAGCATTTTGCCGTCGTTCCCCGCGCTGTTGAAGAAGCAGCTCAAGGGTGCGCCGATGCCGGCGCCGCGCGCGATTCTCGACGCGGCCGTCGAGGGCGCGCAGGTCGACTTCGACACCGCGAGCCGCATCGAGAGCCGCTACTTCACGCAACTCGTCACCGGCCAGACCGCCAAGAACATGATCCAGGCGTTCTTCCTGGACCTGCAGTACATCAACGGCGGCGGCAGCCGCCCCGAGGGCATCGAGCCGGTCAAGATCAACAAGATTGGCGTGCTCGGCGCGGGCATGATGGGCGCCGGTATCGCCTACGTGTCGGCCAAAGCCGGCTTCGATGTCATCCTCAAAGATGTCAGCCTCGAGGCCGCGCAGAAGGGCAAGGGGTACTCCGAGAAACTCGAGGCCAAGGCGCTCGAGCGGGGGCGGACCACCGAGGAAAAGTCCAGGGCGCTCCTCGATCGCATCACCCCGACCGGCGACCCGGCCGACCTCAAGGGCGTGGACTTCGTCATCGAGGCGGTGTTCGAGGACCAGGACCTCAAGCACAAGGTCTTCCAGGAGATCGAGGACATCGTCGAACCGAACGCGCTGCTGGGGTCGAACACCTCGACGCTGCCGATCACCGGTCTGGCGACCGGTGTGAAGCGCCAGGAGGACTTCATCGGCATCCACTTCTTCTCACCGGTGGACAAGATGCCGCTGGTAGAGATCATCAAGGGCGAGAAGACCTCTGACGAGGCGCTGGCCCGGGTGTTCGACTACACGCTGGCCATCGGCAAGACCCCGATCGTCGTCAACGACAGCCGCGGGTTCTTCACCAGCCGCGTGATCGGCACCTTCGTCAACGAGGCGCTGGCCATGCTCGGCGAGGGTGTGGAGCCGGCATCGATCGAGGCGGCGGGTTCGCAGGCCGGCTATCCGGCGCCGCCGCTACAGCTGTCCGACGAGCTCAACCTCGAGCTGATGCACAAGATCGCCGTCGCCACCCGCAAGGGTGTCGAGTCGACCGGCGGCACCTACGAGCCGCATCCGGCCGAGGCGGTCGTCGAGAAGATGATCGAGATCGGTCGACCGAGCCGCCTGAAGGGCGCCGGCTTCTACGAGTACGTCGACGGCAAGCGCACCGGTCTGTGGCCGGGCCTGCGGGAAACGTTCAAGTCCGGCTCCACTTCAACGTCTCAAATCCCGCTGCAAGACATGATCGATCGCATGCTGTTCGCCGAGGCGCTGGAGACCCAGAAGTGCCTCGACGAAGGCGTGCTGACCTCGACTGCCGACGCGAACATCGGCTCGATCATGGGCATCGGCTTCCCGCCGTACACCGGTGGTTCGGCGCAGTTCATCGTCGGCTACCAGGGCGCGGGCGGCATCGGCAGGGAGGCGTTCGTGGCCCGCGCCAAGGAGCTGGCCGCCAAGTACGGCGAGCGGTTCAACCCGCCGGCCTCCCTGACTCCGTAGCGCTCACTGGGGCGGTGGCCGCTAGATTGGCCACCGTGCCCCAGAGCTTCACCGACGAATTCGCGGCGGGGCTGGCCGGCTACGGCGACAAGCCGTGCATCGAGTTCGAGGGCCGCTGGTACACCGGCGACGAGGTGGCGGCGTACGGCGTCGCCGTCGCCGAGGCCCTGCGGACCGCGGGTGTTGCCGACGACGCCCCGGTCGGGCTCGTGGTGCGCAACCGGCTACCCCACGCCGCGGCGATCATCGGGTTTCTCGGCGCCGGTCGCACAGTGTCGATGATCTACTCGTTTCAGTCACCGGAGGCGATCGGCCGTGACGTCGAGACGCTGCGGCTGTCGGCCATCATCGCCGACGTCGACGACTGGGCGGCACCCGTCGTCGGCGCCGCGAGGCGAACGGGAAGCGTCGGCGTGGCGATCTCATCGCGATCGCCGACCGTCGCCGCGGTTCCGGGGCTGGAACGTCGCAACCCGAGCCGCTCGCACGCGCACGCGGAACCTGGAGTGGCGCTGCAGATCCTGACCAGCGGAACGACGGGCCCGCCCAAACGGCAGTCGATCAAGACGGCGGTGCTCGAACGCACGGTCTTCAGCGTCACCAGCGGCGAGGCCGCGGCCGACGACGCCCCGCCCGAGCTCGCGTACTGGCAGTTCGGCGGAATCGGTGTGTGCCAACTGATCGCGGGCATTTACAACGGCAGGCGGATCGCGATGCTCGAGCGGTTCAGCGTCGAGGCTTACGTGGACGCGGTGAAGCGGCACCGAATCAGGCGTTCGGGCGTTCAGCCGGCCGTCGTCAGGATGCTGCTGGACGCCGAGGTCGCCAAGGAGGATCTCGCGTCGCTGGATTTTCTGATCAGCGCCTCGGGTCCGCTCGATCCGGAGACCCGCGACGAGTTCGAGGCAAAGTACGCCATTCCGATCATGCTGGCTTACGGCGCAACGGAATTCGCGGGCTCGCTGTGCGCGTGGACTCCGGAGATGGCGCGCGAATTCGGTTCGGCCAAGCGCAACAGCGTCGGTAGGGCACTGCCCGATGTCCAGTTGCGTGTCGTCGACCCCGACACCGGCGCCGAGCTCCCCACCGGAGAGCAGGGTCTGCTGGAAGCCAAGGTCGCTGCAATCGGATCGGACTGGATCCGCACCACCGACATCGCCTCGATCGACGCCGACGGTTTCGTCACGCTACACGGCAGGGCCGATGGCGCCATCAACCGCGGCGGGTTCAAGATACTGCCGGAAACCGTTAGGCGCGTTCTCATTTCGCATCCCGCCGTGCGTGATGCCTGCGTTGTCGGGGTGCCCGACGCGCGTCTGGGCGAAGTGCCGTTCGCGGCGATCGAGGTGACGCCCGGGTCGCCGGTACCGTCCGAGGACGAGTTGGCCGAGCTGGTCCGCTCGACCCTGCCGGTGTACAACGTGCCGGTGGCTTTCGCAGCCGTCGACGAACTGCCGCGCAACCCGGCGCTGAAGGTGAGCCTGCCGGCCGTCGCGGCGCTTTACGAACTGCGCGCGAAGAGGTAGTGGCGGGGCGCGTGCCCGCCGTCGTGAGCGACTTCCGGCTCGTCCCCGGTCGACAGCAGGGACCAGCCTGTTGCGAACCGCCGTTGCACCTCGGCCGGCTCGATGCCCGGCACTCCGAACCGTTCGCCGGGGACGAATTCGACGAGGAGAAGTCGCGCGTCGGGTGCGGCCACCGCGGTGACCTCGCGGACGTAGGCGTCGCGATCGTCGGCGCTCATCCCGTGCAGGCAGCCGCTGTCGACGATGAGGTCGAAGTCCGAGCCGACGCCTTCGGCGGACAACCGGGTCACGTCGGCCCGAGTGAACGTCACGTCGACCTTCGCCGCGGCGGCCTTGGCTCTCGCCGTGTTCACCGCCTTGGCGACGTAGTCGACACCCGTGACGCGCCAGCCGTGCCGGGCGAGATAGATCGAAGTGTCGCCGGTGCCGCAGCCGAGATCGAGTGCGCTGCCGGCGGGCAGCGCGTCGACGCCTTCGACGAGGTTGCGCAGGCTGGCGGGCAGGGGGTGGCCGTCCCACGGCGTGAACCCCAGCCGGTAGAAGACGTTGAACAGCAGCTGCCGTGACGACATCGGCTCAGAACGAACCGAGATCTGACGACAGCCAGTGCTGAGGCTTCATGAAGATCACTACGCTCTCGCCGTGCTCGCGGCGCGCGTACTCGAGGTAGTCGTCGACTTTCTCGGGCGGCAGATAGCGTTTGGCGACCTCGACGAGGTGCTCGTCGGTGCCCGGCTCGATCCGACTGACCGGGCCGTCGACCGCCACGTAGCGCACCGTCGGTTCGATCCGCTCGACCATCAGCGTGAATTCGCCTTGGGTCTCGATGAGCCTGTGCTTGCGCGAGCCGTCACCGGTGAGGACCCACGGCTCACCGCCGGGGCTGTATTGGTACCAGACGGGCACGGTCAGCGGACCGCGCTTGTCGCCCGCACTCACCGACAGCGCGGCGACATGAGGTTCGGCCAGGAATTGTTCGCGTTCGTCCTTCGACAGGGCCATGGCGCCAGGTTAGCCGCGGCCTCTGACATGATCCGGCGGATCGAGCGTCAGCACCCGATCCGGGAGAAGAAGGCGAGTGTGACGATGCCGATTGCGATCGCGACGGGCGTCTGACCCATCGCCGCGGTGCTCACGATGCCGGCGACAGCGGCGATGGCGATGAGCGCCAGCAAAAGCGCGTAGAACCAGCGGACCCCGATGGCGCCGTTGTGACGCGCGGGGTGAGACTCCATCCGGGTGATCCGATCACGGGCCACGACCGCCTCCTCATTGTGGCTCAGGTCACACACAGCTTGGTCTGTGAGCCACACCATACAACAGAAACCGCCGGTCAGCGAACCGGCACGGGCTTTCTGGCCTGTGCGGCGCGCGCCGCGGTGGCTGAGGCGGGATGCGGGGTGGCGCTGTCGGCGCATGCCCCGACAACTCCCCGCTGCATGGTGATCATGTGAAGCGCAGCTAAGTGCTTTGCGCGGTAGGCGGCGCGGCGCGGGTGTGGCAGCCGCCGGAAATGATGGCCGACCGACACCACTCGGACGCGCCTCGCGCCCTACTGACCCGGCGTCGCCGGTGGCTTAAAGTCGGGTGCCATGCGCTTCGGACTGTTCATCCCGCAGGGCTGGCGACTCGATCTGATCGGCATCCCACCCGAGGACCAGTGGAAGGTGATGCACGACCTCGCCGCCTACGCCGACGGCAGCGACGCCTGGGATTCGCTGTGGGTGTACGACCACTTCCACACCGTGCCGGTCCCCACCTCCGAGGCCACCCACGAGGCGTGGACGCTGATGGCGGCGTACGCAGCGACGACGTCACGGATCAAGCTCGGCCAGATGTGTACGGCGATGAGCTACCGCAACCCGGTCTACCTGGCCAAGGTCGCCGCCACCGCAGACGTCATCTCGGGCGGCCGGGTCCAGATGGGCATCGGGGCCGGCTGGTACGAACACGAATGGCGCGCTTACGGATACGGGTTCCCGTCCGCCGGGGAGCGGCTGGCCCGCCTCGACGAGGGAGTGCGGATCATGCGCGACGCCTGGCGGGCCGGGAAGGTCAGCTTCGACGGCAAGCACTACCAGGTCGCCGGAGCGATAGTCGAGCCGAAGCCGTTGCAGGAAGGCGGGATTCCGATGTGGATCGCCGGCGGCGGCGAGAAGGTGACGCTGCGCATCGCCGCCAGGTACGCCCAGTACACCAACTTCACCTCCGAGCCTGGGGGGTTCGCGCACAAGTCGCAGGTGCTGGCCGACCACTGCCGCGAGGTCGGCACCGACTACAACGCGATCGTGCGCTCGGCCAACTTCAACGCGGTCATCGGCGAGTCGGAGTCCGACGTCAAGGACCGGGTGGGCAGGGTGCGTGCGCGGCAGGTCGCCAAGGCCGACGAGTCAGCGGTGGACGCGATGTTGAGCACCGTCTCCGCACCCGAATCCGCAAGCGGCACACCGGAACAGGTCGTCGAAAAGCTGGAGAAGATGCGACAATTGGGCTGCGAGTACGCCATCCTCTACTTCCCCGAAGCCGCGTATGACCGCTCCGGAATCGAACTCTTCGAACGACAGGTCATCCCCGCGCTGAGCTAGGGCGTCGGCGGAACCGGCCCCGGAGTCGGTGCGGCTGGAGTGTCGTAGTAACCGGGCGGCGGTGGGCCGTCCAGGGAGTGGTATCCGGGCGGCAGCGGAGGGCCGCCTCCTGCCGGTGGCGCCACCGGTGGACCGTTGGACTCCGGCGCGGTTATTGACGTGTATCCGGGTGGCAGCTGCGGCGCGGGCCCGGCCCCGGGTGGTGGCGGGGCTCCCGCGGGCACCTGACCGGGCGGCATTCCGGTGAACCCGAAAGGGTCCTGAGCCTGGTGCCAGGCGTCCCTGAGGAAGCCCAGGGGACCAGGCCTCGAGCCCTGGCCGTACTGGGGGTTCGCGATCTCGGGAACCGGCGGAGCGCCGACGGGCGGCGGCGCGGGTGGGGGATCGGCCGCGTCCGCGGGCGCGACATAGGGCTGTCCCGGCGCCGGAGGTGCGTCGGCAACGGCGGGCGCGGGCGCCGGCGGGGCCGGGATCTCGGGATCCGCACTGGCGAGGCCGGCAGTGGCGAGTGCTGCGAGACCGGCCGCGACGCCGGCCAGCGCGGTCTGGGCCTTGACGGATGAGAGGGCACGAGCGCGCCAGCCTCTGGTCATGGGTAACGAGGCTAGCGGCTCACCGCGGAAGGCGCGCAGGTACGAGCGGTGGCGTATCGCGGCCCGACACCTCCTCGGTGCCCGCGACCTTTAGGATTGTCTTCTTGCCATACCGCGATCGAACAGCCCTCGATTGAGACGATCCATGGCCCACACGCGGGTGGGCGTGCTCGGCCGTCTCGGAAGGAAGCTTGCGATGAACAAGACCTCCCTGACCGCACTCGCGCGTGAGCAACTCGAAACCGCCCGTGCCGCGCGAAGCGGGCGTAGCGCGCACACCGTCTACGGCGGCCACGAGCACTCGCTGCGCCAGACGCTGATCGCCTTGACCGGCGGCTCCAAGCTCGACGACCACGAGACGAACGGGGAGGCCACCCTTCATGTGCTGCACGGTCGGGTGCGGCTGACCCATGAGTCGGCGAACTGGGAGGGTTCGGCGGGCGACCACATCGTGGTGCCGAAGTCGCGGCACGGACTGCAGGCGATCGAGGACTCGGCCGTGCTACTGACCGTGTCGAATCCCGTTGGGCCCCATATCTGATCGCGAGCCGCTAGATCGCCGGGCCGAGCAGGTCGTCGGCGTCCTTGATGACGTAGCCGTAGCCCTGCTCGGCAAGGAACCGCTGACGGTGAGCGGCGTACTCGGCGTCGAGGCTGTCGCGGGAGACCACCGAGTAGAACATCGCGCCGCCGCCACTGGCCTTGGGCCGCAGCAGCCGGCCCAACCGCTGAGCCTCCTCCTGCCGGGAACCGAAGGTACCTGAAACCTGCACCGCCACAGAAGCTTCCGGCAGGTCGATGGAGAAGTTGGCGACCTTGGACACCACCAGCGTCGGGATCTCGCCACGGCGGAACGAATCGAACAGCGCTTCGCGCTCGGCGGTCTTCGTCGAGCCCTGGATGACGGGCGCGTCGAGTTCGGTTCCGAGTTCTTCGAGTTGGTCGAGGTAGGCGCCGATCACCAGCGTCGGCTCGCCCTCGTGCTTGTCGAGGATCGATTTGACCACCGCGATCTTGGTGTGCACCGTCGAGCACAGTTTGTAGCGCTCGTCGGGCTCGGCGGTCGCATAGAGCATCCGCTCGTTGTCGGTCATCGTCACGCGCACTTCGACGCACTCGGCGGGCGCGATCCAGCCCTGGGCCTCGATGTCCTTCCAGGGCGCGTCGTACCGCTTCGGCCCGATCAGCGAGAACACGTCACCTTCGCGACCGTCCTCGCGAATCAGCGTGGCGGTCAAGCCAAGTCGACGGCGTGACTGCAGGTCGGCGGTCATCCGGAACACCGGGGCCGGCAGCAGGTGCACCTCGTCGTAGATGATCAGCCCCCAGTCCCGGCTGTCGAACAATTCCAAGTGGCGGTATTCGCCCTTGGTGCGACGCGTGATGACCTGGTAGGTGGCGATCGTGACCGGGCGGATCTCCTTGCGCTCACCGGAGTATTCGCCGATCTCGTTCTCGGTCAACGACGTTCGGTTGATCAGCTCACGCTTCCACTGCCGGCCCGCGACCGTGTTGGTCACCAGGATCAGGGTCGTCGCCGAGGCCTTCGCCATCGCGGCCGCACCGACGAGCGTCTTGCCCGCACCGCACGGCAGCACGACGACCCCCGATCCGCCCTCCCAGAACGACTCGGTGGCCATCTGCTGGTAGTCGCGCAGATGCCAGCCGTCCTGCGCGAGGCTGATCGGGTGCTTCTCCCCGTCGACGTAGCCGGCCAGATCCTCTGCGGGCCAACCGATCTTGAGCAGCATCTGCTTGACGCGGCCGCGCTCGCTGTTGTGCACCATGACGGTGTCGTCGTCGATACGCGCACCGAGCATCGGCGCGATCTTCTTGTTGCGCAGCACCTCCTCCAGCACCGCGCGGTCCAAGCTGACCAGGGTCAGGCCGTGCACCGGGCTCTTCACCAGCTGTAGACGGCCGTAGCGGGCCATGGTGTCGACGATGTCGACCAGCAGCGGCTGCGGCACCGCGTACCGGGAGAAGGTCACCAGCGCGTCGACGACCTGCTCGGCGTCGTGCCCCGCCGCGCGGGCGTTCCACAGCGCCAGCGGGGTGATCCGGTAGGTGTGCACATGCTCGGGCGCACGTTCGAGTTCGGCGAACGGGGCGATGGCCGCACGCGCGGCGCCCGCCTGCTCGTGGTCGACTTCGAGCAGCACGGTCTTGTCGGACTGCACGATCAGGGGGCCGTCAGTCATGCGCGATCCGCTGCGTTTCTCGCTGGCTGGTCATCCGGTCCATTATCCAGAACCGCCCGACCTCGGCACCGCCGAGCATGCGTGAACTGCTGCTTTTCCGTCGCTTGTGGTGTGCAGGCGCGCCCGCTCGCGCAAAGGGAGCGTCAGTCGTCGTCGGCGGTGACCACCGACGTGATCCGATGGACGGCGAAGTCACGAACCCGCCCTGACGCCGGGTCGTAGGCGGTCAACTGGCCCCCGCGCACGTTGATCGGCGCGACGACACGCTGCGTCGCCACCCCTGCGGGGTCGACGTAGCCGATCACGACGGAAGCCTGCATGTGCGCGGCCTCCTGCAACTGGGTGATCGCCACGGCGGGGTCCAGCCGCATCCCGCCGGTCGGGGCGGACGCCACCTTGCGGAGCACCGCGACGATGGCGGCCAGCGTCTGGGTGGTGGGGGTCGGGGGGAGTCGGTAGGTGCGCCGACGCCCGGGCGGGGCGGGTACCCGCGCGCCGCGCGCCCGGATGTCGACGATGGTGCCGGTCGAGTCCTCGGCTGCCGGGGCGAAGCCGGCCTGTCGCAGCGCGGCGAGCACCTCGGAGATCGGCGCCTGGGACACCGCGACGGTCGGCGCGAGCAGCCGCATCTCCAGGGCTTCGGCCGCCGGCGCGGAAACCGCCTGCGCCAGCAATGCGGCGTCCTCGCACCGCACGAACGATGCTGCCATCCCGACGCGAAGCTGGCCGTGCCTGCGCGCAACGTCGTCGATGAGATACGTCAGACCTTGCGGCACAGGGGTTTTGGAGTGCCGGGCGAACAGGGCGTGCAGCTCACCGGCGGTCCGCCCGGTGTCGAGCGCCCGCCGGATCGACGCTTCGCTGATGCGATACACCATTGCTGCGCCCGCAGACTCCACGCTCGCCACCGCGGCCAGTTCTTCGGCCAGGTCTCGTTGCAGCGGCCCCGGCACGATCACCGTCAGGTCGGCCTGGAGCAGGAAGTGGTCGATCGGCGCGGGCAGGATCCGCTCCATCTCCTTGACCACGTCATCGCCGGCGGCGTCGGCGAGCAGCGCCCGGGCCGGAGTGGCGATCGCGCCGCGGCCCACCAGGCCCAGCGCGTGTGCCTCCGTCAGCAGGTCGGCGACCGGCGCCGGTTGCAGCCGCGCCCCCCAGCGCGGCCTGCGCCAGATCATCGCGCGCGACGCCTCCGTCGCGTCGACGCCCGCGCCCGACGGAAGGCTCGCGAGCATTTCGAGCAACAACTTGCGGTCCAGCGGCGCCGCGGTCGAGAACAACGAATCCGACAGCGCGGCATAGGGTTTGTTGTCAGGTCCGCGGCTGCCGATCAGGCCCGGCCGACCGGGCAGGTCCAGCCACGCCGTGGCCATCAGGTGCCACTTGACCGCGGTCGGCGATTCGACGAACCGGTCGGCAGACACCGTCGGCGCCCAGTAGGGCCCGTCGCCGGCTTCCGGTTCGGGCTCGGGCATGCCCGCCGAGATCAGACCCGCGGCCGCCGTCACCGTGAGGATCAGCCCCAGCCTGCGCTCCTCGATGCCGGTCATCTTGGTCAGCCGCTTGACGTCGCGCACTCCGAGCCCGCCGCTGCGAAGCTCGGGAACCGGTGTGGCCCCCAGGGTTTCGAGAACAACCTCGACTTCACGCAGTAAGTCCAGGGCAGCTCCTGCAGCCACCGCGTCGGCGTCGGCCGCCGTCGTCGTCGCGACCACCGGGTCGGGTTCGGTCCACTGCACGGGCCCGGGCAGTTCGCCGCGCAGCACCTGACCGACCAGACGCGGCAGAATCACCGTTTCCGCGTCCACCTGGCGCAGCAGTCCGGCCGCCAACAGGCGCTGCACCGGACGGTCGGGCGGTGTGCCGGGCGCGGCATCGCGGGTGCGGCCCACCGGCGAGCCCTCCAGCAGCTTGCGCAGCAGATCGGACTGGGCCTCGTCGAGCGTTTCGAGCCGCGCCGCGATCTCCTCCGGCGTTGCCGTGGTGTCCTCGACGGTCGCCTGCCCCGGATACCACGGCAGCCCCGCGGCGGCTTCGGCCACCACCCGAACGGTCGTGTCGCCCCACACCAGCGCACGGTCGCGCAGATCGTCGACGGCCCCGGCGACGGCCGCCTCAGCGGCGCGGTCACCGATCAACTCCAGCAGTTTGGTCAGCGGGACGGCGGCGGTGTCGGCGTGCAGCACCAGCAGCGCGTCGAGCACGGCGAGCCGCAGGAAGTCGAGGTCATCGGTGGCGGCCTTGACCGACTGACGGGCCTGGGCGCGGGCCGCCAGCGCAGCGATCGTCCCGGGTGGCGGTTGGGTCAGGTCGGGCCGCAACTCCAGCAGCCGGATGAGCCGCTCGTCGGGAAGATCAGCCAACCAGGCGCCCAGAGGCACGCCAGGAGCGTTGTCGGTCATTGCTGACCAGGGTAAAGCAGTACGGCCGTTCGCCACCGGTCGAGGCATTTGCCACAATGTGGGCGTGGCAGACAACAAAGGGAAGAAGCGATACATCGATCCGGGCTGGCCGGCGATCGACGGTGAGGACGACCACGCAGTCAGTGAGCTTGCCACCGACCGGACCGGCGCGCTGTCGCCCTTCGGTGAGCTCACTTTCCCGCTGCCCGCGGACGACCTGCCGTACGTGCACCCGGTGACGGTCGTCAACAAGTAAGTGTCCGAGCGGGCCCGCCTCTCGCACGTCGACGAGTCCGGCGCGGCGCACATGGTCGACGTCACCGCCAAGGACGCCACCAAGCGCACGGCCGTCGCGGCCGGCACGTTGCACACCACCGCCGACGTCGTGGCGATGATCGCCACGAGTGGGCTGCCCAAGGGCGACGCGCTGGCCACCGCCCGGATCGCGGGCATCCAGGCGGCCAAGCGCACCAGCGACCTCATCCCGCTGTGCCATCAGTTGGCGCTGACGGGCGTCGACGTCGACTTCGAGATCGGCGACGAGGCGGTGGATATCACCGCGACCGTGCGTAGCACCGACCGCACCGGCGTCGAGATGGAGGCGCTGACCGCGGTCGGCCTGGCCGCGCTGACCCTCTACGACATGATCAAGGCCGTCGACCCGGCCGCCCGCATCGACGACATCCGGGTGCTGCGCAAAGAGGGCGGCAAGACGGGAACGTGGGAACGCTGATGCGTTCGGGTCGCGTCGTCATCGCCTCCACACGCGCCGCTGCCGGGGTGTACGAGGACCGCTGCGGGCCCATCGTCGTGGACTGGCTCACCGGCCGTGACATCGCCACTGGAGCGCCGGTCGTCGTACCGGACGGCGACGCGGTCGCCGATGCGATCTCAGCCGCCGTCGGCGAAGGTGTCGACGTGGTGATCACCTCCGGCGGCACGGGCATCTCGCCGACCGACCGCACTGCCGAGGCCACCGCCGAGATCGTCGACTATCAGGTTCCCGGGCTGGCCGACGCGATCCGCCGCGCCGGCGAGGACAAGGTGCCTACGTCGGTGCTGTCGCGCGGGGTGTGCGGGGTCAAGGGTCGCACGCTGATCGTGAACCTGCCCGGCTCGCCCGGCGGGGTCAAGGACGGCTTGGGTGTGCTGGACGGGGTCCTCGAGCACGCGCTGGATCAACTCTGCGGAAAGGACCACTCGCGATGACGGCCGTCGTGGTGCGCGCCGACCTGTCCGGGCAGCCGATCGAACCCGCCGAGCACGAGGCGCTGGTCGCAAACGCCTCCGCAGGAGCGGTGGTCAGCTTCGCCGGTGTGGTTCGCGACCACGACAGCGGCCGCTCGGTGATCCGGCTGGAGTATTCGGCGCACCCTACGGCGGCGCAGACCCTGGCCGAGGTGGCCGCGGAAGTCGCCGCCGAGGCGACGGGCGTGCGGGCCGTCGCTGTCAGCCATCGCATCGGAGTTCTCGAGATCGGTGATGCTGCGCTGGTGGCCGCGGTGGCGGCCGACCATCGCGCGGCGGCCTTCGAGACCTGCGCTCGCCTGGTCGACGTCGTCAAGCAGCGGCTACCGGTGTGGAAGCACCAGTTCTTCGCCGACGGCTCCGACGAGTGGGTGAACTCCGCCTAAAGCGTGTCGAGCGCGATCAGACCGTCGGGGCGGGCGGCGGGGCAGGAGCCGGGGCGACCGGAAGGTTCGGCGCCTGGCCGCCCGGTGCATCCGGCGTCGTCAGCGGCCGCTGCGTAAGCGCCAGCAGCGCATCCTTGCCGCTGACGTCCTGCGTCTGGATCGCGTGCCAGATCTCCTTGAGATACGCGACATTCGGGCTGTCGGTGGAAACCTGCGAACGGTCGACAGTGGTCCCCGGCGGCAGGTTCTGCGGGCTCGCGAGGTGTGGCACACCGCTGTCCGACGCGAGCGGAGCGACCGCCGGTGCGGGTGCCGGAGGAGCGGGCGGCTGCGCGGGTGCAGGCTGCGGTGCGTCGACGGGCGCGGGCGCAGGCGGCGGTGGCGGAGCGAACGGATTGACCGGCGGAGGCGGGGGCGGCAGCAGGTTCTGCACCGCTTCCACCGCGTCGTCGACGACGTTGCGCGGCGTGGCGCCCGACAGTGGACCACCGCATGACGGCCAGGCACCCTTGCCCTGGCTTGCGAGCACCCGCTCGGCGACGGCGATCTGCTCTTCCTTGGTGGCCAGGTGCGCTGCGGGTGCGTACTCTCCGCCGCCGTGACCGCTCCAGGTGCTCGGCGAGAACTGAAGGCCGCCCTGATAGCCGTTGCCGGTGTTGATGGCCCAGTTGCCGCCTGACTCGCAGCTGGCGACCTGGTCCCATTCGCCGTCGGTGGCGGCGTTGGCATGCCCGGCGAGGGCGAGGCTTCCGGTTCCGATAACTGCGCCGGTGAAGGCGACTTTCGCGACGCTTACAGCTGATGCAGTGGGCTTGCGATGCCGTCCACTCATAGGTGCGCTCGGTCCTCTCTTCGGCGCCTACGAGGTCAGCTGTCGGGTTCGGGCTGGAGAGGTATGCCCGGCCGTGTCGCACTATGCGATCCGGCTTCACCCCAAGGAGCCGATGGCTCCAGGTCCGTTTTGACTCGGCGGACCGGTGGGTCCCCCGCCTCCATCCAAGTTGTTCGTCGGTATCCCGTGCACCAACGGATGGAGCTCGGCGCGGTTGGGCACGGCGGGCCGGACGGTTTGAGGTCGACCGGCTTGGGACTGAACCGTAACGGCTCGCTGTGGTCGCGTCATCTTCTGCCGGTAACGGCGTTTCCGACGCCGGCAAATTCTAAAAATCCTCTAAATCCCCAGCAGTTTCCGGCATTTACGCAGGTCCGAGACCAGCTCCACCGCGCCGTAGCCAGGCTGTGACCATTCCGTTATGTGACAGAAATCACGGCTAACCGCCCGCGAAAGGGGGAAGAACATCGACGGTTTGAGAGTCGCTCAGCGCCGCGCTGTCATCGCGGACCGCGATGCCGTCGCACAGAAAAGAGCAGCGTTTCAACACTTTCGCGAGATTCTCGTCGCGCTCGCGCAATCGGACGACCAGTTCGGCGAGCGTCGTTTCCGGCCGAAGCCGAACCGTCTCCTCATCGTTACCGGCCGCGGCGCGCGCGGCCGCGAAGTAGCGCACCGTCACCGCGATCGTGGCCGTCGTCGTCATCTCACCCACGGGTCATCCGCCGATCGCGCTCATCGGCCGATCGGGTTGCACGAAGTCGGGATCGTTGATGCCATGCCCGGCCGCCTTCGCCCACATCGCAGAGCGCCACGCGGCTTCGACGGCTTCGTCGTCCGCGCCGGCGCGCATCAGCTGGCGCAGATCGGTCTCCTGCTGGGCGAACAGGCAGTTGCGGACCTGGCCGTCGGCGGTGAGCCGGGTGCGGTCGCAGGCGGCGCAGAACGCGTGCGAGACCGAGGCGATGATGCCGACCACGCCGCCGCCGTCGACCCGCCACAACTCGGCCGGCGCCGAACCGCGCGGCGCGCTGTCGGGGGTGAGGTGGAAATGCTGCTGCAGGGCGGCGAGCACCTCGTCGGCGCCGATCGCCTTGCCGCGCTGCCATTCATGGCCCGCGTCCAGCGGCATCTGCTCGATGATGCGCAGCTGGTAGCCGTGGTCGAGACAGAACCGCAGCAGCGCGACCGCATCATCGAGGCCGGTGACCGGGTCGAGAACCGCGTTGACCTTCACGGGGTCGAGGCCCGCGGCCTTCGCCGCCCGCAGCCCGGCGAGCACATCGTCGAGTCGGTCGCGCCGGGTGATGGCGGCGAAACGCACGGCGTCGACGGTGTCCAGTGAGACGTTGATGCGGTCGAGTCCGGCCCGCTTCAGCCGATCGGCCCGGCCGGCGAGGCCGATCCCGTTGGTGGTCAACGTGATCTCCGGCCTCGGCCGCAGCGCTGCCGTCGCGGCGATGACGTCCTCGAGACCGCGGGCCACCAGCGGCTCGCCGCCGGTGAAGCGCACGCTGGTGATGCCGAGCCGCGTCACGGCGATGCGCAGCAGGCGGGTCAGCTCGTCGGGCCGCAGCAGGCGCTCCGTCGGCAGCCAGTCCAGCCCGTCGGCGGGCATGCAATAGGTGCAGCGCAGGTTGCACCGGTCGGTCAGCGACACCCGCAGATCCGTGGCGATGCGGCCGAAGGTGTCGATGAGCGGACCGTCGGCCGGAGCCGAGGTGGCCGGTGCGACGGTGGGCAGGCCGAGGCCGACGACGGTCATGCGAAGGCCCGCTCCGGGTTGGTCACCGAGTCGACCGGCACGATCTCCTTGCCCAGCGGCATCAGCGACACCGGGATGAGCTTGAGGTTGGCCAGCGCGAGCGGGATGCCGATGATCGTGATCGCCATCGCCACGGCGGTGATGACATGGCCGATCGCGAGCCAGATGCCGAACAGGATGATCCAGATGATGTTGCCGATGAGAGCCCCGGGCCGCGGCCCGGGTTTGTCGACGACGGTGTTGCCGAACGGCCACAGCGCGAAAACCGCGATGCGCAGAGCTGCGAACCCGAACGGAATCGTGATGATCAGCACGAAGGAGATCAGCGCTGCCAGCAGGTAGCCCAACGCCAGCCAGAGGCCGCCGAAGATCAACCAGATGACATTCAGGATCAATCGCATAGCGGGCGCTTCTTCTCCTTCAGCGGTGGCTCCAGCCTACCGATAAGGGGGTGCTGGCGAGGTTGAGGTCAGAGTAGGATCGCAACACGCGTCCCGGCGCATTCGGGGCGCTTTCGTGTGTTTCCCATGTTTCCTACATTGACGTCAAGACAAGCGGGTGAGACCAGTGCCGACCGGCAGGGTGAAGTGGTACGACGCCGAGAAGGGCTTCGGCTTTCTGTCGCAGGAGGACGGTGAGGACGTCTACGTCCGGTCCTCGGCGCTGCCCTCTGGTGTCGAGACGCTCAAGGCCGGGCAGCGCGTCGAGTTCGGCATCGCCGCGGGGCGTCGCGGTCCGCAGGCGTTGACGCTGAAGGTCATCGATCCTCCGCCCAGCCTGTCGCGTACGCGTCGGGAGGCGGCGGCCGCCGAGCGCAAGCACTCGCCCGACGAATTGCACGGCATGATCGAGGACATGATCACGCTGCTCGAGAGCGCGGTGCAGCCGGAGCTGCGTAAGGGCCGTTATCCGGACCGCAAGGTCGCCCGTCGGGTGTCCGAGGTGGTCCGGGCGGTCGCGCGCGAGCTCGAGTCCTAGGCATTCCGCGGCGAGTGTCGGGTTGATCGACACCTGACGCCGAATTGCGTGCGTCAACCCGACACTCGGCGGGCATGCTGACTGCATGGCATATGTCGCCGACAAGTCCGACTCAGGTGGCGAGTTCAACCGCGACACCAAGTACATCTCCACGCGCATCACGGCAGACGGCCGCGACGGCTACCCCGTCGAGCCCGGCCGGTATCGGCTCGTCGTGGCGCGGGCCTGCCCGTGGGCCAATCGCACGATCATCGTCCGCAGGCTGCTCGGCCTGGAAGACGCGCTGTCCATTGGCTTTTGCGGGCCTACCCATGACGAGGACAGCTGGACGTTCGACCTCGATCCAGACGGCGTCGACCCGGTGCTGGGAATTCCCCGGCTCAAGGACGCCTACCTGAAGCGCTTCCCCGATTACGACAAAGGCATCACGGTGCCCGCGATCGTCGACGTGCCGACCGGCGAGGTCGTCATCAACGACTTCCCGCAGATCACGCTGGACTTCTCCACCGAGTGGACGAAGTATCACCGCGACGGGGCGCCCGAGCTGTATCCCGACCGGCTGCGCGACGAGATCGACGAGGTGGCGCAGCGGGTCTACACGGAGGTCAACAACGGCGTGTACCGATGCGGGTTCGCCGGGTCGCAGGACGCCTACAACAAGGCCTACGACAGGTTGTTCACCGCGCTCGACTGGCTCGAGGAGCGACTACGCGACCAGCGCTACCTCGTCGGCGACACGATCACCGAAGCCGACGTTCGGTTGTTCACCACGTTGGCCCGCTTTGACCCCGTCTACCACGGCCACTTCAAAACCAACCGCTGCAAGCTCGCCGAGATGCCGGTGCTGTGGGCGTATGCCCGCGACCTGTTCCAGACGCCCGGTTTCGGCGACACCATCGACTTCGTCCAGATCAAGCAGCACTACTACCTCGTGCATACCGACATCAACCCGACGCAGGTTGTGCCGAAGGGTCCGGAGCTGTCCAACTGGCTCACGGCGCACGGCCGGGAGACGTTGGGCGGCAGGCCTTTCGGCGACGGAACACCGCCAGGGCCAGTGCGCGACGGCGAGCGGGTGCCCGACGGACACGGCGCCGGTTAGCGGTTGCGCCACAGGTGTCACGCGAGTCTCAGCGGGTGACGTTCTGTCGCAAGAGTTCGAGTGCACCGTCGCAAAACGTCGCACGGAGTGAGGCCTGTGCCTGCCGTGGCTGCCACTCGGCCTAGATCAATTGTCGGGCTCCTCAGCGCGACTCGTCCCTCGTCGCTTGATCGTCGCCCGACTAGGCCCACACCGTTCGCACCGACCACTCGGCGTGCGGGGCGGGCACCTCTTCACCGTCGACGCGGATCAGCGTCGGCAGCAGCACGGCGAAACCGGTGAGCTTGCCGCGCCGCGGATCGACGGTGGGAATGGTCACCGCCAAGCGTGTCTCGGGCCGGAACTCCTCGATGACGTCGCCACCCGCGTACTGCCGCAACAGCACCCACGGCGCGCGCGCGATCGCCGGCGGCACCGACAACTGCACGGCATCGCGTTCGGTGACCGGCAGTTCGCCCTGCTCGGCGAAAACCTCGCACTTCGTGGGGTTGAGCACCTCGCAGTACCGGTAGGGTCCGACGCGGACCAGGTGTCCGTGCGAAAATGCACTGATCTCAGGGTATTTCGGTGAGTCGTGATCGCTGAGCCGCCAGATGAGCACACCCGTACCCGCCGACGCGAGAACCACCACTGCCGCGAGCGCGGCGAGCATGCGTTTCACTCGTGTGCCACCGCCGCGGTGTCCGGACGGCCGCCCTCCGGTTCGGCGAGCACCGGCCGGTTGCCGCCCAGGCCGGGAATCAACGATTCGCCGCGGTAGCTGACCACGGTCTGCGCCAGGCCGAGAATCAGCCCCGACGTGATCGCGGTGAAGCCCACCCACAATTCGGTGTACACCAGCACGCCGACGGCTCCGCCCGCCACCCAGGCCAACTGCAGCACCGACTCCGAACGGCCGAAGGCCGACGCGCGCGACTCCTCGGGCAGGTCATCTTGCAGCGACGCATCCAGCGACGCCTTGCCTATCGCGCTCGCGCCGGAGGTGAGCAGGGTGGCGATCGCGGCGACCAGCAGTTCGCCGGTCAGCGCGGCGGCCAGCGCGGCCAGCGTGACGACAACCGTGCAGCGCACCACGACCTGCGCCGGATGGCCGAGCTTCAGGCGCGCGCTGGTGAAGTTGCCCGCGAAGTTGCCGATGGCCGCGGCCGCGCCGATCAAGCCGAGTATGCGCAGCTGCTCCCAGCCGCTCGCGTCGTGTGACTTGGCCACGAAGGCCGGATAGAGGAACAGGAAACCGACCATCACCTTGATGGTGCAGTTGCCCCACAGCGCCGTGATGGTGTTGCGGCCCAACGGCTGCCGCGCTGGCTTCGTCGGCGGCTGCTCGAGGCGGCGCCGGAGTTCGCCCGTGCGACCGTGGTAGCTCAGCGTCGCGGGAACCTCACCCTCGGTGACCTCGACCCACTTCGGGATCCGCATCGCCAGCACCGCACCGGCCACCGACACCGCGACGATCACGTACAGCGCACCGGGCAGCTGGACAAGCTGGAACAGGTACTCCGCACCCGCGGCGACCGCGCCCCCGACCATCGTGCCGCCGAGCAGACCGAAGGTCGTCAACCGCGAGTTCACCCGCACCAGGTCGATGCTCGGCGGCAGCACGCGCGGTGTCACCGCGCTGCGCAACACACTGAATGACTTGGACAGCACCATCATTCCCAGCGCGCAGGGGTAGAGCACCCACGACGGGAAGTTGCCGGTGGCGCTGTCGTAGTTGGCGATCAACACCACGGCCAGCACCGTGCGCAGCGCGAACGACGTGGCCAGCGCGACGCGGCGGCCGTGCTGCAGCCGGTCCAATGCGGGTCCGATAAGCGGCGCGATGACGGCGAACGGCGCAATGGTGATCAACAGGTACAGCGCGACTCTGCTCTTGCTCTCGCCGGAGGCCGCGGCGAAGAACAGCGTGTTGGCCAGCGCGACGGCCATCGCAGCGTCGACGGCGAAGTTCGCGACCACCGGCCACGTCAGCGCGGTCAGCCCGGACTTGTCGGCGCCGTCGGCGGTGGCGGCCCGGTGCACCAGGCCGTACATCTTGGAGCCCATCTCGCGGCTGCGTTGCGCGGCCACCCTTGTGACGGTGACCCTTTCGCCCGCCGCGCTGCCCACGCTGTGCGGCGGAGGCTCGGAACTGAACTCACGGGTCGGCTCGTCGAGCGGTGGTAGCCATCGGTTGGCGCTCGGGGTCGGCCCACTCCGGCGAGGACGACGGTAGCTCCCGTCGCTCGGGTAGTTCGCCATCCCGGGATGTTCGGCATCCTCGGGCGGGCGCGGAGGGTAATAGCGGGGGTCGCGCCGGCCCGGGGAGTCTCGTGGGTCACGGCGCGGTCCGGTCACGAGGACGATTCTCCACCATCGAAGCGGCCACGGGTGCGCAGCCAACCGGTGTGGCTACCGGTTCGCCGGTCAGGCACTATTGGAGGCGATGGACAGTGTGACCGAATCCGCCGAGCACGGCGCCGACGCTTCCGGTGAGAACGCCGCCGGGCGCCCGGACCTGGAGGCCGTACTCCTGGGCGCCGTCGACGACGCGCGCGCGGCGATCGTCGAGTTCAGCGGCGAGGACACCGTCGGCGAGTACCTGGGGGCGAGCTTCGACGACCCGACCGCGGCCACGCACCGGTTCCTCGCCGTCATGCCGGGCTATCGCGGCTGGCAGTGGGCCGTTGTCGTCGCGGCGTGGCCGGGCGCCGACCACGCCACGATCAGCGAGGTCGTGCTGGTACCCGGACCGACGGCGTTGCTGGCGCCCAAGTGGGTGCCCTGGCAAGACCGCGTCCGGCCGGGCGACCTGGGCCCCGGTGACCTCCTGGCTCCGTCCGCAGACGACCCCCGTCTGGTTCCCGGCTACATGGCCACCGGCGATCCGGAAGTCGACGAGGTCGCCGCCGAAGTGGGTTTGGGCCGTCGGCAGGTGCTCAGCCCGTGGGGCCGGATGGACGCGGCGCAACGTTGGCACGACGGGGATTACGGTCCGGGTTCGCCGATGGCGCGTTCGACGCGGCGCGTGTGCCGCGACTGCGGGTTCTATCTGCCGCTCACCGGGACGCTGGGCACGATGTTCGGCGTCTGCGCGAACGAGTTCTCCGCCGACGGTCACGTGGTCGACGCCGAATACGGGTGCGGCGCACACTCGGACACGCCGCAACCGGCCGGTGGCGGCTCTCCGTTGTACGACCCGTACGACGACGGCGTGCTCGATCTGACCGAGCCGGCCGACTAGCGTTTTTGGTCGGACTCCTCATCGCGGCTCGTTCCTCGCCGCTTGATCGTCATCCGACTAGCGCTCGGCCGCGGCCTTGATCCGCGCCAGCGACTCGTTCATACCCTCGACGAGCTCACGCTCGAAGCTGGGCACACCGCCCATCAACGCGTTGACCGTCATGTTGGAGATCGGTTTCACACCGTTTTCGGCATGCCGCGTTTCCACCAACCGGGTGCCGGTCTCGGTGGGTTCGAGCTCGTAGCTCCACACCGTGCCGTTCTGATTCACCCGGAACGCGAGCTTCTTCTCCGGAATCAACTCGGTGATCTGGCTTGTGGTGGGCCACACCAGGAACTTTCGCCGATTGAGATTGACCGTCTTCGCCCCGCGCCGCAGCGGACCGAAGGTTTTCATCATTCGGCACTGCGGGCTCCAGCGTGGCATGTTCTTGAGGTCGGAGACCAGTTCCCAGACCTTCGCCACCGGGGCGTTGATCGTGGTTTCGGCCTGCAACAGCGGTGCTGCCATCGCCTTCTCCTGTCTTGTCGTCACGTGAGTCCGCTCTGCGCCCCGCGCGACCCATGGCGCACGGCGCGACGTTGCCACAACCAGATCGCTGTGCCAAGGGCGCCGACGCCCAGGCCGGCCACCGTGTAGGGCCGCCACTCGTGTAGACCGGTCACCGTGAACGCCAGGATCGCAGCGACGACCCAACCGGCCGCGATCGCGACGATGACCGGCAGTGGCCGCAACAGGATGTCGGGCAGCGGGGGCGGATGCGGGGTCATCGCTATGAAACCTAGCCGATCGCGGCCGGCTCATCGGTCAGACGACCCGGATTGCGGACGTCGGTGAGCGTCAACGTAATCGACGTCGCCGATCCGTCCGACCCACGGCTGGACGACTTCCGCGACCTCAACAGCGTCGACCGCAGACCCGACCTGCCCACCGGTAAGGGTCTGGTGATCGCCGAGGGTGTGCTGGTCGTGCAGCGCATGCTGGCGTCGCGGTTCCGGCCCCGCGCGATGATGGGCACCGACCGCCGCATGCAGGAACTCGCGGCCGACCTGCCCGGCGTCTCGGCGCCCTATTACCGGGTCCAGGCCGACGTGATGGCCGAGGTGGTCGGCTTTCACCTCAACCGCGGCGTGCTGGCCTCGGCGTCGCGGCCGCGCGAACGGTCGATCGCCGAGGTGCTGGACGACGCCCGCACGGTCGCGGTCCTCGAAGGCGTCAACGACCACGAGAACCTCGGCTCGATCTTCCGCAACGCGGCCGGCCTCGGCGTCGACGCGGTCGTCTTCGGCACCGGTTGTGCCGATCCGCTGTACCGGCGCGCCGTGCGGGTGTCGATGGGCCACGCGTTGCTGGTGCCGTATGCGTGGGCGCAGTCGTGGCCGGCGGACCTCGAACAGTTGCGCGACAATGGCTTTCGATTGCTGGCGATGACCCCTGCGCCGGCGGCGCGCACCCTGGCCGACGCCATGTCGGCCGTCGTCGACGACAAGGTGGCGATCCTGGTCGGCGCCGAAGGGCCGGGACTGACCGAGCGCACGATGCGGGCCGCGGATCTGCGGGTGCGCGTCCCGATGTCGCGGGGCACCGACTCGCTCAACGTCGCAACCGCCGCAGCGCTGGCGTTCTACGAGCGGATTAGATTGGCGCCATGACCGACGACTCGACGCCGTGGGCGATGGGGTTGACGGTGGCGGCCTTCGTCGCGGCGGTCACCGCGGCCGCGATCGTCGTGCTCAGTATCGGGCTACTTCGGGTGCATTCGCTGTTGGCGCTCGGGCTCAACCTGGTCGCGGTCGGCGGTCTTGCCCCGACGGTGTGGGGGTGGCGCAACCGGCCGGTGTGGCGGTGGTTCGTGCTGGGCTCCGGAGTCGGTGTGGCGATCGCGTGGCTGGTGGTGCTCGCGATCGCCCTCGGCGGGTGACCTGATCCCTGCCGAGCAGACCCAAAATGCCCATATTTGTGGCTCTACTGACTGATCCGTGGGTGTTTGGTTCGGCCTGGCAGGGCGGTGGCCACCTAGGGCGAGCATGGCCGGGGCGATGAGCGCCTCTGGGGAGCGGAATCCGAACGCGATCCGGGTCAGCAGGCGAATCATGGCGTTAGTGGATTCGATCAGTCCTTGCCGATGCGACTCCAGGTAAGCCCGTAACGGTACGGGGGCCGACAGCAACGTCGATGCCGGGTTCGGCGGACCCCAGCGGAACCGCAAGCCGTCGAGCGCTCTTGGCCAGTTCGCCAACGGTGGTCCAGTCGGCGCCCGCGTCGTCGCCTCCACTACACCCCGTCATCGCCATCACGGCGCAGTGCACAGACGCACGAACGACCTGCGGTCATGCGGTGTTGCCCGGCCAGCCCGGGACCGCTGGCTCGGCTGTTGGTGGAGAGTCGAGTTGGCTGGTGTAGAAGGCGCGGCGTTGAGCGGCGTCGTGTGGCATTCGATCTAGGCACTGCTGTCTCAGGTCCTGGTACCTCGGGTCAAGTTCGGCAGTCGGCCCCCATGATGTGTTGGGACTAGCACCGGTGATGCGCCATGGGCCGAACACGTCTCCCAGGGGCGCGGGGTTGGGTCCCTTTTGAGGGGCGGTGACGGTCGGCGGCGCATCTGGGTCCGATGCTGTCGGGCGATCGGTGAACTCGATCCGCCAGACTCGGATTGCGGCATTATCGAGGTCGGGATCGGGGTACTTCTCCGTCGGGGCGAAGACAGGCACGTAGGTATCCAGACTGTCACCTTGGCGGAACACCTTGTACTGACCGTCGCACACGTAGGCGCGGTAACCGGTCTCGATCCGGGTGAGTTCGAGGATGTGGAAGTACTCGTTACCGTAGAACGGCATAGGCTGGATGAAGGCGAACTCGGCGTCGGTGGCCGGTTGGATGTACCACAATTCGAACGGCAAGTTCGAGGTTGATTTGTCGATCGGTTTGCCCATTTCGGGGACAGCGCGTTTGAACCCCGGGTACACGTTGTCGGCGTCGAAGGTCATGTCCCCGATCCGATGCGACTCCAGATAGGCGCGCAACGGCACAGCTGCACCCGAAAGGAGGTCGATGCTAGGCTCGGCCGTCCATCGGAACCTAAAGCCGTCCAACGTGTCCGGCCAGTTCGCAAACTTGGGTTCAACGGGAGAGGGCGTGGGATCGTCGCGGCCGTGACATCCCACCGTCCCGAGGGTTAGCAGCAGCGCGGCGCACCATCGCGCGACGGTTTTGGCGGTCATTTTCCGGGCTCGGCGGGCGGTTTAGGCAGCGCGTCACGGTAGCGGTCCTCGTAGTCTTCGATCCCGAACTTGACCGACGGGTCAATGCCCTCGAAATAGTTGGTGAACGCGCTCTTGAAGTCGCTCAGACGCACGTCATCGTCCTCAAGGGACTTGAGCTGGCCCGTTGCCGGATCAATCAACCCCCTCTCCGTGAACGCGCTCGCGTCACCGATGTGGTTGTTGAGAAGCTCTTGGGCTATGGAGTGCTGCAGGGCATCAGAGCTGCCCATGGTGACGGGAGTAGCGGCGTTCGGTTTTGGTGCGTCGCCGACAAACATGTCTTGGAGGGCATCGTCGGAAACGCCGTCGAGAATCTGCTGCACTCCCGGCACGTTTGCGCCAAGGGTTTCTGCAAGCTGAAACCACTGCTTCCTATTCTCAAAGGCATTTTGCGCGGCCGCGTTGGCATCGCTGATCGCGTCGTTGGCGGCGACATTGGCGGCCGCTTCGATGACACCGCGCTGAGTGCCTGCCGACTCCAGGTCGCCAGTGTCGACCAGGCCTCCGTCGATAATGGACTGTTCGAAATTGTGTTGGTACTGCAGGCTATTCAGGTAGGCCTGGCTGTTGAGAGTGGCGGCGGCCTCTTCGTTGGTGTCGATAACCGAGAAGAGCCCCCTGCTGTTGGTCAATTCAGCGTCCACCTTCGGATCGTCGAGCGCGTCGAATCCGCGAGTGTTGTCAAGATTGTTCTTCATCATGTCGTCGATGTAGGGCTTGTTGGCGTCGGCGAGCGCCTTGGTGAGTTCTGGGTTCACCTGGCCGAGAGACTGGCCGTCGGTCCCGGCGATGTTGAGCAGCTTGTCTGCGTGCGAGCCGGCCCATAGATCGACTGCGTTCAGAGTTTCCCCCGCCCGCGTGGCTTGGGCTAGCTGCGTGGGATCGGTTAGGTCGGTGGGGTTGGCGACCGGTGCGGTGCCGTGCAGAAGACTGCCGGCTGCGGCCCCGTCGTCGGCCCATTGATGGGTCATCAGGTTCTCGATGAATTTGTCGTTCGGTGGTTTACTACCTTCACCTGCGAGCGCGTCGTACACCGCGAACTGGTCGCGCCCGGCCGCCGACAGCATGTCCTGCAACACCGGGTCCACCTGCCCTTTGACGAACGGCACCGTTTCCGGTGGAACCTTCGAGTTCTCGAGCATGACCTCAGCTTGCTTGAGCATGTGCTGGTCGAAGGTCGTGCCTGCCTGCAGTGCCGGGTTGCCCTTGTCAACCATCGTGGCTAGGTCGCGAAGTTCTTGGCGCGCTTGCGGATAGACCCCAGGCGCTACGTTGGTCTCTTGGAAGTTCAACGGAAACTTTGTGAGATCGCGTCGTACGGCGTCGGGGAGTGCGTCGAAACCGCCCCGCGCTGGCACATACCCCTTGTCGCCTGGTTTGAGCGATGGGTTGATCCCGGTCGCGCTGATGTGTTCATTCGACACCAGCTGTAGGGCGTCTTGGAGCCGGGCCCCGTCAGTTCCAAGCTTGTCCATCAGCGCCCGAATCTCAGGCGTGCTCTTGCCATCCAGCGATCGTGACAACTGATGCAGGTACTCCATCTGGCTGGCGGGCAGCACCAGGTTGCCGCGCTGCAGCGCCGCGAGTTGCTCGGGGGTAAGCGTCGTGTTCTCAGTGAGCCGCGCCGATTCCTCGGGGGTGAGCTGGCCATCCTGGAGCGAGGTTCCGTCAGCGGCGCCTTGTTCGGCCGGGGTTGCGGGATCGCCGCCCGTCGCTGCGGTCAGCACGCGCGCCAAATCGGCATCGGTCTCTTCGGCATTAGCCAGCACCGCGACTATCCGGGTCTCCAGATCGTTGATCTTGGCCGCCAACGCCTTTACTTCCGCTTCGTCCCATCCTGTTGTATCCGGCGGAATCACGGTGTTGGTGGCCATATCGACCGTCACTGCCGGACCCGCGGCGGCGTCCTGGAGAATGCTGCTGAGGTTGTTCTTGACCGTTCGCGCGTCCTGCGCTGATTTCTGCGCGCCGAGCGACACGAGGAACGATTCTTTCGCTGTCATGTCCAGCCTGGTCGCTGAGCGCTCTATTGCCTGCTTCGCGGCCTCGCCGGCCTCACCCTTCCAAGTCGAGAACACGTGCAGATTGCGTAGGGCCTGCGCCTGCTCGCCGCTCGTGCGGGCGCGCTGTGCCGCCGCCTCTGAGACTTCATCGATTTGTTCAGGCTCCCACCGTTGAATATCGGCCAACGACATGCCCAAGGGTCAGATCCCCAGGTCGTTATACAGTTTGCTGGGGGCGCTGACGATATTTGATGCCGCCTGGTTGTCCGTTGTCGAATACCGGGCCGCGGCAGCCAGTAAGTCCTCACCGTGCTTAGCCAGCTCCGCATGTAGGCCTGACGACTCCTGTTCCCACTTCGCTGCCGCAGAGGCCAGCGCGGACGCACTCGTCCCAATCCATCCTGCCTGAGCAGCGCCCATGCGCTCGTGGGCGGAACCATGCCCTGCCCGCAAATTGTCGGCGGCTAGATCAACGTGATCGGCGGCCATTCGCACATCAACAGGATCAACGCGCAAATCCCCAGACATCCAGACCCCTTTGAGCGAAAACGACGCGGCCGCAGTTTGCTGGACGATCTTAGCATCACCGGTCGGCACTCAGCGTCGCCAAGATTCTCAGCGGATGTAGGAGACCGCCGAGATCAATGACGCAACAAGCTAGTGGATATCGGTTCGGGGATAGGGCTTAGCGCTGGCCGCTGGAGCGCACACCCAGCAGGACGTCCTCCCAGGCCGGCACCGCCGGCTTCGCCTTACCCCTGCGGGGCTTCGGCTGCTGCGGTGCGACAGTCTCGGACGCTGTTTCGGGCGCTTCGGGTGCGGCGGTGGCCTGCAGCGGCGGGTCGATCGGCAGCGTCGGCTCCTCGGCCCGGACCTCCGGCTCGCGCAGCGCTGCCACCGGACGCAGCGGACGCGCGAAGCTCGGGTCGATCAGCTCGGACGCCGCGTCGTCGAACGCCGTCACGGTGCCGCCGTGCGCGCCGGGGGTGAACCGGAAGTGTGCGACGTTGTCGGACATCCCCGCCTTCCACGCCAACTGCACGGTCCAGCGGCCGTCCTCGTTGCGCCAGGCGTCCCACGTGGGGGCGTCCGGGTCGAGACCGCGCGCGATCAACGCCGTCGTGACCGTTTCCAGCAGCGTCAACACGGACGGGCCGTCGGGAAGGACCGGATGGGCGGCCGTTGCCAGTTCCGCCGCTCGGGAGCGCTCCAGCAACACCGGATGGGCAAACCGCTCGACACGGGCCACGTCGACGCCCGATGCCTCTGCGACCTGCGCGACGGACGCACCGGCCCTGATTCTGGCCTGAATCTCCTTGGGGCGCAGCACGTTTTGCACCTCGGTCTCATTTCGTGTCTGGCTCGAGCCCAGCTGGTCGCCACGAAGGGCGGCCCGCAAACGTTCGTCGGGCCGCAGGATGAACTTGTCACCGGAGCCGGCGGCCTCGCAGATGATCCGTTTGCCGTCAACGTCGAGTCCGACGACTTTGAGTTCCCGCATGGCGACCTCCTCCGGGCTAGCGCCAAGCCCGTTCCCCGGACAGTACTGCGTTATCGGCTTGTTACCTGGTAGGACACGCGGGGAGAGGAAGCCGCCCCCCGCCTGTTGGTCGCGGCTAGAGCCGCTCCCGGCCGTTGGTCGCGGCTAAAGCCGCTCCACCACCCAGTCGATGCACGCGGTGAGCGCGCTGACGTCGTCGGGGTCGACGGCCGGGAACATCCCGACCCGCAACTGGTTGCGGCCGAGCTTGCGGTACGGCTCGGTGTCGACGATGCCGTTCGCCCGCAGCGTCTTGGCAACGGCTCCGGCATCGACGTCGTCGCTGAAGTCCACCGTGCCCACGACCTGTGAGCGCAACTCCGCATCGGTGACGAACGGCGTCGCGAACGGTGCCGCCTCCGCCCAGCCGTACAGCCGCTGCGAGGAGTCCGCTGTGCGCTTGACCGCCCAGTCAAGGCCGCCGTTGGCCAGCATCCAGTCCAGCTGCTCGGCAAACAGCAGCAGCGTGCCGATGGCCGGGGTGTTGTAGGTCTGGTTCTTGCTGCTGTTGTCGATCGCGATCGGCAGCGAGAGGAACTCCGGCACCCAGCGGCCCGAGCCTGCGATCGCCTCGACCCGGGCG
Source organism: Mycobacterium sp. GA-0227b (assembly GCF_001499855.1). Taxonomy (GTDB): domain Bacteria; phylum Actinomycetota; class Actinomycetes; order Mycobacteriales; family Mycobacteriaceae; genus Mycobacterium. Next base: position 128,344 of record NZ_LQIK01000032.1, read on the forward strand.
AGCGCGGCGGGCGAGAGGATCGCCACCCACAGCCCGCCGTCGCTGGCGAAGTTCTTCTGCGGCGCGAAGTAGTAGACGTCGGATTCGGTGATGTCGACGGGCAGGCCGCCGGCCGCGGAGGTGGCGTCGATCGCGATCAGGGCATCACCGGATCCGTCCGGGCGTTGCACGGGCACGGCGACGCCCGTCGACGTCTCGTTGTGTGCCCAGCCGATCAGGTCGACCGACGGGTCCGACTGCGGCTTCGGCGCGCTGCCGGGGTCGGCCTTGATGACGACGGGGTCACCGATGAACGGGTTCTTGGCCACCGCCGAAGCGAACTTCGAACTGAATTCGCCGTAGGTCAGGTGCAGTGAGCGTTTGTCGATGAGACCGAACGCCGCCGCGTCCCAGAATGCGGTGGTGCCGCCGTTGCCGAGGATCACCTCGTAGCCGTCGGGGAGCGAGAACAGCTGACGCAGCCCGTCGCGCACCCGGCCCACCAGGTTCTTGACCGGCGCCTGGCGATGCGACGTGCCGAACAGGTCGCCGGCGGCGGCGAGCGCGGCCAGCTGTTCCGGCCGGACCTTGGAAGGCCCGCAGCCGAAGCGGCCGTCGCGCGGTTTGAGGTCGGCGGGGATCGTCAGGTCGGCCATGCGGTCAACGATAGTGACCGCGCTTGCGCACCGGCCGCGGGGAGGGGCGGACAAAAAATCCGGGGAATGTGGGTAAACGGCCGATATAGAGACCTCGCTGTGTCCATACTGTGACCTGTCGGGGACTGCAGCTCGAGCCCAGGGGGGCACGTGATGAGTCTTGCGAGAACTTCGACGCTGACAACGCTCTGCGCGGCGGCGGTGACGCTTTTCAGCCCGCTGCTCGCGGCTCCAGCCCACGCCGACGAGGGCGGCGCGTTGCTGAACGAGATCAACGCCACGCGCGCCGCCAACGGCTGCGGTCCCGTGGCGGCCAACCCGCAGCTCTCCGCGGCCGCGTCGCGCCAGGCCAACGACATGCTGGCCAACGGCGTGGTCAACCACACCGGCTCGGACGGTTCCTCCGTCGTCAAGCGCATCACGGACGCCGGCTACACGTCGTATGCCAATGTCGGCGAGATCATCTTCTGGAGCACCGGCGTTAACGCCGTCCCAGCTGCGGCGGTCAACTGGTGGATGAACAGCCCCGGCCACCGCGCGATCATCACCGACTGCGGCATGACCGAGGCCGGTTTCTCGGTGCTGCGCAACGGCAACAGGGCAGCCGCGGTCGGGGAGTTCGGCGAGAAATAAGCAGCGCCATTCGACCGGATGGCCTGTACCTGGACGTCTGTCGCCAGCTGTGGCCTCCGTCACATCGCAGCCACCAACCGCCGGTGTGACACATCGCGCAACGGGGTATGTTCAGTAGGCGATACCTGCGGTACCGTTGCTGGACATTAAAGGCGCAGATGTAAACCTCACAGGGGAGGTCTGAAGATGGCCCGGACTCGTATGGTCAGGCGTTGGCGTCGCAACATGGAAATAGGCGACGGCCCAGAAGACCGGGACTACGTCGACACGCTCACCACGCTGTCCGAGGGGTCGGTGCGGCGCAACTTCAACCCGTACACCGACATCGACTGGGATTCGCCGGAGTTCGCGGTCGTGCCGAACGACCCGCGCTGGGTTCTGCCGGCGACCGACCCGCTGGGCCGCCATCCCTGGTACCAGGCGCAGCCGCTCGAGCGGCAGATCGAGATCGGCATGTGGCGTCAGGCCAACGTCGCCAAAGTCGGTCTGCACTTCGAGTCGATCCTCATCCGTGGCCTGATGGAGTACGCGTTCTGGACGCCGAACGGTTCACCGGAGTACCGGTACTGCCTGCACGAGGCGGTCGAAGAGTGCAACCACACGTTGATGTTCCAGGAGATGGTCAACCGCATCGGGGCCGACGTTCCCGGTATGCCGCGGCTGCTGAAGTGGATTCAGCCGTTGATCCCGCTGGTGGCCGGGCCGTTGCCCATCCCGTTCTGGTTCGGCATCCTCGCCGGCGAAGAGCCGATCGACCACACGCAGAAGAACGTGCTGCGCGAAGGGAAGTCGCTGCATCCGATCATGGAAAAGGTGATGGCGATCCATGTGGCCGAGGAGGCCCGCCACATCTCGTTCGCCCACGAGTACCTGCGCAAGCGGGTTCCGCATCTGCCGCGACGCAAGCGGTTCTGGTTGTCGCTCTACGTCCCGCTGACCATGCGGATCCTGTGTTCGGCGATCATCGTTCCGCCGCGGGCGTTCTGGAAGGAATTCGATATCCCGCGTTCGGTGCGCAAAGAGGTCTTCTTCCGCTCGCCCGAGTCCAAGCAGATGCTGCGCGACATGTTCGGCGACGTCCGGATGCTGTGCCACGACACCGGCCTGATCAACCCGATCGCCAAGCTCATCTGGCGGATCTGCAAGATCGACGGAAAGCCGAGCCGGTACCGCAGCGAGCCGGCGCGCCAGCACGTGGTCGCCGCCTAGGGGGCTTTGTGCCGCATGTGATCACCCAGTCGTGTTGCAGCGACGGGTCCTGTGTCTACGCGTGTCCGGTGAACTGCATCCACCCGTCGCCCGACGAGCCGGGCTTCGCCACCGCCGAGATGCTCTACATCGACCCGGTCGCGTGCGTGGACTGCGGCGCGTGCGTGTCGGCCTGCCCGGTCGGAGCCATCGCGCCTGACACCCGGCTGGAGCCAAAGCAACTGCCGTTCGTCGCGCTGAACGCCGCGTTCTATCCCGAGCGCGAGGGCAAGCTACCGCCGACGTCGAAACTGGCGCCGGTCATCGAGGCGCCGATGGTGTACCCGCGGCCCACCGGCCCGCTCACCGTGGCGATCGTCGGTTCGGGGCCGGCGGCGATGTATGCCGCCGACGAGCTGCTCACCCAGAAAGGCGTGCGGGTCAACGTCTTCGAACGGCTGCCCACGCCCTACGGCCTGGTCCGCGCGGGTGTTGCTCCCGACCATCAGAGCACCAAGGGCGTCACCCGGTTGTTCGACAGGGTCACCCGCGAGCCCGGCTTCACGTTCTACCTCAACGTCGAGGTCGGCTCGGACCTGACGCACGACGAGTTGCTCGCGCACCATCACGCCGTGCTGTACGCGGTCGGCGCGCCCAACGACCGCCGCCTCGACATCGAGGGCATGGACCTTCCGGGTACCGGCACCGCCACCGAGTTCGTGGCCTGGTACAACGGCCATCCCGAATTCACCGGATTGCCAGTCGATCTCAGCTCCGAGCGAGTGGTCCTGATCGGCAACGGCAACGTCGCACTCGATGTCGCGCGCATCCTGACCGCCGATCCCGACGCGCTGGCGCGCACGGACATCTCCGATCATGCGCTCGCCGCCCTGCGCGACTCCAAGGTGACCGAGGTGGTGATCGCCGCTCGGCGCGGACCGGCGAACTCGGCGTTCACGTTGCCCGAGTTGATCGGGCTGACGTCGACGAGCGAGGTGGTCCTCTCGGCCGCCGACCACGATCTGGTCAGTCGCGACCTTGCCGCCGCGCAGGATCCGCTGACGCGCAACAAGCTGGAGCTGTTGAGCAAGCTCGGCGACGCTTCGGCGCCGGTGACGCGGCCCCGCATCCGGTTGGCGTACAACGTGACGCCGAAGCGGGTCGTCGGCGGTGTGCGCGCCGACGCGATCGAGTTCACGGTCACCGGAACCGACAAAGCGCATCGACTGGACACCGGGCTGGTGCTGACCTCGATCGGCTACCGCGGCAGACCGGTTCGCGGGCTTCCGTTCGACGAAGCCGCGGCGGTGGTGCCGAACGACGGCGGTCGTGTATTCGACCCGCAAACGGGTGCACCGGTCGTCGGCAGCTACGTCGCGGGCTGGATCAAGCGCGGCCCGACCGGGTTCATCGGTACCAACAAGTCCTGCGCGGCGGAGACCGTGCGCAACCTCGTCGCCGACTACAACGACGGCCTGCTGCGCGACCCCGACAGGGCTCGGGCCAAGCCGGCCGCGCTCGAGAGGCTCGTGCGCAGCCGGCGGCCCGACCTCGTCGACGCCCGGGGGTGGAAGGCGATCGACGCCGCCGAGATCGCCCGCGGCGGAGATGACAGGCCGCGCGTCAAGCTCACCACCGTCGCCGACATGCTCGCCGCGGCGGCAGACGCCCCCGCACCGCCGCTCGGTCGGCGTCTGCTCGCCGGGCTACGCCGGTAGCGCCCGCTACTGGTGCTGCTTGACCGCCTTGTCGATCTCCTCCTGGCTGACCTCGCGCACCGGCTGGCCCATCGACCACAAATGTCCGAAGGGGTCACGCAGCTCGCCGTAGCGGTCGCCCCAGAACATGTCGTCGAGCGGCATCACGACCGTCGCGCCCGCGTCGACAGCCTTCTGGAACTTGGCGTCGACGTCATTGACGGTCAAGTGGATGGTCACCGGTGAGCCGCCGAGCGCTTCCGGCGTCACCGACTTGCCGTCGTTCATCTCGGGAAAATCGTCGTTGAGCATCACCAGCTTGCCGTTGATCCGCAACGCGGCGTGAAACAACTTCTTGCCGTCGGGCCCCGGGACGCGGCCGAGCTCCTCGGCGTCGAAGGCTTTGACATAGAAGTCGATCGCCGCAGCACCGTCGCTGACCGTGAGCATGGGGGATACGTCGGGCTGAACCTCGATGGCCATTCGGAAGTTCCTTTCGATTCTCGGTCTTCCCCACAGGGGGCTTGCAGTACCGACCATGCGATTGCGCTCAATTCATCGCCACCTGGGGTACGTGAGCCATGCAACCACGACCCTCCGACAGAAACCGGTGCCTCACACGACCGAGTACGACGGCGGCAGCGCATCGCGCCCGGTGAGCGCCAGCAGCACCGTGTCGCCGCCCTGCCCGGCCGCGATGCGCGCCGCCAGGACCAACGCCTCCTCGAGCACCGCAGACGGCAAGACGAACGAAATGCCAAGGGCACGGGCGATATCCAAGCTGTGCACGGCCAACTCGAACGTCCGCGTGGGCAGATACGTCCGTAGCCGGATGCCCAGCCCACCGAGCACGGTCATCAGCGGGTCGTCGTCGACGGCATCCAGACGAGTGCGTGCGCGCGAAACCAGCGCCGCAACGGCACCGGCCGGATCGTCACCGAGATCCCGGCCCGCCTGCCTGCCACGCTCGGCCACATCGGCGGGGTCCATGCCCAACGCGGCGGGGTTCACCCGCGCGTAGTACTCCTGCGGTGTGGCGATGTCCTCGCGCTCGGCGGGCTTCTCGAGGTAACTGATCACCGTGGTCAACGACCGCGACGTGTGACCGACCAGCGAGCGCAGGTCCCACTCCCCGAGGCCCGGGCCGGACCACGCGTCGGTGGGAATCCGCCGGACCAGGCCCGCGAACGTGTCTGCCGCCGAGGCGAACGCCGCCGTCGTCACGGCCGGACGACTCGGTCCCATCCCTCGACCGACTCCGGGCTGCGCGGCCCCGGTCCCACGTAGATCGCCGACGGGCGCACCAGCTTGCCGAGCCGCTTCTGCTCGAGGATGTGCGCGCACCACCCGGCGGTGCGGCCGCAGGTGAACATCGCGGGCATCATCCTGGTCGGCACCTGCGCGAAGTCGAGGATCACCGCTGCCCAGAACTCGACGTTGGTCTCGATGGCGCGGTCGGGTCGCCGCTCCCGCAGCTCGCTCAGCGCGGCCTGCTCGAGCGCCGCGGCCACCTCATAGCGTGGCGCCTCCAGCCGCTTGGCGGTCGCGCGCAGCACCCGGGCCCGCGGATCCTCGGCTCGGTACACCCGGTGCCCGAAGCCCATCAGCTTCTCGTTGCGGTCGAGGATGCCCTTGACGACCGCGCGGGCATCGCCGATCTGCTCGACCTCCTCGATCATCGGGATCACCCGCGCCGGAGCGCCGCCGTGCAGCGGTCCGCTCATCGCGCCGATCGCACCCGAGAGAGCGGCCGCCACGTCGGCGCCGGTCGACGCGATCACCCGGGCGGTGAATGTGGAGGCGTTCATGCCGTGCTCGGCGGCGCTCACCCAGTACGCGTCGATGGCCTCGACATGCCTGGGATCGGGCTCGCCCTGCCAGCGGGTCATGAAGCGCTCGGTGACGGTTGAACATTCGTCGATAGTGCGTTGCGGGACGGCGGGTTGGTGAATTCCGCGGGCGGATTGCGCGACGTAGGACAGCGCCATCACCGACGCGCGGGCGAGGTGGCCGCGGGCCGTCGCGTCGTCGATGTCGAGCAGCGGGGGATAGCCCCAGATCGGGGCCAGCATCGCCAGGCCCGCCTGCACGTCGACTCGGACATCGCCGCTGTGGATGGGCAGCGGAAACGGTTCGGCGGGCGGCAGACCGTCGCCGAATTTCCCGTCGACCAGCAGCGCCCACACGTCGCCGAAGGTCACCTTTTGGTTGACCAGGTCCTCGATGTCGACGCCGCGGTACCGGAGCGCGCCGCCGTCCTTGTCGGGTTCGGCGATTTCGGAAGTGAAGGCGACGACGCCTTCGAGGCCGGGTACGAAGTCTTCAGGCACCGCACTCATGGCCAGATTCTCGCACTCGCGTTTCGGGTGGTAACTACCGGTTGATCGGACAGCGCCGCGTAGCGTTGTCGCGTGGCGGCGGTAGGCCCGGAAGATCGAGAGCACTTGGCGAGGATGCGGGTGGAATACGGCTCAGCGGAGAAAGACGGTAGTCCCGACCTGGACGCCGACTGGCTGGCTGACGGCTGGGCTGCGTTGTTGCTCAAGTGGTTAGCCGAAGCCGAACGCGCGGGCGTCGCCGAACCGAACGCCATGGTGATCGGCACCGTCGACCCGCAGGGCAGGCCCGTAACGCGCTCGGTGTTGTGCAAGAGCGTGGCCGAGGCGGGCATCACGTTCTATACCAACTACGACTCCGACAAGGGCGCACAACTGGCTGCGACGCCGTACGCGTCGGCCACCTTTCCCTGGTACCCGCTGGGTCGCCAGGTCCACGTCCGCGGGCCGGTGACCAAGGTGTCCGCGGAGGAGACCGCCGACTACTGGTCCAAGCGGCCGCGGGGGTCCCAACTCGGTGCGTGGGCGTCGTACCAATCGAAGCCGATCGCCTCGCGTGCGGCGCTGCTGGAGCAGCTCGCCGACGTGACAAAGCGATTCGCCGCACACGACGCGGTTCCGGTGCCGCCGAACTGGGGCGGCTACCTGATCGCCGCCGAAGTCGTGGAGTTCTGGCAGGGCCGAGAGGATCGGATACACAACAGGATTCGCGTCCAAGGCGACCGCATCGAACGGTTACAGCCGTAGCGCCGGTAGCCCCGAACTCCTTCGCTACCGCGCGCCTCACCGAGAGAACCGTGACGTCGGCCAGCTTTACAGTGGGTCAAATTCTTAGCTCTCTCATATGTTCGGACGTTAGGATGCCCTTCGTGTCTGACGGTACGGGGGTGCAGGCTGTCGGCCTGCGCGAGCGCAAGAAGCAGCGCACCCGGGCCACTCTCATCGACGCGGCCGTGGAGCTCTGTAATGGACAGGGTTTCGACAACACGACTGTCGAGCAGATCGCCGCGATCGCCGATGTCTCGCCGCGCACCTTCAGCCGGTACTTCCCCACCAAGGACGCCATCGCGCTGGCGCTGGTCGACGAGATCATCGACCAGACCGCCGTCGAACTGGCTCGCCAACCTGCCGAGCTGAACCACTTCGAGGCGATCCTGCGCGCCTACATCACGATGGCCAAGGCTTCCAAGCAGGCCGGGCCCGGCGAGCTGACGGCTGAGCGGATCTTGTGCATCACGCGAATCGTCTTGTCGTCGCCGGCGTTGCGCCAGGTCACCGTCGAGTTCCGCGGCAACGCGATCGAAGCCGCGTTGGCCAAGCGGATGGGGGTCGCGCTGGACGACCGGCGGGTCCGATTGGCATCCGTGACATGGGGTGCGGTGATTGTGACGGCGCTCAACGATGCGGTGCAGGTCAGCGGGGATCCGTCGAAGGTGTCCATAGATGACCTGATCGAGCACCTGGAGGCGGTCTTCGCGGAGTTCGCCGACCTGACGGGAACCCTCCGGCAGGTCGGCTGAGCAACTGAGCGCCCCCGGCGGGGCACGCCCGCCGGAATGGGACTACCTTTTGTAGAGCAATGTTCGATTACGCCCAGCAGCGACGAAGGGATCCTCGTGGCCGATAACGCGAAGAGTGGGGAAGGGCAAGCCACCCTCTCGTACCCCGGTGGCACGCTTGACCTTGACATCGTTTCCGCCTCCGAAGGCGCCGATGGCATCGCGCTGGGTTCGCTGCTGTCCAAGACCGGCTACACCACGTTCGACGAGGGCTTCGTCAACACCGCTTCGACCAAGAGCGCGATCACCTACATCGACGGCGACGCCGGCATCCTGCGCTACCGCGGCTATCCCATCGAGCAGCTCGCGGAGAAGTCGAACTTCATCGAGGTCAGCTACCTGCTGATCTACGGCGAGCTGCCCTCCAAGGAGCAGCTGGCGGAGTTCACCACCCGGATCCAGCGGCACACGCTGCTGCACGAGGACCTGAAGCGGTTCTTCGACGGTTTCCCGGCCAACGCGCACCCGATGCCGGTGCTGTCCAGCGCGGTCAACGCGCTGTCGACGTACTACGAGGACTCGCTCGACCCGTTCGACGACAACCAGGTCGAGCTGTCGACGATCCGGCTGCTGGCCAAGTTGCCGACCATCGCGGCGTACGCCTACAAGAAGTCGGCGGGCCAGCCGTTCCTGTACCCGGACAACTCGCTGACGCTGGTCGAGAACTTCCTGCGGATGACGTTCGGATTCCCGGCCGAACCCTACGAGGTCGATCCGGAGATCGTCCGCGCGCTGGACATGTTGTTCATCCTGCACGCCGACCACGAGCAGAACTGCTCGACGTCGACGGTGCGGTTGGTCGGTTCCTCGCAGGCCAACCTGTTCACCTCGATCTCCGGCGGCATCAACGCGCTGTGGGGTCCGCTGCACGGCGGGGCCAACCAAGCGGTGCTGGAGATGCTGGAGAAGATCCGGCAGGCCGACTTCGACGTCCACGAGTTCATCAAGAAGGTCAAGAACCGCGAGGACGGCGTGAAGCTGATGGGCTTCGGGCACCGGGTCTACAAGAACTACGACCCACGCGCCCGCATCGTCAAGGAGCAGGCCGACAAGATCCTCGGCAAGCTCGGCGGCGACGACGAGATGCTGGACATCGCCCGGACGCTCGAGGAAGCCGCGCTCACCGACGACTTCTTCATCGAGCGCAAGCTCTACCCGAACGTCGACTTCTACACCGGCGTGATCTACCGGGCGATGGGCTTTCCGACGCGGATGTTCACCGTGCTGTTCGCGCTCGGCCGGCTGCCCGGGTGGATCGCGCACTGGCGTGAGATGCACGACGAGGGCAGCGGCAAGATCGGCCGTCCGCGCCAGATCTACACCGGCTACACCGAACGCGACTACAAGGACGTCAACAGCCGCTAGGCAATCTGCTCTTTTCCGCGAGTGACCGTGTTTGTACAGCGACACGCCGAGTTCGCGTGTGCAAGAGTGGTCGCTCGCGCCGTATGAGCGCGCAGTGAACGGCGTCATGAGCGCTCGGCGCAAGGCCATCGTGCTGGTGTCCTGCTGCCTGAGCCTGCTGATCGTGTCGATGGACGCGACGATCGTCAATGTCGCGATCCCGAACATCCGCGCCGACCTGAACGCGACGGGCTCCCAGCTGCAGTGGGTGATCGACATATACACGCTGGTGTTGGCGTCGTTGCTCCTACTGTCCGGAGCCGCCGCCGACCGGTTCGGCCGACGGGGCACCTTTCAACTCGGGCTCGTGGTGTTCGCGGTCGCGTCGCTGCTGTGCAGCCTGGCGCCGAACATCGAAACCCTGATCGCCGCGCGACTCTTACAGGCGATCGGCGGGTCGATGCTGAACCCGGTCGCGATGTCGATCATCACCCAGGTCTTCACCGGCCGGGTGGAACGTGCGCGGGCCATCGGCGTGTGGGGCGGCGTCGTCGGCATCTCGATGGCCGCCGGGCCGATCGTCGGCGGCGCGCTCATCGAAGTGATCAACTGGCGTGCGGTGTTCTGGATCAACCTGCCGATCTGCGCGCTGGCGATCCTGCTGACGGCGATCTTCGTGCCGGAGTCCAAGTCGGCGACCATGCGCGACGTCGACCCGGTCGGGCAGGGGCTCGGCATGGCGTTCCTGTTCGGCGTCGTCTTCATGCTCATCGAAGGCCCGGTCATGGGCTGGGCCGACCCGCGAACCGTCGCTGTCGGGGTGACCGCAGCGGTGGCGTTGGCCGCCTTCCTCGCCTACGAGGCGCGTCGGCGCGACCCGTTCATCGACCTGAGGTTCTTCCGCAGCATCCCGTTCGCGTCGGCGACGATGATCGCGGTGTGCGCGTTCGCCTCGTGGGGCGCCTTCCTGTTCATGATGTCGCTGTACCTGCAGGACGAGCGCGGCTTCTCGGCCATGCACACCGGGCTGATCTATCTACCGATAGCCATTGGCGCACTGGTGTTCTCGCCGTTGTCGGGACGGATGGTGGGCCGCTTCGGCGCGCGGCCGTCGCTGTTGATCGCGGGCGCGCTGATCACGGCGGCGACGTTGATGCTGGCGGAGCTGTCGGCGACGACACCGGTGTGGCAGCTGCTCGTCGTCTTCGCTGTCTTCGGTATCGGCTTCTCGATGGTCAACGCGCCGGTGACCAACGCGGCGGTCAGCGGCATGCCGACCGACCGAGCGGGCGCCGCGTCGGCGATCGCCTCGACCAGCAGGCAGGTCGGCGTGAGTATCGGTGTGGCGCTGTGCGGTTCGGTCGCCGGTGGCGCACTGGCGGCGACGGGCCCGGACTTCGCGGTGGCCTCCCGACCGCTGTGGCTGATCTGCGCCGCGCTCGGCGTGGTGATCATCGTGCTCGGCTTCTACTCGACATCGGCGAAGGCGTTGCGCTCGGCCGATCGACTCGCTCCGCTGGTAACCCCCGATATCACTTGAGCGCTTGGCTTTCCAACACCGCCATCGCCGCGTTGTGCCCGCCGATCCCCGACACCGCGCCTCCGCGGCGAGACCCCGAGCCGCACAACAGGATCCGATCGTGCGCCGTCGCCACGCCCCAACGCTGCGCCGACGTTTCCAGCGGTTCGTCGTCCTCGACGAACGGCCACGACAACGCGCCATGAAAGATATGTCCGCCGGTCATGCCCAGCGAATGCTCGAGGTCGACGGTCGTCTTCGTCTCGATGCACAGCCGACCCGCCGAATCCTCCATCAACACATCGTGAATCGGTTCGGCGAGAACGGAATTCAGTGAGTTGAGCACCGCCGAGGTCAACGTGTCGCGCATCCGGTCGGGGTCGCCGGAGGAAGCCAGCCGGTGCGGGGTGTGCAAGCCGAACACCGTCAGCGTCTGCGCACCGGCCGCACGCAGTTCATCGGACAGGATCGACGGATCGGTCAATGAATGACAGTAGATCTCGCACGGCAGCGGATCGGGAACGACGCCGTGGTCGGCCTGCACATACGCCCGGTCCAGTTGGCTGTAGGACTCGTTGACGTGAAACGTCCCCCCGAACGCCCGCTCGACCGTGACGGTGTCGTCGCGTAGTCGCGGCAACCGCCGCAGCAACAGGTTCACCTTGACTTGCGCGCCGGGCGTCGACTCCGGCGCCGGCTCGCCCAGCAATTCGGCCAGCACGGTCGGCGTCACGTTGGCCAGCACCACATCGGCGTGCGCGGTGCGGTCGGCGCCGTCGTGGCGGAATCGCACCGCGCCGTCCGGATCGATCGCGTAAACGTCGGCACCACAGGTCAATTCGGCGCCATAACCGGCGGCGGCCGCCGCCAGCGCACCGCTGACCGCCCCCATCCCGCCGATCGGCACGTCCCAGTCGCCGGTGCCGCCGCCGAGCAGGTGGTACAGGAAGCACACGTTCTGAATCAGCGACGGGTCGTCGAGGCGGGCGAACGTGCCGATCAACGCGTCGGTGGCGATCACCCCGCGCACCACGTCGTCGCCGACGGCCGCGGTGATCGCGTGCCCGATCGGCTCCTCGACCATCAGCCGCCACGCGGAGGCATCGTCGACGAGACCGCGAGCCTCGCTGCGACCGCGCAACGGCTGCAACAGAGTCGGCCACAACCGCGCGGCGACGCCACCGCAGCGGCGGTAGAAATCGGCGAACGCGGCCTCATCGGAGCCGGCGCCGATCGCCGCGAACGTCGACGTCGGACCGATCAGCAGGCCGGTGCGACCGCCGGTCGACGGGTCGGGCGTATACGAGGAGTAGCGGCGGCGCTGCAGGCGCACGCGCGCGCCGAGATCGTCGATGATCCGCCGCGGCAGCAGGCTGACCAGATAGGAGTAGCGCGACAGTCGCGCGTCGACGCCGTCGAACACATGCGCGGAAACCGCCGCACCGCCGACATGGTCGAGTCGTTCGAGCACCCGCACGCGACGACCGGCCCTGGCCAGATAGGCGGCCGCCACGAGGCCGTTGTGGCCGCCTCCGACGACGATGACGTCGTAGCTGGGGTTCAGCTGAGGTAGCCCTCGACCTCGTCCGGCGGACGCACCTCCGCTTCGCGCGGATCGCCGCCGGTTTCCCGCAGGGCCCGGCGCTGGCGCAGCAGATCCCAGCACTGGTCGAGTTGCACCTCGACGGTCTTCAGCCGCTGATGCTCTTCTGACTCCTCGATCTCGCGATTCTGAAGCTTGGCGCGCAGCTCCTGCTCCTCGGCGACGAGCTTGTTGACCTGACCGAGAATGTCGGCGTCGGTGTTGAAGTCTTTGGCCATCAACTCAGTCTGCCCGACTACCGTGAGTGCGGTGACTTCAAGTTCCGGGCAGAAGCCCGAAATCGAATTCCCCGCCGGCCCGCCACCCAGCGAGTTGGTGATCACCGATCTGGTCGTCGGCGACGGCGCCGAGGCGGTGCCCGGTGGCAATGTCGAGGTGCATTACGTCGGGGTCGAGTACGACACCGGCGAGGAGTTCGACAGCTCGTGGAACCGCGGCGAGTCGATCGAGTTCCCGCTGCGCGGGCTCATCCAGGGCTGGCAGGACGGCATCCCCGGGATGAAGGTCGGGGGCCGCCGCCAGTTGGTCATCCCGCCGGAGCAGGCCTACGGTCCGGCGGGCGGCGGGCACCGGCTGTCGGGCAAGACGCTGATCTTCGTGATCGACCTGCTCGCCACGCGTTAGCTTTTCCTGCGCGAGCAAGGCGCCGTTCTGGGGCACTTTACGTCTGCTCGGCAATATCAGCGCACGCCCGGCAGCCGCAGCAGCAGGCGTGCGCCGCCCAGCGGGCTCTCCTCCAGAGTGGCGGTGCCGCCGTGCAACTCGGCTTGCTGCGCGACGAGCGCGAGGCCGAGTCCGGAGCCGGAGTGCGACGCCGTCGACCCGCGGGAGAACCGCTCGAACACGATCGAGCGCTCCTCCTCGGGAATGCCGACGCCGTCGTCGTCGATCGCGATCTCCACACCGGCGCGTGAACTGACCGCCGACAGTTGCACCCGCGTCGCACCGCCGTGCTTCACGGCGTTGGCGATCGCGTTGTCGACCGCCAACCGCAGGCCCGCGGGCAAACCCACGATGATGACCGTCGGCGCGGGCACCAACGACACATCCAGATCCGGATAGACTCGCATCGCGTCGTGCGCGGCGCGGTCCAGCAGCTCGGTGATGTCGACGGGCACGTGGTCGTCGGCGGTCGACAACTCACCCTGGGCCAGGCGTTCCAGCGCGCTGAGCGTGGCCTCGATGCGCGACTGTGTCCGGATGACGTCGTTGACCACCTCCTTGCGCTGCTCCTCAGGCATATCGAGGGTGGCCAGCACCTCGAGGTTGGTCCGCATCGCGGTCAGCGGCGTGCGCAGTTCGTGGGCGGACACCGAGGCGAAGTCGCGCGCCGAAGCCAGCGCCGCCTTGGTCCGGTCCTGTTCCTTCCAGACCCGTTCGACCAGGCCCTTGACCGCTTCGGCGATCTCGACGGCCTCGGTGGCACCGCGCACCTCGACGTCCGGGTCCTCGTCGCCGGCGTCGATCTGGCGGGTCTGCTGAGCGAGGCTCTTGAGTGGGCGCACCGCGAACGCGGCCAGCACCCAACCGAAGACCGACGCCGCACCGACGGCGAAAACGCAGATGACGATCACCCGCCGGTGCAGGTTGTTGGTGTCGGCGATCGTGGCGTCGTAGGTGGCGCCGACGGCCACCGACATCGGCCCCGGGTAGTAGGGGATGTCGACTGTGCGCACCCGGTAGCGCACGCCGTCGACATAGGTGTCGGCGTAACCGGGTTCCATCTGGGGCAGCACGACGTTGGAGTTGGACGTCACCTCGCCGCCGCGGTGCACGGTGATGACGGCGTCCTGGTTGTTCGGCGATTTCGGGATCTCGTCCAGGCCACGCGGCAGGAACGGGATCGCGAAGCCCGCGGCCTCATCGAGTCGACGGTCGAGGCGCTCTTTGCGGTCGTTGGTGATGCCGACCCAGACGACCGTCCCGACGATGACGACGACGATCGCCGCGCCGATCGCGGTGGCCAGCGCGACGCGGGTGCGCAGTGAGGGAGTTCGGCGGAAAATCCGCGACAGCAGGTTCATGGCTCACTGCTGTCGGTTCTTCGCGCAAGCGTCCCCCTGCCCTGCGGGCGGGCGGTGCCCCCACATCACTGAGTCCTCAGCACGAATCCCACTCCGCGCACCGTGTGCAGCAGGCGGGGTGCGCCGCCGGCTTCGAGCTTGCGGCGCAGGTAGCCGATGAAGACATCGACGACGTTGGTGTCCGCGGCGAAGTCGTAGCCCCAGACGAGCTCGAGCAGCTGCGCGCGCGACAGCACGGCGGTCTTGTGCTCGGCCAGCACCGCGAGCAGGTCGAACTCGCGCTTGGTCAGGTCGACGTCGACGCCGTTGACCCGCGCGCGGCGGCCCGGGATGTCGACCTCGAGCGGGCCGACCTGGATGGTCTCCGACGAGAACGTCGCGGTGGACCCGCGGCGGCGCAGCAACGCCTTCACCCGCGCCACCAACTCCTGAAGCACGAACGGTTTGACCAGGTAGTCGTCGGCGCCGGCTTCCAGACCGGCGACCCGGTCATCGACCGAACTGCGCGCCGACAGCACGCAGACGGGCACGTCGTTGTCCATCGCGCGCAGGGCGGTGACCACGCTGACGCCGTCGAGCACGGGCATGTTGATGTCCAGGACGATCGCGTCGGGCCGGGTTTCGGTCGCGCTACGCAGGGCTTCGGCGCCGTCCACGGCGGTGGCCACGTCGAACCCGGACAGCCGCAGCCCACGTTCGAGGGAGGCCAGGACGTCGGGGTCGTCGTCGACCACGAGAACCCGGGGCGAGGCTGCACCACTGTTCATGCCGTCAATCTTGCCTGAAGGAAGGGCGTATCGCCGGGAGGGTGGGCGGACGGGGCGGCGCACCGCGCCGAGGACCGCCGAATGGTTTGCCAGGTGCCACTCGAACGTTTGCTGCACGGGCCCGCCTCAGCGGATTTCGGTGACCTTCACGCTGCCGCTTTTCGAGTGAGCTGTCACGACGGGGGCGCTCGGGTCGGGGGTCTCCGGTACGGTCACCGTCTCGCCGTTCGGCAGTTCGGACTGGGCGCGCACCCGGTATGGCTCAGAGCCGGGCAGGCCCACCGTCACATCGCCACCAGCGATCGCTTCGGTAGTGCGCGGCGCCGCACGGAATTCCACCGAGATGCTGCCGGTTTCGGCTGTCGCCCTAAACGATTCGGACACCGCGATCCTGGTGTCGGTGCTGATGTCACCGCGGCGCACCGCAACGTCGATCACGCGGGCCGAGCCGCCGAGCGTCACGGCGCCGTCGTCGATATTCGCGACCAGCTCATCGAGGTCGGCGTCGGTGGTGAGCGAGCCGGCCCGGCGGTCGACTGTCACGCTCAAACCCCTTGCGACATCGGGCGGTAGGACGACCGTGAGTTCTCCGGTGCCGATGTACCACGGGAACCCGGAAGCGGCGGCGCCGAGAGTCACGCGGCTGCTGCCGTTGTCGGTGACGACGGTCGGCTGCTCACCGTCTGCCCTGGTCACCATTCGCAGGTCGACGCGGGGCTCGTCGGCGCTGCCATCGGTGGTGATCCGAACGGCCACCGGAACGTCGCCAGTGTCGATACTCAGCCGCTGCATATCAGCCGGCAGCACCTGCGTGTTGGTGACGATGCGGCTGCCGGCCAGCCCGAACGCGAAAACGCCGAGCCCGGCCAGCGTGGCGAGCGAAACCAATCCCGCGATGGCGACGAGCGCGGCGCGCACCGCGGTGCGTCGGCCGCCGGACACTAAGGGCGGCAGAGGAGCTGCAGTTGGGGGATCTGGCAGCTCCTCTGCCGGGATCTGGGGCGGCACCTGGCAGCCATGTCGGTGAGGATCACGGCTCCCTATCATCCTGCGCATCAAGGTGCGCCGCAGCGCGCTTGAGCAACAGCACCGCGTCGGCCTTGGTGGTGTATGCGTCGTCGTTGTACGCCTGCAGGCTCGGCCACGCCGGCGCGGCGACGGAATTGGCCAGCCGCAGCAGCAGCCACTCCAGCCGCTCGACCTGGTCGAGTGCCACGTAGGGCTGCGCATCGCTCCAGTAGCCGGCCGCCGCGCGCAGCGCCCCGCCCAGGCAGAAGCTGCATGGCGTGGCCCCGGATTCGGTGTGCACCACGTAGCCGCCCCCACCGACGTGCTGGGTGCGGACCCGGACCCATTCGCCTGGGGAGCCGGCGACGGGGCGCACCTCAACGCCGTCGGCGTCGCGGCAGTAGGTGCCCTGGATCCATCCGTCGTCACCCTCGATGAGCGTCAACGCATCCTCGAGCACCTCTCGGTCGGTCTTCGTCTTAGTCCTCATGACTTGTAGTCCCTTCTCTCGATTACGACTCGAGGTAGCGCAAAACGGCGAGGACACGGCGGTTTTCGGTGTCATCGGGCGCCAACCCCAATTTGGTGAAGATGGAGGCGACATGCTTTTCGGCCGAACCGGTCGACATGTGCAGCGTCGCGGCGATCGCCGAGTTGGTCCTTCCTTCGGCCATCAACTGGAGTACGTCGCGTTCGCGGGGGGTGAGCTGATCCAGCGCGCTGCGACGATTCGAACGCGCGAGGATCTGGGAGACGACCTCAGGGTCGAGCACAGTCCCACCGCCACCGACGACGGCGACCGCGTCCAGGAACGCCGGCACGTCGGCCACGCGGTCCTTGAGCAGGTAGCCGAAGCCGCGGGTGTCGGCCGTGATCAGGTCGGAGGCGTAGCGCTCTTCGACGTAGTGCGACAAAACCAGTACCGGCGACTCGGGGTTCTCGCTCCGTAGCAGGGCGGCAGCGCGGATCCCCTCGTCGGTGAACGTCGGTGGCATGCGCACGTCGACGATCACGAGGTCGGGTTTGGTTTCGTCGACCAGGGCCAGCAGGTTCGAGGCGTCGGCCACGCCCGCGACGACCTCGTGGCCGGCGTCGACGAGGAGGCGTTCAACCCCCGCGCGCAACAGGGCCGAGTCTTCGGCGATCACGATGCGCATGGCAGCACCGCCGTGACAGTTGTGGGTCCGCTTGCCGGGCTGGTCACCGTGAACGTCCCGCGGGCGGCGCGCACCCGGTCGGCCAGACCGCGCAGGCCGGTGGCGGTCGCGCTGTCGCTGATCTGCGCGCCGCCGCGGCCGTCGTCGAATACCGAGACGTGCAGCGTGTTTTGGGCTTGGTCGAGTCGCACCGTCACGACGGCACGCGACGCGCGTGCGTGTTTGGCGACATTGGTGAGTGCCTCGGCCACCACGAAGTACGCGACCGATTCGGTCTCCGCAGGGATACGCCGGGGAAGGTCGATGTTCAGTGTCGTCGAGACCCCGGTGTTCTGGGCGCGCTGGACCACCGATGAGAGCGCGGCGTCCAGGCCGCGGTCGGACAGGATCGTCGGCGCGATGCCGCGCACCACGTTCCGTAGTTCGACCAAAGCGGTCTTCGCGTCCTGATGGGCCTCGGCGATCAGCGCCTTCGCGGCAGCCGGGTCCGCGTCGAATTTGGTTTGGGCGAGGCCGATGGACATTGCCAGCGAGACGAGGCGAGACTGCACGCTGTCGTGCAGGTCGCGTTCGATGCGGTGGCGCTCGGCGTGTGCGGATGACATCGCGCCCAGCCGGGCGTCGTCCAGGGCGTTCAGTTCCTGTTGAAACATCGCGGCCGGCGAGGGGGAGAGCAGCCAAAGGTCGATCTTGGCGTCGATGATCGGCGCGAACACCACGATTGCGACGGCCGCAAGCAATGCGACGATGGCCAGCGGCCAGGCCAGAGCGGGCGGAATGTAAGACGGGATGAACGACAGGCCGGCGTCGCCGTCGCTGCGGCTCACGGCGATCGCGGCTGCCGGCGCAAGAAACGCGAACGCCAGCAGAAACAGTGCGAAACCGGCGGCGACGAGGTCGTAGACCATCCGAAGGAAGTGGTGCGCGCAGCCCTTCCAGAACCGGGCGCTGGTGATGTCCAACCCGAGCTGGTTGAACCACCCATGAAATCCGCTGTAGTGAGACATCTTTCGGGGCGGTACCGGGATGTTCATACCGAACACGGCTTCGCTACGCCGACGCTCGAGCCACTCTGCGCCGCGCGTCAGATACACGAACAAGAGCAGGGCAAGCCCGAACCCGATCACTGATGGGACCAGCCAGATCCCAAGGATCACGATGATGAGATAAAGCCAGAGCCAGACGGTGGCGGCGATCGCGCCGACGATCATCGAAGCGCTGGGAACCAAGCCGATGTACCGAACCATCGCAGCCCTCGTCGGGTCAGCCGTGTCCGGCTTGACCTCGTGACCCGTGGCGGCAACCATAATCTCAACGTACGGAACGGCCCAGCGGGACAACATGCCGTTTACCGGACTGATTTGTGGGGGTTATCCCCCCCATACGCACCCGTTGTACCAGCGCAACCGTAGTACCGTCCTACCGTGGTGAGCCTGGCCTACGACGACCGTGGAGACGGAGATCCGGTGCTGTTCATCGCCGGCCAGGGCGGTGTCGGACGCACCTGGCATGTCCACCAGGTGCCGGCGTTCCGTGCCGCCGGTTACCGCGTCATCACGTTCGACAACAGAGGGGTCGGCGCCACGGCGGATGCCGACGGTTTCACCACGGCCACGATGGTGGCTGACACGGCCGAGTTGATCGAGAAGCTCGATGCTGCGCCCGTTCGAATCGTGGCCACCTCGATGGGGTCATACATCGCGCAGGAACTGATGCTGTCCCGGCCCCAGTTGGTGAGCCAGGCGGCGCTGATGGCCACCCGGGGACGCCACGACCGTGCGCGTGACTTCTTCGCCACAGCCGAACGGGATTTCGTCGATGCCGACGTCGAACTGCCACCCACGTACGAAGCGAAACTGCGCTTACTCGAGAACTTTTCACCGAAGACCTTGAACGATGACCGGACCGTTCAGGACTGGATCGACACCTTCACGATGTGGCCGACAAAGTCGACTCCCGGGACCCGCGCCCAGTACGGGGTCGCGCCGGAAAGCAATCGACTGCGCGTCTACCAGGTGATTGCCACCCCGGTGCTGGTTATCGGGTTCGCGGATGACCTCGTGATGCCGCCACACCTCGGCGCCGAGGTGGCGGCTGCCCTCCCGAACGGGCGGTACCGCGAAATCGCCGACACCGGTCACCTGGGCTTCCTCGAGCGACCACAGGTAGTGAACTCGGCGATCCTCGAGTTCTTCGCCGGCGGCGCTGCTGATGGTGGGAGCTGAATAGTCAATCCTTGCAACCGATCACGAACACCGATCGGTTCAATTCGATAGCCGGCGAGCGCAGTTGAATCGTCACCAGACCTTGATGATCCGTGTCTTCCATATGGAAACCACCGACGGTAAACTCCCTCAGCCGCCCGGGGCCAAGTGTGGGACCTGAGTTGTCGGTAAGAGCTTGACTTAGATACCGTGCCTCAACGCAGTGGGGTGCATTACGATCCCGTATCGCGTTGGGAACGGGAAAATTGTGGAGGCCGACGGCATGCTTTACTCGTCAAGATCGGGTTTTGCTCCCCGAGGCGCTGCACGTTTGCGGTGACCCCCGCGCGGCTGGCCTCGGATGCTTACCGCATCCGAGGCGTCGCCGTCTGGCGTGTCACGGCCGATGTGTAGTTGCATGTTCGAGCGGCTGACATGTCGACGGGCGTGGAAACGGACGGAGGGAATTCGCGATTTTCAGGATTCTGAGGCGGGTCTGGATTCCGCTGCTCATTTTTGCCGTGGTGATTGCTGGCGGTTTCACTGTGTCGCGTCTGCACGGCATGTTCGGCAACGATAAACGTCCCTCCTATTCCGACACCGACACGCAGGTTGCCGATCAACAGACCTACGATCCGAAGTATCTGACCTACGAGGTGTTCGGTCCGCCGGGGACGGTGGCAGACATCAGCTATTTCGACGTGGATGCCGAACCGCGGTTCGTCGAGGGCGTCAGCCTGCCGTGGTCGTCCAAATTCGAGATCACCGAAGCGGCGGGCATCGGAAACATCATCGCGCAGGCCGGCAACAGTAACAGCATCGGCTGCCGCATCATCGTCGACGGCGAAGTGAAAGCGGAGAAGATCCGCCAGGGAGTCAACGCGTTCACCTCTTGCATGCTGAAGGCAGCATGAGCAACCACGAAGTGCGCCACAAGCCGCCGTTCATCGCGCGGTGGATCCGCCGACTGGCATTGCCGATCATCCTTGGGTGGTTGGCCGTCGCGTTCGTCCTCAATACCGCGGTTCCCCAACTGGAACAGGTCGAAAGAGAGCGGGCCGTATCCGAAACTCCCGTCGATGCGCCGTCGATTCAGGCGCAGGAGCGCATGGGTGAGCTTTTCGGTGAATCCACTTCCGATGCGCTGGCGATGATCGTCTTGGAGGGCGAGCAGCCGCTTGGTGACGAAGCGCACGCGTACTACGACGAACTGATTCGTCGATTGGAAGCCGACACCAAGCATGTGAAATACATTCGGAATTTCTGGGGGGACCCGCTCACGGCCGCCGCCGCGGAAAGCGCCGATGGCAAGGCTGCCTATGTCCAAGTGACCCTCAACGGCAATGTCGGCCAAGCTTCGGCGAACGAATCCGTGGAGGCCGTTCGGCAGATCCTCGAGCGGATGCCGCCGCCGCCGGGTATCCAGGCTTATCTCACCGGGCCGGCGCCGTTCGTTGCGCAGATGGGTGAGACCGGCAACGAGACGGTCATGCTGATCACGTTGGTCAGCCTGGCCGTGATCGTGGTCATGCTCCTCCTCTTCTTCCGCTCGATTGCGACCGTATTGGTCGTGATGCTGACGGTCGGCATCCAGCTGCAGGTGGCCAGAGGGTTCGTCGCATTCCTCGGTGACAACGGCGCCTTTGGACTTTCGACGTTCGTCGTCAACCTTCTGGTGGCTCTGCTGATTGCGGCCGGAACGGATTACGGGATCTTCTTCTTCGGTCGCTATCACGAGGCGCTCGAGGCAGGTGAGGATCGCGAAACCGCCTTCTACTCCACGTTCCGAGGCACTGCCAAGGTGGTGTTGGGTTCCGGTTTGACCATTGCCGGCGCACTTCTGTGTCTGAGTTTCACCCGCCTGCCCTCGTTCAAGGTCCTTGGCCTGCCTACCGCGATAGGTGTGGTCACTGCAGTCGTGGTGGCGCTCACGCTGGTTCCGGCCATTATCGCCCTAGGCGGCCGCTTCAAGTGGTTCGAGCCCAAGCGCAAGATCAAGGTCCCTCGATGGCGACGGGTGGGCACGGCGATCGTCCGGTGGCCGGCGCCAATCCTCGCCGCCTCGCTTGCGGTCGCGATGATCGGTCTGTTGGCGCTGCCGGGCTATCAACCCAGCTACAACGATCAGGAGTCGATCCCCAAAGATATTCCCGCGGCTCAGGGATTGCAGGCCGCGCAGCGACATTTCCCCGCCTCGCAAATGGCCGCACCAGATATCCTTTTTATCGAGGCCGACCACGATTTGCGTAATCCAACCGATTTTCTGGTCCTGAACAAATTGGCCAAAGGCGTCCTCTCCGTCCCGGGCGTCGCCTCGGTGCAGGGCCCGACCCGGCCCGCTGGAACCCCGCTCAAGCACACCTCGATTCCATACATGATCAGCATGAGCCAAGCCAGTCAAATGCAAATGCTGCCATTCCAGCGAGCACGTATGGAGGACATGCTCGTGCAGGCCGAGGATATGGCCGAGACGATAGCGCTCATGAAACGCATGTACGGCTTGATGCAGGAGCTCGCGGCGACGACTCACAGCATGGTCGAGAAAACGCACGAGCTCGAGGAAACCACGAACGAGTTGCGGGACCACGTATCGAATTTCGACGATTTCTTTCGGCCAATTCGCAATTACTTCTACTGGGAACCGCACTGCTTCAATATCCCTATATGTTGGTCGCTGCGATCCATATTCGACACGCTCGATGGTGTGGACAGTATTAGCGCACAGATGGACGAACTAATGGGTGATCTCGACACTCTCGATGCGCTGATGCCGCAGATGATCGCCCAGTTTCCGCCCATGATCCAGACGATGGAAAACACGCGGACGATGATGCTGACGATGCACAGCACGATGTCCGGGATGCTGGCCCAGATGGACGAAGCAAGCACCAATGCCACTGCAATGGGTAAGGCGTTCGATGCTTCCCTGAATGATGACTCTTTCTACATCCCCGAGGAGATCTTCGAGAACGAAGACTTCAAGCGGGTGTTGGATGTGTTCATATCGCCCGACGGCAAGGCGGCACGTCTCCTCATTTCCCAGCGCAGCGAACCTGCGTCGCCCGAGAGCATCGCGCTCGTCGATCCCATATATACCGCGGCCGAGGAGGCGCTCAAAGGAACTCCACTGGAGAATGCCAACGTATATCTCACGGGCAGTGCGGCGATGGTCAAAGACATTGTCGACGGTTCCACATACGACCTGTTGATCGCGGCGATCTCAGCGCTCTGCCTCATTTTCATCATCATGTTGATCATGACGCGAAGCTTGATTGCCGCCATGGTCATTGTGGGCACGGTGGCGCTTTCGTTGGGCGCGGCGTTCGGGCTCTCGGTGCTCGTCTGGCAACACATTCTTGGCATCCAAATCCACTGGGCTGTGCTCGTCATGGCCGTCATCTGCCTCCTAGCCGTGGGCTCTGACTACAACCTGCTTCTGGTGTCCCGGATGAAGGAAGAAGTAAGCGCCGGGATCAACACGGGCATCATCCGGGCGATGGCCGGTACGGGCCGGGTCGTGACGGCCGCGGGCCTGGTATTCAGCTTCACCATGTTGTCGATGGTGGTCAGCGACTTGCGCACCGTTGGTCAACTGGGCACGACGATCGGCTTGGGTTTGTTGTTCGACACGTTGGTCGTGCGCGCGTTCATGACGCCTTCGATCGCTGCGCTGCTGGGCCGCTGGTTCTGGTGGCCGCAACTAGTGCGCCCCCGCCCCGCCAGCTCGATGCTTCGGTCGACAGGACCCCGTCCGCTGGTCCGTTCCCTTCTGCTCAACCCAGAACGCTGAATTCGTGAGTGACCTTGTCGTGCAGAGCAACTGTGTCAGCGTCCGTTGCCGCATCGGTCGATTCGATGCTTGCCTGTTGAAGGCGGCATGAGCGACCACCGACTCGATAAGCGCCCGCCTTTCATCGCGCGGGCGGTTCGTGGGCTTTCGGTGTTCATCATCGTCGGCTGGGTGGCGATCGCCGCTGTCACTTTCTTCGCGCTTCCGTCGCTGGAACAGGTCGGCAGGGAGCAGTCGGTCTCGCAGGTGCCGGAGGACGCGCCGTCGTTGCAGGCGATGAAGCGCATGGGCGAGGTCTTCAAAGAATCGGAGTCCGACAGCTTCGCGATGATCGTCTTGGAGGGTGAGCAGCCGCTCGGCCACAACGCGCACACGTACTACGACGAGTTGGTTCGTCAGCTCAGAGCCGACACCGATCATGTCCATCACGTGCAGGATTTCTGGGGGGATCCGCTGACGGCTCCCGGCGCCGAAAGCGCCGACGGCAAAGCCGTGTATGTCCAGGTGAATCTGGTCGGTGACCAAGGCGAGGCGAAAGCGAATCGGTCCGTCGAGGCGGTCCGAGACATCGTTGAGCGACTTCCTCCGCCGCCGGGGGTAAAGGCTTACGTCACGGGTCCGGCACCGCTGGTGACGGACATGAACGTCAGCGGTGACGAATCCATCCTCACGATCACGATCGTCACCGTCGCGGTGATCTTGATCATGCTGCTGTTCGTCTACCGCTCGATCGTCACCGTGATCGGCGTCGCGATCATGGTGGGTGTCCAGGTACAGGTAGCTCGAGGGCTCGTAGCGTTCCTCGGCGATCACCAGGTCTTCGAACTCTCGATTTTTGCTGTCAACTTGCTGGTGTCGCTCGGAATAGCGGCCGGAACCGATTACGCGATCTTCTTTTTCGGGCGCTATCACGAGGCGCGTCAGGCCGGCGAAGACCCGGCGACAGCGTTCTATACCACCTTTCGCAGCGTTGCCAAGGTGGTCTTGGCGTCCGGCACGACCATCGCGGCTGCGATCTTCTGCCTCAGCTTTACCAGGCTTCCCTACTTCCAGACCATCGGAATCCCGGGCGCGCTGGGCATGATCATTGTTGTTGCGGTCGCCGTCACGCTCATCCCGGCGAGCATCGCCGCGGGGAGCCGACTCGGATTGTTCGATCCCAAGCGAAAGATTGCGGTTCGTCGATGGCGGCGACTAGGGACCGCGATCGTCCGATGGCCCGCGCCCATTCTCGCTGCGGCCAGCGTGTTCGCGCTCATCGGGTTGTTAGCCCTTCCTGCATACGAAACCAGCTACAACGATCGGCTGTACATGCCGCAGGACATTCCAGCCAATGTGGGGTTCGCGGCGGCAGAGCGGCATTTTCCCCAGTCGCGAGTGATGCCGGACATCGTCTGGATCGAGGCCGATCACGACATGCGCAATCCAACGGATTTTCTGACCTTGCACAAGCTGGCCAAGAAAGTCTTTGCGGTTCCTGGGATCTCCAGGGTGCAGGGCATAACACGGCCCGAGGGGACCCCCCTTGAACACACTTCGATCCCTTTCATGATCAGCCTGCAGTCCGCCGGCATGGTGCAAATGTTGCCCTTCATGCAAGGGAGCATGGATGTCATGCTCAAGCAGGCCGACGCAATGGCAGATATGTCAGCGCAGATGAACCGCATGTACGACTTGATGCTCCAGCTCGCCGACACAACTCATCGCATGACCGGCAAAATGCACGAATTGGAAGACAGCGTTTACGATGTGCGAGACAGCATTGCCGATTTCGATGATTTCTTTAGACCCATCCGCAACTATTTCTATTGGGAGCCGCACTGCTACAACATTCCTATCTGCTCGTCGATGAGATCCGTATTCGAGACGCTGGACGGTATCGATAAGATCAGCTCCCAGTTGGACATCCTGGTGGAGGGCATTGACAAGCTAGATGCGCTCATGCCGCAGATGATCGAAAATTTCCCGCAGATGATCGCGACCATAGACAAAATGCGGCATTCGATGCTGACAATGCACAGCACCATGTCAGGAATGTTCGAGCAAATGGAGGAGGGATCGGAGAACGCCACCGCAATAGGCAGGGTGTTCGACGCCGCCCACAACGACGACACTTTCTTCCTACCGCCCGAAGTCTTCGAGAACGAGGATTTCAAGCGCGCCCTGAACCTGTTCTTTTCGCCGGATGGCAAGGCGATGCGCTTGATCATCTCGCATCGGGACGATCCGGGGTCGCCCGAGTCCTTGGCGCGGGTAGACAAGATAAGGACTGCGGCCGAAGAAGCGCTCAAAGTGAGCCCCTTGGAGAACGCAAAAATACATGTCGTTGGGACCACCGCGACGTACAAAGACATGCGCGACGGCTCGACCTATGACCTTTTGATCGCGGGGGTCGCGGCGCTCTGTCTGGTCTTCATCATCATGCTGATCATTACGCGGAGCCTTATCGCTGCCCTGGTCATTGTCGGCACGGTGGCGTTGTCTTTGGGTGCGGCGTTCGGTCTCTCAGTCCTCATCTGGCAACATATTCTGGGAATTCATTTGCACTGGCTCGTGCTTGCGATGTCGGTGATCATTCTTTTGGGCGTGGGGTCGGACTACAACCTTCTGCTCGTATCTCGAATGAGGGAGGAAATAGGCGCTGGGCTGAATACCGGCATCATCCGGGCGATGGGCGGCACCGGCAAGGTTGTTACGGCCGCGGGCCTGGTATTCGCGTTCACCATGTTGTCGATGGTCGTCAGCGACCTGCGCATCATCGGCCAGGTTGGTTCGACTATCGGGCTGGGGTTGTTGTTCGACACCCTGGTGGTGCGCGCATTCTTGACGCCTTCGATCGCTGCGCTGCTGGGCCGCTGGTTCTGGTGGCCGCAACGAGTGCGTCCCCGCCCCGCCAGCTCGATGCTTCGTTCGTCAGGACCCCGTCCGTTGGTACGGTCCTATCTGCTCCCGGACGACCGCTCATCCTAGATTCGCCTGTAACGGCGTAAGACTTCCGGCCTATTTCGTTCCTCATCGAGGGGTCAGCGCGGTCTCAAAAGCGCGGGCAACGTTCGAGCTTTACGGTTAGAGTCGGATACTTGAGTTTTCAATGGGAGGGAGTCGCAATTGCTCGAAAAGTCGTTGACAAGACTGGCCGCCGCAGCTGGTGGTTTGGCACTGACGTTGATCGCTGGGGCAGGGGTCGCGTCTGCAACTCCTGATCTAGGCCCGATCATCAACACAACGTGCAGTTACCCGCAGGTGATTTCGGCACTGGAGGCGGCAGATCCAGCCGCTGCCGCGCAATTCAAAGCCAATCCGATGTCGGTGTCCGGTGTGCAGCAGTTCCTAGCTGCACCGCGGGATCAGCGCGAGCAGATGGCCCAGATGGTCGCCGGCACGCCAGGCAATGAGCAATATTTTGGGCTCATACAACAGGTCGCGAACACCTGCAGCAACTACTGAGCGGGCGAGCAGGACATTCTCGCGCTTTCGTGCTTGAAAGGTTGAGTGCAGTGGCTCGGCGCCGGACGAAGTGTCTTACCGTCTCGCCCTGGGTTGAATTCGGCCTAGAAATTTCCGCTCGGAACAATATTTTCCCGGGAATCGGTGCCCTTCGTGTTCGTATTTCGGAGACCGTTTCATAGCAATGTCGAATGGCTAGACTCGCTTCTGGTGTTCTCGAGTGAGGTGCCGGCGGTTTGCAACGGTTCGTAGCGCGCACACAAAGCATGCGGACGTCTCCGGGGCAGCCGTTCGGTGATCTCTTGGCGCTGCAGGCGCGGGCAGCTCATAGAGGCTTGGCGGGCTTTGCTGGGCGATGATCCGGCGGCGACGTCGAGTTCGCTCGCAGCGTCGACGGCCATGACGGATTCGTCGTTCTGACGAGCTGCGTGCCTCCCCTGCGGCGCTACTGCACAGGAAAAAATCTATCTCTGCTGGTCATGGCGTCCGAGCTGCCGGCGCCTGATCCAGGGTTCGCGGACTGATTGCTGAGCCCGGCGTTATCGATTTCGGTAGTTCGCTAGGAACTTTCCGAAAGCCCGCCCGCCACTGTTGGCCTGATCTATCGTTGGGGAGGTGAACTTCCGTCGACGAGACGATGTCGACAAGACGGTGAGGAGTACGGTGAGCATCAATCCGTTCGATGACGACAATGGCACCTTTTTCGTTTTGATCAACGATGAGGAGCAACACAGCCTTTGGCCGACCTTTGCCGATGTTCCGGCCGGCTGGCGGGTGGTTTATGGCGAAGCGGACCGCGCTGCCTGTCTGGACTATATCGAACAGAACTGGCCTGATATACGGCCGAAGAGTCTGCGCGACAGGTTGGCGAAAGATCGCGGGGAGTAATAAAAGCTCGGGGGGTGATGGTTAGAAACCCGCGGCTATGGGGGTCCGATGGAGCTTGATGACCGGTTGCTGCCGATAACGCGCGGGCAGTTAGATATTTGGCTCGGGCACGAAACGGCTCACTTCGGTGCGGAGTGGCAACTTGGGCTATTCGTTCGAATCGAGGGGGCGGTAGAACACGATGCCCTCGAATGGGCGATCCGCTTGGTGGTGCGCGAAGCGGAGCCTCTGAGAGCGGCATTCTTTGAAGTCGACGGCCAGGTTTTCCAAAAACCGATCGACTACCCGGACGTCGAACTGGCTTTCCACGACCTAAGCGACTCAGCGCAACCTGCGCAGGAAGCGCACAAGCTCGCATCTTCGATTCAGTCCACCCCCATGTCGTTCAATGGGCCACTCTTCAAATTCGCGTTATTCAAGACCCGGCCCAATGAGTATTACTTCTTTGGGTGCTGCCACCACATCGTCCTTGACGGGTCCGGTATCGCGCTGGTCGGCCAACGGATCGCGTCCGTCTACTCCGCAGTTGTCTCCGGCGCCCCCATTCCTTCTGCGCTGTTCGGCTCCTTGGCGGATCTCGTCGAGTGCGAGTCGGAATACGAAGCGTCCAACGACTACCAACTAGACCACGCTTACTGGAGCAAGAACCTTCCGCAGGAAGCAGGACCGAGCTACCGGTTGTCCCAAGGCGCGACCGATGGTTCGTATTGGCCGTCCGCGCCCGTGCGGTTGGACCCCGCGATCCTTCGCAGAGTTCGACAGTTGTCGGACTCGTGGGATGTGCCTCAGACAGCGGTTATCACCGCGGCGTGTGCGCTGCTGGTGCGTGCGTGGTGTGCCGAGAGCTCAGAGGTGGTGCTCGACTTTCCGGTCAGCAGGCGGGTGAGCCCGCAGTCGAAGACGCTTCCCGGGATGATGGCCGGCGTTGTGCCGCTGGTGTTGACGGTGTCGCCGGAGTCCTCCGTCGCCGTTCTCTGCGAGCATGTCGACGCGCGCATCAGGGAAGCGTTGCAGCATCAGCGGTTTCCAGCGCAAGCACTCGAGCGCAGAACGCACTCCCGCGGCGCAGGTCAGCTCGCCGAGAGTGTCAGCGTCAACTTCCTGCCCTCCTCGTTCACGTTGGACTTCGGTGGTGCCGCGGCATCGGCGTCACTGATCAATGCCGGTGTGGTGGGCGGTTTGGCGTTGGTCTTCTCCAGCGCCGGTGAAGAGCTGTTCCTGAGCACGATGGGCGCCGCTCAAATGCTTGCCGATCTCGACGTCTCCGATCTTGCGGCGCAACTGCAGCGGGTGTTGGTGGCGATGACCGCCGAACCGACGCGACGGCTCTCGTCGATCAACCTGCTGGATACCGCCGAAAAGGTCTTGGTGGATGGGTGGGGGAATCGCGCGGTGCTGGCCGAATCGGTGGCCAGGGTTTCTATTCCGGAGCTGTTTTCTGCGCAGGTGGCCCACACGCCTGAGGTGGTGGCGCTGGTGTGTGGGGAGCGGTCCTGGACATATCAGGAACTGGATGAGGCTGCGGATCGATTGGCGCATGTGCTGGCCGGGTTGGGTGCGGCTCCGGGTGAATGTGTGGCACTGCTGTTTTCGCGGTGTGCGGAGGCGATCATCGCGATCTTGGGGGTATTGAAAACCGGGGCCGCTTATCTGCCGATCGATCCGGGCCACCCTGATGCGCGGATCGCGTTCATGCTCGGCGATGCCGCGCCGGTGGCGGCGGTGACGACCGCGGGCTTGGCGGGGCGGCTGGATGGTTTTACGGTGCCGGTTGTCCGTGTCGACGATCCCCGCCTTGCCAGGTGCGGGGCGGCCATGTTGGCGGCGCCCTCGGCCGATGATGTGGCGTATCTGATCTACACCTCGGGCACGACCGGTGTCCCGAAGGGGGTGGCGGTCACCCACCACAACGTCACCCAGTTGCTTCACTCAGCGGATCGGGCGCTGGTGGCACCGGATCAGGTGTGGTCGCAGTGGCATTCGTACGCCTTCGACGTGTCGGGCTGGGAGATCTGGGGCGCCCTGCTGGGCGGCGGGAGGCTGGTTGTGGTGCCCGAGTCGGTGGCGAGTTCGCCGGACGACTTCCACGCGTTGTTGGTGACCGAGAAGGTCAGTGTGCTGTGTCAGACCCCATCTGCGGTGGGAATGTTATCGCCGGAGGGGTTGGAATCGGCGGCCCTGGTGGTGGCGGGGGAGGCCTGCCCAGCAGAGTTGGTGGATCGCTGGGCGCCAGGCAGGGTGATGATCAACGCCTACGGCCCTACCGAGGCCACGGTGTATTCGGCGATCAGTGTGCCGTTGACTGCGGGACCAGGAGCGGTGCCGATCGGCGCCCCTGTGCCCGGAGCGGCGTTGTTTGTGCTCGATGCGTGGTTGCGTCCGGTGCCGGTCGGGGTGGTTGGTGAGTTGTACGTGGCCGGCCGTGGCGTGGGGGTTGGGTATGTGCGCCGTCCAGGTTTGACGGGGTCGCGGTTTGTCGCGTGCCCGTTCGTAGGAGAGGGAACGCCAGGACAACGGATGTATCGCACCGGCGATCTGGTGCGTTGGGGCACTGACGGGCAACTGCAATACCTGGGCCGCGCCGATGAGCAGGTCAAGATCCGCGGCTACCGCATCGAACTCGGCGAAATTCAGGCAGTTTTGGCGGGGCTAGGCGGGGTGGCGCAAGCGGTGGTCGTCGTGCGCGAGGATCGTCCCGGTGACAAACGTCTAGTCGGATATGTCACTGAAACATCGGATGGCACAGTCGATCCTGGCCAGATCCGCGCCGTGTTGGGCGAGCGGCTGCCGGCTTACATGGTGCCCGCGGCCATCGTTGTTCTCGACGTGCTGCCGTTGACGGTCAACGGCAAACTCGACAGGCGTGCGCTGCCGGCACCGGAGTGGACCGCCGGTGAGTACCGAGCCCCGGCGACCCCGACCGAGGAAATCCTGGTCGGCATCTACGGCGAGGTACTGGGGCTGGAGCGCGTCGGGGTCGACCAGTCATTCTTCGACCTGGGTGGGGACAGCATTCTGGCAATGCGCCTGGTTGCCAGGATCAACACCGGCCTGGGTGCGCACCTCGGGGTGCGCGCAGTGTTCGACGCGCCGACAGTGGCACAGCTGGCTCTTCGGGTAACCGAGGAAGGCGACCGGCGTGAGCCGCTGGTGCCGGTCGAGCGACCGTCAGTGGTGCCGTTGTCCTATGCGCAGAGCCGGTTGTGGTTTCTCAACCGCTTCGAGGGTGGGGCAGCGACCTACAACATGCCCACGGCGTTGCGGATCAGTGGAGCGCTTGACGTGGAGGCGCTGGACGCCGCGCTTGATGACGTGATTTCGCGGCATGAAGCGCTGCGCACCGTCTTCCCCGATGTCGACGGTGAGCCGTTCCAGCGGGTGCTGCCTGCCGAAGCGGGGTCGTGGCGGCGCGGGGGACCGGCGGTGGTGTCGCTGCCGGAGTCGCAGGTGGCCGTCGAGTTGGCGGCGTTGGCGGGATACCGCTTCGATCTGGCCGCGGAGATCCCGATTCGTGCGCAGCTCTATGCGACGGGCCGCGAGCAGTATGTCCTCGGAATTGTGGTGCACCACATTGCTTTTGACGGTTGGTCGCTGGCTCCGATGGTGCGGGATGTGGCCGAGGCGTATCGGGCGCGCAGGCAGGGCCGGGCCGCCGGCTGGCCGCCGCTTGCCGTTCAATATGCCGATTACACGCTCTGGCAACAGGATTGGCTCGGTGACGAGGCCGATCCGGACAGTGTGATCGTCGCGCAGTTGGCCTACTGGCGCCAGGAACTCGCCGATCTGCCCGAGGTGGTAACGCTGCCGGCGGATCGGCCTCGCCCGCCGGTGCCCAGTTACCGCGGTGACGGCGTGGAGTTGGCCATCCAACCGCAGCTGTGGGCGGGCGTCAAGGCGGTTGCGGCAGCACACAATGCGACACCCTCGATGGTGTTGCAGGCGGTCATGGCGGTGGTGTTGCACCGAGTCGGGGCCGGCGACGACCTGGTGTTGGGTACCCCGATCGCCGGACGGTCCGACGCCGCGCTTCATGATCTGGTCGGCTTCTTCGTCAACACGTGGGTGTTGCGGGTCGGGATGGCCCCTCAAGATCACTTCGATGAGGTCCTGGCGCGGGTGCGCCACAAAGCACTCGATGCCTACAGCAACCAGGATGTGCCGTTCGAGTTGCTGGTCGAGCAACTCAACCCGGTGCGCTCCGCCTCGCATCATCCGCTGTTCCAAGTCGCTATGGCCTTCCAGAACAACGTGCTGCCCGAGATGGCGCTCGACGGGGTCAGCGTTGAGCCGGCCGGCCTCGATACCCGCACCGCCAAGTTCGACCTCGACATCCAAATCAGTGAGGTGGCCGGCGATGATCCACGTGCGCCGATGGCCGCCGGGGTTGTCACCTATGCCACCGACCTGTACGACCGGGCCACGATCGAGCGGATGGTCGGCTGGTTCGGCCGGGTGATCGAGGCGGTGGTCGTCGACTCCTCGGTCGTGATCGGCGACGTGGCGTTGCTTGATCGCGGTGAACGTGACCGGGTGCTGACGGAGTGGTCGGGCGGCCAGGTGGACGCACCGGCGGAGATGACGACGCAGCTGTTGACCACGGCGGTGGCCGCCGCCCCGGACACGTTGGCCGTCATCGACGGTGCGCGGGAGCTGTCGTATCGCGAGCTGGATGGATGGTCGACCCGGTTGGCGCGGGAGTTGATCGAGGCGGGGGTGGGCCCGGAGCGCGCCGTGGGCGTGGCGATGGACCGGTGTGCGGAAATGGTCGTGGCGTGGTGGGCGGTGCTCAAGGCCGGCGGCGTGTATGTGCCTGTGGATACCGCCCATCCGGTGGAGCGCATCGCGACGGTGCTGGACGCTGTGGACGCGCTGTGCGTGTTGACTTGTGGGACGGACACTTTGGCCGGGGCCGGACCGCGCCCAGTGCTGCGGGTGGACGCTCTGGACCTCTCGCGACACAGCGCGGAGCCGATCACCGACGCCGATCGACTGGCTGGGCTGCACATCGACAACGCCGCTTACGTGATCTTCACGTCGGGCTCGACCGGGGTGCCGAAGGGGGTGGCGGTGCGTCACGCCGGTCTGCCGATCGTGGCAGCAGCCCATCGCGAGCTGTTCAAAGTGGGCGTCGGCGAGCGGGTGCTGATGGTCGCCGCACCGACTTTCGACGCCTCGATGTTCGAGTGGTTGTGGGCGGTGGGGTCGCGGGCGACGTTGGTGGTGGCCGGTCGCGACGCCTATGCCGGAGAAGCGTTGACCGCGGTGCTGTCGGCTCAGCGGGTCGATGCGGCATTGCTGACTCCGACCGTCCTGGCGACGCTCGATCCGGCCCGTATCGGTGGACTGGACACGTTGGTCACCGGCGGGGAGGCCTGCCCGTCCGAAACGGTCGCCGCCTGGGCGCCCGGGCGCCGCATGTTCAACGCTTACGGCCCGACGGAGGCGACCATCTGGGCCACCTACGCTGCGCTGTCGGCGGGACAACCGGTGCGCATCGGCGCGCCGATCCCCGGAGTGTGCGCGCTGGTGCTCGATGCACGGCTCAACCCGGCACCCGTCGGGGTGGTCGGCGAGTTGTATCTCGGCGGGCCGGCAGTCGCACGCGGCTATGTGGGCCGGGCGGGGTTGACCGCGGAACGGTTCGTCGCCAACGCCTACGGACCGGCAGGGGAGCGGATGTATCGCACCGGGGATCTGGTGCGCTGGACGGAGACTGGCGCGCTGGATTACCTTGGCCGCGCCGACACCCAGGTCAAGTTGCGCGGGCAGCGGTTGGAGCTCGGCGAGATCGAGAACACTTTGCTGGCCTGCCCCCAGGTGACTCGGGCGGCGGTGAGCTTGCACCACGGCGACAACGGCTCGCACTTGGTGGCCTACGTGAGCCTCGACCAGGCTACTGCCGCCGATGACGAGACCGAGACGGTCGACCAGTGGCAGCACATCTACGACGAGCTGTACGACGCGCAGATCGAGGTGTCGGAGTTCGGCAGCGATTTCCGCGGCTGGAACAGCAGCTACACCGACGAACCGATACCGCTCGCGGAGATGGAGCAGTGGCAATCGGGCACCGTAGACCGGGTCATGGCGTTGGCGCCGCGGCGGGTGCTGGAGATCGGCACCGGTTCGGGTCTGGTGTTGTCCCAGATCGCCCTGGCGTGTGAGGAGTATTGGGGCACAGACTTTTCCGCGCCGACGATCCGCAAGCTGCAAGCGGCGGTGGCGGGGCAGCCATGGGGTGATCGGGTCACGCTGCTGACCCAGCCCGCTCACCTCACCGGGGCACTGCCGCAGGGTTATTTCGACACGATCGTCATCAACTCGGTCATCCAGTACTTCCCCAGCGCCGGATACCTGGCCCAGGTCATCGACACCGCGGTAGATCTGCTGGCCCCGGGCGGGGTGTTGTTCATCGGTGACGTCCGCAATTACAGCTTGCAGAGCGCGTTCCAAACCGGCGTCGTGCTGGCCCACACTCCCAACGCCGCGAACGCCGATACCGCCGAGCTCCGCCAACGGGTTGCCCGAGCGATGCTGGGCGAGCCTGAATTGCTGTTGTCTCCAGAGTTTTTCGTCAGCTGGGCCGCCGAACACGCCTCGGTGGCGGGGCTCGACATTCAAGTCAAAGCCGGATCAGCCGACAACGAGTTGACTCGCTACCGCTACGACGTCGTCGTACACAAGACTCCCACCTCAGTGCGGTCGGTGGCCGACGCACCCACCTGGGAGTGGACCGCTTACGAAGGCCTGAGCGGGCTGCACGCCGCACTGATGTCGCAGCGCCCAGACACGGTGCGGATCAACGCGATTCCGCGCGCCGGCCTGATCAGCGACGTTCTGATCGAACGAGCCTTGGCCGACGGCTTGTCCGTAGCCGATGCCGTGGCCCAAAGCAGCACCGCCGAGGCTGTTGTCCCCGAGCAGCTCTACCGTCTCGGGGAGACCACCGGATACCACGTCGTGGTCACCTGGGGTGCGCAACCCGGCACCCTCGACGCCGTCTTCGCCATCCCCCCTGCGGCCGGACAAACCGCCGTGTTGACGGGTGTGTACCTGCCCCCTCCGCGAGTCGGCCACCCCAGCACCTATGCCAACGACCCCCACACCAACACCAAGATCAGCGCGGTGCGCCAATGGGTGAGCGCGCGCTTGCCCGATTACATGGTGCCGAGCCAGTTGGTGGTGCTCGACGAATTTCCCATGACCTCGTCGGGCAAGATCGACCGTAAGGCGCTGCCCGAACCGCTCATTGCCGCATCACCTTTCCGGGCTCCGCAGACCGAGACCGAGGAGATCGTCGCTGCCACCTTCGCCGAGGTCTTGGGCGTGGACCAAGTGGGGCTGGACGACGACTTCTTCGCCTTGGGTGGTGATTCGCTGGTCGCCATTCGGGTCAGCGCTCGCCTGTCATCGGCGTTGGGCAGGGAAGTGCCGGTGCGCACCCTCTTCGATGCGCCCACCGTCGAAGACCTGGCCGACCGTCTACACCGGCAGCCCAGCGGCACCGTTCGCGCGCCGTTGCAGGCGATGCCGCGCCCGCAGCGGGTGCCGTTGTCGTTCGCCCAGAGCCGATTGTGGTTCCTGGACCAGTTGCAGGGGCCGTCGCCGATTTACAACATGGCGGTGGCGTTGCAGCTGGCCGGACAACTCGACGTCGACGCGCTGGGGGCGGCGCTGGCCGATGTGGTGGGCCGGCACGAAAGCCTGCGCACCGTGTTCGCGGCGGACGAGGGCATACCTGCGCAAGTGGTGTTGTCCCCCGAGCAGGCCGATTTCGGCTGGCAGGTCGTCGATGCGGGTGACTGGTCGAAGGCCCGGCTGCGCGAGGCGGTCGGCGCGGTAGCCCGCCACAGCTTCGATCTCACCATTGAGATTCCGTTGCGGGCAAGGCTTTTCCGCGTTGCTGAGGATGAGCATGTGTTGGTGGCGGTGGTGCACCATATCGCTGCGGACGGCTGGTCGATCGCTCCGCTGGTGGCTGATCTGGGGGTCGCGTATGCCAGCCGGTGTGCTGGGCAACGCCCGGATTGGGCGCCGTTGGCGGTGCAGTACGTCGATTACACGCTGTGGCAGCGTGAGCAACTGGGTGATCTCGAGGATGCCGAGAGCCCCATCGCAGCGCAGGTCGAGTATTGGGAACAGGCGTTGGCGGGGCTGCCTGAGCGGCTGGAGTTACCCACTGACCGGCCCTACCCGCCGGTGGCCGATTACCGCGGGGCCAGTGTGTCGGTGGACTGGCCGGCCGCGTTGCAGCAGCAGGTCGCCCGGGTGGCTCGCGAGCACAACGCGACCAGCTTCATGGTTGTGCAGGCCGCCTTGGCGGTGCTGCTGGCTGAGATCAGCGCGAGTTCTGATGTGGCCGTGGGAATCGCGGTCGCCGGTCGTGGTGATCGGGCGCTCGATGAGCTGGTGGGGTTCTTCGTCAACACACTGGTGCTGCGGGTCGATCTGGCCGGAGACCCGACCGTCTCCGAATTACTGGCGCAGGTCCGTCAGCGTGGCCTGTCCGCCTACGAGCACCGGGATGTGCCGTTCGAGGTGCTGGTGGATCGGCTCAATCCCGCCCGCAGCTTGACCCATCACCCGTTGGTGCAAGTGATGTTGACCTGGCAGAACCTTCCCTGGAACACAAGCGGTTCCGCGGCCGATCTCAGTTTGGGTGATGTGCAGGCGTTCCCGCTGCCGGTGGACACGCATACCGCTCGTATGGATTTGGTGTTTTCGTTGGCCGAACGTTGGACCGAGGCTGGTGAGCCCGCCGGGATCTCGGGGATGGTGGAGTTCCGCACCGACGTGTTCGACACCGACAGCATTGAGGAGCTCGTCGACCGATTGGAGCGGGTGCTGGCGGCGATCACCGCCGACCCGAACCGGTCGTTGTCGTCGGTGGATGTGCTCGATGCCGCAGAGCACGCGTTGTTGGACGAGATCGGTCACCGGGCGGTGTTGGCCCGGCCGGCGACCGAAGTGTCGATTCCGGTGTTGTTCGCTGAGCAGGTGGCCCGCGCCCCGGAGGCGGTGGCGCTGCGCTGTGGCCAGGTGTCACTGACGTATCGCGATCTTGACGAGGCGTCGAATCGGTTGGCGCATTTGCTCGTTGGTGAGGGGGCCGGCCCGGGTGAGTGTGTGGCGGTGCTGTTTCACCGCTCGGCGGCGGCGATCGTGGCGATTCTGGGTGTGCTGAAAACCGGGGCGGCGTATCAGCCGATCGATCCGGCTGTGCCGGACGCGCGGATGCGTTTCATGCTCGGCGATGCGGCGCCGGTGGCCGCGGTCACCTCCACGGGCTTGGCCCAGCGCCTGGAGGGTTTTGGTCTGACGGTGGTCGATGTCGAGGATCCCCGCATCGACAGCTATCCGTCGACGGGTCTGCCTGCGCCGGCTGCCGAGGACGTCGCTCACGTCATCTACACCTCGGGTACCACCGGCACGCCGAAGGGGGTGGCGGTCACCCACCACAACGTGACCCGGCTGTTCGACGGGCTCAATGTCGGTGTCGACATGGGCCCAAAGCAGGTCTGGACCCAGTGTCACTCCTATGCTTTCGACTACTCGGTGTGGGAGATCTGGGGTGCGCTGCTGCACGGCGGGCGGCTGGTCGTGATACCAGAGGAGGTGACCCGCTCGCCGCAGGATCTGCATGCAGTGCTGGTCGCCGAACAGGTGACCGTGCTGAGTCAAACGCCCTCGGCGGTCGGAATGTTGTCCCCGCAGGGACTGGATTCGGCGGCATTGATGATCGCCGCCGAACCGTGCCCGGCTGAGGTGGTGGATCGTTGGGCGCCCGGCCGGGTGATGATCAACGGCTACGGCCCCACCGAGACCACGGTGTATGCCACGATCAGCGCTCCGATGGTCGCGGGGTCGGGCGACGTGCCGATCGGTCTCCCGGTGCCCGGCGCGGCGTTGTTCGTGCTCGACGCCAGATTGCGGCCAGTGCCGGCCGGGGTGGTCGGCGAGTTGTATGTGGCCGGTCGCGGCGTGGGTGTCGGGTACGTGCGCCGGGCCGGGTTGACCGCGTCGCGGTTCGTGGCGTGCCCGTTCGGAGGCGCGGGCGCCCCAGGGCAAAGGATGTATCGCACCGGGGACCTGGTGCGATGGGGCGCCGACGGACAGCTGCGCTATCTGGGCCGCGCCGACGAACAGGTCAAGATCCGCGGCTACCGCATCGAGCTCGGTGAAATCCAGGCCGTCTTGGCCGGGCTGAGCGGGGTAGAACAGGCCGTCGTCATTGCCCGCGAAGACCGTCCGGGCGACAAGCGCTTGGTCGGCTACGTGACGGGCACCGCCGACCCCGCGCTTCTCCGCACCGAGCTCTCCGAGCGGCTCCCGGCCTACATGGTGCCGGCGACGGTGATGGTGATCGAGACGCTGCCGCTGACCGTCAACGGCAAACTCGACAAGCGCGCGCTGCCGGCACCCGACTACAGCGATGTCGATGGCTTCCGTGCCCCGGCCACTGCAGTCGAGGAAATACTGACCGGCATCTACGCCCAGGTGCTCGGGCTCGAGCGCGTCGGTGTCGACGATTCGTTCTTCGACCTCGGCGGGGACTCACTGTCAGCGATGCGGGTCATCGCCGCGATCAACACCGCGCTGGACGTCGACGTTGCCGTGCGCACTCTGTTCGACGCGCCCACCGTGGCTCATCTGGCGCCGCGTATCGAGGAAGGTTCAGCCGGGCTTCCGCCCCTGTTCGCCGTCGAGCGGCCGGCCACCGTGCCATTGTCGTTCGCTCAGCAGCGCTTGTGGTTCCTCGAGCAGTTGCAGGGGCCCTCAACGGTTTACAACATGCCTGTGGCGTTGCGGCTGGCCGGACAGCTTGACGCCGACGCGCTGGGCGCTGCGCTGGCCGATGTGGTGGAACGCCAGGAGACGCTGCGCACGGTGTTCGCGGTGGTCGACGGTGTGCCTCAGCAGTTGTTGGTGCCTCCCGAACGGGCGGACTTCGGTTGGGACGTCGTTGATGCGCGAGACTGGTCGGCGGACAGGCTGAATCAGGCCATCGATGAGGTGGCGTTCTACGCGTTCGACCTGACCACCGAAATTCCGCTACGGGCAACGCTTTTCCGCGTCGCCGCCGAAGAGCATGTGCTGGCGGCGGTGGTGCATCACGTCGCCGCCGACGGCTCGTCGATCAGCCCGCTGGTGGCTGATCTGGGGGTCGCGTACGCCAGCCGGTGTGCCGGGCAACGCCCGGATTGGGCGCCGTTGGCGGTGCAGTACGTCGATTACACGCTGTGGCAGCGCCAGCATCTGGGTGATCTCGAGGATGCCGAGAGCCCCATCGCCGTGCAGCTCGCGTATTGGGAACAGGCGCTGGCGGGGCTGCCCGAGCGGCTGGAGCTACCCACCGACCGGCCTTATCCGCCGGTGGCCGATTTCCGCGGAGCCACCGTGGCCGTGGACTGGCCGGCCGACGTGCAGCAGCAGGTGG
This sequence comes from Mycobacterium sp. GA-0227b, assembly GCF_001499855.1. GTDB lineage: Bacteria > Actinomycetota > Actinomycetes > Mycobacteriales > Mycobacteriaceae > Mycobacterium. The sequence continues at coordinate 167,577 of NZ_LQIK01000032.1, forward strand.
CTCGCGTGGCCCGCGAGCACAACGCGACCAGCTTCATGGTGGTGCAGGCCGCCCTGGCGGTGCTGCTGGCCGAGATCAGCGCGAGTTCCGATGTGGCCGTGGGCTTCCCGATCGCCGGACGGCGCGACCCGGCACTCGACCCGCTGGTGGGTTTCTTCGTCAACACCCTGGTGTTGCGGGTCGACTTGGCCGGGGACCCCACCGTCTCCGAGCTCTTGGCACAGGTGCAACAGCGCGCCCTGGGCGCCTACGAGCACCAGGACGTGCCCTTCGAGGTGCTCGTCGAGCGGCTCAACCCCACCCGCAGCCTCAACCATCACCCGCTGGTGCAGGTGATGTTGGCGTGGCAGAACTTCGCCGGTGATCCCGTGGCCGATCTCGCCTTGGGTGACGTACAGGTCGCTCCGGTTCCGGTCGACACCCGCACGGCCCGAGTGGATTTGGCGTTCTCGCTGGCCGAATGCTGGACCGAGGCCGGCGAGCCCGCCGGGATCAGCGGCACGGTGGAGTTCCGCACCGATGTGTTCGACACCGCCAGCATCGAGACACTGGTCGGCCGGCTGCGCCGGGTGTTAGCGGCGATGACCGCCGACCCCGCACGCCCGTTGTCTTCGGTCGACGTGCTGGACGCCGACGAGCGGGCGCAGCTGGACCGGTGGGGCAACCGTGCGGTGTTGGCGCAGCCTGCGACGCCGGTGTCGATTGCGGAGTTGTTCGCCGCACAAGTGGCGCGCGCGCCCGAGGTGGTGGCGCTGGTGTGCGGAGACGGCTCGTGGACCTATCGCGCTCTCGACGAGTCGTCGAACCGGCTGGCGCATCTGCTGGCCGAGCAGGGCGTGGGATCCGGCGAGTCGGTGGCGCTCATGTTCCCCCGCTCGGCCGAGGCAATCGTGGCGATCCTGGGTGTGCTCAAGACCGGGGCGGCCTATCTGCCGATCGATCCGGCGGTGCCGGCGGCCCGAATCGAGTTCATGGTCTCCGACGCCGCGCCGAGGGCCGCCGTCACCACCGCTGAATTCGCCGAGCGGCTCGACGGATTCGACGTGGTGGTGATCGACGTGGACGATCCGTGCATCGAGGAGTACCCGTGCACGCCGTTGCCGGCGCCGGCCACCGACGACGTCGCTCACATCATCTACACCTCGGGTACCACCGGCACACCGAAGGGGGTGGCGGTCACTCAACACAACGTCACCCAGCTGTTCGATGCGCTCGACGTCGGTTTCGAATTGGCGCCGGGGCAGGTGTGGACGCAGTTCCATTCCTATGCCTTCGACTTCTCGGTGTGGGAGATCTGGGGTGCGCTGCTGCACGGCGGCCGGCTGGTCGTGGTCCCCGATTCGGTGGCGCGATCCCCCGAGGACTTCCACGCTCTGTTGGTCACCGAAAAGGTCAGCGTGCTCACCCAGACCCCGTCTGCGGTGGGCCTCCTCTCACCGGAAGGTCTGAATTCGGCGGCGTTGGTGATCGGCGCCGAGCCGTGTCCGGCTGAGCTGGTGGACCGGTGGGCGCCCGGCCGGGTGATGGTCAACGTTTACGGCCCGACCGAAACCACGATGTGGGCGTCCAAGAGTGCGCCGCTGGCGCCGGGGTCGGGGGCGCCGCCCATCGGCTCGCCGGTGACCGGTGCTGCCTTCTTCGTGATGGACAAGTGGATGCGTCCGGTTCCGGCCGGCGTGATCGGCGAGCTGTACCTGGCTGGCCGTGGCGTCGGGGTTGGCTATTGGCGCCGGGCCGGGCTGACCGCGTCGCGGTTTGTGGCGTGCCCGTTCGAGACGCCGGGCGCGCGCATGTACCGCACCGGCGACCTGGTGTGCTGGGGTCCTGACGGCCAGCTGCAGTACTTCGGCCGCGCCGACGAGCAAGTCAAGATCCGGGGCTACCGCATCGAGCTCGGCGAAATCCAAGCCGCGCTAAGCGCTTTGGACGGAGTGGAGCAGGCCGTCGTCATCGCCCGCGAGGACCGCCCCGGCGACAAGCGCCTGGTCGGTTACATCACCGGCACCGCCGATCCGGCCGAGGCGCGCGCGGCGCTGGCCGAGCGGCTGCCGGGCTACATGGTGCCGGCCGCGGTGGTGGTCATCGACGTGCTGCCGGTCACCGTCAACGGAAAACTCGACAAGCGCGCGCTGCCGGCGCCCGACTACTGCGAGGTAGACGGCTACCGCGCCCCCAACACCGCGGTCGAGGAGATCCTGGCCGGCATCTACGCACAAGTGCTCGGCTTGGAGCGGGTCGGCGTCGATGACTCCTTCTTCGATCTGGGTGGGGATTCGGTGTCGGCGATGCGACTGGTCGCCGCGATCAACACGGGCCTTGACGTCGACCTCGGAGTGCGCACCTTGTTCGACGCTCCGACGGTGTCCAAGTTGGCCCCGCATATCGGCGAGGGTTCGGGTCGCCGCCAGCCGTTGGTTCCGATGAACCGGCCGGCCGTGGTGCCGTTGTCGTATGCCCAGAGCCGGTTGTGGTTCCTCAACCGGTTCGAGGGCGGGGTGGCGACCTACAACATGCCGATCGCCTTCCGGATCAACGGTCCGCTCGACGTCGAGGCGCTCGAGGCGGCCCTCGATGACGTGCTTGCCCGCCATGAATCGCTGCGCACGGTCTTTCCGGACGTCAGCGGGGTGCCGTCGCAGCAGGTGCTGCCCGCGGAAGCCGGAATGTGGCGGCGCGGAGGCGCGGCGGTGGAGTCGGTGTCCGAGCAGGACGTGGTCACGGAGTTGGCGACACTTGCCGGATACCGGTTCGACCTGGCCGGCGAGATTCCGATTCGTGCGCAGATCTATGCGGTCGGGCAGGAGCAATATGTGGTGGGAATTGTGTTGCACCACATCGCTTTCGACGGCTGGTCGATGGCGCCGATGGTCCGCGATGTCGGGGAGGCGTACCGGGCGCGGCGCCAAGGCATGGCCCCGAGTTGGGCGCCGCTACCGGTGCAATACGTGGATTACACACTGTGGCAACAGGAGTGGCTCGGAGTCGAGACCGATCCCCACAGCGTGATCGCTGGGCAGTTGGCGTACTGGCAGAAGGAGTTGGCCGATCTGCCCGAGGTGGTTTCGCTGGTTACGGATCGGCCCCGGCCGCCGGTGCCTAGTTACCGTGGTGACGGAGTGGAACTGCGCATCGACCCGCAGCTGTGGGCGGGGATCAAGGCGGTGGCAGCGGCCCACAACGCCACGGCCTCGATGGTCATGCAGGCCGTCCTGGCCGTCGTGTTGCACCGGGCCGGGATGGGCGAAGACATCGCGCTGGGCGCCCCGATCGCCGGACGGTCAGATCAGGCGTTGAACGAATTGGTCGGATTCTTCGTCAACAGCTGGGTGCTGCGGGTGGGCGTGGAATCCGGGCAGCGGTTCAGCGACGTGCTCGGGCAGGTACGGCAAAAGGCATTGGATGCCTACAGTAATCAGGATGTGCCGTTCGAGCGGCTGGTCGAGCAACTCAACCCGGTTCGCTCCACGTCGCATCACCCACTATTCCAGGTAGCGTTGGCCTTTCAGAACAATGTGCGGCCCGATGTGGCGCTCGATGGAGTCGACGTCGCACCGGTCGAGGTGGTTACCCGCACCGCCAAATTCGACCTCGATTTCGATCTGAGGGAGCTTGCGACCGAGGACCCTGCGGCGCCGATGGCGACCGGGGTGGTGACTTATGCGACGGATTTGTTCGACCGGTCCTCGATCGAGCGGTTGGTGGGTTGGTTTGACCGGATCGTCGAAGCGGTGGTGGCCGATGCCTCGGTGGTGATCGGCGACGTGGCGTTGTTGGATCGCAGCGAGCGCGACCTGCTGGTGTCGCAGTGGTCGGGTGCCGGGGTGGCCGCGCCGGTTGGGTTGACCTCGCAGGTGCTGGCAGCGGCTGTGGCCGCCGGACCGGAGACGGCGGCCGTGATCGATGGTGAGCGGCAGCTCTCGTATCGCGATCTCGATGAATGGTCGACGCGGCTGGCGCGGGTGCTGATCGAGGCGGGGGTCGGCCCCGAACGCGCGGTGGGCGTGGCGATGGACCGCTGCGCGGAATTGGTGGTGGCGTGGTGGGCGATCGCCAAGGCCGGCGGCGTGTATGTGCCGGTGGATCGCGCTCATCCGGTAGAGCGCATCGCCACTGTGCTGGACGCCGTCGATGCGGTGTGCGTGTTGACATGTGGCGACGACATGCCGGCGGGGGCGGGATCACGCTCAGTGCTGCGGATCGACGATCTGGACCTGTCGGGGCGCAGCGCCGAGGCGATCACCGACGCTGATCGGCTGGCTGCACTGACGGTGGAGAACGCCGCCTATGTGATCTTCACGTCGGGATCCACCGGCGTTCCCAAAGGGGTGGCCGTCAGCCACGCCGGTCTGCTGGGGCTCGTCGCGGCGGAACACGAGGCGTACGGGTTGACCACCGGGTCGCGGGTGTTGATGGTGGCTGCGCCGACGTTCGATGCGTCGGTCTTCGAGATGTTGTGGGCGGCCGGCGCGCAAGCGGCGTTGGTGGTGGCCTCGCCGCAGGCCTATGCCGGGGAGGCGTTGACCGCGGTCCTGCACGGTCAGCAAGTCAGCGCGGCCGTCCTGACGCCGTCAGTGTTGGCATCGCTGGATCGAAGCCGGCTCGATGGGCTCGCCACGCTGGTCACTGCCGGAGAGGCTTGCCCGGAGGAATTGGTGGCCGCTTGGGCGCCTAGCCGGCAGATGTTCAACGCTTACGGCCCCACCGAGAACACGATCTGGGCGACCGGCACCGCACCGCTGTCGGCTGGGCAGCCCGTCGACATCGGCGCGCCGATCCCCGGCGTCTGTGCGCTGGTCTTGGATTCGCGATTGAACCCAGCCCCGGTCGGAGTGGTCGGGGAGCTGTACCTGACCGGGACGGCGCTGGCACGCGGCTACGTGGGTCGGCTGGCATTGACTGCGGAGCGGTTCTTGGCCAACCCATATGGGGGAGCCGGGGAACGGATGTATCGCACCGGGGATCTCGTGCGCTGGACCCCGGCTGGCACGTTGCAGTATCTCGGGCGTGCCGACGCACAGATCAAACTGCGCGGGCAGCGCATCGAGTTGGGCGAGATCGAAAACACTCTGCTGGGCTGCCCGCAGGTCACCCAGGCGGCGGCCACCGTGCATCACAGCGACACCGGAGCGGATCATCTGATCGCCTACGTCGCCCTGGAGCATGCCAGCAGCGTCGATCATGACGTCGAGATCGTCGATCAGTGGCAACACATGTATGACGAGTGGTACGGCGCTGAGGTCGAGTTGCCGGACTTCGGAATGGATTTCCGCGGCTGGAACAGCAGTTACACCGGTGATCCGATTCCCCTCGCGGAGATGCAGGAGTGGCGGAGCGCCACCGTGGATCGGATCTTGGCGCTTCGGCCGCGGCGGGTGTTGGAGATCGGCGCGGGCTCGGGACTGATTCTGTCGCAGGTCGCTCCGAACTGTGAACGCTACGTCGGCACCGATATGTCGGCGGCGGCTGTCGACAACCTTGCGCGCTCGCTGGAGCGGTTGCAGATTCCGTGGCGTGATCGCGTTCAGTTACTGGCTCAACCAGCGCATGTGACCGACCGCCTGCCGAGTGGTTTCTTCGACACCATCATCTTCAACTCGGTCATCCAGTATTTCCCCAACGCCGGGTATCTGGCCGATGTCATTGACGCCGCGCTGGATTTGTTGGCCCCCGGCGGTGCCCTGTTCATTGGGGATGTGCGCAACCACAGCTTGCAGCGGGCCTTTCAAACCGCGGTTGCATTTGCACGAACCAGCACCGACGATGCCGCTGAGATCCGCCAGAGGGTTGAGCGCGCGCTGCTTGGCGAGCCTGAATTGTTGCTCGCGCCGGAGTTTTTCACGACATGGGCTGGGGGGCGCTCGTCGGTGGCCGGCCTCGACATCGAAGTCAAACGCGGCGTGGCCGACAACGAGCTGAGCCGGTACCGCTACGACGTGATCGTCCACAAGAACCCGACAGAAGTCAGGTCGCTGGCCGAGGTGCCGACCTGGGAGTGGAACGCAAGCGGCGGGCTAGAGGGGCTGAAAGCCCAGTTGACGGCGAAGCGTATGGATGCGGTGCGAGTCAGCGCCATTCCGCGTGCCGGCGTGATCAGCGACGTGCAGGTCGAACAAGCTCTGGCCGCCGGGCTTACCGCCGCCAAGGCGCGCACGAAGGCCGTGGCGCCCTCGCAAGCTGTTGTTCCCGAACAGTTGTACCGCCTCGGCGAAAACACGGGATACCGCGCTGTGGTCACCTGGGGCGCGGTACCCGGCACCCTCGATGCGGTCTTCATCGCTGTCAGCAACGGTGCCCGCGGCCCCGCGTTGACCGATCTGTATCAAGCCCCGGCCGCAGCCGATCAGCGCAGCATCTATGCGAATGATCCCGACACCAACACGAAGATCAGCGCGGTGCGTCAGTGGATGAGCGCGCGGTTACCCGAGTACATGGTGCCGAGCCAGATTCTGGTCCTCGAGGAATTGCCGCTGACTCGCTCGGGCAAGGTCGACCGTAAAGCCCTACCCGAACCAGTATTCGCGGCCACGGCCTTCCGCGCCCCGCAGACCCAGACCGAAAAGATCGTCGCCGACACCTTCGCTGAGGTGTTGGGTGTGGACCGAGTAGGCCTTGATGATGACTTTTTCGCGCTCGGCGGGGATTCGTTGGTTGCTACCCGGGTAACTGCGCGGCTTCAGTTGACCCTCGGCCGGGAAGTTCCAGTGCGGTGCCTGTTCGATGCGGCGACCGTCCGCGGTCTGGCCGCCTATCTGCACCGACACGGTGGCGGTGCCGGCCGTCCGGCGCTGCAATCGATGCCACGCCCGGAGCGAGTGCCGTTGTCATATGCCCAGCAGCGGTTGTGGTTCTTCGAACAGCTGCAGGGGCCGTCTCCGGTGTACAACATGCCGGTCGCATTGCGGATGAGCGGACCGCTGGACGCCTCGGCATTGGGTGCGGCGCTGGCCGATGTGGTGACCCGCCAAGAGAGCCTGCGCACGCTGTTCCCGTCGGTCGACGGACTGCCCCATCAACTCGTGGTGCCGGTGGAGAACGCGGACTTCGGTTGGGACATCGTCGATGCCGAAGGTTGGTCGGCATCGCAGCTGGAGGAAGCCGTTGTCGAGGTGGCGCGTCACAGTTTCGACCTGCGGCACGAGATCCCGTTGCGCGCCAAGCTTTTCCGTGTTGCCGACGAACAGCACGTGCTGGTGGCGGTGGTGCACCATATCGCCGCCGACGGCTGGTCGGTCCGTCCGCTGGTGAGCGATCTCGGGGTGGCGTACGCCAATCGGTGTGCGGGCAGGACTCCCGACTGGTCGCCATTGCCGGTGCAGTATGTCGACTACACGTTGTGGCAGCGCGAGCACCTCGGCGACCTCCACGACGACGACAGTCCGATTGCCGCGCAGCTCGCCTACTGGGAGGACGCCCTGGCCGGGCTGCCCGAGCTCTTGCAGCTGCCCACTGATCGGCCTTATCCGCCGGTGGCCGATTACCGCGGCGCCAGCGTGGAGGTGGACTGGCCGGAGCAGCTCCAGCAGCAGGTGCGCGATCTCGCCCGGGAACACAACGCGACCAGCTTCATGGTCATTCAGGCCGCCCTGGCGGTTCTGCTGTCCAAGATCAGCGGCAGTTCCGATGTCGCAGTGGGAATCACGACCGCCGGGCGGGGCGACCCCGCGCTCGATGAGCTGGTGGGTTTCTTCGTCAACACGTTGGTCTTGCGTGTGGATCTGGAGGGAGACCCCACGATCGCCGAGCTGCTGGCCCAGGTTCGCGAGCGCGGCCTGGCGGCATACGAGCACCAGGACGTGCCCTTCGAGGTGTTGGTGGATCGGCTCAACCCCACCCGTAGCCTGTCCCATCACCCCCTGGTGCAGGTGATGTTGGCCTGGAACAACCTGCCCTGGCACAGCAGCGGGCCCGCGGCCGGACTGAGTCTCGGCGACGTTCAGGTCACACCGTTGCCGGCGCAAACCCAAACTGCTCGAATGGATTTGGTGATTTCTTTGGCCGAACGCTGGAGCGACGCCGGTGAACCGGAAGGAATTGGGGGCCTAGTGGAGTTCCGCACCGACGTATTCGACACCGCGTCCATCGAGCTGCTGATCGAGCGGTTGCGACGGGTCCTGATGGCGATGACCGCCGACGTGGCGGCACGGTCATGACTGCAGATCTCACGCGACGCTTGTCGTCGATGGATCTGCTGGACGACTCCGATTACGCGCGGCTGGACGAATGGGGCAATCGCGCGGTCTTGACCGAGCGGACGAACACTCCGGCGCAGTCGATTCCGGAGTTGTTCAGCGCGCAGGTGGCGCGCACACCCGATGCGCCGGCGCTCACCTTCGGTACGCGCTCATGGACCTATCGCGATCTGGACGAGGCGTCGAACCGGTTGGCGCATCTGCTGACCGCGCATGGTGCGGGTCCGGGCGAGCGCGTGGCACTGCTGCTCTCGCGGTCGGCCGAAGCGATCGTGGCGATTCTGGCGGTGCTCAAGACGGGCGCGGCATATCTGCCGATCGACCCGGCGCATCCCGATGCTCGGGTGCAGTTCATGCTCACCGACGCAGCTCCGATGGCCGCGGTCAGCACCGTCGATCTGGCCGAGCGGTTGGCCGGGCATGGATTGCCGATCATCGACATCGACGCCCCCACGGTGCGCAGCCAGCCCGATACGGCGTTGGCGGCGCCAGATCCCGACGATATCGCCTACCTGATCTACACCTCGGGCACCACCGGTGTGCCCAAGGGCGTGGCGATCAGCCATCGACATGTGACGCGGATGCTCGACACCCTTGCCGGTGATCTGCAACTCGCGAATCAGGTATGGACGCAATGCCATTCGTTGGCCTTCGACTACTCGGTGTGGGAGATCTTCGGGGCGCTGCTGCACGGAGGCCGCCTGGTCGTGGCGCCCGACGAAATAGTGCGCTCCCCTCGGGATCTGCACGCCCTGCTGGTCGCCGAACAGGTCAGCGTGCTGAGTCAGACGCCGTCGGCGTTCTATGCGCTTGCGACCGTCGACTCGCTGGAGCCCGAACTCAGGTCGGGGTTGAAGCTCGAGACGGTCGTGTTCGGCGGAGAAGCCCTCGAACCACAGCGAATCCGGACCTGGATGGACGACCATCCGGGATCCCCGCGGATGATCAACATGTACGGCATCACCGAAACGACCGTGCATGCCTCGTTCCGGGAGATCGTCGACGCTGACGCCAACGGAAGTGCCAGCCCGATCGGGGTGCCGTTGGGCCACCTCGCCTTCTTCGTGTTGGACGCCTCATTGCAGCAGGCGCCGGCCGGGGTGGTCGGTGAGTTGTATGTGGCCGGTGCTGGTGTGGGCGTGGGGTATTGGTGCCGGGGTGGGTTGAGTGCGTCGCGGTTCGTGGCGTGTCCGTTCGTCGGCGCGGGGGCGCCAGGACAACGGATGTATCGCACCGGGGATTTGGTCCGGTGGGGCCTTGACGGTCAGCTGGTCTATATGGGTCGGGCTGATGAACAGGTCAAGATCCGCGGGTACCGCATCGAGCTGGGTGAGGTTCAGGCGGCGTTGGCCGGGTTGGACGGGGTCGAGCAGGCTGCCGTCATCGCGCGTGAGGACCGTCCCGGTGACAAGCGGCTGGTCGGTTATTTCACCGGCGGAGCGGACCCGGCCCGGGTTCGCGAGCAGCTTGGTCCGCGGTTGCCCGTATATATGGTGCCGGCGGCGGTGGTGGTGCTCGACGCGTTGCCATTGACGGTCAACGGCAAGCTCGACAAGCGCGCCTTGCCGGCACCGGAGTATGCCGACGCGGACCGCTACCGGGCGCCGGCGACCGCGGTGGAGGAGATTCTGGTCGGCCTCTATGCCCGAGTGCTGGGCCTGGAGCGGGTTGGCGTGGACGACTCGTTCTTCGACCTGGGGGGGGACTCGTTGCTGGCGACGCGGATGATCGCCGCAATCAACACCGACCTCGGTGCCGACCTGGCGGTGCGCACGCTCTTCGAGTCACCCACTGTGGCTCAACTGGCGCCCCGCGTGGATGAGCGCTCGGGTGGATTCGAGCCGTTGACGACGCGGCAACGTCCTGAGGTGCTGCCGCTGTCGTTTGCCCAGCAACGGTTGTGGTTTCTGCATCAGTTGCATGGGCCCTCACCGGTGTACAACCTGCCTGCAGCGTTTCGCATCAGCGGTGCGCTGGATGTGGATGCGTTGGACGCGGCGCTGGCCGACGTGGTGGCCCGTCAGGAGAGCTTGCGCACGGTGTTCGTGGCGCGAGAGGGGGTTCCCGAGCAGGTGGTGCTGCCCGCCGAGCGGGTGAATTCGGGCTTGCGGGTTGTTGATGCCGGCGGTTGGTCAGCGCAGCAGGTGGAGGAGGCCGTCGGCGTCGAGGTCCGGCATGGCTTCGATTTGGAATCTGAGATCCCATTTCGAGCAACACTTTTCGGCCTGGGCAGCGGTGAGTATTTGGTGGTGGCGGTGGTGCATCATATCGCCGCGGATGGCTGGTCGATCAGCACGCTGGTAGGAGATCTGGTCGCGGCGTATGCCAGCCGAGAGTCGGGCCACGCCCCGGACTGGGCGCCGTTGCCGGTGCAGTATGTCGATTACACGTTGTGGCAGCGCGAGCAGTTGGGCGAGCTCGACGATGCTGAAAGCCGCATCACGGCGCAGGTGGCGTATTGGGAGCAGGCCCTGGCGGGATTGCCTGAGCGGCTGGAGTTGCCTACTGACCGGCCGTATCCGACGGTGGCTGACTATCGCGGGGCCAGTGTGGCCGTGGAGTGGCCAGCGCAATTGCAGCAGCAGCTGGCCCGGGTGGCGCGCGAGCACAATGCCACCAGTTTCATGGTGGTCCAAGCCGCGCTGTCGGTGTTGTTGGCCAAGCTGAGCGCCAGTTCCGATGTGGCGGTGGGGTTCCCGATTGCCGGGCGGCGTGACCCGGCCCTCGATGATTTGGTCGGATTGTTCGTCAACACCTTGGTTTTGCGCGTCGAAATGTCTGGCAATCCAAGTGTCGCTGAGCTTTTGGCGCAGGTGCGTACGCGCAGCCTGGCGGCTTTCGAGCACCAGGATGTACCGTTTGAGGTGTTGGTGGACCGGCTCAACCCGGCTCGGTCGCTGACTCATCATCCGCTGGTGCAGGTCTTGTTGGCGTGGCAGAACCTGCCCGTACACAGCGGCGAACGCCTCGCCGGGCCCGAATCCGATGTGCACGTCACGCCGCTGGAGGTGGATACCCAGGCGGCTCGGATGGATCTGACGTTTTCGTTGGCCGAGCGTTTCAGTGAGTCAGGTGAGGCGGCCGGCATCGGTGGGGCGGTGGAGTTCCGCACCGACGTCTTCGACGCGGCGAGTATCGAGGTGCTGATCGGGCGGTTAGAGCGGGTGTTGACGGCGATCACGGCCGACCCGACGCGGTCATTGTCGTCGGTCGATGTGCTCGATGCCGGCGAATACGTGCTCTTGGAGGGGTGGGAGAACCGGGCGGCCGTGTCGCGGGCTGCATCGCTGAGCGGCCGACTGCCGTCCATTCCGGCGTTGTTCGCCGAACAGGTCGCACGGGCGCCACAGGCTACGGCGGTGACATTCGACGGACGCTCGATGACGTATCGGCAGCTGGATGAGGCTGCCAATCGGTTGGCGCACCTGTTGGCCGGCCGCGGCGTGGGCCCGGGAAACACTGTGGCATTGCTGGTTCCGCGATCGGCCGACGCGATTGTGGCGATTCTGGCGGTGCTGAAAACTGGGGCCGCCTATCTACCGATCGACCCGGCGCTGCCGGCGGCTCGGATCGAGTTCATGCTCGAGGACGCCGCGCCGATGCTCGCGGTCACCGCCGACGGCCTTGCTGAGCGGTTGTCCGGACGCGGGCTGGCGGTCATCGACGTCAACGATCCCGCCCTCGCGGGGCAAGCGAGCACGGAGCTACCCGCTCCGGCGGCCGATGAGATCGCGTATCTGATCTACACCTCGGGCACCACCGGTGTCCCGAAAGGTGTGGTCATCACCCATCACAACGTCATCGAGCTACTTGCGTCGTTGTCTGCTGACGTGAACCGGGCCGGGGTCTGGTCGCAGTGGCATTCCTATGCCTTCGACGTGTCAGTGTGTGAGATCTGGGGTGCACTACTGGGTGGCGGGCGGTTGGTAGTGGTGCCCGAGCCGGTGACTCGCTCTCCGGAGGAGTTCCATGCCCTGCTGGCTCGTGAACACGTCGGCGTGTTGAGCCAGACGCCATCGGCGTTCTACGCGTTGCAAACCGCTGACGGGTTGGCGCCCGAGCTGGGACAGCAACTCTCGCTCGAGAGCGTGATATTCGCCGGTGAAGCCCTTGAACCTCAACGTCTTCGAACATGGCTGGACCGCCATCCGCGATCACCGCGACTGCTGAATCTGTACGGCACCACGGAGACGACGGTGCATGCCTCGTTCCGCGAGATCGCCCCAAGCGACGTCGACAGCAATGGCAGCCCGATCGGGGTGCCGTTGGCCCACCTCGGGTTCCTCGTACTGGATCAGTGGTTGCGCCCAACCCCGGTTGGGGTGGTCGGTGAGCTGTATGTGGCCGGTACGGGGCAGGGGTTGGGGTATTGGCGCCGCCCGAGGCTGACCTCGTCCCGGTTCGTTGCATGCCCGTTGGTGGATGCCGGGGCGCCGGGACAACGGATGTATCGCACCGGCGATCTGGTGTGCTGGGGCGCCGATGGGCAGCTGACCTATCTGGGACGCGCCGACGAGCAGGTCAAGATCCGCGGCTATCGCATCGAACTCGGCGAGGTCCAGGCAGCGCTCACTGCGGTTTCCGGCGTGGAACAGGCGGTGGTGATCGCCCGCGAGGACCGCCCCGGCGACAAACGTCTGGTCGGCTATATCACCGGCACCGCCGATCCGGGGCAGGTACGCGCTGCGTTGGTCGACAGGCTGCCGGCATACATGGTGCCGGCGGCGGTGATGGGCATCGATGCGTTGCCGCTGACGGTCAACGGCAAACTCAACAAGCGCGCCCTGCCGGCACCTGAATATCAGGATGCGGACAGGTATCGCGCTCCGTCGAACCCTGTCGAGGAGATCCTGGCCGGCATCTACGCACGGATCCTCGGCATCGAACGGGTCGGTGTCGACGACTCGTTCTTCGATCTCGGTGGCGACTCGCTGTCGGCGATGCGGGTGATCGCAGCGATCAACACCGATTTGGACACCGACGTCTCGGTACGCACCTTATTCGACGCGCCATCGGTGGCGCGATTGGCGCCGCGTATCGGCGAGGGGACGGGTCGGCGCAATCCGTTGGTAGCGGTGGCGCATCGGCCGGCGGCGGTCCCGTTGTCGTTCGCCCAGAACCGAATGTGGTTCCTCAACCAGGTCGAGGGCGAGGTCGCGACCTACAACATGCCGACAGCGTTTCGGATCAGCGGGGCGCTGGACGCCGACGCCCTGGGCTCGGCGCTGGGCGATGTGGTGGCCCGCCACGAGAGTCTGCGCACGGTGTTCCCGGCGGTCGAGGGCATACCCCAGCAGGTCGTTGCTCCCGCCGAGGACGCCGAATTCACGTGGCAGGTAGTCGATGTCAGCAGCTGGCCGGCAGAGCGGCTGGCCGACGCCGTCGGCGCGCTCGTGCGCCACAAGTTCGATCTGACCGTCGATATTCCGTTGGTGGCAACGCTTTTCCGTCTAGGCGATGACGATCATGTGTTCGTGGCGGTGGTGCACCATATCGCCGGCGACGGCTGGTCGATCGCCCCGTTCGTGCGTGATCTCAGCTCGGCCTATGCCAACCGGTGTGCAGGACAGGCGCCGGATTGGGCGCCGTTGCCGGTGCAGTATGTCGACTACACACTGTGGCAGCGCGCCGAGTTCGGTGATCTCGCCGATCCGAGCAGCCCGATCGCCGCGCAGCTGGACTACTGGCAGCAGGCGTTGGCCGGGATGCCCGAGCGGCTCGCGTTGCCCACCGACCGGCCGTATCCGCCGGTGGCCGATTACCGCGGCGCCAGCGTGGTAGTCGACTGGCCTGCTCAGTTGCAGGAGCAGGTGGCGCGGGTGGCCCGCGAACACAACGCGACCGGTTTCATGGTGATGCAGGCCGCGTTGGCGGTGCTGTTGTCGAAGCTGAGCGCCAGTTCCGATGTCGCGGTGGGGTTCCCGATCGCCGGGCGGCGTGACCCGGTGCTCGACGAGTTGGTCGGATTCTTCGTCAACACCTTGGTGTTGCGGGTCGAGGTGGACGGTGACCCGTCCTTTGCGCAGTTGTTGGCCCAGGTGCGCGCGCGCGGACTGGCCGCCTTCGAGCACCAGGATGTGCCATTCGAGGTGCTGGTCGATCGGCTCAACCCTGCCCGGTCGCTGACCCATCACCCGCTGATCCAGGTGATGTTGGCGTGGCAGAATTTCCCCGGTCTCGACGATGACTCGGCGGCCGGGCTGACCCTGGGCGATCTGCAGATCACGCCGTTTACCGCGGAAACTCAAAGCGCCCGCATGGATATGGTGGTGTTCCTGCGGGAGCGCTGGAGTGAGGCCGGTGAGCCCGCCGGAATCGGCGGGATGGTGGAGTTCCGCACCGATGTGTTCGACGCGGCCAGCATCGAGACGCTGGTCGAGCGGTTCCGGCGAGTTCTGGAAGCGATCGTCGTCGAACCCACGCGGCGGCTGTCGTCGATCGACCTGCTCGACTCCGGCGAATACGCCCGTCTCGACGATGTCGGCAATCGCGCGGTCTTGGCCGAACCATTGACCAGGCGGCCGGTGGCGATTCCGGAGTTGTTCGCCGAGCAGGTGGCCCGCGCGCCGGAGTCGGTGGCGATCCGCTGCGGCGAGGTCACGTTGACCTATGGCGAACTTGACGATGCGTCGAATCGGTTGGCGCACTTGCTGATCGAGTTGGGCGTGGGCGCGGGCCGATCTGTGGCGCTGCTGCAGCATCGGTCAGCCGAGGCTGTCGTGGCCATTCTGGCAGTGCTCAAGACCGGGGCGGCGTATCTGCCGATCGACCCGGCCTATCCGGAGACGCGGATCGAGTTCATGGTGGCTGACGCCGAGCCGATCGTCGCGGTCACCACAAGCGATCTCGCCGACAGGCTGAGCGGGTGCGATCTCGCCGTGATCGATGTCGACGATCCGCGCATCGCCGGACAACCCAGTACCGCGTTGCCGGGGGCGGCCCCTGAGGACATCGCCCACATCATCTACACCTCGGGCACCACCGGTCTGCCCAAGGGAGTGGCCGTCACCCACCACAACGTGACCCGGTTGTTCGACTCAATGGACAGCCGCTACCGGCCGGCGCCGGGGCAGGTGTGGTCGCAGTGCCACTCGTATGCGTTCGACTATTCGGTATGGGAGATGTGGGGTGCACTGCTGCACGGCGGGCGGCTGGTCGTGGTGCCCGAAGAGGTGACCCGTTCCCCGCAGGATCTCCATGCGTTGCTGGTCGCCGAGAAAGTCAGCATGCTCAGCCAGACTCCGTCGGCGCTCGGTGTGCTGTCCCCCCAGGGGCTGGACGAGACGGCGCTGATGATCGCCGCCGAACCCTGCCCGGCGGAGGTGGTGGACCGGTGGGCACCGGGGCGGGTGATGATCAACGGTTACGGCCCGACCGAGACCACCGTCTATGCCACCATCAGCGCTCCGCTGACAGCGGGATCGGAGGAGGTGCCGATCGGCGTCCCGGTGCCGGGCGCGGCGTTGTTTGTATTGGACGGGTGGTTGCGTCCGGTGCCGGCTGGGGTGGTCGGAGAGTTGTACGTCGCCGGCCGCGGGGTGGGCGTGGGCTATGTGCGCCGGGCCGGGCTGACCGGCTCGCGGTTCGTGGCGTGCCCATTCGTCGGTGAGGGAGCCCCTGCAGGGCAAAGGATGTACCGCACTGGAGATTTGGTGCGCTGGGGTGCTGATGGACAGCTGCGCTATGTGGGCCGCGCTGATGAGCAGGTCAAGATCCGCGGCTATCGCATCGAGCTCGGTGAGATCGAGTCGGCGCTGCGCGCCCATCCGCGGGTGGCCCAGGCGGTGGTCGTCGCCCACGCCCCCGATGCGGCCGACGGTGTCGGCGACAAGCAACTGGTGGGCTATGTGGTGCCCGACCCGCAGACGAAGTTGGTCCGTGAGCCCGACCGGGAAGCGCAGCTCGTGGGCCAGTGGCAGGGTGTCTACGCGGACCTGTATTCCGGACAGGCGTTCACCCAGCAAGGCGTATCCACCGGATTAGGGCAGGATTTCGGGGGCTGGAACTCCAGTTACACCGGTGAGCCGATCCCATTGGAGCAGATGCGCCAATGGCAGACGGCGGCGGTGGAGCGAATTCGGGCGCTGGGGCCGGGCCGGGTGTTGGAGATCGGCGTTGGCTCGGGTCTGCTGCTGGCTCCGCTGGCCCCCGAATGTGTCGAGTATTGGGGCACCGACTTTTCCGCGCCGACGATCGAGAAATTGCAGGCCGCGGTGGCGGCGCAGCCGTGGGCGGATCGGGTTCGCTTGGCGGTGCAGCCGGCCGATGTGGCCGACGGGCTGCCTGAGGGTTATTTCGACACCATCGTTTTGAACTCGGTCATTCAGTACTTCCCGAGCGCGGGCTATCTGCTCGACGTATTGAGGTTGGCGTTACGGCTCCTGGCCCCTGGCGGGGCGGTGTTTCTCGGTGACGTACGCAACCTGGCGTTGCTGCGGGAGTTCACCACCGGGGTGGTGTGCGCCGAAGACGTCCGAGGTGAGCAGACCGCGGCGGTGGTGCGCGAGCGGGTGCGCCGGGAGATGCTGGCCGAGCAGGAACTGCTCGTGGCCCCGGAGTTCTTCACCGCGTTGGCGTCGCAGTATCCGGAGATCGGCGCGGTCGATGTGCAGCTCAAGGCGATGGATGCGGTCAACGAACTCAGCGGGTACCGGTACGAGGTCGTGCTGCACAAGGCGCCCGTGTCGACGCGTTCGGTGGCCCGGATCCGATCCGAAGCATGGGAACGGTTCGGCAGCTTGGCTGCGTTGAGTGAATTCTTGAGCACGACGGACCTGCCCGAGTTGCGGGTGACCGGGGTTCCGCATGCCGGAATCTGGCCGGAGGCGGCATTGGCGCTGGAGCTGGCTTCGGCCGCGGATCGGGTGACGGTCGACGAGGTGAGTGCCGGTATGTCGACGCCTGAGGGTGCGGTGACGGCACGGCAGTGTCATCAACTGGGCCGGGAACTGGGTTATGCCACGGCGGTAACCTGGTCGGCCGCGGCGGGTTTCGTAGATATCGTTCTTACCCGCGCAGCAGAGCCGTTGACGGATGTCTATGTGCCGGCTGCGCCGGTCGGGTCGTTGGCCGGCTATGTCAACGACCCGGCCGCGATCGAGCGCGCGGCGGAGCTACGCGGCTTCGTGGCAGAGCGGTTGCCGGAGTTCATGATTCCCGCGGCGATCATGATGTTGGACGCGTTGCCGTTGACGGTCAACGGCAAGCTCGACAAACGGGCGTTGCCGGCCCCGGAGTTCATCAGCACGGTGGCCTACCGCGCCCCACGGGATGAGCGTGAGCACCTGTTGGCCGCGCTGTTCGGCGAGGTGCTGGGCGCGAGCCGGGTGGGCATCGACGAGTCGTTCTTCGATCTGGGCGGGCACTCGCTGTCGGCGACGCGGCTGGTGGCGCGCATCCGCGCAGAGCTGGACGTGGACGTGCCGATCCGGGCATTGTTCGACGCGCCCACGGTGGCCGGGCTCGCGGCCTGGATTCACACCGACGCCGCCGATGCGACGAGCACATCGTTGACGGCGCGCCCCCGCCCGCAGGTGGTGCCGTTGTCCTTTGCCCAGCAGCGGCTGTGGTTCCTCGATCAGTTGCATGGGCCGTCGCCGGTCTACAACATGCCCGCTGCGTTCACCATCAATGGCCCCCTGAACGTCGAGGCGTTGGGGGCGGCGCTGGGCGACGTGGTGGCCCGCCATGAAAGCCTGCGCACCTTGTTCGTCGCTGTCGAGGGCGTCCCACAACAACTCGTCATCCCGCCCGAGCAGGCCGACTTCGGCTGGCAGGTGGTTGACGCCCTCGGCTGGTCGGCGCAGCAGATCGACCAGGCCGTAGCCGCGGTGGTGGGGCACAGTTTCGATCTCGGTTCTGAAATCCCGTTGCGGGCAACGCTTTTGCGCCTCGGCGCGAACGAGCACGCGTTGGTGGCAGTGGTGCACCACATCGCCGGCGACGGCTGGTCGATCGCCCCACTGGTACGTGACGTCGGGGCCGCGTATGCCGCTCGCTGCGCAGGGCAGGCCCCGGATTGGGCGCCGTTGGCTGTGCAGTATGTCGACTACACACTGTGGCAGCGCGAGGCTCTCGGCGAACTCGACGACCCGGCCAGCCGCATCGCGGCGCAGCTGGGCTACTGGCAGCAGGTGTTGGCAGGGCTGCCGGAGCGGCTCGAGTTGCCCACCGATCGGCCCTACCCGCTGGTCGCCGATCAGCGCGGGGCCAGTATCGCCATCGACTGGCCCCCGCAGCTACAGCAACAACTGGCCCAGGTGGCCGCTCGACATCAGGCGACCAGTTTCATGGTGGTCCAAGCCGCGTTGGCGGTGGTGTTGGGCAAACTGTCCGCCAGCAGCGACGTGGCCATCGGCTTCCCTATCGCCGGGCGGCGTGACGCCGCACTCGACGAGCTGGTCGGCTTCTTCGTCAACACCCTGATCCTGCGTGTGCAAATCAACGGGGATCCCACCGTCGCGGAGTTGCTCGAGCAGGTCCGCGCTCGCAGCCTGGCCGCCTACGAACACCAGGACGTCCCCTTCGAAGTCCTCGTCGAACGGCTCAACCCCACCCGCTCGTTGGCTCACCATCCGCTGATCCAGGTCATGCTGGGATGGCAGAACTTCGACCGTCCGGATCAGCAGGCCCCGACGCCCGCTCTGGGCGATGTCCAGGTGCAACCCCTGAGTGTGGACACTCACACCGCCCGCATGGATTTGTCGTTCTCCCTGGAGGAACGATGGAACTCCACGGGTGAACCTGTAGGAATCACCGGGTCGTTGGAGTACCGCACCGATGTGTTCGATGCGGCCAGCATCCACACGCTCGTCGAGCGGTTCCTGCGTGTGCTCACCGCCCTCACCGACGACCCGACCCGCCGCCTGTCCACAATCGATCTGCTCGACGCGACCGAACATCGCAGCATCGAAGATCTCGGTAACCGCACCGCGTTGATCCAGCCGCCGTCCGATGCGCACGTCTCGATCCCGGCATTGTTCGCCGCACAGGTCGCCCGCGCGCCGCAGGCTGTCGCGATCAGCAGTGACGGCAGATCCATGACCTACCGCGAACTCGACGAAGCCGCGAACCGGATGGGCCACTTACTCACCGACCGGGGCGTCGGTCCCGGGCAGTGCGTTGCGCTGCTCGTCGAGCGCTCACCTCAAGCAGTCGTGGCCATGCTGGCAGTGCTCAAGACGGGGGCGGCGTATCTGCCGATCGATCCGATCGTCCCGGACGCGCGGCTGCAATTCATGCTCACCGACGCCGCGCCGACCGCCGCGATCAGCACCACCGGCCTCGCCGACCGGCTCGACGGCTTCGAATTCACGGTCGTCGACGTCGACGACCCCGCGGTTGACACCTATCCCAGCACCGGACTCGGGGCACCTGATCCCGACGACGTCGCCTATCTGATCTACACCTCCGGCACCACCGGAACTCCCAAGGGCGTGGCCATCACGCATCGCAGCGTCACCCATCTGTTGGGTTCGTTGGATGCGGGGCTGCCCCGGTCGGGCGTGTGGCCGTTGTGTCACTCGCTGGCCTTCGATGTTTCGGTGTGGGAGATCTTCGGTGCGCTGCTGCGCGGTGGGCGACTGGTCGTCGTCCCCGAATCGGTGGCGAGCGCACCGGATGAGCTTCACGCGCTCCTCGTCGCTGAATCGGTCACCGTATTGACCCAGACCCCGTCGGCGGTGGCGATGCTGCCGGATGAGGGGTTGGAGTCGGCAGCGGTCGTGATGGCCGGAGAGGCCTGCCCGACCGAGGTGGTCGACCGCTGGGCGCCGGGACGGGTGATGGTCAACGCCTACGGCCCGACCGAAACCACGATGTGTGTCGCCGTCAGCGCGCCGCTGACGGCGGGCATGCAGGTTGTGCCGATCGGCACTCCGGTGCCCGGAGCTGCGTTGTTCGTTCTCGACGCGTGGCTGCGTCCGGTGCCGGTCGGGGTGGTCGGTGAGCTGTACGTGGCCGGCGTCGGGTTGGCCTACGGCTACCTGGGACGCGCGGGTCTGACTGCAGCGCGCTTCACCGCCTGCCCGTTCGGCACACCGGGGCAGCGGATGTATCGCACCGGCGATCTGGTGCGTTGGGGCACCGACGGACAACTGGCGTACCTGGGCCGCGCCGATGAACAGGTCAAGATCCGCGGCTACCGCATAGAACTCGGCGAAGTCCACGCCGCTCTGGCCGCCCTGGACGGAATCGACCACGCCGCCGTCATCGCTCGCGAAGACCGCCCCGGTGACAAACGCCTCGTTGGTTATGTCACCGAAACCTCCACGGCCACCATCGATCCCGCCGAAGTGCGCGCGAAGCTGGCCAAGCGGCTGCCGGCCTACATGGTGCCGGCGGCCGTCGTCGTCCTCGACGCCCTGCCGTTGACGGTCAACGGCAAACTCGACACCCGGGCGCTACCGGCCCCCGAATACAGTGCCGGCCAGCACCGCTCTCCGACCACCCCCACCGAGGAGATCGTGGCCGGCATCTACGCTCGCGTCCTGGGACTCGAGCGCGTCGGAATCGACGAGTCCTTCTTCGACCTCGGCGGCGACTCGCTGTCGGCAACCCGGGCCATCGCCGCGATCAACACCAGCCTGGACGCCGGCTTGGCCGTGCGGACCATCTTCGAGTCACCCTCAGTCGCGCAGTTGGCTCCGCGCATCGGCGAGGGCTCGGTTCGGCGCGCGCCCTTGGTCGCAGCCGAACGGCCGTCGACGGTGCCGTTGTCGTATGCCCAGAGTCGGTTGTGGTTCCTCAACCGGTTCGAGGACGGTTACGGGACGTACAACATTCCCACCGCGTTGCGGATCACCGGTGCGCTCGATGTGCCGGCGCTAGACGCCGCTCTCGACGATGTCATCGCCCGTCACGAATCGTTGCGCACCGTTTTCCCTGATGTCGACGGTGTGCCGTTCCAGCAGGTGCTGCCCGCTGCAGCGGGGATGTGGCGGCGTGGAGGACCGGCCGTGGTGTCGGTGACCGAGCAGGATCTGGCCACCGAGTTGGCGGCCTTGGCGGGGTATCGGTTCGACCTGGCCAGCGAGATCCCAGTTCGCGCGCAGATCTATGCGTTGGAACCCGAACAGTATGTGCTCGCAATCATGGTGCACCACATCGCTTTCGACGGCTGGTCGTTGGCGCCGATGGTGCGGGATGTGGCCGAGGCGTACCGAGCCCGTCGAGCCGGGCAGGAACCGGGCTGGTCGCCGTTGCCGGTGCAGTATGCCGATTACACCCTGTGGCAACGGGATTGGTTGGGTGTCGAGTCGAATCCGGACAGTGTGATCGCTGCGCAGCTGAGTTATTGGCGAACGCAGTTGGCTGACCTGCCGGAGGTGGTGTCGTTGCCGGCGGATCGCCCGCGCCCGGCGGTGCCCAGTTATCGGGGTGACGGGGTGGAGTTGCGCATCGAGGCGCCGCTGTGGGCCGAGGTCAAGGCGGTGGCGGCGGCGCACAATGCGACGGCATCGATGGTGATGCAGGCGGTGTTGGCGGTGGTGTTGCACCGTGCGGGGGTGGGCCAGGACGTGGTGATGGGCTCGCCGATCGCCGGGCGGTTGGATGCCGCGCTCGATGATCTGGTCGGGTTCTTCGTCAACACCTGGGTGCTGCGGGTCTCGGTGAGTCCTGCGGACTCGTTCGGCGAGGTGCTCGAGCGGGTGCGCCAGAAGGCGTTGGATGCCTACAGCAATCAAGATGTGCCGTTCGAGTTGCTTGTCGAGCAGCTCAACCCGGTGCGCTCCACGTCGCATCATCCGCTGTTCCAAGTGGGCATGTTGTTCCAGAACAATGTGCGTCCGGACGGTGCGTCATTCGACGGGATCAGTGTGGAGCCGCTGGAGATGTCCATCGGTACTTCGAAGTGGGACTTGGATTTCGACTTGGGCGAGGTGCCCAGCCAGGACTCGGGTGTGCCGATGGCCGCCGGCACGGTCACCTATGCGTCGGACCTGTATGACCGGTCCACCATCGAGCGGTTGGTCGCCTGGTTCGTTCGCGTGCTCGAGACGGTTGTCGCGGACGCCTCTGTGGCAGTGGGCGAGATGGCCCTGCTCGACGCCGACGAGCAGACCGTCCTCGATGAGGTGGGCAACCGTGCGGTGCTGACCCGGCCGGCGCGCACTTCGGCGTCGATCCCGGTGGCCTTCGCCGAACAGGCGGCCCGCACCCCGCAGGCAGTGGCGCTGCGCTGCGGCGAGGAGTCGGTGACCTACCGCGAACTCGAAGATGCCTCGAATCGGTTGGCGCACTTACTGTCCGGCCAAGGAGTCGGTGCGGGCGATTGTGTGGCACTACTGTTCAACCGGTCTGCTGAGGCGATCGCGGCGATGCTGGCGGTACTCAAGGCCGGCGCGGCGTACCTGCCGATCGACCCGGCGCTGCCGGCGAGTCGAGTCGGGTTCATGCTCGGCGACGCCGCGCCGATGGTCGCGATCACCACCGGCCGGCTGGCCGAGCGGCTGACCGGATACGACCTGCTGGTCATCGATGTCGACGACCCCCGTATCCGGGACTATCCGCACACCGCTCTGCCCGCACCGTCCGCCGATGACATGGCCTACATCATCTACACCTCGGGCACCACGGGCACGCCCAAGGGGGTGGCCATCACCCACCACAACGTGACCGAGCTGATGGCTTCCATGGACCCCGTTTTGGCGGCGCCGACTCAGGTGTGGTCGCAGTGGCATTCCTACAGCTTCGACATCTCGGGCTGGGAGATCTGGGGCGCGCTGCTGCACGGTGGGCGGCTGGTGGTGGTGCCCGAGATGGTGGCCCGCTCGCTGACCGATTTCCACGCGTTGCTGGTTGCCGAACAGGTGACCGTGTTGAGCCAAACCCCCTCTGCGGTCGGGGGATTGTCGCCCGAGGGCCTCGATGGGGTGACCTTGCTGGTCGGCGGCGAGCCGTGCCCGGCGGAGGTGGTGGACCGATGGGCGCCGGGCCGGGCGATGATCAACGAGTACGGCCCGACGGAAGCCACGATGTGGGTGACCGCGAGTGCACCGTTGACGGCCGGGTCCGGTGCGGTGCCGATCGGTGCGCCGTTGCCGACTGCGGCGTTGTTCGTGCTCGACGAGCGGCTGCGGCCGGTACCGGCCGGGGTGGTCGGCGAGTTGTATGTCGCCGGCCCTCAGGTCGGGGTCGGATATTGGCGTAGACCGGGTTTGACCGCGTCGCGGTTCATGGCGTGCCCGTTCGGAAAGCCCGGGCAGCGGATGTATCGCACCGGGGATCTGGTGCGCTGGGGCGCCGACGGGCAGCTGCGTTACCTGGGGCGCGCCGACGAACAAGTCAAGATCCGCGGCTACCGCATCGAACTCGGTGAGATCGGCGCGGTGCTCGCCGCCCACCCGCGGGTGTCGCAGGCAGTGGTCGTCGCCCACACCGCGGATCCCGGGGAGCCGCTGAGCGACAGGCAACTGGTGGGCTATGTCGTTGCCGACCAGGAGATGATGCTGGTCCGCGAGCCCGACCGGGAAGCTCAGCTGGTCGAACAATGGCAGCGAGTGTGGGGCGGCCTGTACTCGGCCGAGCCGCCCACAGCGGGCGCGCCGGCATTGGGTGAAGATTTCGGCGGGTGGATCAGCAGCTACACCGGCGAGCCGATTCCACTCGAGCAGATGCGCGAATGGCGCGCGGCTGCGGTCGATCGCATTCGTGCGCTGGGACCGCGGCGTGTGCTGGAGATCGGGGTCGGTTCGGGCCTTCTGCTGACGCCGTTGGCGCCCGATTGTGACGAGTATTGGGGCATCGACGTCTCCACCGCCACGATCGAGAAACTGCAGGCGGCGGTGGCCTCGCAGCCGTGGGGTGACCGGGTGCGGTTGCGGGCGCAGCCCGCCGACGTGGCCGACGGGCTGCCGCTGGGCCACTTCGACACCGTCATTCTCAACTCGGTGATCCAGTACTTCCCCAGCGCGGGATACCTGCTCGATGTGCTGGCGTCGGCGGTTCGGCTGTTGGCGCCAGGCGGTGCGGTGTTCATCGGTGACGTGCGCAACCTGTCGTTGCTGCAGGCGTTCACCACCGGGGTGGTGTGCGCCGACGGCGGTGGTGCCGAGCAGACCGCGGCTGTAGTTCGGGAACGTGTGCGCCGGGAGATCCTGGCGGAACAGGAGCTGTTGTTGGCCCCCGAATTCTTCGTGGCGTTACCCGCAGAGTTCGACGAGATCGCTGCGGTGGATCTTCAGCTCAAAGCGATGAATGCGATCAACGAGCTCAGTGGCTACCGCTACGACGTGGTGCTGCGTAAGGCTCCGGCGCTGGTTCGCTCGGCGGCCGAGGTGCCGTCCCAACCGTGGCAACGGCTGGGCAGCCTGGCTGCACTGGGTGACTTCTTGCGCACCCAGCAGCCGGCGCAGCTGCGTGTCACCGCCGTGCCGCATGCCGGGATATGGCCGGAGGTGGCGTTGGCGCAGGCGCTGTCGGCAGCCGGGGACCGAGTGGCGGTCGGCGAGGTACGTGCCGGCCTGGCGGCGCCGGAGAATGCGGTGTTGCCGCAGCAGTGTCGTCTACTGGGCGAACAATTGGGCTACGCCACCGCCGTAACCTGGTCGCCCATCGCGGGTTCGGTGGATGTGATCTACACCCGAAGCGATGATCGGGCGCAGGTGTTGTCCGATGTGTACCGGCCGGCGACATCGGTCGATTCACTTGCCGGACACGTCAACGACCCGGCGGCGGTCGAGCGGGTAGCCGAGTTGCGCAACTTCGCTGCTGAGCGGTTGCCGGAGTTCATGGTCCCCGCGGCGATCATGATGCTGGACTCGCTGCCATTGACGGTCAACGGCAAGCTTGATCGGCGTGCGTTGCCCGCTCCGAAGTTCATCAGCGGTGCGGCCTATCGGGCACCGCGCGATCAACGCGAACAGCTGGTTGCCGCATTGTTTGGCGAGGTGCTCGGAGCGACGAAAGTCGGCGTCGACGACTCGTTCTTCGATCTCGGTGGACATTCGCTGTCTGCGATGCGGCTGCTGGGTCGGCTGCGTTCCGAACTGGGTGTCGAGGTGCCGATCCGGGAGTTCTTCGACATGCCGACCGTGGCCGGGCTTGCCGAATGGATCAGCGCATACGGCGGTGAAAGAAGTAGGGCCGCCTTGACGGTCCAGCAGCGGCCCGCGGTGATCCCGTTGTCGTATGCCCAACAGCGGCTTTGGTTCCTCGACCAGTTGCACGGACCGTCGGCGATGTACAACATGCCGACTGCTTACCGGATCAGCGGCCCGCTGGACACCGACGCGTTGGGAGCGGCGCTGGCCGATGTGGTGGATCGCCAGGAGTGCCTACGGACGTTGTTCACGGCGCCTGAGGGTCGCCCCCAGCAGGTCGTCATCCCTGTGGAGCAGGCCGATTTCGGGTGGCAGGTCGTCGATGCACGCGACTGGTCAGCGGACCGGTTAGAAGAAGCTCTCGGCGAGATCGTGCGCTACGCGTTTGACTTGACCGCTGAGATCCCTTTGCGGGCGCAGCTTTTCCGTGTCGCGGTCGACGAGTTCGTACTGGTTGCCGTGGTGCACCATATCGCCGCGGACGGTCTGTCGATCGGCCCGTTGATGCGCGATCTGGGTGTGGCCTATGCGAGCCGGTGTGCGGAGCGCGCACCGGATTGGGCGCCATTGGCGGTGCAGTATGTGGACTACACGCTGTGGCAGCGTGAGCAATTGGGCGACCTGGCCGATGCCGACAGCCCGATCGCCGCGCAGCTCGCCTACTGGGAACAGGCGCTTGCCGGGCTGCCGGAGCGCTTGGATCTGCCTACCGATCGGCCCTACCCGCCGGTGGCTGATTACCGGGGCGCCACCGTCGCCGTGGAGTGGCCGGCCGAGTTGCAGCAGCAGATCGCCCGGGTAGCCGGCGAACACAACACAACCAGCTTCATGGTGGTTCAGGCCGCCCTGGCGGTGCTGCTCGCCAAGCTCAGCGCCACTCCCGATGTCGCCGTCGGGTTCCCGATCGCTGGGCGCGACGACCCGGCTTTGGATGAGCTGGTGGGAGTTTTCGTCAACACCCTGGTGCTTCGAGTCGATCTGAGCGGTGACCCCCGGCTAACGGAGCTACTGGCCCAGGTCCGTCAGCGTAGCCTCGCCGCCTACCAGCACCAGGATGTGCCCTTCGAGGTGCTCGTTGACCGACTCAACCCGACCCGCAGCCTGACCCACCATCCACTCGTGCAGGTGATGTTGGCGTGGCAGAACCTGTCGGTGCATGCGGACGGATCCGCTGAGTTCGCCTTGGGTGATCTGCAATTCACGCCACTGACCGCTGAAACCCAAACGGCCCGCATGGATTTGACGTTCTCCCTCGCCGAACGCTGGAATGCGGCCGGTGAGCCCGCCGGGATCAGTGGCGCGGTGGAATTCCGCACCGACGTGTTCGACGCGGCAACGATCGAGGCGCTGTGCGAGCGGTTACACCGAGTGGTTGCTGCGCTGATCGACGAGCCCACGCGACGACTGTCGTCGATAGACGTGTTGGAGGCGGCCGAACTCAACCGGCTTGACGTATGGGGCAACCGGGCGGCGCTGACCGCGCCGGCATCCAGTGCGATGTCGATCCCGGCACTGTTCGCCGATCAGGTCGCACGCGCACCGCAGGCGGTGGCGCTGACCTTCCATGACCGTTCGATGACTTATCGCGAGCTTGACGAGGCGTCAAACCGACTGGCGCATCTGCTCATCGGACTCGGTGCGGGCCCGGGTGAGCGGGTGGCGCTGCTGTTCAACCGGTCGGTCGAGGCGATCGTCGCAATCCTGGCGGTGCTCAAGACTGGAGCGGCTTACCTGCCGATCGACCCGGCGCACCCGGCCGCGCGGATCCAATTCATGCTCGATGATTCCGCGCCTTTGGCAGCGGTCAGCACCGCGACACTGGCGGCGCGCCTGAACGGGCACGAACTGCTCGTCATTGATATCGACGACCCACGAATCGCCGATCAACCCAGTACCGCGTTGCCGGCAGCGGGTCCCGATGAAATCGCCTACGTCATATACACATCGGGCACTACCGGCGTACCCAAGGGCGTGGCGGTCGGCCATCGCAACGTGACGGGCCTACTGGAGGCGCTTGACGCGGAATTGGAGCTCTCGCCCGGGCAAGTGTGGACTCAGTGCCACTCCTACGCCTTCGACTACTCGGTGTGGGAGATCTTCGGGGCGTTGCTGCGCGGCGGTCGGCTCGTCGTGGTCCCCGAAGAAGTGGTCCGCTCGCCGCAGGAACTGTACTCGGTTCTGGTGACCGAAAACGTCAGCATCTTGAGCCAGACGCCGTCGGCGTTCTATGCATTGCAAACCGTCGATGCGCTCTCGTCCGAGCGCGAAGACGAGCTGAAGCTGGAGACGGTGATATTTGGTGGAGAGGCGCTGGAACCGCAACGACTGGAGAAGTGGTTGCGCAACCATCCCGGATCGCCGCGGTTGGTGAACATGTACGGCATCACGGAGACCACGGTGCACGCCTCGTTCCGCGAAATCGTCAGCGCAGACCTCGAGGGCAACGTCAGCCCTATCGGCGTGCCGTTGGCCAATCTGGGTTTTCATGTGCTCGATCAGTGGTTGCATTCGGTGCCCGCCGGCGTGGTCGGAGAGTTGTATGTGGCCGGCGGCGGCCTGACCTATGGCTATCTGGGGCGCGCCGAACTCACGGGATCGCGTTTCATCGCGTGTCCGTTCGGTGGGCTAGGGACGCGGATGTACCGCACTGGCGACCTCGTGCGCTGGGGTGCTGACGGGCAACTGCGTTATGTGGGTCGTGCCGATGAGCAGGTCAAGATCCGTGGGTACCGCATCGAACTGGGCGAGGTCGAGTCGGCCTTGGCAGGGCTGCCTGGGGTGGATCAGGCCGTGGTCGTCGCCCGCGAGGACCGCCCCGGCGATAAGCGGCTGGTTGGCTACATCACCGAAACCTCCATTGGCACAGTCGATGCCGCCGAGGCGCGGGCAGCACTGTCCGAACGTCTTCCCACGTATATGGTCCCCGCGGCGGTGGTAGTGCTCGATGCGCTGCCGCTGACGGTCAACGGAAAACTGGACAAGCGCGCTCTGCCCGCACCCGAATACACCGACACCGATCACTACCGCGCCCCGGGCACTCGGACGGAAGAGATTGTCGCCGCAATCTACGCGGAGGTACTCGGACTAGAGCGCGTTGGCGTTGACGATTCGTTCTTCGACCTGGGCGGTGATTCGCTGTTGGCGATGCAGGTGATAGCCGCGATCAACAGCCGCCTGGATACGCATCTCGCGGTACGCACCTTGTTCCACGCGCCTTCCGTGCGCGGTTTGAGCCAGCAGCTAGAGGGCCCTGCCGACGCTGCGGAAGTGGTCCCGATCGAGGTGCTCAAGGAGGGCTCCGGTGCCCCCCTGTTCTGCCTCCATCCCGGCGGTGGGGTGAGTTGGCAGTACCAGACTCTCGGAAAGTACCTGGACTGTCCCATCATTGGAATACAACAGACTCTCCAGGACGGCGAGGTTGAACCTCGCTCGATTCGGGATATGGCGGCAAACTATGCCGACCGCATCCAACAGATCTCCCCGACCGGCCCCTATCATCTTCTCGGCTGGTCCTTCGGCGGCGTTGTCGCACATGAGCTCGCCGTCGAGCTGCAACGACGTGGCTGCGCTGTGGAGCGTCTGATCCTCATCGACACCCAACCCCGCCTCGACAGCGCCGACCTACCAGACGGTGCTTTGGACAAGAAGCGCGTACTGGAAGAAGTCCTGCGGCTGTACAACATTGACAATCCAGACGTGGACGGGTCGCTTACCTACGAGCAACTTCAGGACCGAGTTCACCAACGAGTAGCCGTGGAGCTTCCTCAGTACGTGCAACTGGTCGATTCTTTCGTCCAGAATCTGGATCTCCTTGTTCAACACATCACTTTCAACCGCGCATTGCAAGAGGCCCATGAGCCGAGCGTTTTCGAGGGAAATATGGTCGCTTTCTCCGCCACGCAGGGAGAGAGTGACCGGTACACATCTGCTCTGGAAAGCTGGCGTCCTTATATTGCCGGCGAAATTGCTGAGCACTTGGTCGACTGTCCACATGAAATTATGTTGACTGCCGATTCGCTTAGCCTGTATGGCCAACGGCTCAAGTTGGTATTGGACGACCGTGGATGAGTTTGTGTTTGCCCAGGAGTGTGTCGTAGATTTTTCCCACCTCGTGTGGATGGCCTACGGGACCGTTAGGTAAACGTGGGCAGGCGACTGGCCGTCGGTCGCTCGTCCAGCGCGGGTAACCGGCTTCGACGGAAGCGGCGAGAGGCCTGTTCATTGCCTGCGATCCTGGGCTCCGGACAGGCGGTCCATGCGGCCTGCGGTGTCGTTTCGACCAATCTTGATGCAGGACTTGCAATTCGCTGCACCAAGTGATCGGTTCTGCCATGCTTCACCAATGGAAGTGAAAGATCGCGTTCGCCACGCTATTCAATCAGTTGATGAGGTGGGTCTGAGCCGCCTACACCGCTCTATGTACCGCTACTTCACCCGAAGGCTTCGTCCTAACGACTCGGCCTTCCTCAATGTGGGCTATGAGGAGGATCCTCCGATGGCTTTGCCGTTGGAAGCTTCCGATGAGCCGGATCGATATTACATCCAGCTGTACCACGCCACGGCTGCCCAGGCGGATATAAGCGGGAAAGACGTGCTGGAGGTTGGTTGCGGCCACGGCGGGGGAGCCTCTTATTTGGCGCGTACTATGCATCCGGCTTCCTACACGGGGTTGGACTTGAATTCAGAGGGTATCGCTTATTGTCAAAAGCGGCACAAGGTGGACAATTTGAATTTCATGGAAGGCGATGCCCAAAGCCTTCCTTTTGCCGACGAATCCTTCGACGCGGTAGTCAATGTGGAGTCCTCGGTCCACTATCCTCAGTTCTCCCGTTTCCTCGACGAGGTGGCGCGCGTACTGCGCCCCGGAGGGCACCTTCTCTACACCGATTTCAGATCCCCCGGATCGGTCGCCGCTTGGGAAGCCGCGCTTGAGAACGCTCCTATGAAGATGCTCTCGAACAGGCTTATCAATGCTGAGGTTGTTCGCGCGATGGACCTGAATACACAAAAGAGACTCGATCGCATATATAGCCTCATGCCCGCTGTGTTGCGTCCCTTTTCTCGCACCTCGTCCCGTTGGGCCGACGCGCGCGGAGTCGATGCGATGCGCAACGGCCGAGTGCCATATCGAATGTGCTGTTTCGTCAAGGAATGAAGCGGACGTCCGGTATGCGAGAGCCGTATGCCGCTTGAATCGCCCTGCCGGTCTGATGACACCTTCGCCCAGTATCGCCAGACGTCCGGAGTCGGTGCGAACCCAGGCGGGCGCAAGCAGCGCGGCTAACACGGGATCATTTGCACCCGCTTCCGCGAAAAGAGCAGTGCGGTACTGCAATTCGGCAGCCGACCGCCGATTCAGAGGCCGCCCATGCCTCTGGCCACCATCGATACCCCGACCACCGCGAGAAACGCCACCAGGATTGCGCGTTTGTGGGCGACCGTCCAGTCGTGTAACCGGCGCAGTGCCGCTTCGGTTTTCGCCGGGGTAGCCAGATGGCTCACCAGGATGATCTCCTCAACTGCAAGCATCCCGAAAATGTAGGCGACGGCAGCGATGAGCTGCACCTCAAGCGATGCCCCCGACGTCGCGATCAAAGCGACGACCAAGAAAAGTCCATCGAGTGGGGGGAGGAAGATAACGCCGATCACAAACGCGGGCCAGGGAGAACCGTTCTGCCACGCTTTACGAACGCGGCCGAGCAGCCGCGCAACCGCAGACCCACCTTCGGATGCCGTCCCCGGAGCCGACCCCACAAGCTGCAAGAGCGCCGGCGGGATGTTCGAGTCCTGCTCTCGAATCGCCGTTTTGGCGCTGCCGGCCCGGGGGGGTATGGCGTGCCGACCGTTCGGCACGCCCGCTCGCTGACGGGCTGCCGAGCGCAGAACGACTAGCGCGGCAACCAAGATCAGCACCACGCCGACGCCGATGGCGATCCGCTGGGCGGTCGGGTTGGCGACCGGATCAGCGAATCGCTTCATAAAGGCGGCGGACGTCGGCACCGCCTGGAGTACCAGCAACGGGATCAGCACGGTCGCGAGACCGATGATCACGCAGCCGAACCAATATGCGAAAAGGCTCGAAATTGGACGCGGACGCAAGAGTACGAAAAGTACGATGCCCAGCCGCACGGGATTGACCGTCGTCAGCAAAGCAAGCACCAGCAAAGGCCCCCACATGGGTGCGGACATTACCTTGACGATGCCTGGCTGGCTGACTGATTCCCGCTTCTGGGTCTCGGCAGGCAGCGACTCGAACCCCGTCGAAGCCACGACGCCCGAGCCGACGGCGGTGGTGGCGGGGCGCTTTGCCGCCGCACGGAACGTTCGGTCAGTCGATCTCGCCAGTCAGGTCGAATTCCATCAGCGTGCGCGCAGCCAGCTCACGCAGAGCGGGCTTTGTGTTCTCGGCACCCGGTTGGTAGGCGTTGACGCTGATGACAACGCTCTCGGGGAGGCGCAGAGACTGCACTGTCATTTCGCCGCCCATTTTCTCAAGCCACTCTCGTGTTTCGCCTTGGTTGGTCACTCGCGCGGTGGCGTATTCGGCGGGAGTGCCGTCGAGGCGATTCACCACCGAGCCGAGGTCGCCGAAATTTGAACAGAACACCGGAAGGTCGGGATCGACCATCGAGTCTGCCATCCGTTTCAACGTGCGCTTCGGTACGAATGGGGCCAGCCAGAGGACCTGCATTGACTCGTCTGGCTTTTCCCGCAGAGCCGTGAGCGCCTGCTTGACGGCGTCGCGGGCGCCACGCAGATCCGTCGTGACTCGTGTCGGATCGATGCTGACGCGCGCAAACAACATCGCGTTCGCACGCGTATCACTCTCGGTGCGGTCGCTTATCGGAAGTTGCAAGGTGACCGCACCGTCGCCGGCACGTCGGCGCCCCATGCGCTCCCCGAGTTTCGCAGCCAACCCGACGGTCAGCGTGTTGCTCGTTCCGCCCAGAGCCTTTGCCCGGGCATCCCACTCACCCGGGTCGATTGTGATCGTGATACCGGGCACGAGGACGTGGTCGTCGCCCTCGACTCCACGGGAAGCGACCGGTCGCGACGCTGATTGCGCAGAATTAGGCCAGCCCTGGCGGGCCATTTTTGCCGCCACAACAAGCGCCCGGCCGACCTCGCGTGCGTCGCGCGCTGTCTGTCGGGCGTCCTGCAGAACAGCGCGCCGTCGAGTGCGTGACGCCGGCGGTGGGTAACCAAGATCGCGCGTGTTGCCGAGGATGGCGTCGATGAGCGCGACGACACCCCCGATGCCGTCGATCAGATAGTGGGACATCACGAGGCTGACGGCGGTTGAGCCGTCCGTGAGTTCAACGGCACCGAGATGCCAGCCCGGCCCCCATTCCGGATCGATTGGCAGTTGTGCGCGTTCATCAGCCCAGTCGCTGAGTTCAGCGCGTGGACGTGCGCGCTGGTCGATATCGATGTCCGACGGCGCTCCATCTGAGGCCCACCGATGCCGGCCGAATGGCAGTGGCGAACGCTCGATGCGCCGTCCCAACAAACCGCAACCGAGATTGTGGTGAAAACGTCTCACGCCATCGAAGTCGATGGCGTGTTCATAAACCCACACGACCTGAAGGACTAAGTTCCGGCCGATGGCCTTGTGCTGGGCATACAAGCTCTGGTCCATGGGCGCGAGCCGAATGTCCGGGTGTGCATCGCCATTGGGTGCGAGGCCATCAGAGACGCGAGTGCGAGGTATCCGGCGCACCGATCAACCTTCGGCGACACATGGCTTGCTCGCGACGGCTTGCGAGCCATCGAACCGGTTCACCTGACGAGAGTAGCTGATCCCAGGCCCGTCACTTGCTACCCCCTTTGGGATGGAGAAACACGTGACGGGTCAACCGCCGAACGAGGTGGAGCGTGCGTATACCGAACATCCCGAGTGTTGGGGGCGACCTCTGATAGTGGACACCTGACTGATGGCACTGCCGGTCTCGCCGGAAGGATGTCCGTATGTCCGGTCTCTAGCACGTTTTAGCTTGAGCATGGCGTTCTACGAGATCTGCGGCGGCCGAAGCGCTTTCGGCGGGTGTGGTCATTCGGGATGCGATCTCACGGGCCCGGACGACGTACTGTTCTGAGAGGATGATGCGCAGGTCGTCGACAAGAACTTTTTGGTTCGTGGTGGAGAGACGCCGAGCGGTACCCACTTTCAACCGTTTGACTCTGACTCCCCACAGCGACTGATCAAGATCGGTCGAGAGGATTAACGTGGGCACTCCGGCGCGCAGGCCTGCAGCCGTCGTGCCGGCGCCACCATGGTGTACGACCGCGCGACAGGTCGGAAAGACGGCGGCGTAATTAACTGTCTCCACCACCTTGACGTGCTCGAAATGGACGGCGTCGCTGAAGTCCGTTCCGCCGGAGCTGATCAGCGCCCGCTCACCCAGTTGCGCGCAGGCCCCACCGATCATGGCGAGCGTCTCCGCAGCAGATTCGACCGAGATGCTGCCAAAGCCGAAGAAGATCGGCGGAGTTCCTGCCGCAATCCACGACGCGACCTCATCGTCGGCATCGGTCGGCGACTCTACAGTCAGCGCGCCTACGAAGGGGCGCTGACCACTGAGGTTTGCCCACTCGGCTGGTAGGTCCGGGAAGCAAGCCTCGTCGTAGGCTTGGATTTCGAGTGCTCCACGCTGTGTGATCCGCGGTGCCGAGGGACCCGTCACCTTTGGTAGGCCGAGTCGTCGGCGCTGCTCGTTCTCGACCTTCTTCGTCCCGAGCCAATTCAGCCGCCAGAATAGCCTCATCGCGGCGCGTCCCAGCGGCGCCGGTAGGAACGGTAGGAGTTGGCCGTTCGCCCGCAATGGAAAATAATGTAGCGTCGCCAACGGAATACGGTGAAACTCAGCGACATTGGCGGCGGCGTCCTCGAAATTCAGGCCAGTGAAAATCAAGTCGGCCCCGTCGGCCAATGACATCAAAGTCGTGCTCATCTCTTCCCAGCACTCAATGATGGGTTTCCCAACCCGCCGCCGCGACCTGATCAACGCTCGGACCTTCCAGGGCCGGCGGAACAACGACGACCAGAAGTCGCGATGCGCGTCTAGGATGGCCTGCAAGTCGGGCCCGCAGCCGACTGCCGCAAGCCCCGTCGACTCGGTGAAGCGAATTAGCTCCGGCGGGACCACCATGCGCACGTCGTGCCCGCGGCGCTGCAACTCCCGGCCGACGGCAACGCAAGGCTCGACATCGCCACGACTCCCGTAGCTGCCCAGCACGAACTTCACCGCAGAGATCCTAGCTTCTCAATTTCTGCGCGCGTTCGGCCCGATCAGCAGGGGAGGCCTTCGTCTCCGGTACAACCGCCCGGGACCGTAGCCCGACCCCGGCGCAATCCTCACACCGCTCCTGAAGTACCTCACCCCGCGCTGAAATACTTTGCTACCCGAATCAAGATCTGGGGTCTTCAAAAGAGCTGGCCGAGCCGTCCATGTAATGTTCCGGCCATGTGGGGCCCGGTGCTGGTCATGACGCTTGGGGCGGCGCTCAATCCGGTGCGGCTTGGGCTCATCCTCCTCGTGATCTCCCGGCCGCGGCCTGTGCAAAACCTTTTCGCATTCTGGGTTGGTTGCCTGACGGGGTGCGTTTGGGCGGCGGCGTTGGCGATAGCGCTGCTGCACGCCACACCAGTTAAATCCTTTGCGGACGATCTAGCCACGAGCTCCATCGTCCCGCATATTCAAGTCGGTATCGGTGTGCTCGCGCTATTCATTGCCGCGCTGCTTGCAGCACGCTCATTGACGCGGAGACGCCGGCAAGCGCGCCTACCGGCGGCGAGCAGCAACACGTCGACCGCGGCGGCGGGGTCGAATACAACCCTCCCAATCTCGCGGCTGTTGAGCCGTGTGCAGACTGCGCCTATAGACCGCGAATCGGTAATCCGACGGCTACTGCGCCGCGCTCACAATGCGTGGGAAAACGGATCCTTGTGGATTGCATTTGTCGTCGGCTTCTTTTTTGGGGGGCCAGAACCCGATGTGCTTGTATTCCTGATTGCCATCATCGTGGCATCGGGAGCTGCGATCGGCACAAAGGTGAGCGCCGCTATCGTGTTCGTCATCGGGCTGCTCGCGGTCGCCGAGATCACCCTAGTCTGCTATTTGCTGGCGCCAGCGAAAACTCAAACGATGGTGCAACGGCTCCACGACTGGTCGCTGGCTCACCGTCGAAAGATTCTGATAGCTCTGTTTACAGCAGGTGGGATCACTCTGGTGGGCACCGGCATGGGGAGCATCTGAGCTGGTGGGTACGCCATGCCTACGGAGTGCGTGGCTTTGCTGCCAGCGCGTGGTGACAAGGTCGTTTCGTGACTTGGTCGCTGTCCGGCTCGTCAAGCCGACGAGCAATGTCGACGCGTTGCGGATGATCTCGGAAACCGGCGTGAAATCACCGACCTGTGGACGCTAAAGCAGCTGGCTGTGTTCACCGATGCGCAATCCACCGGGCCCGAGAAGCCACACGATAACAGGCCCGGCATGTGAAGGCTTGCAACAACGTCGATTCCGGCGTCATCACGCGGCCATGATATGAACGCGCTGCCACACCGCCCCAGGGGAACGAAACAAGGCTCGATGCGGATCACGAGACGTTGTGCGTTCGTGCATGTGTTCTCACGTGACGCGGCTCCTACGCCAAACCATCATGGCGGTAAGCCCTGGCAGGTACATGCGCAGCACGTGCCGGCACCATCGGCTGCTATATTGCTGCGATGCGATGGCGGCGACAAAAACATGCTCAACGGAATCCAAAGCGCACACACCTGGAACTGAGCCGAGAAGAGGCGGCGGACGGAGCCAGCTATGTGGACAGGAACCCGGCACTACGAGTTGCCGCGGCCGCATTTGAGTCCTGGCCGACGCCAGCGGGTTTATTGAAAACAACGAAGAGTCTTATAGGGTCTCATTACTTTTATCAGCCGGCAGGCTCAGAGTGCGAAGAATATCACAAGTGGTACTACAACACT
The DNA here is from genome assembly GCF_001499855.1 of Mycobacterium sp. GA-0227b. Taxonomy (GTDB): domain Bacteria; phylum Actinomycetota; class Actinomycetes; order Mycobacteriales; family Mycobacteriaceae; genus Mycobacterium. The sequence continues at coordinate 203,789 of NZ_LQIK01000032.1, forward strand.
TTGGTCTGGAAGCAGACCACTTGGATGGGAATCCCGTGTTGGAAGTCCGTCAGCGATATGTGGAATTACCAGGAGATTCTGTTTGAGCTCAAGCCCTCCTTGGTAATCGAGTTCGGTACGCGTTACGGCGGCTCGGCCTTATTCTTCGCGAGCATCATGAGGCGGATCGGCCAACCATTCAAGGTACTTTCCGTGGACATCTACCATGGATCGCTTGAGCCAGCAGTGCGGTCCGATTCCGATATTTTGTTCGTAGAATCGCGGTCCACGGTGCCGGCTATTGCTGAGCATATCCAACGCCTCAAAAGCGAGTTTCCGGGCAAGATCTTCGCCATTCTGGATAGCGACCACGCAATGAATCACGTTTTGGACGAGATGAAACTATTGCGGCCTTTGCTCTCCGCTGGCGATTACCTCATCGTGGAAGACTCCATGATCAATGGGCACCCAGTCCTTCCTGGATGTGGACCGGGCCCGTATGAAGCCATCGAGGCATATGAGGATGAGTTCCCACATGATTACGAGCATGACGTTGAGCGGGAGAACAAATTCGGCTGGACATTTGCGCCCAACGGTTACCTGATCCGCAGCTGACCTCGATTTCTACCGGCCTGCTACGCAGAGCGGAGCCGATGCGGGCTGGTTTGCCGATCAGCCAACATGCTGCTCGCCGACCAAGCCGATGGCCACGCCGACCGCACATTCAGTCGACGCGTGCGTGAATACATCCGGCCGCTGGTATTGACCATCGATGACTTTGCAACGCGTGAACACACCACCGCCCAGCCCGATGATCTCTACTATGGGCCTCCTGTCGGACGCGCCGGCAAACCCGTGATCTTGACCAGTAACCGCGCTCCCAAAGACCGATACCCGGATCACCCGAACCCGGTCGTGCCGAATCACTGCTTCACCGGTTCGTCAACACCAGCACCCAAATCCTCACGGACAGGCCCCAACTGCCGACCCGAAAACGACGCAGCCGCAACCACTATCGAGACACCACCTGCGCGGGCCGGTAACACCAACACCGAGGCTTGAACGCCTGAGGAATAACGTGGCGCAACCCCTGGGGAATTACGTGACGGACGACACCTGCGTTGGTCGATCAGCCGACACGGCCCACGCGGGCGTGGTTTTCCAGGAGGTCAGTGGCGGCCGCGGCGCTCTCGGCGGGCTTGGTCATTCGGGTCGCGATCTCACGCGCCCTGGCGACATATTGCGGCGCCAGGATTCGGCGAAGGTCTGCGACCAGTGATTTTTGGGTGGTGGCCGAGAATCGTCGGGCAGTGCCCACCTTCAGCCGATTGACGGCAGCTGCCCTGGCCGACTGATCGGGCAACGTCCACAGGATCAGCGTGGGGACTCCGGCGCATAGGCCAATGGCCGTGGTGGCCGCGCCACCGTGGTGGACTACCGCGCGGCAGGCCGGAAAGATGTCCGCGAAATTCACTGCGTCCACCACCTTGAGGTCATTGGAATCGTCAACGGGGCTGAAGTCACTCCAGGCTGAGCAAATCAACGCCCGCTCCCCAAGCTCCGCGCAGGCCGCACTGATCATTCCGAGCGTCTCGGCAGCAGATTCGACCGGGATGCTCCCAAAGCCAAAGTAGATCGGCGGCTTTCCCGCGGCAATCCACGAGGCGACCTCCTCATCGGCATCCGTCGGCATCTCCATCGTCAGCGCACCAACGAAAGGACGCTGCCCATCCCATTTCGCCCATTCGGCCGCCAGGCCGGGAAAGCAGACCTCGTCGTAGCCCTGAATTTCTAGCGATCCACGTTCGGTGATCCGTTTCGATGACGCGCCTGTTGCCTTGGATAGGCCCAAGCGGTGGCGCTGCGTGTCCTCGAATCTCTTGTTCAGGCGCCATGAAAGCCATCCCTCCGCCGTCATCGCGGAGCGGACCAGCGGCGACGGCAAGAACGGCACCAGCTGTCCATTGGCCCGGAGTGGGAAGGTGTGCAGGGTTGCCAGCGGGATGTCGTAATACTCCGCGACATTGGCTGCGGGCCCCTCGCCGATCACGCCGGTGAACAGCAGGTCGGCCCCGTCCGCCAGGGACATCAGGGTTGAGTTGGTCTCCTCCCAAATCTGACCGAGCATGCCCCAGTCTTCGCGCCCTAACCTGATCAGATCTTGGACCCTCCAGAACTTGCGCAGCAAACGCGTCAAGAAGTCGCGGTGCAAGTCCTGCCACTGCCGCGGATCCGGGCCGTACGGGACCGCCGCAAGCCCAGCGGACTCGGCGAAGTCAACCAGATCAGGCGAGACGGCCATCCGCACTTCATGTCCCCTGCGCAGCAGCTCACGGCCGACAACGACGCACGGCTCGACGTCGCCACGAGTTCCATAACTTGCGAGCACAAATTTCATCGCCGAAATCCTAGCCTGTCACGTCGCCTGCAGTTCTCAGGTGAAAGCGCGGCCTCCGGCGTCCGCGGACCAAGCGCCGACAGTGCGGGCGTAACCCGTTTGATGGCCATGGGATCAGACGATCGTTTGCGAAGGATTGCCGCGTGTTGAACACCTAATGTCTCGTATAGAAGAGGTCAAATACCATTTGGGGCCATCGTTGGTCGTCGCGGCCGCCACAACGGTCCTGGGCAGACTTGGCACGTCCGCGGTGATAAAGCAGCGAAATGTCGTAGCGAAGTACGCTCCCACGAACCGGCTCGTCGGCTGAATTGGCACTCTCGACCAGAATTCAACCGCGGGCTAACGCGCGGTCGGCCAGCGCTCCCATTACCGGCGCCAACAGCTCGGAGTACTCGAATGTCACGTGATTTCCGTCGAGGTACACCAGCGTGTTGCCCACGATGACCGGGCACCGGTCATCGGTGCAGAACAGCGGGGTGAGGTCGGCGTACTCTCCGCCGCCGGCTTTGGTCGCAGCGGACTCACTCGCGATGCCGGGTCCGTTCACCGCCGTCGACCTCTGCGGAGAGCACGCCGTCGCGTCATCGAGGTGTTCGGATAGGCATGGCACCACTGAGTTTGGGTCCGGGATCGGTCCAAGCACCAGCACCTCCGCGCCGGTGCCGCGCAGCTGCCGTACCAGGCGGGTCAAGCTCTCAATCCAGGCGGGGTCGTATGACGTGATACCCGACGGGTAACCGTAGGCGTCGCCGTATTGCCGCCACAAGCTCACCACGACCAGCCGCGGGTGCCCAGCGTGTATTCGGTTCATCATCTCGCCGCGCCACTGTTGGCACTCGGTGTACTCCCGGTGGAGTAAGGGGTTGGTGACGGGCAAGTCAATCGGCGGGCAGCCCGCCTTAGCCAAAGTCTCCAGCCGCCAGTGCCGCTGGGTGGCGACCCGCTGAAACGCCAGACTCCACATTGCGGCATTCGAGTCGCCGACCAGGGCCACCGTCGTCGCCGAAGCGGTGTCTCCAGTCGCACACGGTGGTTGTTCGACTTGGTAAAACTGGCGCATACAGCTGTTGAGGAACATGGCCGGTTTTTGGGTTTCTGCCTCGGCAAGCGTTGGGTCGAGGTTCGACGGTACGGCTTTCGTGTCGGCAGACGCCGCGACCGCGGCCTGCACTTGCGCGAAGGCGTCCTGCACCGCCGCGTCGTACGCATTCACGCTGCGGCCCATGGGAAGAGGTGCTGCAGTGACTGCCAGCGTCGCAGCGGGCGTGCCCCGGCCGACTGGTAGGGGCACCAACACCAGTAACACCACTCCCACACAGACGGCTGCCGCGGTGGCGACACCACCAAGGGCGAGACTGCGCATGGGAGACCGGCGTATGGGAGCGGCGAATCGCAGTGGATTCTCGATGAGATGCAGTGTGAGCACGGCCAACACGAGGGAGACGAGGGCCGCCGCCAACCTCCCGGGCAGCCCCAGCGGGTGGCCGAGCAATGGCGGTGCGAGCAGCAACACCGGCCAGTGCCATAGGTACCACGAGTACGATACCCGGCCGATCGCCCGCATTGGCGACAAAGACAAGACGCGTCCAGACCCCTGAGAAGCTGAGGCACAGCCAGCGCCGATTACCAGCGCCGTGCCCACCACCGGCAGCAGCGCGGCTGTACCCGGGAAGAGCGTGTTTGTGTCAAACAGGGTGCAGGCCAGCAAGATCAGCGTTAGCCCTCCCCATCCAACGATCGCGGCCGGTAGTGCCGGTAGTCGGCGCCACTGGCCGGCCGTGAGGGCCACCAGCCCGCCTGCGGCCAACTCCCAGGCCCGGGTGGGCAGCGAAAAGAACGCCACGAGAGGGACCCAGTAAGTGATTGCCAGTGACAGCGCAAATGACGACGCTCCGACCAACGCGAGGACTACCAGATACGGACGTTGCGAGGACGGGGCATCGGCCCGCCTGGACCGACGCACACGCCGGATCAGCCAAGCCGTACCGATAATCAAGAACGGCCACACCAGATAGAACTGCTCCTCGACGCCCAAGGACCAGTAGTGCAGGAATGGCGACGGCGGTGTCTCACTGAAGAAGTAGTCGTTGCCCTGAAAGGCGAACCGGTAGTTACTCACGTACAACGCGCTGGCGATGCCGTCGCCGATGACCGTCCGCGCCTGCAAGGGGGGTAACAGGAGGGCCGAGCCGATCGCCGTAACGACGCCTACGGTGGCGGCGGCCGGCAGCAGTCTGCGGGCACGCGCCCCATAGAACCGGCGCAGCCGGACAGTGCCGGCGGTGCTTACATCGCGCCAGAGCAGCCCGGTGATGAGGAATCCCGAGATAACAAAGAACACGTCCACGCCGACGTATCCGCCGCTGACACCAGGCACCTCAGCGTGAAATAGGACGACGGCCAAGACCGCGACGGCACGCAGCCCCTCAATGTCTCGGCGAAATTCCTTCTGTGGCGGGCGCCGACCCTGCGTCTCCTCGGTCGGGCTAATGCTGTCTGCCTGGCGCAAGGTCACCAACTTGGGTAGAGGGACAAGTTCTCGAGCAGACGGATTGTTGCATCTGGGCAGCATTCCGGTCGAATCTGCTGCCGACACGCTGGCGATGATCGGGGCGGCGCCTGCCCGCAGTTGGGTGAGCGAGCTCTGGACTGCTCAGCTAGGGCCGACTTCAGCGATCCTCTCGACCGATCTCGATGAGTCGCTCCAGGGCCGTCCGGGTCAAGCGGTTGAAAGTGGGTACTGGCCGGCGCTTCTCGACCTACAACCGCGAAACGGTTCGTGGAGGAACGGCGCGCTATCCTCGCTTCCGGATACCTCGCCCAGGCGGGCGAAGTTGCCGGTCGCATGACAAAACCCGCAGAAAGCGTGTCGGCCGTCGTCAACTTCGTCGAAGATTTCGCTTGCCGGAGGAACCTCGGCTGATCTCCGTACCAGGTCTTCGTCGCCGAACCGCAATTCGCCTGTTTGCCGTTCCCGGCGTTCGCGGCAAGTAGCATCGCTGGATGACCTCCAAGTTCACAGGCGCCATGCGCAACGGTGTGTTCGAGCGCGGCGCCGTGGCCGCCATCCGCGGTGCGCAGAAACGGATGTACCCCTACCTGACCCGCCACGTCGATGACGACGTTGTTTTTCTCAATTACGGCTACGAAGAAGATCCGCCGATGGGCGTCCCGCTGGATGACGATGACGAACCCGAGCGCTACCCCATCCAGCTGTATCACGCCACCGCCACCCAGGCTGGCGGGCTTGTCGGCAAGCGGGTGCTGGAGGTTGGCTGCGGCCACGGTGGCGGCGCGTCGTATCTGACACGCGCTCTTGCCCCGGCTTCCTATGTCGGCCTTGACCTCAACGCCGCGGGTGTCGACTTCTGTCGCCGCCGCCATCAAGTGCCCGGATTAGAATTCGTGCACGGCGACGCCGAAGACTTGCCTTTCGACGCCGAGTCCTTCGACGCGGTGGTCAACGTGGAGTCTGCACACTGCTACCCACACTTCGACCGATTTCTCGCCGAGGTTGCCCGGGTGCTCCGCCCCGGTGGGGAGTTCCTGTATACCGATGTGCACCACGTCGACTGGGCGGCTGCAGCGAAGGCGGCCCTCAATAGCGTCCCCGGTTTGCGGGTGGTGTCATGGCGCGACATCGACGCGGAGGTGCTGCGGGGAATGACACTCAATTCGGACCACATGCAGGGATCGATGGAGAATGTGGCACCGCGGTTCTTACGTCGCTTCGTCCGCGACGGGGTTCCGGCATACGGATCGGCGATCTACCGGAACATCGAGAGCGGACGAGACACATACTGGATGTGCTGTCTGACCAAGGCGACAAACGACAGCTGAGAACAGCAACCGGTGAGCTGGTGAAGACCGTCTACCCTAAATCGCCTATGCGCACCCGAGGATGAGGACCGAAAGCTGCGATGAGATTTGTGCTGGCGTGCTACGGAACTCGTGGCGATATCGAGCCCGGCATCGTCCTCGGACGTGAGCTGCAGCGCAGAGGCCACGAGGTGCAGATGGCCGTTGCGCCCGATATGGTCGCGGGCGTCGAGGCCGCAGGGCTTGCGGCGGTCGGGTATGGGCTCAATACGCAGGCGGAGATCGACTCGCACCGCGATTTCTGGACATCCCTCTTCCGCAACTTCTGGAAGGTCCGAGAGGTCACCAAATTGTGGCGCGAGGTCTGGGACCGCGGCATTCGGTCCGGCGAGGAGATGAGTACCACGCTGGTGTCGTTGACCGAAGGTGCCGACCTACTACTCAGCGGCATAAGTTTTCAGGAAGGCGCGGCGAATATCGCCGAGTACTACGGCATTCCACTGGCCACGCTGCACACGTTTCCGATGCGCGCCCACGGTTACCTCCTTCCCTTCCTACCGGCGTGGGTTGGCCGGTCTGCGATGTCGGCATTCTGGTGGCTACATTGGCGCATGACGAAGAAGCTCGACGACGCGCAGCGCCGTGAACTCGGCCTACCGAGGGCCACGGCTCCCTCGTGGCGACGAATCGCCGAACGTGGCTCGTTGGAAATCCAGGCCTACGATGAAATCTGCTTTCCCGGTCTGGCAGCCGAATGGTCAGAATTCGACGGGCACCGGCCCTTTGTCGGCGCATTGACCATGGAGTCGCCGACGGGGGCGGACGACGAGGTCGCGTCGTGGATCGCGGCGGGAACACCGCCGATCCTGTTCGGCTTCGGCAGCATCCCGGTCGCGTCCCCCGCCGACACGCTCACCATGATCAGCGAGGCCTGCACGCAGTTGGGCGAGCGGGCACTGGTGTGCTCGGCGTGGAGCGACTTCAGCGACATCCCCCATTTCGACCATGTCAAGGTTGTCGAAGGGGTGGATTTCGAGGCGATCTTTCCTGTCTGCCGCGCGGTTGTGCACCACGGTGGCGCGGGGACGACGGCTGTAAGTCTGCGCGCCGGGGTTCCCACGTTGATCCTGTGGACGTGGCCGGATCAGTCGCTCAGAGGAGGCGCAATCAAACGACTGAAGGTAGGCACCGCCCGTCGCTTTTCCTCGACAAACCTAGAAACACTCATCGACGACCTGCGCGCCATCCTCGCGCCCGAATATCGCGCCCGCGCCCGTGAGGTCGCCCCGCAGATAACGAAACCCGCCGAAAGCACTGCGGTTGCTGCTGATCTTGTGGAAAATTACGCCAACTCTGGAAGTGCTGGCTGATCGGTAGGGGGACCGTTTCGGTGATTCACGATCGAGTTCCGCTATGAAGTTTGTCCTGGCGAGCTGGGGAAGTCGTGGCGATGTCGAGCCCTTTGCCGCGGTCGGTCGTGAACTGTTGGCCAGGGGCCACAATGTCCGGATGGCCGTCTCGCCCGACATGGTTGACTTTGTCGCGGACGCCGGACTTACGGCTGTCGGCTATGGGCCGAACGTGCAGCCGATAGCCCACGCGCACCGTGCCTATTGGACGTGTCTCTTCTGTAGCTTCTGGAAGATCCGGGAACTGAATAGGTTGCGAGGGGAGGTTTGGGACCCTATTGCCGAGTGCTGGCAAGAGATGAGCGCGACGCTTGTGGCACTTGCCAATGGTGCCGATCTGCTCTTTACCGGACTGAACATCGAGGACATCGCTGCCAATGTTGCTGAGTATTACAACATTCCCTTGGCCACGCAGCATTGGTTTCCGGTCAGGCCCAGCGCCCAGCTCCTGCATTCTTTGCCAGCACCGTTGAGCCGCAGCGCAGTAGCGTTGTTTTGGTGGCTGTCATGGCGCGGCGCGAAGATCCTCGAGGACGAGCAACGCCGCGCACTCGGCTTACCGGAGGCAGTACGTGCTGGCGGGCGGCGAATCGCTGAGCGTGGTTCCCTTGAAATTCAGGCCTACGATGATTTTTTCTTTCCCGGGTTGAAAACCGAATGGGCGACCTGGCGAAAACAACGCCCGTTCGTCGGCACACTGACGATGGAGTTGCCTACAGATGCCGACGAGGAGGCCTTGGCGTGGATTGCCGCGGGAACACCGCCCATTTTCTTCGGGTTCGGCAGCATTCCAGTCGCATCTCCCGCCGAGACACTCGCCATGATCAACGCGGCTTGTGAGCATTTGGATGAGCGGGCGTTGGTATGCGCCGGCTCGAGCGACTTCAGCGGCGTACCCCATTACGAGCGAGTCAAAGTTGTGGCTACCGTGAATTACGCGGACGTCTTTCCGGCCTGCCGGGCGGTCGTGCACCACGGCGCCCCGGGAACCACCGCGGCGGGTCTTCGTGCCGGGGTCCCCGCGTTGATCCTTTCGACGGACATCGACCAGACTGTATGGGGATCCGCCATCAAAAGATCGGAAGTCGGCGTCGCTCGGCACTTGTCAAGAGTTACTCCACAATCATTGGTTGCGGACCTCCGCACTATCCTCGCCCCTCGGTATGCTGCCCGCGCGCGTGAAATTGCGATGCGGATGACCAAGCCAGCCGAAAGCGTAGCGGTCACCGCCGATCTCGTGGAGGAGTTCGCACTCCGTAAGGGTGTGCGTTGAACAGTCTCTTCTCGACGTGTGGGGGCGTCGCGTGAACCGAATCGAGGCTGTGCAGCTTGCGCTTGACCAGCGAGCGAGTCGCGTCTACCTAGAGATCGGTGTCAACCAGGGGATGGCGTTCCGGTGCATTACCACTGACGAAAAGATCGCTGTCGATCCCGTGTTCAAGATGTCGGCGCGCTCCCGCGAGCTTTCGGACGCCAAGGCGCGCGCTACTCACTACTTCGAGACGGCCAGCAACGACTTCTTCGCGAACGAGACGGCTCTACTCGAGGAACGCAAGGTCGACGTCGCCCTCATCGATGGTCTGCACACTTATCCGCAGGCCTTGCTGGACATTGAGAACACGCTGCAGTTCCTGCGCGACGATGGAGTCATTTTCGTACACGATTGCAATCCCGCTCGCGCTTTTATTGGTTGTCCGGCCACGTCGTACGCCGACTTTTTGGAGCAGAACCGCTGGCGAAGGCTCGTCGGGCGCGTCTTTTATCTCCCGTGGAGCGGCGATGTCTGGAAGGCGATCGTCCATCTGCGCAGTGCCCGCGATGATTTGCGAGTCATAGTGCTTGATTGCGATCGCGGTGTCGGAGTCGTGCGAAAGGGAACCCCGGAGTCGCGACTGTCCTACTCAGAGGCGGAGATCAAGTCACTCGATTATGCCGACCTCGCCGCAGATCGTGATCGCCTGCTCAACTTGAGGCCGCCCGCGTATCTTCAGGAGTTTCTCGGATCGTAGCGCCCGGTTTGTCGATCCATTCGAGCAACGCAGGAAGGCCGTCCGCGAGCACCCATTTCGGTCGCCAGTCGAGCTGGTTCTCCGCCGACTCGGTGGTGCAACTTGCGGCCCGGACGTCACCGTCACGAAATTTCCCTACGACGGTCGGCTCAGGGGCGTCGCACATCGCGGCGATCTGGCGTCCCAGCTCGTGGATGGTGGTCGGGATGCCGGACCCGATGTCCACGCAACGCGTTCCCGGTCTTTGCACCGCTGCAAACAAGGCATCGACCACATCATCGATGAAGACGAAATCGCGCACAATGCGACCGTCCTCATAGATTTCGATCGGACTTTTCTCGCGGGCCAACCGCGCGAAGAGAGCGACGATTCCGGTGTACGAATTCGTCAGCGACTGGCCCGGCCCATAGACATTCTGCAGACGCAGCACACTGAGTTCGGTGTCGTGCGCGGCCGTCCACGCCGCCAAGATGTGTTCCTGCGCGAGCTTGGTCGCCGCATAAATGTTGGTAGGTCGGGCCTCTGTTCGGCCTGCGCAACTTGGCACCGGCACCGCCGATGCACCGGCTGGCCCCTCCGGATCCCACTTGCCCGCCAGCAGTTGAGCATGGCTGCGCGGCGGCGGATAGAACATCTCTTCACCGCTTTGCCAAGCGCCTTCCCCGTAGACGGCCCTCGACGAAGCCAGAACGAATTGATCGGGTACGAGTGCCGAACGGCTCAAGGCGTCAAGCAGCTGGGTGGTGCCCACGACGTTGACCGACCCGTGTCGTGTTGCCTCTGCCAGTGATTGGGCCGTTCCCGTCTCGGCCGCCAAGTGCACGATCTGCGACGGACGAAACAACCGAAGCACGGCATCACAGTCCGGGCCGTGGGTGACATCGCCGGTGAACAGCCTCACCGACGGCGGTAGGTCGATCTGGGCGCCTCCGCTGTGCACCTGCGGGTGCAGCACGTCCATCACCGCCACGTCGTAACCGGCTGTGACGAGACGACGCGCAAGTGCAGACCCAATAAACCCAGCGCCGCCGGTAATAAGTACGGACGTTGACAAGCTCCGAAGCCTCCGGTTCTTCTGCGACAAGCAGCGGGTCGGCGCGCTTTCCGTGTGCCGCCGAATTCGATCCTATTATCCAGAGCGAACCCTAGAGTTGCTGGCGTCGACGAAAGCGTTGACCGCCGGTCAAGCCGGCTCCGGACGGGGGCGCATGAAACTCGGGCAAGTGTTCGATCCGCGGAACAACGCACTCAATGCCTGGCGGCTGACGTTGGCGTTGGGGGTGATCCTGTGGCACACCTACCCGCTCACCGGCCGGACAATCTCGTACGAGCCGCTTCACCAGTTGCTGAGGGACGCATGGGTCGACGGGTTTTTCGCAATCTCGGGATTCCTCATCACGGCGAGTTGGTTCAACAACCCGCGTCTGCGCAGCTACTTCGCCGCTCGAAGTCTTCGCCTCCTGCCGGGCTTGTGGGTCTGCCTGATCTTCACGGCGTTCATCGTCGCCCCGATCGGTGTGGCGATGCAGGGCGGCGCGAGTTTACGGCTGCTGGTCTCCTCCGCGCCGTTCGAATTCGTACTGAAGAACAGTGCAGTGGCAATACTCCAGCCCAAGGTTGGCGCCACGCCGTCGGGAGTCCCGTGGCCGAACGGGTGGAACGGCTCCCTTTGGACCCTCCAGTGGGAGCTCTTCTGCTACATCGGGATCGCAGCCCTCGGCGTACTCGGGCTTCTCACTCGCCGCTGGGTCATTCCAGCGGCGATGGCTGTTGCGCTGTTGGCGTCAGCGCTGGCGCCGGCTTGGGCAATGTCCTTGCTCGAAGAACCTCAAGACTCGCAGCAACAGATCGATCCCAAGACTGCCATGCTGGTAGTGGGCGCCATCGCTGCGCGCTTCGCCGCCATGTTCTTGGCCGGCGCCCTGCTGTACCAACTTCGGGACGTGATTCCTGCTCGATGGTCGCTCGTCGCGCTGTGCGCGGCCCTCGTGCTCGCGGCGAGTCTGATGCCGAATTACCGTGTGATCGGCGCTATTCCGTTGGCTTACGCGATCATCGTCTCCGGTGCCCTCCTTCACAACAAGCGGTTGCGGTTGCGCACGGATCTCTCATACGGCGTATACATCTACGCATTTCCTGTCCAGCAGCTATTGGTCATCGGCGGGCTGGGCAATTTGAATCCCTTCGTGTTTGCGATCATTGCGGCCATCGCCACGTTGCCGCTTGCCGTGCTGAGTTGGTTTCTGGTCGAGAAACCTGCGTTGTCTCTGAAATCTCGTTTCAAACGAAGGAGCGCCGCCCCGGCAGATGCTTATCAGCCTGTTGGAGAGGGTTCCAAGTAAGCGGGGATCGACCGCCATTCCAACTAGACGCGTGGACGGTTGGTATCTTGGCAAAGCCGATGAGCCATCGTCGTCGCCTCCGGAAGCGTCTGGCTCCTAGGTTGACCGAGGAGTTACGGGGAGAGCGGGATTGAGCGAGCCATCAAATCAGCGATTCAAGGCCAATGAGCGCAAGCGCGATACGCATCCGACGCAGACTGACCGAGAACTTGGAGGTGGACCGGTGACGGCAGCCGATAAGCGGCCCGTCGATCGCACGAACCTTCATCGCACGTGGAGGGTGATCCTCGTCGGCATCGGGCTTCTGGTGGCCGTTGCTTGCTACTTCTTCTTTCCTATTTTCTTGATCGCGATCGGCTGCCTTCTGGTGGTGCTCTTCTGCGCTCGCTTGGCCTATCGAGATCGCGACCGATTCATCCCGAACTTGTACACCGGTGACACCAAGGTCTACGACGACGCTTATCGGGGCTTCATCCGCAACACGCTGTCGGATATTCGCCAGCGCAAAATTCGGGGCCACACGCTGTTGTGGGAAGCATCGCAGTTGGTGCCGACACGTCCCGGACAGTCTGACGAACTGGTTCTCGATCTCGGCGTATGGATCGGCTGGTCGACAAGGCTGACGTCCGAAGCTTGCCGCCGCAAGGTCTATGGCTTCGACACCTTTTCTGGTTTGGTCGAAGACTGGCAACTCGAGAATCAAGTCGTCAAACGTGGAACTTTTTCGCTCTCAGAACCATTGGCGCAGGGTGCGCTGCGATTGACCGGCGTGAAGCTGCAAGACGACGGCACGCCATCTACCCTCGGCCGCAACGTGCAGTTCATCAAGGGCAGCACCTATGAAACATTGGCTCCTTTCTTGGCCGAGCACCCAGGCGCGCCAATCCGGCTTTTTCACATGGATTTGGATACCTACGAGAGTTGCCTGCACGCCTTAGAAACCTGCAAAGATCACTTCGTCGAGGGATCCATCCTGGTTTTTGACGAATACCTGGTCACCAGCGGAGAAATGCGCGCATTTCACGAATTCCAGAGCCGGTACGAGTTGGAATGGCGTTATCGGGCGTGGGGGCTCGAGATAATGGAAATGAATCTCGAGATGATTGTTTCTCCATGGAAGCGCCCGATGTATTACCTCCTGTGGATAGCAATGCATTGGCTCATCGGTGACGGCCGTTACGTGTGGCGATTCTTTGAACGGCCGTTCTGGCGATTCTGGCTGGGCGCCCCAGTGGGCGACATCGCGTTCATGCTCGGCGCCGCAGGACAACGAAAGTCCGTGAGTCTCGAGATCACGGGTCTCGGCAAGCTCGACCCCACTCGAAGAGTGTGACCGGTTGGCGATGACGGCCAACCCTGCGCCTAGCGCGGAAAAATAACTCAGCCGAATCGAAAACGGCAGTCCGCCCGATGTGTGGCGGATCTGCGCAGGCGTCGGCTCACGGAAGCAGCGAGCTGACAGGAGCCTCGCCGAATCCGTCCCACGGCGGCCGCGCCGATGTCTGTGTCACTGTATTTGAATTGAACTACCAGCGAACGGTTCGTTACGAGGACGTTGCGATCGTCGCAAGCGGTCGCCGATGAATGATTTCATTCGAATTTATGAGGTCGATGAAGACATCATCGCTCGTCAAATACCCAGTTGCGGCGTGGAGCCACAGTTTGGCATGACTAGCGCGGTCAAGGTATTGTTCGCTCTGGGCGTCGGGGAAACGTTCGTCTAGCTCGGAGGGCCCGCGCCTGTTCAAAAGCAAAAAGCGATAATTTCGTGTGCATCGTCGCAGGTCAGAGGATCGGGAGCCGCCATTGTTCGACTCCGTAGTCTCGGATCCACTGCAGAACTGCTTAGGGGAGCCACGTTGGAAGACCCGCTAGAAACTTTGCCGATCTTGGTACCGGCCCGGATGGGCCGGCAGTAAGGTTTGAACGGCTTCACTGACGTCGACTATCAGTCTGGAGGACTGTGAGCACCAATCCGTTCGATGACGACAAGGGCAGTTTCCTCGTTCTGGTGAACGACGAGGAGCAACACAGTCTGTGGCCGACTTTTGCCGATGTTCCAGCCGGCTGGCGGGTGGTTTACGGCGAAGCGGACCGCGGCGCTTGTCTGGACTACATCGAACAGAATTGGACCGACATACGACCGAAGAGCCTTCGCGAGCGGCTCTCAGCGGGCTGAGGTCCAGATAAAGCCAGAGTATGAGGGAGTCCGATGGAGTTCGCTGACGGGGCGCTTCCGCTAACCCGCGGACAGCTGGACATCTGGCTTGCGCAGGAAACCGGCGAATTCGACCCGGAGTGGCACATCGTCGCGTTCGACATAATCGAGGGCGCAATAGAGCCGGACGTGCTCGAACAGGCGATTCGCCTTGCCTTGGTAGAAGCCGAGCCGATCAGGGCCGTGTTTTACGAGGTGGATGGTCGGGTCTTGCAGCGGCCCGTCGACAACCCCGATGTCGAACTTCCTGTCCACGATCTCACGCACTTACAGAATCCCGTGCAGGAGGCGTACCGACTGGCCGAATTGATCCGGTCGACGCCAATGCCCGCGACTGGGCCGCTATTCAAATTTGCGTTATTCCGGACGCGGCCCGACCAATTCTACTGGTTCGTGTGCTTACATCACCTGGTCGCCGATGGATTCGGTGGCATTCTTTTCGCCAATCGGGTTGCCGCCGTCTATTCTTCGCTCATTTCCGGCACGCCGGTACCGCCTCCATTTTTTGGCTCCTTAAAGGATCTGGTTTCGTGGGAAACTGAATACGAAGCGTCTGAGGAATATTCCAAAGACTTGGCGTATTGGAGCAAAAATCTTCCACCCGAAACTCCGCAATACCTGACGGATGCGGACGAAGGCGGTTCATGCACGGTTTCTGAATCAGTTCAATTGGACCCGTCGGTTGTCCAACGGGTCCATGAGTTATCCGACTCTTTGGGCATGCGCCGGTCATCGGTGATCACCGCCGCCTGCGCGTTGTTGGTGCGTGGGTGGCGCGCCGAGGGCTCGCAAGTGGTGCTTGATTTCCCGGTCAATCGGCGGACAAGTCCGGAGTCCTTCACGTTTCCCGCGATGGTTTCCGGGATCGTGCCGTTGGTTCTGACCGTTTCACCCGGCTCGTCGGTCGCTGCATTTTGTGAGTATGTCGACGCCCGGATCCGCGAGGCGGTGCAACACCAGCGTTTCCCGGTTCATGCCCTCGAGCGCAAGGCAAACGCGGGCGGCCCGAGGAAGTCGCCCCAGCGGGTGGGTATCAACTTCATTCCTTCGCTGACTGCGGTGCCTTTTGCTGACGCACCTGCATCGGGTTCGGTTACGCGATTTGGCCGCGTCGATTACTTCGGGTTGTTCTTCTTGAGCGCCGGTGGCCAGATCCATCTGCATTCGGTGAGTTCTGGGCAGCCGTTCGCGAACCTCGGCGTCGCGGACCTGGCGGCGCGGTTGCAACAGATCTTGATGGCGATGACGACGGATCCCGCAGGAGCGATCTCGTTGATCGACGTCGTCGACGAGGCCGAGCATGCGCAACTGAACGGCTGGGGCAACGAGGCGGGACTGGTCCGTTCGGCGGCGAGGCCGGTCTCGATTCCGGAGATGTTCGCCGCGCGGGTTGCGGAAGCCCCTGAGGCAGTGGCTGTCACCTGCCAGGATTCTGTATTGACCTACCGTGAGTTGGACGAAGCCACGGACCGCTTGGCCCACCTTTTGGCCGTTCGAGGTGCGGGGCCGGGGCAATCGGTAGCGATTCTGTTTCCCCGCTCCATCGAAGCGATCGTGGCGATCCTTGCGGTGCTCAAGACCGGCGCTGCCTATCTGCCGATCGATCCCGCACACCCCGAAGCGCGGATCAGCTTCATGCTCGAGGACGCCGCACCGATCGCCGCCGTCACGACAGCCGATCTGCGGTCGCGGCTCGACGAGCACGAGCTGCTCGTCATCGACATCAATGAGGCCGGAGCAGACTCTCAAGCCACCTTTGTGCTGCCGCCGCCGAGCCCGGACAACATCGCCTACTTCATCTACACCTCCGGCACCACCGGGGTGCCCAAAGGGGTGGCGATCACCCACCACAACGTCATCCAGCTGTTCGAATGCTTAGAGACCGACCTGGACCTGGCGCCGAAACAGGTGTGGTCGCAATGGCATTCGCTGGCGTTCGACGTCTCGGTGTGGGAGATCTTCGGCGCACTGCTACGTGGCGGACGGCTGGCGATCGTGCCCGAATCGGTGGTCCGCTCACCGGAAGACTTCCTCGCGCTGCTGGTCCGCGAACGTGTCACCGTCTTGAGCCAGACCCCCTCGGCCTTCTACGCGTTGCAAACCGCCGATGCGCTGGCACACGAACTGGGCCAGCAGCTCGAACTCGAGGCAGTGGTCTTTGCCGGCGAAGCGCTTGAACCGCAACGTCTTCGGAGCTGGCTGAACAATCACCCAGAGTCACCGCGGCTGATCAACATGTACGGCACCACGGAGACGACGGTGCACGCGTCGGTTCGGGAGATATGCGAGAGCGACGCCGACCGCCATGTCAGCCCTATCGGGGTGCCGTTGACCAATCTTGCGTTTTTCGTGCTCGACGCGTGGTTGCGTCCGGCGCCCGTCGGTGTGGTCGGCGAGTTGTACGTGGCCGGCGCCGGGCTGGGTGCCGGGTATTGGCGTCGCGGCCCGTTGACGGCGTCGCGTTTCGTCGCGTCACCGTTCGGAACTCCCGGCGCGCGGATGTATCGCACGGGGGACCTCGCCAGCTGGGGTGCCGACGGTCAACTGCAGTATCTGGGCCGCTCGGATGAGCAGGTCAAGATCCGCGGCTACCGCATCGAACTCGGCGAAGTGCGCGCAGCGCTGGCTGCCTTGGACGGGGTGGAGCAGGCGGTGGTCATCGCACGGGAGGACCGCCCCGGCGACAAGCGACTGGTGGGGTACTTCACCGGTGCAGCCGACCCAGCCGGAATACGCGGCCAGCTGACGGAGCGGCTGCCCGCCTACATGGTGCCAGCCGCCGTGGTGCTCCTCGACGCGCTGCCGTTGACGGTCAACGGCAAGCTCGACAAGCGCGCTCTCCCGGCACCCGAGTACATCGATGTCGATCACTACCGCGCCCCCGCCAACGAAGTCGAGGAAATCCTGGCGGGCATCTACGCACACGTGCTCGGTGTCGAGCAGGTCGGCGTCGACGACTCGTTCTTCGAGCTCGGCGGCGACAGCATCTTGTCGATGCAGGTGGTGGCGCGCGCACGTGCCGCCGGTGTGCTGTTCCGGCCCCGCGATGTGTTCGCCGAGCAGACTGTGGCCCGGCTGGCCGCAGTGGCCAAAGAGGCCGATGCTGCCAGCGGCGTCATCGATGAGGGTGTCGGTCCGGTGGACTCGACGCCGATCATGTCGTGGCTGCACAGCGTCGACGGACCAGTGGAGCAGTTCAACCAGACGGTGTTGTTACAGGCTCCGGCGGGGATCAGCCAATCCGACGTGCTCGTGCTCTTGCAGGCGTTGCTTGACCGGCATGCCATGCTGCGGCTCCGCGTCGAAGACGACGGCGCCGCGGGCTGGTCGTTGCTGGCGCCCGGAGCGGGGTCGGTAGACGCTTCGCGGGTACTGCAATCGGTCGAGGTGCTGTCCGAAGAGGCTTTGCTCGAGGCGCGGTCACGGCTGAACCCGGCGGCGGGTTCAATGCTGAGCGCGCTGTGGGCGAATTCCACGAATCAGCTCGTGTTGATCATCCACCATCTCGCTGTCGATGGCGTGTCATGGCGAATCCTCTTGGAAGACCTGAATACCGCCTGGGCGCAACTGCGCGGGGGCCGGCCGCTGGCCTTGCCGACGTCGGGTACGTCGTTCGCCCGCTGGGCGGCGCTGCTGGCAGAACACGCCCACCACCCCGATGTGGTGGCCACCGCGCCGGCGTGGCAACACGTGGCGTCGGCGCCGGCGCTGTTGCCTGCGGTGAGACCAGCAGTGGACACCTATGAAACCGCTGAATCGTTGTCGGTGACCCTGAATGCCGAGACGACCCGGATGCTTCTGAGTGAGGTGCCTGCGGCGTTCAATGCCGGGGTTCACGACATTCTGTTGATCGCATTCGGTTTAGCGGTGGCGGAGTTCCTGGATGCCGCCGGCTCAGCTCCGATCGGCATCGACGTCGAGGGTCACGGACGCAACGAGGACCTGGCAGACGATATCGACCTGTCGCATACCGTCGGGTGGTTCACCACCAAATATCCCGTGTCGCTGAGGGTTGAAGCACTCGACTGGGCACAGGTGATCGCCGGAGAGGCGGCGGTGGGTGCACTGGTCAAGGACGCCAAGGAACAGCTGCGGGCCCTGCCCGACGATCTGACCTACGGGCTTCTGCGTTACCTGAACAACCACGTCGATCTGGCCGTGGCAGACCCGCCGATCGGATTCAATTACTTGGGACGCCTTGGCCCCGTGGGTGATTCCGCCTCTCACGATGATGCGTGGCAGATTCGCCCGGACGGATTGTCGCTGTCCGGCACGATGGCGTCTATCCCGATGCCGTTGATGCACACCGTCGAGCTGAACGCCAGCACCATCGACACCGAGGCGGGCCCACAGTTGCACGCCACCTGGACGTGGGCGCCGTCAGCGCTGGACCGCGACCGGGTAAGTCGGTTGAGCCGGTTGTGGTTTGAAGCGCTGGGCGGGATCTGCACGCATGTCGGCAACGGCGGCGGCGGCTTGACCCCGTCCGACATCGACCCGGCTCGACTCCGTCAACAACAGATCGACGAGCTACAGAAGCGATTCCGAGTCGCCGATATCCTGCCGCTCACACCTCTGCAGCAGGGCTTGCTGTTTCACGCGATCACCGCGGCAGGCACTGACGACCACGTGTATGGCATGCAGCTGGACATCACTTTGGCCGGCCCGCTGGATGCCGAGCGGTTACGCGATGCGGTGCACGCTGTGGCCACCCGGCATCCGAACCTGGTGGCGCGGTTCGTCGATCGGTTCAGCGAGCCGGTGCAGATCATTCCGGCGGATCCGGCAGTGCCCTGGCAAAATCTGGATCTCCGTGCCGCAGGCGACGCCGACGAGCAGATTCACCGTTTGTGCGCCGCCGAACGCGCCGCCGTCTGCGACCTGGCCGAGCAGCCGCCGTTCCGGGCGGCATTGATCCGTACCGGAGACCAACAGCACCGGTTCGTGCTGACCAATCATCACATCGTGCTCGACGGCTGGTCGCTTCCGATTCTCCTGCAAGAGATCTTCGCCGGCTACCACGGACAGCGCCTGCCGGCGGCGGTTCCTTATCGGAAGTTCGTCAGCTGGCTGGCGGAAAGAGATGTCGACGCCGCCGAATCTGCTTGGCGTGAAGCGTTCGACGGTTACGACACTCCGACACTGGTGGGGCCGCAGGGCCGTGGGCTGGGCCGACGAAGCGTGGTTTCGGCTCGGGTCGCAGAAGACGTCACCCGAGCGGTGAATGAGCTGGCACGTTCACGCCACACCACGGTCAACACCGTTCTGCAGGCGGCGTTCGGCCAGTTGCTCACCCAAATGACCGGGCAACACGACGTCGCTTTCGGGACAACGGTTTCCGGGCGACCGACCGAGGTGGTCGGTGCGGAATCGATGGTCGGGTTGATGATCAACACGGTGCCGGTCCGAACGCGCGTCACGTCGGCGACCACTACCGCCGACCTGCTGGACGAGCTGCACGCGGCCTACAACCACACCCTCGAGCATCAGTACCTCGCGTTGAGTGACATTCACCGCGTCACCGGACACGAGCAGCTGTTTGACACCCTTTTCGTCTACGAGAACTACCCCCTCGACTCCGCCGCGTTCTCGAGCATCGAGGGCCTTTCCATCTCCGAATTCGTCAGCCGCGAATACAATCACTATCCGCTTGCGGTGCAAGCCATTCCGGGCAACGAATTGGGTCTTCGCATCGAATTCGACACCGAAGTGTTCGACGCCCGAGGCGTCGAAACGCTGATCGAGCGGTTCGAACGGATGCTGTCGGCGATGACCGCTGATCCCGCGCGGCGGCTGTCGTCGATCGACGTGCTCGACGACACCGAACTCACCCGTCTGGGTGAGTGGGGAAATCGGGTGGTGTTGAGCGAGCCGATCGCCAGGTCGGTCTCGATTCCGGCGTTGTTCGCCGCGCAGGTGGCGCGCGGCCCGGAGGCCACTGCGCTGACTTTCGATGGCCGGTCGCTGACCTACCGGCAGCTCGACGAATCGGCGAACCGATTGGCGCACTTGCTGGCCCGCCATGGCGCACGGCCCGGTGAGCGTGTGGCCTTGCTGTTGCCGCGGTCGGCCGAGGCGATCGTGACGATCCTGGCGGTACTCAAGACCGGCGCGGCCTACCTCCCCATCGATCCCGCGCACCCCGAAGCGCGGATCAGCTTCATGCTCGAGGACGCCGCACCGATCGCCGCCGTCACGACAACGGATCTGCGGTCACGGCTGGACGGCCGTGGCCTGCTGATCATCGATATCGATGACCCCGCGGTCGACGACCAACCAAGCACCGGCCTGGCGGCGCCGAGTCCCGACGAGATCGCCTACCTGATATACACCTCGGGCACCACCGGTACGCCGAAGGGCGTGGCGATCACCCACCGCAATGTGATCCAGCTTCTGGACGCCGTGGATTCCGACCTCGAACTCGCGGGACAGGTGTGGTCGCAATGGCATTCACTGGCCTTCGACGTCTCGGTGTGGGAAATCTGGGGTGCGCTGCTACGTGGCGGACGGCTGGCCGTCGTGCCCGAATCGGTGGTCCGCTCTCCCGAAGACTTCCTCGCGCTGCTGGTGACCGAACAGGTCAGCATCTTGAGCCAGACGCCCTCGGCGTTCTATGCGCTGCAGACCGGCATTGCGCTACAGCCGGAGCTGGGACAGCAGTTGAAGCTCCAAGCTGTGGTGTTCGCCGGCGAAGCACTTGAACCGCAACGTCTTCGGGCGTGGCTGGAGAATCATCCTGGGACGCCGCGCCTGATCAACATGTATGGCACTACGGAGACGACGGTGCACGCCTCGTTCCGCGAGATCGTCGAAGCCGATGCCGACAAAGCTGTCAGCCCTGTCGGTGTGCCGTTGGACCATCTCGCGTTCTTTGTGCTCGATGGGTGGTTGCGCCCAGCGCCCGTCGGTGTGGTCGGTGAGTTGTATGTGGCCGGTGCGGGGCTGGGAGCCGGGTATTGGCGTCGCGGTCCGTTGACGGCGTCGCGGTTCGTGGCATCTCCGTCCGGCTGCGCCGGGACGCCGGGACAACGCATGTATCGAACCGGAGATCTGGCCTGCTGGGGCGATGACGGGCAGCTGCAGTATCTGGGCCGCTCCGATGAGCAGGTCAAGATCCGCGGCTACCGCATCGAACTCGGTGAAGTTCAGGCCGCGCTGGCCGCGCAGGACGGAGTGAAGCAGGCGGTGGTGATCGCCCGCGAGGACCGGCCCGGCGACAAGCGCCTGGTGGGATATGTCACCGAATCGGTGGACGCGGCGTTGGACCCGTCCGCAGTCCGCGCCGCACTGGGCGAACGGCTGCCGAGCTACATGGTGCCGGCGGCGGTGGTGGTGCTCGACGCGTTGCCGCTGACGGTCAACGGCAAACTCGACAGGCGCGCATTGCCGGCACCGGAGTTCAGCGGCGTGGATCGGTATCGTCCTCCGGCGACCGCGGTCGAGGAGCTCCTGGCCGGTATCTACGCCCAGGTGCTCGGCGTGGAGCGGGTCGGTGTGGACGACTCGTTCTTCGACCTGGGCGGGGATTCCCTGTCGGCGATGCGCTTGGTCGCCGCCATCAACAACGGCCTCGACGCCGATCTTTCAGTGCGCGCCATCTTCGAGGCGCCCACCGTTGCCCAGCTGGCTCCCCATATCGGTGCGGAAGGAGAGCGGCGGGCGCCGTTGGTGCCCATGGAGCGCCCCGCGGTGATTCCGTTGTCGTTCGCCCAGCAGCGGTTGTGGTTCCTTGGCCAGTTGCAGGGCCCATCGCCGATCTACAACATGGCGACGGCACTGCGCATCAGCGGAGAACTCGACGCGGACGCCTTGGGGCAGGCGCTGGCCGATGTGGTGGACCGCCATGAGAGCCTGCGCACACGGTTCCCCGCGACCGAACCCCAGCAACTGGTGGTGCCCGCCGAGCAAGCTGATTTCGGCTGGCAAGTGATCGATGCCCGCGACTGGCCGGCCGGGCGGCTCAACGACGCCATCGGCGAGGTCGCGCATCACCCGTTCGATCTGGCTGCCGAGATTCCTTTGCGAGCAACGCTTTTCCGCATCGCAGACGACGAGCATGTGCTCGCGATCGTGGTGCACCACATCGCCGCCGACGGCTGGTCGATCACCCCGCTGGCGCGTGATCTGAGTGTCGCTTACGGCAGTCGATGCGCCGGACGGATCCCTGGCTGGGCGCCGTTGCCGGTTCAGTACGTCGATTACACGCTGTGGCAGCGCGACGAGTTGGGTGATCTCGACGATCCGGACAGTGCCATCGCCGCACAGGCGTCCTACTGGGAGCAAACGCTGGCCGGGATGCCCGAACGCCTTGAGCTGCCGACTGATCGGCCCTATCCGCCGGTGGCCGACAACCGCGGCGCGCGGATCGCAGTCGACTGGCCGGCCGAGCTCCATGAGCGGATTGCCCGGGTGGCCCGCGAGCACGACGCGACCAGTTTCATGGTGGTGCAGGCCGCGTTGGCGGTGGTGTTGTCGAAGCTGAGCGGCAGTTCCGATGTGGCCGTTGGCTTCCCGGTTGCCGGGCGGCGCGATCCCGCCCTCGACCAGTTGGTCGGCTTTTTCGTCAACACCTTGGTGCTCCGGGTGGAGTTGACCGGTAACCCCACCGTCGCCGAGGTGCTGAGCCACGTGCGGACGCGCAGCGTCGCCGCCTATGAGCACCAGGACGTGCCGTTCGAGGTGCTGGTGGAGCGGCTCAACCCCATCCGCAATCTGACCCACCACCCGTTGGTTCAGGTGATGTTGGCTTGGCAGAACAACCAACCCGCGGCGCTGGCCCTCGGCGATCTGCAAGCGACCCCGATTCCAGTCGACGTGCGCACCGTACGAATGGATCTGGCGTTCACGCTGGCCGAGCGGTGGAGCGAGGACGGGTCACTCGCCGGGATCGGCGGCGAGGTGGAATTCCGCACCGATGTTTTCGACGCGGCCAGCATCGAGGCGCTGGTCGAGCGGTTACGGCGGGTGCTGGTGGCGATCACCGCCGACCCAACCCGGCGGCTCTCTTCGGTGGACCTTCTCGATGGCGGTGAGCGCGCCCTGCTCGATGGATGGGCGAACCGCGCGGTGATGAACCGTCCGGTGAGCGCGCCGATGTCGATTCCGGATCTGTTCGGCGACCAGGTGTCGCGGGCGCCTGAGGCGGTGGCGATCAGTGGCGGTGGCGTCGAGTTGACGTACCGCGAAGTGGATGTGGCCTCTGATCGGTTGGCTCGTCTGTTGGTCGGCCATGGGGTGGGACCGGGCGACTCGGTGGCGCTGTTGTTGCCGCGGTCGGCGTCGGCTGTGGTGGCGATGCTGGGGGTGGTCAAGGCCGGGGCCGCCTATGTGCCGATTGATGCGGGGGTGCCCCCGGCGCGCATCGAGTTCGTGGTGGGCGATGCCGCGCCGGCGGCGGTGATCACCACCGCCGGACTGCGCTCACAGCTCGACGGGTTCGACGTGGCGGTCATCGATATCGACGCTCTCGCTGTTGGTTCTGCGCCCGAGATCAGTTTGCCGACGCCGGCTGCCGATGATGTGGCGTACGTGATTTACACGTCGGGGACTACGGGTGTGCCCAAAGGGGTGGCGGTCTCTCATCGCAATGTGACGCAGTTGTTGGCGAGTTTGGATGCGGGATTGCCGGCGGCTGGGGTGTGGCCGCTGTGTCATTCGTTGGCTTTTGACGTCTCTGTGTGGGAGATCTTTGGCGCGTTGCTTCGCGGTGGGCGTTTGGTGGTGGTGCCTGAAGAGGTGACCGCGTCGCCGCAGGACTTCCAAGAAATGTTGGTCGGCGAGGGGGTCAGTGTGCTGACCCAGACCCCGTCGGCGGTCAAGATGCTCTCCGCGCAGCGGTTGGCCGGCACGGCGTTGGTGATGGCCGGTGAGGCCTGTCCGCCAGAGGTGGTGGATCGGTGGGCGCCGGGGCGGCTGATGCTCAACGCCTACGGTCCGACCGAGACCACGATGTGTGTGGCGATCAGCGCTCCGCTCGCGGCCGGATCGGGCGTGGTGCCGATCGGGTCGCCGGTGTCGGGTGCGGCGTTGTTTGTGCTGGACGGGTTGTTGCGCCAGGTGCCGGCGGGGGTGGCCGGGGAATTGTATGTGGCCGGCGCCGGAGTCGGTGTGGGTTACGTGCGCCGAGGCGGGTTGACGGCGTCGCGGTTTGTGGCCTGCCCGTTCGGCGGTGCGGGGAAGCGGATGTATCGGACCGGGGATCTGGTGCGCTGGGGCGCGGATGGGCAATTGCAGTATCTGGGCCGCATCGATGAGCAGGTCAAGATCCGCGGCTACCGCATCGAACTCGGCGAAATTCAGGCCGCGGTGGCTTCGCTTGATGGGGTAGCCGAGGCGGCGGTGATCGCGCGGGAAGACCGCCCCGGCGACAAGCGTCTGGTGGCCTACATAACTGGCACCGCCAATCCGAGTACGGTGCGCGCTGCGCTTGCTGAGCGGCTGCCCGGCTATATGGTGCCTGCGGCGGTGGTGATGCTCGAGGCGTTGCCGTTGACGGTCAACAACAAGCTCGACACCCGCGCGCTGCCCGCCCCGGCGTACAGCGACACCGACCAGTACCGCGCCCCCACCACCGCGGTCGAAGAACTGCTGGCCGGTATTTACGCCCAGGTCCTCGATGTCGAACGCGTCGGCATCGACGACTCCTTCTTCGATCTCGGCGGCGATTCCCTATCGGCGATGCGCCTGATCGCCGCAGTCAACAGCAGTCTCGATGGCGACTTGTCGGTGCGGACCGTGTTCGAGGCGCCGACGGTGGCTCAGTTGGCCCCCCGCATCGGTGCGGATTCCGCCCGGCTCGAACCCTTGAAGCCAGTGGAACGTCCGACGGAAGTTCCGTTGTCGTTCGCTCAGAAGCGGTTGTGGTTCCTCGACCAATTGCAGGGTCCCTCAGCGATTTACAACATGGCGGTGGCACTGCAGCTCCGCGGTCGCCTTGACGTCGAGGCGTTGCGCCAAGCGCTCACCGACGTGGTCGCCCGTCACGAGAGCCTGCGCACCCTGTTCGCGATGGTCGACGGGGCGCCCCAGCAGCTGGTGTTGCCGGCCGAGCAGGCCGACTTGGCTTGGCAGGTAATCGATGCCACCGGCTGGTCGACGGACGAGTTGCGCGAGGCGGTCAACGTCGCGGCTTCCTACACCTTCAACCTGGCCTCCGAAATCCCCATGCGGGCACAGCTTTTCCGGGTCGCCGATGACGAGCATGTGGCGGTGGCGGTCGTGCACCACATTGCCGCCGACGGTTGGTCCATCGCGCCGCTGATGCGGGATCTCGGAGTGGCCTATGCCAGCCGGAGTGAGGGGCACGACCCCAACTGGGCGCCGTTGCCGGTGCAGTATGTCGACTACACGCTGTGGCAACGCGACCAGTTCGGTGACCTCGACGATCCGGACAGCCGCATCGCCGGCCAGTTGGCGTTCTGGGATGACGCGTTGGCGGGATTGCCCGAACGCCTGCAGTTGCCGACCGACCGGCCCTACCCGGCTGTCGCCGATCATCGCGGCGACCGGGTGGCCGTGGATTGGCCCGCCGAACTGCAGGACCGGGTCGCTGCGGTGGCCCGTGAGCACCACACCACGAGCTTCATGGTGGTCCAGGCCGCCCTTGCGGCGCTGTTGTCGAAAGTCAGTGCCAGCACCGATGTGGCCGTCGGGTTTCCAATCGCCGGGCGGCGCGACCCCGCACTCGATGAGTTGGTCGGCTTCTTCGTCAACACCTTGGTGCTGCGGGTCGATCTGGCCGGCGACCCCACCGTCGCCGAACTGCTGGAGCACGTTCGAACGCGAAGCCTGGCCGCCTACGAACACCAGGATGTGCCCTTCGAGGTACTGGTGGAGCGACTCAACCCCGTCCGAAGCCTCGCTCACTCCCCGCTGATCCAGGTGATGTTGTCCTGGCACTTCGCCGGGCAGTCGTTCGGTCCGACCTCCTCACTGGACTTGGGCGATCTGCAGATCAACTCGCTGCCGGCGGACACGAACACCGCCCGCATGGACCTGACATTCGGCCTGGCTGAACGCTGGACCGAGTCGGGCGAACCCGCCGGAATCGGCGGCGACGTGGAGTTCCGCACCGATGTGTTCGACGCGGCCAGCATCGAGGTGCTGGTTGCGCGGCTACGGCTGGTACTGGAAGCGATAACGGCCGACCAGAGCGTCCGCTTGTCGACGGTGGATGTTCTCGATGCCGGGGAGCATGCCCAGTTGTTCGGGTGGGGCAATCGGGCCGCGTTGACCGAGCAGCCGTCGGTTTCGGAGTCGATTCCCGCACTCTTCGCCGGTCAAGTCGCGCGGTCACCGGAGGCGGTGGCGGTGTCGGGTGACGGTCGCTCGTTGACCTACGCCGAGTTGGATGCGGCGTCGTCGAACCTGGCACGGGCGTTGACCGCCGCAGGTGTGGGTCGCGGTGACCGGGTGGGGTTGTTGTTGCCGCGGTCGGTCGATGCGGTCTTGGCGATGCTGGCGGTACTCAAGTGTGGTGCGGGATATGTGCCGATGGATCCGGCACATCCTGAGGCGCGCACCGAGTTTGTCCTGGGTGACGCCGCGCCGGTGGCAGTGGTCACGACCGCGGACCTGCGGTCGCGGGTGGACGGCCGTAGCGCAGTGGTCATCGACATCGCCGATGCGCCGTTGGATTCGAATTCCGTTGCTGAAGAATCCTTCTCGGCGGCGAGCCCCGAAGATCTGGCGTATGTGATCTATACGTCGGGAACTACGGGTGTGCCCAAGGGCGTTGCCGTTCCCCACCGCAACGTCGTGCAGCTGTTGGACACACTGGATGCCGATCTGGAGTTGGCGGGTCAGGCGTGGACGCAGTGTCATTCGTTGGCGTTCGACTTCTCGGTGTGGGAGATCTGGGGGGCGCTGCTGCGCGGCGGTCGGGTGGTGATCGTGCCCGACACGGTGGTGCGCTCCCCGGAAGAGCTGCTGGCGTTGCTGGTCAGTGAGCAGGTCGGCGTGTTGAGCCAGACCCCGTCGGCCTTCTATGCGCTGCAGGCTGCCAACGGTCTGCAGCCGGAGCTCGGCCAGCAGTTGAAGCTGCAGACGGTGGTTTTCGGTGGAGAGGCCTTGGAGCCCGCGCGGCTGGGGCCGTGGATGCAGTCGCATGCGGG
Source organism: Mycobacterium sp. GA-0227b (assembly GCF_001499855.1). GTDB lineage: Bacteria > Actinomycetota > Actinomycetes > Mycobacteriales > Mycobacteriaceae > Mycobacterium. The sequence continues at coordinate 231,078 of NZ_LQIK01000032.1, forward strand.
CTCACCGCGGTTGATCAATATGTACGGAATCACCGAGACGACGGTCCATGCCTCGTTCAGGGAGATCACCGAGGCTGACATCGAGCGCGCGGTCAGCCCGATCGGTGTGCCGTTGACGCATTTGGGCTTTTTCGTTCTCGACGGCTCGTTACGTGCGGTACCCGCCGGTGTGGTCGGTGAGTTGTATGTCGCCGGCGGCGGATTGGCTCACGGCTATGTCGGGCGGGCAGGGCTCACCGCGTCGCGGTTTGTGGCGTGCCCGTTCGCGGGGGCCGGAGCGCGGATGTATCGCACCGGCGATTTGGTGCGTTGGGGCGCCGACGGGCAGTTGCAGTATGTCGGCCGCATCGACGAGCAGGTCAAGATCCGCGGATACCGCATCGAGTTGGGCGAGGTGCAGGCGACTCTCGCCGGACTGGACGGCGTGCAGCAGGCGGTCGTGATCGCGCGCGAGGACCGTCCCGGCGATAAGCGCCTGGTGGGGTATGCCACCGGAACGGTGGATGCGGCGGAGCTGCGTGCGGCGTTGGCGCAGCGGTTGCCCAGCTACATGGTGCCCGCGGCGGTGGTGGTGCTCGAGTCGTTGCCGTTGACGGTCAACGGCAAGCTGGACACGAGGGCGTTGCCGGCTCCGGAGTACAGCGATACGGATCGTTATCGCGCTCCCGCCACTGCGGTAGAAGAGGTCTTGGCCGGTATCTACGCCCAGGTGCTGGGGCTGGAGCGGGTCGGGGTCGACGAGTCGTTCTTCGAACTCGGCGGGGACAGCATTCTGTCGATGCAGGTGGTTTCGCGGGCCCGCGCCGCCGGGGTGCTGTGCCGTCCGCGCGATGTGTTCGTCGAGCAGACCGTGGCCAGGCTGGCCCGGGTGGCGCGCACGGCAGACGGGGCTGCTGCCGGTGTGATCGACGAGGGCGTCGGGCCGGTGGTGGGCACACCGATCGTGCGGTGGTTGCAGGAGGTCGACGGCCCGACCGGAGAGTTCAACCAGACGGTGGTCTTGCAGGCCCCCGACACGGCGGACCGGGGCGACGTCGTGGTGCTGGTGCAAGCGTTGCTGGATCGCCATGCCATGCTGCGGCTGCGGGTCGACGACGATGGGGCCGGCGGCTGGTCGTTGCAGGTGCCCGAGTCGGTCGAGGTGCGCGCGGATGAGTGCGTGCACGCCGTGGATGCGTTCTCGGACGCGGCCTTGGTGGCCGCGCGGTCGCGGCTGAACCCGACCGCGGGGAGGATGCTCAGCGCGCTGTGGGTCGCCTCCACGAGTCAGTTGGTGTTGATCGTGCACCACCTCGCGGTCGATGGCGTGTCCTGGCGAATCCTGTTGGAAGACATCAACTTCGCTTGGGCATCTCATCGTGCTGGGCGGCCGGTGGAATTGCCTGGGTCCGGAACTTCGTTTGCGCGGTGGTCGGCGCTGCTGGCCGAACACGCCCGCGACGAACAGGTCGTCGCTACCGCCGATGCGTGGCGACAGGTGGCGTCGGCGCCTGCGTTGTTGCCGGCGGTCGTGCCTTCGGTGGATACCTTCGCCAATGCGGGGAACCTGACGGTGCCGTTGGACACCGAGACCACCCGGTTGTTGCTCGGCGAGGTGCCCGCGGCGTTCCATGCCGGAATCAACGACATCTTGTTGATCGCATTGGGACTCGCGCTGGCCGAGTTCGTCGATGCCGATACCGCTCCGGTGGGCATCGACGTCGAAGGCCACGGCCGTCACGAGGAGCTGGGTGACGAGGTGGACCTGTCGCACACGGTGGGCTGGTTCACCACGAAATATCCGGTCGCGCTCAACGTGGGTGGACTGGACTGGGCCGAGGTGCGTGGCGGTGATCCCGGCCTGGGGGCGGTGCTCAAGGCCGCCAAAGAACAGCTGCGGGCCCTGCCCGACGGACTCACATATGGGCTGCTGCGGTATCTGAACCCGGAAGTGCAACTGCGCGACGAGGATCCGCGGGTCGGATTCAACTATCTCGGGCGCCTCGGTGCGGCCGCCGGCGAGCTTTCCGAGGATCTGTGGCGCCTGGCGCCCGACGGTTCGTCGGTCAGCGGTGTGGCCGCGGCGATCGCGATGCCGTTGATGCACACCTTGGAACTGAACGCTGCCACGGTCGACACCGCGACCGGTCCGCAGTTGCACGCGACCTGGACGTGGGCGCCTTCAGCGCTTGATCATGGGCAGGTCGATCGGTTGAGCCGGTTGTGGTTTGAAGCCCTGGCGGGCATCTGCGCCCACGTGCAACACGGCGGGGGCGGGTTGACACCGTCGGACATCGCACCGGCGCGGCTGAGCCAGGCCCAGATCGAAGCGCTGGCCCAACGCTACGACGTGGCTGACGTATTGCCGCTGACCTCGCTGCAACGGGGCTTGCTGTTCCACGCCTTGACTGCGGCGGGCGACGAGGACGACGTCTACGCCGTGCAACTGGACTTCACCGTCACCGGCCCCTTGGACGCCGAGCGGCTACATGACGCGGTGCAAACCGTCGTCAACCGGCACCCGAACCTGGCTGCTCGTTTCCACCACCACCTCGGCGACGAACCAGTACAAGTCATCCCGGCCAACCCTGAAATCTCTTGGCAATACCTTGATCTCAGTGGTGAAGCCGACGTCGATGAGCGAATTCAGCGCATGTGCGCCGCCGAGCGCGCCGAGGTCTACGATCTCGCAGAGCAGCCGGCCTTGCGTGCGGCGCTGGCCCGCACCGGCGAGGAGCGCCACCGGTTCGTGCTGACCAATCACCACATTGTGCTCGACGGCTGGTCGATGCCGATCCTGCTCGGGGAGATCTTCGCCACCTATTTCGGGCAGCGACTGCCCGCCTCGGTGCCCTACCGCAGGTTTGTCTCCTGGCTGGCCGAACGCGACGTCGAAGCCGCCCGGGCGGCCTGGCGTGAGGTGCTCGACGGCTTCGATACCCCCACGCTGGTCAGCCCACCCGACCGACTGGGCTTGGGCCCCAGGGACATCCGATCCTTCCGGGTTCCGGAAGACACCACCCGGGCGATGGCCGAGCTTGCGCGTTCGCGGCACATCACCGTGAACACTGTGCTGCAGGCAGCCTGGGCGCAGCTGCTGATGTGGCTGACCGGCCAGCACGATGTCGCGTTCGGCGCCGTGGTTTCAGGGAGGCCGGCAGAGGTCGCCGGTGCGGAGGCGATGGTGGGCCTGTCGATCAACACGGTGCCGGTGCGCGCCCGCATCGCGACCGAAACCACCACCGTCGAGTTGCTCGATCAGCTTCAAGGCGCGCTGGAGCAGACCTTTGAGCATCAGCACCTGGCGCTCAGCGACATTCACCGTGTCACCGGGCAGAACAGATTGTTCGACACCGTTTTCGTCTTCGAGAACTATCCGATCGACGCCGCCGGATTGTCGGGCGGCCACGATCTGGGTGTCGCTGGGTTCACCGTCCGCGACTACTACCACTACCCGCTCACGGTGCAAGCGGTGCCGGGCGACGAGCTGGATCTGCGCGTCCAGTTCCGCACCGACCGGTTCGACCCGGCCACCATCGAAACGCTGATGAGCCGGTTCACCCGGATATTGGCGGACATGACCGCCGATCCGACCCGACCGTTGTCGTCGATCGATTCGCTTGACGCCGGAGATCACCAGCAGCGCAGCGGATGGGAGAACCGGGCTGTGACGACCCCGTCGTCCGGTGGTTATCGCGCGCCGGTCGATCTGGCCGAGCAGCTTCTGGCAGACATCTTCGCGCAGGTGCTCGAGGCAGACCGGGTAGGGGCCGACGATTCGTTCTTCGACCTGGGCGGGGATTCACTTGCCGCGATGCGGGCGATCGCCGCGATCAACACGGCCTTCGATGTTCGCCTGCCGGTGAGCGCCCTGGTGGACGCGCCGTCGGTGAGAAGCTTGCGTCAGCGGTTGCCTGAAACACCGCGGTAGCGCCGGGAGTCGGTTTCGCGCAGGCGTTCCGGTTCAGTACATATGGCCGGTCAGCTCGAACTCGGCCAACGTCTTCGCAATCAGCTCGTGCAAAGCGGGCTTGGTGTCAACCACGCCCGGTTGGTAGGCGTTCACGGTGAAGTAGATCTTGGAGCCGCCTGCGACGCGCCACGACTGCAGAGCCATCTGACCCCCCGTCAACTCGAGCCACTGTCGCGTTACGCCTTGCGCTGTGGCTCGCGTCAGAATGATCTCACCGTCGGTGCCATCGGGACGGTACACAATCGGGTCGAACTCGTCGAGGTTCGAGCAAAGCGCGGGGGCATCGGGGTCGGCGAGCCCCGCATCGACCATCCGCTTCAACGCGAGTTTCGGCGTGAACGGGACCAGTGACCGCAACTGAAGCGTCTCATCCGGCGTCTCCCGCAGGGTGTTCAGTGCCTGCTTGATGGCAGCGCGGAGGTCATCGAGTTCCGTCGTTACGCGTGTCGGGTCGACGCTCACGCTCGCAATCGACATTGCATTGGCACGCGTATCACCCTCCGTGCGTTCGTTCATGGGGAGGTGCAAGGTGACGAAGCCGTCGCCGGCGCGACGGCGCCCCATGCGCTCGGCGAGTTTCGCACCCAAGGCTGCGATCAGCGTTTTACCGGTTGCACCGAGAGCCGTTGCGCGGGCATCCCACTCGGCCAGGTCGATTTGGATCGAGACAGCCGGCACGACGACCGCATCATCGCCGTCGACTGCGCGCAGGGCGACGGGTGCTGGCGAGGCCGTTGATCGGGCAGCATCCCGCCGTGCATGGCGGGCCAGCCTTGCCGCCGCGACAAGCGCCCGCCCGACCTCAGGCGCCTCCCGTGCCGTTTCGCGGGCGTCCTGAAACACCGCGCGGCGCCGAGGGCGTGAATGCGACGGTGGATAACCAAGATTGGCAGGGTTTCCCCGAACCGCGTCAGCTACCACCTGATGGAGCCCGATGCCGTCGACCACGTAGTGAGAGAGCACCAGGCTGACCGCGGTCGCACCGTCGGCAAGGGGAAGGACGCCGAGATGCCAGCCGGGGCCGCATTCCGGATCAACAGGAAGCTGCGAGCGTTCATCAGCCCAGTCGCTGAGTTCGGTGCGCGGACGGGCGCGTTCGGCGACATCGATGTCCGATGGACCCCGATCTGTTACCCACCGATGCCGGGCGAACGGCAGCGGCGAACGCTCGATACGCCGTCCCACCAACCCTTGTCCGAGATGGTGGTGAAAACGCTCTAGTCCGTCGAAGTCGATCGCGCGCTCATAGAGCCACACGACTTGGATCACCAGGTTCAGTCCAGCGGCGCGATGCCCCGCGAACAAGGCCTGGTCCACCAACGCAAGACGATTGTCCAGCCGCTCATCCATGGCCGCAGGATAGACGGTGACCCGGCGCTATCGCGGTGAATGCCTATTTGGTCGCACTATCCGGGGCGGAAACCGCCGCGCGCTGTCTTAGCGAGGGCACTTTATCGTTAGCGGCCTCGGAATCCGATGTGATTAGCCGGATTCGGGATCGGGCCGCCGATACTGCGTCGGTATGCGTCAGTCGCTTAAGTCGGCCTGGACATCGTCTGTGGCAACGCTTAGTGTCTACCTCTGATCAGTCCTCTTGGCGGAGAATACGCCACGGTTCAGGCGCGTTATAGCGTCCCGCGTCGCGGGGCGGTCGGAATTCTGCGAAGGTAGGTCACGATGTGCGAGGCGGAGCGACCTTTCATCGGATGGACCGCTTCACCCATCGATACACAGGGCGCGCAGCAATCGGTTGGCTCGAGGATCGACCCCGTTAACGAGATTAGTAAAGACTGCCGAATATGCGGATCGGTTGGCCCTCATAAGACTATCTGGGTTCGCGAAATGATGTTCGGAACTCGGGAGCATTTTGAATACTACTTCTGCGAAGCATGCGAGACATTACAAATTGTGAATTTGCTTGAGGGTGACGAGCTCCAGCGCCATTATGCGACGGATTACTACTCATACAAGCCCGGCGGTGCGCGGCTGTCTCGATGGCTCATCACACAGCAAGACCGCAAAAAATTGGGTGTAGGCGGCGGGTTCGCCGGTGCGCTACTGACGAGGCGGCTGCCCGACGGCATCCTTCGCGCACTTCTCGGCGGAGACGTCGCCGGAATTCTCGCTCAGCTTCAGCTCAAGTCGGACGCGCGAATTCTGGACGTGGGATGTGGTGGCGGTGCGCTCCTCGACCGGTTGGCCAGAGTGGGGTTCACCAACTTGCTTGGTACGGATCCGTTCATCACAGCCGACCGTGAGACGCCTCAAGGGGTGCGGCTGAAAAAGGGGCATTTGAGCGAAGTGACCGGCGAATTCGATCTCATAATGTTCAATCATTCGCTCGAACACGTCCCCAACCCGATCGCGGCGCTCAAAACGGCATCCGAAAAGCTCGCTGCTGACGGCATCTGTCTGGCTCGCACGCCGACGACCTCATCCGAAGCGTGGAAAACTTATTTAGCGGATTGGGTGCAGATCGACGCTCCTCGGCATTTCGTCGTGCCTTCTCGAAGGGCAATGGCATTGGCGGCGGAGAAGGCCGGGCTGGTCGTGGAGCAGACATTTGACGATTCGAATTTAGGCCAGTTCATGGGGAGCGAAGCATATAGGCGAGGGGTTGCCGTGACCGACACGAAGATTCTTCGACTGTTTAGTCCGAAGCAAATTTGGGAGTGGGAAAAGAGCGCAGATCGGCTCAATCGGCTAGGCCGCGGTGACCAAGCAGGGTTCGTCATGCGGGCCCGATAAGGCAGGGCGAGTCGCTGATAGCGGAGCCGCCGACCAGAACCGAAGTCGAAGTGCGACGCGGAACTTGTCTTGAATACCGGTTTGATGGGCCTAAGCGGCGCACTCGTCTCATGCTGTGAGCGGCGACCAAATCGCCCATAGCAGAAGGGTATTCACGCTAAAGAGGCCAGTTTGACCCGATCCACCGTTATCCTGGTGCCGTGACAAGCGGCCCCTACACTGCCACGACCGGTGCGGCGCACGTGGTTCCGAGCACAGAGTTTTGCCGGTGAGCCCGGCGCAGCAGCCCGCGGGTGCTGCGGCTCGCCCGGTTGCTCTGTTCGTCCTGGGCGTGACCCGCTCGGGCACGTCGGCGCTCACGCGGATGCTCTCACTGTGCGGCGCTGCGCTCCCGCCCGGCCTGGCGGGAGCCAACGCTTCCAATCCACTCGGCTATTGGGAGCCGCGCGCGTCGCACCGGATCAACATCGGTATCTTGCGCCGCCATGGAAGCGAATGGTTCGACCCGACATTGCGCTTGCAGGAGGAAGGCGCGTTCGACACCGACGAGAAGGCCGCAAGCGTCGCCAAGATCAGCGCGTTCCTCACCACATTGCCGGCCGCGCCGCTGGTTGTCATCAAGGACCTACATATAACGGCACTGTCGGACATGTGGTTCGAGGCGGCGCGTCATGCCGGATTCGACGTCGCGGCCGTGATCACGGTGCGCCATCCGCAGGAGGTTGCCAAGTCGCTTGCGAGGTTCAATGGGGCCTCACCGGAGCTCGCGGCCGCCCTGTGGCTGAAAGCCAATCTGCTGGCAGAGCGAAACACACGAAACCTGCCAAGGGTATTCGTCGAGTACCCCAACCTCCTTGACGATTGGCGCAGGGAAGTAAAGCGGATTTCCGCGGCGCTGCCGATCGATCTCAACACCGACAACGAGCGCGCCATCGACGAGTTCCTCAAACCTGACCTCCACCGCCAGCGACAGAGTGGCCCGGTGACTGCGCCCTTCGGCACAGGTTGGATTTCCACGGTCTACGACACACTGCGCGCGGCGGCGCGGGACGAGTCTTTGAATCAGTCCGCGCTGGATCGCGTTTTCGAGCAGTACCGGGAGAACGAATACGGATTCCGGATGGCGTTGGAAAATTTCCACCGCCTCCACAAGTTCAACTGGCTTGTCCGGCCGTCCATCGTGAGCCTCGCCTACGAGGCCCTCGCTATAGCTCACCGGCGCCGCGGGCCTTGGGCGTGAGCTGCCCCAGCTGAAGGCCGCTCATATTCAACAGCTCAGAAGATGCCGATGCCCTTGCCCACCGTGAAGAGCCCGACCAGGGTAAAGATGGCTACCAGCACATGCCGACGGTGAGCCAGCGCCCAGTCATGCAGCGGTTGCAGTATCGCTTGGGTTTTCGTCGGCGCGACCAGATAGCTGAGCAGAGCGATCTCGACGACTGAAAACACCGCGATGACGAACACGATGACCGCGAAGACCTGCGTGCCGATCCCGGCTCCTGAGCCAACGATGGTGGCACCTACGAATAGCACCAGCAACGGAGGCGGCAACCCGAGGAGCCCGAACACGAAGGCGACCCACAAGGATCCGTCGTCCCACGCATTTTGGAGGCGGCCGAGCAGCCGGCGGATCGCCGATCCGCCCTCAGCGGCGGCAGCACCCAGCGGCCCCAGGGGTGACGTTGCGGTTGGTGTGTTGCCGCCCGGGGCCGGCACGGACGCCCGCTGACGCGCGAAGGACCGCACGGTTATCACCGCTGCGATCAGGAGCATGAGCGTTCCCATGCCGAGCTGAATGTGCCGGGCGGCGGCGCTTGCCGACGTGGCGGGCACGGTCATCTCTTGCGAAAACGACGCGAATGCCGGTATCAGGTGCAGCACCATCAGCGGAAGCAGCAGGCAGGAGAGATACATGATCATGCCGCCGACCCAGTAGGCCAGCAGGTTTCGCACGGGCCGTGGCCGGGAGACCATCAGAAGGATGACCGCGAGAAGCACCGGATTGATCGCCACCAGAAACGCCAGTCCCAGCAGCGAACTCCACACGGCGGGGAACGCTACCTTGTCGAGCGCTCCATCTCAGACGAAGGGCACGCGAGGACACCGGTCTGGGGCGAGCCAGGCCCAGTTACTGGCTGATGTGGAGAATGGTCTCGACCGCGACCGCGCTACCACCGGCGACCGCAGCGATCGCGAGGGTCACCCAGTCCGCCAGTTTCGGCCGCGCCGGAGCGGCAGAGAACTGCCCGGTTCCGCCGCGAGCGGTTATTGCGTCGCCCATTTCGTCGGCGCGTCGCATAGTCATGGCCAGGGCCGCAGCGATCAGGTCGATCACGTCTCGCGCCTGCTGTCGACGACGGGCCTTACGATTTGGCTGCGGCTGCCTTGACCGTAACCGATGGGCCGCGTAGAGGGTCTGGAACTCGTCGATCAGCATTGGGAAGGCGCGCAGCCCGAGCGCCAAGGCCACCGCCCATTCGCGTACGGGGATTCGCAAATAGGTGAACGGGCGGGCCAATGTCGTTATTGCAGGAACGATTTCGGAGACGTTGGTGGTCCAGGACACCATCGCCGCCAGCCCGATCAGGCCGAACGCCAGCAGGGCGGCCCGCAGGGCGTGCAACGCACCACCGAGTGCGATGTCGACTCCGCCCACCGAGATCACCGGACTACCGCCGGCCAGCGTCGCAAACACGACAGCCAACGCGATCAGAATCCACAGCCGACGAGGCCGCGACGGCAGAGCGCCACGCGGAATGCGGGCGACCCGGGCCGCGGTCAGCACCAGAATCCACACCATCCCGATCATCACCCAGCCGGGATAAAACCACAGCAGCACCGAAAACCAAAGGACAACAAGCAGTTTGGTGCCTGCCCACAAATTGTGGATCGGCGATCTTCCGGGCACCGGAACCAGTAACAGACCCCGACGAGGAGATCGCCTGGTCGGGCCCTTGGTCGGGCTGTGGCCAGAGGAGGTTGCCGTCACAGCCCACTCCCCGCCGCGGACGAGGCCGTTTCCAGTACGCCATTGTGTAAATGCAGGATCCGCGGACAAATGTCCTCCAGCCCGACGGGGTCATGCGAAACGGCCACCACCGTCAGACCCTGTTCACGGCGCAGGCTGGCCAGCAGCTGCAGCAGGCCTCGTTGGCCGGTCGTGTCCAGGCCTGCCAGCGGCTCGTCGAGAATCAACGCTCTCGGGGATCGCGCCAACAGCCCGGCAAGCACCACACGGCGCATTTGGCCCCCGCTGAGCTGGTCGATGCGCCGATCGGCGAACGCGGGCCCCAACCCGACGGACGCCAGCGCTGCCGCCACGCGGTCTTCGTCGTGGTGCGAAAAGCCTGCTGCGGACGCAACTTCCAAGCCGACGAAGCTGCGCATCAACTGGAGCCGGGCCGCTTGGAACGACAACGCCACCGCGCCGACGTGCTCGTAGGCGGGTTCGCCATCAATCAGGCAGACGCCGGAGGTGGGAACCGTCAACCCGGCCATGATCCATGCCAGCGTCGACTTACCCGAGCCGTTCCCACCGTGGATCAAGACCCCGTCTCCTTGCTCCACCACGAAGTTGATATCGCGCAGGGCGGTCTTGGCCCACGGTGTGCCACTGCCGTATTCGTGTCCGACACCGACGAGTTCCAGTACCGGCACGTGCGAGCAGTTCTTGACCGCGATGGTGGGCACTGCGGTTGGCACGGCTGTTTCGACTTCGCCGGTGTCATCCAGTGAATCGCTGAGGTTGACCGTCCGGTCGGCGCACGCGGCCGCGTTGTCGTCGTGGGTGATGTGCACCAGAGCCGTCCGGTGCCGTGTGGTGAGACCGGACAGCACACGCAGCAGCGCGTCGCGACCCGGTTGGTCAACCATTGCTGTGACCTCGTCGGCGATCAGGAGTGCCGGTTCCCGGGCGAGCGCCGCTGCCAACGCAAGGCGCTGCAGTTCCCCTCCGGATAGGCTGCCGGTCTCGTGTTCGGCGAAACCCGCCAGCCCGACCTCGCTGAGCAACCGGGCGACGTCGACATCGGTACCCGGTGGTAGTCCCCAGATCACATCGTCGATGACCCTTGTGCCCAGGACTTGGCTTTTCGCGTGCTGCAGGACAAGCGCGGTGCCGCCCATCTGGCCCAGACCCACCGCGCCGGGCCGGTCCACCGAACCCGAGGTCGGTTCCCGGCCGGCCAGAATCTGCATCAACGTGGTCTTGCCGGAACCGTTCGCGCCGGTAATGGCGACGTGTTCGCCGGGATGCACGTCCAGGCTGACGTCGCAGAGCGCGTCTTTCGCCGCGCCCGGATAGCGGAACCGCACCTTGTCCAACCGCACCGGCACCGGCGCGATCGGAACTTCCTGGGACGCGTGCGCGCTGGGCTCCGCAGCGTCCAGTTCGTAGCCCCCGGGCATGATGTCGCGGAGCCGGTCCAACACCCTGGACAGCACCGACCACGCGATCAAACATGCGATCGCGGAACCGAGGACGAGATAGCCGAAGAGCAGCAACGGCCAGTGGTCGAGCCCCTCGGCGAGGTACCGCTGTATCGCCGCGCCGAGCCCCTGCAGGTGCACCCACGACAGGAAGGCAGCGATGCCGTCCACCGTCGCGGTGATCACCACGAACATCAACTGCCGCAGCTGAGTCGACACGGCAAAGACGCCGACCCAGAAAGCGGCGTTGATCACCCCGACGACCAAAGACAGGCCCAGCAACGTCGGCGTGCCTCGACCCGTGCGTTTGACGAACCCGGCCAACCCGCCGACACTGGCGCAGTTCAGAACCGCAAAAAAGCCGCCCAGGCCGGTGATCAGAAAGGTAATCACGCCACCGGTGACCGTTGCCGCGACCACGGCCCGAAGGCGGAAGCGGTAGGCCAGCAGACCCGGCAGCAGAATCCCCAGCACGCCCAAGGACTTAGCAAACGGGATCACCACGGCAATGATCACGATGACCGCAGAGAGTCCACCGATGACCGCGGCATGCGCCAACTCGTGGGGTCGAAGCGGTCCACCCGGAACGCTCCGAAGACGATCACGGGCGGTCACCTGGGCGATTGTGCCAGGGCAGCAATCCACGAATTCACGAAACCCTTTCTGCGCCTGTTTTCGGGTGAGGTGTGGGATCTGGTTTCGTGCCGCAAAGCGGAGGCAACACGCGCGCTCGTCGAGCAGAATCCGACCCGGAATGCAGAAGCTGAGGCTGCCATGACTGTCACGTTGACCGGAGCGACGGGATTCGTCGGAAGGCGGATCCTGCGCAACCTTCTCGAGCGGGGCTGCTCGGTGCGGGTGCTGGTGCGCGATCCGTCTCGTCTCCCTGACGTCCCGGCACGTGGACGGCTAGAGGTGGTGAAGACGCCCGATCTGTTCGCAGAAGTAACGGGCCGATTGGAAGAATTGCTCGAGGGGTCGGAAACCTTGGTGCATGCGGCTTGGCATGGGGAGCCCGGTCATTACACGTCGCGGTTGAACCTGGCCTGCCTTACCGGCACACTCGACCTCGCGTCCGCGTTCGCCACAGTCGGGGGCAAGCGATTCGTTGGTGTCGGAACGTTCGCGGAGTACGACCCTTCCGCAGACCTGATGGCGACCGATACCCCGTTGGTGCCGAACACTTTGTATGGCGCATGCAAGGCGTCCGCCTTCCACGTACTCCGGTGTTTTTTTGACACCACGAGCGTCAGCTTCGCCTGGTGTCGGATCTTCAACGTGCATGGAGAAGGTTTGGATGAAGATGAGCGGGGGCTGGTTTCATACATTCGCAGACAACTGGGGGCGGGCGAAGAAGTGCTCCTCACCCGCGGCGATCAGGAACGTGACTACCTCGACGTGAAGGCCGCCGCCGGGATGATCGCCGATGTAGCGCTGGGGTGCCAGCAGGGCGCGGTGAACATCTGCTCTGGTGAAGCGGTGACCGTTCGACAACTCGCCGAACGCATCGCCGACGAGTACGGTCGGCGCGACCTATTACGTTTTGGGGCTCGGCCCGAAAACATTTTCGACCCACCGCGGGCCATCGGCGTACGCAACGACGTGGCGACCGGTCCGGAGGAGAGTGCGACGTGACGAGAGACCGATCCGATTCGACCGGAGCCGGGCGTGACTGATTTTGAAGATGAAGTCGTAGACCGGATCGACGCCATGTCACGCAACGACCGCCTCCAAGCGCAGGCGGCCGAATTCATCCATACCTCGGCGCTTTCCAAGTACTCGTACAACTTTTTCTGGATGTCGCGGCCGATCATCCAGTATCCCCAAGACGTTTTCGCCATGCAGGAGTTGATCTGGCGTGTCCGTCCGGACCTGATCATCGAGACGGGCATCGCCCACGGCGGATCGATCATATTCAGCGCGTCCATGCTGGCGCTGCTGGACATGACCGACGCCATAAACGCCGGTGTCACGTTCGATCCGACCAAGTCCAATCGCAAAGTGCTGGGCATCGATATCGACATCCGGGCGCACAACCGTGCAGCCATCGACGCGCACCCCATGGCCTCCCGCATCCAGATGATCGAGGGCTCGAGCATCGCGCCCGAGGTGGTGGCGCAGGTGCGCGAGATAGCTGCCGGCCACCAGCACGTCATGGTGTGTCTGGACAGCAACCACACCCATGAGCACGTGCTGGCCGAGCTGGAGGCCTATGCGCCGCTGGCCTCAGTGGGCAGCTACTGCGTCGTCTTCGACACTTACGTTGATGACTTGCCCGCCAACACCTTTCCCGATCGCCCATGGGGTCCCGGTGACAACCCGAAGACCGCCGTTCGGGAATACCTCAAGACCCACTCGGAGTTCGAGATCGACAAGAGCATTCAGCACAAGCTGGCGATAACCGTGGCGCCGGACGGGTATTTGAGACGGGTGGCCTGAGATTCTTCACAGGAACTTCAACTGGGGGACTGCCGTCACGAAACGTGTGCCGCTGCGGGCAAGATCAGCCATTTGAGTCCGCACCTCATCGGCGATGTTCCAGGGCAAGATGATCACATCGTCGGGCGGATTCTCGCGCAGTGCCTCGGGGGAGCGGATGGGGATGTGGCTGCCTGGCATGAACTTTCCCTGCTTGGACTCCGCGGCATCGCAAACGTAGGGCAGCAAGTCGGCCCTCACACCTGCGTAGTTCAACAAGGTGTTGCCTTTTGCCGCGGCACCGTAGGCCGCGACGCGCCGACCGGTGCGCTTCTGATCGATGAGGAAAGCCAAGAGGTCATCTTTGACCCGGTCGGCCCGCGACTGGAAGGCCGTGTAGGTCTCGAGTCGCGTCAACCCGAACTGGCCCTCGCGCGCCAGCAGCGAGCTGACCGAGTCTGTGGTCGAGATCGGTGCCGCGGCGTGACAACCATAGACGCGCAGGCTTCCGCCGTGGGTCGGCAACTCTTCCACGTCCCACGCACGTAACCCGGCCATGGCGAAGATCTGGGCCACCGTGGTGAGCGAAAGGTAGGAGAAGTGCTCATGATAGATGGTGTCGAACTGGGTCCGTTCGATCAACGGCATCAGGTGCGGAAACTCCAGCGTGACAACGCCTTCCGGCTTCAGCGCCGCGGCCAACCCGCGGGTGAAGTCGTTGATGTCAGGAACGTGGGCGTACACGTTGTTGCCGACGATGAGATCCGCCCGCCGTCCTTCGCTCGATAGTCGACGTCCTAACGCCTCGCCGAAGAATTCCCGCGCCACCGGGATACCCAGCGCCTCGGCGGCAGCCGCCGTGCTTGCCGTCGGCTCGATGCCCAGGCAGGGGATCTCCGCTGCCACGAAACTTTTCAGCAGGTAGCCGTCATTGGATGCAACTTCGACGACAAAACTCTCGGGACCGAGCTGCAGCCGGTCGATGATCGTGCGCGCATAGCCGGCCGCGTGATCGAGCCAACTGCTCGAGGTGCTGGAGAAGTAGGCGTAGTCGGCGCTGAACAGCTCCTCCGCGCGTGCGTAATCTTCGGTTTGCACCAGCCAGCACCGGTGGCAAACCTGAACGCGCAACGGGTAGTACATCTCCGGGGAACACAGGTCCTCGGCTTGCAGGTAGGCGTTTGCGGGCGGCGCAAAGCCGAGATCGATGAGGCTGTGCTCCAAGGGCACGCCGCAATGTCGGCACTTCATAACGCAATCGCGGTGAAATCGGCGCTCAGCATTGGATGGGCCCGGTCACGAGGTGACAGATCCTGCGGCGGCAACGGCCAGGTGATGGCGAGTCTTGGGTCGTCGTGACGAAGGCCGCCTTCGGATGGTGGGTGGTAGAAGGCTGTGTGCAGGTACAGCAATTCGCTCGCGGGCTCCAAGGCCTGAAAGCCGTGGGCGAAACCCTCCGGTATCACCAGCATTTTCGCGTCATCTTGCGCCAATTCCTCGGCGTGCCAATGCAAGAACGTGGGCGAACCGGCGCGCAGATCCACCGCGACATCCCAGACTCGGCCGCGCAGGCACCGGATCATCTTCATTTCCGCGTGTGGTGGCCTTTGGAAGTGCAGGCCGCGCACGGCGCCGGCGTGGCTGGTTGTGGAGTGGTTGATCTGTGCGATCTGGCGGTCGCCCAGCAGGGGCTGAAGTTCCTCAGCGCAGAACAGGCGGACGAAGGTGCCGCGGTTGTCCCGGTGGCACAACGACTGGACGATCTTCAGACCGGCCAGTGGGGTATCGAGGATCTTCATACTCTCGCCCAGTCCAGGCCTGCGTTGGCGGCATCGGCGACATAGGCGGCCAGTTCGTCAGCGCTCGACACTTCACCGCCTTCCAGCAATCGGTGATACCAGTTGGCCGTGCGGTGGACCGCTGTCTCGATATTCCAGACG
The DNA here is from genome assembly GCF_001499855.1 of Mycobacterium sp. GA-0227b. Lineage (GTDB taxonomy): Bacteria > Actinomycetota > Actinomycetes > Mycobacteriales > Mycobacteriaceae > Mycobacterium. Next base: position 246,564 of record NZ_LQIK01000032.1, read on the forward strand.
GGACGCCATCCCAGATGCCTCTTCGCCTTGGCGCTGTCGAGTTGTAGCAAGCCCGCCTCGTGTGGTTGGGGATCGGATGAGACTTGCCACCGAAGCTGTGGCCACGTGCGAGCAAGGTCTCGGAGCAGCTGCTCGACCGTACGATTTCCGTCCCCGTCGGGGCCGAAGTTCCAAGCATCGGCACAAGTGTTGTCGCCGGCCAGGAGCCGCTGGCCAAGTAGTAGATAGCCGCTGAGGCAATCCAGCACATGTTGCCAGGGGCGCGTGGCATGCGGCGAGCGTATGACCAGTGGTTCGTTGGCGAGTACCGAACGTACTAGGTCGGGAATCAGTCGGTCCTCAGACCAGTCGCCGCCGCCAATCACGTTGCCGCCCCGAGCGGTTGCGACCAGCGGAGCCGACGGGCGTTGCGACAGCGCGGTTCGGTAGCTCGCGGCCACCAGCTCGGCGCCGGCCTTCGACGCACTGTAGGGGTCCTGACCTCCGAGCCGGTCTTGTTCTCGGTAGGCCCAAGGCCATTCGCGATTCTCGTAGCACTTGTCGGTCGTGACGACTACCACGGCACGCACGTCTGGCGTGTGCTGGGCGGCCTCGAGCACATGTACCGTGCCCATCACATTGGTGGCCCAAGTGGTGACTGGCTCGCGGTAGGAACGACGGACCAGCGGCTGGGCAGCCAAGTGGAAAACAATCTCCGGCCGCTCCGCGGCGAAAACCCTACGGACGGCTGCTTCGTCGCGAATGTCGATGCGATGATCGTCGATGGCCAGCTTCAACAGCTCCCAATGGCTGGGCTCGGACGATGGGTCCATAGCCAGCCCGGAGACGCGAGCGCCGAGCGCGTGCAGCCACAGACACAACCAACTGCCCTTGAAGCCCGTATGGCCAGTGACCAGGACCCGGCGCCCGCGATAAGCAGTTCCGAAAGCGTTCAACGCCAGCATTTCCAGGGTGCTTCGCTGCGATTCCACAGATCTTCGAGCATGTTCTTGTCTCGAAGCGTGTCCATCGGTTGCCAGAAGCCCGAATGCACGAAGGCCATCATTTCGCCATCGGCGGCGAGACGTGCCAAAGGCGGCCCCTCCCAAGAGGTCTGGTCGCCCTCAATGTAATCGAGTACCGCGGGCGACAGGACGAAAAATCCTCCGTTGATGAGGCCGCCATCGCCACGTGGCTTCTCGACAAAGCGCGCGACCCGGTCGCCCTCGCACTCGACCGCCCCGTAACGCCCCGGCGGAAGCACCGCCGTGACCGTGGCGTGGCGGCCGTGCTGACGATGGAATTCGATGCTCGCGCCGATGTTCACGTCGCTGAGCCCGTCACCGTAGGTGAAGCAGAAAGCCTCGTCGTCCTGGATGTAGGAGGCCACGCGCTTGAGGCGTCCCCCGGTCAGCGTGTCGTCACCGGTATCCACCAGCGTCACCCGCCAGGGCTCCGCGTCGTGCCGATGCACTTCCATCTTGTTGAGGGACATATCAAAAGTCACGTCCGACATGTGCAGGAAATAGTTCGCGAAATATTCCTTGATGACGTAGCCCTTATAACCACAGCAAACGATGAAATCATGAATACCGTGGTGCGAGTAGAGTTTCATGATATGCCATAGGATCGGCCGCCCGCCGATCTCCACCATCGGTTTGGGGCGGATGGCGGTTTCTTCGCTGAGGCGAGTCCCCATACCGCCGGCCAGCAATACTGCCTTCACCGGACTTGCCTATGTTTGCGGTTATACGAATCCAAGCGGTTCCTCGGCCGATCTGTTAATCCGGCGGAGTACCTCGAGTCCCCTTCGACTATCACCGTCATATACCCAAAAATATCTGCCGGAATGTTGTTCGAGTATTTTTCGACAAGGTGCCGAATCAGAATGAACGATCCCAGTCTCTCCGAGAGAAATCCGACCGCCCTTATCTGGAAAGCGTTGTATTTCTTCACACGACTGCCATATCGATTGAGAAACTCCCTGCCCAGAAGTTCGATACTCGACAACGTTTGCACTAACCACCCCTTGGGATAGATGCCGAGTTCAATGCCGCCAGGAATGAAGTGCTTTGCCGCCAAGAATTCCGACGCGGACTGTGAATCAAGTATGCCCATCTCAACCGCGAGGGATGTGTAATCGAGAATATCTTGCCGGCGATGAACCGCTGCGTAATGACCGAGTATCGAATTCTTGACGTGCAGAGGCTGCGCGATCAGAAATTCATGCTCAGCTCTCGGGATGAATACTGATAGCTCGGCTGCCCTTCCAAAGTTCTCGAGGTTCAGCTCCCTGAGAGTTGGGAATTTATAAGACTCCAGCCCTTCCGCAGAAGGCAGGATTCTCTTCCTGTAATTGGAAATTTCAATGAAGTCAGCGTCGCTGGAGAACCGCTGGATCGCGATCGGCAAGACGTATGTTCCTGCGGCGCCATACGCTATCGGTCTTGCCTCGTGCCAGAACCGATCAAGTTGGCTTACATGAACCACAGATTCGGATCGGAAATCCCCAAGTGCGATGCAATGGTCATACCAGTCTTCAGGCAGTAAAGGCCTCTTATGGCTAATGCAGTATCTGTCGATCATGGGTGTGAGTCAGGCCCTGCGGATAGGCTTCCGGAGATTTCCCACCCGCTGCTCCCTGCGATGCGCGCGCGGAAACCCAGCAGTTCTCGGTCAGCGATACTACGAGAGTCTACGGCTGCCACTGGGCGATATCTTTCCGCGTTCTAGGTACTTGAGCACCACAGTATACCAAGGACAATTCTCCGAGAACTAGCCTGACCCATTTCCCTCCGAACCAGTTGAGATCACAATTGCTCAGCGAATGCTTTCCGCAATTTGTACTCATGAACTATCTGTTTAGATCAAGTCGCTGTGACCTCCACTCTTGACGTTACTGACCACGTCGATCGACTCGGAGGATCGGAGATATTGGAAATGGAGAGATTACGATGATGACCACTCAGGACCGGTCGGTGCCTCGCGCCAAGTCTCCAGCGGCGCGGCGCGCAACGACGAGGTGACCACCTCGGAAGTTGGCTATGTTGGTGGCGACCTGGTAGTGGCCACGCACGGCATCGATCAACGCGCTGACGCAATCGGTGAGCGATAAGCCGTTGTACAACGACCAATAGTCACAATAAACGTCTCCCAAAACGTAAACGCCACTGCTGCTCAACGCATTTTCGAACAGGCAGTGGAAAGAATCCACCATACGTGAACTCGTTTGGCTTCCGGCATCGATGATGACATCGAACGGGCCGAATTCTGCGGCCACTTCTCTCAGGAAAGACAGATAATGCTCACCGCCGATGCGGACGTGAACGCTTCCTGAATCGGCGATTCTCAACAACTTTGAGTCAATGTCAATTCCAACGATAAGCGAATCGGGGTGAAGGTATTCCTGCCACATCTGTAGCGAGTCTCCGTAGAAGCTGCCGATCTCCAACATCCTGATCGGGCTGGTTCGGATGTCGCTACCTTCGTAGATCGGCAAGTAGTGCGACAACTTATGGACTCTCGGAGCGCGGTCGATTACCTCGGCCATCTCACTGTGCAGCTCGGTGTCCACAGTCGACCAAGTGGTCACTGAAGCGAGATCTCGCCCCAGCGCTCTCAACATTCTGCGTACGCCTCCGTAGCGGCTGCGCCGCGCGATGGGCGAATACTTCAGAATGACCTTCACAATAGGCAGCCTGTCATTCGCAGTGTTCAGATGCCGGTGGTATGGCTCGCTGCGATGGAGTGTAGGGCGGGGGTTCCTGATGGTAACGGTAGATCTGGCAAGCTCAGAACGAACAGCTCTACATCGCCATGTGTGCCGTAGCTCATCGGCACATGTTTCGCAGCGGTGTACCGCTTCGAAGAAGTCGTCGGAAGTACTGTACGACAATGGAGAACGTACTCGATCCGCTTGACCAGTTCACGTTTGACGCTGAGCGAGCGACGGGAGTCGCGTCGATCCCCCACCCTTTCTGGGTGTACAACCGCCCGGTCGACATCGACGGTCTGCGGAAGTTTCAGCATCACCTTCGGAAGGGATTGCTAGCGCGCCGCATCCAACCGTCACCACTGCCGTTCGGCCGCCACCGCTGGGTATCAGCTGAGGGTCCATCTGACATTGAGATTGTCGCGACGCCTCGCCCGCGTGAAGAGCTCGACGCCTGGTTCGAGGAGCAGGCCACCACTCGAATCGATCCCGAGCATGGACCGGGATGGCATCTTGCGGTGCTGCCCTTCACCGACGGCGGCGCGGCGGTGAGTATGGTCATCTCGCACTGCATCACCGACGGAATCGGGCTTTTCACGGCGATTGCGGATGCGGCGGAAGGCCGCGATGCCCCGATCAGCTGGCCTGCTGCTGGGTCGCGCCGGCGGTGGCAGGCTCTGCGCGAGGACGCCGGTCAGGCCGTGCGCGACATTCCCGCTCTCGGCCGCGGCGCCGTTGCCGCGGTGCGGCTGGCCCGGCGTGCCAGCCGCGAGGCTGCCGGAGCCGCGTCGTCGACCAGACCGCTTAAGCTGCCCACTGGCGCCGACGAACCCGTCACGCCCTCCGTGGCAACGGCTTTCGTCAACGTCGACAAGTGGGATGCTCGTGCCGACGCGCTCGGCGGGACCAGCAACGCGTTGCTTGCGGGATTGGCGGCCAACCTGGCCCAGCGAAAGGGTCGGGTCACCGCAGACGGCTCAGTTCTCATGAAGCTGCTGGTCAACGAGCGCGTCGCCGGTGATACGCGCGCCAACGCGATCAGCAGTCTCACGGTCACCGTCGACCCCGCTTCTGCGACGACAGACCTGCGCGAGACCCGGGCCGCAGTCAAGAAAGCGCTGACCAGCCACCAGGAGTTGCGCGGCGACGAGCGGGCGGTGATGTCCTTCGTTCCCTTGTTGGGCCTGTTGCCCAAGCGGCTTGTCAGGCTCTTCGACAAGACCGTCGTCGTATCCAGCATGGGGGCGGTCGAACCGGCTGTCATCCGGCCAGACGGCACGGATGCCGACCTCTTCGGCGCGAGGGTTTCCTATCCGACCGTCAGCAAAGCGTTGATGGACAGCATGGGCGGAGTGCTGTACGTGTTGTCGGCAACTACGCAGCGGCAGGTCTCCGTCACGGTCACCGCTTATGAGCCTGGCTGTACCAACTCGAATGAATCTCTGCGACAAGATCTTTCGAGCGCCCTGAACGACTTCTCGCTCACTGGCACGTATATCGGCGTGCCCCCAACCGCGTAACAGGGGACGAACCAGCGAGGTCGTCAATATATTGCCGTATGTTCGAAGACCCGGGCGAGAAACCGCGCGGAGTAGTGAAAGGCCAAGACCTGCGATGAAGTTCGTGCTGGCATGTTATGGAACTCGCGGCGATGTCGAGCCCTGCGCCGCCGTCGGCCGTGAGCTGCTGCGCAGAGGGCACGACGTGCGCACGGCCGTAGCGCCTGACCTGCTTGGCTTCGCCGAATCGGCTGGGCTCCCGGCGGTTACTTATGGACCGGACGCGCGGAAGTGGCAAGACCTGCACCGCGACGTGTTGACGCATATGTCCCGCAAGTTCTGGAAGGTCCCGGAGCTGGTCAGGTTGGTGCGCCAAGATCGAGAACTCTTCGACCAGTGCTGGGACGACACCCGCACGACGCTGATGTCGCTGGCGGACGGCGCCGATCTGCTGCTCACCGTGGTGATCGCCGAGCAGGTCGCCGCGAACATCGCTGAGTACTACGACATTCCGCTGGCCACGCTGCACACCGTCCCGATGCGGGCCAACGGTCAGCTCATTCCGGTCCTGCCGGCGCCGCTGGCCTGGTCCGCAATGACGGTGTCCGAGTGGCTGGGTTGGCCTGCCGTGAAAAGGCTCGAGGACGCACAGCGGCGCGAACTGGGATTACCCAAGGTGATGGGTCCCGCGTCGCGACGGATTGCCGAGCGCGGATCGCTGGAAATCCAGGCCTATGACGAGGTGTGTTTCCCCGGGCTGGCTGCCGAATGGGCGAAATTCGGCGGCCAGCGCCCCTTCGTCGGCGCGCTGGCGACAGAGTTGGCGACGGATGCAGACGAGGAGGTCGCCTCGTGGATTGCCGCGGGAACACCGCCGATTCTGTTTGGCTTCGGCAGCACGCTGGTCAAGTCTCCCGCCGATACGGTCGCCATGATCAGCGCGGCCTGCGCGGAGTTGGGCGAGCGGGCATTGATTTGCTCCGGCGCCACCGACTTCAGCCAGGTGGCACATTCGGACCATGTCAAGGTCGTCGGCGCAGTCTCGTACGCCGCCACCTTTTCCGCCTGCCGCGCTGTGGTACACCACGGTGGCGCGGGGACCACGGCCGTCGGACTACGCAGTGGAGTCCCCACGTTGGTCCTTTCGACGTGGGGCGATCAAACGATCTGGGGGACGAGGATCAAACAACTCAAAGTGGGTACCGCACGGCGCTTTTCGGCAACCACCCGGGAGTCACTCGTCGAAGACCTGCGCACCATCCTCGCCCCGGAATGCCTCGCCCGGGCCCGCGAACTCGCGACTCGAATGAGCAAACCCGCCGAAAGCGTCACGGCGGCGGCTGATCTGATGGAGAACTTTGCGCGCACCCGCCGTATCGGCTGATCGGCAGCGGCCATCGGTTAAACTTCGGCCGCTGAACGGGGGCCGAAGCTGAGAGGCAAGGATCCGCGATGAAGTTCGCGTTGGCATCCTATGGAAGTCGTGGCGATGTCGAGCCTTGCGTCGCCATCGGCCGAGAGTTGCAGCGTCGGGGCCACGACGTCCGCATAGCCGCGCCGCCTGATCTGGTGCGCTTCGTCGAATCGGTTGGGCTGGCGGCGGTCCCGTACGGACCGGATGTGCAGGCCATCCTGGGAGCGCACCGCGAATTCTGGACGTACTTCTTCCGCAACTTCTGGAAAGTGCGACAGCTGATTCAGATGCGACGCGAAATCGCGAACCCCGTGATCCAGCGTTGGGACGAGATCGGCGCCACGCTGACCTCACTGGCGGACTGGGCCGACGCGTTGGTCACCGGCGTGAACTTCGAGCAACCCGCCGCCAATGTCGCGGAGCGCTACGGCATTCCGCTGGCCACGGTGCATCTCTTTCCGATGCGGGCCAACAGCCACTTCCTGTCGTTCCTGCCGGCGGCGTTGGGCCGCTCAACGATGAAAATGTACGAGTGGCTGGGATGGCGCGCGGCCAAGAAGCTCGACGACACACAGCGCCGCGAACTACGTCTACCGAAGGCCACCGGCCCCTTGCCGCAGCGGATCACCGAACACGGATGGCTGGAAATCCAAGCCTACGACGAGGCGTGCTTTCCCGGGCTGGCCGCCGAATGGGCCGAATTTGGTGGTCAACGGCCATTTGTCGGCGCGCTGGTGTTGGACTTGCCGAGCGATGCCGACGAGGATGTGGCGTCGTGGATTTCGGCGGGACCACCACCTATTTTCTTCGGCTTCGGCAGCGTGGGGGTGGAGTCTCCGGCCGACACTCTCGAGATGATCAGCTCGGTCTGTGCGCAATTGGGCGAGCGGGCGTTGGTGTGCTCCGCTGGATCCGACTTCACCGACGTCTCCCCTCCTGAGCACGTCAAGGTGGTGGACACGATGAATTACGCGGCCGCTTTTCCGGCTTGCCGCGCGTTGGTGCACCACGGTGGCACCGGCACCACGTCGATCGGTCTGCGCGCTGGCGTCCCGACGCTGATCCTTTCAACGGACATCGACCAGACACTCTGGGGATCTCGGGTGAAGCGGCTGAAGGTGGGCACCGCCCGTCGCTTGTCGCGTACCACGCGCGAATCGCTGGTGGCGGATCTGCGCACTGTCCTCACCGCGGAGTCCGTCACCCGGGCCCGCGAAGTCGCCACCCAGATGACCAACACCGCCGAAAGCGTCGCGGCCGCCGCCGATCTCATCGAGAAGCTCGCCGGCCCCGGGCTCGATGAGTGATGCCGGTCCTCGTCTTCGAGGCCACGCCTGTCCGCTCAGCGAATCTCCGCAAACAGCAATCCTTCGTTGCAGGTCGCAGGACCGCAGGCCTACCAGCGAACCTTTGCCGCCGCACATCGTGACAGAGCCTGCCATATTAAATGGCAGATACTGCCACATAAAAATGGCAGATCCTGTCAGAATTAATCAAAATTGACTTCCGCGAAAGCGCGCATAGGCTTGGCAGGACTTTAGTAGCGTCCCCTACCTACGTCGACTAATTGCGGTGGCGAACTGCTGGCGGGAACCGAGCCCGAGGCAGTAGCCACCATGTAGTCGTGGCTAACGATGAGGAGCAGTACAGCTTGAGACCGACCTTCGCTAATGCACACAGCACCAAGCATTTGAGCTACGAAAAGACCTCGACCAAGACGCCGCTGAGGAGTTCGCGCGAGAGGCTGGCACTGGGCCTGACTGACGAGTGAACCGTGCGCTCGGGGGCAATTGGACAGAGGGGGATGACCGGGCACTTCCGCTGACGCGCGCCCAGCTGCATATATGGCTTGCGGAGGAAACGGGTCGGTTCGGCGCGAAGTGGCAGCTAGGCGCACTTGTGCGGATCGCGGGCCCAATCGATCTTGGCTTGTGGAAGTCGGCGCTCAGCCAAGCGGTGCGCGAGGCCGAACCGCTGCGAGTTTCCATCTTCCCGGCTGATGGCCGGGTTTTTCAGAAGGTCGTTGACTATCCCGACGTCGAGCTCGCCCAATACGATCTCGTGGACTCGCCGGATCCCGTCGGGGAAGCGAATCGGCTGGCATCATCGATCCAACGCGCGCCGATGCAATTCAGTGGCCCGCTGTTCAAATTTGCGTTGCTGCGGACGCGGGCCGACGAATGGTATTTTTTCGCGTGCTGCCACCATATTGTGGTTGATGGAATAGGCCTTGGTCTTTTCTGCCATCGAATCGCCGAAATCTACAATGCGCTTGCCTCCGGCGCGCCGATTTCCCCTGCCTTCTTCGGGTCGTTGCGTGACCTGATTGAGTGCGAGTCGGCATATGAGGCATCCGCCGATTTCGAGAATGATCATGCCTATTGGGTCGATAACCTGCCGCCGGAAAGTGAACTGCGTGATCGGTTGACGCCCGCCGCCTCGGGTGGGCGTGATTCAGATGAGTGTTCTGAGCCAGTTCAATTGGACCCGCTCGTGGTGACCAAGATTCAGGAATTGTCTCGGGCTTTGGGGGTGCGTCGCTCGTCGGTGATTACCGCGGCGTGTGCATTGCTGGTCCGTGAGTGCGACGTCGAGGGTACGGATGTCGTGCTCGACTTTCCGGTAAGCAGGCGTGTGCGTCCGGAGGTGCAACTGGTGCCCGGAATGATTTCCGGGGTCGTCCCGCTGGTGTTCAAGACTTCGCCGGAAACTTCAGTTGCCGGCTTTTGTGAACATGCCGACGCGCAATTACGGGCAGCGCTGCAGCATCAGCGGTTTCCCGTGCAGGCTATCGAGAACACGGCGCGATACCGGACACCGAACCGGGTGGTCGTCAACTTCATTCCGCCTGCCTATGTGGCGGATCTCGCGGGTTCTCCGGCATCGGCGACCCTGACCAACTCCGGGCTCGTCGATCAGTTCGGGCTGCTCTTCACAAGGATCGACGATCAGCTGTTTCTCAGCACGGCGGGCGCTGGGCCACTCTCTGCGAATGGTGATGTCAACGAATTGGCACGCCGGCTGGAGCGTGTGTTGGTGGCGATGGCCGCCGATCCGACGCGGTCGTTGTCGTCGCTCGACGTGCTGGATCCCGGCGAACACGCCCAACTGGACGGGTGGGGCAACCGGGCGGTGTTGACCGCCGATCAGACTGCACCGGTTTCAATTCCCGAGGCGTTCGCCGCTCAGGTAGCCCGCACGCCGGAGGCGGTGGCGGTCAGTTTCGGTGATCGCTCGTGGACCTACCGCGAACTCGACGAGTCCGCCAATCGACTGGCGCACGTGCTGGCCGCTCACGGCGCCGGCCCGGGTGAGTGTGTGGCACTGCTGTTCTCCCGTTCGGCCGAGGCGATCGTGGCGATGTTGGCGGTCCTGAAGACCGGGGCGGCGTATGTGCCGATCGACCCGGCGCTGCCAGCGGTGCGGATCGGGTTGATGGTTGCCGATGCCGCGCCGATCGCCGCGGTCACCACGACCGGGTTGGCCGACCAGCTCGACGGGTCCGGTCTGCTGGTCATCGAAGTTGACGACCCCGCTGTTGACACCCAGCCCAGCGTGACATTGCCGGGGCCGACCGCCGACGATATCGCTTACCTCATCTTCACCTCCGGCACCACCGGGGTGCCCAAGGGAGTCGCGGTCACCCACCGCAACGTGACCCAGTTGTTCGACGCGTTGGACGCCAACCTGACATCGGGCCCCGGGACGGTGTGGTCGCAGTGGCATTCCTTGTCTTTCGACGTCTCGGTGTGGGAGATCTTCGGGGCGTTGTTGCACGGTGGGCGGCTGGTGGTGGTGCCCGAAGAGGTGGTCGGCTCGCCGGATGACCTGCATGCGTTGCTGGTTGCTGAAGACGTCAGCGTCTTGAGCCATACGCCTTCGGCGGTGGGCATGCTCTCGCCGCAGGGCTTGGAGTCGACGGCTTTGGTGGTGGCCGGTGAGGCATGCCCGGCCGAGGTGGTCGATCGCTGGGCGTCACCCGGACGGGTGTTGATCAACGCCTACGGCCCGACCGAGGCGACGGTGTACGCGGCGATGAGTGCGCCGCTGAGCGCCGGATCGGGGGCGCCGATCGGTTCGCCGGTGCCGAGGGCGGCGTTGTTTGTGCTCGATGGCTGGTTGCGGCCAGTGCCGGCGGGTTCGGTCGGCGAGTTGTACGTGGCCGGTCATGGCGTGGCTTGTGGATATGTGCGTCGCGGCGGCTTGACGGCATCGCGGTTCGTGGCTTGCCCATTCGGGGAAGCGGGCGCCCGGATGTATCGCACCGGCGACTTGGTGTGCTGGGGCGCCGACGGGCAGTTGCAGTACCTCGGGCGCGCCGACGAGCAGGTCAAGATCCGCGGCTATCGCATCGAGTTGGGTGAGGTGCAAGCGGCGCTTGCCGCGGTGGACGGGGTGGAGCAGGCGGTGGTGCTTGCCCGCGAGGACCGTCCCGGCGACAAGCGGTTGGTGGGCTATGTGACGGGAGCCGTCGACCCGTCCGGGGTGCGGAGCGTGCTGTCCGAGGCGCTACCGGCCTACATGGTCCCGGCCGCGGTGATCGCATTGGATGCACTGCCGTTGACGGTGAACGGCAAACTTGATCGCCGGGCGTTGCCGGCTCCGGAGTACCACGGCGTCGACCGTTACCGCGCCCCGACGAACCACGTCGAGGAGATGCTGGCCGACATCTTCGCCCGAGTGCTGGGCGTCGAGCGTGTCGGTGTGGATGACTCGTTCTTCGAGTTCGGTGGGGATTCACTGTTGGCGATGCGGGTGGTCGCCGCCATCAACACCAGCCTGGACGCCGATTTCTCGGTGCGCGCGGTGTTCGAGACGCCCACGGTTGCCGAGTTTGCGTCGCGCATCGGTCGGGATGCCGGTGGCCTCGAGCCGTTGGTGGCCGGCGACGGACCTGCGGTGGTGCCGTTGTCGTTTGCGCAGAGTCGGTTGTGGTTTGTCGATCAGTTTGGTGGTGCTGAGGGTCAGCAGCCGGTGTACAACATGGCGTCCGCGTTGCGGTTGTGTGGGCGGCTTGATGTTGGGGCGTTGGGTGCGGCGTTGGGCGATGTGGTGGGTCGTCATGAGAGTTTGCGCACGGTGTTCCCGGCTGTTGATGGGGTTCCTCAGCAGGTGGTGGTGCCGGTTGAGCGGGTGGGGTTGGGGTTTGAGGTTGTTGATGCTGCGGGTTGGCCGGCGGGGCGGTTGACGCAGGCGGTGGCCGCGGCGGCGGGTCATCGGTTTGATTTGGCTGCTGAGATTCCGTTGCGGGCTTGGCTTTTCGCGGTGGCTGCCGATGAGTTCGTGTTGGTGGTGGTGGTGCACCATATCGCCGCTGATGGTTGGTCGTTGGGTGTGTTGGCCGCTGATGTGGGGGTGGCTTATGGGGCTCGGCGTGCGGGGCGGGCCCCGGGGTGGGCCGAGTTGGCGGTGCAGTATGTCGATTACACGTTGTGGCAGCGCGAGCAGTTGGGGGAGTTGGCCGATCCTGATAGTGCGGTTGCTGGGCAGCTGAGGTTTTGGGAGCAGGCGCTGGCGGGGATGCCCGAGCGGTTGGCGTTGCCCACTGATCGGCCGTATCCGTTGGTGGCTGATCACCGCGGCGCCAGTGTGGTGGTGGATTGGCCGGCGGAGTTGCAGCAGCGGGTTGCGGGGTTGGCGCGTGAGCACGGTGCGACCAGTTTCATGGTGGTGCAGGCGGCGTTGGCGGTGTTGTTGTCTCGGGTCAGCGCCAGCAGTGATGTGGCGTTCGGGTTTCCGGTGGCGGGGCGTTGTGATCCGGCGCTCGATGAGTTGGTGGGCTTTTTCGTCAACACGTTGGTGTTGCGGGTGGATTTGGGCGCGGATTTGACGGTGGCCGAGTTGTTGGCCCAGGTTCAGCAGCGCAGTTTGGCCGCTTATGAGCATCAGGATGTGCCGTTCGAGGTGTTGGTGGAGCGGCTCAATCCGGCGCGCAGTCTGGCCCATCATCCGTTGGTGCAGGTGTTGTTGGCCTGGCAGAACTTCGCCGGGCACGACGATGGCGCGGGCGTGGAGTTGGTGTTGGGGGATGTGCAGGTCACCCCGGTTCCGGTGCAAACCCAGACCGCGCGAATGGATTTGACGTTCACCCTGGCCGAACGCTGGACCGCTGCCGGTGAGCCGGCCGGGATCGGCGGGTCGGTGGAGTTTCGCACCGATGTGTTCGATGCGGCGAGCATCGAAACGCTGGTGGGGCGGTTGCGCCGGGTGCTGGAGGCCATCAGCGTTGACTCGCGGCGGCGGCTTTCGTCGATCGATGTGGTCGATGAGGTCGAGTGCGCGCGCCTGGATGGGTGGGCCAACCGGGCGGTGTTGACCGAGCCGGTGCCCAGCGCTGTGTCGGGGTCGGTTCCGCAGTTGTTCGCCGCGCAGGTGGCGCGCGCCCCGCAGGCGGTGGCGCTGCGTTTCGGCGACCGCTTGATGAGCTATGGCGAGCTCGATGAGGCGTCGAACCGGTTGGCGCACTTGCTGGTTGCTCGCGGTGTCGGCCCCGGTGAGCGGGTGGCGTTGCTGTCGTCGCGGTCCGTCGAGGCGATCGTGGCGATTTTGGCGGTGCTCAAGACCGGGGCGGCCTATGTGCCGATCGATCCGGCGGTGCCCGATGCGCGGATCGAGTTCGTGCTGGCCGATGCCGCGCCGATCGCGGCGATCACCACCGCCGATCTGCGCTCACGCCTGGATGGCTGCGATCTGGTGGTCGTCGATGTCGCTGATATCGACGACCCCGCGGTAGTCGCCCAACCCGACCCGGTATTGCCGGCCCCGGCCGCCGAGGACATCGCGTATCTGATCTACACCTCGGGCACCACCGGGGTGCCCAAAGGGGTTGCCGTCAGCCACCACAACGTGACCCGGTTGTTGGCCTCGGTGCATCCGCACCTGCCCGCGGCCGGGGTGTGGTCGCAGTGGCATTCCTACGCCTTCGACGTCTCGGTCTGGGAAATCTTCGGCGCCCTGCTGCGCGGCGGACAACTGGTGATCGTGCCCGACTCCATCGTCGGATCACCCACAGAATTCCACGCCCTACTGATCAACCAACACATCACCGTCCTCAGCCAAACCCCCTCAGCTGCAAGCGCGCTCTCGACGGACGGTTTGGAGTCGGTGGCATTGGTGGTCGCCGGCGAGCCCTGCCCGCCCGAGCTGGTGGACCGCTGGGCGCCCGGTCGGGTGATGATCAACGCCTACTGCGAGACCGAAACGTCCTTTGCGGCCTCGAGTGCGCCGCTGACAGCGGGTTCGGATGCGCCGATCGGTTCGCCGACGCCGGGAACGGCGTTGTTCGTTCTGGATGAATGGTTGCGACCAGTGCCGGCGGGCGTGGTCGGCGAACTGTATGTGGCCGGTGCCGGGTTGGCGTATGGGTATGTGCGCCAGGGTTCTTCGACTGCGACGCGGTTTGTGCCGTGTCCGTTCGGGAGGCCCGGCGACCGGATGTACCGCACCGGGAACCTGGCGCGCTGGGGCGCCGACGGGCAGCTGCGGTACGTCGGGCGCGCCGACAAGCAGGTCAAGATCCACGGGAGCACCGTCGAGCCCGGGGAGATCGAGGCGGCGCTGGCAGCCCATCCTCGGGTAGCGCAGGCCGCGGTCACCGCCCACCCGGCGTCAACGGTGAACTCCGGTGAGGGGGTTGGTGACACCCAGCTGGCCGGCTATGTCGTGCTGGATCAGCAGATGAAGTTGGTCCGGGAGCCGCAGCGAGAAACGCAGCTCGTTGACCAGTGGCAGGGTGTGTACGAGGGCCTGTATTCGGAGTCGACGTCGTCCTCCAACTCGCCGGCGGCGCTAGGGGAGGATTTCGGAGGCTGGAACAGCAGCTATACCGGGGCTCCGATCCCGCTGGAGGAAATGCGGGAGTGGCGGACGGCTGCGGTGGACCGGATCCGGGGACTGGGCCCGCGGCGGGTGCTGGAGATCGGCGTGGGTTCTGGGCTGCTGCTTGCGCAGGTGGCCCCGGAATGCGACGAGTACTGGGGTACGGACTTCTCGGCGTCGACGATCCAGGCGCTGCAGGTGGCCGTGGCCGGCCGGCCGTGGGGCGACCAGGTGCGGTTGCGGGTTCAGCCGGCCGATGTCACCGATGGGCTGCCGCAGGGGCATTTCGATGTTGTGGTGCTCAACTCGGTGGTGCAGTACTTTCCGAGCGCGGGTTACCTGCTTGATGTGCTGGCAGCGGCGATGCGGCTGCTGGCCCCGGGCGGGGCATTGTTCATCGGCGACGTGCGCAATCTGTCGTTGCTTTCAGCGTTCACCACCGGCGTGGCGTGCGCCGATTCCGCCGGCGGACACGACACGACCGCAGCCGTTCGCGAGCGCGTGCACGGGGAAATGCTCGCCGAGCGCGAATTGCTGTTGGCGCCGGAGTTCTTCGCGGCCTTGCCGCAGCACCTTCCCGAGATCGCCGCGGTGGATGTGCAGCTCAAGCAGATGCGGGCGGTCAACGAACTCAGCGGTTACCGATATGAGGTCGTGCTGCGTAAGGCACCGGTGCCGGTGCGTTCCCTGGCGGACCTACCCGCGCAACCGTGGCAGCGGTTCGGGAGCCTGGCCAGGCTGGGCGAGTATCTGCGGTCGCAGCAGGTGCCCGGGCTGCGTGTCACCGGCGCACCGCACGGCGGGATATGGCCCGATGTGGCGCTGGCGCGGGCGGTGACCGAGGCCGATGATCAGCTGTCTGTCAGCGAATTGCGGGCCCGCTCAACCGAACCCGGCGCGGTGTTGCCGCACGAGTGCGATCAGCTTGGCCGGGAACTGGGATATGCCACGGCCGTGACCTGGTCGCCGAGCGCCGGCCTGGTGGACATCATCTACACCCGCGCCGACCAACCCTCAGATGATCACGGGCCGGCGGCGCTGTCGGATCTCTACGTGCCGGCGACACGGGTCGGTTCCTTGGCGGGGTACGTCAACGACCCGTCGGCCGCCGAACGCGCAGCCGAGCTGCGCGGTTTCGTGGCCGGCCGGTTGCCGCAGTTCATGGTGCCGGCGGCGATCACGGTGCTGGATGCGCTGCCGTTGGCGGTGAACGGCAAACTTGATCGCCGGGCGTTGCCGGCGCCGGAGTTCGTCAGTGAGTTGGCCTATCGCGCGCCACGTGATCATTGCGAACGGGTGTTGGCCGGGCTGTTCGGCGAGATTCTCGGCGCCACCTTGGTCGGCATCGACGACTCGTTCTTCGCCCTGGGTGGGAGCTCGCTGTCCGCGGCACGGCTGGTGGCGCGGCTCCGGACCGAACTCGGTGTGCAGGTCCCGATCCGGGTGCTGTACGAGGCGCCGACCGTCGTCGGGCTGGCCGAGTGGATCAGGCGACACGACGAGGACCGGGCCAGGGACCGGAACGCAGCCACGTTGACGGTGCGGCAGCGACCTGCGGTGGTGCCGTTGTCGTTTGCGCAGAGTCGGTTGTGGTTTGTCGATCAGTTTGGTGGTGCTGAGGGTCAGCAGCCGGTGTACAACATGGCGTCCGCGTTGCGGTTGTGTGGGCGGCTTGATGTTGGGGCGTTGGGTGCGGCGTTGGGCGATGTGGTGGGTCGTCATGAGAGTTTGCGCACGGTGTTCCCGGCTGTTGATGGGGTTCCTCAGCAGGTGGTGGTGCCGGTTGAGCGGGTGGGGTTGGGGTTTGAGGTTGTTGATGCTGCGGGTTGGCCGGCGGGGCGGTTGACGCAGGCGGTGGCCGCGGCGGCGGGTCATCGGTTTGATTTGGCTGCTGAGATTCCGTTGCGGGCTTGGCTTTTCGCGGTGGCTGCCGATGAGTTCGTGTTGGTGGTGGTGGTGCACCATATCGCCGCTGATGGTTGGTCGTTGGGTGTGTTGGCCGCTGATGTGGGGGTGGCTTATGGGGCTCGGCGTGCGGGGCGGGCACCGGGGTGGGCCGAGTTGGCGGTGCAGTATGTCGATTACACGTTGTGGCAGCGCGAGCAGTTGGGGGAGTTGGCCGATCCTGATAGTGCGGTTGCTGGGCAGCTGAGGTTTTGGGAGCAGGCGCTGGCGGGGATGCCCGAGCGGTTGGCGTTGCCCACTGATCGGCCGTATCCGTTGGTGGCTGATCACCGCGGCGCCAGTGTGGTGGTGGATTGGCCGGCGGAGTTGCAGCAGCGGGTTGCGGGGTTGGCGCGTGAGCACGGTGCGACCAGTTTCATGGTGGTGCAGGCGGCGTTGGCGGTGTTGTTGTCTCGGGTCAGCGCCAGCAGTGATGTGGCGTTCGGGTTTCCGGTGGCGGGGCGTTGTGATCCGGCGCTCGATGAGTTGGTGGGCTTTTTCGTCAACACGTTGGTGTTGCGGGTGGATTTGGGCGCGGATTTGACGGTGGCCGAGTTGTTGGCCCAGGTTCAGCAGCGCAGTTTGGCCGCTTATGAGCATCAGGATGTGCCGTTCGAGGTGTTGGTGGAGCGGCTCAATCCGGCGCGCAGTCTGGCCCATCATCCGTTGGTGCAGGTGTTGTTGGCCTGGCAGAACTTCGCCGGGCACGACGATGGCGCGGGCGTGGAGTTGGTGTTGGGGGATGTGCAGGTCACCCCGGTTCCGGTGCAAACCCAGACCGCGCGAATGGATTTGACGTTCACCCTGGCCGAACGCTGGACCGCTGCCGGTGAGCCGGCCGGGATCGGCGGGTCGGTGGAGTTTCGCACCGATGTGTTCGATGCGGCGAGCATCGAAACGCTGGTGGGGCGGTTGCGCCGGGTGCTGGAGGCCATCAGCGTTGACTCGCGGCGGCGGCTTTCGTCGATCGATGTGGTCGATGAGGTCGAGTGCGCGCGCCTGGATGGGTGGGCCAACCGGGCGGTGTTGACCGAGCCGGTGCCCAGCGCTGTGTCGGGGTCGGTTCCGCAGTTGTTCGCCGCGCAGGTGGCGCGCGCCCCGCAGGCGGTGGCGCTGCGTTTCGGCGACCGCTTGATGAGCTATGGCGAGCTCGATGAGGCGTCGAACCGGTTGGCGCACTTGCTGGTTGCTCGCGGTGTCGGCCCCGGTGAGCGGGTGGCGTTGCTGTCGTCGCGGTCCGTCGAGGCGATCGTGGCGATTTTGGCGGTGCTCAAGACCGGGGCGGCCTATGTGCCGATCGATCCGGCGGTGCCCGATGCGCGGATCGAGTTCGTGCTGGCCGATGCCGCGCCGATCGCGGCGATCACCACCGCCGATCTGCGCTCACGCCTGGATGGCTGCGATCTGGTGGTCGTCGATGTCGCTGATATCGACGACCCCGCGGTAGTCGCCCAACCCGACCCGGTATTGCCGGCCCCGGCCGCCGAGGACATCGCGTATCTGATCTACACCTCGGGCACCACCGGGGTGCCCAAAGGGGTTGCCGTCAGCCACCACAACGTGACCCGGTTGTTGGCCTCGGTGCATCCGCACCTGCCCGCGGCCGGGGTGTGGTCGCAGTGGCATTCCTACGCCTTCGACGTCTCGGTCTGGGAAATCTTCGGCGCCCTGCTGCGCGGCGGACAACTGGTGATCGTGCCCGACTCCATCGTCGGATCACCCACAGAATTCCACGCCCTACTGATCAACCAACACATCACCGTCCTCAGCCAAACCCCCTCAGCGTTCTACGCGCTGCAAGCCGCCGATGCGCTGGCCCCTGAGCTGGGACAGCGGCTCGAGCTCGAGGCGGTGGTGTTCGCCGGGGAAGCGCTGGAACCCCAGCGGCTCAGGACCTGGCTGAACCACCACCCCGGATCACCGCGCCTGATCAACATGTACGGCACCACCGAGACGACGGTGCATGCCTCGTTCCGGGAGATCGTCGACAGCGACATCGAGGGCAATGCCAGCCCGATCGGGGTGCCGTTGGCGCATCTGGGCTTTTTCGTATTGGACAGATGGCTGCGTCCAGTTCCGGCCGGCGTCGTCGGTGAGTTGTATGTGGCCGGTGCCGGACAGGCATACGGGTACGTGGGCCGGTCGGGCCTGACCGGGTCGCGGTTTGTGGCGTGCCCGTTCGGTGGTCCTGGCGAGCGGATGTATCGCACAGGCGATCTGGCGTCCTGGGGCGCCGACGGGCAGCTGCGGTACGTCGGGCGCGCCGACAAGCAAGTCAAGATCCGTGGATACCGCGTCGAGCCCGGGGAGATCCAGGCCGCCCTGGCCGCGCTGGATGGGGTTGATCAAGCGGTCGTCGTCGCCCGCGAGGACCGTCCCGGTGACAAACGCCTGGTTGCTTACGTCACCGGCACCGCCGACCCGGCCGGGCTGCGTCCCGCGCTGGCTGAGGAGCTCCCGCCGTATATGGTGCCGGCCGCGGTGGTGGCGATCGACGCGCTACCGCTGACCGTCAACGGCAAACTCGACACTCGCGCCCTGCCAGCACCGGACTATCACGAGAGTGATCACCACCGCGCCCCGGCAAGCGCGGTCGAGGAAGTCCTGGCCGGTATCTACGCGCACGTGCTCGGCGTCGACCGCGTCGGCGTCGACGACTCCTTCTTCGACCTGGGCGGCGATTCGCTGTCTGCAATGCGTCTGGTCGCCGCGATCAACAAGTCACTGGATTCAAACCTTGCCGTGCGCACCGTCTTCGATGCGCCCACGGTTGCCCAGTTGGCTCCCCGTATCGGTGGCGAGGCGTGTGCACTCGACCCGGTGGTGGCTGTCGAACGGCCTTCGGTGGTCCCACTGTCGTTCGCCCAGACCCGATTGTGGTTCATCGACCAATTGCAGGGCGCCTCACCGGTTTACAACATGGCCGCGGCATTGCGGCTTGGGGGACACCTGGATGTCGATGCGCTGGGCGCGGCATTCGCCGACGTGGTGGACCGTCATGAGAGCCTGCGCACGCTGTTCGCCGAGGTCGACGGACTGCCCCGGCAGGTGGTCGTCCCGACGGAGCGGGCCGATGTCGGATGTCGGGTGATCGATGCCTCGGGTTGGTCGGCGGGTCGTCTCGGCGATGCCGTCAGCGCGGCTGCCCGCGCCACCTTCGACTTGGCGACTGAGATCCCTTTGCGGGCAACGCTTTTCCGATTGGCCGATGATGAGCATGTGTTGGTGGCGGTGGTGCACCATATCGCCGCGGACGGCTGGTCGATCGCCCCGTTGGTGCGTGACCTCGGGGTGGCGTATGCCAGCCGATGTGCCGGGTCGGCGCCGGGTTGGGCGCCGTTGCCGGTGCAGTATGTCGATTACACGTTGTGGCAGCGGGCGCAGTTGGGTGATCTCGAGGACGGCGATAGCCGCATTGCCGCGCAGCTGAATTATTGGGAGCAGGCGCTGGCCGGGCTGCCCGAGCGGTTGGCGCTGCCCACCGATCGACCCTATCCCTTGGTGGCTGATCAGCGCGGCGCCACGGTCGCGGTCGACTGGCCCGCCGAGCTGCAGCAGCGGGTGCAGGCAGTGGCTCGCGAACACAGCGCGACCAGTTTCATGCTGCTGCAGGCCGCGTTGGCAGTGCTGTTGGCCAAGCTCAGCGCGAGTTCCGAGGTGCCCATTGGCTTTCCGATCGCCGGGCGGCGTGACCCGGCGCTCGACGAGCTGGTCGGCTTCTTCGTCAACACGTTGGTGTTGCGCGTCGATGTGGCCGGCGATCCGACCGCCGCCGAACTGCTGGACCAGGTTCGAACACGCAGCCTGGCCGCCTACGAACACCAGGACGTGCCTTTCGAGGTGCTCGTGGAGCGGCTCAACCCGACCCGAAGCCTGACCCATCATCCGCTGGTGCAGGTGATGTTGGCATGGCAGAACACCGATCCCGCGAACCTGGCCTTGGGTGATCTGCAGGTCACCCAAGTGCCGGTGGACACCCACACCGCGCGTATGGATCTGTCGCTTTCGTTGGCCGAACGGTTCACCGAGACCGGTGAGCCTGCCGGAATCGGCGGGAGCGTGGAGTTTCGCACCGATGTGTTCGACGCCGCGAGCGTCGAAGGGTTGATCGAGCGACTCCAGCGGGTGGTCGAGGCGATGACCGCCGATCCGGCGGCGAGGTTGTCGTCGATCGATGTGCTGGATGAGCTCGAACACGCCCGCCTGGACGGGTGGAGCAACCGGGCGGCGTTGACCCGGCCCCTCCCGGGCGCGGTGTCGGTTCCGGCGTTGTTCGCCCAGCATGTGAGGCGCACGCCCGAGGCGGTAGCGATCACCTGCGGGGAACGCTCGTGGACCTACCGCGAACTCGATGACGCCGCGAATCGGTTGGCACACTTGCTGATCGGCCACGGCGTCGGCCCGGGTGAGTGCGTGGCACTGCTGTTGGAGCGATCGGCCGAGGCGATCGTCGCGATGTTGGCGGTGCTCAAGACCGGGGCGGCGTATATGCCGATCGACGCGGCGGTGCCGGACGCGCGGATGAAATTCATGGTCTCCGATGCCGCGCCGATCGCCGCGATCACCACCGCGGCGTTGGCCGCGCGCTTGGACGGCTGCGGTGTGTCGGTGATCGATGTCGGTGATATCGAGGGCCCCGCTGATATCCGACCCAGCGCCGCCTTGCCGGACCCGTCGCCCGATGACATCGCCTACCTCATTTACACCTCAGGGACCACCGGTGTGCCCAAGGGTGTGGCGATCACCCACCGCAACGTGACCCAGTTGCTGGAGTCGCTCGATGCCGGCCTGCCGTCTGCGGGGGTGTGGCCGTTGTGTCATTCGTTGGCCTTCGACGTGTCGGTATGGGAGGTCTTCGGGGCGCTGTTGCGGGGTGGGCGAGTGGTGGTGGTGCCCGAGGAGGTAGCGGGCTCACCCGAGGACTTCCACGCCTTGCTGGTGACTGAGAACGTCGATGTGTTGACTCAGACTCCTTCTGCGGTAAGGCTTTTGCCACGCGAGGGGCTGGAGTCGGCGGCGGTCGTGGTGGTCGGTGAGGCCTGCTCGGCCGAGGTGGTCGAGCGCTGGGCGCCGGGTCGGGTGATGATCAACGCCTACGGCCCGACCGAGACCACGATGTGTGTCGCGATCAGTGCGCCACTGAGCCCGGGGTCGGGGGTGCCGATCGGTGCGCCGGTGCCCGGCGCGGCGTTGTTTGTGCTCGACGAGTGGTTGCGTCCGGTGCCCGCCGGGGTGGTCGGTGAGTTGTATGTGGCCGGCGCCGGAGTGGGCGCGGGGTATGTGGGCCGGGCCGGGTTGACCGGGACGAGGTTTGTGGCCTGTCCGTTCGGCGCGCCCGGGGCGCGGATGTACCGCACCGGCGATCTGGTGTGTTGGCGCCCTGACGGGCAGCTGGACTATCTGGGTCGCGCCGATGAGCAGGTCAAGATCCGCGGCTATCGCATCGAGCTCGGTGAGATCCAGGCCGCGCTGGCCGCCCTCGACGGGGTGGGCCAAGCGGCGGTGATCGCGCGCGAGGACCGCCCTGGCGACAAGCGGCTGGTCGGCTATGTCACCGGATCCGCCGATCCGGCCCGGCTGCGTGCCACGCTGGCCGAGCGGTTGCCCGGATACATGGTGCCGACGGCGATCGTGGTCCTCGAGGCGCTGCCGCTGACATCCAACGGCAAGCTCGACACCCGCGCCCTGCCCGCCCCCGACTATCGCGACGGCGATCGGTACCGCGCCCCGGCCGACGCGGTCGAGGAGATCCTGGCCGGCATCTACGCCCAGGTGCTGGGGCTGGACCGAGTCGGGGTCGATGACTCGTTCTTCGACCTGGGTGGGGACAGCATCCTGTCGATGCAGGTGGTGTCCCGGGCCCGGGCGGCCGGGCTGGCGTGTCGCCCGCGCGATGTCTTCGTCGAGCAGACCGTGGCCCGGCTGGCCCGGGTCGCCGGGGTGACCGGCGGTGCGAACGACCCCATCGACGAGGGCGTCGGGCCCGTCGTCGCGACTCCGATCATCCGTTGGCTGGCCGGCGTGCAGGGTCCCGTCGACGAGTTCAACCAGACCATGGTCGTCCAAGCCCCCGCGGGAGTGACCGAGGCAGACGTGGTGGCGATGTTGCAGGTCTTGCTGGATCGGCACGCCATGCTGCGGCTGCGTGTCGACTCCGCGGACGCCGGGCCGTGGTCACTACACGTGCCCGAGCCGGGGTCGGTCGACGCGCATGGATGCCTGCGCTCGGTGGACGCGCTGTCCGACGAGGCGCTGCTGGAGGCTCGGAAGCGGCTGAACCCGGCCGCCGGGCTGATGCTCAGCGCGCTATGGGTTTCCGCCACAGGTCAGCTCGTCGTGATCATTCACCACCTGGCCGTCGACGGGGTGTCGTGGCGAATCCTGTTGGATGACCTCAACATCGCCTGGGCCCAGCATCGAGCAGGGCAGCAGGCAGTGCTGCCGCCGGCGGGGACGTCGTTCCAACGGTGGGCGGAGGTGCTGGCTGAGCACGCCCGCCACCCGGACGTGGTCGAACAGGCGAACGTATGGCGGCAGGTGGCGGCGACCCCCGCCGTACTGCCGGCGGTGCAGCCCGCAGTGGACACCTTCGCCACGGCCAAGCGCCTCTCGGTCTCGGTGGACGCCGAGACGACGCGCATGCTGCTCGATGAGGTCCCCGCGGCGTTTCACGCTGGGACACAAGACATTCTGTTGATCGCACTCGGGTTGGCGGTGGCTGAGTCGTTCGGCACTGGCAGCGCGCCGATCGGCATCGATGTGGAGAGCCACGGCCGCTCCGAGGATCTGGGAGAAATCGCCTCCGACGTTGACCTGTCGCGCACGGTGGGGTGGTTCACCGCCAAGTACCCGGTGTCCTTGAAACTCGGGGGGCCCACCGGCGGGCTGTCGTGGGCACAGGTGGTGGTCGGCGACGCGGCGCTGAGCGCGGTCATCAAGGACGCCAAGGAACAGCTTCGCGCACTGCCCGACGCCCTGACCTATGGTCTGCTGCGCTACCTGAACCCCGAGGCGGATCTGGCGGTGGCGGACCCGCCGATCGGCTTCAACTATCTGGGCCGCATGGGTGCAGCGGCGCCCGGCGGGTCTGCTGATGTGTGGCGGATCTCCCCGGAGGGTCCGTCGTTGACCGCCGCCTGTGCCGCAGTGCCGATGCCACTGGCGCACACCGTGGAGCTCAACGCCGTCGCAGTCGACACGGACACCGGCCCGCACCTGCGCGCCGACTGGACGTGGGCCCACTCGGCGCTCGATCATGCGCAGATCAGCCGGCTGAGCCAATTGTGGGTCGAGGCCCTGATCGGCATGTGCGCGCACGTGCGCAGTGGCGGAGGCGGATTGACCCCGTCGGACATCGCGCCTGCCCGGTTGAGCCAGCAGCAGATCGACGAACTGCAGCACCGACTCGCAGTCGCCGATGTACTGCCGCTGAGCCCGGTGCAGCAGGGACTGCTGTTCCACGCGACCACCGCGCTGGTCAGCGACGATCTGTACACGGGGCAGCTGGATATCACGCTGACCGGTCCGCTCGACCCCGACCGGCTGCGCGACGCGGTGCACACGGTGATCACCCGGCATCCGAATCTTGTGGCCCGCTTCTGCCAAGAGTTCGACGAACCGGTACAGATCATCCCGGCTGCCCCCGAAGTCGAGTGGCGCTATGTGGATCTCGACGGCGCAGTGGATCTCGACGGCGCAGCCCCCGAGGAGGAAATCGAGCGGCTCTGTGCCGCCGAACGCGCCGCAGTCTGCGACCTGGTCCATGCGCCGCCATTTCGGGTGGCGTTGATCCGCACCGAAGCAGATCAGCACCGGTTGATACTGACCAATCACCACATCGTGCTCGACGGCTGGTCGCTGCCGATCCTGCTGCAGGAAATCTTCGCCGGCTATCACGGGATGCGGCTACCGACGCCCGCGCCGTATCGCAGGTTCATCACCTGGCTGGCCGAGCGAGACCTCGATGCCGCCCACACGGCCTGGCGGAACATGCTCGCCGGCTTCGACACCCCGGTCCTGGTCAGTCCTCAGGATCAATTAGCGGTGGGGCGGCGAGGCACCGAATCGTTTTCGGTGTCGGCCCAGACCACACGAGCGCTCGGCGAGCTGGCGCGCTCGCACCACACCACGGTCAACATCGTGTTGCAGGCCGCGTTCGCGCGGCTGTTGTGTGGGCTGACAGGTCAGCATGACGTCGCCTTCGGCACCGTGGTCTCGGGAAGGCCGGCCGACGTGGCCGACGCGGAATCGATGGTGGGCCTGCTGATCAACACGGTGCCGGTGCGGGCGACCTTCACGGCGGCCACCACCACCGCAGACCTGCTGGGTCAACTGCAGCGCGCCCACAATGACACGCTCGAGCACCAGCACCTGGCGCTCAACGACATTCACCGCATCACCGGTCAGGACAAGCTGTTCGACACGCTTTTCGTGTACGAGAACTACCCGATCGACGCCGCCACCGCGTTGGGCGACCACCAATTGGCGGTCACCGATGTCTCCTTCCACGAATCGACCCACTACCCGCTGGCGGTACAAGCCGTGCCGGGACCGGAGCTCGGCTTCCGCATCGAATACGACGCCGGTGTCTTCGACGCGGCCGGCATCGCAGCCCTCGGGGAGCGGTTGGAGACGGTGTTGGTGGCGATGACCGCCGACCCGGCGCGACGGCTCTCGCAGGTAGATGTGCTCGAAGAGGCCGAGCTCGCTCGCCTCGATGAGTGGGGCAATCGAGCGGTATTGACGCAGCCGGTGACCGGTACGTCGGTTCCGGCGTTGTTCGCCGCACAGGCGGCCCGCACCCCGGATGCGGTTGCGCTGGTGTGCGGGGAGCATTCGTGGACCTACCGCGAGGTCGATGAGGCGGCGAATCGGTTGGCGCACTTGCTGGTCCACCGCGGGGCCGGCCCGGGCGAGCGGGTCGCGGTGCTGTTCAACCGTTCCGCGGAGGCGATCGTCGCGATCCTGGCGGTGATGAAGGCGGGGGCGGCGTACCTGCCCATCGACCCGGCGGTGCCTGCGGCGCGGATCGAGTTCATGCTCACCGACGCCGCGCCGATCGCCGCGGTCACCTCTGCCGATCTGGCGACGCGGTTCGACGGGTTCGACGTGACCGTGATTGACGTCGACGATCCCGCCATCGCCGCCCAACCGGGCACGGCGTTGCCGGGCCCGGCACCCGATGACCTCGCCCACATCATCTACACCTCGGGCACCACGGGAACGCCGAAGGGCGTGGCGGTCACTCAACGCAATGTGACTCAGCTGTTCGACTCGCTGCAGATCGGTGTGAAACTCTCAGCCGAGCAGGTGTGGACCCAATTCCATTCGTATGCCTTCGATTTCTCGGTGTGGGAGATCTGGGGCGCGCTGCTCCATGGCGGGCGGCTGGTGGTGGTGCCCGAGTCGGTGGCACGTTCACCGCAACGGTTCCACCGGCTGCTGGTGCGCGAACAAGTCACGGTGTTGACGCAGACCCCGTCGGCGGCCGGAGTGCTGCCGGTGGAGGGCTTGGATGCGGCGGCGTTGGTGATCGGCGCGGAGCCCTGTCCGCCCGAGTTGGTGGATCGGTGGGCCCCCGGCCGGGTCATGGTCAACGTTTACGGGCCGACCGAGACCACGATGTGGTTGTGTGCCAGCGCTCCACTGGGCGCGGGATCGGGATCCCCGCCGATCGGCTCACCGACGGCGTGGGCGTCGTTCTTTGTGCTCGACGGGTGGTTGCGCCCGGTTCCTGCGGGTGTGGTCGGCGAGCTGTATCTGGCCGGTCGCGGGGTGGGCGTTGGTTACTGGCGCCGGTCGGGGTTGACGGCGTCGCGGTTTATGGCGTGTCCGTTTGGGGTGGCGGGGGCGCGGATGTATCGCACTGGGGATTTGGTGCGGTGGCGTGGTGATGGGCAGTTGGATTATTTGGGTCGCGCGGATGAGCAGGTCAAGATCCGTGGGTATCGCATTGAGTTGGGTGAGATCCGTTCGGCGTTGGCGGCGCTCGATGGTGTTGAGTCCGCGGTGGTGATCGCGCGTGAGGATCAGCCCGGTGTGAAGCGGTTGGTCGGTTATGTGACCGGTGCGGTGGATGCGGGTAAGGCGCGTGCGGCGTTGGCTGATCGGCTGCCTGGTTATATGGTGCCCGCGGCGGTGGTGGCCTTGGATGCGTTGCCGGTCACGGTCAACGGCAAACTCGACACGCGTGCGCTGCCGGCCCCGGATTACCGTGTGGTGGACCGCTACCGCGCTCCGGCCGATGCGGTCGAAGAAATCCTGGCCGGTATCTACGCCCAGGTCCTTGGCCTGGACCGCGTCGGGGTCGACGACTCCTTCTTCGACCTGGGTGGGGATTCGATTTCGGCGATGCGGTTGGTCGCGGCGGTCAATGCCGGTTTGGGTGTTGATCTTGCGGTGCGGGCGGTGTTCGAGGCGCCTACGGTTGCGCAGTTGGCGCCGCGGGTGGGTGAGGGCGGCGGTGGGTTGGAGCCGTTGGTGGTCGCGCAGCGGCCGGCGGTGGTGCCGTTGTCGTTTGCTCAGAACCGGTTGTGGTTCATCGATCAGTTGCAGGGTCCGTCACCGGTTTACAACATGCCGAGCGCGCTTCGGATCAGCGGTGCGTTGGATGTGGAGGCGTTGGGTGCGGCGTTGGGCGATGTGGTCGGTCGTCATGAGAGCCTGCGCACGTTGTTCACCGCGGTTGAGGGGGTTCCGCGGCAGGTGGTGGTTGCTGCTGAGAGTGCCTGTCTTGATTGGGATGTCGTTGATGCGGTGGGCTGGTCGGTGGGGCGGTTGGGTGAGGCTGTTGGTGCGGCGGCGGGGCACACGTTCGATCTGAGTACTGAGATTCCGATGCGGGCAAGGCTTTTCCGTGTTGGTGTCGATGAGCATGTGTTGGTGGTGGTGGTGCATCACATCGCCGCCGATGGTTGGTCGATCGCGCCGTTGGTGGCCGATCTGGGGGTGGCCTATGCCGCCCGGTGCGCGGGGCGCGCGCCGGGGTGGGCGCCGTTGCCGGTGCAGTATGTCGATTACACGTTGTGGCAGCGCGCGCAGTTGGGTGATCTGGAGGACGGTCAGAGTCGTATCGCCGCGCAGTTGGCGTATTGGCAGGATGTGTTGGCCGGGATGCCCGAGCGTGTGCAGCTTCCCACTGATCGGCCGTATCCGTTGGTGGCTGATCAGCGTGGGGCCGTGGTGGCGGTGGACTGGCCTGCGCAGGTGCAGCAGCGGGTGCGCGAGGTTGCTGGGCGCTACAACGCGACCAGTTTCATGGTGGTGCAGGCGGCGTTGGGGGTGCTGCTGTCGCAGTTGAGCGCCAGTTCTGATGTGGCGGTGGGGTTCCCGATCGCTGGGCGGCGTGATCCGGCGCTCGATGAGTTGGTCGGGTTTTTCGTCAACACGTTGGTGTTGCGACTGGATTTGGCCGGCGATCCCACGGTGGCCGAGGTGTTGGCTCAGGTGCGGGCGCGCAGCCTGGCCGCTTATGAGCATCAGGATGTGCCGTTCGAGGTGTTGGTGGAGCGGCTCAACCCGGCTCGTAGTTTGGCGCATCATCCGTTGGTGCAGGTGGCGTTGGCGTGGCAGAACTTCGCCGGTGATCCTGCGGCGGGGTTGGCGTTGGGTGATGTCGAGGTCAGCGCGGTGCCGGTGGATACCCACACCGCCCGCATGGATGTGAGTTTCTCGCTGGCTGAACGGTTCAGCGAGGCCGGGGATTTCGCCGGGATCGGTGGGGCGGTGGAGTTCCGCACCGATGTGTTTGATGCCGCCAGCATCGAGGTGTTGATCGAGCGGTTGCAGACGGTGGTGGTGGCGATGACCGCCGATCCGGGTCGGCGGCTGTCCTCGATCGACGTGCTGGGTGCCGGTGAGCGTGCCCGCCTCGATGAGATGGGTAATCGGGCGGTATTGAACGAATCTGTGCCCAGCGCTGCTTCGGTGTCGGTTCCGGAGTTGTTGGCCGCGCAGGTCGCGCGCACTCCGGATGCGGTGGCGGTCAGCGCAGCCGCGGTGGCGCTGACCTATCGCGAACTCGATGAGGCCGCCAACCGGTTGGCGCACGTGTTGGCCGGACACGGGGCAGGTCCAGGACAGTGCGTGGCGCTGTTGTTGGAGCGTTCGGCCGAGGCGATCGTGGCGATGTTGGCGGTGCTCAAGACCGGGGCGGCGTATCTGGCGATCGATCCGGCGGTGCCGGCGGCGCGGGTGGAGTTCATGCTCGCCGATGCCGCGCCGGTCGTCGCGGTCGCCACGACCGCTCTGGCCGACCGGCTCGAGGGCTATCGCCTGCCGGTCATCGATATCGACGATCCCGCGATCGCCGCCCAGCCGGGCACCGCGTTGCCGGGCCCGGCGCCAGACGATATCGCCTATCTCATCTACACCTCGGGCACCACCGGGGTGCCCAAGGGGGTGGCGGTCACTCACCGCAATCTGGGGCACTTGGCGCAGTCGACACCGCCGCACTTGCCGGCCAAACAGGTGTGGACCCAATGCCATTCGTATGCCTTCGATTTCTCGGTGTGGGAGATCTGGGCCGCGCTGTTGGGTGGGGGACGGCTGGTGGTGGTGCCCGAGTCGGTGACCACCTCGCCGCAGGATTTGCATGCCCTGCTGGTACGCGAACGGGTCAACGTGTTGACCCAGACTCCCTCGGCGGTGGCGGCGTTGTCCCCGCAGGGGTTGGAGTCGGTGGCGTTGCTGCTCGGCGGTGAAGCCTGCCCCGCTGATGTGGTGGACCGGTGGGCCCCCGGCCGGGTGATGATCAACGCCTACGGCCCCACCGAGATCACGGTGTACGCCTCGATGAGCGCGCCGCTGACTCCGGGATCAGGGCCAGCGCCGATCGGTGCGCCGGTATCGACCGCGGCGCTGTTCGTCCTCGACGAATGGTTGCGCCCGGTGCCCGCCGGGGTCATCGGTGAGCTCTACGTCGCCGGCGCCGGTGTGGCATGCGGATATCTGGGCCGGTCGGGGTTGACGGCGTCGCGGTTTATGGCGTGTCCGTTTGGGGTGGCGGGGGCGCGGATGTATCGCACTGGGGATTTGGTGCGGTGGCGTGGTGATGGGCAGTTGGATTATTTGGGTCGCGCGGATGAGCAGGTCAAGATCCGTGGGTATCGCATTGAGTTGGGTGAGATCCGTTCGGCGTTGGCGGCGCTCGATGGTGTTGAGTCCGCGGTGGTGATCGCGCGTGAGGATCAGCCCGGTGTGAAGCGGTTGGTCGGTTATGTGACCGGTGCGGTGGATGCGGGTAAGGCGCGTGCGGCGTTGGCTGATCGGCTGCCTGGTTATATGGTGCCCGCGGCGGTGGTGGCCTTGGATGCGTTGCCGGTCACGGTCAACGGCAAACTCGACACGCGTGCGCTGCCGGCCCCGGATTACCGTGTGGTGGACCGCTACCGCGCTCCGGCCGATGCGGTCGAAGAAATCCTGGCCGGTATCTACGCCCAGGTCCTTGGCCTGGACCGCGTCGGGGTCGACGACTCCTTCTTCGACCTGGGTGGCGACAGCATTCTGTCCATGCAGGTGGTGTCCCGGGCCCGGGCATCGGGTGTGCTGTGTCGGCCCCGCGACATTTTCGTCGAGCAGACCGTCGCCCGGCTGGCTCGAGTGGTCGGGGTGGCCGGCGATGACGTCGACTCGACTGACGAGGGCACCGGATCCGTCACGGCGACCCCGATCATTCGCTGGTTGCATGACGTCCAGAGCACAGGCGGCCCGGTCGACCAGTTCAACCAGACGGTGGTGGTCCAAGCCCCGGCGGGGGTCACCGAGGCCGACGTCGAAATCGTCTTGCAGGCACTGCTCGATCGGCATGCCATGTTGCGGCTGCGTGCCACCGACGATGGCGCCGGGGGATGGTCACTCCTGGTACCGGAGAAGGGGTCGGTGCATCCGCGCCTGGAGTCGGTGGACGTGTTGTCCGATGAGGCGTTGGCGGCGGCCCGGTCCCGGCTGGACCCGGCCACCGGAGCGATGGTCAGCCCGTTGTGGGTCCCCTCGACCGGCCAGTTGGTGTTGATCATTCATCACTTGGCCGTCGACGCGGTGTCCTGGCGGATCCTGCTCGAAGATCTCAACATCGCCTGGTCCCAACACCGCCATGGCCAACCCGTCGCGTTGCCCGCAACCGGAACCTCATTCGCCCGGTGGGCGTCGCTGCTCAGCGAACAAGCTCTCAGCCCGGCAGTGGTTGACGAGGCCGACAGCTGGCGACGAGTCCTGGCGACCCCGGCCGCGCTGCCCGCGGTACAACCCGAAGTGGACACCTACGAAACCGCTGGGCATCTGACGGCATCACTGGACGTCGAGACGACCCGGGCGCTGCTCGGTGACGTTCCGGCGGCGTTCCGCGCCGGCATCCAGGACATCCTGCTGATCGCCTTTGGAATGGCCTTGACGCAGTTCCTCGATACCGGCGCCACTCCGGTCGGGATCGATGTCGAAGGCCACGGCCGCATCGAGGACCTGGGCGACCTCTCCGCACCAATTGACCTGTCCCGCACCGTCGGCTGGTTCACCACCAAGTACCCGGTCGCCCTGAACGTCGGCGGACTGCGCTGGTCCCAGGTGGTGGCGGGCGAGCCGGCGCTGGGTTCCGTGATCAAGAGCGCAAAGGAAGAACTCCGCGCCCTCCCCGACGGCCTGACCTACGGACTGTTGCGCTACCTCAACCCGAACGTCGACCTGTCCGGGTCCGACCCCACCGCCGGGTTCAACTACCTCGGCAGGTTGGTCGAGACCGCCAACGCCGCGGACTTCGCCGACATGTGGCAGGTCAGCCAGGACGGCATGTCGCACACCGCTGCCGCGGGGGCGATACCGATGCCACTGGGGCACACCGTCGAACTCAACGCCAGCACCGTCGACAGCGACACCGGCCCGCGGCTGCACGCCGCATGGACGTGGGCTCCCTCAGCGCTCGACGACGCCCGGATAAGCCGACTCAACCAGCTGTGGTTCGACGCCCTGACCGGCATCTGCGCGCACGTCGCCGCCGGCGGTGGCGGCCTCACACCCTCCGACATCGCGCCCGCCCAACTCACCCAGCGAGAGCTCGATGAGCTGAGCCGGCAACACCGGATCGCGGACGTCCTGCCCTTGACACCCCTTCAGCAGGGCCTGCTGTTCCACGCCAACGCCACCATCGGTGACGACCACGACGACCTCTATGCGATGCAGCTCGACGTCACCGTCACCGGTCCATTGGATCCCGACCGGCTGCGCGAGGCCGTGCACGCTGTGGTCAACCGCCACCCCCACCTGGTGGCCCGGTTCAGCCAACGATTCGACGAACCGGTGCAGATCATCCCGGCCGACCCCAGCGTTCCCTGGCAATACCTCGAGATGGTCACGGACGATTCCGATGTCGCGGACCGGATTCAGCAGTTGTGCGCCGCCGAGCGCGCCGCGGTCTGCGACGTGGTCCACGAGCCGGCTTTCCGCGCGACGCTGATCCGCACCGCCGACAACGAGCACCGATTCGTGATGACCTATCACCACATCGTGCTCGATGGCTGGTCCCTGCCAATCCTGCTGCAGGAGATCTTCGCCAGCTACTTCGGGCAGCGTCTCCCGGCCGCCGGGTCCTACCGCAGCTTCGTCACGTGGCTGGCCGATCAAGACGTCGACGCCGCCCACGCCGCCTGGCGCGAAGTCCTGGCCGGTTTCGACACCCCCACGCTGGTCGCTCCGAAGACCCGGTCCGGACCGGGACGTCGAGGCACCGAATCGTTCCGGTTGACCGCCGAGACCACGCAGGCCGTCAACGAGCTGGCCCGCAGCTGTCACACCACCGCCAACACCGTGCTGCAAGCCGCCTGGGCGCAAGTACTCATGTGGCTGACCGGCCACCACGACGTCGCTTTCGGCGTCGCGGTCTCGGGACGCTCAGCTGAGGTGGCAGGCGCGGAATCGATGGTCGGCTTGCTGATCAACACCGTGCCGGTCCGGGCCACCATCACCCCGGCCACCACCGTCGCCGACCTGCTCGGTGACCTGCAACGCCGACACAGCGACACGCTCGACCACCAACACCTTGCGCTCAACGAGATCCACCGCGCCGCGGGCCACGATCAACTCTTCGACACCCTGTTCGTCTACCAGAACTATCCGGTGGAGACCGCGGCGATGGCCATGGCCAACGGGTTGGCCATCACCGAGTTCAACGATCGCGAGTTCAACCACTATCCGCTGACCCTGCAAGCCATGCCCGGCGCCGAACTGGTTCTCCGTGTCGAATTCGACACCGACGTGTTCGACGACAACCGCGTTCGCAAGATCATCGCGCGGTTCGAGCGAGCAGTCGTCAGCGCCACCCAGCGGCTCCTGCCGAAGGATCTGCTCGACGACGATGAGCGCGCAAATCTGGATGAGTGGGGCAACCGGGCGGCGCTGACGCGGCCCGCGGCGGCGCCGCTGGCGATCCCGGCATTGTTCGCCGAGCAGGTCGCTCGTTCTCCCGAGGCGGTGGCGGTCAGTTTCGACGGCCGTCGCATGACGTATCGGGAGCTGGACGAAGCGTCGAATCGCTTGGCGCACTTGCTTATTGGCCGCAGCGTCGGTGCCGGCGAGCGGGTGGCGTTGCTGTCGCACCGGTCTGTCGAGGCTGTTGTGGCGATTCTGGCCGTGCTCAAGACCGGGGCGGCATACGTGCCGATCGATCCAGCGGTGCCCGATGCGCGGATAGCGTTTGTGCTCGAGGATGCCGCGCCGGTCGCGGCGATCACCACCGCCGATCTGGCCGATCAGTTGGACGGGCACGGGTTGGTGGTCATCGACGTCGAAGATCCGGCGGTGGAGGGCCAACCCAGTACTGCGCTGCCGGGGCCGAGTCCTGACGATGTGGCTTATCTGATCTACACCTCGGGCACGACGGGAATGCCCAAGGGCGTGGCTATTCCGCATCGGAATGTCACGCGGCTACTCGACGCCATCGATGCGCACCTGCCCTTGTCGCCCGATCAGGTGTGGACGCAGTGCCACTCGCTGGCCTTCGACGTCTCGGTGTGCGAGCTGTGGGGGGCGCTGCTGCGCGGTGGGCGACTGGAGGTGGTGCCCGAGTCGGTGGTGCGGTCGCCCGAGGACTTTTACGCCCTGCTGGTCGGCCAGCGCGTCAGTGTGTTGAGTCAGACCCCGTCGGCGTTCTATGCGCTGCAATCCATCGATGCCCAACAGTGCGGATTGCGTGAAGGGTTGCAGCTCGAGGCGG
Source organism: Mycobacterium sp. GA-0227b (assembly GCF_001499855.1). Taxonomy (GTDB): domain Bacteria; phylum Actinomycetota; class Actinomycetes; order Mycobacteriales; family Mycobacteriaceae; genus Mycobacterium. Next base: position 280,130 of record NZ_LQIK01000032.1, read on the forward strand.
TGTTGTTCGCTGGTGAGGCGCTGGAACCCACCCGTCTTCGCCCGTGGCTGGACAATCATGCGGGATCACCGCGGTTGATCAACATGTACGGCATCACCGAGACGACGGTGCACGCCTCGTTCCGCGAGATCGTCGATACCGACGTCGATAGCCCGGCCAGCCCGATCGGGGTGCCGCTGCCCTCTCTTGCCTTCTTTGTGCTCGACGACTGGCTGCGGCCCGTGGCGCCGGGTGTGGTGGGCGAGTTGTATGTGGCCGGCGCCGGGCTCGGGTACGGCTATGTGGGCCGGGCGGGCCTGAGCGCCACGCGGTTTGTGGCATGTCCGTTCGGTAGTGCGGGACAGCCAGGAACACAGATGTACCGCAGCGGGGACCTGGTGTGTTGGCGCGCCGATGGGCAACTGGATTATGTGGGCCGCGCCGACGAGCAGGTCAAGGTCCGCGGGTACCGCATCGAGCTCGGCGAGATCCAGGCCGTTCTGGCCGGTTTGGACGGGGTCGAGCAGTCGGTGGTCATCGCCCGCGAGGACCGCCCCGGCGACAAGCGGCTGGTCGGCTACATCACCGGCACCGCTGATCCCGCAGTGGCGCGTGCCGCGCTGATCGAGAAGCTGCCCGCTTACATGGTGCCGGCCGCGGTGGTGGCGATCGACGCGGTGCCGTTGACCGTCAACGGCAAGCTCGACAAACGGGCATTACCGGCACCGGAATACCAAGACGCCGAGCGGTATCGCGCCCCGGCGAACGCAACCGAAGAGATCCTGACCGGCATCTACGCCCAAGTCCTCGGACTGGATCGCGTCGGCGTCGACGACTCGTTCTTCGAGCTTGGCGGCGATTCCCTGTCCGCGATGCGCCTGGTCGCGGCGATCAACAAGTCATTGGATATCGGCCTTGCGGTCAGGACCGTGTTCGATGCTCCCGCGGTCGCCCAGTTGGCGCTGCGCATGGGAACAGATGAGGGCCGGCTGGAGCCGTTGGTGGCCGGCGAGCGGCCGGCGGTGATGCCGCTGTCGTTTGCTCAAAGCCGGTTGTGGTTCATCGACGAATTGCAGGGGCCCTCACCGGTTTACAACCTGGCGGTGGGACTGCGGCTTCAAGGGCGCATTGATGTCGACGCGCTGGGCGCGGCGTTCGCCGATGTACTCGATCGCCATGAAAGCCTGCGCACGGTGTTCCCGGCGGCCGACGGGATACCTCAGCAGCTGGTCGTGCCCACAGAGCAGGCCGAATTCGGTTGGGAGACGGTGGATGCGACCGGCTGGCAGCTACGCCGGTTGGAGGAGGCCGTCGAAGAAACGGCGCGGCACAGTTTCACTCTCGCCGAGGAGATTCCGCTTCGGGCACGCCTTTTCCGCCTCGCCGACGACGAACACGTGCTGGTGGCGGTGGTGCACCACATCGCTGCTGACGGCTGGTCGATCAGGCCGTTGGTGGCCGATTTGGGAGTGGCCTATGCCAGTCGGTGTGCGGGGCAAGCCCCAGGGTGGGCGCCGTTGGCGGTGCAGTACGCCGACTACACGCTGTGGCAGCGCGCGCAGCTTGGTGATCTCGAGGACAGCGACAGCCGTATCGCCAGGCAACTCGCATTCTGGGAGGGCGTGCTGAGCGGGATGCCCGAGCGCTTGATGCTGCCGACCGACCGGCCCTATCCGTTGGTGGCTGATCAGCGCGGTGCCACGGTGGCGGTGGATTGGCCTTCGGAATTGCACGAGCGGGTGCGGGCAGTGGCTCGCGAGCACGGCGCGACCAGTTTCATGGTGATGCAGGCCGCGTTGTCGGTGTTGCTTTCGAAGCTCAGCGCGAGTTCTGATGTGGCGGTGGGGTTCCCGATCGCCGGGCGGCGCGATCCCGCACTCGACGAGTTGGTCGGGTTCTTCGTCAACACGTTGGTGCTGCGGGTCGATCTGGCCGGAGATCCCAGTGTTGCCGACGTGCTGGCTCAGGTGCGCGCACGCAGTCTGGCCGCGTACGAGCATCAAGACGTGCCCTTCGAAGTGCTCGTCGAACGGCTCAATCCGGCGCGGTCTTTGACCCATCATCCGCTGGTGCAGGTCATCTTGGCGTGGCAGAACTTCGCCGGTGAGTCCGCGGCCGGCTTGACGTTGGGTGATCTGGAGGCCACCCCGTTGCCGCTCGACACCCACACCGCGCGCATGGATCTGTCGTTCTCGCTGGCCGAACGCTGGACCGAAACTGGTGAGGCTGATGGCATTTCGGGCACGGTGGAGTTCCGGACCGATGTGTTCGACACAGCCAGCATCGAAGCCCTGATCGAGCGGTTGCAACGGGTGCTCGAGGCAATGACCGCCGACTCCACCCGGCCGTTGTCGGTGATCGATGTCCTCGATGCCGGCGAACATGCCCGCGTCGATGCGATCGGCAATCGGGCGGCGCTGAACCAGCCGGTCGCCACGGACTCGATTGTGGCGTTGTTCGAGGCGCAGGTCGTCCACGCTCCCGACGCGCCGGCCGTCAGCTTCGACGGCCGCACCATCACATACCGCGACCTGGACGAGGCTGCAAACCGGTTGGCGCACATGTTGATTGACCGCGGTGTGGAGCCTGGGCAGCGGGTGGCGTTGCTGTTCGGACGCTCCGTCGAAGCGGTCGTCGCGATTTTTGCGGTGCTCAAGACCGGTGCGGCGTATGTGCCGATCGATCCGTCAGTGCCCGACGCGCGGTTGGAGTTCGTGCTCGGTGATGCGGCGCCGGTGGCCGCGCTCACCACGGCGGCGCTCGCCGAACGGCTGGCCGGACGCGGGCTGACGGTCATCGACGTCGATGACTCCGCGCTCGACAACCAACTCATCAGCGCCCCGCCGGGGCCGCGCCCAGACGACATCGCTTATCTCATCTACACCTCGGGCACGACCGGTGTGCCCAAGGGAGTGGCGATCCCTCACCACAACGTCACCCGGCTGCTGCAGGCTATCGACACCCGGCTGGAACTGCCGCCGAAACAGGTGTGGACACAGAGCCATTCGTTGGCTTTCGACTTCTCCGTCTGGGAGATCTTCGGCGCGCTTTTGCATGGTGGGCGGCTGGTGATCGTCTCGGATTCGGTGGCTCGGTCGCCGGAGGAGTTCCACGACTTGCTGATCGATGAGCAGGTCAACGTGTTGAGCCAGACGCCGTCGGCGTTCTACGCGCTGCAATCCATCGATGAGCTGACCCCCGACTCGGCGTCCGAGTTGGCACTTGACGTGGTGGTGTTCGGCGGCGAGGCGCTGGAGCCGCCGCGGCTCAAGGGCTGGCTGAAGCAGCATCCGGAAGCACCGCGACTGATCAACATGTACGGGATCACCGAGACGACGGTGCACGCCTCGTTCCGCGAGATCCTGCTCGACGACATCGACAACGCCGTCAGCCCGATCGGGATGCCGCTGGCGCACCTGGGCTTCTTCGTGCTCGACGCCTGGTTGCGACCGGTGCCGGTCGGTGTCGTGGGGGAGCTGTATGTGGCCGGCGCCGGGGTGGGCGCCGGCTATGTGGGCCGGTCCGGGCTGAGCGCGGCACGGTTCGTGGCGTGTCCCTTCGGTGGCCCCGGCACCCGCATGTATCGCACCGGGGATCTGGTGTGTTGGGGTGCCGACGGCGAGCTGAGGTACCTGGGTCGCGCCGACGAGCAGGTCAAGATCCGCGGGTACCGCATCGAGCTCGGCGAAATCCAAGCTGCCCTGGCCGGTTTGGCCGGAGTGGAGCAAGCGGTGGTGATCGCCCGCGAGGACCGGCCCGGCGACAAGCGGCTGGTGGGGTATGTCACCGGCATCGACGATTCGGCCGGGCTACGTGCCGAGCTGGCCGAGCGGCTGCCCGCGTACATGGTGCCGGCCGCGATCGTGACGCTGGACGCGCTTCCGCTGACGGTAAACGGCAAGCTCGACGTTCGCGCGTTGCCGGCGCCGGAGTACTCCGACGTCGATCACTACCGCGCCCCGGCCGACGCCGTCGAGGAGATCCTTGCCTGCATCTACGCCGAGGTTCTCGGGCTGGAGCGGGTCGGGGTCGACGACTCGTTCTTCGACCTCGGCGGCGACAGCATTTCCGCCATCCAGGTGATCATGCGGGCCAACGCCGCGGGCCTGGTCGGTCGCCCGCGCGACATCTTCGTCCAGCAGACCGTGGCGCGCCTGGCCCGAGTGGTCAGGCTGGCCGACGGTCCCGGCGCCGAGACCGACGAGGGCACCGGCCCGGTGATCGCGACCCCGATCATGCACTGGTTGAAAGGCGTGGAAAGTGCCGGCGGCCCGATCGACGAGTTCAACCAGACGGTTCTGCTGCAGGCTCCTGCGGGGATGACCGAGGCTGATGTGGTGGTGCTGCTGCAGGCCCTGCTGGATCGCCATGCCATGTTGCGGCTGCGTGCCGCGGACGACGGCGCTGGGAGGTGGTCTTTGACCGTGCCCGACCCGGGGTTGGTGGACGCCCGCGGGTGCCTGCAAACGGTGGACGTGTTGACGAATGAGACGCTGGTGGCGGCGCGGTCGCGGTTGAAACCGTCCAACGGGGCGATGCTCAGCGCCGTGTGGGCTTCCTCCACCGGCCAGTTGGCGTTGATCGTTCATCACCTGGCCGTTGACGGGGTGTCGTGGCGGATTGTGTTGGAGGACATCAACATTGCTTTGACCCAGCATCGCGGCGGACAGCCCGTGCTGTTGCCGCCGACGGGGACGTCGTTTGCCCGGTGGGCGGAGCTGCTGGATGAGTACGCGCGCCATCCGGACGTGGTCGGCCAGGCGGATGTGTGGCGGCAGGTGGCCGCGATCCCCGCCGCGTTGCCGGCGCCGCAACCCGCGGTGGACACGCTTGCCACGGCCGGATACCTGACGGAGCTGCTGGACGCCGAGACCACCCACCTGCTCCTCGGTGAGGTACCGGCTGCGTTCCACGCCGGGGTGCACGAGATCTTGTTGATCGCGTTCGGGTTGGCGTGGGCGCAGTTCCTGGGCACCGGCGGCGCTCCGATCACCATCGATGTGGAGGGCCACGGTCGCCAGGAGGACTTGGCGGAGCTGGGCGCCGATGTGGACCTGTCGCGCACGGTGGGGTGGTTCACCGCCAAGTACCCGGTGTCGTTAGCTGTGGGTGGGTTGAGCTGGACCCAGGTGGTGACCGGCGATGCGGCGCTGGGCGCAGTGCTCAAAGACGCCAAAGAGCAGCTGCGTTCGCTGCCGGACGGCCTGACCTACGGCCTACTGCGCTACCTGAATCCCGATGTGGAGTTGGCCGGGCGCGACCCGGCGATCGGCTTCAACTATTTCGGGAGGTTGGGCTCGCCGGCGGCCTATGCGTCCGGTGATGTGTGGCGGTTCAGCCAAGAGGGCTTGTCGTTGACCGGTGCCGTCGAGGCGATGCCCAGTGACATGCCCATTGCCCTGACGCACACCGTCGAGCTCAACGCGGTCACCCTCGACACCGACTCCGGCCCGCACCTGAGCGCCACCTGGTCGTGGGCGCCCTCGGCGATGGATCGCATGGCGGTCACCCGCATCAGCCGGTTGTGGTTCGACGCCCTGGCCGGCATCTGCGCGCATGTCAGGCGCGGCGGGGGCGGGTTGACCCCGTCGGATATCGCCCCGGCGCGGCTGAGCCAGCAGCAGATCGACGAGCTGCACGCCCAGTTCCCGATCGTCGACGTGCTGCCGCTGACCCCCTTGCAGCAGGGCCTGCTTTATCACGCCGACATCGCGAAAGGCTCCGGCGACGATGCGTACGCGGTGCAGCTGGACATCGCGTTGAGCGGCCCGGTAGACGCGCATCGGCTACGCGATGCCGTGCAGACCGTGGTCGACCGGCATCCACACCTGGCCGCCCGATTCTGTCCACAATTCGAGCAACCGGTACAGATCATTCCCGCTGACCCCGTCGCGCCCTGGCGGTATGTCGAATTAGACTCCGGCGGCGCCGGTTTCGACGTCGATGAGCAAATCGAGCGGCTCTGTGCCGCCGAACGCGCCGCGGTCTGTGATCTCGTCGACCAGGCCGCCTTCCGAGCAGCTCTCATCCGCATCTCGGACGACCGGTACCGATTTGTGCTGACGAACCACCACATCGTGCTCGACGGCTGGTCGATGCCGATCCTGCTGCAGGAGATCTTCGCCGGCTACCACGGGCACCGGCTGCCCGCGGCCTCGCCGTATCGCAGCTTCATGACCTGGCTCGCGGAACGGGATCACGCAGCCGCCCGAGCGGCGTGGCGCGAGGTGTTCACCGATTTCGACACCCCCATTCTCGTCGGCCCGCCGCAGGAGCTCGGGTTCGGGCGGCGAAGCGTCGAATTGTTCCGGGTGCCTGCGAAGACCACGCGGGCCCTCACCAAGCTGGCGCGCTCGCACCACACCACCGTCAACACCGTGCTGCAGGGTGCCTGGGCGCTACTTCTGTCCTCGCTGACCGGCGAGCGGGACGTGGCCTTCGGCACCGTGGTCTCGGGTCGGCCGGCTGAGGTCGACGGCGCGGAATCGATGGTGGGGTTGTTGATCAACACGGTGCCGGTGCGGGCGCACATCACGCCGGCAACGACCACCGCAGATCTGCTCGATCAGCTGCAAAGCACCCACAACGACACCCTCGACCACCAGCACCTGGCGCTCAGCGAGATCCATCGCATCACCGGTCAGGAAAGACTGTTCGACACCGTCTTCGTGTACGAGAACTACCCGACCGACACCGGCACGCCGCCGGGCGCGAACGGGTTGGCCATCACCGGGTTCACCAGCCGCGACTTCTACCACTATCCGCTGACGGTGCAAGCCGGACCGGGCCGCGAACTGGAACTTCGCGTCCAATACCGCACCGATGTTTTCGACGTGGCCAGCGTCCGAGCGCTGATCGAGCGGTACCAGCAGGTGTTGGTGGAGATGACCGCCCATCCGACGCGGCCGTTGTCATCGATCGATGTGCTCGATGGGACCGACCACGCCCGGTTGGATGAGATAGGCAAGCGGGCAGTGTCAAACCAGCCGGGGAGTGCGGCGCCCCCGGCGCCCGAAGGCGACGACACCGCTGGTGACTATCTCGCCCCGACGACCCTGGTGGAGCAGATCCTGGCGGGCATCTACGCCCAGGTGCTGGGGTTAGATCGCGTAGGTGTCGACGAGTCGTTCTTCGACCTGGGCGGGGATTCGATTTCGGCGATGCGGGCGATCACGGCGATCAACACCGCCCTTGATGCCGACCTCGGGGTGTCAATCCTGGTCGACGCGCCGTCCGTCAGAAGCTTGAGCGAGCACGTGTGCAGCGAATCGGCTCAGGGAAACAAGTTCACGCCATGAGTTGGTGAGCGATCCGGCGTCTCACCACACGCCGGGCACCAGGCGGTGGCGCACCTCCTGCGTGTACTCGCGGTAGCCGTCCAACTCTTCCTGGAGCAGCTTCTCTTCGTCCCGGATCCGCAGGCCGAGCACGATCACGGCCGGTACGACGACGACCAACCCCCAATAGCTGCCCAGGGCAAGGGAAATGCCAACCACCAAAATCACATTGCCGGTGTACATGGGATGCCGCACCAGTCCATACAACCCGGTTCGGACCAGCTTCTGGCCCGCCTCGACCCGTACGACCGCGGCCGCATAACTGTTCTGGATCACCACCATCATCACCACGCCGAGTGCGATGGCGACCAGGACGTCGCCGACCAAGCAGATCGCGGTGGGTACCTGCGACCAGCCGAAGCGGTGGTCAAGCGCGCTGATAACGAACACCGAGGCCAGCGATAGGTACCAGCCGGCGATCAAAGCCTTTTGCTTGGTTCGTGTCTCGGCTGTCGGCCCCGCGCGCATCCGGCGCTTGAGCGCATCGGGATTGGTTCGCAGCAGATACACGCCGGGGATCCACGACGACAGAGCGAACACCGCCAGGAAAACCCACGCCTGCCAGTAGTCGAACGTGCCTGCCACCACGAACAGGATCAAGCCGAACAGGACAGGCTCGATAAGCCCGACGATCATCGTTCTCAGCAGGGCTTTCACGCATTCTCCTTACCAGTCCGCCCGACGCACGCTACCAGCGCGCCCGGGTGGGCTCGAAACCGCCGCGAACTCTCGCGCAGCCCGGTCAGGTGGCTTGCGCGGGCGCCAACTTCTCGCAGAGCAGGTCCGCCAGTCCGCGAACCGTGCCGATGGAGGAGAGGTCGGCGGGATTGACCCGGATCCCTGTCTCGGTTTCGATCCGGGTACGCAGTTCCAGTGCGCCCAGCGAATCCAGGCCGTACTCGGCGAGCGGACGGTCCGGGTCAACGCTGCGCCGCAGGATCAGGCTGACCTGATCGGAGAGCAGGCGCCGCAGCCGGATGGGCCATTCCTCCGGTGGCAGCTCGTCGAGCTCGGCCCGCAGCCTGCTTGTGCCCGCGGCGTTCTGCACGCTGGAACGGAACGCCTCGGCGAACGGGATCTGCTCGGCGAAGGCGGTCAGCCACGGCGTGCCGGTGATCGGCGCATAGCCGGTGTAGGCGCGGTCATGGCGGAGCAGCGCTTCGAGGGCGTACGCACCCTCCTCGGGCGTGATGGCGACCCCGGCGCTCTCGGCCAGGGCTGTGCCGCGCCCGATCTGGGCCCACGCCCCCCATGCGATCGCGGTCGCCGGAAGGCCCTGGGCCCGCCGCCACAAGGTGAACGCGTCCAGCCAACTGTTGGCCGCGGCATACGCACCCTGGCCGGGCGAACCCACCAACGCGGCAGCGGAGGAGAACGAGCAGAACCAGTCCAACGGCTGGCCTGCACTGGCAGCGTGCAAGTTCCAGGCGCCGTGGACCTTTGGCGCCCAGTCGCGTTCGATCAGCTCATCGGTGATGTTGGTCAATGTGGCATCGTCGATCACCCCGGCCGCGTGCAGCACACCGCGCACAGGCAGACCGGTGGCGGTCGCCGCGGCCACCAACCGTTGAGCCGTCTCGGGTTCGGCGACATCTCCGCACTCCACCACCACGTCGGCGCCGAGCGCCCGGATCAGCTGAATCGTTTCCAGTGCTTCGAGCGTGGGCTGCGAGCGCGAAGACAACACGAGGCGTCCGGCACCGGCGCCGGCCATCTTCTCTGCGAAGAACAGCCCCAGCCCGCCCAGGCCACCGCTGATGATGTACGCGCCGTCGGGAGCGAAGCTCCGAACCTGCTCGGGGGGCACCACCACATTGCTGTTCCCCGCCTGCGGCATATCGAGAATCAGTTTTCCGGTGTGCCGCGCCCCGCTCATCATCCGAATCGGGGTGGCGGCGTCGGCAAGCGGGTAATGGGTGCACTCCGGCATGGGCAGCGCACCCTCGGCGGTGAGGCGGTACACCGTTTCCAGCAGTTTCCGAACCTGCTCGGGGTGGCTGACCGACATCAACGCCAGGTCGACGGCGAAGAACGAGAGGTTGCGCCGGAATGGGAAGAGCCCCAACCGGGTGTCGCCGTAGATGTCGCGCTTGCCGATCTCGACGAACCGCCCGCCGAAGGCGAGCAATTCGAGACCGGCGCGCTGCGCGGCGCCGGTGACCGAGTTCAGCACGATATCAACACCGCCGCCGTCCGTATCCTCACGGATCTCATCGGCGAAATCCAAGCCTCTCGAGTCGTAGACGTGCTCGATACCCATGTCGCGCAATAGCTGTCGACGTTGCTCGCTGCCGGCGGTGGCGAAAATCTCAGCGCCGGCAGCGCGCGCGATTGCCACCGCCGCCTTACCCACACCGCCGGTTGCGGAGTGGATGAGCACCTTGTCACCGGCCTTGATGCGGGCCAGATCGTTGAGGCCGCACCAGGCGGTGGCCGTCGCGATGGTCAGGGCCGCCGCATGCGCATCGGTCAGACCCTCCGGCAGCGTGACGGCCAAATTGGCATCGCAGGTGATGAACCTGGCCCAGCAGCCGTTGGCGGACAGACCGCCCACGCGGTCGCCGACCTTGTGGTCGGTCACGTCGGGGCCGACGGCGGTCACCACGCCGGCGAAGTCGATGCCGAGCTCTGGCAGCTTTCCGTCGAACGCGGGGTAGCGGCCGAACGCGACCAGCACGTCCGCGAAGTTGACACTGGATGCCGTGACCGCGACCTCGATCTGTCCCGGGCCCGGCGGAACACGGTCGCACGCAACGAGTTCCATCGACTCCAGATCCCCGGGCGTACGGATCTGCAGACGCATCCCGTCGCAGGAGTGGTCGGTGACGGTGGTTTTGCGCTCTTCGGGCCGCAGCGGAGTCGGGTACAACCGTGCGGTGTACCACTGGCCGCCGCGCCAGGCGGTCTCGTCCTCATTGGACTCGCCCAGAAGTTGCCGTGCCAGTTGCTCGGTATCGCTTTCGTTGTCCAGATCGATCTGCGTTGCGCGCAGATGCGGATGCTCGGTGCCGATCACCCGGATCAGACCTCGCAGGCCCGCCTGTTCGAGGTTGGGCGAGTCGTCGGCCACCACGGTCTGCGCGTTGTGGGTGACGACGTAGAGGCGCGGAGGCTCGCCGGCGATCTCCGGCAATTCGCGGGCGATGCGCACCAGATGCCGCACATACTCCCGACCGAGGATCGGTGACTGGTCCTCGCCCGCGCCGTTCCTGGGGGCCGTCAGGATCACCACACCGGTGAATCCGCCGGTGCGCAGATGATTGCCGAGTTGGGCCGCGTTCGAGGAGTGGTCGGCGTTTTGCGGCCAGCACATGCTGCTGCATTGCGCACCAAGTGATTTCAGGGTGTCGGCCAGTTCCGTGGCCATCTGGTCGGCGTTGGCGATGCTGATCAGCAGCCACGCTCCGGCGTCGACGTGCTCGGTTTCGGGCAGCTCCTTGGGCTGCCATTCGATGGTCAGCAGTCGCTCGGCCAGCACTCGGTCCCGGCGGCCCTGTTCGGAATCTCCGGCGCCCAATCGCAGGCCCTGCACGGAGAGCATGACGGTGCCGTTCTCATCGAGTACGTCAATGTCGGCCTCGACGCCGGACGCATCGGCCTTCGTGACCGTCGTGAGGCAGTAATGCGCGTTGCGGGCATCGGCGTAGGCGCGGAGTCGGCGTACCCCCAACGGCAACCCGAGCATGCCTTCTCCCAACGCCCGAACGTCAGGATGGGCCTCCACGGATTGGAAGCAGGCGTCCAGCAGCGCGGGGTGCACTCCGTAGGCATCTTGTTGCGAGCGGATCTGGCGGGGTAGTGCGACCTCGGCCAGCACGGTGCCGGCTTCCCCGGTGTGCACCACACCAAGCCCGCTGAAAGCCGGGCCGTACTGCATGCCACGCTGATCCATGCGCATGCGCACCTCGTCGCCGTCCTCCTGGCCCGGATGTGCGGCCAGCAAGGCGGACATGTCGTGCGACGGCGCCGGCACATCGTCGGCGGTATGGAGGACCGCCGACGCCTGCCGGGCTGATTGGCCCTCCTGATTGGTCTCCACGGTGAAGTCGACGACGCCCGGTGACAACGACAACGCCGAGGCGCCGACTGTCGTCTGCTCATCGAGCAGCAGCGCCTGCTCGAAACGGATGTCGCGGACCTCGGAAGCCTCGCCCAGCACGGTGCGGGCGGCGGCCAGCGCCATCTCGCAATACGCTGCCCCCGGGAGTACAGCGACATTGCGGATCTGGTGATCTTCCAACCAGGGCTGTGCGGCCGTGCCGAGGTTCCCTTGCCAGACATGGCGTTCGGGTTCCTCTTGCAGTCGCACATGCGCACCCAGCAACGGATGCACGGAAATGGTGCAGGCGCCGCGGATCGGAGAATCCTGACCGTCGCCGCTCAACCAGTGCCGGTGGCGCGTCCACGTCGGTAGCGGTGCGTCCACCAGCCGGCCGTGCGGGTAGAGCACCGAGAAATCGACTGCGGCGCCGGCGTTGTGAAGGTCGGCGACGAACCCGCGCAGCCCGAATGGGAGCGCTTGTCCGCGCCGCATACCGGCCACGGTGGCCATCGGCACGTCGAGACTGGCCGCGGTCTGTTCGAGCGCGCGGGTGAGCAGAGGATGCGGTGCCAGCTCGGCGAAGACCCGGTGACCATCCTCCAGGGCCGCCTGCACCGCCGCGGCGAAACGAACCATGCGTCGTACGTTGTCCGCCCAGTACCTGGCGTCGAACTTCGCCGGCTCGCGCGGATTGAACAGGGTCGCGGAGTAGAACGGGACTTCCGGTGTCATCGGGTCCAGTTCCGCCAGCGCGTCGGTCAGCTCGCCGAGGATCGGATCGACCTGTGGTGAGTGGAAGGCGACGTCGGTGGGCACTTCGCGGGCCATCACGTCACGCTGTTCCCACGTGGCGATGAGATCGCGAACCGTCTGCGCCGCGCCGGCAACCACGGTGGACTGCGGCGACGCCACCACCGCCAACACGACGTCGTTGACGCCGCGCGCCGTCAATTCCGAAAGCACCTGCTTGGCAGGCAATTCCACCGCTGCCGTGGCGCCGGCGCCGGCGATGCGGCGCATCAACCGCGACCGCCGGCAGATCACCCGCGCGCCGTCCTCGAGTGACAACGCACCCGCGGCCACCGCCGCAGCAGCCTCACCGAGGGAGTGCCCGATCACCGCGGCCGGGCGGACTCCGTAGGCCTTCAGGGTGGCGGCGAGGGCGACCTGCATGGTGAAAAGAGTCGGTTGGATGCGGTCCTGGCCGGCGACGACCTCGGGCGCCGAGATCGCATGCGTGACCGAGAATCCGGACTCTTGGGCGATCAGCGGCTCGGCTTGCGCGACGGTGGCGGCGAACACGGGTTCGGTCGCCAGCAGTTCGGCGCCCATGCCCGCCCACTGCGAACCCTGGCCCGAGAACACCCAGACCGGACCGCGGTCGTCGCGGCCGACCGCCGCGGGGTACGGAGTGTCGCCGTCGGCAACCTCACGCAGCGCGTCGGTGAGCTCCGAGCGGCGACTCGCGATGACGGCGGTGCGCACCGGGCGGTGCGCCCGCCGGCGCGCCAAGGTATAGCCGAGGTCCGCCAGCGCCACGTCGTCGTGTGCCTGCACCCAGTCGCACAGCCGGCCGGCGGTGCGGCGCAGTTCGTCGGCCGACGTCGACGACAACGGGAACACCAGCGGTGAGGCCGTGGGAGATTCGACTCGCGGCTCGTTGATGGGTATCGCCGGAGCTTGCTCCAGGATCACGTGCACATTGGTTCCCGATATCCCATATGCCGACACCGCCGCCCGCCGCGGACGGTCACCGTTACTCGGCCACGGCGCATTCTCCTGCGGCACGAAGAGATTTGTCTCTATCGCCGCCATCTCGTCCGGCAGCCGATTGAAGTGCAGGTGCTGCGGGACGACACCGTGCTGCAGGGCGAGAACGGATTTCAGCAGTCCCAACGGCCCGGAGGCCGCCTGCATGTGCCCGAAATTGGTCTTCGAGGACACCAGCGCGCAGGGGCCGTCGACGCCGTATATCTCTGCCAGGCTGGCGTATTCGATCGGGTCGCCGGTGGGCGTGCCGGTCCCGTGTGCCTCGACCATGGCCACACTTTCGGCATCGACGCCGGCCGCGGCCAGCGCCTGCCGGTAGGCCGCGAGTTGCGCGGCTCGCGACGGCGTCGCGATGTTCACCGTGCGGCCGTCTTGGTTCGCGGCCGTGCCACGTATCACCGCCAGAATCCGGTCACCATCGCGCTGCGCATCCGGTAACCGCTTGAGCAACAACACCACACAGCCTTCACCGGGCACGAACCCGTCGGCGGCGACGTCGAAGGCGTGGCAGCGACCGGTGGGGGACAGCATGCCCTCGGCCGAACCCGCCGACCACTTGCGCGGATCCAGCGCGAGCGTCACGCCGCCGGCCAGCACGAGGTCGCTTTCGCCCTCGTGCAGGTTGCGACAGGCCAGATGGATCGCGGTCAGGCCGGACGAGCAAGCGGTGTCCACCGTGAGCGCGGGACCGTGAACGCCGAGCGCGTAGGCGATGCGCCCCGACGCCATGCTGTAACTGTTGCCGGTGAAGCCGTACGGCTGCTCCACCGCGTTGGCATCGGCGGCCAGCAGTTGATAGTCCCCGTGTGTCAAGCCCACGAACACCCCGGTCCGCGAACCGGCCAGCGCCTCCCGGCTCAGACCCGCATGCTCCATCGCCTCCCAGGAGGTTTCCAACAGCAGTCGGTGCTGCGGATCGGTCGCGGTGGCCTCGCGATCGTTGATGCCGAAGAACTCGGAGTCGAAGCAGTCGACGTCGTCGAGGAAGGCGCCCCATTTCGACACCGACCGCCCGGGCACGCCCGGCTCGGGGTCGTAGTAGTCGTCGGCGTCCCAGCGGTCGGGCGGGATCTCGGTGACCAGGTCATCCCCGCGCAGCAGCGCCTCCCACAGCTGCACGGGGGAGTCGATCCCGCCGGGCAGCCGGCACGCCATGCCGATCACCGCAATAGGGGTGACAGTTTCGGTGCCCACTTCCGGTGAGTTGATCGCGGATCTTGAGCCCGACTGCGAATCTTGCCCCGTCTCGGGCAACGTCATTTCTCCTCCGCGTAGCAACGGTTGCTGTGGCCCGGGCCGACATACGTGTAAGCACCGTGTGCGGGTGCGGTGGCCACGGCGCGAATATCGGCGCCCCGGCGCGTGTTTCTCAGCGGCGGCATCGGTTTGCGTCGACAGGCATTCACAAGCAATGACGGTAATTTCGCGCCTGGTGAATTGTCTCGAAATCCGAACAATCCATCCCGGGCTGCCGGATCAGCAACGATGATGGGTCCCCCTTGTCCCCCGCCCCTTCATGGAGTGTATCCGCCTGTGTTCGCCAGGTTGCTGCAAACGCGCGACGACGACGCAGTCGCTATTATCCTTCCGGATACCTGCAACCAAAGCCTGTGTCACCAGAGGAAGCACATGACTGCACACGTCGAACAGTTGGAATTTCAGGCGGAGGCGCGCCAACTGCTGGATTTGCTGATCCACTCGGTGTACTCGAACAAGGACTCCTTTCTGCGGGAGTTGATCTCGAACGCCTCCGACGCATTGGACAAATTGCGGCTGGAGAGCCTGCGTAATAAGGACCTCGACGTCGACGCCTCGGATCTGCACATCGAGATCGAGGTGGACACTGAGGCGCGCACGCTGACCGTTCGCGACAACGGTATCGGTATGACACACGACGAAGTCGTGGACTTGATCGGCACGCTGGCCAAGTCGGGCACAGGACAGCTGCGTCAGCAATTGCGTGAAGCCAAGGACGCGGCGGCCTCCGAGGAACTGATCGGTCAGTTCGGTATCGGTTTCTATTCGACGTTCATGGTGGCCGACAAGGTCGAGCTGCTCACCCGTAAGGCCGGCGAGAGCGAAGCCACCCGGTGGGTGTCGAGCGGTGAGGCGACCTACACCATCGAATCCGTCGACGCCTCGGATGCAGGGGCCCCGCAGGGCACGTCGGTCACGCTGCACCTCAAACCCGAAGACGCCGACGACCAGCTGCACGACTACACCGCGGAGTGGAAGATTCGCGAGCTGGTCAAGAAGTATTCGGATTTCATCTCCTGGCCGATCCGGATGCAGGTCGAGCGGCGCACCCCGCCGACGGAGGAGGGCGGCCCCGAAACCGGGCAGGAAACCGCCACCGTCGAAACGCAGACCCTCAACTCGATGAAGGCACTGTGGGCCAAGTCGAAAGACGAGGTCTCCGAGGAGGAGTACAAGGAGTTCTACAAGCACATCGCGCACGCCTGGGACGACCCGCTCGAGGTGATCGCGATGAAGGCCGAGGGCACCTTCGAGTACCAGGCCCTGCTCTTCATCCCGTCACAAGCACCGTTCGACCTGTTCACCCGCGACGCCAAGATCGGGGTGCAGCTGTACGTCAAGCGCGTCTTCATCATGGGCGACTGCGAAGAGCTGATGCCCAGGTACCTGCGTTTCGTCAAGGGGGTCGTCGACGCACAGGACATGTCGCTCAACGTTTCCCGCGAAATCCTCCAGCAGGACCGGCAGGTCACCGCGATCCGCCGCCGGCTGACCAAGAAGGTCCTGTCGACGATCCAGGATCTGCAGTCCGAGCGTCCCGAGGACTACCGCACGTTCTGGACCCAATTCGGGCCGGTCCTCAAAGAGGGCTTGATGTCGGACTTCGACAACCGCGACACGCTGCTGCGGATTTCGTCGTTCGCGTCGACGCACAGCGACGAGGAGCCCACCACACTCGCCGAGTACGCCGAGCGCATGAAAGAGGGTCAGGAGCAGATCTTCTTCGCCACCGGACAGTCCCGTGAACAACTGCTGAAATCCCCTCACCTGGAGGCGTTCCGGGCGAAGGGCTACGAGGTGCTGCTGCTCACCGACCCGGTCGACGAGATCTGGGTGGGATCGGTGCCCGAGTTCGACGGCAAGCCGCTGCAGTCGGTGGCAAGAGGCGAGGTCGATCTCGACTCGGAGGAGGAGAGAAGCGAGGCCGAGCGCGAGGAGCAGGAGAAGGAATTCGCGGGGCTGCTCGGCTGGCTGAAGGAGACGTTGAGTGATCATGTCTCCGATGTGCGGCTGTCGATGCGCCTCACCGAGTCGCCGGCGTGCCTGATCACCCCCACGTTCGGCATCACGCCGGCGCTGGCGCGGATGTACCGCGCCTCCGGGCAATCGGTTCCGGTCTCGAAGCGGATTCTCGAGCTGAATCCGAACCACCCGCTCGTCACTGGGCTGCAAAAGGCGCACGGCAAGAGCGACGACGCTCAACTGAGTCGGCTGGTCGATACCGCCGAACTGCTGTACGGCACAGCGCTTCTCGCCGAAGGCGACATTCCCGACGATCCAGCCAAGTTCGCCGGGCTGCTCGCCGAGCGACTGGCTCGCACCGTATAGAGGACCCGCCCGCCGCGGGTCACATGCGGATTCGGCGGTCCGATGTAGAGCACCGTCGGCAAACGCATCCACGGCCAGTCCCGACGATGCGCGGGAGAGTCGAGAAGATAAAACCGCAGGTCGTGGTGCTGGTCGGAATCGCGGAGGTCCGGACGGGGAATTTGTCGGCTACCTAAGTTTCGCGTTCGGCAGTGGGGCCGCGACGGCCGCAGTAACGTGATTCGGGTGATCGAGACCTCCCTTGTGGACGTGCTGTGCGAGCACGCCAGTGAGCGGGACCGCAACGGCGCCCCCGAGAGCATGACGTGGTCACCTCTCGTACCGGCGGACGTCGAACTCGACGCGGAGCTCGAACCGCACGGATCGACTGGCACCCCAGGGCGGCATGTGTCGAGCAGTACCGGCACGGCCAATTCGCCCGTATCGACGCATAGGTGGGGGACAATTCGATTGAAGGGGAGGAAATGACAACGATAAGCCAGCGCGGCGCATCGCCCGAATCCATTCAGCACCACTACGATATAAGCAACAAGTTCTACTCACTCTGGCTCG
This sequence comes from Mycobacterium sp. GA-0227b, assembly GCF_001499855.1. Lineage (GTDB taxonomy): Bacteria > Actinomycetota > Actinomycetes > Mycobacteriales > Mycobacteriaceae > Mycobacterium. Next base: position 297,395 of record NZ_LQIK01000032.1, read on the forward strand.
ACGAGTCGATGACGTATTCGTGTGCCTTGTGGGATGGGCAAGCCGATGATCTCGCGGCGGCTCAGCTACGCAAGATCGATTATCTCGTGTCCGAGGCAGGCGCGAAGGGGTGCGCACGTGTGTTGGACATCGGGTGTGGGTGGGGCTCGGTCATGCAACGGCTGGTTGCCGAACACGGCGTGCAACATGCCACGGGTCTGACTTTGAGTGAAGCCCAGGCTCATCACGTGGAGGGCCTGGGCGATCCTCGATTGGAAGTGCTTGTCCGGGACTGGGCGGATTTCCAGCCAGATGAACGGTATGACGCTGCCATCTCGATCGGGGCCATGGAGCACTTCGTCAAGTTCGGCTGGAAACGGTCGGACAGAGTCGCGGCGTATCGACGATTCTTCGAAAAGTGTTACGAGTGGCTCAATCCCGGCGCGGGTCTGGCGTTGCAGACGATCGGCAAGGGGAACGTCGTCATGGACGAGCAAGGGCTGCGCGATTGTCTGTTCATAGCGGAGCACATATTTCCGGAATCGGATCCCCCGAGGCTCGCCGAAATCGCGCATGCTGCCGAGAAGCTCTTCGAGATCAGGTCGGTGCTCAACCATCGCGAACACTACGCACTCACATGTTCTGCGTGGCTCGAAAGGCTACGCAGCAATCGGGTTGAGGCGGAAGCGATCGTGGGCCCGGAGAAGGTGTCGGTCTACGAAAGGTACCTCGAAGCGTCGGTGAGGCAGTTTCGGCTCGAGCACACGAACCTCTATCGAATCTCCCTACGGAAGGTGTGAACCGCTGTGAACGAGTCTTCCCCTGCTGCTATTCTCCGCGAGCGCGCCGGTTTTCAGCCCGATGACACAGCGTTCACGTTCATCGACTACGACCAGGACTGGAACGGTGTACCCGAAAGCCTGACGTGGTCGCAGCTGTACCGGCGGACGACGAACGTCGCCATTGCGCTCAAAGGTGCCGCGTCGCCCGGTGACCGGGCGGTGATTTCGGCACCGCAGGGGCTTGACTACATCGTCGCGTTCTACGGCGCGCTGCAGGCCGGACTCATCGCGGTTCCGCTTTCGGTGCCGATGGGTGGCGTCACCGATGAGCGCGTCGACTCGGTGCTGCGCGATTCGTCGCCGACCGTCGTTCTCACGACGTCGGCCGTCGTCGACAGCGTCACGGCGTCCGTACAGTCGCAGAGCGGCCAATCCGTTCCAGCAGTGGTCGCCGTCGACTTGCTGGACCTGGACGCGCCGCCGATATCCGACGTAGAGAGCGCGGGCGGCCCAGGCATCGCGTATCTGCAGTACACGTCCGGGTCGACGCGTGCGCCGGCGGGTGTCATGGTGTCGAACAGGAATCTTCTGATCAATTTCGGGCAGCTGATGGCCGACTTGTTCGCCGACGACGGCAATGTGCCCCCGCCGGACACCACCGTCGTGTCGTGGCTGCCGTTCTATCACGACATGGGTCTGATGGTCGGAATCTTTGTGCCGGTCCTGGCGGGACTTCACGCTGTGCTCATGAGCCCGATGGCCTTCCTGCAGCGGCCGGCCCGGTGGATGCAGTTGCTGGCCAGCAACAGATACGCGTTTTCGTCGGCGCCGAATTTCGCTTTCGAGATAGCCGCGAAGAAGACGTCCGACGAAGACATGGCCGGGCTCGATCTCGGGGAAGTGCGTGGCATCGGTAGCGGTAGCGAGCGGATAAACCCCGCCACCATAAAGCGCTTCACTGAGCGGTTCGCCCGCTTCAACCTTCGCGATACGGTGCTGCGGCCCGGGTATGGCCTGGCGGAGGCGACGGTGTACGTGGTGACCGGACGGCCGAATCAGGCACCGAAAGTCGTCCGGTTCGACTCCGACAAGCTGACCGCCGGTAAGGCGGAGCGGTGCGAGAACGGCGGTGGTACACCGTTGGTCAGCTACGGTGTGCCGCAGTCGCCGACCGTTCGGATCGTTGATCCCGACACGATGACCGAATGCCCGGCGGGGGTGACGGGCGAGATCTGGGTGCACGGCGAGAACGTCGCGCTGGGCTATTGGCAGAAGCCCGAGGAAACCGCGGCCACGTTCGGCGCGAAGATCGTCGCGCCATCCGATGGCACACCCGAGGGGCCGTGGCTGCGCACCGGGGATCAGGGTTTCGTTTTCGACGACGAGGTCTTCGTCATCGGCCGCATCAAGGATCTGTTGATCGTGTACGGGCGCAACCACTCACCCGACGACATCGAGGCGACGGTCCAGGAGATCACGCGCGGCCGGTGCGCGGCGATCGCGGTTCCCGATCGTCAGACCGAGAAACTCGTCGTCATCATCGAGGCCAAGAAGCGGGGCGACTCCGAGCAGGAGGCCTCAGAGAAGCTCGCCGAGGTCAAGCGCGAGGTCACCTCGGCGATCTCCAACTCGCACGGCCTCAACGTCGCCGATCTTGTTCTGGTACCGCCCGGTTCGATACCCATCACCACGAGCGGCAAGGTCCGGCGGGCGACATGTGTCGAGCAGTACCGGCACAGTCAGTTCGCCCGCATCGACGCGTAGGCCGCCATTCGCTGGCGGTGCGGGAAGCCGTTGACCTCATCCATTGTTGAGGTTCTACGGTGAATCGATGAGCATCGAAACGGTCGCCCGCCAGACGCTGTACCGGCAGTCACACGCCCGGGGCGGCGATTTGCGGTCGCTTCTCAACCCCGCGCTGCTGCGCCGCATCTGGAGTTTCGCCGGTCGGCATCACCCGCGGCTGCGTGCGTTCGTCGCGGTCAGCGTCGTCGGCGCGCTTCTGGGCGTCGCCACGCCGGTACTGGCGGGCAAGGTCGTCGACGCGATCACCGGGGACTCGCTCCGCACGGTCCTGTTGCTGGCGGCGGTCATCGCGGCGGTGGCGCTCGCCGAGACGGCCGCCTCGCTGGTGACCCGCTGGCTGTCGGCGACCATCGGCGAGGGCCTCATCCTCGATCTGCGCACTGCGGTGTTCGACCACGTGCAGCGGATGCCGGTCGCATTCTTCACCCGCACTCGCACCGGCGCGCTGGTCAGCCGGCTCGGCAACGACGTGATGGGCGCGCAGCGGGCGTTCTCCGACACGCTGTCCGGTGTCGTGTCGAACCTTGTGACGCTCACGCTGACGTTGGTGGTGATGCTGTCGATCTCGTGGCAGATCACGCTGCTGTCGCTGGTGCTGGTGCCGCTGTTCATCGTGCCCGCCCGACGGATCGGCGCCACCATGGCGCGGCTGTCCCGCGAGGCCGCCGCCCACAACGCGACGATGAACACACAGATGACCGAACGGTTCTCGGCGCCGGGCGCCACGCTGGTGAAGCTGTTCGGCAATCCGGCGACCGAATCGCGGGAGTTCGGGGTGCGCGCGGGACGCGTACGCGACATCGGCGTGAAGACCGCGATGCTGCAGTCGGTCTTCATGAACTCGCTGACGCTGATGTCGGCGTTGGCGCTGGCATTGGTGTACGGGCTCGGCGGCGTGCTGGCCATCGGTGGCCACCTGCAGGCGGGGGCGATCGTGTCGCTGGCCCTGCTGTTGACCCGGTTGTACGCGCCGCTGACCGCGCTGGCCAACGCCCACGTCGAGATCGCCACCGCGCTGGTGTCTTTCGAGCGGGTCTTCGAGGTGCTCGACCTGCAGCCGCTGATCCGGGAGAGGCCGAACGCCGTCGCGGTCCCGGACGGACCCGTCGAAGTGAAGTTCGACGATGTGCGATTCTCCTACCCGGCGGCGGACAAGGTGTCGCTGGCCTCGCTGGAAGAGGTCGCGGTCCTCGACCATCGGGGCGGTGAGGAAGTGCTGCACGGCATTTCGTTCACCGCGCGACCGGGGCAGATGGTCGCGCTGGTCGGCTCGTCGGGCGCGGGCAAGTCGACGATCGCGTCGCTGATCGCCCGTCTCTACGACATCGGAGCCGCGGACGCGGCGACATCAGACGGAGGCTCCGGTTCCATAAAGCTCAACGGCGTCGACGTCCGCGACCTGACGTTCGATTCGCTGAAGAACACCATCGGAGTGGTCACCCAGGACGGCCACCTGTTCCACGAGTCGATCCGCGCCAACCTCACGCTCGCGGCGCCCGAAGCGACGGACGAGGAACTGTGGGACGCGCTCGACCGCGCCCGGCTCGCCGACGTGGTCGCCGACATGCCCGACGGACTCGACACCGTCGTCGGCGAGCGCGGCTACCGCTTGTCGGGCGGGCAGCGGCAGCGGCTGACCATCGCGCGGTTGCTGCTGGGCCGGTCACGCGTGGTCGTGCTCGACGAGGCCACCGCGTCGCTGGACTCCGAATCCGAGGCCGCCGTGCAACAGGCGCTGACCGAGGCGCTGGCGGGCCGCACCTCGATCGTCATCGCCCACCGGCTGTCGACCGTGCGTGCGGCCGACCTCATCCTCGTCGTCGAGGACGGCCGCATCGTTGAACGGGGCACCCACTTCGAACTGCTCGCGACTCGGGGCCGTTACGCCGACCTGTACGAAACCCAGTTCGGCGATCAGGAGGAAGGCGTCGCGGCATGACCACCATCACGTCGAGACCGACGTTTTGGTCGATTCGCGACGACGATTTCCGCCAATTCGTCGGTTTCGGCGAGGCGGTTATCAAGTTGCCCCGCATGGGAACATGGACTCAGTGGTTGACCCCGTAGTTCATGCCCTGCGCTCAGCGCCGGCCATCGCCCCGCCACCGCAACGCCGACGCGCGAGCTCGGACCTGTGGCGGATGCTGCCGTACCTGATGCCGTACCGCGCGCGCTGGATCGCGATGGTCACCGTCGCGATCGCCAGCCTGGCCGCCACCGTGGCGATCCCGCTGATGACCAAGGCCGTCATCGACGGTCCGGTCCGGCATCAGAACCCACAGGGCCTCTGGCTGCTGGGCGCCGCCGCCATGGGTGTCGGCATCTGCGAGGCGGTGCTGTGGTTCATCCGCCGTTGGCTGGCGGCGCGCGCCACCATGGGGGTCGAGGCCGACATCCGCAAGGACCTCTACGCCCGGCTGCAGATCTTGCCGATGAGTTTCCACGGCCGCTGGCAGTCCGGTCAGCTGCTGTCGCGAATCATGAACGACCTCAGCACGATTCGCCGCTTCATGTCCTTCGGCCTGCTCTTTCTCCTGCTCAACGGCCTGCAGATCACCGTGGTGACCGTGATCCTGCTGGCGATGTACTGGCCGCTGGGCGTGGTCGTGGTGGTGTCGATCGTGCCGATCACGTTGACGATCCTGCACTTTCAGCAGGAGTACACCCGGCTGTCGCGATTGGCTCAGGACCAGGCCGGCCACGTCGCCACCCACGTCGAGGAGTCCGCGCTGGGTCTGCGGGTGGTCAAGTCCTTCGGCCGCGAGGACTACGTCTACGACCGGTTCGACGAACAGCTCACGAATCTGTATGACACGCAGCTGGATCGGGTGTCGGTGTCGGCGAAGTTCTGGACGCTGCTCGAGGTCATCCCGAACCTGACGTTGATCGTCGTGCTCGGCTTCGGCGCCTACGCCGCCGGCCACGGCCACGTCACCATGGGCACGCTGGTCGCGTTCATCACGATGATGCTGTCGCTGGTGTGGCCGATCGCGTCGCTGGGCTTCTTGTTGTCGATGACGCAGGAGTCGTTCACCGCCGCCAACCGGATCGCCGAGATCTTCGACGCGCCACGTGAAATCGTCGACGGCACCGTCGACCAGCCGCCACGCGGCGGGCGCCTCGAGCTCATCGATGTGGGCTTCCGATTTCCCGACGCCGCCCCCGACGAAGTGGCGCCGTCCGGCGAGCCGGACAATTGGGCATTGCGCCACGTCACCGTCACGGTCGAGCCGGGGGAGACGCTGGCGCTGGTCGGGTCGACGGGCGCGGGCAAGTCGGTGCTGGCCGCGCTGCTGTCGCGGCTCTACGACGTCACCGAGGGAGCGATCTGCATCGACGGCCGCGACATCCGCGAGCTGAGCCTGCCCGCGCTGCGTCAGACGGTGGCCACCGCGTTCGAGGACCCGACACTGTTCTCCATGTCGGTGGCCGAGAACCTGGCGCTGGGCCGCCCCCGGGAAAACCCGGCCACCGACGCCGAGTTGCGTCAGGCCGTCGAGGTCGCCGCCGCGCAATTCGTCTACGACCTGCCGTTCGGCTTGGACACCCGCATCGGTGAGCAGGGCATGAGCCTGTCCGGCGGCCAGCGCCAACGGCTGTCGCTCGCGCGCGCGATCCTGGCGGCGCCGAAAATCCTCGTGCTCGACGACACGCTGTCGGCGCTCGACGTGCACACCGAGGCGGTCGTCGAGGAGGCGCTGCGGCGCGTGCTGCACTCCGTCACCGGCATCGTTGTCGCCCATCGGGCGTCGACGGTTCTGCTCGCCGACAAGGTCGCGTTGCTGGAGAACGGGACCATCACCCACGTCGGCACCCATGCCGAGCTGCTGGCGGGGGTGCCGCAGTACCGCTACCTGCTGGCCGCGGACGACGAGCTCGACGACGGCTGTGAACGCATCCCCACATGGGAGGACGAGGAGGACCGCACACGCCTCGATCACCTGGTCGAGGAGGAGCCACCGCGTCGTCCCCTGCTTGCGCGTGGGCCCAACGTCACCTCGGAGTCGGAGCGCCGATGACTGCCACCGACACCCCGGATACCGCGACCACCGAGTGGCGCGGCAAGTTCGATGAGGAGCAGGACGACCTGCCGATCGACGAGAGCATCGACCGACGCCGCGAAGCGCGAGCGCTGCTGGGCTCGCTGCTGCGCCCGTACCGCTTCACGGTCGCGCTGCTCGCGCTCGTCGTGGTGGTGGAGAACGCTGCGCGCCTGTCGGTTCCGATTCTCGTCCAGCGCGGTATCGACCACGGGATTCCCCCGATCATCGAGGGCGGTGCGGCTCACACGCTGCTGATGATCATCGGTGTTCTCGCCGTCGTGGTGGTGGTTCAGGCCACCAGCCGGATGTTCTTCCTGCGGCGCTCGGGCCGTATCGGGCAGAAGGTGCTTCGGGAGTTGCGCCGCCGGGTGTTTCGGCATTTCCAGCGGCTCGACATCGCGTTTCACGAGCGATACACCTCGGGTCGGGTGGTCAGCCGGTCCACCAACGACGTCGAGGCCATCCAGGACATGCTGGAAACCGGCTTCGACAGCCTGGTCACCGCGGTGCTCACACTCTTCGGCACTGCGATCCTGCTGGTCACACTCGACTGGCGGCTCGGGTTGATGTGCCTGGGCGCGTTCCCGGTGCTGATCGTGCTGGTGTGGTGGTTCCGCAACGAGTCGGCCAGGACGTATCGCCGGGTTCGGGAGAGCGCCGCTTTGGTGATCGTGCAGTTCGTCGAAACCATGACCGGCATCAAGGCCGTGCAGGCCTACCGGCGCGAACCGCGTAATCAGCAGATCTTCGAAGACATCGCCGACCGCTACAAGGCCGACAACGAGCGCACCTTCCGCCTGCTCGCGATCTTCATGCCGGGGGTCAAGCTCGTCGGCAACCTCACCACCGGCGTGGTGCTGCTCTACGGCGGCTATCGCGTGCTCAACGGCGACATGACGATCGGCACGCTGACCGCGTTCCTGCTGTACCTGCGGATGTTCTTCGAGCCCATGCAGGAGATCTCGCAGTTCTTCAACATGTTCCAGTCGGCGTCGTCGGCGCTGGAGAAACTGGCCGGCGTGCTCGCCGAGCGGCCGGGCATCAAGGACCCCGCCCGTGCCGTCGCGCTGACCGACGTGCGCGGCGAGATCGCGTTCCGCGACGTGCGGTTCGCGTACGTTCCGGACCGTCCGGTGCTGCCGGGGTTGACGCTCGAGGTGCCCGCGGGACAGACCGTCGCGCTGGTCGGCACCACCGGTGCGGGTAAGACGACGATCGCCAAGCTGATCGCCCGCTTCTACGATCCGACGTCGGGTTCGGTCACCTTGGACGGCGTCGACCTGCGCGAGCTGTCGCAGATCGAACTGCGTCGCCACGTCGTGATGGTCACCCAGGAGAACTTCATGTTCGACGGGACCATCGCCGACAACATCCGGTTCGGCCGGCCCGACGCCACCGATGCGCAGGTCGCTGCGGCCGCCGAAGCCGTCGGAGCCGATCGGTTCATCGCCGCGCTACCCGACGGATACGCCACCGACGTCGCCAAACGGGGTGGCCGGCTGTCGGCGGGGCAGCGCCAACTCGTCGCGTTCGCGCGGGCGTTTCTCGCCGACCCCGCGGTGCTGATCCTCGACGAGGCGACGTCGTCGCTGGACATTCCCAGCGAACGCATGGTTCAGCGGGCGCTGGAGACGGTGCTCGCCGACCGCACGGCGCTCGTCATCGCGCACCGACTCTCGACGGTGCAGATCGCCGACCGGGTGCTGGTGCTCGAGCACGGCCGGGTCGTCGAGGACGGTACGCCCGCCGATCTCATCGCCCGCAGCGACGGCCGCTACGCCGCGCTGCACCGGGCGTGGGTGCAGTCGCTGGCGTAAGCCCGACGCCGTAGCTGCGCAGGCCACGCAGCACGGCGCTCAGCGGCGACGCCGCTGAGCGCTCGGTGCTGCCATTCCCGGCCGCCAGCTGGTTACCCGCTACGGACGACCGCTACGTGGGCTCAGAAATTCTGGCAGGTATCGAAAATCTGCTGATACAAGCCGAGGTAGGGCTGATTTGCCGGCATGCTCGCGATCTGCTGGGCCATCATCTGGCGCTGAGCGGGCGGTGCCGCGAGGAACTGACGGACGCCGGCCTGCAACATCGGGTCGCTGCTGAGTTTCGACGCCATCGATGGATCCGCCGCGTTTGCCGCTGCCTCCAGCTGCTGGTAGCTACAGGTTGTGTTCACGGCTGAATCCAGATTGGGCTGCGCCGACGCGACCCCGGCCCCGGCGGTCAACGCCAACGCCAAACCCCCGAACCCGACAGCCATCTTGCTCAACGACAGTTTGATCATGTGTGGACTCTCTCCCTCGCACAGATTGCTACTGAAACGCAGATACATCGAGCTTAATCGCCCGGCTCAAGCCGGGCGTTACATTGCGGGGTACCCAACCCGATGTCATTGACAACATTGCGCTCGTGACCTCGAGCGACGTCGGCGGGTGCCAGCTTTCACACAGTAGTCCCCTCACTGGAACGGTGGTGATCTTCGTGGGGGATGCCGCCCCGTGCAGTCGCTGGCCTAGGGGCGCACCACCATCGAAACTGCGCAGAGATCGAGATTTTGAGCGATTTCACGATCTGTGTGCAGTTTCGACGAATCAGGCCTGCGCCAGCAGCTCTTCCAGCTTCTCGTTGATCGCCGGCAGCTGCGAGGTGAGCATCGAGATGATCCGCTCCCGCGCCCGCACGCTGACATTGGCGGTCACATGGTGCAGGGCGTTGAGGCGGGCCGCGTCGACCCACGCCATCATGTCCGGGTCGGAGAACCACTTCAGTTGATTCTCGTTGAAAATCAGCATCATTCGAAGCCAGTCGGCCGGTATGTGCGGATACGGAACCGGCCGGCAGAACGAGTTGCGCGTGTCATCGTCCGGATACGCCGCCTCGACATGCGCGATCACCGATGCGCTGAAGGCCGGCTGGCAGGTGCGCACCGTCTGCAGGGCGATGCGGTCGCCGCTGAACACCGTCGTCACCGGTTCCTTACCCAAACCGTCTGCGCTGCAATCGATGTACAGCACAGAGGGCTCGACGTCGCGGACCCCGTCGTCGAGCGTGATGCGACCCGGCTCGACCGCTCGAACATGGCCCATCCGCACGACGTCCCCGATGCGGCGCAACTCGGTGAGCTCCGCCTGCGACAGGATCGCGCACCGGTACATCGTCGGCTCGACGGACCCGTCGATGCGCTGCAGGCAACCCTTGTCCTCCAGGCGGTCGAACAGATCAGGAAGCGAGTCGGCCTCCTGCACGGCGGCGAGCTGGTTGCCGAAATCGCGCAAAACCACCTGCGCGAACTCCCTGCCGGGTTGGATCGCCGCTCGATCCAGCACCCAGGACTCGCGGGGCTTGATCCACGTGACGCGCTCGGGCGCGACGCCGTGCCGCAGCAGCCACAGGCATGAGTCCATCGCCGTCTTGCCGGCGCCGACGATGACATAGCGGTCGCGCGCCTCGCGGATCCGCGGCAACTCGTTGGGCGGCACCACATCCACCCCTGGCGCAACGGCATACGAGGGGCGTCGCATCGACGGCACGATGATCTCCACATGGGTGGTCACCACCCGCCGCGCGACGACTTCGACGTCCTCACCGCCGAGAGTGCGCACCCGCCCGTCGCCCAGATACTCGCTCATCGGCAGGTACGTCACCCGCCCGGTCGGCAGCAGGTGCTGGCGCATCACCGCGTCGAAATACGCGCACACCTCAGCGCCGCTGGCCAACTCGTAATAGCCTGCGTTGAGCCCGAATTGGTCGATGGAGTCGCTGCCCAGCCCGCGGGAGTTCACGCCGTAGTAGGCCGATGGCTGGTGCAGCCGCACGAACGGGTACGCCGTCGTCCAGTGTCCGCCGGGCTGGTCGTTGCGATCCACCATCACGACCGTGGCATCGGACTCGCCGACCAGCGTGTCGGTGAACGCGAGCCCCATCGCGCCGGCGCCGATCACCAGATAGTCGGCTTCCAGTGTGCGCATCTACCGCACGCTAGCGAAGAACGCGGCGACGTCGTCGACGAAGAGCTCCGGTTGCTCGAAGGCCGCAAAGTGTCCGCCGCGCGGCATCGTCGTCCAGTGCGTGATGTTGTAGTTCTGCTCGCACCAGCTGCGCGGCGGGCGGCCGATCTCCTTCGGGAACGAGGCGACGCCGGTGGGCAGCGCGACGTAGCGGCCGCCGCCGAAGTTGGCGAAGCTCTCCCAGTACAGCCGCGCCGAGGAGGCGCCCGACGCGGTCAGCCAGTAGAACATGACGTTGTCGAGCATCTCGTCGCGGCTCAGCACGTTCTCGGGATGGCCGTCGCAGTCCGCCCAGGCCCAGAACTTCTCAACGATCCACGCCAACTGCCCGACCGGGGAGTCCACCAAGCCGTACCCCAGCGTCTGCGGCCGGGTCGCCTGCTGCCTCATGTAGCCCGATTCCCACTTGCCGTAGTGGGCGCCCGCGGCCAGCGCGGCCTTCTCCTCGTCGGTGGGGTCGGTCAGATCCTTCGGCGGCCGGGCGATCGGCATGTTCGTGTGAATGGCCACGCATCTGCTGATGTCGCCGCCGGCGCGGCTCCGGTCGCCCGCGTTGCGGCCGATCTGCGTGGTGACCGCCGACCCCCAGTCGCCGCCCTGGGCGCCGTAGCGCTCGTATCCCAGTCGGCCCATCAGCGTCTCCCACGCCGTCGCGATCCGCTCGACGCCCCACCCGGTACGGGTTGGTTTACCGGAGAACCCGTAACCGGGCAGCGACGGGCACACCACGTCGAACCCGCGTTCGGTCAGCGGCTCGATGATCTTGTGGAATTCGACCACCGACCCCGGCCAGCCGTGGGTGATCAGTAGCGGGAACGCGTCGGCGTGCGGTGAGCGCTGGTGGATGAAATGAATCTCGAGGCCGTCGATCTCGGTGGTGTACTGGTCGAACCGGTTCAACGCCCGCTCGCGGGCGCGCCAGTCGTACCCGTCGGCCCAGTACGTCGCGAGTTCGCGGGTGTAGTCCAGCGGGATGCCCTGGCTCCAGTCGTCGACGCATTCGGCGTCCGGCCATCGGATGCGTCGCAGCCGCGTTTGCAGGTCCTCGAGGTCTTCGTCCGGCACGGCGATGCGGAACGGAGCGATCACAGCCATGTGCCGATCGTGTCATCGCCATCCTTCGCGCCGTCGAGAAGGTGCCGCACTTCTGGACGCCCCGTAATAATCGGCGGTGATGTGGACCCCGACGCTCGTCCTGATCGCCGCCGCCACGCTGATGGCCGCCGTGCTGCTCGGAGGAGGACTCTACGAAACCGTCGTCATCGACCCGGTCTGGCCCAAGCGGCCGGGGATCATCCAGTCCCGCAACGGCGGGATCTCGCGGCGCCGGTTCTGGATTCCCGCGCACACGGTGTTCGAGGTGCTGCTCATCGTCGCGCTCGTCGCGGCGTGGAGCGCGTCCGATGTGCGAGCCGCGCTGCTGGTTGCGCTGGTCAGCCACGCGGTGATGCGGGTGTGGTCGCTGCTCGACTTCGTGCCCAAGGCGATGGCCTTCGAACGGACCGATCCGGCGGAAGTCGACGAGACGGCGGCGGTGCGTTGGACGCGGCGCAGCCTCGTGCGGTTGCCGCTCGACCTCGTCACGTGCGTGGCGATGCTCGCCGCGCTGGCGGTCGCATAGATCGGTCGGTCAGCGGGCATAGCTAGGAAATGAGTGAGCGACGGAACCAGACATGATCTCGGCCGAGGATGTGCGCGCATTGCTGCGGTCCGAAGAGAAGGACGCCGTCCTCGTCGTCATCGAGGGCCGCGTGGAGGTGATCGGGGCCGGCCGGCTCGCGTCGG
>NZ_LQIK01000033.1 GCF_001499855.1 Mycobacterium sp. GA-0227b
CAGGCCTAAACCACTAACACCGAGTGTCAAGGATCAACCGAAACAGATTCGTCAAGGATCAACCGACGTCAGACAGGGGGCGCAGGGATGAGATCTCCGGCCTGCTACACATGACCCGATGCCAACCAACGACGGCGAGCACCGGCTGAGTCCGCTACCGCAGACCGGTTACGTCTACCGGACTGCATGGCCGGTCGCGACCGGCGACATCGACGGCAACCTGCATCTGCGCCTGGACGGCGTGGCGCGCTATATCCAGGAGGTCGGCGCGCAGCACCTCGTCGATGCCGGCGAGGCCGACGACCACCCGCACTGGCTTGTCCAGCGCACCGTCATCGACGTGATCGAGCCGATCGAGTTTCCCAACGAGGTCTCGTTCAGTCGGTGGTGCTCGGCGCTGTCGACCCGATGGTGCACGATGCGCGTCGACCTGGTCGGCAGCGACGGTGGCCGGATCGAGACCGAGGGCTTCTGGATCGCCATCAACAGCAAGACGCTGACGCCGCAGCGCGCCTCCGACAGCCTGATCGCGCGCTTCGCGACAACCACCGACGAGCTGCGCCTCAAGTGGCGGCCCTGGCTGACGAACCTCGAGGACGCCACCGACGAGACGCCATTTCCGTTGCGTCGCACCGACATCGACATCTTCGAGCACGTCACCAACACCGCCTACTGGCACGCCGTCCACGAAGTGATGCCGTTGACCCCTGAGGTGTGCCGCGCCCCGTATCGCGCGGTCGTCGAGTACCGCAGGCCGATCCGCTACGGCGAGGATGTCAGCCTCCGGTGGGCGCAGCGCGAAGATGGGGTGCACATCGCGTTGACCGTCGGGGACGACGTCCGCGCAGCCGCGCTGATCGCCAAACTGTAGCGGCCGGCCTCGCGTACCATTTCCGGCAGCCGCGCGCGTTTGCTGCGTGGGGGGCGGGAAGGACGACGGGATGGCCGGATCCGGGGGCAAGCGGGCGACGAGGTTTGCGATGACCGTCGCCGCGGCCGGCGTCGCGACCAGTGTGGTCGGCCTGGCCGTAACCCACCCGGCCTCGATCTCGGCAACGCTGGTCGACCTGTCGGCCCTGATCGTCGTCGGCAGTTCGACGAACCCGACCGGCGAGGGAGTGACCGAATTCTTCGGCGGGAAGTTCAACGATCCCATCTACACGAACTACGACGGCGGCAACGACATCGTCTACGTCGACTTTCGCACCGGGCCCGCCGGCATCCAGCAGGCGCTCGATGACAACGCCGGCGAGCGCAACGCGGTGCTGGCCTCCGGCTGGGGGGCGGCCAACGCCAGTTTGCTGCTGCTGCGGGACCGACCCGACCTGGACCAAACCGTCTTCATCCTCGACAACGACGTCGCGCGGCCCGATGGCGGTTTCGGCACCAGATACCCGTGGTTCGCGCTGATCGGGGTCAACCCGATCCCGACTCCGAGTGACGTGCCCGCCCTGCGCGCGGTCAACATCGGCTACGAGTACGACTACAACTCCAACGCCCCGGCCGACGTGCTCAACCCGGTGGCCGCGGTCAACTCGTTGGTGGGCTACCTCTACACGCGCCTGAACCAGTCCGAGCGCGATCTGCCGGTCGACGCCGAGGGTAAGCCGACCGTCTCCTGCGGCGCGAACACCTGCGCGATCACGGTGTCCGGCGCCGTCCTCGACTGCCCCGACGCGCGCTGCAGCTCCCCCGCGGACAGGATCACGACCTACGTCACCACCAGAAACAACACGACGTACGTCACGTACACCGCCGAAGAGCTGCCGCTGACCCGGCTGATTCGCGACGTCTTCGGTGACCAAATCGCCGATCTGACCGGGCCGCTGCTGAAGGTCGTCGTGGACTCGGCGTACTACGGCGGCAACCCGATACCCAGCGATCCCAGCGCCTACCGCCCGGCCCGGCTCTTCCCCTCGCCCGCCGAGCTGTTGGCCGCCGCGGCGAAGGTCCCGACCGCGATCCAGCAGGGCCTTACGTCGGTCTCGCCGCCCGCTCAGTCGCAGGAGCCGGCCACCAAGGACACCACGGACAACGAGGACAACGCGGATATCGAGGACAACGAGGACACCGAGCGACGGTCGCTGGCGGCGACGGCGGAACAGTCCAATCCGGACACCACGCCGTCAGCGGTCAAGCGCAAGCCGCAGATCAACGTCGTGCGGGACAGCATAAAGGCCGAGCCCGGTACCCCCGGTGTGGACGACACCAAAGAGGATCCGGAAGACGTTGCGGCCGAGGAAGAGTCGATCACCACAGCTCCGTCGGAGCAGGTCGGCACCGAGCCGATCGATGCAGACCCGATCGGCCGCGACACCGACACCGACACCGATACCCAGGACGACTCCGTGGACTCCGCCGCCGGAAACGCCGACGCCGCAGCGTAATGCGCACGCGGTCGATACACTCGTCGACGTGAACATCGGGCGCGGCCTTGCGGCCCTCACAGCCAGTGCAGTGCTGATGGGATCGCTCGCGGCACCCGTGCACGCCGGCCCGCCGAGCTATGGCAGCAACGGCGTCTTCAACGTCATCACCAATCCCCGGCCGGGGTGGGCGACGGCAACGATCGAACCGGGCCGCTACCGGGTCGACCAGGCACCGAGCATGCCGCCGTATCAGAGCGCACAGGGCTTCTGGTACCGATGCCACAACTTCCCGTGCAGCCCGAGCTATCCCGCGAATGTGATCGCCTCGGCGCCGGCCGACCGTAACGCCCCGACCTTCGTCGACATCCTGCCCACCGACGTCGCCGTGGCACTGCACAACGTCACGCTCACGGTCGCCAACTGAACCCGGCCCGCATCGGTCATTAGGCTGAGCGGGTGTCTGATCCGGTACTGGTCCACATCGAGGACCGCATCGCAGTCCTGACCGTCAACGACCCGGAACGCCGCAACGCCGTCACCTTCGAGATATCCGCCGCGCTGCGCGAAGCCGTCGATGCCGCCGAGGCCGATCCCGATGTACACGCGCTGATCGTCACCGGCGCGGGTAAGGCGTTCTGCGCCGGAGCGGATCTGAGCGCACTCGGCGAGGCCACCGAGGACGGCTTGCGCAGGATCTACGACGGTTTCCTGGCGGTCGCCCACTGCAAGCTGCCGACGATCGCGGCGGTCAACGGTGCAGCGGTCGGGGCGGGACTGAACCTGGCGCTGGCCGCCGACATGCGCATCGCGGGGCCGGCGGCGCTGTTCGACCCACGCTTCCAGAAGCTGGGCATCCACCCGGGCGGTGGTGCGACCTGGATGCTGCAGCGCGCCGTGGGGCCGCAGGTTGCGCGCGCCTCGCTGCTGTTCGGCATGCGTTTCGATGCGGAATCGGCCGTGCGGCACGGGTTGGCGCTTGCGGTCGCCGACGATCCGGTGGCCGCGGCCCGCGAGTTGGCCGCAGGCCCGGCCGGCGCACCGCGCGAGGTGGTGCTGTCGACCAAGGCGTCGATGCGGGCGACGGTCAACCCCGGCGCCGTCGACACCGACCAGCACGGCGTCGCGGTCGGCATCGAATTGGGCCCGCAGGCCGCCTCGATCCAGTCGCCGGAGTTTCAGCAGCGCCTCGCCGCCGCGAAACGCAGATAGCTAGAGATCGAGCAGCGCTGTCTCCGGTGCTTCGATGAGGTCGCGCAGTTCTCCCAGGAAGGCTGCCACCTGCGCACCGTCGGCGATGCGATGGTCGAAGGCGCAGGTGAGGTTCATCGTGGGCCGCGCGACGACTGCACCGTCGACGACGACCGCGCGCGGCTTGAGCGCGCCGACGCCGAGGATGGCGGCCTCGGGGTAGTTGATCACGGGCACGCCCTCATCCAGTCCGAGCGCCCCGAAGTTCGACACGGTGAACGTCGAGCCCTGCAGTTCGGTGGGTTTGACGGTGCCCGCCCGGGTCTCGCGGATCAGCCGCGCAACCGTCACCGCCAGTTCCCGGGTCGTCTTGAGATGCGCATCGGTGACCACCGGCACCAACAGGCCGCGCGGCGCCGCGAGCCCGAACCCGAGATGCACGGCCGAATGCAGGTGGATCTGCGCGCCGTCGGTGGTGTCGACCCAGGTGGCGTTCAGGTTCGGGTGATGCCGCAGCGCGATCGTCAACAGCCGCAGCGTCAGCACGAACGGCGTGACCGGCGCGTCCTCCTCGGCTCGGTCGCCCAGCCGGTCGCGCAGCCGGAGCAGGTTCGTCCCGTCGACCTGGACAGAGGCGTGGGCGTCTGGAATCTCCCTGCGTGACAAGGTCATTCGGTGCGCCATCTCGGCCTGTACACCGCGCACCGCCACCATGTCGGGGCTCGGCGCGGACCGGCCCGCGGCTGCGAGCACGTCTTCGCGGGTGATCATACCGCCGGGACCGGAACCGGCCAGCGCGCCCAGGTCCACGTTGAGCTCGGCGGCCAGTTTCCGGACCGGTGGCTTGGCGCGACCGCGGTGTGGCGGCGGCGTGCTCGACCGCCTGCTGTTGTCCATGGCGTCGTCGGCGCCGTACCCGACCAGTACGGGTTTGCGCTTCTGGGCGGGCGGCTCGGCATCGGTCGCGATGCGCACCAGCGTGGCGCCGACGGGCAACGTGTCGCCCTCGCGCCCGCCGAGTTCGACGATGCGGCCCGCGTAGGGACTCGGGATCTCGACTTCGGCCTTGTTGGTCTCGACGGTGCACAGCGTCTGGTTCAGCTCGACGTCGTCGCCGACCGAGACGCTCCACGCGGTGATCGTCGCGTCTTCGAGTCCCTCGCCGAGATCGGGAACCCGGAAATCCATCACGCTCACGGCTGCTCCAACGTTCGTTCGACGCAGTCGAGCAGCCGGTCCACCCCGGGCAGCCACAGTTTCTCCAGCCGGGCAGGCGGATACGGCGTGTCGAATCCCGTGGCCCGCAACACCGGAGCCTCCAGGTCGTAGAACAACTCCTCCTGGATTCGGGCGGCCAGTTCGGCGCCGAAGCCCAACGTGCGCGGGCCTTCGTGCATCACCACGACCCGGCCGGTGCGTCGCACCGATTCGGCGACCGCGTCGAAGTCCAACGGGTTCAACGTGCGCAGGTCGAGCACCTCGATGTTCCAGTCATGATGCTCGGCAGCGATTTCCGCTGCGCTCAGCGCGGTGGCGACCAGCGGACCGTATGTCACCACGGTGACGTCCGCGCCGGCACGCCGGATCGCCGCCCGACCGAGCGGAAGACCCGGTGTGGTGGTGTCGACCGGTTCACGCACCCAGTACCGGCGCTTGGGCTCGAGGTAGATGACGGGGTCGCGGCTGGTGATCGACTGGCGCAGCAGCCAATACGCATCCGACGGTGTCGACGGAACCGCCACCTTCAATCCGGCGGTGTGCAGCCAATAGGTTTCGGTGGACTCCGAATGATGTTCGACGGCACCGATTCCGCCGAACGACGGGATGCGGATGGTCACCGGCATGTCGAGGCCGCCGCGGGTACGCATCCGGTATTTGGCCAGATGGCTGACGATCTGATCGAATGCCGGGGCGGCGAACCCGTCGAACTGGATCTCCGGGACGGGTACGAGTCCGCGGATCGCCATTCCGACTGCGATGCCGACGATCGCCGACTCCGCCAGCGGGGTGTCGAAACAGCGCTGCTCGCCGAAGGTTTCGGCCAGGCCCTCGGTGACCCGGAACACGCCGCCGAGGGTGGCCACGTCTTCGCCGAACACGAGCACCCGATCGTCGGAGGCCATCGCGTCGTGCAGGGCGCGGTTGATGGCCTGCGCCATGGTCAGCGTCGGCAGAACAGAGTCCGCCGGCACCGGCGTCAGCAGCGGTCCGCGCGGCTCCGGTGCGTCGTCGCCGTGCATCGGGGGCCGTTCGATGATCTGGGTCATGTCACGCCTCCTTCGCCAGTTCGGCCGTCAGTTGTTCGCGCTGGGCCGCCAAGTCGGGCGTGATGTCGTGGTAGACGGTGTCGAAGATCTCGGAGACGTCGAAGTCCTCGGCCCCGACGATGGCCTCGCGTAATTCGGCGCGCAGCCGTTTCGATCTGGCCCGCACGCGTTCCTCGAGCCGGTCGGTCCAGACGTCAATCGACTGCAGATACGTGCGGTAGCGACTGATCGGATCGCGGGC
Source organism: Mycobacterium sp. GA-0227b (assembly GCF_001499855.1). Taxonomy (GTDB): domain Bacteria; phylum Actinomycetota; class Actinomycetes; order Mycobacteriales; family Mycobacteriaceae; genus Mycobacterium. The sequence goes on from NZ_LQIK01000033.1 coordinate 6,066, forward strand.
CGCCCATGCGTCGACCTCCTCCTGCGACCGGTAGCGGGTCGGGTCGTCGGAAGTGGTGTGCGGTCCCATGCGATAGGTGATGGCCTCGATCAATGTGGGGCCACAACCCTCGCGTGCACGAGCTGCCGCCTCCGCCACCACCTGATAGCAGGCCAGCACGTCGTTGCCGTCGACGCGGACGCCGGGTATGCCGTAGCCGGGGGCGCGATGCGCGATCGACGGCGCGGCCAGCTGCTTGCTGACGGGCACCGAGATGGCCCACTGGTTGTTCTGCACGAAGAACACGCACGGCGCCCGGTACACCGCGGCGAAGTTGACTGCCTCGTGGACGTCGCCCGCGCTGGTGGCGCCGTCGCCGATGAACGCCACCGTCACCGAATCCTCACCGAGGCGTTGCGCGGCCATCGCGGCGCCGACCGCGTGCAGTCCGTGGGTGCCGATCGGGATCGCGATCGGGGCGACGCATTTTTCGGTGAACCCGAGCCCACCGTGCCACTTACCGCGCCACACGGCGCCCATCTGGGCGGGACTGATTCCGCGCAGCAGAAACGCGCCGATCTCCCGGTACTGCGGGAACAGCCAATCGGTTTTGCGTAGGCAGGCGGCGGCGCCGATCTGCGCGGCCTCCTGCCCGCGGCACGACGCGAACAGCGCCAACTCGCCCTGTCGCTGCAGGTTGACGAACTCAGTGTCGATTTCGCGCGTGACGACCATCGACTCGTAGAGCCACGACAACGTCTCGGGTGGGAGGTCTCGGCGGTATCGAGAGGCGGCGCTCGCGGTGGTCGGCGTCCCGTCCGGGGCGACCAGTTGAACCGGCTGCAACTCGACATCCAGGGATGCCTGAACAGACCCTGCCATACCGCCTCCTAGGGTCACTGACGGCGGATCGCGCCGTCAGGCGACTGAGGTGCTCAGCACGGAGACGTTCAGAGCAGGCCCCCGGTGTGGGGGTGTCGGCTAGTCGCCGGGGTGTGGCGCTAACGCGACGATTCGCTCTGCCCGCCGCAGTACTGGGGCATCCACCATTATGCCTTCGAATTGGAAGACACCCCTAGCATCGCGGGCGGCAGCCAGCACGTGTCGCGCCCATTCGACCTGATCAGCCGACGGAGCATAGCCCTCCCGAATGACCGCGACCTGCGACGGATGGATCGCGACCTTCACGTCGAAACCGACGGCCACCGCGTCGTCGACCTCGGCGCGCAGACCGTCGAGGTTCTTGATGTCGAGAAACACCGAGTCCAGCGCCAGCCGCCCGTACGCCTTGGCCGCGAGCAGCGTCTGCGAGCGCACGTGCCTGGCGACCTCGCGGTAGCTGCCGTCGGGATAGCGGTTGGCCGTGCCGCCGGTGACCGCGAACAGGTCCTCGGCGCCCCACATCAGCGCGACCGCGTTGTCCATGCGCGCCAGATCGGTCACCGCGAGCACACCGAGCGGCGTCTCGATCAGCACGACGACATCCAGCGGTGCGAGGTCGCGCACCTGTTGCGGGTCCTCGGTTTTGGCGAGCATGACAGTGGTGTAGGAGGTCTTCGACAGCGCCTCGAGGTCCAGTTGGTGATCGGCGGTGGCGCTCGGGTTGACCCGCACCACCGTGCGGGCCGGGTCCAGCGGACTGTCGACCAGCGCTGCGCGGGCGGCCTCCCGGTCCTTGGCCGCGACCCCGTCCTCGAGGTCGAGGATCACGACATCGGCGGCAGCGGCGGCCTTTTCGAACCGTTCCGGGCGGTCGGCCGGGCAGAACAACCAGGCGACGCCCGGCTTGTCGAGGGCCATCAGCTCTGCTCCGCCGGCTTCATGCGCACCATCGTCTTGCGCGACGCCGTCGCCACGATGTCACCGTGCTGGTTGCGGCCGGTGTGCGCGAACGTCACGATCCCCTCACCCGGCCGGCTCTTCGACTCCCGCTTCTCGAGCACCTCGGACTCCGCGTACAGGGTGTCGCCGTGGAAGAGCGGCTTCGGGAACGCGATCTCGCCGAACCCGAGATTGCCGACGATGGTGCCCTGCGTCAGCTGCGCCACCGACAGCCCGACCAGCGTGGACAGCGTGAACATCGAGTTGACCAGCCGCTGGTTGAACGGCGGCAAAGCATCTGAGAACGCGGCGTCCAGATGCAGCGCCTGGGTGTTCATCGTCAGCGTCGTGAACAGGACGTTGTCCGCCTCGGTGATGGTGCGCCCCGGCCGATGCTGGTACAGCACGCCGGTCTCGAACTCCTCGTACCACAACCCACGCTGGATCACGACCTTCTTCGAAGCGTCTTGTCCGCTCACAGACCCAGCTCCCGTCCGATCAGCATCAACTGCACTTCGGTTGTGCCCTCACCGATTTCGAGGATCTTGCTGTCACGGTAGTGCCGTGCAACGGGATATTCGTTCATGAAGCCGTAGCCCCCGAAGATCTGCGTTGCATCGCGGGCGTTGTCCATCGCGGCCTCACTGGCAACCATTTTGGCGATCGCAGCCGCCTTCTTGAACGGCTTTCCGGCCAGCATCAGTGCGGCGGCGTCGTAGTAGGCCGTGCGCGCGATATGCGCCCGTGCCTCCATCCGCGCGATCTTGAACGCGATCGCCTGGTAGGTGCCGATCGCGGCGCCGAACGCCTCGCGTTCCTTGGCGTAGCGGACACATTCGTCGACGCAACCCTGCGCGGATCCGACCGACAGCGCGGCGATCGCGATGCGGCCCTCATCGAGGATGCGCAGGAAGTTTGCGTAGCCCCGGCCGCGTTCGCCGAGCAGGTTCTCCTCGGGCACCCGCACGTCGTCGAAGCTCAACGGGTGGGTGTCCGACGCGTTCCAGCCGACCTTGTTGTACGCCGGTTCGGCGGTGAAGCCCGGCGTCGGAACGGGCACCAGGATCGCCGAGATCTCCTTTTTGCCACCGCTTTCGCCCGTGACGGCCGTAACCGTCACGAGCTTGGTGATGTCGGTGCCCGAGTTCGTGATGAACTGCTTGGACCCGTTGATCACCCAGTGCCCATCGTCGAGCTTGGCCGTCGTCTTGGTGGCGCCGGCGTCGCTACCGCCGCCGGCTTCGGTGAGCCCGAACGCACCGAGGGCCTTGCCGCTTGCCAGCAGCGGCAGCCACTCCTGCTTCTGCTCCTCGGTTCCGAACCGGTACACCGGCATCGCGCCCAGTGACACACCAGCCTCGAGCGTGATCGCCACGCTTTGGTCGACCTTGCCGAGTTCCTCCAGCGCGAGGCACAACGCGAAGTAGTCGCCGCCCATGCCGCCGTACTCTTCGGGGAATGGCAGGCCGAACAGGCCCATGTCGGCCATCCCCGCGACCACCTCGTACGGGAACGAGTGTTCCTCGTCGTGTTTGGCCGCGACCGGCGCCACCACGCTCTGAGCGAAGTCGCGGACCGTCTTGGCCAGCTGTTCGTAGTGGTCCGGCAGCATGCCGGTCGCCAGAAATTCAGTCATAGCTCTTCCTTCTCCGCTGTGGTGGTCTCCGCGGCGACTCGTGCCAGCAGCTGGCCCACCTTCACCTGATCGCCCACGGCGACAAGGAGTTCCGCCACGCCGTCGACCGGCGCCGCCAGGGCGTGTTCCATCTTCATGGCCTCGACGGTCACCACGACTGCGCCTGCCGCGACCCGTTCTCCGTCGGTAACTCCGACGGCGACAACAGAACCCGGCATCGGGCTGGTCAGCTCGGCGTCGCCGCTATGCGCGTCGTCGGGCCGCACCGGGGCTTCGCGGACTTCCTCGACCGCGACGGTGCGACCGGGACCGGCCAGCCAGGTCCGTCCGTCCTCGGCTGCGACGACGTAGTCGGTGCGCACGTCGTCGAACGTGACCGCCAGCCGGTCACCGGCCAACGATGCCGACAGCGAATGTGGTTGACCGTCCTCGATCACCGCGCTCGCCGCTGTCGGCGTGCCGCTCAGGTGGACGTGGTCGGTGCGCTCACCCGATCGCAACCGGTACGTGGTCGGCGCGTGCCGGCCCATCCGCCAGCCCGACGGGACGGCCCACAGGTCACCGACGGGTTGCGGCCACGCCCGCAGCCACCTGTAAGCCGCGGCCGCGGCCAGGTCGGCATCCTCCGCGGTCGCCGACCGGAAGTCCGGGCTCCGACGGTCGAGCAGACCGGTGTCGAGCCGGCCGGCCACGACGTCGGGGTCGGCGAGCAGGAATCGCAGGAACTCGATATTCGTGGTGACACCGAGGACCGCGGTCTGCGCGAGCGCCCGGTCCAACGCCCGTAGGGCACCGGCCCGGTCGTCGGCGTGGGCGACGATCTTCGACAGCATCGGGTCATAGTCACTGCCGATCACCGAACCCCGGGTCAGGCCGGAGTCCACCCGGATGCCGGGCCCCTGCGGTTCGGCTAGGTCGAGCACCCGGCCACCGGTCGGCAGGAAGCCGCGCCCAGGATCCTCGGCGTAGACACGGGCCTCGATCGCGTGCCCGGACATGGTGATGTCGGCTTGCGCGATGGACAGCTTCTCCCCCGCCGCGATGCGCACCTGCTGCTCGACGAGGTCGACGCCGGTGACCATTTCGGTGACCGGGTGCTCGACCTGCAGGCGGGTGTTCATCTCCATGAAGAAGAACTCGTCGGGCCGATCGGCGGACACGATGAACTCGACGGTGCCCGCACCGGTGTAGTCGACACTGCGGGCGGTGTCGCACGCGGCCGCGCCGATCCGCGCCCGCGTTGCCTCGTCCAGCAGCGGGGACGGCGCCTCCTCGACGACCTTCTGGTGGCGGCGCTGCAGGCTGCACTCGCGCTCGCCGAGATGCACCACGGCGCCGTAACCATCGGCGAGCACCTGCACCTCGATATGGCGCGGGTTCAACACGAACCGTTCGAGAAACAGCGTGTCGTCGCCGAATGCGGCGGCGGCCTCGCGACGCGCCGAGACGAGGGCGGCCGGCAACTCCGTGGGCTCATGCACGACGCGCATACCCTTGCCGCCGCCGCCCGCCGACGGCTTGACGAGGACGGGGAAGCCGACCTCTTCGGCACCCGCGACGAGATCGTCGTCGGTCAGGCCCGGGCGGGACACGCCGGGCACCACAGGCACCCCGAACGCGGACACCGCGGCCTTCGCCGCGATCTTGTCCCCCATGGTCTGGATCGCACCGACCGGTGGACCGATGAACACGATCCCCGCGGACTGCAGCGCAGCGGCGAATTGCGCGTTCTCCGAGAGGAATCCGTAGCCGGGGTGGACGGCCTGCGCGCCGGTCCGTCGGGCCGCCGTGATCACCGCGTCGATGTCGAGGTAGCTCTCCCGCGCGGCCGCCGGACCGATGCGGACCGCGACGTCGGCCTCGGCGACATGGCGAGCACCGGCATCGGCATCGCTGAACACCGCGACCGAACGGATACCCATCGCCCGCAGCGTGCGGATGACCCGCACGGCGATCTCGCCGCGGTTGGCCACCAGAACGGTGTCGAAGTTCATGTCTTCACTCACATCCGGAACACGCCGTAGGAAACCGATTCGAGCGGCGCCTGACCGACCACCGAGAGCGCCAGCCCCAGAACGGTTCTGGTGTCGGCGGGATCGATAACCCCGTCGTCCCACAACCGTGCGGTCGAGTAGTAGGGGTTGCCCTGGTGTTCGTACTGCGCGCGGATGGGCGCCTTGAAGGTCTCCTCCTCCTCGGCCGTCATCTCGCCGCGCACGGTCGCCAGCACCGCGGCAGCTTGCTCACCGCCCATCACGGAGATCCGTGCGTTGGGCCACATCCACAGGAAGCGCGGGGAATACGCGCGCCCGCACATCGAATAGTTGCCCGCTCCGTAGGAGCCGCCGATGACGACGGTCAGCTTCGGCACCCGCGCGCACGCCACCGCGGTGACCATTTTCGCGCCATGCTTGGCGATACCGCCCGCCTCGTAGTCACGGCCGACCATGAAGCCGGAGATGTTCTGCAGGAAGAGCAGCGGTGTGTTCCGCTTGTCGCACAGCTCGATGAAATGCGCTCCCTTGAGCGCTGATTCGCTGAACAGCACGCCGTTGTTGGCGATGATGCCGACCGGATGGCCGTGGATGCGGGCGAAGCCGGTGACCAGTGTGCTGCCGTACTCGGCCTTGAACTCGGCGAACTCGCCACCGTCGACGATGCGGGTGATTACCTCGTGTACGTCGTAGGGAACCCGCGAGTCGACCGGCACCACATCGTAGAGCTCCGTCTGGTCGGCCACCGGTTCCTCGACCGGCCGGACGTCCCACGGCAGCGGCTCGCGGGGACCGAGCGTGGCGACGATGCGCCGCACGATATGCAGTGCATCGCGATCGTCATGGGCCAAATGGTCTGTCACACCGGAGGTTTTGGAATGCAGATCGCCGCCGCCGAGTTCCTCGGCCGTGACCACCTCACCCGTCGCCGCCTTCACCAGGGGTGGTCCGCCCAGGAAGATGGTGCCCTGATTGCGCACGATCACGGCCTCGTCGCTCATCGCGGGCACGTACGCGCCGCCCGCGGTGCACGACCCCAGCACAGCCGCGATCTGCGGGATGCCCTCGGCCGACAGATTGGCCTGGTTGTAGAAGATTCGACCGAAATGGTCCCGGTCCGGGAACACCTCGTCCTGCCGCGGCAGGAAGGCGCCGCCCGAGTCGACGAGGTAGATGCACGGCAGCCGGTTCTGTCCGGCGACCTCCTGGGCGCGCAGATGTTTCTTGACCGTGATCGGGTAGTACGTGCCGCCCTTGACCGTCGCGTCGTTGGCGACGATCACGCACTCCCGGCCCGAGACCCGGCCGATACCGGTGATGATGCCCGCGCCCGGACACTCGTCGTCGTACATCCCATCGGCGGCGAGCGGGGTGAGTTCGAGGAACGGGCTGCCGGGATCGAGCAGGCCGTCCACCCGGTCGCGGGGCAGCAGCTTGCCGCGGCTGACGTGGCGCTCGCGGGCGCGCTCGGAGCCGCCGAGCGCCGCAGCGGCGAGCTTCGAACGCAGTTCGTCGACCAACGCGAGGTGTTCCTCGCGGTGTGAAGACCGCGGTGTCATCGATGAACCCGTTCCGGTTGAGTTAATAACGATTAACTCGTGGTATGTTAGTCACGATTAACCCAAATGTCTACCAGCAGGCGGGAGGCGCGTTGTCCCCTACTCCGGCCCCTCAGCTGCCCACCACCAACCGCAGCAAGGCGAAATCGGACCGCCGGTCGCAGTTGATCGCCGCGGCCGAACGACTGGTGGCCGAACGGGGATATCTGGCGGTGCGGCTGGAGGACATCGGCGCCGCGGCAGGCGTCAGTGGACCGGCGATCTACCGGCACTTCCCCAACAAGGAGGCGTTGCTGGTCGAGCTGCTCGTCGGGATCAGCACCCGGCTGCTGGCCGGCGCGAGGGAGGTCGTCGCGGCCGCCGAGGATCCGGCCTCAGCATTGGACGGCCTGATCGACTTCCATCTGGAGTTCACGCTCGGCGAGCCCGACCTCATCCGAATCCAGGACCGCGACCTCGGCAACCTGCCCGCCTCCGCCAAGCGCCAGGTGCGCAAGGCGCAGCGGCAGTACGTCGAGATCTGGGTGGATGTGCTCAGGCAGGCGAACGACTCACTGGCCGAGGCCGACGCCCGATTGATGGCGCACGCGACGTTCGGCCTGTTGAACTCCACACCGCATGTCCTCAAGCCCGGAGCGACCAAAACGGCCGAGGCCAACCCACGAGCCGTCTTGAAGGCGATGACGGTCGCAGCGCTGACCTCGGCCGGTCGGAACGGCTAGGCGCTAGTACCAGACTTTTCGCCCACCGACCGGACGTCCGACGGACCCGAGGATCCAGAAGACGGCACCGATGACGAGCAGCACCACACCGATATAGGTCAGGATCGAGATCCCGAACACCAGACCGAGGATGAGCAGAATTGCTCCGAGAACAATCATCGTGACTCCATTCCTTTTGAGTTGTTCAGTGCCAGTTGGTCACTGGCTTGGTTCAGGCAGGTTGCAGTTCGTGACCTTCGGGTTGACGCCCGCGTAGTTCAACGGCCCGACGACCACGGTGAGGGCGATGCTGCCCGCTGTCGCACAATTGGTTTCGCTATTGCTGAAGTAATCCCGCTGATACGCGGCAACCACACCGATCAGCAACCAGATGAGAACTACAACGCCGAGAATTCCGCCACCTCGCATGCTGCGCCTCCTTCAACAGCGCCGGTCGGCGCGTGCGCAGCGTGTTTACCCCGCAGATAATTTCGGTAAACCTGGCTACGGCCACAATCGCGTTACAAGCTGCGGTGAGCGCCGAACGACGCAATCAGCCACTCGCGCATGGCTTTGACCAGCACCGCGCGGTTCTCGCGTTTGTCGATCTCGTGGCCGTCGTCGTCGAACATCAGCAGTTCGACCCTTCGGTTAAGCGCTTGCAGCGCTTCGAACATTTGCTGGGATTCGGTGGGCGGAACGTTCGTGTCATTGGCGCCGTGCACCAGCAGCAACGGCGCCGTCATTGCCTCGACGCGCTGCAGTGGGGACAGCTGCTCGAGCAGCTCGCGGTCACTGATCGGGTGGCCGTACTTCGGGTATGCGGCGGCCGCGATCCACGGCTCGGTGGTGCGGTACCAGGTGTTCAGATCGCTCATGCCGCAGATGCTGATTCCGGCGGCGAACCGGTCCGGGTGGAAGGTGAGCGCCGCCTGGGTCAGGTAGCCGCCGTAGGACCATCCGCAACACGCGATGCGTTCAGCGGGCGCGACGTCGTGCTCGACGAGGTACGCCACCGCATCGGCGACGTCGTCGATCGCGGCGAACCGTCGCTCCCGGTCATCGGCGTGCATGAACGACCGGCCGAATCCGCCCGAGCCTCGCACGTTCGGCAGGAACACACTGATGCCCTCCTCGAGCAGCGCCGGGAAGAACTCGTTGTACCCGGGTCTGCCCTGCCCCTCGGGTCCGCCGTGCAGGAACAGCATCGCGCCGATCGTCGGAATGCTCTCGGGCGGGCGGAACAGCCAGCCGGTGAATTGCAGGCCGTCCCGCGCCGTCACGGTCTCCAGGGTCGGATCGGCGCTGAGCGGTCCGGAGCTGGGTTCGCGGTCGACGATCTCCCACACCCCGGTGCGGGGGTCGACCAGTTCGACGGTCGGCGGGGTCGAGGGGCCCTCGACCGTCACCGCCAGCATCGACCCGCCCGCGCTGATGCTCAACTGGGTGGCCACCATGCCGGGCAGCGGGATCGGCTCGTGCAGGGTGTTGTCGCCGAGCTCGAGGATCTGTAACTCGCTGGCCCCGTGGATGTTCCACAACATCGCCACGGTGGACAGGTCATCGCTGACGGTGAACTCGTCGAGCTCGTGGTCCGGACGCTCGGCGAGGACCTGGTAGGCCACACCGTCGGCCGTGGTGGTGACCTCCAGTAGACGCGCGTACTCCGCGCCGTTCTCGCTGCGGATCAGTGCCCGCACAAAGCCTTCGGTGCTGTTGTCGTAGGCCTTCGCCGGGTAGTAGAGCTTGGTGGTCTCGCCTTCCAGTCCGGCGCGTAGCCGGCGGGGGTGATGGTCGTCAAGGATGATGCCGGTATCGGAGGTGGAGCCCGGATCGTATGGCAGCAGCGCGGTTTCGGTTCGTCCGCGCAGCATGATCAGGTCTCGGTAGCCGCGCGGCCCGACCCGCACCAGCGCGGCGCCGGCCCACGAATCGACCAGTCGACCGCTCGTGCGGCGGTCCAGCACGACGGTGTCACCGGTCGCGGGATCGATCAGACAGGAACTGCCGACACCGTCCTCGCCGGTCAGGATCGCGGCGACTTGCGTACCGTCCCAGCTGATCAGCTCGGCGGCCCCTTCCAGCATCTCCGATGGCCAGGTGTCGATACGACGCGCGTCGCGGTCATCCGGATCCGTTGTGACAACCCAAATCTGCGTGCGGGTACCACCGTCGGGCGCAACCTCGCAGGCGAGCCAGTGGCCGTCTGCGGAGTGCAGCACCCGGGTGACGGCACCCTCGATGGGCAGCTCGACGTCGCGTGACGAACTCGCGCGCCAGCCGCGCAGGAACCGCTGCACCGCGCGGGGGAAGCCGCCGTCGTCGACCAGGTGTGCGAACGCGGTCGCGTCGGGCGACATCGACGCGCCGTAGACCCGGCGAACCTGTTCTCCCACCGGACCAATTCTGCATACCTGGCGAGCCGGGCGCCGAGGGGCGGTCAGTTGAGCGGTCGCACAGGTACCCTCGCACCCATGAGGTGGGTATGACCGACACACCACGGCCCGGCCGCGATGAGCAACCGCAGGGCTACCCGTACCTGGAATACAACGATCCGGCATACGCCAGCCAGGCCTACGGCCCCACCTATCAGGCACCTCCCGGACCTGCACCGACGGAGCAGCTGCCGTCGTCCGCGTATGGGTACGACCCCTACGGAACCGGCCAGTACGGCGCGCCGTACCCGCCCGGCGACCCGTCCCAGCCACCGCCGGAGGGACCGAAGTCGCCACGCTGGCTGTGGCTGCTGGCGGGCATCGCGGTGCTGACCGTGATCGGCCTGGTGATCGCGCTGGTGATCGTGAACTCTTCGCAGCAGCAGACGGTCGTCGCGCCGCCCCCTATGCAAGAGCCCAACTACACCACGCCGACCCCGACGACAACGCCGCGCACGCCCACCAACCCGGGCCTGCCGCTGCCGACTGTGCCCACCGTGCCGTCCTCGCCCGGCCGGACCACCCCCGGTGCGACGCAGACCGTCGTCTACGTCGTCAGCGGCACCGGACGTGCGATCAACATCACCTACGTCGACAGCGGCGGCCTGCTGCAGACCGAGTTCAACGTGATGCTGCCCTGGAGCAAGGAAGTGGAGTTGTCCGAATCGGCCGCCGCGTCGGCGAGCGTCAGCATCATCAACGTCGGCCGCGAGGTGAACTGTTCGATCACCATCGACGGCGCCGTGGTGCAGCAGCGCTCCGGCGCGGGCCTGACCATCTGCACCGCCAGCGGTTAGCCCGTCGGCCGGGGCGGGACGCGCACCGCGAGCATGGCCAACAACCCGGCGGCGAGCACGACGACCAGCCCGCCCATACCCGCACGGTCGGTGTCGAAGACCGCGATGAACACCGAGAACAGCATGGGCGCCAGGTACGAAACGGCGCGGCCGGTGGTGGTGTAGAGGCCGAACGCGACGCCCTCCTTGCCCTCGGCCGACAGGCGCATCATCAGGGTGCGCGCAGACGACAGCGTCGGGCCGATGAACAGGCAGAGCGCCAGCCCGCAGATCCAGAACGCGAGCGCCCCGTCGAGCGTCATCAGCGTGAGACCGACGGCGATCATCGCGGTCAACGCGGCGACGATCACCGGCTTGGCGCCGAAGCGGTCGTCGAGCAGACCGCCGAGGACGGCGCCGACCGCGGCGATGGTGCTCGCGCTCACGCCGAACAACAGCACGTCGGCCTCCGAGACGCCGTAGACGCGCACGCCGAGCACCGCGCCGAACGCGAAGATCCCGGTGAGGCCGTCGCGGAAGACCGCGCTGGCGATCAGGTAATAGACGACGTTGTGGTCACGACGCCATTCGCTGCGGATGTCCGTCCACAGCTTGCGGTATCCACCGATGAAGCCGACGGTTTCGCGGCTGTCCATCGGCCCCGGCATCGCGCTGGGCACGGCGAGCAGCACCGGCACGGCGAACAGCCCGAACCAGACGGCCGTGAAAACCATGGCGGCCCTGACGTTTTGGCCGTCGTCGACCGGCAGGCTCAACATTCCACCGTCGCCCGAGATGAACCCGAGGTACACCACCAACAGCAGCGTGACACTGCCGAAATAGCCCAGGCCCAAACCGAATCCGGAGATCTGCCCGGATGTCTGCGGTGTCGACAGCTGGCGCAGCATCGCGTTGTAGGGCACGGTGGCGAGTTCGTTGCACGCCGAAGCGCAGCCCAGGAGCAGCAGGCCGAGCGCCAGGTAGCGGTAGTCGTCGCGGACAAAGCTCGTCGACGCGATCAGCACCACAGCGGTCGCGCTGAGCACGGCCAGCACGCGCCGCCGCCGCCACGGTGCGTCGACCCACACCCCCGTCACCGGGGCCAGCAGCGCGACCACGAGCCCGGCCAGGCCCAGCGCCCACCCCAGCCAGCTGGTTGCGCTGATGTCGCCAGGCAGGTCGTCGCCGACGGAGTTGGTCAGGTAGATCGAGAACACGAAGGTCACCGCCACCGCGTTCATCCCGGTCGCCCCGAAGTCCCACAACGCCCACGAGATGACCTGCCGCCGACTGGCGGTCCGCGCGGGCAGCAGGTCTGAATCGGGTGGGTCGGTCATGGTCCGCCCACGATATAGTCCGTCGCGTGTCAGTACCCGCTCCCAGCGCCGATGCCCGCGCAGTGGTCACCGGCGCATCGCAGAACATCGGCGAGGCGTTGGCCGCCGAACTCGCCGCCCGTGGACACCACCTGATCATCACCGCGCGCCGCGAAGATGTCCTGCGAGCGCTGGCGGACCGGCTCACCGAGCAGTACGGCGTGACGGTGGAGGTGCGACCCGTCGACCTGGCCGACCCGACCGAACGCACCAAGCTGTGCGACGAGTTGGCGACCCGCAACATCTCGATCTTGTGCGCGAACGCGGGCACCGCGACGTTCGGCCCCGTGGCATCGCTGGATCCGGCGGACGAGAAGGCGCAGGTCCAGCTGAACGTGCTGGGCGTGCACGACCTGGTGCTCGCCGTGCTGCCCGGGATGGTCGAGCGCAAGGCCGGCGGCATCCTGATTTCCGGTTCGGCGGCCGGGAATTCGCCGATTCCCAACAATGCGACCTATGCCGCGACGAAGGCGTTCGTCAACACATTCAGCGAGTCGCTGCGCGGTGAGCTCAAGCGCGCCGGCGTGCACGTGACGCTGCTCGCCCCAGGCCCCGTGCGCGAGACGCTGCCCTCCGCGGAGGAGCAGTCGCTGGTGGAGAAGCTGATTCCCGACTTCTTGTGGATTTCGACGCAGTACACCGCCAAACAGTCACTGGACGCGTTGGAGCGCAACAAGATGCGCGTCGTCCCCGGCGTGACGTCGAAGGCGATGTCGGTGGCGGCGGGGTACACGCCGCGGTCGATAGTGACGCCGATCGTCGGAGCCGTCTACAAGAAACTCGGCGGCGGCTGAGGCGGATAACCCACGCTCTGGTGCGACGAGACTGCTCACAGATCGCGAATTTCCGCCGGATCGCGATCTGTGAGCAGTCTCGATGGGCGGCGTCAGCGGCGACGGCGGCTCCGTCGGCGGCCGGTGCCGAAGATGCTGCGGGTGATCTCACGACCGATCACCGTGCCCGCCGAGCGCATCGCGCTCTTGAACGCGGGGCTGCTCATCATCTTCTCCAGCATCCCGGGTTCGGCGGTGTCGCGCGAGCGCACCTCACCCGAGGCGGTCGCCCCGCCGACATCCGGTGGCAACGGCGGAGGTAACGCGTCGTCGGCGGGCGGCGCCGGCGGTGCCAGCTTGGCGTTGAGCCGTTCGTAGGCGGACTCGCGGTCGATGGTCTGGCCGTATTCGGCTTGCAGCGGACTGGCTTTCGCCGCCGAGGTGATCGCCTCCGGTCCGATGGTGTCCATCAGCGATCGCGGGGCACGCATCCGCGTCCACGCCACCGGCGTCGGAGCGCCCTTCTCCGAGAGCACCGTGACGATGGCCTCGCCGATACCGAGCGACGTCAACGCCGACTTGAGTTCGTACACATCGGTTTTCGGGTATGTGCGCACCGTCTTCGACAGCGCCTTCTCGTCGTCCGGCGTGAACGCCCGCAGCGCGTGCTGAATTCGTGCGCCCAACTGGGACAGCACGTCGTTGGGCACGTCGGTGGGCAACTGCGTGCAGAAGAACACGCCCACACCCTTCGACCGGATAAGCTTCACCGTCTGCTCGACCTGCTCGAGGAACGCCTTGGACGCGTCCGAGAAAAGCAGATGAGCCTCGTCGAAGAAGAAAACCAGCTTGGGTTTGTCGAGGTCGCCGACCTCGGGCAGCGTCGAGAACAAGTCGGCGAGCACCCACATCAGGAACGTCGAGAACATCACCGGCCGTGCGCCCTGGCTGCCGAGCTCGAGCAGCGAGATGATGCCGCGCCCCTGATCGTCGACCCGCAGCAGATCGTCGGGTTCCAGCTCGGGCTCACCGAAGAACGTGTCGCCGCCCTCGGCTTCGAGGTTCACCAGTGCCCGCAGGATCACGCCCGCCGTCGTTTTGGACACCGCGCCGAGCGCCTTCAGCTCCGGCTTGCCCTCGTCGCTGGTGAGGTATTGGATGACGGCGCGCAGGTCCTTGAGGTCGAGCAGCGAGAGGCCCTTCTGATCGGCCCAGTGGAAGATCAGGCCCAGCGTCGACTCCTGGGTCGCGTTCAGTTCGAGCACCTTCGACAGCAGGATCGGCCCGAAGCTGGAGATCGTCGCGCGCACCGGGACACCGATGCCCGACGTGCCCAGCGACAGAAACTCGACCGGATAGGTCGTCGGCGTCCAGGCGTCTCCGGTGTCTTTGGCCCGCGCCTGGATGTTCTCGTCGGCCTCACCGGGCCGAGACAGCCCCGACAGGTCGCCCTTCACGTCGGCCATCACGCAGGGCACGCCCGCGGCCGAGAGCTGTTCGGCGAGCACCTGCAGCGACTTGGTCTTGCCGGTGCCTGTGGCACCGGCGATCAGCCCGTGACGGTTGACGGTGGCCAGCGGAATGCGGACCTGCGCGGCCGGGTCGCAGGTGCCGTCGACGACGACGCCGCCGAGCTCGAGCGCCGCACCTTCGACGGCATAACCTGCGGCGATCTGCTGTGCGGGACTGGCGGTCGGCTCAGTGGTCATGGCTGGCACCTTAACTCGCGGGGCACGCCGTTCGGGCGGGTGCAACGGGCCACGCAGCGCTGTAAGGCTTACTGTGAGCGTCGTGCGCGACGAACTGGTATGGATCGACTGCGAGATGACCGGCCTCGACTTGAAGTCCGACTTGCTCATCGAGATCGCGGTGTTGGTGACAGACGCAGACCTCAACATCCTCGGCGAGGGTCTCGACGTAGTCATCCACGTCGACGACGAGGCGTTGTCGTCGATGATCCCGGTGGTCACCGAGATGCACACGCGATCGGGGCTCATCGAGGAGGTGCGAGCGTCGACCGTCACGCTGCCCGAGGCCGAGGAACTGGTGCTCGACTACATCCGCACGCACGTCAAACAGGCCAAGACGGCGCCGCTGGCCGGCAACTCGATCGCGACCGACCGCGGCTTCATCGCCCGCGACATGCCCAAGCTCGATGACTACCTGCACTATCGGATGATCGATGTGAGCTCCATCAAGGAGTTGTGCAGACGCTGGTATCCCCGGATCTACTTCGGCCAACCCGAGAAGGGCCTCGCGCACCGGGCACTGGCCGACATCCACGAATCGATCCGCGAATTGCAGTATTACCGCCGCACCGCGTTCGTGCCGGCCCCGGGACCTTCGACCAGCGATATCGCCGCCATCGCCGGAGAATTGGGCTCCTCGAACGGGGGCCCGAAGGATATCGATTCGGTCGCTGAGCGTCCGAGCGGCTAGTATCGACGTCGCCGTCCTGCCCGCTCGGGCACGCGGCGATGGTGGCTGTAGTTCAGTTGGTAGAGCACCAGGTTGTGATCCTGGCTGTCGCGGGTTCGAGTCCCGTCAGCCACCCCGCAGATACGAACGCGGCCCTCGGCAGAGATGCCGGGGCCGCGTTCGGCGTTTTCCGGGTCAGACGCCGGCGTTGCCCGCTTTCCACTGCTCCCACGGGATGTTCCAGTCGCCCAGACCGTCGGTGCCGGGCAGCGTCGATCCCACGGTGTTGACGATCTCGACGATGTCCCCGCGCTTGGAGTTGTCATGGAACCATCGCCCATTGCTGGTGCTGACGTTGATGCAGCCGTGGCTGACGTTGCTGTAGCCCTGGCTGCCCACCGACCACGGCGCGGCGTGTACGTAAATGCCGCTGTAGGAGATCTGGGTGGCCCAGTCCACCTCGGTGCGATATCCGTTGGGCGAGTTGACCGGAACGCCGTAGGTGGACGAATCCATCACCATGTGCGAGAGGCGGTCGCCGACGATGTAGGTGCCGTTGTTGGTCGGCGTGCTGTTCTTGCCCATCGACACCGGCATGGTCTTGATCACTTCGCCGTTGCGTTTGACCGTCAGCGTCTTGGTGCTGTCATCGACGGTGGTGATCACTTCGTCGCCGATGGTGAAGCGCGTGCTGACGTTGTCCTGGCCGAACAGGCCGTCGCCGAGGTCGACTCCGTAGGTGTTGACCGCGACCTCGACCTTGGTGCCGGGCTTCCAGTACTTCGCCGGCCGCCAGCGCACCTCGCGGTTGCTGAGCCAGTAGAACGCACCCTCGACCGGCGGGTCGGTCTTGATCTTGATGGCTTTCTGAGCGGCCAACCGGTTGGGGATGTTCTCGTCGAACCGGATTGCGACCGGCTGCCCGACGCCGACCACCTCACCCTCGTTGGGAATGACGTAGGGCATCGTCAGGTTTTCCGGCGAATGGGTCTCGAAGGTCATCTCCCTCTTGGTGGCCCCGCCGAGCCCGAGCGATTCCGCCGTCAGCGTGTAGCTCTTGTTGAAGCCGAGCGGTTCGGTGGTGGACCAGGACAGCCCGTCGGGACTGAACTTGCCGGCAACGGTCTTCCCGGACTCGTTCACCATGGTGACCGCGCCGAGCACGCCGTCCCCCGCGCTCACGGTCACCGGCGTATCCACGCTCACGCCGACGGCGCCGTCCGTCACCGACGCGGTGAGCTTCGGAATCAGCAGGTCACCGAACGGGGTGCCCTTGTGCTCGATCACCTGCGGCGGTGGCGGCGCCGAGTTGCCACCGCATGCGGACAGCCCGAGCGCCACGGCGGGAACCAGCGCAAGAGCCACCAACCATGCGCGTCGACGCGGACGGGCCACTGAACGGACTCGCCACATTGCTCACTCCACCTCGCAACCAGGGCTGACAAATCGATGATTCTTGGCAACAGTCTAAGGGCAATCTCGGACACGAGGCGCCATGCCGGCGTCGTCGACCATCCGAGTTAGCGGGAATTTCACCCTGCGTGGTGGGGCCTGTTATTGTCGCACCCGCGCGCCGTTAGCTCAGTTGGTAGAGCAGCTGACTCTTAATCAGCGGGTCCGGGGTTCGAAACCCTGACGGCGCACTCAGTTTCAACTTCGACGCGACCGTGGCCACTTCGTCACGGTCGCGTTCGGTTCTCGGGCCACATCGCCGTCCAGCGGCCAGCGGCTGATTGCCAGTAACTGTCGCGTAAATTATTTGCCTTGTTGGCGCGCGCGCCGGCAGCAAGTGTGCTGAGATGGGCAGGTGCCCGTTGGCAGAGATGTTGGCTGGGCAGTTCGGGCAGTTGCGGGTTGGCTCCGCTTCACGATATTTCGGGGTTCAAACTGCGGTAAGGTGGCGATCTCTGTTACAGTCTAGTTAGCTGAACAGCCAAACGCCTCCCGACGGGCGGTGACCGGAAGGAAACGGGTACTTAGCTGATGGTCCAGCTAGGCGGTTCATTCGGAGCCTGTGCAGGGGATGCGGATGCGCCCGACGAATTAACTGCGCAGGTCCCGATCGCCGTGTATTCGTGCAACCGGCTCGGCCGGGTCGCCAATCCCCCCGGTTTCTCCGTCGTCGACTGGTTCCGCTCGGCGCGACGTCGCTGATTCGCTTGCGCTCAGCGCTGCCGGATCCGACGCACCACAAGCACGAGCGTGAGCGCTCCCACGCCGGCGAGCGAGATCGCCACCGCCGGTTTCGTGACGAACCGCACGATCGCGGATTTGACGTCGTCGGCCAATCGGCTGGGGTTGGCGCGCTCGGCGAGTGTGTCCACTGTGGTCGCGAGCTGCTCCCGAGCCTGATCGATATCCCGCTTGATGGTCTCGGGATCGCGGTCCGCCACGTGCGCCTCCAAGCCGTCCAAGTCGCAGCTTCGGGGATGAAGCCTGCCGATCTACCCTAGAGCAGCCCGCGCTCGCCGCAGCGCACCGGTCGACAGAAGGGATGCCCCCGCGTGCCACAGACTCCGCGACTCGAGGTAGGCGACAAAGCCCCTGCGTTCAGCCTGCCCGACGCCGACGGCAACACCGTGAAGCTCGCCGACTACAAGGGCCGCAAGGTCGTCGTGTACTTCTACCCGGCGGCGTCGACCCCTGGCTGCACGAAGCAGGCGTGTGATTTCCGGGACAACCTTCGTGAGCTCAACGACGCCGGGCTCGACGTCATCGGCATCTCCCCCGACAAGCCGGAGAAGCTGGCCAAGTTCCGCGACAAGGAGAAGCTGACCTTCCCGTTGCTCTCGGACCCCGATCGCGAAGTGCTCACCGCCTGGGGCGCGTTCGGCGAGAAGATGATGTACGGCAAGACCGTTCAGGGTGTCATCCGGTCGACGTTCGTCGTCGACGAGGAGGGCAGGATCGCCGAGGCGCAGTACAACGTGCGCGCCACCGGGCACGTCGCGAAGCTACGTCGCGATTTGTCCGTCTGAGCCGCACTTCCCCAGTTCGGCCAACAAGAGGGCCTCGGAGACCGCGGCGCGCTCGAGCACTCCGAGGTGCAAGCTCTCGTTGACGCTATGCGCCTGCGTCGCAGGGTCTTCCACTCCGGTCACCAAAATTTTCGCCGACGGGAACGCGGCGGCGAACTCGGCGATGAACGGAATTGAACCGCCGATTCCCGTGTCGACCGGTTCGGCGCCCCACGCCTCCCGGAAGGCGGCCCGGGCCGCGTCGTAGACCGGTCCGCTGGCGTCGATCGCGTACGGCTGCCCGAGGTCACCCGCTGTGACGGTCACCTGCGCACCCCACGGCGCGTGCTGCTCGAGGTGCCGCGTCAACGCCGCCAGGTGCTCTGCGGCATCGCCGCCGGGCGCGACGCGCATGCTGACTTTGGCGCGCGCCCGCGGAATCAAGGTGTTCGACGACTTGTCGACGGGCGTGGCGTCGATGCCGATGACCGTGATCGCCGGTTTGGCCCACAACCGTTGCGGCACCGAGCCGCAACCGATTTCGGATACGCCGTCCAGCAGCGCGGCTTCCTTGCGCACACGTTCCGACGGATAGTCGAGGTCAGCAGCGGTGGCCTCGTGCAGACCCGCGACCGCGACATTGCCGTCGTCGTCGTGCAGGCTGGCCAACATCCGCACCAGCACACTCAACGCGTCGGGCACGACACCGCCCCACAGCCCCGAGTGCAGGCCGTGATCCAGCGTGGCGACCTCGACGATGCAGTCGGCCAGTCCCCGCAGCGACACCGTCAGCGACGGCACCTCCGTGCTCCAGTTGTCCGAGTCGGCGAGCACGATCACGTCGCAGGCCAGGGTCTTGCGATGCGCCGCCAGCAGGCGTGGCAGCGACGGTGAGCCCGACTCCTCCTCGCCCTCGACGAACACCGTGACACCGACCGGCGGATCGCCGCCGTGCGCCCGAAAGGCAGCCAAATGTGTTGCGATGCCGGCCTTGTCGTCAGCAGTACCGCGGCCGTACAGGCGTCCGTCGCGCTCGGTGGGCTCGAACGGCGGCGAATGCCACTGCGCCGGATCGCCCTCGGGTTGTACGTCGTGATGGGCGTACAGCAGCACCGTCGGCGCACCCGGCGGCGCGGGATGGCGGGCGATGACGGCGGGCGCGCCGCCCTCGCTGACGATCTGTACGTCGCCGAAGCCGGCGTCGGTCAACAGCTTTGCCACCGCGGTGACGCTGCGCTGCACCTCGCCGCGCCGCGCCGGGTCGGCCCACACCGACTCGATGCGCACCAGGTCTTCCAGGTCGCGCCGCACCGACGGCAGCACGTCGCGCACCAGCTGTTTCAGATCGCTCATGACATCGACGCTAGCGGGTCAGTCATCCCCCGCGAGCGACCGCATGATGCCAGCAAAGCGCGGCGTGTCGTGTGCAGACACGGTCGCTCGCGGAATAGACCTAGCGCTCTTCGAGGATGGCGACCGCGGCGGCGGTGCCGGCCTCATGCGTCAGCGACAGGTGGATCGTGACGTCGCGCAGGTGCTCGGCGATCGCCCCGGACAGTCGCACCTTCGGGCGGCCCCACATGTCGGTGATCACCTCGATGTCGCGGTGGATCGCCTCGGGCAGCACGGGCCGCTTGGCGAACCGCGAGCCCGACCAGGCCTTGATCACGGCCTCCTTCGCCGCCCACCGGGCCGCCAGGTGTCGCGCCGCCGACGAGCTCTTGTCGGCGGCGTCCCGCCGCTCGCCGGGCGTGAACGTCTCGGCGAAAACGGTCCCCGGCTGGTCGACCTGCTCGGCGAACTCGGGTATGGAGACCAGGTCGATCCCCACCCCGACTATCGCCATGGGCGAAACGCTATCTCACGCGTGTGCGGGCACATACACGTCGTCGTCGCCGAGCCGCGACGCCGGATCGAGCAGCATCTCGGCTTCCTGCCGCTTCTCCGGGGCGTCGTGGCCGAACCGGCGGTCGGCCGGTTTCTCGTACAGCGGCTTGCCGCCCGCGATCGCCGACGCGAGCCGATGCTGACCCGCCAGCACGCGGGCGTCCGCGCGCTGCTTGTACTGCGCGCGTTCCTCGGGGCTGAGCGCGGCGAGGAACGCCTGCGGATGCACCAGCGCGATCAGACCGGACACGTGGCCGAAGCCCAGGCTGGTGATCAGCCCCGCCTTCAGCGGGAACTTGTCCCCGAAGTCCAGCGTGTCCCGCAGCCAGACCAGGTGCGCAGCACCGGCGAGTTCGTCGTCGACACAATCGAGGCTGCGGTTCGGCGGGATGACGCCGTCGCGCAGGATCTGGCACAGCCCCATCATCTGGAATGCAGCCGCGCCGCCCTTCGAATGACCGGTCAGGCTCTTCTGCGACACCACGAACAACGGTGCCCCCTCCGACCGGCCCAGCGAGTCGGCGAGCCGCTCGTGCAGCTCCGTCTCGTTGGGATCGTTGGCCAGCGTCGAGGTGTCGTGCTTGGAGACCACCGCGATGTCGTCGGGTCCGACGCCGAGTTCTGCCAGCGAGCGCGCCAACTGCGAGCCGCGACCGCCACGGCCCGCCGCCAGCGCGCCGAGGCCCGGGGCCGGGATCGAGGTGTGCACACCGTCGCCGAATGACGACACGTAGCCGACCACCGCGAGCACCGGCAACCCCATCTTGAGCGCGAGATCACCGCGGGCCAGCAGGATGGTGCCACCGCCCTGGCCCTCGACGAACCCGAGCCGACGACGGTCGTTGGCGCGGGAGAACTTCGAGTCGCTGATGCCCTTGGCCCGCATCATCTCGGTGTCCGCGGTCGCGGCCATGTCACCGAACCCGATGATGGCCTCGAGCGTCAGGTCGTCGTACCCGCCGGCGACCACGAACTCCGCCTTGCCGAGCTTGATCTTGTCGACGCCCTCCTCGACCGACACCGCCGCGGTGGCGCAGGCCCCGACGGGGTGGATCATCGCGCCGTAACTGCCCACATAGGACTGCACGACGTGCCCCGCGTACACGTTCGGCAGGACCTCCTGCAGGATGTCGTTCGGCTTGTTCCGGCCCAGCAGGTTGCCGTGGTACATGGTCTGCATCGACGTCATGCCGCCCATGCCGGTGCCCTGCGTGCTGGCCACCAGGCTGGGGTGCACCCAGCGCATCAGTTCCGCTGGCGTGAAGCCGGCGGACAGGAACGCGTCGACGGTGGTGACCAGGTTCCAGATCGCCAGCCGGTCAATGGAGTTCATCATCTCCTGGCTGACGCCGTAGACCATCGGATCGAAGCCGGTGGGGATCTGCGCACCGACGGTGCGCGACAGCTTCGTCTTGCGCGGCACCCGGATCTCGGTGCCCGCCTTGCGGGTGACCTGCCAGTCACCGCTGTCCGAAACGGGTGCGATGACGGTGTGCTCCGGATCGGCGCGGAGGAACGCCCTGGCCTCCTCCTCGTTGGACACCACGAAGGTGAAGTCCTTGTCGAGGAACACCGAAACCAGCAGTGGCGCAGTGTGGTCGGCGTCGATCGCACCGTCGCCGACGAACTCGCGGATACCAACCCGCTCGATCACGGCGTCGTGGTAACGCTCCACCAGCTCGCCCTCGTCGACCAGCTCGCCGGTTTCGGTGTCGTACCAGCCCGGCGTCGGATCGTCCTCCCACTTGACCAGGCCGGTCGTCCATGCCAGCTCGAGCACGCCGGCCGCCGACAGCTCATTGTCGACCTCCATCTCGAAGCGGGTGCGCGAGGAGCCGTACGGCCCCAGCTCGGCGCCGCCGACGATGACCACCATGTCGGCCGGGTCGATGTCGAGGTCCGCCCATTCCGGCGGCGGCGCGGACTTGTAGCCCCGCGGCGGCGACGGCAACGCACGCACGGTGCCCTCGTGATCGGTTTCCTCGGTTCGGCTTTCGGTCACCATCTCATCGCGAGCCTTGGCGGCCAGTTCGGCCATGTCGATGTCGACGTCGGCCAACCCACCGGTGAAGTCGGCCTGCAGCGGCTCGCGCGCCGCGGCCACCTTGGACTCGATGTCGCACAACCCGAGCAGCATGTGGGCCATCTCGTCGGTCGTGTACGTGCGCACACCGGCCTCTTCGACCGCGCCGACGATCGCGTCGTTGTGACCCATCAGGCCCGTGCCCTTGGTCCACCCGATCAGCGCGTGGGCCAACGAAACCCGCTGCGCCCACGATGTTTCGGCCTTCCATCGGGTCACCAGCGCGTCGAGCGCGGACTTGGCCTCGCCGTAGGCGCCGTCACCGCCGAACATTCCGCGGTTCGGTGAGCCGGGCAGCACGACGTGCAGTCGCGCGGCGATGTCACGTTCGGCCCCGATGTGTGACAGTCCGCCGATCAGCCGCTGCACGGCCCACAGCAGCACCTTCATCTCCATCTCGGCGCGCGACCCGGCCTCGGACAGGTCGCCGGCCACCCGCGGCGCGGCGAACGGGAACAGCAGCGTCGGCGTCTGGGCGTCCTTGAGGTGGATCGACTGCGGCCCAAGGCTTTCGGTCTGCTCGCTGCCGACCCACTGAACCAGCGCATCGATGTCGGTGTAGGACGCCATGTTGGCCGGCACCACCCACAACTTGGCATCCCAGCGGGCGTGGTCGCGGTAGAGGGTGCGGTAGAACGCCAACCGGTCGTCGTCGAGCTTGGACGTCGTCGCGATGACCGTCGCCCCGCCGTCGAGCAATTGCGCCACCACGGACGCGGCGATCGACCCCTTCGAGGCACCGGTGACGACGGCGACCTCGTCGCTGTAGCGACCTGCGCCGGGGTTCTCCGCACCCGCCGCGGCGCGCCCGTACAGCGAGGCGTGGATATTGCGACCCGCCGCCAGCGCCTTACCCTGCCACCAGGTGGCCTGCGTGCCGACGACGTGACCGGCGCCCTCGAAACGCTGCGAGAGCCGCTGCCAGTCCGCGTCGATCTCGTCCTCGTCGAGCAGCCACAGCTTGGCCAGATCCTCGCGAGCACTGGCCCAGCGGTCGTCGAAGAGCACTGCCTTGCGACCGTCGAACACCGGCGCCACCAAACGCGGCCAGTCCGAACCCAGTTCGGCGGTGACCAGGTCGATCAGCTCGGCGTCGGTGGCCTCCGGTACAGGGACCGCGGTCTCGAGACCCAGCTGACCCAGGATCGTGCGGGCCACCGAGGCCAGCACGCCGTCGCGGCCGGTGACCTGCTCGGCGAACTCGGACAGCGCGGCGGAGTCCACCACGCCCCCGCTGCCGCCCGCGGCGGACGGCAGCGACACCGCAACACCGCGCCTTGCCGCCACCGCGGAGACCGCCGCGTCGATCACCTTGTCGACGGTGGCCGCGTCGGCCAGCGCGCCGTCGTGCAGGCCGCCCAGGTCGCCACCGCGGACGCTGGACCCCTCGCGGGTGCCGAGCGCCACCTCGACGGTGACGTGCTTGATCCATCCCGGGCCCAGTTCCCACGTCTTGGTGACGCGCTCGGCGATGTAGGCGGGCCGCTTGCCCGACGGACCGAACACCGTGCGCAGTTGGTCGTTGATCGCGTCGGACAGCACCGGGCCGAAGGGCTTGTAGGTCCTGGCCAGCTTGGTGACCTGGCCCTTGAGCCCGGCCAGATCCGCTTCCGCCGCACCGTCGATGGCACCGAGGTCGAGCTCCGAGCCCAGGTCGACCAGCAGTTGGTTACGTCGCGACGACGCGCCGTCGGTGATCGATTCGATGGAGTCCAGCGGCTCGATCTGGTCGATGCGCATCTTCGCCGACAGCGCGATCAACGCCATGGTGGCGTCGGCGGCGTCGAACGTAATGTCGTCCGGCCGCGGAGCGCCGGCGGGCGCTGCGGGCGCTGGAGCCGGGGCGGCCGGTGCGGCGGCCTCGACGGGTGCGGTGGCCTCAGGCGCGGGAGCGGGGGCCGGCTCGTCACCGAGTTCGGGCTCGGGGTCGGTGTCGGTGGCGAACAGCACCGCCGCGTCGCGCTCGGAGTTCAGCACTTCGGTTGTGCTGTGCGAGTATTCGGGCAGCTTCAGGGTGTTGGCCGCCAGGCCCGCCACCGTCGGCGCGGATTTCACGCCGATCTCGACGAAGCGCTCGATGCCCAGGCCGCCCGCGGCTTCCTCGATGAACAGCAGATCCTGGGTTTCGATCCAGCGCACCGGGCTGGCGAATTGCCATGCCAGCAGCTCGATCACGACCTTGCGGCAGAGCTCGGCCGGCTTCTCGTTCCGCCAGGTGTCGTAGTCGGCGAGGATCTCGTCGAGCGGCTCGGCCGGCACCAGGTCGCGGATCTCCTGGATGAAGTCGCGGTCGAGGGTGAACGGCCGCGGAACCAGGTTCGGGATGTAGCGGCCGACGATCAGCGCCGGGTCCTGGTCACGCGGCATCACGCGCTCCAGCGAGCGGCGGAAGTCGGCCACACCGACCCGCAGCACCGACGAGTGGAACGGCACGTCGATGCCCGGCACCAGGATGAACGACCGCTTGCCGCCGGTGATCTCGCGGCGCCGCTCGACTTCTTCCTCCAGTGCCTCCAGCCCGCGCACGGTGCCGGCGATCGCATACTGCGATCCGCGCAGGTTGAAGTTGACGATCTCTAGAAATTCCCCAGTATTCGCGGCGATGTCAGCGACAAACTGTTTGACGTCGGCGTCGTCGAGGTCGATCTGCGACGGCCGGATCGCGGCGAGCCGGTAGTTCGACCGGCCGAGGTGGTCGCGCGGCACGATGTCGTGCATCTTGCTGCCGCGGTGGAACACCACCTCCAGCAACGCTTCCAGCTCGTAGACACCGCTGACGCACGCCAGCGCGGTGTACTCGCCGACGGAGTGACCGCAGGCGATGGCTCCTTCGACGAACGCGCCCTGCTCGCGCATCTCGGCCACCTGGGCGGCGGCCACCGTCGCCATCGCGACCTGGGTGAACTGGGTCAAGAACAGCACGCCGTCGGGGTGGTGGTAGTGCACGCCACTGGCGATCAGGCTGGTCGGGTTGTCGCGCACCACGTGCAGCACCGAGAAGCCCAGCGTGTCGCGGGTGAACTTGTCGGCGGTGTCCCACACCTTGCGGGCGGCCTTGGAGCGTGCGCGCACCTCCATCCCCATGCCCTTGTGCTGGATGCCCTGGCCCGGGAACGCGTAGACGGTCTTGGGCGCGGCGAGCTGCGCCGTCGCGGACATGACGAGGTCGCCCGCGACTTTGGCGGTGATCTCGACGATCTCTGCGCCACGGTCGATTCCGACGCGGTCGACGCGGAAGTCGACCTCGTCACCGGGCAGCACCATGCCGAGGAAGCGCGAGGTCCAGCCGACGACGCGCGCCGGCGGGGCTGGCTTGCCGTCGGTGGCGGCGACGACGTGCTGTGCGGCCGCCGACAGCCACATGCCGTGCACGATGGGCGATTTGAGGCCCGCCAGCAATGCGGCGGCGCGGTCGGTGTGGATCGGGTTGTGATCACCGGAGACGACCGCGAAGGCGCTCATGTCCGTCGGCGCGGTGACGGTCACGTCGCGGCGCCGGC
Source organism: Mycobacterium sp. GA-0227b (assembly GCF_001499855.1). GTDB lineage: Bacteria > Actinomycetota > Actinomycetes > Mycobacteriales > Mycobacteriaceae > Mycobacterium. Next base: position 31,961 of record NZ_LQIK01000033.1, read on the forward strand.
GCCGCGGGGTGTCGGTCGCGTTGTCGGTGATTGCCCCGCCGGCACGCGGCGGATTGGCGAGTTCGGCTGCGCCGGTGCGACCGCGGATCGCGAAGCGCTCCTCGAGAGTGGCCAGCAGGTCGCCCTCGGCGTCGCGGATCTGCACCTCCACGGGCACGACGCGTCCGTATTCGGTGTCGGTGGCGGTCGAAACCGTTGCGGTGATTGCCAATTCGGCCCGGGTTTTCGGCATCTGGCCCAGCAGATGCGCGGCGTGGTCGAGATGCACCAGACTCAGCAGGCCTTCGACGACGGGGAAGCCGTCTTCGGTGAGCGCCGCCCCGATCGCCGCGAAAACCGCGGGCCAGCAGTGGCCGACGAGCGCGTCGGGGACGAGCGTGAGGCCCGGCGCCAGCGGGGCGCCGAACGTCGCGGTGACGCCGGTGTGGTCGGCGACCCGTTCGGGATCCCAGTCGACGGTCACCGTCGCGACGTTGTCGCGCACCGGGGGTAAATCGTCGGGCCCGCCCGAGCTTTCGATGCCGGCCGCGATCGCCAGCACGGCACGCATCGCGGTTGACGCGTCCTCGACCGTGACGACGGGCATGCCGCCGTTGACCGTGCACTCCGGCAGCGTGAACGGGATGTCGACCCAGATGTCGGACAGCGGCACGCTCAACGTCACCCGGTCACCGCTGAGCTCGAGCCGAGCCCCGGTGGAAGGGTGCGTCGCATTGCGGTTTTCGTTGGCCTGCCACTCATTTGGAGCGCCGATTCGGTGCACCGGGTTGATCGCGACGCGGCCCGCCCACAACACGTCGGGCGAGTCGAGCACCACCGCGAGCGGCCCGGTGACGTCGGCGCGCGCCTGGCGGCGCGAAACCACCGGCACCGGGTTACCGTCGGCGGCGAGCGTCTCGTCGATCGCGGCCTGCTCGAAGCGGTCGAGCAGCTCGCCGACCGGCTCGTCGACGCGGGTGATGCCCGCGACCGCCTGCGTGCCGGGGATGATGCACACCTCGTCGGCGGTGTAGCGGGCGTCGTGGGCCTGCCACAGCGAGTCGCTGCGCCACCACCGCCGCACGTCCTTGTCGATGACCGGCACGAAATTGACCGGCTTGCCGGGGGTCTTGCACAGCGTGACGAACCACGGCACGTCGGCCGGGTGCAACCGCAGCGTCTCCGATTCCGGATAGTGCCCCACCAGCGTGGCGATCGCCCGGTCCGGATCATCAAGCAGCGCAGCGTCACCGAAGAGCGTGGCGATCGGGCCGGAATCCTGTGGGTGCAGCCGGGCCTCGGCGCGGTGCAGCATGTCGGCGAAGCGGTCGCGCCAGGTGTCGGCCAGCCACGGGCTGTTCGGCAGCTTCGTGTCGGCGGTGCTGTCGTCGTCGCCGATCGCCAATTCGACGTAGCGTTCCAGCCACTGGCGGTAGGTCATCTCGACGACATCGCCGAAGTACGGCTTGCAGGTGGTGGCCATCGCGGTGATGATCTCGTCGCGGCGGGCCGCCACCGCTTCGGCGTCACCGGCGACCTCGTCGAGCAGCCGGCCGCAGCGTGATGCGGCGTTGTCGATCTCGTGGATGTCGGCGCCGAGTTGGCTGCGGCTGGAAGCCATGCCGCCCTGGGCTTTTCCGGCGCTGATCCAGTGTTCGGTGCCAGTGGTCTCGACCAGCATCTGCTTGACGGCGGGCGAAGTGGTGGCCTCCAGCGTCGCCATCGCCGCGGTGCCCACCAGGATGCCGTCGACCGGCATCGCGGGGAACCCGTACTCGGTGGCCCACTGGCCGGACAGGTACTCGGCCGCCCGCTCGGGGGTGCCGATTCCGCCGCCGACGCAGACGGTGATGTTGGGCAGTTTGCGTAGCTCCCCGTAGGTGCTCAGCAGCAGGTCGTCGAGGTCCTCCCACGAGTGGTGCCCGCCGGCGCGGCCACCCTCGATGTGCACGATGACGTCCTTGCCCGGCACCTCCGCGGCGATCTTGATGACGGACTTGATCTGGTCGACCGTGCCCGGTTTGAACACCACGTGGGTGATGCCGACGGTGTTGAGCTCGTCGATCAGCTCGACGGCTTCCTCGAGTTCGGGGATGCCCGCGGACACGACGACGCCGTCGATCGGTGCACCGGACTGACGCGCCCGCTGCACCAGGCGCTTTCCGCCCAGCTGCAGCTTCCACAGATACGGATCGAGGAACAGCGAGTTGAACTGCACGGCACGGCCCGGCTCGAGCAGCGTCGTCAACTCGGCGATGCGGTCGGTGAAGATCTCCTCGGTGACCTGTCCACCACCGGCGAGTTCGGCCCAGTGGCCGGCGTTGGCGGCGGCCGCGACGATCTTGGCGTCGACGGTGGTCGGGGTCATCCCCGCGAGCAGGATCGGCGAGCGCCCGGTGAGCCGGGTGAACTTCGTCGACAGCTTCACCGAGCCGTCGGGCAACTGCACGGTGGTCGGGGCGTAGCTCGACCACGCCGGCGGCACCTCGGGCTCAGCACCGACGGTGAACAGATTGCGCTGTCCGACCCGCGTTGCGGCGGGCACGATGCCCACCCCCAGCCCGCGGATGATGGGGGCCGTCAGCCGCGTCACGGTGTCGCTCGGGCCGAGGTCGACGATCCACTTCGCACCGGCCTCGTGCAGCCGCTCCACCTCGGCGACCCAGTCGATCGGGCGCACGAAGATGTGCTCGGTCATCTCGTGCGCGAGTTCGGCGTCGATCCCGCACTTTTCGGCCCACCGGTCGACCAGCTCGACCCCGTCTGCGAGCCGAGGGGTGTGGAACCCGACCTCGACCTGCACCCCGTGGAACACCGGACTGAAAACCGCGCCGCCGCGGACCTTGTTCTTGCGCTCGGCCTCTTCCTTCTCGGTGATCTTGGCGCAGTACAGCTCGAACCGTCCCAGTTGCTCGGGGGTTCCGGTGATGACGACCGACCGCCTGCCGTTGCGGATCGACAGCACCGGCGGCAGCACCGTGCGCACGTCGGTGGAGAACTCCTCGAGCAGTTCTGCGATGCGGTCCGGATCGACGTTGGTCACCGAGACCATCGGCGACTTGTCCCCGCGACCCACCATGCCGCGCCGCCGCGAGACCAGTGATCCGGCCGCGCCGATCAGTTGCAGCAGCGCCAGCAGTTCGGCGTCCTTGGCGCCCCGTGTGCGCAGCGATTCGCAGGCGATGACGCCCTGCGAATGCCCCGCCATGGCGACCGGCGGGGCGCCGTACAGGTCGAGTCCCTGGCGGACGGCGGCGCGGATCGCGGCCATCTGTGCGAGCAGGATGCCCGGTCCGGAGATCGCCGCGGTGATGAGCTGCTTGGTCGGGGGCAGCGGTTCGTCGGCGGCCAGCGCGCGTACCCATTGCAGCGGCTCGAAGCCGATCGGTCGCACCACCACCAGTTCACGGGCGACCGGCTCGAGCAGCAGCGCGGCCTCCCCGGCCACCTCGCTGAGCTCGGACTCGATGCCGGCCGAGCTGACCAGTTCCTCGAGGTTCTCCAGCCAGGAGCCGCCCTGTCCTCCGAAGGCCACGGCGTAGGGTTCACCGGCGTTCAGCCGATCGACGAGCGCGTGGGTACCGGCGTGCGCGGCTCCCGTGGTGCGGTCAGTGGACACCCGGTGCTGCTCGTTGATCGTCACGTCTCGTTATCTCCCTCTGTCCCGCGTCATGCTCGTCGTCGGCTGTGTCTGAGAAGCTCCCGCGCTGCCGGCTCCCTGCCGCGGCGCCACGCGATTCGGCATTGAATCCCGACTGGTCCGGGCGGGCGGTCCCGCGGTGCCTCGCGGACCGCCTTCCGTGCACTCCAGCCGTACTAAGAGTGTCATAAGAGGAGAGGCTTTTTAGCCTCCAAAATGGTTACTGATCAGTTCTACGCTCGGGTAACCCGTCGCGGGATAACGCGCAGTTCTGCACCGGCGGAAGCCATTCGGGACAAACGTCCTGCATGCAGGTGGTTACGGTCGAGTAGGCAGAACTGCGCTGATCAAAGCAGTATTGTTATCGAATCGTTATGTAAAAATTTTCGCCCGGCCTCACCAGCGCCGTCACCGCGGCGAAAGGAGACAATCGGACGCGATTTGTCTTCTCGGGGCCGTCGGCCACTGGAATTTGTTTGCTGGCTCGACTTACTGATCGGTAAGGTTTAGCCCCGCTGCCCGAAGCGCGGCTTCAGGACGTGATCGATGTCCACGCCGACCCCGGAGACGGACCGTTTATCGATCTCCACCTGATGCAGATGCGCGGTGGCGTGGGCGGCCCTCCCAGGCGATCCCCAGTGTGCCGCCAGAAGTACGCTCCGACCACATCCAGCTGCCCCAATAGTCGCTCCAACCCCACTGGTCACAACCGCATCATGGTTACCAAAAGCCGTCGGGTTGCCGAGCTAAGGGGACACGCGGGACTGCCAATGAACCACTGCCCGGTGCGCACGTTCCTAGGATTGGCTATGCCCTCGGATGCGGTCGGCGCACCGGCGGCGGCGAATGCTACTGCTGGCGTGGACGACCCGCAGGTCCAGCTGATCGGCGTCCGGAAGGTCTCCGGCGACCTATCGAACGAGGAGTAGCAGATGCCGCTCATGGCGTGCGCCGCGCGGACCGGTTCGGTCGTCATCAGCTGCGCCGCCCTCGTGCTGGCGCTGACAACCGCGTGTTCGAACGAGCGGAGTTCGGCGACCGGCCAGACGCCACCCAAGCTCGAACCGCTCGCCACGGTCGGCAAGGGCGAAGGACGCCTCAACTTGATCGCGTGGGCGGGCTACGCCGAAGACGGCTCGAACGACCGCGGCGCCGACTGGGTGACACCGTTCGAACAACAGACCGGTTGTCAGACCGAGGTGACGCTCGGAAACACCTCCGACGAGATGGTCCAGTTGATGCGCAGCGGAAACTACGACGGCGTCTCGGCATCCGGCGACGCAACGCTGCGCCTCATCTACGCCGGCGATGTGGCACCGGTGAACACCTCGCTGGTGCCGAATTACGAAGACATTTCGTCGTTCCTCAAGAACAAATCGTGGAACTCGGTCGACGGACAGATGTACGGCATTCCGCATGGCTGGGGCGCCAATCTGCTGATGTACAACATCGAGGTCGTCCGCGACGCGCCGAATTCATGGGCCGCGGTGTTCGACGACGCAAGCAGGTACAAGGGCAAGGTCACAGCATACGACTCGCCCATCTACATCGCTGATGCCGCGCTGTACCTGTCCAAGACGAAACCCGAACTGGGCATTGAGGATCCGTACTCGTTGAGCGACGAACAACTCGACGCCGCGGTCGAACTGCTCGAGAAGCAACGCGAGAACATCGGCCAGTACTGGTCGGACTACACCAAGGAGGTGCAGGGCTTCGAGTCCGGCGCCTCGGTCATCGGCACCACCTGGCAGGTGATCGCCAACACGATCGGCGCGCGCAACAAGGTTCAGGTCAACACGGTGCTGCCCAAGGAGGGCTCCACCGGTTGGTCGGACACCTGGATGATTTCGTCGAAGGCGGCTCATCCCAACTGCATGTACAAGTGGATGAACTGGATCTCCTCACCGGAGGTCAACGCCGAAGCCGCCGAGTTCTTCGGCGAGGCGCCCGCCAACGTGAAGGCCTGTGAGCACACCACCGAGCGGGATTTCTGCGACATCTACCACGCCGCCGACGCGGGCTTTGCCGCCAAGATCCACTACTGGACCACCCCTCAGAAGGACTGCGTCGACGGCTCCGGCGACGACTGCACGACGTACGACGAGTGGATCGCCAAGTGGCAGCAGATCAAGGGGTGAGGCTCAGGACTCGCGGCGGCCGCTGAGCAGGACGCCCGCGGCGTACCCGGAGTCGGCGGCCGCCGTGTGCTCATGCAACGCCTTGTCGAGTCGATGCGACACCACACTCGTCCACAGGTCGCGGTAGTCGCGCACCAGCTGGCCGAGTTCTTCGGCGTCCTCCGGCCGGGGCGTCCGGCCCTCACCGAACCGCGCGGCCACACATTCGTCGAGCCCCTGTAAGAACCCCTCCGCCAGCCCGTCGATCGCCCGACCGGTGGCCTCGGAGATGTGCAGCAGCGCACGGACGTAGTCGCGTTGTTCCGTCGCACGCGCCACCACCTGCGCCACCGCGGGATCGGTCAACGTCATGACACCGTCGCTCAGTTGCGCCAGGCCGGCGTTGACCAGCCGGAGCGCCTCATCGCTGTCGGGGTCGATGTCGAGCGCTCGCGGCGCCGTGTCGGCCACCATGGGCGCGCCCTCACCGGCTTCGGTTCTCGGGCCCAGGACGGCCCGTTGTATTCCGAGAATGTCGGCGAGGTCGGCGCCTCGTCGGAGGCTGGCGAAGAACTCGGCGATGTGGGCGGAGCTGAAACCGCGGCGATGCAACTGGTTGATGGTGCGCAGCTGCGACAGGTGATAGTCGTCGTAGAACGCCGAGCGGCCGACTCGCCGTGGCGGGTCGAGCAGTCCACGCTCTCGGTACGCGCGGATGTTGCGGGCGCTGACACCGGATATCTGCGCCAATTCGTCGAGGCGGTACTCAGCCAACGCCGCGACCGCCGCCGCTGCCGGGGGCGCGGTCCGGCAGTGCACCGCGACGCTCCATGGGATCACTGTAACCGCGCTTGGGCGTTTGCGAGCGAAGGTCGGCGTGGACTCATCGCGGTTTGCCAGCAAGCCCACCTAACCATCCCTATCAGCGCTGTTATCGGCATCGGCTAGGCGACTTCCGCGCGACAGATTCCGTCTCAGCCAACTTCACCCAAGTGTCGGCGGCATCGGTGAGCGAACTCACCGTCGTCGGATTGGCCTCCGGGACCCGGCATACGGAACCATTGAAAAGTCAGACTTATCAACCATCGGAAGGTTCGGTGTGCGTCCCTGGATCGTCTGGGCCACCGGACTGTTCGCATACATCGTCGCAGTTCTCGACCGCACCACATTGGGCGTCTCCGGCCTCGATGCGGCAGAACGGTTCCAGGCCAGCCCCAGCCTGCTGTCGACGTTCGTCGTGCTGCAGGTCATCGTCTACGCCGGCGCGCAGGTGCCCGCGGGGTTGCTGTTGGACCGTTTCGGCTCCAAGACGCTGATCGTCGTCGGCGCCACGCTCATGGCGACCGGCCAACTAGCGCTCGCGTTCACCGAATCGCTACCGACGGCCATCGGCGCGCGAGCGCTGCTCGGCTTGGGCGACGCGGTCACCTTCATCTCGGTGCTACGGCTGGTGCCGCACTGGTTCAGTCCTCGACAAGTTCCCCTGGTCACGCAGCTGACCGGAATCTGCGGGCAGCTCGGTCAGGTGCTTTCGGCGGTCCCGTTCTTCGCCATTCTCAACGCTTGGGGCTGGTCCACGGCATACGTGTCGGTGGCCGCGCTGGGCGTGTTGTCGATGGTCCTGACCGTGACGCTGGTGAAGAACACTCCGGCCGGCAACGCGGTCGAGGTGGAGACGACCTCCGTGCGCGAGACGCTGACCAGCGTCAAGACTGTCTGGCTGCGACCCGGCACCCGGCTCGGGTTCTTCACCCACATGGGCACACAGTTCTCGGTGACCGTGTTCGCGCTGATGTGGGGCGTCCCGTATCTGACCAGTGCCCAGCGCCTCTCGGCCGGCTTGGCTGGCGCGTTGTTGACGGTTTCGGTGCTGGCCGCCATCACGGCCGGCGTGCTGATCGGCATCTTCACCGGACGACGCCCACACCGGCGCTCGCGGCTTGTCCTGGCAATCATCGCCAGCAACGCGTTCATGTGGACTGTGGTGTTGGCGCTGTCGGGGCCGGCGCCGCTCTGGCTGCTGGTGGTGCTGATCGTGGTGATCTCGGTGGGCGGGCCCGGTTCGATGGTCGGCTTCGACTTCGCGCGGACCTTCAACCCGAGCGCCACCCTCGGCACCGCTTCCGGCCTGGTCAATATGGGCGGCTTCATCGCCTCGCTGTTGGTGATGCAGGCGATGGGAGTCATCCTCGACACCGCCGGAGAGATCTCCTTCGACTCGTTCCGGTCGGCGTGGATCGTGCAGTACGCGATCTGGGCGCTGGCGGTGGCCGGCATCCTCATCACCCGGCGCAAGGCCCGCAGACTGATGGCCGTCGAGCAGGAACGGATGCTGCTGGAGGGGCTGGACGCCCGGCCGGCATAGCGCCTTGACGAAACCCGAACTAGCGACTGCGGGCGGTCGCGCGGCGGTTCGCCTTCTTGATCGCCGATACCAGTTCGTTCTTCGACATCGTCGACCGGCCTGAAACATCCAGCCGCCGAGCGACTTCCATCAGATGCTTTTTGGTAGCACTCGCGTTGACGCCCTCTGCGGTGTCCCCTTTGGCATTCGGTCCGCCGCTACGCGCTCGACGATCCGACGGGCCCTTCTTGGACTTGGGCTCCCAGTGGTCGCCGACTTTCTCGTAGCTGTGTTTGAGCGCGCTATAGGCGACGCGGTGCGCGCGTTCGCCTTCGCCGTATTCCTTGGCTGCGGCGTCGTGCGCCTTGGCGAAGGTCCGTTGGGCCTTGGCGTCCGACTTCTGCAGCGTGCTCGGCAGTTCACTCTTGCGGGCACTGCCACCCTTCGTTGTCTTCGGCATGCAGAACGCGTACCCGAGGCGTCAGCTGCGCAAACCGGCCCTCGAACGGCGGTTTACTCCGATGATTTCGTGCCCGACGACGGTCACGATCGGTGCGAGCGTGACGACCAGCAGACAGTTGGCCATCGAGATCCCCGTCGCCGCAAGCCACACCGCCAGGCCGAGCACCGCGACGGTGAGCCCGATCAGCAGCACATGCACGGCCGCCACCGTGCGCACCATGAGCGTGTGGAGCGCGTACACCGACACCACGAAGATGCCCACGGGCACCGCGACCGCGAGCACGGTTCCGACAGAGCCGAGTTCGGAATGGTGCTCGATGTAGTAGGCGGCCGCATGGAGACCGGCACCGGTCGCGACGATCGCGCCCAACGTCACCATCGGGAAGTACCCGAACCAGAAGGACCGGTCGCGGCGGGCGTGTAGCCGCTCGGCCTGAGGCATCAGGAAGTACATCCACCACATCGCGAACGTGAGCCCGATACCGGCCACGACGACGAACGCGGCGTCGAACGTCCACCCCTGTGAGTTGACCACTGCCGTCAACGACGCGACCGTGCCGACGACGCCCTCACCGAGCGCGATGATCGTCAGCAGCCCATAGCGTTCGGCGATGTGGTGGGCGTGCCACGGCGTGCCGCCACGACGGGTCTCCGCGAGAAGCGGCCCCAGCGTCTCGATTCCGATCAGCACGACGACAATCATCAACGTCACCAGTCCCGACGTGTCCAGGAAGATGCTCACGATCCACAGCGCCTGAGCCAAGGTGACGGCGGCGACGTACGTCAGGCATGCGGAGCGGTGCTGCGGGTCCTGCGCGGCCGCCCGTAACCACTGCCCCACCAAGGCGATACGCATCACGACGTAGCCCGCGACCATGACACGGTTGTCGATGTGCGCACCATGGTCGATGGACGCGAACATCGGCGGGAAACCGAGCGCCATGACGATGACGCCGACCATCTGCAGCATGGTCATCAGCCGGTAGATCCAGTCGTCGGTGTCGTAGGCCGACGCGAACCAACTGAAGTTGATCCACGCCCAGCACACCGCGAACGTCGCGAACGAGAAACCGAGCACCCCCGGACCTACGCGGTTCTCGGCGAGCAGGTGGGCGAACTCGTTGGCCGCGATGCCGAACGCGACCACGAACGTCAGATCGAAGAGCAGTTCCAGCGGCGTGGCCACGCGGTGCTGCTCGTCGGGATCGCGACCGGACATTTTGCGCATCCGATGCGGTATGGCCGCCGATACGCGCTCCGTCTCGCTCATCGTCGCCGTCCTCCCTCCGCTACATTCCACCGCAGTGCATGGCAGCGATCCAGGCATAGCCGTCGGCCTGTGCCGGGCGGCGAGCGCGGTCAGTGCCAAGATACGGGGATGACCGTCCCGCAACCCCACGCCGTGGCCGTGGTGCTGGCCGCGGGCATGGGAACCAGGGTCGGCGCCGGTGGCAACAAGGCCTACCTTCGGGTGGCGGGTCGCCCGATGGTGGCGTGGTCGCTCGAGACACTCACCCGAGTGCCCGGCGTCGGGCGCATCGTGTTGGTCTACCGGCCCGGCGAACTCGACCTGGCCCAAGATGTGGTGGCGCGCGAATTGCCCACGGCCCGGGTGGAGTTCGTCGAGGGCGGTGACAGCCGGCACGGTTCGGAGCTCAACGTGCTGCGCCATCTCGCCGCCGCGATCGAGTCAGGGGCGATCGATGTCGTGGTGATCCATGACGCCGCGCGGCCGGTGGCCGGGCCCGAGATGTTCGTCCGCGCGCTCGCGGTCGCACGTGAGTTCGGCGGTGCCGTACCCGCATTGCCGCTGAAGGCCGTGATGACCACAGCGTTACAGCAGCCGGCCGGGGGACCAACGCTGGTTCGGGTGCAGACGCCGCAGGCCTTCCGGGCCGTCGCGCTGCTCGAGGCGTACCGAAGCGCTGAGCGTCACCGCTTCGAGGGGACCGATACGTCGTCGTGCATCGAGGCGTTCACCGATGTTGCGGTGCATACGTTTCCCGGTGAACTGCGCAACATCAAGGTCACTTTCGCGCGGGACATCGCGGTCGCCGAGCATCTCCTGGTGGGCGTCAGCACGAGCGGCGACTCGCAATGAGCGCCTCGAGGAACTCGGAGTCGTGCGGCAGTTCGGCGAGGACGGCCTCCGCGTCGCCGTCGACGGTGGTGATCGGTGTGGCCGAACGAATCGCCGCGACGGCCTCGTCGAACTCTCCGGCCGACTCGGCGAGTAACCGGGCGAGGTGATCGGCGGCGAAGCCGCGCGGGAACTGCACGGCCTGGAGGGTTGAGCGATCCAGCGACGTGATCACCGCCCCGCGGTCGTCGACGACCTTCACGCTGTCGGTGACCGGCAACACGGGCAGCACCACGGGCGCTCCATCCACCAGGCGCGCGATCACCCGGTCGCGCAGGTCCGGCGGCGTCAGCGGTTGCCGCACATCGTGCACGAGCACGAACGGCGCCGAGAAAGGCTGGCTTACAACGTGTTCGAGCGCGGCCGCCAGACACTGCGCCCGGGCGGCCGGTCCCTCGGCCACCGCCACTGCCACCGCGGCCATTCCCTCGCGAGTGAGCAGGTCGCGAACATCCCCGGCGAGGTGTTCGGCGACCGACACGACGACGCGGGCTGGATCGGCGACCGCGTCCAGGCAGTCTCGCACGACGCGCGCCAGCGGTGCCTGCCCCGCCAGCGGTTGGAACACCGCCGCAGCATGGTCTGCCAACGGCAACGGCACGATCGCCGAGAGACGTTGGGCAGGAGTCGCCGTCACGGCGGCGACGCTACACGGGGTCGAAAGTGTTGATCAGCCAGCGGCCGTCGGACTTGGTCAGGCCGACTTTGACCGCGCTCGCGGCAAACGCCCCGTCCGGGTTCTCCTTACTGGTCGTCGTCTGGTTGACGAAGACCAACACCACCGCGGAGTCGGGATGCATTTCCGCCACGCCGGCCTGCACGACGGCCGCGCTGGTCTTCACCTGCTTCTCCTTGACCGCCGGGGTCACGATCTGCTCGGTGAACTGCGTGTAGTAGTCCAGGAAGTCGCCGGTCAGATGCGACTTTGCGGCCGCGAAATCCTTGTCCATGGTTTCCGGTGCATACGACAGCAGCGCCGTGGTACCCGTTGTCGCCGCGTCCAACGCGACCTGTTGGGCATCCTCGTTCGTCTGCTGATCGACCCGGAACTGGAAGAAGTACAGCCACGCCGCGACACCTGCGGACACAACGAGCAGAAGCGTGAGCATGATGGCGCCGAGGTGTTTTCGGATGCCCGGCAACCTCTTCGGCCTGCTTTTCGCGGCCGGTTGCGGCGTCGCTTCCTCGACCGCAGTCGACTCCGGTTCGGCTGCCGCGGATTCCGGTTCGTCGGAAGCCGCGGAGTTCACGTCGACCTCTTCGGTGTTGGTTTCGGTGCTCACGGTACGAACTCGACTTTCGACATCTTGATCTGGTCGCCCTCGCGGACCAGGTCCACCATCAGCCGCCACGAGCGCGGCTCCTGATTGGCGCCGGCGGTGTTGGTGACCCGCGAGGTGGCCGACACCAGCGCGGTGGCGTTGTTGTCGGTCATCGACTTGACCGCGGCGACGTTGACGGTGACCTCGGTGACCACCTTCGATTCCTTGGCGACCTTGGCGAAGTCCTCAGCCTGCGCCTCGAAATCCGCCTTGAACTGCCCCGTCGAGTTGTCGATGATTCGCTTCACGTCTTCCTGGGCCTTGTTGAAGTCCAGCGACATCAGCGTCACAACACTCTGTCGCGCGGCAGCGGCGAACTCCGCAGTGCGCTCTTGTTCCGCGACAGCCTGCCGGTGATGCCACACCATGAAACCGCTGGCGGCGGCGAATGCCAGGATGAGCAGGACAGCCAGCGCTGCGGCGACGAACTTCCACCTGATCCGTGGCATCCGCAGCCGACGGGACCGCCCCGGCGCCTCGGCCGTAGCGACCGCTGCGTCCTCAGATGCGTCGTCGGCGGGTTCGCCGGGTGCCGCCTCGGGCGCCGCCTCTGTTGCGTCCTCTGTTGCGTCCTCTGTTTCGTGGGGGGTTTCCTCGAGCGCTTCGTCGGCCTTCGCGTCGGCATCCTCGACCGGCGCCGAGGCCTCTTCAGTCGTCTTCGCCTCGGCTGCCTGCCTGCGTAGCCGGATGGCCTTGGCGCGGGCGCGGGCGGCTGCGGCAATCGCCTCCGCTTCCGCGGCTTCGGCCTCCGCCTCCTCGGCGAGGGCCAGCGCCTCGTCCGAGTCCGCTGACCGCTGCTCAGGGTCATCCTGCGGCGGCTGTGCGACGCGGTCCGCGTCGATCACCGACTCGCGGCGCCTGAAAGACGGCACAGCGACCTCCTCATCTGCTTCATGCATCAATCGTGAGAATGGCATTATCCAATTTTGAGTATCGCCGCGACGATACCCGCGTCCGCAGCCCCCGGCAACGCGGGGTTTCCTGCGGAAATGTTATTTACACGCTGCGCGGACGCTCAGCCGTGATTGTCCTGAAGGCGGTCCTTCATCACCTTGCCGGTGGCGTTCAACGGCAACCTGTCGAGGAACTCTACAGAGCGCGGCACTTTGAAACCCGCCATTCGCTCCCGGCTCCACGAAATGAGGTCCTCTGGCGTGACGCCGTCGTGACCGGGGTTGCGCACGATGAACGCCTTACCGACCTGGCCCATCCGCTCATCGGGCACTCCGATCACCGCAGCCTGGGCGACCGCCGGATGTTCGAGCAGAAACCCCTCGATCTCGGCGGGATAGGCGTTGAAGCCGCCGACGATGAACATGTCCTTCTTGCGACCCACGATCCGCAACCGTCCCGACTCGGTGAACTCGCCGAGATCGCCGGTGTGCAGGAAACCGTCGGCGTCGATGGCCTCGGCCGTCGCGACGGGGTCGTCGAGGTAGCCCTGCATGACGTTGTAACCGCGCACCAGCACCTCGCCGTCGCCGGCGATGCGCACTTCCACGTCCTCGCACGGCAGGCCGGCCGTCGTCGCGACGTCCTCGGGGGTGTCCCCTGGCCGCGACAGCGTCACGTTGCCGGCTTCGGTCAGCCCGTAACCGGTCATCAGGGACTGGAAGGGCAACTCGTCGCGGATGCGGCGGATCAGCTCCACCGGGATGTCGGCCGCGCCGGTCACTCCCGCCCGCAGGGTCGCGAGCCGGTCCTTGTCGGCGACGGTCAGCAGCGAGTGGTACAGCGTGGGCGGGCCGGGCAACATCGTGATGCGTTCGCGCTCGACGAGGTCGACAACCCGGTCGACGTCGAACGCGGCCACCGGAAGCATCGTCGCGCCCCGGAGGAAGGACGCGACGAGGCCGGCTTTGAGCCCGAACGTATGGAAGTACGGATTGATCATCAGATAGCGGTCGCCCTCGCGGAGATCCGCGAGCGTCGCCCACTCCTCGTAGGCCCGCAGCGTCTGCCGATGGTTCATCATCGCGCCCTTGGGCCTACCGGTGGTGCCGGACGTGAAGATCACGTCCGCGACGTCGGTGCCCTTCAGGTCATCGACTCGGTCGGACGCGGACCCCGACGCCAGGAAGTCCGAACCCAGGTCGATCACCGGTGGCAGCCCGGCCGGCGTCGACGAGGACAGCGAGTAGTCCATGCCGAGGAAGTCCTTCTGCACCAGCACGGCCTTCGCGCCGCTGCGGCCGATGATGTCGGCCGCCTCCTCCGGCTTGAACCGGGTGTTGACCGGGACGAGCACGCCGCCGGCGCTCAACAGGCCGAAGGCCGCGATGATCCAGCCCGCAGAGTTCGGCGCCCAGAGCGCGACCCGATCGCCCTTGTCGATACCGAGTTCGACGAAAGCTCCTGCGGCGCAACGTATTCGCTGCACCAACTCGGTGAAGGACAAGCGCAGCGGACCGTCGACGACAGCCTCCGCGTCGCCGAACCGGTCCGCTGCGCTCAAGACCATCTCGGGGATGGTCTCCCAGGTGTCTCGGTACGTCACACGGTGACGAGGCGACCCAGGTTGCCGCCCATGATCTTCGCCTGATCCTCGACCGAGAGGTGCTCGAGCGCGGTCACGTAGTGGGTCGGCTCCGCGAGACCCTCCGGGTGCGGCCAATCCGAGCCGTAGAGCACCTGCTCCACGCCGATCAGGTTGATCAGGTCGTCGATGCCCTCCTCGTAGAACGGGCTGACGTAGATGCGGTTCTTGATTTCCTCGATCGGGTTGCCCAGGAAGGCCTCTGGCGCCTTCTTGTACACCTCGGCCATCGAGTCCAGCAGCGGGAACATCCACTTCGAACCGGCCTCGACGATGCCGACCTTGAGCTTCGGATGCCGGAACAGCGCGCCGTGAATCACCCAGGAGGCCACGGCGTCCTGGATCGGTCGCCACTCGTTGAGGATCGACATCGCGTTCGTCTGGAACGGCAGCATCTCCTGCGCAACGCCGTCCCACTCCGAGGTGTAGCGGGAGTAACCGCTGTCGGACGAGTGCATGCCGACGAAGATGTCGTGGTGGACGACCCGCTCCCAGAACGGATCGAACTCGGGCAGCGCGAACGACCGCGGACCACGGAAGCCGGGAACCGGCGCCGGCCGAACGAGAATGGCACGAGCACCGCGCGCGACCGCCCACTCCAACTCCTCGATCGCCTTCTCGACGATCGGCAGCGTGATCACCGGGGTGGTGAAGATGCGGTTCTGGTAGTTGAAGCCCCAGACCTCGTCGAGCCACTGGTTCAGGGAGTGGATGATGACGTGGATCGCCACCGGGTCATCGCGCAGCCGCTCCTCGATCAGGCTCGCCAGCGTCGGGAACATCAGCGAGCGGTCGACGCCCAGCTCGTTCATCAGCTCCAGCCGCGGCTCGGGCTCGAAGAACGCCGGGATGGACCGCATCGGCTCACCGAAGAGTTCGCGCTTGCTCTTCCCGTCGGGGTTGCCGAACTTGAAGTACTCCTCCCAAGCGCCGGGCTTGGCGACGTGCGAGAACGTCGGGTTCGGGATGTAGTTGCTGATCTGTCCCTTGATGGCGATCTTGGTGCGGCCGTTGACCTCGACGTACTGGACGATGTCCTTGTACTCCTTCGGGAGGTACTTGGTCATCGCCTCCGGCGGCTCATAGAGGTGGTTGTCCGCATCGAACAGCGGAAACGGTATATCCACCCGGTGTGAAAGTTGTCCCATGGAACACTCCTTTTCCTCTCGGGAGAATCCTATTCTCATTTACGCCGGAATCGCAACGTGCCTCCCGGCGTTGCGGGGCCGCCTGTTCAGTTCGCGACAGCTACACCAGGGCTGTCGGTCGGCCCCGAATCACGACCCCGGCGTACGTCTCGCGAGGGCAGCGGTGCCGTGCTGGCGCACCTGTTCGCGGACGCGGAACTTCTGCACCTTGCCGCTGGCCGTGCGCGGATAGTCCTGCCCCTCCGGGACCCGGTGCAGCTCCTCCGGCCACTTCTGAATTGCTACGCCCGCGGCCTTGAAGTGCTCGCGCACCTGCCCCAGCGTCGGCATGTCATGACCCTCGCGGATGCGCAGCACCGCAGCCGCCCGCTCCCCAAGGCGGTCGTCGGGTGCGGCCACCACGACTGCCTCGGCCACGCTCGGCATGCTCAACAGCACCTCTTCGACCTCGAGCGCGGAGATGTTCTCCCCGCCGCGGATGATGACGTCGGCCTTGCGGTCGGTGATCGTGAGGTAACCGTCGTCGTCGAGCACGCCGATGTCGCCGGTGTGATACCAGCCCTCGTCGTCGAAGGCCCGCGCGGTCAGCGCCGCATCTGTATAGCCGAGGCACAGATCCGGTCCGCGCGAAAGGATTTCGCCTTCTTCGGTGAGCTTGATCTCGACGCCGGGGCGCGGATCGCCGTCGGTGTAGAGCCGCTTGTCCTCCGGCGCCGTCGGCCTGGATCCCGTGATGGACGGATGCTCGGTGCTGCCGTACGACCGGAACACGAAGAAACCCATGTCGGCGAGCCGGCGGGTGACCGCGGCCGGAACGGTGGATCCGCCGAGGCCGACCGTGGTGAACCGGGAGCGATGCGCGTCTGTGCAATTCGGATGGTCGAGCAGGCTGGTGACGAAGTACGGCGGCCCGCCGCCGATCGACAGGCCTTCGGACTCCATGAGTTTGAGCACCTTGCCGGGGTCCCACACGTCGCACAGATCGATCGACGCACCCTCGAGCACCGGGATGAGGAACGCGCCGATCATGCCGATGAAGTGCCCGACCGGCGTCGCGGTCAGCTGCCTGCCGCGGTCCTTGGGGTAGTTCTCCAGCAGCTGTCGGGTTTCGAAACCCAGCGTCTGATGGCTGTGCACAACGCCTTTCGGGTTGCTCGTGGTCCCCGAGGTGAACGCGATCAGGGCCGGGCCCGCCGGATCGGCCGCCAGCGTCCCTGCCATCGGCTCGTCGTCGAGAAGCTCGTCGAAGCTGTTCTCGCCCACCAGGCCGACGGTTGGCACGGCGCCGGACAGGTCCGGCTGAAAGGCCATCCGGCCGAACTCTCGCGCGGTGATGAAAACCTTCGGCTGCGACGTCGAGAGGATGTGGCCGAGCTCCTTACGGCCGTAGAAGTGCACGATCGGCACCACGACCGCACCCAGGAACGTGGAGGCCCAGAACGCAACCGCGGCCTCCATCCAGTTGGGCAGCTGCAGCGCGACCACGTCTCCCGGTCCCACCCCGCGCTTGCGCAAACCCGCCGCGAGACGCCGGGCCCGCAGTTCGACGTCGGCGAACGTGCCGGCGTACGGACGTACCTCGGAGTGCACCCAGAACCCGGTGTCCGGATGTGCGGCCAGGTTGCGGGCCAACAACTCACCGAGCGTCTCGGGGGTCCACCAACCTTCTTCCTCGTAGCGTTTGGTCAGCTCGACCGGAATGTTGCGCATGGACTCCCCACACTTGGGCGGCAGCTCCGACTCGAGGCGATGTTATTCTCTGGTTACGAGAATGCCAATACCGCAAATGGAGAACGTTTGATGGTCGACCTCGAGTTGGACGACGGTTTGGCCGTCATCACCATCGATCGCCCGCAGGCGCGCAATGCGATCGCACCCGAGACCATGGAGCAGCTGCACACCGCGCTCGACGGAGCGGAGGGCGCCACGGCCCTGGTGATCAGAGGCGCCGGTGATCGCGCGTTCGTGTCGGGCGGCGATCTCAAACTTCTGGCCGCGCTGCGCACCGTGGCCGATGCGGCCGCCATGGCGCGGCGCATGCGTTCGGTGTGCGACCGCATCGCGGCGTTTCCCGGCGTCACCGTCGCCGTCCTCAACGGGCATGCGCTCGGCGGCGGTGCGGAGTTCGCCGTCGCGGCCGACATTCGCCTGGCGGCATCCGACATCAAGATCGGCTTCAACCAGGTGGCACTCGAGATCATGCCGGCCTGGGGCGGAGCCGAGCGGTTGGTCCCGCTTGTCGGCTACAGCAAGGCGCTACTGCTGGCCGGCACCGGCACCGTCCTTGCGGCCGCCGAGGCGGAGCGAATCGGCTTGGTCGACCGCGTGCTGCCGCGCGAGTCGTTCGACGAGGACTGGCGCGCGATCGCCCGCCAGCTCGCGCACCGTGCGGCAGGCGAGATCAAGCGCGTGATGAAGGGCGCCTCGACCGAGGAGGCCGTCGATGCGTTCGCGCGGCTGTGGGTGTCCGACGAGCATTGGGCCGCGGCCGACAAGGCGATGAACCGCACCAAGTAGGCGCGCACCTTTATGGCGCGAGCAGACGTGAAGTGCCCCTGTAACCGGTCATTTTGGGACACTTTGCGTCTGCTCGGCCTTAACTGCCCAGCACCCGGATCGGATCCCTGCCGTCCCAGTTCGCGGCGGCGTCGCGGACGAACTGCGCCATCCCGCTGGTGACCTCCGTGAGCTCCATGATCTCGATGATGTGCGCGACGTGTGCTGGACCGGCCGGCGGCTCGACGTAGGCGAACCGGGTGCCGACGTCCTCGCCACCCGACCACACGACCGGCCATCCCGCCGCCGCCACGGCCCGCATGGTCGCGTCGAAATCGGTTGCCCAGTGAGCAAACTGGTGAAATCCTTCGCCATTGGCGTCGAGGAACTCGGTGAAGATGCTCGGCGCCTCGCTGTGCTGCTGGATCAGCTCGACCTGCAGGTCTCCACTGTTGCTCAGCGCCAGCGACTGGGTGATCTCACACGGCTCGCCTCGGTACTGCGCGGCCAGCGTGAGCTCCCGCATGACGAACCACGGGCCGACACCGAGTTGAAGCCAGCTCCCGACCGCCCGGTCGAGATCATTGACGACATAACCGATCTGACGGATCGGACCCGGTAGGACCGTCACAGCGCGCTCGTCAACCCTTCCTCTTGGCGGCGAAATCGGTTGAGGCCGCGCTGATCATTTCCACGAGCGTGCGCCGGTCGATCGTCCACACCTGTGACGCCATGGCACGGTTGTTCTCGCCGACGACATAGGTGGGGCCGTTGCCGATGTTCGCGATGATCTCCGCGGCGACGTCCTCGGAGCGCATCTGCGTCTGCGGGTCGTACTCGACGCCCATCCGCGCCAGCGCCGGGGTGTAGGTCATGCCGAGCGGTGTGCAACACACGTCCACGCCGCGCGGACGCAACTCCGCCCACAGTCCCTCGGCGAACGTGTGCTGGAACGCCTTGACCGCCGAATACACCGCGAGCGTGGCCGAGCCGGCGAGACAGGCCGGGGACGCGACGATCGCGATGCCGCCGCGGCCCCGCTGCGCCATCGCCGGTCCGAAGTGACGGGCCAGCGCCATCGGCCCGATGCAGTCCAGCGCGACCTGTTTGAGCGAATCGTCGAGGTCGTTCTCGAAGAAGGTCGTCGTCCGATCGGACGCCCCCGCGTTGTAGACGAGCAGACCGACGTCGAGGCCGTCGGTGGCAGCCCCGACCTTCGCGACGACGTCCGGGTCGGTCAGATCCTGGACGAGTGCGTGCGCCTGCACGCCGTATCGATCACGAACCGTGGCCGCTACCTCGCCGAGTAGCGCACCGTTGCGCGCGATCAACACCAGATCGAGGCCGCGCGAGGCCAATTGGTCGGCCAGCGCGGCACCGATACCCTCCGACGCTCCGGCGATCACGGCCCACGGCCCGTACCGCGCCGCGAACTCGGATGTCACTGCGCCGGACTCATCACACGCGCGATGTTGGTCGTGCGCTTGACGATTCGCCAACCGTCGCCGGCGCGGGTGAGTTCGTCGTCGTAATGGCCGAGCGCATCGATCCAACTCGAACCGTCGCCGGGTACGGCCATCAACACGGCGTGGACGTAGGACCGCGCGGTCGCCCGGTCGGCCGTCACGTCGATGACGATGTTGGAGATGCGGTGATACGTCTGCCCCATGCCGCCGTGGATCTGCTCCATCAGCGCGGTGAAGGCGTCGGCATCGGTGAAGGTCCCCAGATCGCCGTAGTCGATGTCGACTTCGTCGGTCCAGCAGGTGCGAAACAGCGCCCAGTCCTTGGAGTCGATTCCGGTCGCGTAGCGAATCAACACCTCGGCGATCTGCGCTTTGTCATCGTCCACACCGCGCAGGCTAACAGCCGGCGCCCCGGGATGACGACCAGGTTCTCTCTAGACGAGAACGTCATTTCCGGTTATCGTCGGCGCGTGCCGACACAGCAAGTGGCGCTCGCGCCCGAAATCTCGACCTGGCCCGATGACAACCCGCAGCTGATCGGAAGCCGGTGCGGCGCATGCGGCGCCACCGCGTTCCCGGTCCAGCAGCGCTGCCCGAGGTGCAGTGCCGGGGAGATGTCCGAGGTGAAACTGCCCCGACGCGGCACGCTCGTGGCGTGGACCACCCAGGGCTTTCCCCCCGGCGCGCCATACAAGGGTCCGACCGGCAATGACTTCGTGCCGTTCGGCGTCGGACTGGTCCAGCTCGAGGACGTCATCCGCGTGGAGGGCCGGCTCACCGAGAACGACCCCGCCAAGCTGGAGTTCGGTATGGACGTCGAGCTGACGATGGTGCCGTTCACCACCGACGACGAGGGCAATGAAGTCGTCACCTTCGCCTTCAAGCCCGTCTAGACACAGGAGACCGAGATGACCAACGACGTGGCGATCATCGGCGTGGGGTTGCACCCGTTCGGCCGATTTCCGAAGACGGCGATGGAGATGGGCGCCGAGGCCATCCAGGCCGCGCTCACCGACGCCAGTGTGGACTGGAAGGACATCCAGTTCGGTTTCGGGGGCAGCTACGAGGTCTCCAATCCCGATGCGGTGACCCGCCTCGTCGGCTTGACCGGCATCACGTTCACCAACGTGTTCAACGCGTGTGCCACCGCCGCGAGCGCGATCCAGCAGACCGCCGACACCATCCGGCTCGGCAAGTACGACATCGGCATCGCGATCGGCCTGGACAAGCATCCGCGCGGAGCGTTCACCGATGACCCGGCCAAACTGGCACTGCCCCAGTGGTACGCCGAGAACGGCCAGTTCGTCACCACCAAATTCTTCGGGATGAAGGCCAACCACTACCTCCACAAGCACGGCATCTCGCAGGCCACGCTGGCCAAGGTGGCGGCCAAGAACTTCCGCAACGGCGCGTTGAACCCGAATGCGTTTCGCCGCAAGCCAATTCCGGAAGACGAAATCCTCAACTCGACGGTGCTGAACTATCCGCTCACCCAGTACATGTTCTGCGCGCCCGACGAGGGCGCGGCGGCGGTCATCATGTGCCGCGGCGACATCGCGCACCGCTTCACCGACAAGCCGGTGTACGTGCGGGCCACCGAGATTCGCACCCGTCGCTTCGGCGCCTACGAAGTCCACGCAACGTCAGCGCCGCTGGACGAGGACGCGTCCCCGACCGTGTACGCCGCCAAGGCGGCCTATGAGGCCGCGGGCCTGGGCCCGGAGGACGTCGACGTCGCCCAACTGCAGGACACGGACGCGGGCGCCGAGGTCATCCACATGGCCGAGACCGGCCTGTGCGCCGACGGCGAGCAGGAGAAACTCCTCGCCGACGGTGCCACCGAGATCCACGGCTCGCTGCCGATCAACACCGACGGCGGGTTGATCGCCAACGGTGAGCCGATCGGGGCCTCGGGGCTGCGGCAGGTGCACGAACTCGTGCGGCAGTTGCGCGGCGAGGCCGGTGACCGCCAGGTGCCCGGAGAGCCCAAGGTGGGATTGGCCCAGGTGTACGGCGCTCCCGGTACCGCGTCGGCGACGATCCTCGCGCTCTGATGCGGTTCTCGATTCGGGGCCTGACCCGCGAACATCGTTCTAAGATCCGGAAATGATCTTCGCGCGCAGCCCCCGTCGCCCGGCCCGGCCTTTGCTCGGTGTCGTTGCAGCAACCGTGCTGACGGCCGGCGGCGTGCTGGCGGTCAGCGCGCCGGCGGTGGCGCAGGGCCCTCCGCCGCCAGCGCTGCACAATGTGAAGTACTCGGTATTCGCCGAGCAGCCGTATTACGTCGAGATCTACTACCGCGACGTCGATCCGCCGAACTGGGCCGCCTACAGCCACAATCCCTATCAGTTCAGCCCGAAGGCCCGGGCCCAGGTCGGCCCCGATCAGCAGTGGAACCTTGATGTGCAGCTGGCCGACCCGGATCGATGGGCGATGGTCACGGCGACCAGCGGCCCCGGCGAGGCGAAGCCGAACATCCACTGCGTGCTCGCGGTGGACGGGGTGGTCGTCGCCACCAATCAGGGTCCCAAGGGCGCGCTCTGCTCGATTCGGAATTGGTGAGCATCTGACGGACCCGTGCCATCGGCCGGCCGCGGTTCACCCTCCAGTCGACGAATCCACTTCTCGCAGAACGCAAATGTTTCGGCGTGGCCGGTCGTCATGCCGAGCGCCCGTTCTACCACCAGCGC
The DNA here is from genome assembly GCF_001499855.1 of Mycobacterium sp. GA-0227b. GTDB lineage: Bacteria > Actinomycetota > Actinomycetes > Mycobacteriales > Mycobacteriaceae > Mycobacterium. The sequence continues at coordinate 54,301 of NZ_LQIK01000033.1, forward strand.
CTGCGAAACGCTGGTCGCGAACACCGTCCACACCACCGGTGGCACCTCGTTGGTCATGGCGCCATACCGCTCAAGCACGGCGGCGATGGCCTTGTTCTGCTCCTCACGGAACCGTTCGGCGTAGTAGATGATCTCGGCTCGCAGCGCCTTGCGGTGATTGGCCAGACCCATGAACTCCATCGTCAGCCGCGTAGCCTCCGGCTGGGTGCTGAACCGCCACAGCGCCCACAGCGGCTGCGGCGACGCGAGCGCCTCGGTGAGCATTTCGAGGCCCGCCTCTGCCATCCGGCGAAACACCGCCAGGAACAGGTCTTCCATGGTGCGGAAGTAGTAGTGCACGAGTTGTGGCTTGAGTCCGGCCTTGTCGGCCACCCGTCGCGACGTGACGGCCGCGTAGCCCTCCTCGAGGAGCAACTGTTCGGCGGCGTCGAGCAGTACGCCGCGGTTCTTCGCGTCCGGCGCTCCGATCCTTCGCGCCGGTCCAGAAGGCGATGTCATTTGATCATTTCTCTTCCCGCCCCTTCCGACACGCCGATCGTAGTGGCGGGCCCGTTGTGTGATCTTGACCCCGACCTTAACCCCATGCTAAGCAAGTGCTCAGCATATTCAGCCAAGTAATTCGCGGAGCGGCGTGGGCCGCTCATCACCACGCGGGTAAGCGTCGACCCTGGAGGGCTCACAGACCATGACCACTGATTTTGATTCGGTTGACTACTTCACCGATCCCTCCCTCGTCCCCGACCCGCACCCCTACTACGACCACATCCGCTCGAAGGACCCGATCTGTTGCCCGATCAACAACGGTGTGCTCGCGGTGACCGGTTGGGAGGCCGCCAACAGCGTCTACAAGGACAGCGAGAACTTCTCCTCCTGTGTTGCGGTGATGGGACCGTTCACGCCGATGCCGTTCACGCCCGAGGGTGACGACATCTGCGAGCAACTGGAGAAACACCGCACCGAAATCCCGATGTTCGAGCACATGGTCACGATGGATCCGCCGCAGCACACCGACGCGCGGTCCATCCTGGCGCGATTGTTGACGCCCAAGCGCCTCAAGGAGAACGAGGACTTCATGTGGCGGTTGGCCGACCGTCACATCGACGAGTTCATCGCCGACGGCAAGTGCGAGTTCCTCGCCGCGTACGCGAAACCCTTCTCGCTGTTGGTCGTTGCCGACCTGCTCGGTGTCCCCGAGGAGGACCACGAGGCGTTCCGCGAGTCGTTCGGCGCCCAGCGCCCCGGTTCGAACATCGGCGGCCTCGATCACGAGGTGATCGCGACCAACCCGCTCGAGTGGGCGGACGAGAAGTTCGCGCGCTACATCGAGGAGCGCCGCGAGTCGCCGCGTGACGACGTGCTCACCTCGATCGCCACCGCGAAGTATCCGGACGGTTCGACGCCCGAGGTGGTCGACGTGGTCCGCACCGCGACGTTCCTGTTCGCCGCGGGCCAGGAGACCACCGCCAAACTGCTCGGCGCCGCCATGCGGGTGCTCAGTGACCGGCCCGACATCCAGCAGCAGTTGCGGGACGACCGCAGCCTCATCCCGATCTTCATCGAGGAGTGCCTGCGGATGGACAGCCCGGTGAAGAGCGTGTTCCGGATGGCCCGTAAGACAACGGCTCTCGGCGACACCCCGGTGCCCGCGGGGACCACGGTGATGGTCAGCCCCGGTGCGGCCAACCGCGACCCCAGGCGGTTCGACAACCCGCACGAGTTCTCACTCGACCGCAAGAACGTACGCGAGCACATCGCGTTCAGCCGTGGCATCCACTCGTGTCCTGGCGCGCCGCTCGCGCGCGTCGAAGGCCGGGTGTCGATCGAGCGCATCCTCGACCGGATGGCCGACATCACGGTCAGCGAGGAGAAGCACGGGCCGATCGACGCCCGTCGGTACGTCTACGAGCCCACATTCATCCTGCGTGGGCTCACCGAGATCAACATCGAGTTCAAGCCGATCGGCTGACGGGCAGGGACGACGCCGAAACTGCGGAGGGATCGTACTTTTCGCGGTTTCGGCGGTCTGTGCGCAGTCTCGACGTTCTGGTAGAACGGCTCAGAGGTCGCCGCGCTCCCAGTAAGTCCGGCCATCCTTCGACACGCACGTCAGGAAGAGGCCGTCGGGGGCCTGGGCGACATCGCCGTCCAGAGCGGGGCACAGATCGTTCTCTATCTTGATGCCGTGCATCACCGGTGAGCGGAACCAGCGCGGCTCGTAGCGTCGCGGAGATCCGCAGAACACCAACCGCCCCCACGACGTCACCCCGAAAACGTAGTAAGTGGTGTTGTTGCAGTAGGAACCCAGCACGACGCCCGGCCGGATCCCGGGCGTGCAGTTCGGGTGGTTGCACTCCGCACCGGGCGGTGGCAGCGGTGGCAGCGCGGGTTGCGCGGCCACGGGCGGCGCAACGGCCATCAACGCGGGAGTCACCAGGGCAGCCAACACTGCGACGACGGATCGCACTGCGCCATTCTCACATATGACGGGAACGAAATTCTCCCTTTCGGAGAGGATATGTACTGGCCACGATAGGCTTTCGGCATGCGTGCAGTAGGTCTAGCCGCGAGCGCCGCGGCAATCGCTTTGGCCGGAAGTGTGGGCACCGCGACGCCGGTGTACGCCGACGATTTCGGGGTCGCGCTCAACGGCACCTACCGCGTGATGTCCGACGGCGAATGGGCGAAGCGAGGCATGGCGCCCGGTGGTGCCGACGTGTTCTTCGACCAGCAGACGGTGGTTCAAACCTGGACCGTCAGCACCAGCTGCGTCAGTCCGATCGAGTGCATCGGCGAGGTGAAAAGCGACCGCGGCTGGACCGCAACCATTCGGCTCAAGGACTTCTGGTATGTCGACCACGACATCCCCAACTGGCTACCGTGCCCCGACGGCAGCTTCGCGCCCGGCCACCAGAAGTTCATCCTCATGGGCTTCAACCCGGCCAGAAACGAACGCGACACCCACGAAACCGATTTCCTCATGGGGCGCGACCAGACCAAGGGCCCGAGCGGTGCCTGCGGCAGCAACCAGCCCGTGGTGATCGAGATGCCCGTCAAGATGCAGAGGGTCTGATCACCGCTCGCGCACAGGCGGTTTCGTAACCGTATCGCTCCGATCAGATCAGGTCGGCAACAGGTCCTTCCACGACTTGGCTTCGTTGCCGGCGAGATTCGTCTGCTGCTGCAGCAACCCGTCGGGAGTCATGTACTCCCCCGTCTGCGGGTTGTAATGCGCGACCGCTACCGACGGGCCACCGGACTCGTTGGCGCCGTAGGCACTCGGCGCCACGGGCACCGCCCCGTCCGCTGCGGGCGCGGGCGGCGGCGGCGGGATCGGCGTCCCGTTGATGGAGTTACCGGGCGGTGGCGGCGGGGCTACCGGTGCGTGAAACGGCACCGGCGCCGGCACACCTGGCGCGGAGACACCTGGACCGGGAGCGGGACCGTGCGCACCGGCAACCGGCGGCGGTGGCGGCGGCATTCCGGGCGGCGTTCCCGACGGTGCTGCACCCGGCGGCAGTGGAGTCCCCTCCACGGGTGCGTAGAGCCGCTCGGAGAAGTCCACCCGGTCATCCGGCGGGACACCCTGCGAAATCAGGTTCGGGTCGATCGGGTACGGCCCCAACGAGTGTTGGCGCATGGCCAGTGGCTGATATCCCTCGGGATCGTTGCAGATTTGGACGGTCGGCGCCCGCTTGCCGGGGTGTTCCATGCACGGATAATTGCGCGCACCGCGCACCGCGATCGGCGAATCCTGCGGCAGCTTGCAGTACAGACCGTCCGGGGTGTCGATGGAGGTCATGTCCTCGGGGTTTCGCCACTGCGACGGCGGCAGGAAGCCGACCGTGCACGGCGGCGGGTCGTTGATGGTGAGCGCGAAATCGCCTGTGGGCAGGCCGGTCGGGTTGTTGCCCGGCAGGCCGAACGACTGCTGTGCGGCGATGATGCCCGGGAAGATCACCAGCAGCTGCTCCAACGACGGGTTATAGGTGACCAGGATCTGACCCACGGTGGTGAGGTTTGCCAGCAGGATCGGAAGCGTCGGCTTCACCTCGTTGAGAAGCGCCGAAACCTCCTGTGCGAAGCCGGGTCCCTGTTGCAAGAGTGTCCTGATCTGCGGATCATTTTGCTGTAGTTGACCAGTCACGCCGGCAAGACTTCTCGCCCAGGTGCGGATCGAATCGGCCGTTTCGGCCTGCGAATCAAGCAGCGGCCCACTGTCATCGATCAGCGCGCGAGTCTGATCGGAGACGGTGCTGGCATCGGCGCTCACCTTGGCCGCAGAGTCCAGCAGCGACTGGAAATCCGGGCCGGCCCCGTTGAACGCCTTGAACGACTCGTCGAGCAGATCGGAGATCCTGTCCCCCGGGATACTGCCGACCAGCTTGTTGATGCCCTCCAGTACCGGGCCGATCTCCTGCGGAATGGTGGTGTCCTCGACCGGGATTCGCGCCCCGTCCTGCAGGTACGGTCCGGAGTCGGTTCGCGGACGCAGATCTACGTACTGCTCGCCGACCGCGGAGACGCTGCGTACCTCCGCCTGCAGGTCCGCGGGAACCTTGGGCGACGTGTCGAGCGACAACGTGGCCTCGGCCCCGTTCTCGGTCAGTCTCACTTCTGTGACCTTGCCGATCTGCACCCCGCGGTAGGTGACGTTGCCGAAGCGGTAGAGACCGCCTGCGGCGGGCAACTCCATGGTCACCGTCAACCGGCCGATGCCGAGCAGCGTCGGCACCTGCATGTAGACGAACAACATCACCGTCACACCGACGATCGAGGCAATGGTGAAGATGATCAACTGATTTCGTACAAAGCGGGTCAGCATCAGCCACCGCCTCCCGGAGTCGGTTGGGCTTCCACCGGAGCGGGCGGTGCCGGCTCTGCGGCTCCGTACGGTCCCGCGAAGATCTCCGCCGACGTGCTGATCGTCGCTTGCGGCAGCCAGGGTGCTGCCGGCGGCGGCGGGGACACCGGGAGCAGCGGTTCGGTGACCGGCGGCATCGGCGGCGCGGCCGCAGGGTCGGCCGGTGGCGCGCCGTCGGGCGGCGGCGGAGTCGGGGGCGGCGCGACTCCCAGTGTCATCGGGCTGTACGAGTAGTTGGCGTAGTACGGATCACCGGGCGCCGGAATGAATCTGGCGTTCTCGTCACCCCACCTTGTGCCGAGCAGGAGCGTCCTCTTCAGCCGTGGATACGTGAGGTCGAATGTGGCGAACAGGTTGATGTAATCCCCTCGCGTGATCCGGTCGGCGAACGTCGGGCCGTACGGGAATGCGGTGGCCCACAGCAGCGCGAGGTTGAGATCCGGTCCGATGTCGGCGAGTGCGCCGAGGGCGGGCCCGAGGTTTTCGAGATCCTTCACCAGGGCATCGCCCGCATCGTTGACCAGTCCGGCTGCGGTATCGCCGAACTGTCCCAGCTTCTGCAGCGCAGTGGTCAGCTTTGGCCGTTCCCGGATCAGCACGTCCAGCGCCGGCGGGATCTCCTTGAGCGCGCGGTCGATCGTGTCGCGTTGCCCGGCGAAGGTACCCGCCACCCGATTGAGTTGTTGGATCGACGCGATGATGTTGTCGCGCTGCGCGTCAAGGACACCCACGAAGTTGTCGAGCCGGGTGAGCAGTTCGCGGATCTGCGGTTCCCGACCGGACAGCGCGGTGTTGAAGTTGTGAATGACGTCGCCGATCTGCCCGAGCCCGCCACCGTTGACCACGGTCGCCAGCGAGGACAGCGTCCGCTCGGTGGATGGATAGGTCGACGAGTCGCTCAGCGGGATAGTGGCGCCGGGTTGGAGCCGACCTTGCGGCTCTTCGCCCAACGGGGGGTTGAGCGCGAGGTGCATCGAGCCGAGCAGGCTGGTCTGTCCGACCGTGGCCACCGCGTTGGCGGGCACTGCGACGTCGGGCTTGACCGAGATCTCGACGTCGGCGTGCCAGTCGTCGACCGTCATCTTGCGGACGCTGCCGACCACCACGTCGTCGATCATCACCGGCGAGTTCGCTTCCAGCGTCGCCACATTGGCGACCTCGACGTGGTAGGTCGCGGCGTCCGGTCCTCGTCCCACGGCTCCAGGCAGTGGCAGCGAGTTCACCCCCTGAAACGAGCAGCCGGTCACCATCAGCGCCAGGCAGGACCCGGCGATCACCAATCGCTTCACGTATCGGCGGGTCATGCTGGCGGCGCCCCTTCCGCAGGCAACAGGGGTGTGTTCGGCGCTACCGGCGGCGGAGCGCCCGGCGCCGGGGGCGGGAGCAGCATGCCCTCGACGGTCTGCGGTTGCGCGGGCACATTGCTCAACACGTTGGGTGGAGGGGGAATCGGGGCGCCGGGGAACAACGGCGGCGACGGGATCGCCGGCGCGTCGTCGTCGGGCTTGTAGAGGCCGGGCGGTCCCGGCGGCTTCGGACCCCAGCCGGGCGGCGGCGGCACGTCCCCCGCACCGGTGTAGGCGGACACCGTCGGCGGTGGTTCGGGCGGGTCGCCCGGGCCTGCGCCCCCCGGCGCGAGCTTGGGATCCGTGTAGATGAGCCGGTCGGGGCTGACGGCCGGGCGCAGATAGGCGTTGATCGGCAGCGGAATGTTGTTCATGTTGAGCAGTCGCAGCACCGGGCCCAGGTACTGCGCGCACAGCTTTGCGGTTGTCGGTGCGGTGGTGTTGGCGACCGCCCCGATCATGCTGCAGAACATGTCCACCGGGCTCGAGAAGTTGACGATCGAGAACGCCCCGGTCACCGAACCACCGTTGGGGTAGTAGATGTTGTTGAAGTTCGCGATCGCGTTGGGCGTGATGTGCAGCACGTTCTCCAGCGCCAGATGGTTGTCGACCAGGATCTGGGTGAGGTTGGCCAGCCGCTGGACCTGTTCGGTGGTCTGCGCCCGGCTTCCCGCGACGAAGCGCTGTACCTCGCCGATGGCGACCGACAGATTCGTAAGTGCCGCATCGAGATCCGACCTGCTGTCGTCGAGCACGCTCGTCAAGGTCGCCAACCGGTTCTGGAACATCACGATCTGCTCCTTGCTGTCACGCAGCGCGGAGACGAAGATCTGCAGATTCTTGATGATGTCGACGATGTTGCCGCTGCCTTCGGCGAAGATCCTTGCCGCCCCGGACAGTTGGGACAGCGTCTGGCGCAGCTTTTCGCCGTTGCCACCCATCGCGTTGGCCGCGCTGTCGATGAACCGGGACACCGACGTGTCCGAAACACCGGTCTTCGGGCCTAATTCGGTTGACAGGCGCATCAACTGGGTCTTGACCTCGTCCCACTCCACCGGAACGGCGGTCCGGTCGCTGGGGATGACCGCGCCGTCGGGCATGGTCGGCCCGTCCCCCTTGCGGTAGGCCGGGGTGAGTTGCACGTAGCGGGCCGCGACGAGGTTCTGCGCGACGATCACCGCCTTGGCATCGGCCGGAATCGGCACGCCCCGATCGACTTTGAGGGTCATCTTGGTCTCGGTGCCCTGGGGTGTGATCGATTCGATCGTGCCGACCTGAACGCCCGAAACTCGCACCTCGTCACCGGGATAAATCGCCGTCGCAGTGGGGAAATAGGCGGTGATGGTGGTCGGCCCGAAGAACATCTGGCGCACCAGGAAGCCCGCGCCGGCGATCAGACCGATGGCCAGCAGGATCGCGGTGCTGACCTTCAGCCGCTTACGGGTTGCCATCATCGGGAAGGTCTCCTGGCTGCGGAATACCGTTGCGGGGCAAGGGCAGCTCGGCCCGCGGGCCGGCCTGGTCCGGCGGCTGGCCGGCGTTCATGCCACGCCGGAAGCCGAACGCGTAATCGAGGAACGGCTGCAGGATCTGCCCGAACGCCAGGTTGGGCACCAACGCGTTGTAATAGGCACCGTTGGCCACGATCTCGCCTTGCGTCAAATAGTATTTGGCGGCGCCGGGCAACATCTTGGCGAGATTGTCCCGGTTCTTCTCGAGCATCGCGGTGACCGTGTTCAGCTGCTCCAATGTCGGGGCCAGTTCCTTTTCGTTGTCGGCGACCAGGCCGGTCAGCTCCTGAGAGACCGCCGCAGTGGCGTTGAGCAGGCTGGTGATCGCGTAGCGGCGTTCGTTGAGCACCGCGAGCAGGTCGTTGGAGTTGAGGATCAGCTCGTTGACCTGCTTGCTGCGCTCGGCGAAGATGCCGGTGACGTCGCCGGCGGTCCGCAGCAGCTCGGCCAGGCTCTCGTTGCGGTTGTTGAGCGACTGGGACAACCGCGACAGGCCGTCAAATGTCGGACCCAGTTGCGGCGCAACCTGATCGAGGGTGGCCGCCAGCGTGTCCAGAGATTGGTTGAGCGTGTCGGTGTCGGTCGCGGCGGTGTTCGCCGTCAGCTCGCTGACCGCGTCGGTCAGCGAATACGGCGAGGAGGTCCTCGACGTCGGGATCGGCTTGTTGCGATCCAAGGTGCCGCTACCGTCGGACTCCAGGGCCAGCACGCGCTCGCCGAGCAGGGTCCCGGTGCGGATGTGCGCGGTGGTGTCCGAACCGAGCGCGTACTTGCTGTTGATCGTGAAGCCGACCAGCGCAACCCCGTTCACGAGTTCGACCGACGAGACCGAGCCGACCTTGATACCGGACACGGTGACGTCGTTACCGCCGACGAGGCCGCCGGCCTCGGTGAACAACGCCTCGTACCGCAGCGAGGTCGCCCAGGAAATCAGCCGTTCGGGCTGCAGGCCGACCGTGATCACCAAGATGATCAGGACGACGCCGATGAAGCCCGCCCTCATCAGCTGCGCTCCGCGGTACTTGAGCATTACTCGTCCACACACCTTCCCGTTTCTTGCCGGATCCACGGGAACACCACAGTGCGGCCCTCGAGATCACTCGCTCGGAACGTGACACCGCAGATGTAGTACGGGAAGAACGCACCGTAGGCGCCGACGCGCGCCAGCTTTCGGTAGATCTCGGGTAGGCGCTGGATGGTGGCGTCGAGCCGCTCGAGGTCGTTGTTGACGTTCGGGGCGAGCCGAGCCAGCTGATCGACGGTGTTGTTCAGTGGCGACCGGGCGCGGCCGAGCAGGTCGGCCAGCGAGGTCGTGCCGTTGTCCAGCGACTCGATCGCGGTGCCGATCGGATCCCGGTCCGCGGCCAGCCCCTTGATCAGCTGCTCGAGTTTGTCGATGGCTCCGGAGAACTCGTCGCCGTCCTTGGACAGCGTGTCCAGCACGGTTTTCAACTCGTCGATCAGCTGCTCGATGACCTGGTTGTTGTCGGCGAGCGCGTTGGTGAACGACGACGACTTCGAGAGCAGCGATTCGAGGGTGCCGCCTTGACCCTGCAGGATCTGGATCAGCGAGGAGGTGAGACCGTTGACGTCCTCCGGATTGAGGCCCTGGATAACGGGTTTCAGGCCGCCGAGCAACAGGTCGAGGTCGAGCGCGGGGGCGGTGCGGCTTTCCGGAATCTGAGCGCCGGCGGGCAGAATCCGCGCGGAGTCCGGGGTGTCGATGAGTTCGAGGTAGCGGTCGCCGACCAGGTTGAGATAGCGGATCGCGGCCTTGGTGCCGGTCGTCAGCTTGGTGTTGCGGTCGGCGTCGAACTTGACCAGTACCTTCCGGTCGGGCCGCAGTGAAACGTCTTGCACGGTGCCGACGCGGATACCGGCGATCCGCACACTATCGCCTGCCTTGAGGCGCGACGCGTCGTTGAAGACGGCCGAATAGCCCTCAGTGGAGCCGGTTCTCGACTCGCTGAACACCACGAACAGGAAGGCGGTCAGCACCGTCATCACCAACCCGAAGATGCTGAATTTGATCAGCGTGCCCGTTGATCGCGTCATCCCGGCATCCCAATCTGTGCGGTGTTGCGGGGCGGACCGTCGAGTGGCCCGAACAGCCAGTTCTTCAGGCCCTCCGAGTTGAGCAGGATGCCCGCGTTTCCGTACTGCTGGGGGTTGGAGCCGACATCACCGATGAGCATCGGGGGCACGAACTCCGGTTCCAGTTCGGGCAGATGCAGTTCGTCGCAGTAGTCGCGGCCGCCGCTCTTGGCGGCAACCTTGGGCAGATCACGCGGATAGCGATACCGTTCCACGCCGAGTGTCAGGCCCGCGTTGACGATGATCCCGGAGTACTGCGGCGGGGACTTCGCGAACGGGACCAGGCCTCCGATACCGCACCGCAGCGAGGCCCGGTAGGTGTTGAGCAGTTCAGCGGTCGGCACCAGCACATGTGCGACGTCGGTGATCCCTTGGCGGTTACCTCCGATGACTTCGTTGCCGAGGTCGGCCAGACCGATTGCGCTGATGAGGAATTCGTCGAGGTTCTGCTGCTGGTCGACGATCGAGTTGCTGATCTGTGTCGTGCTCTGGATCGTCGACATCAGATCCGGCGCCGCGTCGCCGTAGGCGGTGAACGTCGGCACCGCAGCCTCGATGTCGTGGGCGAGATTGGGCAGGCTCGGTTCGATCTTCGCCAACAACGCGTTGAAGTCGACCAGCGTCTGGCCGAACTTCTCGCCGCGGCCGTTGAACGCTGTCGCGATTGCACCGAGCGTCTGGTTGAGCTTGGCGGGGTCGATCTTGTCGAGCACCTGAACCAGTTGCTGGAACACGGTGTTGATCTCGACCGTGACGTGCTTGCTCTGGATGACCTGCCCCGGGCGCAGCGTTTCGGAGGACGGATCTTGCGGCGCGTTCATCTGGACGAACTTCGCGCCGAAGACGGTCGTCGATGTGATGTCGACGTTCACGTTGTTCGGAATGAGATGCAGCGCAGAGCGATCCATCGCCAGATGAAGCGCAGCCGTGCCGTCGGGACGCCGTTCGATCTTGTCGACCTGACCCACCTGGACGCCGCGCATCTTGACCTTGGCATCGGGGTTCATCACCAGCCCGGCGCGATCCGAGATCACCGTCACCGGAACGGTATCGGCCCAATCCCCCCGGAACAGGCTGACGGCCAGGGCGATGATGAGGCCGATGGCCACGATCAAGCCCAGGCCCGTCAGGGGGCGAACGACACTGCTCTTCATCGGCGCGACCTTATCCCGAGAGGTTGAAGTTGCCGTTGGAACCGTAGATGGACAAGGAGACCAGCAGAGTGACCGAGACGACGACGACCAGTGAGGTGCGTACCGCGTTGCCGACCGCGACCCCGACACCAGAGGGGCCGCCGGATGCAAAATAGCCAAAGTAGGTGTGGATCAACAAGATCGTGATCGCCATCAGCACTGCCTGCAGAAACGACCACAACAGGTCGATCGGGTTCAAGAAGGTGTCGAAGTAGTGGTCATAGAGGCCACCGGACTGGCCGAACAACACCACCGTGGTGAACTGCGACGCGACGAAAGACAAGATCACCGCGATCGAATACAGCGGCGTGATCGCGACCATCCCGGCCACAATCCGAGTGCTGACAAGGTATTCCACCGGTCGGATCGCCATCGATTCCAGCGCGTCGATCTCCTCGTTGATGCGCATCGCGCCCAACTGCGCGGTCACCCCGGCGCCGAATGTGGCCGCCAACCCGATCCCGGCCACCACCGGCGCGGCGATCCGCACGTTGATGAACGCCGCCAAGAACCCGGTCAGCGCCTCGATCCCGATATCGCCCAACGACGAATAGCCCTGCACCGCCAGCGTGCCACCGGCGGCCAACGTCAAAAACCCAACGATCGCGACCGTGCCACCGATCATCGCCAATGTGCCCGCACCCATGGAGATCTCGGCGATCAACCGCACGATCTCCTTGCGGAAATGCACCGCCGCATGCGGCACCCCGGCCAACGCCCGCAGGTAGAACAACATGTGATCGCCGATGCGACCCAAAAACTCCACCGGCCGCTTGGCCCCGCGCGTCAGGCGCGGATAGGTACTGCGGATAACCGCCACTGTGCCCATCGACCCGCCCTAGCCCGTCGTCATCCGGATACCGATCGCCGTGACCACCACGTTGATCACGAACAACGCCATGAACGCATACACCACCGTCTCGTTGACCGCATTCCCCACCGCCTTGGCGCCGCCACCGGTGATGGTCAACCCCCTAAAACACGCCACCAGACCGGCGATCAACCCGAACAACGCCGCCTTGACACACGAGATGATCACTTCGGGCACCCCGGTCAACAACGTGATCCCCGCCGCGAACGCCCCCGGATTCACATCCTGAATGAACACCGAAAACGTGTAACCACCGAGGATTCCGATGATCACCACCAAACTGTTGAGCAGTAAGGCGACCAACCCTGAAGCAAGCATTCTTGGCGTCACCAACCGCTGCACCGGGTTGATACCCAGCACCTCCATCGCGTCGATCTCCTCGCGGATCGTGCGCGAACCCAGATCGGCACACATCGCCGTCGCCCCCGCACCGGCCACGATCAACACCGTCACGATCGGACCCACCTGCGTCACCGCACCGAACGCCGCACCCGCGCCCGACAGATCAGCAGCACCCAACTCCCGCAACAAGATGTTGAGCGTGAAGCTCACCAGCACCGTGAACGGAATCGCCACCAACAACGTCGGCGCCAACGACACCCGCGCGATGAACCAACACTGCTCCAGGAATTCCCGCCACTGAAACGGCCGCCGAAACACAAACCGCACGGCATCCGCCGACATCGCGAACAGCGCGCCGACCGCCTGCATCGGCCCGGCCAGATTCCGCAACGGCGGCAAGCCGGCAGACCAGCGCTCCGGGCCACTACCCTGCGCCATTGCCGTCTCCTTCCAGGATGGTCACCGCCGCGACCGCGGTTGGCCCGCCAATGTTATGGGCAAGGCCGATCCGGGCGCCGTCCACCTGGTTCACGGCTTCACCGCGAAGTTGTGCGAACAGCTCGACGCATTGCGCGGCACCTGTCGCGCCTGGCGGATGCCCCTTGGCCTTCAGTCCTCCGCTCGGGTTCACGGGCAACCCCCCGCCGATAGTCGTCACTTCTGCTTCGACGAGTTTGTGGCCCCCGAACCTCTCGGCGAATCCCAGATCTTCATAGCTGATCAGCTCAATGCCCGTGAAGAAATCGTGAACTTCAGCAACATGGACATCTCCAGGAACAAGACTGGCCATCTCAAAAGCCTGCTTGGCGGCCCGCACCGTCGCGGGCATCGTCGTCATGTCCGCTTTGTGTTGGTGCATCACGGAGTCGAGGCCCAGGCCGACGCCGCGAATCCAGACCGGCCGGTTGGTGAATCGGTCGACGACGTCTTCGGAGGCGAGCACGAGGGCGGCCGCGCCGTCGCTCTGGGGCGCGCAGTCGTAGAGCCGAAATGGAGTGACGACGATCGGCGCTTCCATCGCTTGTTCCATTGTGATCTCGAACCGCAGCCGCGCCTTGGGATTGTTCGCGCCGTGCCGATGGTTCTTCACGGCCACCATTGCAAGGTGCTCAGGGGTCGCGGACGACTCGTGCAGGTAGCGACGGACGTGCAACGCGAAGCCGGCGGGCGAGACCACGCCGAGCGGATAGTCCCAGGCCATGTCGCGGGCCATCGCCTCCCACTGCCACAACATGTCTCGTGACGTGGTGTCGCGCAGCTTGTCGGCACCCATCACCAGTGCGACGTCGAACGCACCCGAAGCGACGCCGAACAAGGCGTTGCGGATCGTGTCGTTGCCTGTGGCGCAGGAGTTTTCGACGCGAGTCACCGGCAGGTCGGGCAGCCCGAGCGTGTCGGCAAGGATGCCTGCCGGGAAGCCGTCGGCGGTGCCCATCGCGCCGAACCAGGCGGCCTGCAGATCCGATTTGTCCAGGCCCTTGTCGACGCTGGCCGCGCACTCGGCGAAGGCCATCGGCAGAAGATCCTTGAGCCCGAGCGCGAAATGCTCACCGAATGCGGTCATTCCGGCGCCGACAACTGCTACCCGTCTCACGCCGCCACCGTCTCCGGCTCGAACATGTAACCGTAGTCGGGCACCCCCGACCGCACGGCGACGCGGCGCAGCGCCAGTCGGCCGCGGGTGCCGATGTCAACCGACCCCGGCTCGGCGCCGGTGACCTTCACCAGCGCCCGCACGCCGACGCCGTCGAGCTCGACGATCACCAGCGAGTAGGGCGACCGCAGACCCGGCACCGGAATGTGCACCGTCGCCTCCGTGTACACGGTCCCGGTGCGCGGCAACGGAATCAGCTCGTAGCCCGTCGACAGCGTGCCGTTGTCGGCCAACCGGTAGCGGGGCGGGAAGTCCAGCTCCTCGGAATCGGGGTGACGTCCGGCTTCCCAGCGCACCTTGGCTTCGAAGGCCCGCTCGTAGGCGGCCAGCGAGATCGGGATCTCGGCATCCCCGACGACCGTTCCCTCTGGTTGGGGACGCGCGGTCGGCTCGCGCCGGTGCAGCTCGGCGACACCGCCGGTGACCGTGATGCCCGAGAGGCTGGCCTGCTCGACGGCGACGAGGGGGCCGGTCGAATTCCGCTCGGACATCCCGGCCAACGCGAACAAGCTGGCACTCGCGCCGGTGGTCGGCAACTCGGGCGGGTCACCGAGCGTCAGCTCGGCCGCCCAGGCATGGTCGACGCCCGCGACCGCGGCCGGGGTGTCGAGCCAAGCCGCTTCCAACGAGGCGATGAGGCCTCGTTCGTGCAGGAGTCGGGGGTCGCCGTAGTCGTGCACATCGCCGGTCGCCTTGCGTGTGCGAACCGGAAGGCTGCGCGCCACACGGGCCGCCGTGCGTACCTGCAGGCCGCGCTCCGCGGTCAGGATCGCTGCCGCTCCCGCCGGGTCGAGGTCGGTGCCGATGATCAACGTCCGCGGCCGCGCCGAGCTGACCGCGTCCAGTGTCGCCGGCGCACCGCCGAGCCGCTCGTCGACCTCCAGTTCCGGGTCGAGCCCGAGCCCGGCAAGCAGCACCGCGGCGTTACTGCTGTCCAGCAACGGTAGATCGCGGCTGACCAACACCAGCCGCTCCACGGCTCCGCTGGCGATCAACGCCGCCCGGCCCGCCTCGACGGCCAAGGTGATCGCGTCCTCGTCGTCGCCGGGCACGCGGCGTTGGGGCGTACCCCAACACGGCAGGTACGTGCCGATCGACGCGACAAAGGGCATTGGTGACTCTTCCTCGAACCTAGGTGACCGCGCCGGCCGTCTTGAGCTCGATGATGCGGTCCCAATCCAACCCGAGTTCCAGCAAAATTTCGTCGGTTTGCTCCGCGAAGCCGGGCGCGGGTCCGGATTGCGGAGCGGCGACATCGAACTGCACGGGGTTTGCGACCAGTTCGAGTTCGCCCGCCTGCACCAGGTACTCGTTCGCCCGGATCTGCGCGTCCTCGGCGGCCTGCAGGGTGTCTTGCACCGGTGCCCACGGCCCGAGCAGCGTCGCGAACCGCTCGCTCCACTCGCCCAGCGGCCGCTTGGACATCGCCTCCTTGAGGATTTCGGCGGCCGTCTCGGTGTTCTCGGCGATCGACTCGACCGTTGCGAACCGGGGATCGTCGGCGAGCTCGTCGAGGTCCATGTGCGTGCAGACGTCGGCCCAGAACTTGGTGGGCTGCATCATCACGAACGAGATGTAGCGGTCGTCGGCGGTCGGGTAGAGCCCGACGAGCGGGTTGATCGGCGAGCCGTGCACACCGGGCGGGAAGGCCTCCATGCGCTGGCCGAGATGCTTGGTCAGCGCGACGGTGTGCCCGAGCGACCACAACCCGCTGCCGAGCAGCGAGACGTCGACCACCGACGGCTCGCCGGTGCGCTCGCGTTTCAGCAGTGCCGCGGCGATCCCGCCGGCCAGGTTCGTACCCGAGATGGTGTCGCCGTATGCCGGTCCGGGAGGCCCGACCATGCCCGGCGTGCCGGGCGGCGTGATCGTGGCCGCGGTGCCGGCCCGGCACCAGAACGCGGTCATGTCGTAGCCGCCCTTGACCGACTCCTCGCCGCGCGGGCCCAGCGCGCTGCCGCGGGCGTAGATGATGTCGGGATTCACGGCGCGGATGTCGTCGACGTCGATGCCGAACTTCTGCCGATGTCCGGGCAGGAAGCTGGTCAAGAAGACGTCGGCATTTTTCGCCAGGACCAGCAAGATCTCGCGCCCCTCGGGCACCGACATGTCCAGGCCGATGCTGCGCTTGCCCCGGTTGGCGTGCTCGATGTTGGGATTCGGGTCGCCTTCGACGCGCAGCAGGCCGGTCTGCCGCAGCCCGCGCTGCGGGTCACCCGTCACCGCGTGTTCGACCTTGACGACGTCGGCGCCCCACTCGCGCAGCACCGCGCCTGCCGACGGAACGAAACCGTACATCGCGACTTCGAGGACGCGAATCCCCTCGAGCGGCCTACTCATCAATTCACCACCGTTGCAAAGGTCTTGGCTTCCAGGAACTCCTCGAGTCCCGCGGTGCCCATCTCCCGGCCGATGCCGGACTGTTTGTATCCGCCGAACGGACTGTCGGGGCTGAAGTAGTTGCCGCCGTTGATCGAGAAGGTGCCCGTGCGGATCCGACGCGCGACGGCCAGCGCCCGGTCCTGGCTGCCGAACACCGCGCCCGACAGTCCGTAGATCGAGTTGTTCGCGATCCGCACCGCGTGTTCATCGTCGTCGTAGGCGATGACGACCAGTACGGGACCGAACACTTCCTCCTGCGCGATCTCGCTGTCGGGATCGACGTCGGTCAGCAGCGTCGGCGTATAGAAGTAGCCCGGGTCGACCTTCTCGCCGCCGGTGACCAACGTGGCGCCCGCGGCCACGGCACGCTTGACCATGCCGTCGACCTTGTCGCGCTGCTTCTCACTGATCAGCGGGCCCATGTAGGTGCCCTGTTCGGCCGGGTTGCCGTAACGCACGAGGCCGAAGTTGTTCTTGATCATCTCTACGATCTCGTCGTGGTGCGAACGCGGCACCAGCAGCCGCGACGTCAACGCGCAGCCCTGCCCGGCATGGGTCACCATGCTGAACGCACTGAACAGCGCGGCCATGTTGAAGTCGGCGTCGTCGAGGACGATCGCGGCGGACTTGCCGCCCAGTTCCAGGAAGACCTTCTTCAGCGTCTCGCTCGCGGCCGCCATGATCCGGCGGCCGGTCGGCGTGGATCCGGTGAACGTCACCATGTCCACGTCCGCGCTGGTGGTCAACGCTGCGCCGACGTCGGGGTCGGCCCCGCTGAGCACGTTCACGACGCCGGCTGGGATGTCGGTGTGCTCGGCGATCAGCTCACCGAGCGCCAGGGTGATCAGCGGGGTGTCGGGCGCGGACTTGAGGATCACCGTGCACCCGGCCGCCAGGGCCGGCGCCAGCTTCGCCAGTGCTAGCTGGTTCGGATAGTTGTAGGCGATGATCGCCGCCACCACACCTGCGGCTTCCTTCTCCACCCAACGGTGGTGCTGCATGCCGCGGCTCTCGATATTGCCGAGATCCTCGGTCAGCGGATAGCTCTTCAACAGCTCGGCGTAGTAGCGCACGATCTCGATGGGTTGGTCCAGCTGTGCGCCCTGACAGAGCGCCTCGGTGGCACCGACTTCGGCGATCGTCAGCGCGGCGAGTTCGTCACGGTGCTCGACCAGTGCCCGGTGGAACTGTTCGAGGCAACGGATGCGCAGTTCGGTGTTCGTCGACCAGTCGGTCTCGTCGAACGCGCGGCGTGCCGCACTCACGGCGGCTTCGGCGTCGGCGACCGTGGCGTCCGGCGCATGACCGAGCACCTCGCCGGTGGCGGGGTTGATGGAAGGAAACGTCCGGGAGGTCTCGAGTAGCTTTCCGCCGATGAGCAGCCGCCGCTCGACTGCGGATTCCGGAGCCGCTTCGTCACCCGAGATGGTCGTCGCTTCCTGCATCATCCTCCTCAGCAGCCTTTGCCGGCGTGGTTAATGTGCTTGTGGTGTGATGGAAACTTCATTCTCATCACCGGCGAATCATACATTCGCCTGGAGAGAACTCAAGGAAATGGCGGGAATCGCCACTGCCTGCGGATAACGGTGCGACAATCGGCCCCCAACCGTCTCACCAGTGCGAATCGCAGCGGCGTCGTGTCTTGCGGAGTTGCGAAGCGCGAGAGTACGGTTCTCATAATCGAAAGGACGATTCTTGATGGCGTCGCGCACGCATGGGGGTACCGCCCGCCCGAAGGGCAGGGGGAGAGCACGATGACCGAAGCCCAGGCGGAGTCATGAAGAACGCCGTCGTGACCGGAGGTGGTTCGGGCATAGGACAGGCCGTGGCGCACCGCCTGCGCGCTGACGGCATGCACGTTGCCGTCATCGATATCAACCCCTCGGACGAAGAGTTCGCCTTCACCGCGGACGTGACCGACCGGGCTCAGGTGGACGAGGCGCTCGACGCGGTGCGGGCCCAACTCGGACCGGTGACGGTTCTGGTGAACGCCGCCGGCATGGAGAAGTTCAAACGCTTCACCGATCTCACATTCGCCGACTGGCAACGCGTGATCGACGTCAACCTCAACGGGGTGTTCCACTGCATCCAGGCGGTGCTGCCCGACATGGTCGAGGCCGGGTGGGGCCGGATCGTCAACATCTCCTCGTCGAGCACCCATTCCGGGCAGCCCTACATGTCGTCATATGTGGCGGCCAAGTCGGCGGTCAACGGGCTGACGAAGTCGCTTGCGCTGGAATACGGGCCCAGCGGCATCACGGTCAACGCGGTGCCTCCGGGATTCATCGACACCCCGATGCTGCGCAAGTCCGAGGAGCGCGGCTACCTGGTGGTGCAACAGAACATCGACACCACCCCGGTGCGCCGGATCGGCAGGCCGGAGGACATCGCGGCCGCATGCGCATTCCTGGTCTCCGAGGAGGCCGGCTACATCACCGGGCAGATCTTGGGCGTCAACGGCGGCCGAAACACATAGCGAGCGAAGACAACAGGAAAGGATCTCGAGTGGGACGCGTACAGGGCAAGGTCGCATTCGTCACCGGTGCGGCGCGTGGGCAGGGGCGTAGCCATGCGGTACGGCTGGCCGAGGAAGGCGCCGACATCATCGCGGTGGACCTCTGCGAGAACATCGACACCATCGGCTACCCGATGGCCACCCCGGAGGATCTCGAGGAGACCGCGGCCTTCATCGAGAAGACCGGTCAGCGCGTGGTCACCGCCAAGGCCGACGTGCGCGAAGCCTCGCAGTTGAAGGCGGCGCTGGAGGACGGAATCTCCCAGCTGGGCGGGCTCGATATCGTCGTCGCACAGGCCGGCGTCGCGGGGATGAAAGGCCAACCGCCCCTTCAGGCTTGGATCGACGTCATCAACACCAACCTGATCGGCACGATCAACGCGATCCAGGTGTCGCTGCTGCACCTCAAAGAGGGCGCGTCGATCATCGCGACCGGATCCACGGCGGCGCTGATGGACACCCATCAGAAGAACGACCCGGGTAACGACCCCGGCGGCATGGCCTACGTGCATTCCAAGCGGGCACTGTCGGCCTACGTGCACGATCTTGCGACCGAGCTCGCACCGCGCGGCATCCGGGCCAACGTCGTGCATCCCACCAACTGCAACACCAACATGCTGCAGAGCGAGCCGATGTACCGCTCTTTCCGGCCCGACCTCGAGAAGCCCGAGCTCAAGGACGCCGAGCCGGTGTTCTACGTCCAGCAGGCCATGAAGGTGCCGTGGATCGAGCCGGAGGACATCAGCAATGCGGTGCTGTGGTTGGCCTCCGACGAAGCGCGCTTCGTCACCGGTGCGCAGTTGCGCGTCGACGCCGGCGGTTACCTGAAGTGGTACGACTACCACAACTAGGCGAAAGGAGTGGCGACAGTGAAGGTTTCGGTTGACGGAACGCGCTGCCAGGGACACACGCTGTGCGCGATGATCGCACCCGATTCGTTCGAACTCGACGATGTCGACGGCCATTCATCGCCGGTGAACGAAGTGGTGCCCACCGATCAGGAGGAGCTGGTGAGGGAGGCGGCGCAGTCATGTCCGGAACAGGCCATCGTCATCGAATGACGCCGCTACCGCCGGCCGCCGAGAACGCAATAGGAGACGCGCCGTGACCATCGAGGATGTCGCGACCGACGACGACCGCAAGAAGAACAGGTACCACTTCGACCGGCACACACCGGAATACCGGCTGCAGTTCGAGAAGATCACCGAGGAGATGCAGTCCCGGTGCCCGATGGCCTGGACGGATACCTACAACGGGCACTGGGTCGCCGCCGACAGCAGGCATGTCTTCGAACTGGCCCGCTGCCCGGCGGTGTCCAATCACCATGACATCACCGGTGAGACGCCGTTTCAGGGCATCACGATCCCGAAGGCCAGCCGTGCCACGGTGGTTCGCGGCGGCATCCTCGAGATGGACGAGCCCGAGCACAGTACCTACCGCGGTGCGCTGAACCCGTACCTGTCTCCCGCCGCGATCAAACGCTGGGAACCCTTCGTCGACGAGATCACCCGTGCGGCCCTCGATGAGCACATCGAAACGGGTCGCATCGACTTCGTCGAACACCTCGCCAACGTGGTGCCCGCCGTCTTCACGCTGGCGATGATGGGTATCGATCTCAAGAAGTGGAACGTCTACAGCGAGCCGACCCACGCCTCGGTGTACACACCCGAACACTCCCCCGAGCGCGAGAAGATCAACGAGCAGCACCGCGAAATGGGGATCGACCTCATCAACAACATGATGGAGATCCGCGAGAATCCGCGCCCCGGGCTGGTGAACGCGTTGGTGCAGTTGCGCATCGACGGCGAACCCGCGCCCGACATGGAGATCCTCGGCAACCTGGGGCTGATCATCGGCGGAGGTTTCGACACCACGACCGCACTGACCGCGCACGCGCTGGAATGGCTCGGCGAGCACCCCGACGAACGGGAACGGCTCAGCCGCGAGCGGGACAAGCTGCTGCACCCGGCCACCGAGGAGTTCCTGCGCTTCTTCACTCCGGCGCCCGGCGACGGCCGGACGTTCTCCGAAGACGTCGAGGTGGAGGGTCAGCGGTTCAAGCAGTACGAGCGGCTCTGGCTGTCGTGGGCAATGGCCAACCGCGATCCGTCGGTGTTCGAGAAACCGAACGAGGTCATTCTCGACCGGAAGGGCAACCGGCACTTCAGCTTCGGCATCGGCGTGCACCGGTGCGTCGGCTCCAACGTGGCGCGCACCGTCTTCAAGTCGATGCTGACCGCCGTGTTGGACCGGATGCCCGACTACGTGTGCGACCCCGAAGGCACCGTGCACTACGACACGATCGGCGTCATCCAGGGTATGCGCAACCTGCCCGCGACGTTCACGCCGAGCAAGCCGCTCGGCCCGGGCCTCGACGAGACGTTGGAGAAGTTGCAGCGCATCTGCGACGACCAGGAGCTGGCGCGGCCGATCACCGAGCGCAAGGAAGCCGCCGTCATCGCCTGATCGGTAGGCGTGGCGCACAGCGAGATGCTTTGATGAGCAGCGGGCCGGGGTATCGGGAGGACCGACGTTGAAGCGCTTGAGGATCTTTGTCGTGGCGGCCGCGCTCCTCATGGCCGCGGGCCTCGTCGTGTCGCCGCCGCCGGCGCAGGCGACGATGACCTGGGGTAACTACGATCTGCTCACCAACAGGTACGACCGAGCTTCGTGGGCGTGGTTCATCCATCCCTGTTGGCCGGACAAGCAGCCCGATTGCGTATATGTCAGCGCGCGGCCGCGGCTGAAGTTCTACGCGTATTACGAAGGTCAGGCCCGGGCGGTCAATGGTCGCTACACCATGACCGTGGACGTGCCCGACGGATTGCGCTGCCCCGGCCAGGTACTTCCCACTCGCGAAACCTACTCGTGGGACGAGGTTTCGCTGGTCGGGACCATCGAGTCGCATTACAACGTCGGCTGTTTCAACGGTCCGCCCGGCATGCAGTTCTGGACGTTCAAGCTGCAACGGCTGTAGCCGCGGCCGCGCTACCACCCGTAGCGCTGCCGAACACCGCGAAACCGATCCCACAGCTGGGTGGCGCGCTGCGCCGGCGTCACCGTCGTGGTGTCCGGTGGCAGCGCCTCGGCCAGGTCGGTCCGCTTGATCAGCCGCGTCGTCAGCGTTGCGGGCTCGCCATCGAGCATGTGCCGGTAGGTCACGTTCCCCCGTTCGAAACCCTGCGTGTCCAACCAGTTGTGATAGCCGGGGTCGTCGTGGCACAGAATGATTCGCACCCGGCCGTCGTCGTCGACGGCGGTGCGGCTGGGCGTGTAGCTCACCGGGCGGTACAGGTAGTCCATGCTGGTGAAGAATGCCCCCATGTTGGTCAGCATCCAGAGCCCGTCGTGGGCGGCGAACTCGATGACCAACGCCTCGTCGGGCGCCAGCCGCCAGTGCATGTTCACCGCGGCGCGGCCTCGCTTCGCGTCCGCGCCCGTCGACGCGATTTCTGGAAACGCGTTGGGCCGGTCGGCGTCGACTCCCCCGTAGGCGAAGGGATATTCGGGCCAGTCGGCCATCATTCCGGTCAGGAAGTCGCCCGCCCAGTCGATCGCCGTCACCATGTCGGCCGTAGTGGGCAGCGGTCGGGGGGAATCCATGTCGACGCGCTCGATGTGCATCCGGGCCGGGCGCTCGTCCCAGCGGTCGAAACCCTGGCGGATGAACAGCTTTCGCGTCCCCGGCGTGGTGGGCAGCCAGTTTCGGTCGCGCCGCGCCCCGCCGATGTAGACGTCGAAGTCTCCGTCGGGCGCCGTGTGCAGTTCCGCGCCGGTCAGGTTCGCCTCGGGCGCATCGCCGAACGGTTCGTGCAACACACCGGGTCCTTCGCGGCGTGGCCCCTGCACGGTGATGTTGAGAAAGCTGGCCGTGCCGCGTTCACCGGTGATGCGGTATGCCGACGTCCCGTCGATCCACGCCTGTTGATAGAGGAAGTCCGCACAGTCGCCACCGAGTTTGCGGCTGGGATGGCAGAACGTGTGGATCATCGGGTATCGCGTGTCCCGGGTCTCCAGTGCCAAGTCGAAGGCCTGGCCCAGATTCTGTGTCAGGAACCGGAATCCGTCGACACGCTGGGCGCCGGACACCGGGTTGTGGTCCTTGAAAACCCGATCCCCCGCCGCCTTCAACCGGTCGCAGAACGACTCCCACGCCGACTTCAGCGCCGCATCATCCGGGCCGTCTCCGAACGCCATCGCCGTCTCCTAGCCGTCGCGTTCTTCCAGCATCGCCGATACCACGGTGCACGCGCGCCGGGACGCCTCCAGGCGGCCCTCCCGCTCGATGCGCGGCCCGATGAGTTCGAGGTCGAAATGGTTGGGATATCCCGCCTCGAGCACCGCGCCGACGAAGCGCTCGATGGGAATGGCGCCGTCACCGGGCACGGCACGCGCGGGCAGGGCGCGGTCGCCGAGCACGTAGTCGCTCAACTGGATCGCCTGCGTTCGCGGTAACGCGCGTTCGAGCAGCGTCGGCAGTTCCGCCTCGGCCCAGCAGTGGAACAGGTCGATGCAGATGCCCAGGCCGGCCATCTCTGCCAGTGTGATGGTGTCGCGCAGGCTGTGGGCGATGTGGATGTCGGCATAGAGACTGGACGCGTTCTCGATCGCCAGCGCCACACCGGCTTGCTCGGCGGCCGCCACACAGGGCGTGACCGCATCGCGGAACCGCTCGGCGGCGGCGGCCCAGTCAAGCCCACCGCGTCCGCCGGTCAGCATGTAGACCACCCGCGTTCCGGCTGCCGCGGCCGTGTCGATGACCCGCAACAGCGAATCACGCGACGAGAACAGGTGATACACCGTTTCGACCGAATACCCGCTCGCGACCATCGGGGCCAGCTCCGGCTCGGCCAACTGCGAGTCGATCAAGCTGAGCCGCCGGACGCCGAGCGCCCGCCAGTGCGACTCCATCTCGCGCAGCGACGCGCCCATGAACGTGACGCTGTGCACCGACACCCGGTCGTCGGTCACCTCAGCCCCGTTTCTCGATTTCGACGCCGAAACGCTCCCGAAATGGCCGGAACTCATCGTGCAAGGCGTCGAGATCTTCGCCGATGTCGGTCAGCAGCGAAGTGGAGTACCGGAACTTTCCGTGCCGATCGCCCGGGTTGGCGGCCAGGTAGGCGCGCATCGCGGTCTCGGCATCCGCGCTCAGCGCCCGGCCTGCGAACTCGTAGTAGCGACGCACGGTGCCGACCTGATCGGCGACGAAGTCGGTGTAGCGCACGTGCAGTATCCGCGGATCGTCCACCAGTGGATTGGTCATCGTGTTGGCGATGCTCTCGCGGGTCAACTGCAGGTGCATCTTCGCGGCGGCCTGCAGATCGACGGGGCCGACGATGCCCTCACCGATGTCGGCCATCATCATCGTGCGCGACGCCGCGACCTGGACCGGGTCCCGATGCAACCAGAGCAATGTCGCGTCGGGATAAACGTCGAAGAACTCTCTCAGCCGGAATCCGTGGAACCCCTTGAGTACCCACCGTTTACGGGGCCGACCGAACTGGAACTGCTGCAGCATCGCCTTGTGGATCCGGTACTGCGCCGACGGGTCGGTGGGCAACCCGCCGACGACGGTCTGCATGGGCACCCGCCACCACGCGGTGGGCGTGAGCACCCGGAAGTCGAACGCCCAGGTCCGTTCGTCCTCGGGCAGGCCGTCGCCGAGCATGTCGTTGTAGGGATGGCTGTGCAACCACTTCGGCAGTTTGGCGTTGATCTCGCGCCAGTCGGCGTCCGCGCGTGCGCGCCGCGGATCGTCGCCCTCGACGGTGCCCGGCGGCGGTGACGGGTACATCACCTCCCAGAACCGCAGCGCGCGGGATTCCGGATCCACCGACATCAGCGCGTGCATCAGCGTGGTGCCCGAGCGCGGTTCGCCGGTGACGAACATCGGCGCCTCGACGAC
The DNA here is from genome assembly GCF_001499855.1 of Mycobacterium sp. GA-0227b. Lineage (GTDB taxonomy): Bacteria > Actinomycetota > Actinomycetes > Mycobacteriales > Mycobacteriaceae > Mycobacterium. Next base: position 78,978 of record NZ_LQIK01000033.1, read on the forward strand.
CTCCGCGGCGAGCGGATAGCGGCGTCGGTCGGCGAAGAACTCCAGCCGCGAGGCCAGCAGCCAGTGGCACACCTCGGCGGCCCGCCGCTGACCGTCGGCGTCCATGCCGACCGAATTCAGATGGTCTACCACCAACGAAAACCGCTCGGGGAGTGTCGGATCGCCGTAGTCGTGCAACCCGGTTTCAGCCTCGGCGCGGGCGAGTATCTCCCCGGCGTCGAGATGAGTCATTGCACGTCTCCGCACAGGTTCATCAGCTCGTCCTCCACCTCGCGCACGTTCTGCGCCGACTGCGCGGTGTACCGCAGGCCCGCCATGGCGCCGTAATCCATGACCTTCGGCACGCGCAAGCCCGCGTCGACGTACTCCTTGATGACGCGGGCGAGCTGTTTGGGTGTGCCGTGCGGCACCATCGCCAAGACCATCTCCGGTTGCACGCGGTCGAGGAAGTCGACGATGCGCTCGCGGGTGAGCACCGCGGGATCGATGTCCTGGTATCCGCGCCAACCCTCGCCCATCGGATGCTCGAAGCCCGCCTTGCGCAGCACCTCGGCGGACACCTGCAGCAGGAAGGACTTCACCAGCGGCGCGTCCAGGATCTCGGCGATCGCGGCGTCGTCACGACCCACCAGGCACACCTGGATGAAGCACGGCGTGATCGCCGCCGGGTCGCGGCCAGCCTTGTCGGCGGACAGCCGCACCGCGGCAAGCTTTTCCGCGTAATCCTCCGGTGTCCACGCCCCCGTCGGCCACCATCCGTCCGCGTAGCGCCCGACGATGTCGAGCGTGCGGGGCCCGCTGCCGCCGATCCAGATCGATGGGAAGCGTCCGTCGTACGGTTCGGTGTCCAGACGCGCGTGCCGCAGGCGGTAGAACCGGCCGTCGAAGTCGACGGGACCGTCGCTCTGCCACAGCAGCCGGATGACGCGCAGTGCCTCTTCGAACCTGCTGACGGGTCTGCTGAAGTCGAAGCCGTACGGCACCGTGTTCTCGGTCTCACCGCTACCCAGGCCCAGGATGAAGCGGCCGTTGGCGAGGTGGTCGATGGTCAGCGCGCTCTGCGCCAGCAGTGACGGGTGGCGCCGGACGGTGTCGACGACACTGGTCGCAAGGGGCACGTTACGGGTCATCACCGCAGCGGCGGCCGCAACAGCCATCCCGTCGAGGTGCCGGTGCGGTGACGGCGAAACGCTTGCCAGATCGGTGAATTCGGGTGTCCAGATGGAGTCGGGCCAGAAGCTGACCATGTGGTCGGGCAGCCAGATCGAGTGGTAGCGGCCGCTGTCGAGCGTTTCGAGGTTCGACAGGTCCAGCGGCAGCGTGGTGCGCAGGTACGCGGCGGGCTGGACTTTCATTCGACGGCCCCTCCTTGCGCCGAACGTGGGTTACCGTCACGCGGAACCGCCGGATGGCGTGACACGATCCCACACTCGCGGGTCATAGCCGGCCGATCTCAGCCAGGAACGTCTGGGTGTGGGCGATGCGACCGGTCAGCGTCTTCGGGTCGCCGGTGCACAACTGGAACGCGGTTTCGGTGATCAGCGAGATGTCTTCGGTGTCGGTCTTGGCGAGGTCGAGCGCGCCCGCGCCCTCGGTGGCGACCGGATTGGTCGGCGCGGCGGCGTTGACCGCGATTCCGTCGTCGTACAGTTCGGCGGCAAGGCTTTTGGTCAGCCGGTTCAGCGCGGCCTTGACCGTCCCGTATACGCCGAAACCGGCGGTGCGGTCGAACTCGGAGAACGGCGGACCGGTGGGCAGGTCGCCGCCGACAGACGTCACGTTGAGCACCCAGCCGCGGCCGCGCGCACGCATGGCCGGAATGGCCAACTGCGTCAGGTGCAGCGGGGCCATCACGTGCATCTCGGTCATGAGGCGGACCCGCCGCTCGGGAAACGAGTCCAGCGGTCGCAAGAAGGTGACCGCCGCGTTGTTGACCAGAATGTCGGGGGCTCCGACCTTTTCGACCACCTCGGCGAACAGCCGCTCGCGCTCGTCGCTTTGGGACAGGTCGGCGGCCACCGTGACCGCCGTCCCGCCCTCGGTCTCGATCTCGGCCAGTGTCTCGCTGAGGGAGCCTTGGTATTTCGGGTCCGGCTCGAGTGTGCGGGCCGTCAACGCGACGGTCGCGCCCTCGGCGGCGAGCCGCATCGCGATGGCCTTACCCAGCCCTCGGCTGGTGCCGGTCACCAGCGCGACCTTGCCGTCACAGGACATCGAGAGCCCTCCCAGTCAGTTCCGCGGGATACCCGCGAGCTTGTCGGCGAACTTGGCTTCGGCGGCTGCCCGCAACCGCAACAGGTGCTCGGACGGAAACGCGTCAGGCGCCGGCGCGACGTCTTTGAGCAGCAGCCGCGCCAACGTCACCTTGTGGACCTCGGTCGGCCCGTCGGCCAGACCGAGCACGAACGACTCCGTCAGGTACTGCACGAACGGCATCTCGTGCGACGTGCCCAGCGAGCCGTGCAACTGCAGCGCCCGTGCCGACACGTCGTGTAACACCTTCTGCATCATCGCCTTGACCGCCGAAATGTCCGCGCGCACGGCCTTGTAGTCGTTGTATTTGTCGATCTTCCACGCGGTCTGCAGGGTCAGCAGCCGAAACGCCTCGATCTCCATCCACGAGTCGGCGATCATCTCCTGAACCATCTGCTTGTCGGCCAGCACAGAGCCTTGGGTATAGCGCGACACCGCGCGCTCGGTGAGCATGTCGAAGATCCGCCGCACCAGACCGACCGTTCGCATGCCGTGATGGATGCGTCCGCCGCCGAGCCTGGTCTGCGCGACGACGAAGGCGCCGCCGCGCGGTCCCAGCATGTGATCGTCGGGTACGCGGACGTTCTCGTAGCGGACATACCCTTCGCGCCCGCCACCGCCGAGCGGTTGGTAACCGAGCCCGACGTCGCGCAGCACGTTGACACCCGGAGTGCCGCCGGGCACCACGAACATCGAATACCGCTGATAGGGCGGCGCATCCGGGTCGGTCATGGCCATGACGATGATGAACGACGCCATCGACGCGAATGACGAATACCACTTCTCGCCGTTGATCACCCAATGTTCGCCGTCCTGAACCGCGGTGGTGGTGAACACTTTCGGGTCGGCACCGCCGTGGGGTTCGGTCATCGAGAAGCACGACACGATCCGGTTGTCCAGCAGCGGCTCCAGATACCGCTGCTTGAGTTCGGGTGTTCCGTAGTGCGCCAGAATCTCACTGTTGCCGGAATCGGGTGCCTGCGAGCCGAACACGATCGGCGCGCACTCGGATCGGCCGAGGATCTCGTTGAGCAGCGCCAGTTTGACCTGACCGTAGCCGGGCCCGCCGAGATGCGGCCCCAGGTGGGTGGCCCACAGCCCCCGCTCTTTGACGATCTCCTGCAGCGGCGGGATCAGTGCCTGGCGCACGGGGTCATTGAGGTCGTGCGACTCCTTGACGATGTAGTCGATCGGTTCGCACTCCTCGCGCACGAACTCCTCGACCCACGCCAGCTGCTCCGCCCACTCTGGGTCCGTCGAGAAGTCCCACGCCACAGGTCGTCCTTTCGTGCGTCAGGTGTCTGACCACGTGCGCCGCCGCTGCGCCGCCTCGTCGGTGGCGTGGCTGAGCACCTGGTTGCGGTTCTCCAGTTCGAGCGCGGCGTCCAGCGGCGCGTCGGTGTTGGCCTGCAGCGCGCGCTTGGTCAGCTGCACGCCCAGCGGCGAGAGGCCCGCAATCGTCGTGGCCAGTTCGACTGCTCGCTCGATGAGCCGGTCCGCTTCGACGAGCTCGCTGACCAGTCCGCGGCGGTCGGCTTCCTCGGCGCTCACGGTGCGCCCGGACAACATCCAGTCGGCCGCGACGCTGGTCCCGACGATCCTGGGCAGGTGGTAGCTCATCCCCATCTCGGCGCCGGACAGGCCGAGCAGAATCGCGGCGTTGCCGAATGTCGCTGCGGTCGAACAGATGCGGATGTCGGCGGCCAGGCACAAGGCCAACCCGGCTCCGACACACGGGCCGTTCACCGCCGCGATCACCGGCTGCGGCAGCGCGCGGATCGCCTGCGGCAGCGCAGCCATCGCCTCCTGAAAACGCATCCGGTCGATCGCCGGCGCCGACGCCTCGGGCACCCCGGGGCCGAACCTCCGCACGTCGATACCGGAGCAGAACCCGCGCCCGGCGCCGGTCAACACCACCGAATGCACCGCCGTGTCCGCGGCGATCCCGTCGAGCGTCCGTGCGAGCTCGTCGCGCATGACTTCGTTGATCGCGTTGAGCTGGTTGGGCCGGTTCAGTTGCAGGACAACGATGCCGGGCTTCGACCGGTCGATATCCAGCGTCTCGGTCACCGTCGTCAGCGCCGTGGCAGCCCGAGCACCTGGGTGGCGATGATGTTGCGCTGGATCTCCGAGGTGCCTCCGGCGATGGTGCCGCCGAAACTGCGGGCGTAGCGCTCGAACCAGCTCGCGAAGTAGTGGTCGAGGTTCATGTGCTCGTAGGGCCCGGAGGTCGACGGATGGATCAGCCCGTCGGCGCCGGCGGCGGCCAACGCGTTCTCCATCGCCTGGCGTTCGGCCTCGGAGCCAAAGAGTTTCAGCACCGACACCGAGGCGGTGTCCATCTCGCCGCGCGCGGCGCGCGCCAACGCCGCCGAGCCCATTGCCCGTAGCGCCTGGTAGTCCATGATCGTGGTGGCGTATTGGTCGCGCTGCAGTTCGGTGTGCGGCCGGAAGTCGGCGATCATGTTGTCGATCCGGTCGGCGAAACCGAGCCACATCATCGTGCGCTCGTGGCCGAGTGACCCGTTGGCGACACCCCAGCCGCCATTCAGCGGTCCGACGAGGTTCTCGGCGGGTACGCGGGCGTCGGTGAAGAACACCTCGTTGAAGTCGAGGTTGTCCTGTCCGGTCATGTCGGCGAACGGGCGGCACACCACACCGGGTGTGTCCGTTGGGATGATGAGCGCGCTGATGCCCTTGTGCTTGGGCGCATCGGGGTCGGTGCGCACGAAGGTCAGCAGGAAGTCGGCGTCGTGCGCGCCGGACGTCCACACCTTCTGGCCGTTGACCACGAAATGGTCGCCCTCCAGAACCGCACGGGTGCGCAGCGAGGCGAGGTCGGAGCCCGCGCTCGGTTCGCTCATCCCCAGTGACGCGGTGATCTCGGCCTTGAGCACTGGCACCGCCCAACGGTGCTTCTGCTCATCCGAGCCGAACGAGATCAACGACGCCGCAATGATGTTGACGCCTTGCGGGTTGAAGCTGTGGTAGATGCGCCGACGGCACAGCTCGTCGAGGTGGACGAACTGCTGAACGACGGTGGCATTGCGCCCGCCGAACTCCGGGGGCTGCGCCGGCAGCAGCCAACCGTTGTCGAACAGCAGGCGCTGCCAGTCGCGCGCCCACTGCGGCATGTGCGACACCGACCGCGGCCGCTCCAACGTCTGCGCCTCGGAGGGCAGATGCTCGTCGAGAAAGGCCGCGAATTCGGCGCGGAACTCCTCGACATCGGAATCAAAAGTCAGCTGCACCGTTACTCCTGTATTCCTCCGCGATCACCGCGCGATGCTCGGCGGCGCCGCCGAGCAGCAGCTCGCCGGCCTTGGCCCGCTTCAGCGCGAACTGAAGGTCGTTCTCCCACGTGAAACCCATGGCGCCGAACAGCTGAAGGCCGTGTCGGAACACCAGCGCCTGCGCCTCCCCCGCCGACGCCTTGGCCATCGCCGCGGCCAACCGGCGACGCGGATCGTCGGCCGCGATCGTCAGCGCCGCGAAGTACGACAGCGCCCGCGCACGTTCGGTCGCGACGTGCATGTCGACGGCCTTGTGCTGCACCGCCTGAAACGAACCGATCGCGACGCCGAACTGCTGGCGCTGCTTGGCGTGTTCGAGCACCAGGTCGAGGATGCGTTGGCACGCGCCGACCGTGGTGATGGCCATCCCGGTCAGCGCGACGTGGCGGGCGCGTTCGGCGTCCACTCGCACCCGGTCCGTGTCGGGCACCCGGGCGTCGACGAACGACACCTCGGCGACGTGCAACACCGGATCGAAGACCGGGCTACGGCGTGAAGTGGCCCGCTCGGCGTCGACGACGAACACCCCGGCCTCGGTCACGACGGCGAACCGCTCGGCGCGGTCACCGTCGAGGACGTGCCGGGCCGTACCGTTGAGCACCCAGCCGTCGGCGACCCGGTGCGCGGCGACGCCGTCGTACACCGCCGTGCCGGCTTGTTGGGGATCGAAACGCTCCCCGGCCAACGGCGCGAACTGCGTCAGGGTGGCCAGGAACGGTGTCGGGTCGGTGGCACGGCCCAGCTCCTCGAGCACGATCGCCAGTTCGACCGCGTTCTCCGGATCGGCCAACTCGGTCCAGCCGGCGTCGACGTAGGTCTTCCACAGCGGGGTCGGGTCGACCCCGTTCTCGGCGATGCCACGCACCAGCGAGGCCGGGCACTGCTTGGTGACCGCGTCGCGCACGGTCTCCTGCCAGAGTCGCTGATCGGCGTCGAACTCCAGTAACACCAAGCCTCCCGGGGACCTCAGAGATGTGCAGCGCGTCCCGGCGAGAATAACATTCTCCTATGGCGTCGTAACCGTTCTCCCGATTTGACTACCCCGTTTCGTGGCCTGCGTGTCGTGCAGCTGACCAGCGCGCACCCTGACCTGCGCAAAAGTAAGCGATTCGTTGAGAACTAGATTCTTGCGATTGAAGAACAACGCTTTACACTGGAGGTGTCCGGCGTTTCGCGCGCTGCTCTCCTGCGCGCGCCGACCGCCGGATGACATCGGAGGACAGCCTTGGTGATGCAACACCCGGACGGGAGTTCGACGCCCGTCGACACGCCGCTCATCGACGCCAGCGTGCACATCTTCAGCAAGTCGAACAAAGACCTGCGCAGCTTCATGCGCGAGCCGTTCAAGAGCCGCGGATTCCCCGACTACGAGATGGACTGGTACGGCGCGCCCGGCGGCGAGTACGCACCCGAAACCGAGCGCGAACGCATGTATCCGGGGTCGGACCCCGACTTCGTCGGCCGGCAGCTGTTCGAGGAACGTGGCGTCGATGTCGCTGTCCTGCACCCGATGACGCGCGGCATCATGCCGGATCGCCATCTCGGCACCGCGATCGCCGCGGCACACAACGAGCTGATGGTCACGCGTTGGCTCGATGACAATCCGTACGCCGACCGGTTCCGCGGCACCATCCGCGTCAACCCCGACGACATCACCGGTGCGCTGCGGGAGATCGCCAAGTACGCCGACCATCCGCGGGTGGTGCAGATCGGTGTCCCGCTGCAGTCCCGGGAGCTGTACGGCAAGCCGCAGTTCTGGCCGCTGTGGGAGGCCGCAGTCGAAGCGAACCTGCCGGTTGCGGTGCACATCGAGGTGGGCGCCGGTATCCAGTTCGCGCCGACACCGTCCGGGGTGCCCAGGACATACGAGAACTACGTCAGCTTCATGGCGCTGAATTACCTGTACCACCTGATGAATCTCATCGTCGAAGGGGTATTCGAAAGGATGCCGACGTTGAAGTTCGTGTGGGCCGACGGGGCGGCCGACCTGATGACCCCGTTCATGTGGCGGATGGACTGCTTCGGCCGGCCACACCTCGAGCAGACGCCGTGGGCGCCACGGATGCCCAGCGATTACCTGCCGGGCCACACGTATTTCGTGCAGGGGGCGATGGACGGCCCCGGCGACGTGGACTATGCCGGGGAATGGCTGGGTTTCACCGGCAAGGACGACATGGTTCTGTACGGGTCGAGCTATCCCCACTGGCAGCTCAACGATCTAACGGTCCCCGCCGCGTACTCCGCCGAACAGCGCGACAAGCTCTGCTGGCGCAATGCCGCGGAGCTGTACGGCATAGACGTCGGCGCATCTGTGAGCGCACAGTGATAGGAATCGGAAAGCTTGGGCAAGCAGCGATAGGCAGGGAGCCACGATGACGGTGACAGTGACAGAGCGCAAGCCGGCCGCCGAGCGCGTCGCGGTGCGCTGCGTCGACTCCGACGTGCATCCGACGCCGAGAGCGGGCGAGTTGACGCCGTACATCCCGGAGCCGTGGCGCAGCAAGTACTTCCTGACGCGCAAGGTCGGCGATCAGATCTACTACGACGCACCGGACTACGCGCACGCCTATGCGATGCGTGTCGACACGTTCCCGTCGGACGGCAACTTCGCCGGCAGCGATCCCGACCTTGCGTTCAAGCAGCTGATCATGGAGGCCGGGGCCGACATCGCGGTCCTCGAGCCGGCCGCATACCCGGCGCGGTTCCCGGAGGTCAACCACGCGATGAGCGTCGCGCTCAACGACTGGCAGGCCAACCATTGGCTGGACAGCCACAACAACTGGCATGAGCGTTGGCGCGGATCGGTCTGCGTGGCGATCGAGGCACCCGAGGACTCGGCCCGCGAAATCGAGCGCTGGGCCGGGCATCCCTACATGGGCCAGGTCCTGATCAAGGCCGAACCGCGCCCGGCGTGGGGAGATCCGAAGTACAACCCGATCTGGGAGGCCGCCACCAAACACGACATCACGGTGAGCTGTCACCTGTCGCGCAGCCATCACGAGGAGCTGCCGATCCCGCCGGTCGGATTCCCCAGCTACAACCACGATTTCATGGTCACCTACTCGCTGCTGGCCGCGAACCAGGTGATGAGCATGGTGTTCGACGGCCTGTTCGACCGGTTCCCGACACTGCGAATCGTGTTGGTGGAGCACGCCTTCACGTGGATACTGCCGCTGATGTGGCGGATGGATGCGATCTACGAGGCCCGCAAGTCGTGGCTGGACATCAAGCGCAAGCCCTCGGAGTACGTCAAGGACCACATCAAGTTCACCACCCAACCGCTGGACTACCCCGAGGACAAGACGGAGTTGTCGCGCGCGTTCGAGTGGATGGAGTGCGAGAAGATCCTCCTCTACAGCAGCGACTATCCGCACTGGACCTTCGATGATCCCCGCTGGCTGGTCAAGCACCTGCCCGAGCATGCCCGCGAGGCCGTGATGTTCCGCAACGGCATCGCCACGTATCACCTTCCCGAGACGGTTCCGGCCCTCGAGGGCCAGGTGCGGGTGTTCTGAGTTGGACGAGCAGAAGAAGACGCCCCGGCTGGCCCAGGGGCGTGAGCACGTCGTGGCCACCGTCGACGAAATCCCGCCGGGCAAGCACAAATTGGTGCCGATCGGACGCCATGGCGTCGGCGTGTACAACGTCAACGGCACGTTCTACGCGATCGCGAACTACTGCCCGCACGAAGGCGGTCCGCTGTGTTCGGGCCGCGCCCGCGGTCGCACCATCGTCGACGACAGCGTGCCCGGCGACGCGGTGATGGTGCGCGACCTCGAGTACATCTACTGCCCGTGGCACCAGTGGGGTTTCGAACTGGCCACCGGCACCACCGCGGTCAAGCCCGAGTGGAGCATCCGCACCTACCCGGTTCGGGTGGTCGGCAACGAGGTGCTGGTGCAGGCATGATGGGTGCACCCCTCAGTACCGCGAGTGACCGTGTCCGTACACGACACGCTGACCGATTTCGGCATTTTGCGGTCATTCGGCGCTTGCGCGGGAGCCCACACGGAGGAGTTCGATGACCACAACGGAGTCCGCCGGCCCCAAGCTCAAGCGCGGCGAGAAGACCATCGAGCTCAACGGCGGCAATGTCGTCTACGAAATCCTGGGTAAGGAAGGCGATTTCATCGCGCTCACCCCTGGCGGCCGGTTCAGCAAGGACATCGAGGGGCTGCGGCCGTTGGCGCAGGAACTGGTCAAGGGCGGCTATCGCGTGCTGCTGTGGGACCGGCCCAACTGCGGCAAGTCCGACGTCCAGTTCTACGGGCAGAGCGAATCGCACATGCGCGCCGACACCCTGCACGCGTTGATCACCGGTCTCGACATCGGCCCGTGCATCATCGCCGGCGGTTCGGGCGGCGCCCGCGACTCGATGCTGACCGCGATGCTGTATCCCGAGATCGTCCGAAAGCTGGTGGTGTGGAACATCGTCGGCGGTGTGTACGGCTCGTTCGTACTGGGCTCGTACTACATCGTGCCGAGCATCCTCGCGGTGCGTGGCGCTGGCATGAAGGCGGTTGCCGCCGTCGACGAATGGAAACAGCGCATTGAAGAAAACCCGGCCAACCGGGACCGTATCCTCGGTCAGGACCCCGATCAGTTCCTCAAGCTGATGCTGCGGTGGCTCAACGCGTTCGTCCCCAAGCCCGGCCAGACGATCCCCGGCGTCGAGGACGAGATGTTCGACAACATCAAGGTTCCGACGCTGATCATCCGCGGCGGTGAGAACGACCTCGACCATCCGAAGCGGACCTCGCTCGAGGTGAGCTGCCTGATCAAGGGCTCCGAGCTGATCGACCCGCCGTGGCCCGAGGACGCCTGGGAGCGCGCCGGCGAGGCCCGCGCCTCCGGAAAGGTCAAGCGATTCAACATGTTCGACACGTGGGTGCAGGCTGCGCCCGCGATCCTGAAGTTCCTGGACAGCTAGTGAGCGGGCGACCGTCCCCCGTGGGGGCACATGCGCCGGTTCATACGGACCGGATGCGCACCTCGCAGTTCAGTGATGCCTCGAGCGCGGTGTGGACGCGGCTCTCGGGCACGCGCTCGAGGTCGGCCTTGCGCAACGTCACGTGCACGACGTCCCAGCCGTCGTCGCCCGGCACCCGCTCGATGTCGCCGGCCAGGCCCAGCCCGGCGAGCACGCCGCGCGCATCGGCGTCGGTGCCGCGACTGATGAACGTCACCACGCCGGGTACCGGTGTGGTGCCGAACTCGCCAAAGGCGCGAGCGCACAACTCGACAGCGGTACGCGTGAGCGTCGCGGGATCGTCGCCTTCGATAAGCAGTTCCACCTCGCGGCGATGGGCAGGCAGGCCGGACAGCTTGTTCTCGATCAGTTCGATGCCTGCCGCGCCGGCCAGCTCGCGCAGGCGGGCCGCACCCTCATCGAGCTGCGCAGAATCGAGTTCGCCTGCGCGGTCGACGCCGACGCGAACCACCGCAGTCCTCATGGCCGTCAGCCTATCCGCGGATTGCAAGGGCGTTTCATGACCTCCACCGCTACCGAACTCACCGTCACCGCCTGGCCGGACTGCGCGCCACGCCTTCTGCGCGGCGCGGGCTCGGGCCCGGAGGATTACGCCGATTACGTACAGGCCGGTGGCTACCAGTCGCTGTCCGACGCCGAGGCGCTGGCCGAGCAGGTAGACCTGTCCGGACTGCTGGGTCGCGGCGGCGCAGCTTTTCCCATCGGCACCAAACTTCGCTCCGTGCGCGACGCACATCAGCGCGGATCGGACACCGTAGTCGTCGCGAACGGCGAAGAGGGCGAGCCGGCGTCGATCAAAGACCGCTGGTTGCTGCGCCACCGCCCGCACCTGGTGCTCGACGGACTACGCTTGGCCGCCGCTGTCGCCGGAGCCGGGCGCGCCTACGTGTACGTCTCCGACTCCCCCGCGGCCAGCGCGGTGAGCACCGCGTTGAGCCAACTTCCGCGAGACACGTTCGGAGGAACTGAGGTCACCGTCGTGACCGTCGAACCGGGTTACGTCGCCGGTGAGGAGACCGCGGCGGTGCGGCGCATCAACGGCGGGCAGGCCAAGCCGACCGACAAGCCGCCGCGGCCCTTCGAGGAGGGGGTGTCCGGGCTGCCGACGATGGTCAGTAACGTCGAGACGTTGGCCAACCTGCCGTTCATCCACGCCCACGGTGCGCAGGCGTTCCGGTCGGTGGGCACGCCGATGTCGCCGGGAACGTTCCTCGCCACCATCACCGGTGGTGCTCGACCGGCCACACTTTACGAGATTCCCCACGGCGCACGATTTTCCGAGCTGCTGCAGGTGCACGGGGTCGACAAAGAAGCCGTCACCGGAGCGTTGATGGGCGGCTACTTCGCCGGCCTGCTCAACACCGACGTCCTCGACGCGACGCTCGACCACGAATCGATGCGCCGGCTGGGCAGTGGCCTCGGCTGCGGGGCCATTACCATCCTGACCGACGACTGCCCGGTGGCGGTCGCCGCGTCGGTGATGGCCTACTTCGACCGCGAGAACGCCGGCCAGTGCGGGAGTTGCTTCAACGGCACCGCCGCTATGAGCGCGGTCACCTCGGCACTACGCGACGGGGTGGCGACCGACGAAGACGTCGCACGCCTGGAACGGTGGTCGGTGGTGTTGCGCGGCCGCGGCGCCTGCGGCACCCTCGACGGCGCCACCAACATCGCCGCCAGCCTGCTGCGCCAGTTCCCTCAGGCGATCGCCCGCCATCTCGCGGACGACTGCCAGACGTGCCGCGCCGGCACCTTCGAAGCAGCCCGACCCTACGAAGTGGAGGCGGTGGCCCAATCATGAGTGACGGCTTGAGGATTCGGCTCGACCGCACGCTGTGCGACGGCTTCGGCATCTGCGCCAGGCACGCGCCAGAGTATTTCTCGCTCGACGACTGGGGTTACGCGTCGCTGATCGGCGACGGGACGGTGCCGGAGAAGGACCGCGACGCGGTGATGCGGGCCCTGCTCGACTGTCCCGTCCACGCGATCATCTACATGGGTGAACACCGGCCGTCAGACGACAACGCCGTGCGCGAAGAACCGCGCGAGTCCCCCGAGCCCGATCCGACGGCCGGCGACAGCAACGAAGCGATCTCGGGATTCGTCCGGTGACCCGGCCGCTGCCGGAACTCACGGTTCTCAACGAGTTCTTCTGGACCGCAGGCGCTGACAATGTGTTGCGCATCCAGGAGTGCCGCGACTGCTCCGCGCTGATCCACCCGCCGCAGCCGGTGTGCCGGTACTGCCGCAGCCACAACATGGGCGTTCGCGACGTGTCCGGCACGGCCACGCTGTCGGCTTTCACGGTCAACCATCGGTTCGGCTTCCCCGACCTGCCGCCGCCGTATGTGGTGGCTCAGGTCGCCGTCGTCGAGGATCCGCGAGTTCGGTTGACCACCAACATCGTCGACTGCGATCCCGACGCTCTCGAGCTCGGCCAACTCGTCGAGGTCACGTTCGAGAAGCTCGCCGATCAAGCCGGAGCCGTCTTCCTGCCGATGTTTCGGCCAAGCGCCGACAAGCGGACCGGTCCGCTTCCCGAGGACGAGATCGCGCCGCAGGATTTCGCCAAGCACGTCAGCGCCCCGCCGACCACACAGCGGTTCGAGGAACACTCCGCGATCACCGGCATCGGCGCGTCCCGGCTCGGCCGCCGGCTGATGGTGCCGCCGCTGTCGCTGACCATCGAGGCGTGCGAGGCGGCGGTCGTAGACGCGGGCTTGACCTTCGACGACATCGACGGGCTCTCCACCTATCCGGGCCTGGACATCGCGGGCATGGGCGAGGGCGGCGTCAGCGCGCTCGAGGGCGCGCTGGGCATCCGTCCGGCGTGGATCAACGGCGGCATGGACACGTTCGGTCCCGGCGGCTCCGTCATCGCCGCAATGATGGCGATCGCCACCGGCATGGCCCGTCACGTCCTGTGCTTTCGGACGTTGTGGGAGGCCACTTTCCAGCAGCTGATGAAGGAAGGCAAGGCCTCGCCTCCCGGTGGTGCCCGCACATCGAGTTGGCAGATGCCGTTCGGCGCGATGTCGGCAGCGCATACGCTCGCCCTGAACGCGCAACGACACTTCGACCGGTACGGCACGACGCGGGAGACTCTCGGCTGGATCGCGTTGAACCAGCGCGCGAATGCGGCGCTGAACCCGACCGCCATCTACCGCGATCCGATGAGCATGGACGACTACCTCGGCGCACGGATGATCACCACGCCGTTCGGGCTCTACGACTGCGACGTGCCGTGCGACGGCGCCGTGGCGGTGATCGTCTCGGCCGTCGATGCCGCCAAGGACATGCCGCGCAAACCCGTGCTCTTCGAAGCCGTCGGCACGCAGATCGTCGAGCGCACGGACTGGGACCAGAGCACGCTCACCCACGAGCCCCAGGTGCTCGGCCAGGCGGCGCACCTGTGGACGCGAACCTCACTGCGGCCCAAGGACGTCGACGTCGCCGAGCTCTACGACGGTTTCTCGTTCAACTGCCTGTCCTGGCTGGAAGCGCTCGGCTTCTGCGGTATCGGCGAGGCCAAGGACTTCCTCGACGGTGGTCAGGCGATCGCCCGTGACGGCGTGATCCCGTTGAACACCCATGGCGGTCAGTTGTCCCACGGCCGCACCCACGGCATGGGCCTGATCCACGAGGCGGTCACGCAGTTGCGCGGCGACGCCGGCGACCGACAGGTCATGGATGCGCGCGTCGCCGTGGTCAGCAGCGGCGGACTGACGCCCAGCGGGGCGATCCTGATGCGGACCGACTCGTGAGTGTGAGCCCCCGCTCTGGTGTCGCCGCCGGGGCGGCTCCCCGCCCCCGCGTCGTCCTCGTCGACGGCGTGCCGATGTCGGGGCTCGTCGCCGCCGTCGACGAACCGAGGGCCGTGATCATCGCTTTTCACGGTGGAGCCAGCACCGCGGCGTATTTCGACTGCCCCGGCCATCCCCGGCTGTCGCTGCTTCGCATCGGCGCCGCGCTGGGGTTCACCGTCGTCGCGCTGGACCGACCGGGCTACGGGAGTTCGGCGCCGTATCCGGACGCGATGCAGCAACCGGACCAACGCGTCTCGCTGGCTTACGGCGCCGTCGAGAAGGTCCTCGCTGACGGTTCCCGCGGCGCCGGGCTGGTCCTGCTCGGCCACTCGGCCGGCTGCGAGCTGGCAGTGCGGATGACCGCAAGTGAAAATGCTGTCGATGCAGGCGTTCTCGGGCTCAGCTTGGCCGGTACCGGTCTGCGGTACAGCGATCACGCCGCCGAGATGATGAAGACCGCGACCGCCACCCGGCGACCGGTCGGGTTACGCGAACTGCTGTGGCGGCCCGCGCACCTTTATCCACCCGAGGTGCTCTCCGGCATGACCAACTCCTCCGGTGGCGCGCAGCACGAAGCGGAGACCACCAAAACCTGGCCGCGACAGGACTTCCCGGCGCTCGCGGCGCAGGTGAGCGTTCCGGTGCAGTTCGTCGTCGCCGAGCACGAACGGGTGTGGCGCACCGATCCCGACGCGCTGGCCGACATCGCCGCCGTCTTCACGGCCGCACCCAGGTTCGTGTTCGACGAGCAACGCAATGCCGGACACAACATGTCGTTGTCGGTCAGCGCTGCGGCATACCACCTGAAGGTCTTGTCGTTTGTCGAGGAATGTGTAGTCGCGCACTTGAGCGCAGAAACGAAGTTGGAGGCGGGTTGATGCGCGTCGGATTCATCGGGCTGGGCAGCCAGGGCGGTCCCATGGCACGCCGGATCGCCGAAGGCGGTTTCGAGACGACGCTGTGGGCCCGCCGGGAGGCCAGCTTGGAACCCTACAACGACACCCCCGCGAAGACGGCGAGCTCACCCGCCGAACTGGGCGCCGCCAGCGATCTGGTCTGCCTCTGCGTGGTCGGGGACGACGACGTCCGCGAGGTGCTCAACGGCGAGTCCGGCGTGCTCGCCGGCCTGGCCCCCGGCGGAATCGTCGCCATTCACAGCACCGTACATCCCGACACCTGCCGGGAGATCTCCAAAGCCGCTGCAGAGCAGGGAGTTTCGGTAATCGATGCGCCGGTCAGCGGTGGCGCTCCCGCCGTCGAGGAGGGCAAGCTGCTGGTCATGGTCGGCGGTGCGGAGGAGGACGTCGAACGCTGCCGTCCGGTGTTCGCCACCTATGCCGACCCGATCGTGCACCTCGGTCCGCTGGGCAGCGGACAGGTCACCAAGATCCTCAACAACCTGTTGTTCACCGCTAACCTCGGCGCAGCGTTGAGCACTCTGGATCTCGGTGAGTCGCTGGGCATCCCGCGGATGCGCCTCGCTGAGGTCCTCAACGGCGGATCGGCCACCAGCAAAGCGCTCGGCAGCATCTCCATGTTCGGCGGCACGGTGGAGGGCCTCGCCCCGATCGCAGGAGCGCTGCTGCAGAAAGACGTTCGGCACGCCGCCAACATCGCCGCCAGCGCGTCGGTGCCGGAGGGTTCGGTGTTCACCGTGGCCGACACCGCCCTGGAGTCGATGGACCATCCGCGGTGACCCGCGTCGGCTTCGTCGGGGCGGGCCGGATGGGCGCCCCGATGGTGCGCCGTCTCGTCGCAACCGGTCATGACGTCGCAGCTCTTGGCAGGACCGATGACAAGCGCGCTGCCGTGCGCGATCTCGGCGCGCGTCCGGTCGGCACCGCTACCGAAGCCGCCGACGCCGACGTGGTGATCGTGTGCGTTTTCACCGACGAGCAGGTGCAACAGATCTGCCTGCACGACGGGTTGGTGGCGGCGATGCCCCCGCGCGCCTCGCTCGTGATCCACACGACCGGAAGCCCCGCCACCGCACAGACCATCGCCGCGCAGTTCCCCGATGTCGACGTCGTCGACGCGCCGGTCAGCGGCGGCCCGCACAACATCGCCGCCGGCGAGGTGACCCTGTTCGTCGGCGGCTCCGATGAGGCGGTCACGCGGGTGCAACCGGTGGTTGGCGCCTACGGCGACCCGATCCTGCATGTCGGTCCGCTCGGCGCGGGCCAAGCCGTCAAGTTGATCAACAACGCGTTGTTCGCCGCGCAGATCGGTTTGCTCGCCGAATCCGTGACGCTGGGCGCTTCCCTCGGGGTGGACGAGACCAAACTGCTGGCGTCGATATCCCATGGCAGCGGGGCAAGCCGCGTCGGCGAGTTCATCTCCGCTCGCGGATCGGTGTCCGGGTTCGTAACCGATGTCGCCGAGTTCATCGGCAAGGACGTCGACGTGGTCCGCAAGACGGCGGCTGAGCTGGGCCGCGACCTGGGCTTACTCGACGACGTCATCAACGCCGGAATTCGACGATGAAGACAGCGATTCTCCCTACTCAAACCCTTCCCGTGGGGGATACTATTGACGTTACACAATTGCGCCCTCGCGTAACGGAAGCGGTCACCAGCCCACCGCGAAAGAGGAGATCATGACCAAGCCGAAACTCGTGTTCGACCCGTATTCGCAGGAGTACTTCGACGACCCGTATGAGATCTACGCCCGGATGCGCGACGAGACGCCGATCTACTACGACGAGGAGCAGGACTTCTACGCGCTGACGCGGCATGCGGACGTGGCGGCGGCACTCAAGGACCACGAATCGTTCTCATCGACCCGCGGATGCCACCTGAACATGATCAAGTCCGGCAAAGGGTTCCAGAAATCCATCATCTTCATGGATCCGCCCGAACACCGCTTCATGCGCAGCCTGCTCAACAAGGCGTTCACCCCTCGGGCGATCCAGGCGCAGCGCGACACCGTCGTCGAACTCGTCGAGCACTATCTGTCCAAGGTGGATCCCGACAACTTCGATGTGGTGCAGGACTTCTCCGGTCCGTTCCCCGTCGAGGTGATCACCCGGATGGCAGGGGTGCCCGAGGAGTTTCGCCAGCAGGTGCGGCACTGGATCGACAAGGGCCTGGAAGTCAAACCCGGACAGGTGGACCTGTCCGAAGAGAACATGCAGGCCAACATGGACGCGGGGGTCTACTACTTCGGCCTCGTGCAGGAGCGCCGGCAGGACCCCCAGGACGACATGATCAGCCGCCTGATCGCCGCCGAGGTTCCCGGCGAGAACGGCGAAATGCGCAAACTCGACGACATCGAGATCACCGGCTTCGTCGCACTACTCGGCGGCGCGGGCGCCGAAACCGTCACCAAGTTGGTCGGCAGCGCCGTGGTGGAATTCGCGCGGCATCCCGAGCAGTGGCAGATGCTGCTCGACGACCGAAGCCTGGTACCTGCTGCCGTCGAAGAGTTGCTGCGCTACGTGGGCCCGGTGCAGTACAACGTGCGCTATACCCTCCGGGAAGCCGAAGTGCCCAGCGGCACGATTCCCGCGCACAAGCCCGTGTTCCTGATGAAAGCGGCCGCCAACCGTGACCCCCGCGCGTTCGACGACGGCGAGACGTTCGACATCACCCGTGACCGCACGCAGGCGCAGAACCTGGGCCTGGGCTACGGCATCCACAGTTGCCTCGGTGCCGCGCTGGCCCGGTTGGAGACCACCATCGCGCTCGAGCACCTGCTCGATTTCATGCCGCGCTACGAGGTCGATTTCGACGGCCTGCAACGCGTGCACATGCAGAACGTCGCCGGGTACCACCACGTCCCCGTGAAGGTGTTGACGTGACCGCTTGGGTGAGGAGGAGGGCGCTTCTGTGACTCAGAAGATCGTCGTCGACTTCGGGCTCTGTGAAAGCAACGGGGTGTGCATGGGCATCATCCCCGAGGTGTTCGACCTCGATGACCAGGACTACCTTCATGTACTACAGGAAGAAGTGACGCCGGAGAACGAGCAGCAGGTCCGAGAAGCCGTGCGCCAGTGCCCGCGGCAGGCGATCTCGATCGAAGACGAATGACGACAACCGAACTCGTCTTCGACCCGTTCTCCGAGGCGTTCTTCAACGGACCCTGGGAGATCTACCGCCGCCTGCGAGAGGAGGCGCCGGTCTACTACAACGCGGAGCACGACTTCTACGCGCTGTCCCGGCACGAGGATGTGGCCGCGGCGTACAAGGACTTCCAGACGTACTCGTCGGCGTACGGCCTCGACCTCGCGACGGTGCGGTCCGAGGAACCGATGGCCGCGAAGATGATCATCGTCATGGACCCGCCCGAACACCGGCAGATGCGCAGCCTGGTCAACAAGGTGTTCACCCCCCGAGCCATCCAGGCGCTGAAACCCATGGTCTCCGAGACCATCGAGCGGTACTTGTCGCGGGTCGATCCCGACCGCTTCGACGTCGTCAAGGATTTCTCGGCGCTCTTCCCGGTCGAAGTGATCTCCCAGATGCTCGGTGTACCAGAGGAATACCGCCAGCAGGTCGGCGAATGGGTGGACATCTCGCTGCGTCGCGAACCCGGCCAGATCGAGATGTCCGAGGAGGGTCTACAGGCCGTCGGCCAGTTGATGGGCCTGTACTACGACCTGATTCAACAGCGACGGGCCGAACCGCGCGACGACATGTTCAGCCGCCTGATCACCGCGGAGATCGAGCGGGAGGACGGCCAGAAGCAGCAGCTCGACGACTTCGAGATCGCCGGCTTCGCCACCCTTCTCGGTGGCGCGGGCGCCGAAACCGTCACCAAACTTGTCGGCAACGCCGCGGTGACGTTCGCGCGCAACCCCGACCAGTGGCGCAAGCTGCTAGACGACCGCAGCAAGGTTCCGGCCGCGGTGGAAGAGTTGCTGCGTTACGAGGCGCCCAACCAGTACAACGTGCGGCGCTCCATGCGGGAAGTGCACCTGCACGGGGTGACGATCCCGGCCGGCAAACCGGTGTTCCTGCTTGCCGGTTCGGCCAACCGGGACCCCGAGGCATTCACCGACGCCGACACGTTCGACATCGACCGCGATCGCACCGAGGCGCAGAACCTCGGGTTCGGCTACGGCGTGCACAGCTGTCTGGGTGCGGCGCTGGCCCGCATGGAGAGTGCCATCGCGCTGGAGAAGCTTCTGGACTTCATGCCGCGCTACGAGGTGCTGTTCGACGAGTGCCGGCGGGTGGCGGCGCAGAACGTCGCCGGCTGGTCGAGTGTGCCGGTGCGAGTGCTGCACTGATGCGTTTCGTGTTCGTGCACGGCGGTTTTCACGCCGCCTGGTGCTGGGAACACACGATCGCCGAGTTGCATCAGATGGGCCACGACGCGGTGGCCGTCGACCTGCCCGGCCACGGCGCGCGCACCGAGCAGGAGTCGACGCTGGCCAACCGGCGCGACGCGATCGTGTCGGTCATGCAACCCGGTGACGTGCTCGTCGGGCACTCCGGCGGCGGGTTCGACGCCACCCTGGCCGCGGACGCCCGCCCGGATCTGGTCAGCCACATCGTCTACCTGGCGGCGGCGCTACCCCGCGAGGGCCGCACCTATCCCGAGGCGATGGCGATGCGGGACTCAAGCGATATCAAAGACGGCGAGTTCGATGCCGACGTCGGAGAGATGTTGAGCTATCTGAAGTTCGACGACGACGGTGCGATGTGGTTCGCCGATTTCGACGGCGCGTGGCAGTACTTCTATCACGACTGCGACGAGGCCACCGCGCGCTGGGCGTTCGACCGCCTCGGCCCGGAGCGGTTCGGCGACACCACGGTGACGCCGGTGTCGGTGCCGTCGTTCTGGGCCGCCGAGTTGCCCCGCAGCTTCATCCGCTGTATGCAGGACCGCTCGATGCCACGCTGGCTGGCCGATACCGTGACACACCGCCTCGGCGTCGAGCAGTTGACGATCGACGCGTCGCACTCGCCGTTCCTCAGCAAGCCGCGTGAGCTCGCCGGGCTATTGGTGCACGCCACCACCACGTCACCGAGCGGCCCGCTGGTGCCCCACTGACCCAGCTGATCACCGCCGCTCACCGCTGCGCCGAGATCGACGTTTTGGCGGGTTTCACTCGGACTTTCCCGCCAGAACGTCGGTTTGGGCGATAGAAATCAGCCGAGGCCGTGCAAGATGACCCCGTTGCAGTCCGCGGCGGCCTGGCGTAACTTGGCGGCCTCCTGATAGGTGTCGGAGTTGTACCACTCGCGGGCCGCCTCTTCCGACTCGAACTCCAGCAACACGGTCTGCGTACCGTGCCACTCGCCCTCGAGCAGCTCGGGCTTCTGGTCGAACGACAGCAGCGTGGAGCCGGCCATCGCCTTGCCGGCCAGCTTGGCGTACTCGGCCATGCCTGCTGGGTCCTTCACGTCCTCGGTGATGAGGATGTACGCCTTGGGCACTGAAAACTCCTTCGTGGTCAATCGATTTCGCGGATCGCTTGCTCGGGGCAGTTCTGGATGGCATCGCGGGCGGCATCCTCCAGGCCGACAGGCACGTCGCCCGGATCGGCGACCGCCCAGCCGTCGTCGGTCATCTCGAACACCTCGGGACACAATGTCAGGCACATGCCGTGGCCCGCACAGCGGTCCTCGTCGACGGTGACCTTCATCGGGCACCACCGTCGACGAGATCGAACTCCAGGTGCAGTTCGGTCAGGCCTCGCAGGATGTATGTCGGGATGTAGGAGTAGCGGCGCGAACCGGCAGGGCCGTGGTGCTTTTCGCTGATCCGGATATCGGTCGTACGGTCCAGCAATCGCTCCAGCCCGACACGCGTTTCGGCGCGGGCCAGCGGCGCTCCCGGGCAGCTGTGGATGCCGCGACCGAACGCCAGATGCTGTCGGGCGTTCTTACGTTCGGGATCGAACCTGTCGGGATCCTCGAAGCGGCGCGGGTCGCGGTTGGCGGCCCCGTTGATCACCATCACCGTGCAGCCGGCGCCGAGCGACTGCTCGCCGATGTTCGTCGGCACCCGCGACAGCCGGAAGTCGCCCTTGACGGGGCTTTCGATGCGCAGGCACTCCTCGATGAAGTTCGGCAGCAGGCTGCGGTCCTCGCGCAACTTGCGCTGGATGTCGGGATTGTCGCCCATCACCTTCAGCGCCGTCGACAACAGCCGCACCGTGGTCTCCTGCCCGGCGGAGAACACGTTGGTCGCCACCCGCACGACGTCGGCCACCTCGGGCATCGTCCCGTCGGGGAACGTGGCCGTCGCCAGGCCGGTCAGCACGTCCTCACGTGGCTCACGACGACGATCCTCGACGTACTCGGCGAACACCTCGTACAGGTATTCCAGTGGCGTCTTGGTGAGCGTCTTCTCGGCGTTGCCGAGCCCGCCGCCGTGGGTGCCGCGCGCGAGCCGCTCGAGCAGTTCGGGGCGGTCCTCGTCGGGGACGCCGAGCAGATCGGCGATGACGCGCAACGTGAACGGCCCGGCGAAGCCCTTGATGAACTCGCCCTCACCCGGCGCCAGGAACTCGTCGAGGATGTCGTCGGCCAGCTGCCACATCGCATCCTCGTTCTCCTTGAGGCGCTTGGGCGTGATCAGCCGCATCAGCAGGGCGCGGTGATTGGTGTGCGTCGGCGGGTCCAGCGTCGGCAACTGGTCGCTGAACGGGATCTCGTCGCGGTGCTGGTTGATCAGCTCCGTGATGTCGTCGTCCTGCAAGCCGTCGAGCGCGACCGGAAAACCGGGGAACGGGCCCGTCACCGAGATACACGACGAGAACGTCTCGGCGTCGTTGTAGACATCGACGGCCTCTTGCCAGCCCGTCACCATCGTCACGCCGTAGTGGTCCTCCCGGCTGACCGGGCACTTGTCGCGAAGTGCCGCGTAGAACGGGTACGGGTCGTCGGTCAGACGGCCGTCCCGGAAGAAGTCGACCGAGGTGAGGTCCTCCGTCATTGGCCCTCCGTTTCGACGATCTCAGCAGGCGAGAACGTGATTCTCATATCGGGGTATCAGATTTCCATACGGCAATGCCGTCGTCAACGACCGGTGCTGTGCAACCGCTCAGCACTATTGGATCGGCTCGTCGCCGAGCACCGTCGTGCGCAGCATTTCGCGCGGCGAATCGGGGTCGTACGGCGCCGCGCGGTGCAGGACACCGTTGTTGTCCCAGATGACCGTGTCGCCGACGGACCACCGGTGGCTGTAGACGAGGTCAGGCCGGGTGGCACGGTCGAGCAGGTCGGCGAGCAAGGCTCGGCCCTCGTCGAGATCCATGCCGACGACGTAGTCCGCCGAAGCGCCCAACACCAGCGATTTGCGACCGCTGCGGTGGGTCCACACCAGCGGATGCTCGTGGGTGGGACGCGAACGCCACTTGGCCACCAGCTCCGGCGACGGATCCGGCGTGACCCGGCGCTGCGACGCCTCGAGCGAATGAACCACCCGCAGCGCTCCGAAGCGCTCCTTCTCCTCGTCACTGAACGCCTCGTACGCCGCATACGAGTTGGCGAACTCCGTCTCACCACCGCGCTCGGCCACCTGTTTGGCGGAAAGCACGGTCGCCTTCTGCGGGCACTCGCCGTTGGTCGGAGTGCAACCGTCGATATGCCAGTCGAACGTGGCGCGCAGGTACGCCGCGGACGAGTTCTTCGACTTGTCCAGCGTCACCGGATAGATGCCGGCCACCGGATGGTGGCCATCGGACGAGTGGTCGATGTCGCCGAGTCGCCGGCAGAACGCCACCTGTGCCTGCGGTGTCAGGCCGAGACCCGGAAACACGAGCGCGCCGTTGTCTTCCAGGGCGTCGAGGACGGCGGCGCCCAGCGCATCGTCTCCTGCCAGGGCGTCGGAATCCAGGCCGAGCACCTCGGCGCCGACTGATGCGGTGAGCTTGTTGATCGTCAGCACAGTCATGGTCGTCCCGTCCTGGTCATCACGGCACCGGCGCGCTGACGCGGTGCATCTCGGCGTCAGCGGAGTCGATGGGTTTCTGCGTACCGAAGATCTCGACGGCCATCGAGACCATGATCATCGAGTAGACGAGATGCAACAGGTTCAGCGCGTCGTCGGGGACATCGTCGAGCGGAAACTTGTCGCAGTAGTCGATTGCCTCCTCGAAGCGGGGCGAGAACGCGTCGTAGAACTTCCGCATCTCCTGCATGGGTGTGCTCAGCCGCGCTTCCCATCGCTCCGGTTCCGTTGCCAGACACCACTTCTCGGCAAACGGCTCGAACTCGGCGAATGCGCTGGGCAGTCGGGTCTGCGGCATGGTCACACCCCCACCGGACTGCGCTCGGCCTTGTACTCCTCGACCCACTTGACGGCCTCGTGGTGCAGATGTCGCACGAGGATCTCCTGATCACTGAGCGGAAAATCGTCGACCACGTCATACTCCAACGCCGCCTGCGTTCCGCCGAGCATCCCGGCGTCCTGTAGCGCGAACTCCTTGAGCACGACCGAGGCAACCTCGTGTTCGATGCGCTCACGCACGTTGCGCGCCGGGTGAAAAGCGTTGTACGCCTCGAACTTGTGGGTGTTGTGCGACGTCGGCCAGTACCGGTACAGCAGGTACCAACCGTGGTAGATGAGGATCTCCAGATTCGGGAAGATCTGAAAGTTGGAGATGCCCCACGGTTCGATCCCACCCGGGTTCAGACCGGCCGACTGGTGGGTCTCCGGTGTCCGCCATGGGCCGACAAGACCACTGCGAGTGACCCTTTCGACCGGGTACATGTACTCGGGATCGAGCAGCCACCGCCGGGTGCCCGCCGTGGACACCAGGCGATGCGGCCCGTCGATCTGAAAGTGTCCGCACTCGAACGTCGCATTCGGTTGACGCACCGCACTGGGCACCTGCTGTGAGTGCAGCGACGGTACGTGGTAGTACTCCTGGAACGCGTCGGCGAAAATCTTCCAGTTGCTGTTGTTGTGCGCTTCGAATTCGTAGCGCTCGGTCATCAGGTCGAACGGGTAGTCATCGAGCGCGGTGATCATCGGCCCGAGGAACTCGCGCAGGCTCCACCGAGGTTCGGGATCGAAGTTGATGAAGACGAAGCCGTTCCACACGTCGCAGTGCACCGGCTTCAACCCGTACCGCGAAGTGTCCAGGCCGAAGAACTCCCCCTCCTGCTGGACGAAGGTGAGATCACCCTTGAGGTCGTAGCGCCATCCGTGGTACTTGCAGGTGAACTGGCGGCAGGTGCCCTTGACCTCCTCATTGGGATAGTCGTTCCACACCAGTTTGTTGCCACGGTGCCGACAGACGTTGTAGAAGGCGCGGATCTGCTGGTCCTTGCCCCTGACGACGATCACCGACGTGCGGGCGGCGTCGATCTCCTTGGTGAAGTAGCTGCCGACCCGCGGCACATCCTCTACCCGGCCGACATTGAGCCAGGCCCGCTTGAAAACCGCTTCACATTCCAGTTCGTAGAACTCGGGAGAGATGGAATCGCGGAACGAGATCGGCCCGGTACCCAGATCCGGATAGTGCTCAGTCCAGCTGCCCTCCGCCGGCTTAGGCCACTTTCCCATGCGAACCTCCCTGTCGTGGTTGAACTCTCATCACATCACCGACCCGCCGTTGACGCCCAGGGTCTGACCGGTGATGAAGCCGGCCTCCTCGGAGCACAGGAACCCGACGGCGGCGGCGATGTCCTCGCCGGTGCCGAGATGACCGAGCGGAACGCTCGCGGCCATCTGCTCGTTGGGCGGAAGGTGGCCGGCGGCCTGGGACTGGTGTTGCATCGGCGTCTCGATGGCTGACGGTGGAATGTTGTTGACGGTGATGCCCGCCGGACCGTATTCGCGGGCAAGCGATCTGGTCAGCGACAGCAATGCACCCTTGGACGCGGCGTAGTGGGCCATGCCAGGTGAACCGCGCTGGGCGCTCGACGACGAGATCATCACGATGCGGCCCCAACCCGCGTCGAGCATGTCGGGCACCGCCACCTGGCAGCAGTGAAACGTTCCGGTGAGGTTCACATCGACCAGCCGTTGCCAGGCCTGCACGGTGATCTCGGTGAACGGCGCGAAGTCCACCGCGCCGGCGCTGGTGACCAGGATGTGCACCGGTCCCAACTCGGTTCGCACCTTGGCGAAGGCATCCTCCACCGCTTGGCGGTCGCTGACATCGGCCGCGACGCCGAGCGCCGGGAAGCCTTGTGCGCGCAGATCTTCGGCGACTCGTTGCGCCGCGTCACCGTTGAGGTCGAGCACCGCGACCTTGTGTCCCCGCCTGCCGAGCTCGTGGCAGGTTGCCTCCCCCATGCCCGACGCGCCGCCCGTCACCACCGCGACCCGTGTCATCGCCTCCGCCTCATCTTCAGCACCCCTACTCGTAGATCACGTGGACTGTTCGGCTGGTCGGCAGGGACTGGCACGTCAGCACCCATCCCTCGGCCACTTCGTCGTCATCGAGCGCATCGTTGTTCAGCATCCGGGCGCTGCCCGACTCGATCCGCGCCATACATGTTCCGCAGGAACCGGTTTCGCAGGATGACGGCGCCCGCAGCCCCGCGATGCGGGCCGTCTGCAGCAACGTGTTACCCGCCCGGTAGGGCGCGGTGACGGTCTTGCGGTCCAGCTCGATGACCACTTCCTCGGTCTGTTCGGTGGCTTCGACGACGTCAACGGGCGGCGGCGCGACCTCGAACCGCTCGAGATGCAACCTGTCACGCGGAACCCCTGCCTCGAGAAGCGTCGCTTCCACGGTGTCCATGAACGGTCCGGGACCGCAGATGTAGTACTCGACGTCGCGACCGGAATCGACGAACGCCTCGACCGCGGCGCGCTGGACCACCCCGGACTCCTCGTCGAAGTGATGGGTCACGGCCAATCGGTCGGAATTGTCATCGGCGAGGGCACTCAGCGACTCGCCGAAGATCACCGAGTCACGGCTTCGGTTGGCGTAGAACAGCTTGACGCGTCGGTCGGTGCTCACCAGCGCGAAACCGATCAGCGAGAAGATGGGGGTGATACCGCTGCCGCCCGCGAAGGCCACGATGTCGCGCTCGGCCTCGCCCAGGACGAAGCGGCCCTCCGGCGGCGCGGCGTGAATCTCGTCGCCGGCGGATGCGGTGTCGTTGAGATAGTTGGAGACCAGCCCTCCGGGGTCACGCTTGACGGTGATCTGCAGGTCTTCGCCGTTGTGGGGCGACGACGACATCGAGTAGCAGCGCCGGTGATCGTCCCCGGCGACTTTCACCCGCAGGGTCAGGAACTGGCCGGCCCTGTACCGGAACCGCTGCGAACAATCGGCGGGCACGTCGAGCACCAGCGACACCGCATCACTGGTTTCGCGCACCACCCGCTTGATGCGCAGTGGCGCGAATTCGACGGCTTGTTCCGACATCACCCATAGAGTATCAAGTACTTGTGATTGGTTTCAAGGAGTAGCTCGTAGCCGGATCGGCTTCGGAAATGGCTGAGCCGCTAGTCGCCGATGTGGTCGTCGACCAGCGTGTGCCCGGTGCCCTTCTCGACCACGCGCGCCAACAGGTCACGCAACGTCTGCTGCTCTTCCGGGGTGAGCACGCCGAACACCGCCTCGTGCGCGGCGATCGCGTCGCTGACGACCGCGGTGGCGACCTTGCGCCCCTCCTCGGTCAGGTAGGCCTTCAGAATTCGCGCGTGCTGCGGGTCGGGTTTGCGCTCGACGAACCCGCGCTGCTCGAGCGCCTTCATCGCGAGCTGCACACCCTGCGGCGTGATCAACAGCCGACGCGCGAGCTCGGCTCCCGACAGCCCCGGCTCGTTCGTGAGCTGGCGCAGCACACCGATCTGCGCGGTGCTGACGCCGTGTTGGCTGACTGCGTCGTTGACTGCGGTGAGCGAGAAGTACCACGCCTGCTTGAGATGCCACAGGATGTTGTCGCCGAGCTCCATACCCAGTTCTGGGTTTGTCTCCCTAGCCACGGCCCTCACCCCCGTCGTGCTTGTAGATCTGTCCGTCCTTCATCACGAACCGAACGTCCAGCGTGGTCGCGATGTCGGCGGACGGATCGCCCGGCACGGCGATGATGTCGGCGAGATATCCCGGTGCGAGAAGGCCCAATTCGTCGTCGGCCTCGATCAACTCGGCGCTGGTAACCGTCGCGGCCCGGATCGCCTGCATCGGGGTCATGCCGCGCTCGACCAACGCGCAGAGTTCCTTGGCGTTCTGCCCGTGCGGTATCGCGGGTGCGTCTGTGCCACAGGCGATGCGCACACCCGCAGCGATGGCCTTGGGCAGCATGGCCTGCGCCTGGGGGAAGACCACTTCGGCTTTCTTGCGCAGCTCCGGAGCGATGCGGTCGATCGCCATCGCCTGGGTCAGGTAGGTGGTCGAGACCAGGAATGTCCGGGTGTCGGCCATCAGCTGAATGGTTTCGTCGCTGGCGAGAAAGCCGTGTTCGATGCAGTCGATACCGGCCCTGATGCAGGCGCGAACCGCGCTGTCGCCCACCGCATGCGCGGCGACCCGTACCCCGGCGCGGTGAGCCTCGTCGGCGATCGCGGCGAACTCGTCGTCGGAGTACTGCTGCGCGCCGGGCGCGGTGCTGTGCGACATCACGCCGCCCGACGCCGATACCTTGATGAGTTTGGCACCGTGCCGTACCTGATAGCGCACGCAAGCGCGGACGTCGTCGACGCCGTTGGCGATGCCCTCGGCCACCGACAGCGGCATGATCCCCGGTGCGAGTCGCTGGAACACGGTCGGATCGAGATGCCCGCCGTACGGCGTCACGGCGTGGCCGGCCGGATAGATTCGAGGGCCGACGTGCCACCCCTGGTCGATTGCGCGCATCAGGGCGACGTCGAGCAGGTAGCCGCCGGTCTTGACCATCAGGCCGAGGTTGCGCACCGTGGTGAAACCTGCCTCGAGGGTGGTGCGGGCGTTCACCGCACCGCGCAGGGTGCGATACGCCGGATCGTCTTGTACGCCGTGCATCGGGCTGGGCAATCCCTCGGGACCGCCGGGCCCGCCGATGAGCAGGTTGAGCTCCATGTCCATCAGGCCGGGCAGCAGCGTGACATCGCCCAGCTCGACGATCGTCGAATTCGGCGGCGGTTCAGGCGGATTCACCGCAGAGATGCGGTTGCCCTCGACGACCACCACGGCCGGTGAGCGCACCTCGCCGGCTTCGACATCGGCCCAGCGCGCGGCGCGCAGGACGGTGGGGCTGGTCACGGAACGGGTTCGGACACGCAGTCCAGCGTCGTGGCGCCCGAGTCGGGCACCTTCGGTTGCTTCCAGCACTCGACCGGGAAAGACGCTTGGATCATCGAGTACAGCAGGTGCATCAGGTTGAGTACGTCCTCGGGCATGTCGTCGAGCGAGAACTTGTCGCAATAAGCGATGGCCTCCTCTGCTCGCGCGGTGATGGCGTCATAGAAGGCCTGCAACTCCTGCATGGTGCTGGCCAGTCGCTTGGCGTACCGCTCCGCCTCGGTCGGCAGGCACCAGTCGGAAAACTGTTCCAGGTCGGCGAATTCGGGCGGCAGCTTGGCCGTCGTGGTCGTCATGTCACACCGCCGCCGTCTTGCGCTGGAAGTCCTCGACCCAGGCCGCGGTTTCCTTGTGCAGGTGGCGAATCAGCACCTCCTGATCGCACAGCAGGAACTCGTCGATGACCCGCGACTCGACCATGCTCTGCGTCGCCTCCAGCGTGTTCGCGTCCTGGAGGCCGTATTCCTTGAACGACACCGCAGCGAGTTCCTGGGCGATTCGCTCGCGAGGCGTCCTCGCCTGAGGGAAGTACACCGTGCCCTCGAAGAGGTGCGTGTTGTGTGACGTGGGCCAGTAGTGATACGTCAAATACCAGCCTTGGCCCCAGAACAGGATTACGAAATTGGGGAACAGCTGGAAGGAGTCCAGCCCCCACGGATCGCATTTGGCCGGATTGAGTCCGACGGGCATCTCCCCCAGATCCGGTTTGTCCCAGGGCCCGAACAGGCCGCTCTGGCAGATGTCCTCGATCGGCTTGCGCATCTCGTCGGCCATCTCCCACGCCCGGATACCCGAGGTGCTGACCAACCGATGCGGCCCCTCGATGCGATAGTGCGGCGCCTCGAAACCCGCCTCCGCAGCGGCCTTCGAGTACGCGGTGGGTGACTGGTTCGCATGCAGTACGGGTGCGTGATAGAACTCCTGGAACGCGTCCATGTAGAGCTTCCAGTTGGCTTTTACTTCGGAGCGGTAGTAGAACCGCGAGGTCATCTTGTCGAACGGATAGCCCTCGAGATCGGTGATCATCGGACCGAGGAACTCACGCAGTGACTGCTCGGGCTGCTTGGCGAAGTTGACGAAGATGAAGCCTTCCCACACCTCGCAGTGGACCGGCACCAAACCGTAGCGGCTCTTGTCGAGGTCGAAGAACTCGCCCTCCTGCTGAACGAAAGTCAGGTTGCCGTCGAGGTCGTAGCGCCATGCGTGGTACTTGCAGGTGAACTGCCTGCACACACCGCTGGTCTCCTCCAGCGGCATGTCGTTCCACACCAGCTTGTTGCCGCGATGGCGGCAGATGTTGTGATACGCCTTGATCTCGCCCGAGGTCGTACGGACCACGATGATCGACGTGTTCACCACCTTGAGCTCTTTGGTGAAGTAGCTGCCTTTGCGTGGAACCTGCTCGGCGCGACCGACATTGAGCCAGGCCCGCTTGAAGACGGCTTGACGCTCGATCTCATAGAACTCGGGGCTGATCGAGTCCTCGTAGGAGACCGGCTCCGTTCCCAGCTGCGGGTAGTGCTCTGTCCAACTGCCTTCCGGGGGTTTGGGAAAGCGAGCCATCGGCTTCTCCTGTCATTGCTTTTTCGGCATTCGGCGGGAGCCTGATTAACCGACGATATATCCTGAACGAGGCAATCACAAGTAGTTGATATTGGTCCATGAGTCGGTGCCGAAGGGAGTCGGGCAGGTGCATTCGGATGAGCTGTTCATCGGTGGCTCATCGGTGGCAGATGGTTGCAGGCGAGCACCGGACAGCGCATCCAAGTCGTCTCCCCTCACACCGAGGAACCTGTGGCGAAGGTGGCTGCTGCCGGCCCCGAGCATGTCGACAACGCGGTGGCGGCCGCGCGATCGGCGATCGACTCCGGTCCGTGGCCGCGACTGGACCCCGCCGAACGCATCGCTGTCGTGCGGCGACTGGCCGCCCTCTACGACGAACGTCGCGCCGAGATGGCCGAGGTGATCACGTCGGAGATCGGCGCGCCGATCAGCTTCGCGCAGCGGGCCCAGGTCGGGTTGCCCGCGATGATGATGACCGCGTTCTGCAATCTGGCCGACGGCTATCCGTGGCGTGAGGTACGCCCGGGAATGTACGGCGCGGACATCCACATCCGCCGTGAGCCGGTCGGCGTCGTCGCCGCCGTCGTGCCGTGGAACATGCCGCAGTTCCTGATCGTCACGAAGCTGATCCCCGCGCTGCTCGCCGGCTGCAGCGTGGTTCTCAAGCCGGCTCCGGAGTCACCGCTCAATGCGCTGCTGTTGGCCGAGATGATCGCCGAGTCCGACCTGCCGCCGGGCGTGGTGAGCGTGCTGCCCGGCGACGGATCGATCGGCGAGTATCTGGTGAGACACCCTGGGGTGGACAAGGTTTCGTTCACCGGGTCGACGGCCGCGGGCCGGACCGTCGCCGCAGCATGTGCGGCCGACCTGAAGCGCGTCAGCCTCGAACTCGGCGGCAAGTCCGCCGCGATCGTGCTCGACGACGCCGACCCCGCCACCGTTGCCACCGGCGTGCGGTCGGCCAGCCTGAGCAACAGCGGCCAGATCTGCAATGCGCTCACCCGCATCCTGGTCCCCAGCGGCCGGGCCGACGAATTCACCGATGCGCTGGCCGCCGAGATGGCGCCCCTGGTGGTCGGCGATCCGACTGATGCCGCCACGCAGGTCGGCCCTCTGGTGGCACAACGCCAGCAGGAACGGGTGCGCGGCTACATCGACGCCGGGCGCGCTGAGGGCGCGCGCCTCGTCACCGGTGGCACCGCGATGCCCGACGGCGTCGACAAGGGGTGGTACGTACGGCCCACCCTGTTCGCCGACGCGACGAATTCGATGCGCATCGCCCGCGAGGAGATCTTCGGCCCGGTGCTGACGGTCATCCCTTACTCCGACGAGGACGAGGCGGTCGCGATCGCCAACGACTCCGACTACGGCCTCGCGGGGTCGGTGTTCACCGAGGACACCGAACGCGGCCTCGACGTCGCCGCCCGTATCCACACCGGCACCTTCGGCGTCAACCAGGGTTACACGATGGACCCGTTCGCGCCCTTCGGTGGGGTAAAGGGCAGCGGCTACGGCCGCGAACTCGGTCGCGAGGGCATCGACGGCTACACCGAGACCAAGTCGATCTCCGTTGCGGCGAAAAAGGATACGGCCGCAGCAGCCGCGGGCAAGGGAGCGTGACGGCACTTCAGACGCGGCGGGCCGGCAGGCTCACGGCAACTTGATCGCCGACACGTACATCTCGATGACCGGCCGGTAGAGGTCGACGTCGTCGAGTTCGCTACCGAGCACGACCGAGTCACTGGTCGCCACGAGTATCTGCGCAAAAGTCAACGGCGGAATCAGCAACGCTCCGCCGAGCCTGTCGATGCCGTCGACGATGAATCTCGCGAGCGCCTCGACGACCTCCGACCTCTTGTCGGCCACCCGCGCGCGGATGTCGGGGTTGCGTAGGAGGTATAGCGAAAACTCGTGGCCCAGCGCGGCGTGCTCGGCACCGCGGTCACGGCTGAGTTGGCGCCAGCGCGCCGCGATCTCGTCGAGCTCGCGTGACCCTATCTGCTCCGCCGAGGACATCACGTCGGCGAAATTGTCGAAATAGCGGCGCCAGTACCGGTCGCTCACCGCCAGGAAAAGGTCCTCCTTCGTGGCGAAGTGCTTGTAGATGGCGCCCTTGGTGTAGCCGGCAGCGTGCGCGATGTCGTCGAGAGTCGCTGGAGCAAAACCCTTTTCGGCAAACACGTCCTCGGCGGCGTCGAGGAGTAATGAGCGCGTGTGCTCGAGACGTCGCTCCCGTGTCCACCGCTCGACCATGAAAAAATTCTGCCACAGATTCTGAGAATCTTATTGGCTACCAAGATACTGGTTGGTATCTTTCGACGAACGCAGACATCCAGGAGGCGTCATGAGCGATCTGTCGGACAAGAAGCCCGCCGTGACCGAGTCGGCCACGAAGGTCGTCGACCTCGGAACCTCGACCCAACGGCCGAGCAACGTCGTCCGAATCTGGGCCGTCTTCGGCGGCGCCATCCTGCTGCTGCAGTTGTACGTGTGGACCAGGTGGATCACCGGGCCCTATTTCGAACGGGTGCCCGCCGGCCCCTCCGATCCACCGCTGTACATGAAGATCCCGCTCATCTTGAACATGGTCGTCGTCTGCGTGGGTTTCCCGATCGCGGTGTGGTGGTTCATCATCCGGCCTTGGATGCGCGAACGCAGAATTACCCTCGACGGCATCCTCCTGGTTTCCATGGGACTCATGTTCTTCCAGGATCCGTTCCTGAACTACATCAACACCTGGTGCACCTACAACAGTTGGCTGCCGAACTTCGGCGCGTGGACCCCGTACGTGCCCGGATGGGTCTCACCCGACGAGCCGGGCCGGATGGTGCCGGAACCCATTTTCACGAACTCACCCGGTTACGCCGCCGGTGTTCTCATGCTGACCATCCTCGGATGCTGGGTCATGCGCAAGATCAAAAACCGCTGGCCAAACATCAGCAATCTGCGGCTGATCCTCGTCACCTATCTGGCGGCGTTCTTACTCGATTTCGTCATGGAAGGCCTTATTCTGCTGCCCACCGGGCTGTACTCATATCCCGGTGCCATTCGGGAGCTGTCATTCAACGCAGGCACCTACTACCAGTGGCCTGTCTATGAGGGCATGATGTGGGCCGGCGTCCAGACGGCCATGTGCTGTCTGCGCTTCTTCACCGACGACCGTGGCCGCACTGTTGTCGAGCGCGGATTGGACCATGTGCGAGGCGGTTTCGTCGCGCAACAACTGACCCGCTTTCTGGCGATTTTCGCCGCGATCAGCGCTTGCTTCTTCTTCTTCTTCAACCTTCCGATCCAATTCTTCGCCTTGCACCCTGACCCCTGGCCCGAGGACACCCAGAAGCGCTCCTACTTCATGAACGGCCTCTGCGGCGAGGGCTCCGATGTGCCATGCCCCAATCCGGTGCTGCCGTTCCCGACGCGAGAGTCGGGCTTCATCAACACCGAGGGTGAGCTCGTCCTACCGGAAGGCGCGCAGATTCCCGAACCCGTCCCCTTCGAACGAGGGGAATGAGTCAACCCATCTTGACGGCGGACACGTACATCTCGACCATGGCCGGGTAAAGGTCGATGTCGTCGAGGTGGCTGCCCAACTCGATGGCGTCCGTCGTGGCGATGATGATGTGCGCGAACGTCGTCGCAGGGATCAACAGGGTCGCGCCCAGACTGTCGATGCCCTCGACGATGTAGCGGGCGAGCTGGTCGACGACCTCAGAACGCTTGGCGGCCACCCGTTCCCGCGCCTCCGGATTGCGCAGCAGGTACAGGTTGAACTCCAGGCCCAGTGCCGCGTGTTCGGCGCCGCGGTCGCGGCTCAGCTGGCGCCAGCGCTCGGCGATGTCTTCGAGTTCGCGTGCTCCGATGTGATCCGCCGACGACATCACCTCGGCGAAATTGTCGAAATACCGGCGCCAGTACCGGTCGCTGGCGGCCAGGAAGAGGTCTTCCTTGGTGGCGAAGTATTTGTAGATGGCGCCTTTGGAGTATCCGGCCGCCTTGGCGATGTCATCGAGAGTTGCTGGTATGAAGCCTCTTTCAGCGAACACCTGCTCTGCGGCATTCAGCAGCAACGAGCGCGTGCGCTCGAGGCGCCGCTCCCGCGTCCAACGCTCAACCATGCCGCCATCTTGCCACAATTTTTGACTCCTTGGTCATTCAGATACTGACTGGTATATTTTCGGCGCATCAGCCACTGCCGGGAGGAGCGCTGAGGTCCATGCGAGCGACAGATGCAGAGGAGACGGTGCGGTGAGCGATCTTTCAAGCAAGAACACGCCCGTTCTCACCGAATCGTTGAGCCAGGCGGCGCTTGCCACGCAGCCTCAATCGAAGATCCCTGCGGTGAAGATCTGGGCCACCGTCGGCGGCCTGATTCTCGCCTTCCAGCTGTTCGTGTGGGGCAAATGGGTGACCGGGCCCCACTTCGAACGGGTCCCCGCGGGGCCGACCGATCCGCCGACGTTCATGAAGGCGATTTTGTTCACCTGGACCGCCGTGATCGTGATCGGCATGCCAATTGCCATCTGGTGGTTCCTCATTCGGCCGTGGCGTCGGGAGCGGCGGATCACCCTCGACGGCATGTTGTTCGTGTCCTGCGGCCTGCTGTGGTTCCAAGACCCGCTGTTGAACTACTTCAACACGTGGAGCACCTACAACACCTGGATGTGGAACATGGGCTCCTGGGTCCAGGACATTCCGGGTTGGGTGTCGTACGGGGAACCGGGCGCCATGATGGCCGAGCCCATCCTGATGAACGCCCCGGGCTACTTCTTCGTCCTGCTGTGCACCATGCTCGGCTGCTGGGTCATGCGCCTGGCCAAGAAGCGGTTCCCCAACATGAATACATTGGGCCTGATCGGCGTGGTGATCGCCTGGACCTTCGTCTTCGACTTCGTCATCGAGGGTCTGTTCCTCATGCCGATGGGGCTGTTCACCTATCCCGGCGCCATTCAGGCGCTGTCGGTCAATGCCGGCACCTACTACCAGTGGCCGCTCTATGAGGGGCTCATGTGGGGCGGTGTCCAGGCGGGCCTCTGCTGCTTGCGCTACTTCACCGACGACCGTGGCCGCACGTTCGTCGAGCGGGGACTCGACCGCGTGCGAGGGGGTTTCGTCCGGCAGCAGCTCACCCGCTTCCTGGCGATCTTCGCCGCCTGCAGCGCCTTCTTCTTCGTGTTCTACAACATTCCGGCACAGTTCTTCGCCATGCACCAGGATCCCTGGCCGGAGGACATCCTGAAGCGTTCGTACTTCCTGATGGGCATCTGCGGTGAAGACACCGATCGGCCGTGCCCCGACCCGGCGTTGCCGATGCCGCTGACGAATTCCGGGTACATCAACCACGAAGGTGAACTCGTCCTCCCTGAGGGCGTGGAGCTCCCCGAGAACGTTCCGCTCGAGCGAGGAGAGTAAATGCACAACAGCACATCCGCGGTCGTCACCCCCGTTTCGAACGCACCGTTCTACCGTCCGGTCGGCGACGAGGTGGAGGTCTTCCGCGCGGCGGCCCGCCGAGGGTTGCCGGTGCTGTTGAAGGGCCCTACCGGTTGCGGGAAAACACGATTCGTGGAGGCGATGGCACATGCGCTGGGCCGGGATCTGATCACCGTTGCCGGTCACGAGGACATGACGTCGGCGGACCTGGTCGGCCGATTCCTGTTGAAGGGCGGTGAGACGGTCTGGGTGGACGGGCCGTTGACCCGCGCCGTGCGCGAGGGCGCCATCTTCTATCTGGACGAGGTGGTCGAGGCGCGCCAGGACACCACCGTGGTCATCCATCCGCTCGCCGATCACCGCCGTGAGCTCCCCGTCGACCGGCTCGGCACGACGCTGCAGGCGGCGCCCGGATTCCAGCTGGTGATCTCCTACAACCCCGGATACCAGAGCGTTCTGAAGAACCTCAAGGAGTCGACCCGCCAGCGGTTCATCGCCATCGAACTCGGCTACCCGTCCCCCGAGGTCGAGACGGAGGTGGTGGCGTATGAAGCCGGGGTCGACACCGAGACCGCGCGGGCGTTGGTCAAACTTGCCTACGCCATCCGAACCCTGGATGGCTCACCGCTGCGCGAAGTAGCCTCCACCCGCATGCTGATTCTCGCCGGCGGCCTCGCGGCAGAGGGGCTCAACCTGCGCAGCGCCGTCCACGCGGCTGTCGTCGAGGTGCTGTCCGACGACCACGACGTCATCCGTGCCCTCGATGAACTCGTCAATTCTGTTCTGCCTCGGAGCCGCAGCGGCGGCGACATTCAACCTCGGACGTGACCGCCATTTCGGACAACCCCGACCGGTTCCGATTCCTCGCCACCTACATCGCCGGCCGGTCTATCGACGTCACCGAGGCGCCGGCGGGCCAGCCTGCGCACACGAACGGACAGTTCATCTTCGTCTCCGCCGGCGGTTCGGTCGAGGGGCAGCGCCGCGAAATGCTGGTTCAGGCCGCCCTTCTCGGCGCGGGCAGCCTTGATCCACGATTGGTGAAGGGATTGCGGGCGCGGGCTACGGTGGCGCGCCGCTACCTGGAACTCGAGGGCCGCCGGGTTCTCACCGAACTCGCCCGACAGATTCCGCTCGATGGCGCGCTCCTCCCCGACGGCGAACCCAGCACTGCGACCGCCGACGAGTCACTCGAAGTGGCCAAGAGCCGCGCCGAAGTTGCCGACCCACCGGAGTGGTTCGGCGTCATCAAACCGTCGCGCCTGTTGGGATCTTCAGCTGGCCCCGGCGGGCATGCCACCAACAAGGACCTGCAACTGCAGTTCGACCCCATCGACATGCCGGAGTCGGAGGACGACGACGAAGACGACGACGACGACGGGCCCTCTGACGAGAGCAAGATCCTCAAACTGTTTCAGACTCCACTGTTCAACAACCAAGCGGTGTCGGACTACTTCCGAAAGATGTTCGGCGGTAAGCGTTCCGACAGCGAGTCCGCCGCGGGCGCCGAGATGACGGTTCGCTCCATCCGGCGGGTGCAGGAGATCGGACCGAATGCCCGACCCCTGCCCACCCGGATCCAGTTCACCGACGATGGCAAGCCGGGCGCTGCCTTAGGCGTGGGCGGCGCGCTGTATCCGGAGTGGGACGTCTTCAACGACCGCTACAAGCCCGACTGGTGCCGCGTCATCGACTTTCCGCTGACCGTCTCCGCCGACGTCTCCGACGCCGGGGTCGCGCACGACGACGTGCTGCGTCGGCGCCTGGCCCGCGTCGGACTCGGCCCGAAGGTTCTTCGCGGCCGCGCCGATGGAGACGACCTCGACATCGAGGCGCTCATCGATCTTTTCGTCGATCTGCAATCCGGCTTCTCCTCGCCCGAGCACGTCTACCTGGAGCGGCGCAAACTCGCACGCAACCTCGGCGTGCTCATCCTGATCGACGCCTCCGGGTCCGCCGTCGACGCCGATCCGGAGGGCCTCGCGGTGCACGACCACCAGCGACGGGCGGCCGCCACCCTGGCCGTCACCCTCGAAGAACTCGGTGACCGCGTCGCCGTCTACGCGTTCCGTTCACAGGGCCGCCACGCCGTGCACTTGCCCGCCATCAAGACGTTCGACCAGAGTTTCGGCGCCGTCGGCCGGGCCCGCCTCAACCAGCTCGAGCCGGCGAGCTACACCCGCCTCGGCGCCGGAATCCGCGGGGCGGGCGAGGTTCTCAAGAACGAGGCCGGCACGCCGAACCGGCTGCTGCTCGTGCTGTCGGACGGCTTTCCCTACGACGACGGCTACGAAGGTCGTTACGCGGAAGCCGACGCCCACAAGGCCCTCGAAGAATTGCGAACCGAGGGCGTTGCCTGCCTGTGCCTGTCGCTGGGTACTTCCACCGAAACCGATGTGCTCGAACGCGTCTTCGGTTCCGCCAGCTTCGCCAGCGCCGCGACCCTGGCCGAGCTGAGCCCGCAGATGGACGAGTTGTTCATGTCGGCGCTCGCGGAACTTGCCGCGCCGAAACCAGCGCGGGTGTAGTTCGGCGCCGAACGCACGCTCCACGTCCGTTTTCGGCGCTTTTTCGTACCTGGACCGTGCACCCGGCGGCTAGTCCAGCGAGCTCCAGAACCGATTCAACGCAGCTGCCCCGCGGGCCGGGTCCTCCACCATCCACCAATGTCCCAGCCCGTCGAGCACCTCGGTCCGCGCGCCCGCTCGACCGGCGGCGCGGCGGCGCATCTCGTCGGATCCGACGTAGGGATCCTCGGTGGCCAACAGCGACAGTCCTGGGCGGGCGGCGGCATTCTCGAGTGCCCGCCCCGCATCGGCCAGGGCCGGCTGACGTGCCGAGCGGTATAACGCCAGGATCGCCTTGGCCATCTCGGGACCCTGCTCTGCGGCGAACGATTTCGCGACGTCAGCGGGTATGCCGAAATCGGTCAGTTGTTGCGCCCGATCCTCCACCGAAGACACGATCATCGCCTCGACCACCTGCTCGCCTGCCTCGGAAGTCTGGAACACCTGCGCCATGTCGTGCCATACATATTCCGGGTCGAACAAGCCGACGGTGTCGCTGGCCCAGCTACGGACGAGATCGGGTTGCTGCATCACGGCGTTCACCACATGACATCCGCCCCAGTCGTGTCCGACGAGTTCGACCGGCCCGTTGATTGTTCGCAGCTCGTCGATGAGCCAGTCGCGGTAGGCGGAAAACGTTGCCGAGAAGGCGCTGGGCAACGGGGCGCCGAATCCCGGCGGCGACAACCGCACCACATCCCGCCGTCCGAGCGCTTCGACGAGCGGCCCCCAGACCGCGTCGGTCTCCGGATTGCCATGCACCAGAACCACAGTCACGGTCACCATCCTCGCATGTCATCCGACGATCAATTGTGAATCTGGCGACGCAAATCGCCTCTCGAGCGTCGTCAGATTCACAATCGAAGCTCCGCTCAGCGCGCCGGCAGACCGAGAACGCGCTGGGCGATGATGTTGCGCTGGATCTCCGACGTGCCGCCGGCGATCGTGCCCGCGTACGTGCTGACGTAACGGGCGAACCAGCTCGCGGTGAAAAGATCTGGCGCGTAGGGGTTGTCCGGGGCGGTCAGCGCGGGATCGGTCAGCCCGTCGGCACCCGCCGCCTCGAGCGCATGCCTCATCGCGTTCTGCTCGGCCTCTGAACCCAACACCTTCAACACCGAAACGGCGGGAATGTCGCGCTCGCCGCGCGCGGCCTGCCCCAGCGCTTTGGACCCGAGCAACCTCAGCGCCTGGTAGTCCATCGCGATGGTCGCGTACCGGTCGCGGTTCACCGCCCCAACCGGACGGAAGTCCTCGAGGAGCTGGTTCAGCCGGTTGGCGAACGACATCCACATCATCGTGCGCTCGTGACCCAATGACCCATTGGCGACGCGCCACCCCTCGTGCAACGGGCCGACCAGGTTCTCGGCCGGCACCCGCACGTCGGTGAAGAACACCTCGTTGAAATCCAAGCTCTCACGGTCGTGCACCGACGCGAACGGCCGACACGTCACACCGGGAGTGTCGGTCGGTATCAGCAGTGCACTGATTCCCTTGTGCTTCGGCGCATCCGGATCGGTGCGCACGAACGCGAGGATGACATCGGCGTCGTGGGCGCCCGAGGTCCACACCTTCTGGCCGTTGACGACGAAGCCGTCGTCGTCGACCGTCGCGCGGGTGGCCAGACCCGCCAGGTCGGAACCCGCGCCGGGTTCGCTCATTCCCAGCGAGGCGGTCATCTCCGCGCGCAGGATCGGCACCGCCCACCGCTGCTTCTGTTCGTCGGTGCCGAACGACAGCAGCGATGCGGCGATGATCCCAACGCCCTGCGGGTTGAACGCGTGATAGATCCGCCGTCGCGAGAGTTCCTCGCGATGGACGAACTGCTGCAAGATCCCCGCATTACGACCGCCGAACTCCGGCGGGTTGCCGGGTAGCAGCCAGCCGTGGTCGAACTGCACCTGCTGCCATCGGCGCGCCCACGCCGGGACGTGCGACGTCGACCGCGACCGTTCGGCGGCCGCTTCCGCCTCGTCGGGCAGGTGCTCGTCGAGGAACGCGATGAACTCCGCGCGGAAGGCCTCGACGTCGGCGTCGAACGTGAGCTGCACGCAACCGAGGATATCAAGTACTTAACATTTGCGGTCCGGTGCGCTATGACTGAAGGGATGCTCGACGCGGAGAAGATTCTCATCACCGGCGCGACCGGCAAGATCGCGTTTCCCATTGCGCGCGCTCTCGCGCAGCGCAACGAAGTGTGGGGCGCGGCCCGGCTGAGGAATCCAGGCGACCGCGAGGAGCTGACCGCGGCCGGCATCACTCCGGTCGCACTCGACATGAGCACCGGAGATTTCTCCGAGCTGCCCGACGATTTCACCTACGTCTTTCACGCCGCGGTCGACACGGGCCAGGGCGACTGGCCACGATGCGTCGACACAAACGCGCAGAAGTCCGGTGATCTGCTGTATCACTGTCGCGCCGCGAGGGGCTTCGTCTTCTGTTCGACCGGTTCGGTCTACGGCTATCAGGGGCAGCGTCCCCTGCGGGAATCCGATCCCCCGGGCGTACCGCTGCGCGCGAACTACAGCTTCTCCAAGATCGCCGCAGAGGCGGTATGCACATGGATCGCCAAGCAATACGGCATACCGCTGACCATCATCCGCATCTGCTCCACCTATGGCCCCGAAGGCGGCGCACCCGCCGACCGGCTGGAGATGATGTTGGCCGGCAAGTCGATTCGGCTGTACCCGGACAAGCCGAACAACTACAACCCCATCTACGAGGACGACTACGTCGAACTCGGCATCCGTGCCATGGAGGTCGCCGACACCCCGCCGATCGTGGTCAACTGGGCCGGCAGTGAGACCGTCAGCGTCGAGGAGTACTGCGCCTACATGGGCGAACTGGTGGGCGTGGAACCGAGGTTCGACTACACCCCCGACGCGCACACCCCGCTGTGGCCCGACGTCACCTACATGCATGAGGTGCTGGGATCGACGAAAGTGCCCTGGCGCGAGGGCTTCCGGCGGATGATCGAGGCACGACGTCCGGAACTTCTTCGCCCTGGCTCGAGCTGAAGGGAACAGCCGATGCAGTTACCCGGCACACCGTCTGACGAGGTCCCCGACGTCATCGCCGAAGGCCGCGGTGACATCAGCACGTTGTTCGTGTCGATGGCCAGGCGGCATCCCGACGGAGCCGACGCCGACTATCTGCGCTGGCACACGCTCGACCACCGACCTGAACAGCACCGGCTCGCCCAGGTTCGGGCGTCGCTGCGGCTGGTGTCGACGCCGGAGTGCCGCTCGGCGCGGGCGTACAGCCATGACCCTTACGACGAGATCGATCACGTGATGACCTACTTCTTCACCGATCCCGGTGGCATGGAACCGTTTCTGGCCCTGTCGAAGGCGCTCGGTGACGCGGGGCGCAAACTGCCGCTGCTGCCGCCGGTCGAACGCGGCGTCTACGACGTCGGGCAGAAGACCGCTGCGCCGCGCATCAAGGTCGGTGCCGACGTCCTGCCATGGTGGCCGGTGCGCGGCGCATACCTGGTGCTGGAATCGGCCGCTTCGGCACCAACGGATCTCGTTGACGTCGACGGTGTCGCCGGGGTGTGGTCGGCGACCTCGCTGCCCGTCGACGCGCGATTGGCCAGTGCGCAGGCGGGCCAGATGATCTCGTACTGTTTCCTCGACGACGACCCGGTCGTCACCGCGGAAAAACTGATACCGGTGCTCGACAAGCGGTGGAGCGACGCCGGCGTCGAACCGCTCTTCGCCGCGCCGTTCTATCCCGTCGTCCCTCACGAATGGGGCCGCTATGTGCCGTGAGCGGAGGTCGCGATGCGCTTCGGATTGATGGTGGGCTCGGACAAGGAACGTCCGCGCGCCGACCGCTTGAGCGGCGTGCTCGAGGACGGAAAGACCGCGGAGAGCCAGGGTTTCGCGTCGTTCTGGATGCCGCAGGTGCCCGGCTACCTCGACGCGATGACCGCCGTGGCGCTGCTCGGCCAGGTCACCGACCGCATCGAGATCGGCACCGCGGTGGTGCCCATTCAGACCCGCCATCCGCTCATCATGGCCCAGCAGGCGCTGACCACCCAGATCGCGTGCGAAGGCCGCTTCACCCTTGGCCTCGGGCCGTCGCACCACTGGATCATCACCGACCAACTCGGCCTGCCCTACGACCGTCCCGCGCGACTGGTGCGCGACTACCTCGACGTGCTCGCCGCCGCCTTCGCCGGTCCCGGCGCGGTGGCCATCGACAATGATTCGTACCACGTGGACAGCCCGATCGATGTCAGCGATGCGTTCGGGGTACCGGTGCTGGTGGCCGCTCTTGGGCCCACGATGCTGCGTATCGCCGGCGAGCGCACCGGCGGCACGATTCTGTGGATGGCCGACGAGCGTGCGATCGGCGACTACGTCGTGCCGAGCATCACCAAGGCCGCTGCGGACGCCGGGCGTAACGGAATCCGCGTGGTGGCAGGCGTTCCCGTAGCGCTGTGCTCAGCGGGCGAGGTCGACGACGCCCGCACGTACGCCAGCGAGGTGCTCGGGCACGCCGACTTCTCCCCCAACTACGTCCGCCTGCTCGAACACGGCGACGCCGAGGACGTCGGCGACACCATGGCCGCCGGAGACGAGGCGACGATCGCGTCCCGCTTGCGCCGCTATCGCGACGCCGGCGTCACCGACCTCGCGGCGAGAATCGTTCCGCTGGGTCACGATGCCGAGGAGCGCCGCGCATCCCGCACACGGACTCAGGAGTTCGTCGCGTCGTTGTCTGCTGAATTCGCCTCGGGGTATAGCTTCCCATGAACTCCATGGGCACCCCGCCCATGGTGCAGAAGAACAGGTCGACGCCCGGCACGCCGGTGTCGAGCATGGTCACGTCGCTGGCGAAGGCGCTGGCCTTCTCGCGGGTGTCACCGAAGTCGTCGGTCATGAAGGACAACGCCGCAAGCCCTTCGGGCACCAGCGCACGTAGGTGCTCGGGAACGTCGAGCACCTCGAGTAAGCCGGCGTCGCCACCGCCCAGCATCGTCACGCCGGCCCCGTCCGACGGCGGCCATCCCAGCGTCTGTTCGAGCACCTCACCCGGTACGTGCATCTTGAACTGGACCGTCATTCCGACCACGTCGGTCAGGAACGCGGTGAGCGTCTGAGCGGAATGGCTTCGCATGACGACATGGTGCAGCGAATTCGGCATCTGAAGTCCCTTCGATAGCGCCGATGACCAACGGCGTCGTCGACCGCTCAATATTGC
Organism: Mycobacterium sp. GA-0227b; assembly: GCF_001499855.1. GTDB lineage: Bacteria > Actinomycetota > Actinomycetes > Mycobacteriales > Mycobacteriaceae > Mycobacterium. The sequence continues at coordinate 122,231 of NZ_LQIK01000033.1, forward strand.
GCCCATGGCTGTGGTCGTCGAGCCGCAACAGCCCTGGATGCGATCTCCCGGATGAGTGGTTGGGTAACTAGTTAGGCACGCGTCAACTGTTTGCAGGCGTCAATCTGCCTGATACTGTGCCGTCATGGCGGGGAGCAGCGCGGCCGAAGCCGTTAACGGTGGTCAACGCCGGGCGTCGTATCAACGCGCCAGGTCGCATGAGACCAAACGCGCGCTCGTGCAGGCGGCCATGGCGCTGTGGCGCACCAACGGGTACGCCAAGACGACGGTCGCCGACATCTGCCGGGCCGCGGGCGTGTCGAGGGCGTTGTTCTACTTCTACTTCCCGGCCAAGGAGGACATCCTCTTCGAGGTCGGGTTGCTGTCGACGCGCGCGGCACAACAGAAGATCCGGTCAATGCTGCGTGGCGACTACGACGTCGAGGCCGTCATTCGGGAGGCGCTGCGGAGCCTCGAACGGTCGATGGCGCGCAATCCGCGCGAGCTGATCATCGAGACCATCCTCGAGGGCTATCGGCACGAGCACCGGATCCTCGCCGGCGAGGCGGACGACGACACCGCCGACGCGGACATGTTCGGCGACTTGTTCGCCCGCGCCCAACGCGACGGCAAGCTGGCAGCCCGCGTCGACGTCGGCCACCTCTCCCGGCTGGCCGGTATGCACGTCAGCGAGGGCGTGCGGCACTGGGCCGGAGGGAGTTTCGGCGAGAGATCGTTCGCAGAGGTCGTGGGCGAGGACATCGCCGCGCTGGTCGCCGGATTCAACGTTAGAGCTGCACGCTGACGCCGATCGTTCACCTCAAGCGAAGGGAGACCCCATGGCGTGGGATTTCGAAACCGATCCCGAGTATCAGAAGGTGCTCGACTGGGCCGATGAGTTCGTCCGCGAGGAGGTCGAACCGCTCGACCTGGCGTTCCCAGATCAGCAGTTCGTACCGTTGAACGCCAACCGCCGCAAAGTGATCGACCCGCTCAAGGAGGAGGTCCGCCGCCGCGGGCTGTGGGCCACCCATCTGGGCCCGGAGCTGGGCGGCCAAGGCTACGGACAACTCAAGCTCGCGCTGCTCAACGAGATTCTCGGTCGCTCGCAATGGGCGCCGATCGTGTTCGGCTGCCAGGCTCCCGACACCGGCAACGCCGAGATCATCGCCCACTACGGCACCGACGCGCAGAAGGAGCGGTACCTGCGCCCGTTGCTCGAGGGCGAGATCTTCTCGTGCTACTCGATGACCGAGCCGCATGCCGGCGCCGATCCGACCCTGTTCCAGACCACCGCGGTGCGCGATGGCGACGACTGGGTGATCAACGGCTGGAAGTTCTTCTCCTCCAACGCCAGGACCGCGTCGTTCCTGATCGTCATGGTGGTGACCAACCCCGAGGTGAGCGCGTATCAGGGCATGTCGATGTTCCTGGTGCCGACGGACACACCCGGGGTCAACATCGTCCGCAATGTCGGACTGCACGGCGAGCGCGAAGACGAAGGCTCGCATGCGCTGATCCACTATGACAAGGTGCGAGTGCCCGGCGAGGCGCTACTCGGCGGCGAAGGCCAAGCGTTCGTCATCGCTCAGACCCGCCTCGGCGGCGGCCGGATCCACCATGCGATGCGAACGATCGGGCTGTCGCGCAAGGCATTGGACATGATGTGCGAGCGCGCGTTGAGCCGCGAGACGCAGGGCAGCCGACTGTCGGAGAAACAGTTCGTCCAGGGTTACATCGCCGACTCGTACGCGCAACTGCTGCAGTTCCGGCTGATGGTGCTCTACACCGCGTGGGAGATCGACAAGTACAACGACTACAAGAAAGTCCGTAAGGACATCGCCGCCGTCAAGGTCGTGATGCCGACCGTGCTGCACGACATCGCCTGGCGCGCAATGCAGGTGCACGGCGCGCTCGGTGTCAGCAATGAGATGCCGTTCCTCGGGATGGTCACCGGCGCCGCCGTGATGGGACTGGCCGACGGGCCGACCGAGGTACACAAGGCAACGGTGGCCAAGCAGGTGCTGCGCGACTATCGGCCGAACGCAGACACGTGGCCGACGGAGTGGATACCCGCCAAACGCGAACAGGCCCGCGCAAAATTCGCCGAGTACCTCGAGAACGAGGTGGGCAACCTGTGAGCGGCGTCGACGTTGTCCGCCTGGCCGATTGGATGGACGAGGCCGCGCTGCCCGGGAAGGGCGAACCGCTTCAGACCCGGTTCCTGTCGGGGGGCACGCAGAACGTCATTTACGAGCTGCGCCGTGGCGAGCACCGCTGCGTGTTGAGAATGCCTCCGCCCGAGGCGCCTCCGGATCGGGACAAGGGCATTCTGCGTGAGTGGCGCATCATCGAGGCGCTCGACGGCACCGACGTTCCACACACACCGGCCGTCGCGGTGTGCCCGGACGCCGACGTGCTGGGCCGGCCGTTCTACCTGATGGGTTTCGTCGACGGCTGGTCGCCGATGGAGCTCGAGGATCGGCGGTGGCCGGAGCCGTTCGACTCCGACCCCGAGGCGCGTGCCGGACTGTCCTACCAACTGGCCGAGGGCATCGCCCTGCTCTCCAAAGTCGACTGGAAAGCCAAGGGGTTGCACGATCTCGGCCGTCCGGACGGCTTTCACGAACGCCAAGTGGACCGCTGGACCGCATTCTTCGAGCGCATCAAGGGCCGCGAGATCGACGGCCTCGATGTTGCGACGGAATGGTTGCGCGCGCGTCGCCCGCTGGACTTCATTCCCGGCCTGATGCACGGCGACTACCAGTTCGCGAATGTCATGTACCGGCATGGCGCACCGGCACAACTCGCCGCGATCGTCGACTGGGAGATGGGCACCGTCGGCGACCCCAAACTCGATCTCGGGTGGATGGTGCAGAGCTGGCCTGAGGACACTTCCGCTCCGACGAAGTCGGAGATGAGCTACGTCGACATGCGCGCAATGCCCTCGCGCACAGAGGTTGTCGAGTACTACGCGAAGGTGTCCGGACGCCAGGTCGACGACCTCGACTACTATCTGGTGCTGGCCAAGTGGAAGCTCGCGATCGTGCTGGAGCAGGGTTTTCAGCGGGCCGGTGACAACGAGAAGCTGCTGGCGTACGGGCCGATCATCGTCGAGTTGATGCGCTCGGCGGCCGATCTCGCCGAATCCAGCGACTACCGGTGAGGGCCGCGGTCTGCCCGCGGTACGGGCCGCCCGACGTGGTGCAGATCCAGGATCAGCCGTCACCGGCGGTCGGCGCAGGCCGGGTCCGGCTGCGCGTCCGGGCCGCCGCGGTGAACTTTCCCGACGTGTTGCTGATCGGCGACGAGTACCAGATCAGCGTGCCGCCCCCGTTCGTGCCGGGCAGCGAGTTCGCCGGTGAGATCGTCGAACTGGGCGACAATGCCGATAAATTCGCCGTCGGCGACCGGGTGAGCGGAGCCGTCCTCTGCGGCGCGTTCGCCGAGGAGGTCGCAGTACCGGCCGCGGGCCTCGCGCACACTCCCGACAGTGTCGACGATCGCACCGCGGCAGCGTTCGGCGTGGCGTATCGCACCGCGTACCACACGCTGCGCTCGATGGCCCGGATCCAGCGCGGCGACGAGTTGATCGTGCTCGGTGCTGGCGGCGGCGTCGGGTTGGCCGCCGTGCAACTCGGCGTCGCGCTGGGCGCCTCGGTCACCGCCGTCGCATCGACGGCCGAAAAGCTGGCGGTGGCTGCGGGTTACGGCGCCCGTCACGTCGTCAATCACCGCGCCGACGCCCTGAGAGACGCGCTACGCGACGCCCTTCCCGACGGCGCGCACGCCGTCGTCGACCCGGTTGGCGGTGAGCTTTCCGAACCCGCGCTGCGGTCGCTGCGCCGTGGCGGGCGATTCGTCACGGTGGGGTTCGCTTCCGGCGTCATCCCCCGCATCCCGCTGAACCTGGTGTTGATGAAGGGCGTGCAGGTATTGGGCTTTCAGTTCCACGACGTCGCGCCCGACGAGTTCGCCCGCAACGAATCGGAGTTACGCGAACTTCTGGTCAGCGGCCGCATCCGCCCGCATATCGGCGCGGTCTACCCGCTTGAGCAGACGGTCGAGGCGCTGCGTCACGTCGCCGACGGACGTGCGGTCGGCAAGGTGGTCATCGACCTCGCCTGAGCGGGCTAGCTGGCGGGCACCAGGTCCGCGGCGACCGAAACCATCATCCCGCAGCGGAACGTCTCACAGGAGTGGACGCCGCCGGTGCCCGAATCCTGGGCCGCGGCAAGCGCTTTGGCCTTGAAAGCCCGTGCCGCTGCGCTCAAGTGATGCTCGACGGAGTCAACGCTGCTGTCGAGTTCGGCGGGCAACCGCTCGCCCCACAGCGTCACCTCGGTGGCGCCCTGGTCGAGCGCGGTGCGCACGTGGGCGAGCACGCGCGGATCACGTTCGAACATCTCGGCGGCCACCGCGATCGTCTGGGGATGCGGCCGGTCCTGCCAGGCTTGCAGCACCGATTCCAGATCCAACGTCCTGGCGCCCAGGATCGTCAGCGGGCGGAGGTCGTCGTCGCCGCCGACCAGGACCGTGACATCCCATCCGGCCATCACCCTGTCGTAGATCCAGCCGCCCGCGTACCTCACCGCGTCGGACACGGTTGGCGCGACGACATCCAGGCGATACCTCATGTCGAGCTCCGTGGCGCCAACTCGCGCCCCAGCGACTCGGCGTACCCCTTGAACACCTCGGCCAACTGAATTGAGGGGTCGAGCAACCATAGGGTCTCCATTCCATAGATGAACGCGAGTATTTCCACGGCCTTGGCTGCCGCGTCGACATCTGTGCGGTACTTGCCGCATTCCTGGCCGCGCTGGATGATCCCGACGATGATGTCCACCGCATCGCTGTAGCGCTTGACCAAGCGGTCGTGCAGCGGTGCATCGGGCGCGATGTTCTCCACCAGCAGCACCGTGAACGTGCCGACCAGCTCGGGTGCGCGATCGAAGCGTTCGGGCACCCGGCCGAGTTCGGTGACCAGGTCGCCGGAGCGGTAGTCGGCATGGATCGCGTCGTCGGCGTCGCGGGCGTCGAGCACCGCGTTGAGCAGTTGCTCCTTGGACTCGAAGTGGTGCAGCAGACCTGCCGGCGTGACGCCGGCTTCCTTGGCGATCTGCGCCAGCGACGTGCTGCGCCACCCGTTGCGCGCGAGCAGGCGTTCGGCCACCGAAAGGATGCGCTGCCTGCGGTCCTCGCCTTTGGCGAGGAGCGTGGCGTACGGCCTCACAGACTCCGTGGCGGACACTCGACCCCTTCGTTCAACCAACCTAGTGAACACACAGTAGGTAGGTTTTGCCGCTGTGACAAGCATCTCAGCGAAAAAAGGTTTAGGCCGGCGTCACATCGCAGGTCACCGGCGATTTCGGTGTAGAAATGCGCGCCAAGCGCAACCAACTACACCGAAATCACTCAGAGGCCGAGCGACTTGGCGATGATCACCTTCATCACCTCGCTGGTACCGGCGTAGATGCGGGCCACCCGCGCGTCCGTGTACAACCGCGCGATCGGATACTCCATCATGTAGCCGTAGCCGCCGAACAACTGCAAGCAGCGGTCCACCACGCGCTGCTGCATCTCGGTGCAGAACAGTTTCACGCGCGCTGCGTCAGCGGCGGACAACTGCCCATCGACGTGCAGGCCCACCGCGCGGTCCAGCATGGCCTGCGCGGCCTCCACCTCCGTCGAACAGGCCGCCAGTTCGAATTTCGTGTTCTGGAACGACGCCACCGGCGTGCCGAATGCCTTGCGGTTCTTGGTGTAGTCGATCGCCGCGGCGATCGCCGAGCGAGCCTGCGCGACGGATCCCACCGCGACGGTGAGCCGCTCCTGGGGCAGGTTGTGGCCGAGGTAGCCGAACGCCTCGCCCTCCTCCCCCAGCACGTTGGCGGCCGGCACCCGCACGTCTACGAAGGACAGTTCCGCGGTGTCCTGGACCTTGCAGCCCATCTTCTCCAGCTCGCGACCCCGAGTGAAGCCCGGCATCCCGTCCTCGACGACGAACAGTGTGAGCCCCTTGCGCCGGTTGTCCGGGTCGGTCGAGGTGCGTGCCACCACGATCACGAGATCGGCCTGCATGCCGCCGGTGATGAACGTCTTGGCGCCGTTGAGGATCCAGTCCTCACCGTCGCGCACCGCGGTGGTCCGCATCCCGGCCAGGTCGGAGCCGGTACCCGGTTCGGTCATCGCGACAGCGGTCAACAACTCGCCCGACGCCAAGCCGGGAAACCAGCGGGTGCGCTGCTCGGCGTTCGCGTAATGCAAGAAGTAGGGCAGGATCACCTCGAGCTGCGTGCGGACCGTCGACAGGGTGACCAACGCGCGCGCCGCCTCCTCCTGAAGCACGACGTTGTAGCGGTAGTCGTCGGTGCCGGCCCCGCCGTACTCCTCGGGGATGGCCATGCCGAGCATGCCCAGTGATCCCATTTGCTTGAAGACCTCACGAGGCATCCTTCCGCGCTTCTCCCACTCGGGATAGTGCGGAACCACCTCCTTTTCGACGAAGTCGCGGGCGAGTTCGCGAAACGCCTCGTGGTCCTCGGTGAACAAATCTCTTTGCACGGCGGCCCTTCAGTGAGTTCAGGCGATGAGTTCGACCAGAGTGGCGTTGGCGGTTCCGCCGCCCTCGCACATGGTCTGCAGGCCGAAACGAATGCCGTTGTCGCGCATGTGGTTCAGCATTCGGGTCATCAGCACCGCACCGGACGCGCCGAGCGGATGCCCGAGCGCGATTGCGCCACCCAGCGGGTTGAGTTTGCTCTCATCGGCACCCGTCTCGGCGAGCCAGGCCAGCGGCACCGGTGCGAACGCCTCGTTGACCTCGAACACCCCGACCTCGTCGAGGGTCACGCCGGACTTGTGGAGAACCTTCTCGGTCGCGGGAATCGGGCCGGTCAGCATCAGCACCGGGTCAGCGCCGGTGACCGCGCCGGCGCGGTAACGGGCGATCGGGCTCAGCCCCAGCGCCACCGCGTTGTCGGCCGCCATCACCAGCAGCGCCGCGGCGCCGTCGGAGATCTGCGAGGAGTTCCCCGCATGGATGACGCCGTCGTCCTTGAACGCTGGCTTGAGTCCCGCGAGCTTCTCGACGGTGCTTCCCCGCCGCACCCCTTCGTCGGCGACCACGGGCTCACCCTCGGTGAACACCGGCATGAGCTGCGTCTCGAACGCGCCGCTGTCCTGGGCGGCGGCGGCCAACTCGTGCGAGCGCACGGAGTACTCGTCGAGCCGGGTCCGCGAGAAGCCCCACTTCTCGGCGATGAGTTCGGCCGAGATGCCCTGGTTGAACGAGAAATCCTTGTACCGGTCAAGCACTCTCGGGCCGTACGGCATGCCGGTTGCCCTGGCCGCCCCGAGCGGCACCCGGCTCATCACCTCGACGCCACCGGCGACGACGACGTCCTGCTGTCCGGACATCACTGCCTGCACCGCGAAGTCCAGCGCTTGCTGACTCGATCCGCAAGCCCGGTTGACTGTGGTGCCCGGAATCGACTCGGGCCAGCCCGCGGCCAGCACCGAGTATCGCCCGATGTTGCTCGACTGGTCGCCGACCTGCGACACGCAGCCCCAGACGACGTCGTCGACGATGTCGGGATCGATACCCGCGCGCTCGACGAGCGCGTTGAGGACGATCGCGGACAGGTCCGCGGCGTGCATGTCCGACAGCCCGCCGTTGCGCTTGCCGACGGGGGTGCGTACGGCCTCGACGATCACGGTCTCACGCATTGTCATCTCTCCGATCTGGACACGGCCCACCGCCCGGTGAAGGTGGCCTGACGTTTCTCGGCGAACGCCGCGTACGCCTCTGACGAGTCTGCCGTGGCGAAGTTGCCCGGTTGCGCGCGGGCTTCGTTGGCCAGCGCCTCACGCAGCGTCGCGTTGGCCCCGTCGTTGAGCAGCGCCTTGCTCTGCGCGAGCGCGACGGGCGGACCGGCCGCCAACTTCGCCGCCAGATCTACTACGAAGGAGTCGATTTCGTCGGCGGTTTTGATCCAGGTGACCAGCCCCAGGCTCCGCGCTTCCTCGGCGTCGATCATGTCGGCCAGCAACACCAGCCGCTTGGCCTGTTGTAGGCCGACGAGCTTGGGCAGCAGCCAGGATCCGCCCAGATCGACCGACAGTCCGCGCTTCGAGAAGATCTGGCAGAACCGCGATTCCGGGGTCGCAACGACGAAGTCGCACCCGAGCGCGAGATTCCAGCCTGCGCCGACGGCCACGCCCGTGACCTTGGCGATCGTGGGCACAGACAGTTCATGCAGGGCCAGCGCGACATCGGTGAGCCTGCGCAGCTTGTGGCGCGGGTGAATGTCCTCTCCGGTGCCGATGTCGGCGCCCGAGCAGAAGGCCCCGCCGGCACCGGTGATCACCACCGCGCGAAGTTCGGTGTCACGGGCCGCCGCCCGCAAGGCGTCGGCCAACTCCTCCCACAACTGCGCGTTGATCGCGTTCTTGCGTTCCGGCCGGTTCAGCGTCAGCGTACGGACGCCATCGCGGTCGGACGTCAACAGGACGTGCTCGGTCACGAGTAGGCCGGTCCGATCACGCCCTCGGCCCGCAACCGCTCGAGATCGGCTGCGTTGAGCCCCAGTTCGCTCAACACGGCGTCGGTGTGCTGGCCCAGCCCCGGGACCGCGCCCATCGGCTGCTCGAATCCGTTGATCACCGGCGGCGGGCGCAGCGCCCGGATCTCGCCCTTGGGTGTGTCGACCGTGCGCCAGCGGTCCCGCGCCGTCAACTGCGGATGCGCGACCACCTCACTGGGCACGTTGTAACGCGAGTTGCCGATCCCGGCGTCGTCGGCGATCTTCTGGATTTCGGCGAGATCGTGTTGTGCACACCAATTTCCGATGGCCTGGTCGAGAATCTCGCGATGTACGCAGCGGCCCGGGTTGGTGGCGAAGCGCGGATCGTCGGCGAGGTCGGGGCGGTCGATGATCTCACGCGCCACCCGCTGCCATTCCCTGTCGTTGGTGGTGCCGAGCACCACGGTCTGCCCGTCGCGCGTCGGGAACGCGCCGTAGGGCGCGACGGCTGGTGAGCCGACCCCGAGAGGCTCCTGGTCGATCCCCGAATGCTGGGTGTAGGTCAGCTGATAGCCCATCACATCGGTCATCACGTCGAACAGGCTCAGCGCCACCGACGGTGCCGTCTCGGTGCTCTTCTTGTTGCGGCCGATCAGCAACGCCAGAATCGAGGTGGCCGCGTACAGGCCGGTAGTGAAGTCGGCCATCGCCGGCCCCGGCTTCGCGGGCATGCCCGGATATCCCGTAACGGCACACGATCCTGATTCCGCCTGCACGAGAAGGTCATACGCGCGCTTGTGGGAGATCGGCCCGCCCGGACCGTAGCCGTCGATTTCGACGGGGATCACGTTCGGGTGCCGCACCGCCAGGTCTGCGGGCGCCAAACCCATGCGGACGATGGCGCCGGGCGCCAGGTTGGACACGAACGCATCGGCCCGGTCGAGTAGCCGGTGCAGCAGGTCCATTCCCTCGGGGGCCTTGGTGTTGAGCGTCACCGACTCCTTGCCGCGGTTGCACCAGACGAAATGCGCCGCCAGGCCGCCGGGCCCGTTGACCACATCGTCGTAGTCGCGGGCGAAGTCACCCCCGTTGGGATTTTCGATCTTGATGATGCGGGCACCGAAGTCGGCGAGCACGCGGGTGCACATGGGCGCGGCGACGGCCTGTTCCATTGCGACGACGGTGACGCCGCTCAGGGGACCCGTCACATCACCATGCCGCCGTCGACCGGCAGCACCTGCCCCGTGATGTAGGACGCCGCATCGGAGGCCATGAACACGAACGCACCCGCGACCTCGGACGGCTCGGCCCACCGCTTCATCGGGATGCGGTTCATCATGTTGGCCGCGAACTTCTCGTTCGTCCGGATGGTCTCGGTCATCGGCGTGGCCGCCAGCGGGGCCAGCGCGTTGACCATGATGCTTTTGGTCGCAAGTTCGCGCGCAAGCGATTTGGTGAACCCGATGATGCCCGCCTTGGCCGCCGAGTAGTTGACCTGCCCCAGCGTGCCCGTCAGGCCCGCCGCCGATGTGACGTTGACGATGCGCCCGGTGCCGTCGGTCGGAATGTGCGGCAACGCCGCCTGCGTGACGTTGAACGCGCCCATCACGTGGATGTCGAACAGCAACCGAAACGACTCCTGCGACGTCTTCTCGAACATCGCCGGCTTCGTGACGCCGGCGTTGTTGATCACGATGTGCAGCTTGCCGTCGGCCAATGCAGCGGCCTGCGCAGCGGCGGCGTCGGCAGACTCACGGTCCGACACATCGAGCGCGGCGGCTTCGGCGCGCTTACCGCTTGCCGAGATGCGTTCGGCCACAGCGGCGGCGGCATCCTTGTCGACGTCGGTGACAAGCACGGCCGCGCCCGCGTCGGCCAGGGCCTGTGCGACGGCGGAGCCGATGCCCCCGGCGGCGCCGGTCACCAGCGCCGAACGGCCGGTCAGATCGAAGTAGGTGCTCATTCGGTAGTGCTCTCCATCGTCAGTAACTACGGGGAAGGCCCAGGACGTGTTCACCCAGGAAGTTCAGGATCATCTCCTGGCTCACGGGGGCGATCTTCATCAGCCGGGACTCGCGGAAGTATCGCGACACGTGATATTCCTCCGAATACCCCATGCCGCCGTGCAGCTGCAGCGCACGGTCGGCGGCACCGAAACCGGCGTCGGCGCACAGGTACTTCGCGGTGTTCGCCTCGCGCCCACAGGGTTTGCCGTTGTCGTAGAGCCAGGTGGCCTTGCGCAGCACCAACTCGGCGGCGTCCAGTCGGGCCAACGAGTCGGCGAGCGGGAACTGCAGGCCCTGGTTCATACCGATCGGCCGGTTGAACACGTGCCGCTCGTTGCCGTACTTGACCGCCTTCTCGAGGGCCACCCGCCCGATGCCCAGCGCTTCGGCGGCGATCAGCATCCGTTCGGGGTTCAGCCCGTCGAGGATGTACTTGAAGCCCTTGCCTTCTTCGCCGACCCGGTCGCCCACCGGGACCATCAGGTCGTCGATGAACACCTCGTTGGAGCTGACTGCGTTGCGTCCCATCTTCTTGATCGGCCGGATGTCGACGTGGTCGCGGTCGAGATCGGTGAGGAACAACGTCATACCGTCGGTCTTCTTGCTGACCTCGTCGAACGGCGTGGTCCGGGTGAGCAGCAGGATCTTCTCCGACTCCAGCGCCTTGGAGATCCAGACCTTGCGACCGTTGACGCGGTAGTGGTCCCCCTCGCGTTTGGCGAACGTGGTGATCCGCGAAGTATCCAGTCCCGCACCGGGTTCGGTGACACCGAAGCAGACATGCAGATCGCCGTTGACGATCCGCGGCAGCGTCGCGGCCTTGAGTTCGTCGGAGCCGTGTTTGACGACCGGTTGCATCCCGAAAATCGTCAGATGGATGGCGCTGGCGCCGTTCATCGCCGCACCGGACCGGGCAACCTCCTCCAGCAGCAGCGTGGCCTCGGTAATGCCCAGCCCATGCCCCCCGTACGCCTCCGGGATGGTCATGCCCAGCCACCCGCCGGAGGCGATCGCGTCGTAGAACTCCTGCGGGAACTCGTGTGCCAGGTCCTTCTTCATCCAGTACTCGTCGTCGAACTTGCTGCACAGTTCGGCGACCGACTTGCGGATGATCTGCTGATCCTCGCTCAGCTCGAACGTCATCCCCCCAGACACGTCTGACACGTCTGTTCTCCTCTACTCAACGGCGCACACGTCAGTGCGCCGGCGCGTGAACGCCCTTCCCGCACCGGCGCACTACGAGACGCTCCCCCAGTCGTCGGCCGGAGGATCGTCCCATGTTCAGTCCTTGTTGCCGGTCAGCTCCTTGGCCCTCGCTGCGAAGTCCGCGAAATTCGCGCCGGTCTTTTCCTTCTTCGACAAGGCTTGGATCGAGACATCATGGCCTTCGGCGGCTTTGCGCAGGGCGCCGACGGTGGCCTGTTCGCGGCTGATGTGGGTGAACGGGTCCCAGTGGTACCAGCGCATCGCGTTCTCGAAGGTCATCTTGTTGATTTCGTCGTCGGGCACGTCGTTGGCCTTGAGGACCTCGTCGAGCTGCTCGGGGGCCCCGGGCCACATCGAATCGCTGTGCGGGTAGTCGGCTTCCCAGCAGATGTTGTCCACCCCGATCTGGTGGCGCACCGCCACTCCGACCGGGTCGGCGATGAAGCAGGTCAAGAAGTGCTCGCGGAACACCTCACTGGGCAACTTGCCGCCGAAATCCTGGCCCGTCCACGTCGAGTGCATCTCATAGGTGCGATCCACCCGCTCCAGGAAGTACGGAATCCAACCCGTCCCACCCTCAGACAACGCGATCTTCAGCGTCGGATACTCCTTGATCGGACGCGACCACAACAGATCAGCCGCGGCCTGCACGATGTTCATCGGCTGCAACGTGATCATCACATCCATCGGCGCATCCGGGGCCGTGATCGCCAACCGCCCCGACGACCCGATGTGCACATTGAGCACCGTCTCGGTGTCGACCAACGCATCCCACATCGGCTTCCAGTGCTCGAAATCATGAAAACTCGGATAACCCATCGCCGACGGGTTCTCGGTGAACGTCAACGAATGCACCCCACGCTCGGCATTGCGCCGAATCTCTGCCGCGCACGCCACCGGATCCCAGATCACCGGCAACGTCATCGGGATGAACCGCGCCGGATAGGCCCCACACCACTCCTCGACATGCCAGTCGTTGTAGGCCTGCACCAACGCCAAACTGAACTCCGGATCCTCGGTGGCGAACAACCGGCCGGCAAAACCCGGAAACGACGGAAAACACATCGAACCCAAAATGCCCCCGGCGTTCATGTCCTTGACCCGCTCATCGACCTGCCAACAACCGGGCCGGATCTCATCCAGACCTTGGGGCTCCAGGCCGTACTCCTCCTTGGGCCGCCCGGCGACCGCATTGAGCGCGACATTGGGGATCACCGTGTCGCGGAACTGCCAGGTGTCCGAACCATCGGGATTGTGCACCAACCGCGGCGCCTCATCGATGTACTTGCGCGGCAGATGATTCTTGAACATATCGGGCGGTTCGACGATGTGATCATCGACGCTGATCAAGATCATGTCGTCCTTGTTCATGCCCGTTCCTTTCGTCGCATCCTCCGAGGCTATCCATCACGCTGTTCTCAATGTGAGGAAACTATCTTCTCACCGTACGAGAATCAATGTCCGAAAGCCACCCTAGGCCCCTCTGGCAGCACTGTTGGGCCCCGCGCCGCACCGTCGTGACCACCCGTTCCGGCGTCACACGTTGACCATTCCCGCGAAAGGTGGAAATCTATTGGCGAAATATGAGAACCTGATTCTCATCGCCGAGAGGACACAGGAAGGAGTCGCCTTGCGCGTGTCGCCGCTGCCCGCAGAAGAGTGGGATGAAGCCGTCGACCACTCGATCTCCGGCATGCTGCCTGCGGAGCGGCGCAACCCCGAAGACGCAGGCAATCTGCTCGCCACAATGGTTCGGCACCCGAAGCTCACCCGGGCGTTCCTGCGGTTCAACAATCACCTGTTGTTCTCCTCGACGCTGCCGCCCCGGCTGCGCGAGTTGGCGGTGCTCCGCGTCGCGTATCTGACGAACTGTGAGTACGAGTGGCGGCACCACGTCGAGATGGGCCGTGACGAGGGTCTGACCGATGAGGTCATCGATGCCCTGCAGCGCGGCGAGGCCTCAGACGAGCTCGACCGGGCCGTACTGCATGCGGTGGACGAACTCCAGGACAAGGCCAACGTCTCCGACGCGACGTGGGCCGCCTTGTCCGAGCACCTCGAGGAACGTCAGCTGATGGACCTCGTCTTCACGATCGGCTGCTATGGCGCACTGGCCATGGCGATCAACACTTTCGGCGTAGAACCCGACTCCGAAATGCACGCAGAGAGGTAGATATCGTGGCGTTTTTCCCCAAACCAGCCGAGGGAAGCTGGACCGAACACTGGCCGGAGCTCGGTACCTCGCCAGTCGATTACACCGACTCGATCGACCCCGAGCAGTGGAAGCTCGAGCAGCAAGCCATCTTCCGCAAGTGCTGGCTGAATGTCGGTCGGGTGGAACGTCTTCCCAAAAAGGGCAGCTACTTCACTCGCGAGATGCCATCGGCGGGCCCGGGCACGTCGGTGATCATCGTCAAGGACGGTGACAACGAGGTGCGCGCGTTCTACAACATGTGCCGCCACCGCGGAAACAAGTTGGTGTGGAACGACTATCCCGGCGAAGAGGTTTCCGGTACCTGCCGGCAGTTCACCTGCAAGTACCACGCCTGGCGCTACAACCTCAAGGGTGACCTGACGTTCATCCAGCAGGAAGGCGAGTTCTTCGACGTCGACAAGGCCGACTACGGGTTGGTGCCGGTGCGCTGCGAGGTGTGGGAAGGCTTCATCTTCATCAACTTCGACAACAACGCCGAACCGCTCACGGACTACCTCGGCGAGTTCGCCAAGGACCTGGAGGGCTATCCCTTCCACGAGATGACGGAGACGTATTCCTACCGGGCCGAGGTCAATTCGAACTGGAAGCTGTTCATCGACGCGTTCGTCGAGTTCTACCACGCACCGGTCCTGCACATGAAGCAAGCGGTCAAGGAGGAAGCCGAAAAGCTGGCCAGCTACGGCTTCGAGGCCCTGCACTACGACATCAAGGGCAGGCACTCGATGATCTCGTCGTGGGGCGGGATGAGCCCGCCGAAAGACCTGAACATGGTCAAGCCCATCGAACGCGTGCTGCACAGCGGGTTGTTCGGACCGTGGGACCGCCCCAACATCAAAGGCATTCTGCCCGACGAGCTGCCACCGGCAGTCAATCCGGCGCGCCATCCGTCCTGGGGCCAGGACTCTTTCGAGTTCTTCCCGAACTTCACGCTGCTGCTCTGGGCGCCGGGCTGGTACCTCACCTACCACTACTGGCCCACGGACGTGGACAAGCACATCTTCGAGTGCACGCTCTACTTCGTTCCCGCCACCAACACCCGCGAGCGGCTTGCGCACGAACTCGCGGCGGTGACGTTCAAGGAGTACGCGTTCCAGGACGCCAACACGCTGGAAGCCACCCAGACGATGATCAACACCGGGGTGGTCAAGGAATTCCCGCTGTGTGACCAGGAAATCCTGCTGCGCCATCTGCACAAGACGGCGTGGGACTACGTGAACGCCTACAAGAAGGAAAAGGGCCTCGAGAGCGGTGAGGGTAACGGTCAAGCCACCTCGCCGGCCAGCCAGAAGGATTCGATCAATGCCTAAGTTGCCCGAAGAATTCGCCGACCTCGAGCGGTTCACGGACTGGTGCCTGCCCACCGAGGAGGAGCGCTATCAGAAGCGGCTGTCCTCGACGATGGCCGAGATGCAGGACTTCTACGACACCGCGTTCCCGCGGCTCGAGGCGGTCATGGAATACTGCGACGCCAGGTTCCCCCTGGACGGAATGCCCGAGGATGCAAAGGCTCTCATCCACATGATGCAGTCATTGGTCAACGTGTCGTTCCCGATCGAAGTGTGGAAGCAGCCACGGGTGCTCGACAGTGGCGCCACATACATCACATGCATCAAGGAGCCGGTGGTCTGACATTGTCTGCTCTTCGCGCGAGCGGCCCATCGCCGGGCGTATTGACCCTCAAGGCAGCGGGTCTGCTCGACGTCGACGCCGGCGAGATCGTCCGGCCCGGCGTCGTGCGGGTCGAGGACGACCGGATCGTCGCCATCGGTGGCGCAGCGGAGGGCGACGTCATCGACCTGGGTGACTCGATCCTTCTGCCCGGCCTGATGGACATGGAGGTCAACCTGCTGATGGGCGGCCGGGGCGAGAACCCCGGCCTCTCCCAGGTGCAGGACGATCCCGCGACCCGCGTGCTGCGCGCCGTGGGCAACGCCCGACGCACGTTGCGGGCGGGCTTCACGACGGTGCGCAACCTCGGATTGTTCGTCAAGACAGGCGGTTACCTACTCGACGTCGCGTTGGGCAAGGCGATCGATGCCGGCTGGATCGAGGGTCCGCGCGTCGTTCCGGCGGGGCATGCGATCACCCCGACGGGCGGCCATCTCGACCCGACGATGTTCGCCGCCTTCATGCCCGGGGCGCTGGAGCTGACGATCGAGGAAGGCATCGCCAACGGTGTCGACGAGATCCGCAAGGCAGTGCGGTACCAGATCAAGCACGGCGCCGAGCTGATCAAGGTCTGTGTCTCCGGCGGTGTGATGTCGCTGACCGGAGAGGCGGGCGCACAACATTATTCGGATGAGGAACTGCGGGCCATCGTGGACGAGGCGCACCGGCGTGGCCTGCGGGTCGCCGCTCACACGCATGGCGCCGAGGCCGTCAAGCACGCGGTCGCCTGCGGCATCGACTGCATAGAACACGGGTTCCTGATGGACGATGAGGCCATCCAGATGCTGGTCGACAACGACCGGTGGCTTGTGACGACGCGTCGGCTGGCCGAGGCGATGGACGTGTCCAAGGCGCCGAAGGCGTTGCAGGACAAGGCTGCCGAGATGTTCCCCAAGGCGCGCACGTCGATCAAGGCGGCCTACGAGGCGGGTGTCAAGATCGCCGTCGGCACCGATGCCCCCGCGATTCCGCACGGCAAGAATGCCGATGAACTGGTGACCCTTGTCGACTGGGGTATGCCCCCCGCTGCGGTGCTGCGCGCGGCGACCGTCGTCGCCGCCGACCTGATCAGCAAGCCGGACCTGGGCCGCATCGCGGAAGGCTTTCTCGCCGACATCATCGCGGTACCCGGCGATCCTCTGACGGACATCAGCGTTACACGCGATGTCAACTTTGTAATGAAGGGCGGTAAGGTCTTCAAGAATGACTGTGCCAACTGACAAAACCAGGACCGACGACCTCGTCGAGATCCAGCAACTGCTGGCGAAGTACGCCGTCACCATCACCCAGGGCGACATCGAGGGGCTGGTCTCGGTGTTCACCCCGGACGGCACGTACAGCGCGTTCGGCTCGACCTACACGCTGAACCGCTTCCCCGAGTTGGTCGACGCCGCCCCCAAGGGACTGTTCATGACCGGGACGTCGTTGGTGCACCTGGATCAGAAGGACCCCGACAAGGCGACAGGCACCCAACCGTTGTGCTTCATCGAGCACTCCAAACACGACATGCGCATCGGCTACTACAACGACACCTACGTCCGCACCGACGACGGCTGGCGGCTGAAAACCCGTGCCATGACGTTCATTCGGCGCAGCGGGGAACACGACTCCGGCCGCCCCCACGCGATCGGACGGCCCGACCCCGATGCGGCTCCGGAGGCGCGATGACGGACGACCTCCTCGATCCCACCGCGTTCCGCACGGCGCTGCGCAAATGGCTCGACGACAAGCTCGATTCCGGCGAACTGACCCCGCTCACCGACAACCATTCCCTCGACGCGCATCAAGCCCAGCACTTGCGCGTGCTCAAGGCCCTGTACGACGCCGACTGGATGCGCTACGGGTGGCCGGAGTCGGCCGGTGGCCTGGGCGGACCGGATATCCTGCGCGCCATCGTCGGCGAGGAGATCGTCGGGCGCGGGCTCGACCATCCCGGGCCGTACTCGATGCTCGACGTTCTGACCCCCACGATGATCGACTATGCCCGGCCCGAGTTGGCCGCCGAGATGGTGCCGCGGCTGCTGTCGGGTCAGGAGTCCTGGTGCCAGGGCTTCTCCGAACCCGGTGCGGGCAGTGATCTGGCCTCGCTGACGACTCGTGCTGTGCAGCAGGGTGACACCTGGATCGTCAACGGGCAGAAGGTGTGGACGAGCTTCGCGCAGTACGCGACGCGCTGCATCCTGCTCACCCGTACCGGCGATGCGGGCACCCCGAACCACGAGGCCATCACGGCGTTCTTCATCGACCTGGACTCACCGGGGGTTTCGGTGCGTCCGCTGCAGACCATGCACGACATCGACGAGTTCTGCGAGGTCTATTTCGATGACGTCGTCGTGCCTGCAGACCGCATGCTCGGCTGGCCCGGCGACGGCTGGAAGCTGGCCATGGATCTGCTGCCCTATGAGCGTTCGACCTGTTTCTGGCAGCGCATCGCCTATCTGTACTCGCGGTTCGACGCGCTCATCGACGAAGTCAAAGGGCTTGGCACGGCATCGGACTCGGATCTAGGCGAGGCATATCTAGCGCTGCACACGCTGCGTTGCCGGTCGCGTGCGACGCAGTACCGGCTGGCGGGCGGTGAGAAGCTGGGCGCCGACACCTCGATCGACAAGGTGCTGTTGGCAACCGCCGAGCAACGGCTCTACGACACCGCGCGCGATCTGTTGCCGGGCAGGATCGAACTCGACGACGACGCATGGCGGACGGAGTTTTTGTATTCGCGGGCCGCGAGCATCTACGGCGGAACCGCCGAAGTGCAGCGCAACATCATCGCCCGTCGCCTGCTCGATCTCGGTAAGGAGTGACCGTGGAGACCGGTATGGACGCCGAATCGCTGGCGATGCTCGAGGACACGCTGCGCAAGACGATGCTGTCAGCCTCCGGCGCCGAGCTGGACGCCGCGCTGGCCGAGCTCGGCTGGGCCGAGATGCTGTCGGACATGCCCGATCAGGCAATTCCCTTGGTGTTCCGGCTGCTCGGCGAAACGGGTTCACACGCTTCGGTTCTCAACGATGTGCTGCTGGAGACCATTGGTGGCATGCCGGGCGGTACGCCGCCGATGCCGTACGCCGGGGGCAGTTGGGTGGTGTGGGAACGCGCGTCGAACAACGAACCCACACTGGCTGACCTGCCGCTGCGCCGGGTGCCCGACGGTGAGCTGATGCGGATGGGCGAGGCGCGACGGGCCGTCGGCTGGTGGCTGGTCGGCTCGGCCCGAGGGATGCTGGCCCTGGCCCGCCAGCACGCACTGGACCGGGTGCAGTTCGGCAAGCCGATCGCGTCCTTTCAAGCGGTTCGGCACCGGCTGGCCGAGACGCTGGTGGCGATCGAAGGCGCCGAGGCGACACTCGGACTGCCCGGGACCGAAAGCGCTGACCTGACCGCGATGCTGGCCAAGGCGGCCGCGGGCAAGGCGGCGCTGACCGCGGCCAAGCACTGCCAGCAGGTGCTCGGGGGGATCGGCTTCACCGCCGAGCACGATCTGCATCGCCACATCAAGCGCGCCCTCGTGCTCGACGGATTGCTCGGCAGCTCACGGGAACTCACCCGAAAGGCCGGCGCCGGACTGCGGGCCCGCGGCTCGGCCCCCCGCCTCGCCTACCTGTAGCTCCCCTTCTGCGCGAGCGACCGTGTCTGTACGCCGACACACCGGTCACCGCGTACATTTGGCGGTCGCTCGCGCAGATGAACTCACCTACTGGATGTTGGCTTTCATCTCGTCGAGGTTCACCAGCACCGGCCAACCACCCACGCTCAGGGCATTGCCATGGCCGGTCTGGTGGATGTCGAACACCGACTGGATCGCCGCGTAGAAACCCTGCACATCCAGCGTCTGGTTCACCGCACGCTTGGCCTGCCGCAGCGCAAACGGGTTCATCTTCGCGATCTGCTCGGCCAGCGCCCGGGTTTCCGAGTCCAGCTGATCGCGCGGCACCACCTTGTTCACCATGCCGGTGCCGGCCACCTCGTCGGCCGTCATCGCCCGCCCGGTGAACAGAATCTCCTTGGCCTTGCGCGGACCGAGTTCCCAAGTGTGGCCGTGATATTCGACGCCGCCGATACCCATCAGCACCACCGGGTCGGAGAACTGCGCATCGTCCGCGGCGATGATCAGGTCGCATGGCCAGCACAACAGCAGCCCGCCGGAGATGCAGCGGCCTTGGACCGCGGCGATCGACGGCTTGGGCACGTTGCGCCAGCGCAGCGTGTACTCCAGATAACGCTTGGCCTCGTGCTGGATGATGAAGTCCAACGTGATCTTGTCCGGTACGGGTCCCCCGCCGCGCAGATCGTGCCCGGCTGAGAAGTGTTTCCCATTGGCACGCAACACGATCACCGAGACCTCGTTGTCTTCTGCCGCGCGGGTCCACGCCGCGTCGAGTTCATCGAGCAGCTCCGGGTTCTGCGCATTGGCAGCCTCGGGCCGGTTCAACGTGATGGTCGCGATACGGTCGGCGACGTCGTATTCGATGTACATGTTGCAATCCTTCTAATTTCGCGGCAGGCCCAGCAGTCGCTGGGCGATGATGTTGCGTTGGATCTCGGAGGTGCCGCCGGCGATCGTGCCGCCGAACGTCCGCACGTAGCGTTCGAACCAGCCGCACCTGTACAGGTCGAGGTGATGAGCGCTGTACGGGCCGGAGAAGTTCGGCGCGAAAAGCGCGTCGGTGCCCGCGGCGGCGAGCGCGTACTCCGTCGCCGCCTGCGACGCCTCCGAGCCGAGAAGTTTGAGCACCGACAGCGCGGACACGTCTTCATCGCCGCGTGCTGCGCGGGCCAGCGCGACCGAGCCGAGCAGCCGCAACGCCTGGTTGTCCATCACCAGCCCGGCGTACCGGTCACGATCGAGCGGGGAGCAGGGCCGGAAATCTTCGACGAGCTCCTGCAGGCGATCGGCATAGCTGAGCCACAACATGTTTCGCTCATGACCAAGCGAACCGTTGGCTACCCTCCAGCCCTCGTTCAGCGGCCCGACCAGGTTCTCGACGGGCACCCGCACGTCGTTGAAGAAAACCTCATTGAAGTCCAGGTCGTCGACGTCGCACAGCGATGCGAACGGCCGCCGCACCACTCCGGGGAGGTCGGTCGGGATCAGCAGCACGCTGATGCCCTTGTGTTTGGCGGCTTTCGGATCGGTGCGGACAAAGGTCAGCAACACATCGGCGTCGTGTGCGCCCGACGTCCACACCTTCTGCCCGTTGACTACGAAGTGGTCACCGTCAAGGACGGCGCTGGTGCGCAGCGACGCAAGGTCGGACCCCGCGCCCGGTTCGCTCATCCCCAGCGACGCGGTGATCTCGGCCCGCAGGATCGGAACCGCCCAACGCTGTTGTTGCTCGGGGGTGCCGAACGAGATCAGCGATGCGGAGATGATGCCCACACCCTGCGGGTTGTACGTCAGATACACGCGACGGCGTGCCAGTTCCTGTTGGTGAACATACTGCTGCAGGATCGTGGCGTTACGGCCGCCGAATTCCGGCGGATATCCCGGCAGCAGCCAGCCGTTGTCGAACATCAGCCGCTGCCAGTCCCGAGCCCAGGCCGGGACATCACTGCTGGACCGCGACCGCTCGACGGCCGCGGCGTCGGAGGGAAGATGCTCGTCGAGGAACGCGTTGAACTCGGCGCGGAACGCCTCGACATCAGCATCGAAGGTCAGCTGCACGAGACTCCCGCTGGATCAAATTTTTGGTAAGCCTACTGTTATCTCCAAAATGAGAATACTATTCTCATCGTGAGAAAGTTACAATCTCTGACACGTTGGCCGCGAGGGGGTCGAGGACCGCAATGGCAAGGCGTTCTCCGGTACAGTCAGTTCATGTTCTCCCCACTCGACCTGCGTCTGAGTCGCCGGTGACGAGCCCAAGCGAAGAGCCGGCCTGGAAGCAACGCGCGGTCGAGCGATCGATCAAAACCGCCAAACTCCGGGCCGCGCAGCGGGTGCAGCGCTTCCTGGATGCCGCCCAGGCGATCATCATCGAGAAGGGCAGCACGGACTTCACCGTGCAGGAGGTCGTGGACCGCTCGCGGCAGTCGCTGCGCAGTTTCTATCTGCAGTTCGACGGCAAGCACGAGCTTTTGCTGGCGCTCTTCGAGGACGCCCTGAGCCGGTCTGCCGACCAGATCCGCGCCGCCACCACCACCGAAGATGAGCCGATCGAGCGGCTCAAGGTCGCGGTGCAGTTGCTCTTCGAGTCGTCGCGGCCCGACCCCACGGCGAAGCGGCCGCTGTTCACCGACTTCGCACCCCGGCTTCTGCTGTCGCATCCGACCGAGGTGCGCGTCGCCCATGCGCCGCTGCTGGCACTGCTCACCGAGTTGATGGAAGAGGCCGGCGAGGCCGGTCAACTCCGCGAGGGCATCAATCCCAAGCGGATGGCGGCGATGACCATGCAGACGGTGATGTTCGTGGCGCAGTCGAACGGCGCCGAAGACGGCACCACCAAGCCCATCACAGCCGACGAAGTGTGGGATTTCTGCTCCCACGGTTTCGCCGCCCGCTAGCCGAGAACTGCGTTCTCGCGCCTTGAGCGAGAATCGTGTTCTCCCCTCCAAAGCGCGTCGGTGCGACGACGACCGCGGCCCATCTGAGAACGATGTTCTTCGTAATGAAGAGCCGGATTAGGCGAAGATGAATCGCTTGTTGACACCCTCGTGTGGCGAATGCCAGAGTTGTGAGACAAATACCATTCCGATGTCTTACGCCACCCTGGTCCACCGAGAGGCGACCCCGTGACGATCAGTGCCCAGAATCCGACCGTCGACGCCGTGTACTTCGATCCGTACGACGTAGAACTGAACGCCGATCCGTACCCGATGTTCCGGCGGCTACGCGACGAGCAGCCGCTGTACTACAACGAGCAGCACGACTTCTACGCAGTCAGCCGCTTCGCGGACGTCAACAGGGCCCT
Source organism: Mycobacterium sp. GA-0227b (assembly GCF_001499855.1). Taxonomy (GTDB): domain Bacteria; phylum Actinomycetota; class Actinomycetes; order Mycobacteriales; family Mycobacteriaceae; genus Mycobacterium. The sequence continues at coordinate 144,741 of NZ_LQIK01000033.1, forward strand.
GGTGGACTGGGAGACCTTCAGCTCTGCCCGCGGCGCCATCGTCGAGTTGATCAAAGCCAACCTCGAGATGCCCCCGGGCACAGTGATTTTCGAGGACCCGCCGATCCACGACATCCACCGCAAGCTGCTGGCCCGGATGTTCACCCCGCGCAAGGTCAACGCGCTCGAGCCGGTGATACGCGAGTACTGCGCCCAGAGCCTGGACCCGTTGATCGGCGCCTCGCGATTCGACTTCGTCGCCGACCTCGGCGCGCAGATGCCGATGAAGGTGATCAGCGCACTGTTGGGCATCCCCGAAGACGACCAGGAGATGATCCGCGATCACGCCAACGCGCAATTGCGCACGGAGGCAGGCCAACCCATGAAGGCCGGCACCGACTTCGCGGTCGGTGACCTGTTCGAGGCCTACATCGACTGGCGCGTCGAGCATCCCTCCGACGACATCATGACCGAGTTGCTCAACGCCGAGTTCGTCGACGAGACAGGCACCACCAGACGGCTGACCCGCCAGGAGTTGCTGACCTATCTCAATGTGGTGGCCGGCGCAGGCAACGAAACCACGACGCGACTGATCGGCTGGGCGGGCAAGGTCCTGGCCGAACACCCCGATCAGCGCCGCGACCTGGTTGAGAACCCGGCCCTGATCCCCCAGGCGATCGAGGAGATTCTGCGTTTCGAACCGCCCGCGCCGCATGTGGCCCGCTACGTCACCCGCGACGCCGAATTCTACGGCCGGACGGTGCCGGCGGGCAGCGTGATGATGATGCTGATCGGCGCCGCAGTGCGCGATCACCGCCAGTTCCCGCCGGACGGCGACGTGTTCGACATCCACCGGGAACCCCGTCAGCACTTGGCATTCAGCGTGGGCACGCACTACTGCCTCGGCTCGGCCCTCGCCCGGCTCGAGGGACGCGTCGCCCTCGAGGAGATCCTCAAGCGCTTCCCCGAATGGGACGTCGACGTGGCCAACGCGTCGCTGTCCCCGACATCGACTGTCCGCGGCTGGGAGTCAATGCCGGCTCTCCTTCCGTGACCTTCTATGAATTTCCTTCCAGCAACTACGAATTGAGGTAACCAATGACTGGACGTGTCGAAGGCAAGGTCGCTTTCATCACCGGCGCCGCCCGTGGCCAGGGCCGCGCGCACGCCGTCCGCCTGGCGCAGGAGGGCGCCGACATCATCGCCGTCGACATCTGCAAGCAGATCGACAGCGTGCGAATCCCGCTGTCCACTCCGGAGGATCTGGCCGAAACCGCCGACCTGGTCAAGGGTTTGAACCGCCGCATCTACACCGCCGAGGTGGACGTCCGCGACTTCGACGCGCTCAAGGCCGCGGTCGACGCCGGTGTGGAGCAGATGGGCAGGCTCGACATCATCGTCGCCAACGCCGGCATCGGCAACGGTGGCGAGACGCTGGACAAGACCAGCGAGGGTGACTGGACCGACATGATCGACGTCAACCTGGCCGGCGTGTGGAAGACGGTCAAGGCCGGTGTCCCGCACATTCTCGCGGGCGGCCGCGGCGGCTCGATCATCCTGACCAGCTCGGTCGGCGGCTTGAAGGCCTACCCGCACACGGGTCACTATGTCGCAGCCAAACACGGTGTGGTGGGCCTGATGCGGACGTTCGCCGTCGAGCTGGGTGCGCAGAACATCCGCGTCAACTCGGTGCACCCGACGAACGTCAACACCCCGCTGTTCATGAACGAACCGACGATGAAACTGTTCCGGCCCGATCTGGAGAACCCGGGCCCCGACGACATGAAGGTTGTCGGCCAGCTGATGCATACGCTGCCGATCGGTTGGGTCGAACCGGAGGACATCGCCAACGCCGTGCTGTTCCTCGCTTCCGACGAGAGCCGCTACATCACCGGTGTGACTCTGCCCGTCGACGGCGGCAGTTGCCTGAAGTAGTTCCGGGTGACCGCAGCGGAGCTGTCCCTGCCCGGTAATTGGGACGAAATCACGCCCGATTGGATGACTGCGGCGCTCGCCGAGCACTTTCCGGGCGCCACCGTCGAACGTGTCACCGTCGCGTTGCGTGACGACGGCACCAACCGGCGGGCGCGGCTGGCGTTGACGTACTCGGCGGGTTCGGGGCCTGCGACGGTGTTCGCCAAGGCCGTCGACCCCGACCACGCCGAGCTCGTCGCGCTCACCAGCGGCCTGTTCCACGAACCGCGACTCTTCAGCTCGGGTGTGACGCTGCCGCTCGACCATCCGACCGTCTACGCGGCGCTCATCGACGAGCCGGGCTCCAATTTCCTGATGATCATGGAGGATGTCGTCGCCCGGGGCGCCGATCCGCGCGACTCGACCCGGCCGATGTCGGTCGAGCAGGTCGCCAACGGAGTCCGCGGGCTGGCGCGGATGCACAGCCAGTTCTGGGGTGAGCGGCTGATCGCCGACCCCGCGCTGGGCTGGCTCGAGCCGTTCGTCGCGTTCGAAGGGCTCGAGTACGCCCCGTTGCACATCGCCCATGAGCGACTCGGGAATTCGGTATCCTCGGAGATTCTCGGCTTGAGCGGAACGGAGCTGTTCGTCGACGTCTGGGCCCGCTACATCGGCACGCTGACGACTGCGCCTCAGACGCTGCTGCACGGTGATCCGCACATCGGCAACACCTACGTCCTTCCCGGCGACGAGGTCGGGTTCCTGGACTGGCAGATGGCCCGCCGCGGCAACTGGTCGTTGGATCTCGGCTATTTCCTGCAGGGCGCGTTGACGATCGAGGACCGCAGGCGGTGCGAGCGCGATCTGCTCGACGAGTACCGCGCGGCACTCACCCTGCCCGCGGCCGAACTTCCGTCGGCCGAAGAGGTTTGGCTACGGTACCGCGCGTCCGTCGCGCACGGGCTCGCCATCTGGATGGCCACCCTGTCGGGTGGCGACGCCTGGCAGGACGCAGCCGTCTGCCTCGCGTTGGCGCAACGGTATTCGGCGGCGTTCCTCGACCTCGACACGCGGGCGGCGCTGGCGGCGATCACTTAGCCGAAATCCCCCGATCTTGACGGTCCGGTGGTTCGATAGAGCCTTCGGGGCCGACGGTCCGCAGGGGGTGCGTGTGAAGCGACTCAACGGCATGGACGCCATGCTGCTCTACAGCGAGACACCAAACCTGCACACGCACACGTTGAAGGTGGCGATCGTCAACGCCGCCGACTTCGACGGCGAGTTCACGTTCGACCTGTTCCGGCGCACCATCGCCCGGAGGCTGCACCTGCTCGACCCGTTGCGCTACCGGCTCGTCGACATCCCGTGGAAGCTGCATCATCCGATGTGGCTCGAGGACTGCCCGGTCGACCTCGACTATCACCTGCGCCGCGTGCAGGTGCCGAGCCCGGGCGGCCGCCGCGAGCTCGACGAGGTGATCGGCCGGATCGCCAGCACGCCGCTCGACCGCACCCGGCCGCTGTGGGAGTTCCACTTCGCCGAGGGAATGGCTGACGACCGCTTCGCGCTCATCGGCAAGGTGCACCACACGCTGGCCGACGGCGTCGCCTCGGCGAATCTGCTTGCGCGGCTGATGGATCTGGCCGATGGGGCCCAGGACGAGCGCGAAGACTATGCGACATGCGATCCGCCGACGAAGGCGCAGTTGCTGCGGGAGGCCGGCCGCGACAACGCTCGCCACGTCGCGGCGTTGCCGCGCCTTCTCGTCGACGCGGGGCGGGGCGTCAGTCGCTTGCGGCGGCGGTTCCGGGGCCAGAGCGAGTCCCCCGATCTGGCCAAGATGTTCAAGACGCCACCCACATTCCTCAACCATGTGGTGTCGCCTGTCCGCACTTTCGCCACCGCCTCGGTGTCCCTCGCCGACGTCAAGGAGACGGCCAAACACCTCGGCGTGACGTTCAACGACCTTCTCCTGGCCATGGCGGCCGGTGGCTTGCGAGAACTGCTGCTGCGCTACGACGGGCGGGCCGACCGGCCGATCATGGCGTCGGTGCCGGTGTCCACCGACCGGTCGCCCGACCGGATCACCGGCAACGAAATCGGCGGGCTGTCGGTGTCGTTGCCCGTACACATCGACGACCCGTTGGAACGCGTCCGCTTGACGTCCTTCGCGACCTCGCGAGCCAAAGAGGTCTACGAACTACTCGGCCCGACACTGCAGGCGCGGATGATGGACTACCTGCCGCCGCCGCTCGCGCCGGCGCTGTTCCGCTGGCAGGCCCGACGCGCGTCCCACAATCCGCTGATGAACGTCGCGATCTCCAGCGTCCCCGGACCGCGCAGGCACGGTCATGTCGGAGGCGCGAAGGTGAGCGAGATCTATTCGGTCGGTGTGCTGTCGCCGGGCAGTGCGTTCAACATGACGGTGTGGAGCTACGTCGATCAGGTCGACATCTCGGTGCTCTCCGATGACCAGACCTTCGACGACGTCCATGAAGCCACCGACGCGATGATCCACGGGTTGGCCGAAATACGTGACGCCGCAGGGCTTCCGGCGCTGTCGACGGTCGATACGGCGATGGCGCCGGCCACCGCCACCACGACCTAGGTCACCAGATCGCGGAGATCGTTGCGCAGCACCTTGCCGGTGCTGCCCCGCGGCAACTCGTCGAGGACCGTGATCTGCCGCGGCACTTTGTAATTCGCCAGGTTCTCCCGCACGTGCTGCTTGAGGTCGTCCGGGTTGGCGCTCGCACCGCCGCCGAGCACGACGAATGCCGCGAGGCGCTGGCCGTACTGCTCGTCGTCGACGCCCAGCACCACCGCCTCCTCGACGTCGGGATGCGCGGCCAGCGTCTTCTCGACCTCGATCGGATAGACGTTCTCTCCGCCGGAGACGATCATCTCGTCGTCTCGACCGACCACGAACAACCGGCCCGCGTCGTCGAGGTAGCCCACGTCGCCCGACGCCATGAAGCCCTCGTGGAAGTCCTTGGTCTTGCCCGAGGTGTACCCGTCGAACAGCGTGCCGCTGCGCACGAAGATCTGCCCTGTCTGCCCGTTGGGAAGCTCGTGGAACTCCGCGTCGAGAATGCGAATCTCGGTGCCGTCGGCGGGTGTTCCGGCCGTGTCGGGCGCCGCCCGCAGGTCGCTCGGCGTCGCGGTGGCGATCATTCCGGCTTCGGTCGCGTTGTAATTGTTGTAGATCACGTCACCGAACCGGTCCATGAACTTGATCACCACGTCGGAGCGCATCCGCGACCCTGATGCCGTGGCGAACCGAAGTGACTTGCCGCTGTAGCGGTTCAGCACTTCTTCGGGCAGGTCCATGATGCGGTCGAACATCACCGGCACCACGACGAGGCCGGTCGCCCGGTACCGGTCGACCAGGTCCAGGGTCGCCTCCGGATCGAACTTGCGGCGGGTGACGATGGTGCAGGCCAGCAGCGCGGCGAACAGCAGTTGAGAAAAGCCCCACGCGTGGAACATCGGTGCGACGATGACGGTCGCCTCCTCGGCGCGCCACGGTGTGCGGTCGAGCACCGCCTTGAGATCGCCTGCGCCGCCGCTGCCTTCGCCGCGCTTGGCGCCCTTCGGCGTTCCGGTGGTGCCCGACGTCAGCAGGATGATGTCGCTCTTGCGCTCGGCGGGAGCCGGTCGCTTGCCGAGATTGGCATCGATGAGCCCGTCGAGCGTCCGCCCGTCGGCGGGCCCGTCGGTCCAGGCGAGGATGCGGACGGCATCCGGCTTGTCGGCCATCGCCCGCTCGACTATCGCGGCGAACTCCTCGTCGTAGATGACGACGTCGGCGCCTTCGCGATCGACCACCTCCGCCAGCGCGGGACCCGCGAACGAGGTGTTGAGCAGCAGCACGTCGGCGCCCACCCGGTTCGACGCCACCAGTGACTCGATGAAGCCGCGGTGGTTGCGGCACATCACCGCAACGGTTTTCGGCGTACCGCCGGGCAGGTTCTGCAGCCCGGTGGCCACGGCGTCGCAGCGGTCGTCGATCTGCTTCCAGGTCAGCGTGCCGCGTTCGTCGACGAGGCCCGGGCGGTCCGGGCACCGTTGTGCGGCCGCCGCGAAGCCGACCGTCGCGGTCATTCCGACCCGGCGCATCGCCGCGCCCATCCGCAGGTACTTGTCGGGCCGCAGCGGCGCGATCAGGCCGGCCCGCCACAGCGTCTGCACGAGTCCGAGAACGTCGGCCACGGTCAGCCCAGCACCGGGAAGCGGCGTTCTGAGGCCAGCTCGTCGAGCGCAGCCTGCATCACCGAGCGCACGTGCGCGTCGACCTCCTTCACATCCGCGTTCTCGCCGAACTGCTCGACCACATCGATCGGCGGCAACACCCGCGTGACGATCTTGGCAGGCAGCGGGAGGTTCGGTGGGAAGATCGCCGACAATCCGAACGGGAATCCGACGGACAGCGGCAGGATCTCCATCCGCACCTTCTTCAAGCCGAGGCGCCGCGCGATCGAGTCGCCGCGCGCGAGGAACAGCTGTGTCTCCTGACCGCCGATGGACACCATCGGCACGATCGGCACACCGGTCTCGATCGCGGTCCTGACATAGCCTGTGCGACCGGCGAAGTCGATGACGTTCTCGGAGAACGTCGACCGGTAGGAGTCGTAGTCGCCGCCCGGGAACACCAGCACGACGGCGCCGTCCCGCAGCGCCTTGGCGGCGTTCTCGCGGCTCGCCTCGATGACCCCGGCGCGACGCAGCCAGTCACCGAGGTTGGCGATGAACACCCCGTAGTGGGCGAGCGTGTACACGGGACGATCGAAGCCGAACTTCTTGTAGAAAGCCGGGGCGAAGATCAGCACATCCGGAGTCAACATCCCACCGGAATGGTTCGACACCACCAGCGCGCCGCCGGCCGCCGGCATCGCGTCCATGTCACGCACCTCGGCGCGGAAGTACCGCTTGATGAGTGGGCCGACCGTGTTGATCACGCCCCGCGTGAACGCGGGATCCCACTTGGCGACTTCCGGCTTTTCAGCCCCCGTGCTGCTCATGTGGTACCTGTCATACCCGCGCCCCCGCCTCTTGCACCCGATTATGCTACTTTCGGAAAAAGAGAATGTCATATTCGCAGGTGGGAGGCGCTGTGGCGGGGACAGTGGTGGTGACCGGCGGCTTCGGCCTGGTGGGTTCGGCGACCGTGCGCAGGCTGGCCGAACTCGGCCGCTCGGTGGTCGTGGCCGACCTGGACACTCCCGCCAACCGTAAAGCGCAGTCGACGCTACCCCGCGGCACCTCGGTTCGGTGGACCGACCTGACCGACGAGGATCAGGTGCAGCGCCTGATCGCCGACGTCGCCCCGGAGGTGATCATCCACCTCGCCGCCGTGATCCCGCCGCCCATCTACAAGAACCCGAAACTCGCGCGGCGCGTCAACGTCGACGCCACCGCGACGCTGGTGCGCATCGCCGAACAACAGCCGATGCCACCACGCTTCATCCAGGCCTCGAGCAACGCGGTTTTCGGTGCGCGCAACCCGCACACCGCGCAGGCACCGCTGCGGGCCGACGACCCGATGCGCCCGTGCGACCTGTACAGCGGAACCAAGGCGGAGGCCGAAGCGATCGTCCGGTCCTCGACGCTGCCGTGGGTGGTGTTGCGACTCGGTGGTGTGCTGAGCACCGATCCGAAAGCGATGGCGTTGAGTTCGGACGCCTTGTATTTCGAGAGCCTGCTGCCCACCGACGGTCGGTTGCACAGCGTCGACGTCCGCGATGTCGCGTGGGCGTTCGCCGCCGCCACCACCGCCGACGTCCTCGGGGAGATCCTGCTGATCGCCGGTGACGACTCGCACCGGATCCGGCAGAGCGAAGTGGGCGTGGCGCTCGCGGCGGCGCGCGGCCTCACCGGTGTGCTGCCGCCCGGCAGGCCCGGCGACCCCAACCGCGACGACGCCTGGTTCGTCACCGACTGGATGGACACCACCCGCGCGCAGGAGGCCCTGCAGTTCCAGCACTATTCGTGGCCGGACATGCAGGCCGAGGCCGCGGCCAATGCGGGCTGGACCCGGCATCTGATGCGGCTGCTCACCCCGCTCGCACCGCTGCTGCGCGAAATCCTCAAACGTCGCGGCGCGTACTGGAAGGCGCCCGGACAGTACGCCGACCCCTGGGGCGCGATCCGCAACCGGTTGGGGGAGCCCGCGTGGGATCAACCCCGCGAGCTGTCCTGAGCGCATAGGGTTCGCCGGGTGGACACTTTTAGCGGGCGCGCGGCGGTAATCACCGGCGGCGCGAGCGGCATCGGGTTCGCCACCGCAACCGAATTCGCCCGGCGCGGCGCCCGGATCATGCTCAGCGACATCGACTCGGCGGCGCTCGACCGTGCCGTCGCGGACCTGCGTGCCGACGGCGTCGACGCGCGCGGCGTGGTGTGCGATGTGCGAAAGCTCGACGACGTCAACCGGTTGGCCGATGAGGCCTTCGGCGTGTTCGGCGACGTGCACCTGGTGTTCAACAACGCCGGCATCGCCTACGCCGGACCGATCGCCGACACCAGCCACGACGACTGGCGGTTCGTCATCGACGTCGACCTGTGGGGCCCGATCCACGGCGTGGAGGCCTTCCTGCCGCGGCTGATCGCGCAGGAGGCCGACAGCCATATCGCGTTCACGTCGTCGTTCGCGGGCCTCATTCCGAACGTCGGCCTGGGACCGTACTGCGTGGCGAAATACGGTGTCGTGGCGCTCGCCGAGACGTTGTCCCGCGAGATGCGCGGCAACGGCATCGGCGTGACGGTGCTGTGCCCGATGATCGTCGACACCAACCTGCTCGCCAACACCGAACGCGTCCGCAGCCAGGACTACGGCCCGCCCACCCCGTCGGATGCCGAGACCGTGCAGCAGTTGGCGTCCGACCCCAGCGACGACTCGGTGCTCGACGTCGACGAGGTGGCGCGGCTGACCGTCGACGCGATCCAGGCCAACCGGCTGTATGTGCTGCCGCACAGCGCGGCCCGCGGCTCGATCCGGCGCCGGTTCGAGCGCATCGATCGCACCTTCGACGACCAGGCCGCCGACGGCTGGCCACACTGAGCCGCCGATCACTCTGCAGGACCGAGTGTCGGCCTGCCGGTCCGTGGGTGGTGGTACCAGCCGCCCGCCGCGTGCGTGCCCCCGTCGACGTGGATCGTCTGTCCGGTGATATAGCTGGCCATGTCCGAAGCGAGAAAGACCGCCGTGGAGGCGATCTCGTCGACATGTCCCGGCCGGCCCATCGGAATGCCCGGCGCGACATCGGGCCGAAGCGTGCCGCCCGACATCTGCATCAGTCCCTCGGTCAGCGTGAGGTCGGGAGCGATCGCGTTGACGCGGATGCGGTGCGGCGAGAGTTCGAACGCCGCGGTCTGGGTGTAGTTGATCACGCCCGCCTTGGCGGCGGCGTAGGCGGCGTAACCCGGTGCGGCCCTGACACCTTCGATCGACGTCACGTTGATCACGCTGCCGGGCTGCCCACGGTCGACCAGGCGCCGCGCCACCCGCTGGGTGCACAGCAGCACATGGCGCAGGTTGGCTTTGTACAGCGCATCCCAGCCGTTCTCCGTAGTGTCGAGCAGCGGGGAGAAGAACACGCCGCCGGCGTTGTTGACCAGGATGGACACCTCGCCGAGTTCGTTGACGGTGCGCTCGAGCGCAGCGTCGACCTGGCCGCTGTCCCGGACGTCGGTGACGATGCCCAGTGCGCCAATACTTTCGGCCGTCGCCGCGCAGGTCTCGGCGTCGCGTTCCCAAATCGCGACCGACGCGCCGAATGCGGCCAGCCCTGCGGCGACTCCTCTGCCGATGCCCGCGCCGCCGCCCGTGACCACCGCGACGCGTCCGGTCAGCAGGATGTCTGTGGGGTTGATGGCCATCGGTCGAGGTTAGCGACTCGCTACGCGCCTAGCGCCGAGATTGCAGTGAGGGTCGTTCGCTGACGGACAGCCGTGGCTGCAATCTCGGCCGTAGCACGACGTCACGGTCATCCATGCGGCCGTCATCCGGTCTTGGTGGTGCGGATCGTGAGTCCCTTCGGCGCGTTGCCGATGACCCCCTGTCGCTCGAGGTCGATGATCTCATCGTCGGAGAGCCCCAGCCCGGCCAGTACTTCGTGGTTGTGCTGTCCGAGCAGCGGTGCCGGGCTGCGATGGAAGCCCTGCCGCGCCGAGGAGATGCGCATGGGCAGCGTGCTGTGCCGGGCCATGGGGTTGACGGGATGGTCGACGTGCTCGTAGAAGCCGCGGTGCACCACTTGCGGTAGTTCGCCGACCCGGTGCGGTTGCATCACCTTGGCCACCGGTACTCCGGCCTCCCACAGTGTTTCGACGATCTGGTCACCGGTCCGTGTGCCGCACCACCGGCTCAGATGGTCGTCGATCGCGTCGTGGTGCCGGCGACGGCCATCGAGGGTGGTGAGTTCTTCGGTCGCCCAGGCCGGGTCGCCGAGGGCGGCGACCAGGGCGGCCCACTGTTCGTCGGTGGCCACCGCGATCGCCACCCAGTCGTCGGGTCGGCCGAACTCGTCGAGTTCACCGGTGCGGTACAGGTTCTGCGGCGCCGCGGTGGGTCCCCGATTCCCCTGCCGCTGCAGCAGATTGCCGTATGCCGAGTACTCGACTACCTGCTCGGCCGCGACGTTGAGTGCGGCGTCGACCATGGCCGCTTCGATCCGCACACCCTCGCCCGTTCGCCGCCGGTGCGCCAGTGCGAGCAGCAACGCGTTGAGACCGTGCACACCGGCGTTCGGGTCGCCGACGGAATACGGTTCGACGGGATTCTGGTCGGGATGCCCGGTCAGCCAGGTCATCCCGGAGCAGTCCTCGATCACGTAGGCGAACGCGGGCTTGTCGCGCCACGGACCGTCGAGCCCGAAGCCCGGCATGCGCATCATGATCGCGTCGGGGCGCAACCGGTGCACGGCATCGAAGTCGAGGCCGATCTGGTCGAGCACCCGAGGTGTGTAGTTCTCGACGATGACATCACAGGTCTTGACCAATTCGCGCAGCAGTTCCACGCCGCGGTCCGAGCGGATGTCGAGCGTGACGCTCTTCTTGTTGGTGTTCAACCCCGAGAAGATCGGTGAGCGCTCCCACCACTGCTCCTCGCTGGTCGGCACGCCGGCGATCAGCCGGGTGCCGTCGGGCCGCGCGGTGGACTCGACGTGGATCACTTCTGCCCCCAGCAGCGCCAGCGCGTGTGTGCACGACGGCCCGGCCCAGAAGCTCGTCAAGTCGAGCACCCGCAGGCCCTCGATCGGCGAACGGATCTCACTCTCCGTTGCACGAGCGCTCACTCTTGTACGGTTTGAGGGCTCGAAACTGTACATGGATGAGCGCTCGGCGGTTAATGGGTCACCCTGGCGTACCGTTCGCAAACGGTATTGCTCGGTGTGCTCGCCGAGCCGGGGCGCGGGCCGCGGCTTGCGCAGCAGCGACGGGCTGGTGCGGTACGGCGCGCCCGGCTGCGTGAAGCCGTCGCGCGGATTGGTGACGAATGTGCCGCGCTCCTCGAAGTGGTCGAACGAGGTGACGTTGGCGCCGTTTCCGACCGGTGCGTTCGGGATCCGGAACGCACTGGACAACTCGAGGATGTCCTCGACGCGGTTGTCGCGCACCCACGCGTAAATCTGCTCGGCGTGGATGTTGGCCTGTTCGGTGATGGACAGGTCGGCCTGTTCGTCGATCCATTCGTCATGGCCGACCATGGCGCACAGGTCGAACCACTGTTGCGCGGTGCCGCAGCCCAACGCCACCAGGCCGTCGGCCGCCGACGCCACACCGGGGATCGTCAGGCGGCGACGGTCGCGGAACGGTCGCCCGAGCGCGTCGTGAAAGGACACCGAATAGTAGGTCAGGCTGAGGATTTCGGTTTCCAGCATCGAGACGTCGACCAACCCCGCGGCGGTCGCCATCGTGCCCGCAGCCGCGAAGGCGCCGGTGAGCCACTCCCCGATCTGTCCCGCCACGAACAGCGGCGCGCGGTCCTGCGCCCCGCGGCCCAGCCCGATCACCCCACCCGACCACGCCTGCACCGTGAACTCGGTGGCGGGCTTGTCGGCCCACGGCCCCTCGAGGCCGAAGGGGCTGATCGCAGTGACGGTCAGATCGCTGTACGCATCTGCGATGGCGGCCGGTGCGAATTCGTCGAGCGCCGCGACCGTCGATCCACGTGACCACACCACCGCGTCCGCAGACCGCAGCAGCCCACGGAGGAGCTCCACGTCGTCGGCGCTCTGAGGGTCGACGACGACGCTGTACTTGGAGCAAGACAGGAAGCTGAACAGCGCGCCGTCACTGCCGGGTTCGATCCGCGCACCCGAAGCCGACCAGGTCCGCAGCGGATCACCTTCCGGAGACTCCACTTTGACGACCGTGGCACCACCGTCTGCGAGCAGTTTGGTGCAGTAGGCACCGGCGATCCCGCTCGAGAGATCGATGACGGTGTAGTCGTCCAACGCCGCCACTACTGGCCCTTCTCTCGATTCCGCTTGCTCAACCGGAACTCCGGAGGGAACTTGTCGTCGTTGTCGTTGACGGCGTCGGCGAGGCCCGCGTCGATCGCATCCCCCAGCATGAAGTCCTCGCCGTCGGGTCGCGCGAAGCCGCCCATCGACTCGAACATCGCCGACAACAGGCTGCCCAGATATTCGCCTTGGAACTGCTTGACCACCTCGAAGAACATCTTCTGCTGAAACACGCTGTCCACCGGGCGGTTTCGGGCGCAGGCGTGCGCGTACTTGGCCACCTCGGCCTCGAGCTGATCTCGCGGCACCACCTTGTTGAGGAAGTTGCAACCGAACATCTCGTCGGCGGTGAACGGCCGACCGGTGAACACCATCTCCTGAAACGGCCGCAGCCCCATCGTCATCACCCACGTCCACATCCGCGGGCCCCACCCGAAGTACCGGAACGACGGATGACCGAACAGCGCGTCGTCGCTGGAGATCACCAGGTCCGCGTCGGCGCACTGGTAGAAGTGCCAGCCGTAGCAGTAGCCCTTCGCCTCGACGATGCTGATCTTCTTGAGCTCCTGCAGCGCCCGGTTTCCGGCGGCGACGTTGGCGTACCACTGCCCCATCGTCGCGCCGTGCCGGAACGACCCCTTCGGCGGATACGTGACGTCCGGATCGTCGACACGCAACTCGGCCAACCGGGCCTCGTCGTCACCGGCCATGAAGTCCGGCAGATCGGCACCGCTGCCGAAGTCCTCTCCAACACCGCGAATCACAACCACTTTGACGTCGTCGTCGACGGTGGCGCCGCGCAGCAGGTCGGCGTATCGCAGCCGGGCCGCCGACGTGGGTGCGTTCAAGTACTCGGACCGGTTGAACGTGATCGTCGCGATCTTGGTCGACGGGTCCTTCGCGTAGAGAACGATGTCCTCAGGAGCGGGCGGGCCTGTCACGGTGGTCCTTTCACCGCGAGCGACCACAAAATGTCGCCGATTGACGGCGTGTCGTGTGCAGACACGGACGCTCGCGGGGAGAAGGAGAAGCAGTCATCGGTCAACCGATTCCGACGCCCGCACCACTCCAGAACGCGCTGGAGGTCAACACCTCGCCGCCGTCGGCGGTGATGTGCACGGCCTCGCGACCGAAGACCGCGCCGACGCCCTGCTGCCAGACGTAGCCGGTGACCGCGAGCACCATGCCGGGTTCGAGCACCTCCTCGGCCACGGTCGCTCGCAGCGCGGGGGTGACGACCGGTGAATCGTAGCCGAGGCCGAGGCCGTGGGCGACGGGCATGGCGGGCAGCGGCTCGCCTGCCGCCTCATATGCACCGAGCAGGTCACTGGCCGGATAACCCGGACGGCAGGCCGCTATCAACCTGTCCCACAGCCTGTTCCACCGGTCATACAATTCCGGCACCGCTGTTCCGTCGACGTCGCCGACCGGCCAGGTGCGACCGACCTCGCCGACATAGCCGTCGGCCAACGCGCCCGCGGAGAACGCGACCAGGTCCCCGTTCTCGATGCGCCCGTCGCCGCGGGCACGCCGCCACGGATGCTCCTTGCTGGTCGCCCAGGCACCGTCCTGGGTGGCGGGGGTGGTGACGCCGCCGGCCGCCATCGCTTCCATCAGCGCCCCGGTCAACGCCTGCTCGGTGACGCCGGGTGTCAACTCGGCGCGGGCCGCCTCGAGCGCCGCCTCGGCCACTCCCAGCGCGCCGCGCAGCACCGCGATCTCGTCGGCCGTCTTGATCCGGCGGGCCGCCCGCAGCGCGGGTTCGGCGTCGACCAGTTCGGCGTTCGGGAATGCCATCGGCAGAAGTTGGGCGAATGTCGGTGTCAGCGAGTCGGTTCCGACTCGTTTGACGGTGGCAGCGCCGGGGAGCGCCTTGAGCACCTCGACGAGCGTCATCGGGTTCCACGCCAACCCGTAGAGGTGGTCGTGCGGGATCTCGTCGGGGATACCCTCGTCCCACGTGCTGTTGAGGTGGATCTCTCCGGTCGACCGCACGACCTCGCAGATCGGCCCGAAAGGGCGGGTGCCCGCGACCCAGAGTTGCGGGGCACCGGTCACGTATCGGACGTTGGCCTGGCGGCCCAGAACGAGGATGTCGATGTCGCGGTCCGCCATCTCGGCCAGCGCGCGTTCGCGGCGTCCCCTTCGCAGATCGGCTGCATCAGGGAGGATTTGGAGTGCCATCAGATCCGTCCGTAGGGTGCGTAGGGGTAGTCGGTAATCGATTGGTAGCCGTCGTCGGTGATCACCACGATCTCCTCGCTTCGATAACCACCGGTACCGTCCTCCCACACCACCGGTTCCAGCACCAGAAGCATCCCGGTCGGAAACACGAAGTTGTCGTCGAACTCCTCGCCGAGATCGGTTCCGATCATCGGCATTTCGGCCGCATTGGTGCCGATTCCGTGGCCGAGGTAGAAGTGCGGCAGCCACGGCTTGTCGCCTCCGTTGGCGGCGATGGCCGCGCGAGCCAGGTCACCGGACGTCGCACCGGCTTTGGTGACCGCCAGCACCGCGGACAGGATCTCCCGCCACTTGTCGAATTGCGCCTGCTGGCGGTCCGACGGCTCCTCCTCGACCAGCCAGGTGCGGCCGAAGTCCGAGCAATAACCCGTGTAGGTGATGCTGACGTCGGTCCACAACACGTCCCCGCGTGCGAGTTCGCGTTCGGTGGTCAGCAGCGGCAGCGCGAGATCACCGGTGGTGGTCCAGACAGACCCGCTGGTCTTCGTCGTCGGCATCACCTGCCAGATGGCCTCGAGCATGTTGGCCGTCGCCCCGAGTTCGAACGCCCGCCGGACGAAGGCCGCCGAAAGATCGACCTGGCGAACCCCGGGCGCGAGCGCCTTCTGCACATCCACCATGGCTTCTTCGGTGATGCGGCAGGCGTTGCGGACGCACGAGACCTGGTCGGGCGTCTTGACCAACTTGGCGGGTCCCACGACCTGCGCGGCGTCCGACGGCGGGCCGGCGGGGAACAGCGTGCCCGACGCGCGGCGCATCGCACCGGTCAGCTCGTCCACCGCGACGGCGCCACCGACGGGCACCAGGTCGGCCAGCACCTTCGCGAATTGTGCGACGCCCTCGTCGAATTCGAGGTACAGCGGGCCGTGCACGTGATCGGCCGGCACCTCGTACTGCGCGGCCGATCCCTCGCGCAGCGGCATGAACAGGTGTGGGTGCGGGTCGTCGGCGAGCACGATCGCCACCGGCCGTTCGACGTGGGACAGCCCGGCATCGAGCAGCGGCCAGCTGACACCCGTCGCGTACACGACGTTCCCGTTGCCGATGAGAACGAGTGCATCGACGCCCTTTTCGTTCATCGAGTCGCGCAGCCGGGCCCCGCATTCGCGGTACATCCGGGCGCGGTCCGGCAGCTCGGGTATGTCGAAGCACGTGCTGAGCGACGACGCCGCAGACCCCACAGTCACGAGAGCCCCAGGAAGTTCTTGATGTTGGTGCTGACGATCTTGGTGGCGTCTTCGGGCCCGACCGCGTCGACGACGGTTTTCAGCGACTTCTCCGAGTAGCCGAAGGTGGATTCGTTGTGCGGATAGTCCGACGACCACATTACGTTGTTCACGCCGATCTTGTCGATGAGCTCCAACCCGAGCGGATCGACCATGAACGACGCGCTCATGTGGTTGTCCCAGTAGTGCCGGACCGGGCGTTCGAGTTGGTGGTTGAACATGTGCCGGTACGAAGCGAACATGTGCTCGGCATCCTGAAGTGCCGTCGGCACCCAGGCGATACCGCCTTCGAACCACCCGATCTTGAGCTGCGGATGACGGTCGAGGATGCCGGAGAACACGTACTTGGCGAACTGTTCCCGGAACGAGTCGACGTTGACCATCATGCCGACCACCACGCTGTTGTGCTGACACGGCGTCTTGGGCGGTGTTTCCCCGATGTGGTGGCTGACCGGCACGCCGGCCGCTTCGATTTCGTCCCACACCGCGTCCATGTCGGTGCTGCCGTAGTCGTAGATGTTGCCCTCGTCGTCCTTGCCCGGGTTCAACGGCAGCAGGAAGGTCTTGAGCCCCAGCGATTTCAGCTCCTCGAGCGTGCTGCGGGTGCCCTTGGGGTCCCACCAGTTGATCAGCCCGACGCCGTAGAAGTGGCCGTTGCTGCGTTCCTGCAGATCGGCGATGTGCTCGTTGTAGATCCGGAACACGCGCTCGCGCAACGCCTTGTCCGGGTAATGGAACAGCGCCAGCACGGCGTTGGGAAAGGCCAACTCCTTGTCGATGCCGTCCTCTTTGAGCTCGCGGACACGGGCCTCGATGTTGTTGGACGCGGCGCCAGCCAGGTCGTCGTACTGCATCAGCACTCGCCCGAAATCGCCGCCGGTCCAGGCCTTGCCCTTCATGCCGACCATGTAGGCGCCGTCCTCGTACCAGATTCGCGGCGCGGCGCCCTTGAGCTCCTCGGGGAAGCGTTCATAGAAGATGTCGTCGGCGACCGAGATGTGGTTGTCGGCCGAGAAGATCTCGGTGCCCGCCGGGAGACCGAAATCGCCCGTGGCGTGGCCCTTTCGGTGCTTGGGGGCGCCGAATCCCTCGGGAGGATAAAGAGTGGTGCTCGGGGGGCGGGCGGGAGTCGTTGAATGTGCTGACATCGTTGACACTCCAATCGGGCTGTGAAAAGACCTGGCTACCAGGTCACCGGAAGTTCGTAGACGCCGTAGGCGAGACGGTCGTGTTTGAACGGCACCTCGTCGATCGGGACGGCCAGGCGCAGTGTCGGGATGCGCCGCAGCAGGGTGTGGAACACGATCTGCAACTCGGCCCGGGCAAGCTGCTGCCCGACGCACTGATGCCTGCCGTAGCCGAAGCCCAGCTGCTGGCCGGCCTCGCGGCCGAGGTCGAGCTTTTCGGGTTCGGGGTAGGCGCCGGCATCCCAGTTCGCCGGCGCCAGGTCGAGGATGATGCCCTCGCCCGCGCGGATGGTCTCGCCCGCGATCTCGATGTCCTCGATGGCCACGCGGCGCTGGCCGTTCTGGATGATCGACAGGTAGCGCATCAGCTCCTCGACGGCGTTGGCGATGAATTTCGGGTCGTCCGAATCCCGCAGCAGCGCAGCCTGCTCGGGGTTCTCCAGCAACGCCAGCACCCCGATACCGATCATGTTCGCCGTGGTCTCGTGTCCCGCGATCAGCAGCCCGGTCCCCAGCTGCGCGGCTTCCTTGACGCTGATCTCACCGGCGTTGACACGCTCGGCGAGGTCGGACACCGCATCCTCGGAGGGGTTCTCCATCTTGGCCTTGACGAGGTCGCTCAGGTATTTCGCCAGGCTCATTGCGCCCTTCTGGCCGTCCTCGGCGGAGGCGTAGCGGGCCAGGCCGACGTTGGCGTGGTGCTGGAAGAACTCGTGGTCTTCGTAAGGCACGCCGAGCATCTCGCTGATCACCCGGGTGGGCACCGGCAGCGCCAGTGCGGTGACGATGTCGGCGGGTTGCGGGCCGGCGAGGATGTTGTCGATGCACTCGTCTGTCACCTGCTGGATGGCCGGCCGCAGGCCCTCCACCCGTTTGAAGGTGAACGGCTTGGACAGCATCCGGCGGAACCGCGTGTGCTCCTCGGCATCGGAGGTGAACACCGAGCGCGGCCGCTTGTGCACGGTGGACAGCATGTGTTCGTTCCAGTGCGGAAACCCTTCACGGCGGTCGTCGACGCTGACCCGCGGATCGGCGAACAGTTCGCGCGCCACCGCGTGACCGGTGATCAGCCAGGGCGTGCTGCCGTCCCAGATCCGCACCCGCGACAGCGGTTTGGCCTCACCCATCTCGAGCATCTGGGGCGGCGGCGCGAACGGGCAGCGGGCGTCGCGCTCCATCGGGTACTCGGGGATATCCGCGGACACGTCTGGGGTTCCGGTCAAGGTGTCGGACATGGGTGTCTTTCTCACTCCTCGATGTGGATGGCGAGTGCGGGGCAGGCTGCGGCCGCCTTGCGGGCGTCGTCGGCCTGGGACCCCGAGGGGCTGTCGTCGAGCAGGACCACGACGCCGTCGTCGTCGCGTTGGTCGAAGGTGTCGCTCGCGTTGAGCACGCATTGTCCGGAGGACACGCATTTGTCTTGGTCGACGTCGACTTTCATGTCAGGGCTGCTCCGTGATCGGTGCCCGCCACAGGCCGACGATCGCGTCGATGAGCCCCGATGCCACCGAACTCCAGGTGGTTCTGGGCATGTCGGCGCCCTCGGCGAAGGCGCGTTCGAAGTCGGCGCACGTGTGCATCATCAGGTTGCGCACCATGATGTTCCGCTCGATGACAACGGGCATGGGTAGGTCGGGCAGGCAGCGGGTGATGCCGTCGACGACCTGCAGCAGTGACGGTGAGGCCAGCGCGTCCTTGACGACGATCTTCTGGTAGGCGGGGTCGGCCAGCGCCTGCGCGGCGAACCGCGCGTACCACGTCGGGTTGCCGAGCTGATCCAGGTGTTCGGTGAGCGAGCAGACCATGCAGGCAATCCAGTCGCGCAATTCGGTCGAGTCCCCGATTGCGGTCACCATTCGGTCGAGCAACCGCTCGATCGAGACGCGGTGCTTCTGCTCGATCGCCCGCACCAGATCGGCCTTGGTGCCGAAGTGGTATCCGACCGCGGCGTTGTTGCCTTGGCCGGCGGCCTCGCTGACCTGGCGGTTCGATACCGCGTACACACCGTGCTCGGCGAACAGCCGCTCGGCGGCGGCCAGGATCGCTTCCCGGGTGATGCTGGCTCGCTCGGTGCGCACAGTTCTGGCGGTGGTCACCGTCACAGTCAACCGCCGCCGCGCAGTTAAGTCAAGCGACTGATTTAAAGTAATCATGACTGTGACTTGCGGACGATCACCTTTCCCGCGCTCGTGCCCCCGTCGATCGGCAGCACCGTTCCGGTGACGTACCGCGACCGGTCACCGGCCAAGTACAGGGCGGCTTCGGCGACGTCGTCGACCGTGCCTTCCCGCTTCAACGGCCGATCGTTGCGCATCTGCGCGCGGATCCTCTCCTCGAACTCCTCCAGACGCTGGAGGTCCTCGCCCACCGCCGATTTCCGCACGATCGCGGTCCGGATGTTGCCGGGCGCGAGCGCGTTGACGCGAATCTCGTAGTGCGCCAGGTCGATCGCCGCCGACTTGGTGAACTGGATGACGGCCGCCTTGGATGCGCGGTACGTCATCACCCCACCACCGGCCTGGATGCCCCCGATTGAAGTCAGGTTGATGATCGACCCGCCACCGTGTCGGGACATGTGCCGGGCGGCGTCACGGGTACCCGCCATCACCGCGAGCACGTTGATCGCCATCACCTGATGGAAGTCCGCGAGATCATCGTCGAGGAACTTCGGAAACATCTTGCCCGACACGCCGGCGTTGTTGACCATCACATGCAGGCCATCGAACTCCTCGACGGCCGTCGTGACCAATCGGGTGACCTGATCGACCTCGGCCACATCGGTTTCGACGAACCGGATCTGGTCCCCGAGGTCGGCGACGAGTTGCGCGCCTCCGTCGCGGTCGATGTCGCCGACGACCACCTTGGCTCCCTCGGCGCAGAACCGTCGCACCAGGCCCTCACCCAGTCCGGAGGCACCGCCGGTGACGACCGCAACCTTGCCTTCCAGTTCGCCGGTCATGTCGCCACCCCTTCGTGTATCTCGGCGAAGAAGCCGAGCAGCAGTTCGTTGACCGCGTCGGGTTGCTCGATCTGCGGGCAGTGCCCCGCGTTCTCGATCACCGCTGCGCGACCACCTGATATCCGGGCCGCTATCTCGGCCGCCCAGCCTTTCGGGAGCAGCTTGTCGCCGCCGCCCTCGACGACAAGCGTCGGCACGTCGATACGCTCGTAGGCCCGCTCGCTCGACGGCATCGGCGGCGCATCCAGGCCGGGGCGCCGAAACCGCGCCGCAGCCAACGCTTCCCACGCGCCGGGCGCGATGCTGGCGTCGTAGCGCCTCCGCACGTATGCCTCGTCGGCAGGGTAGGACGCGTCGTAAAAGAGCGCCTCGACGATCCGGCGCATTCCGGCGAGTGTCGCGTCGTAGTCGTAGAGGGCGGCCGAATGCTCGTTGCGCTGGATCTCACCGCCGCCGCAGATGGTCACCAGGCTGCGCGCCGGCAGCAATGGCGATTCGGAGGTGGCATCGACGAACAGGTTTACCGCACCCATCGAGTTGCCCACGAAGTGCGCTGCCTCGACACCGACGACGTCGCAGAACCGCGCGATGTGCCGGATCCGCATGCCCCGGCCGTCAGTGAAGTCGATGACCTTCGCCGACTCGCCGAAGCCGAGCATGTCGAGGGCCAGCACGCGATGCTGCTCCGCCAGTGCGGCGATGTTGCGCTCCCAGCCGATCTCGGCGCCCGCCCCGAACTCGCCGCCGTGCAGCAGCACCACCGGATCACCTTGTCCCGCTTCGAGGTAGCCGGTGACGAGCCCGTCGACCAGGATGGACCTGCGTTCTGCCCGAGCGCCGGAAGAGGTCACGCGTTCTCCCGGGCGGCGCTGGCGAAGGAAAGCAGTTGCGTGGCGAGCATGTCCAGCTGGCTGCGGGTGGCGTCGTGCACCAACCGCCCGTCCGCGTCCCAGATCTGGTCTGCGGAGTTGATCGCCACCCCGAGCGGGGTCGGCCATGCACGCAGCGCGTGCCCGATGGAGCGCAACTGTCCGAGCGTCCCGACCGCCGCCTGCCAGCCGTAGGCACAGCTGATACACCCCCACGGCGTGTTGTCCAGGTAGACGCGGGGGTCCTCGCGCAGGTCCTCGATGTAGTCGAGCGCGTTCTTGACCAACCCGGATATCGCCCCGTGGTAGCCGGGCGAACCGACGACGACGGCGTCGGCGTCGCGCAGCGCACCGACCAATTCGAGGGCTTTCGGTGTCCGCTCGAGTTCGTGCGGGGCGTACATCGGCAGGTTGAGGTCTTCACCGGAGAACAGCCGCGTCCGACCGCCCTGCTGTTCCACCGACGCCAGGCAGCAGCGCAGCGCGCGTTCGGTCGACGAGTTGGCCCGCAGGGTGCCGCCGAGTCCGACGACGAACGGTGCGCCCCCGGTTGCGGTGTGTGCACTCATGTTTCACCTACTACTTGATCGCGATCGGACTGACGGGAGCGCCCACCGCGCCGACGACTTTCAGCGGAGGCGCGATCAGCTGGAACTCGTAGACGCTGTCGGCGGCGCAGTCGGCCGCTAGGCCGGTGAGGTCCCAGTACTCGCCGAACATCAGGCCCATGTCACGCAAACAGATCATGTGCATCGGCAGGAACGTGCCCTCGACTCCGTTGGCGGGGTCGGGATCCTCGACCATCAAGTTGTCAGCGGCGACCGCCGCGACGTCGCGGTCGTGCAACCAGGAGGCGCATGTCCAGTGCAGCCCGGAACCGAGTTCTGCCCCGTCGCCGGTCGACAGGAATCTGGTCCACCATCCGGTGTGTACGACGACAATGTCGCCGGGAGTGATCGTGACCCCTTGCGCCTTGGCGATGTCGTCGAGTTCGCCTGGTGTGACGGGGCTTCCGGGCTCCAGGAAGACGTCGGCGCCGCGGTGCTTCACCACGTCGAGCAGGACCCCGCGGGAGGTGATTCCCTTGGCGTCGACCTTGTCGATTCCGCAGTGGAAGGCGCCGAAGCTGGTCACGGAGTCCGCGGGGAATCCGTTGTAGAGCTTGTCCTCGTAGTAGACGTGCGAAAGCGCGTCCCACTGCGTGGCCGCCTGCAGCGGCATCACGATCATGTCGTCGTTGAAGCGGAACGGGTTGTCCACGAAGAACTCGCTGACCTGATGCGCCACCGAGTTACGCAGCCACTGCGGACCGTACTGCGCCAGCGTGTTCGCGTCCCCGCCGTCGACCGTCATCACGTGGGTGGGGTTGGGCCGGAACTGAAACGCTCCCTGCGGACCGTTCGACCCGAAGTCGCCGCCCAGCGGAATCACCGTGCCCTTCTTCACCAGCGACGCGGCTTCGGCCACCTTCTCGGGCGTGATGAGGTTGAGGGTGCCGAGCTCGTCGTCGTCACCCCAGCGGCCCCAGTTACGCACGTCGTCGGCGACGCGGCGAAAGTCGCTCATCGAAGAAGTCATCGAAGAAGTCATCGAAGAAGTCTTAGCCATTCTCGCCTCTCATCGTCGCTGCACCGATCCCGCGAGGTCCGTCTCCCCCATCGTGCCGCCGTCGACCCAGATCACCTGTCCGGTGAGATAACTGGCTGCCCTGCTGTTCAGGAAGGTCAGGACGCTGGCCTGTTCCTCGGGTTCTGCGGCGCGGCCCAGCGGAGTACGGAAGGAGTCGAGGAATCCCTGGCCGTACGCATTGCGCAACTGGTCGAGGATGGGTGTGTCGGTCACCCCCGGGGCGGTGCAGTTGATGCGGATCCCTTTGGCGCCCAAAGCGGCGACGTGGGCCATGCCGTAGAGGATGATCGCTTCTTTGGACAACCGGTAACCGCCGCCGTCCGCCAGTGCCTCGGGATTGCGTTTACACCATTCGATTCCCGCGTCGACCGAGTCCGTGTCGACCAGGCCGACGGTGACCGGCGCGTTCTCCCGGTAGGCCGAGGCAGCCAGCGATGACACGTTCGCGATCGCCGAACCGGGCGGCATTTTCGGTATCAGCGCCTCGGTGAACCGCCGGGTGCCGAGGAAGTTGACCGTCACCACGCGCAGCGGATCTTTGATACCCGACGACACCCCGGCGACGTTGAACAGCGCATCGACCCGGTCGCCGATCTCCCCGACCGCCCGGTCGACCGACGCCGGATCCGACAGGTCCAGTCCGATGAATTCGCCGGACGACTCGGCGGGCGGTTTGATGTCGAGTCCGATCACCTCGGCGCCGAGATCGGCGACCTGCCGCGCGACGTGGGCACCGATACCCGACGCGCATCCGGTGACGACGACGCGGCGCCCGTCGTAGCGCCACAGTTCGTCAGTAGGGCTCATGGCTCATGTCGCGTCGCCGGTTTCCTATTCGGTGCTCCTCGCGTCGGCGATCACGGCGTGCTCCTCACGTCCGCGTCGGGGTTGCGGCTGGTCCAGCCTTCTCCCGACTTGAGTTTCGCCGCAGCAGCCTCGATGCCGGCGTTCATCTCGTCCATCGCCAGGGAGACCTCGTTGGCGGTGTAGTTCTGGCGTCCGGTGGGCAGGCCGCCGAAGGCGTAGCTCTCGTCGAAGACGGGCGCTTGCGATGCCGGCCGGCGCGCCTCCACCTTCTCGATGATCGGCTCGAGACGCTTGGCCTTCTGGGCCCGGGCCTTCTCGTCGCGCTCGATGAACTCGGGCAGCACCTCTTTGCCCATCAGCTCGATGGATTCCATCGTCTCGTCGTGGCGGCGGGGCGTCAGCAGCAGGATCAGCTCGTCGACGCCGCTTTCCTCATAGCCGCGCAGGAACTTTCGCACAGTGTCGGGACTGCCGATCGGTCCGCGGTCGGGTCCGTAGACGATGCTCGGGTCCTTCTCGATCTCCTCGAGGTGGCGCTTCCACACTCCGGTCCGGCCCGGTGTGTGCATGCCGGTCATGTAGTAGTGCATGATGCCGAACGCGAAGAAGCCACCGCCCTTGCCGAGCCGTTCGATGGCCTGTTCGTCGGTGGGAGCCACCATCATCGACAGGTCCCCGCCGATCGCCAGGATGTTCGGGTTCATATGGGGCGTGACGGGCGCGCCGTTCTCCTCGAATTCCTTGTAGTAGCCGTTCACCCGCTCGGTCAGCGGACCGGGTCCGGTGTAGGCGAAACTCAATGCGCCAAGGCCCTTTTGCGCGGCCATCGCGACCGAGGCCGGCCGCGTACAGGCCACCCACACGGGCGGGTGCGGCTTCTGCAGCGGTTTGGGCACGACGTTGCGCGCCGGCATCTCGATGTGCTGACCCTTGAACCCGGTGAACGGCTCCTCGGTCATGCAGCGGATCGAAACCTCCAGCGCCTCTTCCCACATCGCGCGCTTGTCGGCCGGGTCGACCCCGAAGCCGCCCAGTTCGCCGACCGACGACGACTCACCGGTGCCGAACTCCACGCGGCCGTTGGAGATCAGATCGAGTGTCGCGATCCGCTCGGCGACGCGGGCGGGGTGGTTGACGACCGGCGGCAGGTGCATGATGCCGAATCCGAGGCGGATGTTCTCGGTCCGCTGGCTGGCCGCGGACAGGAAGATCTCCGGCGCGGTGGAGTGGCAGTACTCCTCGAGGAAGTGGTGCTCGGTCAGCCACACCGTCGAGAAACCAGCCTTGTCCGCCAGCTCGACCTCATCGAGACCGTCCTGGAAAAGCTTGTGCTCGTCGTCTTCGCTCCACGGCCGAGGCAGCGGGAATTCGTAGAACAGCGAGATCTTCATTTGGTTACCTTCCGATGTGTATCGAGTGTCGAATCGGTACTGGTGCCCGCCGGGACGTCGGAGTCGGACAGCTGCTCGGCGATGTGCTTGGCCGCGACATAGCCGAAGGTCATGGCGGGGCCAATGGTTGCACCGGCACCCGCATAGCTGCGGCCCATCACCGCTGCCGACGTATTGCCCACTGCGTAAAGGCGTTTGACGATGCTGTCGTCGGCGCGCAGCACCCTGGCGTGCTCGTCGGTGCGCAGGCCGCCGGAGGTGCCGAGGTCGCCGAGGATGATCTGGAACGCGTAGTAGGGCGGCTTGCCCAGCGGGTGCAGATTCGGGTTCGCCAGCGTCGGGTCGCCGTAGTAGTTGTCATACGCGGAGTCGCCGCGGTTGAAGTCGTCGTCGTGGCCGTTGCACGCCAGTTCGTTGAACCGCTCGGCGGTCTGACGCAGTTGCGCCGGCGGGACACCGATCTTGCCCGCGAGTTCCTCGAAGCTGCCGCCCTCGTGCACGACACCGGATTCCAGCCACGCCTTGGGTACCCTGCGGCCGGTGGGCACGGGCGCGAACGGCACCTTGGGAATCG
The DNA here is from genome assembly GCF_001499855.1 of Mycobacterium sp. GA-0227b. GTDB lineage: Bacteria > Actinomycetota > Actinomycetes > Mycobacteriales > Mycobacteriaceae > Mycobacterium. The sequence goes on from NZ_LQIK01000033.1 coordinate 169,986, forward strand.
GGAGGTGCCCGGCGACCACATAGCGGTGGAACGACCGGATGTCGGTGATCAGCCAGCATGGGATGTGCGTGACCCCGGCGTTCTGTCCTTCGATCATCGCGTGGGCGAAGTCCATGTAGGGGGCGGCCTCGTTGATGAACCGCTTGCCCTCGCCGTTGACGACGAACTGCGACGGCATCATGCGTTCGTTGAGCATGAACTGCAACCGGCCGTCCGGCCAGCAGATCGCGGGGAACCACCACGCCTCGTCGAGCAGATCGGTTGAGCCGCCGACCTTCTCCCCGGCCCGGATCGCATCACCCATCGCGGCCGGGTTGCCGAAGCTCCAATCTTCTTCCAGCACCGGCAGATGCTGTCGGCGCCATTCCATGTCGTGGTCGAACCCGCCCGCGGCCAGGATCACGCCGTGGCGGGCCCCGATGCGCTGTTGACGTCCGTCACGCTCGACCACCGCGCCGGTCACGGTGCCGTCGACGTCGGTGATCAATTCGGTCATCGGACAGTTGAGCCACAGCGGGATGTCCTGCTGCCGCAGCGCCAGGCGCATCCGAGCCGCCAGCGACTGGCCGATGGCCGCCATCCGGTCGCCGAACACCCGCGCCCGAAACATCCGCCAGATCAACTTGACCAGCACGGCTTTGCCCCGCCAGTTCTGGCGGACCTGGTAGAACAGTCGAAGATCCTTTGGCGCGAACCAGATTCCCTTCGGCGCCATCGCGAGCGGCTGAAGCAGGTGCTGTTCCTCGTCACCCAGCTCGCGCAGGTCGATGGCGGGCACGTTGATCGTGCTGCCCTGCTCGGAGCCGCCCGGCAGTTCCGGGTAATAGTCGGCATAGCCGGGCTTCCAGACGAATTCGAACCACGGGCTGAGCTTTTCCAGGAACTCCATCATCTCCGGTGCGGTGTCGACGTACTGGCGCAGCCGCGCGTCGCTGGCCAGCCCGCCGGTGATCCGGCGTAGGTACTCGACGACACCGTCGCGGTCCGGGACGTAACCCGCCTTGCGCTGCGCCGGTGCGCCGGGCACCCAGATGCCGCCGCCGGACAACGCGGTGGAGCCACCGAAGTGCGCCGCCTTCTCGACCACCAGGGTGTCGAGGCCGAACGCGTCGGCTGCCAGTGCCGCGGTCATCCCCCCACCGCCGGAGCCGACGACGAGCACGTCGACGACGTGGTCGAAGTTCTCAGACATCCAGTACCGCCGTCCTGATTGCGAATCCAGCGATCAACTCCGGCGCCGCCCGGTAGAACCGCTGCTCGGTCCGGTACCGGCCGTGCGCGGCGAGTGCGGCGAAAGCCGCGATCCATGTGCGGATTTCGTGCGCTGAATGTCCCGCCTCTCGCTCGATCCAGTCGTTCGACCAGCCGTCCACCTCGGCGAGTCGGTTGGCGTCGACCAACTCGAGGAACGCGGCGTCCCACTCGGGATTCAGCGGTTGCAACGGGCTGTCCCCGTGTGCGAACGCCTTGGCGGCGTCCATCACCGCGACCTGCCGGGCCTGCCGCTGCTCCGGTGTCATCGGCGTCCCGTGCACGATCCGTTCGAGCGCCGCGGGCGGGGCGGTGGCCAGCGTCGGCACCGGCGGATCGTGGGACAGCCCGCCGGATCCGAGGAGCAGCACTCGCTTGTCGAGGGTCGCGAGGAAGGTGCCGATCGCGGTGCCGAGCGCACGAACGCGGCGTACCGGCCCGAGTGGGGTGGCCACCGAGTTGATGAAGACGGGGATCATCGGACGCGCCGTTGCATCCCCGAACAGGTTCTGCAGCGGCTGGACCGTTCCGTGGTCGACGTCCATGCTGGCCGAGATCGCGACATCGATACCCGACTCGAGAACCGCTCGGGCGCAGTCCGTCGCGAGGTCTGCGGGCACATCCAGAGCACCGGCATGGGAGCCGTAGTCACCGACACCCTGGGCCGCCGTGCCGATGCAGAACGGCGGCATCGTCCGGTAGAAGAACCCGTTGTAGTGGTCCGGGGAGAAGACGACGACGAGTTCGGGGTCGTAGTCGCTGACAAACCGGCGGGCCTCGGTCAGCGCGGATTCGATGTCGTCAAGGAGTCCCCGTGACGGTCCCGGAAGGTTCAGTAGCGGGCTGTGCGACATGCAGCACAGGGCCAGTGTGCCCATGAGAACCAGAGCCTCCTTCCTGGGTCAGGCAAAGGACGTCGAAGATCGACTCGCTGACTTCGGCGGCGCGCTGGGCGATGCAGGCACCGGCGATACAGCGGTCGGGACGCAGGAACAGCACGGAGTCGGTGTAGATGTCGAACCACGATTTCAAGGCGCCGGTCTTGTCGCCGACCACCGTCACATCGGCGTCGTCGTGCCCCGGCCAGTGCAGCTGCGTCATCGGCCGCGCCTCGATGAATGCCGCGCCCAGCGCCTTCCACCTGTTGAAAGCCTTGTCGCCGAGGACCGCCCGCAGATTGTTGCTCCAGCACAGCACCGCGAAGCCGGGCCCGAGCACATCGTCGAGCAGCACGTTCTGCTCGGCGCGCGTGTCCACACGAGGCTGGATGAACAGCGTGCCGGCGGGCGAATTGTCCTCGCCGGCATGGACGACCGCGCCTTCTCTGTAGCGCGGCATCGGCTTGAACCGCATCTCCAGGATGTAGCGCTTCAATGTGGGCACGACCGACGCGGCATGGATGACACGGTCACGCAGGGCGGCGACTCGCCGGTTCGTCGGCGAGATGACCCGGCCCACCAGCGTTGAGAGGTCGATCATCGCCCTGGCGTGCTTGCGGCGCTCGACGTCGTAGGTGTCCAACAGGGCGTCGTCGGCCTGCCCGGTCACCACCGCGGCGAGTTTCCAACCGAGGTTGGCCGCATCCCGGATGCCGCTGTTGTACCCCTGCCCCTGCCACACCGGCATCAGGTGGGCGGCGTCGCCGGCCAACAACAGTCGGCCCTTGCGGAAGGAACCGGCAATCCGCGAATGATGGGTGTACACGCGGTGCCGGATCATGTCCACCCGATCGGGATACGGAACCCGTTGCGCCAGCATCTTTTTGACGAATGCCGGATCATCGGCCTGTTCGTCGGTCTCGTGGGAGTGGATCATGAACTCGAAGCGGCGGATGCCGTGGGCGATCGAGATCGACACATAGGGCCGCACCGGATCCGCGCCGACTTCGCTGTTCGGATGTCCCAGCGGGTCGTTGGCGACGTCGACCACCAGCCAGCGCGTCGACGACGTGGTGCCGTCGAACGAGACGCCCATCAAGCGCCGGGTCGCGCTGCGGCCCCCGTCGCAACCGACGACGTACCGGGCAGTGACGGGCGCCTGTCCGCCGGCGAACCGAACCGTCACCGCGTCATCGGTCTCGACACACGACTCCATGCGGTGCCCGAAGCGGACCTCGACATGGTCGAAACGGTCCAGGCCGCCGTACAACTCGGCGTCGACCATCGGTTGTACGAAGCCGTTGCGTTTGGGCCAGCCGAACCGGGCATCCGGTGGCGCCATCTCGGCCAGCAGCCGCCGCTTGGCGTCGAAGAACCGCAGGATCTGGTTGGGCACGGTGTGCGGCAACACCCGCTCGACAAGGCCGATGGACTGGAAGGTGCGCAGCGCCTCGTCGTCGAGACCGACGCCGCGCGGGTAGTCGATCAGTGTGTCGCGCTCCTCGACGACCAGCGTCCGAACACCGCGCAGCCCAAGAATATTGGCCAGCGTCAGGCCGGACGGGCCGGCGCCGACGATGAGGACATCAACCCGCTCGGCCATCACTTCCCCAACAGGAAGTCGAGGTGCAGGCGATTGAACGTCTTCGGGTCCTCGTACTGCGGCCAGTGACCGCAGCCCGGCATCACCTCGAAGCGGGCGCCCGGGATCATCGAGGCGATCCGCCGGCCCTCGGCGACGTCTGCGGTGGGATCGTCACTGGTCCACACCACCAATGTCGGCGCGGCGATGGACCCGTACTCGTCCGGTCCCAGAAGATTGCGCGCACGGATCTCCGGATCCTGCAGCGCCATGATGTCGCGCATCGCCGACACGAATCCCGGTTGCCGGTACACGCGTTGGCGGCTGGCCACAATGTCGTCGTAATCCTTTGACTTGTCGGCCATCAGCCATTTGATGCGGGCCTGGACGGTCTCCCACGCCGGGTCTTCGGCAGCGGCCATCGACAAGGTGATGATCCGCTTCATGACCTCGGGATCGGCCTGCGAACCACCGGCGGTGTTGAGCACCAACCGGTCCAGTCGATCCGGGTGGTCGACCGCCGCCCGGGCAGCGACCCAACCGCCCAGCGACTCGCCGCTGATGTGGGCGCGCTGCGCCCCGACCGCGTCGAGGAACGCGATCAGATGGTCCACGTAGTGACCGACTTCCAGCGGGTGACCAGGCTTGTCCGTGTAGCCGTGGCCGAGCATGTCGATGGACCAGACGGAGAAGTGTTCGGCATGCGCTTCGAGGTTGCGCACATAGGCCTCGGCGTGCCCACCGGAGCCGTGCAAGAAAACGAGCACCGGCTTGTCGGTCTCACCGGCGTGCAGATAGCGGGTGCGAACTCCGCCGGCATCGAGGTAGCCCTGCGAGAACGGGACGCCCTGAAGGTCGCTCCAGACGCTCTCGAACTCGGCTTCAGACACGCTTACCCTCTCTTGACTGCGAGAACCGAATTCTCGTATTTTGTAAGCACTCTGCTCATTTATCGCACATCTACGTGCACTATAGTCAGAGCATCACTCTCCCGACTGGCCAATGTCAAGGGAAGTGGAGGAAGGGGGCGCCATGCCGTCTCAGGGTCGGGCCCGGCAGGGAGCGGAGCTGATCGGCGCTGCGCCCAACGGCGCGCCCGGTTCTCAGACATTGGCCAGGGGCCTGGCCGCGCTGCAGCTGGTCGCCGGCTCGCGCACCGGGCTCACCGCTCAGCAGGTCGCCGACGACATCGGCGTGCACCGGACCATCGCCTACCGGTTGTTGTCGACGCTGTCCCAGTTCCGGTTGGTGGCCAAGGGTGAGGACGGCCGCTACCGCTCGGCCGCGGCGCTGGCGGTGCTCGGGGCGTCGTTCGACAACAACGTGCGTCAGCTGAGCTTGGCCACCCTGCGGCGGCTGGCCGACGAACTCGCAAGCACGGTGTCGCTTCTCGTCGCCGAAGGTGATCAGCAGGTCGCGATCGCCGTCATCGTGCCGACGAACGTCTTCTACCAACTGTCATTTCACGAAGGGAGCCGCTACCCGCTGGACCGAGGTGCCGCCGGAATTGCGCTGCTGGCGAGCATGCCGCCGCGCCCAGGGGAACGCGATTTGGTTCCCCTGACCCGGGAGCGGGGTTGGGTGATCACCCACGGTGAGGTCGAGCCGAACACCTATGGCCTCGCAGTGCCCGTGCGTCGGCAGCCACCGGCGCCGCCGACCTGCATCAACCTCATCTCACACCGCGAGGACGTCGTGATGGAAGGCCGGGACGCGGTCGTCAAGGCGGCCAACGAATTAGCCGCGATCCTCAGCTAGAGGGTCAGTGAGCCGGAAGGAGCAGCACATGACCGATTGGGACCACGACGTCGACGTGGTCGTCCTCGGCAGCGGCGGAGCCGGTTTGACCTCGGCGCTCACCGCGGCGGCCAACGGCGCTTCGGTGGAGATCTACGAAAAGGCCGCGACCGTCGGCGGCACGACGGCGGTGTCGGGCGGCATCATCTGGATTCCCGCGCACGACCGGGCCGCCGACGGCGAACTGACCGTCGAGGCCGCGATGGCCTATCTGCGCGCGCAGTCACTGGGTTACATGGATGACGATCTCGTCGAGACTTTCGTGTGCACCGGACCCGAGATGCTCGATTTCGTTGAAGCGCACAGTGATCTGCGGTTCGAGGTCGCCGAGGGGTTCCCGGATTACAAACCCGAGCTGCCCGGCGGGCGACCGGCGGGCGGGCGCTCGCTCAACGCCAAGCCGTTCGACCTCGGCAGGCTCGGCGAGTGGCGCGACCACATCACGTCGTTCCCGGCGGACTTCAGCAATGTCGGCATCGATGCGGAGACCCGCGCACGCATCCACGCCTCGGTGGACGACGAATCCGGTGACTACTGCGTCGCGGGCACCGCCCTGATCGCCGGATTGCTGAAGGGCCTGTTGGACCTCGGCATCGCGCCTCGGACCGGCGCGCGAGCCGTCGAGTTGCTCGCCGATCCGCTGGGCATCACCGGCGTGCGAATCTCACAGGACGGCAACGACTTCAACGTTCGCGCCCGTCGCGGCGTCGTCCTCGGTACCGGTGGATTCGAGTGGGACCGCAAGCTGGTCGAGGCTTATCTGCGGGGGCCGATGCGCGGGCCGGTCTCGCCGCCCAACAACACCGGCGACGGCCTGCGGATGGCGATGGCGCACGGCGCCGACCTGGCCAACATGGGCGAAGCCTGGTGGGTGCCGATCGTTCAACTGCAGGGCGATACGTTTCAGGGTCAGCCGCGCAGCCGAAGCGTGCGACTAGAACGCACCCGTCCGCGGAGCATCATCGTCAACCGGGCGGGCAAACGGTTCCTCAACGAGGCCGGCGAGTACAACTCGATGGCGGGGCCGTTCCACTATCTCGACCCGCAGCACGGCTACGCCAACGATCCGGCGTGGATCGTGTTCGATTCGCTGCACCTGAAGAAGTACGGCTTCCTCGGCGTCGACCCGGATGGCCCGGCGCCGGACTGGTTTTCGCCGTCGAAGGATCTGGCCGAACTGGGCGAGAAGACCGGTATCGACCCGGACGGCCTGGCCCGCACGCTGGCTTCGTGGAACGACGGCGTCGCCCGGGAGACCGATCCCGACTTCGCCCGCGGTTCGAGCGCCTACGACGGCTACTGGGGCGACGACAAGGCGCCGACTGCTGCAGCTCGGACGCTCGGCCCGATCGACACACCGCCGTACTACGCGGTGCCGGTGTCGATCGGTGCGATGGGGACCAAGGGTGGACCCCGCACCGACCGCGACGGCCGGGTGCTGCACGTCAACGGCTCGGCGATCCCGGGGTTGTTCGCCGCCGGCAACGCAATGGCGGGCGCGACGGGCAAGGCGTACGGCGGCGCCGGCGGAACCCTCGGCCCGGCAATGGTGTTCGGCTACCGCGCGGGGCTGGCCGTCTGCGCCCGGTCCTAGCACGAGCAGGGGCCCACGACGAAGTCAGGGGACCGCAAAGCCCTAGCCGGCTACCGCGGAGCCGACGAAATAGCTGCCCAGTAGGCATGCTGCGACGAGCACAACCCAGCTGTCGGTGAGGCGGCACAGCCATACGGGGGCGTGGCGTACCTCCATGAACTCGCGGAAGATGATGCGTACCTTGATGAGCGCGATCGCGATCGCACTCACGGTGACCACTGTGCTGGCCTTGAGCGTGCCGTTCTGATCGACCGCCTCGTCCATCCAGACGTACACCAGCGTCAACAATGTGAGGATCGACCAGGCGATCAGCAGCCTCTTGTTGAATATGTTGCTCACCCGGTCACCTCACGACGTAGAGCATTGCGAAGATCATGACCCACAGGAAATCGACTGTGTGCCAATACGTGGCACCCGTTTCGACGAGCTGCTGGGATCGCCGGGCCGGACTGCGCAACTGATAGATGACCACACCCAACACGATGAAGCCGATCAACACGTGGATGCAGTGCAGTGATGTCAAGAAGTAGTAGTGCTGGAGGAACTCGTCGCTGGTGAATGTGTTACCGATGCGGATCTCCTGAACCCACTCCAGCACCTTGGAGGTCACGAACAGCGCGCCGAAGCCTACCGTCACGAGCGCGTACGTCATCGCCGACCGGTACGCACCCTCCCGTGACGCGCGCACGCATCGGGCGATCGCCCACGAACTCGACAGCAACACAATGGTATTGAAGACCCCGATTCGAAGATCCAGGTCGGCTTGCGACTGCAGGAAAAGATCTTCGTTTTGAGTGCGCAAGGCCAGATAAACCGAGAAGTACCCGGTGAACAGAAGCGCTTCGAACAGCACGAACAGCCACATGTCCGGCTGTCCCGGCACTGACCGTTTCGGCGTGGCCTCGAGTTGTTGCCGCTCGGCGCCAGTGAGATTGGTCATCGAACCGCCTCCACTGAAGCCGCCTGCGCGGCTTCACTTTTGCCCGGAAGATCTGGCAGCGGACCAGTGCCGAAATCCTCTCGTTCGATCATCTTTCGCAGCAGCATGATGAATGCGGCGGTGTAGGTGACGAACACGACCATGTTGATCCACCACGCGATCGCACCGTTCCATGCGAACGCCCCGCGTTGAAAGATCCACGCCGGTGCGACGACGACTTCGGTCAGCGCGTTACACAACCCCAGATACGCGAACCACTTCGGGAACACGCCGTTCTTGTCGAGCAAGATCGCCACCAGCCACACCACGGAGCCGACCAGGAAGACCCCCATGGTGCCGCTGAACGACAAGAACGCGAAATCGTAGAGCCAGTAGATCAGTTCGGGATCGCGGTCCGGCCGCAGAGCCGCGACGGTCATTGCGATGGCCATCACCAGCATGCCGGGGAGCGCGCTCAACGAATACATGATCAGGTACGAATATCCAAAGACGCGGCTCACCGACATCCGTCGCATCGAGTACGCGAGAAGGGCGTTCATCGGCGCACACATGCCCGAGATGAGGAAGACGATGCCGAACCCGGTGAGGATGCCGTGGTGGCGGTCGTCGAACCACTGTACGACCAACGCCGTCTCCCAGTCCGGGCTCGGCGGCGGCTGCACACGGGTGACGAGGAAGAACAACACACCGTACAGTTGGTAGAAGACGACCATCACCCACCACGCGAACCACAACTCGCGCTTGGGATGGTTTCGAAAATTCCAGACGAAACGACCCAGCCGTGAACCGTCGGGCGGCTCCGGCACAGTCACCGCTTCCGCTGCCGAAGTACTCATGCGGCGACCGCAGTCTCGGCCCGCTGGCGCCGGATGGTCTGGGTGAGAACAACTCCCATGACGACGATCCACGCCGCGATGGCGACGTTCTTTACCCAGAACGACAAGAAACCGTCCCAGGCGATCGGTCCGGTGAACGTCACCGCGCCGAAAGCTGCCGGCGCCAGAGCGACCGCGACGAGCAGATTGAAGTGCGCCACCCACGGTCGGAACACCGGTTGGTCCTGGCGATCCCAGTAGATCGCCAGCGCCAGCACCAGGCACTGAGCGATGAGGTAAGGAACCAGCACTGTGAAGGTGACCCAGGCCAGATCGTTGAGCAACAGGGTGAGTTCCGGGGCGCGCTCGGGGCGGAACGAACCGAGCAGCCAGAACATGTTGGCGATGAGGAAAAGCGTCGGCGGTCCACCCGCGCAGGCGATCAGGCAGTAGGACAGAATCGGCGTGCGGTGCGCCATTCGGCGTACCTGCATCGCCAACAGGATGACGGTGGGGATCAACCCCACGCCGAACCAGTTGAACAAGATCATGCTGTACCGGATCCGTGCGGTCTCGTCGCGGTAGAAGCCCGCAACCTCCTCCGCGGACATGGTCGGCGACATGGGATGCATGAAGCCGGGAAACAGGAAAAACGCTGACACCCAGATGATTCCGATCACGGGCAATGCCCACAACATGAGCAACTCGCCATCAGTTCGTCTCATCGTCGAACCCTCTTCGCGTAACGTTGGTAGCCGATCGGCAACTTGCACGGTAGCCGATCGGCAACTTGACGGTCAATGCTCGTCTACCCTCGTCGCTGTGACCACTCGAGAACGCCACAAGTTCGGCGCGATCACGAGAACCGCGGCTCAGACCCGTGTCCTCGACGCGGCGTTGAAACTGATCGCCGAGCACGGCGTCAGCGGAACCTCGCTGCAGATGATCGCCGACGAATTGGGCGTGACCAAGGCTGCGGTGTACCGACAGTTCAAGACCAAGGACGAGATGGTCATCGCCATCACCGAGCGGGAGATGAGCCGGCTCGAGGATGCACTCGAAGCCGCCGAAGCCGAGGGGCACGGCCCGCGAGCGCGCGAGGTGTTGCTAGATCGGATGATCGACCAGGCCATCTCCCGGCGCGGTGTGGTCAGCGCATTGCAGTTCGATCCCGTGATCATCCGGCTGCAGGCCGAGTATGAACCTTTTCAACGATTCATCGAACGCCTCTACGCGGCCCTGCTCGGTACCGAGGCCGGGGTGGAGGCGCGCTTGCACGCGGCGATGCTGTCGAGCGCGATCAGTGTTGCGGTGATGCATCCCCTGGTCGCCGATGTCGACGGCGAAACACTGCGCGGGCATCTGAAGGAAATGATGCGTCGAATGCTCGGGCTTGCCGACTAGAGCGTCAGGACTCGACTATGTCGAGTGGTCAGCGCTCCGCACGCACGGAGAACAACCGCTCGGCCGCGCTGTAGGCGTCGTCGCTGCCGGCGGCGACCGCGGCCGCCAGCCGGTCCAGCTCTGGATGAGTGCGCAGCAGGGTCTGCGCCAGTGACAGGATCTGCGACCGAGCCCGCGCGGCGCGGCGTTGCGGGCTGTCACTGCGGACATGGGCCTCGATGGCCCCCACCAACTCGGCGACCCCTTCGCCCTGGGCGGCAACGAGTTTCAGGATCGGCGCCGCGGTCTCCGCGCGCAGGTCGCGCACGGTCTGGTCGGCGCCGTCGCGGTCGGCCTTGTTGACCACGACGATGTCGGCGACCTCCAGCAGACCCGCTTTGGCGGCCTGCACGGCGTCGCCGGCGCCGGGATTGAGGATGACGATGGTCGGGTCGGCGACCGCCGCGATCTCGATCTCGGACTGCCCGACCCCGACGGTCTCCAGCACCACCAGCCCGTAGGACAGCGCGGCGAGCACCCGGATCGCCGCGGGAACCGCCGCGGCGAGCCCACCGAGATGCCCCCGCGCCGCCACGGACCGGATCAGCACCTCGGGATCGTTGATATGGGCGGCCATCCGGATCCGGTCACCGAGCAGCGCTCCGCCGCTATAGGGCGACGACGGGTCGACCGCCAGCACCGCGACCCGCTCGCCGCGCTCCCGATATGCCCCGACCAGGGTGCCGACAGTCGTCGACTTCCCCGCCCCCGGCGGCCCTGTCACACCGACGACACGGGGCGCGCGAACGGCCCCGAGCGCGTCGAGAACCTCGCTGCGCCGCGGACTTTCGACAAGGCTGAGCAGCCGGCCGGCCGCCCGCGCCGAACCGTTGCGCGCCGCGTCGAGGAGTTCCGCGACATTGTCTGAGCTGGTCATCGATTCCGCAGTCTACGGATGGCGGGCCCGACGTCGCCGCCGGGCGGCTCAGCCGACCTCGATGACCGTGGCCGATCCCATGCCGCCGCCCGCACACATCGCGGCCACGCCGATACCGCCTCCGCGCCTTCGGAGTTCGTGCACGAGCGTGACGAGCATCCGAGCGCCGGTGGCCGCCACCGGATGGCCCAGTGAGCATCCACTCCCACTCACGTTGACACGGCCTGGGTCGATGTCGAGAAGCTTGATCGTCGCCACGCACATCGAGGCGAACGCTTCGTTGATCTCGAACAGGTCGACGTCGGCAAGTGAGAGCCGTGCCCGATTGAGCGCCTTCGGAATCGCCTCGACGGGAGCCAGGCCGGTCGACGCGGGGTCCACGCCCACCGAAGCCCACGAGCGGATGGTCGCCAGTGCGGGCAACCCGAGGCGGTCACTGGCGATACCGAGGATCGCGGCTCCGTCGTTGGCGCCGCACGCATTTCCGGCGGTGATCGAGAATCCCTCGATTTCGGGATGCAGCGGTTTGAGGGCCGCCAACTTCTCGATGGTGGTGTCTCGGCGCGGATGCTCGTCGACGTCGAACAGCCCGTGCGGCGTGTCGATCGGCACGATCTCGTGCTTGAAGCGGCCTTCGTCGATGGCCTGGATCGCCTTGCGGTGTGACCCCAGCGCCCACTCGTCCATCTCCTCGCGCGAGATCCCGGCCTTGACGGCGGCGTTCCAGCCGACGGTGATCGACATGTCCATGTTCGGGGCGTCGGGCCGGTCGGGATGCCTGGGCGGGAACCAGTCGACCAGCTCGGCATCCTTGTCGCTACCGGCGCGGCGCTTGAACCGGGGCGACGTCGACGCGGAGTTCACGCCGCCGGCGAGGATCACCTGGTCCATGCCGGCGCGGATGCTCGCCGCCGCGCCCTGCACAGCTGCCTGTCCCGCGGCGCAGTGCCGGTTCATGGCGAGACCGGGCACCGAGGTCAGGCCCGCGGTGAGCGCCGCATGTCGTGCGACAACTCCGCCTCCGTAGAGGCCCTCGCCGAGCACCACGTCGTCGACCGGATGCGAGTCGAGGTCCCCGACCGCCGCTCCGATGACGTGTTCGGCCAACTGATAGGCGTCGGTGTCGCGCAGCGAGCCCTTCATCGCGGTGCCGATGGGGGTGCGAAGCGCAGAAACGATCACGGCTTCAGGCATAGGTGTCTCCGTCTCGACCGGTATGAGAATGCTATTCTCTCAGGCTGAGAGTGCCAGTTGCAAGAAGGGGAACCATATGCAAATCGCAGGTAGCTCGGCGATCGTCGTTGGCGGCGCCGGCGGCCTCGGCGAGGCGACGGTCCGGCGCCTGCACGGTGCGGGGGCCAAGGTCGTCGTCGCGGACATGGCCGACGACAAGGGCAAGAAGCTCGAGAGCGAACTCGGTGTGCGCTACGTCCGCACCGACGCGACGTCCGAGGATTCGGTCAACGCGGCGATCGCCGAGGCCGCGTCGTTGGCGCCCGTGCGGATTTCGGTGGACACCCACGGCGGCCCGGCGAGCGGGGGCCGGCTCATCGGCAAGGACGGTTCACCGCTGGACCTCGACGGCTTCAAGACGACCATCGAGTTCTACCTGACCGCGGTGTTCAACGTGATGAGGCTGTCGGCCGCGGAGATCGCGAAGACCGAGCCGCTCGACGAGGGCGCCCGCGGCGTCATCATCAACACCGCTTCGATCGCCGGCGTGGAGGGCCAGATCGGCCAGCTCCCCTATTCGGCCGCCAAGGGTGGCGTGCTCGGTATGACGCTCGTCGCCGCACGCGATCTGTCCCCGCTCGGCATCCGCGTGGTCACCATCGCGCCGGGCACCATCAACACCCCGGCCTACGGCAAGGCGGCCGACCAGCTCGAGCAGTACTGGGGCCCGCAGGTGCCGTTCCCCAAGCGGATGGGCCGGTCGACGGAATACGCGCAACTGGCGCAGAGCATCGTCGAGAACGACTACCTCAACGGCGAGATCATCCGCCTGGACGGGGCGCTGCGGTTCCCACCGAAATGACTTCGGCGGGTTCGCTCGACGGCCGCGTCGCGTTCGTCGCCGGGGCCAGCCGCGGCATCGGCGCAACGGTCGCGGCGGCACTGGCGCGTGAGGGGGCGGCGGTGGCGGTCGCCGCCCGTTCCGAACACGAGGGCAAGGTTCCGGGCACCATTCATTCCGTCGCCGACCGGATCGGGTCCGCGGGTGGACGCGCATTGACGGTACCGTGCGACGTCACCAGCGAGGAGTCCGTCGAAACCGCGGTCGCTGTAACGGTTTCGGAGTTCGGAGGCATCGATGTCCTGGTCGCCAACGCGGGCGTGCTGTGGCTGGGTCCCATCGAGTCGACGCCGCTCAAGCGTTGGCAGTTGTGCCTCAACGTCAACCTGACCGGCGTGTTCCTCGTGACCAAGGCAGTCATCCCCCATGTGCGCGCCCGGGGTGGCGGGTCGCTGATCGTGATCACCACGACGGGTGTCGAGATGATCGACCACGGTTCGAACGCCTACTGGGTGTCGAAGGCGGCAGTCGAGCGGATGTATCTCGGCCTGGCGTCTGATCTCCGGGCCGACAACATCGCCGTGAACTGTTTGAGCCCGTCGCGAGTCGTGCTCACCGAGGGTTGGCAGACCGGCGGCGCAGGCATGGAGATCCCGCCGGAGATGGTCGAACCACCCGAGGCGATGGCGAACGCCGCAGTGCGCTTGGCCCAGCAGAACGGCACCGGCGTCACCGGCACCATCCAACGCAGCGAATCGCTGACGTTCTGATCCCCGCGAGCGACCGCATAATGCACGCAGACAGCGGCGTGTCGGCGTACGGACACGGTCACTCGCGGTGGCTGGTGAGGGCTACTTCTTCTTGGCGTTCAGGCGCGTGACGATCTCGCGGAAGTCGTCTGTCTCGAAGGACTGGTGCTCAGCCGTGTTGGCGTAGTCCAGCACCGCCAGCACAGAACGCTCGAGGTGAATGTTCAACAGCCGCTTGGTGCTTTCGACGGCTTGGCGCGGCAACTCCATGATCTTCTTCGCGCAGGCGATCGCTTCACTGAGCGGGTCTTCCACGACGTGATTGGCCAAGCCCAGCTCGGCGGCGCGCTGCGCCGAGATCCGGGTTCCGGTGAGCGCGAACTCCTTGGCGTGCAGCAGGCTCATCTGCAGCGGCCACACCAGCGGCCCGCCGTCGGCGGCGACCAGCCCGACCTGCACATGCGGATCGGCAAGGTAGGCATCGGGTTTGATGTAGACGATGTCGGACAGCGCGACCAGGCTGCAGCCCAGCCCGACCGCCGGACCGTTGACGGCCGCCACCACCGGGATCCGGCAGCGCGCCATTCCCAGCACGATCTCGCGGCCGTGCAGAATCGTCTTCGCGCGCAGATCGGCGTCCTGCCGCAATTCCTCCAGGTAGCCGAAGTCGCCGCCGGCCGAAAACGCCCGTCCCGCACCGGTGATCACCGCGGCGCGGGCCTCGCGATCCTCGGCCAACCGCGACCACACCCACGCTAGGCCGCAGTGCAGGTCGTCATTGACGGAGTTCAACGAGTCCGGTCGGTTCAGCGTGATGATGCGCAAGGCGCCGTCGGCCTGAACGTCGATCTCTGGTGGCAGGTCGTACAACTTAGACTCCTAATCCGAGAATGCGCGACGCGATGATGTTCTTCTGGATCTGCGAGGTGCCGCCCATGACGCTCTGCGCGCGGCTGTACATGTAAGCACCGAACAGTTCGGCATCGCTGGTGCCGACGGTCGCCAGCGCGGCGTGTCCCACGGACTGCTCAACCCACGTCATCAACAGTTTGTCCAGTGACCCCTGCGGCCCGTGCGTGATGCCGTCGAGTTGTTCGGACAGCCTCCTGCGCACATGCAGCCGCAGCATCTCGGTCTGCACCCACGCCCAGGCCAACTCCTCGGGCGTAGAGCCTTCGACACGTGAGGCCAACTGGCGCACCAGCTTTCCGTACCGGGCCGAGAAGCCGAGGGTCGAGGGTTCCCGCTCATGGCTGACGACGGTCATCGCGAGCTTCCAGCCCTCGCCAGGCGCTCCGACCATGTTCTCGGCCGGCACCCGTGCCCCGTCGAACAGGACCTGGCCGAACTCCTTGGTGACACCGCTGATCATCTTCAGCGGGCGCTGCTCGATACCGTCTTGGTGCATCGGCACGATGAACGCCGAAATGCCCTTGTGCCTCGGGACATTCTTGTCGGTGCGCGCCAGCAGCAGACACCAGTCGGCGACGTCGGAGTAACTGGTCCAGATCTTGTGGCCGTGAATGACGTACTCGTCGTCTTCGCGCACCGCGGTCGTGGTGAGCGATGCGAGGTCCGATCCCGCACCGGGTTCGGAGAAGCCCTGGCACCACCGCTCGGTGCCGTTGATCATCCCGGGCAGGAACCGCTGCCGCAGTTCCTCGCTGCCGTGGTGCGACAAACCGACCACGAGATAGCCCAGGCTGGGCCGCGCCGGGGCGCCGGCCTTGGCGATCTCCTCGTCGACGATCACGTCGTAGACGGGCGGCAGCTCCTGCCCACCATATTGTTTCGGCCACGACGTGCCGAAGAACCCGGCCTCGTAGAGCGCCTGGTGCCACGCGCCCTGGGCGGCCCAGTACTCGTCGCCCGACGTCGGGAACTTGCCCTTCTGTTCGGTCAGCCAGCCGCGCAGCCGATCACGGAACGCGGCTTCCTCCGGCGAATCACGAAAGTCCAATGGTCAGCTCCTCCAGCTTCACGGGCCACGTCTCGGAGGCGGCGAGCACCCGGCGCAGATACACGTGCGCCAGGCACTCCCACGTGTTGCCGATGCCGCCGTGCACCTGAATCGAGGTCTCACAGACGGTCAGAGCGGCTCGCGCACAGTAGATCTTGGCCACCCGCGCCGCCTCGATCGCTTCGGCCGCCGGCAGTTCATCCACCGCCCAGGCGGCGTGCCGCGACACACTCACCGCGCCCTCGATCAGCGCCAAGCTCTCGGCCAGCAGATGCGCGACGGCCTGATACGACCCGATCGTCGCGCCGTACTGCTCGCGCACTTTGGCGTAGTCGACCGCAAGTGCGTGCGCGCCACGAGCCGACCCGACGAGGTCAGCGCATGTGGCCGTCAGCGCCAACGCACGCCACCGCTGCGCATCCTCTTCCGAAAGGTCACCGAGCTCAGCCGGCGACTCCACAACTCCGGCAAGGCTGTTGGTCAGGTCGACCGACTCGGACTGCGCGCCGGGCGCGACGTCACGCCCACAGCGCGCCCGAAGGTCATCGGCGAGCACCGGCCCGATGAACGGCACGTCGACCAGACCGCGGGCGAACTCCTCGGCCACGATCGCCACCTCCACACCCGAGGCGCCATCGGAACGCAGCGTGTGAAACCCCGTGGCGTCAACCGCCTTTTCGAGCCTGGCGACACGGCTCGCGTCGTCGAGGTCGGCGACCGAGCCCGGGCCCAGGTCGTCGGCCAAACTGGCTGCGGCCTCCCGCAACTGCTGTTGTTCACTCGTCAGACGGACGTCCACAGACGCTCCTTCAACACTCGACGCAAAACCTTCCCCGATGGCAGCCGCGGTATCTCGGGCACGACGACCACCCGGCTCGGTCGCTTGTACGACGCCAACCGCTCGCCCACGAACGTCACCAGCTCACCCGGCTCCACGGCGGTGTTCGTCTTCACCGCGGCGACAACCGCCTCACCGTTGACCGTATCGGACACTCCGAATACCGCGCAGTCGTCGACCGCCGGATGCCCGTGCAGCACCGCTTCGATCTCCGCGGGCGCGACTTGAAAGCCACGCACCTTGATCATCTCCTTCGACCGGTCGGTGATTCGCAGCCAGCCGTCGTCGTCGAGGAACCCGACATCGCCTGTGCGATACCACCCGTCGTCGAATGCGTCTGGTGTCGCCGACTCCGGCAGGTAACCCACCATCACCGATTCCGAACGCACCTGGATCTCGCCCACCTCGCCCGCACCCAGGACCGCTCCGCTGTCCAGTGACACGACCCGCACGAGCACGCCGGGAACGGACCGGCCCACCGTGTCCAGATGCCTGCCGTCGATGTCGTTGCACGAGATGACCGGAAGTTCGCTCGCACCATACGCCGTCGCCCACATCACGCCGGTTCTGCGGGTGACCGTCTCGGCGACGCTTTCGGCGACGGGAGTCGCGCACCACATGATGTACCGCAGCGATGACAGGTCATAGGACTCGAGATCCGGATGGCTGGCGAGCGCCAGAGCAATTGGGGCCACTGCCATCTCGATCGTGATCCCGTCCCGCTCGATATGTCGCAGCATCAGCTCGATGTCGAACCGCCGATGCAACCGGATCCATGTGCCCGTCTCGAGCGCCATCACGATGTTGAGCAGTCCCAGGATGTGCGACGGCGGCATCATGATCTGCATGCGGTCCGACGAGGACAGCTGCAGCGCGTCTCGCCAGTGCCGCACCGCGACGGCGAACGAAGCGTGCGTGTGACGCACGGCCTTCGGCATACCCGTGGTACCGGAACTGAATACGAACAGGGCGTCGGCGTCCGGCGGCGGTGGGTCGAACTCCCGTCGAGCCGGGTCGATCGGCTCGTCCAGCGAAAGCATCGGCATGAGCTCGGCGAGCACACCCTGGTCCCCCACGGCATGCGCCGGCCGGGTGAGCGCAAGTGCGTGCTCTGCCTCGGCGCGCTTCCAGGCGGGACTCAGCAGGACGGCGGATGCCCCCAGTTGCCAGACCGCGCGCAGCGCGACGACGAATTCGGGACGATTGGACGACATCAATGCGACCCGGTCCCCGGCCCGCACACCGCGGCGTTGCAGATTGTCGGCCATGCCGCGGGTCAGCGCATCGAGTTGGGACAGCGTGTACTCACGCTGCTCGAAGGCGAGCGCGATCGCCTCACTCACACCCTGTCCTCACTAGCGTCTCCGGCGTGCACGACTGTGTTGAGAATAGCGTATCATTTAACGAGAATGGTATTCTCGTCCAGCTAGAATCGACATGCCAGGAGAGGTTTGATGACGGCGGATCCGATGCCTGACCATCCCGCGCAGAGCGGCGGACAGGTGACGATCGTGCTCGACCGCAAGAAGGTGTCGGTGGCGCGGGTCGCCAACGAGACGCTTCTCGAGAGCGCCCGACGTGCCGGGTTGTCACCGCCGTTCTCCTGCGAAGCCGGCAACTGCGGCACCTGCATGGGCAAGCTCATCGAGGGTCGAGCGACCATGCGGGTCAACGACGCTCTCGAAGACGATGAGGTGGAGGAGGGATACATCCTCACCTGCCAGGCGGTTCCGGAAACCGACACGATCAGCGTCACTTACGACGACTAGCTCGCTTCGCACAGGCCCGATCACAATGTCACTCTGAGAGCGTCGCCGTGCATATATAGCCGCGACGGTGCTCTCAGCGCGACATTGCGTCAGCAACGACAAGCCGGACCGGGCGCGCCGTGCTCGTCGACGCGTGGCGCGGGCCGGTATTCCGGTTGATAGCCGGCGATCTGGATGGGACTGCGCACCAAACGGAATTCGCCGGCGGTGACGATCACCTCCGGTGTCTGCTCCAACGCCTCCGGCAGCGTGCGCACCGCGGCGACGGGGATCCCGAGCGGCCGGAGCCGCGACTCCCAGCCCGCGGCCGTGTCGGCGGCCAACGCGGTCGCGACCACGGCGAGCACCTCGTCGCGTTTGGCGGCCCTTTCCGCCATCGTCTCGAAGCCGTCAATGCCCGCTTCGGCCGAGAACGCCCGCCAGAAGGCGTCATGGGTGATGAACAGCGCCAGATAGCCCTCCGCTGTTGCGAACAGCTGCGCCGGAACGTAGTACGAGTGCGCCCCATATGGATAGCGCAGCGGCGCCGCACCATCGTTGAGGTAGGCCGAGGCTCGATAGTTCAACTGCGAGAGCATCACGTCGCGCAGAGACACGTCGACCTGACCACCGCGGCCGGACACGATCTGGGCCAGCAGTCCGAGTGCCGCGGCAAGGCCGGTGGAGTTGTCGGCAGACGAATACCCCGGCAAGGTCGGCGGCCCGTCCGGATGTCCCGTCATCGCGGCGACGCCGGTCGCGGCCTGGATCACGTAGTCGAACGCGGGGTCGTCGCCGCCCTCCAGCCCGAAGCCGGTCATCGCCACACAGACGATGCGTTCGTTGAACTGTCGAAGCGATTCGTATGTCAGGCCCAGCTTCTTGATTGCCGACGGCTTCATGTTCACCAGCAGCGCATGGGATTCCGCGACGAGCTCGGCCAGGTGCCCACGACCGTCATCCGAGCGCAGATCGAGCACCACACTCTTCTTGTTTCGGTTAAGACTGGCGAAGTAGCTGTCGCCGACCTGACGCGAGATCTCGCCGCCGGGCGGTTCGATCTTGATGACCTCCGCCCCCAGGTCGGCCAGCAGCATGGTCGCGTACGGGCCGGCCAGCATGACGCCGACCTCGATGATCCGGATGCCCGCCAGCGGACCCGAGTCGGTCACCGTACCGCCTTGGCAAGTTCGGCGATCACCTCGCGCGTGCGGTATTTCGACGCGATCAGTTCGTCACGGTTCTCGCCGATCGGCAACAGCCGAACCGACAAGTCGGTGACTCCGGCGTCGGCGAAATTCTGGAATCGCCGCAGAATCTGTTCACTGTCGCCGGCCGCACACAGATCGCCGACATCGCGCGCATCCCCGCGATCGAGTAGGCGCTGATAGTTCGGCGACGTCTCGGCCTCGGCGAGGATGCGATTCGCCCGCTCCTTCGCCGTCTCGATCTCCGAGTTCGCGCACAGGCACACCGGAATTCCCGCGACGATGCGCGGCGCGGGCCGACCGGCTTCCGCGGCGGCCTTGTTGATCTTGGGCGCGATGTGATCACCGATCGCCTTCTCGTCAGCCATCCACAGCACCGTGCCGTCGGCGCGCTCCCCGGCGATCTGCAGCATGACCGGACCCAGCGCGGCCACCAGGACCGGCAGCGGGCTCTGCGCGCCCAGCACCGTCGGATTGTGCACCGAAAAGGTGTCGTTCTCGACATCGACATCGCCGGGTCCTGCGAGCGCGGTGTTGAGCACCTCGAGGTAGTCGCGGGTGTACGCGGCCGGCTTCTCATAGGGGATGCCGAGCATGTCCCGAACGATCCAATGGTGCGACGGGCCGACCCCGAGCGCGAGCCGTCCACCGGCCATCGCGTGCACCGACAGAGCCTGCCGCGCGAGCGCGATCGGGTGCTGCGCCTGCAGCGGGACCACCGCGGTGCCCAGCTCGATCTTCGACGTGTGCGCCGCCATCAGCGCTACCATCGTCAGGCAGTCGAAGTCGTTGGGCACCTGCGGCATCCATGCCGTGTCCATGCCTGCGGATTCGGCCCATTGGATATCGGAGACCAGCTTGTTGACCTTGCGGGCCATGTCGCCGCGCTCGGCCCCGATCATCACGCCAAGCCGCATGTCAGCTCTTCCTCCGAGAGTTCAGCGCCGAACGCACATTCGGCCGGCAAGTCACTGTTCGCTCACCGTCAATTTGCGCACCTCGTCGACCAGCGTGTCGAGCGGTGTGCCGGTCGGGAACACCGCCGCGGCTCCGGCGTCCAGCAGCTTCTGAACATCGCTCTGCGGAATCGTGCCGCCCACGACGACCGCGATATCGCCGGCGTCGGCCGAGCGCAGGGCTTCCACGGTGCGCGTGGTGAGCGCCACGTGTGCGCCCGATAGGATCGAAAGGCCCACCAGCGCAACATCTTCCTGCAACGCGATCGAGACGATGTCCTCGATGCGTTGCCGGATACCCGTGTAGATCACTTCGAACCCGGCGTCGCGCAGCGTGCGTGCGACGATCTTGGCGCCGCGGTCATGACCGTCGAGGCCGGGTTTGGCGACCAACACGCGGGCCGGACGGGTCTGGGCGGGAGCGGAGTCGGCCATCAGAACACCACCGGCTGCTGGAATTCGCCCCAGACGGCTTTGAGCGTCGAAACCATCTCGCCCACAGTGCAGTACGTGTTGGCGCAGTCGATGAGCTTGTGCATCAGGTTGTCGTCACCCTCGGCGGCGCGAGCCAGGGCCGCCAACGACTCCTTGACCGCCGCGGCATCGCGCTCGGCCTTGACCTTGGACAGCCGCTTGAGCTGCATATCGCGGCCCTCGGCGTCGAGTTCGTATGTCGCGATCTCCGGCGGTGGTTCTTCGGAGACGAACTTGTTGACTCCGATAACGGGCCTGATACCCGATTCCACGTCCTGGTGGATCTTGAAGGCCTCGTCGGCGATCAGGCCCTGCAGGTAGCCGTCCTCGATGGCTGCGACCATCCCGCCGTGCCGCTCCAAGTCGTGCATGATCTCGATGATCTTCTCTTCGGTCGCGTCGGTGAGCGCCTCGACGAAGTACGAGCCGCCGAGCGGGTCGGCAACCTTGGTCACGCCGGTCTCGTAAGCGAGGATCTGCTGGGTCCGCAGCGCCAGCGTCGCAGACTCCTCGCTCGGCAGTGCGAACGGTTCGTCCCACGCCGCGGTGAACATCGACTGCACGCCGCCGAGCACCGCGGCCATCGCCTCGTAGGCGACCCTGACGAGGTTGTTCTGGGCCTGCGGCGCGTACAGCGATGCGCCGCCCGCCACACAGCCGAACCGGAACATCGACGCCTTGTCGGTGGTGGCGCCGTAGCGTTCCCGCACGATCGTCGCCCACCGGCGGCGCCCAGCCCGGTACTTGGCGATCTCCTCGAAGAAGTCGCCGTGGGTGTAGAAGAAGAAGGAGATCTGCGGGGCGAACTGATCGATGGTCATGCGGCCGCGCTCGACGACGGTGTCGCAATAAGTGACGCCGTCGGCCAGGGTGAACGCCATCTCCTGAACGGCATTCGCGCCGGCATCGCGGAAGTGCGCACCGGCGACGGAGATCGCGTTGAACCTGGGCACCTCGGCCGCGCAGAACTCGATCGTGTCGGCGATCAGCCGCAGCGACGGTTCCGGCGGCCAGATCCAGGTACCGCGTGAGGCGTACTCCTTGAGGATGTCGTTCTGGATGGTGCCGGTCAGCTTCGCTCGCGGCACCCCCTTCTTCTCTGCCGCGGCGACATAGAACGCCAGCAGGATCGCGGCGGTGCCGTTGATGGTGAAGCTGGTGCTGATCTTGTCCAGCGGGATGCCGTCGAACAGGATCTCGGCGTCGGCGAGCGTGTCGACCGCGACGCCGACGCGACCGACCTCCTCGCCGTACTCGGGGTCATCGGAGTCGTAGCCGCACTGCGTGGGCAGGTCCAATGCCACCGACAATCCGGTCCCGCCCTGGTCGAGCAGGTAGCGGTAGCGGCGGTTCGATTCCTCGGCTGTCCCGAATCCCGAATACTGACGAAACGTCCAAGTCTTACCGCGGTACCCGGACGCGAAGTTGCCGCGGGTGAACGGATAGGTGCCCGGCGGTGGCGGTTCGGTCGCCCGTTCTGACGGCCCGTAGACCGGCTCGAGCGGGATCCCCGACGGGGTCTGTACTGGCTCGCTCATCACTGGATAACGTACTTGCAAAAAATGAGAATGCCAATACCGCTCGCCGCAAACGCGCACGGAGGAAGCGGTGCACTCCCGGGTCGAGAGCACGCGAAGACGCGGTACACAGCGATTATGGCACTTGCGTAAAATGAGAACGTCAATACCGCTGTCTTGAGGTTGTCAGCTAGCATCGTGGGACGACGCAGGTCGCCTGGCTAAGGAGGTCCATGTCCGCCTTCACTGACCGCACGCTGGTCGTCTCCGGCGGTAGCCGCGGCATAGGTCTGGCGATCGCGCTCGCCGCGGCCGCACGCGGCGCCAACGTCGTGCTGCTGGCCAAGACGGCCGAACCACATCCGAAGCTGCCCGGCACCGTGCACACCGCCGTCGCGGAGGTCGAGGCCGCCGGCGGCAAGGGCGTGGCGGTGGTGGGCGACGTGCGCAAGGAAGAAGACGTGCAGCGCGCGGTCGACGCGGCCGTCGAGCACTTCGGCGGCGTGGACATCGTGGTCAACAACGCCAGCGCCATCGCCACCGAACCGACCGAGCAGTTGGCGGCCAAGAAGTTCGACCTGATGATGGACATCAACGTACGCGGTACGTTCCTGCTCACCAAGGCCGCGCTGCCCTACCTACGCAAGAGCCCCGACGCGCACGTCATCACGCTGGCGCCGCCGCTGAACATGAACCCGCACTGGCTGGGCGCGCACCCGTCCTACACGCTGTCCAAGTACGGGATGACCCTGCTTTCGCTGGGATGGGCGCAGGAGTACGCGGATGCGGGCATCGGATTCAGCTGCCTGTGGCCGCAGACCTACATCGCCACCGCCGCGGTCGCCAATGCGCCCAACTTCCAGGAGATGATCGACAGGTCCCGCGATCCGCAGATCATGGGCGATGCGGCGGCGGTGATCCTGTCCCGCCCCGCGGCCGAGGTCAACGGCAAATGCTTCATCGACTCCGAACTGCTGAGGCAATCCGGCGTGACGGACCTGTCTCGCTACGGCGGTGGCGACGACCCCATCCTTGATATCTTCGTCGACAAGTCATGAGCATCTCGCTGCTGCTCGAGATGGCCTCCTCGAGCAATCCGGACCGGACCGCCGTGGTGTCCGGCGAAATGCGGCTGACCACAGGAGAATTGAGCGCGCTCGCGGACGGCGGGGCGGGCGTCATCGCCGCTTCGGGCGCGTCCCACGTCGCCTACGTGGGAACCGGCGGCGCCATGCTGCCGCTGCTGTTGTTCGCCGCGGCCAGGGCCGGCGTGCCGGTCACCCCGTTGAACTACCGGCTCAGTGCCGACGGACTGCGTGAGCTGATCGACCGCCTGCCGGCCCCGCTGATCGTGGCCGACTCCGAGTACTGCGACCTCGTCGCCGGAACGGGCAAGGAGGTGATCGGGTCCGAGGAATTCGTGGCGGCTGCCCGCACTGCCGAACCGGTAGCCGAGTTCGCCGACCCCGAGGATGTCGGCGTGGTCCTGTTCACCTCCGGCACCACGTCACGGCCCAAAGCCGTTGAGCTGACCCACAACAACCTGACCAGTTACATCACCGGCACCGTGGAGTTCGACTCCGCGGCCCCCGAGGACGCCGCGCTGATCTGCGTACCGCCGTACCACATCGCCGGCGTCGGTGCCGCGTTGTCCAACCTCTACGCGGGCCGGAAGATGGTGTACCTGCGCCAGTTCGACCCGCACGAGTGGGTGCGCCTGGTGCGGGCAGAGGGTGTCACGACGGCCACCGTGGTGCCGACCATGTTGGACCGCATCGTCACGGTTCTCGAGACGGAGTCCGTCGACTTGCCCACGCTGCGCAATCTCGCCTATGGCGGATCCAAGGTGGCGTTGCCTCTGGTGCGCAAGGCGCTCGAACTGCTTCCCGACGTCGGTTTCGTCAACGCGTACGGCCTCACCGAAACCAGTTCGACCATTGCGGTGCTCGGCCCCGACGACCACCGCGCGGCGCTGGCCTCATCCGACGATGCGGTGCTGCGAAGGCTCGGTTCGGTGGGCCAGCCCGTGCCCGGGATCGAGGTGCAGATCCGCAACGCCGACGGCGCGGTACTCGGCCCCGGCGAAACGGGTGAACTGTTCGTCCGCGGCGACCAGGTTTCCGGCCGCTACGCCGAGATCGGCTCGGTGCTCGATGCCGACGGGTGGTTCCCCACCAAGGACATCGCGATGCTCGACGAGGCCGGCTATCTCTTCATCGGCGGCCGTTCCGACGACACGATCATCCGCGGGGGCGAGAACATCGCGCCGGCCGAGATCGAGGATGTGCTCGTCGAGCATCCCGCGGTACGCGATTGCGCCGTGGTGGGGCCGGAGGATCCGCAGTGGGGCCAGATCATCGTCGCGGTGGTGGTTCCCGCCGACAATCCGGACGGCCCGGCCACCCCGGACGCCGACGAGTTGCGCGAGCACGTCCGACGCCAGCTGCGCGGATCGCGGACCCCCGACCGAGTGGTCTTCCGCGACGAGTTGCCGACCAACGCGACCGGCAAGGTGCTCCGTCGAGAACTGATCGCCGAGTTGACAGCCACCAACTAACAAGGAGCTCAACATGTTCAAGAACGGCACACGACTTCAGAGCCAGGTGTGTGACACCCAGGTGATCGTGGTGCGCAGCGCCGAGAGTCTCGACGATCTGCGCGCCGGCGGTGCACCGATGGTGCCGATCGACGCGCAGAAGGCAGCCGACCTCACGATCGATCCAGACTTCGCCGACGGTAACGCGATGGGCAAGCGCTACGTCGACGACAACGGCGCAGAAGTCCTCGTGACCAAGGCCGGTGCGGGCACGTTGAGCATCGGAAACACTCCCCTGTCGCTCAAAGAAGCCAAGCCGCTACCCGCCAGCGACTGATACTTTCAGCGATGTGAGGCAACGGGGCCTGCTCGTTCGATACGCAGCGGGCTTGGCGTTCGCCTATGTCCTGACGGTCGGTGAAGTCATCGCGATCGTCATGTCGATGACCGGCTGGGCGGGGATGACCGCTGAAACCGTCCTCGTGTCGGCGTCATTGATCGTTGTCGGTACCGCGATCGTGACCGTCGGCGGTGTGCTGATCATCCGGCCCTCGTTGCAATGGCTCGGGTCCCGCGAGCCCACCGACGCCGAACGGCAGGAAACGCTCAAAATCCTTCGCCGCCAGGCGGCGCTGACGGTCGCACCGTGGTTGCTCACGGGGGCGGTGCTGATCTTCTGGGATCTCGACGCGGGAGTCGAGGCTCAGGCTGTCATCGGCTCGGCCATGCTCTTCGGCACGATCGCGACGGTGTCCACCGGGTTCCTGTTCACATTGCGACCGCTGCGACCGGTCTTGGCCGGCGTCACAACCGATTTCACCCGGCTCACCGCGCCCGGAGTGCGTGCCCGGCTGTTGCTCATGTGGACCACGTGTACCGCGCTGCCGGGACTGGCGATCGCGGTGCTGCTCATCATGCGTGCACGCGGTTGGATCATCGACAGGGCCGCCCCGATCGAGTTGGCCCTTCTCGTGCTGGCGCTCGTCGCCGTGGTCCTCGGCTTGCGGGCCATGATCCTGGTGTCGATGTCGATCTCCGACCCCGTCCACGAGGTCATCGACGGCATGGCGAAGGTCGAACGCGGACAGATCGACGCCCGAGTCGAGGTGTACGAGTGGTCGGAGATCGGGCTCCTGCAGAGGGGTTTCAACAGCATGGTCTCCGGCCTGCGCGAACGCGACCGCCTCCGTGACCTTTTCGGCCGCCACGTCGGAGAAGAGGTGGTGCGCCGCGCGGTCGAGGAGAACGAGTCGCTCTCGGGTGACGAACGCGATGTCGCGGTCCTGTTCATCGATCTGGTCGGGTCGACGCGACTGGCCGCATCACACGAACCTCACGAGGTCGCCGAACTGCTCAACGACTTCTTTCGCATCGTCGTGGCCGCCGTGGACGACAAACACGGTCTGGTCAACAAGTTCCAAGGTGACGCGGCGCTCGCCGTGTTCGGCGCGCCGCTGCGCAGCGACGATCCCGCGACCGCGGCGCTGGCGACCGCCCGGATGCTCGTCACGGAGTTGCGACGCCTGCGCCTCGACTTCGGCATCGGGGTCTCGGCCGGCCCGGTGTTCGCCGGCAACATCGGCGCGGAGAACCGATACGAGTACACCGTCGTCGGAGACGCGGTCAACGAGGCGGCCCGGTTGGCCGACCGGGCCAAGGAATTCGACGTACGGGTGCTGTGCTCAGGTGCCGCGCTCGAGCGCGCCGACGACGCCGAGCGCCGCTGCTGGACCGCGCGGGGCTCGGAAACCCTGAGGGGACGATCCACGCCGACGGAGATCTGGGCCCCTCGCTGAGTGGCGGCTGCGCGACGTTGTGTAGTACCGCTGGGTCAATCCTGTACGCCATCAGCCGAACTCGATCGGCAGGCGGGTCGGTCCACTCATCCCGAGCAGCGGACGCCACGGCGCCGGACCGGTGACTCGCGGGTTCGGCATTCGCACCGCAAGGATCTTCAGCGCCTCGGCCAGTTCGCGCCGGGCGAGGTTGGCGCCGAGGCAGTAGTGGGCACCGCCACCGAAGGTGAGAATGGGCGGCGGATCACCACGGGTGATGTCGAAGCGGGTCGGCTCGTCGTAGATCGCCGGATCGCGGTTGGCCGCAAAGGTGTTGACGAGGATGAAGGTGCCTGCCGGGATCGTGTACTCGCCGATGCTGGCATCCTCGGTCGCGCTGCGAAGCGTGCTGCACATCGACGGCGAATGCCGCATCGTCTCCTCGACGGCGTTCATCGCGAGTTCGGGTCGGTCCCTCAGCAGCACCAACTGCTCCGGGTGATCGCACAGCACCTGCATGGAAGCACCCAATTGGGTTCGGGTGGTGTCGGTTCCGGCCAGCAGGATGCTGAAGGCGAGCATGCGTACCTCGGCCGCGTCGAGCCGGTCTCCGTCATGCTCGGCGCGGATCAGCTCGGAGAGCAGGTCGTGCGTCAACTCGGTGCGCCGGTGGGCGATCATGTCGTCGATGTACTCGTCGAATGCGTCCCAGGCCCGCAAGACGGCCGGTTCCTCGGCGGCGAGGTCGATGTCGAAGCTGACGACCTTGAAGATGTCTTCAGCCCACTTGGAGAACAACTTCCAGTCCTCCGACGGCGCGCCGAGCAACGCGCAGATGACCGGAATCGGGTAAGGGCGGGCGACCGCTTCCACGAATTCACACCGGCCGTCAGCCTCGACGGCGTCGATGAGGTCGTTGATGACGGCGTGGATGGTGACGTCCATGCGAGCGGTCGCGCGGGGAGTGAAGGCTCTGGAAACGAGGCTGCGCAGTCGCCGGTGCTCGGCACCCTCCATGCACAGGATGCTGCGCGTCACCCGGTCCCACAGCTCCCCCGATGTCACCCCGTGCGCGGTGAGATGGATGCCCGGTGGAATGCCGAATCGTGGATCCCCCAAGATCGCCCTGGCCAGGTCGTAGGACAGCACTTCCGGTCCGATCGGGCCCAGCGCGATCGGCGCCACGTCCTGGGCGGCGCGGAACTGCGGGTAGATGTCCTGCGGTGTGGCGGTGATGTCGTAGGCCAGCGTCGGCAGATCGGCTTCGAAGACACTGGGTTTGGTGGTTTCGATGCTCATATAGCCGCCGGTTTGGTCATCAGACGTTGGTGGACAAAAAGGTCAGCGGCATGCCGAACACGGACAGATCGACCTCGTCGAGGTATGAGCCCTCGCCCGAGAAGCTCTGCCGGAAGCGCGTCGTCGATCCATACCGCTCGGTCAGGGACTCGGCCGCCGACGCCTCGGGCACCCGCAGCACGACCGTGTAGACGCCGTCGCCGTTGCGATCGAGAAAGTCGGTCACCGATCTGGCCACCTCAGCGGTCGAGCCGGGAATGGGACTGATCAACTCCAGCCCTCCGTTCCAGTCCAGATGCACGGACACACCGAGATCGGTGAGATCGGTGCCGTCGAATCGGAAGCCGAGTTCGGTGAACATCTGCGCGACCGTCGCCTGGTGTTCTCTAGCAACCGCGAGAACGACGTGGTGCAGCCGCGAGCGTTCCTCGGTCATTTGCGTACCAGTCCGCGGGGTTGTACGAGACCGAGGTCGAGATGGGTGATCCAACCGGGCGCGGCGTCACAGACCGCGGGGATCGCGTTGATCGCACCCATCGCGGTCCAGTTGTAGCCCGGGTGCGCCATGGTGCCGTCGGGCCGGTCGACGCCCTGGAGCGTCATCTCCGTCGGCGGGTCGCCGTCGATCACGATTCGGTACCGGGTCTTGCCCCAATCCCACGGCGGATCGAGCTTGTCCGCGGGCGCCGTCGTGTAGATCGCGTGGAAAACGATGAGTGGCCGGCCCTCGACCATCGCCGTCCATTCGTGATGCTGTGCGGCCACCGTTCCGCGTGGTATCGCGCCGAGTTCGTGTGGAATGTCCTCGGTGGCGGTGGCGGCCGCCAGGTCGGCGGTGACTTCGTCGATGTGTACGCCGAGTCCGTCGGCGATCATGTGCATCGATTGGGCGAAGAACGGGACGCCGAGGCCCAGAATGGTCGGTTCGGTGAGGAAGGCGTCGCGCTCCTTTCCGAAGCCCATCCAGTCGATGTGGTCGAGCGGTGCGTCGGTGAGGACGTTGACGACTTCATACACCGAGATCTTGTCGACTCTGCTGACGATCCGGGCCAGCGTGAGTGGAAGGATGTCGCCGGCGTAGCCGGGATGGATTCCGCCCGCGTGGAACGACGATCCTCCGTCCCGGCACGCGGTGCGGATCTTGTCGCCGTCCGCGGCGAAATCCGGTGAGGGGTAGAAGAAGCCGCTTGTGGTGACGACGTTCTTCCCCGATCGCAACAGTCGGCACACGGTTTCGGTGTCCATGATCACCGGTGTGTAGAACAGGCAGTCGGCATCCATGGCGATGATGGCTTCGATGTCGTCGGTGGCGGGCAGCCCGATCGGGGCGATACCCGCGATCTCGCCCGCGTCCTTACCCACTTTCTCCGGCGTGTGGACCAGAACTCCGATCAGGTCGAAAACTGGGCTGTCGGCGAAGTGCCGGACGCCGACCTGGCCGACATCGCCCGTCATCCACTGGATCACCCGGTAGGTGCGATCGGGCATCGTATGCCCTCCTTCACTGTGCGAGCACGCCGCGCGGCAGCAACAGCGGCAGATCGTTGTATGTCGCGATGCCGGGATCGGCGGCGACGACGGCCGGGATCGCGGTGATCGCCGGCATGGCGGTGATGGTGAGGCCGAGCATGACGAAGTCGTCGAGGGTTTCGGCATGAAAGTCCGAAGGCGGTTCGAAACTCAACGTGCTCTTGATCGTCGGCCTGCCTTCGACGGTGACGGTGTAACCGAACGTCGTCGGCCACGCCGGTTGCAGCGACTGTCCTTTCGTCCACACGCCACGGACCTCGATGATGTCCCGACCGCCGAGGTAGCCCTTCCACCGGACGTCGATGCCTGCGACGCAGCCGGCCGCTATCGTCCAGTCGCCGGGAAGTTCGAGATCGTCGGTGGTCTGGGCATATTCGACCTCGCACCGGACGTCGTCGAGTACGGCGCCGAGCGCATCGGCGACCAACAACACGGCCTCGCGGAAGATGCCCGATCCGTTCGCGGTGATCGCCGGCAGGTCCGGGTCGTCGACGAGACGGCCGAATCCCATGGGAATTTCGGTGGCGGGCGAGTTGTAGATGGTGGTGTCGAAGGACTCCAGGATCGAGATCCGGTCGACGCGATCGGAGAGGCCGGCCGTCACCACGGCGAACAGTTGGATGAATCCGGGGTTGATGCCGCTGCCGAAGATCGTGGCACCACCACGGTTACAGGCCTCCGTGATGCGGTCACGGCCCTCTCCCAGTTGGTGGCCGGTGATGAACTCCGACGTGGTCACCACGTTGACGCCCGCGGCGAGGATGCGCTCCACCTCGTCGACGTCGGCGAACATCGGGTTGTACACCACGCAGTCCGGTTTCAACGCCAACAGCGCATCGACGTCGTCGGTCGCCGTCACTCCCAGCGGCTCGATGCCGCACAGGGTGCCGACGTCCTTGCCGACCTTGTCCGGCGACCAGGCGTAACATCCGACGAGCTCCAGATCGGTGTTTGCGGTGATCGCATGCACAGACTTCTTGCCGACGTTGCCCGTCGTCCACTGCACGACGCGATATGTCACGAGTGGCGCTCCTTCGGGCTGAATACCACTGGAATGGCGCGGTATCCGCGGGTGACGGAGTTGCCGTGGAAAACCGGATCGGCGTCGGGCGCCAGACGGTAGTCGGGCATCCTCGACAGCACCTGCTCGAGGGCGACCGTGAACTCCAGCCGAGCGAGATTCGAACCCAGGCAGCGGTGTACGCCTGCGCCGAATCCGAGGTGCCGGTTCGCTTGTCGATCGAGGACGCAGCGGTCGGGATCGGGGAACTGCTGCGGGTCGCGGTTGGCCGAAGCGTAGTTGACGATCACCGATTCGCCCGGACAGAAGGTATGGCCGCTGATCTCGACATCTTTGACGACGGTGCGAGGGATCCCGTGGATCGACCCTGCGTACCGGATGAACTCCTCGACGGCTCTCGGCAGAAGCTCCGGTTCTTCGATGAGCCGGCCACGGTCATCGGGATGCGTTGCGAGGTAGTGCAGCGCGAACGACATCGCGCTCGAGGTGGTCTCGAGACCGGCCTGCACCAGCAGCATCGCGTTGGCGACTGCGTCTTGGAACGGCAACTTCTCGCCGTCGATCTCAGCCGAAAGAAGGACGTCGATCATGTCGTCCCGCTGCGGCTGTGCGGCGCGTGCGGTCATCGCACGGTGAAGATGCTGATACAGCTCGGCGTTGGCGGCCATGCGGGCTTCCTCGGTGTCGCCACTGAGCGCAGTGTCGGTCAGCGCGACGCACAGCGGAACATCGTCGACCGGCATTCCGAAGACGTACTTGAAGAAGACGGTTCCGGGCTGTCGCCACGCGACCTCGGCGAGGTCACCGACGCCGTCTTCGATGAACGCGTCGATCAAGTGGTCGGTCTCGGCTCGGATCTGCGGTCGCAGCGCCTTCATCCGCGCCGGCGAGAAGTAGGGATTGAGAACCTTGCGGAACTTTTGTTGCCGCGGAGGATCCATGACGACGAGAAGTTCGCCGAGGATTTGTTCGGCGTCCTCCGGTACTGGATTGCTCGAGAAGTGTTGCCAGTCCTGCAATATGCGGTAGCACTCGTCGTACCTGGTCGCCACCCATGCGCCGCCGGGGGTGGCGGACAGGAACGGTGAGTCGGTGTGGGCGAACGGTGCGTTGCGCCGCATCACCGAGTAGACGTCGTACAGGAAGTCGTTGTCGCCGAAGTCCTCGTGGCGAAGGTCCCAGTTTCGTGCGTGCTCCTCGATCGGCTTGGTCACGGAGCCGGTGCGCCTTGATGTTGTTCCGTTGCCTCCCTCGCCTCTCTTTCCTCGTGGATGCGGACCAGCTCGCGGAAGCCGATTCTGTTGTACTTCGGCACCGGTTGAATTCCCCATTCGTCTTGCGCGGTGTCCTTTCCTTCGGCGCCCTCAGGTGGGCCCAGTGGCGGGTACGGGACCTTGCACTCCAAGGTGTCGTCGGAGTAGCGGACTTTGAGCAGTTCGCTGCAGATCTCGGTGAGGCTCAGTGTCGGGTAGCCGTAATACACCGCCATGAACGGCAGCGTGAACGCCCCCTCGATCACCAGCGCGACCAGACACACCAGCACCGCCCGCTTGATGTAGCGATGCATCCGCGCGTAGTACGGCGTGGTGCCCGGTGGCAGATCGTCTCTCTGCTCCTCGGTGGTTTCTGAGGTCGGTGAAGAGGATGTCATGGCTCGGCTCCTTGAACCTGTTCAGTCGGAGAAGATTTCGCGGTTGACCGTGTGGAGATACGGAATGGCCAAGAATGGCGTGATGTAGAAGATGTCGTAGAGCCACCAGCCGATGACCGGGAAGACGACCCCGGCGTAGCGCACGTCGGCGTACATCGTCATGTTGAACACATACAGGCACCAGATGAGCACCCCCATCCAGCAGGTGACGATCATCCATTGATGACCCCAGCGCTTCATCTGTAGGAAGCCGATCGCCGCTGCGCACCGCATCGCGAACACGGTGAGGATCATCCCGAACACCATGGACTTCTCGCCGGGCCCGGCCGCACCCCCGACCCACAACTCGTTGTAGTGCCAGAAGTAACCGGCGTCGAACATTGCGCCCCAGCCGACCATCAGTACGCGGTTGATCAACGTGTGGTTGGCGACGAGGTCGAGTGCCCAGCCCAGGCTGTTGAGCATCCCGTCGATCAGCACCAGATATCCGATCAGCGTGACGATCATCGGCCGCATCGACAGACCGGCGCGGGCGGCGTGCCGTTGCAGCCACACCCCGCGCATGAAGATCGGGAAGCCGATCAAACCGGGCGCCCACATTCCCATCAGGGCGGCGCCGACGATCATCCATTTGTCCGCCCGGCGTTGCGCGAGACGCGACTCTTCGTGGTGCTCCTCGAGGCCGACCGATCCGTCGAGCGAGACCGGCGCCTTGGAACGACGGCTCAACAGCGGCGGATTCACAATTCCCACCATCCGCGGGCGAATGACATGTAGAGCTGGATCCCGAACATCGCGAGCAAGTAGCCGTAGATCACGATCTGCAGGATGATGAGCGCTCTCTTGCGCTTTCGCTCTTTCTGATCCATGGGCGGACTCCTTCCTAACCGGAGGTGTTCGGCGCATCGGTGGCCAGGCTGGCCACGGCGACTTCACGCAATCCGTCGGTGATGGCACCGTCAGTGGACAGTGGTGCGAGGATGCAGGCCTCGGCCGCCTCCAATTCGGTTGCGCCCGCGACGATCAGTTGACCCGCGGTGACGAGCACGCGGGTGGATGGCGGTTCGAAGTGGAACGCCTCGTCGGCGGTGCGGATCGCGGCGGCGCATTGCACGAGCCGGGTCGCGGTCGCGGAGTCGACACCGGTCTCGGCGACGATCACCTGGGCCTCGCGGTCGGCAGGCAGATACCTCATGGGTAACGTGACGAAGCGTTGGCGGAACGACGGTTTGAGTTCTTTCAGCGAGCTGCGGTAGGCGGGATTGTACGAGCAGACCAGCATGAAGGTGTCCGGCGCCCGGACCACCTCACCGGCCCGGTCGAGAAACAGGGCGCGGCGGTGGTCGGTCAGCGAGTGCAGGATCGCCAGCGAGTCGTGGCGCGCCTCCACCACCTCGTCGAGATAGCAGATGGCACCGGCCTTCACCGCCCGGGTCAGCGGCCCGTCAGTCCACACGACGTCGCCGCCCGTGACCATGAACCGGCCGACCAGATCCGAACTCGTCAGGTCGTCGTGGCAGCTGATCGTCACGACCGGCCGTTCGAGCAGGACGCCCATGTGCTCGACGAGGCGGGTTTTGCCGCAGCCCGTCGGCCCGGTGAGCATCACGGGCAGGCGCTGCTGATACGCCTGCTCGAACAGCCGGACCTCGTTGGCGTTCGCGTAGTAATTCATGCGGCCACCAGTTCCCGATGAACATGGGCAAGCACTCGGGGAAGCTCCTCTACTCGTCGGATGCGTTGTGAGCGACGGGGTCCGAAGACCTCCGGTAGCGGATCGACGCGGGTCGGCCCGACGCCGACGTAGTAGATGCTCACGCCGGCGTCATTGGCCTCCTCGACAGCGTGGGCGGCGTCGGCCCAGGCGTAGCGCCCCTCATAGCCCTCGTCGGAGATGAGGCCGTCGCCGATCACGATGAGCAGCCGACGCTCGGACGGTTGCGCCAGAAGGCGGCTGGTGAGATGGCGCAACGGCGCTCCCAGCCGGGTGTACCCGCCCGTGGACAGCCCGAGCCGGCCGGGTGGCACGAACCTCCGGTCCTCGAAGTCCTTGAGGCAACTCACCTCGACGCGGTGGCGGGTGTTCCCGGTGAACACGAAGATGCCGTGCCGCTCGCGAGCGAGCGTCATCGCACGCGATAGCGCGTCGGCGCAGGCCAATTCGAGCTTGAAGATCCGGCCGCCGTGGACACCGAGCGATGAGCTGCCGTCCAGGAGCAGCGCGGTGGTGACGTCACGGTTGCTCGGCAGAAGCTCGCGGAAAAGGCGCGGCTCGATCGCCTCACCGGTCGTCAGGTCGATGTAATGGTTGACGTATTGTTCGACGTCCAGGTCAGAGCCGTCCTCCAACCGGTTCCTCATCGCGCGATGGGTGTGCTCTTCAAACCACCTTCGTAGCTCGGCCGATGCCGATTCCGGCTCCCGGCCGCGCGACGCGTGAGCCTTTTCGAGCACCGCGACGTGGTCACGCATGAAACTCTTGGTCCACGCGTTCCACTCGGGATAGGGGATGCCGGGCCGGTGGTCGGGAGTGATGTCGAGATCGTTGTCCTGCGGTCGGCTCGGCGGAGGCAGATTGGGGTTGCGGATACCGCCGTCGCCTCCGACAGGAATGGAATAGGGCCGCGGCAGCCGCTTCTGCGTTGTGGTCCACGGCATCCTGCCGAGCGTGCGCCGCAGCTTGTCCGAGATGCCTTGCGGAGCCGTGTATGCCAGCGGAAGACGGCCCAGCAGCGGGTGGACACTAAGCGGCTGTCCGGTGCGCGCCAGGGCGATTGCCTGGTTGAGCATCGCCGTCGCGTCGAGGTCGCCGTCGAGCACGTCGATATCACCGAGCACTCGCCGGATCTCCGGCGCCAGGCCGGGCCATCGCTCATGGACCCAGCCAAGGGCGACGCGTGCCTCGACGACCGTCACCGCATGCAGTTCACGTGCCGACAGTTCGTTGAGCCGGTACTCGGCAAGGCGGTCCTTCGACGGTGAGCACTGCAGTGCGACACCACATGTGAGCGTTCTACGGGTCCAGTCACGGGCGATCGGATACGGCACATGTACGAAGTCCAGTGCCGCACTCAAGCTGAATGCGCGGTGTTCACCGGTCACGAGGCGAACGCCCTCGCGCCGTTGCCCGCTCAAGGCAACGGCAGTCACCGCGCAACTGCGCTCGACCGCCATCGCGTGCGCATCGGCAAGTTCAGCCATCGATCGTCCGGGCCGCTCAGAAGGTTCCGATGTTGGAGAACATCCAGTACCAGAACCAGATGATCAGGCCGGTACCGCCCCAGGCCGCGACATAACGAAGTATCTCCCAGATCCAGTCCACCAGTGCGGCCTCCTTGCGGGCGCGTTATCGGTCATTGCCACCAGCGTTCAAGCACGCCGACAGCCTCACCTGAGCCGTCATGGTCTGCTCTTTTGTAACGTACATACTGACTCTAGTCAATGATCTCAGTCAGTCAGAGAAGATCTCGCGGTTCACCGAGTGCAGGTAGGGAATCGCCAGGAACGGCGTGATGTAGAAGATGTCATACAGCCACCAACCGACGACGGGGAATATCGTGCCCGCGTAGCGCACGTCGGCGTACATCGTCATGTTGAACACATACAGGCACCAGATGAGCACCCCCATCCAGCAGGTGACGATCATCCACTGATGGCCCCACCTTTTCATCTGCAGGAAGCCGATCCCGGCGGCGATCCGCATCGTGAAGACGGTGAGGATCATCCCGACCTCCATCGCCTTCTCCCCCGGGCCGGCAGCCCCGCCCAGCCACAGCTCGTTGTAGTGCCAGAAGTAGCCGGCGTCGAACATGGCGCCCCAGCCGTTCAACAGGATTCGCGCCAGAATGGTGTGGTTGGCCACGAGATCGAGCGCCCAGCCCACGGTGTTGATCGCCGCGTCGATGATGACCAGGTAGCCGATGAGCGTGACGATCATCGGGCGCACCGACAGCCCTTCGCGCTGAGCTTTGCGCAGCAGCCAAACGCCTCGGAGGAAGAGCGGAAGACCGAAGACGCCGAGCGCCGCGGTTCCGATGAGCAGGCTTCCACAGATGAGCCACTTGTCGGCCTGGCGCTGCGCCAGCCGCGAGCGCTCCATGTGCTCGTCCAGACCGCTGCCGATGGCGGGAATTGTCCGCAGAGTCAAGGCGTCCTCCTGGGAATCAACTCCCCGAGCATTGCAGGAAGACTGACCCCAGTCAATCAACTAGCGCGCCTCGATACCGCGCAGCGTCCTCGCGACGTAGTCCTCGAGCATCGTTCCCTGCGTCGGCCAGTTGTGAGTGGTCGTCAACAACGCATAGAGGCCGAGCAGGAAAAACACTGCGCTGTTCATCGGATTGACGTCCGCGGCGACCTCGCCACGCTGCTGCGCACGCTCGATCTCGTCGGCGACCCGGACGATGACGGGATGCTCGGTGCTTTCGTCGACAGGCCGGGTCTGCGAGAAGTGCAATGCGAGGAAGTCCTTGAACAACAGCGACCCGAGACGGCGCTCGAGGCCCAGCACAAGTCGGACGGCCTCGGTGAGAATCGATTCGAGATCGCGGGTCGCATCGATGTAGCGAGCCAGTTGTTTGGCGATGCGCTCCTCCTCGCGGTGCTCCAACTCGAGCAACACGTGTTCCTTGGTCGGGAAGTGAAAGAAGAAGGTGCCGTGGGCAACCCCCGCTGCTGCCACGATGGCGCCGACGTCGGCCGCCGCGATGCCCGATCGCTTGAACTCCGCGATCGCCGCCCCCATCAGCCGCTCGCGCGTCTGCAAGCGCTTGGCTTCGCGTGCTGAGGGTTTGTCCACCACCGCCATGACCTGACGATAGCAACACTGGTCAGGTATTGACATGTGTGATTGACTGCAGTCAATTTCAGGAGGGGTCCGGATGGCGTTGGAACAGTTCAACCTCGACGGCCAGGTGGCGATCGTCACCGGCGCGGGCAAGGGCGTCGGTCAGGGTATTGCACGAGTCCTCGCCGAGGCGGGCGCCACAGTAGTCGGCACGGCGCGGACCGAATCCGACATCGTCGGAACGATCAAGGGCATCGAAGACACGGGTGGCAGCGGCTTGGCGCTTGTTGCCGACGCGATGAGCCGGTCCGACGGTGAGCGTGTCGTCGATACCACGATCGAGCGCTTCGGCCGAGTCGACATCCTGGTGAACAACGTCGGTGGATCGACCTACGCCCGGTTCCTCGACATCACCGACGAGGACTTCCGGCTCACCTTCGACTGGTGCGTCACGTCGGCATTCATCATGAGCCAACTCGTCGCGCCCCACATGTTCGAGGCGGGCCACGGCTCCATCGTCAACATCTCCTCCGGCTCCGCACGTTTCGGCATCCGCGCGTTGACGGCCTACTGCACGGCCAAGGGCGCACTGGAGGCGCTGACGCGAGCCATGGCACAGGAACTCGCGCCGAAGGTTCGGGTCAATGCGATCGCACTGGGCTCTTTCGCCACCGACGGTTTGCAAGGCAGTCTGGACATGATGCCGGGCTCACTGGAGAAGATGTTGGAAGCCACACCGCTGCACCGCCTCGGCAGCGTCGAGGATCTCGGGCGGCTGTGCGTCTACCTGGCCACCCGCGACTGCTACGCGACCAACGCGATCTTTCACGTCGACGGCGGCATCGACTCGAACAACTCACCACTGCCGATCCCCGACTACTGATCGAGAACGGACCCCAAATGCGCAGAGTCGTCCAGTTTTCCACCGGCAACGTCGGCCAGCACTCGCTTCGCGCGCTCATCGGACGGCCGGATCTGGAACTCGTCGGTGTGCATGCCGCCAATCCGGACAAGATCGGCAGGGACGCAGCCGAACTGTGCGGGTTGAGCGAGCCCACCGGTGTCGTCGCCACTGATGACATCGACGCGCTCATCACGTTGAGGCCGGACTGCGTTGTCTACACCGCGCTGGGTGAGACGCGGCCCATGGAGGCGATCGAGCAGATGTCGCAGTTCCTCGCCGCGGGCGTCAATGTCGTCGGCACGTCGATGGTGTGGTTGGTGACGCCGAAGCAGACCGACGACTGGTTGCGCGTACCTCTGGAAGAGGCGTGTGCCGCAGGCAACTCGTCGCTCTACGTCAACGGCATCGACCCCGGCTACTCGGGAGACACCGCGGTGTTCGCCGCGCTGAGCCTGTCCAGCCGCGTCGAGTCGATCACCGTGCAGGAGGTCTTCGACTACGGCAACTACGATGACTACGAATACACCGGGACGGCAATGGGTTTCGGTACCACTCCCGACGACGAGCTGCCGATGGCGTTTCAGCCCGGTGTCATCACGGCGATGTTCGGTGGACTGGTGCGCAACCTCGCTCACCATCTCGGCGCCGAACTCGATGAGGTTCGCCAGCGCTACGAGCCGTGGTACACCGACCGGCGCATCGAATGCAAGATGATGACCGTCGAACCCGGCCAGTTGGCCGGCGTGCGATTCGCTGCCGAAGGCGTGCGCGGCAGCGACGTCATCATCACCGTGGAGCACACCACCCGGCTCACCCCCGCGGCGGCGCCGGAGTTGGAGTATCCGCCCGACGGCCACTCCGGTGTGCACAAGGTGATCGTCGAGGGCGAGCCGCGCATCGAGATGAGCACGCTGCTGTCGCATCCGGTGCTCGACGTCACCGAAGCGGGGTGCCTGTCCACCGCCGCGCGTGTCGTCAACGCGATCGACTGGGTGTGCCGCGCCCCGTCGGGGTTGATCTCTGCCGAGGAGATCCCCGCGAACGAGCTCATCCGCGGGTTGATGTGGTGAGCTGCTTCTCCTCGTAGAGCCGCGCCCACTCCTTGCGTGGGCGGATGGACACGTCGACGTCGGTTGCCTTGGCGCGCAACGCCCCAACCGTCGCATCCGTTCGCGAAGTACGAGCGAACGGATCCCAGCCGAAGAAGTTGCACGCGTTCTGCCAGGTGATCTTGTTGATGTCGGTGTCGTCCGCACCCGCCGCGGTGAGCTCGGCCATCACCTGCTCGGGCGCGTCGGGCCAGAAGCAGTCCGAGTGCGGGTAGTCGCACTCCCACGCGATGATGTCGATGCCTATCTCGTGCCGCAGCTTCAGCGAGGTCTTGTCGGTGACGTAGCAGGCCAGTGAGTGCTCGCGGAACACATCGCTGGGTAGCTTGTCGCCGAAGTCACGCCGCAGCCACTTCTGGTTCGTGTAGTGGCGGTCGCTGCGGTCGAGGTAGAACGGGATCCACCCGATACCGCCTTCGGAGAACGCGAATTTCAGGTCGGGGTAGTTGCGCATCGCCGGACCCCACAACAGGTCCTGGGCGCACATCGCCGACACCTGGGTGGCCAGGATGATCAGGTTGTCGATGGGAGCGTTGGGCGCCATGCTGATCGCGCCGAAGCCGGTGCCGATGTGCAGGCACATCACCACGTTCTCCTCCGACAGCGTCCGGAACACCGGACCCCAGTACTCGTCGTCGTGATAACTCGGAAGCCCTTCCAGGTGAGGCAGTTCCGGCATGGTGACCGCGCGACAGCCCTTCGCGGCGACGCGACGGATCTCGTCGCACATCGCCTGCGGGTTCCAGGTCGGCATGATCGCGATCGGGATGAAGCGGTCCGGATATGAGCCCGCCCACTCGTCGATGTGCCAGTCGTTGTAGGCCGACACCATCACCAATGTGGTTTCCTCGCGGTGCATGTTGAGGTGCCGCGCGGAGAAGCCGGTGAACGTCGGGAAGCACATCGAGGCCAGGATGCCGTTGCGGTTCATATCGCGCACCCGTTCGTGGACGTCGTACACGCCGGGACGCATCTCGGCGAACCCGGCGGGGTCACGACCCCACTCTTCGGCCGGCCAGGAGACCACCGCGTTCAACCCGCTGACGCCCTGCGGCCGACCTTGATACATCCACTGGTCGACGCCCTTGTCGTCGGTGACCACGATCGGCGCCTCGTCCTTGTATCTGGCCGGGACATGCCGAAGGAACATGTCGGGCGGTTCCACAACGTGGTCGTCGATGCTCACCAGGATCAGGTCGTCGATGTCCATACCCCAGTAGTACCGTCTAGCGGTGTGACCGTCTCCGCGCTATCGGACAGAGATTTGGCCCAAACGGCCAAGCTCGACGCGGCACACCCTCGGCGCGTCATCGACCTGCGGCGAGGTGGTCGCGCTTTGGGCGGCAGCTACCTCTACGAGGGCGATGCCCTGATCACCGGCTGGCACTCACACGACGTCCACCAGATCGAGTACGCGATCGGCGGTGTGGTCGAGGTCGAGACGGATTCGGCACACTACCTGCTGCCGCCGCAGCAGGCGGCGTGGATTCCGGTCGGCCTCGAACATCAGGCCACGATGAACCCCGACGTCCGGACCGTCGCGGTCATGTTCGATCCCGAGTTGATTTCGCAAGCGGGCGACCGGGCGCGCATCCTCGGCGTCTCACCGTTGATCCGGGAGATGATGATCTACGCGCTGCGCTGGCCGATCGACCGCCCCGACGGTGATGAGGTGTCCGACGCGTTCTTCCGCACCCTGGCCAACCTGGTCTCCGAGGCCCTCGACCACGAGGCGCCGCTGAGTCTGCCGAGTTCCGAGCACCCGATCGTCGCCGCCGCGATGGCGTACACAAAGGAACATCTCGACGACGTGAGCGCCCAGGAGGTGAGCCGGGCGGTCTCGGTGTCGGAGCGCACATTGCGGCGACTGTTTCAGGATTCGATCGGATTGTCCTGGCGCACATATCTTTTACACGCACGCATGCTCAAGGCCATGGCGCTGCTGGCCGCGCCGGGGCAATCGGTACAGGAAGCCTCGTCGGCGGTGGGCTTTGACAGCCTAAGCTCGTTCACCCGGGCCTTCACCCAGTTCTGCGGAGAGACGCCGACGAGCTACCGGAAGCGGGTCGGTGGCACACCGCTCTAATCGGGCCGACGTGTCACGGGTCGTGACGCATCTGCCCGTCACGCAGTAGCGCATTCACCGCGTCCTGCCATCGCTGCAGTTGCACGGGGTTGTCGAACGGCTCCGGGAGGTGACGTTCGATATGGCCGCGCAGGATCCACGTGCCGAGGGCCAGCACCAGCGGGTTCAGCGTGCCCCATGTCGGGTCGAGGTCCGGTCGCGTCAACCCGAGATCCCGACGCGCTTGCCAGCGTTCGGCGCCGATGGCCGCCAGCGAGTCGAACAGCTGCCCGCCGAGCGGACTGCCGTCGGTGAGCGCTCGTCCGACGTAGGCCATCACATCCGGTTCGTCGGTCACCAGTGACGTCACCCTGTTTCCGATGTCGGTGATCGTGTCGACCGGTGGCTCTGGGATGGGCTTCGCGATCACCGTCTCGATGACCGCGACCACATGGTCATCGACGGCCTTGATCAGGTTCGCCTTCGTCGCGAAGTGGTGTTGCACCAGGCCGAGCGAGACGCCCGCCTCGGCGGCCACCAGGCGCAGCGACGTGGCCGCCGCGCCCCGGGCCGCGAAGCACTTGAGCGCCGCCTCCCGGATCCGCTCGATGCTCGAACGTCGATCGTCGCCGGGCGCATGTTGACGCGCTCGAGTGGATGCCATCAATGCCTGCAGGTCGGGTTGTTCACCTCCTCAAGGTATCCAATACGTCTGTATCGTAGGCAACCGATACGCGTGTATTGTCGGCTACCGCCGACGACGAACCCTTGTCTTGACCGGGAGGAGAGACGCGAATGGCAGTCAACGAGCGACCGACCCCGCAGACGACGCGTCCTGGCTCCATCGATCTTGTATCGCGGGCCGTTTCGACGCCGCAGGAGACGCCGTTCGGCGCGTGCATCCAGGATCCGGACCGGTGGGCCGTCGTCGCCGATGAAGGCGCCAAGGAACTGTGCCGGGCATGCCCGCGCCGCTGGCTCTGCGCGCAGGAGGCGTGCCAGACACCGGGGGCGGTCGGAGTGTGGGCCGGGATCTTCATCCCGGACGAGGGCCGCGCGCGCCAGTTCGCGCTGCGGCAACTTCGTTCGCTGGCCGAACGCAACGGGTTCACCGTCCGAAAAGTAGGCTGAGCCGGAACTTCGGGTCGGCGGGTTTCACTACCGTCAACAACGGGCAACCTCTGCGCACCATATTCCGTGAGCCCGTAGGAGACCTGATGCGCGAGCGCGCCATCGCACCCGCCGACGACCCGACCGCCGAAGCGATCGCCACCACGGGCCTCTTCCTGATCATCACGGCAGTGATCGCCGTCGCGGTGTCCCTGGCCAGTTGGGGCGCGGCCGACGCCGCGATGGCCGCAGCGGCCGGGGCCATCGCCACTCTGAGCTTCGCCGCCAGCCTGGTTTGTTTCGCAATCCAGAGCAGAGACGGCTGAGCCGGCCCTCGTCCGCGACGATGGCGGTGAGTCTGCCGGTCAAAGTGCTTGCGCCGCTATTGAAGCCGGGCTCGGGCGCATCCCCGCCGACGGGCAGAAGTACTTCGCCGCCAAGGCGTGACCGCGATTTCTGCACGAGGGCTGTGGATATCGGCAGATCACGACCCTGGTGTAGAAATCGGCGGGGGATTGAGTGCGCGAGGGGGGACTCGAACCCCCACGCCCTGAGGCAATGGAACCTAAATCCATCTCGTCTGCCAGTTCCGACACTCGCGCTTAAGCGCCCCAAGGGTATCGCGGTACCGTTGGAAGGTGTCCACTACACGGCGTAGGAGGCCGGCGCTCATCGTCCTGGTGATCGTCGGCGCCGCCGGATGCCTGGCGTTGGCCTGGTGGCAGTGGACCCGCTTCGAGTCGGCATCGGGCAGCTTCCAGAACCTCGGCTACGCCCTGCAGTGGCCGTTGTTCGCCGGTTTCGTCGTGTATGCGTACTACAAGTTCGTGCGCTACGAGGAGGCGCCGCCCGAACCGACGAAGCGCGACGCGATCACCGAGATCCCCGAGGATCTGCTCCCGCAAAAGCCCTCAACAACAACCCAATTCGACGAAGACGCCGACGACCCCGCACTACGCGAGTACAACGCCTACCTGGCCGAGCTCGCGAGAAAAGACAAGGAACACCCGGCCACATGACCGAACCACCGATCACCTCTGCCGACAACATCCGCAAGGCGCTGCTGGGCTACCGAGTGCTGGCCTGGACGACGGGCATCTGGCTCATCGCGCTCTGCTACGAGATGGTGATGAAGTACGTCTACCACGTCGAGGGCCTGAACTGGATCGCGGTCGTCCACGGCTGGGTGTACTTCGTCTACCTGCTGTTCACCGCCAACCTCGCGGTCAAAGTGCGGTGGCCGATCGGCAAGACCATCGGCGTGCTGCTGGCCGGCACCATCCCGCTGGTCGGCATCATCGTCGAGCAGGTGCAGACCAAGGAGATCAAGGACCGTTACGGTCTGTAGCCAGCGCCAGCTCGTGTGCGGGCTCGTCGGCCTCGTCCGCCTTGGGGATGGCCAACGCGGTAATCGCGGCGACGACGGCCGCGGCCGCTGCGATCAGCAGCGCTATTCGCAGGCCGGCCAGTGACGGCACCTGCTGCCCGGCCACCGTAGTGGTCATCACCGCCAACACCGCACCGATCACCGCGCTGGAGATCGACGTGCCGAGCGAACGCGCCAGCGCATTGATGCCGTTGGCGGCCGCGGTCTCCGATACCGGGACCGCGGCGTTGATCAGCGCGGGCAGCGAGGAGAACGCAAAACCGACGCCGACGCTCACCAGCACGTTGAACACGCACAGCTGCCAGGCGCTGTTCATCAGCAACAGGCCCGAAAGGTAGCCGGCGGCAACGACCGCCGAGCCGACGAACAATGTGAACCGCGGCCCGTGCACTCCGGCGATCCGCGCCGCCACCGGCGACGACAGCATCATCGCCAGCCCACCGGGCGCCATCCACAACCCGGTTTCCAGCATCGACTGCCCGAGCC
This sequence comes from Mycobacterium sp. GA-0227b, assembly GCF_001499855.1. Classification (GTDB taxonomy): domain Bacteria; phylum Actinomycetota; class Actinomycetes; order Mycobacteriales; family Mycobacteriaceae; genus Mycobacterium. The sequence goes on from NZ_LQIK01000033.1 coordinate 214,286, forward strand.
CGTAACCCGTCCCGGCGGGGAGTTCGAGGATCTGCGGCGCGATCAGCGACATCGCAAACAACGAGAACCCCACCGCGATCGACGCCAGATTCGTCGTCAACACCGGCCGCTTCAGCGTGGTGCGCAAATCCACGATCGGCGCGGCAGTCCGGAACTGCCACCACCCGAACAACCCGAAGATCACCACCGACGCCGCGAACATCCCCACGGTGATGCCACTCGTCCAGCCCCAACTCCCGCCCTTGGAAATCCCGAGCAGCAGCGTCACCAGCCCGCCCGCCAGACCGACCGCCCCCAGCGCGTCGAAGCGGTCGGCCGAGGCCGCGGGAATGCGCGGCACCAGGGCGGCGAACGACAGGCCGGAAACCGCGCCGAGCGCGGCGGCGAACCAGAACAACGCATGCCAGTCGAACCGATCGGCGATGATCGCCGACAACGGAAGCCCAAGCGCGCCACCGACACCCAGCGATGCGCTCATCAAGCCCATCGCCGTGCCGACCCGATGTGCCGGCACCGACGCCCGCAGCACACTGATCCCCAGTGGGATGATCGGCATGCCGAAGCCCTGCAGTCCGCGCCCGATGATGACCGGGATCAGGGCTGTCGTCGTCGCGGCGATCAACGATCCCGCGGTGAGCACGACGGCGCAGATGATCAGCATCGGTTTGGGGCCGTACATGTCGCCGAGCCTGCCGAACATCGGCGTCGCGACGGCCGCCGTGAGCAGCGTCGCGGTGATCACCCACGACGCGTTGGACGCGCTCGTGTTCAACAGCGTGGGAAGTTCGGGGATGAGCGGGATGACAAGTGTCTGCATCAGCGACACACTGATGCCCGCTGCCGCCAGCACCACCACGATGATCGCCGGGTGTCGCGTCCTACCGACTGCGGGTTGGGCGGAGGAGCGACGCACCCCGGGGATGCTACAGATTAGTTTGGCTATACAAAATTGGCGTCACATTCGAGCGGCCAACTCGCGCAACGCGGGCACCAGCAAGGCCAGTGCGCGGCCACGGTGCGACGCCGCATCCTTCTCCGCCGGACTGAGTTCGGCGGCGGTGCGCGCCGACCCCTCCGGTAGGAACACCGGGTCGTAGCCGAATCCGCCCTCCCCCCGGGGCTCGCGGACGATGCTGCCCGGCCACTCGCCCCGCACCACAGTCTCACCGGCAGCGGACACCAGCGCACACGCCGAGACGAACGCCGCGCCGCGCCGCTCGTCGGGTACATCTGCCAGTTGCGCCAAGAGCAGAGAGGTGTTGGCCGCATCTTGACCGTGCCGGCCCGACCATCGCGCCGACAGCACCCCCGGCATCCCGTTGAGCGCGTCGACCTGCAGCCCGGAGTCGTCGGCAACCGTCGCGAGACCGGTCGCGCGATACGCGTCCCGGGCCTTGGCCACCGCGTTGTCCTCGAACGTCGCACCGGTCTCCGGCGCCTCGTCGAACGCGGGCACGTCATCGAGCGACAGCAACGTCAGACCCGAAACCCCGGCCGCCTCGAGCACCCGGCGCAATTCGGCCAGCTTCTTGGGGTTGCGGCTGGCCACCAACAACTCGGTCAGCTTCCGAACGCCTTCTTCGTCGGTTCTTTCGGCTCCGGCAGCGTTCCGGGATACGGCAGCTCCAACGCCTCACGTTGAATCTCGAAGATCTTCTCGCACGCGACCATCGCGGCGTCGAGCATCTTGTCCAGCGTGGAGCGCGGGAACGTCGCACCTTCCCCGGTGCCCTGGATCTCGACCAGCGTCCCGGTGTCGGTGGCGACGACGTTCATGTCGACCTCAGCGCGCGAGTCTTCGGTGTAGGGCAGGTCGACGCGGATGCGGCCGTCGACGACGCCGACGCTGACCGCGGCGATCGCGCACGACAGCGGCCGCGGGTCGGAGAGCTTGCCTGCTGCCGACAAATAGGTGACCGCGTCGGCCAGCGCCACGTAGGCGCCGGTGATCGCTGCGGTTCGGGTGCCGCCGTCGGCCTGCAGCACGTCGCAGTCGATCGCGATGGTGTTCTCCCCCAGCGCACCGAGGTCGATGCACGCCCGCAACGAGCGGCCGACCAACCGGCTGATCTCCTGGGTGCGGCCGCCGATCCGGCCCTTGACCGACTCGCGGTCAGAGCGGTCGTGCGTGGCTGCGGGCAGCATCGCGTATTCCGCTGTCAGCCAGCCCTGCCCGGAGCCCTTACGCCAGCGTGGCACTCCCTCGGTGACGCTCGCGGTGCACATGACGCGCGTCTGGCCGAATTCGACCAGCACCGAACCGGCGGGATGCGTGGTGAACCCACGGGTGATACGAACCGGCCTCAGCTCGTCGTCAAGCCGGCCGTCTTCTCTTCGGGACACCAGCCAACCCTATCGGCTCGGTGTGACCCCACCGCCCGCGTACCGCTACGCCGCGCGCACGACGTCGAAGGTCTCGTTGCACACCACCGCGTGCACCGGACCGTCGAACTCGCCCTTGGCCTCGCTGATGACGTCCTCCCGCGAGGTCCACGGCGGAATGTGGGTCAGCAGAAGTTCGCCGACGCCCGCTGCGGCCGCGGCCCTGCCCGCCTCGGTGCCCGACAGGTGCAGTCGGGGCGGCCGGTCCGGCGAGTGCGTCCACGACGCCTCACACAGGAACACGTCGGCGCCCCGGGCGAGGTCGATCAACGCGTCGCAGTAGCCGGTGTCGCCGCTGTAGACCAGCGTGGCGCCGTCCGGATCGGTGATACGCATGCCGTAGGACTCCGTCGGGTGGCAAACAAGCTTCGGCGTCACGTTCAGCGAGCCGATCGTGACCGCCTCGTCGTCGACCCAGTGGCGGATCTCGAACACGTCGGAGAAGTCGTCGACCTCGCCGCCTTCGGGCGACGACGCCGCGCCGAGCCGGGCCCATGTATTGGCCGGGCCGTACATGATGCCGCGCTGCTGTGCCGGCGACGGGTGGTAGCGCCGCCACACGAACAGCCCGGGTAGATCGAGGCAGTGGTCGGCGTGCAGGTGCGACAACAGCACATGAACGTCGTTCGGGTCGGCGTGGCGCTGCAGCGCGCCGAGCACACCACCGCCGAAATCAAGGACCAATGGCGGCGTATCGGGAGCCGACACGAGGTATCCCGACGCTGGCGAATCAGGCCCGACGACACTGCCGGAGCAACCGAGAACGGTGATTCGCACGCTCACTAGCTTGCCATGCCCGGTATCCCCGCGACGAAAACATGGCCGGTTCGAGCGACGAAAATCATCTTTGGGAACCGACGTGACGTTGAACAGGTCGAACACCGTCGAGCGTCGGCCCCAGGAACCGCGCGGCCAGTGTGGTGAACGCCTCGGGATCACCGGTCGCCTCGAACATCCGCTGCGCGGGTGAACTTCCGTGGGGCCGCAGCAAATCCAGTTCGGTGAGCACCCTGAGCAAGTCCTTGGCGGTCTCCTCGGCGCTGGACACCAAGGTGACGTTCTCGCCCATCGCCAGCTGGATCAGCCCCGACAGCATCGGATAGTGGGTGCAGCCGAGTACGAGCGTGTCGACCTCGGCGCGCTGCAGCGGTTCCAGGTAGCCCTCGGCCAGTCCCAGCACCTGCCGTCCGCTGGTCACACCGCGCTCGACGAAGTCGACGAACCGGGGGCAGGCGACTCCGATCACCTCGGTGTCGCGCGCCGCGGCGAACGCGTCCTGATAGGTGCCGGACGCGATCGTCGCCGCGGTGCCGATGACGCCGATCCGCCCGTTGCGGGTGGTCGCGACGGCGCGGCGCACCGCGGGCAGGATGACCTCGACCACGGGCACCGGCGCGTAGCGTTCGCGGGCGTCGCGCAGGCACGCCGACGACGCCGTGTTGCATGCGATGACGAGCGCCTTGACTCCGCGCGAAACCAGGTCGTCGCCAATCGCCAGGGCGTGTGCGCGGATCTGCGGGATGGACAGCGGTCCGTACGGCCCGTTTTCGGTATCGCCCACGTAGACGATGTTCTCGTCGGGCAACTGGTCGATGATCGCGCGGGCCACAGTGAGCCCGCCGACGCCGGAATCGAAGATGCCGACGGGCGCCTCCGAGGACACTGCCGAGTTCACGTCGTCAGGTACGGGTTCGACGCCGCGCTCCTGCGTCGTTCGCGTGCCTTGCGTTCCGGTCCGGACAACAGATACGCCGCCACGACGCCCGCCACCGCCCCGCTCAGGTGACCCTGCCACGACACCCCCGGCGTACCGGGCAGCACACCGAGCAGGACGCTGCCGTAGACCAGCAGCACGATCACGCCGACAACGATCTCCCACGCCTTACGCGTGAAGAATCCGAACACGATCAGAAACGCCAGCCAACCGAAGATCAGGCCCGAAGCGCCGATGTGGTTGGCCTCGCACCGCACTCCGACGTAGGGACAGTGCGCGCCGACGTTGCCGATCAACCAGGTGCCGAGGCCTCCGAGGATCCACACGATGGCCGTGGCGAAGATGAACCGTGACATGCCCGCCAGCGTCATCAGGAAACCGAGCACCAGCGCCGGAACGGTGTTGGCGATCAGGTGATCCCAGTTCGAGTGCAGCAGCGGCGCGAACAGGATTCCCAGCAACCCGTCGCTCTCCAGCGGCCGAATCCCGTTGTCGTCCAGGCGGTGGTCGGACAGCGAGTCGAACAACTCGATGACCCACAGCAGCACGACGAAGCTGAGCACGGTCAGGCCACCGACCATCCACGCGGGCCGCTTCTTCGGCTGCGATGGCGTGGCCGGGTATCCCGGACCGCTCAAGCCCATAGCTGACCTTCCAACGCGTCTTCGGCGTCATCCAGGCTACCGGCGTAAGCACCGGTCGACAGATACTTCCACCCCGCGTCGGCGACGACGAACGCGATGTCGGCCTGCTCTTTCGCCTTGACCGCCTTGGCCGCCATGCCCAGCGCGGCATGCAGTACCGCACCGGTGGAGATGCCTGCGAAGATCCCTTCCACCTGGACCAGATCGCGGGTGCGCCGAATCGCGTCGTATGAGCCGACCGAGTACCGCGTCGTCAGCACGTCCGGGTCGTACAACTCGGGGATGAACCCCTCGTCGATGTTGCGCAACGCGTAGACGCCCTCGCCGTACCGCGGTTCGGCGGCGACGATCTTCACATCCGGCTTGTGCTCGCGCAGATACCGACCGGTGCCCATCAAGGTGCCGGTGGTGCCGAGGCCCGCGACGAAGTGGGTGATCTCGGGCAGGTCGGCGAGCAACTCCGGTCCGGTGCCCTCGTAGTGCGACAGCGAGTTGGCCTCGTTGCCGTACTGGTAGAGCATCACCCACGAAGGGTTCTGCTGCGCAAGCTCTTTCGCCTGCGCGACCGCGGTGTTCGAGCCACCTTCGGCAGGCGAATAGATGATCCGCGCGCCGTACAGTTCGAGTAGCTGGCGGCGTTCGATCGACGTGTTCTCCGGCATCACGCAGATCATCTGATAGCCCTTGAGCAACGCGGCCATCGCGAGCGAGATGCCGGTGTTGCCGCTCGTCGGCTCCAGGATCGTCGCGCCGGGCTGCAGCAGGCCCTGGCGTTCGGCCTCCTCGATCATCCGCAACGCCGGGCGGTCCTTGATGGAGCCGGTGGGATTGCGGTCCTCGAGCTTGGCCCACAACCGCACGTGCGGCTCGTCGTCCCAGCGCGGCGAGACTCGGCGCAGGCCCACCAACGGCGTGTTGCCCAGCGCTTCGAGCAGCGAGTCGTAACGCGTCATCAGACGCCCACTGACCCTCCTGCCACCGCGGGCAAGATGGTGACCGAGTCGCCATCGGCGATCGTGGTGTCCAGCCCGCCGGAGAACCGCACGTCCTCGTCGTTGACGTAGATGTTGACGAACCGGTTCAGCTTGCCGTTGTCCATGAGTCGTTCCGAGATGCCGGAGTAGTTGGCCTCCAGATCGCCGATCACCGCGGCCAACGTGTCACCGTTCGCGGTGACGCGCTTCTCGCCGCCGGTGTGGGGACGCAGGATGGTCGGGATCGACACGTTCACAGTCATGATTGCTCCTCGTACTGCTCGACGATTTTGACGGGTTCCTCGGTGACGACGCCGTCGACGATGCGGTAGCTCCGCACCTCGTGTTCCTCGGGGTCGCGGGTCGACACCAGCACGTAGTGGGCATCCGGTTCGGACGCGTAGGCGATGTCGGTGCGGCTGGGATACGCCTCGGTGGCGGTGTGCGAGTGATAGATGATCACGGGGGCCTCGCCTGCGTCCTCTAAGGCCCGCCACACCTTCAGCTGTTCACCGGAGTCGAACCGGTAGAACGTCGGCGAACGCTCGGCATTGACCATCGCGATGAAGCGCTCCGGACGGTCCGAGCCCTCCGGCCCGGCGATCACGCCGCAGGCCTCGTCGGGATGGTCGGCCCGGGCGTGGGCGACCATGGCGTCGACCAAATCGGCCCGAATCACCAGCACAACTACCCCTTTCTGCCCGAAACTGTATTCCAGCAGCGAAATATCGAGTAAACGCCTGCTGGAATGCTGTTTCGCGATTACTCGAATGCTCCCGGCAACAGGTCCCGGTACGTGGGTATTCCGGCCACCGATTCCGCGGCCAGCACCCCGACCATCACCGCGCGGGCCAGACAATCCGCGGCGGCGGCCCCGACCTGGGTGATCAGCGGGACCTCCGGCGACATCGACGCCGGCGTCGTCGGGTCGGGTGGGACCTCCACGGCACCCGTGGCCAGCGCGAACACCGTGTCGCCGTCCAGTGGGGTGTGGCACGGCCGGATGGTGCGCGCCAGCCCGTCATGCGCGGCGACGGCGACCCGTCGACAGCCTGCGGGGCTCAGCACGGCGTCGGTGGCGACGACGGCGATGGTGGTGTTGAGCGGGCTGTACTCGACATGCCGGTCGGCGTAGGCGGCGATCTGGTCGGCGGGCGGCGGCACCAACCCGAACTCCTCGATTTGGTAGGCCAGCCACGGCAGGCCCGTCGCCGGATCGACCGCGTCGCCCGCGGCGTTGACCACCACCAACGCCCCGACCGTCGCGCCGCAGTCGAGCGTCATCGAGGCCGTGCCCACGCCGCCCTTGAGCACACCCACCCGCGCGCCCGTGCCCGCACCCACCGTGCCGATCGCCAACTCGGCTCCGGCGCTCTCGGCGGCGGCGTAACCGAACTCCGCAGTCGGCCGGCACTGCCAGCCTCCGACCGGCAGGTCGTAGACCACCGCGGCGGGCACGATCGGCACGACGCCGCCCTCCAGCGCGACGCCGCGGCCCTGCTCCTCGAGCCAGTGCATCACCCCGTCCGCGGCGGCCAGGCCGTACGCGCTGCCGCCGGACAACACCACGGCGTCGACGTGCTGCACGGAGTTGATCGGGTCGAGCAGGTCGGTCTCGCGGGTGCCCGGCGCCCCGCCCCTGCCGTCGACGGCGCCGACGGTCCCCGGCGGGGTCAGCACGACGGTGGTGCCACTGGCCCAACCTGAACCCAACGTCACATCCGGGTCGAGTCGATGATGCTGGCCCACCCGGATACCGGCGACGTCGGTGATCGAGCTCATCGGGACTTGCCCATCAGCGCGAGCACCAGGTACTCCTGCAGCACGGTGAGCCACTGGTAGACGTCGAGGTGTCCGGCCATCGGATGGTCGTGCGGCAGGTCGTCGGGACCGTCCGGCGAGATGCCCAGCATGGTGCCCAGCGCCAGCCGCATGTCGTTGACCGTGGCGGCCCAGGCGTGCGCGTCGTCCTCGGACAACTCGAACTTGCCGCCCTCGCGCGGCATGGTGTCCAGAACTGTCTGCGCGGCTTGGCGTTTCGCGTCGATGATGGCCGGCTCGTGCAGGCTGCGCAGCGCGCTGTTGAGGCTCTCGGCCGCGCTGGAGCCGGCCGGGTGCTCGCTCTGCGGTCGGTAGAAGTCCGGCAGCAGCCGCTTCATCGTGTCGTCGTCGGGCGGTGTCGAGTTGCCGGTGCGCATACCGGTGATCGCCTCGAGTTCGTCTGCGGGCGCGGAGGATTCGCGTTCATCGAGCATGCCCATCAGCGAGGTGGCGAGGCTCCGCAACAGTGCGGCCTCATGCGGCGCCACGGCCGACCGGAAGCGCGCGCCGCCGGCGGTCTCCACCCGCTTCCACTTACGCACGTGTCTGTCAGCGGTCCTGCTGCATGGTCGCCCACAACCCGGCTGCGTGCAGCTTGGACACGTCGACCTCCATCGACTCGCGACTGCCCGCCGAAACCACGGCCTTGCCCTCGTTGTGCACCTGCAGCATCAGCTTGGTCGCGTGCGGCTCGGGGTAGCCGAACAGCTTCTGGAAGACATAAGTCACGTACGTCATCAGGTTCACCGGGTCGTCCCACACGATGGTCACCCACGGGGTGTCGGTGGCCGCGTCTTCCTCCGCGACGGACTTGACGTCCCGCTCCTTGCGAGTTTTCGGTCGAGCCTTCGCCGGCGTAACCATGTGGTTCAGGATAGCCAACGCAGAACCGTCGCTTCGAGCTACTACGGTGGCGGTGTGACCGCCGCATCCCCGGCCCTGCTCACCGACAAATACGAGCTGACGATGCTCGCGGCCGCGCTGCGTGACGGCACCGCACACCGGCGAACCAGCTTCGAACTCTTCGCGCGCCGCCTCCCCGAAGGGCGCCGCTACGGCGTGGTCGCCGGCACCGCGCGATTCGTGGATGCTTTGGCGCACTTCAGATTCGACGATGCGACGCTGTCTGCCCTCGACTTCCTCGACTCGCAGACGCTTGCCTATCTCGCCGACTATCGATTCCGCGGCGATGTCGACGGATACGCCGAAGGTGAGCTGTACTTCCCCGGTTCGCCTGTGCTCTCGGTGCACGGCACCTTCGGCGAATGTGTCGTACTGGAGACGCTGGCGTTGTCGATCTTCAACCACGACACCGCGATCGCGTCGGCCGCCGCCCGGATGGTCAGTGCCGCCCAGGGCCGACCGCTGATCGAGATGGGTTCGCGGCGCACACACGAACGGGCCGCCGTCGCCGCCGCCCGCGCCGCGTACCTGGCCGGCTTTGCCGGGTCGTCGAACCTGCAGGCGCAACTCGATTATGGGGTCCCGGCGCTGGGCACCAGTGCGCACGCCTTCACGCTGCTGCACACCACCCACGACGGTCCCGACGAGCGGGCGGCGTTCCGGGCGCAGGTCGACGCGCTGGGCGTAGGCACCACGCTGCTCGTCGACACCTACGACATCACCGCGGGGGTGGCGACGGCCGTCGAGGTCGCCGGTCCCGGGCTCGGGGCGGTGCGCATCGACTCCGGCGACCTCGGGGTGCTCGCACGCCAGGTCCGCGCTCAACTCGACAGCCTCGGCGCCACCGGAACCCAGATCGTGGTGTCCGGCGACCTCGACGAGTTCTCGATCGCCTCGTTGCGCGCCGAACCGGTCGACACCTACGGCGTGGGCACTTCTCTCGTCACCGGTTCCGGCGCCCCGACCGCCGGCATGGTCTACAAGCTGGCCGAGGTGGATGGCATCCCGGTGGAAAAGCGCAGCAGCCACAAGCAGTCTCACGGAGGTCGCAAGCAGGCGCTGCGGCTTGCCAAGCCGACCGGCACGATCGTCGAGGAAGTCGTGTACCCCGACGGCCGCGCGCCCTCGGACCACGACCGCCTCACCGCGCGAGCGTTGACGGTTCCGCTGATCCAGCGCGGTGAACCGGTCGACGAGCTGCCCTTCGACGCGGCCCGTCAGCGGGTCGCCGACGGTTTGACGAGCCTGCCGTGGGACGGGCTGAAGCTCTCCCGCGGCGAGCCGGCGATCCCGACCCGGTTGATCCCTCCCGGGGCGTAAGGAGCAGCCACGTCGGACATCACCGAACTCCTGGCCACGGCGGTCACCGCGCTGGGCGGTCGCGAGCGCGCCGGCCAGATCGAGATGACCCGGGCCGTTGCGCGCGCGTTCGACACCGGTGAGCATCTCGCGGTGCAGGCCGGAACGGGCACCGGTAAGTCGCTGGCCTACCTGGTTCCTGCGATCTCGCGCGCCGTCGAGACCGACGAACCCGTCGTGGTGTCCACGGCCACCATCGCGCTGCAACGCCAACTCGTCGACCGTGACCTGCCCCGACTGGCCGAGTCGCTGAGCGGCGTGCTGCCCCGCACGCCCGAGTTCGCGCTGTTGAAAGGCCGCGGAAACTACCTGTGCCTGAACAAGATTCACAACGGGGCTGCGGAATCGGAGGAGCGCCCACAGGAGGAGTTGTTCGAACCGGTCGCGGCCAGCGCGCTGGGTCGCGACGTGCAGCGGCTCATCGCCTGGTCGTCGGACACCGACACCGGTGATCGCGATGAGTTGACCCCCGGAGTGCCGGACCGGTCCTGGTCGCAGGTCAGCGTGTCGGCGCGCGAGTGCATCGGCGTGGCACGGTGCCCGTTCGGAACCGACTGCTTCGCGGAGAAGGCGCGGGAGAAAGCCGGCCGAGCGGATGTCGTCGTCACCAACCACGCACTGCTGGCGATCGACGCGATCTCCGATGCCGCGGTGCTGCCCGAACACCACCTGCTGGTCGTCGACGAGGCGCACGAGTTGGTCGACCGGGTGACCTCGGTGGCCACCGGCGAGTTGTCGGCCACGTCGCTCGGCGCCGCCCACCGCCGCGCCGCGCGCCTGGTCGACGAGGAACTGGCACACCGGCTGGAGGCCGCGACCGCGACGCTGTCGTCGGCGATCCACGACACCGAACCGGGCCGCATCGATGTGCTCGACGACGAACTGGCGACCTATCTGACCGCGGTGCGCGACGCCGCGCATCGGGTCCGGTCGGCGATCGACACCGCGCCGAGTGACCCCAAGGCGGCGTCCGCGCGCGCCGAGGCCGTCACCGCGTTGACGGATATCGGCGACACCGCCTCGCGCATCCTCGATTCGTTCGGGCCCGCCATCGCAGACCGCACGGACGTGGTGTGGATCGAACGCGAAGAGACGCGCGGAACGGTGCGCACGATCCTGCGGGTGGCGCCCCTGGCGGTGTCAGGGTTGTTGCGCACCAGGCTCTTTGAGCATTCGACGACGGTGCTGACGTCGGCGACGCTGAGCATCGGCGGCACATTCGACGCGATGGCGGCCGCATGGGGACTGACGGCCGAAGACACTAGATGGCAGGGTATCGACGTCGGGTCCCCGTTCGAGCATGCGAAGTCGGGCATCCTCTACGTCGCTGCGCATCTGCCCCCGCCCGGGCGCGACGGCACCGGGTCGGCTGAACAACTCGACGAGATCGCGGCGCTGATCACCGCCGCGGGCGGCCGCACGCTGGGCTTGTTCTCCTCGATGCGGGCGGCCAAAGCCGCGGCCGAGATCATGCGCGAACGCCTGGACACCCCGGTGCTGTGCCAGGGCGAGGACACCACGTCGGCACTGGTCAAACGGTTCGCCGACGATCCCGAGAGTTCGTTGTTCGGCACGCTTTCGCTGTGGCAGGGCGTCGACGTGCCCGGCCCATCCCTGTCGCTGGTGCTGATCGACCGGATTCCGTTCCCGCGCCCCGACGACCCACTGCTCACCGCCCGGCAGCGGGCGGTGGCCGCACGCGGCGGCAACGGCTTCATGGCCGTGGCCGCCAGCCACGCGGCGTTGCTGCTGGCGCAGGGCGCGGGCAGATTGCTGCGCACCGTCGACGACCGCGGCGTTGTCGCCGTGCTGGACTCCCGGATGGCCACCGCCCGCTACGGCGGCTACCTGCGGGCGTCGCTGCCGCCGTTCTGGGCCACCACCGACTCCACCCGCGTGCGCGAGGCGCTCGAACGTCTCCGCACCGTTTGATTGTTTTCTATCCTGGCAACGGTTCAGTGCGCGCCGCGTGGCCGCCAGTCGATCCGAAAGGCGGCGTCCATGAGTCGACGACACCGGATCGCCGTCGCGATCGCGGTGGGCGCGGCTTCGCTGGCGACCGCGTGCACCAGCATGCTGCAAGGCCAACCGGTCTCGGTGTTCGCCGATCCGTTCCGCGTCGCCGGGATGCCGGCGACGGACGGCCCCACCGGTCTGCGGCCCGACGCGCAGGACCCCGTGCGTGAGGTGCGCGGCACCGACGGAAGCGATATCGACGAACTCGCCCGCCAAGCGATCAGCGACATCGAAGAGTTCTGGGAAGGTGCCTACGGCGACGCCTTCGACGGCAGGTTCAAGCCGGTCGACCAGGTGTACTCCTGGGACGCCAACGGATTCGACGAGACTGGGTTCTGCGACACCGACACCTACGGATTGGTCAATGCCGGCTTCTGCCAGACCGACAACACGATCGGCTGGGATCGCGGTGAGCTTCTGCCGGGCCTGCGACAGGCGTACGGCGACATGGGCGTCACGATGGTGCTCGCCCACGAGTACGGCCACTCAGTGCAGAAGCAGGCGGGCCTGGTCGGCGAGGACACCCCGACGCTGGTCTCCGAACAACAAGCCGACTGCCTTGCCGGGGCGTACATGCGCTGGGTCGCCGAGGACGAGTCGACGCGCTTCACACTGTCGACCGGTGACGGGCTCAACAACGTGCTGGCGGCCGTCGTCGCGTTCCGCGATCCGCTGTTGAGCGAGAACGACCCCGAAGCGGGCGTCGACGAACACGGCTCGGCGTTCGAACGTGTTTCGGCCTTCCAGTTCGGATTCACCGACGGCGCGGCGGCCTGCGCAGCGATCGATATGCGCGAAATCGGCCAGCGCCGAGGCGATCTGCCGGTTCTTTTGGACGAGAACGAAACCGGCGAGTGGGCCGTCTCCGAGGAATCGGTGCGCGCGGTCGTCGACGCGATGGACATCCTGTTCGAACCCGCCGCACCACCCGAGCTGACCTTCGGCCCCGCCGAGTGCCCGGACGCGCGACCCAGCCCGCCGGTGTCCTACTGTCCCGCCACGAACACCATCGCCGTCGATCTCGATGAGCTGGCGCGGATCGGCGCACCGCCCGACGTTGAGGATCCGATCGGCCTGGCCACCGGCGACAACACCGCCTACTCGGTGCTGGTGTCGCGCTACATGCAGGCGATCCAGAACGAGCACGGCGGCGTCGGACTGGACGACGCCGAGGCAGCGCTGCGCACGGCGTGCCTGACCGGCGTCGCCACCACCAAGTTGTCGAAGAGTGTGCAGACCCCCGACGGCAACACCGTGGCGCTGACCGCGGGCGACGTCGACGAAGCGGTGTCGGGCATCCTCGTCAACGGCCTGGTGGCCAGCGACGTCAACGGCGAGTCGGTGCCGTCGGGCTTCTCCCGCATCGACGCGTTCCGGGTCGGGGTGCTCGGCGACACCGAGCGCTGCTTCAAGCGATTCGACTGACGCGGACCTTCTCGGCTCTGCTCAGATTTTCTTGGTCACGCCGTACCAAGCGACGATCGCCTCCGACTGCTCCGTCGAGTGGGTGAGGTACGCATAGGAGCGGATGAACGACTCTCCGACGCAGCCGTCGATCTTGACCCGGAAGCCGCTCACCATTACCCACGGCTCGGCGCCGGTGAACTTCTTCTTCGTCACCGGGACCACGTTGACCAGGCCCGGTTTGAGGCCGACGGTGATGCCGCCGCCGACGTTGCCGCCCAGGCTGGGCAGAATTCCGAAGTCCTCTCCCCCTCCGACGATGGTGAGTCCCAGGAGTCCGATGGACGGGTTGATGCCGGCGGTGCCCGTCAACGAGACACCGTTGGAGGTGCTCATGTCGATGCCACAGCCGATTTCGTAGCCGACCTCGAGGGTGCCCTCCGGCTCCTCGCCGCCCCCAGGCCCGCTCAGCCGTCCTTTGTAAGTGCCGCCGACGACGTATTCACGTGACGACAGTGCGGTCGTCAGCGGGGGGATCGGGGCTTGGGTCTCCTTCTCGGCACTCATCTCCAGACGCCAGCCATCGGGGCCTTCCGTCACCGCCGGCGGTGTCGACTCGACCGCACCTTCCCCCGGCGGGGGCGCGGCCTCGGCGGCGATGGGTTCAACCTCCGGATTGGCCGCGGCCACGGCAGCGCCCAGATTGCCCAACAGACCCACGATGGCGATCACTGTGATGCCGCTTCGTAGCACAATCCCAACCGTCACTGCCCGCCCTCCCGATCGTTAGGAACGCTTCGGAACCTACCGCGAGGACTGCCGGCTGCGGACAAATGCCCGAAGAATCGTTCCGGCGGACCGGGCAGCAAGACGTCAGGGACGTATCAGGACGGCATCCGCAAGACGTAACCCGCTTCCAGTGCCACCCAGACGCAGCCGTTGGCGTCGACCGCCAGCCCGTGCGGTTCACTGCCCGGCGGAAGGTCGATGGTGACAATCTCCCCGTCGCCGCTGACCCGGGCGAGTTGGCTCGACCCCCACAGCGTCACCCACACCCCGTCGTCCGGATCGGCGAGCACGCCGTGCGGCTTGCCGGGAAGCGCGATCTCCTGGATGGCATCGTCGCGCGGGATGCGCCCCAGCCGCTCGGCGAGGATCTCGGTGAACCACACCGCGTCGTCGTGTGTTGCGGCGATCCCGACCGGACCCGATGCGGCCGTGGGGGTTTCGCGCACCGTGAGCTCACCGGAGAGCGTCAGCCGGCCGACCGCGCTGGCCTGGTTCAGCGTGAACCACAGCGCGTTGTCGGGCCCGGTGGCGATCATCGACGGCGCACCGCCGATCGGGTACCCGGCGGAGATCTCGCCGGTGACCGAAATCCGGCCGATCTCACCGGAAGTCAGCGCCGTGAACCACAGCCCGCCGTCAGGACCGGTCGTGATGCCGTAGGGGGCGCTGCCCTCGGCCAGCTCGAATGCACTCACCTCTCCCGCCATGGTGATGCGACCGATGCGGTCGTCGCCGTAGCGGGTGAACCACATCGCGCCGTCGGGGCCCGCGGCGATGATCGTGGGCCGACACCCCTGCGCGACGGGATAGACGGTGACGTCACCGGCGTCGGTCACCCGCGCGATAGCGCCGGCGTGCACCAGCGTCACCCACAGCGCCCCGTCCGGGCCCGCGGCGAGCGCGTAGGGTCCGCCGTCGACGGCGACCTCGAGCGCGTCCGCTCGTCGTGGCGCCGTCACGCGAGGGTGACGAGGCCGAGTTCGTTGTCGCCGGCCAGCAGCGGGTGGTGCGGCAACACCCGCACGGTGTAACCGACGGGACCGGCGACGGGCAGCGGCGCCGTCGCGGAGAACACCTCGTTGCCGCCGTCGGCGGTTGCGGTGTGCGCCATCGGTACCGTCACCGGGTCGACGAGCTGGTCGCCGGCGTCGACGCGGCCGAGGACGGCCTGCACCACGACCTCGTCGGGCCGCAGGCCCGCCAGATGGACCTTGGCGGTCAGCGTGAGCTCCGAGCCCAGCAGCGGGGTGTCGGGCAAGCCGTAGCTGTCGACGTCGGTGATCTGGATCTTCGGCCACGATTCCTGCGCGCGCAGCCGGAAGCCGGCCAGCTCCCGCGCGGCGCCGAACGGCTCACCGTCCGCACCGGGTTCGACGGTTCTGCGCAGCGACTGGGCCGCGGGCGCGTAGTACTTCTCGGTGTAGTCGCGGACCATCCGCGATGCCAGCAGCTTCGGCCCGAGCACGATCAGCGTGTGCCGCACCATCTCCACCCACCGGGTGGGGATGCCGCGCTCGTCACGGTCGTAGAACTTCGGCGCCACCGAGGTCTCGAGCAGGTCGTACAGTGCGGCCGCCTCGAGGTCGTCGCGCCGGTTCTCGTCGGCGAGGCCGTCGGCCGTCGGGATCTCCCAGCCGTTCTCGCCGTCGTACCACTCGTCCCACCACCCATCGCGGATCGACAGGTTCAGCCCGCCGTTGAGCGCACTTTTCATGCCGGACGTGCCGCAGGCCTCCAGCGGCCGCAGCGGGTTGTTCAGCCACACATCGCAGCCCCAGTACAGCTGGCGCGCCATCGACATGTCGTAGTCGGGCAGGAATGCGATCCGGTGCCGCACCTCGGGCCGGTCGGCGAACTTCACCACCTGCTGGATCAGCGCCTTGCCCCCGTCGTCGGCGGGATGGGACTTGCCCGCGACAATCAGTTGGACGGGCCGCTCCTCGTTGAGCAGCAGTCGCTCCAACCGCTCGGGGTCACGCAGCATCAGCGTCAGGCGTTTGTAGGTCGGGACCCGACGGGCGAAGCCGATCGTCAGCACGCCGGGGTCGAATGCGTTTGCGATCCAACCCAATTCGGCCTCCGCCGCCCCTCGTTCCAGAAAGGAGCGGCGTAGTCTCGCGCGCACGTCCTGGACGAGTTGCTCGCGCAGCTGCGACCGGATCCACCACAGATGACCGGTGTCGACCTGCTGCAGCCGCTCCCACACCGCGGGTTCTCGCGCGCGGCTCAGATCCTCGCTGTCGAGCAGCTCGGTGGCGAGTTCCAGCCATTGCGGCGCCGCCCACGTCGGAGCGTGCACACCGTTGGTGATGGATCCGATCGGCACCTCGTCGGGGTCGAAGCCGGGCCACAGCTCGTTGAACATGTGCCGGCTGACGTTGCCGTGCAACAGCGAGACACCGTTGGCGCGCTGCGCCAGGCGCA
This sequence comes from Mycobacterium sp. GA-0227b, assembly GCF_001499855.1. Classification (GTDB taxonomy): domain Bacteria; phylum Actinomycetota; class Actinomycetes; order Mycobacteriales; family Mycobacteriaceae; genus Mycobacterium. The sequence goes on from NZ_LQIK01000033.1 coordinate 230,716, forward strand.
GCCCCATGTGCGCCATGTTGAACTTGTCCGGGTCGTCCTCTTCGCCGAACGCGACGATGCGGTCGAGCGGGACACCGGGCAGCAGCCGTGACATCGCGCCCGAAGGTCCATCGGAAGACCCACCGAAGTAGCGGCGGACCATCTCGACCGGGAACCGGTCGATGCCCGCGGGCACCGGAGTGTGCGTGGTGAACACCGTCGACGAGCGCACCACCGTCAGCGCGGTGTCGAAGTCGAGCCCGGCGTCGATGAGTTCACGGATTCGCTCGACACCGAGGAAGCCCGCGTGTCCCTCGTTCATGTGGAACACCTCCGGCGAGGGCCTACCCTCCAACTCGATGAACGCCCGGATCGCCCGGACCCCGCCGATGCCGGCCAGGATCTCTTGCTTGATCCGGTGCTCCTGGTCGCCGCCGTAGAGTCGGTCAGTCACGCCGCGCAGGTCGTGGTCGTTCTCAGGAACGTCGGAATCCAACAGCAGCAAGGGAATTCGACCCACCTGTGCGATCCATACCCGGGCCCGCAGTTGGTTGTCATAGCGGTTTTCGCTCGGCATCGCCACAGAGAGCAGGACCGGTCGGCCGTCCCGGTCGGTGAGCAGGCGAAGCGGAAGGCCCTGCGGATCCAGGGCCGGATAGCTCTCGTGCTGCCAGCCGTCGGCGGTCAGCGACTGCCGGAAATAGCCCGACCGGTACAGCAGTCCGACCGCGATTAGCGGTAGGCCGAGATCGGATGCCGCCTTCAGGTGGTCGCCCGCGAGGATGCCGAGTCCGCCCGAATAGTTCGGTAGCGACTCGGCCACCCCGAACTCCATCGAGAAGTACGCGATGCCGTTGGGCAGTTGCGCGCCGTCTTCGATCGCCTGCTGGTACCAGAGCGGCCGGCTCAGGTAGTCGTCGAGATCGGCGGCCAACCCGTCGAGGCGGTTCAGGAACGCCTCGTCGACCGCCAGTTCGTCCAGTCGCCCGGGGCTGATCTGGCCCAACAGGCCCACCGGATCGCAGCCCACCTGCTTCCACAGCTCGGGATCCATCGACTCGAACAGATCCTGCGTCGGCCGATCCCAGGACCAGCGCAGGTTGATCGAAAGCCGTTCCAGCGCGGCCAGCCGGTCGGGCAGATGTGCGCGGACGGTGAACCTTCTCAGCGCTTTCATCGGGCTATCACGCGACACAACCTTACTGACAATCCGGCGTCCCGCAGGCCTGGCGTTCCGACTGCTTGGTCCGCTTTGGGTTGGGCTGCGCACTAGCGTGGGTATAGGGCGCGACGAGGCTTATTGAAGTTGACTGTGAGTTGACCAGACGACACAGCGGCCCCACCGGGCCGCGTGGGTGTGAGGAGTTGGTAGGTGGCCGGTCGTATCGAGATCGATGACGTCCAGCCTGTTGTCTCCGGTGGACGCTATCCGGCCAAGGCGGTCGTCGGCGAGATCATCCCGATCGCTGCGACGGTCTGGCGAGAAGGCCACGACGCGGTGGCGGCCACACTGGTGGTGCGCTACCACGGCTCGGCATACCCTCAGCTCGCCGACGACCCTCCCGGGCTGGCACAGTCCACCGAGGCGGTGCCCATCGAGGCGGTCCTCGGCGCCACACCGCGCAAGAGGCCCAAGCACCTGCCGATGTCGGTGGGCAGAACGCCCGACGTATTCCACGGTGCGTTCACCCCGGACTGCACCGGGCTGTGGACCTTCCGGGTCGACGGCTGGGGCGATCCGGTGGCCACCTGGCGCAAGAACGTGACCGCCAAGCTCGATGCGGGTCAAAGTGAGTCGGAACTGTCCAACGATCTGCTGATCGGCGCGCGACTGCTGGAACGCGCCTCGACCGGGGTGCCGCGTCAGCACCGCTATCCGCTCATCGACGCGGCGGCGCAGCTGCGACAACCCGGCGACCCGTTCAGCCGCGCCGGCGCAGCGCTGGCACCGGAGGTCACCGCGCTGCTGGACGAATATCCGTTGCGCGAGTTACTCACCCGCGGCGAGCAGTGCGGGATCTGGGTGGACCGCCCGGAAGCACGGTTCAGCGCGTGGTACGAGTTCTTTCCCCGCTCCACCGGCGGCTGGGACCGCAAGGGCAACCCGATCCACGGCACCTTTGCGACCGCCACCAAGGCGCTGCCCCGCATCGCGCGGATGGGCTTCGACGTGGTCTACCTGCCGCCGATCCACCCGATCGGCAAGGTTCACCGCAAGGGCCGCAACAACAGCGTGACCGCCGCGCCCAACGACGTCGGCTCACCCTGGGCGATCGGCAGCGACGAGGGCGGTCACGACGCTGTCCATCCGGAGCTGGGCACCGTCGCCGACTTCGACGACTTCGTCGCCGCGGCTCGCGACGAAGGCATGGAGGTGGCGCTCGACCTCGCGTTGCAATGCGCTCCCGACCACCCGTGGGCCAAGGCCCATCCGGAATGGTTCACCGTGCTGCCCGACGGCACCATCGCCTATGCGGAGAACCCGCCGAAGAAGTACCAAGACATCTATCCGCTGAACTTCGACGACGACCCGGCCGGCCTCTATGAGGAGGTGCTGCGGGTGGTTCGGCACTGGATCTCGCACGGCGTCAAGGTTTTCCGGGTAGACAACCCGCACACCAAACCGCCGAACTTCTGGGCATGGCTGATCGGGAAGGTGAAGAACGAGCACTCGGACGTGGTGTTCCTCTCCGAGGCGTTCACCCGCCCGGCGCGCCTGTACGGGTTGGCCAAACTCGGCTTCACGCAGTCGTATTCGTACTTCACCTGGCGCACGGCGAAGTGGGAGCTCATCGAGTTCGGCGAGCAGATCGCCGAACACGCCGACTATGCGTGCCCGAACCTGTTCGTGAACACGCCCGACATCCTGCACGAGAGCCTCCAGCGCGGCGGTCCCGGCATGTTCGCGATCCGCGCCGTGTTGGCATCGACGATGAGTTCGGCGTGGGGCGTGTACTCGGGCTACGAACTCTACGAACACCGCCCGGTACGAGAGGGCAGCGAGGAGTACCTCAACTCCGAGAAGTATGAACTGCGCCCCCGCGACTTCGACGCCGCACTGGCCGACGGCGAATCACTGGAACCGTTCATCGCTCGGCTCAACGAGATTCGCAGGCTGCATCCTGCGCTGCACCAGTTGCGCACCATCACGTTCCATCACGTCGACAACGACGCGCTACTGGCCTACAGCAAGTTCGATCCGGCGACCGGCGACCAGGTGCTGGTGGTGGTCACCCTCAACCCGTTCGGGCCCGAGGAGGCCACGCTGTGGCTCGACATGCCCGCGCTCGGGATGGAGCCCTACGACCGCTTCTGGGTGCGCGACGAGGTCACCGGCGACGAATATCAATGGGGGCAGGCGAATTACGTGCGCCTCGACCCGGTACGTGCGGTAGCGCACATCTTGAACATGCCGCAGGTGCCCACCGACCAACGACTCAACCTACTGCGTAGGGAGTGACGACATGACGCAGACCAAACAGGCGAGCAGCCCACATCTGCGGCCGCACACCGCCGACCTGAACCGGTTGCTTGCCGGTGAACACCACGACCCGCACTCGGTGCTGGGCGCCCATGAGTACGACGACCACACCGTGATCCGGGCCTACCGCCCGCATGCGGTGGAGGTCGTGGCGCTCGTCGGTGCTGAGCGGTATGTGTTCCAGCACATCGAATCCGGATTGTTCGCGGTGGCGCTGCCGTTCACCGGACTGGCCGACTACCGGCTCGAGGTGCACTACCCCGCCGGCAGCGGCTCGACCCAGGTACACACGGTGGCCGACGCCTACCGGTTTCTGCCCACGCTCGGGGAGATGGATCTGCACCTGTTCGCCGAGGGCCGCCACGAGCGGCTGTGGGAGATCCTCGGCGCGCATCCCCGCCGCTACAGCACGCCCGACGGTGTCGTTGACGGTGTCTCGTTCGCGGTGTGGGCGCCGAATGCCAAGGGCGTCACCCTGATCGGCGAGTTCAACCACTGGGACGGCAACGAAGCACAGCTGCGCGTGCTCGGCTCGACCGGTGTGTGGGAGGTGTTCTGGCCGGGTTTCCATATCGACGGGCTGTACAAGTTCCGCATCCACGGTGCCGACGGGTCGGTCAGCGACCGCGCCGACCCGATGGCCTTCGCCACCGAGGTGCCGCCGAAGACGGCGTCGAAGGTGACCCTGAGCGAATACACCTGGCAGGACCAGGACTGGATGGCCAAGCGCACCAACCAGAACCCGGTGTTCGAGCCGATGAGCACCCTCGAAGTGCATCTGATGTCATGGCGGCCCGGCCTGAACTATCGCGACCTCGCTGCGCAGCTCACCCAGTACGTCGTGGAGAACGGGTTCACCCACGTCGAATTGATGCCGGTCGCCGAGCATCCCTTCGGCGGTTCCTGGGGCTACCAGGTGACGTCGTATTATGCGCCGACGTCCCGGCTGGGTACGCCCGACGAGTTCCGCCACCTCGTCGACACGCTGCACCAGGCCGGCATCGGTGTGATCATGGACTGGGTGCCGGCCCACTTCCCCAAGGACGCCTGGGCTCTCGGCCGCTTCGACGGCACCGCCCTCTACGAGCACTCCGATCCGCGCCGCGGCGAGCAGTTGGACTGGGGCACCTACGTATTCGACTTCGGCCGCAGCGAGGTACGCAACTTCCTGGTGGCCAACGCGCTGTACTGGTTGCAGGAATTCCACATCGACGGGCTGCGGGTCGACGCGGTCGCCTCGATGCTCTACCTGGACTACTCGCGGCCCGAGGGCGGGTGGACGCCGAACATATACGGCGGCCGCGAGAACCTCGAAGCCGTGCAGTTCCTTCAGGAGATGAACGCGACCGTGCACAAGGCCGCGCCCGGAATCGTGACGATTGCCGAGGAGTCCACCTCATGGCCCGGCGTCACCAGACCGACCAACCTTGGCGGCCTGGGGTTTTCGATGAAGTGGAATATGGGCTGGATGAACGACACCCTGGAGTTCATCAAGCGCGATCCGATCCACCGCAGCTACCACCACCACGAGATCACGTTCTCGATGCTCTATGCGTTCAGCGAGAACTATGTGCTGCCGATCAGCCACGACGAGGTGGTGCACGGCAAGGGCACGTTGTGGGGCCGGATGCCGGGCAACGACCACAACAAGGCGGCCGGGTTGCGCAGCCTGTTGGCCTATCAGTGGGCGCATCCGGGCAAGCAGCTGTTGTTCATGGGCCAGGAGTTCGGCCAACGCGCCGAATGGTCCGAGGAACGCGGCGTGGACTGGTACCAGCTCGACGAGAACGGGTTCTCGACCGGCATCCAACGCATGGTGCAGGACATCAACGGCATCTACCGCAGCCGACGGGCCCTGTGGGCGCAGGACACCCGACCGGAGGGCTACTCCTGGATCGACGCCAACGACTCGGCCAACAACGTGCTGAGCTTCTTGCGCTACGGCGACGACGGCTCCGTGCTGGCGTGTGTGTTCAACTTCGCCGGCACCGAACACACCCGCTACCGGCTCGGCCTGCCGTACGCCGGCACCTGGCGCGAAGTGCTCAACACCGACGCCGACATCTACAACGGGTCGGGCATCGGTAACTACGGTGCCGTCGAGGCGACCGACGAGCCCTGGCACGGCCGGCCCGCGTCGGCCGTCATGGTGCTACCCCCGCTCGCGGCCCTGTGGTTCGAATACGAACCCGCCTAGTTCTGACCCCGAAACTGCTCACAGATCGCGGATTCAGCCGAAATCGCGATCTCCCCGCAGTCTCGGCGCACTCCGCGAGTCAGTACAGCGCGTTGGCCAGCTTGCGGCGGCCGGCGATGACCTCGGGGTCGGCCGGGTCGAACAGGTCGAACAGCTCGATCAACCGCGTGCGCACCGTGGTGCGGTCGTCGCCGGAGGTCCGCTTGACCAGGCCGATGAGCCGGTCGAAGGCGGCTGCGACGTTCTGTTGCAGCACCTCGACGTCGGCCGCGGCGAACGCCGCATCGATGTCGTCGGGTGCCGCGTCGGCGGCGGCGATCACACCGGGGTCCCGGGAACTCGCGCGCTGCAGGAAGTCGATCTGACGCACGGCGCCCTTGGCCTCGGCGTGATTGGGATTGCCGTCCAGAATCGCCTGATACGCCGTGCGCGCGGCGTCGAAGTCACCGGCGTCCAGAGACGCCCGGGCTTGCGCGACCGCGGGGTCGACCTCCTCGGCTTCCCCCGGCTCACCGCTGCCGGGCAGCTTGCCCGCGACGGCGTTCAACAGCGAGTCGATCCACCGGCGCAGCTGTTCTGGCGGCTGCCTGCCCTGGAAGCTGGACAGCGGTTGTCCAGCGGCCAGTGCGACCACCGTCGGGATCGCCTGCACCCCGAACATCTGCGCCACCCTCGGTACGACGTCGACGTTGACGGTCGCCAGCGACCACTTGCCACCGTCGGCGGTGGCCAGTTCGGCAAGCGAATCACCCAGTTGGACACTGGCATCGCTGCGCGGTGACCAAAGCAGGACGACGACCGGAACCTGGCTCGACCGGACCAGCACCTCATCTTCGAGATTGGCTTCGGTGATCTCCACTCCACCGGCCGGCGCCGACGAGCCACCGTCGTTCGTCGAGGGCCGCTGCTTGAGGGCGGACAGATCAACCGCACCGGCCATGGAGGCCGCGATGGAAGGGCGTGGACGACTCACGCGTTCAAGTTTGTCACGTCGTTTCCGGGATCGACCGCCCCGGTTGCGACATGCTCGCGGCAGCGGGCACGACGCCCATCCGACCGGTGCGATCCGCCCAGATGACGAAGATCACACTCGCCAGGGGCACGATGCTCGCCAGTATCGCCAGCAACCACGTGCCGGGCGCCCACTTGACGGTGATCCCGGCCAGCAGGCCCACCGCGACGAAGCCGACGAAGATCAGCCCGTGCGCCATGCCGAACACCTGCACGCCGACCTCGGTGCGCGGCGTGCCGACGTACTTGAAGTACATGCCGGTCAGCAGACCAACCCAGCTCAACGCCTCCAGCAAGGCGACGAGCCGGAACCATCCGGCAACGGACCGAAGATCGAAAGCGCCAGTCATGGCCGCTATTGTGCACGAAAACCGGAATGTTTACTACACGCCGTCGTAGAGGCTACGGCGCGCGCAGGATCAGCGCGTCGCCCTGGCCGCCCGCGCCACACAGCGCGGCCACGGCGTAGCCGGACCCGCGCCGGGCCAGCTCGAGGGCGGCGTGCAGCGTGATCCGGGCGCCCGACATGCCGATCGGATGCCCGATCGCGATCGCACCGCCATTGACGTTGACCTTCTCCGGGTCGACCCCCAGCTCCTTCGTCGAGGCCAACGCGACCGCGGAGAACGCCTCGTTGATCTCGATCACGTCCAGCTGGTCGAGCGAAATCCCCTCGCGGGCAACGGCTTTCCTGATGGCGTTGGCCGGCTGCGACTGCAGGGTGGAGTCCGGGCCGGCGACCACGCCGTGGGCGCCGATCTCCGCCAACCAGCTCAGCCCCAGTTCCTCGGCCTTGGCCTTGTTCATCACGACCACCGCGCAGGCGCCGTCGGAAATCTGAGATGCCGACCCGGCGGTGATGGTGCCGTCCTTGCGGAATGCCGGTTTGAGACCGGAGAGCGACTCGGCGGTGGTGTTGGCGCGGATGCCTTCGTCCTCGTTGAACTCCAGCGGATCGCCCTTGCGCTGCGGGATCTGCACCGGCACCACCTCATCGGCGTAGACGCCGTCTTTCCAGGCCGCGGCGGCCTTCTGGTGCGACCGGGCGGCGAACTCGTCCTGTTCGGCACGGCTGAACTGATCGACCTCGTTGCGCTGTTCGGTGAGCGCGCCCATCGGCTGATCGGTGAACACGTCGTGCAGGCCGTCGTAGGCCATGTGGTCGAGCACGGTGACATCGCCGTACTTGTAGCCCGACCGGCTGTTCATCAGCAGGTGCGGTGCCTGGGTCATCGACTCCTGCCCGCCGGCGACGACGACATCGAACTCGCCGGCGCGGATCAGTTGGTCGGCGAGAGCGATGGCGTCGATTCCCGACAGGCACATCTTGTTGATGGTCAGTGCGGGCACGTACCAGCCAATTCCGGCGGCCACCGCGGCCTGCCTGGCGGGCATCTGCCCGGCGCCGGCGGTGAGGACCTGGCCCATGATCACGTACTCGACCGCTGAGGCGGGAACATTGGCCTTCTCCAGGGCGCCCTTGATCGCGACGGCCCCGAGATCGCTGCCCGAGAAGTCCTTCAGCGAGCCCATCAGCTTGCCGACCGGAGTGCGCGCTCCAGCAACGATCACCGATGTCGTCATTTACTACCTCCGGAAACTGGGTATATCGATATGTGGTCCATGACACATTCCGCAAACATCTGTCTCAAGGTTACCGTTACGTTATGACCACTGAACACGTAGACGCACGTCCAGCGCTCGCGAGCGCACTCGTGACGGCGATCGATCACGTGGGGATCGCGGTGCCGGATCTGGACGTCGCGATCAAGTGGTACCACGACCACCTCGGGATGATCGTGCTGCACGAGGAGGTCAACGAGGATCAAGGCGTGCGCGAGGCCATGCTCTCGGTGCGTGGCGCTCCGGTCGGTAGCGCTCAGGTCCAGCTGATGGCCCCGCTGGACGAGACCTCGACAATCGCGAAGTTCATCGACAAGCGCGGTCCCGGTCTTCAGCAGTTGGCGTACCGCACCAGCGACATCGACGCGCTCAGCGAGCGTCTGCGCGACGAGGGCGTGCGGCTGCTGTACGACGCGCCGCGGAGCGGCACCGCGAACTCGCGGATCAACTTCATCCACCCGAAGGATTCCGGCGGCGTCCTCATCGAGCTCGTAGAGCCGGCCGCCGACGGGCAGGACCACTAGGACCATTTGCGGGTCGGGCTACGCGTGGCCCGGTGCGTCCAGCACGCCGTGTGCCAGTGTCTACGGTCGTCGACGGACCGCTCCCCCATATCGGCGGGGAACACCACCAAATGTGCTGTCCCGGGCCGGATCTCGTGGTCACAGCCGGGACAGCGGTATGTCTTGACGGCACGCGCCGCCGCGATCGGCCGGACCTCGTACTCGTAACCGTCCGGTCCGGTTTCCAGGCGTCGCGGCGCAGGCAGGGGCGGCGGACGCTGCGGGCGGCGCTTGCGAGCCATCAGAACAGCCGGAACTCGTCGCTGTCCATGCCGCGCATCTTGTCGTAGTCCAACGTCACACAGCGGATGCCGCGGTCGGTGGCCAGCGTGCGGGCCTGCGGCTTGATCTGCTGGGCCGCGAAGACGCCCGTCACCGGGGCCAGCAGGCTGTCGCGGTTGAGCAGCTCGAGGTAGCGGGTGAGCTGCTCGACGCCGTCGATCTCGCCGCGGCGCTTGATCTCCACGGCGACCGATCCGCCGTTCCCGTCGCGGCACAGCAGGTCCACGGGGCCGATCGCGGTCATGTACTCGCGTCGCACCAGCGTGTACCCCGCGCCCAGCAGCTCGACATGCTCGGCCAACAACTCCTGAAGATGCGCTTCGACGCCGTCCTTCACCAGACCCGGATCGACGCCGAGCTCGTGGCTGGAGTCGTGTTCGATTTCCTCGACGGTGATCCGCAGCTGTTCACCGGCCTTGTTCTCGACCACCCAGACGGGGACAGGCCCGGTGCTGTCCTCGGTGAGCCGGCACGGCGGACTCATCCAGTTCAACGGTTTGTAGGCGCGGTCGTCGGCGTGCACGCTCACCGAACCGTCCGCCTTGACCAGCAGCAGTCGCCGCGCCGAAGGCAGATGTGCGGTCAGACGTCCGACGTAGTCGACAGTGCATTGGGCGATCACGAGACGCACCCGACCACCTTAGGCGCCGGTTCGGCGAATTAGGCTCTAGCCACAATGACCGCCAAGAAGAGCGTCCCTCAGCGACTCGGTCTTGTCCTCGAGAAGGTGACGCGGCAGAGCGGGCGGCTACCGGACACCCCCGAATTCGGCTCTTTCCTGCTCGGCAAGCCGTCGGAGAGCCAAACCCGCCGACGCATCCGCATTCAAATCATCCTCACCGTCCTCATCCTGTTCACCAACGTGCTCGGCATCGCCGTGTCGTTGCTGCTGAACGCGGTCGCCATTCCGGTGCCGAGCGTCTTCACCGACGCGCCGGCATGGCTGACCTGGGGCGTCGCTCCCGCCTACATGATCTTTGCCCTGGTGGTGGGCACCTGGTGGATCACCTCTCGCACCGTCAATTCGCTGCGATGGGCCATCGCAGAACGCGCCCCCACCCGAGCCGATCAGCACAATGTCTTCCTCGCTCCGTGGCATGTGGCGAAGAGGCTGCTGCTGCTGTGGGGCCTCGGCACGGCACTGCTGACATTGTTGTACGGCCTGCAGGACTCCGCGTTCATCCCTCGCTTCCTGCTCGCAGTCGGCTTTCCCGGCATCGTCGTGGCGACCGCCTGCTACCTCATCACCGAGTTCGCACTGCGCCCGGTCGCCGCTCAGGCGCTCGAAGCGGGCCGCCCGCCGCGCCGATTGGCACACGGAGTCATGGGCCGAACCATGACCGTCTGGTTGCTCAGCTCCGGCGTGCCGGTGCTGGGCATCCTTCTTCTCGCGGTGTTCGCGCTGTCGCTGCAAAATCTCACCGCAACCCAGTTCGCGGTCGCCGTGATGATCATCGCGGTGGTGGCACTGGCCTTCGGATTGATCCTGATGTTGCTGTTGTCGTGGCTGACGGCGACCCCCGTGCGCGTGGTGCGCTCGGCACTACAGCGCGTGGAGCAGGGAGATCTGAACTGCAACCTGGTGGTGTTCGACGGCACCGAGCTCGGCGAGTTGCAGCGGGGGTTCAACTCGATGGTCGACGGGCTGAAGGAACGCGAGCGGGTACGCGATCTGTTCGGCCGTCATGTCGGTCGCGACGTTGCCGCGGCTGCGGAGAAAGAGCGTCTGGAGCTCGGTGGCGCGGAACGCCATGTCGCGGTGATCTTCGTGGACATCATCGGCTCGACGCAGTTGGTGACGGCCCGCCGCGCGACCGAGGTCGTCGACCTGCTGAACCGGTTCTTCGCGGTGATCGTCGAGGAGGTCGACCGCCACCACGGCTTCGTCAACAAGTTCGAGGGCGACGGGGCGCTGGCCGTGTTCGGCGCTCCACTGCCCCTGGCGAACCCGGAGGATTCCGCGCTGGCCGCCGGTCGTGCGATCGCGCGCCGGATCCATGAGGAGGTGCCCGAGTGCGACGCGGGCATCGGGGTGGCCGCCGGCGAGGCGGTCGCGGGCAACGTCGGGGCCAAGGAACGGTTCGAGTACACCGTGATCGGTGAGCCCGTCAACGAAGCGGCGCGGCTGTGCGAACTGGCCAAGGAAACCCCCGGCCACCTGCTCGCCTCATCCGATGCGGTCACCGGCGCGAGCGAAAGCGAGCGTGCCCGTTGGACACTCGGCGACGAGGTGACGTTGCGCGGACACGACGAGCCGACCAGGCTGGCGTCACCCGTCTGATCGCGTTCGCTGAAAACTCTCCGCGGCGCGCAACGCCCCGTCGAGGGTGCCGAACACCCTCGCCTGTGCGGCTTCAGCGGCGGCCAACGTGCCGTCCGGATCCACGACGTAACCCTCTTTGCCTGCGGCAGTGAGCGACTCGTGCATGCCGGCGAGCATCCGGCGGGCGGCATCGTTGACGTCGTCGACCCTCGACAAGTCCAGGATGGCCACATCGAAACCGTCGCGCTGCTCGTCAACGGTGCGTAGCACCTGCTCGGCGCCGGCGAACAAGAGGTCACCGTGCAGCTCGTAAATCCGGACACCTGCGGCGACGTCATACGCGTCCCGGATCGTCGAGCGGGCTTCCCGGGTGACCGAAAGGAAATGCAATCCGAGGCCGGCCGACAGATCGCGGCACGCCTTCACACCCCGCACGCTGTTGCCCTTGTCGTCCAGAAGCGGTGAGTAGACCCCGATTCCGAGCTGAGCGGGCAGCACGGCCGCGATGCCGCCGCCGACACCGCTCTTGGCCGGCATGCCGACGGCGCTCACCCAGTCCCCCGCCGCGTCGTACATCCCGCAGGTAACCATCACGCTCAGCGTCCGCTGTACCACTGCTGCAGCGGCCACTCGCCGTCCCCACACCGGGTCGATGCCACCGCGCGCCAGGGTGGCGGCCATCTGGGCCAGATCCGTGGTGGTCACCTTGATCGAACATTGACGGAAGTAGACGTCGAGGACCTCATCGGGATCACCGTCGAGCACGCCGAAACTCTGCAACATGTAAGCGATCGCGCGGTTCCGGCTTCCGGTCGACTTCTCAGACGGATAGATGTCGTCGTCGACCGTCAGGTCGCGACCCGCACACGCCGAATAGAATTCGCGAATCTGGCTGAACCGCTCATCGGCGGAGGTGCCGGGTACCAGAGAGACGGCCGCGATGGCGCCGGCATTGATCATCGGGTTCTTCGGCGCCTTGGTGGATTCGTCGACGCTGATCTCATTGAACGCTTCACCGGAGGGCTCCACGCCGATCTTGGCGTCGACCGCATCGAAGCCGAGGCGGTCGAGTGCGAGCGCATAGGTGAACGGCTTGGACACCGACTGGATGGTGAATTCGAGGGCGGTATCGCCGGATTCATAGACGTAGCCGTCAACCAGCGACAGCGACAAACCGAATCCGTTGGGGTCGACCCGAGTCAGTTCAGGAATGTAGTCGGCAAGGGCCCCGCCAGTGTCGTCGGCGTGCTTCGTGAGAATCTGGTCCAGGTATCGCTGCACCAGTTCGGCCATGGACCGATCCTAGGCCGACGACACCCAGTTGCCGTGGAAGCCGGCGGGCACGCGGTGCGGAAGCTTGATGCTGGCGAGGTCCTGCAACGTTCGCGCGTCGAGCAGCACCAGGTCACTGCGGTCGGTCCGACGGTCGTAGACGAACCCCATCAACACGCCGTCGTCTTCGACGGCGGTCGATGAGGACGCCTCAAAGACGAACTCCCCGAGCACTTTCCCGTCGCCGAAGGATCGTGAAAGCGTGTCGCCGCCGACGAAGTCATGCTTGAGCAGGGTATCGCTGCCGTCGCCGTCGCCGACGGTCGGCGCGTACCCGTAGCGGTGACGCCTGCCCACCCGGCGTTCGTCGACGCGCGGGAACTCCTGGCCCCGATCGTCGATGCGAGATTCGCGAACCTTGCCGTCGGCGAGATCCACCGTCCAACGGTCGAGTGTCGGCGGACCTTCGTCCGGCCCAAGGTGGTTGGTGTCGAACATCTTCGGGTGCCGCACGACATCGAGCACGATCGTGCCGCCATCGTCGTAGGCGTTCATCGGGTGGAACACGTAGCAGGGTTCGACCTCGAACCAGCGCACGTCCGCATTGCCGCCGTCGCGTGGCATCACGCCGACCCGCGCGGGATATTTCGGGTTCCAGGAGTATGGGAACCGACGGTCGGATGCGTTACCCCCCGGCTGCCGAGCGCTGATCGGATCCGGTATTCGCACCCGACCGATCAAGGCCGACAACACAAGTCGGGAGACCAGCCGCAGACCGCGTGGCACCGTCATCTCCACCGCCATGCGCGCGTCGAACGTGACCGGCAGGTCGTAGAACACGACGTGGTTCTCGGTCAGCGAGAAGTCGTGCATCATCGGGCTGCCCGCGACCCCGATATCGACCGTGCGTCGCGCGCGCCCGTCCGCGCCGATCACCGAGTACTGCACCGTGTTGCCGCGATACATGCTGTAGGAAACGGCGTGCAGTTCACCGGTGTCGGGGTCACGCTTGGGATGGGCGGTGTATCCACCCGTCAGTGTCCCGTCGAAGTCACATGCCCCGACGGTCTCGAGCTCGTCGGTGAGTTCCACGTTGGCGACACCGGATTCGATCAGGGCCAGAGTCCGGCCGGCGTGTCCGATGACGTTGGTGTTGGCGCCGATTCCCGAGATGGGGAACCGTCCGGGTGGCGTCTGCTCCCCCAGTGCCTTCGCGGTCTGCGGACCGCGGACCCAGCGGTTGCGGTACCACTCCGCCTTGCCATCGCGGATCCGGATGCCGTGCACCATGCCGTCGCCGATGAACCAGTGGTACAGCTCCGGATCCAGCTCGCCGACCGGATTCGGTCCGTTCCGCAGATAGCGCCCATCGAGGTGATCGGGGATGGTGCCGGTGACCTCGAGGTCGGTCAGCGTGTGCTCTTCGCGAAGGGGCGCGAAGGCGCCCTCGAGATAGCGGCTCGTCATCGCGGGCTCCCCCATAACGGTGTTATGACACCACCTGTATAACACCGTTATGGCAATATGGCAAGAGTGAGCGAGAGTGCCCCGAAGCAACTGGTCGAGGCCGGCATCCGAATTCTCGAGCGGGACGGGCTGGCGGCGCTCAGCGCACGCAAACTGGCCGCCGAAACCGGGACGTCGACGATGGCGGTGTACACGCACTTCGGCGGCATGACAGGCCTGATCGACTCGATCGCCAGCGAGACGTTCGCGCGCTTCACCCAGGCGCTGACGGAGTCGCCGGTGACCGACGATCCGGTGGCCGACTTCCTCGTGATGGGCGCGCGGTACCGCGAGTTCGCGTTGGAGAACCCGCAGCGCTATCAGATGATGTTCGGCACCTCCGCGCAGTCACTGAGCCGTCATCACGCCGACCTGACCGTGACCGGCAGCTCAACCGACCGCGCGGAGTTCGCGGTGTCGTTCGAGGCGTTGTTGACCGCGGTGCGAAGGATGGTCGGCGCGCGACGTATCCGCGATGACGGCGTCGCCGTGATGGCAGGGCGGATGTGGAGCATCGTCCACGGCGCGGTCATGTTGGAGATGGCCGGCTTTTTCGGTCACGAGGGGCACGGGCTGACCCAGATTCTCGGGCCGCTGACCGTGGACACTCTGGTCGGGATGGGCGACGAGCGGGAAAAGACGATGCAGTCGCTGACCGCAGCGACGGTGCTGGTCGACTTGTAGGAGCGAACGAGTCACGATCCGCTCAGGTGCCGGTGTGCCCCTCTTCGGCGGGCAGCGGTGGGGGCAACGGCTTTGTCGGCTTAGGCGTCGAGGCCGGCGGCGGCGCCGACGGTGCGTCATCCGCCTGTCCCTCATGGACGTCGACCATCGGCTCCTCCCGGATCACCCGTGTGCCCGCGCTGATGGTCAAGGATTCCTCCGAGACGAAATACGTGATTCCGTCGTTCTCGGCGGTGAACTCATCGCCCGTCTGGGTGGCGGGCACGATCAACTTTGCGCCGTCACGAAGTCGCACGCCGCGGTATTCATATTCCCCATCGGACGTCTTGCAGATCGCGACACGCGACGACCCGGTGGCACCGAAGAGCACCGCCTCTTTGGGTGGGGCACACCGAGCGGTGGAGTCGACATAGCCCTGAGCGTCCGCCGTGGGCGCGGCAATGGCCGCCGGCGCGAGTAGCAAGGACGACGACGCCGCTGCAACGCCGACGACGAACAATGTGCGAGTCAACATCGACTCCTACGACACCACAGCGGTTGCCTACTTGCCCGCCTAACCGCTAGGCAACGCTCGAATCGTTAGCCGCCCGAAACCAATGCGTGAGATTTTCGGTGATATTGGCGTTTCATCGACGGCGAGCACCACCTCCTCACCGCCAGCACTCCCACACACGCCCGGCGCCCTGACTGCCACGACCATGTCGGTTTTCCGCCAGTGTTGTCGGTGGGGACGTGTAATTGTGAGAGGCGTGCACGACGATTTCGAACGCTGCTACCGGGCTGTCCAGTCCAAAGACGCCCGGTTCGACGGCTGGTTCGTCACCGCCGTGCTGACCACGAAGATCTACTGCAGGCCAAGCTGCCCGGTTCGGCCGCCGTACGCACGCAACATGCGGTTCTATCCGACCGCGGCGGCCGCCCAGAAGGCAGGCTTCCGGGCCTGTAAGCGGTGCCGCCCAGACGCGTCACCCGGCTCACCGGAGTGGAATGTCCGCGGCGACGTCGTCGCCAGGGCCATGCGACTGATCGCCGATGGCACCGTCGACCGTGAAGGCGTCACCGGACTGGCCACCCGGCTGGGCTACACCACCCGCCAGCTCGAGCGGCTTCTGCAAGCCGAAGTCGGGGCGAACCCGCTGGCCCTCGCGCGCGCTCAGCGTTCGCAGACTGCCCGCGTGCTCATCGAGACCACCGAATTGCCGTTCGGCGACGTTGCTTTCGCATCGGGGTTCTCCAGCATCCGGCAATTCAACGACACCGTACGAGCGGTGTGCGATCTCACCCCGACGACGTTGCGTCAGCGTGCGCGTGCCCGGTTCGGCCGCAACGAGGGCGGCACCGGAGCACTGTCGTTACGGTTGCCCGTCCGCACTCCTTTCGCCTATGAGGGACTGTTCGGACACCTGGCGGCCAGCGCCGTGCCGGGCGTCGAGGAAGTGCGGGAGGGGGCCTACCGCCGAACGCTGCGCCTACCGAACGGCAACGGAATCGTCTCTCTCACACCACAACCCGACCATGTGCAATGCCGGATGGTCCTCGACGACTTCCGCGACCTAGCCACAGCGATCGCCAGATGCCGCCGGCTGCTTGATCTCGACGCTGATCCCGAGGCGGTTGTCGACGCACTCGGTACCGACCCGGAACTCAGCGTGCTCGTCAGCAAGGCGCCCGGTCAGCGCATTCCGCGAACAGTCGACGAACAAGAACTAGCCTTGCGGGTCGTGCTGGGTCAGCAGGTATCGATCAAGGCGGCCCGGACGCATGCCTGGCGAATTGTCTCGGCTTATGGGCAGCAAATCACGGACACGAACGGCGGTCTGACACATGCCTTTCCGCCGATCGAACATCTCGCCGACATCGATCCCGCCCACCTCGCCTTCCCGAAGTCACGGCAACGCTCGCTGATTGCGCTGATCCGAGCATTGGCGGACGGGGACGTCATCCTCGATGCGGGCTGCGACTGGAACCGGGCGCGGGAGCAGTTGTTGGCACTGCCCGGCATCGGCCCGTGGACCGCCGAGGTGATCGCTATGCGTGGGCTCGGTGACCCCGACGCCTTCCCGGCCACTGACCTCGGCGTGCAGCTGGCCGCAAGGCAGTTGGGACTGCCCGCTGAGCCTCGCGCACTCACCGAGCACAGCGCGCGGTGGCGACCATGGCGTTCGTACGCCACCCAGCACCTGTGGTCCGCGCTCGATCATGCAGTCAACGACTGGCCACCAAAGGAGACATGATGGAAGCCTTGAAGTTTCGCACGATGGACAGCCCGGTCGGTCAGCTGACACTGGCAGGTAGAGACGGCCGGCTGATGCACCTGCGAATGGTGGACCAGACATATGAACCCAGCCGCGACGGCTGGGCTGCGGACGAGGACGCGTTCCCCGACGCGGTGGAGCAACTCGAGGCGTACTTCGCCGGCGACCGCACCGAGTTCAAATTGGACCTCGATCTTGTCGGCACCGACTTCCAGCGGCGAGTCTGGGCGGCATTGCTGACGATTCCCTATGGCGAGACTCGTTCTTACGGCGAGATCGCCAGGCAGATCGGCTCTCCGGGCGCCTTTCGCGCGGTCGGTTTGGCCAACGGCCACAACCCGATCGGCATCATTGTGCCGTGCCATCGAGTGATCGGGTCCAACGGAAGCCTCACGGGCTACGGCGGCGGACTCGACAGGAAGCGGGCACTGCTCGCGATGGAGAAAAATCGGGTCGCGCCGGCGTTGACGTTGTTTGATTGAAGTGGAGTGGCGCTACAAATGCCTATGGCCCCCAATCGAATTGGGGGCCATAGGGCTTAATTTGTGTTCGGCGGTGTCCTACTTTTCCGCCCGGGTTGGGCAGTATCATTGGCGCTGGCAGGCTTAGCTTCCGG
>NZ_LQIK01000034.1 GCF_001499855.1 Mycobacterium sp. GA-0227b
GGCCTAAACCACTAACACCGAGTGTCAAGGATCAACCGAAACAGATTCGTCAAGGATCAACCGACGTCAGACAGGGGCTCAATGAAGGAGCGGACCCAACTGTGGCGAGGTTCGATCTCAGGCCTCGTCAGCGCGGCGGCCTACCACTACGTCGTCGTCCCGTTGCCAGCAAGTCAGGTTTCGTCGGCGACGTCGTGGCGATCCTGATGGCCGCCCGGCGCCTCGGGGTCGTCGTTGCGGTGATCCAGATCGTCCTGCAGGGCACGCTGTTCCTCGGTGACCTTGGTCGCGTCCTTCGGCGTGGCCGGCGGGTCGTTCGGCGTTGACATGCGAGCAGGGTCGCCCGTTCCACCTCTGGCGAAACCCATGTGACCAGAAGTACATTGCTAGGCCACTAACTATTAGGACACCATGGATATGTGACCACGTCGCTTCCGCCCAAGGTCGATCCCCTCGCGCTCAAACAGCAGGTCTGTTTCGCGCTAGCGGTCACCCACCGGGCGGTGCTGGCGGTCTACCGTCCCCTGCTCGAACCACTCGGCCTCACCCATCCTCAATACCTGGTGATGTTGGCGTTGTGGGACCATCACAAGTCCGGCGGTAGCGGCGACGCTCCGACGAAGCCGTTGTCGGTCAAGGACATCGCCCGCGCGCTGCAGCTGGACTCGGCGACACTGTCGCCGATGCTCAAACGACTCGAGTCGCTCGGTCTGATCACCCGATCACGCAGCGTTGAAGACGAGCGTGCCACCGATGTGCGACTCACCGAAGAGGGTGTGCGGCTCCGGCGACGCGCGCTGAAGATCCCGCCTGCGGTGGTCGAGCGCCTGGGCGTCGACCTCGACGAGCTCGAACACCTTCGCAACGTGCTGACCCGCGTGAACACCGCCGCCCTCGCTGCGGGCGCGCTAGCCGACTGACCACCCGAGGAGTAACTATGGCTGCAGCTCGTCCCGGCATCGTCCAATACCTGACCTACTCGTATGGACGCCGCCTGCCCGACTCCATGCGCGAGTGGGTGGCGCGCGACCTGGCAGGCCCGGGCGCCCTCCGTCGCCACATGATCCGGATGGCGATACCTCCGCTGCTTGTCCTGGCTCCGTTCTGGTTACTTCCCGCGTCGCTCTACGTGCACTTGGAAATGACTGTGCCGATCTACATCTGGGCTATCTTGATGGCGTTGGCGCTCAACAAGATTTGGCGTCGGCACCGCCTGGCCCAGCACGGGCTGGACCCGAACCTCGTCGACGAAATCAAGCGCCGCAAGGACGCGCGGATGCACGAGGACTATGCCCGCCGCTTCGGGCCCCGTCCAGAAGAGGCGCGCTGGCAGCAGAACAGCAGCCCGTTCTAACCGCCGCGGACCTCGTTGGCAGCGGCCACGAGATTACGCAGCGAGGCAGTCACCTCGTCGGTCTTGCGGGTCTTGAGGCCGCAGTCGGGGTTGACCCAAAGACGTTCGGCAGGAACGGAGTTCAAAGCTTCGCGCAACGCTGTCGCCATCTCCTCGACGCCCGGGATGCGCGGTGAATGGATGTCGTAGACCCCAGGTCCGACGCTGTTGGCGAACCCGGCCGCGTTGAGGTCGGCCAGCACCTCCATGTGCGAGCGCGCCGCCTCGATCGACGTCACGTCGGCGTCGAGGTCCGCGATCGCGCCGATGACCTCACCGAACTCCGAGTAGCACAGGTGAGTGTGAATCTGCGTCGAGTCCGCCACACCCGAGGTCGCCAATCGGAACGCGTCGACCGCCCAGCGCAGATAGTCGTCTTTGTCCTTGGCGCGCAACGGCAACAGTTCGCGCAAGGCGGGTTCGTCGACCTGGATGATCGCGATACCCGCCGCCTGCAGGTCGACCGTCTCGTCCCGGATCGCCAGCGCGACTTGGGCCGCCGTGTCGGCCAGCGGCTGGTCGTCGCGCACGAACGACCAGGCGAGGATGGTGACCGGACCGGTGAGCATGCCCTTCACCGGCTTGTCGGTGAGCGACTGCGCATAGGCGATCCAATCCACGGTCATCGGCTTGGGCCGGGCCACATCGCCGTACAGAATCGGCGGGCGTACGCACCGACTGCCGTAGGACTGCACCCAGCCGTTCTGCGTCGCGAAGAACCCGTCGAGTTGTTCGGCGAAGTACTGCACCATGTCGTTGCGCTCGGGCTCACCGTGGACGAGCACGTCGAGACCGAGTTCCTCCTGCAACCTGATGACATCGGCGATCTCGGCCTTCATCCGGCGCTCATACTCCGCGAAGTCGATGGTGCCGGCGCGCAGGTCCGCGCGTGCCACCCGGATGGCCGACGTCTGCGGATAGGAGCCGATCGTCGTGGTCGGAAGCAGCGGCAGCTTCAACCGAGCCTGCTGCCCGGCGCGACGCTCTTCCGCGGGCCCGCGCTGGGCCCTGGACGCCACGATCGACGAAATCCGCGACCGGACATGGCCGTTGTTCAATCGCGGATCCGCTCGCCGCGCCTCTACGGTCGCGTTCGACGCGGCCACCTCACCGGAGACCGCGTCGCGTCCCTCTCTCAAGCCTCGGGCGAGCGTCACCACTTCGGCAACCTTCTCGGATCCGAATGCCAGCCAACTGCGCAGCGCGGCATCGATATCCGGCTCGGCGTCGAGGGAGTACGGCACGTGCAGCGTCGAGCACGATGTCGATACCGCGACGTGGCCCGCAGAGCCCAGCAGCGTGGCCAGTGTCCCGAGGGCGGCCTCGAGGTCCGAGCGCCAGACGTTGCGCCCGTCGACCACACCTGCGACCAGCAGCTTGTCCGCGAGTTCAGGCACCGCGGCGACCGATGACCCACTGCCGGCGACCAGGTCGACGCCGATCGCCTCGACCGGCGTGCGCGCCAGTGCGGGCAGCGCGTCGGTGTGCTCGCCGAAGTAGGTGGCCACGAAGATCGCCGGACGCTTTGCCAGCCGCCCGAGGAACTGATAGGCCTCTTCGGCGAGTTCGCCTGCGTTATCGACGATGTCGGTGACGAGCACCGGCTCGTCGAGCTGCATCCACTCCACGTCCCGTTCGGCGAGCAGCTGCAACAACTCGCCGTACACGACGAGGAGTTCGCGGAGCCGCTCGATCGGCGCAACCGCGCCGTCGACCGCCTTGCTCAAGGCGAGGAAGGTGATCGGCCCGACGACCACCGGACGCGCCGGAACACCCTGCGCGCGGGCCTCTTCGAGTTCGCCCAGAATTTTGGCGGGGTTCAGCGCGAAACCGGTCTGCGGGCCCAGTTCGGGTACGAGGTAGTGGTAGTTGGTGTCGAACCACTTGGTCATTTCCAAGGGAGTGATGGCGTCATTGCCGCGCGCGGCCGCGAAATAGCGGTCCACTTCGTCGGGCACCTCGGCGACCCGTTGCGGCAGCGCGTCGACCATCACGGCGGTGTCGAGCATATGGTCGTAGTACGAAAAGGTGTTGACAGGAACGGAGTCCAGGCCGGCGGTGGTGAGCGCATGCCACGTATCGCGGCGCAGGTGCGCGGCGATGGACTCGAGTTCGGCGCGGTCGACCCGGCCCGCCCAGTACTTCTCGACGGCGCGTTTGAGTTCCCGGTTCGGCCCGATGCGCGGCGTACCGAGGATGGTGGCGGTGAATGGTCTTGCGGTCATGACGACGTCCTCATCGGTGCAGCGGATGGTCATCGCCAGTAGACGTCCAGCCGAGCACGGCATCGAACCGGCTTCGGCCACAGCCCATTCCACGAGGCGATGCACCACCGGGCGCGGCGCGTCCGGTACAGCTGGCAGGTCTTCGGACTCGCAGGCCCGCGCGAGGAGATCGCGCACCTAGTGGCCGTCGCTTCCCAGCCCGTCGGGGCCAGTGCTGGTGACGGCGGTCGTTCCTGCATACCGCTGCGGGACAGTCCCGGATTCTCACCGGGTTCCCTCTCGCGCCGCACCCGGACTGGCATACGGCACTCGATGTCGATGTTCCGACTTCGTCCCCGAAGTCGGGTCGCCGACAAACCAGTTGCGCTGACCAGCCTACCCTTGCCGGCATTCGGGTACACGGCCGGCTATGCCAGCAGCGTCTGGCCGAGATATCCGCCTGGCTCGACTCCGGGCAGGATCGCGAACGTCGCCGACCCGATCGTGGTGATCCACTCGTTCAGCGCATCCGATGCCGCGAGACGCTGCTGAACCGGCATGAACTGCGCGGCCGGATCACGTTGATAGGCAGCGAAAATCAGGCCGCTTTCGGTTGTTCGTCCGGCGGGCGGAGGGTCGTCGAAGTTGTAGGGACGGCGGAGGAACTGTTCGTTCTCGTTGCGGTGCCGGGCCAGCGCGATGTGCGAGTTCGGCGGAATCACCGGGATGCCGTTCTCGGTCGCGGAGAAGTCCGGTTCGTCGAACTCCCGCTGTCCGGTGAGCGGTGCACCGGTGTCGATTCGACGCCCGACCGTGAGTTCCTTGCTGCTGCGGTCGAGTTCGTCCCAGGTGTCCATCTCGGCGCGGATCCGGCGCAACACCAGGATCGTGCCGCCGTCGAACCACCGCTGATCGTCTCCGGCGTCCCATACGTGCCGGTCGAAGCCCGCCTCGTCGGTGATGTTGGCGGTACCGTCGATCTGGCCCATGAGGTTGCGCATGCTGGCGCCCTCACCGTTTCCGATTGCGTTGCGGAATCCGGTCTGCCGCCAGCGCTGAGTGGTCATGGTGCGGACGTTCTTCAGCAGCACCCGGCCGGTGTGCGCGACGGTGACCGGATCGTTGGCGCAGATCTGCAGCAGGAGGTCCCCGCCACACCACTGCGGTTGAAGCCGGTCGGTGGTGAAGGCGGGCGGTTCAGCCAGAGATCGCGGGCGCCGGTGTGCCAACCCGATCCGGTCGAAGAGACCTGGCCCGAGGCCCACGGTGACGGTGAGGCGGGCCGGCCGGTATGCCAGTTCGGGTTCGGTATCCGCCAGCGCGGGAGTGCCCTGCGTCAACCGCGCGGCGTCCGAGGTCCACAGTTTGAGGACCGCGGCCAGCGTCTCACGCGGACTGCGCCGGGATTGCGGTGTCAGGTCGAGCGCCACGAACAGTGCGTGCGTCTGTGGTGGCGTCGCGACGCCGGCCTGATGCTTGCCGTGAAACGGTTCGACGGCGCGGTCGAACGGTTCCGCCGGGACCGCGGACTGCGCGATGCTGCATTGTGTGAGCGTCGCCCCGGCCGCCACCGCGGCGGCGCTGCCCGCGAGGAGCCGCCGGCGGTTGAGCCGCAAGGAGGCGCCGGTCGAGCGCTCAGCCATGATCGTCGTGCGGCGCCGACCCGCCGGTCGACGGCTGATAGTCCTCGTCCGCCCCGGCGAAGTCACGCACCTGCGCGGTGACGGGCAGCGTCGAGCCGTCCTCGAACTCGACGGTCAGGGTGACCTCTGAACCCGGCGGCAGCGGCTGCGTGAGGTCCATCAACATCAGGTGATCTCCGCCGGGCACCAACGCATGTGAGCCGTCGGCCGGGATTGTCATGCCGCCCTCCTTGGGGCGCATCGTCTTGACGCCGGTGGCGCCGGGCGCGACCTCATGGACTTCGACTCGGCCCGCCACATCCGAGGTTCCTTTGACAATGCGGGCGTCGTGGTGTCCGGTGTTGGTGAAGGTGCCGAACACCGCCGCCATACCCGTCTCCGCCGAGCTTGCCCACTGGTCGGCGATGGTCACCGCCGACGCCATCGGCTCTTCATCGTGGTGGGCCTGCGTCGTACAACCCGCGGCAACGACCGTCGCCGTCGCCGCGAGTAGCAAAGCTTTGCGATACCGATTGTCAGACATGGGCTTTCGTCTCCTGCTTCTTTTCTTCTTTACGTTTCTTGACCGCGCCGACGAAGAGGTCGACGACCATGAATGCCGCGAGGCTGAGCCCGAACAACGGCAGCGCCCAGGCCAGGGCGAGCGCGACGACGGCCAGCGCGGTGACCGCGACTGGGTTCAGACCGCGAAGGGTGCCGCGCAGCGGCGGACGTCCCACTGCCCAAGCCGTTCCGCGCGTCGGTCGTCGTCGCCACCACATCACGTAACCGCGCGCGACAATCGTGATCAGCCCGATCGCGGTGAGCGCCAACAGGATCTGGTTCGGAACGCCGAACAGGACGCCCATGTGTGCGTCGATGGCCCAGTCGGTGAGCTTGGCCAGGACCGGCCACTCGGCGAAGTCGACACGGTCGGTGATCGCACCGGTGTGGGGGTTCACGGTGATCGCATCGTGTCGGGTCGGCCAGTCGCGCTTGTTCTCCGCGACCTGCCAGCCGTGGCCGGGTTCGGCGGGTGGGTACATCCACATCGGCCCACGCAGTCCCGCGTCGACCGCGGTGCGCAGCGCCGTGTCCGCGCCGTGCAGCGCGGCGTCACCACCTGTCGGAGACACCCCACCGTGCTGATGCCCGCCCCGGATGTCGCTGCCGGCCGCTTGCGCCAACGTCGTGTCGACCGTCGGCGCGGTGGTGTTCAACCGCTCCTGGAGAAGATTGACGGTCTCGCCGCCGTACCGCGACCAGGTGATGCCGGTGATCGACAACCCCAGCAGCGCCACGATGACCCAAACCCCCACCGCGCCATGCCAGGACAGCGTGCGGCGGCGATCGGTCTTGTCGCGGTCGGGCACGGCGATGCGGCGCAGCTTCTTCGTGTCGCGGCGGTGCAGGTACCACAGCGCCAACCCCGCCAGCGCGATCACCCACAGCCAGCTCGCGGCGAGTTCGCTGTAGTTGCGGCCCACCACGCCGAGATGCAGGTTGCGGTGCAGTTCGTCGAACCAGGCGCGCAGCGGCATCCACTGGCCGTAGGTGGTCAGCGCGCCGCGAACCTCGCCGCTGTACGGGTCGACGAAGACCGTGCGCGCGTAGTCGGGCGGTACGTCGTCGACGGCGAGCGTCACGCGTGTCGTCTCGTCGGCGGCGGCGGGTGGGCGGATGCTTTCCACCGTCCCCTCGGGGTGGGCGGCCCGCGCGGCGCGGATCTGCTCGGCCAGTGGCAGCCGCTGCTGGCCGACGCGGTCGACCGTGACCTCGTGGCGGTGTACCGCGTTGTCGATCTGGGGGATCACCGCGTACAGCAGTCCGGTGGCGGCGGCGATCAGGATGAACGGGCCGACGAAAACGCCGGCGTAGAAATGCAATCGGAGCAGCAGTGGGCGCAGCCCGCGCAGGTGTCGGCGCGTGGGCGCGCTACGGGTGGGAGTCGTCGTCATGGCATCGGAAGCTTTCGAGCCGGTGGCGCGCCGAGCGCCGGCACGCCGGAGATTGAGGTGGCTAGTGGGAACTAGGTGTCAGGGGCCGCGAAAAGCAGCCACCCGCGGTCGGCGAGACCGCGGCGAATTCAATCGAGGTGGCGGGCTATGCCGCCGTTGCGGACCTGACCGGCGGAGCGCGCATACCGAGCCCGTAGTTGTACAGCACGGATTCGGCGACAACGGTTTTGGCGGCGCGATGCAGTCGGCGCACCCGCGGCCGCAGGGCAAGAGCGGCGAAGATCCGCAGCCAGCGCAGCACGGACACGCAGACCACGTACAGGTATTCGACGGCGGCGATCGCCGCACCGAGAACGAGCGCGGCGCCGATGTGCGCCGCCACCATCGCGGGCGTGAAGCCGAGGGCGGCGGCCGAGTGGTGGTGTCCACCGGCGACGATGAACGAGAGGTGGCCCAGGACCTGCGCGAGGCTCAAGGCGCCGACGGCGCCCACCAGCCGCGCGTGGCGACCGTCGAGTGCGAGCCGCGCGACCGCTGTGCCCGCGGTGGCGCAGACGAGCGTCGCAACGATCAACGCCGACCCCCGGGGAAGCTCGCCCTCGGCGAAGGTGTGAGCGGTCGCGGTGAGGATGGCGGAGCACGCGCCGACCAGGCCCCCACGCAGCCAGCGTGCGCGCGATGTCGGCGTGCTCATTTGCCGCACTCTACCGGCCGGGTCCGGTCACCCTTCGACCACGACGCCCGCGGCGGCTTCGATCGGTTTCACCACCGCGGTGAAGTCCGAGTCGGCCCCCTCGCTCGCCATCGTCGACTCCCAGACCTGCGCCACGGCGTCGGCAACTTCGGTCGGCAGCCCCAGCGCTTTCGCCTCGTCGAGGTAAAGCCGAACGTCCTTGACCATCAGCCCGGTGGCGAAGCCGTAGTCGAACGTGCGTGGCAGGACCGCCCGCGGAAACTTGTCCCGACTGGCATGGGTGCCGCCCGACCCGGCGTTCAGGACATCGAGCATCACCCGGGCGTCGAGGCCGGACTTCACGCCGGCCACCATCGCCTCGGCGGTGACCGCCAACGTCGTCGCCGCGATCAGGTTGTTCACCAGCTTCATCGTCTGTGCCGCTCCGGGCTTCTCCCCGACAAACGTCGCTCGGCCGATGGTCTCGAAGATCGGCAGGCAGGCTTCGAAGTGGGCCGGCGGACCCGACACCATGACCGCGAGTGTGCCCGCCTGGGCTCCGTGCACGCCTCCGCTGACGGGACTGTCGAGCGCGGCGATCCCTCGCTCGGCGAGAAGCACGCTGTTGCGCTGCGCCGTTCGGCGGCCCACCGTCGACAAGTCGACGAAGCGTTCGGCGACGCTTCCGCGCGCGACGTCGGCGGCGACGGACTCCGATGTCGCGGGGGTCGGCAAGCTGACCAATACCGTCGCGACGCGATCGGCGACCTCGCGCACCGACGCCGCCGCTTCGGCACCGGCTTCGACTGCTTTGTCGACCACCTCAATGCGCCTGTCGCACACCACGACCCGATGCCCGGCCGCCCGCAGGCGAGTCGCCATCGGAAATCCCATGTTGCCGAGGCCGATGAAGCCGACGTCCATGCCGAGCCCTACTGGTGGTCGGCGTCGTCGAAGGCTGCACGCGCCACCCGGAACGCCGCCACCGCTGCGGGGACACCCGCATAGACGGCGACCTGCATGAAGATCTCGCGGATCTCCTCACGCGTGACTCCGGTGGTGAGAGCGCCCCTGACGTGCGTGCGCAACTCATCGGGACGGTTCAGCGCCGCCAGCATCGCAAGGTTGAGCATGCTTCGGGTTTTCCGGGGTAGGCCGTCGCGACCCCATACCGCGCCCCAGCAGTACTCGGTCACCAGATCCTGGAACGGCCCCGTGAAGTCATCCGCGCCGTCCGCGGCCTTCTGCACATAAGCCTCACCGAGTACCGCGGTGCGGATTTCGCGGCCCCGGTCGTACATGTCTTGGTCCACCACTCGAGAGTGGCAGACCGCGACAGCGCCGACTCAGCCGACTGGCGCAGGCGCTGGCGGCGTCGGTGCCGGCGCGGGGGCCGCGAACGGGGCTGGGCCCAGCGCTGGTGCCGGTGCTCCGAACGGTGCCGGCGGCGCTGGTGCGGGGGCAGGTTCCGGAGCAGGCGGAGCCGGCTCGAGACGTGCCACCGCGTAGGCCGCTCCCTCGGCGGCCATCCCGTTCACGAGGTACGAGTTGTGCGCGAAGCTCGGAAGACCGATGGGCGCGCCGTTGCAGATCGTGTCGCCCTCGGCGCACAGGCTCAGCGTCTTGTCTTGATACGACGGCCCGATCGCGATCGCGGGTGCGCCAGCGTCGGTCAGGAATCGATCCGACGGCCGGCCAAACAGCACCACGGCGGCAACGTGGTCGCCGACTTCGTCGGACATCGGCTCGGGGATGAAGTGCCGGTACTCAGCGGGTACCTCCTCAGGAATCTCCGCAGAGGTCACATAACCGGCCACCGCGGCGCCCTGCGAGAATCCGCCGAGCACGATGTCGGTATCGGGGCACGCCGCCGCGGTCGACTCGACTTTCCGTCCCGCATCGCGGATCCCGTCTACGACCGTCCGCGCGAATTGGATCCGATCGCCGAAGTCCGCACTCGCCGGGTAGTTGACCGCGTAGACGTCGATCGAGCGCGGAGCGGCCTGCGCGCGCAGCGCGTCGACGAATGCCTGCCCGACCCCGCCGACACCGACTGGCTCACCGGTCCCGCGAGCGAACACGACTTGCACGTCGGGGCAGGCGGGCGGCGCCGGTGGTGGCGGAGGCGGCGGTTGGGCCGCCGCAAGAGGCACCGTTGCACTGACGAGCGCCGCGAAGGGCACGACCAGACCAACCATCCGAGCGATTCGACGAGCACCCATTCGACCACTCCCTCTACGTGTGTAGCTGTATCGACCGAACTGCCACGGCAGTCGCGGTTCGTCATACCCGCATTGTTTGCCAGTCAATCAACGAGCCTCGCGGCGGGATTCATCCGCGGCTCGGCTCGCTGATCCTCACCAGCATTTTGCCTATGTTCGCACCGGTGAACAAGCCGTTCATAGCATCCACACACGACTCGATGCCCTCGAAGATGGTCTGGCGGTGCACCAACCGGCCCTCCTGCGCCCACCGGCGCAACGGCCCGAACGCCTCCTCGAAACGGCCCCACTCGTCGAGCGCGTTGAATCCCTGCATGAGCGCGGTCTTCGACAGCAGGTTGACGTAGTTGGCCGGGCCGGGATGTTCGCCGGTCAGGTAGCTCGAAATGACGCCGCACAACACGACCCTGGCCTTGTGGGCCAACCGGCCGAGCACCGCGTCGAGGATCGGCCCGCCCACGTTGTCGAAGTACACGTCGACGCCCTTCGGGCAGTGCTGTTTCAGCGCCGCGGGCAGGTCGTCCGCGCGGTAGTCGATGCACGCGTCGAACCCGAAATCGTCGATGACGGCCCGGCACTTCTGCGGCCCGCCCGCGATGCCCACCACCCGGGCGCCGGCGATCTTGGCGATCTGACCGGCGACCGAACCCGTGGCACCGGCAGCCGCCGACACCACCACGGTCTCCCCCGGCTGCGGCTTGCCGATGCCGACCATCCCGAAGTAGGCCGTTGCGCCGGTCGGTCCGTACACCGACATCACCGCGAGCTGGTCGACGTCGGGGCCTTCGACGGGTGTGGTGAAGATGTCGTCGCGGCTGATGACGTATTCCTGGAATCCGGTCAGCGTGGTGACCACGTCACCGACGGCGTACGCGTCGCAGCGCGAGGCGACCACTTCGCCGATGCCCGCCGCGCGAATGACCTCGCCGAGTTGCACCGGAGGCAGATACCCCGGCTGGTCGTTGAGCCAGGTGCGCGCGGCGGCGTCGATGCCGATGTAGGTGGTGCGAACCAACGCCTCACCTTCGGCGGGTTCCGGTGCCGGGCGGGCGATCAGCTCGGTGTCGGCGGGCTGGACCAGCCCGGTGGGTCTGCGACGCAACACGATCTGGCGGTTCATCAGCTCGGCCACGACCGCAACCTACCGAAGGTCGAATCAGCTCAGCGGTCGTTCATCCCGATCCCCGGGTAGGACGGCGGTTAGCGCCCTTGCTCCTCGGCGCGCTTGCGCTGCTCCTCTTCACGCTTCTTCTGCTCTTCCTCGCGTTTCTTCTGCTGCTCTTCGAGTTTCTTCTGCTGCTCTTCGCGCTTCTTGAGTTCTTCCTCCGTCAACGGAGGCGTACTCGGAGTGGGAGGCGCCGTCGTGGTGCCGGGTGCCGGCGGCGGACTCGGCGGTGCGGTGCTCGTCGGCGTGGAGGCCGGTTGGGGCGCGTCGAACGGTGAGTTGATCATCAGCAAGACGGCGGCCAGGGCCAGCACCGCGGCGACCGCCGCCACGCCGATGCGTGTCTGCTTGCGGCTCGGCGGCTTCCAGCCGCTGTCGCCAGCCGCGTGCGGCATGTAGGTCGCCGGAGGCACCGGAGACGTCATCACAGCCGTGGGCGGTCGCAACGGAGCGCCGACCGGCGCACCGAATCCGTTCAGTGCCGCGCGCATCTGCCGGGCCGAGCCAAAGCGTCGCGCCCGATCAGGATGCATGGCCTGGGCCACCACCGCGGCCAATGCCGGGTCGGCGTCGGGCCGTAGCGCGGTGACCGGAGGGGCCCGGTGGTCGAGGATGGCTCGTGCCAACGCGGCGACATTCTCCTGATCGAATGGCCGTCGACCGGTCAGCGCCTCATATCCGACCACCCCCACCGAGTACACATCGTCGGCGACCGTAGCGGCCTCACCGGCGATCCGGTTGGGGCTCAGGTAGGCCATGGTGCCCACGATCTGACCGTCGGTGGTGAGGTCGACACCGGCGCTCTTGGCGATCCCGAAGTCGCTGAGCTTGGTGAGGCCGCTCGGCGTGAACAGAATGTTGGCGGGCTTGATGTCACGGTGCAGGATGCCCGCATCATGCGCGGCGGAGAGCGCACCCAATACCTCGTTCAGGACCCGTCGCACCAGCGGTTGAGGCAGCGGCCCCTGGGCGATCGCGTCCGCCAAGCTGTTGCCGGGCAATCGCTCCATGACGATGTAGGGCGTCCCGTTGTGCTCGCCGCTGTCATGGACGGCGACGATGTTGGGATGGTTCAACGCCGCCGCGGCGCGTGCCTCCTCGACGAAGCGGCGCCGGGTCGCGGTGTCCGCGAGCATCCCCGGGTGAAGGACCTTGACTGCGACGGCTCGGTCCAAGCGGGTGTCCCAGCCGTCGCGGACCACGGCCATTCCGCCGCTACCGAGCGCTCCTCGCAGCTCGTATCGGCCGCCGAAGACTTCGGGAGCCGACATCGATCAGATCGCGATTGTTCAGGCGATCCGGCGAGATATCAGTGCCAGCCTTCGGGCAAGTGGCCCCACGGGATCGCGTTGCCCCAACCCGGTACGTCATTCCAATACGGGATGTCGCCGGGGCCCGGAATCTTCGGGAACGGATAACCGCATGATTCGCATTTCCACGGATCAGCACCTGCCGTGCCGGCTGCGACGGTGGCGCCGGTGAACAGCGAACCGGCGATCGCACCTGCAAGCGCGGTGACTCCGGCGATGCGCTTGATCGTCTTCATCGTGTTCTCCCTTCGGTCAGCCCTGCAGCGGCAGACCGGTATCACGACCCGACCTGGTTACAGGCTTACCCTGCGCCGCTGCGATGTCAAACCGGCGGTCAACTGCTGACGGTCACGTAAGAGACCCGAAGAACGGGTACGCGGTAGGCCATGACGGTCATCGGCTTTCACTGTTCGCACGAGCAGATCAACCCCGCCCAGTTGCTCCGCGACGTGCAACATGCCGAACAAGCGGGATTCACTGCCGGCATGTCGTCGGACCACTTCAGCCCCTGGAGTGAACGACAGGGCGAATCCGGTTTCGCGTGGGCGTTCCTCGGCGCTGCGCTCGCCACGACGCAGCTGCCCTTCGGCGTCGTCAACGCGCCGGGGCAGCGTTACCACCCGGCGATCGTCGCGCAGGCGATCGCAACGCTCGCGCAGATGTTCCCCGGCCGGATCTGGGCGGCGCTCGGCTCGGGCGAGGCATCCAACGAACGGATCACCGGCGACCAATGGCCACGCAAGGAGGTGCGCGACCGGCGCCTCGTCGAGTGCGTCGACGTGATCAGGCGCCTGCTGCGCGGCGAAGAGGTAACTCACGAAGGTCTGGTCAATGTCAACCGGGCGCGGCTATGGACGCTGCCCGAGAAGGTTCCCGACCTCGTCGGTCCGGCCGTCACCCCGGAGACCGCCGCGCGGCACGCCGTCTGGGCGGACGGTCTGGTCACCGTCAACCAGTCGCGAGACGCGCTGCAGAAGGTGCTGCACTCCTACCGCGACGCCGGCGGCCGCGGACCTGCGCGCCTGCAGATCCACCTCAGCTGGGCCCCTTCGGAGGACGAAGCCCTCGCGATCGCCCACGACCAGTGGCGCACCAACGTTTTCGATCCTCCGGTCTGCTGGGACATCGAGACGGTGGAGGCGTTCGACGTCATCGGCGAGAAGGTCTCCACCGAGCACGTTCGCCGATCGGTTCGGGTCTCGAGCGACCTGGGCCAGCACACCGAGTGGCTCCACCAAGACCTCGCACAGGGATGGGACGAGCTCTATCTGCATTTCGTGGGTCAGCAGCAGAGCGCATTCATCGACGCGTTCGGCAAACACGTGCTCTCACAGCTGAATTCAGAGGCGGTCAGCGCGTGAGGAAGATCGAGACCGGCGACCTGTGGTGGAAGAACGCCGTCTTCTACTGCGCCGACATCGAAACGTTCTACGACTGGAACGGCGACGGCTGCGGCGACATCCGCGGCATGACCGAGCGCATCGAGTACCTCTTCGACCTCGGCGTCAACTGCCTGTGGCTCATGCCGTTCTACCCGACCGGCCGCATCGATGACGGCTACGACATCACCGACTTCTTCGGTGTCGACCCGCGTTTCGGTACCCACGGCGATTTCGTCGAACTGGTGCGTACCGCCAAGGCGACCGGAATCCGGGTGATCGTCGACTTCGTGATGAACCACACGTCGGACCGCCACCCCTGGTTCAAGTCCGCGTGCCGCAGCACCGACGATACGTATCGCGACTATTACGTGTGGAGCGCGACCGAACCCAAGTCGAGCCCGAAAGACGTCGTCTTCCCGGATCAGGAAGACAGTCTCTGGGAATTGGACCCGAAGAGCGGCGAGTGGTACCTGCACCACTTCCTCAAGCATCAGCCCGACCTCAACATCGCGAATCCCAAAGTGCAGGAGGAGATTTCCCGTGTCCTCGGGTTCTGGCTCGAGCTGGGGGTGTCGGGTTTCCGCGTCGACGCCGTTCCGTTCCTGTTCGCCCGCGACGGCGCTCCGGGCGACCCTGGCGTGTTCGACCCCTACGAATACCTCGGCGATGTACGCAATTTCATCACTCGCCGCGTCGGAGACGCCGTCCTGCTCGGCGAGGTCAACGTTCCCTACAAGGACCAAAAGAGCTTCTTCGGCGGCCCCGACGGCGACGGGCTCAACATGCAGTTCGACTTCATCGGCATGCAGAACCTCTACCTGTCGCTGGCCCGCGGCGACGCGCGTCCCATCGCCAAAGCCCTGAACCGGCGCCCGACACTCGACATCACCAGCCAGTGGGCCAATTTCGTCCGCAACCACGACGAGCTCACCCTGGACAAGCTGAGCGACGAGGAGCGCCAGGAAGTCTTCGACGCCTTCGGTCCGGATCCGGATATGCAACTCTACGGGCGCGGACTGCGCCGACGGTTGCCCGCCATGCTCGGCGGTGACCAGCGGCGGATGCGCATGGCCTACTCGCTGATGTTCTCGTTACCCGGCACTCCGGTGCTGTTCTACGGCGAAGAGATCGGCATGGCCGAAAACCTCGAAGTGGCAGGGCGATTCGCTGTGCGAACACCCATGCAGTGGACCGCCGACGTCAACGGCGGATTCTCCACCGCGGCCAAACGCCGGCTGCCGCGCCCGCAACCCGACGGGATGTACGGCCCGGACCGCGTCAACGCCGCAGACCAGCGCCACGACCATCGGTCGTTCTGGTGGTTCATGCGCGATCTGATCTACACCTACCGCTCACAG
Source organism: Mycobacterium sp. GA-0227b (assembly GCF_001499855.1). Taxonomy (GTDB): domain Bacteria; phylum Actinomycetota; class Actinomycetes; order Mycobacteriales; family Mycobacteriaceae; genus Mycobacterium. The sequence continues at coordinate 15,288 of NZ_LQIK01000034.1, forward strand.
CCGGAGATCGGCTGGTCGACCCCGGAGGTTCTGCAGCAACCGAACTCCGCCGTGCTGGCCCATGTCTGCCGGGAAGCGTCGGGCTGGGCGATGGTCGCGTTGCACAACTTCGGCGGCGAAGCCTGCATCGTGCCGATCGAACTCGACGAAGCGCCGGAATGCCGGCTCGTCGACCTACTCGACGGACTGTCCGAACACCAGCTCGACAACAAGGGCCGCATCGAGGTGGGCCTGGAACCTCACGGGTACCGGTGGCTGCGGGTGCTGCGTCCCGGCGACCCGCCCATCATCTGAGGCGGCGTGCGTCAGCTCCGGAAAATGTGTCCCAGATCTGGGATTGATTCGGCTACGAGCGGGTAGATATGCGACATGCTCGAAGCCGATGAGACCACCGCGGTCGCGGTCTGCGCTGGTTGTGGTTATCCGACGCTCGGGCCGGAGTTGTGTGCGTACTGCCAGGCCATGACGGTCGGTCCGACCGCGGCCTGAGTTCGGCTCACCTCACCGGCGCATCGAGTATCGGCCGCTGCTCGTATGCGCCGGGCGCATCGAAATGCCACCATTCCCCCTCGTAGACGGTCAGCCCGCCCGCCGCCATCGCGTCCCGCAACCGCGCGCGGTTGGCCTGGGCCGCCGCGCCGACTCCGTCGGTCGCATAGGCGTTCGCCCGCGGATCGAACTCGTCGAAGCCGGTGCCCATGTCGACGAGGGCACCGTCGCGGGCCAACGTGACGTCGACCGACAGACCGGCCTCGTGGCTGCGGGCGTACGGCCCCGGCCGCGCCACCCAACCGGGCTCCGGCACCGCCTCGTACATCCGCACCTGCACGTCGTGCGGCCGGTAGCAGTCCCAGAACACGAGCACCTCGCCGCCGGGGCGCAGCGCGTCAGCGGCCGCGGACAGGCGTGGCGCCATCGACTCGTCGACCAGACAGCGCGCGTCGGCGGGATACAGCTGCTCGCCGACGAAGTTGTTGGTCGTCGCGTACCGCAGGTCGATCACCGCGTCGGGGACCGCGGTGCGCACATCGACCAGACCTGCCGCACGGGCCGCGTCGGACACCGGCGGCACCGGTTCGTCGGCGGCGGCCACGCCGGACATCGCGCATGCCAGGACGACCGCCGCCGCACCGGTCCAGGCTCTCCGCATCGCGGGCCTCGTTTCGCACTGGAGAAGTGGAGCTACGCGCGCAATCTGCACCGCGACGTGATGCTAGCCGCGACCGCCGGGAGCCCGAACACGTCGAGGTACTCCCCAGGGAAACATCGGCTGGTTGGCGGGGGGTGCGACCGTCGAGGGCCGCGTCTTGATCGACACACTGCCGTTGGTTTGGCAGGTCGTCATCGAGCCCGTGTCCTGGCAGGTAGGTCGAGCATCGGCGGCCGGAGCCGAAACGACCGCCATAACCGTCAAACTCACCATGACCAGCGCTGACTTGCGTCGAGTTGTCATGTGACCGTTGCCCTCCAGCCGCTCCCACCTGATACCACGATGCTCGCATGCGGGCAGTCCTGATAACCGCACCTTCACAGCACGGCTTTCCGATCCAGCGAGGAGATCGGCAGAGCGTTTGTGTCGAGTTGACGTGTGCTGAGCACTCGCACAGCGCCGCGGGCTTACACTGCGACGGTGCGCGACGTGCTCGACGAGTTGCTGACCGTGTGGCGGGCCGGCGGCACCGCCGGTGTGGCCACCGTCGTGCGCACAATCCGCTCCGCGCCCCGCCAACCTGGCGCCACCATGGTGGTCTGCCCCGACGGCACGGTCGCCGGCTCGGTGTCGGGTGGCTGCGTCGAGGCCGCTGTCTACGAACTGGCCAACGAGGTGGTCTCGGCGGGGCGCCCCGAACTGCAGCGCTACGGCATCAGCGACGACGACGCGTTCGCCGTCGGACTCACGTGCGGCGGCGTCATCGACATCTTCGCCGAGCCGGTGTCATGCGACACCTTCCCGCAACTGCAGGCCGTCGCCGACGACATCGCCGCGCACCGTCCGACCGCACTCGCCACGGTGATCGCCCATCCCGATCCGCACCGGATCGGCCGCCGGCTCGTCATCGGACCGCACTCGGTCGAGGGCTCGCTGGGCTCGGTGCGCGTCGACGCCGCGGTCACCGACGACGCCCGCGGATTGCTCGCGGCCGGCCGCACGGGCGTGCTGTCGTACGGGCCCGACGGTCAGCGTCAGGAGTCGGGAATGGAGGTGTTCGTCGCCAGCCACGCCCCGCCGCCGCGGATGCTGATCTTCGGGGCGATCGACTTCGCGGGCGCGTTGGCCCAACAGGCGACATTGCTGGGCTACCGCGTCACCGTGTGCGACGCGCGGCCGGTGTTCGCGACCCCCGCACGCTTCCCGGGCGCCGGGGAGGTCGTGGTGATGTGGCCCGACCGCTACCTCGCCGAGCAGGCCGAGCGCGGCGCGATCGATTCACGCACCGCGATCTGCGTGCTCACCCACGACCCGAAGTTCGACGTGCCGGTGTTGCAGGTCGCACTGCGTCTGCCCGATGTCGGCTACATCGGGGTGATGGGCTCACGTCGGACCCACGACGACCGGATGCAGCGGCTGCGCGAGGCCGGACTGACCGACGCCGAACTGGGCCGGCTGGCCAGCCCGATCGGGCTCGACCTCGGCGCCCGCACCCCCGAGGAGACCGCGGTGTCGATCGCCGCGGAGATCATCGCCCGCCGGTGGGGCGGAGGCGGTAGACCGCTGAGCGACACCGACGGACGCATCCACCACGAGGCGTGAGACAGCACGTATGGAAATGTCGTTCTCGAATGCGATAACGTCGCTCTTAACACGGCGAGGGGAAGGGTGAGCCGGTGACTTCTGCTTCAGCGGATAAAGTCGCGACCCGCTACGCGGGGGCCCGCGTGCCACGCATCGAGGACAACCGGCTGCTCACTGGTCGCGGAACTTTCGTCGACGACGTCGTACGACCGGGCATGCTGCACGCCTGCTTCGTGCGCAGCCCGTTCGCCAGGGCAACCATCAAGGGCATCGACGCGTCGGCCGCGCTCGCCATGCCGGGCGTACACGCGGTATTCACCGCCGAGGATCTCAACCCCGACGTCAAAGAGGCGTGGCACGCCGTCGCGGGTAAAGACCTCGCGGACACGCCGCGGCCACCGCTGGCCGAGGGCGAGGTGAAGTTCGTCGGGGACCCGCTCGCCCTGGTCGTGGCCGACAACCGCTACCTCGCCGAGGATGCCGCCGACGCGGTGGAAGTCGACTACGAACCGCTGCCCGCGATCGCCGATTTCACCCGGGCAGTCGGTGGTGCGGAGGCCGGCGTTCCGGTGGTGCACGAGGCCTATCCCGACAATGTCGCGGGCGGCATGGCCGGCGCGCCGCCCGACGAGGAGACCTTCTCCACGTCACCCCATGTTGTCCAAGCGAACGTCTATCAGCAGATTTACGCGCCGGTGCCGATCGAGTGCCGCGGCATGGTCGTCGAATGGACGCCCGCGACCGAGGAACTGACCATGTGGGCCTCGACGCAGACGCCCCATGAGTTACGGGCGTTCTGCGCCCGCCTGCTCGGCATCCCGGCGCACAACGTCCGGGTCATCATGCGCGACACCGGCGGCGGGTTCGGCCAGAAGGTCGTGCCGATGCGCGAGGACATGTGCATCATGCTGGCGGCGCGCAAAGTGCCTTCTGTGACGTCGAACGCGCAATCGGGCGCAGCCTTGAAGTGGATCGAGGACCGCCGCGAGAACCTGATGTCGGCCGGGCAGGCCCGCCACGTCGACGGCACCGCACGCGCGGCTTTCGATGACGAGGGCAACATCCTCGCGGTCGACATCGACTTCACCTACGACATCGGCGCCTATCCGACGCCGTATCCGGTGCTGACCACCGCTGCGGTCGGCATGTTCTTCCCTGGCCCGTACCGGGTGCCCAAGGCCAGCTTCAATTACAAGACGGTCTTCTCCAATACCGCCGGACTGGCCGCCTACCGCGGGCCGTGGCAGTACGAAACACTCGCGCGCGAAGTGCTTTTCGACATCGCAGCGCGAAAAATGGACATGGATCCGGTCAAGTTGCGCCGGCGCAACATCCTGCGCGGTGACGAGATGCCGTACTTCAACCCCAACGGCATGCCCTACGACCACGTCGCGCCCGCCGACACCTTCGAACAGGCCGTCAAGATCCTCGACCACGAAGGTTTCCGCAAGGAGCAGGCCGACGCACTGGCCGAGGGCCGCTACCTCGGACTGGGATTCTCGGCCTACATCGAACCGACCGGCGCCGCAACGGGTCACCTCGCCACCGAAGGCGCGACGATCCGGATGGAGCCGACCGGCAAGATCAACGTCTATGTCAACGGCGGTTCGACCGGCAACAGCCTCGAGACCACGGTCGTGCAGTTGACCGCCGACGCGCTGGGCGCCGACATCGAGGACGTCTCGACGATCCAGGGCGACACCGCGGTCACCCCGTACGGCGCGGGCACACAGGGCAGCCGCAGCGGACCGATGACCGCGGGCGCCGTCGCCGAGGCCGCCGCGATGCTGCGCAAGCAGATCCTCGCGATGGCGGCGCCGCGCCTGGAGGCCGAGGAGTCCGAGCTGGAACTGGCCGACTCACGGGTTCGGGTACGCGAGAACGCCGACAAGAGTGTCAGTTTCGCCGATCTGGCCTACCGCGCGTACTACGAGCCGCAACAGCTGCCGCCCGGTGTATCGGCGTCTTTGGAGGCGACCGCGCGGTTCACCTCGCAAGCGCCGATCCACTGGGCGAACGCCACCCACGCGTGCACGTGTGAGGTCGACATCGAGACCGGCCGCGTCACGCTGACCCGATACATCGTCAGCGAGGACGTCGGGCCGATGATCAATCCCAACGTCGTCGAGGGTCAGATCGCCGGCGGCACCGTACAGGGCATCGGCGGAGCGCTGCTGGAGGACATGGCTTACGACGACGACGGCAACCCGCTGTCGAGTACGTTCGTCGACTACCTGTTGCCGACGGCCACCGAGGTGCCCGCGATCGAGTACGGACATGTGGAGATCCCGGGACCGGGCGTCGGCGGATACAAGGGTGTCGGCGAGGGCGGCGCGATCGGTTCGACTCCTGCCGTGATCAATGCCATCAACGACGCCCTGGCACCCCTCGGCGTCACGCTGACCCGTCTGCCGGCCAGCCCCGCCGCGATCGTCGAGGCGATCGAACAAGCCAAGAAGTGATTGATCGAAGAATGGATCAAAGATGGAGTTGAACAACGAGTTCCGCGTCGCGGTGCCCGCCGCCAAGACGTGGGAGGTGCTGACCGACGTCGAGCGGGTCGCGCCGTGTCTGCCCGGTGCCACACTGCTGTCCGTGGACGGCGACGACTTCACCGGTGCGGTGAAGGTCAAGGTCGGCCCGATCACGGTGTCCTACAAGGGCGTTGCCTCGTTTCAGGAGAAGGACGCCGCCGCGCAGCGCGTCGTGCTCAAGGCCGAGGGCAAGGAGACGCGCGGTAACGGCAACGCCGCGGCGACCGTCACAGCGCAGTTGAAGGACGAGGGCGACGCGACCAGGGTGGTCATCAACACGGATCTGACGATCTCGGGCAAGGCCGCGCAGTTCGGTCGCGGCGTGCTCGCCGACGTGGCTTCCAACCTGATCGGCCAGTTCGCCAAGTCGCTGGAGGCCAGCGTGGTCGGTGACAAGGTGACCGCGGCACCGACGACGGAGGCGGCCGCGGCCGCTGCGCAACCTGAAGCCGGTGAGTCGATAGACATGCTGAAAGTCGTTGCGGTACCACTGGCCAAGCGTGCGGCCCCGGTGGCGGCGGGTCTCGCAGCGGGATTGGCGGTCGGCCTCCTGCTGGGCCGTCGTCGCAGGAAGGCGCCCGCCGCGGCGGTGGCCGAGGATCTGCAGGCCGCGCTGGCGCGACTGCTGTCGTCATGAAAGCCGCCCCGTTCGCCTACCACCGCCCCGAGTCGGTCAAGGAAGCGGTGGACATGCTCGCGGAATTCGGCGACGACGCGAAACTTCTTGCCGGCGGGCAGAGCCTGGTCCCGATGCTTGCGATGCGACTGACGTTTTTCGAGAACCTCATCGACATCTCGCGAATCGACGAGCTTCGCAGCATCGACCTGGTCGACGGCGCAGTACGCGTCGCTGCCGGCACCCCGCATTCCTTCGTCGGGATGGATGACGAAGTGGCGGAGTCGGTTCCGCTGCTGACCCTCGCGACGCCGCACATCGGTCACTTCCAGATCCGCACCAGGGGGACACTCGGCGGCGCCATCGCCCACGCCGACCCGGCGGCGGAGTATGCGGCCGTCGCGTTGGCGCTCGACGCGCGGATGGACGTCCTCTCCTCGACGGGATCCCGACAGATCGCCGCGAAGGACTTCTTCACCGGGCTGTGGGAGACCTCGTTGCGACCCGACGAGATGCTGACCGCGGTGGACTTCCCGATCTGGAGCGGACGCACGGGCTTCGCGGTGGAGGAATTCGCGCGCCGGCACGGCGACTTCGCAATTGCCGGCGCGGCGGTTGCGGTCGAGCTGGACGACGACGACCGGATAACCCGTTGTGGCATTGGGCTTTTGGGTTTGGGCTCGACACCGCTGCGGGCCAGTGCCGCCGAAGAGGCCGTCGTCGGTCGCCCGGTCGGCGACATCGACGCCGGGGAGTTCGGCAGGCTCGCGGTGAGCGGACTCGACGACATTCCGTCCGACCTGCAGGGGTCTGCAAGCTACCGAGCCAAAGTCGGGGCGACGATGGTCGCCCGTGCCTGGGCTTCAGCCATTACGGAGGCAATCGATGCATGACATGCCGGTCGAAGTGACGGTCAATGGGCGCACGTTCAGCGCGACCGTCGAGCCGCGGCTCACGCTCGCCGACTTCCTGCGCGAGAAGTGCGGCCTGACCGGCACACATCTCGGTTGTGAGCACGGTGCATGCGGGGCCTGCACGGTGCTGCTCAACGGTGACGCGGTGCGTGCGTGCCTGATGTTCGCCGTGCAGGCCGACGGCATGGAGGTCACCACGGTCGAAGGTATCGGCGACCCCGACGGTGAACTGTCGCCGGTGCAGGCCGCGTTGCGGGACTGCCACGGCCTGCAGTGCGGCTTCTGCACGCCGGGCTTCGTCACCTCGATCACCGCGCTGCTACGCGACAACCCCAAGCCGACCGACGAGGAGATCCGCGAAGGGTTGTCGGGCAACTTCTGCCGGTGCACCGGTTACCAGGGGATCGTCAACGCCGTCCATCGTGCGGCCGAGATGACCTAGCACTCGGAAGTGCTCCACCCTCGGTCTCCCACCGTGAAATCGCCTGATGGGTGAGCAGGTGATCATCGTTGTGCCGTAGACCACTTTCACGTAGTCGTGTCAACAGCGCGGTGCCACCGGCAGTTTCGGTGGATGTGGTCATGTCTGCTGCCCTCGTTCGGTCATGTCGCTTGGAGTCCCCAAGCCCGCTCCGTTGAGGGTTTGGGGAACACCTTCCATGGTGCCCGCCTCGGAGGGAACTGGCGTTGCACCATTACGACAACCGCCGAGTCACTTGTTGTCCGCGCGCAACAACGCCCGCGAAGCAGCGATTTGAGCTGCGCGACCCGCCAATGTCTAGCTAGCGGTCGGGTTCGGTGCGCGGGCCGAAGCCCGTCGGCGACTCGCCGGCGGTGGCGTGCCTGCCGATGTGGGACTCGGCGCGCATCCGATCGACCATGTGCGGGTAGTGCAGCTCGAAAGCGGGGCGCTCCGAACGGATCCGGGGCAGCTCGGTGAAGTTGTGCCGCGGCGGCGGACACGAGGTCGCCCACTCCAGCGAGTTGCCGTAACCCCACGGATCGTCGACGGTGACCGGCTCGCCGTACCGCCAGCTCTTGAACACATTCCACGTTAAGGGAAGCACCGAAACGCCGAGGATGAACGCGCCGATCGACGACACGACGTTGAGCGTGGTGAACCCGTCGGTGGGCAGGTAGTCCGCGTAGCGCCGCGGCATACCGTCGTTGCCGAGCCAGTGCTGCACCAGGAACGTGGTGTGGAAACCGATCAACGTCAACCAGAAATGCAGCTTGCCCAGTCGCTCGTCGAGCAGCCGGCCGGTCATCTTCGGGAACCAGAAGTAGATGCCCGCGTAGGTGGCGAACACGATGGTGCCGAACAGCACGTAGTGGAAATGTGCCACGACGAAATAGCTGTCGGTGACGTGGAAGTCCAGCGGCGGGCTGGCCAGCATGACGCCGGTGAGCCCACCGAGCAGGAACGTCACCAGGAATCCGATCGAGAACAGCATCGGTGTCTCGAACGTCAACTGGCCCTTCCACATCGTGCCGATCCAGTTGAAGAACTTGATGCCGGTCGGCACCGCGATCAGATAGGTGGTGAACGCGAAGAAGGGCAGCAGCACCGCGCCGGTGGCGAACATGTGGTGGGCCCACACCACCACCGAGAGCGCGGCGATGCCCAAGGTGGCGTACACCAGCGTGGTGTAGCCGAAGATCGGCTTGCGGCTGAAGACCGGGAAGATCTCGGTGACGATGCCGAAGAACGGCAACGCGACGATGTACACCTCGGGGTGGCCGAAGAACCAGAACAGGTGCTGATACAAGAGCGGCCCGCCGTTGGCCGGGTCGTAGATGTGCGCGCCGAGATGGCGGTCGGCGGCCAGGCCGAACAGCGCCGCGGTCAGAATCGGGAAGGCCATCAGCACCAGAATCGACGTCACCAGGATGTTCCAGGTGAAGATCGGCATCCGGAACATCGTCATGCCGGGTGCGCGCATGCACACCACGGTGGTGATCATGTTGACCCCGCCGAGGATGGTGCCCAGACCGGCGACGGCCAGGCCCAAAATCCACAGGTCCCCGCCGGCGCCGGGTGAGTGGATGGCGTTGCTCAGCGGTGCGTACGCCGTCCAGCCGAAGTCCGCCGCGCCGCCCGGGGTGATGAAGCCGGCGATCGCGATGAGCCCGCCGAACAGGAACAACCAGAACGAGAACGCGTTGAGTCGCGGGAACGCCACGTCGGGCGCGCCGATCTGCAGCGGCAGCACCAGGTTGGCGAACCCGAACACGATCGGCGTCGCGTAGAACAGCAGCATCACCGTGCCGTGCATGGTGAACAGCTGGTTGTACTGCTCGTTGGAGAGGAATTGCAGCCCCGGTACACCCAGCTCGACCCGGATGAACAGCGCCATCAGCCCGCCGATGAAGAAGAAGACGAAGCAGGTGACGACGTACATGATGCCGATCAGCTTGTGATCGGTGGTGGTGACGAGCTTGTAAACCAAGTTGCCCCGCGGGCCCATTCGGGCCGGGAAGGGTCTGCGGACTTCCAGTTGCGGAACCGGGGTGACTTCGGCAGTCACAAGACCCTCCTTCGGCGCGGGGCGTAGGGGTCGTCGTCAATCCATCCTAGTTAGCCGCAGAGCGAGCCGAAAGATTATTCGCGAAGCACCATCTCGCCGCCGTGCAGGCCGTATGGCACCGCGGTGAGCATCGTGACGGACAGATCCGCCCCGCTGGGGAGTTTGAACGTGCGTTGTTCACCCGGGCGGGCGCCGAGGATGGCCGCGCCCAGCGGCGACTGCGCGGAGTAGACCTCCATGTCACCGTGCTCGGCGCTGCGCACACCGAGGAGAAACGTCTCGACCTCGGCCGTGTCGTCGTAGCGAACGGTCACCACCATGCCCGGTTCGGCGATGCCGTCGTCCGGTGGATCCTCGCCGACCACAGCGTTGATGAGCATCTCGTGGATCTGCTGGATGCGCGCCTGGCGGGCGCGTTTGACGGCGGTCGCGTTCTCGTCCGCGTCTTCGTCACCGACTGCGTTTGCGACGAGCTCACGGAGCGTGGCGAGTTCCTCCTGCAGCCGCGTATGGGCGTCCGGTGATATCCAAACACGTTGTGCGATGGTCATTTCTGGTCCTTTCTCGGAAAAGGGGTTGCCGTCAGGGGCGGCCACGGGCGCAGACAGCGCCGCCGCTGACGACTCGCAGCGCCCATGGCGGGCGAGCATGCGACGGGTTTCGTTCGGTCGCCTGGCGCCGGTCTAGGCGACCGCGCGTCGTAACGGATCGAGGGGCCGCAGTGCTTCGGGCTGCTTGCCGGTGGTGATCTGTTCGGCCAGGAGTCGGCCTGTCACCGGGCCGTGCGCGAGCCCCCACATGCCGTGCCCGCCTGCGACGTAGACATTGCGCGACATCTCGCCGACCAGGGGCCGGCCGTCCGGGGTGATCGGGCGCGGACCGACCCAGATGTCGCTGCGCTCGGCCCACCGGACGCCTTGCAGCAGCGGGCTCGCGGACGCGACGATCGCACCCACCCGCTCGGCGGTCACCGGTTCGTGTGGGTCGCGGAACTCCATCGTGCCCGCCACGCGAAGCGCACCGTGGTAGGGCGTGCACGCGACTCGTACATCGGGCAGGTAGATGGGCCCGGGGATCGGACGGTCCACCGGCACGGTGAAGGAGTAGCCGCGACCGGACTCCACCGGGACGCGCAACCGGTGGCCCGTCAGCCGTGACATCCACGCACCGGTGGCGATCACCGCGGTGTCCGCGGTCAGATGCTTGCCGTGGTAGGGCTGCACCACCACTTGATTGCCGGAACTGAACACGCCGCGCACGTCCCGCGTCAGGATGCTCGCCCCGCGCTCCTCGACCGTCCGGCCCAGGGCCTGCACAAACCGTCCAGGATCGACGAACCGCTGACCGTTGATGTTGATACCGGCGGTGATCGCCGGCGATGCCAGCGGCACCTGTTCGCGCAACGCCTCACCGGACAACCCGGTGACGAACAGCTTCTGGCCGGCCCGCTCGAGGGCGCGGAGTTCGCGCATCATGTTCTCGGCGTCCTCGGTGTTGCGGAACACCGCTGTGATCGGGGCGTCGGTCACCGGCGCTTCGACACCGTTGGCGACGAGAACGTCGAACGCTTCGATGCATTCTTCGTTCAGCGGCACACTGGCCTCCACCGCCTGGCGCCACGCCGACGGGCGGCAGTTGGCGGCGAACTGCATCAGGAACAGCCACAACGCACCGTCGATGCTCAGCGGGATGTGCAGCGGGGCGCTGCGGTCACGCAACGAGCGCAACCCGTAGCGCAGCACCTTCGGCGAGTTCAACGGCAGGGTCAGCGCGGGAGCGACCCAGCCGGCGTTGCCCCAGGAGGCGCCGGCGGCCACCCCGCTGCGGTCGACGACGGTGACTTCGACACCGCGCTCCTGCAGGAACCATGCCGTCGACAACCCGACGATGCCGGCGCCGACCACGATCGCAGACCGCGGCCCACCGTCCATCCGCTCGCCGCTGACCATCTCGATACCCTCCGTCGCCGAAACACCGCGTTGTCCACCCATGGTGCCGCCGGTCGCGTCACCGTGAATTGCCGCGCCAGGACAATCCGCGGCGCTGCCGTTGTGGTGATCCGACAACGGCCAGACCTGGCCGGACGAAGCGGCGAAGCCGTTTCAATCGGTGTCGATGGCCGCGAGTTCGATCATGATGGCCAGCCGCTTGCGGGCGTCGTCCAGCGGGAGTTCGGTGATCTCACCCATCTTGCGCAGCCGGTACCGCACGGTGTTCTCGTGCACGCCCAGGCGGACGCCCGCCTGAACGGGGTCGCCCAGCGCCTCCAACCATGCCCTCAGCGTCGAGACGTACTCCGTGGCGTGGTCGTGATCGTGACGGCGAAGTTCGGCGACCGGTCCACGGTCCGGGGTACGACCGGACCGAGCCGCGGTGCGGAGACGCTGCAGCAGGATCTCGTCCCACGACTCGTCGTAGGCGGGGGGCACCGCGTTCGACGGCCTGATCTCGTGCAGCGCCAGGCACTCGTCAGCCTCCTCACGCGCGGCTGGCAGGTCGGTGGTGCCGGCGGCCTTGCTGATGCCGGCCAACACGGTGACCCGGTCGGGCAGGGCCGCCCGCAACCCGGTGACCCATTTGCGAGCGGGGTCAGCCTGCTCGCCCGGCAGCACGGTGTAAATCGTGTTGCCCGCCAGCGCGCTGCGCCCGGGGCGCGACCAACCGAAGCCGGCGGTCGCCCTTTCGAACGCCAGCAGCAGCGCGGCGTCGTGTTCCGTGCCGATGAAGGCCCGCACGGCGATGACCCGCATCGGTCCCTGCGAGAGGCCGAGTCTGCTGGCGGATGCCGCGGCGGCCGCACTTCCATCGAGGAGTCGGAGCACCAACTCGGATTCCACCTGGCGCTCCAGATCTGCACTGGCGCGGGACCGCAGCAAATGCAGAGCCACCGTGCGGGCGCCGTCGGCCAGCGCCGTGCGTTCGGGTTCGGCCAACGGCTCGGAGCACGAAACCCACACCGACCCCATCAACTCCCGCCCGGACCGCACGGCGACCACCATGCGGCCGGACAAGCCGTGTCCGGTGTCGGGTCCGACGAACAGCGGCTCGTCGGAGTTCAGCAGATGGGCGAATATGCCTTGGGCATGGAAGAATTCGCGCAGGGACTCCGGCGCCTGCCTGCTCATGACGGTCGCCACCCGCGCCGCGTCGGCGTTCTCCTGCATCGTCGAGTACGCGAGCACGCGCGACAACGGGTCTTCGATGGTGACTCCGCCGCCCGTCGCTTCGGCCAGGCTGTCGGCGAGCGCGAACAGATCCGTTGGCCCCCGCCCGGATTCGGTTTCGCGTCCCTCGAGCACCAGCCCGTAGACGACGGCGGCGAGCTCGCTCCAGGACACCGTCTGGTCGACGACCATCACCGCGACACCCTCGACCATGCCCGCGAACGTCGTGTCGTCGTCGCCGTCGCGAAGAAGTACCACCACCGCACGCGCCGAAACCGCCCACCGCAACGCCTCGTTGACGGTTCGCGCCCCGATCGCCATCAGCACGTCACCGGTGACCGTGCGGCCGCCGGCCATTTCGTGCATCACCACGCTGCCCAGCTCTCTGGAACGCGGGATCGGGCAGAAGCGTAGGCGCACGCCGTAACTGCCCAGCACGTTGACGAGCCGGTCCAAGGTGACCACGCGCCCGACGTTACCGGGCCGGCTGGACAGCCCGGGAGGATCGGCTAGGTGGAGACGACTCCCCGCAAGCCGTCCGCGCCGAAGAGCGGTTCGAGCATCGACGAGTAGTCCGGGCCGCGGCGCACGAGTTGTCCGCCGTCGACGTTGATGACCTGGCCGGTGATGAAACTGGAGGCATCGCTGAGAAGGAAGAGCGACGCGTTCGCGATGTCGGTGACCTCGCCGGGCCGGGGCAGCGGCGTGCATGCGGCGTAATCACCGCTCAGTTCCGGCGATTCGAGTACGGGCGCGACGAGTTCGGTGCGGATCAGACCGGGCCGGATGCAGTTGACCCGCACCCAGGAGGCACCGAGTTCGTCGGCGGCCAACTGCATCATGTGGTCGATGCCGGCCTTGGACACCCCGTAGGCGCCGAACCAGCGGTGGGTGTTGCTCGCCGCGATCGACGAGATGCCGATGAACGAGCCGCCGCCTCCGCGCACCATCTCCCGCGCCGAATGTTTGAGCACGTACATGGTGCCGTTGATGTTGAGGTCGACGGTGCGGCGCCACAGCTCCGAGTCGATCTGCGTGATCGGACCGATCGTCTCGCTGCCACCGGCGCAGTGCACGACGCCGTACAGCCGACCCTTCCATGCCGTGGTGGCCTCCACGACGCGGGCCACCTCGTCTTCGTTGGTCACGTCGGCCGGTTCGTAGAGCACCGAGCCCGAACCGCCCTCAGCGGAGATCTCGTCGGCCGCGGTGGAGAGCTTGTCGGCGTTGCGCCCGACGAGCATCGCGTTTCCGCCGGCTGCCACCACCGCCGCCGCCACACCCTTGCCGATGCCGCTGCCCCCACCTGTGACCAGTACCGTCCGACCCGCCAACGACAACTCCACCGAAGACCCTTTCGCCATCTGATTTCTTCTAACGACTTCTCATCCGATCACAATGTCGGTATGAGAGCGTCGCGGTGGATATATAGCCGCGACAGCGCCCTCAGCCCGACATTGCGTCAGCAATACCCCGCGGTCACGGTTCGTCACGGCGGGCAGGCTTGGGCGCCCCGAGCGTGCGCCAGTCCGGCACGTTCGGCGGAAGCCCGACGGGATAACGGTTCTCGTTGTGCGCCGCCCAGTGCGCGTGGCCGAGTTCGTGGATGTGGAAAGCGTGGCGCAACGCCTCGGTGAAACCCATCGCGTCGGCCGCGGCGTTCACCGAGTCCTTGATCAGCAGCGCCGCCATCGTCGGGCGCTCGGCGATGCGCCGGGCGAACTCGAGCGTCTTGTCCTCCAGTTGGTCGCGCGGAAAAACCTTCGAAACCATACCGAGCCGGTGCGCCTCGTCGGCATCGATCGAATCACCGGTCAGCAGAAGCTCTTTCGCTTTGCGGGCACCGAATTCCCATGGGTGCGCGTAATACTCCACGCCCGGCATGCCCATCCTGACGCCGACCACGTCGCTGAATTTCGCGTCGTCGGCGGCGACGATCAGGTCGCAGGCCCAGATCAACATCAGGCCGGCCGAGATCGCGTTGCCCTGCACCTGCGCGATGGTGATCTTGCGCAGATCCCGCCAGCGACGGGTGTTCTCGAAGAAGAAGTGCCACTCCTGCAGATATGTGCGCTCGGCGATCGCGGGCACGGTCGCACCGTGCGACTGGAAAGTCGGATGCTGCGCCGGACCGGGCTTGCGTTCCAGCATCGCTTCTTCGGACCCGAGATCGTGGCCGGCCGAGAAGTTCTTGCCACGCGCGGCCAGGATCACCACTCGCACCCGGTCGTCGGCCTCGGCGCGGACGAACGCCTCGTCCAACTGCACAAGCAGCGTGCGCGACTGGGCGTTCTGCGCCTGCGGGCGGTTGAGCCAGATGCGGGCGATCTGGCCGTCGTCCAGCGTTTCGTACGCCACCTGTTGAGCGGCATCGCCTCCGGCGTCGGCGCTCGTCAGATCAGGGCTCGCCATCGCGGACCACCTCGCTTGCGTTGTTCGGCTTACTGCACATTACGGTGCCGCCCACCCCAGCCCTGCACCCCTTCCGGTTCGAGCCCCGCGGCGGTCGATGGCGACCCACCGACGCGCCAATCGAGCGCGGATACCGAGGCAGGCTCCTAGAATCGCGCAATGGCGAATTCCTCGTTCCCACTTCGACGCCTTGTCCTCGCCGGCGCATTCCTCGCAGCCCTCGCGGCCGCGCCCGCGGTCGGCCTGTCTGTCGCGCCCGGACCGGACGCCGCGCTGGCGCAGGGCTGCCAATCGGGCGAGGAAGCGGACCAGTTCACGACGACGTGTGTGCCGTACCTCGTGCCGACTTCGCCGCCGTTGTTCCAGACCACAGCGGCCAATCCGGACGTTCCGGAGATCGACGGCATCCCCTGCATCGGGCACAATGCCGGGGCCTGCATGGGGTTGGCCGAGGACGAGGCAGCGATGGGCCCCCCGGCGCAACCCCGATCCACCATCAGCTCCAGCCCGTAGCCACCGCTGCCCACGAACTCTGTGAAGCTGTGCAGAAAGCTGCCGGCTTCCATAGACTTCATGCCGACGACACGGTTTGACAACTACAGGAAGCGTGACGATGGCGACCTTGAAGTTCCCCGCACAACGACTGATGCTTGCCGGTGGCTTTGCGGTTGCGATCGCCGCTGCGCCAGTGCTCGCCGCCTTCGTAGCCCCCGTCCCGAACGTGGCGCCCGCGGCGCAGAGCTGCTCCGGTGGCGAAGAGCCCGACCCGTTCACCGGTGTCTGCGTGCCCCACACGGTGCCGAACGCCGGCTCGACGTTCTCCACTCCGGCCGGTAACCCGGACGTGCCGGAGGTGCTGGGCGTACCGTGCATCGGCCACAACCAGGGTGGCTGCATCGGCCTCGCCGAGGAGGCCCAGGCCGAGCAGGTGACTCCGCCGCCGGCGCCGGTCTTCAGCCACAGCCCCTAGTCAGCGGGTTGCCGGACCGCAGCGAGGGCTCCTTCGCCTAGAGTTGTCGTATGCCTGCCAAATCAGATTCCGCCGAACTCGGCGACGTCGAACCGCTCGCCGACAGCACTGCCCGCCAGGCGCGGCGCGTTGTCGCCGCATACGCGACGGACGCCGACGAATGCCGGGTCTTCCTCTCGATGCTCGGCATTGGACCGTCGAAGCTCGAGGCGTAAGTGACGCCGGGAGGCGGTCCGAGGGCCGGCTCCGGGAACGCCGACTTCGTGGTGGTGGCCAACCGGCTGCCCATCGACATGGAGCGGTTGCCTGACGGCAGCACCACCTGGAAAAGAAGCCCCGGCGGGCTGGTGACAGCCCTGGAGCCGTTGCTCCGCCGTCGGCAGGGGGCGTGGATCGGCTGGCCCGGCATACCCGATGCCGATGACGCGCCGATCGAGCAGGACGACATGACCCTGTGCCCGGTCAACTTGTCCGCCGACGACGTCGCCGAGTACTACGAGGGCTTCTCCAACGCGACACTGTGGCCGCTGTACCACGACGTGATCGTCAAGCCGATCTACCACCGCGAGTGGTGGGACACCTACGTCGAGGTGAACCGGCGCTTCGCCGAAGCGACCGCGAAGAACGCCGCACAGGGCGCGACAGTCTGGGTGCAGGACTACCAACTGCAGTTGGTGCCCAACATGTTGCGCACGCTGCGGCCGGACCTGACCATCGGCTTCTTCCTGCACATCCCGTTCCCGCCGGTCGAATTGTTCATGCAGATGCCGTGGCGGACCGAGATCGTCGAGGGCCTGCTCGGCGCGGACCTCGTCGGCTTCCACCTGCCGGGCGGAGCGCAGAACTTCCTCATTCTGGCGCGACGGCTGGTGGGCGCCAACACTTCCCGTGCGACGATCGGTGTCCGGTCGCGGTTCGGTGAGATCGATGTCGGCTCGCGCACGGTGAAGGTCGGCGCCTTCCCGATCTCGATCGACTCGACGGCCCTCGACCAGCAGGCGCGCTCGCGGTCGATCCGCCAGCGAGCCTTGGAGATTCGCCACGAGCTGGGCGATCCCCGCAAGATCTTGCTGGGTGTCGACCGGCTGGACTACACCAAAGGCATCGACGTACGGCTCCGGGCGTTCTCCGAACTGCTCGCAGAGGGCAGGGCCGACCGCGAGGACACCGTGTTCGTGCAACTCGCGACACCGAGCCGGGAGCGGGTCGAGAGCTACATCGAGATGCGGCAGGACATCGAACGCCAGGTCGGCCACATCAACGGCGAGTACGGCGAGGTCGGGCATCCGATCGTGCACTACCTGCACCGCCCGGTGCCGCGCGACGAGTTGATCGCGTTCTTCGTGGCGGCCGACGTCATGCTGGTGACGCCGCTACGTGACGGGATGAACCTGGTCGCCAAGGAGTACGTGGCATGCCGCAGCGATCTGGGCGGCGCGCTGGTGCTCAGCGAGTTCACCGGCGCCGCAGCCGAATTGCGTCAGGCTTACCTGGCCAACCCGCATCACCTGGAGGGCGTCAAGGACGCCATCGAGGCGGCGCTGAACCAGTCACCCGAGGAGGGTAGGCGCCGGATGCGGGCGCTGCGCAGGCAGGTGCTTGCCCACGACGTCGACCGGTGGGCGCGGGCGTTCCTGGATGCGCTGGCCTCGACCGAAGAAGCTAAATCGGAGTGATGTAGTTGATCAGCCAATGGCCGTCGATGCGCTTGTATTCCACGCGCAATCGCGCGCCGTCATAGATCGGCTGATCGCGGTTTGACTTCTCCGACACCGTCCGATTGATGTAGACCATCACGGCTGCCGAGTTGCGCTGCGCGTCCATTACTCCCACGCCGACCACGTTGGCTTGGCTCACCACTTCCCGCTCCCGAGCCTGCGGGATGATGTCGGAAAACGCCCTGTCCTCGAACTCTCTGCGGTATTCCGGCGTCAGCAGGTTGTAGGCCTCGGTGAGGTTGCGCTCGACGGTTTTGTAGTCGTAGGTGAACACGGTCGGGATCTGCTTCTGCGCAAGCGGTCCCAGCAGGTCGCGGGCGGCTTGCTCGCCACGCGTCTCCACTCGCTGCCAGTACAGCGCACCGCCCACCGCGGCCAGGCTCACGAACGCCGCAGCCACCAGGCCCGCAACCAACCTCACAATCCAGCGCATCAGTTGCCGCCGTTGGGATAGTTGAGGTCATAGGCGGTCATTCGACCGTCCTCATCCTCGTGGACGATTATCCGCAACCGGTAGGGTTTCGACGGTCTGTTGTTCCCGTGCATGTCGCTTGCCGTGACCCGCGCCGACACCAACACCGATGCGTTATTGCTGATGTTGTCGATGCTCTCGAGCGCGGCGCCGTTGATCACGGCCTCCGAACTGCCACCGGTCTCCCGGAAAATGGCCTTGAGATTCTCGACATTGTTGCCCTGGCTGAACATGTCGCGCAACGGCCCACTGGTGCCGTTGTAGAAGCGGTCGACGCTCTCGTCGATGGTGTCCTGCTTGAAACTGAACATGTTCACCACGGTCTGCGTCGCGGTGTCGACGAACTCTTGGTTGCGCGCTTGCACCGCTTCTGCGTTGTTCCGCTGGACGATCAACACCGCCACCGCACCCCCGAGTGCGCTCATCGCGACGAACCCGAACATCAGGACAAGCGTCACGACCAGCCGACGGTGCGCCGGTCGGCGGGGCGGTGGCGCGACCGCAGGCGTCTTGCGGGCGGGTGTCGTGCCGGCCGTAGCCGGTGTCCCGACGCGCACCGCGGTGGCGTCGGCGGCCTTGCCGCTGGCCGGTCCGGCGGGCCGGGATGCGCGGCGGCGAACCGCCTGACGCGGGCGGGTGGAAGTCGATGTCATGTCTGCCTCGGATAAAGCATGAGATCTAGCCAATTCTCCTGCGGCTGGATGTTAGCGGCACCAGCCGCGTATACGCCGGTACCGCCGGCCGGGTCGATGAACACACCGCTGTTCTGGTCGTACGTACCGTAGACGGTGCTGTTCGCTTGCGCTGCGAGTGGCTGACCCCCCGGCGCAAGTGAGGCGGGCGCCGAGGCCTGCGGCTGGGGGGCCCCAGGTGGCGGCGGCGCTGCAGGAGCCGGGCCGGGCGGTGGCGGGGGCCCGTAGGGCCCGGCGAACACGGGCGGCGGGTTGGTCGCCCACCCCGGCGGGACCGCCGGCGGCGGCCATGCCTCCGGATACGGCGCCGGCGGTATCCAGGCCGTCAACGGTGGCGGCGGTGGCCCTTGGTTCGGCGGGGGAATATACGGCCAAGGCTGATGCGGCGCTGGGCCCGGGCCGGTCTGCACCCCCGGGGGAACCAGACCTGGCGCGACGGGATAGCCCGGGTCTGGGTCATTCTCGGGTGGAATGTATGGGAACTTGTTGGGGGGCAGGATATTTCGCCCGTCCTCAGGCGTGTCGTCCTCCATGACGTCCATCGGCGTGCCGATCGGCACCGGCGGACCGCGCCATGGACTGTTTCCGATCGGGACGTAGCCGCGCGGGTCGCGGCACAACTGGATTGTGGGCGCGCGCTTTCCGGGGAACTCCTGGCACGGGTAATTCCTCGCGCCACGCACCACCATCGGATCGTTCTGCGCAACTTTGCAATACATGTCCGTCGGCAGTTCACGCAAAGTCGTGTCGCCAGGTGTGCGAATCTCCGACGGCGGCAAGAACCCCGTGTTGCAGGGTGGCGGGTCGTTGATCGAGATCTTGAAGTCCTGCTTGCCACCTTCGTCAACGGGAAGCTGGCCGCCGATTGTCAACAGCGCCGCTTGCAGGGCGGGGAAGATCACGAGCGCCTGTTCGATCGACTTGTGATAGATCACGCCGACGCGGCCGAAGTTGGCCAGATTGGCCGCGAGCACCGGGAACGACGGACGGATGCCCGAGAAAGTCTCGCTGGCTTCGGCTGCCGCCCCTGGCGCGGTCGCGAGCAACGAACGCAGCTGCGGGTCGGCACCGGCCACTTCGCTGGTGAAGCGTGCAAGTCCGTCGGCCAACGACCGGATGTCATCGCCGCTGCGAACCTGCGCTTCCAAGAGCGGCCCGGCCTGATCGATCAGAGCCGAGGTCTGCGGCCAGCTTGCATTGGCCTCGTCTATCAGCCTCCGTGCCGACTCGATCAGCCGCGCCAGTTCGGGCCCGGAGCCGTTGAACGCCTTGAACGTCTCGCTCAACAGGTCCTGAAGCCGGGTGTTGTCGAGGCTGCTCACCAATTGGTCTGCCTCACGCAACAACTCGGTGACTTCCTGTGGTATCGCCGTGCGCTCCTTCGGAATGGTTGCGCCATCCCCCAGCACCGCCGAGGAGGGATCATCGGGCGGAACGAAATCTACGTATTGTTCGCCGACCGCGGACACGCTCTTGACGGTGGCCGTGGAGTTCGCCGGGATTTTGATATCGCTGTTGAGCCGCATGTGCGCGGCAACGCCGTCGGCGGTCAGCTCCACGCCCTCGACGCGTCCGGCTTGCACGCCGCGGAAGGTGACATTGGCGTTTTCGTACAATCCGCCGCCGGCGACGAAATTCGCCGACACCTGATACGTACCCAGGCCGAGCCGGGCGGGAATACGTACGTACAACAGGGCTATCGCGCCGACCGCAAGCACGGTCACGATGACGAAGACCCACAGCTGGATTTGCGTAGTTCGAGTGAACATTACTCGGGCGGCACCTCCTGACCCGACGCAGTGCCGGGCGGGATCTTGAACGGGTCCGCGGCCTGCCCGGACAGGTTCGCCATCTGCCCGGTCAGAAACTCCGGCGGGTTGACGACTTCAGAGAGTCGCTTCATGTTCGGGTCGAAAAACGATGTGGTGAAGATAGTTTCGCCGAGCCGGCGGATGGTCAGGTCGAATGTTTCGAAGATGTTGAAGTAATCGCCCCTGGCCACTCGATGCAGGTTCTTGCCCGGGAAGGGGAAGGTCGCCAAGCTGTCAAGGCTGGTCACAAGATCTGCGCGATTGTCGTTGAGCGGCTTGATCACCGCGTACACATCGATGATGTCCTCGGCGAAATCATCCTTGGTTTCGGAAAGGATGCGCGCCGACACAGTGGCCAGGCGCCTCAGCGCGGCGAAAGCGTCGACAATATGGGCACGGTTCTCGTTGAGTACTTTGAGCGCCCCGGGAAGAGTGTCCAGCGCGCGGCCCAAACTGTCCTTACTACGCGCGAGAACTCCCGCGAATCGGTTCAGGCCCTCGGCTGTCGCGATGATGTCTTCGGTCTGCCGATTCAGTGAGGAGGCGAGTTCGGCGAGTCGCGGTATCAGGTCGGCGAACTGGCCCTGGCGGCCGGCCACCGCGTTGTACACCTCTTGCGTGATGTCTTGCAGCGCCCCGAGGTTGCCCTTGTTGACAACCACGCCCAACGCCGACAGCACTTCCTCGGTAGACGGATAGCGGCTGCCCTGGCTCAGCGGGAGCTGAAGCCCGTCGCGCAGCTCACCGACCGGCGGTTCGTCGACCGGAGGTGCCAGCTCGATGTGCTGCGACCCCAGCAGCGATGTCTGCGCGACCTTCGCCGTCGAGTTGGCCGGCAATTTGACGTCTTCGTCCAGGGCGAGTTTCACCGCGGCGTAGAAGCTGCCGTCGGCCCGCTGAACCGCCTCGATTCCCGACACGCTGCCGACTGTGACGTTGTCAATCATCACGGGCGAGTTTTGTGGGAGCGTGGCCACGTCGGGCACCTCCACGGTGATCGAGAATGCGCCTTTGCCGTGGCCTGCGGTGCCCGGCATGTTCAGCGAGTTCAACCCGCCGAACTGACAGCCGGCCAGCAGTACCACGCCGGAACCGATGGCCAGGGTTCGGCGAGTCGCGCGACCCGCATTGATTCGCACTAGCTTGCGTGTCATTGTCCGCCTCCATGCGGGACGGCGGCCTCGGCCGGAAGTGGACCGGGTGCAGCTGGCGCAGGCGGTACACCCGGAATCGGACCAGGAGGGGGACCTGGCGGCGGTACCACTGGGCCGAGCGTGTACGGCTGCGCCGGTGGCGGGGGCCCCGGAACCGCAGGTTGAGGCAGCAGCAACGCGCTGGGATCTCCCGGATCGCCCTGCCGTGGCGGGAATCGCCCATCGGCCGGTATCCACTCCAAATACGGGATGTAGGTCTTCGCCTTGGCCTCCGTCGCCGGGGTGTCATAGATGACCTGACCCTTGTACGCGGTGATCGTGTTGATCCCGTGCGACATGAAGGGCGGGTAGTTGACCGCCAGGCGCTTCAGCACCGGGGCCATCCGCTGGCGACAGATCTCGGTTCGCTTGTCGTAGTCGGGCGTTCCAGCGGCGTCGAAATTACCGCAGACGAATTGCACTGGGTTGGCGAACTCCGGCAGGCCCAGAACGCCGTTAGCGGTGCCCTGAGCCGGGTTGTAGATGTTGTAGAAGTTCGCCATGGCGTTGGGCAGGACATGCAGGATCTGCTCGACGTCATCGGTCTGCGTTGTCAGGATGCTGGTGAAGTCGGTCAGCCTGTCGATGCTGCCTACCAGCGTCCGGTTGTTCTCGTCGAGGAAGCCGCGGACGTCCGACAACGCCTGGTTGAGGCTGCCCAGGGTGTCGTTGAGGCCCACCGAGCTGTCGGCCAACACCTGCGATACCGAGGCCAAGTGTCCACTGAATTGCACGATTTGCTCGTTGCTCTTCGAGAGCGCGTCGACCAGGATCTGCAGATTCTTCACGGTGCCGAACAGGTCGGCACTCGAGTCGCCCAGCCGCCCTGCGGTCTGCGACAGTTCGCGCAGGGCTTCCCGGAATGAGTCGCCGTTGCCGTCGAGCGTGTCGGCGGCCTGATCGACGAACTTGCTCAGTGGGCCCTGGACTTGGCCTTCCGACGGTCCGAGCTGCTGGCTGAGCCTGGTCAGCTCGGTCTTGACGTCGTCCCACTCCACCGGCACGGCGGTGCGGTCGAGTTCGATGGTGCCGCCGTCCTTCATCGCCGGGCCGCCTTCGTAAGCGGGGGTGAGCTGGATGAACCGGGCAGCCACCAGGTTCGGCGCCATCATCACCGCGCGGGCGTCGGCGGGTACCTTTACGCCGTCCTTGACATTCATGGTGATCTTGACGGCATCGGCCTGCGGTGTGATCGATTCGATCGAGCCAACCGGAACGCCCACGACGCGGACTTCGTCGCCTGGATACACGCCCGCCGCCGAGGCGAAGTAGCCGACGATCCTGTACGTGGTGGCTCGTGGCCATACCACGGACACACCACCGATAAGCGCCAGCAGCAGTGCGGCGATTAGTCCATAACGCATCCAGCGGCTCACGGTGACTTCGGCCTTATGATCAGCCGCTCGGTGAGGAACCCGCGCAGCATGTCGGCCAAGCTATCCGGGATCTTGCCCGGTTGGAAGTAGAGATCCAGCAGCAGAGCCTCGGTCGTACTGTTTGGTACCGCGTTGGGCAGGTTCACCTGGAAACCGGGCGCCGAGCCGACCGCCTCGCCGAGGGCGGTGGCGTACGGGGGCAGACGCTTCAGCGCCTCGCTGATGTGTTCGCGGCGTTCGAGCAGGTTGTCCAGTACCAGATTCAACTTCCTCAGGGCCGGGCCGAATTCGCGGCGGTTATCGGCGACAAACCCCGAAATCTGCTCTGAGACATCGTCGATGCCTGCGATCAAACTACTCAGAGCGGCCCGTCGTTCATCGAGAGCGGCGAAGAGCTGATTGCCGTCGATGATGAGTTTATTGACCTGACCGGCCCGGTCGGCGAGCACCGCGGACACCGACTTTGCGCGCGACAACAGCTGGCCCAACGCTGCATCGTTGGCATTGATGCTGCGCGACAACGTGGCCACCCCGTCGAGCGTTCGGCGCAGCTCCGGCGTCGCGTCGCGGAATGAATCGGTCAGTACCTGCAACGCCTGGGTCAACTGCTCCTTGTCTAGAGCGTCGGAGTTCTGAGCGAGATCTTGCAGTGCGGTGTTCAAGGTGTACGGAACCGTCGTGCGGCTCAACGGAATTGATGTCACCGATCCGCTACCTTGTGGATCGATCCCCAACGACCGCTCCCCCAGAACGGTGTCGGTCCGGATCGATACGAGCGTCTGATCCCCCAGCCTGACCTTGCGGTCAACCGTGAATGCCACCTTTGCGACGGTGCCGGCGAGGGCAACATCGGTCACTTTGCCGACCGTGATACCGGAGACGTTGACGTCGTTACCCGGCGAGATGCCGCCGGCGTCGGCGAAATAGGCCTCGTAGGACTTGCCTTGGGGATAGAACGGCAGGCTGGTGTAGCCGAACGCAACGAACAAGACCAACACCACGATGATGATTCCGAAGATGCCTGCCCGGAGCGTCTTATCCATTGTCTGAGCACCTACCCTTCGACATGTCCGGCACAGACATAATCGGCAGGATGATGTCGCTGCCTGCGGGCCCGTTGAACTTGAGCTTCACTTCGCAGATGTAGTAGTTGAAGTATGACCCGTACGCACCAAGTGAATTGAGCCGCAGGTAGTTCTCGGCCAGTGGTTCGATGACGCTGTTGACCTCGGCCTTGCGGTTGTCGAGTTCGGTTGCCAGCGGACGAAGGTTCTCGAGCACGCCCTGGAGCGGTCGTCTCGAATTGACCAGCATGTCGGTCAGATCCGCTTCCGCGGAAGCCAGCGGAGGAATCGCCCCGGCGATGGGATCCCGGCCCTGAGCCAGTCCGCTGACTAGCTTTTGGAGCTCGTCCACGCTGGCGTCGAACTCGACGCTCTTCTCGTCGATGGTGCCCAGCACCTCGTTGAGATTTCGGATCACCTCCGAGATCACCTGGTAGCGATCGCCCAAAGCCTGGCTGAATGACCCTGTCTCCGAGAGCAATTGGGAAAGCGCGCCACCCTCACCCTGGAGCAATTCGAGGATCGCATTGCTGATCTGATTGACCTGCTCACCATTGAGACCCTTGACCACTGGGCGCAGGCCGCCGAGCAAGGCGTCCAGATCCAGGGCCGGCTGGGTCTGGTTGATGGAAACCATGCCACCCGGCGGCAACTTTCGAAGCTCGCCCGGACCCGAGGTGATCTCCATATACCGGTCGCCGACCAGGTTTTCGTAGCGGATCACGGCTCGCGTCGACGTATACATCTGGTACTTCTTGTCGAGGGTGAACGCCACATCGACCGTATTGTCGGGATTCAGCTTGACACTTTCGACAGTGCCGACCGGAACCCCGGCGATGCGCACGTCGCTGCCGCCCTCCAGCTTGGAAGCGTCGCTGAACGTGGCGTGGTAGCTGTTGGTCTTGGCGAACCGGAACTCACCGAAGATCACCACCAGACCGACGGCAACCATCAGCATGACCACCGCGAAAATGCCCACCTTGAGCAGAATCCCTCGGTGGCCCATCAGAAGTCGTCCCGTTCTGCGAAGGCGCCGTTGAAGAGGAACTGGAACGTCGACGGAGCGTCGACCTGCACCTCGGTGAACGGCTCGTACGGGATGTAGGCGTTGTCAGTGACCAGGAATGGTGACCTGTAGAACGAGCCGCCAATCTCCTTGCTGGGCAGGTCGGGCAGGCCGCGGCAGTTCGGGCCGCCCGACGCGTTCACGATCGGCAGACTCTCTGGATAGGTGTACGACGGCACGCCCAACACGAAGCTGGAACTGACCATCGCCCCAGGCTTGTAGCCACCGAGGATGGCCGCGCCCCGCTCGGCTCCCCTCGCGACACCCTGCACTATGCAACCGAGTACCGGCGAATAGTCGCCCAGCACTTTCAACGGCGCCCGTAACCGCTGGATCGCAGCAATGTAGTCGTCCGCCGCGGGCTCCAGCGTTGCGGATCCCTCGTTCGCCACCCCGATTGCCGCGAGCAACGTCGCGTTCAGGTTCTCCCGCTCATCGACGATTGTCTTACTGATCGTGGGCACATTCTCGATCACGGTCACCAGGTCGGGGCCGGCATCGCCGTAGATGTTGGACACCGTCGCCGTCTGCGCGAGCAGCGACTCGACCGTCGGCAACTTTGGATTCAGTTGGGCGAGATACTGATTCAGATTCGCCATGGTGGAGCCGAAGTCGTCACCGTGACCGCGCAGGCCCTCTGCGATCGCCGAGATGCTTGCGTTCAGGTGGATGGGATCGATCTTGTTCAGTACATCGATCAGGGTCTGGAACAACGTGTTGGCTTCCAGCTGAACCGCGTCGGCCTGCACAACGGCGCCGGGGCGTAGCGACGTATCGGACGGGCGCTCCGGCGCAAGGAACTCCACCGACTTTGCGCCGAAAACCGTTGTGCTGCCGATACGCACCGGCGCATTCGATGGAACGTAGCCCAGCTCGTCACGGTTGATCGCGAGCGTCAGCGTCGCGTGTTCACCGGAATACTCGATGTCTTCGACCTTGCCGATTTGGATACCGCGGTATTTGACCTTGGCGTCCTTGTCCATCACCAAACCAGCGCGCGGAGCGGTCACCGTCACTGTGTCGGTCGGGGTGAATGCGGCGGTGTAGGCGAGATAGGTGAACACCGAGAACGCCACGATGATCGCCGCCAGCACTGCAGCGGCGATTCTGATCGCGGAGGTCCTCGACATGATGCTCTCCTCTAACCCGACAGGTTGAAGTTACCGGTCGCGCCGTACACGCCCAGGGAAATGAACAGGGTAATGATGACCACCACGATCAGCGACGTCCGAACCGCCTTTCCCACAGCGACGCCCACGCCGACCGGGCCGCCGGATGCGTTGTAGCCGTAGTAGGTATGCACCAGCATCACCGCGACCGCCATCACAATGGCCTGAGCGAAGGACCACAGTAGATCTGTCGGTATCAGAAACGTGTTGAAGTAGTGGTCGTAGAGACCGCCGGACTGGCCGTTGACGTACACGGTGATGGTGCGGGCCGAGAAGAACGCCGCCAGCGTTGCCAACGAATACAGCGGAATGATCGCGACCAGCCCGGCCACGATGCGGGTGGACACCATGTATGACACCGAGTGCACGGCCATTGATTCGACGGCATCGATCTCCTCGCTGATGCGCATCGCGCCCAGTTGGGCGGTCGTGCCCGCGCCGATGGTGGCGGCGAGCGCGATACCGGCGATGATCGGCGCAACGATTCGCACGTTGAGGTAGGCGGACAGGAATCCGGTCAGCGCCTCGATACCGATGTTGCCGAGCGACTCGTAGCCCTGCACCGCGATGACGCCGCCGGATGCCAGAGTAAGGAAGGCCGCGACGCCGACCGTGCCGCCGATGAGGATCAGCGCGCCGGTGCCCAACGTCATCTCCGCGATCAGCCGGATCGTCTCTTTGCGGTAGCGCCGCACCGCGTTTGGTATGTATCGGACCGATTCGGCGTAGAACAGTGCCTGCTCGCCAAACGAGTCGACGCCGTCGACCAGCCCACCGAACGCCCGCCGCATCCGCAGCGTGATGTCGTAGTTCCCCAGCTGGCTCATCAGCTCAGAACCCGAACGCCGATTGCGGTCATCAGCACGTTGATCACGAACAGGCAGATGAAGGCGTAGATGACGGTCTCGTTGACGGCCTCTCCGACGCCCTTGGGTCCGCCCTTGACGGTGAGGCCGCGGTAGCAGCCGACGAGCCCCGCCATCACCCCGAACAACAGGGCCTTGACTTCTGAGATCACCAACTCGCCCAATCCGGTCAGAATGGTCAGACCGTTGATGAACGCTCCGGGGTTCACTCCTTGCAGGAGCACGGAGAACACGTAGCCACCGCAGAGGCCGATCGCGATCACCAGACCGTTGAGCAACAGCGCCACACAGGTCGACGCCAGTACGCGCGGCACCACGAGCCGTTGAATCGGATCGATGCCGAGCACCCGCATCGCATCGATCTCTTCGCGAATGGTGCGCGCGCCTAGGTCGGCGCAGATTGCAGTCGCACCAGCGCCGGCGATGACGAGCACGGTCGAGATCGGACCCAGCTGAGTCACCGTGCCAAACGCGGTACCGGAGCCGGACAGATCCGCTGCACCAATCTCGCGCAGCAGGATGTTGAGGGTGAACGCGACCAGGACCGTGAACGGAATCGAGATCAGCAGCGTCGGAATGAGCGAAACGCGCGCGATCATCCAGGTTTGCTCGAGGAACTCGCCGAACTGGAAGGGGCGACGGAACACGGCCCGGAGAGTCTCGAGCGACATCTGCATGAACCCGCCGACAGCCCGCGTCGGAACCGTGAGCTGTTCGATCAACCTCGGCTCCGTTCTCCGGCAGATGCTCGGCGCGTGCGTCGTGGCGAATAAAGCGAATCGCGTTGCCGCGGCGGGCTTCCCACCCCTTGTTTAAGCGTGGCTCTTAGTGAGCCGGATCATACTAACTAGAACAAGTTCGCAGTGTCAAAGAACCGGAAAAGGAGTCGAAATTGTGATCTTTGCGCTGGTCAAGACAGGTGTGATGCAAATCATTCTAGAACGTGTTCTAATGCCGGTCGGCGTTTGACGCCCGAGACCGTCAGTCTTGCTCGGCCATCAGTCCGGTGGCCGCGAAACACTTCTGCGGATCACGTCCAGCAAAGTAACTTCTCAGCGTTTCGGACAGGTCCGCCGTGTCCCATTCAGCGGAATCCGAACTGAACTGTGCCTCGACAGTCGGCGCTGCCACCAACGTCACCGTTGGACCGTAGACGATGAACAGCTGTCCGTTAACCCCCTCCGCCGCGGGCGAGGCCAGGAAGCGGACGAGGTTCACGACGTGCTCCGGCGACAGCGGGTCGATCTGCCCCTCTGCAAGTTCCGGTGCCTCGCCGAACACGTCCGCGGTCATCGCGGTGCGGGCGCGCGGCGCGATGGCGTTGGCCCGTACCCCGTAGCGTTCGAGCGCGCGCGCCATCGACAGCGTCAGCGCGGTGATGCCGGCCTTGGCCGCGCCGTAGTTGGCCTGCCCGACCGGCCCCACCAGGCCGGCCTCCGAGGAGGTGTTGATGACCCGGCCGTAGACCTGTCCGTTGTTCTCCTTGGCTTTCGCCCGCCAGTACGTTGCGGCGTTGCGGGTCAGCAGGAAGTGCCCCCGCAGATGCACGGCGATCACCGCGTCCCAGTCCTCGTCGGACATGTTGAACAGCATCCGGTCGCGGGTGATGCCCGCGTTGTTGACGACGATGCCCAGGCCGCCGAGACCGTCGGCCGTTTCGACCAGTTCGTCGGCCGTCGACCGTTCGCTGATGTCACCGGCGACCGCGACGGCCTTGACGCCCGCGCCGGTGATCTCGTCGATGACGTCGGATTTGTCCAACGCCGCGGCGATGTCGTTGACGACGATGGTGGCGCCCGCCCGGGCGAGGCCGATGGCCTCCGCGCGGCCCAGTCCGGCGGCCGCGCCGGTTACCACCGCTACGCGGCCGGACAGGTCGTTGGCGTCAGTGCTCATGCGGCTCCTCGGGTGGCCGGTTTCGGCGTCAATTTATGAATACCTCTAGTCTCTGCGGATCAGTGCGGCCCGGGGGCACTCGGCGATCGACTGCTCCGCCAGATCCTCCTGGTCGGCAGGCACCGGGTCGGCCTTGACCACCGCATAATCCTCGTCATCGAGATCGAACAGGTCCGGCGCGATTCCCACGCATACGGCGTTACCCTCGCAACGGTCCCGGTCCACTTCCACTCTCATCACAACCTCCTCGCGGTCAGAGCTGCTCCGAGCCCAGTGTGGCACCGGTCTGGACCCCAAGACTAGAACGTGTTACAACCGGGGGTGAACGCGGGCTGGCTCCCGGCTGCCACTTCGTGCCTCTACAGAAGTTAGGACAAGGCGATGCGAATCGGCTACACCCCAGAGCAGGAAGAGCTGCGCCGCGAGCTGCGCTCCTACTTCACCAAGCTGATGACCCCCGAGCGGGCCGAGGCGCTGGCGTCCAACGACGGCGAGATGGGCCGCGGCAATGTCTACCGCGAGACCGTCGCTCAGATGGGCAAGGACGGCTGGCTCACGTTGTCGTGGCCCGAGGAGTTCGGCGGCCAGGCCCGCCCGCCGATCGACGGGCTGATCTTCAACGACGAGGCCGCGCTCGCCAACGTGCCGGTCCCGTTCCTGACCATCAACAGCGTGGCGCCGACCATCATGGCGTTCGGCACCGAAGAGCAGAAGAAGTTCTTCCTGCCCAAGATCGCCTCGGGTGATCTGCACTTCTCGATCGGGTACTCGGAACCGGGCGCAGGCACCGATCTGGCGTCGCTGCGCACCACCGCGGTTCGCGACGGCGACGACTACGTCATCAACGGCCAGAAGATGTGGACCAGCCTGATCGCGTACGCCGACTACGTCTGGCTGGCGGCCCGCACGAACCCGGACGCCAAGAAGCACCGCGGCATCTCGATGCTGATCGTGCCGACCACGGCGGAGGGGTTCTCGTGGACGCCGGTGCACACAATGGCCGGCGTGGACACCAGCGCGACGTACTACCAGGACGTGCGGGTGCCGGTGACCAACCTGGTCGGCCAGGAGAACGCCGGCTGGAAGCTGGTGACCAACCAGCTCAACCACGAGCGGGTCGCGCTGGTCTCCGCGCAGCCGATCTTTCTGGCGCTCAACGGCGTTCGAGAATGGGCGCAGAACACCAAGGATGTGCACGGCAACCGGTTGATCGACTCGGAGTGGGTGCAGCTGAACCTGGCCCGGGTGCACGCCAAGGCCGAGGTGCTCAAGCTGATCAACTGGGAGTTGGCGTCCTCGGACGAGGCTGCACCCTCGCCCGCGGACGCTTCGGCGGCCAAGGTGTACGGCACCGAGTTGGCCACCGAGGCCTACCGCCTGCTGATGGAGGTGCTGGGCACCGCCGCGACGCTGCGCCCCGATGCGCCCGGCGCGCTGTTGCGCGGGCGGGTCGAGCGGATGCACCGCAGCTGCCTGATCCTGACGTTCGGCGGCGGCACCAACGAGATTCAGCGCGACATCATCGGCATGGTCGCGCTCGGCCTGCCCCGAGTGAACCGGTAAGGATTGTCGACATGGACTTCAAGACGACGGAAGCGTCCGAGGACCTCGGCGGGCTGGTGCGCACCATCGCCGACTCGGTCGTCACGCCGGAGCGCCAACGCGAGCTCGACGGCCTCGATGAACGATTCGACAAGACCCTCTGGGCCAAACTGATCGAGGCCGACGTGTTGTCGGCGGCATCCCCGGAAGCGGTGGGCGGCGGCGGATTCGGTGTGCTCGAGCAGGTCGCGGTGCTCGTCGCGCTCGGTCGACAGCTCTCTGCAGTGCCTTACCTGGAGTCGGTCGTGCTCGGCGCGGGCGCGCTGGCCGCGTTCGGTACCGAGGCGCTGCAACAGGAGTGGGCGGTGCCCGCGGTCAAGGGCTCGAAGATCCTGACGATCGCGCTCGACGGCGAAATGGGTGAGGGGCCGGTGCAGGCTCAAGCAAGCGGGGCTCGGTTCCGGCTCACCGGCTCACGCACGCTGGTGCCGTTCGGACCGGTCGCCGATGCGTTTCTGGTGCCGGCCGAAACCGATTCGGGCACAAAGGTGTTTCTGGTGGCGGCGACCGAAGCGGGGGTAGCGGTCGAGTCGCTGAGCACCACCGGGCAGGGCAGTGTGGGGCATCTCGAGCTGCGCGGTGTCGAGCTGGGCGCCGACCGCGTCGTCGGTGATGCCGACACCATGGCGTGGCTGGTGACGCGAACCACCTTGGGACGCAGTGCGTTCCAGTTGGGTGCGCTCGAACGCGCCTTGGAGCTCACCGCGGAATACGCTCGGGAACGTGAGCAGTTCGACCGGCCGATCGGTAGCTTCCAGGCGGTGTCGTCGCGGTTGGCCGACGGCTACATCGACGTCAAGGCGCTGCGGTTGACGGTCACCCAGGCCGCGTGGCGACTCTCCGAGAACCTCCCCGCCGACGTCGACGTGAACACCGCGGCGTTCTGGGCCGCCGATGCGGGCCACCGCGTCGCGCACACCACGGTTCACGTACACGGCGGCGTGGGCATCGACACCGATCACCCGGTGCATCGCTACTTCCTGGCGGCCAAGCAGACCGAGTTCGCGGTCGGCGGCGCCACCGGACAATTGCTGCGCATCGGCCGGGAGTTGGCCGACACGCCCGCCTGAGGTGAACGAACTTCCCACCGTCGCAGGACTGTTGACGCCGCTGATCGACGTCGACGACCGCGGGGTGTACTTCGAGGAGTCGTACACACCGTGGCGTGAACACATTCGGTACGGCGCCGCGGTGGCGGCGACGCTGCGCGCTCGCCTCGACCCGGACCGGCCCCCGCATGTCGGCGTGCTGCTGCAGAACACCCCGTTCTTCTCGGCGGTGCTGGTGGCCGCGGGGCTGACCGGCATCGTGCCGGTGGGACTGAACCCGGTGCGACGCGGCGCGGCACTGCGACGCGACATAGAACACGCCGATTGCCAGGTGGTGCTTGCCGATTCAGCGTCGGCGTCGGCGCTCGGCGATGTCGACCACATAGACGTCGACTCCCCCGAGTGGGCGGCCGAGGTGAACGCGCACCGCGACGCGCCGGTGCAGGTGCGGACCGCCGACCCCGGCGACCTGTTCATGTTGATCTACACCTCGGGCACCAGCGGCGACCCCAAGGCGGTCAAGTGCAGCCAGGGCAAGGTCGCGATCGCGGGCGTGACGATGACGCAACGCTTCTCGCTCGGACCCGCCGACACCTGCTACGTCTCGATGCCACTGTTCCACTCGAACGCTGTGTTGGTGGGCTGGTCGGTGGCGCTGGCGTCACAGAGTTCACTGGCGTTGCGCCGCAAGTTCTCCGCATCGCAGTTCCTGCCCGACATCCGCCGGTTCGGTGCGACGTACGCGAACTACGTGGGCAAGCCGCTGTCGTATGTGCTCGCCACCACCGAACGGCCCGACGACGCGGACAATCCGCTGCGGGCGGTCTACGGCAACGAGGGCGCGCCGGCCGACATCGAGCGCTTCGCCGAACGATTCGGTTGTGTGGTCATGGACGGCTTCGGTTCCACCGAGGGTGGTATCGCGATCGCGCGCACGCCCGATACGCCGCCGGGTGCATTGGGCCCGCTGCCGCCGGGCACCGACATCGTCGACGTCGACACCGGCGAGCCGTGTCCGCCCGGCGTGACCGGTGAACTCGTGAACGCCTCGGACACCGGACGTTTCGAGGGCTATTACAACGACCCCGATGCCGATGCCGACCGGATGCGCGGCGGTGTCTACCACAGCGGCGACCTGGCCTACCGCGACGAGCAGGGCTACGCCTACTTCGCGGGCCGGCTCGGCGACTGGATGCGGGTCGACGGCGAGAACCTCGGCTCGGCACCGATCGAGCGGGTCCTGCTCAGGCATCCCGACGTCGTCGAGGTCGCGGTGTACGGAATACCGGCGCCGGACGTCGGCGATCAGGTGATGGCCGCGGTGACGCTCGCCGAGGGCACCGCATTCGATCCCGGCGGATTCCGCGACTTCCTTTCGGCCCAACCGGACCTCGGCCCCAAGCAGTGGCCGTCTTTCGTCCGGGTCAGCGAAACGTTGCCGCGCACCGAGACGTTCAAGGTGATCAAGCGGCAGTTGGCTGCCGAAGGCACCGAATGCGCCGACCCGGTGTACGAGGTCTAGTCCCTTTCGCCGAAACTGAACACAGATCGTCATTTCGGCGTGAATCGCAATCTCTGTGCAGTTTCGGTGATCCGGCGCGGGCTTCGTGTCGTCGCCCGTCGGTAGCCTGGCGGGCGTGGGATACCGCGAGTTCGCGTCGCCCACGACGCTGAGCGATCTCGTCGAGTGCGCCTGGGTGACGCACGGACCGCCCGCACCCGTGCGGGTGCTGCCGGACGGCTGCATGGACCTCATCCGGATGGACGGGCGGATCATCGTGGCGGGCCCCGACACCACCGCGGCGACGTCGGTACGCGGCACCGAACCGGTGCTGGGGCTGCGCTTCCGGCCCGGCGTGCTGCCGCGGCTATTGGGCATGCCCGCGGATCGGCTGCGCAATCAGCGGGTACCGCTGGCCGAAGTGCGGCCCGGGACGGGACAGTCCCGGTCGCTGGTAGAGCTGGCGGTCCGGCTGGCATCCGACGACCCGCGAGCCGAGACCGCGCCGTGGCCGCTGCCGCTGCTGCGCCGGGTGACGGGGCAACTGGCCGCCGGGTCGACCGTCGACCAGGTGGCGGCCGAGATGGGGTGGTCGCGGCGCACGGTTAGCTCGTCGCGCAGAAGACCGTCGTCATTCCCGGCCCCGACGGGGTCTATGTGCTGCAGCTGAATGCGGACGCGTTGGAGACCCAGGCGGACGTCATCGGTCCCGCGACGTTGGCCATCGACGACGGAACGACGATCGGCTTCTGACCACGCGCCGAGTGCACGCTCCAGGTACGGAATCACGCCAAAGGCGTACGTGAGCCGTGCACTCGGCGAGTGAAGACCGTCAGCTTTCGCGGATCCCGTCGAGCCGGCGGGACGCCTCCTCGAAGCCCTGCACCAACTCGGCGATGATGTCGGCGACAGGGCGGATTTCGTTCATCCGGCCGACGATCTGGCCCACCGGCATCGCGACGGTGTCGGGGTTGTCGGACTCGTTCATCCGCTGATGGGCCTCGCTGACGAGGATGTTCTGCAGCGGCATCGGCAACGGCTCCGGCGCATCGGGGGCATCCCACGCGTCAGTCCACTTGCTCTTCAACAGCCGCGCGGGCTTGCCGGTGTAGATGCGGCGGCGCACGGTGTCACTGGAGTTGGCGCGTAGCAACGCTTCCTGGATCGTCGACACGCCGCTGGGCTTGCGATGGCCGAGGTCATATTCGGCCGCCGTCAGGAACGCCGAACCCATCCACACTCCGGACGCGCCCAGCGCCAGCGCGGCGGCCACCTGCCTGCCGGTGCCGATACCGCCGGCCGCCAGCACCGGAGTTTTATGGCCAAGCGCGCGCAGCCCATCGACGATTTCCGGCCACAGCACCATCGATCCGATTTCACCGGTGTGTCCACCCGCCTCGTGACCCTGCGCCACCACGATGTCGACGCCGTTCTCGACATGCCGCTGGGCATGCTTGGCGCTACCGGCCAGCGCCGCGACCGGCACTCCCGCCGCATGCGCCTGGTCGATCACGTCCTTCGGCGGGGAACCGAGCGCGTTGGCGATCAGCTTGATCGGATGCCTCAGCGCGACCTCGACGTGCGACCGGGCCACCGAGTGAAGCCAGCCGAGCACACCCTCGTTGCGCTCCCCGTCGTCGGGAAGCGGCGGGACCCCAAGGTCGGCAAGGGTTTTCGCGACGAAGTCCCGGTGGCTCTGCGGGATCAGCTTGTCGATGTCGACCGCCGTGCCCTCCTGCGGCACCTTCGCAGGCATCACCACGTCGACGCCGTAAGGTTTGCCGTCGGTGTTCTCGTCCATCCAGCACAGGACGCGCTCGAGGTCGTCGGCGTCGTTGAACCGCACGCAGCCCAGCACCCCGAGTCCGCCGGCCTTGCTGACCGCGGCGGCAACCTTTTCCGACGGCGTGAAGACGAAGATCGGGTACTCGATGCCGAAGCGATCGCACAGTTCGGTGCGCATCTCTATTTCTCCCGTCGCGTCAGGACGCGGTCCCGACGTGGTTGGCGTGCGCATCGTCGGCGGCCCGTTCCTCGGTGATGTCCTTGGCCCACCGGTAATCCGGCTTACCGGCCGGCGTCCGGTGGATCTCGTCGACCCACCAGACCTTGCGGGGCACCTTGTATCCCGCGATCTCCTGGCGCACGAACGTGTCGAGGTCCGCGAGCGTCGGGTGGGTGCCGGGACGGCGATGCACCACCGCAGCGACACACTGGCCGTAGCGCTCGTCGGGCACCCCGACCACGAGGGCGTCGAACACGTCCGGGTGCCCCTTGAGCGCGGCCTCGACCTCCTCGGGGTAGATCTTCTCGCCGCCGCTGTTGATCGACTGCGAACCGCGGCCGAGCATCGTGACGGTGCCGTCGGCTTCCACCTCGGCGAAGTCGCCCGGAATGGCATAGCGAATTCCGTTGAACGTCTTGAACGTCTCGGCCGTCTTCTTCTCGTCCTTGTAGTAGCCGACCGGGATGTTGCCCTTCTTCGCGATCATGCCGCGCACTCCGGAACCGGGCTTGACCTCGTTGCCGTCCTCGTCGAGGACGACGGTGCGGTGGTCGATCGTGACCCGCGGTCCGCCGGTGTGCGACTGCCCCTTCGCCACGATGCTGGTGCCACCGAAGCCCGTTTCCGAGGATCCGATCGAGTCGGTGATCACGCGGTTCGGCAGGAGCTCGAGGAACTTGTCCTTGATGCTGCTGGAGAACAGCGCCGCCGTGCTCGCGAGCAGGAACAGGCTCGACAGGTCGGGCTCCTGGCCGGAGTCGTGCAGTTTGGTCAACGCATCCAGCAACGGGCGGGCCATCGCGTCACCGGTGAAGAACAGCAGGTTGACCTTGTGCTGCTCGATCGTCTGCCACACTTCGTCGGGGTCGAATTCCGGTGCCAGCACGGTCGTTTGGCCCGAGAACAACGACATCCAGGTCGCTGACTGGGTTGCACCGTGGATCATCGGCGGAATCGGGTAGCGGACCATCGGCGGGTTCTCGGCAGCGGCCTTGGCCAGGTCGTACTCGTCCTTGACGAACTCACCCGTCGCGAAGTCGGTGCCGCCGAACAACACCCGGTAGATGTCTTCATGGCGCCACATCACCCCCTTGGGGAAACCCGTGGTGCCGCCGGTGTAGAGCAGGTAGATGTCGTCCGCGCTGCGCGGGCCGAAATCCCGCTCAGGCGAAGCCTGCTCGAGCGCGGAGTAGAACTCGACGCCGCCGTAGCGCTCGAAGTCGTCGTCCGACCCGTCCTCGACAGACAAGATCGTCTTGACGTTCGGCGTCTCCGGCAGCACGTTGGCGACGCGGTCGGCGTAGCGGCGCTCGTGCACCAGCGCCACCATGTCGGAGTTCTCGAACAGGTACTTCAGCTCGCCCTCGACGTAGCGGAAGTTGACGTTGACCAGGATGGCGCCGGCCTTGACGATGCCGACCATCGCGATCACGATCTCGATGCGGTTGCGGCAGTACAGCCCGACCTTGTCGTCCTTCTTGACGCCCCGGTCGATGAGATAGTGGGCCAGGCGGTTGGCCTTGTCCTCCAACTCGGCGTAGGTGAGCTGGTCGTCGCCGCAGATCAGGGCGACGCGGTCTGGCACAGCATCGATGGCGTGCTCGGCGAGATCGGCAATGTTCAGGGCCACGGAACCTAAACTAGAACGTGTTACATTTTCATTCAAGTCTGTGGTGAATCAGGAGAGAGGCGGACACCTGTGAGTGAGCCGGCGAAGGGCCCCGACGCGCTCATTGAGCAGCGCGGACACACTTTGATCCTGACGCTGAACCGGCCCGAGGCGCGCAACGCGCTTTCCACCGAGATGCTCTCGATCATGGTCGAGGCTTGGGACCGCGTCGACAACGATCCGGAGATCCGCACGTGCATCCTCACCGGCGCCGGCGGCTACTTCTGCGCGGGTATGGACCTCAAGGCCGCGACGGCCAAGCCGCCCGGCGACTCGTTCAAGGACGGCAGCTACGACCCGTCGCGAATCGACGGGCTGCTGAAGGGCCGTCGCCTCAAGAAGCCGCTGATCGCCGCGGTGGAGGGACCGGCGATCGCGGGGGGAACCGAGATCCTGCAGGGCACCGACATCCGCGTCGCCGGCGAAAGTGCGAAGTTCGGCATCTCGGAGGCCAAGTGGAGCCTCTACCCGATGGGCGGTTCCGCGGTGCGCTTGGTGCGTCAGATCCCCTACACGATCGCGTGCGATCTGCTGCTGACTGGGCGTCACATCACCGCCGCCGAGGCGTTGGAGTACGGGTTGATCGGCTACGTGGTGCCCGACGGCACCGCGCTGGACAAGGCGCTGGAGATCGCCGAGGTGATCAACAACAACGGTCCGCTGGCCGTGCAGGCGATCCTCAAGACGATCCGCGAAACCGAGGGCATGCACGAGGAAGAGGCGTTCAAGCCCGATACCGCCAACGGCATCCCGGTGTTCTTGAGCGAGGACGCCAAGGAGGGCCCCCGGGCGTTCAAGGAGAAGAGGGCCCCGAACTTCAAGATGAAGTAGGCCTTCTCGGCACCGCGTTTGTGAATCTCACGACGCAAATCGCCGCTTTAGCGTCGTGAGATTCACACTCGAGGCGGGTTGCTAGGCGACCGGTTTCGTCGGCGTGAACACCACGGGCATCTGCTCCAGCCCGGACACGAAGTTGGCGGGGCGCAAAGGTAATTCGTCGCCGGAAGCCAACCGAAGATCGGGCAGGCGCTGCAGCAGCTTGGTCTGCATAATGGACAGTTCGAGGCGGGCGAGTTGGTTTCCCAGGCAGAAATGTGTGCCGAACCCGAACGCCAGGTGGTTGTTCGGATAGCGCTCGATGTCGAACCGTTCCGGATCCTCGAACACGGTCTCGTCGAAGTTCGCCGACTCGAACAGCAGGATCATTTTCTCGCCCTCCTTGAGGGCGGTTCCGTGAAATTCGGTGTCGGCGGTGACGGTTCGCGCCATGTTCTTGACCGGCGCAGTCCAGCGCAGCATCTCCTCGATCGCGTTGGGCAGCAGCGCCAGGTCGTTGATCAGCTTCTGATGCTGGTCCGGATGACGCAGCAGCTGCCGCGTCCCGCCGGAAAGGGTATGGCGGGTGGTCTCGTCGCCGCCGATCAACAGCAGCAGCACCTCGGTGACGATCTGGTGGTCCTCCAGCTTCGACCCCTCGACCTCCGCGTGCACCAGGACACTGACCAGGTCGTCGGTCGGCTCGGACTTGCGGGCCTCGATCATGCCCATCATGTACTGGCTGTAAGCCGCGAACGCGTCCATCGTGATCTGGAACTTCTCGGGGTCCGCGGTGCTGCTGAGGAAGCTGACCAAATCATCGGACCACTTGAGGAACATCTCGCGTTCCTCGGGGCGCACACCGAGCATGTCGCCGATGACGGCCATCGGCAGCGGCGCGGCGATGTCCCAGACGAAGTCGCACTCGCCACGCTCACAGACGTTGTCGATCAGCGTGTCGCACAGCGAACTGATCGACCCCTCAAGGTCTTTCACGCGCTTGCGGGTGAACCCGGCGTTGACGAGCTTGCGCCGCAACAGATGCTGCGGATCGTCCATCTCGATCATCATTTCGACGCCCGGCTGATCCGGCCGGATTCCGCCGGCGTTGGAGAACAGTTCGGGATTGCGCTCGGCTTCGATCACCGCGGCGTACGTCGCGGCGGCGGCCAACCCGTTGCGGTCGCGGAACACCGGTTCGTTCTCGCGCATCCACTTGTACACCGACCGCGAGTCGCCGGCGTAGAAGGCCCCGTCGGTCAGATCGACGTCCGGTCGAGTAAGCGTCATGGATGAACCTCCTGCGCGTCTGCGAACGACATCTCCACGTTGCCAGCCGAACTGGAGACCATCGCGCGTTTCGGGAAGCCTAACGAGGCCAGATCCTTCGCATAGGGATGTTCGCCCAACCGGACCTGTGCGCCGCCCAACCGATAGCGCACATCGGACAGCTTCATCTCCCCGACCGTCTGCCGCACCACTCCGTCGCGGTAGGAGTACGTGGGGTGCGCCTGCGGCTTGGACGTGAACGCCGCGGGCGCCTTCAGCCCCGGCTTGAAATCCATGCCGACCGCGAACTGGCCGTCGATCGTCACGTCGAACCCGAACGTGTGGCCGTCGCGAATCGTGAAGTCGGACATGACCTTCGGATAGCCCCAGATTTTCGTGCCCGCCTCGAGCGTGAACGCCTGGTCGACGGGCAGGTGGTGGATGAAGGCGCCGGCGTCCTGCAACGCGCGCGGGCCAGAAGCCGTCGACCCCGGCGGGTTCACCATCACGTTGGTGCCGTATTCGTAGTACTGGCCGAGATCGCCGTCGACGTAGTGCATCAGCATCAGCACGACGACCGCGCGTCCGGGCAGAAAGCGGCACACCTGCAGACCGCTGTAGTCGATCATCCGTTGGGCGGCGTCGGCGTCTACCGAGAACATCGCCATGTGTTGCTGCGCCTTGCGGATCTTCACCGGCATGGTCAGGACGGTGCCCGCGATGGTGTGCTGACTCATCGCGTCAATCTAGAACGCGTTATAGACAACTAGCAAGAAGTGTCTACACAAGTCCGGCGAGGTCGCGGATCTGCTCGGGCGACCGCGCGCCGACGACCATCATCGTCACCCCCGCGGCCTCCCACGCCTTGATCTGCTCCTGCACGTACGCGAGGTCGCCGACGATCGCCGAGTCGTCGACCAGTTCGTCGGGGATGATCTTTGCCGCCTCATCCTTGCGGTCGGCGCGAAACAGTTTGGTGACATCGTCGACCACCTCGGCGTACCCCATCCGGCGGTAGACATCGGCGTGGAAATTGGTGTCCTCGGCGCCCATCCCGCCCATGTACAGCGCCAGATGCGGCTTCATCAGTTCCATGATCTCCGCGCGGTCGTCGGTGACGACCACCTGGGCCGTCGCACAGATTTCGAAGTCCTCGCGGCTGCGGCGCGCGCCCGGTCGGGCGAAGCCCTCGTCGAGCCACTCGTTGTACATGCTCGCGATGCGCGGAGAATAGAAGATCGGCAACCAGCCGTCACAGATCTCGGCGGCCAGCGCGACGTTCTTCGGGCCCTCGGCGCCCAACATGACGGGGATGTCCGCGCGCAGCGGATGCGTGATCGGTTTGAGGTTCTTGCCCAGGCCCGTGGTGCCTTCGCCGGTCAACGGCAACGGATAATGCGGGCCGTCGCTGCGGACCGGCGCTTCCCGCGCCCAGACCTGACGCAGGATGTCGACGTACTCGCGGGTGCGGGCCAGCGGCTTGGGGAACTTCGCGCCGTACCAACCCTCCACGACCTGCGGCCCCGAAACACCGAGGCCGAGGATGTGGCGCCCGCCGGAGAGGTGGTCGAGCGTCAGCGCGGCCATCGCGCACGCGGTGGGGGTGCGCGCCGACAGTTGGATCACCGACGTGCCGAGCCGCATCCGCTTGGTCTCGCGTCCCCACCAGGCGAGCGGCGTGTATGCGTCCGACCCCCACGCCTCGGCGGTGAACACCGTGTCGAAACCCGCGTCCTCGGCCGCGGCGACCAGTTCGGCATGGTTTTCGGGCGGTTGGGCGCCCCAATAACCGAGTTGAAGACCTAGCTTCATTAGTTCGCCTCCGGACCCGTCCTTGAAACCATTGTTAGAACCTGTTCTACTCGATGCCGTGACCACCAGCCAAAGCAGCCCGGTGCAGATCGATCCCCATCAGCGGCCACTTTCGGCTCCGCTGAGGCTCTCATTCGACTACACCCGTTCAGTAGGGCCACTCCTGTCCCAATTCTTCACCGCCCTGCGCGAGCGACGCATCCTCGGCGTGCGCGGTTCGGACGGCCGGGTGCTCGTACCACCCGCAGAGTTCGACCCCGTCACCTACGAGAGATTGACCGAGATCGTACCGGTGGCCGGTGTCGGGACCGTGGTGTCGTGGACCTGGCAGGCGACGCCGCTCGAGGGCCAGCCGCTGGAGCGGCCGTTCGCGTGGGCGCTGATCAAGCTCGACGGCGCGGACACCCCGCTGCTGCACGCGGTGGACGCGGGTTCGTCGGACGCGATCAGCACCGGAACCCGGGTGCACGCGCACTGGATCGACGAGCCCGTCGGCGCCATCACCGACATCGCGTACTTCTCACTCGGTGACGAAGCCGAGCCGGAAGGTCAGGCCGACGAGCGCGACCCGATCACGGTGCAGGTGACGCCGAGCAGCATCGAGATCCAGCACACCGCGTCGTTTCCGGAGACCACGTTCCTCAAGGCGCTCGAAGAGGGCAAGCTGCTCGGCGCCCGCACGAAGAACGGTCGCGACGGCAAGCCCGGCAAGGTCTACTTCCCGCCGAAAGAGGCCGATCCGGCCACGGGCCTGGAACTCGACGAGTTCGTCGAACTGCCGGACAAGGGGACGGTGACGACGTTCGCGGTGATCAACATCCCGTTCGCCGGCCAGCGCATCAAGCCGCCCTACGTCGCGGCCTACGTCCTGCTCGACGGCGCCGACATTCCGTTCCTGCATCTGGTGACCGAGATCGACGCGGCCGACGTCCGGATGGGCATGCGCGTGGAGGCGGTGTGGAAGCCCCGCGAGGAGTGGGGCCTCGGCATCGACAACATCGACCACTTCCGGCCGACGGGTGAGCCCGACGCCGAATACGACTCCTACAAGCACCACCTGTAAAGGCGCTGAAATGACTGAGATCGCTGTCGTCGGATTCGCGCATGCACCGCACGTGCGCCGCACCGACGGGACCACCAACGGCGTCGAGATGCTGATGCCGTGCTTCCACCAGCTCTACGACGAGCTCGGCCTGCAGCAGACCGACATCGGCTTCTGGTGCTCGGGCTCCTCGGATTACCTTGCCGGCCGGGCGTTCTCGTTCATCTCGGCGATCGACTCGATCGGCGCGGTGCCACCGATCAACGAGTCTCACGTCGAGATGGACGC
This sequence comes from Mycobacterium sp. GA-0227b, assembly GCF_001499855.1. Lineage (GTDB taxonomy): Bacteria > Actinomycetota > Actinomycetes > Mycobacteriales > Mycobacteriaceae > Mycobacterium. Next base: position 57,536 of record NZ_LQIK01000034.1, read on the forward strand.
GGCATGGGCACTGTACGAGGCCTACATCAAGCTGCTGACCGGCGAGGTGGACACCGCGCTGGTGTACGGCTTCGGCAAGTCCAGCGCCGGCACGCTGCGCCGGGTGCTCGCGCTGCAGACCGACCCGTATACCGTCGCGCCGCTGTGGCCGGACACGGTGTCGATGGCCGGCCTGCAGGCCCGATTCGGTCTCGACGCGGGCAAGTGGACCGCCGAGCAGATGGCCCAGGTCGCACTGGACTCCATGGCGGCCGCCGGACGCACTGACAGCGAGAAACCGGCCAAGTCCATCGACGAGCTTCTGTCCAGGCCGTACTTCGCCGATCCGCTGCGCCGCCACGACATCGCACCGATCACCGACGGCGCGTCGGCCATCGTGCTCGCCGCCGGCGACCGGGCCCGTGAGTTGCGCGAAAACCCGGCCTGGATCACCGGATTCGAGCACCGCATCGAAACCCCCGTGCTCGGCGCCCGCGACCTGACCACCTCGCCGTCGACGACAGCTTCGGCCGACGCGGCCACCAACGGCGACGCCGGTTCGATCGAGGTGGCCGAGATCTACGCCCCGTTCAGCCATCAGCACCTGATCCTCAAAGAGGCGATCGGCCTGGGCGACACGACGAAGATCAACCCGTCGGGCGGCGCGCTGGCGGCCAATCCGATGTTCTCGGCGGGGCTGGAGCGCATCGGCTTCGCCGCCCAGCACATCTTCAACGGCTCCGCGCAGCGGGTGCTGGCCCACGCCACGAGCGGGCCTGCGCTGCAACAGAATCTCGTCGCCGTCCTGGAAGGGAAGTAACGAAATGGCGGGCCAACTCGCAGCGGTGCTGGGCACCGGGCAAACGAAGTACGTCGCCAAGCGCCAGGACGTGTCGATGAACGGCCTCGTGCGTGAGGCCATCGACAAGGCGCTGGCCGATTCGGGTTCGACGATGGACGACATCGACGCCGTAGTGGTCGGCAAGGCGCCCGACTTCTTCGAGGGCGTGATGATGCCCGAGTTGTTCATGGTCGACGCCGTCGGCGCGACCAACAAGCCACTGATCCGCGTGCATACCGCCGGTTCGGTGGGCGGGTCGACCGGCGTCGTCGCCGCGTCGCTGGTGCAGTCGGGCAAGTACCGCCGGGTGCTGGCCATGGCGTGGGAGAAGCAGTCGGAGTCGAACGCCATGTGGGCGTTGAGCATTCCGGTGCCGTTCACCAAGCCGGTCGGCGCGGGCGCGGGCGGCTACTTCGCCCCCCACGTGCGCGCCTACATCCGTCGCTCGGGCGCGCCGAACCACATCGGCGCGATGGTCGCGGTCAAGGACCGGCTCAACGGCGCCAAGAACCCGTTGGCGCACCTGCACCAGCCCGACATCACGCTGGAGAAGGTGATGGCCTCGCAGATGCTGTGGGACCCCATCCGGTTCGACGAGACCTGCCCGTCGTCCGACGGTGCGTGCGCGGTCGTGATCGGCAACGAAGAAACCGCGGATCGCCAGGTGGCCGAAGGCAATCCGGTGGCGTGGATCCACGCCACCGCGCTGCGCACCGAACCGCTGGCCTACTCCGGGCGTGACCAGGTCAACCCGCAGGCCGGCCGCGACGCGGCCAAGGCGCTGTGGAAGGCGGCCGGCATCACCAGCCCGATCGACGAGATCGACGCCGCCGAGATCTACGTACCGTTCTCGTGGTTCGAGCCGATGTGGTTGGAGAACCTCGGCTTCGCGCCGGAGGGCGAAGGCTGGAAGCTCACCGAAGCCGGTGAGACGGCGATCGGCGGCAGACTGCCGGTCAACCCGTCGGGCGGGGTCCTGTCATCCAATCCCATTGGCGCATCGGGCATGATCCGCTTCGCCGAGGCCGCAAGGCAGGTCCAAGGCAAGGCGGGCGACCATCAGGTGCCCGATGCCCGTAAGGCGCTCGGCCATGCCTACGGCGGCGGCTCGCAGTACTACTCGATGTGGGTCGTCGGTTCCGACAAGCCGGCAGCCCAGTCGTGAAATACACCTGCAGCGTCGCGATGGGCCCAGTCGAGGAGCTCATCGAGATTGCCAAGACGGCAGAGGAAGTCGGGTTCGACGCGATCGCACTGCCCGACTCGCTGTTCTACATGGAGAAGCAGTCGACCGACTATCCGTACACGCCGGACGGCTCGCGGATGTGGAACGCGGAGACCCCCTGGGTCGACCCGCTGATCGCCGCGGCCGCGATGGGTGCGGTGACGTCGACGCTGCGGTTCTACACCAACGTGCTCAAGCTCGGCTCACGCAACCCCCTGCTGCTGGCACGCCAGGTCGGCTCGGTGGCGAACCTGACGAACAACCGGTTCGGCTTCGGCGTCGGAATCGGCTGGGCACCCGAGGAGTTCGAGTGGTGCGGCCAGCCGTACGCCAAGCGCGGTAAACGCGTCGACGAGATGATCGAGGTGATCAAGCTCGTCCTGGCCGGTGGCATGGTGGAGTTCCACGGCGAGTTCTACGACTTCGACAAGCTGCAGATGAGCCCCGCGCCCAGCAAGCCGGTGCCGTTCTACGTCGGCGGTCACACCGAGGTGGCGCTCAAACGCGCGGCGCGGGTCAGCGACGGTTGGACCAGCGCGATGATGACCGGCGACCAGTTGGCCGAGACCATCACCAAGCTCAAGGCGCTGCTCGCCGAATACGGTCGTGCCGAGGCGCCGTTCGAGTATCAGGCGGTGTGCATCGACAAGTTCGGCGTCGACGGGCACCGCGAACTCGCCGAGGCCGGCGTCACCGACAACATCGTGATCCCGTGGGTCTTCGAGGGTCTGGGCTTCGACGCGCCGCTGGAGAAGAAGAAGGACGCGATGAAGCGCTTCGCCGACACCTACATACACTCGGGCTGGCAGGACTGACCGATGACCGTCACCGATCCGGACGCGCCGGTCCACCTGGCGGGCAAGCGCTCACGCGAGGCCGCGATCGCGCACGACAAGCAGGCATGGCTGGACAACTTCGCCGACGACGCCGTCGTGGAGGATCCCATCGGCCCCTCGCACTTCGATCCGGAGGGCAAGGGCCATCGCGGTAAGGAAGCCATTGCCGCGTTCTACGACAAGGCGATCGCACCGAGTGAACTGACGTTCAACTTCGAGCAGACGTATCAGTGCGGCAACGAGGAAGCCAACGTCGGCAACATCGTGATCCGGTCCGCCGGATACGAGGTGACGGCCGAGGGCGTGTTCACCTACCGAGTCGACGATGCCGGAAGGATCGTCGCGCTGCGCGCGTACTGGGAACTCGACCGAGCGACCGCCAGCGCTCGAAAGATCTAGCGCGAGAAGCGGTCCGCCGCCGACGTCGCCAGCCCGAACGTCAACCGCTTCGCGCGCCGGGTCGCGTCGGCGAGGATTCGCTGTGGCCTCGCAGCCGTGCGCACGTCGGCCGTATCCCCCACCCGGACAACGCCTTCGGTCTGCACCCAGCAGTACACGCCGAGGCACCGCTGCGCACGCTGCGCGACCGCGCGGGTGATGCGGCGGTCGACCTCGAGACCGGGTTGGGGGCGGCTGGGCACGACACAGCGGATCGTCGGCATGGTGACCTCGAGCACCGCGCCGCCCACCGTCAGTTGCCCTCCCGTCCAGTGTGATTCGGGCAGTGCGTCGTCGGAATCATCGAGCGTCAGAACGACGTTGGGCCGGAACCGGCGTACGTCGACGTCGGCGCCCACTGCCCCGCCGATCGTGGCAAGGCTCGTCTGGCTGATCACATGTACCGGCGCCAGGTCGACGAACATCCCCGGCGGCGTCGAGTAGCGGGCCAGCATGGCCAGATCGGACATCCGGAACATCGAGACGTCCGGGAACCCCTCGTCTTCGGTGATGCCGAAGTCCTGCCGGTAGGTCGCGATCGAGATGTTGTCACGCTCGTGCTTGCTCAGCCGATGCAGGCTGGTGTCCTCGGCCGGCGGCAGCGCGGTCAACCGGACGTCGCGGCCGGCCACTTCGGACAGCTTCGAATGGACACCGGCGTCATTGCTGGACATGACGGTGCCGTCGGGAAAGGTGATCTCGACCTCGGGCACGTTGCCGGGCCCTGCATCCGCCGCGAGTGGAGCGGCGTAGCGGGCGGTGGCGGTCAGCAGCGCCGGTATGCGCCTGGCCGACGCGGTGACGTCGCGTTCGAGGTCCCGCACGGCCCACAGCCGGTCGCCGTGCAGCCCCCGCGGTCCTATCTCGATGCGGTCGACCTGCTCGCCGCCCAGCGACTTCACCGGATACCGCCAGAGGGCCGCGACGTTGCCAATCGTCATCTGACCACCGTATCGCCCCGCGCCGGTACCTTGGGTGTTTGACCGATTGTTCAGCAACGAACGTCACGAAACGAAGATCGAATGCCTGCGAACCGCCGTAATTCATATCGGAAGTCTTTGTCCGCCATCGCTTTCGCGACGCTGGTATGCGCCGCGGGGGCCGGCTGTGAATCATCGGGGCCGGCACCCGATGGCGGCGCTCCACGCCTGCCCGCCTTCACGACCTCACAGGCGCAGCCGGCCCCGACCACCAGCCCCACCGGCGACGCGGCACCCGAGGGTGACTACAGCGGTTTGCTGCTTCGTCCAGAAGACCTCAGCGATGCCGAGGACACCTTCGCGGTGCGCTCGACAACCCCCGGCGGTCCCGACGGGCTGCCGGGCGCAAGTGCGCTCTTCGTCAACCAGGACGACACCCGGGCGATCTCCGACGCCATCGTGATCTATCCCGACGCCGCGACGGCGACCACGACGTTGCGTGAGGCGCTGCCGACGATCGGCACGGTCGTCGCCGGCGCGACTCCACGACCGGCCCCGGTCGGCACCGACGGCACCATGGCCATCGGCATGTCCCCCGACGGCACCAAGGCGGCCACGCTGCTGTTGTTCACGCAAGGTCCCGCGCTGGTACGCCTGGAATTCGAGAGCGCACCGGGCGACGCCACCACCGACGAGTTCGTCATCAACATCGGAAAAATGCAGCAGATCGCGCTGCGGACCGGGCTCAGCCGATCGCAGTGACTCAGCGCTCGTCGTCGACGCGCTGCAGTGACGCCGAGTACCTGCGAGCCAACTCCTGGTACGCGCCGGGATTGGTGTTCACCCACATCTCCGCGCCGGTCCCCGCGATCGGGCCGCGCACCTTCGCGGGCGACCCGGTGACCACGACCTCGTCGGGGATCTTCGTGCCACCGATGACCAGCGAGTGTGCCGCTATCAGGCTGCGCTTTCCGATGACCGCGCCGTCGAGCACCGTGCAGTGGTTGGCGAGCACCGCCTGCGCGCCGATGTGTGCTCCGTGCACCACGCACGCGTGCGCGACCGTCGCGCCTGGCCCCACGTCGACGGGAATCCCCGGCGGTGCGTGCAAAGCGCAGCCGTCCTGGACGTTTGCGCCCTCACGGATCACGATCGGCGCGAAATCGGCGCGAAGCACCGCGTTGAACCACACCGACGCGCCCGCCTCCACGTGTACGTCACCCACCAGCGTCGCAGTGGGCGCGATGAACGCGTCCGGATCGATCGTCGGAGCGCGGCCTTCGAAGGAGTACAACGGCATCGTTTGGTTATACCGCTGGATATACCGCAGGTAGAGGCGTTTGGATTGCGCGCCGCGCGGGAAAAACTGTAACGTGTTCTAGTTAGAGACACATAACGGGAGGCCCACCGTGACTACCGACAGTGCGGGAATTCGCGAGATCGACACCGGCGCTCTGCCCGACCGGTATGCCCGAGGCTGGCACTGCCTGGGCCCGGTGGAGAGCTACCTGGACGGGAAGCCGCACGGCGTCGAGATCTTCGGCACCATGCTGGTGGTCTTCGCGGACTCGCACGGCGACGTGAAAGTGCTCGACGGCTACTGCCGCCACATGGGCGGAAACCTCGCCCAGGGCACGATCAAGGGCGATGAGGTGGCGTGCCCGTTCCACGACTGGCGCTGGGGCGGCGATGGCAAATGCAAGCTGGTGCCTTACGCCAAGCGCACACCGCGACTGGCCCGCACTCGCGCCTGGCACACCGACGTGCGCGGCGGCCTGCTGTTCGTCTGGAACGACCACGAGGGCAACCCACCGCAACCCGAGGTCCGGATCCCCGATATCCCCGAGGTCGAGAGCGACGAGTGGACCGACTGGAAGTGGAACTCGATCCTGATCGAGAACGCCAACTGCCGGGAGATCATCGACAACGTCACCGACATGGCGCACTTCTTCTACATCCACTACGGGCTGCCGACGTACTTCAAGAACGTCTTCGAGGGCCATATCGCCTCGCAATACCTGCACAACGTCGGTCGGCCCGACATCAGCGACATGGGCACCACGTACGGTGAGGCGCATCTCGACTCCGAGGCGTCCTACTTCGGTCCCTCGTTCATGATCAACTGGCTGCACAACAACTACGGCGGCTACAAGGCCGAGTCGATCCTGATCAACTGCCACTACCCCGTCACCCAGAACTCGTTCATGCTGCAGTGGGGCGTCATCGTCGAGAAGCCCAAGGGCCTGGACGAGGAGATGACCGAGAAACTGGCGAACACGTTCACCGAGGGCGTCAGCAAGGGCTTCCTGCAGGACGTCGAGATCTGGAAGCACAAGACCCGCATCGACAACCCGCTGCTCGTCGAGGAAGACGGCGCTGTCTACCAGATGCGGCGCTGGTATCAGCAGTTCTACGTCGACGTCGCCGACATCACGCCGGATATGACCGACCGCTTCGAGATCGAGGTCGACACCACAGCGGCCAACGAGAAGTGGCACGTCGAGGTCGAGGAGAACCTCAAGCGGCAGGCCGAACAGAAGGACGAGAAAGAAAAGGCCGACCAAGCGAGCTCATGACTCCGCGCCGAGACGCTCCCGACTCCGGTCAGATTGTCGGCCCCGCCGACTCCGGCCAGATTGTCGGCCCCGCCGACGTCGACCGGCTGGCCCGGGCGATGTTGTTGCTGCACGGCGGCCATGACGACGACCACGACCACGGCCACGGTGGTGAGCCGAGGCCCGGAAGCACCTGGAAGGCACCGCCTTTCGGCGCGGACCGCGCCGCGGCACTGAGGGAGGCCACGCAGCGCGACCGTGAGCGCTATCTCAAGTCGGGCCTGGTGTCGGTCGACTGCCGGTTCTGCCACGTCTCGGTGGATGTCAAGAAGCTCGGGGCGGCTCACACATCGGTGCAGTGGAACGCCGAAGCGTCGCAGCGCTGCGCGTACTTCAACGAGATTCGGCAATCCGGCGGTGATCCGGCCCGCGCGAAGGCCTGTCCGAGGCTGGCCGACAGCATCAAGCACGCCGTCGCCGAAGGCTGTCTCGAGGAGATGTCGTCGGCCCCCTCCCCGGGCGACGGCTAGCGATATCTCGCGCTAGCCCCCTTCCCGCGAGAAGACGTAAAGTGCCCTGAAATGCGGCAATTTTGGGTCACTTTCTGTCTGCTCGCGATGGGTGTCGTCGCGGCCTGCACGCGCGTGGTGGACAGCCCGCAGCCGACGGCCGAACTGCCGGTCGCACCGATCGCTGCGGGACAGGTCGGCAAGCTGTTGAGTTCGAAGGTCGCCAAGGCCGACGGCAACCTGTTCGTCTCCGTCGAACCCCAGGACTGCGCGGGAGTCGCACGTGAGGTCGATCCGCCGTTCATCGTCGATCACCACCCCGCGGCGTACGACGGCGGCCACTGGTACGTCGACCAGCCGGAGACATACATCGAAGAGATGGTAGGCGTGTATCGGGCAGACTTCGACGCCGGAGCCGCATTGGCTGCAGCGCGCCAGTCCATCGAATCATGCCGGGGTAAGACGTTTCTGGTGACGAGCATGAGCGAGCGCGAGTACGCCTTCGAACTGCTACCGCCGATGGAGTCAGAGTCGCCGGAGATCCTGTTGTGGTCGTTCAAGGGCGACGACTGGGCATGTGACAGCGCATTCGTCGCCGCGCACAACGCGGCCGTCGAGATCTCGACATGTGGCCCCGCCAACGGCTACGACGTGCGTTCACTGGCCGAGGAAGCGTTGAAACGTATTGATACGCTGGCCAACATGACGGCGTGAACACCCGCGGGCAGACGTGAATTGCCCCGAAACGCTGCGAAAGAGAGGCACTATGCGTCTGCTCGCGGAGAAGGTCACAACCCCGCAAACCGGTCCTTGACCTGCTCGTCGCTCAGACCGTAGTCGGCCAGCGAATAGGTGTGCTTGGGCGCGCGCGGGCCCTGCTTGCTCTCCTCGTGGCTGCGTTCCATCGCGGCTCGCGCGTCCTCGGTGAAGTCGATGTCGAAGTGCCGGTACACGTTCTCCACGGTACGGACCGGGTCCTTCACGAACTCGAAGTAGTCCAGGTCATAGAACTGCGCCGGATCATGTTCGGCGCGAACCCGATTGAACAGCTCCAAACCCCGCGACCAGGTTTCCATCGCGTCCCGGCCGATGACCTCGCCGGTGAAGCTGTTCGACCAACCTTCGGTGGTGTGCTGGGCCAACGAGCACATCGACGCCATGATCGTCTCGACCGGCCGGTGGCACTGGATGACCAGAGCGTCCGGATAGGTGTTGAACAATGCGTCGAGCGCGAACAGGTGGCTGGGGTTCTTCAACACCCAGCGCTTCTCGGGTTCGTTCAGGCCGATCAACTGGAGGTTGCGGCGATGCCGCTGGTAGGGCTTGGTCCAGTCCTGCTCGGCCAGCCAGTGTGCGTAGGTCGGAATGTGCGCCAACGTCTCGTACGACACCGAGTGCAGCGACTGACGCAGCAGTTGCCAGCACTCCTCGACCTCGTCGGCGGTCATGTAATGCAGGCCGGTGTAGTCCGGGTTCTCCTCGTGCGCCTTCTTGAACCGGGCGTCGAGCTCGGCGAAAACCGGGTTGTCCAGCCATGTTTCGCGGGGTGGGCGCGGCTGCGGGAACTCCGCCAGCCACATCTCGAGGCCCTGGTGTCGCGGGTCGGCGGCCAGCAACCGGTGGATGGCGGTGGTACCGGTGCGGGGCAGGCCCGTGACGAAGATCGGCCGCTCGACAGGCACGTCGGCATGCTCGGGGTACTGCTTGAACGCCGCCTCGCTCACGAGCCGGGCCACCAATGCGTTGCGCACGAAGAACCGCTGCATCTTGCTGCCGAACTCGGTGAGATCGGCGTCCTTTCGGTAGGACTCGAGCAGCACCGCCAGCGCTTCGCGGTAGTTGTCGTCATCGCTGCCGAAGTCGTCGAGCCCGCACGCCTTGGTGGCCGAGGCATGCAGATCCTCGACCGTGCCGACATCAGTACGCGCACTCACGCCTTGTACTCCCCGCAGTTGACGTCGAGCGCCTGTCCGGTGATGCCACTGGACAAATCGCTTGCCATGAACAGGATCGCCGAGGCCACCTCGTCCTCGGTGGGCAGCCGCTTGAGGTCCGACGCAGCCGCCGTGGCCTTGTAGATCTCGTCGACGGTGGTGCCGTACTTGCCGGCCTGATGGCTGAAGTAGCTCTCCAGCGTTCCGCCCCAGATGTATCCGGGCAGTACGGAATTCACCCGGATGCCCTGCTCACCGAGTTCGGTGGCCAGCGACTGCGACATCGCCAGCAAGGCCGACTTCGCCATCTTGTAGGCGCCGTACTTGGCCTGCGAGTGGCGCACCACCATCGAATTGACGTTGACGACCGATCCGTTGGCCTCCGCCAGCGCGGGAGTGAAGCCTTGGATCAATCGCAGCGCGCCGAACACCGTCAGCTCGATCGCGTCCCGCATGTGCTCGAAGGTGGTGTCGGCCAACGGTTTCATCGACGGCACCCGAAACGCGTTGTTGATCAACACGTCGACCTTGCCGTACGCCGTCATGGTCTCCTCGACGAGGTTGCGCACCTGGGCCTCGTCGGTGATGTCGGTGCCCACTGACAGGGCGCGCCTGCCCAGGTTCGTCACCTCCTTGGCGACGTCCTCGAGTCGTTCGACCGTGCGCGCGGCGAGCACCAGGTCGGCGCCGTTCTCGGCGCACCGCCGCGCGAGCGTGGTGCCGAGTGCGGGACCGACGCCGCTGATGACGACGACCTTGTCCTTAAGCAGGCCATCCAGCGTACCCGCCATCGTCAGCCCACCATCCTGTTCTGAATCTGCTGTTGCCGCAGCGCGATCCGCGCGCGCCAGTCTTCCTCGGAAATCTTGTTCGACTCGTAATATGGCAGGTTTTCGGAGACCTTGTCGACTTCGACGATCTCGACCGTCGGGCCGTCGGCCTCGGTCAGCTCGCGCGACAGTCGCTGCCAGCGGAACTGCAGGTATCCCTTGGCGTGGCCGAGCGTCTCGCACCAGTTCGTCACGCCGGGATTGGCGTCGGACACCACGATGCGGATCTTGCCGTCCGGATCCGCTTGTGCCTGAGTGCCATTCAGCGACGTCTGGTGGTTGATGTAGTCCAGCGAGATGTACCACAGGCTGCCCAGCTGGAAGCCGAGGTACGGCGCGTCGGGCACCGGCAGCGTGATGACCATCGCCTGGTCGGGGCTCAGGTCGAAATGCCCGACCGACGAGTACTGGGTGGCCAGACCGCCGGGGGTGAGCCGCGGCGCCACCATGGTGTTGACCGGCAGGTTGTTGTAGAACCACTGCGGGAACTGCAGCCACGTCTTGATCCGCTGCACCAACTGCTTGCCCGCGACCGCGTACCGCTTCTCGATCGTCTCCTTGGTCAGCGGCGGCGGCGCGGTGCCCGCGGTGTCGGTACGCGCGATGCTGATGTAGCCGCGCTGGGCCGACCAGTCGTTGTACACCTCACGTACCAGCAACTGCGACGGGCTGGTTGGCGTGACTCGCCACTCGAAGGTGCCGTCGGCGGCGATGTCGAGTTCGCGGTCGTCGAACGCTGCCTGGCTGACGGGCACGTTGTCGTCGGTGTACTCGCCGCCGAGCATCTGGAAACTCAGGTCGGTGGTGGTACCGCGTTTTCCGGTGACGACGTACTCGTGGCCGGGCTGGACGCGGGTGCCGAAATAGAGCGTGTCGGGGTTGTCCAGGGCCATCTTGGTGAACGGTCCGGTGCCGGACTGCATGAACGGGTGGTCGCGGTCGTAGTCGAACGCCAGGTGCGTGCAGGCGGCGACACAGCCGGCCAGGTATTGCAGGCCTTCAAGAAGGTCGGCCTCGGACTCGATGAACGGCGCTTGCGTGACGAGGCGTTCGGCCTCGGCGATCGCGTCTACCAATGGCTGCGAGTACACCCCCTGAAACTAGAACGCGTTCTAGCGGTAGTCAATATATAGAACGAGCTGGTCCAAATATGGAACGTAGAGTAGGTTGTCCCGCATGGCCGGCCTGGATCGTCCGCGAGACTCACACCAGGGTGGTGATTCGTTGCACGATCACGACCCTGGTGTTGATTTCGCGAGAGCCACCGGTCGCGCGTCGCCGCCGACCGAACGCGTGGTGCGCATCCTGGATTACCTCGCGGGCCACCCCGACCAGCGGTTCGGTGTCTCCGAGTTGGCCCGCCGCCTCGGGCTGAGCAAGCCGACCTGCCTGGGTATCGTCACCACGCTCTCCGATGCGGGCTACCTCGTGCGCGACCCCGGCGACAAGACCTACCGGCTGGGTCCGTCACTGATCACGCTCGGCCACAAAGCGCAGGAGTCGCTGCGCGTCAGCCCAGCCGCCCGCGAGCAGCTACGGCGGCTGTCGTCCCGCTACGGGGTCACCGCCGCGCTGTCGGCTGTCATCGACGATCGGATCACGCTGCTCGACCTTGTCGCGCCGCCCGGCACCAGGCCCGGCGTCGTGGTCGGCCAGAGTTACCCGTTCGCGCCGCCGGTCGGGCTGATGTTCGTGCTCTGGGACGACGAGGCGCAACGCGACTGGTTGGCCAAAGAGCCGACAATCCCGTTGCGCACCGACACCGAGCGGCTGAACCGGGTGATCGCCGAATGCCGCGCGCACGGGTACCTCGTCGAACGGCTGACACCCGGCGGGCGGCGGCTGTATTCGTTGATGGCGGGAATGTCGACCGAGCTGCCCGACGAGTTGCGCGCGCTGCTCGGCGAACTGGTATCCGACATCGGCGAGCGGGTGTATCTGCGCGCCGAGACCGCGGGCGCCCGCAGACGACACGACATCAGCGTGATCTCCGCGCCGGTGTACGACCACTACCAACGGCAAGTCATGGTCGCGTCGATGCACATCGGAAAGTCGTTGACTGACAACGAAATTACCGAGCGGGCACGGGCAGTGGTGGCAACGGCCGATGCGGTCACCGCGCAACTGGGCGGAGTGAAGAGCGTAAACACTTCCCGGTAACGAACTTGTGCACGTTCTGGAGCGCTCACCGCTCGCGGTGCACAAATCGCAGAACTCACCGCGCCGACCGGAGCCGGCGCGGTGAGCTTCTGATGTCGTACTGGTCAATCAACCGATTCAGACGTCAGTCAACGCCTCTGAAATCGGCGTCGGCTCAACCTCGATGCCGCACTGGCTCGAGATCGCGGCTGCCGGCTCGTTGATCGCCTTGAGCTCGGACTCGACCTGCGGATTCTCCGCGAAGTAGGTGCGGAACGCCTCCGTGACCTGCTCCTGCGGTTGCGTGGCGATCTCCGTCAGCGCCTCGTTGGCCTCGGGGTGCGAGGAGAGGTAGTTGCTGGTGGACGCCGACACCGTGCTCGCGGTGTTGGCGATTGCGCTCACGCTGCAGGTGTTGTCCTGCGCCGGCGCAGGGGCCGGCTGGGCGCTGGCAACGGGTGCGACGATCGCGGCGGAACCGAATGCGAGAAGACCGCCTGCAAACATGCCGTACAGGCCGCGTCGCACGGTCGTAACGGACATCTTCATCGAATCACTCCTTCAGTCTGCGACCCGGTGGCCGCTCCCGAAGGCGTAACCGGCCTCGGGGGCGACCTAAACAACCCCAGGCCAGGCGCCGTATTCCGGCGGAGTCAGACTTTCGCCACGTCAGCTCACGCCCGCCAGCGTGAACGGCAGCACGGCCGGCGCGCCCGCGGCCCTCACCAGCCGCGATGCCATCGTCAGCGTCCACCCGGTATCGGCCACGTCGTCCACGAGCAGCACCGGCCCACCGGCCGCGGCGATCCGTGCCGGATCGGGCGCCGTCCACGCGTCGCACAGCGCGGCGACCCGATAGGCGGAGTTCGCCGCGGTCACCGGCCTGCGCCCGGGCGCGTACTGCAGAACACCCAGGTCGGTCAGTCGGCCGAGGCGGGCGAGTTCTCGCGCCAGTGACGAGATCAACATCGGGTGCGCGTGTGAATCCAGCGCCATCACCGCGGTCGGGCGGGTCTCCCAGTCCCACGCGGCCAACACCTGCACCGCGGCCTGGACCATGTCCCCGGGCACCTCCGCATCCGGAGCGTCGAGCAGGTGTCGTAAGCGGGCTCCCCAGCCGAGATCGGTCAGTCTGCCGATGGCCCGGCCGCAAGCGGGGCCATCGCCGATTCGGCCCTTGAGATCGATCCCGATCCTGCTCAATCCGGACGGCCACTGTTTGCGAGGCGTGAGTTCCACCCCAGGACGCAAGAGCGACGCTCTGGTGCGCTCCTCTGCCGTGGTGTCGACGGCCGCGTCGTACCGCGGTCCCTCGCAATTGTCGCAGCGGCCGCAACGCTCGCCGTCGGTGAGGGCGGGATCGTCGAGTTGAGCCCGCAGGAAGGCCATCCGGCAGCGGTCGGTGGCCTGGTAGTCGAGCATCGCCTGCTGTTCCCGCTTGCGCGCGTCGTCGAGCTTGCGATAACGCGGTTCGTCGTAGGTCCACTCCTGGCCGGTGCCGACCCAGCCGCCCTTGACGCGCCGCACCGCACCGTCGACGTCGAGCACCTTCAAGACCATCTCCAACCGGGTCCGATTGAGATCGACGAGTGGTTCCAGCGCGGCTGTCGACTGCGGGCGTTCCCGATCCAGCTCTCGGATCACCTTGCGCACCACCGCTTCTGGTGGAAATGCGACCGAAGCAAAGTACCGCCAGACGTCCTGATCTTCTCTGCCGGGCAGCAGGACGACCTCGGCGCTCTCTGTCGACCGGCCGGCCCGGCCCACCTGCTGGTAGTAAGCGATCGGCGAGGACGGAGCGCCGAGATGCACGACGAAGCCGAGGTCGGGTTTGTCGAATCCCATGCCGAGCGCCGACGTCGCGATCAGCGCTTTGACGCGGTTGGTCAGCAGGTCCGCCTCGAGTTGTTCGCGTTCGGCGGCCTCGGTGGAACCGGTATAGGCCGCCACGGGATGCCCCTGCTCGCGCAGCAATGCGGCAACGTCGTGTGCCTGTGCAACGGTCAAGGTGTAGACGATGCCCGAACCGGGTAACGAATCCAGGTGTGCGGCAAGCCATGCCGCTCGCTGCGCCGGGTTGCCGGCGTTGACCACCGACAGGCGCAGCGACTCCCGGTCCAGCCCACCGCGCAGCACCAGAGTGCTGCCGGCTTCGGAGCCGCCGACGCCCAACTGCGCCGCGACGTCGTCGACCACCCGGTCGTTGGCGGTCGCGGTGGTCGCGAGCACCGGGACGTCGGCGCCGAGTTCGGCGATCAGAGTGCGGATCCGTCGGTAATCGGGCCGAAAGTCATGACCCCAGTCCGATACGCAGTGCGCCTCGTCGACGACCACCAACCCGGCATCGCGCGCCAGCGCGGGCAACACCGCGTCGCGAAAGTCCGGATTGTTCAACCGTTCCGGGCTGACCAGCAGGACGTCGAGCTCGCCGCCGCGTACCCGGCGGTGGATGTCGTCCCAGTCGGCGACGTTGCTCGAGTTGATCGTCGCGGCGTGCACACCGGCCCGCTCGGCGGCGGCCACCTGGTTTCGCATCAGCGCCAGCAGCGGTGACACGATCACGGTCGGGCCGTGTCCGTCGGCGCGCAGCAGTTTGGCGGCGATGAAGTAGACGGCGGACTTACCCCAGCCGGTGCGCTGTACGACCAGGGCGCGCCGCCGGTGCACCACCAGCGCTTCGATGGCGGCCCACTGGTCGTCGCGCAGACTCGCCCGCGGCCCGGCCAACCGCTCGAGGATCGCCTGAGCCTGTTCGCGGGTCGTCATCGCGGCCGATTGTGAACCTGGCGACGAAAAATCCGGAAGAACGTCGTCAGATTCACAAATGCGGTTCAGGAGCTCGCCGACGCGGCCTCTTGCTCGCGCTTGATCTCCAGCGCGATGTCGATGAGCTGGTCCTCCTGGCCGCCGATCAGCTTGCGCTGCCCGGCGCGGTGCAGCAGCTTGTGTGCCGGCACGCCGTAGCGCTCGGACTGGCGGATGGCGTGCTTGAGGAAGCTCGAGTACACCCCCGAATAGCCCATGATCAGCGCGTTGCGGTCCAGCAGGCATTCGGCGGGCATCGCGGGCGCGACGACCTCTTCGGCCGCGTCGGCGATGTCGAAGAAGTCGATGCCGGTCTTGACGCCGATCTTGTCGAACACCCCGATCAGCGCCTCGACCGGCGCGTTGCCCGCGCCCGCGCCGAAGCGGCGGCACGAGCCGTCGATCTGCTTGGCGCCCGCGCGCACCGCCTCGATCGAGTTGGCCACGCCCAGGCCGAGGTTCTCGTGGCCGTGAAAGCCGACCTGCGCGTCGTCTCCGAGTTCGGCGACCAGCGCCGCCACCCGGTCGCGCACGCCCTCGAGCACCAGCGCGCCCGCGGAGTCGACCACATACACGCACTGACACCCGGCGTCGGCCATGATGCGCGCCTGTTCGGCCAGCTTCTCCGGCGGGATGGTGTGGCTCATCATCAGGAAGCCGACCGTCTCCAGGCCCAGTTCGCGGGCCAGCCCGAAGTGCTGGATCGACACGTCGGCCTCGGTGCAGTGCGTGGCGATCCGGCAGATCGACCCGCCGTTGTTCTGCGCCTCCTTGATGTCCTCCTTGGTGCCGACACCCGGCAGCATCAGGAACGCGATCTTGGATTCCTTGGCGGTCTCCGCGGCGAGCTTGATCAGCTCCTGCTCCGGCGTCTTCGAGAACCCGTAGTTGAAGCTGGACCCGCCCAGCCCGTCACCGTGGGTGACCTCGATGACCGGCACCCCCGCGGCGTCCAGCGCCGCAACGATCCCGTGCACCTCGTCCTTGGTGAACTGGTGACGTTTGTGGTGGCTGCCGTCGCGCAGCGACGTGTCCGTCATCCGGACGTCCCAGATCGGGTTGAAGTAGATCTGTTCGGTGACGCTCATGCCTGGCCTCCTGTCGATACGGAGAGGCTCGCCCCAGCCTGTTTCCGGGCGATCTCCTCGCCCACCTTGGCCGCCGCTGCGGTCATGATGTCCAGGTTTCCAGCGTAGGGCGGCAGATAGTCGCCCGCACCCTCGACCTCGATGAACGTGGTGACCAGATGGTTGCCACCGTTGACCACCGAGGGCTCGTCGAACTGCGGTTCGTTGAGCAACCGGTAGCCGGGGACATACGTCTGCACCTCGGCGACGACATCCTTGATGGACTGCGCGATGGCGTCCCGGTCGGCGTCTTCGGGAATGGCGCAGAAGATCGTGTCGCGCATGATCATCGGCGGTTCGGCCGGGTTGAGGATGATGATCGCCTTGCCGCGCTGGGCGCCGCCGATGTTCTGCACACCCGCAGCGGTGGTCTTGGTGAACTCGTCGATGTTGGCCCGCGTGCCGGGGCCTGCAGACGCCGACGACACCGACGCCACGATCTCGCCGTAGGGCACCCCACCGATGTCGCGGACCGCACGACTCACCGCGTACACGATCGGGATGGTGGCCTGACCACCGCAGGTGACCATGTTGACGTTGGGCGCATCCAGATGCTCGTCCAGGTTGGCCGGCGGAATCACGCCGGGCCCGACCGCGGCCGGGGTGAGGTCGATGGCGCGGATGCCGGCCTCGGCGTACTTGGGGGCGGCGTCGCGGTGCACGTAGGCGCTGGTGGCCTCGAAGACCATGTCGGGCTTCTCGTCCTGGGCCAGCAGCCAGTCCACGCCCTCGTGCGACGTTTCCAACCCGAGCTTGCGGGCGCGGGCCAGACCTTCGCTCTCCGGGTCGATGCCGATCATCCAGCGCGGCTCGAGCCATTCCGAGCGCAGCAACTTATACAGCAGGTCGGTGCTGATGTTGCCCGATCCGACGATCGCGACGGTGCTTTTCCCGGCCTGTCCGGCCATTGTGTCTCCCTACCTATTCGAAGCTCAAACGAACCGAGCCCAGCCCGGCGAAATCTGCGACGTAGTCGGCGCCGGGTGTGGCGTCGAACGCCTTGGTGCACGACCCCGGCAACACGATGTCACCCGCCTTGAGGCGGACGCCGAAGCTGTCGACCTTGCGTGCCAGCCAGGCCACCGCGGTCACCGGGTTGCCGAGCACCGCATCGCTGCGGCCCTTCGCCACCACCTCGCCGTTGCGGGTGAGGACGGCATCGATCGCGGTGATGTCGATGTCTTTGGGTGAGACCCTGGCTTCCCCGAGCACCCAGCCCGCCGACGACGCGTTGTCGGCGATGGTGTCGCAGAGTTTGATTTTCCAGTCCTTGATGCGGGTGTCGATCAGCTCGATCGCGGGCGCGAACGCCGCGGTCGCGGCGAGCACGTCATCCTCGGTGCAACCGGCGCCGGGAAGGTCGTCGGCGAGGACGAAGCCCACCTCCACCTCGACGCGCGGGTAGAGGTAGTCCGCAGATTTGACCGGCCTGTCTTCGAACACGGCCATCTCGTCGAGCAGGTGCCCGTAGTCGGGTTCGTCGACGTTCATCATCTGTTGCATGGCCTTCGACGACAATCCGACCTTGTGACCGATGACCTTGGCGCCCTCGGCCACCCGCTGGCGGATGTTGATCAGCTGAATCTCGTAGGCATCGACCACGTCGATGTCCGGATGCCCGTCGGTCAACGGTGCGATCGGAACCCGGCTGCGCTCGGCCTGCGCGAGGTCGGCGGCGAGCTCCTGACGCACCTGGTCACTGAGCATTCTTATGAAGTCCCCTTGTTCTGTTGACCGGCGCGGTTGTGGGTCTGCCGGACGATTCTATAACGTGTTCTACATGAGCGGTCAGGAGTATGACGTCGTCGTGGTGGGCACCGGCGCGGCCGGCATGGTCGCTGCGCTCACCGCAGCCCACCAGGGACTTTCCACAGTAGTCGTCGAGAAGGCTCCGCACTACGGTGGTTCCACTGCGCGGTCAGGTGGCGGTGTGTGGATTCCGAACAACGAGGTGCTCAAGCGCGACGGTGTCAAAGACACGGCCGACGCCGCCCGCACCTACCTGCACAACATCATCGGCGACGTCGTGCCCGCAGAGAAGATCGACACCTATCTCGACCGCGGTCCGGAGATGCTGTCTTTCGTGCTGGAGCACTCGCCGCTGAAGCTGTGCTGGGTGCCGGGCTACTCCGACTACTACCCCGAGACACCGGGCGGCAAGCCGACGGGCCGCTCAGTCGAACCCAAGCCGTTCGACGCGAAGAAGCTCGGGCCGGATCTGCCGGGCTTGGAGCCGCCGTACGGCAAGGTCCCGCTCAACGTGGTCGTCATGCAGCAGGACTACGTTCGGCTCAACCAGCTCAAGCGTCACCCCCGCGGTGTGCTGCGCAGCCTCAAGGTCGGTGCGCGCACGATGTGGGCCAAGGCCACCGGCAAGAACCTCGTCGGCATGGGACGCGCGTTGATCGCGCCGTTGCGCATCGGCCTGCGCGACGCGGGCGTGCCCGTGCGGCTGAACACCGCGCTGACCGACCTCTACGTCGAAGACGGCGTCGTGCGGGGGATTTACGTACGCGATGCCAGCGCGTCGGAAACCGCTGAGCCCGAACTGATCCGGGCTCGCCGCGGAGTGATCCTCGGCTCGGGTGGCTTCGAGCACAACGAGCAGATGCGGGTGAAGTACCAGCGCGCCCCGATCACCACCGAATGGACGGTCGGCGCCAAGGCGAACACGGGTGACGGCATCATCGCCGCCGAGAAGCTGGGCGCCGCGCTCGACATCATGGAGGACGCCTGGTGGGGCCCCACCGTTCCACTGGTTGGCGCACCGTGGTTCGCGCTGTCGGAACGCAACTCGCCGGGTTCGATCATCGTCAACATGGCGGGCAAGCGGTTCATGAACGAGTCGATGCC
This sequence comes from Mycobacterium sp. GA-0227b, assembly GCF_001499855.1. Lineage (GTDB taxonomy): Bacteria > Actinomycetota > Actinomycetes > Mycobacteriales > Mycobacteriaceae > Mycobacterium. The sequence goes on from NZ_LQIK01000034.1 coordinate 76,527, forward strand.
CTATGTCGAGGCCTGCCACCACATGTACGGCGGCCAGTACGGGCAGGGGCCGGGACCCGGCGAGAACATTCCGGCGTGGCTGGTGTTCGACCAGCAGTACCGCGACCGCTATATCTTCGCCGGACTGCAACCTGGCCAACGGATTCCGAAGAAGTGGCTGGAGTCCGGCGTGATCGTCACAGCGGACACGCTCGAGGAGCTGGCCGAGAAGACCGGTCTGCCCGTGCAGGCTTTCACCGAAACGGTCGAGCGCTTCAACGGTTTCGCCCGGTCCGGCGTCGACGAGGACTACAAGCGCGGCGAGAGCGCCTACGACCGCTACTACGGCGATCCGACCAACAAGCCCAACCCCAACCTCGGCGAGATCAGCCACCCGCCCTACTACGCAGCCAAGATGGTGCCCGGCGATCTGGGCACCAAGGGCGGCGTGGTCACCGACGTGCACGGCCGTGCGCTGCGCGACGACGGCTCCGTGATCGAAGGGCTCTATGCTGCAGGCAATGTCAGCGCGCCGGTGATGGGCCACACCTACCCGGGTCCGGGCGGCACCATCGGCCCCGCGATGACGTTCGGATACCTTGCCGCACTACACATAGCGGGGAAGAACTGATGCCCATCAATCTCGACGAGGCGCTCGGCGCGGAACTTCCTGCCGCCGAGTTCTCTTGGACAAGCAGCGACATTCAGCTCTACCACCTCGGGCTGGGCGCCGGCGCCGACCCGACGGACAAGCGCGAACTGCGCTACCTGACCGACGAAACCCCGCAGGTACTGCCGACATTCGGCAACGTCGCGCAGAGCTTCCACATGACCGAGCCGCCGACGGTGAAGTTCCCCGGCATCGACATCGAGCTGTCGAAGGTGCTGCACGCCAGCGAAGCGGTGTCAGTGCCGGGGCCGATCCCGCCGGCCGGCACCGGTATCGCGGTCACGCGCTTCACCGACATCTGGGACAAGGGCAAGGCGGCGGTGATCTGGTCGGAGACCACGGTGACCGCGCCCGACGGCACGCCGCTGTGGACCCAGAAGCGTTCGATCTTCGCCCGCGGCGAAGGCGGCTTCGGTGGTGAGCGGGGTCCGTCTGGGTCTTCGGAGCCGCCACCGCGTGCGCCCGATTTCGAACTCTCGATCCCGGTGTCACCGCAGCAGGCGCTGCTCTACCGGATGTGCGGCGACCGCAATCCGCTGCACTCGGATCCCGACTTCGCAGCAGCTGCCGGCTTCCCGCGGCCGATCCTGCACGGCCTGTGCACTTACGGCATGACGTGCAAAGCGATGGTGGATGCCCTGCTCGACGGTGACACCGCCCGGGTCGCAAGCTATGGCGCCCGGTTCGCCGGCGTAGTGTTCCCGGGCGAGACACTCAAGGCCAGCGTCTGGAAGAACGGCGACGGGTTCGTCGCGACGGTGACCGCACCAGAGCGTGACGACGCGGTGGCGCTCGCCGGCGTCGAGTTGATTCCCGCGTAACTCGGGCCCTGCCCAGTTTGCCCTGCCCGACGAAACCGTATGAAACGCAACGCCAACCGTGTCACATGCTCGAAAAGGTCGTTGCCACATGATGACTCGGGTAGCCCTAATGTCAAGGGCTTCAGTCGATCCGGAATCCACAATCGCCGAGTGACCTGATAGTTTCGTTCGGTGACCATCCCAATTGTCGGACGAGTCAGGAGCAAAATCATGAAGATCACGAAGATCACCAGTGTGTTGGCGGCGGCCGCGACCGCCGGCTTCATCGGGGCACCGCTGGCCTCCGCAGAAGCCGAAGCCACCCAGCGCGGGACCACCGTCCAGACGCAGACACTCGGAAGCCAGGGCAAGCTGGTCGACGGCGCAGTCATCCAGGGCTGGACCATCGACGACCTGAAGCCGAGCAGCGACGTCATCGCATACCCCGTGTCCGGACAGCTGTGGGAAGCCACCGCGACCGACCAGGCGATCCAGGGGTCGGCGACGCCGATCGTGTCGAATCTGAACGCAAGGGCCGCCGACGGTCAGACCTACCGCGCGCTGTTCGGCGCCGCCACCCCGCAGGGGGTGAACCCGGCGACGCTCGCCCAGGGTCAGCAGACGTCCGGCAAGGTCTATTTCGACGTCACCGGCGCCGCCCCCGACAGCGTCGTGTACAACGCCGGTGGTCAGGACCGGCTGGTGTGGACCGAGCCGCCCGCCTCCAGCTCGAGCAGCTCATCGCCGTCGACCTCCTACGACGCGGAAAGCGACCCGGCGACGGCCGCACCCGCCGAGGCTCCTGCCGCTGAGACTCCCGAGGGCACGACCGCCGCTCCCGCCGCTGCCGGCACCGAGGTACCGGAGGGCAGCCAGGGCACCCCGCTCCCTGAGGGCAGCCAGGGCACCCCGATTCCGGTCGGCAGCGAGGGCACCCCGACTGCACCCGAGGGCGCTCCGGTCCCGGCCGCGCAGGACGCTCCGGCTCCGACCGCGCACGGCACGCCCGTTCAGCCCGCCGACGCCGCTCCCGCCCCGGCGGGTACCGAGGGCGTTCCGCAGCCTGCGGGCAGCCAGGGCACGCCGCTGCCCGCCGGTGACCAGGTGCAGACCCCGACCACCTACGTCCCGGCGCCCACTCCCTGACGGGACCATCGGTAGCAAGTCAACCGGTCAGCGTCGTCACGAGTGCGACGACCACCACGCGTACAGCTGTGGGAAGGTCGGGCCGCCCGGCCCCGCTCGGACGGCGCTGACCGTCATCTTGGCCTCGTCGGTCCAGACGACGGTCGGTTGACCGGCCTGCAGACCGCAGAAAAGATTTCCGCTGATCCTGTCCGGAGTCGCGTTGCGCCGCCACGGCCCCGGCGACTGAATGTTGCCCGGGCAGTTGACCCTCGTCGCCGCTGCGACCGCGGCATTGAAGACCGCCTCGAGCGAAGCCTTGTCGCCGACCAGGCTGTAGGTCGCCGACACCGGGCCCCCGGGATCGTCGTTTCGACCGCAATTCACCTGCGCCAACACGCTTTTCGTGGGAGGGACCGTTTCGCATGCATCCGGCCGGTAGCCCTTGGGTAACTGACGTAACAACCGGACGTCGCCTTCGGAGCGGACCGGTTGCTCCGGCGACGGGGACGTCGTCGGCTCTCCGGCGCTCGGCGGTTGCTCACCGCCGCCAGACGGCCGTGACGACCAGAAGACCAAGCCGCCGACGACCGCGACAGCGCCCACTACGGCAGCACCGATGACCAGCGGCTTGAAATTGCGTTGAGGCTTGACCTGGCGCGGGTTGATGGTCAGCGGTGCATCGAACCTCGGCGACCAATTCCGCTGGGCGGCATAGAAGTCCGGGGGCGGCGGCGCGGCGGGTGGCCGGTGGGCCTGCAGCGGACCGGTGTCCGCCTCGTCGGCTTCCGGTTCTCGGACGCCGTCGACCGACGCGTCGCTCTCCTGCGGTCCCGGCTCCGGTGGCGTCGACGAACTCACCCCTCAGAGGGTAGTAGGCCGGCTACGCCCCACCCACCGGATGGTCAGCCCAGAATCAACCCCGACGTCGGCACTCCGGTACCCGCGGTGACGAGCACATGCTCGACGTCCGGTACCGGATTGACCGACGTGCCACGCAACTGTCGAACGCCCTCGGCGATCCCGTTCATGCCGTGTATGTACGCTTCGCCCAACTGACCGCCGTGGGTGTTGATCGGCAACCGTCCGCCGACCTCGATCGCGCCATCTTTGACGAAGTCCTTGGCGTCACCGCGATCGCAGAAGCCGAGTTCCTCCAACTGAATCAGCGTGAACGGGGTGAAGTGGTCGTAAAGTATCGCGGTCTGAATGTCTTGCGGTGTCAGACCCGATTGCGCCCACAGCTGCCTGCCCACCAGACCCATCTCGGGCAGCCCCAGCTCCGGTCGGTAGTAGCTCGTCATCGAGTACTGGTCCGGGCTGGAACCTTGCGAGGCCGCCTCGATGATCGCCGGCCGGTGCTTGAGGTCCTTGGCCCGCTCGGCGGACGTCACCACCAGCGCCACCCCGCCGTCGGTCTCCTGACAGCAGTCCAGCAGCCGCAGCGGTTCGGCGATCCAGCGCGAATTCTGGTGATCCTCAATGGTGATCGGCTTTTCGTAGAAGTACGCCTTCGGATTCTTCGCCGCATGTTTGCGGTCCGCGACCGAGATCATGCCGAAATCTCTGCTCGTCGCACCCGACTGATGCATGTACCGCCTGGCGATCATCGCGACCTGTGCGGCGGGCGTCGACAGCCCATGCGGATAGGAGAACGAGTTGTCGACTCCGGTCGAGTCGGCGTTCTCCACCAACCGCATCTGAACCTGGCCGAACCGCACACCCGAGCGCTCATTGAATGCCCGGTACGCCACAACACATTCCGCGACACCCGTCGCCACCGCGATCGCCGCCTGCTGGATCGTCGCGCAGGCCGCGCCGCCGCCGTGATGGATCTTCGAGAAGAACTTCAGCTCACCGATGCCCGTCGCCCGGGCGATCGCGACCTCGGTGTTGGAATCCATCGTGAACGTGACCATGCCGTCGACATCGGCGGGCGTGAGGCCGGCGTCGTCCAGGGCATCGAGCACCGCCTCCGACGCGAGACGCAGTTCACTGCGGCCGGAGTTCTTGGAGAAGTCGGTGGCGCCGATCCCGACGATCGCCGCCTTGCCGGACAATCCACTCCCACTCACGCCAGGTCCCCGATCGTCAAGGTCGCGGTGGCGATCACATGGTCGCCGAGACTGTTGCTGCCAACGATTTTCAGCGTGATCACCCCATCGTCGATCGCGGTCACCTCACCGGAAAACGTCACCGTGTCGTAGGCGTACCACGGCACACCCAGGCGCAGCGAGATCGACTTGATGATCGCGGTCGGACCCGCCCAGTCCGTGATGTACCGCTGCACCAGGCCGGTGTCGGTGAGGATGTTGACGAAGATGTCCTTCGATCCCTTGGCCTGTGCCTTGTCCCGGTCATGATGGACGTCCTGATAGTCCCGGGTGGCGATCGCGGTCGACACGATGAACGTCGGGTCGCCGTACAGCGCGAGCTCGGGAAGCTTCGTGCCAACCGATATGGAGGGGGCGCTCATCGTTGCGCCTCCTCACCGGGCTCCCACGCATACAGCGTCCACGCGGGACCTGACTCTCCCTCTGGGAAATCGATATACGTTGCGTGAACAGGCATTCCGATCTCCACGGTGGCCGGGTCGACGTTGCGGAGCTGACCGAGCATCCGTACGCCTTCTTCAAGTTCGACGAGCGCGATCACAAACGGCAGCGTGCGCCCGGGCACCTTCGGCGCGTGGTGCACCACGAAGCTGAACACGGTGCCCTTACCGCTGGCGACGACGTAGTCGGTCGGCTTGTCTTTGTCCTGCCACAGCGCGGGCACTGGCGGATGCACCAATGTGCCGTCGGGGCGCTTCTGGATGCGCAACTCGTGCGCGTTGACGCCGTCCCAGAAGAACTTGGTGTCACGAGACGACGCCGGCCGCATCATCATGTCCGCGTCCAGATCGTCGGGCACCGCCGCGACCCCGCCTTTGTCGGCGTTGTCGGCCGGCCTGAACTTCATGATGCGCCACATCATCTCGGCGACCGGATCCTCGACGTCGTCACCGACCGTCCACGTGATCTTCTGCGTGATGAAGAAGCCCTCGCCGAGCGCAGTGTTCTTCGGCCCGATGACATCAGTCAGTTCCGCAGTGACGCTGACCTCTTCACCCACCTGCAGGTACCGGTGGTAGATCTGCTCGCAGTTGGTCGCGACCACACCGACATAGCCCGCCTCGTCGAACAAGTCGAGGATCTTGCCGAGAGGGTCGTCGTCGGGCCGGACACCGCCGAGGCCCATCATCGTCCACACCTGGATCATCGCCGGAGGCGCAACGGCGCCGGGATGCCCGGCCGCCTTGGCAGCCAGATCGTCGACGTAGATCGGGTTCCGGTCCCCCATCGCGTCGAGCCAGTGGTCGATCATCGGCTGGTTGACCGGATGCCTACCGGCCCGCGGCTTGCTCTTGCCCTCGGCCTTGATCCGTTCGGCGGCCTTCTGTATCTCGGTCACCGCCTGCTCTTCGCGCGAGCGCTCATCGCCGATGGCGCTCACCGCGGCACCCTCGGGACCTTCAGGCCGGCAGCCGCGATCATCTCCCGCATCACCTCGTTGACACCTCCGCCAAACGTGATCACCAGATTTCGTTTCGTCTGGGAGTCCAGCCATTCCAGCAGTTCCGCAGTGTCGGGTTCGGCCGGGTTGCCGTACTTGCCGACGATCTCCTCGGCGAGACGCCCGGCGTACTGGATGCGTTCGGTACCGAAGACCTTGGTGGCGGCCGCATCGGCGACGTCGATGGTTTCGCCTGATGCGGCGACCTGCCAGTTGAGCAGTTCGTTGATCCGCCACATCGCCTTGAGCTCGCCGAGCGAGCGCTTGACGTCGTCGTGGTTGATCGGGATGTCGCCGTTTCCGCCCGGCTTCGACGCCCACTCGTAAATCCGATCGTAGAGGCTCGCGAAACGGCCTGCCGGCCCGAGCATCACGCGTTCGTTGTTCAGCTGCGTGGTGATCAGCTTCCAGCCGCCGTTCTCCTCGCCGACGAGCATGTCGGCAGGCACCCGCACATCGTTGTAATAGGTGGCGTTGGTGTGGTGGGCGCCGTCGGACAGGATCATCGGCGTCCAGGAGTAACCGGGATCCTTCGTATCGACGATCAGGATCGAAATGCCCTTGTGTTTCACCGCCTCCGGGTCGGTTCGGCAGGCCAGCCAGATGTAGTCGGCATCGTGGGCGCCGGTGGTGAACACCTTCTGCCCGTTGATGATGTACTCGTCGCCCTGCCGAACGGCGGTGGTGCGCAGCGACGCCAGGTCGGTGCCCGCCTCCGGCTCGGTGTAACCGATCGCGAAATGGACCTCGCCGGCGAGGATCGCGGGCAGGAACTTCTTCTTCTGCGCTTCGGTCCCGTACTGCTGCAGCGTGGGTCCGACGGTCTGCAGGGTGACCGCCGGCAGCGGGACGTCGGCCCGGTGCGCCTCGTTGACGAAGATCGACTGCTCGATCGGACCGAAACCGAGCCCGCCGAATTCCTTGGGCCAGCCGACACCGAGCTTGCCGTCGCTGCCCATCCGCTTGATGACCGCGCGGTAGGCCTTGCCGTGGCGGTCCTTCTCCATCTCCTTCGCCTCTTCAAGGGAAATGAGATTCGAGAAGTACTCCCGCAGTTCGGCTTTCAGCTGTTTCTGTTCGGGCGTCAGTTCGATGAACATTTTTAGCTCCCGTCGCCTCGCTCGCCCAGTGCGGCTCCCACCGTGTCGAGCCGGTGTGACGGACCCCCCACCAGGCGGGCGAGGTCCTTGATCGAGGAGTAGTAGCGGTCCATGGGATAGGCGATGTCCATACCCATTCCGCCGTGCAGGTGGTGACACAGCTGCATCACCGGCGGCGCTTGGGAGGCCAACCAGTAGCCAAGGACGTCGATGTCATCGTCAGCTTCGCGACCCTCCGAAAGCCGCCAGGTCACCGAGTTGGACACCAAAGTCAGTGTCCGAGAGGCGATGTAGACCTCGGCCAGCTGCGCGGCGACCGTCTGGAAGGTCGACAGCGGCTTGCCGAACTGCTCCCGGTTGGCCACGTAGTCGGCGGTCAGCCGCAGCGCACCCGCAACCAGACCGGATGCGAAGGCACCGATCGCGGCGAGGGCCAACTGGTTGATGCGGCGGGCGTCCGCGCCGTCGAGCACTCCGTCGACCGCCGCATCGGTGAACGTCACCGAGTACTCGTCGCCGTGGTTCGACGTCGGCGTCTTGGTCGCCGTCACACCGTCCGCCGTCGGGGATACCACGGCTACCCCGGTGTCGGCGGTCACGACGAGCCAGTCCGCTTGCTCCGCATAGGGAACCGCGACTTTGATGCCGTTGAGTCTGCCGTTGGCGAACGTCACCGCAGGCCGATCCGGCAGCGGCGCGCCGGGTTCGTTGAGCGCGGCCGAGAGCACGGCGCCTTTCGCCACCCCGGCGAGATAGCGGTCCTGTTGCTCCTCGGTGGCCGCGTCAAGGAGCGGCAGCAATCCGAGGCCCAACGTGGCCAGCGCGGGGCTGATGGTGCCGTGCCTGCCGATCTCGGTGAGCGCCGTGGACACCTCTGGCAGACCCACCCCGTCGCCGCCGAGGCGCTCTGGCACGGCCAGTGCGGTCACGCCGCCGGCGACCAGTGCGTCCCAAGTGTTGTCACGGCCGAGCACCGAGTTCACCACGTCGGCGACAGCCTGCTGCCCTTCGTCTGGACTGAAGTCCACCCGAATCCTCCTTGATACCGGGAAATTTGCCGCGGTGGCTAAACCTACTTCGTGACCGGACACTTACCGGTGTAATCCACCTGCCAGTGCTTGATGCCGTTGAGCCAACCGGACATCAGCCGCTCCGGCTCGCTGATCGGCTTGAGGTCGGGCATGTGGTCGGCGACCGCGTTGAAGATCAGGTTGATGGTCATCTTCGCCAGGTTCGCACCGATGCAGTAGTGGGCGCCGGTGCCGCCGAAGCCGACATGCGGGTTGGGATCGCGCAGGATGTCGAACTTGTGCGGGTCCTCGAACACCTCGTCGTCGAAATTAGCCGAGCGGTAGGACATCACGACCCGCTGGCCCTTCTTGATCTGCACGCCACCCAGCTCGACATCCTCCAGAGCGGTGCGCTGGAACGCCGACACCGGGGTGGCCCAGCGGACGATCTCGTCGGCCGCGGTCTCGGGCCGTTCCCGCTTGTAGAGCTCCCACTGCTCGGGGTTCTGCGAGAACGCGATCATGCCGTGGGTGATCGAGTTGCGGGTGGTCTCGTTGCCGGCGACCGCGAGCATCACCACGAAGAAGCCGAACTCGTCGTCGGAGAGCTTCTCCCCCTCGATGTCGGCCTCGATCAGCTTGGTGACGATGTCTTCGGTCGGGTTCTTGGCCCGCTCCTCGGCCATCTTCATCGCGTACTGGATCAACTCGAACGACGAGACCGCGGGATCGACATCGGCGTACTCCGGGTCTTCACCGGCGGTCATCTCGTTGGACCAGCGGAAGATCTTGTCGCGGTCGTCCTGCGGCACACCGAGCAGCTCGGCGATCGCCTGCAGCGGCAGTTCGCACGAGACCTGTTCGACGAAGTCGCCGGAGCCTTCGGCCGCGGCGGTCTGGGCGATCTTCTGCGCGCGCGCCCGCAGCTCGTCTTCGAGCCGTCCCACGGCGCGCGGCGTGAAGCCGCGCGAGATGATCTTGCGAAGACGGGTGTGCTGAGGCGCGTCCATGTTCAGCAGGACCGCCTTCTGCAGGTCGATCGCGTCACGCGTCATGTCCTGCGGCCACACCGGGATGGCACCGTCCGGCGAACTGCCGAAGACCTCGTTGCGCTTGGACACCTCTTTGACGTCGGCATGCTTGGTCACCAGCCAATAGCCCTTGTCGCCGAAGCCGCCCGTGCCACCGGGCACGTCGACCCAGTGAATCGGCTCGGACTTGCGTAGTTCGGCGAGTTCCTCGACCGGGAGACGCTCGAGGTTCAGGGTCGCGTCGAGGAAGTCGAAGTCAGGGCTGATCGGGCATGAGTTGGGGCCGGGCATAGGAAAGCACTCCTCAATTGCAACGTGTTCTAGTGCCAGTAAAACATGCCTTCTGCGCAGATGAAAGGCACGTAGTCAACGCCGCTTGTCAGAGTAATGAAACGTGTTCTAGCCTGACGGAATGGGTAACCCTGTCATCGTTGAAGCCACCCGCAGCCCGATCGGAAAGCGCAACGGCTGGCTGTCCGGCCTGCACGCCACCGAGTTGCTCGGCGCCACCCAGAAAGCTCTCGTCGAAAAGGCCGGAATCGATGCCGGCGACGTCGAGCAGGTCGTCGGTGGTTGCGTCACACAGTATGGCGAGCAGTCGAACAACATCACCCGGGTGAGCTGGCTGGTGGCCGGCCTGCCCGAACACGTCGGCGCGATGACGGTCGACTGCCAGTGCGGCAGCGGGCAACAGGCCAACGGGCTGATCGCGGGCCTCATCGCGGCGGGAGCCATCGACATCGGCATCGGCTGCGGCATCGAGGCGATGAGCCGTGTCGGGCTGGGCGCCAATGCCGGTCCCGACCGCAGCATCCTGCGGCCGGCCTCGTGGGACATCGACCTGCCCGACCAGTTCACCGCCGCCGAGCGGATCGCCAAGCGCCGCGGGATCACCCGCGAGGAGATCGACCAGTTCGGTTTCGAGTCGCAGCGCAAGGCCAAGCAGGCGTGGGCCGAGGGCCGCTTCGACCGGGAGATCAGCGGCATCGAGGCGCCCGTGCTCGACGAGCAGAAGCAGCCGACCAGCGAACGCCACATCGTCACCCGCGACCAGGGGCTGCGCGACACCACGCTCGAGGGTCTCGCCGGGCTGAAGCCGGTGCTCGAGGGCGGTATCCACACCGCGGGCACGTCTTCACAGATCTCCGACGGCGCCGCCGCGGTGTTGTGGATGGACGAAGACAAAGCGCGCGCACTGGGGTTGAAGCCGCGGGCGCGCATCGTCAGCCAGGCGCTGGTCGGCGCGGAGCCCTACTACCACCTCGACGGGCCGGTGCAGTCGACGGCGAAGGTGCTGGAAAAGGCCGGCATGAAAATGGGTGACATCGACATCGTCGAGATCAACGAGGCGTTCGCCTCGGTGGTGCTGTCCTGGGCGCGGGTGCACGAGCCGGACATGGACCGCGTGAACGTCAACGGCGGCGCGATCGCGCTCGGCCATCCCGTCGGCAGCACCGGCAGCCGGCTGATCACCACCGCGCTGCACGAATTGGAGCGCACCGACAAGAGCACCGCGCTGATCACGATGTGTGCCGGCGGCGCGCTATCCACCGGCACGATCATCGAGCGGATCTAACCGCGCCGCTTTGTCTCACGAGCAGACGCGAAGTGCCCCGAAATCGCCGCGATCAGAGGCATTTTGCGTCTGGTCGCCCCGCCTACTCGCGCCTGACCGTCGGGCTGAAGCGCGCCCGGATGTGGTGAATCCTGCCGTCCGAGGCGGGAATCAAGAACGTCTCGCGCACCGGGGCCACGACTCGGCGGCCGGCGAGCTTCGCCTTGGTGACGACCGTGAACGTTGCGTGCACGTGGTCGCCGTCGACGGTGAACTGGCGGTCCGTCGTCGCTTCGATGATTCGGTACTGCGGTCCCCGATTGAGGCTGCGCCGCAGGTGGTCGCCGGAGAAGCCGGTCTTGACGCCCTGCTCGATGCGCACGCAGTCGGGAGCGAATGGCACATCGTCGGCCCGATGGCTGGCGAGCGCGTCGATGTAGGCGTCGGCCGCCGCAATGCGGTCGGTGTCGGAAACTGTGTCCACCGACCGAGCATAGGATGACCGCCATGCCAAAATCGCGGCCCCGGTTCATGGACACCAAAGCCTCCGACTTCTTCATCAAGTGGATGTCGAAGATCAACACCTTCATGTACCGCCGCAACAACGGCGCGGGGCTCGGCGGCGAGTTCCAGGGCATCCCGGTGGCGCTGCTGACAACCACCGGCCGCAAGACCGGTGAACCGCGGGTGAGCCCGCTGTACTTCCACCGCGACGGCGACAAGGTGATCGTCGCCGCGTCCAAGGGCGGCAGCGACAAGCACCCGATGTGGTACCTGAACCTCAAGGCCAAACCGAAAGTCAAGGTGCAGATCAAAAGCGAGGTGCTCGACCTCACCGCGCGCGACGCCACCGAGGAGGAACGCGCGCGGTACTGGCCGCGGCTCGTGGAGATGTATCCGACCTACGAGGACTACCAGTCCTGGACCGACCGCCGGATCCCGTTGGTGGTCTGCGAGCCCTGATCAGGCGCCGTAGACGGGAACCGGCGTGCGCGCCTTGCCGAGCAGGTCGGCGACGACGGGCCCCAATTCGGCGGGATCCCACCGGGCGCCCTTGTCCAATTGCGGGCCGTGCGCCCAGCCCTCTGCGATCCGGATGATGCCGCCCTCGACCTCGAACATGCGGCCGGTGACGTCCTTCGACTCGACGCTGCCCAGCCAGACCACCAGCGGGGAGATGTTCTCCGGGGCCATCGCGTCGAAGTCCTGGTCCTGAGTGGCCATCATCTCGGCGAACACGGTCTCGGTCATCCGGGTTCGGGCCGAGGGCGCGATCGCGTTGACGGTGACGCCGTACCGGCCCATCTCGGCGGACGCGACCAGCGTCAGCGCCGCGATCCCCGCCTTGGCCGCACTGTAATTCGCTTGTCCCACACTGCCTTGCAGGCCGGCGCCCGAACTCGTATTGATGATCCGGGCGTCGACTGGATTGCCGGCTTTGGACTGTGCGCGCCAATACGCCGCGGCGTGCCGCATGGTGGCGAAGTGCCCCTTGAGGTGCACGGCGATGACGGCGTCGAACTCCTCTTCGCTGGTGTTGGCGAACATCCGGTCACGAACGATGCCTGCGTTGTTGACAAGGACGTCGAGCCCGCCGAACGTGTCGACAGCCGCCTGGATGAGGCCCTCGGCTTGAGCCCAGTCCGCGACATTGGCACCGTTGGCGACGGCTTCCCCTCCGGCCGCGGTGATCTCGTCGACGACGCTCTGCGCGGCGCTACCGCCCCCGGCGGGCGACCCGTCCAGGCCGACGCCGATGTCGTTGACCACCACGCGGGCGCCCTCGGCGGCGAACGCCAGCGCATGCGCGCGTCCGATGCCGCCACCCGATCCCGTCACGATGACCACACGGCCGTCGAGCAATCCCATATCTGTTGTCTCCCTTGGTTATTTGATGTCAGCAGTGGTGGTTGCCAGGTAATGGGGCGGCTCGCCGCCACCGTGGACTTCGAGCGATGCGCCGCTGATGTAGGAGGCCGCGTCGGAGGCCAGGAATGCGGCGGCCCACCCCACGTCGGCCGGTTCAGCGAGTCGGCCGAGGGGGACGTTGCGTGAGATCGCCGCGATCGAATCCGCGTCGCCGTAGAACAATTCGGACTGCTCGGTCTCGACCATGCCGACCACCACCGAGTTCACCCGGACCTTCGGTGCCCACTCGACGGCGAGGGTGGCGGTGATGCTTTCCATACCGGCTTTGGCCGCGCCATAGGGTGCGGTTCCCGGCGTGGGTCGGCGGCCACTGACGCTGGCGACGTTGACGATCGACCCGCCGTGCTCCTGCTTTTGCATCACCGCGTTCGCGTGCGTGGAGACCGACAACGGGCCCAGGAGGTTCAGTTCGACGATCTTCCTGCTGAACTTCGCCGATGCTTCGGCGGCGAGCACATAGGGCGACCCGCCCGCGTTGTTCACCACCACATCGAGGCGACCGTGCCGGTCGACGATGGTCTGGATCAGCGCGCCCACCGCGTCGTCGTCACGCACATCGCACGGGTGGAACTCGTAGGGCAGGCCCTCGACCGGTCGGCGGGCACAGGTCACCACGCGGGCACCCTGGTCGGCGAACACCGCACTGATCCCGGCGCCGACGCCGCGCACCCCGCCGGTCACCAGGACCACCCTGTCCTTGAGTCCGAGCTTTATGTCTTGCAGGTCGGTCACTGTGCTAGCGTACCAAGCAAGTGCTTGCTTTCCTACGCCGTCCCCCAGGAAGTAGTCGGGAGTTTCGATGACAATCGCTCATTCCATCACCGAACCGGGCATCGTCTCGGTCACCGTCGACTACCCCCCGGTCAATGCGATCCCCTCGCGCGGATGGTTCGAACTGGCCGACGCGATCACCGCAGCGGGGCGGGACCAGAGCACCCACGTCGTGATCCTGCGCGCCGAGGGTCGGGGTTTCAACGCCGGTGTCGACATCAAGGAGATGCAGAACACCGAAGGCTTCACCGCGCTGATCGACGCCAACCGCGGCTGCTATGAAGCGTTTCGCGCGGTCTACGAGTGCGCGGTGCCCGTCGTCGCCGCGGTGAACGGCTTCTGCGTCGGCGGCGGTATCGGCCTGGTCGGCAACGCGGACGTCATCGTCGCCTCCGACGACGCCACGTTCGGGCTGCCCGAGGTCGAACGCGGCGCGCTCGGCGCGGCCACCCACCTGTCGCGATTGGTGCCCCAGCACATGATGCGGCGACTGTTCTTCACCGCCGCCACCGTGGACGCGGCAACGCTGCACCACTTCGGTTCTGTGCATGAGGTGGTACCGCGCGCCGAACTCGACGAGGCCGCGTTGCGCGTCGCCCGAGACATCGCCGCCAAGGACACCCGGGTCATCCGTGCGGCCAAGGAGGCGCTGAACTTCATCGACGTGCAGCGGGTGAACTCGAGCTACCGCATGGAACAGGGCTTCACATTCGAGTTGAACCTCGCGGGGGTCTCCGACGAGCACCGCGATGCATTTGCCGGCACGTCCAAGGGGGAAAAGGCGTGACAGACAAGAGAACTACGGTCGACGACGCGGTCTCTTCGATTCGTAGCGGCATGACCATCGGCCTCGGCGGGTGGGGTTCGCGCCGCAAGCCGATGGCGTTCGTGCGGGCGCTGCTGCGTACCGACGTCACCGACCTGACCGTTGTCGCCTACGGCGGACCCGACCTCGGGCTGCTGTGCTCGGCGGGCAAGGTCAAGCGCGTCTACTACGGCTTCGTGTCGCTGGACTCGCCACCGTTCTACGACCCGTGGTTCGCCAAGGCCCGCACCAGCGGTGCGATCGAGGCGCGCGAGATGGACGAGGGCATGCTGCGGTGTGGCCTGCAGGCGGCGGCACAGCGGCTGCCGTTCCTGCCGATCCGAGCCGGGCTCGGCAGCGATGTGCGCGCGTTCTGGGGTGACGAGTTGAAAACCGTGACGTCGCCATACCCGACCGGTGACGCTTACGAAGAACTCATCGCGATGCCCGCGCTGGCCCTGGATGCCGCATTTGTGCACATGAATCTCGGTGACGCACAAGGTAATGCGGCCTACACCGGTATCGACCCCTACTTCGACGACCTGTACCTGATGGCCGCCGAGCGCCGGTTCCTGTCGGTCGAGCGCGTGGTCGCGACCGAGGAGCTGGTCAAGGCCGTGCCGCCGCAGGCGCTGCTGATCAACCGGATGATGGTCGACGCCGTCGTCGAGGCCCCCAACGGCGCGCACTTCACTACCGCCGAACCGGATTACCGCCGCGACGAGAAGTTCCAGCGGCACTACGCCGAGGCCGCGGGTTCCGACGAGTCGTGGCAGCAATTCGTCCAGACCTATCTGTCGGGTACCGAGGCCGATTACCAAGCGGCCGTGCGCAAGTTTGGAGAGAGCAAGTGATGTCGGTATCCCGTGCCGAAGTGTGCGCCGTCGCGTGCGCCGAACTCTTCCGCGACGCCGGCGAGACCATGGTCAGCCCGATGACGACCATGGTGTCGATCGGCGCCCGGTTGGCCCGCTTGACCTTCTCCCCCGACATCCTGCTGACCGACGGTGAGGCGCGCCTGCTCGCCGACACACCCGCCCTCGGCGCCGCAGGCGCGATCGAGGGGTGGATGCCCTTCGGCCGGGTCTTCGAGACGCTGGCGTGGGGTCGACGGCATGTGGTGATGGGCGCCAACCAGATTGACCGCTACGGTAATCAGAATCTCTCGGCGTTCGGACCGCTGCAGCAGCCGACTCGCCAGATGTTCGGGGTGCGCGGTGCGCCCGGCAACACCATCAACCACGCGACCAGCTACTGGGTCGGCAACCACTCGAAACGGGTGTTCGGCGACTCCGTCGACGTGGTTTCGGGCATCGGCTGGGACAAGGTCGATCCGGGCAACCCGGCCTACCGGTTCGTCAACGTCCACCGGGTGGTGACCAATCTCGGCGTGTTCGACTTCAACGGCCCCGAGCATCAGATGCGGGCGGTCTCGCTGCACCCCGGGGTTCAGGCCGAGCAGGTCGCCGAGAACACCTCGTTCGAGGTTCACGGACTGGGATCGGCGGAGGAGACTCGACTGCCCACCGAGAGCGAGCAGAAGCTGATCCGCGAAGTAATCGACCCGAAAGGTCTGCGGGACAAGGAAATACGGTCATGAGTAAGTTGCGCACACCGTTGACCGAGCTGGTCGGCATCGACCATCCGGTGGTCCAGACCGGCATGGGCTGGGTGGCGGGTGCGCGGCTGGTCTCGGCGACTTCCAATGCCGGCGGTCTGGGGATCCTGGCGTCGGCGACCATGACGCTGGAGGAACTGCAGACCGCGGTCACCAAGGTGAAGAGCGCGACCGACAAGCCGTTCGGCATCAACATCCGCGCGGACGCGGGCGACGCCGGCGAGCGCATCGACCTGCTGATCCGCGAGGGCGTCAAGGTCGCCTCGTTCGCGTTGGCGCCCAAGCCCGACCTGATCGCCAAGCTCAAAGAGGCCGGGGTCGTGGTGATTCCGTCGGTGGGCCTGGCCAAGCACGCCAAGAAAGTGGCGGGCTGGGGCGCCGACGCGGTGATCGTGCAGGGCGGCGAGGGTGGCGGCCACACCGGTCCGATCGCGACGACGCTGTTGCTGCCGTCGGTACTGGATGCGGTCGATATTCCCGTTGTGGCGGCCGGTGGCTTCTTCGACGGCCGCGGCCTTGCGGCGGCGTTGTCGTATGGCGCCGCGGGCGTCGCGATGGGCACCCGGTTCCTGTTGACGTCGGATTCGACGGTGCCGGACGCGGTCAAGCGGCGATACCTCGATTCGGGGCTGGACGGCACCGTCGTCTCGACCCGCGTCGACGGAATGCCGCACCGGGTGTTGCGCACCGGGCTGGTGGAAAAGCTCGAGAGCGGATCGCGACTGCGCGGGTTCTCCGCGGCGGTACGCAACGCCCAGAAGTTCAAGAAGATGTCGGGCATGACGTGGCGGTCGATGATCCGCGACGGCCTCGAGATGCGGCACGGCAAGGAGTTGACGTGGTCACAGGTCGTGATGGCGGCCAATACCCCGATGCTGTTGAAGGCCGGCCTGGTCGAGGGCAACACCGACGCGGGCGTACTCGCTTCTGGGCAGGTCGCGGGGATGTTGGACGATCTGCCGTCGTGTGCCGAGCTGATCGAGTCGATCGTGGCAGATGCGGTCAAGCAGCTGCAGGCGGCGGCCGCGTTGATCGACTGAGCCGCGGTCTCACCTCAGCACCGCAGCGCCGAACCAGTGGCTCAACAGCAAGGCGACCTCGACGTCCGATCGGTCGTCGGCTATCGGCTTACCGCGGCGCTCGATGGCGCGCTGGACGCGATACTTCACCGAGTTGAAATGCAGATGCAGTTCCTCGGCAGCAGTGGTGTAGCTGGACCCGGTCCGCATGTAGACCAGCAGCGTTTCCCGAAGCCGCTCATCACTTTCCGTGGGAGATGCCAGCGGGCCGAGGATGTCGCCGATCCACGCCGACGCTGCGTCGAGGTCGTTACCCAGCAGAGCCGCCACCGAAAGGCCCGGATCACTCGCCAGGGTGACGCGGCGTGAACCCGCACCGGCCGTGATTGCGACCCTGCGCGCATCTTGCGCCTGTTGATGTGAACGTCGGAAACCGTCGATACCCGGCAAGGGGTTCCCTGCTGCGATGCATGGGCCGCTGGTGTCGCCCGCCAGCTCTCGTAGACGCATCGGCGCCTTGACAGCCGCCTCCTGCGACAGTGACATCCAACCCCACCCGGTGACGCGATCCACCGCGATGAACAACGAATTGTCCTGAGCACCTACAGATTCGGCGACTGATCGGAAGGACGGTTCCAACGCCGCCGGTTCGGCGCCGTCATCGGACTCAGCACACCAGACGACGACGGCGAGGTGGATTCTCCTGAGCGAGTATCGGATCGCAGTAGTCATCGCGTCGACGTCGACATTGCCGCCGGCGAGTATCTCGCGGACCCGCGCGGTGCGCAGGCTGTTTCGGTTCTCCAGCCAACGCTCACGCTCTTCCTGGTAGGTGGCGATGACCCGCTGCGAGATCCAGTCGA
The DNA here is from genome assembly GCF_001499855.1 of Mycobacterium sp. GA-0227b. Lineage (GTDB taxonomy): Bacteria > Actinomycetota > Actinomycetes > Mycobacteriales > Mycobacteriaceae > Mycobacterium. Next base: position 94,357 of record NZ_LQIK01000034.1, read on the forward strand.
TGTATTCGAATGACGTCGCCGCCATTCGTTCGAAGACATCCAGGCTCAGGCGGGGGTCCAGGTCGGCGGCGCGAATCTCGTTGAGCACCGCCTCCAGCGCAGCCCGGTGACCCAGCCGGTAGGCACGCACGAGCGCGTCGGCGGAAATCTCGCGCTGGGACAACCGCCGGGCGTACTCGAGCGCCGCCGTCGGCGGCTCGACCTGAGTAACCGGAATTCCGTGCCGGATCGCCGCAAAGAATGTGTCGACGTTTCCCGAGACGGTCTCCCGCAGCAACTGGGTGAGTTGTGGGTCGCCCCCGAGCTCGGCGATCTCGGTGACCAGCAGTTGCTGGATCCGCCCGGTCACCTCGTCGAGCTTCGCGGACAGCCGGCCGACGATGAGGGCCGCATTCTTTCCGACAACTGCGTCGTCATCGGGTGGGGGATCCGCCATGAATAGACGGTAGTTCGGCGACGATGCGGCGGAGGGCGTTTGTCGGTAACAGACGAAGCCCTGCCAACACTTGGTCGGTTTTCGACGTTCACCGCAGAAGTCGGTCTCCGTAACGTTCACGACGAACGGAACGCCGGCGATCCAGCAAACAGTCGGCACCAAATCCCACATCGATTCCGCCCTGCGGAGAAATGAGCGAACCATGTCCTACCTCGCGCCCATCGTGATCTTCCTGTTGGTGCTTCTGCCGCTGTTGCTCCCGGCCTCGATCAGCGGGTTCCACGCCATTGCCGACGTCCGGCGGAAGCGTCGCGATCCTCGGCCCCGCCGCCTCGTCACCGAGTTCGCGTGATCGCGGAAGCTCCCGACATCCCACGAGGACGGACATCCGACCATGACATCGTCAACCCAACCCAGCACCGCAACCCTGCGGACCGTCAAAGCCCCACCGCGAACCGCATCCCAGTCCGCCATGGCTCCTGCGCGCAAGCCCAACGAGAAGTTCATGCGATACGTGCAGAATCCCGTCTGGAACTTCTTGTGCGACCATTACTTTCGCCTTGAGATCGACGGCTGGCACCGGATCCCCGACGAGCCGTCACTGCTGGTCGGTATTCACTCCGGCGGTTCGCTGACCATGGACGCGTGGACCTTGGTGCACTCGTTCTATCGGCACTTCGAGGGGCGCCGTGCCCTGCACGGCACCGCCCACGACGTGCTGATGTCCGCACCGCTGTTGGGCGACTACTTCAAGGCCGTCGGGGTGATCCGCGCATCGCGCGACGGCGTCACATCCGCGTTGGCGGCGGGCCACGACGTGATCGTCTGGCCCGGCGGCGAGCAGGACGCGATGCGCAACTGGCGACATCGCGACAAGGCAGTTCTGGCCGGACGCAAGGGCTTTGTACGCCAGGCCATTCGGTCGGGGGTGCCGATCGTTCCGGTGGCGACCGTCGGCGGCCACGACACCGTGTTCGTGCTCTCCGAGGGACGGTTCATCGCACGCTGGACGGGACTGGGCAAGCGCCTGCGCGGCGCGACCGCACCGATCATCGCGGGGTTCCCGTTTCCGCTCGCCGTCGAGATTCTGCCCACGCATCTGCCGCTGCCCGCGAAGATCCGGACGGAGTTGCTCGACCCGATACGAGTCGACCCGGACCCGGCACGCGCCGACGACACCGAATACGTCGACGCGATCTACGACGAGGTCGAACGTGCGATCCAGGCCGGCATGGATCGGCTGGCCAAGCGACGCAGCTTCCCGGTGCTGGGGTGAGCAAGCGATGGCCAGCCACGAGATCGGCGCCAAACCGAAAACAATTGCGGTAGACCAATTTTGGCGTGAAAAAGACCTACCGAAGGGTGGGCTTCGACGTTCGTCAGTTTACCCGCATCGATGCTGCCAAACCACCGAGACGGCGCATTCAGAGGCGCACACTGGCTATCGCGCAAACCGATCAGCCCGCATAATCCCGCCTGCGTAAATAAATCAGCCACTAGGTCAGCTAGCAAAGGAGTGACGATGACAATCGCGGATGTAACGAAGGTTGATTTGGACAGCGTCGACCTCGCCGATCCGGCGGTCTGGGACGACGGCGTGCCCTACGAACTGTTCAAGCGGATGCAGCGCGAGGCACCAGTGCATTTCAGTCCGCAGAACAATGCGCCGGGCGAAGGCGGCTTCTGGTCGATCACCCGCTTCGACGACGTCCGCGCCGTCAGCAGGGACCACAGAACCTTCTCGTCCGAGAAACGCGGCATCTTCCATCTCAACGACATCGCCGAAGGTGTTCCGCTGGACCTTCAGCGGCTGCAGCTGATCTCGATGGACCCGCCGCGCCACGACCGGCTCAAGGCGCTGGTCATCAAGGAATTCACCCCGGAGAAGATCGCCGAGCACGACGAGGACGTCAAGCAGATCATCAGCGATGTCCTCGACAGCGTCGCCGACAAAGAGCGGTTCGACTTGGTGGCCGACGTGGCGCGGCCCATCCCCGCGCGGGTGATCGGCTCGCTGCTCGGCACACCACCCGAAGACGACCAGAAGCTGGTGCATTGGACGAACGTCTTCACCGCGTTCGAGGACCCCGTCATCCGGGAGCAATGGAGTGACGCCGGCGCCGTCGTCGCCGAGATCATCGAGTACGTCAACCATCAGCTCGCGGAGCGCACCGACAGCGTGTCGGGCAACCTGGTCAACACCATGCTCACGGCCGAGGTGGAGGGCCAGAAGCTCACCGAGCTCGAGATCGCCACGTTCTTCGTGTTGCTGATGTCCGCGGGCAACGACTCCACCCGCGCCACCTACAGCGCCACGATGCTGGAGATACTGCGTAACCCCCAGCTTCGCGACCAGCTCCGCGAGAATCCGGACCTGATCGACGCCGCAGTCGAAGAAGGGCTGCGCTGCTATCCCGCGTTCGCCTTCATGGCCCGCGCGGCAACCAAAGACACCGAGCTGCATGGCAAGACGATCAAAGAGGGTGACCGTCTGTTGCTCTGGTACATCGCTTCGAACCGCGACGAGAGCGTCTTCGAGAATCCGGGCGAGTTCGACATCACCCGCGAGGGTCTCGCCGACAAGCATCAGGCCTTCGGTGGTCGCGGCAAGCACTTCTGCCTGGGCGCCAACCTCGCGCGTCTCGAGCTCAAGCTGTGGATCCAGCAGACCTTGGAACGCTTCCCGGATCTCGAATTGGACGGTGAGCCGACCCGGGTGCGAGCCCTGTTCCTCAACCAGTACAACTCGATTCCTGTGCGGAGGTCAGCGATGAGCGGCTTGCGCGAAGAGCAGAGGACATCGTGACGACGACCGAGACGGCCCGCGCCAGACCGGCCTACCGTGAGGTCGAAATCGATGTCGAGGTTCGTCGCCGTGAAGTAGCGGCCGACGGTGTCGTGACCCTGACGCTCGCCGACCCCAGCGGCGCGGACCTGCCGGACTGGGCGCCGGGCTCGCACATCGACCTGATCATGACGCCGTCGCTGGTGCGGCAGTACTCGCTGTGCGGCGATACGGCGAATCGCTCGGAGTGGCAGGTCGGCGTGCTGCTCGACCCGAACAGCCGTGGCGGGTCCCAATTCGTCCACGACAAGCTCCACGAGGGCAGCACGGTACGGGTTCGCGGCCCGCGCAACCACTTTCCGTTGGTGAGCGCCCCACGCTACCTGTTCATCGCGGGCGGGATCGGGGTCACGCCGTTGCTGCCGATGATCGGAGCGGCCGAAGCTACCGGCGCAGACTGGCGCCTGCTGTACGGCGGTCGGGAGCGATCGACGATGGCTTTCGTCGATGAGCTGGAACGCCACGGGCCGCGCGTCAGCATATGCGCTCGGGATGTTCAGGACGGACCGAACTTCAGGGCCAGCCTCGCGACGGCGCTGTCCGAGCCAGGCCAGGACACGCTCGTCTACTGCTGTGGGCCCGAGGGGTTGCTCGCCGCGGTCGAGGAGGCCTGTAACACCTGGCCCGAGAACAGCCTGCACATCGAACGTTTCTCGGCCAAGGCGGTGGAGGAACCGGCCGACGCGCTGGCGTCATTCGAAGTGGAGTGCCAGCGCTCGGGCGTGACTTTGACTGTGACGCAGGACAAATCGATCTACGAAGCATGCGACGAAGCCGGCGTCGACGTGCTGGGCTCCTGCATGGAAGGCGTGTGCGGGACCTGCGAATGCGACATGATCGAGGGCGAGGGCGATCACCGCGACTCCGTGCTCAACGACGCCGAGAAAGCAGCCAACGAAACGATCATGATCTGCGTTTCGCGCGCCCGTTCGGAGAGGTTGGTGCTGGACCTATGAGACCGAACTACCCATTCAATTGCTGGTATGTCGCCGCGACGAGCGACGAGGTCGGCCAGGATCTGTTCTCCCGCCGCCTGCTTGGCGTTCACGTCATGCTGTACCGCCTGGGCTCCGGTGGCGTCGTAGCCATGGAAGACCGATGCGCGCACCGAGCCTATCCGCTTTCGCTCGGCTGGCGAGACGGCGACCGGGTGGTCAGCGGCTACCACGGCATGGTCTACGAACCCGACGGCCGGCTGGTCCATGTCCCGTCCCAGGAGAACGTCCCGCCGGGTGTGCGGGTGCGGACCTACCCGGTCTACGAGGAGTCGCCCTTCATCTGGGTCTGGCTCGGCGATCCCGGAGCGGCCACACTGCGCCCACCGCCGCGGGTGCCGTGGTACGCCGACGGAACGGGTTGGGAAAGTACCACCGAGGTGCTGCGCGTAGAGGCCAACTACCTACTGCTACAGGAGCATTACCTCGACCTGACGGACGTGTTCGTGATGCACCCGGAGGCCGTTCCTCCGGATATCGAGAGGCTGCCCCAACTCGACGAGGTCGAGGTCTCCGAGCGGTCGGTCGCCTACTCCCGATCGTTGCCATCCAGCCGGATGGCGGCATGGGAGGCCGAGATCACCGGTCTCCCGGCGGCCACGACCGGAGCACGACACGAGGAGGGGATATTCGTCTCGCCCGCCCTCCATGTGCAGCGGTACGCCATCGAGCCAGAGGGAGACCGGTCCTACGACCTATTGCGGATTCAGGGATTCACTCCTGAATCCCCTGGCATCACCCACGTCTTCCTGCGGATGGCCCGCAACTTTGCCACCGACGACGGCAAAGTCGGCGAGTTCCTGCGGACGATGTTCCACGACTGGGCGATGCGGGATGCCGGTGTGCTCGAGACGATTCAGCGTCGGCTCGACGAGGACATCTATCCTCGTCGCGACATCAACGTGAAAGCCGACCGCGCCGCGATTCGGGCGCGCCGCATCGCCATGGAGATGGTCGACGAGGAGTCCGGCCGCTTCCTGCTGCACGGGTTGATGTCATGACTGCGCTACGTCGTGGGGACCGACAAGAGAATGCGATGTCCAACGAATTCGACTACGACGTAGTGGTTGTCGGGTCAGGCTTCGGCGGCAGCGTCACAGCGCTGCGGCTCACGGAAAAGGGCTACCGCGTAGGCGTCCTGGAGGCCGGTCGGCGCTTCACCGACGACCAATTCGCGAAAACCAGCTGGGACATCCGCAAGTTCCTGTGGGCGCCGAAGCTCGGCTGCTACGGCATCCAGCGGATTCATCTGCTGCGTGACTGCCTGATCCTGGCCGGCGCAGGTGTCGGTGGCGGCTCGCTGAACTACGCGAACACCTTGTACCAGCCCTCGGGTCCGTTCTACAACGACCCTCAATGGGCGCACATCACCGACTGGCAAGACGAACTGGCGCCGTACTACGACCAAGCCAAGCGCATGCTTGGAGTGGTTCTCAACCCGGACATGACCCCGGCCGACGAGATCATGAAAGCGGTCGCCGACGACATGGGCGTTGGCGACACGTTCGTGCGGACTCCCGTCGGCGTGTTCTTCGGCGAGCCTGGTGAGACCGTCGCCGACCCCTACTTCGGCGGCGCCGGACCGGCGCGCACCGGCTGCATCGAGTGCGGCGGATGCATGACGGGCTGCCGATACGGCGCGAAGAACACGTTGGTGAAGAACTATCTTGGCCTTGCCGAAAGTGCCGGGGCCACAGTGCATCCGCTGACCACTGTCACATCGCTGCGGCAAGCACCGGACGGCACGTGGCACGTCGGCACCGTGCGCACCGGCCGGGTGCTGCGCAAGAACCGCCGAACTTTCACCGCGCAGCACGTAGTCCTGGCCGCCGGCACGTGGGGCACACAGAACCTGCTTCACAAGATGAAGGACAACGGCACGCTGCCCCGGCTGTCGGACCGGCTCGGCGTGCTCACCCGGACCAATTCCGAGTCGATCCTCGGCGCCTCGAAGTACAAGGTCGACCCGGCACTTGACCTCACTCGCGGTGTGGCGATCACCTCCTCCATCCACCCCACCAGTGACACCCACATCGAATCGGTGCGGTACAGCAAGGGCTCGAATGCGATGGCCTTTCTGCAGACCCTGATGGTCGACGGTGGCGGCCGATGGCCACGGTGGGTGAAGTTTCTGGGCGCGGCCGCGAAGAATCCGGTTGCGCTGCTGCGCGTGCTGACGGTGAAGAACTGGAGCGAGCGCACCGTGATCACCCTCGTGATGCAGAACCTGGACAACTCCATCACCACGTTCACCAAGGGCGGACTGCGCGGGCGGCATTTGTCGAGCAAGCAGGGGCACGGCGAGCCCAATCCGACCTGGATCCCTGTCGGCAACGAGGCGACGCGCAGGATCGCCGAGAAGATTCACGGCGTGTCCGCGGGAAGCTGGGGAGAGCTGTTCAACATCCCGATGACCGCGCATTTCCTCGGCGGGTGCACCATCGGTTCCGATCCCGAGCGCGGTGTCATCGACGCATACCACCGCGTGTACGGCTATCCCACGCTCAGCGTGGTCGATGGCGCTGCGGTCTCGGCCAACCTGGGCGTCAATCCGTCGCTGACGATCACCGCGCAAGCCGAGCGTGCGGCCGCGATGTGGCCGAATAATGGTGAAGTCGATCAACGACCCGAGCAAAGCCAGGGTTATCGCCGGATACCGCCCGTCACCCCACACAACCCTGCTGTACCGGCGTCTGCCCCTGGCGCGTTGCGGCTTCCGCACGTCGAGATTCCTCAATTGAGAATCGCCGTCCCTGGAGAGACACGTCTGTAGCTTGCTAGAGCTATTTGCTTCATCCGTGCTGGATTAAGCTATAGTCTTCATATGACTGAGGTGAAGCTTACTGCTTCATCTGTGCGGGCGACGCTGATCGGCGACGTGGTCGGTTCACGCCGTGTGGCCGACCGTGCCGCCGCGCACCGCGCGATCAACAAGGCGTTGGCCGACGTGGCCGCCGGAGCGATCGATCCGCCCGCGTTCACCGTCGGCGACGAATTCCAGGGCACCTTTCCGACGGTCGGCGAGGCGGTCGACGCGGCTTTGGCCATCCGGCTGGCCGTCGCGCCCGGCATCGACGTCCGATTCGGAATCGGGTGGGGCGCGGTGACGGTACTGGACTCCGAGGCCGGCATCCAGGACGGTCCGGGTTGGTGGGCGGCCCGCGAGGCGATCGAGTGGACCGCAACCGCGCAGCGACAGCCGGGGTTGGCGTCGGTGCGGACGTCGTTCCGGGCGGCCGCCGACACCCGGTCGGACAGCGACGCCATCAACGCCGCGCTGTTGTGTCGGGACCATCTGATTGGATCGCTCGATGACCGCTCATTACGGATTGTGAAGGGACTGTTGACCGATCAGACGAAGAAGGACATCGCCGCCGCCGAGGGAGTCAGCGCGTCGGCGGTGTCCCAACGTGCGGGCCGTGATGGGTTGGACTTGATCGTGGTCGCGTCGCGACTTCTGCGAGGTGTGCCGTGAGCGCGGTCGCGGTGATGCTGATCGCAATGGGCGTGGCCGACGTCGTTCGACGGATGACGGTGCGGGTGTGGGTAGCCGCGGCGGCGGCGCCGGCCGTGGTGGCCGCCTGCGCGGCGCTTGCCGGGCTGTGGCACTGGGGCGACATCGTGCTGTTGACCGTCGCGGCGCTGGCCAGTGTCGGGTGGGTGGTGCTTTGCGCCCGCGCCGAGGTCTCGGGTCGTGGTCAACTCGCCCCGCTGGTGGTGTTCGGCATGGCGCTGTCGGTACTGATCGTGCTGGCCGGGTGGGACTCGCACGTCTCCGGGGTCGTGGCGCGGTGGCCGTCATGGGTCGGACTGTCAGTGTCCGGAGACAAACTGCTGATGATCATCGGCGTCATGCTCATGCAGCTGGTGACCGGCAACCAGTTGGTGCGGCTGGTGCTCGGCTCGGTCGGGGCGGTCAAGCCGGCCGGCGAACCGCAGCCGTCGGACCGGCTCAAGGGCGGCCGCCTTCTCGGGCCGATGGAGCGTGTGCTGATTCTCGGGCTCGGACTGGCCGGTCAGCTCGCAGCGGCCACGGCCGTCGTCGCCGCCAAGAGCATCATCCGGTTCCCGGAGATCAACGCGCAGAAGGCCCGCGAGAACGGCGGTATCGGGATCGACGAGGTGACCGAATACTTCCTCGTCGGCAGCTTCGCCAGCTGGATCGTGGCGCTGGGCGGCCTCGCTCTCGCGCACTAAACAGTAAGCCTTTCGATTCTGCCGAATTCGGACCGCGCCTTTCCTACACTCGCGGCCATGAAGACGAACGCCGCCGTGCTGTGGGGACTCAACGAGCCTTGGAGCATCGAGGAGATCGACCTCGACGGGCCCAAGGAAGGTGAGGTCCTCGTCTCGTTCGAGGCCACCGGGCTGTGCCATTCGGACCACCACGTCGTCACCGGGGATTTCGCCGGTGTGCCGCTGCCGATCATCGGCGGACACGAAGGTGCCGGCATTGTCGCCGACGTCGGACCGGGAGTGCGCGATCTCAAGGTCGGCGACCACGTGGTCACCTCGTTCCTGCCTGCGTGCGGACGCTGCCGCTGGTGTGCCAGCGGGCATCAGAACCTGTGCGATCTCGGCGCCTTGATCCTGGTGGGACTGCAGGCCGACGGCACCTACCGGCGCAAGGTCCAAGGTAAAGACGTCGGCATCCTGTCGGGTGTCGGTAGCTTCTCCGAGTACGGCACGCTGTCGGAGGCCTCGGTCGTCAAGGTCGACGATGATCTGCCGCTTGCTCGGGCGTGCCTATTGGGCTGCGGTGTGATGACCGGGTGGGGCTCGGCGGTCAACACGGCCGACGTCAGCCCGGGCGACACGGTGGTGATCATCGGCTGCGGCGGCATCGGCAGCGGCGCGATCCAGGGCGCGCGACTGGCGGGCGCGGAGCACATCGTCGTCGTGGACATCGTCGAATCCAAGCGGGACAAGGCATTTGAGTTCGGTGCCACGCATTTCGTCACCTCGATGGAGGAGGCCATGGCGTTGGTTGGTGAGCTGACCCGCGGCGTGATGGCGGATTCCGCGCTGTTGACGATGGGCGTGCTCGAGGGCCGGATGATCGACGAGGCGCTCAACGTCGTCCGCAAGGGCGGTGCGGTGGTGATGACCGCCATCGCGTCGATGGCCGACGTGACCCCGACGCTGTCGATGGCGATGATGACGCTGTTCCAGAAGCGGCTACAGGGCAGCCTGTACGGCGAGGCCAATCCGCGCGCCGACATCCCGCGGCTGCTCAACCTCTACCGCGACGGCAAGCTGCTGCTCGACGAAACCGTCACGGCCGAATACAAACTCAACGACATCAACGAGGGCTACGACGACATGCTCGCCGGGCGCAACATCCGCGGCGTGATCATCCACGACCACTGACAGTTGGCCGCGCGGGACTAGAGGCGCTCGATGATCGTGACGTTGGCCGTGCCGCCGCCCTCGCACATCGTCTGCAGGCCGTAGCGACCGCCGGTGCGCTCCAACGTGTTCAGCATCGTGGCGAACAACTTGGCGCCCGTTGCACCGAGTGGATGGCCGAGCGCGATCGCCCCGCCGCTGGGGTTGACCTTCGCGTGGTCGGCGCCGGTTTCCTTGAGCCACGCCATGACCACGGGGGCGAACGCCTCGTTGATCTCAACGGTGTCGATGTCCTCGATCGACAGGCCGGTCTTCTTCAACGCGTACTCGGTCGCGGGAATCGGGCCCGTCAGCATGAACACGGGGTCGGCGCCGCGGGCACTGATGTGATGGATACGCGCGCGGGGCTTGAGGTTGTGTGCCTGCACTGCGTTCTCTGAGGCGAGCAGCACCGCGCTGGCGCCGTCGGAGATCTGGCTGGCCATCGCCGCGGTCAACCGGCCGCCGTCGACGAGGGTCTTCAGCCCGGCCATCTTTTCCAGCGAGGTATCACGCGGGCCCTCGTCGGTGACAAAGCCGGCCCCATCGACCGGGACCGGGATGATCTCGTTCTCGAAGTAGCCGGCGCGGATCGCCTCCTGCGCGCGCTGATGGCTTGCCAGCGAGTACTCCTCCATCTCTTCACGTGAGATGTTCCACTTCTCGGCGATCAACTCCGCGCCGCGGAACTGCGAGATCTCCTGGTCGCCGTAGCGATGCAGCCAGCTCTTGGATTCGTTTGTCGGAGAGGTGAATCCGTACTGCTCGCCGGCGGTCATCGCCGACGAGATCGGGATCTGGCTCATGTTCTGCATACCACCAGCGACGATCAGGTCGGCGGTGCCGGACATGATCGCCTGTGCGCCAAAGGAAATGGCCTGCTGGCTGGACCCACACTGGCGGTCGACGGTGACGCCGGGCACTTCCTCGGGGTAACCGGCGGCGAGCCACGACAACCTCGCGATGTTGCCGGCCTGCGGTCCGATTGCGTCGACGCAGCCGGCGATCACATCGTCGACGACACCCGGGTCGACGTCGACACGATCAAACAGCCCGCGCCACGCCGCGGCGCCGAGATCGACGGGATGCACACCCGCCAGCGATCCGTTGCGCTTACCGACGGCAGTGCGTACGGCGTCAATGACATAGGCGTCAGGCATTGTCGGCTCCTTCTTTGGTGATGCCGCCGAGAACGATCGACAGATATTGACGGCCGACGTCTTCGGCCGTGAGCGGACCGCCTGGCTGATACCAGCGGACCGAAACCCAGGTGGTGTCGCGGATGAACCGGTAGACCAGGTCGACATCGATGTCGGGCCGGAAGTAGCCCTCTTCGACCCCCTGGTTGAGCAGGTCCAGCCACATTTTGCGTTGCTCTTGGTTGCGCTTCTCGACATAGGAGAACCGCTCCTGACCCGCGAGCCGCTTCGCCTCGTCCTGGTAGATGACCACCTGGGCGTGCCGGTGCTCGATCGCCTCGAACGACGTCATGAACAGCCCTTTGAGCCGTTCCAGCGGATTGGGCTCGGTGTCGACGATCTCCTGGTAGCGCGCGAACAGCCAGTCGAGGAATCCGCGCAGCACCTCGTCGACCATCTCCTCCTTGGAGGCGAAGTGGTGGTAGAGGCTGCCGGAGAGGATGCCCGCCGAGTCAGCGATGTCGCGCACGGTGGTCGCGCGCAGGCCACGCTCGGCAAACATCGATGCGGCGAGCTCGAGAAGCTCGTCGCGTCGGCTCGCCGGCTGGCTCAGCGGTGAGGTCATGCCCGTTGACTCGAAACCGAAATGACCTCTCCAGTCAGGTAACTGGAGTACTCGCTGGCCAGGAACGCGATCGTGGCCGCGACTTCCCACGGCTCGGCCGCGCGCCCGAACGCCTCGCCTTCCGACAGCCGATCCAGCAGGTCCGACGAGCTGGTCTTCTCGAGGAACTTGTGCCGGGCAATGCTGGGCGACACGGCGTTGATCCGCACGCCGTACTCGACGGCTTCGATCGCGCTGCACCGCGTCAACGCCATCACGCCGGCCTTGGCCGCGGCGTAATGCGACTGCGAATGCTGTGCGCGCCAACCCAGCACACTGGCGTTGTTGACGATCACCCCGCCGTGGTCGGCTTCGCGGAAGTAGCGCAGCGCCGCCCGCGTCGCGCGCATCACCGACGTCAGCGTCACGTTGAGGACACGGTCCCATTCCTCGTCGGTCATGTCGACGACGGGGGTCTGGCCACCTAGACCGGCGTTGTTGACCAGCACGTCGAGTCGGCCCATCCGCGCGGTGGTCGACGCGATCAATGCATCGACCTGTGCGGTGGACGTCACGTCGCAGACCACACTCTCGACGCGCCCCAGCCCGAGTTCGGCCAACTGATCGCGGGTCTCACCCAGTCGCCGCTCGTGATGGTCGGACACGACGACGTCGGCACCTTCGAGCAGCGCCCGTCGCGCCACCGCCGACCCGATCCCAGTGCCGGCCGCCGCGGTCACCACGACGACCTTTCCGGTTAGAATGCCGTGTCCGCCAATCTCTTTCGGAGCCTCAGCCAGGTTCACGCGCCTTTGACCTCCCTCGGTAGTCCGAGCACGCGCTCGGCGATGATGTTGCGCTGCACCTCGTTGGACCCGCCGTAGATGGTGTCGGCGCGCGAGAACAGATAGAGCCGCTGCCATTCGTCGAAGTCGCCGTCGGTCAGCGTCAGCCCTTCCCGGCCGAGTACATCCATCGCGATCTCACCGAGTTCGCGATGCCAGTTGGCCCACAACAGCTTCGACACGTTGTCTTGCCCCGGCTGCTCGACATCCATCGTGGCCAGCGCATAAGACCGCATCGTGCGCAAACCCGCCCACGACCGCGTCAGCCGCTCGCGGATCAACGGATCATCAACGGCGCCGGTGTGTTTCGCCAACTCCGCGACTCCCGACAGCTCGCGGGCATATTCAATCTGCTGGCCGAGCGTCGAGACGCCGCGCTCGAAGGTCAACGTGCCCATCGCCACCCGCCACCCGTCGCCGGGCTCACCGACCACCAGCGAGGCATCGGTGCGGGCATCGTCGAAGAACACCTCGTTGAACTCCGAGTCACCGGTCAGCTGCACGATCGGGCGGATCTCGACGCCCGGCTGGTCCAGCGGTACGAGCAGATACGACAGGCCCGCATGCCGCTTGGAGCCCTTCTCCGTGCGCGCGATGACGAAGCACCACTGCGCCCAGTGCGCCAGCGACGTCCATACCTTCTGGCCGTTGATGACCCACTGATCACCGTCGAGTTCGGCCGTCGTCGCCACGTTGGCCAGATCGCTGCCTGCTCCGGGTTCGGAGTAGCCCTGACACCACAGCTCGGTGACATCGAGGATTCTCGGCAGGAACCGCTGCTGCTGCTCGGGGGTGCCGAAGGCGATCAACGTCGGGCCGAGCAATTCCTCACCGAAGTGGTTGACCTTGGCCGGGGCATTCGCGATCGCGTACTCCTCGTAGAACGCGACCCGGTGCGCGACCGACAATCCGCGACCGCCGTGCTCCTGCGGCCAGCCCAGGCACGTCAACCCGGCGGCCGCCAGGTGCTGGTTCCACGCCCGGCGTTCCTCGAACGCCTCGTGCTCCCGGCCCGGCCCGCCGAGGCCTTTCAGCGCCGCGTACTCCCCGACGAGGTTGTCGGCAAGCCAGCCACGGACCTCGGCCCGGAACTCCTCGACCGTAATCACCCTTGTAGGCTAACCTACCAAGCACTTGCTTTGTTAGAGGAGCGTCAATGACTGGCGATCGGCGGACCATTCCGGAGGTCTTGGACCGGATCGCCGACCGGTTTTCCGGCCACAATGCGCTGGTCACAGAGGATCGCACAATCAAATACGCCGAGCTGCGCGATGAAGTCCGCCGCGCGGCCGCGGCGATGATCCAGCTCGGAATCAAGTCCGGCGACCGGGTCGCGATCTGGTCTCCGAACACCTGGCACTGGGTGGTGGCATGCCTGGCCACGCACTACGCCGGCGGCGTCATGGTCCCGCTGAACACGCGCTACACCGCCAGCGAGGCCACCGACATCCTGGCCCGCACCAACGCCCCGCTGCTGTTCGCCTCCGGTGAGTTTCTCGGGGCCGACAAGGCCGCGTCCGTGGATCGCGACGCGTTACCCGACCTGCAGCACGTGGTGCGCGTGCCGATCGAGAAGGACGACGGCACCTGGGACGAATTCATGGCTGAGGGAAAGGACCTCGACGAGGTCGACGCCCGCGCCGCCGCCGTCGCGCCCGACGACGTGTCCGACATCCTGTTCACGTCGGGCACGACGGGGCGCAGCAAGGGCGTGCTGTGCGCGCATCGGCAGTCGCTGGACGCATCCGCCGCGTGGGCCGCCTGCGGCCAACTCACCAGCGACGACCGCTATCTCTGCATCAACCCGTTCTTCCACAACTTCGGCTACAAGGCGGGCATTCTGACTTGTCTGCAGACCGGCGCGACGCTCATCCCCCAGCTGACATTCGACCCGGTGCAGGCGATGGCCGCGGTGGCCGAGCACCGCATCACCGTGCTGCCCGGTCCGCCGACCATCTATCAGACTCTGCTCGATCACCCGAAACGTGCCGACTACGACCTGAGTTCGCTGCGCTTCGCCGTCACGGGCGCGGCGACGATCCCGGTGGTGCTCATCGAACGCATGCAGAACGAACTCGACATCGACATCGTGCTGACCGCGTACGGGCTGACCGAGGCGAGCGGGTTCGGCACGATGTGCCGTGCCGACGACGACGCGGTCACCGTCGCCACCACGTCGGGCCGGCCGATCGCGGATTTCGAACTGCGCATCGATGATCCGGCCGCTGACGGTACGGGTGAGGTGCTGCTGCGCGGTCCTAACGTGATGCTCGGGTACCTCGATGATCCCGAGGCGACTGCAGCGGCGATCGATTCCGACGGCTGGTTGCACACCGGTGACGTCGGCACTGTCGACGAGAACGGCAACCTGCGCATCACGGACCGGCTCAAGGACATGTACATCTGCGGCGGGTTCAACGTCTATCCGGCCGAGATCGAGCAGGTCCTGGCCCGCCTCGACGGCGTCGCCGAATCCGCTGTGATTGGCGTCCCCGACGAACGACTGGGCGAAGTCGGCAAGGCATTCATCGTCACCAAGCCCGGTGTCGAACTAGATGAAGAAGGCGTAATCGCTTACACCCGAGAGCATCTCGCGAACTTCAAGACACCCCGGGCGGTGGAGTTCCTGGATGCGCTACCGCGTAACCCGGGTGGCAAAGTGGTCAAGCCGCTATTGCGGCAACACAGTGAGAGGACTGGGTCTTCCTGATGGACCTGAACTTCGACGACGCCACCCTGGCCTTTCAGGCCGAGGTGCGCGAGTTCCTGGCGAACAACAAGGACTCGTTCCCGACGAAGTCCTACGACACGGCCGAGGGTTTCGAACAGCATCGACATTGGGACAAGGTGCTTTTCGATGCCGGCCTGTCGGTCATCACCTGGCCCGAGAAGTACGGTGGCCGCGACGCGACCCTGCTGCAGTGGGTCGTCTACGAGGAGGAGTACTTCCGCGCCGGCGCGCCGGGTCGCGCCAGCGCCAACGGCACGTCGATGTTGGCGCCGACGTTGTTCGCGCACGGCACCGAAGAGCAGCTCGATCGCGTGCTGCCGAAAATGGCCACCGGCGAGGAAATCTGGGCGCAGGCTTGGTCGGAGCCGGAATCCGGCAGCGACCTGGCATCCCTGCGCTCGACCGCGAGGAAAACCGACGGAGGCTGGCTGCTCAACGGGCAGAAGATCTGGAGTTCCCGGGCGCCGTTCGGCGAGCGGGCGTTCGGCCTGTTCCGTTCCGATCCCGAGGCACAGCGTCACAAGGGCCTGACGTACTTCATGTTCGACCTCAAGGCCGACGGCGTCACGGTGCGTCCCATCGCACAGTTGGGCGGCGACACCGGGTTCGGCGAGATCTTCCTCGACGACGTGTTCGTTCCCGACAACGATGTCATCGGCGAGGTGCACGACGGGTGGCGCGCGGCGATGAGCACCTCGAGCAACGAGCGCGGCATGTCGTTGCGCAGCCCCGCCCGCTTCCTGGCGCCGGCTGAACGGTTGGTGGCCGAATGGGCCAGGGACCGCGACCCCGCGTACGCCGACCGGGTCGCCGACGCCTGGATCAAGGCGCAGGCGTACCGTTTGCACACGTTCGGGACCGTGACGCGCGTGGCCGCTGGCGGTGAGTTGGGCGCCGAGTCGTCGGTGACCAAAGTGTTCTGGTCGGACCTCGACGTCGCGATCCACCAGACCGCACTCGACCTGCGCGGCGCCGACGGTGAGCTCGTCGACAAGTGGACCGACGGCCTGCTGTTCGCGCTCGGCGGACCGATCTACGCCGGCACCAACGAGATTCAGCGCAACATCATCGCCGAGCGCCTCCTGGGACTTCCCCGAAAGTAGTCATATGAACTTCGAATTGGACGAACAGCAGCGCGACTTCGCGGCCAGTATCGACGCCGCGCTGGGCGCCGCCGACCTGCCGGGTGCGATCCGGGCGTGGGCGGCGGGTGACACGGCGCCCGGCCGCAAGGTGTGGGCGCAGTTGACCGACCTCGGCGTCACCGCACTCGTGGTGCCGGAGAAGTACGACGGTATCGAGGCCCACCCGGTGGATCTGGTCGTCGCCACCGAACGGCTCGGCCGGTGGTGCGTGCCGGGTCCGGTCGTCGAATCCATCGCGGTCGCACCCATTCTGCTCGCCGACGACGAGCGCAGCGCCGCGCTGGCCGCCGGCGAGCTGATCGCCACCGTCGCCCTGCCACCGCACGTGCCCTACGCCGTCGACGCCGATACTGCCGGACTGATCCTGATGGCCGACAACAGCGAGGTACGCGAGGGCGCCGCAGGTGCGCGCCACGAGTCCGTGGACCCGAGCCGAAAGCTGTTCGATGTCAGCGCTTCCGGCGATGCCAAGCCGGCCGATGTCGCACGAGCCTATGAGTTCGGCGTGTTGGCGACGGCGGCGCAACTGGTCGGCGCCGGGCAGGCGATGCTCGACATGTCGGTCGAATACGCCAAACAGCGCAGCCAGTTCGGCAAGGTGATCGGTACCTATCAGGC
The DNA here is from genome assembly GCF_001499855.1 of Mycobacterium sp. GA-0227b. Lineage (GTDB taxonomy): Bacteria > Actinomycetota > Actinomycetes > Mycobacteriales > Mycobacteriaceae > Mycobacterium. The sequence continues at coordinate 111,103 of NZ_LQIK01000034.1, forward strand.
GATCAAGCACAAGCTCGCCGATGTTCACGTCGCCGTCGAACTAGCCCGTCCGCTGGTGTACGGCGCGGCACTCTCGCTGGCCGACAATTCACCCGACACCGCGCGGGACGTCAGCGCCGCCAAGGCCGCTGCGGCCGACGCCGCACTGCTGGCGGCGCGGTCGGCGCTGCAGACGCACGGCGCGATCGGGTTCACCCAGGAGCACGACCTGTCGCTGTGGCTGCTGCGCGTTCAGGCGCTGCGCTCGGCGTGGGGCGATCCGTCCATGCACCGTCGGCGGGTATTGGAGGCCTTGTGACCGAAGAACGTCAACTGCTTCGCGAGACGGTGGCCGCGCTGGTCGACAAGCACGCGTCGCCGGCGGCCGTGCGCGAGGCGATGGAATCCGAACGCGGATACGACGAGTCGCTGTGGAAGCTGCTGTGCGAGCAGGTCGGTGCGGCGGCCCTCGTCGTGCCCGAGGAGCTCGGCGGCGCGGGCGGTGAACTCGCCGACGCGGCCGTTGTGCTCGAGGAACTCGGCAAGGCTCTGGTGCCGACGCCGTTGCTCGGCACCACGCTCGCGGAGTTGGCACTGCTGGCCGCGGACGAACCGGACACCGACTCGCTGGAGGGCCTCGCCGAAGGCGTCAAACTCGGCGCCGTCGTATTCGATGCCGACCACGTGGTCAACGGCGATGTCGCCGACGTGGTGATCGCCGCCGACGGCGACCGGTTGTCCAGGTGGACCCGGTTCACCGCCGAGCGAGTCGACGCGATGGATATGACGCGCCGGCTGGCCCGCCTGGAACCGCAGGAGAGCGCCGACATCGGCGCCGACCCGGGCCTTGCCGACACCGCCGCGCTGCTGCTTGCCGCCGAGCAAATCGGTACCGCCACCCGATGTCTCGACCTCACCGTGCAGTACACCAAGGACCGGGTTCAGTTCGGCAGGCCCATCGGCAGTTTCCAGGCGCTCAAGCATCGGATGGCCGACCTTTATGTCGCCGTGCAGTCCGCGCGGGCCGTCGTGGATGAGGCGCTCGCCACGCCGTCACCGACTTCGGCTGCGCTGGCCCGGTTCTCGGCCAGCGAGGCGTTCACCAAGGTGGCCGCCGAAGCCGTGCAGATGCACGGTGGTATCGCGATCACCTGGGAGCACGACATCCAGCTGTACTTCAAGCGGGCGCACGGCAGTGCGCAGCTGCTCGGACCACCGCGTGACTATTTGCGGCGGCTCGAATCCGAAGTGTTCTAGCGTTAGCAGCGTGAGCATCTCGCTGCGGTCCGGGATTCCGCCGTTCTACGTGATGGACGTGTGGCTGGCCGCTGCGGAACGTCAGCGCAGCCACGGCGATCTGGTGAACCTGTCGGCAGGCCAACCCAGCGCCGGCGCACCCGCCGCCGTCCGTGCAGTGGCGAAAGAGTCGCTGGACACCACCGTGCTCGGCTACACCGTGGCGTTGGGCATCCCGGAACTGCGTGCGGCGATCGCCGGCCGGTACCTCGACCGGTACAGCCTGACCGTGGACCCGAACGATGTCGTGATCACGACGGGCTCGTCGGGTGGGTTTCTGTTGGCCTTCCTCGCTTGCTTCGACGTCGGCGACCGGGTCGCGATCGCCAGCCCCGGCTACCCCTGCTATCGCAATATCCTCTCGGCGCTGGGCTGCGAAGTCGTCGAGATTCCCTGCGGCCCCGAGACCCGCTTCCAGCCGACCGTGCAGATGCTCGAGAATCTCGAGCCGCCCGTGCAGGGTGTCATCGTGGCGAGCCCGGCAAATCCGACCGGCACGGTCATCCCTCCGGAAGAACTGGCGGCGATCGCCGCTTGGTGCGATATGGCCGGAGTGCGGCTGATCAGCGACGAGGTTTACCACGGGCTGGTTTACGAGGGCGCTCCGGCGACCAGTTGCGCATGGCAGACGTCGCGCAATGCCGTTGTCGCCAACAGCTTTTCGAAGTACTTTGCGATGACCGGGTGGCGGCTGGGCTGGCTGTTGGTCCCGCAGGAACTGCAGCGTGCAGTGGACCGTCTGACGGGCAACTTCACGATTTGCCCGCCGACGCTGCCGCAACTGGCGGCGGTCGCGGCATTCACGCCGGAGTCGATCGCCGAAGCCGACGCGCTGCTGCACCAGTACGCCGCCAACCGTCGACTGCTGCTCGACGGGCTGCGCGGTATGGGCATCGACCGACTGGCCCCCACCGACGGCGCGTTCTACGTCTATGCCGACGTCTCGCACCTGACCACGGACTCGCTGTCGTTCTGCTCAAAGCTGTTGGATGACACCGGTGTTGCGATCGCACCCGGAATCGACTTCGATCCGGCACGGGGCGGTTCGTTCGTCCGGCTGTCGTTCGCGGGACCGACCAGCGACGTCACCGAGGCGCTGCGCCGCATCGGCGCGTGGCTGGGCTGAGGTGCCCGCGCGCATGGGCACCACTGCGCAGCGGGCACCGCTGTTGGCGGCTGGTTTCACCACTGCCTTCGGCGCCCACGCCGTCGCAGGCACGCTCGGGACGACCACGACCGGTACAGCCGCCTCACTGCTGACGCTCGGTGCGCTCCTCGCGGTCTACGACGGTGCGGAGGTGGTGCTGAAGCCGGTTTTCGGAACGCTCGCCGACCGAATCGGCGCGCGCACCGTCCTGATCGCCGGGTTGGTGATCTTTGTGGTCGCGTCGGCGTCCTACGCCGTCTTTGACAACACCGCGTGGCTATGGGCAGGCCGGTTCGGCCAGGGTGTCGGCGCAGCGGCATTCTCGCCCGCCGCGTCGGCGCTGGTCGCCCTGATGACGTCGCCCGACGCCCAGGGGCGCGCATTCGGAACGTACGGCTCATACAAATCGATCGGCTACACGCTCGGGCCATTACTCGGTGGCCTGATCGTCACGCTGGGCGGGCTGCAGAGCCTGTTCGCCGTGATGGCCGTCCTCGGAACCGTGGTCGCCGTGTGGGCAGGGAGTTCCGTGCCGGCCGTGACGCCGCTGCCCCGGCGACGTCAGACCCTGGTCGATACTCTGCGCAGGTTTTCCGAGTCCTCCTTTGTCACACCGTCGCTCGCGCTTGCGGCGGCCACCGCCGCACTGTCGGTCGGCGTTGGCTTCCTACCGGTTCTCGGCACCCAGGCCGGCCTGAGTCCCGTTGTCACGGGCGCCGTCGTCTCCGTGCTCGCGCTCACCACAGCGGTCGCGCAACCGATGGCCGGGCGGGCGCACGACGCGGGCAGGATCACCCTCAACGCGGGCATTGCGATCGGAATGCTCTTGACCGCAGCCGGTTTGGTCGTCGCAGCCTTGCCCGGCCTCGCGGGACTGCTGTGCGCCGCCGTTGTCATCGGGACCGGCTGCGGACTCATCACCCCGCTCGCCTTCACGATGCTCGCGAAGACGACCCCCAGCGAGCGGCTGGGCCAGACGATGGGTGCGGCAGAGATCGGCCGAGAGAGTGGTGACGCCGCGGGGCCGCTCGTCGTGGCGTCGATCGCGGCGGCGTCGACGGTGCCATTCGGGTTCGCCGGCCTGGCCGTTCTCGTCAGTGCGGCCGGACTCACTTCTGCGGCGGTGGCGCGTGCGAAGGGCACCGCCACTCACCAGTGACCGGTGAGCGCCCGCTTGTCGGCAGCTGGGTGTACAGTCCGAATCATGTTCGAAAGTTTGTTCGATATCGGTCCGGAGGCTTCCGAGGAGGAGCTCCGGGTCGCGGTCGAGCGACTCGAACGGGTGAAGTCGTCCGCCGCCGCCGCGCAGGCACGCGTGACCGCATTGTGGAAGGCGAAGCGTTACGCCGCCGAGGAGGCTGCGGGAGTGCCTGCGAGTCGACGTGGTCGGGGGCTGGCGACGGAGGTCGCGTTGGCGCGCCGAGATGCGCCGGTGCAGGGCGGCCGTCACCTGGGACTGGCCAGTGCCCTGGTTGACGAGATGCCCCACACCCTCGCTGCGTTGGAATGTGGGGCGCTGTCAGAATGGCGAGCCACTCTGATCGTGCGTGAATCGGCGTGTTTGAGCGTTGAGGACCGTCGTCGGCTCGACACCCAAATGTGCGGCGACCTCTCGCGTCTCGATGGATGGGGCGACAAGCGGATCGCGGCCGAAGCTAAGAGGATCGCGTGCGAGCTCGACGTGGGCGCGGTGGTCGACCGCAGCGCCAAGGCCGAAGCGGACCGGTGTGTCACCATTCGCCCGGCGCCCGACTCGATGGTGTGGTTGACCGCGCTGCTACCCGTCAAGCAGGGCGTGAGCGTCTATGCGGCATTGAAAAGCGCCGCCGACACCACTTTCGACGACCGGTCGCGCGGCCAGATCATGGCCGACACAATGGTGGAACGGGTGACCGCACGCCCCGCCGAGCAGCCGGTGGATGTCAACTTGAACCTCGTGATGGCCGACACCACGCTGATGGGTGATGACGATGCGCCCGCGTGGCTCGACGGTTACGGACCACTGCCGAGCGCGATCGCGAGAGCGCTCACCGGCGAGGCGGTCGGCGACGCCACAGCCAAGGCGATGCTTCGCCGGCTGTACCGGCATCCCCGCAGCGGCCAACTAGTGGCGATGGAATCCCAAGCCAGAGCCTTTCCAAAAGGGTTGGCGGCGTTCATCGGGATACGCGATCAGACGTGCCGCACGCCCTACTGCAATGCGCCGATACGCCATCGCGACCATGCGGTGCCCCGGCATAGGGCCGGGCCGACGACTGCGCTGAATGGCCTCGGCGAATGCGAGGCGTGCAACTACGCCAAGGAAGCCACCGGCTGGTCGGTGACGACAAGTGAACATGACGGCGAACACCGCGCCGAGTTCACGACACCCACCGGTGCGACCTACCGATCGACCGCACCGCCGCTTCCCGGTCCGCCTGTGCGAACCATGAGCCTGATCGAGGGCCGACTCAGCGTTGACCTGATCACCTTCGACGCTGCGTGACGTACCAGTCGAGCAGATCGGGATCGTCGACGGCGCTGCGCTCGACGACCTTCGCGGCGTCCGCGCCCTGGAACAGTTTCTTGATCGGCACTTCGAGCTTCTTGCCCGTGCGGGTATGCGGAACGCCTGGCGCGGCGATGATCTCGTCGGGTACGTGCCGCGGCGACACTTCCTCCCGAATGGTGTTCTTGATGCGGTCACGCAGGTCGTCGGAAAGTTCCGCATCGCCCGCCAGGACCACGAACAGGGGCATCCAGTACCCGCCGTCGGACTGGTCGATGCCGATGATCAGCGCTTCGGCGACCTCGGGCAGCCGCTCGACCGCCTGGTAGATGTCCGCGCTGCCCATCCGGATGCCGTGCCGGTTGAGGGTGGAGTCCGACCGCCCGTGCACGATGACGCTGCCGTGGTCAGTGATCGTGATCCAGTCGCCGTGGCGCCACACGCCGGGAAACATCTCGAAATACGCGCTGCGATAACGCGACCCGTCGGGGTCGTTCCAGAACCCGACGGGCATGGAGGGCAGCGGCTTGGTGATCACCAACTCACCGACCTCGTTGCGCACCGGCTTGCCCGACTCGTTCCACGAGTCCAGCGCACAACCGAGGTACGGCGCCGACAGCTCACCGGGCCACACCGGGACGGTGCGGACCCCGCCGATGAACGCCGACACCACATCGGTGCCACCGCTGATCGATGACACCTGTACCTGCTCGCCGACGTTGTCGCGCAACCACAGTGACGTCGACGGCGGTAGTGAGGACCCGGTGATGCCGACCGTGCGCAGCGCCGACAGATCATGCTCCTTACGCGGCACCTCACCGGCCTTTGCGCAGGCGAGCACATATCCGGGGCTGGTTCCCAGCACCGTGGCCCTCACTCGAGCGGCGATGTCCCACAGTGCATCGGGCCGCGGGGCGCTGGGGCTTCCGTCGTAGCACACGATGGTCGCTCCGACGAGAAGCCCGGCGACTTGGAAGTTCCACATCATCCAACTCGGACTGGTGTACCAGAAGAAGGTGTCGTCGGGTCCGATGTCGGACTGCAGCGCAATGGCTTTGAGGTGTTCGAGCAGGACGCCCCCGTGGCCGTGCATCATGCCCTTGGGCAGTCCGGTGGTGCCCGACGAGAACAGAATCCACAGCGGGTGAGCGAAGTCGACCGGCGTCGACGCCAACTCAGCACCGTTCGAACCCGTCATTTCCGAGGCCATCACGGTGCCGCGCAGGGTCGGCAGGCCATCCTGCAGCGTGGCGATGTCGCGGCTCTTGTCGTGGAACTTGCCGCCATAGGTGTAACCGTCGGCGGTCACCAGCACCGTCGGTTCGAGCTGTCCGAGCCGGTCGAGCGCGGCCTTGGCCGAGTAGTCCTGACCGCAGGCGCTCCAGATGCCGCCGATGCTGGCGGTGGCCAGGAATGCGATCACGGCTTCGGGAATGTTCGGCAGGTACCCGATCACCCGGTCGCCGGCCGCCACCCCGAGCGAGCGCAACCTCTGCGCGAAAGCTGCGGTGCGACCGAGTAACTCGGTCCAGGAAACCTCGGTGACCCCGCCGCCTTCGGCGAGATAGAGGATCGCGGGCCGGTCGGTGCGGGCGTTGCGCACCACCTGATCCACGTAGTTGAGGTGAGTTCCGGGAAACCACTGTGCGCCGGGCATTTCGGCGGAGGCGAGCACGGTGTCAGGCCGGTCGCCGAGGCCGAAGTAGTCCCACAGCGCAGCCCAGAACGCGTCCGGGTCGTCGATAGACCATTGCCACAGCGACTGGTAGTCGGGTAGGTCGAGGCCGGTACGCCGCTGCACGAACTGCGCGAAGTCGGTGACTCGCGCGCCGGCGATGTCGGCCGTCGTGGGCGTCCATTGCGCAGTGGTGGTCATCGGGCGCTCCAGCCGCCGTCCATCGTGTACGACGCCCCGGTCACCATCCCCGCATCCGGTGAGGCGAGCCAGATGACCAGCGAGGCAACTTCTTCGGGTTCGACAAGTCGCTTGATGGCGCTCTCCTTCAGCAGAATGTCCGCGACCACCTTATCCTCGTCTATCCCGTGGGTGCGGGCCTGATCGGCGATCTGCTTGGTCACCAGCGGAGTTCGCACATAACCCGGGTCGACGCAGTTGCTGGTGACGCCGTGCGGGCCGCCCTCCAGCGCGGTCACCTTCGACAGCCCCTCCAGCCCGTGCTTCGCGGTCACGTACCCGCTCTTGAACTCGGAGGCGCGCAGGCCATGTATCGACGAAATGTTGATGATGCGCCCGAAGTTCTGCTCGTACATGTGCGGCAGCGCCGCACGAATCAAAAGGAACGGCGCCTCGAGCATGAGTTGGAGAATGAAGCGGAAGCGCTCGGGCGGGAACTCGGCGATCGGGCTGACGTGCTGCACGCCGGCGTTGTTCACCAGAATGTCTGTCTTCAGCCGAAGATCCGCGAGCGCGGAGACGTCGGAAAGATCGACCACCCATGGCTTTCCACCGATCTCTTCGGCGATCGCCTTGGCGCCGACATCGTCGCGATCCGCGACGGTGACCGTCGTCCCCTGCGCGGCCAAGGCTCGCGCACATGCGGCCCCGATGCCACTCGCACCGCCGGTCACCAGCGCGGTGCGGCCGTCGAGTTCGCTCATACGACGCCCGCCTTGGCGAGTTGCTCACGGTCGGCCGCATCGAGCGTCGCGAGATCGAGGCCCTTGGTTTCGCGGGTGAACAGCGCGGCCATCAAGGTGATCACCGAGGCGGCGGCCAGGTAGAGCGCGATCGGGACCGCCGAATCGTACCTGTCGAGCAGCCACGTGGCGATGGCCGGCGCCAGCGACCCGGCGACGATCGAGGTTACCTGATAGCCAAGGGAGACACCGGAATACCGCATCCGGGTCGGAAACATCTCGGCCATGATCGCCGGCTGCGGCGAGTACATCAACGCGTGGATCACCAGTCCGAGGATGACCGCGGCCATGATCAACAGGTAGGAGCCGCTGTTCATCATCGGGAACGCGAAGAAGCCCCACGTTCCCCCGGCGATTGCACCGACGATGTACACCGGCCGCCTGCCAAACCGGTCGGACAGCCGACCCACCTGGGGAATCACCACGAAGTGCACAGCGTGCGCGACGAGCAGCCACCACAGGATGTCACTGGTGTCGGCGCCGACGTGCGTCTTGAGGTAGACGATCGAGAACGTGACCACCAGGTAGTACATGATGTTCTCCGCGAACCGCAGCCCCATCGCGGTGAAAACGCCACGGGGATAACGCCTCAGCACCTCGAACACGCCGTAGGACACAGCCTTGACGCGTTCGACCTCCTCCTGGGCGGCCACGAAGATCGGCGCGTCGCTGACCTTGGTGCGGATGTAGTAGCCGATCAGCACCACCACCGCCGACAACCAGAACGCCACCCGCCATCCCCAGGACAGGAACGCCGTCTCCGGCAGCAGACCGGTCAGCACTAACAGCACGACGGTGGCGAGCATGTTGCCGACGGGCACCGCCGCCTGCGGCCAACTGGCCCAGAACGCTCGCTTGTCGTTCGGACTGTGCTCGGCGACAAGCAGAACTGCTCCGCCCCATTCGCCGCCGACCGCGAAGCCCTGAAGGAACCGCAGCACCACGAGCAAGATCGGCGCCCATACCCCGATCTGTGCGTAGGTGGGCAGGCAGCCCATGAGAAACGTGACGCCACCGACGAGAAGGATCGCGAACTGGAGCAGCTTCTTGCGGCCGTACTTGTCGCCGAAGTGTCCGAAGACCACCCCGCCCAGCGGGCGCGCGACGAATCCGACGGCGTAGGTCAGCAGGGCGGCGATGAGTCCACTGGCCTCGCTCGTGCCTTCGGCGAAGAACACCTTGTTGAAGACCAATGTGGCGGCAGTCGCGTAGAGGAAGAACTCGTACCATTCGACGACCGTGCCGGCCATCGAGGCGACCACGACGCGTTTGAGGCCCCTCGGGACCGGCGCGTCGCTGTTCGCGACATTGGTGACATCCATCGCGCACTCCTTCGGCTGTGATGGCAGGCACAGACGCCTGTGAGTATTCACGCAGATACCCGCGGCTAGCAATGGCGAAAAATGCAGGAGGTATCTGCGAAAATGCAGTTGTGCCGCCTCCGATGACCCAGCCGTCGGGTCGACGGCCGAGCGCCGACGACCTGCTCGTGTTGCTGGCGGTCGGCCGGTCCGGCCGCTACAAGGCCGCAGCGGAGGAGCTCGGCCTCAACCACACCACCATCTCTCGGCGCATCGCCGCACTCGAGGAGTCGGTCGGCGGGCGGGTGTTGGCGCGCGGAGCGGGTGGGTGGGAACTCACCGACCTGGGCCGCGACGCGCTGGCCGCCGCCGAAGCCATCGAGTCGGCCGTGCGGTCACTGGCCGTCGACGCAGCCGGCGACCGCGCACTCGAAGGCGTCGTGCGGATCTCGGCAACCGACGGCTTCTCGGCCTACATCGCGGCACCGGCCGCCGCTCACGTCCAGCGTCAGCACCCAAAGGTGGCCGTCGAGCTCGTCGCCACAACGCGACCCGCCACCCAGCAGAGGTCCGGTCTCGACGTGGAGGTGGTCGTCGGCGAACCCAAGGTCCATCGGGCCAGGGCGATCAGGCTTGGCGACTACTGCCTGGGCCTCTACGGTGCCCGGGGCTACCTGGCCGAGCACGGAACCCCGACCAGCATCGCCGACCTCGAGCGTTTCCCGCTGGTCTACTTCATCGACTCGATGCTGCAGGTCGACGACCTCGACGTGGCGGCGAGCTTCGCGCCCGCCATGCGCGAATCAGTCACCTCCACAAACGTTTTCGTGCATGTGGAAGCCACCCGCGCGGCCGCCGGCATTGGGTTGCTGCCCTGTTTCATGGCCGACCGGCACGACGATCTCCTCCGCGTGCTGCCCGGCCAGGTGGCCGTCCGGCTGACGTACTGGCTCGTCACCCGGGCAGAGGCGCTGCGCCGACCCGAGGTGGCCGCTGTCGTGGAGGCGATCCGCGACCGCGTGCACGAGCAGCGCGATGTGCTGCTCGGCAAAGGCTAACGTCGTCAGCATGCCGTTCATCGACCATCCGAAGGGCCGCGCTTACTACCGCCACTGGCCGTCGGCCGATCCGCGCGCCGCGGTGATCTTCCTGCACGGCTTCGGCGAGCACTCCGGTCTCTACCACCGCTACGGCTTCGCGCTCAACGCCGCGGGTATCGATCTGTGGGCGGTCGACCAGTTCGGCCATGGTCTGAGCCCGGGCACCCGCGGAGACTTCGGGTCCATCGAAGACAGCTCAGGTCTCGCCGATGCCCTGACCGATGTCGCCGAGACCGCACGGCCCGGGCTGCCGTTGCTCGCGCAGGGGCATTCGTTCGGCTCCATCGTCACGCTGTTCCGGCTGCTCGAACAGCCGGACCGCTATCGAGCCGGCATCGTCTCCGGTGCTCCGTTGGTGCCGACGCCCGCGATGCTCGACAGCGACACCTCGCTCGTCCTCAACCCAGGGTGGCTGTCCGACGATCCGTTCTACCTCGACCTGCTGGAGAACGACCCGCTGACGTTCGCCGACGCCGACGGTGCGGCACTGACCCGGGAACTCGACAGGGCCTGGGACCGATTCGGCGCCGACCTGCCGGAACTCACCGTCCCGACGCTGGCCGTGCACGGCTCGAACGACGTCGTCGCTCCGGTCGGCGCGGTGCGGGCGTACGCGGAGCAGATCGACGCGCTGCATTTCGCGGAGTTCGCGGGCGCACGCCACGACATTCTCAACGAGACGGTGCACCGGGAGGTCGCCGCAGCCGTCGTGGACTTCATCGACGAGCGGTTGTAATGCGGATCTACTACAGCCAGGTGTCGTCGGTCGTGGCGGTGAGGAACGCTTCGAGGTCGTCGCGCCAGTGTGCGGGCGTGTTCTTGTCCGGCTCGATACCGGTGTACTGCCCGCGGTAGAACAACAGCGGCCGCGGCTTCTTGTGCGGCACGTCCGAGAGCGAATGCACGGCGCCGAACACGACGTAGTGGTCGCCGCCGTCGTGCACCGAGTGCACCGAGCAGTCGATGTGCGCGAGCGTGCCTTCGATGACCGGTGAGCCCAGTCTCGACGGCTGCCAATCGATTTCGGCGAACTTGTCGGGCTCCTTCGAGCCGAAGCGCGCCGAGACGTCCTTCTGGTTCTCGTGCAGCACGTTCACGCAGAAGTGCCCGCTGGCTTCGATCGCCTGCCACGACCGCGACATCTTCGTCGGACAGAACAGCACCAGCGGCGGTTCCAGCGACAGCGCGGCGAATGACTGGCAGGCGAACCCGACCGGCGCGCCGTCGTGCATTGTGGTGATCACCGTGATGCCGGTGCAGAACTGGCCCAGCACATTGCGGAACGCGCGAGGGTCGATCGGTTCGGCCGCCATTATCGATTGTTCTTCGCGCGAGCGCTCATCACCGTCACTTGAAACCAACGCTGAAGTCGTGGCCCCAGAGACTCACCGCGGTGCTCTCCCGCGCGACCCAGTCCTCGCTGTCATCGACCTGCAGTCCCTCGCAACCGAATTCGACGTCGAAACCGCCCGGCGTCTTCATGTAGAACGAGAGCATCTTGTCGTTGACGTGGCGGCCCAGGGTCGCCGACATGGGCACCTTGCGGCGCAGCGCGCGGTCCAGGCAGAGCCCGACGTCGTCGGCCTCGCCGACCTCGACCATCAGATGCACGATGCCGCTCGGCGTCTCACCCGGCATGAACGCCAAGCTGTGGTGCCGCGGGTTGACCCCGAAGAAGCGCAGCCACGCGGGCGCACCGTCGGCCGGCCTGCCGACGAGCTGCGGAGGCAACCGCATCGAGTCACGCAGATAGAAGCCCAGCACGTCGCGGTAGAAATGCAGTGACTCGGCGTCGTCGCGGGTGGTCAGCACCACGTGCCCCAGACCCTGCTCCTCGGTGACGAACTTGTGGCCGTAGGGGCTGACGACGCGGCGGTGCTCGAGCGCGACACCGTGGAACACCTCGAGCGTGTTGCCCGAAGGGTCGTCGAATCGGATCATCTCGTCGACCCGACGTTCGGCGAGCTCGGCGGCCGAGGCCTCCTTGTAGGGAACGCCTTCGACGTCGAGCCGGTTGCGGATGTCCTGCAGCTGGGCGGCGTTGGCGGTCTCCCAACCGGATTGAAGCAGCCGATCGTGCTCGCCGGGGACGATCACCAAGCGGGCCGGGAACTCGTCCATCCGCAGATAGAGCGCACCCTCTGTCAGCCCGGAGCCCTCGACCATGCCGAGCACCTTGAGGCCGTATTCCCGCCACGCGGCGACATCGGTGGCCTCGATCCGAAGGTAGCCAAGCGATTTGATGGTCATCGCGAGCCTTTCGCAGAAGCGTCGGTCAAGAAATCAACAGTGAGCTTGTTGAACTCGTCGAATTTCTCCAGCTGCGCCCAGTGGCCGCACTGTCCGAAGACGTGCAGCTGCACACGGGGAATCTGTTTGAGCGCGACCAATGCGCCATCGAGAGGGTTGACGCGGTCCTCGCGGCCCCAGATCAGCAGCACCGGCTGACGCAGCTTGTACACCTCGCGCCACATCATGCCCAGCTCGAAATCCGCGCCCGCGAACGACTTACCCATCGCCTTCGCCGCGGCCAGCGAGTCGGGCTGGCTGGCGATCGCGAAACGCTCGTCGATCAACTCGGGCGTGATCAGGCTCTGGTCGAAGACCATGATGCGCAGGAACTTCTCCAGGTTCTCGCGCGTCGGCTCGCCGGTGAACCTGCCCAGCAGTTTGACGCCCTCGGTGGGATCCGGGGAGAACAGGTTGACCGACAGCCCGCCGGGACCCATCAGCACCAGTCGGCCGGCCCGCTTCGGGTTGTCCAGCGCGAACCGCACCGCGGTCCCGCCGCCCAGCGAATTGCCCACCAGCGCAGCACGTTCGATGCCGAGATGGTCGAACAGGTTCAGCAACGCGGTGGCGCTGTAGCGGTTGTACTGCTCGTGCTCGGTGTGCTTGTCGGAGTGTCCGTAGCCGGGCTGATCGACGGCGATGACGTGGAAGTGCCGGGCGAGCACCGCGATGTTCTTGGAGAAGTTCGACCAGCTCGACGCACCGGGCCCGCCGCCGTGCAACAGCACCACGGTCTGCGAGTGGCCGACGCCTGCTTCGTGGTAGTGCAGCCGCATGTCGTCTCGGACCTGCGCGTACCGCGACGTCGATTCGAAGGTGACCTCGACCTGCTGCTCGGTCTCCTGGATGTATGAGGTCATCAGGCCTTCCCGGTTAAACCATCGTGTCCTGCGGCGGCAGCCCGAACTCGTTGTTGCCGAAGATCAGGTAGGCGCGTTCGGGGTCGTTGGCCGCGTGCACCCGCCCCGCGTGCGCGTCGCGCCAGAACCGTTGCACCGGAGCGTCGTTGTTGAGCGCGGTGGCACCGGACGCCTCGAAGAGCCGGTCGATCGAGGCGATCGCGCGGCCGGTCGCCCGGACCTGGTCGCGGCGGGCGCGGGCGCGCAGGTCGAACGGTATCTCCTGACCCGCCGTCAGCAGTGCGTATTCGTCGCCGACGTTGCCGATCAGCTGACGCCAGGCGGCGTCGATGTCGCTGGCGGCCTCGGCGATCCGGATCTTGGCGAACGGATCGTCCTTGGCCTTCTCCCCGGCGAACGCGGCGCGCACCCGCTTGCCCTGGTGCTCGACGTGGGCGTCGTAAGCGCCATAGGCCATGCCGACGATGGGCGCCGAGATGGTGGTGGGATGCACTGTGCCCCAAGGCATCTTGTAGACCGGCGCGGTGTTGGTCTGCAGCCCGCCCGCGGTGCGGTCGTTCATCGCCTTGTAGGACAGGAAGCGGTGCCGCGGCACGAACACATCCTTGACCTTGAGCGTGTTGCTGCCGGTGCCCTTGAGCCCGACCACGTGCCACACGTCGTCGATCTCGTACTCGGTGCGCGGGATCAGAAAGCTGCCGAAGTCGACCGGCTTTCCGTCCTTGATCACCGGCCCGCCGACGAACGTCCACGTGGCGTGATCGCATCCCGAGGACCAGTTCCAGGACCCGTTGACGATGTAGCCGCCGTCGACGACGGTGCCCGCCCCCATCGGCGCATACGACGACGAGATCCGCACGGCCGGGTCGTCGCCCCAGACCTCTTCCTGGGCCTGCTGGTCGAACAGCGCGAGGTGCCAGTTGTGCACACCGATGATCGAACCGACCCAGCCGGTGGACCCACAGGCGCTGGCGAGCCGGCGCACCGCCTCGTAGAACAGCGTCGGATCGCACTGGAAGCCGCCCCACTGCTCGGGCTGCAGCAGCTTGAAGAAGCCGACCTCGGTGAGTTCGTTGATCGTCTCGTCCGGAAGGCGGCGCAGGTCCTCGGTGGCTTGCGCGCGTTTGGCGATCAGCGGCAGAAGATCGTCGATCCCGGCTAGGACCGACTGCGCGTCACGCTGTTCAATGGACGTCACTGATGTGCCTCCCGGATAGGACGGACTGCGATGAGCACTCACGGCAAGCGCGAATCGCTTAGCCGTCAGATTAGAACACGTTACGATTCGTGTCGAGTAGCGCATACCTGTGGCTGCTGGACCTGCACACATGCATTTCTGTAACCTGTTCTAGTTATTGCGCTGAATCGGCGGGATCGCCGGACGTGAAAGGTGGACGCGAAAGTGACCGACGAGCCGCTCGGCAGCCATGTGCTCGAGCTGGAGCTTGCCGACGTCGTCGAGGAGACCGACGACGCGCGCTCGCTGGTGTTCACCGTGCCCGCCGGTGCCGAGATTCCGGCTGAACGGCTGCGGTACGCGCCCGGACAGTTCCTGACGCTGCGCGTGCCCAGCGAGCGCACCGGATCGGTGGCGCGCTGCTACTCGCTGTGCAGCTCGCCGTTCACCGACGACCGGCTGACCGTCACCGTCAAGCGCACCGCCGACGGCTACGCGTCGAACTGGCTGTGCGATCACGCGCACACCGGCATGAAGGTGCACGTGCTCGCGCCATCGGGCACGTTCGTACCCAAGACTTTGGACACCGACTTCCTGCTGTTGGCCGCCGGGTCGGGGATCACGCCGATGATGTCGATCTGCAAGTCGGCGCTCGCCGAGGGCACCGGCAAGGTCGTTCTGGTCTACGCCAACCGCGACGAGAACTCGGTGATCTTCGGCGCGGCGTTGCGTGAACTGAGCGAGAAGTACCCCGAACGGCTCGTCGTCGTGCACTGGTTGGAAACGGTGCAGGGGCTGCCGAGCGCGGCCGCGCTGGCCGCCCTGACCGCTCCGTACACCGGTCACGACGCGTACATCTGCGGGCCGGGCCCGTTCATGGCCGCGGCGGAGGAGGCGGTCAAGGGCGCCGGAATTCCGGCCGATCGCGTGCACATCGAGGTGTTCAAGTCGCTGGACTCCGACCCGTTCGCCGCCGTGGTCATCGAGGAGGACGACAGCGACGAGGGCCCGGCCACGGCGATCGTCACGCTCGACGGCGAGAAGCACGAGGTGCGGTGGCCGCGCAACGCCAAGCTGCTCGACGTGCTGCTGGACAAGGGTCTCGATGCGCCGTTCTCCTGCCGGGAGGGCCACTGCGGCGCCTGCGCGGTACTGAAGAAAAGCGGCGAGGTCGAGATGGACGTCAACGACGTGCTCGAGCAGTCCGACCTCGACGAGGGCCTGATACTCGGCTGCCAGGCGCTGCCCCGCTCGGATTCGGTCGAAGTCACCTACGACGAATAGCGCGCGGGCTAGCATTCGCCGCACGACCGACATGGAAGTCGCCGGCAAGCGGCTCCAGAAAGGCAGAAACCAGTGAAGCGGTGCGCCGGCGTTCTGGCCGTGGTATCGGCGATGTGGTTGGCGGTTGCGCTCGTCGCCCCGACCGCATCCGCGGCGGTCGACACAAAAGTCGCCACGATCCCCGTCAACGCAGCGCAGACACTCGAAATGGCGGCAACGGCCAACTGCATCAAGGCCGAGGCGAAGTGCCTGGTCAACACCCAGGCGAATCTGCGCGCGCCCGAAGGGGTTATCGGATTCCCCGGCGATCTGTGGGCCCGTCAGACCACCACGCTGCGCACCATGGACCGCAGCGTCTACATCAACTTCAGCTTCAAGACGCCGAACACGCGCTCGTTCAAGTCGTTGACCGACGTGGAGTTCACCACGATCTACTTCGGCGGCGGACCGCCGGAGAAGTATCGGTTCGGTGAAGACGTCTGGCCGGTCGACTGGCGCACCGGCCAACCGAGGACCGACGTCCCACTGATCGTGTGCTCACACATCCAGGTGGTCTACGCCGGGGTGAACGTCACCTCGCCCGACGCCTGCGCACAGGCCGCGTTCAGCTAGGAGACTGCTGATCGGCCAACATGACTTCTAGCGGGGTAGCCCCAGCAGCCGCTCGCCGGCGAGGGTGAGCAGGATCTGCTCCGTGCCGCCCGCGATGGTCAGGCAGCGGGTGTTGAGGAAGTCGAACACCGTGGGGTTCTCGACCACGCCGCCACCTTCGGACAACTCCATCCGCAGTTCGGCCAGCGCCTGTCGGTAACGCACCCCGATGAGCTTGCGCGCGCTGGCTTGCGGGCCCGGATCCTGGCCTCCGACAGCGAGTTCGGCGATCTTGTGATCCAGCAGCGAGCCGACCTGGGCCGCCACGATCAACGAGCCGAGTTGATCCTGGCCGGCCACGTCGAAGTCGAGCGTGGCGATCTGCTCGAGCAGTTCCTCCATGGGATTGCCGAGCGCGGTGCCCGCGGCCATCGCGACCCGCTCGTTGGCGAGCGTGGTGCGGGCCAACCGCCACCCGTCGTTCACCTGGCCGACGACCATCTCGTCCGGGACGAACACGTCGTCGAAGAACACCTCGTTGAACAGGTTGTCGCCGGTGATCTCGCGCAGCGGGCGGATGTCGATGCCCGCCGACTTCATGTCGACCAGGAAGTACGTGATGCCTTTGTGTTTGGGCGCATCCGGGTCCGTGCGCGCGAGGCATACCCCCCACGCCGCCTTGTGCGCCGCCGAGGTCCACACCTTCTGTCCGGTCAGCTTCCAACCGCCGTCGGCGCGGACGGCCTTGGTGCGCAACGCCGCCAGATCGGATCCCGCGCCGGGCTCGGAGAACAACTGACACCACTGCAGCTCGCCCCGCAGCGTGGCCGGCACGAACCGCTCGATCTGCTCCTGGGTGCCGTGCTCGAGAATCGTTGGAGCCGCCCACCATCCGATCACAAGGTCCGGCCGCGACACCCCGGCCTTGGCCAACTCCTGATCGATCAGCAGCTGCTCGGCGGGGCCGGCGCCGCGCCCGTACGGCTTGGGCCAGTGCGGTGCCTGCAACCCCGCGTCGGCCAGCGCGGCCTGCTGCTTCTCGACGGGCAACGCGGCGATTTCGGCTACGGCCGAAACGATTTCGGGCCGCCTGTCCGCGACCGACGCCAGGTCGATGTGTAGTTCACGACGCACCCCCTGCTGCGTCAACGCGGCGATCCGACGCAGCCAACGCTGCGCTCCGCCGAGGAAGTGCCCGATGCCGTAGGCGCGGCGCAGATACAGGTGCGCGTCGTGCTCCCAGGTGATCCCGATGCCGCCCAGCACCTGGATGCAGTCCTTGGCGTTGGCCTTGGCCGCGTCGATGCCGACGGCTGCTGCCACCGCCGCAGCGATCGACAACTGCTGCTCGTCGCCGTCGGCCACCGCCCGCGCCGCATCGGCGGCCGCCACGGAGGCCTGCTCGGAGCGCAGCAGCATTTCGGCACACATGTGCTTGATGGCCTGGAAACTGCCGATCGGCTTGCCGAACTGCTCGCGCACCTTCGCGTAGTCCGTCGCGGTCTGCAACGCCCAGCGGGCCAGGCCCGCGGCCTCCGCCGCCATCACCGTCGCCGCGATGTCGATCACCCGTTGCGCCGGTGCGTTGACCGCCTCGGCGGGCGCGGCGTCGAGCACGACGCGCGCCAGCGGCCGCGAGAAGTCGGTCGCCTTCAGCGGTTCGACCGAGACGCCGTCGGCGCCGGCGTCGACCAGGACGAACCCGTCACCGGCGGGCAGCAGCAACACCCCCGCGGCGTCGGCGCCGAGCACGTACTCCGCGGTGCCCGAGGCGCGACCGTCGGTGACCTGCACATCCCCGCTGAGCGCCACCCCGGCGACCCGGTCACCGGCGGCGAGTGCCTGCAACACGTCTGACTGCTGGAGCACCAGCGTGGCCAGCGCCGTCGTGGCGATGGGGCCGGGAACCAACGCGGCGGCCGCCTCGTCGACCATCGCGCAGAGGTCCTCGACCGTGCCGTCGGCGCCACCGTGCTCCTCGGGCAACGCGACACCGAAGATGCCGAGTTGGGCCATCCCCGCATAGGGTTGCCGCCAGGCGTCCGACTGGCCCTGCTCGACGTCGCGTGCAGCCGAGATGGCGCCGGAGGCTGCTGCCCAGTCACGGACCAGCTCCCGTACGGCCGACTGCTCGTCGGCGATGGTCCCCGGGGATGCGAGCGACACCGTCCACTCCTAGCGATTGGGTGAGAAGGCGGTGCTCCTCACTAGAACGTGTTCTAATAGTGCCAGCGATCGAACGTCAAGTCGACCGTCATTACAGCAGGACACGTCGGTGCCAATGCGGGTGTCGAGGTGAGAAAATGAGGATCGGCATGCGTATCGTTTCGAAACGAGAACGCACGACGAAGGAGTTGCCCGCCGCATGTCCGGCCCCTCGCAGTCAGCGCCCGCCAGCTCGGGTTCGGCGTCGGATTCCCGACCGCGCCAGGTGATGAACGTGGCGGTGCTGTCCGAGTCCGAGCTCGGCTCCGAAGCACAGCGTGAGCGTCGCAAGCGCATCCTGGACGCCACGCTGGCCATCGCGTCCAAAGGCGGCTACGAAGCCGTTCAGATGCGTGCCGTGGCCGAACGCGCCGATGTCGCGGTCGGCACCCTCTATCGGTATTTCCCGTCGAAGGTCCATCTGCTGGTTTCGGCGCTGGGGCGCGAGTTCGAGCGGATCGACGCCAAGACCGACCGCGCGGCGCTGACCGGCGGCACGCCCTATCAGCGGCTCAACATCATGGTGGGCAAGCTCAACCGGGCGATGCAGCGCAATCCGCTGCTGACCGAGGCGATGACGCGCGCATTCGTGTTCGCCGATGCCTCGGCGGCCGGTGAGGTCGACCACGTCGGCAAGTTGATGGACTCGATGTTCGCCCGCGCCATGAGCGACGGTGAGCCGACCGAGGACCAGTACCACATCGCCCGCGTGATCTCCGACGTCTGGCTGTCGAATCTGCTCGCCTGGCTGACCCGGCGGGCCTCGGCGACCGACGTCAGCAAGCGGCTGGATCTCGCTGTGCGGCTGCTGATCGGCGACGGGGAGCACCCTAAGATCTAGGCGTGCTCCCGGCGGATCTGCAGCGTGCGCTCACGGCGGCCGCAGCGACACCGCGGCTGCTCGTCAGCTCTGATTTCGACGGCACCCTCGCACCGATCGTCAGCCACCCGGCGGACGCCCGACCGCTCGCCGACGCCGCCGATGCCCTGGCGTCCCTGGCCGATATTCCGCAGACGGCAAGCGCGTTGATCTCCGGGCGCGCGCTCGAAGTGCTGCGCGAGCTGTCCGCGCTGCCGCCGGCGGTGCATCTCGTCGGCAGCCACGGCGCCGAGTTCGCGTCCGGGTTCACACACGACATCGACCGCGGGCTGCTGGACCGGATCACCGCCGAACTCGACGCCATCGCGGCGGACCGACCGGGAGTGACCGTCGAGACCAAGCCCGCCAGCGTTGCGTTGCACGTCCGCAACGCCTCCGCGGACGACGGCGAGGCGGCGCTAGCGGCGGCCCGTGCGGCGTCGACGGCATGGGATGCGCAACTGACCGAGGGCAAGGCGGTGCTGGAGTTCGCGGTGATCCAGACCGACAAGGGGCAGGCGGTCGACATCTTGCGATCGCAGGAAAAGGCCACCACTGTGGTGTTTTTCGGCGATGACGTGACCGACGAGAAGGCGTTCCGGCGACTGGGCGGTGACGATGTCGGCGTGAAGGTGGGGCCGGGTGAGACGTTGGCGACCTATCGGGTGGACTCGCCCGAAGACGTTGCCGCTGCGCTGAAGTTCCTTCTCGACGCGCGTCGTTCGCAGTCGGGTTGACGTGCTGACCGACGCCGAGATCGCCGCCCGGACCGCACGGGCGGTTGCCGCAGCCGCCGCGGCCGGTGTCGACCTCGGCCTGCGTGTGGACGAACCCCGGGTGCTCTACGAGGCGTTCTCGGTGATCGTCCATTTGTCGCCCGCTCCGGTCGTGGTCCGGGTGCCCACGGTGCTGCCGCCGTCGTACACCAAGGACCCGCACGTGCAGACCAGGCAACAGCGCGCGGAACTGGCGGTGACCGGATGGCTCGCCGACCGTGGTCATCCCGTCGTGCCGCCCAGCCCGCTGGTGCCGCGCGAACCCGTTCGGCGCAACGGCTTTTCGATGACGTCCTGGCACTTCGTCGAGCAGATTCCAGACGCAGAGCCGGACATGGGCCGGCGGATGGAGCAGACCGCGCGATTGCACGCCGCGCTTCGCGACTACGACGGAGAACTGGAATTCTGGGCGCCGTTCAACTCCTACATCCCCGAAGGGCTTGCGCAGGTGCGACTCCTGCCCGAGCTGGTTTCTGCGGCTGATCTCGAACGCGCCCAACGGGAATGGGCCGTCATCGCCCCGGTACTGACGTCACGAGCGGCCTTCGAGGCGGCGTTTCCCGGTGTCGACGTGCAGACCATCCACGGTGATGCGCCGTACCACAACATGATCACCACTTCCGCCGGCGAACTGTGGTCGGACTTCGAACTCGTGACGTTGGGCGCGATCGAATCCGATCTGGCGTTGACCGGCCCGGAGGCCGTTGCCGCGTATGACGCGGCCGCCGCCGCGCTGGGGTTGCGCCGCACCGACGACCGCGTGTTGCGAATCACCGAGGCGGCCGGCCGGCTCGCGATGATCGCGGCGCTGGCGATGGCACCGGCCCTGCCGATGCTTGTCGAGGGCATCGCGCCGATGATCGACCAATGGCGCGCCACCGCGCCGCTGACCGAAATCTAGGCGGGCGGACCCGCGGTGCGGCCGCGGATGACCTCGGTGTCGAGCACCTCGACCACGGGTAGCCCGCTCCGAGGCGGGTGGTGCAGCAAACGCCCTGCGCGACGGCCCTTTTCGAGGCTCGGCTGCGCGACGGTCGCGAGGCCGCGCCGCAGCGCCTCGGGGACTCCGTCGAAGCCGGTGACAGTCATCTGGCCCGGCACATATATTCCCCGGGCCCGCAGATGGTCCATCGCCGAGAGCGCCAGCACATCGGCGGTGCACATCAGCGCGGTCAGCCGCGGGTTGGCGTTGAGCGCGACCTCCGCCGCCGCACCGCCCGAAGTCCGAAGGTGCTCATAGCTTTCCACCACGGTCAGCGATTCCGGGTCGAGTCTGGCCGCGGCCATCGCATCCCGCACACCTGCGATTCGCTCCCGCTGTACGTGGAAGTGCGGTGTCTGCAATCGGTCCGGGTCGGCAACCGTCGGACCTGGCCCGCTGCGCGGCCGGTCGCGGCCCAGCCGCATGGTCAACAGGCCGATCTCCCGATGTCCAAGCTGCAGAACGTGTTCGGCGAGCTGGCGCATCCCGGCACGGTCATCGATGCACACATGCGTGGCGCCCGGTACGTCCTTGGGTTGGTCGACGACCACCATCGGAAGATGGCGCTGCTGGACCACGGCGAGATACGGGTCGTCGTCGGACGCGGAGTACACCACGAAACCGTCCACCCCGGCGGCCAGCACCGCAGCCGTGCCGTCGCCGACACTGCGGTTGGGGCCGATCGCCACGAGCAGCAGTCCCTGCCCGGCCGCTTCACAGGACTCGGCCAGGCCGGCGACGAAGTCGAGCGCGGCCGGGTCGCTGAACGAGTAGTTGAGTGGTTCGGTGATCATCAGCCCGACCGCACCAGCCTTGCGGGTGCGCAAGGACCGCGCCACCGGATCCGGACCGGGGTAGCCCAATCGCTTCGCCGTGGCGAGTACCCGCTCACGAAGATCCGCCGACAGTTGATCAGGCCGGTTGTAGGCGTTGGAGATCGTGGTGCGCGAAACCTTCAGTTCCGCCGCCAGAGATGCCAGGGTGGCCCGCCGTCTGGGCGTGGGACTCCTGGGCATGCTCTCGGAGAGTAGCCGAAGCAGCTTCCCGCTCAGGTGACCAGCACGCGATCGGCAGTTTGTCGAAGGCCACGCTGCGCGGCCCACACCACTGCCCAGACGCTGCACGCAACCGTGACGATCACAAAGCTGGGTGGCGCGTTGAACATCGCCGACAGTCCCAGCCCGGCCCACACCGAGGCGAGACTGAACCCGGTGGACAGCGCGATCGCCCTGCCCGGCCGTGGTGTCAGCATGATCGCCGCGGCAGCGGGAGTGACCACGAGCGCGAACAGCAGTAGCGTGCCGACCGCCTGCACCGCCATCGTCACCGCCAGACCGAGAAGCGCCATGAACGCCACCGACAAGGCGCGCACCGGCACTCCTTTCGCGTCGGCCACCTGGGCGTTTACCGAGGTGAACAGCAGCGGCCGGTAGATCATCGCGACGCACAGCGCCAGCACCACCAACAGCGCCGCGAACATCACGATCTGTTGGTCGGAAATCGCCAGCAGGTTGCCGAACAGGACGTTGGTCATGGTGCTCGAACTCCTGGTCGCCAGCGAGTTGAAGAACAGCCCGAGGCCCGTCGCCATGGCCAACACGGTGCCGGTCGCCACCTCGCGGTCGGCGGCCCGTCGTCCCAGCGCACCGATGACCAGGGCACCGCCGATACAGAAGACGCCCAGTCCCACCGCGACGGGGACGCCGACCAGGACCGCGCCCGTCGCGCCGGGCAGCCCGATGTGGGCGAGTGCGTGGGCGGCGAACGCGGTGTTGCGCACGACGACGAAGTAACCGATGAGCCCGGCGGCCAGTGCGACGATCGTGCCGCCGATCAGCGCATTGCGCATGAACGCCGACGTGATGATGTGCCACCAGTTCTCCTGATAGCCCAGTGCGACGATGGTCGTGTTCATCACGTCTTCCGCGTGTACAGCTCGCCCTGCGGGGTGTGTACCACCTGAACCCGGGTGCCGTAGAGGTGGCTCAGCAGGGTCTCGTCGACGACACCGTCGAGAGTGTCGAAGTGGGCATGCCCGTCGAGCAGGTAGATGGCACTGGTGAGCACGCCCAGCAGCGGGTTGAGATCGTGCGCGACGACCAGGATGGTGACGCCGAACTTCGTGTTGACCCGCGAGAGGACGGCGACGATCTCGCGTTGGCTGCGCAGGTCCAGCGAGGCCAGCGGCTCGTCGAGGATGAGCATCCGGGGTTTCGAGACGAGCGCCTCGGCCAACGCGACCCGCTGGCGTTGCCCGCCCGACAGTTGGGACAGCCGCTTGTGCGCAACCGCCGTGGCGTCGACGGCGGCGAGCACTTCGTCGACACGATGGTTGTCGTCGCGGCTCGGGCGGCCGAATCCCCACCGGTGCCCCGTCAGGCCGAGCATCACGGCGTCGCGAGCCCGGATCGCCTCACCGGAGGCCGACGCGTAGTTCTGGGGGACGTAGCCGATGGCGTTGTTCAGCACGCCGGCCGGTTCGCCGAAGACACGGACATGTCCCGACGCCGGCGGAAGCAGGCCGAGCACGATCTGCAGCAGCGTGGTCTTGCCCGCCCCGTTGGATCCGATGACGGCGACGATGCCGCCCGCAGGCACCTCGAACGTCGCTTCCGACCAGATCAGTCGCCCGCCGCGCGCGGCGCTGACGTCGTCGAAGGCCAACGCCACCCCGGTATCAGGTTCTGACACCGAGCGCCTCGCCGAGTTCGGTCAACTGGTTCACCTGCCAGCTCTGGAACGAGTCGGTATCCGGCGGCACGGTCTCGGTGATGTCGACCACCGGGACGCCGGCCTGTTCTGCGGCGGCTCGAAGCTGTTGCGGGACAGCGCCTTCCGTTTGCACGTTGTAGATCAGCACGTCGACGCCGCGATCGGCCAGCAGTTGCAGGAAGGCATCGAGATCCGCGGGCGACGGTTCGGAGTCGTTGGCCGAGGCGACCTGATAACCCCGTGGGGTGCGGTTGACCAAGCCGAGCGCCGCGCCCATGTCGTCGAACACGGTCTCGGTTGCCGCATAGGACTTGCCGGAGGCACCGGCCCTGATTGAGTCGATGAGCTCATCGTACGGCTTGAGGGCCTCGCGGAACGCGGTGCGACGCTCGTCGAAGTAGCCCGCGGCGCCGGCCGACAGCTCGCGCAGCCGCGCGCTGACCGCGTCGGCGACCGCAGTCACCGTCGCCGGGTTGTACCAGGCGTGCGGGTTCACGTCGTGGTCATGGTCGTGGCTCTCGCCCTCGTGCTCGTGGGCCGCGCCGCCGACGGCCAGCGCGTCGACGACCGGCGCTTCCGGCGCCGCGCTGGCGGCGAGCTTGGCCGCCCACTCGTCGTAGTGGCCGCCGTTGAGAACCACGAGTTGGGCACCCTCGAACTTCGCCGCATCGGAGGGTGCGGGTTCGTAATCGTGCGGGTCGACCGCCGAACTGGCGAGCACCGTGGTGACGCGAGCGCAGTCGCCGCCGAGTTCGGAGACTATGTCGCCCCATTGGTCGACGCTGACCACGACGTCGACTGGCGTGCCCGGGCAGGCGCCGGTGGTGTCCGCCGCGTTAGGGCGGGAGTCGCCAGCTCCGCCGCATGCCGCCAACCCGAACGGGGCAGTCAGCACGAGGCTCGCAAGAAGTGCGCGAACAGCGACAGTCTTGGCGGTGATCATGGCGACAATGATAACCATTTTCATAGTGCGTCGCCTACATGGGTTCGGCGGCGATCACGTAATCGTTGCCGTGCCTCAAACCGTCTTCGCGTTCGTCGAGTTCCAGCGCCCGGGCGCGGAGTTCTTCGACGTAGTCGCGCATAGTCGAGGCGAGGTCCTTCGACGGAAAACGTTCGAGCCGCGTGAGACACATGTTGAGCTGACTGTGGATGTAGCGGGCGCGATATCGGATAGGAAACCGCCGCGCTTCGAGCATGCGAAAGCCGGCCGTGCCGAGCCGCCGCTGCATCCAGTCCAGCGGAAACTCCCGGTATGGTCGCTCGCCGGCAAGCAATAGACAGGCATCCCGCACACGACCGATTTCCCAGATGACTCTGCCGCTTTCGGTGGTGGGTTCGAATTGGACGTAGGGTTCCAAGCCGATGATGTAGACGCGGCCACCATCGGCAGCTAGCGGCCGCAGCCGTGCGAACACTCGGTCCTGCCAGTAGGGCGCGAAACCCTCGATTGCGCCGACGAGGTAGTCGACCAGCACGGTGTCGAAGGTTTCTCCGGTGAGCAGACTGTCATCGATCCAATTGCCCACGAGCAACCGATCCTGCGGACGTACCGACGATCCCAAGGTGTCACGGGTCTTGTCTGCCATGCCGCGGGCGGCAGTGACGGCCGTCCAGCGCTCGGTGGGCAATGTCAGGATCCACTCGAGTGAGTTCACTCCGGTCCCAGCGTCGAGAAAACTGCCCCAAGCCCGATCGCCGTGCAACTCTTCGATATAGCGAAACAGCGATGAGATAGCCGGTTTTCCGTCCATGCGGTCACCGCCGCCGTCTGCGTAGGAAATTCCAGCTGTCCGCAACGGCGCGCGGGGTGCCGAGGAGCCAGCGGCCGGCCAGGGCCAAAGCGGCAACGAGCGCCGCAAGCCCCGTCCACATGATGGGTGATGTCCAGGCGGCGGGCTCAACCGAAGGCTGCGCACCGGCATCGGCGTCCGCCGCTTCGGGGTTGCCCTGATGGCCGACGTGATCGTGATCGTGGCCCTCGTGGTCGTGGTCGTGGCCTTCGTGATCGTGGACGTGGTCCTGGCCGAGCTCGTGATTGTGGTCGTGGTCCTGGCCGAGCTCGTGATTGTGGTCGTGGTCCTGGCCGGGCTCGTGAGTGTGGTCGTGAATCAGCCCATGGGCGTCGTCGCCGGAATGGCTGTGGCCGTGGTCATCTGCCTCGTGAGCGTGATCGTGTTCTTCGTCGATGTGGCTATGCGCGTGCCCTGCGCTGTGAGTGTGTTCGTGCTCTTGTCCGGCACCGCCGTGGCTGTGGCCGTGACCGTCTCTGTCGCCGCCGCCGTGGCTGTGGCCGTGACCGTCGTCGCCGCCGCCACCGCCGTGGCTGTGGTCGTGGCCGTCATCGACGCCACCACCATGGCTGTGATCGTGACCGTCATCGACGCCATCGTGATCATGATCGTGGCCGTCGTCGTCGCCACCACCATGGTCGTGGCCGTCGTCGTCGCCACCGCCATGGTCGTGGTCGTGACCGTCGTCGCCGCCACCGTGATCATGTTCGTGATCGTGATCATGACCGAGCGGCGGGTCGTTGCTCTCGGTTCTGCGCGGTGCACCGTTTCGGTCGGCGGCAACATCGGTCCCCGCGTCACCGTCCCTCCCGGAGCCGACAGTCACCTTGGGTTTGGTGCTGTCGCCGCGAACATGGGCAGTGGCGCCTGAGGATTGGCCATCATCACGACCGGAGCCGACAGTCACCTTGGGCTTCTCGTGGTCGCCGCGCGCAGGGGCGGCTGGCGTCGAATCACTGCTTCGACCGGAGCCGATGCTCACCTTCGGGTCGTTCGACCCACGGTCGTCGGAACCCGAGACGCCGGAGTGGTCGCTGACATCCGACGGGCTCAAGGGACGCTCATGACCGACCAGGTCTACCGCCGGCTGCTCAGCGGATTCTGCTCGCAAAGAGCAAACCGCGATGGATGGATCGGTGGTACGTGCACGCGAGACGCTGTCTGTGTAGGCAGCAATCAACACCGCCACCGACGGAACCACCCATACCCACCGCATGTTTGCCTGCACGTGTCGACCTCGAACTTTCTTGGTTCCCCAATAGATAGGCGGTCACGTTAACGATAATGAACATCGTTTTCAATAGCTGGCTGCGTTTCCAACTTGTCTCGGCCGCAGGAGGCCGCGAGAAGTCCGATTCCTGGGCGCTGCTCAGCCGGACCGGATGCTGATCACCGGCCAAGCGGCGGCAACGCTCTGAGTCGAAACATCTTGCGTCCCTTATCTGGTGTAGCGGTGACTCCGCCTAGGCTGACCGCGTGACAGAGCATGCCTTCACCCCCGCCGAGCGGCGGGCCGTCTACCGGGCGATCACCGAGCGACGCGATATGCGCCGCTTCGTCACGGGTGCAACGGTGCCCGAGGACATGCTTGCCAGGCTCCTAGAGGCCGCTCACACCGCGCCGAGCGTCGGACTCATGCAGCCGTGGCGGTTCGTCCGGATCACGGACACCGACTTGCGGCGCGAGATTCACCGCTTGGTCGACCAGGAGCGGTTGCGCACGGCGGAGGCGCTGGGGAACCGCGGCGACGAGTTCCTGGCACTCAAGGTGGAGGGGATTCTCGAATGCGCCGAGTTGTTTGTGGTGGCGCTCGCCGAAGGTAGGGCGTCACACGTGTTCGGCCGTCGCACGCTTCCCCAAATGGATCTCGCGTCGGTGTCGTGTGCGTTGCAGAACATGTGGCTTGCCGCCCGAGCCGAAGGCCTTGGCATGGGCTGGGTCTCGATTTTCGAACCACGCGATCTCGGCGCGCTGCTGAATATGCCCGATGACGCCGAACCCGTCGCCGTCATCTGCCTTGGGCCAGTACCGGAGTTCCCTGAGCGCCCCACCCTCGAGATCGAGAGGTGGACGCTTGCACGGCCCCTCGCCGAATTCGTTTCGGAGAACTCCTGGCACGATTCGCGTCGCCGTACAGAACTCACCTGATCCACGGCGTACGCCTAAGCTCTGTTGAATGAGGATCGACCTCAATGCCGACCTCGGCGAGGGCTTCGGAGTGTGGCACCTCGGCGATGACGAGGCCATGCTCGACACCGTCACCAGTGCCAACGTGGCGTGCGGCTTCCATGCCGGTGATCCCGCCCTGCTGCTGCGGACGTGCCGCGCCGCGGCCGAACGCGGCGTGCGCATCGGCGCGCAGGTGAGCTATCGGGATCTCGCCGGGTTCGGCCGTCGCTTCATCGACGTGCCGCCCGACGAGTTGACGGCCGAGGTGATCTACCAGATCGGAGCGCTGCGAGCGCTTGCCGAAGTCGCCGGGTCGACCGTCAGCTACGTCAAACCCCATGGGGCGCTGTACAACGCGATCGTCTCCAACCGGGACCAGGCGCACGCGGTCGCCGCGGCGGTGCATGCCGTCGACGCGACCCTGCCGGTTCTCGGGCTCGCGGGTTCGGCGTTCTTCCGCGAAGCCGAACAACTCGGGCTGCAGACAGTGCCCGAGGCCTTCGCCGACCGGTCCTATCGCCCGGACGGTCAACTGGTGTCGCGGCGCGAGCGTAACGCGGTCCTGCATGACACTGCGGAGATCGCCGACCGGGTCGCCTCGATGGTGAGCGCGGGCAGGGTCGCCGCGGTCGACGGGTCGACGATTCCGATCGCGGTCAAATCGATTTGTGTGCACGGTGATTCGCCGGGTGCCGTGCAGATCGCGACGGCAGTGCGGGAACGGCTGCTGGCCGAGGGCGTCGAGATCGGCCCCTTCAACTGAGTCGTCGTAGCGCACAGTCCGAACATTTCGACCCGTCACCGATGCGGTAGTAAAGGCAGCAGCTGCGGCGGCGAAAAGCCAAGTTGTGTTTGACCGTTCCGGATCCCGCGAGGCGTCCCGTCTCCAACAACGACCGAGCCAGGCGGGTGGCGTCGCCGCGGAGCTGCGGCCGGAGGGAATACAACGCGCGGGTCGCGGCGACCAACGCGGACGCGATGTTGCCGTAGAGCAGCGGGGGCGCGACCTTGACACGCAGTCCGTCGGCGAGCCGCTCCAAGTGCCCTTCGACGACGATGCGGTAGAGCGCGTTCGCCAACTGCGCGTCAGCCCGCGAGCCTTCGGGCACAGAAATTCTCAGCGCCGCGCTGTCATTGGCGCGCTGTAAGCCGATGAGGTCCGGCACCACGCCGTGCGCGACGGCGCACGCGAGGACGGGCGACCACAACCTCGACGCGTGACTCATCTGGACAAGCGACGCGCTGACACGACGGTCGGTCGTGCGGTACCTCCGGCACGTCGCATCGATCAGGTCCGCGTAGCCGTCGGCATAACACTCTTCGACTGGACGCCAGCCTCGATCATCGCCCCCAACGGCGATCGCGAAGAATCCGCCGTATCGTGCGACCTCGGAGAGTTCCGTGCTGATCCTCACCGGGCCTGCACCTTCGGAGTCACGTTGACCCGCAACAGGTTGGTGTCCTCATCGATGTCGACCCGGGTATCGACGCCGTAGACATCCGCCAGCATTTCGACCGTCAGGACCTCGGCCGGGGTACCGGTCGCAACGACACTGCCATGATCCAGGGCGCAGATCCGGTCGCAGTATGCCGCAGCGAGATTCAGGTCGTGCAGCGCGGCAATGACGGTGGCGCCCGTCGTCCGGAGCAGGTGCAGCGCATCATGCTGGTGACGCAGATCGAGATGGTTGGTCGGCTCGTCCAGCACGATCGTGTCGGTGCGTTGTGCGAGCGCCCGCGCGATCAACACACGTTGCTTCTGTCCGCCCGAGAGTCGGTCGAACGGCTCGTGGGCCAACGCCGATACGTCGACGGCGTCAAGCGCCTCAGCGATGATCCGACGGTCGTCGAAGTTGTCGCCTTCGAACGCGCGCTTGTACGGCGTCCGCCCCATGGCGACGACGTCGAACACGGTGAGCTCGAAATCGCCAGCCGTGTCCTGAAGTACCGCCGCCAACCGTCGTGCCGCTCGCTTGGCAGGCATCCGCCAGACGTCTTCGCCGTCGATCAACACGCGGCCCGACCTCGGTCGCTGGGCACGGTACAGCGTGCGCAGCAGCGTGGTCTTGCCTGCACCGTTCGGCCCGACGACGCCCACCATCTCGCCGGCGCCGACATGCAGGGAAACGTTGCTGATCAACGCTTTACGTCCGACCGTCACAGTGACGTCATCGATGTGAATCCGGCCGGTCATGCCGGTGCCTTGCGTCGCATCAACCAGAGGAAGTACGGGCCACCGACGAGCGCGGTGAGAATTCCGACCGGCAACTCCTCCGGCGCGGCGACCGTGCGCGCGGTGATGTCGCACACGATGAGAAACGAGGCGCCGAGCAGCGCGGCCGCGGGCAACGCGCGACGGTGGTCGGCGCCGACAAGCATGCGCACGATGTGCGGCATGATCAAACCGACGAAGCCGATCGCACCGCTGACAGCGACCATCGCGCCCACCATCAACGCGACCACGACGAACATCGCTGCGCGGAACCGGTGTACGTCCAAACCCAGCGCTGTCGCGGCCTCTTCACCGCCGTACAACAGGTTCAGCGACCGGGTCACCGCCAACAGCGCCGTCACACCGATTGCCACAACAATCGCCGGTATCCACACCATCGCCCAGGTCGCCCCACCCAGACCGCCGAGCATCCAACGCACCGCGGACTGGGCCTTGTGCGGGTCATCGGACGTGACGATCAGCAAACTCGAAGCGGCCGAGAGCACCTCGGCTACCGCGACCCCGGCGAGTATCAACCGCATCGTCGTCATCCGACCGCCCGTCCGGGCCAGGAAGTAGACGGCGACCAGCGCGGCCAGCGCTCCCGCGAACGCGGCCAGCGGCAGCGCCAACAGGCCGACTCCGACGCCGGCCACCAGCACCGAGACCGCACCCACCGACGCGCCCGACGAGACACCCAGCAGCATCGGGTCGGCCAGTGGATTGCGCACCACCGCCTGCAACGCCATCCCGCATGTCGCCAAGCCGGCGCCAACCACCGCCGCCAGCACGACCCTGGGCAACCGCGCATCGAGCACGATCGAGGCACGTGTCGGCGGCCATGTCGCGTCCAAGAACACCGGATTGAGTTCGTGCAGCAGGATTTGCCACACCTGCCCCGGAGGAATCGCCACCGACCCGATGGTGACCCCTGCGGTCATGCACACCAACAGCAACACCACGAGCAGCGTGAGCGCGACACTGTATGGAAGCCGTCCGCGAACCGGCGGTGCCGCCGAGGCCGGTCGGTCCAGGATGGCCGCCGTCATCCGATTCGGCCCGGGTGTAGCTGTTCGGCAAGTGATTTCACCGCGCGCCCGACACGGACACCGGCGGTGATCGACGACAGCGGCAGCACCGCGAAGCGCTGGTCACGAATCGCCGGCACTCGCTGTAGCACCGGGTTCTCCAGCAGAAACCTCTTCTTCTGCTCGACCGACTGGTCGCCATAGTCGTAGATCAGGATGACGTCAGGCGCCCGCTCGGCGAACTGTTCGAACGACACGTCGGCCCACACCTTCGGCACGTCGGCGAACAGGTTCCGCCCGCCCGCCGACTCGATAATCTGGTTGCCGATACCTTTCCCGCCGGAAGTGAACACCGTCGTCTCGCCGCTGTCATAGACCGCGACATCAATCGGCGCGACACCGTGGATTTGATCACGACTGTCCTGCAGGGTGCGGCGTTGACGTTCGATCTCCTGTTCGGCTCGCTCTCTGACACCGAATATCTCTCCCAGCGTTCGGATCTCATCGTCCACCGCGGACGCCGTCATCGGCCCGGAGGTGCAGTTCTCGGTGTTGAGATGGGTGTCGATGCCCACCTCGATCAGTCGCTCTCGTCCGCGCCCTTCCTTGTCGTCGAATGCGCTTGCCCACCCTCCGTAGACGAAGTCGGGCTCGGCGGCAAGCAGCGTCTCGAACGACGGGTACTCGTCGGCGATCACCGGAATCGAGTCATAGGCATCCTTGTACTCCGGCAGGATCTGGTCGTCCAGGAACGCGGTCCCGACCATGGATTCCTTCAGCCCCAGCGCCAACATCGTCTCGATCGCGTGCTGATTCAGGGCGACAGCCCGCCGCGGCGGACGCTCATATGTCGTGGTGATGCCGCAGTTGGTCACGGTGACGGGAAATCCCGCCAAGGCTTCACCGGCCGCGTTGTCCGATGGTGGTGCCGGTGTACCGCATCCCGCGGCAAGTAGTGCCGAGATCGCCGCCGTGGCAAGGTATCGACGCGCCGCCATTCTCCGTACCTCCCGTCATGGGCGGACGCGACGGGAAGCGCGCTCGGTATGCCGAGGCCGTCCTCGCCGGGGAAATCCGCCCCAGTTGTGGTGAGGAGGCGACCGCGAGGAGTATCTGGCTCCCGGCGCGTCGGAAAGACCGCGCCGATCACAGTGGCGGGACCGCGCCGGATTCACACCGGCTTCCTCGGGGTCACGGTCGCCTGTCGGCATCGATCCTGCCACACAGTGGTCAGCCGGCGCTCTTCCGATCAACCTGGCGAGATACGGCGAGCCGCTGCCGCTCCCGCGGCGTCGTCGCGCCCCAGATGCCCCAGGTCTCCACATTGGTCAGGGCGTACCGCAGGCAGTCGCGTTGCACGGGACACCCGCGACAGACTTTCTTGGCTCGTTCCTCGCGAATTACCCGGCGTTGACCGCGCTCGGCATCTGACGCGAAGAAGATCTCGGTCGGCAATCCCCGGCACCGCGCACGCAACTGCCAGAGTCGGTTGGCGGCTCCCGTGGCCATCAGCGCTCCTCGCGAAAGTCGACGTGGCGCCGGACCACCGGGTCGTACTTGCGCAACACCAAGCGATCGGGGTCGTTGCGCCGATTCTTGCGCGTGACATACGTATAGCCGGTACCGGCCGTCGACCGCAGTTTGACGATGGGCCGGATATCGTTGCGCGCCATCAGATTCTCTGCCCTTGCTTGCGTAACCGGACGACCACGGCCTCGATGCCGTCGCGGTCGATGACCTTGATTCCCTTGGCACTGACTCGCAGTGTGATTCGGCGGCCCTCGGACCGGAGGTAGTACCGCTTGGTCTGGATGTTCGGGTTCCAGCGACGCGGGTTCCGCCGGTGCGAATGCGATACGGAATTGCCGAAGCCGGGTGCTCGGCCGGTGACCTGACAGTGCGCGGACATGTTCCTCCTCGGCTGGGTACGCTAACGTTAATGACAATCATTTTCAACTCAGGGGAGGTCGAGTGCGCACTCCAGTGGTGCTGATCTGCGGTCAAGGCGATGCCGACGGTGTCGCCGAGGTGTTGGCCGGCGCGTCCGGCGCGGTGGTGGTCCGTCACACCTACGACGGTCAGGTGGTGGTGCGCAGCGTGACCACCGGCGGGCAAACGTCAGAGTGGCCGCTGGAGTTGGTCCGCGGTTGTGTCGCATGCACGGTGCGCAACGACCTCCTCGTCCTCCTGCGCCGGCTCCATCGGCGTGCGGACGTGAATCGCATTGCGGTGCACCTGATGCCGTGGCTGGAACCGGAGCCGGTCTGCTGGGCGATCGAGAATGTCCGTGTGCGGGTTGGCCCCGGCTACGTCGACGGGCCGGCGGCGCGCGATGTGTGCATCCACGCCGTGGTGACGTGTGTCGATGCCCGCGGCTGGCTGGAGCAGGCTGTCGGTGAGGACTACCTCGACGACGGCCGGACAGTGGCACAGGTGGTGGTGGCGCAGGCCGAGTTCGCCGACGCGTTGGTACTCAGCGAACCGCACGCCCAGACGCTGAAGGTGTTGCGGCGGTTGGCCCCTCGAGCGCGCCTGACCGTCGGGGCTGGACGGGTTGAAGTCGCGCTGGCCAATCTCGAGCCCGAGAGCAGGCGCGGGCGCAGCGACAGTCCTCACGGTCCACTGCTCGCGGGCCAACCGTCCCTGGATGCCGACGGCGACGTCGGCTTGTTGCTCTTCTCTGCGCGGCGCCCGTTTCATCCGGAGCGCCTGCACGCCGCGCTCGACGTGCTGCTGGACGGCGTGGTGCGCACCCGGGGCAGGCTGTGGTTGGCCAACCGCTTCGACGACGTCATGTGGCTGGAATCGGCCGGCGGCGGAATGCGGTTCGAATACGCGGGTCGGTGGCTGGCGGCGATGAGTGCCGGGGAACAGGTCTACGCCGACCCGCACCGCGTGGCGCTAGCCGCGGCCGACTGGGACGACCGCCTCGGTGACCGGCACGTGTCGATCACCGTGCTGGTGTGTGGTGCGGAACCGGAGGAGATCGTCGATGCGTTGCGCACCGCGCTGCTGACCGACGAGGAATGGTCGCGCCCCGGCGAATGGCCCAGCTACCCAGACCCGTTCGGGGATTGGCACGAGGATCCCTGCGATACCGGCGCGGAACTGGCGAGTGACATGGGCGCGACGTCCTTCGACGGCGAGGACCGCACCTAGAGTTGGCGCTATGCGCCTCAAGCTGGGCAGGCCGGACCTGACGGACTATGCGAACTACTTCGACGTCCCAATCGCAGCGCCGGACGCCCCGCTGACAGTGACCTGGGCAGGTGTCACGACGCTGCTGATCGACGACGGCGATTCGGCCGTGCTGACCGACGGGTTCTTCTCGCGGCCCGGACTCGGCGAAGTTGCGCTGCGGCGGCTCGCGCCGTCAGAACCGCGCATCGACGGCTGCCTGACCCGCCTACGCATCGACCGGTTGCAAGCCGTCCTACCGGTTCACACTCACTACGACCACGCGATGGACAGCGCGGTGGTCGCCGAACGGACCGGTGCGAGCATCGTGGGCGGAAAGTCGGCTGCCCAGGTGGGCCGCGGCCACGGGCTGCCGGAGGACCGCCTGGTCGTCGTCACCGCCGGGGAGGCCGTCCGGCTCGGCGCCTACGACGTCACGCTCATCGAGGGTGATCACTGTCCACCCGACCGGTTCCCCGGTGTCATCGCCCGACCGGTCATCCCACCGGTCAAGGCGTCGGCATACCGATGTGGCGAGGCGTGGTCCACGCTGGTTCACCACCGTCCGTCGGACCGACGCCTGCTGGTGATCGGCAGCGCGGGGTTCGTCCCCGGCGCGCTGGCAGGGCTGCGCGCCGACGTGGTGTATCTCGGTGTCGGTCAGCTCGGGTTACAACACGAGCGATATCTCGTCGACTACTGGCAGGAGACCGTGCGGACGGTGCACGCGCGCCGCGTGGTGCTCATCCACTGGGACGACTTCTTCCGTCCGCTGCACGAACCGCTGCGCGCACTGCCCTACGCCGCCGACGACCTTGATGTTTCGATGCGGGTGTTGTCGCGGTTGGCCGACGAGGACGGCGTCGCGCTGCACCTGCCCACGCTCTGGCAGCCCGCCGATCCGTGGATCTGATCCGTTTTCCGCGAGCAGACGCCAAGTGCTCCGAAATGCCCTCGGAATAGGGCACTTTGCGACTGCTCGCGCTCAGACCGGACGGCGTTGACGGGCGATCTCGGCGAGTACCACGCCCGCGGCCACCGACGCGTTCAACGACTCGGTGGGTCCCGCCATCGGGATGGACACCACGGCGTCACAGGTCTCCCGCACCAGCCGCGACAGCCCCTTGCCCTCGGAACCGACCACCACGACGATCGGCCCCGACCCGTCGAGTTCGTCGACGGTGGTGTCCCCGCCGGCGTCCAACCCGACAACCTGTAAGCCGGCGTCGGCCCAACTCTTCAGTGTGCGAGTGAGATTCGTCGCGCGGGCAACCGGCAATCGCGCCGCGGCACCTGCGCTGGTGCGCCACGCCACCGCGGTCACCGACGCCGACCGGCGTTGCGGGATCAATACACCGTGGCCGCCGAATGCTGCCACCGATCGCACGATCGCGCCGAGGTTGCGGGGATCCGAGATGTTGTCCAGAGCCACCAGCAGGGCCGGCGAACCGGCCGTTCTCGCCGACGCGAGCAAGTCGTCGGGGTGCGCGTACGAGTAGGGCGGAACCTGAAGCGCCACACCCTGATGCAAGCCGTTGGTGGCGATCCGGTCGAGATCGTGGCGCGGCACCTCGAGAATCGAGATGCCCGCATCGGCCGCGATCTGCACGGCCTCGGTGAGCCGTTCGTCGGCGTCCGCGCCCAGCGCGACATAC
Organism: Mycobacterium sp. GA-0227b; assembly: GCF_001499855.1. GTDB lineage: Bacteria > Actinomycetota > Actinomycetes > Mycobacteriales > Mycobacteriaceae > Mycobacterium. Next base: position 146,844 of record NZ_LQIK01000034.1, read on the forward strand.
AGCGCCGTGGCCGGCACATCGGCCCGCAGGCACTCCAGCACCGGATTGCGGCCCAGCACGATTTCGGTGTCGTCGGTCTTCTTGCCCTGCCGCCGCCCCTGCGACTTTGCCGCCTTGGCCGCGCGCTTTGCGGCCGGATGATTCGGGCGCATATGCGCGGGCGGGGTGGCGCCGCGACCCTCGAGCCCCCGTCGCCGCACACCGCCCGACCCGACCGTCGGCCCCTTCTTGGTGCCCGGCTTGCGGACCGCCCCCCTGCGCCGAGAATTGCCCGCCATCTACTTGGTGTACCCGTCGAGCAGCGTCCACTGCGGGCCGTCGGCGGTGTCGGTGACCTCGATGCCCGCTTCCTTGAGGCGGTCTCGGATCGCGTCGGCCTCGGCCCAGTCCCGCCGGGCCCGGGCGTCCTCGCGGCGCTTCACTTCCGCCTGCACCAGCACGTCGACCGCGGCCAACGCGGCCGACGTCTCGTCCTTGGATTCCCAGCGCTCGTCGAGTGGGTCGGCGCCGAGAATGCCCATCATCGCGCGGATCGACATCGCGTGGCCCAACGCGGTCTCGTGGTCGCCGACGTCGAGGGCGCGATTGCCCTCGGCGCGGGCGGCGTGTACCTCGGCCAGCGCGATCGGCACCGCCAGGTCGTCGTCGAGCGCCGCGGCGAATTTCGGCGTCCATTCGCCGGGCACCACCGCACCCACGCGGTTGCGCACACGGTGCAGAAAGTCCTCGATCCCCGTGTATGCCTTCGCCGCGTCCTGCAGCGCCGTCTCGGAGAACTCGAGCATCGACCGGTAGTGCGCGCTACCCAGGTAGTACCGCAGTTCCGAGGCCCGGACCCGTTGCAGCACAGCGGGAATCGCGAGCACGTTGCCCAGCGACTTGCTCATCTTCTCGCCGCCCACGGTGACCCAGCCGTTGTGCAACCAGTACCGCGCGAACGGGTCGCCGGCGGCTTCGGCCTGGGCTATCTCGTTCTCGTGGTGCGGGAACACCAGATCCATCCCGCCGGCGTGAATGTCGAACTCGGCGCCGAGGTACGCCTCGCACATCGCGACGCATTCGGTGTGCCAGCCCGGCCTGCCGCGGCCCCACGGCGTCGGCCAGGACGGTTCACCGGGTTTGGCGCCCTTCCACAACGTGAAGTCGCGGTCGTCGCGCTTGCCGGTCGCGACGCCCTCACCCTGATGCACGTCATCGATCCGGTGGCCGGACAGCTTCCCGTAGCCCGGCATGCCGAGCACGTCGAAGTACACGTCACCGCCGCTGGCGTATGCGTGCCCGCGTTCGATCAACCGCTCGATCAACTCGACCATCTGGGTGATGTGACCGGTGGCGCGCGGTTCGGCGGACGGTGGCAGCACGCCGAGCGCGTCGTACGCGGCCGAGAACGCGCGCTCATAGGTGGCGGCCCACTCCCACCACGGCCTGCCCGCATCGGCTGCCTTGTTGAGGATCTTGTCGTCGATGTCGGTGACGTTGCGAATGAACGCGACGTCGTAGCCCCTGGCCAGTAGCCAGCGCCGCAGCACGTCGAATGCGACGCCGCTGCGAACGTGTCCGATGTGTGGCAGCCCCTGCACGGTGGCCCCACACAGGTAAACGGAAGCGTGGCCGGGGCGGACCGGGACGAAATCGCGTACAGCACCGGTCATGGTGTCGTACAGCCGCAGTTCGGTCACCCTTCCCGACCGTTCGCTCCACTCACGACCGGCCAGCTTACCGGCCTATTCGGGCTTCACCACCAACGCGGTCGCGATCGCGGCGAGACCCTCGCCGCGGCCGGTCAGGCCAAGCCCGTCGGTGGTGGTCGCGCTCACCGACACCGGGGCGTCGAGCAATCCGGACAGAAGTTCCTGCGCCTCGCCACGCCGCGGGCCGACCTTGGGCCGATTGCCGATGACCTGTACGGCCGCGTTGACTATGTGAAAACCCTGCCCGGCGACCAGCTGACGGACGTGACGCAACATGTCCGCGCCGCTGGCGTCCCGCCACTCGGCACGGCCGGTGCCGAAGACTTCGCCGAGATCGCCGAGGCCGGCTGCCGACAGAAGCGCATCGCACAGGGCGTGCGCCGCCACATCGCCATCGGAATGGCCGGCGCAGCCGTCGGCGTCATCGAACAGCAGGCACAACAACCAGCACGGCCGCCCGACCTGGATGGGGTGCACGTCGGTGCCGAGCCCGACTCGGGGCAGGCCCGCCGCCGACATCAGCGAGTACGCAGCCTTCAGGAGGCGGCGGCGAGTGCCTCGTCGAGAATGGTCGCGGCCTTCTCGTCGTCGGTGTTCTCGGCAAGCGCGAGCTCGCCCACCAGGATCTGCCGCGCCTTGGCCAGCATCCGCTTCTCCCCCGCAGACAGGCCACGCTCCTGATCGCGTCGCCACAAGTCGCGGACGACTTCGGCGACCTTGTTCACGTCACCTGAAGCCAACTTCTCGAGATTGGCCTTGTACCGCCGCGACCAGTTGGTCGGCTCCTCGGTATGGGGGGCGCGGAGCACCTGGAAAACCTTGTCCAGGCCCTCCTGTCCGACGACGTCGCGCACCCCGACATACTCTGCGTTCTCGGCGGGCACTCGAACCGTGAGGTCGCCTTGGGCGACCTTCAAGACGAGGTATTCCTTCTGCTCACCTTTTATGGTCCGGGTTTCGATCGCTTCGATCAACGCAGCACCGTGGTGGGGATAAACAACGGTGTCTCCGACCTTGAAAATCATCAGTTTCGAGCCCCTTTCACACATCAATGCTAGCACGGGGCCGAGTCGGGGGTGCACCAACGGTGCAGGTCAGGGGCACCTCAGGAGAACGCCAGGGGTTGACACGACGGCGAATCCATGCATGGCTCCGGGCTCTGATCGGTGTCTCGTCGGCGCCCCGGCGGTAGCCGCCGCAGAGCCCTGAACACGCAGTTACCGATCTTGACGGGTGGCTGTGGCGAGAGTTTTCCCCGCCCACTCGGCCCTCAGCTACCGCCCGCTGCGAGCACCTACTACTGTGCATAGTCGAATCCCCGCGGCCGGACGCATCGGTCGCCCGACGGTCGAGCAGGAGGCAAGAGTGGACCGCTTCAAACTGGCCGCCTGTGGGCTGGCTGCCGCCGTCGCACTCGTTGGCTGCAGTTCCGGTCAGGTTTCGCAGATGACGTTGCAGGAACCGGCCGTCAACGGCACCAGCGCCGACCTCGGCGCGATCGCGTTGCGCAACGTGCACCTGCGGGCCGAGCAAGTGAGCGATTACGTCCAGCCGGGCAAAGAGGTGGAGCTGATCTTCCAGGCGTCCAACGCCTCGCCCGACACGGCGGACAAGCTGGTTTCGGTCACCTCCGACATCGGCAAGGTGACACTGACCGGTGACACCACGCTGCCGGCCGGCGGCGCGCTCACCGTCGGCGCGCCCGACGGACAGATCACCCCATTGGAGAGCGTCGAGGCGGCCGAAGCCGCCGAGGCGAAGGTGACGTTGTCCAAGCCGATCACCAACGGGCTGACGTACGACTTCACGTTCAAGTTCCAGAAGGCCGGCGAAACCACCGTGCCGGTGCCGATCTCGGCGGGCGAGGCGCCGCGGCGTGTGGACGCTTCCGAAGCGGGCGACACGGCCGGCGGTCACGGCGGCGGGCACTGAGCGAAGTCGGCGACACGGCGGCTCAGCACTGAGTTTCTGTCGGTTTCTGTCGGCGGCGCCGGTTACCGTCACAGCGTGGCCAAAGGTGGCGTCAATGCTCGTTCGCAGTACCGCTGCTCCGAATGCCACCACATCACCCTCAAGTGGGTCGGTCGCTGCCCGGAGTGCGGCACCTGGGGCACGGTCGACGAGGTAGCCGTCCTCTCCGCCGTGGCCGGAGCGGGCGCGCGACGTTCGGTCGCACCCTCCTCCCCGGCCGTGCCGATCACCTCCATCGATCCCGGCCGCACCCGCCACTTCCACACCGGTGTCACCGAATTCGACCGGGTGCTCGGCGGCGGCCTGGTTCCCGGCTCGGTGACGCTGCTGGCCGGCGACCCCGGCGTCGGCAAGTCGACGCTGCTGCTGGAGGTCGCGCACCGATGGGCCGCGGCCGGTAGGCGCGCGCTGTACCTCTCGGGTGAGGAGTCCGCAGGCCAGATCCGGATGCGGGCCGAACGCACCGGATGCACCCACGACGAGGTCTACCTGGCCGCCGAATCGGACCTCGCGACGGCGCTCGGGCACATCGACGAAGTGCAGCCCAGCCTGGTGGTGGTCGACTCGGTGCAGACGATGTCCAGCACCGAGGCCGACGGTGTCACCGGCGGCGTCACCCAGGTGCGGGCGGTCACCACCGCGCTGACGTCCTACGCCAAGGCCGCCCGATCCCGGGGCGTCGCGATGATCCTCGTCGGTCACGTCACCAAGGACGGCGCGATCGCGGGGCCCCGCTCACTGGAGCACCTGGTCGATGTCGTCCTGCACTTCGAAGGTGATCGCGCGTCGTCGCTGCGGATGGTCCGCGGTATCAAGAACCGGTTCGGCGCCGCCGACGAGGTGGGCTGCTTCCTGTTGCACGACAACGGAATAGAGGGGGTCGCCGACCCTTCGGCCCTGTTCCGCGACCAACGCCCCAAACCCGTTGCGGGCACCGCGATCACGGTCGCTCTCGACGGTAAGCGTCCCTTGATCGGTGAGGTGCAGGCGCTGATCGGGCCACCCGCGAACGGGACTCCGCGGCGGGCGGTCAGCGGTATCGACGCGTCACGCGCTGCGATGATCACCGCGGTGCTCGACAGGCACGCGGGCCTGGCAGTGGGCACGCGCGACATCTACCTGTCCACTGTGGGCGGGATGCGGTTGACCGATCCATCGACGGATCTCGCGGTCGCGGTGGCCATCGCGTCGTCGACGATGAACCTGCCCATGCCGGCCGAGGCGGTCGCGATCGGCGAGGTCGGCCTGGCGGGTGACCTGCGCCGGGTCACGTGCATGGACCGTCGACTGGCCGAGGCGGCGCGGCTCGGCTTCACCTCGGCGGTGATACCGCCGGGCGTCACGTCCGTTCCTGCGGGCCTGCGCGCGATCACCGCCGACGACATCGGTTCGGCGTTGCGGGTTTTACGCGAAATCAGCAAAGATCAGCGAAGATAGTGCAATGGCGGCCGAACCTAGGGAGGGGCGATGGCCGTGAAGGCGGGCGGCAGATCGGGCCGCACCGTAGTGCCGTTGGCCCGGCCGACGCTGCGCGAGACCATTGCCCGGCTGGCGCCCGGAACCGCGCTGCGCGACGGTCTCGAGCGCATCCTGCGCGGGCGCACCGGCGCGCTGATCCTGGTCGGCTACGACGACAGCGTCGAGGCGATCTGCGACGGTGGGTTCTCCCTCGACGTCCGCTATGCGCCGACGCGGCTTCGCGAGCTGTCCAAGATGGACGGCGCCGTGGTGCTCTCCAGCGACGGCAGCCGCATTCTGCGGGCCAACGTGCAACTCGTCCCCGATCCGTCGATCCCCACCGAGGAATCGGGGACCCGGCACCGCTCCGCCGAGCGCGCCGCGATCCAGACCGGCTATCCGGTGATCTCGGTGAGCCATTCGATGAGCATCGTGACCGTGTACGTGGCCGGCGAACGTCACGTGATCCCCGACTCGGCGACCATCCTGTCGCGCGCCAACCAGACCATCGACACCCTCGAGCGTTACAAGACGCGCCTCGACGAGGTCAGCAGGCAGCTCTCGACGGCCGAGATCGAAGACTTCGTGACGTTGCGCGACGTGATGACCGTGGTGCAGCGGCTCGAGATGGTTCGTCGCATCAGCCTCGAAATCGACTCGTATGTAGTCGAACTCGGCACTGACGGCCGTCAGCTCAAGCTGCAACTCGAGGAGCTGGTGGGCGACAACGACACCGCCCGCGAGCTGATCGTGCGCGACTACCACGCGAATCCCGACCCGCCGTCGGCGGCGCAGGTGAGCGCCACGCTCGAGGAACTCGACGGCCTCTCCGACAACGAGCTGCTCGACTTCACCACGCTGGCAAGGGTTTTCGGCTATCCGTCGACGATCGAGGCGCAGGATTCGGCGATGAGCTCACGCGGCTACCGCGCGATGGCCGGGATTCCGCGCCTGCAGTTCGCGCACGTCGACCTGCTGGTGCGGTCGTTCGGCTCGCTGCAGGGCCTGCTGGCGGCCAGCGCAGGCGATCTGCAGTCGGTCGAGGGCATCGGCTCGATGTGGGCGCGCCACATCCGGGAAGGCCTGTCGCAGTTGGCCGAGTCGACGATCGCCGACCGGCTGGCCTAGAGGTCTACTGCGGCTCAGCCCGCGGGTGCGGGTGCGGGTCCCGGCGGCGGCGCGGCACCGTTGCCGTGCACCGGCGACTGGGGCGCGGCGAGGATGAACGGCACCGTCGCCGACCGCAGATTGCCCAACTGCACGACCAGGTTGTACGTGCCTGGTCCGATGGGTTGCCGCGGCAGCGGGCAGCCCGGCGCGGAGCCCATGCCCGTCCAGGTGACCTCCGTCGTCACCTGCTCGCCGGGCTGAAATGCCTTGACCAGCGTTTCGTTCGACGGCGCACAGTCGAGGTTGGACCAGAGCCGGGTGTTGTCCAGCGAGTACACGTAGGCCGCCAGCACCGCGGCGCCGACGTCGCGTTTGCAGCCGACCAGCCCGATGTTGGTGACGACCATCGTGAACTTCGGCTGATCACCCACGACGTACTGCGGTTGGTTGGTGATGCCCTTGACGGCGAGCGTCGAATCAGGGCAATCGTCGCCCTCGTTGAGGAGCGGCGGCGGCACCACGGCCGCGGTCGGCGTCGCCGTCGGGGGCGGCGCGTCCTGCGCCGGCGGCATCACCGGCGTCTTGACTTCGGGATTCTCCCCCGGCAGCGGGGTTGGCGCGGCCGCCGCGGTGGACGCAGACTTCTCCGCGTTCTCGCTGTCGGTGCCCCCGGCGCTCTTCACGACCACGACCACGATGGCCGCGATCACGCCGATCACGAGTACCGCTATGCCCAGCGCGAGTGCCCTGCGACGCCAGTAAATCTGCGTCGGTAGCGGGCCATGCGGTTCCAGATCCAGCACAAGTTCAAGGTAAGGCCAGGTCACGTCTTATCGCCCGAGGTGACCCGGCGTGTCGCCGCTTAGGCTTCGCCGATGTCGCCCAAGTGGTTCCGCAGCGCCACCCGACCGTCGGCCAGGTGATAGGTCAGCCCGACGATCGCCAGGTCACCCGCCGCGACCCGTTCGGCGATGGCCGTGGAACGGGCCATCAACTGCGTTCCGGTCTCCGTCACGTGTCGCGCCTCGAACTCGTCGACCCTGGTCAATCCCTCACGCCGGCCCGCGAGGATCGACGGCGTGACCCGCTCGACGATGTCACGAACATAGCCGCCGGGCACCACGCCGTCGTCGAGCGCGGAAATCGTTGCTTTCACGGCGCCGCAGCTGTCGTGACCGAGTACAGCGATGAGCGGCACGTTGAGCACCGAGACCGCGAACTCGATGGAACCGAGCACGGCGGTGTCGATGACGTGGCCGGCGGTGCGGACCACGAACATGTCGCCCAGACCCTGGTCGAAGATGAGTTCGGCCGCCACCCGGCTGTCCCCGCACCCGAACACAACCGCCGTGGGGTGTTGCGCCGCGGCGAGGCTCGCGCGGTGTTCGACGCTCTGGCTCGGATGTACGGGCTTACCGGCGACGAAGCGCTCGTTACCCTCTTTGAGTGCTTTCCATGCGGTCACTGGGCTGGTGTTCGGCATGACCGACATTGTGCCTCAGCTGCTCGATTGGTTTGACCGCGGGCAGCGCGACCTACCTTGGCGCAGACCTGAGGTCACGCCGTGGCAGATCCTGGTCAGCGAGTTCATGCTGCAACAGACGCCGGTCGCCCGGGTCGAGCCGATATGGCTTGCGTGGGTGCGGCGTTGGCCCACACCGTCGGCGACCGCGGCGGCCGGTGCCGCCGACGTGTTGCGGGCGTGGGGCAAGCTGGGCTACCCGCGCCGCGCCAAGCGGTTGCATGAGTGCGCGACGGTGATCGCAGCCGAGTACGACGACGTGGTGCCGTCCGACGTCGAGACGCTGTTGACGCTGCCGGGTGTCGGCGCGTACACGGCGCGCGCGATCGCCTGCTTCGCCTACCACCAACGGGTGCCGGTCGTCGACACCAACGTTCGTCGCGTCGTCGCCAGGGTGGTGCACGGTCGGGCCGACGCACCGGCATCGTCGTCGCCGCGTGACCTCGCCGACGTGGAGGCTCTGCTTCCCGACGACGAACTGGCGCCGAAGTTTTCGATCGCACTGATGGAGCTGGGCGCGACGGTGTGTACCGCGCGGGCGCCGCGGTGCGGGGTGTGCCCGCTGGACGTGTGCGCGTGGCGTTCGCGCGGCTTCCCTCCGTCGACGGCGCCGGCGCGCCGCGCGCAGCGCTATGCGGGCACCGACCGGCAGGTGCGCGGCCGTCTGTTGGATGTATTGCGCGGCAACGACTCTCCGGTCACCCGCAGGCAGCTCGATGCGGTTTGGTTGTCCGATACCGCCCAACGCGACCGGGCACTGGATTCGCTGTTGGTCGACGGCCTCATCGAACAGACAGCCGACGGCCGGTTCGCGCTGGCCGGCGAAGGCGCTCAGGCGGTGGCCGCCGATTCCCCGTTGGATTCCTCTGTGTTACAAGCGAACCTGCGGCGGTAGTCCGACGGTGTCACTCCGATGATCCTGCGGAAGTGGTGGCGCAGCAGCGTCGCGGTGCCGAAGCCGCTGCGTTCGGCGATCCGGTCGACATCGAGATCCGTCTCCTCCAACAGGGTGCGCGCGTACAGGACACGTTGATCGGTGACCCATTGCATCGGCGTCCGACCGGTCTCTTCTACGAATCGGCGTGCGAACGTGCGCGCCGACATGTGCGCACGGGCGGCCAACGTGGCGACCGTGTGCGGTTTGTCCAGATTGCCCAGGATCCAATCGAGGTGCGGTGCAAAGCGTTCCGAACATCGCACCGGGATCGGCTGGTCGATGTACTGGCGTTGACCGCCGTCGCGTTGCGGCGGAACCACCATTCGGCGGGCGATCTTGTTGGTCACCTCGCTGCCGAGTTCGCGTCGGACCAGATGCAGGCACGCGTCGATTCCCGCCGCGGTGCCCGCACTGGTGATCAGATTGCCGTCGTCGACGAACAACACGTTGCGGTCGACTTTGGCGGTGGGGTACTTCTGGGCGAGTTCGTCGGCGTGCATCCAGTGCGTGGTGCAGGGCCTGCCGTCGAGCAGCCCCGCGGCACCCGCGACGAACGCACCCGAGCACACGGTGAGGATGATCGACCCGGCGTCGGCGGCGGCCACCACGGCGGCCAGCGCCTCGGGCAGGTACTCCGATCCGCCGATCGCCGGGATCGCGACGAGGTCGGCGCCGACGAGGTCGTCGAGGCCGTGTTCGGGTGTGATCGTCGCCCCGACGGAGGTGCTGACCGGTCTGCCGGGTTGGGGTCCGCAGATCTTGAAGTCGAAATTGGGCACGCCGTCGGCGGAGCGGTCGATTCCGAAGACCTCGCAGATCACGCCGAACTCGAAAATCGCTAGACCGTCGAGCACCAGCGTCGATACGCTCTTTATCGCCATGGCAGCATTTTATCTCAATATGTCATTCCTGCCACTGGTGGCTGGATATGTCTCGGCGAAAGATTACTGCCATGACCACTGCACTGACACTCCTGCTTCTGGCATCCCCGTTCGCGGTGGCCGCGGCGTTCGGTTGGGTCGCCCACCGCTCGGGCGTCCTGCGGCTGCACCCTGACCAGTTCCGCGTCGCGGCGCCGATGGCGGGCCGGCTCTTCGAGGACGACCGCGACCTGCTGCGCATCGAGCATGATCTCGACGCGATCCGCACCCGGTTCGAGCGCGCGTCGGGCTGGTCCTCCTCAGCCGCCCTCGGGAAGCGCCGATAGGAACGACTCGACCGCCTGCCGGTAGGCCTGCGGTGCGTCGTCGTGCACGAGGTGACCTGCGCCGGGCACACGCAGATACGTCGTCCGGTGGCCGGTCTGCGCCATCTCAGCCATCTGAGCCATCTGGCCTTCAGGTGTGACGGAGTTGCCCGCCTCGAGAAGCAGCGCCGGTACGCGCACCGCTTCCCACTCGCGCCAGTAGTCGCGGGTGCCCCACTCGGCGGCGATTTCGATCCACACCTTGGGCTCACCGTGTAACCGCCAGCCGGTCGCTGTGCGGTCGAATGCCTCCAGAAAGTACTGGCCGGCCACCGGTCCGAACTCGTCGTAAACCCGTTGCGCGGAGTCGAATTCGATCGGCAGCGCGTGCAGCCACGGCTCCCACGGCCCGGTGGTGCGGCCGCGGAAGTCCGGTGCCATGTCCTCGACGACCAACGCCTCCACCAAGTCGGGTCGCGTCGCGGCCAGGCACCAGGAGTGCAGGCCGCCCATCGAATGCCCGATCAGGACGCTGGGCCTGCCGATTGTCGCCACCGCGTCGCCGAGTTCTTCGACGAACCTTTCGGTGCTGATCGGGCCGGCCTCGTCGACGTCACGGCCCCGGTGCCACGGCGCGTCGTAGGTATAGACATCGCCCAGCTGAGTCAGCCACGGGAGCTGGCGAGTCCACGTGCTGCCCCGCCCCATCAGGCCGTGCACGAGGACCAGCGGGCGGCCCCTACCACCGCGACGGGTCAGGTGGGCCCACTCGCGTGCTGGGGACGGCATGGGAGACATCATCGTGCCTCGGGATGCGCGCAGTGCATTCGGTAGCCTTTAGCGCATGCCCAGCCAGAACCCCGTGGTGAAGATCAACGCAATCGAGGTCCCGCCCGACGCCGGTCCCGAACTGGAGAAGCGGTTCGCACACCGCGCCCATGCCGTCGACAACCAGCCCGGCTTCCTCGGCTTTCAGCTTCTGCGCCCCGTCAAGGGCGAGAACCGCTACTTCGTGGTGACGCAGTGGGAGTCCGAGGAAGCTTTCCAAGCCTGGGCCACGGGCCCGGCCATCGAAGCGCACAAAGGCCAGCAGGCCAACCCGGTCGCCACCGGTGCGTCGCTGCTCGAGTTCGAGGTCGTCCTCGACGTTGCGGGTGCCACTCACTAGGGGCAGGCGTACCGCGCGCCGCGCGCTCGGGCTGACGGTCGCAGTCTCCGTCGTCGTCGCGCTCGCCGGTTGCTCGAAGGTCCACACCCCACCGGCCGACGCCGCATACGGCACGCCGATCGAGATCAACACGCCGCAGGGTCTGCGGGCCAAGCAGACCCTGGACATGCTCAACTCCGACTGGCCGATCGGCCCGGTGGGGGTGCGCACGCTGGCGGTTCCCGAGAAGGTCGACGACATCGCGTTCAAGCTCGACCGGATCTGGTGGGACCGGCCGTTCACCGTCACCGACGTGGAGATCGGCGCCGGCCAAGCCAAGGTGGGTGTGCTGACGTCTTATGGCGTCGCACAGGAAATCGACCTGAGCACCAACGGCGCCGGCATGGTCGACGGGTTGGACGTGTCGCTACGGCCGCCGGTCATCGACGAATGGGCTGATGTCGATGCCGAGCTGACCAAGTCGGGCGCGCGATATTCGTATCAGGTGTCGAAGGTGGAAGCGAACCGGTGCGAGGTGGTGGCCGGGACCAACACCGAACTGTCGCTGCCGTTGGCGTCGATATTCAAACTCTATGTGCTGCTTGCGGTTGCCGACGCAGTGAAGGCCGGCACGCTCGCGTGGACCGACACGTTGACCATCACGAAGCGAGCCAAGGCGGTCGGATCGGCCGGTCTCGAAGAACTGCCGCCCGGCGCCCGAGTGTCGGTGAGAACTGCTGCGCAGCAGATGATTTCGGCGAGCGACAATATGGCCACCGATCTGCTGATCGCGCGCCTCGGTCCCGGTGCGGTGGAGCGGGCGCTGGTCGCGGCGGGCCATCACGACCCGGGCAGCATGACGCCGTTCCCGACCATGCACGAGATGTTCTCGGTCGGTTGGGGTCGACCGGACCTGCGCGAACAGTGGCAGCAGGCGGTCGAACAAGGCAAGCCGCAGGCTCGTGCGCAACTGCTGAAGCAGACGAATTCGCGCCCCTACGAACCGGATCCACAACGCACGCACACCCCGGCGTCGAACTTCGGCGCGGAGTGGTACGGCAGCGCCGCCGACATCTGCCGCGTGCACATCGCCCTGCAGGCGGCCGCTGTCGGCGAGGCCGCACCCGTCAAGGACATCCTCGCCGCGATTCCCGGCATCGATCTGGACCGGTCCAAGTGGGACTACATCGGCGCCAAGGGCGGAAACCTGCCGGGCGACCTGACGTTCAGCTGGTATGCCGTCGACCACACCGGCCAGCCGTGGGTCGTCAGCTTCCAGTTGAACTGGCCCAGGTACCGCAGCCCGACGGCCGCGGGTTGGCTGTTGTCGATCGTGCGCCAGGCCTTTCGCCTGGAGCCGCTGAGCGGTTAGCGGTTCGACCGGAGCGTCCACGCGTGCCCGCGAAAGTGCATCACCGTGCGGCTGACCGGCGCAACGTCGATGCGCCAGAACGACTTTGCGGGCGCATCGAGCGCCACCAGAATGGCCGCCCGGATCACCGCCGGGTGCGTCACCACGACGATCCTGCTGCGGACCGTCGTCAGCGACTCCATCCAGTCGCGCACCCGCTCGACCAGGTCGACGACCGATTCGCCGCCGTGCGGTGCCCGCGTCGGGTCGGTCAACCAGACCGCCAGATCGGCCGGTCGCACCCCACCGAGGACGTCACCGCGCCATCGCCCGCAGTCGAGATCGGCCAGCCGACTGTCGACCTCGGCCTGCAGACCGAGCAGTTCGGCGGTCTGCCTGGTGCGCTTCTCAGGTCCGCAGAACGCGGCATCTGCGACACCCAGGTCGATGGACGCGTCGACCTGCCGGTGGCCGATCGGGCTCAACGGCTCGTCGGTCGGGAATCGTCCGGCCGACATCGCGTCCGTCAACGCATGCGACACGAGCGTCAGCCGAACGACCTCGCTCACAAACGAACGCTCTCCCGCCGCTTCTCGCCGAGCAGCCGCGCGGCCATCGCGCCGAACGCCAGGGCGATCGTCGTGTAGATGACGACCTGTGTGCCGAGAGAAAACAGCCGGAACTCGTAGAGCACGTCGGCCGGGAAGCCCTCGTAGACGATGGTGCCCGCATCGTCGCGCAGCGGCCCGGGCGTTTCGTGGATGGCCGGCAGCACCAGCATCAGCACCGCGACCGCAACGACGTAGGACCCCGCAGCGGCCAACGTCGCGTTCCATGCGCCCAGCCGGTCAGCCAACCGCCTACCCAGATACACCGCGCCGACCAGCAGCGCCGCGGACAACACCACCATCAGCAGGTACAGCAGCGTGCGCTGGCGGATCGTCTCGTCCAGGCTGAGCGCCGGTGGGCTCGCCGGATACTTCAGCGAAGGGACGATGTAGAGGCTCAACAACATTCCGCCGGCCACGTACACCGACAGCAGCCGCGCCGAGACGTCGCCGACGCGCCCGTAGGCCACCGTGAAGACCACCGCGAACAACGCGGCGATCGCGACACTGAAGGCCAGCACACCCAAGCCCATGCCGATGTTGGCCTGCACGACACGGTCGAACCCGCCCCCGTCACCGTGGCTGTGGCCGCCGTGCGCGTGGCCTGCCATCGCTTCGTGCGCGGCGCCGACGCCCTCCTCGTAACCGATCGCCCGCTCGATGACTGGTTCGACGAAGATGCGGGCGAAGACGAACGCGAACAGTCCGGCCAGGGCGCCGGCGAGCAGGCCGCGCCCGATGATCTGCTTTTCCATTGTCTTCGGTGTGCCGTGCGCTCAGTGGCAGGGGAAGCCGAGCAGGTGGCGGGCGTCATGCACGAACTCGTGGATGACGGTGCTGTTGCCGAACACCGACGTCGCACCCTGATCCATGCCGACGAAGTAGAGCACCAAGAGCGCGAAGAACGCGGTGAACGTCAACCACATCACCGCCTTGGTCGCCGAGAAGTCCAGCGCGGGCGCAACGCTCTTACGGGCCTCGGGAGAGGTCATGTCGGTGTCCTTTCCGGGATTTCGCGTCCCAGTTCCCGCACGACGAGCCGTGCATCGGGTCGAGCTGACGGCGAACGTCGGGTCTGACTTGACACAGTGGCGCGACCGTTCTGGATTCTCACCAGATTCCTTCGCCCGCCGATTACATCGCACATCCTAAACGGATTGCGCCGGCCGTGAGCGCCGGACCAGAAAAGGCTTCTTCGCCGAGTGCACGCTGTGCGTACGGTTTTACGGGTTTCGCGTACACCGACCGTACTTTCGGCGGTCCATGAGAACGGGCGGCCACCCGGGTAGGGTGACCGCCCGCTTCCAGCGTGAATTACTCGGCCGCGCTGGCCGCTCCGGCCGCACCGGCCTGAGCAAGGTCGGGCTCGGCCACCGGAGCCGGTTTCTTGGTTCCCTTGAACGTGAACACCGCATCCTCGCCGGCGCCTTCGCCGTCCCAGTTCTCGACATCGACAGTGACGAGCTGGCCCGGGCCGATCTCGTCGAACAGGATCTTCTCCGACAGCTGGTCCTCGATCTCGCGCTGGATGGTGCGCCGCAGCGGCCGCGCGCCGAGCACCGGATCGAAGCCGCGCTTGGCGAGCAGTGCCTTGGCCATGTCCGTCAGCTCCAGCGTCATGTCCTTGGCCTTGAGCTGGTTGGACACCCGGCCGATCATCAGGTCGACCATGCGGATGATCTCGTCGCGAGTCAGCTGGTGGAAGACGATGATGTCGTCGATGCGGTTCAGGAACTCTGGGCGGAAATGCTTCTTCAGCTCGTCGTTGACCTTCTGCTTCATGCGCTCGTAGTTGTTCTCGCCGCCACCCGGGCTGAAGCCCAGTCCGACCGCCTTGCTGATGTCGGACGTGCCGAGGTTCGAGGTGAAGATCAGCACGGTGTTCTTGAAGTCGACCGTGCGGCCCTGGCCGTCGGTGAGGCGGCCGTCCTCGAGGACCTGCAACAGGCTGTTGTAGATCTCCTGGTGCGCCTTCTCGATCTCGTCGAACAGCACGACGCTGAACGGCTTGCGGCGCACCTTCTCGGTGAGCTGGCCGCCCTCCTCGTAGCCGACGTAGCCCGGAGGGGCACCGAACAGCCGCGAGGCGGTGAAGCGGTCGTGGAACTCGCCCATGTCGATCTGGATGAGCGCGTCGTCGTCGCCGAACAGGAAGTTGGCCAGCGCCTTGGACAGCTCGGTCTTACCGACACCAGATGGGCCGGCGAAGATGAACGAACCGGACGGGCGCTTGGGGTCCTTCAGCCCGGCGCGGGTGCGGCGGATCGCCTTCGAGACCGCCTTGACGGCGTCCTCCTGGCCGATGATCCGCTTGTGCAGCTCCTCCTCCATGCGCAGCAGCCGAGTGGTCTCCTCCTCGGTCAGCTTGAACACGGGGATGCCGGTCCAGTTGCCCAACACCTCGGCGATCTGCTCGTCGTCGACCTCGGCGACGACGTCGAGATCACCTGAGCGCCACTGCTTCTCCCGCTCGGCGCGCTGGGCGACCAGCTGCTTCTCCTTGTCGCGCAGGCTCGCCGCCTTCTCGAAGTCCTGCGCGTCGATCGCGGACTCCTTCTCCCGGCGCGCATCGGCGATCTTCTCGTCGAACTCGCGCAGGTCTGGCGGCGCGGTCATCCGGCGGATGCGCATCCGGGCGCCGGCCTCGTCGATCAGGTCGATCGCCTTGTCCGGCAGGAACCGGTCGTTGATGTAGCGGTCGGCCAGCGTGGCGGCCGCGACCATCGCCGAATCGGTGATCGAGACGCGGTGGTGCGCCTCGTACCGGTCGCGCAGACCTTTGAGGATCTCGATGGTGTGCTCGACCGTCGGCTCACCGACCTGAACCGGCTGGAACCGGCGCTCGAGGGCGGCGTCCTTCTCGATGTACTTGCGGTACTCGTCGAGCGTGGTGGCGCCGATGGTCTGCAGCTCCCCGCGGGCCAGCTTCGGCTTGAGGATGCTGGCCGCGTCGATCGCACCCTCGGCGGCGCCCGCACCCACGAGCGTGTGCAGCTCGTCGATGAACAGGATGATGTCGCCGCGGGTGTTGATCTCCTTGAGGACCTTCTTCAGGCGTTCCTCGAAATCACCGCGATACCTCGAGCCCGCGACCAGCGAGCCGAGGTCGAGCGTGTAGAGCTGCTTGTCCTTCAGCGTCTCGGGGACCTCGCCGTGCACGATGGCCTGGGCCAGGCCTTCGACGACGGCGGTCTTGCCGACGCCGGGCTCGCCGATCAGCACGGGGTTGTTCTTGGTGCGGCGGCTCAGCACCTGCATGACCCGCTCGATTTCCTTCTCGCGGCCGATGACCGGGTCGAGCTTGCCCTCCATCGCGGCGGCGGTCAGGTTGCGCCCGAACTGGTCGAGCACCAGCGAGGTCGACGGGTTGCCGGCCTCACCGCCGCGGCCGCCGGTGCCGGCCTCCGCGGTCTCCTTGCCCTGATAGCCGCTCAGCAGCTGGATGACCTGCTGGCGCACGCGCGTCAGCTCGGCGCCGAGCTTGACCAGCACCTGGGCGGCGACGCCCTCTCCCTCACGGATCAGGCCGAGCAGGATGTGCTCGGTGCCGATGTAGTTGTGGCCGAGCTGCAGCGCCTCGCGCAGGCTCAGCTCCAGCACCTTCTTGGCGCGCGGGGTGAACGGAATGTGGCCGGACGGCGCCTGCTGGCCCTGGCCGATGATCTCCTCGACCTGGCTGCGCACGCCCTCGAGCGAGATGCCCAGCGACTCCAGTGACTTGGCCGCTACACCTTCGCCCTCGTGAATGAGTCCCAACAGGATGTGCTCGGTTCCGATGTAGTTGTGGTTGAGCATCCGGGCCTCTTCTTGAGCCAGGACGACGACCCTGCGGGCACGGTCGGTGAATCTCTCGAACATCGGTGGTTACCTGCTCTCCATCAATAGGTCGGTGCCATGCGCCTCGAAGGCTCCGAGCGACGCACCGCACCTGCCGTCCACTCTAATGGGCGGCTCGCCCCGATGCCCCGCCCGCCGGTCAGCTCTGCGCGGACAACGGCATCAATGCGTATCGGGTCGAATACCCGACGCTACCGAGTAGCAACGCGTCGACGGGGGGATTCGTTTCCCGATCGAGCCGCAGCAGGTTCGCGGCTAGCGAACGGGCTGGAGAACTCCCCGGACTCCCCGGCTACGTCGCCGCGTGGAAGGCGTCGATCACGTCGGCGGGTATGCGGCCGCGGGTCGAGACATTGTGGCCGTTGCGCCGCGCCCACTCCCGGATGGCCGCACTCTGCTCACGGTCGATGGCCGCGCGCCCGCGTCCCGACCCTGCGGAACGGCCGCGTCGACGGCCGCCCACCCGCCGGCCGGCCTCGACCCACTGCTTCAGGTCATTCCGCAACTTCGCGGCATTCTTCGAAGAAAGGTCGATCTCGTAGCTCACCCCGTCGAGGCCGAATTCAACCGTCTCGTCAGCCGCACCTTCGCCGTCGAAATCATCGACCAACGTAACGGTAACTTTCTTCGCCATTTTTCCCACACGCCCTTCTGCGCGATCACCGGATCGCGGTTAAGTCCTCGAACCCCGGCACCAATGTGCCATATGTGTGTGCCCCCTTCAACATAATCAGAATAGACGGTGTTCAGTTCCCGTGACGCCGAACAATCGGAAACAAAACTGTCTCCCGAATCGACAGTCCCGTCAATGCCATCAACAACCTATCGATGCCCATTCCGGTGCCCGTGGATGGCGGCATTGCATACTCCATGGCGGCGAGAAAATCTTCGTCGAGAGCCATTGCCTCGTCGTCGCCGGCGGCCGCCGCCTTGGCCTGGGCTTCGAACCTTTCCCGTTGGATTACCGGGTCGACCAGCTCGGAATACCCGGTGGCCAACTCGAAGCGCCGGATGTAGAGATCCCATTTCTCGGTGACGCCCGGAATGCTGCGGTGTTCGCGCGTCAGGGGGGTCGTCTCGACGGGAAAGTCGCGGACGAAGGTCGGTGCCCACAGCGTGTTGCCGACGGTGTGCTCCCAAAGCTCCTCGACCAATTTCCCGTGCCCGTAACCGCGATCACGCGGAATCTCGACACCGAGCCGATCCGCGATCTTCCATAACCGTTCGGCCGCCGTTTCGGGAGTGATGTCTTCGCCCAGTGCTTCGGATAGCGACGGATACATTTCGATGGACTGCCATTCGCCGTCCAGATCGTAGACTGTGCCATCAGGCAATGGCACGTTTCGCGTTCCGATCGCCTCATCGGCAACCTCTTGAATAAGCTCTCGGATCATGACTGCGGAATCGTCGTAGGTTCCGTATGCCTGATATGTCTCGAGCATCGCGAATTCCGGTGAATGTGTGGAATCTGCGCCTTCGTTTCGGAACACCCGATTCAGCTCGAAGACGCGCTCGAATCCGCCGACCATCGCCCGCTTGAGAAACAGTTCGGGCGCGATGCGAAGGTACAGGTCCGCGTCCAGCGCGTTGGAGTGCGTCACGAAAGGCCGGGCCGCTGCGCCGCCGGCGAGCGTCTGCAGCATCGGTGTTTCGACTTCGAGGAAACCGCGCCGTTCCAGCGCCGACCGCAGCGCCCGCACCACTGCGACTCGCTGACGGGCAATGGCACGGGCCTCGGGCCGCACGATCAGGTCGATGTAGCGTTGCCGCACCCGCGACTCTTCGCTCATCTCCTTGTGCGCGACCGGCAGTGGCCGCAAGGCTTTCGAAACAATTCGCCAGGAATCGGCCAGCACGGAGAGTTCGCCGCGCCGGGAGCTGATCACTTCGCCGTGGACGAACACGATGTCGCCGAGGTCGACGTCGGCTTTCCACGCGTCCAGCGATTCCTGTCCGACCTTGTTGAAGCTGACCATCGCCTGCAGCTGGGTGCCGTCGCCCTCCTGAAGGGTGGCAAAACAGAGCTTGCCGGAGTTCCGGGCGAACATCACGCGGCCGGCGACCCCGACGATCTGGCCGGTCTCGGTGTCGGCGGCCAGGTCGGGATAGGCCTGGCGGATCTCGGCCAGGGTGTGGGTGCGCGCAACCTCGACCGGGTACGGGTCCCGCCCCTCGACGAGCAGTCGCTCACGCTTGGCCTGACGGATCCGGTACTGCTCCGGAATGTCGGCCTCGGATGCCGCTGCCGGTGCGGTGCGGGGCGAGTCAGGTTCGGTCACGTCGTGCCAGCTTAAATGAACCCATGACGGCCCCGATCAGCGCAGCGGCCGTGGCCGCGCTGGCCGACGAACCGCTGGACTGGCGGTTCAAGGGGCTGCCCGCCGCCTGGTGGGGCCGCACGGTCGAGGAAATCTGTGGGCGCAGGCCCGATCTGTTCGCCGACGGCGCCATCGGCCCGGTCTGCGTCCTGCGGGCCGAGGCGGTGGCACACAACATCACGACCATGGCGCGGTGGTGTGCCGCGCACGGAGTGCAGTTGGCTCCGCACGGCAAGACGCACATGGCGCCGCAGCTGCTGGCCCGTCAGCTCGAGGCCGGAGCCTGCGCGGTCACCGCCGCCACCGTCAGCCAGGTGCGGGTGTTCCGGGCGTTCGGGGTGCGTGACGTGATCCTGGCCAACGAGCTCGTCGACGAGGCCGGGTTGCGCTGGCTCGGCGGCGAGCTCGATGCCGATCCGGCCTTCAACGTGACGTGCTGGGTGGACTCGGTCCGAGGGGTGGAGTCGATGGCGTCGGCGTTGGCCGCCGCCGGCACGGTCCGCCCGGTGGATGTGTGCGTCGAGGTCGGCATGCCGGGCGGGCGCACCGGTTGCCGTGACCGCGACACCGTCGACGCGGTGGCCCACGCGGTCGCCGCCTCGGATCGGTTGCGGCTCGTCGGAGTGGCCGGATACGAGGCCGCCCTCGGCCACGGGCTGGAGACGATAGGCGCGGTCACGTCGCACCTGACGGATGTGCGCGCCGCGGTGCTGCGGTTGGCGCCGCTCTTCGAGACCGACGTCGTGCTCGCCACCGCCGGCGGCAGCACATACTTCGATGCGGTGGCCGAGGCCCTGACCGGCTGGCCCGCCGGGCTGTCGGTGCGCGTGATCCTGCGCAGCGGCTGCTACCTCACCCACGACGACGGCCTGTACCGGCGGACGTCGCCGCTGCGCGACGCGCTGCGGCCCGCGCTCAGCGTCTGGGCGCAGGTGATGTCGCGCCCGCAACCCGATTTGGCGCTGTTGACGATGGGCCGCCGAGACGTGTCGTTCGACCAGGATCTGCCGGTGCCGCGACGGTTGCCGGCCAGCAGCGTCACCAAGCTCAACGATCAGCACGCGTACCTTCGTCTGGAGGGCGGCGACTCCGTCGATGTCGGCGATTGGGTGGAGTTCGGGATCTCCCATCCCTGCACGGTGTTCGACAAGTGGCCGATGATCCCGATGCTCGACGAGGCGGACCGCGTCGTCGACCTGATCCGCACGTTCTTCTAGCGGGCTTGTTTGAGGCGGCCGCGTTGGTTGTCGCGGTTGCGCTCGAATACCAATCGCAGGCCGTCGAGGGTGAGGTGCTCGTCGTAATGCTGAACGGTCCGCATGTCCGGCAGCACCAGCGGCGCGGTGTGTCCGGTCGCGACCACGGCAACGTCGGTGCCCGAGAAGCCGTCGACGTCGTCGCGGATGCGTTGCACCAGCCCGTCGACCAGCCCCGCGAACCCGAACACCGCACCGGCCTGCATGCATTCGACGGTGTTCTTGCCGATGACCGATCGTGGCCGGGTCAGCTCGATGCGCCGCAGTGCCGCCGACCGGGCCGCCGCCGCGTCGGAGGACACCTCGACACCAGGAGCTATCGCACCGCCGAGGAATTCGCCTTTCGCCGACACGACGTCGACGCAGATCGACGAGCCGAAGTCGACCACGATCGCAGCTGTGCCGTACTTGTGGTATGCGGCAAGGCAATTCACGATGCGGTCGGCGCCGACCTCTTTGGGGTTGTCCACAAGTAGCGGAATGCCGGTGCGCACCCCGGGCTCGATCAGCACGTGTGGCACCGTCGGCCAGTACTGCCCCAACATCTCGCGCAGCTCGTGCATCACCGAGGGGACGGTCGACAGGCCGGCGGCCCCGGTCAGATGTTCGGAGTCGTCACCGATTAGGCCGTCGATGGTCAGCGCGAGTTCGTCGGCGGTCACCTCGGATTCGGTGCGGATCCGCCACTGCTGAACGACTTTCGCATGATCTCCCGAGCCCGATACCAACCCCACGACGGTGTGGGTGTTGCGGACGTCGATCGCAAGTAACACGCGACTACCGTGGCGACATCAGTTCGGCCGCGTCGGCCGGTACGAACGCAGGGTCGTGTCCCAGGTCGATCTGCTTGTTGTCGGCGTCGACGAACACGATCCGAGGTTGGTAAGCACGGGCCTCCGCGTCCTCCATGGTGCCGTAGGCGATCAGGATCACCAGGTCGCCGGGATGCACGAGATGCGCTGCCGCGCCGTTGATCCCGATCACCCCGCTGCCGCGTTCGCCGGTGATCGCGTACGTCACCAGCCGCGCACCGTTGTCGATGTCGACGATGGTCACCTGCTCACCTTCGAGCAGGTCGGCGGCGTCCATCAGGTCCGCGTCGATGGTCACCGATCCGACGTAGTGCAGGTCGGCTTGCGTGACCGTGGCACGGTGGATCTTCGATTTGAGCATTGTTCGTAACATCAATTCCTCCAAGGGAGTTCGTGTTCGTCAAAGGCGACATCCGGGCCCGATCCCGACGGGACGCCGATGTCGATGGCGATGTTGTCCAGCAGCCTGGTGCGGCCGAGCCGACCGGCCACCAGCATGCGGGCCGCCCCCACGACGGGCGCGGGGCCCAGCATCGGGTCTCGCACCTGCAGGTAGTCGACCTCGATGGTGGGCACCTCATCGAGTACCGCGCGTGCCGCGTCCAACGCGGCCGCGGCACCTTCGCCCGCCGCGTACATCCCCGCCAACAGCGCCGCGGACAGCGCGCCGGCGTGTTCCCGCTCCTCCTCGTTGAGATAGCGATTGCGCGACGACATCGCCAGGCCGTCGGCCTCCCGCACGATCGGCACGCCGACGATCTGCGTGTCGACGTCGAGGTCGACGACCATCTGCCTGATCAGCGCCAACTGCTGGTAGTCCTTCTCCCCGAAGTAGGCGCGGTCGGGATGGACGATGTTGAGGAGTTTGAGCACGACTGTCAGCACTCCCGCGAAATGCTCGGGCCGAGAGGACCCTTCGAGGTCCGATCCGAGCGGGCCGGGATGGACGGCGGTGCGGGTGCCGTTCGGGTACATGTCTGCGACGGTCGGTGTGAACGCGATCTCGACACCCTCGTCGCGCAGCGCGGCCAGGTCGTCGTCGAGGCTTCGCGGATACGCGTCGAGGTCTTCGCCCTCGCCGAACTGCAGCGGGTTGACGAAGATCGACACCACCACGACGGCGCCCTGAACCCGCTTGGCGGCGCGGATCAGCGTGAGATGACCCTCGTGCAGGGCGCCCATCGTCGGCACCAGCACCACCCGGCGACCGGTGTTGCGCAACGCCCTCGTGACGGCCGAGACGTCGCGCGGGTTCGAATAGACGTTCAATTCGCCCGCGGTGAACTGAGGTTTGCTTCCGATCATCGGCCCGTCCCCAGCTGACGCGTGGACGCGCCCCGGCCGACGCTGGGTTCCGCTGCGAGCACAGCGAATACCTCGTCGGGGGCGTGCGCACGCTGGGCGGTGCGCAGAGAATTCGCCCGATAAGCCTGCGCCATTTCGGGATCCACCTCTGTCAACGCCTCCAGATGTGTCGCGACCGCGGCCGCGTCGCCGCGCGCCACGGGTCCGGTCAGCGCCGCCTGCCCGCGGTGCAGCGCGTTCTCCAGAGAGGCGCGCGCCAGCGGACCGATCACCCGCTCCGCGATGCCACCCGGCGCGTCGCCGACCAGTTCCTGACCCAACAGTTCCTGACCCCGCAGCGCGGACCGCAGCGCTTCGACCGCGTCGAGCAGCACGGTGACCACGTGGTTGCCGCCGTGCGCGAGGGCGGCGTGATACAGCGCGCGCGCGTCCTCACGGACCCGGAACGGCTCGCCGCCGATCTCGAGCACCAGCGACTGGGCGATCGCATAGGCGACTTCGTCGGCGGCGGTCACGCCGAAGCAGGTGTCGGGCAGCCGTTCGATGTCCTCGTCGGTCCCGGTGAACGTCATCGCCGGGTGGATCGCCAGCGGGATGCAACCCTGCTCGGCCAGCGGTGCCAGCACGCCTATGCCGTTGGCGCCGGAGGTGTGCGCGACGATCGTGCCCGCCCGTACCGACCCGGTCGCGGCCAAACCGGACACCAGGTCCGCGAGCACGGCGTCGGGCACCGCAATCAGCAGGAGTTCGGCGCGCCTTGCGACCTCGTCGACCGGGAGCACCGCCGTATCGGGCAACCTGCGATGCGCGCGGTCGCGTGACGCGCGCGAGATCGCGCTGCACGCCACCACGACATGCTCGGCGCGCTCGAGGGCTACGCCCAGCGCCGAACCGACGCGACCTGCGGAAATGATGCCGACAGTGAGCCGCGCCGGACGGAATCCGCCAGGTGGGGTCCCCATGAGAACCACGAAGCCGACCTCGCTGAGAGTTGATGTGTGTTCGTTCCGGTCCTGCGGTGCGGGTACCGGACGGTCGATACGAGGTTAGCTCACTCCTCGCGGCGGCGCCGACGCCCACCCGGCGTCGGGCTCGCTTGCAGCCGGGCCAGCAGTTCGGCGACTGACTGACCGGCGGTGTCGGTGTCGTCAGCGCCGCGGTGTCGCGACCGTTCGGCGGCCCGCGCCGACGGGGGCTCGGAAGCCTGCTGCGCCGGTTCGGCGGCCAGCGTGGGGGCGGCTGGGCGGCCGGGATCTCCGGCGTCCGGCGGGGCGGAATGCCTGCCGCGCCGCGGTCCTGGCGTCGGCGTCGACATGGCGGGCTGCACGCCCGTCCCCTCGGCCGCGTCCTGCGCGGGTTCGGGGGCGCGCCGCCTGCCGACGTATTCGTCCGCCTCTCCGTTGATGCTCGACGACACCCAGTTGCTGCCCGGGCTTCCCGGCGGAAGCCACAGGCCGTCGGCGGGCGCGGGCTGCCACTCGGCCGCCGCCGCCGGCTGCGGTTCCGGTGTCGGCGCCGGCTCCGGTGCAGGTGTAGGGGTCGGTGCCGGTGGCGGAGGAGGGGGCGCGGACGCAGCCGGCGCGACGGGTTCCGGTCGCGGCGGCGGTTGCGGGACGGGCTCGGGCTGCGGCGGCGGCTGCGGCGGCTGTGGCGTCGGAGCAACCCACGGGAAGGATTCCTCCGCCGGGCGGCGGACCCGCTCGTCGTCGAATGATCTGCGGTGCGCCCCAGCGGTTTCCGACGACGACGCCCAACCGAAGTCGTGTTGCGGTTCGGCGGGCACGTCGATGATCGGGCTTTCCTCGGTGCGCTCGTCGACGTGCGGCCGGTACGGCTCGAACGGGCCGGCCGTCACCCGCCCGGTGGTTTCCGAGTCGCGTGCCCAGTCGCTGTAGGCGCGGACGGTGGTGCGTTCGGTCTCGATCGCGGGACGGTGGGACAGATCGGCGTCGAACAGGATCTCCAGGTTGGCCCGCAGCGCGGCCAGCTCCGCCCGCAGCCCCGCCACCTCGTCGGCGGCCTGGGCGCGCACTTCGGAGGCGAGTTCGCGGCGCAGTTGCGACTCCAGCGACAGCTCGTATTCGCGGCGCGCCGAGATCTCACGGTCCAACTGCAGGTCGTAGACCAGCTTGAGGTCGCGCACCTTGGCCTGGTCGATATCGCTCTGCCGTCGGTAGATGACCGATACGAACGCCGCGACAACCGCAGCCCACAGCGCGAGTATGACGGCCAGCTTGAGCAGCTCCGCCCGGTTGGTGAACACCAAGGCGGAACTCGCCGCGATCGCCAGCACCAGCAACGCGGTCAACAGCATCCAACCCGGCCTGCGGCCGCCGCGCCGAGACCGGGCGCTGCGGGTCGGATCGGTCATGGGGGCGACTGTACCCGCCACAGGTCACTCCGCGTGTCGACCTTCGCGGCGATTCGACCGCGCGCCCGCGGAAGTCGGCTATTCCGTTGCCCCGTCGGGCTTCTCCGGCGGCTCCCCGGGAGACTTGCAGCAATGCTGCAACCACAGCGCAGCAACGACCAGCGCCAGCGCGCACCCCGCCGCCACTGCGGTGCCCGCGGTGTCGTCGGCCGCAACGCGCAAAGTCGAGCGGCGCGGAAGCAGGTAGATGAGCACGGCCGACCACCACCCCAGCACCAGCGCCCCGACCCAAGCCGAGGCCTTGGCGATCACCACCGACCTCGCCACCGCGAGGGGGTCCAACCGGCCGGACCCGACGCCGATCTCGCCGTCGCGGACCTTGGCGCGGACATGGAACGCCCAGCCCGCTTCGGCGATCGCGACCACCAGCAGCGATATGCCGGTCCACAGCGTGATCGGCGGAAACCACCGGTACAACGCGAGTACGAGCAAATAGCCCACAACGGCGGTGCACACCGCCGCCACGACGAGGTCCCGCCAGCGGGTCGGCCCCATCAGCTCAGCACCAGGTCGGTACGGCGAACGCCGTCGCGTTCGGTCGCGTCGAGCGCCGCGAGCAGCTCGTCCACCCGGTGCGCCCGCCCCGCCACGGTCAACACGGCGTCCGGTTCGATCGCGAGCCAGGGCACGAGCACGAAGGCACGCTGATGGGCCCGCGGGTGCGGCAGCGTCAGCTCCGCATCGCATGAGACCAGCTCGGCGCCGTCGGCGTGGCAGGTGACGATGTCGACGTCGAGGGTGCGCGGCCCCCAACGTTGCGTGCGCACCCGGTCGGCGGACCGCTCGAGCTCGTGCGCGCGCTGTAACCATCCGCGGCCGTCGAGTCCGGGGGCGTCAGCGATCACCACCGCGTTGAGGAACGGGTCCTGGTCGACACCACCCCACGGGGCGGTCTCGTACACCGGCGACGCTGCGCGCACCGCGTCGCCGAGCCCGTCCACGACCGAGCGCAACATGGCCAGCCGGTCGCCGAGGTTCGACCCGATCGAGAGAACTGCGCGGGTCAACGGACACCGCCCTGGCCGCGGCGTGATCGACGGGCCACCACCGCGACGTCGGCGAACGTCAGCGGGATCGGCGCCGCCGGCTTGTGCAGGACGACCTCGACGGCGTGCACGCGGTCGTCGGTCATGACGCCGTCGGCGATCTCGCCGGCCACCGCCTCGATCAGGTCGCGCGGCGGGCCGCCCACGATGTCGGCCGCCCGTTGCGCCAGCGCGCCGTAGTCCAGGGTGTCGGCCAGGTCGTCGCTGGCCGCTGCAGCGGCGAGATCCAGCCAGACCGTGATGTCGACGACGAACTCCTGGCCGTCGCGGCGCTCGTGCGCGTAGACGCCGTGGTGGCCGCGAACCCGTAAGCCGCGCAACTCGATTCGGTCAGCCATGCAGCCACGCCTCCAGCACCTTGATGGCATCCACCGAGGCGCGCACGTCGTGTACTCGCACGCCCCAGGCGCCGTGCAGACCGGCGAGCGCCGAAATCACCGCGGTCGCGGTCTCGCGGCCGTCCGGCGACCGCGGTCGGCCATCGGGATCCGCCAGCAGCGTGCCGAGAAAGCGTTTGCGCGACGCGCCGACCAGCACCGGGATGCCGGTCGCGACGAACTCGGGCAGCGCGCGCAGCAGCGCCCAGTTGTGTTCGCCGGTCTTGGCGAAGCCCAGACCCGGATCGATGACGATCCTGGCCGGGTCGACGCCCGCGGCCACCGCGGCGTCCACGCTGGCGAGCAGTTCGGTGCGAACCTCTTCGACCACGTCCCGGTAGACGGGAACCTCGTGAGGCCGGTCCGCGCCGACCGAGCGCCAATGCATCAGCACCCAGGGCACTTTCGCGTCGGCGAGCAATGCAGCCATGTTCGGGTCGGCGCGGCCGCCGGACACGTCGTTGACGATCTGCGCGCCGTTCTCCAGCGCCGCCCGCGCGACGTCGGCGTGCATGGTGTCGATGCTGACGGTGACGCCTTGTGCGGCGAGTTCGCTGATGACCGGTGTCACCCGCGACTTCTCGACATCGGGCTCGATGCGGACGGCGCCGGGACGGGTGGACTCACCGCCGACATCGACGATCGCCGCGCCCTGGGCGACCAACTCGAGGCCGTGCTCGACGGCGCGGTCACGGTCGAGGAACAAGCCTCCGTCGGAGAAGGAGTCGTCGGTGACGTTCACGACCCCCATGACGCGCACCTTGGTCTGGTTCATCTGCGCAGGATCAGGTCCAGCGCCTCGGCCCTCGATGCCGCATCGACCTTGAACTGGCCACGCACCGCCGACGTGGTCGTCACCGCGCCCGGCTTGCGTACGCCGCGTATGGACATGCACAGGTGCTCGGCCTCCACCACGACGATCACCCCGCGCGGATCCAGTTTGCGCATCATCGCGTCGGCGATCTGCCCGGTGAGCCGTTCCTGCACCTGCGGTCGTTTGGCGTAGAGATCGACGAGCCGGGCGATCTTGGACAACCCGGTGACGCGGCCGTCGTCACCCGGGATGTAGCCCACGTGCGCGACGCCGTGGAATGACACCAGATGATGTTCGCAAGTCGAGTACATCGGGATCTGCTTGACGAGCACCAGTTCGTCGTGCTGCTCGTCAAAGGTGGTGTCCAGCACCGAGTCCGGGTCGATGTAGAGCCCGGCGAACAGCTCCTTGTACGCCCGCGCCACCCGCGTCGGCGTCGACTCCAGCCCATGCCGGTCGGGGTCCTCTCCGACGGCGAGCAGAAGCTCGCGCACCGCAGCCTCCGCACGCGGCTGATCGAACTTCGCGGGGCTGAAGGTGACAGAGTTGTGCTGCGACTGCGCCAATGGAGCCTCCTGTGAGCCTGCCTGCTTGTCAGCCGTTTCGCCGGCTGTTGTCCTGACCCTGATCCTCGTTGGGCTGGGGCGCGTTCGGTTGGGCGCCGGGCGGGCCGGGCTGCGGATAGGGCTGATACTGCGGATAGGGCGGCGCGCCGGCGGCATTGGGGTGGTGCCAACCCGCCTGCGGCGGCGGATACCAGTAACCGTGGGGCTGCTGGACCGGCGGCTGTTGCGGCTGTTGCTGCTGCGGGGGCCAACCCGGGGCGTGCCAGCCGGCGGGAGCGCCGTAGTCCGGCTGCGTCGGCGCATTACCGGAGGATCCGTTGCCGCTGCCGTTGGTTCCGTTCTGGCCGCCCTCGGCGAGCTTGGTGGCTTCGGCGGCCTTGGTGGCCGCGGCGATCGCGGCCTTGAACGCCGGCTCGGGCACCGGTTTCGGCCATTCCTCACCGCGCTCGATGGCGAGCTCGCCGGGCGTCTTGATCGGCGGTTTGTCGGACGGCACGCGGCCACCGAAGTCGTCGAACATGGTCAACCGCGGACGCTTCTTCACGTCGCCGAAGATCGCTTCGAGCTCGCGCCGGTGCAGCGTCTCCTTCTCCAGCAGTTCGCCGGCGAGGGTGTCGAGCACGTCGCGATACTCGGTGAGAATCTCCCACGCCTCGGTGTGCGCGGCCTCGATGAGCTTGCGGATCTCGTCGTCGATGATCTGCGCGACCTCGTGGCTGTAGTCGGGTTGGGTGCCCATAGTGCGGCCCAGGAACGGGTCGCCGTGCTCGGTGCCGTACCGCACCGCGCCGAGCTTGGAGCTCATGCCGTACTCGGTGACCATCGCGCGGGCGATCTTGGTGGCTTGCTCGATGTCGGAAACCGCGCCGGTGGTCGGCTCACGGAACACCAGTTCCTCGGCCGCTCGTCCGCCCATCGCGAACACCAGCCGGGCGATCATCTCGGAGCGGGTCATCAGACCCTTGTCGTCCTCGGGCACCGCCATGGCGTGTCCGCCGGTGCGGCCGCGGGCGAGGATCGTCACCTTGTAGATCGGGTCGATGTCGGGCATCGCCCACGCCGCCAGGGTGTGACCACCCTCGTGGTAGGCGGTGATCTTCTTCTCGTGCTCGCTGATGATGCGGCTCTTGCGGCGCGGCCCGCCGACGACGCGGTCGACGGCCTCTTCGAGCGCGGGACCGGTGATGACGGTGCCGTTCTCGCGGGCGGTCAGCAGCGCAGCCTCGTTGATGACGTTGGCCAGGTCGGCGCCCGACATGCCGACCGTGCGCTTGGCCAGCCCGTCGAGGTCGGCGTCGTCGGCGATCGGTTTGCCCTGCGAGTGCACCCGCAGCACCGCCCGGCGGCCGGCCAGATCGGGGTTGGAGACCGGGATCTGGCGGTCGAAGCGGCCGGGGCGCAACAGCGCCGGGTCGAGGATGTCGGGCCGGTTGGTGGCGGCGATCAGGATGACGCCTTGGCGGTCGCCGAAACCGTCCATCTCGACGAGCAGCTGGTTGAGCGTCTGCTCGCGTTCGTCGTGGCCGCCGCCCAGGCCGGCGCCGCGCTGGCGACCGACCGCGTCGATCTCGTCGACGAAGATGATGCACGGGCTGTTCTGCTTGGCCTGCTCGAACAAGTCCCGCACCCGCGAGGCACCGACGCCGACGAACATCTCGACGAAGTCGGAGCCGGAGATCGTGAAGAACGGCACGCCGGCCTCGCCCGCGACGGCCCGCGCCAGCAGCGTCTTACCGGTGCCGGGCGGACCGAACAGCAGCACGCCCTTCGGGATCTTGGCGCCCAGCGCCTGATACCGCGACGGATTCTGCAGGAAGTCCTTGATCTCGTAGAGCTCTTCGACGGCCTCGTCGACACCGGCCACGTCGGCGAACGTGGTCTTGGGCATGTCCTTGGTCAACTGCTTGGCCCGCGACTTGCCGAAACCGAAGCCCATCCGGCCGCCGGTCTGCATCCGGGAGAACATCACAAACAACGCGACCAGCAACAACAGCGGCAGCAGGTAGATCAGCAGCGAACCGAGCATGCTGCCCTGGTTGACCACGGTGTTGGTCTTGACGTTCTTGTCCTGCAGCGCCTCGAACAGCGTCGCGCCGTAGCCGGTCGGGTACTTGGTGATGACCTTGTCGCTGCCTTCGACCTCGTTCTTCAGCTCGAGCCGGAGCTGTTGTTCGCGGTCGTCGATCTGGGCCGACTCGACGTTGTCGCCATTGATCTGGGCGACCGCCACCGACGTGTCGATGGGCTTGTAGCCGCGGGTGTCGTCGCTGAAGTAGTAGAAGGACCAACCCAGCAACAGCACGACCGCGATCACGGTCAGCGTGCGGATGACATTTTTCCGGTTCATCAACTATCCGTCGTCGTTCGGCCGCAAGGGCCGCTAGTTCTGTCCAATGTGCGCAGCTGGAATAGTTCAGGCTACCGCTAGACCAACGATCCGAGGTTCCCGACGGTTCTCCGCCGAGCGAACGCTTGTTCGCGAGTTCACCCGCGTTTTGTGTTCACAACCGTACTTTCGGCGTCGAAGATATGAGCGTGCTCACACCGGCCGAGCGGTTTGTCGATACCAATGGCGTCCGGCTGCGGGTGCTCGAAGCGGGTGAGCCGGGCGCGCCGCTGGTGGTCCTGGCCCACGGCTTCCCCGAACTTGCCTACTCCTGGCGCCATCAACTGCCGGCGCTCGCCGAGGCCGGTTATCACGTGCTGGCGCCCGATCAGCGCGGCTACGGGGCGTCGTCGCGGCCCGGCGCCATCGACGCCTACAACGTCGTCGAGCTGTGCGCCGACGTGGTCGGCCTGCTCGACGACGCCGGCGCGGAGCGGGCCGTCATCGTCGGCCACGACTTCGGCGGCGTCGTGGCGTGGGCGGCACCGCTGCTGCACCCGGACCGGTTCGCCGGCGCGGTCGGCATCTGCGCACCGCCGGTGCCGCGCTCGCGGGTGCCCACCACGCAGGCGTTCCGCCGCATTTTCGGCGAAAAGTTCTTCTACATCCTCTACTACCAGGAGCCCGGCCCGGCCGACGCGGAGTTGAACCGCGACCCCGCCATGACCATGCGCAAGTTGTTCGGCTCGGCCACCGCGGCCAAGGACGGGCTCGTCGACCAGCGGATGCTCGAGCCGGGTCCGCACGGCTTTCTCGCGCGCATTCCGGAACCCGGCGACCTACCCGACTGGATCAGCCAGGACGAATTCGACTACTACGTCGAGGAGTTCACCCGCACCGGGTTCACCGCACCGTTGAACTGGTACCGCTGTTTCGATCTCAACTGGGAACTGACCGCGGCCACCCCCGCCGCCACGATCGCGGTTCCCTCGCTGTTTCTCGGCGGCGCCGACGATCCGACCCTGGCCTACACGCCGCGACACCGCGCCCGCGAAATCGTCACCGGCGACTACCGCGAAGTGATGATCGACGGCGCCGGGCACTGGCTGCCGCAAGAACGGCCCGCCGCGGTCAACGCGGTGCTGCTCGATTTCCTCGCCGGATTGGAGTGGTGAATGCGCGCTGCCGTACTGCGCGGCGGACGGATGGTGGTCCGCGACGACGTGCCCGAACCGGTTCCCCTGGAGGGTCAGGTCCTCGTCGCGGTCAAAGCCTGCGGGATCTGTGGCTCGGATCTGCACTTCGCGAAGCACGGCGACCAGATGGTTCGGCTCACCCGCGAGATCACGGGAATGCCAGTGCAAGGCGGTCTGCCCGTCGACGTCGACGACGACGTGTACATGGGCCACGAGTTCAGCGCCGAGATCCTCGAGGCCGGCCCGCGCACCGACGCGCCGGCACCTGGAACGGTCGTGACATCGCTGCCGGTGTTGCTGTCGCCGAACGGTTTCGAGCCGATCCTGTCGAGCAACACGGTGCTCGGCGGGTACGCCGAGCGGATGCTGCTGTCGGCGCCGCTGCTGCTGCGCGTGCCCGACGGTGTCGACCCGCGGCACGGCGCCCTCACCGAACCGATGGCCGTCGGGCTGCACGCGGTCAACAAGTCCGCCATCGCACCCGATGAGGCCGCCCTCGTCATCGGCTGCGGCCCGATCGGCATCGCGATCATCGCCGCGTTACGGCTCAAAGGCGTCGAACACATTGCGGCCGCCGACTTTTCGGCGACACGCCGGGAACTCGCCGCGACGATGGGCGCGCACGTGACGCTGGACCCGGCGGACGGGTCACCGTTCGACACCGCGAAGCCCGCGGTGATCTTCGAGGCTGTCGGCGTGCCCGGCATCATCAACGACGTGATGCGACGCGCACCGCTGGGCAGCCGCTTGGTGGTGGCCGGTGTCTGCATGCAGCCCGACACCGTGCTGCCGCTGTTCGGCATCGCGAAGGAGATCAACGTGCAGTTCGTCAACGCCTACGACCACAACGAATTCGCGGAAGCGTTGCGCGCCATCGCCGACGGCCACATCGATGTCTCGCCGCTGATCACCGGCGAGGTCGGTCTCGACGGGGTGGGCGCCGCGTTCGAGGAGTTGGCCCATCCCGACACGCACTGCAAGATCATGGTGACGCCCTGACGGTAGGGTGCCGGTCATGCCAATCGCTGCGCGGGCGAAGACGCCCATCCGAGTCCTCGCCGTCGCCGCGGTGGGATTGATCGCCGTCCTTGCGGGCTGTGACGCGAAGTCCAGCCCGGTCCTCACCAACGACGACAGCGCGCCGCGTCAGGTCACGGTCGTCGGAACCGGCGAGGTGCTCGGCACGCCCGACACGCTGACGATCAACGCGGCGATGGAGGTCGTCGCCCCCGACGCTGCCGGCGCCTTGAACCAGACCAGCCAGCTGCAGCGTGGCGTCATCGACGCATTGGTCGACTCGGGCATCGACCGCAAGGACATCAACACCTCTCAGGTCAGTGTGCAGCCGCAGTACGCCGGCGGCGACTCCACCAACATCACCGGGTATCGGGCGTCGAACACCATCGACATCAAGATCCGCGAGCTGAACACGGCGTCGCAGGCGTTCGGGATCATCGCAAGCAGGGGCGGCAACGCGATGCGGATCAACGACGTCACCCTCGCAATCGAGGACGATTCGCAGCTCGTCCGCGAGGCGCGCGCCCGGGCGTTCAACGACGCCAAGAGCCGGGCCGAACAGTACGCGCTGTTGGCCGACCTGGATCTGGGCAAGGTCATCTCGATCTCGGAGGCGCCGTCGTCGACGCCTCCGACGCCGTATCCGGGTCCGCGCGGTCCGGCGGCGGAGATGGCCGCCGTGCCGGTCGAGCCCGGCCAGCAGGCCGTCGGCTTCAACGTGACGGTGGTCTACGAGCTCACCTAACCCGCGGGCGCGATGTCGACCGGTATGCCGTTGAGCACAGTCGTGCCCGACAGCGGATCCAGATGGTTGCCGTCGTTGAGCTGGTTGACATTCACCCCGGGCTCGTCCGCGGCGACGCGTTGTCCGGTGCCGCCGCGGTCGTGGCCCCATCCGTGCGGCAGCGACACCACGCCGCGGCGCATTTCGGGGGTGATCTCCACCGGGGCCAGGAGCTCGCCGCCGGGCCCCTTGACGACGGCCGTGTCGGTCAGGCCGAGATCGGCCGCGTCGTCGGGATTGATGCGCAGCGTGCACCGGTTCGACCCGCCCGACAACGCGTGCAGGTTGTGCATCCAGCTGTTGTTCGATCGCAGGTGCCGTCGCCCGATCAGTACGAACCCGTCGGCGCGCCGTCCCAGCGCATTCCGCAGCCGCGGGACATCAGCGGTCAACTGGTGCGGTGCGAGTTCGATTCGGCCACTTGGTGTCCGCAGCACCTCGGCGAGCCGCGGCCGCAGCGGGCCGAGGTCGATGCCGTGCGGCGCCGCCTTGAGCTTGGCGAGCGTGAGGCCGTCGGGTCTGGCGCCGAACGCGTCCCCGTAAGCACCGAGTCGCAGCATCATGTCGAGGCGCCGTTCGTAGCCCGGCGCGGGCGGCAGCATCGCCGTCAGTTCGTCGACGGACCGCCCGGCGACCGGCGAATGGGGGTCGCCGACCTCCTTGGCCAACGTCGTGGCGATCACCTGGTCGTCGACCAGCATCGGATCCGCATCGTGCCCGAGGCCGTACAGGATCAGGGCGATGCGCGACAGTATCTCGACTTCGTCCGGCCGGCCGGCCAGCGGAAGGGCAGGCGGTGAATAGCGGGCGTTGTTCCGCACCGCGGCGCTGTTGAGCGCGATGTCGAAATGTGCGCTGCGCGACGGCGGAGGCGGAGGCAGGATGACGTCGGCGTGCCGAGTGGTCTCGTTGAGATACGGGTCGACGCTGAGCATGAACTCGACGCTGTCGAGCGCCTTGGCGAGGCGGTCCCCGTCGGGCGCCGACAGCACCGGGTTGCCCGCGATCGTGATGACGGCCTTGATCTGGCCGTCGCCGGGGGTGTCGATCTCCTCGGCGAACGCCGCGGCCGGTAGCTCCGACAGCGCTTCGGGATAGCCGGATACCCGGCTGTGCCAGCGGCCGGTGAGGAAGCCGCGGCCCGGCTTCGGCGGGCGTGGCGCGGGCGCGATCGGCGAGAGCGGGAACATCGCACCGCCGGGGCGGTCCAGATTGCCGGTGAGAATGTTGACGACGTCGACCAGCCAACTGCCCAGCGTGCCGAATTCCACTGTGGACGTGCCGATTCGACCGTAGACGGCCGCCGACGGCGCGGCCGCGATCTCGCGGGCCAGGGTGCGGATGTCGTCGGCGGGCACTTCGCAGTAGGCGGCCACGGTGTCCGGGGAGAAGTCAGCGGTCAGCGCGCGGACCTCATCGATGCCGTCGACATGCCCGGCGAGTTCCTTCAGGTCGACGAGGTCTTCGTCGAACAGCACGTTGACGACACCGGCGAGCAGCGCCGCGTCGGTGCCCGGCCGGGGCGCGAGGTGGCGGTCGGCGAGTTCGGCGGTGCGGGTGCGGGCGGGGTCGATGACGACGAGGCGTCCGCCGCGCTTCCGCAGCGCGCGCAGCTTGCCAGGGAAGTCCGCAGCGGTCGCCAGACTGCCGTTGGAGACAAGGGGATTCGCGCCGATGACCACGAGGTAGTCGGTGCGGTCGAGGTCGGGCACGGTGAACGCGACCGGGCTGCCGAACATGTAGCCCAGCGCGACGTGCTTGGGCATCTGGTCGAGTGTGCTCGCCGAGTACACCTGCCGGGTGCCCAACGCTTTCACGACGAGCGGCGTGTACAGCCCGCCGGCGATGGTGTGGGCGTTCGGGTTGCCGAGGTACGCGCCGACCGCCGCGCCGCCGTGTTCGGCGATGACACCGCCGAGCCCCTCGGCAACCGCCGCGTACGCCTCCTCCCACGTCGCCTCGGTCAGCACGCCGTCCCGCCGGATCAGCGGGCGGGCCAACCGGTCGGGGTCGTTGTCGAGTTCGGCGAAGCTGGCGCCTTTCGGGCAGATGAAGCCCTTGCTGAACACGTCGTCTTTGTCGCCACGGGCACCCGTGATGCGACCGTCGTCGATGGTCAGGGTCAGGCCGCAGGTCGCCTCACAAATTGGGCAGATGCGAAGGGCTGTTTCGCTCATGGTCCTCATCCTGCGCCGAGCAGGTGATTCGCGCCATTACTTGAGGCATAGTTGGCGCGTCTTGCGCCGCGACCTGCCGGTTGCGCCGCTACGTGATCGGTAATCACCTCAGCTTGCACACCGATCAACGTTTTGCGGCCCGCTACTCGCCCGTTGTCGGCAAAACGTTGAGTGGTGTGACGCGCGAGGATCGTCGCCTCAATCCTGGTCATAGACCTTCGGGTCCAACGTCCCGATGTAGTTGAGGTCGCGGTAGCGCTCGGCGTAGTCCAGGCCGTAGCCGACGACGAACTCGTTGGGGATGTCGAATCCGACGTGTGCGATGTCGACGTCGGCGCGCACCGCGTCGGGTTTGCGCAGCAGCGCGCACACCCGCAGGGAGCGGGGGTGGCGGGTCGCGAGGTTGCGCAACAACCAGGACAGGGTCAGGCCGGAATCCACGATGTCCTCGACGATGAGCACGTCGCGGCCGTTGATGTCGCGGTCGAGGTCTTTGAGGATGCGCACCACGCCGGACGACGACGTGGACGAGCCATACGAGCTGACCGCCATGAACTCCAACTGCGTCGGCAGCGGAATCGCCCGCGCGAGGTCGGTGACGAAGAACACCGCGCCCTTGAGCACGGTCACCAGCAGCAGGTCTTGGCCGCCTGCCTCGACGGCGTCGCGGTACTCCTCGCCGATGCGCGCGCCGAGTTCGGCGATCTTTGCCTGGATCTCGTCGGACGACAGCAGCACCGACTTGATGTCGCCGGAGTACAGCTCGGCGGGTTGCTCAGGCACGGGCACAGTTTTCCACGTTTCGTACCGGCTCGGTGTGCAGGGTCAACATGCCGTCACGGCGAGCGGCGATCAGTCGTCGCTCACGAAGGGACGATCCGACCGCCACGCCACCTTGGCCTCGCCACGCCGTCACCAGCGCGTCCACGCCGCGAATCTGCTTGTCGGTCAGGTCGCTGGCGCCGCCGTCGAGCAGCCAGCGTCGAATCACCCGCAGGCGCAAGGCTTCCGGCAGTACGGTCAGCTTTTCGGTGTCGAGTGCACCGTCGCGGCGAATGTCGAGCAGCGCGCGGTCGGCGAGTTCGTCAAGCGTGTCGGTATCGGCGCGCAACGCGCTCGCGGTGCGGGCGAGCGCCTCGGCGACACCGCCGCCGAGCACGTCTTCGAGCAGTGGCAACACCTCCTTGCGCAGCCGGACCCGGGTGAAGCGACGGTCGGAGTTGTGCGGATCCTGCCACGGATCCAGTCCGAGTTCGGCGCACGCGGCCCGGGTCACCGCCCGCCGAACGCCGAGCAGCGGCCGGTACCACGGCGGGTCGCACGGTCGCATACCGGCGATGGACCGCGCCCCCGAGCCGCGGCCCAACCCCAGCAGAACCGTCTCGGCCTGGTCGTCCAGCGTGTGTCCGAGCAGCACCGGCGCCCCGTCCCGCGCCGCGTCGAGCACCCGGTAGCGGGCGGTGCGCGCGGCCGCTTCCGGTCCGCCTGTAGTGCTGACGTCGACGCGGATCACCTGTGTCGCAATACATCCGAGTGACTGAGCCTGCTGCTGTGCGGTTTGCGCCACGGCCGCTGAGTTCGGCTGCAGCTGGTGATCCACGATCAACGCGGTGGTCGGTTTCACATCGGCCGCGGCCGCGGTCAACGCGAGAGAATCCGCGCCACCCGACAGTGCGACGCACCAGCGGTCGTCGCCGGCGCCGTGGTCACGGGCGAACGCGGTGACGGCCGCCCGTACCGCGGTTACAGCACCCTGTCGATCCATCGTTGTGGCTCGTCGATTTCTTTTGGCAGAGGCAGTGTTTCGGGACCGGACCACACGGAGTTGAACCGGGCCATCCCGACAGCGGACACCACGTGGTCGACGAATGCCTTGCCGCGGGTGTACTGGCTGAGCTTGGCGTCGAACCCGAGCAATGCGCGCACCACCCGCTGCAGTGGCGGCTGTTTGCGTTGCCGCCGCTCGTCGAACCGGCTGCGGATGGTGGCCACCGACGGCACCACCGCGGGGCCGACCGCATCCATCACATGGTCCGCGTGACCTTCGAGCAGCGTGCCCAACACCAGAAGCTGGTCGAGCGCCTCGCGCTGCGGCTCGGATTGCACCGCACGCAGCAGCCCGATCACACCGTTCGAATTGGCATCCTGCGCAACCCCGTTGGCGTTCCCACGGCGACTGCGCACGAATTCCGCGAGCCGCGAGACCATTTCGGCGATGTCGTCGCTGTTTTCCTCGGTGAGTACGGCCAGCGCCCGAGACATGTGGTCCGCCAGCCACGGATTGGCGCGGAACTGCACCCGGTGGGTGACCTCATGCAGGCACACCCACAGCCGGAAGTCGTAGGGCTGCACGCGAAGTTGCCGCTCCACCGCGATCACGTTGGGATAGACCAGCAGTAGTTCACCGCCGTCGGGGCCGAACGGGTCGTACTGGCCGAGGATGCCCGACGAGATGAATGCGAGCACCGCGCCGGTCTGGGCGCCGGTGATCCGGCCGCTGATGAAACCCTTGGGATTCTCGGTTCCGCCGGTCATCACCCGCATGGACCGCGTGGCGGCGCGGATCCACTGCGGCCGGTCCACGATCCGGGCCTCGGGGATCTCGCCACCCTCGTTCAAACCGGTCACCTCGCGCACCGGCAGTTCGGCGGAGCGCGCCGCCTCGGACAACTGCTCGATCACCTGACGCCGCGTGTACTCGCTCGACGCCGGACCCGGGCGGGCCAGCTTCTCCCCGACCGTCGCCGCGAACTTCCAGTCGACGGCGCGACCGACGGAGAGTGAGGACTTGGTCGTCGATGTCATACGTTGCATCCGCACGTTCGCAGCGTGGCGGCCAGGTTGTCGAGCGCGATGCGCCCGGTGGGGCCGGCGTTGTTGGAGATCAGCGCAAACGTCAGGACGCGTCCGCTCGCGTCGGTGACGATGCCTGCCAGTGAGTTGGTGCCGGTCAGCGACCCCGTCTTGGCGCGCAGGAAACCGGCGGCGGGCTTGACGATGTCGGTGTCCAGATAACGGTTGGACAGTGTTCCGCTGCCCCCGGCAATCGGCAGCAGGTCGACCAGCGGCCGTAGCGACGGATGGTCGCTTCCGGCCGCCGCCTGGACCACCTCGTCCAGCGTTTCCGCGGTGAGGCGGTCATCGACAGACAGTCCGCTGGAGTCGAACAGCCTCGCGCCGGTGGTGTCGATCCCGGCTTCGTCGAGAGCGCCGAGCGTCGCACGGACGGCGCCGTCGAAGCTCTGCGGCAGGTTCCTCTCCGCGGCGACCTCCCGGCCGATCGCCTCGGCCATCACGTTGTCCGAGGCGTTCATCATTTCGCGCAGCCGTGGCATCAGCGGCGGCGACTGCACCGCGGCGATCTCCTTGCCGCCGCTTGCGCTTCCGGGCCGCACGCTCACCTTCGCCGGGTCGATCTCCAGCGCGGCCGCCAGCGCCCGGCCGGCGTCCAGCGCAGGTGTGCGCGATCGCGCGGAGTCCACGCTCACCGGCTGGGTGCGCCCGCAGTCGAGCATCACCGACTCCATCGGCGCGATGTCCCCGCCGTCGATGTCCAGCGGATCCCACCCCGGCGCCATCGTCGGGCCGCTGTAGGTGCTGGTGTCGACCTGCACGGCCGTCACCTCGATGCCGCTGCCCAAGACCTGCTCGGCCAGGTCGCTGATCCGCGCCGCGTCGCGGTACCAGGTCTCCTGTCCGGCGGGCGCAGCCGACAAGGTCGGGTCACCACCGCCCTTGAGCACCACCACCCCGGGCGTGTCGCCGCTGTACACGCGGGTGGTCAGCCGCGCGTCGCGGTCCAGCGTCAGCAGCGCTGCGGCGGCGGTCAGCATCTTGTTGGTCGACGCCGGCTGCATCGGCACCTCGGCTTCCTGCGCCCACAGCGTGGTCCCGCTGATGGCGTCGGTGACACGGCCGGTCAGGTGGCCCAGGTTCGGGTCGGCCAGCGCGGGCGCGAGCACGGCGGCCAACCGGTGCGGTACCGGCTTCGGTGCCGAGTCGGCAACCGGCACGACAGCGGGGTTCGCCGTCGCGGCAGCAGGCGCCGGCTTGACGGCGGCAGCTTCGGTGGACGGACCCGCGGTGAGCAGCGCGGCAACCACCACGACCACGGCGATCAGCACCAACACCGCCGCCCCGACCGCCATATGCGTGGATCGCCGCCACCGAATGGGCCGCATGACACTCCTGCTCAACTAGACCGCCCCCGTACAGCAGCGTATCGCTCCATTAAGGTTGACCCGCGTTCTCACAGGACGACCCAGACCAGAGCACAGGGCAAGGAGCCAGGGCACGTGCAGATCGACAGCCAATATGAGGTAGTCATCGAGATTCCCAAGGGTTCGCGCAACAAGTATGAAGTGGACCACGACACCGGCCGGGTGAAGTTGGACCGCTACCTGTATACGTCGATGGCCTATCCGACCGACTACGGATTCTTCGAAGACACCCTCGGCGAGGACGGCGACCCGCTCGACGCACTGGTGCTGCTGCCCGAATCGGTGTTTCCCGGCTGCGTCGTCGAGGTTCGTCCGGTCGCGATGTTCCAGATGACCGACGAGGCCGGCGGCGACGACAAGGTCCTGTGCGTGCCGGCCGACGACCCGCGGTGGGAGCACATCCAGGATCTCGGTGACGTCCCCTCCTACGAACTCGAGGCCATCAAGCACTTCTTCGTGCACTACAAGGACCTCGAGCCAGGTAAGTACGTCAAGGCCGCCGATTGGGTGGGGCGCGAGAAGGCCGAGGCGGAAGTGCAGGCGTCGGTGCAGCGGTTCAAGGAATCGAGTCACTGAGCCTGACCCCGGGCTTCTGAAACCCGCTCAAGTCCACTGAAACCCACTGAAATCTACTGAATTTTCCTCGCTGTAACCCGAGGTAACCTGCCTGTTCTCCACGGCTTCGATCATGATTCTGTGTTGATGCATCAGGGGATAGGCCTCGACGTGTTCAACGCAATGCCGATGCGCAGGGCGGTGCACGCCGTGTACGAATGTTGCTACAGCGTGCCGTTGGCCGCCGATCTGGCGCGCGCTCGTCCCTACCCCGATCACGCCGCGATGTTCCGCGAGGCGGACGCATTGTTGTTCGGGCTGTCGGAGCACTCCGTCGACACGATCCTGCAGGCGTATCCAGACGTCGGGCGGCGACCGGGCAGCGAGAAGTCGGCTGCCGAACAATGCGCGATCTGGTGCGACCAACCCGAGATGATGGAGCGGCTGGCCCGGGCCTCGAGGCGCTATGTCGAACATTTCGGCTTCGGCTTCGTGATGTTCGTCAACGGCGACGGCGCCGAACAGGTGCTCGCGACGGTGACCGACCGGATGCACAACGACGTCGACACCGAGCGCAAGATCGTCCGCAACGAGTTGGCCCGCATCAACCGCACCCGCTTCGAGCGCATGCTGGGTCCCGAGGGCGGCTACGACAACTGGTGGTGAGCCTGGTCGGGCGTGCGCCAACTGGCCACTCGACGCCCGCGCCGCGGGCATGATGAGCCGATGCACAACGTCATCGACGGCAACTGGGACAGCCGATTCGACAAGGTGGCCGAAGCCCTCGCCGACGAGATCACCAAGGGCGAGGAACTCGGTGCGTCCATCGCGGTCGATATCGACGGCGAGTCCGTCGTCGACATCTGGGGCGGCCACGCCGACCGCGCCAAGACGACCCCATGGGGCCGCGACACGATCGTCAACTTCTGGTCCTGCAGCAAGACGCTCACCGCGCTCGCGGCGTTGATGGTCATCGACCGGGGCCAGCTCGACCCCTACGCCCGGGTCGCCGACTACTGGCCCGAGTTCGCGGCGAACGGCAAGCAGGACATCGAAGTCCGACATCTCTTGGCGCATACCTCCGGGGTGTCGGGCTGGGAGGCGCCATTCGGGCTCGAGGACATGTACGACTGGGACAGTTCGACCAGCCGCCTGGCGGGTCAGGCCCTGTGGTGGCCGCCCGGGACGGCGTCGGGCTATCACGCACTCAACTACGGCCATCTCGTCGGCGAGGTGATCCGGCGCGTCACGGGCAAGACGCTCAAGGAGTTCGTCCGCGACGAGATCGCCACGCCGTTGGACGCCGATGTGCAGATCGGCACGGCGCCGGAGGACGACCACCGGATCGCCGAGCTGATCCCACCGCCGCCTCTGGACCTGCCGTACGACCTTCTGCCGCAGGACCATCCGATGATCAAGACGTTCGGCACGATCCGGCCCGACCAGGACGTCGCCTCCATCGCCGAGACGGTCGCGTGGCGGCGGGCGGATATCGGCGGCGCGAACGGCCACG
The DNA here is from genome assembly GCF_001499855.1 of Mycobacterium sp. GA-0227b. Classification (GTDB taxonomy): domain Bacteria; phylum Actinomycetota; class Actinomycetes; order Mycobacteriales; family Mycobacteriaceae; genus Mycobacterium. The sequence continues at coordinate 188,375 of NZ_LQIK01000034.1, forward strand.
GGAACGCCCGGGGACTGGCGCGGGCGCTGTCACCGATCTCGTTGGGCGGCAAGGCCAACGGTGTGCAGCTGCTGGCACCGGCGACCATCGACCTGATCTTCGACGAACAGTCCAACGGCCCGGACCAGGTGTTGATGATCCCGCTGCGTTTCGGCATCGGCTTCGGACTGCCTTGTCCGGCAAGCGTTCCCGCGATCCCGGAAGGGAACATCTGCTTCTGGGGCGGCTGGGGCGGCTCGATGGCGGTGATGGACGTCGACCGCCGAACGACACTGACTTACGTGATGAACCGGATGGGGCCCGGCACCACGGGAACCGAACGCACGAACCGCTACGCAAACCTCGTCTACGAAGCGCTCGCCTGACCGCTCAGCGCGAATCGATCGATTTCGTGGTCTCGCTCGCGCCGTTCTTCACGTCGTGCACCCGTGTCTTGTAGAGGCTCGCCGCGGTGGTGATGAGCAGCGTCACGACGATCACGCCCAGTGACAGCAGCGTCGGGATCTCGGGCACCGGAACATGCTCGCCGCCGTTGATGAACGGCACCTCGTTCTCATGCAGCGCATGCAGCAGCAGCTTCACCCCGATGAACCCGAGGATGAACGCGAGGCCCTGAGACAAGAAGACGAGTCGCTTGAGCAGGTCGCCCAGCAGGAAGTACAGCTGGCGCAACCCCATCAGCGCGAACACGTTCGCCGTGAAGACCAGGTACGGCTCCTGAGTCAGGCCGTAGATCGCCGGAATGGAGTCGAGCGCGAAGATCAGGTCAGTGGTGCCGAGCGCGACGATGACGAGAAACATCGGCGTCATCAGCCGCTTGCCGTTGTCCTTCACCCACAGCTTCAGGCCGTCCCACTTGTCGGTCATGCTGAGGTGGTTGCGTGCGAACCTCACCACGATGTTGTCGCCGTCGTCCTCGTGATCGGTGTTGCGGGCGAGGTTGATCGCGGTGTAGATCAGGAACGCGGCGAAGATGTAGAACACCCACGAGAACTGGTTGATCGCGACGGCGCCGAGCGCGATGAAGATGCCGCGGAAGATCAACGCCAGAATGATGCCCACCAGAAGCGCCTGCTGTTGATACTTCCTGGGCACGTTGAAGCTCGCCATGATGATCAGGAACACGAACAGGTTGTCCACCGACAGGCTGTATTCGGTGAGCCAGCCGGCGAAGAACTCGAGCCCGTACTGCCCGCCGTGGAAGAACCAGGTCCACAATCCGAACGCGATCGCCAGCCCCACGTAGAACGTCAGCGCGATCCCGGTCTCCCGTCTCGACGGTTCATGCGGCCGCCTGCCGATCACGATGACGTCGAACAGCAGGATTCCGATCGTCACGCTGAGCGTGATGATCCATTCGAGTTGGGAAACGTTCACTGATCCTCCGGTCGTCATAGCGCCGGAGGTCTCTTCCACCGCCACGACGGCTCGTGTCGGCCCGCAGCACCGGTCGTCCGATGACGGCCGACGTGATGACGACACCGCGGCGAAGGAATACTCCCCTCCGCAGCCGATTCTGCCAGGTACCTGCGAATGACCGAAACCGGGGGAAATCAAACCTGCTGTCGACGACGTCGCCGACGGGCCACGTCCCGGCGTTGTCGTAATCGTGATCACGCCCCGCGTGCGGCGCGGGCAACACCACCCCGTCGCTGAGTAGCTTTGTAGCCGTGACTGGGGAGTCGGCGCCGGAAGTACCGCCTCAATATTTGTTGTCCCCGGTGGCGCCGGCGCCCCGCACGCTCATCGACATCCTCTACGAAACCGCGGGCCGCTATCCCGAAGCGCCCGCGATCGACGACGGCGAGGTGCAGCTCACCTACGCCGAACTCATCACCGACATCGAGGACAGCGTGCGGTGGCTGGCCGCGCGGGGCATCGGCCGCGGCGACCGGATCGGCGTCCGCATGCCATCGGGCAGTTACGCACTGTACGTCGCGATCCTGGCGACCCTGGCCACCGGCGCCGCCTATGTGCCCGTCGACGCCGACGATCCGCAGGAGCGGGCCGAACTGGTGTTCACCGAGGCCAACGTGGTGGCCATCATCACCGAAGCGGGGCTTTCCCGCGGGCCCGGTTCGTCCCGGGGCTGGCGCGCGGTGTCGCCACTCGGTCGCGACGACGCGTGGATCATCTTCACGTCCGGCTCGACCGGCACCCCGAAAGGCGTCGCGGTCACCCATCGCAGCGCCGCCGCGTTCGTCGACGCCGAGGCACGAATGTTTTTGCAGGACAATCCGATCGGACCCGGCGACCGCGTGCTGGCCGGGTTGTCGGTGGCATTCGACGCGTCGTGCGAGGAGATGTGGCTGGCCTGGCGCCACGGAGCCTGCCTGGTGCCCGCGCCGCGGTCGCTGGTGCGCAGCGGAATGGATCTGGGGCCGTGGCTCGTCGCGCGCGACATCACGGTGGTGTCCACGGTGCCGACCCTGGCCGCCCTGTGGCCGGCGGAGGCGCTCGAGGCGGTGCGCCTGCTGATCTTCGGCGGCGAAGCCTGCCCGCCCGACCTGGCGGACCGGCTCGCCGTCGAGGGCCGCGAGGTGTGGAACACCTACGGACCGACCGAGGCGACCGTCGTGGCATGCGCCGCGCGCCTGACCGGTGACGGCCCGGTGAGCATCGGGCTGCCGCTGGCCGGCTGGGACCTGGCCGTGGTCGATCGAAACGGTGAGCCGGTGCCGTACGGCGAGGTGGGCGAACTCGTGATCGCGGGGGTGGGGTTGGCGCGCTACCTGGACCCTGAGAAGGACGCGGCGAAATACGCGCCGATGCCACTGCTGGGTTGGTCGCGGGCCTACCGCAGTGGTGACCTGGTGCGGCTGGAACGCGACGGCCTCTACTTCGTCGGTCGCGCCGACGACCAGGTCAAGGTCGGCGGTCGGCGCATCGAACTGGGCGAAGTGGACGCCGCGCTGGTCAACCTGCCCGGCGTCAGCGGCGGTGCAGCGGCGGTGCGTCGAACGACCAGTGGCACCCCGCTGCTGGTCGGCTACGTCACCCTTTCGCCTGCCAGCGACGCCTCGTCGTTCGACCTCACCAAGGCGCGCATCGCGCTGGCCGAGACACTGCCGGCAGCGCTGGTCCCGCGCCTCGTGCTCGTCGACGAGCTGCCGACCCGCACCTCGGGCAAGGTCGATCGCGACGCCCTGCCGTGGCCGCTCGACCCTGCCAGAATCGACGCCGAGGACCACGGCGCCGACCTGACAGGCACGATGGGCTGGCTCGCCGGCCTCTGGCGCGACGTGCTGGGCGCCCCGGTCGACGGCCCCGAAGCGGACTTCTTCGCGCTCGGCGGCGGCTCACTGTCGGCGGCGCAACTGGTCGCCGCGCTGCGCCGGCGCCATCCTCAGGTGACCGTCGGCGACCTCTACGACCATCCCCGGCTGGGATCGCTGGCGAGCTTTCTCGATGACCTTGAACCACCACCGCAGGTGGGTCCGCGCGAGGTGAAGCCGACGTCGCGTCTCACGCAGGGGGCCCAGGTGACGTTGTCGCTCCCGCTGGCGACGCTGACCGGTCTGCAGTGGGTGGTGTGGCTGGCGTTGGCCAACAACGTTCTGGCCGGAGTCGTGCCGTGGACCGCGCCGCTGAATTGGTGGTGGGTCGGGGTGGGCTTCGTCTTGTTCGTCACGCCGATCGGCCGGATGGGCATCGCGGCGCTGTGCGCCCGACTCCTGCTCAGCGGGTTGGCGCCGGGCACCTACCGGCGCGGCGGCCCCGTCCACCTGCGGGTGTGGCTCGCCGAGCGGATCGCCGAAGCCAGCGGCGCCGAAAACCTCGCGGGCGCACCGTGGTTGGTGTTTTACGCGCGCGCACTGGGCAACAAGGTCGGCAAGGGCGTGGACCTGCACTCGACTCCGCCGGTGACCGGGATGCTCAAGCTCGGGCACCGCAGCTCGATCGAGCCGGAGGTCGATCTGTCCGGCCACTGGATCGACGGCGACCGATTCCACGTCGGGCCGATCACCGTCGGAAACGACGCGACCGTCGGTGCGCGGACGACGCTGCTGCCTGGCGCCGTCGTCGGAAAGAACGCCGATGTGGCCCCCGGCTCCGGTGTCGTCGGCAAGGTGAAAAACGGTCAGTACTGGAAGGGTTCGCCCGCGGTGAAGTCGGGCAAGGCGCGGCACCCGTGGCCGGACCACCGCCCGCGCCGGGCCCCGCTGTGGGTAGCGGTCTATGGCGTCACGTCCCTTTTGCTCGGCGGGCTGCCGCTCCTCGCGATCGCCGTCGGGTTGGCCGTGCTGGGTTACGGCGTCCGCGATACCGCGTCGGTGACCGACGCGATCGCGCCCGCTGTCCTGTGGACGCCGGTGGCGACGCTGGCCGCGGTGGCGGCCTACGCGGTGCTCACGGTGGGCGGAGTGCGACTGCTGTCGCTGGGATTACGGGAGGGCTATCACCCGGTGCGCAGCCGCATCGGATGGCAGATCTGGGCCACCGAGCGCCTGATGGACGCCGCACGCACCTATCTCTTCCCGATTTATGCAAGCCTGCTCACGCCGTGGTGGCTGCGACTTCTCGGCGCCAAAGTGGGTCGGGGAACAGAGATTTCGACGGCGCTGCTCACCCCGAAATTCACCGTTGTGCAGGACGGTGCGTTCCTGGCCGACGACACCATGGTGGCGTCCTATGAACTGGGCGGCGGCTGGATCCACGTCGCGAAGGCGACAATCGGCAAGCGGGCTTTCCTCGGAAACTCGGGCATCACCCAACCGGGCCGCAGAGTGCCCGACGACGGGCTTGTCGCCGTGCTGTCGGCGGCCCCGCGCAAGGCCAAGGCGGGGTCGTCCTGGCTAGGCAGTCCGCCGGTCAGGTTGCGCCGCAAACCGACTGCGGCCGACGCGCTGCGCACCTTCGCGCCGACGGCGCGGCTGAAGCTGCTGCGCGGGCTGGTCGAGACGTGCCGCATAGTCCCGCTGATCGTGACGTTCGCCATCGGTGTCGCGGTGTTGCTCGCCTTACAGTGGCTGGCGGTGCATGCCGGTTGGGGGTGGGCTGCGCTGGCCGGCGGTGCGGTGATCCTGGCGGCCGGCGCGGTCGCCGGGATCACCGCCGTCATCGCGAAATGGCTTGTGGTCGGGCGTATCGAGGCCGACGAGCATCCGCTGTGGTCGCCGTTCGTCTGGCGTAACGAGGTCTCCGACACCTTCGTCGAAACGGTCGCCGCGCCGTGGTTCGCGCGCGCGGCCAGCGGCACGCCGGTGATGAACCTGTGGCTGCGCGCACTGGGTGCCCGGATCGGTCGCGGCGTCTGGTGTGAGACGTACTGGCTGCCGGAGGCCGACCTGGTCACCCTCGAGACGGGCGCAACGGTCAACCGCGGCTGCGTGGTGCAGACCCACCTGTTCCACGACAGGATCATGCGGATGGACACCGTTGTGCTGGAACGCGGTTCGACACTCGGCACGCATTGTGTCGCACTGCCCGCGGCGCGTATCGGTGCGGGAGCGACCGTCGGCCCCGCTTCGCTCGTGATGCGTGGCGATGAGGTGCCGCCGTCGACGCGCTGGCAGGGCAATCCCATCGCGCCGTGGCTTGCGCCGCGCAAGAAGCGCCGTGGCGCGTCGGCACCTTCGACCAGAACAACGGCCGCGTGACGAGCAGCAAGAAGGCCGCGGACGGGAGGAGCGGAGGTGCCGGAGCGCCGGTCATCGACCCGTACGTACCGGCCAGCGGCAACTTCGGTTACCGGGTGTCGCGCTATGAACTCGATCTTGAGTACAAGGTGGCGATCAACCGGCTCGCAGGCACGGCGACGATCACCGCGATGACGCTTGCAGCGTTGCGCACCTTCACCCTCGACCTCAGCAACAAGCTGTCGGCGACGAAGGTGACCGTCAATGACGCCCGCCCGCAACGGTTTCACACCTCGGCGGGCAAACTGCACATCACATTGCGTGGCACGCTGCCGGCCGGCGCGGCGATGACGATCGTCGTGCGCTACGGCGGGGTTCCGCGGCCAATCCGTTCGCTGTGGGGTGACGTCGGGTTCGAGGAACTGACCGACGGCGCCCTGGTCGCCGGCCAGCCGAACGGTGCACAGTCATGGTTTCCCTGCGACGACCACCCGAGCGCGAAGGCGAGCTTTCGCATCCAGATCACCACCGAGAGCCCGTATCGCGCGATCGCCAACGGCGAGTTGGTGTCGCGGCGTGCGCGGGCCGGGATGACGACGTGGACCTACGAGCTGCCGGAGCCGACGTCGACATATTTGGTCACGGTGCAGATCGGGATGTACGACCGGCATCGCATGGCCAAGAACGGCATTCCGATCGACGCAGTGCTGCCGGACCGGTTGCGCGGCAACTTCGAACACGACTTCGCCCGACAGCCGCAGATGATGAAGCTGTTTGTCAAGTTGTTCGGCCCCTACCCGCTGAGCGGGGGTTACACCGTCGTGGTCACCGACGACGAACTCGAGATTCCCTTGGAGGCGCAAGGTATTTCGATCTTCGGCGCCAACCACTGCGACGGCAGCCGCGGCGCCGAGCGGCTCATCGCGCATGAACTCGCCCATCAGTGGTTCGGCAACTCGGTGACCGCGAAACGGTGGCGGCACATCTGGCTGCACGAGGGCTTCGCCTGCTACGCCGAGTGGCTGTGGTCGGAGAACTCCGGCGGCCGCAGCGCCGGCGACTGGGCGCGGCACTACCATCAGCGGCTCGCAAGCTCGCGGCAGGACCTCGTCCTCGCCGATCCCGGTCCACGGGACATGTTCGACGACCGGGTGTACAAACGCGGCGCGCTCACGCTGCACGTACTGCGGCACCATCTCGGCGATACCAACTTCTTTGCCCTACTGCAGGATTGGACTGCGCGCTATCGGCACAGCACCGTGGTGACCGACGATTTCACCGGCCTGGCATCGCATTACACGAACACGTCACTGCGACCATTGTGGGACCGCTGGTTGTATTCGACGGACCTTCCCGCGCTGGAGCCGTCGTGACCGATGCGGGCGCGCCGTTCGATGCGCTCAGCGCAAGCGGCACATCGCCGACCGGTCCGGTCGCTCGCAGCAGCGTCGCTCGGGTCGGTGCGGCGACTGCCGTGTCCGCGCTGTGCGGTTACGCGGTGCTGTATCTGGCAGCCCGCGACCTCGAACCAGCGGGCTTCTCGGTGTTCGGGGTGTTCTGGGGAGCGTTCGGACTCGTCACGGGCGCGGCGTTCGGCCTGCTGCAGGAGGCCACCCGGGAGGTGCGCACCGCCGGTGATCTCGAGGCAGCCGACGGGCCACACACCCGTCCGGTGCGGGTTGCCGCCGTCGTCGGCGTCGTGTCGGCAGCGGCGATCGCGGTGAGCTCACCGCTGTGGTCGGAGCATGTGTTCGTCGAATCACGGTGGCTCTCGATCGCGTTGCTGGCCGTCGGGCTGGCCGGGTTCTGTTTGCACGCAACGCTGCTCGGGATGCTGGCGGGGTTGAACCGATGGACGGCCTACGGCTCGCTGATGGTGACCGACGCCGGGCTGCGGGTGCTGGTGGCCATCGCGACGTTTCTGATCGGCTGGGGGCTGGTCGGCTACCTGTGGGCCACCGTGGCGGGTGCGGTGGCATGGCTGCTCATGTTGATCGCCTCACCCACCACCCGGCACGCCGCCGGCCTGCTGACCCCGGTTCGCACCGCGACGTTCCTGCGCGGCGCGATGCACTCGATCGCCGCCGCGGGCGCCAGCGCGATCCTCGTGATGGGCTTTCCCGTGCTGCTCAAGGCGACCTCGGGCGAGCTCGGCGCGGCCGGAGGTGTGGTGATCCTCGCCGTGACGCTGACCCGGGCGCCGCTGCTCGTTCCGCTCACGGCGATGCAGGGGAACCTGATCGCCCACTTCGTCGACCAGCGCGCGCACCGGTTGCGAGCGCTGGCGGCCCCTTCGGTCCTCGTCGTCGGCGTGGGTTCGCTGGGCATGCTCGCCGCGTGGATGGTCGGGCCGTGGTTGCTGCGCAGCGGGTTCGGCGCGGAGTACCGGGCCGACGGCGCGCTGCTGGCCTGGCTGACGGCCGGGGCGACCGCGATTGCGTTGCTCACACTGACCGGTGCGGCGGCGGTGGCGGCGTCGCTGCACCGCGCGTACTCGCTGGGCTGGGTGTCGGCCACGGTTGCCTCGACGCTGTTGCTGCTGCTACCGCTCGACCTGCAGACCCGCACCGTGTTCGCGCTGATGTGCGGGCCGCTGGTCGGTATCGCGGTGCACCTGCGCGCGCTGTCACGCAAGCGCACAGGGTGATCGAGGGTGCGGATCGAGATCGTCCGTATGCTGGCCCCCGTTCCGAGGGTGAGGATGATCGAATGACTTGGCTGGTGACCGGCGGCGCGGGATATATCGGTTCGCATGTCGTGCGCGCTTTCTCGGCCGCCGACATGCCTGTGGTGGTGATCGACGACCTCTCAACCGGCCTCGAGCGATTCGTTCCGTCGGACGTCCCTCTGGTGCGCGGCAGCCTGCTCGATGGTCAACTTGTCGCCCGTACCCTCGCCGAGCATCGCGTGGCCGGCGTCGTACACATCGCGGGCTTCAAGTACGCAGGTGTCTCGGTGCAACAACCGCTACACACCTACGAGCAGAACGTCTCGGCGACGGTCACGCTGCTCCAGGCGATGGAAGCCGCCGGCACCGACAAAATTGTGTTCTCGTCCAGCGCGGCCACCTACGGAACACCGGATGTCGACATCGTCACCGAGCAGACGCCGACAGCACCCGAATCGCCCTACGGCGTCAGTAAGCTCGTGGGGGAGTGGATCATTCGCGACACTGCCCGTGCGTGCGGGCTGCGGCACACGAGCCTGCGTTACTTCAACGTGGTCGGCTCCGGGGCGGAGGATCTGTTCGACGTCAGCCCGCACAATCTGTTTCCTCTCGTGTTCGACATGCTCTGTCGCGGAGAGACTCCGCGGATCAACGGTGCCGACTACCCGACGCCGGACGGCACCTGCGTGCGTGACTACATCCACGTGTCGGATCTGGCGCTTGCGCATGTCGCCGCGGCGAGACGATTGGCCGCCGGCGAGCCGATCGAACCCGTCTACAACCTCGGCAGCGGCAGCGGCACCTCGGTTCGCGAGATCATGACGACGATCCGCGATGTCACCGGCTTCGATTTCGAGCCGATCATCGCCGCGCGCCGACCCGGTGACCCAGCGCGCATCGTCGCGTCGGGTGATCTGGCGGCGCGCGACCTGGACTGGCAGATGCGGCACTCGCTGGAGGAAATGGTGCGGTCTGCCTGGACCGCTCGCCGGCAAGCAGGGGATGCGTATCCCCGGTAACGCTTGGCTGGGCACCTGGGTCGCTCGCACCGCCGTCGTCCTGATCGTCGTGCAGTTGGCGATCCGGGCGGTACTTGCGTTCGGCGGCTACTTCTACTGGGACGATCTGATCCTGATCGGTCGCGCCGGCACGCAACCACTGCTGTCGCCGGCATATCTGTTCGACGACCACGACGGCCACGTCATGCCCGCGGCGTTCCTCGTCGCGGGCGGCATCACCCGGTTGGCGCCGCTGAACTGGGTCGGCCCGGCGATCAGCCTGCTGATCCTGCAGTTGCTGGCCTCGTTGGCGTTGCTGCGGGCCCTGCACGTGATCCTCGGTTGGCGGCCGGTGTTGTTGCTGCCGTTGACCTTCGCGCTGTTCACGCCGCTGGCGGTGCCCGGATTCGCGTGGTGGGCCGCGGCGCTGAACTCGCTGCCGATGCTGGCCGCGATGGCATGGGTGTGCGGCGACGCGATCCTGTTGGTGCGCACCGGTAGAAGGCGTTACGCGGCGACGGGTTTGTTGGTGTACGTCGGCGGATTGTTGTTTTTCGAGAAGGCGGCGGTGATCCCGTTCGTCGCGTTCGCGGTGGCGGCGCTGTTGGCGCATGTGACCGATACCGCATCGGTGAAAGCGGTGTGGCGCAGAGGTCTCCGCCTGTGGGTGCCGTCCCTGCTGATTACGGCCGGATGGATCGCCGTCTACCTCGTGGTGGTCGACCAGAAGCGCTGGAGCCTGGACCTGGCGATGACGTGGGACCTGCTCGCACGGTCGGTGACGCACGGAATCGTGCCGGGCCTGGTCGGCGGCCCGTGGGATTGGCAGCGCTGGGCCCCGGCATCGCCGTGGGCGACACCGCCGCTGACTGTGATGGTGCTGGGATGGGTGGCGCTGGCCGCGGTGGTTGCGGTGACGATGCTGCGCAAGCGGCGCATCGGCGCGGTGTGGCTGGTGGCGGCGGGCTACGCGGTGGCCTGCCAGATCCCGATCTACCTGATGCGCTCGTCGCAGTTCACCGCTTTGGAGCTGGCGCAGACGCTGCGGTATCTGCCGGATCTCGTCGTCGTGCTGGCGCTGCTGGCGGCGGTCGGATTGTGCGCGCCGAACCGGGAGGGGTCGGAATGGCTGGACGCGTCGCGCACCCGCACGGCCGTGATCTGTTCGCTGACCGCAGCATTCGTGGCGAGCAGCCTGTACTCGACCGCGACGTTTCTGACGAGTTGGCGCGACAACCCGGCGCAACCGTATCTGCAGAATGCGGTGGCGGGGTTGGCCGAGGCCGCCCGGACGTCCGATGCGCCGATGCTCGACCAGGAGGTCGACCCCATGGTGTTGCAACGGGTGGTGGGCCCGGAGAACCGCGCCAGCCACATGTTCGCGCTGCTCCCGCATCGTCCTGAATTCGCCACGGCCACACCGGAATTGCGCATGCTGGACAATACGGGTCGCGTGGTCGACGGCAAGGTCACGTGGGTGCGCAGCATCGCACCGGGCCCCGCGCCGGGTTGCGGATACCTGGTGCAACCCGATGCCCCGGTCCGGATGCCGTTGGACGGCCCGCTGCTGCCGGCCGACTGGACGGCAGAGATCAATTACCTGGCCAACAGCGACGGCTCGATGATGATGTCGCTGTCGGAGGGCCAGGAGGTCAAGGTGCCGGTCCGGCCCGGGCTGAACCGGGTGTTCGTCCGACTCCCTGGTGCCGGAGACGCGATCGAAGTACGCGCGAACACCGCGGCGTTGTCGGTGTGCATCGCCTCTGGGCCGGTCGGATTCGTGGCGCCGAGGTAGCCGGCGGGCTGAGATACTTGACCGATGAGCGTAATCGACGCGTTCCTGACGACTTGGTCGAACGCGCGCCGGACCTATGGTGAGGGCGCCCCGCAGACCGGTGCGCAGTACGACAACAGCAGCGCGCTGCGCGCGCTGCAGTCCGACCTCGAGTCGGCCGCACCGGGTTTCCGGTGGACCGGCCGCGCCGCCACCGAGTACGACGAGGTCAACACCGGGCACCGGCGCGTCATCGGTGGGCTAGCCGACCTGGACCGGCGACTGGCAGCCGAAGGCGACAACTCCGCGCAGTCGGTGGGCGCCGGCCGCCGCGATCTCGACGACTTGCGCAGGTGGGTCGTCGACGCCGCCAACAGCATCCCGGCGGGCGAGAACGGCGACCCGATGCGCGTGGTCATCGCGCAGAAGGGCCTTGCGCAACTGCAGGAGATCATGCACCGCACCAACGCCGAGTCCCACGCGATCGGCGCACGCATCAGGATGCTGGAGCAGGAGTATCACGCGCTCGGCGGAAACCACGAGTGACCGCACTTCCGCGATGGCCGAGCGGGTAATGGGAGCGTTCCGTGCCACGCTGGAAAGGTGAGTATCGCACCGGTCACCCACCACCGCGTCACCGTCGACGGTATCGACACCTTCTATCGACAAGCGGGCCCGTCAGAGGCGCCTGTCGTCGTGCTGCCGCACGGCTACCCGGCGTCTTCCTACGTGTATCGCAATCTCATGGCCGCCCTCGGCGACCAGTGGCGCCTCGTCGCACCCGACATGCCCGGATTCGGTTACAGTGCAACACCTTCACCGGATGACTTCGGCTACACCTTCGACGCCTACGCGGCGTTTCTGCAGTCCTTCGTCAACAGCCTCGGTCTCCAGCGTTACGTCATCTGGCTGCACGACTACGGCTCTCAGTTCGGCTTCCGTCTCGCCCTCGCCGAGCCCGGCCGCGTCGCCGGACTCATCATTCAGAACGGCGACATCTACGCCGACGCCTTCGGACCCAAGTACGGCTTCCTCAAGAAGCTTTGGGACAACCCGGGGCCCGCGTCGCGTCGCCGGATCGCCCGGCATGTCACCCTCGCAGGTTTCGAAAGCGAATTTCGCGGCGAACTTCGCGCTGAGGTCGCCGACCGCATCAGCCCCGACCTGTGGACGCTGCACTGGTCGCTGATGAACACCCCCGACCGGTTGGCCAACCTCATCCGGCTGCTCGAAGACCAACCGTCGACGCTCGACTGGTTCGCCCAGGAGCAGGCCTATCTCCGCGAGCACCGACCTCCGACGCTGATCGTGTGGGGTCCGCACGACGGGTACATGCCCGAGGAATCGGCGCGGGCCTATCACCGCGACCTACCTGATGCGCCGCTTCACCTGCTGGGCGGCGGACACTGGCTGCTGGAAACACACCTCGACGAAGTGGTGCCACTGGTCCGCGAGTTCCTTCACCGAGCGCACGGTTGAGGTACGCAAATTCGGAGCGACGGGACACCAAGCGTGCGCTCGGCGCGAAAGAGCTGGAGCCACCTAGGAGAATCGAACTCCTGACCTGCTCATTACGAGTGAGCCGCTCTGCCGACTGAGCTAAGGTGGCGTGCCGTCCGACGAGCGCTTGCGCGAAGAGCGAAGTGCCGTAGCGGCGGCACGAGTCTACGGCAGGGCCCGTCGCGGACCCAACTCAGTCACGCAGTGCGCGGCCGACGGTGGCGACCATCGCGTCGACCGCGAACTTCGGCTTGACGTTCACCGCCAGCGCCTCGCGACACTCCAGCACCGCCTCGATGCAACGCAACAGCTTCTCCGGCGATGCATGCGCGGCGATCTTGGCGACCTCGTCCCCCATGTCGGGATGGTGGTGCTGCACGTCCCCCGCACCGGAGGCCACCAGCAGCGCGTCGCGGAAGTACGTCGCCAGATCGATCAGCGCCCGGTCGAGCGAATCGCGTGACGCACGCGTCTTGCGCGACTTCTGCCGTCGCTCAAGGGCATTCAGCGCACCCGCAGCTCCGCGCAGCGAGCCGGCCGTGCCTTTGCCGGTGCCGCCCGCGCCGAGTGCGGTGCGCAGCTCCTCCGTCTCGGCCTCGTTGCGGTCCACCGTCAGCGCCAACGCCTCGTCCTCGGCCGTCTTCACCAACTCCTCGGCCGCGGCGTAAGCCCGCGAGGGAGTCGCCGCGTCCCGCGCCAGCCCCAGCGCGCGTTTCCTGCGCTCGCGGGCCGCCTCGTCGGTGGCCAGTCGCCTGGCCCTGCCGACATGGCCGCCGCTGACCGACGCCGCCCATCGGGCGTCGGCCTCCGGCAGCCCGTCGCTTTCGACGAGCACGTCCGCGATGGCGTCCACACTCGGCGTCACCAACGCCACGTGCCGGCACCGCGATCGCAGGGTGATCGCGATGTCCTCCGGGTCCACCGACGGCGCGCACAGTAGGAACACCGTGGACGGCGGAGGCTCCTCCACCACTTTGAGCAGTGCGTTCGCCGCGCCCTCCGTGAGCCGATCGGCATCCTCGATCAACACGATCTGCCACCGCCCGGTGCCCGGCCGCCGCGAGGCGATCTGCACGATGCCCCGCATCTCGTCGACGCCGATCGACAGTCCCTCGGGAATGATGCGACGCACATCGGCGTGCGTGCCGGCCATCGTCGTCGTGCACGCGCGGCATTCACCACAGCCCGGCGCACCTTCGGCTGTGCACTGCAGCGCGGCCGCGAAACAGAGCGCCGCCACCGAGCGACCCGAGCCCGGCGGGCCAGTGATGAGCCAGGCGTGTGTCATGGTCCCGGTGGCGAGGCCGGTGTGAGCCTCCTCACCGCGCGCAGCGCGGGCCGCGGCCACCAACTCGGCCTCCACGGCCTGCTGACCCACCAGACGCGAGAAGACACCGCCCATCGCAGATAACAGTAATGCTGCGAACCGACACGTCCGTCTCACACCACCCGTAGACGTCCCCGATGCCCGATACGGTTGACGCGTGGCCATGGACGCGAGACCGATCGGGCGAATCAGCGCATTCGTCCGCTGGGCCGCGCGCACCCCGTGGCCGGTGTTCACGTTGGGCATGGTGCAGGCCGACATCATCGGCGCCCTGCTGGTCCTGAGCTTCCTGAGGTTCGGCCTGCCGCCGGAGGACCGCATCCAACTGCAGGATCTGCCCGCCTTCAACCTGGCGGTATTCCTCGGCTTCCTGTTCGTCGGGTTCACGGCCGCGTCGTACGTAAGCCTGCGGCTGCTCATCCCGGTCATGCGCTGGCAGCGCCGCGACATGCTGCTCGGCGACCGGGATCCGGCCGAGACCGAGGTGGCGCGCACCCGCGCACTGAAGATGCCGTTCTACCGGTCGGTGATCAACGTCGTGAACTGGTTCCTCGGCTCGGTGGTGTTCATCGTCGCGAGCTGGCCGGTGGCCAGCAAGTCGGCGCCAGTCGTGGCTGTCGCCACCGGACTGGGTGCCACCGCGACCGCGATCATCGGTTACCTGCAGTCCGAGCGCGTGTTGCGGCCCGTCGCCGTGGCCGCCCTGCGCGGTGGCGTACCGGAGAACTTCCGGGCGCCGGGGGTGATCGCGCGCCAGGTGATGACGTGGGTGCTGTCCACCGCCGTGCCCATCATCGCGATCGTGCTGGCGCTGGTGGCCAGCAAGTTCGAGATCCTCACCGCGCCCGCACACCGCCTCACCACGCCGATCCTGATCCTTGCGATCTCCGCGCTGGTGGTCGGGTTGGCCGGCACCGTCCTGGTGGCCATGTCGATCGCCGACCCCCTGCGCCAACTGCGTTGGGCGCTGGGCGAGGTGCAGCGGGGCAACTACAACGCCCACATGCAGATCTACGACGCCAGCGAGCTGGGTCTGCTGCAGGCCGGCTTCAACGACATGGTCCGCGACCTGGCCGAACGACAGCGGTTGCGCGACCTGTTCGGTCGCTACGTCGGCGAGGACGTGGCCCGCCGCGCATTGGAACGCGGGACCGAACTGGGTGGTCAGGAGCGCGACGTTGCGGTGCTGTTCGTCGATCTGGTCGGCTCGACGCAGTTGGCGGCGACGATCCCCGCCTCCGAGGTCGTCAACCTGCTCAACGACTTCTTCCGCGTCGTGGTCGACACGGTCAACCGGCACGGCGGCTTCGTCAACAAGTTCCAGGGCGACGCGGCGCTCGCCATCTTCGGCGCACCGATCGAGCACCCGGATGCGTGCGGGGCGGCGCTCGCCGCCTCCCGGGAACTGCACGACGAGTTGATCGAGGTGCTGGGCCAGACCGAGTTCGGCATCGGGGTGTCGGCAGGCCGGGCGATCGCCGGGCACATCGGCGCCCAGGCACGCTTCGAGTACACCGTGATCGGAGATCCGGTCAACGAGGCGGCGCGGCTCACCGAACTGGCGAAGCTGGAAGAAGGTCACGTGCTGGCCTCGGCGATCGCGGTCAGCGGGGCGCTCGACGCCGAAGCGCTGTGTTGGGACGTCGGCGAGATCGTCGACTTGCGCGGTCGCACAGCGCCGACGCAGTTGGCCAGGCCGGTGAACCTGATCAGCCCCGAGGGGGCCAACGCCGAACGTGAAATTGTGACCGAAGAATCGCGCTGATTTCGAGCGCAAGCGCCCCTTCGCGCGTCAGCTTTTCTTGGCCGCTTTCTTCGCGGGTGCCTTCTTCTTCGCCGGCGACTTCTTGGCGCCGGCCTTCTTGGTCCGCTTCACCGGACCCCGCGCCCGCCGGTCGGCCAGCAGCTCTGCGGCGCGGTCATCGGTGATCGACAGCACGTCGTCGCCCTTGCGCAGGCTGGCGTTGGTCTCTCCGTCGGTGACATACGGGCCGAACCGGCCGTCCTTGATCACCATCGGCTTGCCGGTCGCCGGGTCGTTGCCCAACTCACGCAGCGGCGGGGCCGCCGCCCGCTGCCCACGGCGTTTCGGCTCCGCGTAGATCTTCAGCGCTTCCTCGAGCGTGATGTCGAACATCTGCTCTTCGGTGGTCAGTGACCGAGAGTCGGTGCCGCGCTTGAGGTATGGACCGTAGCGTCCGTTCTGCGCGGTGATCTCCTCACCGGTGTTCGGGTCAACACCGACGACCCGCGGCAACGACAACAGCCGGAGCGCGTCGTCGAGCGTGACCGTCTCCAAGTCCATCGAGCGCAGCAGCGACCCGGTGCGCGGCTTGGGTCCCGTCGGCTTCTTGCCCTTCTTCGCAGGTGCACCGGCGTCCCCGTCGTCCGGCGGTTCGGGCAGCACCTCGGTGACATACGGACCGTAGCGGCCGTCCTTGGCGACGATCTCGTGCCCGGTCTGCGGGTCGACACCCAGCGATCGTCCCTCTTGCGGTGTGGCGAACAGCTTTTCGGCGAGCTCCAACGTCAGCTCGTCCGGAGTGAGCTCGTCCTTGAGGTTGGCCCGCTGCGGAGTCTGCTCACCGTCGTCGCCGGTGACCATTCGCTCCAGGTACGCGCCGTTCTTGCCCACCCGCACGTAGATGGGACGGCCCTGCTCATCGTCAAAGAGCCTGATGGAGTTGACTTCTCGAGCATCGATCTCCTCGAGGTTCACTCCGACGAGCTTCTTGAGCCCACCCGACCGGGCGATCGAGTCCTCGACTCCGTGATCACCGCCGAAGTAGAAGTTGTTGAGCCAGTTGGTCCGTCGTTCGTGACCGGCGGCGATCTCGTCGAGCTCGTCTTCCATCGCCGCGGTGAACCCATAGTCCACGAGACGGCTGAAGTGCTGCTCGAGCAGTCCGATGACGGCGAACGCCACCCACGACGGCACCAGCGCGCTGCCCCGCTTCACGACGTAACCACGGTCCTGGATGGTCTTGATGATCGACGAGTATGTCGACGGCCGGCCGATGCCGAGGTCCTCGAGCGCCTTGATCAGCGAGGCCTCGGTGTAGCGGGCGGGCGGCGTCGTGTTGTGCCCGTCGGCGGTGAGGTCCTTGGCGTCGACGCGCTGGCCCTGCTGCAACGAAGGCAGCCGGCTCTCGGCATCGTCGGCCTCGCCGCCGGCCTGCTCGTCGATGCTCTCGACGTATGCCTTCAGGAACCCCGGGAACGTGATCGTGCGACCGCTGGCGTTGAACACGACCTGCTGACCGTCGCGCGCAACTCCGGAGATCCGCAGCGAAAGCGTGGTGCCGCGCGCATCGGCCATCTGCGAGGCCACCGTGCGCTGCCAGATCAGCTCGTAGAGCCGGAACTCGTCGGTGTCGAGCTGGCCGTGCAGCTGGCCGGGGGTGGAGAACACGTCGCCGGCAGGCCGGATGGCCTCGTGCGCCTCCTGCGCGTTCTTCACCTTGCGGGTGTACTGCCGCGGGGTCGGGTGCAGGTATTCCTCGCCGTAGAGCTGGCGGGCCTGGTTGCGCGCGGCTTCCACTGCGCTCGCCGACAGCGTGGTCGAGTCGGTGCGCATATAAGTGATGTAGCCGTTCTCGTAGAGCCGCTGCGCGATGCTCATCGTGCGCTCCGAGGAGAACCGCAGCTTGCGGCCCGCCTCCTGCTGCAGGGTCGACGTCATGAACGGGGCGTACGGCCTGCGGGTGTAGGGCTTCTGCTCGACCGAGCTCACGGCCAGCTGTGCCCCGCGCAGGCCGGTGGCCAGCGCACTCGCGGCGGCCTCGTCGAGCACCAGCACCTCGTCGGGCTTGCGGAGCTGGCCCAACGAGTCGAAGTCCCGTCCGGTGGCCACCCGTCGGCCGTCGACGGTGTTCAGTTTCGCGGTGAAGGTGGGCGGGGACGCCTGCGGGTCGGACACGCTGGCGTCGAGTTCGGCGGTGACGTCCCAGTAGCCTGCGCTGCGGAACGCCATCCGCTCGCGTTCACGCTGGACGATGATCCGCGTCGCCACCGACTGCACCCGGCCCGCGGACAACTTCGGCGCGACCTTCTTCCACAGCACCGGGCTGACCTCGTAGCCGTACAGCCGGTCCAGGATGCGGCGAGTCTCCTGCGCGTCGACCAGGTCGTTGTCCAGGTCGCGGGGATCCTGGGCGGCGGCCCGGATGGCGGGCTCGGTGATCTCGTGGAACACCATCCGCTTGACCGGGATGCGCGGCTTGAGCGTCTCGAGCAGATGCCAGGCGATGGCCTCGCCCTCGCGGTCGCCGTCGGTCGCCAGATACAGCTCGTCGACGTTCTTGAGCAGGTCTTTCAGCTCGGCGACCGTGCTCTTCTTTTCGGGGCTGATGATGTAGAGCGGCTCGAAGTTGTGGTCGACGTCCACCCCGAGCCGGGCCCACGGTTCCGACTTGTACTTCGCGGGCACGTCGGCGGCGTTGCGGGGCAGGTCGCGGATGTGCCCCCGGGAGGACTCGACGATGTAGTTGGAGCCCAGGTAACCAGCTATTTTGCGCGCCTTGGTCGGCGACTCGACTATGACGAGCCGCCGGACGCCACCATTGCGACTGCCGCCGCGGTCCCCGTCTGCCACCTTTTGCTTACGCTCCACTTCTTCAGTCGCCCACGGCGCCGGACTCCGCACTCGGCGGCTCGTCGACCCCGTCGGCAACTGACAATTTCGCACCCCGCGCGAGCCGACGCAAACTGGCCCCCCTCTGCACGGCCGTCAAATACGCGGCCATTGGTGGAACGCCTCCACGTTGCCGGGCGGTTCCCCCACGTTCTCTACCAGGCGCGACAGCCGTCGGCGACCGCTGATCCGCAGTGCCGGGCGTGAGCCTCGCGTGCCGATCAGCGTCGGCGCAATCCCCACCCGCATCATCGCCGACGCGAGCGGCGCATGGGTGTCGGGCGCATGCGGGTCCAGTCCGAGCAGATACCGGTCCGCCTCCGGCGTACCCGCGGCCAACGTCCAGGCCCGAAGCTCACGCGGTCCGGGCAGCCACTGGGGCGGCACGGTCTTGACGGCTCCACGGGTCCAATCAGCCGCGATGGCGACCAGCCGCGAGTCGACGGTGGTGCGCACCAGTGGATTGTTCTCGTCGGTGCGGGAGATCTCCGGCTGCAGGCCCGCCTCGACGATCATCTCTGCGATGGCCTCGGCACGCCACATCTGGTCGACGACGACCGACAGCCGCGCACCCTGCTGTGCGCCCGCACCGACCAGTACCACCTGGCCGGGGGCGGCGAGCAGCCCCGTGAGGTCGGCGACCGCGGGGGGCACCGACTCCGCCGAGAAGAACGACAGCTGGCTCACGAATCGACAGTAAGGCAGCCGTCGACATCTACCGTGTCGGCCGGGCCCCTGGCGCGCCGAAACGACGAACACCCCGCGGCAACCGGTCTCGGATGCGCGCGGGGTGTTGCCCTCAGATCGTGTTGGTCGCGCTAGACGGCCCGAACACCCGTGGCCTGCGGCCCCTTGGGGCTCTGGCCAACCTCGAACTCAACCTTCTGGTTCTCCTCCAGGGTGCGGAAGCCGCTGCCCTGAATTTCCGTGTAGTGGACAAAAACGTCGGCGGAGCCGTCCTCCGGGGCGATGAAGCCGAAGCCCTTCTCCGCGTTGAACCACTTCACAGTTCCCTGTGGCATTTCCTGTTGTTTCCTTCTCTTATTCACCGGGTGCGGTCCACCGTGTTTCGGTACACCGGGCCCGTTCCGACCGCTCTCCTTCGTGGAAGCTCGGAACTCGACCCGACCTACAACCCTCGCAGGAACCGCGATCGCAACGTCGTTCCTGCGAGTGCTGATACACGAACACAGAAGCTGCGACCGCGCTAAGTCAATCACGTTCGTCACTGCTGCGTACAGTCTCGGCGCTGGTAAGTGGGGAACAATTCACTCCAGCGGAGCATTCAGGGAGGACGATCGATGGCTGATTTCGGCCGCGAGCTGCTTGCTTGCGCGGTCGAAGGCACCGGGCAGGGCGGGCAGAATCCGCTGCGCCACGTCGCTGATATTCCGCCGCGTCAGGGGCGACCGCAGCAGTGGCCGCGCTGGGCCGACTCAGATGTGGTGCGGGCGTTCGTTGATCGGGGCATCGAGGCTCCGTGGTCACATCAGCTCGCCGCGGCGGAGCTCGCTCACGCCGGCCGCCACGTGGTGCTGTGCACCGGCACGGCATCGGGCAAGTCGCTGGCCTACCAGCTGCCCATATTGACGGACTTGAAAGCGGATCCGCGGGCCCGGGTGCTGTACCTGTCGCCGACCAAGGCGCTCGGCCACGACCAACTGCGGACCGCGGTGGCGCTCACCGAGGCTGTGCCGCTCCCCGACGTCGCGCCGTGCGCCTACGACGGCGACAGTCCCGGTGACGTTCGGCGTTTCGCGCGCGAACGGTCGCGCTGGCTGTTCTCCAACCCTGACATGATTCACCTGTCGTTGCTGCGCAACCATGCCCGCTGGGCGGTGTTCCTCCGCCACCTGCGCTACCTCGTCATCGACGAATGCCATTACTACCGCGGCATTTTCGGCTCGAACGTGGCGATGGTACTGCGACGGCTGCTGCGGTTGTGCGCGCGGTACTCGGCCACCGGCAGCATGCCGACGGTGATCTTCGCCAGCGCGACGACGGCCGCGCCCGCGGAAACGGCGTCCGAACTGATCGGGCAGACCGTCGTCGAAGTGACCGAGGACGGGTCGCCGCAGGGGGCTCGCACCGTGGCACTGTGGGAGCCCCCGCTGCTCGACGACGTAATCGGCGAAAACGGGGCCCCGGTAAGGCGTTCGGCGGGCGCCGAGGCCGCCGGCGTGATGGCCGACCTGATCGCCGAGGGCGCCCGGATGCTGACGTTCGTGCGGTCGCGCCGGGGCGCGGAACTGACGGCGCTCGGCGCGCGGACCCGGCTGCAGGAGCGGGCGCCGGATCTCGCCGACCGGGTGGCGTCCTACCGCGCCGGTTACCTCGCCGAAGACCGCCGCGCACTCGAACGCGCCCTGGCCGACGGGGAACTGCGGGGGCTGGCGACGACGAACGCCCTGGAGTTGGGCGTGGACATCGCCGGTCTGGACGCCGTTGTACTCGCCGGCTTCCCGGGCACCGTGACATCGTTCTGGCAGCAGGCCGGCCGGTCGGGCCGCCGGGGACAGGGCGCGCTGATCGTGTTGATCGCCCGCGATGATCCGCTGGACACCTACCTGGTGCACCACCCGGCCGCACTGCTGGACAAGCCGATCGAACGCGTCGTCATCGATCCGACGAACCCGTACGTGCTTGGGCCGCAACTGCTGTGCGCGGCCACCGAACTCCCGCTGACCGATGCCGAGGTGCGGATGTGGAACGCCGAAGCGGTCGCCGGGGCGCTCGTCGACGACGGACTGCTGCGCCGCCGGGCGAGCGGTTACTTCCCCACCCCCGGCATGGATCCGCATCCGACCGTCGACATCCGCGGCGGATCGGGCGGGCAGATCGCAATCCTGGAGGCGGGTACCGGCCGCATGCTCGGCAACACGGGTGCGGGTCAGGCGCCCGCCTCGGTGCACTCCGGCGCCGTGTATCTGCACCAGGGCGAGAGCTACGTCGTCGACTCCCTCGACTTCGAAGACGGCGTGGCGTTCGTGCACGCCAACGATCCGGGCTACACCACCTCCGCCCGGGAAGTGGCCGACATCTCGGTCACCGGCGAAGGTGAGCGAAAAGCGTTCGGCCCGGTGACCGTTGGGCTCGTACCGGTTTCGGTGACCAATAGGGTGATCGGTTATCTGCGGCGTCGCCTGACGGGCGAGGTGATCGACTTCGTCGAACTCGAGATGCCCACCCGCACCCTGGACACCACCGCGGTGATGTGCACGATCACTCCAGAGGCGTTGCAGCACAACGGCCTCGACCTACTTCGGGTGCCCGGCGCCCTTCACGCCGCCGAACACGCGGCGATCGGGCTTCTGCCGCTGGTCGCCAGTTGCGATCGGGGTGACATCGGCGGAGTGTCGACGGCGGTCGGGCCGGTGCGGGGATTGCCGACGATCTTCGTCTACGACGGCTACCCCGGCGGTGCGGGCTTCGCCGACCGCGGATTCCGTAGGCTTGCCACCTGGTGGGCGGCGACGGCCGATGCGATCGAGGCGTGCGAATGCCCTGCGGGATGCCCCTCCTGTGTGCAGTCGCCCAAGTGCGGCAACGGAAACGACCCGCTGGACAAGGACGGTGCGGTGCGGGTGCTGCGCCTCGTGCTCCGTGAGATTTCCGGCAACTGGCCCTGACGGACCGTGCGAAGGGGCGATCGACCCCTCGACGATCGCCCCCCACGGTGTCCGCCCTCCGGGGCCGTGAACTGGCCACCGAGCGCGAACCATGCGGGGAACGGCCGAACGACGCGATCCGTTCCCAATCCCGGAAGCCGGGCGCAGACGAAAGCTACCTCGTTGATGAGGTGGTTGCAACTCCCGAGGCGGGCGATGACACGCCCCGGAAGTCGTGAGGCCGCCGAATCGCAACGAATTCCGCACCTGTCAGCCCGGAGGGCCCCCCAGGTCCGCCGGTAAAGTGTCACCATGACCCACGACTGGCTGCTCGTGGAGACGCTGGGCAGCGAGCCCGTCGTGGTGGCGCAGGGCCATCGAACCCAGAATTTGATTCCGGTCGGTGCGTTTCTGCGGCGTAACCCCCACCTGATGGCCGTGCAGACCGCCATCGGCGAAACTGTGCGGGCGCGACAGGGCCTGAGCAGCATCACTCCCAAGAACGATCGCGTCATCCGCACCGAGGTAGTGCAGATGACCGACGGCCGCATACACGGCGTGCACATCTGGATCGGACCCCCAGACATGGAACCCCCGCAGCGGCCTGTGCCTGGACCGCTGTTGTGGGATCTCGACACCGGAACCGCCACCAACACCGAGGAATCGCTGTTCAACAGCGGATGGGATCCACACAGGGAGCCGACGCAGAACCGCACCTTCGCCGACGATCTGCCGATGCGTGAGCTCAACCCGAGCGAAGCCAAGGTGCTGACGATGGCGATCAAACGCGAGCCGGGCACCACGTTCTGCAGCACATGGGACGTCACCGACTATCGCGGTGAGCCGATCACCGTCGGCTTCGTCACGCGCACGGTCGTGGAGCCACGCGACGACGGCCCGGATCGGCTGCTGTGCAGGGCTATGAACTGGCGCAGTGAGCATGAAGAGACCGGGCCGCCGCAGGACCACCTCGCGCAGCGAATCCTCAACGGGCTGGCCCAGCCTGGGGTGCACCGCGCGCTGGTGGACCCGACGAACTGGACCTTGCTGAAGTGGCTCGATGAGCCCGCGCCGTTCTTCGACTGGCGGATCAGCTTGGCGGGCGAGCATACGGTGCACCCTGCCGATCATGCCGAGATGGAGCGCATGGCAACCGAATTCAGCACCGGCGTCGCCACCGGTGTGCTGCGGATGGCCGGGGTCGGCGACAGCGAATGGACGCCGGTGCATGTGACCGTGAATCGGGTCGAACTGGACGAGGATGTGTACGCGGCCCTGGCAACGCTGCGTCGGCCCAGCACCACGGAAATCGCGCAACCGGGTCGGCACGTAGGCGAGCATTAGCCCGCCGGATCTCCTGGTCCGGCGCGGGCGACCGCGTGCGCAGGGCCCACTCCGAAGCGCCCCAATGTGACCGAAACATCGACGGCGACAACCACATCCAGGCCGGCCACGTCACACCGAGTCATGTCGGCCTGCATCGCGGTGGCGACCGCGGCCGCCCACGCACACGCCGCATCCACACCGGTGGCGATTCGGTGGGCAGCCGCCAGGGCACCCAGGTCGGCGGCCGCCTGAGCGCGGTGCCGCGCTGTCACCGCCACGCCGAGGTATGCCGCGCCGACGGTGATCGTCAGCAGCACGGCGATCATCGCCGCCGCGATCAGGGTTGCCGCGCCGTCGTCAGCGTGAAGCCGGTTCCACGGCCGCCACCGCTTTCGCTTCGACGGCGAGCCCCGGCAGCATCGCGGACCGCGCGGTGACGGTGGCGACGACGAAGTCGCCGTCGCGGCGGATGAGCACGGCGGCGCCTTCGGGCGCGAGATTCCGTGCCACATCGCCGCCGTTATCGCCCCGGGCAGCGAGCCGTGCCGCCTCGCGGGCGGCGTCGACACAGCGGATGTGCGTTGACACCGCCGCCAGGCCGGCCGCACACATGATGAGCACCGCAACCAGTGCGGCCACCGCGAACGCCGCCTCGACCGTGGCGCCGCCACGCTCACCGGCTAGACGTTGGTGTTGAGCGCGCGGCTGATGATGTTGGTCAGGGCGCTGACGATCGAGTCGCCGGTGACCACCGTGTACAGGATCGCGCCGAACGCGGCGGCGGCGATCGTGCCGATCGCGTACTCGACGGTCGACATGCCGTCGTCCTCCACCATCAGCAATGCCAGTTTCGTTTGCAACGCACGAATCCGATTGCGCACCTTCATCTTCCCTCCCCACTCGATACCCTTCACAAAATCCCGGACTGCAGCACGTCACCGGCCAGGCCGGCGACGACGGGCACGATGCCCAGGCACACGAACGCGGGCAGGTAGCACACGCCCAGCGGGCCGGCGATCAAGACCGACGCCCGCTCGGCGGCCGCGCGGGCGGCATCCGCCGCGTCGTCGCGCGAGCGGCCCGCCAACTCGGTGACACCCTGCGCCAGCGCCGTTCCGGAGGACGCCGAGCGCCGCGCCAACCGCAGCAGCGCGTCAGCGTGGCGGTCCACGTCGGGCGGAGTCGCCCATGCGGTCGACGGATCGGCGCCCAAGGCCAGCAGATCTGCCGCGCGCAGCAGCAACCGCGCCAAATGTCGTGGCGCCGACGGTGCCGCAGCGGCCGCGGCACTGGACACAGCCATCCCTGAACGCAGGCAGGCGGCCAGCACGTCCAGCGTCGAAGCGAACGCCAGCGGATCGCCCGGCCCGCCTCCGTCGGGTATCCCCCGCGATGAGGCCGGAGTGCCGCGAACCCGCGCCCGCCTGTCAACGCCGCCGACGAGCAACGCGCCGGCGAGAAGCAGTGCCGCAAGCGTCATTTGACCACCCCGCCGGTGATCCGGTCCGACCAGGCGAGGCCCAGACAGGTCAGCGTCACACCGACGACGAGCAGCCACTGGCCACCCGTGAACAGGAAGCGCAGCGGTTCGGCACCGATCAGTTCGCCGAGGCCCACCCCGAGCAGTGGCAGCGCCGCGAGCACCGTGGCGGTGGTGCGGGCACCCGCCATCCCAGCGTCGACCTGGGCCGAGAACCGTTCCCGCGCAACGATGTCACGGTGTGCGGTGTGCATCAGTGCCGCGATCGCGAGGCCGTGCGCCTGAGCCAGTTGCCAACAGGTCGCGAGTCGCTGCCAATGTGCGGCCAGCGCTGACCGGCCGGCCACACTTTGTAGCCCGGCTGCGACGTCGGCGCCCATCCGTGCCCTCGCCGCGACCGTTCGCAGCGACGCCGCGACGACGCCGTCGACTTCGGATGCGGCTGCCTCGAAAGCGGCTACCGGATGCGCACCGATTCTCAACTCGCCGACCAGGACGTCCAGCGCACCCTCCAGTGCTGCCGCTTCCGCTTTGCGTTCTCGCCGCCTGCGCCGGCGCCGCCTGCGGATTTCACCGGTGAGCGCGGCGATCGCTGCCGCCACGACAACCCCGAACGGGGCAACGACAACCAATGCGAGCAGGCCGATCGCCAGCCAAGGTGCGACCGGGATCCGCCTCGACCGGCGGTCGCCTCCCCCGCACGCGCGGATCGACCGCCGACGCGGGCCGGGTGCGACCAGAAGCGCCAGCGCAAGGGCCAGCGCTGCGCCGCTCACAACGCGCCCCGCTGCCGAAGGAGGTCACGCAATCGCTCGGCGCCGCAACCGAAGCCGCGCTCGAGGTGCCACGCCGTCGACACCCGGACCTGACCGTCCACCCCAGCCGTCAGGAGTGCGACCTCACTGAGCCGGCGCTTGCCCGCCCGGTCACGGTCGACGTGGATCACCACCTGCACCGCGGCTGCAAGCTGGCTGTGCAGCGCGGCCCGGTCGAGACCGCCGAGCGCGGCCAGCGCCTCCAGGCGGGCGGGCACCTCGCCCGGACTGTTGGCGTGCACGGTGCCGGCACCGCCGTCGTGGCCGGTGTTGAGCGCGGCGAGCAGATCGACCACCTCGGCGCCGCGTACCTCGCCGACGACGATGCGGTCGGGCCGCATCCGCAACGCCTGCCTGACCAGGTCGCGCATCGTCACCTCGCCCGCGCCTTCGACGTTGGCGCAGCGCGCGACGAGCTTCACCAGATGCGGATGTGCCGGAGCGATTTCCGGCGCGTCCTCGACGCAGACGATGCGTTCGGTCCCGGGAACCGCGCCCAGGACTGCGGCCAGCAGTGTCGTCTTGCCCGCCCCGGTTCCGCCGGAGACCAGGAACGCCAACCGGGCTCGGACGATGTCGTCGAGCAGCGACGCGGCGGCCGGTTCGATGGCGCCGGCGGCGGTCAGCGACGCCAGATCCTGGGTGGCGGGCCGCAATACCCGTAGGGACAAGCACGTGCCCGCGGGCGCGATCGGCGGCAGCACCGCATGCAGACGGACCGTGAACTGGCCGGTCCCCAGCCCGGTCAACTGGCCGTCGACCCACGGTTGCGCCTCGTCGAGGCGCCGCCCCGCGGCCAGCGCGAGCCGTTGTGCAAGCCTGCGTACGGAGTCCTCATCGGGAAACCGGATCGGACTGCGTCGCAACCCGTTACCGTCGTCGATCCACACCGCGTCCGGCGCGGTGACGAGCACGTCCGTGGTGCCCTCGGCACACAGCAGCGGGTCGAGCACACCTGCTCCGGTCAACTCGGTCTCCAGCAGGCGCAGCCCGCTGAGCACCTCACTGTCGCCGAGCAACCCGCCGGACTCCGCACGGATCGCCGCGGCCACCACCGTCGGCCGTAACGGCGCCGACTCCGCGGCGAGCCGCTCGCGCACCCGGTCGATCAACGAGTCACTCATGCGGCACTGACCCCCGGATGCTGCTGCAGCACAGCGAGCACTTTCCGGGCCGCGCAGGCCAGCGGCGACCGTTGCGGGATCCTCAGCCCACCACGCTCCAGCGTGGCGGCCAAACCGGGTTGGGGACGCATCGCCGCCAGCAGTGGAAGACCGACGATCCCGGCGACCTCTGCCGATCGCAATCCCCCCGGCGACGGACCGCGCACCACCACGCCCGCATTCGGGTTGACCGTCGACACCCACCGTGCGACCACGCCGGCCGCGGCGCATGACCGCACGTCGGCCGACACCACCAGGACGACGAGATCGGCTGCCGCCAGCGCGGTTTCGGCAGCCGCGGTTGATCGCCTCGGCACGTCACACACCACGGTTGCGCCGCCACGGCTGCCTGCATCGATCACCGCTTCCAGCGGTACGGCATCGACCTCGCCGCCATCTCGGCTGCCCGACAACACGCTGACGCCCTGCACCCGGGGCAGCGCATCGCGTAATGCCGCGTAGCTGAGGCGACCGCCCCGCAGCTCCAGATCGGGCCAGCGCAGGCCGGCTTCGGCTTCGCCACCGACCACGAGATCGATGCCGCCGCCCCACGGATCGGCGTCGAGCAGGAGCGCATCGGGGGAGACACGTGCCAGCGCCGTCGCGAAGACCGATGCCCCGGCGCCGCCCCGGCCGGCGATGACTGCCACCACCGCGCCGCGGCCGCCGGTGTCGTGCACGCGGTCGGCGGCCTCGGCCAACTCGGCCATCAACTCGCCGTCCTGTGCGGGCAGGGTCAGCACTCGCTGGGCGCCGACGGCGATCGCCGCCTGCCAGTCGGCGGAGCGCGGTTCGGCGCGTCCGACCAGCACGACGCGGGTGCGGCGCGGCAGTGCGCGTGCCGCACATCGCTGGGCACCCGTCGCGTCGAGCACGACCGCGACCGCGTCGGTCCAGACCTTGCGACTGGACGGCTCGATGGCGTGGACCACCGGCACCCCGGCTGCCGCGCACACCCGGTCGACGTCGTCGCGGAGCGCAGGGTCGGCGACCAACGCGAGATATCCACTTAACGAAGCCACGGGTCGAGCCTGCGCCCGCCGGTTCGGGTGAAGCTAGCGCCGAAACCCGATCTGTGGATGAACTCCATCATGGGGATAACGGCGAAAACCGACCAACCGAAAACAACGTTCCGCAACTCTTCGGAATGGCAACAAGTATCCGGAATGCGAATAGGCGCCGAAAAAGGACGACCCCCGCCAGGGGGGGAGGAGGCGGAGGTCGTCGTGTATCAGCCCCGGGGGGTCGGGCTGATGCACACCCGACATAAGCCGGGTAACGCTCACTATACACACGCCAGTCGTCGGCGGCGCAAGTGCTGGTTGCGTGCGGAAACACCCCGCTTTACAGAATTGTCCGGTCGCCGACAGGTGTCATAACCTGCCACTTTGTACACACTCCGGCCATTTGTCACGCGGCGGCCCCTATGCTGGCGCTGTGACCGTATCCGAGCCGGCGGCCGGGGGCTCGAACACTCGGCAAACTCGCGTCCCGGCGGGCAGTCCTGTCCGCACCGCCGCCTTCTTCGATCTCGACAAAACGGTGATCGCGAAATCCAGCACACTGGCTTTCAGCAAACCCTTCTTCGAGCAAGGGCTAATGAATCGGCGGGCGGTGCTGAAGTCCACCTACGCCCAGTTCCTGTTCCTCATGTCCGGCGCCGACCACGATCAGATGGATCGCATGCGCGCGTACGTCACCAACATGTGCGCGGGCTGGGACGTCGAGCAGGTGAAGGCGATCGTCGGCGAAACACTGCACGACATCGTCAACCCGTTGGTGTTCGCCGAAGCGGCCGAGTTGATCGCCGACCACAAGTTGTGCGGTCGCGATGTGGTCATGGTTTCGGCTTCCGGCGAGGAGATAGTCGCACCGATCGCCAGGGCGTTGGGCGCCACCCACGCGATGGCCACCCGGATGGTCGTCGAGGACGGCAAGTACACCGGCGAGATCGCCTTCTACTGCTATGGCGAGGGCAAGGTGGCGGCGATCCGGGAGCTGGCGGCGCGCGAGGGATACGCGCTCGAGCACTGCTACGCCTATTCCGACTCGATCACCGATCTGCCGATGCTCGAGGTCGTCGGCCACCCGAGCGTGGTTAACCCAGATCGCGCGTTGCGCAAAGAAGCAGTCGCGCGCGGCTGGCCAGTGCTGAACTTCTCCAACCCGGTGTCGCTGCGGGACCGGATCCCGGCTCCGTCCGGCGCCGCCATGGCAACCACTGCGGCGGTCGGCGTGAGCGCGTTGGCGGCCGGCGCCCTGACCTACTCACTGTTGCGGCGCTTCGCTTTCTAGCTGAGGTTTCGCAATTAGCCAACGCGCGCGTAACGATCCGGACTACCGCAGATTTTGACCCTTGATGTGACCGCCGTCACGGGGTACAAAGGAATCACGGAAGCTTGGAGAGGCCAAGACCGAGCCGGAAGAGAAGGCTCGGATCTCCCGCTTCAGGCTCCCCAGCACGGAACCCGGCACCCACGCGGAGCACATGCCGCGGAATAGGCAAAAGTGTTGCGGGCCTGCGTATTTGCGAAGAGCGGACGACTAGAGTGGCCCTTTGGGTGGGGCCGAAGTCGAAGCGCATCGACAAGACGCCGAGGCCACCCACGCAACCCAAGAGAGCACGCTTGGTAACCGGTGTCCGTGCTAGCGGGCGACGCGCCGAACCGACGTTCGGAACGTCGCCCGCTTCGCGTTGCTGGCCCGCGGAATGGTCGGTGTTGCAGCGACGGCTCAGGACGACGCGGCGGCCTGCGCGATCGATAGCGCCTCACGGGCGCCGGCGTGCAGGGCGCGGCAGCTCAGCAGAATCCACGCGGTGAGACCGTCGGGTGTTCCCGACGAAAAGCCCCGCGCCGCAGCGGCGTAATCGCCCGACTGGCGCATCCAGTACACCTCCGGCACGCCGAGGCCATGCGGATCGAGTCCGGTGGTGATCGTCACCAACCGCGACGCCGCGCGGGCCACCACACCGTCAGCGACGCCGAATGGTGCGAGCGTGAGGAGTTCGCCGTGCACGACGGCGGCCAGCACGGGCGCCGACACCCGAGTACCTCCGGTGAGGATCTCGGCCAACAGCGCCAGCCGCGTGCCGACGTCGGCGTCCGTGCGGGGTCGGCCCAGCCGATCGTCATCGGCGATGTCCGCGGCCGCCAACGCATGCAACCTGGCGATCGCCTGCAGGGGGGCTCGTTGCCACACCCCGACCAACGCCGTTGCCCCACCTTCCACGGCTTCGGAGACCCGCAACGCGCCGGCCAACACCGGATCCGCGCCGTCGTCGGACAGTTGCAGAGCGCCGCCGTCCAGCACCGAAGACGCCCGGGCCCCGCGCAGGGCGGCCTCGGCGGCGCTCTTCGGCCAGCCGCGCAGGTTGGTCCGATGCCGATGCGCTCGGCCCAGCGCTTCGCGCGCCTCGTCGGCCGCCTCCGCCACACCGGGCAGATCGGCAAGCGGCGCCAAGGGGTCTTTCGCGAAGCCACCGGTCACGGCAGCACACGCTAGCCGACCGGCGGCCCGACGAGCCGTGCCGTTCACCCGCAAGCACCTCCGGCGAAGCCGGTCTGTGACATGCATATGTGCGCCGCCGACGCGGTGACTACCCTCACAGATATGACCGACACCACCGCACAGCACGCCCACGGTCCGTCCGTCTATCCCCCTCCTCCCGAGTTCGCCGAGCAGGCCAACGCCACCGAGGAGATGTACCGGCAGGCGGAGAAGGACCGGTTGGCGTTCTGGGCCGAACAAGCGAACCGGCTCACGTGGGAAACACCTTTCACTGAGGTTCTGGACTGGTCGGACGCTCCCGTCGCCAAGTGGTTTGTCGGCGGCAAGCTCAACGTCGCGTACAACTGCGTGGACCGGCACGTCGAGGCCGGCAACGGGGACCGGGTCGCGATCCGCTGGGAGGGTGAGCCCGGCGACAGCCGCGAGATCACCTATTCCGATCTGCTGGCGGCGGTCTCGAAAGCAGCCAACGCGCTGACCGACCTCGGCCTGGTGGCCGGCGACCGCGCCGCCATCTACATGCCGATGGTGCCCGAGGCGATCGTGGCGATGCTGGCCTGCGCCCGGCTGGGCGTACTCCATTCGGTGGTGTTCGCCGGATTCTCGGCGTCGGCGCTGAAGGCCCGCATCGAGGATGCCGAGGCGAAGCTGGTGATCACCACCGACGGGCAGTACCGGCGCGGGCAGGCGGTGTCGCTCAAGGACTCGGCCGACGAGGCGTGTGAAGGACAGAAGTCGGTGGAGCACGTGCTGGTGGTGCGCCGCACGGGAATTGACATTCCGTGGACGGACGGTCGCGATCTGTGGTGGCACGAAACCGTAGAGAACGCGTCAGCCGAGCACACGCCGGAGGCGTTCGACTCCGAGCATCCGTTGTTCCTGCTGTACACCTCGGGCACCACCGGAAAGCCGAAGGGCATCGTGCACACCTCCGGGGGCTTCCTCACCCAGGCGTCGTACACCCATTACAACGTCTTCGACATCAAGCCGGAGACCGATGTCTACTGGTGCACGGCGGATATCGGCTGGGTCACCGGACACACCTACATCGTCTACGGCCCGCTGTCGAACGGGTGCACCCAAGTGGTCTACGAGGGCACGCCGAACTCACCGAATGAGCACCGGCATTTCGAGATCATCGAAAAGTACGGCGTCACAATTTATTACACTGCGCCCACCCTGATCAGGATGTTCATGAAGTGGGGCCGCGAAATCCCCGACGCCCACGATCTGACAAGCCTGCGGCTGCTCGGCTCGGTCGGCGAGCCGATCAACCCGGAGGCATGGCGCTGGTACCGGGATGCGTTCGGCGGCAACAGGACTCCGGTTGTCGATACGTGGTGGCAGACCGAGACCGGCGCCATCATGATCTCTCCACTGCCCGGTGTCACCGCAGCCAAGCCCGGGTCGGCGATGCAGCCGTTACCGGGAATCTCGGCGAAGATCGTCGACGAGGAAGGCAACGAACTCGTTCCCGGCGCGGACGAGGCCGAGCACGTCACCGGATACCTGGTGCTCGATCAGCCGTGGCCCGCGATGTTGCGCGGCATCTGGGGCGACCCGGAACGCTACAAGGAGACCTACTGGTCCCGGTACGCCGAGAAGGGCTGGTATTTCGCCGGTGACGGTGCGCGTGTCGACGCGGACGGCTCCATCTGGCTGCTCGGCCGCATCGACGACGTGATGAACGTGTCCGGCCACCGCATCTCGACCACAGAGGTGGAGTCGGCGTTGGTGGGCCACTCCGGTGTGGCCGAGGCCGCGGTCGTCGGCGCCAGCGACGAGACGACCGGCCAGGGCATCTGCGCGTTCGTCATCCTCGAGTCACACGCTCAACACCGCGGCGACGACGAGATGACGGCCGAACTGCTCGAGCAGGTGGCCAAGGAGATCGGAAAGATCGCCCGGCCCAGGGAGATCCATGTAGTGCCGGAATTGCCGAAGACCCGCAGCGGCAAGATCATGCGGCGGTTGCTGCGTGACGTCGCCGAGGGCCGTGAACTCGGCGATACGTCAACCCTGGTGGATCCCAGCGTGTTCGAGGCGATCCGGGCCAGCAAGTAGACGTCGAATCAACCGGCGGCGCCGACCGGAACGAAACCCGTTCCCGGTCGGTTCTTGGCCGTGATGTCGGCCAGCTGCGTGTTGAACGACATGTTCACCGCGGGTGTGTGCAGCGGGATGTACTTGATGATGCACGTCGGAAGTTCCTCGGAGAAGGCGCCGTGGATCATGCCGACCAGCCGATTGTTGACCGTCACCGGTGCACCCGAATCGCCCGGCTGACCGCAGACCTGGTTGATGAACGTACCGGGTTGCCCGCCGGGACCCCAGGTGACACCGCACGAGTAGCCGGTGGTGCGGCCGAGCTTGCAGGCGACATCGCCGACGACCGGATCCGGGCCCAGTCCGTCGATCTGAAACCCGTTGACGTTGTTGACCGGGCGCACCTTCTGCGGGTCGAACTCGATCACCGCGTAGTCGAGCGCATCGTTACCCGCCACCATCGTGCCGAGCACACCGGCCGCCTCCGCGCCCTCGGCGCTGACTTGAGCCCCTGGCCCTCCGCAGTGCGCCGAGGTGAAGCCGACGAGCTTGCCGCGGTTGTCAGTGCCGATCGCGGTGAGCGTGCACAGCGTCTCGCCGTTGACCACCAGGCCCGAGCCACCGCCCAGCGGAACCCGCTCCTGGGCCTGTGCCACGGCGGGCGTCAAGAGCAGGGCGGCGGCGACGGCGACGGCGATGGTCGCGGCGAGAAGGCTCAGGCGGAGGCCGCTGGTCTTCACGTGAACGTTTCCCCTATCGACGCGCCCCGACCTGCCCTGCCTTGGATCCAGCCAGTCTATCGCCGACCGGCATCGTTTCAGCGCAAGCCACATGGCAACATGAGTCGCGACCGAGACCTGAGTGCGGGAGGAACCCTCGTGAGCGATCGCAGGAACGGCGCGCCGACCACCGTGACGTCGATACCGCTGGTCGACCCGCACGCCCCGAAGGCCGACCCGTCCATCGGTGACCTCGTCAAGGATGCGACCGCGCAGGTCTCCACGCTGGTGCGCGCCGAGGTGGAGTTGGCCAAGGCCGAGATCACTCGCGACGTCAAAAAGGGTCTCACCGGCAGCGTCTTCTTCGTCCTGGCGCTGGTCGTGCTGTTCTACTCGACGTTCTTTTTCTTCTTCTTCCTCGGCGAACTGCTCGATCTGTGGCTGGTGAAGTGGGCGGCGTACCTGATCGTGTTCGGGCTGATGGTGGTGGTCACCGCCGTGTTCGCGCTGCTGGGCTACCTCAAGGTGCGACGCATCCGCGGCCCGCAGAAGACCATCGAATCGGTCAAGGAAATCCCCGAAGCGCTGACGCCGGGCCATGACAAGGCCAAGGCGCTGGCGGCGGGTGACGGAAAACCGGCGTCGACGGCCGATCCGTCGGGCTGGTAAGTGCCCCCACCCGCTCCGTCGGTCGTCCGCATCGACGGGCCGTGGCGTCATCTCGAGGTGCACGCCAACGGAATTCGCTTCCATGTGGTCGAAGCGGAGTCCGACACCGCACACCAGTCGCCGACGTCTGATACCGCCGCCGCGGCTCGGGCCACCGAGCGACCGCTGGTGATTCTGCTGCACGGATTCGGCTCATTCTGGTGGTCCTGGCGTCACCAGCTCCGGTGCCTGACCGGTGCTCGCGTGGTCGCCGTCGACCTGCGCGGCTACGGGGCCAGCGACAAACCACCGCGAGGCTACGACGGCTGGACGCTGGCCGGCGACACCGCCGGGTTGGTGCGCGCGCTGGGCCACAGCACCGCGACGCTGGTCGGGCACGCCGACGGCGGCCTGGTGTGCTGGGCCACCGCAGTGCTGCATCCCCGCGCGGTGCGCGCCATCGCGGTGGTCAGCTCACCGCATCCGGTGGCGCTGCGGGCCTCCGCCCTTCAGCGCCGCGACCAGGGCCGCGCGCTGCTGCCGTCGATGCTGCGCTACCAGGTTCCGATGTGGCCCGAGCGTTCGCTCACCCGGCACAATGCCGAGGAGCTGGAGCGCCTCGTCCGCAGCCGGTCGAGTAGTAAATGGGTTGGCTCCGAGGACTTCTCGCAGACCATCGCACACATGCGGCAGGCGATCCAGATTCCGGGGGCCGCGCACTCGGCGCTGGAATACCAGCGCTGGGCGGTACGCAGCCAGCTGCGTGGCGAAGGGCGTCGGTTCATGCGGTCGATGAAGCGCCCGATCAACGTGCCCGTGCTGCATGTGCGCGGAGCCGCCGACCCGTACGTGCTTGCCGATCCGGTGTACCGCACACAGCGCTACGCGCCGCACGGTCGTTACGTATCCGTCGCCGGCGCAGGGCATTTCGCTCATGAGGAGGCGCCCGAACCGGTCACCGAGCAGCTGTCCCGATTCCTCAGGCATGTATACGGTTAGGTGATGCAGGCGCCGGTCGGCACGCGTTCGCTGTTGTTCAGCTTGGCGAGTTGATGGGACACCTCGTTGGTGGTCAGCACGAAACCGGTGTCGGCGTCGTCGACCGCCGCCCCGAACACCACGCCCAGTACGCGGCCTTCCCGGTCGATCATCGGCCCGCCCGAGTTTCCTTGCCGCACACTGCCCCTGATCGTGTAGACCTCGCGCTCGACCGTGGTGGTGCGGTAGATGTCGGGGCCGCTCAACTCGATGATCTCGCGGACACGCGCCGGCGTGGCGACGAAGTTACCGCCGCCGGGATAGCCCATCACCACCGCATCGGTGCCCGTGGTGGCCGGGGTGTCGGCGAACGGCAACGGGGCCGCCGGCAGGTCCGGCACGTCGAGGATCGAGATGTCCGCCTGCGGGTCGTACGACACGACGTACGCGTCGTAGGTCTGCCCGTCGGCCTCGACCGTGACGCTTTCCGAACCGGCGACCACGTGCGCGTTCGAGATCACCCGATTGGTCGCGGCGACGAATCCGGTGCCTTCCAGCACCTTCTGGCATCCGGGCGCCACCCCGCGGATCTTGACCACGCTGGGCCGTGTCGCAGCCACAACCGGGTCGGCGGCAAGCGCGGCGTCGGGTGCGTCGACGGCGACGATCGGGGTGCGCCCGAACGGTTGCAACACGTCGGGCAGACCCGAGGTGTCCAACAGCGCCGAAAGACGCGTCGGCACCGAGCGCAGCCAGTCCGGCGCGGCGTCGTTGACCTCTTTGAGCACCTTCGAGCCACGCACCGCGGCCGCAAGGTTGGGCTGGTCGGACGTCTGCAGGGGATACGTCAGCATCCACGCCGCCACCAGCACGGCGACAATCTGTATTGCCACGCCGACCAGCGAGTCGACCGCGCGCAGCGTGCGGTTGCGGATGGCGCTGCGCACCGCACGGCCCAGCACGACGCCGGCGATCTCCCCGATGACCACCAGCGCGAGGATCAAAAACAGCGTCACGAACAGCTTGGTGCGCGGGCCGTCGATGTGCTCGACCAGGTGAGGGGCCAGCAGCACACCGGCGACCGCGCCGAGCACCACACCGAGGAACGACAGCATCGACCCGAGCGCACCCGAGCGCCAGCCCGAGATGCCCGCGACGAAGGCGATAGCGAGGACCGCGAAGTCCACCCACTGTGACGATGTCATGGTTGTCCATCACCGTAACCGCCGTCGCCGCCGACGAGCGCCATTGCGTCCTCGAGTTCGCGCACGTCGTCGGTGTTCCACGGCTGGGCCCAGCCCGCTACGTCGAGCATCGCCGAGATCACCTGACCGGTGAACCCCCACACCAGCATCTCGTTGAGCAGAAACGCCGGACCCGCGTACCGGCGGGTGTTGGCGCTGCGATACACCATGATCCGGTTCTCGGGGTTGACGAATGCGCGCACCGGGACGCGGGCCACGTGCGCGGTCTCGGCCCGGTCGACGACGGCCACCGGCCCCGGGTCCGGCGAGTAGGCCAGTACGGGCACCACGTGAAAACCCGACGGCGGGATGAACAGCCGCTCCATGGTCGCCAACGGGTGCAACCGCCCGACGTCGATGCCGGTCTCCTCGTTGGCTTCCCGCAGTGCGGTCTGCACCGGGCTGTGGTCGCCGGCCTCGAACGCACCGCCGGGGAAGGCGGCCTGGCCGGCGTGGTGGCGCAGTGTCGCCGCGCGGACGGTGACGAGCAGGTCGGCGTCCTCGGGCAAGCCGCCGGTCGGCGTGTCGGCCGGGCCGGAGAACAGCACCAGCACCGCCGCTTCGCGCCCGGCGGGCGGCGCTCCGAGCCGGTTCCGCTCGGCGGTGACCATGGCGAGCAGTTCGGGCGGCACCCGACGGCGGTAGACCTGCTTGACGTCGGCGGCGTTGTCCAACAGCGGCTTGAGCCACGGCGGGGCGGCGTCGGGGGTCAGCCCGCTGCCCTCGTCGACCCAACTCACCGCGCTGCTCCAATCTGTGAGTTCACCGCTGCGGCGATCTCGTCGGCACTGGTGAACGAGCGCGGCAGGACGTCGGCAACGCTACCGTCCGCGCGCAGCACCACGGTTGCTGGCATGACGTTGGGCACCCGCAACGCGGCGGCGATCAGCCGCCTGCCGTCCTGCAGCGTGGGCAACCGCACGCCGAGCTCGGCCAGTCGCAGCAGCGCCGCGGTCTCGTTCTCGTCCTGGTGCACGGTCAGCACGGTCACCGCCGAACCCATCCGGCGTTGGTATTCGGCCATCGCCGGCAGTTCCTCGGTGCAGGGCGCACACCAGTACGCCCAGAGATTGAGCACGACGACGCGGCCGGCGACCGCCTTGGCGACGTCGACCGGCGCCCCGTTGCCGGCGCACTCCAACGTGATGCCGCGCAGGGCTGCCGGTCCCGGCCCCACGCCCGGCGCCGGACACGGGGGCAGATCGGCTCGCGCCCGCGGCCCGGCCAGCGCCTCGGCAGTGTCGGCGTCGCGGCGATCCCGCGCGCTGGTCTGCGACGACGACTCGGAGGACGGAGCGTCGTCATCCAACTGCGCCCACAGGGCCCATCCCAGCGCCACCATCACCACGAGGACCACCACGGTCCAACGAGTCGAGGTACGCACGGTCGGTCGAGGGTCGGTGGGTTACAGCCCGGCCAGGGCCAGCAGGTGTTCGGTTTCGGGGCCCTTGACCAGCGGCGCGGCGATCAGGGGGTCGGTCGGTCCGATACCGAAGGAGGGGCAGTCATTGGCCAGAACGCAGATACCGCACGCCGGCTTGCGCGCGTGGCAGACGCGGCGGCCGTGGAAGATCACCCGGTGGCTGAGGTCGGTCCACTCGCTGCGCTCGATGAGCTCACCGACGGCATGTTCGACCTTGACCGGATCCTCCTCGGTGGTCCACCGCCACCGGCGGACGAGCCGGCCGAAATGCGTGTCGACGGTGATGCCCGGGATGCCGAACGCATTGCCGAGGATGACATTGGCGGTCTTGCGTCCGACGCCCGGCAGCGTCACCAACGACTCCATGGTCGCGGGCACCTGGCCGTCGAACCGTTCGACGAGTTCCTGGCCGAGGCGGATGAGTGAATTCGTTTTGTTGCGGTAGAACCCGGTGGGCCGAATGATCTCCTCCAGCTCGGTGCGATCGGCCTTCGCGTAGTCCAGTGCGGTGCGGTATTTCTTGAACAGCGCCGGGGTGGTCAGGTTGACCCGTTTGTCGGTGCTCTGCGCCGACAGGATCGTCGCGACGGTCAGCTCGAGCGGGTTGGTGAAGTCGAGCTCGCAGTACACATGCGGAAACGCCTGCGCCAGCGCGCGATTCATTCGACGCGCGCGCCGAACCAGACCGATGCGCGTTTCGCCGTCCCGGTTCCGGGCCCGCTTCATCGCGCCCGACTTCTTTGCCGACGTCTCACCCACGGTCACGAACGCCAGCGTACTGAGACGCGCCGACACCGGTACTGCGGACCGGTGACATTTCGTGATCCCGCTGAGACCTTCGGCGTGTTTACTTCAGCCTTGTGTCGTGGTTGCTGGTCGGGCTGATTCCGGGGTTGCTGATGGTGGCGACATTCGGGCTGCAGCGACTCGAGGCAGGCCTGCACCGCGACACCGTCTCAGCCACCGATGTGGCGAAATTCCTTGCGGAGGCCGAGCCGTCCGACGTCGACACGCTGGCGCGGGACGGGATGAGCCGCGCACTCGACGGCCTGCGCCAACGCCGACACGTTGACCACGCGATGGCCGGCGGATCGACGCCGTTCTTTCCCGACTCGGGTTTGCCGACGCACCGCTTCCCTGAGCCCCGGGTGAATCCGGAGTTTCGGCCGACCCGACATGCCGATCGTGTGTAGCGTGGGCTGGTCACGAAACCGGGTACCTCTAGACTTATCTCGCTAACCGATAGAGGTCGGCTTCACCTAACAGCTTAAGAGGGGCAACGTGGACGAGATCCTGGCGCGGGCCGGAATCTTCCAGGGGGTCGAACCAAGCGCCGTCGCCGCGCTGACCAAGCAACTGCAGCCAGTCGACTTCCCCCGTGGACACACCGTGTTCGCCGAGGGTGAGCCCGGCGACCGGCTCTACATCATCATTTCGGGCAAGGTCAAGATCGGCCGGCGGTCGCCGGACGGGCGGGAGAACCTGCTGACCATCATGGGGCCGTCGGACATGTTCGGCGAGCTGTCGATCTTCGACCCCGGCCCGCGGACGTCGAGCGCGACGACGATCACCGAGGTGCGCGCCGTGTCGATGGACCGTGACGCGCTGCGCGCGTGGATCGCCGACCGGCCGGAGATCGCCGAGCAGCTGCTGCGGGTGCTGGCCCGTCGTCTGCGCCGCACCAACAACAACCTGGCCGACCTGATCTTCACAGACGTGCCCGGCCGCGTCGCCAAGCAGCTGCTTCAGCTGGCTCAGCGGTTCGGTACCCAGGAGGGCGGCGCACTGCGCGTGACGCACGACCTCACGCAGGAAGAGATCGCCCAGCTCGTCGGCGCATCGCGGGAAACCGTCAACAAGGCGCTCGCCGACTTCGCTCACCGCGGCTGGATTCGCTTGGAGGGCAAGAGCGTTCTGATCTCCGACTCGGAACGACTGGCCCGCCGCGCGCGCTAGGGATTCGGGTGTAGTTGGTTGCGTTCACGCGACGAACTACACCGAAATCACGCGCGTAGGTAGTCGAGCTGCGCCTGGACGCTCCATTCCGCTACGTCCCAGAGCTTCTCGTCGACGTCGGTGTAGACGTGCTCTACGACCTGGCGGACGGTGGCGTCCTCGCCCAGCACGCGCAAGGCGGCGCGCACCTGCTCGAGCCGCTCCTGGCGATGGGCGAGATACCCGGCGCTGACCGCTTCCAGATCGTCGAGTTCGGGACCGTGGCCCGGCAGCACCGTGCGAGGGCCCAGCCCGCGCAGCCGCTGCAGCGAATCCAGATACTGGCTCAGGCTGCCGTCTTCCTTGTCGATGACCGTGGTGCCGCGCCCCAGCACGGTGTCCGCGGTCAGCACCGCACCCTTCCCGTCGCTGCGCTCGCCCCGGATGTCGTCGAGGACAAACGACACTGAGTCGGCCGTATGCCCCGGCGTGGCCATCACCGTGATGCGCAGGCCCGCGGCGTCGATGACCTCACCGTCCGTCAGCGGCCCGCCGAGGCCGCGCAGAAATCCGCTGCCGACAGCCCGCACGACCGCCCCGGTACGGTCGACGATCTTGTCGATGGCGCCGGTGTGGTCCTCGTGCCGGTGGCTGATCAGCACCAGCGGGATGCTGCCCAGCTCCGCGATACGCGCAATGTGCTCGTCGTCCTCGGGCCCGGGATCGACCACGACCATCTCGTCGCTGCCGGATCCGCGCAGCACCCAGGTGTTGGTGCCCTCCAACGTCATCAGGCCGGGGTTGTCGCACAGCAGCACCGACGCAGAGTCGGTCACCGGGCGCAGTAGCCCGTACGCCGGATGCTGCAGCGTCACGCCACCTCTGCCTGATCGTCGCTCACGCGACCTCGACAATCAG
Source organism: Mycobacterium sp. GA-0227b (assembly GCF_001499855.1). Classification (GTDB taxonomy): domain Bacteria; phylum Actinomycetota; class Actinomycetes; order Mycobacteriales; family Mycobacteriaceae; genus Mycobacterium. The sequence goes on from NZ_LQIK01000034.1 coordinate 228,667, forward strand.
CTCGACCTCGACCGGCGCATCCCTCGGCAATTCGGACACCCCCACCGCCGAGCGCGCGTGCGCGCCGGCCTCCCCGAACACCTCACCGAACAATTCGGATGCGCCGTTGACGATGCCCGGCTGACCGTTGAACCCCGGCGCGGAGGCGACGAACCCGACCACCTTCACAACACGGGTGACCGCGTCGATGCCGACCAGCGCGTGAACCGCGGCCAGCGCGTTCAGCGCGCACACCCGGGCCAGGTCGCGAGCCTGCTCGGGGCTGACTGCGCCGCCGACCTTGCCCGTCTGCAGCAGCTCACCGTCCCGGATCGGCAGCTGACCGGCGGTGTAGACCAGGTTGCCGGTGCGGACCGCGGGTACATAAGCCGCCAGCGGCGCCACCACCGGAGGCAGCTCGATGCCGAGTTCGGTCAGCCGGGCCGCTGGCGTGCTCATTTCGGTCGTTTGAGGTAGGCGACGTGCTGTTCGCCCGTGGGACCCGGCAGCACCGACACCAGCTCCCAGCCGTCCTCTCCCCACTGGTCGAGAATCTGCTTGGTGGCGTGGGTCAGCAGCGGGACGGTGGCGTACTCCCAGCGGGTCGATTCGGTCATGTGGCCGAGCTTATCGGGCAGCGATCGGGAGTTGGCTAGCATGCACGGGTGGCTTCCACTACCAATGGCGGTAGATCCGTCGGCTGGCCGTCGCGGCTGAGCAAAGCCCGGTTGCACTTCGTCACCGGCAAGGGCGGCACCGGCAAGTCGACCATCGCCGCCTCGCTGGCGTTGGCTCTGGCCGCGGGCGGACGCAAGGTCCTGCTGGTGGAAGTCGAAGGGCGCCAAGGCATTGCGCAGCTGTTCGACGTGCCGCCGCTGCCGTATCAAGAGGTCAAGATCGCGACCGCCGAGGGCGGTGGTCAGGTCAACGCGCTGGCGATCGACACCGAGGCCGCGTTCCTCGAATACCTCGAAATGTTCTACAACCTCGGCCTGGCCGGCCGGGCCATGCGAAGGATCGGAGCCGTCGAGTTCGCGACCACGATCGCGCCGGGCCTGCGCGACGTGCTGCTGACCGGCAAGATCCGCGAGATCGTGACCCGCGCCGAGAAGGGCAAGCAGCCCGTCTACGACGCCGTCGTCGTCGACTCGCCGCCGACCGGTCGCATCGCACGGTTCCTCGACGTCACCAAGGCGGTGTCCGACCTCGCCAAGGGCGGCCCGGTGCACGGGCAGGCCGAGAGCGTGGTCAAGGTGCTGCACTCGGAGATGACCGCCATCCACCTCGTCACGCTGCTGGAGGCGCTGCCCATCCAGGAGACTCTGGAGGCCATCGACGAGCTGAAGGACCTCGGGTTGCCGATCGGCAGCGTCATCGTCAACCGCAACATCCCCGCCTACCTGCCCGCCGACGCGCTGGCCAAGGCCGCCGAGGGCGACATCGACGCCGACGCCGTTCGCGCCGGCCTGGGCGAAGCCGGAATCACGTTGTCCGACACCGACTTCGCTGGGCTGCTGACAGAGACGATCCAGCACGCCACCCGGATCATGGCCCGTGCCGAAAGCGCCGAGCAACTCGACGCGCTGGATGTCGCGCGGCTGCAGCTGCCGCAGATCACCGACGGTGTGGACCTCGGCAGCCTCTACGAACTCGCCGAAGAACTCGAACGCCAGGGGGTGCGATGATGAGTGCGACTCCACCGGCCCTCGACATGGGCTCGATTCTGCGGGACACGTCGAACCGCGTCGTGGTCTGTTGCGGTGCGGGCGGTGTGGGCAAGACCACCACCGCGGCGGCGATGGCGCTACGCGCGGCGGAGTATGGCAGAACCGTCGTCGTGCTGACCATCGACCCGGCGAAGCGACTCGCCCAGGCGCTGGGCATCAAGACCCTGGGCAACACCCCGCAGCGTGTTCCGCTCGCCCCGGAGGTGCCGGGTGAGCTGCACGCGATGATGCTCGACATGCGCCGCACGTTCGACGAGATGGTCATCCAGTACTCGGGACCGCAACGGGCGCAAGAGATTCTGGACAACCAGTTCTATCAGACGGTCGCCACCTCGTTGGCGGGCACTCAGGAGTACATGGCGATGGAGAAGCTCGGCCAGCTTCTCGGCGAGGACCGGTGGGACTTGGTCGTCGTCGACACCCCGCCGTCGCGCAATGCACTGGACTTCCTGGACGCGCCAAAGCGGTTGGGCGGCTTCATGGACAGCCGACTCTGGAAGCTGCTGCTGGGTCCCGGTCGGGGGATCGGTCGCTTGGTCACGGGCGCGATGGGGCTGGCGATGAAGGCGCTGTCGACTGTTCTCGGCTCGCAAATGCTTTCCGACGCAGCGGCTTTCGTGCAGTCACTCGACTCGACGTTCGGTGGCTTCCGCGAGAAGGCCGACCGCACCTACGATCTCCTCAAACGCCGCGGCACGCAGTTCGTGGTGGTGTCGGCGGCAGAACCGGATGCGCTTCGCGAAGCTTCGTTCTTCGTCGACCGACTCTCCGAAGAGCACATGCCGCTGTCCGGCCTGATCCTCAATCGCACCCACCCGATGCTGTCGGACCTGCACGCCGAGAAGGCCGAGGAGGCCGCCGAGACCATCGAGAAGACCGATCCCGACTCGTTGACCGCTGCGGTGCTCAGGATTCACGCCGACAGGGCGTCCACCGCCAAACGGGAGATCCGGTTGCTGTCCCGGTTCACCGGCGCCAATCCGCATGTGGCGATCGTCGGTGTGCCGTCATTGCCGTTCGACGTGTCGGACCTGGAGGCGTTGCGGGCCATCGCCGATCAGATCACCGGCGAGGCTGCTTCCGCCGCGTAGTTCAGACCGCGTTGCGGTGCTTGCGCTGGGCGGCGAAGAACTCGGCCCAGGAAACCACCTCGGGATGCTGCTTGAGCAACGCGCGGCGCTGACGCTCGGTCATCCCGCCCCACACCCCGAACTCGACGCGGTTGTCGAGCGCGTCGGCGCCGCACTCGAGGATCACCGGGCAGTGTCTGCAGATCACCGCGGCTTTGCGCTGCGCGGCGCCGCGCACGAACAGTTCGTCGGGATCGGTCTGGCGGCATCGGGCCTGCGATACCCAGGCAATGCGGGCTTCGGCTTCAGCGCCGTGGACAACACTGTGAGCCGAGGACGTCATCGCGGTCCTGCGTACCGCGGGCCTAGTAGCTGACACCAGCGTTCCCTCCGTTCCAACCGCCCCCCGGCCAACACCGGTACGGCGCAGTCCCAGGTGTAGAACGCCTGCTGCGATCTACGCCACATTGCGTGGGGTCAGTGTGACCTGCATCGCACTGTTCGACCAAATTAGATGGTCACAGCCGTTCTGCGCAATACTCACGGGCCACTTTTTTGGGACGACCGTGCCGTCAGACAGCAAAATTGACGTCCGCGGCGCTCGGCGCGGCTTCCGGAACTGGCAATCGACCGTCCGAAGCTGCCGTTTTGCGACGTCGTTACGCTGTAGGTCATGCCGGAGAGCCAGCCGAGTCGACCGCCGACGACGGTTACGGTCATCAAGCTCGCCTGGTGCGTTCTGTTGGCCAGCGTGATCACCGCAGCCTTGATGTTTCCGCTCGTCGGCGGCTTCGGGCTGGTCTCGAACCGGGCCTCTGACGTCGTCGCGAACGGTTCGGCGCAGTTGGTGGAGGGCGAGGTACCGCAGGTCTCGACGATGGTCGACGCCAAGGGCAACGTCATCGCCTGGCTGTACTCGCAGCGGCGGTTCGAGGTGCCCAGCGAGCAAATCGCCAACACGATGAAATTGGCGATCGTTTCGATCGAAGACAAACGGTTTGCCGAGCACAACGGCGTCGACTGGCAAGGCACGCTGACCGGTCTTTCGGGATATCTGTCGGGAAATTTGGACACCCGCGGTGGTTCCACCATCGAGCAGCAGTACGTCAAGAACTACCAACTGCTGGTGCTCGCCCAGACCGAGGCGGAGAAGCGGGCGGCCGTCGAGACCACGCCGGCGCGCAAGTTGCGTGAGATCCGGATGGCGCTGACGCTGGACAAGACGTTCACCAAGTCGGAGATCCTGACCCGCTACCTGAACCTGGTGTCGTTCGGCAACGGCGCCTTCGGGGTGCAGGACGCCGCGCAGACGTACTTCGGCATCAACGCCTCCGATTTGAACTGGCAGCAGGCGGCGCTGCTGGCCGGCATGGTGCAGTCCACCAGCACGCTCAACCCGTACACCAATCCCGAGGGTGCACTGGCGCGTCGAAACCTCGTGCTGGACACCATGATCGAGAACATTCCCGAGGAGGCCGCGGCGCTTCGGGCGGCCAAAGAGCAGCCGCTGGGGGTGCTGCCGCAGCCCAAGGAGCTGCCGCGCGGCTGCATCGCCGCCGGCGACCGGGCGTTCTTCTGCGACTACGCGCTCGAGTACCTGGCGCGCGCGGGGATCAGCAAGGAGCAGGTCGCCAGGGGCGGGTACCTGATCAAGACGACGCTCGACCCGGACGTGCAGGCCCCGGTGAAGTCCGCGGTCAACCAGTACGCCAGCCCGGACCTCGACGGTGTGGCGAGCGTGATGAGCGTGATCAAACCCGGCAAGGAGTCACACCCGGTCCTGGCCATGGCCAGCAGCCGCACTTACGGGCTCAACCTCGATGCCGGCGAGACCATGCAGCCTCAGCCGTTCTCCCTCGTCGGCGACGGCGCCGGATCGACGTTCAAGATCTTCACGGTGGCCGCGGCCATGGAGATGGGCATGGGCATCAACGCCCAGCTCGACGTGCCCGCCCAGTTCCAGGCCAAGGGCCTCGGCAGCAGCGACACCCCGGGCTGCCCGCCCGCCACGTGGTGCGTGAAGAACGCGGGCAACTACCGCGGCACGATGAACATCACCGACGCGCTGGCCACCTCCCCGAACACCGCCTTCGCCAAACTGATCTCGCAAGTCGGTGTGCAGCGCAGCGTCGACATGGCGGTCCGGCTGGGGCTGCGGTCCTATGCGCTGCCGGGCACCGCGCGCGACTACGACCCCGGCAGCAACGAGAGCCTGGCCGACTTCATCAAGCGGCAGAACCTCGGCTCGTTCGTGCTGGGGCCGATCGAGGTCAACGCACTCGAGTTCTCGAACGTCGCGGCGACGCTGGCCTCCGGCGGCATGTGGTGCCCACCGAACCCGATCGCGCAGGTCATCGACCGCCACGGTGAGGAAGTCTCGGTCACCACCGAGACCTGTGAGCAGGTGGTGCCCGAGGGCCTGGCCAACACGCTGGCCAACGCGCTGAGCAAGGACCACGAGGGCGCCGGCACCGCCGCGGCGGCGGCCGGTTCGGTCGGTTGGAACCTGCCGATGTCCGGCAAGACCGGCACCACCGAGGCCCACCGCTCGTCGGCGTTCCTCGGGTTCACCAACACGCTCGCCGCCGGGAACTACATCTACGACGACTCCACCTCGCCCGGTGAACTGTGTTCGTTCCCGCTGCGCAAGTGCGGCTACGGCAACCTGTACGGCGGCAACGAGCCGGCCAGGACATGGTTCAGCGCGATGAAGCCGATCGCCAACAACTTCGGTGAGGTCCGGCTGCCGCCGACGGATCCGCGCTACGTGGAGGGCGGTCCCGGGTCACGGGTGCCCAGCGTCTCGGGCCTGACGGAGGCCACGGCCCGGCAACGGCTGCGTGACGCCGGCTTCCAGGTGTCTGATCAGGCCGCGTCGGTGAACAGTTCGGCGCCACGAGGGTCGGTCGTCGGCACGGCGCCGAACGGGCAGACCGTGCCCGGTTCGATCATCACGATCCAGGTCTCCAATGGCATTCCGCCCGCACCGCCGCCTCCGCCCGCGGGGATACCCGGGATTCCGGGGCTTCCGGCGCCGGTGGGTGAAACGGTGGTGGAGATCCCCGGCCTGCCGCCGATCACCGTGCCGGTGCTCGGCCCGCCACCACCGGCGCCGCCCCCACCGTGACCGGCTGGGCTTGCGCGCGCCGGACGGGTGAAGGCGGTCACCGCGCGCGACTGGCAGTAGGCTCTGCAGCATGTCCGCCCGTTCGACGATCCTGAAGAACTCCGCCGCGGCGTCAGCCGGTGCGTTGGTGGCCGGCATCGGCTATGCCTCGCTGATCGAGCGCAACGCCTTCGCCGTGCGGGAATTGACGATGCCGGTGCTCTCGCCGGGGTCGTCGCCGTTGAAGGTGCTGCACATCAGCGACATCCACATGCGTCCCGGACAGCGACGCAAACAGGCCTGGCTGCGCGACCTGGCGACTCTGGAACCCGACCTGGTGGTCAACACCGGTGACAACCTGGCGCACGCCAAGGCTGTGCCGGCGGTCGTGCAGTCGCTGTCGGAGCTGCTGTCGGTCCCGGGCGTTTTCGTGTTCGGCAGCAATGACTATTTCGGACCCCGGCCGAAGAACCCGCTCAACTACATCACCCGGCCCGGTCACCGCATCCACGGTGAACCGCTGCCCTGGCAGGACCTGCGGGCGGCGTTCACCGAGCGCGGCTGGCTCGACGTGACGCACACCCGCCGTGAGCTGGACGTGCAGGGCCTGCACATCGCTGCGGCCGGCGTCGACGACCCGCATCTGTCGCGGGACCGCTACGAGACCATCGCCGGGCCGGCCAGCCCCGCCGCCAACCTCACGTTGGGACTGACCCACTCGCCCGAGCCGCGAGTCCTCGACCGGTTCGCGGCCGACGGGTACCAGTTGGTGATGGCCGGCCACACGCACGGCGGGCAGTTGTGCCTGCCGTTCTACGGCGCCCTGGTGACCAACTGCGGCTTGGACCGTTCGCGGGTCAAGGGCCCGTCACGGTGGGGCGTGCGCACGCAACTGCACGTCTCGGCGGGCATCGGCACCTCGCCGTACGCTCCGCTGCGGTTCTGCTGCCGGCCCGAGGCCACGCTGCTGACCCTCGTCGCGGCGCCGATCGGCGGTCGCGACGCAGACACTCGGGCGGGCATATCCCATCCGAGCGTCTCCGTGCGGTGACCGACAAGTCCTCAACAGCCAGTCGCAGCGGTCCACGCACGTGGGTACACGATGCGGTCCGGTTGATCGAGGCCGACGCGCGCCGTAGCGCCGACACTCATCTGCTGCGGTATCCGCTGCCGACGGCCTGGTCCGACCGCTGCGACCTGCAGTTGTATCTCAAGGATGAGACGACCCACATCACCGGCAGCCTCAAGCACCGGCTGGCGCGCTCACTGTTTCTGTACGCGCTGTGCAACGGCTGGATCGACGAGAACACCACGATCATCGAAGCCTCTTCGGGCTCGACAGCGGTGTCGGAGGCGTACTTCGCGGCGCTGCTCGGCTTGCCGTTCATCGCCGTGATGCCGTCCTCGACGAGCGCCAGCAAGATCGCTCTGATCGAATCACAGGGTGGGCGTTGCCATTTCGTGGCGGAGTCCAGTCAGGTTTACGCCGAGGCGGAACGACTCGCCGAAGAGACCGGCGGGCACTACATCGATCAGTTCACCAACGCCGAGCGGGCCACCGACTGGCGTGGCAACAACAACATCGCCGAGTCGATTTTCGAGCAGATGCGCGACGAGGCGCATCCGGTGCCCGACTGGATCGTGGTGGGTGCCGGCACCGGCGGCACCAGCGCGACCATCGGCCGTTACATCCGCTATCGACGCCACGCGACCCGGCTGTGCGTGGTCGATCCGGAGAACTCGGCGTTCTTTCCCGCCTACGCGCAGGGCCGCGCTGATGTGGTGACCGGGATGTCGTCGCGGATCGAGGGTATCGGCCGACCGCGGGTGGAGCCGTCGTTCCTGCCCGGCGTGGTCGACCGCATGGTGGTCGTGCCGGATGCCGCCTCGGTGGCTGCCGCGCGGCACGCCAGCAGGGTTTTGGGCCGGCGGGTGGGCCCGTCGACCGGAACCAACCTATGGGGGTCGTTCGGGCTCTTGGCGGAGATGATGACCGCAGGGCGCAGTGGTTCGGTGGTGACGCTGCTGGCCGACAGCGGCGACCGCTACGCGGACACCTACTTCTGCGACGAGTGGCTGACCAACCACGGGTTGGACGACTCGGAGTTCGCGTCGGTGTTGGACGAGTTCGAACGCTCGGGACGCTGGTCCTGATCGTCGGCCGCGCCACTCAGCGGGCCGTCGGAGGTGAGGAACAGCCACACCGCGGCGAGCACGAAGAAACCCAGATAGATGGATGCGCCAAGACCAGTCATCTCGTCCTCGCTTCGTCGGTTCCTGCCGTCAGTGTGCATAACGCCACCGACAACCCCGTTGCTTCCCTCGGCGTGTCGTGATGTACGCCTCTGCGCGGACGCCAAGCCGGCCCATGCCCTACTACGTTTCCGGTATGGACCGCCTCCGGGATGAGCTGCGCCGCCCCGCGGTGTGGCTGATTCCGGTGGTGGTGGCCGCGGCTCAGCTCGCAGGCACTGCCGGACCGCGTCACCGCCGGGGACCCGACCTGCACTGGGTGCCGCTCAACTGGTTCGGCTATCTGCTGCTGATCGCCGGCCCGGTGGCGCTGCTGTTGCGCACCGTCTACCCGTACGCCGTGCTGCTGACGGTGATCGCGATCACCATGGTCTACCTGGCAGCGGGGTTCCGGGTCGGACCGGTCTTCGCATCGCTGATCGTGGCGTTTCTGACCGCGGCCGTCACGGGCCCACGCTGGCGTAGCTATCCCCTGCCCCTGCTGGGCTGGGCAGCTGTGGTCTGGCTGATCCCAATGCTCCGGGGCGAGGAGCCACCACCCACCGTCGCGATCGGCGCGATCGCGGCGTGGCTGATCGTGCTCGTCGCAGTCGCCGAGGGCATCCGGCAGCGACGCGCGGTGATCGACGCGCGTCGGCAGCGCAAGGCCGCGATGGCGCGGGAGGCGCAGTCCGAGCAGGAGCGCCAGGCCACCCAGGCGCGGCTGTCCATCGCGCGAGAGCTGCACGACGTACTGGCGCACAGCCTGTCGATGATCAACGTGCAGTCGTCGGTCGCGCTGGAATTGCTCGACCAGCATCCGGAGCGGGCCGGGCCTGCGCTTGCCGCCATCAAAGACGCGAGCAGGCAAGCGATTTCGGATGTGCACTCGTTGGTTGACGCGCTGCGCACCGAGCAGGGCCAACCGACGGCGCCGACACCCGGCATCGCCGATCTGGATGGACTGGTCGGCGCAGCCCGCGCGACGGGGCTGACGGTGACCACGGCCGTGCGGGGCGAACCCCGTCCGGTGCCCGCGGTGATCGACGTCGCCGCGGCCCGCATCGTGCAGGAGTCATTGACGAACGTGGTACGGCATTCGACTGCCGAACATGCCGCCGTCACAGTCACTTACGGGCCCGACACGTTGGCCGTCGTGGTCGACAACGACGGACGCCCTCTGAACTCCGGGCCACCGTCGGGAGGAAGTGGCATCGTCGGCATGCGAGAGAGGGCACGTGCGCTCGGCGGCGACCTGTCGGTGCACCGGCATCCCGGCGGCGGATTCAGCGTACTTGCCTCGCTTCCGCTGGCATCCGAAAGTGCCGACGCGACATGACGATTCGGGTGGTCATCGCTGACGACCAGGCGCTGGTGCGGGCGGGCTTCGCGGCACTGCTCGACGCACAGGACGGCATCGAGGTGGTCGCGGAGGCCGACACCGGAGCCGCTGCGCTGGCGTCCGCACGCGAATTCCGACCCGACGTGGTCTTGATGGACATCCGGATGCCGGAGATGGACGGGTTGGCGGCAACGCGCGAGATCGTGGCCGACCCGGCGCTGAGCGGGGTGCGGGTGGTGGTGCTGACGACGTTCGAACTCGACGAGTACGTGTTCGAGGCGATGCGCGCCGGGGCGAGCGGCTTTCTGGTCAAGCACACCGAGCCGATTGAACTGGTACGGGCGGTGCGGGTGGTCGCCGAGGGCGACGCGCTGCTGTCGCCGTCGGTGACGCGTCGGCTGGTGGCGGAGTTCGCCGCCAGGACCAAGGCGCCCGCCGGGTCGCCGGCCGTACTGGCCGACTTGACGACGCGGGAGCGCGAGGTGATGGCACTGGTTGCCGAGGGCCTGACCAACGCCGAGATCGGCGGGCGGTTGTTCATGAGCCCGGCCACGGCGCGGACCCACGTGAGCCGGATCCTGACCAAGCTGGGCGCCCGCGACCGCACCCAGCTGGTGGTGATCGCCTACGAGACCGGCCTGGTACGGCCGGGATGGCAGGGCTGACCCATCGCCCTACGTTCGCGGACGTAGCGCAGTTGCCGACCGTAGGCCGATGCGGCGCCCGCACCGTCAGCGGCAGGCTCGATCCCATGAACATCAACGAAATCGCCCCCACCGCAACCACATTTCTCGCCGAGCATGGCGGCCGGTTCGCCGATCATGACTGGAACCCGTGGTTCCTGCTCATTCCGCTGACGTTCTGGACGCTTGTCATCATCGGCATCGTCTACGTCGCGCGCCGTTTCCGCGGCAGCCATGGCATTCGCACGCTGCGTGACTCCTACGCCAAGGGCGAGGTCACCGAGGCCGAGTACCGCGAGCGTCTGGCAGTGCTGAGGGAAACCCGCCGCTAGCCCCCGTTCGCTAGCGTGACGCCTCAGCCGGGCTCGCGATTTCTACACCAGGGTCGTCCTTCGGGAACGAATCACAGCCCTGGTGTAGAAGTCGCGGTCGTCGACGGAGACCGCGGTAAGCGTTTGGCCTCGCACCCCGCCGGTGCGATACGCTGTCGTGGCTTCACGCGGGGTGTGGCGCAGCTTGGTAGCGCGCTTCGTTCGGGACGAAGAGGTCGTGGGTTCAAATCCCGCCACCCCGACAAGTAGAGGGCATCGGCTCGGTGAATTCGCTGAGCGAGCAAGTCGAGTGACTCACGCCGGCGGTTCGGCGCCGAAATGTGTTTGACCGGCGGGAACGCCGGGTATTGAGCAGGGCGTGACGAAACCGTCGACGCGAGTCGAGCCTGCTCTGCCGAAGGCCGTCGGGCCGCTGTCCGCCGCAATCATCGACCTCCTCCAGCGAGGCCGGCCGGCACTGCACGCGCGTCCGATCGATGTTCCGATGTGCGAGGCGGACCCGTACGGGTTGGACCTTCAGCTCGCCCTCTACATCTGCTACGAGCTGCACTACCGCGGTTTCGCCGGGGTGAGCCCGCGGTGGGAGTGGAATCCCGCGCTGCTGCACCTGCGCGGCAGGTTCGAGGAGTCGTTCCTCAGCGCGGTGCGCCAGGACGTCGGCGAGATCGCCGAGGGCGAGACCGCGGAAGCCGAGATGGACAAGCTGTCGATCGAACCGGTCGACGGCGAGGGTCCGTCGTATCACCTGCGCGACAAGGGCACCTGGGAGCAGATGCTCGAGTACTTCGTGCACCGCTCGGTGTACCACCTCAAAGAGGGCGACCCGCACGCCTGGACCATCCCGCGTCTGGCCGGCCACGCGAAGGCCGCCTTCGTCGCGGTCGAGTTCGACGAGTTCGGCGGCGGCCGCGGTGAACACGTGCACCAACACCTGTACGCCGAGCTGATGAATGCGGCCGGCCTGGACTCGTCGTATCTGGGCTACCTCGATCACGTGCCCGCCGACGCGTTGGCGTCGGTGAACCTGATGTCGCTGTTCGGGTTGCATCGGGAGTTGCGCGGCGCTTCGATCGGACACTTCGCGTCCACGGAGATCACTTCGTCGCCCGGCTCACGGCGGCTGGTGGAGGCATTGCGCCGGATGGGCGCCCCCGACGCCTGCGTGGCGTTCTACCAGGAGCATGTGGTGGCCGACGCCGTCCACGAGCAGGTGGTGCGCACCGATGTCGTCGGCGACCTCGTCGCCAGGGAACCGCATCTGGACCGCGACGTCGTGTTCGGCATCCGGGCGCGCGATGTGGTCGAGGAGCGGCTGGCCAAGCATCTGATGGACAGCTGGACCGACAACCGCTCGTCGCTACGCCGACCGCTTGGCTGACGCCTTGGCCGGCGCGCGGCCCGGCCGACACCGGTGACTGGTGTCGCACAACGGATAATCCTTGCTGCGCCGGCAGGTACAGACGGCCACCATGAACCGGTCCGATTCCACCACCTGCCCGTCGGGCATCTCGATGCGAACCGGTCCCTGCACCATCAGCGGGCCGTTCGGCACCACCCGCACGATCCGGGGTTCGGCGTCACTCACGGCTTGTCCGCCCGGATCACCAACAGTTCCTCTTCGCGACGGCCGGGTTCGAGGCGGCCCGTTCCCTCGAGCCACTCGGCCCGCGAGATCAGCACCGGGCCGAACGGTATCCATTGCCGCGCAACGATTTCGGCGTCGAGTCCGACGCTGGCTAGTGCACCGAGCGTCCGGCGCGGATCGGCGAACTCCGACTGCACCAACAACAGGCTGCCGCCGTGGTCGAGGATTTCCGGAACCGCCGCACACAGCGGGTCGAGCACCAGTCGACCGTCGCACCCGGCGTCCCAGGCGCGTGCGGGTCCGACGTGGGCCGGAAGCGGATTGCACGCGGCGGCCGGATCGTGCGGCACGTACGGCGGATTGCAGACGACCAGATCGAAGGGACCGAATTCGGCTGCCCGCGCCCATGATCCGAGATGCACGTCGACGTTGACTCCGGCCCCTAGAGCGTTGGCCCTCGCACATCGCACTGCGCGCGGACAGATGTCGAGAGCGGTGACCGATGCGGCACCCTGCTCGGCGGCACCGACGGCGACGACGCCGCTTCCCGTGCACAGATCGACGACGTGCCGGCCGCGTGCCAGCGCGGTGCCGTCCATGACCTCGATGAGCAGTCGCGAATCTTCCTGCGGGGCGTAGACGCCCTCGTCCGCAACTAAGGGGTCGCGGACGTCGGTGTATGCGGTTGTCACATCGGCCTTTCGACAGGGTCAGCTGCTGCTGCGATCCAGCACTGCCGGTGTTAATGCCCGGTCCCCCGCTGGTTGAAACGTCGGCCACCGTTTTGCCGGGCCACCGTGCGGGCATCCGACCACCGTGCAAGCCTCCGATATCGCCGCGTTGCCCGTCCGCTTCGGCGCCGCCCTTCGTCACCGTCGGCTTTTTCACCCGTCGGGTGTGATGGCCGAGGGCATCCTCGAACGTGTCGCCCCGGAGGGTGAGGGGCTACCGATGAACTCCTGTGACGTCATCGCGCGGGTGTCCAAGGGGGTTGGCCTGCCCGGCGCGACCCCCGACATCGCCGGGCTGGCGTGGCGGATACCGCCACCACCAGACCTCCGCTCCTGCAGCCCGTGGGACGTTCTGCTCGCGTCGACGCTCGCCGGGACTCGCATCGGGCTCGCACCGGCGGTTTCGTGGTCCGGCGCGACGTTCTCCAGCCTGATGCCGCTGCGCTACCACGACGGCCTGTGGTGGGTGCGGGCCCGCTTGGCAACTCGCATCGATGCACCGGGGCTGTCGTTGAGTGCCGTCGAGAAACAGATCACGTCAACCGGAATCACGTTCACGGTCGACCAGGCGTCGGGCACCGGAGGCTTTCGGCCGTTGGCCCGGCTCACGCTTCGCCACGTCGACCCCAGCTGCGACGACATCGCGTTCGACCCAGCCCTGCACAGCGACCCCGAGGTGGAACTGGCGCCGCGCTGGCTCGGCGACTTCCGACGCGCGGCCTACAAGCGCAGCAGGCAGGGCCGAGACGCCGAATGATCAGGCCGTCGGCTCCCCGCCGGACTCCGCGACGTCGGGCGCCTTCTCCCGGGTAGCCATGCCACCCTCGCCGCCCTCGTCTTTCGGTCCGGTGCGTTGCGCCTTGCGCTTGTCCCGCTCGTCGGCGTCGTCGTCGTCGTAGATGCCTTTTCCTGTCGGCATATCGGTCCTTTCGTCCTTCGATGAGCTACCCGCCGGCTCCGCGTTTCAACCTCGATCCCCGGGGTATGTGCAGCGCACTGCGACCCGGAAGGCCATGCACATGGATGCCCTGACATTTCTTCGTGACGACCACAAGAGCGTGCTGGGCATGCTCGAGGTCCTCGACGGTGCGCCGTCGGGAACCGGCGCCGAGATGAGCGGTCTGCGCACCATGGTGACCAACTTGGTCATCGCCGAGTCTCAGCACGAGGCGATCGAGGAACAGTTCTTCTGGCCCGCGGTGCGTGATGCGATCGGCGACGGGCTCGTCGACGAAGCCATCGCCCAGGAGCAGGCCGGCAAGCACTTGCTTCAGACCCTCGAGGACAAAGAGCCCGGTGACCCCGAATACCACGATGCACTCGCGGAATTCGTCAAGGTCGGCCGTGAGCACATCCTCTACGAACAGGACGTCGTATGGCCGGCGTTCGAGGCGGCGGTCAGTCGCGAGGAGCGCGAAAAGATCGGTGAGAAGCTGGAGGCGGCCAAGAAGATCGCCCCGACCCGACCGCATCCCGACACCCCGGGTAGCTCAGTGGTGCAGAAGACGATGGGGTTGGGGGCCGCGGTGATGGACCACGTGCGCGATGCGGCCAGTGGCCGCGAAGCCGACAATCCGCCGGATCCGCAGCAGCACTGACCGCATCGGCGGCGAATCAGCTTGTCGCTGTGTGCTGTTCGTGGGTGAACGGCTTTTCACTCTGCACCGCGGGCTGGCCCTCCGGACACCGCTCGGCGCCCTTGTTCTCCCGCTTCTTGGTGCCCAGCCACTGTTGGTTGGGCTTCTCGACGTACTCCCACTCCATGCCCTCGGGCCACGGTCCCTGGCCCTCATTCCACGGGCCCCGCACCGAGCCCTGCCCGTTGGACATGTTGAAGGCCACGTTCTGGAACCGATCGTCGCCGGGCAGTTGGCCGGGCGGGAAGTTCACCGGTAGCTCGTTGAGCGCGGCGGTGAACTGCTGGAAGTGCGCCACCTCCCTGGTCATCAGGAACGTCAGGGTGTCCTGCACACCGGGGTCGTCGGTGAACTGCTTGAGGTACTCGTAAACGATCTTGGCGCGCGACTCCGCGGCCAGGTTGCTGCGCAGGTCGACGGTCGGATCGCCGTTGGCGTTGACGAACGTGCCCTGCCACGGCACCCCGGCGGAATCCTTGACGTCCGGCCCGCCGCCGCTCAGCGCGAAGTACAGCGGGTTGACCGCGACGCTGTGAATGATGTCGTCGCGCCCGTCCTTGCTGGCGATCGCGGGCATCCAGTCGCACCGTTCGTTGGCCATTTTCAGATCATCGTTGAGGCCGTCGAGCAGCATGGTGATCATCGAACCGACCATCTCGAGGTGGCTGAACTCCTCGGTGGCGATGTCCATGAACAGGTCGTACATCTTCGGGTTCTTCTGGCGCAGCACGAACGCCTGAGTGAAGTACTGCATGGCGGCCTTCAGCTCGCCGTTGGCGCCGCCGAACTGCTCCTGCAGCAGGCTGGCGAACCGGGGGTCCGGCCGCTCGACGCGAACCTCGAACTGAAGATCTTTGTTGTGAATGAACATTGAGCCTCCCGGGCTGTGTGGTTGGCAGGTCGGCGCGGGATACCCGGGGGTGCGTCCGCCAAACGGGATTTGCAGCGTTTCATCGGCGGAAGTCAGCGCTCGATTTTGCAGCTTTGGCCGTTCACCCCGCGGTATCACAACCGCTCGCGCAAGATTCAGCCGCTACCGCGGATTGATCCAGCGTCTAGCCCGAAGCGGTGCGCAACTTGTCGAGCAGCGGCGCGGCCGCCTCCTTGAGGAACTGTTCCTGGCCTTCGTCGCCGATCTGGACGAGCGCGATGTCGGTGAAGCCGGCTTCCCAGTACTTGCTGATCGCTTCGACGATCGCGTCGGGGTCGGGTCCGCACGGGATGGACTCGGCGACATCCTCGGGCCGCACGAATTGGGTGGCCCCGTCGAAACCGGCGGTCGTCGGCAGGTCGGAGTTGACGGTCCATCCGCCGCCGAACCACCGGAACTGGTCATGAGCCCGTCGCACAGCGGCTTCTTTGTCCGTATCCCAGCAGATCGGTATCTGCCCGACGACGCGTGCGTCGCCCGGCAGTCCGGTCGCGCGCCTTGCCTCGTGCCAGGCGTCGACGAGATCCTTGTTCGGCTCAGTGGCAATCAGGTGATCCGACAGCGGCGCGAACGTCTCGACCGACCGCTCACCCGAAACCGCGGTGGCGATGGCGACCGGCGTCTGCGGGAGGTCCCACAATCGGGCGGAGTCCACCTCGAAATACTCGCCCTTCCAGTCGACGAGCTCGCCGGTGAACAACTCCCGGATGATCTGGATCGCTTCGCGCAGCATGTCCTGGCGCCGGGCCACCGTGGGCCAGCGCTTGCCGACGACGTGTTCGTTGAGGTTCTCGCCGCTGCCCAGTCCCAGGGTGAAGCGGCCGTCGGCGAGGATCTGCAAGGTGGCCGCCTTCTGCGCGACGACTGCGGGGTGGTAGCGCATCGTCGGGCAGGTGACGTAGGTGAACAGCTCGACCCGCTCGGTCGCGTGCGCGACGGCCCCCAGCACCGACCAGGCGTACGGTGCGTGCCCCTGCGACGACAACCACGGGAAGTAGTGGTCGGAGGACACTTCGAAGTCGAACCCCACGCGTTCCGCCGAAACCGCATAATGGACAAGCTCTTTTGGCCCGCTCTGCTCTGTCATCAAGGTGTAGCCGAACCGCGTCATGGGTCGGGAGTACCCGAGCCCCAACCGCGGAAAACGGCTGGTGCCCCGCGGTGGCTACAGTCTGGCCTTCACCGCCGCCGAGAGCCGCGCGCCGTCGGCCTTACCGGCCGCGATCGCCGTGGCGGCCTTCATCACCAGGCCCATCTGCTTGGTTCCCGGCCTCTCGCCGATCTGCTCGGCAACCTGGGCGATCGCGGTGTCGGCGACGTCGGCCAGCTCGGCTTCGGTCAGCGGCGTCGGCAGATACTCGTCGATGACGCGGGCCTCGGCGTGCTCGTTCGCGGCCAACTCACCGCGGCCGTTCTGGGCTTCGGCGGCGTAGTTTTGGCTCATGGCGGAGCTCAAGGACCGGTTGCGGGCCGACCTGAC